>JADJLZ010000024.1 GCA_016709875.1 Planctomycetota bacterium | reverse complement strand
GCGCGATGTCCTGCGCCTTCGAGTTCGAGCCAACGCTAGCCGGTTGCCGCGGGCTTGCGCGTCAGCGGGACGCTCAGGAGGACCTCGGTCCCGGAGGAGGCCGTGGACTTCAGCTGCAGCGAGCCGCCCACCGCCATCGCACGCTCGCGCATGCCGAGCAGGCCGATGCTGCCGACCCGCAGCGCCTGCGATGGCAGATCACTCGCATCGAAGCCGATCCCATCATCCTTGACCACCAACTGGACGGCGTCGCCACGGCAGTGGAGCGTCACGCAGGCATGGCGCGCCCGCGCGTGCTGCTCCACGTTGCGAAGGGCCTCCAGCAAGACGCGATAGATCGTCAGCTCCGTGTCTGCGGGCAAGCGCGCGGCCAGCTTGGCGCACCGCACCTCGATGGGCACGCCCATCCGCTCCGAGAACTCCGCGGCCACTCCGCGCAGGGCGGAGGCGAGCCCCAAGATCTCGAGGCCATGCGGCCGCAGGCGAGCCGAGATGTCGTGCACGGAGCTGGCCGTCGTGCGCAGCAGCGCGGCGAACTCCGTGGCCTCCTCCCGGGAGCGGCTCTCGTGCGCCGGGAGCCTGGCCACCAACAACTCGCAGCGCGCGAGCAAGGCGCAGAGCAGCTGCGTGATGTCGTCCCCGAGGTCCGCGGCGATCTGCATCCGCTCGGCCTCCTGCATCTGCATCAGGCCGCGGGAGAAGTGGCGCAAGAGGTGCTCCCGGTTGCGGGAACTCGGTCCGGGTCGGACGACCACGCCGGGTGCTCGGGGTCCTTCCTCCTTCCGCCCGGCAGAGGCAGGATCGAGGCCTGGACCGGCAGGGGCTCCGCGCCGGGTCGCACCAATGCGAGTTCCGCCTTGGCGTCGATCGGACCCCGGCCACTCAGGAGCCGCCGCAGCACGACGTTGTCGGTGTCGGACAGGAGCTCCGAGAGCGAATGACCCATGAGCTGCGTGAGCGGGCGTCCGGCCAGCGCGGCGAAGCCCGAGTTGGCGTACAGGGATCACGGCGGTGCGCGTCAGCACCAGCGCGCCTTCGCTCATCGATTCGACGAGGATGCGGTAGTCGAACTCGGCGCCCTCGAGTGTGTAGACCTGCGGGCCGAACTCGCCGTCGACCACGAGCGCGTCCACCTCGCCGCTGCGGATGGCCTGGAGCGTGGTCTGCGCGTCGGCCAGCTGCGCGCAGCGCGGCGAGCTCCGCCGACACGCTGGACCGTTCGGCCCGCTTGCGAGGTCTGCGCATCACGGGTCCGTCGTATGGAGGCCCAGGCCGGAGAGGAGCTCGCTCGAACTGGCGGACGCGCCGATCAGCCGGCGCATCGGGAGCGGGACCTTTCTGACGAGCGTGGGGTGGCGAGGATCTGCTCGTCACGGGCACGGGTGGGATCCTGGTAGATGTCGATCACCTCCAGCGTGCAGCGTCCCTTCAGCTCGTTCGCGCAAAGCTCGCGCGCGCGGAGGATGGCCTGGCGTGAGCGGCTGCTGGACCCGGCGACGTAGAGACTCAGGGCGTATTCCTCGCTGGGCCGGGGAGCCGCGGTCCTCCGGCGGCCCTTCGACGCGCGCATCCTGGTGGGGCGTTTCATGGGCTGTTCATCCTGCTTTCCCGGCGCATCGGAGATCGAGCCCGACCAGCACGCGCTCGGTGTCGGACAAGTCGCCGATGATCTTGCGCATGGGCTTGGGCAGTTTTCGAACCAGCGTGGGAATGGCCAGGATCTGATCGCCCTTGGAGAGCTCCGGTCGCTTGCAGATCGATCACCTCGATGCTGTAGCGGTCGGGGAGGTGGGTCTCGCAGATCCGCTGCAGGTTGGAGAACGCTGCCCGCGACCGCGGCGTCTGACCGGCCACGTAGACGCAGCTCCCAGAAGCCGGGCTTCGAACGGGTGGACCCGCGCCGCTTTTCGGGCGCCCCGATGGGTGTTCATCGAACCCTCCTGACCGCGGGCGACCGTTCGCGCTGGCCGCCCCAAGGGACTCGGCGTTGCGTGCGCGGCCGATCTCCGCGCGCTCGAAGGTCCGCGCGCGCTCCCGGTCGACGATCAGCTCGTCGAAGCGCCGAAACTCCTCCTCCTCGCTCTCCTCTTCGGCGCGCAGCGTCGCGATCTGCCGTTCGATCGCAGCGCGCGCTTGCGTTGCAGCGCGCTCTTCCGGCTGGCGAGCTCGTTCTCGCGCTTGAGCGCCGCCGCGCTCGCGCGCCATCTGTCCCACCCGCGCCGCGCCGGTCAGGACGCCCGTGGGACCGAGGCAGGTCTCGACCAGATCGATGCCACGGTCCGTGATCAGGAACTCGCGCGCCTGGTTCGAGTGCGCCATGCCGCGCGACTTGAGCACGTTCAGGATGCGGTTGCGTTCGCCGTTGGATTCGACGTCCTGCAGCAGGATCCAGGCGTCCATCAGCGACGAGATGACGATCTCGGTCTCGGGCAGCTGCCGACCGCCGCTGATCAGGCTGGTGAAGAGCGCGGAGATCTGCTCCGTCTTCAGGAAGTCGATCAGCCGCGTCACCATGGCCTTGGCTTCGGATGGCTGCCCGCGACCAGCAGGCTGGTGATCGGATCCACGACGACGACCGACGGCCGGAACGCCTTGATCTCCCGGTACATCGTCGCGAGGTGCATCTCGAGGCCGTAGAGCGTGGGCCGCGAGGCGTGGAAGCGCAGAAGGCCGCGCTGGATCGCCGGCTCGAGGCGCAGGCCGATGGAGCGCATGTCGCGCTCGATCTGGTTGGGCGACTCCTCGAAGGCGAAGTACAGCGCGCGCTCGCCGCGTCGGGCGGCGGCCTCCGCGAAGAACGAGCCGACGCTGGTCTTGCCGGAGCCCGGCGGCCCCGTGAGCAGGATCGTGCTGCCGCGGAAGAAGCCTTGCCCGCCCAGCATCGCGTCGAGGCGCGGGATGCCGGTCGAGATGCGCTCGCTGGTGGCCGCATGGTCGTTCTTCAGGGACGTGATCGGCAGCACGATGATGCCGTCGCTCCCGATCAGGAAGGGGTACTCGTTCGTGCCGTGCATCGCGCCGCGGTACTTGACCACCCGCAGATGTCGCGTGGCCAGGCGCTCCTGGACGCGCTGATCGAGCACGATCACGCAGTCGGACACGTACTCCTCGAGTCCGTGGCGCGTCAGCTGCTCGCGGCCGCGCTCGGCGGTGATGACCGCGGTCACGCCCTTCGCCTTGAGCCACAGGAAGAGTCGCCTCAACTCGGCGCGCAGCACGGCTTCGCTGGGCAAGCCGGCGAACAGCGCCTCGAGCGTATCGAGCACGACGCGCTTCGCGCCGATCGAGTCGATCGCGAGACCGAGGCGCACGAAGAGCCCTTCCAGGTCGTACTCGCCGGTCTCCTCGATCTCGCTGCGCTCGATGCGCACGTGGTCGAGCACGATCCCGCTTGCGCCGCACCAGGTCGGAGAGGTCGAACCCCAGCGACGCCACGTTCGTCGTGGTACCTCGGCCGGCGTCTCCTCGAAGAACATGAAGACGCCCGGCTCATCGAACTGCATCGCGCCGCGCACCAGGAACTCCATGGCGAGGAGCGTCTTGCCGCAGCCCGTGGCTCCGCACACCAGGGTCGGCCGCCCGCGCGGCAACCCGCCGCCGGTGATCTCGTCGAGGCCCTGAATGCCCGTCGGACAGCGCAGGAGATCAGGAAGTCGGGCCTTCGACTTGGAACGCTTGCTTGCCATGCGGGGGCCTCGATGGACGTGAAGGTCGATGCGGGTCGGTTCACGAGCGCGACTCTGGGGCCGCCTACCGTCTCGAGTTCGACGCGGGTGCGCGCGAGCTTAGTCCCACTGGAGCTTCGCCGGGACGCGCGATGCGGTCGTGCGGCGGAATTGCGGGCCTCCTGGACGGGGAATACCAAGTTCCACCGAGTCGATTCGCAATGTGCGCACAAGACGTCGCCTCCGGAGCGCGGACCGCTGTGGAAGATCGAGCTCTGCACGTCGGTCGATCGCGCGCGGGAGTGCCTCCACCGGTGCCGTGTGTCGACACGCTCCATGGGGGACCACCGAGCCTGCGGCCCCTCGGCGCAGCTGCAGCGGGATCGACACGGCGATCCCGCCCGAGTGCGAGGGCTCCGCCCCCGTGTACTCCCGAAGAGGTGTCGCCCCGGTCTCTGGTCGAGAGCTTTCCCCATGTGCCCGGTTGCACC
>JADJLZ010000023.1 GCA_016709875.1 Planctomycetota bacterium | reverse complement strand
CCTGGGTATTCGAAGCGCACGAACTGCATCGAGCCCTCGCGCATCGCGATGTCGCCGAGATCGAGGACCTGCCCGGGCTCGAGCACCACGCTTCGGCCTTGCAAGGCGCGCCCCTTCGAGGCGAGTCGGATCTCGTAGGCCCCGGGGATCCGCTCGAGAAACTCCGCTCGACCGTCCGCGTCGCTCGAGACCTGTCCGCCCGCGCCGTTCTGCGTGCTCAGCGTGAGTGAGCCGCCCACGAGCGGCGTTCGTCCATCGGCCTGCACGAGCCGCAGGCGCACGCCCGCGAGCAGGGAGCGCAGCATCTCCGGATCGACCGTGAAGACGAGCTCCTTCGGCAGCTCCTCGATGCGCTGTGTCGCGACCGTGCGGTTGCCGAACGCGAGCGACACGAAGAGCGGCGGGGGCTGGCTCAGCGTCAGCAGCCCGAGCGCGTCGGCGCCGAGGTTCGCTTCTCCGGGCTCGAGCAGGTGGCGGGCGTTGAACTCGCCGCACTCCGAGAGCTCGTTCGTGCTGGGGGAGAGCGCGTTCACCGTCTCCAGCGGAGCACTGCGCGTCGCTCGCACCGTCAGCGACCAGGCGCGGCGCGTGGCCTCGCTGTCCGGCGGCCCGAGCGGCGAAGCACCGCTCGCGTCGACGACGCGGATCGGAAAGCGCATGCCCGCGTGCACGACGAAGTCGCGCTGCTGCACCTGCGGCGTGGCAGCGAGATCGACCTGCAGCTCCTCGCGCCGGTAAGCCTCGCCGCCAAGCACGACGAGGTAGTGCCCGGTCAAGCCCCGGCGCCGCGTAGGCGCCGTCGGTACAACCCACGAGGTGCTCGGCGCCGCTGCTCTCGACCCAGCGCAGATAGGCGCTCTTCGCAGGCTGGCCTGCTCGTCGCGCACGCTTGCCGCGCACGAGGATCTCCGCCGAATCAGGTATCGCTGGCGCCGCAGGGGATGCGACGGGTCGTGCTGCCTCGGGTGCGGTGCTCGCCGTGGATTGCTTCGAAGCGCTTCGATCGAGGCTGGCATCCGCGGACGGCGTGGCCGTGGTCGGCTTCGATGCCTCTGCCGCAATCGGCGGCGCCTTCGAAGCACCGGAGTTCCACACGATCCAACCGATCACGAGCGCGAGCAGAAGAGCGAGCACCGAGTACGCGCTTCACGGCACGAGCTCCAACGTAGAGAACTCGCTCCCGACCGTGAACCCCTGCGCCTTCCCGAGCGCGTTCGTCTCGGCATCGATGCGCGCGATCGTGTACTCGCCCGGCACGAGTTCGATCCTCGTCGGTGCGCGGCCTTCGATGCGCACGCGCTGGCAAGGCAGTCCATTCGCGGTCGAGACCAGCCAGCGCGAGATGCCCTGCGACTCATGCGGCGGTCGCACGCAGATCTCGGTCGTGGGCTCGATCGTCACCACGTACTCCTCAGGATCCGGATCGCCGATCACGACGCGCATCGGCTTGGCACCGAGGTGGTGCGACTCGTGGTCGCGCGGATCGCCCAGTCCGATCACGCGCAGCTCGTAGGTCCCTGGGTCGAGCACGGACAGCTCGTATGGGTTCTTCTCGCCGTTCCCGAAGGTCGAGTTGTCGATCGCGCCGAGGGTCGCGAGCGCGTCGCCCGGATGCTCGGGTTTGATCACGAATCGAGCCTGGGGCGGCGTGTCCGCTGGGAATGCGAACCGCAGCCTCAGTTTCGGCCCGGGTGTGAGTGCGACGTCGCCGAGATCCAGGACCTCTCCCGGCTCCAATGCCACGCTCGTCTTCCGCCAGCCGCCTTCGGCTCGGAGTGTCAGCTCGTAGCGCCCAGGCAGCCTGTCGCGCAACTCGGCACGGCCCTCGGCATCGGTGTTGGCCGAGAAGCTGGCGTCGGCGAGCAGCATCGACTGCCGTGGGCCGCCGGCGTCTTGCTGTCGGATTGCAGCAGCCGCACCCGCAGCCCCGCGAGTGGGGCTCGAATCGCGTTCGGATCGAGGGTGAAGAGGATTTCCCCAGGCACTTCGGTGAGCTCGCGCGTGGCTACCACCGCATCGCCCGAGACGAGCGACACACACAGGGGCGGCGGCCCGAAGAGTTCGACCTCGCCCAGGCAATCGGCGCCGATGTCGGATCGGTCGCGCAGCAGGCTCCAGCGACCCGTGAAGCGTCCGCAGTCCGAGGTGGCCTGCCACGCGAGCATATTCGGGTCGAGCCGGCTTCCGGGAGCACGACGACTCGCGTAGGCACGCAGCAGGTTTCCCGGCAGCGGCTGCTGGTCCTCGTCGAATCCGATCAGCGGCGTGCCGTCCGTGCTGCGGATGCGGATCAACACTCGGGCATTCGCGTGCACGCTGAAGTCGCGCTGCTGGATCGGGGGCTGCACGTCGAGCGCGACGTCGAACTGCTCGGCACGCCAGCCGGAGCCCCCCTGCCCACCATGGCGTCCAGCGCAGGCCCGGCGATGGAGTAGGTCCCGGCGCTCACATTGCAGCTCGTTTCGATCCCACGCTCGTCGACCCAGCGGAACCATCCGCTCGGCGCGGGCTGGCCCTTCTCTTCGCGCACCTCTCCGCGGACGAGGAGTTCGGATTCCGATTCGGGTGGGGCAGGGACGGTGCGGCGGTCGCGGGCGGCGGCGTGGTCTCCCGTTCGGACTTCTGCGCGCGGCGTCGGGCGCGGTCGAGGCTGTCGGTTCCTTTGCTGGCTGCGTTGCGGCGGAGGATGCAGGCGCCTGCGCGACCACCGACGGCGTCTCCGCGCTCTTGGAGCTCCATGCGAGCCACCCGATCGCGAGCACGACGAGCAGCGCGAGTGCGATGGCGATGCGCTTCATGATCCGACCTCGAGATTCATCGCTGCCCTCCTCAATACCGCAAGTCGACCGCGCGCGTGCCCGCATCGACGCGGAACGCGCATTCGCCGAGCTTGCGCCCCTCGGCCCAGGCGGTCGCGCGGTACTCGCCATCGGGCAGGACGAGGGCTCAACGCCCCCGGCCTCGGCCCAGGTCGTGCGTGCGAGTCCCTGACGAGGTCCTGGAGTGGGGCCCGAGCGGGATGTCGGCGTGCAGCCCCACGATGCGCGCGGGGAGCATGCGGATCTGCGCCGTGCACTCGTCACCGCGCGCGATCGTCGCGGCTCCGGCGAGCGGGGTCGGGCCCTTGCTCGTGGCGACGATCGTCGTGGCGAAGCCTGGAGAGTTGGCCCATTCGAAGTGCCCCGCGGCGTCGCTCTCGCCGGACATGTTCGGCGCACCCCAGACGGGATCGAGGCCGGGGTCGTCGAGTGTGAGTCGGATACGGGCGGCGACGGGATTGCCTTCCGTATCGACGACATGCGCGCGCAGCGTGCGCTGCGGCAGCCAGGGGAGCGTACCGAGGTCGTGTGGAGCACGCGCGCGCCTGGCACAGGCTGGCGAATACGGGTCGCGGGCCGAAGACCTCGAGCACACCCGAGGAACCGGCGAGCTGGTGCGAGACGGAGGATCCGTTGCGCGCGGGCGAGCGGTAGCGGCAGACGCCGAAGTTCGGTAGTCGCCGCCCCAGGTGGGAGGCCGAGGAGCTTGCCCGGGGACTCCGGGTGGCGACCACGCACAGTTCGTGTTCGCGTTCGAGGCGCCGGCGAATCCATCCGCCAGGGCGTTCCGTCCGAACGCAGGAGCCGCACCTGCACGTAGCTCATCTCGCCCAGCGTGAAATCGCGGCGCGTGTCGCCGCTCGCTGTGCGCAGGTCGAGCTGCAGGACGAGCGGCGCGCCGCCGTCGGCTTCGATGCGCGCGTCGTAGAACCCGGGCGCGAGTGCGGTGAACGAGTACCAGCCCTCGGGCGAATCCTGGCTGCTGAAGTTCTCGTTGCGGTCGTCGGTGAGCGAGATGCGCGCCGACTTGACGG
>JADJLZ010000022.1 GCA_016709875.1 Planctomycetota bacterium | reverse complement strand
CGCGGCGCATCGACCGCTTCGCCGACTTGCGCCTGGACCTGCTCTCCTTGGTCGCGCTGCTCGTGAATCGCGGCTGCAACCGTGCGATCAATCGGAACGATGGACGCGTTGTTGCCCGAGGTGGCGCTGAACCTGCTGCACGCGATGGCCGCGCTGCCGACGACGGTCAAGATCCCAGCCTGCTCGTGCTGGCGGACTTCACCATCTATTGGCTGCACCGCGCGCAGCACGGGTGCCACGACGCGTGCTCTGGCGCACGCACGCCTGGCACCACCGGTCAAACGCCTGCATTGGTTCTCGGGCTTCCCGACGAGCCTGGGCCATTGGGCTGATGAACAACATCCCGCAGGCGGCGATCTCCGCTGTTCCTGTTCCAGATGACGCCGGGATCGAGGGGGGCACCGCGTATCGATCGGCCTCTTGATCCAGTTCTGGGAGCACACGAACGTCAAGGTGAACCTCGGGCTGCTCGCGTACGTCTTCATCACGCCCGACTACCACCGCGCACCATTCGGCGAACGAACTCTGCCGCACCAACTTCGGCGGCACGTTCAGCCTGTGGGACCGCGCCGCCGGAACCTGCGCCACACTGACCCTGCAAGACTGTCCTAGAAGACACGCCGCTCGGCCTGGGAGAACAGATCCAGCTGCGCAAGATCCCCGCATGCTGCTGGGGTCTGCACGGAGATCCGTTCCGACCGCATCACCCCATTAATCTGCTTTCCACCTTCTGCGCCGCCTGTCGTACCCCTGGCGACAGGCAGCCGCCGCTTGTTCGCCTTCCTCGGCACTGCTGCTGCTCGCAGTCTGCAGTCGCGCTTCTTTACGCCGCGATCGCCGGACTGCCGTTCTATTCAGAGGACTTCACGCAACTGCAGGAGAAGCGCATCGCGAGCGTGTGGCAATCGCTCGACCACGCTCGATCCGCTGCGACCTTGCGCAGCACTTGGCGCTCACCTGCGCCTCTCGCACTGCGCGGATCCCGATCCGGCCTGGCTGCGGGCGCTGGCGGTGTTACAGCGTGCACGCGGGCTCGGTGCTGCTGGTCGTGCGCCTGGGGCGCGTGGCTTCGGACTGGAGGCAGGAGCGGCGTGATCGCGGGCGTGTTTTCCTCATCTTTCCGTGCGTCAAGGTGGTCAGGTGGGGGGGCGCCATCTGAACCCCGCCTGGCATCATTTCCTCCTCCCGTACGAGTCCTCCTCAGCCTGCCGCTGCTGATCGCGCTGTCGCCTGGGCGTTGCGCGAGCCCGAGCGGCTGCGCACCTGAGCTTTGCAGCCTGCGTCGGCGTCACGCTCGGCTATGTGCTCTTTCTGTGTGCTGCGGCTGCTACGCTACGACACGCCTGCCGCTCGATCGATCCCCTTCGCCAACGTGGTCAAGGCGCTGCTGGCGATCGCGTTGAGTCGGTGCGCATCCTGCATCGAGGGCATGCGGGCAGTGGCGGAGCGCTCGCGACCGGCCTGGGCATCGCGCTCTTCGCCACCTGGTGCGCTCCCGGATCTGGGCCTCATGCGCGGCGACGGGCGTGCGCTTCGTCGTGATCGCCATCGCGGCCGACTCTCATCCTGCCGATCATCGGTGTGTGGGGTTTCGTGCCGCGCTACGGATACCTCGCGGGCGGTCTCGCGTCGATCGGCCTCGTGCTCGCGACGCGCAATGAGCGGACGCTCGTGCGCAGGCCTTGTCCTGCGGATCTCCGGATGTTCGCCTGGGGCACGATTCGCTGGTCGACTTGCGAGCACGGCGCGGCGGGCACGCTCCAGCAGCAGGTCCTCGTTGAAGGCGGCGGAGCGCGCGAGTGCGGTGGCCCGGCCAGATCATCGCCGCCGATCGATCTGCCGGACATGGCGGGTGGCGAGCGCGACCTGCCGCTCTTCAACTGGGGCCTGAGGAGTGTCTGCGCCGCGCCGATCCCTGGGCCATGGGTCTCTGGCGTGTCGCGCGTTCGCGACCGGGACCGACGTCTCCGCCGCTGCCTCCGGAAGCACATCCCGCGCATATCCCTGCGGCGTGCGGGTGCTGCAGTTCCAGCTCGAGGGGCTGGCGGCCCGGGCCAAGCTGCGCCGGCTGTGGAGCCGCGCGGTAAAGCGGTGGAACCTGGTGCGCCCCGCCAGCGAAGATGTGCGCATGGACCCTGGCAAGCTGTGCATCCTCGCAGACGGGCGGAACCTCGACAAGGACAACCCGAGATCGAGGGGCGGCTCCACTTCCGCGAGTCGCAGCACGTGGAGGAGATGTTGCGCCTGGGGCGCAACTGCCTCGACGTCCGTGGAGACTTTACGATCGACAGCCTCGAGATGACCGGACGTCCACCGTGCCCGGATCCTCGAAGCTGTCGCGCCGCGCTCGAGCCGCGCATCGTGATCACGCACGGACGGACACGATGGCGCTCACGGCGCAGACCATCGGCGCGGCTGCACTGCCGAGACGGTCGTCCTCACGGCGCGATGGTGCCCTACACCTTCGGGAGCCTGGATGGTCTGTTCAACCTCGGCAGCGCTGGCATTCGTGCAGCGCTGCCGCGCGGCACGTACGTGGCGCGGCGATGAACGGCCTGGGCTGGGAGCGGGCGCACGCGAACCGCAGCACGGGTGTGTTCGAGGAGGCGTGAGCTCATGTTCGACCGCCACGACGCGCTGGAGCTGTTCGAGTACGACCACTGGGCCAACACGAGGATCGCGGGGTCGCTCGCGGGCCTCGCGCGCGCCGAACGCCTCTTCGCGCACATCGTCGGCGCACAAGAGGTCTGGTACGAGCGCGTTGCGGGCGGCGGGTCGAGGAAGCTCGCGGTCTGGCCGGAGCACGTGCCGCTCGCCGAAGCGCACACGCGCTTCGAGGTGATCGCGGAGCGCTGGCGCGCGCAGCTCGAGAAGGCCGATGCGAACGAGCTCGCGCGGCGCGTGGAATTCAAGAACTCGAAGGGCGAGGCCTGCTCCGACCGTCTCGACGACATCCTGCGCCACATCGTGAACCACGGCACGCATCACCGCGGCCAGATCGCGAGCCTCCTGCGTGAGGCCGGGCACGTGCCGGAGACGCTCGACTTCATCGTCTGGCGCCGCGGGCAGCAGGGTGGGAGGGCGCGCGAAAAGGCTGTCTGGAAGCACTTCGTGATCGAGTCGGAGTACCTGGCCGACCTTGCGCGCATCGACGAACAGCTGCTGGCGCACCGCGCGCACCTCGAGACGGGCTTCCAGGCGGGGATGCTGCTCGCCTCGGGCCCGCAGGTGCCGCGCTCGGGCGGGATGATCCTCGCGCGGGCGCGGGAGCGGCGCGAGATCGAGGAGTTCCTGGCGAGGGATCCATTCGTGCTCGCGGGGATCTCGGAGTACCGCGTGGTCGAATTCGAGCCGGTCAAGCAGGCGCCGAGCTTCGCGGGCTGGGCGATGGGGGAGTGAGGGACGCCGCTAGGGTATAACGTCGTCCATGCGCCTCCTCGCTGCCCTGCTGCTCCTCCTCACGTTCTCCCTCCTGCTTCCTTTCGCGTCGACGAGCAACGAGCCGCTGCGCAAGAAGCACCGCGAGGTGCACGCCGGCACGACCACCGCGAAGGAAGCGATCGAGATCCTCGGCGCGCCGACCGAAGTCATCCAGCTCGGCACGCGCTCGGCCTACCGCTACGACTTCACCACGCTGAAGCGTGCGGGCTTCTCGATCATCATCCTCTCGTTCCTGAACGAGGACACGCGCGCCGACCGCGCCTGGCTCTTCTTCGACGCGCACGACGTGCTCACGCACGTCGGCAGCACGCTCGAGGGCAACGAGGCCGAGTACGCGATGCCCCTGGCAGGACGTCCATGGCGATTAGCCCGCGACTCGCGCTCGCGCTGCTCGCCGCGCTCGGCTGCGGAGACTGCCTGACGGGCGCTACTACCGCACGCAGATGTTCGGCTGGTCGCGCACGAGCAGGTCGTCGGGCTCGTGCCGGGCAAGGACGCTCGACGACGCGCTCAAGCAACTCGGCGCGCGCTCTACGTCTGGGAGTGGAAGGGCGAGGGCACCGCACTCGCCTGGGGCTGGCGCAACCAGGCGCGCTGGGGCTTCGCGCTCAGCGTGCCGGTCGGGGGCCGCAATTCGGCCTCGTTCAGCTACGACAAGATCGCGCTCGATCTGCCCGGCGCGGTGCTCTTTTTCGAATCGGACGGCGTCCTGGTCGAGTCGCGCGAGGGGGCAACTTCGCGGACATCCAGGCGCAGACGAGCGTCAAACGGCCTGCAGCGGTGCCCGAGAACGCGCCGTGAGCACGACGCGCGCGACCTGCCCGCCTCGATTGTCCTGATGCGTGCGGCGTGCTCGTGCACAGGACGCCGACGGGCGCTTCGAGAAGCTCACGGGAATCCCGAGCACGGCTGGTCGGCGGGCCACCTGTGCTCGAAGACGATGAGCTCGCGACGCTGCACGACGGCGGCGTGTGCGATGCGACCTCGACCGCGGGCTACGAATGCGTGCTCGGCCGCTGCCTGGGGCCGGATCTCGAGGCGGATCTCGAGGACTGCGATCTGCTGCTCCTGTGGGGCTGCGAGGCGGTGCGCACGAACCAGCACCTGCTCCCGCGCATCCAGCGCCTGTGCAAACGCGGCGTGCCGGTGATCGCGATCGACATCTGGCGCAGCGACACGATCCGCAAGCTCGAGCTGTGGGGCGGGCAGGGCCTCGTGCTGAAGCCCGGCAGCGACGCGATGCTCGCACTCGCGCTCGCGCGCGTCGCCTTCGAGCTCGGCTTTGCCGACCGTGAGTTCCTCGCGACGCACTGCGCGGGGGCCGCGGAGTTCGAGGCGCACGCGACGCGCGCGCACGACCTCGAACAGTGCCAGGCGGCGACGGGCCTGGATCCGCAGGCCGTCGCGGGGCTCGCGCTGCTCCTGCGCAGCGCGCGCAAGCCGATCCTGAAAACCGGCGTGGGCTTCGCGCGCCGGCGCAACGGCGCGATGAGCATGCGCGCCGTGTGTTCGCTCGCCGTGGTGCTCGGACACGGGAATCGCGTCCACTACGAGAGCTTCGCGCACTTCCAGCCTGCCCGAGGACTGGATCGTGCGGCCCGATCTGCGTCCGATGGGATCGAGCGCCGCCACCGTGCCGCAGGTGCAGCTCGGCAAGCAGCTCGACGAGGGCCGCTACCGCGCCGTCTTCGTCTGGTGCCACAACCCGGCCGTCGTGCTGCCCGATTCGCTGCGCGTGCGCCGCGGCCTCGCGCGCGAGGACGTGTTCACGGTCGTGCACGAGCACGTGCTGACCGAGACGGCCGAGCTCGCCGACGTCGTGCTGCCCGCGACGACCTTCGTCGAACACGAGGACATCTACCGCAGCTACGGCCACAGGCGCCTGCAGTGGACGCGGCCGGGCGCCGCCGCGCGCGGCGAGACGAAGAGCAACGTCGAGTGCTTCCGCGCGATCGCCAAGGCGCTCGAGCTGCCGCGCGAGTGCTGGGAGCCGGATGCGCACGAGCTCGTCGAGGGCTTCCTCGCGGCGAGCCGCGAGCGCGTGAACGAGGACGAGCTCGCCGCGCTGCGCGAGGGGCTGCCGGTGAAGCTGCACGAGCAGGAGCTCCACGGCTGGGGCACGCCGAGCGGCAGGATCGAGCTCGCGAATCCGGAACCCGCGCACTACGTCCCCGACGACGGCGGAGGCTCGAAGGGTGCCTTCCAGTTGATCAGCGCGCCGTCGGTCGCGACTCACAACAGCACCTATCTCTACAGCAGCCGGCACCTCGCGAAGCTCGGCCAGCCGGTCTGCCACCTGAATCCGGCTGACCTCGCGGAGCTCGGCGCGGCAGCGGGCGCGCAGCTCGTGCTCTCGAACGCGCAGGGGAAGATCAGGCTGCCCGCGAGGGCGGACCAGAACGTGCCGCTCGGTTGCATCCGCGTCGATGGCGTGCTCAGCGGCCGCGACGTTCCCGAGAGGGTCGGCATCAACGCGCTCGTGCCGCCGGCGCTCTCCGACATGGGCGACGGAAACGTGCTCTACAGCACGAGGGTGGACGCATGGATCTCGCGCTGAAGGACAAGGTCGTGCTCGTCACCGGCGCCTCGGGCGGCATCGGTTCGGCCATGGCGGAGGGCTTTGCGGCCGAGGGCGCGCAGCTCGTGCTGCACGCGGGCTCGAAGCTCGGCGAGCTCGAGCGCTGGATCGCGGCGCAGCCCTGGAAGGATCGCGCACTCTGCCTGCAGGCCGAGATCTCCGACTGCGCTGCCGTGGAGCGCCTGTTCGCCGCGGGGCGCGCGCACTTTGGCCGTATCGACTGCGTGATCGCCAACGCCGGCCGCTGGACGCCCGAGTTCGCGCTCGTGCACCAGGCGAGCGAGGCGCGCATCCGCTCGAACCTCGAAACGAACCTGTTCGGCGCACTCTGGACCGCGCGCGCCTTTCTCGGAACGCTCGCCGCGACCGGTCCGCGTCCCGACGCTCAGGGCGCGAGCCTCGTCCTGATCGGCTCGACCGCCGGACGCTTCGGCGAGAAGGGCCACGCCGAGTACGCCGTCGGCAAGGCCGGGCTCTACGGCATCCTGACCTCGATCAAGAACGAGATCGTGGCGCTCGATCCCTTCGCACGCGTCAACATGATCGAGCCGGGCTGGACCGTGACGCGCATGGCGCGCGCGGCGCTGGAGCAGCCTGGATTGATCGCCTCGGTCGTGCGCACGATGCCGCTGCGCCAGATCGCGCGCGCGGAGGACATCGCGCGCACCGCGCTCTACTTGTGCTCGCCCTTCGCCGCGCGGCACGTCTCGGGCCAGGTGATCACGGTCGCGGGCGGCATGGAAGGCCGCGTGCAGTGGGAGACGAGCCAAGTCGACGAGGCCGCGGTGCGCGCCCGGCTCGCTCAATGAGGACCGGCCCCGCGCCCGCGGGGGCCCCCGCCCCCCCCGCCGGGGGGGGGGGGGGCGGGGGGCCGCGGGGGGGGCCCCCCCCCGCGCCCCCCCCCCCCCCGGGGCCCGGCGGGGGGGGGGGGGGCCCCCCCGAAGGGGGGGCCGGGTCCTGGGTCAGCGGCGCCTCGGGCTTCCTCGGTTCGGCGCTCGTTCCCGTGCTGCGCGCTCGCGGCCACGAGGTGCGCAGCGTCGGCCGGCGCGGCGCGGACCACGACTGGTCGCCGGAGAGCGTCGAGCAGGGCGTTGCGTGGTGCGAGGGGATCGTCTCGCTCGCGGGCGAGAACATCCTCGGCAAGCGCTGGAATCCCGAGGTGAAGCAGAGCCTGTGGAGCTCGCGCTTCGAGACCACGCGTGCACTCGCGCACTTCGCCGCGCAACGCGGCACGCGCGTCTTCGTCGGGGCGTCGGCGATCGGGTACTACGGTCCGCACGGGGACGAGAAGCTCGACGAGAGCACGCCCGCCGGTCGCGACTTCCTGGCGCAGCTGTGCGCCGACTGGGAGGAAGCCGCTGCGCCGGCCGCGGCAGCCGGCGTGCGCTGCGTGCACCCGCGCATCGGCGTCGTGCTCGGTCGCGGCGGCGGCGTACTCGGCCAGCTGCTGCCGATCTTCCGCCTGGGCCTGGGCGGTCCTGTGGGGAAACGGCGCGTGGTTCTCGTGGATCCACCTCGGAGATCTCGTCGAGCTGCTCGTGTGGATGCTCGAGAACGACGCGGCGCGCGGCGTCTACAACGCCACCGCGCCCGCGCCCGTGACCAGCGCCGGCTTCGCGCACGCGCTCGGCAAGGCGTTGCACCGGCCGGCGCTGCTGCCGGTGCCGGCCTTCGCGCTGCGCCTGCGCTTTGGCGAAGGCGCCTACGTGATGCTCAGCGGCCAACGCGTGCTTCCCTCGCGTGCGCTGGCCGAGGGTTTCCGCTTCCGCTACCCGGCGCTCGAGCAGGCGCTCGGCGCGCTCACGTGAGCGCGCGCGCGTAGGCGGCCCAGGTCGCCTCGGCGCAGGCGCGCCAGGTGAGCTCGCTCGCGCGTGCGCGTCCGCGCTCGGCGAGGGCACGCGCGCGCTCGCGATCGGCTGCGAGAGCGAGCGCTTCGCGCGCGAGCGCCTCGTGGTCTTCGGCGTCGAGCAGGACAGCCCCTTGTCCGAGCACCTCCGGCAGCGAGGCGCGCGTCGAGGAGATCGTCGGCACGCCGCGCGCCATCGCCTCGAGCGGCGGCAGGCCGAAGCCCTCGTCGAGGCTCGTGAACCAGAATTGCCCGGCGCGCGCGTGCAGCGCTCCGAGGTGCTCTTCGGGCACGTAGCGCAGCCATTCGACGCTTGCGCGCGCGGGCGAGGCTTCGAGTGCGCGCTCGAAGTCCTCGGATCCGTGTCCCGCGGGGCCGGCGACGATCCAGTGCGCGCCGGGCCGTGCGCGCAGCACGATCTCGAAGGCGCGCAGCATGCGCACGTGGTTCTTGCGCCGGTCGACGCGCGAAACGGTCAGGATCGTCTCCTGTGCGCCTCGCGCGCGCGGCAGTACCGGTTCGCGCAGCGCGTGGTCGCAGCCGAGCAGCGCCACCGCGGCGCGCGCGGGGTCGATGCCGAAGGTCGCTACGAGTTCGTCGCGCACGTAGGCGCTCGGCACGAGCACGAGGCGCGAGCGTTCGATCTGGCGCCGGGCGGATGCGGTCATGCTCGCGGCCGCTTCGTCGGAGAGGAAGCCGTTCGCTCGCGTGTAGATGCAGTCGAAGATGGTCGAGACCTCGCGCGCGGCGCGCACGGGCAAGAGGCTCGGCTGTGTGTGGTGCCACAGTTGCGCTCCACCGCAGAAGTCCTCGGCGCCGCGGCCGGTGAGGCGCGCAAGGCCTGGAAACCAGCGCGAGGGGAAGCGCAGGCGCGAGTAGTGCGCGCCGCTGCCCGCTAGGCCGAGTTCGGAGCGGCTCGTGCGGCGCGACGCGAGCGTCCAGCCGAACAGGCCCAGCTCGGGGCCGTGGCCGAGCGCCACGAGCGCGCGTACGAGTTCGCGCGTGTAGCGGCCGATTCCCTCGCGGTTCACGAGCGCGGGGCGGTAGTCGAGTGCGACCCTCATGCGTGGACGACCAGTGCGTGCAGCGCGCTCGAGGCGAGCCAGCCGGCCGCGTAGGTGAAAGGGGTTCCGATCCACAGCAGCGGGTGGGAGGTGAACATCCCGCGCGCGCCGCGCCGGCGCAACGCGAGCAGGGCGCCCGCGACGACCGTGGCCTCGGTGAGGGCCGTCGCCAGGCCGCTGCCCGCGCTCGCCATGAGCGGCACGAGCAGCGCGTTCGCGGCGAGATTGACCGCGAGCGCCACGACGGCGATGACGAGGATCGAGCGCGTGTTGGCGCTCGCGACCAGCGCTGTCATCGTCCCCGCGCCGGCGTAGACACAGGCGCTCGCGACGAAGAGCCAGCGCAGGCTCGGCGCAGCTGCGCGGAAGGGTTCGCCGAAGAGCGCGAGCATTTCACCGGCCCAGGGCGAGGCGAGGCCGGCGACAAGCGCCGCTGCGGCGAACAGACGTGGCACGAAGCCGCCGACGGCCTGGCCGAGCTCTCCGCGTGCGTGGGCGCGCGCGAGCCAAGGCAGCGCCGCCTGGCCCGAGTAGATCGCGATCATGATCGAGTACGACATGACGCGCACGCCGATGTTGTAGCGGCCGAGCTCGGCGGCGCCGCAAATCGAGCGCACGAACAGGTTGTCGACGTAGAAGTAGGCCTGCTGGCACAGGCTCGCGATCCCCAGCGGCGCCGCGGCGACCAGCAAACTGCGCCAGGGGATCGAGCGCGCGGCGCGGCGCGGGAGGTGCGCGCGGCAGGCCATGTGCAGCAGCAGGTTCGCGAGCGCGCTGCCCGCCGCGACTGCGCAGATGTAGCGCGCGGGCTCGGTCTCGCCGCGTGCGCGCAGGAAGAGCACGAAGGCGAGCGACAATCCCGCGGCGAGCGCGCGCAGCGCGACGGGGATACCCCAGGCGATGCGGTTGCGCAGCACCACGGTCGAGAGCTCGAGCACGTGCGTGACCGGGTACAGGCTGGCGAGCAGGATCCACCCCGCGCCCGGCTCGTGGAAAGCGAAAGCCATGAAGCCTGTGACGAGCACGCCCAGGAGTCCGGTCGCAAGGCGCAGCGTGCGCGCGGCGGCGAGCACCTCGGGCAGTGCGTCTGGGTCGTGCGCCGTGCGCTGCACCGCGATCTGTCCGGAACCAAAGTCCGCCAGCGTGTCGAGCACGACGAAGACCGCCAGATAGAAGGTGTAGCGGCCGAAGTCTTCCGGCGAGAGGTGGCGCGCGAGCAGCCAGAGCGTCACCAGCGTGCAGCCTGACCCCCAGAGGCGGCCGAGCACGAGCAGGCGGGTGCCATTCCAGACGCGCCGCGGCACGGCGCTGGTCTCGGCGGTCTCGATTCGTGATTCGCTCTCCAGGGCAGGCTCCGGCGTGGGCGCGAGATTCTACGACGCTCATGGACTGGAACGCTTCCCGTCGCGCAGGATAGGATCGTTCGGGCCCCAAGGACGGCATCCATGTACGCACGCAAGCGCCTCGACATCTCCTGGTCCGACCTGGCGAGCGGGATGTTCTACGCGCTCTTCCGACGCGACGCGCGTTCCGCGGCGCGCGCGGTCGAGGAGTGGTTCGCCCCGGCGCCTCCGGGCGAGGAGCCCGGCGCGGTCGCGTTCCTGTCGGTGCGCAGCGGACTGGACCTGTACCTGCGCCTGTCCGATCTGCCGCGCGGCAGCGAAGTGCTCATGTCGGCGCTGACGATCCCCGACATGTGGAAGGTCGTCGAGCAGCACGGCCTGGTGCCCGTGCCGGTGGACCTCGACACGAGCACGCTCGCGCCGCTCGAGGAGCGCTTGCGCGCGTTGTGCACGCCGAAGACGAAGCTGATCCTGGTCGCGCACCTCTTCGGGACGCGCATCGACCTCGAAGCCTGCGCACGTTTCGCGCGCGAACGCGGACTGCTGCTCATCGAGGACAGCGCGCAGGCCTTCACGGGCGCGGACTACAAGGGCGACCCGCGCGCGGACGTGAGCCTGTTCAGCTTCGGACCGATCAAGACGGCGGCGGCGCTCGCCGGCGGCGTGCTGGTGGTACGCGACGCCCCGATGCGCGCGCGTTTGCGCGCGGAGCAGGCGCGCTACCCGCTGCAGAGCTCGTCGGCCTACTTCTGGCGCCTGTGGAAGTACTCCTTCCTGAAGTTCCTGACGCTGCGCCTGCCGTACTCGGTCTTCGCGCGCTTCTGCGAGCTGCGCGGGAAGAGCCTGGACGAGGTGATCCAGGGCACCGTGCGCGGCTTCAAGGGCGGCGACTTCTTCGAGAAGATCCCGCCACCGGCCCTGCGCCGCGCTGCTCGCGCTGGTGCATCGGCGCCTGGCGGCCTCCGACGGAAGGCGCATCGCGGAGCGCACACGCGCGGCACTCGAACTGCGCACGCACCTGGGAACGCGCTGCGAGCTCCCGGGCGGCGCCGCGCCGCTGCACAGCTACTGGGTCTTCACGCTGGCGACCAGCCGACCGAGCGAACTGATCGAACGCCTGCGCCAGGCGGGTTTCGACGCGACGCAGGCCGCGACCTTGCGCTGCGTTCCGGCGCCGGCGGGACGTCCAGAGTCCGAGCCGCGAGCCGCGCAGGAAATTCTCTCCCGCACCGTGTACGTGCCGCTCTATCCGGAGATGCCCCAAGGGGCGATCCAGCGACTCGCGCGCGTGCTGCTCGAGGTTGCGCAGCTCGATCCCGCGCCGGCCCCCGCCGCGCTCGGGCTCTCGACGGGCGCCTAGCTCGTTCGCGCGAACGAATTTCCGCTCCGCGCCCTGCGCTTTCTTCCGCCTACCGGGGCATATCTGCACGCCATCGCGGTCGCAGGGAAATCCACGGAGCCTCAATTTCGCGCAGCGGCCGCTCCGAAAGAAACTCTTGCGCTCGGAGGGCAGTGCCGGGCCAACGATGAGGTTTCACCTTCTCCATTCGCGCAAGCCTCGCAGCTCGAGCGCGTTCACGCTCGTCGAGCTGACGGTCGTGATCGGGATCCTGTGCGTCGCGGTCGGACTGTTCGCGCAGACGATGGTCGCCTCGGCGAAGATGGATCCCGTCGCGGAAGAATCGCGCCTGGCGAGCGAGGGCGCGCGCATGCAACTCGAGGACATGCGCGCGTGCTCCTTCGACGAGCTCTTCCGCCGCTACAACGCCGACCCGGCGGACGATCCGGGTGGGCCAGGCACGGCGCCGGGTGCGTGGTTCGCCATCGAGGGTCTGCACGCGCCCGCAGGCGTTGCCGGCGTGGGCCACGTGATCTTCCCGACCGTCGCAGGTGCGCTCACCGAGTCGGTGCAGGACGATCTGCTCGGCATGCCGCATGACCTCAACGGCGACGGCGTGATCGACAGCATCGACCACGCCACCGACGCGATCATCCTGCCGGTGCGCATTCAGCTCGAGTGGAGCTCGCGCTCGGGGCGCCAGGGCAAGCGCAAGTTGCTCTTCTACGACATGTTCGCACGTCTATGACGACCCGCACGCACCACAGGCGCAAGCTTGGATTCACCGCCGTCGAGGTGGTGGTCGCCGTCGTGCTCGGAGGGCTGGTGCTGGGCAACGTGCTGATGGTGCTCAGCGACACGCGCGAGCGCTTCGCCTCCGAGAACGTCGCGAAGGACGTCGATGCCGAGGCGCGCCGTTCACTCGACCGCATCGCGCTGCAGATCATGGGTGCGGTGCGTCAGCAGCTCTACACGCAGGTCAGCGCGCCGCTCTCGGCCGACTCGATCAACTACACCACCGTCGTGGGCGTGCAGAACGGCCAGCCGGTGATCAGCGAACTGCAACGCATCGCGATGACCGGCGAGCAGGCCGGCGCGGTCAGCTGGTACCAGAATCCCGGCCAGGAGAACGAGAAGCACGTCATCTGGTCGCGCGACCTGCGCAGTTTCTGCGAAGGCGAGCTGCCCAACGGCATCGACGACAACGGCAATGGCCTGATCGACGAGAAGGGGCTCTCCTTCGAGGTCGATGGACCGATGGTGCGCATCACCTTGACGATCGAACGACCTGGCAAGGACGGCAAGCCGGTCACCAAGACGCTCGAGACGCGCGTCACCTGCAGGAACTAGCTCGTTTCCGGACATCCGCACGTGAAGACCATCCTCCAGCACGAAACCGCCCGCGGCCGCCGCGGGAGCGCGCTCGTGCCCGCGTTGATGACGGTCATGCTGACCGCCGCGCTGTGTGTCAGCTACCTCCAGCTCGCGATCTCGAAGAACCATGAGTCGCAGGTTTCGATCGATGCCAAGCGCGCGTTCTACATCGCCGAGGCCGGACTCTCGGAGGCCTACTACGGCCTCGCGCGCGGTCTCGACGGCTCGGTCGCCTGCGAGGCGGAGCCCGCACGCTTCGGTACCGGCGTCTACTGGGTGACCTGCGAGGACCTGGGGACGCGCGTCGTACTGCACAGCACGGGCCTCTCTGGTCTGGGGCGGGCCGCGCTCTCGGTCACGCTGAGCAAGGCCCGGGGTTCCGTCGCCGGCCTTGGGCTCTACGCCAATCAGCAGATCGACATGGCCGGCGGAGCGCTCGTCGACGCCTACGATTCGACGCAGGGTCTGTACCGCCCGAGCGGCGGCGGGCCCCCAGTGCAGGCCTTCGTCGGCTGCAACCAGAGCATCAACCTCGCCGGCAAGAGCGGCGCGCTCGCGGGCGCGCGCATCGACGGCGACGCGATCCCCGGTCCGAGCGGCTCGGTGATCCGCGGCAAGGGTGCGACCGTGACGGGCTCGACTGCGCCCGCGCTGGAGTCGACGGAGCTGCCCACGCTGCAGATCCAGGTGCCGGTGGACGCGATCGCGATGCAGCCCGCGCCAGGGGTCGCGCAGCATCTCCCTGCGGGCGACTATGCCTGGACTGTGCTGCACCTGGTCAACGGCGCGAGCCTGGTGATCGACGGCCCCGCGAACGTCGTGCTCGACCAGCTCGTGCTCGACACGGGCAGCCAGTTGACGCTCGACGGCAACTCCGGGACCGTCTTCGTCAGCGTGCGCTCCTACGTGAAGCTCACGGCTGGTTCGCAGTTCTCGACGCTGAGCCTCGCGCCCGAGCGCGTCTCGCTGCTGACCTCTGCGAGCGAAACGATCGACCGCAACGGGGATGGCATCCCGGATGCGCCGGTCACGCTCGCCTCGAGCGGGGCGTTCTACGGCCTGTTCTACGCGCCGGGTGCCCAGCTCGACCTCCCTCCGAGTTTCACGGTCTTCGGCGCGCTCGTCGCTGACCGCGTCCATCTGCAAGGTGGCGCGCAGGTGCACCTCGACCGCGCGCTGCGCGACTCGCTCGCGAACGGCACGCTGCCACAGTTCGTGTGCTGGCGCGTGGAGGAGCTGCCCGAGTCGCCGTTGGTGAAGATGGGCTACGACCCGCTCTCGGTCCTCCAGGCGAGCAACGTCCCGCTCGTTTCGCCTGCAGCCGCGCACATTCCGCCCGGCCAGATTCGCTCGGCCCTGGTTCACGCGCTCAAGGTGCCCAAGAAGTTGTGAGAGTCCCGAGCCAGCACAGATCGACCCAAGCCAAGTACGCCGGATAGAAGGAAAGACACGCATGCACCGCTCTGTCATGCCCCCGAAGGGAAGGGCGCGCAATGGAAGCGCGCTCGTTCCCGCACTCCTGGCCGTGATGCTCACGGCAGCCTTGTGCGTGAGCTATCTTCAGCTCTCGATCTCGAAGAACCGCGAGTCGCAGGTCTCGATCGACTCCAAGCGCGCGTTCTACCTCGCCGAGTCCGGCCTCTCGGAGGCCTTCTATGGTCTCGCACGCGGCATGAGCGGGACTGTCGGCAACGAGTCGAACCCGGTGCGCTTCGGCACCGGGATCTACTGGGTCACGTGCGACGACCTCGGCGACCGTGTCACGCTGCACAGCACCGGCCTCTCGGGCATGGGGCGCGCCGCGCTCTCGACCACGCTGCGCAAGGGGCACCTCTCGGTGGCGAGCCTGGGCGCCTTTGGCGACCAGGAGTTGAGCCTGCGCTCGGGCGCCTTGATCGACGCCTACGACTCGCGTGCGCCGCAGCAGCAGGGCCTGCCTGGACTGCTCCCCGGCCTGCTCGGCGGTTCGCCGCCGAAGGCGAACTCGGGTAGCAACTCCAACGTGACGCTCGCGGGCGCCGCGGGAGCGACTCCGCCCGCGCGCATCGACGGCGATTCGAATCCCGGGCCCGGCGGCGCGGTGATCCGCGGCACGGGGGCCACGGTGACGGGCAGCACGGCGCCTATCGCGGAGCCCGCCTCGCTCGCGGAGCTCGAGGTGACGGTGCCGGTGGGAGCACCCGACTACATCCTCCCCGCGGGTGTGAGGACCTACAGCCTGTCGGGCTCGCACGCCTACGGGCAGATGCACGTGCCGGCGGGTGCGACACTGCACATCAGCGGCCCAGCGGAGCTCGTCGCCGAGCAGTTCATCCTGGATGCCGGCGCGCGCGTCGAGCTCGACGGCAGTTCGGGCGCGGTCAATCTCTCGGTCGCAGCCTGGCTGAGCCTTGCGCCGGGTTCGACTCTCACGACCACGAGCCAGGAGACGACGCGCGTCTCGCTGCTCATTGCGGGCAGCCAGACCGTCGACCGCAATGGCGACGGCATCGCGGATCCGCCGGTGACGATCGGTGCCAGCGGTCCGTTCTATGGCTTTCTGTACGCGCCGCTCGCGACGGTGTCGCTGCCGAGCAGCTTCCCCGTCTACGGCGCGGTCGTCGCGCAGCGGCTCAAGCTCGGAACGAACGCGAAGGTGCACCTGGATCGCGCGCTGCTCGAGGGCAACGCGGAAGGCTCGCTGCCCGAAAATGTCTGTTGGCGTGTCGAGGAACTGCCGCCCTCGGCGCTCGTGCGCATGAGCTACGACCCGCTGACCGTCTTGAGGGTCAACAACATCGTGCCGGTCAGGCCCGCCCAGGCGCACCTGCCTATCGGCGTCGTGCTCCCCGTTCCCGTGGTCAACTGGCTCTTGCCGGTGACGCGCCCATGACGAGGCTGAGCGCATTCCTGGGCCTGGTGCTGCTCGCCTCCCCGGTCTTCGGCCGTGGAGCCGAGGACCCTTCGAGCCTGCTGCAGCGCTTCGATCTGCGCCTGCCGCAGTCGCGCGAGAGCGCGGCGCGCGCGCTCGCAACGCTCGGCCCCGACGCGATGCCGCGCGTCTTCGCGTTGATCTCCTCCGCGGCTGAGGGCCCGCGCGACGAGTCGCTGGCGCGCTCGTTCGTCTACCAGCCGCAAGCGCAGTTGCGCGGACTGTTCTGCTCGTTCACGCGCTCGGCGCTGCCCGTGGGCCGCCGTGCGCCGGCGCTGCTGGTGATGTCGCAGTCGGGCGGCGTGCCGGAGGTCGAGCGTTGCCTGGACGTCGCCGGGGCGGGGGGCGGCGACCTGCAGCCCGAGCTGGTGCATGCGCTGGCCGCGATCTTCGCGCGCGATTCGGATGCCTGCGAGCACGCATTCACGATCGGGCGCACGATCGCACTGCCCGAGGGCGAGAACCTCGCGCGCGCGTTGGCTGCCTCGCACTCAGGAGCCGCGGCGCGCGCGCTCGTGCGCCTGGCGAACGCGCGGCCCACGCTCTCGCCGATCGGCTTCTCGTGCCTGCTCGCGGAGGCCGAGGCGCTGCCGCGGCCCGTGGATCCCGACCTGCTGGGCGTCGTGCGCGAGTTGCTCGGACACGAGGACCATCCCGCGGCGCAGGAGCTGTGCCTGCTCGCGGGCCGCTTCGAGGACGACGATTCCGTACCGGTGCTGATCGAGCGCATCTCCTCGCAGCAGGCTTCGCTGCGCTCGAACGCGCTCTGGTCCCTGCACCGCATCACGGGCTTGGGCCTGGGCCCGGACGCGAAGGCCTGGGGGCAGTGGTACCAGGACGAGACAAAATGGTGGGGCGAGCGCTCCGCGGCGGTCTTTGCGCGGTTGCACAGCCCGGACGCAGGTGCGCAGCGCAGGGCGCTGGGCGAGCTCGGTGCGCGCTTCTGGCGCCGCGCCCAGGTCTCCGCGGAGCTCTCCGAGTTCCTCGGGCGAGCCGAGCGCGACGGCGCGCGCATGGCCTGCGGGCTGCTCGCGCGGCTGGGTTGCAAGACCGCGGCCCCGGCGCTCGAGGCGCGCCTCGAGGACTCGGACGACACGGTTCGCGAGAGCGCCCGCGCGGCGCTCGCAAGCCTGGGTGGGAAGAAAGTTCCGGCTCGCAAGGTCGGACTTCCCGCCACTGCGCGCGCGCAAGCTGCGCGCTGAGCACATAGTCCTCAAGCGCACCGGTCAGCCGTCCGAAGTCTGTTGCACACCCCCGCACGCAAGACGAGGACCCTACGCATGGCCAACCATCGGCGCCGGATCAAGATCATCCGCCCCAAGCTCCAGATGAAGCTCACGCTCACTTTCGTGGGCCTGACGCTGCTGGCGCTGATGCTCCAGTTCATGGTGTTCCTGAGAACGATGACGGGTATCGCCGTCTCGCTCCCGTCGGATCACGACGTCCTGATGGACGCGATCCCCGAAGTGCTGGTGCAGTCGCTGCTGCTGACCTTCTGCGTGGTCGTCCCGCTGGTGTTCCTCGTGGGCGTGCTGCTGACCTTCCGCATCGCCGGACCGGTCTACCGCTTCGAGATGTACATCAAGCAGATCCTGCGCGGCGAGAACCCCGGCGAGTGCCGGCTGCGCAAAGGCGACGAGCTCAACGAGCTGTGCGGCCTGATCAACCAGGTGACGCTGCCCGTGCGCGAGAAGCTCGACCAGGACAAGTCCGGCGAGAGCAGCGAGCCCGCGCGCAAGGCCGCCTGAGGAGCCTGCATGCGGCGGCTCGACGACCTGCCGCTGCGCGCCAAGATCGTCCTGATCCTGTCGGCAGTGGTGCTCGCCTACGGCGTGCTCGACGGCGTCGTGCAGCGCTGCGTCGTGTACGACAGCTTCGTGCGCCTCGAAGCTCGCGAGGCGGGCCGCGACGTGCTGCGCGTGCGCGAGGCGATCCAGAACGAAGTGCGCCACCTCGAGTCGCGCAGCGGCGACTGGGCCACCTCGAGCCAGACGCGGACCTTCGTCACGGGTGCCGATCCGGAAGCGGCTCACGCGAGCCTCGACGAACACACGCTTTCGCGCGACAAGCTCGACCTGCTCGTCTTGTGCCGGCCCGACGGAACCGTGCTCTGGAACCGAGCCACGAGCGGCTGCGAGGACCCAGATCCGCACGCGATCGAGTTCCACGACTTCCCCAACGAGAGCCTCGCGCTCTCGCATCCGCTCCTGATGCGCCTGGCTCAGGAGCCGCTTGGACAACCGGCGAGCGGACTGCTCGAGACCGAACACGGGCATCTGCTCGTGTGTGCGCGCAGGATGCTGGCGCAGAGCGAGAGCGGGGCGGAACTGGGCCTGGTGGTGATCGGCCGGCTGCTGACGCCCGCCTGGCAGGCGGCGCTGGTGCGCCAGACCGGGGTGAGCTTCACGCTCGTCCCGGTGCTCGACGCCCTCGAGCGCGAACCCGACCGGGAGACCTTCGATGCCGCGACGTCCAGCGACGAACCCATCGTGCGCACGGTCGATGCGCGCAGCCTGCGCGCGATCGCGCGCATGACCGACATCAGCGAGGCGCCCGCGATCCTGATCCAGACCAGCGGGCCGCGCGCGATCAGCGCGAGCGGGGCGAGCGCGCTGCGCTACGCGCTCTTCTCGACCGTGGCCGCGGGCCTGCTGATGATGCTGGCGCTGCTCTTCCTGCTCACGCGCACGGTGCTCAAGCCGCTCGCACGACTCACCGCGCACGCGGTCGAGATCGGCCGCAGCGAGGAGCTCACGCGCAAGCTGGAGCTCGCGCGCAAGGACGAGATCGGCATCCTCTCCGGCGAATTCGACAGCATGATGGAGAAGCTCGCGCAGTCGCGCGCGCAGGTCGTGCGCGCGGCGCGCGCGGCGGGCATGTCGGAGATCGCGACTGGCGTGCTGCACAACGTCGGCAACGTCCTCAACAGCGTCAACGTCTCGACCAGCCTGCTCGCGCAGAACGCAATGCGCTCGGGCGCCGGCGACTTGAAGCGCGTGGTCGAGGCGATCCGCGGCTCGACCGGCGATCTCGCCAGCTTCGTGGCCAAGGACCCGCGTGGCGCGCACCTGGATCCGCTGCTCGAACAGATCGCCGAACAACTCGTGAGCGAGAGCGCCGAGCGCGAACGCGAACTGGGCTCGCTCGCGCGCGGCATCGACCACATCAAGGAGCTGATCCACGCGCAGCAGGGCATCGCCGGCCGAGCGGGCGTGCTCGAGCAGGTCGACCCGCGCGAACTGGTGCGTTCCGCGGTCAAGTTGACCGCGAGCTCCTCGATGGGCGAGAAGCCCGAGGTGCTCGAGGAGTTCCAGGACGTCGGTCTGGTGCCACTCGACCGCCACCGCCTGATGGAGGTGCTCGTCAACGTGGTGCAGAACGCGCGACAGGCGCTCTCGAGCGCGGGCCTGGAGCGCCGGCGTCTGGTCGTGCGCATCGCCTCGGACAAGCCCGAGGAATTGCGCATCGAGGTCGAGGACAGCGGTCCGGGCATCGCACCCGAGAACCTGACGCGCATCTTCACGCACGGATTCACCACGCGCGCCGAAGGGCATGGCTTCGGCTTGCACGCCTGCGCGAACGCCGCCACCGAGATGGGCGGGACCCTGACCGCGGACAGCCGAGGCCTCGGCCACGGGGCGCGCTTCATCGTCTCGCTGCCGATCAAGCGCGCACACGCGGCCGCACTCCGAGGAGAACTCTCATGAACCCCACACCCAACCGGCGCATCCTCGTCATCGACGACAACGCCTCGATCCACTCGGACTACCGCAAGATCCTGGGCGTGGACCTCGCGGCGGCTCCGGCGCAGACCAGCGCGCGCGCGGCCTTCTTCGGCGAGGCTGCGCCGGACCACGAGAAGGGCGAGGGCAGCTTCCAGCTCGACAGCGCCTACCAGGGCGAAGAGGGCCTGCAGCGGCTGCGCGATGCGCTCGCGAAGAAGGAGCCCTACGCGCTCGCCTTCGTCGACGTGCGCATGCCCCCGGGCATCGACGGCGTGCGTACCGCGCGCAAGCTGTGGGAGATCGACGCCGACCTGCAGGTCGTGATCTGCACGGCCTTCGCCGACTACAGCTGGGACGACTTGAGCCGCGAGCTCGGTCGCAACGACAAGCTGCTGATCCTGAAGAAGCCCTTCGACCCGATCGAGGTCGTGCAGCTTGCAACCGCGCTGACCGAGAAGTGGAACTCCGCGCGCCGCGAGCGCGAGAACATGGCTGAGCTGCGTCGCGCCGAACAGGAAGCGCGCTCGTACTCGGCCTCGCTGGCAACCTTCAACCGCGCGCTGATGACGGCCAAGGCCAGCGCCGAATCCAACTCGACCGCCAAGTCGCAGTTCGAGCGCAAGCTCGCCGCCGTGCTCGAGGCCAGCAGCGCGGCGCTGCTCGCGGCGCTCGAACAGGGCAGCGAGCCCGGCGGAGACGCGGAGCGTGCGCAGCGCAGCCTCGCGATCGCGAGCTCCCTGTGCAGCGAGATACACACCACGGCGCACAACCTCGCGCTGCAGGCCGGGCTGGACCTCGAGGCCTTCGAACTCTCGAGCGAGCGCTACTCGCCCGGGGAACTGCTCGACGCACTTGCGCTGCGCTGGCGCGACCGTGCGCAGGCGCGCGGACTGCGCCTGTCGTGCCAGGGCCTGGGCGTGCTGCCGCACAGCGTGCGCGGCGACCGCCTGCTCGTCGAGGGTGTGCTCGACGCGCTGCTCGACAACGCGCTGCGCTTCACGAGCACGGGCAGCGTGCGCGTGGAAGCGCAGATGCCGCGCGCGGACGCGGACATGGACACGGCGATCGTCTACTCGGTGGTCGATTCGGGCTGCGGCATCCCGCCCGAGCATCAGGCTGGCGTCTTCGAGGCGCTCACCTCGGCTCCCGAGTCTCTCGCGCGCGGAGAGGGCGCTCACTACTCGCTGCACACGGCGCGCCGCGTGGCGCGCTTCCTCGGCGGCGACCTCGAATTCGAGAGCACTCCGGGCCAGGGCTCCTCGTTCCTCCTGCGCGCGCCCACCGGCGAGTTGGCGGGCGTCGAGTTCGGCGTGTATCCGCAGGCCCCGCTGCCCCGGCCGGGCAACGTGCGCGCCAGCGAGGAATTGCGCTCCTGAACGCGGACTCCGGGCGCGCGCTGCGCGTGTGCTAGTCTTGTGCGCGTGATCCTCGCAGCGCTGCTCCTGGCCTTCGCGACGCCTCGCGGCGACACGCTCGCGCCGCGTTTTCAGGGCGCCTTCGCGCTGGTCGAGGGCAAGGACCTCGCGCCGCGCGTGGTGCTGGGCTTCCGCGAGACGGGCTCGGCTCCCGGGCGGCTCGTGGCCTACGGCCTGGGCGAGGGGAAAGTGCTCTTCGACTGCGGCGTCGGATCGCAGTGCGTGAACTACGGGCGCCGCATGAGCGCGATCCTCGACCTCGACGGCGACGGCTGCCCCGATCTCGCGGTCGCGTGCGCGCGCAAGGATGGCGCGCGCGACATCCCGCAAGTCGAGCTGCGCTCGGGGCGTGACGGACGACTGCTCGGCATGCTCGAGGCGCAGATCGACGAGATCGGCTTCGGCGAATGCGTGGCCGCGTTGCCCGACATCGATGGCGACGGCAAGGCCGAGTTCGTCGTCGGCGCGACCATGAAGAGCCCGCTCCGGCCGGGCCTCTTCGCGGCCTACGCGGTGTACTCGGGCGCCACGCGCGAGCGCCTCGGCCGCGTCATGACAGAGGCCGCGAGCGGGCTGATGCAGGGTGCGTTCGTGCCGCTTCACGGCCCCAAGGACCATCCGCGCGCAGCGCACTCCACCGGCCGCAGCGTGCTGCGGATGGACCTCGGCGCGCAGGTGCTCGAGGCGAGCTTCACACTGGAGGACCTCGACGCCGCGACGCAGGTCGTGGGCATCGCGAATGCCGGCGATCTGGATGGCGACGGGGACGAGGAACTGCTGGTGGCGGAGAATTCCTCGGGCGCGCACGCCTGGGTGCTGCTCGACGGCAAGACCTGGAAGCCGCGCGCGTTGCCCACGACGGCCGCCGCGCCCGCAGGGCCGCTCGCCTGGCTCGCGCGCATCGACGACCTCGACGGCGACGGGACGGCGGATTTCCTCGGCGCGCAGAGCTTCGCCACCGAGGAGCTCTTGTACGCCTTCTCGGGCAAGTCACTCGCGATCCTGCGCACGCTCGCCGTGCCGGCCGGCAAGGCGCCCTTCTTCGGCGGCGCGTGCATGCTGGTACGCGCGCAAGGGCTCGCGCCGTTCGTGCTCGCGGCCTGCCTCGATCCGCAGGGGCGCGGTCAGGAGCGCGGCGTCTACTGCTTCGACTGGGACAAGCGCGTGCTCGTGCGCGTCTTCGGACAGTAGTGCGCTCTCAGGCGCGCGGCGCGCGCGTGAGCTCGCGGCGCAGCAGTGCGCGCGCCTCTTCCTGCGGCATCGGCCGGCCGAAGAGGAAGCCCTGCACCTCGTCGCACTCGAGCACGCGCAGGAACTGCAGCTGGCTTTCGGTCTCCACGCCCTCGGCCACGATCTTCAGCTTGAGGCTCTTGCCCATCAGGATGATCGAGGTCGTGATCGCCGCGTCCTCGGGGTCGGTCGTCACCTCGCGGATGAACGACTGGTCGATCTTGAGCGTGTCGACCGGGAAGCGCTTCAGGTAGCTGAGCGAGGAGTAGCCCGTGCCGAAATCGTCGATCGAGAGGTGCACGCCCATCGCCTTGAGGCTGCGCAGGCGCGCGACGGCGGTGTCGGTCTTTTGGAGCAGCACGCTCTCGGTCAACTCGAGTTCGAGTGCGTCCGCGTCGAGTCCTGTGCGCTGCAGCGTGTCGCGCACGAGGTCCTCGAGGTTCCCGGCGCGGAAGTGCACGCCCGAGATGTTCACGGCCACGCGCACCCTGGGCAGGCCCTCGTCGCGCCAGCGCTTGGCCTCGCGGCAGGCCTCCTCGAGTACGAACTCGGAGAGCTCGACGATCAGTCCCGTCTCCTCGGCGACCGGGATGAACTGGCCGGGCGAGACCATGCCGAGCTCGGGGTGTTTCCAGCGCGCGAGCGCCTCGAAGCCCGTGATTGCACCCGACTGGATGTCGATCTTGGGCTGGTAGTGCAGCGAGAGCTGGCGCTGCTCGAGTGCGGCGCGCAGGCTCGTCTCGAGCGTCAGGCGCTCCATCGCGGTCGTGTTCATCGCCTGCGTGTGGAAGCGCACGCCGCCGCGTTCCTCGGCGCGCGCGAGGCGCTCCGCCGACTGCGCGGCCTGCAGCAGGGCCTCGGGACGCTCGCCGTCGGCGCTCGAGACCGCGAGGCCGATGCTGCAGCGGAACTCGAGCTCCACGTTCTCGTAGGCGAGCGGGACCACCAGCGCGTCCTGCAGGCGGCGCGCGATCTTGTAGGCGTCGTGCGGGCGCACCAGGCCGGGCACCAGCAGTGCGAACTGCACGCCTTCGATGTGCGCGAGCGCCACGTCGGACGAACGGCCGGAGACGGCGCCGAGCGTGTCGCGATCGCGGATGCAGTGCTTGATGCGCTGCGCCGTGCAGGCCAGCACGAAGGGCCTCGCGGAGGGCGCGCGCAGGAGCGCGCTCTCGATGTCGAGGTTGATGCAGGCGACCACGAGCGTGTCGTGCGGAGGCTGCGCCTTCTCGAGCATCTGGTCCATGTGCTCGAGGAACTGCTCACGGTCGGGCAGGCTCGGCTGCGGGTCGCCCTGGCTGTTGCGCGGGCCGCGCTCGAGGACCTGGCGCAGGTGCACGAGCTCGACCTGTGCGGAGTGCTGCGCGAGGGCGCTGCGCACGCGGTCGGCGATCGTCGCACCGTCGGATCCTGGATCGGCCCAGTCGGTCGCGCCGGCAGCGCGCGCGAGCGCGCTCGAGCTCCCGGGCACGAGCGCGATCAGCGGCAGCAGTGGCAGCTCCTGTGCGCGCGGGATCGCGCGACACCAGTCGAGTCCCTGTTCGGCGCGCGCGTCCACGAGCGCGAGCGCGCAGCGGTGCGCGCTTGCAGCGCGTGCGAGTCCCTCGGGCCCGTCGACGGGCACGACGGTGAGGCCTGTGCCCGCCAGGCGTGCGAGCAGCTCGTCGCGGTAGCCGGCGTCGCGCGTCGCGAGCAGCACGTGCAGCAAATCGGTGGGGGCGGTCGCGGCCATGGGAAGTCCGGGGAGGGACTGCTGCGGCTTATCGGACGCGCGCGCGACGGGGGAACAGCGAAAGAGTTTCCGGGGCGTGCCGCTCAGGCGTGAGCGAGCCGGGCCTGGAAGCGGCGCGCGACCTCGGCCGTGAACGTGCTCGTGCCCAGCGTGCCGCCGACATCGCGCGTGCTGCAGCGCTGCGCGAGGCATTCGAGCAGCACGGCGCGCAGGCTGGTCGAGGCCTGCGCTTCGCCGGCGTGGCGCAGCAGATTCGTCAGTGCAAGCAGTGCGGCCATCGGATTGCACAGGTCCATGCCGGCGATGTCGGGCGCCGTCCCGCCCGCGGGATCGAACATCGCGATCCTGACCGCGCCCTGCGCGTCGAAGGCGTAGGAGGCGCTGTCGCCCAGGCCGATCGAGCCGATCAGGCCGCAGGCCTGGTCCGAGAGGAAGTCGCCGTACTCGTTGGGGCACACGATGACCGAGTAGCGCTCGGGCTTCATGATCAGGCCCGCGAGCAGCGAGTCGAACAGCTCGCGGCGGTGCTGCACGGCGGGGAACTGCGCGCGTACTCCGTCGACGACCTCTTCGAACAAGCCGTCGGTGGCCTTCTGGATCGTCCACTTGCTGGTCGAGACGACACTCTTGCCCTGTGCAGCGGCGAGTTGGAAGGCAAAGCGCGCGGCGTGCGCGGCCGGCTGGCGCTCGATCACGCGCACCGAGACGGCACACTCGTTGCCGATGCGGCGGCCGGCGTCCTCGTAGGTCCCGCCGGTCGCGATGCGCACGACGTCGATGTCGATCGTCTTCTTGAAGTTGTTCTCGATGCCCGGGAGCGTCGCCACCGGCCGATGGATCACCGCGAAGTCGCACAGGTCGCGCAGCACCTGGTTGGGGCTCTCGGCCGTGGTCGCGGTGGGATACTTGATCGCGAGTCGGTGGCGCTTCATCAGCTCGACCGCCTCGTCGTAGAGTGCGGCCCCGCGCGCGCGGCGGTTGGGCTCGGAGAGGTCCACGGGGGTGAACTCGATGCGGCAGGGGAGCACGTCCGCGAGGGCGTGCACGCTGCGTGAAAGCTCGGGCGAAATGCCGTCTCCGAGCAACTCGACGACCTGGTAGGTGTTCATGGCTGGCGCGAGCATGATAAGTATGTCGCTGGTGGTTCACCTACTGCAGATCCTGGCACTGTGCCTGGCGGCTCCCGCTTGCCGGCCCGGACAGGTGTCCGAGCCGGTGATCGTGGTCGACATGCTCGACAACGGCTCGTGGACGGAGAGCGCGGGCGACGCCGTTGACGAGCACGGCCTGCATCCGATTCCCTGGTGGCGCTCGTAGCGCGGCACTGCGCAGTTCGAGCTCTCCGACGCGCGCCCCTGCCTCGCGACCCGCGCCGGCGACTTCGCCGAGCAGCCGATCGCGGCCTACGCGCCACTTTCGAGCGCGCTCGTGATCGAGGGCGAGATCCACGGCAGCGGCGTGCTGACGCTCAGCGACGGCAGCGGTGCGCACGCACGCATCGAGCTCGCGGGCGAGGGTTGGCGTCCATTCGTCGTGCGCGACACCGGCCTCGTCCAGCCGCGCTTCACGCTGCGCCTCGAGCCGCTCGGCAAGGAAGGTGCGCTCTGGCGCGGGCTGCACGCGCGCGTCGCTTGGCCCTGCCCCGACGAGGCGGCGCTGCGCGCGGAGATCCGCAACTGCCTCGCGCAGGTCGTCGAACCCTGGCTCGAGCACGGCCTCGATGACGGCGGACCACGCAAGACGAGCTTCGTGACGCACGTGATCGACGCGGTGACAGGCGAGCGGCTGCAGACGATCCCCGGCGGGTTCCATCCGTTCTGGGACCAGCTCTGGCGCGCTTCACGCGCCGTCGACGAGCCGCGCTGGGAGGCGGCTTTCGAGCGCTTCGCGAGCGACTTCCTCGAACTCGGCCTCGACCCGGTCACCGGCCTGCCCTGCCTGTGGGACGGCGAACGCGACCAGCCGCTCGCGGACACCTCGGTCGAGATCGCGCTGCCGTTGGGCTTCCTGATCGACCTCGCCGACCACGGCCCGCAGAAGCTGCGCGCGCGCGCGCGCGCCGCGGCGTGGAAGATCGGCACGACCGTGCTCGAGCAGGGCGTGATGCCCGACGGCAGCGTCGCCGCGAAGTACTTCCCCGCGACCGCCAAGGTCGATCCCGGCGTGGTTGCGCTGCGCCGTTTCGACGTGCCGGCGCAACTCGCGCGCCTCTCCTCGCGCGAGGAGGATCCGCGCTATCTGAAGGCCGCGGGCGAAGCGCTCGCGACCTTCGAGTTCACGCACGCCTGGTCGGGTGCCTAATGGAAGATCGACCCCGCGTTCGACGACGAGTTCGGCCACTACGGCGCGCGCGCCGTGACGATCGCGGGGGCCGCGGCCGGCGACCAGCTCTTCCGGCGTTTCGCGCTGGACGGATTCGCGCACTTCGCGCCGCTGTGGCGCGACGCGCTGCGCTTCGGCGGCAACGTCGCGGCCGACCAGGTGCGCTGCTGGACGCTGCTCGCGGATCTCTCGCGCCTCGACGAGCAAGCGGGCAAGAGCATTCGCCCGTTGCTCTCTGCGGCGGTGCGCTCGCACGTGAAGGGCGAGCAGTACGAGGACGGCAGCTGGGGCGACGTGACGATCTACGGCTTCGATCCCAACTCGAACCTGCAGGTGGGCGACTACCCCGGAGCGCCGCAAAACCTGCTGCACGGGCTGGCGGCGCTCTACGGGAAGGATCTGGGCCTGCGCACCGACGAACAGCGCGCGTTCTACACCGCGGTGCTGCGCAGCTCGATGCATACCTACCTCGAGAAGTACGGCTTCCTCTCCACGCGCCGGCCGCTGAACGGCGCGAACCCGGCGGCGGGCACGCTGCGCATGATGCTCGGGCTCTCGAAGATGCTCGAGGCGCTGCGCTAGAGCCGCGCGAGCGCCGCGCGCGCCGCGTCCGCGGTCTTCGCGTAGCGCGCCGCGACCTCCAAGCGGGCGCGCGCCTCGTCCTTGCGCCCGCGCCGCGCGAGCTCTTCTCCCAGCGCGAGGTAGGCGAAGGGGTTCATCAGCTCTGGCGGGCTGGCCTCGACGCTCTTGACGGCCTGTTCGAAGCTCTCGAGCGCGCCGTCGAAGTCGCGCAGCTCGTCGCGTTGCAACTTTCCGAGCGCCATCCAGGCCAGATACGAGGGATTCCCGTAGTGCGCGGCCTCGCGCCAGGCCGCGGCCGCAGGCTCGCGCGCTCCGAGCATGTGACGCAGGTTGCCGAGCACGAACCAGGCGTCCGCGCTCTCAGGGTCGATGCGCAGCGCTTGCTCGAGCTGCGCGACCGCAGACTCGCGCTCGCCGCGCGCGGCGAGCACGGCCGAGAGGCTCTGGTGCGCGATCGCGCTCGGCGGGCCGACTTCGATCGCGTGCGTCCAGAGCGATTCAGTGGAGTGCCACACGCCCGCCTGGCGGAAGCCCGCGACCCCCAGCGCGGCGAGCAGCGCAACCGACACGGCCAGCGTCGCGACCCGCGCGCGCTCCCATGCGATCCAGGCGCCGGCCGCGAGCACGACGGCCCAGCCGATGCAGGAGAGGTAGCTGTAGCGGTCGGCGACGAGCTGCGGTCCCGCCTGCATGAAGCCCAGCACCGGCGCGAGGACGAGCAGGTAGACCGCGGCGGCCGCAGCGAGTGCCGGCACGCGGCGGCGCAGCACGAAGAACGCGAGCGGTGCGAGCGCGACGAAGGCGTAGCCGACGAGGAATCGGCCCTCGAGTGGATCGAGCGCGCTCGGGAGCGCCACCATCGGCGAGAGCTGCGCGGGCCAGAGCGTGCGCGCGAGGTAGAACCAGGCTCCGTAGCAGGCCTGCACGCAGCGTTCGCCGAGCGTCCAGTCGCTCCACGAGAGCACCGTGCCCGGCAGGGAATCGATCGCCCAACGCGCGCGCGCGGCCGCGGCGAGGCCGAGCGCGAGGAAGGGCAGCTTCTCGAGCAGCACAGGCCACCACGCGCGCTCGAGCCAGCGCCGCGGATCGGCGGGCAGCCGCCGCAGCGGGTACACCTCGAGCACGAGCAGCACCGGCGCGAGGACCATGCCCCAGGCCTTCGCGGTGAGCGAGCAGGCCTGCAAGAGCAGCGCGAGCCAGGGCCGCCGCCGTCCGTCGCGTGCGGGCAGCCAGGCGAGCAGCGCCCCGAGCAGGAGCGCCGCGCTGAGCACGTCGCGCCGCTCCGTGACCCAGACGACCGACTCGGCGCGCAGCGGATGCAGTCCGAACGCGAGGCCCGCAAAGAGCGCCCCGCCCTCGAGTCCCCACGGATTGCGCGCGGCCGCGTCCGGGCGCGCGAGCGCGAGCAACCGGCGCGCGAGCACGCACACGAGTGCTGCGTCGAGCGCGTGCAGCAGCAGGTTCGTGAGGTGGAACCAGGCGGGCTCGAGGCCGTGCAGCTTCCAGTCGATCGCGTAGCTGAGCCAGGTGAGCGGCTGCCAGTGGCCCATGCGGCGCGTGCTCAGCATCCACTGCAGGTGCGCCCAGTCCAGGCCGCGGTAGCCCTCGTTCGTGACGAGCAGCTGCGTGTCGTCCATGTCGACGAAGCCAGCGCGCAGGGCCGGCGAGAAGGCCGCGAATGCGAGCAGCGCGCAGGCGAGCGGCGCGATCCAGCGTGCCCTCGCGCGCGCTTCCATCTCAGCGCGTGCGGATGACCGAGATGTCGTCGCTGAACGCGTTGGCGCACAGGATCTCGGGCACCCCGTCGCCGTCGAGGTCCGCGAGCAACAGGCCCAGCGGCCCGGTGCCTACGCCCAGGTCCGGCGTGCGCGTGAGCCCGCGCGCGTTGGCCGGGTTCGAGCGCCACAGCTCGAGCTGGTGGCTGTTCTGCGCGCTGATCACGACGTCGGCGCGCCCGTCTGCGTCGAGATCCGCGGCCGCGATCGCGTAGGGGCGCATGCCGGTCGGGAAGAGTTCGCCCGTGGTGAAGCTGCCGTCGGGCTCGGCGAAGACCGGCAGCATCGCTCCCGCGTTGGCCTGGCCCTCGACCGAGACGAGCAGCGCGAGATCCGCGCGAGCGTCGCCGTCGAGGTCCGCGCTGCACAGCGCGCGCACGCCGCTGCCGAGCGGCACGAAGCCGCGCGCGTCGCCGGACCACTCGCCCGCGTCCGACTTCGCGAATTCGCCGATCAGCACGCCCTTGCGCTCGGTGTTCCCGAGCAGGCCCGACGCGATGCGCCAGCTCGCACCTTGTCGGCCGAGCAGCGCGAGCGGGCCGGGTCCGCCCGGCGCGGCGATGCGCGCTGCTTCTTCGAAGCGCGGCTCCGCGCCCGCGGCGCTGCGGCGCGTGAACAGGCGCACGACGCTCTCCTCGGGATCGCTGACGAGCAACTCGGGCGCGCCGTCTCCATCGAGGTCCGCCACGAGCAGATCGCCGTGCGAGCGGCCGACCTCGAGGGGCGCGACCGCGGCGCGCTCCCACAGGCCGGCCTTGCCATCGCCGAACGCGATCTGCAGCGTGCAATGCCCCGCGCGGCTCGCGAGCCAGAGGGCGTCGAGGTGTCCGTCGCCGTCCGCGTCCGCCAGTCGCAGGTTGTCCGCGCTCGGCGCGCGAATCAGGGTCTGTGCCTCGCCGAGTCCCTGCGCCGTGCCGCGGATCACGCTCAAGCTGCCCTCGAGTGCGTTGAGCGTCACCACGTCCGGTTTCCCGTCGCCGTCGAGATCGCCCGCGGCGAGCGCGTGCGGCGAACGGCCGCAGCGCGCCTCGCGCGCGACTTCCAGGCCGCCGTCCGCGCCGCCAAAGCACACGCTCCAGCGCTCGGCCGAGTCGTTGGCGATCGCGATGTCGGTGTGTCCGTCGCCGTCGAGATCGCCGCAGGCGACGCTGATCGGCGACTGCCCGGCGTACTCGCGCGCGAGCGTGCGCAGCTTGCCGTCCTGCCAGGCGAGCACCTGCAGCGCCTGTCCGGCGAGCGAGATGCACACGATTTCCGCGCCCGGCCGGCCGTCGAACTCGCCGGCGCACAGGTCGATCGGCACGCTCGCGACATCGACGCGCAGCGGCGTCGAGGCGATCGCGGCCGGCACGCCGCCGGGGCTCCCCGCGCCGAGGATCCACAGCGATCGATCGCCGAGCGCGACCGCGAGCTCGTCGTCTCCATCTCCGTCGAAGTCGCACACGAGCAGCTTGCGCGGCAAGCCGTCGAGCTGCAGCGCGGGCCCGGGCTCGAAGCCGAAGGGGTTGGCCTTCGTCGGCACGTACAGCACGAGCCGGCGCGAGCCCTGGAAGCCGACCACGAAGCCCTTCCCCGAGCCGAGCAGCGCCATGCAGCTCGCATGGTCGTCGCACAGGTGCAGCGAGCGCGTGGAGTCCTGCGCCTCGCAGACCACCAGGTCGTCGTCGACGGTGGTCACGAGCACCTCGGGATGTCCGTCGCCGTCGAGGTCGCCGGTCGTGAGGAAGCGCGCCCGGCGGGGCAGGGGTGTGCGCCAACGCACAGCGGTTTCGCTCTCTCCCTGCCACACGGCGCGCGCGTCGACGAGCAGCAGCACCGAGGGATCGCGCGGCGCGACCGCGACCAGGCCGGAGGTTGCGGGGTCCTTTCCAGTCGCGTCGAGCCAGGCCGGACCGACGCCCCAGTCGCCGAAGTGCACGAAAGGCGCGGCGGCGAGCTCGGTGCGCTCGGGCGAGTAGCCGCTGGAGACCTGCAGCGCGCCGGGGGAGATCGTGAGGCCCACGAGCTCGGGCCGCCCGTCGCCGTCGAGGTCGCGCAGGAGCAGCCCCTGGGGGTGGCTCCCCAGTCCCATCGGGTATTCCAGGCGCGTGCGCAGTCGGAACGGCGGTTTGGGGGGCGTGGGAGCCTGCTGCGGCATGCGCACAGGCCCCGCGGTCGGGGGAGCGGCACGCGCTTCGCATTCGAGCGCGTGCCCGAGCCCAAATACGCCCAGCGCGGCCGCGAGCCCCACGAGCTTGCGCCGGATCGAGAGGGCTAGGACGTGCACCCGCGCATTATGGAAGTGCCCTCGACACCTGGCAACCAGATCACGTACAGGACGATCGCCGCTGCGTCGTCCACACCTCCGAGGCTATCCTTCGTTTCCATGCAAACCCGGCCCTCCATGCTGCTCGCGCTCTTTGCGCTGGTCGTGCTCGGCGGGCTGGGTGCCTGCGCCTGGTGGCTGCTCTTCCGAGGTTCGGCCCAGGCCACCCCCACGGGCATCGAGAGCGGTGTGCGCACGGGTGCCGCGGTGCACGACAATGTGCCCGATCCCGGGCAGGTCCGGATGGAGTCGCTGCAGCTGGCTCCGAGCACGAGCACGCCGCTGGGCCTTCCGATCGAGGTCGAACTCGAGCTCCTGCGCGCCAACCCGCCCGAGGGCGGTGCGGGCGCGACGCCCTTCGGCTCGGCTGCGACGGCGCGGCTCAAAGGCTCGGTCTTCTCGGGCATCGGCGCGCCGGTCGCCGCCGAGGTGCGCTTCGAGCACGGGCCGAACCAGGGCCGCGTGCTGCAGTGCGATCCCACCGGCCGCTTCGGCGCGACGAACCTCTACCCCGGTCTGGCGGTCGTGACCGTGCGCGCCGACGGCATCCCCGGATCCGAGCGCGTCGTGCGCTTGCGCCAGAAGACCGAGACCGAGCTCAACATCGGCTACGGCAAGCTGACCGAGGTCACGGGCGAGGTGCTGACGCGCGACGGCCTGCCGCTCGCCGACGCGATCGTGAGTTTCGACGGCCAGGAGGCGAAGAGCGACGAGAAGGGCCTCTTCCACTTCGACGGCGTGGCGACCGGACAGGTGCTCGTGCTCGTGCGCAAGCCCGGCTACGCGAGCGTGCAGGAGCAGCTGACGATCCCCTTCGGCAAGAAGATCGAGAAGGGACAGATCAAGTACGTGCTCGAGAAGGGCGGCCGGCTGATCCTCAGCATCCCCGGCCCCGCGAGCGGCGAAGTGGAAGCGCTGTGCATCATCACGCAGGACGGTTCGCTGGGCACGCAGCACTCGTATCCGTGGTTCCTCGTCAACCCCGTGCACCTGTGGCCGGGCGGCGGATCGAAGACGGTCGAGGACCTGCCCGCGGGGAGCTTCACCCTGCGCGTCTTCCAGCCCGGCGCGGTCGGCAACCCCGCGCAGAAGAGCGCGCGCCTGGACGTCGGCGGCGAAGCGCAGGTCGAGCTGGGCCTCACGCCCGCTCCGACGGTGCACGGGATCGTGCGCCTGAACGGTCAGCCGGTGCACAAGGCCGAGGTCACGCTCGAGGCTTCTGACCGCGTCGCCGCGACGCTCACGGCCTTTGGCGCGCCGAACGAGTTCTTCCTCGAGAGCGAGGTCTTGTGCGACGCGCCACCCGCGGTGCAACGCACGCTGACGGATCCCTCGGGCCTGTACGTGCTCTCGAGCTGGGAAAACGTGGGCAAGGAGCGCTACCTCGTCGCGCGCTACGACAACGGCCGGCAGATGGCGACCAAGCTCCTGCGCGGTGGCGAGGAGGTCGTCGATCTGGATCTCAAACCCTCGGCCACCGGCGACGGGCTGCTGCGCATCGCGCTCAGCGAGCGCGAGCGCGCGCTGCCGGTGCGCATCCTGGTCAACGGCGAACCGCGGCCGCTCGCGCAGCTGCCCGCGGGCCAGGACTTGAAGGTCGACGAGTTGAACCGCGGCGTCTGGAAGCTCAGCCTGCGCTACAACGGGGCGATCCTGGCCGCCGGCAAGGAAGTCGAGATCGGCGAAGAGACGGCCCTGCGCTTCGATTTGCCTCAGTAGGCGCTAGCATGGCGCGCCCCCATGGCGCCCAAGCACAAGACCCTCGTCCTCGACGGCGAGGGGACTGGTCCACGAGCCTGATTCGAGCTGAATCGGTGGAGGCCCAACCTCATGACGTGGCAGGGTCGCTGGAGAGATTCTCGAATTTGTTGCTGGCGCCAAGTGTCTATGCGGCATGGATTTAGATCCCTCTCTCTCTCTCTCTCTCCGGTCTGAATCTATCTTGACAGGATTCGCGAGTCGCATACCCTCGCAGTCGTCTGAGGTCCTTGCTCTCGCTTCCCACCAACCGTCGCGCTGCCTTCCGGCAACAGTTGGAGAACTGCTCATGCTTCCCGTCTGCTCGTTCACGGATCGCCATCTTGGCTTGACCAAAGCACCAATGCCGTGCCTTGCCGCATTGCCTCTGGTCGGCTCGTCCTACGCGCCAGCCGCCGCTGCCTTTGGGGACGCGCGGCGAGTCTCGTTGGTCCCCCTCTGGATCCCTGGTGTCACCCTCCCATCGAGCGATGCGACAGCAGCATACAAGGAGGTGTTGGCATGACCGGGGCTCGGGCTCCCATTGTGCTCTTGCTCCTCCTTGTTTTTGGAGGTGTGGGGATCGTCGCTCTCGTGGAATCGAACCGGTCCAGCACGGCGATCGACAAGTTGCCTGGTCGGGATGTGCCGCCGAGGGGTCCTTTCAGGATGCCGTGCCGACCAGTCTCGGGCGTGCTGTCCCTGGACGTAGGCCCTGTCCTTCCGATCCCCACGGAGGGGTCAACGAACCCGAAGGCTGAGCGATCCCAGCGGTGGCCGCCCGGTTGCGGACTCCGCAAGGACCGATGGGCAGGCAACTATGGAGGAGCAGTCGGCATGCGTTCCCAGAAAGTAACGGCACAGCGCCACTGCGCGTTGAACTCGGCGCAAACGTTGAGATGCGTGGGCTCGGCGACGTGCTCAAGCGAGACGAATCCAAGTTGGACATGTCGCGTATCCAAGCGGGTGGTGACCTGGTCCTCACGTCACATAATAGATTGTGATGGATTCCTCCGATCGACATTTACAGCGCCGAACGCGCGAAGCGCCGCGTGCCGCCCTGGGCCGCGAATGGTCTTCGCGGGCCGCAACGAAGGCGACGACCATTGGCGGCTCGTGATCTAGGACTGACCTTGGGACCTGCAAGCGGATCGGCGCGGAAGCCCTTGACCTGCGTGAAGTGCTCGAGCAACCAACTTCCGAGTCACGGCAATGGTGGAGAAACGTACCCGGTCGCCTCGCTGCAATCCTGCTCGCCGCTGGCTCTCGCCGGGGCGGCAAGCCAAGGCCCCGGCTGCGGTGTGGGACGGTGCGGCCCTTTGATCCCTGCCTGTGCCAAGGCCGCTGTTACCTGGATCGGAGCTGAGGTGAATGCTCTCTCTCGAATGCAAGGTGGGGCAGGACTCCGCTGGTCCTTTTCTCCCGCTGTCCTGCGGTAATATCGTCATTACTACTGGGGCTGCCGATAGCGTTCGGGGAACCCATCTCGCCGGCGGTGCGCGCGGCGGTCACGCTCGCGGTCGAGTGCCCCACGTCCTTGCGGGCCTCGTGCAGCAGTTGCACTCGACCGGCGTCCGCTCGGCGGAAGGGCGTCAGTCGCCTACTTGCTCTTGTCTGCGGCCGCTTCGAGGAGCTTCAGCGCCTCAGCCGCTCGGCGTGAAATACGTTCATCCAAGTCACGCGGAACCCCAGCCTCTGCGGCGCCATCCTGGCTGGATGCCGGGGGACGCAATCTTCGTCCACTCATTGTCTCGAGAAACGGCCGCAATTCCTCCAGCTCTGGGAAGTCCTTCTGATCAACCCAGCAGGCCTGCTCGCCAACGCTGAGAAACATCCCCCCCTGGCGTTTGAGCCACTTGCTCACAACTTCCGGTTGATCCTTTGCGATCACAGCCATTCCCTGGCTATCCAGAATTGCCATGATGCTGCTCGCGAGGACGAACTGTGCGTCTCTTACCGTAGCGTGGTCACTACGGTAGGCCTCCAGGGTCCCCTTGAACTTCCATAGTCTTCGCCCGGGAGTTGGCATTTGGGGTAGTGTGCTTGCGTCGTGCGAGTCTGCCTCGCTCTCTGAAGCTGATGGCGTCCCTGGGGCCGCGGGAGGCGCAACCGTTGGAGTCAGGTCTGAACGCTCATTTGCAGTGCCCAGTTGCTTCTTGGGGAGTTGACCATCGAGAGACAGGGATCGACTCGCACTCTGGTCTTGAGCAACGGGCAGTGATGGGTGATGACGCACTGTAAATCGATAGAGAAGGAACGCCCCCAACAGGCAAGCCGAGGTGAGCAACAAGAGCGTATATCGTCTCACGAATCCGCCCTTCGGAAATTCACGATGCAAGAAGCATGCGGCAATTGGAGCGTGGGGTCCCCGACCGGCGAGGACATGGCTTGGGACGTGCCGTGCATGCGCACAAAGGTGCTATGACAGGAATCCACGCGGCAGAGGAGCGTGAACCACTCGCATGCGGGGCTCGGCAGGCTTCCCATATCAATCCTAGTTGGGTCGCACTCGAATGGAGAACGATGGAGGTGCTGCCCCTTGTCCCAGATCCAGTTTCCATTGCTCGTTGGGGCTGAAAGCAAACGTCCGAAAAGACCACGCGCTCCGGACTGGACCCAGGCCCTTCTGGTCCGAATGCACCATCTCGTCCGTGCTGTCCCGTGCGTAGACGGGGTCCGAACTGCCCAGGGCCAGCTCGAGTGAATAACCGAGGCCTGGCAGTCCACACGGGAATGGAGCGACTAGGAGCGATGCTCCGGGAGCATGCCTCATTGTCAGGATTACCGCTGTATCCTCTGGGCTCGATCGGCACCCCTCCAACGCTCGGCAGTCCTTGGCGGCCTCGAAAGCATCCCAGACACCTGGGTACTCGTCTTTGCTCACGATGACGAGCCGCGCTCCGTCGACCGTTGAAACGAAGCAGAGTGTCTGGAATGGAGCCATGTACTGGCGGCTATCAATTGCTTCGCCCTCCGGAAGCGGATAGGCGTGCCCTCGTGAGATCTCAACCGCAGCGGCCTCGGCCAGCGCGGTGACGGCCTTACCGATATCGCCACCCCCTGAGGCAGGACGACTGGACAATGACTCCTTGATCGCAACTGCGGTGGATGCGCCTAGCGGCTGCTCGGTAAGGTGAAGTGTGTGGGCCTCAGTCCCCTTCCGCAGATCCTGATTGCGCCGAAAGAGTATCAAGCAACACACAATGAATGCCCCACCCGCACAGAGAAATATTCCGATGCGCGTCACTGTGAAGCCTTCTGTTCTAGGCGGTAGCGCCCTCGAGTCGGGTGATAGGCTTGATCATGGGTGTCATGTGCATTGCCCTTCAATCCTCCCGATGTAGTGACAAGTCGGTGCACTGGTCTCGACTTCTGGGGCGGAAGCGGTCACCGCTCAGCAGCCGCAGGTTAGACTGGCCTCGGCATGATCCGAGCAACCGCCACAATCTGCGTCTACGACGACCTTGTCAGGCCCTACCGCTCCGCAGCGCGCCCGCAGGGTTACTGTGGCGCTGAACGATCCGCCCCCTAGCACAGCGATCGGTCCATGCTGGACGGTGTAAGTGGGAGAGCACGAAGAGCAGCTGGTGGCATCCAGGCTGACGCTTCCTTGTACACTGCAGGGGGTACAAGTAGTGGCGGGGGAACAAGGAGAGTTCGACGTCCCCTGGATCGGACCAGTGAATCCCGAGATGCTGATCGTAAAGCAGCACGTATTGTTCGCCGGATTGACTGCCGCTACCGCCTCGCAAACGATCGGGCACTGAGTCACGGGGGCGACCGCGGTCGATCGCGGAGTGAGAGGAATGAGCATCCCTAGGACGCACGCGGTAAGGAGGATCATCGGAGATTCCTAGTAGCTGTCCGATCATTGAAGTTGATGCCCGGACCCATTCGCGAGCATAGAAGAGCGTATCCCCTCCCTCCCGCCGCTTCAAGAGCAGATGTTCGCCGGCCCTGGGCCAAGCTGGGTTCAGTTCAGGGCTGCAGCGGTCACACCGTTGCCTGGGCCTTGGCTTGCCGCTCGGCGAGCCAGGCGCACGGCGTGAGCGTCGCGTGGTTCTCCACCGCCGTGATCGGCAGTCGCTCGAGCACGTCGCGCAGGTACACTCCCCGGCCGACACCTGGATTCGACGCGAATGCGCGGCCGCTCCTTCGGCGCGAGCTTGCGTACCGCTTGGCGCTTCCTCGCCGCGCGCCGCCGGCGAGATGGGTTCTCCGAACGCTTGCCGAAAACGCGCAGTGCCGTCGAATTCACCTCGGCCGTGCCGCGCGCGATGGACTGACCTCGGCAATGCCGAAGCCCGGATGAGAATCTCCCGGTCTGCCTCTTGGGAGCCGTGCCCATCGTGCCGGCAGGGAGACCGTGGAGGATGGCCGCGGTGGTGAGAGGGAGCGACTCTCTCTCTCTCGCTCCGCCTGGCCGCCGGCGAGGAAGTCGAGATCGGCGAAGAGACGGCCATGCGCTTCGATTTGCCGCAGTAGGCGCTAGCATGGCGCGCCCCCATGGCGCCCAAGCACAAGACCCTCGTCCTCGACGGACGTTCCCTCACGCTGCAGGACCTCGCGCCGCTCTTCGAGGAGGGCCCGCTCGCGGAAGTGCGCCTTGCGATCGCGCCCGCGGCGAAGCAGCGCGTGCGCGCGGCGCGCGAGGTGGTCGAGCGCGCGATCGCGGGCGGCGCGCCCGTCTACGGCGTCACGACCGGCTTCGGCAAGCTCAAGAACCAGTTCATCCCCGAGGGCGACCTGGCTGAGCTGCAGGAGAACCTGATCCTCTCGCACTGCTGCGGCATCGGGCCGAACATGCCGATCCCCGAGGTGCGCTGCGCGCAGGTGCTGCGCCTGAACGGATTGCTGCGCGGGCACTCGGGCATCACGCTGGAGCTCGCCGAGGCGCTGCTCGAGCTGTTCCACGCGCAGTTCGTGCCGCTCGTGCCGCAGAAGGGCTCGGTCGGAGCGAGCGGCGACCTCGCGCCGCTCTCGCACATGGCGGCCGCCTATCTCGGCCACGGCGAGGTCTGCCTGCGCGGAAAAGGCATGAGCGCGCGCGCGGCGCTGAAACGCATCGGCCGCAAGCCGCTCGTCTTGCGCGCCAAGGAAGGCCTCGCGCTCATCAACGGCACCGAGATCATCAAGTCGATCGCGGTGGGGGCGCTCCTGCGCGCGGAGAACGCCTCGAAGGCGGCCGACGCGCTCGCGGCGCTCTCGATCGAGGCGCTGCTCGGCAGCGCCAGGCCCTTCGACGCGCGCTTCGCCGAGTTGAAGGGCCAGCCCGCGCACGCGCGCGCCGCGGCCAACGTGCGCCGCTGCCTGGCCGGCTCGCAGGTGCTCGCGAGCCACGCCGACTGCGACCGTGTGCAGGATCCCTATTCCCTGCGCTGCGTGCCGCAGATCCACGGCGCCTTCAAGGCGGCCTTCGCGCACGTGCGCGAGATCGTCTGCAACGAGCTCAACGCCGTCACCGACAACCCGATCGTGTTCCCCGAGAGCGGGGAGGTCGTCAGCGCGGGCCAGTTCCACGGCCAGCCGCTCTCGGTGGTGCTCGACTACCTCGGCCTGGCGCTCGCGACGCTCGCGAACGTCTCCGAGCGGCGCATCGAGCAGCTGGTCAACCCCGACCTCTCGCACCTGCCCGCGTTCCTGACGCCCAAGCCGGGCCTCAACTCGGGCTTCATGATCGCGCAGGTCGCGGCCGCGGCGCTCGCGAGCGAGAACAAGGTCCTCGCGCACCCCGCGAGCGTCGACACGATCCCGACCAGCGCCAACCAGGAGGACCACGTCTCGATGGGCGTGACGGCCGCGCGCAAGGCGGTCGAGATCGTCGGGAACGTCGAGCACGTGCTCGCGCTCGAGTGGCTCGCCGCCGCGCAGGCGCGCGAGTTCCACAGCGAGCTGCGCGCGGGCAAGGGTGCGGCGGCGGCGCACGCGCTGCTGCGCGAATTCGTGCCGGCGCTGAAGCGCGATCGCTACCTCGCGGGGGACATCCGCACGGCCTGCGAGCTGCTGCGCTCGGGCGAGCTCGTGCGCGCGGTCGAGCGCGCGGCTGGCAAGCTCGAGAGCTGAGTCGAGTGCCGGCCTACGGCCACCACGAGATCGTCCCGGCCTGCGTCGCGTTGAAGGTGCTCGAGGAAGGGCACGCGCCGAGGACGAGCGGGTCGCGGTAGAAAACCTGGTAGACGTAGGTGTGGCCCGGCTGGATCGGCAGGCCGAGCTGCAAGGAGCGCCGTGCGACGGTCGCGTCGCCCGCTGCGAGGTCGGGTGCGCGGATGCTGCCGCCCGCGGCGAGCTTCACGTACAAGCGCTTGAGCGTGCCGCCGGCACAGCGGATTCCCTGGCCGAAGACCGCGCCATTCGGCACGAGGGCATCGCCCCGCAGGAGCACGCTCCGCGGCCGTGGCGCTCGCCGGTGGTCGTGAAGACCAGGCTGTCGAGCGAGAGGTAGGCGATGCCCTGCGCGGAGAGCGCGGCGCCGCCTGTTCCGGCGGAGTTGTCGCAGCCGCGGCTCGCGCCCCAGGGAGGATTGCCGCAGGGGCAGGCGAGGACATTGCCGTCGCCCGGGGCGCACACGCTCACGAAGCCGGTCGAGTCCCGGTCGTGCAGGAGGATGTCCATCGCCCCGTTCGTGTCGTTCGGCACGAGGTTGCTCGCGTTGCTGCGGAAGACCACGAAACGGCCGTTGGCGGAGATCGAGGGCGCGTCCGAGGTGTTGTTGCTGGAGCCCGCCTGAGGTGGAGACGGCTTGCGAGTTCGGTGGTGTCGTTGCGGCGGTCGCGGACGAAGACGTTCAGGCCGCCACTGATGGGCCAGACGAGGTCCCGGGGCGTCGCTTGCGAAAGCGACGAATCGGCCGTTAGCGGAGATCGAAGCATAGCCGGGTCCCCGAGACTCTGCGCTCCACCGGTTGCCACGCTGGCGCGTTCTGTCTTGCCGGCTTGGCGGTCGCGCACGAACACGTCCCAGCAGTTGTTCGTGTCGCCAGGGACGAGGTTCGTCGCCGAACTCACGAACGCGACGAACCGGCCCATTTGGGCGACGGCGGCGCAACGCCTGAGCTGAGCGTTTCCTTTGTACGCCACTTGCGAGAGACTGATTTTCGTCGATCCTGTGACGCGGTCCCGAACGAACCCGTCCAACGTCGAGTTCGAGTCCCCGGGGACCAGGTTGCTGCACAGCTCGCGAAGCCTATCTACTGGCCGTCCGCCGGAGACCTCGGCCCAGTCCTCGAGACGCTATTGCCAGGATGCGCCTGGCGCGACGCTGACAAGAGGTCGTTCTGACTCAAGCCGGTCTCGCATGAACACGTCGGTGAGCCCATTGATGTCATTGGCGACGAGGTTGCTTGCGTCGCTGTCGAATCCGACGAAGCGGCCATCATCGGAGACCGACGAGAAGAGCTCCGGGCGTTGCCTTGCACGCCCGTCGAACTCCGGCTGATGAGTTCGGTCGTGCCCGTCGATCGGTCATGCAGAAAGATCTGGCCCACGCCGTTCGATCCACCCGGGACGAGGTTGGTCGCGGTCGAGAAGAAGACCACGAAGCGCCCATCCGCGCTGATCGAAAATCCGAACTGCCCGCTGTCGTCGTTCGCCTGTGCTCCGTTGGAGTCGACGCTCACTCGTTCGATGGTCTGGGTCTCCCGATCTCGCACGAAGATGTCCCAGGCCGCGTTGGTGTCGCCCGGGACGAGATCCAGAGCGAAGCTGCGGAACACCACGTACCTGCCATCGGCTGAGACCTGACACCCCAGCGGCAAGAGCTGTGCACCCCAGTTCGACTGGCTCGTGCCTGGCCCCAGGTTCACGCGTTCGGTGACTTGCGCATGCGCACCGACGGCGAGGACGGTTGCCGCGAACGCGCGCCCGATTGCGCAAGGGACTCGGCTGCCAGCTCGCAGAAGCTGGGTCCTGTCAGGGGTTGTCGTCATGGAAGTACTCGATGGAGGGGAAAATGCGGGCGAGACCTTCAGCGGCGTCCTCAAGGGTACCCGAGCCCCGAACTCGTGGGCAGAGGCGTGGACTTCGTTGAGCAGCGCTCCTGCGGAACGACCCCTGACATGGACCAGGCGGAATCTCACGCATCCCGTGTGCCAACCGGCCGCAGAGGCCCACGTGGCGCGCGTGCTCGGGAGCCGTAGTGGCACACGTCCGGCGCCCCGGGGGACTCCGACGAGCTGCACCAGCTGCTTTCGAGAGCTCCCTGCGCAACCGGCGCGACGTGCTCGGCCCCGAGCACCCTGACGTCGCGGAGAGCCTGTGGCTCCTCGGCCGACCCGAAGCGCGGATCGAGCACGATTTCGAAGGCGCGCGCGAGAAGCTGACGGAGGCCAAGCGCCTGCTCGCGGAGCCCAAGCCGAAGTGGCGCAAGCTCGCTCAGAGGGTGGACGAGGAACTCGCGGCGCAGCCGTGAGGGGCGGCGCGGCGGCCTACGGCCACCACGAGATCGTCCCGGCCTGCGTCGCGTTGAAGGTGCTCGAGGAAGGGCACGCGCCGAGGACGAGCGGGTCGCGGTAGAAGACCTGGTAGACGTAGGTGCGGCCCGGCTGGATCGGCAGGCCGAGCTGCAAGGAGCGCCGTGCGACGGTCGCGTCGCCCGCTGCGAGGTCGGGTGCGCGGATGCTGCCGCCCGCGGCGAGCTTCACGTATAAGCGCTTGAGCGTGCCGCCGGCTACAGCGGATTCCTGGCCGAAGACCGCGCCGTTCCGGCACGAGGGCATCGCCCTGTAGGAGCACGCTCGTGGCCGTGGGGCGCTCGCCGGTGGTCGTGAAGACCAGGCTGTCGAGCGAGAGGTAGGCGATGCCCTGCGCGGAGCGCGGCGCCGCCTGTTCCGGCGGAGTTGTCGCAGCCGCGGCTCGCGCGCCCAGGGAGGATTGCCGCAGGGGCAGGCGACGACATTGCCGTCGCCCGGGGCGCACACGCTCACGAAGCCGGTCGAGTCGCGGTCGTGCAGGAGGATGTCCATCGCCCCGTTCGTGTCGTTCGGCACGAGGTTGCTCGCGTTGCTGCGGAAGACCACGAAACGGCCGTTGGCGGAGATCGAGGGGACCTCCGAGATGTTACGCTGAGCCCACCTGAGGTCGAGAGAGCTCGCGAGTTCGGTGGTGTCGTTGCGGCGGTCCTGGACGAAGACGTTCAGACCGCCGCTGATCGGTCAGACGAGGTCCAGGGCGTCGCTTGCGAAAGCCACGAACCGGCCGTTAGCGGAGATCGAGTACTGCCGGGGTCCCCGAAACTCTGCGCTCCACCGGACGCCGCGCTGGCGCGTTCCGTCGTGCCGGTTTGGCGGTCGCGCACGAACACGCCCGTCCCAGCGGTTGTTCGTGTCGCCAGGGACGGGGTTCGTCGCCTCGCTCACGAACGCGACGAACCGCCCGTTGGCCGACGGCGACGCAACCGCCCGAGCTGGCGTTTCTCGTTGCAGACCGCCACCGACACTGACTCGATCCGTCGTCCGGATTCACGAGGTCGCGAACAAACGAAATCCGACTGCCCGTTCGTGTCCCTGGGCACAAGGTTGCTGGCAATCTTCGCTCGAGAAACCTAAATAGTGGCCGTCGGCGGACAGGCTCGGCCCATCACTCCAATCGTTTGCTTTGAACTGCGCCTGGGCGACGCTTGCGCATTCTGCTGTCGACCCCGGCCGATCTCGAATGAACACATCGGTAAACCCATTGGTGTCGTTGGCGACGAGATTGCTTGCATCGTTGCCGAATCCGACGAAGCGGCCAACAATGGAGACCGACGGGTACTTGCTCCGGCATTGCCCTGCGCACCCGTCGAACTCCGGCTGATGAGTTCGGTCGCCCGTCGATCGGTCATGCAGAAAGATCCGGCTCACGCCGTTCGTTCCACCCAGGACGAGGCTTGGTCGCGGTCGAGAAGAAGACCACGGTGGCGCCCATTCGCGCTGATCGAAAATCCGAACTGCCTGCCGTCGCCGTTCGCCCGTGCTCCGTTGGAGTCGACGCTCACTCGTTCGATGGTCTGGGTCTCCCGATCTCGGTACGAAGATGTCCCAGGCCGCGTTGGTGTCGCCGGGGACGAGATCCAGAGCGAAGCTGCGGAACACCACGCATCGCCGCCATCGGCAGAGACATGGCACCTCTGCAGCGAGATCCGGGCACCCCAGTCTGAATTGGCTCGTGCCAGGCCCGAGGTTCACGGGGCAGCCTGGTGACTTGCGCATGCGCACCGACGGCGAGGACGGTTGCCGCGAACGCGCGCCCGATTGCGCGGCGGGATTTGGCTGCCAGCCTGCAGAAGCTGGGTCCTGTCAGGGGTTGTCGTCATGGGAAGTACTCGGATGGAGGGGAAAAAGCGGGCGAGACCTTCAGCGGCGTCCCCTTAAGGGCGTACCCGAGCCCCGAACTCGTGGGTATTCCATCAAGTCAGAAAAGTGACTGCTTCCAAGAATATCCTTGACATGGCTTGTGAGGGGGCACGGGATAGGCGGAGGTCGACTTCCGGCCCCCAATGGCCTCGCACGGGAGAGGAGAAACCCATGTAAACTTGGCGCCGTCAAGCGCGCGAAACCCAATGCGCCTTTGCGCTGGCCGTACTTTCGACGCTCGTGACTCACCGGGCCGTTTCCGATCTCGCTTCGAGCTCAGCCGCAGAATCCGACGCTTGTTCCTGTGTTCGTCGACGCGAACGTCGCACCTGGAGGACTCCGCCGACGGATCGAGTTGGGTCAATGCAACGCCTTCGCTTGACAATGCGATCGCAAGTGCACTTCTCCGACAGGCGAGCTGTGGGCTGCAGTGAAGGCCGCTATGTGCCAACAGACCTTGTGGCAGGGTTCAATACCAGTTTCAAGCTGCCCGGCTCTACGGCGGCTTCTGGGGCCATAGCGATCCGAGCAACTCCGCCGTACCTGGGCGAATGCAGTTGGCCGAACGGCGAGGGTCGTTCACCTCGACTGTTCTTGATGCCGACGTCGCTGGCAACGATGTGACACTCTGGGCATCCATACGGACAATGCAGCATATGTCGTAAGCATCGATCAAGTCGCTGCAGTGGAG
>JADJLZ010000021.1 GCA_016709875.1 Planctomycetota bacterium | reverse complement strand
AGGAAGCGGCACACGAAGAAGAAGCTCGTGCGCGTGTAGATGCGGCCCGCGGTGCGCGCGTCCTTGGCCGCGAGCACGCGCGCGATCACCGCCATCCAGGTCAGCGTGGCCGCGCCGTTCAGGAGCACCTGGAAGACGACGTAGGCCGGTCCGAGCTCGCCGCTCGCGAAGGGGTTGAACCCGCCCGCGCCGAAGTGCTGCTCGACCGTCTCGACGATCGTCCCGAAGCCCACGCGCGAGAGCACCAGCACCGTGACCGCGATCAGCCCCAGGCTCATCACCACGAACTGCAGGAAGTCCGTGATCAGCACCGAGAGCATCCCGCCCAGGATCGTGTACGCCGCGACGGCGAGCAGCAGCACGGTCATCACGAGCTCGAGCGCTCCCGCGTCGAAGCCGGTGACGAGCACCAGGAACTCGCCGCCCACGCGCAGGAAGACGCCCATGTTGAGCAGCCCGCCGAGCACGATCACCACACCCGCGGCCCAGCGCACGCGCGGCCCGAACTGGCGCTCGAAGAGCTCGGGCAGCGTCATCACGCCCGACTCGCGCAGCGGCCGGATGCAGAAACCCGTCCAGCCGATCACGAGCATCGCCACGGCCTGCGCGAGGCCGCCGGTCACACCCGCGAGCCGTGCTTGTACCCGGCCTGCGCCGTGTACATGCAGGTGATGATCCCGAACTCGGTCGCCGCCAGCGACGCGACGCCCAGATAGACGTTCATCTCACGACCCGCGACGAGGAAGTCCTCGACCTTGCCGACGTACTTGCGCACCGCGAGGCCCGCGATCATCGTCAGCAGCAGGTAGAAGCCGACGATCGAGCCGTCGATGGGCCAGCTGAAATGGGTCATGGGGGGGAGAGGGACTCTATCCCCGCGGCAGGCGCCGGTGAAGGGTGCGAATACCGGCCCGCGCGGCGAGACGCTAGGCTTTCACCCATGCCGTTGCTCGAGGTGTGTGTCGACACGATCGAGAAACTGCGCGCCGCGCAGCAGGGGGGCGCACAACGTTTCGAGCTGTGCTCGCGCCTGGATCTCGACGGCTTGAGCCCGACCGACGAGCTGCTCGACGAGGCGCTCGAGGCCTCGAAGCTGCCGCTGTACGTGATGGTGCGCCCGCGGCCGGGCAACTTCGTGCACGACGACGAGGAGTTCCGCCGCATGCTGCGCGAGGTGGACGAATTGCGCGGGATGCACGTGCCGGGAGTGGTTTTCGGCCTGCTCACGCGCCACCACAAGATCGATGTCGATCGCACGCGCGAGCTGGTGCTCGCCGCACGGCCGATGCAGGTGACCTTTCACCGCGCCTTCGACCACGCGCACGATCCGCTGAAGAGCCTGGACGCGCTGATCGAGCTCAAGATCGAGCGCGTGCTGAGTTCGGGCGGGTTGGCGGATGCCTGGAGCGGGCGCGAGAAGCTGCGCGAGCTCGTGCAGCACGCCGCGGGCCGGATCGGAGTCGTGCCCGCGGGCAACGTGCGCGCCGATCACGCGCGCGAGCTGCTCGAGTCGACCCTCGCGCGCGAGTTGCACAGCTCGACCTGGTTCCGGATGGAGCCCGTCGCGGCCGAAAGCTGAGGGTTTGCCTGCGGTTGCGGGCCCTTGCGTCCAGGTCGGACCGGAGCGAACCTATGGCATTCCCGGAGGTTCGCATGAAAACAATCGTCGTGCTCGCGCTGCTCGCTCCTGCTGCCCTCTCGCAAGGCCACGTGCTCGTCGTCGATGCCGGCGGGGGAGGTGCGTACACGCAGATCACGACGGCGCTGCAGAATGCCTCGCCGGGCGACGTGCTGCTCGTGAAGAGTGGCTCCTACAGAAGATTCGCCGTGGCCAACCAGTCCGTTGCGGTGGTGGGCGACGTGAGCGCGACCGTGCAGATCGCCGGCACGGTGCAGGTGCGCAACCTCGCCGCGGGGGGCACCGCGCTGTTGCACGGGCTGCAGGTCTTTGGCGCGCTGAGCACCGCCGCGAACGATGGGCCCGGATTCTCAATCAGGAACGATGCCGGTGCCGTGCGCGTGCAGGAGTGCATCGCGCAGGGAGCCGCCGGGAAGCCGGGTGTGCGCGTCGAAGAGGCTGAAGACGTGGCGCTCGCCGGTGTGCACTCCTTCGGCGGCAGCGCCTGGCCGAACTCGGGAGAGGGCCTTGTCGCGAACGGGCACGCGATCGCGATCTACGAATGCGACCTGCACGGCGGCCCAGCGGCCGTGCCGCTCTGGTCGAACTACCCCGCATGCATCGGAGGCAACGGCGGGTGCGCGGTGCGCAGCGCGATGAACGGGTTCCTGTGGGTCGGGGCTACGCTCCTGATCGGCGGTGTCGGGACCAACGGGGCAGACGGGTGTTCGGGCAATACCACCTACACGCTTTGGTGCTCGGGAGGCAACGGCGGCCACTGCCTCGATCTGATGACGGGCGCGCATTCGCTGTGGACGCTCGGGAGTACCTCGCTTCCAGGCCAGTTCGGGTATGGGGGCTATGGCACTTGCGGTTGCGGATTCAGCTGCTGCTGCAGCGGAGATTCCGGAACTCCCGGCCTCGCTCTCGCGGCAAACTACGACGACTATCCGGTGAACTTGCCCGGGGACAGCCCGACGTTGGCGCTCGGGCTCAATCCCATGCGCGAGAACTCATCGGTCGGGATCTCGGTCGACTCCGCTCCCGGGGCGACCGCCACACTGATCGTGAGCGGCTACACTCCGTTTCAGCTGGACCTGCCCCGCGGCGTGCGGATGGTGGACATGGTCGGCGCGCACCTGAGCTTCGGCCTGGGTACGACCGATGCGCAGGGTCACCTGCAGGCGAGCTGGCCGATCGGCGACCTCGGCCCGGGGATCGAGTCCCAGATCCTGTACCTGCAGGTGCTCGTGACGCTTCCCACCGGCCCGCGCCGCTGGAGCAACCCGGTTGCGCTGGTTCTGCTCGACAGCGCTTTCTGACTACTTCGCGTCCGGCACGAACCAGATGTTGCGGTAGCGCACGAGGTGGCCGTGGTCCTGCAAGAGCAGCGGCCCCGCGTCCGCCTCCTCGCCCGAAATCGCGCTGCCGGTGACACCGTCGATGTCCACGTCGTGCTGGATCTCGATGCCGTTGTGCCAGACGGTGAAGCGCGCGTCGGCGCTCTTCTTGCCGTCGGCGCCGAACTTGGGCGAGCGGAAGCGGATGTCGTAGGTCTGCCAGCGCATGGGCTTTCTGCAGGCGTTCGTGCTCGGCGCGCTCTTGCCGTAGATCGCGCCGCAGTCGCCGTCGCCGCTCTTCAAGCCGTACGAATCGAGCACCTGCACCTCGTAGCGGCCCTCGACGTACACGCCGCTGTTGCCGCGCTCCTGGCCCTCGTGCTCGGGGCCTTCCTTGGGCACCATGAACTCGACGTGCAGCCAGCCCGAGCCGAGATCGGCGCGCGTCTGGATGTCGCCCGAGCCGGGCTTCGATTCCATGAAGTCCTCGGAGAGCTTCCACTCCGCGGGCGCGTCGCCGTCACGCTTGCGCCAAGCCTCGAGCGAGCGGCCGTCGAAGAACACTTGCGCGCCGGGCGGAACCGGCGCGGGCAGATCGGGGCCGTGGATGGCCCAGTCCAGGCCGCCGAGCAGGTGCTTGCGGAAGCGCTCGTCCTTCCACAGCGCCGGCTCGTGGCCGAGCGCGGTGTAGAACACGCGGCCTTCGCCCCACTCGCGCATCCACGAGTTGGCGTAGAGCCCGTCGGCGCCCTGGTTGCCCTTCGAGGCGTCGATCGAGCTGTCATCGAGCGCGAGCAGCAGCCGCAGCGGCTCGCGCACGAAGTTCTTGAACTGGTAGATCTCGTCGGAGAGCTCCCAGCGCGCGCCCAGGTGCGCGGTCGCGGCCGTGTCGGGGTCGAGCACGCGGATGCCGACCTTCTCGTGCCAGGGGTGGCCGTCGAAGGCGCCGCCGACCATCGCCTGGTAGGGCGCGTACTGGTAGAGCGTGTCGGTCGCGCAGTGCACGCCGACGAAGGCGTGGCCCTTCTCGATCCAGTCCATCAGCTCCGCGCGCTGCGCGTCGGGGATCGGCAATTCGCCGGTCGTGTAGAACATCACGGCGTCGAAGCGCGCGAGGTTCGCGGCGTTGATCGCCGAGCAGTCCTGCGTGCACTCGACCTCGAAGACGCCCTTGCTCATCTCCGTGAACTTCTCCTCGGCCAGCGAGAGCACGAAGGGGTCGGGGCGCTTGACGACATCGTGCACGAAGCCGGCCGAATGCGTCAAGAAGAGCACGCGCGGGAGCTTCGCCGCCGCGCGCTGCGCCGCGCGACCGGGCACGTTCGCCAGCGTGTACCAGGCCTGGTCGTGCAGCAGCGCGCGCTCGGGCTCGGCCGCCGCGCGCAGGCCGGCGGCGCTGAGCTCGTAGACGTAGTCCTCGACCAGGTCCTCGTCGCGCAGCGTGAGCTTGACCTTGCGCTTGCCGACGAGCTCGATCCTGCGCGGCGTGACCTGCGTGGTGTTCGCCTCGGGCGCGCCGTAGTCGGCGTGGTACTCGTAGGTGAAGCGCGCGAGGCGGTAGCTCGCCGGATCCGCAGCGCTCTTCGCGTCCACGTCGCTGGTGAACTCGAGCTCGAAGCCGTCGGGCTTCGCGCGCATCGCGAGCATCTCGAAGGGCAGCTTGCCGGTGTAGACGATGCGCTCCAGACCCTGGCTGCGGTTGCCGGTCGAGCCCCAGCCGCGGTCGGTCTCGCCGACGAACATCGAGCCGTCGGGCGCGAAGGCGACGCGGTTGACGCCCGAGTCGAGGCCTTCGACGAAGGCGAAGCACGCGCCCTGGTAGTCGCCCTCGATCTTCTCGAGGAAGACGCGCTCGACCGAGCACTGCATCTGGTCGCCGCAGAAGACCTGGCCCGCGAAGGGACCGAACTTGCCGCCGGTCGTGTCGACCGCGATGTCGGCCACCGACTGGCCGAGCTTCTGATAGGGGAACAGGATCGCGGCGTGCATGCGCGGCGGGCGCTCGCCCGGGCTCGCAAGATCGGTGCGCCAGCGCAGCGACGCGGGGTGTCCGTGCCACGAGCCCGGCCGCAGCTCGGCGAGCTTGTTGGTTGCGACGTAGTCGCCCTGGTTGTCGGCGTAGAGCACCGTGCCGTCGAGCAGCACGCCGATGCCGTTGGGCGAGCGCAGCCCGTCGCAGACGGGGATCATTTCGCCCTTGGGCGTGATCTTGAGCGCCCAGCCGCGGTAGGGCGCGATCGATTTTCCGAGGCTGCCGCAGAAACCGACGTTGAGCGTGACCCAGGCGTTGCCCTGCGCGTCGAACTTGGGGCCGAAGGCGAACTCGTGGTAATTGCCGGAGACGCCCCAGTCGTTGCAGAAGCTCTGGTACAGGTCCGCCGCGCCGTCGCCGTCGCGATCGCGCAGACGCGTGAGCTCGCCGCGCTGCACGCAGTAGACGGATGCGCCGCCGGCCTCCTTGCGCACCGCCAGACCCAGCGCCTCGTGCAACCCGCTCGCGAAGCGCTCGAACTTCGCGTGCGCGGGAGGCTCCTCGTAGGCCTGGCCCACCGCGTACACGTCGCCGCGGCGCGTGCACACGATCGGCCGACCGTCGGGCAGGAAGTCCAGGCCGCCGCATTCGAGCACGATGTCCTGCGGCACGGGGATCGTGATCGCGCGGTAGTGCGCGCGGCTCTCGTAGGCCGGGAAATCGCGCTCGAGGTAGTACTCCAGCTGCGCGTCCTGCTCGGGCGGCAGCGCGCCGTGCGAGAGCAGCTGGAATTCCCACTCGCCGTTGCCCTGGCCGACCTTGGCGAGCACGTGGTTCGTGCCCTTTTGGAGCTCGAGGCGCAGGTGCTCGTCGTGCGGGTCGAGCGAGCGCGGCACGTCGTGGTCGGCGATGATCTTGCCGTTGACCCACAGGCGCAGGCCGTCGTCGCTGCCGCAGTCGAACTCGTACGTGCCCGCTTCGGTGCACTCGATCGGGAAGTAGAGGTAGCCGAAGACGTCGTTGTCGAGCGCCGCGTCGTGGAAGACCTTGAAGTCGACCTTCGTGTCCGCGACCGCGCCGACGCTGCGCCACTTCGCGCTCGCGCCGTTCTTCCCGGTGTAGCTCTGCGCGAGGTCCGGCCCCGGGCCACCCGCGTTCATCTTCGAGAGCTCGAGTTCGACCGCCTCGGGCCGTGCGAGCTCGTTCTTGCCGAAGCCCGCGTAGGGGAAGGGGGCCAGCACGAAGCCCGCGCCGACCTTCGCGCGCGCGGGCTGCAAGAGCTCGCGCATGTGCAGTTCGGTCGCCTCGCGCGTGGCGAGGCGTTCGTAGGGCTTGCCGGAGATCTGGTCGGTGGGGGAGCCGAGGAGCAGCAGGGCGAGAGCGATCACGGGTTGACCTCCAGGGTGAACGAGACCTCGGGCGCGATGACTTCGAGCGTGCCGAGCTCGCCTGTGCGGCGCGCGAGGTGCGCGCCGACGAGCTCCATCGGGGTGATGCCGCGTCCCGTGTTGACCAGCAGCGCGCTGCCCGGCTTGAGCCCGCTGGCGCGGATCTCGCGCTTCAGCGTGGGCCGCGGCACGAGCGTGGTGCGGATCGTCTCGCGCACTTCGACCGCGCCGAGCGACCACAGGAAGGTCGGCAGGCCGTCGCGATCGAGCTCGTAGCCTTCGAAGTGCGGCGCGGGCGCGTCCGGCTCCTTGAGCGCGAGCAGCGGGCCCGGCGGCGCGCTCCACACGCGCTCGCCCAGGCCGCCGAGCTCGTTGCCTCCGCGTCCGGCCCAGGCGCCGCTCGCGTCGAGGAAAGCGCCCGTCCAGGCGTCCGCGAGGCGCACGCCGGCGGCGTCGAAGGCGAAGTGCAGCCCGCTCGGCATGCCGACCGCGATCGCGCGCGCACCGACGTCGGCGAGGAACGCGCGCAGCACGACCGGCCGCTCGCCGACCGCGATCTCGAGCCCGCGCTTGCCCAGGTCGAGGTCGGGCGGCGGCGGCATCGAGCTGCCCAGCGCGAAGTAGCACCACATCGCGTCGCTCTGCGCGCGGAAGTCGCCGCCGAGGATGTTCTTCACGGCGCTCGCGCCCTTGGTCTGGAAGGCGGGCATGCGCGTGCCTGGCTTGAAGCGCACCGGGTCGGGCATGTAGACGCGGTACCACTCATAGCGCAGGCGCTGCGCGAACTGGTCCAAACGCGGGCCGGGCGAGCCGCCCGCGGGCGCGTCCTTGAAGAGGTGGCAGCTGATGCAGCCGTGCGCGCCGCGGCCCATCAGCGCGCGTCCGGCTTGCACCTTCGCGTCGTCCGCGACGGGCTCGGTGGCGTCGCTCTCGGGCACGACGCCCTCGCGCCGTGCGAGATCGCGCGCGAGCGTGCCGAGCGCCGCTTCGCCGAACTGCGGCATGCGCGAGGCGAGGTAGGGCCGCGCGCGGCCCGCGTGCAGCAGCACCTGCGTGAGCCAGTTCGTCGAGAGCTTGAAGCCCACGCCCGAGAGGTCGGGCGGGATGCGGCCCTCGTCGCCGATGTCGGTGCGCTCGTCGCCGGCGACGAAGTACGCGCGCAGCTCCTCTTGCACGCCGCCGCGGCCCTCGCGCGAGTGGCACGCAGCGCAGCGCAGGCGGCGGAAGGTGCGGTCGGCGGCGTCGAGCGGCGCGGAGGCTCCGCTGGCGAGCTTGGTCGCCGCGAGACCCAGGCGCAGCGCCGCGCGCTCCTCGTCCGAGAGCGCGTAGCGTGGCGTGTGCGTGTCGTGCTCGTCGAGGCAGCCGCGCGCAGGGTCGAGCTCGGCCAGCGACTTGTTCGAGAGCGGGTGCTTCTCGACGCCCCCGACCTCGTGGCAGGTGCTGCAGACCGCGATCGCGGCCGGCACGCCGAGTTTCGAGGCGGGAGCCGCGGGCGCGGCGCCGAAGTGCGCCAGCAGGTAGGTCGCGAGCAGGTCGCTGTCGGCCTGCGTGAGCTCGAAGGAGGGCATGCGCGCGTCGGGATTCTGCGCGCGCGGGTCGCGCAGGAACTCGGTGAGCGCCTTGGCCTGCCACTTGCCCGCGAGATCGCCCAGCGGGAGCGGCGGCGGCTCCTGCGGCAGTGTGTGCGCGAGGAACTCGTTGGCGAGCACCGCGGCCGGCGTCTCGAGCGCGCCGTGGCAGGCGCTGCAACCCAAGCGGTGGTAGAGCGCGCGCCCTTGCGCGAGCACGGCGGGCTCGCTCGCGAGCGTGCTGGCCTGCGCGCCGCGCTGCGCGAGCCACTCGGCGATCTCGCGCGCGTCGTTCTCGGAGAGCGGCAGCTTGGGCATGTCGGCGTGCGGACGCAGCGCAGAGGGGTCGGCGATCCAGCGCGCGAGCCAGGCACTGCCGAAAGAGTCCCCATTCGCAAGACGCGGCGCGCGGCGCTCGCCGACCGAGCCGAGCATCGCGTCCGAGGGCAGGTGGCAGTTCGTGCAGCCCTTCTGTTCGAGCAGCACGCGGCCGTGCAGCGCGAGTTCGCCCTCGCGCACGGCGGACTCGAACTCGCTCGGTACGCCCACGCTGCGCGCGGGCACCGGCTGCCAGTCGAAATCGCCCTGCGGCGAGCGCTCGAGCTTCCAGCGCAGCTGCATGCGCGCGGCGCCGCCGGCGGGCACGAAGCGCAGGCGCACGCGCACGCTGCCCGGCTTGCCGTCGATCGGCTGCTCGAGCGTGTGGCCGGAGGGGTCGAGGAACTCGAGCGTCGCGCGCCCGCCCTCGGCCAGCGCGTCGAAGGAGTACAGGCCCAGGCGCTGCAGTTCGAGCACGCCGTCCCAGGTCGCGGCGCCCATGCCCGCACCCGAGCGCGGGTCGAGCGACTCGCCCGCGTCGAGCACGAAGGCCGCCTGGCTGGCGTGCGAGGTCCAGTGCAGCGGGCCCGACTCGTTCGTGAGCGCCCAGCCGCGCTCGGCGGGTGCGCGCTCGTCGGGATCCTGTGCGGTGAGCGGGGCGAGGAGTGCGAGGACGAGGAGGGCGGCGTGCATGCGCCGCAGAGCTTACCCGCGAATCTCGCGGCGCTTCCACAGATAGAAGATCACCGGATAGACGAGCAGTTCCATCGCGAAGCTGACCGAGATCCCGCCCACGAGCGGCGCCACCAGGCGGCGCGTGAGCTCGGCGCCGGTTCCCGTGGCCCACAAGAGGGGCAGCAGCCCGAGCATGTCGGTCGCGACCGTCATCGTCTTGGGCCGGATGCGCTTGACGGCGCCTTCGTGGATCGCCCCGAGCAGGTGCTCGTGCGTGCTCATGCGGCCGAGCTTCTTCCAGCGCTCGAAGCTCGTGTCGAGGTAGAGCAGCATCATCTGTCCCGTCTCGGCGTCGATGCCCAGCAGCGCGATGATCCCGACCCACACCGCGACGCTCATGTGGTAGTCGAGCAGCCACAAGAACCAGAAGGCGCCGATCAGGCTGAAGGGCACCGCGAGCAGGATCACCGCGACGCGGAACCAGCTCTTGTTCGCGAGGTAGAGCAGCAGAACGATCAGCGCCAGCGTCACGGGCAGCACCAGCAGCAGGCGCTGGTTGGCCTTCTCGAGTTGCTGGAACTGGCCGGCCCAGTTGATCGAGTAGCCCTGCGGCAGCTCGACCTCGCGCTCGACGCGTGCCTTGGCGTCCGCCAGCCAGCCGCCGATGTCGCGGCCGGAGACGTCGACGAAGATCCAGGCCGTGTGCTGGCCGTCCTCGTTGCGCACCATCGGCGCGCCCTCGCGGCGCACGATCTTCGCCACCGTCCCGAGCGGGATCTGCGCGAGGGTGCGCGTGGGCACGAGCACGCGCGCGAGCTGTTCGGGCTCGTCGCGCAGTTCACGCGCGAAGCGCACGTTGATCGGGTAGCGCTCGATGCCCTGCACGGTGGTGGAGACGTTCATGCCGCCGATCGCGGTCTGGATCACGTCCTGCACGTCGCCCGTCGTGAGGCCGTAGCGCGCCGCGATCTCGCGGTCGATGTCGAAGTCGAGGTAGTGGCCGCCGAAGATGGGCTCGGCGTAGGCGCTGGTCGTGCCGTGCACCTGGCCGAGGATCGAGGTGACGCGTCCGGCGAGCTGGTCGAGCTGCGCGAGATCCGGCCCGAAGAGCTTGACGCCGACCGGCGTCTTGATGCCGGTCGAGAGCATCGTGATGCGCGTGTCGATCGGGTGCAGCCAGGCGTTGGCCAGGCCTGGGAAGCTGACCAGCGTGTTGAGCCCCTGGTGCAGCGTCCCGTCGGGATCAGTCCAGCCGTAGACGAGCTCCTGCGTCGTGATGCGCCGCGCAGCCGGCCAAAAGCTGTGCTCGAAGGGCCAGGCGAGCCATTTCGGCCAGCCGTCGTAGAAGCGCGCGAGGCTGCGCGTGCGCCACTTGGCCTGATCGGTCTCGAGCTGCACCACGGTCTCGAGCATCGAGAGCGGTGCGGGATCGGTGGCGCTGTCGGCACGGCCGATCTTGCCGTGCACGCTCTTCACCTCGGGCGCGGTGCGGATCAGCTTGTCGGTCTGCTGCAGCAGCTCCTGCGCCTTGCCCACGCTGATCGAGGGTTCGGTCGTGGGCATGTAGAGCAGGTCGCCCTCGTCGAGCGCGGGCATGAACTCCGAGCCCAGGTGCTGCGCCGGATAGAAGGCCGAGGCGCCCAGCGCGATCACCGTCACGAGCGTCAGCCAGGGATGGCGCAGCACCGCGTGGAAGAAGGGCTCGTACAGGCGCATCGTCCAGCGGTTGAGCGGGTTCGAGTCCTCGCGCGGGATCTTGCCGCGCACGAAGAAAACCATCAGCACGGGGATGACGGTGATGCCCAGGACCGCACCCGCTGCCATGGCGAAGGTCTTGGTGAAGGCCAGCGGCTTGAACATGCGCCCGGACTGGTCGCCGAGCACGAAGATGGGCAGGAAGGCGACCGTGATCACGAGCAGGGAGAAGAACAAGCTCGGCCCGACCTCCTTGGCCGCCTCGAGCACGATCTCGACCTGCGGTCGCGCGCTGCCGCCCTCGTCGACGCGTTCGCGCTCGAGTTCGAGGTGCCGGTGCGCGTTCTCGATCATCACGATCCCGGAATCGACCATCACGCCGATCGCGAGCGCGAGACCGCCCAGGCTCATGATGTTGGCGTTGATGCCGAACTGCTGCATCAGGAGCACCGAGACGAGCAATCCGATCGGCAGCACCACCAGGGCCACGAAGGCGCTGCGGAAGTGCAGCAGGAAGGCGATGCAGATCAGCGCCGTGACGAGCAGCTCCTCGAGCAGCGCCTCTTTGAGCGTGCCCACCGCGCGGTCGATCAGTGCCGAACGGTCGTAGGTCGGCTTGACGAATACCCCCGGCGGCAGCCCCGACTCGAGCTCGTAGATGCGCGCCTTGGCGTCGCGGATCACCTTGGCTGCGTTCTCGCCGAAGCGTGCCACGATCACGCCGCCCACGGCTTCGCCGCGCCCGTCGAGCTCGGAGACGCCGCGGCGCGACTCGCCGCCGATCTCGACCCGGCCGACATCGCGCAGCAGCACCGGCACGTCTCCCGCCCCGCGGCCGACGACCACGCGCTCGAGATCCGCGACACCCTGCACGTAGCCGCGCGAGCGCACCATGAACTCCGTTTCGGAGCGCTCGACGACGGAGCCGCCGATGTCCTGGTTGGAACGCTCGACGCCCATGACCACGTCGTTGAGTGGGATCCCGAAGCTGCGCAGCCGCTCGGGATCGAGCACGACCTGGTACTGGCGCACGAAGCCGCCGATGGGCGCCACCTCCGCGACGCCCGGCACCGCGGCGAGCGGGAAGCGCAGGTACCAGTCCTGCAGGCTGCGCAGCGAAGCGAGGTCCTGGCCCGAGGAGACGAGCGCCTTGCCCGTGATCGGGCACTGGCCGGGTTCCTCGAAGGCGCGCACGCGCACGAGCTGCGCGCGCCGCTCCGCGGGCGCGTCCTCGGGCTTGCCGTACCAGCGCTGCTGCTCTTCGTCGCGCCACAATCCCTGCGGATAGTCGGGTGAGAACCAGCCCGGGTAGAGCGCGTACTGGTAGACCCAGCCCACGCCGGTCGCGTCCGGGCCGAGCTTGGGCTGCACGCTCGCCGGCAGCCGGTCGCGCGCGGAGGAGAGCGTCTCGAGCACGCGGCTGCGCGCCCAGTACAGATCCGTGCCGTCCTCGAAGATGACGTACACGAAGCTCTGCTCGAACATGCTGAAGCCGCGCACGGTCGAGGCACCCGGCACCGAGAGCAGCGCTGTCGAAAGCGGCAGCGTGACCTGGTCGTCCACCACCTGCGGGTTCTGGCCCGGGTATTCTGTGGTGACGATCACCTGCACGTCGGAAAGGTCCGGGATCGCGTCCAGGCGGATGTTGCGCGCCGCCACGACCCCGAAGGCCGTGCACAAGAGCGTCAGCATCAGGACCAGCGCGCGGTTCTTGACCGACCACTCGATGATGCGTGCGATCACGGGCTCAGCGCTCCGTCGCGGACTCGATCGAGCCCACGATCTCGCCGCAGGTCTTCATGCGGTCGGCGTAGAAGGGGTTGGCGATCGATTCGGTGCGCTGCAGCCAGCTGCCGGGCGCCATCGTGCAGCGCGCGATGTAGAGCCGTGGCGAAACCGCGTGCGAGGGCGGCTGGCGCTGGGCGAGGCGGATGACGAGGTCGGAGAGCGCGGCGAAGGCGCGCCGGCGCTCGACGTCCTGCAGCTTCGCGAGTCCCTCGGCTTTGAGACGGATCGACTGCGCCAGCGGCTCGCTCTCGCTCTCGCCCTGGCCCGCGCCCGCCAGCGCGTCGGCGGCCTGCACGAACGGCGCGAGGTCGAGTTTCTCGGCCTCGACCGCGTTCCCGCCCAAGCGCTCGGCGAGCTCGAGGTAGCGCCGGAAGAACTCGTCGGTGCGCTCCTGCTGCGCACCCTCGAGCGCGGGTTTGGCCGGATGCTCCTCGCGCGCGTTGCCCGAGCCCGAGGGCTTCTCGCCCCAGAGGTGGCGCCGGATCGCCTCGCGGATGCGGCTTTCGGCATCCAGCAGGAACTGTCCGCTGACGACGACCTCTTCGCCCTCGGCGAGCCCCGAGTGCACGGCCACCACGCCGCCGTCCCCGGCCTGGCCGAGCTCGAGGTCGCGCGCCTCGAAGTGGCCCGCGCCGAGCGCGACGAACGCCACCTGGCGCGGACCGGTGTCGATCACGGCCTCGCGCGGGACGACCAGCGCGGCCTCCTCGATGCGCGCGCTGGCGCTGACCTCGGCCGACATGCCCTCGCGCAGCTGCAGCATCGGGTTCTCGACCTCGATGCGTGCGCGGGCGGTGCGCGTGGTCATGTCCAGGTGCGGCAGGATCAGCGTCACGGCCCCCTCGAGCACGTTGGTTCCGAGTGCTGCGATGTGCACGCTCGCGCGGCTGCCCACCTCGAGCCAGGCGAGGTCGCCTTCGGGCACCGCGAAGTCGATCCACATCCGCTGCCGATCCGAGAGCGTCATCAGGCTCATCCCCGGTTCGACGCGCATGCCCAGTCGCGCGTCGAGCTGGAGCAGGTGCGCGGCGGCGCTGGTCGTGAAGCGCACGGTCGCGGGGGCGACACCGGCCGCTTCGTACTGGTCGATCTGCGCCTCGTCCAGGCCCAGCGAGACCAGGCGCCGGCGTGCCGCCGTGTGCACGCTCAGCGCCGCCTGACGTGCGAGCTCGGAGCGCGACTCGGTCTTCGAGCGCGCGGCGGCGAGCAGTTCCTCGATCGCGGCCGTGAGATCCGGGCTGTCGAGTTCGAACAGCGGCGCGCCCGCGGCGAGGTCCATGCCGGTCGTGTCCGCCTCGAGCGCGCGGATCCAGCCCGCCACGCGCACGACGATTTCACGCCGCGCGCTCTCGGGTTCGAGCACGTTTCCGGCGAAGCGCGCGCTCTTCACCAGCGGCGCGCGGCGCACCTTCTCGATGCGCACACCCATGTTCTGCACCACGACCGGGTCGATCGTCAGCACCTGCGCGCTGCTCGAATCGCCCACCGAGAGCGGCGTGAGCGGCATGTGGCAGATCGGGCACAGCCCGGGCTCGTCCTGGATCACCTGCGGGTGCATGCCGCAGGTCCACAGCTGCTTGGTGGTCTGCGTCTGGACCGCTGTGCTCGCGCTCGGTGTGTGTCCCATCCACCAGCCGAGCGCGAGCGTCAGCGCGCAGGCGAGGATGGCGAGAGTGGGGGAGATGCCCTTGTGCGATTCACTCATGAGGAGACTCCTGTTCGTTCACCGCGGCGAGATCCCCACCGAGCAGCGCCTCGATGCGCGCGAGCGCGATTTCGCGCACGGCGCGCGCCTCCGCGACGGCGATGCGCGCCCGGCTCACCATCGCGAGGCTCTCGAGCCAGTCGCGCTGCGGCAGGCTGCCCGCGGCGTAGCTCGACTCGGCGCTCGCCGCGAGGCGCTGCGCCAGCGGCTCGATCAGGTTCTCGCAGCAGTCGAGCGTGCGCTCGGCCTCGCGGAAACCGAGCAGCTCCGCGGTCAATTCGGCCGCCGTGTCGAGCTTGCGGCCGCGCTGCTGCGCCATGATCGCCGCGATCGACGCGCGCGCTTCCTCGAGGCCGGCGCGCAGGCCGGGCAGCGCGATCGGCAGGCCGATGCCCAGGCCCAGCGACTGCGTGGAATCGCCCGTGATCGAGGCCATGGGCGAGAAGTCGGGCAGGAAGCGCCGGCGCGCGAGTTCGAGCGCGTCCTCGCGCCCGGCGAGCTCGGCCGCCAGCACCGCGAGCGCCGGATCGGCGTGCGAGGCGAAGGCGAACAGTTGCGCGTCGTCGGCGGGCAGATCGCGCGTCGGCAGCGCCTCGAAGGGCACCTCGAGCGGCGCGTCGCTCGCGCGCGCGAGCAGCGCATTGAGGCGCGCCTTGCGCGCGCCCACTTCGACGCGCCGGCGGTACATCTCGTCGTCGTTGAGGCGCACCTCGAACTCCAGGCGCAGCAATGCGCGCGGCGAATCGCCCGCCGCGACCGACTTCTCCGCGACCGACTTGCGCAGGACGAGAAGCGAGGCGAGCTCCTCGGCCGAGCGCGCCTGCTGCTGCGCCAGCCAGAGCTCTTCCCAGGCGACGCGCACGCGCAGCCGCAGGTCGACGCGCAGGGCGCGGAAGCGCTCGCCTTGCACGCGCGAGGCCTCGAACGCGACCTTGCCGCGCGCGGCGACCTTCGCGGGCAGCATCAGCATCGGATCGAAGCCGATCCCGATGCGCGTGCGGTCGAAGGCGAGGCCGCCGGGGAACATCTGCTCGAGCGAGAGGTTCAGGCTCGAATCGGGGTAGCTCGCCTCGCTGACGACGTGCGCCAGCGAGCCGCGCCAGTCCTGCCAGGCGCGCTCGAGCTCGGGGTTGGCGGACTCGGCGCGGCGCAGCAGCTCCTCGATCGAGGGCTCGGGCGAGAGCTCGGGCAGCGCGCGCTGCTCGACCGGCTTGGACCACTCGCGGTCCTCGTGCGCGAGCGCGTCACGCTCCTCGTCGAGGCCCTTGGGCGCGAGCACGCAGCCCGCCAGGCCGAGCGCGCCGAGGGAGAGCAATACGGAAGTGAGTCGCAGCATGATTCGTTCGCAGTCGCAACGCGGAGCGACGGGCTCCGCAACCGCCGTGCGCAAGCCTGCGCGCGGGACGGGGCGGTGCGAAACGAATCAGGAGAGCAGCTTGCTCTCGAAAGCCAGGGCGCGGCCCATGCCGGCTCCCAGCAGCGCGTGGAAACAACTCGCGAAACCGGGTGGTGCGTGTGCGCGCAACCTCGTCGGCGCGAGTTCGGTCTGCAGCGTGAAGGCGCTCGGGAATTCGGGCGCGCGCGCCAGCTCGCCCAGGAAGCTCGGCAGCTCCGGCGTGCTCGGCGGCAGCAGCGGGGGAGCCGACACCTCGCAATCGCAGCCCTTCTTCGCCGGCGCCTTGGCGGGCGCGTCCTGCGCGGACTTCGCGCAGCAGCTCATCGGCGCCGCGCCGTCCCTCTGCATCGCCGCGCAGCAGCAGCTCTTCCCGCCCAACTTCGCGCGCAGCGAGCAACTCGAGGCCGCGAGCGCCAGCGGTTGCAGCAGGAACAGGAGCGCCACGCACGCCATCAGCAGGCGTTCGAAGAGCGGGCGTTCGCGGGCGGAGGGCATGGCTGTCGGGTATTTCGGCACGGGGCTACGGCTTCCGGAGCCCCCAGGCGAGAAAACTCTACTTGATGAACTCGATCTGGCCCTTGGGCAAGAGGTAGACGATCAACATGGTTCCGGCGCTGACCGTCGGAACGTGGCGTGATTCCGGCGGAAAGACGACCCAGCCCGGTTCCTGGCCGTCGAAGTTCGGCGCGCCTTCCAGGGCGACGCAGTAGTTGACCTCGCCCAGCGGGTGGCGGTGGAGCGGACCGGGGCCGTTCATGACCACGACATCGATCGACTGCTCGAGCGTCTCCGGCGTGGCCTTGGCGGCGCGACCCCAACGTACGGGCAGCGCGCCGTTCTGGGCGATCTTGCCCTCTTCGTAGAGGCGCAGGAGCGCTGTGCGCAGCGCGGCGGCGGCGGCGGAGGACGGATCGAAGCGCCGCTGCAGCTCCGCGCGTGCCGCGGCGGGGTCGGAGAGGTCGAGATCGTGCGCGGCTTGGAGCAGCGGAAGGAACGTGTCGAGCATGCGGGGAGTGTAGCAGGGCACGCGCTTGCCTAGAATCCGCCGCGATGTCGCGCGGACGATCCTTGCTCCTGCACGCCGGCGCCGGAGCGCTCCTGCTCGGCTTCGCGCTCGCGCCCCTGTGGCGCGCGGGCCTGGTCGGCGCCGATCTGGCGCTCTTTCCCGCCGACGGCACGCAGGTGCACACGCTCTCGGTGCTCGGCGACGCGTCGCTCGAGCTCTCGCGCTCGCTCTTCGGCACGCCCGGCGCCGCCGCCGATCTTGCTGCGCGCGCGTTGCGCGGGGAGAACGCGCTCTTCCTGTTCCTTTCCTGCCTGGTCTTCTCCGCGCTGCTGCGGCGCACGCTGCGCGCCTGGCTGGGCGACGAGGTCGGCTTCGCGGCACAGCGCGCGGCGGTGGTGCTCCTGCCCTTGCACCCCTGGTGTGCGCTCGAGGTCGCCTGCATCGCCGCTCGCGGCGAGCTCCTGGGCCTGCTCTTCGCCGCGCTCGCGGCGCTGGCGTTCCTGCGCGCGCGGCAGGAGAGCGAGCAGCGCTGGTTCGCGGCGAGCTTCGCGCTCGCACTCGCGGCGGGCTTCGCGAGCGCGGAGGCGTGGCTCTTGGCGCCGCTGTGCGGGATCCTGGAATGGATCGTCGCGCGCCGGCACCGCAGCGCGCTCGCGCGCTCGCGCACGACGCTCTCGACCCTCGCGGCCTTCGCGCTCGCGACGATCGGTCCGCTGTTCGCCTCCGGGCGCGGGATCGCGCTGCCGCCGCTCGACGGTTCGACGCTCGCGAGCGCGCTCACGGGCCTGGGCCGCGTGATCGTGCCCGTGCACCCCTCGACGAGGGATCTCGCTCGCGCGGCGCTCGCCGGGGCAGCGCTGCTGCTCGTGCTGCAGCCGGCGCTGGTCGCCGCGCGCAGCGCACCGCGCACCTGGGGCCGCTTCGCGCTCGCCTGGGCGCTGCTCGAAGTGGGCTGCCTCGCGTCCGTGCCGCTCTCGATGCCGGCGGCGGGAGCGGACCTCTCGAGCCTGCGCTGGCTGTGTGCGCCGGCGCTGTGCCTGGGAGCTGCCTGTGCGAGCGCGGCGACGGCGCACTCGGGCTGGAAGCGCGCGGTTTTTCCCTGGGTGCTCGCGCTGGCGCTGCTGGCGCTCGACCGGCCGATCGTGCACGCCTTTCCCGCGGCGACGCAGCGCCTGGAGCGGCTGGTCGCGGAGATCGCCGCGCACAAGCCGGAGCCCGCGGCGGAATTCGTGCTGCTCGCGCCGCCGCGCGTGGAGCGCGGGCTCGAACTCCTGCCGCGAGGGGCGGCGAGTGCCTGGCTCTCGCACGCGGCGGGGCGCGAGCGCGAGCTCGTGCTGCTCGACACCGCGCGCATCAGCGCCTGGGCCGCTAGCGCGAACTTTCCTGCCGAGGTCTTCGTGCTGCAGCCGAGCGCTTCGGTCGAGGCGCCCTTCCTGGCCGACGTGCTGCCCGCCGCGCGCAGCGTGCAGCGCCGCGCGCGCGCCGACGAACGTTTCACCTGGCGCGAGAAGCCGGGCAAGCACCTGGTCTACGACGTCGATCCGCGCTGGCTGCGCTGCGTGCGCGCGCGCTTGCGGCCCGACGCGCCGCACGAGGGCCGGCCGCACCTCTCGTGGAGCTACGACCAGGGCGCACTGGGCGCGGGCCTCGACGGCGTGTGGATCGAGGACGGTGATACCGCGCTGGCGCTCTTCGACCTCGGCCGCGATCCGCACTGGCTCTTGTGCGGGCGCGTGCGCAGCATCTGGCTCGAGGGCAACGAGTCGGCCGTCGCCGAGTACGAGCTCGCGCCCGAGCTCGTCGAGCCGCAGCTCGCCGAGGCGCCGACGATCGCGCAGGAGAGCTTCCGCGCCCGCCTCGCGCCGACGCAGCCGACCGAGTGCGGCCTGCCTGGCTTGCGCTGGCGCCTCGTGCTCTTCGACCCCGCCGCGATCGAGGAGGTCGAGCTCGAAGAAGCCGCCGGCGCCGACGGCGCGCTCGAATTCCGTCTGCCGCAGGAGGGGTGGGCCGCGGCCGGCACCGAATGGTGCCTCGAGGCGCGCGTGGGGGAGGTCTGCGTCGCGCGAGTGCGAGGCCGGCGTTGACCCGGGAGGCCGCGTCCGGCGATGCTCTCGCCCGATGACAACCGTTCCGACGCGTGCGCTGGAGTCCTTCCCCAACCCCGAACCCGGGCGCGATTACGAGATCCGCTTCGAGTGCCCGGAGTTCACCTGTCTGTGCCCCAAGACCGGCCAGCCGGACTTCGCGACCGTGCGGATCCGCTACACGCCCGACAAGCTGTGCGTCGAGCTCAAGAGCCTCAAGCTCTACCTGTGGAGCTTCCGCGGCGAGGGCGCCTTTCACGAGGCGGTCACCAACCGGATCCTGGGCGACCTGGTGGCCCTGCTCGCCCCACGCCGGATGTCGGTGGTCGGAGATTTCCTGGTCCGAGGGGGCATCCACACCGTGGTCGAGGCTCGCCACCCCGGCTGGGAGAGCTATCCGGGGACCTGAACGCATGGCCGGGAGGCCATTCGTCGCATAAGCTTAACCGTGGCGGGACGCGCAGAACCGCCGCACCAGGAGTCACCCCATGCATCGCTCGTACCGGCAGCTCGTCGGAGCACTCGCGCTCGTCGCCACGGGCGTTCCGCTGTTTGCACAGGGAACCCTGACCGACCTCGACATCCCGCGCGACAACCAGAAGGGCCGCTACCTGAACTTCGAGCGCGCGCAGCTGCGCCCGCTCGCGCTCTCCGGTGACGGCTCGCGCCTGTACACACTCAACTCGCCCGGCGCGCGCATCGAGGTCTTCGATACCTCGAGCGACGTCCGCCTGTACGAGATCCCCGTCGGCGTCGGCGCGGTCTCGATCGTGCGCCGGCCGGGCACGGAGGAGTACTGGGTCGTCGACGAGGTCGCCTCGAGTGTTTCGATCGTCGACGGGCCGAACGCGACCATCCTGCGCAGCGTGCGCGTGGGCGCAGGTCCGCACGGCATCGCCTTCACCGACACCGGCGACCGCGCCTACGTCACGTGCTCCGAGGTCGATCGCGTCGACGTGATCTCCAGCGCGAGCAGCACGGTGGTGAAGTCGATTCCGATCCCCGCACGCGATCCGCGCGGGATCGTGTGGGCCAACGGCCGCGTGTGGCTCGTCTCCTTCAACTCGGGCAACAACACGGCGCCGATCGGGGCGCCCGGCCATCCCGAGCAGGTGATCGGCGTGCGCGAGGTCAGCGGCGCGGGCGTGACGCCGCTGCCCGACCGCGACCTGTTCTCGATCACCACCAAGCACAACCCGGCGCAAGACTCGCTCGACCTCTCGGCGACGCGCACGGGCCTGGGGACGACGCTCTTCGATGTCTGTCCGCGGCCGGGCACGACCGAGCTGTGGATCCCCAACACCGACGCGCTCAACGCGCTGCACCGCGGCGAGAAGAACTTCGTCGCCGGCCAGGTGGTCTCCAACCGCATCACGGTGGTGAACACGGCCAGCAGCGCGCCGCCGCTCGTGATCGATCTCGACGCGCTCGGACCGGGCCTCGTGAAGTGCGCGCAGCCGACCTCGGTGAGCTTCAACGCCAGCGGCACGCGCGCCTACGTCTCCGGCTTCGGCAGCGACCTCGTGGCCGTGCTCGACGTACAGCCCGGCCCGGTCGCGGTCTGGAGCGGCGTCGTGCGCCTGCCGCCCAAGCAGAGCTATCCGCGCGGCACTGGCCCGCGCGCGACGCTTTCCGCGCTCGGCGGCGCGAAGCTCTATGTCTACCTGCGCACGGACAACAGTCTGACCGCGGTCGACCTGAACGCGCTGCCCGGCGGCGGCAACTACGACGTCACGGCGAGCCTGCCCTTCACGCTGGGCTTCGAGGGCATCACCGACGAGGAGCGCCTCGGGCGGCACCTCTTCGCCAACGCGGATTTCTCCAAGTCGCACACCTCCTCGTGCGCCTCGTGCCACGTCGACGGCCACCGCGACGGTCTCGCCTGGGATCTCTCGAACTTCCTCGACCCCGAGGGCACGCCCAACGACCAGCTCGCCTACCCGCTCGACGACAAGGGCGCGCTCGTGACGCAGAGCGTGCGGCGCATGCAGGAGATCGCGCCCTACCACTGGCGCGGCGAGAAGCAGAGCATCAACGACTTCCAGAGCGCCTTCGCGACGCTGCTCGAGAACCAGGTCGGCGGGCAGGCGGCGCAGATCGGGCCTGACTTCCAGTACCTGCGCCACTACCTGAACCGCCTGGTCTACCCGCCCAACCCGCGCGCCGCGCTCGACCGGCGCTACTCGGCCCAGGCCCTCGCGGGAGCCAACATCTTCCTGCAGAAGCCCGTGCTCGGGAACCTCACCTGCGCCTCCTGCCACCAGCTCCCGCTGGGAACGCGCGGCGACGTCGTGACGGATGTCGCCGCTGGCGTGATCCATTCCGCCGCGGTGCCGGCCCTGCGCGGCGTGGGGGACAAGGGCGCGCCGAGCTTCGTGATCGGCGGCGACTTCGGCACGCGCACGGAGATCGGCGCGGGCTGGACGCACGGCGGCGGCGCGGCGACGCTGCGCGACGCGGTGCTGCGCCCCGATCCGCAGACCGGCCTGCCGACCTTCAACCTCTCCTCGACCGAGGCCGACCAGGTGGTCGCCTTCCTCGAGGAGTTCGACTCGGGCCTCGCGCCCGCCGCGGGCTACCTCGCGACCGCCCACGCGGCCAACGCCGGGAGCTTCCTCGCGAGCGATCTGGCCCTCTTGGAAAACCAGGCGCGCCGGCACAACTGCGACCTGATCTTCTACCGCGCGCCGATCGTGCTCGCGGGCGGGACGCTGCTGCAGCTCCACGGCCGCTACGACCCCGCGACCGGCCTGTACCAGCCGGCGATGCGCTCCGCCCCGCAGCTGGACCACGCCGCCCTTCTGGCCGAGGCCGCGGCCGGTCGCCCGGTGACCTTCGTCGGTCTGCCGCTGGGCATGGGCTACCCCTTCGGCCTGGACCGCGACTGCGACGGGCTGTGGGACCAGGACGAGGACCGCCTCGGCACCGATCCGGAGGACTGGGACACCGACTCTGACCACTATCCCGACGGCTACGAGGCGGACTGGGGCATGAACCCGCTCACGCCCGACACGAGCTCGCCCGACACGCAGGGCGCGACGCTCGTCGGCCCCGCGCGTTTCCTGTGGGCCTCGACCAACGCGATCAAGTTCGAGTTCGACACCTCGGAGATGACCAAGGTCTGGATCTCCTACAACGGCGGCTATGTCGTGCAGCGCCTGCCGCTCGGGCCGCCGGCCTACGACACGCACCACGACGTCGTGCTCGACGGTCTGGAGCCGAACAGCGCGATCAACATCCAGCTGCTGATGCGCGATCCCTCGGGCAACGTCACGATCGACACCAGCACGAACTTCCACACGCTGCCGCGCGTGCTCGGCGACCCCGCCGCAGTGGACACGATCTCGCTCAGCCTGCTGCCCGGCCAGCCGGCGAACCAGCTGCAGTCGGACGTGCGCCTAGCGAGCGGCGGCGTGCACGTCGGCGCGGGCTACACGGTGCACGCCTCGCTCTACCAGGTGCGCTTCGACGGCACGCTCACGCTCGTCGCGAACAACCTGCAGGCGCAGACCGGCACGACCGGCCGCGCGCGCTTCGTCGCGCCGCTCCCGCCGCAGAGCCTGTCGATGGGCCTCTTGTACTTCGTCGTCACCGACGCGCAGGCTCCCGGCGGCGCGGCGCCCTACGTGATGGCGCTCGACAGCCTGCTCTTCAAGACGATCGCCTACTGAGGCCGCAGCGGCGCGCGCGCGATCTCCTCGCGCAGGCGGGCATAGCCGGGCTTGATGCGCTCGAAGATCAGCGCGATGCGCTCGTCGTAGTTCGCGAACGCGCTCTTCATGCCGTTGATGGCGAGCTTCTCCAGCTGCTCGAGCGTGCAGCCGAAGTGCTCGACCGCGAGCATGTACTCGTCGGTCATGCTGGTGCGGCTCATCAGCCGGTTGTCGGTGTTGAGCGTGACGCGGTAGCCCTTGGCGAGGTAGTGCGGGAAGGGATGGCGCGCGAGGCTCTGCGCTGCGCCCGTGTGCACGTTGGAGGACAGGCAGATCTCGATCGGGACGCGGTGGTCGAGCACGTACTGCGCCAGCGGGCCCAGGCTGATCGGCTTGCCCTCGTAGATCACCATGTCCTCGACCAGGCGCGTGCCGTGGCCGATGCGGTGCGCGCCGCAGTACTGCAGCGCCTGCCAGATGCTCTCCGGCCCGAAGCTCTCGCCGGCGTGGATCGTGATGCTGAAGTTCATGCGCTTCACGAGCTGGAAGGCGTCGATGTGGTGCTTGGCCGGGTGGCCCGCCTCCTCACCGGCGAGGTCGAAGCCCACGCAGCCGCGGCTGCGCCAGGCGACGGCGAGCTCGGCCATCTGCATCGAGAGCATCGAGGAGAGGTTGCGCATCGCGCACACGATCACACCCACGCGCACGGGGTACTGCTCCATCCCGCGCCGCAGTCCGCGCATCACGGCCTCCATCACGCCGTCGAGGCCCAGCCCGCCCTGCGTGTGGAAGTGCGGCGCGAAGCGCACCTCGGCGTAGACCACCTGGTCGCGCGCCATGTCCTCGACGAACTCGAACGCGACGCGCTCCAGCGCCTCGGCCGTCTGCATCAGCGCGATCGTGTGGCGGAAGCCCTCCAGGTACAGCGCCAGGCTGCCGCGGTCAGCACCCGAGGCGAACCAGCTGGCGAGCTTCGCGGGCTCGCTCTGGGGCAGGCCGGGGTAGCCCGTCTCGCGCGCGAGGTCGAGCAGCGTCTGGGGGCGCAGACCGCCGTCGAGGTGTTCGTGCAGCAGGACCTTGGGAGCGCGCTCGACGACCGAACGCGAGGGCCGGAGGAGCGCTTCGGGAGGCATGCCGCGAATCTAGCCGTTTTGAGGGCCTTGCTCCACCGCGTATCCTGTGCCGCGTGGCATCGAACATCCGCGTCCGTTTCGCTCCCAGTCCCACCGGCAAGCTCCACATCGGGGGCGCGCGCACGGCGCTCTTCAATTGGGCCTACGCGCGGCGCCACGGCGGCGCCTTCTTGCTGCGCATCGAGGATACCGACCCCGAACGCTCGACCAAGGAGTACGAGCTGGCGATTCTCGACGGCCTGCGCTGGCTGGGCATCCACTGGGACGAGGGCCCCGATGTCGGCGGCCCGCACGCGCCCTACCACCAGTCGCAGCGCATCGCGCGCCACCGCGAGATGGCCGCGCGCCTGCTCTCGGAGGGCCGCGCCTACCACTGCTTCTGCTCGCGCGAACGGCTCGAAGAGCTGAACAAGCAGCAGGAAGCGCGCAAGGAGAAGAGCGCCTACGACGGCCGTTGCCGTCCGCTCGCGCCCGCGGAGGCGGCTGCGCGCGTCGAGGCCGGCGAGCCGAACACGCTGCGCTTTGCCGTCCCGCAGGGCACGACGCGCTTCCACGACCTGATCCGCGGCGAGATGAGCTTCGACAACCGCGAGGTCGAGGACTGGGTCATGGTGCGCTCGGACGGCTCGCCGACCTACAACTTCGTGGTCGTGTGCGACGACATCGACATGCGCATCAGCCACGTGTTCCGCGGCGAGGAGCACCTGGTCAACACGCCCAAGCAGGTGCTGCTCTACCGCTCCTTCTCCGCGCCGACGCCGGAGTTCGGCCACCTGCCGCTGATGCTGGGCACCGACCGCAAGAAGCTCAGCAAGCGCACCGGCGACACGGCGCTGCAGGACTACCGCGAGAAGGGTTTCCCGCGCGAGGCGGTGGTCAACTTCCTGTGCCTGCAGGGCTGGGCGCTGAACGGCACGCAGGAGATCTTCTCGGTCGAGGAGCTCGTCGCGCACTTCGACATCAAGGATGTCACCAAGGGCGGTGCGATCTTCGACATGGAGAAGTTCCTGTGGATGTCGGGCGAGTACATCCGCCGCGACAGCGTCGAGCACGTGGCGGAGATGTGCGCGCCCTTCGTCGAGGCCGCCGGCCTCGCGAGCGAGAGCGAACTCCAGACGCGGCGCGCCTGGTACCACGCGCTGGTCGCTGGCTCGAAGGAGCGCATCCGCACCTACTCGGAACTGCCGGGACAGATCGCCTACCTCTTCGCCTCCGACGAGAAGCTCGTCTACGAGGAGACCGCCGAGCGCAACGCGCGCAAGCACGCGGGCCGCGTCGAGACGCTGCGCGCTTTCCTCGAGTGGCTGCGGCCGCGCATCGCGGACGGCGTCGATGTCGCGGCGCTGCGCGAGGGCGTCAAGCTCTTCCAGACCGAGCGCGGCCTGAAGACGCCCGAACTGCTGCAGCCGCTGCGCTGCGCACTTTCGGGAATGGCGGGCGGTCCGGATACCCTCGAGGTGCTCGCCTGGCTCGGGCCGCAGCGCAGCCTGCGGCGGCTCGAACTCGCGCTGGAAAGGCTTTCCTGATCGCGCTCAAGCCGCGCGGGACTTCGACCGATCCAGCCCCCGGAATGCCGCTTCGAGGCGACAGCACTCTGGATTGCAAGGAAGCGCGTGAACTCACGCGCGGCTTCCTCTCGGGCGGCGGTGCGCTCGACCGCCGCGCGGAGTGGCGCGCGCACCTCGCCGCCTGCCGCGAGTGCGACGAGCACTACCGCGACACGGTCGAGATGCTCTCGCGCCTGCACCGCGCGCGCAAGGGAGGCCCCGAGATCCCGAGCGCGCCGGGTGCGCCCGCGCGCCCCGCCCAAGCGCAGACCGAGGAGCCGCCGGCGCGGCGCTCGCTGATCGCCTTCTCGCCGCCGCCCACGCGCGTGCGCTGGAAGCCGCGCAAGCGCGGGGGGTGGCTCGCGCTCGCGCTCCCGTTCGTGGCGCTGGCCGTCTTCGGCGCGATCGGCCTGCCGGGGAACGAGGTGCGCGAGGCGAACGCGCTCGCGCTCTACGGCGCGGTCGAGGTTGACCAGCACATGATCGCGCCGGGCGATGCCGCGCGCGCGCTCGTGCGCGGCTCGCAGATCGTCGTGGCGGAGAAGGCGCGCGTGCGCGTCCAGGACGAGCACAGCGAGCTCGTGCTCGAGGGCGAGGGCGCGCTGCAGTGCGAGAGCTTCCGCCCGCTGCGCGTGCGCCTCTTCGGCGGTCACCTCGAGGGGCATGGGGCCTGCACGGTCAGCACGGCGGTGGGGCTCGTGGAGTGCCCCTCGGGCGTGCTCGAGATGGGCATCGATGCCGAAGGCCTGTACGTGCGCCCCCTCGCGTCGGGGGCAAGCTTTCGTGATGCGGCGGGACTGCGCGCGCTCGCGCCGGGCGAAGAGTTCCGCGCGCGCTTGTCGCTCGATCCCGCCACGCAGCACTGAGAGCGCGCTATCCTGCTGGCCCGTGCCGCCTTCCGTCGCCCCTCACCGCGTGCCGCCGCGCAGGCACGGATTCGCGCGCCGCGCGTTCTTCCGGGCCGCCGAGTCGCTCGCCCGGGCCCTTTGCGGTCGCGCCTTCTACCGCGCGCGCTTCCTCGCGCGAGGGCGCCTGCGCCTGCGCGAAGAGCGCGTCGAGGTGCACGCGCTCGCGCCAGCCCTCGCGGGCTTTCGCGTGGCGCAGCTCTCGGACCTGCACGCCGGGCCCTTCCTCGGCCGCGGCGACCTCGCGCACGCGGTGGAGTGCGTCAACCGCTCGCACTGCGATCTGGCCGTGATCACCGGCGACTTCATCACGCACCGCTGGAGCGACGCCTTGCGCGTGCTCGACGACCTCGCCGCGCTGCGCACGCGGCATGGGACGCTGGCGGTCTTCGGCAACCACGACTACCGCGGACGGCTCGAGGGCCGCATCGCGCAGGAGGCGGCCGCGCGCGGCATCCGTTTCCTGCGCGACGAGGCGCTGCGCCTGGAGCACGACGGCGCCGGATTGTGGGTCTGCGGTCTGGAGGATCTCGAGGAGGCGCGCGAGCTCGACGTCGCCCGCGCGCGCGCGCAGGAGCGAGCGGGCGAGCCGGAGATCCTGCTCGTGCACAACCCCGGCCGCGCGCGCCTGCTCGCCAGTCCCGCGTGCGCGCTGATGCTCTGCGGTCACGCGCACGGCTCGCAGATCGACCTGCCGCTCCTGCGCCGGCTCGGTCCGCCGAACCCCGGTGCGCGCTTCTCCGCAGGCACGACGCGCGTGATCGTCTCGCGCGGTCTGGGCGTGATCGGCGTGCCGCTGCGCGTGCGCGCGAGCGCGGAGCTCGTCTTCGCCACGCTGGAGCCCGCATGAAGGCGGCTCTCGCCTCGGCCGCCGGCGTGCTCTACGTGCTGCGCGAGGAACGTGGTGCGCGGGTCGTGCCCTACGACTGGGACGGCCGGCGACTGGGCCAGGGCTTTGCGATTCCCGCCTGCCCGGACAGCGCCTGCGACCCGCGCGGCCTCGCGATCGACGGCGACCATCGCGTGTGGATCGCCGACCGTGGTGCGCGCGCGCTGCGCGCGTTCAGCGTCTTCGGAGTCGAGGTGCAGCGCCTGGCGGGTCCGAGCGGCCGCTCGGACGCGGCTGGCGGTTTCGAGCAGCTCGCCGCGCTCGCCGCGCAGGGCGTGGAGGACGATCTCGTGCTGCTCGCCGGTTCGGGCGGGGAGCGGCGCCACGCGCTGGCGCTCTTCGATGCGCAGGGCAAGCTGCGCTCCTCGTTGCGGCCGCTGGGCGATCCGCAGGGGCGCTTCCGCGGTCTGTGCGACCTTGCGCTGCGCGGCCGGACGCTGCACGCCTGCGAGGAGCACGCCGCACGCATCCAGGTCTTCCGCGATGGCGAGTTCCACTACGCCCTGCGCACCGGCGGCTTCCGGCCCTGCGCGATCGCGCCGCTCGAGGACGGACGCGTGCTCGCGGCGCAGGCGGGCGAGGCGAGCGCGCTCTTCCTGCTCGAGCCCGACGGCTCGCTGGCGCGCGTGATCGCCTCCGAGGGCGAGGACGAGGGCAGCGTCAGCGATCCCTGCTCGCTGTGCGTCGAGGAAGGCGAGGACGAGCGCCACACGCGCGTCGCGCTGCTCGACCGCGGCGGAGAGCGCATCCAGGTCTTCGCGCTCGACGGCCGCTGCTTCGGCTCCTTCCCGCAGGCCTCGGGCGCTACGCTCTGACGCGCATGTCCGCGCGAACCGAGCCGAGCTGGGCCGCGATCGACGTCGGCACGAACACCGTGCTGATGCTCGTCGGCCGCGTGGACGCGGCGGGCCGGATCGAGGTGGGGGAGGACCACTGCCGCACGCCGCGCCTGGGCGAGGGGCTCGCGCGCAGCGGCTGCATCGCGCCCGCGGCCGCCGAGCGCGGGCTGCGGGTGCTCGAGGAATTCGCGCGGCGCCTGCGCGAACTGGGTCTGCCTGCCGAGCGCACGCGCGCGGTCGGCACCGCGGTGCTGCGCCGTGCGGCCAACGCGGACGAGTTCCTGGAGCGCGCCCGTGCGCGCAGCGGGCTCGCGCTCGAGGTGCTGAGCGAGGAGCAGGAGGCGCGCCTCTCGCACCTCGCCGTCGCCGCGGAACGGCCGGGCTCGCGCACGGCGATCGTCGACGTCGGCGGCGGGAGCACCGAATTCACAGGCGCGGACGGGAGCGCGCGCAACTCGATCCCGATCGGCGCGGTCGTGCTCGCGGAGAGCTTTCCGCGCGCGGAGGACTTCGACGCGCTGCTCGCGACGGCGCGGCGCGCGGCGCAGGCGCTGCCGGAGGCCGGCGCCGCTGGCGAGACCTGTGTGCTGCTGGGCGGCACCGCGATCAACCTCGCCTGTCTGGAGTCCGGCCTCGAGCGCTTTGACCACGCGGCCGTGGAAGGGTCGCGCGTCAGGCCCGAGGCCGCCGAGCGCTGGGCGGAGCGGCTCGCGAGGCTGCCGCTGGAGCGGCGCCTGGAACTCCCGATCGAGCGCGAACGCGCCTCGATCCTGCACGCGGGGCTCGCGTGCGCCGCCGCGGCCCTCGAACGGGTGCGGCCCGCCGAAGTGCGGGTGAGTGGCCGGGGGCTGCGCTTTGGCCTGCTGCGGGAACTTTTCGAAACAAGCGCGGATTGACTTGCGGCTCGCAGCGGCTTGCCAGAGACTGCATGCGCCGTGTGCATCACCCTGCTACTGGCGACGAGTCTCGCATTCCAACAGCCCTCTGCGGCCCCGCTGCCGCCGGGCATCAGCCCCGCTTTGCGCGCTTTCGTGCAATCGGGTCCCGGCTACGTGCCCGAGGGCGGCATTCCCGAATCGCAATCGCCGACGACGAGCGGCTATTGGGCGCTCGGCGCTCCCGTGCCGGGATACACGAATCTCTACAACCTCGAACTGCACAATACGGGCAGCGGTTTCGTCGAGAAATTCCTCTTCTCGCCCGCGGCGCAGAGCACGCACCCCGCGCCGGCGCTGGTCGTCTTCCACCGCTACAGCACGTCGCATTTCGACGCCGTCTTCTGGACGAATTTCCTGAACGAGGCGCAGCAGCGCAATTGGCACTTCATTGCGCCGCTCTCGGCCTTCACGACCAACTTCGGCTGCCTCGAAGGCCAGATCAACACGCGCGCGGTGCTCGAGTACTTGCGCCCGCTGTACTCGATCGACGAACAGCGCGTGTACGGCGTCGGATTCTCGATGGGCGCAGGCGCGCTCGCGACCCAGGCCGCGCGCCAGTGTGACCCCTCCTCGCTGCGCTTCGCGGCGATCGTGGACCACACCGGCTCGGTCTCGCTCAGCGACGTCTACGCGAACTCTCCGGGGATCGTGCGCACGCTGCTCGCCCAGCGCTTCGGCGGCAAGCCTGAACTCTTCCCCTTCGCGTACGCGCGCTGCTCGGTGCTCGACCACCTTCCGAGCGCGACCGCGCCCGCGAACATGTCGCGCAACCTGACCGGCACGCCGACGCTGCTGTGGATGGCGGACCACGACCCCAACGGCTACCTGCAGGACGACACGCGCGCGCTGCGCGACCAGCTGCTCTCCGATGGCGGCGCGGCCCGCATGAGCATCGTCCCCGCGTCGATCCACAGCTGGAACACGCTCGACGACCACGCGGTGTGCGAATGGCTCTGGCGTCAGGCGCCGCTCCCCGCGCATCGCCCGAGCGGGATGGCGCTGGCCGACGCCGACGGCGCCTGGTTCGACTTCCGCATCGAACAGGACCAGGCCGGCGCGTTCACGCCCTTCCGCTGGGAGACGAACCCCGCCGCCAACCAGCTCGCGCTGCTCGAGAGCGAGAATCTGAAGCGCGTGCACGTGGACGTTCAGGAGCTCGGGCTCAGCTACTCGGGCGCCCTGCTCCTGGATCTCGCGCCTGCCGACGGCACGGGTGACGAGGTCGTCCTCGAGGGCATCCCGGGCGCCAATCCGCCCCAGACGGTCCAGCGCAATGGCTCGCCGAGCAGCTACACCTACGATCCCCAGCTGGGCACCCTGACTCTGCCCGTGGCCGGGAGCAGCCCGGACCACTGGGAAATCCAATTCTGAGCCCGCGGGCGCCGATTTCCTCTCCCCCCGGAATGTGGGGTAGACTATTGCGGAGCCCCTTGCGGCTCGCGCCAGGGACCTTTCCCGGCCTGGCGTTCGTCTGAGCTTCACCCACAATGTCGAAAAACTTGTTCTGCTTGGCCCTGGGAACGCTGTTCCTGGGCGCCTGCGCGCCCGGTGCAGGGACTCCTGCGTCGAATGCGAACGGGAACCCGAACCCGCCGCCCACGGTCACGCCGATGGAGCAGGCGCTCGAGTTCTTCTCCTCCGGGCCCGGCAGCGTGCCCGAGGGCGGCACGCCGGATGTCGGCATCGGAGGCACGACCGCGATGGGGATGAAGATCCTGCCCGTGCCGGGCTACCCCGGCGCCTACAACGTCGTCCTGCGCAACACGGGCAGCGGCTACACCGAGTCGTTCGTGCTGCAGATCCCGAGCAACCCGCCGCCCGGCCCGCGCCCGCTGCTGGTCGCCTTCCACCGCGCCAACGTCAGTCACGCGGACCCGTTCCTGTGGACGACCTTTCCGGCCGAGTGCCAGGCTCGCGGCTGGTACTTCGTCGCGCCGCTCGGCGGCAGCCAGCGCCACTTCAGCTCGCTCGTGAGCCAGATCAACACGCAGGCGGTGCTCTCCATCGTCTCCAGCGCGTATCCGATCGACAGCACGCGCATCTACGGCGTGGGCTTCTCGATGGGCGGCGGCGCCGCAGCGACCTACGCCGCGCGGCACGTCGACTCGAACGCACCGCACTTCGCTGCACTGATCAACCACACGGGGACCATCTCGCTGGCGCACGCGTTCGCCAATGAGCCCGACGACAACGACCAGGACGACGGTCCGCTGCCCGGCGGCGCGAACCTCGAGGCCTCCGACCTGATGGAGTTCTGGAACAACGGCACGCCGAGCACCGCGGCCTTCTCGTTCTCGCGCTGCTCGACGATCGACATCGATCCGCTGACCGGCGCCGTCGATCCCGCCACGAGCCTGGCGCGCAACCTGCGCGGCATCCCCGTGATGACCGTGCTCGCGACGGGCGACACGCACCCCTACCTCTCGTTCCAGACGCAGACCTGGGTCAGCCAACTGTCCAGCCTGGGGGTGAACAACACCTTCGTCAGCGTGCCCTTCGTCGGACACTCCTGGGACGCGCTCGACCAGAACGGGGCCTGCAACTGGTTCGCGGCGACGAGCTTCGTCGAACCTTCGAGCGGCAACGAGCTCGCGGACGAGGACGGACAGCGGGTGCACCACTTCCAGGTCGCTCAGGACCAGTCGGGCCAGTTCACGCCCTTCCAGTGGTACGCCGATCCGATCGCCAACCGACTCAGCGTCTGGGGTTCGCGCAACCTGCGGCGCCTGACCGTCGATGCGCAGACGCTCGGCCTCTCGTACCTCGGCGCCTTGCGCTGGAACCACTCGAACTTCGACGGAACGCCGGACGAGCTGCTGCTGACGGGCGTTCCCTATCCGCCGATGCAAGCGCTGCGCGATGGCCAACCCGCGCTCTACAACTACGACGCGCAACTGGGTACGTGCCTGATCACCGACACGGACGGTGCGGGCCACCTCTGGCAGCTGCAGTTCTGAGCGAGCGACTCACGCTCGGGGAATTTTCCCAGGAGCCACGACCAGGCCAGCCCCCTGCGCAAAGGCAGGGGGCAGGTGGTTTTTGAGGCCACCAGCCCGAGGGAGAGCGGAGTCCGCATCGAGCTTCCCGGGTGAAGCACCGCTCGCGTGCTGCAACGCCCCTCGATGAGACTCGCTCAGTGGCGATGCTGAGTGCCGCGCGTCGCGCGCACCCGCGTGACCAGGTCGCGCCCGGGCCGAGGGCGAAGAGCGTCAGGCGTCAGGGCGTGGAGCCTTTCGTGATCCGCTTGCGCGGCTCGCGCCGCTGGACGGCGAGCGAAGCCAGCACCGACGCGCCGAGCAGCGTGCCGATGATCGCCAACGAGAGCCCGACCGGGACCTTCCAGACATCCGCGAGGAGCATCTTCCCGCCGACGAAGACCAGCACCAGCGCGAGCCCGGTCTTGAGGTAGCGGAACTTGTCGATGACGCCCGCGAGCAGGAAGTACAGCGAGCGCAGGCCCAGGATCGCGAAGATGTTCGAGGTGAAGACCAGGAAGGGATCCCTGGTGATCGCGAAGATCGCCGGGATCGAGTCCACGGCGAAGACCACGTCGGTCGCCTCGACTACGAGCAGCGCGAGGAAGAGCGGCGTCGCCACGAGCCGCGCGCCCTCGCGCGTGAAGAACTTCGAGCCGTCGAATCCGGCGCTGGCCGGGAAGCAGCGCCGGAAGAGCCGCACGAGCGGATTCCCCGCCGGGTCGTAGTTCGCCTGGCGCTGCAGCAGCAGCTTGATGCCGGTCAGCAGCAGGATCGCGCCGAAGACGTAGATCGCCCAGTGGAAGCGCGCAAGGAATGCGCCGCCGACCAAGATGAAGATCGCGCGCATCACGAGCGCCCCGAGGATGCCCCAGAAGAGCACCCGGTGCTGCAGCGCGCTCGGCACGGCGAAGTACGAGAAGATGACGACGAAGACGAAGATGTTGTCGACCGAGAGCGCCTTTTCGATCACGTAGCCCGTGACGAACTCCAGCGCTCGCTCGGGCCCGTGCCAGGCGTGAACCCCGAGCGCGAAGAGTGCCGCGAGGCCGATCCACACGGCGCTCCAGATCGCGGCTTCCTTGAGCGAGATCTCGTGCGCCTTGCGATGGAAGACTCCCAGGTCCAGGGCGAGCATCGCCAGGACGAAGACCACGAAGCCGCTCCAGAGCAGCGGCGAGCCTACGGATTCGATGGGCATGGCTGTCGCGACTCCCTGGAACGAGGATCAGCGGCGACGCAGGCTGCGCGCGCGCTCGAGGGCGCGGCGGATCGCGTTGCCGATGCGGTCTGCGCCGCGGTCGATCGCGGCCAGCAGGCTGGAATCGGAGTCCGTCACGACCAGGTTCCTCAACTGCGGTCCCAGCACCAGAAGTCGGACCTGCTTGTCCACGCCGCCCCGCGGACCGTTCGTGTCGGCCAGCCAGACCCGGACCGCGGTCACCTCCGCGCCGAAGCGGCCGAGGGCGAAGGCCAGGCGGCGCTCGAGGTGTTCGCGCAGCGTGGGAGAGGGTTCGAGTCCGTTCCAGTGCAGGTAGAGCTTCATGGCCGGGATCATGGAGCCGGGGGCGAGCATCGACAATGCGATAGTTTCGCAGCTATCATTCGGAAAAACCTACATGAGTACCGCACTGCACTGGCTCAACTACCACCACCTGCTCTACTTCTGGACCGTGGCGCGCGAAGGCGGGGTCGCGCGCGCCGCCGAGCGCCTGCACCTCACCCACCCGACCGTCAGCGGGCAGGTGCGCGAGCTCGAACAGGCTCTCGGCGAGAAGCTTTTCGTGCGCGCGGGACGCGGTCTCGAACTGACCGAGATGGGGCGCGTGGTCTATCGCTACGCGGATGAGATCTTCGCGCTCGGTCGCGAGTTGGTCGACACCGTCAAGGGCCGCCCGACGGGCCGGCCGGTGCGCCTCGTGGTCGGTGTCGACGACGTGCTGCCGAAGCTGCTCGTGCGGCGCCTGCTCGAACCGGCGCTGCGCGGCCCCGAGCCCGTGCACCTCGTCGTGCACGAGGCGCCCGTGCGCGAACTCTTCGGGCGTCTGGCGCAGCACGCGCTCGACGTCGTCCTCAGCGACTCGCCGATGCTGCCTGGTACGCGCGTGAAAGCCTACGCGCACCTGCTCGGCGAGTGCAGCGTGACCTGGTTCGCAGTCGAGAGCATCCAGAAGCGCGCCCGGCGCGATTTCCCGCGCTCCCTCTCGTCGGAGCCTCTGCTCCTCCCGACCGAGGACACCGCCCTGCGCCACGCGCTCGATCCCTGGTTCGAGCGCCAGGGGATCCGGCCCCGGATCGCGGCCGAAATCGCCGACAGCGCGCTGATGAAGGCCTTCGGCCAGAACGGGCACGGGATCTTCCCGGCACCGACCGCGGTCGAACGCGACGTGCAACGCGAATACGGTGTCCGTGTCGTCGGCCGCAGCAAGGACCTGCGCGAGCGCTTCTGGGCGATCTCGGTCGAACGCCGGATCAAGAACCCGGCCGTGGCGGCGATCAGCGCAGTGGCGCGCGACCAGCTCTTCGCCGAACCCTGAGGCGCGATCCGCGTCAGCCGTTCCTGTCCGATGGCCCCGGGGTGCGCAAGCTCCGCTCGCGACGGGCGTGGCAGCCCTCGCCTGCTGCGCGCCGGAAGCGTGTTTCAGGCAAAGAAAACCGCTCAGGAAGCGCGCGCTGCGGGGAGCGTGATCTCGAACTTGGTCCCGCGCTCGGAACTCTCCGCCACGCGCAGATGACCGCCGGCGCTGAGCGCGATTCCCCAGGCGACCGCGAGGCCCAGACCGGGGCCGGGGAGGTCCTTGGGCTCGTCGGAGTTGAGCGCCTTCAGGATCTCCGCAGGGAGCCCGAGTGCGGTGTCTTCGATCGTGAGCGACACCTGGCCCAAGCTCGGGCTGCGCAGGTGCAGGCGGATTCGGCGCTCGGGGGAGCTCGACTCGAGTGCTTCGCGCGCGTTCAGCACCAGGTTGCGCACCGCGCGCGCGAGCTCGCTCGCGGAGAGCGGGCAGCGCAGGGCGAGCGCCGCCTCGTCGCACTCGACCTCGAATCGGATCTGCAGCCGTTCGCAGATCGAGGCCTCCTCCTCGCGCAGTTGCGCGAGCAACTCGGCGGGGGAGCAGCTGGCCGACTCGCGCGGCTTCGAGCGCCGGCCGGGGGCCGAGTGGGGGAGCGCCGGGACGTAGTCCTCGAGCGGCGAGGCCTCGTTCGAGCTCTCCGCCGCATCGGTCAGGCGCACGACGTGCAGCAGGCCCGAGATCAGGTCGAGCTCCTCCTCGGAGTCCGGGGTGCCCGCGTAGGTGAGCGCGAGCGCGCCCAGGCCACGGCCCGAGAGCAGCACACCCCTGCCCGAGAGCAGGTCCGCTGGGGTCCGTCCGGCGGCAACCTCTTCGACGAAGGCTTCTCCAGGGAGCTCGTCGGGGGCACCGCGCGAGAGGACGCAGGCCCAGCCATTCGGCTGGGGCTCCTGCCTCCAGATGGCGCAGGCCTGGATCCAGGGCTCGCGGGCGAGGCCCTCGAGCAGGATTCGGGCGCGCACGCCGCGGCCCTCCGAGTCGACCAGAGCCTGGACGAGCGTGCTCCAGACCGTCCGCAGATGTGTGGATCCCATGCTTCGTGTTCCCCGAGCGCTATCGGCACCCAGCGCCGCGCGCCTTCGCGGAGCAGACCTCAAACCCGCCCGCTGCGCAGGAGATGCCCGCGGTTGGGAAAGTGCGGGTGTGCATCCCGGCGCACCCCCGGCATAATCCCTTGCGCGCACGATCCCATGCTGCCCGACCTGTACTTCGACGCGAATGGGTCCACCCCCCTGCACCCGCGGGTCCTCGAGACCTGCCAGGGCTTGCTCGCCGACCTGTACGGGAACCCTTCCGCGGCCCACGCCGAGGGTCGGCGCGTGCGGCACGCGCTCGACCTCGCGCGCGCGACGATCGCCCGCGCGATCGGTGCTTCGGCCGGGGAGGTGTGGATCACCTCCGGCGGTACCGAATCCAACAACTGGGCCCTGGAGGGAGTCGCCTCGCGCAGCGCGCGGCGCCACCTGGTGCTGAGTCGCGTCGAGCACAAGTCGGTGATCGAGCCGGCGCGCGAGCTCGAGCGGCGCGGCTACGAACTCGAGTGGCTGCCCGTCGACGCCGCGGGCGCGGTGCAGCGCAGCGAACTCGAGCGCGTGCTGCGCGACGACACGCTGCTCGTCTCGGTCATGATGGCCAACAACGAGACCGGCGTGGTGCAGCCGGTGCGCGAGCTCGCCGAGCTGTGTCGCGCGCGCGGCGTGCTGTTCCACACGGATGCGGTCGCCACGCTCGGCAAGTTGCCGGTCGACGTGCGCGCGATCGGCTGCGATCTGCTCACGCTCGCCAGCCACAAGCTCTACGCGCCCAAAGGCTGCGGCGTGCTGTACGTGCGCAAGGGCGTGCCCATCGCGCCGCTGATCCTGGGCTGCGGCCAGCAGGACGGCATGCGCGGGGGGACCGAGAACGCGCTCGCGACGGTCGGCTTCGCGCGCGCGCTCGAACTGCTCGAGCGCGGCGAACTCGTCTCGCCGCAGGCGCTCGGCGCGCTGCGCGACGAGCTCTGGCTCGCGATCCGCGAGCGCTTTCCCTGCGCGCGCCGCAACGGCGCGGGCTCGTTCCTGCCCAACACGCTCAACGTGTGCTTTCCCGGCGCTTCTTCCAGCGAGGCACAGGCCGCGCTGGCGGAACTGGGCATCAGCGTCTCGAGCGGCGCGTCCGGCGGCGGCGCGAACCCCTCGCACGTGCTGTGCGCGATGGGCCTGGACGCGCGCGACGCCGCCGCGAGCCTGCGCTTCACCCTCGGGCGTTCGACCACGCGCGAGAGCCTGCGGGCGCTCGTCGACGCGCTGGTCCAGGTACTCCCGGGCGCGGCCCCGAAACCCAAGGATTCCCGATGAGCGCACCGATCACCAAGCTGGCCGAGCAGCTGCTGGCGTGTTTCCAGGCCGACGAGCAGGGACGCGGCGCCGTGCGCGCGCTGGAGAGCTACGCGCGCGCCCACGAGGATTGGCGCACGTTCGCGCGCTTTGACCCGGCGCTGTACACGCGCAACCTCGTCGCGCGCAACGAGCACTTCGAGATGCTCGTCCTGTGCTGGAGCGCCGGGCAGGAGAGCCCGATCCACGACCACGCCGGCCAGCACTGCTTCATGGCGGTGCTCGAGGGCCGGATCGAGGAACTGCAGTACGAGGTCCCCGCGGGCTCCGACGGCGGAGCGCTGCGGTGCACGGGCGCGCGCGTCTACGAGCGCGGGCAGGTGGCCTACATCCACGACCGCATCGCGCTGCACAGGGTCCGGCCCCACGGTGGACACCCGGCGGTCTCCCTGCACCTGTATGCCCGCCCGATCGACGTCTGCCGGGTCTTCGACGAGGCCAGCGGGGCGGTGCTCTCACGGCAGTTGATCTACCACTCGGCCACGGGCTGAGGGCTCGCCCGGGGAGGGGGGGAGGAAAAGAAAAAGCACCCGCCTTCCGGCAGGTGCTCCTTCAGCTCTCTCTCGTGCGGGTACCCCCCTGCTCCAAGGCCCCGTGCTAGCCAAGCGAGGGACCGAGGGGGACGGTTCCCGGTCTCTGGCTCAGGGAAGCGAGCCGTCGACCAAGTTCCGCTGTATGTAGAAACGTCAATGAGGTTCCTGGACGCCTGCAATTCTTGAAAAAACCTTCGAAGGGGGTCCCTGAGCCTCGATTGGACCGCGCGGGGGCAGATGGTAGAGTCCCCGCCCTTCACACAGGGCGGTGTAGCTCAGTCGGTAGAGCAGCGGCTTCATAAGCCGCGCGTCGCCGGTTCAAGTCCGGCCACCGCTACCAGCCTGAGGCGAGCCGCTCGCGCAGGATCCCGCCGAGGCCGTCCAGGAACTCGGCCCCGTCGTTCAGGCAGGGCACGAGGATCAATTCCTTGCCCCCCGCCTCATGAAAGCGCTCCCGCGCCCGCAGGCCGAGCTCCTCGAGGGTCTCCAGGCAGTCGGCCAGGAAGCCCGGGGTCGCGAGCACGAGCCGCTCGTGACGGCTCGCGAGTCCGACCAGGTGCGGCTCGAGGTAGGGCTCGAGCCAACGCTGCGGGCCGAAGCGCGACTGGAAGGCGAGGCTCCAGCGCTCCTCAGGCAGCGCGAGCGCGCGGGCGAGGAGTGCGCTCGTCTTCTGGCAGTGGCCGAGGTAGGGATCGCCCGAGGCGACGTAGGACGCAGGCAGGCCGTGAAAGCTGAACACGTGGTGCAGCTGCTCGCCCGTGGGAGCGGCGCGGCGCACCGATTGCGCGAGCGCCTCGATGTAGGCCGGGTGCGAGTGGAACGGATCCAGCGTGCGCAGCTCGAGGCCGAGCTCCGCGGCGAGATCGCGCGCGCGCGCGACGAGCGTGCCTGTCGTGGTCGAACTCTCCTGCGGGAACATCGGCACGAGCAGCACGCGAGCGCAGCCGGCATCGCGCAGCTCGGAGAAGGCCGAGCGCAGGTCCGGCTGGCCGTAGCGCATGCCGAGCGCGAGCGGTAGCTCCCGACCGAGCCGTTCGGCGAGCCCGCGGGCCTGGTCCCGGCTGTGGAACAGGAGCGGCGAGCCCGCGGGCGTCCACACGTTGCGGTACAGCTCCGCGGAGCGCGGCGCGCGGAAGGGCAGGATGATCCCGCGCAGCACGAGCCACCAGATCGGACGCGGCGCGCGCACGACCATCGGATCGGAGAGGAACTCGCGCAGGTACGCGCGCACGTCGGCGACCGACGGGCTGGCGGGCGTACCGAGGTTCGCCAGCAGGATCCCGGTGCGCGCGGTTCCCGATTCAGTGGATGCGTTGATCGAGGTGGTACTCGCCACTGTGCTCGCCGTCGAGCTTCCCGCTCGTGAGGTAGAAGTCCCAGTGGCCCTCGCGCAGGCCGTGTATGAACACGCCTTTCGCGCTCTGCTCGCCGTTCTCGAACCAGAATTGCCAAAAGCCCTCGCGCGGGCTGGCGCGGCCGTCCGCGCTGGGTTCGCGCTCGCCCTCGGAGCGTCGCTGGCCGTTCGCGTACCACTGCCGCCATTTCCCGGCGCGCTGGCCGTGCTCGAGGCGTCCCTGCTCGCGGCGCTCGCCGTTGGGAAACCACCAGGTCCAGAGGTCTTCGCGCTCGCCGTCCAGGCGCGAGACACGGCCCTCGAAGCGCAGCTCCCCGTCGCCCCAGCGGCCCTGCACGCGCTTGGTGCACGAGCACGCGAGTGCGCACAAGAGCAGAGCCGACCCGGCCGAGAATCCTGAGAGTGGCTTTCGGCGGCGGTCGGTCATGGAGTGCGGCACGTGGCGCCGGAGTGCAGGCGAGGGGAAGGTAGCCGGGCCACGGCGGCGTGACAAGGCGGCCCGGGAGCACGCTTGCGGCGCGCGCGGTCCCCTCCGCTCGGGCCGTGGCCTTTTTTTTCTTGCGAAACAGGCCCGTGCCTTGGAAAAGAACCTCCCCCGCGCGATCGCACGACGAGCGCGGTCCGTACCACGAGAGCATCGAGCGCGACACGACGCGCCGCACGCACCCCCCGAGAACTTCCATGCAGTTGCGCAACCCCAGAGACGCCGGCCAGGACCTCGACACGCTCCTCGCCCCGGAAGGCGGCCCGGGCGGCTTGGCCGTCCAGGCCTCTGACGACTACGACGGCGACTTCGACCTCGACTTCGACATCGGCGATTCGGACGACGACGAGGACGAAGACGACGAGGACGAGGACGACGACGAAGAAGAAGAAGACGACGAGAAGGAGAAGGACGACAAGGACGACGAGTACTTCTACGGGGACGAAGACGACGAAGAGTAGGCCAAGGCTGGACCCCACCCCGTGGCGCATGCGATACGCGTCCCCGGCTTCGCGCTGGGGGCGCGTGTCGTGCTTCCTGGCGCTGTGCCTGTGCGCCTGTGGCGCGCCGCGCGCGCGCCCTCTCCACGCCCGGCCGCAAGCGCGCACGGACGAGCGTCCACTGCCGCGACGTCCGCTGGCCCCCGAGTCACTCGAGGAGGCGGGCGGCGAACCGAGCGCCGACCTCGAGCGTGTGCGCCTGGACCTCGTGCTCGATCCCGCGCACATGGCGCTCGAGGGCGTGGTCGAGAACCGCTTCCGCACGCTGCGCGAAGCGACGCGAACGATCGTGCTGCACGCGCGCGGCCTGGAGTTGCGTTCGGTGCGCGATGGATCCGGCCGCGACCTCGACTGGCACCTGCGCGGAGAGGAGCTGCGCGTCGAGCTCCCCGAAGCGCTGCCGCACGGCAGCGAGCTCTCGGTGCTCGTGGAGTACTCCGCGCACCCCGACACCGGCCTGCACTTCGTCGACGCACCCGACGGCTCGCCGCAGGTCTGGTCGCAGAACGAGCCCAGCGACGCGCGCTCGTGGATCCCGACCTGGGACGAACCTGACGACCGCGCCAGCTTCGACGCGACCATCACGGTCGTCGGCGGCCTCGAGGTGCTCTCGAACGGCGTGCGCACGCAGGTGCGCGAGAACCCCGACGGGACGCGCAGCTTTCACTGGCTCCAGGAGCGTCCGATCCCCGCCTACCTGTTCGCGATCGCGGCCGGCCGCTTCGAGCACCAGAGCGCGCAGTGGGGGACGTTGCCGCTGGGGATGTACGCGCCCGCGGGGACGCCGCCCGACGTGCTCGCGCGCGCCTTCGCCCAGACACAGGACATCCTCGAGTTCGAGACGCAGCGCTTCGGCGAGCCCTTTCCCTGGCCGCGCTACGACCAGGTCTGCGTGACCGACTTCGTGATGGCCGGCATGGAGAACGCGGGCATGACGCTGCTCACGAGCGACATCCTGCACGACGAGGACGAGGAGCAGGACGAGATCGGCGAGCGCAGCCTGCTGCTCGCGCACGAGGCCGCGCACCAGTGGTTCGGCGACCTCGTCACCTGCCTGGGCTGGAAGAACTTGTGGCTCAACGAGGCTTGGGCCTCTTTCGTCGAACTCGGCTACCTCGAGCACGCGCAGGGCCGCACGCGCGCAGCGCTGTTCTACGAGCGCTACCGCGAGATCTACCTGCGCCGCGGCGCGCAGACGCGCCTGCCGCTCTCCGAGGGCTGGCGCGCGCACGGCGGCGAGCGCCTGTGCAACCACGAGTACGACAAGGGTCCGTGGGTGCTGCGCATGCTCGAACACGAGCTCGGCAGCGGCGACTTCTGGCGCGGCGTGCGGCACTACCTCGACGCGCAGCGCGACGGGTTTGCGACCACCGAGGACTTCGGTCGCGCGTTCCTGGAGGCCACCGGGCGCAACGTGTTCCCCTTCCTGCAACAGTGGGTCGAGGGCGGCGGCCACCCGCTGCTCGGCATCCACTTTCGCGAGCAGGCGCAGCGCATCGTGGTCGTGGTCGAACAGCGCCAGGAGCCCGACCTGCTCGTGCCGCTCTTCGACGTGCCGCTCGAGCTCGAACTGGACTTCGCCGACGGCAGTCGTCGGCGCGAGAAGCTGCGCGTGCACGCCATGAGCGAGGAATTCGAGCTCGCCGCCGGCCCGGCGCCGCTCGCGGATCTGGTCGCCGACCCCGAGGGCGTTCTGCTGTGCGAGCTCGAACTCGAGAAGCCCGCCGCGATGTGGGCGCACCAGGCCGCGCTCGTCGACCTGCCCGCCGCGCGCTGGCGTGCGCTCGGACCACTCGCACAAAAGGCCCCCGAGGCCCTCGGCGAGGCGCTGCGCGATCCGGAGTTCCTGCTGCGCGCACGCGCGGCGAGCGCCGCGGTCGAGGTGCCGCAGCTGCGCCCGCGCATGCTCGAGCTCGCGCGCAGCGATCCCTCCGCTTGCGTGCGCGAAATGGCCGTGGCGCAGCTCGCCGGCGGGACGCTCTCGCCCTCGGAGCAGGACGCGCTGCGTCCGCAGCTCGCGAGCGAGCGTTCGCCGCGCGTGCGCCTGGCGCTGCAGCGCGCGCTGGGCGTGGTCGAGTAGTTCTCAGCGCGCGGCCGGACGACCTTCCACCCAGAACACGTCCGCGACGTCCTCGCGCACGAAGCGGTAGGAGACCTCGCTCCAAGCGGCGAGCGCGGAGTCGCAGGTCGTGAACACGCCGCCGCCCTCCGCGGCGGGGTCGTCGCGGTAGCCGACGAGCAGACGGCTGTGTCCCGCGCCCGCCGCGACCGGCCAGCCGGAGGCGAGCACGCGCTTCACCTGCGCGAACTGCTCCGCGCTGAGGCCGAAACGGTTGGGCACCCAGGGCACGATCCAGTGCACGGCGATCCTGGAACGCGCGCGTTCGCGCAGCGCGTGCGCCTCCTCGAGTGCTGCGGGCGGGGGCTCTCCAGCGGGATCCCAGGCCACGGCGTAGGGCTCGCGCGCCTCGCTGCACAAGCCCTCGCGCTCGAAGCCGGCCAGCGCCTGGTGGAAGAAGTCGCCGTCCTGGTTGTCGTGGCTGCACTGGTTCGCGGCCCAGTTGAGGAACTCCGGGCTCATGCGCACAGGCCGCGGCTCGCAGTGCGCGAGCGCGAACTCGATCGCGGAGCACGTCGTGAAGATCGAGCACGTGGGGCGCGGCCCCTGCGCGCGCGGCGGCAGGCCGAGGCGTTCGAGCGCGGGCCGCAGATCGACCTGCGTGGGAGGGGGCGTCGGTCGCGTGGGGCCGGCGCAGCCGGCGAGGAGGAGGAGTACGAGGAGTCGCATCGCGGCGATTCTAGCGCTCGCGTAGACTGCGCACCCTGCGCCATGAAGCCCACGCCCGCCGAACTGCGCGCGCTCGCGCGCCGCGATCCGCAGCTCGGTCGTGCGCTGAAGCGCCTGCCGCCCTTTCCCGGTTTTCCCGAACGCGGACACCCGCGCCAGCGCTCGCATTTCGCCTCGCTCTCGAGCGCGATCGTCTACCAGCAGCTCGCGACCAAGGCGGCCGAGACGATCTGGAAGCGCGTGTGTGCACTCGACGGCGGGCGCGCCTTTCCCGAGCCGGCGCTGTTCCTCGCGCATCCCGACGAGCACCTGCGCGCGGCGGGCCTCTCACGCGGCAAGATCGCGGCGCTGCGCGACCTGTGCACGCGCATCGAGGAGGGCCGGCTGGTCCTCGCACGCCTCTCGCGCCTCTCCGACGAGCGCGTGGTCGAGGAACTCGTCGAGGTACGCGGCATCGGCCGCTGGAGCGCGCAGATGTTCCTGATGTTCCGCCTCGGACGTCTCGATGTGCTCGCCGATGGCGATCTCGGCGTGCAGGAGGGCCTGCGCCTGCTCGACGGCCTGTCCGGGCGTCCGAGTGCCGCGCAGGTCGCCGAGCGCGCGCGCGTGTGGAGCCCGCTCGCGAGCGTCGGTTGCTGGGCGATGTGGCGCCTCGTCGACGAGCAGCGCGCAGCGCGCTAGACTCGCCGACTCACATTCCAGCTGGGGGCGGCGCCTGCGCGCCTGAGAAGCACCCCTCGAACCTGATCCGGGTCGTGCCGGCGTAGGAAAGCTCATGCAAACGGAAAACCAGCCGAAGAACGGCGCGCCGCAGCCCTCTCGGCCGCTCGAACAGTCCTTCCCCTCCTCGCACAAGCAGTACCGCGAGGTCGAGCACAAGCACGGCACGCTGAAGGTGCCCTTCCGGCGCATCCACCTCGCGGGCGGCGAGCCGGACTTCGACGTCTACGACACGACCGGACCGCAGGGCTTCGATCCCGCCGTCGGACTGCCCAAGCTGCGCGCGGAGTGGGTCGCGCGGCGCGAGCGCCGCGGCGACACGAACCACTCGCAGATGCACTACGCGCGCAAGGGCGTCGTGACCGAGGAGATGGCCTACGCCGCCGCGCGCGAGGGCGTGGACCCTGAGTTCGTGCGCAGCGAGATCGCGCGCGGCCGCGCGATCCTGCCGGCCAACAAGCGCCACCTCGAACTCGAGCCGATGCTGATCGGGCGCAACTTCCTGGTCAAGATCAACGCCAACATCGGCAACAGCGCCGTGAGCTCGTCGATCGCCGACGAGGTCGAGAAGCTGCAGTGGTCGATCCGCTGGGGCGCCGACACGGTCATGGATCTCTCGACCGGCGCGGAGATCCACAAGACGCGCGAGTGGATCCTGCGCAACTCACCCGTGCCGATCGGCACGGTGCCGATCTACCAGGCGCTCGAGAAGGTCGGCGGCAAGGTCGAGAAGCTCGACATCAAGCTCTTCCTCGAGACGCTGGTCGAGCAGGCCGAGCAGGGGGTCGACTACTTCACGATCCACGCCGGCGTGCGTCTGGCGCACGTGCCGCTGACCGCCAAGCGCCTGACGGGCATCGTCAGCCGCGGCGGCTCGATCCTGGCGCGCTGGTGCCTGGCGCACCACAAGGAGAACTTCCTCTACACGCACTTCGAGGAGATCTGCGAGCTGATGCAGCGCTACGACGTGAGCTTCAGCCTGGGCGACGGCCTGCGGCCGGGATCGCAGGCGGACGCCAACGACGCGGCGCAGTTCGCCGAGCTCGAAACGCTGGGCGAATTGACGCAGATCGCCTGGAAGCACGACGTGCAGACGATGATCGAGGGCCCCGGACACGTCCCCATGCATCTCATCAAGGAGAACATGGAGAAGCAGCTCACGCTGTGCCACGAGGCGCCCTTCTACACGCTCGGGCCGCTGACGACCGACATCGCACCGGGCTACGACCACATCACGAGCGCGATCGGCGCGGCGCTGATCGGCTGGTACGGCACGGCGATGCTGTGCTACGTCACGCCCAAGGAGCACCTGGGCCTGCCCAACGCGGAGGACGTCAAGGCGGGTGTGATCGCCTACAAGATCGCCGCGCACGCGGCCGACCTCGCCAAGGGCCACAAGGGCGCCATCGCGCGCGACCACGCGCTCTCCAAGGCGCGCTTCGAGTTCCGCTGGCAGGACCAGTTCAACCTGGCGCTCGATCCCGAGACCGCGCGCAGCTACCACGACGCGACTCTGCCGGCCGACGGCGCCAAGACGGCGCACTTCTGCTCGATGTGCGGGCCGCAGTTCTGCTCGATGCGCATCACCGAGGACGTGCGCAAGCTCGCCGCGCAGCAGGGTCTCTCCGAGGGCGAGGCGCTCGCGGCCGGCATGGCGGCGAAGTCCGAGGAATTCCGCGCGGCCGGGACGGAGCTCTACCGCAGCTGATGGCCTGGAAGCTCGCGCTCGCGGCGGTGCTGCTCGCGGCCTGCTGGCGTTGGCGCCTGCTGCTCGCGCGCGTCGTACTGCTCGCGCTGCTGCACACGGTCTACCGCATCCGCGTGCGCGGCCTCGAGAACCTGCCCGCGGGCGGCGCGCTCCTGTGCGTCAACCACCTCTCGCACGGCGACGCGCTCTTCGTCGGCGCGGCCATCCCGCGGCGCGTCTATTTCTTGATGCACCGTTCTTTCTTCCGCGCGCCGGTGGTGGGCTGGGTGGCCAAGCTCTTCGACACGATACCGGTCGCCTCCGAGGACTCCGCGGCAGAGAAGCAGGAGTCGCTGCGGCGCGCAGCCGAGCTGGCGCGCACGGGCGAGCTCGTGTGCATCTTCCCCGAGGGTGCGATCTCTCGCACCGGACACCTGCTGGGCTTCAGGCGCGGCCTCGAGACGATCGCACGGGACGCCGGCGTGCCGATCGTGCCCGTCGTGCTCGACCGCGTCTGGGGCTCGATCTTCAGCTTCTCGCGCGGGCGCGTCTTCTGGAAACGGCCGCAGCGCCTGCCGTACCCGATCGACGTGATCGTGGCGCCGCCACTGCCGGCCGCGAGTGAGGCCTGGCGCGTGCGCGATGCGCTCGCCGCGGAGCTCGCCGATGCGCGCACGCGCGCCGCCGCGCAGTCGCGCTCGCTCGCCTACCGTTTCGTGCGCAGCGCGCGCGCGCACGCGCAGCGCGTCGCGCTCTCCGATTCGAGCGGCGCGAGCTGCACCTACGGCGAGCTGCTGCGCGAGGCACTCGCACTCGCCTGCGTGCTGCGCCGCGAATTTCCCCAGGCCGAAGTCGCGGTCGATCTGCCGACTGGCGCGGACGCGGCGCGGCTGCTGGTGGCGCTCGTGCTCGCGGGAAAGACCGCACGGCCGCGCAATCCGCTGCTGCCCGGCGCAGCGGGCGGGTACCTCGACGCGCCACGCCTGGCGGAGTTGCGCACGCGCGTGTTGCCCGCCGATTTCGAGCAGGCGCGGCGCCTCGAGCGCCTGCCGAGTCGCGCTGCGGCGCTGGCCTTCGACCCGGAACTCGCCGACGCGCGTCCGGCGGTGGTCCTGCAGAGCAGCGGATCGAGCGGCACGCCCAAGGAGGTCGTGCTCACGCACGCGAACATCGCCTCCAACGTGCAGAGTCTGGCGCAGATCTTCGCGCTCGGCCCGGAGGACGCGCTGCTGGGTGTGCTGCCCTTCTTCCACGCGCTGGGCTACACGGCGACGATCTGGCTGCCGCTGCTCTCGGGTGCGCGCGTGGTGTACCACGCCAACCCGCTCGACGCGCAGACCATCGGCGCGCTGTGCGCACGCGAGCGCGCGAGTGTCCTGCTCGGTTCGCCGACCTTCTTCCGCGCCTACGAACGGCGCATCCAGGTGCGCGACTTCGTCTCGCTGCGCCTGTGCGTGTGCGGTTCGGAGAAGCTGCCTCCCGAACTCGCGCGCGCGTGGAAGGAGAAATTCGGCACGCAGCTCTTCGAGGGCTACGGCGCGACCGAGCTCGCGCCGGCGGCCGCCGTCAGCGTGCCCGACTTCGAACAACGCCGCGCGCGCCAGGAGAACCAGCGCGAGGGCAGCGTCGGCCGCGCGCTGCCGGGCGTCGCGCTGCGCATCGTCGATCCGCAGGGTGGCGCGCTGCTGGCACCCGGCGAAGAGGGGCTGTTGCTCGTGCGCGGACCGAACGTGATGCCCGGCTACCGCGGCGACCCCGCGCGCAGCGCCGAGGTCCTGCAGGGTGGCTGGTACGCGACCGGCGACATCGGCCGGGTCGACAAGGACGGCTTCCTGTTCCTCACGGACCGCCTTGCGCGCTTCAGCAAGCTCGGCGGTGAGATGGTCTCGCACGGCCGTGTCGAAAATGCGCTGCGCGAGGCGCACGAGCGGCGCGCAGGTGCGAGCGAACTCGAACTCGCGGTGGTCGGCGTCCCCGATGAGAAGAAGGGCGAACGGCTGGTCGTGCTGTACGCGCACGCGCAACTGACTCCGGTCGAGTGGCTTCTCGAACTGGGGGCCACGGACCTGCCGCCGCTCTTTTGTCCTCGCGCAGCGGATTTCCTGGAGCTCGCGGCGCTCCCGCGGCTGCCGACCGGCAAGCTCGATCTGGGCGCGGCGCGCGCACGCGCGCTTCAGCGCTGAGCGAGCCAGTCGAAGCGGTATTCGCGGCCCGAACCCGCGGCGCGCACGGGCTCGAAAGGCAATGCCAGGCGCTTCCAGTCCGGCTCGGCCGCGGATGGCGCCTGGCCCGGGAGGAGCTCGAGGCGCTTCCCGATTCGCAGCTGGTCGCCCTCGCGCAGGAGCAGCATGCGACCCTCGCGAAGCTCACCGCGCGAGCGGCGCGCATGGCTGAGGTCGAACACGGCTGCGAAGCCGCTGCCCGTGATCTGCGCCTGTGGCGCTCCCTCGCGCACGATCCAGGCCACAGGACCCTGGAGGAAGAGCGCGCGGTTGCTCCCGAAGTGCTGCGCGGCGCGTACCACTCGCGCGGCGCCGCTGGCCGATTCCGTGCTGGTGTCGAGCATCCAGCCGCGCGCGAAGTCGAGGCCGGTGACGACCAGGTTGGGATCCTCGCTGCGCGGATTGCGCTGCGCGCGGTGGATCTCCTCGCGCGAGACGAGCGACCACGAGGCGCAGTAGGACGCCGCCGCGCCGGTCGCGACGAGTGTGCGCCCCGCGCGCAGGGCGGCGCGCAGCTCCTGTTCGAGGCGCGAGTCCTTCTGCTCGGGCTTCAGGTGCTTCCAGCAGGAGAGCCAGGTGCGCGCCTGGAGCACGATCGCGCCGCTCTGCTCCAAGAGCGGCAGGAGCTCGGCCTCGCGGCTCGCGCCCCAGTCGCCAGAGAGATCGGGCCGCAGTCCCTTCGAGTCCGAGCGCGCGAGCGGGTCAGGAGCGTCGCCGTCGAGATCGAGCACGAGGTGCGCTGCGCTGCCGGCGAGCTCGCGCGCGAGCGGCGCCTCCAGCTCGAAGCTCTCGCCCGCGAGCACGAGCGTGCCCGCGCGCGCGGGGACCGCTGGCGGCGCCTGCAGCGCGAGCGCGAGCAGCAGCGCGAGCACGCTCACTGCGTGCCCGTCCTGGGCGGCTCGGGCTTGGCGAGTTCGACGGCGATCCAGGCGCGGATGCGCTCGCCCAGCACGGCCAGCGAGACGCCGCCCGATTCGAGCAGCCGGTCGTGGAAGTCGGCCAGGCGAAAGCGTCGACCGAGCTTCGCGCGCGCTTCCTCGCGCAGGCGCAGGATCTCACGTTGGCCGAGCTTGTAGCCCAGCGCCTGGCCAGGCCAGGCGATGTAGCGGTCGACCTCGTTCTCGACGTTGTTGGGTGCCAGGAGCGTGTTCTCTTCGAGGAAGCGCAGCGCCTGCCCGCGCGACCAGCCGAAGGCGTGCAGCCCAGTGTCGACGACCAGGCGCGACGCGCGCCAGGCGTCGTAGCTCAGCATGCCCAGGCGGTCACTCTCGCCGCTGTAGAGCTGCTGCTCGTCCGCGAGACGCTCGCAATAGAGCGCCCAGCCCTCGACGAACGCGTTCTGCGCGAACTGGCGTCGCACGAGCGGCAGCGCCTGGTTCTCCTGCGCCAGCGTGATCTGCAGGTGGTGCCCGGGGACGGACTCGTGGAAACACAGCGCCTCGGCCTCGAAAGCCAGGCGTGTGCTCGGCGCGTAGGTGTTCACGTAGTAGCGCCCGCCGCGCGAACCGTCCTGCGCGCCCGGCCGGTAGTAGGCGAGTGTCGAGAAGGGCGCCTCGTGCTCGGGGATCGGCCAGACCTCGCAGGCGGCGCGCGGTTGCTGGCCGAAGAGGCGCGGCTGCGCAGCGACTGCGCGCGCGAGCGTGGCGCGCGCCTTCCCGAGGATCGCCTCTGCGCTGGTGAAGTGCTGCGCGGGGTCGGCTTCGAGACGCGCGCGGATCTCGGGCAGCGCGCGCGTGCCGTACAGGCGCTGGCCGAGCTCGCCGATCTCCTCGCGGATGCGCGCGACCTCGGCCATGCCGTAGGCGTGGATCTCGCTCGGTGCGAGGTCGAGGGAGGTCTCGCGCAGGATGCACAGTCGGTAGTAGGCCGCACCGCCTTCGACGTTGCACACACCCGGGTGCCGGTCGTCGCGCGCGCGCGGCGCGATCTCGTCGCGGATGCAGTCGCGGTAGCGCGCAAAGGCGGGGTAGATCGCGCCCGCGACGAGCGCCTCGAGCCGCGCGCGGAAGGGCGCGTCGTCCTTCGCGGCGGCGACGAGCGGGCTCTGTCCGGGCGGTGTCGCGAGCAGCGTCTCGAGTTGCGCGAGAGTATCCGCGACGGCCTTGGCGGAGGCGACGCGGCCGTGCGCGAGCCCGCGGCGCAGGTTCGTACAGCACTGGTCGATGTAGCGCGGCATCGCGTGCCAGCGCTCGAGCGCCGCGGACTGCTGCGCCGGGCTACGCGCGGGCTGGTCCGGGCCGAGCGTCAAGAACTCGTTCTGCGGGCCGCCGCGACCGTCGAGGTTCCACGAGGCGACGTCGATGTCGAGCGCGAACTCGTCCTGCTGCTCGCGCCAGCGCTCGATCAGCAGGCGGCGCGTGATGCGGTCCTCGTTCGCAAGGCGCGTCTGCGGCACTCCGAGCGCGCGCTCGAGCAGTCGCGAACGAACCGCGGCGCGCGCCTTGTCGCCGGCAGGGGAGTTGTCCTCGAGCCGCGCGTCGCCGCGCGCGTCGCCGAGCTCGGTCGCCATGCGCGGCGCGAACTCCAGCTCGCTCTCCCAGGCGTCGCGGCACAACTGCGCGAGCTCCGTGTCGGCGACGCCGGTCGCGCTGTCCGACGCGCTCGGCTGCGCTCGCGGCGCGGAGCGGCATCCACCGAGCGCGACGAGCAGACAGACGAGTGCGGTTTTCATCGGCTGCGCAGGTCGAGCACGTGGGAGAGGGCCGTGATCACGAGCGCGTGGCGGATCGCGCCCGAGCGCACCTGCGCCGGCACCAGGTCGAGCGGGATCGTGCCGATCACGATGTCCTCGCCGCGGTCGAGCTCGAGCTCGTGCGTGCGTTCGGCGCCCTCGGCGAGCCAGTGGTGGCACAAGTTGGTATGGAAGGCCGGGTTGGGCTCGACCGCGCCGAGGTAGGTCCAGCGCGTCGTCGTGTAGCCGGTTTCCTCGCGCAGCTCGCGCCGCGCGGCCGCGGCGTGCTCCTCGCCCGGGTCGATCACTCCGCCAGGGATCTCGGTCGTGATGCTGTCCGAGCCGAAGCGGAACTGACGCACGACGATCAGCTCACGCGCGGGAGTCAGGGCGACCACGTTGACCCAGTCGGGCGTCTCGAGCACCAGGCGCTTCAGGACCTCGTCGGTGCGCGGGTTGCGCAGCGTGTCCCAGCGCGGCCGGAAGATCATCATGTGCGGCGCGTGCTCGCTCGCAAGGCGCGGCCAGGCGCGCGGAGCGCCGCTGTGTTCGTCCTTTGCCATGTCGGGGCAGAGCCTAGCAACTGGATGCGCCGGCCGCCGGGGGATAGCGTGGCCGGGATGGAGTTGGCCGCGGGAGGGGCGCGCGAACGGCGCGGGGAGGTCGGAGCGCACCTGGCGCTCTCGGCCGTGCAGCTGTTTTTCGCACTGTTCCCGGTCTTCGGAAAGCTGGCCTTCGCGGGCGGGGTGTACACGCCGCTCGCCGTGGGATCCGCGCGCATCCTCTTCGGCGCGCTCTCGCTCGGTGTGCTCGCGCTCGCGCTGCACGGGTCGCGCGCGCTCCCTCCGCGCCGCGAGCTGCCGCGCATCTTCGGCCTGGCGATCCTGGGCGTCGCCGCGAACATGACGCTCTATCTCGAGGGCCTGAAGCGCTCGACGGCGGGCAACGCGACGCTGATGATCTGTCTGATCCCGGTCTTCACCTTCACGATCGCGGTGCTGCTCGGCCACGAGACCTTCGGCCGCCGCCGCGTCGTCGGACTGCTGCTCGCGCTGTGCGGCGCAGCGGTGCTGGTCTTCGGCGGGCAGGCGGAGCTGGGCGGCGAGCACACGCTCGGCAACGTGCTGATCGCGCTCAATTGCCTGGGCTACGCCGCCTACCTCGTGCTCGTGCGCCCGCTCGCGCAGCGCCACCCGCCGCTGGCCGTGATCAGCTGGATGTTCGTCGCCTCGCTGCCCTGGCTGCCGCTGATGCTCTGGCGCGACCACGTCACACGCGGCGCGGCCGAATTCTCGCTGCGCGCGGTTCTGCTGCCCGAGGCCGCGAGCACGCGCGCGCTGCTGGCGATCGGCTTCATCGTGATTTTCCCGACCACGTTGGCCTATCTGTTCAACGTCTACGCGCTGTCGCGCGTGCGCGCCTCGACCACCGCGGTCTACATCTACTCGCAGCCCCTGGGGACCGCGGTCGCGGCCTGGCTCGTGCTCGACGAGCGCGTCACGCCGCTGATGGGTGTCTCCGCGGCGCTGCTCTTCCCCGGCATCTGGCTCGTCTCGCGCCCCGCAGCCAAGCGCAAGGAGTGACATGGAACGACCGCACGTACCCGAGGCCTCGCAGTTCCGCTTCCGAGTCCGCCTGCGCACGCGCTGGTGCGACGAAGACAACCAGCAGGTGCTCAACAACGCCGTCTACCTGACGCTCTTCGAGGAGGCGCGCCTTGCGTACTTCACACAACTCGGCTTCCTGCGCGCGAACCAGTTCCCGTTCCTGCTCGCGCAGACGAATGTGGTTTTCGTTGCGCTGGGACGCGGCGGCGTGGAGGTCGATCTCGAGGCGCGCACGACCTCGCTGGGCACGACGAGCTTTACGCAGAGCTACCGCGTGCTCGACGCTGCGAGGGGAACCGTGTGGGCGCAGGCCGAGGCGCGGCTGGTGATCTACGACCCTGGGAGCGGGGCCAAGCGCGCGATGGAGCCCGCGTTCCGCGCCGCGATCGCAGGCTTCGAGGGGCTCGACTGACTCGAGTCAGCGCGCGGCGAGCGCCAACGCGACGACACGGTTGCCCTCGGCCGAGTAGTGGCCACGCGCAGCCCAGTAGCGCTCTTGCGCGAGTGCACCCGCCTCTCGCAGCGCCGCTCCCGCATCGAAGACATCGACGCCCTCGAAGAGGGCGCTCCAGTCGTGCTCCGTGCGCAGATCGTCGCGGCTGGGCAGCAGCAGCAGGCGGAAGCGCAGGCCGCGGTCACGGCATTCGCGTGCCGCGCGCCGCGCGATGGCGCGCACGAGCGCCACGGGTTCGGTCGCGGGATCGGCATAGCAGGCCTCGGGATCACGCGCGGACTGCTCGTAGCGTGTGAGCACGAGCCGCGTGCTCGCGAAGTGGTGTGTCCAGTCGCTGCCGCGCGGGGCGTAGGCAGCGCTCGCGCGCTCGATCCAATGGTCCGCGCGGCAGGCCCGTGCGAGCGCCGCGGGATCGTCGAGCAGCGCGAGGAAGCCCGCGAGCGTGTCGCAGGCGCGTTCGCACTCGCCCAGTTCGCCGTCCGTGTTCAACCGGAAACGCGGTTTGCAGGCGAGCATGGGGGAGACGTGGCGCCAGGCCGGCACGTACATCGTGACGACGCGCAGCAGCGTGCTCGGCACGAAGCCCATCCAGACCTCGTCGGGTTCGAGCGCGAAACCGTCGCGCTCCAGGCGCAGAAGCGACTGGTCCAGGCCGTAGGCATTCATGCCCAGGTTCGCTAGCTCGAAGTCGGGCCGCGCGACGCCGAGCTGCGCGGGCCAGCTCTCCCTGGCTCCGACCTCGTCGCCGAGCGTGAACGAGTCGCCTACGAGCACGATGCGCCGGCGGCCGGGCGTCTTCGCGTGTGCGAGCGGCTCGTCCGCGATGCGCGCGCCGGCCCAGTCGAAGCGGAACTCGCCGCGTCCGCCGTCTGCGGGCACGCACCAGCCCAGCTGCGCGTCGAAGGCGAAGCCCGCGAGCGGAGCTCCGCCGTGCACGGCTTCGCGGATGCGCTCGCGCGCGGCCTCCTGCTCGGGCGTGAAGAGCGGCGGGTCGTAGGGCGCGATGCGCTCGCCGAAGGCGTTCGCTCCACGCAGCAGCGTGTGCTGCACGAGCTGGTCGGCGGCGAGCGCTGCGCCGAACGCCAGCGCCAGTCCGCGCACTGCTCGTGCGCTAATCGCCCGCGTCACGGCCGAGCCATTCGCGCTCGCGCACGCTCGAGACGGGCCGGATCCACTGGAAGGCCGGTCGCGTATTCCATTCGGCACGCCACTTCTGGTGCGCCTCGTCGTCGGGGAAGTGTTCGTCGGAGCGGTAGGGGTAGCCGCTCATCGCGTGGAAGGGCAGCGGTTCGACCTCCAGCGCCTGCACCGTGTTCGGGTCGCGGTCCTTGGCCCAGCCGTCGAGGTAGACGAGGAAGTCGCGCCGCATGCCCGCTGCCGGCGCGGCGCCATCCTTGTCGTCGAAGGAGAGCGTCAGCGCGTCGCCCGAACCCAGGATCACGAACTCGTCGTCCACGCCTCCGAGCAGCGGGAGCACATCGCCGTAGCGCGTGTAGTTCCCCGGGTGCTGGTTCCAACGCGGATCGATCGCGAGCACGTTCCAATCGAAGCGCTCCGGGCGCGATTCGTCGGCGCGGCCGTGGCCGCCCTGCTCGAGCGGCGCACTGAAGCCGCGCATCCAGAGCTTCGCCGCGCTGGCGGGGAGCTCGCGCACGGTGGTCGGCGCGTCGTCGTCATCGACCGCGAGGCGGATCGAATCCCAGTACAGGCGCAGCGTGGTGAAGACGCGGATGCGCGGATCCGCGCGGTCGAGGATCTGCGAGACGTCGAGCACCATCGTCTTGGTCTTGCCCGCGGGGAAGCCGACCGGCGGGCCGGCGTCCTTCCAACCGCCGTTTCCATCCGGCACCTGGAACATGGGCGGGATGAACGCGACGCCCGGCGCGCGCGCACTGGCCATGTTGGCGCTCGCGTCGCTCCAGAAGAACCAGCCGGTGAGGGCCAGGCGCAGCTTCTTCGCATCGGCGACGCGCGCCTTGTCGAAGGAGAGCTCGACGAACCAGGGCTGGCACAGTCCCGCGAACTGCGGCGCCTGGAGCGTGAAGGGCACGGCGTAGTCGTCGTCGATCGCACCCAGCGCGCGTGTCCAATCCCTGCCGTCGCTGCCGAGCGCCTGCGCGCTCGCGAGCGCGCCGCGCAGCGTGTGGATGTGCGGCTCGGGGAAGGGCGGGAAGGTGAAGCGCTCGTTGGGGAAGATCTCGGTGTCGGCGGGGTGATCGACGACGAGCAGCTTGGCGTGGTCGAGGTAGGTCACCTCGCGCAGCTCCTCGGTGAAGTTCAGTTCGTAGCGGCCGTCCTTGGGCGCCAGCTGTTCGCCCTTCACCAGCACGTACTCGTCGTGGTCGGGCGGCACGAACATCCCCGGCTCGATCGGCAGACCCAGCGGCGTGATGCCGAGCACATCCGAGACGAAGACGTTCTCCTTGCCGTTCCACGAGTACAGGAACGGGCACGAGCCGATCTGCGCCGGCGGCTGGAGGATCGACTCGAAGGCCGCGTTGGGATCGTCGACGCTCGTCTGCGCGGCGAGGTCGACGTCGAGCTCGGTGCTCATGCCGCCGTTGGGCCAGGTGATGCGCAGCAGGTCCAGGCGCGGTTCCTTCCCGGCACCCAGGAGCTGCGGCCCGCCGCGCCAGTAGATGCGCCGGTAGATGGGCCCGGCGCGGTACTCGACCACCGAGCCGAGCGCGCGCTTGTTGTCGCGCAGACCCTTGAAGTTGGTCGTCTTGGCCTTGTTCTCGTTCGGCTGCGCATCGAGGATGCACACGCCCTGCGGCGTGGCGAGCGCGAGATCGAGCGTGCCGTTCTCGTCGAAGTCCGCGAGCGCGAGCGGGCCGGCGCTCCCGTCCGTTTTCGCGTCGATCCAGGCCAGCGTCTCCTGCGGCAGGCCGACCGCGAGCGCCGTCTGCGCGACGTGGCCCTCGCTGCCCGACCAGACCAGATCGGGTGTGCCGTCCGCGTCGAGGTCGCCGGTGCGCACGAAAGCGGTGTTGAGCGCGACCGGCGACTTGCACGGCGCGGCGATGAAGCTCGCGTCCTTCTGCTGACGGTAGAGCAGCGTGCCGGTCCAGACATCGGGCCGCGCGTCGCCGTCGAAGTCCGCGACGATCGGCCGATTCAGGATCTGGCGCTGTCCCTGGGGGAAGGCGCTCGTGCGATCGGCGAACTTGCCGCCGCGCAGGCTGTCGGCGAGGTACACACCCTTGGGGCCGCCGAAGAGGAAGTCGACGTCGTTGTCGCCGTCGAGGTCCTCGGGCAGGCACCAGCTGAGCGGCCGGTCCGTCGGAAGGCCCGAGTCCGCCGTGGCGTCGGTGTACTGGCCCTGCTTGCCGTCCTTCTCGGGCATGCCGGCGCCGTCGTCGCGCCAGACGCGCGCGCCGAACTCGCCGACGAAGACGAGATCGAGGTCGCCCTCGTGGTCGTAGTCGACGGCCATCACGTCGGCGGGCACCGACGGCAGCGCGGGCAGCGCGATCGCGGTCTTGGCAAAGGCGCCCTGGTCCTGCAGGTAGATCGAGACGCTCGTGCCCTGCACGAGCAGGAAGTCCAGGTCGTTGTCGTTGTCGAGGTCGAAGGCGCAGGCCAGCGTGAACTCGCCCGCGGCGACCTGCACGAGATGGAAGCCTTCCTTGGTCGAGAAGGCAGCGAACACGCCCGCGTCCGTGCGTGCCCACAGGTCGCTGCGCGAGTCGCCGTCGAGGTCGTCGGCGGCGAACTGCTTCGCGAGCGCGAATTCGGGCAGCAGGACCGCGCGCGCGCTGAGCTCGGGGCCGCGCGGCGTCTGGCTCGCGTGGTTGCCCGGCGGCGGCGGCGGGCGCAGCACGCCGAAGTTGCCGCGCGCCATCACGGTCGCATCCGGCGGTTTTGCACCGAGGCGCTCGAGATCGCGCCAGATCTGCGTGTACTTCTGCGCGTCCTGGTCGTGGCCCTCTTCGATCAAGAGGCGCGAGAGGCGGTAGACCGCCGCGACGTACCAGCTCGTGCCGTTCTCGATCCCGACCGCGACGACGGTCTCGAGATTCTTCTGCGCCGCGGCGGAGTCGCCGAGCTCGCGCTGCACCTCCGCGAGGCCGACGAGCGTGGGCAGGTCGGTCGGCGCGGCAGCGTGCACCTTCTCGAGAAAGGGCAGCGCCTTGTCAAAGTCCCCGGCGTCGCGCGCGAGCTGGCCGAGCAGGTAGTTGGCAGTCGGGGCATTCGCGTCGAGCTTGAGCGCCCGTTCGAGCAGCGCGCGTGCGGCGTCGGGCTTGTTGTCGGAGTATTCGACCGAGGCGCCGCGCACGAGGTCCTCGAGCGGCGCTCCGGCGCGCGCGACCAGCGGCTGCAGCGCGATGCGCGCCTCGCCGTATTGCTGCTTTTCGAAGTACGAGGCCGCGCGCTCGCGCGCGAGCTCGTCCTGGCGCGGGTCGGGGGCGGCCTCCTTCGAGCAGGCGCAGAGGAGCAGGGTGCAGGCGGCGACGCAGACGATCAGGCGCGGACTCTTCAAGGGGACCTCGATCCGAGGGGGTGCGGGTAGGACGATGTACCCGCCCGTGCACGCCGGAGCAAGGCGGCGCGCTTCAGGAATGGCCCTCGGCTCTCCGATGCTCGATCCCGTATCCTCGAAGGACGCATGCAAACGAATACGCAGGGACGGGCGATCGTCGTCGGCGCGAGCTCGGGAATCGGAGCCGCGCTCGTGCGCAGGCTCTCTGCCGAGGGCTGGAGCGTAGCTGCGCTCGCACGCCGCGCGAGCGAGCTCGAGACGCTCGCCAAGGAGTGCGGCGCGCTCACGCGCGTGCACGACGCCAAGGATTTCGACGCCGTACCGGAGCTCTTCGAGGGCCTGGTTCGCGAGCTCGGCGGCCTGGATCTGGTGATCTACGCCGCCGCGGTGATGCCCAAGGTCGGCCGCGACGAGTACGACACGCCCAAGGATCTCGAGATGGTCGCGGTCAACCTCGGCGGCTGCATCGCCTGGTGCAACGCAGCGGCGCGTCTCTTCCGCACGCAGCGCTCGGGCACGATCGTGGGCATCTCCTCGATCGCCGGCGAGCGCGGCCGCAAAGGCAATCCGGTCTACGGCACGACCAAGGCGGCGATGAACACCTACCTCGAGGCGCTGCGCAACCGCCTGGCCGAGTCGGGCGTGCACGTGTGCACGATCAAGCCCGGCTTCGTCGACACGGCGATGACGCAGGGCATGGGCAAGCTGCTCTGGCTCGTCTCGGCCGACGAGGCCGCGCGCGCGATCCTCGCCGCGGCGCGCTCGCGCGCCAACGAGCGCTTCGTCCCGCGGCGCTGGTGGCTCGTCGGCACGGCGATCCGCAGTATTCCCTCCTTCCTCTTCCGCCACCTGAACGTGTGAGCGCGAACCTGCGCCAGCTCCTCGACCTCCCGACACGCGCCGCGCCGCGGCGCAGCTTCGAGTACGTCGAAGGCTGGGGCATGAGCGCGGGGGAGCGACGGCGCGTCCTGCGACCGGCGAGCGTCGAGGAACTGCGCGCGTTGCTCGCGCGCGCCCGAACCGAGGGCCAGCGGCTCGCGCTGCGCGGAACCGGCTGCAGCTACGGCGACGCGAGCCTGTCGGCCGGAGGCGACGTGCTCGACCTCTCGCGCATGGACCGCATCCTCGAGTGGGATCCCGCGCGCGGCCGCGCGAGCTGCGAACCGGGCGTCACGATCGAGAAGCTCTGGCGCACGATCCTGCCCGACGGCTGGTGGCCGCGCGTCGTGCCCGGGACGATGTTCCCGACACTCGGCGGCGTGGCCTCGATGAACATCCACGGCAAGAACAACTACGAGGTCGGGACGATCGGCGACGCGATTCGCGAGTTCGAGATCCTGCTGCCCAACGGAGAGCTGCGCACGGCCAGCCGTGAGCACGAGAGTGCGCTCTTCCACGCCGCGATCGGCGGCTTCGGCATGCTGGGTGTCTTCACGCGCATCGAGCTCGAGACGAAGAAGGTGCACTCGGGCGAGCTCGAGGTGCGCGCCGTGCGCGCGCCAAACCTCGAGTTCGCGCTCGAGCACCTCGAATCGCAGCGCGACCGCTGCGACTACCTCGTCGCCTGGATCGACGCCTTCGCACGCGGCCGCGCCCTCGGTCGCGGGCTGATCCACGAGGCGCGCTACCTCGAGCCGGGCGAGGACGAGCATCCCGAAGAGACGCTGCAGCTCGCGCACCAGGACCTGCCCGCCGCCGTCTTTGGCGTGCCCAAGTCCGAGGCCTGGCGCGCGCTGCGCCTGCTCAACAACGACGCGGGCATGCGCCTGCTCAACGCGGTCAAGTTCCATTCCAGCGCACTCGAGGTCTGGAAGGGGCCGTACCGCCAGGCGCACGCCGCCTTCGCTTTCCTGCTCGACTACGTTCCCAACTGGAAGTTCGCCTACGGACGCGCGCAGCAGCGCGGACTGATCCAGTACCAGGTGTTCGCCCCGCGCGCGAGCGCCGCCGCGCTCTACCGCGAGATCCTCGAGCGCTGCCAGCGCGCGCGCATCGTGCCCTACCTCGGCGTGTTGAAGCGCCACCGGCCGGATCCGTTCTGGCTCACGCACGCGCTCGACGGCTACAGCCTCGCGCTCGACTTCAAGGTCGCGCCCGAGCGACGCGCAGAACTCTGGAAACACTGTGAAGAACTCTCCGAGCGCGTGCTCGATGCCGGCGGACGCTTCTACTTCGCCAAGGATTCGACGCTCACCCCCGCGCAGGCGCAGCGCATGTTCCCGCCCGAGAACCTCGCGCGCTTCCGCGCCTTGAAGCGCGAGCTCGACCCGCAGAACCTGTTGCAGACCGCGCTCTCGCAGCGCTTGTTCGGCGAGTTCGGCGCTCAGTCCTCGTAGTCCGCGTACGCGCGCGCCGCGGGCACCTGCACGATGCGGTCCTCCTCGGCGATCCAGGCGCTGAGCTTGCCGCCCCAGACGCAACCGGAGTCCAGGCCGCGCACGCGCGGGCCCAGGTTCAGTCCGGCGCGCGCCCAGTGGCCGTAGACGACCGTGCGCGTCTCGCGCGCGCGCTCGCTCCAGAACGCGTGCCAGGGCCGGAAGGGGAGCGCGGGCGCGGGCCAGTCCTTCGGCGGCCGCGCGCCCTGCGCGTCGCAGTAGCGCGCGGAGATCGCGAACGAGAGGTCCTGCTCCTCGCGCAGCGGATCGAGGCGTGCGAGCGCAGCGACGGGGTCCTTCCAGGCCGGGTTGATCCCCGCGTGCACGCAGAGCACGTCTTCGAAGGCGCGCACCAGCGGGCGCGCTCCGAGCCAGTCGAGGAGTTGCGCGCCATCCGGCGCGGCGAGCACGTCCTGGGCGGTGTCGCGCGGCCGCCATTCGCGCTCGCCGCGCGCGACGCGCAGCAGCAGCATGTCGTGGTTGCCGAGCACACCGCCCGCGCCGAGCGAGCGGCACACGCGCAGCACGCCGGCCGAATCCGGCCCGCGGTTCACGAAATCGCCGACGGGGTGCAGTACATCTGCGGCGGGATCGAAGCGCAGGCGCTCGAGCAGCTGCTCGAGCTCCACGCGGCAGCCCTGGATGTCGCCGACGAAGATCCTGCGTTGCGTGCTCATGCGGGGTGGTAGATGCGCGCGCGGCCGGCGCCGTGGCCGACGAGCAGGCCGAGGGTCTCGAGTCGGACGAAGCTCCGCCGAGCGCGGGCTTCGCCGACGTTGGCGCTCTGCGCGAAGCGTGCCACGCTAGCGGTTCCGCCGGGGTGCTGCGAGCTGCGCGCCTGCGCGCTGACCCACTCGAGCACCTTGCGCTCCAGCTCGCCGAGCCCGCGCGTCGAACGGCGCGCGGCCTTGACCCCGCGCAAGGTCGGGCCGTCGGCGGGCTGATTGGAGGAGCCCACACGCACGAGAATCTGGCGCTCGCCGCCCTCGGCGAGCAGCGCGTGCGGCCTGTCCTTCGACCAGGGCACCGAGCAGGCCACGATGCGCGGACCGCCCACCTCGAGCACCTGGAGCTCGAGCGGGAGCGGGGGATCGATGTTGTGCCGTGCGATGCGCAGCAGCGTCGCGCAGACCTCCTCGGGGTGGTGCACGCCGTGCACCTTGCCGCGGTCGGTGACGCCCACGAGCAGCAGTCCGCCGCGCGTGTTGGCGAAGGCGCACAGCGTGCGTGCGGCGCGTTCCTCGCGCGGCAGGATGCGCTTCCACTCCAGGCGCACGCCCTCGCCGCGACGGATGCAGGACTGCAGGTCTTGCACGCTCAGATTCACTCCGCCTAGCCTATCGCCCGGCCTGCTCGCACCGCCTCGGGCGGACTTGCCTCCCGAGCGAGCCTCGGGTACAACCTTTGCCCCCGTCGGCGCGCAGATGGCCCGCCACGAGACCCCAAAGCACTCGAGGAGCACTCCGTGGCAAAGTCCAAAGTGAAGACCTACGGTCCGACCGCCGGCCGCCGCCGTCCCAAGAAGATGGGCATGGGCTCGGGCCGCGCGATCCTGAAGGCCAAGAACCCCAAGCTGGCCGGCAAGGGTTCCGAGATGAACAGCAAGAGCCGCAGGCTGCAGGGCAAGTGATCGCGAGGGCGCTGCCCTCTCCACGGTGTCGCTCCCTGAGCGCTTCCTGCCCGCGATCGCCGCGCTGTGTGCCGCGGCGACCTGGGCGCTGAGCTCGCTGCTCTTCCGGCGCCTTCTGAGGCGCGAGGGCGGGGTTCGTCCGCCCTCGCCCGGCGCCCTGAACCTGTTCAAGAACTCGCTCGCGGCGCTCGCGATCGGTGTTCTGTGGGTGCTCGATGGCGCCGAGCTGCCCTCGCGCGAGTCGCTCCCCTGGCTCATCGGCAGCGGCCTGCTCGGCTTCTCGATCGGCGACACGCTCTACATCGCCGCGCTGCCGCGCCTGGGCGTGCAGCGCGCCTCGATGGTGGTGCTGCTGCAAGTGCCGCTGGCCGCGCTGCTCGCATTGGCGCTCTTTGGGAGTCGGCTCTCGGGCGGCGTCGTGCTCGCGATGCTGGTCGTGCTCGTGGGCGTGCTGCTCGTGCTCGTGGAGGCCGGCGACAACGCACCGCACGCGCGCGCCGAGCGCCGGCGCGGACTGACGCTGGTGCTCGTGGCGACGGCGGCGTACTCGATCAACGTCGTGATCGGCCACCACGGCCTCGCGAGCGGAGCGCTGTTCGGCGGATCGCTGGTGCGCGTCGGCGCGGGGATGATCGGCGCGTTCCTCGCCGCGCCGATCGAAGAGCGCGTCGTGCCCGTGAAGCACGCCTTCGCGGAGCTCTCGCGCCCGCTGCGCGAGCGCGCTCTGCTGCGCGCACTGCTGCCCGCGATCGTGGCGAACTCGGTGATCGGCCTGCCGCTCTTCCACTACGCGCTGCGCGGCCTCGAGCCGGGCATCGCGGCGGTCCTGTGCTCGACGGCACCGCTCTTCACGCTGCTGATCGGAAGGTTCTTCGGCGAGCGGCATGGAGCGCTCGCGTGGCTGGGGACGGTCGTCGGCTTCGCGGGGATCGCGGGCGTCGTGTACTGGAGCTAGTCGGGAGCGCCGATCGCCTTCTGCCACGTCCCGAAGTGGTCCGCGCCGTGCTCCGTGACGAGCACGATGTCCTCGAGGCGCACGCCGAACTTCCCGACGAAGTACAACCCCGGCTCGTCCGAGAACGTCATGCCCGGCTGCAGCACGACCTCGCTGCCGCTGTCGAAGTACGGGTCCTCGTGGCCCTCCATGCCGATCCCGTGTCCCAGGCGGTGCGTGAAGGCCGAATAATCGCCGGGGAATCCGCGCTCGACGAATAGCGCGCGCGCGGCCTTGTCCACCGCGCGGCACTGCGCGCCGGGCCGGATCGTCTCGAACGCTCTCCATTGCGCGTCACGCACCGCGTTCCAGGCGCGCTCGATCTCGGCCGTGGGCTTGCCGCCGAAGACCCAGGTGCGCGTCGTGTCGCTCTCGTAGCCGTGCAGCGTGGCTCCCGTGTCGACCAGGATCAGCGAGCCTTCGCCGATCGGCTCGTCGCTCGCATCGCCGTGCGGCAGCGCCGCGGCCGCGCCGACGAGCGGCAGGCACCAGGGCCCGCTCATGCCCAGCTTCTGGTGCGCGCGCGCCATCCACGTGCCGATCTCGCTGCCCTTCATGCCCGGATGGACGCCGCGCGCGAGCGTGCGCACGGCGAGTTGCGTGAGCTCGCTCGCGCGGCGCAGGATCGCGAGCTCCTCGGGTTCCTTCACGCCGCGCAGGCGCACGAGCACCTGCTGTCCGCTGACGAGCTTCTCGCGCCCGAAGAGTGCGGCGAGGCGATCGACGAAGCCGTAGCGCAGCGAGGGCTCGATCGCGAGGCGTTCGACCTTGCGGCTCGTGAGCGCCGACGCGAGCGGCTGGAACGGATAGACGTCCTCGTCCCAGGCGACGATCTCGCCGCCCGGCCCGCCTTGCGCCTCGATCGAGAGCCGCGCGCGCCCGGCTTCGAAGGCGGGCACGATCCAGAAATGGCTGCCGTCGGCGAGCACGACCAGCGCGAAGAGGCGCTCGGAGCGGCCCCAGCGCACGTCGGCGAGCCACTCGAGCGTCGTGCCGCTCTCGACCAGGAGCGCATCCAGGCCGAGCTCCGCGAGCAGCTTGCCACAGCGCGCGCGGCGCCGCGCGTAGGCGCTCTTCTGGATCGGCGCGACGCTCCCGCGCTGGTCGCTGAGCTCGCCGAGCAGCGCGTCGAGGCCGGCCTGCGCGGCGGGTGCTCCCGCGACCGGCACGAGCTGCGTGCGGCCGCGCGGCGCGGAGCAGGCGAGGGCGCCCAGGGCCCCGGCGGCGATCAGGGAACGCCGCGAGAGGGGGGAGAAGGGGGTCGCGGCGCTGTTTTCGGGATCCAAGCTGGGTACCTCCGTTCCACGAACCCTATCCGGAGCGGCCGGCCCGCCTCAACCCCCGGTCCTCCCCGGCCCGATAGGTGGGGGCGGCATGTCCCCTCTCCCGCTCGACCAGGACTCCCTCCTCACGCACAGCCAAGCGCTGCTCGCGCCCGGCGTCGAAAGCGCTCCGCCGGCGTCTGCGCCGCCCGCGCCGGCACAGTTTCCACTGCGCGAGCGCGAAGCCCAGGAACGTCCCGAGCGCGCGCTGCGGCGCCTGCTGCTCGCGCTCAAGGTCGGGGTGGTGCTGCTGGTCGTCTACGGTCTGGTCTTCAACTTCTCGATCGTGCGCGGGAGCTCGATGTCGCCGGGCATTCACGACGGGGACCGGATCCTGGTCAACCACCTCTCGTACCTGCTCGAGCCGGTGAAACGCGGCGACATCGTCGTGCTGCGCTACCCGCTCGACCCGCGCCTGGACTACATCAAGCGCGTGATCGGCCTGCCGGGGGATCTGGTCGTGATCCGCGGCGGATTCGTCTCGGTCAACGGCGAGGTGATCGAGGAGCCCTACATCTCGGAGCCGGATCCGCGCGGCGACATGGTCGTGCGCGTGACCTCCGAGCACTACTTCGTGATGGGCGATAACCGCCCGCACTCCTCCGACAGCCGGGAGTTCGGGCAGGTTCCGCGCGAGAACCTGGTCGGAAAGGTGGACCTGCGCATCTGGCCGCCCAGCCGCCTGGGCGTGCTGGAGTAGGCCTGTTCCCGCGCACGCGCAGAGCGTAGGCTCGCCGCGCGTGAACAAGGAATCTGCTCCCGTAGCCCTGGTCTCCGGCGGGATCCGCGGCCTGGGGCTCGCCACTGCGCGCGAGCTCGCCGGACGCGGCATGCGCGTGCACGTCGGCTGGCGCAGTTCGGCCGACGCGGCGCAGAGCCTGGAGCGCGAGTTTCCCGGCCGCGTGCACCGCGCCGACCTCGAGCGCGAGGAGGAGGCGCGCGCGAGCATCGAGGCCGTGCTCGAGCGCGACGGGCGCCTGGACTACCTCGTGCACGCGGTGGGCGAGTTCCGCGCGGGCAAGCTCGAGGGAGCTCTCGATCGCGACGATGCGTGCGCTGTGGGAGAACAACGTCGGCAGCGCGCTGGCGATGTTCGACGCGGCGCGGCCCGCGCTGCGCCGGCAGGGCGGGGCAGCGCTGTTCTTCGGTACCGCAGGGCTGCAGGGCATGCGCGGACGGCGCGAGGCCGCGGGCTACAGCGCCGCGAAGAGCGCGCTGCTCGTCCTGGTGCGTTCCTGGGCGCTCGAGGAGGCGCCGCACGGCGTGCGCGTCAACATGCTCTCGCCCGGGCTGATCCCGCACGAGCACGCGGCGCCGGCGACCTCCGATCCGGGCCTCGCCGCGCGCGTGCCGATGGGCCGCACGGGCACGCCAGCGGAGGTGGCGCGCGCGGCGGCCTGGCTGCTCTCGCCCGAAGCTTCGTACGTGACCGGCACCGACCTCGAGGTGGCCGGGGGATGGCTCTGGTGAGCCGCGGCAGGCCTGTTGACGAGAGGGGGCGCGGGCGGTTCCCCTGTTAGGCTCGCTTTCGCGCACCCATGCCGCCTTTCCAGGACATTCGACCCCGCGATTCCGGCCGGGGTCTGTTCACTCCGGCCGAGACCGAGCAGCTGATGCGCGTCGAGTTCGAGCGCAGCCAGCGCCACGGCATGCCGCTCGTGTGCCTGCTGATCGGCGTCGACCGCCTGAGCACGCTGCAGGACCTCTACGGCCGGGATGCGCGCGAGGAGATCCTGATCGCGACGATCGGCTCGCTGCGGCGCATCACGCGCGAGCACGACCTGCTCTGCGCGCTCTCCGACGACCGCATCGTGGCGCTCTTCCCGCACGCGGCGCCGGCTCTCGGCGCGCTGCTCGCACGCAAGCTGCTCGAGGCCGCGCGCGACATGCGCTTCGAGCGCGAGGGCCGCAGCCTGCGCATCACGCTCTCGATCGGCGTGGCGCACAACCGCCACAAGGAGGCGATCACCTTCGACACACTGGTCGCGGTTGCGGAGGAGGGCCTGGTCGTGGCCGACTCCGCCGGCGGCGACCGCTTCGTCGAGACGGAGCTCTACCAGCTCGTCGAGCAGCAGCGCCGCGCGCGCGAGCTCGAGGCCCAGCGCGCACGCCAATCCGGGGCCGCGCCAGCCAGCGCGCCCGCGCAGGCGAGCGTCGTGCCCGGGGCGCCGCCCGTGCGCGCACCCAAGCTCGGCGACACGCTGCTCGATGTGCTCTCGGGCATGGGAGTGCGCGTCGACGACCCCGACAGCCTCGACAAGGACTCGCTCACGCGCCTGCTCTTCCGGCTGCAGGACGAGCGCGCCCCGATCGCGAACACCGAGCTCGCCGACGAGCGCCGCAAGAACGACGTCCTCGAGCGGCGCATCGCGAAGCTCGTCTCGCAGCTGGGCATCACCGAGAGCGAACTGAAGCGCATCGCGCAGCTCAAGAACATCGACCTCGGGATCGCCTCGATCTACCGCGACATCCAGGGCCTGGGTGGCCAAGACTCCCAGGGCGAGCGCAAGCGCGAGATGATGGCCGAGATCTTCGCCGCCAATTTCCAGATGAAGCGCGAGATCGAAGCGCGCAACGGCCCGAAGGCCTGAGACAGGAAGCGCACGGCCATGTCGGAATCATCCGGAATTCTCTACGTCGGGCTCGATCTGGGCACTTCGCGCACCTCGATCGCGGCCTCCAACGGCCAGCGCGCGACGCTGCTTTCCTACGTCGGCTATCCCAAGGACGTCGTCAGCCGCAAGCTCTTGCAGCGCGACGTGCTCGTCGGCCAGGACGCGGTCGACCGGCGTCTCGCCCTCGACTTGTACCGCCCGCTCGCGGCCGGCGTGATCCAGGCCGAGGGCCCGCTCGGGGAGAAGAACCTGCGCGCCGCGCACGACCTGATCGCCGAGATCGTGCGCCGCGCGAAGCCGCAGCCGGGTGATCTGGTCTACGCCGTGATCGGCGCTCCCGCGCAGGCCTCGATGCAGAACAAGCGGGCGATCCTCGAGGCCGCGCGCGACAGCGTGGACTCGGTGATCCTGTGCTCCGAGCCCTTCGCGGTCGCCTACGGCGTCGACATGCTCGACGACGCGCTGGTGATCGACATCGGTGCCGGCACGACCGACTTGTGCCGCATGCGCGGCACGATGCCCGAGGACGCCGACCAGATCACCAACACCTTCGCCGGCGACTACGTCGACGAGCGCCTGATCGAGGAGATCCGCGCCTTCGCTCCGCGCGCGCAGTTCAGCAAGGAGATGATCAAGGCGATCAAGGAGAGGCACTCCAACGTCTCGCGCAACGCGCCGCTGGTGGTCGTCGACCTGCCCGTCGAGGGCAAGCCGCTGCCCTTCGACCTGACCGATCCGATCCGCAACGCCTGCAAGAGCATCGTGCCGCCGATCGTCGACGGCCTGGCGCAGCTGATCGCGAGCTTCGACCCCGAGTTCCAGCCGCGCTTGAAGCAGCGCGTGTTGCTCGCCGGCGGCGGCAGCCAGATCAAGGGTCTGGACCGCGCGATCGAGGAGGAGATGCGCGCACGCCTGGGCGAAGGTCGCGTGGTGCTCGTCGAGGAGCCGCTCTACGCCGGCGCGAGCGGCGCGCTCAAGCTCGCCGAGGAGACACCGGCGGAGTTCTGGGAGAAGCTGAAGTAGGCGCGGCCATGGCGCGCATCGTCTACGGTCTCTCGGGCGAAGGATCCGGTCACGCGATGCGCTCGCGCGTCGTGCTGCGGCACCTCGTGGAGGCCGGTCACACCGTCAAGGTCGCGACCTTCGACCGCGGTGTCGCGGCGCTGGCGAAGGAATTCGACGTGACCGAAGTCGAGGGTCTCTCGATCGTCGCGCGCGCGAACCACGTCTCGCTGCTGCGCACGCTGGCGGAGAACGTGCGCAAGCTGCCCAAGGGCGCGCGCTCGGCGCGCAAGCTCAAGCACGAGCTCTTCGACGCCTTCCAGCCCGAGCTCGTGATCTGCGATTTCGAGCCGCTGACCGCGCACCTCGCGCTGCGCGAGCAGGTGCCGCTCGTGAGCCTCGACAACCAGCACTTCCAGCGCTACGTCGAGCACGAAAGCGTGCCCGGTCGCTCGACCGAGGCGCGCACGACCCTGGCGATCATCCGCGCGATCGTGCCGCGCTCGCGGCGCTCGATCGTGACGAGCTTCCTCCCGGGCAAGCCCAGCAACGCGCGCACCGTGGTCGTGCCGCCGATCCTGCGGCCCGAGGTGCTCGCGGCGCGCGCGACGCGCGGCGAACACGTGCTCGTGTACGTCACGCAGGTCTTCGAGGGGCTGCTGGAGGACCTGCGCTCGCTGCCGCGCGTGCCCTTCCGGCTCTACGGTTTCGAACGCTCTGGACGCGCAGGCAGCCTGGAGTTCAAGCAGCCCTCGGCGGGCGCCTTCCTGGAGGACCTCGCCAGCGCGCGCGCGGTGATCGCGACCGCGGGCTTCAGCCTGCTGGGCGAGGCACTGCAGCTGCGCAAGCCGCTGCTGACGCTCCCGATGGGCGGGCAGTACGAGCAGGAGTTGAACTCGTATCTGCTCGGTCGCAGCGGCTGGGGCAAGGACGGAAGGGACGCCACGCGCGAGACGATCGGCGATTTCCTGTTCCGCCTGCCTGACTACGAGGCGGCGCTCGAGAAGTACCCGCGCGGCGACGCGAATCGCAAGGCGCTCGCCGCCGTGGACGCGGCCGTGCGCGAGTTCGCGCGCTGAGGCGCTACTTCTTCTGCAGCATCTGCACCTGTGCCTCGAGCGCCGCGACGCGCGCTTCGAGCTTGTCGACGCGCTTCTCTGTCTCGTGGATCTGGATGCCGCGGCAGCTCACGGTCGAGCAGGCGAGGAGCAGGACGGTGGGGACGACGAGCAGCAGGCGTTGCTTGGTCATGCTGTCTCTGTACGAGCTCATTCGTTCGGTCGCAAGATGCGCGTGGTGAGCTTCCCGATGCCGCTGATGCTGCACTCGACCTCGTCGCCGTCGCCGAGCGGGCCGACGCCGGCGGGCGTGCCCATCAAGACGAGGTCGAAGGGCCTCAGCGTCAGGTGCTTGGAGAGCCACTCGATGGCCTGCGGGATGCCGACCACCAGATCCTTCGTGCTCGCGTCCTGGCGCAGTTCGCCGTTGACCCTGCACTGCACCTTCAGATCGCGCGTGTCGAGAAAGTCCCGCGGTACGAAGCACGGCCCGAGCGGACAGAAGCCGTCCATGTTCTTGCCGCGGAACCAGGGGTACTTGAGCTCGCGATCCTTGCCCTGCAGCGAGCGCGCGGTGAGGTCGTTCGCGACCGTGTAGCCCGCGACGTATTCGAGCGCTTGCGCGGCGGGGATGCAGCTCCCGCTGCGACCGATCACCACGCACAACTCGGACTCGTGATCCACGCGGCCGTCGTACCAGGGCTGCACGCGCACGCTCGCGCCGCTCGGTACGAGCGTCTCGGGCAGCTTGTTGAAGAACATCGGCTCCTCGGGAACCTTCTCGCGGAACTCGGCCGCGTGCTCCTGGAAGTTCTTGCCCAGAGCGAGGATCTTGCCCACGCGCTCCCTGGGGACCGGCAGGTCGAGGCCGAACTCGCCGAAGACGGGCTGCGCCTCGGGCCACGAGCCCTGTCCGAGGCTGCGCTCGAGATTGTCGCGCGCGAAGAAGTACGACTCGACCAGCGTGCCCAGGTCGATCGGCAGGCTGCGCGAGGCCAGGTGCGCCGAGAGATCGAGCCAGGCTCCGTCGACCTGCATCACGTAGCTGCGCGTGCCGGAGGAAAGGGTGTACACGCGCAGGTTGCGCACATTGGGCATGGGGGGACGTCCTGTGCTGTTCTCAGTGGGGGAGCGCGAGGTCGAGCGACATCAGCGCGTAGCTCGTCGCGAGCACGGGATTGCCCTCGTACCAGCGCGCCGCGTTCTGGTTCGACCACGAGCCGTCGATCTTGCTCTGCATCGAGACCAGGCGCCCGCAGAGCTGCTTGCGCCAGGGGTTCTTCGCGCCGCTCGCGTCGACGATCTCCTCCTGGCCGTACAGATCGAGCGCCTTGGCCATCGTGTGCAGATAGTAGAAAAAGACCGGAGTAGGGCGCGCTCGGATCCTTCGAGGCCTCGAAGCCCGGATTCACGTCGAGCGTGTAGTTCTTCGAGAGCCAGGCCCAGAGCGCCTGCATGCGCGGGTCGTCCTTGGGCACGCCGCAGAAGATGTAGCCCTTGAGCAGTGCGTAGCTCATCGAACCGTAGGAGCGCGCGACCTTGCGGCCATCGGGCAGGTCGATGTAGCCGGCCTTCGACATTCCAGGCGCGTAGGCCGAGCCGCCGTCGTCGCCGGAGACGACGACCTTGCCGCCGTCCTCGATCTTGATGTCGTTGGACTCGGAGCGGTTCTGGCAGCGCTGCAGGAACTTGAGCGCGCGCTGGTAGGCCGCGTTGTCTTTCTCCAGGCCGCTGTCGGCGAGCGCCTCGAGCGCCATCTGCACGTTCGAGAGGTCAGGCCGTTGCTCGTCGCCGTAGCTGTTGCCGCCGTAGAAGGGGTGGTCGGGCGAGAAGCCCTCGGCCTCGTCGTTCTGCAGGTCGACGAGGAACTTGCGCGCCTTCTCGATCACCGGCGCGTACTCGGGCCGCTTCGCGCGCGCGAGCGCCATGATCGCGGCCGAAGTGCAGTAGTTCGCGAGCATCCCGTCGTGGATCGAGCCGTCGGGCTTCTGCAGCGATACGAGCCAGGCGAGCGCGCCGTCGACCGCCTTCTGGATCTTCTCCGGCCGCGGCTGCGGCACGCACAAGAGCGCGCCGACGCCCATGCCGGTCAGTCCGGCGTCCGCGCGGCCCGCGAAGCCGAAGATGCCCGGACGGCCGGGCAGGCACTGTCCGACGAGGTAGTCCGCGCCGCGCGCGAGCGAGGCGAGTGCCCGCGCGCGGTCGGCCTCCTCGAGCTTGGGCAGTGCGGTGAGCGCGCGCGCCTGCGACGAGTCGGACGCGAGCATCGGCGCCACGGCGCTGATCACGCACAGCGCGCGCGCCGTCTCGATCACCGATCCGCGCGGCCCGTCCCAAACGCCTTCCTTGTCACGCCGCGCGAGCAGGCCCAGTGCGACCTTGAGCGCGTCGGCGCGCGAAGCCGGCGGCGCGATGTCCGTGCCGGCCGGCTCGATCTTGTGCGTCGCGACGTAGGCGAGCGCCTTGGCGAGCACTGGCTTGCCGAGCTCGTCCGCATGACAGTTGAGAGCCATCACGGCCAGCGCCGTCTGTGCCTGCGCCGCTTCGGGGCTCGCGCCCGGATCGTGGATCGAGCCGTCAGCGTCCTGGCGCGCGGCGAGCGCATCGAGCGCCTTGGAGACGAAGGGTCCGTCGATGCGGCGGTACTTGCGGCGGCACTCAGCCAGCGCGCGGAGCACCCACGAGGTCCCCTCGACGCCGCCGGCGTAGCAGCCGGTGACGCGGTCCTGCGCATTGCGCAGCCACGCGACGGCCTCGTCGACCGGCATCTCGAGGTCGGGCGGCCGCTGCGCCGCAGCGGGCGACGCGGCCGGCGCCTGTGCCGGAGCCTGCGGCGCGGTGAGGGGAGCGAGGGTGAGGACGAGGAGTGTGAAGGCGTTCATGAGTGCGGCCATGGTAGTGCTCCCTAGCACGCCGTCCAATCGCGGCAACCGCGGCATTCCGAGGTCCGGCAGGACGTGCGATTGTGCGCGAATTCCTTGGCGAAGCCGTCCGCTCTGGCGCTCCAGGGACTCTGCCGCCCTTCGCTGTGCAGGAAATCGGTCGGGCACGCACAACCTTCGCCTCATCCGAGCGTCTTCCGTGTGGACGCGCCTCTCCCGGGCGCGCCAAGGAGGATCGCCCGATGGAATTTCGCCCAGATCACTGCCCCTGCGAAGAACCCAATGTGCCGGCTCCGCCGGCTTCCAGTGCACCAACGCCGCGGCCTACACGCGCGCCTGTGACGGCCGCCGCGTGCAGCGTTTCCAGTGCAAGGCCTGCAAGCGCACTTTCTCGACGCAGACGTTTCGCGTCGACTATGGCCTGAAACGCGTCTCGCTCGACGTGAAGATCTTCCTCGCGCTGATCTCGAAGGTGACGCAGCGCCAGATCGCGAAGACGCATCACTGCGCGCTGCGCACGGTCGCGCGGCGGCTGGATCTCTTCGGCAAGCAAGGCCGCGGCTTCCACGAGTGGCGCATGCGCATGCGCGGGATCGCGACGCCCTGGGAGGGGCAGTTCCAGCTCGAGAGCTCCAGACCTTCGAGCACAACCGCCGCTTGAAACCGGTCACCTGTGCCCGTGCTCGTGCACAAGCCCAGCTACTGCATCCTGCACGCGGAGGTGGGCACGCTTCCAGCGCGGAAACCGCTCTCGAGGCGAACCTGGCGAAGCTCGCGCGCTACGAACAGCTCGAAGGCAATGTCCCGCGCAAGAGCGAGTCACGCGAGAAGATGACGCGCTGCTTCGAGGTGCTCGCGAACGTGTGCGATCCCTTCGCGAAGGTGTTTGTCGGTACCGACGAGAAGCACACCTACGGCGTCGCTCTGAAGCGCCTCTTCGGCGAGCGCCTCGTGCACCAGAAGACGCACTCGAGCGTGCCGCGCAGCTACAAGAACCCGCTCTTCCCGATCAACCACACCTTCGCGATGCTGCGCGACAACCTGAGCCGCCTCGTGCGGCGCAACTGGGGCGCGTCGAAGAAGCGCGAGAAGCTCGAGCCACCTGTGGATCTACGTCGCCTGGCGCAACTACGTGCGGCCGATCACCAACCGCAACCACACGCAGACCGCGGCGATGGTCGCGGGGCTTTGCCCGCGGATGCTCGAGGTGACCGACCTGCTCGCGGTCAGGATGTTCGATTCCAAGCGCGCACAGCGAAGGGCGGCAGAGTCCCTTTCAGGCTAGGATGCCTCCGCTGTGCTTCGGACGCGCCTCACCACCATCTTCGCCAAACTCCCTCGCGCGGGCGAGGTCAAGACACGCCTGTGTCCGCCGCTCGAGTCCCTCGAAGCTGCCGCACTGGCCGAGGCGATGCTGGCCGACGGCCTCGCACGTTGCCTCGCCTGCGACTCTTTCCGCACTCAGCTTTCCGTGCATCCGCCCGGCTCGCAGCCCTGGTTCCACGCGCGCTTCCCCGAGCTCGCGGAGATCGTCGCGCAGGAGGGCGCGGACCTTGGGACGCGTCTTGCCGCGCACTTCGAGCACGCCTTTGCCCGCGAGCGGCTGTCGAGCGCGATCGTCGTGGGCTCGGATGCTCCTGAGGTTCCGCTCGAGCGGCTGCGCGAGGCGCACGAGCGTCTCTCCGACGGCGCCGATCTTGTGCTCGGCCCGGATGGCGGCGGCGGGTACTACCTGGTCGGGCTGCGCCGCGCGTGCGGCGCGCTCTTCACCGAGGTCGCGATGAGCGCGCCCGGGATGTACGCGCGCACGCTCGAGCTCGCGCGCGATCGGCGCCTGGTCGTGGCCGAACTCGAGCGTGGCGACGACGTCGACACGGCTGCGGACCTCGAGCGCCTGCGCGCGAGTGCCGCGCGCGCGCGCGGCGGCGAACTGCTCGAGGTGCGGCGCTGGTTCGAGCGCTACGACGAGCGCGGCGCGAGCTTCACCGCGGTGCCGTAGGCGAGGAACTCGGCGGCGCCGCTCGAGATCTCACAGCTCGAGAAGCGCAGCCCCACGACCGCGTCCGCGCCGCGTTCGCGGGCCTCGGCCTCGAGCCGGTCGAGCGCCTGCTCGCGCGACTCGGCCAGGAGCTTCGTGTACTCCTCGATCTCGCCGCCGACGAGGTTCTTGAGCCAGGCGTGGATGTCCTTGCGGGCGTGCGCTGCGCGTACGGTGGTGCCGCGCACGAGGCCGAGCGCCTCGCGGATCTCGTGGCCGGGGATCGTTTCGGTGGTGACGAGCATCATCGCTTGATATCCCGGTAGGGGTCGAAGGGCAGGGTGCGCGCGCGCGCCCGCAGGGCACCGGCCATGAGCAGCGCGGCGCCCGCGAGGACCAGCGGGACGAAGAGTTTGGGCACCCACGAGGCGGCCGAGCACTCCAGGCACACCAGGCCCCAGCCGGCGAGGCCGGAGAGGCCCGCGAGCAGCAGGATCCAGCCCGTGCCGAGAGGCAGTCCGCGCTGGGTCGCCGAGCGCGCCAGGCGCGCCCACTCGTGGTCCATCGGCTCGGGTGGAGCGACCGCGCGCGCGAGTACCGCGAGGCGCCGCAGTTCGGAGACTTCGCGCGCCAGCCTGGGCTCGCCCGCCATGCGTGCTTCGAAGCGAGCGCGCTCCTGCGGCGTGAGCTCGCCATCGGCGTAGGCCATCGCCAGCAGTTCGTCGGCGCTCGGTTCGCGGTCGTTCACCGGAGGTCTCCTTTGGCCTTGCTCTGGCCCTCGCCGATCTCGGAGAGCAGGCTTTGTGGCAGGAAATCGCGCAGCCGCCGGCGTGCATGGAAGAGGCGCGACATCACCGTGCCCTCGGGGATCGCGAGCGTCGAGGCGATCTGCTTGTAGGAGAGTTCCTGGTAGTGCCGCAGCACCAGGATCTCCCGGTCGTGCGCGGACAGGCGCGAGAGCGCCTTCTGGAAGAGCAGTGCACGTTCGTCCTGCTCGAGTCCCTCGGAGGGCGCGGGCGCTTCGTCATCGCGGATCTGCCAGTCGCCCTCGTCGGGATCCGCGCCCGGCGGCAGGGCCGAGATCGAGCGTTCGCTGGCGCGGCCGCGCTCGCGCAGGAAGGAATAGCAGGTGTTGCGCAGGATGCGGTGGAACCAGGGCAGGAAGGGCTCGCCGTCGCGGAAGCTCTCCCGCGCGCGGTAGATCTTGAAGAAGGTTTCCTGGCACAGTTCCATGGCGTCGTCGCGCGATCCCACGAGCGAATGCGCCAACGCGTAGGCCTTCGAACGCAGCCGCTTGACCAGCTCGTCGTAGGCCCCGCGTTCGCCACGCTTGGTGGCGAGCATCAGCTGCGTCGCCTCGCAGGCCATCGCGGGCCGCTCATACCCGGAGGGCGGCGCTTCCTTCGAGCCTCTCGGAATATTTTCGTCAGCTTGGGACAAGCGGGGAGGGGGGGCGCAACTGCGCCAGCACGTGTCGGGCGGCCCGCGCGCAGGCGCCCGGACCTCCCAGGCGCGCAGCCGCGAGTTCCAGTCTCTGCCCGCAGAGCGCTCGCCAGGGCGCGTCGTTGTAGCAGCGCACGAGGGCCGCGCCAACCTCGACGCGCGGACCCTCGCCGTGGAAGCTGAACTCGGGGTAGGCCTGCGCGTCCGCGAGCAGGTTGACCGAGCTGAACCAGGGCACGGTCAGGAAACGGCGGCCGAGCCACTCCTCGCGCGCGCTCCCGAGGCGGTAGAGCACGACCGTCGGCAGCCGGTGGTGCAGCAGATCGATCAGGATCGTGCCCGAGACCGAGAAAGCCGCGCGCGCTCGCGCCAGCGTGCCGTGCAGGTCGCCCAGCGCCAGGCGCACGTCCGGCACACCCGAGCGCGCGACGATCCCGGCGAGCAGCGGTTCCAGGGCTGCGTCCTCGTGCGCGACGAGGATCTGCGCGCCGCGCAGCTGCGCGCGCACGCTCCCGAGCACCTCGAGCATCCAGGGCAGATTCTGCTCGACCACGCGCGTGCGGCTGCCGGCGAGCACGACGAGCGTGTTCGCGTCCTCGCCCGGCTGCGTCGCGGGCACGCCGGCGAGCGCGTCCTGCAGCGGATGGCCGACATGCGCCGCGTGCACGCCCGCGCGGGCGAACCAGGCGGCCTCGAAGGGCAGGATGGTGAGCGCGCGGTCGACCGCGCGCGCATAACCGCGAGCGCGCCAGGGCGCCCAGCCCCAGTACTGCGGCGCGACGAAGTGCACGACGGGCACGCCGCAGCTGTGCGCGATGCGCGCGAGCGGCACGTGCAGCGCGGGCGAGTCGACCGGCACGAACACGTCGGGTTGCTCGCTGCCGAACGCGCGCGCGCAGTCGCGCACCAGGCCGAGCCAGTAGCCCAGGTTGGCCGAGATGCCCGAGAGGCCCATCTGCGCGCGCTCGACCGGCCGGCCGATGAGCTCGACGCCCTCCGCCGCGAGGCGCGCACCTCCCAGGCCCAAGAGGCGCGGGGGCTGCGCGCCCGCGGCCGCGCAGGCCTCGCGCAAGGCGCGCGCGAGATTGCGCGCGTGGATCTCGCCGCTCGCCTCGGCGGTCGAGAGGAAGATCACGGGTCGCCGCCCGGAGAGATCCGGCAGGGGCGGCGGCTCGGCCGGGCCGCACGGCGCGGCGAGGTCCGCGCGCAGCTCTGCCCGCAGGCGCTCCGCGCGGGCCAGGTAGGCCGTCGCGCGCAGCGGCAGCAGCAGACCCTGGGCCAGGGCACGCGCGCTCTCGCGCAGGACGAGCCGGTTCGGAGAGGGAGATGCGCCCATCAGGGAATCGATCGCGTGCGGCGCGCAGCTTAGCGCGGCACAATCTGCCGGTGCTCCAGCTCGTCGGTTTCTTCTTCCTGACCTTCGCCGTGCTCTCGGTCCTGCGCATGATCCCGGGCCTGGGCGCGATCTTCCAGATCCCGCTGCTCGGCTTCTTCCTCGCCGCGATCCTGGTCAGCACCCTGTTCGCCCGCCTGGGCTCCGCGGCCGTCGACCGGCGCCGCTTCCGCCGTATGTCGACGCAGCTGGGCGCCGTCGAGACGCCGCACAACCAGGGCAAGCTCGGCAGCCTGCTGCTCGCGCAAGGGCGCGCCAAGGCGGCGCTGGAGTGCCTCGCGCGTGCGGTCGCGGGCGAGTCCGAGTCGCTCGAGTGGCGCTACCGCTACGGCCTCGCGCTGCTCGAGTCGGGCAAGCCCAAGGAGGCCGCCGCGGAGTTCGCGCAGGTCGCCGCGCGCGACGAGGAGTACGCCTACGGCGACCTGCTGCTGCGCCTCTCGCAAGCGCGTCTGGCCACCGGCGATGCCGTGGGCGCGCTCGACGCACTCGAACGGCACCTGCGCGCGCAGGGCGACACGCCCGAGTCGCTCTACCGCCGCGCGCTGGCACTGCGCGCGCTGCGGCGCGGCGACGAGGCGCGCGCCGCGCTCGCGCGCGTGGGCAAGGTCGCGGAGAAGCGCGCCAGCTTTCAGAAACGCAGCGATGCGAAGTGGGTCATGCTCTCCTGGCTGCGGCGCGTCGCCTGACTTCGTTCCATACCGTGCCAGTCCAATTCCTCACCGAAATCAGGGCGTGCGCCGCGCGAAGATGTGCAGCGCGAGCAGCACGCACACCAGCGAGACCGCCGCGAGCGGCAGCGAGACGCGCCAGGGCAACGCGCCGCCGTCGTAGATTTCCTGGTACAGGCCGACGTCGGCGAAGCGGAAGACCGACCAGTGGGTCAGGCGCTCGATCATGTACACAGAGAGCTCGGTGATCGCCGCGAGCAGCATCGAGAAGCCGATCGCCATCGGATTGCTCGAGGCGCTCGATGCGAGGAAGGTGAGCGAGTAGATCGCGAGCAGGAACAGGCACTGGTGCAGTGCGCACAGGAGCAACAGCCCCAGGTCGAGCGGCTCGTCGACCAGGCTCCCGAGCCAGGGGACGGTCGCGGTCGAGACCAGCACGGGCACGCACAGCCAGAAGGCGCCCGCGAACCAGCGCTCCAGCAGCAGCCGGCGGCGCGAGAGCGCGCGCGCGAGCCAGATCTCGAGCGTGCCGCGCTGGGCCTCGAGCGCGACCGCGTTCATGGCGAAGAGCACAGCGACCAGGCCGCCGAGCGCGTTGCAGGCCTTGAAGAAGTGCTGCGCGTGAACGTAGGCGCTCGCGCCGGACTCGTCGATCTTGTCCGCCATGTCGCGCAGGACGTCGAGCGGGATCAGGGCCTTCAAGTGCTCGAGATTTTTCGCGAACTGCGGCCAGTAGAGCATCGCCGCCACGATCAGCGCCTCGAGGACGACGAAGTAGGCGATGCCCATCCAGAGCTTGGCGCGCAGTTCGGCTCGCATCAGCAGGCCTCCACGCCGTAGAGCTCGCGCATCAGTTCGGGCAGCGAGAGCGCGCCGTACTCGATCGAGGCCGGCATCCCGAGCGCCGCGTCGGCAGCCAGCGCGGCCAGGAAGGGGCGCGGATCGTCGCCCGCGAGTTCGAGGCTCGCGCGCGGGCCGTCGACGCGCACGCGCGCGACGCCCGCGAGCGCGGAGAGGCGCGCGGGATCGGGAGCACGTTCGAAGCTGACGCGCACCAGACGGCGCGCGCTCGCGAGCACCTGCTCGCGCGTCTCGTCGGCGATCTTCTTCCCGGCGTGGAAGAACACGAGCCGGTCACAGATGCGGTCGATCTCGCCCAGGTGGTGCGACGAGAGCAGGATCGTCGTACCGGCCTGCTTCTCGCGCTCCAGAAGCGCGAGCACCTCGCCGCGTTTGGCCGGATCGAGGCCCTCGCTGGGCTCGTCGAGGATGCGGATCCTCACGCGCGGTGCGAGCGCGGCGCTGAGCAGCAGCTGGCGTTTCATGCCGTGGCTGTAGCCGCGCACGCGGCGTTCGAGCGGCAGGCCGAGCTCGCGCGCGGTGGCGCTGGCCCGCTCGAGCGCCTCGGGTTCGCGGCCGCGCAGCAGGAAGGCCAGGTGGCGCTCGCCCGTGAGCTCGCCGTAGAGCGCGATCTCGCCCGGGGCGTAGCTCGCGCGCTGGCGCAGCGCGAGCCCGTCGCCGGAGTAGCGCACGCCATCGAGTTCGACGCTGCCCTCGTCGGGCCGCACGAGGCCGTAGAGGATGCGCAGGAAGGTCGACTTGCCGCTGCCGTTGGGACCCAGGAGCCCGATCACGCCGCCGGGGCCGGCCTCGAGCTCCACGCCGGCGAGGGCGAGCTTCTCGCCGAAGCGCCGCACGAGGCCCCGCGCGCGGATCGCGCCGGCGTCGGCGGCCTGCAGCGTGGGGGAGGTGGCGTTCAAGGCGTGCGCTCGCGGGCGCGCGCGGCAGAATAGGCGCGCCATGACGGCCGGGCAAGCGATCACGGTATTGAAGCGCGACTCCTTCTGGCGCGTCGAGCGCGTCGAGGGCGTGCGGGGTGCGTGCGTGCGCCGCGTCGCCTGCGGTGGCCGCCTGCCGCTCTCGGGGCTGGTGGCGCGCCTGCTCGCCCATCGCGAAAGGCGCGCGCTCGCGGCGATCACGGGACTCGAGGGGGTGCCGGCTCTCGTGCGCGACCCCGGCCTCGAGTCGGGTGCGCCGCGTGGGAGTCTCGTGCTGCGCGAATGGATCGCGGGCCGGCCGCTCTCGCGTGCCGAGGAGCTGCCCGAGGACTTCTTCGAGCACCTCGACCGGCTCGTCGCTGCGCTGCACGCGCGCGGCGTGTGTCACAACGACCTGCACAAGGAGCAGAACATCCTCGTCGGCGAGGACGGCCTCCCGTACCTGGTCGACTTCCAGCTCGCGAGCGTGCATCCAAGTCGCGGCGCGTTGTTCGCGAGCCGCGCGCGCGAGGACCTGCGCCACGTCGAGAAGCACCGCCGCCGCTACACGCGCATGGGCCGCGGGCCGCGCGGCGAATCGCAGAGCGGCGCGGGCGCCACCTACCGACGTTCGTGGATCGCGCGTGCGTGGAAGCGCGGGGCGAAACCGCCCTACGAGTTCGTCACGCGGAGACTCTTGCACACGCGCGACGGCGAGGAGCGCCGCAGCGAGAGCGGACCCTGGCCGCGCTGGACCCCGCCGCTTGGAACTCGGCGTTTGTAGGTATGTCCGCTGTGGGGTTCGTGCGCTAGCCTTCGAGGTTCCTTGCGCCCCATGGAGCCTCCCTCCCAGCCCCCCAGTCGCTTGCGCTCGCGCCTGCTGCTGCTCGTCGCGGCCGCGCTGTGCGTGTGTTTCGCACGCCTTTCTTCCGCTCCGATCTGGATCCTGAACGAGGCGCGCGAGGGGATCTATGCGCGCGCGATGCTCGCCAGCGGCGACTTCGTGCTGCCGGTGGTCGAGAACCACGTCGAGAACGGCGTCACGATCCCCGACAAGCCGCCGCTCTTGCATTGGATCGACTGCAGCGAGCGCTGGGTGCGTTCACTCCTCAGCGGCCAGGACACGAGCGGCCCGGCGCTCGCGCGCGCCTTCGACGTCTTCGACCTGCGCTTTGCCTCCGCGCTCGCGGCGATCGTGTGTGTGCTGGGTGTGTTCCTGCTCGGAAGGTCGCTGGTGGGCGAGCGCGCCGCGTGGCTCGCGGGCTTCGTGCTGCTCGCGAGCGCGCAGTTCGAGCACCAGTCGCACTTCGGGCGCGTCGACATGTGCCTGGCAGCTTGCGTCGCGTGCGCAACGCTGCTGCTCGGCCAGGCGCTCGTGCACGGCTCGCGCAGGGCGCTGCTCGGCGCGGCGGTGTTTTCGGCGCTGGCGGTGCTCTCCAAGGGCCCGCTCGGCCTCGTGCTTCCGGCGACCGCGGGCGCGAGCTACCTCGCCTGGCGCAGCCTGCGCGAGCGCGGTCTCTCCTGGGCGCCACGGCTGCCTTGGGTGCGCGCGGCGCTGGTGTGGGCGCTGGTCGCGCTGCCCTGGTACCTCGTCGCCTGGAGGCAGGGCGGGTCCGATTTCGTGCACTCGCAGTTGCTGAACGAGAACGTGGCGCAGTTCGGCGGAGGCAACGGCCGCATGTCGTGGTCCACCTACGTCGGGCCTTGGCTCACCGACACCTTTCCCTGGAACCTGATCGCGCTGTTCGGCTTGTGGCGCGCGCGCCGCGGCGGCGGCGAGGGCGCGCGCTTCGCGAGCGCCTGGTGGCTCTCGCTGCTGCTCCTGTTCCAGCTGGCGGCCTACAAGCGCCGCGCGTACCTGCTGCCCGCGGTCCCGGCGGAAGCGCTGCTCGCGGGGTTCGCCCTCGACGGCTGGTTGCTGCGCGCGCGCGAGCTCGAGGCGCGTTGGGGGAGGCTTGCGCTCGCCACGGCGGCGGGTGCTTGCCTGGGCGCGTTGGCGGGCGGCTGGCTGCGCTCACAGGGCCACGCATTGCGCGTCTCGCACGTGGAGCTCGTGCCCACAGAACAGTTCGTCGGCTGTGCGTCGTTGGGCGCGCTGCTCGGCGCACTCACGGTCCTGGTCCTCGGGCTGCGCGAGCGGCGGCCGCTGGCTGCGCTCGCGGCGCTCTTCGTCGCCTGCATCGCGGGAGTGAGCGGCGCGGTCCCGATCGAGCGCAGCGCGCGCGCACGCGCGGCGCGTATCCCCGAGCTCGTGCGCAGCGTCGAGCACGAGCTGCCGCCAGGGGCAGCCGTGACGCTCGTCGGCCTCGGCAACGATCCCAGCATGGTGTTGCTCTTCGAGGCGCGCGAACCCGGGCGCTGGCACGTGGTGCCCGACGCGGATCCGCTGCCGCGGCACTTCCCGCGCGGCTGGTATCTCGCGACCACGAGCGTGGCGCAGCCGCTGCTGGCGCAGTCATCCGACGGCTGCGGGAGCTGGCGCGAGGTCTGGCGCGCGCGCCTGTCCGAGCGCGACAACCCGCGCGATGTGGTGCTGCTCGAGCGCCTCGGCCCTCAGAGGATGTCGTCGCGGTAGATCCAGCGGCGCTTCTTCGTCTCGTCGTGGCGGTGCGTGACGAGGCGCCACAGATCCTGCGGACCGACGATCGCGAGGTACTCGCGCGTGCCCTTGGCAGACTGGAAGTTGACGATGCCGGCGACCAATCCCACCAGGCGCAGGCCGGAGGGCTCGATCGGATCGGGGACGAACACGCCCGCGCCGGTCTGGTCGTCGTGCCCGCGCAGCCGGCGCGGGATGTCGGTCAGGATTCCGAGCGCGCGCGGCTCGTTCGCGACGCGCACGCTGGTGCTCCAGGTACCATCCTCGTCGCGCCCGATGATCGTCAGCTGGTCGCCCGGCCTGGGGTCGACGAAGCTGATCGGGACCGACGGCAGGCGGATCTCGGTCTCCGCGGTGTACAGGCCGCCGCCGACGGGCTCGATCACGATCGGCTCGACGCTCGGGCCGTCGCCGAACCAGGCGGTGATCTCGGCGCGCCCCGAGTTGGCGGTGTGGCCGAGGAAGATCAACCCGTGGTCGGTCGCCACGCCGAGCTCGCTGCCCTTGGGGGTGCGGATCTCGAGCACGGGATCCGCCAGCTTGCGCGTGCCGACGCACGCACTGCACAGCAGGAGCAGCAACAGCGGGAGGGAGCGGCGCAGGGTCGGGCTCACTGGAAGTGTTCGAACCACTCGCGGTAGAGGTCGTTTTCGGGATCGAGTTCCATCGCCAGCCCAGCTTCCTGTTTGGCCTCGGGATTGTCGATCTTCTTGTCGTCGTCGTTCTTGGTCGAGAAGTTGACGCCGCCGCCGCCGAAGCGGCTGCCCAGCGTCAGGTGCCCGGCCATCGCGTTCGAGAGGTCGTAGTGGAAGAGCTGGTTGAGCGGCTCGAGCCCGACCGCCTTCTTCAGGTCCTCGAGCCCGGCCTTGGGGCCCTTCTCGAACATCAGGCACTTGCCGCGCGCCCAGAAAGCGCGCGGATCGCTGGCTCCGCCCTCGATCGCCGCGTTCAGGTCGGCGAGCGCGTTCTCGAAGTCCATGCGCTGCATCAGGTACAGGCCGCGCTTCAGGCGCGCCTCCGGCCCCGCGATCGGAATCTGCTCCATGAAGGTGCGCCAGTCCTTCTCGAGCTGCTCCTCGTCCTTGTCCTTCAGACCCAGGCGCTTCAGCAGGAAGGCGCGGATGTTCGCGGGCGAGACCATCTTGCCGTTTCCGGTCAGCCCGCCGGTGGCGACGCTCTCGATCTCGAGACCCTTCTCGAGCGTGTAGAGGCTCTTGAAGAACTTGTTGAACTTCGACTGGTACTTGCCGTGGTCGAAGTTGTTGAGGAAGTACACGAAGGCCCAGCCGAAGGCGTACTGGAAGCCGTCGTACTCGTCGTGCGTGAGGAAGAAGAGCTGCTCGAGCGTCGTGAAGGGCCGGTCCTTGAAGCGCACCTTCTTGCCCTTCTGCTTGCCACCCGAGTCGGCCTCGCCGGGCGCGCCGGTCTTGACCCCGTCCGCCTTCTCGTTCTTGATCGCCTCCTGCACGGTCAGCACGCGGTCGGTCTGCAGCTCGCCGGGCGTGATCACGAGCTTGCCGTTCTTGTCGCGCTCGACCTTCGAGGAGCCGAAGTAGTCGGCCATGCCCTCGTTGAGCCAGATCTGTGACACGTACTGCTGGTCGATCAGGTACGTGAGCAGGTGCGTGCACTCGTGCAGCGCGACCCAGGTCGAGAGCGAGGGCTCGGAGTAGTCGTGGAAGAAGTTGAGCGTCTTGTCGAAGGACCAGAAGTAGCCCAGCACGCCCGGGCTGACGCCGGCACGCGAGTCCGAGAGCTCGAGGAACTCATCGTAGGTCTTGTAGATGTTGATCGTCATCTTCGTCCGGCGCATCGAGGGCGACGGGTTGATGCCGATGCGCTGGTCCATCAGGTTGTAGTAGGCCTCGAGCAGCTCGCAGTAGTAGTCGAGCACCTCGGGCGAGGTGTTGGACTTGAACAGGAAGTGCTTGGTCTCGCGCGTCCAGGCGTTGCGCCAGTCGGCGTGCGCGGCGAGTTCTTCGGTGCGCGCCTTGCTCGCGTCGTGCTCCTTGCGCAGCTCCTGCTCGAAGGCCGGCTTCGAGAGCCACTTGCCGCGGTATTTCACGTAGCCCTGGTCGAGCTTGGCTTTCTCGTCGTCGTCCTTGGGGACGTACTCCGACATGTCGCCCTCGATCTCGACCGACTGCACGGCCTGCTTGTCGGAGAGCACGAGCACGCCGTTCTCGAAGGTCAGCTTGTAGCCGCCGCCTTCTTCGCGCGCCTTCTTGGGCGAGAGCACGCGGCCGTCCTGCGTGAGCACGCGGTCGGCCAAGGCGGGCAGGCCAAGGAAAAGGGCGCTGGCGAGCAGCGCGGAAGCACGGCGCATCACTTGGTGTAGTCCTTCCAGGCGTTCTCGAGCGCATCCCAGTCGACGCCGTCGAAGGCCTTGTTGACCGCCTGATCGAGGTTCTCGGTCGCACCGAGCTCGTTGAAGTAGACCGACAGGATCTTGTCCCAGTCGTCGTTCCAGCCCTTGGCGTGGTTCTGCTTGCCGGTGCGCAGGAAGTAGATGAAGGACCAGCCCTGCGCGTAATGGATCCCGATGTTCGAGCCGTACTTCTCGTTGGAGGAGTAGTACTCAGGCTGGGTGAACTTGGTGAACTCCTTGAGCGGCACCGTGTGACCCTGCTGGATCGCCTCGGCGATCAGGTCCTTGCGCCAGGCGAACTTCTCGAGCTTGAACTGGCCGTTGCGCTGGCGCTGAAAGCCCGAATAGAAGTCGCCGGTGCCCTCGTTGTACCAGCTGTGCGGCGCGAGGTTGCCGTACAGGTAGTAGATGTACTGGTGGAAGCCCTCGTGGTTCAGCACGGCCCAGGTGTCGCCGCGCCCGCCGTCGGCCTTGTCGTCGTAGAGCACGAGTTCCTTCGCCATCGAGCTCCAGTAGCCAGCTGAGCCTCCGGGACCGCCGTAGCTCGCGTACTCCTGGCGGTCCTTGCACACGCGCACGATGCTCGCCTTGCTCGCCTCGCGCGGGTCGATGCCGCCGTTGAGCGCCTTGTCGAACTCCTTCTCGGCCTTCTTCTGGGCCTCCTTCTCGGGATCGACGTCGCCGGTGTGCGCCGCCGCGGCCGCGGCCTTGATCTCCTGCATCTTCTCGTAGGGATAGTCCTTCTCGTAGACGTCGCGGATCGCCTCGAGGCGCATCTTGAGCTCGTCGAGGAAGGCCTTGTCCGTGTTGTCGGAGATGATGAAGTAGCGCGGCGTTTCGTAGAGCTTCCAGACGCCGTTCAATTTGGCCATGTCGGCCTGCAGTTCGGCGCGGCGCTTGTCGCGGTAGCTCGCGTCGGCGGCGAGGGCGGTGGAAACATCCTTCACCTCCACGCGCTGGAACGACTTCGCCATCTGCTGGAAGGGCTGCGAGAACTTCGACCACTTCTTCCCGCCGGGTCCGATCGCGACCCAGGCCACCTCCGTCTCGGGGTTGAGCTTGAAGACCGTCGCGAAGATGCGCACTTCCTCCGCCCCGAGCAGGGCCGAGTACTCGTACTCCGTGGCGGGGATCTTGTTGATCTCGACGGCCTTCTTGGACTCTTCCTTTGCGCCGGAAGCCTCCGCGATCTCGCGCTTCAGGAAGGAGAGCACATCCTTGGAGCGCTGCTTGATGTCGAGCTTCTTGCCGTCGTCCTTGTCCTTCGACTTGGTCTTGGTGTCGAAACGCAGCAGCCACACGTGCAGGAACAGGTTCTCCGACCCGCCGACCAGCACGTACTTGACCGTCTTTGGGTCGAACTTCGCGATCAGGTTTCCCTCGTTGGGATCCGGCGGGACGAGTTCGTAGTCGGCGGGAACTCGCACCTTGAAGCCGAGGTCGCTCGACTCGGTGTACCAGTCGCCGACCTTGGGGGCCTGCGCCGGGGCGAGCGGTGCCGCGAGCGCGAGGAAACAGAGCAGCAGGATGCTTGTGCAGACGTTCCTGATCATGAATGGACTCCTGGCGGGGAAGTGTTCGGCCCAGCCTACCAAGATGCGACGACGCGCACGGCAACTCAGGAACGTCGAGGGTCGCTTTTTCCATACGCTTCCCTCAAGCTTTACCAACCGGCCCGGGAGAGGGGCGTAGCGCGCTGCTCCCGTACTTTCCCGGCCCCACCCGTTCTCGAAGAGATCCCACCCCATGCGCCCCCTGCACGGACTGATCCTGCTGCTTGCTCTCGTCGCTCTCCTCGTCGGTGGACTGCTCTGGCTCGGCGGAAGCCATTCCGCAGACGGCGTCGGCGCCAACACGGCGCAGTCGCCCGCCCCCGCGCGCGTCGAGGCGCCCGAGACGGTGCTCTCCGCCCCCGAGGGTGATGACTTCAAGGCCGAGCGCTCGGCCGAGCCGGGAGCGGTCGCGAAGCTCGAGGGCACGAGCGGCCGCGAGGCGAGCCTCGCCGGCTTGCACGGCCGTGTGATCGGCGGCGACGGCAAGCCCGTCCCCGGAGCGAAGGTCTACGCGGCGCCAGGCGGCGGCTTCAACATGCTGCCGCTCGACGCCTTCGACGCGAAGATGCTGCCCTTCTCCAAGCGCGGCGACACACAGACCGACGCGGACGGCCGCTTCCAGCTCGATCTCAGCGGCCAGACGCAGGTGCGCCTGGCGGTGCGCGCCGGCGGCTTCGCGCCGCTCGACACGGAGAAGACTCTCGCGCGCGGCGAGGCGGATCTCGGCGACGTGCAGCTCGAGCAGGGCGTCGTGCTCGAAGGTCGCGTGATCGACCAGCTCGGTCGCCCGGTCGCCGACGCGCAGCTCTTCTCGCGCCCGCGCACGGCGGGCTTCGGCATGGAGATGATGACGCGCGGTCGCGCGCCGCTCGCGACGACCGACGAGAAGGGCCACTTCCGCATCGACATGCTCGCCGGCGGCCCCTGGCGCATGCTCGTGACGACCGAAACCCACCCCGACAAGAGCTTCGACGGCGAGACGAGCCCGCCGGGTGCGGTCGCGCGCAGCCTCGAGTTCGCGCTCGAGGAGGGCGCCGAGATCGCCGGACGCGTGAGCGGCGCCGCGGCCGACCTGTTGCCCAAGCTGCAGGTGAGCGCGCAGGCGCGCTCGGAGAACGAGGATGGCGGCGGGGGCGGCGTGGTCTTCGGGGCGGGCGGCTTTTCGATGCCGCGCACCGCCAAACTCGCAGCCGACGGCAGCTTCGTGCTGCGCGGCCTCAAGCCCAACCAGAACTACCGGCTCGACGCACAGAAGGCGGACAGCGGCTTCTTCGGCTTCGGCATGGGCTCGCGCGCAAAGGGCGTCAGCGCCAAGTCGGGCGACCGCGGAATCGAGGTGCCCTACGCGCCCTCGAGCGCAATCCTGTGCGAGGTCGTCGATGCGACGACCGGCAAGCCGGTGACCGAGATGGACGTCAAGGCGGGCTCCGGGTTCATGCTGCCGCTGATGGAGGCGAACGGGAAGGCGCGCACGACCTTCCCCGACGGCAAGGTGTGCTTCGACCGTTTGCCGCCCGATTTCGGCGGCCAGAAGGGTCTCAAGCTGCGCATCGACGCGACCGGCTACAAGAGCTTCGAGAGCTCCGAGCTCACGCCGCTCGCGGGCCAGGATCTCGACCTGGGTATCGTGCGCCTGGAGCGCGCACCCGTGTGCCGCGTGCAGGTCCTCGACGCCTCGAGCGGCCAGCCGGTCGCGGGCGCGGAGGTGACGCTGCGCGAAGCCGGCGCCGAACAGAACGGCTTCGGCGGCGCGCTGCGCATCCGCCGTGCGGGGCCGGGCGGGGGGCGCACGATCAACGACGCGGGCGTCAGCCAAGGCACGACCGACTCCGAGGGCCGCGTCGTGCTCTCGAGCTTCCCCGGCAAGCAGGCGACGCTGAAGGTCAAGCATTCCGAGCACGCCGACTGGCAGAGCGCGTCGCTCGCGCTCGCGCCGAGCGCCGACCACGAGGAGACCGTCAAGCTCTTCCGCGGCGGCGACGTGCTCGTCACCGTCGTGGACGCCAAGGGAGCGCCCGTCGCGGGTGTCGAGATCGAGCACTCGGTCGAGGGCGCGGAGGAGGGCGAGCCGTTCATGCGCCGCTTCTCCGGTGAGGGCGACACGCGCACGGACGCGCGCGGCGAACTGCTCGTGGCGCACCTTGCGCCCGGCGCGCACCGCTTTCGAGTCGCCGACGGCAACGGTCCGCGGGCGTTCTTCGGGGGCGGCGGCGGCTTCGCGTCCACCGTTCTCGTCAACGGCGGCCAGGGCGAGGAGCCCAAGGAGCCCAGCTGGACCTCCGTGGACGTGCTCGAGGGCGCCCAGGCCGCGGTCAAGCTAGTCGCGCCGGCGCGTGCGAACGTCGTCGGCCGCGTGCGCGAGGGCGGACGGCCGCTCGCGGGGGCGAGCGTGCAACTCGAGGAGAAGAACGACTCGCAGCCGGGCGGCTTCGAGATGCCTTTCTTCGGCGGGGGCGGTGGTCAGCGCACCAATGGCAACGGCGAGTACAAGCTCGAGAACGTCAAGCCCGGCAAGTACACGATCCACGTGTCGCATCCCTCGCGCGCGATGACCTGGGATGGCGAACTCGAGGTCACCGAGGGCGATTTGCGCTACGACGCCGAGTTGCCGGTCTCGATCGTCGAGGGCCGCGTGCTCGGTCCCGACGGCAAGGGCATCGCCGGGGCGCGCGTCAGCTGCGAGCGTGCCAAGGCCAAGACCGAGGAGCGCCAGATGGTCTTCAGCATCGCCATCTCGGGAGACAACGGCGACGCGATGACCTTCGGCGGTTCGGGCGGCGGCGAGGCGCAGCGCACGGACGCGGAGGGCAACTACACGCTGCGCGGCGTGCTTACCGACACCGACATCGTCGTGCACGCGACCTCCAAGGACTTCTCGCCGGCGAACTCGGAGAAGTTCCGCGTCGTGGCCGACCAGACGCTGCGCGGGATCGACGTGCATCCCAAGCAGGGCGGCATCCTCGACGTGCACGTGACCCGCGCCGGACAGCCCGTGCGCAACGCGCTCGTCAACGCGTCCCACAAGGACAAGGACGGCAACGAGGACAGCCAGCAGACGGAGATGACCGGTCCGGGAGGGATCGCCCACTTCGCGGGCCTGGAGCCGGGCGACTGGGAGTACAGCGTGGACGAGCTGACCGACGTCGGAGACTCCCCGGATTCCACCCCGAAGCAGAGCAAGACGGTGGTCGTCACGGCCGGGCAGACCAACCAGGTCGAGCACGAACTGCATTGACCCCGCGCCCGCGGGCGTGTTGTAGGATGGCGATTCGCCGCGCTGCCCGGGGCCTCATCCCGCCCGTGGGCGGCGCTCCATGCCCGTGCGCGCGCTGATCCTCTTGTGCCTGCTGCTCGCCCTGGCCCTCGTTGGTCTGGGGGTGGCTCTCTTCGTCGACGCCAAACCCGCGCCGGTCTTCGCGCAGGGAGCGTCGGATCCGACCCTCGCTCTGGACGCGAGCGCGACGCCCAGCGAAGCCGAGAGCGCGCAGCGTGCGGCGGAGCCCGGCCGCGTGGAACTCGGCAGCGTGACGGAGGCGGACCTCGACGCGGAGGCGGCGGCCAAGCTCCCGCCGCGCGTCAGCGGGCGCGCGCTCGACCCGGAAGGGGCACCGATCGCAGGCGCGCAGGTCTTCGCCTCCGCGGGGCAGTTCTGGGGCCTTGTCCCGCTCGACCTCGAACCCGAGGCGATGCCGCGCGGCTGGCCACAGGTCGAGCAGGCGCTCACCGACGCCGAGGGCCGCTTCGTGTTCGAGAAACTGAAGAGCGGTCCGCTGCGCCTTGTGATCCGCGCGCACGGCTGCGCGCCGCTGCGCGAGGACCGGCAGACGATCCCGCCCGAGTACAAGCAGCACGACCTAGGCGATTTCCAGCTCGAGCGCGGAGTGCTCCTCTCGGGCAAGGTCGTCGACCGCGCGGGCCACGGCATCGTCGGCGCGCGCATCGTGCAGGCACTCGAGAGCGCGGGTTCGCAGGCCATCGCGGCGCCCGGGCGCGGGCTGCCGCTTGGGGTGAGCGGCGCGGAGGGCGCGTTTGTGCTCGACGAGCTCGCGCCGGGGCCGTGGAGGCTCTTCTTCGATGCGCCGGGATTCGCGGTCGGCGAAGAGCAGGGCCGCACCGAGCGTCCCGGGGAGGAACAGAAGGGGATCTTCGTACGCCTGGAGTCGGGCACGGACGCCTGCGGGCGCGTGCTCGGCGAGACCGAGGCTGCGCTCCCCGAGCATCTCTTCGTGACGGCGCGCGTGCTCGAGGACCGCGAGGCGCGCGGCGGGGGCGGGGGCGGGGGCGGGGGCGGCGGCGGCGATTCCAGCCCGACGCCCGCGCGGCTCCTGCGCCTGCGCAGCGCGACGGTCGGCGCCGAGGGGACCTTCTGCGTCGCAGGCCTCGAGCGCGCCCGGCGCTACCGCTTCACGCTCTGGCAGGACATGCCCGAGGCCAAACCGCGGCGCGTGAACGGCGTCGAGCCGCTCACGGCCTGGGCCGGCGAGCGCGGGTTGCTCTTCCGCACCAAGCCTACGGCGGCCCTCGCGTTTCACGTGGTCGACGCCTCGAGCGGTGCGCCGCTCGAGGAGTTCTGCGTCTTCCTCGGCATCGGGCGCGAGCGTGCACTGCGCGACGACAAGAACGAAGTGCGCCGCCACTTCGAGGGCGGACGGGTCGAGAGCTCCGAGTTGCAGCCGCAGTCGCCTCCGCGGCCCGTCTTCGTGCGCGTGCGCGCGACCGGCTACAAGGACTACGAGAACAAGAACGTCGAGGTGCGCGCGGGCGCGAGTGCGGACCTGGGTGAGATCCGGCTCGAGCATGCACCCCTGGTGCGCGTGCTGGTGCGCGACGCGGGCGACGGCAAGCCGATCGAGGGCGCGCGCGTGGTCTGCGGCCCGCCGGACAAGGGTGATCCCGCCGACTACCTCTCGGGTTCCGACGAGCAGGACTACTACGGCGACCTCATCTGGCAGTTCGCCCGAACAGCCAAGGACGGCAGCGCGTGCTTCACCTCTTCGCCCGGCAAGTCGGTCGCACTGCGCGCGGACGCGAAGGGCTTCCTCGACAGCCAGACGAAGAAACAGATGCTGCCGGCCGAGGGCGAGGCGAGCGTGGTGCTCGACCTCGCGCACGGCGGGCGTGTGCGCGCGAAGGTCGAGGACGGTTTCGGCCACGTCGTGCGCGACGTGGGCATCGCGCACCGCGCGCCGGCGACCGGGGACGACAACCAGCAGGACTGGGAGATGGAGCAGGCCGAGCGCAAGACCGGGGCCGATGGCGTCGCGCTCTTCGAAGCGCTCGCGCCCGGCGTGCATTCGTTCCGCGTGCACGACCAGGTCGGAACGGTCTGGCGTCAGCGCGACAGCGCCGCCTCGGGCGACGGCTGGGTGCAAGTGACGGTCACCGAGGGCTCGCAGGAGCTGCTCGCGCTCGTCGCGCCGCCGCGCGGTTGCGTGCAGGGCGTCGTGCGCGAGGGTGGCCGTCCGCTCGAGGGCGCGAGCCTGCGCCTGGTCGAAGTGCGCGAGGGCGAGGACGACGGCCAGCGCGGCTGGATGGGCCCCAACGACCCGCTCTCGACCGTCACCGACCACGCGGGTCACTACCGCTACGACGGGCTGCGCTGCGGCAACTACACGCTCGTCATCCACCACCCGAGCCGGCGCATGCCGGCGCGCTACCCGATCGAGGTGCTGCCCAGCGTGCGCAGCGCGGACTTCGACCTCGACATCACGCTCGTCGAGGGCCGCGTCACCGACCTCGGCGGCCGGCCGCTCGCGGGCCTGGAGGTCTGGGCCATGTCGCCTGGCCAGGGCGGGTACGACGAACAGCCCTACCAGGCCGTGCTGCGCGAGGACGAGCGCGGCGGCGTGCGCGTCAACTACGAGCAGACCGCGCGCCGCAGCGCGCGCACCGACGAGCAGGGCCGCTACGAATTGCGCGGCCTGGTCCCCAGCCTCCCGCTGCAGGTGCACGTCGAGGGCAACTCGGTCGAGACCTTCGACTCGCCGGTCTTCACCCTCTCGCCCGACGAGGGCCGCCACGGCTTCGACTTCGCCTTGCGCATGGCGGGCACGATCCGCGTCGAGATCGAGGGCGGCGATGCGCGCGGTGGCAGCTGGTACGAGGTGCGCGCCCTGCTCGTGCGCGAGGGCAAGGAGGAACTGCGCGCTTCGACCTGGGTCGGCCCCTGGAACCGGCGCGACGAGATGCACTCGCTCTCGCCCGGGCACTACAAGCTCGTCTGCACGCGCCAGGGCGGGGCCGGCGGGCCCGAGGCGAGCGTGCAGGAGCTCGAACTGCACGAGGGCGAGACGCTCGAGGCGCGCTTCAGCGCGCGCTGACACAGGCGCCCGAGCAGGCTACGCTGTGGGGGATGCCCTCACGCGACTACGACGCCCTGGTTCTGGATCTCGACGGGACGCTGCTCGACGACCAGAGTCTGCTGCCCGCACGAACGACCGAGGCGCTGCGCGCCGCCAGCGAAGCGGGCGTGCGCGTGATGGTCGCCACCGGCCGCTCGAACCTCTCGGCGCACGACGTGCTGGTCGAACTGGGCCTCGACACGCCTGCGATCGTGTTCAACGGCGCGGGTCTGTACTGCGCGCGCCGCCAGCGGCTGCTCGAAGAGCGCACGCTCTCCAATCGCACGCTCGAGCGCACGCTCGAGTTCGCGCGCGCGCAGGGCTACCTGCCGGTCGTGATGTGCGCCGACCGCAAGCTCGCGCTCGCGCCACGCGACCAGGCCGAGGAGGCCGCGCTCTCGCTGATGGCGGGGCTGAAGATCGTGGGGCCGGACGAACTGCTTGCCGAGTACGTCCTGCGCGTGACGCTCTTCTCCGCGCGCCACGCGCACTCGGCGGGCTTCGCCGAGGAGCTCGAGCGCGCGGTCGGCTTGCCGCTCTACACGACGCACTTCCCGCTCAGCGCGCTCGCCTCGCACCGCGCGAGCCGCCTGTGCGTGCTCGACATCCATCCGCCCTGCCGCGGCAAGGGTGAGGCCCTGCGCGTGCTCGAGGAGCAGTACGGCATTCCGCGCGCGCGTGGTCGCCGTGGGGGATGCGACCAACGACCTCCCGATGTTCGAACTCGCGGGGCTCTCCGTCGCGATGGAGAACTCGATGACCGAGGCGCTCGCCGCGGCCACGCGCGTGATCGGCTCGAACAACGGGCCGGCGATCGCCGAACTGGTCGAGGAGCTGTTTCTCGCGCCCGCGCGAGCGCAGGCCGGCTAGTCGCGCTTCCCCGACCTGCCCGGCTTCTTCGGCGCAGGGGACTCGGACGCGGCGGGTTTGGGCGGCGGCTCCGCCGGCTTGGTTTCCGCAGCCGGCGCCGCGGGAGCGCTGTCCTTCTTCGCGGCCTCGCTGTAGGACTTCGAGCGGTAGTCGGTGAGATAGAAGCCGCTGCCCTTGAAGACCAGGCCCGCGCCGGCGGAGATCAGGCGCTCGAGCTTCTGCTTCTTGCACTTGGGGCAGGTCTTGCGCGGCTTCTCCGTGATGCCGTGGAAGATCTCGAGCGCGTGGCCACAGGCCTTGCAGCGGTAGTCGTAGGTCGGCATCAGTTCGCCTCGGCCGCGGAAGCGGAGCCGTCGACCGCGACCCTTACGTGCGCGGGGCGCAGGATCTGCCCGCCCATCCTGTAGCCGCGCCGCAGCGTCGCGAGCAGCGTGCCCGCGGGTTCGTCGCTGTCGACGCTGCTCTCGACCGCCTGATGCACGGCCGGATCGAAGCGGCCCTCGAGCGGCACGAGCGCGACGCCTTCGCGTTCGAGCACCTGCCAGAGCTGCTGGCGCGTCATCTCCACGCCGGCGTGCAGGTTCTTGCCCTCGCTGCTCGTGCAGGGCGCGGCGAGCGCCATTTCGAGGTAGTCGAGCACCAGCAGCAGTTCGCCGAGCAGCGTCTGCTTCGCGCGCCCGACCGCGGCTTCGGTGTCGCTGCCGATGCGCCGGCGCAGGTTCTGGTAGTCCGCCTGCGCGCGCTGCCAGCTGGCGAGGTACTCGTCGCGCTCGGCGCTCAGCTTGGCGTGCTCGTCCTCGAACGCGCCCTGGCGCTCATCGGGTTCGCGCTGCGGGTCTTCGGTTCGATCGTGTTTGCTCATGACATCCTCAGCTGAAGTAGCTCGAGATCTTCTCGAAGAAGGTCTTGTTGCCGCCGCGAGTGGACTCGATCGAGCCGAACTCGCGCAGGAGTTCCTTCTGGCGCTCGGTCAGCTTCTCCGGCACCTCGATGAACACGCGCACGAGCTGGTCGCCCCGGCCCGAGCCCTCGAGCTCGGGCAGGCCCTGGTTGCGCAGGCGGAAGACCTTGCCGCTCTGCGTGCCGGCCGGGATCGACATCTCCGCGCGGCCGCGCAGCGTGGGGATCTCGACCTTGTCGCCCAGCGCGAGTTGCTGGAAGGCGAAGGGCAGCTCGCACAGGAGGTCGCTGCCGTTGCGCTGGAAGACGCGGTGCTCGCGTTCGCGCACCACGACGTACAGATCACCGCGCGGCGCGCCCTGGTCGCCCGCGTCGCCTTGTTGGGGCACGCGCAGGCGCATGCCGTCCTCGACGCCGGCGGGGATCTTGAGCTTGATCTCGCTCTTCTCGGACTGCTTGCCCGCGCCGCGGCAATCGGCGCAGGGATGCTCGATGAAGTTGCCCGCGCCGCGGCAGCGCGGACAGGCGGCGGCGAGCGTGAAGAAGCCCTGGTTGCGGTGCACCTGGCCGCGGCCGCCGCAGGTGGTGCAGACCACCGGCTGCGTGCCAGCCTTGGCGCCGCTGCCCTTGCAGGTCGTGCAGGCCTCGGCGCGCTTGAGCGCGATCGTGCGTTCGATGCCCGAGTCGATCTCCTCGAGCGAGAGCTCGAGGTCGATCTTCAAGTCGCGGCCGGGCTGCGGGCCGCTGCGCCGTCCGCGCCCGAAGGCTTCGCCGAAACCGAAGACGTCGCCGAACGCGGAGAAGATGTCCTCCATGTTCGTGAAGCGCTGGCCGTCGTAGCCGCCGCCCTGGCCGAAGGCCTGGTGGCCGAACTGATCGTACTGCTTGCGCTTCTGCTCGTCGGAGAGCACCGCGTAGGCATCGGCGCACTCCTTGAAGCGCTCCTCGGCCTGCTTGTCGCCCGGGTTGCGGTCCGGGTGGAACTGCATCGCGGCCTTGCGGTAGGCCTTCTTGACCTCGTCCTCGCTCGCGCCGCGCGCGACGCCGAGGACCTCGTAGTAATCGCGCTTTGCGCTCATGCCGCTCCGATCGTCCGGTTCCGTAGGGGAGCTCAAGGCCGCGCGGGCGTGGAAGACGTGCGTCTCCCGCGCCCGCGCCTGTGGCCCTGGGGGAGAGCTCAGCTCAGGCTGCCCTCGACCTTGGGCTTCTCGTCCTTGATGTCGGTGACCATCGAGTCGGTCGTGAGCAGCAGGCCGGCGATCGAGGCTGCGTTCTGCAGCGCCGAGCGCACGACCTTGGCCGGGTCGATGATGCCGGCCTTGAACATGTCGACGTAGGTGCCGCCCAGGGCGTCGTAGCCGAAGCTCTTGCCCTTTTCGCGCGCCGTCTCGACCACCACCGCGCCGTCTTCGCCGGCATTCGCGGCGATCTGGCGCATGGGGGCCTCGAGCGCCTTCTCGATGATGCGTGCGCCGAAGGCCTCGTCGCCCGCGAGCTTGAGCTTCGAGACGCTCTCGACCGCGCGCATCAGGCACACGCCGCCGCCGGGCACGATGCCTTCCTGGATGGCGGCGCGCGTCGCGTTGAGCGCGTCCTCCATCAGGTCCTTCTTGGACTTCATCTCGGCCTCGGTCTTGCCGCCCACGCGCACGACCGCGACGCCGCCAGTGAGCTTCGCCACGCGCTCCTCGAGCTTCTCCTTGTCGTAGTCCGACTTGGTGGCCTCGATCTGCACGCGGATCTGCTTGACGCGCTCCTCGATCGCCTTCTTCTGGCCGTTGCCACCGATGATCGGTGGTGTCGCTTCGTGATGTGGACGCGCTTGGCGCGCTGCCGAAGTGCTCGAGCGTGACCTTGTCGAGCGGCAGGCCGATCTCCTCGGTGATCGCGGTGCCGCCGGTCAGGGCGGCGATGTCGCCGAGGTAGGCCTTGCGGCGGTCGCCGAAGCCCGGCGCCTTGACGGCGCAGACATTCAGCACGCCCTTCAGGCGGTTGATCACCAGCGTCGCGAGCGCCTCGCCGTCGATGTCCTCGGCGATGACGAGCAGCGGCTTGCCGACGCGCGCCGCGGCTTCGAGCACGGGGACGAACTCGCGCACGTTCGAGATCTTCTTGTCGAAGATGAAGATGTACGGATCTTCGAAGGTCGCGGTGAGCTTCGTGAGGTCGGTCGCGAAGTAGGGGGACAGGTAGCCCTTGTCGAACTCCATGCCCTCGACGACGTCGACGGCGGTCTCGAGACCCTTGTTCTCCTCGATCGTGATCACGCCCTCGTCGCCGACCTTCTCGAAGGCGTCGGCGAGCATGCGCCCGACCTCGGGATCGTTGTTGGCGGAGATCATGGCCACGCTGGCCTTCTCCTCGCGCGTCTTGACCTTGCGCGACTGGCTCTTGATCGACTCGACCGCGGCGTCGACGGCGGCGTCGATGCCGTTGCGCAGCGCGATCGTGTTGACGCCCGTGGCGAGGTACTTGAGACCTTCGTTGAAGATCGCCGACGCCAGGAAGGTGGCCGTCGTGGTGCCGTCACCGGCGACGTCGTTCGTCTTGTTGGCGACTTCGAGCACGAGCTTGGCGCCCATGTTCTCGAAGGGATCCTCGAGCTCGATCTCCTTCGCGACGGAGACGCCGTCCTTCGTGACGCTGGGGGCGCCGAAGGACTTCTGGAGGATGACGTTGCGGCCGGCCGGACCGAGCGTCACGCGCACGGTCTTGGCGAGCTTCTCGATGCCGGAGCGCATCTTCGCGCGCGCGTTGTCGTCGAACAGGATTTGCTTGGCCATGTGGATTCTCTTCGTGTGGTGTTCTGGTTGTGTGTTTGGTTTGGTTTGCGCGCCGCGGATCAGAAGTCCATGCCGCCCATGCCGCCCATGCCGCCCATGCCGCCCATCTCGTCCTCGCCCATTCCGCCGCCGGGACCGGCGCCTTCTTGGGCTCGGGCTTGTTGGCGATCAGGGCATCGGTGGTGAGCAGCAGCGTCGCGACGCTGACCGCATTGGCGAGGGCCGCGCGCGTGACCTTGGTCGGGTCGACGATGCCCTTCAGGTACATGTCGCCGTACTCGCCGGCGAGCGCGTCGAAGCCGTAGCTGGCCTTCTTCTCGCGCAGGATACGGTGCGCGACGACGGTGCCGTCGAAGCCCGCGTTGGACGCGATCTGCTGCACCGGGCGCGCGAGCGCTTCGTGGAGCAGGTCGAGGCCCATGTTGTAGTCGTCGTCGTCCTTCTTGCGCAGGCCCTTCAGGACCTCGCGCGCGCGCAGCAGCGCGACGCCGCCGCCGGGCAGCGTGCCCTCGGCGACCGCCGCGCGCGTGGCGTGCAGCGCGTCCTCGATCAGCGCCTTGCGCTCCTTCACTTCCGTGTCGGTCGCGCCGCCGACGTTGATCTGGGCGATGCCGCCCGTCAGCTTCGCGAGGCGCTCCTGGAGCTTCTCCTTGTCGTAGTCGGAGGTCGTCTCGCCGACCTGCACGCGGATCTGCGCGATGCGGGCCTGCAGGTCCTCCTTCTTGCCGGAACCGCCGACGATGGTCGTGTTGTCGTTGTCGATCACGACGCGCTTGGCGCTGCCGAGGTCGCGCAGCGTGAGCGTGTCGAGTTCGCGGCCCTCGTCCTTCATCAGCGCCCGCGCCGGTGAGCTGGCGAGGTCTCGAGCATTTCCTTGCGGCGGTCGCCGTAGCCGGGAGCCTTGACCGCGCACACGTTGAGCACGCCGCGCAGCTTGTTCACGACCAGCGTCGCGAGCGCCTCGGAGTCGACGTCCTCGGCGATGATCAAGAGCTGCTTGTTGGCTTGCTTGACCTTCTCGAGCACCGGCAGCAGCGTCTGGACCGAGCTGATCTTGTGCTCGGTGACCAGGATCAGCGGCTTCTCGAACTCGACCGTCATGCGCGCGGGCTCGGTGACGAAGTGCGGCGAGAGGAAGCCGCGGTCGAACTGCATGCCCTCGACGACGTCGACGGTCGTCTCGAGCGTCTTGCCGTCCTCGACCGTGATCACGCCGTCCTTGCCGACCTTCTCCATCGCGTCGCCGATCAGCTTGCCGATGCGCGCGTCGTTGTTGGCGGAGATGGTGGCGACCTGGCGGATCTCCTCGTTCTTGGCGACCGGGCGCGAGAGCTTCTCGAGCTCGCTGGAGATCGCGGCGCAGCCGTCCTTCATGGCCTTCGAGAGGCGCGCCGGCGAAGCGCCGGAGGTGACCGCGCGCAG
>JADJLZ010000020.1 GCA_016709875.1 Planctomycetota bacterium | reverse complement strand
GGAGGAGGACGAGTACCTCAAGGTCGAGTTCGGCGAGGCGCTACTGGAACTCGGCGATCTGCGCGGCGTGCCACCGATCCTCGCGGTGATCACCGACGGCGAAGCCGAACAGGCGCGCAAGGACGCCTGGGAGCACCTGCGCGCGCACCTTCCGGTACACACCTGCGGCTCGGTGAAGGGCCTGGCGGGCGAACTCCAGAAGTGGTGGGACCGACAACCAGGGAAGTTCACGAGCGATCACGCGGGCGTGTCTGGGCTCGCGCCGTAGCACGGGTCGCGGGACGCGCATGCCTCAAGCTCCCCACATGCGCAGGCGGGGCGCGAACCTGCCTGGGAACCGACAGCGCACACGGAGGAGGGGCGTGTGTGTGTAAGTCTGTGCGCGCGAGGCGAGTGCGCTGCAGCAAGGTCTCTCCATGAAGTACAGCTCTCTGTCTTCTTCTCTTCGCGAGCACGCTCAAGGCGCGCGCAGAGCGCACAGCACGGCGACGTCGACGTCGGATCGACCTACGGCACACCGAGCTCGGCCTTCGGGGCAGCGGCCGGAGTCGCGGGCGTATGGAACGGCGTCCCCGCGAGCCAGGGCATTGAGTCCGCTGCTGGATGTCACCGAACACCCACCAACGTGACGCTCCACCGCTCAGGGCCGAGCAGCACCGAGTTCTTCTCCAACAATCCGGGCACGAGCGGAGATGACCTTTGAGCCTGACTTGACGACAGGTCGACCCGCTGGGCTTCTCCTCCACCTGACCTTCGCCGGCCTCGCGGCGGGCGACTACGTGCTCACACGTACGCCTGGGCGCCTGACAGCGCGTTCTTCCACTCGCTCGTCTCAGGGATGGGCCTGCCGGATCCTGCAAGGGCTCGGCGGCGCGTGGCCCGGCGGTTGATGCCGCGGGCGTGACCCACGCGCGTCATCGCATCCACGTCGTCACGGGCAGCACGTCGGGATGAACCTCTCGGTCGCGAGCGGGGCCGCGTCGCTCAACGGCTTCCATCCTCGTTCCTCGAAGCGCCGGGGTCGGGCCTACTGCGATCCGGGCAGCGTGGGCGTGATGAGCTGCCTGTGCTCCAACCCGGCCGCGGAGCGGGTCGCGGCTGTGACAACTCGGCCGCGACCGGCGGAGCGAGCCTGCACGCTTTGGGAAGTGCGGCGCTGCCGAACGACACGCTGAGCTTCACGAGCAGCGGCCAGACGCCGACGGCGAGCAGCATCCTGCTGCAGGGCGACGCGAGCTCGCGCTGGGCGTCGTGGGAACCGCCAGGGGCGTGCGCTGTGTCGGCGGCAACCTGAAGCGCCTCTACCAGGCCTTTGCAGCGGGAGGGAGCGCGAGCTTCCCGCCGGCCGGCGCGAGCTGGTGTCGGTGCGCTCGGCGGCACTCTGGCGCACCCATCGCGAGCGGCACGCAGCGCTACTATGCACCGTCTACTACCGCGACGCGACGGTGCTCGGCGGCTGTGCCGCAACGAGCACCTTCAACTCGACGAACGCCTTCGACGTGTCCTGGCAGTAGCCTCCAGCCTGCCGCGCGCCGGGCGCCGCACGGAATCGTTCCGAGGCGCTAGCCGCCCGTCCCGGGGAAGGCCTGCAGCGGTACGCACCTGCGTGCCGGCCTTGCCCGCGAACTTCACGAGCAGCGAACCTCCCACGGCGCTGGCGCGCTCCTGCATGCTCCACAGGCCGAAGCATCCTTCCCGCAAGCCACGGACACGCTGCGCATCCGCGCCAGCAAGCAGCAGAGCCGAGGTGGGCATCGCGGATGCGATCCGCCGCAGCCAGCCTGCCGGGGTCGCAGGCGACCGCCAAATCGCCGGAGCTCCTGCGACCGACGCCTACCAGACGATGCGCACGGCCTGGCTGACGTTGAAGCTCGAACCCTGCGGCGCGGCGCAGAACCCCAGTTGCGGATCGCGGTAGTACACCTGGTAGTAGCGTGTCGAGCGCGGCGCGATCGGATCCGCCGAGCGCGGCGGAGCGCGCCGTGATCGAGGGGATCTCCCGCTTGCGGCGCGCTGGCCGTGCCGCCTGCGGCGTTGCGAATGTAGAGCCGCTTCAGGTTTCCTGCCGTGCAGCGCAGGCCGTCCCCGAACGCGGTCGGCGCGAGCGTGGCATCGCCCTGCAGGAAGATCGAGAGCGAGCTGGCGAGCTCCCCGCTCGAGGTGAGCACGAGCGTGTCCGGGGTCGCGCTTCCCGTGGCGGCCAGGCGCGCGCCTCCGGTCTGGGCCGAGTTCTCGCAGCCGTGCCCAGCCGCACCAAAGTTCGCGCACGGACACGCGGCCTGCGTGCCATCGCCCGCGCAGAAGACCTCGGTCGAGCAGCCGAACCAGCGCGCGATCTTGTTGGCGGTGAACCCGCCCGCGCTCGTGAAGTACCCGCCCGCATAAAGGTCGGCGTCGCCGTCGATCCCGTCGTCAAAAGCGGCGATTGCGATCGGACTGCCGCCTGCGAGCCCAGTGGAGAGCGCCGACCAGCCGAGGCCGTCCCAGCGCGCGATCCTCTGGGCGGGGTTTCCGCCGGCCGTGAGGAAGCTGCCGATCGCGAAGACTGCGGGACCGAGCCGTCGTGGTAGGCCGCGATGGAGCTCACGCTGTCCGAGTTGGTGCCGACGCCCAATCCCAGCGCGGACCAGGAGCCCGCCTGCAGACGCGCGATGTTGTGCGCTGCCACGCCGTTGACCGAGCCGAACTGTCCGCCCACGTAGAGTGCCGGCCCGGAGCCGTCGTCGAACGAGCACAGCGCGCCGACGAACGGCGCCGTGAAGCCCGCGGGCGCGAGCGGAATCGCCGTCAAGGTCGTGCCGTCCCAGCGCACCAGGCCCGAGGCCGCGATCGTGCCGCCGGGGTAGGTCATGTTCGTGAACGAACCACCGATGTACAGCGCAGGACCGGCTCCCAGGCCGTCGTCGAAGGTCGCGAAGCGGAACACCGGAGCGCTGTTCCGTGCACGAGAGCAGCACAGGCCAGCTCGAGCCGCTCAGGCGCGAGATCTGAGTGTAGCTGCTGGGCGGGAAGAGCACCTGTCCCCAGCTCGCGGAGTACAACGCTGGACCGGTGCCGTCGTCGAAGGACGCGAGCGCATAGATGGAGGAAGCGCTCGAAGTCGAGCCCACCTGGCTCCACGCGCCGCCGTTCCAGCGCCAGACCTGCCCCCGATATCCGCGCCGAACCCGCCGCCGGCGTAGAGCGCAGGGCCGCTGCCGTCGTCGTGCACTGCGAAGGAATTGACCGCGATCGTCGTGATCGCGCCGGCGGCAGACCAGTGCGTCCCGTTCCAGCGGGCGACGCTCGGCGCGGGAACGCCCCGAGCGAACTGAACTGGCCACCGGCGAAGAGCGCGGGCCCGAGCCCTCGTCGAACGCCTGCAGCGCCTGGACCACGCCGGGCTGTGCGGCCGAACCGAAGGGGACGTCCCAGCCCGGGCATTGCGCCGCAGCGAGCGCCGCGCTCGCGGCGCACGCACCGGCGGCGAGAGCCGTGGGGAGCCACCGGGTGCGGAGGGTGCGGGAAACGGGCGAGGAGGTGCGAGTGAGCATCGAGGTCACCAGGGAAGTCCGGGGACATCCACCTTGCGGTGGACGGGCGTGAAAAGGCGGAGCGAGTCGATCGTACCCCGCACGCGCGGATCGCGACAGCGTGAGATTCGGCCGCAAGAAGCGCGCGCAGCGGCCACGGATCGAGGCCGTGGGTCTGCGCGTGGCGCACAGGCACGGGCTATCCTGCCGTCCCCGCTCCCAGAGAAGTCGGGGGAGAATCGAGCAGCCGCATGGCGAAGAAGAAGCGCAGCCCGTCCGTCTCGAAGCGCAGGCCCACTCGCCCCGTCGGCAAGTCGAAGACGATCGACGAGTACCTCGCAAAGCTGAGCGGCGCGAGGCGCCGAGCGCTCGATGATTTGCGCCGACTCCTCCGCTCCCTCTTGCCGAAGGCCGAGGAGTGCATCTCCTACGGCATGCCCGCGTACCGTCTCGAGGGCCGGATCGTCGCCGGCTTCGCGGCGACGTCGAAGGGCGGCTCGTACTACCCCTTCAGCGGTTCGACCCTGGCGAGCCTCGCGAGCGAGATCGGCGGATTGTCGTCCACGAAGAGCGCGCTGCATTTCACGCCGAGTTCGCCGCTGCCGCCCTCGCTCGTGCGCAAGCTCGTGAAGGCGCGGATCGCTGAAGTCTGAGCGCAGAGACGCTCGGGCCTAGCCCGTCAGGCGCTGCTCGATCGTGCGGACGACCTCGGCGACCGTGTTCCCGCTGGTCTCGATCTCCAACTCGCAGCGCTTGTAGAGCGGCTCGCGGCGCGCGAGCAGCTCTTCGAGCTCCTGCCGCGCGCGGGGACGGCCGCGCATCGGACGGCGGTCGCCCTGTTCGAGTACGCGCTGCAAGTGCTCGTCGGGCGTCGCCGAGAGCCAGACCGTGCGACACGTCGCGCGCAGGCGCTCGAAGTTCGCACTCGACGCGACGATCGAGCCTCCGGTCGCGATCACGAGGCGTTCGCCGGACGCGAGCACGCTCTCGAGCGCTTCGGCCTCGAGCCGGTGGAAGTGCTCCTCGCCTTGCAACGAGAAGATCTCCGAGAGCGGCATGCCCGCGAGCTCCTCGACCTTCGCGTCGAGTTCGACGAAGGGCGCCTCGAGGGCGAGCGCGAGCGCGCGGCCGACGAGCGCGATGCGCTCGGGAGTGCGGCGAGACCAGCGGCAGGTCGACGAGCTGCGCGAGCGGCGTGCGCAGCGCTTCGGCGAGTTGCGCGAGCTTCAGGATCGAGAGGTTCGCGCGCCCGGCCTCGGCCTCGGTCACGTAGCGGCGCGAGAGGCCGGCGCGCTGCGCGAGGTCGGAGACCCCGATTCCCGCGCGCGCGCGCGCCTCGCGCAGGCGGCGGGCCAATTCGGTGAGCAGGTGCTGGCCATCCATGAGGTCGAGCCCTATAGTACCCACGAACAACCGCTTAGGGAACTATATTTCCCACTCGAACCGCCCATGGCCGCCAGCACCACCACCGCCCTCGCGCCCGTCTCCTTCCAGACGCACCCCGACCGCTACAAGCATTGGAAGCTCTCTTTCGAGGGCGACCTCGCGCGCCTGTCGATGGCGGTCGAGCTCTACGGCGGGCTGCGCGACGACTACGAGCTCAAGCTCAACAGCTACGACCTCGGCGTCGACATCGAGCTCTGCGACGCGATCCAGAGGATCCGCTTCGAGCACCCGCAGGTGCGTTGCGTCGTGATCGACGGCGCGCTCGACCGCGTCTTCTGCGCCGGCGCGAACATCATGATGCTGCGCACGAGCACGCACGCCTTCAAGGTGAACTTCTGCAAGTACACCAACGAGACGCGCCTCTCGATCGAGGATGCGAGCGCGAACCCGGGGCTGCGCTTCCTCGCCGCGCTCAACGGCACCGCCTCGGGCGGCGGCTGGAGCTGGCGCTGGCCTGCGGCAAGATCCTGCTCGTCGACGACCGCAACAGCGCGGTCTCGTTCCCCGAGGTGCCGCTGCTCGGCGTGTTGCCCGGCACGGGCGGCCTGACGCGCATCACCGACAAGCGCAAGATCCGTCGCGACCGCACGGACGTCTTCTCGACGGTCGCGGAAGGCATCAAGGGCAAGCGCGCGGTCGAGTGGAACCTCGTCGACGGCATCGCGCCGCTCTCGCGCTGGAAGGAGACCGTCACGCAGTGGGCGCGCGAACTGGCCGACTCGGTCCCTGTGCGCGGCACGCAAGGTGTGAAGCTCGATGCGATCGAGCCCGCCGCGGGCACGAGCGAGAATCGCCGCTCGTACCAGCACGTCGAGCTCACGTGGGACAACGCCACGCGCGTCGCGGAGCTCACGATCACGGCGCCGGAGAACGGGCCGCAGAAGCAGTCCGCCGACTGGTGGGTGCTGCGCGCCTTCCGCGAGTTCGACGACGCGCTGCTGCACCTGCGCATGAACCTGCCGCTGGTGGCGCTGGTGCTCGTGCGCGCCAAGGGCAGCGCCGCGACCGTGCGCGCGACCGACAAGCTGCTCGCGGAGTCCAGGGACTGGTTCGTGGTCGAGGTGAAGAACCTCGTGCGCCGCGTACTGAAGCGCATGGACCTCTCCGCGAAGAGCTTCTACGCCATCGCGGACGAGGGCACGACCTTCGTCGGGAGCTTCCTCGAGGTTGCGCTGTCCGCCGACCGCCTGTACGTGCTCGACGACTCCGAGCGCGCCGGCGAGTTCGGCCCGAGCGAAGCCAACGCCGGGATGTACCCGATGTCGAACGGCATCAGCCGCGCGCAGACGCGCTTCCTCGGCACGCCCGAACAGGTGGCCGAGCTCGTCGAGGGCCGCATGAGCGCTGTCGAGCTCGCCACCTTCGCTCCCGACGAGATCGACTGGGACGACGAATTGCGCCTGGCGATCGAGGAGCGCTGCTCCTTCTCGCCCGACGCGCTGACCGGCATGGAAGCCAACCTGCGCTTCGCCGGCCCCGAAACGATGGAGACCAAGATCTTCGGGCGGCTCTCCGCCTGGCAGAACTGGATCTTCCAGCGCCCCAACGCCGTCGGCGCGCGCGGCGCGCTCACCTGCTACGGCACGCCCACGCGGCCCGAGTTCAACACCGAACGCACCTAGACCTCGTTCCCCACGCACGCATATGGCCAGCATCGACTACTCGCAGAAGATCCCGAACAACGTCGACCTCTCCTCCGACAAGCGCCTGCAGCGCGCGCTCGAGGAATGGCAGCCCAACTACCTCGAGTGGTGGAACTCGGTCGGCCCGACCGACTTCAACGCGAACGAGATCTACCTGCGCACCGCGGTCAGCGTCGACTCCGACGGCTGGGCGCACTTCGGCTACGTCAAGATGCCCGACTACCGCTGGGGCATCTTCCTCGAGCCGCGCAACGAGAGCCGCACGGTCGGCTTCGGCGACCACCTCGGCGAGCCGGCCTGGCAGCAGGTGCCCGGTGAGTACCGCAACTGGCTGCGCCGCCTGATCGTGACGCAGGCCGACACCGAGCCCGCCTCGGTCGAGCAGCAGCGGCTGCTCGGACACACCGCTCCCTCGCTCTACGACATGCGCAACCTGTTCCAGGTCAACGTCGAGGAAGGCCGCCACCTGTGGGCCATGGTCTACCTCTTGCAGAGCTACTTCGGCCGCGACGGCCGCGAGGAGGCGGACGAGCTGCTGCAGCGCCGTTCGGGCAACCCCGACCACCCGCGCATCCTGGGCACGTTCAACCAGCCCTGCCCGGACTGGCTGTCGTTCTTCTGCTTCACGATGTTCACCGACCGCGACGGCAAGTTCCAGCTGCTCGCGCTGGCCGAGTCGGGCTTCGACCCGCTGGCGCGCACCTGCCGCTTCATGCTGACCGAGGAAGCGCACCACATGTTCGTCGGCCAGACCGGCGTCGGGCGCGTGATCGAGCGCACGTGCAGCGTGATGAAGGAACACCCGGGCAAGGATCCCGCGCAGTTCGGCGCCTTCCCGCTCGAGCTCGTGCAGCGCTACATCAACTTCTGGTACTCCTCCTCGACCGACCTCTACGGCTCCGAGGTCTCGTCGAACTCGGCCAACTTCTTCGCCGCCGGCCTCAAGGGCCGCGCCTTCGAGGAGCGCTACGACGAGCACAAGGCGCTCGAGGGCTCGCTCAAGATCGAGCGCTTCATCGAGGGCAAGCTCGCGGCCGAAGAGGTCGCGCTGCGCAATGCGATGAACGAGGTGCTGCGCGGCGAGTACCTCGCCGATTGCCAGAAGGGCATCGACTACTGGAATCGCATCACCGAGAAGCACGGTGTCGAGTTCCGCTTAGCTCCCCACCGCCGCTTTCACCGCAAGATCGGCGACTACGCCGCGGCAAGTTCGACTACGAGGGCAACCCGATCAGCGAGGCGCAGTGGAACCAGAAGGTGGGCGAGTGGCTCCCGACCGAGAAGGACCGCGCCTTCGTGCAGTCGCTGATGAAGCCCTGCCTCGAACCGGGCAAGACCGCCAGTTGGATCGCTCCGCCGGCCAAGGGGCTCGACAACAAGCCGATCGACTACGAGTACGTGAAGCTCGGGGCCTGAAATCCGAGATGGCTGCGTAGGATCGAGGACACGCTCCGTGTCCTGCCTGCGCCCATGCCCGAACGTCCCGACCTGACCCAACTCCTGGCCGAGAGCCGCTGGCTCGCGGCACTCGCACGCCGCCTGGTCGCCGACGGCGAAGAGGCCGAGGATCTCGCACAGGACACGCTTGCGGCAGCGCTGGCGCATCCGCCGCAGGGCGACCGTCCGCTGCGTGGCTGGCTCGCGACCGTGTTGCGAGGGCGCTGGGTGGACAGGCAGCGCGAGCAGGGTGCGCGCAGTGCACGCGAGCACCAGAACTCGCGCCAGGAAGCACTCCCGCCGACCGACGACGTCGTCGCCAAGGCCGAGCAGCAGCGCCTGCTCGTCGCCGCCGTACTGGCACTCACGGAACCCGAGCGCACCACCGTGCTGCTGCGCTTCTTCGAGGGTCTGCCCCGCGCGCCATCGCAAGGCGCATGCAGGCCAGCGTGCCGACGGTGAACAGCCGCCTGCAGCGCGCGCTCGCGAAGCTGCGCGAGTCGCTCGACCGCACGCAGGGCCGCTCGAACTGGCTCGCAGCGCTCGTGCCGCTGGCGCGCGCCCCATCCCTGCTCGTCCCCTGGACCGTAGGAGTCTCGATCGTGAACGGAACCCTCAAGATCGGTCTGTGCGCCGCGGCCCTGGCACTCGTCTGCTACTGGCTCTGGCCGCGCACGGAGCTCCTCCAACCGGAGCAGGCTCGCGCGAGCGCCTCGCAGCGCGCCCTTGAACGAGCCCGCGAGCGCGACAGAGCTCCAGCTTCAGCTCCAGCCGACCCTCGAAACCGGCGTCGCGAATGCGCGCAGTGTGGCACGCCCCCCGCTCCGCCTGCGAGCGTCGCGGTCCGCGTGGAGCCCTCTCCGCTGCGCGGCCGCGTGCTCGACCTCGCCGGACGCGGCGTCGCGAACGTGCGCCTGGGATGGGAAGCGAACGAGATTGCGCACGAATTCGGTCAGAGTTCCGGAGACGGGCGCTTCCAACTCGAACGGCCCGCCAGCGCGAACTCGATCGTCTCGGTCGACGCGCGCTGGTCGACGGTGCTCTCCGGCTCGGCGCGCATCGCGCCCGCGAACGAGGCGTGCCTGCTGGTCGCGCCGCGCCTGGACCTCGGCGGCCGCGTCGACGAGACCGGCGCAGCGCTCGAGGGCGTCGAGATCGGCCTGCACGTCGCGCAGCACCTCGGTGCGGAGCTCGGGATCCTGCTCGACTTCTCGCTGCCTCGCGCATGGCGCACGCGCAGCGATGCCGACGGGCAGTGGAGCCTCGCGGACGTGCCGCTCGTCGAGCACGCGACGCTGCAGCTCTCCTCTGCGGGCTACGTGACGCGCGTCGAAACACTGCCCGCGGCGCCGGAGGGCTCGCTGCTCTTCGTGCTCGAGCGGCCGCGCCGACCGAAGACCTCGTGCGCGGCGTGGTGCTCGACTCCGCGGGCGCGAAGCGTCGCGGGCGCGCGCGTCAGCGCCGGCGCGGAGGTCGCGCTGACGGACGCGCACGGCGAGTTCGCGCTCGAGATCGAGGGCAAGCAGCTCCTGCCGCGCCTCGTGGCGCTCGCCGAGGGTTGCCAACCTGCGCTCTTCGAGCCCGAGTTCGAGTCGGGCAAGCCGCGCTGGCCCTCGAGGGTCGTCCTGCACCTGGGTCCTGCGTCGCTCGAGATCGCCGGCCGCGTGCTCGGTGCGGATCGCGCGCCGCGCGCGGGTGTGCGCGTGTGGCTCGTCGATCCACTGTGCCTGGGCCAGGCCGACGGCGAGACGGTGCTCGCCGAATCGCTGATCGCCGGCGGCGCGTCACGCTTCTGGAACTACCAGACGAGCGCCGCGGACGGCACGTTCACGATCCCCGGCGTGCGCGATCGTGCCTATGCGCTCGCCGCGATCGACCCGCGCACGCTCGCGCGTGTCGACGCCCCGCACGTCGCGGCCGGCAGCCGGGATGTCGAGCTCGTGCTTCCAGGCGATTTGCGCGAACACGTCCGTGGACGCATCGTCGCCCGCGACGGTACCGGCCTCGCCGGAGTCTCGGTCAAGTTCCAGCGGCCCGTGCTGGAGGTGAAGATCCCCGGAGGCACGCAGGACCAGTGGGCCGACAGCGAGCCGGTCACGAGTGGCAAGGACGGCTACTACGAGTTGCGCGACGTGCCGCGCGACGGGGTCGAGATCTTCGCCTACGGCGACGCGATCCTGTTCGCGGGCCGCGACCTGCATTCCGATTCGGATGCGGAGCACTTCGACGTACTCGCGGACCGACGCGTGCACCTGCAGGTCGAACTCGAGGCGCCGCTCGCGCGCGCCGACACGCTGCAGGTCCTGGATGCGTCCGGGAAGCCGATGGTCCTGCGCGTCATGCGCGGCGAGTCCTCCTTCACCGGCCGCAAGGCCTCGATCGAGGAGGGCCGCTCGCAGATCCTCTCGCTGGGCGAGGGCGCACGCGAGGCTGTGTTCCTGCTCGCTGGCGTCGAGGTCGGCCGCTTGCCAGTCGCGCTCACGCCCGGGAACTGCACACGCTGCGCTGGTAGCGCGGACCCGTGCGCTAGTTCCAGCGGAACATCCGTCCCGCCAGGACGAACGAGAAAAGCCCCAGGCGCACAGGATCGCGATCCTCGAAAGCTGCGTGCCCAGGCCCTCGCCCTCGAGGATCACGGCGCGCAGCGCGTCGTTCAGGGCCGTCAGCGGCAGCGCCTTCACCAGCGGCTGGATCGCCGCGGGAAAGCGGTCCGACGAGAAGAACACGCCCGAGAAGACGAACATCGGCAGCATCACGAGGTTCATCAGGCCCGAGACGCTCTCGACCTTCTTGGCGCGGCTGCCGACCAGCAAGCCCAGGCCCGCGAAGACGAACGCGCCCAGCGTCGAGAGCAGCGCCACGTTCAGGATCGAACCCGCCAGACGCAGGTCGAAGACGAGCCAGCCGAAGAAGAGCAAGAGCAGCATCTCGGCGAAGACCAGCAGCACGCGGCTGGTCATCAGCGCGCCCAGGAAGTGCGAGCGGCGCATGGGCGTCGCCACGAGGCGCTTCAGGAGCTTGCGCGAACGCATGTCGACGATCGCGTAGCCGACCCCCCACATCCCGCCGCTCATGATGTTCATGCCCAGCAGGCCGGGGATCAGGAAGTCGATGTAGCGCGCACCGGGTTCGCTCTGCGCGGTGACGACGGCGTGGAACAGGTCGGCGCGGCCCGCGGCGCGCTGCAGCGCGTCGTCGACGCGTTCGCGCGCGAGCAGGCTGTCGGGCCGCGTGGGATCGAAGCGGTACTCGGGCGGATCGCCGGGCACGACGAGCACGGCGACTTGCCAGGCGCAGGCGCGTCGCGGCCTCGTCCGCGGGCACGCGCTGGAGGTCAAAACCCTCGCGCGCCTCGAGTGACTCGACGACGTGCGCGGCGCCCGGCCCGTCGAGCACTCCGACGGCGATGCGGTCGGCCGGCTTGTTGCGGAAGGCCAGACCGAGGCCGATCGCGAGCAGTATCGGGAAGCCGAAGACCCAGAAGAGCACCTCGGGCTCGCGCGCGAACTCGCGCAGGCGCGCGAAGAGCAGCTGCGCGAAGGCGTTGCGTTCAAGCTTCACGCAGGTGCCTCCCCGTGAGCGAGACGAAGACGTCCTCGAGGCTCGCGTGGCGCGTCGTGAGGCGCGAGAGCACGCGTCCGCGCTGCTGGACCTGCCCGAGCAGCGCGGGGATCGCGACGTGCGGCTCGGAGACGGTCAGCAGCAGGCCGTCCGCTTCCGCGCGCGCCGAGCGCACGGAGGGCAGCGCGCGGTACGCCGCGAGATCGGATTCGGGCACGCTCCGCTCCGAGGCCCTCGACGGCGAACTCGACCACGTGGTCGCCACCGAGCGAGCGGATCAGCTCCGCGGGCGAACCCTCGGCGATGATCTTGCCCTGGTCGACGATTGCGACGCGGTCGCAGAGCTTCTCGGCTTCGTCCATGTAGTGCGTCGTGAGCACGATCGTGCGGCCGCGCTGGCCCAGCTCGCGCACGATGTCCCACAGCTGGCGGCGCGACTGCGGATCCAGACCGGTGTTCGGCTCGTCGAGGAAGACCAGCTCCGGATCGCCGACGAGCGCGCAGGCGACCGCGAGGCGCTGGCGTTGGCCGCCCGAGAGGTTGACCACCCACGAGCTGCGCTTCTCGGTCAGGCTGACGGCCTGCAGCAATTCCTCGGCCGGGCGGCCGTGCGAGTAGAACGAGGCGAAGAGCGCGAGGGTCTCGTCCACGCGCAGCTTGTCGGCGAAGCGCGTCTCCTGCAGCGTCAGGCCGATGCGTTCGCGCAGCTCGCGCTCGTCACGCTCCAGCTGCGCCCGAGCAACTCGACCTCGCCCGAAGTCGGCTCGACCAGGCCCTCGGGGATCTCGACCGTGGTCGTCTTGCCGGCACCGTTGGGCCCGGCAGGCCGAAGCACTCGCCCTCGCGCACCTCGCAGATCCAGACCGCGCACGGCCTCGACCGGCGGCTTCGCGTCATGGGTCTTGCGCAGGTCAGCGGCAGCGGATGGCGGCCTTCATGGGGCGCGAATGATAGCCGCTCCGGCTGCTCGCCCCGATGGTCTGGCCGGGTTCGCCGTGCGGCCACCCTTTGGGCTGCAGCGCTCTAGCCGTCGGTGCGCAGCGCCACGCTCAGCGATGCCCTTGCTGTGCACCTCGAAGCTCGCGGCGTTCGCCGACTCGGGCTGAAGCGCAGCCAGAACTCCCCGCCGGCCGCCAGATAACGCCACGGTCCCTGGTTGCGCAGCCGGACGGGCTCCTGCGTGGCCGATTCCCACCACAGGCTGCCGGACTCCTCGTGGATGCGGACGCGCAACGTGCCGAGCATGGAGACGCCGCACGGCGCCGTGACTCCCCTGAAACGAGCTCCAGATCGAGCGGGTGCAGCGGCGGAAGCCCGAGCGCGTGGCGCACGATCTCCTCCTCGAGCTGCGCGACCTGTGCACCTCGCGGTTGGCGAGCACACACACTGCGGGCCGGCCCTGCTCGTGCCAGGCGGAGCGCGCCGCGCCAGCCCGCGAGGGCCTCCGACGTGGCGCCACGGTGGGTCGCCGCCGGGTTCGCCGAGCTCAGAAGCAGGCGTTGGCGCCAGGCGCGGTACCGTCCTGCGAGCGCGCTGTCGAGCGGGATGTGCGCGGGGGCTTCCGTGAGCAGCGCGTGCTGGAAGAGCGCCGATTGCCAGCGCACGAGGTCGCGCCCGTGCTGAAGGTGCGCGCGCGCTGCCGCTCGGCTCGGGCCGGTCCACAGCTCGAGCGTCGTGCCTGCTCGACCGCGCAGGCAGTCGGCCGCGTGGCCTCCGCTCCCGCAAGTTCCGTGCGCACTTGCGTTTCGCGCAGGCCAGGCGGCACGCAGATCTCCTGTGCAAGACAGTCGTTGAAGCTGCGCTTGCTCGCCCGCTCGATCACCAGGGGCAGCGGCAGCCAGCTGTAGTCGACGGAGAATCCCGCGCCCGGCTCAGCCTGCATCGGCAGCGCCGCCAAAGCTCGGTCAGGAACTGGGGCCAGGTGGGCGCACCGGCGGGTTTGCGCGCCGCCGGGCCTTAAGAGCGCCGAACTCGAGGGAGTCCGCTCGTGCCGTCGAAGTTGCCGCAGCGCGATCGCGTGCAGGGGTTCAGAGATTTCGAGGACGGAGCTCTTCCAGCGTACTCTCCAGGCGCATGGATTTCCATTCGACCTCGCGCAAGGCCGCCGCCGCCGCCAAGCGAACGGCCCGGGAACCGATGGGAAAGACCGTCTCGGCGCCCATGGGAATCCCGCGGGTCTCGTCCACCAACCAAAGCCGCTTGCGAGCACGAGTTCGCCGTCGATCGCGACCGCGACGGAAATCCCCGGCACGCCCTCGTGCTCCAGGGCCGGCGCCACCAGCTGGCGCACGAAGGGGCTCGTTCCGACGCGTGACCTGCGCGGGAAGGGCGAAACAGCTTAGCGGGCAGAGACAGGCCGAACATGGAATACCTCCGTGCTCCCTTCGCACGTCGCGGGCGTGCAATCGACCGGGAAGGGTGGGTAGTCGCGCCCACGCACCCCGTATACTCCGCCCGATGCCGCAGCCGCCGCGCGTCCTGTTCGTGACGGAGAAGCACCCTGGCCGCTCGACGACGGCGGGCAGATCCACAGCTTCAGGTCCCTGCGCGCGCTCGCAGCGGCGGGGGGAGCGTGACGCTACTCTCTACGGGTCGGGTGACCCAGCCGCGCTCGAGCCCCTGCTGCGCTCGGGATCGAGTCGTGCTCGTGGCACCCCACCGCAGCGCTTGGAAACTGCCCTTCGAGCTCCTGCGCGCGCTCTTCACCAGCCCGCCCGCACCCGCTGCCGAAAGAACTACTCGGCGCGATGCTGGCTGAATCGCGCCTCGCCACCGGGAGCGTCGACGTGCTGCACCTCAATCACCTGGACGCGGCGCAGTACCTCGAGTCGCTCAACGGCTCGCTCGCAGGTGTGCGCGCTCATCGACACGCACAACCAGCTCGCCGGGATCTGCGCGCACCTTATCCCGCGCGACGAAGAATCCCTCGCTCGCGCGCCTGCACCTGGCTGCAATGGACGCGCATGTGCCGCTACGAGCCCGCGCTCTTGCCCGCGCGGATCGGGTCTCGTGTGCTCCGAGAAGGAGCGTGCCCAGCTCTCCGTGCTCGGCGTGGATCGTGTGCTGGTCGTACCCAAAGGCGTCGACACGCAGCGGTTCACGCCGCGCGAGAGGTCTGAGCGCGACAGCGACCCCCTCCGCCGCCGCGCGGGGAGGCGCTCGACTCGTCTTCACCGGCGGCATGAACTACCTCCCCAACGAGGACGGTGCGCGCTGGTTCCTCGGCGAGATCTTCCCGCTCGTGCTGCGCGGCGCCCGCCCGCGCGCATCACCTTCGTCGGCGGCACCCGCCCGACTCCCTGTGCGCCCGCGCGCGTCGGGGGCCAGATCGCGTTCACCGGCCGCGTCGACGACGTGCGCGCGCACAGCCGCGGACATCTTCGTCGTGCCCCTGCGCATCGGCGGCGGGACGCGGCTCAAGATCCTCGAGGCGCTCGCGATGCGGCTTCCACTCGTCTCCACGCGCGTGGACGCAAGGCCTCGACCTGCGCGATGGCCGGGGATCTGCTGCTCGCCGGCAGGCGCAGACTTTCGCCGACGCAATCCTCGCGCTCGCAACCGACCGCGAACGCGCCGCACGCCTCGCCGCCAGCGCCACGCGCGTGCTCGAACGCTTCGACTGGAGAGCCACCACCCGCCCGCTGCTCGACGACCTCGCGCACGGACCCCCAAACCTTCGCGGTCGCGGTCGCGGTTCGAACGAGGAGTGCCGATCGGTTAATACGGTGCCAGTCAAAAATCCACTAATGCCTTTTGCAGCAGCGGCCGCCCGAACTCGTTCGCGCATTAGTGGGATTTTGGACTGGCACCATCCGCTCAGCCGAAGACGATTCCCTGCGAGGCGAGGCTCGGTCGACCGGTTGACGGTGTTGGTGTGGCGACGCATGTAGGCCTTCCACGGGTCACTGCCGGACTCGCGTCCGCCGCCGGTGTCCTTCTCGCCGCCGAAGGCTCCCGATCGGCCCCGCTGGTGCCGGTGTTGACGTTAGGCGATGCCGCAGTCGGGCCCGCCCGGACGGAGCGAAGCTCTCGGCGTCGCGCATCTACATGGTGAAGATCGCGGACGGGGGCCTGCGGCACGTCGTTCTGGTTGGCGATCGCCTCGTCGAGTTCTTGAGGTCAATCACGTAGAGGAACGGCGCAAGGTTACCCCCTCCACTCCCGGTCGTTCTGCGGACGATCCACGATCGCGGGCTCGACGTAAGGCCGCTTGCCCTTCGGCATGCCGTTCGTCACGCGCTGGCCGCCACACTGGGGCTTGCCGCCTGCCTTGTCGCGCGGCTTCTGAGCCCCGTTTCATCCCGCGAGTCGGGCGTTCGATCGATCAGCGGTCCGCCTGCGAGACCGCTGGTCGACGGGTCGCCGATCTTCAAGCCGGCGTAGGCCTTCGCGAGGCGCTTCTCGACCAACGCGTCGGCAATCTACTCGTGCACCAGGCGGCCGCGCGTCGTCGTGCAGCGCCCGGCCGCGGTGCCGACCGCGCCGAACGGGATCGCGCGCAACGCGAGCTCGGGTCCGCGTCGTCCATCCAGCACGATCGCGGTGTTGCCGCCGCACTCGGATCGCACGCGCATAGCGCGCGGCGGGCTTCGCGGCGACGTCGCGGCCGACTTGCGTCGAACCCGTGAACGAGACGAGCGGGATGCGCGCATCGGCGACGAGTCCTTGCCGACGTCGTCGTGGCTGCCGATCCACGAGCGAGCACAGCGCACCGAGCCCCTCGCGCTGAGGCACCGGCCGGCAAGCGTTGGTCATCCGCCGCGATCGCCCGTGAGCGGCACCTTGGCGCTCAGCAGCGAGATGCAGGCATCGCCGCAGATCAGGGCCAGCATCGAGTTCCAGGCCCAGACCGCGGCCAGAGTTGAACGCGCTGATGATCCCGACGACACCCAGCGGGTGGTACTGCTCGCGCATCGCGTGGCCCGGCCGCTCGAGTGCATCGAGAGGCCGTAGAGCATGCGCGACTAAAGCCCCTACCGCGAAGTCCGCGATGTTCGATCGCCTCCTGGATCTCGCCCTGGCCCTCACGAGGATCTTGCCGACCTCGAGCGTCACGAGCTCGCCCAGCTGCTGCTTCTTCTCGCGCAGTGCGTTGCCGAGCTGGCGCACGATCTCGCCGCGACTTGGGAGCGGGCACCTCGCCCCATTGAAGGAAGGCCGCGTGCGCCGCGCCACG
>JADJLZ010000019.1 GCA_016709875.1 Planctomycetota bacterium | reverse complement strand
CGGCCTGCGTCGCGTTGAAGGTGCTCGAGGAAGGGGGCACGCGCCGCGAGGACGAGCGGGTCGCGGTAGAAAACCTGGTAGGATGCGTAGCAGTGGCCCGGCTGGCTCGGCAGGCCGAGCTGCGAGGGAGAGGCCGTGCGACGGTCGCGTCGCCCGCTGCGAGGTCGGGTGCGCGGATGCCAGCCCGCGGCGAACCACGTACAAGCGCTGAGCGTGCCGCCAGCGGCACAGCGGATTCCCTGGCCGAAGACCGCGCCATTCAACACGAGGGCATCGCCCTGCAGGGCACGCTCAGTGCCGTGGGCGCTCGCCGGTGGTCGTGAAGACCAGGCTGTCGAGCGAGAGGTAGGCGATGCCCTGCGCGGAGAGCCGCAGCCCGCCTGTTCCGGCGGAGCGAAATCGCAGCCGCGGCTCGCGCCCCAGGGAGGATTGCCGCAGGGGCAGGCGAGGACATTGCCGTCGCCCGGGGCACACATCGCTCACGAAGCCGGTCGAGTCCCGGTCGTGCAGGAGGATGTCCATCGCCCCGTTCGTGTCGTTCGCACGAGGTTGCTCGCGTTGCCGGAAGACCACGAAAACGGCCGTTGGCGGAGAGCGGACCTCCGAGATGTTGTTGCTGAGTCCACCCGAGGTGGAGAGGCTTGCGAGTTCGGTGGTGTCGTTGCGGCGGTCCCGGACGAAGACGTTCAGACCGCCGCTGATGGGCCAGACGAGATCCAGGGCGTTGCTGGCAGATGTCAAAGGCGCCCGTCGGCAGAGATTGAGGCACTGAAGGGGTCCCCGCGGCTCTGGGCTCCACCGGTTGCCACGCTAGCGTTCTGTCGTGCCGACGGCGGGGTCGCGCACGAACACGTCCCAGCGGTTGTTCGTGTCGCCAGGGGACGGGGTTCGTCGTCTCGCTCACGAACGCGACGAACGCCCGTTGGCCGACGGCGACGCACCTGAGCTGGCGTTTCCTTGTTGCGACCGCCACCGACGCTGACTCGCTCGTCGTCCGATTCACGAGGTCGCGAACAAACGCATCCGACTGCCCGTTCGTATCCCCGGGACCAGGTGCTGGCACCGCCCCGAAACCTATGTAGTGCCGTCGGCGGACAGGCTCCGGCCCATCACTCCAACTGTTTGCTTGAACTGGCGCCTGGCGCGACGCTTTACATTCCGTTGTCGACCCGCCGATCTCGAATGAACACATCGGTAAACCCATTGGGTCGTTGGCGACGAGATTGCTTGCATCGCTGTCGAATCCGACGAAGCGGCCATCATCGGAGACCACGGGTACTTGCTCCGGGCATTGCCCTGCGCACCCGTCGAACTCCGGCTGGTGAGAATTCGGTTGCCCGTCGATCGGTCATGCAGAAAGATCAGCCCCACGCCGTTCGTTCCACCCAGGACGAGGTTGGTCGCGGTCGAGAAGAAGACCAGACGCCCATTCGCGCTGATCGAAAATCCGAACTGCCCGCTGTCGCCGTTCGCCTGTGCTCCGTTGGAGTCGACGCTCCTCGTTCGATGGTCTGGGTCTCCGATCTCGCACGAAGATGTCCCAGGCCGCGTTGGTGTCGCCCGGGACGAGTCCAGAGCCGACTGCGGAACACCACGTACCTGCCATCGGCTGAGACCTGGCACCTCAGCGGCAAGAGCGCACCCCAGTTCGACTGGCTCGTGCCAGGCCCGAGTTCACGGGTTCGGTGACTTGCGCATGCGCACCGACGGCGAGGACGGTTGCGCCGCGAACGCGCGCCCGATTGCGCAAGGGAACTCGGCTGCCAGCTCGCAGAAGCTGGGTCCTGTCAGGGTTGTCGTCATGGAAGTACTCCGATGGAGGGAAAATGCGGGCGAGACCTTCAGCGGCGTCCTCAAGGGTACCCGAGCCCCGGAACTCGTGGGCAGAGGCGTGGACTTCGTTGAGCAGCGCTCCTGCGAACGACCTGGCATGGACCAGGCGGAATCTCACGCATCCCGTGTGCCAACCGGCCGCAGAGGGCCCACGTGGCGCGCGTGCTCGGGAGCCGTAGTGGCACGTCCGGCGCCCCCAAGGACTCCGACGAGCTGCACCAGCTGCTCGAGAGCTCCTGCGCAACCGGCGCGACGTGCTCGGCCCGAAGCACCCCGACGTCGCGGAGAGCCTGTGGCTCCTCGGCCGGCTCGAAGCGCGCATCGAGCACGATTTCGAGGCGCGCGAGAAGCTGACGGAGGCCAAGCGCCTGCTCGCGGAGCCAAGCCGAAGTGGCGCAAGCTCGCTCAGAGGGTGGACGAGGAACTCGCGGCGCAGCCGTGAGGCGGGCGCGGCGGCCTACGGCCACCACGAGATCGTCCCGGCCTGCGTCGCGTTGAAGGTGCTCGAGGAAGGGCACGCGCCGAGGACGAGCGGGTCGCGGTAGAAAACCTGGTAGACGTAGGTGTGGCCCGGCTGGATCGGCAGGCCGAGCTGCAAGGAGCGCCGTGCGACGGTCGCGTCGCCCGCTGCGAGGTCGGGTGCGCGGATGCTGCCGCCCGCGGCGAGCTTCACGTACAAGCGCTTGAGCGTGCCGCCGGCACAGCGGATTCCCTGGCCGAAGACCGCGCCGTTCGGCACGAGGGCATCGCCCTGCAGGAGCACGCTCGCGGCCGTGGGGCGCTCGCCGGTGGTCGTGAAGACCAGGCTGTCGAGCGAGGGGTAGGCGATGCCCTGCGCGGAGAGCGCGGCGCCGCCTGTTCCGGCGGAGTTGTCGCAGCCGCGGCTCGCGCCCCAGGGAGGATTGCCGCAGGGGCAGGCGAGACGACATTGCCGTCGCCCGGGGCGCACACGCTCACGAAGCCGGTCGAGTCCCGGTCGTGCAGGAGGATGTCCATCGCCCCGTTCGTGTCGTTCGGCACGAGGTTGCTCGCGTTGCTGCGGAAGACCACGAAACGGCCGTTGGCGGAGATCGAGGGCGCGTCCGAGGTGTTGTCCGCGAGCCCGCCTGAGGTCGAGACGCTCGCGAGTTCGGTGGTGTCGTTGCGGCGGTCGTGGACGAAGACGTTCAGGCCGCCACTGATCGGTGAGACGAGGTCCTGGGCGTCGCTTGCGAAAGCGACGAATCGGCCGTTAGCGGAGATCGAAGTATAGCCGGGATTCCCGAAACTCTGCGCTCCACCGGTTGCCACGCTAGCGCGTTCCGTCTTGCCTGTTTGGCGGTCGCGCACGAACACGTCCCAGCAGTTGTTCGTGTCACCAGGGACGAGGTTCGTCGCCGAACCCATGAAGGCCACGAATCGGCCATTTCGGGAAATGGATGGGGCGCCCCCCGAGGCGAGGTTTGCTTGTACGCCATTTGTCGAGAGACTGATTTTCTCGGTGATCCCGCTGACGCGGTCCCGCACGAACCCGTCCATCGTCGAGTTCGAGTCGCCGAGGACCAGGTTGCTTGCAGAGCTTGCGAAGGCCATCCACCTGCCGTCCCCCGAGATCGCGGGCCAGTTCGAGACGCCATTGCCAGGATGTCCCGCGGGGTCGACGCTGACACAAGAGGTCGTTCTGGCTCGGCGGTCTCGCACGAAAACGTCAAGGAGCCCGTTGACATCATTCGCGACGAGGTTGTTTGCGTGGCTCTCGAACTCGACGAAGCGGCCATCATCGGAGACCGAGGGAGAAGAGCTTTGGGCGTTGCCTTGCACGCCCGTCGAACTCCGGCTGATGAGTTCGGTCGCGCCCGTCGATCGGTCGTGCAGAAAGATCTGGGCCGGGCCGTTCGATCCACCCGGGACGAGGTTGGTCGCGGTCGAGAAGAAGACCACGAAGCGCCCATCCGCGCTGATCGAAAATCCGAACTGCCCGCTGTCGTCGTTCGCCTGTGCTCCGTTGGAGTCGACGCTCACTCGTTCGATGGTCTGGGTCTCCCGATCTCGCACGAAGATGTCCCAGGCCGCGTTGGTGTCGCCCGGGACGAGATCCAGAGCGAAGCTGCGGAACACCACGTACCTGCCATCGGCCGAGACATGGCACCCCACCGACCAGAGATCCGCACCCCAGTTCGACTGGCTCGTGCCAGGCCCCAGGTTCACGCGTTCGGTGACTTGCGCATGCGCACCGACGGCGAGGACGGTTGCCGCGAACGCGCGCCCGATTGCGCAAGGGACTCGGCTGCCAGCTCGCAGAAGCTGGGTCCTGTCAGGGTTGTCGTCATGGAAGTACTCCGATGGAGGGGAAAAAGCGGGCGAGACCTTCAGCGGCGTCCTCAAGGGTACCCGAGCCCCGAACTCGTGGGCAGAGGCGTGGACTTCGTTGAGCAGCGCTCCTGCGAACGACCCTGACATGGACCAGGCGGAATCTCACGCATCCCGTGTGCCAACCGGCCGCAGAGGCCCACGTGGCGCGCGTGCTCGGGAGCCGTAGTGGCACACGTCCGGCGCCCCCAAGGACTCCGACGAGCTGCACCAGCTGCTCGAGAGCTCGCTGCGCAACCGGCGCGACGTGCTCGGCCCCGAGCACCCCGACGTCGCGGAGAGCCTGTGGCTCCTCGGCCGACTCGAAGCGCGCATCGAGCACGATTTCGAAGGCGCGCGCGAGAAGCTCACGGAGGCCAAGCGCCTGCTCGCGGAGCCCAAGCCGAAGTGGCGCAAGCTCGCTCAGAGGGTGGACGAGGAACTCGCGGCGCTGCCGTGAGGGCGGGCGCGGCGGCCTACGGCCACCACGAGATCGTCCCGGCCTGCGTCGCGTTGAAGGTGCTCGAGGAAGGGCACGCGCCGAGGACGAGCGGGTCGCGGTAGAAAACCTGGTAGACGTAGGTGTGGCCCGGCTGGATCGGCAGGCCGAGCTGCAAGGAGCGCCGTGCGACGGTCGCGTCGCCCGCTGCGAGGTCGGGTGCGCGGATGCTGCCGCCCGCGGCGAGCTTCACGCAAGCGGCTTGGCGTGCCGCCGGCACAGCGGATTCCTGGCCGAAGACCGCGCCGTTCGGCACGAGGGCATCGCCCTGCAGGAGCACGCTCGTCGCCGTGGGGCGCTCGCCGGTGGTCGTGAAGACCAGGCTGTCGAGCGAGAGGTAGGCGATGCCCTGCGCGGAGAGCGCGGCGCCGCCTGTTCCGGCGGAGTTGTCGCAGCCGCGGCTCGCGCCCCAGGGAGGATTGCCGCAGGGGCAGGCGAGGACATTGCCGTCGCCCGGGCGCGCACGCTCACGAAGCCGGTCGAGTCCCGGTCGTGCAGGAGGATGTCCATCGCCCCGTTCGTGTCGTTCGGCACGAGGTTGCTCGCGTTGCTGCGGAAGACCACGAAACGGCCGTTGGCGGAGATCGAGGGGACCTCCGAGATGTTGTTGCTGAGTCCACCCGGAGGTGGAGAGGCTTGCGAGTTCGGTGGTGTCGTTGCGGCGGTCCCGGACGAAGACATTCAGACCGCCGCTGATGGGCCAGACGAGATCCAGGGCGTTGCTAGCGAATGTCACAAAGCGCCCGTCGGCAGAGATTGAGGCACTGAAGGGGTCCCCGAGGCTCTGGGCTCCACCGGTTGCCACGCTGGCGCGTTCTGTCGTGCCGGCTTGGCGGTCGCGCACGAACACGTCCCAGCGGTTGTTCGTGTCGCCAGGGACGAGGTTCGTCGCCTCGCTCACGAACGCGACGAACCGCCCGTTGGCCGACGGCGACGCAACGCCTGAGCTGGCGTTTCCTTGTTGCAGACCGCCACCGACACTGACTCGATCCGTCGTCCGATTCACGAGGTCGCGAACAAACGCATCCGACTGCCCGTTCGTGTCCCCGGGCACAAGGTTGCTGGCACCGCTCGAGAAACCTAAATAGTGGCCGTCGGCGGACAGGCTCGGCCCATCACTCCAACTGTTTGCTTGAACTGCGCCTGGCGCGACGCTTGCGCATTCCGTTGTCGACCCAAGCCGATCTCGAATGAACACATCGGTAAACCCATTGGTGTCGTTGGCGACGAGATTGCTTGCATCGCTGTCGAATCCGACGAAGCGGCCATCATCGGAGACCGACGGGTACTTGCTCCGGGCATTGCCCTGCGCACCCGTCGAACTCCGGCTGATGAGTTCGGTCGTGCCCGTCGATCGGTCATGCAGAAAGATCTGGCCCACGCCGTTCGTTCCACCCAGGACGAGGTTGGTCGCGGTCGAGAAGAAGACCACGAAGCGCCCATTCGCGCTGATCGAAAATCCGAACTGCCCGCTGTCGTCGTTCGCCTGTGCTCCGTTGGAGTCGACGCTCACTCGTTCGATGGTCTGGGTCTCCCGATCTCGCACGAAGATGTCCCAGGCCGCGTTGGTGTCGCCGGGGACGAGATCCAGAGCGAAGCTGCGGAACACCACGTACCTGCCATCGGCAGAGACATGGCACCCCTGCAGCGAGAGATCCGCACCCCAGTTCGACTGGCTCGTGCCAGGCCCGAGGTTCACGCGTTCGGTGACTTGCGCATGCGCACCGACGGCGAGGACGGTTGCCGCGAACGCGCGCCCGATTGCGCAAGGGACTCGGCTGCCAGCTCGCAGAAGCTGGGTCCTGTCAGGGGTTGTCGTCATGGAAGTACTCCGATGGAGGGGAAAAAGCGGGCGAGACCTTCAGCGGCGTCCTCAAGGGTACCCGAGCCCCGAACTCGTGGGTATCCATCAAGTCAGAAAAGTGACTGGGTTTCCAAGAATATCCTTGACATGGGCTTGTGAGGGGGGGCACGGTATAGGCGGAGGTCGACTTCCGGCCCCCAATGGCTCGCACGGGAGAGGAGAAACCCATGAAACTTGGCGCTGTCAAGCGCGCGCGAAACCCAATGCGCCTTGCGCTGGCCGTACTTTCGACGCTCGCACTCACCGCACTGCTCTTGATCTCGCTTCGAGCTCAGCCGCAGAATCCGACGCTTGTCCCTGTGTTCGTCGACGCGAACGTCGCACCTGGAGGACTCGCCGACGGATCGAGTTGGGTCAATGCAACGCCTTCGCTTGACAATGCGATCGCAAATGCACTTCCGACAGGCGAGCTGTGGGTTGCAGAAGGCCGCTATGTGCCAACAGACCTTGTGGCAGGGTTCAATATCAACAAGCCGCTCCGGCTCTACGGCGGCTTCTTGGGGCCACATGATCCGAGCAACCCGGGCTACCTGGGCGAATCGCAGTTGGCCGAACGGCGAGGGTCGTTCACCTCGACCGTTCTTGATGCCGACGTCGCTGGCAACGATGACACTCTGGGCATCTATGCCGACAATGCAGCACATGTCGTAAGCATCGATCAAGTCGCTGCAGTGGAGGACGATCCTGCCGTCGTGATCGATGGATTCACCATCACTCATGGGTTTGCGGCCAACGATCCGTCGAGCACGGTTGGTGGCGGCATCTGGTGCCACTGCTCGAACCTGGACCTGACGAACTGCTATCTCAACAACAACCGCGCCAGTGACGGCGGGGCGATCTGGTTCGTCAGTGGATGCCCTGTCATTCCGCCACCGCCCACGCCGCCGGTCCCACTCATCAAGAGCATCCTGCGCGTCAAGTCGACTGAGTTCTTCTACAACATTGCGGACCACAACGGCGGGGCCATCTACGGCGACTGGCTCTGGGGGTGGGCAGTGAACTGCAAGTTCCTCTCGAACAAGTGCGGCCAATTTGGTGGCGCGGCCTACGTGAATCAGGTCAAGAACGGCAAGAGCTTCGACTTTGCAAACGGTGTCTTCTGGGAGAACTGGGTCAACAGCGCAGCGACAGGTTCATCCGGGCCGCCCCACGGTGGGGCGCTCTACTTCGACCAGGTTTCAGCTTCGCCCGGCGAATTCGCAAGTTCTCAGGTTGTGAATTGCACGTTCGTCGGCAATTTTGCGCCAGGAATCGTTCAGCAGGGGGGATGCTCGGCTGGTCAAGCGATCTTCGTGAGTCCCAACTCTGTCGTCGGCATCTACAACTCCATTCTGTTTTGGAATCGAGACCTCGGGCCGTTTCCGTTGTGCAGCGCGCCGCTAGCCCCGATTGGTGGTCCGGCCACCGTGGATTTCTGCGACCTGGAAGTTGTCACGGGCCCACAGCACAACAACCAGTCCTATGACCCACTCTTCACGGCAGGCTCCTGGCCCAATATTCCCACCAGCGGGCATCCGCCGACACACACGCTTCCGGATTTCACACTTAGGCCGTCGAGAGCGCAGGGAGCGGGGTCCCCGTGCATCGACTATGGTGACTACTCGATCATCCCATCGGATGTCGCCGACCTCGATGAGAACGGAGACGTCTCCGAAAAGCTCCCGCTGGATCTTCGGGAGTCCCGCCGTCGCGTCGATCGCCACGGCCTAGGAGAAGACAGTCCGACGGGCGTGGACTACGTTGATCAAGGCTGCTACGAACGGCCCTGAGACGATGCATCCCGAGGCGCAATGCGCGAGCCCCGTCGAACCAAGTGCTTGAGGTCGACGGGGCTTGCCCTTTCGCTCTGACAATCCGGCCTTCTAGATCGGGGCTCACAAATGCAGGCTGTCGGGCAACTCGCCTCTGAAGCGCCTCCCCTCGGTGAACCCGACCAATTCCGTGACCGACGCGTTTGGCCACAGGCGATGGCAAGCTCGAGAGCTGATGGGCGCGCCTACTCGTTGTACGTCGAGCTCGCGATCATGTCGCGGCCGTTGCGTTCGCCGACGTAGTACTCGGTGAAGCTCGTCACGGGCTTGCCGTCAGGGCCGGGCGAGCGCAGCTCGATGCGCAGACGCTTGGTGACCTTCAGGTTCGGCGTGACGTGCCGGTCGTTGATCACGATGTCGAACTTCTCGTCGCCCGCGAGCGGGACGAGCTTCGCGCTGACGAGCTCCTTGGCGAAGTCCTCGTTCAGGTTCTTGATCAGCACGTCGCGCGTCTGCACGTCCACCTGCCCCAGGTGCACCAGCGCCAGTGCCCGCTCGACGTTCTTTTCCTTGTGCGCGCGTTCGTAGGCGCTGACGAGGCTCCAGCCTTGCGTGGCGTAGGCGCTGACAGGCTTGGCCGTGTCGCCGGAAGCGCTTCCGCAGCCAAGGCAGGGGAGGATCGCGAGGCACAGGATCAGCAGGGTTCTCACAGCGACAGCTTCGGCGCGCGCGGCGCCACAGCTGAAGGCTGCTTGCCCCTCAATTGTCCGTAGTTCGGTCGCGCGATCGCCGGCGCAGGAATCCGAGGATCGTGCGCAACTCCTCGAGGCCGGAGGCGCGCGCGGCGAGGAAGAAGACGAGCATGGAAACTCCGCCGCACAGGCCCGCGCGCAGCAGGATCTCGCGCAGGCCGAAGCCCTGGGGCAGGAAACCGATCAGCGTGCGGCCCGCGCCGATCGCCAGGCCGAGCGCGGAGAGCGCGCGCATGAAGAACAGGCCCCAGCCGGCGGTCTCGGGCGTCGCGATGCGGTCGAAGTCGCGCGTCAGCATCCAGACGAGCAGCGCGACGTAGACGAGGATCGCGATCGAGCTCGCGAGCGCGAGACCGCCGAGGCCGAGCTCGCCGCGCAGGAACACGTACAGCGGATAGGCCGCCAGCGCGACGATCGTGCCGAGCAGTGCGGGCAGCCACGTGTTGCCCAGCGCGTAGAATCCGCGCGCGATCACGCTCTGCGCCGACCAGGCGCACAGGCCGATCGACACCAGGCGCAGCGCGCCGCCGATCGCCTCGAGTTCCTCGGGCGAGAGCTTGCCGCGGCCGTAGACCAGCGCGGCGAGCTCGGTGCCGATCACCGTGAGCAGCGCCTGCGCGGCGAAGGCGAGCACCAGCATCACGCGCGTCGTCGACCAGAGCGTGCGGCGCATCTCCTCGGGTTTGCCCTGCGCCACCAGGCGCGCGAGCGTGGGGTAGGCCGCAACGCCGGCGGCCAGGCCGAAGATGCCCATCGGCACCTTCATCAGGTTCTTGGCGTACGTGATCGCGCTCACGGCGCCTGGGCCGAGCAGCGTGCCTTCACGGCGCAGGATCCAGTCGTCGACGACGACGATCGAGAAGCCGAGCATGATCGGCAGCGAGCGCGCGAGGTACAGGCGCAAGTCGGGATCGCGCAGCGCCAGGCGCGGGCTCCAGCGCAGTCCGATGCCGCGGCAGGCGACGAGCGGCATCAGGAACGGGCCGAGCACGCTGCCCGCGAGCACGCCCCAGGCGAAACCCTCCGCGCTGCGCAGCGCGAGACCTCCGGCGACGATGCAGAGCGTGTACACGAGCGGCGCGAGCGCAGGCACGGCGTGGCGGTCGCGCGCCTGCAGCGCGGCCGAACACAACCCACCGAGCACGTGGAAGATCTGCGCGGGCAGCAGGATGCGCGAGAGCTTCACCAGCAGCGCGAGCTGCGCCGCGTCGAAGCCCGGCGCGACGATCGGCGCGAGGCTGGGCAGCAGGACCCACAGCGCGAGCGTCGCGAGCGAGAGCACGAGCACGAGGAAGCTCGAGATCGAGCTGAAGGCCTGCCAGCCGCGCGCTTCCTCGCCTGCGGCGAAGTGGCGCTGGAAGATCGGAATGAACACGATCGAGAGCGCGCCGCCCGCGAGCAGGTAGTTGAGGAAGTCGGGCAGGACGAAGGCCGTCCAGTAGGCGTCGGCGGCGGCCGAGCCCCCGAGCGTGCGGCCGATGACCGCCTCGCGCACGAGGCCCACCAGGCGCGAGAGCAGGATGCTCACCCCCCATATGCCCGCCGCGATGCCGATCCTGCGCTGCATCCGGGCAGTCTGCCGCTCACGAGGCCCCCGTTCCATGCGCAGCGCGCTAGGATGGGAGGCCCGGATCACCCCAGGAAACAAGACCATGCGCCTCGATCGACTGCTCCTCCTGCCCATCCTGTTCGTCGCCGCCTCCAGCCTGCGCGCGCAGAGCTTCAACCTCGACGTGGGGGACAACTTGATCCTCTGGCCGGTGCCCTCGAACGGCTACGGTGGCGCCGCCGCGCAGACGGGCGTGTGGAACAACGTCTCGCATCCCTACACGATCGCGCTCGTCGATCTCGCGGGCGCGCCGAGCGCCGCGAGCTGCGCGAGCACGGTCTCGAGCTCGTTCAACTGGCCCTTCGGCACGCTCGCCGGCGACGATTCGGCGCTGATGAACGACATCCAGGCGATCAGCTCGATCGGACCGGCGGCGACCTGGACCTTCAGCGGCCTCGCGAACGGCAACTACGCCGTCTACACCTACGCCTGGGCGCCCGACAGCGTCAACGCGCACACCGCGGTCGACGTGCCCGGCGCGGTCGAGGCCCAGCAGATCGTCGGCGGCTCGTGGAGCGGTTCGCCGCACGTGCAGGGCCTGACCTACGCGCTGCACCACGTCGCGGTGACCAGCGGCACGCTGGTCGTCCACTGCGCCGGCTCGGGCGGAACGTCGGGTTCGGTCAACGGATTCCAGCTCGTGCAGGAGGGCGGCAGCAGCTTCAGCTCCTTCTGCGCCGGCGACGGCACGGCGGGCGGAGTCGCCTGCCCGTGCAGCAACTTCGGCGCGCTCGGCCACGGCTGCGAGAACTCCGCCACGACCGGCGGCGCGCTGCTCAGCGCGAGCGGCTCGACGAGCCCCGACCTCGTCGCGCTGCAGTCCGCGGGCGAGCTCCCAAGCCCGAGCTCGATCCTGCTGCAGGGCGGAGTGCAGCTCGCGACACCGGCCGTCTTCGGCGATGGCGTGCGCTGCATCGGCGGCGTGCTGAAGCGCCTGTATCTCGTCAACGCGGTCGCGGGCGTGGCCTCGTTCCCGCCCGCCGGCGGGCCCTCGATCAGCGCGCGTTCCGCGGCGCTCGGCGATCCGATCGCGCCCGGCTCAGCGCGCTACTACCAGGTCTACTACCGCGACCCGAATCCCTCGTTCTGCCTCGGCGGGAGCTCGACCTACAACGTCTCGAGCGCTCTCACCGTGAACTGGTAGCAGGCTCCGCTAGACTGGGTGCGCGATGAAGACCGCCACCCCCGAGAGTTCCGTCTCGATCCCGACCGGCCCGCAGCGCGCGCCGCGTGGGAGCGTGCGCACGTGCAAGACCTGGGCCGCCGAGGCCGCGCTGCGCATGCTGATGAACAACCTCGACCCCGAGGTGGCCGAGGATCCCGCCAACCTCGTCGTCTACGGCGGCAGCGGCAAGGCGGCGCGCGATTGGCCCAGCTTCCAGCGCATCGTCGCGACGCTGCGGCGTCTCGAAGCGGACGAGACGCTGCTCGTGCAGTCGGGCAAGCCGGTGGGCGTCTTCAAGACCACCAAGCTGGCGCCGCGCGTGCTGATCGCGAACTCGAACCTCGTCGGCCACTGGGCCACCTGGGAGCACTTCCGCGAGCTCGAGGCCGAGAACAAGATCATGTACGGCCAGATGACGGCCGGCTCGTGGATCTACATCGGCACGCAGGGGATCCTGCAGGGCACCTACGAGACCTTCGCCGCCTCCGCCAGGAAGCTCTTCGGCGGCGATCTCGCCGGACGGCTCGTCGTCACCGGCGGGCTGGGGGGCATGGGCGGCGCGCAGCCGCTCGCGGCGACGATGAACAACGCGACCTTCCTCGGCGCCGACGTCGACCGCGCGCGCATCCAGAAGCGGCTGGACACGCGCTACTGCGACGTGCTGGTCGAGGACCTGGACAAGGCGATCGACCTCGCGCTCGAGTGGAAGTCGAAGAAGGTGCCGAAGTCGATCGGCGTCGTGTGCAACGCGGTCGACCTGCTCGAGCGCCTGATCGCGCGCGAGATCACGCCCGATGTGCTCACCGACCAGACCAGCGCGCACGATCCGCTCGGCGGCTACGTGCCGAACGGGATGCGCTACGAGGCGGCGCTCGCGCTGCGCACGAGCGACCCCAAGCGCTACGAGAAGGAATCCTTCCGCACGATGATCGAGCACTGCAAGGCGATGCTCGAGCTGCAGCGCCGCGGCGCCGACACCTTCGACTACGGCAACAACCTGCGCGGCCACGCGGCGCAGGCGGGCTTCGCGGAGGCCTTCGGCTTCGAGGGCTTCGTGCCCAAGTACGTGCGCCCCCTGTTCTGCGAGGGCAAGGGCCCATTCCGCTGGGCCGCACTCTCCGGCGACCCCCAGGACATCGCGGTCACCGACCAGATCATCCTCGAGCTGTTCCCCAAAGACGAGGCGCTCGCGCGCTGGATCCGCATGGCGGGCGAGCGCGTCGCCTTCCAGGGCCTGCCCGCGCGCATCTGCTGGCTGGGCTACGGCGATCGTGCGAAAGCCGGGCGCGCGTTCAACGAGGCCGTGCGCTCGGGCCGCATCCGCGCGCCGATCGTGATCGGCCGCGACCACCTCGACTGCGGCTCGGTCGCCTCGCCCAACCGCGAGACCGAGGCGATGAAGGACGGCACCGACGCGGTCGCCGACTGGCCGATCCTGAACGCGATGCTCAACGTCGCCTCGGGTGCGAGCTGGGTCTCGTTCCACCACGGCGGCGGCGTCGGCATCGGCTACAGCCTGCACTCCGGACAGGTGACGGTCGCGGATGGCACGCCCGAGGCAGGCGCGAGCGTCGAGCGCGTGCTCACCAACGATCCGGGCACGGGTGTGATGCGCCACGCCGATGCGGGCTACGAGGACGCGATCCGCTGCGCCAACGAGCGCGGGATGGACCTCCCGGGCGTGACGAGCTAGTCGCGCTTCCCGAGTTCGACGCGACCGTCGGCGTGCACGCGCACGCGGTGCGGCAGACCGTGCAGGACGAGCTCGATCGTGTAGCCGAACTCGCCCTCTTCGAGCTGGTACGCGATGGTGCGCGCGAACGCCTGCGGCGCGGATTCGAGCGCGAGTGCAAGCGCGCGCGCGGGTGCGAGCGCGGGTTCCGTGAGCGGCGCGGCATCGGGCTTGGTCGCCGTTCCGATCTGGGTCGAGAGGAAGCGGCCATTGCGCGCGTCGAGCTTCTGCAGCTCGACGGAATTGCCCTTCTGCAGCACCATCAGGCAGCGCGGGTTCGCGCCCTCGCGGTAGAGCCCGGCCGTGACCAGGCGCCGGCCCGGGAAGTGTTTCCCGAGCAGCGCGAGCGCGTCGGTGAGCGTGAAGGCCGGTTCCTCAGCGAGCTCCCACTCGCACGGCCCGGGGTGCTGCGCGTCGAGGATCGCGACGTTCACGCGCGCGCTCTCGCAGCCGCCCGCGACGAGCGCGAGCGCGGCCAGCATCCCTGCCTGCAGCCCCGCGCGCATCGCCCGAGCGCTACTTCGGCGCCTCGGGCTTTTCGTGCTCTTCGCCGCCCTCCGAGCCCTCGTCCATCTCCATCTCCTCGCCGTCCTCGTCCTCGTCCTCGTCTTCGTGCGCCATCGTGCGCACTTCGAGCACCTTGGCGTCCTCGGCCGAGACGATCGCGAGTTTCGTGCCCTCGCCGGTCACGAGCAACACGCCGTAGCGCGTCGCCTCGCCGTCGCGCGTCAGCCCGGCGCCCGCGGCCCAAGAGCCGGGCACCTGCGCAAGCGCGGCGGCGAGCGCCTGGTCGACGGTCGTCTTCGCGACCTGCTGGAACATCCCTTCGACGATCTCGAGCTTGTGCTCGTCGAGCTTCTCCTCGTCCGCGCCGAGGATCTTGCCGTCGGCCACGTCGACGCGGATCTCGTGCAGCGAACCGCCGCCGACCAGCGCGACGCTGTAGATCTGGCGGTCCTCGCCGCTCTCGTACTCGGCGCCGAAGAAGCGCGTGTCCTTCGCGCTCGCCAGAGCGACGGCGATCGCGTTCGCGAGCGTGGTCTTGGGAGCGGGGATCGCGGGAGCCGTGGGCGCGGCGGGCGGCAGTTCGGCGGGCTTCGCGGCGGGTGGTGCAGCCGGCTGCGCGGTCGGCTTCGAGGCGGAGTCGGGGACCGGGCAGGCGCTCTCGCAGGAGTAGAGAGCGAGCAGCGCGAGCGTGAGGAGCGAGGGCAGGAGCGAACGGGTGCGCGACATGGGGTGGGTTCGGTTCGAAGGTGCAGGGGAGCGCGGAACGGGCGAGATCCTAGAGCGGGCGGGCGGGCAAAGCACGCGCCTCACGGCCCGCGATACTCCGCCACCGGGATCCAGCTGCGGTCGAAGCACTCGGCGAAGTCTTCCAGCGCCACTTTCTTGTCCAGCACGACTGTCTGCGGCGCGCGCGACTTGCCTTGCCACTTCAGGGAGAGCTTGTTCTGCGGCCCGAGCCTCTCCGAGGAGAGCAGCAGGCGGAAGCTCGTCACGCCGCTGCCGACGAGTGTGAACTTGCCCGGGCCCTCGAACTTCGCTTCGAGCCGCGCGGTGCGCTTCTCCGCCTCCTTGAGCATGCGCGCGCGTTGACCGGCCGCGTCGAGCGCCTTCCACTCGTTGACGGGAATGATCGGCTGGAACTCCTCGCTGACCTCCTTCTCGAAGCCCGTGATCTCGATCCAGAAGCTGCGCGCCTCGCCCAGGCGCGCGCTGCAGCGCACGACGTGCTCGGGCGCGCTCGGCCGCACGGCGCCGCCGAGGAACGACTTCCAGTCCACGGCGTCGAACTCGAAGCTGTGGCCGAGCTTCGGGAACTCCTTCAGCAGGGCGTCCTGCGCACCGAACTTCGCCAGGCGCGCGAAGGCCACGTGCAGGCTCTCGACCAGCACCTCGTCGTCCTGCGCGCCCTGCAGGTCGCGGATCGGGAGCGGTACGAGGTTCTCGAGCAGGCGCATGTTGTTCTGGCCACGCACGATCGCCAGACGCGGCCCGCCGATCTGCGGCGCGAGCGCGGCGAAGAGATCCGGATGGCGCAGTGCGAGGTCCCAGGCCAGGTGTCCGCCGCGGCTGATGCCGGTGGCGTAGATGCGATGTTCGTCGACGTCGTAGTGCCGGCGCATCCAGCGCAGCGCCTCGAGCGCGCCGTCGCGCTCGCGCTGCGTCCAGCCGTAGCCGTCGTTCTTGCCCGGATCGCTGGGGGCGAGCACGAGCGCGCCGAGTGCGTCGGCGAGCGCGTGCCAGAGCTCGACCATCTCTCTCCCGCTGCCGCCGGTGCCGTGGAAGGCGCAGATCAAGGGCGCGGGCCGGGCGGGGTCGTAGTTCGGCGGGATGTGGAGCTGCAGCTCGGTCTCCTCGAGCTTGCCGTCGCACAAGAGCGGGACCTTCTCGACCTTCGCGCCCGCCTCGCTCTTCTCGAAGCGGCCGAACGCGCGCATCGCGGCGAGCCAGTCCTCGAGCGAGGTCTCCTTGCTCGCGGCGAGCTCGAGCGCTCTCGCCTGGCGCTCTTGCGGCGTGGCGAGATCGACGAGCGCCTCGAGCTGCGCTCCGAGCGGCGGCGTCTGGACGAGGAGCGCGAGAAGAAGGGCCTCGATCACTTCCCTTCGAGCGTAACGTACTTCGCGTCGCCTGGCAGGGCGACGGGCGCGCCGCCGCCGCCTTTGCACTCACGAGACGGAACTTCTCGGGCAGCTTCTCGAGGCTCACGCCGTCGACCTCGTCCAGACGCAGGCCGGCTTCGACCTCCGCGATCGGCGCGAGGCGCACGTGCGGCCGCAGCACGAGTTCCTCGCCCGGCTGCGTCGCGCTCGCGACGTCGACGACACCCCACACGCCGACCTGGTCCTTGTCGTCGTAGCGGTAGAGCCAGCGGCCGTTGGGGATGAGCACCGGAGTGCTCCGCGACCTTCGCTGCAGAGCACCACGATCGACTGTCCGAGCGACGCCTCGCTGTTCTCCACGCGCAGGAGGCCGATCGAGCCCTCGTGGCCGGCGAGATCGATCTCGCTGCACTCGAGGCGCACGCGGCGCTCGCTGCCGCCGAGGTCGACGGTGATCTCGCGCTCTTCGCCCGGGTCGACGAGGTGCGTCCAGCCCGACTTGCCCTTTTCGAGCCGCAAAGTGAGCTGAATCTGTTCGTCTTGGCCGAGCCTGACCTCGCGCGAGAAGTCGGCGCCCGCGCACTTCGTGCTGACCGACGGGTTCTTGGAGTTCTTGCCCACAACCCAGGTCTCCAGATCCCCGCGCGCGGGAACGTGGATGAAGCGCAGCGTGAGCGTCCGGCCCTCGAGTTCGCGGAAAGTGATCGGGTCCTGCGCGCCGGGCATGATCGAACTGGAGTTCCGTTTCGGCGGAGAGGCGCTCGCGGGAATTCGCCTTCTCGAGCCAGACCGCCTGCGTGCTCGGCGCGCTGGCGCACAGCTCGAAGGAGTGTTGCGCATCCTGCGCGAGCAGGAAGTCCATC
>JADJLZ010000018.1 GCA_016709875.1 Planctomycetota bacterium | reverse complement strand
GCATCTCTCCTCGGCGGCGGCGCCGCGGCGCAGGCGCAGGTCAGCTTCTCGATCGACTACTTCGGGCCGACGAACAGCGTCCCGAACTCATTCACCGGGGCGCCGATCCGGCCGAGCGACATCCTGACGCCGGCGACGGCGGGGATCGGCATGGCCGGCGTCCCCGCGCTCGGCCCGCTTCCGGTGCCCGGGACGCTCGTGCCCGGCGGTGCCGCGGGCGGAGGCCTCGGGCTGCCGAGCTACACGGGCTGCCTCGCCTCGCCCCCCGGAGTTCCCTGCCCCAACGAGCTCGACGCGCTCTCCTACGGTCTGGACGCGCTGCCGCCCGCGGGTGTGATCGAGCCTCCGGGCACCTGGATCTTCTCCGTGGACGAGTTCGCGCGCGGGATCCCCGGTCTGCCTCTCGCGCCGAACGTGCGCAGTGAGGGGCTCGTGCCGGGGACCTTCGATGCGTCCGCCGACATCTTCCGCAGCGCCACCCTGCCGCCCTGGCCCGTTCCGCCCGGGATCGTGATGGGAAACCACGCGCTGGTCGACGGCGACGGTCTGCCCAGCGCGAGCGGAGCCGTGTACCCCGGCTTCGGCGTCCTCGAGCCCCGCCCGCCGATGGCGGGTGCGGGCGCGCGGCCGGGCGACAACGTCGATGCGTTCGACCTCGGATCGGGGCCCGGCGCGGGCGGCGGCGGGATCTACTTCTCGCTCGACGCAGCCTTCTTCGATCCGTTGCGCGGTGTGTTCAACAGCGGCTCGGGCCCGGCCAACGGCTTCGCGCCGGCGGCGATCCTGAACCGCGCGGTGCCCGGCGCGGCCATCGTGGTCTACGCGCCGCCGATCGCGCTCGGCCTGGACCTCGGCGGAGTCGGCACGGACGACCTCGACGCGCTCGCGCTGCGCGAGAACGGTGTGCCCGGCTACCAGATCGGTGCGGCGGGAGACGTCGTGCGCTTCAGCGTGCGCCGTGGATCGCTGGTGGTGGGCATGCTCGACAGCTTGATCGGCATCCCGATCGAGCCGGGCGACATCCTCGGGCCGCCGGCGGCCGCGGGGCTCACGCCGCAGATCATCGTCCCGGCCGAGTCGCTCGGCCTGGCGACCGCGCGCGCGGGCTTGGGGGCCTTTGGAGACGACCTCGACGCGCTCGACGCGAACTATGTCCCCGGCCCGATCGCGCCGGTCCCGTTCTGTGATCCAGGCGTCGCGGGCGTGCTCGCTTGCCCGTGTGCGAATCCGGCCGCGGGTTCGGGGCGCGGTTGCGACAACAGCTCCGCCACGGGCGGCGCGACGCTCAGCGTGACGGGCGACGCGTCGGTGCTCGGCGACTCGCTCGTCTTCACGACCGCGGCTGAGAAGCCGACCGCGACGAGCTTCCTGCTGCAGGGCGACGCCGTGTCTCCCGCGGGCTTGGTCTTCGGCCAGGGCATCCGCTGCGTCGGTGGCAGCCTGAAGCGGCTCTACACGAAGACGGCCTCGGGCGGGAGCATCACCGCGCCGGAGCCCACCGACCCGAAGGTCAGCGCGCGCTCCACGGCGCTGGGTGACCCGATCCTTGCCGGGACGAGCCGTTACTACGGCGTGTACTACCGCGATCCGACCGTGCTCGGCGGCTGCGCTTCGGCGAGCACCTTCAACATCACGAATCAGCTCGCGACGTACTGGGCGCCCTGAGCTTCCGAGCGCCCACTCGGGCAACGCCGCGCCCGCCGTCGAATCCGCCGAGAGCGGGCTCGAATGCGGGCGCGGCTTGCGCGTAGGCTGTGCCCGCGATGAGCCTCTCCTTCCTCGGTCCGCTGATCGGCGCCGCGATGGGCGCGCGCCCCAAGCACCACCGCCGCGCCGAGAGCTTTCTCGGCCACGGCGCGTCGCCCTTCCTCGGGACGCGCGGGATGATCGGCCTCGCCGGCCTCGCGGCGGCGGCCTACTACGCGCTGCGTTCGAACGGCGGCAGCGCGTTCGGCTCGGCGCCACCGGTCGTCGCGGATGGGACGACCGTGATCCGCGGCGGGCCGCCGCCGTTGCCCGAGCCCGCCGCGAACCCGGGCGTGCAGCGCATCCTGCGCCTGGTGATCTCGGCCGCGCGCTGCGACGGCGAACTCGGAGCGGCCGAACGCGCCGCGATCTTGAAGGAGGCGCAAGAGATCGGCGCCGAGCACCTGGTCGAGAGCGAACTGCAGAGCCCGCGCCCGCTGGCACAGATCGTCGCCGGCGTGATCGAGCCGGCCGAGAAGGAGGCGCTCTACGTGCTCGCCTACACCGTCGTGCGCGCGGACCAGGACGTCAACGGCGCCGAGCGCGTGTTCCTGGTCGGTCTGGCGAATCTGCTGGCGCTCGACGCGGCGCGCGCGCAGGCGCTCGAAACCGAAACGGCCGCGCGCATCGCGTCGGCTGGCTGAAACGCAGACGGAGGAAGCATGTCGGATCAGGATGCCTGGTACATGTCGATCGGCGGCCAGCAGGTCGGACCGGTGAAGCAGAGCGACGTCGAGAGCAACTTGCGCAACGGCAGCGCGAGCGGCGACACGCTGCTGTGGAAGCCGGGCATGGCGAGCTGGCAGAAGCTGCGCGACCTCCCGGAGTTCTCGGGCGCCGCGCCCTCGGCTGCCTCCGTCGGCTCCCCGCCGCCGCCGAGCGATCCGATCGAGGGCGAGTCGGTGCGCCGCAGCTCGCACGAGATCGACTACACGCTCCACGGCTCGGAGATGCAGTTCGTCGAGATCGAGCTCGATCCGGGCGAGAGTGCTGTCGCCGAGGCGGGTGCGCTGATGTACATGACGCAGCAGATCGCGCTGCAGACGGTCTTCGGCGACGGGCGCACGCAGCCGCAGGGCTTCCTCGACAAGCTCGTCGGCGCGGGCAAGCGCCTGATCACGGGCGAGAGCCTGTTCATGACGGTATTCCACCACCAGGGCAGCTCGGGCAAGGAGCGCGTCGCCTTCGCGGCGCCCTACGCGGGCAAGATCGTGCCGCTCGACCTCTCACAGCTCGGCGGCGAACTGATCTGCCAGAAGGATTCGTTCCTGTGCGCCGCGCGCGGCGTGCAGATCGGCATCGCCTTCCAGAAGCGCATCGGCGTCGGCCTGTTCGGCGGCGAGGGCTTCATCATGCAGCGCCTCACCGGCGACGGCTGGACCTTCGTGCACGCCGGGGGAACGGTGCACACGCTCGACCTGAAGCCGGGCGAAAGGCTGCGCGTCGACACGGGCTGCCTCGTCGCGCTGCAGCCGAGCGTCGACTACGACATCCAGTTCGTGGGCGGCATCAAGACGGCACTCTTCGGCGGCGAAGGCCTGTTCTATGCGAGCCTCACCGGTCCAGGACGCGTGTGGCTGCAGTCGCTGCCCTTCTCGCGCCTGGCCGACCGGCTGCAGCGCGCCTCGCACGGCTGGCGCAAGGAAGAGGGCTCGGTGCTCGACCGTGCCTTCGGCCTGGGCAACCTGATCGACGGCGACGGCTGATCAGCTCTTGGGCGCGCGCGACCACTTCTCGAGCACGCGTTCGAGCTCCGCAGGGTCGACGGGCTTCGCGAGGTAGTCGTCCATGCCGGCGCCCAGGCATTTCTCCTCGTCGCCGCGCATCGCGTTGGCGGTCATGGCCACGATGACCTGGTGCCCGCCGCAGACGGTCTCGCGCGCGCGGATCTCGCGCGTGGTCTGGTAGCCGTCCATCTCGGGCATCTGGCAGTCCATGAACACGATCGGATAGGAGCGCGCGGCGAGCATCTCGAGCGCCTGGCGGCCGTGGTAGGCGACGTCGCACTGCCAGCCCGCGCGGTCGAGCAGGCGTTCGGCGACGCGCACGTTGACGAGGTTGTCCTCGACGAGCAGCGCGCGCCGCGAGTCGTCGCGCGCGTCCTCGCGCGCGAGCGGCCCTTCGGGCGGCGGGAGCAGCCGACGGCGCCGGCCGGAGAGAGCCTCGAGTTGGGCGAGGAGGCGCGTGGGACGCACGGGCTTGGTGATCCAGCCGTCGGCCTCGAGCAGGGCGGCGCGGCGCGATGCGCGCAGGGCGCGCATCGGCGCCAGTCCGACCAGACGCGCATCGCTGTCCGCGCGGTCGCGACGCCAGCTCTCGAGCAGCGAGCTCGGCCCGCGCGCGAGGCAGGATGCGTCGGCGATGACCAGGTCGATCTGGCTGTGTTCGAGTTCGTCGCGACAGGCCGAGACCTGCTCGCAGGCCGTGACCGTCGCTCCCGCCTGTTCCAGTTCGCCGGCGATCATCGCGCGCAGCGCGGGCGAGGCGTGAATCACCAGCGCACGCTTGCCGCGCAGCTGCGTGGGGGAAGGCAACGGGGCCTGTGGTCCGGCGGCGAGCGGCAGGCGCACGTGGAATTGGCTGCCCTTGCCGAGCGTGCTCTGCACCTCGATCGTGCCTCCCATCAGCTCGACCAGGCGGCGCGTGATCGCCAGGCCGAGCCCCGTGCCTCCGAAGCGGCGCGTGGTCGACCCGTCGGCCTGCATGAACGACTGGAACAGCTGCGGAACGATTTCCGGCGCGATGCCGATGCCCGTGTCGCGCACGCGGAAGTCGAGCATCACGCTGTCGCCGTCGGCGGTCGCGGGCAGCACTTCGAGCTCGACTTCGCCCTGCTCGGTGAACTTGATCGCGTTGCCCAGCAGGTTGACGAGCACCTGGCGCAGGCGCAGCGGATCGCCGCGCAGGCTGCGGGGCGCGCCGGGGGCGAGCCGGCAGACGAGCTCGAGGCCCTTGTCCTCGGCGCGTCCCGCGACCATCTCGAGCGCCTCCTCGACCAACGTGCCAAGCTCGAAGGGCAGATCCTCGAGCGTCATGCGACCAGCCTCGATCTTCGAGAAGTCGAGGATGTCGTTGACGAGCTCGAGCAGCGTGCGTCCCGAGCGCTGTACGGTGCGCGCGAACTCGAGCTGCTCCAGGTCGAGCCCGCTGTCGATCAGGAGCTGCGTCATGCCCAGCACGCCGTTGAGCGGCGTGCGGATCTCGTGGCTCATGTTGGCCAGGAACTCGCTCTTGGCGCGGCTGGCGGCGGCGGACTTCTCGCTCTCCTCGACCAGTGCGACCTGCGAGCGCTCGAGCCTTGAATGGCTCCTTTCGAGTTCGCTCGCGCGGTCGGAGAGGCGCTGCATCAGCGCGCGCTGCAGGCGCGCGAAGCTCACGACCAGCAGTACGACCATCAGACAGGCGGCGATGGTCATCTTGACCGTCAGCTCGCGCAATGGCCCGCGCGTCGACAGGTAGGTCGCGGAAGGTGCGGCGAGGGCAAAGGACATCTCGGGCGCGCGGGTGCCCTCGGGCCAGTGCAGCTTGCCGCGCCAGGCGAGCTCGTCGCCGGACCAGGCGGCGCCGATCTCGGCCTGCGCGAGGCGCCCCAGATCACGCGCACCGCGGCTCTGCGCCAGCAGCTTGCCCTGTGCATCGAAGGTCCCGCAGCCGGGCTGCGTCGCGCCCGGCAGCAGGCTCGCCAGGCGCAGGCGACCCTCGAGCAGGCCGGCGAAGCCGTTCTCATTGCGTGCGGGCGCGATCGGGACGCGCACGACGAGGTAGGGGCCGTCCACTTCGAGTCCTGCGCGCAGCCCCGCGCTCCAGTCGTCGCGCTCCGTGCGCGTCCACTTGAGCAGCGTGCGTCGGTCGTCCTCGCCGACGGCGGCCAGGACCTGGCCGTGCGTCTGGGCGCAGACGATCGAGACGAACGCGGGGTTGCGCTGGATGCACAGGCGCAGCGGGCCGAAGAGCTGGTGCTCGGGATCACCTTCGCGCAGGCTCGACATCGCGGGCTGCCGGGCGAGCGTCTCGAGCGCGCGCACCATCGAGCTCGCGTGGTCCTCGAAGGCGCGCTGCTGCTGCTGCGCTTCGTAGCGGAAGACTTGCAGGCCGATGACCTCGATCTGTTGCGACTGCGACGAGTAGACGAGCCAGCTCGTCAGGCACAGGATCAGCACCAAGACCGAACCGAGCAGCCACGCCGCGCCGCGCAGGGGCGGCGTGGGCGGGCTGCCCGGATGCGTTACGAGCTCCTCGCCGCGGGACGGAACAGACACCCTGGGCATATCGACGAAGAAGCTTCGGACGTTGAGCCCGGCTTCCCGTTCCCGAGGGATCGAAACGGAAAGAAATTCCGCTACGCTTGTCGGGTGCACTCTGCAGCCTTTGCCGCCCCCAGCCTGGAATTCCATGAGCTCGTCGACAGCGGGGGCGGGGAGAAACTCGAGCGCTACGGCGGCGTGCTCCTGCGTCGGCCCGATCCGCAGGCGCTCTGGCGGCCGGTCCATCCGCCGGCGCGCTGGGACGAAGCGCAACTGGTGTTCGTGCGCGAATCCGACCGCGGCGGTCGTTGGGAAGCGCGCCGTCTGGCCCCGCCGGAGCTGCGCGGCAAGGCGCCGAGCTGGACGATGCCGATCGGCGGCGGGCGCTTTCACGTCCGGCCGACGCCCTTCAAGCACGTCGGCGTGTTTCCTGAGCAGGCGCCCAACTGGGAGCTCGTCGGCGCGCTGCGCGGGCGCTTCGGCCCCGCGCGGCCGCGTCTGCTGAACCTCTTCGGCTACACCGGCGTCGCAAGCGTGCTCGCCGCGCAGGCGGGCTACGAGGTGACGCACGTGGACGCGTCGAAGACCTCGGTGGCCTGGACGCGCGAGAACGCGGAGCTCTCGCGGCTGCCGGCTGACGCGCTGCGCCTGATCGTCGACGACGCTCCGGCCTTCGCGCGCCGCGAAGTGCGCCGCAAGGCGCGTTACTCGGTCGTGCTGCTCGATCCGCCGCACCACGGCCGCGGGCCCAAGGGCGAGACCTGGCAGTTCGAAGAGCACGTCGCGGAACTCGTCGCGACGCTGCCGGAGCTGCTCGAGGAGCGCGCGCTGGTCGTGCTCTCGACCTACGCGATCGGCTGCTCGCCGCTGAGCCTGGAGAACCTGCTGCGCGAGCTCGGACCCGGCGAGCTCGAGTCCGGCGAGCTGGTGCTCGCCCCGCGCGATGCGCGCGCGCGCGCGCTGCCGGCGGGATTCTGCGCGCGCTGGCGCCGCGGAGTGTGATCCGATGACACACGCGCTGCTCGTATTGCACTGTGACAACCACGTGCTCGTGGTCGCCAAGCCCGCCGGCATTCCCAGCGTGCCCGACGCCAGCGGCGACGAGAGCCTGCTCGAACTCTCGAAGAACTGGGTGGGGGAGCGCTACGCCAAGCCGGGCGCGGTCTTCCTCGGTGTCGTGCAGCGCCTCGATCGGCCGGTCTCGGGCGTGATGGTCTTCGCGCGCACGAGCAAGGCGGCCGCTCGCCTGGCCGAGGTGCTGCGCGAGCAGCGCGCGCGCAAGACCTACTGGGCCATCGGCGAGGGCAGCGCGCGCGAGGACGAGGGCGAGCTGGTGCAGTTCCTGTGGAAAGACGAGGAGCGCAATCGTGTGCACGTCTGCGGCCGCTCGCGCCAGGACGCGCGCGAGGCGCGCACGCGCTGGCGCGTGCTCGAGCGCGATGCGGGTCGCACGCTGTACGAGTTCCAGCCCGCCACCGGGCGCTCGCACCAGCTGCGCGTAGCCGCGGCGACGCTCGGCACACCGCTGCTCGGCGACCTGAAGTACGGCGCGCGCGCCCCGCTCGAGGACCAGAGCATCGCGCTGCACGCGCGCGAATTGGCCTTCGAGCACCCCGTCACGCACGAGGAGCTGCGCTTCGAGGCCGAGCTGCCCGCGCTTGCGACGTGGGACGCCGCGCGGCGCAGGCTCACTCGATCCTGATCGCGTGCGCGCCCGGGACGTGCTCGAAGCCGCGCGCCTGGAGACCCTTGGGCTTGCTCTTGCACGGGAACGCGAGCTCGTTCTTCCCCGGTGCGAGCATCACGCGCTCGCGGCGCGCATCCTTGCCGTCACGCCAGGTGATCTCGAGCGGGACCTCGAATTCGGTGCCGTCGCTGCCGCTGTTCTCGATCTCGAGCACGACGCGCGCGGGCTCGGCGGCGACCCGGCCGCGCAATTCGGGATGCCCGCTGCCCTCGATCCAGGCGCGGAAGAAGCGCTCCCACTTCTTGCCGCTCTGGCGCTCGAGTACCTCGCGGAAGTCCGCGGTCGAAGCCGTGCGGTAGCGAAACTGATCGTGGAAAGCGCGCAGCGTCTTCCACCAGGTCTCGTCGTCGTCGAGCTGCCAGCGCAGTGCGTGCAAGACCCACGCGCCCTTGCGACCGAGCGCGGCGTCCGAGCACACGCTCGCGTCGCTCTGCGCGGGACGCAGGAGCTTGTCGTTCGCTCCCACGTGCAGGCCCTCGAGGAACTGCTGCGCGACCTCGGGTCCGAGCACCTTTTCGGCGTAGACGGCCTCGGCGTAGGTCGCGAAGCCCTCCTGGATCCAGGCGTCGGCCCACGTGCGCGGTCCCAGCGCGTTGCCCCACCATTCGCGCGCACACTCGCGCACCAGCACCGCGTCGAAGAGCTCGTTCTCCTCCGAGTGCGGATCGGAGACTCCCTCGCGCGCGCACCAGGCCGGGAAGCTCGAGCCGTAGCCGATGCAACTCGAGTGGCCCAGGCCCAGGAAGCTCGACTCGACCAGCGCGAACTTCGCGCGCGGAAACGGATACTCGCCGAAGGCCTCGGTGAAGGCCTCGAGCAGCGGCGGCACGTCCTCGAATTGCAGCTCGGCCTTGGCGGCGTCCTCGGGCAGCATCCAGGTCTCGCAGGCCAGCGGCTTGCCGCCGACCTGCAGCGTGCGCGAGGCGTGGACGAAGGCGCCCGCGTGCAGCGCGATCGCGGAACTCGCGCAGGGATAGGCGAGCTCCCAGCGGAAGAGGTCCCAAGCGCCCTGCTCCTCCTTCGCGATAAGCCGGCCGTTCGCGACACCCGTGAGCCCGGCGGGCACGCGCAGGTTGATCCACACGCGCTCGGCCATGTCCTCGGGATGCCAGTACGAGTCCTTGCACGGGAACCAGCTGCTCGAGCCGCTGTCCGGACAGGCGACGTCGATCCATGGCTGGCCGTCGGCGCTCTTCTTCCAGTGGAAGCCCTCGAAGGAGCTCTTCTCGAGCGGCGTCCCGCCGTAGCGCAGCGCGAGCAGCACGCGTTCGCCGGGCGCACCAGGCTTTCCAAGCTGCGCGACCAGCGTGCGGCCATCGCGCCGGAAGGGAAGCGCCACGCCCCTGCACTCGCGCGTTCCGTCGAGCGCACCCTCGAGTCGTTCGACCGCACTCAACTCGAGCGCGGGGTCGAGGTCGAGCACGAGGCTCGCCGTCGCGGGCGAGACGAGCTTGGCCTCGAGGCACAGCGTGCCGTCGATGCGCCGGCTGCGCGGATCGAGCGCGAGATCGAGCCTGTACGACTGCACGTCGTAGGCGGTCCGCGGGTCAGCGCCGCAGGAGAGGGCCGCGATCGTCAGCGCGAGGCTCGCGAACATCGCGACAGCATCGCATGCGGGGCCGCAGTCCTCGATGAAAAGGATCCTCTCCCCCGGCCGGCTCAGGAGACCCGCCCGGGGGAGAGGCTTCGTTCCCCCGCATCCATCGACGCGCGCCCGGCGGGGATCTTCCCCAGCGGGTGCACGATTTGCGCTCAGTGCGGCAGGTGGCGGCGGAGGCGCTCGGCCGCACCCGGGCGGCTGAGCAGGAATCCCAGGCGGCGCTCGACGCGCGTCTGGTCGAAGGTGCGTCCATGGCGCTGCGCGAGCTGCTCCAGGCGCTCGTGCTGCTCGGGGCTGAGCGTCGCGAGCAGCGCGCGGACCTGCGGCAGGATCTCTCGCTTGTGCCCGCGCTCGAGTCCGCGCGAGGCTTCCGCCACGGCGAGCGCCTCTTGCTTCTGCTCCAGCGTGAGGTCGAGCGCGCGCACGAACTGCCGCGCGCGGTGCAGGCGTTGCATGTGCTGGATCCTGTGCGGCCGTTCCTGCGCGCCCGTCCGCGGGCCCTGCGCGAGGGCTCCCGCTGCGAACACGCTCGCGAAGACCAGTCCCAAAATCCCTGTCAACATCCAGTGCTTCGTCATGATTGCTGCTCCAGTCCGTGGGAAGGGGGGCCGCCGAGCCGAGGCTCGCGCTACAGTCGAAGGATGCGCCCTGAAGCTGAAGTTCTCCTTGCCGTGATCGGAGATGTACACGCGCACTGGGAACGCTTGGAGGCCGTGCTTGCGCACGTTGCGCAGCGGCGACCGGACGGGATCCTGTTCGTCGGCGACCTCGGTTCGCACGACCTGTCGTACGTCCGCCGGCGCACGAGTGCGCGCGATGCGCGCTACCTCGCGTCGGTCGAGCAGGTGTTGCAGCGTGCGCGCGCGGTCTGCGAACGTGTGCTCTATGTCCCGGGCAACCACGACCTGCCGGGGCTCGAATTCCCGGGCAACGTCGACGGTCGAGTGGAGGAGATCGGAGGCGTGCGCATCGGCGGCATCGGAGGTGCGGGGCCGGGGCGCTATGGCTTCGCCTACGAGTGGGACGAGGACGAGATCCGAGCCCGGCCGGCGTTGGCGTGCGATCTGCTCCTGTGTCACGCGCCGCCGGCTCGGACCGACCTCGATCGGCTGCACGATGGGCGCACGCACGTGGGCAGCGAGGCGATCCGCGAACGAGCCACCGCGCACGCGGGAGTCCTCGCATGCGGACACATCCATGAGTCCGCCGGGGCGGTGCGAGTCGGGAACTGTATGTGCGTCAACGTGGGTGCGCTGGGGGAGCCTTTCGGCGCGATACAGGTGGTCTACCTCCGCTGGTCGACCGGGTTGCGAACTAAGATTGCCATCGAACACGCACTCCTCGGCAGCGACACACGCAGCGAGTGGGCGTACACCTGGTAACCCGGGGTGACATACAAGTACCTAGTCCCAGGCATTTCTGTCCCCTGATCGTGGCGATTGCGATCATCCCAAACGTACGTTATTCCCCTCTCGGAGAGCCGAGAACCCCTTGCGCAACCAACTACGACAAGCCCGCACCGAGAAGCACTGGTCTCAGGGCCAGGTCGCCGAGCGGACCGGCGTCGCGCGCCAGACCATCAACGCGATCGAGAACGGACGCAGCGTGCCGACACTCGAACTCGCGCTGAAACTCTCGCACGCGTTCGGCTGCGCGGTCGAGGAGCTCTTCCAGCTCGAGGACAGCGGCGAACGAGTCGTGCGCAAGGAGAGCCCCTTCTAGTCGGACCCGCCCCGCGGTTAGGCTCCAAGGGCTCACCTAGCCCCCCCGGAGCCGAACATGCTGAGTCCGATCCTCCTATGCGCGCTGGTCTGCCTCGCGCAGCAGCCCGCGCAGACACCTGCGCAGACGCCCCCCGAGCCCAAGCCCGTCGACGTGCACGCGGAGCACCCCGCGCGACCCCTGTTCCTGGCCAACTGCGCGCAGTGCCACGGCGAGACCGGAGATGGCCAGGGGACGACCAAGCTCGACCGCCAGGCGCGCAGCTTCCAGGACGGCGGATTCAGCTACGGTAACACGCCCGAGGCGCTCGTACGCACGATCACGTACGGGATCCCCGGCTCGCCGATGCCGAGCTTCGAGAAGGCGCTCGCGCTCGAGCAGCGCAAGCAGCTCGCCGAGTACGTGCTGCTGCTCGGCCCCGTGCAGGAGAAGACCGACGCCAAGGACAGCGTGATGGTCGTGAAGGACCGCCCGCTGGTCGTGCGCGGCAAGTTGCCGCCGGTGGTCGAAGGCGGGCCTGAGTTCCCGCGCGGCCTGCTGATCGGCACGCCCGAGGGTCTCTCCTTCGAGTACCGCACGGACGATGTGCGCCTGCTCGCCGTGCGCAACGGCGAGTTCGCCGACCGGGCCGACTGGCGCGGTCGTGGGGGAGATGCGCTCGTGCCGCTGGGCAAGACCGTGCACGTGCGCGAGAGCGGCTCGGACGACTGGATCTTCGCGCGCTTCGGCGCACTCTCGCGGCGGCAGATGCGCGCGAGCGAGGTGCTCGGCGGGGCGGGGCGACTGCGCTACGAGTTGCTCGATCCCTCCGGCAAGCACGTCGCGAACGTGCTCGAGACGCCAACCGCGTTCACCTGCAGCGCAGGCGCGGGCTACGCGCGGCGCTTCGAGATCGATCCCGGCGTTCCCGATCCGCAGAGCGCGCTCGCGAGCCACGAGGTGCACGGCGCGCTGGCCGAGCTCAAGCTGCGCCGCGGATTGGCCTCGCCGCGCGCGAACGTGCTCGTGCTCGAGGAGATCACGCTGCCCGGAGTGCTCTGGCCCGCGGATGCGGCTGGACAGAAAAAGCTGATGGACAGCTTCCTCGCGGAGGCGAAGCGCTGATGTTCCCCTTCGCAGCCCTGCTCCTGGCGACCTTCCAGCAGCCCGTCGCCAACGAAGCCGACTACTACACGGTCGACTACCTCCAGCCGCCGCCCGGCGCGCTCGTCGAGGTCGGCGGCATGGACTTCCTGCCCGACGGACGCCTCGCGCTCTCGACGCGCCGCGGACAGGTGTGGATCGTCGACAACCCGCTCGCCGCCGATCCCAAGGACGCGCACTTCCAGCTCTTCGCCGAAGGCTTGCAGGAGGGCCTGGGCCTCAACGTCGTCGACGGCGAGATCTACGTCGTGCAGCGTTCGGAGCTCTCGCGCCTGCGCGACACCGATCACGATGGCGTGTGCGACACGATCGAGACCGTGTGCAACTCCTGGGGCGTCTCGGGCAACTACCACGAGTTCGCCTACGGTCTGCCGAACGACGCCGAGGGCAACTTCTACGTCTCGCTCAACCTGGGCTTCACCGATCCGAAGTGGTGGCACGGCCGGTCGCTGGCACCCTACCGCGGCTGGATCGTGCAGATCTCGAAGTCCGGCAAGCTCTCGCCCTACGCCTACGGTTTTCGCAGCCCTTGCGGCCTGGGAATGGACGACACCGGGCACCTGCTCTTGACCGACAACCAGGGCGACTGGGAGCCCGTGTGCCCGCTCTACTACGTCAAGCCTGACGCCTTCCACGGCGCGCCCGCTTCGCTCGAGTGGACGCCGCAGTACCAGGAGACCAAGGCCGTCCCGAGCCTGACGAACCCGCCGGACATGCCGCGCGTGGCACCGGCCTTGTGGATGCCCTACGGCTGGACGCGCTCGACCGGTGACATGTGTACGATCCCGCGCGACGGCAAGTTCGGCCCCTTCGGCGGACAGCTCGCGCTGGCGGAGATGACCAACGGCCTCGTGCTGCGCGCCGACCTCGAGGATGTGCGCGGCCAGATGCAGGGCGCGTGCATGCTGCTGCGCCAGCGCATCGGATCTGCGATCCGCGTGCACTTTGCGTCCGACGGGACGCTCTTCACCGGGCTCACCAACCGCGGCTGGGGCGGACTGGGCCCGAGCGCGGGCGTCGCGCGCGTGCGCTGGAACGGCAAGACACCCTTCGAGATCGAGCACGTGCACCTCGTGCAGGACGGCTTCGAGCTCGCGCTCAGCGAGCCGCTCGCGCCGAGCTGGAAGCCCGATCCCGCGGACGTGATCGCGACGCAGTACCACTACGACTGGTGGTGGGAGTACGGCTCACCCGAGCGCGGCACGCGCATGCTCACCGGCACGACGCTCGAGACCTCCGCCGACCGCAAGCAGCTCGTCGTGCACTTCAGCGATCTGGCCGCGGGCGAGGTCGCGAAGGTCAAGCTCTCGGGGCTGGTCTCCGCCAGCGGCCAGGCGCTCTTGCACGACGAGTTCGCCTACACCGTGAACCAATTGCCCGAAGGCCCGCTGTGCGACACGCCCGTCGCGCGCGTCGTGCCGCCGCCGCCGGCGCGCGAGAACGGCAGCGAGGGCTGGCTGCGCGTGTGCTACGGCAACGCCTTCGAGATGTGGAAGCCGAGCCACTGGAAGCTGGCCGACTTCGAGCTCGATCCCGCCGATCCGACGAAGTTCGAGCTCAAGGACGGCTCCGGAGCGCTCGCGAACCAGGGGGTCACCCCGGCCGAGGACTACGTCTCCAACTTCGTCTTCGGCGACGCGAAGATCCACGTCGAGTGCGCACTGCCCAAGGGCGGCGCCACGGCCGTGAGCGTCTTCGGACTGTACGACATCCGGCTCGCCGACCCCGGCGACGAGCAGAAGCTCTCGCTCTCCAGCATGGGCGCCGTGCTCCCCGGCGAGCACTTCGCCGGCTCGCCGCCGCTGCTCCCGGCCTTCAAGGGCCCGGGCACCTGGCACGATCTCGACTTCTTCTTCCGCGCGCCGCGCTTCGACGCCTCGGGCAAGAAGACCGCCAACGCGCGCTTCGAGCGCGTGATGGTCGACGACGTCCTGCTGCAGAACCAGATCGAGCTCACCGAGCCCGTGAAGGGTGCCCGCGGTCCCGAAGTCGCACAGGGCCCGCTCGTGATCCGCGGTGGCCTGGGAACCTGCGCCGTCGGCGGCATCATGGTCCGCCCGCTCGACGTCGAGTGGATCGCGCAGGGCTGGACGCCGCTCCTCGCTCCCGACGAGATCGAAGGCTGGAAGGAAGTCGGCGGCGGCACCTGGCACAACGAGGACAAGCTGCTCACCTCCGGCGGCAAAGCCGGCTTCCTCGAGACCGAGCGCGACGACTACGAGAACTTCGAGCTGCGCGCACGCTGCAAGATCAACGACGGCGGCCTCTCGGGCGTCTGGCTGCGCGCCGATGCGCCGGAGACCGGCGCACCGGCCGGCTATTGCGTCAAGCTCAACGCCTCGCACCCCGACGCGGAGAAGACCGGCTCGATCCTCGGCTTCGCGCCGCGCACCGTGCACCTGGTCCCGCAGGACACCTGGTTCGACCTCGTCGTGCGCTGCGAGACGACACCCGAGGGCAACCGCATCTCCGTGCGCATCAACGGCTCCGAGGTGAACTCCGCGCTCGACACCGCGAAGAAATTCACCAAGGGCCGCGTGATGCTCGAGCAGCACCACGAGGGCTCCGTCCTCGAAGTGAAGGACCTCGCCATCCACGCCCTGTGAAAAAACCAGCCCGCCTGGTTTTTTGACGCTCCTCCCGCTCAGCGCCCCCCCGTCGGCAGACACCGCGGCCCGCCACGGTTTTTCATCATTCGACGCCCACGCGCCGAACGCGCCGCTCCCGACCCACGCGACGTACCACGGGCGGACGCGAGCCATGTCGGCTCGCGGGGCGTCAAGCCCCAACCGGAGCGTGCTCGCCCGTGCGGGCGAGGCTCTCGTCCTCGGACCAGACGACGTTGTAGAGCGTGTCGCGCTCGACCGGGACTCGCCCTGCGTCGCGAATCCACTGCACTAGCTCGGCGCGCTGCACCTTCTGCGGCGTCGTGGCACCGGCCTCGTGGTAGATCTTCTCCTCGACCACCGTGCCGTCGACGTCATCCGCGCCGAACGAGAGCGCGGTCTGTGCGATCGGGATGTCCATCAGGATCCAGTAGGCCTTGATGTGCGGGATGTTGTCGAGCATCAAGCGCCCGAGCGCGATCTCGCGCAGCTCGTCCACCGCCGTCGGCCCCGGCACGTCCGCCATCTCGCTGTTCTCGGGGTGGAACGAGAGCGGAATGTACGTCTGGAAACCGCCCGTCTCGTCCTGCAGCTTGCGCAACCGGTCGAGGTGATCCACTCGCTCCTCGAGCGTCTCGATGTGTCCGTGCAGCATCGTGCAGTTGGACTTGATGCCCGCCTGGTGCACGCTGCGCGCGATCTCGAGCCACTGCTCGCCCGAGATCTTCAGGTGGTAGCTCTCCTTGTGCACGCGCTCGGCGAACACCTCTGCGCCTCCTCCCGGAACGGATCCGAGCCCCGCCGCGACGAGCTCCGGCAAGACCTCCGCGAGCGGCTTCTTGGCCTTCTTCGCGATCTGGTCGAGCTCGACCATCGTGAAAGCCTTGATGTGGATCGAGGGCCGCGCGCGCTTGGCCGCGCGCAGGATGTCGAGGTAGTAGCCGTACTCGAGCTTGGGATGGATGCCCGCGACCATGTGCACTTCGGTCACGGGCTCGGCGAGCTGCGCCTGGATCTTCGCCGCCACTTCCGCGGGCGTCATCCAGTACGCGCCCGCCTGGCCGGGCAGGCGCTGGAAGGCGCAGAAGCGGCACAGCTTGTTGCAGATGTTCGTGTAGTTGACGTGCTGGTTGACGTTGAAGTACGTGAGGTCGCCGTGCAGGCGCTCGCGCACGACGTTGGCGAGCGCGCCGACCGCGTGCAGGTCGCCGCGGTACAGGCGCAGACCGTCCTCCAGATTCAGGCGCTCGCCGGCGAACACCTTTTCGGCCAGATCACCCAGTCTCGCGCGGCCGGCGAGCGTGCGCGCGCGTGTCGCGGAGCGTGTCTGCTTCATCGCACCAGCTCCCGTTCGCGGCGCATGGCCTTGTGCGTGGCGGCGGCCTCGCGGCTCTCCGGCGCGCGGCTGCCTTCCCAGCGCGGGTCGACGATGCCGTACCAGCTGTTGCGCTGCATCGGCCGGAAGCCGGCGCGGCGGATCACGTTCTCGATGCGCTCGATCGAAGCGAGGTGGAAGCAGCCCGCGGCGCTGACGACGTTCTCTTCGAGCATCGTGCCGCCGAAGTCGTTGCAGCCGAAACGCAGCGTCACCTGCGACATCTTGATGCCCTGCGTCACGTAGCTGGTCTGGATGTTGTCGAAGTTGTCGAGGTAGATGCGGCTCAGCGCCTGCATGCGCAGGTACACCCCGGGCGTCGACTTCTTCGGATAGAGGTGCTCTTCCGGCACGCCGTCGGGCTGCGTCAGCCAGCACGCGAAGGCGGTGAACCCGCCGGTCTCGTCCTGCAGCGTGCGCAGACGCTCGAGGTGCTCGATGCGCTCGGCCGGCGTCTCGACGTGGCCGAACATCATCGTGGCCGAGGAGCGCAGGCCGACCTCGTGCGCCGTGCGGTGCACCGCGAGCCAGTCGTCGGTGGTGGTTTTCTTGGGCGCGATGATCAGGCGCACGCGCTCGACCAGGATCTCGGCGCCCGCGCCCGGCAGGCTGCCCAGGCCGGCGTCCTTCAGGTCGCAGAGCACCGCGCGCACGCTGCGCTTCTCGAGCTTTGCGAGGTGCTCGACCTCGCTGGCGGAGAGCGCGTGCGCGTTGATGCCCCAGCGCTGCTTGATGTCGGAGAGCAGGCGCACCCACCACTCGCTGGTCAGGTAGGGGTGGTGTCCACCCTGCATCAAGAGCTGCTGCCCGCCGAGGTCGACCGTCTCCTGGATCTTCGCGAAGAGCTCCTCGCGCGGGAGCACGTAGGCTTCCTTGTCGCCCGGGCGGCGGTAGAACGCGCAGAAGCCGCAGTCGGTGATGCAGACGTTGGTCGGGTTGATGTTGCGGTCGACGATGTACGTCACCACGTCGTGCGGGTGCTTGCGCGCGCGCACGAAGTCGGCCAGCTGGCCGAGTGTGCCAAGGTCGGCGTGCTCGTGCAGGAACAGGCCCTCCTCGGGCGTGATCCGGGCACCCTCCTCGACCTTGTCCGTGATGCGCGCGATCTCGTCGGCGGCGGGGCCTTCCAAGGCGCCGCTCGCGCGCGGGGCGCGCCAGATGGGGGCTTCCGCTCGGCTGGTCATGGCCCGGCAGTATAGTTCAAGGCGCCGCCGGAGTTCTCGCGCTACCCTTGGGGCATGCACCGCTCGCTCCTGGCCCTGCTTCCGCTGCTCCTCGTGCTCGCGCCGCAGCAGCATCCCAAGGCGCCGGTGGTCCCCAAGGCCGTCGCCGAGCGCTACTCGAAGTTGCTCGACGAGTGGACCACCGCGTTCACGCCCTACTCCAAGGCGGCCGCCGAGGCGCGCAAGAACCAGCAGCCCGCGCCCGAATCGCCGCACGCGCGTTTCGCCGCGCGCTTTGCCGAGCTCGCGCGGGCGGGGGCGCCGCAGGCCGCGACGTGGTGTCTGCAGTTCCTCTCGCAGACCGGCGGCGCCGACGCCGAGCGACGCGAGCTGTTCCTCGCCGCCGAAGCCAAACTCGTGCCCTTCGCGATCGCCGAGGGCGAACCGCAGGCCGCGGCGATCACCTGGCCGGCCGTGTTCGGCGTGCGCGAGGTGTTGCGTGCGATCGGGGACTCGAGCGAGCTCGTCGGCAAGGAGAGGGCGCTCGCCTTGTGCGAGGAGCTCTTCGAGAAGGCCTTCTACCCCGAGTCCAAGGCGCAGGCGCTGCAGGCGCAGGCCGGGATTCACCTCACGGGGCTCGCGCGCGACGCCGCGACGCCTGAGCCCGCGCTCGCGCTGTACCACAGGATCGTGAAGGACTTCAGCGAAACCCAGACCGCCAAGCGCGTCGCGGGCCAGCTCTTCCGTCTCGAATTTCTGACCCTCGGAAAGACCGCGCCCGACTTCGCGACCGAGGACGTCGAGGGCCTCGCGTTCAAGCTCAGCGACTACCGCGGCAAAGTGGTCGTGCTCGATTTCTGGGGCTTCTGGTGACCGCCTTGCGTGGGGATGATTCCCCACGAAAAGACGCTCGTGGAGCGTCTCAAGAACGAGCCCTTCGCGCTGATCGGCATCAACACCGACAAGGACAAGGACTTCTACCACCAGAAGGCCAAGGAGCTGGGCGTCACCTGGCGCAGCTCCTGGCAGGGTTCGACCGGCGGCGTCCTGCCGCGCGCCTGGGGCATCACGAGTTTCCCGACGATCTTCGTGCTCGATGCGAAGGGCGTGATCCGCTACACGAACGTGCGCGGGGAGAAGATGGACGCAGCCGTGAACGCGCTGCTCGCGGAGCTGAAAACGGAGAAACGCTGAGATGCTGAACTTCCTCTTCACGCTTGCCCTCGCGCTGCCGCAGCAGCCTCCTCCCGCCGCGCCCGCGACGCAGGCTTCCACCGCGCAGGAGCCGATTCCCGACCCGCTGCAAAAGGAACTGCTCGCGCTCGCGGGCGAGTTCAACACGGCGCGTCACGCCTACGACCAGCGCCTCGACGAGCTGCGCAAGGCGGGAGAGAGCGATCCGTCGGCGCTGCCGCCGCATCCCTCCATCGCGTTCTGGCCGCGCGTCGAGGAGCTCGCCCAGCGCGGCTCGATCGGCGCGCGCCTGTGGCTGGCGCTGCAGTTCACGGCCGCGCATCCCGGCCTCGAGGGTGCTGCGCGCGACGAGGCCTGGCGCACGCGCGTGCTCGCCGCGGTCGAAGCCTGCTCGAACTCGACGCTCGAGCGCGACCTCGTGCGCGCCTTCACGAGCCTGTACCTCGACGCGCCGCCCGCACTCGTGGACGAGGCGTTGCTCGATTTCGTGAAGCGGACGAAGCAGCGCGAACTCGCGGCTGAGGCGCTCTACCGCGGCTCGCTCGCGCGCCCGCGCGGCTCGAAGGGGCTCGCCTCGATCCAGGCCGCCGAGTTCGAGAAGCGCCTGCAGCAGGACTTCGCCGACAGCGCCGCGGCGCGCGCTGCGCGCGGGGAGCCCGAGGTCGGCCTCGCGGTCGGGAAGCTCGCGCCGGACTTCGTCGCCAAGGACGCCGATGGCGTCGCGTTCAAGCTCTCGGACTACCGCGGCAAAGTCGTCGTGCTCGACTTCTGGGGTTTCTGGTGACCGCCTTGCCGGGCCATGCTGCCCCATGAAAAGGCGCTCGTGGAGCGTCAGAAAAACAAGCCCTTCGCCCTGATCGGGATCAACACGGACGCGCCGGAGACCTTCCGCGAGCGCGCGCCGAAGGAAGGCGTCACTTGGCGCAACGTGCTCGAGGGCCGCAGCGGCGGCGCGATCGTGCGCGACTGGGGCGTGCACGCGTTCCCGACCATCTACGTGCTCGACGCGAAGGGCATCGTGCGCTTCACCGGCGTGCGCGACGAGGCGATGGACCGGGCCGTCGAGACGCTCCTGGCGGAGCTCGAGCACGACTCCAAACCCGCCGAGAAGCGCTGAGGCGCATTCGGGAGGCCGAAAAAAATGCCTTCGATCCCCGGCCCAACCGCCCGCGGGCGGTTCCGTAGGAGTGTCGGCTGGCATCTCGCCTGTCCGCAGGGGATTCTTATCACGATGCGCTCCGCCCAACGGCTCCTCCTCGGCCTCGTCCTTCTCGCCGGCAGCTCCCTGCCGGAGGCTCTTGCGACCGCCGCCGCGCAGGACCCGGGTCCGCCCGCACAGGGCCGCCCCAGCGGGCGCTCGGCGAAGAAGAAGCCCGACGCCAAGGACCTCTCGCCGGAGTTCGTGCAGCTCAACAACGCCTGGGTGGGAGCACTGAACGACTACAGCACGGCGCTCCTGACCTACGATCGCGCCAACGCCGGGCTGCCGCTCGAGCGACGCGACCCCAAGGGTACGCCCGTGCACCCCGCGCCCGCCTGGTGGAAGAGGTTCGAGGAGCTCGGCAAGGCCGGCGACCCCGACGCGCTGCTGTGGATGGTGCAGCAGGCAGGGAACGCCTTCCCCGAATCCGAGCGCTGCACCGCGGCTGCCGCGTCGGCCCTCGACGAGCTCCTGCGCACGCATCCTGAGCACCGCACGGTGGAGGACGCGCTGCAGGCGCTGCGACCGCTGTTCGACCGCTTCGGTCGCGAGCGCTTCCTCGCGCTCGTGAAGCACGCGCACGACGCGGCGAAGGACTCCCAGGCGCAGGCCTGCGCGCTGCTGCTCGAGGCGTGGGCCCTCGCCGACCGCAGCAGCGAGAGCTCGCCCGAGATCCAGCGCCAGGTGCAGGGGCTGTACGACGAGATCCTGCTCGTTCACCCGGGCACGCGCACCGCACGCGAGGTCGCGGGCCGCGTCCACGCCAAGCTCGAGTCCGAATTCATCGTGGCGGAGCTCGCCTGGGTCGACGCAGTGCGCGAGCTGCAGAGAGCCGGCAAGGATCCTTCGCAGTGGCCGCCCCAGCCGATGCACGCCTGGAACCAGAAGTACCTGCCCGTGGCGGCCGCCGGCGGACCGCAGGCGCGCGAGTTCGTCAACCGGATCTATCCCGCCTACCAGCAGGCCGAGGGCAACGGCATGGGCTTCGGTCTCGCGTGGCTGCAGCAGTGGCTGATGTCGCGTGCACCCGGCGATGTGACGACCTGGGCGCGCGCGCGCCTGGGGCTGGTCGAGATTCTCGCGCGCCAGTACCACGGCCAGCCGCTCGTGACGAGCGTGATGGTCGACCTGACGAAATCCGCAGTGCCCTACCCGGTGGAATGGCTCGAGCCTGCGCTGCAGCCTGCGATCGACGACGGCAGCGCGCCCAAGGCGCAGGCGCTCGCGCTGCTCGCGCGCGCGATGGTCCACACCGCGCACAACCGCTGGGCGGACTGGGAGGCTGCGCGCGCCGACCTCGAGCGCCTGCTGCGCGAGCATCCGACCGAGGAGTGCGCCGCGCACGCACAGGCGCTGCTCTCGAGCCTGCTCAACGTCTGGCCGGGGCACGCGGCGCCCGATTTCCGCGGCACCGACCAGGAGGGCCTCGCGTTCAAGCTCGAGGAGTACAAGGGCTTCCTGTGCCTGATCGACTTCGGCGATTCGGTACACGGCATGCAGCCTGAGGAGATCGAGCAGCGCCGCGGACTGATCCAGTCTTTCGCAGGCCGTCCCTTCCGCCTGATCGGCGGGGTGCTCGACACCCACACGCAACGCAGCTTCCGCGAGCGCCTCGCCGCGCTCGGGATCGACTGGCGCTGCGCTCTGCTCGGTTCGCGCGCCAGCGACGTCGCCGGGATGTGGAGCGTGCAGGTCACGCCCGCGGTGTTCGTCGTGGACGCCGAGGGCGTCATCCGCGGCAGGAACCTGCCCTGGGCCGAGCAGCAGGCGCTGATCGGGAAGCTTGTCGCGCAGGTCGAGGCCAAGCGCGCGCCACGCTGAGCGAGGAATGCCGGTAACGCCGCGGCGGGAAGGCGTTAGCTTGCGGTGCATGAAGCTCGCACTCCCCGGTCTGGTCGTGTTCTGCGCCCCGCTCCTGCTCGAAGCCTGCCGCAGCGAAAACGCCGCGGGTCCGTCGCGTCCAGCCGCGCAGGAATCCTCCGGCGAATCCTCGAACGCGCGCGGGCGCGCTGTCGAAGCGGGGCTGGATTGGCTCGCGCGGCACCAGCTGCCCGACGGGAGCTGGCGGCCGAGCGGCGTGGACGCGGGCTGCCGGGAGAGCTTCGAGCACGGCGCCTCCAAGGTGGCTTGGGTGGACCACTACGACGTCGGCAGTACCGCGCTCGCGGCGCTCGCGTTCCTGCGCGCAGGCGCGCCAGGGGAGCCCGCCGAGCGCGCGCTCGCGTGGCTGCGCTCGCAGCAGAACGAGCAGGGCTCGTTCTCGAAGGACCGCTCGTTCCTCTACAACGAGGCGCTCGCGACCCTCGCGCTGGTCGAGCACTACGCCGCGACGAAGGACGCGAAGGAGCTCGAGCCCGCACAACGCGCCGTCGACTTCCTCGTCCACGCGCAGCGGCCGAGCCCGTCGGGGGAGGGGAGCTGGGGCTGGCGCTACAACTCGCGCATGGAGATCGAACAGAAGTTCGCGACCGCAGAGCCGAACGAGATGCAGAAGCGCGAGCTCTACGACTCCGACGTCTCGTGCACGAGCTGGGCTGCCGCGGCGCTCGTCGCGGCGCGCGATGCGGGCCTCGTGGTCGACCCATCGGCGCTCGCGGGTGCCGCGAACTTCGTGCGCTGGTGTCGCGCGCGCGACGGCCTCGTCGGCTACAACGACCCCAGGAACGCCGGCCTGAAGGTGTCTGGCCGCGACGACCAGTTCACGTACCACCCGACCTGCATGAGCTCGGTTGGCCTGCGCCTGGCGCTCGAACTCGATCCGAGCTCCGCGGAAGACTTCATCGAGCCTGCGGCCAAGCGCATCTCGGTGGACCTGCCCACGGTCTCCGATGACGGCCTCTCGATCGACTACTACTACTGGCTGCACGGAACGCAGGCGCTCGCGGCCTACGACCAGGCCCGTCCTGCGCGCTACTTCCAGGCCTGGGATCGCGTGCTGCGGAAGGTTCTGATCGGCCTGCAGGACCACAAGTCCGAGGATTGCGGCCGCGGCGCCTGGCTCGTGCCGGATCGCTGGAGCTACGCCGCCGGACCGGTCTACACGACCGCGATGGCCCTGCTCGCGCTCGAGCAGAAGGGCTGAGGTTCTCGCTCCGGCGGCGCGGCGCGGTTACCCTCTTCGCCCGCATGAGTCAGACCAAGGACACCTCGTTCATGGACACGATCGTGTCGCTGTGCAAGCGGCGCGGATTCGTCTTCCAGGCCTCCGAGATCTACGGCGGCATCGGCAACACCTACGACTACGGCCCGCTGGGCGTCGAGCTCAAGCGGCGCGTCAAGGAGGCCTGGTGGACGCGCATGGTGACCCTGCGCGACGACATCGTCGGCCTGGACTCGGCGATCATCCAGAATCCCAAGACCTGGGAGACCTCGGGCCACGTCTCGGGCTTCACCGATCCGATGGTGGACTGCAAGAAGTGCAAGGGCCGCTTTCGCGCCGACAAGATCGAGGACGCGCGCTGCCCCGAGCGGCCGAGCAAGAAGCCCGGCGAGTGCGGCGGCGAGCTGACCGAAGCGCGCGCCTTCAACCTGATGTTCAAGACGCACGTCGGCGCGGCCGAGGACTCCTCTTCGATCGCCTACCTGCGGCCCGAGACGGCGCAGGGCATCTTCCTCAACTTCAAGAACGTGCTCGAGAGCTCGCGCGTCAAGCCGCCCTTCGGCATCGCGCAGATCGGCAAGAGCTTCCGCAACGAGATCACGCCGGGCAACTTCGTCTTCCGCACGCGCGAGTTCGAGCAGGCCGAGATGGAGTTCTTCATCCCGCCCGCGCAGAACGAGCAGTGGTACAAGCACTGGGTCGCCGAGCGCGCGAGCTGGTACTCCGACTTCGGCATCGATCCTGCGAAGCTGCGCCTGCGCGAGCACGCCGCGGACGAGCTGGCGCACTATTCGACCGGCTGCACCGACGTCGAGTACGAGTACCCCTTCGGCTGGGGCGAGCTCGAGGGCATCGCCTGCCGCACCGACTTCGACTTGAAGCGCCACTCCGAGGCGAGCGGCAAGGACTTGCGCTACTTCGACCAGGAGACGAAGGAGAAGTACTTCCCCTGGGTGATCGAGCCCGCCGCGGGCATCGACCGCGCCGCGCTGACCTTCCTGATCGACGCCTACGACGAGGAGGAAGTCGAAGGGGAGAAGCGCGTCGTGCTGCACTTCCACCCCGAGATCGCGCCCATCACGGTCGGCATCTTCCCGCTCGTGAAGAAGGAAGGCATGCCCGAGAAGGCGGCCGAAATCGAGCGCATGCTGCGTACCTCGCGCCTGCGCACCTACTACGACGAGAGTGCCGCGATCGGCCGGCGCTACCGCCGCCAGGACGAGATCGGCACGCCCTTCTGCGTCACGGTCGACGGCGACACGATGAAGGACGACGTGGTGACGATCCGGCACCGCGACACGATGGTGCAGGAGAAGCTCAAGGTGGCCGAGATCGAGGGCTGGATCGCGAACGCGATGCGCAGCTGGAAGCGGCCGGCGCGCTAGTTCTTCGGCGCGCCCTCGCCGACGTCGAAGAGGAGCTTCCACTTCCCGTCGGCGCCGCGCTTCCAGATGTCGAGGTAGCGGCCGTGCGATTCCTCTGCACCCGAGCGCAGCGTCCAGTGGCCCCAGACGAAGCCCAGGTTTCCACCGTCGGGCACGCGCGCCTCGACCGGCGCCCACTCGAGCTCGAAGCGGATGTCCGCGAACGCGCCCTGCATGTAGGCGCGGATCGCGTCGTGGCCCGTGACCGGCGCGCCCTGCTCGTCGACCTGCGAGCCGTGCGCGTCGAAGGCCTCGACCCAGGCGTCCAGCCGGCGCTGTTGCACGTCCCACGCGAACTGACGGTCGGCCTGCATCACCTCGGCCTCGCGCGAAGGGGATGATCCGCGCGGGCTGGCGCAGGCCGTGAAGAGCAATAGGGCGAGCGTGGTGAGCATCTTCATGGTCAATACCCGGCCGCCTGGCCGTCCTTGCGCGATTCGCTCGCGCCGAAATACGTGTGCGTCTTGCGGTCCACGCGGATCGCCTGGTAGCCGCCGTAGTCGCCGTTCGACCAGCCGACCACGTGGCCCTTGCGCAGCAGCGCGCGCACGACCTCCCAGCCCCAGCCCGATTCGAGGCTGACCTTGCCGCCGTCGGTCATCTCCTCGCCGGTCGGCTCGGACGAGCCGTCGTGCAGGATGCGCGGCGCGTCGCCGGCTTCCTGCGTGTTCATGCCGAAGTCGATCTGGTTCACGAGCACCTGCACCTGCCCCTGCGGCTGCGTCGCGCCGCCCATCACGCCGAACGTCATCCAGGGCTCGCCGTCTTTGGTCACGAAACCCGGGATGATCGTGTGGAAGGGGCGCTTCTTCGGCGCGTAGCTGTTCGCGCGACCCGGCTCGAGATCGAAGAGCTCGCCGCGGTCCTGCAGGATGAAACCGCAGCCGTCGGGCGTCATGCCCGAGCCCATGCCGCGGTAGTTCGACTGGATCCACGAGACCATGTTGCCCGCGTCGTCCGCCGTGCAGAGGTAGATCGTGTCGCCTTGTTCGAGCGCCGGATTGCCCGTGGGCACCTTCTTCGCGGCGTGCTCGAGGTCGATCAGCTTGCGGCGCTGTGCGGCGTACTCCTTCGAGAGCAGGCCCTGGATCGGCAGCTTCGCGAATTGCGGATCGGCGTACAGGCGCGCGCGGTCCTCGAAGACGAGCTTCTTCGCCTCGACGAACAGGTGCACCCACTGCGCGCTGTCGAAGCCGAGCGAACGCACGTCGTAGCCCTCGAGCAGGCGCAGCATCTGGAGCACCGCGATGCCCTGGCCGTTGGGCGGCAGCTCCCAGACGTCGTAGCCGCGGTAGTCGACCGAGAGCGGCTCGACCCACTCACCGTGGTGCTCGGCGAGGTCGGCGTAGGAAAGGAAACCGCCGTTGGCCTTCATGTAGGAGTCGATCGCGTGCGCGATCTCGCCCTTGTAGAAGACGTCGCGGCCGCCCTGCGCGAGCTTCTCGAGCGTGTTTGCGAGCTCGGGGTTGGCGAAGCTCTCGCCGGTCGCGGGCGAGCGGCCGTTGGGCAGGAACACGTCCGCGAAGTGCGGGAACTTCGAGAGCGAGCGCGCGTTGCGCTCCCAGTAGTAGGCGACGAGCTCCTCGATCGGCGCGCCCTCGCGCGCGTAGGCGATCGCGGGTGCGAGCACTTCGCTCAGCGGCAGCTTCCCGAAGCGCTCGTGCAGCGCGAACCACGCATCGACGCAACCAGGCACGCTGACCGGCAGGGGGCCGGTGGGGGGGATGTGCTTCAGGCCGCGCTTCTGGAACTCCTCGAGCGTGAGCGAAGCCGGTGAGCGCCCGCTGCCGTTGTAGCCGAAGAGCTTGTGCTGCTTCTCGTCCCAGACGATCGCGAAGAGGTCGCCGCCCAGTCCGCTGCTGACCGGCTCGACCAGCGCTTGCACGGCATTGGCTGCGATCGCGGCGTCGACCGCGCTGCCGCCCTTGCGCAGGATCGCAACGGCGGCCTGCGTCGCGAGCGGCTGGCTCGTGCAAGCCATCCCGTGGCGCGCGATCACCTCCGAGCGTGTCGAAAAAGCGCGCCCGGTGATCCGATCACCGGGCGCGAGGAGTGCGAGTGCAAGTGCGAGTGCAAGCGGCATGCGGACCTCCTGGGCCCGCGCAGGCTACGAAACCCGCGCGTGCCCCGGTAGGCGCCGCAGCCTCACTGCCAGCGCTGCAGCAGGGCCAGCGCGCTGGGGGCGAGCCCGGAGGGAGCCGGCGTCAGCGGCTGCAGGAACCCGTCCGCACCCGAGATCGAGTAGGCCGAGATCGAGTCGGTGCCGCTGTTGGCGCTGTAGAGGAACCTGCCCGAAGGATCCACGCACATGGCGAGCGGCGCGATGCCGTCGAGGAAGGGCGAGGCGGGCGTCACCAGGGTGCCCGTCGCCGCGTCGATCGCGTAGAGCTCGATCGTGCCGGCGGAGGTCCCGTTGCGGCAGGCGACGTAGGCGAAGGCACCGTCGGGCGTCACGCTGACGGCCATCGGCTCGTGGACTGCGGGGACGCCCGCGCCCAAGGCCGAGAGCGAACCGTCCGCCTTGTTGATCGCGAAGGGCACCGCGGTGCCCGAGGTGCGCAGCGCGGCGTACAGGTAGCGGCCCGTCGGGTGGAAGCCCAGCGACGACACAGCGGGCGCGGGCTGCACGAGCGGCGAGCCGGTCGGCATCCCCGTCGCGGCGGAGAGGCGGAAGACGGCGATCGTGGCCGAGTTGGTCGTGCCGTTGCCCGCGTTCGCGACGTAGAGGAACTGGCCGGTCGGATCGACGCCGAGCCAGTTCGGCTCGTAGCCGCAGACCACGCTGCCGAGCAGCGCGAGCGCGCCGGTCGAGGCATCGACGCCGAACGTGTACACGAAGCCGTCCGTCGGCTGGTTGACCTCGCGCATCGCCGCGTAGAGGAATCGGCCGGAAGCACCCAGCGTGACGCACACCGGCACACCGGTCGTCGGCGCGCGCGGCAGGAGCTCGGTGAGCGCACCGCTCGCTCCGTCGATCTGGAAGCGGCTGATCGAGTTGTCCTGCGCGTTGCCGGTGTAGGCGAAGCGCTGGCGCGGTTCCACCGCGACCGAGAGCGGGCCCATGCCGGTCGGAAGTGCGCTGCCCGCGTCGATGGCGCCGGTCTGCCCGTCGAGCGGGTGCACTCGCAGCTCGCTCGAGCCGAAGTCGGCCGCGAGCAGTTCGAGGTTGGTGCTGCTGAGCGCGTGCTCGCCGCGGCCGAAGGACACGTGCAGCGGCTGCGCGCGCGTCAGCCAGCTCGCGCCGCGCGCGGGCACGCCCGAGCTCCCGTCGAGGTCGTAGTGCGCGAGCTCCTGGGCGCCCGCGTCGACCGCGAGCAGGAAGCGACCTGCGGGATCGACCGCCATGCTGCCCGGTGCCGTGCCCGCGGGCAGGCTGCCGGCCGCGACGATCGAGCCGTCGGACTGCACGTCGAAGGTGCTCATCGTCCCCGCGCCGGGGTTGACGGCCCACACGCGCTGACCGTGCGGATCACACACGAGCGAGGCGACGTCCGTGCCGCTGAACGAGCCGCCGAGCGACTGCATGTGGCCCGTGGCGCGGTTGAAGCCGATGCTCACCACGCGCGCGGTCTCGGGCAGGCTGACGAACAGCGTGTCTTGGTCGGGGGCGAAGGCGCAGGCCGAGGGGCGCACTCCGTTGAGGAGCAGCGAAGGACCAAAGTGGGCCAGCGCGCCGGTCTGCGGATCGATCGAGAAGAGCATCATCATGCTGCCCAGCCCGCTCGTTGCGTCGCCCTGGCAACCGACGGCCATCAGGCTGCCGTCGGGGCTGATCGCGAGCGTGTTCGGGCGCGGGCCGGAGGCGATGCCGGGGCCGACCTGCGTGAGCAGGCCGTTCGGAGCGCTGGCGTCGAAGACCGTCACGCCGTTGTCGTTCTGTTGCACGACGTACACGAAGCGACCGTCGGGAGAGACCGCGATGGCGTGGGGCCCGAAGTCGAGCGCGAGCACGTCGAGTTCCGTCAGCCAGCCGCTCGCCTCGTCCACCGTCCAGGTGGTGATCACGCCTTCGCCGGTGGTCGAGTATCCGAAGGGACGCTGCGGGTTCGCGTGGAAGCTCTCGAGGTGTCCTTCCCAGGCCTGGCCCGCGACGAATCCGCGGCGGGTGGTCATGCCCGTCTGACCGTCGATCGCGTAGATGCCGATCGTGCGGTCGTTGCCGCACGTGACATACGCGTAGCGCGCGGGCTTCTCGACCGCGAACGCGAGCGTCGTCTGCGCGACGCCCGAGGCGTTCGAGGCGCTCACGACGTAGTTCGTGCGCAACGCGGAGACGTGCGGCGTACCGGTGATCTCGCCCGTCGCCAGATCGAAGTCCAGTCCCGAGGGCAGCGCCGGCGAGATGCTCCACTGCGTGACCGCCCCGCTGACCGTGGGGACGAGCGGCGCGTGCGACTCATCGACTACGTAGAGCGTGAAATTCTCCGAGTAGTGGAGCGCGGAAGGCCCCATTCCCGAATGGCCACCGGAGCCGCCACCACAAGCCGAGAGTCCGGCGAGCGGGAGCGAGAAGAGAAGAGACTTGCGGACGTTCATGTGTGCCTCGAGGGTGATTCAGCCTGTTGCGTACGACTCGTGCCCACCGATCGCCCTGCCGCGACCGGTCCCCTGGGCAAGTTGCCGTTTGCCTGCGTGCACCTTGCCAGAGTCAGGATGCGCAGTCCAGGCTTGCGGGCCCGGATCCGCCTCCGAGTACAAGACTATCCCCGCTGCCTGGATTTGTGTTTCCGAGCCTGATTTTTCGAACCGAACGCGGTTCCCGTGAATTCCGGACTCTGCCCTAGGCGCCTTTTTGAATGCGAGGCAGCAGCTTGTTCGCCATTGCGCGCGCCCGGATCACGCACTGGTCCGAATTGTCGTATTCGAATCTGCCAAAACGGCCCAGGGGCACGAGTTCGACCGAGTCCATCCAGCCGAAGATGGCTTCCCGGCGCGCCGCGTAGAGTTGGTCGAAGACCACGTAGGCGTGCGCGACCTCGCTGCGGTCGGTGAGCAGCACTTCCTCGCGGCGCAGGAGGCCGGCGGCCGCCATCCCCTGGACTACCTGCTTCTCGAGCTCCGCGCCGGGGTAGCGCTGGCCGCCGGGAACCGTCACCTCGCACAGGAACGAGCTCTTTCCCTTGGGCGCGTTGTGCGGCGAGTAGTTCGACATGAAGGTCACGCGGTTCGACGGGCCCTGCACCGCGTGGGGGAGGTAGATCCAGGACAGGTCCGGGTGCTCGCGCCGCTCGAGCGCGAGCAGGATCGAGACCATGCCGTTGTACTCGAGCGTGCGCATCGCCTCGGCGACGCTCGCCGGCATCTCGCTCACGAGCTCGGGCAAGAAGGTCAGCGCGAGCGTGCTGACCACGAGGTCGAACTCCTCGCCGTTCACCTTCCAGCCCGCCTTCGTGCGCACGAGCTCGCGCACCCTCGTCGAGAGCCGCACGCGCGGGAGCAGCGTGCTCGCGATGCCGTCGGTGATCGCCTGAAAGCCGCCGCGCTTGGGGTAGTAGAAGACCGACTGGTGCGTGTAGCCCTCGGTCTTGATCCCGACCGAGGAGCGCAGCACGTCCTCGACGGGCGCATCCGGCACGCGATCGGCGACCCAGTCGCTCGTGAGGTGATCGAGCTCGCGCTTCCAGATCTTCTGGTTGTAGGGCTCCATGAAATGCTGCGCGATGCCCTCGCCGAAGCGCCAGCGGATCCAAGCGCCGAACTCGCGCGGCGCGCGGCTGCCGTCGGTCGTGCGTGTGTGCCAGGCCTGCACGTAGCCGCGCAGACACTCGTAGTTCGCTTGCGGCGGCAGATCGCCGAGGCCGTTTTCGAAGGGGTAGTTGACCCAGCGGTGCTCGAAGCGGATGCGCGTGTTGCGCTGCTTCTCGACGAAGGCCGCGTCGCCGCCCGCGCAGTGCTTCATCCAGGCCATCACCGCAGCGTCCTTGCTGTACAGGATGTGCCCGCCGGCGATGTCGTAGGTGTAGCCCTCGACCGTCTTCGAACGGCACAGGCCGCCCACCTGCGGGCCAGCCTCGAAGAGCGAGATCGAGTCGGCGGCGACGCCGCCTTCAACCAGGAAACGGGCCAGGGCAAGGCCGGAGACGCCGGCGCCAAGGATGGCGATCTTCACGTGGTGCGGGTTCCTCTGGGCGAATGCGAGCCGAGGAGGATAGCAAACGCGTCCCGCGCCAGGGGCACGGCGCGCGCGCGGGGAGAAAGGTGCGAAAAAGTGCCCCGCGCGACGCCAGGAGGCCTCGGAAGCGTCGGGTGGAGGTTCCCATGCGCTTCTGTGAGCTCCATCCGGTGTGGCAGAGGATCGCCGTCGTCGCGGGCGAGGCGGCGCTGTTCGCGCTGCTCGTGCTCCTCGCGAGGAGCTGAGGCTCGCCTCAGCGCCCGCGCACGAGGTCGCTGCGCTCGATCCCGGACTTCGCCAGCGCCGGCTCGGCGTCCTTGAGCCAGCGGCGCGCGTCGGTGACGTAGCCCGCGGTCGGCACGAGCTCGGGCGCGAGCGCCGCGAAGCTCGCGTTGAAGGCGCGCATGCAGGTCTCGCGCGCGTACTTCGCCAGGCACGAGGCCAGCGCGACCGGGAACGAGAGGCTCTCGGCCTGCACCGCGAAGCGCACGCGCATCCAGCGCGGGCCGCCGATTTCCTCGACCTGGTACTCCGAGACGAGCTCGGACTCGCTCGAGACGCTCACGCGCGCGCGCGGGAAGGCCTGCTCGAGCGGCGCCTTGTAGCGCATGCGCCCGCCCTGGCGGTCGACGAGCAGATCGAGGCCCTCGCTCGCGTGGCGCGTCCACAGGCGCGCGAGGATCGGCAGCGTCTTCTCCCACTGCGTGCCGCTCTTGGACTGCGTGAGCTCGAAGGAGCGGTTGAGCTCGCCCACGGGCAGCGCGCGGAAGCCGGCCTCGAGCAGCTCGACGTCCGCCTGCTCGAGCGCGCGCGCGAGCGCGAGCCTGGACTGCACGAACTCGGCGCGCGCGCTGGCCCAGGGCAGCTCGGTGGGCAGGTGCGCGAACCAGTGCTCTGTGCTCCAGACGCGCTCAGGCCGCAGGTCGGCGGGCAAGTTCTCGAACAATTCCGCTCCGCTGGTCGGTGCCGCGAGCGTGCCCGCGAGCGAGAGGAAGCCCAGCGCGGTGCGCTCCAGGCGCCGTTCGCCGCGCGCGTCGCGCGAGAAGACGATCTTCGAATCGGCGACGACGAATTTCTCGGCGTCCTCGCGCAGTTCCTGCGTCGCGATCGCCTCGAGCGCGGGCCAGAGCACGTGCCCATCCGCGCGGAAGGCGCTGAAGCCCAGCGCGAGCGGCCCGAGCATCGGGCCCAGGCCCGCCTCGTCGATGCCTGCGACCACGCGCGGCGTGCGCGCGGGGCGCGCGGGTTCGACCGGCTCGGCGAAGAGCGACGTTCCCTCGTCGCGCTTGCGCCGCGGGCTCACGCGCGCCTCGGCTCGTCGCGCTGGTTGCGGTACTTCACGAGCAGCGCGATGCTGAAGAGCGCCATCACGATGCCGATGATCTGCGAGGTCGAGACCGTATTGCCGAACCACAGGCCGCGGATCGTGTCACCGCGGAAGAACTCGATCGTGCCGCGCAGGATCGCGTAGAGCAGCACGATCACGAGCGCGACCTGTCCGGCGTAGCGGCGGCGCTTCAAGAGCTGCCAGCCCAGGAACGCGATCAAGAGCGCCTTCATGCTCATCCAGTTCTCGGTCGCCCAGAGCACCTTGCCGGCGTTCTCCGGACCGAAGAGGCTGCCGTCGGGCAGGTTCTGCGGAACGTGCAGCGTGATCGGCCAGGGCAGGTTCTGGTACTTCTCCGGCACGATTTTGCCGTAGTCGTCGCCGACGAGGAAGCAGCCCACGCGTCCGATCGAGAGGCCGACCATGCCCGCGACCAGTCCCATGTCGAGCGCGGCGAGGACGCGCATCTTCTCGCGCTTGGCGGCCCACATGCCGAGCGCGCAGGCGCCGAACATGCCGCCGTACATCACCAGGCCGCCCTCCCAGACCGCGAGCATCTTCCAGGGCTTGGACGTGAACTCGTGGCCGACCTCGCTGCCCTGGCCGATCTCCACCAGGATGTAGAGCATGCGCGCGCCGAGCACGACGCCGACCAGCACCCAGAAGGTGATGCGCGACATGCGCTCGGGGTCGTTCTTCGGATCGTCGCCGTAGCGCGCGGCGAGGCGGCCGAGGATCCACGATCCGACGAGGAAGCCGATCGCGAGCATCAGCCCGAAGGAACGCAGGGGGAAGCCCAGACCAGGGATGGTGAAGAGGATCGGGTGCACGCTGCCGGATTCTAGGGAGCGCGATGCTTGCCCGGCCACAACCGGGCGCTATCCTTCTCGCCCCTCTCCCGCCCGGGCGAGGTTCGAAGCCGTCCACGGAGCTCCCCGCTCCCCACCCCTGGAGGGGTGTCCCGCCATGAGCGAGTCTTTCCAGAACAGCGTCCCCTCGACCAAGGTCTTTCTCGAGGGGCGCTACCGCAAGCTCTGCCGAGACCTGCCGCAGACGGTCTTCTTCTGCCCGACCTGCAAGGGCCACCCGCGCCGCCGCCGCGGCTGCGAGCAGTGCAAGGGCTTCGGCAAGCTGACGCGCGACAGCGTGCAGGAACTCGTCGGCTGGGTCGCTGGCGCTTTCTTCAAGACGCGCAAGAACAAGTTCCACGGCGCCGGCCGCGAGGACGTCGACGTGCGCATGCTGGGCGAGGGCCGGCCCTTCGTGCTCGAGATGATCGCGCCCAAGATCCTCGACGTCGATCTCGCCGCGCTCGAGGCCGAGGTCAACCGCCGCAACGAGGGTCGGCTCGAGCTGCGCGGGCTGCACTGGACCGAGAAGGAGCGCGTGCGCGTGATCAAGGAGACGCCGCACGCCAAGGAGTACGAGGCGCGCGTGCAGGCGGATGCGCCGATCGACCTCGAGAAGGCGCAGAGCTTCCTCGGGACGCGCCTGGCGGTCGTGCAGCAGACGCCGCAGCGCGTCGCGCACCGCCGCGCGGACAAGGCGCGCGAGCGCTGGATCGAGTTCATCTCGATCGAACCCATCCCCGATTCGCCCGACTGGCGCGTGCGCATGCGCACGGAGCACGGGACCTACGTCAAGGAAGCGATCCACGGCGAGAACGGCCAGACGCGACCGTCGTTCAGCGAACTCGTGGGCGTGCCCTGCCGCTGCGTCGAGCTCGACGTGACGGCGATTCTGGACGTCGAGGGCAAGGAAGAAGAGAAGCGGCCGGAGACCCGCTCTTTCGGCAGCGGTGTAGGCTGATGGGGTGAAGCGCACCCCTCTGTTCCTCAGCTGCCTGCTGCTGCTCGGCGCCTGCGCGGCCGAACACGAGACCTTCGAGATCTGGCGCGACCCCGCCGGAGGCCTGCACCCGCGTCCGACCGAAGAGGGCATGGACGAGGAGGAAGAAGAGCGCGGCCACGAGGCGCGCGAGCGCTACATCGAGGAGTTGCACCGCGCGCCGAGGGATGTCGACTGGCGCGCGATCGAGCGCGCGAACCAGGAGCGCGAGCTCGCGCGGCGCCAGCAGATGGCGCTGCATCCGCTGCTCGAAACGCAGCGCTGGACCGAGGTCGGCAGCCGCAACCAGGCCGGGCGCGTGCACATCGCGGCGCTCGGCGCGGCGAGCGGTTCGAGCTCCAAGCTCTACGCGGGCACCGACCTCGGCGGATTGTGGCGCGGCGAGCAGGACGGCACGGGCTGGGAGCCGCTCTCCGACGACCTCTTCGGCGGTGTGCAGCACATCGTGGTCGCGCCGGGCGAATTCACGGGAGATCCCGACCTGCTGCTGGTCGCGACCGATGGCGGCTCGGTGCACGTCTCGCGCGACGACGGACACGTGTGGGAGACGCCGGCGGGACTGCCCGCGCTCAACGCCGTGCGCGGCGTCGCGCAGCTTGCCGACGCGCAGCACACGCTGCTCGTCTTCGGCAACACGACCGGGTTGCCGCGCCTGTACGCGTCCACCGACCACGGCCACAGCTTCCAGCTGCGCTGGAGCGGGCCGAGCGCCTACTCCGGCGGGATGTGGGTGCCGCGCCTGGGCGCGGGAGCGATTGCGAACGTCTATCTCGTGCTCAACGGGCGGCTTTACAGCTCCGTGAACGGCGGCGTGAGCTTCACGGCCGGCGCGACCATCGACGCCTCGGCCGACCGCGCGCTGCTCGTCGGCTGCGAAGCCGGAGCGCCGACGCTCTACGCCGCGCTGCGCTCGGGCGGGGCGTGGTCGCTCTACCGCTCGTCCAACGGCGGCGCGAGCTTCACCTTCGCGAGCGCGATCAGCGACTTCAACGAGTCGATCGACTGCTCGAGCCTCGATCCCAACCGCGTCGTCTACGGCGGGCTCGAGGTCTGGCGCACGACCAACGGCGGCGCGAGCTTCACGCGCTTCAACACCTGGGGCGAGTACTACGGCAACCCGCTGCACAAACTGCACGCCGACTGCTTCGGCATCCGCATCGTGCCGATCACCGACCTGGGCATCTCCGACGAACGCTGGTACATCGGCACCGACGGCGGCCTGTTCGTCAGCCCCGACCTCGGCACGAGCGTCACCAACCTCTCGCTCTGGGGCCTGGGCATCAGCCAGTACTACTCGACGCTCACCTCGCGCACGTCACCGCAGCTGATCCTCGCCGGCTCGCAGGACCAGGGTTACCAGCGCGGAGCCTGGTCGAGCGGAAGCGGCGGTCCCTCGACCGACTTCGCGCAGCTGATCAGCGGCGACTACGGCCACCTGACCTCGTCGGACGGCACGCACGGGCTGGTGTACTGCACCTACCCGGGCTTCATCCTCGTGCAGCAGGGCGAGACGAACCCGCAACTGCTCTCGCCCTTCCTCGACTTCCCTGCGGGCTCGAACCACCTCTGGCTCCCGCCGGTGGTCGCGGATCCGCTCGATCCTGCGAGCTTCTTCTTCCTCGGCGACCAGCTCTGGCGCTACACGCGCGTCAGCGGCCCGACCTGGAACTACGTGCAGCACACGGGCTTCAACTTCCTCGCCTCGGGCGGCAGCTACCTCTCCGCGCTCGCCTTCGCACCCTCGAACGCGCAGCGCTGCTACGCGGTCAACAATGTCGGCAAGCTCTTCTCTTCCTCGAACCACGGCACGAACTGGACGCAGTCGAGTTCGAGCGGACCGAGCTCGCACTACTTCTACGGCAACAGCCTCGCGGTGCATCCCACGCAGCCGCTCGAGGCGGCCGTCGGCGGTTCGGGCTACGGCACGAACGGCGTGTGGCGCACGACCGACGGCGGCAGCACCTGGAGCGCGCTCGGCAGCGGTCTGCCGCAGACGATGGTCTACGACCTCGCCTACGCGGAGAACGGCAGCGGCGATCTGTACGCGGCGACCGAGAGCGGGCCCTGGCATTGGGAGCGCGTGAGCAACACCTGGCACGCGCTCTCGCAACTGGGCAGCCCGATGACGGTCTACTGGTCGGTCGAGTCGGTGGACTACGGCCAGACGATGCGCTTTGGCACCTACGGGCGCGGCATCTGGGACTACGCGATTCCGGCGGGATTCGGGCCAGTCTGGTCGAGCTGGGGGCAGGTGCTGCCGCCGCCGCACGTGCTCGCTCTCAACTCGGCGCAGCTGCCGCAGATCGGCCAGCAGGTCGCGCTCGACGTGCAGTCGACACAGGCGGCCGAGCGCTGGGGCTGGGTGCTGTGGTCGGCGAGCCCGGGCGCGCAGCCGCTCTTCGGCGGGAAGCTGCTGCTTGCGAACATCCAGAACTTCACGCGCCTGCACCTGGACGCGAGCGGCCACGGCAGCGTGCGCTTCCGCTTCCCGAACGACTTCGCGCTGATCGATCAGTCGCTCTACTTCCAGGCGCTGGTCGTCGATCCCTCGCAAGTGCAGGGCTACGCGTTCTCGAACGGCCTGCAGGCCGTGATGGGGCCGTGAGCGCGCGCGCTCAGACGATCAGGCCCATGATCTCGGCCTCGAAGACAAGGTTGCGATCCACGAAGCCCTGCGCGGCGTAGGTGAACATGCGCGTGCGCACGCGCAGCGCCTTGCAGGCGAAGACCATACGCACGCCGGGCTCGATCACGCTGCGAAAGCGCACCGCGTCGAGTCCGCCGAAGCCCAGGAAGATCTCCTCCTGGGGCGGATTGCGCACGAGGTAGTCGTAGGTCGCGAGCTGCGCCGCGGCCTCGACCATCAGGGCGCCCGGGAAAATCGGCCGGCCGGGGATGTGGTCCTGCGCCCACCAGTCGTCCGCGCGGATGTCCTTGAAGCCGACGATCACCTGCGACTCCGCACCGTGATCCAGGATCCCCTCGAGCAGCGCGAAGCGTCCGCGCTGCTTGATCTGCTTCAGGATGTCCTCGCGCGTCGCGACCACGTGCGAGAGGTCGGTTTTCTCGAAGTCCAGGAGGTGTTCTGAGGGCATGAAGCGGCGCAGTCTAGGGGCCGCAACGGCGGATTCCTACCATGCACGCATGAGCACATCCGAACGGAAGTTCGCCACGCGTTGCATCCACGCAGGCTACCGCGCCTCGCCCGCGAGCCCGGCCGTCGTCGCGCCGCTCGTCACGAGCACGACCTTCCTGCTCGACGACGCCTCCTACGCACACATGCTCGCAGGGCGTGCGGACGAGGCGCTGATCTACACGCGCCTGGGCAATCCGACGCTGGACGTCGTGCAGGAACGCCTCGCCTCACTGGAGGGCACAGAGCACGCGTTGGTCTTCGCCTCGGGCATGGCCGCGATCCACGCCGCACTGCTCGCTTGCCTGCCGCGCGGTGGCGGAATCGTCGCCCACCGCGAGCTCTACGGCTCGACCTGGGACCTGATGGTGAACGTGCTCGCGCCCTACGGCATCCGCACCACGCTCGTGGACCTCGACGATCCCAAGGCGCGCAAGGAAGCGCTCGCGCAGCACAAGCCGCAGGTCGTGTACTGCGAGAGCGTCTCGAACCCGACGCTGCACGTCGCCGACCTGCCGGCGATCGCGAGCGACGCGCACGCGGTCGGCGCGCGCATGCTCGTGGATGCGACCTTCGCCTCGCCCGCGCTGCAGCGGCCGGCCGAGTTCGGCGTCGACCTCGTGATCCACTCGGCGACCAAATACCTGGGCGGCCACTCGGACCTCACCGCGGGCGTCGTCGCGGGACGCGAGGAGGACCTGCGCGGCGTGTACCGCTGGCTGCAGCTCGCGGGCGGCTGTCTGGATCCGCATTCGGCCGCGCTGCTCGAGCGCGGCCTGAAGACGCTGCCGCTGCGCATGCGCGCGCACTGCGCCAACGCGAGTGCTCTCGCGCGGCATCTCGCGGCGCATCCCAAGGTCGCGCAGGTGCTGCACCCCTCGCTCGCCGCGCACCGCTCGCACGCCACCGCGAAGAGGGTGCTCCCGGATTTCGGCGGCATGCTCTCCTTCGTCGTGAAAGGCGGCGACGAGGCCGCGTTGCGCTGCGTGCGCGCGCTCGAATTGGCGCTCGAGGCGAGCTCGCTGGGCGGCGTCGAGACACTCGTCTCGCTGCCCTTCAACACCTCGCACGCGCGCTTCACGCCCGCGCAACGCGCCGAGGCGGGTATGCCGCCCGGATTCGTACGCGTCTCGGTGGGGGTGGAAGACCTCGCGGACCTGGTCGCGGACTTCGACCAGGCACTGGCGCGCTAGCGCTCGACCAACCCGATCGTGAGCGTCGTAACATGGCCGACGGCGACGTCGACCTCCGCGCTTGCCTGCCGCGCGTGCTGCGGTGATCCGGGCTCCCAGACCTGGATGCGCCAGTGCCCCGGTTCGAGTCCTTCGAGCGTGAATTGCCCGTCGCGCGCGAGCGTGCCGCGACCAACACTCGCGCCGCCGCCCGCGGGCCAGGCCTGGATCGTGAGCAGCGCTGCCGGCGCACCGTGGATTTCGATCGTCCCGATGAGGCTGCACTTGCCGAGCGGCTTGAGCTCGACCTCGTAGGCGCGCGCTTCGCTGATCACGACCTGCTGCGTGAGGTCGTGTACGAACGTGTTCTCGACACGCAGCTCCTGCGAGATCCCGTACTGCGCCAGCATCAGGTCGCGCAGCTCGAAGCGGCCTTCGGCATCCGTCTCGAGCGTCCAGTAGCGGTAGAGGCTGCCCATCGATCCGCCCATGGCGGAGACGCTGATCGTCGCGTGCGCCTGAGTCCGTCCTTCCCCATCCTTCAGCACGCCGCGCAAGGTCGCGCCCGCGACGAGCTCGAGGGTGGGCTCGCTCGCACCGGGCTCGAAGGGGCCCTCGAGCAGCGGCGCGAAACCCGCGGCGTCGACGGCCAGCGAGAGCTTGCCCGCCGCGAGCCCCTCGAAGCGGAATGCGCCGTTCGAGTCGGTCAGCGTCTGCTCGCGCGCATCGCTCTCGCGCGGTTCCCAGGGGCCGCGCCCATCGCGCCCAGTAAAGCGACGCACGAGCGCACCGGCGATGGGCGTGCCCGCGCGCTTGTCGACGACCCGTCCGTGGAGGCTCGCGCCGGCGCTGAGCGCGGTCTCGATCGGGTTCGTCTCGGGGCTGGTCGTGGTGAGCGCGCGTCCGACGATGAAGGGCGCGTAGCCGCTCGCGCGGATCTCGATGCCCGCGACCTGTTCGGGCGCGAGGTCCTCGCCCTTCGTGCTCCAGCGGCCGTCGGGATCCTGGAACTCGCGGCCCTCTTCGATCCAGCTCGATTCGTAGCCGCTGAGCAGCGGCTCTCCCTCTCGAGCCTCGCCGCGCACGAGACGCACGCGGAAGGACGTGACCGGCTTGCCGTTCGCCGCATCGACGACGCGACCGGCGAGCCCGGCGGAGCGCGCCATCACGACGCGCACCTCGCCCTGCACAGCAGGGTCGATGGCGACCAAGCGGCGCACGAAGCCCGTGCCGAAGAGCTCGATCCCGAGATCGTCGGACTTGGGCAGGTTGGTGAGCGCAAAGCGGCCCTCGGGGCCCGTCTTGGTCTCGATTCCCTCGATGTACTCGTGCTCGCGCACGTGCAGCACCGAGACGCGCAGGCCCGGGATGGGCGTCTGCTGCGCGTCGACCGCGATCCCGGAGAGGGCCAGGCCGTGGCCGAGTGCGATGCGCACGGGTGCGAAGAGCCCGCGCTCAGGGATCACGAGCGCGCGCTCGCCGGGTGCGAAGCCGCTGCGCTCGGCGTGCAGTTCGCGTGTCGAGCGCGGCACGTCGTGGATCACGAAGCGGCCCTCGTCGCCGGCAATCGCGCGCAGCGCGTCCATGTCGTAGCGCGAGCTGCCGGTGTAGAGCGCGGCGCCGGGCAGCGGCTGGCCGGACTCGTCCTGGACCTGCCCTGTGAGCTCGATCGCTTTCGCAAGCGTGAGCACGATGGGCTCGGTCGGAATGTGGCCTTCGCGCAGCTCCTGGCGCTGCGCCCCGTAGCCTGGAGCCGAGGCCCCGAGGCTGAGCCAAGCCGGCGTGCTGGGCAGGCCCTTGAGCGTGAAGTTGCCGTCGCGCGCCGTGGTTGTCTCGGCGTGCCCGAGCGGGAAGCAGCGCACGCGCGCGTCGGCGATGCCGAGTCCGGCTTCGTCCACGACGCGGCCTTGCAGCACGAGGCCGGGCGCGAGGCGCAGCTCGATGTTCTCGATCCGGCCGGACGCGCCGATGCTGACCGAGGTGCGGCCCTCCGAGAATCCGTCGGCCCAGGCGTCGAGGCGCGCACTGCGCTGTGCCGAGGCGCCCTCGATCTCGAACCGGCCCTCCGCATCGGTGTCGACGGTTCTGGAGCCCGGCCCGCTGACGTGCGCGCCGCTGATGGGTGCGCCCTGCAGGTCGAGGACGCGCCCCGCGAGGCGCAGGTCGAGCGTCAGGAAGCCGACTTGCAACTCCTGCGGCGCGGCCGCACCGCGCAGGACTAGTTGCTCGTTGCGGTAGCACAGGTATCCGGGCATCTTCCCGCGCAGGCCGATGCGCACGGCGCGGTCCGGCTGCGCCAGTGCCACGGCAAAGTTGCCCGCATTGTCCGCGTGGACCGTCTCCGTGCGCAGGACGTCGCCCGGACCTTCGTATCCCGCGACGACTTCGATCTGTATCTCCGCGCCAGGGAAGGGCCGTTCGTGATCGAGCTTCGTGTGACCGCGCACGATCCAGGCCGACGGATTCGCGTCCAGCACGCGCCGTTCGGTGGCCGCGGTCGTCGGACTGGCGGCCGGCGTTTCAACCTGCGCGCTAGCTGCTTGATTCTCCGCGACCGCTGTTGCGGAGACCGGCTGCGCCGCAGCCTGCGCGTGTTCGACCTCGGGTACGCTCGCTCTCCAGGGATGCGTCCAGAGCAGTCCGGCGACCAGCAGCACGACGGCGGCGGCACTCGCGAGCTTCACTTGCGCACTCATCACTCCTCCTAGAATCGCCTTCGAACCTGCGTACGCTCCCACTCCGAGCTTCCAGCCGCCGGGCAGCGCGAGCGGCGCGAGCGCGGCGAGGAATTCGCCGCGGCGCTGGGCGTTCTCTGCGTCGAGCTGCGCGCGCAGCTTCTCGATGCCGCGCTTCACGCGCGTGCGCGCCGTCTCGACCGGCACGCCGAGACGCTCGGCGATCGCGCGCGGCTGCAGGTCTTCGAGCAGGCGCAGCTGCACGGCCGTGCGATACGGTTCCTCGAGCGACTCGAGCGCGTCGAGCAGGCCGCGTAGGAGCTCCACACGCGCCGCGCTGTCGGCGGCCGAGGGTTGCGCTTCGTTCCGCGCCACCGTGTGCTCGCGGCGTGTGCGGCGCGAATCCTGGCGGCGCATGCCGCGCGCGATGCGCCGCACGGCCTCGGTCAGCCAGCCGCCGCTGTGCGCCTCGCGCTTCTGCGATCGCAGCGCCGCCAGCCAGGCCTCCTGCACCGCGTCCTCGGCCAGCGCGGGCTCGAAGAGGATGCCGCGCGCGACCCGGCGCAGGGCGTCGGTCTCGCGCAGGAGCTCCTCGGGGATCTGGTCACGGGCGTCCATCTGCCCGTCCATGGTCGCACGGCCCCGAATCGGTTCAGGAAAAAGCGCGCGGGATCACCTTCCGGTGCGCTCGCCCTCGGCCGTGCGCGAGAGGGCCTTCAGGAAGGCGACCAGGTTCCTGGCGTCCTCGTCGGTGATCTCGATGCCTTCGAGCGCGGTGTCGAGTCCAGGATTCGCGTTGCCGCCGCGCTTGTAGAAGGCGACCACGTCCTCGAGCGTCGCCTGGCTGCCGTCGTGCATGTAGGGCGCGCTGAGCGCGACGCCGCGCAGCGTGGGCGTCTTGAAGCGGCCGCGGTCGCGCTCGTCGTGCGTGACGTGCATGCGGCCTTCCTCGGCCTCTCCCTCGCGCACGCCGACGCCGGTGTCGTGGAAATCCTCGTCGCTGAAGTTCGGGCCCGAGTGGCAGCGCCAGCAGCGGCCCTTGCTCTCGTAGACCCACAGGCCCAGGCGCTCCTCGACGCCCAGCGCGGAGAACTCGCCGCCCTGGAAGCGGTCGACGGGGCTGTCGCCGATCCACATGCCGCGCACGAACTCCGCCAGCGCGGCGCCGAGCTCGTCGCGCGAGAGGCCGCCGCCGATGCGTGCGAGCGCTTCCTCGACGGGGTTGCCCATCTCGTTCTCGTTCTCGATCGGCTGGAGCACCTGCTGCTCGAGCGTCTCGATACGGCCGTCCCAGAAGAAGCTCTTGCCCAGCGCGCGGTTCAGGAGGCTCGGCGCGTTGCGCGGCGTCGTGCGGCCCTCGACGCCGACCGAGTGCGCGCGCGGATCGGCGAAGCCGTGCTCGGGCAGGTGGCAGGAGGCACAGCTCACGCTGCCATCGCGCGAGAGGCGCGGATCGAAGAAGAGCTTTCGTCCGAGCGCGGCGCGCGCCTCATCGCGCGGGCGCACTTCGCGCGCCAGACCGAAGGGCTGCGCGGCGCCGAAATCGGCCGGCAGCTCGTCCTTCACCTGGTGCGCGACGTCGCCGCCCGCGAGCGCGAGGACGACGAGCACGAGCGGCAGTCGGGCGCTGAGCACGAGTGCATTCTAGGGCCGCGGCGCGCGAGCGCCATGGCGCGAGCTAGTGCGCGGGCCAGCGGTAGATCTCGAGCTGCGGCCCGAGGGCGTTCGCGGCGAGCACGCGCCGCTCCAGGTCGCGCGCGGCCTGGTAGTCGATCGGGACCTCACCCGGGTGTTCGCCGTGTTCCCCCGAGAGCACCAGCAGGCGCTGGCCCTGCGCGCGCAGGACCTCGAGCACCGCGCGCGCGCCGGGAAAAGCCAGGACGCGGGCGGAGACCTCCATCACGATCCAGTCGGGCTTTTGCTCGTCGAAGTAGGCCTGCACCTCGCCCGCCGAGGGCGTGCGCACGAAGAGCTGCTTGGGCATCGTCTCGAGCGCGTAGGCGGGCGCGCTCGCGGGCACGCGTGCGAGCTTGGCGAGGTAGTAGAACCAGGGCTGCGAACGGCCGGTCGAGGTCGCGATCTGGCGCGCGAGCGAGTCCTGCGTCGGGAAGAGTGGCGGCGCGAGCGCGGGGGAGAGCAGGAACTTGGCGGACTCGGCGCCGGGCCGGGTTTCGACGAAGCGCGCGAGCTGCTCCAGCGTCGAGGGCTGCCTCCCGATCCAGGTGTAGTGCAGCGCCACCCAGGCCGGCAGCGCCAGCACCGCGAGGGCGGCAAGCACCTGCAGGCGCACGTCGGCGACACGCGCCAGCAGCGTGCGCAGTGCCAGCGTCGCGAGCAGCGCGAAGAGCGGGTAGACCGGCAGCAGGTAGCGGTCCGCGACGAGCTCGTCGAGCGAGATCACCGTCAGGTACGGCAGCGCGAAGGCGCCGATGACGAGCCAGCTCGCGCGCGCCGCCAGGTCTTTCCAGGCCGCGCGCAGCCCGGCGAGCAGCGCGAAAAGGCCCAGGCCCGCGAGCACGGCGAGCACCGGATCGTGCTCCCAGAACATCCGTATCCAGGTCGCGAGCCCGCGGCCGTCGAGGTTGTGGAACAGGATCGTGTGCCCGTGGCCGCCCATCGTGACACCGTTCGCGCCGACGTGCACGCCGCCGGGCACGAAGCACAGCCCGCCGGCGATCGCCGCGAAGGGCGCGAGCCAGGCCGCGACGCGCGTCGCGCGCGCGCTGTTCGCGCGGCTCGCGAACAGCGCCGCGACGAACATGGGCGGCACGGCGAAGAAACCGGTCTGCATCATCCCGATCGCACAGGCGGTCGAGAGTGTGCTCGAGGCGACGAGCGCCAGCGAGGGCGCCGCGCAGATCCGCAGCGAGAGCCAGATCGTGAGCCACACGAAGGTCGCATCCGCCGCGTGGGCCTTGGCCACGCTGGAGTGCGCGACGTGCAGCAACGCGAACGCGACCAGTGCCGCGCAGAGCAGCGCCCAGCCCTCCGTCCACAAGCGCCGCGCCACGCCATAGACGACCGGCACGAGCAGCGCCGAGAGGATTCCGAAGAGCCAGCGCAGGTGCAGGTAGGCCGCCGAGGCGGCCTGCAGGTGCTCGGCGAGCGGCGCGTCCTGCGCCGCCGGGAGCAGCGCAGCGTGGTCGAGGAGTGCCGCGAGCACCCAGGGCGGGAGCAGCGGGTACACGCCGTAGTGCAGCTTGTGCAGTTCTTCGCCGATCGGCTCGCCGCACATCTCGCGGTAGGTCCAGACCGAGCTCGCATCCGGCTCGGGGATCACCGGGAGCAGGCGCGAGATCGCCCCCAGGCGCAACGCGAGCGAGAGCGCGGTGACGAGCAGCAGCAGCCCCAGGGTCCAGCGTCGCATTCTCGTCCAATATGCCGCATCGCGTGCGAGCGCGAAAGGTCCGCACCGTTCGCGGGCCCTCAGCGCGCGAGGCGCAGCGAGACGCGCGCAGTCTCGTCGACCAGCACGTCGACGTCCGCGCTGGCGCGCAGGTTCTCGCCTTCCTCGAAGGCCTTGATCTGCCAGAATCCAGGCAGCGCACAGGGCAAGCGGGCCACACCCTCGTCGTCGGTGCGCAGGTCGAGGCTGCCCTTGGGCTTGCAGTAGCCGGTCACGCGCACGTTCGCGGCGGGCTTGCCGAGCAGGTCGACGACGTGCACCTCGAGCGAGCCCGCCGGCGGGAGCTGCTCGGCGGGGAAGCTCAACCGCGGCGCGCGGAAGGTCACCAGGCGCGGCTTGTCGAGCGCCGTGCCGCCGATCAGGAAGCTGATCTCGTAGTCGCCGTCGAGCAGCGTGCGGAACTGGTACGCGCCGGCGGGGTCGGTGCGCGTCGAGAGCGTCTGCTTGCCCGGCACAGCGACCAGGCGCACCTCGACGTCGGCGACGGGCAGGCCCTTGGCGTCGATCACGCTGCCGTCGAGCCAACCCGAAGGCGAGAAGGCGAGTTCGACGAACTGGTCGGAGGAGCCCTTGACGAGCAACACGTCGGCGCCGCTGCTGTTGAGCGCCGCCGCTTCGGCGCGCACGAGGTAGCCGCCGAGCGGCAACTCCTCGGCCACAAAATCGCGCTCGCCCGCGCGGAAGCGGATGCGGCGCGACTCGGCGCGCTCGCGGCCCTGCAGATAAGGGTGCGGTTCGATCACGAGGTCCCACTCGCGCGGGAAGACGACGCCGTCGCGCTCGCCGATGTGGCCCCGGATGCGGCCCTTGCCGTCGAAGGAGTAGGCCGCGGCGATGCGCGCGGGGTCGGCGTGTTCGCGTTCGCGGGCCTGCGAACCCACGGACCGGGTCTCGATCAGCTGCTCTCCGGGGACGACGAGCGCGTCGGTCTTGGACACCGGGGGTTCGGGGGGCGGAGCCGTCTTCGCGGGCACGAAGAGCCACAAGCCCAGGACACCCAGTCCCAGGAGCACGAGCAGGGTCAGCGTGGCGGCGCGCATTGACTGTCCGGTCCGGTCTCCACTACCTTCGGGTCCCATCCAGCGATTCGCGGACCGTGTGCGGCATGTGCGGGGGCGCGATCCTATCCACGAGACCCGTTTCCCGACAACTTCGACGATGAACCACGTCCTCCGCGGCCTCGCTGGCGTGCTGTGCGCGATCCTTCTGCTCCTCGGCGGAGTCCTGGGCGCGACCCCCGGCGGCGAGGCGCCCGGGCGCGTCGTGGTGCTCGGCTTCGACGGCGCTGATTCGACCACGGCCGAGCGCATGATGGACGCGGGCCTGCTGCCGAACCTCGCCAAGCTGCGCGAACAGGGGACCTATGCGCCGCTGGGCACGACCACGCCGGCCGAGTCGCCGGTCTCCTGGGCCTCGCTCAACAGCGGCCGCAATCCTGCGAAGACCGGCGTCAGCGGCTTCGTCAACCGCGGCTTCGACGCGAGCGGCGAGCCCAAGCCCGAGACCGGCTTCTACACCAACGAGGCGCGCGCGACGAAGGACATGCAGCTCAGCTTCTGGCAGCGCTTCCTCGTCTCGCGCACGCCGATGTCGGCGGCCTGGATCCTGGGTGTCGCGACCGCGCTCGTGTTCGTGCTCGTGCTGCTCTTGATCCTGCGCTTGTCCTGGTGGCTCGCGCTCGCTCTCGCGCTGCTGCTCGGTGCCGCGGGGGCGTGGGGTGGGTTCAGCGCCTCGCGCGCGCTGCCGCGCTCGATCGAGGACATCTGGGCCAACTCGACCAAGGCCGGCGGATTCTGGGAGACCGCCGCGCACGCGGGGGTCCCGAGCGTCGTGATCGACGGCGCGATGGCCTGGGACCGCCCCGAGGTCCCCGGCGCGAAGGTGCTCTCGGGCCTGGGCGTGCCCGACGCGCGCGGCGACTACGGCAGCTGGTGCCTGTACACGACGCAGGACGACGAGCAGGCCTTCGCCAGCGCGCCGCAGCGGCGCGACACCGGCAGCGGCGGCCGCGTCTTCAAGGTGACCGAGCGCGACGGCCATATCGACACCTTCCTCTACGGACCGAACGACGTGCTGCGCTGGGAGCACCTGCAGACCGATATCGCCGCGCTCGAGGGCGAGCTCGGGGCCGCGGGCCTCTCGAGCGAGCGCGAGCGCGAGTTGCAGCGTGCGAAGCGCGACAAGGAAGCCGAGCTGCGCGACATCCGCAACACGCGCTTCAGCGGCGAGAGCGATGAGTACCGGCTCTTCGTGCCGCTCACGCTGACACGCGTCGGCACGGACAAGCTCGAGGTCAAGATCGGCGAGGAGAAGCAGACGCTCGCCGAGGGCCAGTGGTCGGACTGGTACCACCCGCGCTTCGACGGCAGTCCGCTGTTCCAGGTGCACACGGTCACGCGCGCCAAGCTGCGCAAGCTCGCCGAGCCGCTCGAGCTGGTGGTGGACTTCCTGCACTTCGATCCCAACCACCCGGCTTTCTACCAGCCGATCAGCCAGCCGCCGGCCTTCGCGGGCGAGCTCGCGACCGCGATCCACAGCGACTACGAGACCGTCGGCTGGTCGTGCCTGACGCACGGCTTCAAGGACGGCGAGCTCGACACGCGCACCTTCCTCGAGGACATCGAGTTCACGCAGACTTGCCGCAACAAGCTGCTGCTCGCCGCACTCGACCGTCGCGACTGGAAGCTGCTCGTCGACGTCGAGAGCACGCCCGACCGCGTGCAGCACATGTGCTACCAGTACGCCGACCCGACGCACCCGCTCTACGACGCGGCCGCGGCGGCGGAGACGATCCGCTTCTTCGGCGAGGAGATTCCCTTCTCGATGGCGATCGAGGCCAGCTACCGCTCGATGGACCGCCTCGTGGGGGAGGCGCTCGCGAAACTGCGTCCCGAGGACGTGCTGCTCGTGTGCTCCGACCACGGCTTCCAGAGTTTCCGGCGCCAGTGCCACCTCAACAACTGGCTCGCCGAGCACGGCTACCTGGCGCTGCAGCCCGGCCTCTCGCCCGCGAGCAGCGGCTTTCCGCGTTTCGTCGACTGGTCGAAGACCAAGGCCTACGCGATGGGCCTGGGCATGATCTTCGTGAACCAGGCCGGCCGCGAGGCGAACGGCATCGTGCCCGAGGCCGACGTGCCCGCGCTGCTCGAGCGCCTGACGAAGGACCTGCTCGCGACCGAGGACGACGGCCACAAGGCCGTGCGCTCGGTGAAGCGCATGGCGCAGATCCACAAGGGGCCGTACCTCGAGAACGAGTGCGACCTGATGGTCGGCTTCGAGGCCGGCTGGCGCGTGAGCTGGTCGACGACGCTCGGGAACCTGAAGCTCGTCACGGACGACGAGGGCAAGACCCGTGTTGCTCCCGTGTTCAGCGACAACAAATCCAACTGGTCGGGCGACCACGTCTCGGTCAGCGAGGACCTCGTTCGCGGCGTGTTCTTCTCCAATCGGAAGGTCGAGATCGGGGCCCAGGGACTCGATTTGCTCGACGTCGCGCCCACCGCGCTCGCGCTGCTCGGCGTTCCGATCCCCGCGGACTACGACAGGCCCGCGCTCTCCGTCTCGCGCTGAATCCCCGGGCGTAAGAAAAGCTCGAAATGCGCACTGCTTCCCTCGCGTAGACGGGGTCCCGCGTACGGGAGCGCGCCTTTTTGGTGGAGCTTCGCGAAGGAAATGCGCCCCACCGGCGACAAAGGGCAGCGGAGAGCGAGGAAGAGAGGTGGTCCCCATGGAACTTTTCGAGATGTGGAGCAGCGCGGAAGACGCGGCCGGCACAGGTGCCGGACCCGACCGTCCGGTCCTGCTCTCGTGGACCGATCCCTCCTCGGGCGAGGAGTTGTGGGTGGAGATGTGGGGCGGGGGCAGCTTCGTCTCCGAGCTGATCGGCCAGGGCTTTGCGGTCCGGGCCGACAGCCTGGCCCCCCCGGCCCCCGAGCGCCGGGTGGTGATCCGGCATCAGAGCGCCTGAGGGGGAGCGGCCCGCCGTGCTTGGAATGGCGGCCGCCCGTCTCTAGAATCGGCGCTCCAGTTCCCCGCGCCCGGCATCGCCCCCAGCGGAGGCGCCGATTCGGCGAGGGGATGGCCATTCCATTCCGGGCCTCCCCAAACGGGATCGACCTGCAGCCCTCCCATGACGCACCCTGCCCTGATCGAGCGCATCACACGGTCGCTCGCGTACATGCTCCGCCACCAGCCGGAGCAATTCGACCTCGAACTCGACGAATTTGGTTGGGCCGACCTGCGCGAAGTCGTGCGCGCGCTCAACGAGCGCCTCGGCGAGCCTGTGAGCGAGGACGACGTCCATGACGCCGTCAGCTCCGGCGACCGACAGCGCTACGAGATCGACCGCGGGATGATCCGCGCGCTCTACGGTCATTCGATCGAGGTCCAGCCCGGCGAACCCTCGCAGCCGCCCGAACGGCTCTACGTGGGTGTCTCGCGTCAGGACGCGGAGCGCGCCGAGCGCTTCGGCCTGCGGCCTGGCCGCCGGCGCTTCCTGCACCTCGCGCTGACGGCGGAGGATGCGATCGACACGGCCTCGCGCACCTCCGAGGACGCGGTCCTCGTACAAGTGCACGCGATGGACGCGTGGGAAGAGGGCATCAACTTCTACGACCGCAAGTCGCTGTTCCTCTCCGACCCGATCCCGACGCACTACCTCGAGATCAGCGAGGTCGACGGACCCGCGCGCGCGCCGCGCGAGGAAGCGCCGCACGAGGAAGCTCCCACTTGGGAGGGATCCGAAGAGGAACCTGCCGTCGAGGGCGAGGCTCCGCCCGCCGGCGAGCACGCACCGCGCCCGGACGGCGACGGCCCGCCGCGCCGCCGCCGCGGACGCCGCGGTGGCCGCGGTCGCGGACGCGAGTTCTCCGACGACCGTCCGCGCCCGCAATCCGACGCGCCGACTGAGCGTGCACCCGAGCGTGCACCCGAGCGTGCACCCTCCGCCTACGAGCGCTTCGACCGCGGGGCTCCGCCGCCGCGCGAGGAGCGTCCGCGCCCGAGCCACGGCCGCGACGAGCGGCCGCGCCATGGTGGCGCACCGCGGCCGGCCCACGCCGGTGGCGGTGGACAGGGAGGTTTGCGCGGCGATCGCGGAGATCGCGGCGGCTTCCGCGACGACCGCGGCCGCGCACCGCAGGGCGATCGCCCGCCGCGCCACGACCGTCCGCCGCGCCGCGACGAGCACCGCGGGCCGCCGCCCGACCGCGAGGGCGGCTGGCAGCGTCGTGACGAGCACCCGCGCTCGGATCGACCCCGTGAGGATCGTCCGCGCGAGGACCGTCCGCGTGAGGACCGTCCGCGCGAAGAGCGCCCGCGCGAAGAGCGCCCGCGTCCGGCTGCCGCCCCCGCTGGCGGCTTCGGATCGGGTGTCGTCGCCGAGGAACGCCGTTCCGCCCCGCCGCCGCCGCCCCCGGCGCCGCGCGTCGAGGCCCCCAAGCCCGCGCCCAGGCCCGCCCGCCGCGAGCCGGCCGGCGACGACTCCTTCGGCGCAGGCCTCTGACCCGCAGGGGAGCGCAGGACACATGCCGGCGCTCCCCGAGCTCCCGCCGCTGCCGGCGGAGTATGAGATCGCACGCGGCGAGCGCTCGGTCTGCGTGCGCAGGCGCGATTGGATCGAGCTGCTCGAGCGCGAGGGCTACGGCCCCGAGCGCGAGCCGCGCTGGCGCACGAGTGCGCTCTCGGGGCGCAAGCCGCTCGAGGAGCTCGAGAGTCCGCGCGGCACGCTGCTCCTGCGGCGCTTCTCGCACGGCGGCCTGCTGCGCGCGATCACCGGCTCGCGCTTCCGCGATCCGGCGCGGCCCTTCCACGAACTCGCGCTCGCCTGCGCACTCGAGGCGCGTGGGCTCTCGACCGCGCTCGTGGTCGGCGCGCGCGCGCGCGCCGCGGCCGGCGGCGGCTGGTTCCTGGACCTCTTGAGCGTGCGCGTCGAGGGCGCGCGCGATCTGGAGAGCCTGCTCGTCGAGCTGCGCGCGGGCGCCGCGCGTCCGAGGGAGATGACGGAGCTCCTGCGCGGCGCGGGCGCCTTCGTGCGCGCGCTGCACGACGCGGGGCTGTACCACGTCGACCTGACGACGAAGAACCTGCTCGTGCGCGAGACCCAGGCGGGTGCGCGCTTCGTCGTGCTCGACCTCGACCGCTCGCTGCTCCTCGAACAGCTCCCGCCCCAGGCCCGCGAGCGCAACCTGCGCCGGCTTCTGCGCTTCGTGCTGCGCCGCGAGGAGCGCGGAACTCGCGCGCTCGCGCCGCGCGACTTCCTCGCGTTCCTGGCGGGCTACGAGCCGCGCTCCGCGGAGCGCCGCCGGCTCGCTCGCGCGCTGCTCGAGGGCCACCGCCAGCAGCTGGGCTGGCATCGCATCGGCTGGGGCGTCGAGCGCGTGCTCGGGCTGCGCCGCCGCTCCTAGCGCCGCGCCACCGCTGCGCGCGTGATCTCCCACAGCGGCACGAGCGTCAGCGCGAGCAATGCCGGCGCGAGCAGTGCGCGCCCTGCGATCTTGACCCAGGCGCACAGCGGGGAGACGTGGATCACGAGCCAGGGTGCGCACAGGTCGCAGGCGGCACCCGCGAAGGCCGCCAGCACGATCGCGCGTCGCAGCTTGGGGCTCCACGTGCCGCAGAGCAGGAACACGTGGCCGAGCACGAACAGGAAGAGCGGCATCGCGAACAGGTGGAAGTGCGTCAGCTCGAGCAACTCGCCGGTCGACTTGCCCTCGCCGCTCACAGCACCGCCGTAGTAGGTCGCGATCGAGTCCGGCCCGAGCCCCGAGCGCGAGAGACCCAGCGCTGCCATCACGGCGTAGCTCGCGAGCGCGAAGACGAGCAGCAGCCCGAGCGTGAAGCGCGTCGAGGGCTGGAGCGTGGCCAGGCCGCGGTTGGCCGGTCCGAGGAACTCCCTCACGGCTTCTCTCCTGTGCGCGCGCGCGTCATCGCCGCCGTCTCGTGCACGCTTGCGTCGGCCTCCTCGACCCGCGCGGCGAGTCCCTCGCGCTCGGCGAGCGGGATCCCGGAGGCGGAGCCGAGCACGAAGAGCGCCGTCGACCATGCGTCAGCACTCGTCGCGTCCGGCGCGAGCACACAGGCCGCGAGCCGGCCCTCGACCGGAAGACCGCTGCGCGGATCGATCACGTGCGAGAAGCGCTGGCCCTCGATCACGAGGCCGCGCTGCTCGTCGGAGGTCGTCGCGAGCGAGGCCGAGCACAATTCGAGCTCGAACAGCGGCCGCTCGCCGCCGCGCGGGTCGCGCACGGCGACCGGCCAGCCCTTGCGGCCCTGCGGCGCGTCGAGCGCGAGCAGCTGACCGCCGAAGTCCAGCAGCGCGCGCGGGCAGGCGTGTGCGCGCAGGATGCGCGCCGCGCGGTCGAGCGCGAAGCCCTTGCCGATGCCGCCGAGATCGAGTGCCGTCCCGCGCGTGTGGAGTCGCACGTGGTGCGTCGTGCGGTCGAGTTCGATCGTGCGCCAGCCGACGCTCGCGAGCGCGCGCACGCGCTCGTCCGCACCGGGGACGCTGCGCGCGCCACGCCAGAGCGACACGAGCGCGCCGACGCTCGGGTCGAAAGCGCCCTGGCTGCGCTCGGCGATCTCGAGCGAACGGCCGAGCACGTCCTCGAGCTCGGGGCCGAGCTGGGCTGCGCCGGCGCGGCCGAGCCGGCTGAGCTCGCTCTGCGGATCCCAGTCCGAGAGCAGGCCCTCGAGGCGCCGCACCTCGTCGAAGGCTGCCTGCAGCGCGGCTTCGCTGTGCTCGTCGGCGGTTGCGTCGAGCGTCAGCGTGAGCGTCGTTCCCATCAGCAGCTGGCTGCGCCGCACGGGGGCGGGACTGCTGGCTTCGACCGGCACGCCTGCGGTCCCGGCGGGCTCGCGCGCAACCGCGTTCTTCAGGTCCTCCAGACGTGCGCGCACGCCGTTCGTCAGGCTGCGACAGGAGATCGTCGCCCCGGCGATGTTGCGCACGTCGCGGCCGACGCGCAGCGGCGCGTCGCTGTCCTTCCCAACGAACTGCGCGCGCCAGTCCTCGCGGCGGATCTCAGCGCCGTGCGATTCGCGGTATTCGAGGATCTCGATGCCGCGGATGTGCAACTGCGGGTCGGCAGAGAGCAGAAAGGTGATCGGCTGCGCCTTGCCCTGCACCTGCGAGATCGTCGCGTAGCCGAGCAGCTTGCCCTCGCGCTCGAAGCGCCACCACTCGAGTTCGCCCGTCTTGCGCGCGACGCGCGCGCTCGCGTCGGGGAAGGCCAGGTGCAGCGCCTGTTCGCGCGTGAGATAGACCTCGGCCTGCAACGGCAGCGCGAGCAGCAGCAGGGCCAGCAGTGCGCGTCGCATCAGAACTGCCACCCCAGGCCGAGGCTGAACCGCTCGGGCAGACCCTGCGCGCTCTGGTCGTCGCGGATCTGGTAGTCGGCCTTCAGGACCAGGTTCGAGACGGGCAGGAAGGACGCTCCGAGCGTGAGCACCGTGCGCTCGCCACGCGGATCAGCGCTGACCCCCTCGGGCAGGCTCGCCTGCGTGTCGAGCCACTCGTAGCGCGCGAAGAGCAGCGCGTCCGCGTCCGCGAGACGGCCCTGCTTGGCCGAGTCGGGCAGGCAGTGCCAGGCGCCCTGCAAGTACCAGCCCTGCATGCGCTCGGCGACGCCCGTCGCGAGCGTGTCGGCGCCGCGGATCTGGTCCAGCGCGTAGAGCCCGGCGAAATCGAAGTCGCCCGTGCTCCACTGGGCGTCGAGGCTGAGCACGGAGAGGCTGGCATCGTTGCCCGGGTTGATGCCCTCTTCCCCGTTGTCGAGGCCGCCCGCGAAGGCGCCGACGCCCGTGCGCAGCGAGCTCGTCGGCCGCCAGTCGACGCGCGCGCTGAGTGCCGGCTGGTCGAGTCCGGGCTGGCCCTCCTGACGCGCTTCGTGCAGACCCTCGATCGGGTCGATGCCACTGCCCGAGAGACTCGAACCGAAGTACAACTGGTAGCTCCAGTCCTCGCTGCACTCGCCGAACAGGCCCAGTCCGTCGCCCGACCAGGTGCTCGGGATGATGAAGGTCTCGACGTCGGGCCGCTCGACGCCGAGGAAGCTCGGCGGCTCGTGGCGCAGGTTGACGATGCCCAGCGGCTCGAGGTAGCGGCCGATGCGCAGCTTGCAGCCGGGGGAGAAGTCGAAGTCGACGTGCAGTTGCTCGACCGAGACCTCGCCTCGGTCGCCCTCGACGAAGCCGTGCTCGATCTCCGTCTCCGAGTGGAGTTCGATCCAGTCGGCGAAGTCGTAGCCGAGGTAGAAGACAAAGCGCGAAAGATCGATCGTCTCGGCACCCGGGCCGGACTCCTGGCGGAAGTGGATCTCACCGTAGCCGCCGAAGTGGAACTGCCCGGGGGCCTCGATCGGCGCGGGGGTCTGCATGAGCATCAGCATGGGCGCAAGCATGCCCATTCTTCGACCAGGACGCCAGATCTAATTGAGACTCATTCTCATTACGAGGGCGAAGATTCCCCGTTCCGGAGTGCGTAGCGGCCCCTCAGGGGGCGTTGTCGGGGCGCTCGAGGTGTGCCCGCGGCCAGACCGGGCCCTCGGGTGAGAGCACGGCCGTGACCAGGCGCTCGGCGGCGCGCGTGTAGCGCAGCTTGAAGAGCGGGGAGCGCATGTGCGCCGCGTCGGACTCGATGCGCTCGCGCAGTCGTCCGGCGATGCGCTCGGCTTCGCTGTCGCGGCCGAGCGTCGTGAGCAGCAGCGCCTGCGTGCCGCTGATCACGATGCGGTCGTGCAGTTCCGCGCCGAAGCGCTCGAGCAGGCCGACGGCGCGCGCGGCGAGTTCCTCGGCGCGCGCGAGCGCTCCCGCCTCGCGGTGGACGCGCGCCTGCAGCGCGAAGCTCACCGCAGCGATGCGGTTCAGTCCGATCGCGGAGGCCAGTTCGGAGACGCCCTCGAGCGTCGCGAGCGCGTCCGGATCGGCCTGCTCCCAGAGCAGGATCCCCAGGAACATGCGCGAGAGCGCCTGGCCGCGGCGATCCTCGATCTCCTCGGAGAGCCGCAGCGCCTCGCGGATGCGCGACTCGGCCTCGGCGGGGCGGTCGATGTCGAGCAGCAGGCCGCCCAAGCGCGCGATGGCCTCCGCCAGCAGACGGCGTTCGCCCGCGACCTCCGCCAGACGCACCGCGCGCCCGGCGGAAGCGAGCGCGCGGCCGGCCGAGCCGGCGATGCGGTACACGCGCGCGCGCAGCAGGTAGGACGCCGCGTGCGCGCCGGGCATCTGGTAGCCGCGGTCGCGCCGCAGGAGAGCGAGCGCGTGATCGGCGTGCTCGAGCGCGCTCTCGAGCTCGTCGCCCAAGACGTCGATCACCCCCAGGGCGTTGTGCGCCAGCGCGCGCTGCGCGTCCGCCTGCGAGGCCTCGAGCGCCTCGAGCGCGAGCGAGCGCGCCTCGGCCATCTCGCCCACGTGCGCCTGCACTTGCGCGAGCCGGCGCAACGCCTCGCTCTGCAGTTCGAGGTGGTCGCTGCGGCCGAAGAGCTGCACCGCGTTGCGCAGCATCCCGCGCGCCAGGCCGAACTGGCCGGTGCTGACCGCGTAGCGGCCGTGCAGCATGTACACGCGTCCGACCGCCACCGGATCGGTGTCGGGGTCGAATTCGAGCTCCGAGAGCTGGTCGAGCAGCTCGCGCTGGCCGGCGCGGAACCCCAGGCGGTCGGCGGCGTCCACCGCGGCCTCGAGCAGTTCGATGCGCTGCTGGTCGGTCTCGCGCGTGTGCGGCAGGTGCTCGAGGCTGTCGAGTCCCCAGGAGGCGAGCGAGTGGATGCGCTGCGGCTGGCCGGCGCGCAAGAGCCGCGGCAAGAGGCCCTGCAGGCAGTCGAGCAGCTCCTCGTGCCGGCCCGAGGCGCGCAGGTGGAAGGCGCGCTGGAAGGAGTCCTCGAAGCCCGCGACGACGCCGGGTTCGGGACGCAGTGCGTCCGCCGCGGCGCCGTGCAGCTTGACGCGCTGCTCGCGCGAGAGGCCGCGGTAGACCGCTTCGCGCAGCGCGGGCCGCGCGAAACGGTAACGCGCTCCGACAGGCACGAGCCAGCCCGCGCGCACGAGCTGCGCGAGCACGGCGTCGACCTCCGCCGAGTGGCGCGGTGCGAAGGCGCGCTTCAGGAACTCGGTCTCGATGCGCCCGCCGGCGACCGAGAGCCGGCGCAGCCAGGTGCGTTCGGAGAGCGAGAGCCGGCGGTAGGACTCCTGGATCGCCTGGCTGAGCGAGGGCGGCAGCGGCAGCTCGTCGGGCGGGATCGCGAGCACGAGGCCCGCGCCCTCGGGGTGCACGCGCGCTTCGCCGCGCGCGAGCAGCCCGCGCAGGATCTCGACCAGGTGCGCGGGGTTGCCGCGGCTGCGCTGCCAGAGCACGCGCGCGAGGCGCAGCTTGGGCGCGGTGTGGTGGAAGAGCTGTTCCACGAGCTCGGTCACGGCGGCTTCGTTGAGCTGCCCCAGTTCGATGCGCCAGAGCGGGACCTCGGCTTCCAGACGCCCCGAAAGGCGCGCGAGCGCATCGCCGGCGTGCGGCGTGACCGCGCTGCGGCGTGCGCTGACGAGCAGCGTGCGCGTGCCCGCGAGCTTCTCGGCGGCGAGCGTCAGCACCTCGAGCGTTCCCTCGCGCGCCCAGTGCAAGTCGTCGAGGAACACGACCAGCGAGATCTCGCGTCCGAGCGCGACGAGCCAGACCGCGAGCGCGACGGGGATCGAGATCGGGCTGGTGCCCTCGTACTCGGGGTCGAGCGCCTGCGCCAGGGTCTCCGCGACGCGCGGCGGCACGAGCCGGCCGAGCAGCGCGCGCTCGCGCTCGCGCGGTGCCGTGCGCGCGGGCAGGCGCAGGTACTTCTCGAGCAGGCGCAGGATCGGGTGGCAGGGCCGCTCCTCGTCGAGCTCGCGGCAGCGCGCGTACAGGTACAGCGGCGGGTCGTCGCTGGTGCGCGCGCGCGAGGCGAATTCGTGCACGAGGCGCGACTTGCCCGTGCCCGCCGCGCCCTCGATCCAGACCGCGCCGCCGAGGTAGGCGCGCGGGCTCGCCGGGCGCGAGTCCGGCTGCGGGTCGAGTTCCTCGAGCGGCCGGCCGCGCACCGCGCAGTCGTAGGCCGAGAACAGCGCGCGGATCTCGCGCTCGCGGCCGACGAGCGGTGTCAGGTGGCGCGCATCGGTCTCGCCGCTGCCGCCGCGGCGTTCGGTGGCCTCGAAGTGCAGTTCCGAGCGCCACCACTCGCCGCTCTCCTGCGAAGTGAGCTGCTCGGCGAGCTCCACACTCGTCGGCCGCCGCTCGGGATCGCGCGCGAGCACGACCTCGAGCAGCCGGTCGAGGAAGGGCGAGAGCTGCGGCACATGGCGCGAGGGTGCCGTGATGCGCGCGGTCGCGATCGCCGCCAGCAGCCGGTCCGCGTCGGGGCGCTCGAGCGCCGCGCGCGCGACCGCGCCGCTCGAACCGCTGCCCTCGAGCAGCGGATGCGGCGAGGCGGGCGTGCCCTCGCGCGCGCGCAGCGCGAAGGGGTGCAGTCCGGTGGCGATCTCGTACAGCACCACTCCCAGCGCGAAGACGTCGCTGGCGAGGCTGGCCGGCTCGCCGCGCGCCTGCTCGGGCGAGAGGTAGGGCAGGCTGCCCGCGCCCGGCGCGGGCCCGCGCCGGACGACACTGCCGCCGGCCTCGATCGCGCGCGCGAAGCCCAGGTCGAGCAGCACCGCGTGGCCTTGCGCGTCCAGGCGGATGTTCTCGGGCTTCAGATCGCCGTGCAGGTAGCCCGCCGCGTGCAGCGCCGCCAGCGCGCCCGCGATCTGCTTGCCGATCGAGCGCACGCGCGGCTCGGGCAGCGCGCCCTCCTCGCGCAGCACCTCGCGCAGCGAACGGCCCTCGACGAAGCGCATCAGCAGGCAGTGGCCCTTCGCGTCGCGCCCGCTGCCGAGCACCTCGACCAGGCCCGGATGGCGCGCCGCGAGGCCCGCGCGCGCCTCGGTCTCGAAGGCATCGAGCGCCGCCGCGTCGTTCTCCAGGCGCGGGTGCAGGTACTTCACCGCGAGTTCGGTCCCCGCGGGAGCGCCGCCGCTCTCCTCGAGCAGCACGCCGTGCCACACGCGGCCCGAGGTGCCGGTGCCCAGTTCGCGGTCGAGTCGGAAGCGGGGGAGGGGTGTTGCGCTCACGGAACGGCTCTCGCAGCCCCTCATTCTGCCACGCCGCGCGCGCTACTTCCCAGCTTCCGCGGGCGCGGCGGGTTCGAGCGCGAGCTTCTCCTTGTCGAGGATCTCGAACACGGGCAGCGTGTCGAAGCGCACGCGAACGGGACCGGCCTTTTCGGCGCGCTTCCCCGGCGGCCCGGAGCTCTTCTGGTTCTCCAGACGCACATCCAGGCGCAGCGCGCGCGTGGGCGCGTCGAAGACGGCGCGTGCGACGCCGGGGAGCTTGGCGAGCGCCTTATGCGCGCGCTCGGCGGCCTTGGGATCGAGCGGCTCGGCGAGCGTCCACTGCAGCTCCTCGCGCGCGACCTCGCCCGCCTCGCCGCCGCCGACAGGGCCGAAGAGCTTGTGGTAGCGGTCGGCGATCTCCTTGGCGCCGATCTTGCCCGCGGCGAAGTAGAACTGGCGCCAGTCTGAGAGCGTGTCGTACCAGCGGATGTCGCCGCTCATCCCGAGCACGAAATCACGCGTCGGCAAGCCGAGGAAGCCCGCGCTCTCGGCGTCGGCGCCCTGGCCGCCGGCCTTGCCCTCGAAGGCGGTGAACGAGAGCGGTTCCGCGCCGCCGCAGCCCTTGCGCAGCGCCGCGATGAGCTCCTTCGCGCCGAGCGCCGCGGGCGCCTCGACGGCCACGAACTGCGCACCCGGGCGCGCGCCGGTCTTGCGCGGGCCCTCGAGGATGCGGCACTGCGCCGCCGTGCTCGAGAGCTCTGCGAGCGCCTTGCGCAGCGGCTCGGCCTTGAGCTCGCCCGAGAGCATGAAGAAGCACACGCGCGAGGCCGGGCGCTCCGCGGACGGCGCGCTGGGTCCGGCCGCGGGCTCCTGCGCGAGTCCGGCGAGCAGCAGGGCGAGGAAGAGCGGGGCGGCCATGGGTTCCTCCGAGAGTTCGTGCGCGGGGCGCGCTACCCTGATCAGGCTAGCAAAAGCCCCCTCGATCATGACTTTCCACGTCTACAACACGCTCACCCGCCAGAAGGAAGAGTTCCGCACGCTCGAGCCCGGAGTGGTCCGCATGTACAACTGCGGCCCGACCGTCTACGGCCGCGCGCACATCGGCAACCTGCGCTCCTTCCTCTTCGCCGACACGCTGCGCCGCTGGCTCGAGTACCAGGGCTTCGCGGTCAAGCAGGTGATGAACATCACCGACGTGGGCCACATCCTCGCCGACGCCGACGAAGGCGAGGACAAGATCGAGGCCCAGGCGCGCAAGGAGAACAAGGACCCCTGGGCGATCAGCCGCGGCTGGACCGAGCTCTTCCACAAGGACCTCGCCGCGCTCGGCTTCCGCAAGGCCGCGGCCAATCCCAAGGCCAGCGAGCACATCCCCGAGATGCTCGAGATCATCGAGGGACTGCTGCAAAAGGGCTACGCCTACCAGACCGGCGGCGACGTCTACTTCGAGGTCTCGAAGTTCGCGCGCTACGGCCGACTCTCGGGCAACAAGGTCGAGGAGCTCGACGCCGGCAACCGCATCGAGGTGCGCGAGGAGAAGCGCCATCCGGCCGATTTCGCGCTGTGGAAGAGCGACAAGCAGCACCTGATGAAGTGGACGAGCCGCTTCGGGCCCGACGGTTATCCCGGCTGGCACATCGAGTGCTCGGCGATGTCGCGCAAGCACCTGGGCGACCAGATCGACATCCACACCGGCGGCGAGGACAACATCTTCCCGCACCACGAGTGCGAGATCGCGCAGACGGAGGCCTTCACCGGCCGCGCCTTCGCGAGCTACTGGGTGCACTCGAAGTTCCTGCAGGTCGACGGCGGGAAGATGTCGAAGAGTCTGGGCAACGTCTACAACCTCGACGACGTCCTGGCGCGCGGATTCCAGCCGCGCCAGCTGCGCTACTGCCTGATCCGCGGCCACTACCGAGCGCCGCTCAACTTCACCTGGGAGATCCTGAAGGAGAGTGCGGCGGCACTCGAGAACCTCGACGACCTCGTCGTGCGCCTGCGCAAGGCCGCGCGCGGCGAGGGTGCCAGTCCGAGCGCCGACGACGGGCTCGAGGCGGTGGGCGAGGCGAAGCAGGAGTTCGAGGCGGCGCTCGACGACGACTTGAACGTCCCGCGCGCGCTGGCCGAGCTCTTCAAGCTGCGCACGCTGGTGCTCGAGGGCCAGCTCGGCCAGAGTGCCGCGGCGGCGGCGCTGCAGTTCGTGAAGAAGTCGAACGAGGTCTTCGGCGTGATGCAGACCGAGGAGGAGCTGATCGGCGACGATGTGCAGCGCCTGATCGACGAGCGCCAGGCCGCGCGCAAGCGCAAGGACTTCAAGGAGTCCGATCGCATCCGCGACTACCTGCTCGCGCAGGGCATCGTGCTCGAGGATACGCCCTCGGGCGTGTCGTGGAAGAAGAAGGGCTGAAGCCGACTTCTGCTGCTTGACGGCGGCCCAGCTCGGGGCGAGGGTGGCGCCATGAACGCCTCCATTTCTTCCCTGCTCTCGCGCACCAAGGCCAAGAATCCCGGCGAACCCGAGTTCCACCAAGCGGTGGAGGAGGTGCTGCTCTCACTCGCGCCGGTGCTCGAGCGCCATCCCGAGTACGAGCGCGCGAAGATCCTCGAGCGCATGATCGAGCCCGAGCGCGTGCTGCTCTTCCGCGTGCCTTGGACCGACGACCAGGGCGAGGTGCAGGTGAACCGCGGCTTCCGCATCGAGATGAACAGCGCGATCGGTCCCTACAAGGGCGGGCTGCGCTTTCACCCCTCGGTCAACCTGGGCATCCTCAAGTTCCTGGCCTTCGAGCAGGTCTTCAAGAACAGCCTGACCACGCTGCCGATGGGCGGCGGCAAGGGCGGCTCGGACTTCGATCCCAAAGGCAAGTCGGACGCCGAGGTGATGCGCTTCTGCCAGTCGTTCATGACCGAGCTCGCGCGCCACATCGGGCCGAACACGGACGTCCCCGCGGGCGACATCGGCGTGGGCGGACGCGAGATCGGCTTCCTGTTCGGGCAGTACAAGCGCCTGCGCAACGAGTTCACCGGCGTGCTCACGGGCAAGGGCCTCAACTGGGGCGGCTCGCTGATCCGGCCCGAGGCGACGGGCTACGGCGCGGTGTATTTCGCGGCGGAGATGCTCGCGACGCGCAAGGAGACGCTGGCGGGCAAGACCTGCCTCGTCTCGGGCAGCGGCAACGTGGCGCAGTACACGGTCGAGAAGATCACGCAGCTCGGCGGCAAGGCGCTGACGCTCTCGGACTCGGCCGGCTACATCCACGATCCGGCCGGCATCGACAGGGAGAGGCTGGCCTTCGTGATGGAGCTGAAGAACAAGAAGCGCGGACGCATCGCGGACTACGCGGCGCGCTTCCAGGGCTCGGTCTACACGCCCGTGCAGGCCGGTGCGAAGTCGAACCCGCTCTGGTCGCACAAGGCGCAGTGCGCCTTCCCCTGCGCGACGCAGAACGAGATCAACGAGCTCGACGCCGCGAACCTCGTCAAGGGCGGCGTGTACGCCGTCGCCGAGGGAGCGAACATGCCCACCACGCTCGGCGGCGTGAACGTGTTCCTCGACGCGAAGATCCTCTTCGGCCCCGCCAAGGCCGCGAATGCCGGCGGTGTCGCCGTCTCGGGCCTGGAGATGAGCCAGAACTCGCAGCGCTACGCGTGGTCGCGCGAGGAGGTCGACGCGAAGCTGCACGGCATCATGAAGAACATCCACCGCGCGGCGCTCGACGCGGCCGAGCGCTTCGGCGTGCCCGGGAACTACGTCGCGGGCGCGAACATCGCGGGCTTCCTCAAGGTCGCCGACGCGATGCTGGACCAGGGCCTGGTCTAGGCCGGCCGCGCGATCGAACCCGCGCCGCAGCGGCCATCCATCGCGATCGCGAGCGGCTGCTCGAAGCGCAGATGGCGCACGAACTCCGTCTGGGACTGCGCGACGCAGCCGGCGAGCCACTCCCAGTCGACGAAGTCTCCCGCGTCGTCCTTGATCGTGAAGTAGCCCACGCGCGAGGAGACCAGATTCTGGAAGAAGTGCGAGCCCTGGCTGGGCACGACCGCGAGGTCGCGGAAGGCGCACTCGACGATCGCGCGCGCGCCCGCGATGGCCTCCCAGCGCACGGGGATACCGAGCCAGGGGTCGGAGGCGCCCCAGCGGCCGACACCGATCAGCGCGTAGGGCCGCTGCTCGAGCACGAGCTGCGCGTTGAGCGCGGCGATCTCGAACGCGATCTCGGCGCTGCGCGCGCGGTCGAAGCGCTCGCGATCGACCACGACCAGGTCGCGGATGCCCTCCAGCCGGCCGTTGCCGAGCACGCTCGTGCTGCGGCACACGAGCTTCTCGCGCGGCTCCTGGGCCAGCTCGACGCGCTCGCCCTCGCGCGGCACGAGCACGGGGCGCATCTGCAGGAAGGCGAACTCCGCGCGCGCGCTGGGTGTGGCGGCGAAGTTGACGGCGAACTCGATCTCGGCCGGCACGTTGAGGCCACGCTGCACGGTCTCGAGCAGCAGCTCGAGGATCTCGGGCAGGGGGAAGCTCTTCTGCTTCAGGATCGGCGCGAAGGTCACCAGCGGCAGGCCCTCGCGGCCCAGCCCGTCGCGCACCGAATCGTTCTCGGGTGACCAGGTCGAGGCCAGCGGCGCGAGCGTGCCGTCCTCGACGGCGCGGTCGAGTTCGTGCAGCACGAGCTCGAGGCCGGCGTCCGCCTCGCTCGCCAGCGGGTCGAGTTCGAGCGCGTAGAAGCCCGACTGCGCGTTGGCCAGGATCTCCTCGGGCGTCGAGAACTGCACCGGGTGGCGCGGGTATCTCGGCGAGAAGCGCAGCGCGCGCCGGCCGCTGACGACGGTCTGTCCCAGACCCAGCGCGACCGCGGCGATCCCGTCCTCGGCGCGCATCGGCGGCGTGGGATAGAAGTTGTGCGAGCGCGCGGCGCCGGCGAAGTCCGGGTAGAAGCGTGTGCCGTGCCGCCGGCCGACGAGGCGCTGCAGGATCACCGCCATCTGCTCCTCCTCGAGGCGGTAGGGCGTCGTGCGCATGTAGGCCTTGGCGTCGCGGAAGAAGGTCGAGGCGTAGACGCGCTTGATGGCCTGCGCGAGTTGCATGGTGCGCACCTTCCGGTCGGCGTGCGCGTTGGGGACCATGTACGTGGCGTACACGCCCGCGAAAGGCAGCGTGGGGGAGTCCTCGAGCAGGCTCGAGGAGCGCACCGCGAGCGGATAGTCCACCAGGTCCACGTACTGCTGCAGCGCTTCGAAGACCTCCTCGGGCAAGCGCGCCTCCAGGAAACGCGCCTGGATGCGCGCGTCGTCCTCTTCCTCGATCGCGAAGTCGCGCAGTCGGTTCTGGTCCAGGAACTGCTCGAACACGCCGGTCGCGAGCACCACCGCGGAGGGCACGAAGATGCGCACGTGCGGGAAGCGCGTGCCCAGCTGCTGGCGGTGCAGCAGGTCGCGGCAGAAGGCCATGCCGCGCGCCTTGCCTCCCAGCGAGCCGCTGCCGATGCGCGCGAAGCTCGTCAGCGTGTCGAAGCCCGCGGGGTCGAAGTCCGAGATCGTGCCGCTCTGGCGCTCGCGCCGGAAGGTGCGGATCGAGTCCACCAGCAGCTCGCGCACCTGCGCGATCGACTCGAAGTCGCCCAGGCGGCGCGGCCGCAGCTGCTCCGCGAGGCGGAACTCCGTGCGCGCGCGCAGCCAGGTCGAGAAGTGGTTGCGCTCGGCGTGCCAGTGGATCGACTCGTCGGGGACCGTGCCCAGAAGCTGCAGCAGCGTGCGCAGGTTCGAGGCCCGGCCGACCTCGTGCAGGTCGCCGGTGCGGAACACGAAATCGCCGAAGCCGAAGCGCTCGGTGACGAAGCGACCGAGCTGGTGCAGCAGGTGCGGCGAGTTCTTGAGCACGACCTCGGCGCCCACGTCGGCCGCGCCGCGCACGGCCTGGGGATCGAGCGTCTGCAGCATGATCGGCAGCTCGGGCGCCTCCTCGCGCACCGCGCGGGCGAAATCCAGGCCGGCCTGCGGCTCGAGCTTCCCGTCGCGCGGGAAGTCCACGTCCGAGATGATGCCCAGCACCGTGCGCTGGTAGCTCTTGTAGGTGCGCCAGGCCTCCTCGTAGTCGCTGCAGAGCAGGATCTTGGGCCGCGCGCGCATGCGCGTCAGCTTGTTGGAGAGGTTCGTGCCCTCCGCGATCACCTTGCGCGTCTGCTTCATCAGCTCGGCGTAGAGCAGCGGCAGGAAGGCCGAGTAGTAGCGCGGGTTGTCCTCGATCAGGATGATCGTGCTCACGCCGACCACGCGCGTGTCGTGCGCGACGTTCCAGCGGTCCTCGAGGTGGCTGATGATCCCGAGCAGGATGCGCCGGTCGCCCTGCCAGACGAAGACGCGCTCGATGTCGGGCAGCGAACTCTCCAGCGCGTGCGCGGAGGGATCGCGGTTCTCGAAGACCAGCAGCACGATCGGCGTCGCGATGCCGCGCTCGCGCAGGCGGCGCGCGAGCTCGCGCTCGTCCATGTCGCCCAGCTCGCTGGTGGTGATGACCAGGTCGAAGCGCCGTTTCGCGGCGATTTCGAGCGCCTGCGCCCCGGTCGAGACCGAGGTGATCGAGGGCACGTTGCGCAGGTTGGGGTCGAGCAGCTCGGTCAGGATCAGGTCCGAGAGCTGGCCGTCCTGCTCGAGGATGAAGGAGTCGTAGGCGCTGGCGACGAGCAGGATGCGCCGCACGCGCTTGGGCATCAGGCGCCGGAAGCGCTCGAGGCGGTCCTCCTGGGAAATGCTGTTCGTCACTCCTCGTCGGCGCCGGTCACATGCCCTTCAACAACTCCGCGGCCTGGCCCGCGGGATCCTTGGTGTCGATCGCCTGCTCGATCCTGCCGTCCGCGCCGATCACGTAGGTGTAGCGCTTGGCGTACTTGTCCTTCACGTGCTCGATCGCCATGTACGCCAGCGCGACCGCGTGCTCGACGTCGCACAGGAGCGCGTAGTCGAGCTTGAACTTGTCCGCGAAGGCCTTGTTCTCGGCGACCGTGTCGAGGCTGATGCCGAGCGTCGGCACGCCCTTCTTGCGGTACTCCGCCGTCACGTCGCGGAAACCGCAGGCCTGCTTGGTGCAGCCCGGCGTGTCGGCCTTGGGGTAGAAGAAGAGCACGACGCGCTGGCCCTTGAAGTCGGCGAGCTTGACGGTGCGGCCGAGGTGGTCCTTCAGTTCGAAGGCCGGAGCGACGGTTCCCGGTTGCAGCATGGGACGCGATCCTTTGCGGAAGAGTTCGCCGAAGAGGTAGCGCAGCACGCGCCCGATTCTACTCGTCCCGGGGCTCGTGCGCGTCCTCGTCGGGCTCTTCCGGCGTGCTCTCTTCCGGCGTGGCCGATTCCTTCGCGGGCTGGTCCTCGCGCGCCTTGACGAACTCGTTCTCCGGACCGAGCGCGGGGTTGATCGCGCGGTCGCGCTCGCGTGCCTGGTGGATCAGGTGGTCCATCGCGGCCGCATCCTCGGTGCTGCCGTCGAAGATCCAGCGCAGGTGCGGCACGCGGCGCGTCTCGAGCACGCGCGCGACCTGGCGCTGGATGAAGCCGCCGGCGTGCTCGAGCATGTGCGCGGCCTTGCTTTTGTCCGATTCGTCTCCGAGCACGGAGTAGTAGATCTTCGCGAAGCTGAAATCGTGCGTCAGCTCGACGCGCGTGACCGTGATGAAGGAGGCGCGCGGGTCGTTGACCTCGAACTGCAGGCAGTACGCGGCGCGCTCCTTGATGCGTTCCTGGAGCCGGGCGATCGTGCGCGGGTTGGCCATGGGGAAAGCGTTCGGACGGACGCCGGGGGCGGAGCCCCGGCCACGGGCTCAGCTGCCGACCTTGTCGCCGAGCGTGCGCTTCTTCTTGATCACGCGGTACGCCTCGAAGATGTCGCCGAGCTGGTAGTCCTGGAAGTCGCGCACGGTGATGCCGCAGTCGAAGCCCTCGCGGACCTCCTTGGCGTCATCCTTCTCGCGCCGCAGCGTGCCGATCGGCGCCTCGTGGATCGTCGCACCGTCGCGCTGGACGCGGATGCGGCTGTCGCGGAAGACGGAACCGTCGCGCACGTTGCAGCCGGCGATGTTGCCGACCTTGGAGGACTTGAAGACCGCGCGCACTTCGACGTGGCCCGTGATCTCCTCGACCATCTCGGGGGCCAGCAGGCCCTCCATCAGGTCGCGCATGTCGTCGAGCAACTCGTAGATGATCTCGTAGCGGCGGATCTCGACGCCCTCGCGGTCGGAGGTGACGCGCGCCTTGTCGTTGACCGAGCAGTGGAAGGCGATGATCGTGGCGCCCGTCGTCGCGGCGAGCAGCACGTCGCTCTCGGTCACGGCGCCCACGCCGGCGTGCACGACCTTGACTTCGACTTCTTCGTGCTTGAGCTCGGAGAGCGAGCTGCGCAGCACCTCGACCGAGCCCTGCACGTCGGCGCGCACGACCAGGTTGATCGTGTTGCGCTTGGAGTCGGCAACGGCCTGCGTGAGCGAGGCCGCGGTGACCGGCGAGCGCTCGGCGAGCGACATCGCGCGGTTCTTGCGTGCGCGCTCTTCGGCCACTTCCTTGGCCTGCGAGAGGTCCTGCACGACGTAGAAGGTCTCGCCGATGCCCGGCAGTGCAGTCAGGCCCGAGACCTCGACCGGCATGGACGGGGGAGCGGAGTCGACCACGCGGCCGCGGTCATCGTGCATCGAGCGCACCTTGCCGTAGCCTTCGCCGGCGAGGATCACGTCCCCGCGGCGCAGCGTGCCGTCCTGCACGAGCAGGTGCGCGACGATGCCCTTGCCCTCGCTGATCTCGGCTTCGAGCACGGCGCCCTGCGCCGGACCCTCGGGGTGGCACTTGAGTTCGAGCACTTCCGACTCGAGGAACACGCGATCGAGCAGCTCGTCGATGCCCTGCTTCTTCACCGCGCTGACCTTCATGAAGGCCGTCGAGCCGCCCCATTCCTCGGGGTTGACCTCCAGGCGCGCGAGCTGCTCCATGCACTTCTGCGGGTTGGCCTCGGCCTTGTCCATCTTGGTCAAGGCCACGACCAGCGGCACCTTGGCAGCGCGCGCGTGGGCCAGCGCCTCCTCGGTGGAAGGCATCACGCCGTCGTCGGCGGCGACCACGAGCACGACGATGTCGACCGCGTTCGCGCCGCGCGCGCGCATGGCCGTGAAAGCCGCGTGGCCGGGCGTGTCGATGATCGTCAGCGCGTGGCCCGAGCGCGTCTGCACCTGGTAGGCGCCGATGTGCTGCGTGATCCCGCCCGCTTCGTCGGCGGCGACGCTCGAGCTGCGGATCGAGTCGATCAGCGTGGTCTTGCCGTGGTCGACGTGGCCCAGGAAGGCGACGGTGGGGGCGCGCAGCTCGAGCTTCTCGTCGTCGATGTCCGCGCGCTGCTTCTTGATGCCCTCGACGAGCGCCTTCTCGGCGCCGGTCTCCTCGGAGACGACCAGTTCGACCGTGAATTCCTGCGCGAGCAGGACCGCCGTGTCCTCGTCGAGCAGCGAGTTGATCGTGACCTTGAAGAGGTCCATCCCCAGGCGCTGGATGGCGATCTTGATCACCTCGTTCGACTTGACCGAGAGCGCGTCGGCGAGCTTCTTGACGGTGATCGGCATGCCGATCGTCACCTTGCCGCCGGTGTAGGGCGAAACCGCCTCACCGCGCCGCTGGCCGCCGCCGCCACCGGAGTGGCCGCCCGGACCGCCGGGGCCGCCGCGCGTCGCGTTGCGGCGCAGGAAGCGCGAGGACTGCGCTTCGCGCAGCTGTCCGGCGGTCATCGTGCCGCGCGCGTTGCGGTCGCCGCGCAGGAGCGCGCGCTTCTTGTCCGCACCGAGCGTCGGCTGCACGTTGAGCGTGACGTCGTCGGAGGAGCGCAGTCGGCGCGATTCCTCCTTCTTCGGCGCGGGGTTGGTCTTGATCTTCGAGAGGTCGATGAAGCCGACGACCTTGCCGCCCGCCTTGCGCGCGGGCTTGGCAGCCGGCGTCGGCGCGGGAGTTGTGGCGGGCGCAGGCGCTTGAGCCACGGCCGGCGCAGGCGCAGGAGCGGCAGCGGGCACGGGCGCTTCGACGGCCGCGATCGGCGCGGGTGCGGCCTGAGCGGCGGCTTCCAGCGGTGCGGCGGCCTCGGGCTCGCGCTCGGGGGCTTCGACGATCGCGCTCGCCGGGGTCTCGACCACTTCGACCGGTGCCGGTGTGCTCACCTCGGCGTGCACGGGGGCAGGCGCGGGAGCGGGTTCCTCGATCGGAGCGGCGGGCGGCTCGGAAGGAGCGCTCACGGCGGCGACCGGGGTCGGCGCGGCCGGTTCGGGCTCGGGAGCTTCCGGAGCCTCATCCGCCGGCGCATCGCCGACATCGGCCGCGGCGCTGAGCTTCTTCTTGCGCTTCTTGAGGATCAGGCCGCCGGAGGCGTCGCCTTCGTCGGCGCCCTCGCGCTTCTGCACGGGCGTGTGACCCTCGGCCTCGAGCAGACCCTGGATCTGCAGCACCACGAAGTCATCCAGGGCGGTCATGTGACCCTTGATCTGGGAGAACCCGCGGTCACGCAGGTGCTTGGCCAGGTCCGGGCCGGACATGCCGTATTCCTTGGCGAGGTCGTAGATGCGTTTTTTCTGGGTCAAGTGGTTTGGGTTTCGGAGCGCGGGAGTTCGTGCGGGGGATGATTCTCAGGGGAGTAGGCGCGGGAAGCCAGGAAATCCCTAGCGGGCGGCGCTCGTGCTGGGGGAGGTGTCCCCGTCTGCGTCCTCGCCGGGCTCGGACTCGCCCTCGGGACCTTCGTCGCCGGCGCCCTCGGCGGACGGCTCGGCCAGCCCGAGCGCCTCGGCCTCGAATTCGCCGCGCGTCTTGATCTCGATTTCCCAGCCGCACAGGCGGCTGGCGAGGCGTACGTTCTGGCCCTTCTTGCCGATCGCGAGCGACTGCTGGTCGTCGTCGACGACCACCGCGGCCGAGCGCGACTCGATGTCGGGGTAGATGTTCTCGAGGTGGATCGTGGCCGGCTTGAGGCCGTTCATGATCAGCTGCTCGAGGCTGTCGGACCACTTGATGATGTCGATGCGCTCGCCGCGCAATTCGTCGATCACGGCCTTGATGCGCGAACCGCGCACGCCGACGCAGGCGCCGATCGAGTCGATCTTCGGGTCGTTCGAGGCGACGGCCATCTTGGTGCGGTAGCCCGGCTCGCGCACGACGCGCTTGATCTCGATGATCCCGTCGGCGATTTCCGGCACTTCGAGCTCGAACAGGCGCTTGACGAGGTCGGGGTGCGTGCGGCTGACGAGGATGCGCACCTTGGAGCCCTCCTTGCGCACCTCGACGATGATCGCGCGGATGCGGTCGCCGGGGTTGAAGGTCTCGCCGCGCACGCGGTCTTCCTTGCCGAGGTAGGCCTCGACCTTGCCGAGGTTGACGACCTGGTAGTCGCCCTCGTAGCGCTGCACGACCCCGTTGATCAGGTGGCCGACGCGCTTCTCGTAGTCCTCGTAGATGACATCGCGCTCGGCCTCGCGCAGGCGCTGCATCAGGCCCTGCTTGACGGCCTGGGCGGCGATGCGGCCGAGCTCGGCCATGTCGAACTCGTACTCCTCCTCGGCGTCCTCCATCGTGATCTCGCCCGACTTGCGGTCGATGTGCACGATCAGGTCCTCGCCGACACCCAGGCGCTTGCGCACGCCAGCCGCGATGGCTTCCTCGAGGGCGCGGAAGATGACCTCCTTGGGGATGTCCTTCTCTCGGTGGAGCACGTCCACCATCCGCATCAGTTCGTCGAGGTTCATGAGAGGGTGTGGAGGGTTGTCGCGCCGGCCGGGAAGGTCAGCGCCGGGTCTTGGGCAGTCAATATACGCAAGGAAGCGGGTTCCCCCGCTTCCCCCGTCTGGATCGTGGATCCAGGCTCTCGACCTCGCGGCCGAGATCAGCCATTGTGGACAAGACGGGCCGTCGAGTCAACCTTGGACGGGCCGCCCCTCACCCAGTCGCGGGTTCGGGAACGTGCTTCGAAGGGCGGACGGCGCTTGATGGAGTGGATCGAGGGAACGAGTCCCCGTGCAAAGGCTCTGGAGGGCCTCCTCGCGCAGGTCGCGCCGAGCGAGGTCCCTGTCCTCTTCCAGGGCGAGAGCGGTTCGGGCAAGAGCGCCGCCGCGCGTGAACTGCACCGCCGCTCGCCGCGCTCGAAGCTGCCGCTGGTGCAGACGCAGCTCTCAACGCTCGCGCCGAGCCTGATCGAGTCCGAGCTCTTCGGCCACACGGCGGGGGCCTTCACCGGCGCGAAAGAGGCACGCGAAGGCCGCTTCCAGCGCGCGGCGGAGGGCACGCTCGTCCTCGACGGCATCGAGACGCTGGCGGAGGCGCTGCAGGTGAAGCTCTTGCGCGTGCTGCAGGAGCGCGTGGTCGAGCCCGTCGGTTCCGAGGAGTCGCACGCGGTGCGCGCGCGCGTGCTCGCGACCTCGAGCCTCGACCTGCGCGAGGCGGTGCGCGCTGGGCGCTTCCGCGGCGATCTGTACTTCCGCCTCGCGGTGGTCGTGGTCGAGCTCCCGCCGCTGCGCGCGCGCAGCGAGGACCTGCCGCTCTTCGCCGAGCGCATGGGCCGCGCCGCGGCCGAACGCCTGCGCGTTCCTCCACGACCGGTCTCCGACGCCGCGCTCGAGCGCCTCGCGCGGCACGGCTGGCCGGGCAACCTGCGCGAGCTCGAGAACGCGCTCGAGCGCGCTCGTGCTCGGCGCGCAGCGCAGCGGTCCGATCGAGGCCGCAGAGTTCGATTTTCTCGACGAGGCGCGCGCCGACGCGCTCGGCCCGATCGCGCGCGCGCTGCTCGCGAGCGGAGCGGGCCTGCCCGCGTTCGAGCGCGCGCTGCTCGCCGAAGCGCTCGCGGAGAACCGCGGCAACGTCTCGGCCGCCGCGCGCGCGCTGCGGCTCTCGCGCAAGGCCTTCGAGCACCGAGAGACGCGTGCGCGCAGCGAGGAGGATGCGTGATCGCCGCACTCGCGCTCGGCTGGTTGCTCCTCGCGCAGGAAATCCCCGCGCGCGTGTTCGCGGGCCGGGGCGAGCGCGCGGACTTGCCCGCGGCGCTCGCTGCGCTCGCGCACGAGCCACAGGCGCAGCGGCGTGAGCAACTCGCCACCTTCCTCGGCCGCGCCGATCTGGGCGCGGAAGCGCTCGAGGCACGCGTACGCGCGCTCGGGGAGCTGGCGCTCTTGGATCCGGCCGAGTCCGTGCGCTCCGCGGCGGTCAGCGCACTCGCGGATTCCTGGCAGCCCGCGGCCTGGGAGTGCCTCGACGGGCTGCTCGACCGCGGCGACGCGCAGCTGCGCCCGCGTGTCGCGCGCGCGCTCGCCGATCGAGCGCGCAGCCCCGGGCGGATCGTCGCGCGCGTGCTGGCCGGCGTGCGCGGGGCCGAGGATGTGCGCGTGCTCGCGCCGCTCCTGGGTGCCTACGGCCGCGCGCTGGCCGACCTCGAGCACGGCGGCGAGCAGCCCGGGGAGCTCGCGGCGTTCCTGGCCTTCGAGCGCGCGGGCGATCCCGCGCTCGCGAGCGCGGCGCGCTCGGCCCGAGCTGAGCTCTTCCGCCGCCTGCGCGCGCGCGCCGAGCCCGAGCGCGCTCTGGCGCTCTCGCGCGCGCTCGAGGGGCTGGGCGAGGACGCCGATGAGTGCGCGCGCGAGCGGCTGCAGACCGCGCTGGCGGTCGGGCGCGACGCGCACGAGGCGCTCACGGCCGCGCGCGAGCTGCTCGGCCGCGCGCTCGCCGCACCCGAACCCGGCCGCGCCGCCGCGGTCGGGGACGCGCGCACCTTCGTCGCGCTGGCGCAGCTCGCGCTGGGTGAGTTCGACGCCGCGCGCGCGGATTCGGCCGAGCTCGCGCGCACTCTGGACGCGGCGCTCGAATCCGCCGCGCGCGAGCGCTCGCTCGCGGGCGCCGTGCGCGAAGCGCAGCTCGCGGGCCTGCGCGCGCGCGCCGAGCTCGTGGATCTGCTCGCGCGGCTAGCCGCCGGCGCGGGAGCGGAGCCGGACGCGAGCGTGCTCGACACGGCGGCCGCGCTGCACCGCCTGGCGTTGCGCTGGCAGCTCGCGGCGCTGCGCGCGCGCTCGAGCCGGCCCTCGAGCCTGGACGAGTTCCTCACGGGCGGGGATTCGGTGCTCGTGCTCTTGTGCGAGAACCCCTGGCGCACGCAGATCGGCCCGTGCGCGGCGCTCGAACTCGAACGCGCGCTCGGCCGCACGCTGCGCAGCGTCGCGCCGCGCGAGCTGCCGGGTTTCGAGCCCTGGCCCTCCGCCACGGGCCGGCCCGCGCCGCTCGCCGACCCCGAGCGCGCGAAGCTCTTGCGCTCGCTGCTCGCCGAGGAGGCCGCCGCCGCGGACCAGCGCATGAGCGAGCGCCTGGCCGCGGCGCTGCGCGGCGAGCGCGGCGATCCCACCGGCCTCGCTCCGGCGCTCGAGCGCGAGCTGCTGCAGCTCGACTCCGCGCGCCGCTCGCGCATCGAGGACCGCGCCGCGGCCGCGCGCGGCGACGAAGAAGTCCTCTACGAATTGCGCACGCCCAGCGGCTTCGCGATCGATCTCGCGCGCACGCTGCGCGACGAGGGGCGCAGCGCGGAGGCGGCGGCGCTCGCCACGGCCGCGCAGCAGGCGCTCGAGAGCGATCCCGCCGCGCAGCGCTACCTGTGGGGCGTGGAGCTGCGCGCGGAGTGCGAAGTGCTGCGCGGCAACGCCAAGAGCGACCTGGACGACCCCGCGGCGGCCGAAGTGGACCTCGCGCGCGCGCTCGAACGGCTCGAGGCGCTCGAGGGCGAGCTCGAGAAGCGCGGCGTGCCGCACGCGGCGCTCGGCCGGCTGCGCGGGATCCGCTCCAGCGTGCTGGTCGGCCTGGCCGTGAACGCCAACGTCAAGCAGCACGACCCCAAGAAGGCGCTCGCGTACTTCGAGCGCGGCTGGGAATTGCGCCAGGACGACTTCATGAAAGCCCTGCGCGCCTGCTACCTCGCGCGCGCCGCGCGTGGCGACGAAGCGCGCGCGCTGCTGCGCGAGATCGTGCCCGCGCCGGGGACGCTCTACAACCTCGCCTGCACCTGGGCGCTGCTCGGCGAGAAGCAGCAGGCTCTGCGCTACCTCGAGCAGGACTTCGCCGAGAACCTGCCCACGCCCGGCATGCGCGCGCGGCAGCAGGACTGGGCCAAGTCGGATCCCGACCTCGAGACGCTGCGTGGCGAGCCGCGCTTCCAGGCGCTGCTGGCGCGCTGAGCCCGCACAAGCGAGGATGCGCGGATGGGCCATGTCCGTCTGACGCCGAAAGGCCGCCGCTGGATGCAGGGCGGCCACTCCTGGATCTACCGCGACGACCTGGCCGAGAGCCAGGCCGAGGCTGGTGAACTCGTCGCGGTGCAGGATGCGGAAGGGCGCACGCACGGGTGGGGGAGCTACAGCGCCGCCTCGAAGATCGCGCTGCGCCTGGTCTCACGCGAGAAGGAACCGCCGGGCGAGGAGTTCTGGCGCAAGCGCGTCGCGCGCGCGCTCGAGCTGCGCGTGCGCGCGGGACTGGCCGCACCCGAGGGCGCCGCGCGCCTTTGCGCGGGCGACGCCGACGGCATCCCCGGGCTGGTGGTCGACCGCTACGCCTCGGTGCTGGTCGTGCAGGCGGGGACGCTCTTCGCCGAGCGCATCGCGCCGCAGGTCGTCGCGCTCGTGCGCGAGCTCTCGGGCCTCCCCGTCACCTGCGTCGTCGAACGCGCGGACGCCAGCGTGCGCAAGCTCGAGGGGCTCGAACTGCGCACCGGGATCCTGGAGGGCGCGCTGCCCGAGCTGCTGCTCGTGCGCGAAGAGGGCCTCGTGTACGAGGTCGACGTGCTCGCCGGACACAAGACCGGACACTACCTCGACCAGCGCGACAACCGCCGGCGCGCGGCGCAGCTCGGCCGCGGCACGAGCGTGCTGGATGTCTTCAGTTACGACGGACTTTTCGGCCTGCATGCGGCGCGTGCGGGAGCCGAGCGCGTCTTGTGCCTGGACCAGTCGGTGCAGGCGCTCGAACGCGCACGGCGCAACGCCGAGCGCAACGGCCTGGCGCAGCGCTTCGCCACGGAGAAGGTCGACGCGCTGCACGATCTGCGCGAGCGCGTCGCGCGCGAGGAGCGCTGGGGCCTGGTGATCGTCGACCCGCCGGCCTTCGCAAAGAACCGCGCGCAGGTCGAGGGCGCCGCGCGCGGCTACGTCGAGCTCAACCGCCGCGCGCTCGAGCTCGTCCTGCCGCTCGGCCACCTCGTCAGCGCCTCGTGCTCCTACAACGTGCGCGCCTGGGAGTTCGTCGACTTCCTCGCACAGGCCTCGGTTGCGGCGCGGCGCGAGAGCTGGCTCGAGGAACTCACCGGTGCGGCGCCCGACCACCCGCACCTGCTGACGCTGCCCGAGACGCACTACCTGAAGTGCGCTTTCGTGCGCGTGGGCTGAGGCGCTTCAGCTCGGGCCGCGGCGCCGTACGCGGCCCTGGATCAGGCGCGCGTACTCCTCGACCGTGCCGGGCTTCTCGCACAACAACGCGACGCCCAATTCGCGTGCGCGCGCCTGCAGCGCCTCGTCGACATAGCTCGAGGCGAGCACGAGCGGGAGGTCGGCGCGCAGCTCGCAGAGTTCACGGGCGAGTTCGAACCCCGAGCGGCCGCCGAGGTTGAGGTCGATCACGATCAGGTCGAAGTCCTGCGGGTCGGCGCGCACGACCTCGACCGCAGCCTCCGGGCGCGAGCAGGAACTGACGCGCAAGCCGCTGCGTTCGAGAAGCCGGCGCGAGAGCAACACCAGAGCGGCGTCGTCGTCGACGAGCAGGACGTGCGCGTCCGGTGGGAGCGTGTCTGCGTCCGAGTGCGCAGCCGCCGCGCGGTCCGGCGGCTGCGCGCCCCCGAGGACGCGCAAGCGGCGCGCGAGAGCCTCGAGCCGGCCGCCGAGCCGTCCGATCTCCTCCAGGCTCTCGAGCGGCGGGTGGCCACTCGCGAGCTCGCGCTGCGCGAGCGACAAGCTGATGCGCAACACCGCCAGGATGTTGTTGAGTTCGTGCGCGAGTTCGGCGGACTCCTCCCGGAGCTCGCCGGCGGAATCCGGCTGCATGCGTGTCTCTCCCGTGCCAGAGCCTAGCAACCTTCGGGGCGCATGGACCTCGGGCTGCCGCTGTGCGAGAATCCGCGGCCCGAATCGTCCATGCAGATCCAGATCGAGGTCAACGGAGTCGCGCGCACGGTTTCCGAGGGAAGCACGGTCGCCGAACTCGTCGAGGCGCTCGGCCTGCGGCCCGAGGTGGTCGCGGTCGAGCGCAACGCGCAGCTCGTGCGCCGCCCCGAGCGCGCCACGACGCGCCTTGCGGCCGGCGACCGTCTCGAGCTCGTGACACTGGTGGGCGGCGGCTAGGAACCCCATGAGCAGCAGCACGATCCCCGACTACCTCGCCGACGCGCCGCTGGTGCTCGGCTCGACCACGCTCCGCTCGCGCCTGCTCGTCGGGACGGGCAAGTACACTTCCTTCGAGCTCACGCGCGAGGCGCTCGAGGTGAGCGGGACGCAGTGCGTCACGGTCGCCGTCCGGCGCGTCAACCTGGACAAGCGCGCCGGGCCTTCGTTGCTCGACTTCATCGACCGCAAGCGCTACGCGGTGCTGCCCAACACCGCCGGCTGCTTCGACGCCGCCAGTGCGATCCGCACGGCCGAGCTCGCGCGCGACGTGCTCGACACGAAGCTCGTGAAGCTCGAGGTCCTGGGCGATCCCAAGACGCTGCTGCCCGATCCCGTGGGCACGCTCGAAGCGGCGCGCGAGCTCGTGAAGCAGGGCTTCGAGGTGCTGGTGTACTGCTCGGACGATCCGCGACTGTGCGTGCATCTGGCCGAGCTCGGAGTGAAGAGCGTCATGCCCGCCGGTTCGCCGATCGGCTCGGGCCAGGGCGTGCTCAACCCCAACGCGCTGCGCATCATCCTCGAGCTCGTGAACGTGCCCGTGATCGTCGATGCGGGTGTCGGCACGGCATCGGACGTCGCCTTGGCGATGGAGCTCGGCGTCGCGGGCGTGCTGCTCAACACCGGCATCGCCAGCGCGCGCGAGCCGTTGCGCATGGCGGCCGCGATGCGCGACGCGTGCCACGCGGGCCGCCAGGCCTTCCTCGCCGGGCGCATCCCGCGCAAGCTCTACGCCAACGCTTCCTCGCCGACCGAGGGGCTGATCGCGGGCGCCGGTCCGCTCCCGCGCTGACGTGATGCAGACCGCCGCGAACGCAGAGCAGCTCACCGACCTAGGCTCGATCGGCCTGGTGCTCGCGACTTCGTCGCTGGCGCTCGCGCCGATCACGCTGGTGATCGCGCGTCGGCTCTTCCCCGGCCGCAACGTCGTCTTCCGGCGCTGGGGCTTCTCGCACCTGCTCGCGGTGATCCTCGCGATCGGGGCGGGGCTCGCGCTCGGCGCGGCGCTCTTCCCCCTGCCGCAGGAGGGCAATGCGCTCGTGCCGGCCTTCGCGCGCATGACGCTCGGCCTGGGCGCCGGCGGGATCCTCGCCGCCTTCTTCGCGCGCAAGTACGAACCCGAGGGCCTGCGCGCGCTGGGCTTCCCGCTCGAGCGCAACCTCCAGGCGCTGGTCGCGGGCTGGACGAGCTACGCGATGCTGCTGCCCGGACTCGTGGGCGTGATGCTCGTCTGGAGCTGGATCCTCGCGCACACCGATCCCACGGTCGGGCTGCAGCCCGCGCTGCAGCACGCGCTCGAGCTCCCGCGCGGCGAGCGCTGGCCCGCGGTACTGCTGGGTGTCTTCGTGCTGCCCTTCTTCGAGGAGCTGCTCTTCCGCGGCTTCCTGCAGCCGCTCCTGGTGCAGAACCTGCACGAACGCGCGGGCGTCGCGCTGACCGCGCTGTGCTTCGCGCTCTTGCACGGCACGGCGGCCTTTCTGCCGATCTTCGCCTTCGCACTGCTGCTTGGCGGACTGATGCTGCGCACGCAGCGCCTCGTCGCGACCTGGGGCGTGCACGCCTTGCACAACGCGCTGGTCTTCGCGACCGTGTTCTGGTTCCCCGACGCCGTGCACAAGCTGCAGGGCGCGGGCCTCTTGTGGAGCTTCTGAAGATGAGCCAATTCCCCCGGCAAGGCCTGATGCGCCCGGTCCACGGCGGCGCGCACGTCGCGAGCAACGCGATCGTGACCGGCGATGTGACGCTCGGCGAAGAGGCCAACGTGTGGTTCGGCTGCGTGCTGCGCGGCGACGACGCACCGCTCGTCGTCGGCGCGCGCACGAACATCCAGGACCTGACCATGCTGCACGCCGATCCGGGCGTCTCGAACGTGATCGGCGAGGACGTCACCGTCGGCCACCGCTGCGTGCTGCACGGCGCGCGCGTCGAGGACCGCTGCCTGATCGGGATGGGCGCGATCCTGCTCGGAGGCTCGGTGATCGGCGCCGAATCGCTCGTCGCCGCGGGTGCTGTCGTGAAGGAGAACTTCATCGTGCCGCCGCGTTCGCTCGTCGCCGGCGTGCCGGCCAAGATCGTGCGCTCGCTCACCGACGAGGAGGTCGCGCGCATCGCGCACAGCGCCGACGGCTACGTGAAGAAGGTGCAGCAGTACCTGCCGTGAGCGAGTACGCCGAGCGCCGGACACGTCTCCTGGAGTCGCTGCGCGCGCTCGAGAGCCTCGCCGTAGCGTACTCGGGCGGCGTCGACTCGGCGGTGTTGCTGCACGCGGCGCACAGCGTGCTGGGGGAGCAGGCCTGCGGCGTGATCGCCGACTCGCCCTCGCTGCCGCGGCGCGAGCTGCGCGAGGCGCTCGAGCTGGCCGGGTCGATCGGCGCGCGCATCGAGGTCATCGCCACGCAGGAGCTCGAGGACGAGCGCTACCGCGCCAACGCCGGCGACCGCTGCTACTTCTGCAAGAGCGCGCTCTTCTCCGCGATGGAGCCCTGGGCGCGCGCGCAGGGTTTCGGCGCGCTCGCGTTCGGCGAGATCACCGACGACTTCGCGGACGTGCGCCCCGGCGCGCGCGCCGCGCAGGAGTTCGGCGTCGTGGCGCCGCTCTCGGCCGCGGGCTTCTCGAAGGAGGACGTGCGCCGGTACGCGCGCGATGCGGGCTTGGTGGTCGCGGACAAGCCTTCGTCGGCGTGCCTCGCGTCGCGCCTGCCGGTGGGGACGCGCGTCACGGCGGAGAGGCTCGGCCGGATCGAGCGCGCGGAAGAGGCGCTGAAACAGCTCGGATTGCGCCAGGTGCGCGTGCGCGACCGGGGCGAGTCTGCGCGCGTCGAGGTCGGCCGCGACGAACTCGCCTTTGCGCGTGCACACGAGCCGTCGATCACAACGGCCCTGGCCGCCGAAGCCTTCGTCCGCCACGAGCTCGCGGCCTATCTTACGGCTGCGGAAAGAGTGCAGCAGACCTAGTGATCGCGGTTGCTCGATGTATCCTCGCGCCTCTCTCGGAGGTCTCCCCATGCGCATCCAAAATCTGATCCCCACGCTCTTCCTTGCCACCCCGCTATGCGCCTTCCAGGAAGCGCCCTTGCGCTCCTACGAAGTGTCGCGGGCGATCGACACGGGCCTCGTCTCCAACACCACCCCCGCGCGCGCGGTGGTCGCCTCCTTCTCGGTCGAGCAGCCCGGCGCGGCTTGGCTGCGCCTCAGCTTCGACGAGACACTGCTCGCGGGCGATGAGAACCAAGGCACGGGCTCCTTCGTGCGCATCACCTCGATGCAGGACGCCGCGACGCAGACTCTGCACGCGCGGCACCTGCGCGAGTGGCGCAACACGAGCGCGTACTTCAACGGCGACGCGCTGCTGGTGGAGATCGTCGCGGAGCCGGGCACGGGGCCGAACCGACTGCACCTCGCGGGCGTCACGGTCGGCACGGACGGTCCGCAGAACCTGACGCAGTGCGGCGCGACCGACGACCGCGTGCTCTCCAGCGATCCGCGCCAGGGCCGCGCGCTGCCGGTGGGCTGCACGGCCTGGATGATCAACGATTGCGGGCACTGCTTCCTCACCGCCGGGCACTGCCTGGGCGGCACGCTGAGCGTGGTCGAGTTCAACGTGCCGCTCTCGACGGGCAGCGGCACGCTCCTGCATCCGCCGCCGCAGGACCAGTACGCGGCCGACGCGTCCTCGAAGCAGTTCACCAACGGCGGCGTGGGCAACGACTGGGGCTACTTCGGCTGCTTCCCGAACTCGACGACGGGCCTCCTGCCCTTCGAAGTGCAGCACGCGAGCTACGTGCTCGGCGCGCCGCCCTCCTCGGGCTCGAGCGCGATGCTGCGCGTCACGGGCTACGGTGTGGACTCGACGCCTCCGACCTCGAACCAGGTGCAGCAGACCTCGACCGGCCCGTTCTGGGACCTCGTCGGCAACCGGGTCGAGTACCAGGTCGACACCGAGGGCGGCAACTCCGGCTCGCCGGTGATCTCGACTGGCCCGGGCGTCGCGATCGCGATCCACACGCACGGCGGCTGCTCGACGAGCGCGAGCTCGTACAACAGCGGCACTTCGATCCTGCACCCGGGCCTGCAGGCGGCGCTCGCGAATCCGCACGGCGTGTGCAACGTCGGCTGCAGCGCGAGCACGTGGGGCTACTGCACCGCGAAGCTCAACTCGCAGGGTTGTCTGCCGGTGATCAGCGCGACCGGCACGCCGAGCGCGAGCGGTGGAGCGGGCAGCTTCACGCTGCACGCCTCGAACATGATCAACCACAAGACGGGCCTGCTGCTGTACTCGATCGGGTCGGCGAACACGGCCTTCCAGGGCGGGACGCTGTGCCTGGCGAACCCGCTCGTGCGCACGAGCTCGCAGAACTCGGGCGGCAACCCCGGCGCGGACGACTGCTCGGGCACGTACAGCTACGACATGGGCGCGCGCATCGCCTCCGGCCTCGACGCGAACCTGCAGGCCGGGACGACGATCTACGCGCAGTGGTACCAGCACGATCCGGCCAGCCCGAGCGCACCCGTGGGACTCTCCGCGGGATTGGGCTTCGTGATCGGCCTGTAGGAGCGCGGCCGCGCTCAAGCCGGACCCGCTTCCTGCCGATCCGGGCGGGACGGAGTCCGGCGCATGGGTACCGCGAACAACCTCGAGTCCTTCTCTTTCGGCCCCGCGGCGGTCTTCGATCCCGCGCGCTTCGAGCTCTGCGACCTCGGCATCGCGCTCGAGCCCTCGTTTCGCATCGGCCGAGCCGAGCGCATCCTGGTCATGGGCAGCTGCTTCGCGGTGCGCGTCGCGCAAGCGCTGCGCGCGCTCGGTCTGGACGCCTCCGACGGCGGGCTGCAGCTGAAATACAACGCCTTCTCGATGCTGCAGGAGCTGCGCTGGTGTCTTTCGGGCGGCTTCGGGGCCGCGCACGTGCTCTTCACGCCCGAAGGCCGCTGGGTCAACCCGCACCGCCATCCCGCGCGATTGCGAGCGACGCGCGCGGAGGTGCTCGACGCGCACCTCGCGGCGCAGAGGAGCGCACGCGAACTGCTGCGCACGGCGGACGTGTTCGTGCTCACCTACGGCCTGATCGAGGCCTGGTTCGACCGCGTCTGCGGCCTGTACACCAACGAGGCGCCGCCGATCGCGGCCAACCACGACTGGTCCAAGCGCTTCGAGCTGCGCCAGACGACGCACGCGCAGAATCTCGAGGCGATGCTCGCGCTGGTGCACCTGGTGCGCGAGGCGAATCCGCGCGCGCGCTTCGTGGCGTCGGTCTCGCCCGTCCCGCTCAAGGCGACCTTCTGCGGCCCCGACGTGCTCGTTTCGAACTGCGCGAGCAAGTCGACGCTGCGCTCGGCACTGCACGAGGCGATCCCGCTCTTGCGCGAGGAGGGCGTGCCGATCGACTACTTCCCGAGCTACGAGATCGTGACGCTCGCGCCGCGCCGCGACGAGGCCTGGCGCGCGCAGTTCCCCGACGGCGCGCCCGATGGACGCCACGTGCGCGACGACTTCGTCGAGCACGGGATCATGCAGCTCTTCCTGCGCAGCTACCTGGAACCGGACACGCGCCTGGACGCGCAGCCCGCTCTGCTGCCCGCCGCGGCGGAGACGCTCGGCACGCTGCCCTGAGCCGGATACGCAGCTCGCCGGATCGGTCGAGGCGTCCCCGGGACTAGACTGCCGGCGGATGCAATTCGCCGCTCCCAGCACCTCCGAGCTCTTCCTGCGTCTCTCGATCGCGCTCGGGTTGGGCCTGCTCGTGGGCCTCGAGCGCGAGCGCTCGGCCTCGGGCCTGGCGGGCTTCCGCACCTTCCCGCTGGTCACGCTGCTCGGCTCGCTCTCGGCGTTGCTCGCGCCACAGCTGGGCACCTGGCTGCCCGCGGCAGGTTTCCTCGCGCTCGGTCTGGTGATCGCGATCGGTCACTTCACCGGTTCGCGCGCGGCTCCCGACGGCCACACCGGGATCACGACCGAGGTCGCGCTGCTCTTGATGTTCCTCGTCGGCGCGGGCCTCGCGCTCGGCTACCTCGCGTCCTGCGTCGTCGTCGCCGCGTGCACGGCGGTGCTGCTGCACGCCAAGCAGCGCATGCACAGCTTCGCGCAGCGCCTCTCGGAAGAGGACGTGCTCGTGCTCTTCCGCTTCGTGCTGATCGCGCTGGTCGTGCTGCCGGTGCTCCCCGACCGCGCCTTCGGGCCCTTCGAGGTGCTCAATCCGAAGGAGATCTGGTGGATGGTCGTGCTGATCGTCGGCATCGGACTCGCGAGCTACGTCGCGTACCGGCTGTTCGGGCAGAAGGCGGGCACGCTGCTCGCCGGGCTGCTCGGCGGCCTGATCTCGAGCACGGCGACGACCGCGAGCTACGCGCGGCGCACGCGCGGGGCGCCGGCGATCGCCTCGACCGCCGCGCTCGTGGTGCTGATCGCCACGACCGTCGTCTACGCGCGCGTGGGCGTGCTGCTCGCGGTGGTCGCGCCCGGACAGCTCCGCGAGCTGTTGCCGCCGGTGCTCGCGCTCGGCGGCTTCTTCGTCGTCCTGTGCGTCGTGTTCTGGCTGCGGCGCGAGCCCGTCGCGGTTCCCATGGAGCACGCCGAGCAGGCCGCGGAGCTGCGCCCGGCGCTGATTTTCGGCCTGATCTATGCGGCCGTGCTGTTCGCGGTCGCGGCCGCGCGACACTACTTCACCGGCACGGGCGCCCTGTACGGCGTGGCGGCCATCTCGGGCCTGACCGACGTGGACGCGATCACGCTCTCGACCGGACGACTGGTGGATGCCGGACAGCTCGAGCCGGGCACGGCCTGGAGGCTGATCGTGCTCGCGACGCTCACGAACTTGGGCTTCAAGGGAGCGCTGGGTTTCGTGCTCGGCGGGCGCGCTCTCGGTCGGCGCCTGGCGCTGTCCTTTGGCCTGGGCGCGCTCGCGGGTTGCGCGCTGCTCGCGTTGTGGCCCTGAGCGAGCTTGATCGGCGAGGCGCGCGTCGCTCCAATGCGACCCAACCGCTCGCGGAGAATTTCCCATGCCCAAGCCGCTCCACATCGCACTCATCGGCCAGAAGTTCATGGGCCGCGCCCATTCGAACGCCTGGAGCCAGGTCAACCGCTTCTTCGATCTGCCGATGACGACGCGCCTGGACACGGTCGCGGGCCGCAACGCCGCCGAGCTCGCGGTCTTCGCGGAGAAGTGGGGCTGGAAGAAGGGCACGACCGACTGGCGCTCGCTCGCGGAGGATCCCGAGCTCGATCTGATCGACATCGGCACGTCCAACGACGTGCACGCCGAGATGTCGATCGCGATGCTCGAGGGCGGCAAGCACGTCGCGTGCGAGAAGCCGCTCGCGGGCACGCTGCCCGACGCGCGCGCGATGCGCGATGCGGCGCTCAAGCGGCCCAAGCAGAAGACCTTCGTGTGGTTCAACTACCGCCGCTGCCCCGCGATCGCGCTCGCCTACCAGCTGATCCGCGAGGGACGCCTGGGCCGCATCTACCACGTGCGCGCGACCTACCTGCAGGACTGGGGCGGTCCGCAGACGCCGCTCCTGTGGCGCTTCCAGAAGAAGCACGCCGGTTCGGGTGCGCACGGCGACTTGAACGCGCACCTGGTGGACATGGCGCGCTTCCTCGTGGGCGAGGAGATCACCGAGGTCCACGGCGCGATCGCGCGCACGTTCATCAGCGAGCGCATCCTGCCCGAGTCGGTGGGCGCGAAGGGGCCGCCGAAGAAAGGCCGCAGCGACGTCGACGACGCCGTGCTCTTCCTGGCGAGTTTTGCGGGCGGCGCGACGGCGAGCTTCGAGGCCACGCGTCTGGCGACCGGCCGTCAGAACGCCAACTCGATCGAGATCAACGGCGAGACGGGCTCGCTGCGCTTCGAATTCGAGCGCATGAACGAGCTCGAGTACTTCGACGCCACGCTCGGCAAGCGCCTGGAGGGCTGGCGCCGGATCATGTGCACCTCGACCGAGGGCGCGCACCCCTACGCCGCGAACTGGTGGCCCGATGCGCACGTGCTCGGCTACGAGCACGGCTTCGTCAACATGGCGGCGGACATCGTGCGCGTGCTCTCCGGGATGGAGCCGATCGTGCCGCTGCCGGATTTCGAGGACGCCTACCAGACGCAGCGCGTGCTCGTGGCGGCGCTGGTCAGCGCGCAGGAGCGCGCGGGTGTCAAGCTCGAGAACGTGAAGTAGCCCGGGCGCGCGCCGCAGCCCGCGCGGCGCGCTAGGATGGGGCGATCATGATCGCCCTGCTCTCCCTTGTGCTCGGCGCGCTCTCCTTCCAGGAGCCCGCGAGCGAGAGACTCCCGTTCTCGGTGCTCTACGCCGGCAATCCGGGCACGCCCTACAGCGCGGCCTGGGAAAAATTCCTCGGCGAGCACGCGACGAAGGTCAAGTTCGTCGGCGGCAGCGGGCTCAAGCGCGAGGACCTCGCGGGCTTCGACCTGCTCGTGATCGACGGCGAGGTCACGGTCAGGGGCGAACAGCTCAGCCTGAAGAGCGAAAAGGTCAAGCTCGTGCTCGACGATCTGCAGGGCTTCCCCGTCGTCTTGATGGGCGGACAAGGCGGCTTCGTCTCGGACGACCTGCACCTGAAGACGAGCTGGCACGCGGGCTGACTGTGTCTCTCGAATCGAGCCGTCGTGCTGCGGCCCGCCCACGAGATCTTCCAGAAGCCCTTCCCGGTCGAGTTCGCACTCGAGCAGACGCCCTCGCCCGACAACTTCGCCAAGTGGAAGCCCGGCTTCCCCGCGACGGTTCCGACCTTCCCGATCTTCGCCACCTACGAACAGGGCAAGGAAGAGCCCGGCCTCGTCACGAGCGACGCGGGCTTCGAGGACCTGCCCGATGCCGAGCGCATCCTGGGCGGGATCAACATGAAGGGGCCCGACTACGCTGCGGTCGCGTGCCACGGCTCGTTCGTGATGTGGGGCTTCCACACGCTGCCCGCGGGCTTCACCGACGCCGGGCGCAGGCTCTACCTCAATTCGCTCGCGTATGCGGTCGCCCACAAGGGCGCGCTGGTCGAGTCGCTGCGCCTGCGGCCCGCGCGCATCGACCTCGAGCACATGCTGACGATCTTCATGCCGATGTATCCCGCTGCGCAGCGCATGGGCACGCTCGAGCGGCACTACACGGGCGAGGTGATCCCCGAGGCCATCACGAGCGACGCCGTGGCCGGCGAGAAGTGGTACCAGGAGCGCGCGCCCTTCCTGCACCCCTCGGCGGACGGGAGCGATTGGAACACCGCGTATCAGCTCACGATCGACCAGGAGTGCAAGCAGATCGGGCTCGCGAACGACTCGCTGGCGTTCCTCGACGCGCTCGCGGCGCGGATCGCCAAAGACAAGGCGGACGCGCTCGCGACGACGCTGCTCGCGCGCTACGTGCCCGGCGTGCCGGCAGGGGAGTTCGGCGCCTGGCTCGCGAAGAATCGCGAGAAGCTCTACTTCACCGAGTCCGGCGGCTGGGTCTGGCGCGTGAAGGGTACGCGTGCGCAGAGCCCGGCGCTGCGCGTCGCGAGCGAGGGCGACGAGCAGGTCAACGTCAAGGCCGAGGCGACCGAGACGGTGCTCACGATCACGCTGCGCATCGCCAAGGGCTGGCACACGTACTCGCCGAAGTCGACCGAGGGGAAAGCGATCGAGTTCGAGATCCTCGCCGGCTCGGCCTTCGAGGCCGCGGGCGAGCCGGACTTTGGGGACGAGGGCGACGGCATCCTGCGCGGCTACGTCGAGATCAAGGTCCCGATCCAGCGTGTGGGCAAGGGCGAGGCGCTCAGCCTCGACTTCAGCTACACGGTCTGCGACGAGAAGGCTTGCAAGCCGACGCGGACGATTCGGTTGACGCGCTGAGCGGCCCCAGAGACCTTGAATTCTGTGCACTAGGTGCACAGAATTCAAGGCATGCCGAAGGACCTCATTCGCCGCTCCGAGCTCGTCGGCATCGAGGCGCGTTTGCGAACGCATCCCATTGTGGCCGTGCTCGGTGCGCGGCAGGTCGGCAAGACAACTCTGGCGAGACAGATCCTCGGGGGCCGCCGCGGCGAGACCCATTTCTTCGATGCCGAGCGCGCCGAGGATGCGGCCACCCTTTCGCAGCCGGAACTCGCGCTCGCACGCCTGCGCGGATTGGTGGTCATCGACGAAGCGCAGCGCGTGCCGGGAGTGTTTCCAGCACTGCGCGTCCTCGCGGACAGGCCGCGGCATCCGGCGCGCTTCCTGCTCCTCGGCAGCGCCTCGCCCGACCTCGTCGGCCGCAGTTCGGAGACGCTTGCCGGACGCATCGACTTCCACGAGCTGTCGGGGTTCTCGCTGGAGGAGGTGGGCATCGACCACCTCGATCGACTCTGGCTGCGCGGCGGATTCCCGCGCTCGTACCTTGCGCGAAACGACCGGGAGTCGAGCGCCTGGCGACGTGGCTTCGTGCGCACGTTCCTCGAGCGCGACATCCCTCAACTCGGTGTGCGTGTGCCCGCGGCCACGCTACGCCGGGCGTGGGGGATGCTGGCGCACTATCACGGGCAGGTCTGGAACGCCTCCGAGATCGCGCGCTCCTTCGGCGTGGCGCACACGACCGTCCGGCGCTGGGTCGATCTGCTCGAGGGCACATTCATGATTCGCCAGCTCCTGCCCTGGAGCGCGAACCTCAAGAAGCGCCAGGTGCGCGCGCCGAAGATCTACTTCACCGATAGCGGACTCCTGCACCAACTGCTCGGCGTTCGCACCCGGCGTGAGCTGGAAGCCCACCCCAAGTTGGGCGCCTCCTGGGAGGGTTTCGCGCTCGACTGCGTCGCCCGTCATCTGCGCGCCGAGCGCGAGGAGTGCTACTTCTGGGCGACGTACAGTGGGGCCGAGCTCGACCTGCTGGTCACGCGCGGGAATCGGCGACTTGGCTTCGAGTTCAAGCGCACGCTTGCGCCGAGCGTGACGCCCTCGATGCGCGTGGCTCTCGAGGATCTCGATCTCGAGCGGCTCGACGTGATCCACGCCGGGGAGCGCACGTTCCAGCTCGCTCCCCGGATTCGCGCCGTGGCGCTCTCCCGGATCTTCGAGGACGTGCGGCCACTGCGTTGAAGGCCTGCAAGCCACCGCTAGCGATTCGAGTGACCCTCTGAGGGCCCGCTCGAGGCTGGTCGGAGGGAGCGAGAACGGCTGGCTACTTCGGTTCGGAGCCCCCGCTGACGCGCTTCGAGACACGTACGCGCGGATCCGCACCCGGACGTGCTTCGATCCACATCAGCGGGCTTCCGTCCTTCGACGAGAGGATTCGCAGGGACGCACCCGCGGTCTCGTAGGGTTCCGAGGTGCAGGCGTAGCTGGCTGAGACACCGAGGTCGTCAAGTCCGTCGTGATCGACATCCATGATTCGGCGGACTTCCTCGCCGAATCCATAGTCGAACATCGTCATGCCGAGCGGTTCAGCCGCGGTGCCGAACGTGGTCCAGAGCCATTGCCCCGACTTGCTGGACACCATTGCGGCGAATCCACTCATCCGGGACCCGGGGAATGCCGTCTTCGTTTCCTGCCGCGCCCATTCCTCGCGTGTCAGCGCTCGGTTCGCACCAGGCAATACGACGAAGAGCTCGCCGCGTCCGTCACCATCGATGTCCGGCGCGCCGCAGGCATCCAGCGTTGTCCCTTGCGCGCTGACCTCGTTGCGAGCTGCAGACCGCAGCGCCTCCCCGCGGACGAGGAACAAGGGCTCCCTCTTGGCCCAGCTCATGGCGAACACATCCTCGGAGATCGCGCCAGTGTCGGACTTGCCGATCGCGGCAATATCAGAGATGCCATCGTGGTCGAGATCGCCGAGATCGACGAGGATGCGGGCCACAAGGTTCCCGATGGCGACGGGCTCCTGGGTAATCGGCTCTTGATCGCGGACGGTCAGGAAGCGAAAGCGCGGTCCATCACGCAGTGCGAGAACACAGCCTCCGGAGCGGGTCAGGTCGCCGAGCACGAAGGGCGCTCCCTCCTGGTCGAAGGGTAGCTCCCCGAGGATCTTCCCGGAGGGTCCGGCCAGCAGCGTGAGCGGCGATCGGTACCCACCCCGAACGTCGGCCTCGATCCTGCCCTCGACGAGCAAGTCCCTGGCCTTGTCTCCGTCGAGATGGCCTGCGACATGCAACGCGCTGGCATAGGCGACGCCGAGCCTCGACGCCGATGTCGGTTCGATGGTTCGGATCCGCGTGCCTGTGCCGAGGGAGTACAGGTAGATGCGTCCGGGGATCTCGGACTGTCCGGCTGGCACCTCGTCGCCGAAACCATCGCGGTGCGCTGCCACCGCGAGATCCAGTTTGCCATCCCCGTCGAAGTCGGTATTCCCCGCGATCGCGTAGCCGAAACCCGAACGGACTCCGCCCTCGTGCAGTTCGCGGATCACCGAGCCGTCCTTCCCGCTCAGGATGAACACACGTCCTGCGTCGGTGCCGTGCGCGTCGTCGCGCGGGAGTCCGATCGCGATGTCCCCGACTCCGTCCCCGTTTGCGTCACCGCATGGGATGAAGGTCAAGGCACGGACGAAATCCCCCGGGAGCGCCGGCTGTGCGCTCCCGGCGAGCAAGGCTGGAAGTGCGAAGAGCGGGGTCATGCTGGCCTTGAACCGGCCCCGAGCCTCAGGGTTCCGAGGAGGGAGGAAAATGCTCCCCCCGATTCGCGTCCTGGTCAAGCTCAGGGGAGGGACTGACGCATGGATCCGAGCGCGCTACGCCCGCGCAGCATTCGCTATCCTATCCCCACCATGCCGCGCCCTCTCTGTCTCTTCACCGGCCAATGGGCCGATCTGCCCCTCGAATCGCTGGCCAAGAAGGCCAAGTCCTTCGGCTACGACGGCCTCGAGCTCGCCTGCTGGGGCGACCACTTCGAGGTGCAGCGCGCGCTCAAGGACAAGTCCTACGCCAAGAAGCACTGGGACCTGTTGCAGGACAACGGGCTCATCTCGCTGGTCGTCTCGAACCACCTCGTCGGCCAGGCGGTCAGCGATCCGATCGACGAGCGCCACAAGCAGATCCTGCCCGAGCACGTCTGGAAGGACGGCGATCCCAAGGGCGTCAAGAAGCGCGCGCAGCAGGAGATGATCGACACCGGCAAGGCCGCGCGCCTCTTCTTCGACGCGGCGCCGAAGGCCGTCAAGGAACAGCTCAAGCGCTCCGGCCGCACGACCGTGGTCGGCTTCACCGGCTCGCCGATCTGGCACATGGCCTACGCCTTCCCGCCGCACACGCCGAGCGCAGTCGAGAAGGGCTTCGCGCAGTTCGCGGCCGACTGGAAGCCGATCCTCGACGCCTACGAGAAGCTCGACGTGTGCTTCGCGCTCGAGGTGCACCCGACCGAGATCGCCTTCGACTCGCACTCGACGCGCATGGCGCTGCAGGCGGTCGGCAACCACAAGCGCTTCGGGATCAACTTCGACCCGAGCCACTTCGGCTACCAGGGCGTCGACTACCTGGCGTTCCTGCGCGAGTTCGGCGCGCGCGTCTGGAACGTGCACGTGAAGGACGTCTGGTGGAGCGAGAAGCCGATGGGGGCGGGCGTCTTCGGCGGCCACGCGGGCTTCGGCAATCGCGAGCGCTTCTGGGACTTCCGCTCGCCCGGCCGCGGCCGGATCGATTTCGAGGGCATCGTGCGCATGCTCAACCAGATCGACTACCAGGGCCCGCTGACGGTCGAGTGGGAGGATTCGGCGATGGACCGCGAGCACGGCGCGCGGGAATCGGCCGCGTTCGTGCGCAAGCTCGACTTCGATCGCAGCGCGCGCGCCTTCGACGCAGCTTTCGCGGACTAGCGCGCGATGCAAAAGAGCACACCGAGCGCACTCCTCCCGCGCCTGTCCGTGATGATGTTCCTCCAGTACGCGATCTGGGGGGCCTGGCTGCCGTTTCTGTGGTCGTTCCTGGCCGGCTACCGGCACATGGAACCGGCGCAGATCGGCAACATGTTCGCCGCCGGAGCGGTGGGGGCGATCATCGGTCCGTTCATCGCGGGGCAGGTAGCCGACCGCTGGTTCGCAACGGAGAAGTTCCTGGCGCTCTCGCATCTGGTCGGTGCGGTGCTGGTGTGGCAGCTCTCCACGATCGAGAGCTACTCGGGCTTCCTGTGGTTCTCGCTGGTGTACGGCATGGTCTACGCGCCGACGCTGGCGCTGACGAACAGCCTGGCCTTCCACCACCTCTCCGACCGCGACGCGCAGTTCGGGCGCGTGCGCCTCTGGGGCACCTTCGGCTGGATCGTGGTCGGACTCGCGATGGGCCAGTGGCTGCACTTCGCGCACGCGCAAGACGTGATCGCGGGCAAGGCCGATGCGTTCCGCATGTCGGCCATCCTGGGCGCCGTGATGGGTCTCTACTGCTTCTCGCTGCCGCACACGCCGCCGAGCAAGGACGCAATGTCGAACGCGACCCTCGATGCCCTGGGCGAGATCAGGCGCCAGCCGCTGATCACGCTCTTCCTGCTCGCGGTGCCGGTGAGCTGCATCCACCAGTTCTACTTCGTGCACACAGAATCCTTCCTGGGCGCCAAGCAGGCCAGCGCGCCGGCCTTCTTCAAGACGCTCTTCGGCGAGGGCGGCGGCGGGTTGATGACCATCGGCCAGATGAGCGAGGTGCTCGTCCTGGGCGCGATCCCGCTGGTCGCGAAGAAGCTGCCGCGGCGCACGCTGCTGGCGATTGGGCTCTGCGCCTACGCGCTGCGCATGGAACTGTTCGCCAACGTCGATTCGCTGCCGCTGCCGGTGATGGTGACGCTGGTGCTCGGCATCGCGCTGCACGGACTGTGCTTTGGCTGCTTCATCTTCGTGGCCTTCATGGTGGTGGACGAGGAGACCTCGGGCGACGTGCGCGCGAGCGCGCAGAACCTGTTCAACCTCGTGATCGTGGGCATCGGCGTGATCGTCGGCAGCCTGATCGCGGGCAAGGTGGCGGAGTGGGCCTCGGCCGGCGGCGAGATGGACTACCACAAGCTCTTCTCGGTGCCGATGTACGCCGCGATGGCCTGCCTGGTGCTGCTGCTCCTCTTCTACCCGCGCAAGCGGCCGCTCGCGGCCGTCGCGAGCTGAGCGATGCTCGTTCGACTTCTCCTCGCGCTGTGCGCTCTCGCGCTCGCGCCGCAGACTCCGCGCGCGCCGCAGCGCCCGCGCGATCCGTGGGTGCAGCGCTGCAACCTCGACGGCCGGCCGCGCATGGTCGTGTTCGCGCTCGACGCGGACATGTACTGCGCCTACGACGCGCAGCTGTGCTCGTTCTTCGCAGCCTGGAAGGGCGGGCTCGCGGGCAGCGGCAGCGAGCTCTCGATCGAGGGCAAGCGCTACACGAGCGGCTTCGACGATCACACCTGGGAGGTCTACCAGGCCGGCAAGATCGTCGCGGCGGACGTGCGCTGGGGCGGCTACTGGATGCACGACGGCGTGTGCACGCTGCTCTACGAGGTGTTCCTGCCCGACCACACCCACTTCCAGGTGCGCGAGACGCCCGAGTTCAACCGGCCCGAGGAGCTCTTCAACGAGGAGCAGCTGGGCGATTTCGTGCTGTTCCAGGGCGACGACGGGCTGCGGCGCTCGTTCTTCGCCGCCGGGCTGCCCCAGGACGTGCGCGTGTGCATCCGCATGGCCTTCAGCGGCGCACGCGGCAAGTTCGTCGAGGCGATGGAGCGCGAGAACCCCGACAGCAGGGAAGGCTGGGTCGTGCTCGAACCCGGCAAGCCGCTCAACAACGCACTGCTCTTCTGGAAGGCCGAGGAATCGAAATGATGCTGGCTCTGGTGCTCGCGCTCGGCCAAGAGCCGGGCGCACTCGCGTTCAGTCCCAAGTCCGAGCTCTTCACCTGCGATGCGCAGGAGGGCAGCGTCTGGAACGTGACGAGCGGCAAGCGCGTCGCCGCCGGTCTCGATCATCCCGAGAGCCTGCTCTTCGTCGGCGAGCGGCTGTTCGTGATCCAGCGCCAGGAGCTCACGGAGCTGATCGACCTCGACCACGACGGCGTCACGGACACCTACAGCTGCCTGTGCGCGAGCTGGAAGGTCTCGCAGGAGCCGGCACAGTCCGCGCACGGCCTCTCTTTCGCCGATGGCTGGTTCACGACCACGCTCTCGAGCGGCGAGTACCTGCGCATCGCGCTCGCGGATGGCCACCACGAGAGCGCGACGGCGATGCCGCAGACTAGCTTTGCGATCCCCGCGGGATTCGAGCCCTATTCCGGCCAGAACTGCGACGGCCACGCGCGCGTGATCGTCGACGAGGCCGGCACCTGCCGCCTGTCGAGCGCCGGGCTGATCGCGCGCGCGCGCACGGGCAAGCCCGTCTTCGATCTCGTCGCGCTGCACGCGCGCACGAACGGCTTCGAGCTCGAGTTCAGTGCGCCGATCGCGCCGGGCTTCGGCTGGGATCCCGCGCTGTGGTCGGTCGATTCGAAGCCCGCCCTCTCCGCGAGCGTCTCGGCCGATCGCAAGCACGTCGAGCTCGGAGTCGCGGGTCTCGCGCCCGGTTCTACCCTCGAGCTGCACGCACTCGGGCCGCTGCCCTCCGAGACGGGCGCAGCCGCGGCGAGCACCTCGGCCTGGTTCACGCTGCGCGCACTCCCGAAGGATCGCCCCGTCGCTGTTCTCGCGCAGCCCGCGCGCGCGAGCGAGAGTGGCTGGACGACGCTCTTCGACGGCAAGGACACCTCGCACTGGCGCGGCTACAAACAGCAGGACATGCCCGAGAAGGGCTGGGCGGTCGAGAACGGCGTGCTCGAGAACCATGGCGGCGGCGGCGACATCGTCAGCCGCGAGGAGTACGCCGACTTCGAGCTCGCGCTCGAATGGAAGATCCCCGCAGGCTCGAACAGCGGCATCTTCTTCCACGCCAGCGAGGATCACGGCTACGTCTGGGAGAGCGCACCCGAGATGCAGATCCTCGACGACGCGGGCCACCCCGACGGCAAGAACCCGAAGACCTCCGCCGGATCGAACTACGCGCTGATCGCCCCGCCCGCGAACGTCACGCGCCCGGTAGGTTGCTGGAATCAGGTGCGCCTGCTCGTGCGCGGCAGCCACGTCGAGCACTGGATGAACGGCGTCAAGCTGCTCGAGTACGAACTGTGGACCCCCGAGTGGAAGGCACTGGTCGCCGGCTCCAAGTTCGCCTCCATGCCCGGTTACGGCCTCAACCCGACCGGCCATCTCGCGCTGCAGGACCACGGCGACGAGGTCTCGTTCCGCGACATCAAGGTGCGCGTCCCCGTACGATAGGGGCATGTCCGGCGCGCTGCGCATCGAGCAAGGCAAGCTCTTCGTCGTCTTCGCCTACGACGTCGGCCTCTCGATCGACCTCGAGGCCGCGCAGCGCGCGATCCACGACCTCGCCACGCTCGCGAGCATCCGCCACAAGGGCGCCGCGCCCGACTTCTTCCAGTTCGACCCGCTGCCGCTGCGCGTCACGCTGCCGATCCCGCCGATCGCGATCGGAGGCTTCACGAGCACGGCCAGCGCGGAGCTCGTCGCCTACGATTTCGGCGGCATCTCCGTCGTCTACGAACTCCCGATCGCGGGCGGGATCGAGGGACAGATCGAACTCGCCTGCACGCTCGAGCGCAGCGCAGTCTTCCGCGAGGACTCGCGCGCGCGCGTCGAGCATCTGATGACCTTCATCGAGCCGGCGGTCACGCGAGCGAACATCGAGGAGCTGACCGAGGAGTACCGCATCTTCCAGGTCAGCCGCTTCGAGAGCGCGCCCGCGGCGCAGACGCTGCACGTCGAGCACGCCCAGGAACTCGCACGGCTCCTGCGCGCCGAGAAGGACGCGCTCTCCGAGCAGGAGGTCTCCGAGGCGCTCCTCGCGCGCGTCTCGTTCGGACCGAACGACGTCGCGCTGATCGACTGGAACGCCGCGCTGGTCTACGACAGCGAGCCCGAGGACGTGCTCAGCGTGCTCGAATTCACCAACCTGCAGCTGCTCGAGCTGCGCTACCTCGACGCGCGCCTCGACCGCGCGCTCGACCGTTCCTACGGGATCCTCGGCGCGCGCCGCGGCTGGACGCAGCTGCGACTCTCGGGCCACACGCGCGCGGAACTCGTGCGCGTGGCGCAGTTCCGCATCGACGGCGCGATCCTCTACGAGCAGGTCAACAATGCGCTCAAGCTGATCGGCGACCAGTACCTCGCGCGCGTCTACCGCGCGACCGCCGGCCGCTACCGCCTCTCGGAGTGGAACGCGGGCATCCTGCGCAAGCTCGAGACACTCGAGGACATCTACGAGAAGGTGCACGACCACGCCAACGAGATCCGCATGGAGGTGCTCGAGTGGATCATCATCGTGCTGATCGCGCTCGAACTCGTGCTGCCCTGGCTGCGCGGCGGCTGAGCCTCGTTCAAGACCCGGCCGGGTTCGAGATCAGGCGCCAGGCGACGCACCCGGTGCAGACCGCGAAGCCGAGCAGGAGCAGCAGCAGCAACGCGCCCAGGCTCACGACCCAGAACGCGTCGTCCATGCCCCGGTCGACGTGGTAGCCGAGCGCCACGGCGTCGACCAGCGCGCCCAGACCGAGCAGCACCGCGGCGATCAGGCAGCGCAGCGCAAGTGCGTCGGCGCGCCGGCGCAGCACACGCCGCGCGAGCAGCACACCGGCGAGCGCGAGCAGCAGGAGCGGACCCGCGAGCGAGATCCACGGCGCGGCCGAGTGCAGGAAGGACTGCCAGGATCGCGCGCCGCCGAGCAGGGTGCTCATTCCGTTCAGATCGCCGGCGTCGTGCGCACGGGCTGCGCGGCGGGCGCTTGCACGAGTTTCCAGAAGAAGCGCGCGGCGAAGAAGACGGCGACGCACGCGCTGAGCAGCGCGAAGAGGTAGAGCAGCGCGTCGATGACCACCAGGCCCGGCTGGGTACTGTGGCGCTGGGAGAGCGATACGGTCATCAGCACGGCGCCCATCATCGAAGCCAGGCTGAGCGCGCCGCAGAGGGAGAGTCCGATCCAGGATCCGACGGCCGAGGCGTGCTTCGAGCGCTTGAGCCACCAGCCCACCGCGATCGAGGCGAGCAGCAGCGCCGCGACCAGGAACAGCGTGAGCAGCGCGATCACGAGCAGGGCCGATCTCATGCGCTCATGCTTGCACTCTCCGAAAAAAGACGCAAGGACCGGCCCCCCCGGCCGGTCCCTGCCATGCTCCGCGATCGTCACCCCTGCCGCGGAGCTAGCCTGCTTTCGACGCGCCTGTCGCGGGCTCGCCGGACTGCTTCTTCAGCCAGCGCGCGCCGTTGTCCTTCCACCACGCGACCCAGGCCTTGTTCGAGGCGCCCGGGTTCTCGCCCGTGAGCTTCACGAGCGCATTGCGCACCGTCGCGTTCTCGACCTGGAACTGCATCTCGTTGACGCCGCTGACGGCCGCGTCCGTGACCATGCCCTCGAGCGCCACGTTGACCACGGGATCAGCGACGGCCTGGAACTGCGCGACCTCGACGTCGAAGTCCTGCACGTAGGCGGTCTGCTTGCCGACGAAGATGTGGCTGTGCGGGATGCGGCCGGTGCTGGTCGCCTGCGGCGGCGAGGCCAGGCGCGCGACGAGCGGCGCGACCGCCGCGAGGTTGCCGATCACGCCCAGTGCCTCGGCCGCGTTGGCGCGCGCCATGCTCGAGCTCGAGTCCTCGACCGTGCGCACGAGCGGCACGATCAGCGCTTCGTTGCCCGAGGCCTTGAGGCCCTGCGCGCACGAGAGGCGCACGTCGGCCGAGGGGTCGTAGACGGTGTGCAGCAGCATCGACTTGGCCGCGTAGCCGGGGAAGATGCGCCGCAGCGCGTGCGCGGCGAAGCTGCGCCGCACGACGATGCTCGAGCCGAGGTCCTTCGCGAGCGCGTCCTGCAGCGCGGGCTTGTCGGCGCTCTTCTCGAGCTCGTGGATCGCGATCTCGCGCGGCGCGGCGCCGAGCGGCGCTGCGAAGCGGATCAATGCCTCGCGTGCGGCGCTCTCGTCGCCCGCGTCGATGGCAGGCACCTTCATCAGGTCCTCGCGCTGCAGGAGCGCGACCGCGCCCGCGTGATCGGGATCCTGCGCGAGCACCGCCTCGAGCTCGGCGAGCGCCTCCTGGACCAGACCGAGCGCGAGCGCCTGGTGCGCGAGCTCCACGCGCGCGCCGAGGTTCGTCTTCTCGGCGAGCTTGGCGGTCGTGTTGAACTGCGCCAGCGCGGCGCTCTCGTCCTGCGCGCGCGTGACCATGCCCGGCGCGAGCTCCTGCCAGCCGCGCTTGTTCTTGTACTCCCAGTGGCCGTCGACGAGCTTCGAGACGACGCGGATGGTCTGTCCGTTCTGGAGCGTCAAGATGCGGCGCAGCTCCTTCGACTCGTCGCCAGCGCGCGCCGAGGAGGCGAGGAGGAGGGAGCCGGCGAGGAGAGCGAGGGTGGTGCGCTTGTTCATGGGCATCGCGGGTGCGGATGGGTGGCGGGGGAATGCAGGATCCATGCCAGGGGTCGCAGGGGCCGGGAGAGGCCTTGTTCAGCAGGATACCGCTCAATCGGTGAGCGGCAACGCACGCCCGATGTTCACGCTGCGTTGCGCGGACCGCGCCGGGGTCTCAGTGCCCGAAGAGCGCCTTGGCGTCGACGAGGAAGCGCGCGAGCTCGGGGTCGATGCCCGACTGCGTGCCGATCCAGGTCGTCGTGCGCTCGTACCAGAGCTTCGCTTCGCCCGAGTTGCCGAGCTTCTCGTTGGCCATCGCCAGGAACATCCAGTCCATCGCCTGGCCGGCGCCCTGCAGGCGCACGGACTGCTGCAGCGCCTCGATCGAGCCCTTGAAGTCGCCCGTGTAGAAGCGCGCGACGCCGAGCGTGTTCCAGGCCTCGAAGCTGTTCCCCAGGTCGGCCGCGCGCTGCGCGAGCTGCGCGGCCGCGGCGTAGTCGCGCATCTTGGCGTTGGGCGTCGACGTCAGCACCCAGGCGAGGTTGTTGAGCACGTTGGGATCGGCCTTCGACTCGCCGAGGTACTGCTCGACGAGCTGCCGGCGGTCGTCCACCGAATCGCCCGAGAGCACGGCCTCGAACAGCGCGGCGCGGAAGGGCGCCATGTTGGGGTTCGACTCGACGGCGATCTGCGCAAGGCGCTTGGCCTCCTTCTGGTCGCCGCGCAGGAGCGCGCAGCGGCTGACGGAGAGCGCCGCCCAGCCGTGCACCCAGTCCGGATCCTGGCGCTCGATCAGCGGACGCAGGATCGCCTCGGCCTCGGGGATCTGTCCCAGGCTGTAGCGACCCACTCCGAGGTGGAAGAGGAAGGCCCCGTCGTCGGGCCGCTGCTTGAGCAGGATCGTGAACTGCTCGACCGAGCGATCGAACTCGCCGAGCTTGAAGTAGAGCCGGCCGAGGTAGTAGCGCGAGACGATGCTGTCGGGCCGCAGCGCCAGCGCCGCGCGGTAGTTCTCGACCGCTTCGCGCATCTCGTCGGTCGGCCCGCTGTCGAGTTCGGGCGGCGTCAGCAGGCGCCCGAGCCGGTAGTGCAGCGAGAAGTCGGCCGGGAAGCGGTCGATGCCGGTGCGGTATACGTCGCGCGCGGCGCCGCGCTGCTTCAGCTCCTCGAGCGCCGAGCCGAGCAGCTCGATCGTGATCGGCGGCTGGTCTTGGAAGCCCGACTTCACGATTTCGTTCAGCACGTCGAGCGCGCCCGCGGCGAGGGCTTCGCGCAGGTCGGCGCGCGTCGGATCGGGATCGACCGCGTGCGCGATGTCGAGCGCGCGCACGGTGCCCTCCTCGTCGCGCGCCGTGCGCCGGATCGCGGTCAGCGAGTCGAGGAAGAGCGCGATCTCGGAGCCGAAGCCGCGCGCCTTCAACGCTGCGGCGACGTCCTCGGGCTTGCCCGCCTCGAGGTCGATGCCGTGACGCCGGAAGGTCTCCACGTAGGCCGCCTCGGTCCCGCCGCTCGCGCCCGTGCCCGGGTCCCAGACCGGTTCGCGCGCCTCGAGCAGCTCGGCGACGAGCTTCTGGTTGTCGGCCTCGCGCTCGGCCTGCGCCTTGGCCTGGTCGCGGCCCTGCTCGAGGTCGGCGAGCACCGCGCCGACGCGCGCGGCGAGTTCGCCGCCCGCGCCGCCGCCTTCGGCCAGGGCGCGCGCGCGCTGCGCGGCGAGGATCGCCTCGTTCCAGCGGCCCGCGCCCTTGTGCAGCGCGGCCTCGCCGAGCGCGTCGCCGACTTCGCCCGCGAGCTTCGCGTCGCGTTCGGACTTCTCGCGCGCCTGTGCCGCCAGTTCGCGCTCGTGCGCCGTGCGCTCGCTCTGCACGAAGGCCCAGCTGCCGCCCGCGACGAGCAGCACCGCGACGACCGCGACACCCAGCGCGGCGGTGAGCTTGCGCGCCTTGCGCTCCTGTTCCACGCGCACCAGCGCCGCGGCGCTCTCGGCCTGCGCCGCGTGCGCGCGCTGTTCGACCGTGATCAAGTAGGTGTGCACGCGCTCGGCCAGCACGCCGCCGTTGGCCGGGCGCGCGGCCGCGGCGGGCATCAGGCACTGCCGCGTGAGCTTGACCAGCTCCGGATCCGCGCCGCACTTCTCGAGGCGCTCGAAGGCCGGCTCGCACTCGGCCTGCGCCGCGGCGGCGATGATCTGGTCGCGCTCGCCCACGTAAGGCGGCGAGCCGGTCAGGATCTCGCACAGGATCGCGCCCAGCGCGAACACGTCCGAGCGCTCGTCGAGCCGGTCGACGTGGCCCGCCGCCTGTTCGGGCGGCATGTAGGCCGGCGTGCCCATCACCGAGCCCACCATCGAGTCGGAACCGCTGCTCGAGCCCGAGCGCACCGTCTCGAGCACCGTCAGCTGCGAGTGCGCCACGCGCGCGCGCTTCTCGTCGGCCGTGCCGCCGCGCGCGAGCACCTTGGCGAGCCCCCAGTCCACGACCTGCACCTCGCCGAACGCGCCGACCATGATGTTGGCGGGTTTCAGGTCGCGGTGGATCACGCCGCGCGAGTGCGCGTAGGCCATCGTCTGGCAGACCGACTCGAAGATGTCGATCAGCCGCTGCCGGTTGGCGGCGGGGGACTCGCGCTCGGAGAGCAGCACCGCGAGCGTGCGCCCCTTGACGAGCTTCATCGTGAAGAACGGGCGCTCGTCCTTCATCGTGCCGAGCTCGTACACGGGCACGATGCCCGGGTGCTGGAGCTGGCCGCCGATCTGCGCCTCCTCGACGAAGCGCTGCACGACCTCGGGCCGGTCGGCGAGGCGCTGGTCGAGCACCTTGACCGCGACGTCGCGCCCGAGATCGGTGTCGTGGCCCTTCAGGATCACGCCCATGCCGCCGCGCGCGATCTCGCCCAGGAACTGGTAGTTGCTGCGGCCGACCGGCACCGCGGCCTTCTCCTTCGAGGAGGGATCGATCACCGGCGAGGCGGTGTTGGCCGAGTCCTCGTCGCGCAGCACGACGCGCGGCGCCGCGCCGAGGCGGCTCGCGACGAGATCGAGCACGGAGGGAGCGGGCTCGTCCGACGGGGACGGCGGTTGGGGGGCTCGGCCCATGGAGGAGTCGGAAGGCGGAGGGGGGGCGAACTCCGCACAGCGTAGCAGCGGGGGAGAGTCGTACCCTGCGCAGCCGGCGACTTGCGCCCTGTTGCGAAAGGGCGCCGCCCGCCCGCTCAGCGCTGAAAAATCGGCAGCAACCCGTCCGGCAGCGCCAGGAAGAGCGCGTTCATCGCCGTCGCGTAGCACTTCCCGTATCTCGGGTCCGTCCAGCTCCCGTCCTTGTCCTGCAGCGCGAGCACGCGCGTGCGCTCCCGGCCGTACCAGGTCGAGAACAACGATCGGTCCTGCGCTTGCCAGAAAGCCTGCGCGAGATACAGCCGCTCGTAATACGGACACGAGACGTGCTGGCCGTCCTTGGGATCAGCCGCCTGCGCGCCCCAGACGCCGTCCTTCTCGCGCGCGGCGAGCTCGCGCACGAGGTAGTCGTAGCCGTTGCGCAGGATCTTGCCGTCGTAGGTGCCGGCCGCGTTCAAGGTCGAGAGCGCCGCCGCGGTCAGCGCGACGCTGGAGTGCTCGTCGCCCAGCGCGTAGCGGAAGGAGCCGTCGTCCTTCTGCGAGCGCGCGACGTAGTCGGTCGCGCGCGCGATCACCAGCGTGTCGACCTTCACGCCCGCGTTGCGCGCGGCGCGCAGCGCCTGCACGGCGGCGATGGTGATCGAGCCCTCGTGGTTCAGGCCCTTCTGCGGCTGGTACCACCAGCCGCCCTCGATGCCCTGGCTCTTTTCGATGCAGTGCACCGCGGCCTCGAGCGCCGACTCGATGCGTTTGCCGCGCGCGGTCGTGGGGGACATGCACCAGGCCTCGGCCAGTGCGAGCGTCGCGAAGCCGTGGCCGTGCATGCGCGAGACGAGGTCGCTCGAACTCGAGATGTAGCCCGAGGGCATGCTCGGCTCCGAGAGGTCCGCGTGCGCGGCGAGCCAGTCCACCGCGTTCCCGAGCGCGTGGCCCTGTGGCCCGCGGTCGGGGATGTTGCCGCCGGCCATCCAGGCCAGCGACGCGAGTGCCGTCACCGCGACGCTGGCGCCGATGTCCGCGTCGGCGACGGGCAGCGAGCCGTCGCTCTCGCGCGTCTGCGCGGCGAGCCAGGCGAGCGCGCGGCCGAGGGCGGCGCGTGCGGCCTCGTCCTCGCGTTCGAGCGCGCTGCGTGGCGGCGCGAGCGGGCGCTGCTCCTCGTCGCGCTGCAGTTCGCTCGCGCGTGGGGCGCGTCCGTGTTCATCCGGCCGCTCGGCGAGCGCGAGCGGCGCGAGGGAGCAGAGCGCGCCGAGCGTGCAGAGGGCGCGCGCGCGCTTCACGGCTTCTGGTTGAGCTTCCTGTAGTAGGAGTCGATCCACTCGCGGTAGCGCGCGGGCATCGCGCCGCCGCCCTGCGTGCGGAACACGTCGCGCGCGTGCTCGGGCAGGTAGCCCCAGTTGTCGCGCGAGTCCGGCCCGTGCGCGGCCTTCTCGGTCTCGGATCCAGGCGGCGGCTTGCCTTGCGTCTGGCGCGGGTCGCCGCTGCCCTTCTTGTTGTCGCGCGGGTTGCCGTTGGGATCGGGCTTGGCGCCCTGCTGCGTCTTGCCCGATTCGGAGCCGGGCTTGTCGGGCGTGTTCTCGCGCTGCGTGGTCGTGTCGCGCTGACCGTCGAGCGGGCTCTTGGATTCCTGGTCGCCCTGCGTGCCGCTCTGGCCCTGGCCGGAGGACTGGCCCTTGCCACCCGCGGAGCTCGACATGCCGGAGCCGCTGCCGCCTCCGCCCTGGCCCTGCTGCTGCTGTGCGAGCTCGAGGATCTTGTCGATGCCCTCGACGACCTGCTGGCCCTGTTGCTGCGAATCCTTGACGAGCTTGGCGATGCCCGCGGCGGACTGCTCGAGCGGCTTCTTCGCGTCGCCCGCTCCGCGTTCGCCGGCGGCGGCCTGCGAGAGCAGCTTGTCGATCTCGCGCAGGCGCGTCTCGACCTCGCCGAAGAGCTTGATCATCTGCTGCTGCGGATCGTCGGGATCGCTCGAGCCCGGCAGCGTGATCTTCGGGTGGCCCTCGCCGGTGTCGATCACGGGCTTGGGCTCGACCTTGGTCTTCACGCCGGGATCCGGCGCGGGCGCGCGGCGCGGGCGGCGTGGGGGCAGGCTGGGGCGGATCCTGCGCGAGCGAGGCGCCGGAGGTGAGCAGCAGGGCGAGGAGGCAGTGCAATCGCGGGTGGATCATGTCGGGTTGGCCTGGATGTTCGCCCCAGGCATCGGCTTCGCCCAGGGTCTGTCTCTAAGTTTCCGGATGCTCGAGGCGCCTCAGGGGTGGTCGCTCCCGGGATCGGGGATGCCCAGGCGCTTGCGGAACTTCTCGAACAGGTCGCTGGTGCGCTGGTGGCGCCAGGCGAGGCGCTGCAGGTCCTCGAGCAGCAGCGGATCGATCTCGCCACCGGCCTCGACCTCGGGGTGCATACGCGTGAACTTGGTGATCGAGTCCTGGATCTCGAGCTCCAGGCGCTTCATCAGCTTGAGCTCGGCCGCGTCGGGGACCAGGCGCGGGCGCTGCTGCTGATCGCCCTGCTGCTGGCCGCCCTGCTGCGGCTCCTGCTTGCGGCGCTCCTTCTCGTGCTGCAGGGCCTCCGCGAGCCAGGCGAGCGACTCGGCGACGTCCTGCTGCAGCGACTGGATGCGCTCGCCGCTCTGGAAATCGCCTTCCTCGCTCATGTCGCCGCCGATGCGCACGAGGTCGGACTTCACCTGGTCGAGGATCTCAGCGAAGACCAGGCTCTCCTCGGACTGGATCGCCTTCTCGAGCTCCCCGGCGCGGCCGCCGAGCGCGGCTTCGGCCTTGGCGATCTTCTTCAGGCGCAGGCGCTGCGTGTGCGTCGGCTTCTCGCCCGCGGGGCGCGCCTTGTCGACCTCGAGCGTCGCGTCCATCTGGAGCTTGTGCTCCTCGGTGAGCTGCTTGACCTCCTCTGCGATGCGGAAGAGCAGTTCCTCCTGGCGCAGACGCTGGTACTGGTCCTCTTCCTCGCCGAGCTCCTTCTGCGCCTGTTCCATGTCGCGCTTGGTCTGCTCGGTCTCTTCCTGCGCCTGTTCCATGTCGCCTTCGTCGAAGGACTGCTTGGCCTTCTTGGCGCTCTGCTGCGCACGGTCGAGGCTGGGCGCGGGCTGCGCGTTCTCGCGCTTGCGGTTGCGCTCGGCGAGCGCGGCGAGCTCCTCGCGGACCTGCTCCTGCTCCTGCCCGAGCTCCTTCTGCTTTTGCTCCTGCTCCGGAGTGCGCGCGCCGCTCGGACGCGAGCTCGCGCGCTGCGCCTGTTGCAGTGCCTGCAACGCCTCGCCCTGCGAGCGCGACGCCTCGCTGGACTTGCCCTGCTGGAGCGCCTGCGCGGCGCGCTGCATCGCCTTCTGTGCCTCTTCGAGCGCCGCCGAGCTCTCCTGCGCGGAGGCCTTCGCCTGCGCCTGGGCCGCCTGCGACTGCTGCGCGGACGGCGACGATTCCGACGACTGCGACTGTTGCGACTGTTGCGAGCCCGAGGCCTGCTGCGCGGCCTTCTCGGCCAGCTTGCCCACCGCCTCGCCGAGCGACTTCTGCTGCTCGCTGAGCGCGCGCATCGCCTCGTTGCCGGCGGACTTCGCGTCCTGCGCGGCGGCGAGCGCGTCGAGCTCCTTCTGCGCCTCGCGCAGCGCCGCTTCGGCCTCGGCCGCCTTCTCGGAGGCGCCCTTCGCGTCGCCCTTGGCCGCGGCCTCGCTGGCGGACTTCTGCGCCGCCTGCGCGCGTTCGAGCGCCTCGTTCGCGTGCTGGCCCTCCTCGCCGGCCGTGGGAGCGGCGTTGGGCAGCTGCTTGCCGAGCGCAGCGGTACGCTCGCCCTGCTCGCTCTCGCTGCGCGCGAGCTGGGTTCCAAGCTCCGAGAGCTCGCCCTGCGCCGCGTCGAATTCGGCCTTGGCCGTTTCGAGACTCGCGCGCGCGGCCTGTTCCTTGCCGGCGGATTCCTTGGGTGCCGCCTCGAGCGCTTTCTGCGCGCGCTGCGCTGCCTGCGACGCGCCGCTCGCGCTCTGCGCCGTCTGCTGGAGCTGCGCCTGCGCGGCCTCGCGGCTGCGCTCGGCGGCGGCGCTCTCGCTCGCGGCGAGAGCCTCGAGCGACTGGGCGCGCTCCTCGAGCGACTTCGCGGCGGCGTCGCGCGCGCCCTGCTGGTCGGCCGTCTTGGCGAGCTCGTCCGCGCCCGCGCGCAGCGCCTGCGCCGTCTTCGCGGCTGCGGGATCGCCGGTGGTGCCCTGCGCGCGCTCCTCGCGCCGCGCGGCGGCGTCGAGCTCCTTCTGCGTGTCGGGCACGTGCGCGGCGGGATCGCGCAGCTCGGCCGCGGCCGTGCGCAGCTCGCTCGCGGCGCGCGCGAGGCGCTCGGCGTGCGTGGCCGACTCGAGCGCTGCGCGCAGCGGCGCGCCGGCCTTGTCGAGCTCGGCGTTGTCCTTGGGCGACCAGCTCTTCGCCACGGCCGCGTCGACCGCCTGGTCCTGCACGAGCTTGGCGAGTTCGCCGCGCAGCGCCTCGAGGTCCAGGTCGCGCTGTTCGCGGCCCTGGCGTTCGGTCTCGCTGCGCAGGGCGCGCTGCTGCTGCTCCGCGGCCGCGATCGTCTGGGCCAGCGCCTTCTGCTCGGCCGTGAGCTGCTGCTCTTCGAGCTTCTTCGCTTCCTCGTTGAGCTTCTGCTCGCGCGCCGAGAGCGCCTTGAGGTCCGAGCGGATCTTCTGCAGGTTCTCGAGCGACTTCTGCAGGTCCTCCAGGCCCATGCGGTCGGTCAGGATGCGGTAGAGCTTGTCGAGGCCCTCGATCACGCGCTGCTGCGTCTCGAGCGACTGCACGCTCATGCCCGATTCGATGTTCTGCTGCGAGGAGTTCATCAGCTCCTCGAGCGTCTTGTCGCCGAACTCGGGCCGGCGCTCGTCGAGATGCTTCAGTCCCTGGCGCAGGAGCTCGGCGGCGTGCTTGCGGCCTTCGCCGTCGAAGCGCTGCGCGAGCAGCTCCATCGTCGAGCGCAGGCGCTTGAGCTGGCGCAAGAGCAGCGCCTGGTCGTCCGCCAGCGAGGCTTGCGTGCGCGACTCGCCCTGAGCTTGTGCCGTGGCCCGCGGCGCGAACGTGGCTGCGCAGACGAGGAGCAAGAGGCCGGCGGCGATCTTCATCTCAGTGTTCCTTCGCGTACTTGCTGGTCCGTTCGTTCAAGTTCTTCTGGCCGCTCAGGATGTCGCGCGTCAGGTTGAGCACGGACTGGAAATTGTCCCACTCGGAGAGCAGTTCCGACAGGCGCTCGAGCTTCGCGACGGCAGCACTCTGGGAATCGACCGCACGGGCGAGGGCCGCATGCATCTTTTCGAGAGAATCCGACTCCTGCGCCTGTGCACAGGCTGCGGAGGCCTCGCGCGAGTCGTCCTCGCTCACATCCAACGAGAGCCCGGCGACCTCGACCAGCTTGGCGGCCAGCGTGTCGGCCGAGATCTCGCCGCGGCGGCGGCGGCCGGCGAGCTCGCGCCACGGAGCGGGATCGAAGCCGCGCGCGGTGGACTCCGAGAGGCTCTTGTCGATCTCCTCCAGCGCGCCCTGCGAGCGTTCGTCCAGGCGCGCGTAGAGCACGGCCTCGACCAGCGCGACGAGTTCGCGGCCGAGCGAGCGCGCGTCGCCCTGCACGCGCCGCAGACCGGTCGAGAGTGCCGCGATCTCGCGCGCGCCGTCCTTGAGCTCCGGCGCATCGCTCGCGAGCAGCGTCGCGAGCTCCTGCGTGGCGTGCAGCTTGTCGCGAGCGAGCTCGGTCAGCGAGCGCGTCGAGAGCTGCGCGCGGCCGAGGCGGTCCTGCACGCGGCGCAGGAACTCGTCCAGCGACACGACGCGCACCTGGATCGGGAAGGAGCGGCCCTGGTGCGGCGCGGGATGGCAGTCGTCTTGCGCGAAGAGACCCAGGCGGAACTGCGCGCCCTCGACGACGTCGCCCGAACCGGCGAGGTCGGGCACGGTCAGGCGCGCGCGGGCGAAGCCGTGCACGCGCACGCGAGCGTTCTTCTGCGGCTCGCCGTGCAGCTCCTCGGGGGCGAGCGCGCGCCAGACGATCTCGTGCTCGGGCGCGGCGGCCTCGTCGCCGCCGGCGGGGTTGGCGCTCCACCACACGCGCGAGATGCCGAAGTCGTCCTCGATGCGCACGCGCAGCGCGATCCAGCCGCCGGGCACCGTGTCGACATCGCCGCGCGAGGGCGAGAGCAGCTCGACCTCGGGTGGCCGGTCGGCGACAACGGTGATCGAGTACAGGCCCGGCTCGGGGTTCGAGAGTCCGTTCGCGTCGAGCAGGCGCAGGCGGTAGCGCAGGCTCTTGTCGGCGGTGAGCTCGAAGCCCAGACCCATCTGTGTCGATTTCTCGCCCGGGTTCGCGGCGGGGTAGGGCACGGGCGCGAGCTCCAGGCTGCGGTCCTCGGGCAGCAGCTGCACGCTGCCGCGCGCGTCGGCGGGCTTGGGCAGCAGCGCGACCGAGACCTTCGAGCCGGCGAGCACCTCGACCTCGGGCTCGAAGCCCTCCTGCACCGGCAGGCCGCTGTAGGCCGGCGGCTCGACGCGCACCGCGATGCCGAGCACGTCGGGCGGCTCGAGGACCTGCACGAACAGCCGCGGCTCCTCGTCGTCGTCGTCGCCGCCGCGGGCGGTGAGCGAGAAGTCCTCGGTCAGCGCGCGCACGAAGGTGCGGAAGCTGTCGCCGCCCGAGGAGCTGACCACGATCTCGCTGCCGTTCGAGAGGTGCAGCGTGACCTCTTCGGGCACGGCGCCGTGCGCGTGCACGATGATCGGCAGGTCGGCGCCCTTGGGCAGGCGCACGTGCAGCTCGCCGTCCTCGCGCACCAGCGCTTCGGGGTGCGCGGGATCCGCGGAGGGCACCTCGAGCGCGAGGTGCGTGCGCTGCGGCCAGGGCGTGGAGCCGCCGAACAGGCGCTCGAGGTAAATGCTGGCCGCTTCGGGCTGCCAGGCGAACACCAGGCCCAGGCAGCCGACAGCCGCCGCGCCGAGGTACACCCGCCGGCGCGGGCCGCGCGCATCCAGGGCGCGCGCGGGCACGAGCGTCGGCGCGAGCGCCTCGGCCTCGCTCCAGATCGCGCGCCGCGCGCTGCGCTGCGCCTCGTCGGCCGGTTCGTCCGCGAGTTCGACGGCGGAGACGAGCAGCTGGCGCAGCTCCGGGCGCGAGCGTTCGAAGAGCACCGCGAGGCCCGAGCGATCGGGCCGCGCGCGCAGCGGCCGGACGACGCCGCGCCAGAACAGGAATCCACAGACGCCGATCAGCGCGAGGAGGTGCATCCAGCGCACTCCCAGCGGCACGTGCAGCCACCAGTCGAGCGCGAAGGTGACGAGCATCCACAGCGCCGCCGCGCCGAACACGGTCGAGAGACCGTGCATCCACAAGAGGCGCGAGAGCCGCCCGCCGAGGGCGCGCAGACGCTCCTCGACCCGCGGCAGGGCGGGGTTGGGCGTGTCGGGCTTGTCGCGTTCGTGGCTCAAGGCGTGCTCGTGGATCCTAGCGCTGGAAGATGGGCAGGAAACGGTAGGGAATCTCGAGGATCAGCACCGCGACCGCGGTGCCGAAGGCCGGACCCGGCCCGACCGCGTTGGGCCAGGAGCCGTCGCCGCGTTGCATGCGCAGCAGCACGCCGCGCAGGTTCTCGAAGTAGGGCTCCCAGTACGGGCTCCCGGCCGTGTACATCGCCTGCACGCCGTAGTAGTGGCCGTACCAGAAGTAGTAGTGGCCCGCGCGGCTGCTCGGGTAGCTGTTGAAGCGGTCCTGCTCCGAGGCGAGGTAGTTGAGCCCCTTCTTGATCAGGTCGTCGGAGTACACCCCCAGGCCGTTGAGCGCGGTCACGCCCGCGGAGGTGAGCGCGAAGGAGGTGCGCGAGCTGCGGTCGCGCTGGTAGCAGAACGTGCCCGGTTCGTTGCCGTAGTACGAGCGGCCCTGGTACTCCTGCGTCACGGCCGAGTCGACCACGTAGCGCGCGGCGAGGTCGACGGTCGTCTTGGGCACGCGGATGCCGATGTTGCGCGCGGCGCGCAGCGCGACCACCTGGCACACGACGATCGACATGTCGGACTCGCGCGCGTAGGGCTCGTAGCGCCAGCCGCCTTCCTTGTTCTGCGAGCGCACGATGAAGTCGACCGCCTTCTGCAGCGAGCGCTGCACGTCCTCGCGGTGCGTCATGCCGCAGATCTCCGCCAGGAAGAGCGTGGCGAAGGCGTGGTCGTACATGCGCGAGCCGTTGGAGAAGATGTAGCCGTCCTCCGAGACGCACGCGAGCACGTAGTCGAGCGCCTTCTCGACCACCGCGCCGTAGCGGCCGCGGCCGGGCAGGTGCCCGCCGGCGAGGAAGGCCATGCCCGAGAGCGCCGTGACGCCCAGGTGCGCCTTGCCGCGGCCGGTGACGGAGTAGTCCTCGTTGAGCTTGAAGCCGACGTCCGCGATCCAGCTGCCGTCGGGCTCCTGCCGCTCGGCCAGCCAGGCGAGGCCGCGGTCGACCGCGTGGGCCTGGTCCTCGGTGACCGCCTCGAGCGTGCTGTGGTCGCCGCCGGGGACCTGCGGCGCGAGTGTGGACGTTTCCGCCGCGGGCTGCGCCAGCGAGGGGGCCAGCGCGGGTTGTCCACCCGCGCACACGAGAAGCAAAGCCATCCAGCTCATCGCCATACCTCCAGCCTGTGCATGCCGCGCACGAGCAGTCCGTCGCCCAGCGGGACGAACTCCAGTGAGTCGCTGCTTCCGAAGAGTTCCTGAGCGAGCGAACGCTTGTCCGCTCGCACCAGGCCGTTCGCGCGGTCGAGGAACACGACGTTCGAGCCGACGCTGCTCGCGCGCTTGGAGTCCGCGAAGGGAGTGTACGCCAGCGCGAGCCCGTCCGACGAAAGCGCGGGCGCGGGCGTCAGCGAGCCCGAGATCTCCTGGAAGGGCGTGCGCAGCGTCGTGCTCCAGCGCTCGCCCGCGGAGAGATCGATGCAGCGCACGCGCGTCTCCTCGCGCGCTTGCGGGCGCTCCGAGAGCACGAACAGTTCGCTCGAAGGCAGGCGCCGGCGCTTCTGCGTCAGCGGCCCGAGCAAGCGGTCGCCCGAGGACAGGCGCACGTTCGAGAGCGGCGAGAGCGCACCGATGCCGGTCGAGAGCTCGGCCAGCGTCGGGTTTGCGTCGGGGCTGCTCGAGATCGCCGGCCGCAGGAAGAGCCAGGTGCGCGTCCCGCTCTGCAGGATCCCGCCCAGCATGCGCGGATCGCTCGCACCGGCATTGAGGTCCAGGTGCCACAGGCGCTTGCGCAGCGCGAGGTCCCAGCCCTCGATCTGCGCACGGCGACTGTCGATCCAGGGCAGGAGCAGGCGGTCGCCCTCGATCCAGGCGTCCTCCTCGAGCTTGGTCGGCACGGGCGTCTCGAGCGTCAGGCTGCCCATGCGCGCGCCGGTGAACAGGTCGTGCACGGCGATCTCGCTGTTGCCGGTCGGCGGCAGGAAGACCATCGCGTTCGAGCCGCACATCGGCAGCGCGCGCACGCCCGCCCCGGGCGAGCGCATGCGCCACAAGGGCGCGCCGCTGCGCGCGTCGAGGGCCTGCAGCCAGTCGCCGGCACCATCCTCGTCCTCGATCGGATGCAGCGCGACCAGCGCGATGCCCGCGGCGACCGTGAGCGCGGTGCACTCGCCGAGCGGCGCAGCGCTGTGCCACTCCCAGGCCAGCGTCCCGCTGCGCTCGTCGAAGGCGCGCACGAAATCGCGGCCGGCGACGAGCACGCGCGCGCGCGCCAGGCCGCTGCGCGCGCGCCAGTTGCCCGCGTCGAGGCGTCCGGTCTCGTTCATGAAGCCCACGTCGGCGCTCCACAGCGGATGCTCGAGGTTCGCGCCGCTCCAGGCCGAGAGCTCGCAGCCGCCGCGGCTGGACTCACCGCCCGCGACCAGTTGCAGCCGTTCGGCCGCGGGATCGTCGCCGAGCGTGCGGCCCAGGAGCTGGTAGCGCCCGTCGAGGGCCCACAGCCGCAGCGCGTCGGGTCGGAAGCTGCCGATCGGCGCGGCGCTCTCCGGCGGCGTCCAGCGCACCTTCGCGCCGCCGAGCGCGGCGAGGTCGCGGCCGAGCGCCGCGGGGTCGGCAGGCTTGAAGTCCGGACGCGCGGCGGCGAGCGTGCGCAGCAGCTCCGAGGAGAGCTCGGTGTTGCCCGCGCGCTCGAAGCCCAGCGCCGCGCGCGCGAGCAGCTCGAGTTCGCGCGCGCTCGCGCCGGCGAGGCGCCAGTCGCCGTGGATCTCGCCGGCCAGGATCGCGAGCAGTTCCGAGGGCACGCCGGCCTGCAGCGCGAGCTCGACGCGCGCGTCGTTGGCCTCGCTCGCTGCGCGCGTGCAGGGGTAGAGTTCGGGGATGCGCGCGAGCTGGTCGCGGTCCGCGCGCGTGCGCGCCCGCGCGAGAGCGCCGGCGGCGTGCGCCTCGTAGGGCTCGAGCGCGTCGCGCGCGCTGGCGGCGTAGATCTCGGCCACGCGTGCTCGCGCGAGCACGCCGCTCGAACCCGCGGGCAGCGGCACGTCGGCGTAGTCACCCAGCAGTGTCTCGAGGCTCGCGAGCTCGGCGGTCGCGGCGCGCTGGCGGCGCGCGCTGGCGGCGCGTTCGAGCAGCACCCACAGGCCGAGCTGCAGCTCGAGGTGCTGCGCCTCGGCGTCGCGCGTGGGGCTCGCCAGGCCGGCCGGGGACCAGTCGAGCGGTCCGGGCACGCGGCCGTCGGTCGCGGCGGGCTGGACGCACACGAGCGTCAGGCCCGGAACGCGTTCCTCGAGCGTGCGCAGCACTTCCTCGCGCGCGTCGGGCCGGCCGGCACAGAGCGCGAACTCCTCGAGCAGCGTGTCGCGCAGGTCCTCGAGCGTGGGCGCGTTCTCGCGCGCGAGGCGCAGCGCGGCGCGCGCGCGCTCGCCGTCGGCGAGAGCCACGCGCACGCGCGCTTCGAGGCGCAGCGTGCGGTGCATGCGCGCCGCGAGCGCCGCGGGGAGGGTCTGCGCTGAGCGCGAGAATTCCTCGAGCGTCGTGCGCGCCTCCTCGATCGCGGCGCGCGCGGCCTCGCTCTTGCCCTCCGCGAGCGAGTTCTCGGCGGCGGTGCCGAGCAGCTGGCACAGGAGCTCGGTCGCGCGCGCGTCGGCGGGCGCGCGCAGGTGCTCCTCGCGCGCGCGAGCGACCATCTGGCGCCATTCGAAGTAGCCCTCGACCGAGTACTTCGAGATCGTGAACAGCTCGCCGTTGCCGACCAGCAGATTGCCGCCCGACTGGCCCGGCGCCCAGGGCACCGTGGGCAACTCGTGGCCCGAGGGCAGCTCGATCTCCAGGCGCGAATCGGGCAGCGGCACGACCAGTCTGCGGCCCGCGATCACCGGCCGCCCGAGCGCGTTGAGGTTGCGCGCCAGCTCGGGGTTGGTCGAAAGGAACTCCGGCGCGCGCGGCGCCTCGCGGTCGAGCCCGCCGCGCGCAGCCAGGCCCAGGATCGCCTGGCCTTGCACGTAGACCGAGCTTGGACCCGCGCCCACGAAGAGCAGGTCCTGTCCAGCGTAGCGCGTGGCGCCCTGGGTGACGAAGAAGCTGCTCGGCAGCGACCAGATCTGAGCACCGGTGCGCACGTCGATGCCGATCATGTCGCGGCTGTCGAAGGGCGTCGCGACCAGCACGTGTCCGGCGACGACCGGCGCGGCGGGACGCCAGACGTTGCGGAACTGCGGCGCCTCCATCCCGGTGTTGCGCGGGATCACGATCTGCTCGTAGCGCGTCTGCCAGAGTACGTCGCCGCTGAACAGATCCAGGCAGGCGACGGTGCCCAGCTGCGTCAGCGCGAAGACGCGACTGCCCTCGACCACCAGCGGCGGCGAGCTGAACTCGTGCGGCGGCCGGCCGAACATGTTGAGCTCGCGCTGGCCGCTGATCACCGCGCGCGCCCAGAGCAGTTCGCCCGTGTCGACGTCGAAGCAGCCCACGTGGTAGTCGATGCGGCCCTCGGCGAGGTACATCGGCGCGAGCACGCGGTCGCCGCTGATCACCGGCGGGCCGGCGACGATCATGCGCTGCTCGAAAGGCGCGGGGCCGCCCTCCCAGTCCGGCGGCGGACGGTGGTTCCAGAGCGGCTTGCCCGTGCGCGCGTCGAAGGCGAACAGGCGCTTCTGCGGGATCGGCTTGGTGATCGGGAGGTTCGAGAAGTACTGCGTGACCGTCAGCGAGAAGGGCAGCTGCAGCACGCCGACGACCACGCGCGCGTTGGCCGCGGCGGAGTACATCGCGCCGCCGAAATCGACGCCCGTGAAGAGGTCGGAGCGCCGGCTGCTCGTGAGCTGGTCCCAGCCCTCGGGCTCGCCGCTGTCCCAGACCGTCTGGCCGGTGAAAGCGTTGAGCGCGAGCACGTGCAGCGGCGGGTTGACGAACAGCAGGTCGCCCGTGCGCGCGAGGAAGAAGGCGTCGAAACGCGTCAGGTTGGTCGGCGCGGGGACCGGATCGCGCAGCGACCAGGGCGAGGCCCAGGCGCTCGCGCCGCGGCCGGGCGGCAGGCCGCTCGTGCGGCCGACGAAGCTCGTGTGCAGCGCGGCCTGCTCCTCTTCCTCCTCGAGTGCGCGCCCCGACACGCCTGCGGCGGAGATGGCGGCCGCGACCGCGCGCGCGCGCGCCGCGGCGGCTTTCGAGTCCGGGTCGCCCGTGTCGAGCGCCTCGGCGGCGGTGTTCCAGTCGTCGGGGCTCTCGAGCTCCAGTTCGGGGCGCAGGAAGCGCAGCGCCAGCGCGCGGTTCCAGGCCAGGTGCGCTTCGCGCGCGCGGCCCTCCTCGAATTCGAGGTCGCCCAGCGACCACCAGGCCGATTGCGCTTCGGGCGTCAGCGGCCAGCGCCGTCCGACCTCCGCGAGCTCGCGCCGGTCGCGCCGCACTCGCGCGTGCTCGAGCGCGGCCTTGGCCGGGCCGGAGAAGCGCGCGCGGTAGAGCACACGGCCCGCTTCTGGCAGCGCGAGCAGGATCTCGCGCGCGTGCTGCGCGGCGCCGGCGTAGACCGGTTCGTCGGAGGGCCGGCCGCGGCTCGAGAGCACGCGCTCGCCCGAGAGCATCTCGCCGCGGTGCTCCTCGATCAACTTCTGCAGCTCCTCGATCGCCTCGCTCCAGCGCGAGGCGGCGATGTGCTCCTGCGCGTTCTTCACGCGCGCGTTCGCCAGGCGCGTCTCGGGCACCGCGAAGGTGTGCTGCAGGTCCGAATCCTCGGAATCGCCGCTCTGCGGCGCGGGCAGCGGCGCCTGGGCGCGCGCCGCGGCGCAAAGCGCCAGCGCGGAGGCCAGGAACCAGCGTGCGCGTCGCATCAGACGAGCTCCCAGCGCTTGCGCAGGATCCACTCGGTGCACAGGAGCGCGAGTGCCAGCGCGAGCGTGCCCCAGTGGTCCCAGGCGTCGTCGAGGTCCGCGCTGAGCAACTCGCGGCGCTCCTTCTGGCCCGGGAAGCGCTCCTCGATGCGTGCGAGGTTCGCGAGCTCGTAGGCGCCGCCGCCGCTGGCTTGCGCGAGGCGCGCCATGAGGTCGGGATCGGGCGCGGGGTCGGAGTTCTCGCGCGAGGGGAGCACGACCTCGAAGTCGGCCGAGGCGGTGCGCACGCCCTTGGACTCGGTCCAGACGCGGTAGAGCCCCGGGCGGTCGACGTCGAGCGAGGCGCGGTACAGGCCCGGGTGATCGGGCACGAGCGTGAGCTTGAGTTCGCTGTCGGCGCCGTCGGGAGCGCTGAGGTGCGCGTCGACCGTCGGCGCTTCGCTCGGGCGGTAGTCTTCGTCGAGCACGCGGCCTTCGATGACCACGCGCTCGTCGAGGTTGTAGCGCGAGCGCAGCGCGTCGAGCTGCACGCGGCGGTCGCCGCTCTTCAGGCGGCCGAGCGCGACCCAGCGCAGCGCGTTGCGCCAGAAGCGCTCGTGGAAGCGGTCGCCGAAGCGGAAGCGCCACATGAAGGTCGAGTCGACGCCCATGAAGAGCGTGCGCCCGGCGGGGAAGTAGCCGCACACGATCAGCGGGTAGTTGCCCTGGGCGTTGTGCGCGCTCGGATGGCGCAGCAGCACCTGCGCGCCGGGCTTGGCGCGCAGCACGGGGTAGAACCAGGTGAAGCCGCGCAGGCCGTTGTCGGTCTCCCACAGCGCGCGGTTCTCGGCCGCGTCGGGGACCAGGCGCACGACCTCGTGCGGGTTGGAGGGATCCTCGAGCACGCCGTGGAACTCCTCGCCACCGGAGAGGTCCGCGCTCGAGACGCCGGTGGGATCGACCACGACCGGCAGCAGCTCCTCGAGCGGCGTGCCGAGGAAGGCGCGCGGGTTGTCGATCTCACCCGCCTGGCAGATCAGGCCGCCGCCGCGCTCGACGAACTCGTGCAGCGAGTTCAGGAACTCCTCGCAGCGCAGGGGATCGGGCGAGATCTTGTACGGGTTGACGTCGCCGAGGATCACGACGTCGTAGTGGTCGAGCAGGTCCTTGCGGCCCGTGGGCACCGTGGCGAGCGGCGGCAGGCCCTTGGTCGACTCCTGCACGAAGTCGGGCGTCGCCGAGAGCAGGAAACACTGCACCTCGAGGTTCTGGTCCGAGCGCAGCAGCAGGTTCTTCAGGTAGCGGTATTCCCAGCGCGGATAGCCCTCGACGAGCAGCACGCGGATCTTCTCGGGCGTGACGTGCACGCTGAATTCGACCGCGTTGTCGTCGCGCAGCGTCTCCTCGGGCAGCGGCGGGATGCGCACGCGGAAGCGGCGCTCGTTCGTGCGCGCGACGCCCTCGAGCGGCGGCGCGAGCAGCACCACGCGCCGTCCGTTCTCGTCGAGCTCGACCTGTTCCTCTGCCAGCGGCCGCGCGTCGCCGTTGGGATCGAGCTCCTCGAGCACCACGCTCGCCTGCGTGCCCGCGGGCAGACCGCGCCCCGCGACGCGCACGCTGAGCTCGATCTCGTCGCCCTCGAGCGCGCTGGGCGGCACCTCGGCGATCTGCACCAGCGCGTTCTTCTCCGGGCGCGTGTCGCCCACGACCACCGTGTGCACCCTGATGCCCGCGGCGCCTGCGGCGCGCGCGACCTCCAGCGGCGGCGTGCCGGCGTTGCTGCGGCCGTCGGAGACGATCACGATGTCGCTCACGTTGCGGCCGCGGTGGCTGGCGAGCACCTGCGAGAGCGCGCTGCCGATCTGCGTCGTGCGGCCGCGGCCCGAGAGGTCCTTCAGGTCCGTGACCGGTTCGAGCGTGTCGCCGAAGCGGAAGCTGCGCAGCTCGTAGCCCTTCTGCTTGAGCAGCGGCGCGAGCTCCTTCTCGATGCCCGCGCGCGCGAGCTCCAGGCGTTTCGCGCCCTCGGGCGGCTTGCCGGCGAGGCGTTCGAGCTCGCCGCGGCGCGAGCCGCCGCCGGCGTAGGAATCCTGGCGCAGCATGCTGGCCGAGTCGTCGACGAGCAGCAGCACCTCGGCCGGCTTGATCTCCTCGTGTTTCTTCACGAACACGGGCCGGAAGAGCACCAGGCACAAGAGCAGCAGCGCGAACAGGCGCAGGCCCGAGAGCACGGCGCGCGAGCGCAGCGAGAGCTTCTCGGCCGAGTAGCACAGCCAGGTGAGCAGCACCGCTCCGGGCACGACGAGCAGCACGACCACCCAGGCCGGGGGCAGGTCGAGCAGCTTGAGCGTCTCGCGCACGCCCTCGCCCGCGGCGGGCGCTTGTTGCAGCAGCGTGGCGAGGATCATGCGACCCTCCGCTTGCGGCCGAGCCAGGCGGCCCAGAGGCTCTCCAGGCACAGGAACACAAGGCACGCGAGCGCGAGCCCGCGCCACAGCTCACCGCGGTCGGGCCGCGCCTTGTCGGGCTGCGAGCCCGGGTCGCCGTTCGCCTGCACGAAGGCCGAGTGCAGCTGCGCGACCTCCTCGGCCGGCAGGCGCTCGAGATCGCCCTCGCGCGCGTCGAGTTGCACGCTGAAGGGGATCGGATCGGCGCCCTCGCGCTCGATGCGGTACGCGCCGACGCGCTCGAGCTGCTTGCCCTCGATGTTGGGCAGCTTCCACTTGCCGCCGACGGCCTGCACGACCTCGCCCTCGAGCGCCCGCCGAGCGCCGTCGGGCAGCACCAGCGCGAGGTTGCGCGGGAAAGCGCCGGTGGTCTCGATCTCGAGCGGTTCGCCGGGCGCGAGGTTGCGCCGCGGAGCCTCGGCGCGCGCGCCGTAGCGCAGCAGCTCGTGCACGAGCGGCACGAGCGTGCCGGGCGAGTCGGGGATGCGCGTCCAGGCGTCGTCGATGCTGGTCGTCCAGAGGATCACGCGTCCGCGCAGGTAGGGCCGCTCGATCAGGAACGCGCTCTGCGCCGGATCGTCCAGGCTCGCGAGCACGCGCGCCTGCGGCAGCGGCTGCGTGCCGATCAGCGCGAAGATCGGGGCCTCGGTCAGCAGCAGCTGGAAGCGCTCGTCGGCAAAGAACGCGAGCGCGGGGTGCTCCGCGTCGAACTTCGACACGCGCCAGTGCGCCTCGCCGCGCACGGGGATCTCGAGCTTGCGCACCAGTTCCGCCGGCAGCAGGCAGTCGCCGTCGGCCTTGAACATGCGCTGGTTCCACGCGCCCAGGTCCATCGCGTCGCCGCACGAGACGACCAGCAGCCCGCCGGCGGAGACGAAGCTCGAGAGGCGCTCGGCCACCGGCTGCGTCACGCGGTCGAGGTTGGCCAGCCAGACCGCGTCGTAGTTCGCCAGGCTCAGTTCGGCGTTGCCGAGCTCCTCGGCGTGCATCACGGTCGGCAGGAAGGGCGCGGGCGCCGCGCCGGCAGCGCTCGTGTCGTCGAGCGGGGGATCGAGCACGGTGCGCAGCAGGCCGACCTCGTCCTCCTCGATCGAACTGGAGGGCTGGCCGTCGACGAGCAGCACGCGCAGGCTGTCGGGCACCTCGAAGACCTGCGCGCGCTCGTTGTCGATCGCCAGGCGGTCGCCCTCGACCGAGGCCACGACCATGTGCTCGCCGCTCTTGGCGAAGGTGAGCGTGAACACGGCGTCGGCACTCGCGCGCGGCTCCAGGTCGACGAGCTGGCTGGGCCGGCGCTCGCCGTCGACGCTGAGCGAGACGCGCACTCCCACTCGCGCCTGCGCGCCACGGTTGGCGACGCTGACGGCGATCTCGCTCGGCAGCCCGGCGGCGTAGATCTCGCCCAGCGTGCGCACGCCCGTGATCGAGAGGTTGGGCGGCACGCGCTCGCCGCCGCACAGATCCTCGACGATCACGCGCACGCCCAGCTGCGTGAGGCCGTCGAGCACCTCGTCGAGCGCGCGCGAGCGCGGGTTCTTCTCGACCTGCGCGCCTTCGTAGGGCAGGAAGGAGCGCCTCTGCATGTCGGAGAGCAGGTGCACCTCCAGGCTCGAGGAGCCGCCGTTCTGCGTCTCCTTCGCCAGGCGCAGCACCTCCGCCAGTGCGCCGGCGAGGTCGAGCGGTTCGCCGGTGGGGTTCTCGAGCGTGTCGAGCAGCGAGAGCGCCTGTTCGGGCGTGGTCCACGAAACCAGGCGCGGGTACGCACCCGCGACGATCAGCCGCAGCCGGTCGCCGTGCGCGCCGGAGACCTCGCGCGCCAGCGCCCGCGCGCGTTCGCGCTCGCGCTCGAAGACCGAATCGACGCCCTCGCGCTGGCCGGTCGAGGCCGAGGCGTCGAGCACGACGACCACGTCGCGGCGCGTGTCGGTCAGGCCGGCGAGCGGGCTGTCGCGGCCAGTGAAGGGCCGCGCGAGCGCCAGCGCGAGCAGCGCCACCGCACCCATGCGCAGCAGCAAGAGCAGCAGGTTTTCGAGCTCGACGCGCCGGCGCGTCTTCTTGTACGCCGCGAGCACGAAGCGCATCGCCGCCCAGCGCATCGGCTTGTGGCGCTGGCGGTTGAGCAGGTGGATCAGGAGCGGCAGCGTGACCGCCGCCAGACCTGCGAGCAGCGCCGGATTGACGAATCCACCGATCCAGTTGCCCATCTAGCTGCGCCTCCCGCCGCGCACGCGCGCCATGCGGTGCGCCAGGTAGGTCGAGAGCGCGCCCTCGAGCGGCGCGTCGGTCGGGAGCTGCACGAAGTCGAGCGCCAGCGAGCTCGCGGCGCGCACGAGCGCGCGGTTGTGCGCCTGCACTTCTTCGCGGTAGGCCTGCGCGATCGCGCGCGGGTCGACGCGCTGCACGCCGCCGGATTCCAGGCCGTCCAGCCGCAGCTGCGTGTCGAACTCGAAGGTGAGCTCCTTGCGGTCGATCACCTGCAGCAGGATCGGCTCGTGGCCGGCGTGCACGAGCCGGCGCAGGCCGTTGACGATGCGGTCGGGCTCGTCGAAGAAGTCCGAGAGGATGCACACGATGCCGCGGCGCGTCAGCTTGGGCGCGACCCAGTCGAGCACCGAGCCGATGTGCGTCGGCCCCGTGGGCTGCGCCTTCTCGAGCGTCTCGAGGATGTTCTTCTCCTGCAGCGCGCCGTTGGAGGGCCGCACCTTGGTGCGCATGGTCTCGTCGAAGACCACCAGGCCCGCCGTGTCGCGCGCGGTCAGCACCAGGTGCGCCAGCGCCGCCGCCGTCCAGCGCGCGTAGTCGAACTTGGTCCACTCCTGCGAGCCGTAGGCCATCGACTCGCTGGCGTCGACGAGCAGGTGGCAGATCAGGTTCTCCTCTTCGACGAACTGCTTCACGACCAGCCGGTCGAGCTTGCCGAAGACCTTCCAGTCGACGCGCTTGAGCTCGTCGCCGGGCACGTACTCGCGGTGCTGCGCGAACTCGACCGAGCTGCCGACGTGCGGCGAGCGGTGCTGGCCCGACATGAAGCCCTCGACGACGGTGCGTGCCACCAGCGAGAGGCTCGCGAGGCGGTCGAGGATCTTGGGGTCGAGAGCCGAACTCTGGGTGGCCATGCTTTCCTGTCGGCTCCGCGCGCGGCGGAGCGCGCGGCGCGTCAGGCGCGCGGGACGCCCGGCAGCCCGGCGCCGACGGCGGCGCCCGGTTGGATCTCCTTCAACAGCCGATCGATGATCGCGTCGGAGGTGATGCCCTCCGCGGCGGCGGAGAAGCTGGTGACGATGCGGTGGCGCAGCACAGGGTGCGCGACTGCCTGCACGTCCTCGACCGCGACATGGCTGCGGCCCGCGAGCGCGGCGTGCGCCTTGGCGCCGAGCACGAGGAACTGGCTCGCGCGCGGACCGGCGCCCCAGGTGACCCAGTCGCGCAGGAAGGGCAGCATCGAATCCGAGCGCACACGCGTGCCGCGCGTCAGCGCCAGCACGTAGTCGGCGACCGTGTCGGCGATCTGCACCGCGCGCACGGCCTTCTGCGCCTCGAAGAGCTCGGCCGCGGTCACCACGCGCTGCAGCGTGTAGCTCTCGCCGCCGGTCGTGCGGCGCAGGATCTCGCGCTCCTCGACCGCCGAGGGGTAGCCGACGTGCACCTGGAACATGAAGCGGTCCAGCTGCGCCTCGGGCAGGGGATAGGTGCCCTCCTGCTCGATCGGGTTCTGCGTCGCGAGCACGAAGAAGGGGTCGGGCAGCTCGTGGCGCGTGCCGGCCGAGGTCACCTGGCGCTCGACCATCGCCTCGAGCAGCGCCGCCTGCGTCTTGGGCGGCGTGCGGTTGATCTCGTCGGCCAGGATCACGTTGGCGAACAGCGGGCCGGGCGCGAAGCGGAAGGCGCGCGCGTTGGTCGCCGGGTCGATCTGCAGCAGGTCGGTCCCGGTGATGTCCCAGGGCATCAGGTCGGGCGTGAACTGGATCCGGCTGAAGGAGAGGTCGAGCGTCTTGGCGAGGCTCGAGATCAGCAGCGTCTTCGCCAGGCCGGGGACGCCCACCAGCAGGCAATGCCCGCGCGTCAGGACGGCCAGCAGCAGCTGGTCGATGACCTGGTCCTGCCCGACGATCGCCCGGGCGAGCTCCTTCTTCATCGTGGCGTGGACGTGGCGCAGGCGCTCCAGGGATTCTTCGGGCATGGGCTTCCTTTCCTTCGGACTCCAGGGCGCTCCCGCCCGCGTGGTCGAGAATAGCTGATAGACGCACGGTTCCTCAGGGTTCCGAGCAAAACTCGGGTTGTTTCGCTCTCAGCGCACCCGGAACACCGCGAGCGCCGAGCCGGCGGCACAGGTGAGCCTGTCGCCGGATAGCAGCAGCGCCCCCGAACCCGCACAGGCCTCGCGTGCTGCCGCGGGCAGGGGCACGCGCGCGGCGAGGCGCAGCGGGTCGCGATCGTCGTACACGTAAAGTGCGCGTCCGGTCGCGAGCACCAGGATCTCGGGCGCGAGCACCCTCACCGCAAGCAGCGCCTCACCACGCGGCAGCGCGACCGCCGCGCGCGCGCCCGGAACGCCGTCGAGCCGCGATTCGACCCGCAGCCGCCCCTCGCTCTCGCGCAGCGCCCAGCTGCGGCCTGGCGCGCTCGCGATGCGCACCGAATCGTCCACGAACTCGCGCTCCAGCGCGCCGCCGGGCACGGCGCGGTAGCTCCAATCCGAGGCCGCGGGGTCAAAGTGCACAGCGCCCGCCTCGATCCGCGGCGGCACGAGCAAGGCGCGCGCGCCCGTGCCCTCTTCGTCCAGGCCGGCGCGCCAGGAGGCGAGCACGCGGCCCTGCGCGAGGTCGAGCAGCGAGAGCCAGGAGAGGCCGGTCGAGGCCGCCAGCCAGCCGTCCTCGAGCGCCAGCGGATCGGCCGGGGCGCAGAAGCCGCGTGGCTCGGGCCTGCGCGCGGGGTCGCGCGTCGCCGGATCGGAGCCCTGGCCGAGCGAGCGCGACCACAAGAGCGCGCCGCTCGCGGTCTCCAGGCACAGGCACCAGGTCTGCGCGTGCAATTCGTCCACGCTGGGCTTGGCGTCGGGCGCGGCCGCGTAGCAGCGTGCCAGCAGATAGGTGCGGCCCGCGCTCTCCTGCGCGCCGGGTTGGTACTCCCACAGACCCGCGGGCAGCACGCGCGCCGCCTCGTCGGAGCCGAGCGCGAGCCCGTCCGCATCCCAGGCCCAGGCGAGCGCCGGCGCGCCAGCGGAGAAATCGAGCGCCGCGAAGAGGTTGCCTTCGCTCTCTCGCGCGCCCGAGCGTCAGCAGCGCGAGCTCGCCGCGCACGAGCAGAGTCTGCGTCCAGGGCGAGGGCTCGTCGCGGAAGGCGGGCAGGTGGCTCCAGCTGCGCTCGCTCGAAAGCGCGGCGAGCTCGATCGGCTCGAGCGCGCCCGCGGCGTCGAGCGTGCGCAGCGCGTCCGCGCTCCACCACAAGAGGCGCCCGTCGGCGAGCTCGCCCAGCGCGGCTCCGGCGCGGCGCGCGGGGATCCACTCCTCGCGCGCGTCGAAGACGTCGAGCGTGCGCGTGAACAGCGGTTCGAGCACGGGAGCCGCTCCCGCGCGCGCGCGCGCCGGGATCTGCGACGGCACGCGCTTCTCGAGCGCGGCCTCGAACTCGGGCGCCAGCGGACCCTGCGCGCGCACGCGCACGAGCGCCGCGCACGCGGCCTGCGCGTCGCCGCGCTCGCGCGCGAGGTCGGAGAGACGCAGCGCGGCGCGCTGCGCGCTCTGCGTGCCGGCGTGCGCACTGACGAAGCGCTCGAGCGTCTGCTCGTCGGGCGCCAGACGCGCGAATTCGCCGCGCGCGAGCTCCTCGAAGCGCGCACGCCAGGCGTCCCAGCCCGCCGCGCCGCGCGCGCCGACGCGCCGCAAGAGCGCGAGTTCCGCGCTCTCGCCGCCGCGCTTTTCTCCGCCCTGTTCCTCGGGCAGCGGCACGAGCGCCGCGCGGTCCTCCGCGCCCAGCAGCAGCGCGCGCTGCCAGGCGTCGAACTGCGGCGCCGAGAGCGCTTCGAGCGCATCGCCGCGCGCGAACTCCTCGCCGGGCGCCTTCGCCAGGCCGAGCACGCAGTCGTTGCGCAGCGGCCGGTCGTCCTGCGCGCGCGCTTCCTGTGCGAGCGCGAAGGCCAGCGCCAGCACTCCCGCGGCCGCGATCATCGCGCGCTCCGCGCGCCGCTCAGCGGCCGTCCGCGGGGAACTGGCGCAGGCGCCGGAGACGTTCCTGGTAGATCGGATCTGCGCGCGCCTCCAGCTGCAGCTCCATCGTCGCGCGCGACTCCTGCGCGCGCGCGAGGCGCTCGGCGACGGCGGGCTCCGACTGGTCGAGTCGACGGCTCTCCGCGAGCGCGGGACGCAGGCCCAGGAACGCGACCTCGCCGAAGAGCAGCATCAGCGCGAACACCGGCGACCAGTAGCGCAGGCGCTTGCCCAGGTGCGCGAGCACGGACTCGGACGCTTCGGCGTCGGCGGGGACTTGCGGCGGCTGCGGCGGCTGCTCCGATGCCTGCTCGTCGAGCAGCGACTCTTGCACGTTCGGGCTCACGCGCCGGCGAGCTCCTTGCCCGCGTACTTCGCGTGGCGGCCGAGATCCTCTTCGATGCGCAGCAAGCGGTTGTACTTCGCGATGCGGTCGCTGCGGCAGGGCGCGCCGGTCTTGATCTGGCCGCAGTTAGTCGCCACCGCGAGGTCCGCGATGGTCGTGTCTTCGGTCTCTCCAGAGCGATGCGAGGTCACGCTGCGATATCCGTTCTGGTGCGCCAGTCCGATGGTGTCCAAGGTCTCGGTCAGCGTGCCGATCTGGTTGAGCTTGATCAAGATGGCGTTGGCGGCCTTCGTGTCGATGCCCTCGCGCAGGCGCTTCACGTTGGTCACGAACAGGTCGTCCCCGACCAGCTGGACGCGCGAGCGGCCGGGGTGGGTGAAGGCCGCCGTCAGCTCGCGCCAGCCGTCCCAGTCGTCCTGGTCCAGGCCGTCCTCGATCGAGAAGATCGGGTAGCGCTCGCACAGGCCGACGTAGTACTGGACCATCTCCTTGGCCGTCTTGTTCTTGCCCTCGAAGACGTACTTGCCGTCCTTCCACAGCTCCGATGCGGCCACGTCGAGCGCCAGGCGCACCTCTTCCCCGGGCTTGTAGCCGGCCTTCTCGACCGCGGTCAGGATCAGCTGGATGGCCTCCTCGTTCGAGGCGAGGTTGGGCGCGAACCCGCCCTCGTCGCCGACCGCCGTGTTGAGACCCTTCTGTTTGCAGACGCTTTTGAGCGCGTGGTAGACCTCCGCGCCCATGCGCAGGCCCTCGGCGAAGTTCGGCGCGCCGAAGGGCATCACCATGAACTCCTGCACGTCGACGTTGTTGTCCGCGTGCTGGCCGCCGTTCAGGATGTTGAGCATCGGCACGGGCAGCACGTGCGCGGCGGCTCCGCCGATGTAGCGGTACAGAGGCAGGCCGGATTCCTCCGCCGCGGCCTTGGCCAGGGCGAGCGAGACGCCCAGGATCGCGTTGGCGCCCAGGCGCGACTTGTTGGGCGTGCCGTCGAGCTCGATCATCGCGCGGTCGACGCCGGCCTGGTCCAGGCCCTCGAGGCCGAGGAGCTCGTGAGCGAGGTCCTCGTTGACGTGGCCGACGGCCTTTTGCACGCCCTTGCCGTTGTAGCGCTTGCCGCCGTCGCGCAGCTCGCAGGCCTCGTAGGCGCCGGTCGAGGCGCCGGAGGGCACGCAGGCGCTGCCGCGCGCGCCGGATTCCAGGGACAGGTCGACCTCGAGAGTGGGGTTCCCGCGGGAGTCGAGGATCTCACGGCCCTGGATGTGGAGGATGGCGCTCATCGGGGGTGATCCTACGCAGCGGAATGGGGGGAGGGAACGGGGAAGAGGACGAAGCGCGGCCCGCTCCTTGATCCCTGCCCGACCACCGCGGCTCAGGGCAGCGGCCCGCGGAGGAACACATCTCCCAGCGCGTTGGAATCCCCGGCGACCAGCGTGGGCTCAGAGGAGGAGAAGGCGACCCAATGCCCGTCGGCGCTGAGCGCCGGACAGACGGTGCCCCCGCCCGGCAGTGGCTCTGCGGATGCGGCCACGACGCGCGCAACGGAACCGTTCTGCATGTCCCGGACGTAGGTCCATGTGCTCTGCTCCGGCGCCGGGTCGGCGACCAGATTCGCGGCGCTGCTCTCGAAGACCACGAACCTCCCATCGGCCGAGATCGAGGGCCGGATACTCGCTCCCGTGGGTTCGATGCCGCCCGGACCGATGCTGACCCGCGCCGTCGTGCCCGTCTGCAGGTCGCGCCGGAAGACGTCGGCCTGCGCGTCGAGGTCGCTCGAGATCAGGTTTGTGGCTTCGCTCGCAAACGCAACGTAGCGGCCATCGGCACAGATCGCCGGAAGGAAGCTGTGGCCATTGCCCTTGCCGCCCGCGGTACTCGCGCTCGCACGCACGGTTGTCCCGGCGGTTCGATCGCGTACGTAGACATCCCAGACCTGCGGCGCGCCGCTCGTGTTCTCTCCCGCGATCAGGTTCATTGCGCTGCTCGCGAACGCGACGTAGCGCCCGTCCGCGGAGATCGCAGCGCCTTCGCTCGGTCCATCCGCGGGTGCGCCGTTCGCGCTCTGGCTGATCCGCTCCACAACCCCCGTCAGCAGGTCCCGCACGAAGACATCCGGGCGCTCGTTGGTGTCGCCGGGTACGAGGTTGGTCGCCTCGCTCACGAATGCCACGAAGCGTCCATCGGCGGAAATCCGTGGGGCGGAGCTCGCGCCGTCCGCTTCCTGCCCGCTTGCGGAACTGCTGATGCGAATCGTCGTCTGCGCGGCGAGATCGCGGACAAATACATCTGCGATCTCATTCGTGTCCCCGGCCACGAGGTCGCTGCCCTCACTCGCGAAGACCACCCGCTGGCCGTCGGAACTGATCGCTGCCGAAAAGCTCGCGCCGGAGGCCGGGGCGCCCGAGATCGAGACGCTGGCGCAGACGAGGGCTCCGGTGTTGCAGTCCTTGACGAACACATCGACAGAGTCGTTGTTGTCGCCCGCGACAAGATTCGCAGCGGAACTCGCAAACGCCACGACGTGGCCGTCGGCGGAGACGGAAGGATAGGAGCTCTCGCCCGTCGCCTCGGCGCCGTTGGATCCGACGCTGACCCTTTGGGTCGTCGCCGGGGTGTCGGGCGCTGCGTGGGCGGGGTGCAGGTAGAGCGCGCTCATCACGAGGGCGCAGCCGAGCAGGCAAAAGGCACCGGCACGAGTGGTGAGGGGTTCGGCCTGGGTCATGGCTCTCTCCGATCAGGTGGGGTTCCCTTGCAAGTGCGGGCTCCGGGTGCGCGTGCTACCAGACGACTCGCAGCCCGTTGGAGATGTTGAACGTGCCCGTGGAGCATCCACCGCTCGCCGGATCCCGGTAGAACACCTGGTAGAAGCGCACGGAACCGGGCGCGAGAGGGTCGCCAAGCGCGGCCGAGCGCTGCGAGATCGAGGGATCCGCGGACGAAGGCGCCTGCGCGGTCCCGCCCGAGGTGGACTTCACGTACAAGCGCAGGATCTGTCCACCCAGGCAGAGGATCCCGCCGCCGAAGGATGTCTGCACGGAAGCGAGGGCGTTCGCCTGCAGGAAGAGCGAAGGACTGGAAGCGGGCTCGAACGAGGACTGCAGCGTCAGCGTGTCGGGACTCGGCGTTCCGCTGCTCGAGAGCAGCGCGCCCTGGGCTGAACTCGAGTTCGCGCAGCCGTGGCCGGTCGTGCCGTAGTTCGCGCACGGGCACGCGGCGAAACTGCCGTCGCCGAAGCACATCGGGTCAATGCGGTGGGGGCAGCCGCCGTACCAGCGGGCAAAGAACCCGGGTGACTGGTTTCCACCTGCATGACTCGAGACGTTTGCTTCGGTGTACAACGCCGGCCCACCGCCGCCTCCGTCATCGAAAGAGGCGAGTCCGAATACGCCCGGAAGGGGGCCGCCCTGCACTCCATCTCCCAGGCTTGTCCATGAGTGCCCGTTCCAGCGTGCGACGCCGTGTACGAGCGTGGATCCGATGTGAGCCGTATCGAAGGAACGGTACAACTCCGGCCCATTCCCCTCGTCGTGCACGGCGAGGCAGCGCCCACCTCCGGAGGGCAATCCTGTCAGCCCAGGCAAGCCGGACCAACTATTTCCGTTCCAGCGCGCGACTCCCTCGGCTGCGAGGCCGCCTGCGTGGTCGAAGTCGCCGGACACATAGAGTGCGGCTCCCGAGCCGTCGTCAAAGACGACCATCTTGGCCGCACCGTGGGGCGCGCCGTTGAGCGTGAGGCCGGCGCCCAGGGGCGCCCATGCACTCCCGTTCCACTCCACGATTCCATAGGCAGGAATGCCTCCCGCCGCATCGAATGCACCGCAGGCATAGAGCGCTGGGCCACTTCCGTCATCGAACACACACAGATCGGAGACGACTGGCGCAGCGGCGCCGAGTCCGGTCAGTCCTCCGCCGACACCGCTCCATACTGCACCATCCCAGCGTAGGACGCCGTTCGCCAGGGCGGCGACCGTCTGGTACGAGCCTCCCACGTAGAGTGCTGGACCGGTCCCATCGTCAAATTGAGCCAGCGCGCGGGCTCCTCCCAATCCCGTCGTGGGCAGCCCGCCTCCGACCGGTTCCCAGTACCCGCTCCTCAATTCCGCGATCCCCCTTGTCGCAGTATGGAGGTTCGAGGTGTGCGTGAATTGTCCTGCCACGAACAAATGCGGCGCACCCCCAAGGTTGATGGCAGCGATTTCGAACACCGAGTCATCGAATCCCTCACCGCCCACGAGCCTCCAACCGCCGCCGGACCAGTGCACGACACCTCCATCGACAGCGGCAAAAAGTTGATCGCCTGCACCGACGTCCGCAACGGTGAGGCCCCCGGAGGTCGTTCCGAGGAAGCCGGGAAGAGGCTCCCAGCGCATGCATTGCGCAAGCACAACCTGTTGAGCAAGCAAGAAGGGGAGTGAGAATGCCAATAGTCGAATAGTTGCTGGGACTTGGAAGCTGGGCGGCCGAGGAATGACGCACGTTGAATTGAAGGCGTTCATTGGTATACCCGAATGCCGCATCGTGAGTCGCCAACAACTAGTTGAGTTTCCAAGCCGTGGCTGGTAGAAACTGAGCGGGTAGAAATCCCGAGTGCAAGTCCGGGGGTGTCAATCACGTCGACGAGCGCGGGAGAGATTGGGAGTGAAATATTGATAACGCCAATTCCGTTTCTGCCCAGTGCGCAGTACAGAAAGTCATTTACGACTATGATATCAATGCAATTAGCCCTGAAGCCATCTACCGGATCTTTTGGCAGGTCAACCTTCGAAATAGGCCGAAGGAATGGTGTTCCAGGCAAGTAGTTTCCGGTCGGCGCTGGGAGCAACTTTGATCCGGTAACGTCAAACACCCAGACTGTGCCAAGCAAGTCTCCTACGAAGGCAAAGGTGGAGGCGCCAATGGTCTTCGTGCAGACAGCAATTGCGTGCCCAAGCGGCTGTGGGGGAGAAGCCACGCTTCCGAGCGCTACCCGAAGCACGATTGGCTGCCCAAATTTGTTTGCTCCGGTAAGGGTTCCCGTGTTGGTGACATCTACCAAAACGAGCATGGGCTGTCCCGCGTGACCAACCCATGGGCACCCCGGAACTTGAAGTGTGCCCCCATCATCGAACGATGCGGGGAATCCTGATGCGATCGCTAGCACATACATTGCCCCTCCGCTCATGTTGGCGGTGCGGTAGATTGCGCATCGATTGTTTACTAGTTGATGCGGTTTGTCAACAAAGACCCCGCTGCATTGAGCAACTGGAGAGCAAGCCCCAGCTTGAAGTTCCAAGTGCGTCAAGACTGTGCGATAGTCAGCTGTGCTGAACGACAGAAACTCTCCTATCCCGGGTGAGCTTCCTCCACACGAATGCTCAGCCTTATAGACAACGTCACTCGTCTTGACAACCTTGACCCCGTTGGATGTCCCTGATCGAGTCAGATAAATGACGTTGGGGGCATTGCTCGTCATTCGTGTATCGGTGATGGATGAGACGTGGTCATCTCCGGGAGTTGCCTGCTCGCCAGGGGCGTCCGGCAGGTCAATCTCCCACCAACGCGGAGACATGGACGGCCCGCTCGCTGGCATCCCAGTTGTTGGGATGTCCATGCTGATCACTCTCCAACCAGTTCGAAACACCGAGGGTCCTGTGGGGTTGTAGTCCCGCTTGCGCATCCACCAGCGCGGATCGCCGTTGGCGTCGCAAAAGCTGAGGCTTGTTGAGCAGTCTGTTTCCGCTGAGCACCCCGTCGTGGGCGAGAATCTCTCGAGGACTCTTCGACCCGCCACAAAGTACTCATGCGGCGGATTGGAACCGCTTCCGTCAACCCAATGCGCCTCTTCGAAAAGGCTCGATGCGTACAAACCTGGATCACGCGCCTGACTGGCGCACGCAGGAGGATTCGGCAGGAAGGGCGGAGGATTCGCGCAGGGGGAGTGGTCCGTCTGCAACACTCCGGCGATGGAATAGGGTGGATTGGGGTCGATGTACACCATTTGAGGAGATGGCGTGCCGGGGCCGACGGCTTCAGATACGAATTCGACCACGCCCGAATTTCGTAACGAAATGCAGCCCTCCTGTCCTCCGAGGGTGTCGCCTACAACGGGCGTTCCGAGGCTGGCCCAGGCCCCTGTCACAGGATCTACATCGTAAATCTCGGTGCCCACCAGTGTCGAGCACATGAAAAGTCGGTTCGGATAGACCCCCGGACCCGGGAGAAGCACGGCGGACTCCGTTCCTGGAGGCCCTCCATGATTGACCGGGTTCGTGTAGTCAATCACAGACTCAAACGTTAACTGCCCCGAAGGAAACGCGTGCCCGAAGAATTGGACCTGGGCGTGTTCATTCACGAGGCCGGGATCATCTGGGTCCGGAGCGCCAATCTGTTGGCAGATATCGGACCAGAATCCGTTTACATGGTAGGGGGCCGCTCCAGTTTCCTCCTTAGACGGCTTCGTCTGCGCCGTTACGGCCACCAGGGTGCTTGTACCATTGACGATGGCTGCGACCTTTTCGGCGTAACCGGGTGAGCGGACCGGTGGTCCAGGGTTCGACAACAACCTTCGCGTGCACGACGGCGTCCCCCCGAGATCGCTGATCTCCAGCAATTCGTTGTAATTAAGGGCTGCATAGAGGACCGACTGCGGCGGGGTCGTGGGTACGCGCACGATGTCGATGTCGCGCACGTGCTGGGGGCAGACGGATCCCGTGGTTGGGCAGGAGCAGTTCCAAGTGATGGGCGTCTGCTGGTTGAGGTTCGGCGCTGCGGGCATTCCCGTCAGGTTGATGCGACGGATCCCGCCCTTTCCAAGTCCGACGTAGATCGCGGTGCTGTCCGCCGGGTCCACAGCCAAGCACGTGCCCACCTCCACGGGAGCCGTTGCGCTGCCGAATTGGAACGGCGGAATCGGCACGGGCGCTGATGTTGGAGTCGTGTACGCGCGCACTTCAGTCGGACCTACAGAAGATTGGGCCGGGTCGCTGCTCGCTGCGAAGAGGGCGAACAGCACAGGGCCCCATTGCGTGTCGAGCACGTCGACGTCGACGCAGCGCTTGCGCTCGAAGGATCCTGTGGGGATGGCATCCTGCACGAGTAGATCGCCGTACCCAGCGATGCACTCGGATGGCTGTTGGAGGAACAGGGACGGACACAGGCTGATGCGGTAGACGCCAAGCGCGCCACCGGCAATGAACAGCCAGCGTGCCCCGGACTGATCCTGGTAGTAGTGCATCGCCAGGGGCTGGCAGTTCGGCATCGGGTGCTTGGCGATCACCGCCGGCGGGGTGACATCCAGGTTGAGCACGACGATCGTGGCGCCTTCCGCGAGAAATCCGCGCCGGACGTTAGGGTTGGTCGCGTCGGCTACTTCGAGCGAGAGCTGATCTCCCGGCGTGTACGAGGAAACCAGCGTCTGAATGATGGTCTGCTGAGGCAGCGCGCAGGGCGCAGGGCGCAGGGCGCAGGGCGCAGGGGACCACGGCGAATGCGAGCGAAACGAGCATCGGAAGCTCCTCTGCCAGCGCGCATGTTCGGGCGACTCGGGGAAGGGCCGTCGCGGCCAGTCGGGTCGGGGATCCCGTCCACGCAGGTTGGACTCCTGCAGCGTATCTCGATCCCAGAGCGCCGCAAGGGGGGAAAACGCCACCTCCGAAAGCACTGCGGGGCAGCCCCGAGCCTCGGGCCTGCGTCGCCACAGGCGCCCCGCGCCCACAATCGCTAGCCTACTCGCACCGGACGGCCCTCCCCGAGCCTCCCCACCCTTTCCCCGTGCGCAAGATCCACCTCCTCCCGAACCTCATCACGCTGGGGAACTCCTTCTGCGGTCTCCTGGCGATCGCCAAGGGCATCGACGCCCTCGCGTTCGCGCAGACCGACCCGGGCGTCTTCTACAGCAAGATGGAGAGCGCCTGCTGGCTGATCTTCGTCGGCATGCTCTTCGACGCTTTCGACGGCAAGGTCGCGCGCATGGTCGGCGGCTCGTCGGCCTTCGGCGCGCAGTTGGACTCGTTCAGCGACATGCTCTCCTTCGGGATCGCGCCGGCGGTGCTGGCCAAGATCCTGATCGAGCACGAGGGGCCGGCCTTTGGCTACACGGTGCACCCGCGGCTGCACTTCGTCGCGGCGGCGGTGTTCAGCATCATGGCGATCCTGCGCCTGGCGCGCTTCAACCTGGAGACGGAGCCCGACGAGTCGGCGCACCAGTTCTTCAAGGGGCTGCCTTCGCCGGGCGCGGCGGGGGCGCTGTGCTCGTCGATGCTGATGTACCTCGTGCTGCGCGATCCGGGGATCGAGAACAGCGAGGGCTCGCGCACGCCGCTGGGCATGGTGCTCTCCTCCTTCCCCGACCTCTCGCACAGCCACGGGCTGGTCTGGTTCCTGCCCTTCCTCGCGCTGTGCCTGCCGGGGCTGGGCTTCCTGATGGTGAGCCGCGTGCGCTACGTTCACATGACCTCGTTCCTCGCCGGGCGCGGGCAGTTCGTCACGCTGGTGGTGCTGGTGGTGGCGGCTTTCTGCCTCTACACCGCGCCGGTGCTGGCGATGTTCCTCGTGTTCAACGTGTACGTGATCGCGGGGCTGCTCCTGTCGCTGCGCAAGCGGCCCCAGACGGAGGCGGAGGCGGGCGCATGATGCCGGGCGAGGTGCAGGCGACCGTCGCGCTGGGCTCGAACCTGGGCGAACGCGCGCAGCTGCTCGATTCCGCGCTGGCGGAGCTCGCGGCGCTGCCCTGGACGCGTGTGATCGCACGCTCGGGCTGGCACGAGACCGAGCCGGTCGGCGGACCCTTGGGCCAGCCGCGCTTCCTGAACGGCGTCGTGCGCCTGGCGACCGCACTCTCTCCGCGCGCGCTGCTCGTGGAGCTGCAGCGCATCGAGCGCGCAGCGGGCCGCGACCGCGCGCACGAGCTGCACCATGGGCCGCGGCGCCTGGACTTGGACCTTGTCTTCCACGGCGAAGCGCGCCTGCGCGAGAGCGGGCTCGAATTGCCGCATCCGCGCGCGGAAGAACGCCTGTTCGTGCTCGAACCGCTGGCCGAGATCGCGCCGCAGGAAATCCTGCCCGGCTGCGGCCTGAGCGTCGCCGAGCGCGTGCGCGAGCTGCGCGCGGCGTCCGCGAAGGCGCGCGCGAGGACCGGCGCTTGATCCAGCGCTTCGGCGAGCCGCAGGCTGCCGCGCGCTGGTGCGCCGAACAGCGCGCGCAGGGGCGCACGCTGGGCTTCGTGCCCACGATGGGTGCGCTGCACGAAGGCCACCTCGCGCTCGTGCGCCGCGCGCGCGCAGAGAACGACGTGGTCTGCGTCAGCATCTTCGTCAACCCGCTGCAGTTCGACGAGAAGAGCGACTTCGAGCGCTACCCGCGCGATTTCGAGGCCGACGCGGGCGCTCTCGATGCGGCCGGCGCGCAGATGGCGTTCACCGGCACGCTGGCGGGCTTTTTCTCGCGTGAATTGCGCGCGGACGGCAGCTTCGATCCCGCGTTCCTCGAGGACCCCGGTGCGCCGGCGCAGGGCCTCGAGGGCGCGCTGCGGCCGGGCCACTTCGCGGGCGTCGCGACGATCGTGCGCCGGCTCTTCGAGACGGTGCGGCCCGCGCGCGCCTACTTCGGCCAGAAGGATTTCCAGCAGACGCTGGTCGTGCGCGAGCTCGCGCGCCGCCTGGGCGCGCCGCCGATCGTCGTCTGCCCGACCACGCGCGAGCGCGACGGCCTGGCGCTCTCCTCGCGCAACGTGTTCCTCTCCGCGGAGGAGCGCGCGCGCGCGGTCGCCATCCCGCGCGCGCTGGAGGCCGCGCGCGCGCGCTTCGCGGCGGGTGAGCGCCGTGCGAGCGAACTCGCGCGCGTGCTGCGCGATTCGCTCGCGGGCTTCGCGCTCGACTACGCGACCGTGCGCGACCCCGAGTGCTGGACCGGCGAGGAGCCGCAGGGCGAGCTCGAGCGCGCGGTGGCGCTGGTCGCGCTGCGCCTGGGTGCGGTGCGCCTGATCGACAACCGCGCGCTGCACACGCAGGACGGCGCGCTGTGAGCGCGGGCCGCACGCGGGTCGAGCTGCGCGCGCGGGCGAAGGTCAACCTCAGCCTCGCGGTGCTCGGCAAGCGCCCCGACGGCTTCCACGAACTCGACACGAGCATGCTCGCGCTCGAGCTCGCCGACCGGCTCGTCCTGCGCCCTCGCGCGCAGCCCGGCGTCGGGATCGCGCTGCGCGGTCCGTTCGCGAGCGCCGACATCCCCGCGGACGCCTCGAACCTCGCCGCGCGCGCGGCGGGGGAGGTGCTGCGGCGCTCTGGGCGCGCGGGCGGGATCTCGATCGAGCTCGAGAAGCAAATCCCCAGCGGTTCGGGCCTGGGCGGCGGCAGCTCCGACGCCGCGGCGGCGTGGATCGGGGCCTGCGAGCTGCTCGGCTTCGATCCAGGGAACGAGGCGACGCAGGCCGGCCTCGCGGCGCTGGGCTCGGATTGCGTCTTCTTCTGGAAGGCTGCCGAAACGGGATTCGCGCGCTGCCTCGGGCGCGGCGAGCGCGTCGAGCCCGCGCCCGCGCCGCCCGCCGCGAGCGCGGTCGCGCTGATCGTGCCCGCGGTCGCGTGCCCGACGGCCAAGGTCTACGGCGCCTTCAGCGCTGCGGATCCCGCGGCGAAGAACCAGCTCGAGCGCGCCGCGCTGGCCGCGGTCCCCGAGCTTGGCGCCTGGCGAAAAGCGCTGGATTCCGGCCCTTTTCGCCACTGGCAGCTCTCGGGCAGCGGTTCGAGCTTCTTCGCGCTGCACGCCGAGCTGCGCAGCGCCCGCGCGGAACTCGAGGCGCTCGAGGGGCTGCTGGCGCGTCAAGGGCTCGCTCCACGACTCGCGCTCGCCTGTGCCGCGGGCGGCGGCACTACCCAGATCCTGCGGGTTGTTTGAACCAAGCGCGGGCGAGCCTGCGGACTCTCGGGGTGGCGACTTCCCGCCCACCCCTCATGAACATCACCGAGATCCGCATCAAACTGCTCTTCAACTCGCGCGACAAGCTGCGCGGCTTCGCCAGCGTGACGCTGGACAACCTGCTGGTCGTGCGCGACATCAAGATCATCGAGGGCGGGCGCGGCCTGTTCGTGGCGATGCCCAGTCGCAAGCTGTGCGACCGCTGCTCCTCGTGCGCCGCCAAGAACCCGATCCGCTCGCGTTACTGCAGCGAATGCGGGGCGCGCCTCTCCGAGGGCCGCGGGGACCTCGACGAGCGCGGCCGGCCGCGCCTGTACGCGGACATCGCGCACCCGATCAATCAGGAAGCCCGCGACTTCGTGCAGAGCCAGATCCTGCGCGCCTACAGCGAGGAATTCGAGCGCTCCAAGCAGGAGGGCTACGTGGCCAAGAGCTTCGACGACCTGGACTACGATTATCTGGACGAGCATTCGGCCGACGCCGAGCGCTAGGATCGGCGGCCGTGAGAGGCCGCAAGACCGACCCGGATCCGTCCCAAGCGACCATCGCCCTGATCGGGGCGGGCGGGCTCGCGCGCGCCCTCGCCCCGGCCCTGGTGCGCAGCGGTTCGCGCCTGGTGCTCGCTTCGCGCCGGCCTGAATCTGCCCGTGCGCTGCTGCGCGGGCTGCACTCGCGGCTCGCGCGCGCGGTGGCCGAGCCCGCGCAGGCCGCCGCGCAGGCGACGCTGCTCGTCCTGTGCGTCCCCGACGACGAGCTCGAGGGCCTCGCGACCGAGCTCGCGCAGACGGGCAGCGGCAAGGGCCGCTGCGTGCTGCACGCGAGCGGCTTCCAGTCCGAGCGCGTGCTCGCGCCGCTCGCGCGGGCGGGCTGGAGCACGGGCTCGCTGCACCCGCTGCTGGCGCTGCCGCGCCGCGGCCGCGCGGCCTCCTTCGAGGGCGCCTGGTTCGCGATCGCCGGCCAGGCGCGTGCGTGCCGTGCCGCGCGCGGCCTCGTGCGCGCGCTCGGCGGGCGCGAGCTCGCGCTGCGCGCGGGCGCGCAGGCCGAGTACCACCTCGCCGCGACGCTGGTCTCGAACGGCTCGCTGGCGCTCTTCGAACTCGCGCGCGCGCACTTCGAGCGCGCCGTACTGCGCCCGCGCGAGGCGCGCGAGGCCTTTGCCGCGCTGCTCGCCGCGACCGCCGCGAACCTCGCGCACGCGAGCCCGCGCGACTCGCTCACCGGCCCGCTCGCGCGCGGCGACGAGCGCGTGCTGCGCGGCCACCTCGAACTCCTCACCGTCCGCGGCGAGCGCGAACTGTACCGCGCGCTCGGGCGCGTGCTCCTCGACCTCTCGAGCGACCGGCTCACGCCGGCGCAGCGGCGCAAGCTCGCCGCGCTCCTCAGCCCTTCCCGCACCCGATGAAGATCGTCCTCTCCCACAAGTCCACCGGTTTCCACGCGCTCGCGCGCCAGGCCGAGGCGCACAACTCCTCGGGCGATCTCGTCGAACTGCGACTCGACGGCATGCCGCCGCCGCGCGAGGGCGAGCTGCGCTCGCTGATCCGTCGCCTGGGCAAGCCCGTGATCGTCGCCGCGCACGGGCCCGAGGCCTTCGGCGACTTCCAGGGCAGCGACGCCGAGCGCGTCGAGCTGCTCTCGATGGCCGCGCGAGCCGGCGCGAGCTTCGTCGACGTCGACGTGCGCCTGGCCTCTCAACTCGGAGGTCTGCCGCTCAGCTGCCGCTGCATCATCTCGCACCACGACCGCGAGCGCGTGCCCGAGGACCTCGGCCAACTGCTGCGGGACCTGCGCCTGATGGCTGGCGAGCACGGCCTGGTGAAGCTCGTCGCGCACGCGAACTGCGCCGAGGACGGCATGCGCCTGCTCGCCGCGCTGCGCGACGCGCGCGGCGCGCGCATCGGCTTCTGCAGCGGCGAGGTCGGCCGCTTCACGCGCGTCCTGTGCGGGCTGCACGGCTCGGAGTGGACCTACTGCGTCCCGCCCGCGCTGCCGCAGGCGCAGGCGCCGCAGCCGACCGGTCCAGGACAATTCACGCCCGAGGAAATGCGCGTGCAGATGCCCGCCGGCGGCCTGTCCGACAACACGCGCGTCTTCGGCGTCGTCGGCAACCCGATCCGCCACTCCTGGTCGCCGCGGTTGCATACGCTGGCGCTGCGGCGCCTGGGCGCGGACGCGGTCTACGTCGCCTTCGAGGTGCGCGACCTGCTGCAGTTCCTGGGTCTGCTCGCCTACCCCAACTACGAGGGCTTCTCGGTCGCCGCACCGCACAAGGAACCCGCCTTCCAGACGCGCGCCGCGCGCGACGAATCGGTCGAGCGCATGCGCGCGGTCAACACGCTCGTGCGCCTGGACGGCATCTGGCACGCGCACAACACGGACGTGGTCGGCGTGCGCGAGGTGCTGCGGCGCGCCTTCGGCCGCATGGCGGTCGAGCGCCCGCTCGGCGGACTGCGCGTGCTCGTGCTCGGCTCCGGAGGCGCCGCGCGCGCCGCGCTCGAGGCCGTCTCGAGCGCCGGCGGCAGCGCCTTCGTCGCCGCGCGCAACCTCGAGCGCTCGACCGAACTCGCGCGCGAACTCGGCGCGCGCGCGGTAGCCGTCGAACAGATCGCGGGCGTCGCCTGGGACGGCCTGGTGCATTGCACGCCACAGGGTTCGCTGGCCGACCCCGGCAAGCTGCCGATCGAGGCGCGCCTCCTGCGCCCGGGTGCCGTCGTCGTCGACTCGGTCTACCGCCCGCGCGAGACACCGCTGATGAAGGCCGCGCGCGAGCGCGGCTGCCAGGTCTACGGCGGCGGCGAGTGGTTCGTGCAGCAGGCCGTGCAGCAGTTCGTGCACTTCACCGGTGCGGGCATCGGCGGCGCGCCGCGTTTCGGCCGCACGCTCGGCGTGGCCGAGATCGAGAAGCTCTACCGCGACACGCTCGCGATGCTCTACACCGAGGTCGGCGAATGAGCCCGGCCCTGCGCGACCCGCGCGCGGGGCAGGAGTCCAGCCGCGCCCCGGCCAAGATCGCGCTCGTCGGCCTGCGCGGCAGCGGCAAGAGCACGGTGGGGGCGCTGCTCGCGCGCGAACTCGGCCGCGTCTTCGTCGACCTCGACCACGAGCTCGCGCGCCTGTGGTATTCGACTCATCCGGCCGATTCGGTCGCGCGCGACCCCGGAGCTCCCGCTGGCTCCGGCGCAGCAGCTCCGAGCGCCGGTGAACTCCTGACGCGCCTGGGCGAGCCGGTCTTCCGCGAACTCGAGTCGCGCGCCCTCGCCGAGGTGCTCGAACGCCGCGAGCCGCTCGTCCTCGCCTGCGGCGGGGGCACCGTTCTGAACGAGGAAAACCGCGCCCGCCTGCGTGGGGGAGCCTGGGTCGTCTGGCTCGAAGCCCCGGTCGAAGAACTCGCCCGACGCCTCGCCGGCGATCCCACCCCGCGCCCGCCGCTCACCGAAGCCGGCCGCCACGCCGGGCCTGCCGGTGCCGCAAACCTCGAGGAACTGCGCCAACTCCGCGACGCGCGCGAGGCTTTCTACCAGGACGTCGCCCACCTGCGAATCCGCACCGAAGGCCTTCCCCCGTCGCTGGTTGCGAACTTCCTCCGCGGCGGCCTCGGCTCCCCGCAGGCTTGAACTGCGAGAGTCGGGCGGTCATACTCTTCCCCACAACCGCGGGGTGGAGCAGTCTGGCAGCTCGTCGGGCTCATAACCCGGAGGTCGCAGGTTCGAATCCTGCCCCCGCTACCACACACAGGAGAGGACTTGGGCATCCCGCCCGAGTCCTCTTCGCGTTTCCGACGCCCGTCGCAGCGGGCGCTTGCGCTAGGTCTCACGGCTCTCGGGCTTCGTAGTTTCCGGGCCAGGTCAGCGTGATGCTCGCGCCGCTGACTACCCGGACGGGCTCGAGTCGGCCGAGGATCGCGCAGACGGCGCTCGAGCGATGCACGCGGAGCCCGTTGAGCAGTTCGGTGTTCGTCAGCTTCCCGTGGGTGCGGAGGCGCTCCCAAGCGAGGTTGAACATCCACGCCGGGATCTCCTCGGGGCGGGCGTGTCGTTGCCGGGATCGTTCCGTCTCCACGTACACGGCCGAGGCGCAGAGATCGACCACGCGGTTCGGTCTCGGCGAGCGACCCAGTGTGCGGAACACGGGGTCGCGCAGACGCTCACGGTCGATCAACGCAAGGAGTTCCGGTTCGAGCCGCTCGACTGCTGGCTCCGCGACGCCTGGTGGATTCCAAGTCTCGACGCGGCGGTCCTGCCAGAGGTCGTTTGCCCAGCGCCACGCCGAGGCCAGCGGTGAATCCGTTCGTGCGCCCCTGAGCGAGACGGCCACCTCGACGTTCGAGAAGAGTCCGCCGGTGAGGTTCGCGGAACCGATGACGGCCCGCATGTCCGAGCCCTTTGCGCCGAGATAGATCTTCGGGTGATACGTCTGGCGGGACCCGGGGTTTAGGACGCGCACGTCGATGCCCAAGGCGCGAGCCGAGCTCAGCGACGCCGCGCTCGTCGTGCCGAACGTTGTCGTCACGAGAAGTCGCGGCGTCGTCCTGCGCTCTCGCAGCGCCTGGAACTCGCGCTCGAGCAGGCGCACTCCGGCGTCGTGCACGAAAGCGACGCAGAGAATGACCTCGTCAGCGCCCTCCAGCGTGGACCGCACCGCGTGCAGCAGCGACTGATCCGCGGTGGTGACGGTCGCGATGTCCATCGAGCTCAGCGTAGCGAATGTCCCCGCCGGGGGACCCACCCGCTACCACACACAGGAGATGACTTGGGCATTCCACCCGAGCCCTCGCTGACATTCGGAGGGTGAGCAAGGCCCGCCTTGGGTCAGTTACCCGGAAGACGAGTCAGGTCGACTCGGTACCGCGGAACGAAGGGCGTCTTCGTGCTGCGTAGCCCGGAGAGTTCGCTGACCTTGAAGGCCTTGATCGTGCTCGCGCCCTGCTCCCAGGCGTAGAAGAGCAAGTTTCCGTTCGCGGCGCGCCGCAGCGAGTAGGGCTCCGCTAGGCGTCGCTTGCCGTTGTAGTGCAACTCGACGAGCAGGTGGTTCGCACCCGCGAAGCGCAGGAGTTCGAGCGGTTGGCCTTCGTTCCAGTAGGTGACCCCGGCCGGCGAGACGATCGTCTCGCCCGAGCCGCCGGAGAAGCTCTGCAGCGGAGCGGCAACAACCTCGGGCTTCGGCCCATCGATCCAATCGAGAAGCGGAAGAAGTCGCTCGAGGAAGGTCGTGAGCGGGGGCAACTCCGGCAGCTGGTGCGCGAGCATGTTCTCCCACTCGGCTGCGAGTTCCTCGGAACCCGTCGCGAGCGCCGCGATGGCTGCGGCGGTGGGGACGGCCAAGCCCTTGAACCGACACTTCTCCTGGAAGATGCGCCGCGCGAGGTCGAGGTCGAGCAGCTCTCTCGCGTTCGAGAGCACGTTGACCACGTCGTAGAGGTCGCGCGGGCGGGTGCGCTCGCAGAGTGCGCGAAGCTTCTCGCCGAAGAGCTCGTCGAGCGAGTAGGCCATGACGCCTTCGCCCGCGCCGAGTTCGTCGGGGTACGGGTGGTGGACTGCACGCTGGACCGGCTCGTCGACGATCAACTCGTGCTGCGTGATGTCGAAGGTGATCCGCGGTGCGGTCGGGAACGCGAGCGGACCCTGGTAGGAGAGCTTGCCTGCGAAGGTCAGCAGCCCGCGCTTGTCCTTGCGGGCGCGAACCTCGGCGCGTTCGGGCGGGAAACCGATCCCGCTCGCGTTCGCAGCGATCTCGGCGACCTCGCGCAGCGTGCGCGTCAGCGTGTCGGCCGTGTAGGGGGCATCCGGCCGCAGCGTGAAGTCCAGGTCCTCGGAGAAGCGAAACGTCTCGTAGTAGCACTTCTTGAGGCAGGTGCCGCCCTTGAAGATCCACAGGCGCGAGGTGGCCGGATGCGTGGCGAGCGCGCTGAGCAGCCATCCGAGGGCGTAGTCCTTCTCGACGACGTCGGGACGTAGTCCCCACTCGCTCGCGCGGTCGACGAGGTCCTGCTTGCCGATCACGAATCGGCCTCGCGCTCTCCGAGGGAGACGTTGACCCGCAGATTCCAGCGGCTCGAGATCGTGCCCTTCTTGGCGACGCCTGGATCGAGGGCGATCAGTCCGCTGGAGCGCTCGCGCAGGCACAGCTTGATGAGCGCGGGTTCGTCGAGGTGCAGGGTCTCGAGCAGGAAGCCGAGTCGCTTGAAGGCCGATCCGCGACCGAGGTGCTCCATGGCGGCGGCGAGTCGTTTGCGATCCCAGTGGGGGCTCTGGTGCAGACGCGCGAGTGCGCTGGCGACGTTGCGGATGCCGCCGAGCCAGTCCGGGTGATCGAGGGCGTCGGCGATCGTGCTCTCGCGCGACGACACGGCGATCTTCTCGCTTCCGCGCCAGATGCTGGTCGCGGAGGCGCTGCGCTTCGGGGCGGCGGCGACGACGCGGAAGCTGAGGCCCGCGAGATCGAGAGAGCGCGCGCGAATGTTCGCGGCGCTCACGACGAAGGTCGAGCGGAAGACCTGCTCGGTGAGTTCCCAGTGCTCGGCTGCGCTCCAGCCGCCGATGTAGCAAGGCGCGAAGAGGTGCGCGGCGAGGATCCAAGGGTCTTCGGCCTGCACGCTGCGGCGCGGATCGGCTTCGAGCGGGAGCAGGATGTAGGTGCCGCGCCGGACGCGAGCGATCCAGTGCTTGCGCGCGAGTCGGCCTAGGATCAAAGCGGCGCGGCGCGTGGGGACCTTCAGCAACTTCGCGGCGTGCTCGACCTCGAGGACTCCACCTCGAGCACCGCGCGCGAGTCGCGCGAGGATCTCTCGGTCTAGGGGCTCGGGACTCTTCGGTTTGGCGTTGGTGGTGCGCACGGAGGGTGATCGAGTGGGGTACAGCCTGTGTGTAGTTATATCGTCCGCAGAGATACAAGTACCCTAGAACTGTATGTGCCCGCGAGGTGCCGGGAAAGGCTCGTGCATTATCATAAATGATTAGAGAACAAGTAGTTACAGCTTCAAATACCCCCGCTACCGATCACGAAGTGACTTGCGAGACTTCGCGGGTCCCTTTTTTCGTCGCCCCTCGGTCGATGTACCCTGCGCCCCGTCCCGCCGAGGAGCGAGCTCGCCCGGCAAGCCCGGGAGCCCTGCTCGTCTCCCTTCCCCGTGCGTGTTCCCCGAGCCGGCCGCCGGCGTAGGCTGCTCCGGTCACACGGCGCCGCGGCGCCCACGATGTCCCTCGATCGCTTCCACACACCGAACCCCAGGCCCGCGCTGATGCGCGCGCTCGGCTGGGTGAATGGCCATGTCGTGCTCCCGCACGTCTCGCGAGTGAAGTCGATCCGCCTGCCCGCCGAGGACGAGGCGCGCCTGCGGGAGGCGACCCGGGCGCCGTTCGTGCTCTGCCCGAACCACCCGGAGTTGTTCACCGACTGGATGCTCGACAAGTACCTGTGCGACCGGCACGCGCCGCTCGCTGCGTCGTGGGCCGATACCGCGACCGTGAACGGCATGGGCCGGGCGATGCGGGCTTTCTGGCTCGCGAACGGCCTCGTCGCTGCCGTGCACGGACCGGAGCTCGAGCTCGCGCTCTCGTACTCGGGGCAGTGCCTGGCGCGCGGCCACGGCGCGCTGATTCACCCCGAGGGCGAGGTGAACTGGGACAACGAGGCGCTCGGGACCCTGCGCGCCGGCGCCGTGCGCATCGCCGAACAGGGCGCGGCACAGCTCGGGCGCGCGGCCTCGCTGATTCCGCTCGCGTGGTTCCTACGCTTCCGCGTGGACGCGACGCGGGGTCTGCAGCGCGAGCTGGACTACGTGGAGGCGCGCCTGCGCGTCCACACGGCGCGACTCGCCGGGCCCGCGCAGCGGCTCGGGGCACTGTACGAGACGCTGCTCGAGCGCTCGGCCGACGAGTTCGCGCTCGAGATCGGGCCGCGCTCGGACGGGTTCGTGACCCGCTACCGGCGTGGCCTCGCACACGGCCTCGCGCGCTTGCACGAGGAGTGGCCCGAGTACCGGCCCGAGGAGCTGCCCGCCGAGGCCGCGGCCGCGGCCCGCGCCTGGCGTTCGGCCGCGCGTCGCCTGCCTGATGCGCCGCCGCAGTTCCGGCGCCCGATCCAGGTCATCGACCGCTTCCTGCGGCTCGTGCCGGCTGCGGTGGACCAGCCGACCATGACGCAAGAGCAGGTCCACGAGCGCATCAAGCGCCTGCGGGTCGACTGGTTGCGCGGCGCGCTGCGCGACAGCCTTGCGCGCAGCGTGCCGCGCGCCGTCGCGCCGCGCGACGTCTTCCTGCGCGTCGCCGAGCCCGTGACGGTGGCCGGTCCGTCGGACCACTCGAGCGTGCTCGCCAGCCTGCGCTCGCAGATGCTGGCGGCGCTGGCGCGAGCACGACAGGACGGACTCGACGCGCTCGGACCGACCGTGCGCTACGCGAATCCGTTCGTGGCCTGACGGGGCCTTTCCGCCCGAGTGGCTTCGTCCGCGGGTGCCCGGTCCGCGGCTTGCGTGCCAGGGCGTGCCGCCGCGAGGCTCGAGCGCGGGGGCTCCTCGCGTCGAGCAGGGGACGCAGGCACGCAGGAGGCGCGGATGTCCGCGCACCCTGGGGGGGGCGGACGTTCCTGGCAGGACGGATCCTGGATCGCAGGCGGGCAGAGCAGCTCGCGCCTGGGGAAGTCCCACGGCTTCGGCAGGGGCCTCTCCTGGCGCTCGATGCGCGCCCCCGCCGGGTGATGCCTGCTGTCTGCAGGCCCACCGCTCACCCGGGGATCGAGAAGTCGTCGTGCACCGCGACACTGGCGAACTCGATCGTTCGCCCATCCGCCCCAGGGATGTCCCACCAATGCAGCCGGCGAGCGGAGGCCGTGTTGTCCTGCAGTGAGCAGCGCCAGGCCTTGGCGCCGTCGCGCGCCCGGAGCTGCGACGCTGCCCCTGCCGGCCCGCTGCGCAGGGGATGCACTTCGCGCCCGGGCACCTCGTGCGCGCGCTGACAGGCGACCTGCATACAGACCTGCACGACTTTCTCGACTTGGATACCGTCCAACTCGCGCAGGCGCTCGAGGAACTCCCGTCCCAGCCGCATGCGTTGCAGCGGATAGCGTTGGCGATCGCCCTCGTCGCAGCGGCGCGCGTACTCCATGCGGATCGCGGTGAGAAACGCGACCTCCGAACCGGCGGGATCCTGTCCGCCGAGCTGCGCCTCGACCACGCGCAGGCGATCCTCGAGGCTGCGCAGGTCGCGGCGCAATCCGACCTCGCGTTCCTTCGCGGCCTTGAGCTGCTGCATCAGGTCCTTGCGATCCGCGAGCACGGACTGGAGTTCCTCGTCCGCACGCGCGGCCCGGCTCTGTGCCTGCGCGAGTGCGGGCTGCGTGTCGATGTCCGCATCGTCGGATCCGTCCTCGAGAAAGGGCGGCTCGCCGGGGCAGGGCGTGACGGCCGGAAGCGGATCCACGCCGTAGGCCTTCTTGATCGAAACGAGCCCTTTGCGGGCAGCAGGATCGAGCGTGAGGATCTTGACGCGGACGTGCTCGCCGAGATGGACGATGTTGGCGGGGTCCGTGACGAAGGTCCAGTCGAGCTCGGAGATGTGCGCAAGGAGCTGCACCTCGGGCAGGACCTCGACCAGGACAAAGTCCGCCCGGATCTGGGTCACACGACCGCGGACGACGTCTCCGACCTTGTAGACCTCCAGCAGCCTCGGCCAGAGATCCGCGCGTGTCTCCTTCGCGTTGGCGCGCGGCCGCCACGGTCCGTAGCTGCCGGCTGCCTTGTCGCCATCGCGTATCGCCGCGACGATCCGGCGCTGCACGACCTCGGCCTCGTCCGGGCTTCGAACGAAGAGCAACGGGTGCCGGTAGGGATCGGAGGTCTCCCCGAGTCCCGGCCACCATATGCGCGCCGCACCGCCGTAGACGTCGAGACGCTCGGGCAGCGTGGCGCTGAGTGCCCAGGTCGCCTCTCCGGTTTCGATCTGGACGACGTCGGCGAGTTCGCCGAGCTCGCGGGCGAGTGCATCGGGGTCGAGCAGGTAGCCGCCGCGCGTCGGGTGCGAGGAGATCGCGACCACGGGCGCGGCCCGTTCCGGTGAGAGCAGGAAGTCCTGCGCGAAGGCCTGAACGTCGACCGCCTCGAGTGTCCGCGCTGCGTGCGCAGCGCCGAGATCGGCATGAACGTCCGCATTCGGCGGAGCGGGGGGCTCCCTGGCGGCGATCGACTCGGGTGTGGAATCCACGGAAAGCGTCTGGGGACCGTCCGTTGGATACTACCCGAGGCGTGCCATGAAGTGGCGCGTCGGGGGCACAACGCTCCGCGGTCGTCGCTCTCCCTGGTTCGAGCGTATCCCGCTGCCATGCAGGTTGACCTCCACCCACCGCGCAGTGTGGCCGCCGCGCGCCGACTCGTGCTGACACAGACCCAAGACCTTGTCCCGACTTGGCGGCTCCGCGCACTCTCCCCGACGTGGGTCTCTTGTCGAAGTGGATCAAGTGGGCCGGTGAGCTTGGCTTCCTCGGGCCCGTTCGGCGGGCCAGGCTCCTCGATAGGCCAATGGCCCGCACCAGGCGTACTCACGGTCGCGCCGCTGCCATGACGCCACCTCTCGTCCAGCCCGATCTGCTCATCGCTCTCGGCCTTGGTGCACCCGTTTAGCGTGTCAGGGTGGTTCAGAAACTTGGAGCTCAGATTCGTGCGTCTCCGTCCCTCACCGCCGAGCACGGCCTCCGCTGTACCAGGAATGAACCTCGCCCGGGTGCTTCTCCGCTGCTTGTGCGGACTCAGTCGATGGGCGTACGATACGAGCCATCGATGTGTGCCCTGCTCCAGCGCATGACCGCTTGGCTCTGCCTTGCGGTGGCCTTTCTGACGGGATTGGCGCCGGCGCAGGGCTGCGTGTTGTGCGTGCAGTCGGACGGTCGTGTGGGAGTGGATTTTGCGACCCCCGCTGAGCACTGCCAGTGCTGTGAGGATCACGAGCACATCGCGGCGCCGGAAGCGCGATCGGAGCACGCGCTGTGCGACTCGTGCTGCGAATGCCTGGATCTTCCCGTGTCCGGCACGCTGCAAGACAGGTTGTGCAAGCCGCGGCCGATCACGCCGCAGCTCGGGCCGTGGATTCCGCCCAGTGCGGTTCCGCTGCGCGAAGCCCTGGAGCTGCGCGAAACCAACGCGTGTGTTGCGCGGGTCGAAGCCCCGAGACCACCCGACTCGCTCGCGCTGATCCGCACCGTCGTGCTCCTGCTTTGATGGCCTGACCGTCCCCAGGCCGAGCGTGGCGATCCCACGCGAGGCGGATGGTTTCGTGCCCGGGCAATCCCGTTCGGGCACCTGTTGGCCCCGATCGACGCGGAGGATTCGTTTGACCCTGATACCGTTCCGTTCCGCGTGGCTCAGCGCGGCGGCCTTCGCTTGCCTGGGCTGCGCGAGCTACAGCCCGCGACCGCTGGCACCTGCGGACGAGCTCGCGCTCCTGCGTGCCTCCAACCTCGCGGAACTGCAGATTGAATACTCGGTGGCGGGCGCGCAGGCCGCTCCTGTACCTCGTGCGTTCAACGCAGAGGACGGCCTCGACGAGCCGGAACTGGCCGCCCTGGCACTGACGCTCAACCCCGGACTGCGCGCGAAGCGTGCGGGGGTAGGGGAGGCACAAGCGCTGCTCATCTCGGCGGGACTGCTCCCGAATCCGGATCTGGGTGCGTTCGTCCGATCGGGCGTCGGCGGAGTCTCGGGCTCTGCGCTCGGCCTCGACGCCATGTTCGCGTTGCTGCGGCCGGATGAGCGGCCCGCCAAGCGTGCAATCGCCGAGTCGCAGATCGAGCTGGTTCGAGCCGAAATCGCCACCGAAGAACGAAGGCTTGTCTCGCGGGTCAGGCGCGCACGCATCGGTGTGCTCGCGGCCGAGCAGGCGCTGCGCCTCTTCGAGCAGGAACTCGCCGTGCGTACCCAGGCAGTGACGCTCGTGCGCAAGCAACGCGAGCTGGGCGAAGCGACCGAGTTGGCTCTGGCTCTGGTCGAACTGGATCGAGCTACCGTCGAGCGAGGGGTGCGCGAGGCTCGGGCGTCGACCGAACGCGAGCGAAGAGCACTCCATGCGCTCCTTGGAGTCCCGCCAGAGTCCGGACTCGAGCTCGTCGGGAGCGGGGGCGGCCTTGTGTTCACGATCGCCGAGGATCCGTCCGACGCACAGCTCGATGCACGCCTGATTGCGGAGTCTTCGGAGCTCCGGGCGCGCGCAGCGGACTACCGACAGGCAGAGGCGGAGCTGCGCCTCGCCGTCTCGATGCAGTTCCCAGGCATGACGCTCGGCCCCACGTTCGAGAAAGACACCGGAGGCAGCGAAGGGCTCGGGCTTGGAGCTTCGATCGAGCTTCCGCTCTTCGACCGCAATCAGGGCGGAATCGCCTCGAAGGAAGCACTGCGCGAACGCAAGCGCCTTGAATACGTCGCGGCACTGCACGAACTGCGCGCCTGCGCCTTCGATGCGCGATCCGAGGTGCGGCTTGCGCGAGGCGAGGTCGAACTCGAGCAGCGCGAGGTATTGCCGCTCGTGCAGCGAACGGAGGCGCTCTTCGAAGGAGCGCTGCGCGCGCGCGAGCTGTCCGTGTTCGAGTGGCTCGCCGCTCGAAGCCGAGCCATCCAGGCACGTCGGGATCTGCTCGATGCGCTGACGCGCTACGCATTGGCCGTCGTGGATCTCGACTCGGCCGTGGGTTCGCCCCTCGTCGTAGTCGTCAGTGCGGGCAAGGGTGAAGACTCGAAACGGTGAAGCTCATGAACTCACAACACCAGAAACATCTCCAGCCTCTGTCCAACGCCCGGTCCGTAGTCGCCGCGCTTCCCACGCTGCTCGTCCTCGGTGGCATCGCGGCAATCGGATACTGGGGACACCACACCGGCTGGAGGGCCCCCAAATTCTCGGAGCTGTTCGGATCAGGACCGGCCGGCGAGAAGGAGGACTGGTGTGCGCTCCACAACGTTCCCGAATCGCTGTGCATCGCTTGTCATCCCGAGCTCAGTGGGGCGAACCCTGCCGACTGGTGCAAGGAGCATGGCGTGCCCGAATCGAAGGACGCCGCGTGTCACCCCGAGTTGCTGACAACCGGCCTCGCACAGGATTGGTGCGCGGAGCACGGAGTACCAGAGTCGGCCTGTCCGACCTGCCACCCGGAGATCGCTCGCAAGGGCGAGCTGCCGGCCGACCCGGATCGGGCAACGGTCTCGAGCGGCGCGCACGAGAACGAGCGCAAGGAGGACCATCCGGCAGGGGCGCCGGATCCGGCCGCGGGCGCGATCCGGGATCCACGCACGTGCCAGAAGCACGCGCTCAAGGTGCAGTTCGCCTCCGTCGCTTCGCTGGCAAAGTGCGGGGTCCACCTGGGCCAGGTGGTCGAGCGTCCGATGTCGGACTCGATCCTGGTGAATGCAGAGCTCGACTACGACCGCACGCGCTTCGCGAAGCTCGCGCCTCGCGTGGCGGGGACGGCTCGCAGCGTGGGTAGAGCGCTGGGCGAGTCCGTGCGCGCCGGCGACGTGCTGGCGCTGATCGATTCGCCCGAGATCGTGCGTGCGCGGGCCGAGTGGCTCGAAGCACAGAACGCCGAGGCGCTGGGCGCGCGTGCGCTCGAACGGGCCCAGCGTTCGAGCGAGGCCGGATTCCGCACCGAGGGGGAGCGCCTTGCGGCGGAGGCCGATGCGCGCGAGGCACAGATCCGCCTGCACAACGCGAGCGAGGCGCTCGTGAGCCTGGGCATCGAGCAGCCGACCCTTGGTGCCCAAGGCGGCCTGACGGACGCCTCGCCGGTCCGCGCGCCACTCGCAGGTATCGTCGTCAGCTGCGCCGTGGTGACCGGCGAGAGCGTCGATCCCGCGCGCACGCTGTTCGAGATCGCCGACACCACCCACATGTGGGTCACCATGGACGTGCCCCAGAGCGACGCGCACCGGGTGAGCCTCGGCGAAGAGGTCATCTTTCGGCCCGACGACGCGCGCGACGAGGTCGTCGTCGGCCGCGTCGCCTGGATGTCGACCGCGGTCGACGAGATGACGCGCACCGTCAAGGTGCGGGCTGACGTCGGCAATCCGACCGGCGCGCTGCGCGCGCACTCGTTCGGGCGCGCGCAGATCGTGGTGCGTGCGAGCCCGCAAGCGGTCGCGGTCCCGACCGATGCGGTGCAGTGGGAAGGCTGCTGTTTCGTGGTCTTCGTGCGCGTGGGCGAGGCCATCTTCCAGACGCGCAAGGTGCGCGTCGGGGCCAAGGACTCCGACTACACGGAGGTCCTCGGCGGCCTCGTGCCGGGCGAGATCGTCGTCACCACCGGCAGCCACGTGCTGAAGTCCGAGATCCTGAAGAGCAGCCTGGGCGCGGGCTGCACGGACGAGTGAGGCACGCGCACCACCTATGCTGAACTGGATCCTCTCGTGGTCGCTGCGCAACCGGGCGCTCGTGCTCGGCAGCACCGTCGCCTTCCTCGTGATCGGCGTGATCTCCCTGCGGCGCCTCGACATCGACGCCTTCCCGGACACGACGCCGGTGCAGGTGCAGATCAATACGGTCGCGGCTGCACTCGGCCCCGAGCAGGTCGAGCAGCAGATCACCTTTCCGATCGAGCAGGCGATCAGCGGGTTGCCCAGGCTCGAGTCGGTGCGTTCGATCTCGAAGTTCGGACTCTCGCAGGTGGTCGTGACGTTCAAGGACGGCACCGAGATCTACTTCGCGCGCCGGCTCGTGAGCGAGCGGCTCGCGGCCGTGCAGCTGCCGCCGGGGATCGCCCTGCCCGAGCTCGGACCGGTCGCCACGGGCCTGGGCGAGGTCTTCCACTACGTCGTGACCTCCGACACGGGGGACATGACACAGGCGCGCACGGTCCAGGACTGGATCGTGAAGCCGGCCCTGCGCGCCGTGCCCGGAGTCGCGGAAGTGAACAGCTGGGGCGGCAACGAGAAGCAGTACCAGGTGCGCATCGAGTCCTCGCACCTCGTGAAACACGGCCTGACCTTCGACCAGGTCATCGATGCGGTCGAGAAGAACAACCTGAACGCCGGTGGCGGCAACATCTCGACGTCGGGCAACATGCTCCTCGTCCAGGGCCTCGGTTCGGTCACGAATCTCGAGCAGCTCGGACAGATCGTTGTCGCCGCAAAAGACGGCGCGCCGATCCGCCTGCGCGACGTGGCCAGTGTCGAGATCGGGGCCGAGATCCGCCGGGGGGCCGTGACCTACCAGGGCCAGGGCGAGGCCGTGCTCGGCCTGGGCTTCATGCTCATGGGGGAGAACACCCACGAGGTTACTTCGCGACTGAAGGCAAAGCTCGAGGAGGTCAAACGGTTGATGCCGCCGGGTGTGCACCTCACCACGGTCTACGACCGCACGGAGCTCGTCGATCACGTGATCGACACGGTGCGCCAGAACCTGTTCGAGGGCGGACTGCTGGTGATCGCGGTCCTGTTCCTGTTCCTCGGAAACCTGCGAGCGGGGTTGATCGTCGCGGCTGCAATCCCGCTCTCGATGCTGTTCGCGTTTTCCGGGATGCTGCGGTTCGGAATCGCCGGCAACCTGATGAGCCTGGGCGCGCTCGACTTTGGCCTGGTCGTGGACAGCGCGGTGATCCAGGTCGAGAACTCGGTGCGGCACATGGCCCACGACCGGGTCAAGCGCAAGCTCGTCGACATCGTGCGCGACGCGGCCTCCGAGGTGTTGCGGCCGGCGATGTTCGGCCAGCTGATCATCATCCTGGTCTACGTGCCGATCCTGACGCTCGAAGGCATCGAGGGGAAGCTCTTCCGGCCGATGGCGCTGACCGTGATCCTGGCCCTGGGCGGTTCGCTGATTCTCTCGCTGACCGTGATGCCTGCGCTGGCGAGCTACCTTCTGCCGCGGCGCATGGAGGACCGCGATCCACTGCTCGTGCGCTGCGTGCAGTGGCTGTACGGGCCGGTGCTGCGCGGAGTCATGCGCCAGCGCTACGTGATGCTCGGAGTCGGACTCTTGGTCCTCGGGATCGGTGTGGTCGTCGCGCGCGGCCTGGGCTCGGAGTTCGTGCCGCGCCTCTCGGAGGGCGCGATCGTCGTCAATGTCGTGAGACTTGCGGGCACCGACCTCGAGGAATCCGCGCGCTACAACACGCAGATGGAACGTGCGCTGCTGCGTGCGTTCCCCGACGAGATCAAGTACGTGTGGAGCCGCATCGGAACAGCCGAGGTCGCCACGGATCCGATGGGCGTCGAGTTGACCGACCTCTTCCTTTCGCTCCAACCCAGGGAGGCCTGGACGCGCGCCGCCGACCAGGCCGAGTTGGTCGAGCTCGTACAGAAGGAACTGCGCGACATGCCGGGGCAGCGCATCGCGCTCACCCAGCCGATCGAGATGCGCATCAACGAAATGGTTGCAGGCGTGCGCGGCGATGTCGCGATGAAGCTCTACGGCGACGATTTCGCCGTGCTCACGGCCAAGGCCCAGGAGATCGGGGCGGTCCTAGGCTCGATCGAAGGCGTGACCGACCTCAGCACCGAGCAGATATCCGGGCAGCCCGTCCTGGAGATCCGCGCGGACCAGGAGGCCCTGGCGCGCTACGGCATCCCGTCGAAGTCCGTGATGGACATCGTGGAGTCGATCGGTTCGAAGAATCTGGGCGAGGTCGTCGAGGGTCAGCTGCGCTTCCCGCTCGTCGTGCGCCTGCCCGAGCGCGATCGCCAGGACGCCGCCTCGATTGGGGCGATCACGGTCAGCAGCGCCACGGGCGAGCGCATCCCGCTCGCGAGGCTCGCGCGGATCCAGGAGGTCGAGGGCCCTTCGACCATCAGCCGCGACTGGGGCCAGCGCCGGATCACGGTCCAGGCCAACGTTCGCGGCCGCGACGTCGGGAGCTTCGTGGCGGAGGCAGAGCGCCGGATCGAGCAGGAGGTCAAACTCCCCGCGGGCCGCTACCGCATCGAGTGGGGCGGCCAGTTCGAGAACCTCGAGCACGCTCGCCAACGGCTGCAGATCGTCGTCCCGGTCGTCCTGGCGCTGATCGCGGGCCTCCTCTACCTGACCTACCGCAGCTTGCGCGATTCGCTGATCGTGTTCGCCGGAGTGCCGTTTGCCACGGTGGGCGGTGTGCTCGCACTGTGGGTCAGAGGGATGCCGTTTTCGATTTCGGCGGCAGTCGGCTTCATCGCGCTCTCGGGCGTCGCCGTGCTGGCCGAGATGGTGCTGGTGTCCTACATCCGGCAGCTCCGCGCCCAGGGTGTGGCACTGTCGGCCTCGATCGAGGAAGCCTGTTCGACGCGTCTGCGCCCGGTGCTGATGACAGCGCTGGTGGCAGCGCTGGGATTCGTGCCGATGGCACTCAGCACCGGGATGGGAGCCGAGGTGCAGCGCCCGCTCGCAACCGTGGTCATCGGTGGAGTGGTCAGCAGCACGCTGCTGACGCTGCTGGTACTCCCGGCCGTCTACCTTGTGTTCGCGTCGCGAGAGTCGCCGCGCGCAGGGTCCGAAAAAGAAACCGAGGCGCAGAAGGGGTCGTGACGGCGCTCCTCTGCCGCTCGAGAGCCTCGCAGCGTGCCGACCCAGACGAAGTCCCAGCGCGAAATTCGCGGCGGACAAGCCGTCGAGCATGACTCCGGCCCTTCGGTGATTGCACACGAGCCTCTCCGCGAGGCGATCCGTCGATCGAACCTCGCCGGAGTCCACGCTGGGCTGCTCGTATCTCAACTCCTTCCGGAGCCACGCGTAGTTCCGCTCACGCTTGTGGTGCTCGCGGATCTGGCAAGCGGGTCACCGGGTCCAGCGGATGGTCCTTCGATGCCCGGGAGCGCGGAGCGCGCTCACGCCGCGAGGGACACGAGAGGACCCAGCCGCTCGCGCCTGGGTCCTCCATGACTTTTCGGCGGGGCTGTGGGGGCTTCCTCGGATGCGCAGTAGGATCTTGCGGCGCAGGTCGAGTGCGCGGAGAGCGCGCGAGGCCTGCAGCTGCTCTGCATCCTGATCGCGAGGAGTCCGCACCCATGGCTCGCAAGCCGCTCTTGTTGGCATTCCTGCTGATCGTTCTTGCGATCGCCGGATGGTTGGTCGCACGCGAGATCCGCTTCCAGAACTCGCAGCCCGGGAGCGGGCCGCTTCTGGAGGGCCCCGCTCGCCAGGCCGCGGGTGAGTCCGAACGGACGCAGCCGGTCGCTGGCCCCGCGCGCGAGCCGACCGCGTTGGAAGCGAGCCGCGCGGCGCAGCCCACCGAGGAGCTCACCGCGAGCGCGTTCGTGCTGCGCGGCAGGATCGTCGATGAGCGCCGCTTGGATGCGGCAGGCGCGGAAGTGCGCCTGGTGCGCGCGAACGGCGCGACTCGCAGCGTGCGTTCGGACGAGAGCGGTCGGTTCGAATTCACGATCCCTGCGCGGCCTCTGAAGTGGGAGAGCGTCGCGCTCTGGGCGCTGCGCGACGAAAACGCTGCGGTCAGGACGCTCGGACTGCCGGGCAGCGAGGCACCCAGCTCCTATGGCTTCCTCCGCGCTCCGACCCCACTGGGCGATGTCGATGCGGGCACGCTGACGCTGCGGCAGGCGCAGAGCTTGCACATCCGCGTCGTCGACGCGGGAGAGCCCGCGGTCGGGGCAGAAGTCGCCCTGCACTTGGGGGTCGATCCGACGGTGCTGTGGCGCGGGACGAGCGACGCGGCGGGGAAGTTGACTTCGCCGGCACTGCCCGGCGGCTGCGCCAACCTCGAGGCCGTGCGCGGGGGCGCGGAAGGACGAGCGCGGGTGTTCCTGCCCGAGGAGCGCGAGGTGCGCATCGAACTCGCGCCACGCTACGAGGCCCTCATCACGCTCGTCGAAAAGCAATCCGGAGCGCCGATCGCAGGCGCCGTCGTCGGACTCGACGAAACCGTGCAGGCTCCGTCATCGGAGAACTCCAAGGGCATGGGCTTCGGCGAGTACATCACCATGCGCAAGGGAGCCGGCGGCACGACGACCACGGACGCGGGCGGGATGGCGCACTTCCCGAATCTCTCCGCGAGTGCCGACTACCGCGTGCAGGTGCGTGCCCCGGGGGTCGAGAGCTATCCGCCACAGGGCTCCGGCGGTGAGCGCGTCGGCGCGGCCAAGCCGAATCTGCGCATCGAACTCGCGCGCGTCGAATCGCGCAGCGTGCGTTGGCCGATCGCTGCGGGCGAAGTGCCACAGCCACCCGAGGGTGCGCGCATCCTGCTTCGGCCGGCACCGGGCAGTGGGCGCGTGAGCTACGGCGAACCCCCGCCGCCACCGCGCGAAGGCGTCGTTCGCGACGGGCAGGTGGTCGCGCAGGCGATCGAAGGTCGCGGTTTCTTCCTCGGCACGGCGCCGGATGGATCCATCGCTCGCTTCTTCGTCGACGAGAAATCGGAGCTGGGCACGGCTGTGTCGTTTCGCAAGCCGCGGACGGTCGAGCTCTACGTGCACGCTGGCGACCTCGCGCCCGTCGCACACGCGCTGGCGCAGGCGCGCAACCAGGGCAACAACCCCTTGGGTGAGCCCGCGAGCACAGACGCGGATGGGCTCGCCAAACTGACGGGACTCTACGGGGAACTGGCCGAGGTGTACGTGCTCGGGCCGACGGACGGCGCGCGTGAGGTCAATGCGGGCAGCGTGAACCTCGAGAACGGCGACGCTCGCGTGGAGCTCGTGCTCCCTGCCAGCGCGAGCATGCGCGCGCGGCTGACCGTGCGCATCGACGGCGCGGCGCAGCTTCCGCCGGAGTATCAGCTGCACTCTGCGAAGGTCCTCGAGGAGTTCCCCGAACGCGGGGAACTGCTGCTCGAGGTCGCCTTGCCTGCGACCGGCACGGACGTGAGTCTGGCGATTTCATCGCCGGGGTTCCTGCCGGCGTCGGTGAAGCTCCCGATCGGGCGCGACGGAACGGAAGCGCGCGCCGTGCTCGAGCTCACGCGCAGTTCCATGCTCACGGCGATCGTCACACGGCCGCGCAACCAGGACTGGGTCGAGATCCAGATCCAGTCCTGGAACGAAGCGAAACGGACCTGGGGACGAGTGCCGCACTACTTCAACGGCCTGAGCACGCCCAATGGACCCGACGGTTCGTTCCGCTTCTTCCAGCTGGCCCCCGGGCGCTACCAGGTGTCCGACGCGCGCAGCAAGATCGCCTCGGAGCCTGTGGAGATCGCCGCCGGCCAGGCCGAGGCGAGCGTGGCGCTCGACCTGGATGGCGTCGAGTGGGTGAGCGGGCGCGTCGAGGTTCCCGATCCCGCGGAGCTCTCACGCGTGCGCGTGCTGAGCAGCGCATCGCCGTCGAGCTCGGGGACTCCCTGGCGCCCCGGCAGCTCATGGCTCCCCGGCATGGCAGCCCCCCCGGGCGCGTACCCGTCGGCCGACGGGAGTTTCAAGCTGCAGGTGAAGCGCGGCGTGTCGACCACGCTGCGCGCCTGGCATCCCTGGCTCGCGCCCGCGGATCCCGGTGGCGAGATCGTCGTCGATGCCGGGCGCGAGGGTGTCGTGTTGAAGCTCGCCTCAGGCGATCAGGTGCGCCTCGAGGTGCCGCAGCTGGCCGAGCTGCCCTCGCTTGCCGCCGCGCGCGTGGGGCTCTACGAGGGTCCGGCCAAGGGCGAGCCGCGCACCTGGTTGCACGCTCCGCTGGTCGAGGGCGCGCTGCGCTTCACGGGCGTGCCGCGCGGGCGGGCCACCCTGTGGATCGACGCCGGTCGCGAGTACGCGCCGCTCGTGCTCACGGATGTCGAGATCGGAGCAGGACTGACCGATCTGGGCACGGCCGAGTTCTCGCGCGGCTCGTCACTGCGGATCAGGCAGTCGGTGAAGGAAGGCCAGGCTGCCGCGCGGATCTACATCTCCGCCCAGCGCGAGCAGGCGCCGGCGCTGTTCCGTGACCTCAACTCCAACGGCGAAACCACAGCGGTGCTGAGCGGCCTCGAAGCGGGAACCTACCGCGTGTCCTACGGCGCGATCATGGACGGCAAGAACAGCGAGAGGCAGCTCGAGATCGACGGCGTCAGCGACGTCGAACTCGAACTGCAATGAGCGTCGAGCGAGCATGCGCAGAGCGCTGCTCGTTCAGGAAGACTCGATCTGCCCGTGGGGGCGGGCAATCCCCCGCGCACACTTCCGGTTCGGCCCTACGCGCTCGCGGCCTCGGCCACGACGCGCACCGAGTCGTACTTGCTCTCGCCGCGTCCGATCGCCGTGCGTCCCAGGAGCACCCAGTTCTGCAGCGCGAGGCGCGTGCGCGAGTTGCGCGGACTGGGCTGAAGCGCTGCGCAGATGCGCTCTTCCTCGCGCAACCACTTGCGGTCGAAGTGTCGCGAGTAGCCTGCGAATTCGATGCCGGTGACGTTCAAGCCCGCGAGCGCGGAGATGCGCTTCAGGCTCTCGGCGGTGAAGAAGTTGAGATGGCGCGGGACGTCCAGCCAGGGCCAGCATGTGCCCGACTGTTTCAGGCCGAGCGCGACGTTGTTGGGCGTCTCGCAGATCAGGAAGCCGCCCGGGCGCAGCGCCTTGCGCGCGTTGGCGATCGCCCGCCGCGGATCGAGGCAGTGCTCGAGCACGTGGCACATGATCACCACGTCGAACGAGCCGTTGGGCAGCGCGGCGGGAGGAGCCTCGGCGTTGTCGGGGTAGGTCTGGATCCCGCGCTCCTCGGCCACTTGCCGGGCGGCCGGATCCGGCTCGATGCCGACGACGCTGTGGCCGAGCGCGCCGAGCGCCTGGAGCAGCGTTCCGCTGCCGCAACCGAACTCGCAGATGCGCGCGGGCTTGCGCCGCACCAGTCGATGCACGAGCTCCGCCGTGATGTCGAGGCCGCGATCGGCGCGCCAGGCGAGGTGCTGCTTGATGCGCTCGAAGAACGTGGGGGGCTCAGCCTCGGCCTCCAGGCGCTCGTGGGTGTAGTACTCGGTCTCGTAGAAGGAACGCACGTCGGCCTGCGAGGGCCGCGGCTGCACCTGGCCGAAGCTGCAGGCGTCGCACCAGTAGAGTTCGAAGTTGCGCGGATCCCGCGGCCGCCGCCAATCGGAGGGCACGCTCATCCAGTCGTGCAGCGGGCCATCGCAGAGCACACACGCGTATTCCGGGTTCGCGCCGTCGTTGGAGATCATGGCGATCGACCCATAGGGCCGGTCCGCTTCGGCGCACCTCGAATTCGCACAAAATCCAGCTCGCAGCGCTGTTCCAGGTACCACGCAATGCGTGCGATCCTCGGCGGCGTGTGACAGGATGCCGAGCGCTACCTGGATTCACGTACCTGCGCGCGGCTCCACTCGGCGCCGCGCATGTCGCCTGGCATGGAGGCCCCGGCGAGATCGCGCAGATGAGCCGCAACCAGACCCTGACCGCGCTGATCGACTCGCTCGCGAGCGAATTGGGTGTGCGACCCTCCACGGACGTCGTTGTTCCCGCGCGGCAAGCGCGCGCTCGAGGGCGTCGGCTCGCGCTGCATCGATCTCTTGCGCCACATCGAGCCCCACCCGGTTTCGCTCCGGTTCGAGCGGGAGAGGATCGTCTGGACGAGCGACCTCTCCGACCGCACGCCGCCGGAGATGCTGCGCGGCCTGCTGGAGGAGCTCCCGCGGCTGCAGGCGTTGCTCTATGACTCAGCGCGCGCCCTCCAGCGCGCGGGCGCGGAGCCGGTCGCCTTCTTGAATGCGCGGCTGAAGGCCGCCTCGGACTCATAGCCGACTTCGAGCGCGACCGTCGCGACCTTGGCGCTGCTCTCGCGCAGTCGCGCGGCGGCGAGCTGCATGCGCCAGTGCGCGAGGTACTGCATCGGAGGCAGCCCGACCAGCGCGGCGAAGCGCTCGGCGAGCACGCTGCGCGAACACGAGGCCGCCTGCGCGAGCGCGGGCAGCGTCCAGGCGTGCGCGGGGCGCGCGTGGATCTGTGTCAGCGCACGGCCGACGAGCGGGTCGCGCACGCCGGCGAGCCAGCCCTCGCCGCCTTCGGGCAGCGCGTCGAGGTAGCGGCGCAGGAGCTCGATGAACATCAGCTCGGCCAGCCGCGTCAGCATCGAGTCGGCGCCCGCGCGGCCGGCGCGTGTCTCCTCGAGCACCTGGCGCGCGAAGAGGCCCACCGCTCCCTCGGAGAGTCCGCGCATGCACAGCTGGCGCGGCAGCGAGGCGCAGAGCGGGTTGAAGGGCACGCGATCGCAGCCGAGGAACCCGCACACGAGCGTCACCTGCGGCGGATCGCGCGCTTCGCCGAAGACCGAGGCGTTCGGAAAACGCGGCACGTTCTGCACGGGGACGAGCTCACTCTCGGGCTCGGGGCCCGACTGCATGCGGTGCGCATCGCCGTGTGGGAAGAGGATCACGTCGCCCGCCTCCAGACGCAGCGGCGGCTGACCCTCGATCCCGCCCCAGCAGTGGCCGCTCATCACGACGTGGTACGAGATCAGGTGCTGCGACCCGGGCAACACGGAGGGCGTGAGCTCGCTCGCGCGCGCGGCCTCGACACCCCACGCGCCGGAAGCGGAGGTGTGAAAGAAGTGCGCGCCGGAGAGGCGCACGGCGCGCAGGACGTCGGAGAGGGGATCCACGCCCCAGGATTCTGTACACCGGAGGCCGACGAAGGGAGGGTGCACTCGACGGGATCGGCAGAAACGGCCTGCGCGCGGACGGACGGCAGGGAGACGCGGACGGGCAGTCATTCCGCTGCGGGCGTCCAGTTCCGAGGCTCGGGATCGACGCTGCGCGAGGTTGCGCACCGAACCCAGTCCAAGGAGAAATGCCATGAGCGCCACGCCCACTTCCCGATCCCAGACCGCCGCCTTCGCCTGCCCGCCCGTGCACACCCCGGATGATCCGCTCGCAGCTCGCAACCGCGCTGTGTGGGGAGTCGGAGACTTCGACCGCATCGCTGCGGGGTACCGACACGATGCCGACAGCTTCGTCGCGCGAGTGCCACTCGCGCCGGGTGAGCGCGTGCTCGATCTCGCCTGCGGCACGGGGAACCTCGCGCTGCCCGCCGCGCGCGCGGGCGCCGACGTCGTCGGCATCGATCTCGCGCCGCAGTTGCTCGAAGCCGCGCGCACGCGAGCCGCAGCCGAAGGGCTCGCCATCCGCTTCGAGGAGGGCAACGCCGAGGCTCTCGGCGGCGCCGATGCGCGCTTCGACACGCTGCTGAGCATGTTTGGCGTGATGTTCGCGCCGCGGCCCGAGCGCGTCGCGGCCGAGCTCCTGCGCCTGGTGCGCCCCGGCGGTCGCATCGCGCTCGCCCACTGGACGCCCGCGAGCTTCGTCGGCGACATGCTGCGCGCGCACACCGCGCGCGTCCCTCCGCCGTCGGGCGTGCCCAGCGCCCTCGCCTGGGGCGACGACGCGACCGTGCGCGAGCGGCTCGCGGGAGCGCGCAGCGTGACGCTGACGCGCCGCAGCGTGCACTTCCGCTATCCCTTCGCTCCCGCGGGCGTGGCGCGCATGTTCTGCGAAGCGTACGGCCCCACGATCCGCACGCTCGAGGCGCTGGACGCGAACGGACGCGCCGGACTCGAGGCGGACCTCGAGCGACTGTGGTCGCGCGCGAACCTCGCGCGCGACGGCGGGACGCAGGTCGAGTCGGAGTACCTGGAGGTGCTGGTCGAGCGCTGAGCGTGTGCGAGCGCGCGCGTCCTCGCGGACGCGCGCCTAGTGCCCGCCCTGCAGTTCCTGCTTGAGCTTCTCGAGCTCCGCGTCGGCGTTCGAGTCGTCGATCTTCTTCGCGGCGGCCGCGGCGGCTTCTTCCGCGGTCGGGATTGCCGCATCCGCAGGAGCGAGCAGCGGTTCTTCGGTGGCGGCGGATCCCGCCGGTGCTTGCGCAGCGTCCTGGCCCGAGGCCTGAGTCCCGGTGCCTTCGTGTGTCGTGCAGGCGCCGAGCAGGAGGAGCGGGAGTGCGAGAGACAGTCGTTGGATGTTCATGTTCAGGCTCTCCCTACTGCTTGCCGCCCGGACGGCTGGCGGGGGTTTCCTTCGAGCGTTCCTTCTTCGGTTCTTCGGGCTTCTCGCGCACCGGCTTCTCGGCCGGCTTCTCGCGCACGTCGCGTGCGCGCTCGCTCGGGCCCTTGAGCTCCTTGTCGAGCCGCGCGGACCAGTTCGGGCCGAGCTGCTTGCGGAAATTCTGCATCGCATTGTCGTGGCGCTTGGCCTGCGCGTCGCGCAGCGCCTGCAGCTCAGTGACTTTCTCACGGTCGCCCTTGGCGGTGTAGATCTCGATCAGCCGATCGATGCGCGCGATGCGGTCGCGGTGCACCGACTCGAACTGCGCGGCCTTCTTCGCGACCTCGCGCGGGTTGACGCCCGGCGCGCCGGCAACGGGAGCCTCGGCCTTGGGCGCTTCGGCGGCGGGCGCGCGCTCCTTCGGCGCCTGCTTGGGCGCTTCCTTGACCCTTTCGGCCTTCTCGACCTTCGGGCGTTCCTTGGGCGGTTCCTGCTTGGCGTCCTGCGCGAAGAGCGGCGCCGTCAGGGCGGCGACCGCGAGCAGCGCGAGCGTGCGGTGTGCGTGGATTCGATTCATGGGTTGACCTCGGTTCGCGAATGGCCGGATCCCTCCGGCGCGTCGCACATGCTACGGAATCGAACCCTGCGGCGCGGTGACTATTTCCTCAGTTCGATGCGCGCGAGCGCTGCTGCGCGTACAGGCGCTCCACGGTGGGCCGGATGCAGCGCGTCCAGACCTCGTAGCCGCGCGGGTTGAGGTGCAGGCGGTCGTCGCGGAACCACTGCGGATCGGGCTTGCCGCCCGCGTCCATCAGAGCGGGCGTCGGGTCGATGAAATCGAGTCGCGCGTCCGCCTCGCACTCGATCTGGATCAGTCGGTTGGCCTCACGGACCGTCGCGCGGTTCACCTCGCGCGCAAGCGTGGGCGTGATCGCGATGTAGGCGACCTCGAGCTCGCGGTCCTCCGCGCGCAAGCGTGCGACGAGTTGCCGGAACAGATCGTGCACTTCGACGGCGCTCTTCGCGTCCGCGCCGGCGAGGTCGTTGGTGCCGCTGAAGACGACGACCAGGCTCGGCTCGTGCACGCTGACCAGATCGTGCGCGTAGTAGACCGAGTCGAAGAGCTTCGAACCGCCGAAACCGCGGTTGAGCACGGGAATCGGTGCCATGTCGTCCGCCAGCGTGCTCCAGAAACGGATGCTCGAGCTGCCGACGAAGACCACGCAGCCCTTCGGCGCGGGATGCGTGCGGTCCTGCTCGCGAAAGACCTCGATGTCTTTCGCCCACTGCGCGGGATTCTCTCGCGCGGGGATTCCGAGTGGTTGCGGAGCGTGCCGGCAGCCGCAGAGGGCGGAGGCGAGCGCGATTGCAGGGAGCAGGAGAGTGCGGCGCAGCGAGTGCATCGCTTCAGTCTACGCTGCGCCCTGCGCGCAATTCAGCTCGCGCGCCCACGGAGTGCGACCGCGGCCAGCAAGTGCGCGTAGGGGATGCGACGCATGCGTCGCGTGCCCACGAGCACGAGCTTCCAGTACAGCGCGCACGCGTTCGGCGTGAGCGCGCTCGGCTGGGCCTGCCTGGCGCGCAGCCCCAGCGCGGCGAGCAGCGGCCCGACGAGGTTCGCGCTGCGCAACTGCGTGCGGTGCTGCGCGGGAAATGCGTCCAGCTCGAGTGTCCGATCCGCAGCGGTCCCGACGCCGTCTTCGATGCGGCGGTCTTGGATCCTCGAGCGCGCGCAATTCCAGCCAACGCGCTCGAGGGCTGGCCACAGGCCCGAGCGCTCCTCTGCGATCACCAGCCGCGGGACGTTCATTCCCCGCTGCACGAGGGTCTCCAGGGCTGCGAACCACGCATCTGCCGAATGCGGCAGCCCGGTTTCGACGCAGACCACGCGGCGCGAGCCGTCGACGCAGCCGGCCACGAGCACGAGCAGCGCCTCACCCTCCGCTCCCAGTCCGCAGCGCACGTGGCGCCCTTCGGCCCACAAGTACACGACCTCTTCGTCGATCCTCGCGCGCCTCCAGGTGGCGTGCTGGCGTTGCCAGTGTTCGGAGAGGCGCAGCATCGCCTCCTCGCTCAGCGGATCTTCGCTGCCGAACAGGCCGGCGCAGGCACGCGCGAGGTCCTGCGCTTCGAGACCTTCGAAGTAGCTCGTCGGCAGCGGGGTCGGCGGGCGGTTCGTGAGGCCTTTCAGGTGCGCGAGGATGCGGCCTTCCGCCAATTCGTCGGCGGGCAGGAGCAGCTCCGCGTGGGGGGCCGCACGACGCCGGGCCGTCTCCTCGAGTTCCGCGATGCGCGCGCGGGCTTCGTCGAGTTCGAGTCGCGCCTGCGCGAGCTCCTCCGCGCGTGCGGAGAGACCGGCGCACGTCTCCTGCAGGGAGCGCACCTCTTCTCCGAGGAGCTCGCGCTCGCGCCCGTGCTCGAGCTGTGTGGCCTCGAACTGCGCTTCGCGCAGGCGTGCGCACTCGACCTCGATCTTCCACAGCGCCATCTCGTCCTGCGAGAGGCACAGCTGCGCCGTGCACGAGCGCAGCACGTTGACGAGGTGCCGGTTGGTCGTGGCGAGCGTCGAGAGCTGCTCGTCGAGGCTCGCGAGGCGCTGGTTGAGCCTGACGACCTTCTCCTTGGCCCCGAGCGTCGGATCCTCGCTCGAGGGCAGCGGCGCGGGGACCTCGCTGTCGGAGGGCGTATCTTCTCCGCGCTCGCGGCCGAGTCCCGCGCCGGCGGCAGCCCACAGGCAGGCTGCGAACGGCGCCACGAACAGGAGGCCGGAGATGGAGGCATGGAAAAGCACGGGCAGCACGGCCTCCACCGAGAGAGACCTGCTCTCCTCTCGGACCGCGGGGGGGCGTGACCGTAGTGCAGTGCGCGGAACCCGTGCGGGAGGATGCGCGGGCAGGGGCGCACGGCGTACCCTGTCGCCGAAGCCATGCCCAAGCCGCCTTCGCTCCTCGCGCCCCTGCTCGCGGCCCTCGTCCTCGCGGCGAGCGGTTGCGTCGGTGCTCCCGCGCACTCAGGGAACCCCGTCTTCGAAGGCTGGTACGCCGATCCGGAGGTCGCCGTGCTCGCGGGCGAGTACTGGATCTTTCCGACCTTCTCGGCGCGCTACGACGAGCAGACCTTCTTCGACGCGTTCTCCTCGCGCGATCTGGTGACGTGGACGAAGCACCCGCGCGTGCTCGACACCTCGCGCGTCTCCTGGGCGCGGCGCGCGCTGTGGGCGCCGTCGATCCTCGAGAAGGACGGGCGCTTCTTCCTGTTCTTCGCGGCCAACGACCTGCAGCGACCGGGCGGTCCGCTGTGGGACGCGCAAGACGCGCGCAGCCACAGCGGCGGCATCGGCGTCGCCGTCGCCGACGCGCCCGGTGGTCCGTACCGCGACTACCTCGGAAAGCCGCTGCTGGGCGAGTTCGAAAACGACGCGCAGCCGATCGATCCGTTCGTCTTCCGCGACGAAGACGGAGAGTGCCTGCTGTTCTACGGCGGCTGGGGACACTGCAACGTCGCGCGCCTCGCGCCGGACTTCACCGGCTTCCTCCCCTGGCCCGACGGCAGCACGTTTCGCGAGATCACGCCGCAGGGCTATGTCGAAGGGCCGGTGCTGTTCCGGCGCGGCGGTCGCTACTACTTCCTCTGGTCGGAGGGCGGCTGGGGGGACGGCACCTACCACGTCGCCTACGGCACCTCGGATTCGCCGACCGGGCCGTTCGCGCGCGCGGGCACGATTCTCGAGAAGGACGAGGCCGTCGCGACGGGCGCAGGGCACAACTCGGTGCTGTGCGTGCCCGGGAGCGACGAGTGGTACATCGTCTACCACCGCCGGCCGATCCCCAACCTCGGCCGCGACCACCGCGTGACCTGCATCGACCGGCTGGAGTTCGACGCGCAGGGAGCGATCCTGCCCGTGCGCATGACCTTCGAGGGCGTCCAGGCGCGGCCGTTGCGCGCGAAATAGGCCCAGAGCACGTGGAGGCCGCACGCGCATGAGCACGCCCGGGAACCTGGTCCTCGTCGGTGCGAGCGGGATGGTCGGCGGCCATGTGCTCGAGCTCGCGCTCGCACATCCGCAGGTCGCGCGGGTGACCGCGATCGGGCGCCGGCCACTCGGGATCCAGCACGCGAAGTTGCGTGAGGTGCTGCACGAGGACTTCGCCGATTGCCGCGAGCTCGCGCCGGTGCTGCTCGAGCAGGACGCGGCGCTGTACTGCATCGGGGCCTACACCGGCGCGCTGACGGACGCGGAGTTTCGCCGCGTGACGGTCGACCTGACGATCGAATTCGCGCGTGTGCTGCACGAGCACAGCCCGCAGGCGGCGTTTTGCTTCCTGAGCGGCCAGGGCGCGGACCCCAGCGAGCAGAGCCGGGTCGCCTTCGCGCGTTACAAGGGCATGGCCGAGAATGGGCTGCTGCGCGCGGGCTTCGCACGCGTGCACCTCTTCCGGCCCGGTTACATCTTCCCGGTCGTCCCGCGCCGGGAACCGAACCTGTTCTATCGGCTCTTGCGCGTGATCTACCTCGTGCTGCGGCCCGTGCTCCCGGGGCTGGGGATTCCCTCGGTGGATCTCGCGCGTGCGATGCTGCGCGTCGCGCTCGACGGTTCGCTGGCCGGAGCGGCCGTGGAGCGTCGCAGGATCGCGGAGCTCGCGAGAGGCTGAACGATCCGGCCCGGACCGCTTTCCGGCGCGTGCGCATGCGCATCGAGTGCATCGAAGCGCGGCGGCGTGCTCCGCGGGCATCCCGTCGTCGTCGCGCCCGCGCGCGGGCCCTCGTGCACGTGCAGGCCGGCAGGGGCGCGGACAAGGAGCAGCCGGGACAGGCACGTGGAGTCCGGACGCAGGGCTGGCCCGAGTGGTGAGACCCGGTCTGGTTTACGAGCGAGGAAACCGCCGCCGCGGAGCGAGGGCGCGCGCCAACAATCCTGCGGAATCGTTTGGCGCTCGGGAGCCCGTCGACGCTTGTACGGGGGGGCGCACGGTGTGCCCGCGGTCGAGGTTCCAGCCGAGGTTCCCTGCATGCACTCCCTCTCACGACCCTTCGCGAGCGCGCTCGGCGCGCTCTTCGTCCTCGCCGCCGCGCCTTGCGCCCGCGCCGCGCAACAGGCCGCGCATCCTGCAGCGCTCTTCGAGCGGCCGAGCTGGGCGGAGCTCGCACTCCCGGCCGACTTCGCGGGGACGGGATCGGTGCGCGCGCTCGGGACATCCGTCGTCTTCCAGACGCCCTCGCACGTCTACCTGTGGTCGGCGATCACCGCGCGCTGGACGGCGGTTCCGGTTTCCGCCGCGGCGCTCGTCACTCAATTCAATGCCTACGTCACGATCGAGGACGGGGCGAGCGTGCACGCCTTTGCGACGCGCACGGGGGTGGTCGAGACGCTGCAGCTCTCCAGCGCTCCGCAGCTCTTCCACGGTCCTACCTCGAGCTGCTGGCTCACGATCGCGGCCCTGGGCGACGAGGCTTGGTGCTTTGGTGCCTTCGACGGGCACTGGCGCCACCGCGCCCTGCTCGGCCCGCTCGCGGGCCCCGTGATCTCGCAGACCGCGGGGGTGTTCTCCGACGGCGCGCACCTCTACGGCGCGAGCGCCTACACCGGCGAGATCGTCCAGTCGCCGCTCGACGCCGGCGCGAGCTACGACGTCGGCGGGGACGAGGCCGTGGCCTGGGACGCAAGCAGTGTCGCGGGCTTCTCGGCGCACACGGGTGCGTGGGCGCTGGCGGCACTCCCAAACCCCGTGCCGCTCGCGATCGAGCGCGGCTACGCGATGTTCGCAGCCGGCGGGCAGCTGCTCGCCTTCAGCGCCTGCACCGGCGGCTTCGCCGGCGCGGGCGTTGCGCCGGGCTACGCCTTCAGCGCGGGCCGCTACGTTGCCGCGGCGCAGTCGGGCAACGACGTGCTGGCCTACTCGAGCGGACAGAACCTCTTCCGCCTGCGCAGCTTCGCTTCCGCGCCCGCGCTCGCGCTGGACGACGAGGTGCTCGCACTCTCCGACGCGGCGGGCGTTACCGCCTTCTCGGTCGTCACCGGGGACTTTTCTGCAACCGTGGCGGGTTCGTTCAGCGTGCAGACGAACGACGCGCTGGTCTGGATCGACGACGGCGCGCAGGGGCACGCCTTCAGCGCGGTCGAGGGCAGTTGGAGCCCGGCGCCGATCGCGCTCGGTCCCTCCGTGCAGGTCGCGCTGCTGCGCAACGCGGTCGTGCTCGCCGATGCGCAGGGCTACCAGGCTTTCTCGGGGCGCAGTGGCGCCTGGTTCGCGCACCCCGTGGCGAGCGCCTTCCAGTTCGCCGGTCCCTCCTCGGGCGATCTCTTCGCGGCTTTCGACGGCCTGGAGACGAGCGTCTTCGATCCGGTGATCGGACGCTGGGCGAGCGTGGCGACCGCGGCTCCGCTGCAGGCGCTGGACATCTGGCGCCAGGCGCTGGTCGCCTTCGACGGCAGCCGCGCCTTGGGTTTCGGCCTGATGAACAACGCCTGGAGCACGGCGCGCGTGAAGGGCAGCTTCACACAGCTCGACGCGAATTCCTCCTGCGGCTATCTGCTCACGAGCTCGCACGTGTACGCCTATTCCGCGCACGGGTCGCTGACGACGCTCTCGCGCTTCCCGGAGTTCGCTAGGCTGCAGCCGATCGGGTCGCCGCTGCGGCTGTTGCAGGTCGCCCCTGCGGGCAGCCAGGTGAGCGCTGTCCTGGCGCACGAGGCTGGCTACATGCCGCTGCCTTCGGGCACGCTCTTCGTCGATCCCGCGAGCGTCTTCCTGCAGCTCCCGCTCGGCACGGTGCCGGCGAGCGGGGTGCTCGATTTCCCGCTCGATCTCTCGGGCATGCCAGGGCTCTCGGGCACAGCCGTGCACGTGCAGACCTTTGTCACGCCTCCCGGCGGCGCGCCGCGCTGGATCGCGAACTCGATTGCACCGATCGTCCTGTAGGAGACCGATGAAGCACCTCGCCACGCTCCTGCTCGGGCTCCTGACTGGCATCGGCGGCACCTGCGTCTGGGCCGGCAAGGCGGGTCTGCCCGCCGCCGTCGCGGCGGAGGCGCGCCCTCCGCGCGTGCCGATCGTCGCAGTCGGGAGCCGGATCGCCTGGAATCTCGCCTACGTGCCGGGCGCGCTCGCGCAGCAGACGCTCGACGTCTACGCGCCGGCCGACGCGCACGAGGCGCCGGTCGTGATCTACGTGCACCGCGGCGAGTGGGCGCGCGGCGACAAGTCGGAGGTCTCGTACAAGCCGAAGTTGCTGAACGAGCAGGGGATCGTGCTCGTCAGCGTCAATTACCGCCTGAGCGACGTCGCGCGGCACCCTGCGCAGGTGGACGACGTGGCCGCGGCGGTGCGCTGGACCTACGACCACATCGCCGAGTACGGCGGGTCGGCGGCGCGCATCGTGCTGATGGGGCACTCGGCTGGCTGCCACATTGCGAGCATGGTCGGCCTCGACCCGCGCCCGCTCGCGAAGGTCGGCCTGACGCCGGCCGTGCTGTGCGGCGTCGTGTGCTGGAGCGGCGGTGCATACGACCTGCCGGCCAAGCTGGCGGAGGGCGGGATGTACAAGCCGTACATCGAAAAGAACTTCGGCGCCGGGCGCGAGGCCCTCGACGACGCCTCTCCGATCCGGCACGTGCGCGAGGTGCGGCCGAGCGGGCACTTCCTGTTCGTCAGCGCGGGCGAGGGCAAGGCCGCCTCGCGCGAGCTGAGCGAGCGCATGGCGCGCGAAATCGAGGCGGCGGGCGGTCGCGCGCAGGCGCGGACGCTCGAGGGCAAGTCGCACTACAGCGCCGATTACGACTGCGGCAGGCCCGAGGACCCGCTCGATTCGGGCCGTGTGCTGCTCGACTTCATCGGCAAAGTCGCGACGCGCGAGCCGAACTAGGTCGGCGCCCGGCGTTGCGGCGCGCGCGGAGCTTCCCCAGACTGGCGGCCTCACCCTCCGCCGCCTGCATGCCCATGCGCCAACCCAGCCGCACCCCGCTCGTCGCTTCGCTCCTGCTCCTCGGCGCCTGCGTCAGCGCGCCCGGCGCCTCCGCGCCGATCGAGAACATGCGGCCCGTGGTGATCGGCACCTGGCCCTTCGGCCAGATCGCCGGCGAGCACGCGCTCGCCGCGTTCGCCGCGGGGGGATCGCGCCTGGATGCCGTCGAGGCGGGCGTGCGCGAGATCGAGCGCCTTTCGAGCGACGGATCGGTCGGGCTGGGCGGTCGGCCCAATGCGGCCGGCTATCCGCAGCTGGACGCGTGCATCCTGGACGGTGTCGGACACCGCGCGGGCTGCGTCGCGGGCGTCGAGGGCATCGTGCACCCGATCAGCGCGGCGCGCTGGGTGATGGAGGACAGCAAGCACGTGCTGCTCGTCGGCGAGGGCGCGCGCTGGTTCGCGCTCGAACACGGCGTCGAGTCTGTCGGCATCGAGGATCTCACGGCGAAGAAGCAGGCCTGGGTCGCGCGCGAGCGACCGGCCGCGCCCGACCGCGCGGGGCACGACACGATCGCGCTGCTCGTGCTCGACGCGCAGGGCCATCTCGCGGCCGGCTGTTCGACCAGTGGTGCCGGTGGCAAGCTGCCCGGCCGCGTGGGCGACTCGCCCATCCCCGGCTCGGGCATCTACGTCGACGACGAGATCGGCGCCGCGGGCGCCACTGGCATCGGGGAAAACGTGATGCGCTACTGCGCGACCTACCAGATCGTCGAGTTCATGCGAGAAGGGATGGATCCGCAGCGGGCGTGCGAGGAGATGATCCACCGCATCGCGCGCGTCGATCCGCGCGGCTACAAGCTCGACATCTGCTTCATCGCGCTCGACAAGCACGGCCGAACCGGCGCCGCGGCCTCGAACCAGAAGTTCCCCTTCGCGGTCGGGGACCTGCACGGAACGCAGGCGCGCAGCGTCGAGGCCGTCGTGCCGCGCTAGCGAGCGGGCGCGCGCAGGTGCCCTGAGAGCCAGTGCTCGAGCACCTCGAGCGCGGCCGGGTCGAAGGTCTCCGGGAGCGCGAGGATCTCGCTGATCGAGCCGCGGCTGCAGCGCTGGAACATGTGGTTCAGGCCCGGGAGCTCGCGCGTCTCGTGGTCGCTGTTGCCGCCCTCGGCGAGCGCGCTCGCGATCCCGGCCAGATTGCGCGCGGGCGGGTAGACCTGCACGTCCTTCGAGCCGGCCAGTGCGAGCACGGGGCAGTGCACGCGGCGCAGCACGGCGAGCGGATCGTGCTTCACGAAGTAGCGGAACCAGGGCGTGGTGAAGCCCGTGAGCTGGCCTCGGAACGCCTCGGCGCTCTCGCTCGCGAGCGCGCGTTCGGCCTCGGGGAGTTTCGCGACGGCCTCGGCGACCGCGCTCTGGATCGCAGCTGTGAGATCGCTGCCGTCCCTGGCCCCCTGCACGGCCTCGACCACCGCGCCGAGCACCGCCTGTTGCAGCTGCAACTCCGCGGGGCCAGCGCCCTCGGAACGCGGGATGCTCACGGACTGTTCGCGCACGATGTCGGCGCACGAGATGCCCGGCCCGGCGAGCAGCACGATGCCCGCGAGGTCTGTGCGCTCGACAGCGACGAGCGGAGCCACCAGGCCGCCCTCGCTGTGACCGCAGAGTGCGATGCGCGCAGGATCGATGCGCGCATCGCGCTGCAGGAAATCGACGGCGGCCGAGGCGTCGTGCGCGAAGTCCGCAGTCGTGGCCGGCCCGAAGTCGCCTCCGGAGGCGAAGGAGCCGCGGTCGTCGTAGCGCAGCACCGCGATGCCGTGCCGGCCGAGATAGTCCGCGATCACGAGGAAGGGCTTGTGCTCCATCAGGGTCTCGTCGCGGTCCTGCTGGCCCGAGCCGGAGATCAGCACCACAGCCGGGTGACGGCCCTCGCCCGCGGGGAGCGTGAGCGTGCCCGCGAGCTCGAGGCCATCGCGCTCGTTGCGGAAGCGCACCTCCTCGGATGCGTAGGGGAAGGGAGCCTTGGGGCGCTGCGCGCGCGTCTCCCACTTGTAGACGGGCTCGTAGACCTTCGCGCTGCGATCGAGAGCGAGCGGCAGCTCGCGTCCGCCTTGCTCGAAGGTCCCCTCGGCGTGCGCGCGCGTGGCGTCGAGCGTGCCGCGGTAGTGCGCGCCGACCTCTTCGACGTCGAAGCAGAGTTGTTCGCCCTCGATGCGCCACTGCGCGACGAAGTCCGTGCGCTGCTCGGAAAGGCTGTCGAAGAAGGCGCGCGTCGCGCCGGCGGCGTCGGCTTCGACGCGGAACTGCATCACGGCCTCGAAAGGGCCGACGTGCAGCTTGCCGATCCAGGCTTCGCGCAGCGCGAAGTCGTCACGCGGCGCCGTCGGCGCGAGGAACAGGGCGAAAAGCAGTGCGAGGAGCGTGTGCATGGGGCGTGTCCTGGGCAGGGGAACCGGTTTCAGTTGTCGGTGCGGAGCTTCGCGCGCAGGGTCTCGAGCTCGCGCTTGCGCGGCAGGTGCTGGCAGCGCAACTCGATGCGCGAGACGTAGATGCCCAGCGGGAACGCGGCCAACACGAGCAGCCAGAGCCACGATGGCTTGTCCGCGTGCCGGTTGGCGAAGTTGACGCCCACCGTCAGCAGCGCAGGGGCGAAGAACCACAACGGCATCGTGCGCACGCTGCGGATCGAGTAGTCCAGTTGCGCGAGCGCGCGGTCGAGGTCGCCGAGCAGGCTCGCATCGAAGCTGCGTTCGCGCGCGCGCCGGCGCAGCCGCAGCACCACCAGATAGACCACGACCGCGAGTTGTACGGCTGCCGCGAAAAAGGACGACCTCACGCCGAAGAACACGAGCATGAAGCTCGAGATCAGGATCATCCCGATCTCCATCGACTCGACGGCGCGCTCGATGCGCCGCCCGCGGCGGCGCACGCTCTCGTGCAGCGCCTCGAGGTCGAGCGCGAACACCTGGCGCTGCTTCTGCGCGTCCCAGACCACTTGCATCTCATCGAAGTCCATCGCGAACCCTCTCTGGCGACTCGCTCGCCATGCTCTTCTTGATGCGGCCCAGCTTGACCCCGACGTTGCCCTCGCGGATCCCGAGCGTCTCCGCGATCTCGCGCTGGCTGAGCCCGTCGAGGTGCAGCAGGATCAGCGAGCGGTCGACGGGCTCCAGGCGCGCGATGCGCGCGTAGATCCAGTCCAGGCGCGGATCCGACTCGAGGGGAACCGGTGCGAGCACCGCACCCGGCTCGGCCAGCGGCTCGGCCTCCTCGCGGCGCGCGCGCTCGCGCTGCGACCAGGCCAGAGCCGTGCGCAGCCCGACGCGGTAGATCCAGGTCGTGACCTTCGACTCGCCGCGGAAGAGCGGGATCGACTTCCACAATTGCAAGGCGAGCTCTTGCAACAGGTCGTCGCGGTCGTGGGCCGTGAATGCGTAGGCGCGCAGGATGCGCCCGACCAGGCCCTGGTGGAGCCGGAACCACTCGTCGAAGAGCGCTTGCTGTCGGGTGCGTTCCATGCAGACCTGCGTCCGCAGCACTGGTGCGGAATCGAGGGCCTAACCCAACAGCAAAGTGGCGAAAACCGGACGCGCGCGGTTCAGTTCCAGGCCACGTCCAGGGCGTCGGTGGTGTTGAACGTCGCCGTTGCGGCGCAGCCTCCGAGCACGATCGGATCGCGGTAGTAGACGCTGTAGAAGCGGTGCTGGCCCGCGACGAGCGGGTCGCCGAGCTGGGCGGAGCGCGCCGAGACGCTCGCGTCCCCGGCTGCGGGCGCGCTGATGCTGCCCGAGACCGCGGACTTCTGGTACAGGCGTTTGAGCACGCCTCCGACGCAGCGGATGCCCTGGCCGAAGACGGCGCCCGCGGCCACACTGCTCGTGCCCTGCAGCACGATCGAGGTGCCGTTCGGCCGCTGGCCGGCGGTCGTGAACACGAGCGAGTCGTTCGCGAGGCTCGCGGTGCCCGTTGCGCCCAGGCTCGCGCCGCCGGTCGCGGCGCTGTTGTCGCAGCCGCGGTCGGCGCCTGCGGGCGGATTGGAGCACGGGCAGGCGGCGACGCCCGCCGACCCCGGCGTGCAGAAGGAGAGGATCGCCGGCGTGCCGAGCACGAGGTCGAGGTGGCAGTCGGTGCCGACCAGGATGTTGGGGAAGTTCGGGTTCGAGGAGCCCTCGACGCGCAGGCCGACGAAGTTCGCACCGCCCGTGAGCAGCGACTGCACCGTCCCGGTCACGTCGAACTGGTAGGTGAAGTCCACGTCGATCGGCGGGTGGTACTGGCCCGTGCCGACGAGTGTTGCGCTGATCTGGTAGTCGCCGAGGTCGGCGACGCCATTGCCCGCGTAGAGCTTGAAGTCGAAGGTGCGCACGCCGTTGTCGAAGGCGTTGTTGACCGCCACGCGGCCGACGAGCGTCGCCGAGGCGATCGACTGGCCCGCAAAGGCGCTGACGTCGTACTCCTGGATCGCGCGGTCGGCGCGCGTCGACTGCGTGCGGATCAGGCCCTCGAAAGGCGTCGCGTTGAACGAGTCGCCGATCCCGTCGACGGGTTCGTCGTGGATCGAGGCCGCGAATGCGGGAGTCACGGACTGCGGGAGGGGAGCGGCGCTGGCGAGAACCGAGAACGCGAGGAGCGCGCTGCCGAGGAGAGTGCTGCGAGTCATGGGGAGCCTCCGAAGTGGATGCGTTGGACGCAGCGCATCCTAGCGCGATCCGCCGATCCCTGCTGCGCCCCGGTTCTAGCCGCCCAACCCGAGCCGCTTCGCGAGGTGGTGCAGGTTGCTGCGGTGCATGCCCAGGGCACGCGCGGCGGCGGCCGAGTTGCCCTGCGCACGCTCGAGTTCCGTCCGGATGAGCGTGCGTTGGTAGTCCTCGAGAGCCGCGCGCAGACTGCGACCTCCGAGTTCGGGCGGCTCCGGCGCGGGCGCGGCGTCCCGCGCGGCCACAGCTCCCGCGAAGTCGAGGTCTTGCGCGCGCACGATCAGCGCCTCCCCGGGCTTGCTGCGCGAGGAGGCGCGCAGAACTCCGCGCGCGACGACATTCTCCAGTTCGCGCACGTTGCCGGGCCAATCGCCGCGCGAGAGACCGCGTTGCGCGTCGGCTTCGAAGCGGATCGGACCGGTGCCCAGCCGCCGTCGCACGCGATCGGAGAAGTGTCCCACCAGCATGGGGATGTCCTGCTTGTGATCGCGCAGGCTGGGAACCTGGATGCGGCACACGTCGAGGCGGTGAAGCAGGTCCGCGCGGAAACGGCCGGCGCGCACCTCGGCTTCGAGGTCGCGGTTGGTCGCGGCGAGGATGCGCACATCGACATGCGACGCGTGGTCCGTGCCGACCGGCTGGATCTCGCCCTCCTGCAGCGCGCGCAGCAGCTTGGGCTGCATCGCGAGCGGCAACTCGCCGATCTCGTCGAGGAAGAGCGTCGCGCCGTCGGCGACGCGGAATTTGCCCGGGCGCGCGCGGTCGGCGCCGGTGAACGCGCCCTTGGCGTGGCCGAAGAGCTCGCTCTCGATGACCGATTCGGGCAGCGCGGCGCAGTTCACGTACACGAGCGGCTTCTCGGCGCGCCGCGACTGCAGGTGCAGCGTGCGCACGACGAGTTCCTTTCCGACTCCGGTCTCGCCGGTCACGAGCACGGGGAACTCCGAGCCCGCGATCAGCTCGACCTCGCGCCGCAGGTCCGCGATGGCGCTGCTCGTGCCGATCAGGAAGCCGCCGCGCCGATCGAGCACGTCGCGCACGAGGTCCTGCGCGACCTGCCCCTGGTGTTGCGCGTGGCGCTCGAGCGTCTCGATCAGGTCGCTCGTGCGCAGCGCGGCGGCGGCCAGCGCGGCGAGGTGCGCGAGGAAGCGCTTGTCGACGGCGTCGAAGCTGCCGGGCACGAGCGAATCGACGGTCAGCACGCCGACGAGCTCGCCCTCCACGCGCAGGGGGAAGCCCAGGCAGGCGTGCACGTGCAGATGCGGATCGCCCTCGACCAGCCCGTCGTAGGGATCCGGCAGCGCGCTCTCGGCGGGGAAGATCGTCGGCTCGGCGTTGCGACAGATGATGTCCAGGCGCGGGTGCTCGGCGCGCAGGAAGCGCCGTCCGAGCACGTCGGGTGCGAGGCCGTGCGCAGCGAGCGGGACGAGCACCTGTCCCTCCAGACGCAGCAGCGCGACGGCGTCGCAGGGCAGCGCACGCCGAACCGCCTCGACGAGCCGGTTCGAGCGGTCCTCCGCGGTCAGGCTCGAGGTCATGTCGAGCGCGATCGGGAGCAGATCGTCGAGGGTCGGGCGTGTTGTCGTCATGGCAACAATGTTGTCGAAGACACACTACGGTATCGGTGTCGATCCGACAACATAATGACCTAAGTCCTTTGAAATCAGGTATCGGCGCGCATGGCACGGCCTGTGCCTACGGCCGGGCGACCCCCACCCCTTTCCAGAGGCCAAACATGCCCCAGACCTACGCACCGATCACCCCTCAGACCACGCTCGCCGAGCTCGCCGCCACGCGCGCGGGCGCCTCGCGCGTCTTCTACCGCCACGACCTCGACTTCTGCTGTCACGGCCAGGTGAGCCTGGCGGAGGCCTGCTCGAAGAAGCAGATCGCGCTCGACGAACTCGTGCGCGCGATCGAGGCCGAGACGCCGCTCTCGGCCGACTTCCGCCGCTGGGACGAGCAGCCGACGGCGGAGCTGGTCGCGCACGTGCTCGAACACTTCCATGCCGCGCACCGCGCGGAGCTGCCGCGCCTGCTCGAGATGGCGCGCAAGGTGGAGAAGGTGCACGCGCAGAAGTCCACTTGCCCGCTCGGTCTCGCCGAGCATGTCGAGCGCATGGGCGAGGAACTCCAGACGCACATGCAGAAGGAAGAGCAGATCCTCTTCCCGCTGATCCTCTCCGGTCGCGGACGCATGGCCGCGGTTCCGATCCAGGTGATGGAGGAGGAGCACGTCGACCATGGCCGCAACCTGGCCCGGCTGCGCGAGCTGACGCACGAATTCACGCCGCCCGCGGATGCCTGCGGCACCTGGCGCGCGTTGTACCTGGGGCTGCGCGAACTCGACCAGCAGCTGATGCAGCACATCCACCTCGAGAACAACGTGCTCTTCCCGGGCGCCCTGCGCAGCTGAGGAACCGCCATGCAGAACGAAAAACGACTCTGGTGGATCCTGGCCGTCGTGGTCGGCGGCGCCTTCACCCTGCTGGGCTTCTTCGGCCGCGAGATCTATCGCCAGGCTCCGCCGCTCCCCGAGCGCGTCGTGAGCGAATCCGGCACCACCTTGATGACGAAGGCGCAGATCCTCGACGGCCAGCAGGCCTGGCAGAGCATCGGCGGCCAGCAGGTCGGCACGATCTGGGGCCATGGCGCGTACCAGGCGCCCGATTGGTCGGCGGACTGGCTGCACCGCGAGGCGCTCGCGCTGCTCGACGGCTGGAGCCTGCGCGAGCACAAGCTCCCGTACGCGGCGCTCGAGGCCGAGGCACGCGCAGGACTGGAGCAGCGCCTGCGCTCCGAGCTGCGCACCAACCGCTACGACGCCGCGAGCGGCGTGCTGACGGTCAGCGACGCGCGCGCCCAGGCGCTGGCCTCGAACGCGACGCACTACACCAAGCTCTTCGGCGGTGATCCCGAACTCGCGAAGCTGCGCGAGGACTACGCGCTCTCCGCACAGCCGATCTCCGACCCCGAGCGGCTCGAGCGGCTCTCGCAGTTCTTCTTCTGGACCTCGTGGGCCTGCGTCACGAACCGCCCGGGCGAGACCTTCAGCTACACCAACAACTGGCCGCACGAGCCGCTGGTCGGCAACGCGCCGACCGGCAGCAATTTCGTCTGGTCGATCCTGTCGGTCGTGCTGCTCATCGCGGGCATCGGCACGCTGGTGTGGTACTTCGCCGCGCGTGCGAAGCACGACGAGCCGCTGCTGATGCCCAAGCGCGATCCGCTGGACGGCTTCGCGCTGACTCCCTCGATGCGCGCGGTCGGGAAGTACGCCGTCGTGGTCATCGCGCTTTTCGTCGTGCAGGTGCTGCTCGGGGCGCTGACCGCGCACTACACGATCGAGGGCCAGGCCTTCTTCGGGATCCCGCTGGCCAAGATCCTGCCCTATGCCGTGACGCGCACCTGGCACCTGCAGACCGCGGTGTACTGGATCGCGACCGCCTTCCTCGCCGCGGGCCTGTTCCTCGCGCCGCTCATCGGCGGAGCCGAGCCCAAGTACCAGCGCCTGGGCGTCAACGTGCTCTTCGGAGCGCTGCTGGTCGTGGTCGGCGGTTCGATGGTGGGCGAGTACCTCTCCGTCCACCAGCGCCTGGGCCTCGACACGGGCTTCTGGTTCGGACAGCAGGGCTACGAGTACGTCGACCTCGGCCGCGTGTGGCAGATCGCGCTCTACATCGGGCTCGTGCTGTGGCTCGTGCTGATGCTGCGCGGCGTCCTGCCGGCGCTGCGCCGCAGGGACTCCGAGCGCAGCCTGATCTCGCTGCTCGCGATCTCGATCGTGGCGATCGGTCTGTTCTACGGTGCGGGACTGTTCTACAGCGCGCGCTCGCACCTCTCGGTCGCCGAGTACTGGCGCTGGTGGGTCGTGCACCTCTGGGTCGAGGGCTTCTTCGAGGTCTTCGCGACCGGCGTGCTGGCCTTCCTCTTCAGCCGGCTCGGACTGGTCAAGCAGCAGAGCGCCACGCGTGCCTTCCTCGCCTCGACCACGATCTTCCTGCTGGGCGGCATCCCGGGCACGCTGCACCACCTGTACTTCAGCGGCACGCCGATCTCGGTCACGGCAGTCGGTGCGATGTTCAGCGCACTCGAGGTCGTCCCGCTCGTGCTGATCGGGCGCGAGGCGATCGAGACGCTGCGCATGCAGGGCCGCGCGAGCTGGATGGAGCGCTATCGCTGGCCGATCCGCTTCTTCGTGGCCGTCGCCTTCTGGAATCTGGTCGGCGCGGGAGTCTTCGGGTTCCTGATCAATCCGCCGATCGCGCTCTACTACCTGCAGGGCCTCAACACGACGCCCGTGCACGCGCACACGGCGCTCTTCGGAGTGTACGGGCTGCTCTCGCTCGGCCTCGTGCTCTTGATTCTGCGCAGGCTCGCACCCGCGCTCGCCTGGAGGGATCGGTCCTTGGGTTACGCCTTCTGGGCGATGAACGCCGGACTCGTGCTGATGGTCGGTCTGTCGATCCTCCCGGTCGGGATCACTCAGGCGCTGGCGTGCGTCGACAAGGGCCTGTGGTACGCGCGCAGCGCGGAGTTCCTGCAGTCGCCCTTGCTGGTGCAGCTGCGTTGGCTGCGCATCGTCGGCGACTCGGTGTTCCTCACCGGCGTCGCGGCGCTGGTGTACTTCGTCGTCGGCCTGAAGACCGGCTGGTCCTACCAGCGTACCCTCGCCGGCGAGAGCGCCGCGCAACGAGCGCGCGAGGCCGCTCGCAGCTCCTGATACCGGAGAGCGGCACGAGTACCGGGCCGCTTTCATGCCGACTCGCCGGTACGGGGTCCGGCTCGCTGGTCTCCCCGCGGGGCTCGGAGCAGGCCGGATCGTCCGAGGCGTGTCCCGCAGTTGCGCGAAGTGCGCTACTGTGGGCCGCCCGTTCCCCGCTGCCGGCCCGCGAACACGAAAGCCCTGACCATGAGCGCCCCCTCCAGGAAATTCCACCTGCGCCTGTGTCTGCCGCTGTGCGCCCTTTGCGCCTCCGCGCAGTCGACCGTGCAGGTGAGCGTCAGCAGCGCGGGCGTCGGCGGCAACGGCTTCAGCCTCAACCCCGCGCTCTCGGCCGACGGGCGCTGCGTGGTCTTCAGCAGCACCGCCTCGAACCTCGTCGCGTCGGATCCGGACGCGACCGAGGACGTCTACGTGCGCGATCTGGTCGCCGGCACGACCGAGCTTGCGAGCCAGGACTCGAACGGCGTGCACGGCAACGGCGCCAGCCTGGCCAATGGGATCTCCGCCGACGGGCGCTTCGTGCTCTTCGAGAGTCTCGCCAGCAACCTCGTGCCCGGCGACATCAACGGACGCAGCGACATCTTCGTGCGCGACCGGCTGCTGGGGACGACCGAGCTGGTGAGCGTGAGCAGCGCCGGGGCGATCGGCAACGGCAACAGCGTCACGAGCGCGCTCTCGCCCGACGGTCGCTACGCCTCCTTCCGCAGCCGCGCGAACAACCTCGTGCCGAACGACACCAACAACGAGTGGGACGTCTTCCTGCGCGACCTGGCGAACGGCACCACCGAGCGCGTCAACCTCGGCCCGGCGAATGCGCAGGCCCACGGCGACAGCTACACCACCTCGGTTTCCGAAGGCGGCCGCTTCGTGATCTTCAGCAGCCTCGCCACCGATCTCGTTCCGGGCGACCTGAACGGCCAGCGCGACGTGTTCGTGCGCGACCGGCTGCTCGCTGCGACGATCCTGATCAGCGTCTCCTCGACCGGCATCCCGAGCAACGGCGACAGCCACGCGGGCTACCTCTCGGCCGACGGCCGCTTCGGCACCTTCGTCTCGAGCGCCACGACGCTCGTCCCGAACGACACCAACGGCGTGCAGGACGTCTTCGTGCACGAATTCGCCACGCACACGACGACGCGCGCGAGCGTGCGGCCCGACGGCGTCGAGGCCGACGCCTGGAGCACCGGTTGCGGCATCTCGCCCGACGGTCGCTTCGTCGCGATCACCAGCGACGCGAACAATCTCGTCCCGGGCGACCTTGGCGTGCGCGACCTGTTCGTGCGCGACAGCTGGACCGGCAGCATGGAGCGTGTCACGCTCGGCGCGGGCGGCGTTCCGGCCGATCAGGACTGCTGGTGCTGGGGCGGCGCGATCTCCGCCGACGCGCGGCGCGTCGTGTTCTTCAGCACGGCGAGCAATCTCGTGCCGTCGAATCCCGGCGGACAGTTCGACGTCTACCTGCGCGAGCGCGGCGCCTCGTCGTCGTTCCTCGCGCTGTGCGCGGGCGACGCGGGCTGTCCGTGCGGCAACCCCGGGCTCGCCGGTCGCGGCTGCGAGAACAGCGCGGGCACGGGCGGCGCGCTGCTCGCCGCGGCGGGGGAGGCGAGCCTCTCGGCCGACACGCTGCAGTTCAGCGTCGCCGGCGAGCTGCCGAGCGCGCTCAGCATCGCGCTGCAGGGTGATGCGCTCGTCGCTCCGGCGGCCTTCGGGGACGGCTTGCGCTGCGCGGGGGGGCACTTGAAGCGCCTGTACGTCGCGAACGCCAGCGGCGGGGCGCTCGCGCTCCCTCCCGTGGGCGGACAGGGGCTCTCCGCGCGCTCGGCAGCCCTGGGCGACCCGCTCGGGCTGGGGGCGACGCGTGTCTACCAGGTCTACTACCGCGACCCCAACCTGGGCTTCTGCGCAGCCCCCGCGGGGGGCAGTTTCAACGTCAGCGGGGCGCTGGCGGTGGTCTGGGGGAGCTGAGTGGCTGGCGCGGGCTCAGATATGGGATAAAATCTGCTTGGTGAAGGCTAAACAACGCCGATTTTAGTACAACCTCGCCGCCGCTAGGCAGACACCCCCCTCAACTCCGCCCCTGACCCCTCCGACCCCCATGCCCTCCACTCCCCTGCGCGAGTTCCTGGAGATCCCCTACGACCAGCTCGAGGAGCTCAACCTCGAGGCCAAGAAGATGCGCCAGGATCGTGTCGATCCCGGCAAGATCCGCGAGAAGCGCGAGCGCTACCTCGCGAGTCAGAAGTCGATCAAGGCCGTGACCGTGTGCTTCACCGACCTCGAGGGCCGGCTGCACATGCTCGACTACGACAAGAAGTTCCTGCTGAAGTCGGCCGACAACCTGACCTTCGACGGCTCGTCGATCCGCGGCTTCTCGCAGCAGGCCGAGTCCGACCTGCGTCTCGCGCTCGACTGGTCTGCCTTCTACTGGCTGCCCTCGGACGTCTTCGGTCCGGGCAAGGTGCTCGTCTTCAGCGAGGTGCACGAGCGCTCCGGCGATCCGTACCCGGCCGACTTGCGCTCGCGCCTCAAGACGCTGGCCGACGGGCTGTACGCCAAGAAGGGCATCCACTGCAACGCCGCGCACGAGATCGAGGGCTTCCTGTTCCAGGGCCTCGACGCCGAGCGCCGCTACCACGAGGCGCGCAAGTTCGACTTCATCAGCACCGGCGGCTACTACCACTCGCTGCCCGGTGATCCGCTGCGCCAGTTCATCGATGCCTCGGCCGAGGCGCAGCGCGCGATGGGCTTCCAGAACGAGAAGGACCACCCCGAAGTCGCGCCCTCGCAGTTCGAGATGAACTTCTCCTACGCGGAGGTCTCGATCGCCGCCGACCAGGTGCAGCTCTACAAGCTCCTCGCGCGCCAGGTCGCGGCGCGCATGGGCATGACGGCCTGCTTCCTGCCCAAGCCCGTCGCGGGCGTCAACGGCAACGGGATGCACACGAACCTCTCGCTCGCCAAGGGCTCGAAGAACCTGTTCCACGACAAGAAGGGCAAGGACGGGCTCTCGGAGTCGGGCTGGGAGTTCATCTCGCGCATCCTCGGCGCGGGCGATGATCTGTGCCTCGCGCTCAACCCGAGCGTCAACAGCTACCGCCGTCTGGACCCGCACTTCGAGGCCCCGAACCAGATCAAGGCCTCGGCGATCGACCGCGGCTCGATGGTGCGCATTCCGATCGGCAACGAGAAGTCGGCACGCATCGAGGTGCGCTCGATCGCGCCCGACGCGAACCCGTACCTGACGCTCTACTCGCTGCTGCGCGTCGGCCTCGAAGGCCCCGCGCAGGCGGAGGACGAGTCCAAGCGTTCGCGCACGCGCTTCCTGCCCGACAACATCCACGACGCGATCCGGCTCTTCAAGTCGAGCAAGTTGATGGCGGACATCCTCGGCGAGCACGTTCACACGCGCTACGCCGAGCTGAAGACGGCGCAGGCCGACCGCTGCCCGAAGGCGCTGGGCGCGCTGGTCAAGGTGGCCGAGGTCCAGTTCCACCACGAGGTGACGAACCAGTTCCTCTGGTCGCAGTTCTGAGCACGCGGCGCGGATCCCGGGCACGGGCCCGGGGTCCGCGCGCTCATTTTCCCGTCGCGACGCTCGCGCGCACGACCGCGCCGAAGCTCAAGCCCTGCGCGAGGATCGAGAAGACGACCACGCAGTAGGTCAGTGCGAGCAGCATGCCGCGCTCCTCGCCCGCGGGCAGCGAGAGCGCCAGCGCGACCGAGATGCCGCCGCGCAGCCCGCCCCAGGTGAGCACACGCCAAGTGCCGCCCGGCAAGCCGAAGCGGCTGCCGAGCAGGCGCGAGGGCAGGCCGACCGAGAACAGCCGCGCGCAGAGCGTGACGATCACCGCGAGCGCGCCCGCGAGCAGGATCGAGCCGGAGAAGGAGAGCAGCAGCACCTCCATCCCGATCAGCACGAAGAGCACCGCGTTCAGGATCCCGTCGAGCAGTTCCCAGAACATGTCCACGTAGCGCCGCGTGGTGTCGCTCATCGCCAGCGCGCGGCCCTGGTTGCCGACGATCAGGCCCGTCACCACCATGGCGAGCGGACCCGAGATGTGCAGATGGCTCGCGAGTGCGTAGCCGCCCGTGACGGCGGCGAGCGTCAGCAGCACCTCCACCTGGTACTCGTCGACACTCTTCAGCATGCGGTAGGTGGCATAGCCGAGCACGAGGCCGAAGGCGAGTCCTCCGCCGGCCTCGCGCGCGAGCAGCAGCAGTGCCGTCTGCATCGTCGGCGCGTTGCCGCTGGCGTGCACGCCCGCGAGCAACACGAAGATCACGACGCCCACGCCGTCGTTGAAGAGCGACTCGCCCGCGATCAGGAGCTCGAGCTTCTTGGGCGCCTTGGCCGACTTCAGGATGCCCATCACGGCGATCGGGTCGGTGGGCGAGATCAGCGCACCGAAGATCAGACACGGGACGAGGTCGAGTGGGAGGCCGGCGAGCGGCAACACCAGCCACAGCCCGAAACCGACCAGCACGGTCGAGAAAGCCGTGCCGAAGAGCGCCAGCGCGAGCACCGGCCAGCGCAGCGCCCTCAACTCGGAAAGGTCCAGGTGCATCGCGCCCGCGAAGAGCAGCAGCGAGAGCATGCCCTGCATCAAGAGGTCCGAGAACTCGATCCCGCGCAGCAGCGATTCCTCGTAGACGCGCAGCGCGTGCACCCAGCCGACGGCGTCGAGCGCCACCAGGCTGAGCGAGAGCACCAGCGCGATCGCCATCACGCCGATCGTGGTCGGCAGGCGCACGAAGCGGTGGTTCGCCCAGGCGAGCAGGGCGGTGATGACCAGGCACACGGCGGCGATGTCGAGCATGGGCTGGCCCTGTCATGCCGGGTGGGGCCGCGAGGTGCAAGCATCGCGATCCCCTTGCTCGCGAACGCGCGCTGCTAGAGCGTTCCTCTCGCCGGTCTTCGGGCGCCGCCCCGCGTGCAGTATGGTCTGGAGTTGCATGCGGAACACGATCAAGCGCAATCCTGACCCGCGTGTGCAGCGCTTCTTCGCGCGCCTGCTGACGCGCGAGGTCCTGGCCTACCTCGCCGCGGGCCTGCTGCTCGCGACCGCGATCGGTGTGGCCGGCGAGGAGGTCGTGCGCCATCTCGGCGCGCTCGAGAGCTGGGTGGCGGGTCTGGGGGCCTGGAGCCTGGTCGCTTTCGTCGCGCTGCTCGTCGCCGGGACCACGGTCTTCGTGCCGGTGAGCCTGCTCTCGATCCTGGCGGGCGTGCTCTTCGGATTCGAGCTTGGCACCCTGGCGGTCGTCGTGGGCTACCTGCTCGGCGCACTGCTGCAGTACGAGCTCGCGCGCCGCGGCCTGCGCGCGCGCGTGCAGCGCCTGCTCGCGAGCCGGCCCTCGCTGCTCGCGATCCAGGCCGCCGTGCTGCGGCGCGAGTTCGGACTGCAGGTGCTGCTGCGCCTCACTCCACTCAATCCGGCAACCGCGAACTACATGCTCGGCGCGAGCGGCGTGCGCCTGGGGCCGTATCTGCTGGCGAGCCTCGTGCACGTGCCCAGCCTGGCGCTCGAGGTCTACCTGGGCTACGCCGGCAGACACGCGGCGCGGCTGGCGGAGAGCGGATCGGCCGGCCTGCACCTGCGCGAGCTCTCGATGATCGTCGCGCTGTGCGCCGGCGTCAGTGCGCTGGTGATCGCCTCGCGCCTGGCGCGCAAGGCGATCGCGGGCGCGGTCGCCGCAGACGCAGCGGCCGTGGAGGCAACGCGCGACGCAAGTGCTGGATCGAGCGACGCAGCGCGGTGACGATGGAGCGCCAGCCGGGCCGCATGCCTGGCGCGGCGCCTGCATGCAATCTCCCGACTCCGCCCGCGTGCTCGCGCTGCTCAAGCGCCACGGCTGGAACTCGAACTCGTTCCAGGTGCTCGAACCGGGCTACCGCTACTGGTTCGAAGGCGACGACGCCTGCATCGCCTACGTCGAGGCCGGCCGCGCGTGGGTCGTCGCGGGCGCGCCGATCGCGCCGCCGGGGCGCTTCGCCGAGCTGATCGCGGCCTTTCGCGAGCGCGCGCGCGCTGCGGGCAAGCGCGTGTGTTGCTTTGGAACGCAGGAGCGCTTCCGCGAACGCGTCGGCTGGCCCGCGCTGCAGATCGGCGAGCAGCCGACCTGGACGCCAGCACTGTGGGAGGCGGGCCTGCGCGAGAACGCGGGCCTGCGCGAGCAACTGCGCCGCGCGCGCGCCAAGGGCGTGCTCGTGCGGCGCGTGCTCGAGGGCGAACTCGCCGGCCCGGACGCGCCGCTGCGACGGCGCATCGACGGGTTGATCGCGCGCTGGCGCGCGGGCCGCCCGATGGCGCCGATGGGCTTCCTCGTGCAGGTCGAGCCCTATGCGTTCCCCGAGGAGCGCCTGGGCTTCGTCGCCGAGCACGAGGGACGCGTGGTCGGCTTCCTGGGCGTCATCCCGGTCTACGCGCGCGGCGGCTGGTTCCTCGAGGACTTCCTGCGCGATCCCGCGGCACCCAACGGCACGATCGAGTTGCTGATCGACGCCGGGATGCGCGCGGCCGCCGCGGCGGGTGTTCCGTACGCGACGCTGGGCCTGGTGCCGCTCACCGGGCAAGTGCCGCTGTGGCTGCGCGTCGCGCGCCGAGGGGGAGCCGCGCTGTACGACTTCGAGGGGCTGCGCACCTTCAAGGCCAAGCTCGCGCCGACCGACTGGGAGCCGATCTATCTCTCGTTCCCGCGCCGCGGACTCGGTCCGGTCGCGGTGCTCGATGCGCTGACAGCCTTCGCAACGGGGGGGCTCGTGCGCTTTGGCCTGCACACGCTGCTGCGCGGCGCGCCGTTCGTGCTGCGCGCTTTCGCCTGGCTGCTCGTGCCCTGGATCGCGCTGCTCTCGCTGAGGGGGAGCCGCGCCTGGTTCCCGGCCGACGCTTGCCGCTGGGGCTGGGTCGTGTTCGACGTTGCGATCTGCGCCGGGCTGTTCGCGCTCGCGCGGCGCTGGAGGCCGCGGCTGGCCCTCGCGCTCGCGCTGCTGGTCACGCTCGATGCGCTGGCGACGCTGGCGCAGGTGGCGTGGCTCGAGTGGCTGCGGCGCGACTCTCCGGGCGAGCGGCTCGTGTTGCTCGTGAGCGTGCTCGCGCCCGCACTCGCGGCGAGCGTGCTGTGGAGTGCGCGCGCGCGCCGTTCGCGCATCGCGCGCCCCGTGGTGTGAGGCGCAGCTCTAGCGGCCGCCCGCTTTGGGCGCGGATTTCAGGTCGATCTTGGCCGACTTCTGGAAGACCTCGATCCTGTCGGCGATCTCCTTGCGCGCGGACTCGATCTCGGCGTCGAGCTTCTCGAGCTTCTTCTTCGCGTCGCCGCCCTTCGAGCTTGCGCCACGCGCCTCCTTGAGGGCGGTCTTCTTGTCCTCGAGCGCCCGAATGCGCGCGTCGAGCACGTCGAGCTGGTCCGCCATCGTGTGCAACTCGCGGAAGAGCGAGGCCGGGTCCTTCTGGTAAGTCTGCGAGAGCACCTTCGACATCGCGCTGCACAGCTCGCTGCGCGAGGTGTCCGACTCGAGCGGCAGTCGCAGCGCGCCGTCGAGCGTCGCCACGAAAAGGTGCTCGGCCTCGTTGCTCGGGAAGAGCGCGTGGAAGGGCTGGTCGCTCTCGATCACGTCCACCGGGAGCTTCACGCAGTGGAACCAGCGCGCGAGGAAGAGCACCTTCTCGTTGTCGTAGCCGGGTGAGAGCAGCGCGTTGTCGGTCTTGTTGCAGCGCGCGCATTCGCGCAGCACGAGCAGCGGGCGCGGGTCTTCGCCTGCGATCACGCCGAGCGCTTTCTCGAGCGGCAGCGCGGAGCGCGCCACGCGCGGAGCGGTCTCGTCGCTGCGGGGCTCCTGCGTCTCTTGATAGACGGCGAAGTCCCACTCCAGCTTGAGCATGTTGACGGTGCTCGGTCCGCGCGGTGCCGTCGGAACTGACGGCGGCTTGGGCTGGCCTCAGCAGCCGGCGTGGGCGATCGCGGGGACAGCGCCGAAGGCGGCGGCGCACAGGACGATCAGGCGCAAGAGCTTCATCTGGACCTCTCTTGTTCAGGGGGTGTCCGGGACCGCCCCATGCTAGCGGCCCGGCCCCTTCAGCGCTTGGGGTACTTGCGCAGCACGAATTTTCGCCAGGCGGCGTCGAGCTCGGCGGGGGACTTCCCGAACCCGGCCGCGAGCGCCTGCGTCGCGCGCGCGAGCTCAGCCGCTGCGAGCTCCTTGCCGTCGAGGCTATTCTCGAGCGGGGTGCTGATGGCGACGAGGAATGCCCGCCGATCGGTCTTTTCCTGCGTCATCAGCCACTCGACGCGCGACCAGGTGCTCATGTGCTCGCCCGCGTCGAGTTCGTGGTCGTAGGGCCAGCCGAGCATCGCCTCCCAGGTGGGCAGGAAGTCGTTTTCGAGCAGGCCGCGGATGCGCGGCTCCCAACGCCAGGCGTCGGCCTCGCTGCCGGTCGCCGTGCGCTCGACGTGCACCGACCAGCGCTCGTCCGCGCGGCGCGACTCGTACAGCCCCAGACCGTGCTTCCACCACAACGGCTTCATCTGGCCGCCGCCGCCGAACGCGTCGCACAGGTCGACCGCCACGCCATAGGCGACCAGCGCGTGCAGGCCGGCGTCGGACTCGCAGCCGAGCTTTCGCAGCGTCTCCGCGCTCGTGCCGAAGTACCACGAGCCACCCGGGAGCCGCGCGCGGTAGAAGCCCTGCTCCTCGAGCCCGAGCCACTGCTTGCCGAATCTCGCGATCGAACTCGTCTTGGCCGTGAGCAGCACCGTGAACTTGAGCTCCATGCCCAGGTAACGGCCTGCGCCGAGCGACTTGCCCGCCGCCGCCGAGGGCCCGAACTCGGACTCCTGCAGCGCGAACATCTGCTCGAAATCCGAGTAGAGCTCCTCGAGGCGCTGCGCGTACAAGTGCAGGCGCAACCAGGGATCGAGCTTGCGCGGCGGGCGGCGCGCGCGCGGGATGCGCTTGCCCAGACGCGTGAACTCGCCCTTCAGCTGCTCCTGCTCGATGTCGTCCGAGGGGCAGTCGTAGGCCGGCAGCGTGCTGCCCAGGTGGAAGTGCGCCGTCTCGACCCACAGGATGCGCGTGCCGAGCGTCTCCTCGACGTCCTGCGTCTGGATGTCGTCGGCGAGGTGGAACGGGCCGAGCGATTCGTAGCCGGCGTGCTCGAGGTCCTTCTTCGCGCCGCGCGTGTAGGGATCGGTCTCCTCGAACTTCTCGTCGGGCTTGTCGGGTTGGCGCGGCGGCTCCTGCGCCAGCGCGTGCGTGCAGAGCACACCGAGCGTGCAGGCGAGTCCGATTCGGGCGAGGAACAGCGAGGAGCGCATGCGGAGCGTGGCCGTCGGGCCGCGCCCAGCATGGCACGTGCGCGCCCGTCCGTCACGCCGGGCGCGCCTAGCCCGCGGCGCGCTCTTCCGCAGCCGGAGCGAGGAGCAGGTCGCCGACACCGATGCGCACGCGCGGACGGGCGAGGATCAGCGGCCCCTGCCAGAAGGCGAACTGGTGCGATTCCGCGCGGCACAGCCGCCCGATCAGGAGGTGGATCTGCGTCTCCAGCGCGGTCAGCAGCTGCGCCTCGGTGACCCAGTTCCCCAGCAGCAGCGCCTCGCCGATGCGGCCGCGCTGGTTGCGCACGCGGATGTTCTCGATCTGCGTCGGAGTCAGGATCCCGCGCTGCACGAGGATGTCGCCCAGGCGCTCGCCCCGCACGGGCGTGTCGGTGTGCATGTGCGCCACTTCGCCGGAGTCGAGTTCGATCGTGAAGCTCTCGCGCGCGGTCTTCAGTTCGAGCGAACCGACGAGGCGCCGGGCTGCGAGCAGCGAGACGACGTCCTGCGCGGCGAGCAGCTCCTGCGAGCCGGTCAGCAGCAGTCGGTGCGTGCGGCTGGGCGGGAGGCTGAGCCCGATGGGCGGCACGCGCTCATCGGCGGCCGGGCAGCCGCTCTGCACCATGCGCAGCGCGATGCCGCGCTCGGGTGTGGGGGCGCGCAGGCCCAGCGCCGGTGCGTCCTCCGAGCCGCCCGAGATTACGCGCACCGCCTCAGCGCTGCGGCGCACGAGGCCTTGCAGCAGTTCGACCTTCGCGGGATCGACGTTCGAACCGCGCAGCGCGAGGAAGCGCATCTCGCGCGCGAGCTGTTGCCAGCCCGCTGCGAGCGCTTCGACGCTTCGTTCCTTGGATTCCGGGGGGCGAGGCAGCATGCGTTCGAAGGAAGATTACAACACCTTCCCGTACGGTCGGCCGCGATCCGGGATTGTGTGCGGAATCCGTCGAGAACGCGGCTCGCTCGGAAAATCCTTCCGCATCCGGGCGTCGATCAGCGGCCGAGTGCCGCGGAATAGAACGCTTTCGCGTCCTGCTTCAACTGCACGCGCGAGGGGCCCTGGATGTACATCATGTGGCCCGCTGCGTAGTGGCCGAACGTGATGCGCTCACGCAACTCGCGCTCCATTCCCATGTGGTCGAAGGTGTAGTGAGCCGCCGCGAACGGTGTCGCGAGGTCGTAGTAGCCGCAGGCCACGAACACGCGCAGCGCCGGGTTGGCCGTCATCGCCGTGCGCAGCCGCTCGGCCACGTCGAGGTAGCGATTCTCGGTGCCGTCGAAGCGCCAGGGATGCACACGGCCGGTGAGGATCTCGTACACGAGGTCGCTCTCGTAGCCCAGCTCGGCGCGCAGGTACTGGTTCTGCGCCGCCGTGTACGGTCCCTGGATCGCGTTCATGCTCGGGTCGGACTCGGGCGTGTCGCCCGCCGCGTCGCGGTCGACGCCCTCGAAGCGGCTGTCGAGCCGGCCGACGGTCTTGCGCTCGCTGCGCTCGAGCTCCTTGCAGAAGCGGCTGATCTCGATGCGCAGGTTCGTGCGCTCGACGTACTCCTTCGAGAGCCCGGTGAAGCGTGCGAGCTTGGTCGCGATCGCGTCGCGCTCGCCGTCCGCAAGCGAAGAGCCCTTGCGCAGCGCGAGCGCGTACTCGCTCTCCGCGAAGGCCTGGCACTGCGCCAGCGTCGAGGCCAGGTCGCGCTGCAGATCCGGCGCGAGCTTCTTGTGGTAGAAGGCCGTCGCGCAATACGTCGGCAGGAAGAGCTCGTAGGGCTGGTCGTTGCCCGTGTCGAACTCCGCCGTCTGGAAATTCAGGATGGCCGAGATCAACACGATCCCGTTCAGGAACATCCCTTCGCGCTGCTGCAGGTAGGAAGACAGCGCCGCCGCGCGCGTCGTGCCGTAGCTCTCGCCCGCGAGGAACTTGGGGCTCGTCCAGCGTCGTTCGCGCGTCGTGTACAGGCGGATGAACTCGGCCACCGACTGCACATCGCCCTCGACGCCGTGGAAGGCCGCATCGCTCTCGCCCGGCACCGCGCGGCTGTAGCCCGTCGTCACCGGATCGATGAACACCAGGTCCGTGAGGTCGAGCCAGCTCGCGTCGTTGTCGACCAGCTTGCAAGGCGGCGTCGCGTCCAGACCCTCGGGCCCCATGTCCACGCGCCGCGGCCCGAGCACCCCCAGGTGCAGCCACACCGACGACGAACCCGGCCCGCCGTTGAAGCTGAACGTGATCGGCCGCGTCGCCGGATCCGCGACGCCGTCGCGCGTGTACGCGACGTAGAACACCGAGGCCTGCTTCTTCCCGTCCTCCTCGCGCAAGAGCAGCGTGCCCGCCTTGGCCGTGTAGCGGATCGTCTCGCCCCCGATGAGAATCGAGTGCTGCGTGACCGAGAGCGTCTCGCGCACATCGTCCGCCGTGCGCGCACCGTCGTGCTTTTCGGTCTTCTCGTCCTTGCCCGCCTGTTCGCCGCCGTTCTCACCGGCCTTGCGCGCGGAGGTTTCGCTCTTCGTCTCGGGCTGCTGGGTGCGCGCCGCGAGCGGAGCACAAGCGAAGAAGAGCGCAGCGCAACACAGGGAGAGTCGGTTCATCGAAGGGGTCCTCGAGGGGGGCGTGGGGGCGGGGCCGGCGGGTACGATAGCGAGCCGACGGTCGCCGCGCAGATCCCATCCCTGCACGCGGATGCATACCCAGGAGCGACGCCCGCCGCGCATGCCTGGACTCACCCGATCTGAACTGCTGGAGCGTCTCCGTGGCTTGAACGCGTGGGAACGTGGCGGGGTGCGCGCGCCGCACAAACCGCTGCTCGTGCTGCTCGCACTGGGACGACTGCAACGCAGGGAGGCGCGCCTGCTCGAGTACGCGAGCCTCGACGAGCCCCTTGCCCGGCTCCTGCGCACGTTCGGACCCCGGCGCAAGAGTTACCACCCAGAGTATCCCTTCTGGTACTTGCGCAACGATCTCGTGTGGGAAGTCCCGGACGCCTCGAGCTACACGCTGAAGCAGGGCGGGGGCAGTCCGCCGCGTTCCGAACTGCTCGCCCGGGACGCTCGCGCGGGGTTCACTGTGGAAGCGTTTCGCCTGCTCGATGCGGACCCGACGTTGCTTCGAGAGGTCACGCAGCTCCTGCTCGACGAGCACTTCCCCGAATCGATTCACGACGACATCCTCGCCGCGGTGGGGCTCGATCTGGGCGGCTGGACGCGCAGGGCGCGGCGCGACCCCGAATTCCGAGCTGCGGTTCTGCAGGCGTATTCACGAACATGTGCGGTGTGCGGCTTCGATGGACATCTGTCGAGCGGGCCGTTCGGGCTCGACGCCGCACATGTGAAGTGGAAGCAGGCCGGAGGTCCCGACGAGGTCTCGAACGGAATCGCGATGTGCGTGCTGCACCACCGCGCCTTCGATCGCGGGGCGTTCACGATCGAGGGCGACCTGCGCCTCTCCATCTCCGCCGATCTCGTGGGCAGCACGATTCACGCGCTCTTCTTGGACCTGCACGGCAAGAGCATTCGGCCGCCGCACGCACAGAAGGACTTCGTGCGTGCCGAGTACCTCGAGTGGCACAGGCAGGAGGTTTTCCTGCAGCCCGCGCGAGGGTCCTAGAGGCAGAAGCCATCCACGCGACTTGTGGGGCCGCAACTCGCCGCCCGCCCTCGGCGGGCTTTCAGCTTGGACGCGTTGGCCTGCCAGGGGTACCCTGGACCCGCAAGGTCGTTGAGAGCCCGCTTCCCGTCCCCCCGGGTGACGCCCTTGGCCCCTGGCTCGTTCGAGGAGTCCTGCATGCCCGAGGATCCGGTCTTCGAGGTGTTTCGCTCGGCCAGCCCGAGAGAGATCCTCCTCCGGATCGCGGAAGGCGATCCGCTGGAGATCGCGCCTCGCTGCACGGAGTTCCTGCGGGAAGAGGCTTGGTTGATCGACGCGGAGCGCATGACCTTGCGCTCCTTCGCCTGCACGGCCTACGCAGCGGTCGGCTACCGCGGGGCACCGCCGCTCTCGGAATGGCTGCACGCGCGCCTGCACGAAGCGGCGCGGCAGCTCTTGGAGGAGGAACAGGAGGCTGTGCAGTCGGGCGTTCCGACGAGCCGGCAGGCTGAGCAGCACTTGCGCTTTCTCGCGGACGCACTGGGCGTCGAGTTCCCGATCGCCAGGAGAGCCTGCGTCGCGCTCAACTCACTGCGCCGCGAGCCGCGGCGCACGGTGTGGGCGGTGTTGATCGAGGGACGCTCTGCCTCGGAACTCGACCGGGAATCGGGGCGTCCAACCGGGAGTGCGCGCGCGCACCTCGTGCAGGCCGTCGAAGCGATCCGGGAGTGGACGCGCCTCGACGGGTGGAACTGGAAGGCGGTGGATCTGTGACCTCGAAACCCTATGTGATGGATCCCGAACTCGAGGGACTGCTGCGCGAGGCTGCGCGCGATCCGCGCTCGACGCTCTTCCGTCGGAGGCCCGCGCGGATCGATCAGCGACTCGCGCTGGTCGAACAGCCTTGTCGGCAGCAGCGCGAGCGGCCTGAGCCTCGAGCGAGACTGCTGGACGTGTGGCGACATGAATTGGCCGAAATCCTCTACCAGGCGGCGCTGCGGGCGTTCGCGCAGGGTGCGGGCGGCGCGTTGAATGCTCTCTTCGCACATCGAGCGAAGCCCCCATGATTGCCAGTGGCGCACGCGTCGCTGGAGTACTGACCGCGTGCGACGTGAAGCGTCAGGGAATTCGCACCTGGATCGCCCCGCCCCGGATGGCCGCTGGGTGATAAGGGTGTCGCGCCCCGCCAAGTGCCGAGGCGCTCGGACTCGCGCAACGATCTCGACCCCCGTTGCAGGACTGATCCTGCTCGGGCGCGCTTCGTGCGGCGATGAAGGGGATCGATGCGGCTCGGCGCACCGCGCACTCGGTGATCCTTGCGGTCTGCCGGAGCTCGGCACCCGGCAGCGCGCATTCGAGGCTCTCGGTCTGGCGCTACGGCCGCATCGGAAACTTGCGCGGGGCCGCAGGGGAGTGCCTGAGTGCTGCTCACCAGCTGGAGCCTGAGCGAGGCCATGCGGTAGTAAGTTGGTTCTCGTGTGCTCTTGTTGCGGGCGACGCACGAGAAATCTCCTCCTCTGCGCTTCAGCTCGATGAGGTCCTGAGCGCGCGTCCCGGCGGCCTGGCGGAGTTGCTTGTCGGGTTCCTCGCCAACCTGACCCGTTGCGCACATGGTTCTTGAGGTCCTTGCCCGATGAATTCTCTACCCAGACTCCTCCTACTGTGTGTGATCGTCGTCGCTCTTGCCGGGAGCGCTCCAGCCACGGACCCCGTTGTAATTGGCCCCCCTCGCGGGTCGGCGCAGGCCCTTTCGGATGCGCCGCAGGCCCAGATGATCCCATAGGTCCACCGATGGCAGGCACCCTGCGCTTGGGCCTGGTACTGCTCGTGATTCTCGCCGCTGGGAGTCGCGTCGTACCTCGTCTTCCGGGAGGCGGCGGGGGACTGGCGAGCACTCCGCGCGCCAGTGGCTGCGATCGACACTCAGCGGCTGGGCGCCGGAGACAAGCACCCGGAGGATGAGCCCGCCCGCGCCGCCCTCGGTATGCGGGTCGCGAACCCGCCCAGGCCGCCGCGCTCTCGGGGCGCTTGCTGGATGCGTCGGGTGTTGCCCTGGCGCACGCGATCCTGACCTGGAACACGTTTGACCCAGAGCTCCTGGGGGCGGATGTTCGAACCTACCGAGACGATGGCCTCCAGCTGCGCGCGGCCGCGCGGCTGTGCGAGTCGGACGAGCAGGGTGACTTCGAGTTCGACGAGGCCCCCGCTCTCGCGCGCGAACAGCCCTCGGTCGTATGGGTCACGCATCCGAGTGTGCAGGGCGAGGGCGTGCTCTTGGATGCGGGCGGCGACGGCTGGCATTGGCCATCGAGCGTTGCTTGGACACAGGCGGATCCCATCCAGGTGCGCGTGGTTGACACGAACGGTGAGTCGGTCGCGGGAGCCACTGTGCTCCAGTTCCTGATGATGGATGCCGCGGGCCTCCGTGATACGAGCGAGCATGCTTTGCTGGCGCGGAAGTTCTTCCTGCGCAGTTTCACGACCGATGCGCGGGGCCTGGCGCAGGTGGGGCTTGCCGAGGGGCGCCGAATGCTGCTGGCATCGAAGGCGGCACTTCGCTCCGTGCCGAACTGGAGCACGGGGCCGGGCGAGGTGACGCTGGTGCTCACACCGACGTTTGAACTCTCGGGCCAAGTGCTGGCCAGTGACCCCAGTCTGGATCTGCGCCATTCCTACCTGGCTGCGTACGCGGCGGACGGGAGCGGCGATCTACCGAGCATGAGACCGATCATGCCGCGCATCGATCTGCGTTCGGATGGGGGATTCGGTCCGATCGTCTGCCCTGTCCCCGACTCGAGTCACCTGCATCTCACCGCGCGCGGAGGGATGCTGCTGGATTCTCAGTACGAGGAGGCCGCGCCAGTCGCGGGCCAGCACGTCTTCGTCCGCATGCAGGCCATGGCGGGTGGTCCCATCGGCGTCCTCATCCGCGACACGCAGGGAAAGCCCATCCCCGGCGCGTGGTCCATCGTCACCATGAATCCTGCGGCGGTTGGCCAGGCGATCGTGGGGAACGGTACGACCGACGAGGCCGGTCGTGCGCAACTCGTGGTGCCACGTACGAGCCCCTTCCTCGTCTCCGCGGGGAAGACCGGTTTCGCATGGGTCGAGGGTGCAGTCACGGCGTGGAGTGAGCAACTCGGTCAACTCGAGTTCACGCTCGAGCCCGCCTGTACCCTGCTCGGACGTGTTGTCTGCAGTGGGAAACCTGTGACACGTTTCGAGGTGGCGTATTGGAAGGAGGACGCGTATCGCAGCAAGACCCTGCTCTTCGACAACGACGAAGGGACCTTCCAGATCGCTGACCTCCCGCCGGGCAGAATTTCGTTCTTCATCGAGCCACCGGACTATCCGCAGAGCAAGGCCCTGGAGGTCGAACTGCGGCCGGATGGTGTCGAGGAACTCCTTGTCGAGCTCTCCGAGCCGATGAGCGCGCGCGGAACCGTGATCGACGCGGCGACACGCGAACCGGTCTCGAGTGCGACGATCACGCTCTACAGCAGCGTCGCGAAGCAGATACTCCATCCGCGAGGGAATCCCGTGCCTGTCGGTTCCGACGGCAGCTTCATGCTGTCGGGGCTGGGCTCGGAGGGCGATGCCTATGCGGTGGAGGCCAAGGGCTACTCGCCGACATATGGCCTCGTCCAGAGTGATGGCGGCAAGGTTACGATCGGCGTGGTCTCGCTGCAGCCCACTTCGAGCGCCCGGATCGAACTCCTGGTCGATCCCGGGGATTCACCGCAGCGCTACTCGCTCTTCTGCGATGTCGGGGTCTTGCTGCCGACCACGAGTTTTCCTGTGAACGGGATACTGGAGTTCGATGGCCTGACCCCCAGCGCGGGGATTCTCAGCCTGCAACTGCCGGACGGTGGACTGGAGCTACGGGAGATCTCCGTTCGTGTCGGGTCATGCACCCGGGTCGTCTTCGATGAGCGTGCGGGCCACTCGGTCGTGCTCAAGTTCGCAAGCGAGACTGCGGCCTCGACGGCCCGAGGTGGGCTGCTGCGCATCCACGAGTTCGACCCGAACGGGTATCCCACCACGCGCACGCAGCGGGTGCCCGCAGAGGGCGACATCGTGGCCTCGAAGCTGCGCCTGGGGCCTTGCACGATCGAGGTCCTCGGCGCGGACGGAACTCACGTCGGCCACGCGGGAGTCGAGGTGACGGCAACCGGTCCCGCAGAAGCGCTGGTCCTCGCGGATGCGAAACTCGCGCGCCTGCGCGTCGTCGATCGGGATCGATTGCCATTGAGCGGAGCGAAGGTGGAATTGTGCACCGACAGCGGGCTCCCGCCCTGGCAGGCGCGCGGGGAGACGGACGCGGACGGACGAGTCGAGTTCGCGAATGTGCCCAGCCCTCACTGCGTCGCTGCGCTCATGCATGGAGGGGCGGGGAGCGCGTTCGGCATCCCTGTCGATCTGGGCCGTGCGGCCGACGCGCCGATCGAGTTGATTCTCGATGCGCGCGAGCGGATCCGGATCCAGTGCTTCGAGAACGGGAAGCCGCGCGAGGGGGTGCGCTTCACGATGCGGCATCCGACGGCCAGCGCCTGGGGCTCCACCGTGCTCACCTCCGGGGAGAACGGACTGCTGGAGTCGGGCGCGCTCGGTGAGGGCACCTATCCGCTCGAGGTCTCGAGCGGCGGGATCTGGCCCACGAGGCACATGGTCCGCCTGCCGCAGAAGGTCACTCCCGAGCGCATCGATCTCGTCGCGCGCACGAACCTCGAGCTCAAGGCCGTCGACAGCTTCGACCAGCCGGCCGTGAACGTGCGCTTCGAACTCGAAGCGCTCGAGGTGCCCGGCGACGCCGCGAGCTGGCTCGCGGCGCTGCAGATCACGTCGAGTTCACCCGAGCTCGCGACCGACTCGCACGGTGCGCTCGTGCTGCGCGGGCTCCCGGCCGTCACTTTGCGCTGGCGTGCGAACGCCGAGGACGGCACGAGCACCGAGGGCGAGATCCGGCTCGCTGCGGGCGCGCCGAACGCCGTGCTCGCGAAGTTGCACTGAGCGACCGTGATTCCGTCGCCTCGCGGCCCGGGTTCGACCTGGACTTCGGCCGCGGAGTGGTTCTTCTGGAGGCTTCAGAAAGCGCGAGCCTTCCGGCGAGCCGGCTTCGCGCAAGCAGGCAACTTCGAGGAGGCTCGAGGGTCGTGTGCGCGTGCCAGGCGCCGAGCGCGGGCAGCTCGAGTCTCGGCCGAGCCACGTGGAAGCCTTCTTCCCGAGGAGCCTCGCGCTCGCGTGCCAGGGGGGGCAGGCGCTCGAAGCGGGGATCCTGGTCGCGCCGTGGTCGGGCGCCGCAAGCCTGGGGCGCGGACAGCGCACGCGAGCGCGGGAGTGGGGTCGTTCCGGAGCAAGCCCGGCCTGAAGAAGCGCCTGCGCCCTGCGCGCGAGCAGCTACGACAGGCCAAGGCCGCGCGGACAACGACGGCGGCCGGGCGAGCAGGCGCAGACAGGGTCGCGCGGCAGCGTGTGGCTGAGGATCGCGGCGACCTCCTGAGTCAGGCGCTGCGGCACGTGGATGAGATCCGCCCAATCAAGTTGGACGAGGAGGCGAGGCCGGCGACCCGCGCTTCGACGACGGACCGGGCGAGCCGCGTGGGGAGGACGGCGGCAGCGCGAAACGGGAGTCGATCGAGCAGGCTGTGGTGCGCGGAGGGAGGGCCTGCTCCCCGATCCGGGATCCGCGCCGGGAGGACCGCGACGCGACGGGACTCGGGAAGGACGAGGAAGCCGGCGTCGCTGCGTGGAGGCCGCGCATGGGAACGGATCACGCGCAAGCGATGCACGAGGACCGCGCGGCGAGAGCGGAGCGGACGAAAACCGGCCTCGAGCGCTGTCCCGACTCGGCGCGTTCAGAGTCCCGCGGCCGGTGTCTTCGGCGGCTTGGGCGACTGCTTCTTCTGGTTGATGAACGCGAGCAACTGCCCCGCGCCGAAGCCCAGGCCGGCGCAGGCGAGCACGAGCAGCGCGAGCGGCATCTCGGCGCGGATGCCGAAGAACCAGATGTTCGCGCGGTCGAGGTTCATGAACACGAAGACGAGGATCAGGACGAGCAGCGCGCCTGCGACGATTTTGCGGATGTCCATGGTTCGGCTCCTTGCTCCGGCACGCAGACCCTCGCACCTGTGCGGGGCGCGATCAAGCTCCTAGTGGCCGCGGATGAGCACGGGCAGTGCCAGCGCGATCGAGAGCAGTGTGATCACGACCACCGCGCTCTCGCGCTTCAGGCGGCTGACGAGGAAGACCCCGGGAATCATGGCAGCGATCGAGCCGGCGAAGAGCGGCACGATCAGCCAGTAGCGCGGCGTGATGTCGTCGAAGGCGGTCGAGGAGCACAGGTAGGCGATCACGGCTGATGCGCTCATGAACACGCGGCCGAGCAGCGAGGAGCCGATCGCTTCGCGCGGTTCGATGCGCAGGAGCAGCAGCAGCTTGACGCCGATCGGTCCCCAGCCTGCGCCCGAGACGCCGGAGGCGAAGCCGGCGACGAGGCCGATCCCGCCGACCTTGGCGCGCGGGATCTCGCCCTCCGGCCGCACGGTTCCAAGGCCGCCCCAGCGCAGCGTCAGGAGCACGAGCACACCGACGAGCACGATCGCGCCGGCCACCACGCGCGCGCTCGCGTCCTTGGGCAGGGTCGCGGCGAAGAAGGGGCCGGCGAACGCGCCGAGCACGCCGCCGGCGATCAGCGGCAGCGCGATGTTGCGCTTGACGTTGCCCAGGCGCAGGTGCGCGCCAGCGCCGAGCGGGATCACGAACAGCTGCAGGAAGAGCGAGGCGGCTGCCGCGAAGCGCGCGTCGACGCCCAGCAGCAGCAGGCCGGGCACGAGCACGCCGCCGTACACGCCGATCGAGGTCGCGGCGAGTCCGGCGGCGATGGCGACCAGGCTCGACCAGCCGATCGTGGAGCGCTCGGCGGCGGGCGCGACGTAGAGCGTGCCCAGGATCAGCAGCAGGCACACGAGCGGGAGCACGACGGTCGCGGCGAAGACGCCGGTGCGCAGACCGATCGTCGTGGGGCGCTCGTCTTGGCTCATCGGGGCGCGTCAGGATAGGGCGGGGGAGCCTTCGGAGCGACGGTGATCGGTTCGGGATCCGGCGCGCGATCGAGCTGGAGCGGATCGCCGACAGGGAATCCAAGGCTCCCGATCGCGCGCGAGCTGAGCCTGTGGGCTCCCGGATGAGCGGGCGAGAGCGCCGAGAGCAGGTGGCCGATCAGCGCACCCTGTTGCGCGTCGCGGCCGGGCCATGCGGCCTCGAGCGCGGCGCGCGCCTCGCCACCCAGGCGCACGAGCCCGCGCAGCCCCAGGCGTCCGTCGCCTTCGACCTGGTTGTCCTCGAGCGCGCCGATCAGCGTCGCGAGCACGCGCGCGCGCGCGATTCCGCTCTTGTGGTTGGCGAGCAGGAAGGCCGCCTCGACACGCATGTAGGGGTCGTCCGAGTTGAGGCCGAGGGAGAGGCGCGCCTCGACCTTGCGAAAAAGCGCGCCATCGCGAGACAGGCGCGCGAAGGCGCGGGCTTGCACGTCGGCGGTAACTCCGAGCACCTCACCGTCCGGCTCGAGGCTCTCCGCCAGCAACTGTGCGAGCTCTGTGGACGCGGGCGCGTCATCGCGTCCTGCGAGCAGGTAGCCGACCAGCAGCCGCTGTTGCCGGTCCCTCGAACGCAGCGAATCTTCGAGCGGCGCGAGGACCTCCGGACCTGCGGCGGAGAGCCTCCAAATCGCGTTCTCCGCGTTGAACTGCACGTCGTCGTCGCGCAGGTCGGCGATGAGCTTCTGGATCTCGTCGCTGGCGAGCGGCGCGCGGGGGGCATCCTCCTGCACGTTCTCGTCGGGTTGCGCGGCGAGCGGTGCCGCGCTGCGCGAGCGGAGGGCCGCTGGCATGGAATCGACAGCCGTCGCGCCGTGCGCGCGCGCGTCGTCGCCGCGCTGCGGCGCAGCGAGGGCCACGCTCGGCGTGCGAGCGCCCCCGAACTCCCACGCCGCGCCCCAGACCGAAAACATGGCGACGATCGCGCCGCCCAGAATCTTGACCCGCATCCCGCTCTACCCCCCCGAGCGCGACCGTAGCGCTCCGCCGCCGGCCGATCCAGGCCGCGCGCGCGGATTGTGAGCGGCCGTCCGCGCCCTGGGATAGCCTGTCGGTGGCCCCGGAGTTCCCCCCATGCACCGACGGATTGGATCTGGTCTGGTCTTCGCCCTCCCCTGCCTGGCGACGGGTGCCTTCGCGCAGAGTTCGCGCGCCCACGTCCAGCCCTACACGCCCTCGCTCTCGCTCGACTGGAGCGCGCGCTACGACCACGGGATCTCGGGCCACGACAACGCGACCTGCGTCGCGATCGACACGCACGGGAGGACGATCGCCTGCGGCTCGAGCCTGGGCCATGTGGGCAGCTCGTTCGTGTACGAGATCACGACGCTGTCGTACTCGAATGCGGGCTCGCTGCTCTGGGAGCGGCGTCTGCACGGCAACGGTTCGGGGTTCAACGATACGCCCGTCGCCGTCGCGATCGGCCCGCAGGACTCGGTCTTCGTGCTCGGCACGGTCGCGGGCGGCGGCAGCGACCAGGACGTCGCGCTGCTCAAGTACGACTCGGCCGGGAACCTGCAGTGGAGCACGACCTGGAACCACTACTGGTCCGACGGCTGCTCCGATCTCGTGGTCACGCCCGCGGGCGAGGTCTACGTCGCCGCGAGCAGCTACTACACGACCAACGTCACCGACGTCGTGATGCTCAAGTTCGACGCGCTGGGTGCTCTCGTCTGGGAGCAGAACTGGCACGGCGGAGGGGGGACGGACTACCCGCTCGACATCCAGCTCGACTCGCAGGGCAACATCGCCCTGCTCGGCCAGACGATCACCGCGCCGATCGGGACCAACTACGACTGGTTGATCCAGAAGTGGAGCCCGAACGGTGTCGTGCTCTGGACGCAGCGCGCGGGGAGTGCCGGCACGGCGCCCGACTACGCCAGTGCGCTGGTGCTCGCGCCCAACGACGACATCTTGGTCACCGGCCACGACTTCGTCGCGGGACAGGAGTTCGGCAAGACACAGCGCTACACCACGAACGGGACGCTGCTCTGGAGCCGCACGCTCGCGCCCGGGCTCTCGGGCGGCGACGCGATCACCTGCGACGCGACGGGCAACGTCTACGAGGTCACCGGTCCGAGTGTGATCAGCTACGACCCCGCTGGAAACCTGCGCTGGAACGTGCCCTTCGCCGGCAGCGGCTGGGCCAGCCCGGTCGCGCTCGACGTGCGCATGCTCGGTGCCCACCTCGCCGTCGGCGGGACGACGAGCTTCAGCGCGGGACAGCTCGCGGCGGCGGTGTACGACCTCGCGGGCAACGTCGTCGCGACGCGCAGCGCGGGCGCGCCCTTCACGGTCGGAGCGATCACGCGTTGCCTTGCGACGCGTCCCAATGGTCGCCTGTGCCTGATCGGGCAGAGCTCCAACGGCCACGACCAGGACTTCGTGACCGCGGCCTTCACGCTCAACTGATTCGCGCGCGTTTCAGGTCCCGACGATCCCCAGCGGCGG
>JADJLZ010000017.1 GCA_016709875.1 Planctomycetota bacterium | reverse complement strand
AACGAACTGCGCAAGCAGCAGTACGAGCACGCCAGCGAGCGCTTCGAGCGGCTGGATCGAGGACCCGGCGCTCGCCCGGCAAGATGCGGACGGGCGAGTCGCCGCAGTCGCGACCGACCTCCTGCTGCGGATCGCGACCGGCGCGAGCTTGCGACCTGCGGTGGCGGCTCCGGCTTGATCTGGTGGGACCCATACACTCACGGCTACGGAAGCCCCTACAACACGTGGCGTTACCACTCAGGTCCGGCAGCTGGTGGTGGTGGAACAACGGCTGCAACTTCCGGGCCCAACTGGGGGCTGGGGCTGGTCAGGGTGCCGGTTGCGCACCTGGAACCGCGGCTGGAACACGCACCCGTACTGGAACTACCCGGGCTATCACTACTTCGGCTGCTCGCCGGTGTTACTGGACCGTGATCTACGTCGACAGCTACGACCCGCCGCCGCGGGTGATCGTCGTGCACGAGAGCGACGCGCAGCCCGGCCTGCCTGCGCAGCCGGCCGGCGAGGCCAGGTCGCGGGCGGGAACCTCCCGCCGCAAAGCGCGACCCCGCGCTGGCGCAGGGCGCTGGTGCGTCGGCGCAGCAGTACGTCTCGCTGGGTGACCTCGCTTTCAGCGAGCGGCGCTTCGTCGACGCGGTCGCGCACTACGCGAAGGCGATCGAGTACGCCCCCGACGACGCGGTGCCTACATGCTGCCCTCGACGCGCCTCCGCCACGGGCGACTACCACTACTCCGCGACGGCGCTGCGCAGGCGCTGGAACTCGAGCCTGAGGCCGGTGACACGATCGTGATACTACGCCGTGTACACGGGACCCGCAGGACTTCGAGAAGCAGCTCGGCTACCTCGAGAACTACCGCCACAACGTCTCGACGACGCGCCCTGGTGCTCGCGGCCAACTACCTTTCGGGAACAAGCCGCACCTGGCGCTGGATCTGCAGAAGCCGAGCCAGCCTCGAGGTCGCCAGTCGAGTAGACCGGGCACGCTGCTCTTCGACCGGGCCAGGCAGCCGCGACCGACAACCCTTCCGGAAGTAGGGCGCGGTTTCAGGCCGGACTCGCGCGGTCCCTCGTCGCCCCCGAAGAACCCACCACCGGCGCCCGGCCAGGGCGCAGATGAAAATCGCGTCGAAGCTGCTCGCGCAGTTCGTCCTCCGCCCCGCGCCGCAGGAGCACGACCACGCAGCCGCCGTGAAGCCGGCGCTGGTCGGGCGCGAACCCAGCGCGTCGCCCGCGCAGGCCGTCGCCGAGTCGACGAGCGTGTCGAGTTGGTGACGCTGACCTCGAAGCGCGCCTCGCGCAGGCTGGCGGGCGCGCGTCATCTGCTCCCCCGAAGGCAGGGAGGTCTCCCGCGCTCCAGCGCGTCGCGCGCGGCGAAAGTGAGCCTGACCTCGCGCACGACGTGCGCGGCGCGGCTGGCGAGCAGCGGATCGAGTTGCGCGCTGCGGGCCTCTGAGCGTCGCGAGCCTGATGTCGCGCAGGTGCGCGCCCGGTTGGTGCGGTGAGCCGGCGAAGGTTTCCGGCGCGCACCGCTTTGCCGCACGCGCTCGTTGAAAAGCACCTGTGCGAGCTCCCGCCGCACCAGCGTGTCGGCCACCGCGATGGCATACGGAGCGGTCGTCGAGCGGCATCCAGGCGCTCGAGCGGTCCTTGCAGTCGAGCCAGAGCAGCGCTCCCGAGCGCGCGAGGCCGACCGAGCATGCGCCCAATCCCGCACTGCACGCCGACATAGCCGCGTTCGGCCGCGAGTGCCGCCTGCACCAGCGCGAGCCGCTCGAGCCTGAGCTCCCAGGTGTCCGAGATCGCGAGCGCCGTCCTGACGCAGATCGAGGCCGAGGACGAGAGCCCGGCTCCGACCGGCAGGTTGCCCCGAAGAGCAGATCGAAGCCCGCGACGTCCGGGAGCTCCGTCCCGGCGAGAAGCTCGCGCAGGACCCCCACCGGGTAGTCCCACCAGCGGCGCGCGGGCTGCCCCGGCAGGTCCGCCAGCGCGGCCTCGAACTCACCCGGCTCGAGTGTCGAGGCGAAGCGAACCCGGTGGTCCGAGCGCGGCCGCAGCGCGAAAAACGTGCCCCGGTCGATGGCGGTGGGCATCACCGGGCCGCCGTTGTAGTCCAGGTGCGCCCCCATCAGGTTGACGCGCCCGGGAGAGACCACAGGCGCACGCCCGCCCCGGAGCCGAAGCGCTGTTCGAAGCCGGTCCGGTGCTCCAGGAGCGCTCGCTCCAGCTCCTCTCGCCGCGTTTCGCTCACCGCGGGCAGAGCATAGCGAGCGGAGCTTGCGGGCACAGCTTCCTCCGCGGCGCGCGCAGCGCTCATCGTCTCCCGCATGCTCCCGCTCCGCGCCGCGCTCGCGCCCTGCTGCTCGCATCCTTGTTCGCCGTGTGCGGCTGCTCCGCCCTCTCGTTCCAGCGCGGGACGGAGACCTCAGGCACCTTCAGCTCCTGGGGTGCATCCGTGACGCTGCTGGCGGTGGACCTGCCGAAGTCCGCGCTTCAGATCGCGCGAGAACGCCTCCGACTCGAACCTCGCCAACATGCAGGTCGAGAAGGTGCTGATCGTGCCGGACTTGGCGGCTTCAACTGGATCCTCGACATCTTCAGCCTGCGTTACGCCCGGATCCAGGGAACCTGGGGATTCTCCGGGAAGTGAACCAGAGCGCGACGCGCCAACCGAGCACCCAGCCGAGGATCTTGATTCCCGCGCGCACGCTGCCGAGGAGCGAACCGGAGATCTTGCTCGCGCCTCCCGCGCGGCGTCGGTAGCGGACGGGCACTTCGAGCACGCGCATGCGCGACCGCGGCCTTGAGCTGCAGCTCGACCGTCCAACCGTAGTCGAGGTCGGACATGCGCAAGTGCGCGAGCGCATCGGCGCGGATCGCTCGGAACGGACCCAGGTCCGTGTGGCGCGCGCCGAAGAAGAGCCGCATCAGCAGGCAGGCGAGCGCGTTGCCGAAGCGCTGCTGCGGGCTGAGCGCGCCGCGCTCCGCAGCTCCGAGCACGCGCGATCCGATCACGACCTCGGCCTCGCCGCGCAGGATGGGCGCGATCAACGCGGGCAGCTCCGCGGGCACGTCGGAGCCGTCGGCGTCGAGGAACACGACCAGGTCCGCGCCGTTCCAGGCCGGAGAGGGGCGCTCCGGGCTCGCGCCCGAAGAGCCAGTCGAGACCTTTCTGGCACGCGCTCCCGTAGCCGCGGCGCGCTTCGACGAGCACGACGGCGCCCCAGCGCGCGCACTCGGCGGTGCGGTCGCGCGAGCCGTTGTCGACCACGACCACCACGCTCGCCGGCGGACGCGGGATCGCGGCGAGCACTCCGGGGAGCGCCTGCTCCTCGTCGAGGGCGGGAATCACGACCGCCACGCGCGCGCGGGGCTCCTCGGGCGGCTGCATGCGCGGTTCAGCGCTCGCGCCGCACGAGCAGGTAACCAAAGGGCGTCAGCAGCGGATCGCCGATCTGGCCGATCGGCAACAGCGCCGCCTGCTGGAGCATCGGCGTGATGTTCGGCGCGCCGCGGTGGATCCAGCCCAGGTCTCCGCGGCGTTTCTTGCCGCCCGGATCGTCGTTGAACTCGGCTGCGACCTCGAGCATGTCCTCGCCCGCGTGCAGGCGCACGGCGAGCGCGTCCGCGATCTGGCGCGCCTTCTTCTGGTCCGGCGCGTGGGCCATGTCGGCACCCTGCGCGAGGTCGTACTGCACCAGGATCGCGCGCAGCCGCACCCACCTCGTTCTCGCGCAGCTTCGGATCGATGGCCCGGGCGCGACGCGCTTCAGGATGTGGTAGCCCAGCGGCGAACGGATCGGCTGCGACACTTCCCCGATCGAGAGCTCGAACGCGGCAGACTTGAGCAGCTTGTCGCGCGGGCCGCGCTCGTAGATCGCGAACTGTCCGCCGCGCGCGCGCGACTCCGCGTCGTCGGAGAACTCCTTCGCCAGCTCGGCGAAGTCGCCGCCCGAGGAGAGCTTCCCGACCACCTGCGCGCAGCGCGCGCACGGGCTCGCGCCTCGCCCTCCGGGATCCTTCACGTCGATCTGGATCTGCAGCACGCCGGCTTCCGTCTCGATGCGCTGGAGGATCGTCCAGCCCGCGGGCGTCTCGATCATGTCGCTGACCGCTCCGGTTGTCGCGGCGAAGAGGAACTCGTCGAGGTGCGGCTCGAGCATCCCGGGCGCGAAGGTCCCGAGCACGCCGCCCTCCTTCGCGTTGGGCGAGTCCGAGTACTCGCGCGCGAGCTGGAGGAAATCTTCACCCGCGTGCGCGCGCCGGAGGAGCTCGATGCCGAGTTCCTCGGCCTGCTCGCGCGTGCGACTCTGCCCCGTCGGCGGGATGCGCGCACCCTTGTACGCGAGCAGCAGGTGCCGAGCCGAACGCAGTTCCGGCGGCGCCTCGTCGAGATACAAGGGACGCGCAAGGAGCGAGGACTGGAAACACAGCAGGGCGATCGAGAGCAGAACCACGAGCGCAGTCTAGCCCGCGGAAGCCTTCAGGGCAGTTCCGCCTGCAACTCCTGCTCCTCGCGACCGGCCTCGATCCGGACCGGATCCACGTTCGCCTTCGCCACGCCGCGCTGCACCTCGAGCCGGTACTCCCCGGGAGCGAAGCGGCCGAGTTCCAGCCGTCCGTCCTCGCCCGAGCTGCCCTCGCCCTGGAAGAAGCTCGAGATCCGCCGCTGCGCACCCGCCTCCGAGGCCGGGGCGCCGGACTTGGAGCGCAGCTCCGCGTACGCGCCCGTGACCGGCCGCCCGGTCGAATCGACGACGCGCACGCGCACGAGCACACCCTTCTGCAGCACGACGTCGAGCTCGTTCGTGGCGCCAGCCGTGCGCTTCAGCTCGACGCCCTGCTTCGCATAGTCGGCGAAATCGGTTGCGCTGGCGCTGACCGTGTACTTGCCCGGAGCCAGACCGCGCAATTCGTAGCTGCCGTCCTCGCCGCTCTGCGCACGCTCGCTGAGCGAGCTCGAGCCGCCCTCGGGGGTTGCGACGAGGCTCGCTCCCTTCACGGGCAGGCCCTGCCCGTCCTTGACGACACCTTTGAGCGAGAGCGCCGCGGGCAGGCGCAGGTCGATGCCGCGCTCGGTGCGGCGCTCGTCCACTTGCACGCGGCGCGGCTCGCTGGGGGCGAAACGCCCGCGACGCTCGGAATCGCGCGGGCCGCGCACGATGAGCTGATACTCGTCGGTCCGCAGTCGATCGAAGCGGTACTTGCCCTGCTCGTCGCTCGTGCGGCGCTGCGAGCGGTTCTGCCGCCCCGCCATGCCGCTGAACAGGCCGCCTCCGCCCGGGGCCGGCGGCTCGGTCGAGTCGAGCAGCACCTCCGCGCCTGGGACCGGCTCGTTGGTCGCCTCGTCGAGCACGCTGCCCTCGATCGCTCCGTGCGGCAACTCGAGGTCGAGCTGCAGCTCGGGCTCGTCGGGCACGTCGAGTCGCAGGCGGATCTGCCCGCCCTGACCGTCGAGGCTGAGCTGGTACTCGCCCGGCGCGAGCCCGGCGAACTCGTAGCGGCCCTGCGCATCGAGTGAGGCCACCTTCATTTCGAAGCCGAGCACGGAGTCGCCGTCGAAACGCATCGCGGCCAGCGTGCCGCGCGTGACCGGCTGGCCCTCGTCGCTCACGCGGCCGTGGACGCGGCAGCCACCCGCCGAGTTGGCGACGAGGTCGTAGCGCATGAGCTCGTCGTCGGGAACGCTGACGAGGTCGAAGTTGAGCGTGCCGAAGAAGGAGAGCGGGTTGAGCTCCGCGTCGCCGCGCGTCACGACCACGAAGTAGCTGCCCGGCGTGATGCGGCGGATCGTGTAGTCGCCCTTGGCGTCGGTCTCGCCCTGGTAGAGTCCGCCCGCGTTGGCGCCGTTGCCGGCGAAGGCGCCCGGCGAGAACGCGGCCACGATCGCCTGCGGCAGCGCGCGACCGTGGCGATCGGTGACGTTGCCCTCGAGTCCCCCGCCCTGGTGCAGGGTGACGACGACGCCTCCGCGCACGGCGCCCGCGACGACTTCGAATTCCTCCGAGCTGCCCCAGGCGTAGTCGCGCTGCGAAGCCTGCAGGCGCACGCTGCCGGCCTCGGCCCCGAGGATCTCGAAGCGCCCATCCGGCTTCGAGATGGCGATGCGGTCGCCGAGCAAGCCCAGGTTGGCCGCGAATCCGAGCAGTCCGGGCGGGAGCTGGTCGGATCCGCCGAGCATGCCGCCGCCACCGAAGGGACCTCTGCGCGAGCCGCCGCCACGGCGTGCGCGCCGGTTCTCCTCGCGCACACCCGGAGCCATGCGCAGGGCGCCGCTCGAGGGCGCGACGACGATCTGCGCGCCGGCGACCGGCTTGCCGTCCTGGTCCACGCAGACGCCGCGGATCGTCGCGCCGCGGCGCAGGCGCACGATCATGCCCTTCTTGACGGCACCCTCGGTCACCTCGACATCCGCGACCTTGGTCTCGGGGGTAGCCCGGAGCGCTGACCGTGAGTTGCACCTTCCCCGGCTGAAGCGAGTCGAGTCGGAAGCGGCCGCCCGCGTCCTCGAAAGTGGTGCCGCCGCTGAACGGATTGCGTCCGCCCGGCGCGTCCTCCTCCGAGTCCACGCGCTCACCGGTCGAGATCGTGAACGTCGTCACCGGCTCGGCGGCGAGTTCGTCCATCACGATGCCCTCGAGCGCCCCGCCGCGGTGCATCACTACGGTCACGTTCGAGGAGGCGGGATCGCCGTCCTGCGCCGGGTCGAAGCGGGCGCTGGCATCCACGTAGCCGAGCTTCTGGAAGTCGATCTTCCAGGGCGCGTCGCCCGCGACTGGGCCGGCATGGAAGACGCCGTCGGCGTCGGTCTTGGGCAGATCGAGGCCCTTCACGGCCTGCGCCAACATCGGCGCGAAGCTGAAGTCGAACTGCAGGTTCTTCCAGTCGACGATGTCCCAGGTCATGCGCACGCCCGCGAGCGGCTGACCCTCCGCGTCCACCACGCGACCGGAGATCACCGGCCCGCGCGGGAGCAGGATGTCCCCCGCCTCCGTCTGCGTTGCGTCGACCGAGCTCACGCGCGAGCCGATCCCGGGCAGGTGTCCCCAGGCGAGCGCCACGATGTCGATCTCGCCCGGCGGCACGTGCTCCATCAGGAAGCTGCCGTCGCTGGCGCTGACGCAGTGCGTCTGCAGCACGATCTCCTCCAGGCAGCGCAGGTCGCGCAGGCCGCGTGGGATCGCGCCCAGGTGCGCACCGGCCAGCGGCTTGGACTCGTCTCCGCTCGTCGCGTCCTTGCCGGGGCCAGAGAGCACGCGGCCGGAGATCTTGCCGCCCACACGCGTGCGCACGTCGGCGCGCGTGTCCTGCATGGCGACGATGTGCAGGCCGGTCGCGTGCGAGAGCGCGAAGTGCGCCCCGCTGGCCGTGAGCTCCCAGCCGTCGCCGGGCGGCACGCCGTCGAAGACGAAGGCGCCCTGCTCATCCGCCTGCGCCTCGAGCAGGCGGTGGTCGCCGTTCTGCAGCGTCGTCAGGAAGTTCCCCGGCCCAGGCACGAGCACGACCTTCGCGCGCGGCGAGGGCGTGCCTCGGGCTCGAAGACGGTGCCCAGCACGCGCCCGCCGGGCAGCACGAAGACGTCGATCGGCCCGCCGGCGCCGGAGGCGAGCACCTGTGCGCGCACGGTCATCTCGGGCACGTGATAGGGCCCGCGCGTGTCGAGGAACCACGAGCCCGTGCGCACGCCCTCGAAGGCGAACGCCCCGCGTGCATCGGTCTCCGCCACGGCGATGGGCTTCGTGCGCCCCGCCATGTGCGAGGTCTGGGGGCTGAGCATCAGCATGCGCCCCATGAACTCGCCCGCCGCGGGCGGCATCGGCAGCAGGTCGACGCGCATGTGCGGGACGCCGAGGCCGCTCTCGCGCTCGATCACGCGCCCTGTGAGGCGCCCGGGGCCGGCGAGGCGCACACCGACCGGGATCGCTTGCGTGCGCGCGTCGGTCGTGTCGAGCGCGGACTTGCCGGAGGAGGCCTCGAGCGCGGCCGGGTCGAGTCCGATTGCCGTGTTCGACATGACGGGCGCGAGCGCAGCCTCGCCGCCGCGCGCAGGCTCGTGCCGCAACAGCAGCCAAGCACCCAGCCCCCCGAAGATGAGCACAGCCAGGACGAGGGATACGAGCAGCGGGCGCCGATTCATCGCAAGCGATCCTATACCAACGCGGGGGCGTCGGCGTTTCCAACAGCCGCGGGAAGCGGCTCACGGCTCCGCGGGGTGAAAATCGTCCATCTCAGAGCTTCGCTCCGGTCCAGCTCGTGCGCGTCGGGCGGCGGTGCCTGCGAGCGAGGCCGAGCTGGATCAAGTCCAACCCGGCCTCGAACAAAGTGCTGCGTGCTGCCCGTCAACGAGGAGTTGACCCGTCCATCCGCGTCACTGCGCCCAGACGACCAAGACGCCCGAGGAGATGTTCCAGCTGTTGCCCTGCGGCGTGGGGCAAAACCCGGGCTGCGGATCACGGTAGTAGGTCTGGTAGGCGCGCGCGGCGCCGGCGCTGAGCGTGTCGCCGAGCGCCGCCGAGCGCGCGGAGATCGCAGGATCGCCGACCTGGGGCAGGCTGAGCGTGCCGCCGCTGGCGTTGCGCGTGAAGAGTCGTTTCAGCACGCCGCCGGCGCAGCGCAGCCCATCTCCGAACGGGGCGGCGCCGATCGAGGCGCTGCCCTGCAGCAGGATGCTGAGCGCGCTCGGCAGTTCGCCGGTGCTCGTGAGCACGAGCGTATCATTGGCGAGCGAGACGCTGCCCTGGCCGCTGAGCTGCGCTCCACCCGTGGAGGCGGAGTTCTCGCAGCCGCGGCCGCTCGCGCCATTGTTGCCGCACGGGCACGGGCCAGAGCTGCCGTCGCCGAAACAGTACGCGAGCGGCGGCGGCGGACCCGTGACATCGCGCAGAAACACGTCGCCCCAGCTGTTCGTGTCTCCCGCGACGAGATTCGTGGCTCCGCTCTCGAATACCACGAAGCGACCGTCCGCCGAGATCGAGGGGAAGTTGCTCGAGTTGTTCGCCGTGCCGCCGCCCGCAGGGATGCTGGCGATCACAGTGGTGCTGTTCACCCGATCGCGCACGAAGATGTCCTTCCACCCGTTCGTATCGCCTGCGACGAGATCCGCTGTCCAGCTCGCGAAGGTGACGTAGCGGCCGTCGTACGAGATGGTCGCCTCGTCGCCACCGTTGCTGGCCTGTCCCCCGCTGGCCGTCAGATTGGCGCGCTCGATCGTTCCGAGCTGCCGGTCGCGCACGAACACGTCCGTGCCGAAGTTCGTGTCGCCCGCGACGAGGTCTCCAGAGTTACTCTGAAAGGCCACGAACCGTCCGTCGGCCGAGATCGAAGGATAGATGCCGCCACCGCCTCCCGAGCTCCCGACGCTCAGGATCTCCGTCGTGCCGAGGAGCAGGTCGCGCACGAAGATGTCCTGCACCGTGCCGTTCGGATCGGGGGCTGCGAGGTTCGAGGAGTAGCTCTGGAACGTCACGAACCGGCCATCGCCCGAGATCGATGGATTGCTGCTGTTCTCGGCGCCCTGCACACCACTCGTGGACACGCTCGCGCGCACCGTCGCCCCAGTCGACCGGTCATGGACGAAGATGTCGGACTTCCCGTTCGTGTCGCCGGCGACGAGGTTCGTTGCGACGCTCGTGAAGGCCACATAGCGGCCGTCACCCGAGATGGAGGTTTCGACGCTGTACCCATCTGCGAGGGTACCGCCAGAGCTCACGCTCGCGCACTCCGTGGTTCCGAGTTGGCGATCGCGCACGAAGATGTCCTCGGCGCCGTTCGTGTCGCCGGGCACGAAGTTGGTGGAGCTGCTCTTGAACGCCACGAAGCGGCCGTCGGCCGAGATCGCGGTGTCGATGCACCACCCGTTCCCCTGGAGCCCGCCCGTCGAGAGGCTCACGCGCTCCACCGATCCGCTCACCCGATCGCGCACGAAGATGTCGGTATTGGCGTTCGTGTCACCGGCAACGAGATTCGACGACGAGCTGTGGAACGCGATGAAGCGTCCGTCGGCCGAGATCGCCGCGTCGAGGCTCTGGAAATTCCCCTGCGTTCCGCTGGCGCTCTCACTGACGCGCGTCGTGCTCTGGGCCGATGCCGCGGCGAGGAGCGCGCTAGCGCTGACAACGAGCAGCGACGTCGACCGAAGCCGCGCGTGCAGGGAAGCGGACCTCGAGTGGGGCGTGATCTGGTTGGACATGTCGAAACTCGACTTCGTGTTGTCTTGGGAGTTCGGGGCCATGGGAGGAGGAGCGGGACGTAGGATACCCAAGCACCGACCCAGGCCGGAACCTCCCACAACCGGAGCCCCATGGCGCAGCCCGGGCGCAATTCGGGGGGAAGCTCATCGCCCGCGCTAGATTTGCGCCTGTTCGTGCGCGAGTCCGGCTGGACAGCTCGCGCCGTCGAGCGCAGCCGCCAGTTCGCGTTGGTGAAGTTCCAAAGGCTCTCGTGCCCGGCCGCGTCGCGCACCCAGAGACAATCCTTGCGCGTGATCTGTGTCTGGGCGTGAACCTGAGTCGGCGACACCGAAACCTGGTCGCCGATCACGGTCGCGCCGCCTCCCGTCGTGTGCAAGTGCACGCGTTGTTCGAGGCGCGACTCCTTCTCCACGACGGTTCCCGAGGACGCCTCGACGTCGTAGCTGCGGCCGAGTTCCTGGACCTCGAGCGTCGCCAGCGGCAAGCGCGGAGCAGAGTTCCCTTCAGCCGGCACGGGAAACTCAGCGCGACGACCTCCGAGCCGAGCGCGGTCGTTGATCCATCGTACCGGCGCCGCTCGCTAGACTCCCTCCCTCGCGTGTGCGCGACCAGTGCCGCGCGTGATCGGACAATCAACTACTCCACGGCACACAGGAGGCCACCCCATGACCTACGTCGACGGATTCGTGATCCCTACACCGAAGGCCAAGATCGCGGCGTACAAGAAGATGGCGACCTGGGGCAAGCAAGTCTGGATGAAGCACGGCGCTCTGCAGTACTTCGAGTGCGTCGCCGACGACATCGAGGGGATGCCCGGCTGCGGCGGAGGCTTCAAGAAGATGGCGAAGCTCAAGCCGGGCGAGACGGTCTGGTACTCGTTCATCGTCTACCGAAACTAGGCGCACCGGAATGCCGTGAACAGGAAGTTCATGCAGGAGCTGTCGCAGCGCAAGACGCCCAAATCCATGCCTTTCGACATGACACGCATGGCCTCATGTGGATCCAGGCCGATCGTGCAAGCCTGAAGGAGCGCGGCGAGGGGTGCGCGAATCCCGCACCGGCTCGCGCCTCGAGATCGCGCGGAGTCCGGCCCAAGTGCGCGAGGCGCGGGGAGCGCTGGGTCAATGTCAGGGCTGCGTGGGAAACGCCCGGCGCTGTTTGGCGGTGCTAGGCTGGCGGCGAGGTCATGCGCTTGGAAGCGCCAACGCCCAGACGATGAACACAAGCCGCCGATCCTTCCTGAAGTCTGCAGCCGCCATCGGTGCTTCGCTCGCATGGGCCGGACCGGCTGGATGTTCGAGTGTCCGCTGGCACGAGCGGCGGGAGCTGTTTCCTCAGGGGGTCGCCTCGGGCGATCCCGATCCGCACAGCGTCATTCTGTGGACGAGGCGTCCGTTCGAAAGGGCACACGCGAGCTCCTGACCGTCGAGGTCGCCGAGGACGAGCGCTTCCGCCGAGTCATCGCGCACGCGCAGGCAGCGGTCTCGAGCGCTTCGGACTGGACCACGCGCGTACTGATCGCCGGACTCGAGCCGGCGCGCACCTACTGGTACCGGTTCACCGACCCCGACGGAAACGGCAGCCGGGTCGGCCGCACGCTCACGGCGCCGCTCTCGAACGATCCGCGCACGGTGAACTTCGCCTTTGTGAGCTGTCAGGATCTCAATGAGGGCAAGCTCAACGCCTATCGCCGGATGATCTACGAGGATGAACGCGCTCCCGCCGCCGAGCAACTCGGGTTCATCCTGCACCTGGGCGATTTCATCTACGAGGTGGTCGAGTATCCCGACGAGGTGAAGACGCGCTACGACCGCACGATCTACGAGGTCGCGCGCATCCCGGACGGCAAGAAAGTCGGCAACTTCCACATCCCGCTCTCCGTCGAAGGCTATCGCGCCATCTACAAGGGCTACCTCGCCGATCCGGACCTGCAGGACGCGCGCGCGCGCTGGCCGTTCGTCGCGATCTGGGACAACCATGAATTCTCTTGGCAGGGTTGGCAGAGCATCGTCAAGGCGGGGTCGTTCGAGCAGCCTGGCCAGAGCGTCAAGGTCGCGGCGAATCAGGCCTGGTTCGAGTATCTGCCCGCACGTGTCGCTCCGCCGAGCGGGTCGCTCGAGCGCTTCGATCCACCCGCGGTGGAAAACGTCCCCATCACCGAGTTCGATCGCAACGGACTGGGGCTGGAACCGAACAACCTGGCGGCGATCAACAGCCTCAAGGGCTACCGCGCGCTGCGCTACGGCCAGCACATGGATCTGATCCTCACCGACCAGCACAGCTATCGGAGCGCGGACCCCTTCAGCGATCCCTCGCTCGACAAGCTCGCCCGCGAAGAGTTCATGGGCATGTTCCCCGAGTTTGCGATGCAAGCTCTCGACGGCGGGCGCGGCTTCAACGGCGGCAATCCCCCAGCGGAGATCGGCTTCAACGCTGCGCAGGTCCCCAACCCGCGACGCAGCGCGCCGCCGCAGACGCTTCTCGGGTCAGAACAGAAGGCCTGGTTCAAGGACAAGCTCGGGAGCTCGACAGCGGCCTGGAAGATCTGGGCGAACTCGCTCGGCACCTGGATCGGCGCGCCGACCCGCAGAACCTTCCCGCGGGTCTCACCCGGGAGTCGTGGCCGCCGAACACGTTCGCGTCCCTGGGTGGCGGTGATTACGGCACGGCGTACGCAGAGCGCGCCGAGATCTACCAGCTCGTGCGCGACGCGAAGATCACGGGCTTCGCGATCGTCTCGGGCGACCGTCACAGCTTCTGGGCCGGATATGCGACGGCGGAACTTCCGCCCGGCAAGTTCGAGCCCGTCGGCTTGAGCTTCGTGGGCGGGTCTCTCACCAGCCCCGGGCCGATGGAAGGCTCCGAGTACAACCTTCCGAAGGACGCTCCGCTGCGGCCGCTGTTTCTTGCCGACAGGGAGGACGGAGCGAAGCCGGAGTGGACCTTCAACTTGCTGCTGAAGCACGGCGTGCGCGCTTGCCTCGAATACGCACGCAGCTTCGACCTGAAACGCGCACGCTCGCTCTCCAATCCGGATCTGGCTCCGCACCTCGAGTTCGTCGACATGGGAGGACACGGTTACGCGAAGGTCCGCTTGTCGGCCGCCGAGATGCGCACCGAGTTCGTCTGCATCCCACGCCCCATCGCGCGCAGCGAACGAGCGGACGGCGGGCCGATCCGGTATCGGGTCGTGCACACGGCTGCACTGTGGGAGAGCGGAGGGCGCCCGCAGCTCGAGACAGAGGTTCTCGAAGGCGATGCTGGATTGTCGATTTGACTGACTCGCGGCGCCCGTTTCCAAGGCGGCCGGAACGGCTGCGGATCGGGTGGTCCTTGCCGGCTACCCGGCGAAGAACATCGACGACGTCAAGTGAGCGGAGACCGTCGTTCGAGACGGCATGAGCAGGAGCCTGTCCAAGCACAGGACCTACGGCCGTGACTAGCTCCGCCGGCGGGCTCGCCCGCGCACTACGCGCGCCCGGCGAGCAGCGCATCGAGCCGCAGATAACAGGCCTCCATGCCCTCGTCCATGCCGGAGCAGAGCGCGCCGTCGCGCGCGTCCTTCGAGGAGTAGGTCTGCGTGATGCGCAGCGTGGTGACGCCGCGCTCCTCCGCGAACTCGTGCGCCTCCACCTGCATGCCCACCGGCTGACCCGAACCGAGCACCATCATCTCGGTGTGCACGATGCGCTCGTGCGGGAGCACCTCGGTGAAGACGCCGTAGAGCGTCATGGCCGGATCGGCTTCCGCGCTCTTCCACGCGATCCGCAGGCCGCCCGCCAGACGCGCATCGCACTCGCAGACGGAGAGACTCCAACCCGGCGGAGGCAGCATCCAGCGGCGCATCTTGTCCGGGACGAGCAGCGCTTCCCAGACGAGCCGGCGCGGTGCGTCGAAGCTGCGCGTCAGGACGATCGTGGTTTCCGTGGGAGTGGCGAGTTTGAGGCCGGTGGGGTGCATGACTGGGTCCTTGGGATAGGCGCTGGGTGGGATGGTTGGTGAATCGCTCAGGAGCGACGAGGGCGAAGGCGCGCCTCGGACTTCAGCTCCTCGAGGAGCGCGTCGAGCGCCTGGAAGCGCGCCTCCCAGTGGCGGCGGAACTGCTCGGTCCAGAGCACGGCGTCCCTGAGCGGCGCCGCTTGCAGGCGGCCCAGATGCTGCCGTCCACCGCCGCGGCGCCGGACGCGCCTCGCCCCCTCGAGCACGCGTACGTGCTTGCTCGCGGCGGAAAGGTCATCTGCAGCGGGAAGCGAGCTCGCTCAGGTTCCTCTCGCCCACGGAGAGCTGGCGCAGGATGGCGCGGCGCGCCGGGTGGGCCAGGGCATGGAAGACGCGGTCGAGGCGGCTGGATCGGTCTACTACCATATAGTTTAGTATACCATCTGGTTGTACGATGTCGAGCCTGAGGGTGGCGCGCTGCCCTTTCCGGCGCGTCGTGCGCCGCGACTCCCCCTGCCCATGCCCAACTGGACCGTGCCGATGTTTCCCCGACTTCCGATCCTCCTCTTGTCCCTCCTCGCCACCCTGGCCTCGCCTCAAACCCGGACCGAGGACGTGATCTACATGAAGGCCGGGGGCCGCGTTCACGCTGGACGTTCTCAGGCCGGCCAAGCCCAACCAGGCGGCGGTGGTCTTCCTGATCAGCGGAGGGTGGATATCGGACCACTCCATGATCAAGAGCTTCGGGGCCGACATCGAAAAGGCCTTCGCCGACAACGGATTCACCGTCTTCTCGGTCGTCCATGGCGCGCAGCCCCGGTTCAAGGTCAACGAAATCGTGGAGGAGGTCCGGACCGCGGTCCGGTTTGTTCACGCGCATGCCGCCGACTACGGGATCGACTCGAACCGAGTGGGCGTGTCAGGGATCAGCTCGGGCGCACATCTCTCGCTCATGATCGCGGGCTCAGCGGATTCCCCCGTGAACGCAGTGGCGGCGATCGCTCCCCCAACCGACCTGGCCAACTGGGGCAAACCCGGATTCGTACTCACCGACGATCCTCAATGGCCATCTTCATTCCCGCGCTCGGCATCGACCCCAAGGGCCCCCGAAGCGACATCGAGGCCGCCGCCAGAAAGCTCTCGCCGATCACGTATGTGAATCCCAAGTATCCGCCGACGCTGATCGTTCACGGCGACGAGGACAGGATCGTTCCGCTGCAGCAGGCGCAAGCGCTGGATCAAGCCCTGATCAAGGCGGGAGTCGACCATCAATTGGCCGTTGTCCCAGGCGGCGGTCATGACGACAAGACCTTCCGCCCTGGGGTGATGAAAGCGGTCCAGTGGTTCAAAGAGAAGCTGCTGAAATAGGGATGGGGATAGAAGTCCAGGCGCATGACCTCGGCGCGAGCCTTGCACCGCTCGGTTTTCCGGGGCAACTCTCCCCCACCGGCACCTTGGAAGGCACCAGCTGATGAAGTGGATGAGGCCGCGAGCTACCAATCAGCTCGTGCTCCGGCGGATCTCGGGCCGGCGCGAGCGCTCGAACTCGGTCGGGAGCCCGAGGTGTCTCCGGATCTTGCGCACGACCAAGCCGTCCGCCAGGAACGCGATCGGCCTGCGCGGCCTGCCGCAAGTGGCTGATGCTGACTACCGTCGGCCTCTACCTCATCGCGGCGACGATCACCGGCTGGCTGCTCGCGTCGCTCGAGCGCGGGGCGTCGCTCACGGCGTCCAGGCCAAATCGACCTGCTGCGTGACGTGAAGCAGCGCACGGAGCCGGAAAGATCGGATAGCCAAGATTCGCGGAGCACTGCGAGACCGAGGCCTCCCGCGTGTGGTCCGGAGGCGGTGCCAAGGGGCGATCACCACGCTCCGCGCGAGGGCCGGAGAAGCAAGCGCGGCCTGCCCAGCAGGCGTGCGCTGATCCCTTCCCCGAAAGTGCGGCTCTACGGCAAGCACATCAGAGATTCGCGAAGCGCGCCGTCTCCTCGATCAGCGCTGCGGATGCCCGATTCGCTCATCAAGCGGCCGGGATCATTGACCACGATCAGCTTCGCCTCGGGCCGGGCGGGGTGCAGGTCCGCGCCGCGCACGTGACCGACATCCTGCGCGGCGCGGCGACGGAGAACATGCGCCGCACCGGTCACGACCAGATCTCGCCCTATGGCCTCCTGCGCGCGAACTCGGTCGCGGAGGTGCGCGCCTGGATCGACCAGTTGATCGGCCAGGACCTGCTGCGCGTCGCGGTGGACCAGTACCCGACGCTGGTCGTCTCGCAGACGGGCGCCGAGGTGCTGCGCCGGACACGCGAGGTGACGCTGTATGCGCTCCCGCCGCAGCGCGTCGGCAGGCGCGAGCCGCGGCGCGCGCCGCACGCTCGAGCCGGAGGAGGGCGCGCCTGCCGGTCGACGAGGCGCTCTTCGAGCGGCTGCGCGCGCCTGCGGCGCGAGCTCGCGCGCGCGCGCGGCGTGCCGCGGTACGTGATCTTCAACGACATGACGCTGGAGCAGATGGCGGCCAAGAAGCCGGCGAGCGAGGCCGAGTTCCGCGCGATCGAGGGCGTCGGCGACAACGCAGGCCGCGGATCTCGGGCCGGCCTTCCTCGCGTGCGTCGCGGGCGGCTGATCGATCGACTATCCTCTGCCCGACACCCAGGAGCCCAAGCCACGACCTACGTCGACGGATATGTGATCCCTGTCCCGCAGCGCCGACTCGCCTCGTACAAGAAGATGGCGATGCTCGGCCGGAAGCTGTGGATGAAGCACGGCGCGCTGCAGTACTTCGAGTGCGTCGCCGACGACCTCGCGGTGCAGCCCGGCTGCGGCCTCGGCTTCACGAAGCTCGCGGAAGCTGAAGCGCGGGGAGACGCTGCTCTACTCGTTCGTCGTGTACCGCAACCGGGCGCACCGGAACGCGGTCAACAAGAAGGTCTTCGAGGAGATGTCGCAGCACAAGATGCCCAAGGTCCCGCCCTTCGACATGAAGCGCATGGCGAGCGGCGGCTTCCGCACGATCGTGCAGGGCTGAAGCCGCGCGCCGGTCTTCAGAACCTGGCCTGCTCGAATGACTTCCCGTCGAACCGAACGCACCGTGCTCGTGCGTGCCGAGCCACAGGCCGCCCTGGCGGTCGCAGTAGATGGAGAAGACCGTGATTTGCCGTCCATCGACGAGGACGGAGTACTTCGTCAGGTTCTCCCGTCGTAGCGCCACACTCCGGCGCCGTAGGTCGCCATCCACGGGTCGCCGGCTCGGTCCCGGGCCATGGAGATGATGTGAGGTGTAGTCCTCGTCGACGCCCTGCCTTTCCGCGATGCGCAAGGCCGGCGGTCTTCGTGCAACCGAGTTCACCCGCGCCCTGCTCCGCCGATCCGCTCGGATACAATCGCGCGCTGGCGCGTGACGGTGATCCAGAACTTCCCGTCCCGGTCCTCGATCAGCGAGCGCGTGCCGAACGACAGGTCGTTCTTCTCGTCGAAGCCGAGCTCCGCCTCGGAGAGCCAGGCGAAGGACTTGCCGTCGTAGCGGCAGGCGCCGAGGCTCGACGTCCCGAACCACACGTTGCCGCGGCGGTCCTTGTAGACGGTGTAGACGTCGTAGGGGCTGTACTTGGCGTTCGGGAACTTCGAGCGCGGGTACTTGGCGAGATTGGCATCCCCAGCCGCGGTCTGCGGGAACTTCAGCTTGCGCAGCGACCTGCCGTCGTAGCGGTAGACCACGCCGTCACCCGGCCGCCTGGGAACCACAGGTCGTCGGGCTCAGCTTCCACTCCGCGCGGGTCGTGTCGGAGTCGTCGAGCGCGAGCGTCGAGAACGTGCGCCCGTCGAAGCGGCTGATGCCGCCGTGTGTGCCGATGGAGCCTGCCCGACTTGTCTTCCTGGAGCGTGCCGATCGCGTCGCCGCAGAGTCCGGATGCGGTCGTAAGTGCGCAAAGGCCGTCGCATCGCCGCAGTAGAGGCCGCGTGCTCCCCCAGGGTGGCTGCCGAACCAGTACGTGCCCTTGCTCCTGGAAGACGCGCCGATGGCCTTGTCAGGAGGTTCGTCGCGACCCTTGGGAAGGAGGCCAGGGGGAGCGCGGAGCACCGGACTGGGCGGCGGGCGTCGCAGCGACGGCGCAGCAGGCCCGCAAGCCGAAAGAGCGAGAGCGTGAGGCGAATGAGATCGAGCGTAGGGCGATGGGCGCCGCGGCGCACGGTACTACGCCGCGCCGCGCGGCGCGGAGACGACGGAGCCAGCCTTCGGAGCTCACTTCGGGCGCGGCTTCTGCGCAAGTCTCCTGTCGGAGTCGTCCTCGTCCGCAGCCCAGTCCTGGCTGTAGCGCGCAGGCACGGCCTTGCCCGTGTCGTCGTCGGAGAGCCGCGCCGCCTTCACCTCGTCGTGCAGCGCGTCGGCGCGCACTTCCGCGACCTTCCCTTCTTTGTGGGCGTAGCTTGCCGGGCCCTGCCGCAGTGCGGGCAGATCGCACGTCGATCTCGAACACCCGCTCGATCAGCTCGGCCCGGCTCGGCCCAGCTCGTGCGCGTCGGGCGGCGAGGGCTTGGCGGCGAGGGCGAGCGTTGTCCCTCTATCTCAGGCGCAGGCTCACCTTCTGAACCAACAAGGTATAGCTCTTCGATTCCGGGCGGCAGGGTTCGACTCCCGGACCCCGGCGCTTCGATTCCCACACGGCACCCTCTTCCCCGTCGGCTTCGGACACCACCCAGGTCTTGCCCTCCGCCGCTGCGCAGGATCCCAGTAGTGGTCGCTCCGCAGAGCGTGGTGATGAGCACGAGCGCCTGCTGCCCGGGCGCGTGGCGAGGGCTGCCCGACGGTGCTGAGCCAGGCCCACGCACCGGGCTCCGGCTCGCCACGCGCGAACCCGTGCGCGCGCCTTCGCGACGGCCTAGTCCGCCGCCGCCGCCCCCAAAGCGTCCCCCAGCACCCGATTCCGGCCCCTGGTATAAGCCAACTGGCCCGGGTGCGCGCGGGCCGACGAGGAGATTTCCCCATGCGTGCACTGCCCTGTTCGTAACCCTGTTCAGATCCTGTTCCCGCGCAGGTGGGGTAAAGGTAAGGCGCAGATGCTGAACGTCAGCCTCTCGCCCACGATGAATGCGGATGCAGAACGTCCTGCCCGGGCAGGCGTCAGAGTCGACTTCGATCGCGCGCTGAACCCTCGACCCGGCCAGCGCCAACGCGCCGCGTGCACCTGCACCTCTTCGGCAGCGTCATTGGCGCGATCGCCTGGCGCGCTGACGCCTCTTCTCCGAGAACGGTAACCAACGCCTGCGCGTCACGCCCACTGCTAAGCCTCTTCGTCGCGGGTAGCGAGAGATCGTCCCGCGGCCGAACCCGACCGCTTCTCCGCGGTGCGGGCTCCCGGATGGCCTTTCCAGCCAAGGCGGCTGTGTCCTGGTCGTCCTTCCGTGGCATCCGCGCGGGCAGCGCGCTGCGCAGCTTCCAGGCTATCGACGATGATCACACGCGCGCATGATCCTGAGCGTTCCCGCTACGGCTCCTGGCGGTGGTGGGCAGACTCGGACTTCAACGGCGGTGATGGCTTCGCCGATATCGGTGGGGTGTGCGAGAACTCTAGCGGGGATGCGCGTCGTTCGTGAACTGCGCTGACGGTACCGGGCTGTTCCTGCTCTCTTCCGCACGCTGCTGACTTTACTTCCGGCCGGCCCCTGACGCCCAGCGCCCCAATGATCTGGCGGGATATCGGCGATATGACGGTGAAGATCGATCCTTCTTGCCACCTGCAACACGGCCGGCATGGACATCCTTTGCGCTGCCCCGGAACGGCGACGGCACGTTCGGCCTGCGTTATACCGATGACTGGAGCGTCGGCAGCGCTCAGGACAGTCTGGCGCCAGTTTCGACGTGGACGGCGACGGCGACTCTTCCGACATCGCCACGTCGTGAACACCGCAGCACGGATAACGTGTGCGTGCGATCCACAAACAACGGGTATGGTAACTTCGGAAAGCGCCGCTGACCTTTCGAGGGCGGCGGCAGCGGGCGAGTACGCGCCTGCGTGCGTGCCGGGGCGATGAATAACGACGGGCTGATGGATCTTGCCGGGCGCACGGTGAGTTCGGTCAGATCGCATCTGAATAATGGCGCCGGAGGACTTCAGATGCAGCCAGTCCGAATGCGGGCGGCGGCGTGTGGGGGCGCTGGCGATCGAAACGGTGGCGACGGTGTGCTTCCGGTCAGTCTCCTGCGCCAACGGCGGGTTTTTTTCAACGCCTCGGTGCTGCTCGCTTCGGCAATGGCGATGGCATGCCGCAGGCCCTGCAGGTCGTCCCTTGGCGGCTTCCGCATACGGTCGCGACTGACTCCGGCGCGCGCAGACCCGGATGACGGCGACGGCGATAACCGACTGGGCTGCCCTGCTTCTGGCGGGCATCTTCTTCGAGGTCTGGCGTCAACAACCATGCCAGTCTCCTCGTGTTCGACCAGAGCTTCAACGCCTCCCAATTCCTCCTGCGCGGCGCTGGTCGACATCGGGACAACGACCTCGACGCGACATCCTGTCGCCTTCGAGGAGACCGGCGATCGATCCAGGTGCTGCGCAACGTCGAGGTGCCGTTCGAGATCGCCTGCCAGCGTGGGCCTGCTGGGCGGAGCGCCTCGCTCCTGCGCCAATCCGCCCAGCGACGAATCGCGCCGGCGAGGGGAGTTCCGGGCGACGGGCGGTGCGACCGCCGGGCTCGGGGGCACCAGGTCGCGCCGTGACACGCTTTCGCACCTCAGCGCGAGCGACGAAAAGCCGACCGCGACGAGCGTCGCCCGCAGGGCAACGCGATCCTGCCGAGCGGGCACGGTTCTATTGTGGCGTGCGCTGCGTCGGCGGTACGCCTGGGCGCTCTACGCTGGTTAAGATCGTGCCGTCGCTGGCGGCAAGACGGCGCTGGGCGCCGGCGACCCGCCGATCTCGGCCTCGCCCCGCGGCGCTCGAGCCAAGATCTCCGCAGCCGGTCAGCATACCGCTGGTACTGCGTCTGCCTTCTTCTTTTCTTCACCGCGACGCGACCGTGCTCGGCAGCGCCCCGCGACGAGCACGTTCAATCGACCTCCCCACGCTCGAGGTAAAAGCGAGCTGGGTCCTCAGCAGTTCAGCGCAGTCCCAATGCGAGCGTTCGGCTGGTACGGCGCCTCGTGCGTACGCAGATGCGTGCGTGCCAGCCCAGAGGCAGCGCCGGCCCGGCCTCGAACGAACCCGGCATTACATCGGAAATGTACGTGGCGCGTGGCACGAAAGAGGTTCCCGCCTGCCCGAGCCACCTCCAGGGCGCGAGGTCGAGTCGGTGCACGCGACCGCCCGCCGGCGCGCTTCCGGCAGCAGCCTTGCGCCGCCGGGAATTTCCATCAGCTCGCGCGTCGCAACGCTCTCGCGCTCGCGCTCGATCTCGAACGTGAAGCGGTCTCGCGCCTGAGCCTAGCTGCGCCCAAGCGGCGTCCGCCGCCGGGCCGTAAAGGTCCATGAACCAGAGCGCCTGGGTGTACCCGTGTTGGTCAACGGGAAGCGCGTAAGAAGTTGCCCATGCGCCCATGCGATTACTTCGCCCACTGGTCGAGCTTCGCGCGAGCTCGCGCGAAGGCTGGTTCAGCTTGCGCGCAACGTTGTTGCGCTGAGTGCAGGGGGCAAAGGTGTGCGGCCTGCCTGGGCGCGTTGCTGGAATGTGAATGAACCCGTCGCCACTATTAACGCTTCAGGGGATCGCGCCGTTGCGAGGCGCAAGCCGCCGGAGCATCGAGCGCGATCTCGCGGGCGGTCCGTCTCGGATCGCAGGTTTGCTTCGAGCGGGATCTCGTGAAAAGTGCCTGTTCGTCGCTTGACGGAGAGCACCCGTGGATCAGGAAGGCGGCCTCCTGATCGTCGACCAGCAGGCGTACAGGTGGGCTTCGGCAGGTGCGGGCGGCGCACAGGCACTGCAGTACAGGGCAAGTAAGGCGGCGTATAGCTTCAAAGGAGGCTCCGGCGCGCCAACGGCGCGGACGGGACGATCTTCGCTTGCTGCTCGCAGAGGGCCTCCTGCGGAGAGTGCTCGATGTTCCGGCGCCCGCGCTTCCGCTTTCCCTCTCTTCGCTCCTGATGAAGAAGCGCGAACCCGTCTTGATCGCCACCTGCCAGGGGATTCCAGGGGCGACTCGGCCCCCCTCGGCCGATCCGCCTCGTGCGCGGAAGGCCTGCTTCGACCGCCTGACGCTCGACTATCTGGGGTCGAGGTCACGATGTCGATCATGCAGAAGCAGCGCGCAAGCCTGACGCGGGCGTGACCGACTTCGCCGGGTTAAAGATCGACCGGGCGGTGCTCGAGCCTCCTTCGTCAAGAAGCGACATCCGCGTTGGGCGTAACGTGCCGGCGGCGTTAATCCGCAGGCCGCCTGTATGGAAGGCTGAGCTGGCCGTGATCGAGAAACACGGAGGCGTAGATGGGGGGATGAGAAGGCTGGCCTCCACGCGAGGTCGTGCTTTCTGCGCCGCCCCAGTGGTAGGAGGGGGGTACCACTGGGCTGACCCTCCACACCACAAGGAAGGACTATGAAGCTAGCTCCACGTCCCGGGACCACTCCCGCCCACGGCCTGAGCGACGAAAGCGAGCGCGATGAAGAGGACCACGGGGCCGGGCGGCTTCGATGGAGCTGC
>JADJLZ010000016.1 GCA_016709875.1 Planctomycetota bacterium | reverse complement strand
CGAGAAGTGCTACCTGCCGATGAACGCGCTGATCCTGGAGCTCGTCCAGCGCCACGCGGGCCGCTTCCGCTGCTCGTATTCGATCAGCGGCTGCGCGCTGGAGCAGTTCGAGAGCTGGGTGCCCGAGGTGCTCGAGAGCTTCCGCGCGCTGGCCGCGACCGGCTGCGTCGAGTTCCTGTGCGAGACCTCGATGCACTCGCTCGCGGCGCTCTTCGACGAGCAGGAGTTCCGCGAGCAGGTCGCCGCGCAGCGCGCGCGCATCACGCAGCTGTGCGGCCGTGCGCCGACCGCCTTCCGCAACACCGAGCTGGTGATCTCGCAGCGCATTGCCGAGCTGGTCGAGGAACTCGGCTTCGATGTGCTGCTCGGCGAGGGCACCGAGTACCTGCTCGAGGGCCGCAGCGCGCACTCGCTCTGGCGTCCGGAGGGCTGCGCGAAGCTCAAGCTGCTGCTGCGCGACTACAAGCTCTCCGACGACATCGCCTTCCGCTTCTCGAACCGCTCCTGGGAGGAGTATCCGCTGCCGGCCGAGCGCTTCGCGCGCTGGGTGGGCGAGCTGCCGCAAGGCGAGGACTTCGTCGGTCTCTTCATGGACTACGAGACCTTCGGGGAGCACCAATGGGCAGACACGGGCATCTTCCGTTTCATGGAACGGCTGCCCGATGAGCTGCTGGCGCAGCCCGGCGTGCGTTTTTCCACACCATCGGAAGTCGCTGCGGCGCGCGAGGTTGCGGGGCGAATCCCGATCCCGCGTCCGGTATCGTGGGCGGACGCCGAGCGGGACCTCTCGGCCTGGCTGGGGAACCCGATGCAGCGCGCCGCGAACGAAGCGCTGTGGTCCTTGGCCCCCGCCGTCCGAAAGATGCCCGCGGCAGAGGTGGAGCTGCGCCAGCGCTGGCGGCGGCTCACGACCTCGGACCACCTCTACTACATGTGCACCAAGTTCTTCTCCGACGGCGATGTACACAAGTACTTCAGCCCCTACGCCACTCCTCACGACGCCTTCGTAGCCTTCATGAACGTGATCGACGATCTCGCGCGCCGCATCGAGACGGCCTCGAAGCCCGCGCCGCGCACGCGCGCCAAAGGCAGGAAGCGTGGCTGAGTTGCACGCACCGTACACGCTCTTCGAGGTCAGCTGGGAGGTCTGCAACAAGGTCGGCGGCATCCACACCGTCGTCTCGACCAAGGCCAAGACGCTGGTCGCAAAGCTCGGCGACGACTACCTGTGCATCGGGCCGTGGCTGCTCTCGGGCGGACAGGCGCCGCAGGCCTTCGAGGAGGAGAGCGGCTTCGAGGGTTTCAGCGAGCGCTGCCGCGCGCTCGGCGTGCCGGTGCGCGTCGGGCGCTGGAAGATCCCCGGCAGCCCGCGCACGATCCTGGTCGAGTTCTCGGGCCTGTACGCGAAGAAGGACGGCATTCTCGCCGGGTTGTGGGAGCGCTTCCTCGTCGACTCGCTCTCGGGCGAGTGGGACTACGTCGAGCCGGTGCTCTTCGGCCACGCAGCCGCGATGGTGATCGAGCAGTGGCACGAGGAGCACGTCGCGCCGCGCCGCGGACACGCGGTGGCGCAGTTCCACGAGTGGATGACGGGCGCGGGCCTGCTCTACCTGAAGGAGAAGGAGCCGTCGATCGGCACCGTCTTCACCACGCACGCGACCATGCTCGGCCGCTCGATCTCCTCGGGCGGGCTCTCGCCGGCCGAGGGGCTCGCGGGCCGCAGTCCCGAGGCGGCCGCCGAGGCGCACAACATCAAGGCCAAGCACTCGATGGAGAGTGTCTGCGCGCGCGAGGCCGACGTGTTCACCACGGTCAGTGGCATCACTGCCGACGAGGCCGAGCTCTTCTTCCACCGCCGCGCTTCGCCGCTCCTGCCCAACGGCATCGATCTGAACGTGATCGACGAGATCGCCGGCAGCGCGGGCGCGGAGGAGGCCGAAGCGCGCCTGCGCGATCTGGCGCGGCGTTTCCTGGGCGAAGACGCATCCGATGCGGCCCTGCTGTGCATTTCCGGTCGCTATGAGTTCCACAACAAGGGCATCGATCTCCTGCTCGAGGCGCTCGCTCAGCTGGAGAAGCGGGCCGGCCGCAGGATGATCCTCTTCGTGCTCGTGCCGGCCGGCAACTCGGGCGTGCGCAGCGAGCTGCTCGAGCGCCTCGAACAGCCGCTCGAAGCGATCACGAAGCCGCTGGGGATCTGCACGCACCACCTCTTCGACGGCGAGCGCGATCCGGTCGAGCAGTACGCCAAGAAGCTCGGCCTGGACAACCGCCTGGGCGCGCGCGTCAAGCTGATCCAGATCCCGATCTACCTGCACGAGGACGACGGCTTCCTGCGCCTGCCCTACGAGGCGGTGCTGCGCGCGATGGAGCTCTCGTGCTTCCCGTCCTTCTACGAGCCCTGGGGCTACACGCCCGAGGAAAGCCTCGCGGTCGGCGTGCCCACCGTCACCACCGACTGCGCGGGCTTTGGCCGCTGGGCGCAGGAGAACCATCTCGCACCCGAGGACGGCGTGTGGTTGCTGCCGCGCGTGGGTGTCGAGCAGTCGGTCGCCGCGGGCGAGCTCGCCGCGCGCCTGGAGACCGCGCTGGCCGAGCACCGCGAGCGCGCGGACCGCGTGCGCATCTGCCGCCGCACGGCGCAGTTGACGGCCTGGTCGGACCTGATCGTGCCCTACGAGGAGGCCTTCTCGCTCGCGCGCAGCGCCGCGCTCACGCGTCCGGGGGGACTCGCGCAGACTGCGTTCCGTCCGCGCATCGCGGTGCCGGCCAACCCCGCGCCGCACACCTCGCGGCCGCACCTGCGGCGCTTCGACGTCGCGACCTCGCTGCCGCAGGAGCTCACCGGACTCGAGCGCCTCGCCCGCAACTACTGGTGGTGCTGGGATCCCGAAGCGACGGCTCTCTTCCGCGAGCTGTTCCCCGCCAAGTGGGACCTCTCGCGCCACAACCCGGTGCTCTTCCTGCGCCAGATCTACCCCGAGGACGTCAAGGCGCGCGCCGCGGATCCCGCGTACGTGAAGCGCCTGCAGTCGGTGCTCGCGCGCTTCGACGCCTACATGGAGAGCGCGGGGCGCGCGCGAGAGATCGGGCCGGGCGCGAAGCTCGACGAGCGCCATCCCGTGGCGTACTTCTCGGCCGAGTTCGGCGTGCACGAGTCGCTGCGCATCTACTCGGGCGGCCTGGGCATCCTCGCCGGCGACCACCTCAAGTCCGCCAGCGACCTGGGGCTGCCGCTCCTCGGCGTGAGCCTGTTCTACCGCTTCGGCTACTTCCAGCAGTCGCTCACCTCCTCGGGCGAGCAGCTGCACGGCGAGATCGAGAACGACCCGCGCAACCTGCCGCTCGAACCGGTGCTTGGAGAGAACCAGCGTCCGCTGGAGATCCGGCTGCAGCTGCCGAGCTCCGAGCTGGTGCTGCGCGCGTGGAAGGTCGCGGTCGGGCGCGTGACGCTCTACCTGCTCGACACCAACGTGCCCGAGAACCGGCCCGAGGACCGCGACATCACGCGCACGCTCTACGGCGGCGACCACGAGAACCGGCTGCGCCAGGAGATCGTGCTCGGCCGCGGCGGCAAGCGCCTGCTCTCGCAGCTGGGCATCTTCCCCGCGGTGTTCCACATCAACGAAGGCCACGCCGCGTTCCTCGCCGTCGAGCGCGTCTCGCGCCTCGTGCGCGAGTACGGCCTGTCCTTCGACGAGGCGCGCGTGCTCGTGCGCTCGACCACGGTCTTCACCACGCACACGCCGGTGCCCGCGGGACACGACCGCTTCGCCGAGGACCTGATGCGGCGCTACTTCTCCGACGCGCCGAGCTGGGTCGGCGTGCCCTGGGAGCGCTTCTACGCGCTCGGGCAGGGCGAGGGGGACAAGGGCGATTTCAACATGACCTACCTGGCGATGAACTTCGCGGGCTGGGTCAACGGCGTCAGCAAGCTGCACGGCGAGGTCAGCCGCAAGCTGCTGCACCCGTTCTGGCCGCGGCACCTGGAGTGCGAGGTGCCGGTGCACTCGATCACCAACGGCGTGCACCTCTCGACCTGGGTCGATCCGCTGCTGCGCAAGCTGCTCGGCGCGTCCGATCGGCCGCTGGTGGCCGCGGACTACGAGCGCCGCGCGCAGACGCTCGAGCCCAAGGCGCTGTGGGACTTCAAGCGCGTCGCCAAGGTGCGCCTGCTCGCGCACCTGCGCGATTCGATCGAGCGCAGCTTCGTCTCGCGTCACGACAGCCCCTCGCTGCTCAATCGCACGCTCGCCGGCCTGGACGACAACGGCGGAGGCGCGGCGCTGTGGATCGGCTTCGCGCGGCGTTTCGCGCCCTACAAGCGCGCCAGCCTGCTCTTCCGCGACCTCGAGCGCCTGCGGCGGCTGTTCGAGAACGCGAAGCGGCCGCTGCGCATCGTGTTTTCGGGCAAGGCGCATCCGGCCGACAAGCTCGGCCAGGAGCTGCTCAAGCAGGTCGTCGCCCTGACGCGCCGCGACGAATTCGTCGGCCGCGTGTTCTTCGTCGAGGAGTACGACATCGAGATGGCGCGCGCGCTCGTGCAGGGTGTCGACGTGTGGCTCAACAACCCGATCCGCCCGCTCGAGGCGAGCGGCACCTCGGGCATGAAGGTCGCGGCGAACGGCGGCCTCAACGTGTCGATCCTCGACGGCTGGTGGCCTGAGGCCGCCGACGGCCGCAACGGCTGGTCGATCGGCGGGGGACGCGTCTATCCCGACCAGGCGCTGCAGGACGAGCTCGACAGCGACAATCTCTACCGTCTGCTCGAGGACGAGGTGCTGCCGCTCTTCCACGAGCGCGCGGGCGGTCTGCCGTCGGGCTGGCTCGAGCGCATCGCGCACAGCCTCGAGAGCGTGCCGACGGTCTTCAACACCGACCGCATGGTCGAGGAATACACCGAGCGCGCCTACGCCCCGCTGGCGGCCGCCTGGCACACGCTGACGGCCGAGCGCTTCGCGCGCGTGCACGCACAGGCGACGCGCCAGGCGCGCATCCGCAAGGGCTTCGCCTCGGTCAAGGTGCGCGCGGCGCACATGTCGGGTCTCTCGGAGGTGCGCGTGGGGGACACGGTCTCGTCGCGCGTCGAGGTCGAACTCGGCGCGCTGCACGAGCGCGACCTCTCGGCCGAGCTGGTGCTCGGCCACAAGAACGGCGAGGGCGAGCTGCTCAACCCGATCTTCGTGCCGCTCGTGCCCGTCGGGCGCGAGGGCGCGGGCATACTGGTGCTCGAAGCCGGGCACCGCATGCAGCGCTCCGGTTCCTTCGCCTACGGCATCCGCCTGCGGCCGCGGCCGGAAGGCCCCAACGACCTGGCACTGGCGGACCTCATGCTCTGGGCCTGAGCCACCGGCGAAAGCCGGCGGTTGTCGACCGCGAGCGCGCGTCCTGCTAGCCTCGGAAAGACGGTCACAGTCCCGCCGGACCGTCGTACCCGCCATCGAACCGACCCGCGATCACCACCGGCAGCCCGGAACGCCCGCACGCTCGGAAGGCGGCGCGATCCAGTTGCCTCGAGAGCTCCGCGAGCGGCTGCGCCAGCGCGATCGCTCGGCGTTGGAGACGTTCTACGAGGCCTATTTCGATCGGGTGTACGGGTACGTGAGGCGCATGCTCGGCGACGATTCGCAGGCGGAGGACGTGACGCAGGAGGTCTTCCTCTCGATCCAGCGCTCGATCGACGGTTACGACCCCGCTCGGCCGCTCTCGCTCTGGGTCTTCACGATCGCCACCAACCAGGTGCGCGACCACTGGCGCGCCAGCCGCCGCGTCGATCCGCTCGATGGTGCGAGCCTGGACGAGGAGGATGCACGTCCGGATCCGGCCTCGCGCGAAGCCGGCCCCCTGCCCGCTCTCGAACAGGCCGAACTCTCGGCCACGCTCTCGGCCGCGATCGACGAACTGCCCGAGAGCCTGCGCACGACGCTCGTGCTGCGCTACCGCGAGGGGCTCTCCTTCGAGGAGATCGCGCGCATGATCGCGCGCAACGAGACCGCGGTGCGCAAGCGCTATTCGCGCGCGCTCGAGGAGCTGCGCGTGCGTCTTGGACGCCATTCGGCCGGCATCGCCGGCGGAGGTGCGGCGTGAACGACCCGCAGCGCGAGTCCGAGATCGAGCGCCTGCTCGAGGGCGTCGCCGACCGCGCCCCGCGGCTGGAATACCGCTCGCGGGTGCGCGAGCGCTTCCTCGCGGGTGCGGCCGCCGCGCCGCCGGTGGACGTGATGCCCGACGAGCGCGTGCGCAGCACGAGCGGGCCGCGCACGAGCTGGAAGGTCTGGGTCGCGCTCGCGGCCGCCGCGTGCGTCGTCGCGCTGCTGTACCTCGCCAAGCCCGCGCCCCGGCACTGGCAGGTGCTGCCCGGATCGGATGCGACCGCACTGCGCATCGATGGCGAGCGCGTGTCGATCCGCGACGGCGAGGCGCTCGCGGCGAAGCTCACCGACGCGCGCTCTGTCACCGCGGAGGGCGGAAGCGTGCGCCTGTGCTACCGCGACCAGTACGCGATCGAGTTGCCCGATGCTGCGCGCGTGGATTTCGCGGCCTTCGGTTCGACGGGCGGCGTCGATGCCTACCGCCTTGGCGTGAGCGGCGAAGCGCTGCGCGTCGTCACCGGGCCGGGCTTCCACGGACACGAATTGAGCCTCTCGAGTGGCGCGGCCGTGTTGCACGTCACGGGGACCGCGTTCGCGATCGACACGACGCCGACGGGCGTGTGCATCTGCGGATTGGCCGGGAAAATCGGCCTCTTGCGGAAGGGTACCCAGGACAAGGACCTGCCCCTGGAGGCTGGCAAACAGTGCTTCGTCCCCGGAGATGGCGGAGCCTTCATGTGGGGTCGCGCGGAGGAGTCGCACCTCGCTCCGGTGCGCGCGCTCGAGGCTGCTGCCGCAGATCACTGGCGCCCCTGAGGACCTGGAATCTCGACGCGTCTGCGGGTACAACCTTCGGCCCGTTTTCCGGATTCACAGTCCCGACCCCGTCGAGCCCCCATGATCGCACTCCTCCTCGCCGCCCTGGCGCCGAACTTCGTCGAACCGACCCCTGCTCCCATCCAGACGCCCGCGCCCGCCGCCGTCGAGCCCAAGTGGACCGGTTCGGTGTCGCTCGGCGTGAGCTACTCCGACGGCAACACGCGTCGCAAGACCGGCTCGGCCAACGCCGACGCCGAGTACCGTCGCGAGCAGGACCGCACCACGCTGGGCTTCCTGTGGGCCTACTCCGACGAGAGCGGCGTGCTGACCGACCGCAAGACCCAGTTGCGCGCCAAGTACGACTACTTCTTCTCGAAGAAGATGTACGGCCTCGTTCAGGCGAGCGGCGAGAACGACTACAAGTCGACGCTCGACCTGCGCACCACGATCGGTGCCGGTCTGGGCTACCAGTTCGAGGACACGCCGACCTGGAAGCTCTCGGGCGAACTGGGTCTCTCGTACGTGAACGAGAAGTACAAGGACAGCACCAACGACAAGGACTTCGTGGCTGCCCGCGGTGCCTACACCTGGGACTACAAGCCCAACGAGAAGTACTCGCTCGGCCAGATCGGCGAGATCTTCCCCAGCCTGAAGAACTCCGACGACGTCACCGCGCGCGTCGACACCAAGGGCCGCATGAACCTCACGAGCACGATGTTCGCGCAGCTCGAGTGGCTCTACCAGTGGAACAACACGCCGGCCAGCGGTGCCAAGCGCCAGGACAACCTGGTGATGCTCGGCGTCGGCTGGAGCTTCTGATCGAGGAGCGGCCGCGCGCGGTCTAGCCGCGCGCGAGCTCGCGCCGCCGCGGTTCGTACCAGCTGCTCGGCGGCATCTTCGAGAGCGCATCCACGAGGCGCGGGTCGGGCATCCCGACCCGCGCCATCGTCCATGAGAGCAGCGCCACGAGGTCCGCGGCGAGCGGTGCGCCCGGCTCGCGGTTCTTCGAGAGCTCGCGCAGGAGCGCCAGCGCCTCTGGCACGCGGCCCTCGAGCGCGATCGCCTCGGCGCGCGCGAGCGCAGCGGGCTGCGCGTACTTGCCGTCGAGCCCCTCGAGCAGCGGCAGCGCCTCGGCCGCGCGCCCCGCGGCGATCAGCACGTTCGCCAGCTGGAGCTTCGCCGCGGCGCCGGTCATGCCGTGGTTGACCGGGATCGTGAAACGCTTGCCGTCGAGCGCGAGACACGCGCGCATGCACGCTTCCGCGGCCTCGAGTTCGCCCAGGCGCGCCTGCGCTGCGCCTTCGAGGTAGATCAGGTTGGGATGCGGCTCGCTGCAGCGCGCTGCGGCCTCGCGCACGCTGCGCAGCGCTTCCGCGGGCACACCGCGCCGCAACTGCGCCGTCGCGAGCACGCCCGCGAGCGCGATGGGCGAGAGCTTGAGCGCCTCCTTGGGCAGCCGGTCGAGCTCGGCGAGGAACAGCGGCAGCGTGCGCGCGGCGAGCGCCTCGGCCTCCTGCCAGCGGTTGGTGCGCGTGTACTCGACCGCGAGGTAGCCCGCGAGGTCGCCGTCGGCCGGGTTCTCGGAGAGCGCGAGCTCGAGTAGACGCGTGTTGCGCTGCGCCTTGCCCAGCTCGGCGCGCAGGCTCTTCACCTCGCCCAGGTGCACGATCGGTGCGTCGACCGCGAGGAACTCGCCGCCCAGCGCGCGGCGCTTCTCCTCGATGCCGAGGAAGAGCGTCTCGTGCACGCGGCGCTCGAAGCGCAGTCGCGGGTCGTTGCGGAACAGGCGCGGCAGCCAGATCGGCGCCTGCAGCCGGCGCTTGCCCGAGAGCACGTCCTCGAAGGGCGCGTCGAGCGCGTCGGCGTCGTGCAGCGCGAGCATGCCGAAGAGCAGGCGCGCATCGCCGAGCGCCTTGCGCAGCGCCGGCCCGGGCTTGCCCGCCAGGCGCTCGTCGGCGTCGAGGACCAGGATGTGCGTGCCCGCGGCGGCCTCCAGGCCGTGGTTGCGCGCCGCGGCGAAGTCGTCGCACCAAGGAAACTCGAGCACGCGCGCGCCGTGCTCGCGCGCGATCTGCGGAGTGCGGTCGCGCGAGCCGGTGTCGACGACGATCATCTCGTCCACGGCGCCACGCGCGCTCGCCAGCGCGCCCGCGAGGAAGCGCTCCTCGTCGCGCGCGATCATGCACAGGGAGAGCCGCGCCATTCCGGGCGAGCTTAGGCAGGCCATCGCGCGGACGCTAGACTGCTCCCGCGATGAGGGAAGACCTGGCCCGCGATGTGACCGCGCTGGTGTTCGGCGTGCCCGTGCTCTTCGAGCTGGTCGTCGGCCTGCTCGTGGTCGGGGCGCTGCGCGCGCGCAACCTGCGCACGGTCGGCCCGGTGCTGGCGGGCGTGCGGCCGGGCCGAGGGCTGCGCCGGGCGGCCGGCAGCGCCGGGATCGTGTGCGTCTTCGGCGCGCTGCTCGCCGCCGGCGCGGACAGGCGCGTGCTCGAATTCGCCGGCCTGCTGCTCGCGCCCGCGCTCGGTCTGGTTTGGTTCGGACAGGGCTTTGGCGACGCGCTGCTCGGCGAATGGGGCGTGCAACGCGGCTGGTTCTCCCGGCGCTACGAGGAACTCGAGGAGTGGCGTCTGGCCGGCGACCACCTGCGCTTCCGCCTGCATGGCGAGTGGACCTCGGTTCCCTGCCCACCCGAGCGCCAGGCGGCGCTGCTCCAGACGCTCGGCCGCGTCAATCCCGGTGCGCAGAGCGCGTTCCGCGACTAGGAATCGCCGCGCGCGCGCTTTGCATTCGCGCGTCGCGCAGGCGATGCTCTCCCGCATGGCCTCGGCGGAACAGGACAAGGAACGCGCGCACCAGCGCCGCGGCGTACTCGCGGAGCTCAAGGTCTTCGAGGCGGGTGTCGCCGAGCCGCTGGGTGTGATGGAAGACCTGAGCCTGGGCGGCTTCCGACTCGCCACGCCCAAGGTCATCGCCGTCGGCGTGCGCAAGCAGTTGCACGTGCCGCTCCCGGAGAAGTTCGGGAAGGGCGATCCGCTCGCGGGCGAGGCCGAGTGCCGCTGGCTGCGCGCGAACCCCAAGGGCCCGGGCTTCCAGTGCGGGTTCGAGTTCTCGGAAGCGACGGCGTCGGCGCTCGCGCCGCTGCTCAACACGATTCTGCGACAGTTGCCCTAGCCGTCGGCCGCGATGGCCGCTGGCATCCAACGATCGAACACAATGGAGCTGAGTCCATGGCGGTAACCGGCATCGGCGGCTTGTTTTTTCGAGCCAACAACCCTGAGAAGCTCATGGCCTGGTATCTCGAACACCTCGGTGTCGGGGCCAACATGGCCGCGGGCGAGTACATCTGGCAGCAGGCCGCGGGGCCGACGGTCTTCGCGCCTTTCAAGCAGGACACGGACTACTTCCCGCAAACCAAGCAGTGGATGCTCAACCTGCGGGTCGAGGGGCTGGACGAACTGTTGGCGAAGTTGCGCGCGGCCGGCATCGACATCACGACCAAGGCGGAGTGGGACTCCCCCGAAACGGGTCGTTTCGCGCGCATTCACGACCCGGACGGCAATCCGATCGAGTTGTGGGAGCCGCCGGCGTAGCGCGCGCGTCCGCCGCGGAAACGGTCGGCGGGTTCCCGCTGCGAGCGGCTACGCCTGTTGCGCGCGCCGTTCGTGTGCGTAGCAGGCGAGGAAGCGCTCGCGTTCGCCGGCCTCGAGCAAGCCCGACGCGCCCTCCTCGAGTGGCAGGCGCGCTCCCGTCCCGGTGAAGTGCACCCGGCCTGCGCGGCCCTCGCGCTGCACGAGCACGCCGCGCTCGCTCCCGTGCAGCGTATGCAGGCGCGCGAGCTCGCGAGCGAGCTCCTCGAGCACAGCGGCGCGCAGCGGATCATCGCGTCTTTCGAGGAAGGCGCGCAGTCCCTGGGCTCCCTCGACGCGCTCGCACACGAGGAATCCCCCGAGCGAACGCAGCCGGCGCATCCGGTAGCCCGCGGCGAGCGGCCGCGGGGCGAGGAAGGCGCGCGCGCGCAGCCACTCGAGGCGCGTGTAGCCCGCCGCGTGCGCGCGCGCGCGGCCGCGAAGGCCCTCGCCAGCCTCGCTGGTGCACCAGGCGCGCAGCCCGGCGAGTTCGACCTGCGCGCTCGCGACCGTGTGCGTGTCGTGGCGCGCGCGCGCGATCGCGAGCGCGGGGGCGACGAGCTCGGGGCTGGCGGCCCACACGCGCCAGCGGCCCTCGGCCTGGCGGAACTCAGGCGGGGCCAAGGGAACCCGGCGCGTGCTCGAGCGGCAGGTCGAGCAGCTCGCGCGAGATGCGCGCGGTCGCCGCGAGGCGCGCCTCGACGGGCGCGCGCTTCTGCGCGACCACGAAGGTCTGCTGCGATACGAAGCGGAACGAGTGGTAGAAGCCGACGACTTCCGCGCCGTTCTCGCGGAAGAGCGCGCAGCAGCCGCTTGGAGACCGCGCGGCGTCCTGCAGGGCCCTCGCTGCGGCGCAGGCCGACGCGCCGGCGCAGCGCGTGCAGCGAGGCCGAATCCCAGAACGAAGCGATCACGAGCCGGTTCGACACGCGCGTGAGCTCGGCGATGACCGAGCCGATCTGCGCGGGCTCGTGCAGGTAGTGCAGCAGCCGACAGCACACGACGACGTCGAAGGAGTCGTCGCGGAACGGCAGCCGCTCGGTTTCGGCCGCGAGCAGGCTCGCGGCACTCATGTCCCCGCTCTCGCTCCGGCCCGCGGATGCGAGCTGCGCCGGAGAGTCGTCGGCGCCGACGTAGCGCAGGCCGCGCCGCGCGAACACGCCGCGCAGACGGCCGCCGCCGCAGGGCACGTCGAGCACTGGTTTGAGGCCGGGGCGCGCGCCGTAGCGCTCAAGGATGCGATCGACGAGCAGCGGATCGCGCTGGGTGGTGCGCGCGCCTGCCCAGCGTTCGGCCACGAAGCGTGCGCCCGCATCCGGCGCGAGCCACTTGCGCGCGGCCCTCGAGAGGGGCGATCCGGGAAGCTCCATCGTGCTGCGAGTATAGGCGACCGGGGACCCTCGAATGGTAGTCCACGAGCGCGGGAGCGCGTGTGTGGAAGGAATTGCCGCCCGTGCGCCTTCGCGGGCCCGGGCGCGCGCGGCCGTGCTATCCTTCTGGGTGGGCGTGATGGAATCCAAGAGTGCGCAGCCGCGGCGGGGCTCGGCGGCGACGAGGATCGCGGCGGCGCTCGCCGTCCTGCTCGTCGCGGTCTACTTCCTCGTACCACGCCGCAGCGCGGTCGAGGCCGCCGCGAACCGGCCGATCAACGTGCTCCTGATCGTGGCCGACACGCTGCGCGCCGACCGGCTCGCGTGCTACGGCTACCCGCGGCCGACCTCGCCCAACATCGACAAGCTGGCGCGCGCGGGCACGCGCTACGAGCGCAACCACTCGCAGGCCTGCTGGACGCTGCCGTCGATGATCTCGATGATGACCGGCCGCAGTGTCGTGGAGGAGGTCAAGGCGCTGCCGCCGCAGCCGACCGTACTCGGCGAGGTGGCGCGCGATGCGGGCTTCGAGACCGCGGCCTTCCTGACCAACCAGGGTCTCGGCCCCGCATCGGGATTCCAGCGCGGCTGGGAGACCTACCACTCGCTCGACAACGAGCGCGCCGACTCGCTCGCGTCGAGCTTCGTCGACTGGCACTCGACACGCACGGACACGCGTCCGTGGTTTGGCTGGGTGCACTTCATCGACCCGCACGAGCCCTACGAGCCCGACGCGGCGCACGATGTGTTTCAGGGCCCGCGCATCGACCACGCGCGCATCGAGGGGCAACTGCGCGCGGCGCAGTCCGAGCTCGAAAAACTCTCGCCCGACCCGCGCACGCAGAGCCTCGAGGACTCGGTCGCGCGCGCGACCTCCGACAGCAACCGCTACGACGGCGAGGTGCTCAGCGTCGACGATGGAGTCGGTGCCATCCTCGCGGAGCTCGAGCGCTCGGGCGAGCTCGAGCACACGCTCGTGATTTTCTGCGCCGACCACGGCGAGATGCTCTACGAGCAGCGCCAGCAGCCGCTGATCACGCACGCCTCGCTCGAGGCGAACGGCCACCTGCCACAGGGCGTTCTCGAACTGTTTGGCCACGGCCACCGGCCCTGGTACTACGAGCACCTGTGGCGCACGCCGCTGATCCTCGCCGGGCCGGGCATGCCCGCAAACGCCGTGCGCTCGCACCTCTCGGAAAACCTCGACATCTTCCCGACGGTGCTCGAGGCGCTCGGCCTGCCGGCGAGGCCGGAGCTCGAGGGCCGGAGCCTGTGGGGTGGCGCGGAGTCCGGCCACGAGCGCGTCTTCGCCTACGGACACCGCACGAGCGCGGTGATCGAAAGCAGCGGGCTCAAACTGATCGTGCACCCGCCCGAGATGTTCCTCGAGAAGGCGGGCGGCGAACCGAAGCTCGAGTTGCATGACCTCGCGTCGGATCCCGGGGAGCTCACCGACCTCGCCCAGGAGCGCGCCGACGATGCGCGCAGGTTGCTGCAGGAAGTGCGCGCCTGGCACGCGCGCTCGCCGCACTACGGCAGCGATCGCACGGCCGAGGAACAGCTGAAGGTGCTGAAAAAGCTCGGCTACATCGAGGGCGATCGGTGAATCCGATGCCGCGATCCCTGGCGCGGCCTGGATGCTGGCCAAGCTCCCGCGCTCGGGCTGATCAGCGCCGGTTGAGCTTCCAGATGCGCAACTGCGGACCGAGCGCGCCCTGGCGGATCTGGCGCCAGGCGAAATCGTGGATGCCCTGGAATTCCATCGTTCCGACGTCGACGAGGCCGGGCGGCGAGCCGCTCGAGCGAAACACGAGCTCGCCCATGTCGCTCGCGGCGCGCTCGAGGCTCGGGATGATCGGCTTGCGCCACATGCGCTGGCTGTACTCGACGACGAGGTAGTCGACGCGTTCCTCGGAGAGCCAGTTGCGCATCAAGCCCTCGTTCGGTCCCGCGCTCGGCGGCGTGACTGTGATCGGCACACAGCGCACGTCCCAGGTCGGCGTGCCCGGCGGCAACGCGGGGATCGTCGCCTGGTAGGTCACCCAGGGGATGTTGCGCGCGGCGCGGTCCTGCATCTGCTCCTGGACCGCCTCGCGCGAGTAGAGCAGCGGCAGCGAGTTGTCGGGCAGGAGCGCGATGTGTGCTTCGTGGTCCACGTTGTGGCGGATCCAGTCCGCGGCCTGCTCGAACGAGTCGGGGACGAGCGCGAGACGCACGTATTGCAGCGCGGACACGGCGGGCAGCGCGAGGAAGGCGACCGCGACCGGCGCGCGCACGGGCCGCCAGCTCCAGACCCAGGCCAGGAAGCCCGCGCCGAGCAGCGCTGCGAACGGCAGGAGCGGCACCAGGAAGCGCTCGTAGACCTCACCTTGGATCGTCAGCACGAGCGTGTAGGGCAGCGCGAAGGCGCATGCGACGAGCAGCGCGCGCCGCCGGCTCGCATCGGCGCACTTCCACGCCCCGCGCGCGCGCGCGAGCAGCAGCGCGAGGCCGGCCCCGGCCGAGAGCGCCAGCAGCGGATCGTGCTCGAAGAGCAACCGCGCGGCGCGCAGCGCGCCCAGGAAATCCATGCCCTGGAAGAAGAGCGTGTGCCCGCCGCCCGCCGCGCTCGCAAGGTGGATGCCGCTCGCGTCGATGTAGGGCTTGTTCGTGTACCACAGCAACGCCAGCAGGATGGCGGCCAACGGCGCGATGATCGCGCACAGCACGCGGCCCTTCAGGCTCTGTCCCTGTGCGAAGAGGCACGCGACGAAGAGCGGCGGCAGCGTCGAGAAGCCCATCTGGAAGGTCGCGATGGCGGCGCAGCTTGCGAGGGCCGCCAGCGCGAGGCGCGCGAGGCTGAAGCGTTCGACCAGTTGCAGTGCGGCGATGAGCGCCAGCAGCGCGAGGCCCGCGTGAGCGCCGTGCGGGCGCGCCTGCGTGGCAAAAAGCAGTTGCAGCAGACTCGTGGCGACGAGGAAGCAGGCCACCAGCGCCCAGGGCTCGGGCAGGAAGCGTCGCGCCAGGAAGAAGACCAGCAGGACCTGCAGGGTGGCGAGCAGCACGACCGCCAGACGCACGCGAAGGAAGGGCCGCGCGGCGGCGGCCAGATGCAGCTCCTCGGCGTCGGTGGCGCTCACCGTGGCCGGCGGATGGGCGGCGGGCAGGCCCGCGAGCGTCCAGGCCAGCAGCCAGGGATAGCGCTCGTCGAAATTGACGCCCTTCACCAGCGCGGGATCCTGCTGCACGCGCTGCATCTCGTACACCTCGAAGGCGTCGGGCTCGCGCAGCTCCGGCAGCATCCGACCGGCGCTCGCGACGCGCATCGCGAGCGCGAGCGCGACGATCAGCGCCAGGATCCAATAGGCGCGCGTTCGCGCGGGGCCGGACGGGGGCATCTGCGAGATTGTAGGGGATCGCACGCGAGGAGTCGTGTCCGCGCTCGGCGCTGCGCGCTCCGCTCCGCTACAATCGGCCGACTCGATGGACTGGATGGATCTGCAAGCGCTCGAAACGAGCAAGGCCGGGCCGGCCGATTCCCAGGGCGGGAGCTCCGCGCTGGTCGAGGGCCTCAATTCCGAGCAGCGCGCGGCCGTCGTGCACGGGGACGGGCCACTCTTGATCCTCGCTGGTCCGGGTTCGGGCAAGACGCGCGTGATCACGCGCCGCATCGCCTGGCTCGTGGCCGAGGGTCGCGCGCGTCCGGGAGAGATCCTGGCCATCACGTTCACCAACAAGGCCGCGCGCGAGATGCGCGAGCGCGTCGAGAAGTTGCTGCCGGCGACGGGCCTGTGGATGAGCACCTTCCACGCGCTCGGCGCGCGCATCCTGCGGCGCGAGATCGAGAACCTGGGCCAGGGTTGGACGCGCGACTTCACGATCTACGATACGCACGACCGCAATCAGCTCCTGCGGCGCATCCTCTCCGAGTCGAACTACGACTCGGCGCGCTTCAAACCGGCGGCGGTGGGGGCCTGGATCAGCGCGCGCAAGAACCGCGCAGGGAACGCGCCGCTCGAGGTCGACGACGGGATCGAGATCGAGGCGCTGACCAAGCTCGCGCGCGCCTACGAGGACGCACTGGCGCAGAGCAATGCGCTCGACTTCGACGACCTGCTGCTCAAGCTGCTCGAGCTCTTCGAGCGCGAGCCGGGCGTTCGCGATAGCTACTCGAGCCGCTTCCGCTACGTGCTGGTGGACGAGTACCAGGACACCAACCGCGTCCAGTACGAGATCACGCGCCACCTCTCGGGCTGGCACAAGAACCTGACCGTGTGCGGCGACCCGGACCAGTCGATCTACGCCTGGCGCGGGGCCGACATCCGCAACATCCTCGACTTCGAGCAGGATTTCGGCGCGCCGCGCGTGGTCAAGCTGGAGCAGAACTACCGCTCCACGCGCCACATCCTGGAGGCCGCGCAGGCGCTGATCGCGCGCAACCGCGCGCGCAAGGAGAAGAGCACGATCAGCGCCAGCGGCGAGGCGGGCGAGAAGCTGTGCGTCTTCGAGTGCGGCAGCGAGGACGACGAGTCGCGCGAGATCGTGCAGCAGATCTCGGGCCTGCGCGCGCGCGGCATCCCGCTCTCGCAGGTGGCGATCTTCTACCGCGCGAATTTCATGCAGCGCGCGATCGAAACCTCGCTGCGGCGCGCCTCGGTGCCCTACCGCATCGTGGCGGGCCTGGAGTTCTACGAGCGACGCGAGATCCGCGACCTGCTCGCCTGGCTCAAGCTGGCGGTCAACCCCGCCGACGACGTGGCTTTCCGGCGCGTGGTCAACGTGCCCACGCGCGGCATCGGCGACAAGAGCCTCGCGGAGCTCGCGAACTTCGCGGCCGACCGGCGCATCCCGCTCACGGCCGCCGTGCGCTCGAGCGAGATGGCCACGCGCGTGCGCGGTCGCGCGCGCGCGGGTTTTGGCGCATTCGCCAAGCTGCTCGACGTGCTCGAGACGCTGGCCGAACGGCCGGCCGCCTCGGCGATCGACACGCTGCTCGGCTCGATCGATGCCGAGGCCTGGCTGGCGGAGATGGAGGACGAGACGCTGGTCGACCGCGAGGCGAACGTCGACGAACTGCGCGCGCACGCGCAGCAGTGGGACGAGGGGCCCGAGAACCCCGGCGTGCCGCGCAACCTGCGCGGCTTCCTGCAGGAGATCGCGCTCGTCAGCGAGACCGACCAGCCGCAGGCGGAGAACGAGCGCGTGACCTTGATGACGCTGCACGCCGCCAAGGGGCTCGAGTTCGACGCCGTGTTCGTCGCCGGCTGCGAAGAGGAGCTGCTGCCGCACTCGCGCGCGCTCTCCGAGTCGCGCAACGGCGATCCGGACGCGGGCCTGGAGGAGGAGCGCCGCCTGCTCTACGTCGGGATGACGCGCGCGCGCAAGCGCCTGTTCCTGACCTGGGCGCGCGAGCGCATGCAGTTCGGCTCGTTCAGCGTGCGTCGGCCCTCGCGCTTCCTGGAGGAGATCCCGCGCGAATTCGTCGAGGGCGCGCTGGGCGAGGGCGCCGACGAGGACGACGCCTTCCTCGCGGAGGAGGCGCTGAGCGCCGAACCGGAGTTCAAGACCGGCGACCGCGTCGAGCACGCGCACTTCGGCCGCGGAACGGTGCTGCGTGTGCAAGGCACGGGCGTCAACGCGCGCGCGACGGTGCGCTTCCCCGCGCATGGCGAGCGCCAGCTGCTGCTCTTCTACGCCAAGCTACAACTGCTCGGGAGGGCCGGCGCATGAGCGCAATGGATGCCTCCACGGAGCTGCGCGCGCGGCTCGAACGACTGCTCGAGGACGCGCGCGAGCGCGGGCTCTCGGCTGAACTCGTGGGCTGGTGGAACGACCTGCGCGCCGCCGTGCCGGGCGTGCCCTCGGTCGACGGCGCGCCGATCCCGATGCAGTTCGGCATGGTCGGCGACAGCCCGCCGATGCGTGCCTTGTTCGAACTGCTTGGCAAGGTCGCGCCCAGCGACGTGAGCGTGCTCGTCCAGGGCGAGACGGGCACGGGCAAGGAACTCGTCGCGCGCGCGCTGCACGAGCACTCGCGGCGCAAATCCAAGCTCTTCCTGGCCGAGAACTGCGCGGCGGTGCCGGCCAGCCTGCTCGAGAGCGAGCTCTTCGGACACAAGCGCGGCAGCTTCACCGGCGCGATCGCCGACCGGCCCGGCCATTTCGTCGCGGCCGACGGCGGGACGGTCTTCCTCGACGAGATCGGCGACATGCCTCTGGCGATGCAGTCGAAGCTCCTGCGCGTGCTGCAGGAGGGCGAGGTGCGCCCCGTCGGCTCGAACAAGCTGGTCAAGGTCGACGTGCGCGTCGTCGCGGCTTCCAACAAGGACCTGCCTGTGCTGTGCAAGCAGGGCGGCTTCCGCGAGGACCTCTACTACCGCCTCAACGTGGTCACGCTGCATCTTCCGGCGCTGCGCGAGCGCAGGGGCGACGTCGCGCACCTCGCGCGTTTCTTCCTCGCGAAGACCTGCGAGGAGCTCGGCCGCCGGATCTCGATCTCGTCCGGTGCGCTCGCGGCGCTCGAACGCCATTCCTGGCCGGGCAACGTGCGCGAACTCGAGAACGTGATCCGCCGCGCGGCGGTCTTCGCGCGCGAGGAGATCACGCCGGCCGAGCTCCCGCCGGCGATCGCGGAGCGCAAGGACCGCGCGTGAAGTTCGCCTGGCTCCTGCTCGCGGCGCCGTTCGTGCTGGTGCAAGAGACGCCTGAGGCGGTCGAAGCGCGCGCGCACGCGCTCGAGGGGCAGGGCGAACTCGCGCTGGCGCGCGACCTGCTGCTGCGCGCCTCGCTTGCGCGCGATCCGGGCCCCGCGCGCGACGCCGATGTCGACGCCGCACGCGCGCTGGGCCTGCGCCTGGACCTGCGCAAGGAGATCATCACCGCGCGGCCGCTCGACGAGCGCGTCTTTGCCGAACTGGGCATCGAGCAGGCCAACGCTGCGGGCCTCGTCGTCAGCGGCGAACGCCGCGCCTGGAAGGACGTCGGTCTCGAGTTGTTCGGCCGCGCAGCCGCGGCCGCGCGCGCTTCGAAGGCAGCGCGCTGCGGCCTGGTCCTCGAACGGCTCGCGCGCGGCGGGCCCAAGGAGCAGGAGAGCGCGCTTGTCGAACTGGGCCGCATGCTCGAGAAGGGCGAGGTCGAGCCGCACGACGCCTCGGCCGCGGTGGCGCGCGCGCGCGGCGAGGCGCTGCCGGCTCGCGGCTACGTCTTCTGCAAGGGCGAGTGGATCGACGCCGACCGGCTCGCGAGCGCGGAGCACGTCGCCTCGATCGAGGCGCTGGGCGTCGCCTTCGAACTCGCGCCGGCCTCCGAGCGTGAGGCCAAACTTGCCGTGCTCGACGGACAGGCTCAGGAGGGCCGCGCGCGCGCTGACCTCGGACTCGAAACGCGCTGGAAGCGCGCGGCGGCCGCGATCCTGCAGGATCCCGGCTTCGGAATGCTCTCGGCGCTCGCCACGGAGCACGCCGAGCTCGAGGCTCGTCGCAAGCACGCGCTCGAGCTGATCTTCGACGAACAGACCTATTTCTATCCCTACAACCCGCCCGAGTGCCCACCCGAGAAGGCGCGCCTGTACGCAGGCGTGCAGCAGGAGGTCGACAAGCGCGTCGCCGCCGTGCGCGAGAGCTGGAAGAGCGCGCGCCGCGCACGGCTCTCGGCGAAGCAGCGCAGCGCGGTCGAGGAGCTGGCCTGGAACGCGGCCACGCAGAAGCGGCGCAAGCTCGCCTTCGAGTGGCCGGCTGAATTGCCCGATTGGGTGCGCTTCTTGGACACGCAGGCCGATGCGTGCAGTCTCGCGAGTTTTGCCTGCAGCGCATCCGAGCGCGCGCGCCTCGTCCAGGACGAGCGCGTGAGTGCTTTCAACGCCAACTTGCTCGCCGTCAAGGAGAGCGACAAGCTCGCCGCGGCGAACAACGAAGAGCGCAGCGAGCTCGCGCTCACCAACGACTACCGGCGCATGCTCGGCCGCGCTCAGCTCGCCTGGAATCGCAAGCTGCAGCTCTCGGCGCAGAAGCACTCCGACTACCAGTCGCTGACCGGCGACTTCGGCCACTTCGAGAAGGACCCCGCGCGCAAGAGCCCCTTCGACCGCATGCGCGCGGAGGGCTACAAGGGCGGCGGCGGCGAGAACTGCCACATGGGGGATTCCGGCCCGCAGGGCGCGCACGAGGGCTGGATCCACTCGAGCGGGCACCACCGCCAGGTGCTCTCGGAGAGCGCTCACGAACTGGGCGTGGCGATCTCAGGACCGTACTGGACGCAGAATTTCGGCAACGGGAACGAGTGGAGTGCGAGTCCCGCGCCGTCCGCTCCCAGGCGCTAAGGGGACTTTGCTGCCCTTCGCTGTGCGCGCCGGGCCGTAAGTTGCGGCCGCAAAATGGGTTCGGGCAGTCTTGGAATCAGCGCTCCGCGGCCGACGCAAGTCCTTGTCCCGCTGGCGCGAAGCGCAAATCGTGCACAGCGAAGGGCAGCAAAGTCGGGGTTAGTTCACTTGGCCAGCGCGCAGCTCGTCGAGCGTGTAGAGCGTCCCGCGCCAGCGCACACCGCCTTGGCGCAGCGTGACCCAGGCCGAGTTGGCGATCGCGAGGAACAGCACCATCACGGCCCAGGGAACCAGGAGCGCGGGCGCGGCCTCCATGCGCGCGCGGCGTGCCAGCAGTGCGGCGGGCAGCACGATCGACAGGAGGCCCGCGAAGGCGCACGCGCCGGCCGTGCCGCCGGCAAAGAGGCCCGCGATCGCGCCGACCCAGGCGCACAGCAGCAGGCCGCCGCAGGCGAGCGTCAGCCAGAAGTGGAAGCGCATCTGCGCGAAGAGGTTCTTCTCGGTCGCCTTGACGATGCCCCGCAGGCTCGGCGCCCACTCCGCTTCGCAGTCGTGCCGGCCCAGGTAGGCGCGCGTGCGGAAGCCCGCGCGTGCGAGCAGCAGGCCGAGCTTCATGTCGTCGACGATCTCCAAGCGCAGCTTCTCGTGGCCACCGATCGCGCGCCAGGCATCCGCGCGCACGAGGTTGAAGGCGCCCAGGCCGAAGAAGCCGCCGCGGTCGTCGCGGTTCGCGCGCGCCATGTAGGTCGAGAGGCCGAGCAGCACCGCGAGCAGGCCGCTCTTCGCGGCGAGGGACTGGTGGGCGACGTCGGGTGTGATCACGACGTGCTGCGCGTCCGCCTCGCGCGCGAGCAGCACGGCGCGCGCGATCGCGTCCTCGTGGATCCAGATGTCGCCGTCGGTGAAGAGCAGCCAATCGCCGCTCGCCTGGCGGCCGGCGAGCTCGCAGGCGTGGCACTTGCCGAGCCAACCAGCGGGCAGTTCGTCGACGCGCAGCGGCACGAGGCGCGGGTCCTCGGCCGCGATGCGGCGCAGGATCTCGCCCGTCCCGTCGACCGAGCGGTCGTCGACGACCAGGAGCTCGATGCGCGCGCCGCGCGTCGCGAGCAGGCGCCGCAGCGTGCCCTCGATGCGCGCGGCCTCGTCGCGCGCGGCGATCACGATCGAGACCCGCGGCTCCTCGGAAGGCAGCGTGCGCTCGCGCGGAAAACGGCGCAGTGCGAGCACGTCGCGCAAGAGCCGCAACGTCCAACCGAACCAGACCAGCGCCACGGCCCAGAAGAATAGGGTGTAGTCGAGCAAGGCCAGCGCGATTCTAGGGGCTCGCCTGCCTACAATCCCTGGCGCCCAATGAAACGAGCCCTCTTCTCTCTCGGCTGCCTCCTCGTCTCGGCCTGCGCCGGGGCCCCCCAGAGCTCCACGCCCGCCGCCCGGGCCGCCCCGGCCGCCCGGCATGAAGACCTCTCGCACCAAATCCTCTGGCAGCGCAGTCTCGAGGACGCGCTCGCACTGGCGAAATCCAGCGGCCGCCCGCTGCTCGTGGCGATGAACATGGATGGCGAATCGGCCTCCGAGCGCATCACCAAGGAGAACTACCGCGATCCGGAGTTCGTCGCGCTGACGCGCAACTTCGTGTGCATCCTCGGGAGCGCCTTCCGCCACAACCTGCGCGACTACGACGAGCAGGGCCGCCGCATCCCTTGTCCGCGCCTGGGCTCTGTCACGTGCGGCGAGCACATCGCGCTCGAGCCGATCCTGTTCGACAAGTACCTGGGCGGCGAACGCATCGCGCCGCGCCACGCGCTGATCCAGCCCGATGGCACGAAGAACTTCGACGAGTTCCTGCTCTGGGACCTGCACGATCTCTACAGGATCTTCGCCGACGCAGCGCCCAAGGGGGATCCTGCGCCGGCCGGGCCCGGTGGGCTCGATCTCAACCTGCAGCGCCTCGCCCAGGAGGACGCGCTCGCTGCGAGCACCGACCCGCGCCCCGCGCTCGCGCGCTTCGTGCGCGAGCAGGACCATGGCGCGATCGATGCGCTGATCCGACTCTCGGTGCGGCCCGAGTTGAACCTCGAGCTCGCGCGCACGGCGCGCACACTCGGTCTCGAAAAGGAGTACGGCGCCTGGCTGCGCACGCGCGTCGCGCCGGGCGATCTCGCGGCCCTCGCGGAGCTCGACCCTGCGCCCGCGGTGCAGACGCGCATCGCCGGCGCGCAAGCGGTCGTGGCGGCCGGGGGCGGCCTGCTGCCGCTCGCGCAGGCGCTCGAGCGCTCGCAGCAGCTCATCGGCGTCGCCGCCATCTCGGACGAGCGCGCGCCCGGCGACCTCCCCGCACTGGAAGAGGAGCTGCAGCAGGCCGACGAAGCCCTGCAGAAGACGCCCGACTCCGCCGCGGCACGCGCGCGCTTTGGCCGCGTCTCGCTCGCGCTCGCGCGAACGCGCGTCGAGGCGGGTTTCACGCGCGACGTGCCCTTCCTGCTGCAGGACGCGGAGCGCTGGCTCGCCAAGGCCGCCGAGCTCCAGCCCGAGAGCGTCGAGATCGCGCTCGAGCGCGCCGAGGCGAGCTACCGCCTGTCGGATTTCGGCGCGGAGGAGCGTCACGCGCTCGAGGCTCTCGAATGGAGTGGCGCCGGCACGGCGCAGGAGCCCACGCGCGAACAGCGCGAGGCGTTGCGCTGGGTGGGGGACGCGGCCGCGCGAGACCTCGAGGCGCACTTTGCGGGAGACCCTTCGCAGTCTGTCGCCGCGGTCCTGCGCGGCGCGCTCGCGCTGCAGCGCATCGCACTCACGAACGCGGCCGGCGAGAGCGACTGGCTCGCGCTCGCCTCGTTCCACGGACTGCTCGGGCTCGTGCAGCACGAGGTCGGCTACCTGCAGGCAGCCGTGGAGCGCCTGCCCGAGTCGCAGGCGCTGCGCGCCGCCCTCGCCGACGCATGCTGGCGTGCGGCCGATCTCGAACCGCTGACGCGTTGCGCGGAAGTGGCCGTCACGCTGCACGAGGACTCGGCCGCCGCGCAGTGGTACCTGGGTGTCGCCTGGATCCAGCGCGCCGAGTGGGCGCGCCGCGCCGAGCGCGTGCCCGAGGCGCTGCGCGAATACCAGGGCGCGGAGCGCGCCTTCGAACGCTGCGCGGAGCTCGAGCCGAAGTTCGCGGAGAACTGTATGGTGCAGCGCGCGCACTGCCACCTCGGCCAGGGCTTCGCGCACCTGCTCGTCGACGAGCGCGCCGACGGCGCCCAGGAACTCGTCGCCGCGCTGAAATTGTCGAAGGACATCGCGGGCTGGAGAGACGGCCTTGACCGCGAACCGATCGACCTGCTCGACCAGTCGCTCGAGTGGCGCGCAAGTGGTCCGAGCAGCGTCAACGCGATCGAGCTGCTGGGCCAACTCGAGGCGGCTGCGCCGGGCGATGCCTACTGGCCGCGCTGGCTGGCCGACACCGAGCTGCGCGAGGCGCGCCGCGCGGACCACCGCGAGGTCACGGGGCTGGCGATGGTCTACACCGACGCGGCCATCAGCGCCGCGCGGCACGCGCTGGAGCTCGAGCAGGACGACGAGATCCGGCTGGCGCTGCGGCTGCCGCTGCTGCTGCAGGCGGATCTGTTCCTGGCGAAGGACGAACTCGACGCCGCACGTGCTCCCCTGGGCGAGTTGGCCGGGGACTTGGGCTTGGAGACGCCCAAGGCGGCGGACGATCTCGCAGGTTGGAAGGCGCTCGCCGCGCGCCTCAACCAGCAGCTGGGTGAAGCCGCGCCCGTCAACCGACCGGGCCGTTGAGCGGTCCGGCCGGCGGGCGCGGGCACGCTAGCCGTGCGCGGGCAGACCTTCGACGACCGGGGCGCGCGTGCGCAACGCAAGCTCGGAGCGCAGGCTCTCGAAATCGGCCCGCTCCAGGCGCGAGGAGTGCGAGCGCTGCTCGAGCTCGTCGATCGCGGAGACGAGCTTCTGCTTCGCGTCGCGCGCCGTCGGGTCGCGCGCCATCTGCGGCTCGAGCAGGTCGGAGACCGCGTTGCGCGCACGCGCGAAGTCGGTCGCGGCGGCCCCGGCCGAGGTCGCGTGCTTCTCGAGCAGCGCTTCAGCGCGCAGGCAACGCGCCTGCGCAAGTGTCTCCTCGAGCGGCGCGAGGTCGGCGGTCAGGATGGAGTCCTTCCCGCCCAGAGTGCCGAGCAGCTTGCGCGCCCGCTCGCGCCAGTCCGAGCTCTCGGGATCGAGAGTACGTGACGCCTCATCGAGCTCCTTCACGGCGCTTTCGACTGCGGCGAGGCCTTCCTTGCCGGGCTTCTGCGCGCACTGTGCGAGCGACTCCAGCGCGCGCGCGTCGAGCACATCGACGTGCAGCGCCGTGAGCTCGTCGGGCGCGATCTTGGCGTGCTTTGCGCGCGCGAAGAGGTCGTCGACGGCGGCGACGAGTCGCGCGCGCACGGCGGTCGACCCAGGCGCCTGCGCGCCGATCCCGCCAAAACCGGCGCGGATCGCCTGCACGAGCTGCTCGTGTGCAGCGCCGTCGGGCTCGCCCGCGAGCAGGCCCTCGCGCGCCTTCGCAAGGGCGGTGTCGACTTCGGTGGGATGCCCGGCGGGCTCGTGCACCCCGGGAGCACCCGCCGGTCGCGCGGCCGGCTCCTGTGCAAGTGCGGGGAGAGCGAGGAGTGCGCCGAGGACTGCAAAGCTGCTGAATGAATGGCGTTTCATCGAGAACCTCCTGGTTGTCTCGCGCCGAATGGGTGAACGCGAGTGGAGATCCTCGATCGGGCGAGCTCGCCGCGGATCCAACCCTCAGAATCCGCCAACCCGCTCGATGCGCGCCGATCCGTGTCAATCCCGCCTGCGTTCGTGAACGAACCGAGAGGCAGAACGCCGCGTGCGCGGCCGAGGATCAGGGGTGCTCGCCGCTCTTCGCCAGCGCTTCGTCGAGCTCCTGCATGTGGTGCCGCACGATGCGGCCCTGCACGACGAAGATCACGTCCTCGGCGACGTTCGTGGCGTGGTCGGCGAGGCGCTCGAGGTTGCGCAAGGCACCTGTCAGGTGCATCACGTCGCCGATGCGGTCGGGGTGCTCGCGCATGAACTGGATCGCTTGGCCGATCAGCTCGCGGTAGAGCTTGTCGGCCTCGACGTCGGCCTTCCAGGTGCGCCAGGCGAGCACCGAATCCAGTCGGACCAGCGCGTCGAGGCTGTCGCGCAGCATGCGCTTGGCGGTCGCGGCCAGGCGCGAGACGTCGGGCCGGAAGGGCAGCGGCGGCACGCGCGAGAGCACTTCCGCGCGCTCGGCGACGTTGACGGCGAGGTCGGCCATGCGCTCGAGGTCGGAGTTGATCTTGAGCACGCCGCACACAAGGCGCAGGTCGCGCGCGACAGGCTGGCGCAGCGCGAGGTACTCCAGGCAGTGCTCTTCGATCTGGTTCTCGAGTTCGTCGACCTCGCCGTCGCTGTCGATCACCTCGCGCGCGATGACCGGATCGCGCTCGAGCAGCGCCACGAGTGAGCGGTCGAGCGCGAGTTCGACCAGTCCGCCCATGTGCTGGACCTGGCGGGTGATGGCGCTGAGTTCCTCTTCGTTCTGTTTGGTCATGTGTGCGCGTTCCTCTAACCCGCGGATCTCCTCGCGGCGGCCTCGCCGGCGAGCACCGGCAAGCGCACGCGGAAGAGGGCACCGCGGCCCTCTTCGCTCTCGACTTCCACGTTCCCGCCGTGGGCGCGAACGACGTGTTTCACGATCGCGAGGCCCAGGCCTGTCCCGCCCATCTCGCGTGAGCGCGAGCGGTCGACGCGGTAGAAGCGTTCGAACACTCGCGGCAGGTGCGCGGCGGGGATGCCGATGCCGTCGTCCTCGATCTCGACCTCGAGCGCGCGGCCAGCCAAGCGCGCGCGGGCGCGCACGTGGCCGCCCTTCTGAGTGTACTTGATCGCGTTCTCGATCAGGTTGGTGAAGACGCGCTCGAGCCGGCCGTGGTTGCCCGAGATCGGCGGCAGGTCGGCCGGCACGGGCTCGACCACGAGTGCCACGCCCTTGGATTCGGCGGCGCCCGCGAGTGCGGCGGCGGCGCTGCGCAGCGGCGAGCCGATGCCCATCGGCTCGAGCGGCATGCGGCTGGCCTGCGATTCGATCGAGGAGAGCTCGAGCAGGTCGGAGACGATCGCCTGCAGGCGCGAGGCGTTGCGCTGCGCGATCTCGAGGAAGCGCGTGGTCGTCGCGGCATCCGTCTGCGCGTCGGCCACGGTCTCGAGCGCGCCGAGCACGGCGGCGAGCGGCGTGCGCAGCTCGTGGCTGACGTTGGCCACGAAGTCGATGCGCATCTGTTCGACCTTGCGCACCGCGGTCACGTCGAGCAGCAGCGCGACAGCGCCCTGGAAGCCGTGCTGCGAGCGCACGGCGTGCACGGAGATCGAGAGTGTGCGCCCGTCGGGCTGTGGCGAGGGCGCGTCGAGCGGCTCCTGCGGGATGCCGTCGATCGAGCCGCGCAGCGCGCGCTCGAGCGCGGGGAAGCGCAGGCTCTCCCACAAGCGCGCGCCTTCGGGCAGCTCCGCGTCCAGGCCGAGCAGATTCGCGGCCGAGCGGTTCATGAACAGCACGCGCTCCTGCAGGTCGACCGCGACGACGCCCTCGGCCATGCCAGAGAGCAGCGAGGCGGTGTGCAGGCGCGTGTTCGCGGCGCGCTCGGTCTCCAGGCGCGCCTGCTCGGTCGCGAGTTCGAGCGCGCGCTCGATCTCGGCGATCTCGCCGCCCGAGCGCACCTGCGAGCGCACCACCGCGCGCGCATGCTCGGCGAGTTCCTCGACCGGTCGCGCGAGCGCGATCGAGCCCGCCCAGGCGGCGAGCGCCAGCAGGCCGGCGAAGACCAGGCCCGCGAGCAGGCGCAGGTCTCCGGCCCCGGAGACGAGCGGCCACGCCGCTGCTCCCGCCGCGCAAAGCAGCAGCAGCGCCAGCCAGGCGCGCAAACGGAAGGAGGAACGGGGCATGGGGGCGTCGTCTAGCCGTCGGAAGCGCCGACAGCCTCGCGGAATTTGTACCCCAGACCGCGGATCGTGACGATGTTCGGCCCGTAGGATCCGAGCTTCTTGCGCAGTGTGGCCACGTGGACGTCCACGTTGCGGTCGATCACATACACGTCGGCGCCCATCACGGCGTTCAGCAGCTCGTTGCGCGTGAAGGCCCGTCCACGATTCTGCACCAGGTGCCGCAGGAGCTTGAATTCGGTCACAGTCAGGGCGATCGCCTCGCCCGAGAGCTGCACCTCGTGCTTGACCGAGTCGATCACGAGCTCGCCGAAGCGCACGACCTTCTGCACGTCGTTGGACTGCAGCTCGGCCGCGCGCAGGCGCGTCGCGACGCGGGCCACGAGTTCCTTCACCCCGAAAGGCTTGCGCACGTAGTCGTCGGCGCCCTGCGCCAGACCGATCACGACGTCGGACTCCTCGCCCTTGGCTGTCAGCATCACGATCGGGATGTGCGTCATGCGCGAGTCCGCGCGCATGCGGCGGCAGACTTCGAGGCCGTCGATGCCCGGCAGCATCAGGTCGAGGATCACGAGGTCGGGCAGTCGCCGGCGCGCTTCGGCGAGCGCGGTCTCGCCGTCGGCGGCGGTGATCACCTCGTAGTGCTCGCGCTGGAGATGGTGGCGCACGAGCTCGACCAGGTCGGGTTCGTCGTCGACCACCAGGATGCGGGCTTTTTTCATGGCGAGCAGGTTGGCGGGGGCCGGTCAGCGCTTGCCTAAACCTTCATCAGAGCCTTGTAAAGATCGTCCGTGGGCGAAGGCTGCGGGCGGGTGCGCCAGCGCGGTTGGTGCCAGGCCCACTGCTCAGGCTGGGCCCGGATCCAGCGCCCGAAGACCTGGTTCTGGCGCTCGAGCAGCCGGGTCCGGGCCGCGTGCCGCTCCAGTCCCGTTTCGAGGGCGAGCGGCTCCTCGAAGCGCAGTCGCCAGCGCCCTTCGCGCTCGTCGAAGCTGCACACGGCGGGCAGGAGCGGCAGTCCGGAGGCCCGCGCCAGGGCGGCGGGGGCGGTCAGGGTCAGCGCCGCATGGCCCAGGAAGGGCACGAACTCGCCGTGCAGCCGCTTCACCTCGAGGTCGGTCAGGATCCCGAGCGCGCCGCCCGCGCGCAACAGAGTGAGCGCCTCGCGCGCGCTCTCCTGCTGGCGGATCGTGCGCAGGCCGTTGCGTTCGCGCATGCGCGCGAAGAAGCGCGCGGCCGGGTCGTTGGCGCGCTCGTAGCCGACGACGCTGCCCTGCACGCCGGCGCGAGCCAGGCGCGCGGCGAGCAGCTCCCAGTCGCCCAGGTGGGCGGTCACGATCAGCACGCCGCGACCGCGCGCGGCCTCGCGTTCGTAGATCGCGAAGGACTCGTCGAGTGTGACCTCGTCCTCGATCCAGCGGCCACTGCGCGGGTCGGCGGGGTCGGTGCGCGCCAGGCGCAGCCAGTCGTGCACCTGCCGCGCCGCGTGCAGGCGCACCGCGCTCGCGAGCGCGCGCCGGCCGGGCGCGTCGAGCTCCGCCCCGTAGACCCGTTCGAGGTTGGCGAGCGTGCGCGCCTCGAAACGCGTGAAGCGCGCGAGCCGCGCCGCGCCGCGCAGGCCCGCGAACGCGAGCGCGTCGGGCAGCAGCCCCGCGCCGCGCCGCATCGCGGAGAGTGCGGCCGCCCGCGCGCGGCGTCGGAGCGTCACTTCCAGGGCGCACTCCCTCCGCGCTCGCGGATGTGCTCGGCGCCGGCGAGAATGGCCGCCCCGCGCGCGTCGCGAAAGGCGCACAGGTCCGCGCTCGGCTCGATCGCAAGGCCGCGGTCACCGAGCAGCGGCTCGAGCTCGGCCAGCGCCGCTTCGAGCGCGCACGCCCGCGCCTCCAGCGGCAGCGCGAAATCGACGCGCGCGGGCGCGCCCTGGCTCCACTCCAGCGGCCGCGCGCAGCGCAGCCCGTGGTCGCAGAGGCGCACGGCCGCGAGCCACAACGCGCGCGCGCGCGATGGCGTCCTGGGTGAGAGGCTCCAGATGCGCTCCAGGGCTCCGGCGCCCGTGCGCGCGCTAAGACGCGTGCCTTGCGGGCCGTCGCTGCGCACGCAGGAGCTCGAATCGCGCAGCCAGCGACGTTGCGCGTGCGCGATCACCGTCCGGCGGCGTTCCTGGGCGCGCGCCTCGATGCGGCGCGACTGGTCCGCGCAGTCCTCGAGGCCGAGCTCGGCGTGGTAGGCGCGCAGGGCGCGCGCGCGCCAGGAGCGGCGCGTGCGTTCGCGCAGGTCGGCGCAGACCATCACCAGCGCCTCCTCGCGCTCCGCGCCCGCGAGCGGCGTTCCCAGGCTCGCTCCGCCGGCGTCGATGAGCCAGGCTTCGCCATGCGTGTCGACGAGCACGTTGCCCGCGTGCAGGTCTGTGTGCCGTAAGCCGAGGCGTTGCGCACGCGCGAGAGCGCGCCCCAGGTGCTCGGCGAGTTCGGGGCCGGCGGGGGAGCGCAACCGCTCGCCGAGCTCCACGCCCTCGACGAAGGCCGTGACGAGCTCGGGGGCGGTTCCGCGCTGGCGCAGGGCGAGCGGGCGGGGGACCGGCAGGCCGAGCGCGAGCAGGCGGCCGAGCAGCTCGAACTCGCGCCGTGCGCTGCGGCGGGCGCGCAGGCCGCGCCAGGTCCCGGCCGGCTCCCAGCGCTTGGCGACCGCCGGGACGCCGTCTTCGAGGGTGCGCCAGACGCTGCGCAGCGCCCCTTGTTTCAGCATTCGGTCCTGTTCGGGGAGGTCCACGCGCGCCTTTCTGGGCCCAGTCTACGCCCGGGTGGGCCTCCGCGGCCTGTTCGAGCCCCCCTCGACCTGCGTAGAGTGGGCGCTCGGCCCGCCCGGGAAGAAATCCCGCGCGCGCTCGTCCCTCGACCGATGCCCCGTCTGCGCATGAACCGAGCCCAACACAGCCTGCTCCCGCTCCTCCTCGTCTTCCCGGGCCTGTTCGGCGCCTGCGCCGAGACGGGCATCCGCCCGGAGGACACGGTCGAGTGGAACCTGCACCACATGCGCTTTGGGAAAGCGCTCGAACTCGCCCGCGCAGGGGCGCAAGCCCAACCCGACGACGAGGGCGCCCACGCGCTGCTCGTGCGCGCGGAGGTCGCGGCGCTGTTCGAGAACGGCCGGCGGCTGACGCTCGACGACCGCGACGTGGACGCGCTCAAGGTCTTCGCCAAGGCGCTCGAACTCGACCCTGCCTCGCAGGAGATCCAGGACTGGATCCGCAAGACCAAGCTCAAGCTCGGCGACCGCTGGCTGCAAGTCGCGCTCGAACTGCACGCGCGCGGCGATCTCGTCGGCGCCATGGACGCCTACGACCAGTCGCTCGCCTACCACCCGGGCTACGAAGTGGCGATCAACGGCCGAGCTCAGGCCGTGCGCGCCGTCGACCACCGCGAGTACCTGGCGGACAACTACTTCAACCGCGGTGTGCACGCGCTCTCGGACTACTGGCTGGAGCGCGCCAACGCGCTCTTCTCGTACTCGAACAAGTACAAGCCGGAGCAGGAGCACACGCTCGAGCGCTCGAAGCAAGTCAGCCTGCTGCTCGCCAAGCAGCGCCAGAAGGTCGCCCAGGACTACGAGAAGCAGAACCTCTACGGCGCCGCACGCACCGAGTACCGCATGGCGCTCCTGCTCGCGCCGAACGATCCGCCCTCGAAGGCCGCGCTCGAACGCTGCACGCGCGAGGTCGAGGCGCAGCGCAAGCTCGAGGACGCGAACTACCAGGTGCTGCGCGGCAACTACGAACGCGCCGAGAAGCTGATCGACGAGGGCCTGGCGCTGACCACCGACCAGGTCGAGAGCTTCACGGGTCTGCGGGACAAGATCCAGGAAGAGCGCCACGACAAGGTCTACCAGGAGGCGCTCGCGCTCGAGCGCGACCAGCGCTTCGAGGAGGCGATCGCGAAGTACGAGGAGGTCCTGAAGCTCGCGAACTACTTCAAGGACACCTTCGCGCGCCTGGACACGCTCAAGGGCTACGTCACGCTCGCGGCCGAGCTCTACCAGAAGGCCGACGCGAGCACGGACGACAAGGAACGCCTCGACTACCTGAAGCAGATCGAGATCTTCTGGCCCGAGTACCGCGACATCCCGACGCGCATCGCCGAGCTGCAGCAGAAGCTCAAGCCCTGAGCGAGCTCTCGAGCGCGCGCTCGGCGTCCTCGGCCTGGATGCGGCTCATGCACACCGGTCCGTCGGCGTGCCGGCATTCGCGCTCGCGGCAGGGTGCGCACTCGGGCGAGTGCTGCGCGCGCAGGCTGCGTCCCGCGTAGGGTCCGCTGCGGCGCTCGTCGGTCGGACCGGCCAGGCACACGACCTCCAGCCCGCAGGCCTCGGCAAGGTGCAGCGGGCCGCTGTCACAACCCAGGAAGCGCGCGCCGCGTTCGGCGGCGGCGCAGAACACGCCCGCGAGCGCGCGCAGGTCGCCGCTGCCGCGCCAGTGGCGGTAGCGCTGCGAACCGGTGAAGGGCGTGTCGAAGTCGGCGAGCTCGCGCGCCTCCGCCGGGCCTGAGAGCGCGAGCACCGCCGCGCCGCGCGCGAGCGTCCGCGCGATCCATGCGGCAGCGTTCGCGTGCGGCCAGGAGCGCGGGTCGCCCATGCGCGCGAGGTGCACGAGGCGCAGCGGCGCGTGCGCGTCGGGGAACTCGCGCGCGACAAAGGCGCGGCCGGCCTCGATTTCGACCTCGCTGAGCGCGGGATCGCGGCGAAACGCGCTCCCGGGGGCGATCCACTCGACCAGCGCGCGCGTGCGCTCGAGCGCGTGCGGCGCGCGCGCGCGCGGAGCGCAATCGGTCAGCACGCCGCTCGCGAAGGGCTCCTGCCAGTCCTCGCGCGAGAGGCCGCTGCGGCGCGGCGCGAGCGAGGCGAGCGTGACCGCGGCGCTCTTCGCGTTGCCCTGCGCGTCGATGGCCCACTCGGCCTCGAACGCGCGCAGCTCGCGCCAGACCTTGCCCCAGGCCGAGAAACCCTCGTCGCGCTCGAAGCGGACGACGCGCGCGAGTCCCGGCAGGCCCACGACGAGGCTCGCGAACTCGCGCTGGACAGCCCAGGCGATCTCGGCCCCGGGCGTGCGCGCGCGCAGTGCGTGGAAGACCGGCAGGGCGTGCACCAGATCGCCCAGGTGCGAGAGGCGCACGAGCAGGATGCGGGGAGATCCGGGAGCCACGCGCAGAGTCTAGCTATGATCCGCTCGCGCATGTTCCGCCGCCTTTCGACGAAGTGGGTCTTGACCGTTCTCGCGGCGGTGATCGTGCCGTTCCTGGGCTACGCCTGGTTCCTCTCGCAGCAGATGAAGTCGCGCGAATCGGAGGTCGTGGAATACCTGCTCAGCACGCTCGCCTCCGAACTCGCGGACCGCGTGGACAACGACGTCGCGCAGCGCAAGTGGGACGTCGAGACGGTGCTCGCGAAGAGTCCGATGGCGGCCTGGGCCGCGGACATCTCGGAGAACTATGACCCGCTGCGCGAGCAGCTGGGCGACATCTTCAACCAGTTCTACGGCGAGTCGCGCTTCTACGACCGCGCGCTGCTCGTCGATCCCAAGGGCAAGGTGCTCGTGATGAACGAGCGCGCGAGCTTTCCGGCCGATTTCGAGGCCTCCGTCCGCGCACGCGACCTCTCGGGCGAGCCCTGGTTTCAGCAGGCGCTGCGCGGCGAGACAGTGCTGGTGGACCAGCACGTCTCCGATCTCGTGCCGCCGCCCGCGCACCCCTCGGCCGGTCTGCCCGAGCGCTACCACTTCGGGATCGCGGCACCTGTGCGCGACATCCTCGAGCCGAGTCTGGTCACGGGCGTGGTGTACGTGCTCGTCAACTGGGCGCACGTGCAGAAGGACGTGATCAAGCCGCCGCAGCCATCGCTCAGCGGCGACAACTCGTCCAACATCTACGCCTCGTGCTACGCCTGGCTGTGGGAGTCCGACTGCGACACGATCATCGCGCACCTGGACACCTCGCTCTACGGCAAGAGCGTCGCGCGCGACACGGGCCTGCCGCAGCTGCCGCGCGCGGCCCTGGCGTCCGACGCGGGCATGTTCCCCGACTACGCCTTCCGCGGCGTGCAGAAGAAGGGTGCTTTCAAGCACTGCCGCGACCGCGCGCACGGCGGCCTGGGCTGGGTCGTCGGCGTGGGGATCAACGACGAGGACACCTTCGTGCGCGTGCAGGAGCTGCGGCGCGTGCTGATCGGCGCCACGGTGCTCGTGCTCGGGACGGTGCTGCTGCTCACGATCGCGATCGCGCGCCGGACGACCGCGCCGATCCGCGCGCTGCAGGAGCAGACGCAGCGCATCGCGGCCGGCGACTTCGCCACGCGCCTGGACGTGCGCAGCCACGACGAACTGGGCGAGCTGGCGCAGTCCTTCGACCGCATGGCGCAGGAGCTCGACGAGAGCCGCTCGAAGCTGATCAAGGCCGAGAAGGACGCCGCCTGGCGCGAGATGGCGCGGCAGGTCGCGCACGAGATCAAGAATCCGCTCACGCCGATCAGCCTCTCGGCCACGCTGCTCGAGCGCGCCAAGAACGACAAGAGCCCCGAGTTCGACTCGATCTTCAAGAGCACGATGGCGATGATCCAGCGCCAGGTCGAGGCCATGCGCCAGATCGCCTCGGATTTCTCGGCCTTCGCCGGCGCGCGCAAGCCGCAGCCCGAGAGCGTCGACGTGCGCGCGCTGCTCGGCGAAGTGCTCGAGCTCAACGCGGCCTGGGCGCGCGAGCTCAAGATCGAGGTGCGCTTCGAGGGCGAGTGCGGGCCGGTCTTCGCCGACCGCGGCGAGCTGCGCCGTGTGCTGATCAATCTGGTCAGCAACGCGCTCGAGGCGATGCAGCAGGGCGGCCTGCTCGACGTGCGGCTCGCGCGCGTCGTCGAAGAGCGCGTCTGGAGCCAGATCGCGATCCGCGACACCGGCGTGGGCATCTCGACCGAGATCCGCAAGCACCTCTTCGAGCCCTACTTCACGACGCGCACGCACGGCACCGGCCTGGGCCTGGCCATCTGCCAGCGCCTGGTGGACGAGATGGGCGGCACGATCGAGCTCGTCCCGGCTCCCGAGCCCGGCGCGCGCGGGACGATCGCGCGCATCCGGCTTCCGGAGCAAGCGGCATGAGCGCCCCGATCCTGATCACGGGCGCGACGGGCTTCGTCGGCGGCGAGCTCGCGCGCATCCTCGTCGGGCGCGGCCTCCCCGTACACGCCTTCGCACGCGCGCAGCCCACGTCGGGTTCGCTCACGGGCCTGCCGATCACCTGGCACCTGGGCGAGCTCGAGGACGCCCGCTCGGTGGACGCGGCCGTCGCCTCCGCCGGCGCGGGCGCGCGCGTGATCCACAGCGGCGCGCTGATCAGCTACGCGAGCCGCGACACGCAGCGCGCGCACGCGATCAATGTCGAGGGCACGCGCCACGTGCTCGCGGCCTGCAAGCGCCACCGCAGCGCGCGCCTGTGCTTTGTCAGCAGCGTGGTCGCAGTCGGGCCCTCGCCCGACGGTTCCGTGCTCGACGAGAGCTCACCCTTCCACGGCGCGCACCTGGGCGTCGACTACATGAGCACCAAGCGCGCCGCCGAGGAGCTCGTGCTCGCGAGCGCGCGCGAGCTCGACGTCGTCGTCGCGAATCCCGGCGCCGTGATCGGCCCGGCCGAGCGCAAGTCGAACACGGTCGAGTTCCTGCGCCAGCTCGCCGCCGGCAAGCGGCCGATCGCGGCGCCGCCGGGCTCGATCGCCGTCGTCGGCATCCGCGACACGGCCGAGGGCATCCTGCTTGTGCTCGAGCGCGGCCGGCGCGGCGAGCGCTACCTGCTCTTCGAGCGCTGCGTGCGCACGCGCGAGCTCTTCACGCAGATGGGTGCGGCACTCGGCCAGCCGGGCCTGAAGCGCACGTTGCCGCGCGCGCTCTGGCCGCTCGTCGTCGGCGCCGCGCGCCTCGTCGATCGCATCCATCCGCTCGAGCTGACGCCGCCGCAGGCGCTGGTGATGCTCGGCCAGGAACTGCAGTTCTCGAATCGCAAGGCGCGCGAGGAGCTCGGCTGGAAGCCGATGCCGCTCGAGGAAGTCCTCGCGCACACCGTCGCCGTCCTGCGCGAACGAGGCGTGCTTCCCGCGCCGCTCGGTGTACGATCCGCGGAATGAAGCCCCGCACGAAGCCCAAGCTGCACGAACTCTTCCGCGAGACCAAGCCCTTCCACGAGGGCATGCTGCGCGTCTCGAAGCTGCACACGATCCACTTCCAGGAGTTCGGCAACCCCAAGGGCAAGCCGATCTGTTTCCTGCACGGCGGCCCCGGCGGCGGCATCGATCCGGTCTACCACCGCTACTTCGACCCGAAGGTCTGGCGCATCGTCCTGCACAGCCAGCGCGGCTGCGGCAAGTCGAAGCCCTTCTCCGAGCTGCGCGAGAACACGACCTGGAACCTCGTCGCCGACATCGAGAAGCTGCGCGAGGAGCTCGGCATCGAGCGCTGGGTCGTCTTCGGCGGCAGCTGGGGCAGCACGCTTTCCCTGGCCTACGCCCAGACGCATCCCGAGCGCGTGAAGGCGCTCGTCCTGCGCGGGATCTTCCTCCTGCGGCGCAGTGAGCTCGAGTGGTTCTACCAGGAGGGTGCGAGTCACCTCTTCCCGGATGCCTGGGAAAGCTACCTCGCGCCGATCCCGCCGCGCGAGCGCAAGGACATGATGAAGGCCTACTACAAGCGCTTGACGAGCCCGAACAAGAAGGTGCGCACGCAGGCCGCGCGCGCCTGGTCGATCTGGGAGGGCAGCACGAGCAAGCTCTTCGTGGACCAGGAGCTGGTGAAGAAGTTCGGCGGCGGCAAGTTCGCCGACGCCTTCGCGCGCATCGAGGCGCACTACTTCGTCAACAAGGGCTTCCTGAAGACCGACGACCAGCTGCTGCGCGACGCGCAGAAGCTGCGCAAGATCCCGGCCGTGATCGTGCAGGGCCGCTACGACGTCGTCTGCCCGATGCGCTCGGCCTGGGACCTGCACCGCGCCTGGCCCGAGGCCAAGCTGATCGTGGTCAATGATTCCGGCCACTCGATGAGCGAGCCGGGCATCCGCAGCGCGCTGATCGAGGAGACGGCGCGCTTCGCGAAGCTCTGAGCGATGAGACAGGCGCTCGCACTCTCCGTGTTGCTCGTGCTCGCCGCCTGTGGCGAGACGCGTGCGAGCCGGGAAGCGGACCAACTTGCTCGCTTTCCTTTTGGAGAGATTGTCGAGGACGGCTTCGGCCCAGGGTCCGCAGACGACTTGTGTCGGCCAGCGGACTTGCGCCTTTGTGCGCCCGTTCTGGGACGCGGAGTGTGCGTCACGCGCCACGACCTCCCGGTGCAGGGCGGCTTCGCCAGCCCGAGATGGGGGGTCTGGACGTACGAGTACGTCAGGACCACCCCGCATACGGGGCCGGAGGGTCGGGTGGGGCTTCGCTTCACCGACATCCAGACGAGCAGTCTGGGAGTGGAAGCAGAGGGAGAATACGCGAGCGACGTTCCGATCGGGCTCTGGACCTATTGGCACCCCAACGGAGCGAAGCGTGCCGAGGGCACTTTCTCTGCCGGCAAGATGTCCGGCATCTGGCAGTTCTGGAAGGCCGACGGTTCGGTCGATTCGGAGTTGAGCGGCTTGTACGCCGGCGGCGCGCGTACCTCGGCGAACCCACGCTGAGCTTCGAGCTGCGCAAGATCCCGGCCGTGATCGTGCAGGGCCGCTACGACGTCGTCTGCCCGATGCGCTCGGCCTGGGACCTGCACCGCGCCTGGCCCGAGGCGAAGCTGATCGTGGTCAATGGTTCCGGCCACTCGATGAGCGAGCCGGGCATCCGCAGCGCGGGATCCCCGCGGGCGAATGCCGTGGACGTTCGCTGCTCGCCGCCGAGATTCCTGGAGGACGCGTGGCCGGCATGCTCGAACGCATACGCGTGGACCACCTTGAAGAGGATCCCTTTGTGGCCCGCGAGCCACTCGCCGAAGATTCGATCCCGCTCGCTGTCCTGCATGGCATCAATTTCCTCGACCGGAGGCTGGTAGCAACAGCCTGGAGGCCAGGCGCAGGCACACCTGTCGAGTCATGGGGCAGAAACCGACCTCTGCTGAATTCACGGACGGGTTGGTAGCGCCGAGCTGGTCGCTTCTTGCGGCCAAGCTGCGGGCCTAGGACATCGAAGCGCACGATCCGGGCCCGGACCTGCCACGCCCGAGCCTCTTGTGCCCGCCGGGCAAGCTCGACTACTTCGCCGCGAACGTGCGCACCGCGCTGAAGGCGTGGATCCAACCGGGACGATGCAGGAGCGCCTCCACGCGGCCGGGAACGTACGCAGCCGGCGAACGCGGGTCGCGCGTGGTCGTCCAGAGTGCGCGCAGGTCGACTGCGGGGTTCTCGAGCAGCGAGAGCTCGCCGCGGGCAGGAAGGACGAGCGGGCCGATCTCCAGCGTGCCGCGCACGTCGACGGAGCGCTTTCCGAGGGCGAACTGCAACGTCGAGACCTCGAGCTTCGCCACGCTGTTTGCGCTCGAAACCTCGATCGGTTCGTCGCCTTCGTTGCGCAGCACGATGCGCAGGCAGTCGGAGAGACTCGACGCTTGCAGCGGATCGCGATCCGCGCGCGGCACGACCTCGATGCGCATCGGCGAGCTCACGGGCCAGGTGACCTCGTTGGAGCGGATGCGGAAGGGCGGGATGGCCGCCATCGCGCCGAAGGACTCGGGCGCCGCGGCTGGAAGGCCGTCCGCAGCGCAGGAGGGGCGGCCGTCGTAGGCGTACTCGATCGACAGCGCGGCCGTGCGCGCCTTCTCGAGCTCGTGCAGCGCGAAGGACGGCGGCAGCTCGAAGTCGACCGACTGGCCGGGGAGCAGCTCGAGCACCTGTTCGCGCCAATCGATCTGCTGCGGCCGACGCAGTTCGCCGTCCATGGGGCCGTCGTAGAAGCCGCCCATCAAGCGGCCCGTGGCCTGCAGGCGGCCGTCGCCCAGATCGATGCGGGTGAAATCCGTCACGCGCGGTTCGTGGCACGCGTCCTGCCTCGGGAAGCTGGGCCGCACGACGCGCTGCGCGCGCGTCGCCGAACGATTGGAGAGCCGCGCGTGGAAGTGCTGCAACTCCCACGAGAAAGCCGGGCCCGTTGCGTCGCGCGCGAGCTCGAGCGAGAGATCGCGCTCGAGTTCCGCGCGGGTCGTCTTTGGGGCTGCGAGCACGAATTCGAGCGGCGCGGAGACGAGCTCGAAGGGCTCGACTCCCGCCATGTCCCCCAGACCGAGCGACGCCGAAGGATCCGGCGCGCCCCAGCTCGGACCGGCCGGTCGCGCCTTGTAGACGTAGTGCGCGCGCAGGCGCACGCTGCCGTGCTCCGGCAAGCAGGGCTTGGAGAGCCACTGCAGCCGGCGCGACGCTCCCGGGGCGAGTCGAACGACCTCGTCCAGCCAGTTGGGATCGTAGTTGCCGCAGCGAGCTCCACTTTGCCGAGGGACGAGAGTCCAGGTTCCATCCTGGGCCTGGACTTCGGTCGTGAAGTACACGTGCGGCTCGCGCATGTCCGCATCGGAGCCGTCGCCCGGCATCACGATCGGGTAGCTCGTCGACGGCGAGCGGTCGACGATCTCGACGGCGATCGAGAGCGGCCACCACGTGTAGGCCGGCGGCGTGCCCTCGATGCGCGCGACGAGCTGCAGGTCGCGTTCGACGTCCGCGCGCCGCACGATCGGGACGTCGGGGCGGCGCTCCTGGCCCCGGGTCGGGATCAAAGGCCAGAGACCGACGAGACAAAGCGCGAGCGCGTGAGAGGGATGCATGCTGGCCTTCGATCGCCTGCACACAGAGTAGCTGGCCTGCCCGAGGAGGATACGCTGCGACTGCCGCGGAACCTGGCAGTCCCGGGCGCCGCGACGGGCTCCCGCAGAGGCCGCGTGGCCCGACCGCTTGAGCCGCGCGCGCGGGGGGGGGGCCCCCCCGCGGCGGCGGGGGCCCGCCCGCCCGGCGGGGGGGGCCTCGCCGCCGGGGGGGGGGGGGGGGGGGGGGGGGGGGGGCGGGGGGGGGGGGGGGGGGCCCGCCCGGGGGGGGGGGGGGGGGGGGGGGGGGGGGGGGGGGGGGGGGGGGGCCCGCCGCGCGCCGCCGCGCGCGGGCGCCGGGGGGGGGGGGGGGGGGGGGGGGGGGGGGGGGGGGGGGGGGGGGGGGGGGGGGGGGGGGGGGGGGCGGGGGGGGGGGGGGGGGGGGCGGGCGGGCGGCGCCGCGCCGGGGCCCGCCGCCGCGGCCGGGGGGCGCCCGGCCAGCCGCCCGGGGGGGGGGGGGGCGGGGGGGGCGGGGGGGGGCGGGGGGGGGGCGGCCGGGGGGGGGGGGCGGGGGGGGGGCGGGGCGGGGCCGGCCGGTCCCGGCGCCGGGCCCCGCGGGGGGCCGGGGCCCGGGGGGCCCGGGGGGGCGGGGGCGCCCCGCGGCGCGGCCCCGCGGCCGGGCGCCGGGGGGCCGCCCGGGGGCCCGCGCGGGGCCGGGCCCGGGCCCGGGGGGGGCCGCGCGCCGGGGGGGGGGGGGGCGGGGGGGGGCGCGCCCGCGGGGCGGCCGGGGGGGCCCCCGCCGCCGCCCGGCCGGGGGGGCGCGGGGCCCGGGGGGGGGGGGGGGGGGGGGGGGGGGGGGCCCCCGCCGGGGCGGGGGGGGGCGGCCGCCCGCCGCGGGGGGCGCCCCGGGGCCGCCCCGGGCCCCCGCCCGGGGCGGGGCCGCCCCCCCCGCGCCGGCCCGCGGGGGGCGCGCGCGCGCCCGGCGCCGCCCGGCGGGGGGGGGCCGGGGGGCCGGGGGCCCGCGCGGGCCGGCGCCCCGGCGCGCCGGGGGCCCCGGCCGCCGCCGCGCCCGCCGCCCGCCGCGGGCCCCGGGGGCCGCGGGCGCCCCGGCGCCCGCCACCGCGCCCGGGGGGGGCGGGGCGGGGGGGGGCGCCCGCCCGCCGGCCCGGGGGCCGCCGGCCCGCGCCGCGGCGGCGCCCGCCCGCGCGCCCCGGGGCGCGGCGCCGCGGCCCCCGGGGGGGGCCGCGCCGCGCGGCCCGGGGGCGCCGGCCCGGGGCCGCCGCCGGGCCCCGGGGGCCGGGCGCCGGGCCGGCGGCCCCGGGCCGGCGCGCCCCCCCCGGCCGGCCGGGGGGCCGGGGGGCGCGCGGGGGGCGGCCCCGCCGCCGCGCCCCCCGCCCGGCCCCCCCCGGGGACCAGGGGGGGCGCGGGGCGGGGCCGCCCCGGCCGCGGGCGGGGGGGGGAGGGGGGGGGGGGGGGGGGGGGGCGCGGGGGGGCGGGGGGGGGGGGGGCGGGGGGGGGGGGGGGGGGGGGGGGGGGGGGGGGGCGGGGGGGGGGGGGGGGGGGGGGGGGGGGGGGGGGGGGGGGGGGGGGGGGGGGGGGGGGGGGGGGGGGGGGGGGGGGGGGGGGGGGGGGGGGGGGGGGGGGGGGGGGGGGGTGATCGGGCGCGCTGACCCCCGATCACAGGCTCGATCCACTTGCAGACCTGACGTCTTGGCCATGAACTCGGCCGGGCGTGTCGGGGGACGGTCCGCCTCCTCCTCGGCACGTCCGGCATACAATCGACGGACGGCTGCCCCTCCATTTCAGTCTTCATGCCTGCGGAGTGCCGACCATGTCTCTTCGATTTCTGTTCGCACTGCTCCTCGCAATGCTCGGATTCCTGGTGTTCCGCCTGATTGCCGTGTCGGGTTCGAACCAGGGCGCGATCGAGCCTGGATCCGGAGGGACCGCCACTCCGCCCGGCTCGCACACTGACCGTCTTGAGACGCCCACCGAGGCAATGCGCGACGGTCGTGGGCTGGCCCGCCCCGGTGCACCCGGAGAGCAGCAGCACGGCGAAGTGCTCGTGGGGCGCGTCGTCGACGCCGAAACTGCGGCTCCAGTTGTCGCACGGCTTACCATCGGCTCGACTGCTTACTCGACGACGGCCGGGGGGCGCTTTTCGGTGGCAGCGTCCAGTCGGGGAGCCCTCCTCGAAGTTGCAGCGCCCGGCTACACGTCGCGCAGCGTGAATGCCGAGGTGCGCGAGTCGCCGCTCGTCGTCGAGTTGCATCCCGAAGGCCGTCTGCACGTGCACGTCGTGGATCCCTCCGGCGCGTCCGTGCCGAAGGCAGCCGTCGAGTTCGTCGAGGCCGCAATGCCTGTCGGCGATCCTCGCCAGCCGCTGCATAAGGGCCTCTCGGATGAGCAAGGCATGGTCGAGTGTGCGAGCGCGCTACCGCGTGTCGCGCGCCTTGCACGGCCCGCGATCGGCGAGGGCGTGCTCGTTCGTCCTGGCGAGACCGGCGTGCTAGTCTCCGGTATGCCCTCGGTTGCCGTCGAACTCGTCGACGAGCGCAGCGGGTCGCTGCTCGACGGCGTGCGAGCACGAGTCCGGGCGACGGAGGGAGAAGCGTTCGCCGCGGAGGTCCTCGTGAGCGGGAAGGATGGCCGACTGGCCATTCCCGATCGCACGGGCGGATCGGACCTCGAGTTGCTCGACGGCTATCTCGAGCCCGCCGATGTGCTGCCGGCGGCCTGGGTGCGCCGGCCGCGGGCCGGACTGCATCTCCCGCCGCAGGGAGGCGACGGCACGATCGTAAGACTGCCCCTGCACGTGGAGAAAGCCAGACTGCTCGTGCGCGATGCGATCACTCATGTGCCCTTGGATGGGAAGGTCGAGCTTGCACTCAGCCGCTACGCACGCACGAACGAGATTCCGTCCGGCTTCTTCGCTTCCTACCCCGTCCGCGAAGGGGTCCTGCGACTGCCGCATGCGATCGCGGCCTTCCGTGATAGTGCCGCATGTTGGTGCGTGATTCGGGCTCCCGGGTACGCGCTCACCGAGGTTGCCGGCATCTCAGAGGTCTACTCGCAGGCCCCCGAGCCGAAGCTCGTCGAGATGCAGCCGGCGCAACGGCGAGCCCTGCGATTCGTGGACACGCGCGGGGGCCCGTACACAGCATTCTTGCGCATCAGCACGGTCGATGTGCCACGCGTCTTGTTCTGGGGCCAGCCAAACGATCTCGACGGCGTCGTCGAAGTCGACTGGGGTGGTGGGGACCTGGTGGCATGGCGTGTGGCCTGTCCCGGCGAGCGATCCGATGGCGATTCGCGCTTCGTGCTGACACGCATCCCCGCCGACCGCTTGGCCCGGGCTCCCGAGATCGTGGTGGTTGTCGAGACGAGGGCGAGGTCCAACTGCTCGTCGTTCACGTACCGGAGGGAACTGTCCTCCACGCGATCGACTCGGGCGGCGGACGGACCGTCGCGCTCGCTGACAAGGATGGAGACGCGCGCTTCCGTGGCCTCCTGCCCGGCCAGATCCTGGTGGGCGAAGCAGGCTGGGTCGACCGCAATGAACACGCGGAACAGATTGGGGCCTTCCCCGATGCGCCGATCGCCAAGCCCGGGGAGACCCTGCGCGTCGAATACGACCCGCGCTGGAAGCTGCGCCAACCGATCACGGGGCGCGTGGTTCTCGACGAGGCAACGGCTGCCTGCGCGCTGATTCTTCCCGAGTACACCACGAAGCCGGGCGCAGCGGTAGCTGTTGACCATGCCTACTCGATCCGAATCGACGAACAGGGCCGCTACTTCATCTCCGCTGGAGATCCCCGCCCCGAGCGGATCGGTGTGTGGGTCCCCAAGCGTGTGGACCCCTCGTCCGGGATGCCTGGCGAGCGATTCTTGGCGGCGTCAGTTGAGCCCGGCTCGGTCGTCGTACCCAAGATCGGCGGGGCGCAAGTGACGCTTCCCGCCGCGTCCTCCGCCGAGCGCGTCGAACTGAACTGGAACCTGCGCGACGTCGACAACAATCAGTTCGATGGACAAATGCACTCCGCCAGCAGCCTGTCGAATGATTTGCCGGGGGGCGGTCAGATGCTGCAACACACCCGATCCCTACGGAGGGGCGAGTCGGTGCTCCTGGCTGGCCTCCCCATTGGACCCCTGGAGATTTGGTGCTCCACCGGCGAGCGCACCTGGAGGTTGACGGGTACAGTCTCTGCAGGCGCGCTCCTCCGACTCACGATTGAGTGACACAACGCACGGGCCGCACCCACGAACAACGCACGTGATCTCTTCCGCACCGACCAGAACGTGACCGTGGCCTACGGCTACGAGCACGGACTGCGTACGACGCTGACGGCCGTGATGCAGAGCTCTGGCGACAACCAGGTCACGACTTACTTCTACGGGACGACCGCGGGCACGCCCTCGGCGATGGCGATCTCCACCGGACACCTCCTGCGTGCCGTCCGCTACCCCGACTCCACGAACACGGCGACGGACACCGGGGACATCGACTCCGACGCGAGCGATGTCGTGAGCTACGCCTACAACGCCCAGGGCCAGGAGCTCTACAAGAAGGACGAGGCTGATCTACGGGCTGCGCAGGCATTGGCGCGATGGAACCTCCGCGATCGCGTTCGAGCCGCTGGACTTCATCGCGCGCCTGGCGGCTCTGGTGCCTGCGCGCACCGTACCACGGCATCCCTTGGCGCCCCCCGCCCGCCTCGGGCTCCGCGTGCGCGGGGGTGAGAGAATCCGGGCCTGGGGAAACAGCTCCCCGAAGCTCTGGAACTTCATCTTGAACCGACGCTGTTCCAGCAGCGCCTTGATCTCGTCGGCCTGCTCGACCGTAAGCAGCGCCTCTCGAAGCGCGACCACCATCAGGCCCGGTGTATTCAACAGCCTCCCGTTACCCAGCCGCCGCTCGATCTCCCGCATGAACACCGCACGCCGCTCGTCCGACGCCACGACCCATCCGTGCTGTGCCGCCAGGGTGATGCACGCCGACTCACCCGCGCCGAGCCTCTCACGCAGGTCGGCGAAAATCGCGAGGCCCGCCAGCTCGTCGATGCGGCACACCTCGAACCGCCCTGCATCGATCTCCGCACGAAGCAGAGCGAGCTGATCCCTGTCCTTCACCTCCGCCACCACCTCCTCCGGAACGGTGATCGCGTAGCTCGCCAGAGCCGACAGAAGGTCGAGCCGTCCCACGTGCGCGAAGTTGATCAGCACGTTGGCGTCGGCGACGACGAGCCGTCGGTCCGGCTGGGAGCTCATCTCTCAGCCTTCGGGAGGATCACATCGACAGGCTCGTCCCCGCCCGAGACCTGCTCGATCAACAGCGCGACCTCGTTGCCCGAGAGCTGTACGAGCGCAGCCAGCTCCTCCAGTTTGCCCTTCGTGATCTCGCCGCGGCGGTATGCCTCCAGCGCCAGCCCGAGGTACCGGCGGCGGAACTCTTCCCGCACGTCAAGATCGGGTTCCTCTTCCAGGTGCAGTGCCTTCATGAAGTCGTTCACGACGCTCGCCTTGACCTGCTCGTTCAGCCCGGCGAAGGTGGGCTTCGTGATCGCCTGGATGTTCAGCAGGCGATAGAGCATCGCCTGTGGGCTGACACCGAAGTGGGCCGCGAGCAGTGCGAGGTCGTAGGGCTGGATGTCCTGCGTGCCCGGAGCGGTCCGTCCCTCGACGGCGACCGCGTCGTCCTCGTTGAAGATCTCCGCCCGCATCCGGCTTGGCTGTCCCTTTCCGAAGCCATGCAGGAACTGGAGCACGCCCTGCGCCGGCATCAGGAATGCGGCAGCGAAGGCGTTTGCGCGCACCTCCAGCATCTCGTTCCGCTCGGACGGGCGACTGACGATGCCGAGCTGAGTGCGATCGAGCAGGACGTGCGCGTACTCGTGCGCCAGAGAGAAGCGGATGCGATGCGCATGCTCGCTGTCGTTGGCTACGACCAAGGCGCCGTAGCTGGGATCGTTGAGCGTCAGCCCTGAGACGTCGGGCGGCAGCTCGACGATGGCAGTGCGGATGCCCTCGGACTCCAGGACATCGGCCAGGTTCCGCAGTGGCCCATGACCGAGACCGAGGCGCTGGCGTTCTTCGAGCGCGATCGCCTCGCCTTGTCGCACCGCTTCCCAGGAGGCTCCCGGATTCTCGACGGCATAGGAAGCCGACGACGAGGCGCCGCGATCGACTCCGAGGATGCGTTCGAGGCTGGTCATCTCGCGTCCCAGGCGGGTGCACTCGCGAAGTCGATCCAGGATGTCAGGCGAGCGCAGCGCATCCTGCTGTGCACGGAACAGCGCCGCGAAGGCGTCCCGCTCCTCGAACGGCTCGGCGAGTAGCTCGCGCAGGTCCCGGCCGAAGAGTCGCGCGAGCCGGTCCAGCTCGAGGCTGGTCACGTTCCGGTTCCCGAGCTCCATCTGGGCGATGCTCGGGCGGGGGAGCTCTACACGCGTGGCGACCTCTTCCTGCGTCAGTCGGCACGCTTCACGCGCGACCTTGATCCGTCGTCCGAGTTCTTCTTGGGTGATGGGCATGTGTCCTCCTGTCAGGCGAAGACTGGCAGACCACTCTTGGTGCACGCATCCATGGCGAGGTGCGAGCCGTAACCTCCGACGAAACCGGCGAGCGCGCCCGCGAGCAGGCGCAGCAGGACGGCGACGATTTGATGTCCAAGGCGTTCCCACGAAGAGGTCGCCTCGTCGGCGCGCGTGGTGGCTCTCTGCGAAGCGGTCCGCAGTGCGTCCTGCCACTCCTTCAACTCGTGGAGGATCCACGCGATCACCGGCCCGGCGCTGAGGACCCCGTGTCCGACGCTGCGATGTCGAGGGTGGATCGGCGGGTCGATCACGTCGGGTAGCTTCGCGGCGTGGTAGCCGGTGAAGCCAGCGGCGAGCACCTCCAAGAGGATGTCGTTCGGGCGCTGTGCGTGGGCCATCGCGAGGCCGAGAGCGGCGCCGGCGGCGGCGCCGACGGGTTTGTGGATCGTGCTGGGGGGCATTGGGTGGTCTCCTTGGGTACCGAAGATAGTATATCGAACAGGATCGGTCAAGACTTGACCGTTGCTGTCCGATCGACTGTTCGGCCCTCGCCCGGCGCGGCCGGGAGCTCGAGGCAGGGGATCACCGATCCACCGGCCGCCGGATGGCCCCCGGTGCCTTCCTGCTGGCGGCAGGATGAAGAGGGACCCCCGCGGCAGCGTGAAAGGGGGCCCCAAGGAGATGGGAAGGTCTGGGGGGGGGCGGAGCCCAGCAGGATCGGGTACGCGTCGCCGGGGCGAAGAGTGCTCTGCACCGAGCCGCAGGAGCCCTTGCCCGCGGCGCTGTCCCCGAGGGGGCAGGGACAGACAGATGACCCGGCGAAGCTGACGCCCTGCGAGTGGCAGAGGCGCTACGCCGCCGAGTTTGCCGAGCGCCGCCGATTCGTCGCGGCCAGCGTCAGGCTGCAGGCCAGCCGCTGAGATCCCGGCGGCCACCGGCCACACGACCGATCGACTGCGCCCCGACCGCGTGATCGGCGAACTGCACTACCGACATCGGCCGATCACCACCTGTCAATGCGGGCCTCGTGGTATCCGTCCGGCGAAGTACATGGCGGATGGCGGCGGCCGCGCGGAGTTGAGGGTGGCGACCGCGGAGGTGCGGACTACGCGAGCTGAGCTGCGCGAGCTTGCTTCCAGCCGCGCGGCGTGAGCTCCGCGATGCGGCTGGCGGGGTGTGCGGCGACGCGTGCGAGCACGTCGCGCAGGTAGGCGAAGGGGTCGATGCCGAGCAGCTTGCAGCTCCCGACGAGCGAGTAGATGAGCGCCGCGCGCCTTCCGCCCTCGGGACTGCCGGCGAAGAGCCAGTTCTTGCGCCCGACCGCGACCATGCGCAGCGCGCGTTCGGCCGCGTTGTTGTCGATGTCCAGTTCTGGGTCGTCGACGAAGCGCCCGAGCGCCTCCCATTGGTTCGTCGCGTACGTGAGCGCCTCGCCGAGTCCGCTCTTGGGCAGCGTGTCCTTCGCATACTCGTCGATCAGCTTCCGAATCTCTGCCAGGATCGGTGCCGACTCCGCCCGGCGCAGAGCCAGGAGCTCTCCGGGCAGGATCTTCTCCGCCTTCGCACGCTTCTCCACTGCGTACATCCGCTGGATCAGCGCCACCACGCGCGATGCACGTTCGGTGTGGCTCGGGATCGCCTCGAAGAAATACCGTCGTGCGTGCGCCCAGCACCCGACCTCGACGACCGCGCCGTCGCGGTAGAGATCCTCCCAGCAGGTGTGGCCATCGGCCTGCAGCTTGCCCTCCCACCCCGCGAGGAATTCGTTCGGGCTCGCGCGCGCGTGCGACAGCGTGAAGTCGTACACGACTTCGTCCCGGTCGCCGACGTACGCCCACAGGTAGCCGTCACGCGGCTGCGCGCGCGCGAAATTCTCCAGGCACTGGATGCCAGAGTCGTCGCCGTGCAGCACCGAGGAGCACAGCACGCTTGTCCTGAGCGCCTCGCCGATTCCGCGCAAGCTCTCGACCGATCGCGATACCCACTCGCACATCGTCGAGCGCGAGATCTCCAGCCCCGACCGGGCAATGATGCCCTCGAGGCGATGGAGCGGCAGATGGTCGCAGTACTTCGCCGTCAGGATGAAGGCGAGCAGCCCTGGACCAGGCCGGCCCTTCTCGATCACCCGCGCGGGAAGCTCTGCGATCACCACACCTTCCTGGCAGTGCTTGCAGGCGTACTTCGGCCGCACGTGCTCGATCTCCTTGAAGCTCGCCGGGACGTACTCGAGTTCCTCCGTGATCTCCTCGCCGATCCGCTGCTTCTCGCGCTTGCAGGAGAAGCACGAGCGATCCTCGGGCTCCACGTCGTGCTCGACGCGCTCGCGCGGGAGGCTCGACGGCAGAGGCTTGCGCCCGTGCGCACCTTTCTTTCGCGGCTTTGGGGCGCGCGTACCGGCTTCGTCGTCGGCTGCCTCGCGCGCGTGCTCGGGTGTCGAGGGCTCGGCTTGCGCTTCGGCGATCTCGACCAGTTCCTCGAAGGGCATGCGCAATTGGCTCGGGTCGATCTTCTCCGACTTGCGACCAAAGTAGCGCCGCAGCCAGCGCGCAAGCCGCTCCTCGGCGATCTGCTTGTCCCGCAGCGCAGACTGCAGCGCGTTCTTCACCACCGCGAGCTGCTCGCGCAGCGTCCGGTTCTCGAGCTCGAGCGGGTGCCCCTCGGTCTTCACGCGTGCTGATCTACGCGCGCGACCTCACCGCGTTGACGAAGATTCTCGAATCTCGCTTCAGCCCGCGCGCTCGTACCACACGCGCCGCTTGAAGCTCGATGGGTCCAGCCCACCGAGCAAGAGCAAGAGATCGTCGGCGCGCATCGTCACGCGTCCCTCCACGCTCTCGCGCGGCCAGGCGAATGTGCCGCGCTCCAGTCGCCGAGCGACCAGCCAGAAGCCGCCGCGGTCGAAGCACAAGTGCTTGATCCGATTCCGACCGCGATTGCAGAAGACGAAGACATCGCCCGAGAGCGGGTCTTCCCCGATCACACGCCGCACGGCCTCGGCCAGCGTGTCGTAGCTCTTGCCCATGTCGGTCGCGCCCAGCGCGGCGAACACACGCGTCCGCGGCGACAGGCTCAGCACGCGCGCTCCAGCGCAGCAATCAGCCGCGTCAATTCGCTGGCATCGAAGCGCGGCGGCACTCGCACACGACGACCGCCCCGCAGCTCGACCTCGAAGTGCCCGCTCGGCGCGCATGCTCGGTCGGGCTCGCGCGCGATGATCTCAATCGGCACGAGCTGCGGCTCAGATCGCTCCGAGCGCCGAATTCGACTGCGCCACCAGTACAGGGTCGCCGCACTCAGGCCGCGCCGAGCCGCGAACTCCGCCACGCCCAAGCCGCTTCGCTCCTGCGCCGCGATCAACGACCGCCAACGCCCTCGGCACCGCTGCATTCCTTCGCGTCCATCGTGGACGCGATCGTCGGCGATCACGTCGGCGACGAACAGATGCACTTCGCCGGACGGATACCCTTTACCTAATGAGAATTCGAAGCTCTCCCGTGGAGCAGTTCTCGGGGGAACGTCACCTGCATCGTCTGGCCGCCGGCCTCATGGCCAAGCGAGTGGGGTAGTCTCGCCAGGTTCAAGTTGAACAGTCTTCTCGTCAAGCGATCCGCCTGCAGATCGCATGCGAAGACGTATGAGTCCGCAGGGCAATTGCTCGTTTACGGTCTTACCAGATGGCACACCAAAGGTGTCTACCAAGTGTGTTCCCAGAAAAGCCTGAACTGTTCCCAGCCATCCTGTATTGTTGGTCACAGATACCGTGCCGGCGGGGTGCGCGACCAGTGTTGCGCGTGTTGCTTCCAACTCCTGACGGACATGGTACTCCTCGAGTACCGCAATCTTCGAGCTTGTCGCCTTAGCGATGACCGTATAGGACCCGCTTGGAATCGACTGGACGCGGACGATTCCGCGATTACCCACTTCACTATGCTCAAAGTAGGTCTTCTCTCCAAAGAAAGCAAGTGACTCAATGGGGCTGGGTTCCCCGGTCTGGTCATCAACCAGGACTACTTCGAGGGTACAAGCGCCAGGGATCTCGACGAGTACCGCTAGGTCTCCCGGCTGCACTTGCATGGAACTTAGCGTAATTCCACTCGCGGTGGCAGCTGTTAGTGTGTGGGGAACCCTACGGAGCGGCCCAACAATGAACTCACCTTTGTTGTCTGTGGTCACGTCTGACGTACCGCACACGTCCAAGGCGGAGAGTCGGATCACGACACTCGGTTGCGGCGCGCCTCTGTTGTCAACAACAACACCCGCCACAAATCCACCACGGTCCGCACGCAATTGAACCGAGTTGGAAGCTGGCCCGGCCTGGAGGTGCACCAACGCGCCGATCGGGGCGACGGACAAGACGTCGTACTCCCGTGGGTCTGCCCCTCGGACGGCGCCTGGGCCTACGTACCAATCACCCTCGGGCACGTGCTTGAACTCTGCGCGGCCTCCTTCGTCCGTTCGTGACTCTTGAAATGGCCTGGTCGCCTTCGGAAACACCAGGTGCTGCTCCCGACCGCCGCAACGAAAACCGCCTTCGGTTGCACTTGCGATCCACAGAGGATAGCCGGAGAGTGGCTCTCCGTCTTGATCTACGACAATCACGGTCAGTTCAGTCTTCGCCGGCAGCACCCACTTGACCGCATGTGATTCACCGGGACGAAGGGAGATGCCCTTGGGTCGCAACACAATGTGACCATCGCTAACCACGAGCGCGCTTAGCTGGACATCTGGGGGTAGACATTCCCATGTGCACACTCCGTCCGCAGCCGTCCGAGCACTCCACTGAGTCTCACCACTGGAGGAGTGTCCCGTTAGTCCGCTCCGATGGCGCCGCGAACCTGAGCGCCCTCCATCGTAGGCGAGGTCGAAGGCCTCCGGGTCGGATGGAGCGCCAAGAGTTGCGCGAAGTTCAGTCGTGAGTTGAACGTGGACGCCGGCGATCGGTTGACCCTCGGCCTCCGTTAGTTGCACACGAAGGGCCGCGCAAGCGCGAAGCGCGACGCCGGTCGCAGACGCGGCGCTCAGACCGCCAGAATTGTCGACGACTACCACCTCGGCATAGCCTGGGGCCCGAAGGAACCAGAGAACGGGCTGCCCATCCGGTCTGGTGGGAACCATTAGGAACCCTAGGTCATCACCTCGCACTTCCGGCGCCTGTCGGCGCACTGGCCCTCTGGCGCCTTCCCCCCCTGGCAATGGACTTCGCGCCGTCGAATCGACAAGCCTAAAGTACCGGCCGCTGGCTGTGAAAGCGTCGGGCGCACCCCCTATCGATTCCCGCTTAGCTGATGGCTCTGGAGGCGACGTATCGAGATCTGATGTCAAATCGGCGTGCGGACTGGGGTTGCTCTCGGAGGCTCCAAGGGCTTGGCGCTGCTCCAATTCGAGCTCAGTCGATCCGCGGCAATGCGTCCAGAGCAAGAGGAGCAGGACTGCGGCGAACACGAAGAGCAAGCGACTCCACCGCCTTACGGACCACATCTCCCGCTCAGAGCTATCCACGACGGGTTGGCTTGGGGGTTAGGGCAAGTGCAGGACGCGGCCCCAGGCTATGGGCACGCGAAGCAAGTCGAGTCGTACGTGCAGCCCTGAAAGGTAGCATGACAACGCCACCAACTTCCAATCAGGGGGTACGGCAGCGGCTCAAGGGTATACGTGTATGTTGTGCCTTGACCCTCGAAAAATGAAACTTCTTGGTCGCATCTAGCGAACTCCTCGCAGGACGGTGCGCACGGGGGGATCACTGCGTCCTTCGCCGAAGCCTTTGCATCGGGTTTCGTGAGCCCGTATCCATCCGCGGTGGTGTCATTCGGAACACTGGCATTGACCGTAGACGTGTCGCACTGTTGGTCCGCGAGCAGGGTGACGCTGGACGCGACTACCGCGAGGAACACCATCCTGATGGCCTGACTGAGCACCTTCATGTAGGAGCCACTTTCTTTCATGACGACCGCAGGGAAGCAGCCGACCCGCAACTCAAGCAGGTCACGGTGCGCAAGCTCGTACCACGGGATTCGGGGCGATGTCAAGAGAGCGTCACCGTGCTCTGGTAGGAACCCCGTGTCCACACGCGCCTGCTGGCCGCGCAGCACGGGTTGTGAGCACTCGCCGCGGTCCAATCCACGACCCCGCGGGCCCGAGAGCGCCACGACGCCTAATCGCTTCGCCCGCCGCCTCTCGCTCGCGCCGGACGGGCGGGTGATCTATGGGCTGCGCAGGCATTGGCGCGATGGAACCTCCGCGATCGCGTTCGAGCCGCTGGACTTCATCGCGCGCCTGGCGGCTCTGGTGCCGCGCCCTCGCGCGCACCTCTTGACGTACCACGGCATCCTGGCGCCCGCCGCCGAGTGGCGCGATCTCGTCGTGCCGAGGCCGAGGGTGAAGAGCTCGGCGTGTGCGGAACCAGAGAGCCCGAGTCGGGGTTCGAATTCCCGCCCTCCGGATTCGCAGAGCTGCTCGGCGGGTTCACAGGTCGAGCCTGCACCTCTGACCGGTGGGACGACGCTCGCCCTCGCCGCCAAGCCCCGCCGCCCGACGCGCACGAGCTGGGCCGAGCTGATGAAGCGGGTATTCGAGATCGACGTGCTTGTGTGCCCGCATTGCGGCGGAAGGCGCAAGCTGATCGCGTTCCTCACGGACGGCTTGGTGGTGCGCAAGATCCTCGCTCACCTGGGCCTTTCGACCGAGCCTCCAGTGCTCGCGCCGGCCCGGGCGCCGCCCGAGCCCGAGCTCGCCTGGTAGCTCGCAGTCCTGGTCTGCGTCATCAGCTCGTGCCTTTCGGGGCGCGGGTGGGGGAGGGATGCGCTCCGGGAGCTGTGGGGCCGGATGCGCAGCCGAGGAATCGCCGCGCCGCCGACGAACGGTGGCCCTGCGCGCCCCAAAGCTCGCGCAAACCACCCAAGTCGGAGGGGAGGGCTGGCCGGAATGGGCCGGGCGGTGGTAGCCTCGCAGCCGAGGTCATGCGCTTGGATGTCCTTCCATGAGAAGGCACCCAGCAGTCAAGGGGGAATCGTCGGTTTGTGGCCGGTCGTGACCGGCGCGGTCGGTTCGAGGCACGCACGCTCCCACCCTGTTCCGCTGGCTTCCATTCGCACTCGACGAGGCGCCACTTGTGGGCGCGGTGCATGCTGGGGTCCGACCGGCCAGGTGCTGCGATCTATGCGGCGTGCTCGAGGCACAAGGACATCCGCGCAGTCACCCGGACGGGCGGTGTACAGGGTGGGACCGATGCGTGAATCGAGTTGTTCGAGAGCAGTGTTCGAAAGCGTTCGTGGATCAGGCCGGGCACATGTGGATCAGGCCGGCACGAGTTCGCCACGCTTCTTCGCCAGATGGAAGCGGTCGTACACCTCGCCCGTCTTCCAAAGGTGATGCAGGAGCACGGCCAGCTTGCGCGCGACCGCGACCTTGGCTCGCTTGCGGCCGTTCTTGCCGCCCTGCGCCGCGAGCTTCAGCCCGAAACGTCGCAGATCGCAGTCCGGACCGAACGGACCCAGGATGTAATTCGCGGCGATCACGAGCAGTCGCCTCAGTGCTGGATCACCGGCCTTGGTGATGCGCAGTTGCGGCGCAGACGCGCCCGAGTCGTGCGTGCGCGGCACGAGCCCGAGATACGGACCGACCTGGCGCGAGTCGAGGACGCGCGAGGGAGTGTCCAGCGTCAGCACGAAACTGAGCGCCGTCACGGGCCCGACACCGCTCACCTGGCGCAGGAGCTTCGTCGCGGGGTAGCGCTCGTCCGCCAGCTGCTCGATGCGCGCGTCGAAGCTCTTGATCTCGTCGGTGATCTGGCCAATCAAGCGCACGATCGGCTGCAGCGCGGGCACGAGCTCCGCCGGCAGCTGCGTCAGGGCACGTTTGTGAAACCATCCGGTGAGCCGTCTGCAAGCGCTGTCCGAACGACTTGATCGCGCCGCGCACGTGGTTGATCAGCGCCGTGCGTGACGCGACCGCGACGTCGCGCGCGCGCTTCACGGCCAGGTCGGCCTGGCACTGGACAGAGCGATGCGTCACCGGCGAGAGCAACTGCGGATCGATTCGCCCAAGACGCGCGAGCAGCTCGGCGTCCGTGCGGTCGTTCTTGCGCTCGTTGCGCGTGATCAGCTGGACACGACGCGGATTGGCGACGATCACCTCCAGCCCGGCAGCCTGCGCCAGACGGCTGACCCAGGGCGACTGTCCGCCGACTTCCAGGATCAGGCGCGAGGGTGCCACGCGTCCGAAGAACGCGGCCATGTCCTTGCGAGACATCGCGACCTTGCCCTGCTCGAGCGGCTGGCCGCCACCATCGAGCACACAGTAGTGCGAGTGGCGGTCGCCCAGATCGAGCCCGACCGTGATCGATCTCGGCGAAGCCGCGGTCACCGGCAGCTCCATCGAAGCCGCCGGCTTCGTGGTCCTCTTCGTAGCGCTCGCTTTCGTGGCTCGGGCCGTGGGCGGGGGAGTGGTCGAGGCAGTAGACTGCTTCATGGTCGGCTTCCTTGTGGTGTGGGGTCGGTGAACACCCCCCTCCTACCACTGAGGCGGCGCAAGCACGACCTCGCGTGGAGGCCGGCCTTCTCATCCCATCTACGCCCCACCACTGAACAAGGCCTTCTCAACAGGACCCCTGTCGAAGACGAAGCAGACGTTTGAATGGACGGAGCAGATCAAGTGGTCGATACCAAACAAGTAAAAAGGATCGCGAGGGGCATAGTCATGTCCATGGCAGCATTCTTGGCGGGGTGCTTCGGGAGTCCCGTCGCCCAAGACGTTGTCGGCACTTGGCAGGGACCCGAGGACGCTGAGCTAGTCATTCGGGCTGACGGCAGCTTTTCGGGGCGTTCTCTGCCAGTTGCAATATTCAGGAGGTTTGACCGGACCGGCCCTCCCTTCGATGGTAAGGGGTCATGGAAGCTGGAGAAGAACCAGGGGGCGTGGGAGGTGACCCTCGGGTTCGACGAGATCGCACAGAAGTCTGCGAGCGTGAGTTCACCCGTACTGGTGTCTGGGAGTGGTAGCTCAACCTCTCTCTTCCAGTGGGTTGCCGAAGAGGGTGAAGCGCGATATGAACTGGTGCGAAAGTCGGGGGGGGACCGTTAACGAGTGCTCGACCTCAACGTAAGCGTTCGGCGATTCCAGGTCGGCCCTGGGCCTCGGCAGCCACCCAAATCCGGCCAGTCGTGGCCACCTGAAACCAGGCCAGTCGTGAGGAACCGCCCGAGACGTTGACCGGCGAGGGAGAGCGTAAGCGTTCGGGGAACCCATTTCGCCGGCGGTGCGCGCGGCGGTCACGCTCGCGGTCATGCGACCGAACACACGAGCGGAGCGGGCGGAGCAACGTAACTGTTGCGCGAGGCCCGCATATACGTGCTGACGAAGTTAGCCGAAGCCCATCGCATTCAAGGATGAACAGGCGATGGGCATTCAGCGGCAGTCTGAGAATGCCGCGTAATGCGCGTGCGGCAATAGAGCCTATTGCGACTAGCTGCTAAAGCGCGTCTCTCTATTAGCCTTCAATAGCACTCCAGTGCTTGAGGCGATCGGACGCTTGCTTCACCAGAGGTTCTACGGACGTGCACCAATCTGGCGCGCGGGATCGTGGGGCACGAACGCGAAGTGGCCCTAGCGGCTCCGAGAATGCGGTCTTTCGGCTCCTGAGGCCGCGACCACGCCCGATCAGGCTGAAGCATCGGTGAAGGTCACCGGAGGTTCACCGGTGCTTCCCGGGGCAGAGGCTGAAAGCGGCATTGCAGAGAATGGGAAGGCCGATCTGCGTTTGGATTGCTGTGCTGCAATCATCCGCTGAGGCACGGCTGGCATTTGCACTCAGACCTCATCTCGGCTATAGAGAAAGCACCACTCACCATCACCTGTAACGCGCGCCAGCGTCGGTGCAGGGGCGCGTGGCGCTGGGGGCGAAGAGCGGGGCGCGCGCGGAGCGATTGGGCCGGCGGCGTGAGGTCGAGTTCGAACGCCCGCTGTTCATTCCAGGCTCGTTGTGCTGCGACATCGAGCAGTTCTCGCTGCACGCGAAGGTGCGGATCGAGGCGCAGGATCGCGAGGGGCTGGAGCGGCTGTGTCGGTACATCGCCCGCCCCCCGATCAAGGTCGAGCGCCACCCTTTACTAGTACTATCGGGGATAAACTGTCCTCCAGATGGATTTCGCAGGAGGCGTCTCGTTCATAGACGCTATTATATTGGCACGAGTCGTCCACCATTCGTACTGTGCACCTGGTGTCGGCTGATGGCGGGGAAAGATGATAATGGCTAGTCGTTCGTCAAGTGGATCAGTGCGCAGGCTGTCACGTTCAAATGTTATCGAGAGTGCCAAGTAACCGTCGTCAGGCGGAGTCGGATGAGCGGTCTGAAAGCGCGCCCTCTCAAGGGGCTCCCATGCGTTAGTAGTGTCTGGATGAAACGAACTCTTGCGACACCATTCTTCGTACCGTGCCTGACTGGCGGCGCACTTCTCTTGAATGATGGGATCTGAATCGAGAAGGCCAACTACAGCCTCCCTGCGCCCATAGGCTTTGACCACATACGTGGGTGTCGCACAGACGGTTGTCCAGTCGATGCTGCAAGCCCGCTGGACTCCAAAGACGAGGGCTGTGCTCAATGCGCACATCACAAGGCCCTGAAGCGGAAAGTCCCTGCCATCCTTGGTGAATTTCATGCGCTCAGTCTAGCAGCCCGTTGAAAAACAACCACGCTGGTCACCTCGGCGCGTCGGTTCGGTAGAAGAGCGCAGGAGGAGTTTCTGCATGTCGATGCGCCGTCGAGCGAAGGAGAAGCAGCCGGACCTGTGGATCGCGACACAGGACTTGGCTCGCACCCCCGGCCACGTTTTCTACGACCGCCTGAACGCCGTGCTGGCCGAAGCGAAGTTCGACGAGTTCGTGGAGCAACTCTGCCGCCCGCTCTACGCCACGAGCATGGGCCGGCCGAGCATCCCGCCGGGCGTGTACATGCGCATGCTGCTCGTGGGCTTCTTCGAGGGCCTGGATTCCGAGCGTGGCATCGCCTGGCGCTGCGCCGACTCGCTTTCGCTGCGCCAATTCCTGGGCTTCGATCTGTCGCAGCAGACGCCCGAGCATTCGAGCCTGTCGCGGATCCGCCAACGCTTGAGCGTCGAGATCCACCAGGAGGTCTTCACGCTCGTGCTGAAGGTGCTGGCAGAGAAGGGCCTGCTGCGCGGTCGCACGATTGGTGTCGACGCGACGACGCTGGAAGCCAACGCGGCGCTGCGCAGCATCGTGCGTCGCGACGACGGCACGAACTACCAGGACTTCCTGGTGTCGCTCGCGAAGAAGTCCGGCATCAAGACGCCGACGCGCGAGGACCTCGCGAAGCTCGACAAGGACCGCCCGAAGAAGGGGTCGAACGACGACTGGAAGCATCCGCACGACCCGGACGCGAAGATCACGAAGATGAAGGACGGGCGCACGCATCTTGCGCACAAGGCGGAGCACGCAGTCGACATGGAGAGCGGCGCGGTGCTCGGAGTGACTGTGCTGGACGCGACGCTGGGAGATTCGGCGACGCTGAAGCGCACGATCGAGACGACCGTGAACAACGTGCTCGCCGTGCACCGCGATCCGCGTGTCGGACACAAGCTCTCGGAACACGGCCTGACCGAGTGGGTCGCAGACAAGGGCTACCACTCGAACGAGACGATGGAGATGGTCGCGAAGTGCGGCATGCGCAGCTACGTGAGCGAGCCACGGCGAGGGCAGCGACAGTGGCATGGGAGAGAACTCGCGAGGCAGGGCACGTACTCGAACCGACGGCGGCTCACGACCAAGCGCGGTCGGAGACTGATGCGACGGCGCGGCGAGCTGAACGAACGCAGCTTCGCGCACTGCCTCGAGACCGGCGGGATGCGAAGAGTGCATCTTCGCGGGCACACGAACATCTTGAAGCGCTACCTGATCCACGTCGCGGGCTTCAATCTGGGCTTGGCGATGCGGCAACTGCTCCGAGTGGGCACCCCGAGGGGCCTCTCAGGCCGCTTCGCGGCGCTCATGGCGTCTCTCTTTGGACTCTTGATCGCAGTCGGCCACGCACTCGACCTGCGGGCGCGCTTCGACAAGGCATTCTCGATCCTCACGCCGGGCCACGCGCTGATCGCCAGCGCCGGCCCGGGAGCCACTTTGTCAACGGGCTGCTAGGCCGACGCGGGACCCGGAGAACGAGCGCGCCGCGCGCGGGGTGCTCCCGCGTGCGGCGCGCCGTGTGGGTCCCGTTCCTCAGGGGATCCAGATCGCCTGCACGGTCTGCGAGAGGTTGAAGGTCAGGTTCGGGGCGCAGGTACCGAGCACGACCGGGTCGCGGTAGTACGCGAAGTAGTAGCGCGGGGTGCCGGCCGAAATCGGGTCTCCGAGCGCGGCCGAGCGCACGTGGATCGCGGGGTCACCGGGGGCCGGCACGCTCACCGCACCGCCGCTCGCGCCGCGCGTGTAGAGGCGCTTCATCCCGCCGCCCACGCAACGCACCGCCTGTCCAGCGATCACCGGTGTGCCGAGCAGCGTGTTCGACTGGAAGATCACGGTCAGCGCGCTCGCGGGCTCGAATTGGCTGACGAGCCACATCGAGTCGCTGCCCAGCGAGGAGATGCCGCCCGCGACCAGCTGCGCGCCGCCGGCGCCGGCGGAGTTGTTGCAGCCCCGGCCGTAGCCGGCGGGTGCGTTGCTGCAGGGGCAGTTCGGCACGCCGTCGAAGCTCGGGTGGCAGAAGCTCGTGAAGAGCGCGTTGTCGTACAGGCCGCCGACGATGTTGCCCGAGGTGGAAAGGCTCGTCGCGCTGTCGAGCACGATCAGCTCCAGGCGCCAGTCCAGGCCCGAGCTCTCGGCGGAGGCGATCGAGGGGTGCCGGTCGGAGTAGACCGAGCCCGCGATCTGCCGCGGTCCCTCCGAGAGCTGCAGCTGGTTGCCGACGGCAGCGACGGTCGAGACGTACACGTCGTAGTCCGAGGAGCTTGTGCCCCCGAAAGATTGTGCGTAGGCCACGGCGAAGGACCAGCCGTCGGTGTCGACGTCGGGCTCGGTCTGGTCCTCGTCCAAGGTGTGGAGGTTGCCGGCGTCCTGCTCCATGTAGGTCAGGCTCGCCTCGTCGACCACCGTTGCACCGTCCATGAGCTTCATCTCGATGTCGTGGTCGGTCCAGTAGTTCGTCGCGTAGACCACGGCCCAGCGGTCCGATCCGTCGAGCGAACTCGAAGCCTTGGGGAAATCCGCGCTGAGTATCCCGTTGTCGATCGAGAAGGCTGCGTTGACCGTCGAGCCCGACCAGCCGATGCGCGCGCCGCGGATGTCCTGGTACCAGGGATAGGGGTTGTCGCGCTGCCAGACCATGTTCCAGGTGCTGCCGCCGTTCGACTTCGAGATCGAGGGCTCGCTGTCGTACGTACCGCCGCTGATGTCGACGATCTGGATCGCGCCGGCGAGCGAGTTGCCCGGGTCGACCATGCGGAAGTAGATGTCGTGGTCGGTCGAGCTGAAGGTCTTCTCCCAGACCACGCAGAAGTAGCTCGGCAGGCTGCCGTCGGGATCGCCACCCACGTCCGGGTTGAAGAGGTCGGCGAACGGATCCTCGGCGCCGAGGTCCAGCGTCGTGCCGAGCACGCCGTTCGAGGCCTGCACGGTGCGGCCGTAGATCTTGCGTTGGCCGCTGGTGGGGAAGCCGACCTGCGCCACGACGAAGAAGCGACCCATGGCGTTGTTGTCGGCGCAGGCCGGATTGGCCCAGTAGGCGCTCAGGTTGGAGTCGACGTAGCCGCTGCCAAGGGAGAGCCCGTTGAGCACGCCGATGCGGCGCCAGACCACGTCGTGGTCGTTGGCGCTGAAGACCTCCTCGTGCACGACCAGCCAGCAGCCGCTGGCGAGATCGTAGGAGCAGTCGGGCGTGAAGGCGTTGGGCGTGCCGGTGTCGATCGAGAAGGTCGAGATGACCGGGTCGACCGTGAGCGGCAGCTTGGCCTGCGCGACGAAGTCGGCCGGCACGCGGATCACGAGCTCGGAACCCTCGAGCGCGGTCTCGGCCGCGACGCGCGCGCCCGCGGCGTCGATGGCGGTGGCGAGGCCGTAGCGCACGGAGCCGAGCTCGTTCGCGAACTCGATGCGGTCGGCCAGCACTTCGCCCTGCATCTCGCTCGCGGCCGCGATGTGCAGCACGAGCTCGCCGCTCGCGCCCTGCGGGAGCGCGTCGAAGACGAAGCTCTGCTCGATCGAGTCGACGCCGACCGAGTAGAGCTCGGTCAGGCTGCCGCGCTCGTAGCGCATCGTCTCGCCCTCGCTCTTCGCGGACACGCCCGCGTCGAAGCCGATCGGTTCGCCGCCGAGCGCGACGCTCTCGAGGTGCAGGTCGAGCGGGAAGTTGCGCTGCGCGGCGCTGCCGAGGAAGGGGATGTAGCTCGCGCCCTCGGTGCCGAAGCGCGCCTTGTAGCTCTCGCCGCGCACCCAGGGCGTGCCGTCGTCCTCGCTGGAGTGGAAGACCTGCTTGCGGTCGAAGGGCGGCAGCGCGGCCGGCTGGCTCGCGTGCGCCTGCTTCGGCCCGGCCGCAGAGTGCGGCGCGGTGCTCGCGAGCTCGGGCCGTGCGAAGCGCGCCGGGCTCCCGACCTGCGCCTCGGGCGCAGGGGGGCGCTTCGCGATCTCGACCGGCGCGGACGGCGGAGCGACGCGCGCGGGCTTCTGAGCGTGCAGCGGGAGGCCCAGGCCGGTGGCGGCCAGGGCGGTGAGGATGTGGAAGACAGCGGGGGACTGCATGGCGGTGGTTCTCGGTCTCTGGGAAGGGGTCGAGGAGCGCACGCCCGGTCATCGGGCCGTCACGCCCTCCTCCACGCCACGATCTGCGGGCGTCCGCTGCGCAAGACAGGGATTCGCCAGAAAATCCGCTCGCGCCGCGCGGCAGAGGAGCGCGACCGGCTGCTCGAATCCTGCGGCAGGAAGCAGGAGGTCGACGCGCCGGCTCACCGCGGGCTCGGCGACGAGCCGCGCCTCGCTGGTCACTCCCGCTTGCACCTCGACCTCGACCGCGGGCGCGCGCAACGCGGCGGTGAGGGACTCGATCCGGTCGCGCCCGGCCGCGAGTCCGCCCAAGGATCCCGCTCCCGACTTCAATTCGATCGAGTTGACGAGCGTCCCGTCCGCCTCGCGCACGATCGCGTAGTCGGAGTCCTCGCCGTCCGGCCTGGTCGCGGGCAGTTCGACGCGCACGTGCAGCGCGCCAGGCCGCTCGAGGCGCAGGTCGCCCGCGTCGAAGCTGCGCTCGCGCCCGAGCACGATGCCGCGCCGCCAGCCGCTCACCTCGGTCTGCCGACCGAGCCTCTAGCCCGACCTATTCACGAGCGCCCGCTCGATGTGTTTCAAAGGCTCCGGAGTCGCTTGACGTAGGCTTCCGATGGCCCGCATGAGGGTGAAGAGGGCTCGAGCAGTCTGCCGGGAAGCGCGTTCGGGCCGAAATCGACGTGCGAGGGGCAGCGTGGACAGGGTTTCTCCATTGGAGATGTCTTCCGTGAGCTGCCGAGTTTCGCCCGCGCCGAGTTCAGTGCGCGCCGACGGCGACCGCGGCCTTTCGCCACAGGTCCTGCCACGGATGGCTCGTCGGCAGCGCGATCACGATGCGCCGCCAGCTCTCCTTCACCGTCGCGCCGATCTTCAAGAGCCGCAAGCGCAGTGTCGCGACCTGCGCGCGCGCGAGTTCGGTGCCCTCCAGCGCGCGGCGCAACGCTTGGAAGAGCACGAAGGCCGCAGCGGTGAGCAGCACGCGCAGTTGGTTGGCGAGGAAGCTGGTCGAGCTGGTGCGATCGATCTCCAGATCGTTCTTGAGTTCCTTGATGCGGTTCTCGACGTCGCCGCGACCGCAGTACAGCTTCCACGCAGCCTCGGCGCTGGCGGGCACGTTGGTGACGACGAAGCGCAGATTGTCGCGTGGATCGCGCCCCGGATGCACCACGACCTCGGCCTTGTAGATCACGCGACGCTCGCGCGACCACGTGCCAGCGCGGTAGGCGCACTCGCCGAAAAACTGCGTGGCGCCGCCGAAGCGCTCGGTCAAGACGCGCGCGGCGTGCATGCGCGACTTCGCTTCGGCGGACAGCACCGCGTTCTTCGGTAGCGCCGCGACGTAGCTCACGCCCAGCTCGTCGAAGAGCTCGAACAGCTCCGCGCCCGCGAAGCCTGCATCCAGCCGAACCAGTACTTCTGCGCGGCGAAACCGACGTTTCAGGTCCGGCACGACGCGTCGCAAGAGCGCGCGTACGCAGCGTCCATCGCGCGCCGTCCCGGGCCGCAGGCGCGCGAAGAAGAGATGCTGCTCGGACTCGCCGTCGATCGACAGGAAACCGAACAGCGGCAGGTAGCACCACGTGTCGTAGTAGCCGTTGAAGTAGGTGAAGGGCTGCTGACCGTGCGTCGGATCCTCGCTGCTGTCGAGGTCGATCGTGATGCGACGCGCGCGCTTGTGGCGCCGCGCAAGGCCTTCGATCACGATGTCCTCCAGCGCGCGCGCCATGCCGATCAGCTCACGACCGCCGCGACCGCGCTCGAAGCGCGACAGCGTCGGCTGCGACGCCAAGTTGCCCTCGGAGCCGGGCGATCGACCGCACGCGAGCTTGAGCACCGGATCGCCGCCGACTCGCGCGGCGTCGTTGCCGTCGGCGTAGCCCAGCGCGATCGAGAAAACACGCTGGCGCACCAACTCGGTGATGCTGTGGTCGACGCTCTTCGCTCGGCGAGCGTCCACGAGCTGCTGCGACAAGACCGCCGTCGGCCCGAGCTTGCGGTCCAGCGCCGCCAGCAAAGGAAGGCCGCCATCCGAGCTCTGCGAGGGGGCGCTGAAGGCGACCGTAACGGGCTTGGACGAAAGGTCGTCGAACAAGACGGGCTGGGTGGTATCGTGGCGCATGCGGGTGAGGACTCGTGGGTATGTGGTTGTCGCAAACACACATTCGCACGGGTACGCAAGATCCTCGAGCCACCTCGGTCTCCCGACCGAGCCTCCAGCTCTCGCGCCCGCGCGGGCTCCGCCTGAGCCGGAGCTCGCCAGGTAGCTCGCGGCCCTGATCCGCGACCTCAGCCGGTGCCTTCGGGGGTGCGGGTGGGGGAGAGCTGCGTTCCGGCACGGGGGAAGACGGTGAGAACCACTCCGCGGGCGCCCGTGAGCGGACGCCGCATCGCCTGCCGGCGATCGAGAACCAGGCCAGAGACCGCAGCCCGCGGCCGGAACTGCACGGGAGGCACCGACGGTACTAGGTTCGGGCCAAGGTCATGCGCTTGGACTTCCTACGCCTCCGTGTTTCTCGATCACGGCCAGCTCGGCCTTCATACAGGCCTGCGGATTGACGCCGCCGGCGTTGGCGACGACGCGGATGTCCTTCTTGACGAGCTCGGGCAGCACGCGGTCGATCTTCTTGACGAAGTCAGTCGCGTAGCCCGCGTCGGGCTTGCGCGCGCGCTGCTTCTGCATGATCGACATCGTGACCGCGGCCAGATAATCGAGCGTCAGGCAGTCGAGCGGGCCTTCGCGCACGAGGCGGATCGGCCCGAGGAGCGAGTCGCCCCAGAATCCCTGGCCGTTGGCGATCAAGACGGGTTCGCGCTTCTTCATCGGGAGCGAAGAGGAAAGCGAGCGCGCGGGCGCGGAACATCGAGCTGCTCTCCGCAGGAGGCCCTCACGAGCGGCAAGATCGTCGCGTCCGGCGCCGTTGGCGCGCCGGAGGCCTCCTTTGAAGCTATACGCCGCCTTGCTTGCCCTGTGCAGTGCCTGTGCGCAGCCCGCACCTGCCCAGAAACCCACCTGTGTACGCCTGCTGGTCGACGATCAGGAGGCCGCCTTCCACGATCCGCAGGTGCTCTCCGTCGACGACGCGAACGAGCACTACGAGATCACGCTCGGGGGCAAGCCTGCGATCGAGACGGACCACCCGCAGGGGATCGCGCTCGTGCTCGGCAGCTTGCGCCTCGCAGCGCAGTCCTGGGGCCGTAGTGGCGACGAGGGTTCGTTCACATTCCCGGCAACGCCCGAGCAGGCGCACGCCTTTGCCACTGCACTCGGCAGCGTTGCGCGCAAGCGCGAACCCTTCCGCGGCGAGCTCCGCGCGAAGCTCGAGCCGGTGGGCGAACTCGTCGCGGGCGCGGAGCAGCTGCCGCTGCGCTTCACGTTGACCAACACGGGTACGCAGGCGCTCTGGTTCATGGACGGCGGACGCGGGCGCAACGAGCTCGGGCGCGACAACCGCTTCACGTTCGAGATCGAGCGCGAGCGCGAGAGCGTTGCGACGCGCGAGCTGGTCGATTTCGGCGGCCTGGGGAGCTATCGCAGGCTCGCGCCGGGCGAGTCGCACGTGCTCGAGCTCGATCTCGCGTACTGGAGCCGGCTCGAGCGCGCGGGGAACTACCTCGTGCGCGCCACGTACGATGCCGATGTGATGCCGGGTTCGTTCGAGCCGGGCAAGGCGCTGCCTCTGGGCTGGCACACGCATCTGCGGCGCACGAGGCGCGTGCCAGCCGAACTCGCGTTGCGGCTGCGCTGAACGTCTAGGGGACCCAGCTCGCCTCGAGCGTGGGGGTCGTGTTGAACGTGCTCGTCGCGTGGCAACTGCCGAGCACGGTCGCGTCGCGGTAGTAGACGCAGTACCAGCGGTGCTGACCGGCGAGGATCGCGGCTCCGAGCGCCGCGCTGCGGGCCGAGATCGACGGGTCGCCGGCGCCCGGCGCGTTGATGCCGCCGGCGACGGCGGTCTTGACGTAGAGGCGCTTGAGCGTGCCGCCGACGCAGCGCACGCCCTGGCCGAAGACCGTGCCGCTCGGCAGGATCGCGTTGCCCTGCAGCACGACGCTCGTCGCGGTCGGCTTTTCGTCGCTCGCGCTGAGGTGCAGCGTGTCCGCGGCGAGCGAGGGAGTACCCGAGCCGGCGAGGATCGCACCGCCCGTCGCGGAACTGTTGTCGCAGCCGCGATTCGTCGCGCTGGGCGGATTGGCGCAGGGGCAGGCGCTCACGCCCAGCAGGCCCGGCTGGCAGGCGATCTCGAACGGCACGTCGAGGTTGCGCAGCACCTGGATCCAGTCGCCGGTCTCCTCGAAGAGCAGGATGTCGAGGTCGAGGTCGAGGTCGTTGTCGATGTCGACCAGCGCCGCGCAGGAGGAATTGGAGAGCGCGTTGAAGCTCTGGTCGAACGCGAAGACACCAGCGCCGTTGTTGACGTAGACCTCGAAGATGCTCCCGCCGAAGCAGGAGACGACCCAGTCGAGATCGCCGTCGCCGTCGAGGTCGCCGAGGTCGGTCGCGACCGTGTGCGAGCCGCCGGGGACGACCTGCGGGGCCTGCAACGTGCCGTCGCCATTGCCGAGCAGCACCGAGGCGTTGCCCGAGCCGCCGTTGGCGCAGGAGACGTCGAGCTTGCCGTCGCCGTTCAGGTCGCCGGCTTGCATCATCCACACGCCGCCGCCCGCGTTCTGGGCGGGCTGCATCACGAAGCCGCCGGCGCCGTTGTTCAGGTGCACGATCACGAGCGAACTCGAGCGTGCGCCCACGACGAGGTCCATCAGCCCGTCGTTGTTCATGTCGCCGGCGCAGAGCGCGTACTCGCCGCTGCCGCCGCCCTCGAAGAAGGTCGGCGCGCCGAAGCTGCCCGTGCCGTTGTTGTGGATCACGCACACGTTGTCCGTGCCGGTGTTCGACGTGGCGATGTCGAGGTCGCCGTCGCCGTCCACGTCGAGCAGCGCCAGACCGTGCGGAGCGCTGCCGACGCTCCAGTCCGTGCGCAGGCCGAACGTGCCGTCGCCGTTGCCGGGCAGCACCGAGATGCTCGTGCCGGCCGTGTTGCAGGTGACGAGATCGGTCTTGCCGTCGCCGTCGATGTCCGCCGGATCATTGGGGCTGGGCGTCGAACCGACCGGGTAGGTCGGCTGGTGGAAGGGCAGGAACAGCCCGGTGCCGTCGGCGCGGTTCACGAACAGGCGCACGTCGCTCGAGTTCTCGCACACGCCGCCGATGTCGACGAAGCCGTCGCCGTTGAAGTCCGAGGTCGCACCACCGTAGACCGTGGCGGGAACGCTCGGGATCGTGCGCGTGGTCATCACGTCGATGACCTGGAAGCTGCGCAGCGCGCTGCCCGCGCGGATGCGGAAGGACCACGACCAGCCGCCTTGGCGCAGGAAGGAGCCATCCTGGGCCTGCACGAAGCGGTCGAGTTCGGCCGAGACGATCTCGCCCGCGACGAAGGGCTTGGTGGGCGTGAAGCGCAGGCGTTGGTTGCCGTTCTCGAGCGTCAGCGCGCCGGCGATGGCGCCCGTGACGCTGCCGAAGAGGTGCAGGTGCGGCGCGTTGGGCGGCAGGGTCGAGGGGTTCAGCGCGCGATCGAAGTCGACCACGAGCGCCTGCCCGGGCAGGACGTTCGTCGCATTCATCGTGGGCGAGAGGCCCACGACGTTCAGCGTCTGCGCCTGCGCAGAGACCGGGATCACGAACGAGGACACGAACAGGGCGAGTGCACGCATGGAAATCTCCTCGTCGGCCCGCGCGCACGGCGCGTGGCCGGACACGAGCATACCCCCGGGGCCGGAATCGCAGAGTTACGCTTTGGGGATGTCGCCGGCGGACTCAGGCCGTCGCGAAGGCGCGCACGGGTTCGCGCGCGGCGAGCCCGGAGCCCGGTGCGTGGGCCTGGCTCAGCACCGTCGGGCAGCCCTCGTACACGCGCCCGGGCAGCAGGCGCTCGTGCTTCATCACCACGCTCTGCGGAGCGACCACACGGGATCCTCGCGCCCGCGGCGGAGTGGCGCGACCTGGTCGTGCCGAAGCCGAGGGGGAAGAGCTCGCCGTGTGCGGAATCGAAGCGCCGGAGTCCGGAGTCGAATCCCTGCCGCCCGGAATCGCAGAGCTGTTCGTTGGGTTCAGAAGCCGAGCGTGCGCCTGAGACAGCAGGGACAACGCTCGCCCTTGCCGCCAAGCCTCGCCGCCCGACGCGCACGAGCTGGGCCGAGCTGGGCCGAGCTGATCGAGCGGGTGTTCGAGATCGACGTGCTGATCTGCCCCGCACTGCGGCGGGCCGCGCAAGCTACGCCCCAGGAAGAAGGGAAGGTCGCGGAAGTGCCCGCCGACGCGCTGCACGACGAGGTGAAGGCGGCGCGGCTCTCCGACGACGACACGGGCAAGGCCGTGCCTGCGCGCTACAGCCGGGACTGGCCGGACGAGGACGACTCCGACAAGGAGACTTCGCGCAAGCCGCTCCCGAAGTGAGCTCGAGGCCCGGGCTCCGTCCTCGCGCCCCGCGGCGCGGCGCAGTACCGTGCGCCGCGGCTGCCCATGCGCCCTACGCTCGATCTCATTCGCTTCACGGCTCTCGCGCTCGGCTTGCAGGCCTGCTGCGCCGTCGCTGCGACGCCCGCCGCCCAGTCCGGTGCTCCGCTCTCCCCCGCCGCGGCCTCCTTCGAGGTCGTGACGGAACTCGACAAGGCCATCTGGCGCGTCTTCCAGGACAGCAAGGGCACGTACTGGTTCGGCAGCCACGAGCACGGCCTCTACCGCCGCGATGCGACGGCCTTTGCGCACTTCACGACCGCATCCGGACTCTGCAGCGACGCGATCGGCACGCTCCAGGAAGACAAGTCGGGCAGGCTCTACATCGGCACCACGGCGGGCATCAGCCGCTTCGACGGGCGCACGTTCTCGACGCTCGCGCTCGATGACTCCGACACGACCCGCGCGGAGTGGAAGCTCGAGCCCGACGACCTGTGGTTCCCGGGCGGCCAGGACACAGGCGTGGTCTACCGCTACGACGGCAGGTCGCTGCGCAAGCTGAAGTTCCCGCCGACCGCGGCTGGGGATGCCAATCTCGCCAAGTACCCGCGCTCGAAGTTCCCGAACGCCAAGTACAGCCCCTACGACGTCTACACCGTCTACAAGGACCGCCGCGGCAACGTGTGGTTCGGGACGTCGAGCCTCGGCGCCTGCCGCTACGACGGCAAGTCCTTCGCCTGGCTCTCCGAGGCGGAGCTCGGCTTCGACGAGAAGAACGACCAGTCGTTCGGCACGCGCTCGCTGATCGAGGACCGGGACGGGAAGTTCTGGATCACCGTCACGCGCCAGCGCTTCGACGTGTATCCGAGCGGATCGGCGGAGCAGGGCGCGGGTGAACTCGGTTGCACGAAGACCGCCGGCCTTGCGCATCGCGGGCAGGGCGTCGACGAGGACTACACCTACATCATCTCCATGGCCCGGGACCGAGCCGGCGACCTGTGGATGGCGACCTACAGCGCCGGAGTGTGGCGCTACGACGGGGAGAACCTGACGAAGTACTCCGTCCTCGTCGATGGACGGCAAATCACGGTCTTCTCCATCTACTGCGACCGCCAGGGCGGCCTGTGGCTCGGCACGCACGAGCACGGTGCGTTCCGGTTCGACGGGAAGTCATTCGAGCAGGCCAGGTTCTGAAGACCGGCGCGCGGCTTCAGCCCTGCACGATCGTGCGGAAGCCGCCGCTCGCCATGCGCTTCATGTCGAAGGGCAGGACCTTGGGCATCTTGTGCTGCGACATCTCCTCGAAGACCTTCTTGTTGACCGCGTTCCGGTGCGCCCGGTTGCGGTACACGACGAACGAGTAGAGCAGCGTCTCCCCGCGCTTCAGCTTCGCGAGCTTCGTGAAGCCGAGGCCGCAGCCGGGCTGCACCGCGAGGTCGTCGGCGACGCACTCGAAGTACTGCAGCGCGCCGTGCTTCATCCACAGCTTCCGGCCGAGCATCGCCATCTTCTTGTACGAGGCGAGTCGGCGCTGCGGGACAGGGATCACATATCCGTCGACGTAGGTCATGGCTTGGGCTCCTGGGTGTCGGGCAGAGGATAGTCGATCGATCAGCCGCCCGCGACGCACGCGAGGAAGGCCGGCCCGAGATCCGCGGCCTGCTTGTCGCCGACGCCCTCGATCGCGCGGAACTCGGCCTCGCTCGCCGGCTTCTTGGCCGCCATCTGCTCCAGCGTCATGTCGTTGAAGATCACGTACCGCGGCACGCCGCGCGCGCGCGCGAGCTCGCGCCGCAGCGCGCGCAGCCGCTCGAAGAGCGCCTCGTCGACCGGCAGGATCTCGCCCTCCTCCGGCTCGAGCGTGCGGCGCGCGCCGCGGCTCGCGCGCCTGCCGACGCGCTGCGGCGGGAGCGCATACAGCGTCACCTCGCGTGTCCGGCGCAGCACCTCGGCGCCCGTCTGCGAGACGACCAGCGTCGGGTACTGGTCCACCGCGACGCGCAGCAGGTCCTGGCCGATCAACTGGTCGATCCAGGCGCGCACCTCCGCGACCGAGTTCGCGCGCAGGAGGCCATAGGGCGAGATCTGGTCGTGACCGGTGCGGCGCATGTTCTCCGTCGCCGCGCCGCGCAGGATGTCGGTCACGTGCGCGGCGCGGACCTGCACCCCGCCCGGCCCGAGGCGAAGCTGATCGTGGTCAATGATCCCGGCCGCTTGATGAGCGAATCGGGCATCCGCAGCGCGCTGATCGAGGAGACGGCGCGCTTCGCGAATCTCTGATGTGCTTGCCGTAGAGCCGCACTTTCGGGAGCGGGATCAGCGCACGCCTGCTGGGCAGGCCGCGCTTGCCGTTCTCGGCCCCTCGCGCGGAGCGTGGTGATCGCCCCTTGGCACCGCCTCCGGACCACACGCGGGAGAGGCCTCGGTCTCGCAGTGCTCCGCGAATCTTGGCTATCCGATCTTTCCCGGCTCCGTGCGCTGCTTCCCGTCACGCAGCAGGTCGATTTGGCCTGGACGCCGTGAGCGACGCCCCGCGCTCGAGCGACGCGAGCAGCCAGCCGGTGATCGTCGCCGCGATGAGGTAGAGGCCGACGGTAGTCAGCATCAGCCACTTGCGGCAGGCCGCGCAGGCCGATCGCGTTCCTGGCGGACGGCTTGGTCGTGCGCAAGATCCGGAGACACCTCGGGCTCCCGACCGAGTCTCGAGCGCTCGCGCCGGCCCGAGATCCGCCGGAGCACGAGCTGATTTGGTAGCTCGCGGCCCTCATCCACTTCATCAGCTGGTGCCTTCCAAGGTGCCGGTGGGGGAGAGTTGCCCCGGAAAAACCGAGCGGTGCAAGGCTCGCGCCGAGGTCATGCGCCTGGACTTCCTATCCCCATCCCTATTTCAGCAGCTTCTCTTTGAACCACTGGACCGCTTTCATCACCCCAGGGCGGAAGGTCTTGTCGTCATGACCGCCGCCTGGGACAACGGCCAATTGATGGTCGACTCCCGCCTTGATCAGGGCTTGATCCAGCGCTTGCGCCTGCTGCAGCGGAACGATCCTGTCCTCGTCGCCGTGAACGATCAGCGTCGGCGGATACTTGGGATTCACATACGTGATCGGCGAGAGCTTTCTGGCGGCGGCCTCGATGTCGCTTCGGGGGCCCTTGGGGTCGATGCCGAGCGCGGGAATGAAGATGGCCAATTGAGGATCGTCGGTGAGTACGAATCCGGGTTTGCCCCAGTTGGCCAGGTCGGTTGGGGGAGCGATCGCCGCCACTGCGTTCACGGGGGAATCCGCTGAGCCCGCGATCATGAGCGAGAGATGTGCGCCCGAGCTGATCCCTGACACGCCCACTCGGTTCGAGTCGATCCCGTAGTCGGCGGCATGCGCGTGAACAAACCGGACCGCGGTCCGGACCTCCTCCACGATTTCGTTGACCTTGAACCGGGGCTGCGCGCCGTGGACGACCGAGAAGACGGTGAATCCGTTGTCGGCGAAGGCCTTTTCGATGTCGGCCCCGAAGCTCTTGATCATGGAGTGGTCCGATATCCACCCTCCGCTGATCAGGAAGACCACCGCCGCCTGGTTGGGCTTGGCCGGCCTGAGAACGTCCAGCGTGAACGCGGCCCCCCCGGCCTTCATGTAGATCACGTCCTCGGTCCGGGTTTGAGGCGAGGCCAGGGTGGCGAGGAGGGACAAGAGGAGGATCGGAAGTCGGGGAAACATCGGCACGGTCCAGTTGGGCATGGGCAGGGGAGTCGCGGCGCACGACGCGCCGGAAAGGGCAGCGCGCCACCCTCAGGCTCGACATCGTACAACCAGATGGTATACTAAACTATATGGTAGTAGACCGATCCAGCCGCCTCGACCGCGTCTTCCATGCCCTGGCCCACCCGGCGCGCCGCGCCATCCTGCGCCAGCTCTCCGTGGGCGAGAGGAACCTGAGCGAGCTCGCTTCCCCGCTGCAGATGACCTTTCCCGCCGCGAGCAAGCACGTACGCGTGCTCGAGGGGGCGAGGCTCGTCCGGCGCCGCGTCGCTGGACGGCAGCATCTGTGCCGCCTGCAAGCGGCGCCGCTCAGGGACGCCGTGCTCTGGACCGAGCAGTTCCGCCGCCACTGGGAGGCGCGCTTCCAGGCGCTCGACGCGCTCCTCGAGGAGCTGAAGTCCGAGGAGCGTCTTCGTCCTCGTCGCTCCTGAGCGATTCACCAACCATCCACCCAGCGCCTATCCCAAGGACCCAGTCATGCACCCCACCGGCCTCAAACTCGCCACTCCCACGGAAACCACGATCGTCCTGACGCGCAGCTTCGACGCACCGCGCCGGCTCGTCTGGGAAGCGCTGCTCGTCCCGGACAAGATGCGCCGCTGGATGCTGCCTCCGCCGGGTTGGAGTCTCTCCGTCTGCGAGTGCGATGCGCGTCTGGCGGGCGGCCTGCGGATCGCGTGGAAGAGCGCGGAAGCCGATCCGGCCATGACGCTCTACGGCGTCTTCACCGAGGTGCTCCCGCACGAGCGCATCGTGCACACCGAGATGATGGTGCTCGGTTCGGGTCAGCCGGTGGGCATGCAGGTGGAGGCGCACGAGTTCGCGGAGGAGCGCGGCGTCACCACGCTGCGCATCACGCAGACCTACTCCTCGAAGGACGCGCGACGGCGCGCTCTGCTCCGGCATGGACGAGGGCATGGAGGCCTGTTATCTGCGGCTCGATGCGCTGCTCGCCGGGCGCGCGTAGTGCGCGGGCGAGCCCGCCGGCGGAGCTAGTCACGGCCGTAGGTCCTGTGCTTGGACAGCTCCTGCTCATGCCGTCTCGAACGACGGTCTCCGCTCACTTGACGTCGTCGATGTTCTTCGCCGGGTAGCCGGCAAGGACCACCCGATCCGCAGCCGTTCCGGCCGCCTTGGAAACGGGCGCCGCGAGTCAGTCAAATCGACAAGCCGGCATCGCCTTCGAGGACCGCCGTCTCGAGCTGCGGGCGACCTCCGCTCTCCCACAACGCAGCGGTGAACGCAACCCGATAGCGGATCGGCCCGCCGTCCGCTCTTTCGCTGCGCGCGATGGGGCGCGGGATGCAGACGAACTCGGTGCGCATCTCATCGGCCGACAGTTGGACCTTCGCGTAACCGTGTCCTCCAAGATCTACGAACTCGAGGTGCGGAGCCAGATCAGGGTTGGACAGCGACCGTGCGCGTTTTAGGTCGAAGCTGCGCGCGTATTCGAGGCAAGCGCGCACGCCGTGCTTCAGCAGCAAGTTGAAGGTCCACTCCGGCTTCGCTCCGTCCTCCCTGTCGGCGAGAAACAGCGGCCGGAGCGGAGCGTCCTTCGGAAGATTGTGCTCGTTGGCCTCCATGGCGCCGGGGCTGACGAGCGACGCGCCGACGAAGCTCAAGCCGACCGGCTCGAACTTGCCGGGCGGGAGTTCCGCCGTCGCATATCCGGCCCAGAAGCTGTGACGGTCGCCCGAGACGATGGCGAAGCCGGTGATCTTCGAGTCGCGCACGAGATGGTAGATCTCGGCGCGCTCTGCGTACGCGGTGCCGTAGTCACCGCCACCCAGGGACGCATACGTGCTCGCGGGCCAGGACTCCTTGGTGAGACCCGCGGGCAGGTTCTGCGGATCGGCGCGCTTGTCGAGCGCGCCCAGCGAGTTGCCCCAGATCTTCCACGCCGCGGTCGAGCTCCGGAGCTTGTCCTTGAACCAGGCCTTCTGTTCCGCGCCGAGAAGCGTCTGCATCGGCGCGGTGCGTTGCGGGTTGGGGACATGCGCAGCGTTGAAGCGGATCTCCGCTGGGGGATTGCCAGCGTTGAAGCCGCGCCCGCCGTCGAGAGCCTGCATCGCAGACTCGGGGAACATTCCCATGAACTCGTCACCGCCGAGCTTGTCGAGCGAGGGATCGCTGAAGGGGTCCGCGCTCCGATAGCTGTGCTGGTCGGTGATGATCAGATCCATGTGCTGGCCGTAACGCAGCGCGCGGTAGCCCTTGAGGCTGTGGATCGCCGCCAGGTTGTTCGGTTCCAGCCCCAGCCCGTCGCGATCGAACTCGGTGATGGGGACGTTTTGCACCGCGGGTGGATCGAAGCGCTCGAGCGACCCGCTCGGCGGAGCGACACGTGCAGGCAGGAATTCGAACCAGGCCTGATTCGCCGCGACCTTGACGCTCTGGCCAGGCTGCTCGAACGACCCGCCTTGACGATGCTCTGCCAACCCTGCCACGAGAATTCGTGGTTGTCCCAGATCGCGACGAAAGGCCAGCGCGCGCGCGCGTCCTGGAGGTCCGGATCGGCGAGATAGCCTTTGTAGACAGCGCGATAGCCATCGACGGTCAGCGGGATGTGGAAGTTGCCGACCTTCTTGCCGTCTGGGATGCGCGCGACCTCGTAGATCGTGCGGTCGTAGCGCGTCTGCACCTCGTCGGGATACTCGACCACTTCGTAGATGAAGTCGCCCAGGTGCAGGATGAACCCGAGTTGCTCGGCTGCGGGAGCGCGCTCGTCCTCGTAGATCATCCGCCGATAGGCGTTGAGCCTGCCCTCATTCACATCCTGACAGCTCACGAAGGCGAAGTTCACCGTGCGGGGATCGTCGGGCAGCGGCGCCGTGATCGTGCGGCCGAGCCGGCTGCCGTTCCCCTCGGCGTCGGTGAAGCGATACCAGTACGTGCGCGCCGGCTTGAGTCCGCCAATCAGCACGCGCGTGGTCCAGTCCGCGGCGCTCGAGACCGGTGCCTGCGCGTGCGCGATGACGCGGCGGAAGCGCTCATCCTCTGCGACCTCGACGGTCAGGAGCTCGCGTGTGCCCTGGTCAAACGGACGCCTCGTCCAGAGGAGCACGCTGTGCGCATCGGGATCGCCCGAGGCGACGCCCTGGGGAAAGAGATCGCGCCGCTCCTGCCAGCGGACGCTCGAACATCCGACCGGTCCGGCCCACGCGAGCGAAGCGCCGATGGCTGCTGCGGACTTGAGAAAGGAACGGCGGCTCGTCTTCATCGTCTGGGGGCGCACGAATTCCCGGCGCATGACCTCGGCGCCAGACTAGCACTGCCGCGCAGCGCCGGGAGTCTCACACACAGGCCTGACACTGCGCCCGCGCACCCCGCGCCCGACCGGCCGAGCGCAACGCGAAAAGTCTGGAATCCGGTCGGGCCGGGAAGGCTCAATGTCACGTCGCTGGCCGCGAGTGCCGGGCAAGGCCTCGAGTGCACGGGTCGCCTGCAGCGTCGGATTCATCACGAAGGAGAAGCGAGATGGACAAGCAAGCCAAGAACACGATCTGCCTCTGGTACGACGACGATGCGGAGGCTGCGGCGCGGTTCTATGCCAGGACATTTCCCGACTCCTCTGTCGGCGCGATCCACCGCGCACCGGGGGCCTATCCCTCGGGCAAGCAAGGCGACGTGCTGACCGTCGAGTTCACCGTGATGGGCCTTCCGTGCCTCGGACTCAATGGCGGACCGATGTTCGAGCACAACGAGTCGTTTTCGTTCCAGGTCGCGACCGCGGACCAGGCGGAGACGGATCGCTACTGGAACGCGATCGTGGGCAATGGTGGGCAGACCAGCGCGTGCGGCTGGTGCAAGGACAAGTGGGGAGTGTCCTGGCAGATCACGCCGATCGCCCTGACGAGGGCCATCACCCATTCCGATCCTGCCCTCGCCAAGCGCGCGTTCGAGGCCATGATGACGATGTCGAAGATCGACGTGGCCGCGATCGAGGCCGCGTGCCGCGGATGAGGGGGCCGCGCGGGTCGGGCGCGATCGGCGCGCCGGAGGACGGACGCCGCGCGCTACACTGCCGGCGCGTGGGCGCAAGCAGCGCCGCGCTCGATCGGACAACCAACGACTTCCCGGCCAACAGGAGGCCCAGCCATGACCTACGTCGACGGATTCGTGATCCCCACGCCGAAGAGCAAGATCGCCACGTACAAGAAGATGGCGATCCTGGGCAGGAAAACCTGGATGAAGCACGGCGCCCTGCAGTACTTCGAGTGCGTCGCCGACGACCTCGACACGCCGCCCGGCTGCGGCGACTTCAAGAAGCTCGTGAAGCTCAAGCGGGGCGAGACGCTCTGGTACTCGTTCATCGTGTACAAGAACCGGGCGCACCGGAACGCGGTGAACAAGAAGGTCATGCAGGAGCTGAGCCAGCAGAAGATGCCCATGGTCATGCCCTTCGACATGAAGCGCATGGCGCACGGCGGCTTCAAGACGGTGGTGCAGGGCTGAGAGCCGAACCGAGTCACGTGCGCATCCGCTGTCGAATCGCTACCGAGTGGCCGAGCGGATGTCGTCGGCGGGATGCAGTACGGGAACTCGCAGCGACCCGCCTACATCCGCGGGCCTGAAGGCATCCTGGTGGCGCTCGCCGAGCAGCTCCGGCAGCCCGGGGCCGCATAGGCTCACGCGGCGAGCTGTCCTCGGGCAGGTGTCCCGGGCAGGATCACACGGGCGCTCCGAGGAGGCCGAGCCTCGCGCGACTCGGGGTCGGACGATTTCCACTCCGCGCAGGCGCAGGCGACTTCCCGCGCGGTTCGGAAACGTCCGGGCGCTCGCGTTGGTATAGGATCGCTTGCGATGAATCGGCGCCCGCTGCTCGTCACTCTCGTCCTGGCCTTGCTCGTATTCGGGGGCTGGGCGCCTGGCTGCTGCTGCGGCACGAACCCGCACGCGGCGGCGAGGCGGCGCTCGCCCCCGAGCTCTCGAACCGCGCCCCCGGGCGTGATCCGGCGGCGCTCGAATCCTCCGCCGGCAAGTCCGCGCTCGACACGACCGACGCGCGCACGCAAGCGATCCCGGTCGGTGTGCGCCTCGCCGGCCCCGGGCGCCTCACAGGGCGCGTGATCGAGCGCGAGAGCGGCCTCGGCGTCCCGCACATGCGCGTCGACCTGCTGCCGATGCCGCCCGCGGCGGGCGAGTTCATGGGGCGCATGCTGATGCTCAGCCCCCAGACCTCGCAATGGCGGGGCGCACGAAGCCCATCGCCGTGGCGGAGACCGATGCACGCGGGGCGTTCGCCTTCGAGGGCGTGCGCACGGGCTCGTGGTTCCTCGACACGCGCGGGCCCTATCACGTGCCCGAGATGACCGTGCGCGCACAGGTGCTCGCCTCCGGCGCCGGCGGGCCGATCGACGTCTTCGTGCTGCCCGGCGGGCGCGTGCTGGGCACCGTCTTCGAGCCCGAGGGCACGCCCTCGCCGCGCGCGAAGGTCGTGCTCGTGCCTGGGCCGGGGAACTTCCTGACGACGCTGCAGAACGGCGACCACCGCCTGCTCGAGGCGCAGGCGGATGAGCAGGGCGCCTTCGTCTTCGACGGCGTGCCGCCCGGCGACGGCTGGGAGCTCACGGCCAGCGGGGCGCACTTCGCGCTCTCGCACGCGACCGGCCTGCACATCGTCGCCATGCAGGACACGCGCGCCGACGTGCGCACGCGTGTGGGCGGCAAGATCTCCGGCCGCGTGCTCTCTGGCCCCGGCAAGGACGCGACGAGCGGAGACGAGTCCAAGCCGCTGGCCGGTGCGCACCTGGGCGCGATCCCACGCGGCCTGCGCGACCTGCGCTGCCTGGAGGAGATCGTGCTGCAGACGCACTGCGTCAGCGCCAGCGACGGCAGCTTCCTGATGGAGCACGTGCCGCCGGGCGAGATCGACATCGTGGCGCTCGCCTGGGGACACCTGCCCGGGATCGGCTCGCGCGTGAGCTCGGTCGACGCAACGCAGACGGAGGCGGGGGACATCCTGCTCCCGCGCGGGCCGGTGATCTCCGGTCGCGTGGTGGACGCGGAGGGTCAGCCGCTCGCGGGCGTGCGCATGACCTGGGACATCGTCGACTGGAAGAACCTGCAGTTCGACTTCAGCTTCGCGCCGATGTTGGCGCAGGCCGTGAAGGGCCTCGATCTGCCCAAGACCGACGCCGACGGCGTCTTCCATGCCGGCCCAGTCGCGGGCGACGCGCCCTGGAAGATCGACTTCCAGAAGCTCGGCTACGTGGATGCCAGCGCCCGCTTCGACCCGGCGCAGGACGGCGATCCCGCCTCCTCGAACGTGACCGTAGTGATGCACCGCGGCGGGGCGCTCGAGGGCATCGTGATGGACGAACTCGCCGCCGAGCCGGTGACGACGTTCACGATCTCGACCGGTGAGCGCGTGGACTCGGAGGAGGACGCGCCGGGCGGACGCAATCCGTTCAGCGGCGGCACCACTTTCGAGGACGCGGGCGGCCGCTTCCGACTCGACTCGCTTCAGCCGGGGAAGGTGCAACTCACGGTCAGCGCTCCGGGCTACCCCGAGACCAAGGTCGCGGATGTCGAGGTGACCGAGGGTGCCGTCAAGAAGGGCATGATCGTGCGCCTGCGCCGCGGCGCGACGATCCGCGGCGTCTGCGTGGACCAGGACGGCAAGCCGGTCGCCGGCGCGCAGATCGTCGTCGCGCCCTCGAGCGGCGCCCTGCGCATGGCTCCGGGTGTGCGCGAGGAGAACCGGCGCGCACGCCGTGGCGGCGGCTCGCGCAGAGGTCCCTTCGGTGGCGGCGGCATGCTCGGCGGATCCGACCAGCTCCCGCCCGGACTGCTCGGATTCGCGGCCAACCTGGGCTTGCTCGGCGACCGCATCGCCATCTCGAAGCCGGATGGGCGCTTCGAGATCCTCGGGGCCGAGGCCGGCAGCGTGCGCCTGCAGGCTTCGCAGCGCGACTACGCCTGGGGCAGCTCGGAGGAATTCGAAGTCGTCGCGGGCGCCGTGCGCGAGGGCGTCGTCGTCACCCTGCACCAGGGCGGGGGACTCGAGGGCAACGTCACCGATCGCCACGGTCGCGCGCTGCCGCAGGCGATCGTGGCCGCGTTCTCGCCGGGCGCCTTCGCCGGCAACGGCGCCAACGCGGGCGGACTCTACCAGGGCGAGACCGACGCCAAGGGCGACTACACGATCCGCCACATCACGCCGGGCAGCTACTTCGTGGTCGTGACGCGCGGCGACGCGGAGCTCAACCCGCTCTCCTTCTTCGGCACGCTCAACTTCGACCTCGTCAGCGTTCCCGACGACGAGCTCGTGCGCTACGACCTCGTCGACAACTCGGCGGGTGGCTGCCGCGTCCACGGCCGCGTGAGCGACGAGGGCCAGCCGGTCACGCGCGGCACGCTGGCCGCGATGCGTTTCGACGGCGACTCCGTGCTCGGCTTCGAAATGAAGGTGGCCTCACTCGATGCGCAGGGCCGCTACGAGTTCGCCGGGCTCGCGCCGGGCGAGTACCAGCTCAGCCTCGACGGTCAGGGCGGGCAGATCCGCCTGCGACTCGACGTGCCCGACGAGCCCGAGCTGCAGCTCGACCTCGAGTTGCCGCACGGAGCGATCGAGGGCAGCGTGCTCGACGAGGCGACCAACGAGCCGGTCCCAGGCGCGGAGGTGCTGCTCGACTCGACCGAGCCGCCGGCCCCGGGCGGAGGCGGCCTGTTCAGCGGCATGGCGGGGCGGCAGAACCGCTCGCAGCGCCGCACGAGCGACGAGCAGGGCAAGTACCGCTTCGATCGACTGCGGACCGACGAGTATCAGCTCATCGTGCGCGGCCCGCGCGATTCCGAGCGTCGCGGGCGTTTCGCCCCCAGCGAGCCGCGCCGCGTGCAAGTGGACGAGCGCCGCACCGAGCGCGGCATCGACCTGCGCCTGCCCGCGGCGCTCTCGCTCAAAGGTGTCGTCAAGGACGGGCAGGGCCTGCCCGTGAAGGGAGCGAGCCTCGTCGCAACCCCCGAGGGCGGCTCGAGCTCGCTCAGCGAGCGTGCGCAGAGCGGCGAGGACGGCAGCTACGAATTGCGCGGTCTGGCTCCGGGCAAGTACACGGTCAGCGCCAGCGCAACCGATTTCGCCGACTATGCGAAGCAGGGCGTCGAGCTGAAGCGCACGGCTGGCGCCACGAACGAGCTCGACGTCGTGCTGCAGAAGGGTGTGCTCGTGCGCGTGCGCGTCGTCGATTCGACCGGGCGGCCGGTCACGGGCGCGTACGCGGAGCTGCGCTCCAAGTCCGGCGCCCCGGCCTCGGAGGCGGGTGCGCAGCGGCGGATCTCGAGCTTCTTCCAGGGCGAGGGCAGCTCGGGCGAGGACGGACGGCTGGAACTCGGCCGCTTCGCTCCCGGGGAGTACCGGCTCGAGGTGCAGCGCGGCGTGGCGAAGGCGAACGTGGATCCGGTCCGGATCGAGGCCGGTCGCGAGGAGCAGGAGTTGCAGGCGGAACTGCCCTGAAGGCTTCCGCGGGCTAGACTGCGCTCGTGGTTCTGCTCTCGATCGCCCTGCTGTGTTTCCAGTCCTCGCTCCTTGCGCGTCCCTTGTATCTCGACGAGGCGCCGCCGGAACTGCGTTCGGCTCGGCACCTGCTGCTCGCGTACAAGGGTGCGCGCATCCCGCCGACGGGGCAGAGTCGCACGCGCGAGCAGGCCGAGGAACTCGGCATCGAGCTCCTCCGGCGCGCGCACGCGGGTGAAGATTTCCTCCAGCTCGCGCGCGAGTACTCGGACTCGCCCAACGCGAAGGAGGGCGGCGTGCTCGGGACCTTCGCGCCCGGGATGCTCGAGCCGCACCTCGACGAGTTCCTCTTCGCCGCGACGACCGGAGCGGTCAGCGACATGATCGAGACGCCCGCGGGCTGGACGATCCTCCAGCGCATCGAGACGGAAGCCGGCGTGCTGCAGATCCAGATCGACGTGAAGGATCCCGAGGGCGAGGCGCGAGCCCGTGCGCGCTGCGCGCAGGTGGTCGGGAAGCTCTCCTCGGGCGGCGACTTCGCCGAGCTCGCGAAGGAGTTCTCCGACTACGCGGAGTCGCGCGGGCGCGGCGGACAGTTCGCGATCTACGAGCGCGGCCCGCGCGACAAGCTGCTCAAGTCTGCCGCGTTCGAGCTCTCGATCGGGGAAGTGTCGCAGCCGATCCGTTCGCCGCTGGGCTACCACATCCTGAAGCGCGTCGCGCCCGAGGCCATCGATCCGAAGCTGCGCGAGAACGAGTGGGTGCGGCTGCGCGCGATCCTGGTGCAGTACGACCTCGCGCAGGGTGCCGACATGGCCCACGCGCCGGACCAGAAGAAGGCGCGCCAGATCGCGGACGCGCTCGCCGTGCGCCTGCACGCGGGCGAGGACATGCTCGAGGTCGCAGCCGAGTTCAACGACGATCCGGGCGGCAAGAAACGCCGCGGAGACCTGGGCTGGATCCACCGCGGCGCGCCGAACATCACGCCGATGCTCCAGCAGGCGGCGCTGTTGCCGATCGGCCAGATCGGCGATCCGCTGCTGACGCCCTTTGGTTACCTGCTCGTGCGGCGCGAGCGCTGAGCCGCGCATGCAGCCGCCCGAGGAGCCCCGCGCGCGTGGCGGTCGTGATTCCCGCCCTCGACGAGGAGCAGGCGCTCCCCGGAGTGCTCGCCGCGATCCCGCGTCCGCCGGCGAGCGTGGTGGTCGTGGTCGACAACGGCTCGCGCGACCGCACCGCCGAGTGCGCGCGCGCTGGGGGCGCCGTCGTGCTCGTCGAAGCGCGCCGCGGCTACGGGAGCGCGTGCCAGAAAGGTCTCGCCTGGCTCTTCGGGCGCGAGCCCGAGCGCCCTCTCCGGCCTGGAACGGCGCGGACCTGGTCGTGTTCCTCGACGCCGACGGCTCCGACGTGCCCGCGGAGCTGCCCGCGTTGATCGCGCCCATCCTGCGCGGCGAGGCCGAGGTCGTGATCGGATCGCGCGTGCTCGGAGCTGCGGAGCGCGGCGCGCTCAGCCCGCAGCAGCGCTTCGGCAACGCGCTCGCCTGCCTGCTGATGCGGCTCTTCTTCGGCGCGCGCCACACGGACCTGGGTCCGTTCCGAGCGATCCGCGCCGATGCGCTCGCGCACTTGCGCATGTCCGACCTCGACTACGGTTGGACGGTCGAGCTGCAGCTCAAGGCCGCGGTCGCGCGCATGCGCGTGCTCGAAGTGCCCGTCCGCTACCGACGCCGCGCGGGAGGCGCGAGCAAGATCTCCGGTTCGCTCCTCGGCAGCGTGCGCGCGGGAATCAAGATCCTCGGCTGGGTGCTCGGTTGGCGCGTCGCGCTCTGGTTCACTTCCCGGAGAATCCCCAGGTTCCCTGGATCCGGGCGTAACGCAGGCTGAAGATGTCGAGGATCCAGTTGAAGCCGCCGAAGTCCGGCACGATCAGCACCTTCTCGACCTGCATGTTGGCGAGGTTCGAGTCGGAGGCGTTCTCGCGCGCGATCTGAAGCGCGGACTTCGGCAGGTCCACCGCCAGCAGCGTCACGGATGCACCCCAGGAGCTGAAGGTGCCCGAGGTCTCCGTCTCGCGCTGGAACGAGAGGCCGGAGCAGCCGCACACGGCGAACAAGGATGCGAGCAGCAGGGCGCGAGCGCGGCGCGGGAGCGGGAGCATGCGGGAGACGATAGCGCTGCGCGCGCCGCGGAGGAAGCTGTGCCCGCAAGCTCCGCTCGCTATGCTCTGCCCGCGGTGAGCGAAACGCGGCGAGAGGAGCTGGAGCGAGCGCTCCTGGAGCACCGGACCGGCTTCGAACAGCGCTTCGGCTCCGGGGCGGGCGTGCGCCTGTGGTTCTCCCCCGGGCGCGTCAACCTGATGGGGGCGCACCTGGACTACAACGGCGGCCCGGTGATGCCCACCGCCATCGACCGGGGCACGTTTTTCGCGCTGCGGCCGCGCTCGGACCACCGGGTTCGCTTCGCCTCGACACTCGAGCCGGGTGAGTTCGAGGCCGCGCTGGCGGACCTGCCGGGGCAGCCCGCGCGCCGCTGGTGGGACTACCCGGTGGGGGTCCTGCGCGAGCTTCTCGCCGGGACGGAGCTCCCGGACGTCGCGGGCTTCGATCTGCTCTTCGGGGGCAACCTGCCGGTCGGAGCCGGGCTCTCGTCCTCGGCCTCGATCTGCGTCGGGACGGCGCTCGCGATCTCGGACACCTGGGAGCTCGGGCTCGAGCGGCTCGCGCTGGTGCAGGCGGCACTCGCGGCCGAACGCGGCTATGTCGGCGTGCAGTGCGGGATCATGGATCCGTACTCGGTCGGCCTCGCGCGCTCGGGAACGCTGCTCTGGCTCGACTGCAAGGACCGCTCGAGCGCCTGGATGCCGCTCGACGACCGCTCGTATGCCATCGCGGTGGCCGACACGCTGGTGCGGCGGGAGCTCGCACAGGGTGCTTTCAACGAGCGCGTGCGGCAGTGCGCGCAGGCCTTCGCCGAGCTCGCACCGCACCAACCGGGCGCGACCTGCCTGCGCGACATCGAGCTCGCGACGCTCGAGGCGCAGCGCGCGCAACTCGATCCGCTGCTCGCCAGCCGCGCCGAACACGTCGTGCGCGAGGTCGGGCGCACTTTCGCCGCGCGCGACGCGCTGGAGCGCGGGGACCTGCCCTGCTTCGGGGAGCAGATGACGCGCGCCCACGCCAGCCTGCGCGAGCACTTCGAGGTCAGCGTCCCCGAACTCGACACGCTCGTCGACTCGGCGACGGCCTGCGCGGGCGTGCTGGGTTCGCGCTTGACCGGCGCCGGCTTCGGCGGCTGCGTGGTCGTGCTCCTGCGGCGCGGGGCGGAGGACGAACTGCGCGAGCGGCTCGAGCGCGATTTCCTCGCGCGCTTCGGCCGGGCGCCGGTGGTGGAGTTCTTCGGGGGCGACGAGGGGCCGCGCGAGATCCGGCCCTGAAAGCCGCGCCCTACTTCGAGAAGGGGTTGTCGGTCGCGAGCTGCCTGGCCCGGTCGAAGAGCAGCGTGCCCGTGCTCGACTGGCGCACCTCGAGGCTGAAGCTCGACTGCAGCAGATCCAGCGCCTGGTGCGGCTTGTTCCCGAAGAGGTAGTTGGCCGCGAGCACCAGGCGCGCGTCCTCGTCGAGGAAGTTGTCCTTGAGGTAGTTCTCGAGGTAGCCGAGCTGCTTCTCGAAGTCCTGCGGGTCCGTGTACACGGCGTGCTTGTCCACGATCGTGTCCACCAGCCTGGGCTCGAGTTCCAGCGCCTTGCGCAGCGCCGTCGCGGAGTAGTGGTAGTCGCCCGTGGCGAAGAGCGCGTCCGAGAGCAGCATGTAGAGCACCGCGTCGTCGGGGGCGTACTCGATCGCCTTCGCGTAGTGCGCGACCGCGTCGCCGAAGCGCCGCTCGCTGAAAGCGAGGTCACCCAGCGCGACGTACTGCTGCGCCGAGCGCACCAGCGCCTGCGCCAGCGCGGGGTCGCGCTTTTGCGGCGGGAGGTTCCCGCCCGCGACCTCGGCCTCGCCGGCCGGCTGCGCGAGCGGAGCGGGCTGCGCGTCGCTCTCGTGCACGACGATCACCTGCGGCGGCGGGTCGTAGCTGTCGACGTAGATCACGTTCGAGTACCACCACGGCGAGCAGCCGAAGTAGTGGTAGCCCGGGTAGTTCCAGTACGGGTGCGTGTTCCAGCCGCAGTTCCAGGTGCTCCAGCCGGCACCCCACGACCAGCCCCAGCCCCAGTTGGGCCAGAAGTTGCAGCTGTTGTTCCACCACCACCAGCTGCACGGACCGCAGTGGTTCCACCACGTGTTGTAGGGGCTTCCGTAGCCGTGATTGTATGGGTCCCACCAGGCGAAGCCGGAGCCGCCACCGCAGGTCGCGAAGCTCGCGCCGATCGCGATCCGCAGCGAGAGGTCGGTCGCGACTGCGAGCGACTCGCCCGTCCGCATCACTTGCCGGGCGAGCGCCGGGTCCTTGCGATCCAGCCGCTCGAAGCGCTCGCTGGCGTGCTCGTACTGCTGCTTGCGCAGTTCGTTCGTGACCGCGCGATCCTCGCGGCCGCGCTTACCCGAGGGCGTCGAGCCCAGACCCGCCGACGAGGCTCCGCGCAGGCGCGAGAGGCCCTTGTCGGAGTGCTCGCGGGCGCGCGCGACGTCCGCGAGACCCGAGTGCGGCGGACGGTAGCGATCGAGAAGGTTCTCGCGCGTCAGCGGCTGTGCGCGGACCGGCGGGTGCGTGGCTGCGGCCTCGTAGCGGCCCTGCGGCGAGCGCCGCTCGTCCATCGAGGTCGACAGCGAGGGGACGCCAGAACGGCGTTGGCCGCCGAAAGTGGAGAGATCCACCTCGCCGCTGCCACGGGAGCTGCGCTCACCGGATTCGCGGCTGCCCGTGGAGGTGTAGTAGCGGGAGCTCGGGCTCCGGGAACTGCCTTGGTCTGCCGTCGATCGCGCGGAGTCGTAGACGCGTGAAGTCGGATTCGCGGCCTGCCGACCGGAGTCCTCGCGCGACCGACCCGAGTCGGTGCGCGCACTGCTCTCATTGCCGCTCGAGCGCGGCGTCTCGCGCGCGGGAGCGGTGTAGGTGTCGCGCGAGCTGGGTTGGTAGCTCGGCCGGCTCGGGGTCGTGTACGTCGGGCGGCTGGGCTCGGGCCGCGAGACCGGCGGAGGCGCGGGACGCGGCACCGGCGGGGGAGACGGCCGCGACTCAGGTGGGGCCGAAGGTCGCGAGACGGGCGGAGCCGAGGGCCGCGATCCGCCACCGCTCGAGCCGCCACCGCTGGATCCGCCGCCGCCCGACCCGCCACCGGACGGCCGCGAGGAGGAGCCGCCCCCGTGGCCGGGGCGCTGGCCGAACGAGTCGGCGCCCAGGGTCGAAAAGACGCCGAGGAACAGGATCAGGGGCAGCCAGGATTGTGTGCGTGAGGCCATCGGGTACCTCCAGGGGTAAGACTAGGCCAGCAAATGAGGTGCCGCCATCCCCGCAGCCTCCCGAGTGCGGCGGGCAGGGGCGCGGCGAGGGGTGTCCTCCTGTCCCTGCACTCCCCGGGGGACAGTTCCGATCGCCGCGGCTACTTCGCGGATTCCCAGGCGACGAGGAGCAGGACCTGCTTCACCTCGCCCTTGCCGAGCAGCCAGCGGACGTAGGGCGCGCCGCGCTTGGCCCGGGCGGGGACCTGTTCCCGGAGCGCTCGCAGCGCACCAGCCTCGACCTTCTCGAAGCCCTCGAGCGGGGTGCCGACAGCGCTGCGCCCCGAGACCCGTTCGAACCCCTCGGGGAGCACCTTGGGGACCGAGGAAAGTCGCAGCACCACGAAGCGCGGCCGGAGTTCCTCGTCGAGTTCGAGCGTGCCGCGGTTCTCGAGCTCCAGACCCGCGGGTTCCAGCCGCGGACCCCATTCCGCGCGCAGGCGATCGAGCTCCTTGCGGGCGGAGCCCCAGTCGGCATCCCGCGGGAGCTCGAAGCGCCGCGCGGCGTACTCGGGCGAAGGGCTCGCGAGCACCCGCCAACCGCTCGACGGCGTCGGACCTTCGAGCCGATCGCGTGGGAGAAAGGCGTCGCGCGTGTAGGTCATCGCCTGCACGCGCTTCACCTGCTCCTTCCAGACGCGGGCGTCGTCGTGCCAGAACTCGAGCGCGAGCGGCTTGGGCCGCGCGCTGTCCGCCTCCCAGCGGATGCCGCGACAGGAGTCTTGCAGGACTCCCTTCGGATCGAGGAAGCGGATCTCGCTCGGCCGCGCGTCGCCGGCCTTTTCGAAGCGCGCGTGCAGGCGGCCGAGCGTTCCCAACGCAGCGCTCGAGCCCCCGTCGACCGGCTTCCACTCGAAGCCCTCGTAGTCGATCAGCGCGCGGCGCAGCTCGAGTTGCGCGAGTGCCAGATCGCGCTCGGCAGCCTCGAGTTCGACCGACTTCGCCGACCCGACCTCGAGTGCAAACACGCGAGCTTCAGAGCGCAAACGCAGGATGCGCTGTTCGCCCCCGGAGGGGCCAGCGCCGATCCACCAGCGCGCGTGCTCCTTGCCTGCGAAGCTCGCGCGCAGCACGTGCGGCGTGAGCGGGTCCGCGTCGTAGACGAGCGCGGACTCCATCTCGAGGCCCTCGAGCAGCTGGGGCGTGGGCGGCGGCGCGGGCTTCTGCGGCGCGGGATCCTGGGCGGCGACCCTGGCCGGAGCCAGGGCGTGGCAAAGCAGCGCGAGTGCGCTCAGGGCAAGCGGGAGGCCCAATCGGTCCATGCCTTCGTCTCTTCCCCGTAGCTTACTCCCGACAGCTGGTTGAGCGCGCGGAGCAGCTGGACGCGCTGCGTGTTGCGCGCGCCCTCGAGCATGCTGGCCAGGCCGCGGGCCACGGTGCCCTTGCTGCGCGGCTCGTGCCCGCCGAGCCACACCAGCGCGCGCAGCGCAGCCGCGCTCGCGAGCGGGACCGGATCGTGGGCGACGTCGAGCAGGCCCTGCGCGGATTCCCCGTCGAGCAGTGTCCCGAGCAGCAGCGCGCTGTGCGCGCGGACCCCGGGTTCGGGATCGGTCAACCCCAGGCGTGCGGAGGCCAGGACGCAGCTCGCCCCCGAGCCTGCGGCGACCAGGTTCGAGAGACACTGCGCCGCGTTGGTTCGCACCCAGGGATCGGGATCGCCGCGCATCAGGTCGCAGATGCGTTCGAGCGGCGTGTTGCTGTCGCCGAGGATCATCAGCCCGAGCAGCGCGTTGCCGACGAGCTCGGGATTGCGGTCCTCCAGACAGGCGACCAGCGGCGAGAGTGCCTCCGGTTCGTGGGTGAAGCCGAGTGCGGCGGCGGCGACGACGCGGTTGTCGAGCGGGCCGGTCTGCACCTGGTCGATGAGCTCGGCGCGCCGCGCGTGGGCCTGCGTCGTGATCACCTTCTCCAGCTCGCGCGCCTTGGTGCGATCCTCGGGCGTCGCCGCCGTCATCTTGAGGCGCGTCCAGCCGCGGATCTCCAGATCGAGCTCCGCGAGCAGCTTCCCGATCGGCACCGTCGTCTTGGTGCGCTCGACGAGGTCCGCAATCGGCTTGGGGTCCGTATCCTTGGCCATGCGCGGGCTCGGATTGCTCCGGCAGGCGCAAAGGCAGAAGACGAGGCTGCCAAGGACAGCCAGGGCGCGTGTGGGGGTCATGGGGGGTGGGTGGACGGCCGAGGGGGGTTCCTCTTCCCCGTGGATGCGCGAGGGGACTACCCTAGCGGGGAGCCCAACCCGCGCCCAGCCGCGAGCGGCGAACCTCGATGGCCATCCACCTGCTCGAAGCCATGTCCCGCGAGGGATTCGAGGAGGTGATCGCGCTGCACGACCGCCGATCCGGCCTGCGCGCCTTCCTCGCCATCCACGACTCGACGCAGGGGCCCGCGTTCGGAGGCTTGCGCCGCTGGTCCTATCTCGACGAGGACCAGGCGCTGCGCGACTGCCTGCGCCTCTCGCGAGCGATGACGTACAAGTGCGCCCTCGCTGGCCTCGCGGCGGGCGGCGCCAAGCTTGTGATCCTCGACCGCACCGAGCTCGATCTGCGCGCGAGCTACCGCGCCATCGGCGCGCTCGTGGAGCGCTTCGCGGGTCGCTTCTACACCGGGCCGGACGTGGGCACCGACGCCGAGGAGCTCGGCTGGGTGGCCGAGCAGACGCGCTACGTCACGCGGCCCGACGAAACGGGCCCGGGGCTGCTCGCCGAGTCGACCTGCGCGGGCGTTTTTGCGGGTATAGCGGCCTGCCTGCGTCACCTCGACGGCGAGGAGGACTGGGGGCGGCGCACGATCGTCGTCCAAGGCCTCGGGGCGGTGGGGCGCGGGCTCTCGCGGCTGCTCCTGGAGGCCGGAGCGCGCGTTCGCGCCTCGGACCTCGACGGCGAGAAGGCCGAGCGCGTCGCGCGCGAGCTCGATCTCGAACTCGTCGACCCCGCTACCGAGTACGACCAGGCCTGCGACGTGTTCGCCCCCTGTGCCCTGGGGGGGATCCTGCACGATCTGACCTTGACGCGCTTGCGCTGCCGGATCGTCGCCGGCGGCGCCAACAACGTCCTCGTCCGCTCGCTGCACGGCGAGCGCCTGCACGAGCGCGGCGTGCTCTACGCCCCCGACTTCGCGATCAACTCCGGCGCGCTGATCCGCGGGGCGCTGTTCCACCTCGAGGGCCGGCGCGAGAGCGTGGAGGCGATCGGAGCACGCATCGAAGCAGCGCTCGAGGGAATCCTCGCGCGCTCGCGGGAGGAGGGGCTCGCTCCGGTGCGCGTGGCCGTGGACGAGGCCGCCGCGCGCATCGCGCGCTGGCGCGGCGAGAGCCCGGCGGAGGGCTGAGGCGCGCTCTTCCTTTCGCGGCCCGCAGGCGGCAGGATCGAGGGTTCATGCAGCGCTCCCGCCTACGAATCGCCCTCGCGACTGCCCTGTTCACGGCCACCGGCTGTGTTTTCGGCGGTGGCTCGGGCACGGGCAACTCGAGCGTGCACTCCGCGCCGCCGCCGCTGACGCGCGAAGCGCCCGAGGAACCGCCGGTCGCGATCGAGGCCGATGCGCCCGCGCCCTTCGCGCGCCCCGCCGCGAACACGGCCGAGCTCGCGCTCGCGCCGCACGCGGAGGCGCCGGTGGAGGCCGACGCGCACCTCGCGCTCGCTGAACCCGAGAAGGAGTTCGAAGGTGAAGGTCTCGGCTTCGAACGCGGTGCGGACAAGCTCGCGGTCTGGGTCCCCAAGGACGAGGCGCTGCACTTCGACGTGCTCGTCGATCTGCCCGTCTTCGGCAACGTCACCGCGGGGCAGGTCGTGCTCTCCGCGCACGTCGAGCCCTACATGCCGGGCCTGCCCGGCGCGACGCCGGCGGACGGCCCGCAGAAGTGGATGGGCTCGATCGAGAGCGTCGCGACCGGTTCGCACCTGGGCTACACGCTGCGCGAGGTCCTGAAGTCGCGCCTGCTGCCGCAGGACTTCCCGCGCATGTACTACACCGACGTGCAGACGGGCAGCGAGAACCGCAAGAAGGAACTCAAGCTCGGTACGCAGGACGGCAAGTACGTCGACAACTACCGCAACGACGGTCACTGCAAGGGCTGCAACAATCGCGAGCACTACGTCGATTCGAACTGGCTCTGGGGCAAGCCCAGCCATTGCGACGGCTGCAAGCGCGCCGAGCACCGCGTCTGGCGTCCGGCGAAGACGCGCGAGGTCCCCGCGGGCACGCTCGACATGCTCAGCGCCGTGTACCTCGCGCGCACGATGGTGCGCGAGGGCCACACCTCGGAAACGCTCTCGATGGTCGACGAGCTCAAACTCTGGGACGTGCAACTCACGCAGGGCGTGCGCAAGCGCATCGAGGTCCCCGCGGGCAAGTTCGATTGCGTCGAGGTGCGCCTCAAGTCCTCCGTTCCGGTCGGCGAACCGCCGCCCAAGGACGGCTTCGAGGGCCTGTTCGGTCTCAAGGGCACGATCCAGGTCTGGCTCGACGCGAAAACCGGCGTGCCCGTGCAGATCCAGGGCGAGTTCCCGATCAAGCTGCTCGCGAGCAAGCTCGACGTCTACGTCCAGTTGAAGAGCTTCCAGGGCGCACCCGCGGGCTTCGCCCCGGTGCGCTAGGGACTCTGCCGCCCTTCGCTGTGCAGGAAATCGGTCCGGCGCGCGCAACCTTGGCCTGATCCGAGCGTCTTCCGTGTGGACGCGCCTCTCCCGGGCGCGCCAAGGAGGATCGCCCGATGGAATTTCGCCCAGATCACTGCCCCTGCGAAGAACCCAAATGTGCCGGCTCCGCCGGCTTCCAGTACCAACGCCGCGGCCACTACGCGCGCCTGCGACGGCCGTCGCGTGCAGCGCTTCCAGTGCAAGGCCTGCAAACGCACGTTCTCGACGCAGACGTTTCGCGTCGACTACGGCCTGAAACGCGTCTCACTCGACGTGAAGATCTTCCTCGCGCTGATCTCGAAGGTGACGCTGCGCCAGATCGCGAAGACGCATCACTGCACGCTGCGCACGGTCGCGCGGCGGCTGGATCTCTTCGGCAAGCAAGGCCGCGGATTCCACGAGTGGCGCATGCGCATGCGCGGGATCGCGACGCCCTGGGAGGGGCAGTTCCAGCTCGACGAGCTCGAGACCTTCGAGCACAACCGCCGCTTGAAACCGGTCACGGTGCCCGTGCTCGTACACAAGCCCAGCTACTGCATCCTGCACGCGGAGGTGGGCACGCTTCCGGCGAGGAAGCCGCTCTCGAAGGCGAATCTCGCGAAGCTCGCGCGGTACGAACAGCTCGAAGGCAATGTCCCGCGCAGGAGCGAGTCACGCGAGAAGATGACGCGCTGCTTCGAGGTGCTCGCGAACGTGTGCGATCCCTCCGCGAAGGTGTTTGTCGGTACCGACGAGAAGCACACCTACGGCGTCGCTCTGAAGCGCCTCTTCGGCGAGCGCCTCGTGCACCAAAAGACGCACTCGAGCGTGCCGCGCAGCTACAAGAACCCGCTCTTCCCGATCAACCACACCTTCGCGATGTTGCGCGACAACTTGAGCCGGCTCGTGCGGCGCAACTGGGGCGCATCGAAGAAGCGCGAGAAGCTCGAGAGCCACCTGTGGATCTATCTGGCCTGGCGCAACTACGTGCGGCCGATCACCAACCGCAACCACACGCAGACCGCGGCGATGGTCGCGGGGCTTTGCCCGCGCATGCTCGAGGTGACCGACCTGCTCGCAGTCAGGATGTTCGATTCCGAGGACGCACAGTGAAGGGCGGCAGAGTCCCCGCTCGTCAAGGCGGCGAAATTCGCCGCACCGGCACCCGCGCGCCATGCTCCAGGCTCGCCTGCATCTCCGCAAGCAGCGTATCGAGGTCAGCGGGCACGTCCTCGAGCACGAAGCGGCCCTCGTCGTCGGTGCTCACCTGCGTCAGGCCTGGATTGAACTCCTCGAGCTCCTCGATGCGCGCGCGACCGCGCCTGTACTCGAGCAGCAGGCGGCGTGCCTGCTCGAGCAGGTCCTTCTCCTTGAGCGAGCGCGCCAGCGAGGCGGCCAGCTCCAGTGCGTCGCAGGGCTTGAGGAAGAAGCGCTGGATCTCGCCGCGGTTGATCGCGTCGATCACCGCCGCGAGTGTCGGCTTGCCCGTGAGCATCATGCGCACCGAGGTCGGTGCGAGCTCGCGCGCGCGAGAGAGCAGCTCCGTCCCGCCCATGCCCGGCATGTCGTGGTCGGACACGATCGCGTCCACGGGCTGGCTGCGCAGGATCGCGAGTGCGTCCGCGCCCGAGGTGGCGCACAGGATCTCGAAGGGTTCGTGGCGCAGCGCGCGCGAGAGCGCGGTCAGGATCTGCGGGTCGTCGTCGACGAAAAGCACGCGGTGTCTCATGTTCCCTCCAGGGTCGTGGGCGCGGGCTGCATCCCGCCCGTGCGGATGGTGACCGGTTCCTTCACCCCGTGCAGGTGCGCATGGTTCCGGATGCGTTCGAAGAGGATCGCGCTGATCAGCTGGCCGGCTCCGAGCAGCGTGCGCCCGTCGTGCATCAGGAGCGGCTCGGCCAGCACCATGCCCGGTCGGAGCTCGCTGAAGAGCACGCGCCGGCTGCCCTGCTCGCGCTGCGCGTCCCCGTGCGGATCCAGCGCGACCCAGCGTTCGAGTGCCTCGCGCACCTCCGGCTCGGGCTCCGCCGCGGCGCGGACGCGCGCCCAGGAGTCGTCGCGCCGGTGTCCTGCCTCCTCGAGCTCGGCGATGCCGAGCAGCGGCACGAGCAGTCGGGCGCCCGGCGTGCTCGCCAGTGTTGGCGCCTGTGGTGCGAGCGCGTTCAGGATCGCGACGACGCCCTCCAGGCGCGGGATCCTGGCCAGAAGGCCAGCGCCGACCTCCGGCACTCGGTCGAGCATGCGCCGCTCCTCGTGCGTCAGTTCCTCGCCGAGCGACTGCTTGTGGCGCACCTCCGGCGGCACCGAGACGCGGCCGAGTTGCAGCATCAACGCCGCGAGTTCGATCTCCCAGACCTTGTCGCTGCCCGCCGCGCGCGCGAGCTCGCGTGCGTGGTCGCGCAGGCGCGTCGCGCGCCCGAAGGCCTCCGGGTCGGTCAGCGCGAGCACCTCGGTCAGCGCCCCGAGCGCACCCTGCAGCGTGTGTTCGAGAAGCTCACGCTCATCGCGAAGGTGGTGGTGGTGCTCGACCGCCGCGTCGAGCACGGAGACCAATTCCTCGCCGCCGCAGGGCTTGTTGAGGAAGCGGAAGATCGAGCCCTCGTTCACCGCGCGCGCAGCGGTGAGCTGGTCGGCGTTGCCGGTCAGCATCACGCGCGTCGTGTCCGGTGCCTGCGAGCGCGCGCGCGTCAGGAGCTGCGCGCCGTCGAGGCCGGGCATGCGCATGTCGGAGACCAGCACGGCGAACGGGCCGCGGTCGCGCAGCAGCGCCAGCGCCTGCAGCGGCTGGTCGGTGGTCTCGAGCTCGTAGCGTCCGCGCAGGGTGCGGCGCAGCGCCGCGAGCACCTGCGGTTCGTCGTCGACGAGCAGCACGCGGGCGAGGCTCATGCGGCCGCCACCTCGCCCTGGTCGCGGCACTCCTCGAGCCACAGCGGATAGCGGTCGACGAGGCCGAGCGCCTCGAGGTAGCTGAGGTCGACCGTGCACTGCCGCCCGCTCGAGCCGCCCTCGAGTCCGGCCGTGATCGCCGCCGCCGCGTGCACGCACGTGAGCGGACCGAAGCCCGCTTGTGCGAGCGGCGCGGGGTGGTGGTGGAAGGCGACCGACTCGATGATCGACCCGGGCAGGCCCCAGATCCCGAGCAGGTACGCGCCCAGGTCGGAGTGGGTCCCGCCGAAGACCTCGAACTCCACGGCCTCGATGTCGAGCTCGGGCGAGGCCTGCAAGCGCTGCAGAACGCCCGAATAGCGCTCGGCCGCGTGCGCGAGCAGCAGCAATTGGCCAACGTGGTGCAGCATGCCGCCGAAGAAGGCCTGGTCCACGATCTCGCGCGCGGACTTCTCGAGCAATGCGATCTGACGCGCACGGGCGCCGACGCGCGCACTCGCCGACCACAATTCGCGCACGGCCTGCTCGCAGCGCGGGTCGCAATCGTACTTCGAGAAGATGTGTACCGAGAGCACGAGCGCCTTGATCGTCTCGAGGCCAAGGAAGCGCACCGCGAGACCGGGATCCGACACGCGCTGGCGCATTCCGAAGAAGGCGGAGTTCACGATCTGCAGCACCTTCGCTGTCATAGCCACGTCGCTCGCGATGATCTCGCCGACCTTCTCCAGCGAACCGGCAGGCGAGCCGATCTCGGCCACGATCTGGTTGTAGATGACCGGCGGGCTGGGCAGCGAGTCCAGGCTAGCAGCGAGCTCTTTCAGCCCCGGCGCGACGACGCGGTCCTGCAGTGCGCAAGCGCGCTCGACCGTGGCGCACAGCAGCTCTGGGCTGCAGGGCTTGTTGAGGAACTGGTGCGTCGGACCAACCGCGCGCAGGATCATCTCGTGGTCCGCGTGGCCGGAGAGAATGATGCGCACGATGCGCGGATGCCGGCGCTGCACCTCGCCGAGCAGCTGCACGCCGTCCATCCCGGGCATGCGCATGTCGGAGATGACGACCTCGAAGTCCTCGCGCGCGAGCAGTTCGAGCGCCGCCTCGCCGCCCCCGGTGAAGGTCATCTCCCAGTGATCGCGCATCGGCCGCAGCATGCGCTGCAGTCCGCTGAGGACCGCAGGCTCGTCGTCGACGAAGAGGATGCGTTTCATGCAGCCGCCTTCTGCGCAGGGACGAGCGGGATGCGTACGATGAAGGTCGTGCCCTGTCCGCGCACGCTCTCGACCGTGATCGTCCCCGAGTGCTTGTCGACGACCACCGAGCGCGCGATCGCCAGGCCCTGGCCGGTACCCTTGCCCACGCCCTTGGTCGTGAAGAAGGGATCGAAGATGCGGCTGCGGATCGCCTCGGGAATGCCCGCCCCGTCGTCGCCGATGCGCAGTTCGATCCACTCGCCGACGAGCGCGGTCGCGACGCGGATCTCGCCCAGCCGGCCGGAATTTGCCCCGTAGCGCTCCGCGATCGCGTGCGCGGCGTTGATCACCAGGTTGAGTACCACCTGGTTCATCTCGTCGGGCAGGCAGGGCACGTGCGGCAGGGTCGGGCACAGGTCGAGCTGCAGCGTAGCGACGTACTTCCACTCGTTGCGCGCGACCGTGATCGTGCTCTCGATGTTGCGGTTCAGGTCGACGAGCACCTTCTCGCCCGTGCTCGGGTGCGAGAACTCCTTCATCGCGCCGACGATCTTCGCCACGCGCCCGACGCCCGCGAGCGATTCCTCGAGCGCGCGCGGGATCTCCTGCACGAGGTACTCCAGGTCGACACGGCTCGCTGCCTGTCCCACGTCGCCCGCGGCACGCACCGCATCGAGCAGGGGTGCGAGCTCGACGAAGGAGTCGCGCAGGAAGCGCAGGTTGTCACCCACGAACTGCGTCGGCGTGTTGATCTCGTGTGCGATCCCCGCCGCAAGCTGGCCGATCGACTCGAGCTTGAGCGCGTGCGCGAACTGCAGGTCGAGCAGCTTCTGCTCGGTGATGTCGCGGCCGAAGACGACGCAACGCCAGCCGTCGTCGGCGATCACCGGGTTGATGGTCAGGCCCAGGAAGCGCTCCTTGCCGTCGCTGCCCGCGAGCGCGAGCTCGGGCACGCGCACTGCGGACTGCTGCTGGAAAGCCTGGCGCAGGCCCAAGACCAGGCCCTCGCCGGCGGATCCGCACGACTCGCGGATGTGGCGGCCGATGGCGTGCGTCTCGCTGCGCTCGAAGACCCGGCTCGCCTCCGCATTCCAGATTGTGACGCGGTACTCGGAGTCCACGGCGACGAGGATCGCCGAGGCCGAGCGCACGACGGCCTCGGAGCTCGAGAGCCGCGCGCGCAGGTGTTCGAGCTCGGCGTGGCGCGCCGAGTCGTCCGTGCAGGCGCCCGCGACACCGTCCTCGGGCTCGCTCGAAGCGTGCAGTCGCACGTGCAGCCAGCGCGGCGCGAGCGTCGCGACGCGCAACTGAAGCTGCAGGCAGCCGGCGTCCCCGCGGGCGTGCGCGAGCGCCGCGCGCAGCGCCTCGCGCGATTCCGGCGCGAAGGGCGCCAGGAATTCGTCGCGCGCGAGTGGCGCGCCTGAGGCCGGCAGGCCGAGCCAGTCGCGCACGCGTGCGTCCGCCTCGACCAGGCCTGCGCTGCCTCTGGACGAGAACACTCCGATGCCCAGCGCCGCGAGTGCGGGTTCGAGTTCTGCGGGATGCTGGCTGCGCGACTCCAAGGGAACGGACCTCGATCTGGTCCGGAGGTATCGGCGCGAGTACGTGCGCGCGCGCGGAAAGCGGGCTCGAGTCCAGTCTGCGGATGCCTGGAGCGACCCCGACTACGCGCGTCGGCGTATCCAGCGCGCCCGCGCTAGGAGCCGCCCACGAGCCCGATCTCGGCCAAGAGGGGCGCGAGGAGCACCGACTGGCGCTCGCGCGCCGAACGCCGCGCGGCTTCCATGAGGCAGAATGTCTCCAGGCCGTGCTCGAGGTCGGGCGCGTGCGGCGCGCCCTCGATCCGCGCGCGCGAAGTGCTCGGCGTAGTTCGCGAACTCGCCGTAGTGCATGCCGTGCACCTCGCTGCCGAAGTAGTAGTGGCGACCCGCGTAGAGGTGGTCCTCCGTGATCTCGGTGCCGCCCGCGCCCGTGTGCACGTAGCGCATGTCGTGGTACTGCGCCAGGCTCGTGCCGGCGTCGCCGTAGAGCATCAATTCGATGCAGTTGCGCGCGCTCGGAAGCTCGTGCACCCCGTAGTGGCCGAGCGCGCGGCCGAGCCGGCCGTCCTCGGAAACCACGTTGACGACATACATGTCCATGCCCGCGACGCCGTGTTCCAGCCCGAGCTTCGAGCGCGAGCCGAGCGCCTGCACCTCGCGGATCGGCCCCAGGTACCAGCGCAAGAGATCCAAAGGGTGCGAGAGCCCGAGGAAGATCCAGTCCGTGTCGCGCGCGACCCAGGGCGACTTCGCGTAGTACCAGTCCATCCTGTGGATGTAGTGCGCGTCCGCGAGCTCGAGCTTCCCGAGTTCGCCGCGCTCGAAGGCCGCGCGCTGGCGCAGGAAGGGCTCGAAGAAGCGCGTGCTCTGTCCGACCAGCAGCTTGCGCCCCGTGCGCCGTGCAGCGGCGAGGATGCGCTTGCCGTCGGCGACCGAGTTCACCAGTGGCTTGGTGCAAATCACGTCCTTGCCGGCCTCGAAGGCGCGCTCGATGTGCTCGCCGTGCTGCGCGTCGGGCGTGTAGATCGCGACGATGTCGACGTCGGCGCGCGCCAGCAGTTCGGCGTAGTCGCGCGTGTAGAAGAGTTCGGGCGCCGCCGCGCGCGCCGACGCGATCTTCGACTCCTCGAGATCGCAGCCCGCGACCGCGCGCGCGTGCGCGATGCGATCCAGCGCGAGCAGCAGCGTGCGCCCCTCGTGCAGACCGAGGATCCCGATGCCCTTCGCGCGCGGGTGCTTCGCCGGATGGGGGAGCGGGTTCGTGCCGGGGATGTGCTCGAGGAAGGTCATGTGCGGCGCGAGAGCCTAGCGCTGAGCCGCTCGTTCCGCCTCTAGATCGGCGAGCGCAGCAGCCAGAAGAAGCTCCAGTAGATCGCCATCCAGTGGCCGGAGAAGATTCGCAGCGCGACGAGGTCCGTCTTCGGATCTCCGCAGACTCCGGCCGCGCACAGCACGAAATTCAGCATCGCGTAACCCAGCACAGCCGCGGAACAGACCCGCATCCGCGCGGACTGCTCGCGAAAGCGTCCGAGGAAATACCCCGCAGGCAGTCCGCCCCGATAGCGGCTCACGAGTGCGAGAACCGTCGGGAGGCCCACTGCGAAGACGCCCAGGTGCAGCGCGAAGGGGTACTTGCCCCAATCCGGCGCGAGATGGGTACACACCAGCAGGTGCACGACCGCGCTGATCGCGAAGAGCATGACCGACGCTGATCGGAAGATGCGTTGGGTCGGCCCCATGAGTCCCTGCGCGCGAGCATAGGCGAGGCCCGCGTGGCTGTCACGCAGACGCGCGCCCAGCCTGCCGCGGATGGCGCTCAGCAGCCGTGCAGCGTGATCAGGAAGATCACGAAGCGGTAGCCGAGCACGACGGCTCCGGCCGTGACCGCCAGCCCCACGACCTCGAGCACGCGTGCCGCTCCCCGCGCGTGGAACACGGCCCCCGTCGCGAAGTAGACGTAAGTGCCGCAGACCACGAGATTGAAGGTGGAGAGGACGGTGTCCACCGTCGCCGAGTCCAGCCCCGCGCCGGCGAGCTTCTGAGCGAGGGCCGCGACCAGCAGGGTCACGCAGAACAGCAGCAGAAGAAAGGTGCACAGGTGCAGCGAGAAGACCGCGTGCGTGAGGAAGGGCCTGCGGCTGCGCCAGTACAGCAGCGCCAGCACCAGCGCGAAGGGTGCAACCATCAGGATGATCAGCGACTTGGCGTACAGCGCCACGGACCGGTCGAAGAGCGGCGCAAAGTCCTCGAGCTGCGCGTGCGTGGCTTCGAGATGCCGAGCGACCAGCCGCTGCGCGAGTTCGCTCCAGTCCTGCTGGTGGAGTTGCGACGCAAGCGGCGTGCTGAACACGTTGATGCCTGTCCAGGACTGAATGAAGAAGAACAGCACGTTCGAGAGCAGGAACAGCTGGAAGGGCGCGATGTAGCGCTTGCGGTCGCCAGCGACGTAGGCCAGGGTCAGGCTGCCGGGGCGGCGCAGGAGACTCCAGACGCTGCGCACAAGACGCCCGTCGATGCTCGTCAGTTCGTGGAAGAGTGCGTCCGCGAGGCCGCGCAGTTCGAGGTGGCGCGGCTGCAGCGCGCGCTCGCCGCAGCGCGGACAGAAAGGGGTCGCGAGGTCCAGCTTGCACGCAGGGCAGGTCCAGGCCGGGGGCACGCGGCGCAGGGTATCCGCCCGCCGAGCGGCTGAACAGCGCACCCCGACGCGTGCCCTTGGAGGGTCCGCACGTGCGGGGCCCGCGCCGCTCACCTCGCGCGCTCCAGCATCACGATCGTCATCTGCCCGCGTTGCGCGGCGTTCTTGCCGTTGTAGGCCTTGAGCGGATCGTTGGCCATGCGCCAGCCGTCGAGGCGCACGACGAGGCTCTTGGGTTCATCGTTCCCGCTGACGGCGAGCATGCCGCTCTCGTCGGTGTAGCCCATGCTGCGCCCGTCGATTTCGACCAGCGCGCGCGCGGCGGGTGTCGCGGCGGGAGCGCGCGTCAGCACCAGCACCTTCGTCGCCCAGCCGTGCTCGAGCGCGACCTCCGCCACGCGCCGCTCGCCCTCGCGCACGAAGGCGCTCTCGTCGCCGAACACCGGCCGGTAGCCCTCGGCCCAGAGCGACCACTGGAAGCGCGCGTCGTCGGGCACGTCCCGGGTCTCGAACGGACCGGTGTGCAGGAAGACGCCGTTCTCCTGCGAGGGTGTGAGCTGCAGCGCGCGCACCTCGAAGGCCTTGATCTCCTCGCCGGTGGTGCGGTCGGTGACATGAAAGGCGAGCTGCGAAGTGCGCTCGAGGTCGAAGCGCATGAAGCTGACGTTGTCGATCGGCGGCGAGACGCGCAGCGAGGTCGGATCCCAGCGCCAGGCGGAGAGCGAGGAGAGCGTCAGCAGGTACTCGCCCTTGGGCAGGCCGGCGAACTCGAAGCGCAGGTGCAGGCCGCCCTGCGCGTCCTTCGTGCTCGCGATCTCCGCGCGGCGGCTCCACTGCGGCCCGCTCGTCGGCACGAGATCGAGCATCACGGTGCCCGGCTTGGGCAGCGTCTCCTCCGTCCAGGGACCGCCCTCGCGCAGGAGCTCGCCGCGGATCGCGCCCGCGAGCGTCGCCGGGTCGCGGTGCATGACGACGACGATGTCGCCGCGTCGCTTTTCGAGGTCGACCTTGCCCACGTCGCAGACGAAACCCTCGGGAGCCTCGACGCGCATCCAGCGCGGCTCCTCGGCCAGCGCGGAAGTGCGGAAGGCCCCGCTCTTGTCGCTCTGCGTGCGGAAGATCTCGCGCGCCTTCGCGCCTTCGAAGACGAGCGTCGTCTGCGCCACGGGTTGGTCGAAGTCGAAATCGATCACGATGCCGCGGTAGGTGAAGGGCGGGCCCGCCGCCGGCGAGTCGGAGCTCGGATCCGTGGGCTGCGCGACCCGCTCCGGCGCGCGCGCCTCGGGCTCGCCCTCGAGGCGCTCGGCGCTGACGTTCGCGTCGGGCAGCTCGAGTGGCGCTGATCGCGGGGGAGAGCGCTGGACTTCGCTCGCGGGCTGCGGCTCGACCGGCGGCTCCGCGCGCTGCGGCCGAGCGAGGAAGGACCACGCGATCCACGCCAGCCCCGCGAGCACGAGCGGCAGTGCGAGCGCGAGCACGAGCGGCAGTGCGAGCGCGAGCACGCGGCGCGAGCGGTCCGGGCTTGTGTGGGCTGCCGCCATGCGAAGGAGGCTAGCACGCGCGCCGCATCCCGTTCAGGGTGCGGGCACGGCGCGCATCTCCAGGCTGCGCAGCAGAAATGTGCCCGGACCCTGCGCTGGCCGCAGCTCGAGGCGCTGGATCCCCGGCGTGCCCCGCGCGCGGACCCAGAACGTGTTCGCACCGGCTTTCAGGGGTAGCGCGACCGACTGCGCATCGGCGAAGGGGCCTGCGGCGGTCGCGCTCGAGCGCAATTCGGCTTTCGCGGCGCGCGGACTGTCGATCTCGATGCGCAGCAGCATCGGCTTGCTCGTCGGCTCGCCCAGGCTCGGGAGGATCAGGCTGTCGGTCCCTCCGCCGGAATGGAGCAGGATCCCCGTGCGCGGCGCGACCGTGCGCGTCTCGAGCGTCATCCGTCCGCTCGTCGCGAGCGAGGCGAGCGGGGTATTCACGTCGCAGCGCAGGCGCGTGATCCCGGAGGCGCCGAAGGCCGCCTCGACGGACGCATCGGCGAGCTCGAGCCCGAGCGGGATGATGCGCGAAAAAGGCAGGGTCGAGGGGATCGCGAGCAGGCGCTCGACGTACATGTCGATCACCACCTGCGCGCCCTCGGAGACCAGGAAAGGCGTGTCGAAGTCGTTGGTCGCTTTGCTCGCGAAGCGGCCGAAGTCCTCCGCCAGGATTCGCTCGACCCCTGGCCCGAAGGAATCGTGGAACATCACCGCTCCGGGCAGACCGGGCATGCGCGCGGGCTGTTCGTGCACGGCGACCATCGACTTCATGTCGACGTGCGCAAGGCGCGTGCGGCTGGTTCCCGCTGCGAGCTTCCAGTCGTCGCGCAGGAGCGTGAGCGGGACCTCGAGGTACATCTTCGGCCGCCAGCTCTCGGCCGGCCACTTGCTCTCCATCTCCCAGGGTTGCGGCGCGAGGCTCGCGAGCGCGGGGAAGTCCTCGCCGATGCGGCGCAAGATCTCGCGCGCGGCGACCATGCAGCCGCGGCCGTGCCAGTGCGTGCCCTCCTCGTAGTAGAGGTGGTGTTGGGGCGTGTCCTGCTCGCGCGCGGCGCGCATGCACGGCCGCAGGTCGATGATCTTCACGTCCGTGTGCGCCTGCATCCAGGGCACGAACTGGTCCGCGCGCGAGGGACCCAGGGGCTCGTATCCGTTCGGCAGGTAATCGGGGTAGATCGACTCCTTGTTCGGCCCGATCACGAAGTAGTACTGCGCGCCGAGGGAGCGCGCACGGTCGCGGCGCAGTTCCAGCACCCGCTTCCAGGACTCGAGCAGCTTCTCGTCCATCGGCCGCAGCCCGCGCCAGGTCTCGACCGACGACTCGCCGGTGTAGAACATCCAGCCGTGCTTGCCCATCAGCACTGTGCGCGAGGGCGAGAGGCCCCAGAGCGACAGGTCGAGCCGGGAGTTCAGCGCGAGGGTGTGGTCGCGCAGCCCGAGCGAGTCGGAGAAGGCTGACTCGAAGGCCCGCGGGAACCTGCCGATCTGCTGCGCAGTGGCGGGCAAGTCGGGAAACTCGACCGGCTTGCGGCCTTCCGTTTCCGTGCTGCGGGCGCTCGCGGGGCGCAGCGCGAAGTCGAAACCCGGCGCGAGCAGTGCGGCGCAGAACACGAGCGTGAGCGTGATCTGCGCGTGTCGCTTCGAGGTTCCGAGGGGTCGATCCATGCGAGCGATCGCCCGGGGAGCGGGCATCGTCCGCCGATTGTAGCGCGGACTACTCGAATTCGCCGCTGGCGGCGAGCGCGTTCGCTCGCAGCGGGTGCCTCACGATCACGGCGGTCGCGGGGCCCTCGCCGACGCGGAACTGCGTCCCGGCCTTCTGGTGCCGGCGTTTCACGTAGGCGAGCACCGCACCCGTGTCGAGCACGAAGGAGTAGGCCCAGCTCGTGACCACGCCCAGATCGCGCCACTCGCCCTCGTCGAGACGATAAAGCCGTGTCCCGCGCGCGATGGGGTCGTCGTGCGAGACCTTGAGCAGCGTGAGCCGCTTGTTGAGCCCGCCGTAGGTGTCGATCTTCGCCACGACCTCCTGGCCGATGTAGCAGCCCTTCTCGAGCGAGAAGGCGTCCTCCCAGCGCGCTTCCTGCGGGTAGACGGTCTCGTCCACGTCCTCGCCCGGGAGCGCAGCGCCTGCCTCGACGCGCAGGATGTCGCGCACGATCACGCCCGCGGCCGTCGCGCCCGCGGCGCGCAGCGCATTCCACAGTCTGGCCACGAACTCCGGCGCCGCGACCAGCCGAATCGCGCGCGAACCCGCGCTGCGCGTGCGCACGGCGAGCACCGGCGCGCCCTCGAAGGAGCCGCTCGTCCACGAGTACTCGGCCTGCGGCGCCGCGCACGCGAGCACGCGCTCGACCAGCGCGTCGCTCTGCGGGCCGAGCACGACGAGCGGCGCATAGCTCGCGCTCTGGTTCTCGAAGGCGATTTTCTCGCTGAAGTGGTAGCGCTCGAGCGCCGCCGCCAGCGCCGCGGCACGGCCGGGCGGCACGCTGAGCACGAAGCGCGCGTCTTCCACACGGTAGAGCTCGAACTCGAACAGGATCTTGCCTTTGGCATCCAGCAGCAGGTTGCGCGCACCCGAGCCGACGGCCAGGCCGCGCACTTCGTTTGCGAGCAGGCGGTGCAGGAAGGCCGCGGCCTCGGGCCCGGAGACCTCGAGGCGGCCGCGGTCGGTTTCGTCGAAGAGCGCGCAGCCCTCCTGGGCGGCGTGGTACTCGGCCGGCACGTCGCCGTAGGTCAAGAGGCGCGCGGGCTCGCCGGGCTGCAGGCGTGCCCCGGCGGTCTGGTGCTCGTGGAGGAGGGCGCTGCGTTCCAAGCCGACGAGCATATCCGCCGGGAGGCCCTTGGCGCATCTTGACAGCCGATCGCCGGGCACGACACTGATGGGCTTGCAGATGACGCGCGCACCCCACAGGCCGGGCCTGCTCTGTTGCCTGGCGCTCGCGCTCACCGGCTGCGGCTTCGATCCGGGCCCGGGCGCGATGAAGCTCTCGCTCAACCCCGCGAGCGAAAAAGCGCTCGCCGACGCTCCCAAGGAGCGCGCGGCGCTCGAGGTGCTGCTCGAGCGGCTCTTCGGAACACGTGCGGGGCCGCGCTACGAGCTCATCGACGCGTGGAAGGAGGACGGCACCGATCCCAAGCATCCCGACCGGATGCTCGAGGGCGGCGCGCGCGCGGAGTTCTCGCCCGAGCAGTGGTCGGCGATCGTCGCGGCGAACCGCGAGCGGCTCGCGTACGAGATCTCGCACGCGCCGAATGCCGACTCCTCCGCCGCGCTCGCGGACACCTACCCCTCGCTCGCGGAATCGGCCGAGCTCTTCCGCACGCAGTGCCTGCATTGCCACGGCGTCGAGGGCGGCGGCGACGGGCCGACGGGTGCCACGATCAGCCCCAAGCCGCGCGACTTCCGCAAGGGGATCTTCAAGTTCACAGCGGTCAAGGACAAGGCGCGCCCGCGGCGCGAGGACCTCGAGGAACTTCTCGAGCGTGGCGTCGACGGCACGGCGATGCCCTCCTTCCTGCGCCTCTCGCTGCCCGAGCGCGAGGGGCTGGTGGACTACGTGCGCCTGCTCGCGATCCGCGGCGAGGTCGAGTCGCTGCTCGTCGCGGGCTTCCAGGACGACGAGGAGATCGACGACGCGGCCGCCGCAGAGGCGCTCGAGATCGTCTGGGGCCGCTGGCAAAAGGCGCGCGAGAAGGTGATCGCCTTCGACGGCGTCGTGCCGCCGGACTCGCCCGCGATGCGCGCGCGCGGGCGCGAACTGTTCCTCGACCCCAAGCGCGGCAACTGCGTCTCGTGCCACGGGGCCGAAGGCAAGGGCGACGGCGCGCTGGCGTTCAAGACCGACGCGCAGGGGCGCAAGACGCCCGCCTACAGGGACGACTGGGGCTTCGAGATCATGCCGCGCGACTTCACCAGCGGTGTCTTCCGCGGCGGTTCGCGGCCGATCGACATCTACCGGCGCGTCTACGCAGGGATCAACGGCACGCCGATGCCGGGGATCGGCGAGACGAAGGGTCCCGACGGGGAACTGCTGCTCTCGCACGAAGACCTATGGGCGCTCGTGCACTACGTGCGCTCGCTGGCCGAGCGGGCACACTAGTCGGCCGATGCGCGCGCTGGTGGCCACGCTGTTCGCGCTCTTCGCGGCGCTCGCCGTGTGGAGCTTCGCGGTTGCACCCGCGCACGGCTGGGCGATGCCCGAGAACGTCGCTACGCTCGGGACGAGCGTCGACGAGCTTTTCGGGAAGATCCAGTGGATCGTCGGCGCGTTCTTCGTGCTCACCGTCGGCGGCCTGGCGTGGATCGTGTGGCGCTCCGCGCAGGGCGGCGGCGGCGCGCGCAGCGCGCTCGCGAGCCACACGAAGCTCGAGGTGCTCTGGACAGTCGTGCCCGGTGCGATCCTCGTCTGGCTGGCGCTGGTGCAGATCGCGCCCTGGGAGGCGATGAAGTTCTCGAGCAGCATCCCGCGCAGCGCCGACGGCAAGCCCAAGCCGCCGCTGTGCGAGGTCTGGGCCAGCCAGTTCGACTGGCGCGCGCTCTATCCCGGCGCGGACGGACGCTGCGGGACCGGCGACGACCTGCACTCGCCCTACGAACTCGTCGTGCCCGTGAACGAGCCGGTCGTGCTCGCGCTGCACTCGCGCGACGTGATCCACAGCTTCTTCGTACCCAGCTTCCGCTTGAAGCAGGACATCTTGCCCGGGCGCGAGACGCTGGTCTGGTTCGAGTGCACCAAACCGGGCACCTACGACCTCCTGTGCGCGGAGCTGTGCGGCTGGGGCCACTACAAGATGGCAGGCAGCGTGCGCGCCCTGCCGCGCGCGGAGTACGAGCAGTTCCTCGAGCGCAAGACGCGCGAGCTCTCCTCGAACGGCATGGAGGACACGAAGTGAAGCTCCTCGCGCGCGTCTTCTCGACCGACCACAAGGTGATCGGCCTGCAGTTCTTCTGGAGCGGACTGCTCATGGCGCTCTTCGGCGCGCTGAGCGCGATGCTGATCCGCTGGCAGCTCGCCTGGCCCTGGAGCGAGATGCCCGTCGTCGGTGGCCTCGTGTTCCCCAAGAGCGGCGGCGTGCCCTCGCCCGAGTTCTACAGCGCGCTCTTCACCTTTCACGGCACGGTGATGATCTTCTTCGTCGTCATCCCGCTGCTGACGGGCTGGCTGGGGAACTACCTGATCCCGCTGCTGATCGGCGCGCGCGACATGGCGTTTCCGGTGCTCAACATGATCTCGTACTGGATCATGCCTTTCGCGATGGCGAGTCTCGCGATCGGGTTCTGCGTCGAGGGCGGCTCGGCGCAGGCGGGCTGGACCTCGTACCCGCCGCTCGCGACGCTGACGAGCGCGACGCCGGGCTCGCTGCACGGGCAGACCTGGTGGCTGCTCGCGATCGTGCTCGCGGGGATCTCCTCGACGCTGGGCGCGGTCAACTACGTCACGACGGTGGTCAAGCTGCGCGCGAAAGGCATGGGCTGGCTGCGCATGCCGCTGACGGTCTGGGCGCTGTTCCTGGCGGCCTGCATCCAGCTCGCGGGCATCCCGGTGCTGACCTCGGGCGGCATCCTGCAGCTCTCCGACCGCGTCCTCGGGAGCGGTTTCTACTCCGCGAGCGGCTCGCCGCTCTTGTGGCAGCACCTGTTCTGGTTCTACGGCCATCCCGCGGTGTACGTCGTGATCCTGCCGGCCATGGGCGTCGTCTCCGACGTGCTCAGCGTGCACGCGCGCAAGGGTGTCTTCGGCTACAAGCCGATGGTCTTCTCGCTGCTCGGCATCACGCTGCTCGGCTTCATGGTTTGGGCGCACCACATGTTCGTCTCGGGCATGAATCCCGCGCTGGGCATGGCCTTCGGCGTCGCGACGACGTTGATCGCGCTGCCCTCGGGTGTGAAGGTCTTCAACTGGCTCGCAACGCTCTGGGGCGCGCGCCTGCAGCTCACGAGCGCGATGCTCTTCGCGCTCGGCTTCGTGGCACTCTTCATCACCGGCGGTCTCTCGGGCCTGTGGCTCGCGTGCACGCCGGTGGATGTCTACATGCACGACACGTACTTCGTCGTCGCGCACTTCCACTTCATCGTCTTCGGCGGCTCGGTCTTCGGCCTCTTCGCGGCCTTCTATCACTGGTTCCCGAAGATGTTCGGCCGCATGCTCGACGAGCGCCTCGGCCGCGCGCACTTCGTGCTGACCTTCGTGCTCGCGGTGGGGGTGTTCCTGATGATGCACCAACTCGGCCTGGCGGGCATGCCGCGGCGCATCGCCGATCCGACGGTGTATCCCTCGCTGCGCCACCTCGTCCCGCTCAACGTCTCGATCACCTGGTGCGCACTGCTGCTCGGCGCCTCGCAGGTGCTCTTCCTCGCCAACCTCTTCTGGAGCCTGTGGCGCGGCCCGCGCGCCCCGCGCAACCCCTGGAAGGCCGCCAGCCTGGAATGGGAGGCCGACTCGCCGCCCCCGCACGGCAACTTCGGGGCGCAGCCCGAGGTGGAACGCGGACCCTACGAATACGATCCGCGCACCGACGGGCGGGACTTCCAGCCGCAGGCCGTTACACTCTTTCCCCCCGCATGAGACCGGACCCGAGCCCCTGGCCCTTCCGCCTCGCCCTCGCGACGCTGATCGCGGCGGTTCCGCTCGTCTTCCTGGGCGGGTCGGTGACGACGCTGCACGCGGGCATGGCGATTGACGGCTGGCTGGTCGTGGACCGCGGCCGCGGCGACTTCTTCATGCCGTTCTATCCGATCGACCGCTGGCTCAACGAGCTCGGTCCGATGATGGAGCACTCGCACCGACTCTTCGGGACGCTGGTAGGCTGCCTCTCGATCGCGACCGTCGTCTCGGCCTTTGCGACACGTTCCGCGCGCATGGTCAAGACCGCGGCGATCGTGGGCCTCCTCGCGGTGATCTTCCAGGGCACGCTCGGCGGCCTGCGCGTGCTCGAGAACTCGAGCAACCTCGCGTTCCTGCATGGCGCGGTGGGCCAGGCGGTCTTCGCCGCGCTCGGCGCGGTGATGGTCGTGAGCTCGCGCCGCTTCCAGGAAGCGCGCCACGAGCCCTCGCTCGCTGCGCAGCGCGCACTGCCGGTCTCGCTGGTTGCGACAGCCATCGTGTACGTGCAGATCGTGCTCGGCGCCTGGCTGCGCCACGGCCACGACGACCTCGTGCTGCTCGCGCACCTCTTGACCGTGCTGCTCGTCGTGACCGCGATCCTCGTGCTGGCCAAGGCGCTGCGCGGAGCGGGCGAAGGCAGCGCGCTCGCGCGGCTGCCGCGCTGGCTCTTCACCGCGCTGATCGCGCAGGCTGTGCTCGGGATCATCGCCTTCATGTCCGTGTACCGCTTCGTGGGCCCGAATCCGACCGACATGAACCAGGCGCTCTTCCCGACGCTGCACGTGGTCGGCGGCGCGGCGCTGCTCGCGAGCACGCTGGCGAGCGTGCTCTGGAGCTGGCGCGTGCGCAGTGCCCGCAGCGAACCCGCGCGTGCGCGGCGCGAAGCGGGCGGCAACGCCGTCGGGAGGACCACGTGAAAGTACGCACAGCACACGCGCAGGAGCGCGAGCGCGGCCGGATCTCCGACTGGATCACGCTCACCAAGCCGCGCATCGGCTCGTTCATCTTCCTCGCCGCGCTGATCGGCGGCGCGCTCGCGAGCGGGGCGGAGGTCCCCTGGGCGTACGCCTGCGAAGCGGCCTTCTACGTCACCTGCGCCGCGGCGGCCGGCAGCGCGCTCAACCAGGTGCTCGAGCGCGATACCGACCGGCGCATGCTGCGCACTTGCGACCGTCCGGTTGCGGCCGGCCGCATCCGCATGCGCGATGCGATCCTCTTCGGCAGCACGCTGGCCGTGCTGGGCGTCGCAGGCCTCGCACTGCGCTTCAACTTGCTCGCGGCGCTGCTCGCCTGCGCGACGCTCTTCGCCTACGTCGCCGTGTACACGCCGCTCAAGCGCGTGAGCACGCTCAACACCGTCGTGGGTGCCCTGCCCGGCGCCTCGCCGCCGCTGCTGGGCTACGTGGCGCTCGCGGGCAGCACCGGTCGCTGGGCCTGGGCGCTCTTCGCGCTGATCTTCGTCTGGCAGTTCCCGCACTTCCTCGCGATCGCCTGGCTGCACCGCGAGGACTACGCGCGCGCCGGCCTGCGCATGCTGCCCTCGGTGCCCGGCGGGCTGGGGGTCGCCTCGCGCTCGGCGCTGGTCTACTCACTGGCGCTGATCCCGGTGGCGCTCGTGCCCGCGGTGTGCGGCGACGCGAGCGCGCTCTACGGACTGGGCGCGCTGCTCGCGAGCCTCGTGTACGCCGCCGCGGCGCTGCGCTTTGCCTGGCGCGAGGACGCGCGCAACGCGCGCCTGGTGCTCTACGTGAGCCTCGTGTACCTGCCGCTCGTGATGGGCCTCGCGCTCTTCGATCCGGTGGCGCGCGGAGCGAGCGTGCTGGCGCATGGCTGAGGCCCACGCGATCCGCGCGGCCGACCACGAGAGTGGTCCGGCCATCGAGCCCGGCCGCCTGGGCGTGTGGCTCTTCCTCGGCTCCGAGGTGCTGCTCTTCGCGGGGCTGATCGGCTCGTACCTGTTCCTGCGCACCGGCTCGCGCGAGTTTCCCGCGCCGGGAGGGGAGCTCGACCGGCTGGCGGTCGCGTTCAACTCCGCGCTGCTCGTCGCGAGCTCGTTCACGGTCACGCGCGCGGTGAAACCGGGAGCGCCGGGCAGGCGCGCGCTGTGGCTGTTCGTGACGCTCGTCCTCGGTGCGATCTTCCTCGCGCTGCAGGCGCACGAGTACACCGGCCTCGTCGAACACGGCATCCTGCCGCGCACGAACCTCTACTGGTCGTGCTTCTTCGTGCTCACCGGCGTGCACGGGCTGCACGTCTTTGGCGGGCTCGTGGCGCTCGCCTTCACCGGCCCGCGCGCCATCCACGGCCGACCGGGGATCGCGTTCGAGCTCGCTTCGCTCTACTGGCATTTCGTCGACGTCGTCTGGATCCTGCTCTTCACGCTGCTCTACCTCCTCTGATGCGCACTCTGCTCCTCGCACTCGTTCCCCTGTTCCTCGCCCTCGGTTGCGGCACGCACTCCGGCGGCGAAAGCGTCGTGCTCGCCGCGCCGGCCGACTCGACCGAGAGCTTCGGCACGGTGCAGCCCTTCGAGCTCACCGACCAGACGGGGCAGAAGGTGACCCTCGAGGACCTGAAGGGCCACGCCTGGGCCGCGTGCTTCGTCTTCACGCGCTGCACGGGCCCGTGCCCGCTGGTGAGTTCGACGATGCAGAAGCTGCAGTCGGAGCTGAAGGACAAGGACGTGCGCCTGGTGAGTGTCACGGTGGACGCGCCCTTCGACACGCCGCAGGTGCTCGCGCAGTACGCCGAGGCGCTCGGCGCGGACCCCAAGCGCTGGAAGTTCCTGACCGGCGACGAGCAGTTCATCGCGGGCTGGATCCGCGCCAGTTTCCTCTCGCCGGTCGAGCGCGACACGCAGCAGCCGGTGGGCCAGAGCATCTCGCACCGCACGAGCATCGAGGCGGTCGACAAGCAGGGCCAGGTGCGCGGCTTCTACACGGGCGAGGACGCCTCGCAGCTCGAGCTGTTGCGCCAGCGACTGGAGTGGCTGCAGAAGCAATGAACCTCCCGCTCACCAACGCGATCCTCAACGGCACGACCGTCGTGCTGCTGCTCGCCGGCCTTGCCGCGATCAAGTCGGGCAACCGCAAGCAGCACGAGCGCCTGATGTACAGCGCGATGGCGACCAGCGCCGCCTTCCTCGGCTGCTACCTCTACTACCACTTCGTGATCCAGCTCACGGTGCCCTTCAACCGTGTCGGCCCGCTCAAGACCGCCTACCTCGTCATGCTCGCGAGCCACGTGCTGCTGGCGATGGTCAACGTGCCACTCGTGCTGCGCACGCTCTTCCTCGCGCGACGCGAGCGCTGGGAGCAGCACAAGCGCTGGGCCAAGCTGACCATGCCGATCTGGCTCTACGTTTCGGTCACGGGCGTGCTGGTGTACCTTTGCCTGTACGTCTGGAATCCTCCGGCGGCGGCATGATCCACGGCTACCTCTTCTGAGCGATGTGCGCGAGCGCGGTCGGGTCCGATCGCGATCCCTGGAGCACGAGCGTGAACGGCGGCGTGCTGTTCCTGCTCGGCGTGCTCGTCGCGGTGGCCGGCACGATCCTCTTCGCGCTCTGGCGTCGATCGCGGCTGGGGTCGGCGTGAGCGCTCGTCCGCTGCGCTGGAGTTTCGTCGAGACCGAGCTAGGACGGCTGCTCATCGCGAGCTCAGAGCGCGGCCTCGCACGGCTCGACCTGCACGAGAGCCGCGCGCGCGAATGGATCGCGAACACACCGGGTCTCGTCGAGGACGCGGCCGGGCTCGCGGACACTGCGGCGCAGCTACAGGAGTACGCGCGCGGCGCGCGGCGCGTCTTCGAACTCGAGCTCGACCTCGTCGGCACGCAGTTCGAGCTGCGCGTGTGGGAAGCGCTGCGTGCGATCCCCTGGGGCCGCACGCGCACCTACGGCGAGCTCGCGGCCGCGATCGGCGCGAGCGGCGCCGCGCGCGCGGTCGGGGGCGCCAACGGGCGCAACCCGGTGCCGATCGTCGTGCCTTGCCACCGCGTGGTCTCGGGTACGGGCCTGGGCGGCTTCAGCGGCGGCCTGGACGTGAAGCAGCGCCTGCTCGCGCTCGAACGCGTGCAACTTTTCGCCTGAGCACGCGCAACCCGCGGGGGTCCCGAGCGTCTTCGGTGTGGAGGACGTTGCGATGCTGGATGGACAGGCGAGTCGTTGCTGGGGCTGGTGCGGGATGGGTGCGCTCGCGGCGCTGGGCGTGGCGCTCGCGTTCGGGGCGCTGCGGCGCACGGAGCTCGCGCCGCCGGGTGCGATCGCGCTGTGGGTCGCCGACCGCGACGCGGGCGAGCTCTACGCGCTCGACTCCGAGCTGATCCTCGCGCAACGCGTGGCGCTCGCGCGGCCGCTCGACCTCGTGCGCAGCGCCTCAGGCCGCCTGTTCGTGCTGCGCGCGCGGTCGGGAACTCCCGGCGAATGGCTCGACGAGTTCGATGCGCAGGGCCGCTGCCTGCGTGAGCTCGAGCTCCGCGCGTGCCTCGATCTCCAACTCGCGGGCGAGAGTGCGCTGCTCGTCGACGCCGGGCCGGGGAGTGCGATGCGGCATGCCTTGCGCCTGGATCCGGACGCGGGGCTCCTGCTGCTCGCGAGTGCGCCCGCGCTGCGCTGCATCTCGCCCTCGCTCGACTCGATCCTGCTCGGGACCGAGGACGGCCGCGTCGAACGGCGCGCGAGCGACGGCTCGGTGGTGCTCGCGAACGCGGCCCTCGGCGGGGGAGTGGTCGACCTCGCACCAACGCCCGAGCCGGGCGGAGTCTTCGCGCTCGACGGTCCGGGGCGGCGGCTCTTGTGCCTCGCGCCGGATCTCGGCCTGCGCTGGCAGGCGCCGCTACCATTCGAGGCCGCGCACCTGGGCGTGGTCGAGGGCGAGGAGCGCGTCTGGCTCCTCGAAGCCGGCGCGCGGCGCGTGCTGCGCTACGGGCCGGGCGGGGAGCTCGAACTCGAGCGCGACAACCTGCCGCTCACGGGCCTCACGCGCGTGTTGCCCTGGAACGAGGGCGGCGCGCTCGTCGCAGCCCCCGGGGCGATCCTCGCGCTCGACGCGCGCGGCCACCTCGCGCCGGGACAGGGCGGATTCAACTACCTCGTGGCGCTCGCGCGCTGACGAGCGCGGCGGCGACGAGCGTCTTCGCGTCGCGCGAATCGCGCAGCACGTCCGCGGGCGCCGCGAAGCTCGCCTCGAGTTCCTCGTCCGCGTCGTGGGCGAGCCGGCCGGTCTGCACGCGCTCGAGCTCCTCGGCCAGATAGAGCGAGAGCCACTCGCTGCAGAAACCCGGCGCGGCGAAGAATTCGCGCAGCAGGCTCCAGCGGCGCGCGCGCAGGCCGGTCTCCTCTTCGAGTTCGCGCTTGGCGGCGACGAGGCGGTCCTCGCCGACCTCGACGCGCCCGGCGGGGATCTCGACCAGCCAGTCGCCGGCCGCGTGGCGGTACTGGCGTACGAGCGCGAGCCGGCCCTGTTCGTCGAGCGCCGCGATCGCGACCGCGCCGGAGTGCACGACGACCTCGACGTCTTGCTCGAGGCCGGAGGGCAGGCGCAGGCGCTCGCGCACGACCTGGAAGATCGGCCCGGTGTGCACGACGCTCGATCCGAGGATCTCGATGTCGGGCCGGCGCCGAAGTGCCAAGCGCGTCCTCCTACCAGTTCCCTTCGCTGCCCGCGCGCGAACGGCGGCGCGGCTCGTCGGGCACGAGATCGATCTGGCGCCCCAGACCGGCGGTGAAGGCGTCGACCATGTTGCCGATGTCCGCGCGCTGGTGTTCGTGCGCGGTGATCGCGAAGTGGTGCAGCAGCTTCTGGAGCTTCTTGAACTCCTTCAGGACCGGGCCGTCCGTGCGCTGCTTGCGCTCGAGCTTCTCGCGCAGTTGCGCGACCTTCGCTTCGAGATCCTTGATCCGTTCGTCCTCGCTCCGACGTTGGTAGCTGCGCTTGGCCATGAGTGATCGCGTTCAGGTATCGCGTCTGGCATTCGACGCTCGCGGCGCCCGACGCAGGGGCGCGCTCGCGAGCTTTGCGAGGCGGCTGGAATCTATTCGATCCGCCCGGCGCGGGCAACGCGGCCGCTCGTCTTTTCCAGGGCCGGATGCTATGCTGCCCGGCTTCCAAGCCGCCCGGCGGGCTCCCGCGGACCGGTCCATGACCCTTCACAACGACGTTCAGCGCATCCTCTTCACGGAGGCCGAGATCCTGGCTGGGATCGATCGGGTCGCGAAAGAAGTCACGCAAGCGTATGCGCAGCGTGACTTCACTGTCGTCTCCGTGCTGAAGGGATCGTGCGTGTTCGCCTCGGATCTGATCCGGCGCATTCCGATCCCGCTCGAGTTGGCCTTTCTCGCCGCCTCGAGCTACGGCGACGGGACGGTCCCGGGGCGTCTCGAGATCAATTTCCTTCCGACGGGGAACGAGATCGAAGGCCGCAATCTGTTGCTCGTCGATGACATCCTCGACACGGGCAAGACGCTCCTCGCCGTGCGCGACGAACTGCTCAGGCGCGGCGCGCGCGAGGTGCGCACCTGCGTCTTCCTCGACAAGCCGGCGCGGCGCGCGGTCGACCTCCAGCCCGACTTCCGCTGCTTCGAGGTGGAGGACCACTTCGTCGTCGGCTACGGCCTCGACTTCGCGGGCCGCTACCGCAACTTGCCCTTCGTCGGGGCGCTGCGCGAGGAGATCATCTCCGCGGCGCGCACGCGCAACGGAGCCTGAGGCACGCACCCGCGCAGAGGACTCTCCCGGTGGCTTCCTACATCACCATCCCGCCCGAGCGCGCAGGCCTGGAGCTCGACGAGTTCCTGTGCCTGACCTACCCGCTGCTCAACAAGGGCTTCCTGCGCACCAAGGTGCGCGAGGGCGCGATCCTGGTCGACGGCATGCGCGCCTCGCCCTCGCAGCGCCTGCGCGAGTTCCAGGTGCTCGTGGTGCAATTCGACGAGGAAGAGGTGCTGCCCGAGGCGCCGGTTGCGCCGACGCTGCAGATCCCCGTGCTCTTCGAGGACGAACACGTGCTCGCCGTGGACAAGCCCAGCGACCTCGCGGCCGAGCCGGAGCGCTGGGCCAAGGCCAACGCGAGCCTCGCGGGTGCGCTGCTCGATCTCGCGCTCGACCGTTCCGCCCTCGACGCCGCCGATCCGACGCAGCCCACCGCGGGCCTGGAGTTCCGGCCGCGCCTCCTGCACCGGCTCGACAAGGACACGACCGGCGTCGTGCTCGTCGCCAAGACGCTCTTCGCCGAGCGCGTGCTGCGCGCGGCCTTCGAGCTGGGCGCGGTCGAGAAGCGCTACCTCGCGCTGGTCGAAGGCGATTACACGCTCGAACAGGGCCAGACCGAGGTGATCGACCTGCCGATCGGCCCCGAGGAGAAGCGCGGCGGGCGCATGCGCGTCGACCGCAAGGACGGCAAGCCCTCGCAGACGCGCGTCGGGATCGCGTGGCGCTATCGCGGCTACACGCTGCTCGAATGCCAGCCGCTGACGGGGCGCACGCACCAGATCCGCGTGCACCTCTCCGAGCTCGGCTTCCCGCTCGCCGTCGATCCGGTCTACGGCCGTCGGCGCTCGCTCTCGCTCTCGGAGTTCAAGCGCGACTACCGTCGCAAGCGCGGGGCGATCGAGCACCCGCTGATCGAGCGGCTCACGCTGCACGCCGCCAACATCGACTTCCCCGACCCCGCTTCGGCCTGCTTCGCGCACCTGCGCGAGGAAGCCGGCGCCGACGGGGCTCAAAAGACGCCGATCACGCTCGCGGATTTCGCGCTCGCGCGGCGCATCCGGGTCGAGGCCCCGCTGCCGCGGGACCTGGCACGAGTCCTGAAACAGCTGGAAAAGGCCCGTCCGGCCTGAGATGCGGGTGAACCCATGAGGATCAAGTACAGGCCCGAGGACTTCCGCGTGAGCGAGCTGCTCGCGGAGGGTTACCTGAAGGAAAACGGTTCGCAGCGCGTCTACCGCGTCAAGAAGCGCAAGCGCACCTCGCTCGAGGCCGCCGCGGTGCTGGCTGAACTCGTCGGCTGTCCCGCGGGCGACGTCGGCATGGCGGGACTCAAGGACCGCCAGGGTGTCACGACCCAGTACATGAGCGTGCCCGTGCGCAAGCCGGTGCACCTGGTCGAGCGCGACATCGTGATCGAGCCCGAGGGCTTCGCCGACGAACCGCTCGAGAGCCGCCACTCGGACGGCAATGCCTTCGAGGTGCGCTTGCGCGGCCTCACGCAGAAGGAGTTCACCGAGCTCGGGCCCGAGCTCGAGGCCGTACGTTCGCACGGAGTGATCAACTACTTCGGCGAGCAGCGTTTCGGCAACCTGCGCTTCGGCCAGGGCTGGATCGCGCGCGAGCTTGCGCTCGGCCGCCACGAGAAGGCGCTCGAACAGCTGCTGTGTTCGCCCTCCGACCAGGACGACGAGCACCACGCGCGCTTCAAGCAGGCCTGGCGCAAGCGCTGGGGCGACTGGCGCGAGTGCCGCGACATCGCGGGCCGCTTCGGTGCGCATCACTCGGTCTTCGAGCACCTGGCCAAGAACCCGACCGACTTCGCGGGCGCCTTCCGCTATGTCTCCTCGCGCCTGCGCCTGATCCACCTCTACGCCTGGCAGTCGCACCTGTGGAATCGCACGGTCGCGAGCTGGGTGCGCGAGACGCACCCGCGCAAGGACATCTTCTGGGTCGAGACGCTCGAGGGGCGCCTGGTGTTTCCGCGCGGCGCGCTCGCCGAGGACCCGAACTTCCGCAATCGCTGGCGCCTGCCCGGCCCGCGTCTGGAGGACGTCGAGAACCCCGTGCAGCTCGAGGCCTTCACCAAGGCGCTCGCGCTCGAGGACCTGAAGCCCGAGCAGTTCACGATCGAGGGCATCAGCGGCTTCCAGCTGAAGGGCGAGGAGCGCGAACTCGTGATCCTGCCGCGCCGGCTGCGCTCGGAGGAGATCGGACGCGACAACGAGGAGGGCTTCATCGACGTGAAGCTCAGCTTCGAATTGCCGCGTGGCGCGTACGCGACGATGCTGCTCGCGCGCCTGTTCCCCACGGCCGAGGCGCCCGGTCCCGAGGACCCGCGCCACGCGGACCGCATCACGCTGCGCCGTCGCCAGCGCGAGGAACCACGCCGCGGGGGACCGCGGCCGCCGCGCGGTCCGCGGCGCGACACGAGGAACCCAGGATGAGCGAAGAGACTGTCGTCGGTGTCATCGGTGGCTCGGGCCTGTACGCGATCGAGGGCCTCGAGGACGTGCGCGAGGTCGAACTCGCGACGCCCTTCGGTGCGCCCAGCGACGCGTACGTCACGGGGACGCTCGCAGGTGTGCGCATGGTCTTCCTGCCGCGCCACGGCCGCGGGCACCGCCTCACGCCCTCCGAGATCAACTTTCGCGCGAACATCTGGGGCATGAAGCGCCTGGGCGTCACGCGCATCGTCTCCGTCTCGGCCGTCGGCTCGATGCGCGAAGACGTCAAGCCGGGCGACTTCGTCGTGATCGACCAGTTCTTCGACCGCACGCGCCACCGCCCGGACACCTTCTTCGGCGAGGGCTGCGTGGCGCACGTGATGTTCGCCGATCCGGTCTGCGGCGAGCTGCGCGGCGCGCTGCTCGATTCGGGACGCAAGCTCGGGATCGGGCTGCACGACGGCGGCACCTACCTCAACATGGAGGGCCCGCAGTTCTCGACGCGCGCCGAGTCGCGCATCTACCGCAGCTGGGGCGTCGACGTGATCGGCATGACCAACCTGCAGGAAGCCAAGCTCGCGCGCGAAGCCGAGCTGTGCTACGCCACGATCGCGATGGCGACCGACTACGACTGCTGGCACGAGAGCCACGACGACGTCACCGTCGAGGCGATCCTGGCGGTGATGCACAAGAACGTCGGCAACGCGCGCAAGCTGATCGCCGCGACCGTTCCCGCGCTCGCCGGCGCACGCGGATGCGCCTGCGGCCGCGCGCTCGCGACCGCGATCATGACCGCGCCCGAACAGATCCCGGCCGCGACGCGCGCGAAGCTGGCACTGCTGATCGACAAGTACCTTCCCGCGAGCTGAAGCATGCGCGCCCCTGCCTGTATGCCGGTCCTGCTCGCCCTGCTCGGGGGCTGCCGCGCCGGGCCGACCGAGGCCGACGCGCTCGCCTGGCAGAAGCGCGAGCTCGCCAAGCGCGAACAGTCGGAGACGCCGGCAGAGAAGCCCGCGGCCGAGCCCACGGGCCTCTTCCACCACGCCGGACCCGCGGTCGCGCCCGGCGGCACCGGACCCGCGCGCTACGCGCTGCTCGTGTACGAGGCCTTCGACAGCGCTCGCGCTCTCTCGCTGGCCGAGTTCACCGACCGGTTCTGGCGCGAACCGGGCAACCAGGGCTACGAGGCGGTGCTCGCGCGCGTGCGCGAGGAGCTCGGCAGCCTGCGCTTCGGCGAAGATCCCGAGCGCACGCTGCAGTGGATCCAGACGCCGATGAGCGAGCCCGCCTGGACACCGCTCTCGGGTCGCCTCGTGCTGCACTCGAGCGCGGGCGAGCACGTGCTGCACGCCTTCGACGCTCCCGAGGGCCGCGACCGGCTGATGCTGCCCAAGAACGCGCCCTGCGCCGACGTGCAGGGCCGCATCGCGCTCTCGCTCGAGAGCCTGCAGCCGGGCGAGGTGCTGGTCCTCGAGCGGCACGCCTCGCGCAAGTTGATCGAGGACGCGCGTGCGCGCGGCGCCGTGGCGCTGCTCGCCTGCACGCTCGAGGGCTTCAACACCGACAAGAGCGGGAAACAGCGCGAGCTCGACGCGATCCAGTACCAGAGCGTGCCCGCCGGTACGACGCTGCCCTGCGGGCAGATTTCGCGCCGCTCGCTGCAGGCGATCCGCGCCGCGCTGGGCGCTGATCCGGGCGCGCAGCTCGAGTTCCACGCCGCCGCCAAGACTGAGCAGCAGCCACTGCACACGCTGGTCGCGACGATCGTGGGGAGCACCGAGCCCGACAAGGCCGTTGCGCTCGCCGCGCACGTGCAGGAACCCGGCGCGTGCGACAACGCCAGCGGTGTCGCGACGCAGCTCGAACTCCTGCGCGCGATCGTCGCGGGCCTCGACTCGGGCCGCATCGAAAGACCGCGCCAGTCACTGTGCTTTGTGTGGGGCCTCGAGATGCGCCAGAGCTCGATCCTGCTCGAGCAGCCCGGCCGCACGATCGTCGCCGCGGTCGTGGGCGACATGACCGGCGAGTCGCGCGAGGCCAGCGGCGCGCTCCCGCTGCTCGAGCGCCCGCCCGATCCCGGCGCGCTCGAGGCGCTCGCGCCCGACGCGCACACCGAGTGGGGCGCCTCGCCGGTGCAACTGAAGGATGCCGACGCGAGCGCCATCGCGCTCGTCGCGCGCACCGCGCTGCACGACACCGCGCTCGCCGCCGGCGGCTGGGAGACGCGCGAGCATCCTTTCGAGGGCGGCAGCGACCACCAGGTGTTCCTCGGCAAGGGCATTCCGGCCGTGCTCTTCTGGCACTTCACCGACTTCACGTACCACACGAGCCTGGATCGGATGGAGATGGTCGATCCCGAGGAAATGCGCCGCACGGGCACGGCGATCGCGAGCACCGCGCTGGCGCTCGCCGACGCGCGGCCGGGTGACCTCGATCGCTACCTGCGCTCGCTGCGGCTCGAGATCGCGCTGCGCGTGCAAGCCGCGGAGAAGGCGCAGCGCGCCTCGATCGCCACGCGCTGGGCGCAGTGGGAGCGGCTCGAGCGCCAGTGGTTGCGCAGGCTGTGCCTGGGCGAGAAAGCCGGCCTCTTGCCGGCGATCGACGCGCCCGCTGCCGACGCGAAGTAGCGTCCTAGGCGGGGCTGCGCTTGCGCGGCGCGCAGCCGTCGAGCTTGCGCACGCGCTTCGCAGACGGCGGATGCCGTTCGAAGAACTGTGCCGGCCGCAGCGGGCGGCGTTCGAGCGCGCCGCCGCAGTTGGGGCACACTCCGCCGAGTTCCGCGGTGCAGTCCGCGCAGAAGGTGCACTCGAAGGAGCAGATGAAGGCCGAGTGGTTCCCGGGCGGCAGATCCCGGTCGCAGCATTCGCAGTTGGGGCGGAGTTCGAGCATCTGGGTGAGCGCGTTCGCGCTTGAGCATGCTACTCGCAAGCGCGATTCTTGGGGAGCGAGTGTCGCGCGAGTTTCAGATGCACACGCGCGGCCGGCTCGCGCGCGTGACACGCACGATCGCGTAGCCCTGAAGTGCTAGCGCGCGTTCGCGGGGCCGGCCATCGAGGCCTCGAGCTCCCCTGCATCGACCGCGCCGTCGCCGCTCGTGTCGAGCGTCGCGACGACCGCAGCGATGCGCACCGGCAACTGGATCGGCCGGCGCAGGCCGAGCAGGTCCTCGTACGTGATCCTGCCGTTCTGGTCCAGGTCGAGGCGCCGGAACAGGGAGACCGGGCCCACGATGCGCGGTGCGATCTGTGTCGTGTCCGGCCTGGGCTCGCGCGGCAGGCTCTTTCCGAACAGTTCCTCGATCGAAGACGCGTGCGGACGCGGCTGCGAGCGCCGGTTGGGGTCGAGGAAGGCGTTCAGCGCCGCGATCTCGTCCTTCTCGAGGCGCCGGCTGCCGTCCGCGTCGAACATCGCCAGCGCGACCTCGATCTCCACCCGCGAGCGCAGCCCGCCGAGGTACGCGCGCAGCTCATTGCGGTCGAGCGTTGCGTCTCCGTCCTGATCATAGCGCAGGGCCAGGTCCGCGGGGGCGACGGCTTCGGCCTTGCGCAGGCCGCCCTTGCCGATGGGTGCGGGGAACGCGCCGGCGTTGCGGGTCAGCACTTCGTAGCGCTTGGCGAACTCCGCCGGGCTGATGCGACCGTCTCCATCCTTGTCGTACAGCGCGAAGCCCGCGCGATCGATTCCAAGGCTCGGACGCGCCTCGCTGATCGTGATCCAGCCGTCCGCGTCGTAGTCGCACACGTCGAAATACTGCTTGGCGACATCCGTGTCGGCCTCGGCAGGCTTGGGAGCGGGCTCGCCGCCCGGTTTCGGCTTCCCGCCGCGCTGCGCCGGGCCGGCAAGGCCGGCGGCGAGCAGCAGGATGAGCGTGGCGGGCAGGTTCGGCATGCGCGTCCTCTATCGGCTGGGCAGGGGGGCTCGCTCCAGAGCCTAGCGGCCCTCCGCCGCGCGCAGGGTCGCTTCGGCGACGCGCTCGACGTCCGCAGCCGAGAGGAAGGGGTGCACGGGCAGGCACACGACCTCGCGCGCGAGGCGCTCGGCGTTGGGGAAATCGCCGGCCTTGTAGCCCCAGTCCCGCGCGGCCTCCTGCGTGTGCACGGGGCTGGGGTAGTGCACCGCCGCGAGGATGCCCTCGCTCTTCAGCTTCTCGAGCACCCGTTCGCGCGGCACGCCGCCGACCAGGCGCAGCGCATACTGATGGTAGACGTGCAGCGAGGCCGCCGGCACGCGCAGCAGCGTGATCGCCTTCGACCCCGAGAGCAGCTGCGTGTAGCGTGCGGCGACCGCGCGCCGGCGCTCGTTCCAGCGCTCGAGGTGCGGCAGCTTGACGTTCAGCGCCGCTCCCTGGATGCCCTGCAGGCGCGAGTTGGTGCCGATCTCGGCGTGCTGGTACTTCACCGGGCTGCCGTGGTCGCGCAGACGCTTGGCGCGCTCGACGACCTCCTTGCGGCGCGAGAGGATCATGCCGCCCTCGCCGCAGGCGCCCAGGTTCTTCGTCGGATAGAAGGAGAAGGCCGATGCGTCACCGAGCTCGCCTGAGCGCACGCCGTCGCGCTCGGCGCCGTGCGACTGGGCGCAGTCCTCGAGCAACGCGAGCTGCTTCTCGTCGGCGAGCGCGCGGAAGCTCTTCATGTCGACCAGCTGGCCGTAGAGGTGCACCGGCAGGATGCAGGTGGTCTTCGACGTGATCGCCGCGCGCGCCTTGGCGACATCGAGCAGCGCCGTGTCGAGCTCGACGTCCGCGAGCACCGGCTTCGCGCCGATCCAGGCGATCGCGCCGGCGCTGGCGAAGAAGGTGAAAGGCGAGGTGACGACCTCGTCGCCGGCCTTCACGCCCAGCGCGCGCAGCGCGAGGATCAGCGCGTCCGTGCCGTTCGAGACGCCCACGCCGGCGTTCGGAACGCGGTGCATGCGCGCGAAGTCGGCTTCGAAGCGCTCGACCTCGGGGCCGAGGACATAGGCGCCCGAGCGCAGCACACGCAGCACGGCCTCCTCGAGTGCTGCTCCGAGCTCCGCGCGTTCCGCGGCGAGGTCAACGGGGGCGATGGTCTTCGACGAGGACGTGGTGCCGGTGCTCATGGGGCGGCGGATTGTACCCGCCGCCCCGGCGTGTCCCAGTCCTCAGCGGCGGGGGCCGCCGCCGAGCTTGCTGTGCTTCATCCCGTACCCGAAGTAGAGCACGAGCCCGATCAGCAGCCAGCCGCCGAGCCGCGCCCAGTTGGTCCAGCCCAGGCCGTAGATCATCGCACCGCAGACCAGGATGCCGAGGATCGGCACCAGCGGCACGAGCGGCGTCTTGAACTGGCGCGGCTGGTCGGGGTTCTTGACGCGCAGGATCCAGATCCCGGCGCAGACCACCATGAACGCGAAGAGTGTCCCGATGCTGGTCATCTCGCCCACGATGTTGCCCGGAATGAACGCGGCGAAGGCGCCCGTCACCACGAAGAAGATCATGTTCGACTTCCAGGGCGTGCGGAACTTCGGATGCACGTCCGAGAAGACTCCCGGAACGAGTCCGTCGCGGCTCATCGAGTAGAAGACGCGCGACTGTCCGAGCAGCATGACCAGGATCACCGAGGAGAAGCCGGCCAGGATCGCGACCGTGACCATGTTCGCCAGCCAGCCGTAGCCGGGCATGTAGGTCGTGATCGCGTAGGCCACCGAGGCCTCGCGGCCCTGCGCACGGAAGTCGGCCACCGGGGCCAGACCGACAGCACGTGCGAGAACAGGATGTACAGCACGGTGCAGATCACGAGCGAGCCCAGGATGCCGATCGGCATGTCGCGCCTGGGGTTCTTGGCCTCCTGCGCCGCGGTCGAGACCGCATCGAAGCCGATGAAGGCGAAGAACACCACTCCTGCCGCGCCCAGGATGCCCAGTATGCCGCCGTAGGCGTGCGAGACGCCCTGGCCGTCGACGTGTTCGAGACCGTGGCCCGTTGACCAGCGCCGATTCCTTCGTGCCGCGGATCAGGACCAGCGTCAGCAGGAGCAGGATGAAGACCGCGGGTATGTTCATCACCCCCTGCGACATGACCTTGGTGACGGAGTCTATCCCCGACTCGAATGGCGAATGGCACCACTGGTAGGGGACGTGCATCCCGAAGAGCTCGAGCAGCTTGTTCAGGTACTCGCTCCAGGCGATCGCCACGCACGCGGCGCCGATGGCGTACTCCAGGATCAGGTCCCAGCCGATGATCCAGGCCACGAACTCGCCCATCGTCGCGTAGGCGTAGGTGTACGCGCTGCCCGCGATCGGGATCATCGAGGCGAACTCGGCGTAGCACAGGCCGGCGAAGGCGCAGCCGATGCCCGCGATGATGAAGGCCAGCGTGACCGAGGGCCCGGCGCGGTCGGCGATCGCCGCAGCCGTGCGCACGAACAGGCCCGCGCCGATGATCGCCCCGATGCCGAGCGCGATCAGCGCCCAGGGCCCGAGCGTGCGTTTCAGGCTCTTTTCCGACTCGTCGGCCTCGTTGACCAGCTTGTCGAGCGGTTTCTTGATCCAGAGGTTGCCCATTCTCAGTCCTTCTTCTCGCGCGCCGCGGCGCGCAACAACGTGATAGCGGTGTAGACGACCACGACGGCGACGAGCCACTGGACCCAGTACAGGTCGAGGCTCTTCACGATCTTTGCCGCGACCCACACCGCCGGCAGTCCGGCCAGCGCGAGGCCCAGCGTGGCGCGCGGCGAGTAGCAGCGCTGCCGGATGAACGGGACGCTCGCGAGCGGCATCAGGAACGCGCACGAGCCCATCATGATCGGGAATCCCGAGGACGGATTCATGCCGAGCATCGTGACCAGCACGAGGCACGGCGCGTACAGGCCGACCCCGATCGTCATCAGCGCGCCGAGGATGAAGTTGGCCGTGACGCCCGCGGCGAAGAGCCCGCCCTCGAGCCCCTCGGTGCCGGCTTTCGGCTCGGTCCACAACTGCCGGTAGACCAGCACCGAGACGAGCGCGAGCAGCGCGAGTCCTAGCCCGACCTGGATCTTGGCGCGCGGCCAGCGCGCGACGATCGGCGCGCCGAGCAGCGAACCAGCGACGGCGGCGACGATCATCGAGACCAGCGTGGTCATCTCGACCTTCACGCTGTCGATGTAGAGGAACGCCTGCAGGATCGTCGGCAGCGTGTGCCCGATGTTGAGCGTTCCCGGGAGCAGCCGGTCGTCGATCGTGCGCCGTGCGCGGTAGAGCGTCGTCGTGGTCGCGAAGCTGCCGATGCCGAGCGTGTCGAAGAAGTCGGTCACGAGCCCGACGAAGAGCTCCCACAGGTTCGGGACGACGCGCTCGCCACCCTCGCGGCTCGCGCGCAAGAGCGCGGGCACCCACACCGCCAGGAAAACGAGCGTGACGACTCCGAGCAGGACGAAGAGCGTCGTTTTCGCGTCGAGCATCTGGGGGGGAGCGCCGACCGGGGGGCAGGCGCGCGTCGAAAGGTACAGGCGCCTCCCGAAGGCTGCAACCGCTACTCGCGAACGAGTCTCAGCGGCCGCTGGCCTGGCGCCGCAAGACGCTGTTGCGGTAGCCGTACAGGAAGTAGACGACCATGCCGATCGCGAGCCAGATCACCAGGCGCAGCCAGTTGGAGATCTCCAGGCCCGCGATCAGGGCCAGGCACGAGAGGATCGCGAGGATCGGCGTGAGCGGATAGAGCGGGACCTTGAACGGCCGCGGGCGATCGGGTTCGCGCACGCGCAGCACGATCACGCCCAGCGCGACCAGCGCGAAAGCGAACAACGTGCCGATGTTGCACAGGCCGATCGCCTGGTCGGGCGTCAGGATCGAGCAGGAGCAGGCCACCACGAGCCCCGTGATCCAGGTCGAGATGTGCGGCGTGTGGAAGCGCGGGTGGATCCTGCTGAAGACCTTGGGCAAGAGGCCGTCGCGCGCCATCACCATGAAGATGCGCGTCTGGCCCAGTTGGAAGACGAGCAATACCGCCGTCATCGCGATCACCGCGCCGAAGGCGAAGATCGTCGCGAAGTCGTGGTAGCCCATGTACTCCATGGCCTTCGCCAGCGGATCGTTGGTGGTCATCTCCGAGAGCGGCACGACGCCCGTCAGGGCGGCCGCGGTCAGGATGTACAGCACGGTGCAGATCAGCAGCGAGCCGATCAGGCCGCGCGGCAGGTCGCGCTGCGGGTTCTTGCACTCCTCGCCCGCGGTCGAGATCGCATCGAAGCCGATGTAGCTGAAAAAGCCCAGCGCGGCGCCCTGCCAGATGCCCTTGAAGTGGTTCGGCGCGAAGGGCGTCCAGTGGTTCTCGCCTCTCGCGAGAATGGTCTTGAAGCCCAACACGATGAAGATCACCACCAGGGCGAGCTTCAGGAAGACCATCACGGCATTGGCGCGCGCGCTCTCCTTGATGCCGATGAAGAGCACGGTGGTCAGCAGGATCGTGATGCCGAAGGCCGGCAGGTTGACGGCGAAGGCATGGCCGAAGAGGCGCGGGAACGCGTCGGCGTACTCCGGTTGCAGCGCGAGCGTGCCCGCCGTCTGGAAGTCCTTCGTCAACCAGATCGGGAAGTGCCAGCCGAAGAGCCCGTCGAGGAAGGTCTGGAAGTAGTCGGCCCAACTCTGCGCGACGTACACGTTTCCAATCGCGTACTCGATGATCAGGTCCCAGCCGATGATCCAGGCGATGATCTCGCCGAAGGCGGCGTAGGAGTACGAGTACGCGCTGCCCGAGGCCGGCACCATGGCCGAGACCTCGGCGTAGCACAGCGCCGCGAACCCGCAGGCCATCGCGGTCAAGGCGTAGGAGAGGATCACCGCTGGACCCGCGCCGAGCATGTGCGGCGTGCCGTCGGCGTTGAACGTCCCGACGATCATGTCGCGGATGCTCGAGAAGAGTCCCGCGCCGATGATCGCGCCGATGCCCAGCAGCGTCAGATCGAAGGCGGTCAGCGAGCGCTTGAGGCCGCTGGCCGAATCTCCGCCCTCCGCGGATTCCTTGCCGGACTTGCGCAGGAAGAGCGAGCGGGGGTTCATGGGGCGCGAGGATAGGCGCGCTAGGGCCCGGCCGCCAGTTCCGCCGCCACCTCGGGCGGCAGGATCTTCGGCACGCGCTCGAAGACGGCGAGCAGGTGCTGCGCGGTCGCGTACCCGCGCGCCTGCGCGTCCGCGCCCGGCTGCGGCGCGACCACCGCGAGTTCGCTGGCGGCCTCGCGCGCGGCCTTCAGGCACTCTTCGCTGGAGGAGCAGGCGATCGCCACGGCTCCGCTGGGGCCGGAGAGGCGCTTCACGCCCATATGCGTGTCGGTCGGCAGGCCGCGGTCGTCGAGGACCACGAGCTCGATGCGCCGTCCCTGCGCGCCGCCCTTCGCGTTGCACTCCTCGATCGCGCGCTGGAATCCGGAATGGAAGGCCAGGGCCTGCGCGCCGTCGGGGCCGGAGAAGGAACCGATCTCCCCGAGCGGGAAGGCGCCCGTCTCCTCGTGCACGATTCCCGGATCGTAGATACGCGGCGCGATCCGGTCGCCACAGGCGCCCAATCCGAGCAGGATTGCGCCCCAGACGAAGCTCTTGCCGATCCTTCTCTGACGAGTGGCCATGGCGCTGCGTAAGATCCTGCGCAGCAAGTCTCCCTCCGGCAAGCGCGCACCCTATTCATGATGCTCCTACCCCTGCTCCTGCTCCTCACCGCCTCCGCTGCGACCCAGAAGCCCCCGGCCGCCAAGGCGCAGTGGTCCCAGGCCGACCTCGAGCGCGTCACCGAGGAGATCCGCGGCCAGGTCGAGGAGCTGCGCGGCATGAAGTACAAGCAGCCGGTCGCTGCGAAGATCACGGACAAGAAGGGCTTCCTCGAGTACGCGCGCAAGCGCCAGGAGCAGACCGAGACGCCCGAGCGGCGCGAGCGCGACGAGACCGACGCGAAGATGCTCGGCCTGATCCCCTTTGGCCTGGATCTCTCGAAGACGCTCGAGAGCTTCCTCGAGGGCCAGGTCGGCGGCTTCTACGACCCGGGCACGAACACGTTCTACCTGATGGAGAACTTCGGCGGCGATCTCGCGCGCATCATCCTCTCGCATGAGCTCACGCACGCGCTCGACGACCAGTGCTTCGACCTCGACAAGCACATCCAGGGCGCGGGCGGCGACACCGACACGGAGTTCGCGATCCAGGCGCTGGCCGAGGGCAGCGGCACGAACGCGATGAACGTCTGGACGATCCAGCACATGAAGGAGCTCGACAAGGCGGCGCTGCTCGCCTCGGCCGACATCGGCACGCAGGGCCTCGACACGGCGCCGACGATGATCTGGAAGCCGCTGCTCGCGGCCTACCTGCGCGGCGAGGGCTTCCTGCTGCACATGGACAGCATGAACCTGTTCCCCAAGGCCGCGAAGAACGACGACGTGCGCCGCGCCTTCGAGGAGCCGCCGCTGTCTTCCGAGCAGATCCTGCACCCCAAGAAGTACTGGGACGAGGCGACGCGCGACGATCCGGTGCACGTCGTGATCGACGCCAAGGAGCTGCCCGAGGGCTGGACGGTGCTGGGCCAGGACACGCTCGGCGAGCTCTACCTCGGCCTGCTGACGCAGCCCTTCTCGGAGCGCGGTGGCCTCGACGTCGCCAGCAATCCGCTCGCGATCATGGGCGTGAAATACACCAACAAGGCCGCGGAGGGCTGGGGCGGTGACCGTCTCGTGCTGCTCGGCAAGGGCGACGCGCGCGCGCTGTACCTCGTCACGGTCTGGGACACGCCGCAGGACGCGACCGAGTTCCACGACGCGCTCGCGCAAATCACGCAGCGCGACGACAAGCCGGCGGAGAAGCTCGTCAGCGGACCCGAGCTCGAGCGCTCGAACTGGCTCTCGGGCCTCTCGGGACTCGCGCTCGACCAGGACCAGGAGCGCAAGGCCGTGACGCTGCGCCTGGAGTGGAAGACCAAGAAGGGCGCCGAGGGCTTGCCCGCGATGCTGCCCTGGAACGTGGCGAACTAGCGCGCAGCTTCAGCCGAAGCTGCGACCGGCGGCGCGCGTCTGCCCCGGCAGGCCGCCGGTGACGGTGCCGAGGAACAGGAACGTGCCCTCGACGCGCGCCCGATCTGCGGCGGCGGCAGGCCGTCGCGCTCGCGCTGCCAGCGGCTCGAGAAGACGACCTGCGGACGCTCGGGCGCCTCGAGTTCGAGCGCCTCGAGATCGATGCCGGTGATCGGGTTGCGCAGGTGCAGGATGTTCTGCACGCGCAGCGAGAGCTCCGCGCAGCCGCCGGGATCCTCGGGATGGCCGAGCGGCTCGATGCGCGGTTCGTCGCCGCGCTCGGACGGACCGACGTGCGCGAGATCGAGCGCGAAGCCCGCTGCGCCGACGGCGAGCACGTGTCCCTTGGGCAGCGTGCGCGGCAGCTTGCGCGCGTCCATCAAGTTGAGCGCGAGGCGGTAGGCGCCCGGGCTCCAGCGTCGCTCCGACTCGTCCACCGGCGGCGCGACCCAGCCGAAGAGCAGCGCGTCGAAGGGCGAGTCAGGCAGCGCGCGCACCTCTTCGACCGCGATGCGCTGGCGGTGCGGCGTCACGAAGAAGGGCAGCAGGTTCCAGGGCCGGGAGTCGTCTTCGCGGTCCATGCGCAATTCGAGGCCGCCGCCGAGCGCGAGGCGGCGGTGGCGCGCGGGATCACCGCGCCAGGCCGCGGGCTCGCCCTCACGCAGCACGCGCTGCACGATGTCCTCGAGCGGGTGGTCGGGCGGGAACCCGATGCATTCGAGAAGGAAGTCCACTCGATTCTCCAGTCTTCCGCATCCGAGCGCCCGCGACAATGGGGCGCCCCGCGTCCCGCGCGCGACTGGTAGGATGCTGGTTCTCCGCCATGCGAACCACCTCGAGAGCGGCTCTCGCCGCGTGCCTGTTTCCGGCGCTCTTCAGCGCCTGCCAGCTGCTGCGCAAAGCGCCGAGCACGCCCGCGCCGGCCGCGCTCGTCCCGCAGGCGCAGCCGATCCCCGAGCGCAGTTTCCCGATCGACGTCGAGAGCTACTCGCTCGAGCTCGAGCTGCTCCCGGCCGAGCGCGCGGTGCGCGGACACGAGCGCCTGCGCTTCGTCGTGCGCGAGGCGGGCATCACGCAGATCGCGCTCGATCTTGCGGGGCTGGCGGTCGAGCGCGTCCGCGACCGCGATGGCGCCGCGCTGCGCTTCCGCCAGGAGGCGGAGTGCCTGCTGATCGACTTCCCGCGCCCGCTCGCGCGTGGCGACGCGCGCGAACTCGCGATCGACTACGCGGGCAAACCGCAGCGCGGACTGTGGTTCGTCTCGGAGAAGGACGGCGTGCCGCGCCAGGTCTTCACGCAGGGAGCCTGTGACGACGCGCGCGCCTGGTTTCCGTGCGTCGACCACCCCTCCGAGCGCGCTTCGAGCGAGCTCATCGTGCGCATGCCGCGCGCCTGGAAGGCGATCTGCGCCGGCGAGCGCATCGAGCGCCGCGAGGAGGGCGACTTCGCGATCGAGCGCTGGCGCGCAAACTTCCCGCACCCGAGCTACCTGGAGACGCTCTGCGCGGGCGAGTTCGCCGAGAAGCAGGCGCAGTGGGACGGGCTGCCGCTGGCGTATCTCGCCGCGCCGGAGCTCGAGCCGCTGATCGACCCGAGCTTCGACGAGACGGGGCCGGTGCTGTCCTTCTTCTCGCGCCTGACCGGCCGGCGCTATCCCTACCCCAAGTACGCGCAGGTGTGCGTGGCCGAGTTTCCCTTCGGCGGGATGGAGAACATCTCGGCCACGACGCTGACCGAGAACGCGCTTGTCGACGAGCGCGGCGTGCGCGATGCGCCGATGGCGAGCCTCGTGGCGCACGAGGCGGCGCACCAGTGGTTCGGCGACCTCGTGACCTGCGCCGACTGGGGCGATGCTTGGCTCAACGAGGGCTTCGCGACCTACTTCACGGCGCTCTACACGGCGCAGTCGCAGGGCCCGGACGCCTTCGCGCTCGCGCTCGACGACATGCAGCGCTCCGACGCCGCGTCGAAGGAGCCGCGCGCGGTGGTCTGGGACCGCTGCGTCGATCCGATGGATCTCTTCACCGGGCGCATCTACGCCGGCGCCGCGGTGCGGCTGCACCTCCTGCGCGGCCAGCTCGGCGATGCAGTCTTCTTCACCGGCATCCGCAACTACCTCGCTGAGAACGCCGGCAAGAGCGTGCGCACGAGCGACCTGCGCGGCGCCTTCGAACGCGCCAGCGGCCGCGACCTCACGCGCTTCTTCGAGCAGTGGCTGCGCTCGCCCGGCCAGCCCGATCTGGCCGTCGCGTGGAAGTGGGACGAGGCGCGCAAGCAACTCGTCGTGACCGTGGACCAGCGCCAGCCCGTCGAGGACGGCACGCCGTCCGCGTTCGAGACGCCGGCTGAGCTGGAGATCCTGGTCGGCAAGCAGCCGCGCTTCGAGCGCCTCGAGTTGCACGCGCGCAAGCAGATCTTCCAGTTCGCCTGCGCGGAGAAGCCGCGTTGGGTGCGTTTCGATCCGCACGGCTGGATTCCGAAGACGCTCGTCGAACAGCGCAGCGACGCCGAGTGGCTCGACCTCGCCGTCGCGGCCCCCGAGGCGCCCGCGCGGCGCGCCGCGTTGCACGAGCTCGCGCGCATGCTGAAGGACGGCTCGAAGGAGGTCTCGCGCGAGGAGCTGCTCGCGGCACTTGTCGAGCGCTCCTCGGAGGAGCGCGTCGCGCGTGTGCGCGCCGAGGCACTCACGGCCCTCGCCCTCGCGCAGGAACCCGCCGCACGCGAGGCGCTCGCGCTCGCGGCCGAGAAGGACCCGGAGGCCTGCGCGCGCGTGGCTGCGCTGAATGCGCTCGCGGCGCTGCCCGCCGACGAGACCCGCGCTGCGCTCGCCGAGCGCGTCTTCGAGCAGGGCTACAGCTGGAACACGATGTCCGCCGCGCTGCACCTGTACGCGCAGGCCGACCCCGCGGGAGCCTGGCCGGTGCTCGAGCGCGCCTTCGCGCAGCCCTCGCCGCACGACACACTGGCCTCCGCGGTGCTCCCGCTGCTCGTCGCGAACGATGCGGCGCGCGCACGCGCGCTGTGCGTCGCGACCGCGGCCGACCGGGAGCGTCCCGCTCCGCTGCGCGCGGCCGCCGCGACGGCGCTGGCGAGCTACGGGGCGCGGGACCGCGAGGCCGCGCAGGCGCTCGACGCGCTGCTGCAGGATCCCGCCTGGGTCGTGCGGCGCAGTGCGATCGACGCGCTCGCCAAGCGCGCCGACAAATCCGCGCGCGCCGCGCTCGCCGCGCGCTGGGAGCGCACCGAATTGCCGCGCGAGCGGCGCACGATCGAGGCGATCTTCGAGAAGGCGAAGCCGGCCTCGAAATGAGCTGGATTCGCAGCGTCGCGCCGGAGGAGGCCGAAGGCGAGCTCGCGCGCTCCTACGCCGCCGCGGTGAAGCGCGCGGGCCGCGTGTTCCAGATCGTGCGCGCAATGAGCCTCGCGCCACGCGTGCTGGATGCCTCGATGGGCTTCTACCTGGCGATCATGCACGCGCGCGGTGCGCTCTCGCGGCGCCAGCGCGAGTTGCTGGCGGTCGTGACGAGCGGCGTGAACCGCTGCCACTACTGACTGCTCGCGCACGCGGACGACCTCCGTGCCGAGGTCGTCGATCTCGCCCCCGAGGAGGCCGATCGCTGGGTCGAGGCCGTTGCGCGTGACTGGCGCACGGCGGGGCTCGCGCCGCTCGAGGCCGCGCTGTGCGCCTACGCCGAGAAACTCACGCGCGAGCCCTGGGCGATGTGCCGCGAGGACCTCGACGCGCTGCGCGCGGAAGGCCTCGACGACACGGCGATCCACGAGGCCGTGCAGGTGATCGCGTACTTCAACTACATCAACCGCGTCGCGGACGCGCTGCACGTCGATCTCGAGCCGGGGATGCCGCCCTACGCGCCCGCCTGAGCGAGGTGGGGGCGCGGCATTTCCCCTCCCATGCAAGCGCGCTCCGACCGTCAGGAGGCGGGCGGAGCGCGGCTGTCGGGAGCGCTGGGCTCCCGGCTCGTTCTCAGAACTTGAGGTCGCGGAGCTCGTCGATCGCGAAGTCGATCGAGACTTCCTGGTCGATGTTGATCACGCGGCCGGTTCCCTTGAATGGATTGAAGATCAGCGCGCCGTGAACGACGCGACCGTCCTTGAAGTGCAGCGTCACCTTGTCGGCCGTGCGGGCCGAAAGGAGCGAGTCGTAGATCTTGCCCGGTAGCATTTCCCGGTTCTTCTTGCTGGTAGTGCTCATCTTGGGTTGGGTTGGCCGCTCCGTGTGGGAAGGGATGGGCGGATCTCAGGTCGCAGCGGCGGTCGGGGTGAAGAGCAGCTCCTCCAAGTGGGGGAGAAGCAGCTTGGTCCAGGTTTCCAGGTTGGCGCCGCGCTCAGCTAATTCGCGCAGCTCCGTGATCGTGACGAGGCGACCTTCGAGTTGTTCCTTCTCGCGCACCTCGACGCTGCCTTCGACGCGCATCACGTGGACGACGCCTACGTGCACGGCGCCGACGGAGTTGGAGTCGTCGTTGAGGATGCCGAGCGGGCGAAGTTCGTACGCGCCGCGCACGTCGAGCTCCTCGCCGATCTCACGCCGCGCTCCGGCGGGCAGTGGGTTGCGCGCTCCGTCCGCCAGCGGCGCTTCGTCGAGGTCGATCGGGTTGATGTGGCCGCCGATGCCGATCGAGTGCTTGTCGTGCAGGCGCGCTTCGCCGCCGCTCTTCGTGCGGCGCGTGAGCAGGATGCGCTCGCCGCACTGCACCAGCGTGTAGGGAATGATCTGCTTCCACGCCGGCGTTCGCTCCGCCATCGGTCGTTCCACGAAAAAACCCTCACGCGCGATCGCCGCCTCGAAGGCGGTGCGCGAAACGCAGGTGTTTTCCTGCGCGGGCGCGTCCTGGAACCGGATCAACCCGTGCGGGTAGAAGTCCGGGAACAGGGCGGGCCGGGGAACGACGAAAACGAACTCCATGTCCAGGTGCGGTCGCCGAGGGTGCCTGTGCGGGGTGGGGGGGCGGGCCCTCAAGTCTCCAGCGGTGCGGTGCTGAAAGAGGTGCAAGGATGCTATCCGAGATGTCCAAAACCGGCAACCATTGGCGGTGTCGAGAAGCCGGGACCACCAGATGTTGTGGTCCCACCCCCTTCCTGACCGTCCGCTTCCGAGCGCTGGTCGGCCGAGGTCAGGCGTCGCCAGCCGGTAGAGGGGCGACAGGAGAGGCCCTCTAAGCCGGATTCTGTCCGTCCCAAGCAGGGACGTGGCGGCCATTTCTCTGGGACCGCGGTCGCCCGCGGCCTCGAACGACCTACCCGGAAGGCATGATGCGGGTCATCACCAGGCGCCTTCCCTATTTGGCCTTTCTCCGAGTGGGGTTTGCCCTGCCAGCGCCGTCACCGGAGCTGCGGTGCGCTCTTACCGCACCGTTTCACCCTTACCCCGAGCCCGAGAGCACGAGGCGGTTTGTTTTCTGTGGCACTTTCCCTGGCCTCGCGGCCGGTTGCCGTTGGCAACCACCCTGACCCGTGGAGTCCGGACTTTCCTCCCCGCGCGGCAAGCCGGCGGAGCGGCCGCCCGGGCCTCTCCTGTCGCGCGCATCCTACCACGGGGCTTGTCACTTCCCCGCCACCGCCCCTAGGCTGCGCGCGATGAGCACGCTGGAGCCCTTCGTCACCTACCTCGAACTGCGCGAGTCGACCCCCGAGGGGGAGCAGTCCGCGGGCCTCTCGCACACCCTTTCGGGCCTGGTGCTGCTGCACGTGCTCGAACTCGCCGCGGCGGGTGAACCGCGCGGCGCCGTTACGGTGGTGCACGAGGCGGGCGAGCACGGCGGGCGCTACCTCGACTTCGCGCGCGCGCTCGCGAGCGCGGGCTGGGCCGTCGCGCTGCCGGACCTGCGCGGCCACGGGCGCTCGGAGGGCGCGCGCGGCCACTCGAACGGTTTGAAGGAGATCCTGCGCGACCTCGGCGACGTGCAGGACCACCTCGCCTACCGCCAGCCCGAAGCGCCCAAGGTGCTGCTCGGCTTTGGCCTCGGCGCGCTCTGGTCGCTCGCCTACGCCTGCGAGAAACCCGACGACGTCGCGGCACTGGTGCTCGTCGCGCCGCGCCTGCAGCCGAAGTTCGAACTGCCCGCGAAGCCCAGCGGCCTGTTCAAGTCCTTCAAGAAGCAGGCGAGCGATGCGCCGGGCAAGCTCGGCTTCGGCGTCGCGCAGGATCCCGCCGATCCGCTGCGCCACGATGTGATCACGCTGCGCGCGGGCGAGCAAGCGCTCGAGGCGGCGGCGAAGTACGGACCCAGGCTCGCGCAGCTCACGCTGCCGGTGCTGAACACCGCGAAAGAGACCGAGGTCGTGGGCTGGCTGGAGCAGACGCTGCCGCGCTAGAAGCGCAGCGTCGTCAGGCCGGCGGGATCGAGCACCACCGCCCGGCGTTCGACCTCCGCGCCGTCCTTGCGGATCGCCACCGTGGCCGCCGTCTCGGCGACGAGCAGCACTTCCGAGCGACCCTGCTTCAAAGGCTGCGCGCGTTCGAAGGAGAGCGACTCCCGCGTCCGGATCCACAGTTCCAGCTCCCGGCCCTGCGCGTCGAGCACGACCACGGAGTCCGCGCGCTCGGGATTCGCGGTCAGCTCGACCAGCAGGCGAAGTCGCCGCGCGAGGCGCGGCTCGAGCGCGGAGAGATCGGCGAACGGCGGCGGCTTCCAGTCGACGATCGTCTGCAGGCCATCGCCCATGAGCTGCAGCTGCAGCCCCTCGCTCTCCATTCCGCCGAGATCGAAGCGGCCTTCGCCGTCGGTGGTGCGCAGCTCGCCCGGGAGCAGGCGCACCCGCATGCTCGAGACGACCCCGGCCGGGCGCAGCGGCAGGATCTGCACGTTCGCGAGCGGCTCGCCCGCGAGCGAGAGCACGCGACCCGCGACCCGCGTGATCCCGGACGAAGAGGGGAAGTGCAGGACCACGCCCGCGCTGCCCGCGGGGATCGCTTCGCTCACCAGCGTGCGCAGACTGCGCGGATCGAAGGCGCGCAGCACGTAGGGCTGGTCGAGCAACCCGCGCACCACGAAGGATCCGTCGCGGCTCGTGACGGCCGGCGCCTCGAACTCGTCGCCCTGGCGTGCCAGGCCCTCGAGCGAGCGCGCGACGAAGTACGAGCCGGCCTGCGAGGGGAGCATGCCGAGCACGTGCTCGTTCACGAGCTGGACCTGAATGCTCGAGAGCGGCGCGCCATCCGGTCCCTCGACGCGCCCGCGGATCTCGAGCGGCGCTTGTGTGAGCAGCAGCGTGACGAAGGCCGGCCAGCCCGTCTCGGGCTCGTCGAGGTGCGCGGCGCCGAAGCCTGACTTGGCGGCTCCGATCTCCTTGGAGTGCTGCACGCGCGGCACGCCGTCGTGGTCGGGAAGGCTCGGATCGAGCTCGACCTCGAAGCGGCCGAGCCCGTCGCAGCGCACCGCGATCTGTCCCATGCCGACGCACGCGCCCGTGGCCGGCGCGCCGTCGGGTTCGAGCACGACCCCCGCGATGCGCGCGCCCGCGCGCGAGCCGAGCACGAGGCGCAGGTTCGGGTCGGGGAGCGCGGGCATCGGGACCGAGGCCGGTTCGTGCAGCGCATGGAAAGCCGAGAGCGCGGCGCACGGACCGGCAGGCACGCGCTCGAACTCGAAGCGGCCGTCCGCGCCCGTGCGCGCTCGCCAGGGGATCTCGGCCGCGCCCGCGAGCTCGAGCGTCTCGCGCAGCCCAGTGGCCGAGAGGGCCTGCACCTGCGCCCCCGCGATCGCCGTGCCCCGTTCGTCCACGACGCTGCCTCCAGCGTCGATCGCCGTGGCGAGGACGACGGTCAGACCTCCCGCGCGCCGCGGAGCCCAGGCGTAGGCACCGAGCAGCGTGACGAGGTCCGCGCGTTCGCCCATCACGATCAGGCCGCCGCGCGAGAGGCGGATCGTGAAGCGTCCGGCGGCGTCGCTGGTCGCGCCGGTCGGGTACACCGCGGAGCTCGCGCCGGGCTCGCGCAGCGCCGCGGCCTGTTCGGGCGTGACGAGGAAGAGCCGCACGCCTTCGAGCGGCTGGCCGCGCGCGTCGATCGCGCGCCCGGCGAGGTCGGTCGGGGTCTGCGCGTACGGACACAGCGCGCCGACAGGGGACTGCGCGGCCGGCGTCGGCGCCATCGCGGAGATCTCCGCGCGCGCGCCGTCGCTCTCGGCCGTCGCGAGCTCGCTCGCGCGCGGGTCCGCGGGCGCGGCGGGTGCGAGCGCCTGGGGCTCGGGCAGGGGTGCGGGCAAACCCGCGAGACGCAGCGCTCCGAGGACGAAGAGCAGCAGCACGGCGGCGGCGAGAGCGAGCTTGGTCTTCACGGCGATTCCTCCCAGGACGAGCGGCGTCGAGTGCCTGCGCAGGAGCGGCACGCAGGCCGCCATCCACGCCGTGCGGCCGCCGGGTTGTTCTCGATCGAGGCGCTCGCGCAGCTTCTCGAGGCCGCGCGCCAGGCGCGACTTGACGGTCTTCAGCGGCAGGCCGTCGAGCTCGGCGATGCGCCGCGGCTCGAGGTCTTCGTAGTAGCGGCGGAAGAGCGTGCCGCGAAAGGGCTCCTCGAGCTCGGCGACCGCGAGTGCCAGCGCACGCGAGAGCTCGAGCGCCTCGAGCGTGTCGATGCAGCGCGCGCTCTCGTCCGCCGCAGCCAGCTCCTCGCGCCGCGTGCGGCGCGCGTCCGCGCGCTGCTCCTCGCGCACGCGGTTGCGCAGCACGGCCGCGAACCAGCGCTGCAGCGGAAAATCCGCGCGCGGCGGATGCTCGAGCGCCGCGAGCCAGGCCTGCTGCTCGAGGTCGTCCGCGCGCGCGCGGTCGCGCACGAGGCTGCGCGCCAGGCGCCGGACCCACGGCCCGTGCGCGAGCAGCTCCTCGAAACGATGGCGCTTCTCCATAGCCATGGGATCCGATGCCGCCGTCCGGCGATCGGCTCCCGAATTCTGGCAGAAATCCGCGCGGCCGCAGGGATCCTGCCGCGCTAGAAGCGCAGCGTCTCGAGCGGCCCGGGCTTCAGGCTCACCGGCCGGCGCTGCACCTCGACGCCGTCCTTCTTGAGCACGACCGTCGCGGCGTTCTCGGGCACCGTGAACACGTCCGACTTCCCGTCGCGGATCGGCTCCGCGATCGCGGTGCTCGAGATGTTGCCCATCCAGGTCCACATCACCAGCGGCTCGCCGTGCTCGTCGAGCACGACCAGCGAGTCGGCGAGCTCCGGGCGATCGCCGAGGTCGACCTGCACATGGCAGCGGCAGGCGACGCTTATCTGGATCTGCGAGAGCTGAGTGCCCGCGGGCGCCTTCCAGCCGATCACGGGCTGGATCTGGTCACCGATGTACTGGAAGACCAAGCCCTCGACCGCGATCTCGCCGAAGTCGAAGCGGCCGTCGGCGTCGGTCGTGCGCGAGGTGCCGAAGAGCGTGCGTCCCTCCGGCCCCGCGAGCAGGTCGATGCCGGGCCGTCCCGGGACGATGCTCACGCCGGCGAGCGGCTCGCCGTGCAGCGAGAGCACGCGGCCGGCCACGCGCTCGACGCCCGCGAGCGGGCCGAAGCGCAACTCGATTCCGTGCCCTCCGGCGTGCACGGGCTCACTCTCCACCATCTGCAGCGTCTCGCGCGAGAAGGCCTGCAGCACGTAATCCTCGTCGAGCAGGCCGCCGATCTCGAACTCGCCCTTGGCGTCGGTGCGCGTGGGAGCCTCCATCGAATCGCCGTGGCGCGCGACGCTCTCGAGCGAACGATCCCAGCCCGTGGCCTCGAGCTTCGAGCTCACGATGCCGAAGCTGTGCTCGTTGGTCACGCGCACGACGGCGCCCGCGATCGGCTGACCCGCGTGGTCGAGCACCCGGCCGCGGATCGAGAGCGGCTCGTCGCCGATCACGAGCGTCACGAAGCCCGGCCAGCCGGCCGCCGGTTCCTGCATGCGCGCGGGCATGCGCTCGGGCTTGACCGCCATCAAGAAGGCCGAGAGCGTCGACCGGAAGACACCGTTGCCATTGCTCACATGCTTGTCCTCGAGCTCCAGCTCGAAGCGGCCCGCGGCGTCCGTGCGCGTCGCCACCTGGCCCATCGCGACCAGCGCCTCCGCGACGGGCTGTCCGTTCTTCTCGAGCACCTCGCCGGCGAGCACCCTCGATTCGCGCGAGTCGAGCACGAGGCGCAGGTCGCTGCGCGAGAGCTCCGGCATCGCGATCGAGCTCTGCGTGTAGCGCGGATGGAACGCGGCCAGCTTCATGCTCGAGAGGCCGGGCGCGCCGTCGATCGCGAAGCGGCCCTGCTCGTCGCTGCGCGCCCTCCAGAGGATCTCGACCGCCGAGTCGGAGGCCAGGCCGAGGTCCTTGCGCACGCGGTCGCCGCCTCCGATGCGCAGCTCGGCGGCGACGACGGGCAGCCCGTGCTCATCGACGACCGTCCCCGCGATGTCGACGCGCGGCGCCATCACCACCAGCAACTCTTGTCGAAACTGTCCGCTCCAGACGTCGGAGCCCATCAGCGTCACGAAACCGGGCCGCTCTCCGAGCAGCAGACCTCCCTGCTGGGGGAGCGGCATCTCGAAGCGGCCGTCCGCTCCGCTGGTGGCGCAGAATTCGCGCTCCGTGATCGCCGCGCTGCCCTGGCGCGAGGCGAGCGCCTCCTCTCGCGAGACGCACACCAGGCGCACACCCGCCAGACCGAGTCCGGCCGGATCGACCACGCGACCGGGGAGCAGGCGCACAGGAGCGGGGGCCACCGGCTCGGGCGCGGCGGCCGCCGCCGTCGGCTCGAGGTTCTGGCGAACGGACCCGGGTGCGCTCTGCGTGACTTGCGCGGACGGGGACTCGAGCGCCGCGGGTTCGCTGAGCGCTCCGCGCTCGAGCGCGGCGCCCTTCACGGGCAGCTCCGGATGGCCGCTGTGCAGCAGCGCCCACGCACCCACGAGCACCAGCGCCGCGGCGCTGCAGACGATCTTCACGTTCATCACGATTCCTCCCAGCGCCAGCGGCGCGCTCGATCCTTGCAGAAGCGGAATGCAGGCGCTGATCCACGTGCCGCGGCCGCCGGGCTGATCGCGGTCGAGCCGCTCGCGCAGCTTCTCGAGCCCGCGCGCGAGGCGCGACTTGACCGTCTTGAGCGGCAGGCCGTCGAGCTCGGCGATGCGCCGCGGTTCGAGGCCCTCGTAGTAGCGGCGGAAGAGCGTGCTGCGGTAGGGTTCCTCGAGTTTTCCGACCGCGTCCGCGAGCAGCTTCGAGAGCTCCAGCGTCGCGCCCAATTCGTCGTGCGGGGACTCCGGTCCGCGCGCGTGGGCGAACTGCTCGCGCGCAAGGCGCCTTTGCTCCGAACGCCGGTCCGCGCGCGCAAGGTTGCGCAGTACGGCCGCGAACCAGCTGCGCAGCGAGTGGTTGTGCTGCGGCGGACGCTCGAGCAGGGCCAGCCAGGCCCTTTGCACGAGGTCCTCGGCCTGCGAGGGATCGTGCACGAGGTGGCGCGCCAGTCTCTGGATCCAGGGACCGTGCGCGAGCAGCTCTTCGAGTTCGTGGGATCGGGGACCCATGCCGGAAGGGTCCAGTGCCGCGCTCGGCGGAAGGACCGCAGGATTCTCGCACAAATCCGCTCAGCTGCGCTCGTGCGCTCGCACCCAGTCGCGCAGCACCACCAGGGCGCTGAAGCTGTCGCGCAGGGCGCGCGCCTTCAGGCCGTGCAAGCCGCTCTCGCGCAGCAGCTCCTCGGCCTCCTTGGACGAGAGGCGCTCGTCGGCGTAGACCAGCTCGACCGCGGGGAAGCGCGCGCGCAGGCGTTCGCCGAAGGCGCGCACGTCGGCCGCGCGCGGGCCCTCGCTGCCGTCCATGTTGTAGGGCAGGCCGACCACGAAGGTGCGCACGCTGCGCTCGTCGCACAGCTTCGCGATGTGCTCGAGCATCGCGGGCGCGTCGCCCGGGCCGTGGAAGGGTTCGAGCGCGTTGAGGCTGATGCGCAGAGCATCCGCGTAGGCGAAGCCCGTGCGCTTCGTGCCGTGGTCGATCGCCAGCGCGCCGCCCGTGATGGCCATGGCCTAGACGAAGCGCGGGTCGCGCTGCTCCATCTGTGCCACGAGCTTGCGCACGTCCTGCGCGCGATCGCGGGGGACGACGAGCGTGACCTTGCCCGCGTGCACCACGACGAGGTCGTGCACTCCGAGCAGCGCGATCAACTCGCCCTTGGGCGCCCAGGTCACGCAGCCGGAGCTCTCCAGCGCGAGGAGTTCGGCGCCGCCACCGCCGCCGTCGGGCAGCTCCGCCAGCGCGGTCCAGGAGCCGACGTCGCTCCAGGAAAAGTCGACGGGCACGACGCGCACGTTTTCCGCGCGCTCGAGCACGCCGGTGTCGATCGAGTCCGCCGCGAGTCGCGCGAAGGTCGAGAGGCGCGGCCGAGGGCCGAGCTTCGCGCAGGCCGCGAGCGTGTCCGGCAGGTAGCGTTGCAAGGCCCCCAGGATCGCGCGCGTGCTCCAGACGAAGATGCCGGCGTTCCAGAGGAAGTTCCCGCTGGCCAGGAACTGCTCGGCGCGCGCGCGGTCGGGTTTCTCGACGAAGCGCGCGACGCGCTGCACGGGCGCACCCGCGCGTTCGTGCAGACATTCGCCGAGCTCGATGTAGCCGTAGCCGGTCGCCGGGTGGGTCGGGCGCACGCCCAGCGTCAGCAGCGCGTCGCTCTGCAGCGTCTCCTCGATGGCGACACACAGGAGCTCGCGAAAGCGCTGCGCCGGGCGGATCAGGTGGTCCGAGGGCAGCACGATCTGCACGCTGTCCGGAGCGCGCGCGGCGATCGTGCTCGCGGCCCAGGCGATGCAGGGCGCCGTGTTGCGGCCCACGGGCTCGAGCAGCACGTTCTCTGCGGGCAGCTCGGGCAGGCACTTGGCGACCAGCTTGCGGTGCAGCTTGTTCGCGACGACCAGCGCGCTCGGGCGCGACCAGTCCCTCGAGGCGTTCGAAGGTCTCGCGCAGGAGCGGCTTCGACGAGCCGATCGGCAGGAACTGCTTGGGCAGCGCACGCCGGCTCGCGGGCCAGAAGCGCGTCCCCGAGCCGCCCGCCATCAGGACCGCGTAGATCTCCGTCGTGCTCATGCGGGCAGTGTACGGCGCCTCAGAAGCGCGGCGGAAGGGGCGAGAAGGGCGGCAGCGGCAGCGCGCGCCGGTGCTGGCCGCCGCCGAAGAGCGAGGAGATCGGGTTCTTCAGGACTACCGAGGGACGCGCCATGTCGCCGCGGATCGAGACCGAGAGCAGCCGGTTCTGAACCCAGTACAGAAGGCGCGTGATCGGCCCGAGGTTGTCGATGATCGAGTAGCGCAGCTCGAAATCGAACTGCATGTCGCCGTCGCCGTCGATCCAGCCGTGCTCGCCGCGCAACTGCAAGAGGTCGCTGTAGACGGTGATGTCGTTCAGGTACAGGCGCCCGCTGTCCAGGCGCAGGTTGGCGAACATGCTCTTGAACACGCCCGCGTTGGCGAAGCCGATCTGCGAGAAGAGCTCGCGGAAGACCGGGATCGACCACAGGCGCGAGTCGCTGACGTAGACAGCACCCGAGCCCTTCACGTCGAGCACGTTCTCGGTGTTGCCCTGCAGGCGCAGCTGGGCCTTGAGGCTGCCCTTGGTGGCGAAGTCCGACTCGAACATGCCGTGCAGCAGCCGGCCGATGTCGACTCCCTCGAGATCCAGCGCGAGTTGGAACACGTAGGGCTTCTCGAGTCCGATCGAGAGCGCCGTGCCGCTGCGCTGGTCGGCCGCGCCCAGCGAGTAGAGCTTGCCGCCCTCGAGATCGGCCTCGAGGTCCTCGATCGCGAGCTGCGGCTCGACGTAGGTCAGCAGCATGCTGGCCTTCGAGACCTCGCGTTCGGCGAGCGTGCCTTCGAGATCGTGCACGCGCGCCATCGCGCGCAGCCGGCCGCCCTCGAGCAGCAGCTTCTCGATCGAGGCGCGCGCGGAGCGGATCTTCCAGGGCAGGCCGAGCTGCACGCTGGTGTCGTGCACGAGCACCTCGCCCCGGAACACGAGCTGGCTGTCGCTCGCGGAGTGGCCCTCGATGTCGATGCGTCCGCTCTCGATGTCGAGCGTGCCCTCCAGGTGCAATTCCTCGAGCAGGGGCGTGAGCGTCTTCTCGTCCATGAACCCGGTGAGGTGTTCGCGGTCGAGCGGCAGTCCGTGCGCTTCGAGCGCCACGCCGAGCTGGAAGCGGTCGTCGGTGGTGTGGAAGTCCAGGCCGCGCAGCACGACCTCGGTGCGGCCGAGCAGCGCGTGCAACTCGGGGCCTGTGAGCACGCCCTTCTCGAGCTCGAGCCGGCCATGCAGGTTTTTCAGGACGAGTTCGTGCGGCTGCGTGCGGAAGGTGTTGCCGCGCAGGTAGATCGTGGCGGCGAGACCGAACCCCTCGCTCTGTTCGGTCTCGAGCAGGATGCGGCCGGAGAGATCGACCGGTCCCTGCACGCCGAAACCGCTCATGTCGAACTTGTTGGCACCCTCGCCCAGCGCGCCGCGCACGTTGCCGTCGTCGAGGTGAATGCCCGCGGCCCACAGCTCGACCTGCGCGCCGGGCAGGCGCCCCGCGAAGGCCATGCGTCCGATGCCCTGCGAGACACCCGCGAGCGGCGCGAGCGCGGTCTCGATGCTCGTCGCCTGCGCGGGGTCGCGCGGCTCCTCGACGGTCACGATCACACGGCCGTGCACGTCCTTGGTGTTGACCTTGAAGCTCTGCGGCTGCAGCTGCACGTCGATCGGCGTGAGCTCCGCCCGCCAGCGCGCGGGCGCTGCGGCGCCGGCCTGCACGCGCTGCAGATCGACGTCCACGAAGCCCTTGGGTGACATGCGCTCGAGCGCCGTGTCCACGTCGGGAAAGCGCTTGGCGAGCGCCTGCTTTTCCGCGCCCTTGAGTGACAGACCCGTGACGCGCGCCTCGACGCACGAGAGCTCGTCCATCGACTTGCCCGCGGCGCCGTGCGGCAGCGATGGATCGGTCTGGTAGCGCAGGCTGAGCGCGATGCGCGCGTCCTTCGAGGGCAGGCCGGCTTCGAATTGCGCGGCGAGTCCGCGCTCGCCCTTGCCGTCGGAACGGAAAGCGAGCTTGCCCGTCGCGTTGGCGAGCGGGACGGAGATCTCGTTCCAGTCGAGCGTGATGCCCGTGAGGCCGAGCGCGAGGTCGCAGGCGGCGAAAGGCATGTCGACCTTGCGCACCAGGCGCAAGTGCTCGATGTCGAGCTTGCCGCCCTGCGGCCGATAGGGCCGCCAGGTGCTGTCGGCCGGCACGGCCTCGCCCAGGCCGGCGAGCGCCTCTTCGAGCGGCTGCGTGTGCGCCAACTCGTGCGCCTCGAAGTTCAGGTCGAACTCGCTCGCGCCCGCGCCGGGCAGCGTCGGCGGCGCGTCGACCGCGTGCGAGTGCACCAGCCCCTGGGCGCGGATCTCGCCGCATACCGAGGTGCCGCGCAGGTCCACCAGACCGAGAAGGTTCGGACGCTTGGCCTTGGGATCGCGCGTGAAGACCACCGCGCCGCGCGCGCCCTCGAGCGGCAGCGGGAAGCCAGCGTCGTGCGAGCCGTCGTCTTGCGGCCAGCCCCGGTAGGCGAGTCCCGCGGCGCCGGCGAGCTGCGCCTCGGCCGCGATGCGCAGGTCGCCGAGCGCGGGCGCCATCCCCGGCGGAGGCTCGGGCAACTCGAAGCTCGCCCACAGCTCGGCTTCGCCCTTGGGAGTGAACGCGTCCCAGCGCTCGCGCAGGAGCTTCTCCTGCGCGGCGTCCTGCGCGAGCAGATCGACGAGGCTCCCATCGAGCGGCAGCGCCGAGAGGTGCAGGAAGCCGCGCGCGCGCGATCCTGACGCGAGTGCGGGGCCGAGGAAGCCCCAGCCCGAGAACCCGCGGCCTTCCCACGTGCCGCTGGTCTCGAGCGTGCACTCCCACGAGCCGGGGTCGAGCGCCTTGCCGACGTCCTCGGCCTCCACGTGGCCATCGAACTCGAGCTGCACGTGGTCGACGTGCTGCTTGCCGCCTGCCACGAGCAGGCTCGCACCGCCGAGCGCGAGCCGCAGCCTGCCCGTCGCGTGTCCCTCGGGGCGCAGGTCCGCTTCGACATGGCCCTCGAGCGCGAGGCTGCCCTGTGGCTGGAACGCGTGCCACGCGCTGGGCAGGTAGGAGGCGCTCACGGGCAGCCCCGTCGCGAGCGTCTCGAGCACGAGCTTGCGGTCGGCGCCGAGCGAGCCGTGCAGGTAGACCTCGCCCACGCTGCGATGCAGCGCGCCTTCGGCCTGGATCCCGCCTTCGCTCGCCCGTGCGCGCAGGTCGACCAGACCCAGGTTCGCGAAGCCGCCCCAGCGCTCGCTCTCGATCTCGACACCGAAGCCGCGCATCTCGATCGGCGGCAACCTTCCAAGCGAGCCCGAGTCCGTGCCCGGGCCGAGGCGCTCCTCGAACTGCTGCAGCAGCGCGCTCGAGAGCCGCAGGCGCCCGCCGCGCAGGAGCAGGCCGCGCACGCCGAAGCCCGACTCGGTGTCGACGCCCCAGCGCAGTTCGAGCTTGTCGATGCGCACCGCGGACGAACCCTCGCCCAGCTGCAGGCCGTACAGGGAGAGGCGCGTGTCGAAGAACGCGATGCGCGCGTCTTCGAGTTCCACGTGCAGGTCGCCGGCGCGCGCGCGCAGCTCTTTGCGCAGCGTGTCCGCGAGGATGCCGCTGCGCTCGAACACGACGATCGACACGACCAGCGCGCACGCGATCCAGCCCGCGGCGAGCACGAGGCCCCAGGCGAATCGGGCGAGCGCGCGCATGCGGCGCTAGCTCCCGCGGACTTCCCGGCCGCTCTCGCGCGGCGCAGCGGGCCGCGCGGGCGGCTGCGCGCTCGGCGGTGTGCTCGCCGTCCAGCCGTAGGCACTGGGCGTGTTGCGCGGATCGGGCGCGCGCTGCGCGGCGAGCTCGAGGTTCTCGCCGCCCGTGTACAGGCGTTGCACGCGCCGACCGACCGAGCAGGTGATCTCGTAGGCGATCGTACCGGCCTTCTCGGCGACCTCGGCCACCGTGATCGTCTCGTTGCGATCGGTCCCGATCAGCGTCGCGGTGTCGCCCACGGCCGCGCCGGGGATGTGGCCCACGTCGACCGTGATGTAGTCCATCGTCACGCGCCCGACGATCGGCGCGCGGCGGCCGCGCACGATCACCTCGCCGCAGTTCGAGAGGCGCCAGGGCACGCCGTCGTGGTAGCCCACCGGCAGCGTGGCGATGCGCGTCGCGCGCTCGGCGCGCCAGGTCGAGGAGTAGCCGATCGGCGTTCCGGCGGGCACGTCCTTCAGGAACACGATCTGCGTGCGCAGCGAGAGCACGGGCTTCAGGTCGCCCGAGCCCGGCAGGTCGGGGTTCAGGATCCCGTAGGCGCTGATGCCCGGCCGCACGGTGTCGTACAGCGGCCGCAACCCGGTGAAGAGTGCTGCGGAGTTGGCCATGTGGATCGAGCCGCGCAGCAGGTGCTCGGAGCGCGCGGCGCTCAAGACGCCCTCGAAGCTGCGCGCCTGCTCGCGTGTGCTGTCCGCGAGCGCACCCTCGGCTGCGCTGACGTGCGTCATCAGGCCGCACAATTCCAGGTGCGAGGAGCCGCGGATTTCGCGCAACAGATCGAGCGCGCGCCCGGGCAGGACACCCAGTCGGCCCATGCCCGTGTCGACGTTGAGGTGCACCTGCGCGCGCACGCCGAGTGTGCGCGCGAGCTCCTGGATCTGTGCGCGCCGGTCGGAGGAGTGCAGCGCGATCTGCACGCGGTGGCGCAGGCAATCGCGCGCCTCGTCGTCGATGATCGTGCCGAGCACGAGGATCGGCGCGCGCACGCCGTCGTGGCGCAGTTCGAGCGCCTCGGCCGAGGTGCCGACGCCCAGCGACTCGATCCCGCAGCGCAGCGCGTGGTTGGCGATCGCGCGCGCGCCGTGGCCGTAGGCGTCGGCCTTGACGACGAGCATTACGCGGCCGCCGGGGCCAGCTCGCTGGCGGATCACGCGCAGATTGTGCTGCAGCGCGTCGAGGTCGATCTCGGCTTTGACCCGATAGGGATCCACAGCCGCAAGGTAGCGATCGCACGAGCGCGGATCGAGAGCCGAGAAACGCTCGGCGCGCGACTCAGCGCGTGCGCTCGGTCGCCCGGAAGGGACGCAGGTAGAGCGGCTGGACTTCGGCGGGCTGCATCGGACCCGAGCGAGCCAGGCGCGCAGCTCCCAGCTCGAGCAGTGCGAGCGCCGTCGGCACGTCCTCGACGCCCAGAGTGCGTCCGTCCTGCGCGGCGCGCTCGCGCGCCTGCGCCTCGGGCAGGATCGCGGGCGCGAGCAGCTCGACGAGTTCGCCGGCCTCGCGCCGGTAGCGGGCGTGGTAGTAGCCGCCGCTGCGCCCGTCGAGCAGCACGCCGCCCGACTCCCCGGGCGCGAGCCGCTCCCAGAGCAGCACTTCGAAGGAGCACACGCCGACGAGCGCCGCCCCGGTCGAGCGCGCGATCCCGAGCGCGGTCGCGATGCCCACCCGCAAGCCCGTGTAGCTGCCTGGTCCGGTGCCGACGTAGACAGCCGCCGCCTCGCGCGGCTGTGCGCCGAGCTCGCGCACGAGCTGGTCGAGGGCGGGCAGCAGGTCGCTGGCGTGCGCGCGCGTCGAGGCGAGCTCTGAGCGCGCCACGCGCTCTCCCAGACGCGCGGCGACGCTCGCCGAGCGCGAGGAGGTCTCGATCGAAAGCTCGAGCTTCATGGCGCGGAGGGCGCGCCGATCCGGCTCGCGATCAAAGATGCAAGTTCCTGTGCTTGGGCGCGAATCCGGTCCAGATCGGGTCCTTCGACCATCACCCGCGCCAGGGATTCGGTCCCGGAGTAGCGCAGCAGCACGCGCCCGTCCTCGCCCAGTTCGGCCTCGACGCGCTGGCGGGCGCTCTCGACCTCCGGCAGGCTCGAAAGGGCCGGCTTGCTGCGCACGAGCACGTTCAGGAGCACCTGTGGGAAGGCCCGAAAGGCCGACGCGAGCGCGGAGAGCGGGAGGCCGGTCTCACGCATCACCCGCAACACGCGCAGCGCGGTGTAGATCCCATCGCCGATGTAGAAGTGGTCCGCGCCGAAGACGATGTGGCCGGACTGCTCGCCGCCCAGGCGCAGCTTGGCGCGCCGCAGCTCCTCGACCACGCGCCGGTCGCCCACGTCGGTGGTCGTCACCGCCACGCCGGCGTCCCGCAGCGCCCGGTGCAGCCCCTTGTTGCTCATCACGGTGGCGGCGATGCGCGCCTCGTGGAGCTCGCCCTTCTCCATCATCGCCCGCGCGAGCAGCGTCAGGATCCCGTCGCCGTCGACGAGCTCGCCGCGCTCGTCGGCGAGCAGACAGCGGTCGCCATCGCCGTCGAGGGCGATGCCGAGCTGGGCGCCCTGGCGGCGGACCTCCTCCTGCAGCGCCTGCGGCTTGGTCGCGCCGCAGCGCAGGTTGATGTTGTCGCCGTCGGGTTCGGCCGCGAAGGCGCGCACCTGGGCTCCGAGGCGGGCAAAGACGCGCGGCGCGATGCGGCTCCCGCCGCCGTTGGCGCAGTCGACGACGAGCGTGAGACCGTGCAGGTTGAGGCCCTTCCCGGCGTGCTCGAGCAGGTAGGCGAGGTAGTGCTCCTCGAGCGTCGGATCGACCTTGACGGGGGTGCCGGGGAGCTCGAGCGCCGGGCGCGCGCGCAGGCGCTCCTCGATCGCGATCTCGAGCTCGTCGGTGAGCTTCTCGCCCAGCTCCGAGAAGAGCTTGATGCCGTTGTCCTCGGCCGGATTGTGCGACGCGCTGACCATCGCCCCGAGGCGGAAGCCCTCCAGTCGTGTCAGTAGCGCCAGACCCGGGGTCGTGATCAGGCCCGCGCTGGTGGACTCGAAGCCGTGTTCGGCCAGGCCGCGGGCGAGAGCCGCCTCCAGGCCGGGTCCCGAGCGGCGGCCGTCGTGGCCGAGCAGCACGCGTGCGTGCGCGGCGCTGCTCCGGCGCGCGCTGACGAGCTCGCCGATCGCGGAACCCAGTGCGGTGACCGCGGCCGGTGCGAGCCAACCCTCGCCCGCGCGTCCACGCACGCCGTCCGTTCCGAAGATGCGTTCCTGTTTCAAGGCGCGTGATTGTGTCTCTGCGCCCGGCTCGCGCACAAGGGGCCGTCAGCCGCCGGCGCCTTCCGCGAGCGCGGCTTCGACCGCGAGGGCCTGGCGCAAGGGCGCGACCTCGTGCACGCGCAGGATCGCGGCGCCCTCGCGCGCGGCCCACAGCGAAGCGGCGAGCGTGCCGCCCGCGCGCTCGAGCGGAGCACTGCGCGGGAGGCCGGCGCGCTCCTCAATCGCGGCCACGAAGGACTTGCGCGAGACGCCCACGAGCAGCGGGGCGCCCAGTTCCGCGAGCCTGCGCAGACCGCGCAGCAGCGCGAGGTTGTGCTCGAGCGTCTTGCCGAAGCCGATGCCCGGGTCGAGCCAGATGCGCTCGCGCGGGACGCCGGCCGCGAGTGCCGCCTCCAGGCGCTGCGCGAGAAACTCGCGCACTTCTGCGACGACGTCGGCGTAGTGCGGAGCGCGCTGCATGTCGCGCGGGCTGCCCTGCATGTGCATCGCGACGAAGCCCGCGCCGCGCTCGGCGACGACCGCGAGCATGCGCTCGTCCGCGCGACCCGCGCTGACGTCGTTGACGATCGTCGCACCCGCTTCGAGCGCCGCGCGCGCGACCTCGGCGTGCAGCGTGTCGATCGAGATCGGGACGCCCGCCCGCGTGGCGAGGCCGGCGACGACAGGCAGCACGCGCCGCGTTTCCTCGGCGGGGGCGAGGGGCTGGGCCCCCGGCCGCGTCGACTCGCCGCCGACATCGAGCAGGTCGGCTCCCTGCGCCACCAGCGCGAGGCCGTGTTCGATCGCGCGCTCGGGATCGAGGAATTCCCCGCCGTCGGAAAAGCTGTCGGGCGTGACGTTGACCACGCCCATCAGCCGGACCCGGTGAGCCGGGGGGCTCGCGGATCCAGGCTTCATCGGAGGGGCAGCGCGCTCAGGCGGGGGAGAGTCCGGGCTGACCCGGGAGATCACCGCGCGGCTGAGAGAGCGGCGGCAAGACGTGGCCGGGCGTCGTGGGCGTCGGCGTCGAGGGCTTGCTCGGCGGCGGCTGGCCCAGGCGCAAGTTCTCGAGCGCCGTGCCCGAGAGCAGCTTCTTGATGTCCACGCCGGTGATCGTCTCGTAGGTCAGCAGCGCCTGCGTGATCTGCTCCAGCGCGTGCGCGTTCTCCGAGACGATACGCTCGGCGGTCGCGTAGGCCTCCTTGAGCAGCTTCTCGACCTCCTGGTCGATCATCCGCGCGGTCTCCTCGGAGTGCCACTTGCCGCTCATCAGCTCGGTGCCGAGGAAGTCGGAGCCCTGGCGCTCGGCGTAGTTGATCGGGCCGATCTTCTCGGACATGCCGAGCTCGGTGACCATCGCGCGCGCGAGTTCGGTCGCGCGGCGGATGTCGTCCGAAGCGCCGGCTGAGATGTCGCCGCAGAAGCGCGCCTCGGCGGCCCGGCCACCGAAGGCCCAGGCGAGCGTGCCCAGCATGCGCTTCTTCTGCATGTGGTAGCTCTCCTTGTCGGGCAGCACCATGGTCGTGCCCAGCGCGCGGCCGCGCGGGATGATCGTGACCTTGTGTGGGTCGTCCACGTCGGGCAGGATCGCCGAGACGACGGCGTGACCGGCCTCGTGGTAGGCGGTGATCTTGCGATCCTCCTCCTCGATCTTGCGCGACTTCTTCTGGCGGCCGTAGCGCACCTTGTCGCGGGCTTCCTCGAGGTGCTCCATCGAGACCTCGTCCTTCTTCGCGAGCGCCGCCATGATCGCGGCCTCGTTGATGATCGCGGCGATGTCGGCGCCTGAGTAGCCCGGCGTCGAGCGCGCCAGCGTGCTGACGTCGACGTCACTGGCGGTCTTCACCTTCTTGGCGTGAACCGTGAAGATCTCGGCGCGTCCCTTGAGGTCGGGCAGGTCGATCACGACCTCGCGGTCGAAGCGGCCCGGGCGCAGCAGCGCCGGGTCGAGCACGTCGGGGCGGTTGGTCGCGGCGATGACGATGATGCCCTCGTCGGTGCCGAAGCCGTCCATCTCGACCAGGATCGCGTTGAGCGTCTGCTCGCGTTCGTCGTGTCCGCCGCCCATGCCCGAACCGCGGCGCCGTCCGACGGCGTCGATCTCGTCGAGGAAGATGATGCAGGGCGAGTTGTCGTGCGCCTGCTTGAAGAGGTCGCGCACGCGGCTCGCGCCGACGCCCACGAACATCTCGACGAAGTCCGAACCGGAGATCGAGAAGAAGGGCACGTCCGCCTCGCCGGCGATGGCCTTGGCGAGCAGCGTCTTGCCGCAGCCGGGAGGCCCGACGAGCAGGATGCCGCGCGGGATGCGCCCGCCCAGGCGCGTGAAGCGGCCGGGGTTCTTCAGGAACTCGACCACTTCCTTGACCTCGTCCTTCGCCTCGTCGCAGCCGGCGACGTCGTCGAAGGTGACGTTGGTGTGGTTTTCCTTGGTGTAGAGCTGCGCGCGGCTGCGGCCGAAGCTCATCACGCCGCCCGCCGAGCCCTGGTTGCGCATCTGGCGCAAGAACAGGAAGAAGAAGACCAGGATCAGCAGCCAGGGTCCCCAGAGCAGCAGGAAGCTCTGCCAGAACGAGCTGGGATCCATCACGCGCGTGCCCTTGCCCTGCGTGATGTCGAAGTTGAACGACTCGACCTTCGCGCCGGCCTTGTCGAGCATGGCCACGAGCGCGCCGGGGTCCTTGACCTCGTCGACCTTGAACCAGACCTGTCCGGGGAGTTTCGGCAGCCACTCAGGGGCGGTGCCGGCATCGCTCCAGCCTTCGCGGCCCTTCGAGTCGGCGCGGACGAAGTACTCGTCCTTCTGCTCGGGCTTCTTTTCGCCTGTCACTTCCGGCGCCGACGGATCGACGCTCTTGGACTGGAAGGTCGTCAGGTGGCGCGCGTCGGTGACCGTGAGGAGTCCCTTGGCGAGGCCTTCGGCGAGCCCCGCGGGCGTGATCTGCAGGTGACCGCTGACCGCGGCGAGCGACTGGTAGAGCTGCGTCTGCTTGTCGTCGAGATCCTTGACCTTGACGACGAAGGACTCGTCCTTGGCGCCGTTGCGGAGCTTGCCCTCGATCTCGCTGGGCGTGACGTTCTGATTCTCGACCTGGAAGCTGTACAGCGCGTAGCGGTACTCGTCGAGCGAGAGCTCGGTCTTGGTTCCCCATGGCGTCTTCCCGCCGCCGTACATGATCATGATGGCGACCAGTACGAACAGGAACAGCGCGTAGGGGCCGAAGGAGCGCGTCTTCTTGCCCTTGTCGTTCTGCGGAGGCTTGGATTCGGCCATGGAGTCTCTATCGGCGGGTCATCGCGTGAGGAGGAGGGCCCGGCTGGCCGACCCTCCCGCATAGCATAGGGACGGGAACGCTCCTGGCGATGCGATGCCGGGCAAAAGCTCGATTCTCGACGTCAGGGGCGCGGCTCCTTAGGCCGCGGGCGGGCGGTGCAACAGCCCCGCACAGGGCTCAGCCATCGCCCGAGGGGCCGAAGAGCTCGAGGACGATTTCCTCGGCGATGTGGCGCATGGCGCGCTGGCGGGCCTCGCGCTCGTTCCCGAGCGGGTTGTCGAGCGTGTACCCGACCCAGGCGCCCGCGGTCGAACTGCGCACGGGGGCCTCGTTGCCGCCGACGAAGAGCTTGGCCTGGACCTCGATGTAGAGACCCGTCTCCAGGAGCTGGTTCTCCCGATTGCGGATCCCGCCGCGGCGGTGGAAGGCGCTGATCGTCCCGCGCACCACCGCCTGGGCGTCGCGCGGATCGACCAGGTGCGCGTCGGACTGGTCGCGCAACACGCGCGTCAGCTCGTCGTGCACCTCGGGCTCGAGGTCGCGCTCGTAGGTGTCGTTGCCCAGGATCTCGACGCCCACGCTGTCGTGGTGCTCCGAAACGCGCAGCCCGGCGTTGTAGCCGCAGGCGCCGGCCCCGAGCGCGAGTCCGAGCACGACGAGCAGGCGCCTCACGGAGCCCCTCCCTCGAACGGAAGGTCGGTCGCGCCCGCGGGCAGGGGCAGGGCATCGACGAGCGACTGCGCCTTCTTTTCGCGCCCGGCGTCGCCCGCCTCGAGCGCCTCCGAGACCGCGCGCCGCGCGTGGAAGCGTGCGCCGTAGCAGTTGTCCACCGTGCGGTAGAAGCCCGCGACCGCGAGGTCGTTGTCGCACAGGCGCCGCAGGCAGTCGCCGAGGTCGACGCTGACGCGCTCGGAGAGCTCGTGGCCGGGGTGGTTGCGCAGCCACTGCTTGAGCTCGTCGTGCGCCTTGAGCAGCGTGCCGCGATCGTACTCGGGGCTGCGCAAGAGGCGCAGGCGCAACTCGGGGATCTCGGCCTGTGCCTCGGGCTGCAGCGGCGAGTCGGGGTGGTCGAGCACGAGTCGCTCGAGCGTCTGGATCGCGAGGTCGAGATCGTGGTGGCGGATGTAGATCTCGGCGAGCACCGTGTGCGCTTCGTCGCCGCGGCGCGCCCAGGGGTGCTCGAGGATCGCGTACTCGAGCACGTCCTCTGCCTGCGAGTCGGTGCTGTAGAAGATCAGGAAGGACTTCTGCTTCTTCGCCAGCGCGAGGCCGATCTCGACGATCAGGTCGCCCGCCGCCTGGTGCTCGTGGTGCAGCGGGAACTTCTTGTCGAGCTTGCGCAGCAGCCGGAAGGCGTCCATCAGCTCACCGCGCGCGACCTCGGCGCGCGCGGCCTCGAGCCCCGCCTGCACCGCGAGCTGGCGCGGCAGCCCGAGATCGACGAGGTCGGCGAGGTCCTCGGGGTCCTTGCCCGGCGCGGAGAGCTCCTCGATGCGCTTGTGCGCCGCGGCCTCGAGCACGCGCTGCACGTGCTCGCGCTGGTCGGTGGGCAGGTCCTTCGCGGCGGTCGCCGCGCGCATCCAATCGAGGGCCGACTCGGTGCGGCCGGCGTCGAGGTCGCGCTCGGCGCGCTCGATCGCGGCGGGCACGGCGTCGGCGTCGAGTTTGGCGGGCGCCGAGTGCGAGCCGGGCACCCAGCTCGGCAGGGAAGCGCAGCCCGCGCTGAGCAGCGGGAGCATGAACAGCAGCGCGCGCAGGCACCTCATTCGGCGGACTCCGGCGCGTTGCGGTTGGGGGAGGCGAGGAAGCTCGCGTGGCTCTTGGGTCGCACGCTGAGATGGTAGCCGAGGAAGCGCTCGACGAAATCCCGCACCTTGACCAGGCGCGCGGGGGAGGACGTCGCGTCCGGCTGGCCGAGGCGCTGCGCGTCGGCGAGCACCGCGAGCGGCAGCGTGCCGACGCGCCGGCCCGAGGCGCGCGCCTCCTCGGCGCAGGCGCGGCACAGCCGGCCGCCGGCGCCGGCGGAGAAGGCCGCGCGGGTCCCCGCGGCATCGACGGGCGCGGCCTCGCCCGCGCAGGCGGCGCAGCTCTCGAGCGCGGGCGGCAGGCCCAGGACGCGCAAGAGACCGAGCTCGAAGCGCGCCAGCACGGCGTCGTGGCCCTCGGTCCCGCGCTGCAGCCGGTCGAGCGCGCCCTCGGCGAGCGCGAAGAGTTCGGGTTCGGGCTGGCCCGCGCGGCTGGTGATGTCGGTGAGCTCGAGCACGCTCGCGGCGGCGCGGAAGGCGCGCGGCGAACAGGGGATGGCCGCTCGCCGCACGGCGATCGAGCCCTCGCGCAGCGTGCACAGCTCCGCGCGCGGGCTGGACTGCCAGTCGAGCTCGAGCGTGTCGACGAGGTCGAGCACGGCGAAGAAGCGCGAGGTCGAGCGGTACGCGCCCTTGGCCAGTATCCCCACGCGGCCGTGGCGCTCGGTGAGCGCCTGCACGACCAGCGAGGACTCGCCGAAGGGCGTGCGCTTCAGGAGCAGCGCGCGGTCGGTGAAGTTGGGCATCTCAGCGCGAGGCGAGGGCGTTCTCGGCGGGCACCTCTCGCACGAGCACCTTGTACACGCGCCGCTCGCTCGATTCGAGCACGGTGAAGTCGCAACCTGCGCCCCGGAAATGCTCGCCGCGCCGTGGGAAGTGGCCCAACTCCGAGAGCACGAAGCCCGCCAGCGTGTCGTAGTGCTCGTCCTCGGGGATCGCGAGCTCGAGCCGCTCGTTGACCTCGTCCACGTTGAGCGAGGCGTCCACTTCGGCCGAGCCGTCGGGCAGCCGGCGCACGAGCTGCCGGGGCGCCTCGTCGAACTCGTCCTGGATGTCGCCCACGAGCTGCTGCATCACGTCCCCGAGCGTCACGACGCCCGCCGTGCCGCCGTACTCGTCGAGCACGACCGCGAGCTTGAGCTTCTCGCGCTTGAATTCGGAGAGCAGCTCGGAGACGGGCTTGGTCTCCGGCACGAACCAGGCCGGACGCAGGATCGAGCGCAGGCGCTCGGTCTCCAGGCCGTCCTCGGCCGCGACGCCGAGCACGTCGCGCGCGGTGACCACCCCGACGATGCGGTCGAGGCTGCCCTCGTAGACCGGCACGCGGCTGTGGCCCGAGTCGGCGACACGCTGCGCTGCGCCGGCGAGGCCCTCCCCGATCTCCAGCGCCTGGATCTCGGTGCGCGGCGTCATGATCGCAGCGACGTTGACATCACGCGCCTCCATGACGTTCCCGATGATCTCCTTCTCGGTCTCGTCGAGTGCGCCGGAGATCGCGTTCTCCTCGATCACCTCGCGCAGGCCCTCGACGATCGCGCGCGAGGAACGCGGGTCCTGGCGCGAGCCCGCGACGCGCAAGAGCGCGCGGCGCAAGACCTCGAAGAAGCGCACCAGGCCTGCGATCGGGAGCTGCAGCACGTGGAAGGCGGGCAGCGTGCGCGCGATCCACCCATCGCCCAGGCGCAGCGCGAGGGCGGCGGGGACCGCTTCGGCGCAAATCAGGAGGACGGGCAGGGCAATCGCGGCGGAGAGCAGCAGTTCGCGCAGGCCGAGGGACTCGCCGTCGGCGACGTGCCGCACAAGCGCCAGCGTGAAGGCCAGGCCGGCGGCGAGGGCCAGGATGCCGGCACTCTGGGCCAGGTGGTCAGCGCGCGTGAGCAGCTGCTCGATCCGGGCGCGCGAGGAGGAGTCGCGGACGCGCGGGAGGATGCGGACGGGGCTCGCGCGCTGCAGAGCCAGGCGCAGGGTCTGGAACAGGCCGCAGGCGAGCAGCGGCAGGCCGACCCAGGCCAGTTCCCGGAGGTTCAGCGCCAGCTCGGTGAAGTCGAGCGCGCCCGTGGCCGGGTCCGTGATCGTCATGGGGGGGTAGCAAGATACCGGTCCGAGGCATCGGTCGCCCCGGTCGGGGGGGTGAAGCTCGGGGGAGGCCTGTTACGGTTTCGGAACGGCCATGCGTCCCAGAGCCAGCTCTCCTGACTGGTTCGGACTACACAACTCGAATCCAAACAAGCACTTGGGCTGAACACTGTGAGAGTTTTTTTCCCGCTGGCACATGCCGTGCATTTCGGGCCGGCATGATCCAGGTCCCCACCTCCGACAGCCTCGGTCCGCTCCCGCACAACGCCACGATCCTCGGCCGCCTGCGCGAGCGAGGCGTCAGCCTGAGTCTGCTCCCTGGCGAGACCCGCGAACTCGGCCGGGCCCGGCTCGAGACGGCCCTGATGGCGCTCTTCCGGGACGGGCGCGAGGAAGCAGCCTTCGCGGCCCTCTACGAATTCGCCCACGCCGAACTCGCCTCCTGGGTTGAGCTGCTGCTCTCGGGCGCCGGCCGGATGCGCGGCCTGATCGATCCGGCCGAGCTGGTGCAGGACACCCTGGTCAACGTCTACCGCTACGCCGAGAGCTTCCGCGACGAGCACGCGCGCAGTTTCCGGGTCTGGACGCACACGATCGCGACGAACCTGCTGCGGCGCTCCTGCATCCGGCGCGAGCGCACCTCGCTGCAGGCCCTGCCCGAGGGTGTCTGCGAGCCGCGTGATCCGCGCGGAACTCCGACCGAGGAGCTCGTGCGGGGCGAGGACCAGCGCTCGGTGCTCGCGGCCTGGATGATCGTGCTCTCGCAGTACGCCGAGGCCTACGAGCAGCTCTCGCCGCGCGACCGGCAGGCGCTCGACATGATCGAGGTGCAAGGGCTGTCGTATGCCGCGGCCTGCAAGCGCCTGAGTGTGGGGCTCTCGAACATGAAGATGATCCTCTTCCGCGCGCGCCGCCGGATCCGCGCGCGCATCGCCGAGCGGCTCGAGTCCGCCGGCAGCCCGCGCGCCGCGCTGGCGGGCTGAACCCAAGACCGCGGAAAACGCGGCTGTAGCCCGGGCGGCGCGCTTGCTAGCTTGAGCGCCCCCCATGCGCCTCTCGCTCTCGGTCGTGATGCCCGTCTACAACGAGCGCTACCTCGTGCGCGAGTCGATCCGGCGCGTCCTGGCGGTCGAGAGCCCGCTGCTCGAGCGCCTGGACCTGATCGTGGTCGACGACGGCTCCAAGGACGGGACGCGCGAGATCCTGCGCGAGATCGCAGCGGCCAACCCCGAGCGCGTCACCTACGTCGAGCACGAGCGCAACGGCGGCAAGGGCGCCGCGGTGCGCACCGGGATCGCGCTCGCCAAGGGCAGCGTGACGGTGATCCAGGACGCCGATCTGGAGTACGACCCGGCCGACCTGCCCAAGCTGCTCGTGCCCTTCGTGCGCGACGCGGCGGACGCGGTCTTCGGCTCGCGCTTCCTCGCGGGCGAGTACCGGCGCGTCCTGTACTACCGCCACACGCTCGGGAACCGGCTGCTGACGACGATCTGCAACGTGCTCACGGACCTCAACCTCTCCGACATGGAGACCTGCTACAAGGCCGTGCGCACCTCGCTCCTGCAGTCGATTCCGCTGCGCTCGAACGATTTCCGCTTCGAGCCCGAGATCACGTTCAAGCTCCAGAAGCGCGGCGCGCGCATCTACGAAGTGCCGATCTCCTACTCGGGTCGCACCTACGAGGAAGGCAAGAAGATCGGGCCGCTGGACGCCTGGCACGCCTTCTGGGCGATGGTCCACTGGTGGCTCGTCGACGACATCTACAAGGACGACGAGTACGGCTCGAAGATCCTCGTGCGGATGTCGAACGTGCCGAAGTTCAACCGCTGGATGGCGAACACGGTGCGGCCCTTCCTCGGCGCGCGCGTGCTCGAGATCGGCTCGGGCATCGGCAACATGACGCGCCAGCTGTGCCCGCGCGACCGCTACACCGCGACCGACATCAATCCGCACTACCTCGACTTCCTCGAGCGCGGCTTCGACGGCCGGCCCTATCTCGACGTGCGCAAGCTCGACCTGACGCTGAGCGCCGATTTCGAGCCGCTCGCGGGAAAGTACGACACGGTCGTGTGCCTGAACGTGCTCGAGCACCTCGCCGACGAGGACGCCGCGCTCTCGAACATCCGCAGCGCGCTCGAGCCGGGCGGTCGCGCGATCATCCTCGTGCCGCGCGGGCCCGGGTTGTACGGCACGCTCGACGAGGCGCTCGGCCACGTACGGCGCTACACGCGCGAGACGCTGCGCGCCGCGATGGACCGCAACGGCTTCGAGATGCAGGAGCTGTTCGAGTTCAACCGCGTCACCTCGCCCGGCTGGTGGTGGAACGGCAAGGTCCTGCGGCGGCGCAATTTCAGCCGGCTGCAGCTCAAGATCCTCAACTTGAACGTGTGGTGGATCCGGCGCATCGACCGCTTCCTCCCCTGGGGCGGGACCTCGCTGATCGCCGTCGCGCGCCGGCGCTGACGGCCGCTAGGCCGCGGTCGCGAGAGCGGGGGACTCGAGCCGCTCGCGGCGTTTCCCGCGCAGCTGCCACCAGAGCGCGACCGGACCGAGGAAGAACAGCGCGAACATCCCCGGTGCGATCGCCAACGGGCTGTCGCCCGAGAGCTGCTCGGCGTCCACCAGCATGCGGATCGCGCATTCGAGCAGCGCGATCCCGAGCAGTACGAGCAGCTGCTTCGCACGTCCCGTGACGATCGTGCGCGGGTCCGTGACCATGAAGAACACGAAGAGCGTGTACATCGGCCCGGTGATCGGGCCCCACTCGGCCGCGAAGGGGTGGTGATTGAAGAGCGTGCGCACCCACGCGAGCGCCGTGAAGAGCGTCAGGTAGCCGACGGTCAGGTGCCAGACTCGCGCGCGCACGACGACCAGCAGCCCCACGGCCCAGATCGCAATCAGCACGCCGATGTCGTTGCCCCACTGGTGGGAGAGGATGCTGACCTTCGAGGGCGCCAGCAGAAGCAGAGCGCAGATCCCGAAGTTGGTCGGGTTCCAAAGATGCCGACCGTCGTAGCGCAACACGTACTTCGACACGATCGAGAGCAGCGAAGCCATGGCGAAGGGCCAGAGCAGGTCGCCCTGGGGTTTGAGCAAGATCACGACGCTGTTGCCGCTGATGTAGGCGGAGAGCAGGTTGGGAAAGCCGCCCGAGTGGAGCTTGTAGAGTGTGAGTTCCGCCGCGATCGCGACCGCGAAGGCGATCACCCAGCCGGTGTAGTCGTCGCCCAGGATCTGGTACTTCCACTGCCCGACGACGAGGATCAGCGTCAGGAGCGAGCCTGAGAGCCAGCGCGGATCGATGCCCTTCTTCTGCGGTGCGGTCATCGCTCAGGGTTCCTTCACGTGGTGGCGCTGGTCGATCGCCGGGGCCTCGATCGTCTGCTCCGCGCCGCTCGGCCAGCGGATCACGGCTTTTTCGACGGCGTCATTCGCGCCCAGGCCGTAGTGCAGCACGAGGTCGTTCTGGCTGCAGAATCCGCTGCCCGCGAGCACGGCCTGCGCGGTGCGCACGCCCCCAAAGGAGAGCGTCAGTTGCGCACCGATCGCTTCGCGGTTGGAGCGCGTGCCCTCGAGTTCGAACTGGATCCAGTGCCGCTTGGGATCGACGGTGTTCTCGTAGAACAGCAGCGGTCCCTGCTGGTTTGCGACGACGAGGTCGAGCTTGCCCTTGTGGAAGAAGTCGGCCATCGAGACCGCGCGGCCGTCGAGCAGATCGTCCATGCCGGCCTGCAGCGCCACGTCGGTGAACTTCGTCACGCGCTTCTTGCCACTGGTCGTGGACTCGTTCAGCAGCAGGCGCGAGGGTTCGTAGCCCGAGAGGCCGCGGTCGCCCTGGTCGGGCCAGCTGGCGGCGTCCTCGGCCAGCTCACCGGACGCGGCCGCGAGTTTGGTCATGTCGTACCAGTACTCGTCGCGCTTCTGGTTGCCCGAGACGAAGCCGTTGAGCACGACCAGGTCCTGGCGTCCGTCGTTGTCGACGTCGCCGAACTGCGAGCCCCAGGCCCAGCCGCAGTCCAGGACCTGGCCCTCGGAGACATTGTTCAGGCCCAGCCCGCGCGCGAGCAGGTTCAGGCGCAGGTTGTTGCCTTGGAACAGGTATCCGCGCTTCGAGATGTTCGTCACGAACGCGCCCAGCGTGCCATCGTTCTGGATGTCGCCCAGCGCGACCGACATGCCGCTCTTCGAACTCTCGTCGAGGCCGATGTTCTGCGCGCGCTCGAAGCGCTCGCCCTTCTGGTTCAGGAACAGCTCCTCGGTGCCGTAGTCGTTGGCCACGTACAGATCCGGCCAGCCATCGCCGTTCATGTCCGCGGCGGCGACCGCCAGCGCCCAGCGCGTGCTGTCGACTCCGAGCTTGTCGGTGACCTCCTCGAAGCGTCCGCCGCCGAGGTTGCGGTAGAAGTGGCGGTGCCCGCCGTTCGTGGCGAACTCGAAGCTGTCCTGCATGATGCGGGTAGTCTTCAAGTTCCACAGGTCGACGTCCTCGCGGAAATAGCCCGTCACGTACAGGTCGAGCAGGCCGTCGCGGTCGTAGTCGATCCAGCAGGCGCCGTTGGTGTTGGTCCAGCGGCGCAGTCCCGCGGCCTGCGTCACGTCGCTGAAGTGCAGGTTTCCGTCGTTGTGGAAGAGCTGCGCGTAGCCGTACTTGTAGAGGAAGCAGTCCGGCCGACCGTCGTTGTCGTAGTCGGCCCAGATGCTGCCCATCGACGCGCCCTCGCCGGGCAAGTTGACGTCGGCGAGGCCGGCCTCGCTGCCGCGGTCGCGAAACGTGCCGTCGTGTTGGTTGATGTAGAGCGCGTTCTTCGCGCCGAAGAGGCTGGTGGTGGTGTAGAGGTCGGCCCAGCCGTCGCCGTCGGCGTCGACGACCGAGACCGCAGCGCCCAGCCCCGCGATCTGCACCGCGATGTTGTCGAGCTTGGGATCGAGCACCGCGTTCTGGTGGTGGAAGTCGATCCCGTGCTCCTGCGCGCACTCGCGCAGGTGGAATCCGAGCTGCGAGTCGAGCACGGCCTCGCCGCGATGGCCTTGCCAGGCGGTGTAGCCAAGGAGCAGCACGAAACCGAGGTTGGTCGCGGCGCGCACCAGGGGCGTGGGAGACATCCGATGCAGTCTATCGCGCCTTCGGCGCGGGACGCTACCTTCGGCGCATGCAGATCGACCTCCTCGTCACCGGCGTGGGCGAATGCGCGACCCCGCTGGGGGTGCGCGCCCGCGGCGGCTCCGAACTGGGGCGGATCCAGGTACGCACGGGCTGCGCGATCGCGATCGATGGGGGACGGATCCTGGAGCTCGGGCCGGAAGCCGAGCTGCTCGCGCGTCACACGCCGCGCGAGCGCCTCGACGCGCGCGGCGGACTGGTCGTGCCCGGTTTCGTCGACGCGCACACGCACCCGGTCTTCGCCGGGACACGCGAGGACGAATTCGAGCAGCGCACGCGCGGCGCGACCTATGTCGAGATCGCGCTCGCGGGTGGCGGGATCCTCTCCAGCGTGCGCGGCGTGCGCGGGAGCTCGAAGGAGGAGCTGCTCGCGCTGTTGCTCGTGCGCCTCGACCGCTTCCTCGAGCTGGGCACGACGACCGTCGAGTGCAAGACGGGCTACGGGCTGGCGCTGGACGAGGAGCTGAAGTGCCTGGAGGTCTTGCGCGAGGCGCAGCGCCTGCATCCGATCGAGGTCGTGCCGACCTTCCTCGGCGCGCACGACGTGCCGGAGGAGTACCGCGCGCGCAAGGCCGATTACGTGAAGCTCCTGGTCGAGGAGATGCTGCCCGCGGTGCACGCGCAGGGGATCGCCGAGTACTGCGACATCTTCACCGAGAGCCACGTCTTCGGCCTCGAGGACTCGCGCCGGATCCTCACCCGCGCGCGCGAACTCGGACTGCGCCTGCGCCTGCACGCAGACCAGCTCACGCCTCTCGGCGGCGCGCGGCTCGCTGCCGAGCTCGGCGCCGACAGCGCCGACCACCTGGAGTTCGTCGACGAGCGCGGCATCGAGGCGCTCGGCGCTGCGGGCGTCGTGCCCGTCTTGTGTCCGCTCGTGCCGATCTACCTGCGTCAGGAGCGCGAGGCGCCCGGCCGGCGCATGGTCGACGCGGGGCTCGCGCCGGCGCTCTCGACCGACTTCAACCCGGGCAGCTGCTACCTGCAGAGCATGCACGAGGTGCTCGTCTTCGGCGCCCTGCGCTACCGCATGAGCGCCGCGGAGGCGCTCACGGCGGCGACGCTCAACGCCGCCTGCTCGCTCGGCCGCGGCGCCGAACTCGGGACGCTCGAGGCGGGTAAGCAGGCCGACCTGCTGGTGCTCGACCACACCCACCACCGCCAGCTGGTGTACGAACTGGGTCGCAATCCGGTGCGCGCGGTGGTCAAGCGCGGGCGCGTGGTGGTCCGGCGCGAGCCCGCATGTTCCAATCGGAGGCCATGAGTCTCGTCGAATGCGTGCCGAATTTCTCCGAGGGCCGCCGCCCGGAGGTCCTGGAATCGATCCTTGTCGCGATCCGCGCCGTCCCCGGCGTGAAGCTGATCGACCACAGCATGGATGCGAGCCACAACCGCGCCGTGGTCACCTTCGTGGGCGCGCCAGCGGCTGCGAGTGAGGCGGCTTTTCGCGCGATCGCCTGCGCGCGCGACCGGATCGACCTGACGCAGCACCAGGGCGAGCACCCGCGCATCGGCGCGACCGATGTCGTGCCCTTCGTGCCGCTCGAGGGCAGCAGCATGGCGGAGTGCGTGGGGCTCGCGCACGCGCTCGGTGCGCGCGTCGGACGCGAGCTCGAGATCCCGGTCTACTTCTACGAGGCCGCTGCGAAACAGCCCGAGCGGCGAAACCTGCCCAACGTGCGCAACATCGGCTTCGAGAAGCTGCGCGAGGCGGTTGCGAGCGATCCCGCGCGCACGCCCGACGAGGGCCCGCAAAAGTCGCTGCACCCGACCGCGGGAGCGACCGTCATCGGCGCGCGGAGCTTCCTGATCGCCTTCAACGTCAACCTGGAGACGCAGGACCTCGCGCTGGCCAAGGAGATCGCCAAGAAGATCCGCGAGCGCGATGGCGGCTTGCCGGGCATCAAGGCCATGGGCTTCTTCCTCGACGACAAGCTCTGCGCGCAGGTGAGCATGAACGTGTGCAGTTTCGAAGCCACCGGCCTGGAGCGCGTCTACCGCGAGATCGAGGGCCTGGCCCGCTCGCGCGGCGTCGCGATCCGCGAGAGCGAGCTCGTCGGCCTCGCGCCGCGCGCGGCGATCAGTGCGGGCCTCCCTGAACGCATCCGCCTCGCGGGCTTCGACGCGCGCAAGCAGGTCGTGGAGGAGCTGATCGGATGATTCGCGTGCTGCTTCTCGTGTTGCTCGCGCTGCTCTGCACGGCGGGCCTCGCGCGCGCGCAGGAGAAGCCTGTCGGCGCCGGCATCTGCACCAAGTGCAAGAACGTCGGGCGTCTGGTCTGTCCCGAGCACGACAAGCAGGCCGAGGAGCGCCTGTACATCGACGAGGACGCGGTCGAGTACTGCAGCGTGATCGCAGACTGCCCCGTGTGTGCCGGAACAGGCTGGATCGTCTGCCCGCAGTGCAAGCCGCAGGAGATCGTCGACGCGCTGGCGAAGAAGAAGGAGCTGCTCGAGAAACGCCGCATCTCGCTCAAGTACCTCGACGAGAAGATGAAGCGGCCGCTGTGCAAGGGCGAGAGCGCGCACTTCGTCCTCACCTGGGACCTCGAGAAGCTCAAGGTCGAGAAGAAGTTCGTCACGCAGCATCAGGCCCTGCACCTGTACCTCACCCGGTTGGAGCAGCTCTACACCGACTACACCGCGACACTGCAGGTCAAGGACCGCGAGTTCGCCGAGAAGATTCGCGTGCTGGTCTGGTACCTGCCCTCCGACCAGGACGTCGCCTCGACCGTGTTCTGCGACATCAACGGGCACGGCGGCGTGAAGCTCATGGGCATTCACCCGACCTACTCGCTGTGCGGCAACAAGCAGAACTTCCAGAGCGACGAGCGCCTGCACCGCAACATCGTGCACAACGTCACGCACCTCTTGATGTCGGCGCAGGCACCCGCGGCCTGGATCGGCAACCAGAAGTACGGCTGGGCCGACGAGGGGCTGGCGCACTGGTTCACCGACCGCTACTGGAACCTGTGCGACACTTATTGCTTCCAGGAGCAGAACACCAACGTCGATTTCAAGAGCGGCCACTTCAAGGTCGCCGTGCGCAAGATGGTGGCTGCCGGCGAGCAGCCCTCGGTCGCGGAGATCTTCCAGAAGACCTCCGATTCGCTGAGCCTGCCGATGAATGCGGTCTCGATGAGCTACGTCGATTTCCTGATCTTCAAGGACGCGCCGAAATTCCTGCAGTTGGTGAGGAAGTTCAAGGACAAGGTGCCCGGCCGCGAGGCGCTGCAACAGGTCTACGAGATGAACTTGCTCGACTTCGAGGCGCAGTGGAAGGCCTGGGTCCTCGCCACGTACCCCAAGCTGTGAATCGGAGAGTACGGAGCCAGAGCAAACTTTCACGGATTCGCTGCCGCGCGCCCGGCAGCTGCTCCTGTCCGGCGCGAATCCGTGAAAGTTTGCTCTGGCTCCGTACTCTCCGATTCACAACGCAGAGCCTCACGTACTGCGCCCCCCCGCTGACCATCGCCCGTTCAGCATACTCCCGTTGAGAGTCGTCTGCGGACGGTTCCCCGATGACCTTCCTGCTCCTCCTGCCGACGATCCTCAGCCTGCTGGTCTTCTGCGGGCACCTGCTGAAGAACGGGCTGATGCTCTTCGTGCCGCCCGTCGCGCTGCTGCTGCTGCTGCTCTTCGTGAAGCACGGCTTCATCGCGCGCTTCTTCCAGTTCCTGCTGATGCTGATCTCGATCCAGTGGCTGCTGGTGGCGCTCTTTTCCGCCGTCAAGCGCTCCGAAGAGGGCCAGCCCTGGGTGCGCATGGTCCTGATCCTCTCGGGCGTCGCCGTGCTGGCCTTCGTCGCGGCGGCGCTCTTCGAATCCGCGCGCCTGCGCGAGCGCTACCCACGGCGGTTGGCCTTCTAGCGCCCGTCGCGGTGGATCCGTCCGTGCGGGCATGGCACTCTGTCGGCGCGTGAACCTGCGCGTCCATTGGCTGGTAGTCCTGCTCGCGCTGGCGCTCGCCTGGCCGCTGCGCACGCGTGCAGGCGCGGGCAACGTCGTCGAGCCCGGCGAGCTGTACGGCGTCTCGGCGCTCTTTTCCGACGGCGAGAGCTATGCCCATGCGCGGCGCATCGCCTGCGCGCTCGAGGGAGCGGGGATCGGCAGCCGCGACGGCATGCTCGGCCACCCCGACCCCGCGGAACTCGTCGGGCCGCCGCTGTACGACGCTGCGCGCGCGGCGCTGGCGCAGACGCGCGTGGCGCAGGGCGACGAACTGGGCCTGCAGCGTTTCTTGGCCGGAATCGGTCCATGGGCCGGCGCGCTGGCGTGCTTCCTCGTCTGGCTCGCCGCGAGCGCCGCCGGCGCGGGCGCGCTCGAAAGCCTGCTCGCAGCGGCCTGGGTCGCCGTCGCACCGGCGTGCGTGCAGGGCGCGGAGTTCGGCCGCCTCGGCGACGTAGCTTTCGGGCTCGTCCCGCTCGCGCTCGCGGCGCGCTTCGCGTCGCGCACGCTCAGTTCCGCGGAACCGCTGCGCGCGGTGCTCGGCGGCATCAGCTCGGGCGCGCTCGCAGGCCTGCTGCTGGCCAACTCGCCCGCGGGCCTCGTGCCCTTCCTCGCCGGCGCCGCGGCCTTCGCCTACTGGACCTTCCGCTCGGGCAGCGAACTGGCGCGCTTTGCGGCGCGCGCCGGACTTTTCTACGCGCTGGTGGGCGCCCTCGTGGCGCGCATGCTGGTGCTCGACGGTCCCTGGCAGGCCGATCCCGGAGGGCTCTTCGCCGCCTGGGTCGAGCTCGCTTCGGTGCTCGCTTTCGCGTGCGCCGCGCCCTTCCTGGTCGCGATGGCGCGCGAGCAGTTCGCGAGCAAGCGCTTCTTGCCCTTCCTCGTGATGCTCGCGGGTGCGGTGATGATCGTCGTCCTGCTCGCGCGCGCGCGCGAGCCCATGGCGCGCGTGTGGGACGCCTGGATGCAGGCGCGCGCGCTGCGGCCGCTGTTCGGGACGCACAGCGCGCTTTCGGTCTTCGTTTCGCTCACACCGCTCGTGCTGCTCGTCCCGCTGGGCTGGTTCGCCTGCCTGCGCGCCAAGCCCGGGGCCGCGAGCCTGTACCTCGTGTTGCTCTCCGCCGGGACGCTCGTCGCGACGCTGCTCGATCCCGAGCTCGCCTCCTGGTGCGTGCTCGCGGGCGCGCTCGTGCTCGCGCGCGCGGTGACGGGCTGGGGCAAGGGCGCGCGCGAGCGGCGCTGGGCGATCGGGATCGGCGCGGCGGTGCTCGCGGTGCACGCGCTCGCGGGTTTCCTCGTCCTGCCCGACATGTCGCTGCACGAGACGCGCGTCGAGATCGCGCGCGGCCTGCGCTGGATGCGCGACCACACGCCCTCGCCCGGGCCGTGGAATGCGCCGCGCGCGCAGCCGGACTGGGGTGTGGTGAGCGTGCCCGCGCGCGGCGCACAGCTCGCGTGGGATGCGCGCCGGCCGGCGGTGTTCAGCGAGGCGGGGGAGTACGGGAAGCTCGAGTCGCTGCGCGCGGCCGAGTCCGTGTTGCAGGCGCGCAACGCCGCCGACCTCACGCGCGCCATGCACGGCTGCGGCGCGCGCTACCTCGTGCTCTCGCCGCTCGAGGGCGACGTCGACCCCGCGCCGGATTCCGGCCTGGTCCGCCGCTACGCCTCGACGCGCCTTGTCGATCGAGCGGGGCACGCACTCGCGGGGCCGGGTCTTCCCGCGATCTCCATCTGGGAGTTGCCGCCTCCAGAGAAGAGCGAGGACAGCGGCCCGCAGATGACCCCGCGCTGAGCACACGCTAGCATCGCTCGAATGGCCCTCATCGAAGCGCGCACCCTCAAGGGATTCCGCGACTACCTGCCCGAGACGATGATGCCGCGCGAGCGGCTCATGGAGACCGCGCGGCGCGTCTATCGTTCGTACGGGTTCGCGCCGATCGACACGCCGGCGCTCGAGTACGAGGAGATCCTGACCGGCAAGGGCGGCGAGGAGTCCGACAAGCAGCTCTACCGCTTCGAGGACCACGGCGGCCGCAAGGTCGCGCTGCGCTTCGACCTGACCGTGCCGCTGGCGCGCTTCGTGGCGCAGTACCACAACGAGCTCGGCCTGCCCTTCAAGCGCTATCACATCGGCCCGGTCTGGCGCGGCGAGAACACGCAGCGCGGCCGCTACCGCGAGTTCGTGCAGTGCGATTTCGACACGATCGGCGTCGAGACGATCACGGCCGACATCGAGAGCGTGCTGGTGGTGCACGACCTCTTCCGCGCGCTGGGCTTCGAGAAGTTCCAGATCCGCGTCAACAACCGCAAGCTCTTGAACGGCCTGCTCGAGTCGCTCGACCTCGCGGAGCGCTCGGCTGCGATCCTGCGCGTGCTCGACAAGCTGCCCAAGGCCGGCGAGGCCAAGGTGCGCGAGGAACTGACGGGCGCGCTCGCTCTGGACTCCGCGCGCGCCGACGAAGTGATCCGCATCGCGTCGATCCAGGGCTCGAACGCCGCGATCCTGGCCGAACTGAAGCCGCTCGCGCGCGGCGAGAAGGGCGAGCAGGGGCTCGCGGAGCTCTCCGAACTGCTGCGCTGCGTCGAGGCCGCCGGCGTGCCGGCCGAGCGCGTGCAACTCGATCCCTCGATCGCGCGCGGCCTCGACTACTACACCGGCACGATCCTCGAGACGTTTCTGGGCGACCTGCCCGCGATCGGCAGCGTGTGTTCCGGCGGCCGCTACGACAACCTCACGCAGCTCTACACCAAGGAGCGCATGCCCGGCATCGGCGCTTCGCTGGGCCTCGACCGGCTGCTCGCGGCGATGGAGGAACTCGGCATGCTCGAGAAGCGCCGCACGCCCGTGGGTGTGATGCTGGCCTTCTTCGACGCGCAGCACCTCTCGGACTACCTGCGCCTGGCGGCGCGTCTGCGCGAGGCGGGCATCGGCGTCGAGTTCTACCCCGAGCCGAAGAAGCTCGGCGCGCAGCTCAAGTACGCCGACCGCCGCGGCTTCCGCCACGCGCTGATCCTGGGCAGCGACGAATGGAAGAACGGCCGCTGCCAGCTGAAGGACCTCGCCAGCGGCACGAGCCGCGAACTCGCGCTGGAAGACGGGCGAGGAGCCCTGTCGCCAGAGCTCCTCGCCGCGTTGTCCGCCTGAGCCCCCCGGCTCAGCCGGCCTGGATCTGGATCCGTCGCGAGAGGTCGCGCTTCCCGAGCTCGAGCTTCAGCACGCCCAGCTCGAGCGTGGCGCTGATCGAATCGGAGTCGAGTTCCTCGCCGAGGCGGAACTGTCGTTCGTAGCCCGGAGCTGCGACCTTCAAGAGGCCTTGCTCCAGCGTCAATTCGAGCTCCTTCTCGCTCACGCCGGGCAGGTCGACGTAGATCTGCAACTTTCCGCCCGCCTCGGCGATGCGCGCCGCGGGAGTCTCGATCGTTTGACAATTCGTGTTCATCGCATGCACCTCACTCGCTCCGCACCGGGATGCGCCGCGGGGCTTCGGCGGCTGCGCGCGGCAGCTCCACTTCGAGGACTCCGTTCTTGGCCACGGCCTTGACGGCCTCGGCCTCGACGGGGAAGGGCAGCCGCAGCGTGCGCGTGAATTCGCGCACGTCGTGGGCCGATTCGGACTTGCTCGTGCCGCGCAGCGTCAGTTCCTCGCCGCGCAGGGTGAGCTCGAGGTCCTCGAGCGCGTAGCCGGGGACCAGTGCGCGCAGGTGGACGGCTTTCTCGTCGGCCTTGGCCTGGATCGGCGGCCACTGCGGCAGCGGCGCGGCGCGCAGGAAGCCGCCCAGGTCGCGCTCGAGACGCTGCATCTGGAGCCAGGGATCGAAACTTCTCGTCGTGCGTTGCCAGACAACCATGTCGTTCTCCTTTGATGTGCGGAGCATCGCGCTCCGCGGATGTCGCAAAAGCAAAGTCGGTGCCAGGGCTTGCGCCGCCCACCAGCCGCGGCGTGGCGCGCCTGCGTGCCGCTCTGGCAGAAATCGAGCTGCCAGATCTGCCAGAGCTGCGCGCGTGGCATGCTGGGTAACGCCTCGGGCGCACGGCACGCACTTTGTGATGCGCGCGCGCGAGAGAAAGAACACGATGAGCGTCTCCTTCAGGGACTACTACGCGATCCTCGGTGTCGCGCGCGATGCCAAGCAGGATGCGATCCAGCACGCCTATCGCGCGCTCGCACGCAAGCAGCATCCCGACGTGGACAAGAGCGCCGGCGCGACCAAGCGCTTCCAGGAACTGCAGGAGGCCTACGAGGTGCTCAAGGATCCCCAGAAGCGCGCGCGCTACGACCAGCTCGGCGCGAACTGGAAAGAGGGCCAGAGCTTCACGCCTCCCGGAGGCGGCGGTGCTGCGGGCGACTTCGAGTTCCAGGACCTCGAGGGCTTCAGCGACTTCTTCGCCTCGCTCTTCGGCCAGCGCCGCTCGGCGGGCGGAGCAGGCGCGCGCACGCGCGTGCGCTTCGAGCACGACGAGGAGGAGCGCGGCGATTTCGATCTGCATGCGCGCCTGGACCTCGCACCCTGGGAAGCGGCGCTGGGCGCGAAGGTGCCCTTCCGCCACTTCGACGGCAGCGAGGTCTCGCTGACGGTCCCCGCCGGATCCGCGAGCGGCCGCGAGCTGCGGCTGCGCGGACTCGGCCGCCCGCGACGCGACGGCCGGCGCGGCGATCTCTACGTCGAGCTGCGCATCGTGGTGCCCGCGGTCGTCGACGAGGCGCAGCGCAAGCTCTGGCAGGAGCTCGCGCGCGTCTCGAACTTCGACCCGCGCGCCTAGCTCCTCAGGGGCAGAAGGGCACGGCCAGACCGTCGGTCAGGTTGAAGCCTTGCCCGAATCCCGTGTCGCGGTAGTAGCACTGGAAGCGCCACAGCGTGCCGGGCAGGATCTGCCCAGGCCCCGCGCTGAAGGGCGGCTGCGTGAAGTCGAGCGTGCGCGTGATCACGCCGCTCGCACCGCTGGACTGCGGAGACAGGCGGAAGAGCTGACTGCCGCCCACGCAGCGGAAGCCATTGCCCAGTGGGATCTGCACCGCGTCGGGGCCGTAGAAGAAGAAGCCCGTCTTGTTCGGCGGGAGCTGCGACGCGGTCAGCGTGAACGCATTCACGGAGAGCGAGGTCGAGCCGCTCGCGCCGATGTCCCCCGGGAAGCCGGTCTGGTTGACGCCGCCCGTGCAGTAGCTCGCCGGTCCGCTGCACCAGTTGCCCAGGCAGGAGTTCTCCGCGCGCTGGCGCATCAGGTCCGCGCAGGCCTGGTGGAAGTAGGGGTAGACGTTGTTCATGCCGCCCGAGCACAGGTGGCAGTAGCTCATCAGCGTGCCGTTGTTGATGCACACCTGCGAGCTCTGGCAGTTCCCGAAGTAGCCGTTCGGCGCACACTGGTCGAGCGGCACGGGGCACCAGTCGTGCGTGTGCGGCGTGCCGAAGTTGTGGCCGACCTCGTGCGTGAGCACCATGAAGTCCCAGGTCAGCGGGCCCTGCACGACCGGGAAGGGCGTCAGTCCGCCCTGCAGCGTGATGTTGCCGCACACGGCGAAGCCGTAGGTGCCGTTGCAGAGCGTGTCGAGCCAGGCGACGCCGCCGCCGAGCGAGGCGCCCGAGAGGAAGGTCGCAAGGTTCGCGCCGTTGGGCAGGTTGTTGGCCCACGCGGCCTGGAATTCGCCCAGCATCGCGCCGCTGCCCGCACCGGTGTCGCCCGAGGTCCAACCGTCGTTCGAATTCGTGTGGAAGCCCAGGTAGACCGTCGACAGCACGGTGTTGATCTGTTCGATGTAGCGCTGGTTCTCGGCCCCGAGCAGCTGCGCGACGTAGGTCTGTTCGGCCGCGAGGTCGAGGGCGAAGTCCTGGTAGAGCTGGTAGTCGGTCTCGATCGCCTGGCGGCAGACGAGCGTCGTCGTCGTGGCCATCGACTGCGGAGCGGGGTTGCGCTCGGGGTGCGGGATCGTGCCGGGCGCGTAGAGCTGGTCCATGCCGCAGTCGATGTTCGGCCGCACACCCAGCTCTCCGAGCTGCGACTCGCTCACCAGTCGCGAGAGCGAGTGCGCCCACAACCCGTCGGCTCCCGGCTGCGCGAGGATGTGGTGGTACTCGCCCTGCGAGTAGATCCAGCCGCGCGATCCCAGCGGCGAGAAGCCCACGAAGACCGACGAATCGGGCTCGCCCACGACCTTGCCGGCCCACGAGCTGCCCTGCAGCGCGAAGCGGCCGGGCACGCGCACGCCGTCTACCTCGACCACGAGGTCGGCCGTGTCCGGATCCGCGCGCTCGAGCGCGAGGTCCACGCGCCGACCGTCGGCGAGCGGAGCGCCGCGGAGCACGACTTGCGCCAGCGGCTCGAGCGGGCTCAGCAACTCGGGCTGGAGCACGAGCGCAGGCAACTCGTTCGCGTTCGCGCGCTCCAGGCGCATGGGGAAATCGAAGCGGTCCGCGGCAGGGGTCGAGAGACAGAGAGCCCAGAGCAGTGCGATCATCATGGAGTGCGTCCGGCGAGCTGGTCCGAAGGGGATGCCAGCCTTGAGACTATCTCCAAGTGCGCTTCAGGGGGTGACGCGTCGCCCCAGTTTTTCGGAGACGGCGCCGCCGACGCGCTCCAGCAACGGGCAGCCGTCCTTTTCGTCCACCCAGATCGAGCGCTCCTCGTCCCAGCGGAAGTGCCACGCGCTCGCGACGGCGGCGAACCACATCTGGTTGGTGGCGCTCTGGCGGTTGAGCACGAAGCGCTTGCCGTCGGCGAAGTTGAGCGTCACGACGCCATCGCCCCCGGTGTAGTCGAGTTCGTCGGGGTCGAAGCCCTCGAGCCAGCGCGTCACGCGCTGCAGGCACTCGTCGGCGCGCTTCTGGAAGGTCGGTCCGTCCACGCGGCCATCCTAGCGAAAGGCGCGGAAGAAGCCTTCGGAGACGAAGCTCGCGCAGGCCGACTGGATGCGCTGCAAGAGCTCGGCCTGCGGGCCGCGGTGCAGTCCGGCGGCATCCTCGAGCGCGCGCGCGAGCGTGCGGCCGCGGCACAGCGACGCGAGCAGCTCGAACTGCAGCGCGTCGAGGTCCATGCGCCAGACCGTCCACTCCTTGCGGTAGACCGCGACGAAGCTGCGCTTGCGGCCCAGCGGCGGCAGCGGCTCCCTGCGGCGCACCGCGCTGGCGATCGCGTTGCAGCGGTAGTCGAAGGAGAGCAGGCGCAGCGCCTCGATCGGCACAAGGCGCGTGCGCGCCCAACTCTCGGGCGCGATGCTCGCCAGGGCATCGCCCGCGAGCGATTCGGAGGCCGGCGCCTCGAACACGACCTGCATGTTCCACTCCAGCTGCGCGAGTTGCGCGAGCAGCGCAATGCGCGGGCCGCGCGGGGCTTCGCGCTCGAGGTAGCGCGCGAAGTCCTTGCCCAGCGGGTTGAGCGACCAGTGCCGCGAGGGGTGGCGCTCCAGGTAGCCGCTGACCAGGCGCGCGAAGCGCTTCTCGCCCGCGAGCGCGTGCACGCCGGGGAAATCCGCGCGCATGCATTCCAAGAGACGCAGCATGTAGGCGCTCTGGTAGATGCCGATGCGCTCGGCGGCCGAGAGCGCGCGCGAGGGCAGCAGGTGGCGCGCGGCAGGCTGCGCCGCGGCGCGCTTGCGCGTATGCGGGCGCAGGATCTCGGCCTGGAACCAGCGCTCGAGCCCGTCGAGCTCGCGCGGGGTGCGGCTACGCGCGGCGGGCATGCGCTGCCTTCCTCGCGCCCCTTCGGGCGCGCTCGAGCCAGGCGCGCGCGCGCAGGGCCTCCTCGTGCACCTCCTCGAAGGAGGGGATGTCCTCGTCCCACTCGAGCAGCGTCGAGCGGCCGCCGGAGTGCTCCAGGCTGCGCTCGTAGACGCGCCAGACCTCGTCGATCACGCGCCCGGAGTGCGAATCGATGATGTGCGTGCCGTGGTTGGTGTGGCCCGCGAGGTGGTACTGCACCACGCGTTCGTGCGGGATCGCGTCCACGTACTCGAGCGGGTCGTAGCCGTGGTTGAAGGAGCTCACGTAGACGTTGTTGACGTCGAAGAGCAGCGCGCAGTCGGCCTCCTCGGCCAGTCGCGCCATGAACTCCCACTCGGGCATGCTCGAGCTCTTGAACTCGACGTAGGAGGAAGGATTCTCGAGCGCCAGCGGCCGCTCGAGGAAGTCCTGCACGGTGCGCACGCGGCGCACGACGTGGCGCAGGCACTCCTCGGTGTAGGGCAGCGGCAACAGGTCGTGGATGTTGCGGCGCGCCACGCCGGTCCAGCACAGGTGGTCAGAGACCCAGGGCGCGCGGATGCGCAGCGCGAGCTCCTTCAACTGCTTCAGGTACTCGAAGTCGAGCGGATCGGTGCTGCCGATCGAGAGCGAGACGCCGTGCATCACGACCGGGTAGCGCTCGGCCACCTGTTCGAGCACCCACACCGGCCGACCGTGCGTGCCGATGAAGTTCTCGGTGATGATCTCGAACCAGTCGACCGGCGGCTGTGCTTCGAGGACGTGCCCGTAGTGTACGGTGCGCAGGCCTACTCCGATGCCCAGGTCGGGGAAGCCGAATCGGTTGCTCTTCGACGTTCGCGGCATGGCTTTGCGCACGGGTGCAATCATGAACGATCCCGGCCGGGGGGGCGAGGCCCACCCGCGCCGGGACGCGCGCTTCCCCGTCTCAGCCCTTGCAGCTGTTGTTCGACTTGCAGGAATTGCTGCTCTTGCAGGAGTGCTTGTCGGTGGCGCAGCCGCCGTGGCCCTTGCAGCTGTTCTTGCCCTTGCAGCCGTTGTCGCCGGTCTTGCAGCCGCCGAGGCCCTTGCAGGCGTTGTGGCCGGCGCAGGCGTGCTTCTCCATGGTGGCGCCGCTCGAGGTGCTCTGCGACTTGCAGCCGGCGAGAGGGGCGCCGGCGAGCAGGGCGGCGAAGGCGGTGGCGAGCAGGGCGGAGGTGTTCTTGGCTTGCATGATGGCGGGGTGTCTTGGGTCGAGGGTTCTTGGATTGCGGCGCCCGAGGTGGGCGCGAGGCCTGAGACTACGCAGCCCCCGGTCCGCTGGGACCGGCTTTTCCGCAATTGAGTCCCGATCTCAGCGCGCGGAGACCGGACGCAGGGGTCCGGCGAGGGCGCGCACGCGCTGGACGAATTCGGCCAGGCCGAAGGGCTTGATCATGCAGTCGTCGGCCCCTTCGGCGAGCGCGCGGAACACGTCTGCATCCCGGCCGCGGGCCGTGATCAACAGAACCGGAACATGTGCGCTGCGCGGGTCGGCCTTCAGACGGCGGCACAGCTCGATGCCGTCGACGCCGGGCAGCATCCAGTCGAGCACGAGCATGTCCGGCGGCTGCGCGAGGGCCCGTGCGAGCGCGATGTTCCCATCGACGCAGGTCGAGGTGTCGAAGCCGTGGTCGCGCAGGGTGCGCTCGAGCAGGAAGACGAGGTCCAGTTCGTCCTCGACGAGGAGGACACGCGGGCGGTAGTTGGAATCCATCGCCCCCCTTGTCGGCGGGGGAGGCCAAGCGCCGTCGAAGGCCGCGCAAAGCGCGCGTCAAGGACGTTATTCCAGACCCATCTCCGCCACCCCGTCCTCATCGAAGCCGAGCAGGTGGCCGATCTCGTGGTAGAGCGTGACGCGGATCTGCTCGCGCAATTCGGCCTGGTCGCGCGCGGCGCGCTCGAGGTTGCGCTGGAAGAGGAAGATGCGCGGCGGCAACTCGGCGTTCTCGTCCGCGCTCGCCTCGGTGTTGGGCGCGCCCACGAACAGGCCCAGGAGCTCGGGCGGCGTGGAGGAGGGATCGCCGGGCTCGAGCATCCAGCCCGAGGGCATCGCGTCGATCAGCACCTCGCAGGTTTCGAGCGCCTTCTGGAACTCGCGCGGCAGGGCCTTCACCGCCGCATCGACCTCGCGCTCGAACTCCTCGGAGCTGAGCCGCGGCGCGTGTACGAATTCCGGGTCGATCGAGGCGGCCTCGTCGAGCAGGCCCTCGGCGGTCTCGAAGTCGCCCTCCATCTCGGACACGAGCGAGAGACGTTCGAGCACCGGCGCGGTGCGCTCGATCACGAGCAGCTTGCCGAGCAGCTCGCGCGCTTCCCCGAAGCTCCACTCGCCCAGCAGCAGCTGCGCCTTGGCCCACAGGTACTCCTGCTGGTCGCCGAGGTCCTCGAACTCCTCGGCCTGCGTCAGCACCACGCGCGCGCGGCGCAGCTCGCCGAGCTGCAGCCGGGCGAGGGCCTCGGGGATCCAGCGCTCGGGCCAGTCTTCGTCGAGTTGCGCGAGCTTGGCGAGCGCGCCCTTGGCGTCGCCCTCGTCGAGCGCAGCCCAGGCCTCGTCGAGCACCTCGTCCTCGGGACCGGGTTCCTGGTCGGCGTCTTCCCAGGCGGCTTCGGCCGGCGAGTGCTCTTCCGCGTGCGGTTCGGATGGGTTCACACCCTGGATTGAACCAAGGTGCGGGGCGCAGGGCCAGTGCCGGCCGGGGGAGATGTGCGCCTAGTCGAGTCGCGCTTCCGAGAAGAGCACCCAGGGCGAGCGGCCTCCGCCGGTGGGCGGCTCGATCTGGAGCTCGAGCGTGCCGTCGATCGTCAGCGTCCATTCGCGAGCGGCATCCCCGACCCGCAAGTGCAGCTCCTCGCCCGGGACGAACTTGCCGCCCTCGCTGCGGCCCGCGTGCAGCACGACATCAACGACTCCTCGCGCCTGTTCGGGCGAACTCGAGGCGCGCAGCGAGAAGCGCACGCGTCGCGCGTCGGCGGGCAGCTTCCAGGAGATCCGCGAGGGCCCCAGGTTTCCTGCGCGCACGCCCATGTACCAGCCGCGAGCCGAACCGGGAGGCGACTGCACGGTGCAAATGGCTTCCGTGTCCTCGCGGTAGCTCAGCGTGAGACGGCCGCCGAGCAGTTCCTCCTCGACCAGCGTGGCGTCCTCGTCGGCCAGCACTCCGCTCTCGAGCAGTCCACGCGCGAGGCGGCGCGCATCCTCGAGGGTTCCGCCTTCGAGGAAGGCGCGCATGGACTGGAACACGACCAGGTTGCCGAGCTGGTTCCAATGTCCGAGCGCTGGACCGCCGTGCACGTAGAAGTTGCGCAGCCTCTTGGGGCTGCCCCTGGCGGCTTCCAGCAGCACGTCGCGCGAGTCGAGCACGGGGACGCCCTCCTCGCCGGCGACGCGGCGGATCACCTGCTCCTGCCACGCTTTGCTCTGGGGAGCGCTGACGCTCGCCTCGCAGCGCGTGATCAGGATCGCGCAGCGCGAGGAGTGCGCGCGCAGTTCGCGGCAGGTCGCGCGCAGGATCGCCTCGGAGAGCTCGAGCTTCTCTGCCTTCAGACGCGACCCGTCGCCCTGCAGCACGGCTTGCAGTCCGCGCGGCAGCAGTCCCGGCGCGCGCACCAGCAGGCGGTACAGGTAGCTCACGATCCGGATCGGATGCTGCTGCATGTACCGAGGCACGTTGATCTCGACCGGTCCCGGATCGACGAGCACGCCCCGCTCGACGCGGAAACGCGGCTTGGGACCCGAGCGGAAACCCAGGATCGTGCGGTCCAGATCGTCGTCCACGAGCAGCGCCACGATCGCGACGGGCCGGCGCGACTGCCAGCGTGGGAGCGTGTCGCGCGCCATGAGCAGCACCTGGTCCGCGCCGAATCCGCCGACCCCGTAGTTGAGCAGCGCGTACTGCGCGTGCAGCGGCGAGAGCTCGAGCATGCCCTCGAACTTCCCGTCGCCGGGGATCGCGCCCTCCGCGAACGAGTCGCCGTAGAGCAGCACCGGCGTGCGATCCCCGAGCAGCGGCGCGTCGATGTGCTCGCGCGTGTCGGGCTCGATCCGGCCCGTACGCCAGCCCGTGAGCTCGTCGGGCAGCGAGGCCGTGATCGCCACCGAATGCACGAAGTGGCACTCGAGCTTCCAGAAGTCCTCGTCGTCAGGGCTCGCGAGATACTCCGCGTGTCTCACGCGGGAGCCGAGCCGAGCCGCGAGCGGGGAGTCGGAGAGCACCAGCCAGCGCAACCCGAGTTCGGCGGCGAGCAAGGCGAGCACGCTCCCGAGGGCGAGCGCGATGAGTCTGCGGCGACGGCGCGAGCTGCGAGCCGGCTGCACGTCTCACTCCTTCTTCGCGCGCTTGGGCGGAGCGGCCCACGAGCAGATCGGACAGGCGGCGGGGTCGTGGCGCAGGGCCGGGCAGTGCTCGCGCCCGAAGTAGATCACCTGCAGGTGCGTGCGGTTCCAGCGCTCGCGCGGCACGAGCGCCTTCAGGTCGCGCTCGGTGCGCTCCACGTTCGAGCCGTCGGACAGGCCCCAGCGCGCGGCGAGCCGGTGGATGTGCGTGTCGACGGGAAAGGCCGGCACGCCGAAAGCCTGCGCCATCACCACGCTCGCGGTCTTGTGCCCGACGCCGGGCAACTCCTCGAGCTCCTCGAAGCTCTGTGGCACCGCGCCGCCGTGCTTCTGGACCAGCACTCGCGCGAGCCCGGCGAGGTTCTTCGCCTTGGCGGGCGCGAGGCCGCAGGTGCGGATCAGCGCGTGGATCTCCTCCACGGACACTCGCGCGAGCTCGGCCGGCGTGCCCGCGCGCGCAAAGAGCGCGGGCGTGACCAGGTTGACGCGCGCATCGGTGGTCTGCGCCGAGAGCAGCACGGCCACGAGCAGCGTGAACGCGTCGTGGTGCGCGAGCGGGATCGGCGGATCGGGGTAGAGCTCGTCCAGCAGCGCGAGGATGCGCCCGATCTTCCCTTGTGCGGTGCGAGCCGGCATCGGGAGCGGATTCTATACTGCGCGCATGGATTCACGCATCGAGTCGTTCCTCGCGGGCTCCGTCTTCGCCGTCGCGGGCGCGTCCGCCGACCGCGCGAAGTACGGCAACAAGGTCTTGCGCGCGTACCAGCAGGCCGGCCGCAAGGTCTTCGGCATCCACCCGCGCGAGACGAAGATCGAGGGCGCGCCGAGCTTCGCGAAGCTCTCCGAGCTGCCGGAGAAGATCGACGGCCTCTCGATCGTGACGCCGCCGGCGGTGACCGAGAAGCTCGTCGAGGAGGCCGCGGCCGCGGGCGTGAAGCGCCTGTGGATGCAGCCGGGCGCGGAGAGCCCCGCGGCGATCGCGCGCGCGAAGGAGCTCGGGCTCGAGCTCATCTCCGGCGGCCCGTGCGTGCTCGTCGCGCTGCACTACCAGGAGCGCTGAGGCAGCGCGCCCGCGTCCTCAGCGGAGCACGGGCTGGTCGAGGCGCGCCCAGGCCGAGCGCGAGTAGCCCTCGACCGGCAGCACCTCGAGCACGAATGCGCACGGGCCCGGGATGTCGAGCTCGATGTGCTGCAGCGGATCGCCCGGGCGCAGGTCGAAGGAGCGCAGCACTTCGCCGCCCGCGAGGAAGCGCAGCCGTACCGCCTCGGGCAGTTCGTCCTCGACTTTCGAGCGCACGGCGATGAGGTCGGATGAGAAGTGCGCGCTCGCGGCGAGCCTCCACTCCAGGCGCGTGGACTTCTCGAACTCGGGGTGCAGACCGATCAGGCGCGTGCCCAGGCCGTCCTTCCCGGCGACCTCGCGCTGGCAGCGTCCGGGGCCGTCGCCGTGGAACAGCAGCCGCGCGGGACGTCCGAGCGAGTCGAGCTCGAAGGTCTGTGCATCGCGCGGATCCAGTCCGATCGAGCGCAATCCGGCCTGCACGCCCGAGGTGTCGGGCGTTTCCCAATTGCCGTGGATCGCCTGCAGGAGCGCTTCGAGTGTGGCGCGGTTGCCGCGCGCGTTGTAGTGGCCCGCGAGCGGACCCGAGGTCACGAACAGGCTCTCTCGTGCGCGCCCGAGCTGCCCGTCGACGGCCGCGACGAGGTAGGGCCGCGAGGACACGAAGTGCATGCCCAGCTGCCGGCAGGCCTGCTCGACGAAGTGCTCGCGCCAGCGGTTGGGTTCGTAGGCCTCGAGCAGCAGCAGGCCGTGGAAACCGAGCACGCAGTGCTCGATGCCGCGCGACTCGAGCAGCGCGTGCGCCCGCGCCAGCAGCGCGCGCGTCAGACGGATCACCTGCACGTCGGTCGGGAGCCCGGCGAGCGTGCGGCGTGTCGAGTCGGGCAGGAACTTCGCGCGTCGTCGCACGAGCCGCCACAGGTAGCTCGGCACGCCGGGCGGGTGTTCCTCCAGCCAGCGGTCCGGATCGATCTGCTCGAGCGGGTGGAGCACGAGCTCGCCGTTCTCGAGCGTGAAGGTCGGCTTGGGCGCGCCGCGGAAGTCGAGCAGCGCGCGCTCGGGATCCTCGTCGAGGAAGATCGAGAACACGACCAGCGGCTTGCGCTCCGCGTAGCGGTCGAGCGTGCGCTCGAGCATCAGGAGCGCCTGTCCCGGGCCGAAGCCGGCGGTGCCGAAGTTCACGATCGCGTTCGAGTTGCCCTCGGGCGTGTCCTCGAGCAGTCCCTGGAAAGCCTGCCCGGGCGCGGTCACGCACTCGGCGAAGGAGTCGCCGTAGAGCAGCACCGGTCTGCGCTCGCCGATGCGCGGCTCCTCGGGCGTCGTGAACTCGACCGGGTCGATGCGCCAGCCGGTCCAGCCGGTGACCTTCGAGGCGTGCGGGAAGGGCAGGCGCTCTTCCGGCGGCGACCACAGGTGTGCGAGCTTCCAGAACAGCGACTCGCGGTACACGTCGGCGTAGTAGGCGGGCGTGCGCAGCTTGCGCGCGAGCCCGCCCAGTCCGGGAACGTCGTGGTAGAGCAGCAGGCGCAAGCCGGCTTCGGCGCCGACGAGCGCCAGCGCGAGGCTGCACGCGAGCGCGAGCAGCCGAGTGCGCCAGCGCTTCCCGCGCACCTTCGAAGCGCTCTCCCCGCGCACCTGGTTCATTCGATCACCGGCGCGGACAGTCGCGCCCAGCAGGAGTTCGGATGCCCTTCGACCGGTTCGACGCGCAACGTGAGCGTGCACGGCCCCGCGAGCGTCTGCGCCAGCGCGACCGGCTCCTGGCCGGGCGCGAGTTCCAGCGTGCGCACGTCCTGGCCGTCGATCTGCAGGCGGAAGCGCACGGCCTGGCTCTCGCGGTTCTCCTCGCCGCCGGGGATCGCGCGCAACTCGGCGCTGAAGCGCGTGCCTTGCGCGATCTGCCAGCGCAGCTCGGCCGCCTGTTCGCGCGCGGGGAAGAGCGCCAGCGCACGCTGCTTGGCGGTCTCGACCTCGCGCAGCGCGAGCGAGCTCGTCGCGCCGTGATACTCCAGCCGCGCAGGCCGGCCGAGCACGCTGAGCTCGAGCAGCTGCTCCAGGTCCGGGTGCACGCCCAGGCGGCGCATCGCTGCTTGGACGCCCGAGGTGTCGGCCGGGCCGAAGCGGCCGTGAATGCCCTGGCGGATCGCCTCGAGCACGACCGCGTTGCCACGCGCGTTGTAATGGCCTTCGCCCTCGCCGCGCGTGACGAACAGGCTCTGGCCGATCAGGTCGCTGTCGCGGCCGACCGCCGAGAGCAGGTACGGCCTCGAGGAGATGAAGTGCACGCCCAGTTCGTCGCAGACCTTTCCCACGAAGCGCTCGCGCCAGGCGTGAGGCACCGGATTGTCGAGCATCATCCGGCCGTGGAAGCCGAGCACGAAGTGCTCGATGTGCAGCGCTTCGAGCTTCGCGTGCATGCGCGTGAGCAGCGCGCGATTGAGCGCGACCACCTGCGCGTCGGACGCGTCCGGGCTGAGTGCTGCACTCCAGGATTCGCTCAGCGGTCCGTGCGGGCCGCGCACGAGCCGCCAGAGGTAGCTCGGCACGCCGGGCGGGTGTTTTTCCCACCACACGTTCGCGTCGGTCTCCTCGAGCGGATGGAACACGAGCAGGCCGTCCGAGAGCTCGAACTGCGGCTTGGGCATGCCGCGGAAGTCGAGCATCGTCCGGTCGAGGTCCTCGTCCAGGAAGATCGAGAAGATCACCAGCGGGTTGCGTCCGGCGAAGCGCCCGATCGTCGCCTCGAGCATCATCAGCGTCTGGTCGGTGCCGAAGCCCGAGGTGCCGAAGTTGATCAGCGCGTGCGTCTGGCCCTCGGGCGAGCGCTCGAGGAAAGCCTGCCAGGTCTGCTCGGGTGGCGTGACGCACTCCGCGAAGGAGTCGCCGTAGAGCAGCACCGGCCGGCGATCGCCGATCTTCGCTTCATCGCGCTGCACCAGCGTCTGGGGGTCGATCAGCGGGCCGGTCCAGCCGGTCTTCTCCGAGATCTTCTTGAACGGGTGGCGCTGCGCGCGCGGCGTCCAGATGTGCTGCAGCTTCCAATACAGGCTGTCGCGACGCATGTCGGCGTAGTAGCCGGGCTGGCGCAGCTTGTGCGCGAGCTTCTCCAGCTTGGGCGTGTCCCAGAAGAGCAGCACGCGCAGGCCGACCTCGGCGGCGGCGAGCGAGCACACGAGTCCGAGGCAGAGCGCCAGCGTGCGCCGCCTGAACCCGGACTTCTTCCGTACAGCCATGCTCGGGGCCGATGATAGCAGGCTGGCCGGGGCGTTCCGCTCTGCGTCCGGGCTCACGCTCGTTCGAGTTCGAGCAGCGGCTGGCCGTTCTTGACGTCGGCCCCGTCCGCGACGAGATAGCGCAGGAAGCGTGCGCTCGGAGGCAGTCCGCCCGCGGCGCGGTGCGTGACATGCGTGAAGGTCTTCATCACCTCGATCAACCCGACCGGCGTGCCCTCGCGCAGCAGGTCACCGGCCTTGGCGAAGGGCGGGTCTTTGGGACTCGAACGGTGGTAGAAGCGGCCGGTCTGCGGCGAGCGCAAGACCAGGCCGCTCGCGGTCTGTGCGAGCTCCGGCGCTGCGCCCGCTCGCGCGAGTCCGGCGCCGAGCGCACCGAGTTCGTAGACGAGCTCGCCGAATCCGATGGGCGCGCGCAACCGCTCGGGCGGCGCGTTGTCGATGCGCCCGAGGGCGCCGGCAGGCACGCGCAGCGCGAGCGCGCGGCCGAGCACCAGCAGCACACCGCACTCCTCGCCCTCGACGAGCACCTCGCCCTGCGCACGCGCGAGCGTCAAGAGCCCCAGCGCGGGCGAGTAGAGGCGCTGGCGGCCGCCTTCCTCTGCGAGCACCAGCTCGAGCGCGGCCGGAGAGATCATACGCGCGGCTCCGAGAGCGCGGCGAGGTCGTGCAGCGACCAGATGCGCGGGTTCTTGACGCGCCGGTAGCCGTTGGACTGGTAGCTCGCCTGCGCGAAGCACTCCAGCCAGCCGCGCAGCTCGCCGAAGGACACGATCTCGTCGGTGTCCATCTGCGCCGCGGCCTTGTAGGGATCCATGTCGCTCTCGATGCGCGCCTCGGTGTCCTGCATGCCCTTCTGGATCTTCTCGCGCTCGGAGGGATCCTGCGTGGCGATGTTGAACTCGTCGTCGAGCTTCGTATTGAAGGCCGCGATCGCCAGCGTGCGGCCTTCCATCACCGACTGGCGCGCGAGCACGCTCGAGAGCTGCACCACCGGCTCGTAGGGGTGGCCCGCCATCGCGTAGTAGCCCGCACCCGAGGCCTTGCGCAGCAGCACGGTGAACATCGGCGTCGTGTTGGTGCTGTTGGTGTAGATCAGGCTCGAGCCGTAGCCGAGCAGTCCGAGGCGTTCGGCCTCGACGCCGATGTCGAAGCCCGAGATGTCCTGCATCCACACGATCGGGATGCCGTCGTCGTTGCAGGCGCGCGAGAAGGCCGCGGTCTTCGCGATGCCTTCCTTGTAGAGGATTCCGAGCGGCTTCTGCTGCCCGCGGTGCTCGGGGTCGTCCATCAAGCCCTGGCGGTTGATCACGAAGCCCATGTAGAGCCCGTCGACGCGCCCGATGCCGGTGACGAGCTCGCGCCCGCGCTCAGGAAAGATCTCCCAGAAGAGCGAGTGGTCGACCAGGCGCGCGAGCACTTCCTCGGCGTCGTAGCCCATGCGGTGGTCGCTCGGAAAGAGCCCGCCGAGCTCGCGCGCGGGCTGCTGCGGCGCGGCTGCGTCGGCGCCGTGGCGGTAGAAGCTCTCGCCGCCGCTGGGGAGCTTGGCGATCTCGGCGCGGATCAAGGTGAGCGCCGTCGCGTCGTCGGGCACGCGCACGTCGGCGCAGCCCGACTGCGCCACGTGCACCTCGGGCCCGCCGATGTCGAGGCTCGAGAGGTGCTGGCTCTTCGCACCTTTGATCAGCGCGGCTCCTGCGATGACCATGTACGCGCTCTCGGTCATGTAGACGCGGTCGGAGATGATCGGCATGTAGCCGCCGCCCGCGATGCAGTCGCCGAAGACGCCCGCGATCTGCGGCACGCCCGCGGCCGAGAGCAGCGAGTTCTTCTGGAAGATGTGGCCCGCACCGGTGCGGCCGGGGAAGGAGAGCGACTGCTCGGGCAGGTACAGGCCGCTGCAGTCGACGAGGTAGATCACCGGGATGCGCAGGCGCAGCGCCATCTCCTGCGCGCGCTCGATCTTTTCCGGCGTGCGCGGCCACCAGGCGCCCGAGGCGACGGTGTTGTCGTTGGCGATGACCATCGTCCAGCGCTGCTCGACGCGCACGAAGGCGGTGACCACGCCCGCGGCGGGGGACTCCTGCTTGCCGAAGAGGCGGCCGTGGTTGACGAAGGTGCCGATCTCGCGGATGGGCGTGAGCGGGTCCTTGAGGCGCTCGATGCGCTCGCGCGAGGTGAGCTTGCCCTTCGCGTGCACGCGCTCGGTGTACTCGGGGCCCCAGCCGAGCGCGACCTTGGCGCGGCGCGCGGCGAGTTCGGATTCCTTCGCGGCGAGTGCGGCGACGTTGCGCTCGTAGCTCGCGGGATCGAGGAACGCGTCGCGCGGACGGCCGATGGGGGCGAGGGGGACTTTGGCCATGGCGCGGTCGGATGATCGAGGACCGTCCAGGCAGTGTCAAGGCAACCCACGCCCCACGCCGGCGCGGGTCACGCTTCCTGCGCGAGGGTCAAGCGCTCCGGCTTGATCGGGCAACCCTGGAGCAAGTGGGTTGCCCGATCTCCCACCTACTTCTTCGCCGGGACCATCGGTGTGGGATTCTGCAGCGGGTGGGACTCCTTCAACTCGAGTTGAGCGGACGGTAGGAGATCGTTCTCCGTTCCCACCTTTCCCCAGTCGTCGATCGGCCGAACATCGAGGGTCAGCTGCGATCGCGGAGGAACCCCAGCGTCTTCCGAGAAGCCTGCTCCGAGCACCGTGATGGAAGACCCAAGGCCCTCTGCAGAGCCGATGCCTCTCCAGTAGAGGAGATGAGTCGTCGAAACGACCGTATCCTTCCACGTCGCGACGGCCATGATCGAGACTGGGCGCACGAAGCTGCCCACCTCGAACAGCGGGTTCCCATCCGAAACCCAGCGCGTCGCGGCACCCACGTAGACGCTCACGTCGTACATGACGCCATAGTCCAGTGTGAGGGTGCGAGAACAGCCGACCTGCGCGGAGGACGTCTGCGGTAGCGCGGCGCTGACGGGCGGGGCGCTTTGGACCTGCAGCGATACCGCCGGCGCGGCCGCGCTGGCCGACTCGGGCTCCACTTCGCGTTTCTCACAGGCGATCAGGAGTACGCCGAGCACTGCGGCGGGGATTGTGAATCGGTGCAGGGGATTCGAGCGAGCGCTCACGGTCCACCGCACCCGCTCAGAAAGGCCGTCATCGAGGGCAGGGTCTTCAGGTGGATGTCCATGGAAAGAACTCCCAGCAGAGTCGCAGCGGAGCGCGGTTCCATCACGGGTTGGAAGTGCCGCGATCGCTGCCGAGGGCTGCGAACCTCGGCGAGATCCTCACGTTCTCACTCTGACACTCTCTCTGCAAGGCGCCAGCGGCGGAACACTACGCTCGCGCGGCGCTCTTCCAGCCCGGAATCGTGCGCGTGTCGTACTTCCCATCGCGGAACTCCGCGCTCGCGAGCACCGCGAGGTGCAGCGGGATCGTCGTCGGCACGCCCTCGACCTTCGACTCGCCGAGCGTGCGCAGCATCGTCGCGATCGCCTCCTCGCGCGTGTTGCCGTGCGCGATCACCTTCGCGATCAACGAATCGTAGTAGGGCGGAATCTCGTCGCCCGCCTCGAGATACGTCTCGACGCGCACGTTGCCAGGTCCGCGATCGAAAGGGATCGCAAAGCTCTTCAACACCCCCGGCGCCGGCCGGAATTCGTTCGAGGGATCCTCGGCGTTGATGCGGCACTCGATCGCGTGGCCGCTCGACTTCACATCGCCCTGCGCGATCCGCAGCGGCTCGTTGGCGGCGATCTCGAGCTGCAGCTTGACGATGTCGAGGCCCGTCAGCATCTCCGTCACCGGGTGCTCGACCTGCAGGCGCGTGTTCATCTCCATGAAGTAGAGCGGGCCTTCCGCGCTCTTCAGGTACTCGATCGTGCCCGCGTTCGTGTAGCCGATCGCCGCGGCGGCGCGCGCGCTCATCGCTCCGAGCTCTTCGCGCTCCTTCGGCGAGAGCGCGGGGCTGGGGCTCTCCTCGATCAGCTTCTGGTGGTTGCGCTGGATCGAGCACTCGCGTTCGAAGAGGTGCAGCGCGCGGCCGTAGCGGTCGGCGAGGATCTGCACCTCGATGTGGCGGCCGCCGGAGAGGTATTTCTCGAGGTACAAGGCGCCGTTGCCGAAGGCTGCCGCCGCCTCCGCGCTCGCGGATGCGTACGCTTCGCGCAGCGCACTCGCCTCGCGCACCAGGCGCATGCCGCGTCCGCCACCGCCGGCGTCGGCCTTGACGATCACGGGGTAGCCGATCGCGTCGGCGAGCTTCTGCGCCTCCTCGGCCGACTCGAGCAGTCCGTCCGAACCGGGGATCACCGGCAGGCCCGCGGCCTTCATCGCGGCCTTGGCGGGGGACTTGAGCCCCATCTTCGTCATCAGCGCCGCCGAGGGGCCGACGAAGGTGATCCCGTGCTGCGCGCAGAGTGCGGCGAAGCGCGGGTTCTCCGCCAGGAAGCCCCAGCCCGGGTGGATCGCGCTCGCGCCGGTCTGCAATGCCGCCTGCACGATCGCGTCGGGGCGCAGGTAGCTCTCGCGCGGCGCGGGGCCGCCCAGGCACACGTGCTCGTCGAAGTGACGCAGCCAGCTCGCCCCGCGCTCGGCGCTGGAGCACACGCCGACGGTCTGGATCCCCAGCGCGCGCGCCGTGCGGGCGATGCGCAGCGCGACCTCGCCGCGGTTGGCGATCAGGATCCTCTTGAACATGCGCGGAGAAGGGTAGCAGCCGCCCGCGCGCGGAACCATGGACGCGGAGCTCGCTGGCGCTAGTCTCTGCTCGTGCTGGCCTTCGCCCTCCTCGCCCTCGCTCTCCTGCCCCTCGACGGGGCGCTCGGGGACTGGCTCGTGCGCGCGGCCTCGGCCGACGGGGCCGAGCGCGAGCGCGCACAGCGCTGGCTCGCGACCCATCTGGAAGAGCGCGACGCGGCCGAGCTCGCCGCGCGCGCCGCGAGCGGCGATGCGGAGCTGCGCGAACGCCTCGCGCGCGCAATCGGCGGAGAGCCGCACCTCGTCGGGCTCGCGGCGCGGCTCGCGCTGGGGCGCGAACCCGCCGCGTCGCAGCTCGGTCGCGAGGCGCTGCGCGAGCAGATCCTCGAGTGGGATCCGGGGGCGGAGGGCGACGCGGGGGAAGCGCTCGACTGGCTCTTCGAGCTGCGCTCGCGCGCGCCCGAGCGCCTGGCGCTCGACGCGCAGGAGAACGGCCTTGCGACCGACGCCTGGCTCGATCTGGTGGTGCGCCGCGCGAGCGTCGTGCCGCCGCTGGTGCTCGATCCGCGCGCGCGGGAGAGCCGCGCTCCGTCCACAGCGGCCGCGCCGCTCGAGGGCACGATCAGCGAGATCCTGCTCGAGGGCGGGGCCGCGCGCGGGCTGAGTCTGCGCGCGTACGGCTTCACACCGGGGGACGAGGCGCGGCCCTGGATCGTCTACGCGCCGCGGACGGCGCCGCGGGCGAGCGCGCTCGAGTTCACGACGGGCTTCGTGCTCGGCGCGGCGGATCCGGAACTCCCCGCGGAGGAGCGTGCGGCAAACGCGCGCGCCCTCTCGGGAACGGGCTGGCCGGCGGGTCTCGCCTTCCTCGAGCAGCGCTGGCTCGGCGGCGACGAGAGCGCGCTCGAAGGTCTGCTCGTCGCGGCCGGCCGCGGGCGCGTGGCTGTGGCCCTCGCGGATCCCGCGCGGCAGCGCGCGCTCTACGCCAGGCTCGCGGCGCTGTGCGCGGATGAACGCGACGCGGCCGCGCTGGAGCGCGCGAGCCGCCTCGCGCGCGCGCTCAGCGCGGCGGGCCCGAGTTCGCCCGCGGGCGAGACGCTCGGCCCGCTCGCGCTCGAGGGTTTCGACCAGGCCGCGCCGCGCGAACGCTGGTTGCGGCTCGCGGTGCTCGAGGGCCAGGGCCGTTCCTTCCCCGAGGCGCTCGCCGCGGCCGACGCACTGCTCGCCTCAGCCGCGACACCCGCGCCGCTCGCGATCCAGGCGCTGCGCGTGCGCGCGGCCCTGGCGGGGACGGCGAGCCGCGCGCCCGCCGATGCGCTCGCGCCGCCCGCGGATGCGCTCGCGCTGCTCGACTGGGCGACCGACGCGCGGCGGCGTGCGGAGCTGCGCTCGCTGTGGACCGGTCTCGCGCTCCCCTGGCCGGAGGCGTGGAACGGGCTCGAGGCGCGTGGCTCGGCGCTTGCACCGCGGACGCGCGCGCTGCTGGTCGAGATCGCCTGGGAGCGCGGCGCGCGCGAGGCGGGGCTCGCGGGAGCGCGCGCGTTGTTCGCGGACAGGGCGCCCGAGAGCTTCGCGGCGCTGTGCGACACGCTCGCCGAGCTCTCCGCGCGCGACCCGCTCTCCGCCCGCACGCTCGCCGACGCGCTGCCGCGCGCAAGCGAGGCGCAGCGCGCGCACGCAAGCGCCGCGGCGCTCGTCGCGGGCCTCACGCCCGCGCCCGCCGAGCTGGAGTGGCTCGCGCAGCTCGTCGAACAGGGGCCGCGCACGGCCGAGGCTCTGCTCGCGCTCGCCTCGCAGTCGGCCGGCGGACGCGGTGCCGAGGTGCGCGCGAAGCTCGTCGAGGCGCTGGGAGCGAAGCTCGCGCTCGAGGATCGGATGGCGGCGCTCGACGAGGCTGCGCGCGCGCTCGCCGAGCAGGGCGCGGACGCGGCGCTCGAAAACCTCGCCTCGGCGGTGCGCGAACGCGCTCGGCAGCTCGCCGATGCCGGCCTGCGCGCGCAACTGCGCCCGGGGCGCTGGCCGCCGCCACGGGAGGGCGCCGCGCGTCCGCTCGGGCGCTCCGAACGCGAAGTCGGGCGCTGGTGAGGGCTTCGGACCCCCGCTTTCCGCTTGGGGCTTGGTCCCGAGCGGGCCGAAAAGGTAGATCTCCACTCCGATGAGCGCTTCCGGACAGATTCCGCCCGCCGGCCCCCTGCAGCCCGCCGATCCCGACGAGGCGCGCGTGGTCCCGATCCGCCGCGAAGAGATCGCGATGGCGCTCGCGCCGCGTTCGCGCATCGCGGAGCAGTTCCGCGCGCTGCGCAACTCGATCCAGGCGCTCAACCCCGACGGCGCGCCGCGTTCGATCGTGATGGCCAGCGCCGTGCGCGGCGAGGGCAAGAGCGTCGCGACGATCAACCTTGCACTGGCGCTCGCGGAAGTGCCCGGAACACACGTGCTGATGATCGACGCCGACCTGCACGCGCCCGCGCTCGAGGACTACCTCGGCCTGCCGCACCGCGCCGGCCTCTCAGAGCTGCTCGGCGGCCGCGTCGGCATGGACCGCGCGATCCGCACCACCAGCGTGCCCAACGTCTCGCTGCTCGCCGCGGGCGAGCTGCCCGTCAACTCGACCGAGCTGATCGGCTCGGACCGCATGCGCACGCTGATCGGCGCCTGCAAGCAGCGCTACAGCTACATCCTGATCGACACGCCCGAGGCGCTGACGATCAGCGACGCCGCGCTGCTCGGCTCGGTCTCCGACGGCGTGCTGATGGTCGTGCGCCTGGGCTCGACGCCGCGCCACGTCGTCGAGCAGACCTACAACATGCTCGAGAACATGGGCGGCAACGTGCTCGGCACCTGCCTCACCGGCGGCTCGGTCGTCGAGGGCAAGTCGAAGTACGCCGGCCGCTGAACGGGCCATGCTCGGCGCGCTGCTGCTGCTGCTCGCGCCGCTTGCGCAGACTGCGGCGCCCGCGCCCGCCCCCGTCGTCGCCGAGTCGGAGCACTATCACCTCGTCGCCTATCCACCCTTCGACGCGAGCGCTGAGTACCTCGCGCTCGCCGAAGCGCTCTACGCGCAACTCGAGCGCTACTTCGGCGCGCAGCCCGCGCACGAGGGCAAGCTCGAGGTGCGCTTCTGGCCCACGGTCGAGGGCTACCACCAGGGCGGTCTTTCCGACGGCATCCCCGAGCCCTCGCTCGCCTCGGGCGGCATCTACTGGACCGGCACGAGCGTCGCGTACTTCTGGCGCCAGCCCTCGGAGAGTTTTACGCGCCACCTCTTCCTGCACGAGCTCACGCACCAGTTCCAGTTCCTCTCGGTGATGCACAACCAGGGCCGCGCGCCCGACTGGTACAACGAGGGCCTCGCGGAGCAGTTCGGCTACCACCACTGGGACGGCGCGACGCTCGAGACCGGCGAGGACGACGTGCTCGGCCTCGAGCTCGACATCCCGCGCATGTCCGAGCAGGGCCGCGCGGGAACCTACGACGTGTGCGCGGTCGTCGAAGGCTCCGCGGGCGCGGGCAAGCCGACCTCGTGGGCCGCCGTGCACTACCTGCTCTCGGGCCCCGATGCCGAGCTCACGCGCCGCTTCCGCGCGCTCGAGCCGCGCATCTGGTCGGGCGAGCTGCGCGGCGCCGAACTCGTGCGCGCGCTCTTCGGCGCGGATCGCGCCGCCGCGCGCGATGCGGTGAACCGCTGGCTCGCCAGCTTGAGGACGACCTGGCAGATCGAGTGGATCCACTGGGACTCGCGCGGCGCGGACCTCGTCGGCGAGTCGGGCGTCGTGGCGCTGGTGCGCACGCGCGCGGTCTACGAGCACGGCGGCCAGATCCAGGCGACGCTGCACGAAGAGAGCGGCAGCGCCGGTCTCGTGCTGGCCTTCCGCTCGACCTCGGACTTCCTCGCGCTGTACCGCCGCCCCGGCGGCAGGCTCGAGCTCGTGCAGCGCACGAGCGCGGGTTGGAAGACGCTCGCCGCTGCCGACGGTCCCGCGGGCGCGAGCGTGGAACTCGCCGCGCAGATCTCCGACTCGGGCAGCCTGCGCGTGCGCGCCGGAGGCGAGGAACGCCTGCGCCTGGAGCTCGGGGAGCAGGCCGCGCACGGAGCCTTCGGGCTCTTCTCCGACGCCGGTCGCACGCGCTTTTCCGGCATCGCGCTGCCGAGCGATCCGCGGCGCTGAGGCTCAGGCCGGGAAGAGCGCGCGCTGCACGAAGCGCGCGGCGAGGCCGAGCACGCTCGTGCGCGAGAGCCGCGGGGCGAGTGTGCCCATCGGCAGCCCGCGGCGCGCGGAGCGCAGCAGGCTGTTCATGTTCGCGCGCTCCCAGGCGCGCGCGCTCGCGTAGCCGGGATAGGCGCGTTCGCGGGCGCGGAAGTCCGCGCCGTGGTGCGTCCAGCGGCCGTCGCGCGCCTGGCGCGGCGGGATCAGCGCGTGCAGCAGCTCGTGGTGCAGCACGAAGCGCACGAAAGAACGCGGCACGAGCGGCTGGTCGAGCACGGGATGGATGCGCACCAGGCGGCCGTCGGGATCGCAGCTGCCCAGGCGCAGCGAACGCCGTGCGCGCCCGATCGACTGACGGCCCCAGGTGAGCGGCGGGAGCGACTCGCGCGAGGGGAACTCCGCCGCGAAGTGCTCCAGGCGCAGCTCCTCGGCGATCTCCGCGAGGTCGTGCGTGTTCCCGCGCGCGCAGGCGCTCGGGGCGCGTCGGCGGCGCGGGCAGGCGCTCGAGGCCCTCCTTGATCCACACGTCGATCGCCTTGCAGGCCGGGCGCGCGCGCGCGCCCGAGCGCACCCAGTCGGCGACGGCGCGCCGCAGGTCGTCCGGCGCCTCGTCGAAGAGCGCGTGCAGGCGCAATTCGATCAGCTCCTCGATCCCGCGCTCGGGCCGCGCGCGTCGCAGCACGCGCAACTGCAGCGGACGTCGGCGTGAGCGCGTCGGCACGAGGCGCACCTCGCAACCCAGCTGCGACTCGAGCGCGCTCTTCCACGCGGCGCGCGCGGAGGTACGAGCGGCAGGTCCGTTCGCGTGCGCGGCGCCGGGGGCGGGCATGGCCGCAGTCTGCCGATGCCGTGTGGCGCCCGTCAACGGCCCCAAACGCGCGCCGCCCGCGCGAGGCGGGCGGCGGCGTGCATCAGGGGCGCTTGCCGGAGGGCGGCCGGCCGCCGCCGGGCGGCAGCGGGACGGGTGCTTCCTCGACCGGCGGCGCGGGCGGCGGTGCGCTGACGGGCAGCGTCAGGTCGATCGTCGACTCCTGCCGGTCGATGATCGTGATCTGCTTCTCGGCGTCGCCGCCGATGCGCATCTGCTCGAGCGGGTTCACGTCCGGGCCCGCGGCCGGGCTGGGGCGCACGCGGTAGCGACCCTGCGCGATGTTGCGCAGCGAGAACTTGCCGTCGGCGCCGGACTTGGTCGTGTACTGGCGCGGCGCGCCGTTGTCGGCGGAGACCGCGACGACGCTGGCGCCGGAGACGCCCTTGCCGGTCGCGTCGTAGACCGTGCCGAGCAGCGAGCCGCCGCTCTGCATCACGAGCTCGCTCAGGTTGTTGTTCGTGCCCTCGGTGACCGCGATGTCGGCCTTCGAGCTGCGCGAGAAGCCCGAGCCCTCGATGATCAGCTGGTAGGTGTCCGGCGCGAGTCCGGTCAGCGAGAAGCTGCCGTCGGAGCCGGTGCGCACCTCGCGTTGCGTGACGTTCGAGGGGTAGATGTCCTCGATGGAGGTCGAGAACTCGTCCTCGCCCCAGTCGTTGGGCTTGGTGCGCACGCGCGCCTTGGCGATCGGCTTGTTGTCGCTGTCGACCAGGCGTCCGCTGATCGACCCGCCGCGCGTGAGGCGCACAGCGATGTGCTCGACGTTGCGGTCCTGCGTCACGGTGAAGTTCGGCGAGCGCGTCGGGGCGTAGCCCTCGGCCCAGGCCTCGACCACGTAGTTTCCGATCTCGACGCCTTCCAGACAGAAGTTGCCGCCCGCATCGCTGAAGTTGGCCTTGCTGTCGGGGATCGGCGAGGTCGGGCTGACCACGTCGTTGAAGTTGCGCAGCTGCGCGCTGAAGTTCGTGATCGCAGCCCCGGTCGCGGCGTCGACGACCTGACCGCAGACGCTCGACATGCGCGAGCCCTCGAAGGTCAGGTTGGCGGTGTTCGTGTGGATCCGGTTCTGGGGCTGGAAGCGCCAGCCCTTGAGCGCGGCGATCACGTTGAAGTCGCCGGGCGCGAGGCTTTCGAAGCGGAACTCGCCGCGTTCGTCGCTGACGGTCTCGTCGCGCGCGTTCTGCATCGAGCCGCTGACGCCGAGCGCCACCAGCTTGACCTTGGGCAGCGCTTCGCCGGCCAGGCCGACCACGCGGCCGGTGATCATCTCGGCCACCTTGAGCGTGAAGTTGCGCGTGACGGGCGCCACGGTGGGGAAGGAGAGCTGCGTCACGACCATGCGGCCGAAGCCGGGTGCGTTGATCGTCAGATTGCGCATGGCCCCGCGCGGGATGTTCGGGAGCGTGTACTTGCCGGAGGCGTCGCTCACGCCGACGAGGCGGTCGGGCGCACGGGACTCCTGCACGGACGCGAGCAGGCCCTCGAGCACGAGGTTCGCGCCGGCGATCGCGCCACCCTGCTCGTCGGTGATCAGACCCTGCAGCGTGGCGCCGGTCGTCAGCACGATCGGCGGCTCCTCGATGACGCCGTCCTGCTCGATCGGGACCGTCGCGCGCTCTTGCCGGGCGTAGTCAGGGTGCACGCAGACCAGCGTGTAGCCGTTGTGGCGCGGCTGGATGCCTTGGAAGCTGACGCGGCCGTCGGGGCCGGTGCGCAGCGGGCCGACCTGGTAGGCCTGGTCCGCGCTGTCGACGAAGGAGGTGAAGATGTCGGTCGAGCTCAGCGTGGTGAGCGTCACCTCGACGTCCGCAACCGGGGCGTGCTTGTCGTTGACGACCAGCACGCGCACTTCGTTGGCGTAGACGAAATTGCCCACCTCGTTGCGCTCGGCCGTGGGTTCGACCGGGTCCGCCTTGCGCGTCGAGCCGGAATCGCCCTTCTCGATCTCTGCGGGCTTGGGGGTGGGCTTGGCGGACTCGGGGGTCGCTTCCGGGACCACGTTGGGCGTGGGCGTGCCCTTGCCGCCGCCGAGGGTCACGAGGCCGAAGATGAGGGCGCCTACGGCGGCCAGTACGAGGAGGAGGACTGCGATCGGTTTCATGTGGGTCGTGGGGGCCTCGGCCGTTGAACAGGACGAGGACGTTCAGAAGGGTCGGCTCGGTTCCGCGCGTTGGACGTGGATCCCTGGATGGGCTTCCCGGAACGTGTCAGGTTAGCTTCAGGCTAGCCCGGATTCCGCTTGCGGGACGGCCAGGAGGCCATCAAGCCTTGGAAGCGGTCGGAATCGTCTCGGACTCGCCTTCGTCGGCCCGCGCGGGCCACCAGCTCTCCTGCGCGACTTGCGCGGCGAGGAAGTAGGCGAAGATCAGGAGTTCGGTATCGACCTTGCGGAAGACCTCGATGCGCGAGCGGCCGAAGCCCTCGGGCACGATGCGGGCCATCTCGCCGGTCTTGGGCGCCAGCATGCGCCAGCCGCGGCCGAAATTCGCCGTCGGCAGGAGCCGGAAGGACTTGCTGCCCGTCGAGAGCGCGATCTCGCGCTTCACGAAGCCCGGGCGCAGCGAGGAGCCGAGCCACTCGCGGCCCTCGGTCCAGAGCGAATACTGGCTGCGCAGGATGCCCGGCTCGCGCCGGATCGAGAGCACCTCACCCTTTTCGGGCTGGAAGCGGCCGCGGACGATCATCCCGGCGGCGTTGCGCTCGATGGAGAGGACGCCCAGGCGCCCGTCGGGTCCCTCGATCTCGTGCGCGGAGCGGGGGATTCCGCGCGCCCGTGTGCGGTAGGTGGCGATCCGTTCGGCCATGGGTTTCCTGGAAACTCTATTCGACGATAGCAAGCGCGGCGCGGACTGGACCGGAAACCGGTCCCCACGGCCAGGAGCTCACTGGTACAGCGCGCTCAGATGGTCGGGCAGATCTTCCCCGCTGGTGGAGCAGGGCTCGCAGTGGTTGTTCTGGGCGCAGGGGGAATTCGCGCAGCCCTGGCATTCCGTCAACTTCGTAAGCGAGTCCTGGATGCGCGCGCGCTGCTCCACGATCGAGCGCTCGCGCTCGGCGAGCATGCGGTCCTGCTCGGAGAGCGCCTGGCGCACGCGGGCGAAGAACTGCGTGCCGGGCTCGCCGCTCGCGCGCATCGAAATCAGCTCGCGGATGCGCTCGAGCTGCAGCCCGAGCTCCTGCAAGTCGCGGATCAGGTGCACCCGATTGACGTCGGTGCGCCGGTAGTAGCGGAAGCCCCCCTGGCTGCGGTGCGAGGGGCTCAGCAGGCCGAGCTCCTCGTAGTAGCGCAGCGTGCGCAGGTTCGTCTCCGCCAGGCGGGCGAATTCGCCGATCTTGAGCAGGTCAGGTTGGGCGGTCATGGCGCGCTTCGAGCCGTCGGAGGCCGACAGTGTCACACGGGAGGGTTCAAAACCAATCTTACCCTTTCGTGAGATCGGAGGGGCTGGAGGTTGTGCGTAGGGGCGTCCGCCCCGGGGAATCCCTAGACTGGCTCAAATCGTGGAATCCGACCTCGCCATCGCCCGTGCAGTGCCCCTGCGTCCCCTCCCCGAACTGGCTGCGCGCTTTGGGATCCCGGTCGAGAGCCTGATCCCCTACGGCCACACCCGAGCGAAGCTGCGCATCGACGCCCAGCCGGCCAAGCCGCGCGCGCAGCGCGCGCGCTACGTGCTGGTGACCGCGATCACACCCACCCCGGCGGGGGAGGGCAAGACCGTGCACACGATCGGCCTCTCGCTGGCGCTGAACCGCATCGGCCAGAAGGCCGTGTGCACGATCCGCCAACCGTCGATGGGGCCGGTCTTCGGCATCAAGGGCGGCGCCGCGGGCGGCGGCCAGAGCCAGGTCGTCCCGATGGAGGACTTCAACCTGCACCTCACCGGCGACTTCCACGCGGTCGCGGCGGCCAACAACCTGCTCGCGGCGGCGATCGACACCTCGATCCTGCTCGACAACCCGCTCGGCATCGTGCCCGAGACGGTGCGCTGGAAGCGCGTGCTCGACGTCAACGACCGCGCGCTGCGCGAGATCGAGATCGGTCTGGGCGGCCCGAAGAACGGCGTGCCGCGCAAGACCGGCTTCGAGATCACGCCCGCGTCCGAGGTGATGGCGATCCTGGGCCTCGCCAAGGACCTGAAGGACCTGCGCGCGCGTCTGGGCCGCATCGTCGTCGCCGAACGCGCCGACGGCAGCGAGGTGACCGCCGAGGACCTCGAGTGCGCCGGCGCGATGGCGGCCCTGCTGGGCGAGGCCATCCACCCGACGATCATGCAGACCACCGAGGCGACCTTGGCTTTCGTGCACACAGGCCCCTTCGCCAACATCGCGCACGGCAACTCCTCGGTGATCGGCGACCAGGTCGCGGCGCGCTTCTTCGACTACGTCGTGACCGAGGCCGGTTTCGCGGCCGACATGGGCGCGGAGAAGTTCTTCGACATCAAGTGCCGCACCTCGGGCATGAGCCCCGACTGCGCCGTCGTGGTCGCCACCGTGCGCGCGCTCAAGGTGCACTCGGGCCGCTTCGAGGTGAAGCAGGGCAAGCCCATGCCGCCCGAGCTCAGCCAGGAGAACCTCGATGCCCTGGCCGAGGGCTGCGCGAACCTCGAGGCGCAGATCGCCAACGTGCGCGCCTTCGGCGTGCCGGTGATCGTGGCCGTCAACCGCTTCCACACCGACACCGAGCGCGAGATCGCGCTCGTGCGCGAGCGCGCGCTCGAGGCCGGCGCGACCGAGGCCTGCCTGTCCGAGGTCTTTTCGCGCGGCGGCGAGGGCGGCCGCGAGCTCGCCGAGGCCGTGCACCGCGCGGCGCACTCGGGCAAAGCGCAGTTCAAGCCGATCTACGAGCTCTCCGAGAGCCTCTCCGCGAAGGTCGAACGCCTGGCGACGCGCATCTACGGCGCCGACGGCGTCGACTTCTCCGAGAGCGCCCAGGCCGACATCGCGCGACTGGAGAAGCAGGGCCATGGCAAGCTCCCGATCTGCGTCGCGAAGTCGCAGTACAGCCTCTCGCACGACGCCACCAAGAAGGGCCGGCCGCGCGGCTACCGCTTCCCGGTGCGCGAGCTGCGCCTCTCGGCGGGTGCGGGCTTCGTGGTCGTTTTCGCGGGCGATATCATGACCATGCCCGGCTTGGGCAAGAATCCGGGCTACCGGCGCGTGGACGTCGACGAACAGGGCCTCGTGAAGGGTCTCTTCTAGGTCTCGCTCGAAGATCCGCCGCCGCTGACGTATAGGGGTCGCCATGTTCGCCTTCCTGCTCACCTTTGACCCGCTGTATTGATCCTGATCACACCGGCGCTGCTGCTTGCCCTGTGGGCCTCGGCCCGTGTGCAGAGCAACTTCGCCAAGTACGCCCAGGTCGGCGTGCGCTCGGGCATGACCGGCGCCGAGGCCGCGCGCGCGGTCGCGACGGCGGGCGGCGTGACCGAGCTCAAGATCGAGGAGACACAGGGATTCCTCTCTGACCACTACGACCCGCGCACGCGCACGCTGCGCCTCTCGCCGCAGGTCTTCCGCGGCCGCTCGATCTCCTCGATCGCCGTCGCGGCGCACGAGGCCGGACACTCGATCCAGCACGTCAAGGCCTACCTGTGGCTCAACCTGCGCTCGCAGATGGTGCCCGTGGTCAAGTTCGGCTCGGCGGCCTGGATCTGGATCTTCATGGCCGGCGCGCTCTTCTCGAGCATGCGCTACCTGCAGGACGTGGGCATCGTGCTCTTCGCCGCGACCGTGCTCTTCCAGCTCGTGACGCTGCCGGTCGAGTTCGACGCCAGCAACCGCGCCAAGGCGGTGCTCGCGAGCTCGGGCATCGTCAGCACGCAGGAGGAGGCGCAGGGCGTCAACAAGGTCCTCGGTGCCGCCGCGATGACCTACGTCGCCGGCGCGCTGACCGCGATCATGACGCTGGTCTACCTCTTGATGCGGCGCCGCGACTGAACCCGTACCCGCAGGAGTCACCATGAAGCTTCTCACCCTGATCGCCACGAGCGCCCTGCTGCTGCTGGCCTCCTGCGCCTCCGCCCCGAGCGTGACTGACAGCTGGCGCGACCCGCAGGCGAGCGACTTCCGCATGCGCAAGACGCTCGTCTTCGCCAGCAGCAGCGAGGAGAGCTTCCGGCGCGTCGCCGAGGACGTGCTCGTGCGCGACCTCGGTCCGCAGAACGCGACGCCGTCCTACTCGGTGCTCGCCGCGAGCGATTTCGCCGACCCCAAGACGGCCGCGCAGGCCGCGCGCGCCAAGGGCTTCGAGAGCGCGCTCGTGATGCGTGTGGTCGAGGTGGACAAGCTCGAGCAGCACGTCCCGGCGGCGTACTCGCCGATCTTCCTGCACTTCAGCGACCAGAACAACAGCACCGCGTTCTACTGGCCGACGCGTTTCGACGAGGGCTACACCTACATGGAGAAGACCTACCGCGTCGAGACCAACCTGTACTCGCTGGCCGACGACAAGCTCATCTGGTCCGGCGTCGTGCGCGTGCGCGACCCCGGTTCGGTGCGCGAGCTCGCCGAGGAGAACAGCGAGGCCGTGCGCAAGGAACTGCGCGCGCAGAAGCTGCTCGACTGAGCAGCGGCTACTTCGGCGGCTCGGGCGCAGGCTCCTTCTTCGCGCCGGTGGTCATGACCTCGCCCGGAGTCGCTTTCAGGTCGGAGGCCTTCTGCGCGTGCGCGCTGACGAGGATCAGCAGCTCGCGCTCGTCCTTGCCCGCGACCGGGCAAGAGAAGGCGACCAGCGCGTCGGGGCCGAGCGTGCAGCGCGCCTGGATCGACTTCTTCTCGATCTGCGGCGTCGCGACGGTGAGCACCTGTGTGATCGAGGGATCGAGCTTCACCGTCTGGGTCGGAATCGGCCGCTGGACGACGCTGTTCGAGGCGTCGAGGTCGAGCACCACCCGTTGCGCGTCGAGCAGCACCGTCCGGGCCACGAGTTCGAGGCCGTGGAACGCGTGCTCGATCTGGGGAACCGGCAGCTTCACTTCGCCCGGCTCCACCGTCTCGAGCTTCCAGCTCTTCACGTAGGTGATGAACTCACCCACGGTGGCCGAGCTCGCGCCCAGGGGATAGACGAGCATGCGAGGCGCGGCGATGACCTGGAACTGCGGGTCGTCCTTGCCCAGGGCGCGGAAGCGATCGAGGTCCTTTGCTTCCAGCACGGTCGGCGTCGCGCTCCCGGCGATGCCCATGCGCTGGAACGAACCCTTCGGTCCCTCGATAAAGGTCGTCGCTTCGAGCACGACGTTCTCTCGGCTGCGATTGAGCTCGAGCAGCGACTGCACCCACTCCTGCTGAGCCGGGACCCCGTGCAGCACGAGCGTGCCGCTGGGGGTGATGCGCAGCGACTGCTGCGCACCCGTGAGCGGCGGCACGATGTTGTGCGTGATGAAATCGGTCAGGTACGCGACCGCCTTGGCGCGCGCGGCACGCGCCACTTCCGAATTCGACAGCGCGCCGTCCCCGGAACCCGCGTCCGGTTCGATGCAGGCGAGCAGGTCGCGCAGCTCGATCACCTGCAGGACCTCCGGACTCGTGTTCGGACGACGGTCGATCACCTCGGGCGGCTGCTGGAGAGACGATACTCCCAGCGAAAGGCACACGGCCAGGAGTGCAGCGATCATTGCGGGTTCCAGCTTTCTTCGTGATGTACGGGCGCTTCGGCCCGCGCGAGTTCGCCCGCGCGATGGGCGAAGTCGTTCTCCGTCTCGACACGACCCTCGCTCGCGCGAACCGTGATCGTGCCCTCGCTCGTCGTGCACGCGCTGACGAGCTCCCAGCTCTGCACGCTGCCGAGGTCCGGACGCGCGACGACCGGGTGCAGCTCGAGCTCCTGCGCCGCCGTCAGCGCGGGCGTCGCTTGCGGGCGCGGTCGCAGCACGTTCCACGCGCCGAGCGCGATCAGCGCGAGGGCCGCCGCCGCCGCGAGCGGCAACGCGAGCGATCTGCGCCGCGCGCGCAGCGGAATGTCTGCCCTTTCAAACTGCTCGAGCGCGGCGCGCAACTCGCACACCTCGAGCGCATCCTCGGGATGCTCGAACAGCCACTCGCGCACCTGCGCGTCGCCGAGCGGATCACGCCGCTCGTCGAGGGCCGTCTGTACGCTCATCCAGAAGCGCTCGCTCATCGCTCCCTCCCGCGCTCGGCGATGCGCCGGCGCGCGCGCCACAGGTGCGACTTGACCGTGCCTTCGGCGAGCTGCATGGCCGCGGCGATCTCCGCCACCGACTCGCCGCGCTGGTGGAAGCGCAAGAGCGACTCGCGCTCGATGGGGGAGAGCGGCGCGAGCATGCGCTCGAGTTGCTCGCGCTGCGCCGGGAGGTCCGGGCTCGTGCGCGCCGCGACCTGGTCGGGATCGAGCTCCGCGACCCGCGGAGCGCGCTCGCGTGCGTCGCGCCGGTCGAGCACCACGCGCAGCGCCGCGCGCCGCAGCCAGGGCCCGAGCGCGCGCTCTTCCTCGAAGCTCGCGCGGTAGCGCCAGGCGCGCGCGAGCACCTCCTGCAGCGCGTCCTCGGCGTCGGGGCTGGTCGTGCGCACCCCGAGCAGCCGCGCGACGTAGGCGCGCAGGCGCGGGATCTCGGCCGCCATGCGGCCTTCGAGCGGGCTGTCGCCCTGGGGGTGGACCATCGCGAAGCTCGTCACGGGGTTCCTGTACCTCCCTCGGGGCTTCGCGGTTGCAGGAAAGCGGGATCAGGGCTTGTCGAAGCGCAGCGTCGCCGAGGGCGAGATCAGCCCAGGTTCTTTTCACCGTGGCGCCGGGCGCTCTCTTCGCGGAGCGTCTTCCACCAATCGGCGCAGGGACCCGTCTCGGCCGCCTTGCGGAAGTACCGGATCCGCAGCGCCGGCGTCAGCTGCTCGATCTCCGCGAAGATCCCCACCCGCACGCGGTCCAGGTGTGCGCGGCTGTCGAAGCCCTGGTCCGTCGGGGTCTCTCTCGCGTCCGTCTCGGCGAGGTCGCGCGGCGAGAGGATCGTGACCATGCCGTAGCCGCGCAGGAGGTTCACTCGTTGGTAGCCCTTGATCCGCTCGAGCTGCACGATCTGTTCGAAGTTCCACGAAGCAATCGCGTCCGCGCGCGCGGTGCTGGCGGCGGCGACGTGCGCCGCGTCGTTCGGGCTGCGCCGGCCGAGGACCTGCTCTTCGACGTAGGCCTCGGCCAGCGCCGCGGCTTCCGCGGTGAAGGGCGCGTGCTCGAGGTTCGACCACGGCAGGCCGTCGAGCACACCGAGCACCTCCGGCGGGGCTGAAGCGAGTTCGCGCATCACGATCTCGCTCATGAGCAGCACGAGCTTCTCGCGCCGCGCGCGCTCGAGCAGCGCGTTGGACCACTTGGAGAACTCCGGATCGAGGCAGCCGCCGATCACCGAAGCATCGACGTAGATCCGGTGCGGTCTCACGGTTTCTTCACGCCGCACTGGTTCTCGAGCGTGTTGACGCTGCGGATCCCGAGCTTCCGGCGCGTGTCGAGCAGCTTCGCGACCTCCTCGGGCGCGAGCGGCTTGACGGTCCCGACGCAGTGGGCGAGCCAGAGGATCTTGGCCGTGTGCTCGAGCATGTCGAGCTTCTTGAAGGCATCCAGCAGGTTCGATCCGAGCGTCACCGAGCCGTGGTTCTGCATCACGACCGTGTCGGAGCACTTCACGATCGCGCGGATCGACTCGGGCAGCTCGTCGGTGCCCGGCGTGCCGAAGGGCGCCGTCGGAATCCCGCCGATGGTGACGATGATCTCGGGGATGACCGGGATCTGCATGTCGATCCCCGCGAGCGTGAGCGCGACCGCGTGCGGCGGGTGGCAGTGCAGCACGGCCTGCACATCCGGGCGCTCGCGGTAGCTGACGAGGTGGATGCCGGTCTCGGTCGAGCAGCGCGGGCCATTGTCGATCACGCGGCCCTGCATGTCGACGTGCGCGAGCTGCTCGGGCTGCAGGAAGCCCTTCATCGCGCCGGCGGGCGTGATCAGCACCGTGCCGTCGCTCGTGCGCGCGGAGATGTTGCCGTCGGCGCCGACGATGAAGCCCTTGGCGTAGCACAGCTTGCCGATCTCGCAGATCGAGTGGCGCAGGCGCGCGATCTCGTCGGACCAGCCGCGGGAGTGGGCGAGCTCTTCGAGCGACATCTCAATCCCTCCGTTGCGCGTCGTAGGCGAGCACGCCGTGCGCCTCGACGTAGTCCACGATGCCGACGACGATCGTCTTCACCGCACCCTTGGGATCGCCCATGATCTGCCGGCCCGAGTTGCCCTCGTCGATCACGAGCACGCGGTCGCCCACGCCGGCCTGCGCGCGGTCGATGCCGATGCGCGTCTTGCCGCTGGGCTTGCCGTCGGGGCCGACCGGGCGCAGGAGCAGGAGCTTCTGGCGCTCGAGGATCGGGATCTGCACCGGCGAGACCACCGTTCCGACGACTTGCGCGAGGAACATCAGGCGCTCGCTTCCTCTGCGCGGCCGAGGAACACGCCGTTGGCGTAGGCCTGCTCGACGAAGCCGATGATCGCGGCGTCCACGGGCACGAAGGTCACCGGACAGGCGAGCGCGCCTTCGCGGCCGTCGACGAAGTGCACCAGATCGCCCGGGCCGGTCGAGACGACCGAGGCCGCGACGAGCGTGTCGCCCATGTCCTCGCCGTACTCGTCGAGCGGTTGCACGAGCTGCAGCGCGACGCCCTCGAGGCCCGGGTAGCGCCGCGTCGCGACGAGGCGACCGATCACGCGCGCGAGGTACATCTCAGCTGGCCCACTTCTCGTAGACGTTGTCGCCGCCGAGGTCCCAGGAGTCGACGACGGCCATGATCACCGCGTCGCAGGGCTTGTTCTCGGTCAGCGTCGTCTGGCGTGCGCTCGAACCGGTGGCGTAGAGCACCATTTCGTCCAGGCCCGCGCCGACCGAATCCACGGCCACGACGTACTGCTCCTTGGGCTTGTTCTGCTGGTCGTGCACCTGGACGAGCAGCAGCTTCTGGTTCTGCATCTTCTCGTCCTTGCGCGTCGCCACCACGCTGCCCACCACCTTGCCGATCAGCATCGCCGCACTACTTTCCCTGGATCCCGATGTTGTAGGTCACGCTCTCGGGCGGCAGCGCCTCGTCGAGGAAGCGCTTGCGCAGCTCGAGCTGTACGAATGCCGCCATCTTGTCCCACGCCGGCGCCGGCCGCCGCGGGCCGAGCCAGAGTAGCACGCAGCCGGTCGAGGTCCGCAGCGGGCCCACGAGGCCCTCGCCGGCGAGCTCGTCGGGCGTGGGGGCGTGCGCGATGCGCTTCTTGATCTCGGCGCGCACCTCCGGGGGGGCGCCGGCGCTGCTCGAAGTCAGCCAGCCGAGCGAGCCGTCGGACTCCTTGGACTTGGGGTCCTCGGATTGCGCGCGCGCGGCCTTCTGGAAGTCCGCCAGCGACTGGATCTTCTCGCCCAGCGCGCGCAGCTGCGCCTGCGCCTCGTCGAACGTGCGCTTTTGGAACTCGTTCTTGAACTGCGCGGCGCGCAGGAAGATCAGCGAGGTGTCGATCGCCTCGCCGTAGAGGTCGTCGAAGTGCGGCCGCTCGTTCTGGTACGTGCGCTTGAGCGTCTCGGCGTCGTACGCGCGGTCGACCCACAGCTTCGAGAGCGCCGAGACGATCAGCGCGGGGTCGCGCGCGAGCGACTCGAGCGTCAGCCCCTGCGCCGCGAGCAGACGCTCGAAGGGCAGGCCCTTGTTCTTGGGGTTGAGCAGCGCCTCGCGCCGGCGGCGCTCGATCTCCTGCTGCACATATTCGTCGACCTTCGACTGCGTCACGTCGGGCAGGCGCGCGCGCACTTTCTCGTAGAGCAAGTACTGAAAGCAGTCCTGGTGCAGCTCGTCGGAGGGCAGGCGCCTGCGCAGGTAGTGCGCGTAGTCCCCGACGCGGATCGTGACGCCCTTCGCGCTCCACACGACACCGTCCGACCAGGGCGCGGGGAACTCCTTCGCCTCGCGGTTGGTGAGCTCCTCCTGGATCCAAAGCCGTGTCTGGTCGGGATTGACGCTCGCGCCCGCGCCCAGGCCGAGCGCGCGGCGCGTGAGCTCCTCCTGCTCCATCCCGACCTCGAGGAAGTAGCGGAACTCGGGGCGCGAGAGGTTCGCGTTGCGCAGGTACTCGTCGAGCGAGCCGCCGCCCGAGCGCACCTGCCCCTCGAGCTCCGACTCGCGCGCGTCGACGCTCGCCTCGGAGATCGCGATGCGCGCTTCCTTCGCGGCAGCCTGCACCGTGAGCGTCTCGGCCAGGTGGTGCAGCGACTCGCGGCCTGTGTCGGTTTGCCCGTGGCGCGCGAGCAGCAGCGCGTCGAGCTCGCTCCAGCGCAACTCGAGATCGCCCGCGCGCGCGACCACGAAGTCGTCCGCGGCCTCCGGCACAGGCGGCGGGCCCTGCCACAGGAAAGCCAGGAAGAGGAGGGTCAGCGCGGCCATCGAGCGGGGGAGGATATCGGTCGCGTGCGCCGCCGGCAAACCGACCGCGCCACGCGGCCCAGGCCTCGCATTCGCGCAGATCGGGCACGCGCGAGACGCGGGTTCCTCGCGAGACAAGGCGTCCATCTGCTGGTAGGTTCGAGCCGACCACCACAGGGGTAGCGGGACGGAAGTCCCTGTCCCGCCTTGGCCTTCGTCGCGCTCCGCGACCAGCCACCCCTTCTTCCGGATTTACCGACACGTCACGGTGTTGCGGGGGTAGCGTCAGGATCGGTCGCGGTTGCCACGTCGAGGTGGCTCTCGCGAGTGGTTTGGCCTGCATGCGCGCGAGGCCCGACCGCTTCGGCTCGACTTCCCTGACCCACAGCGCGCAACGGAGAGAGAGAATGCTGGACAACTCGCGCCCCGCCTCGGTTCTAGTTCCTCGCTGCCTCGCTGCCTCTGCCTCGCTGCCTCGCTGCTGGTTCTCGTCGGGTTTCTTGACGCCCCGGCGCTAGCTCAGCAGTTCGGTCTGCGCCATGCGGGGACGATTTTTGACGCGTTCACCAAGGACGGGAACACCGTCTGGACGGTCGAGGACGGAGGTCGAATCCGTCACGGCGTGTGGAACGGCACCAGCTACACCTGGAACTTCCAGGACACGGGCCCGAACTTGAAGGATCTGCTCTACCGCGTTCAGTTCCTGGATGACGGGCTCACGGGCTGGGCCGTCGGGCAGGACACTTGGTACACGCGCACGACCGACGGAGGCGTGACTTGGACGCATCCCTACCACGTGGGGCCCGCCGGCGGGCAACTATGGGACGTACACTTCACCGACCCGATGAACGGATGGCTGGTGGAACAGCACGGACTGTACCGGACCAGCACGGGGAGCGGTTCACCGTCGGACTGGACCCAGCCCGTGCTCCTGCTCGACAAGGGGGGCAACCCGATCCAGGGAGGGAGCCTGCAGAAGTTCGACTTCTACTCGCTCGACATCGTTCCGGGCCCCGTGGTCGGCTCTGCCACCGGTCCGTACCTCGGACTCATGACAGCACAGCCCGGCCTGATCTTCCGCACGACAGACGGTGTCGTCTGGCACGTGGTGTTCGACATCCGGGACCTGTGCGGAACACAGCTGCTTCCGCCCTGCGCGCAGCCGATCTGCAGCACGCCGCCTCCCGCCACTGGGTTCCAGCCTTGGGACATCGAGATCAGCCGGAATCCGACCCAGTCTCTCGCACTGATGGTCGGAGGCTTCGGAAATCCCTGCGGCATGGCGTTCCGCTCGACGGACTTCGGCTTGACCTGGACGAGCGAGGCGCACGAATGCACCTGCACGGGAGCCGGCTGCAAGAACTGCGCGACGGACCTCGCGTACAATGACGACGGAAACCCGAACAACCTGACCGACGTCTGGCGGCTGAAGACGTTCAACACGCTGTACTCGGTGTCGATCTTCGATGGCGACAACAGTGCGATCGCCGGCGGCTACGGCGGACAACACGTCAAGCGAAACCCGGCAACCGGCGTCTGGGAAGACCGGTCACAGTACAGCAACCTGCTGGCCGACGCCCCGACGGCGGTGACCACGCCCATGTACGCCACGGCGGCGAACGAAGGCGGGCCCACGAACAAGCGGGGAGTCATGGCGGGCACGGGCGGATTCCTCCAGCACTCGACGGACGGTGGGGATACTTGGCAGCTCGAAGTGCAGGGTGACCCCTGGAGGATTCGGGACCTGTGCTTCATCGACAACAACACTGGTTGGGTGGTCGGGCAGGGCTACAGAGTTGCCAAGTCCATAGATGGCGGTGCTTCCTGGAATAGTCCGCCGGTCAACCCCGGTCCAGACATCCACGGCGCAAACTTCCTTTCGATCGCAATGGACGCCGGTGGTCAACACGGGGTCGCGGTTGGAAGCCCAGACAATCGACCGGGAGCGACCTATCAGTTTCGGGCGAAGATCTGGTACGCCAACAATTCCAGCGGGACCTCTTGGTTTGACCCCGTGAGCATCTCCGAGGCTGCCCCAGGTGGGAGCAATGGAAAGGACCTTCGAGAAGTCGAATGGGCCGGCGGGTCGACCTTCTGGGCAGCAGGAGCCGGCGGCCTGATCTACTCGAGCCAGGACAACGGCCAGAACTGGAACCCGCTGATCCCTCCGAGCGAGACCTGGTCCTCGCTTCAGAACTTCGATTTCAAGGGCCTCGGGTTTCGCGATGCGAACACCGGCATTTTCGTCGGGACCCGCAACTCTCAACCGAAGGCCTACGTTTTCGTGGGTGGCTTGAATCCGACTTGGACGAGTATCACGCCGACAGACCCCAGCATCACGGACCTCACGGATGTCGACATCGACCTGGGGGGTACGGTTGCCTACGCCGTAGGCGTGAAGACGATCGCAGGCGTCAAGCAGGGTGTCATCCTCGTTTCCACCTACAGTGGTGGCCAGTTCTCTACCTTCGTCGCGGTTGCAAATCACCCCGTGATTCCTCAGTGCCTCGTAGGGGACGACCTCGGCAGTGTGCCGGTCCTCAACCGGGTCGAGATCGCTCCCTCGGGTATCTGGGTCGGTGGTGAGTGCGGGCGGGTCTGGCAGGGCACCTCGGGTGGCACGGCTTGGTCCGAGATCAAGAGCCAGACCGATGCACACATCAGGGGCTTCTCGTTTCCGTCGAGTGGAGATGGGTTCGCCGTCGCCTTCCGAGCGGGATCGTCAGCCTACTCGATCGTGAGGTACCACTAGATGACCGCTGTCACACGGTACTTTCAGGTGGGCGCCAGAGGGGCCGTACTTCCTCCCCGCGCCTCTGCGGCCAGCTCAATCGCAAGACGTGCTGGCCCGTCGGGTCGGGTCCCGCGTGATCGCATGCAGGGCCCGCAGTTCGGACGCGCATGCGGCGTCGTGTCACCAATTGCGGCCGGCGGTTACGCGGGGAGGAGCTAGATGTCCTGTGCCTTCGTGACGAGCGTAGCGGTGTCCGTCGTCGTGCTCGCCGGCCTGACAGCCGCGCAGGTCGAGCAGGAAAAGTTCGAAGGGTCGGGGCTTCAAGCGCACGACAGCTTCGGTGTTGCCGTTGCGCTCTCCGGTGACTGGGCAGTCGTCGGTGCGTCCGATGCTGACGACGTCGCCACGAACTCGGGTGCTGCATACGTGTTTCAACACTCTTCACAGGGGTGGATCGAGTGGCAGCGGCTCAAGGCGGGAGACCCGACGACAAGCGCTGGATTCGGGTTCAGCGTTCGGATTGAAGGCAATCGAATGGCAATTGGTGCCCCGGCCGCTCTTGCACAGGGCAACCTGAATTCGGGAGCGATCTACGTCTTCGAGCTCTCCGGTGGAAGTTGGAGTCAGACAGCGAAGCTCGCGGCCAACGACGCGGCGATCAACTTCTTCTTGGGCTACTCGATTGCTCTCTCTGGCAACCGAATCATCGGCGGCGCGGTTGGCGAATGGCACGCTGGCATAAACACAGGCGCCGCCTACATCTTCGAGCTCGCGTCCGGCACATGGACCCAGGTCGCCAAGGTGGTCGCAAACGATGGAGTGTCGGGGGATCACTTCGGTTGGTCGGTCGGGCTCAATGGCGATGTCGCGGTTGCGGGGGCTGTTGGCGCATTCAACGGCAGCATCAACTACGTCGGCGCCGCCTACGTTTACGAACGCCAAGGTGCGCAGTGGGTGCAGACCCAGAAGCTCACGCCGCCCAATCCCTCGCGCACCCAGGCGTTCGGTATGACCTCGGCCGTCACCGTCGACGGGATTCTCGTCGGCGCACCCAACAATCACATCGGAGCCCCTGGCGGCGGCGCGGTCTTCGTCTTTCAACACCCTAATTCGACCTGGGACCAAGTTCAGGTGCTCACCCCAAGGGACATTGCGAGTGCGGACGCCTTCGGGAGTGCGATATCCGTCTCCGGGACTCATGCGGTGATCGGCGACTACTCCCACGACACCCCTTTCGGGTACGGCGCGATCTACGTGTTCGAGGAGGCAGGGTCGACCTGGAGACAGACCGGCAAGTGCTTCGCGGCGGACATGGTCTACGGCGACGGGATGGGTGACAGCTGCGCGATCGACGGCACGACGATCCTCGCCGGCAACGTGTTCTTCGACGGCGCGTGCCCCGGGATGCTCACCTGCGACTCGGGCGCGGCCTACTTCTTCGAGATCGCTCCCGGCGTCTCGCAGTACGGATCGTGCGGCGGCGCGAGTCCATGCTCGAACTCCGACGGCCACGGCGGTTGCCGCAACTCGACCGGCTATGGAGCTGTGCTCGCTGCTTGCGGCACGAAAAGCGTTGCCGCGGACGACCTCTCTCTCGAAGCCCGCTGGCTTCCCCCGGGCGTGAACGCGATCGGCTTCCTGGGCCGCGCTCGCACGAGCGCGTTCCTGGGCGATGGGTTGCGCGTCGTGAGCCCGGGTCTGGGGTCAGGCCTGTACCGCCTGCCGCTCGCGAGCGCGGATGCGAGCGGCGTGCTGCACTACGGCCCTGGTCTGGTCGCGTTGAGCCAGGGCTTGCCCGCGGGCGGTCACATCCAGCCCGGCGAGCAGTGGAACCTGCAGGTCTGGTACCGCGACGTCGCGGGCCCCTGCGGCAGCGGGACCAACACGACGAACGGGCTCTCGCTCGTCTTCGCGCCGTAGCCCGCCGCGCGGCTCAGTCCTCGCGCTCGATCGCGAGCCCCTGGGACTCGATGCGCACGTGCAGCAGCCATCGCTCGGACTTCTGGGGGCTCAGGCTGCACTGCCTGCGCAGAGTCTCGACCTTGCGTGGATCGTGAGCCGCAGCTCGCGCGCGGGTCGCGATCGTAGGAGAAGTACGGGCGCGCGGTGCCGGGGACGATCGTGTCGCCCAGCGCCGTCGAGCGCGCGCCTACCAGCGCACGCGCATGGCGTTCGAGAGGTTCATGAACCCGCCGAACGGCACCGGACAGAACGTGGCGCTCGGGTCGCGATAGTAGACCTGGTACACTCGCACCGAGCCCGGCGCGATCGGCGCGCCGAGCGCGGCGGAGCGGGCGAGGATGCCGAGCTCCCCTGGACCGGGCGCGCTCGTCGCGCCGGCGACCGCGTTGTGCGCGTACAGACGCTGGATCGAGCCACCGATGCAGCGCACGCCGTCACCGAACATCACCGCGGGCGTGAGCGGCGTCGAGCCTTGGGCGAACACGCACAACGCGGTCGCGGGAGTGCCAGCCACGTGGAGGACGAGCGAATCGGGATGCGTAGCACCGCTCGCCGTGAGCAGGGCTCCGCCGGTCGTGCTCGAGTTCTCGCAGCCGCGCCCGGCCGATCCGTAGTTCCAGCACGGACACGGCACGGGCTCCGTTCCATCGCCGGAACAGAAGGGCTGTACCTCCTCGCACGCGCGCAAGAGCTGCGAGCTGACGCTGGTGCCCTCGACGTGGGCGGTGGCGGTGCCGAGGAAGAGTGCATCGGGTCCGCCGATGTTGCTGAGGCTTGCAATCGCGGTGGGATAGCCGGAGGCGAAGAAAGACGTCGGCGACCAACTCGTCCCGTCGAACGCTCGAACCCTGTTGCCCCCGCCCGGCTGAGGCGCCAACACCCACAGGCTCGGACGCGCTCCCGATCCATCGTCGAACACGGCGAGAGGTCCCGAATAACCGTCCCCCGATACTCCCGGAACCGGTTGCCACGCGCTCCCGTCCCAGCGCGCGAGCCCGTGGTAGAGCGAGTTCGGCGTCCAGGCCCCCGCGGCGTACAGCAGCGGTCCATTCCCATCGTCGTACGAGGCCAGCGAGCGCAACGCCGGGAACCCCACGAGACCCGTCGTGGTCCAACTCGATCCATCCCACTTGCGGACCGTGCTCTGGTCGGCGACGAACAGCGCCGGTCCGGAGCCGTCGTCGTGCACACACGCTGCGTCGCAGCGAGGAAGCCCGGCTCCGACCTGTGTCCAGGCCGAGCCGTCCCAACGCAGGATCCCCTGTGCTTGCGTGATCTGCGCAGTCACCAAGTCCTCGCCAATGGCGAACAGTCGCGGGCCTGCGCCCTCGTCGTACACGAGCAGGTCGCGGATTCGCCCCGTGGTTTGGCCGGTGTTCGGACCCGTGGCGAGCAGCGACCAACTCGTTCCTGTCCAGCGATAGACCGGTACGCGCGCGGTGGAGGGAGGGCCGAGCTCCAGGCCGAGGTACAGCTCAGGACCTGCGCCCAGGTCGAGCACGCGCAACGCGCTCGGGGCCAGGCTGGGCATGCTCGCGAATGGGTGCCACGCCGACCCGTCGAAGGACGCGACCCAGTACGAGGGCGGCGCGCCTCCCGGGATCCAACTCGCACCCGCGACGAGCTGGCCCTGGTAGCTCGTCGCGACACTCGGGGTGCCTTCGAGTCCCAGCCCCGCGGGCGGAGCCGTGAACGACGTGTCGATCATCGGACATTGGCCGAGCGCGACGGGCGCGCACGAGAGGACGAGAATCGCGGCGAATGCGGGACGCAGCATGTTGTTGCTCCGGGTTCAGTGGACGAGGGGAATGGGGTGCACGTCGTTCAGCTCGAGACGACTGCGAGGCGATCGAGAACGGGAACGTAGTGGGCGTGCAGAGCGCGACGGCCGGGTCGCCGCAGGGTTCGTGTGTGCGGGGCTTCGGGGCGAGCCACGCTCCGCGAGCAGGAGGCGCCCGCCTCGCAGCGATGATTCGTCGCGCTGCGCACGGTTCACCATGTGATTTGGAGCGCGCCGCTGATGTTGAACGTGCTCGGCGAACAGAATCCGGGCGCCGGGTCGCGGTAGTACACCTGGTAGTACCGCGTCATCCCTGGCGCGATGACATCGCCCAACGCGGCGGACTGGATCGTGATCGAGGGCTCCGCTCCGTTGGGCGCCGTGGCGACGCCGCCGACGGCGTTGTGGATGTAGAGCCGCTTCAGCAAGCCGCCGACGCACCGGACGCCGTCGCCAAAGACCGATCCAGCCGGTATCGATGCGGTGCCTTGGAGGAACACCGAGGCCGCCGTCGGCGGCTCGCCGGACGACTGCAGGATCAGCGTGTCAGGGCTTGTCGAGCCGCTCGCGACGAGAAGTGCGCCTGCCGTGCCGGTCGAGTTGGCGCAGCCGTGGCCCGCTGCGCCGAAATTGCTGCAGGGGCATGCGGTCGCCACGGTTCCATCGCCAGCGCAGAAGAACTGAATGGTGGTCTGGCAACTCAGTCGGACCGCCACCGTGTTGTTCGTGCCCGTCACCATCGCCACGGTCGCGAGGTCACCGTCGGAATCGCCGTCGAGGTCGGCGATGACGGCCTCGACCAGCGGTTGCGGATCCTCGAACAGGGTCTCGGCGGTGAACGTGCCCACGCCGCTGTTGCGGAAGAGCAGCATTCGGCCGTGCGCCCCACCCGCGCCGTTGACCTGCGCTGCCGCAACGAGATCGAGATCGCCGTCCGAGTCGATGTCGAAGGCGGAGAGCGAGAGCGGCACCACGGTCGTGCCTCCGAAGGGGAAATCCAGTCGCGGCGCGAAGTAGCCCGGGCTGAGCGCACGCCAAACAGCGAGGGTCCTGTTGCCCAGGTCGATCGCCGCGACGTCCATCCCGGGATAGCCATCGAGGTTCGCGGCGACGACGAGCGTCGGGGAGTGGACGGCAGGAAGCACGATCTCGGAGCCGAACCAACCGAGGCCGTCGTTGCGGCACACTGTCACGACCTGCGTGGAGGCGTGCGTGATGACGAAGTCGAGGTCGCCATCGGCGTCGATGTCGGCGAGCGCCGTTCCCGTGTTCGCGCCGTACGGGACGCTGAAGCTCGTTTCCCAGAAGCCGCGCGCTCCGTCGTTGTGGAACACGTGGCCGACCATGCTCGCCGGCCACCCCGGGTCGAACATGCCGACGATGTCGAGCAGCCCGTCCCCGTCGACATCTCCGATCGCGAAGTCAGACATGATGTTCGGGCATCCGGCACAGGCCGGCGCTGCGGTCCAGGTCAGGCCACCCTCGTTCCAGAGCACAAAACCGCCACCGAAAGTGTGGGCGAGGACGTCCGGTCGCCCATCGCCGTCGAAGTCCGCGACGGCCACGCGCTCGGCGGGCCAGGGAGCCAGCGCCTGCGGCGTCGTGAACCCGCCGGCGCCGTCGTTGTAGGCGATCGACACAACGACGCTGTCGCTCGACACGAGGTCGAGGTCGCCATCGCCATCGAAGTCTCCGACCGCGACGGTACGCGACGTTCCGGTGAACACGGTGGTCGAGAGTGGCTCGTAACACGCGGACTGCGATGACGCCAGCGGTGCGGCGGCGAGGGGGGCGGCTACGGCGAGGACGGCTCGTTGGAAGTGTCGGTACATGATGGGGAGGCAGGCCATTCGGGTGATGCGAACTCGTCGGGCGTCGGTCGTCGTCACGGCAGCGCGACCTCGACCAGGGATGCGGAGGTCACGCGGAACTCGACGTCCGCGCGATAGGAGCCGGACGCGTCCAGGACGCGCAGCGTGTACTCGTAGGGCAGGAGCTCGAGCTCGCGCTCGGCCGCGGCGAGCTGACGGACGCGACCGGCCGCCATTCCCGTCGCCGTCCGCATGCGGTACCACAGCTCGAGTCGCGCGCCCGGAGGCAACGCGCTCGATGGCGTGACCCGCGCTCGTCCCGGCGCGCTCGTGCGCAGCGTGCCGAGGTCGGCGCGCGAGCCCCGCTCGACCAGGAGCTGCCCGAGATCTGCGACGCCTTGGTGCGCGACGACGATCCAGCGCACGAGTCCCTCGGTGACGAGGCTCGAATCGTACGCGCCGCTCACCACGTCCACGAGCCAAGCGTTCTGCTGGACGACGTCGTCCCGGATCTCGTGGACGTAGGCACCCGTGAGCGGGACGCCGCGCGCATCGAGGACGATCCCGCGCAGCGAGCCGAGCGGGGCGTCCGCGCCGGCGTCGACGAGGACAAGAGCTTCCTCCGACAGTCGGGCGTCGATCGCCAGCGACTTGTACACGTGCCCGTCGGAACCGCGAAGGACGAGACAGTCGAGGACCTCGCTCGGAAAGCCGTCGAGCGTGCACGTGCCGGTCGCGTCGGCGAGCGCGGTCCACGACCACGCGGGAGCGGAGTCGGGGCGCGAGCTCAGGACGACGACGAGTCCCGCCACGCTTTCCGACCGGGCGTCTTGAACGCGCACGCGCAGCGCCGGGCGCGCGCGCAGCGTGATCGATGCATTCGTCTCGCCGTGGCCATCGAGCACGAGGACCGTGTCGGCGCGACTCTCGTCGCCGCGCGGACCACGCGCGAAAATCCGAGCGGGACCGGACCCGAGGCCCGCGAGGCGGAAGCGCCCGTCGGCGCCGGTTCGCGTCTTCGGCGGCTCCTCGAGGTGGAACTCCGACTTCGGGGCAGACACCTCGGCGTCGGCGACGAGGCTGCCGTCCGCGCGCCGCACTTCGCCGACGAGCGTCGCGCCACGGTCGAGGCGAACCTCGAGCGTGACGCGCGGCTCGAGGTTTGGAACGAATTGCCTGTAGAGCACGAATCCGGCGGCGCTCACGTCGAGTTCGTGCTCGCGCGTCTCGAGATACCGGACTCGCGCGCGCCCGTCGGAGTCGGTGTCCGCGCCCACCGCGGAGTCGGTCGACAGCAGTCCATCCTTGCCCAGGCCCAGCCCCTTCCGACGCTTGTCGAACTCGACGAACGCTCCCGCGACCGGCTGTCCGTCGACATCGACGACATGCACGTCGATGATCTGCTCCGGTCCGCCGAGCACGAGGTCGAAGGCGCCGCCATCTTCGGGGATCGGAACGTAGAAGGTGCGCGAGTAGGCGTGCCCCGCGGCTCTCGCACGTATGGCGACGCCACCCGCGGGAGGCGCGAAGAACGGAGCGCGCATCAGCTTCGTCGCGTCGACTTCGAGCATCGTCTGCCCCTGCGCATCGGTGATCTGCGACGGCGGATCAGGGAGATCGAGCGAAGCCGTGATGCGCACGAGGGCGTCGGGAACGGGTACCCCGTCCGCGTCGAGCACTTTGACGGCGAGGCGGTGCAGCGGGACGATGGGCGCCGCGGAATGGTCCTGCGCAGGCGGCGCGGGGGGCTCCACGGCGGCGGCCGCGACACGACCCCCGGCGTCGCCGGCGCTTTTCGGGACGTCGAGCGAGACGGCGGAGGGCTCGCTCGGGACCTCGAGCGCGACCTCGGCGCCGGACCCCGGCGTCGTGATTGGAGTGGAGCGCTTCAGCACGAGGTAGAGCGTCGGCACCACGAGCAATACCGCCGCGCCGAGCGCGAGGCGCTTCGCACTCCGGCGCGGCGCAGCGCCCCCGGTGATCCAGGCGAGGAACCCGGCCCACGCGGAGCGATCGCCCTTGTGGCGGCGCTCGAGCACGGCGCGCAGCTCCGCCAGCCCGCGGCGCCGCTGCGTCCGCACGGTCTCGAGCGGTCGCTGGAGCTCCTCGGCGACGGACTCGAGCGTGCGACCGTCGAAGTAGTGCGCGACGAGCACGGCGCGCGCCGGCTCCGCGACCTCGTCGACTGCAGCGCGCAAGAGCTGCTGCATCGCGAGGCGCGAGTCGATCTCCGCATCGAACTCGGCCTCGTCCCGGATCGCGACGAGTGCCTCGACATCGGCACGCCGTCGCTCGCGCCGGGCGAGCTTCTGCGCCAGGCGGCGGACGACCACATGCATCCACTCGCTCAGCGTCCGCACCTCGCTCGGCGGGCGCTCGAGAGCGGCGAGCCAAGCCTCTTGGACGACGTCGTCGGCACCGCCCGGGTCGTGGACCAGATAGCCGGCGAGGCGCCGCAGGTCGCGGCTCAGCTCGCTCAGCTGCTCGGATTCGGCGGAACTCGCGTGCGGAGGGCGAGCGTCGTCGCGAATCCCTGCCGGCTTTCGCAGGGGGGGGATGTCGGGGTTCCAGCGCACAAGGGACCAGTGTCGCGGCAATCCACGACCGGGTTCAGCCCATTTCAGAAAAATGTCGCACCACCCGCCGCGACCATTCCTGCCGCGCTGGCTCGATCTCGGCCGCCTTGCCCGGGCGGGGGCAGCACCGCGTCGACGTTCTCGTGGTTGAGGTCGTAGACCAGCGACGACAGCGGCAGGCCGGTCTCGTGGTGCGGAAGGTCCTCAGCCACCTGGGCCTCCCGACCGAGCCTCCAGCTCTCGCGCCGGCCCGGGCTCCGCCTCCTTCCATGAGAAGGCACCCAGCAGTCCCTGTTCCGTGGATGGATGGCTCGTCTGCGTTTGGGACAGCGACGAGTGAATCGAACGAGGCGAGATCAGGGTGCATCCGCCGAGCGCAGACCCTCGATCGTGAGGAGCGTCGCGTCACTCAGGGAGACGGTTCTCACTCGTCTTCGCGCCGTAGCGCGCCGCGCCTCAGTCCTCGAGCTCGATCGCGAGCCCCTCGGACTCGACGCGCACGCGCAGCAGGCCTTCCTCGCCCTTCGCGCGGCCGATCATGCGGCGCGAGAGCGGCGTCTCGACCTCGCGCTGGATCACTCGGCGCAGTTCACGCGCGCCGTAGTCGGGCGAATAGCCCTTCGAGGCGATCCACTTGGCCACCGCGGGCGTGAAGGCGACCTTCATCCCGCGCCTGCGGGCGCGTGCAGCCAGCTCGGTCAGCTGACGCTGGGCGATCTGCTGCGCGGACTTCAGGTCGAGCTCGTTGAACACGATCGTCTCGTCGAGACGGCCGAGGAACTCGGGGCTGAACTGCCGTTCGAGCGCGTCGATCGCGAGCTCGCGCAGCTGCACCTTGCCGATCGTCGTCGGGCGGTTGAAGCCGACCTGCTTGCGCGCCTGCGTCATCTCGGGCGCGCCGGCGTTGCTGGTCAGGATCACCAGGCAGTTCTCGAAGCTCACGCGGCGGCCCTTGGAGTCGGTCAGGGCGCCGCCGGCGGGCCAGGGGGGCGAACAGCTTTGGGCCGCAGGGTACGTGGCGGGGCTGCGCCGGCGCACGGATGCCTTGTGCGAGCGCTGTGGCGGGGCGGCTTGCCGAACTGGAGCCGCGGCTTTGCGCCGCGCAGCGCGCAACCCTGGATGATGTCGAGCGTCTTCCTCGTGGATGGACCCGGGGAGAAGGGATCAGGGACGCGCTCGCAGGCGCCGCGAGCCCGAGCGGAGCGTGCTGCATCGCGTCGTGCGCGAGCAGCTGGCGACGTTCCTGGCGCGCGCGGAGGCGGGCAGTGGGCCCGGGTTGCCGCGCTTCGTGCGGCGCGAGCTGCGGCGCTACGTGGATTGCGGGATCCTGGCCTTCGGGTTCGCGCGGGTGTACTGCTCGGATTGCGGGAAGGAGGAGCTCGTTGCGTTCTCCTGCAAAGGCCGAGGCTTTTGCCCGTCGTGTTGCGGAAGGCGCATGGCGGACAGCGCGGCGCACTTGTGCGATGACGTGCTGCCGCAGGTTCCGGTGCGGCAGTGGGTGCTCTCGCTGCCGTTTCGGATCCGCTACCTCTTGGCGTACGACGCCAGGCTGTGTTCGGCGGTGCGGCGGATCCTGGTGCGCACGCTCCTGGATTGGCTGCGCGAGCGCGCGGCGAGCCGGGGCGTGTCGGGCGGCCGGTCGGGTGCGGTGGTGCTCGCGCAGCGCTTCGGCGGCGCGCTCAACCTCAATCTCCACTTCCACACGCTGGTGCTCGACGGCGTGTTCACTCGGCCGGAGAGGTTCGGTCGGCCGGTGTTTCACGAAATGGCTCCCCTGACGGACGAGGACGTCGTGGCGGTCAACAGGCTTCTGCACCGTCGCATCCTGCGCTACCTGCGCCGGCGGGGAAGGCTGCCGCGCGACGAGCACGAAGAGCCGGCCGAGGCCGAACCCGACGAGCCGTTGTTCGCGCAGCTGTGCGCGGCGTCGGTGCAGGGTCGCGTGGCGCTGGGGGCGAAGAGCGGGGCAAGTGTGCAGCGGCTGGGTCGTCGGCGGGATGCTGATCCTGAGCGTCCTCTCTTCCGGCCTGGCGAACTGTGCTGCGACATCGAGCAGTTCTCGCTGCACGCGAAGGTGCGGATCGAGGCGCAGGACCGCGAGGGGCTGGAGCGGCTGTGTCGGTACATCGCCCGCCCCCCGATCAAGGTCGAGCGCCTCTCGCTCGCGCCGGACGGGCGGGTGATCTACGGGCTGCGCAGGCATTGGCGCGACGGGACCTCCGCGATCTCGTTCGAGCCGCTGGACTTCATCGCGCGCCTGGCGGCTCTGGTGCCGCGTCCGCGCGCGCACCTTCTGACGCACCCCGGGCTCCTCGCTCCCGCGGCGGAGTGGCGCGACCTGGTCGTGCCTGGGCCGAGGGCGAAGAGCTCGCCCTGCGCGGAGCCGAGGAGCTCGAGTCTGGGGCCGAAGACGTGCAGCTTGGGCTCGCAGAACAACTCGCCGCAGGCGCAGAGCTGCTCGTCGGGCTCCGCGGCCGAGTCTGCTGCGGAGAGCTGCTCGCAGGGTTCGGGGGCCGAACCCACGGCGGAGTCAGCAGGCACACCGCTCGCCCTCGCGCACAAGCTCCGCCGCCCGACGCGCACGAGCTGGGCCGAGCTGACGAAGCGGGTGTTCGAGATCGACGTGCTGATCTGCCCGCATTGCGGCGGCCCGCGCAAGCTGATCGCATTCCTGACGGACGGCCTGGTGGTGCGCAAGATCCTCAACCACCTCGGCCTCCCGACGGAGCCCCCAGCGCTCGCGCCTGCCCGGGCTCCGCCTGAGCCGGAGCTCGCCTGGTAGCTCGGGGCGCTGATCCGCGTCATCAGCCGGTGCCTTCAGGGGTGCGGGTGGGGGAGAACTGCGTTCCGAAGGGTGATCGGACGGCGGAAGAGGGGCTGTGGGGCCCCGAGAACCCTGCCACCTGGCCGTTGCGGGCAGAAAGGTAGCCGCGGGGAGCGCTCGAGGCAGGGTCAGGGCTGCCCCGGAAACGCCCGGCAATGCTAGGCTGGCGCCGAGGTCATGCGCTTCGATGTCCTACGCCCGGGCCACGCGATCATGGGTCTCTCGCTGCGCCGGCCCGCCTCGCTCGTCGCAGTGCTGGGCTTCTTCGCCGGAGGGCTGGTCGTGACCTGGCTCGTGCTGCCCTGGATCCTGCCGCGGGGGCTGCTGTGAAGCGCAACCTCATCTGCCTCGCGATCGGCGTCTACTTCGCATCGTGCTGCTGAAGCCGGAGGTCGCGTCCTGGTGGCGCATCCACGAGATGTTCCACTTCGGCTCGCTGCGCATGTTCGGGATCATCGGCCTGGGTGTGGGCATCGGCGCGCTGAGCGTCTATCTGGTTCAGACGCGCGGGCTGCGCGCGCTCGGCGGCGAGACGATCGACCTCACGCCCAAGCCCGAGCAGTACCAGGCACAGCTCTTCGGCGGCATCGTCTTCGGCTGCGGCTGGGCGCTGACGGGCGCGTGCCCAGGACCGATGTATGCGCTCATCGGCGCAGGCTACCTGCCGATGCTCGTGGTGCTGCTCTCCGCGATCGCGGGCACGTACGCGTACGGACTGGTGCGCGAGAAGCTGCCTCACTGAGCGCGCCGGCGCGCGCGGTCCAGCGTGGCGATCGCGCACATCGTGATCAACGCGCCCAGCGAAGCCAGCGCCATGTCCTTCTGCGCGTCCCAGGGATCGCCCTGCGTACCGAGATAGGCTGCACCCAGATCTCCGCCGAAGAGCAGCGCCGAGCCCCACTCGATCAGCTCGTAGAGCATCGAGAATGCCATCGCGACGTCGAGCGGCAGGTAATACGCCCAGAACCCGCGCACTTGGCCGACGCGCAGGAAGATCTCGCGGATCGGGACGGCGAAGAGCAGGCCGAAGAGGAAATGGACGAGCCGGTCGTAGTGGTTGCGCTCCGTGATGTTCAGGAACGGGAACCACTGCGGTAGGGCACCTCCGAGTAGGTGTAGTGCGCGCCCAA
>JADJLZ010000015.1 GCA_016709875.1 Planctomycetota bacterium | reverse complement strand
GCGCGGCCGAGTTCCCTGGACGTGGTCGAGCTCATCGGCCGGTTGATGCTCGAGTTCACGCGGGGCGTGTGCCGCTGGACGCTGATCACCAACGGTTCGCTGGCAGCATCCGTCGTGCAGGGCGGGCGCCTGCCGGCCTCGCGCGCATCGGCGGGCGCGTGTCGTTCAAGCTCGAGTTAAAGCGCCACCGACGAGGGCATGCAGGCGCTCAATCTCGGAGCGGCGCTGGGCGCGGGCAAGCAGCGCCGCAACTCGTCGCTTGCGCCGCGCCCGCGCCGACCTGGTCCAGAATATCGCGTCGCGCGCAACGGGCTCCCGCCCAGCGCCGCCGAACGCGCGGCCTACCTCGATCTGGTGCGCGGGCTCGTGCGAGGGAGGGACCCGCCTCAAGGGCGTGCTGCGTCTACGGCTTCGCGCGCACGTCCTACTAGCCCGAGGCGAGCGAGCCTCCGCGTTGCCGCGCGAGTGGGATGGAACAGTACGCGCCCGAGATCACGGCGCCGCGGGCTGCCGGTCGAGATCAACGCCCTGGAACCGCGTCGCGGGCGGGCGCATCAGCGCTTCGGCCTCTCGAAGCATCCCGGCACCCGTCGCAGACCAGTGTGAGCGGCAATGAAGCGCTCCGCAGCTTCGCGAAGTTCAGGATCTTCCGAACGCAGCCACGCCGGTGCTCGATCGAGGATGTTTGGCCCCGCCGCCGGACCACCACAGTTCGTGCAGGGTATCAAATCCACGCGCCGTCGCGGGCTGGAGATCGACAACCTCGATGAACGAAGTTCGCGCAATATTCCGTGCCCTGCGCCGCCTGCAGTCGCCAGCGGTACTGATCCACCGAATACTCTGAGTGCGTCATGCAGGTCCGAGATCCCGCACGCGTTCGAACCACTCGCGGTAGATCGGCCTGGGGCCTGTCGGCGAAGTCCCGCCAGGCGTAGTTCCTCAGGCACGGAAGTCGAAGGCGCGCACGTCTGGATCTCGATCTCGATGCGGCCAGGTCGAGGAGCTTGATCGTTTCTCCCCTGTGTCCGCCGCCCTCCACGAAGGGACGCAGGAGTGCCAGGCGCAGCGTGCCATCGGTCACAGCCGACCAGCCCGCGCAGATCGTCCTGGCCCTCGCCGCGGCCCGAGGGCCGCGACAAGGGTGGCCGACGGCCTCCCTCGCTGGTCTTCAGGGGCGCCAAAGCGCAAGAGCATCGGATCGGGGTCGTTGTTGCTGCGGCGGTGCGAGTGCCGTTACCGCGCGCGGCTCGAGCAGGCTCGAGAGCTTCTGCACTTCCGCCTGAAGCGCCGCTGCCATCACCTGCGCGTCCTGTCGCTTGCCGCGCCAGGCGCTCCATCCCAGCAGCACGATTGCGACGTACGAGCACCACGTTCAGCACGAAGTTGATTCTTCAGCATGACTCTCCCCATCTGGATGTTGCGACACCTGCGGCGCACGTCCGCGAGCGAGCTGAAGCGCCGCTGCGCCTGGGTGCGAGCTTCCTCCACGTTCACCCTGCTGACGAGCTTCTCGCGCGCGCGCTGGCGAGATGGAACTCGAGCTCGGCGTCGATCTCGGCCTCGATCTGCGCCTCCGGTGAACGCACATTACGTCGAAGAAACCGCGCAACGCTAGGGTCCCTTCTTCGGCTGCGCAGCACGCTGTCGATGGTCTTGGCGGTGCGTTCCAGAGCGTCTGCTCCTCGCGCAGTTGGCGCTGGTCGGAACCGTGAGTCGAGAACTCGCGCGCCGGTTGGATCTGGAGAGGCCCCACCGCTCGATCCAGCCGTGGCGCTCCATGCGGTAGGAGCGGGTAGAGCGAACCCTCCTCTACGCGCAGGAAGGCATCGCCAGGTACCCGATGCGGCGCACGATCGCGTAGCGTGCAGAGGCCCGTGCTCGAGCGCCTTCGACTGAAGAGGTGCAGCGCGTCCTGGAGCAGTTCCGGCGCGTGAATCGGCCATTTCGAGCCTCCGTGCACAGCCTAGCGCGCCCCCTGACGGTCAGTGGGAAAAGCGGGAGCTCTGCGGAGCGCTTGGACGACGCCTAGCATCGCGGGCATGGAATCCGCGTGCGCGGAAGGTCCTCTGATCCTTTCGGGATCCTGCTCATCGCGAGCCTGTTCGTCGCGGGACCCGCGTACAACATCCTGCACCACGATGCGCAGGACATCGGCGGGCGCGATGTGTGCCACTTCGTGAGCCCCGAGGCGCCGACTTTCCAAACGGTCGTCTTCGATCTGTGTCGAGTCGCCCGAGGAGCCTTTATCTCCCGCACAGTCCCGGATCACCTGCTCGCAGAGTGTGGGCAATGCGCGCACCGCCTGTGGCGGGCTGAGTCGACGGGGCTCTCGCCCCTGACTTAGTCCCTTTCCATTACCCGGTCTCGCCGCGCACGGCGCGGCACGCGCCCGCGCACATCGAACACGCTACCGATCCGTCTTTCCATTCTGCTCACACTCCCCTGCTCCCCGCCAGCGTTCCGCGCGGTAGGACGCGCCCCCAGCACCGGCGCAGCAGAAACCCGCCGACGCGAAGCCGGCGGTCACGCAATCCGATCTGGAGGACCTGCGCTCGCGCATCGACGAACTCGCAGGACGAGTTGCGCGTGGAAGTGACGACCACGAAGCCGCCGACGCAGATGCTGGGCGCCTTCAACCCGGCCATCACGGCTTTCGGCAACTTCCTCGGCCGCTCGGACGACCGCGCGGTACCCTCGATGACAACCTGGCTAACCCGCGCGTCGGCGACCGTATGGTGCTGCGCGAGAGATGGAGCTCGATTTCCGCGCGCCGATCGACCCCTGGGCCGACGGCGTGATGCCTCTCGGTCAGCGAGGACGAGCCCGGTGTGCCGGCGCCGACGTCGAGGTAGGGCTACGTCACGCTTCAAGAAGCTGCCCTTCAGCGACTCAGGCTCCGGCGGGCTTCAGGCTGCAGGTCGGACGCTTTCTGTCCGGGCTTCGGTCGGCTCAACAGACGATCCCACACCTGCACGACCTGCTGCAGTCCCCGTCCGGCGCGCGCGCGCTGCAGAACGTGCTCGGACCCGAGGGCATGATCTCCCGATGGCATCTCGGGGCGCTTCTTCCTGCCCAAGCCTGGCCGAACGATCTGCTCGAGGGGCACTCTGGCGTTCCTCGACGCGAAGAAGCGCGCCGGTCGCGGGCTGACCGGCAACCAGGACCTCGCCGCGGTCTCGCGCACGTCTGCTGGTACTGACGATTCGCACCGACGGGCGCATCTCCGAGCTCGGCGCGTCGGGCTGGACTCGGGCGCGCAGCTCCAGCTAGTGCGGCGCAATCTGACCTACCGCTAGGAAGCCCCACGTCGCGTGGGCGCGAGTGGAAGTCCTCCTCATCGGCGGCGAGGTGTTCCACGCCGAGGAGCAGGGACAGCGCGCTTCGCGGGCCACGCGACAGCGTCGACATCTGGGCGCAGCACCAACTCGACCAGAACCTGTACGTCGGAGCGCGCCTCGACGGCTCGAGGAACTGTAGGTCCCCGGTGCGCAGACGCGCACGCCGGGCGCCTTCTGTCACCTAATACACGACCGAGTTCCTGAGGGCTTCCGGGTCGGCGTGGGAGCATACCTCGAGTTCGCTCGCGTGGCTCGACAGCTTCGATTCCCTGTTCCTCGAAGTCAATTTCATCTACGGCTCGCACCCCCGCGGAGCCTTACTGGGTCAACCGCTAGAGCCACCCCTGCTGCTCACACTGATTCACCCCGCATCCCTGTCCGCATCCGGGTCCCGTGGCCCCGCGCCCAAACTCGAGGTCGCCACCACGCTCGGCGTGTCGCATCCTGCGCGCGCGAGGGTCGGCGGCGACTACGTCGAAGCCCAGGTGTCGCGGAATCCGCGGTAAAAAGCAGGACCTGCATTTTGCAGCCGCGCCCGACTCTGCTGTGAGTAGGGGCGCGCAGCGCCGACGTTCCGTCGAACTCGGCATGCGGCTCGAGCCAGGGGCCCAGAGTCGTCGAGGGCTGGGGCAACCCGCGCATCCAGCCCGGCCAGCCCGCGCGCGTGGTCGCCTCCACCGGCGTCACCGCACTGGAGTTGCCGCGCGAGCTTCGCGCGAATGGGGCGACGTGCACCTTACGGCAACCCGCACATCTGGCTCGATCCGCTCAACACCAAGGACATGGCGGCCAACATCGAGCTGGTCTCGCGGCCGTCGATCCCGCCCACGAGAGCAGTACGAGGCGAATCTCGGGCGCCAGCGAAGCGCGCATCGACGAAGCGCTTCTTCGGCGCGCGGAGCTCGTGAAGGAAGTCGGCGGCAAGATGCTGACGCGCCTCGCGCGCCAGGATCGCCTGGGCCGCGGCTCGAAGAGAAGGGTCTCACCGCGAAACTCGGCGGCTGGCTCGCGCAGGCGGCGCCGCTGCAAGGCCGCTCGGTCGTCACCTACCACAAGAGCTGGATCTATTTCGCCTCGCGCTTCGGGCTTGCGATCCCGGTCGAGATCGAGGAGAAGCCCGGCATCCCGCCCTCGGCACGCCACCGCGACGCGGTGGTCGCGCTGATGAAGCAGCAAGGCGTGCACACCGTGCTCGAAGAGGTCTTCTACGACCAGGGTGCGGCCGACTATCTCGCGGCGCAAACCGGCGCGCACGAGGTGATCGTGCCGATCGACGTCGGCGAAGAGGCCGGGGTGAAGGACTACTTCGGCCTGATCGACCTGATCCTCTCCAAACTGATCGGGGCCGAGAACGCCGCGGCCCCTGCGTGAAATGAACGTCTTCTTCCAGTCGATGGAGCGGCTCCTTCGTGGCCTCGCCTGCTGCTGGCGGGGATCCTGGTCTATCTCGGAATCCACGTCATCTCGCGCAAGGTGATCTCGGGACCCTGCGCTGGCGCAGATCGCGGCGCCGGGTTCGGTCTGGGGCGTGCTCCCGGCTGGGACATCCACGACGATCCCTGGCACATCAAGGGCTTCAGCCTGGCGTTCACGCTGCTGGGCGCGGGCGTCTTCACGCTGACGCGCATGCGCGACGAGCGCGTGCCGCACGAGGCGTTGATCGGCATCGCCTACGCGGTCGCGCTGGGCACGACGATGCTCGCCTCGGCGCACCTCGCGCACGGCGCGGAGGAGGTCAGCGAGCTGCTCGCGGGCAGCATCCTGTTCGTGAACTGGGAGACGATCCTCGTCACGGCGGTGGTGTTCGCCGCGATCGGGGTCTTCCACTGGGTCTTCCGGCGGCAGTTCTTCCTGATCTCGCTGCACCACAACCAGGCCGAGTCGCAGGGAGTCTCGCTGCAGCTGTGGGATTTCCTCTTCTACGCCTCGCTGGGTTTCGCGGTGACGAGTGCCGTCTCGATCGCGGGCGTGCTGCTCGTCTTCAGCTATCTCGTGATCCCGGCCGTCGTCGCGATGCTCTTCGCGGACTCGATCCGCGTGCGCCTCGCGATCGGCTGGGTCGTGGGCACGCTCGTCAGCGCGATCGGCTGCTCGGTCTCGTACTTCGGCGACCTGCCCTCGGGCCCGACGATCGTGGCCTGTTTCGGCGGCGCCCTGGTGCTCGCCGGGGTCGCGCACTACGTCTGGCGCGTGCGCTCGGCGAACCGCGGCCGCGGACTCGCGCACGTCGGCGGCGGCGCGCTCGCTTGTGCGGCGCTCGTCGGCGGCTCGTTCCTCCTGAAGAAGGAGGCGAGCTTCGATCTCGCGCACGTGCTCGAGACCGGCAGCAAGGCCGAGCGCACGATCGCGCTGGGCGAGGTGGGCGAAGAACCCTGACCTGTGGCCGCAAAGCGGGCCGCTCGCCGCCAAGCTCCTCGGCGGGACGGAGAACGAGGTGCGCGCCGACGTGCTCGCGCTGATCGACACGCACAAGGACACGGGCCTGCTCGCCGCCGTGCACCCGCTGCTGCTCGACTCCAACGACGACGTGCGCGAGAAGGCCCTGCGCTGCGTGCGCGACCTCGCCTCCAAGGACAGCGCGCCGGCGCTCTTCGAGGCGGCGCAGAAGGAGGAGGACGAGTACCCCAAGGTCGAGTTCGGCGAGGCGCTACTGGAACTCGGCGATCTGCGCGGCGTGCCACCGATCCTCGCGGTGATCACCGACGGCGAAGCCGAACAGGCGCGCAAGGACGCCTGGGAGCACCTGCGCGCGCACCTGCCGATCCCCGCGGGCCTCGAGAAGGGCTCGGCGGGCGAACTCCGGAAGTGGTGGACCGACAACCAGGGAAAGCTCACGAGCGATCACGCGGGCGTGTTCAAGCTCGCGCCGTAGCACGCTTCGCGGGACGCGCATGCTTCAAGCCCCCAAGCATGCGCAGGCGGGGGCGCGAACCTGCGTGGGCCTTGTGCCGTACCGACAGCGCACACGGAGGAGGCGTAGCGTCACTCGTGCGCGAGCGCGAGCTAGCGCAGCAAGGTCTCTCCATGAAGTACAGCTCTGTCTTCTTCCTTCTCTTCGCGAGCACGCTCGGCGCGCGCGCGAGCGCACAGCAATTCGACGTCGACGTCGGATCGACCTACGGCACACCGAGCTCGGCCTTCGGGGCAGCGGCCGGAGTCGCGGGCGTATGGAACGGCGTCCCCGCGAGCCAGGGTACGAGTCCGCTGCTGGATGTCACCGGAACACCCACCAACGTGACGCTCCACTGCTCGGGGCCGAGCAGCACCGAGTTCTTCTCCAACAATCCGGGCACGAGCGGAGATGACCAGAGCCTGATGGACGACAGCTCGGACCCGCTGGGCTTCTCCACCTGGACCTTCGCCGGCTTCGCCGCGGGCGACTACGTGCTCTACACGTACGCCCTGGGCGCCCGACAGCGCGTTCTTCCACCGCTCGTCTCCGTGACGGGCTCGCCGGATCCCGCGCAAGTGGTCGGCGGCGCGTGGCCCGGCGGCTAGTCGCGGGCGTGACCCACGCGCGTCATCGCATCCACGTCGTCACGGGCAGCAACGTCGTGATGAACTTCTCGGTCGCGAGCGGTTCCGGCGTCGGTCAACGGCTTCCAACTTCGTCTTCGAAGCGCCGGGGCTCGCCTACCGCGATCCGGGCAGCGTGGGCGTGATGAGCTGCCCGTGCTCCAACCCGGCCGCGGGAGCGGGTCGCGGCTGTGACAACTCGGCCGCGACCGGCGGAGCGAGCCTGCACGCTTGGGGAAGCGTGGCGCTGCCGAACGACACGCTGAGCTTCACGAGCAGCGGCCAGACGCCGACGGCGAGCAGCATCCTGCTGCAGGGCGACGCGAGCCTCGCGCTGGGCGTCGTGTTCGGCCAGGGCGTGCGCTGTGTCGGCGGCAACCTGAAGCGCCTCTACCAGGCCTTTGCAGCGGGAGGGAGCGCGAGCTTCCCGCCGGCCGGCGCGAGCTCGGTGTCGGTGCGCTCGGCGGCACTCGGCGCACCCATCGCGAGCGGCACGCAGCGCTACTACACCGTCTACTACCGCGACGCGACGGTGCTCGGCGGCTGTGCCGCAACGAGCACCTTCAACTCGACGAACGCCTTCGACGTGTCCTGGCAGTAGCCTCCAGCCTGCCGCGCGCCGGGCGCCGCGCGGAATCGTTCCGAGGCGCTAGCCGCCCGTCCCGGGGAAGGCCTGCAGCGGTACGCACATGCGCACCTGCGTGCCGGCCTTGCCCGCGGACTTCACGAGCAGCGAACCTCCCACGGCGCTGGCGCGCTCCTGCATGCTCAACAGGCCGAAGCGTCCTTCCCGCAGGCCACGCACGCGCTGCGCGTCCGGATCGAAGCCGATCCCGTCGTCCTCGATCGCCAGTTGCACGAGGGCTGCGCGGCGTTTCAGGCTCACCTGCACGGAGCGGGCATTCGAATGCTGCTCGACATTGCGCAAAGCCTCCTGCAGCACACGGTAGAGCGCGAGCTCTGTCGCGGCGGGCAGGTGCAAGCTCTGTCGTGCGCACTGCACCCGGATCGAGATGCCCATGCGCTCGGCGAATTCCGCCGCAACGCCGCGCAGCGCCGAGGCGAGTCCGAGGACCTCCAGGCCATGCGGCCGCAGCTGCGTCGAAATGCGATGCACCTCGCCGGTCGTGGCGCGCAGCAGGTGGACGAACTCGAGCGCTTCCTCCCGGAAGCGGCTCTCCCCCGGCGGCACCCGGTTCGCAAGCAGTTGGCAGCGCACGAGGATCGTGCAGAAGACCTGCGCGATGTTGTCGCCGAGGTCGGTGGCGATCTGCCGGCTCACGGTCTCCTGCATCTGCAGCAGGCTGCGCGAGAAGGAGCGCAGCAGGTCCTCGCGCCCGCGGTTCTCGGTGAGGTCAGAGACGACCGCGCCGAAGCTCACGCTCTTGCGCTGCTCGCCCGGCAGGGGCCGGATCGAGATGCGCACCGGCAGCGGCACCCCGCGTGGTCGGTTGAGGAGCACCTCGGCCGTGGCGCCCGCGCCGTCGGGGAGCCGCAGCAGCCGCCGCAGGGCGGCCTGGTCGTCGCTCGCGAGAAGATCGTGGAGCGACGAGCCCATGATCCGCGCCAGCGGCCGGCCGAGCATGCGCGCGAAGTGCGCATTGGCGTACAGGATCAGCGCGCCGCGCGTCAGCACCAGCGCGCCCTCGTTCATCGATTCGATCAGGATGCGATAGTCGAACTCGGCGCCGTCGAGCGTGTAGACCTTCGGCCCGCGCGCGCTCTGGACCACGACGGCGTCCACCCGGCCTTTCCGGATCGCGTGCAGCGTGGCCTGCGCTTCGGTCAGAAGTTCGCGCAGGCGCACGACCTCTCCGGAGGCGCGCGAGCGCCGTGCGCGGTTGTGTGGATTCATTGCCCGGCCGACTTGCTGGCGAAGCCCAGGGCCAGGTAGAGCCGGCTCGATCGCGCCGGCGTGCCGATCAGGCGCCGCACGGGCCGCGGGGTCTCGCGCACGAGCGTGGGTGTCGCGACGATCTGGCCCGCTCTCGCGCGCGCAGGCTCCTGGTAGATGTCGATCACCTCCAGCGTGCATTGGCCACGCAACTCGCCCGCGCACAGCTCGCGCGCACGCAGGATCGCATCGCGCGAGCGGCGACTGGTCCCAGCGACATACAGGCGCAGCAGGAATTTCTCCACGCGTGCGCGGATCACGGGCTTTCGTCCGGCACGGCCGCGTTTCGTGGCGGGGTTGCGCTTCATGACCGGTCCGCGCTGCGCAGGTCGAGTCCGATCAACACGCGTTCGGTATCAGACAGGTCGCCGATGATCTTGCGCATAGGCCTGGGCAGCCGGCGCACGAGGGTCGGGATGGCCAGGATCTGGTCGCTCCGCGAGAGTTCGGGGCGCTCGAGCAGGTCGATCACCTCGATGCGGTAGCGCGGGGACAGGTGCACCTCGCAGATGCGCTTGAGGTTGGCCAGCGCCGTGCGCGAACGCGGCGTCTGACCAGCCACGTACAGGCACAGGTCCCAGCGCCCGGTCTCGGACTCGACCGCGGCCGGCTTGCGCCGGGCTGTCTTCCTCGCGGTCATCGGGACTTCCCGTTCTTCGAAGGGCTGGCCGCGTGCATGCCCTTGAGCGCGTCGGCGTGTCGCGCCTGCCCCATCTTGGTGCGCTCGACGTCCAGGGCGCGCACCCGATCGCGCGCGCGCGCGTCGAAGCGCCGGAACTCGTCCTCGTTGGACTCCTGCTCCGAGCGCAGGGCCGCGACCTTCTGCTCGATCGCCGCCCGTTTGCGCAACAGGGCGCTCTGCCGGCGCGCGAGCTCCTGCTCGATGCGCAGCGAGTTTGAGCGTTCGAGCGACTCCTGCGCCACGCGCGCCGCGCCCGTGAGTACGCCCGTGGGGCCCAGGTAGGTGTCCACGAGATCGATGCCGGAGTCGGTGATCAGGAACTCGCGCACCTGGTTCGAGTGGAACATCCCGCGCGACTTCAGCACGTGCAGCACGCGGTTGCGCTCGCCGTTGCTCTCGACATCCTTCAGGAGGATCCAGGAGTCCATCAGCGACGACATCACGATCTCGGTCTGCGGCAGGCTGCGCGTGTCGTCGACGAGGCTGGTGAAGAGCGTCGTGATCTGCTCCGTCTTCAGGAAGTCGACCAGGCGCGTCACCATCGACTGCGCCTCGGAAGTACTGCCCGCGACGACCAGGCTGGTGATCGGGTCCACGACGACGACCGCAGGCCGGTAGGCCTTGATCTCCCTGAACATCGTCGCGAGGTGCATCTCCAGGCCATACAGCGTCGGCCGCGAGGGGTGGAAGCGGATCAGGCCGCGCTTCACGGGCCCCGCGAGCTGCAGGTCGATCGAGCGCATGTCGCGCTCGATCTGGTTGGGAGACTCCTCGAAGGCGAAGTACAGCGCGCGTTCGCCGCGCTGCGTCGCGGCCTGGGCGAAGTGCGCGGCCAGGCTGGTCTTGCCCGATCCGGGCGGCCCCGAGAGCAGGATGGTGCTGCCGCGGAAGTAGCCCTTCCCGCCCAGCATCGCGTCCAGGCGCGGGATGCCGCTCGAGATGCGCTCCGAGGAGGCCTTGTGGTCGTTCTTGAGCGAGGTGATCGGCAGCACGCTGATGCCGTCGTCGCCGATCAGGAACGGGTACTCGTTCGTGCCGTGCATTCCACCGCGGTACTTGACCACGCGCAGGTGCCGCGTCGCGAGCCGCTCGTGCACGCGGTGGTCGAGCACGATCACGCAGTCGGAGACGTACTCCTCGAGGCCGTGGCGCGTCAGGTGTTCGCGGCCGCGCTCGGCTGTGATCACGGCCGTGACACCCTTCTCCTTGAGCCAGTGGAAGAGGCGGCGCAACTCGGCGCGCAGGACCGCTTCGCTGGGCAGGCCCGCGAAGAGCGCCTCGAGCGTGTCCAGCACGACACGTTTGGCGCCGATCGAGTCGATCGCATGCTCGAGGCGCACGAAGAGCCCCTCCAGGTCGTACTCGCCGGTCTCCTCGATCTCGCTGCGCTCGATGCGCACGTGGTCGAGCACGATGCGCTTGCGGCGCACGAGCTCGGGCAGTTCGAAGCCGAGCGAGCGCACATTGGCGGCCAGTTCCGACTCTGTCTCCTCGAAGAACATGAACACGCCCGGCTCGTCGAACCGCGTCGCGCCGCGCACCAGGAACTCCATCGCCAGGAGCGTCTTGCCGCAGCCCGCGGAGCCGCACACGAGCGTGGGCCGACCGCGCGGCAAGCCGCCGCCGGTGATCTCGTCCAGTCCCTGGATGCCGGTCGGGCACTTGGAGATGCCGGCCGGAGTGGACTTGGACCTCGTACGCAGCTTTGCCATGCAGCGGCCCCTCGGCCGAAGCCCGCGAGTCGCGCGCGTCTCGGCTGGCAAGCGAGGTGCTGCCATGCCGAACGTTCCGGAACTCGACGGACCCGAGGGAGCCTAGCTTCGGCCCGCGCGCAGGGGACGCGCAATCAACACCTAATCCGGCGCGACACAAGAAAGGCAGGCGTCGCACTACGGACTTCCACCGAGTCGCCGGGCCGCGCTCCCGGCACTGCTTGACAGTCGCGACCGCACTCCCGATCCTGGGCACGTGGTGAATGCTCGCGTGGACACATCGAGGACTTGATGCGCTCCAGGAAGCGATCGCCGAACGGCAAGGGTGCGCGTTCCGCAAAGCGCAAGCGCGCTCCGGCAGCCAAGTCCGCATCCCGGAGCCGCTCGTCCGGCCGCAGCGACGGCGCCCGAGGAATCCGATTCCGCAGAGGTGGGCCTGCCTTTCTCGGTCGTGGGGATCGGCGCCTCCGCCGGCGGCCTCGAGGCCTTCACGCAGCTCTTGCGCGCCCTGCCCGTGGACACCGGGATGGCCTTCGTCCTCGTGCAGCACCTCTCGCCGAAGCACGAGAGCGCGCTGGCGGAGATCCTCTCGCGCGCCACGCGCATGACGGTCGCGGAGGTCGTCGACGAACCGGCGCTCGAACCCAACCACGTCTACGTCATCCCGCCCGACCGCGACATGCTGATCGCGCACGGCCACCTGCGCCTCATGCCGCGCCAGCCGCGTGGCATGCAGCACCCGATCGACCAGTTCTTCCGCTCGTTGGCCGCGCACCAGCGAGAGCTCTCGATCGGGATCGTGCTCTCGGGCACGGCCACGGACGGGACGCTCGGGCTCGAGGAGATCAAGGCCGAGGGCGGAATCACCTTCGCGCAGGACGAGAGCGCCCAGCAGCAGGGCATGCCACAGAGCGCCGTGGCCTCGGGCTGCGTGGACTTCGTGCTGCCGCCCGAGGACATCGCAGCCGAAATCGCGCGCATCGGCAAGCACCCCTACCACGCGACGAGCACGCACCGTCGCGGGCGCGATACGGCGCGACGCAGCGCCGTGCTGCAGAAGTCGAGCCTCGCGCCCGTGCTCGACTTGCTGCGCAACGCGACCGGGGTGGACTTCAACCAGTACAAGGTCAACACGCTGCAGCGGCGCATCGGCCGGCGCATGATTCTGCAGCAGCTCGAGAGCATCGAGGCGTATGCGGCCTTTGCGCGCAAGAACCGGAGCGAACTCGACGCGCTCTACCAGGACATCCTGATCAACGTCACCAGCTTCTTCCGCGACCCCGGCGTGTACGAGGCCCTGCGGCGCAAGGTTCTGCCGAAGCTGCTCAAGGGCCGCACGCGCCACGACCCGTTGCGCATCTGGGTGCTCGGTTGCTCGACGGGCGAAGAGGCGTACTCCTACGCCATGGTCGTGGCCGAGTCGCTCGAGGCCGCCAACGGTCCGACCAGCGCGCAGATCTTTGCCACGGACCTCAATCCCGCGGGCATCGAGCGTGCACGCGCGGGCGTCTACTCGAAGGAGCGCCTGCAGGACGTCTCGCGCGAGCGCCAGCGGCGCTTCTTCGTCGAGCAATCAGGGGAGCTGCGCGTCGCCAAGGGGATCCGCGACATGTGCGTCTTTTCCGCGCACAACGTCATGACGGACCCGCCGTTCTCGCGCATGGATCTCGTCAGCTGCCGCAACCTGCTGATCTACCTCGAACCGGAGCTGCAGCAGCGCATCCTCCCGCTCCTGCACTATGCGCTGAAGCCCAAGGGCGTGCTCGTGCTCGGCGCCTCCGAGTCCATCGGTCGCTTCGGGGAACTGTTCGGCGTGGAGAATGGCGAGCACAAGATCTTCGTCAAGAAGCCCGGCACCTTGCACGTGCCTTCGATGCCCGCGGCCCTCGTGCGTCCGGCCGCAGCGCCCAGCCGTGCGGGCCGCCCGACCAAGATCCCGCTCGCGGCCACTCCCAGACCGGTACTGCTGCTGGGCCTCGACGTGCACAAGGAGGCCGACCGGTTGCTGGCCTCCTTCGCGCCGCCCGCGGTTCTGGTCGACGCGAACCTGGAGATCCTGCAGTTCCGCGGAAACACGGAACCGTACCTCGTCCCGTCACAGGGCCGGGCGAGCCACGCGCTGCTCAAGATGGCGCGCGAGGAGCTGCTCGTCCCGCTGCAGTCGCTGCTGCAGCGCGCCAGGAAACAGAACACGCCGGCGCGCGCGGAAGGACTGCGGGTCAAGAGCGCGGGCCGGCAGCACGAGTTCGACCTCGAGGTGCTGCCGGTGCGCGGCGCCACGAACACCTCGGGCTGCCTGCTGGTGCTCTTCCTCGAGCGGCCCGCGGCGGCCACGCCACTTGCGAACGGAGAAAAGAACGGCCGCCGGCGCGCGACCGAGAACAGCGCGTCCGCGACCAAGCTGGCGCGGACGAACATCGCGCGCCTCGAACAGGAGCTGGCCAGCACGCGCGAGCACCTGCAGGCCGTGATGGAGCAGTTCGAGGCCACCAACGAGGAGCTGCAGTCCTCGAACGAGGAGACGCAATCGGCCAACGAGGAGTTGCAGAGCATCAATGAGGAGCTCGAAACCTCCAAGGAGGAGATCCAGTCGAGCAACGAGGAGCTCTCCACGGTCAACGACGAGCTGCGCAATCGCAACTCGGAGCTCGGACGGCTCAACAGCGACCTCACGAACCTGATCAGCAGCGTGAACCTCGCCGTCCTGATCGTGGGGCGCGACCTGCGCATCCGGCGCTTCAGCCCGATGGCCGAGAAGCTGCTCAGCATCATCCCGACCGACGTCGGCCGACCGATCAGCGACATCCGCATGAAGCTCGTCGTGCCAGACCTCGACGCGTTGCTGACCGAGTCGATCGACACGATCACGCCCATCGAGCGCGAGGTCGAGGGCGGCGACAGCCGCTGGTACTCGGTGCGCATCCGGCCCTACCTCACGGCCGAGAACAAGATCGACGGAGCCGTGCTGACGTTGATCGACATCGACGCGATCCGGCGCGCGCGCGAGTACGCCGAGACGATTGTCGCGACCGTGCGTGAGCCGCTGCTGGTGCTCGACTCCAACCTGCGCGTGCAGAGCGCGGGCCGGGCCTTCTACGAGCACTTCCGCCTCGAGCGCGAGGCGGTCGTGGGTCGGCCGTTCTACGAGCTCGAGGGCGGCAAGTGGGACAACCCCGACCTGCGCCGGCTGCTCGGAGGTGTGCTCGCGCGCGACAGCTCCTTCGACGACTTCACCTTCGAGCGCCCGTTCCAGCATATCGGGCAGCGGACGCTGCTGCTCAGCGGGCGCCGCCTGCGGGTTCCCGGAGCCGAACGGCCGTCGATCCTGCTCGCGATCGAGGACGTGACTTTGCGCAACCAGACCGAGAACGCACTGAGCCAGTCCGAGACGCGCTATCGCCGGCTGTTCGAGTCGGCCAAGGACGGCATTCTGATCCTCGATGCGCAGAGCGCGACGATCACGGACGCCAATCCCTACATCGGCCAGCTGCTCGGCTACAGCCACGCCGAGCTGCTCGGGAAGGAACTCTGGCAAATCGGCCTCTTCCAGGACGCGTCCGCGAGCAGGGCCGCCGTGGTAAAGCTGCAGGCGCAAGGCTACATCCGCTACGAGGACCTGCCGCTCAAGACCAAGACCGGCCAGTCGATCCAGGTGGAGTTCGTCAGCAACGTATACGCGCAGGAGCAGCACTCGGTCATCCAGTGCAACATCCGCGACATCACGGGGCGCAAGCTCCTCGAGTCGGACCTGGCCAAGCGCAACGACGATCTCGCGGCGGCCGACGAGGCCAAGAACAACTTCCTCGCGGTGCTCTCGCACGAGTTGCGCTCGCCGCTCAACATCCTGCTCTTGTGGTCGCAGATCCTCCGCCAGCCGGGCGTCGAGCAGGAGACGCTGCGCAAGGGCCTGGACATCATCGAGGCGAGCACCAAGGCGCAAGCTCAGCTGATCGAGGACCTGCTCGACGTGCACCGCATCTCCACCGGCAAGGTGCGCCTGGATGTCTCCGAGGTCGACCTGGCGGCGATCCTGCGCGCGGTGCTCGATTCGCTGGCGCCCTCGGCGACCGAGAAGGGGCTTGCGCTCGAGCACGAGATCGAGCTCGCCCCCGCTCCCGTTTCGGGCGACCCCGCCCGCCTCGAGCAGGTCATTCGCAATCTGCTCGGGAACTCGATCAAGTTCACGCCCAGGGACGGACGGATCCGCGTCGTGCTGCGTCGCCAGGCCGCGTACGTCGAGCTGCGCTTCTCCGACACGGGTGAAGGAATCAGCGCTGCGGCGCTGCCGCACATCTTCGAGCGCTTCCGTCAGGCCGATCCGCTCACGAACCACTCGAGCAGCGGCCTGGGGCTTGGCCTCGCCATCGCCAAGCAACTGGTCGACCTCCACGGGGGCACGATCACGGCTGACAGCCCCGGCAGGGGCAGGGGCGCGACCTTCACCGTCGCGCTGCCGCTGCTCCTGGCGGAGGCCGTTCCGCGCAAACCCAGGATCCTCGCCGGGCAGAGCGTCACGGCCGCGCCCACGTCGCTCGCCGGAGTGCTCGTGCTCGTCGTGGACGACGAACCCCAGACGCGCGAAGCCGTGCGGCACGTCCTGGAACAAGCCGGTGCAGAGACGAACGGAGTCGCTTCGACGGACGAGGCGCTCGAGTCGCTGCGGCTGCAGCAGCCGGACCTGATCCTGAGCGACATCGGCATGCCCGGTCGCGACGGCTACGAGTTCATGCGCGCGGTGCGCGCGCTGCCGGCGAGCCGCGGCGGCAGCCTGCCCGCGCTCGCACTCTCCGCCTACGCGCGCGCCGAAGACCGAGAGCGAGCTCTCGCGGCGGGTTTCGACGGCCATCTCGCCAAGCCGGTGGAATCCGAACGGCTGGTCGCGGCTCTGGCTGCGCTGCTCGCCAAGAAGGTGGCCGACACGGGCGCGTCGAAGCCCTCGAGCTCGAAACGAAAGCGCGGGCCCGGGAACGACCGCTGAGATTGCCCGGCACGGACGCTGCGCAGGGTTGCGCGGCGCTTACCTGATCGCCGCACGCGGCCTGCGTGCAACTGCCGATCGTGCAGGCACGCGGCCTTGCCTACGATTGCAAA
>JADJLZ010000014.1 GCA_016709875.1 Planctomycetota bacterium | reverse complement strand
TGCGCACGGCCCAGAACTCCTGGTGCAGTTTCTGCCGGGCAGGAACAGCTCGATAGCGCGCTCGCTCGCGCGTGCATGTGGTAGGCTCTAGTGCCCCGGGCCAGGATCGCGCTTCGAGCCCGAACCGGTCTTCTGGGCGCATCCATCAGAGCAGTTACTGGGAAGCGCGGGCTTCGCCGCATGAAGAAGACTGAGCCGAGCACGAAGGCGAGCAGCGATGGGCGCTGAAGCGCGACGATCGGGAGCTTGGGCCAGATCCCGTACAGCAGCGTTGCGGTAGCCGTCGACCGGCCAGTACACCGGGTTGTACTCGAGCACCCAGGTCATGCCCGCTTCGAGACCTTCTCCGGGTAGAAGATCGGCGTCAGGAACATCCATTACCCGCAGCGTCGACGCCCCCATCACGTGGTAGATGTCGCGCAGGAAACAGGTTGAGCGCCGGAGAAGAGATAGCCCAGGCCGACTGTGAAGAGCGCCTGCAGCATCATCAGCACCGGCAGCGAGGCACAGCGACCACGAGAGCGCGAGCACGTGCTCGGGCGGCGTCGCGGGGTCGTACACGACCGGGTGCAGGTAGGCGAACCAGGCCACGGCCCAGGAGCGTGATGGCCGTGCCGATCAGCATGTTGATCAGCGAGGAGAGCACCAGGTAGGCGGCAGCACCTCCGAGGGGAACACGACCTTCTGGATCAGGTTCCGGTTCGACCAGCGTGTTCGTCAATGCGCGACATTCGGTTACGAAGGCCTGCTGACGATGATGCCCGCGAGCATCAGGAGCGCGGACTCCTCCTTGGCCTGCTTTGGCTCCCCGCGCGTCGAGCACGACGCCGAAGGACGAACATGTACACGACCAGGTTGACGATCGGGAAGATCACCGACCAGAAGAAGCCCATCGGACGAGCTCCACGTAGCGCGCGCAGGTCGCGGCCCACGAGGTCCGTGAGCAGGCGTCGGTTCTTCTTCAGCGATCGCAGGAAACTCCAGCACTCGCGGCCTTTCAGAGCACGGCCTGCCCAGCGCGGAGAGGCCAAGTCGATCGCGACGCGCGCCGTCGCGTTCTGGTTGTCGAGGATCGGGTTGATCTCGGTCATTCCCAGGTCGAGCAGTTTTCCTGACTCGGCCGCGTGCTCCATGATCATGGTTCGCGCAGCGTCGTCCCGCCAGGGATGCGGCGTGCGGACTTCGGGCGCGACTGAGGGATCGGTGCCGTCGAGGTCGAAGGTCAGGTGGAAGCCGGCGTCCCGGTGGCAGGCGATCTCCATCGCGATGCGCATCACCTCGTGGATGCTGCACGTCGATGTCGCGCAGCGTGAAGACGTGGATGCCCGGAGTCCTGATCTCTTCTTTCTCCTGCTCGTCGAGCGTGCGCACGCCGATCAGGACGGCCTTCTTCACGTCGACCATCGGGAAACGCGCGCCCAGGTGCGTCAGTTCCTTGGGCCCGCGGTCGATGCAGCACGCCAGCGGCATGCCGTGGATGTTGCCCGGAGACGGTCGTCTGCGGCGTGTTCATGTCGCCGTGCGCGTCGAACCAGATCAGGCCGATCTCTTCTCTTCTGTAGTGGCTGAGAGCGCGGCCACGGTGCTGACTGCGATGGAGTGGTCGCCGCCGACGACCATCGGGAACCAGCCCTCTCGAGGATGCCCTCGACGCGCTTCTCGCAGCTCGCCGCAGGCGCGCGCGATCTCGGGCAGGAAGCGCGCCTTGGGGTCGACCGGAGTGCGCGAGGCCGGCTCGGGCACGGGTACGTTGCCGCAGTCGACGAAATCGTTGCCCAGGCCGCGCACGCCCTCCTCGATGCCGGCGATGCGCACGGCCGAGGGGCCCATGTCGACGCCGCGGCGGCCGCCGCCGAGGTCCATCGGAACGCCCACCAGGGCCACGGTCTGGCTGTTCGTCATGCCTGTCTCCGCAGGATCACCTTCGCGCCGGGGCCGGGGCCCAGCTCCATGGTCGCGCTGCGCTTCCCTCGCGCACGACGATCTCCAGGGCAGCGTAGAATCCTACCAAGCCAGGAGCTCACCTGGCTGTACGTCGGAGTATGTGCGCGCAAAGCGCACGCTCTGGCCTCTCCACCTGAGGTCCCGCCAGGGCGGGCCTGCTGGCGAGGTCGCGTGGCTCGTAGGCCGAGAGCACCAGGTTGCCGAAGCGGTCGGCGAAGAGCACCTCCGCGCTGAGTGAGGACTCGCCGCGGCGCTCGACGCGCGGAAAGGCCAGGCGCTTCGAGCGGCCGGGGCGAGCGGCGTCCGTTCCTCGGGGCGCGGCCCGCGAGCAGTTCCTCTGGCGCGCGGGCGCGAACAGGTCGCGGCCGGAAGGTCGCGCTGGCGGGAGAACCCGGGAGTTCGAACGCCAGCGCCGCGGGCGAGAGCGAGGGGCCCGAGCAGGCCGTTGTCGGGACCGACGAAGGCCCGCGCCGTCGATCACGCACACGGGTGCGCGCGCCGCCGACGCCCTGGGTCGACCACGCACAGGAAGATCGTGCCGGAGGGGGGAAGTGCCCGCGAGTGCATCAGAACCATGCGCCGCGCGCAGGTCCCTGGGGCGGCAGTGCGCGTGAGGTCCACCAGCAGGCTTGTCGCGGGGCGCGGAGAGATCCGGGGCGCCCTTCATGATCCCCACGTAGGGATCCTGCGTTCCGAAGTCGGAGAGCAGCGCCACCACGCCGCAAGGCCGGAAGCTCCTCGATTCCTGGCTCGGCATGCGTCACTGCGTCCGGGTCGCGAGGAATCCGAGCAGCGCACCCTGCAGGGCGGGCGCGCCGGAGTTGTAGCGCAACTGCTGGGAGAGCGCTTCGACCTCGGGCAGGCCGCCCCACAGGCCGAGCGCGTAGCCCGCGGGGGTGGTCGGGCGAACGCGCGCTGGCGGCGGTTGGTCGCCCGTCGCGCAGCGCGTGCACGCTGGAGGTCCGCGATCAGCGCGCCGGCGAGCACCGAGACTGAAGCTGCTGTTCCAAACAGCGCGGCGTGTAGCAACGGTGCGACCAGGCGTCGCCCCAGTTCGCACAGCGCGAGTCCGAGCTCCGTGTTGGAGGGCCAGGTTCCCGGGCGTGTCCTTCGCGCGGAAGAAGGCGCAGCACGCCCGAGTCCTCCGAGGACAGCGGCCAGCAGCGGTCGACCAGCTCGCGCGCGTAGCCGGCCGGCGGCGGCGGCTCGCCCGCGGAGGTGTTCGCGGCACCAGGCGCGCGCCCCACGCACGCTTGCGAGGCGCGAGCGTTGTGCCCGAGCGCGCGGCCGTCTCGCCCTCGGCTTCCTGAACTCGCCCCGAGCAGGAACTGCACCGGCGTCCGGAGTGCGCGTTGGCCGCCAGCTCGAGCAGCAGCGCGGGCGCAGCGTCGTGCGTATCGCCCAGCGTCGCGGCGAAGCGGCGTCGGCCGAGCGCGAACTGAGCAGCAGCTCGGCGACCGCGCCGCGGCGCGCGCACGCCCGGATCCTCCGACGGCGCCAGCACCGCGAGGCGCGCGAGGTAGCCCGTGTCCTGCTCTCCCCATCGCGCGGCGGCAACCGCACGCGATCGGCAGGTGCCGCACCCTCGAGCGCGTCCGATGTCCTTCGTCAGGTCCTGCGCGCCGCCGCGCGAGTAGAGCGCCAGCGCGCGCGCGCGCAGCTCAGGATGCGTCAGCGCCGACTCGAACAGCTCCGGCGCGTAGGCCTCGAGGTGGTCGGCCTCCAGTTCGTCGAAGATCACCAGCCACTCGTCGCGGTCGGCCGGGCGCCACAGTCCGTTGTCGACCAGCCGCGCGAGCTCGCGCGGCATGCCGCGTGCGGCCGCGCGCAAGCGCCCGGGGCCCGAGCCGTGCAGCAGCGCTCCGAGCAGCAGGTCGCGCACGCCGGTGCGGTCCAGGCGCGCACCCGCGCGCAGGACCACCTCGGCGCGGAACTCCGCACGCTCGGCGAGCGAGCGCGAGAGCAGCACCTTCCAGCTCTGGCCGTCCACCAGCCCGAACTCGCGCGCGGCGCGCCAGCGCAGCTCGAGCAGCGTGCGCGCGGCGGGGAACTCCTGCGACTGCGCGGGGTCGGCCTGATACAGCAGCACGCGCGAGGCGGCGCGCGTGCGGATCCGAGGCGTCGGCGGCGATCGCCTCGACCATGGGCGCGCGCCCGCGGCACGCGAGCGCAGCAGCGAGCAGCGCGGTCTCCGCGAGGACCCCTCGTCCGAACCGCGGGCGAAAGCCGAGCAGCACGCTCGTGCCCCTGTCCCAGTTCCCCGAGCGCGAGCAGCGCCGCGCTGCGCTCCGGCTCGCTGCCTGACTTTGCCAGTTCGAGCAGCGCGTCGCGGCGCTCCAGCGAGGCCCTGGCGCCCAAGACGTACCAGGCAGCCGCGCGCAGCTCCTTGGAGCCCTTCTGCGCGTCCAAGACCTGCCCCGCCTCGCCCGCGCTGCGCGCACTGAAGCCCACGCGCGCGTCGCGGGCGACCAGCGCTGCCCAGTCGAGCTCGGCGGCTTGCGTGAGGGGGGCGGCCGGGGCGGGGTCCTGCGGACCGGCCAAGCAAGCCGGCCCGAGGAGGGCGGAGAGGCCGAGGAGGAGGGCGAAACGGCGCATCGTGGGTTCGATCGGCAGGAGTCCGAACGGACTTGCATACCCTAGTCGGCGGGCAAGCTCCAGACGGGGCTGGAAGCGAGCCCTCCCACAATTGAACCTTCCTAGTCCGCGAGCGGCTTTCCGAGCAGGCCGATGAGCTCGGAGAGCTTGGCCTGCGCGAGCGCCGCGTCCGAAGCCTCGAGGTTCAGCCGCAGCAGGGGCTCGGTGTTGCTGGCGCGCACGTTGAACCACCACCAGGGCGCGTCTCCCAGGTCGCCGTACTCGACCGTGATGCCGTCGAGCTCGTCCTGGCGGCCATCGCGGTAGCGCGTGCGCAGTTGCGCGAGCAGAGCATTCTTGTCGGCCACCTCGAAGTTGATCTCGCCGCTCGAGTGGTAGCGCCGCAGGGAGGCGACCTGTTGCGAGAGCGGCCGCTCGGAGCGCGAGACGAGGCTCGCCGCGGTCACGAAGGCGATCTCGCCCGAGTCGCAGGTGTAGTTGTCGGCGAAGTAGAAGTGGCCCGAGAGTTCGCCGCCGAAGACCGCCTTGTGGGCGCGCATCGTGGCCTTGATGAACGAGTGGCCGACGCGGTCGCGCAGCGGCTTGCCGCCTGCCTTCCGGATTTCCTCGCGCACGACCCACGAGGAACGCAGGTCGTAGACGATCCTCGCGCCGGGGTGGCGCGCGAGCTGCTCGCGCGCGAGCAGCGCCGTCATCAGGTCATTGGGAACCGTGCGGCCGGTCTCGTCCACGAAACAGCAGCGGTCGGCGTCGCCGTCGAAGGACACGCCAAAGCGCGCGCCGCTGCGTTTCACGAGCGCGCGCACCGGGTCGAGGTTGTGCTCCTTGAGCGGGTTGGCCTCGTGATTGGGGAAGGTTCCGTCGGGCGTCATGAAGATCGTCGCGACGCGGAGCGGCTCGAGGCGCGCGAGGATCGGCGGCAGCGTGTGGCCGGCCATGCCGTTCGAGGCGTCGATCGCGACCTCGAGCGGCTGCTCGATGCGCGCGAAGCGCGCCACGTGCGCCGCGTAGGCGTCGAGCAGGTCGAGTCGTTCCAGCGCGCCGCGCGTCCCGGCCGTGCGCGGCAGTTCCTGCTTGCAGCGCTGCTCGAGCTCCCCGATCCCGGTCGCGCCCGAGACCGGCGCGGCGCCGGCGCGGCACAGCTTCATGCCGTTGTACTCGCCCGGGTTGTGGCTCGCGGTCACGACCAGGCCGCCGTCGCAGGGCTGCGAACCGACCGCGAAGTAGGCCATCGGCGTGCTGGCCAAGCCGATGTCGAGCACGTCGCTGCCCGCGTCGCGGATGCCCTCGATCACGGCCGCCTGGATCTGCGGCGAATGCGTGCGCATGTCGCGCCCGACGACGAGCTTGTTCGCGTTCAGGAGGCGCGCGAAGTGGTAGCCGATGCGCTTGGCGAGCGGCGGATCGAGCTCCGCGGGGACCTTGCCGCGGATGTCGTAGGCCTTGAAGATCGACATGGATCGATCACGCAGGCTGCAGACAGGCGCGCACGCGCTTCATCCCCTCGAGGATGTTGGCCTCGGAGTTCGCGTAGCTGAAGCGCAGGAAGCCCTCGCCGAAGGCGCCGAAGCTCGTGCCCGAGAGGCACGAGACCCCGTTCTCGAGCAGCAAGCTCTCGAGCTTGCGCGATTCCAGGCCCGTGCCCGCAGTGTTCGGGAAGGCGTAGAAGGCGCCCTTGGGCAGCGTGCAGCGGAAGCCAGGGATCGAGTTCAGCTCCTTCACGATCAGCTTGCGGCGCGCATCGAAAGCGCTGCGCATCTTCTCGACGCAGTCCTGCGGACCGCGCAGGGCGGCCATGCCGGCCATCTGCGCTGCGGCGTTGGTGCACGAGTTGGAGTTGATCTGCAACCTCTCGGCCTGCGCCACGAGCGACTTGGGCCAGACGCCGAAGCCCATGCGCCAGCCGGTCATGGCGTAGGTCTTCGACCAGCCGTCGAGCAGGATGGTGCGCTCGCGCAGCGAGTCGTAGGTGAGCAGGCTCGTGTGCTGCTCGCCGTCGTAGAGCAGGCGCGAGTAGATCTCGTCGGAGAGGATCGCCACGTGCGGGTGCTGCTCCAGGCCCGCGACGAGCTTGTCGAGCTCGCGCTTCTGCACGACGCCGCCGGTCGGGTTGGCGGGCGTGTTGAGGATCAGCAGGCGCGTGCGCGGCGTGATCTGCGCCAGCGCCGCCTCGGGATCGAAGGAGAAGCCGCGCGACTCCTCGAGCGCGATCGGCACCGGCGTCGCACCCGTGAAGCGGATCGCCGATTCGTAGATCGGGAAGCCCGGGTTGGGATAGAGGATCTCCGCGCCCGGCTCGCCGAACATCAGGATCGCGTAGAACATCGTCGGCTTGCCGCCGGGCACGATCACGACGTCGTCGGGGTCGACCTTGGCCTTGTGGAAGCTGCCGCAGTACTCCGCGACCGATTCGCGCACGGGCAGGAGGCCCTTGGCCGGCGTGTAGCCGTGGTAGCCGTCGGCGAGCGCCTTGCGCCCGGCCTCGACGATGTGCTCGGGCGTGCGGAAGTCGGGCGCGCCGATGTGCAGGTGCACGATGTGCTTGCCCTGCGCCTCGAGCGCCTTGACCTTGTTGACGATCTCGAAGGCGGTCTCGGTCCCAAGCTGGGACATGCGCGAAGAGAGCTGGAGTCTGGCTGCCACGTGTTTCTCCGGAGCGGGTTGAAACACAGAGCCTACGCGCCCGTGCGCGAAACGGTCAAGCCGGGCCGCCGCTCAGTCGCGGTACTTCGTGTGGCAGTCCTTGCAGGAGGCGACCAGCGCCTTCATGCGCTTGCCGAGTTCCGCGCCTTCGAGGTTCGCGGTGAAGCCCTCCTCGAGGACTTCGGCCTTGTGCGAAGAGGCGAGCATCAGCTCGCGGAAATCCGCAGGCTTGTCCTTGGCCTGCGGCTCGTCGAGGACCTGCCGCAACAGATCCGCGAGGCGTCCCGCCTCGGCCGCGGGCACGAGGTCAGGGTGATCGCTGGGCACCTTCCAGGCGGCCTTCTCGATCGCCTTGAGATCCTCGAGCGCATCGTCGATGTGCACCATGCTCTTGACCAGGTCCGTCGTCCGGTACACCGAGGCGAACTCGCCGCTGACCGAGTGCAGTGTCGGCTCGTCGACCGGCCTGGCGTCCTTCACGCACTGGAACAGGCCGGTGTAGTTCGCCGCGGTCCCGGAGACCTGCATGCGCGCGAGCGCGTGCTCGGTCGAGGAGAGGCCGAGCAGCACCGCCGTGCTGCCCGCGGCGCCGGCGCTCCGGTGCTTGCCGTGGTGGCAGTGGATGTAGATCGGCCCCGGCAGCTCCTTCGCTGCGCGCGCGATCTCGAGCGCGCGCGCGCGCTCCATGCCGTTGTAGCCGATCGGCAGGTGCACGTAGCGCAGGCCGTGCCTGCTCGCGAGTTCGACCTCGGGATCGGCGCCGTCGACGCTGATGATGGTCTTGATCCCCATGCGCGCCAACGAGTCGAACCCCGAATCGCCCTCGGGGACCGAGCCGCTGTAGAGCGCGGGAGCGTAGGCCACCAGATTGTGCACGCCGGGGTAGTCGACCGGCTTCTCGGCGGCGAGGCCCGGGGGCGGGAGCGGGGGGCGGAAGGCGGCAGGACCTCCGCGCGCGGCGCGGGTCGAGTGCACGCGGCCAGGAAGACGAGCAGCAGCGCAGGGAAGGACCTCATGTTGGCCAAGCTAGTCCGGCAGCGCCTGCCGGTCACAGCCAGCCCGCAACTCAGTGGCGCTGCGCGACGCACCACAGCACGGTCGCCATCCAGCCCAGCGTGTTGAGGCCGAAGAGCAGGTCGCCGCCCAGGAACATGCGCGTGGGATTCCCGCCGCCCTTCTGCGTATGCACCAGCAGCAGGTAGCGCGCGAGGCCGAAGACCACGAAGGGCACGGTGTAGACGAGCTCGGCGCCGCGCGCGAACTTGGCCACCGTCTCGGGTGAGACCGTGTACATCGTGTAGGTGACGATCGCGCAGGCCGCGAGCACGCCCAGCATCTGGTCCAGGAAGCGCGTGTCGTACTCGAGCAGGATCGCGCGGTGTTCGCCGCGGCCCTCGCCCAGGAGCTCGCTCTCGGCGCGGCGCTTGGCGAGCGCGAGGAACAGCGCGAGGAACAGCGTGCAGAGCATCAGCCAGTGCGAGACCGGCGCTCCCGCGGCGAGTGCGCCGGCCTTGACGCGCAGCAGGAAGCCCGCGGCGATGCAGAAGGCATCGACCAGCACGACATGCTTCAGGCGCAGGCTGTAGAGCAGGTTGAGCACGAGGTACGCGCCCAGCACCCAGGCCACCGCCAGCGGTTCGCCGCCGGCAGCCAGACCGAGCGCCACGGCGGCCGCGAGCAGCGCCAGTGCGGTTCCGAGCGCGAGCGCGATCGAGAGCTCGCCGGCTGCGATCGGGCGGCGGCACTTCTCGGGGTGCTTGCGGTCGCTCTCGACGTCGAGCACGTCGTTGACGAGGTAGATCGCGCTGGCGCCGAGGCAGAAGCCGATGAGCGCGAAGAGCGTGCGCCGCGCGTCGTCGCCCCAGGCGATCAGGCTGCCGCCGTGCTCGCCGCGCGCGAAGACGAACGCGGCCAGGACGAAGACGTTCTTCGACCACTGCTGGGGGCGCAGCGCGCGCACGAGGGCCGAGAGCGAGCTCATCGGCCTCGAAGCCTATGGGAGCGCGCGGGACTCAATCCAGCGAGAGGCAGCGCAGGGGCTCGACGGGCGAATCCGGGCCCACCGTGAGCACCTTCTCGTCCTCCGTCAGCGTGCCGTTCTTGTGCAGCTCCATCAGCTCGAAGCTGGAGGCCGTCCCGTCGGCGTAGAGCACGACGGTCGAGCCGCGGTGGTTGCCCTCGCCGGGCTTGCTGGCGTTGTCGTCGGCGACCAGGATCTGCTTGCCGCTCGCGGGCAGCTTGCCGATGCGCCCGCACAGCTCGCCGCCCTTGGACTTCGCGCCCTTGCCGGCGCCCGACGCGTTTTGGTCGCGGCCCGCGTAGGCCGAATAGTTGCCGTCGATCGCGTCCAGGTGCATGAACCACTCCTGCGCGTCGTCGATTTCACCCAGCTGCAGCTGGCTGATCGAGACGCCCGGGCAGGTCAGGCGCTTGCCGTTCGCTTCCGTGTTCTCCCACACGCCGTCGGCGATCAGCGCGCCGAAAAACTTGACGCCGCTCTGCGTCGGGATCGAGTCCTTGGTCTTGTTGTGGATCTGGTACTGGAGCAGGGCCCCGTAGATCTCCTGCATGTTCTTCCTGCAGGCCGTGACGTTGGCCGCGTCCACGGCCTCCGTGACACGCGGGATCAGGAAGGTCATCAGGATCCCCAGGATCAGGATCACCGCGAGGAGCTCGATCAGCGTGAAGCCCGCGGTCGCGGTCCGCCGTACCAGGTTGGGTATGCGCATGCTTTCGTCTTGGGTAGGGTGCCGCCGGGGAGGAGCTTGGTTCTACCCCAAGCCCCCCCGCGAGTCACCGCCGGAGCCGCAGACGGGCGCTAGCGGCGCGCCGGCGAGGCCACGGCTTCCTGCAGGGCGGCTGTGCGGTTGGTCTCTTCCCAGGGGAAGCCATCGCGGCCGAAGTGGCCGTGGTAAGCCGTCTTCTCGTAGATCGGCCGGCGCAGGTCGAACTGCTTGATGATCGCGGCCGGGCGCAGGTCGAAGACCTTCTCGACGGCCGCGGTGAGATCGAGGTCGGCCAGCTTGCCGGTGCCGAAGGTGTCGACGCGGATCGAGAGCGGCTTGGCGATGCCGATCGCGTAACTGAGCTGCACCTCGCAGCGCTCCGCGAGGCCCGCGGCGACCACGTTCTTCGCCACCCAGCGCGCGGCATAGGCGGCGGAGCGGTCGACCTTGCTCGGATCCTTGCCACTGAAGGCGCCGCCGCCGTGGCGGCCCATGCCGCCGTAGGTGTCGACGATGATCTTGCGCCCGGTCAGCCCCGAGTCGCCGTGCGGCCCTCCGACGACGAAGCGACCGGTCGGGTTGACGTGGTAGATCGTGTTCGCATCGAGGAACTCGGCCGGGATCACCGCCTTGATGATCTTCTCGATCACCTCGCGGCGGATGGTCTCGTTGTCGACCGTGTCGGCGTGCTGCGTGCTGATCACGACGGTGTGCACGCGCACGGGCTTGTTGCCCTCGTACTCGACGGTGACCTGGCTCTTCGCGTCGGGGCGCAGCCAGGGGATGATCTTCTTCTCGCGCAGCTCGGCCTGCTTCTCGACCAGGCGGTGCGAGTAGTGGATCGGGAAGGGCATCAGGGTCGGCGTCTCGGTGCACGCGAAGCCGAACATCAGGCCCTGGTCGCCCGCACCCTGTTCCTTGGACTGGCTCGTCTCAGCCGTGACGCCCTGGGAGATGTCAGGCGACTGCTTGCCGACCGTGACCATCACGCAGCAGGAGTCGGCGCTGATGCCGCAGGACTCGTCGGTGTACCCGATGCGCCGCAGCACGCCGCGCGCGATCTTCTGGTAGTCGAGGTCCTTGGCGCCGGTGGTGATCTCGCCCGCGACGACGACCAGGCCGGTCGTGGTCATGACCTCGCAGGCCACGCGCGAGGAGGGATCCTCGCGCAGGCACGCGTCGAGGACGGCGTCGGAGATCTGGTCGGCTACCTTGTCGGGGTGGCCCATGGAAACGGATTCGGATGTGAAGAGTTGTCTGGACATGATCGTATGGCCTCAGGATATCACACGGAACGGGCTCGGGTCTTGGCTGTCCTGCGCTGGTCCGCGAGTCGATCCAGGCAGCCGCGCGCCAGCGCCTCCAGCGTGCGTGCGCTGGCACCCTTCTGGGCCTCGACGGCGCGCATTCCGGCCAGCCCCATCGCGCGCGCGCGCGGCATGTCGCCCAGCATTTCGCGCAGCGCGGGGCCGAGTTCGGCCTCGAGCGAAAGGCGCCGGCTCGCTCCCGCGCGCTCGAGCAGCGCGGCCTCCTGCACGAAGTTCGCCAGGTGCGGCCCGTACAGCACGGCCCGGCCCTGCGCTGCGGGTTCGAGCATGTTCTGGCCGCCGTGCGGGATCAGGCTGCCCCCGACGAAAACCAGATCGGCGAGCGCATAGACCTGCTCGAGTTCGCCGATCGTGTCCACCAGCGCCGGCCGCGAGGGGATCGGGCCGCTCGCCGCGCGCAGCGCGGTCAGGCGCTGCACGCGCACGCCGATGTGCGCGCGAGTTCCTCGACGATTCCGGCCGCGCGCTCGGGGTGGCGCGGCACGAGCACCAGACGCGCATCGGGAACGTGTTCTTTCCAGGCAGCCGCCAGCCAGCGCTCCTCGGGCGCGTGCGTGGAGCCGGCCACGAGCACCTGCTGGCCCGCGCGCGGCCCGAGCAGGCGCTGGATCTCCTCGCGCGGCTCGAGCGCGCCGGTCTTCAGGCCGTCGGCCTTGATGTTGCCCGTGACGAGCACGCGCGCGGATCGGCGCCGAGCTCGCGGAAGCGCGCGGCGTACTCCTCGTCCTGCGCGCAGAAGAGCGAGATGCGCGCGAACTGCGGCAGCAGGCTCTTGAAGAGCTTGTAGCGCGGGAAGCTGCGCTCGGTGATGCGCCCGTTCGCGACGCACAGCGGGATGCCGCGCTTGTTGCACACGCGCAGGAAGCTCGGCCACAGTTCGAGTTCGATCAGCAGCACGGCCTCGGGATCGACGCCCGTGAGGAAGCGCGCGACAAGCGGTGAGAAGTCCAGCGGGAAGCGCACGACCGTGCGGCCGGGATAGACTTGCGCGCGACGTCGAAGCCCGTGTCGGTGACGGTCGAGACACGATCGTCGCTCCTGCGAGAGCGCCTCGACCAGCGGACGCGCGGGCCTTGACCTCCCCCACCGAGACGCCGTGCACCAGCAGGCGCGGGCGGGCGTCCGCCGCGCGCGGAGCGGGCAGGACCCGAAGGTGCGCGCGATCGAGAGCGCGCGGAAGCGCGCGTCGAGCGCACCGCGCACCAGCCACCAGGGCGAGCAGAGCACGAAGGCCAGCGCCCAGACGCCGTCGTACAGAAGGTGCAGCGCAAAGCGCGCGAAGCCCGGGGTCGGGTCTCCGACGAGCGGCGGCGGGATCGGGGCGGGAGCGTCCTTCCGGCTGTTCTTCCCGTGGCACTTCTTGTACTTCTCGCCGCTGCCG
>JADJLZ010000013.1 GCA_016709875.1 Planctomycetota bacterium | reverse complement strand
CTCGGTCTCGAAGGATTCTGGGGGTGATTGCCCGCTGCGCTGGTCGTACGCGTGCCCGGCGGCGTGTTGCTGGACGGCCGCGACCGCTCCTCCCGGGCATGCCGAGCTTCGCGCAGGGCGAGGAGTTGTTGCTGTTCCCTCTCCGAGGCGAGTCCGAACGGCACGCGCATGCTCAAGGGGCTCGCGCAGGGCCGTTTGCGGGTCGAGCCGACGCACCGACGGCAGCAAGACGCTCGTGCGCGCGAACAGCGCGATCTCTTCGAGTTCGTCGATCCGCCGCACGAGCGCCGCGCGAGCAAGGCGCCGAGCCGCGCGCTCTTCGACTACGCCGCGGTGCTCGCGGGTCTGGAGGCCGTTACGGAGGCGCGCAAGGCGCGGGAAGCGCGGTGATGAGCGTTGAGTCAAGCGCGCGGCTCTGCGCTCGCCGTGCTGGTCGCGCGGGCAGATGCTGTTCCGGGCGCACGTGCGCCTGCTCAACCCCGCGAACGGCTCCGCGCTCTACTGGACCAATCCGGCCTCGATTTCGGTCGTAATCCAGCCGGACGGCTCGGACGACATCCACGACGGTTTTCACAACGACCGCGATGTGTGCGCAACGCGATCGCCGCCTGGAATGGGTCTCCGGCTGCATGGCGCACTCTGGCGGAGAACACCAGGTCCACGCAGCAGGCGCGCACGGACTGGCAGAGCGACTTGATCCACTTCCAGCGATGTTCGACGAGGCGAACAACTCGGGCTATTTCCCGAACGGCTGCGGCATCGTCGCCTCTCACGCCGGTCTGGTTCAGCGGCAGCGGCCTGATCACCGACGCCGACGTGCTCTTCAACGGGCGCGGCTTCCAGTTCACCACCACCTGGGCGCCTACAACCGCTTCGACGTGCAGGACGTCGCGAGGACGCACGAGCTCGGACACCTGCTCGGGCACCAAACCACTCCACTTGGCCCGGCGGGACGATGTGATCCCTACGTCGATCCGAGTGTGCTACTGCACCGCAGCCTTTCACAGGACGAGGTGCACGGGCTGCGCGGAGTGCTATCCCGACGCCGCAGTGCGCGCATCCACGGCCCGCTCTACCACCCCAACGCGTCCGGTGCAGGGCGCGCAGGTGGTCGCGCTCGATCCGACGGCCGCCCATGCGCGGGCGGCGATGAGGCGCGAACAACGGCTCCTGGCGCATCCACGGGCTCGCGCCGGGCACCTACACGCTCTACGCCTCGCCTGTGGACCAGCCGGTGGACGCGCGGGCAATTTCGGCGGCGGCCACACGATCCAGATCGATTTCGGCTTCACCGACCTCGGCAGCGCGAGCGTCACCGACGAGCAGGATTTCAACCTCGGATCGACCACCGTCGCGGGACTAGGATCCTCGCTCTCCTTCGGCAGTCTGGCCGACGACTTTCCGCTGCGCGCCGTGCGCGGAACGGTCACGACGCTCACGATCCACGGCTGGGGCCTTGGTCACGGGCAGCACGCTCGCGTGCGCCGATCCCAACGTGGTCGTGACGCCGACGACTGGTTCGGCTCGCGCGTGCTGTTCACGATCAACGTGCCGATCGACCAGCCCGACGGGAACCTCGATCTCACGCTCACCGACCCGCAAGGCGTGCGGCGCGTGCTCAGCGCTGGCATCGAGGTCACGCCTCCGAGCCCCGCCGTGATCTCGCCACGCCTGCGCAAGGAACCGACGCAGGCGGACGCTCGTCACGCTGCACGGCTCGAACTTCCGCGCTGGCCAGGAGGTCGTGCTCGGCGGCTCGATCTACCTCGACGGCGTCGACGGCGGCTGCGAGGTGCTCGACTCGAACACGATCCAGCTCACGACCGTCGCGAGCCCCGCGGGCAGCTGCGACGCGGTCGTGATCGACCCCAGCGGCGTCGAAGGCCGGCGCCCGGATGGCTACGTCTTCGCGCACGTGCCCGAGATCCAGAGTACCTTCCCCGAGGGCGGCTACGCCGGCGGCGGCACCGTCGTCGTCCTGCCCGGCCAGAACTTCGAGGCCAGCGCGGTCGTGCGCATCGACGGCGATGCAGCAGACGCAGGTCGAGCTCGCGGGCACGACCCAAGATCCATCTCACGACCAACGCGGGCGTGCCCGGCGGCCCTACCAGATCGAGGTCGAGAACCCCGGCGGCGCGATCGCGACGAGCCTCTTCAGCTACGCGGCGATCCCGACCCCGAGGTCGTGCACGTCGATCCGCCGGCCCGGACCGCCGAATGGCGCAATACGATCCGCATCGAGGGCCAGAACCTCGGCGCCGCGACCGCGGTGCTCTTCGACGCCGACGCGGCGACCGGCGAGGCGGGCACGCCGGCCGCTTCGTTGCTCGTGATCGATTCGAACACGCTCGAGGTCGTCGCGCCCAAGCACGCGTCCGGCCCGCAGAACCTGCTCGTGCGCAACGACGCGACGGGGCAGGCCGTGCTGCTCACCAATGCCTACCGCTTCCAGGACGCTTCGGGCGGCGGGGGAGGCGGTTGCTACGTGCAACCCTACTCGCCGCCCGCGGGACCGCGCGAGATGCTCGCCGGCGCCTGGTGGCTGTGCGCGCTGCTCGTCTTCGCGCTGCGCGCGCAAATCCGGCGGCCGGCCGCTACACTTGCGCGCATGCCGTCCAACGTCATCGCCTTCGACATCGAGGTAGCCGGCTTCGCCTGGGAGGAAGTCGACGAGATCACGCGCGCAGTACCTCGTCAACCGCGAACGCGACGAGGAGAAGCGCGCCGTGCCCGAGCGCACCGCGCTCTATCCCGGCCTGGGCAAGGTGATCGCGATCGGCATGTGGCTCGTCGGCGACGAGCTCGACCGCGGCATGATCCTGCTCGAGTGCGCACCACGAGGAGAAGGTCTGGGAGAAGGTGCCCTCCTCGAAGATCTTCCGCGGCAGCGAGGAACAGCTGCTCGCGCGCTTCTGGGAGCTCGTCGGACCTTCGAAACGCGGCCTTCCGCGCCTGGTGACCTTCAACGGCCGCGGCTACGACGGCCCGGTGCTGACGATTCGCTCCGCGCAACTGGGCCTCAAGCCCTCGCGCTCGCTGATGGGCAACCGCTACAGCATCGCGGAGCACTGCGATCTCTCCGACATCTTCAGTTTCAGGGCGCGACGCGCGAGCGCTACAAGCTCGACTACTGGTGCCGGCGCTTCGACGTCGAGAGCCCCAAGGGCTCGATCGACGGCTCGCGCAAGTCGCGCGCGCCTACCCGCGCCGGCCGCATCGACGACATCGGCGAGTACTGCCTGCGCGACGTGCGCGCCACCGCCCAGCTCTACCAGAAGCTCGAGAACACGATGATCCCGCTCTTCCAGCGCTCCTGACGCCCCGTCAAAAAACCAGCCCGCCTGGTTTTTTGACGCTACTGCCGTCCGTTGTCCACGCCCGTCCTCGCCCGTCCTCGCCCGCCGTCCTCGCCCGCCGTCCTCGCCAGCGCCCGCCTAGCGCACGTCCCAGGTCGCCCGCCCGTCGCCCTCGATCGAGATCGGCTCGCCGCCCACGCTCGGCGCGCAGTGCAGGACCCCCGACTGCACGAAGGCCTTCACGCGCGAACCCGTCTCGCGCAGCGCGAACCAGGCGCTCGCACGGTAGCTGCGCCGGTCACAGGCCACCCCGTGCGCCTCGATGCCCATCGCCGCCGCCGTGTAGAGCGCGCGCGGCAGGTGAAAAGCCTGCGTCACCACGATCGCACGTTCGACGCCGAAGATCTGCCGCGCGCGCGCCAGCGAATCGTGCGTCGAGAAGCCCGCGTGGTCGCAGAAGACGTCCTCTTCCGCCACGCCGTGCTCGAGCGCCCAGCGCCGCATGCAGTTGGTTTCGTCGTAGTCGCGTGTGCGGTGGTCGCCGGTGAGCAGCAGCTTCTTCACCTTGCCCGCGTGGTAGAGCTCGACGGCCTGCTCGAGCCTGTCGGCGAGCGCATCCGAAGGTGTGCCGTCGCGGTGCACGCCCGCACCGAGCACGATCGCGACCGGCGCGGGGGCGAGCTCGGCGACGCTCTCGAACTCCAGCGCACTCCCGCGCGCCCAGACCCAGGTGCTCGCGCCGAGCACGGCGACACACAGGCCCGCGAGCGCGAACACCGGCACGCGCAGCCTGCGCGGAGCTTCGCGCGGGGCTTCATCGCGCGTCCGGCTGGCGAAAGAGCACTTCGCGTTCCTCGCCGGGAGCGAGATCGAGTTCGAGCTCCGCGGGCGCCTCGACGCCGGGGAAATGGAACGCGAGCTTCAGCTTGCCGGGCGGGACGTCCTGCGTCGCCGCCGTCCGCCGAAGACCTCGCTCTCGGCGAGCACGGCGCCCTGGCGCTCGACGTCGAACATGCCCCTGCCGCGGCCTTCGTAGCGCACGTGCACGCGCGCGGGGTTCACGGCCAGCGCGCGTCTCCTCGCGCGGCCAGATGCACCATGTCCCGAGCAGCACGAGGACGATCAGCGCGAGGGGCAGGAGCGTGCGGAACATGATTCGGCGGGGAACGGTGTCCGGAAGGCGATGGGACGACTCGTACCGCGGCCTGTCGACTTGATTCCTGCGGTTCCACACCGGGCGTTTCACTTCGGCTCCCGGAGCTCGAGCGCGCGCTCCTCGCCCGCGGCGAGCGCGAGTTCGTGCCGCTCCTCGCGGCCGTCCGCGGTGCGCAGGACGAGCACGAGGGTGCCGGCAGGCACGGACAGGGTCTGCGCGGCCCCCGGCTGCATTCCGGGCCGGCCCAGGCGCACGCCCGACTGCTCCAGGCGCAGCTCCACCGAGTGTTCACCGCTGTAGTGCGCCACGATGCGCGCGCCCTCCTCGAGCCGGATCACGAGCTCGCGCAGGTCGCGGCCAGGTGCGAGCTCGAGCGCGCTGACCAGGCTCACGCGGCGTTCGTAGTCGGTCGCGAGGATCGCGTAACCGCCCTCGCGCAGGCCCTCGAACTCGAAGCTGCCGTCCAGCTCGGTGTACAGGTTCACGCCGGCGGTCTCGGGTTCGTCGCGCCGCAACAGCGTGAGCTGCGCGGCGAGCCCCGAGCCCGTGCTCGCGTCGACCACGCGGCCCGAGAGGCTGCACGCAGGGCGCATGCGCAGGACGAGCTCGCGCTCGCCCGCCTGCGCACGCAGCGTGTCCCCCGGCTCCAAGCTCCCCGGCCGGCAGGCCACGACCTCGTAGCTTCCCGCGGGCAGCGGGCCGATCTCGAAGCGCCCTTCCGCGCGCGTGAGCGCGACCGCGCCGCAGTCGCCCTCGTGCGCCTTGACGAACACGCCGCTCGCCGGATCGCCGCGCGCGTCGAGCACCACGCCCGCGAGGAACAGTCCGGGCACGACCTCGAGATCGACGCGCTGCTCGCGTGTGTGCGCCGAGACCTCGACCACGACCGCGCGGGTCGCGATGTTCGACGCGGCCGGCCGTCGCTGCGGCTCGGGTCCGACGAGCCACGTCCCGGTGCGCACGTCCGAGAAGCGGAAGCTCCCGTCCTCGAGGCTCCTCGTGGTCGCGACCACCGACGTATTCTGGGTCTCCTGCAGCAGCCTCTGCGGCGGATCGCCCGCGGGCAGCAGCCAGATCCCGAGGTCCGCGATCGGCGCTCCGCGCGCGTCGTGCGCGAGGCCGGAGAGCTCGCACGTCTCGTCCAGCCGCAGGTGCACCTCGCGCCGCTCGCCGGAGGCGAGCACGATCGTCTCGGGCGACTCGAGCAGCGTCACGCGCCGGTCGGTCACGCTCAACTCGAGCGGCAGGCCGGGTTTCAATCCGTCGAGGGTCACCGTCCCGGTCGCGTCGAAGAACCCGAAGGCGAGCTCACCGTGCAGCGTGCGCCGCGAGACGCCGCCCTGGAAGAACGACTCGCTGCCGCCGCCACTGTCGCTGCGCTCCGGTGCGACCGTCACGCGCAGACCCGGGAAGCCCGACTTCGGCACCGGCTCGATCCTCGCGACGAGCGTCCCGCCGCGTTCGAGCTCGATCACGAACGGATTCGCGCGCGAGTCGTGGCCGTGGTCGGGGTTGACGCTGCGCGCAACGTAGCCCGGCGCGCACGCATTCAGCGGCGGAGGAGCCTCGCCCAGGTAGCGCAGCTCGGCGAGACCCTGTGCATCGCAATCGGTGGAATCGCGCTGCACGCTGACCGTGGCGTCTGCGCAGGGCCGTTGCGTCGCGCCGTCGAGGACGCGCACGAAGAGCGCGGTCAGCACCGGCGCGTCGGAATCTTCGCCGTCGTCGTCGACGCCGTCGTCGCCGGGTTGCGCGAGCTCGACCGCCGCGCGCGCCGGAGCCGGCGCGGGCGCGCTCTCGATCTGTGCGGGGAGGAAGCGACCGACTTCGCGGCCGCGGGCGCGAGCGGCTCGGGGAGCGGCGCGGCCGTGGGCTCCTTGGCGTTCCAAAGCCACAGCGCCAGTGCGGACACCAGCGCGAGCGCGAGCACTGCAAACCTGCGAGCCATGTGTCAGTCCTCGTCGTGGAAGACGAGCTCCTGCGCCGCACCCGCGGCAAGCGTCAGCTCGCGCACGATCTTCTTGCCGTTGCCGCCGAGACTGCAGATGACCCGGACCGCGCCCGCCGGCGCGCCAAAGCCCTTCGACGCGCCCTTTTCAACCCCGTCGGTGTCGAAGCACACGCCGTCCTGCTCGACTCGGATCGAAGCGAAGGGGAGCTCACCCGCGTAGCGCACACGCAGCTTCGCCCCGGCGCTCACGTTGAGAACGAGATCTTTCACCGGGGAGCCGGCCGCCAGAGCGACACCGCGCAAGAGTCCCGCGCGACCGTCGGCCGTCACTGCAGCGAGCGCGTAGGTTCCCGACGGCAGCTGGCCGAGCTCGAAGGCTCCGTCCGCTTTCGAGCTCGGACAGTAGATGGACGCATGCTTCTCGCCCGGCTGCGAGACCGCGATCTTCGCGGCAACGCCTTCGCCCGTGGCGGCGTCGACGACGCGACCCGCGAGCCCGCCGCCGCTGCGCAGATGCAGCACGACATCGCGCGCACCCGCCTCGGCCTGTACGGGCTCCGAGGAAGTGAGCTCCTTGTGGTAGGAGGGGTCGGCGTCGAGCCGGTACTCCCCAGGAGCGAGCGGACCGAGCACGAAGCTGCCCTCGGCGCTGCAACTGGATCCGAACCAGATACCACTCGAGAAGCCGCCGACCCCGGCGTTGTTCACCGGCTTGCCATCGGGATCGAGCACCGTGCCGGTGATCGTCAAGCCGCGGTGCACGACGAGCTCGACTTGGTGCTCCCCTTCGCCGGTCGGGATCTCGACCAGCGTCGCGATCGGAGCGGCTGCGTCGGCGGGGATCGGTGCGCCGTCGCGGTACATTTTCGCCTCCGGGCAGAGTCGCCAATTCCCGGGGCTCACCTTGGGAATCGTGAAGCGCCCCTGCGTATCGGTCTTCGCCTCGCCGACGCGCTCGTCACCTTCAAAGAACTCCACGTGCAGACGCCGTGATCGGTCCGCGCGCAGGAGCCAGAGCGTGAGGTCGGGGACGGTCGCGCCCGTATCGTCGCGCACGATGCCCGAGAGCTTGCAAGTGTCGGCGACCTTCAACTCGACCTCGCGCGTCGCGCCGGGCGGGATCGTGATCGGATCCGCAAGCTCGACGAGGCGCTTGAGCCGGCCGTGACCGAAACGCGCAGCGGAGCGTTCGGCACGAGGCCCGCGATCTCCGCGCGTCCGCTGGCGTCGAACTCCGCGCGCCAGGTGTGGTCGTACTCGGCCATGACGCCGCCGAGCTGTGAGGGATCCTGTCCGGTCAGGCGGTAGCCCTCGGTCGTGACCAGCATCCACACGCGCCCGCTCTTCAGCGCCGCGCCGCCTCCCTGCAAGAGGCCCACGAGCGTGCACGCGCGCTCGAGCTCGATGCCGAGAGCCTTTTCGGGCGTCTCGTGGCCGGGCTGCGCCACGACGAAGGTCTGCGCGTAGCCCAGGGCGGTGACCGAGAGCCGCTGCATCGACCAGCTCGAGTTGGCGACGTCGAAGCGGCCATCGGCGTCGGTCACGAGCGAGGCCGGACCGCCCCCGATGTCCGCGCCAGCGATCGGTGCGTGCGTCTCGTGCGAGGTGACGCGCGCGAAGAAGTGCGCGTCCTCCTGCGTCCCGAGCTCGATCACGAGCTCGCGCTGCTCGCCGGCAGTGAAGGCTTCAAGGTCGCGGTGCGCGCTGGCATTGGCGCCGCGCTGGACGGGATTCATGTACAGCGTCGTCGCGATCCCCGGCGGCACTTCGATCTCGGCGCGCCCGTCCGCACCCGTCGTGACCTGATCATCGAGCTTGCCGCGAGCGCCGTCGACTTGGGGCACGGTCCGTGCCCCCGCGCGAGGATTGGACAGGTACACGTGCTGCGCCGCGAGCGGCGCACGCGTTTCCTTCGCGCGGCAGAGCACGACGAGCAGTGCGTCCTTCGCGGGCGCGGGCGCGGGAGCGGCTGAGCTGGCGACTTCCTCGCGCTCCGCCGCGGGCGCGATCTCGTTTGGTGCCGATTCAAGTGGGGGCGCGGGCGTCGCCGACTCCGGCGCCGACGGCGCGCCGATGGGGGAGGCAGCGGGTTCACTTCCCTGCCAGAGCCAGAACGCCAGCCCGAGGAGCAGTACGAACACGAGCGTTGCGAGCTTGCGAGCCATGCTTCAGTCCTCGTCGTGGAAGACGACCTCTTGTTCCTCGCTGGCGGCGAGCGTCAGCTCGCGCGTCTGCAGCTGCCATCGAGCGTGAGCACGAGCTCGACGTTTCCCGCGGGGGCCGAGAACTGCGCGGGGGGTCCGGGCGCGATCCCCTGGACGTCCAGGAGCGTGCCTGCCTGGAGCAACTGCAGTGTGCCGCGCGCGTGCCGACCTTCGTAGCGAACCTTCAATCGGGCGGCGGGCTGCAGCGAAAGTTGCACGTCCTCGACGTTCGAGCGCACCTGTGTGTCGAGACTCGCGATCAGCGCGCAGCGTCCATCCCTCGTGCTCGCGCAGAGCGCGTAGATGCCGTGGCGCACGTTGTCGAGGTGGAACGAGCCATCGGCTTGTGAGGTGGTGCACAAAAAAGGCCGCTGTTTCCTGCGCCTGCGAGGGCGAGCGAGATCTGCGCGGCGACGCCTGCTCCGCTCGCGGCGTCCACGACCCGGCCGGCCAGCATGGCGCCGCGATCGATGCGCAGCACGACGTCACGCGCGCCGGCTTCGACTTGACGACCTCCGACTTGACGCCACTCGCGAGGTAACCCGCTCGCAGGCGATAGGTTCCCGGGGCGAGCGGGCCGAGCTCGAATTGGCCGTTCGCGCCGGATCTCGTCGACGGAGCGCCTGCTGGACCATCGACGGTCACCGAGCCCTGCACCGGCAAGTCGTAGGTGTCGAGCAGGCGGCCGCAGATCGAGATTCCGCGGTGAACGCGAAGCTGAACCTCGAGCGTGTGCGTTCCCCGCGGGAACCTCGACCTTCGTCTCCACGGCAGCGACAGCGTCCGGCGTCGGCGGGCCCTCGTGCGAGCCACCGGGACCCTCCGGCCGGATGCGCCACGAGCCGGGAGCGATTCCTCGGAATCGGAATCGGCCGTCCTCGCCCGTCAGCGCGAACGCGGATTCCGCGGACTCGGCCAGCGCCTCGGTCTCGAGAATCCCTGGCGGATGATTGCCACGCAGAAGCGTGAGTGCGAGGCGCGCGACGGGCAGATCGTGATCGTCGCGCGCGCAGCCGGTGATCTCGCACCCGGAGGAGGGATCGAGCTTGACCTCGCGCCTTTCCCCGACCGAAAGAGCGATCCAGTCGGGCAGCGCGAGCACCTGACTCGACTGCTCGAGCACGGCGAGCCGAAGTGGCAGACCCGCGGGCAGGCCAGTGATGACCGCGCGACCCGTGGCGTCGAACTGGGCGCGCCAGCGTCGGGTTCCGCGCGAAAAGGTGAAGGTGCGTGTCTCGACGGGATCTCCGACGAGCAAGCCTCTGGAGTCTCCCGCCGCCTCGAGTTGCAGCGGGCTCACCCGCGCCTTCGCGCCGACGAGCACGCCGACCAGTGTGCAGCCGCGCTCGAGTTGGATGAGCAGCGCCTTCTCGGGAGTCCCGTGCCCGTCCCCGACCGCGAACTCCACCTCGGCGAATCCCTGGGCCTCGATCGTGAACAGAGTGGCCGAGCGCACGAGCGGCAGGACGAAGCGACCTCGGCGTCGGTGGTGAGTCCGCCCTGCTCTCGCCCGCGCGAGCACGGACGACAGCTCCCGCGATCGGCGATTCTGTCTCGCGCGCGACCACGCGGCCATGGAAGCGCTCGGTCTGCACGTCGAGCTCGACCACGAACTCGCGCCGCTCTCCAGGTCCGAGGGGCGCGATCGATCCATCCTGTCCGGAATTCGTGCCGTTCCTCGAGTCGTTGAGCCACAGATGGATCGGCGTGCTCGAGCGCACCTCGAACTCGACGCGCCCGTACGCGTCCGACTCGAGCGAGTCGCCGAGCTGGCCGTGCGTGCCGCTCCGCGCAGGAATCTGGCCGGGCGCGCGGACTCGTCGAGCAGCGTGAGCGTCTCACCGGCGACCGGTTCGATCCCGCCTCGCGCGCGGCACAGGACGATCAGACGCGCGTCCGCCTGTGGATCGTGCCCGACCGAGGCGCGCGTCTGCGCGGGTGCGCTCTCGATCGGAGCGGATTCGAGCGGCTGCGACTGCGCTTCCGGTTGCGCGACGCAGAGGGATGGCGGGGCGAGCGCGGAATCCGCAGCGGGGGAGAGCGCCGGTTGCTCTCCCTTCCAAAGCCAAAGCGCCAGTCCGAGGACCAGCGCCAGGGCGACGACTGCGAGCCGGCGGGCCATGGGATTCCAGCCTATCCCCCCTGGCCCGGCCGGTTGACGACGATTCTCAGGGGCTCTCTTGGTGCTGGCGCTGGATGTAGTCCTTGGCCTTCGCCTCGAGGGCCGGGGACGTGAGACCGACCGTCTTCGCCTCCGCCAGCGCGGCATCGTAGGCAAGACCGTCGTCGAGAACTCGGTAGGCGAGCCAGATCGCTCCGACGCGGTTGGCGGAGTGGCAGTGCATCAGGATCGGCTTCTGCGCTTTGCCGAGTTCGCCGCGCGCCTTCGCGAAGACCTCGTCGGTCAGCTGCTCGGGCTTGCCGAAGGGGATGTTGACGTAGGCGAGGCCCATTCCGCCGATCAACTGCGCCTCGTCGAAATCCTTGTTCTCGCTCGGCGGGCGCAGGTTGATCACGGTCTTCACGCCGCCGTTCTTGATCTTGTGGAAGTCGTCGGCCGAGGGCTGGCTCGCGAGGAAGATGCCGTCGCAGGTGTGCAGGTGCTCGATCGCGCCGCAGGAGTAGGACTCGAGCTTCGCGCTCGCGGCCGGCGGGTGCGCGGGCGCGGGCTGCGCCGTCGAGTGGCAGGCAGAGAGCGCGAGCGGGGCGAGCAGGGCGAGGCGGGTCCAAGTGCGGAGGTTCATGATCGGGTTCCTTTTCTTCGCCGGCTTGGAGACCGCGTCGCGGTCCGGGTTCCCGCGCGCGACGAACTGGTTCGGGGCGTCGGGCGGGCGCGGGCTTTCGCGCCGCTCTCGCCGCGCACGTGCTCCAGGATCGCGCGCCGCAGTGCGGCGGGCAATTCGCCGCGGCCGACCTCGCTGCAGGCGTCCTGCGCGAGCTCGAGGCTGGCGAAGACCGCGGCGCAGCGCTCGCACACGATGCCCTCGGGGAACTCGAACTCGACGCCGTGGTCGAGCGCTTCCTGCTTGGCGGCGAGCAGATCCAGACAGACCTGCTTGTCGAAGATCGGCGGCGGCGCCTTGCGCTGCGGGCGCGCGCTCTCGACCTCCTTGCGCACGGCCAGGCGCGCGCGGTGCAGGCGCGTCTTGACCGTCTCGACGCGCACGCCGAGCACCGCAGAGATGTCCGCGAGCGGCAGGCCGGCGATCTCCTTCAGCACGAGCGGCATGCGGAAGAGCACGGGCAGGCGCGCGATGGCCTGTTCGACCTCGCGCAGCACGCTCGCGCGCTGTTCGAGCTCCTCGAGGCCCTGATCGGCGGGCGCGGCGGCGACGGTGTTCTCGCCGAAGGGCGAGAGCTCCTCGAGCGAGAGCGTGCGCTCCGTGCGGCGGCCGCGCTTGCGCTTCTGACGCTGGCACACGCGCGCGGCGATCGTGTAGAGCCAGGTCGAAGCGCGCGCGCGGCCCTCGAACTGGTCCCACTTGCGGAAGGCGAGCAGGAACGTGTCCTGCACGAGGTCACGCGCGAGCTCGGCGTCGCCGCAGAAACGCAGGCCCAGGGAGTAGAGCTGGTCGCCGTGCGCTTCGACGAGGCGCGGGATCGCGCTCTCGCGCGATTCGCCCGGGCGGGGGTCCTGGGAGGGGGTGCGGCGGTCGTCGAGCATGGGGCGCTGCATGGTAGCGTCGCTCAGTCCCCGCTGACGTGCACGAGCACGCTGCGCACGTGCGCAGCGAAGCGGTGCTCCGCCAGGAACACTCCCTGCCAGGTCCCGAGCGCGAGCGCGCCATTCGCGATTGGGATAGTCTCGCTGGTGCGTAACACCGCGCTGCGCTGGTGGGCCGGGCTGTCGTCGGGGCCCTCGGCGTCGTGCGCGTTGCGCGGGTCGCCGTCCGGTGCGAGGCGCTCGAGCCAGTCCAGCACGTCGGCGCGCGCGCTCGGGTCGGCGTTACTGCGCCAGGCTCTCTTTTCCGATCCTACCTGCAAAGGCGACACGTCCGCGGCCCCGGTTCCGCGCCGGGATCCGGGGCCGCGCGCAAGCTCGAGCGGGGGTGCGGGCTACTGTTTCTCGAAAGCGCCCATGTCGACGAAGGTGCCGGTCGGAGTGCCTTGGTTGGGCGGCTGGAATCCAGTCGACATCTCGGCGGGCGCCCGCGAGGTCGATGGGGACGATCTGACCGCTCACAGCGTCTTCGTTGATGTCGAGGCGGTCAATCGGCAGCATTCCCGCGTCCGCGTTGTCCAGGCATGGTGACGTGCCTCGTAAGGTGAGGCCGGCGACGTAGTCCCTTGATCGGAACTCCGGGTCTTTACTGATATTGGTCCCGACGGCTCCCTGCCCCTCAATGTCCGAGTACGTTAGCGGCGCGACTGTACCAACGTAGGGCACCGATGTCCCCAACCCGTTCCACTGCGTCGTCCCCTGAAGCGATCCCATGATGGAGTTGTGCATCTTGCAGGTCGCGTTCTGATACACATAGAGCGCCAGTCCGAACGTCGGGTTGTCAGTCGCGTTGCGGACGAATGTGCAATTGACGACCTGTGCGGCCCCGCTCTCACCGAGTGCGTTCTGCCCGAGACACAGGCCGCCACCATGGCCACCATAAATGGCGTCGTTCCTGAAGAACACGCAGTTCGTCAGGAACATCGTGTGCGAACCGAGCATGGCATCCAAGTACACGGCCCCTCCATCCCAGGGCCCTGGCACGGTGCTATTTTGCACGAACCCGCTCAAGTTCGACTCGAAGACCGTATTGATGATGTCACCCGTCAGCAGTTGCGCCCCGAACACGGCTCCGCCCCGCCCTTCGCCGACGATGTTGTGCTTGAACGTGCAGAGCTTGATGTTCAGGAGCGAGTGGAGTTGTTCGGCGCTGTCGAAGAAGCACAACGCGCCCCCCCGGCTTGGAGCCTTGTTGCTCGACAACTCGCACTTGGAGAGCAGCAGTTGAGCCTTGTCGGACAGGATCGCTCCACCGTTTCCCGTTTGTGTTATGCACTGCGCCGCATCCCCATTGACGATCGTGAATCCATCGATGACGACGCCGGGAGAGGGAACGGGCCCGAGAAGGGTGAAGCTGCGCGCGCTTCCTTGGGCATTGAGGACCGTCGCGCTGAAGAGGCCTGCGCGTTGCGCGAGTGTCGTCTCCGTGCCGTCGAATCCGCCGTAGAACTCGATGTTGGTTGCGACGACGTACCCGTCGGTAGGCGGCGGCACATAGCCACCCTGCTTCACCCAGATCTGATCTCCAGACTGGGCGAATGGGAGCGCATCTTCGATCTTCGTGAATGCCGCTTGCCAGCTCGACCCGTTCCCTGGCGTCGTGTTGGCTGCATCCACGCGATAGATGATTGGAGCAGCTGGTGGTTGGGCGACGCTTGAAAGGACAACGGTGACGAGGGCGAGGAAGGCGACGACTGCAAACAACGCGCGACTGCGCACGAGCACATGCTTCACGAGCGACCTCCGGGAGCAGGGGTTTGTAGGGTTGGGAATGCCAGGCCACTTGGCCTGGGACGCAGATTCTCGGGGGGGGGGACGTCAAGAGAATTCGTGAAAATCTGAACCCGATCCCGCCAACTCAGGTAGCCTGCCTGTGGAGGATCTTGAAATGCTCGCGCACGTTCCCCTCAGCTCTCGAACTTGGTCAACGCCGGCGGTGGTTCGGCTTCTGAAGGCACACACAAGGCAGCTAGCCTTGCTCGCGGCCGCGCCGTTGCTCGCAACGGCTGCGATGGCACAGGTCACTCAGTGCATCAGCGTGACTCCGGGACCGTCGGGGCTGCCGGGCCACGGTAGCCATCCCCTGCTCGGTCGCCACGTGAGCGCAGATGGTCGATTCGTCTTGTTTCAAGGCGGTCCGCAACTCGCCGGCGGGACAGCGCTCTCTTACTGGCAGACCCTACTGCGGGATCGCCTACTCGGCACGACCGAGGCGATCAGTGTCGACGATGCTGGAGTCATGAAAGGAGGCTATGGCTTCATGGCCATGTCGCCGGACGGAAGGTACGTCGCGTTCGACAGCTACGCGACGGACCTGGTTCCGGGCGACGTGAACGGAACGGGCGACTGCTTCTTGCGCGACCGCCAGAGTCACACCACCGAACTCGTGAGTCTGGGCTCCTCGGGCGGGCAAGGGGATGCGATTTCTCAGGCACCCGTGATCTCGGACGACGGCCGCTTTGTTGCGTTCAACTCCAATGCGTCGAACCTGGTTGCGGGAGACACGAATGGCAACTGGGACATCTTCGTTCGCGATCGATTACTTGGAACGACGGAGCGCATCAGCGTGTCCACCGCCGGCTTGCAGGGGGATGGTGACTCGTTCAACCCTTGCATCTCTGCGGACGGCAACCGGGTGCTTTTCTTCAGCAGTGCGACGACTTTGGTCCCTGGTGACACCAACGGGGCGCAGGATGTCTTCCTGCATGACCGTTCCACAGGAACGACCGAGCGCGTGAGCGTGTCTTCGACGGGCGCGGAGGGAGATGCTGAGTCCTACGAGAGCGCCCTCACAGCCAACGGGCGCTACGCGGTGTTCACGAGCAGTGCTTCGAACTTCATCCCCGGCGTCGTCCCCGCGGCAGCGCAGATCTACCTGCGAGATCTCGTCCACGGAACCACGGTACTCGTGAGCGCCACCCCCGCCGGGCTGCCGGGGAGTACGCCGAGCCGAATGGCGACGGTCTCAGCCAACGGCAAGCTCGTCGCCTTCTGGTGCGGTTCGACCGACATCCTTCCAGGACTTCCCCCGAACACGACGTGCATCTGCACGCGCGACATGACCCAAGGCACCTCGATCAACGCCAGCCTCACGACAATGGGCACGAGTCCGAGCGGAGGTGCGTCTTGGCCTTCGATTTCCGATGACGGACGCTTCGTCGTCTTCGGCAGTGGCTCTTCGGACATCGTCCCCGGTGACACCAACAACCTCGAGGATGTGTTCATCCGCGACCTGCGCGCCACCGGTTTCACCAGCCTCTGCAGCCCGGGCCAAGGCAATGTCATCGCCTGCCCCTGCGGAAACCCGCCCTCCGGTCCCGGCCGCGGCTGCGACAACTCCTCCTCCACCGGCGGCGCGATCCTCTCCGCTACGGGAACGGCCTACCTCTCGCAGGACACCCTCGTGTTCACCAGCACCAACGAGAAGCCGAACGCGACGAGCCTGCTGCTCCAGGGCACGACCGTGCTCCCGACCGGAGCCGCGTTCGGCCAGGGCGTGCGCTGTGCCGGCGGGACCCTGAAGCGGCTGTACGTCAAGACCGCTGTCGGCGGAGCGATCACCGCGCCGGATCTGCCCGCGGGAGACGCGAGCGTGTCCGCGCGCTCCGCCCAGCTCGGCGTGCCGATCGACTGCGGTGTGCCGCACGCCTACTTCGTCTACTACCGCGACCCGATCGTCCTCGGCAATTGCCCGGCGTCGAGTACCTTCAACACCACGCAGACGGGCTCGATCCAGTGGTGGCCGTAGTGGCCCGAGCTCGCTCGAAGGCGAGCTGACACCCGCACCTCGCTCAGTCCCCGCTGACGTGGACCAGCACGCTGCGCACGTGCGCGTCGAATCGGTGCTCGGCCAGGAACACTCCCTGCCAGGTCCCCAGCGCGAGCACGCCGTTTGCGATCGGGATCGTCTCGCTCGTGCGCAAGACCGCGCTGCGCTGGTGGGCCGGGCTGTCGTCGGGGCCCTCGGCGTCGTGCGCGTTGCGCGGGTCGCCGTCCGGCGCGAGGCGCTCGAGCCAGTCCAGCACGTCGACGCGCGCGCTCGGGTCGGCGTTCTCGGTGATCAGCAGGCTGGCGGAGGTGTGGCGGCAGAAGACCACGCACAGACCCGTCGTGACACCCGAGTCACGCACGCAGGAGACGATTTCGCGCGTGAGCTCGACCAGGCCCCGGCCGCGCGTGCGCACCTCGAGGTTTCGCTGCCATTGCATGGGGGCAGTGTAGGGAAGCGGGAGCTTCCGCCGGTGGGGGGGCTTCGACTAACCTGTTCGCCCCCCCGACTGGAACGGGACGCCCGATTCAGCGGCACGCCATGGACGTCGAGAAGCTCAAGATCGATCGCACGCAGGCCGCGAACCGCCCGCGCAGGAAGCGCCGTGGCTGGATCGGGCCGCTCATCTTCCTCGCCCTCCTGCTCGGCGTGGGGTGGGTCTTCCAGGGCCGCATCCGCGGCTGGATCGACGCCCTGCGACTGCCGGAGGTGCGCACGCAGCGCGTCACGCTGCGCTCGGGCGCCGCGGCCGCGACCGCCAGCGGGACCTCGGCCAACGGCTACATCGTGCCGCGCACGCGCGCCGCGCTGTCCGCGGACACCCCGGGTCGAATCGTCGAGATGAACGTCGAGGAAGGCTCGGTCGTCAAGAAGGGCCAAGTCGTCGCGCGGTTGTACTCCGACGAGTTCGCGGCCAACGTCGAGCAAGCCAAGTCGGAGGTCGCGCTGGCGCAGAGCACGCTGAGCGCGTGCAGGCCCGCGCGGGAGGCCGACGTCGTGATCGCGGAGAAGAAATCGGCACCGAGAAGTCCGCGCAGTCGATGCGACCGCGGCCGACGTCTCGCAGTACGACGCGGCCGCGGAAGCGCGCGCAAGTCCAAACGCGATCGAGCGAAGCTCGTGTTGCAGAGGCAAGTCGACACCGCCGAGCAGCGTCGATCGCGCTCAGAAGGACCTCGAGGAGGCTCAGGCGCGGATCGTGTGGGCCAAGGCACGACACGAGTCGGCCGTGCGCGCCGTCGCCGAGTCCGAATCACGCATCGAGGCCGCGCGCAGCGCCGTCGCCGAAGCCCGCGCGCGCATCGCGGTCGCGGAGGCGGCTCGCGACCTGGCGCAGGCGACGCTCGACAAGACCAACGTGCGCGCGCCCTTCGACGGCATCGTCGTGTTGAAGGACGCCGATGTAGGCGAGGTCGTCTCGCCCAACGTGCAGGGCGGCGCCAACGCGCGCGGCTCGGTGGTGACGATGGTCGACTTCGCGACGCTCGAGGTCCAAGCCGAGCTCCAGGAGACGAGCTGCGGAACGTCGCGCACGAAGGCGCGGCCGTCACAGATCTACCTCGACGCTTGGCCCGACAAGGCCTACGCGGGTCGCGTCGGCGCGTCTGGCCCACCGCGAACCGCCAGCAAGGCGACCGTGGAGGTGCGCGTCGTATTCGAGGACCCCGATGACAGCTGCGCCCGGAGATGGGCGCGCGGGTCGTGTTCCTGGACGCCGGGCGCCCGCGGATCTGCAGACGACGGTCGCGAACTGGAACAGGCCGTGCTCCTGGTGCGCCGCGGGCGCTCGTGCGCGTCGACGACGCCGACAGGGTGTTCGTGGTCGAGCGCGACACGGTGCGACTGCGCCAGGTCGTCGCTGGGCGGGGACCGATCGGGTCGCGTCGTCGTGAAGCGCGGGCCTCCGTCCGGCGAGACGACGTCATCGCGCCGACCCCCCGGCGTCTCTGCGCGACGGCGATCGCGTGCGCATCCAGAACTGAATCGCTTCCAGCACTCCACGGACCGAACTCGCATGCCGAACTCCCTCATCCGACTCGAAAGCGTCACCAAGACCTACACGCGCGGCGGGGAGACGCTGACCGTGCTCGACCGGCTCGATCTGGAGATGCAGGCCGGCGGCTACTTCGCGCTGATGGGGCCCTCGGGCTCGGGCAAGACGACCCTGCTCAACCTGCTCGGCGGGCTCGACCAGGCCGACAGCGGCGTGATCGAGGTCGCGGGCGAGGACCTGACGCAGCTCTCCGGTGGCGAGCTCGCGCACTGGCGCGGCGCCAACGTCGGCTTCGTGTTCCAGGGCTTCAACCTGATCCCGGTGCTCTCGGCCTTCGAGAACGTGGCGCTGCCGTTGACGCTGACGCCGCTCTCGCGCGCCGAGCGCCGCAAGCACGCCGAGTTCGCGCTCGAGCTCGTCGGCCTCGCCGACCGCATGCACCACCGCCCGCGGCAGCTCTCGGGCGGCCAGGAGCAGCGCGTCGCGATCGCGCGCGCGATCGCCACCGACCCCAAGGTGCTGCTGGCCGACGAGCCGACCGGCGACCTCGACCGCGCGTCCGCCACGCAGATCCTCGAACTGCTCACGCGCCTCAACCGTGAGTTCAAGAAGACGATCCTGATGGTGACGCACGACCCGCACGCCGCTGAGTACGCGCAGAGCATCGTCCACCTCGACAAGGGGCAACTCGGTCGCATCGAGACCAATCCGGCTCAGAAGAACTTCTTCGCGCAGTTCGCGGTCGATCCGGACCTGCTTCGCGATGTACCCGGAGATGAAGGTGCCGCCCGAGGACCAGAAGGGCGCGTTCATGGCCAACCGCACCAGCTGCATCATCGGCGATGGCCTGGCCAACGATTCGGAGCTGGAAGGTCGGCGACACCGTTCCGCTGATCGGTGCGCTGCACCCGCACCCGGACGACAAGGCGTGGGAGTTCCAGGTCGCGGGCATCTATCACTCGACCTCGCCGAGCTTCGACAACCGCACGATGTTCCTGCACTGGGACTACTACGAGGAGACCTTGAAGCAGGGGGGCATTCCGCCCGGCGTCGGTGTCTTCTCGATCCGTGTCGCGCCCGGCGCGGACGTCGCGCAAGTGATCGCCGAAGTCGAGGAGACGTTCCGCGACACCGAGCAGCGCGTGGACTGCGCCACGGAGGCCGAGTTCCAGCGTCAGTTCGTGACGATGTTCGGCAACATCCCGCTGTTCGTGGGGTGGATCGGCACCGGCGTCTTGATCGCGATCCTGCTGGCGTCCGTGAACACGATGCTCATGGCGATGCGCGAGCAGTCCGCCGAGATCGGCGTGCTCAAGTCCCTGGGCTTCACGGACGGCTCGATGTTCGGGCTCTTGATCACGCAGTCGTTGTTCCTGGCCGTCCTGGGTGGGGGACTCGGCATCGCGTTGGCCTGGTTCACGCAGAAGCCGATCGCCGATGGCCTGGGAGATCATGTTCCCCGGCTTCTCGATCCGCGCCTGAGACCTTCGCGTTGGCCGCGGTGGTCAGCATCCTGATCGGCTTCGCGGCCGGCGTGATCCCCGCGTGGCGCGCGAGTCGCTTGGCCTGTGTCGAAGCCCTGCGCACGGCGAACTAGAGGTCTCTCATGCTCGTCCCGCTTTCCTACAACCTGCGCAGCTTGCTCGTTCGCAGCGCGACACTGTTGACGGTGATGGGCATCGGCGCCACCGTCGCGATCGTGCCGGCATCCTGGCCCTGCAGCAGGGCTTCCTAGACGATGTTCGAGGCCGGGGGCCGCGACGACGTCGCCGTGTTCTTGCGCCCCGGCGCGACGAACGAAGGCGACAGCCAGTTCAGCTACGACCGCGGCCTGCAACTGATCAAGTCCGTCCCCGAGATCGCGACCAACGAACACGGTCCGATCGCGGCGATGGAGGCCTACCTGGCCGTCCTCTTGTCGCCCGAGCGCGGCGGCGTGACGAACGTTCCGCTGCGCGGCGTGCAGCCGATGAGCTTCGAGTTGCGCAAGGACGAGCTCTAGATCGTGGAGGGCCGCAACTTCACCCCCGGCAGCGACGAGCTCATCGTCGGCAAGCGGCTCATCGGTCGCGTCGAGCACTGCGTGATCGGCGACACGATCGTGCTCAACAAGACACCGTTCAAGGTCGTCGGCGTGTTCGATCACCCGGGTCAGTTCGCCGGCGAGATCTGGGGCGACCTCGATCGCCTGTTGTCGTCGATGGGGCGCTACGGACCGAACCGTGTCGTCGCGCAGCTGAAGCCCGGCACGCACATCGGCGCGCCCGATCCGACCGCGGTCATGTTCAGCGACGATCCGCCCGAGCCCGAGGAAGGTTCGATGGCCGCGCGCCTGCTCGACCCGACCGTGCCGGCCAAGGTCTACTCGGAGAAGCAGTTCCTGGCGTCGCAGACCGTCATGTTGACGTTCATGCTGGGCGGGCTGGGTTTCATCCTGGCGCTGATCATGGGGCTCGCTGCGATCTTCACCGCCACGAACACGATGCTCTCGGCGATCGCGTCGCGCACGCACGAGATCGGCATCCTGCTCGCCGTCGGATTCCGGCCGTTCCCGATCTTCCTGTCGTTCTTGTTCGAGTCGCTCGTCATCGGGTTGATCGGCGGCATCGTCGGTTGCCTCATGGCCTTGCCGTTCAACGGGCTGAAGGCCGGCACGATGAACTTCCAGACGTTCACCGAGATGGCCTTCGCCTTCCGCGTGACGGGGACCGTGCTCGTCACCGCGGTCGTGTTCTCGTTGTTGTTGGGCCTCGTCGGCGGTGCGTGGCCGGCGTGGCGCGCAGCGCGATTGAAGCCGACGGAAGCGATCCGCCGCGGGTGGGGATATCGCACTCCATCGCGGGTCCGGCTCTCCCTGCTATCAATCTAGCGCTTCCTCCGACTTCCCGAAAGCCGTTTTCGCACTGCTCTGTCTGTGCGCCTGTGCAGCGACGCACTACGAGCGCGAGGCCGACCGCGAAGTCGGAACTCTGCCGCCGCGCGCACCGGAAGCACACGCTCGGAATCGCGAACAGACCGCCGCGCGCCCGCGCGAGGCCGCCGCTTCCCTGGCGCCGGCGCCCGCGCTGGCAGGGCCCGGGCGCACAGCGCGTGCTCTCGCTGCACGACGCGCTCGAGACGGCCTTCGTCTCGAACCGCGACCACATCGCGCAGAAGGACTCGCTCTACCAGACCGCGCTCTCTCTGACCGGTGTGCGCTTCTCCTATTCTCCGCAGGTATCGGCGGCTCTCACCTACATCTTCGCCGGCGGCAACAGCACGAGCGAGACGCACGGCGCGGGCGTGAATGGCGAGCTCTCGCAGGTGCTGCCCAGCGGCAAGGCCGCGCCGGTCGCCTCGAGCGGCTTCGACGGCGGGCCCGCAACAACCTCAGCTCCAGCCCTGCCTCTCGCTCACGCAGCCGCCCCCGAGCGGCGCGGGCCACGGTCGCCTGGGGACCCGCTGCTGCAGGCCGAGCGCAGCGGTGTAGGCACGCGCGATTCGCGACTTCGAACTCGGGCGCGAGAGCCTCTCGATCGACGCTCGCTTCGCGCTTCTACGACCTCGTGGCAGTAGAAGCAGGCGCTCAGAGAACCAGCGCCGCAACCTCGAGAGCCAGATCTTCGGGCGCAAGCAGTCGATGCGCTCTTCAGCGTCGGCCGTGTGGCCGAATCGAAGTGCTGCGCGCGAAACGCAGCGAGCTGACCTCGCAGAACAGCCTGATCGAGGCCGAGGAGGCTCGAACTCGCGCTGGACCCTGCTTCCCGCATCTTCCTGGGCCTGCCCGAGGGCGTCGCGGTCGCGTGCACGACGAGGGGGCCGGCTTTCGTCGGGGTGAACTACGACGTGAACTCGGCGGTCGAGGTCGCTCGCGAACCGCCTGGACTGGATCAACCGCGAGAGCAGCTCTGAGGACGCGCGCCGCGGCGTGCGCAGGTCGCGCGCAACGACCTCTTGCCCGACCTCGCGCTGGATCTGGGCTACGGCCGCAACGGCGCGGGCGATCCGAGCTTCACGCAGCAGGGCCTCGAGCAGGACAGCTACCACGCGGGGCTTTCGCTCTCGATCCCGCTGCAGCAGCTCCAGGAGCGCAACTCCTACCGCTCGGCCCAGCTCCGGGCTCGCGGCCGCCGCCTTGCGCTCGGTCGGCGAATACAAGGGCGACAACCTGGTCGTCTCCGTGCGCGGGATCTTCCGCGAGCTGGCGCGGCGCGCGCAAAGCAGAGCCTCGAGATCCAGACGGAGCTGATCGCGGACCGGAATCGCAACGTGAAGATCCGCGCGCAGCTGCGCTTCGAGCAGGGCAGCCTCTCCAACCGCGACGTGGTTGAGGCGCAGCAGGCGCTGCTCGACGCGCAGAACTCGCTCATCCGCGAAAAGGTCGCCTACGAGATCGCGCGCCTGGGCCTCCTGAAGGACCTGGGCCTCTTGTTCATCGACGAGAAAGGCATGTGGAAGGAATGAAGAGCACGTTGGTGATCCTGGCGCTCGCCGCGCTCGCGCTGCTCGGCTTCAAGCTGTTCGGGGGCGCGGGGACCGGCGCGGGTGGCGTCGCCATCGCCGCCGAGGCGACCGCGCCCGCGCGCAGCGGCCCGCTCGTCATCGCGATCCGCGAGACCGGCTATTTAAGAGGCCAAGGACTCGGTCAGCCTGCGCCCAGTTCGCAGGGCGGCGCGGAGATCACCACCTCGTCAAGGAAGGCAAATCGGTCGAGAAGGGTGGCTGCTGGTCGAGTTCGACAAGACGGCGCTGCAGACGCAGTACGACGACAAGACCAACTCAAGCTGCGCCAGTTCCGCACCGAGCTTCTCCGCCGCGGTAATGTTGCAAGATCCAGCAGCGACAGCGCCGCTTCGCGATCGAGAAGGCGCAGCTCCCATCTGGAGGTCGCGCGCGCATGGTGAAGCTTCCGAGCCGCGGAGAAAGGCGAGTCGCCCAGAGTCGCGCAAGAAGCACCTGCAGCAGCCGAGAAGGCGCACCTGCTCGAGCGGCGCGCGCGAACGCGCTTCGACAGCAGCCCGAGCTGCGCGAGCAGGGGCTTTCTGACCAAGATCCAGGAGGGAGGAGAGTGCCACTGCGCTGCGCGAGAAATTAGAGATCGTGTCGAGAACGCCGACAAGGACCCGGGAGGTACGAGTAACTACACGGTTCCGATGTAACCTTCCGCCGAGCACAAGAACGCGGTCAAATATGGATGCCGGAGCGTGTCACCAACGCGGGGAGGCGCACGAGGAGATCAACCTCAAGGAGAAGGAGGGCCGCAGAATGGCCGAGACCGAGGCAAGGTGCGCTCCGACGGAGGCGCAGCCCGCAGCGGAGAAGCAGGAACCTCGGCTACATGACGTTGATCAAGGCGCTGCGCGCGGGTCTGGTCTATTACGGCAGCGACCTGGCGAGCCCTGGATGCGCACGACCGCGGGGTCAAGGTCGGCACCCGCTTCAATCAGGCGCAACACGATCATCACGCCGCCTGACCCGCGTTGTGAGATGCAGGTGCTGATCCAGGTGCACGAGGCCGAGGTCGACTCGGTCAGCCTTTAATGCCGGTGCTCGTGACGCTCGAGTCGATCAAGGACCGCACCTTCCCGGCCAAGGTCACGCGCATCGGCGCGGTGGCGAATTCGAACTGGGGCAACCCCGAGAACAAGACCTTCGAGATCGAGATCACCATGGATCCGATCGAGAGCGAGCTGCGCGCGGGCACCACGGCCAAGGCCGAGATCCAGGTCGGCGACGGTCCCGACGTTGCAGTCCCGATCCAGTCGGTCTTCGGCGAGGGCGACGCGCACTACGCGTTCGTCGCACGCGAACTCGGCTGCGAGAAGCGCGCGGTGAAGATCGGGAAGTGCAACAACCACTACGTGCAGGTGCTCGAGGGCCTGGCCGAGAACGAGCGCGTGCTGCTCTACGATCCGCGCACGGATGGCACCAAGGCCGGCGCTGACGAGCATGCGCCCAGCGCCTCGCAACCCGATCCTCCCACGAGCGCACAGGTCCACCAGCCTTGAGGCCGCCGATCGTCGAACTCGCCGGTGTCGTCAAGGACTACGGCACGGCCGAGGCGCCGCTGCGCGTGCTGCAGGCATCGAGCTCACGATCCATCCAGGTGAGTTCGTCGGCATCGTCGGTCGCTTCGTTCGGGCAAGACGATGCCGATGAACATCGTGGGTTTCGACCGGCCCAGCGCGGGACGCTACGCTGACGGGGGAGGGCCGTCTCGACGCT
>JADJLZ010000012.1 GCA_016709875.1 Planctomycetota bacterium | reverse complement strand
CACGCGCGGCGCGAACGACGCGCCCACGCACGTGATCGCGGCGAACGCGACGAAGGCCGCGATCGGGCCGACGCGTCCGTGGCGGAACACGGTCTGCGGTTGTTCGAGGTCGACGTCGGCGGCGCGGACGAGCTTCACGCACACTCCATCGGACGTCGGAGTGCTCGGAATGGAGTGCCTCGGCCGGAGCCCGGATGGCGGCGCGGAATGCGCTCCCGGAAGCCGTGATCGCGAGGTCGAGCCCACGACGTGCGGTCGATTCGGTGCAACCGTTCCACGCGCCGTTCGTCGTGCGTGCGGAAGCGATTGGCCGACGTTTCGCGGCCTCCGCAGCCTCCCATGGTGCGCAAACCCGACCAACCCATCGTCGATCTCAAGTCGTTGCAGCTACCCGCGCAGCCCAAGGTCGTGGACGTGCGCGCGGCGGTCGACTGGGATCCGCTCGGGTACGGATACGTGCAGGTGTGGGTCGTGCTGGAGAGCCTCCTGCCCGAGCAGGAGGAGAACGTCGCGTGGGCCATGACGATCGAGGATCCCGTTGCCGAGCACCTGCGGAGCCAGGGTGACGACCGCGTGGTGATGTGCTTCTTCCGCTTGCCGTCCGAGCTGCGACCGGGCGACTTGCCGGCGCCATGAAGCGACATCACGACAGACTCTTGGAGCAGGCCGAGCTACTCGTGCGCTTGGAAGCCCGACGGCCACGCCAAGCCAGCCTTCTGCCATCGGCTGCACGGATGTCGGACGATTCGGTGTAACCGTTCCACGCGCCGTTCGTCGTGTGGGTGGAAGCGATTGGCTGATGTTTCGCGGCCTCGCTAGCCTTCCATGGTGCGCAAACCCGACCAACCCATCGTCGATCTGAAGTCACTGCGCCTTCCGGCGCAGCCCAGGGTCGTGGACGTGCGCGCGGCGTTCGATTGAGCCCCCTGGGTCACGAGTACCTGCAGGTGTGGGTCGTCCTCGAGAACCTCTCGCCGGAACAGGAAGACGACGTTTCTTGGGCGGACCCCATCCGGGACGCCGTTCTCCAACACTTGCGCGATCGCGGGGACGATCGTGTACCCGTCTTTTTCTTTCGACTGCCCTCGGAGCTCCGAGAGGGCGATCTGCCACCCACGTGAGTGCACGACTGCACGATCGATTGCTGGCACAAGCCAGGCACCTGTCCAGTGCCGAGGCACGCCGCCCGCGTCAAGCCAGCTTGCGCCGGTCCATCAGCGACGTACTACTCACTCTTCCACTTCCTCGTGCACGAATGCACCGTGGCCTTCGTCGGTACGAGCCGCTCGACACGCCCACTGCGCGAGGCGCTGTCACGGTCTTTCGACCATGGGACCATGAGGGACGTGGCGCTGCGCTTCTCGACGGGGCGCGGATCGGTTTCACGAATCCTGCAGCATTGCCTGCCGCCCGAAGCTCGAGGATTGACGACCTGGCGCTCGTCTCGAGCATGCTCTTGCGGCTGCAGGACCAGCGACACTTGGCTGACTACGACTTGAGCGCCAGATTCACCCGTCGCGAAGCACTGCTCGCCGTGCGGACGCGGAGCAGGCGATGGCAGCATGGCGGAGGATCCGCAAGTCCGACGAGGCGCACGTGTTTCGCGTGGCCTTGGTGGCGTGGCGCGGACTGCGCGGGCGCTGACGCGTCGATCGCGTCAACGTCCGCCCGCGACCGAGCTCGTCACTGCAGGATCGGGAGCTCTTGGTGCGCCTTGATCGCCAGGCGTTGCGCCACGCGACCCGCGACGGTTTGGAAGCTCTTCGAGATGGGGGACTCGGGCTCCGCGACCACCACCGGATCGCCGCCGTCGCCGCCCACGCGCACGACCGGGTTCAGCGGAATGTGGCCGAGCACCGGGAAGTTGTGGCGCTTGGCCAATCGCTCGGCGCCGCCGCTGCCGAACACGTCGACGATCGTTTCGAATCGACCGCTCGCGTCCGTCGCCATCTCGACGCGGCGCAGGCCCGTGTCGATCACGACCTTCGTGCCCGCGCGCGCGCCCTCGACCGTGCCCGTGATCGCGTAGCCGGCCATGTTCTCGACGATGCCCAAGATGTCGACGTTCACTTGGCGGAACATCGAGATCGCCTTGCCCACGTCGAACGTCGACACGGCTTGCGGCGTCGTGACGAGCACGGCGCCGGACAGCGGCACGATCTGCGCCAAGCTCAAGCTGCGCGTCGCCCGTGCCCGGCGGCATGTCGACGAGCAAGTAGTCGAGCGGACCCCACAACACGTCGGAGAGGAACTGCTCGATGAGCTTGTGCACCATCGGACCGCGCCACACGACGGGCTTCTCTTCCTCGAGCAGGTAGCCGATCGACATCGTCTTGACGCCGTGGCGTTCCTTCGGGATCAGACGACCGTCCTTCGTCTCGGGCGCGCCGCGCAAGCCCATCATCATGGGGATGTCGGGTCCGTACACGTCGCAGTCGAGCAAGCCGACGCGCGCACCGGTGCGCGCCAACGCGCACGCCAAGTTGACCGACACGGTGCTCTTGCCCACGCCGCCCTTGCCGCTCGAGACGGCCAAGATGTGCTTGATGTCGGGCGCGATCTGGCGCGCGGGGCCCGATTGCTGCTTCACGACCGCCGTCATGTCGACGTTGGCCTTCTTGACGCCCGGGATCGCGAGCAACGCGTCCTCGGCCTGCTTCTTCAGCTGGTCCTTCACCGGGCACGCGGGCGTCGTCAAGTTGATCGTGACCTTGGCGATGCCGTCGCAGTAGCTGTGCTGCGTCACGAACCCGAGGCTGACGATGTCCTTGTGCAGGTCCGGATCGTGGACGGAGCGCAGGGCGTCGAGGAGTTGGTCCTTGGTGACTTCGGGCACGTGTGTCGCTCCAGTGAGATCGAGAAGCCGGTGGATCGAGAGACGGATCGTTCGGGAGGTCGTGGAATCGTCGGTCCGCCGCCGCCGGGAAGGGGCGTCGACAGGACTTCGCCGAGCGGTCTCCGGCCCCTCACTGTAGGCCGCGCGGGTCGCGTGACAAGCCGCCTCGTCGAAAGCACGCGTGTCCGGATCCTCCGATCGACAGCGGCCCGTCGCGATCCCACAATCACGGCCCGATGCCCCGGCTCCCACCGCTCGAAAGCGCGCCGTCTGCCTCGTCTCCGGCGGCATGGACTCGGCCGTGAGCTTGGCCGAAGCGTGCGCGCTCGGTTTCGAGTGCACCACGCGGACCTTCGACTACGGCCGGCGACACCGCGGCGAGCGCGCGGCCGCGGACCGCGTGGCGCGCGCTCGATGGGGGTGAGGGATCGTCGCGTGGTGGTGATCGACCTGCGCGCGATCGGCGGTTCGTCGTTGACGGACGAGATCGCCGTGCCCAATGGCTATCCCGACTGTCGGCCCGAGTTCCTGCGCGCGTTCGAGGCGCTGGCGCGCGTCGCGACGGTCGCGGGCGCCGAGCGCGGACAGAAGTTCCACGTGCACGCGCCGCTGTTGGACCTGACGAAGGCCGGCATCGTGCGGCGCGGACACACGGTCTGTTCCACTGTTCGTCGCACGCGGAACGTTCGTTCCTTCCGATCCCGTCCTGCTCTCTCGCCCCAGGAGATTTGGATTGAAGCTCGCCGACACCGCCGTCTCGCTCGCGACGCTGATCGCGCTCGCGAGTTGCCGCACATCCTCGCCCTCACCCGAACGGCGCGACGATCCCACGCCGCGCGCCACCGAAGTTCGCGTCGAAGGGGAGCCCGGTGCTGTCGCCGCGCTGGCCGCGCGCCGCGTTCGACGCAGCGAGGAGCGCCGTATCGAGGAACAGCGTGTGGAGCGCCAGCGTGTCGACGCCGCTCGCAAGCCGTTCGTCGAGCCGCTGCTGCCGGTGAAAGGTCCGCTGCAGTTGCCGTTCGATCCCGCGGCGCCGCCCACGATGCTCGACCTCGTGCGCGCGTACGAACGCGTCACGGACATGCGCTTCGTGATGCGGCCGGGTGCCCTCGACCCGCTGAAGACGACGCTCGTGGGTGTGGAAGGTGAGGCATGGTGCTGGGCATCGTCCATTCCGGGCAGCCCTTTCTGTTGACCGTGGATTCCGGGCTCGTGGATCGCGCGCTGCAGCGCGCCACACCCGTCGAGTTGCCCGACCTCGACTCGTTCGAGAAACACCCGGCGCTGATGATCGCCACGGTCCTGCCGTTGGAGACCATCAAGGGCGGCGACGTGGCCGAGTCGATGCGCGCGTTCGTCGGCATCCTCGCGTCGCCGCCGTTCTACGTGGTGCCGTCGCCCCGAGCCGTGCTGTTGTCCGGACGAGTGCGCGACGTGCGAGCGTGGGTCGAATGGCTGCGTGCCATGGACCGGGCCGCGACGGTTCACGAGGAGTCGTCGCACGTCGAGGTGAGCCGATGAAGTGCTACGTGTTGCTGGCCCTCGTGCTCGCTTCGTGCAACGCGACGCGGACCCCAGACGTTTCCGTCGAAGCACGCGCGCCCGCCGCGGACGTCACGGCCCTGCCGCCCGCGCGGGAACCGCTGCACCTCGTGCCCGGTGATCCGAAGGCTCGCGGCGGCAAGGACAAGGAGCTGACGTGCCAAGACCTCCTCGCGGAGCTCGCCCGCGTCACGGGTGTCACCTTCTCGGTGCCGGCCGACCTGAGGGCCGAGCTCGAACGTGCGCAGCTCGGAATCCCCGGCGGACTCGACGTGCCCGCCGAAAACGCATGGACCACGGCGGAGTCCTTGTTGGTGGCGCGCGGCTTCCTCTTCGAGATCCTGTCGCGCGATCCTGTGATCGTCGACGTGATGTCGAGCGAGAGCCGACGAGGTCCGGCTCCTCGGAGCCGCGCGAGCTTCGTTTCCCGAGTCGCTGCCGGCTTGGGGCGGAACATCCGGCCTTCGTCATTCGGGCGAACGTGGACCTCCAAGCGATCAACACGCGCGACCTGTCGAACAGCATGCGGCAGATCTTCACCGACCCGCAGGCAGCAGATCGTCCCCATCGGAAACACGCAGACTTTTCTCGTGTGGCGGCATGGCCCCCATGGTCGTGGACCTGATCGCCATGCTGCGCCGCCTCGAGCGGGCCGAGCAGGAGATGTGCGATCGGCTGGGTGTCGAACCGGCGACCGGTGTCGAACGTCGCCCGAAGTCGAAGTGACGTGAAGTCGCACCGCGAAGAGCTGTGGTTCGAGACCAAGACGCGGCGCGCGTTCCTGAACATCACGCCGCAAGTCGAGGCAGCGCTGGCGAAGAGCGGCATCCGCGAGGGGCTGTGCCTCGTGAACGCGATGCACATCAGCGCCAGCGTCTTCGTCAACGACGACGAGCGCGGGCTGCATGCCGACTTCGAGCGCTGGCTCGAGGGGCTCGCGCCGCACGAGCCGATCGCGCAGTGGCGCCACAACGACACGGGCGAGGACAACGCCGACGCGCACTTGAAGCGCCAGATCATGGGCCGCGAGGTCGTCGTGGCCGTGACGGCCGGCAAGCTCGACTTCGGTCCGTGGGAGCAGATCTTCTACGGCGAGTTCGACGGGAAGCGCCGCAAGCGCGTCCTGGTCAAGATCATCGGCGAGTAGCTGGACGCTCGGCACGCGGCCACCGAGGCCACGACTCGCCCCTGCGCCTCGCGCCGTCCGCGCAATTCGCCACCGGTGCACGCGCAGCGCACGCAATTCGCCACTGTTGCGCGCGCCGCTCGGTAGGGGATGATGCGCGCATGAACGAAGCTCCCGGCACCACGACCGATCCGCGCGCGCTCGCCTTGGCGCGACTCCTGTCCATCGTCGATCGCTTGCGCGCGCCCGACGGATGTCCGTGGGACCGGAAGCAGACCCTGGCGACGATGGCGCCGCACCTAGTGGAGGAAGCTCACGAAGCGCTCGAGGCGATCGAGACGGGCAGCGACGCGCAGATCGCCGAGGAAGCGGGCGACGATGATGGTCGTCGCGTTGATCTGCCGCATCGCCGAGGAAGCCGGCCGCTTTCGACATGGCGCGTTCGGCGCACGCGATCAGCGACAAGCTCATCCGCCGCCACCCGCACGTGTTCGGCGAGACGAAGGTCGACTCCGGCCGACCAAGTGGTCGCGGAACTGGGAAGCGATCAAGAAGAGCGAGCGCGAGGAGAAGCAGGAGGACGCGAGCGCGTTGGCCGGCGTCCCCGTGTCGCTGCCGGTGCTGCAGCGCGCGCAACGCATCTGTGGCAAGGCCATGAGCGCCGGTTTCCGTTGGGAATCGGTGGCCGGCGCCGTCGAGAAGCTGCGCGAGGAACAGGACGAGCTCGACGAAGTGCTCCACGAGAGCGGACTCGACCTCGACGAGAAGGCACCCGCGACGGCCGAGCAGCGCGCGCGGGTCGAACACGAGCTGGGCGACGTGATATTGGCCGCGGCCTACTTGGCCATAGCACTGACCTCGACGCCGAGAAGCTGACGCGCGAGGCGATCCGCCGGTTCGAGACGCGCTTCCGTTCGATGGAAGGCGCCCTGGAGAGCCCGATGAAGGACCACACGCTGGTCGAGCTGATGATGGCCTGGGAGACGGCCAAGTCGCGCACGTGAAACGAACGTGAATCCGTTGCGTGTGCTTTACCACGCAAAGTCACGGCCGTAGGATCCACCTCATGAAGCCGCTCGCCGACAACGATCCGTCCAAGGGAGGGGAGACTCGTGGGGCCGACGTCGCGCCGGGGCGCGCCAGGGACGCGGCCGCGAGTGCGCGCGGCGAGTCCTCCGGTGCGCGGGGCGAAGCGGGCCGCGCCGCTCGTGCGGGCCGAGGGGATCTTCAAGGTCCACGAACACGACGGCGTGAAGACCGCGATCTTGCGCGCGGCGTCACCTTCCACGTCGGCGCGCCCGAGTTCGTCTGCATCATGGGGCCGAGCGGTTCGGGCAAGTCGACCCTGCTCCAAATCCTGTCGGGACTCGATCAACCGTCGGCCGGCAAGATCCACGTCGCGGTCGCGAACTCGGACCTTGTCCGAGGCGACGCACGCTCGAGCGACGCACGTCGATCGGCTACGTGTTCCAGTTCTTCAACTTGCTCCCGAACCTCACGGTCCTCCGAGAACGTTGGCCTTCCGCTGGCCATCGCGGGCGGCATCCCGAAGCGCGCGAGGGCGACTGCTCGCGCTGCTCGATCGCTTGGGCATCGCGGCCAAGGCGCGCTCGTTCCCGCACCAACTCTCGGGCGGCGAGATGCAGCGCACGTCGATCGCGCGCGCGCTGGCCGGAGGTCAGCCGCTGCTCCTGTGCGACGAACCGACGGGGAACCTGTCGCAAAAGGCCGGCATGGAAGTGATGGAGATCCTGCGTCGACTCTGTCGACGAGGATCGCCGATCCGTTTTGCTCGTGACGCACAACCCGCGCGACGCGGCCTTCGCCGACCGCGTGCTGTTCCTGGTCGACGGCGAACTCGCCAAGGAACCCGAACTGCGCGGACCGAACTTGCGCGTCGAGGACGTGCACGCGGCGCTGAGCGCGCTGCACATCTGATCATGGGACTCTTGCGCACGATCGCGGGCCAGAGCTTGCTCCAACGTCCGGCTCGCACGCTGTTCTCGGTGCTCGGCATCGCCGTGGGCATCGCGACCGTCGTCGGCGTGTTCACGCTCGACCACAACACGGTGCTGGGTTTGTCGCTGCGCGGCGCGGGCGATTGGAAGCCCGCGATCGAAGTGCGGCCCGCGCAAGGCGTCGCCGATCCGGGCGCGGAGCTCGGCGCACGCCGGGTGTCGCGGGCTACCTCGAAGTTCTTCCAGAACGACGTCGTGGTGCGCGCCGCGGACGCGAACGGCGCGGGTGCGCGCGACGGGAGTGGAGAGCGATCGGGCGGCGGTCGCGGTGGCGCGAACGGAGCAGCGGACGGCGGAAGGGCCGGCGCGGCGAACGGTCGCGACGGTGGTGTCGATTCCGGATCGCGCGAGGCGAGCGCGGATCGCAGCGGCGCCGATCGCGGAGGTGCTGTCGGTCGCGGCGGCGACGGCTCGCAACGCGTGCGCTTGTTCGCGCTCGAGTCCGCCGCGCTGCCTACGATCGACGCGGTGCGCCTCGCGGCCGGTCGCTTGCTCGATCCGTCGGCCAAGGAGCGCGAAGTGCTCGTGGGCGACACCCTGGCGGCGCAGCTCGACTTGAAGCCGGGCGACACGTTGATGCTCGCGCGTCCGCGCCGAGCCGCGCGCGAAGCCTGCGTCGACGGCGAGATGCGCACCGTGGACCCCGAGGAAACCACGGCGCCCGACGTGCCCGTCGAAGAGAGCTTCCGCGTCGTGGGCGTGCTGTTGCGCGACAAGCTCGGCCGCCGCGCGGGCGGTTCCGTCGTGGTGGCCGACGTCGGTTGGGCGCGCGCGTTGTACAGCGGCGCGCGCCTCGACTCCGTCTACTGGGTCCAACAAGACCCGCAAGTCGACGTCGAACGTCTGCGCGCGAGCTTGGGCACCGCGTTCAGCTACGACTTGAACAAGAACGTGCTCGTCGGCGCGGCGGCGGACGAGCGCGCGTTCCGCAACGGCGTGCGCTTCGCGGGCTTGTTCGCGCTCGTGCTGGGGCTGTACGTGATCTTCCACACGCTGTCGATGTCGCTGGTCGAGCGCATCCGCGAAGTGGCGACGCTGCACGCGCTGGGCGCGACGCGGAAGCAGATCGCGCGCATCTTCTTCGTCGAAGCGTTGGTGTTGGCGCTCGTCGCCGCGGCGTTGGGCCTGGCCGGCGGACTCGGCGGTGCGCGTTGGCTCTTGTTGAAGGGCGTCACGACGTTGGGCACGGGCCACGTGATCCAAGTCTTCGACGTGCCCTGGGGCGCGATCACGGCGCTGGTGGGGCTCGGCGTCGGCATCGCGTTGCTCGGTTCGATCTATCCCCTGATGCGCGCGCGCAACGCCAGCACCGTGGCGGCGCTGCGCGGCGAAGAAGCGCTGCGTTCGGGCGGCGTCGCGCGCGGCTTCCACTTGTTCGCCGCACTGCTGTTGGCCGTGCTGTTGCCGACGCTCTACTTCGTGATCGTGCCCGTCGTGGGCGAAGCGCAGAAGGAGCTGATCGGTGCGACGCTGGCGGCCGTCGGGTTCCTGGCGTTGCTCGTCGCGTTGCCGTTGATCGTGCCGGCGTTGTTGGCCGGCTTGACGGGCTGGATCACGCGGCCGATGCAGGCGTTGTGGACGTTCTCGGGCCGCTACGCCGCCGCCAGCATCCGCGCGAGCCCGGCGCGCATCGCCGTGTCCGCGGCCGCGATCGCGTTGGTGGCCGCCGCGTTCGTGGGCTTGAAGAGCATGACCGCGTCGTTGCGCGGCGAGATCGCGACGTGGGCCGATCGCGCGATCGTCGACAAGGTCTACGCGCGGCCTGCCGAACGCACGCTACGAGGACTTGCACGCCGCGTTGAAGGACGTGCCCGGCGTCGTGGGCGTCGAGTCGGGCAGCGCGCGTTCGTACGTGCCGTTCCAATTGATCGGCGTGCGGCCCAGCGAGTTGGCCGCGCACGGTCCGCTCGCGACGGACGCCGCGCTGCGCGAGCGGTTCGAGCGCGGCGACGCCGTGATCTTGTCCGAGCGACTGTCGCGCCACTTGTCGTACAAGGTCGGCGATCGCGTGCACGTCGCGAACGCGAGCGGAAGCGTGCAAGACCTCGAGGTGATCGCGATCAGCGACGCGTACGGCTACTTCCCGCACCCCGACGAGCGCTTGTACGGGGTCGCCAGCGATCAGTTCCTGCGCCGCGGCTTCTGTCACGACGTGGACGTGCTGCAAGAGGGCGCGATCGTGTTGTCGCGCGACGCGCGCCTGAAGCGCTACGACGACGCCGCGAACCTCTCGGATCCGACGAGCGACGCGGTGATCACGGCGCTGCGCGCGCGTTACCCGGACGCGCCCGCGCTGACGTTCGAGACGGGGCGCGAGGTCCTGAACGCGCACGTGGAGGACCTCGACCGCGACTTCCTCTTGTTCGACTTGATCCTGGGCTTGTCGGCGTTGTTGGCCGCGCTGGGCGTGTTGAACGGGCAACTGCTGTCGGCGTTGGAGCGCGTGAAGGAGTTGGGCGTGCTCAAGGCGTTGGGCGTCACGCGCCGCCAAGTGTCGGGCGCGGTCCTGTGCGAAGCGCTCGTCATCGGGCTCTTCGGCGGTCTTCTCGGAACGGCGCTCGGAGCGTCGCTCGCACCGGTGATCGTGCGCGCGCTCGAAGCGCTCTCGGGCCTCGACTTGCCCGACGTGCTGCCCGTGCATTGGCTGATCGCGATGCCGCTCGTGTCGATCGCGATCACGGTGCTGGCCGCGCTGTTCCCGATCGCGCGGATGAACCGCACGGACTCGATCGCGGCGGTGCGGGCGCCGTGAACTCACTCGCGGACCGTGCGCGCCAGCTCGGCCGTGACGCGCTCTGGTGGCGGAACGAGCGTCATGCGAAAGCTCCCGATCGTCGTCTTGAGCTTGGTGACGGCGATTGCGCTCCTGTGGTGGCGCACGCGCGACAGTCGGTCGTGCCGATGATCGCCACGCGACGTCGAGGATGCAACGTCGCCGGTCGAACTCGTGGCGCACCGACGGCGCCGGCTCGACGCGTTCCTCCGTCAGCGTTCCTACCGCGCGATTGCGAGTCGTGGGTTGCGGCGGCGCCCGGTCGCGGGCTCCGGAGTCGTCGAGGGCCTCGAAGACGAGCCCATCGCCTTCACCACGGATGCGCGTGGCGAAGCCGAGTTGGTCGCGCGTGTTCCGCCCGTCGTCGCGAGCCTTCGGTTCACGGACGGACACGCCTCGTCGGTGCGCGAGGCTCTGCTGACGCCCGGTGCCGTCGTCGAACTCGCGGTCGTGCTCGATGGTTCGCTGCACGGTGTCGTGCGGCATGTGGATGGACGGCTCGCTGCCGGTGCGACCGTCGTGGCGATCCCCGAGAAGCTCCTGTGGGACGGAACTCCGCTCTCCGAGGTCCTTTCGTATCGCGACGTGCGTCGGACCCAGTGCGACCGCGGGCGCCTACGAGCTGTGCGGAGTCGGCTACGGGAGATCCGTCTTGGCCCTGGCCGTCGACGCCTCGGGGCTCACTCGCGGCGACATGCGCGTGCGTTCGGGGCGAGGCCGTCGGACAGGATCTCGTGTTGGAGGACGTTCGCGCGGTCCTCGTGCGCGTGTCGAGCGCGGACGGAGGATCGATCGTATTGCCGGAAGGTCTGCGCCCACCAGCGACACCGCCGGTGTCGAGTTCGATCTCCGCACGGATGGAACGTGTTGGACGGCTTTCGTTCGAGCGCGTTGCTGCTGCACGTGCCGGACGAGTTCTGAGCGGTCGATTGGATCGGTCGTTCCTGCTCCTGCACGCAGCCGCACACACCGCGACTTCGTCGACGGAGTTGCTCATCTCCGCGCGGTTCCTGGGTTACGAGCCGCTCGATCAAAGTCGTCTCCTTTGCCAATGCCGGTGAACCGCTCGCGCTGCCCGAGCCCGTCGAGTTGCGACTGACGCGCACGTCGATGGAGACCGGGTCGTTGCGCACGGTCACGGGCGCTTGTCGTTGCGACCCGACGGAACAGGACGAACGTCCGCGACGGGGTGTCTTGCACCTCAGGCCCATCGGTCGTCGGAACACTCTCGCAGTCGACTTCGACGTCACGCCGAAGGCCGAACTCGGGCAACTGTGCTCCTCGATTCCATGCGGTCCCTATCACGCGAGCATCCAGGACGAAGCGTGCACGATGTCCGGCCGCGCGGAGTTCGGTGCGAACGAGATCACGATCGGAAAGGACCCCGTCGATCTCACGGTGGACTTGTCGAGCACGGGTTGCGTCGAGTGGATCCCGTCGCGCACGGACGGCACTCGATACGACGGGCCCCTGCAGATCCTGGTGCGATACGACCCGCAGCGTCCGGGGGCCGGGACGTACATCTTCTTCTCGCGGGCGCCGTACGTGCTCCACTCCGTGCGCGAGGGGACCTACGCCGCCGTCGTCGAGGCGTCGAACTCCGCCTCGCAAGCGTCGTGCGAGCTGACCGCGGTGCGCGGACAGCGGCGGACGATCCCCGTGGTATTGCGCCCGTGATGTCGGCCTCTCTCGCGTGACGTCTTCGCCATCCGCGCGCTCGCGAGGCACGAGAAGTTGTCGCTGCGAGCGCATCGTGCCAACCTGAGCGCGTCTCGCAGACCCGTACGCAGTCTCCAAGGAGCCGTCATGAACACGAACGAACCGAACTCCCAAGTCAGTCGTCGCACCGTGATCGTCGCAGGTACCGCCGCCGTCGTCGGAGCCGCCGCGCTGTCCGCGCGCGGGGCCAGCGCGTCGTCGAGTGCAGCGTCTGCGAACGTCGCATCGACGATCGCACCGCCGTTTGCAAGCCCCGAGCCTTCGGTCGCCGGCGGATTCACGCTCGAACCGTTGCCGTGGAAGGAAGACGCGCTCGCGCCCGTGATCTCGCCGCAAACGATCTCGTTCCACTACGGCAAGCACCACAAGGCCTACGTCGACAACTTGAACAAGCTCGTCGACGGCAAGCCCTACGCGACGCAGTCGCTCGAGGACGTGATGCGCGCGAGCGCCAAGGTCGAAGCCGACGTCGCCGTGTTCAACAACGCCGCGCAAGCGTGGAACCACGCGTTCTACTGGAAGAGCCTCGCGCCGAACGCGAAGGCGCCCGAGGGCAAGCTGCTCGAACGCTTGAAGACGGATCTCGGCGGCGTCGACGAGTGCAAGGAAGGCGCTGCTCGAGGCGGCGAAGGGACAGTTCGGCAGCGGCTGGGCGTGGCTCGTGCTCGACGGCGACAAGCTCAAGGTCGTCAAGACCGGCAACGCCGACAACCCGACGTGCGCGGTCTGAAGCCGCTGCTCGTGATCGACGTGGGAGCACGCGTACTACCTCGACTACCAGAACCGCCGGCCGGCCTACGTGATCGCGCTGACGGACAAGCTCCTGAACTGGGAGCACGCGGCGGCGCAGCTGGGCTGAGGCCGAGGTCGGGCGCGGGCGCGCGAGACGGTCGCCGGCGCCCTGCGACGCGAACGGCCGCGCCGGCGACGGCTCGAACCCGGTGGGGCGAGTGCCGTCGTCGGCGCGGCCGTCGCTCGTGAGGAGGAGGCGTCGCCGTGGCCGTGCTCACGAGCGGGTCGCGAGGGTCGCCCGGCCCGTCGGCGGGGGATTCGACCGCCCCCAGAACCTCCCGCAGCGCGGTTTCGCAGCTCGAGATCGACGTCGACTTCGGTCTTCCACACCCCAGGGTCGGCCTGTATACTTCGCGGCCCTGAAAACGTGGGGACGTAGCTCAATCGGTTAGAGTACCGGCCTGTCACGCCGGTGGTTGCGGGTTCGAGTCCCGTCGTCCTCGCCACTTCTTTTCCTCCCACGACCACGCGTTCGCGCGACGGGGAGGGGGTTGTGGCCGCCTCCGAGGGGGTTCGCCGCTCGAGGCATGCCTGGTGGTGGCCTCCGATATCCACGACGGGCGCCGATCGTTGCCCGGCCCGCGCCGCTCGTCCGAGGAGCCCCATCCGCGGCCACGCAGTATCTTGAGCCGCCATGCGCTCGACGTTTCTGCGCTCCTCGATCCTGCTGTTGTTGCTCTGGATCGGCTCGTTGGTTCACGCGCGTCCGCAGTCCGCGGAGCCGAAGGCCCCGGCGCTCGTTCCGTGCTCCGTCTGCCGCGGACTGGGGCAGTTCTCGCAAGAGTGCCTCGTGTGCGGGGGAGACGGCGAGCGCGGCTGTCCGCTCTGCAACGAGGAACACCAGCACGTTCCGGCGCTGTCACGCGACGAGAAAGCCACCGGTGAGCAGGTGGCGTTCGTCGAGCACGTGAAGGAGAGCCAGCGGGCTCTGGAGGACCTCCTCCGCGGCGGTGTTCGACCGGGTGCCGTGCCGTGTCCGGCTCGCTGCATGCAAGGTCGTCCGCTGCTCGTCGCGAACGCCGAGTGCAAGTACTGCGCGGGCAAGGGTGGGATCGCCTGCCCGACGTGCACGAAGAAGGGCGTCGTCAAGTGCCGCGCGTGCGCGGGCCGCGGCCAAGTCGTGCGCACGTGCGAGGCCTGCAACGGCGCGAGATCGGTGCCCGACCCCAAGCTCGTGCCCAAGGACCAGCGGAGCCTGTGCCCTTGGTGCGCGGACGCGGCCGTTCGCGATTGCGCGGACTGCGACAGCGACGGGCGCATCGAGCCCGTGTCAGAACTGGCGGGCACGGGCTCCACGAAATGCTCGGTGTGCGGGCTCCAAGAGCGCCCGTGCGCGATGCAGTTCGAGCGGCTTCGTGGACAATCCGGTCACAGGCCGGAGCGATTGCGCGATCTGTCATCGCAAGGGCCGTGTCGATTGCGACGCGTGCCGTTCAGAAGGGCGCGACGCCGTGCACCGCCTGCCAAGGGATCAAGGTGGAGCGTCGTCCGTGCCCCGCGTGTGGATCGGACCGCAAGCGACCTTGCTTGGGTTGCTTTCGCGGATCGGTCGAGGCGTGGGAGCGCACCGCGGATCCACTCGCGAAAGCGGGTGACGCGCCCAATGCCATCGAGTGGCTCGAAGGAGCTCGTGCTCGCGCCGAGAAGCTCCACGCCGAAGGCATGGCGAGCTTGGGTCAGCTCGAGGAGCGCACCAAGAAGATCCTCGACGACGCGAAGAAGCCGGATACGCCGCTGCCGCTGCTCGGGTCCGACGGCAAACCGATCGACCTAGGCAAACTGCAGAAGCTGCTCGACGCGACCGCGTTCGGCAAGAAGGCCATGGAGGAGAGCCACCGCACGCTGGACGCACGCCTCCTTCAGAGCATCGTAGCGTTGCGTGCGAAGGCGAAGCCGGGGCGCTGACCGCAGCGCCCCACGTTCGATCGCCCGTCGGCGGCCGAGCTCGCCTCCGATTCGATCGACGGCCACGTTCTCGTTCGGCGACGTTCGCGCGATCCGCACTCGAGTCGTTCGTCGGCCTCCGCCGGGAATCGATGGCTATCGAATCGTTCGGCGACGCTCGCGCGACTCACGTTCGAGGACTTCGTCAGCCGCCGTCGGGGATCGACGGCTCGACCAGCAGCGCCAGCTGATTCAGTGACTCCTGCCAGCCCATGTAGCACATCTCCGGCGGGATGACGGCGGGGACGCCTTCTTGCACGACGTGCAGTTCCGTGCCGCACAGCACTTTGCGGAACGTGACCGTGACGACCATCTCGCCGGGCAGGTTCGCGTCGTCGAAGCGGTCCGTGTAGCACAGTCGTTCGTTCGGGACGATCTCGCGATAGTCGCCGCCGAACGAATGGCTCGAGCCGGTGCCGAAGTTCGTGAAGGACATGCGGAACGTGCCGCCGACGCGCGCGTCGTCGTGGTGCATCTTGGCGGTGAAGCCGTACGGCGGGACCCACTTGCACTTGGCGTCGGCATCGAGGAAGGCCTTGAAGACTCGCTCCGGGGGCGCGCGCAGCACGCGGTGGAGTCGGATGGTGTTCGTCGCGGTGGTCATGGTCGTCATCTCGTCGCGCCGAGACGGCCGCACGAGGAATCGAGGAGTTGATTCGAGCCCTGTGCGGCCAGAACGGTGATCCACCGCTCGTCGTGCACGATGCGCGAAGGTGCGCAGCGCGTGGCCTGTGCGCGGATCTTAGCGCGACTCCGGGGCGGGTTCCGTGCGGGAGTGCAGGCTTTTCGGTCGCTGCGACGTCTCCGAAGGGTCTCGATTTCGCGGTGCGACCGCTGACGTGCTATCACGAGTTGCGTGGTGCGCGCGGCCTCACTTCGGGTTCAGCGCCGCGATCACCGCGGCCACGCGCTTCTTCACTTCGGCGGTCTCGACCGGTTCGTTCGAGAACACCATTTCGACGACCATCTCCCGCCGTGCAATCCGGACGGACGTGGCGACGAATTCCAAGCCCAGGTTCTTGAGCTTGCGCCGCTCGACCGTGGCCGTCCAACCTTCGTCCCCGATCGATTCGCTCGTGAGGTTCCACGAGCCGCATCGAGGCATCCGGCGTCGCATGTCTTCGTCGCGCGCCTTGCCGAGCTCGGTGCCGGCCGCGAAGAAGTCGAGGGCACTGCGTTCGTCGACGAACTCGTGCAAGGCCAGCATGACCAGCTTCGAGTTGGGATCCGCGCGCGGCTGCAGCGTGATCGACGTCGAGGTCACGCGGCCGTCCAGCGCCTTCTTCGTGAGTTCCGCGCCGAGCCGGGTCATCGAGGCTTCGAGTCCGGCCCGCGGTAACGTCATTCGCCCTGAGGCCCACGTCTCCGCGGGAAACCACGACTCGCACAGATCGAGTGCCGCCGGCGAGGCGAACTTCGACTTGGGACGCTTGGCGGGTCCAACCACCAGTCCGGTCGGTACAGGAGATCCGGGTTGTCGGGCGGTTCGCGGAACGCGCACGACGGACTCGGCGCCGCTCGCCTCGACCGCGGCCATGAAGCTCTCGCCCGCGACGTACGGCGACGCGAGCATGGCACCCTGTGCCGCAAGATGTCGAGCTGGGCCGCGGCGAAGCGACTTGCACCCCTCCGGCACGCCCCCGATGTTCGCCGTGAACACGTCGAAGCCCGACGCCCAACCGCGCTTCTCGCAGACGCGGCGCGCGAGGAGCTGCGCGTGCCCCTCGACGACACCGTTGAACCCCTGGATCGCGTCGACGGTCCGCAGTCCCGCCATCACCTTGCCGATGTCGTACCGCGCGTCGTCGAGCGCGTGGACGATCTCGTGCACGAGCACGGCGCGCAGGGCTTCGTCGCTCGTCAGAGCAGGACGTTTCATCTTCGTCGCCTGACGGCGCCAGGTCTTGGCCGAGACGAGCAGCTCCTTCGTGGTCCACGTGTACTTCGCGAGGGCGCTCTGTCCGAACACGCGGCCGTAGCCGTCGGCCTCGCGCTGCGCGAGCTCTTCGTCCGGCTGACGCAGGCGCACCATGGGCAGGTTCTCCTCCGCCACGCGCGTCGCGATGTCCTTCGCGGCCACGATGCGCGGCCGGAACGACTCGTCGACGTCGACGCCCAGGACGTCCTTCACGGCGGAGCGCACGTCGGCGAAGGCGGCGGCGACGCGCTCCTCGTCGACTTTCGCGCAGGACTTCCGTCTGTGCGGCGACGGACGGGGGAGAGGACGAGGAGTATGGAGAGAAGGAGCTTCCTGGGGGCTCGAAGCGTCGCACAGCGCGCGTCGGGTTGCCCACAATACAGGGGTAGTCCCGACCCATTTCGTGCGTTGACGCATCTCTCGGACGAAGGTCCGCCGAACGCGACGGAATGCACGGGGCCGGCGGGAGTTTCCGCCGGCCCCGAGTGCTTCGATCACGCGACCCCGTCGACCAGGTGGTGGCCGGAATCGCTCGCGGTCACGGCCCCCAAGTCACCCGCATGCCGTTGGTCAAGTTGTAGACCGCGCTCGTGCAGTAGGTCGCCGAGTCGCGATACCACAGTTGGTACTGGCGGATGCTCCCGGCCGTGTTGAAGCCCTTCTGCGAGATGCGGATGTTGTTGGGCGGCACGGCGCCGCTCGGATACGTCGACGCGTTCGACGCGGCCGTGACGACGCCCAATCGGATCACGCTCCCGCCCACGCAACGCAGGCCGTCACCGAACGCGACTCCGAGACCGGCGCCGAGTTGCGTCGTGCCTTGGAAGAACAGACCCGGACCGTTCGGCACGCCCGTGGCGACAACAGCAACGTGTCGTTCGCCAACGTGACGCTGGCCACGCCGCTGGTCGTCAACAACGCACCGACGGCGGACACGGAGTTGGCGCAACCGCGGCCCGGATACCGGAGTTCGCGCACGGACACGCCGTGCCCGAACCGTCGCCGAAGCAGAAGGGCGCGGGCGGCGGAACGCCGGCCACGGTGAAGCGCGCCCAACTGATGTCGTGACCGTTCGTGTGCGTCGCCGTCACCGGTGTCGTCGTGACGCCGTCCGTGACGCGGAAGGACGTCGCCTGACCGCCGACGTTGTCCGGAGTTCGCATCGCGTCGGGGAAGTCCAGGACGTTCTCGCTCGGATAGAACTCGTCGGGTTCAGGTCCGACTGGTTGTTGGCGGTGTTGTACGTTCCGATCGCGACGTAGTACGTCCTGCCGACAACGTGACGGTCACGATCGAAGGACCCGCTCCGCCACCGGCCAGCGGATCGTCGTTGTGTCCCAGCGGCACGGGATTCAGATTCGAATCGTAGACGTAGATCTCCGTGTCCGTGCTCTGCACGCCGACCGACGACACCGTGATCGGGCCGATGAAGAACGTGCCCGGCACGACGATCGGCGCAATCGTCGCCGTCGACAACGTGACCGTGTAGGGCAACGTCGACGAGCCACTACCGACCACTTGATAGAAGATCTCCTCCTGCTTGCCGAACCCGTACCACGAACTGGTGATGTTCGCTCCGGACGGCAATCCCGATTGACGGAGACGTCCGTCGTGCCGATGACACCGTTCAGTTGGGTGAGACCCCGGATGTACGTCGAGAACGAGAGCGCCGCCGGCCCCGAGCGTGAGCGTGTGACGGTAGACCCTGAGCGGCAAGGCACCCGTGCGAAGGCGATAGTCGTCCACTGATCCGATCGTCGCGTCCGTCAGAGCCGTGTTGGAGCCGTTCGTCGTCCCGATGAGGGCCTGCCCCGCGGTGAAGCCCGTGATCAAGGTCGCGTTCGACTTCGCGCTGTTCGGCTCGGCCTCGACGCGGTACTGCGTGATCGGCAGCAGCTCGGGATCGTTCCAGTCGAAACCCAACGCGTCGAGCACGCGCAGGTCGCTCGTCTGCAGGTAGTCTTCTGGTACGCGGTGGCGCCCGCGACCAACGTCGGATCCATCAAGCCGATCTCCGGGAGCTGATCGCGGTGGCTCCTGGTTCGATGCCGTCTTCCATCGGGTAGTGCGCGTGCACGAAGCTCAACTCGTGGTCGTCGTTCGGCGTGTCGAGGTGCACCAATCGCGGACGCGTCAGGAAGTCGTCGAAGCCCGTCGCGGTGTTGGCGCTGCGTTGGAAGCGGAACATGTCGAGCTGCGTCGGAGTCGTGGGGCTCGGGATGCTGATCGCCGGAGTTGAACCCCAGCGCGTGAACCGATCTCGTGCGCGAACGCCGTGCGGAAACAAACTTGGCCCGCGGTGATGCCGTTGGTCGGATCGTAGTCCCACGTGAACGCGGTGTTCACCGTGATCGTCGAGTGCGGGACCGACGACGCCGGGCACGACGGAGGGAATCGCGCCGACGAGCGTGCCGGCTGTGATGAGGATGTTCGCTGAGTTCGTGACCGGGCCGCCGACCGAGAACCGAACCGGAACGTCGCGACCGGCATGAACGACTCGGATGAGGTCGTCGCCGTCGTTGTTGAAAACCCAGGTTCGCTTGGATGGCGCTGCAAATGACCGAGTACAGCGTGCTGGCTGTGTTCATCCCCGTCATCGTCGGGGCGAGTGTCTGGAAGTTGACGGTGATCAAGATCGGCCCGAGGCGTGCGCCGTCGTCAGGATCGATTCTCAGGTACGCCCGACGTTCGCGATCGCAGCCGCGGCGCCCGGAGGCGGCGCTGTTGATCGTGAACTGTAGGTCGAACGGCGCCGGAGACGGCGGATACACCTGTGGCGTGGGCTGAGCGGCGGCGATCGCCTTGCACCGGCGCACGTCCTCCTCGAGGTCGGCTTGCGAGGATCTCGGAGCGACTCCGGTTCTCGCTGACATGTAGACGCGGCATCCGCCGCGGGCGGGACACCGTCCACGGTGAATTGAGTTCACTAAGAGCGGCTCGACGAACGTGCGCTGTGCGTGAGCGTCGAGGGTGACCAGTGAGATGGCGGCGGCGCCCAGAGGGCGCGCGGGAGAATCGTCGTCGTCATGAGGGGAGGCCCTGTTGGGGTGGGGCGCGATTCGGTCGGAATCGCCCGAATCCATGTGCCATGGGCCTGCCGAGGTGCCGCACCCGTGGCGCACCTCGGTCGCGCACACGGAGGGGATAGCGGTCTGCGCGCGCGCGGAACGGCCCGTGGAGCGGACTCAACCGGAGGTTGCGCGACCGTGCGCGCGGGTCCTGGGCACCGAGCGCCGAGGACGGACCTCTTCGTCCGCGTGCCGACGCCGGTTTCGCGACCTTGGCCTCCGAGGCGCGAGCCGCCGCGACGCGCGATCCTCAGGCTGGTCCTACCCGCGGCGGACACGCGTCGAGCCAGGCGCGTCTGGTTGCGTCGAACACGCGGGACCGCGTCAAGAAGCGCACCCCGAGCGGAGCTTCGAGCGAGAAGCCGCTGCGCACGGTGTCCATCGCTCAGAAGAAGCCGAGCTTCTTCGGGCTGTAGCTCACGAGCAGGTTCTTCGTCTGCTGGTAGTGGTCGAGCATCATCTTGTGGTTCTCGCGGCCGATGCCCGACTGCTTGTAGCCACCGAACGCGGCGTGCGCGGGGTAGGCGTGGTAGCAGTTGGTCCACACGCGGCCGGCCTTGATGCCGCGGCCCATGCGGTAGCACGTGTTCGCGTCGCGGCTCCACACGCCCGCGCCCAGGCCGTAGAGCGTGTCGTTGGCGATCGCGAGCGCGTCGTCGAAGTCCTTGAACTTCGCGACCGAGACCACGGGCCCGAAGATCTCCTCCTGGAAGACGCGCATGCGGTTGTTCCCCGCGAAGATCGTGGGCTGCATGTAGTAGCCGCCCTCGAGTTCGCCCGCGTGCACGCGGCGCGCGCCGCCGGTGAGGACCTTGGCGCCCTCCTGCTTGCCGATGTCGATGTAGCTCAGGATCTTCTCGAGCTGGTCGTTCGAGGCCTGTGCGCCGATCATCGTCTTGGGATCGAGCGGGTTGCCCTCGACGATCGCCTTCGTGCGCGCGACGGCGCGCTCCATGAAGCGGTCGTAGATCGACTCCTGCACCAGCGCGCGCGAAGGGCAGGTGCAGACCTCGCCCTGGTTCAGCGCGAACATCGCGAAGCCCTCGAGCGCCTTGTCGAAGAAGTCGTCGTCGGCTTCCATCACGTCGGCGAAGAACACGTTGGGCGACTTGCCGCCGAGCTCGAGCGTGACCGGGATCAGGTTCTCCGAGGCGTACTGCATGATCAGGCGCCCGGTGGTGGTCTCGCCGGTGAAGGCGATCTTCGCGATGCGCGGGCTGGAAGCGAGCGGCTTGCCGGCTTCGACGCCGAAACCCTGCACGACGTTCAGCACTCCAGGCGGCAGGAGATCGGCGATGAGCTCCATCAGCGCCATGATCGACACGGGCGTCTGCTCGGCGGGCTTGAGCACGACGCAGTTGCCGGCCGCGAGCGCGGGCGCGACCTTCCAGGTCGCCATCAGCAGCGGGAAGTTCCAGGGGATGATCTGGCCCACGACGCCCAGCGGCTCGTGGAAGTGGTACGCGACCGTGTCGTCGTCGATCACCCCGATGCTGCCCTCTTGGGCGCGGATCGCGCCGGCGAAGTAGCGGAAGTGGTCGATCGCCAGCGGCAGGTCGGCGTGCGTCGTCTCGCGGATCGGCTTGCCGTTGTCGAGCGTCTCGATGAACGCCAGCGTGGGCAGGTTCTGTTCGATGCGATCGGCGATGCGGTTCAGGATCAGCGCGCGCTCGGCGGGAGACGTGCGCCCCCAAGCCGGCGCGGCGGCGTGCGCCGCATCGAGCGCTCTGTCGACGTCCTCGTGCGTCGAGCGCGCGACCTCGCACAGCGGCTTGCCAGTCACCGGCGAGGGATTGCTGAAGTACTGTCCGCGCACGGGCGGCGTGAACTTGCCACCGATCCAGTTGTCGTAGCGCGCGCGGATCGGGACTGCGGGCTGGAAGCCGAGAGCGAGCGAAGGAAGTTTGGCGGTCGCGGGAGGTGTCGTCACCGGTGTCATAGGGGTCTCCTTGCGTTTCGTGCGTCGAGCGTGGCCAGTCTACGCCTGTCCGCCGGCCGTGTTGGGTCACTCGCCGATCCTTCGCCGCAGTTCCCCCCGATGAGCTTCGCTCGAGTCTTGCAGTGCGAGCACGGATCGCGAGTCGCTCCCCACGGCCCTGTGCGCCCAAGTGAGTAGGCGCGCGTGGCATTGCCCGCAGATCGATGCCGCCTGCTACGCTCTGCCGCATGTCGAACCCCGCGAGCATCGCCCTGGCACTGGGTGACGTGGAACAGGGCCTCTCCTGCGCAGGCACGGCGCTTGAGTGCCGGAGCTTCCTGGTCAAGAAGCAGGCGTTCCTGTTCCTTTCGGAGGAGCACCTGCGTCTGAAGCTCGGGCGCTCGGTGGCCCAGGCCAAGAAGCGCGGGGTCGCGGTCGGAGCCGCCGGATGGATCAAGCTCGACCTGGATGATCTGCCCCCGCAGCCGATGCTGAAGGCGTGGATCGCGGAGAGCTATGCGCTCTTCGCCGGGAAAGACCGAGCGAAAGCACCCGCGTCCAAGCCCAAGGCTGCGCCCAAACGCGGATCGAAGCGCTGACGCCCGACGCTCCTTGCCCTCACTTCTGGTGCGACAGCCAGAGCAGGAATTGGCCTTCGAGCGAGGACTTGTCGGCGTCGGCGTTGGAGAGCGGCGCGCCGTAGGCAACCTGGAAGACCTGCTCGAATTCGTCGGTCCGGCCAGGGTCGGCGAGATTTCGCAGCAGCGCCGCGAACGCTTCGCGCGACGCCTTCTCCCCGGACTTGCCCTTCGTTTGCAACCAGCAGATGAAGCAGCTCTTGTACGAGCGGATCAGCTCGGCGAAATCGCCCTGGAACTGGGCCGGAGGCGCGGCCATCTTCGCCGCGGCGGCGCCCAGGAACGGTGCCGCGACGAGTTGCTTCTCCGCCTCGGAATCCGATCGGATGCAGAAGCAGGCGAGCCGGTTCTTGACCCCTTTCTGGAGCGTCGCGCCCTCCTTCTGCGAGGCGCGCAGTGTGGGCAGGAAGTAGTCGGCGCCCTGCTTCTCGCGCCAGCGGCTGTCGGCGCTGTTCTTCGCCAGCACGCCGCCGCTCGAGGCGCCTCCGGGCACGAAGACCTCGATGGCCTCGGTGACCTTTCCGCGCAAATCCCCGTCGACGCGCGTGTTGACCTCGCCGAACAGGTCGATCACCAGGTTCGTGCTCAGCCCGCCGAGGAAGGCCGGCGGCGCCCGCTCCCCGCAGAAGTGCTTGAAGAGCGACAGCATGGCGATCTGCACGAACTGCTGCTGCAGCACATTCGCCCCGCGCTCGTTCATCGGCGTGCTGGACGCGTAGTCGTCGGCCGCGCGATTCGCGGAGGGATACTCGAGCGTGACCGCCATGTCCTCGCCGAAGATGCACTGGCCCCAGTCGCGCACGGCATCCTGCCAGAAGAGCTCGCTGTCGTCGGGCTGGATCCAACCCACGAAGTAGACGAACTCCGTGAAGAGCTTGCGCGAGGGAAGGATCACGATGCCCTGGCACAGCGGCTCGTCGCGCGGCGGGCCGAGCAGGCGACCGCTGGCGAGCACTTCGGCTGCGCGTCCCCCGGCCTGCAGGATCGCCTCCGGCGCGTGGAACAGTTGCAGCGCATCCTGCGGTTCGGTCGCCGCGCCGCTGGCCGGGGTCGGCCATTTCGAGCCCTTGATCCAGGCGCCAAGCGCCTTCAGGTCTTCGCGCAGAACACGCGCTTCGGGCTGGGACACCTGCAGCCAGTCGAGCCACTTGAGCTGCGCGTCGACCACGGCGATCGAGCACGAGCGGAACTCCTCGGAGCGCCGATCCATCTCCGCCACAGGGAAGTGCAGGTCGAAGGCCCCCAGGCGCAGGTGCAGGAAGTGCTTGGCGAGCACGTCCTCGTAGAGGATTTCCTCGGGCGCGGCGCTTCCAAGCCCGATGCTCGCGGCGTACTCGCGGGCGATCTTCTCGTACGGCAGCAACCCAGGCGGGATTCCGCTCGCGCTCACGGATAGCGGTTGCGGCAAGGAAAGCGCGAGGGCGAGGAGTGTCAGGTGCATGAGAGACCTCGAAAGCGGTTCGCTGGGAAGAAGCGCGCGCTCGAACGGATGACCGGGCCGAGTGTTGGCCCGGATGCGCATGATACTGCGCCCGGATCCGGGCCCCGTCCTAGGACTTGGGCTTCTTCGGAGCCTTCGGCTTGCCCGACTGGTTCTGCGCGACCGCCTGCCGGACGAGCGCCTTGAATGCGATTTCGTCGATCTCGTCTCCCTCGTGGAGATCGATCGCGCGACGGACCTTGCCGTCGAGGCTCGAGTTGAAGAGCCGCGCGGGGTCCTTCAGCGACGCGCCCTTGGCGAAGGTCAGCTTCACGACCTGCTTGTACGACTCGCCCGTGCAGAGGATGCCGTCGTGCGACCAGACCGGCGTGCCCATCCACTTCCACTCCTCGACGACCTTGGGGTCGGCCGCGTGGATGAGCTCACGCATTCTCGCGAGCGTCTCGCCGCGCCAGCCGCCGAGCTCGGCGATCTTCCTCGTGATCAGTTTCGATGCCGTCTCGCTCGCGCTCACGTCCGATTTCCCCATGCGCCTATTCTAGGGACCGCGCACGGCGCGCGAGGCGAGTGCCCCACGCGGCCCGAAACGCGTGCACAGCCACAGGTGCATTCGCATCGATCAACGGCAATGCGTTCAAGTGCGCAGACTTCTCAACATGACGGCTCCTACACGTGACGAATGGAGAAATCTTGATGGTCGATTTCGGTCGAACGGCCCTCTCGCGCTCCAGCAAGCTCCGTTAGCATCCGGAACTCTCCAATGGTGCACCCGGTTCGTTCCATCCGTCTGCGGATCCAGCTCTCGCAAGAGAACCTCGCCAAGGCGACGGGCGTCTCGCGCCAGACGATCAACATGATCGAGAACGGCCACACCGTTCCGACCCTCGAGCTCGCTCTCAAGCTCGGAAGGGTGCTCGGCGTCCGCGTCGATCGCCTCTTCAAGCTCGATCGAAGCAAGCGTCTGAAGCGCGGGACCCGGGCCCCAAAGCGGGCACCTGCAAGCGCCAAGAAGCGCAAGGGGAGTCCAGCACGCCGGGGTTGAGCCCAGGGCGCCGAGCCCCTGGCTCCCCAGTCTTCGAGTGCCTCCGTTGCGTGGCGGGTCTACGGCGGGCTAGCCTGCTGTGCATGAAGCGAATCGCCTCTTCCGTCTTTGCCTGCGCGCTTGTGTTCGCCGCCTGCGGCACCGACAAGACTACGAACTCGACCCCCGCCGGCACGCCGCCGACCACGAAACCTGCCACGCAACCTACGGCCAAGCCCGAAGTGAAGCCCGCAGAACCGACCCCGAACACTCCCGCAAAGGTGGACATGGACGCAGCGATCAAGGAACTGATGGCCAAGCCCGAGGTTCCCGACGCGAGCGTCGAGATCCAGCACGTCCTGATCTCGTTCAAGGGTGCACCGCGCATGCCGGCAAGCGTGACCCGCAGCAAGGACGAGGCGAAGGCGCTGGCGGAGAAGGTCTACGCGGAAGCAGTCGGCGGCGCCGACTTCCTCACGCTCGTCAAGCAGTACACCAATGACAGCGCTCCGGGCATCTACCCGATCACCAAGGCCGGCCGCAAAGGCTACGTGCAGGGCTTCGGCGACGTCGGATTCCGCCTGAAGGTCGGCGAGATCGGCGTGGCGCCCTGGAATGCGACGGCCAGTCCCTTCGGCTGGCACATCATCAAGCGCGTCAAGTAGCGAGCGACTCGGCCGGCGCGCCGACGAAGTCCTTCGCGACCACGGTCCAATCGTCGTGGCCGTGGCCCTCTGCGATCAGCCGGTCCATGTGCGCCGCGAAGGCGGGCAGCGTCGCGAGCGCGATGCCCGCGCTGTCGGCCTCGGCCTGCATCAGCCGCGCGTCCTTGCGCGCCATCGCGAGCTCCCAGGTCGGGTGCTCGTAGTCGGCCTCGATCACGCGCTGGAAGCGCGCGGGCACGGCCGCGCCCGGATTGAAGTGGCCAAAGAGCGCGGCCGCCTCCGCGGGCGCGAGGTCCATCGACTTCGCGAGCGCGAGGACGTCGGTGAAGCCCGCCGAGAGCGAGAGCAGGAACAAGTTCCCGAGCAGCTTGTACGCCGCGGCTGCATCGACGCGCGTTCCCAGGTCCACGAGCTTGCCCGTCATCGGCGTGAGCAGCGGCGTGACGCGCGCGACGAGTCCGCGCTCGCCCGAGACGAGCATGATCCCCGTGGATTCCGCGGCGTTCTGCGGCCCCATGAAGACCGGCGCGTGCTGGTAGAGCACGCCGCGCTCGCGCCAGTAGGCCGTGCGGCGCAGCGCGCCAGCGGTCGAGGTCGTCGTGTGGTCGAACACCAGCGCTCCCCGCGCGAACCCGGGAGCCGCCGCGGCGAGCACGGCGTCCACCGCCGCGTCGTCGGAGAGCACGATGTGCGTGCGCTCCGCGCAGCGCACGGCCTCGACGAGGTCCGCGACGGGCACGGCGCCGAGCCCGGCGAGCGCACGCGCCTTCTCGGGCGAGCGGTTCCAGACGCGGACCGGTCCGCCTTTCCTGCACAGAGCGCGCGCAAAACCTGAACCGAGAAGACCTGTGCCGAGAACGGTGATCATGCGAGTGAGCGTACCCGCCCATGGCGCGGCTTGTTAGCCTCCCTCGCATGGCAGCTCCCGGCCTCTACCCCCCGATCGAACCCTTCCACAGCGAGCGCCTCGCCGTCTCGCCCCTGCACACGCTCTACCTCGAGCAGTGCGGCAACCCGCAGGGCGCCCCCGTGCTCTTCGTCCACGGTGGCCCGGGCGCAGGCTGCTCGACGACCGACCGGCGCTTCTTCGACCCGCGCGCGTTCCGCGTCGTGCTCGTGGACCAGCGCGGTTCGGGGCGCAGCACTCCCCTCGGCGAGCTCCGGGAGAACACGATCGACGACCTCGTCGCCGATTTCGAGCGCATCCGCGCGCAACTTGGCATCGAGAAATGGCACGTCTTCGGCGGCTCGTGGGGCAGCACGCTCGGCCTGTACTACGCCGAGCGCCATCCCGAGCGCGTGCTCTCGCTGTGCCTGCGCGGCATCTGGCTCCTGCGCGAGCTCGAGGTGCACTGGTGGCTCTACGGTCTGCGCGCACTCGCGCCCGAGTTGTGGCGCACCTTCGCAGAACACGTGCCCGCGAACCGGCGCAGCGATCTGCTCGAGGCGTACTGGGAACTCTTCCACAGCGCGGACGAGCGCGTCGCGCGCACGGCGGCGAAGGCCTGGGCGACCTACGAGGGCTCGGCCTGCACGCTGCTGCCGAACCCCGAGTTCCTCTCGCTCCTCACGAACGACCAGACCAGCTGGGCGCTCGCGCGATTGGAGGCGCACTACCTGCGCAACCAGCGCTTCACGCCCGACGATCGGCTGCTGCGCGATCTCGAGCGCGTGCGCGCGATCCCCGCGTTCCTCGTGCACGGCCGCTACGACCTCGTCTGTCCGATCGTCGGCGCGGACGACCTGCACCGAGCCTGGCCCGAGGCGAGCTACGTCGTCGTCGACGACGCCGGGCACAGCTCGCACGAGCCCGGGATCGCGAAACAGCTCGTCGCGGCGATGGACCGCGTCGCGCGCACGGGCAGCCCGCGCTGCGCCGGATGACTTCAGCGCGGGGAATCCCCGCGCTTCAGACGCGCACGAAGTCGATGAAGCCGCGCTCGACGTCGGTGTGAACGAGCTTCACGCGCACGCGGTCGCCGACATCGAGTCCCTGGAAGCCCTGCTCGACCCGGCCCTCGACCGGGATCGTGCACAGGCGCACCCAGGTTCCGCTCATCGACGCGCCGCTGACGACCGCGTCGAAGCTCGCGCCGAGCCGGTCGGAGAGCAGCAGCGCCGCGGCGGACTTGCGCACGCTCCGCTCGACCTTCGTGGCCGCGTCCTCCTGATCCGTGCAGTGCTTCGCGAGCTGGCCCAGCTCCTCCAACGCATAGGGCGGCGGCGCACCCGCGATCGCCGCCTTGAGCAGGCGCTGCGTGATGAGGTCGGGGTAGCGTCGATTCGGCGCGGTCGAGTGCGTGTAGTCCTTGACTGCCAGGCCGAAGTGTCCCGGCGCCTCGTCGCCGGGGAGATCGAGCGCGTACTCACCGCGGCCGATGAGCTTGATCACGACCAGCGATAGGTCGGCGAACTTCTCGGGCTCGGCCTTGCGGCGTTGCAGCAGGAAGGCCTCGAGCGCGACCGCATCGGGCTCGCCGGGGAGCTTCGAGCCGAAGCTCGCCGCGAACGCGACGATGCGATCCCAGCGCTCAGGCGAGCGCAGGACCCTGCGGATGGACGGGAACTTCTTCGCGGCGAGGAACTTCGCGCCCACGCCGTTGGCCGCGATCATGAAGTCCTCGATCAGCTGTTTGGCGCGGTTCTTCCGGTCCAGTTCGAGGCTCGAGATCCCCTCGCCCTGGAACACGGCGCGCGTCTCGAGCGTCTCGAAATCGAGCGCGCCGTTGCGGTGGCGCGACTCGACCAGACGCTGCGCGAGCTGGTCCTGCAGGCGCAGGTTCTCCGCCAGGCCCGCGACCTCGCGCACGCGCGCAGGCGCCTGGGCGTGTCCTTCGAGCCAGACGGCCATGCTCGGATACGCCAGCTGCGCGCGGTTGCGGACGCGCGCGCGGTAGATGTCCGACTCGAGCAGTGTGGCCTGCGCGTCGAAGAGCATATCGACGACCAACGCCAGGCGATCGCCGTCCTGGTTGAGCGAGGTGAGATCGGTCGAGAGCGCCGCGGGCAGCATCGGAAAGACCACGGCAGGCGTGTAGACCGAGGTCGTGTTCGCCGCCGCGTGCAGGTCGAGCGCGGAACCCTTGCGCACCAGCGCGTCCACGTCCGCGATCGCGACCCGCACGCGCACGCGGCCGCCGCCCTCGGACTCGGCGACCGTGAGCTGGTCGATGTCGCGCGAATCGTCGTTGTCGATCGCCGCCCAGAGCAACTCGCGCAGGTCGCGCAGGCCCTCCTCTGCCACGGCCGGCGCGTGCAGCCGCGTGAGCTCCTTCAAGGCGGCGGGCGGGAAGTCCGGCTCGAGGTTGCGCTCGAGCATCGCGCGACGCGCGATCGAGGTGAGTCGCTCCCGGTCGTGGCTGGTATCCCGCGTGGCGTGGGTGGGTCCCCCGCTCCTGGCCTTCGATTCGGAGTCGTGCGAGCTCATGCGGGCTGCATCCTACGCCCCAGCATGGCGAAGTCCCGCATTCCATCGCCGCCCGCTACAGACCGAACGCAGGGCTGTGGTACACGCTGAAGGCCGCGAGTGCCGTCGTGACGCCGGGGTGCGCGAGCGTGCTCGGAGCCAGGATCCGGATGCGCGCGCGGTACTCGCCCAGCACGTCGGCGAGGTGTTGCGCGGACTCCCCGTCGAAGTTGTTCAGCCCCTTGAGGTCGAGCACGAGCCGGTCGCGCGTCCGGCGCAGCGCTTCGCGCGTCTGCTGCGCGATGCGGGCCGTGTCCTCCGCGCGCATGGCGCCGTGCAGCCGCAGCCAGACGGCGCCGTCGGGCCTGCGTTCGACGTGCACGGCCTTGCGCGCATCGACCAGCCGCTGCCAGATCCGCGCCGGTCGGCGCGCTTCCGCCGGCAGGCGCCAGGCATGCTTGGTGAGGCGCGGATCCTGGAACAGGCCCAAGCGCAGAGTGAAGGCCGTCCACAGCGCCAGCCCCGCAGCCACGACCGAACGCGCACGCTCGCCCAGCGTCGGCGGGCCGATCGCGGCGTGCACCTCGCGCTGCAACGCGCCGATGCGCCGGCGCACGGCGCGAGCGGGCCCGAAGAGCCGGCCGGCGAGGAACACGGGGTAGGCGTTGCGCAACTCGCGCGCGAAACGCTCCGACTTGCGCCGCAGCATCGGGTTCGTCGAGCGCGCGAGCGTGCGCTGGCCGCGCAGCCAGGTCCCCACCGCGCGGTAGATCGAGGGGCCCAGGCGCTGGAAGTCCTCGCGGAAACAGCGCTGCTGCAGCGCCTCGATCGTCTGCGGCGCGAGCGTGGGATGCTCGACCATCGCCGTGAAGCCGTCGCAGGACTTGTAGTAGAGCTCGCGGTCCTCGCGCAGGCCCCGGCGCAGCAGCCCGTCCTTCAGCGTGCGCTCGAAGAAGGGCGTGCCCGGTGTCGGACCGTAGATCAGGAACTGGCACAGGTCGGGCTCGAGCGCCATCAGCCCGTCGAACTCCTGCTGCACGATCGCTTCGTCCTGGTACGGCAGGCCGACGATCATCGAGGCGAGGATTGAGACGCCGTGCTCGCGCAACTCGCGGAAGAGCTCCTCGGGGGCGCGGCCCTGCTGCTTGGCGTAGCCCGAGCGCGTGCCCTCGTAGCCGATCCACATGCCATCGATCCCCATCTCGAGGATCTCCTCGGTGCTGTACTGGCTGATCGCCTTGATGCTCGCGAAGACGAACAGCGAGAGTGCCTTCCCGCCGCGCAGCACGCACTCGCGGAACTCGAGCGCGCGGCGCTTGTTGAGCAGGAAGTCCTCGTCGAGTACGACCAGGCTGATCCCCGGGTCGATCTCGAGGTAGCGCTCGACGACGGCGTAGATGTCCTTGCCGCTCGGCAGGAGGCGGATGTGCCGGCGCTTGAAGAAGTGCGAGGTGCAGCAGAAATCGCAGCCGTTGGGACAGCCCAGGCCCGCGAAGACCATGCCCGTCTTCGAGACCTTCGCGCCGAAGACCTTGAGATGGCTGACGACGAGCGGATGCCTATAGGGCATCTCGATCGGCGCTTCGCCGAGCAGTTCGCGCATGTACGCGACCCCCTCCTCGCGACAGATGTGGTCCGCGTAGGGCGCGAGCACCTCGTCGGAGAGCACCGTGCCGTAGCCGCCGAGCACGATCTTCGAGCCCGGCGCGTGCTTGCGCACGAGCGCGACGACCTCCTGCATGCGGTGGAAGACCGCCAGCAGGAACGAGACGGCGACGTAGTCGTAGCCCTTCTCGAGCTCGCGCACGAGTTCGCGCCGCGAGGGGTACTGCAGCACGACGCTCGGCGCCTCGAGGTTCTCCGCGATGTACTCGAGCGCGAAGTGCAGGTGCAGCGAGCGCGGGCTGAACATGCCCTGGGCGCGCGTGACCTGGCCGTGCAACAATTCGTAGCCCACGCTCGGCCCGTCGCCGTGCGCCGGCCCGAGCGGCCGGCACACGCTCGTGAAGAGCACCTTGCGGGTATGCGTCTGGGCTGGTTCTCGCTCTGCGGCGCTGGTCATGCGGCTCCTCGCCTCGAGTGGCGATCTGGTTGCGTGCCGCGACCGGTCGCGAGCAGTCATGGAGCGTAGCTGTGGGGCGCACGCCGAAGTACCCACACGAGTGCGTAGCAGGACGAATCGCTTCCCGTCCGGAACGCGCCCCGCGTACGCGATCGTGAGTAGACACGCGGCTCAGCCGCGCAGCGCCGCACCCCAGTTCCACTCGCGGATCTCGGGCAGGTCCTGGCCGTTCGCGTCGATGTAGCGCTTGTGCAGGACGAGCTTCTGCTCGAGCGTGCGCTTCAAGGCCTGGCCCTGCGCGCCGGTCTGCGGCAGCCGGTCGATCGTGTCCATCACCAGGTGGAAGCGGTCGAGGTCGTTCAGCACGGTCATGTCGAAGGGCGTCGTGATCGTGCCCTCCTCCTTGTAGCCGCGCACGTGGATGTTGTCGTGGTTGGTGCGTCGGTACGTGAGCCGGTGGATCAGCCAGGGATAGCCGTGGAAGGCGAAGATCACCTGCTTGTCGCGCGTGAAGAGCGCGTCGAACTCGGGATCGGTGAGGCCGTGCGGATGCTCGCTCTGCGGCTGCAGCCGCATCAGGTCCACGACGTTCACCACGCGGATCGAGAGCTCGGGTAGCTCTGTGCGCAGGATCGAGACCGCCGCGAGCGTCTCGAGCGTCGGCACGTCGCCGCAGCAGGCCATGACCACGTCCGGCTCGCCGCCAATCTCGCGGCTGGCCCAGTCCCAGATGCCGATGCCTGCGGTGCAGTGCTCGACGGCAGCATCCATCGCGAGCCACTGCGGCGCCGGATGCTTGCCCGCGATGACGACGTTGACGTAGTCGCGGCTGCGCAGGCAGTGGTCCATCACCGAAAGCAGGCAGTTGGCGTCCGGCGGCAGGTAGACGCGCACGATCGAGGCCTTCTTGTTGACCACGTGGTCGATGAAGCCGGGATCCTGGTGCGTGAAGCCGTTGTGGTCCTGGCGCCAGACGTGCGAGGAGAGCAGGTAGTTGAGCGAGGCGATCTTCGCCCGCCAGGGCAGCCCCGCGGTGACCTTGAGCCACTTCGCGTGCTGGTTGAACATCGAGTCGACGATGTGGATGAAGGCCTCGTAGCAGTTGAACAGGCCGTGGCGGCCGGTGAGCAGATAGCCCTCGAGCCAGCCCTCGCACTGGTGCTCGCTGAGCATCTCCATCACGCGACCCTGCGGCGCGAGGAACTCGTCGCTCGGGAGCGTCTGCGCATCCCACTGGCGTGAGGTCGCCCCGAAGAGCGCGACCAGGCCGTTGGAGATCGTCTCGTCGGGACCGAAGACGCGGAAGTTGCGCTGCTGCTCGTTGCTGCGCACGACCTCGCGCAGGAAGGGGCCGAGCACGCGCGTATCGCCGATGCCGCGCACGCCGGGCTCGGGGACCTCGGTCGCGAACGTGCGGAAATCGGGCAGTGTCAGCTCGCGCAAGAGCAGACCGCCGTTCGCATGCGGATTCGCCCCCATGCGCCGCGCGCCCTGCGGCGCGAGCTGTGCGAGTTCGTCGACCAGCTTGCCGCTCGCGTCGAAGAGTTCCTCGGGCCGGTAGCTGCGCAGCCAGCCTTCGAGCTGCGCGAGGTGCCTGGGCGGCGCCGAGGCGGACACCGAGATCGGCACCTGATGCGCGCGGAAGGTGCCCTCGTTGGGCACGCCATCGACCATCTCCGGCCCGGTCCAGCCCTTGGGCGAATCGAGCACGATCATCGGCCAGCGCGCTCGGGCGCGCACGCCGCGCAGGCGCGCGTCCTGCTGGATGCGCAGGATCTGCTCCAGCGCCGTGTCGAGCGCGCTGGCCATCGCCTCGTGCATCGGCTCGGGCTCGTGGCCCGCGACGAAGATCGGCGCCCAGCCGCAGCCGTGGAAGAACTGCTCGAGCTCCTCGCGCGGGATGCGCGCGAAGATCGTCGGATTGGCGATCTTGTAGCCGTTCAAGTGCAGGATCGGCAGCACGGCGCCGTCGGTCGCCGCGTCGAGGAACTTGTTCGAGTGCCAGGCGGTTGCAAGCGGTCCGGTCTCCGCCTCGCCGTCGCCGACGACGCACGCGACGATCAGCTCGGGGTTGTCGAACACGGCACCGAAGGAGTGGCTGAGCGAGTAGCCCAGCTCGCCGCCCTCGTGGATCGAGCCGGGACACTCGGGCGAGGCATGGCTCGGGATGCCGCCGGGGAAGGAGAACTGTTTGAAGAGCTTCTGCAGTCCGGCCTCGTCCTGCGTGATCTGGGGGTAGACCTCGCTGTACGTGCCCTCGAGGTACGTGTTGCCCACGACCGCCGGACCTCCATGCCCGGGGCCCGAGACGTAGATCATGTCGAGGTCGTACTTGCAGATCGCGCGGTTCAGGTGCGCGTAGATGAAGTTCTGTCCGGGCGTCGTGCCCCAGTGCCCGAGCAGCATGTGCTTCACGTCCGTGAGCTCGAGCGGACGGCGCAGGAGCGGGTTGTCGCACAGGTAGATCTGCCCGACGGAGAGGTAGTTGGCGGCGCGCCAGTAGGCGTCGATCTTGCGCAGCAGGTCGGGCGAGAGCGTGCGGGTGAGGGTACGAGTCGTCATGGGTCAGGTCTCCTGCTGCTGTGCCTGGTCGAGGTGCTGCACGAGCGCTCGCGCGAGCATCAGCTCCTCGTCGGTGTGGATGACGCGCACGGCGACGCGGCCGGTGCTCGCGGAGATCAGCGCCGCGTCCTGCGCGTTGCGCGCGGGATCGAGTTCGATGCCGAGGAAGCCGAGGCCGGTGCAGATGCGCTCGCGCACGAGCGGTGCGTGCTCTCCGATGCCGCCGGCGAACACCAGCGTGTCCAGGCCACCGAGCGCGGCGGCGAAGGAGCCGATCCACTTCTTCGCCTGGTAGCAAAAGAGCGCCACCGCCTCGGCTGCGCGCACGTCGTGCGCTTCGAGCGCGAGCAGGTCGCGCATGTCGGAACTGGTCTCCGAGACGCCGAGCATCCCGGAGCGATGGTTCACCAGCTCGTAGAAGCGCCCGGAGTCGAGCTGTTCGGCGCGCGCGAGGTAGGCAGCCACGCCCGGATCCAGATCGCCCGAGCGAGTGCCCATGACCAGGCCCGAGGTCGGCGTGAAACCCATGCTGGTGTCGATGCTCTTGCCGTCGCGCACCGCAGCGAGGCTGGCGCCGTTCCCCAGGTGCGCGAGGATCACGCGTCCGCGAGTCGCGGCCGGATCACCCAGGCGCGCGAGTTCCTCCATCAGGAACGCGTAGGACAGGCCGTGGAAGCCGTAGCGCTGCAGTCCCTGCGCGGCGTAGCGGCGCGGGATCGGCAAGAGCTGCGCCACGCGCGGCATACCGGCGTGGAAGGCGGTGTCGAAGCAAGCGAGTTGCGGGAGCCGCGGATGACGCGCGCGACAGGCCTCGATCAGCTCGATCTCGAGCGGCAGATGGTCGGGGTCGTAGGGACGGATGCGCTGCAGCTCCGCGACGAGTTCGTTGCTGACGAGCTCGGGAGCGTTGTGCCGCATGCCGTGCACCACGCGGTGCCCGATGGCGCGCAGCGCGCCTAGGTCGAGCGTCCGCTCGAGCCAGTCGAGCAGGAAGCGCACGACCGAGCTGCGGTCGCCTGGCTCGATCTCGAGGCTCTCGCGCCGATCGGATTCGGGATCGACGAAGCTGAGCTTCGTTCCGCTCACACCGATGCGCTCGACGCTGCCGTGCAGCCCGCGCTCGAGCGGCGCGCCGAGCGGGTAGAGCGCGAAGCGGACGCTCGAAGAGCCGCCGTTGAGCGTCAGGATGCGTGGGTCGCTGCGTGTCATGGGTTGTGCCAGCCCCCGTCGGCGGCGATCAGCGCCTCGGCCTGCTTGGGGCCCCAGCTCCCGCGCTTGTAGGAATGCAGCGGGATCTTCGACTTCAGGACCATGTCCACCACCGCCCACGCGGCCTCGACCGAATTCTCGCGCGTGAAGAGCGCGCCGTCGCCGGCCATCGCGTCCGAGAGCAGCCGCGCGTAGGGCGACTCGTGCACCAGCGTCTCCTCGGAGAGCGCGAGTTCGCGCTGTTCGCCGACGAACTCCTTCCCCGGGAGCTTCACGCGCGCGGCGAGCGCGAGCGCGGAGTCGGGCGAGATGCGCAGGCGCAGGTAGTTCGCGCGCCCGTCCGCGGGTGCTGAATCGTCGAAGAGCCGCTGCGGTGCCGGTTTCAGCTGCACGAGCACCTCGGCCGCCGTCTCCGGCAGCATCTTCCCCGAGCGCAGGTACCAGGGCACTCCCGCCCAGCGCCACGAATCGATGTAGAGGCGCAGCGCGCAGAAGGTCTCGACCTGCGAGTCGCGCGCGACCCCCTTCTCCTTGCGATAGCCGGTGTACTGCCCGCGCACGAGGTCGGCCGCGGCGAGCGGGCGCATGGCCTGAAAGACCTCGGCCTTCTGGTCGTGCACGGCCCCGAAGCCCTGGCAGGCCGGCGGTTCCATCGCCAGCAGCGCGACGATCTGGAACAGGTGGTTCTGGATCACGTCGCGCAGGCAGCCGGCGGATTCGTAGAACGCGCCGCGGTCCTTGACGCCGAAATCCTCGGCCAGCGTCACCTGCACGCTCGCGATGTAGTTGCGGTTCCAGATCGGCTCGAGGAACGCGTTCGCGAAGCGGAAGTAGAGGATGTTCATGATCGCCTCCTTCCCGAGGAAGTGATCGATGCGGAAGATCGACGGCTCCGGGAAGACCGCGCGTGCAACCTGGTTGAGCCTGCGCGCGGACGCGAGGTCGCGGCCGAAGGGCTTCTCGACGATGACACGCGCGTTGTGCGCGAGATCCGCGTCGCCGAGTCCCTGGATGACGGTCGGGAAGAGCACGGGCGGGATGGCGAGGTAGTGCGCCGGGCGCCGCGCCCCTTTCAAGGCCTTCCCGAGCGCTGCGAAAGTCTGCGACTCCTTGTAGTCGCCGTCCACGTACGCGAGGCGCGCGAGCAGGCGCCGCAGCGCGCGCTTGTCGTCGATACGGCCCGCCGCGCGGATGCCGTCGCTGGCGTGCTTGCGCAAGCGCTCGAGGTTCCAGTCCGAGAAGGCGACGCCGATCACGGGCAAGCCGAGTTCGCGGCGCTTCTCCAGCGTGTAGAGCGCGGGGAAGATCAGCTTGTGCGCCAGATCCCCCGTCGCACCGAACACGACCAGGGCATCCGAGCGCGTCCGACTTGGAGCGACGGTTCCCATCTCAGGCCCCGCCTCGGTCCCCGCTCGACCCTTGGCTCGATTCCATCGTGAACCCTACCTTCCGCCGCTCTGGCCGGCCTGCAAGGCGCGGTCGACGATCTGCTGCGACTCCGCGAGGATACGTCGCAGGTGATCCTCGCCGCGAAAACTCTCCGCGTAGATCTTGTAGATGTCTTCGGTTCCCGAGGGTCGCGCGGCGAACCAGCCGCCCTCGGTCGTGACCTTTACGCCGCCGATCGGCTCGTCGTTGGCGCTCGCACGCGTGAAGATCCTCTGGATCGGCTCGCCGGCGAGTTCCTTCGAACTCAGCTGTTCGGGCGAGAGCGCGGAGAGCACCTTCTTCTGGGCGCGGTTCGCGGGAGCGTCGACGCGTTGCGCGAAGGCCTCGCCGAACTCCCCCACCAGAGCGCGGTAGAGCTCGCCGGGATCGCGGCCGCGGCTCGCGGTGATCTCGGCCGAGAGCAGCGCGGCGATGATGCCGTCCTTGTCGGTCGTCCAGACGCTGCCGTCGCGGCGCAGGAAGGACGCACCCGCGCTCTCCTCGCCCCCGAAGCCCAGCGAACCGTCGATCAGCCCGTCCACGAACCATTTGAAGCCGACCGGGACCTCGAACACCTTGCGGCCCAGGCGCGCGGCGACGCGGTCGATCATGCCCGTGCTGACGAGCGTCTTGCCGACAGCCGCATCGGCGCGCCAACTCGTGCGCTTCGAGAACAGGTAGTCGATCGCAACCGAGAGGTAGTGGTTCGGCGGGAGCAGTCCGCAGGAGCGCGTGACGATGCCGTGCCGGTCGTGGTCGGTGTCGCAGGCGAAGGCGATCTCGAAGCGCTCCTTGAGGCCGATCAGCTGCTGCATCGCAAAGGGAGAGGACGGATCCATGCGGATCTGGCCGTCCCAGTCGAGCGTCATGAAGCGGAAGGTCGGGTCGACCTGCGTGCTCACGACGGTGAGATCGATGCGATAGCGCTCCGCGATCGGGCCCCAGTAGTTCACGCCCGCGCCGCCGAGCGGATCGACGCCCATGCGGATGCCGCTGGCGCGGATCGCCTCCATGTCGATCACGCTGGCGAGGTCCTCGACGTAGGCGTGCAGGAAGTCGTGGCGCTTGGTCGTCGGCGCGCGCAGAGCACGCTCGAGCGGGATGCGCTTCACACCCGCGAGCTTCTGCTCGAGCAACTCGTTGGCGCGCGCCTGGATCCAGCCCGTGGTCTCCGAGCCGGCCGGGCCGCCGTGCGTGGGGTTGTACTTGTAGCCGCCGTCCTTGGGCGGATTGTGCGAGGGCGTGAGCACGATCCCGTCGGCAAGCCCACGCTTGCGGCCGCGATTGTGCGTCAGGATCGCATGGCTCAGCGCGGGCGTGGGCACGTATTCGTCGCCTTCGGCGATGCACGTCTGGACGCCGTTGGCCGCGAGCACCTCGAGCGTGCTCGCCAGCGCAGGCTCGGAGAGCGCGTGCGTGTCCGCGCCGAGGAACAGCGGGCCGTCGATGCCGGTCGCCGCACGGTACTCGCATACCGCCTGGCTGATCGCCAGCACGTGCGCCTCGTTGAAGCTGCACGCGAAGGACGAGCCGCGGTGGCCCGAGGTGCCGAAGCCGACGCGCTGCTCGGGCACGCTCGGATCCGGCTCGAGCGTGAAGTACGCCGTGATGAGGCGCGGAACGTTCACCAGCGTCGCGGGATCGGCCAGCTTGCCTGCATTGGGATTCGTGCTCATGCTGCGAAGCAGCGAGTGTACGGCTCGGCGCAGCGGCGCCGCAATCGGTGTTTCCCTGGAGCGGAAGAGCGCGTGAGACCTGACCGGTCCTGCGCTCGAGGCGACGCGGACCTCAGCCGCGGAGCGTGGTCGCCGGCCCCGCGCGCGGGCTGGGCAGCGCGGGATGGACCGCGTGGGCGAGCTTCTCCGCGAGCGTCTCGATGCGCACCGGCTTGGTGATGTAGTCGTCCATGCCCGCCTCGAGGCAGCGTTCGCGGTCGCCGTCCATCGCGTTGGCCGTGAGCGCCAGGATCGGCGTGCGCTGCCGCCCGAGTTCGCCCTCGAGCGCGCGGATCGCCCTCGCCGCCTCGTATCCGTCCATCACCGGCATTTGGCAGTCGAGCAGCACGACGTCGTAGTCCTCGGCCTTGCAGGCCTCGAGCGCGCGCTGGCCGTCCGCGACCGCATGCGCATGGCAGCCGAGCTTGCGCAGCATGAGCAGCGCCACGCGCTGGTTGACGGCATTGTCCTCGGCGAGCAGCACGCGCATTCCGCTCGGGATCGCTCCGCGCACCGCGCTCTCGGACGCTTCTCCGGCGGGCTTGGGCGCACCGAACGGGGCCGCCGCGGCGAGCTGGTCGAGCAGCAGGTCGCGCAGGTGACTGGGCTTCACGGGCTTGGTGAGGTAGCCGGAGAACTCGACCTGCTTCGAGCGCGCGTTGGCGATCGGGCCACCGACGGAGCTCAGCAGCACGAGCCGCGTCTGCTGCAGCGCGTCCTCGGCGCGGATGGCGGTCGCGAGCTCGATGCCGTTCATCCCCGGCATCTGGTAGTCGAGCAGCGCAACGCGGTAGGCACGACCCTCCGCCGCGGCGGTCCGCAGCGCCGCGAGCGCCAGCGCCGGCGTCTCGAAGCTCTCGCAGCGGAAGCCCCACGAGCCGAGCTGCAGCTCGAGGATCCTGCGGTTGGTCGCGTTGTCGTCCACGACGAGCACGCGCTGGCCGCGCATCGCGGTCGCGGCGAGCTCGCGCAGCGTACCGGCGTCCGCGCGCTGCAATTCGAGCGGGACTTCGAACCAGAAGGTCGAACCGAGTCCCAGTTCGCTATGGACGCCGATCTTGCCGCCCATCGCCTCGACCAGGCGCTTGGAGATCGCCAGCCCCAGACCCGTGCCGCCGAAGCGGCGCGTCGTCGAGCCGTCGACCTGCGTGAAGGCCTGGAACAGGTGCTCGATGCGGTCGGGCGGGATGCCGATGCCCGTGTCCTCCACCGTGAAACGCAGACGCGCCGTGCCCTCCGCGGATCCGAGCACCTCGGCGCGCAGCACCACTTCGCCGCGTTCGGTGAACTTGATCGCGTTGTTGGCCAGGTTGAGCAGCACCTGCCGCAGCCGACCCGGATCGCCGCGCACGAAACGCGGGACTTCGGGGCGTAGATCCATCAGCAGCTCGACCTGCTTGGAGTTCGCGCGCGAGGCGAGGATGTCGACCGCGTCCTCGATCACCGCGGGCAGCTCGAAGTCGATCCGTTCCAGGTCGAGCTTGCCGGCCTCGATCTTGGAGAAGTCCAGGATGTCGTTGATCAGCGAGAGCAGCGTCTCCGAGCACACGCGCAACGTGTGGCCGTACTCGCGCTTCTCGCTCGGCAGCTCTCCGTCGAGCAGGAACTCGGTCATGCCGATGATGCCGTTCATCGGCGTGCGGATCTCGTGGCTCATGTTCGCGAGGAACTCGCTCTTGGCGCAGCTGGCGCGCTCGGCGGTCTCGATCGCGGCGTCGAGCCGGTCGTTGGCTTCCACGATGCCGAGGATCTGGCGCTGGATCGCGCGCGCGATCCCGACACCCAGGCCGACGACGATCAGGAAGCCCGCGACGGAGATCAACGCCAGCACGCGCCAGGCGCTGTCGAAGATGAGTCCGCCACGCCTGGTGTACTGCGTCGAGGTGTGCACAAGCTCAACCTCGAGCGCGCGGCGCATGTCGTCGATGTCCTGGAAACAACGCTCTGCCTGCGCGACGAGCGCCGAGCGCTCCTGCGCAAGGTCGATACGCTCGCGGTGCAGCGCATAGAAGCCGTTCGAGCCGGGAACGATCGTCTGGTGGTCGAGATCGCGCGTGTAGCCTTCGCCGAAGAGCGCGACGGCGATGGCCTCGATGTCCGGGGGCAGTTCGGCCAGTCCGCTGAGCTGCGCCCGCGGGTCGAGCAGGCGTCCGAGGCTGGGCGCAAGTCGGTTGTCCTTGAGGTTGGCGAGGTTGTCAGCGTTCTGCTCGTCCCGCAGCTGATACGTCAGCAGCGCGAGCTCCTGGAACTCGCTCTGCATCAGCGGGTGCTCGATCGAGGACTGCATGCTGCCGGCGAGCTCGCGAGCGATCTCGTCGGCCTGTGCGGGTTCGGCTGCGCGAAAGCGCCGGATCGCGAGCGCCCAGTCGAGCTTGCGTTGGCCATCGGCCGAGGCAATCGCGCCGCGTGCGAGCGCGAGCGCCGCCTCGAGCTGCCGCCCCGCGGTGGCTTCGCGTTGCTCGTTCTCCTCGCTTCGGTCGCGCCAGGCCTCCGCCGAGTCGAGCAGCCTGTCGAGACTCTCGAGCGTGGACTCCGCGCGCTCGAGTACGGAGTCCTGCACGCCGATCTCCCGCAGGCTGGGGACGATCGCATTCAGCTCGCCCGTGCTGACCGGCTTCCAGCCGTGCTCGCCACCGGCGAGGCGCGCCTCGAACTCCTCGCGCGCGTGCTCGGCGCAACTCTGCAGCCGCCGCACGTTCGAGTCGGTCTGCTGCTCGAGCCCGTGCAGCTGCTCGGCCGATTCGCGCACGTTGTTGAAGGAGCTGCGCACCACCAGCACCGAGGCCCCCCCGGTCACCACGGTCAGAAGCGTCAAGGCCCACACGAGGCGCTTCGCGCGCGCCCCTTGGCTGCGTGCGGAGTCGGGATTCTCAGGGTTCCGCCTGGGGTCGATGCTCGCCATTCACTTCCCCCTCAGGAGTTCGGGCATGCGCTCCCAGGCCAGTGGCTGCACCGCGCCGTCGCGAATCACGCTCAGCCACACCTCGTGGCAGGCCTGGTGTTCCGTCGGAGAGAGTTGAAGTGGAGTCTCGAGCCCGATGTCGAAGCGTCCGAGCGAAAGCAGGGCGTCCACCACCTCTTCGCGACCCGGAGCGACCGGGCAGGAGCTGAGCGCCTTGCAGAAGATGCGAGCTGCGATGTAGCCCTCGAAGGAGGTGTAGGAGGGCTGTGTGCCTGGCGCGCTGCGTTCGAGCGCCGCGCGGAACTCCCGGCACAGCGGCCGGTCCTCGCCGTAGTAGGGAACGACCTGTGTGATCGCGACGCCGTCGCCATCCTTCCCGAGCTCGCGCACGAGCGAGGCCGCACCGACGAAGGAGACACCGATGAAGAGCGGGGTGAATCCGTGCTCGTGCGCGCGACGGATCAGCGCTGCGCAAGGTGCGTAGGTACCGACCATGAGCACTGCCCTGGGCGGCGTCGGCGCGAGCAGCAGCTGCGCGAGCGCGCCCTCGACCACGGTCGTGTTGCGCTCGTAGCGGCCGTGCACGATGCTCGTCGCGCTCTTCAGGCCGTGGCGCACGAGCGCCTGCATCCCGGCCTCGAAACCCGCGTCGCCGAAGGCGTCGCGCTGCGTGAAGAAGGCGATTTCCCCGGGCGCGAGTCCGCCGCGCACGAGTGCCTCCACCATCGCGGCGGTCTCCTCGCCGTAGCTCGCGCGGTAGTTGATCACGTAGCGCTCGGGCGGCGTCTTGCGCAGCACGCCTGCGCCCGTGAACGCGCCGAAGAAGGGCGTGCCGCTCTGGATCGCGATCGGCAGCGCCGCGACGGCGGTCGGCGTGCCGACGTTGCCGACGATCGCGAGCACCTTGCGCCGCTCGACGAGCTCGCGCATGTTCGGGGCACAGCGCTCCGGCTCGTAGCCGTCGTCGAGCGCGACCAGTGCGAGCGGAGCCTTCTCCGGTGGCAGCGCGCGGTTGTATTCCGCGAAGGCGCACTCGACGCCGTCGCGCATCCCCTGGCCGAGATCGCTCGCGGGCCCGCTGAGCACCGTCGACATGCCGATCGGGATCGGCGTGGGCGCGCCGGTGCCGCCTGCGCGCTCGGCGAATGGAGCGCAGGTCCAAAAGAGCAGCGCGCCGAGGAGCGAGCGGGATTGCGTGCGCCTCGTGGAATGTTCGAACGCGCTCCCGTGCGAGTCGATGGGATTCGGGTGCATCTTGCGAGTCTGTCGGATCCGTGATCGACAGGCCGCGAGGCCCGAGTGAGGGCCCAAGTTCGTAGCTGGCCCAAGGTCCCCGGTCCCTGGACAGTGGAACTGACATTTTTCCCCGGTCTGCACCCGCCCGGGATGCGCAGACCCGGTTCCGTGCTCAGGCGTCGCCCGAGAGGACGAGCGTCTGTGTTGCTCCAGCCGCGAGTTCGAGTTTGCGCTCCTCGAGCACGTGCTGGCCCTCGTAGACGCGCACACTCAGCCCGCCAGCGGGCACGATCGCGGTCGCGGATTTGCCCGGTCGCAGCGTGAAGTCCTCGACGCGCAGCGCACCACTGAAGATTGCGCAGCGGACGTTCGAGGCACCCTCAAACTGGAGCACGAGCGTCGATCCCGGCTGAAGAACGAGCTTGGCGGCGTGGCCGCTGGCCGGGATCGACTGCACGGCGCAGGTGCCCTGCGGAGTGCTGGCGTGCAGCACGCTCACTGCAAAACCCGGCGACGCGAGGTCGAAGCGCCCTTCGTCGTCGGTGCTCGTCGAGAAGGACCCGGACTCGCCGACGGCGGCGATGCGCGCGCGCATCGGATGGCCTTGCGCGTCGACCACGACGCCGGTGAGCGAGTCACCCGGCTGCGCCATTCGCGCCTGTGCGGGCTCGGCTGGAAGGGCGAGCCGGGGCGCCTCGTGGACGTGGATGTGAAAGGTGCAGGCGGACAGGGACAGGGCACAGATCGCAGTCGCGAGAATCTTCATGGGTCCTCCGAGTGGGCCTAGCGCAGCCGATCGCACAGGTAACCCGCGGCACGCGGCTCAGGCCGAGAGCATCCCTTCCTTGATCGCCAGCAGCGCGAGCTCCGCAGCCGAGCCGCAGGCGAGCTTCGCCTGCAGGTTCTCGCGGTGCTTCTTCGCGGTGCCCAGGCTCAACCCGAGCACCTTCGCGACCTCCTTGTTGCTCTTGCCGAGCGCGAGCAGTTGGAAGACCTCGCGCTCGCGCGGCGTGAGCGACTGCAGGCGGCTCGTGCCCAGAGCGACGGGGTTCGGGCCGCCGCGTGCGCGGCTGAAGAGCACGCCCGCGACCTTGGGAGACAGGTACAGCCTACCCGCGCTCACCGATTCGATCGCCAGCGCGAGCTCCGCGGGATCGGAGTCCTTGGAGAGGTAGCCGTCGGCGCCGGCCTGCAGCGCCTGCTCGACGAAGGTCTCGCCCTCGTGGTGCGTGAGCATCACGATGTGCGCGCGCGGGTGGATCTTGCGAATCTGCGAGATCGCGTCGATCCCCGAGAGGCCCGGCATCGAGATGTCGAGCAGGATCACGTCGGGGAACTCCTTCCCGATCGCCTCGATCGCGGCGCGCGGATCTCCGCTCGAGCCGGAGACCTGGAAGCGCGGATTCTTCGACAGCATGCTGCGGATTCCGGCGCGGATCATCGACTGGTCGTCGACGAGGAAAATTTGAATCGGTGCGTTGGCGTCCATCGTGCTTTCCGTGAGCGGGTACGGAGGAGCTGCCGTGCGGAATGCGGCACGGCTCGAGTACAATCGAATAGTATGCACCCGGAGGCCGTCTCACGATCGTGAACCTCGCGCAAACCGTATGCGCCGCGCTGCTCGCCGGCCTCTTCGGGGCGGCCTCGACGCGTCCGGCCGAGCCGCAGCGCAGCGTGTTCGCCGTTGCAATGCCAGCTGGGGCCGCCTGGCAGGACCTCGCTTTCCTCGCCGCGATCCCGGCCGCGTGCGCCGTGAACGGGGCCGAGCCGCTGGTGCTCGCGCTCGGTGCGGACGGCGCGCTCGAGCCGGAGACGCGCGACTTCCTGGCGCGCTACCACCCCGGTCGGCTGGTTTGGATCGGCGCGGGCGCCGACGCGCCGGCTCTCGAGGGCATCGCGCAGGAGCGCATCGCCTGCGACTCCGCGGATGCGGCCGCCTGTGCGCTCGCGCGCGCGTGCTTTTCGACGAGCGCCAAGGCCGTCGTCGCGCGTGAGGACGACTACACCGGCACCCTCGCAGCGTCCGTGCTCGCCGCACGCCTGCGCGCGCCGCTTCTGTACAGCGGCGCGAACGGGCTCTCGGAGGCGGCCCGCGCCGTGATCGAACAGGCGGGAGCGAGCACGCTGCTGCTCGTCGGAGCGTTCGACCAGCCCCCGAACGGTGTCGGCAAGGCCACCTGCGAGCGCCTGCGCGACCCAGCCGAGGTCGCGCGTTGGATGCAGGAGCACCGCCTACCGGTCGGGTACCTCGCGGCCGTCGCGCCAAGCGACCGCGTCCTGGGCAAGGTGCGCAAGCTCTCGCTCGCGGGAGCTGTGCTCGCCGCCGGACGCGCGGGCGCGCTGGTCGCCGCCGGAGACGACGCGAGTGCTCCCGCGGCCCCGGCCAACGTGCGCGCCGTGCTCGCGCACTGCCGCGAGCGCCTCGGCAGCACGCCCGAATTCCTGTGCCTGGCTGCGCGGCCCGAAGCGCTCCCGATGGAGGTGGTCCCCTCCGGCGAGGGCATCGACAGCGACCCGCCCTCCGACCTCTCGTACGCGAACACCGACGCGGATCCGTTCCTCGAGCTCGCCTTCGGCCGCTTCGTCGCCGAGGATGCGCCCGCAGCGACGCTGCTCGCGGCGCGCAGCCTGGCCTACGAGCAGTTGCTCGCGCCCGAATCCGCCGGACGCTTCGGCATGGCCGAGTGGGAGCGCATGAGCGCGCCGCTGCTCGAGAACGCGGGCTTCCGCCCGGTTCCGCTGCACGCGGGCGGCCAGCCGATCACGCAGGACTCCCCGCTCGCTGCGGTGGGCGTCTTGATCCACAACGCGCACTCCTCGTGGATGCAGCTGGGCCAGACGTACATGCAGGACTCGCGCGTGCTGCTCGCGCCTTGCCTGGTCGAATCCGCCGGCTGCAGCCCCGCCGCGCTCGACCAGGACCCCCAGCTGCACTCGGTCGCACTGCGCCTGCTGCGCAACGGCGCGATCGGCTTCGTCGGCAACGTGCGGCGCGCGATCGCGCAGCAGGAGACCTACCGCAGCGAGTTCTGGAACGCGGTGCTCGCCGGAAAAGCGCTCGGCCGCGCGCACCGCGACGCGCTCAACCGCCAGCTCGTCTCCATGCTCGCCAACGGCGAGAGCGAGCACGGTCCGCACCGCTACGAGTTCTACAACGAGGCCTTCTACGGCGACCCCGCGCTGGCGCTGCACCTGCCCACGGCTCCAGCGCTGGCTCCCGCGCGCGCCGAGCTCAAGGGCAGCGAGATCGTCGTGTACGGACCGGCCAAGTGGTGGCGCGCGGAGGAGTGCATCGTCTCCGACTGGAATTACGACGAGACGCCGGTGATCTACTCCTGGCGCGGCTCGGGCGTGGGGACCGAGTCGAGCTGGGACGGCGCGCACAAGCGCAACCTCGACCTGCCCGTGTTCACCGCCGAGGTGCGCACGCGCAAGCACGTGGCCGGCCTCCAGCTGCGCAAGCCTCCGCCCGCGCCGCTGGGCTGGGACGGCAAGTTCTTCGTCGACGAACACGCCGACGGCACGCGCTCGATCTTCTTCCGCGTGCGCTTCCTGGACGCCGACATGGGCAGCGGGAAGATCCTGCAGCAGCTCGAGAGCCTGCGCTTGCGGGTCGAGTGAACGCGGACGAGGCTCAGGTCCTGCGCGCCCAGCGCAGCTTCGCCGGCGCGGCGCGCGGGTTGGCGCGCTGTTCCTCTGGCGCGGCGCGGATCAGGTCCGGGCTGCACGCGGAATAGACGCCGCTGCGCAGGCCCGCTTCGAAGGCCTTCTTCACGCGCCGGTCCTCACCCGAATGGAAGGAGAGCAGCGCGGCCCGGCCGCCCGAGCGCAGGCACTCGGGCAGAGCGCGCAGCAGCGTGTCGAGCACGCCGAACTCGTCGTTGACCTCGATGCGCACGGCCTGGAAGACGCGCCGCGTGCTGCGCTCGGCCTGCTCCTCGTCCACGTGCGCTGGCAGCAGGGAGCGGATCGCGGCCGCCAACTCGAGCGTCGTGCGCAGTCTCCCGCGCCGCGCGACGAGCCCCGCCGCGATCCTCTGCGCAAAGGGTTCGTCGGCGTCGTCCTGCAGCGCACGTGCGAGCTCGACGGTCTCGACACGCTCGAGCCACTGCGCGGCCGAGGGTCCGCGCGCGGGGTTCATGCGCATGTCGAGCGGCGCGTCGCACTTGAAGGAGAAGCCGCGTGCGGGGTCGTCGATCTGCATCGAAGACACGCCCAGGTCGGCGAACACGAAGTCGACGCCCGCGCTCCAGTCCAGTTCCGCGAGCGCCGCGCGCAGCCCGGCGAAGTTCGTGCGTCGCACGCAGAGCGCCTCTTCGCCGAAGCCCAGAGTGCGCAGGCGCGCCTGGGTCTTGGGCAGTTCGAGCGGATCGACGTCGAGCGCGAGCAGCTGGCCGCCGGGCGCGAGGCGCTCGAGGAAGCGGCGCGAATGTCCGCCGTAGCCGAGCGTGCAGTCGACGCCGCGTTCGCCCGGCTGCAGCGCGAGGACCGCGAGCACCTCCTCGACGAGGATGGGCACGTGCTGGCCTGCGGGCGTCATGCCGCGCGCGCGCACGTGCTCGGTGTGCTCGGGGTAGAGCTCGGGCGCGTGTTCCTTGTACTTCTCGCGGAAACCGCGCGGATGCGTGCCGCGGTAGCGCGGGCGCCGGCGGTGCGCGGGATTCGGCTCGGGGAGCGGGTCCGTCACAGGCAGGATCTCAACATCGCAAGGCGCAGCAGGGAACATCGCTTTCGGAAACGCGGGACTTCAACTCCACTGGCGCCTGCGGCCTACCCTGATACGATCAGGCGATGCTCTACAACACGCGGCTCGGCATCACCACGGCACTCCTGATCGCGCTTGGAACCTCGGCGCAGGCGCAATGGCCCTCCAATCCGGCGCAAAACCTGGCCGTGTGCAACACCACCGGCGACCAGGCCGTGCCCAAGGTCGCCGCGGGCGGCGACGGCAGCACGTGGTGTGCGTGGTTCGACAATCGCGGCGGCAGCTACGCGGTCTACGCGCAGAAGCTCGACCCGCTGGGCAACGAGGCCTTCGCGCACAACGGCCTGCTGGTCAGCGCCAACCCGCAGAGCACGTCGCTCGTCGACTGGGACATCGACACCGATGGCGCCGGCGGCTGCGTGATCGTGTTCACCGACACGCGCGCGGGCGGCGATCTGGACGTATACGCCTACCGCATCGACGGCGCCGGCAACTTCCTCTGGGGCGCGAACGGAGTTCCGCTCTCGAACAACGCCGACTACGAGGCCAATCCCAAGGTCGCGCTGCTCTCGGATGGCAACTTCGCCGTGACCTGGTCGCGCCTGCCGAACTCGGGCGCGGGCGCGGTGCACGTGCAGAAGCTCGATCCCGCCGGCACGCCGCAGTTCGCCGGCGACGGCCTGCAGATCGTCGGCCCGGGTACGGAGAAGCCCGGCTTCAGCGACATCGCGGCCGCGGACGCGGGCGGCTGGATCGTCGGCTACGTGCGCGACATCGGCACTTTCGCCAGCCCGCGCCACCTGCGCGCGCAGAAGTTCGACTCGGCCGGCAACGCGCTCTGGAACGGCGGATCGCCGCTCGCGATCTACGACGCGGCCTCGCTCTCGATCGCCTACCAGCCCGTGGTGAAGTCCGACGGCGGCAGCGGTGCCGTCTTCGCGTGGCACAGCGCGATCGGCAACACCTTCGACTGCTGGGTGCAGCGCGTCGACGCGGCGGGCGTCGAGGCCTACGCGCACAACGGCCTGCAGGTCTCGACCGAGGCCAACATGAGCAAGTTCGACCCCTCGGTGGCGGTGCTGCCGGGCAGCGGCGACCTCGTGGTGGCCTTCAACAAGCGCAACCTCGCGCAGAGCCAGTGGGCCAGCTGCGTGCAGCGCATCTCGGTCGCCGGCGCGCGCCAATTCACGGCCAACGGCGTCGAACTCCTGCCGCTCAACGGCATCCCCAAGCAGTTCGAGCGCTGTCTGCCGCTGGGCAACGACGCGATCGTGCTCAGCTGCGAGCAGACGAACTACCCCGCGCAGGGCCTGCGCGTGCTCGGCTTCCGCGTGGACGCGAGCGGCGCGAACGTCTGGACCGGTTCGCCGGTGGTCGTGAGCTCGGTGCTCTCGCAGAAGGACAAGATCCCGGTCTGCATCGACGCCACCAACATGGCGCGCGCGCTCTGGGACGATGCGCGCAACGACAGCGGCGACATGTACGCGCAGAATCTCAACGCCGACGGCTCGCTCGGGCCGCCCGCGCTCAGCGCGAGCGCCTTCTGCTTCGGCGACGGCACGCAGGCGACCGCCTGCCCCTGCGCGAACAACGGCGCGGCGGGTCGCGGCTGCCAGAACTCGGCCTCGACCGGCGGCGCGCAGCTCCTCGCGAGCGGCAGCACGAGCCCCGACACGCTCGTGCTGAGCTCCGATGGCGAGCTCCCGAGTGTGCTCACGATCTTCCTGCAGGGCAACGCCGCCCTCGCGACCCCCGCCGTCTTCGGCGACGGCGTGCGCTGCGTCGGCGGCTCGCTGAAGCGCCTCTACACGAAGAACGCCGTCGCCGGGACCGCGACCGCACCCGCGCCGGGCGATCCCTCGGTGAGCGCGCGCTCCGCGGCCCTCGGCGACACGATCGGCTCGGGCACGCAGCGCTGGTACCAGGCGTACTACCGCGACCCGAACCTGAGCTTCTGCGCGGCTCCTCCGGGCAGCAGCTGGAACGTGTCGAGCGGGCTGCGGATCGACTGGTAAGCTTCCCGCCGCGCTTCATTCGGCCGCGTCCTGCCATCAAACCGCTCCTGATCTCACTCGCCAGCACCCTCGTGCTGCTCGCCGCAGCCGAGCTCGTGCTCGCGCACTACTCGCCCTGCTATTTCCAGCGGCCGCAGGAGCGCCTGCCCGGCCAGGAGTGGAAGTCGCTCATCCACGGCGCGTCGAACACGCCCGGGCTCGAGTACGAGCTGCGTCCGAACGTGGATTCGACCGACCGCGGCGTCTCCATCCGCACCAACTCGCTCGGCATGCGCGGCCCCGAACTCGCCGTGCCGCGCGATCCGCGCTCGCTGCGCATCGGCGTGCTCGGCGACTCCGTCGCGTTCGGGATCGGGCTCCCCTACGAGAGCACCTGGAGCCGCGTGTGCGTCGACGAGCTCGGGCGCGCGCTGCCCGCGCGTCCATTCGAGCTCCTCAACTGCGCGGTGAGCGGCTACTCCTCGCGCGACGAGGCCTGTGTGCTCGAGTCGAAGCTGCTGCCGCTCGATCCCGATCTGGTGATCGTGGGCTACTTCCTGAACGACCCCGAGCCGCTGCCGCTGCAGCCGCTGCAGAACTACTTTCACGAGCCCGCGTGGTGGCAGCACTTCGATTTGCTGCGCCGGATCGCGCAGGCTCGCCGCACGCGCGAGGTCGCGCACCTGGGCGGCGGAGACCTGTGGCGCTTCTACCATGCTCCGCAGGGCGAGCCGTGGAAGGGCACGCGTGCGGCGCTCGAGCGCATGGCCGGCCTCGCGCGCGCGCGTGGCGTGCACGTGATGCTGATCGTGACGCCGGTCTTCGCGCCGCTCGAGCACTGGAGCGAGTACCCCTACGAATCGATCCACGCGCAGGTGACCGGCCTCGCGCGCGAATTGGGCTGGCACGCTTTCGACCTCTTCCCGGCGCTGCGCGACTCGGGCCTGGAACCGCCGGAGCTGCGACTGGACGAGAGCCATCCCAACGTGGCGGGCAGCGAGATCATCGGACGCGCGGTCGCGTCCGAGCTGCGCGCGCACCCCCAACTGCTCGAACCCGCGCATCCGCGCTGAAGCTACCTGCATGCACCTCCCGCTGATCGTTCTCGGCCTGCTCGCGAACGCGAGCCGCGCACCCGCGCAGGAGCCGCAACTCGTCTCGCAGGGACTCGCCGGCTACATCAGCATGGATGTGCCCGCGCCGGCGGCGGAGTTCGGCTACGGCGTGAGCCTTTACGCGACCGCGTGGCCGCTGGTCGAGCGTCCGCTGCGCGACTTCCAGATCGGACTCGCCTCGATCTGGATCGTGCCCGACAACCGCGGAATCGAGGAGCCGCTCTTGCCGCACGGCACCGTCGCGCGCGACAACTGGCCCGAGCGCGGGCCGAGCTGGCGCGACGTGTTCCAGACGATCGAGGGCGGCCTTGGATTCTGGGGCAGCACGCGCTTCGGCTCGACGACCGCGAAGTTCCGCATGAACGGGACCAACGACGGCTACAACCACGAGATTTCCTCGCCGGGCTGGGGTTTCGGCGCCGTGCAGTCGCTCGCTCCCGACGAGATGGGCATCGCGCAGCTCAGTCCGTGCCTGCTCGTGCCGCCGGATGGCCTGACGTTCGAGAAAGACACGTGCGGCGAGCTCTTCGGCTACGCGTGGATGGTGCTGCCGCTCGTCGCGCCGCAGGCGCAGACCGCCGGCCTCGAGCTCCCCACCGGGGACCAGTCGTGGACGTTGTTCCTCAACGCGGCGAACTTCAAGGGACCGGTCGCGTTCTACACGCCCGCGACCTGGAGCCGCATCTCGCGCCGGCATCCGCCGGCAGTCGGACGCGGCCTGGATGCGCGGCCGGGGCTCGTCACCGGCGGCGCGATCGAGATCAACACGGTGCCGCGCCTGGTCGCTCACGACTCGAAGGGCGCGACCTACACGCGCATCCCGCGCTTGCAGTTCCCCGCGGACGGCGCGGGAGAGACGGTGCTGATCCACAAACTGACGCACTACTCCAAGGCCGCGCTCTACGACGAGGTCGCGAGCTGGCTCGCTGGTGGCGCCGCCGCGAGCGGTCGCTTCGACGAGAAGGGCGCGAGCGTGCCGAAATGCAGCGCGCATCCGATCTCCGTGACGCAGGGCGAGGACAAGCTCCCGATCCGCGGCGTCGGCGAGTGGGTCGAAACGCGCGCGCTCGACGAACACACTTTCGGCCTCGCGTGGAAGGCCAAGGCGCTCGAGCCCTGGAGCGGCAAGCGGCAGCGCGGCTCCTTCCCGCAGTATTGCAGGCAGGATGACAAGGAGCTGCGCGCGCTCACTCCGCGCGAAGTGCCCGCGGCGACGGGACTCGCGAAGGCGGAGTTCCTGCCCGCGCTCGACGACCAGTCCTACACCTCCCCCTCCGCGAAGGACGACGTCTGGCACGCGCCCGGTCCGAAAGCAGGGCCCTTCGAGGCGAAGCTCGCAGATGGCAGCGTCGTCACCTATGCCTGGTATCGCTTCGTCGACCAGCCCGCGCTGCAGGACGCGGATCTCGACGCGGCGGCGAAGGAGCGCCTGCAGGCGATCGCGGAGAAGCTGCAAGCGCGATGGACACGCGAGCGCGAGTACATGCCCGCGCCCGAACGCGGCACGCTCGCCAAGCTCGATCCCGCGCTGATCGTGACGCCGCCGCGCGACCTCGGGCCGGGCTGCGTGCCGATCGCGCTGCGTCAGTCGCCGCGCTGAAAAGCGCGTGGCATGATGGCGCGCATGAGGGAAGCGCAGGCGCGCCGCATCAAGCTCTCGCTCTCGGGCTTGATGCTCGCAGTGCTCGCGGCCCTGTTCGGTCCCAGGCTCCTGCCCGGCGACGCTCCCTCGGTACGTGCGCCGCGGGAGGCCCGCAGCGCGATCGGCTTCACCTCGCAGCACGCACTCGAGGAGCACTTCGAGAAGCATGGCCCCGAGTTCGGCTCGATCAGCCAGGCGGATTACCTGCTGCGAGCCCAGGCGCTGCGCGATGCGCGCCTGGGTGGCGTCGTCCTCGAAGCGACCCGCGAAGACGGTGTGGTCACGCGCTTCGACCTGAGGTCGGGAGCTTTCATCGCGTTCAACGCCGACGGCAGCATCCGGACGTTTTTCAGGCCCAGCGGCGGCAGGCGCTACTTCGAGCGGCAGCTCACGGAGGATCACTGATGCCCGCCGGGATGGATCCCGTTCGCGCGTACCTCCTCCAACTCGGAGCCGCCGAGCACGTCGTCGCCGGGGGACTGCTCGGCCTGGTCGAACGCTGGGAGCGCATCGCGCAGGAGACCGCCGCGGGCCGCGTGCTCGACCTCGACAATTGGCGCAACGATCTCGACACGCGCCAGTTGCTCGCCGATGCGCTGCCGCACGCTCCCGCGCCGGAATCGGCCCGCTTCCACTCGCGCCTGGCTGCGGCGGACCTCGAACTTCGACGCGCGACGCAGCCGCTGCCTGCGTGCATCTGGCCCGCGGCCGTCGCCAAGCGCGAAGGCTGGCAACCGCGCTCGAACTGGTGGTACTTCGTCAGGCCCACGAGACTCGGACCGGAATTCGCAGCCGAGCTCGAGGCCTGGTCCGAGCGCGTCGAGCCGGATCTCTGATCGTGCGACGCGCCCGCCGGGCACCTGCGACCTCTATACTGCGCGGGATCCGACTGCGATCCCGTTCCCGTCCGAGGCCCCCCCGTGCCCCAACTCCCTGGCGAAGAGCCCAAGTCGCAGCGTTCCGTGCTGCAGATCCTGGGCGACAAGACCGGTCTACCCGCGAAGGTCCTGCTGCCCGACTCCAACTCGGAGCACGGCGCATCGCCCGTCGTCAGCCCGGGAACGCCGGCCGCGAAGCTCGTCCCGCAGGGCCGCGGCAACTACCAGCTGCTGGGCGAGATCGCGCGCGGCGGGATGGGGGTGATCCTCAAGGGCCACGACACCGATCTGGGTCGCGACGTCGCGGTCAAGGTGCTCGACGGCAAGCTCGCGCAGCGGCCCGAGGTCGTGCAGCGCTTCATCGAGGAAGCGCAGATCGGCGGACAGCTGCAGCATCCGGGCATCGTGCCCGTGTACGAGCTGGGGTTGATGGCGGACGACTGCCCGTACTTCACGATGAAGCTCGTGAAGGGCCACACGCTTGCGGCGCTCTTCAAACAGCGCAAGACGCCGGCCGAGAACCGCGGTCGGCTGCTCGCGATCTTCGAATCGGTCTGCCAGACGGTCGCCTACGCGCACAGCAAGAGCGTGCTGCACCGCGACTTGAAACCCGCCAACGTGATGGTCGGCGCCTTCGGCGAGGTGCAAGTCGTCGACTGGGGCCTCGCGAAGGTGCTGCGCCGCGGCGGTGTCGCCGACGAGAAGCGCGCGCAGGAAACGGTGCACACCGTGATCGAGACCGTGCGCAGCGGCCCGGGCTCTTCGGGCTCGGACTCGATGGCCGGCTCGGTGATGGGCACGCCCGCGTACATGGCCCCCGAGCAGGCGCAGGGCGAGATCGAGATGCTCGATGAGCGCGCCGACGTGTTCTCGCTGGGCGCGATCCTGTGCGAGCTCTTGACCGGCAAGCCGCCCTACGTGGAGATCGAGGGCGAGACGCTCGTGCTGCAGGCCGCGCGCGCGAAGCTGCAGCCCGCACGCGCGCGCATCGAGGCCTGCGACGCGGATCCGGTGCTGAAGCAGCTGTGCCTGGAGTGCCTGATGCCCTCGCGCGAGGTGCGGCCCGCCAACGCCGAGGAAGTGGCCAAGGCCGTGCACGCTTTTCTCACCTCGACCGAGGAGCGGGCGCAGAAAGCCGAGCTCGAGGCGGCCGAGGCGCGCATCAAGGCTGCGGAGGAACGTCGCGCGCGCCGCTTGACGCTCGCGCTCGGCGGCGTGATCGGCCTGGCCCTGCTGCTTGGAGGCGGCGGCCTGTGGTGGATCGGCAAGGAGCGCACGCGGCGCAATGAACAGACGCGCACGGCGGTGGAAGCGGCCTACGGCGAGTCGATCGAGTTCGAGCAGGCTGGCAAGCCCGAGGAGGCGCTCGCTTCCGCGCGCCGCGCGCTGTCTCTGGCCGAGACGGGCGGAGCCGAGGCGGCGCTGCTCGAGCGCGCGCGCAACTTCGTGGCCAAGGCCGAGCTCGATGTCGGCGCGGCCGAGCGCGAGCGCACGCTGGCGGCACAGGACGAAAAGCTGCGCGCGCGCCTGGTGGAGCTGCGCCTCGCGCAGATCGCGACGATCGGCGACCCGCAGCGCGAGATCGAACTCGACGCGGCCTTCACGCAGGCCTTCCATGACTACGGCGTCGACCTCGAGGGCGACGACCTCGTGCCCGCGCTGAAGCGCATCCGCGAGCGCAAGATCTCCGAGGAGGTCGCGCTCGCGCTCGACGACTGGGGTCGCCTGCGCCGGAGGGTTCACGGAGCGAAGTCGGAGAAGGCCGAGAACCTCTTCTACCTCGCGATGGACCTCGACCCCGACGCTCTGCGCAAGCGCATGCGCGAGGCGATCGCGGGGAAGGACCTGGGCGTGATGCTCGACCTGACCTCCGCCGCGAACCTGCCGAAGCTCGAGCCGGGCTCGATCTTCGTGCTGACCGCGGCACTTTGGGACGGCTATCCAGAACAGCGGATCACGATCTACCGCATCCTCGAGCAGGCACTGCAGTTGTACCCGGGCGACTACGTGCTGCAGTCGGTGGCCGGTTTCATCTACACGCAAGGCGGTCGGTACGAAGCCGCGCTCGCCTGCCGCCGATCGGCGCTCTCACTGCGGCCGAATGATCTCAACGCGCGCGTGAAGGTGGCGGACTCGCTGCAGTCTCTGGGCCGGCTGACGGACACGGTGAGCACCCTGCGCGCCTGCCTGGAGAAGGAACCGACCAACCCGGAGGCCAACTACAATCTGGGTCTGGTGCAGACACTGCTGGGCGATTTCCAAGGCGCGCTGGCGAGTCACTCGCGCTCGCCGCAGATCGCATCCAATCCCAACTGGCAATCCGACCTCTGGGCGGCGCAGTTCTACAGCGGCGTCCTCGCGCGCGACGAGTTCGAAGCACGGCTCGCGATGGAGAGCGCGCCCAACAACTTGCTCACGTACCTCTTCGCGCTGGTCGATCACCCCGACCCCAAGCAGCGCGATCCCGAGCTCGTGCTGCGCACGCTCGAGGAACGCGCGGCGCAGCTGCGGGATCTGCGCTGGCCCGATGTCATCGAAGCCATCGCGCGCGTGCGGTTGGAGGACTGGCCCGGCGCGTACGCCGCGCTCGACGGCCGCTTCAAGCTGCCGTTCTTCATGATCCTCTCCCCCATGGCCTACGATTTCCTGCGCTCGCTCATCTGCAGCCACATCGGCCACACCGACGAGGCGCGCGGCTACTACCAGCGCGGCATGGCCGAGTGGGACGACCAGACCAGCGCCGACCCCGCGGCCTGGGAACACTCCGACGCGATGCGCTGGCGCCGCGAGGCCGAAGCGGTGCTCGCGAAGAAGTAGAGGATCGATCATGCCCCAGCCCCCCCACGAAGAGCCCAAGTCGCAGCGTTCCGTGCTGCAGATCCTGGGCGACAAGACCGGCCTGCCGTCGAAGGTCCTGCTGCCCGATTCGGACTCCGAGCACGGCCACTCGCCGCTCGTCGATCCGGGTACACCCGCGGCGAAGCTCGTGCCGCAGGGCCGCGGCAACTACCAGCTGCTGGGCGAGATCGCGCGCGGCGGCATGGGCGTCATCCTCAAGGGCCACGACACCGATCTGGGCCGCGATGTCGCGCTCAAGGTGCTCGACAGCGAGCTCGCGAAAAGGCCCGAGGTCGTGCAGCGCTTCGTCGAGGAGGCGCAGATCGGCGGGCAGCTGCAGCATCCGGGCATCGTGCCCGTGTACGAGCTCGGCCTGATGGCCGACGAGCGGCCGTACTTCACGATGAAGCTGATCAAGGGCCGCACGCTCGCCGCGCTCTTCGCGCAGCGCAAGACGCCCTCGGACAACCGCGGCCGGCTGCTCGCGATCTTCGAGTCGGTGTGCCAGACGATGGCGTACGCGCACAGCAAGGGCGTGCTGCACCGCGACCTGAAGCCCGCGAACGTGATGGTCGGCGCCTTCGGCGAGGTGCAGGTCGTCGACTGGGGCCTCGCGAAGGTGCTGCGCCGCGGCGGCGTCGCCGACGAGAAGCGCGCCAAGGAGACCGTGCACACCGTGATCGAGACCGTGCGCAGCGGACCGGGCTCCTCGGGCTCGGACTCGATGGTCGGATCGGTGATGGGCACGCCCGCCTACATGGCGCCCGAACAGGCGCAGGGCGAGATCGAGAAGCTCGACGAGCGCGCAGACGTGTTCTCGCTGGGCGCGATCCTGTGCGAGATCTTGACCGGCAAGCCGCCCTACGAGGAAGTCGAGGGCCAGCATCTCGTGACGCTCGCGGCGCGCGCGCTGCTCGACCCCGCACGCGCGCGCATCGAGGCCAGCGACGCGGACGCGGTGCTCAAGCAGCTGTGCCTGGAGTGCCTGATGCCGGCGCGCACCGCGCGGCCCGCGAACGCCGAGGAGGTCGCGAAGCGACTGCACGAGTACCTCACCTCGACCGAGGAGCGCGCTGCGAAGGCCGAGCTCGCCGCGGCCAAAGCCAGCATCCAGGCCGCCGAGGAACGCCGGCGGCGCAGGCTCGCGGTGGCGCTCGGCGGGACGATCGTCGTAGCCCTGCTGCTCGGCGGTGGCGGCTTCTGGTGGGTCCAGAAGGAGCGCACGCAGCGCGCCGAGCAGATGCGCAGCGCCGTGGACAGCGCACAGGCCGAGTCGAACGACTTCGACCACGCCGGCAAGCACGAGGCCGCGCTCGCCTCCGCGCGACGCGCGCTCTCGCTCGCCGAACAGGGCTCCGCCGATCCGGCGATGCTCGAGCGCGTGCGCGCCTTCGTCGCGCAAGCCGAGCAGAGCGCACAGGCCGCGGCACGCGAGCGCGAGCTGCACGAGAAGGACGAGACCCTGCGCAAGGAGCTGGTCGACCTGCGCCTGGCGCAGATCGAGACGCTCGGAGATACGGTGCGCGAACGCGAGCTCGACGGCCAGTTCGCCAAGGCCTTCCAGGATTACGGCGTCGATCTCGAGGGCGAGGACATCGTCCCGGCGCTCAAGCACATCCGCGAGCGCTCGATCGCCGAGGAGGTCGCGCTCGCGCTCGACGACTGGGGACGCCTGCGCCGCCGCGTGCTGGGCGCGAAGAGCGAGAAGGCCGAGAACCTGCTCTACCTCGCGATGGACCTCGACAAGGACGCCGATCGCCTGACCCTGCGCCAGGCCATCTTCGACAGCGACCTCGAGGTGTTGCTGCGGCTGGCCGAGCCCGAGAATCTCGCCAAGCTCGCGCCGGGCTCGATCTGGGTCCTGAGTGCGACGCTCTGGGACCGTTTCCCCGAGCACCGGCCCGAGGTCTACCGCATGTACGACCAGGCGCAGCACCTGTACCCGGGTGACTTCCTGCTGCAGGCGGTCGGCGGTGAGATCTACCAGCTCGCGGGCCGCTACGAGGCCGCGCTCGCCTGCCGCACCTCCGCGCTCAGCCTGCGGCCGGGCAATCTGCGCGCGCGCCTGCGCGTGGCCGACTCGCTCTATTTCCTCGGGCGCCTGACCGATGCCGAAGGTGCCTACCGCGCCTGCCTCGCCGTGGATCCGAAGAGCGCCGAGGGACTCTACAGCCTCGGGCTCGCGCAGGGCTCGCTCGGTGACTTCAAGGGCTTGCTCGCGAGCCTCGAGCGCTCGCTCGCGCTGCAGGAGGACTCCAACCGCCGCGTGGACTACGAGGTCGCGCGCTACTACACCGGCGCCATCGGCCGCGACGAGATCGAGCGGCAGCTCCCGAGTGAGGCTGTCGTGGCGAACCTGCTCACGTACTTGTTCTCGCTCGTCGATCATCCCGATCCGGCCCAGCGCGATCCGGAATTCGTGCTGCGTTCACTCGAGCAGCGCGCCGGGCAGTTCGAGGGAACGGATGCCGTCTGGGTGGTCGAGACGGTCGCCCACGTACGACTTGGCGACTGGCCCGCGGCGCTGACGTCGATGGGCAACCACTTCCAGGCGCCCACGCTGGCGCTGATGACGCCCACGGGATTCCCCTTCCTGCGCTCGCTGATCTACAGCCACCTCGGCCGCACGGATGCGGCGCGCGAGTGCTACGAGCGCGGCATGGCGGAGTGGAACGAGCGCACGGGCGGCAATCCGGCCGCCTGGGAGAGATCCGACGTGATGCGCTGGCGCCGCGAGGCCGAAGCGGTGCTCGCGAAGTAGACTCGGCGGGCCGTGATGCACGCCTTTTCCGTCCTCGCCCTGCTCACGCTCCCGCTCTGCGCGCTGGGCACGGACTGGCCGCAGGGTGCGGGTCCCAACGGCGACTGGAGCGTCGAAGGTGCAGCGCCGCCGCTGCGCTTCAGCGCGCGCACGGGCGAGAACCTGCTCTGGCGCACGCCCCTGCCCGAGACGGGTCAAGGCGGGATCACGATCGTCGGCGAACATGTTTTCGTAGCGACGCTCGCGCCCTTTGATCCGGAGCATCCGCTGACCGAGGCCGAGCGCGCGCTCTACACGCACGCGACCGAGGGCCGCAGCGTCGTCGGCAAGGACATCGACGCGCACGCACTCGACGCGCGCACCGGAAAGCTCCTGTGGACGCGGCGCATCGCTGGAGTGGTGCCCTCGATCTACTCGTATCCGTTCAGCGACGCGACCAGCGCCTCGCCCGTCGCCGACGCGAAGCACGTGTGGTTCACCAACGGCGGCGGCAAGGTCGTCTGCTACACGCACGCGGGCGAGCTCGTCTGGGAGCGCGAGTTCACGCCGACCTTCGACGGGCCCTTCAACAAGCAGTTCGAGCCCTTCCTGGTGCAGGACGGCGAACGCGCGGTATTCGTGGGCATGGAGCCTTTCCCCGAACAGAGCGGCCGCTGGAACCGTGTCGTCGGCCTGGATGCGGCGACCGGGGCGCTGCTGTGGAAGAGCGAGGACGCGCTCACGCACTACAACGCGCCGCAACTCGTCGCGACGCCGAGCGGACCGGCGCTGCTGATCGCGCGCGGCGGACCGCACGACGTGCCCGAACTCCCGCTGGGTGTCTCGCTCACGGCGCTCACCGGCGCGAAGGCTGGCAAGTCACTCTGGCGCTACGAGGATCCGCGTCCCAACCACGAGGGCGCGCTGCAGACGATGGCGCACGACGAGCACTACGCCTACTGGGTGCTGCGCGATCCCGCGAGCGCGCTGGTGGTGCTCGACCTGGCGAGCGGCAAGGAATTGGCCTCGATCCCGCTGCACAGGCACGTCGACGTCACGAGCCGAGACCCCGCGACCGGCGCATGGCAGAGGAAGAGCGGCGTCGATCTCAAGCTGCCTGTCTTCCCCGCGCGCTACACGCTGATCGCCGCCGCGGGACGCGTGTTCTTCCAGTGCTACGCGGCCGCCTTCGGCAAGGAAACCGTCGGTCCGGCCTGGTCCTTCGGGCGCGTGGATCCCGCGACGAAGGCGGTCGAGTACCTCGAGGTGCCCACCGACGTCGTGCGCGGCACGCCCGACGTGCTGCGCTGGCGCACACCGCTCGCCGCGCGCGCCGTGAACAGCCGTGGCCTGGAGACGACCGGCGACGAGCGCTCGCGCTGGAGCGGCTGGGACTGGGTCTTCAACGGCTCGCCCACGCGCGTCAACGAGCGCCTGTACTTCACGCTCGCGAGCGGCCTGGTGTACGTGCTCGACGCGCAACGCAAGGACTTCGACGGCGGGGCGCTGCTCGCGCTCGACGATCTGGGCACGGGCGGCGAGACCTGGTGCGCCAACTCGCTCAGCTACTCGGCGGGCCGCCTCTACCAGCGCACCGCGGCCGAGCTCTTGTGCTTCGGCGCCGCCGCGAGCGCGCGCTGATCGAGCTCAGAGCCCGGCGAACTTGGCGATGTCTTTTTCGTGCTTGGCGAGCGCCTTCTGCAGCGCGACGGCGGCTTTGCCGACGTCCGCCTTCGAGCCGCTCTTCAGCGCGGCCTTGAAGGCCTCGTGTTTCGCCGCGAGGTCCTTGTCCGTCGGAGCGCCGTCGAGCAGGAACGCGACCACCAATCCGGCCTCTTCGTAGTAGCGGCTCGAGCCGGGGATGTCCTTGATGTCGAGACCGAAGGCGAAGATCTGGTCGAGCTTGCGCAGGCCGCCCGCCTTCTTGAGCTCGGCGAAGGCGAAGTTGCGCAGCGTCCACGGATCGGCGCCCTCGGCCGCCTGCGGGTCCTTCTCGAAGCGTTCGACGTAGGACGCGGCGCCGTAGCGCAACCAGCGCGGGATCTTCTTCTCGGCCCAGAATGCCGCGGCGAAGTTGGCGCCGGGCGCACCGCCCTCGACGATCGTCTCGCCGACCGCGCTCCAGGAAGGATCGATCCCCTCGACGAAGCTTTGCGCGGCGGCCCAGCGCAGCCAGAGCGGGCCCCAGCTGCCGGCCTTGGGATCCTTGCGGTCCCAGTAGCTGACTCCGCACCCCCCGAACTGCGGCGCTTCGGCGCTCCCTTCGAAGTACAGGTCCGCGAAGTACGCGCCGTGCAGCGAGGAGTAGCCCTCGAACTCGGGCAGGATCGGAGTGGTGCCGGCGACGAGGTTGTACTGCTCGAGGCTGTCCAGCACGAAGAGCTGCGGCTTCGTCACCGGCTCGACACCGAAGATGCGCACGAGCTCGAGCCAGGTCTTGTCGGCGTGCCAGCGCGCGAGGTTCGCGCCCTCCCAGTCGATCGTGGTGTTGGTCAGGAAGTGTTCGCCGGCGAGCTCCCAGCACTGCTCGGGCTTCGCGTGGAACTCGTTGGCCTTGGCCATGTCGACCCAGTCCTCGCCGCATTTCCACAGCAGCGAGGCCCACTTGTCGCGCTCGTTGGGCGCGATCCAGCTGTTGTCGTCGGCGCGGAACTCGTAGCCCGCGTCCTTCCACTCGGCGATCTGCTTCTCGCGCGCGAGCACGACCGGGTTGTGCCAGGCGTTCTTCTCGTCCTTCGTCCAGCCCATGCTGAGGAAGGGCACGTCGCCCTCGGGCACCCACTCGTCCTTGAAGCGCGCGAGGCCCTTCTGCTTCATCTTCGCTGCTTCCTCGCGCTTGTACTTGGCGAGCTCGGCGAAGCTCTCGAACCACTTCTGGTCGTAGAACTGGTGGCGCAGCGCCTTGTGCGCGGCCTCGTTCGCGGCGTCGAGCTCGAGCACCTTGGCGTAGACCTTGCGCGCGTCCTCCTCTTGCCCGCTGGCCGTACAGGCCGCGGCGAGCTCGAGCAGCTTCGCGACGTCCTTGCCGGCCGCGGCGAGCTTCGTCTCGAGCTGCGGATCCTGCGCCGCGAACGGAGTCGCGGCGGGGAGCGCGTTCGAGGGGGAGGAGGGTGATGTGGCGAGTGTGAGGGTGAGGGCGAAGGCGGCGAACATTTGTGGGCCAGCAGATTACCCGAAGTCCCGAGGTTTGCGCGAGATCGCGGCGCTCACACGTGCGCGAGGCGCACCACGAGCACGCTGCAGGGCGCCCCGAGAGCGACCTCCTCCGCCACGCTGCCGATCAGCACGCGCGGGATCCCCGTGCGGCCCAGCGTTCCGGTCACGACTAGATCGGCTTCGAGTTCGCGCGCGGCCGCGAGCAGCGCCTGGGCCGGCGAGCCGTGTGCCACCCGGCGCTGGCCCGCGGCGCCGCACTGCGCGAGCGCGGCGGCGAGGCGCTCCTCGACGTCCGCGTGCAATTGCGCCTGGACCGCGGGCGGGATGTCGATCGGAACCGGGCCCGTCGCGGACCAGACCGGCATCGAGAGCATCAGCTGCAGGCTGTGCAGGATCGTGAGCTCGCCGCCGATGCGACGCGACTCCGCAGCTGCCGCCGCGACCGCCGGCAAGGCCGGATCGGAGAAGTCGGTGCCCACCAGCACACGCCGCGTGCCCGTGCGCCCTCGTGCGATCCACACGGGAGCGGCGGCGTGGCGCAGGATGCGGCGCAGCTCGCTGTCGGAAACCGCGCCTGAGCCCTCGCTCCCCGCGCCGACGACGATGCACTCGGCCGCGCAGCGCTCCGCGAGCTCGAGCACGGCCGCATGCGTGCGTCCCTCGCGCACCTCGACCTCGTACTCGCCCGCCGTGCGGCCGGTCAGGCGACCGACGTAGGCGCGAAGCTCGCCCGCGAGTCGTGCGCGCGTATCCGGGCCGGAGGCGGCGTGGAAGAACTCGTGCGGACTGGCATGGCACACCAGGAGCCGCGCGCCGTGCGCGCGCGCGAGCTCGTCGGCCTGCGCGATCGCGAGCTCCGATTCGGGGCCCGTCCCGACCGCGGCGAGGATGCAGCGCACGCTCACGCCCCCACTCCTTCGCGCGCGTGACCCAGACGGCGCGAGCGGCGCGCGACGATTCCGCGCAGCGCGACGTGCCCGGCGATCACCAACGGGACCTCGAGCGCGAAGAGCGGCCAGAACCAGCCCGCGCGCAGCGCGAAATAGGACAGGCCGCCGAAGATTGCCGCCGGGATCATCACCAGGAACACGATCATCGACTGCAGCGTGCGCTGGCCGGTGCGGCTTGCGACCGAGAGCGGCAGGTACTCGCCCGTCAGGCCGGGGACGAGCGAGAGCAGAGGCATCGCGACCAGCGCGGGCAGAAGCAGCAGGAGCTGTGTCGGCGCTGCGCGCATCGCCCAGCACGCCACGAGGATCGTGTAGCACAGGATCGGGAGCTGCACGAAGACGATCGCCGCCTTGCGCACACCGTGAAAGATGCGGGCGCCGCCCTCGATCGGGGCGTAGAGGAACAGGTCGGCCGCCTCCGGCCGCGTCGTGATGCGCAGAGTCTCGAGCACGGTGATCGGCAGCAGCGCTCCCATCCAGATCATCATCAACGGCAGGAAGCTGCTGCGCTGGTGGTCGAAGATCGCGATCACCGGAAAGACGAGGTAGAAGCCCAGCGCCGAGGCCAGGCGCACCTTGACGCCGCGCTCGCGCGCGAGATAGGCGTGCGCCAGCGCGAACGAGGCGCGCTCGACCGGATCGCGCAGCCAAGGCCCGAGCATGCGCTGGACGAGGCTCGCGCGCCCCGCAACCGCGCTGCGCGGCGGCGGGCGCTCCTCGCGCGCCTCTTCCTGCAGGCTGGCGACGCTCTCGTTCGCGGTGGGCAAGCGCAGCACTCCGAGCCAGGCGCAGACCAGCGTGACTCCCAGCCCGACCAGCGCGAGCTGCTCGAACCGCGGTTCGCTCACCGCCGAACCCAGCCAGCCGTCGATGCCCGCGAACCAGGCCGGCGGGATCAGCCAGACGGTCCACGAGTCGTGCAGCAACGCGCCCAGGTCGATGCCGTTGCGCGTGTCGAGCAGACGGGGCACGACCTGGAAGCCGGCCGCCAGGAAGATCGTCGAAGCGATCTGCGCACCTGTCACGGCGCGCTGCAGCCGCTCGCGCCCGAGCACGCGCGCGACCACGCCGTACAAGCACACGACCGCCGCGCTGGCGAAGATCGTCGAGAGCGCCACGCTCGCGATGTGCGCCAGCGGCGCGAGCGGCCGCGCGTCGTCCATGAAGAAGAGCACGATCGTCGGCACCAGGTTCATCGCGCCGGCGAGCATGCCCGTGAAGGCCAGGATCGTGAGCGCCTTGGCCAGCACGAGCGTCTGCGGCGGGATCGGGCGGTGGCCGAGCACGTCGTTCTCGCTCGTGCTGAAGAGCACGTCCGAGGCTTCGCTCATGGCCGCCGTGCCGACGACGAAGAGGGTCATCATGTGCGCCGTGAACGCGGACAGGAACACATCCTTCGTGACCGCGAACATCGCCGCCATGAGCGCGCCGAAGAGCGTGTAGAGCACGAACAGCATCACGAGCGGGCCCAGGCCGCCGGCCTTGCGCTCCCCGCGCAACGTGCGCATCGGCATCTTGCGCACGCTCATCAGCACGAAGGCGCGCACGAGTGCGCGCACCTGGCGCCAGTCGATGCGAGTCGCCGCGCTCCCGCTCATGAGTTCATCGAGCGCGCCATGTCCTCGGCTCGCTGGGCCTGGTCCTGGGTGCTCGTCAGGCGGTTGAAGGCCTGCTCGAGCGAGCGCATGCCCGTGCGCTCGAGGATTTGCGGCACGCTGCCGTCCTCGAGGATGCGGCCCTGGTGGATGATCACGACGCGCTCGCACATGCGCTCGACGACGTCGAGGATGTGCGAGCAGTAGACGATCGTCTTGCCCTCGCGCGCGAGCGACTGGACCAGGCTCTTGAACTGCAGCGCCGTGTTCGCATCGAGGCCGTCGAGCGGCTCGTCGAGGAACACCACCTTGGGGTTGTGCAGCAGCGCGGCGGTGATCACGACCTTCTGGCGCATGCCCTTGGAGAAGGAGCCCAACGGCTTCGAGCCCGTCTCGGCGGCCGAGAGTTCGAAGAAGGCCAGGAAGCGTTCGATGCGGGGCTGGGCCTCCGCCTCGGACATGCCGTGCAGCGCGGAGACCAGGCGCAGGTACTCGTTCGCCGTCAGCGCCTCGAAGACTGCCCCCGATTCCGGCACGTAGCCGATCACGCGCTTGGCCTCGAGCGCCTGCGTGCCGATGTCGAAGCCGGCCACCTCGGCCGTGCCTCCACTGGGCGCGAGCATGCCCGTGAGCATCTTGATCGTGGTGCTCTTCCCCGCACCGTTGGGCCCAAGCAATCCCACGAGCTGGCCGGCGGGGATCTCGAGGTCGATGCCGCAGACAACTTCGCGCGGGCCGTAGCGCTTGGAGAGCTGGCGAGTGCGGATCATGGCCGCAACAGCATACGCGAGGGTGCCTGGATCCGGCGCTGCAGGGTCGCCGGCGCGGACCCCTTCTCGAAGAGCTCTCCCGCCGAACCGACGACCTGTGCAAGCTAGCCGTACGGAGAGCGCGAAGCAACCATCTGCAAACGAACGGATGGGCGTTCGCCGTGGAGTTCGTGGTCCGGCCGCGCTCAGCCCCCGCCCAGATCCGGCGCCTCGCCGGTCTTGCGCAGCAGCACTTGCGTGAACGCGGTCGTGCCGAACCAGGTCGCGTCGATCTGAAAGCCGATCTGCGGCGCGAGGTTGCGCAGCATCGTCAACGAACCCATGTGCATGCAACCGAAGATCCAGTTCACGCGGTTGGGCTTGTAGAGCGGGATGTGGGTATTGAAGCTGTCGGCGGGGTCGTGGAGCTTGAAGCGGTCGCCGTCGTTGAAATCCAGGTAGACCTGGCCGCCCACTTCGAGTACCCGGTTGCACTCCACGAGGTAGTAGAGGAAGTCGTAGAAGTTGAAGTGGATGAAGAGCAGCAGCGAGTAGATCTTCGTCGCCTTCTGGACGACGTGCTTCGAGAAGTCGGCGTACTCGGTGAGCACGTACTCGACGTTCGCAACTCCCTTGCGCTCATGGCGCGCCTTGGCCTGCTCGAGGAAGGACGGGCTGATGTCCACGCACACGAGCGATTTCACGCGCGGTGCGACGACCTCGGCCAGGTAGCCCATGCCGCTGCCCAGGTCGATCGCGCGGTCGTTCTTGGTGAGCGCCAGGCGCGAGCTGATCTCCGAGAGGCGCGCGTGCCGGCTGCGTACGACGGCCTCGTCGTCGGTCTCGCCGCCCTCGACGCCGAACACGCCCAGCGCGAGGCGCGCCTTCTTCTCGTCCTGGAATTCCCATTTCGCGTTGGCCATCGGGCACCTCGCACAGAGCGTAGCGTCCGCCCGAGCACCGTTCCAAGCTTGGGATATGGTGCTTCCGACGTGGTAGGGTGCGCAGTCGCACGAAGGAGAATGCGATGACGGACCCGCTCTTCTGGCATCGGCTGCAGTTCGGCTTCACGGCCACCTTCCACTACATCTTCCCGCAGCTGACGATGGGCCTCGCGGCGCTGATCGTCGTGTTCAAGGCGCTCGCGCTGCGCACGGGCGGCGAGGGCTGGACGCTGGCCGCGCGCTTCTGGACGCGCGTCTTCGGCATCTCCTTCGCGGTCGGCGTCGTGACCGGGATCCCGATGGAGTTCCAGTTCGGCACGAACTGGGCCGTGTTCTCCTCGCGCACCGGCGGCGTGATCGGCCAGACGCTGGCGATGGAGGGCCTGTTCGCGTTCTTCCTCGAATCGAGCTTCCTCGCGCTGCTCGTCTTCGGCGAGCGCAGGCTCGGGCCACGGCGCCACTTCCTCGCCGCGCTGGCGCTGTTCTTCGGGAGCTGGCTCTCCGGCTACTTCATCATCGCCACCGACGCCTTCATGCAGCATCCCGTCGGCCACTCGAGCGCCGCGGACGGCAGCCTGCAGATCGCGAGCCTGCTCGAGTACGTGTTCAACCCCTGGGCGCTGGTGCAGTACCTGCACAACCAGATGGGCGCGCTCGTGACCGGCGCCTTCGCGGTCGCGGCCGTCGGCGCCTTCTGGACGCTGCGCGGCGAGCACGCGGCCGCGGCGCGCGCCTCGCTGCGCGTGGGCGTCGTCGCGGGCTTCATCGGCTCCGCGCTGGTCGCCTTTCCCAGCGGCCACATGCAGGGCCGCATGGTCGCCGACCACCAGCCGATCGCGCTCGCCGCGATGGAGGGCCGCTTCGAGAGCGGCACGCACGCGCCGCTCTCCTTCATCGGCCAGCCCGACGTCGCCAACCGCAGGCTCGACAATCCGATCCGCCTGCCGGGGATCCTGTCCGAGATCGCCTACGGCGACTTCTCGGCCAACGTGCGCGGCCTGGAGGAGTTCCCCGAGTCGGACTGGCCGACCAACATCGAGTTGCTCTACTACAGCTTCCACGTGATGGCAGGCCTGGGCACGCTCTTCATCGCGCTGATGGCGCTCGCGCTCGGGATGCTCTGGCTCGGGCGCCTGGAGCGCACGCGCGTGCTGCTGTGGGCGCTCGCGCTTGCGTTCCCCTTCCCGTTCATCGCCAACACCGCCGGCTGGCTGACCGCGGAGCTCGGCCGGCAGCCCTGGCTCGTGTACGGGATCCTGCGCACCTCCGAGGGCGGCTCGCCGACCGTGCACGGCGGCGCGACGCTCTTCACCACGCTCGGATTCGCCGGCCTGTACTTCGTGCTCGGGATCCTGTTCCTCGCACTCGTCTCGGCCGAGGTGCGCCGCGGCCCCGCGGCCGCGCAGGGAGGCCACTGAGGTCCACGATGGAAGCACTCTGGTTCGCAATCGCCTCCGTGATGGTCGCGCTGTACGTCGTGCTCGACGGGTTCGACTTCGGCGCGGGAATCCTGCACCTCTTCGTCGCGCGCGAGGACCGCGAGCGGCGCCAGGTGCTCTCCGCGATCGGCCCGTACTGGGATGGCAACGAGGTCTGGCTGCTCGCCGCGGGCGGCGTGCTCTTCCTGGCCTTCCCCAAGGTGCTCGCCTCGGGCCTCTCGGGCTTCTATCTCGCGATCTTCCTGCTCTTGTGGGTGCTGCTCTTGCGCGGGATCGGGATCGAGTTCCGTTCGCACGTCGCCGACCGCATGTGGCGCGGCTTCTGGGACGCGACCTTCGCGCTCGCGTCGCTGCTCGCACCGGTGCTGCTCGGCGCGGCGCTCGGCAACCTCGTGCGCGGCGTGCCGCTCGACGAGGAGGGCTGGTTCGGGCTCTCGCTCTTCGACTCGTTCTCGCCCTTTGGCGCGCTCGGGATCCTCGACTGGTACACCGTGCTCGCGGGAGTGTTCGCGCTGGTCGCGATCACGCACCACGGCGCGCTGTTCCTCGTCTGGAAGACCGACGGCCCGGTGCAGGCGCGCTCGCGCACCGCCGCAGCGCGGCTCTTCCCGCTGGTCGTGGGGCTCTGGATCGCCGCGAGCGCCGCCACGCTCTCCGTCGCGCCGCTGCTCCTCGAGGGCCTGCGCGCGCGGCCGCTGGCGTGGATCTCGAGCGCGCTGTTCCTCGCCGGGCTCGCGACGAGCTTCCTCGCGCGCCGCGCGGGCCGCGATCTGGCCGCCTTCCTCGGCTCGTGCGCCTTCCTGCTCGGCCTGCTCGCCGCGACCGCGGCCGCACTCTATCCGACGATGATCCGCGCCGTGCCCGACGCGGCGCGCTCGCTCACCGCGCTCAACTCGGCCGCCAGCCCCGAGGCGCTCGAGAAGGGCCTCTACTGGTGGCCGATCGGCTTCGTGCTCGCGCTCGGCTACGCCGCGCTGCTCTTCCGCCTGCACCGCGGCAAGGCGCAGGCGGCCCCCGAGGGCGAGGGCTACTAGCGCGCGCATGAGCACGCAGGTCCTCGAACTCGCCGGCTGCCGCCTGCACTGGAGCGCGCACGGCGCGGGCGATCCGATCCTCTTCCTCCAGGGCACCGGCGTGCACGGCGAGGGCTGGCGCCCGCAGCTCGACGAGTTCGCGCGCGAGTTCCGCTGCCTCAGCTTCGACAACCGCGGCATGGGCCAGAGCCAGCCCGTCGGCGGGAGGCTCACGATCGAGCGCATGGCGCAGGACGCGCTGGCGCTGCTCGACGCCGCGGGCGCGAGGAACGCGCACGTCGTCGGACACTCGCTCGGCGGCATGGTCGCGATCGCGCTCGCCCTGCTCGCGCCCACGCGCGTGCGCAGCCTCGCGCTGCTGTGCACCTTCGCCGACGGCCACGCGCCTGCGCGCAGCGCGCGCATGTTCTGGCTCGGCCTGCGCTCGCGCATCGGCAGCGCGCGCATGCGCCGCCTCGCCTTCCTCGAGATCCTCCTGCCGCCCGCGCTTCTCGCCGGCGTCGACCGCGACGCGCTCGCGGCGCAGCTCGCGCCGCTCTTCGGCCACGATCTCGCCCTGCAGCCCCCGATCGTGATGGCGCAGATCCGCGCCTTCCGCCGCTGTGATTTCAGCGCACGTCTCGGAGAACTCGCGCGCATCCCGACGCTCGTCGTCGCCGCGGCGCACGACGTGATCACGCCGCCGCCGATCGGCAGGGATCTCGCCGCGGCCATTCCCGGTGCACGCTACGTCGAGCTCGCCGACGCCGGACACGGCGCTCCGATCACGCATCCGGCCGAGATCAACGCGCTCCTGCGCGAGCATTTCGCGGCCGCAGCGAATACGATCAGCGCTCCAGGCCCACTTTCAGGAGGAAGATCATGATTCGCACGAGCACAGCCGTCTGGCGCGGCAACGGACCTCAAGGCAAGGGCGCGCTCACCACGCAGAGCGGCGTCTTCCAGGATCAGCCCTATTCCTTCCAGACGCGCTTCGCGTCCGAGGACGGCAAGGCCGGCACGAATCCCGAGGAGCTGCTCGGCGCCGCGCACGCGGGCTGCTTCGCGATGGCGCTCGCCTTCGCGCTGACCGAGGCGGGCAAGCCCGCCGACGAGCTGCGCGTCGCCGCCAAGCTCGACTTCGTCAAGCTCGAGGCCGGCTGGACCATCCGCAACATCGCGCTCGAGCTCGAGGGCAAGGTGCCGGGCCTCGACGCCGCAAAGTTCAACGAGCTCGCCGAGAAGGCCAAGAAGAACTGCCCGATCTCGCGCGCGTTGGCCGCGACGCCGATCACGCTCGCGGTGAAGTTCGGCTGACCCCCGGGGGGGGCGGGGGGGGGCCGGGGGCCCCCCCGGGGCCGCCGCCCGGCGGCCGCCCCGGGGCGCGGCGCCCCGGCGCGCCCCGGGGGGGGGGGGGGGGGGGGGGGGGGGCGGCCCCGGGGGGGGGGGGCCCCCCCCGCGGGCGCCCCGGGGGGGGCCCCCGGGGGGGGGGGGGGGGCGCGGGGCCGGGGGGGCCCCGGGGGCCGGCCCCCGCCGGGGGGCCCCGGGGCGGCCCCCCCCCCCCCCGGGGGGGGGGGGGGGGGGGGCGCCGGGGGGGGGGGGGCCCCCCCCGCCCCCCGGCCCCCCCCCCGGGCCCCGGCGCTCCCCCCCCCGGGGGGGGGGGGGGGGGGGGGGGCCGGGGGGGGGGCCGGGGGGGGCCCGGGCGCGGGGGGGGGGGGGGGGGGGGGGGGGGGGGGCCCCGGCCCCCCCGGGGGCGGGGGGGGGGGGGGGGGGGCGGGGCGGGGGGGGCCCCCGGGGCGGGGGGCGGCGGGGGGCCGGGGGGGGGGGGGGGGGGTTGCCGGGGGGGGGGGGGGGGCCCCCGCCCGGCGATCGGGGGGGGGGGGGGGGCGGGGGGGGGGCCCCCGCGCCCCCCCCCCCGGGGGGGGGGGGGGGGGGGGGGGGGGGGGCCCCGGGAGCCCGGCCCCCCGGGGGGGGGGGGCCGGCCCCCCGGGGGGGGGGGGGGGGGGCGGGGGGGGGCGGGAGGGCCCCCCCCCCGGGGGTGGGGGGGGGGCCCCCCCCCCCGCCCCCCGGGGCCCCCGGCCGGGGGGGGGGGGGGGGGGGCCCCCGCGGCCGCGGGGGGGGTCGGGGGGCGGGGGCCTTCCGCCCGGGGGGGGCCCCCCCCCCCCCCCCCCCCCCCCCCCCCCCCCCCGGGCCGCCCCCGCCGGGGGGGGGCCGGGGGGGGGGCCCCGGGGGCGGCGGGGGGGGGGGGGGGGGGGGGGGGGGGGGGGGGGGGGGCCCCCCCCCGGCGCCCGGCCCCCCCCGGGCCCCCCCCCCCCGCCCCCCGGGGCCGGGGGGGGGGGCCCGGGCCCCGCCCCCGCCCCCGGGGGGCCCCCGGGGGCCCCCCGGGGCGGGCCCCCCCCCCCGCGGGGGCCCCCCGCCGGGCCCGCCGCGGGTGAGGGGGCGCGCGCCTCACTCCGCTTCCGCCTCCGCGCGGATCGAGACCTCGCCGTCCTCGTCGACGTGCACCTGGATCACGATCGGTGCGCAGCACACGGGGCAGTCCTCGACGTACTCCTGCTCGCTGCCCGCGGGCACGTCGATCGGCACGACGATCTCCTCGCCGCACTTGGGGCACTCGTAGCGCGCTTCTTCCTCGGCGTGCATGCGTGTGCTCGCGCTTCGCTCAGGTCTGTCCGGTCCAGTCGGGTTTCGCGACGGCCTTCCAGCGCGCGCGGATCGCGGCCTCGAGCTCTTTCGCGAGCGGGCCGGCCTCCATCAGCGTGGCGTTCTGCTTCCAGCGCTCGGGCTTGGTCGTGCCGACGATCAGCACGTCCACGGCCGGCTGCATCGCGGTGAAGCGCAGCGCGGTGCCGGCGGGACCGTCGGGGCCCTCCTTCGTGCGCGCTTCGCCGAGCGCCCACTCGTAGCGCAGATCCTGCAGGCGCTGCCAGTACTTCTCGTGGTAGCCGTTGTCGGGCTTCTTCTCGTAGCGCCAGACCGCATTCGCGATCGGCCGCTTGGCGACGACGCCCATCTGCTTCTCCTTGGCGAGCGGGAGCGTGAGCTCGATGCACTCCTGGTCCACGAAGTTGCACGAGGTCTGCAGCGAATCGAAGCGTCCACACTCGACGGCGTAGCGCGCGGCCTGCGAATCGCCGCTGTATCCGATGTAGCGCGTCTTGCCCTGCTTCTTCGCCAGCTCGAGGCCCTCGATGCACTCGCCCTGCTCGAGCACGTCCTTCGAGCAGGAGTGCAGCTGCACGAGGTCGAGAACGTCGGTCTTGAGGCGCTTCAGGCTGCGCTCGACCGAAGCGAGGACGCCCTCCTTGGACCAGTCCTCGCCGCGCTTGCCGTCGGCGATCACGTGCCCGCACTTGGTGAAGAGGTAGTACTCCTTGCGCCGCGCGCCGATGGCCTCGCCGATCGACACCTCGGAGTCGATGTAGCAGGCGGAAGTGTCGACGACGTTCAAGCCCGCGTCGAGCGCCGCATTGAGCAGCTTCGCGACCGTCTCCTGCGCGGTCTTCTCGTAGCCGATCTCCGCGCCGCCGAAGCCGAGCACGGCGACCTGCATGTCGGTCTTGCCGAAGCGCCGGCGTTCGAGGCCGCCCGTCGCGAGACGCGGCGCGGCACGCGCGAGATCGCGCAGCGAAATCGCCGCGGTGGCGGCGGCGGAGAGGCGCAGGAAGTCGCGGCGGGACGCGGATCGCATGCTCATGGAAGGCTCCTCGAGGAAGGCCGCAGCCTAGCACCGGACACGCGCGAGGGGCTCAGTGAACTTCGGCCAGCCAGCGCAGGAAGCGCGCCTCGACCTCGGCGAAGGAACGACCCGTGACGGCCGCGATCGTGTCGGTGGGCGCGCCGCCGCGACCCATGCGATCGAGGATCTCGGGCAGCGCCTTGGGCTGGCCCTCGGCCAGGTACGCCGCGAAGGCGTAGGCCAGCAGCAGCTCCTCGAGCCGCAGCTCCGCGAGCGGACGCTGCACGACGACGTCGAGCTTGGGCGCGTGTCGGTCGTGCACGAGCTCGCGCGCTTGCGCGAGCCAGTCGCAGTCCTCGGTCGCGAGGCGCTTGCGCAGCGCGAGGTCCTCGTCGTTGCGATCGGGCCGGAACCAGGTCGCGTGCGTGCCCGCGAGACGCTGCGTCAGGTACAGGCCCAGCCCGTCGAGCACCCAGCCCTGCCGCGCGTCGACGCCGTAGCCCGTGAAGAGACAATTCGCGACGAGGTGGCGCGTGAAGCAGTCCAGGCGCCGCCGCGGGTCCTTGTCCCACACGGCGACCGCCGCGCGCCGCGGGATGCCGAATCCAGGCGCGAGACGCCAGATGCGGTGGTCCTCCGCCGTGCTCTCGGCCACGTTCTTCACGAACGCGTCGCCGTCGCTCTCGTCGGCGAGCACGTAGAGGCTGAAGCCAGGCGAGGGCACGAGTGGCTTGCCGCACACTTCCTGCAGCAGCGCGAGGGCCGCGTGTCCGGCACTGCCGAGCGCGCGCGCCTCGTCCTCGCCGGTCTGCGACAGGATGCGGATGCCGTCGCCGACGCGCGCGAACTTCCACGCGGGCAGGTAGGCGAGGTCCTGCGCGGAGGGCGTCGTGCTCTCCGCCGCCGGCGCCGCGTCGCGCGCCGCGCGCGCGCAGGTCTCGAGCTCGGTGCGCCGTGCCTCTGCCGACATGGCTTCCGCGAGGCGCCAGTCCTTGCCCACGTGTACCTCTCCGCGCAATCCATGCACGATCTCGTCCTCGGGGTCGAGTTCGAGCAGGTCAGCGCAGGCTTTTTCCCGCTGAGCGGCGTCGGCTTTCTCGGTCTCGAGCTGCGCGAGCACCTCCTTGCGCCAGGCCGCGACGACCTCGGAGCGACGGCGCGCGAACTCGGGCAGGGCGGCGGGCTTGCGATCCTTCAGGTCGTGCACGGGCGGATCCTTCCAGTGCCCGGCGCCGTCGCGCGTGCAGCGCAGGCCCTTGCGTGCCTGCGTGTTGTCGGGCTCGATTCCGATCACCGCGCGCCAGAGTTTGTCGCGCTGCAAGAAGAGCTCGCTCTTGTTGGCCCACACGGCCAGCGCGAGCAGACCCTGGACGAGCTCCGCGCGCGCCTTGACGAGCGCGTCGTCGGCACGCAGGCGGGGCGCCGCGGCCGGGGCGGGCGCACGGGCGGACGAAACGGGCGCGAGCAGCGCCGCGAGGAACAGGGACACGAGCATGCAGACCTCCGCGGTTGCACGGTGCGCACCAGGGAATGCGAGCGCCCCGCTGCCCCAGCCTAGCTCGCTCGCCGCAAACGAGCGAGGCCGGCCTGGATTCGATCCAGTCCGGCCTCGCGCGGAGTCTCGCGCGGTACCCGTCGACGTGGGGTCGACGAGTTCCCGCTGTCATGTCAGGGCTGCCAGGCGACCGTCACCGCGTTCGACACGTTGAAGCCGAAGCTGCAGAAGGCGAGGTTCGGGTCGCGGTAGTAGGCCTGGTAGACGCGCGACTGACCGTTCAGGATCGTGTCGCCGAGCGCCGCGGAGCGCGCCGAGATCGTCGGGACGCCGATCGGCGGGACGCTGAGGTTTCCACTGACCGCGTTCAGCGAGTACAGACGCTTCAGGTTCCCGCCCGCGCAACGCAGGCCGTCCCCGAACGCCGTCGCCGCGATGGTCGTCGTGCCCTGGAGCACGATCGAGAACGCGCTCGGGAGCTCACCCGTGACCGACAGCACGACGCTGTCCGCCGAGAGGCTCGCGTTTCCCGTGCCGGACATCTGCGAACCACCGGTGGAGGCCGAGTTCTCGCAGCCGCGGCCCGGAGCCCCGATGTTGAGGCACGGGCAGAGCGCGGAGGTGCCGTCGCCGTAGCACGAGGTCGGGAACGCCTGGCCGTAGTTGAAGATCACGGGGTCGGACGCGATGCCGTTGGCGATCACCTCGAGCGAGTACGGGCCGACCGGCAGGCCGGCGGGGACGTCGAACTCCGTGGAGAGCACGGCCGCGCCGGTCATCACGCTCGTCGTGCTCCAGTCGTGCGTGCGCGCGTAGCGCACGACGCCGCCGGAGGTGAGGCGCACGATCGGGTAGTTCGTGTTCATCTGGAAGTCGTCGCCGTAGCAGACGCCCTGCGAGATGCCGGTCAGGCCGGTGCCGGTCAGGTGGTAGCTGCCGCCGCCGTTGGGAGTGATGTTCGAGATCACGGGCTTGCCGGCCGCGATCGTCGCGCCCGCGGGAGTGTAGACGTGCAGCTGCGTGCTGAAGTGCGAGAACAGCACCGAGCCATCGGGCAGGTCGAGCATCTGCGTGCCGTAGACCGCGCCGGGTTCGGTCGCGCCGGTGGGCGCGTTCACGCTGGTGAAGCCATTCGAGACCCAGTCGTACTCGTAGAAGGTCGTCGGCGAGGGAAGTGGTTCCCGCTCGTCGGGATCGGGCTCACCGCGCACAGGATGCGGCCGTTGCGCATCATCGCCGCGGGCGCGTCCGGCGTCCCGTGCGCGCCCGGGATGTCCGGACCCTGGGCCCACGTGCCCGGGGCGACCGTGCCCGAGGGCGTGTGCAGCACGGTGTGGCCGGTGGAGCCGAGCCAGAACGAGTGTCCGTTCGGGAGCAGCAGCGCGGCGCCGAGTTCGAAGCCGAACGGGTCGTACATCGGGACGGGCACGATGCCGTCATCGACCCAGCTGTTCGTGGACGGGATGTAGCGCTCGGAGAACTGGCCCCAGGGGTCGATCGTCAGGATGCTGTCGTCGGCGAGCTTGACCCAGCTGGCCTCGTCCTGCCACGTGCCGCGGAAGAGCTGGCCGGCGTTCGACCACGTGTTCGTCACGGGGTTGTAGAGCAGCGGAATCCCCGGCGAGTGCGGGAAGACCGGCATGATCAGCACCCTGCCGTCCGGCGTGAGGTCGCTGTTGCAGTCGTAGAAGTTGTCGCTGCCCGTGTTCCACAGCGGCGCGCCGGGCGTGATCACGGTCCAGACGTTGGTCAGCGGATTGTAGATCTCCGCGCGCGGGCCGCCCGTGCCGTACTCGCCGCCGGCGACGAACACGCGGCCGTCGCGCAGGACCTGCGAGGGGTAGTACAGGCGCGTGTCGTGCGCTGTGGCGAGCACGCTCCAGGTGCCGGCCACGTAGCTGCCCGACGCGTTCGGCGTGAGCTTGTACCAGCCGCTGCCGATCGCGCTGCCGTTGTTGTTGGAGGCCATCACGGTGCCGTCCGAGAGCAGCAGCATGAGGTTGACACCGCCAGGTGCCTGGTTGGTCAGCGGGGTCCAGGTCCCGCCCTGGGCCGAGGCGCTGCCCGCGAGCAGCGCCGCGAGGCCGAGTTGCGGGAGAAAGTGCAGCAGCGCCGAGGGAGAACTCTGGTGAGAACCGTTCATCGAAATCCGCTCCGAGCAGGTCAACGAGGGGGATGAGAGAGGAGGAGCCCGAAAGCGGTCTCCTGCAGGTCGAGTCTCGAATTCTAACGGATCCCGGGCAGGCCGGGTTCCGCCCTTTGCGGCCTTCCTGGGGGCCAGAAAGCCCCCGCCGGGGGCCCCTCAGACCAGGCGCCGCAAACGGAAGGCGAAGCCGAGCGCCTTCTCCCCGCGCTTCAATTCGACCCGGCGCTCCGCGCCCTCGATGCGCAGTGCCTCGCGCACCCCACCCTCGCCCAGCTCGAGGACGGGCTTGCCGTCGATCGACAGCAGCTGGTCGCCATTCTCGATCCCCGCCACCGCCGCGGGAGAGCCCGGCATCAGCTGCTCGGCCCACAGCGTCCCGTCGGGGTGCCAGGACAGGAAGATGCCCGACATGTCGACCTCGAAGGGCTCGCGGAAGCCCACGGCCTTCTCGAGCAGCATGCGCTTCCCGGCGTAGTCGAAGGTGACGTTGAAGCGCTTCAGCAGCCCCTGGCCGAGATTCCCGTCGCGGAAGTTCTCGCCGCCGGGGTTCTGGTGCGCCTGCATCGGGAAGGAGACGACGACCGAGTCGAAGGCGAAGCCGCCCAGCTCGACGCGCCGCACGCGACCGCATTTGCCGAGCAGCAGGCCCGAGAGGCCGCGTCCTAGCGGCATCTCGATCGCGCTCGCCGGCGCTTCGAACGCGCCGTTGAGCGAGAGCGCGTGGCTCGCGCCGATGTCGACGACGACGTGCGCGACGACGGGCTGCGCCTCGCCCAGCGAGACACGCAGATCGGTGAAGATCATCCCGCCTTCGCGCGTGATCGGCACGCTCGCGGCGCCTTCGGGCGCTGTCCAGCCCTCGGGCTCGCAGAGCACGAGCTCCTTTGCGTCGACGTCGATGCGCACGACGTAGTGGAAGAACAGCGAACCGCCGATCACGCCGTCGGAGCCCAGGCCGAAGCCCTCGGGGTGCGGCACGACCAGCGCGCGCGTGTTCGAGATCGAGAGCGCCCCGATGTCGATCGACACCCCCTCCGCCATCAGCGCCTTGGTCCCCTGCTTGTCTCCGCCGGCCCCGGCAACCCGCACGTTGGCGCCGCTGTCGGAGAGTCCGAGCTTGGTGACTGCCTCGCTCTCGTAGAGCAGCACGCCGGGGATCGGCATGCCCGTGTCGAGCGTCAGGCAGAAGGGTCCCTGGCCGTTGACGCGCGCGTCGATGCGCACCTGGTTCGCGACGAAACGGAACGGGATGCGCGTCGTGTGCGCGCCCTCCGCGATCTTCGAGATCGAGGGATCGGAGTGCTGGGGAGCGCGAGCCGGAGCGGGTGCGAGGAAGGCGGCGAGGAGCAGCGCGATCATCATGCGCGCATGGTACGCCAGTCCCGCTAGACGGGCAGCGAAGTGCACACGCGAGCGGGAAAGATCTGCGCAAGGCGCTCCCCCGCTCCGTGGCGTGCGAGCACCGCCGCGAGCGCGTCGCGGTAGTCGTGCACCACCGCCAGATCGCCCGGCCCGATCAGCGAGCCCTCGCCGAGCCCCGGCCAGCGGCAGTGCACTCCCCCGCTCGTCCCACCGCCGAGCACGAAGAACACACCGCCGCGGCCGTGGTCGGTGCCGAGGGAACCGTTCTCGCCCACGCGCCGGCCGAACTCGGTCATCACGACCACGCTCGTGGTGGCAAGCCGCGGACCGAGGTCGCGCGCGAAGGCCGAGAGCCCGAGCGCCAGCGCGCGCAACTTCGACGCGATCGTCGTCTCCTGCACGAAGTGGCTGTCCCAGCCCTCGAGGTCGATCGTCGCCGCGCGCACGCCGACGCGCGCCTTGACGAGCTGTGCGATGCGCGCGAGGCCCGCGCCGAACTCGCGCGCGGGCTCGCCGTCGCTCGCAGCGGCGTATTGCGCACCGTGTTCGGGCGTGTAGCTCGCGCGCGCGATCTCGCCGATGCGTTCGGCCGCCGAGAGAGCCGCGATCGCGCTCGCCCCGAGCAGTTCGTCGCCGCGGTACAGCTCCGCAAGGCTCGCGCGCAGCTGCGCGCCGTCGTCGGAGGGCCGCAGCTCCTCGAGATCCTGCAGCGCCGTCGCACTCGGCGCCGCGCGCAGGCTCTCGGGCAGCTGCGCACCGAAAGCGAGTGCCGAGAGCGGCCCGTTCCCGCCCGCGTCGCGCAGCCAGCGGCCGATCCAGCCGCCTGCGACGCTCGTGCCGCCGTGCTCCATCAGGTCCTGCGCCTCGAAATGCGAGCGCGTGTCGTCGTCGCTGCCGCAGGCGTGCACGATCGAGAGCAGGCCCTCGGCGAAGAGTGGCTGCAACTCGGCGAGCGCGGGGTTGAGCGCGAAGAAGCCGTCGAGCTTGTGTCCCTCGCGCTCGGAGATCGCGATGCGCGGCCGCGCGCGGTGGTAGTCGTCGTCTCCCACCGGCGGCACCAGCGCGAGCCCGTCGGCGGCTCCGCGCAGGAAGACCGCGATCAGGGCACGCTCGTCGTCTTGGGCAAAGTGCGTCATGGTCAGCAGCGCTGGAAGGCCGGCGAGGCGAAGACCAGGCCCAGCCGTGGTTCGCCCTCGTCGAGGAAGAGTTCGCGCTCGCGCTCGCGCGGCGTGCGCCCGAGCAGGTGCGCGAGCAGCGCATCCGCACCGCCGGCGCGCTCGACCAGGCGCGCCGCGTCGATGCGAGTCCCGGCCACGCGCCCGTTCGCGAGCGCGAAGCCCAGCTTCCAGCGCCAGAAGAGCGCACCCTGCCAGGCGCTCGCCTCCTCGGGGTAGCCGTCGGGCGTCGGATACTGGAACGGGGCCTGGCCCATGCGCGCGAGATAGCTCGCGAGCGCGGGACCGCCGTCGGTCTGCGCCGCGCTCGCACGCAGGATCGAGACGAGGTAGTGGAAGGGCCGCTTGAGCTTCACGCCGCGCAGCTGCTCGAATTCGGGCCGCGAAAAGAGCGCGCGCAATGTGCTGGGGATGTCGCCCGCGCTCGCCTCGAAGGCAGCGGCGACGTCCGCGACCGCCGCGGCGGGCGGCAGGTCGGCGAGGAAGCGTGTGCAGAGCTTGGTGGCGATGTGCCGCGCGGTCGCGGGATGGCGCGCGAGCGCGTCGAGCAGGATTTGCACGTCGCGCTCGCCCCCGCCGGAGGGGATCTCGACGCCGAGCACGCACTTGCGGCCGTCGTCGTGCGCGTCGGAGTGGAATTCGACCTGTGCCTTCTTGAAGCCGTGACGGTCGCGGACCGTCCAGCCCGAAAGGCAGCGCGCGGCCTCCATCACGTCGGTCTGCGTGTAGCCGCCGTGCACGCCGAGCGTGTGCAGCTCGAGCAGCTCACGCGCGAAGTTCTCGTTGGGGCGTTCCTCGGGAGTGCGCTTCACATTCGCGCGCCCGTCGAGGTACCAGAGCATCGCTGGGCTGAAGGCCGAGGCCTGCAACAGCTCGGAGAAGCGACCCAGCGCGTGCTTGCGGATCACCTCGCGGTCGTGGCCGGCCTCGAGCCAGGCACACTCGGCCTTGGAGCTGTCGATGTTGAAGTGGTCGGTCCAGAACTCGACCAGCACCTCGAAGAGCTGGCGCTGCGAGTACGTCGCGCGCAGCAGGGCGGCGGCGGTGAGCTCGCGCAGCAGCACCGCGGGTTTGTACTCGTAGAGCTCCCCCAGCGGCGCGTCGATCGAGTCGCAGCGCCGCGCCGCGCGCTCGGACTGCTCGTCGTCGATCGACGCGGGCGCGAGCTGGCGCTCGAGCCAGGCGCGCGCGGCCGCGTGCGGATCGCCATCGAGTGCGAGCAGCGCCGCGCGATCGCCCGGGCGCGGGCCGAAGCTGCAGCGCGCGAGCACGTGCTGCGCGAAATCGAGCTCGCCCGCGCTCGGCGCGAGAAAGGCGCCCTCGGGCACGCGCACGCCGAGGCCGCGCTCGAGCCGGTCGCAGCCCGCGAAGGCCGCGCAGGCGCCGCCGGTCGCGAGGAGGAAGCCTCGGCGCGAGAGCGTCATCGCGGAACCTGCGTGCGACGCGCGAGGACGAAGGCGCCCAGCCCGCTCGCGAGCACCCAGGGCAGGAGCACGAACCAGCCCAGGAACGGCATCACGAACGCGAGTCCGAGCACGACGCCTCCGCGCAGGAGCTTGCGCCAGGGCTGGCTCTCGTCGAGCGGCGAGAGCATGCCCGAACCGATGCGCAGCGCGAGGCCAGCCGAGCCGATCAGGCACAACAGTCCGAGCACGAGCAGCATTCCGATCATCGGGATGTTCACGATCGGGTGCGGGATCGCCTTCGCAAGGCCGATCCCCAAGAGCAGCGCCGGAACGAGGATCACTAGACCGAGCAGCGTCGAAGCGATCGGACGCGCCGTGTAGCTCGCGCGGCACTTCTCGACGCGCGCGGGGAACAGCGCGTAGGCGCCGATCCAGTAGGCGACGAGGACCACGAGCGTCCCGAGGATGATCAGCGTCCAGAACAGGACGTCCGACATGATCATGGATGGTTCTCCAGCGAAAAGGGGGTCAGAGCAAGGAGTGAATGCAGGTCGGGCAGCGTCTCGAGCGCCAGCGAGGCGGGCGGCGCCTGCGGCGGACGCGGGATGCGGGCGGGCAGCGCGGCGAGATCGGCGCGCGCGCCGTCGATCAACCCGCTCAACCGGTCGCGGCAGGGCACGATTGCGAGCAGGGCGCAGGCGCAGAGCACCGCGAGCGCGACGAGGCTGCGCCGTTCGAGGCGCGCGTAGGGCGACTCGGACCTGCGCCCGCGCGCGAGCTCCGCGATGCGCTGCGGGGAGAGTCCGGAAAACGGCTCCTCGGCCGCGCGTGCGGCGGAGACGAGCTTCCTCCAGCGCTCGTCGAACTCAGCCATCGCCGAGCTCCTTGCGCTCGCGCGCGATCGCGCGCAGACGCAACCGCGCACGGAAGGCGCGCACCTTGACCAGCGCGCGGCTCCAGCCGGTGAGCGCCGCGATCTGGGAGGTCGAGCGCTGCTCGAGGTCGAGCAGTGTCAGCACCAGCCGGTCCTGCGGCGGGAGCTGCGCCAGCAGGTGCTCGACCAGCTCGCGCGCCGCGTGCGCGTCCTCGACCGTCGGCTGCGCCTCGTGCGCGAGCGAACCGAGCCACTCCTGCGCAGCGCTCGAGAGCGGCAGGTTTTCCGCGCGCCGACGCTCGCCGCGCAGGAGGTCGCGACAGGTGCGCACGCACAGGCGCGCGAGCCAGTGCTCGAAGAGCTGGCCTTCGCGGGCCTCGTAGCGCGGCAGCATCGCGAACATCTTCAGGAACACCTCCTGCTCGAGATCGTCTTCGCCGAGGGTCCGCGGCCGGTGCGCACGCACCAACCGCGCCACCAGCGGATGACAGCGCTCGACCAGCGCGCGCGCGGCCTGCTCGTCCCCCCCCGCGACACGTCGAAGACACTCATCGAGATCGAAAACGCCGCTCGCGGGTGCTCGGTTACGAGCTTCGGCAGGAATTCGGCGGGCGCTCTCGGACACGGCGGCCCGCTTGCGAAGGTCCGGGAGCGTGATTTCCGGGTGCTGGGACCGCATGGCCTGTCCTCCCTTCCGCTTCGGCGCAATCGAGGGGAGGATGCGTGTGCCCTCCGGAGGTGCGGCCCAGCATACGCCCCTCTCCACCGACCCTGTATCCGACCATGAATGCACTCCGACTGTTCCTGCGCACCTCGCTCCTCTGCATCGGGCTCCTCGGCCTGCCTCGCGCGGTCCAGGCCGATGTGGTGGTCCGCTTCAACCTGGTCAACGTCACCTATGGCAGCGGCTCCGGCGTGCTCGACGGGCATTTCACTTACGACTTCACCACCGGCCACTGGGTGACTTGCGCCTTCCTGAACGGCCAGATCAATGGAAACCCGCTCGTCTCGCCGGTGACGATCACACCCTCGCTGCTGACCGGCGACTACAGCACGCAAACCTGGTCGTACAACTACGAGGTGCCGATGCAGACACCCTGGAGCGCCACGACGGCGGGCGTCGTCTTCGTCGATCCGCCCGGCACGCCGCCGAATCAGCTGACGAGCTTCTTCGTGGTCGACGATGGCCTGGGCAATCCGAACTCGACGATCACCTATCCGATTACGGGCGGGATGATCGTTCCGGTCGACTCTGGCACCGTCTTCTGCCTGGGCGACGGGACGCAGGCCGTCGCCTGCCCCTGCGCGAACAGCGGACTCACGGGCCACGGCTGCGACAACTCGAGCGCGACGGGCGGCGCGCAGCTCAGCTCGATCGGCGCGGTCTCGATCAACTACGACTCGCTGCAATTCACCTCGAGTGGCGAGAAGCCGACCGCGACGAGCGTCTTCCTGCAGGGCGTGACGCACACTTCGGGTGCCGTCTTCGGCCAGGGTGTGCTCTGCCTGGGCGGGACGCTCAAGCGTCTCTACGTGCACAACGCGGTCGGTGGAGTTGCCGTTGCGCCCACGGGTACCGATCCGAGCGTGCATGTGCGCTCTGCTGCGCTCGGCGACCCGCTTGCCTCGGGAACGACGCGCTACTATCAGGTCTACTACCGCGACCCGAGCGTGCTCGGGAGCTGCTCGTCGACCAGCACCTTCAACATCAGCCAGGGGCTCTCCGAGCACTGGGAGTACTAGTGCGGCTCGCGCTCGCCTGCGCCGCCGTCCTCGCGGTCGGACACGCCGCGCGCGCGGAGGGTTTCGTGATCGCGGCGCAGGGCAAGGCGCTGTGCTCGATCGCCGTCGCGGAACAGGCCGATCCGGCCGAGCGCCACGCCGCGGAGGAGCTCGCGCACTTCCTGGGCGAGATCAGCGGCGCGCGCTTCGAGCTCGTCACACCCGACAGGGCCGGTCCCGCGAGCATCCTCGTGGGCCGCGCGGCCGTCCTCGCGCGGATCACGCCGCAGGAACTCAGCGCGCTGGGCGACGAGGGCTACCTCGTGCGCACGAGCGCCGCGGCGATCGCGATCGCGGGCAACACGCCGCGCGGCACGCTCTACGGCGCCTACGCGCTGCTCGAGGAGCAGCTCGGCTGCCGCTGGTTCACACCCGAGGTCGCGCACATCCCGAAGCTCGCTTCCCCGTCGTTCCCACAGGCGATCTGCGCTTCGTGCCGCCGCTCGAATACCGCGCCACCGACTACCCGAACTCGCGCGATGGCGACTGGGCCGTGCGCAACCACCTGAACGGCACGCAGACACGCATCGACGCCGCGCGCGGCGGCAAGCTCGACTACAGCCACTTCGTCCACACCTTCAACGAGATCGTTCCGCCCTCCGAGTTCGCCGCGCATCCCGACTGGTTCTCGCAGGTCGACGGCAAGCGCACGGCCGAGAACGCGCAGCTGTGCGTCACCAACCCCGAGGTGCTGGCGCGCGCGATCGAGGTCGTGCGCGGCTGGATGAAGGCGGCCCCCGGCGCGGCGATTTTCTCCGTGTCGCAGAACGACTGCTTCCAGCCCTGCGAGTGTGCGGACTGCAAACGAGTCTTCGAGGAGGAGGGTCAGGCCTGGAGCGGGCCCTACCTGCGCTTCGTGAACGCGATCGCCGCGGCGCTGGGCAAGGAATTCCCAGGCAAGGCCATCGACACGCTCGCCTACCAGTTCACGCGCAAGCCGCCGGAGAAGGTGAAGCCGCTGGCCAACGTGATCGTGCGCCTGTGCTCGATCGAGTGCTGCTTCGCCCACCCGCTCGACTCGCCCGCGGCTCTCGACGAGGCCAACGCGAAGTTCGTCTACGACCTGGGCGAATGGAGCGCGCGCTCGCAGCGCCTCTACGTCTGGGACTACGTGATCGACTACTCGCACTCGATCATGCCCTTCCCCAACCTCACCTCGATCGCGCCCAACCTGCGCACCTTCGTGAAGAACGGCGTCAAGGGCGTCTACGAAGAGGCCGACTACTTCACACCCGGCGGCGAGTTCGCCGAGCTGCGCACCTGGATCCTGGCGAAGGCGCTCTGGAACCCCGAGTACGACACCGAGAAGGCGATCAGCGAGTTCCTCGCGGGCTACTACGAGGACGCGCAGCGGCCGCTGGCGCAGTACATCCGCCTGCTGCACGACCGCGCGGCGCAGCAGACGATCCACTTCAACATCTGGGCCGGGCCGGATTCCCCGCTCTTCGACGAGGCCACGCTGAAGCGCTCGGACGAGCTCTTCGACCAGGCCGAGGACGCCGTGCACTTCAAACCCGCCGTCCTGGCGCGTGTCGAGACGGCGCGACTGCCGATCCTGTACGTCGAGCTCGCGCACACACCGAGCGCTGCGCTGCTCGAGCGCTTCGACCGCATCGCGCGCGCCTCGGGCGTCACGAAGATCAACGAGTGGCAGAGCTACGACGCGTGGCTGGCGGAGATGCGCAAGCTCGCAAAGTAGTGACGCCGCCCGCGCTCACCAGCTCACGCGCACCGCGTTCGACACGTTGAACGTGTCCCCCGCCGGTGCGGCGCAGAAGACGACAGCCGGATCGCGGTAGTACACCTGGTAGCTGCGCGTCTGGCCGCTCGAGATCGGATCGCCGAGCGCGGCCGAGCGCGCGCTGATCGACAAATCCCCCGCAAAGGGCGCGACTGCCGTGCCGTTCACCGCCTGGTGGATGTACAGACGCTTCAAGGAACCGCCGACGCAGCGCACGCCGTCGCCGAAGGTCGCGCCGTTCAAGAGGTCCGAGTTGCCCTGCAGCACGATCGAGATCGCGTGCGGGAGTTCGCTGCTCGAGCTCAGCACCACCGTATCCGGCGCGACGCCGCCCGTCGCGCTGAGCAGCGCGCCACCCGTCGTGGCGGAGTTCTCGCAACCTCGGCCGAGCAAACCGTTGTTCCCGCACGGGCAGGCCGTCGAGAGCGAGCCGTTGCCGAAGCAGAAGTTCGTGAACGGCGTCGCGTCGCCGAGCAGATCGATCTCGCCGCCACTGGGAGAGATGTTCGCGTGGATGTTGTGGCTGGCAAACGCCGCGCGCTGACCGTCGCCCGAAATGTCCAGGCCGAAAACGGAGCCCGCGAGATTCCTGGTCACGATCGGCGCGTTCTGGTGCTTCGAATACAGGCGCGCCTCCGCGACCGGGCCGCTGCCGTCGCCCCATAGGCCCACGGCGAAGCGCTCGCCATCCGCCGAGATCGACACGCCCGAGACGATGTTCTGCAGCGCGGGCACGGCCGAAGTGACCGTCTCCGACATCGTCACGCTCTGGCTGGCGACGTCGAAGCACTCGATCAGTACCTGCTGGTAGCCGAGGTAGAACGTGGTGCCGTAGGCGATCGTGGAGCCGTCGTCCGACACGTCGAGGTAGCCGATGTAGCTCGAGCCCGGTCCGCTGTGCGAGGCGATGTTCGTGTACACGCCGGCGACCTTCTTCCACACGACCAGCTGGCTCCACAGGCCGTACGCGAAGACCGAGCCGTCGCCCGAGATGCCGTGGCTGTCGAAGGTCGCGCCGATCGGGGTGCTGAAGACCTGGCTGTGGCTGGCGACGTCCCAGATGCGCGCCAAGGGCGGCGTCGGCCCGTTGCCGTAGTCGGCGACGTAGAGCGTGCTGCCGTCGGCCGAGAGATCGAAGGCGCGCACGAAGTTGTTGGTGCCGCTGAGCGGCATCGACGTGAACGAGACCGGCACGTTCGAGTCGGGGTGGAAGACCGCGATGTCGAGCGTCGATGTGGTCGAGTTGCACGCGCCCGCGACGATCGTCTGGCCGTCGCGCGAGATCGCGACGCGCGAGCTGAAGGCCGCCACGTGCGTCGGGAACGCGTAGGTCCAGTCGGGCGCTCCGGCCGAGAGCGAGCTGTACTTGGAGAGCTGGAAGTAGGGCGTCGGGCTCGCGTAGCCGTAGACGCGCATCGAGACGTGGATCCCGGCGTCGTCCGCGGACGCGACGTGGTGCGCGTCCGTGTTCGGCAGGTTCGTGTCGCTCCACAGGGCGGTCGGCGGGTTCGCGTCGAAGGCCGAGTAGAGCTCCGCCCGCTGGCTCTGGTACTCGGGCTCCGCGAAGACCTCGCTCGCGTGGTTGCCGATCGAGACGGACTCGCCGATCCAGCCCCATCCGCCGTCGGTGCGCGTCCAGAGCGTTCCCGCGCTCTGCATCGGCTGCGGCCCGCCGGGCACGCTCACCGAGGGCGCTTCGCGTACGAATGCACCCTCGCTCGTCACGACGACGCGTTGGGCCGGAGGAGGAAGCTGCGCGGAAGCACTCGCCGCGCCGAGCTGCAGGAGAACGAACAAGGAATTCATAGGGGGGGCAACCTCGGTCCTGGACGAACCGAGTCTACCCCCCCTTTGCAACCGTGTGTTGCGCCAGCCGTCACACCCGCGCCGGGTGGGACGGGGCGGCGGCTCTCACCAGTTCACGCGCACCGCGTTGGACACGTTGAACGTGTCCCCCGTCGGCGCGGCGCAGAAGGCCACCGTCGGATCGCGATAGTACACCTGGTAGCTGCGCGTCTGCCCACTCGAGATCGGATCGCCGAGCGTGGCCGAGCGCGCCGTGATCGACAGGTCGCCCGCGACCGGAGCCACGACCGTGCCGTTCACGGCCTGGTGGATGTACAGGCGCTTCAGAGTCCCGCCGACACAGCGCACGCCGTCGCCGAAGGTAGCACCGTTCACGAGGTCGCTGTTGCCCTGCAGCACGATCGAGACCGCGTGCGGGAGCTCGTTGCTCGAGGTCAGCACCACCGTGTCGGGCGCCACGTTGCCCGCCGCGGTCAGCAGCGCGCCGCCCGTCGTGGCGGAGTTCTGGCAGCCGCGGCCGAGCATCCCGGTGTTCCCACACGGGCAAGCTGTCGGGAGCGAGCCGCTGCCGGAGCAGAAGTTCGTGAAGGGCGTCGCAATACCGACGAGGTCGAGCTCGCCGCCGTTGCCGAACTGGTTCGCGTGCACCGACTTGCTGCCGAACACCGCGCGCTCGCCGTCGGCCGAGATCTGCAGGCCGAACACCGATCCGTTCAGGTTCGCAGTCGCAACCGGCGCGTTCTGGTGCTTCGAGTACAGGCGCGCCTCGGCCACGGGGCCGCTGCCGTCGCCCCAAAGGGCCGCCGCGAAGTGCTCGCCGTCGGCCGAGCAGGAAATGCCCGAGACGATGTTCTGCAGATTCGTGGCGCTGGAGGTGACCAGATCGCTCATCGTCACGGTGTGCGTGGCCACGTTGACGGCCTCGATCTGCACCGGCAAGTAGTTGAGGTAGAAGGTCCAGCCGAAGGCCACGGTCGAGCCGTCGTCGGAGATGTCGATGTAGCCGCAGTAGTTCGAGCCGGGCAGCGTGCGCGTGTAGGTGTTGGTGTACACGCCGGCCACCTTCTCGAAGAGGTTCATCGTGCCGAAGTTGCCGAAGGCGAAGACCGAGCCGTCACCCGAGATCGCGTGGCTGTCGAAGCTGGCGTTGATCGGCGTGTTGAAGACCGAGGTGTGCGTGGCGATGTCGAAGATGTACGCGTTGACGGGGGTTCCGCCGGCGCTGAGGTAGAGCGTGCTGCCGTCGGCCGAGAGGTCGAACCCGCGCACTCCGTTGCTCGCGCCGCCGAGCGGGAAGTTGGTGAAGGACACGGGCACGTTCGAGGCCGGCGTGAACACGGCGATGTCGACCGAAGAGGTGGTCGGATCGCTCGCCGCGGCGACGATCGTCTGGCCGTCGCGCGAGATGCCGAGCTTCGACCCGTTCGCCAGCGTCGGGAAGGTGTAGGTCCAGTCGGGCGTGCCGCCCGAGAGCGAGGTGTACTTCGAGAGGATGCAAGCCGCACCCGGCTGGCCCTGGTTGAAGGTGTGCAGCGAGACGTGCACGTTGCCGTTCTCGGAGGAGGCGACGTGCGCGTCACCACTCCCCGCGGCCGAGAGGTCCGTCCAGAGCGCGGTCGGCGGGTTCGTGTCGAAGGCCGAGAAGAGCTCCGCGCGCTGGTTGTTCAGGTCGTACTCGCTGAACACCTCGCTGCCGTGGTTGCCGATCGAGACCGCATTTCCGATCCACAAGAGGCCGTTGTCGGGCGCGGTCCAGAGCGTGCCGGCGCTCTGCATCGCCTGCGGGGCGTTCGCGCGCTGGGCGCTCGCGTCCGCACGCAGGAAGGCCCCTTCCGGCGTCACGACGACGCGCTGGCCGGTTGCCGCAGCGGGTGCTATGGCGGGCGCGGGCAGGAGACTCGGAGTCGATCCGACGAGGAGCAGGAAGACGGGGTTCATCATGGCGTTCACACTCAATTCCAGTGGGGAGTTCCCGAAGTGGAGCCATCCTATCCCTATCCACGGATCTCGGCTGTGCGAACCGTGTCGAAGTCCTGTTCACGCCGGGGCCTCGCGCCCCGGTCGCTCACCAGTTCACGCGCACCGCGTTGGTGATGTTGAAGGTGCCGCCGCCGGCCGAGGACCCGCAAAAGCCCGTGGCCGGGTCACGGTAGTAGACCTGGTACGTACGGTGCTCGCCGTTCGCGATCGGGTCGCCGAGCGCTGCGGAGCGCGCGCTGATCGAGGGTTCGCCCGAAATCGGCGCCACGAGCGTGCCGTTGATGGCGTTCCTGGCGTAGAGGCGCTTGAGCGTGCCGCTCACGCAGCGCACACCGTCGCCGAAGACCGCCCCGGAGAGGTCGACGGTGCGCCCCTGCAGCACTACCGAGAACTCGCTACCGGTCACGTTGCTGGCCGTGAGGACCACACTGTCCGGAGCCACGGCCCCCGACGCGGTCAGCAGGCCGCCGCCGGTGCTCGCGGAGTTCTCGCAACCGCGTCCGGCCAAGCCGCTGTTCCCGCACGGACAGCTCGTGGCGAGCGAGCCATTGCCGGAGCACATGCTGGTGAAGGGCGTGTGGACGCCGAGCAAATCGATCGCGCCGCCGTGTCCGAGCTGGTTGGCGTGCATCGACTTGCTGCTGAATGCGGCGCGAAAGCCGTCGGCCGAGATCGCGACGCCGTAGACCGACCCGCCGACGTCCAGACTCACGATCGGCGCGTTCTGGTTGCGCGCGTAGACGCGCGCCTCGGCCACGGGCCCGGTCGCGTCGCCCCACAAGCCGACCGCGAAGCGTTCGCCCTTGGCCGAGCAGGCGATGGACGAGACCACGTTCTGCAGGCCCGGACTGGTGGAAGTGACCATGTCGGTCATCGTGATCGTCTTCGACGGCACGTCGAGGGCCTCGATCTGCACCGTCAGCGCCGTCGTGTACGAGGCCCAGCCGAACGCGGCTGTCGAGCCGTCGTCCGAGAGGTCGATCGCGCCGCAGTAGACCGTGCCGGGCACGCTGCGCGTGTAGGTGCGCGTGTAGACGCCGCCGATCTTCTCGTAGAGCGAGAGAGTGCCGAAATTGCCGAAGGCGAAGATCGAACCGTTGCCCGAGATCGCGTGGCTGTCGAAGCTGGCGTTGATCGGCGTGGTGAAGACCACGCTGTGCGCCGCAACGTTGAAGATGTAGGCATTGACGGGCGTGTCGAAGGAGCTGAAGTAGAGCGTGCTCCCGTCGGCCGAGAGGTCGAAGCCGCGCACGCCGTTGTTCGCGCCGCCGAGCGCGATCGTCGTCTGCGAGAGCGGAACGTTGGAGTCCGGCCCGAAGACGGCGATGCGCGCCGAAGAGTTCGTGTGGTCGCTGGCGGCGGCCACGATGCGCGACCCGTCGCGCGAGACGGCCACGTTCGCGCCCTCGAGGCCCGCGGCGAAAGTGTAGGTCCAATCGGGCGTGCCGCCCGAGGTGGCGGTGTACTTCGAGAGCACGCACGAGGCGTTCGACGTGCCCGCCTGGAAGGTGTGCAGCGCCACGTCCAGGCTGGCAGACTCGGCCGACGCGACGTGGTGGCCGCTGCTCCCGAGTGCGGCGAGGTCGCTCCAGATCGCGTTGGGAGGATTCGCATCGAAGGCCGAGAAGAGTTCCGCGCGCTGGTTGTTGAGGTTGTGCTCGCCGAAGACCTCGCTGCCGTGGTTCCCGATCGAGACAGCGCTCCCAATCCACCCCAAGCCGTTGTCGTCCCGCGTCCACAGCGATCCGGTGCCTTGCAGGGGCTGGAACACCGTGTTTCCCTCGGTTTCCTCCGTGAGCTGACGGAAGGCGCCTTTCGCCGTCACGACGACGCGCTCGCTCTGGCCGGCTGAGCGATGTTGCGCGGTCGGTTCGGCGGCGAATGCTGTGAACGTCGCGCAGAGCACGAATGCAAGTTCCATCATGGTGTCACGCTCGATGTCTTCGGAGGAGCCAAGGGTGCGCCGATGCTAGCCCCGCGATTCGAAGTGCAGAGTTACAACTCGGAAGCCTGCGCGCCTGGGAGGAAATCCCTGGTCAGGTCGGCGTGCTAGTCCCCGCAGTCGAAATCGACGGCGCCCGAGCGCCGGCGGTTCCACGCATTCCGCGCGCTCGGCTGCAGCTTCCCACGAGCGGCGCGGGTTCGGCGCGTCCGGCGGACGCGAGCGCGCGCTACTCTGTCGGGACACACGCCGCCATGCTCGCGCGCATCCTCGCCACGCTCTCGCTGCTCGGGTTGATCGTCCTGGGCTGGTTCGTCGTTTCCCTGCTGCATTCCGCGAGCCGATTCGCGACCGCGCCGGTCTGGCCGAGCCGAGACAGCCCGCCGTTGCGTCTGCGCGAGGGCGAGACGGGGACGTGGGAGCCGCGCTGGGAGGACGTCCCCGGCGCCGAGTGCATGGGGCTGCTGTGGCTGCGCACCGATCGCCCGCTGCGGGAGTGGAAGGACGGCACGCGCGTTCTCGCCCGCGTGACCCCGGGGAGCGGCGAGTGGGCGCCGCTCGGACCCGAGTACGATTTCGCATCCGCGCTGCGCGTGGATCCGCGCACGCTGCCCAGCATTGAGTATCGGGTCGAGCACGTCGGTGATCAGTTGCTCGACCGGCGCTGCGAGCTGACGGTGTGCGGCGACTGCGATTCGAAGGCCGGGATGTACGCGACCTCGGTGCGCGGACAGGCCGTGATGGCCGGATTCATGCTCGGCGTACCGCTCTTGACCGTGTTCGGCCTCTCGCTGGCCGCGCTGCTGGGCCGCAAGCGCGCGAGGGCGGCCTAGCGTGAGCCGAAGACTCCGCGCTCGCGCAGGAACTGCGCGAAGAGCTGCGCCGCGAGCTCCTGGCCCGCCGCATTCCAGTGCATGTTCCCGCCGCCGATGAAGAGCTGCTCCGCTCCGGCCGCGCGGAACGGCTCGTAGAGATCGAGAGAGGGCACGCCGAGCTCGTCGAGGATCTGCGCCAGCGTGCGCGTGAGCCGCGCGGGATCCCAGCTCGGGTACTGGCGCGGATCGACGTGGATCTCGTTCTGCGGGCACAGGTCCACGGCCGAGGGCGCGATCAGCACCGCGAAGGGCAGCTTGCGCCGCGCGCAGTCGTCGCGCATGCGCTCGAGCACGGCGCGCATCAGGCGCTGCTTGTAGCGCGCGGACTCCCACTCGGGATGGAGCGCGAGATCGGCGTCGTAGTAGTCCTGCCAGACCTGGCGCACCGCGAGCTGGTGCTCGACGACGTACTCCTTGTACTCGTCCTGGCCCTGCGCGAGGTACCACTCGATCCAGGGCGGCTGCACGCCTCCCGCAACGGCGATGCGCGCGCGCTCCTCGCGCTCGGATCGCCAGCTGCGCCAGGCGCGCAGCAGGGCCGGCGCATCCGCGGCGCGCGCCTTGGCCTCGAACTCCTGCAGCAGCTCGGGTGCGAATTCGACCGCGTGGCGCACGAGTTTCCCCGCGCCGTCGAGATCGAAGAGCTTGTTGCGCACCAGATCGCCAAAGTCGTTGGCCGAGCACAGCACCAGCACGACGAGATCGGGATGCACGCGCTCGAATTCCTGCTCCAGGCGCAGGCAGCTCTGGTCGGGCCCGTAGCCCACCACGCCAGCGTTGACCGTCTGGATGGAGCCCGACGAGCCGAATTGCAGGCCGAGTTGCTCGACGAAGGTGTCCTGCGTGCGCACGTCCTCGGCGAAGACGAAGGAGTCGCCGTAGACCGCGATGCAGGGCCCGCTGCCGGGCGCGGACGCCGCGCGGAAGCCCTGCGCGTCGATCTGCGTCGTGACCCAGCGTGTCGCGCCCTGCTCGGTCACCGACTTGACGCTGCGCGCGTTGGGGATCGGCCGGTAGACGAGCTCCGGGTCCGTCCCGTACATGCGCGCGGGCAGCGGATACCAGCGCGCCAGCGCGGCGTTGGCCGCGAGCAGCGCGATGGCCAGCGAGAGGAGCACGATCCCGGCGCGGCGCGATGTGCGGCTCATCGCGCTACTCCACGTTGGTGGCAAGACGCGCGTCCCCCACCGTGCCGAGCACGCGCAGACTCGGGATTTCGGCCACGAGCGCGTCGACTTCCTTGATCGAGCCGATGAACCACACGCGACGCTTGCCGCGCAACTCGCCGACGAGACGCTCGCGCGTGAAGAGCCACTCGTTCGAGGGCAGGTTCTCGGCGCGCACGCTGTAGGGCTTCAGCGGCACGGGCTCGTCGGGTCGCGTGACCTCCGTGAAGTAGCCCATCCCCAGCTCGCGCGCGGGACCGACGAGCCCCACGCGATGGTGCAGGGTCAGCTGCAGCGTGTAGTCCTGCACGAACTGCCCCGTCGTCACCACGAGGTCGCCCGCGTGCTCGCGCTCGGCCACCAGGCGCGCCAGAGCCTGCGCGTTGCGGCCCAGGCCCAGCTCCTGCATGCGCCCGGTCGCGACGGCGACCAGCACACCCAGCGCGATCCCGCTCGCGGCGATCCCCGGCCAGAAGCGACCGCGCAGCGCGAGCGCGCCGCCCGTGAGCAGCCCGGCTGCGGCGAATCCGAACACCACGAGCAGGTGCGTGCGCGGCTCCGCGGGCACGGCGCGCACCTCATCCAGCTTGTCGGAGAGGTAGACCGCCGCGCCGACGACCGAGACCAGCGCGCCGGCGAGCAGCGACCAGCGCAGCCAGCGCGGCGGCCGCGCGAGGCGCGCCATCCAGACATCGGCGATCAGGATCGCGAGTGCCGGCAGGATCGGCAGCGGGTAGCTCGCGAGCTTCGCGCTGCTCACCTGCAGGAAGGCCAGCGTGAAGAGCACGATCGCGCCCAGGTAGCGGCGCAGATCGTCGCCTCCGCCGGGCACTTCGTCCGCGGGCGGCCCACGCCAGGCGGCGCTGATGCGCTCGCGCAGCGCCGTGATCATCCCCAGCGCGCAGGGGACCGACCAGGGCGTGAAGGCCACGAGCAGCACGCCGACGTAGTAGAACGCCCCTTGCGTGTGGTGCACGTTGCCATCGAAGAAAGCCTTGAAGTTCTCGCGCACGTAGAAGAACTCGAGGAAGCGCGGATCGCGGCGAAACACGGCCAGCGTCCAGGGCAGGTTGAGCGCGACGGTCACGCCGACGAGCAGCGGCACGTGTCCGGTGCGCAGCGCCGTGAAGCCTCCGCTCCACGCGCGCCGCAGCAGTCCGCCCGCGAGCGAGCTGCCGCGCGGCCGACGCTGGCGGCAGAACTCGAAGGTCGCGATCGATCCGCCGACGAGGATCCACGCCAACGGTCCCTTGGTCATGAAGCCCAGCGCGGCGGCAATGCAGTAGAGCCAGGTCCACAGGCTCCCGCCGCCGCTGCGCGAGCGCCACCAGGCGTACCACGCGCTCCACAGGCAAGCGGCGAAGAGCGTGTCGGTCGTGAGCACCGAGCCGAGCACGAGAAAGTAGCCCGAGCCGAGCACCAGGAGCGAGGCCTGCATCCCGCCGCGCTCCCCCAGCAGCCGCCGTGCGAAGGCCCAGCTGACCATCAGGCTCAGCGTCGCGGCGAGGATCGAGGGCAGCCGCTGTGCGACGCCCGAACTCCCAAGCACGAGCTGGCTCGCGGCTCCCAGCCAGTACAGCAGGATCGGCTTCTCGAAGTACGGGACGTAGCCCAGCGTCGGCACGACCCAGTCGCCGCGCTCGGTCATCTCGCGCGCGGACTCGATGTAACGCACCTCCGAGGCGAGCGGCATGCGCAGCGAGAGCAGCGTGAACACGCACAACCCCAGGGCGAAGAGGAACACGCCGCGCGCGGCCGCGCTCGGCCCGCTCGCCGGCGCACTGTGCTGGTTCAAGGCGCTCACGAATCCATCGTCACGTAGGACGCGATCCCCAGACTGCCGAAGGCGACGATCGGCAGCCATGCGGCGAGGTACGGATCCAGCTCGCCCTGCAGTCCCAGGTTCTTCATCACGAAATCGGTCGCGAAGTAGAAGATGCACAGGACCGAGCCCGCGATCACGCCCTCGATCGGCTTGCCGCGCGAGCGGCGCATCAGGTACGGCAGCCCGATGCACAGCAGCACGACGTTCGAGAGCGGGAAGGCGAAGTCGTACTGCATCAGCATGCGGTAGCGCCGGTCGTCCGGATCGCGGCGCGAGAGCTCGCGCGCCTCGCGGTACGAGAGCTCCGTGGGGTTCTCCGTCGCGCGGTTGGCGGCCAGCACGAGCCCGGGCGTGAACTCGAAGCCCTGCAACCGGTCGACGACCTTCTGCTTGTCCACGTTCTGGAGCACGTCGCGCACCCAGCCGTTCTGCAGCCACCAGGCGGTGACCCCGTTGCGCGTCTCGTAGCGCGCCCCGTCGGCCTCGATGATCGTGGTGTGCTCGGTATTGGTCGGCAGCGGCGTCGTCTGCAGCGCGCGGATTTCGGGCGCGGGCGGCGTTCCAGCGAGCGGGCGGAATTCGCCGATGTGCACCAGATTCTGGTTGAGGTCGCGCAGCCAGAGCTCGTTGTAGACCTCGTCGTAGCGCTCGTGCTCGAGCACGTACTTGGCCGCATCGCGCTGGCGGCCGAGCGGCGTGCTGGCGAGCTCGCGCAGACCGAACATCAGCGCGCCACAGGCGACCGAGCCGAGGAACACCGGCGCGAGCAGGCGGTGCGTGCCGACACCCGCCCCGAGCGCGGCGGTGACCTCGCTGTGCTTCAGCAGCCGCGATCCGGTGTAGAGCCCCGCGACGAGCGTCACGAAGGGACCGACCTGCAGGAACACGAAGGGGATGTTGAGCAGGTAGTAGCGCACCACCAGGCCGATCGGTGCCGTGCCGCCGTCCTTCCACGTGCGCAGGTAGTCGTCGAGGTTCGACGCCATGTCGAGGATCAGGAACAGCCCGATCATGACCATGAAGGCCGTCGCGTACGACGCGAAGTACAGCCGCCCGACGTAGCGGTCGAGGTGTCCGCCGATCTTCAGGCCGCGGCTCACTGGCGGAAGGCCTTCCGCATCAGCCAGGCGCCAGCACCCATCCCGAGTGCATTGACCGTCCACGCGCACAGGATTGGCGGCATGAGGTTGTTGGTCGCGAGCTCCTGGCCCAGGCGCATCGCGAGCACGTAGTAGAGCAGCGCCACCCCCACCGCCAGCGCCAGCGCGCCGAGCTGCTTGCCGCGGCCGAGCAGCAGCCCCAGGGGCAGTCCGAGCATCAGGTAGACGAAGTAGATCGAGGCGACCGCGTTGCGCTGGTGCACCTCGAAGCGCATCACGTCGGCCTTCTGTGGATCGAGCTTCGCGGTCGAGAGCTCCTCCCAGATGTCGCTCGAGCGGCGGTAGCGCAGCGAGCGGTAGTTCTTGTCCGAGTGCTGCTGCAGCTCCTTCAGGTCGAGGCGGAAGGTCGGGTTGGCGTTGGTCACGTCCAGTTCGCCGTGGACGATGTGCGCCTGCTGGAGCTGCACGAGCATCACCTCGCCCGAGAAGCCCATGCGCACGCGCTGCGCGCGCAGCGTTTGCGCCGGATGACCGTTCATCGCCGGCACGTGGATCACCGCGCGCAGGAAGTCGTTGCCCTCGCGGTAGCCCGCGATCAGGCTGAACTTGCCCAGGTGCAGCTCGGTGCGGCCCGGGCTGAGGTTCGTGATCGTGCGCCGCAGCGCGGAAATCGCGGTCTTCTCCTGCAACGTGCGCACCTCCGGCTGGCCCTCGGCGCAGAACCACAGCGAGAGCACTCCCAGGCCAATGCACAACGGGAGCGCAGGCAGCACCAGGCGCAGCGGATGGACGCCTGCCATGCGCATCGCGGTCCACTCGTTGTCCGCGGCGAGCCGGCCGTAGCACACGACTAGCGCCAGCAGGAAGCCCAGTGGCAGCAGGTAGGGCAGCAGGTTCGCGAGCAGGTAGGGCAGGAACGAGAGCAGCACGCTCGCGTCGACGCCCGCGAGACGGTTGACCGCCGAGACCGCCGCGCCCGGGAGCGAGAGCACGAGCATGCCACCGACCGCGAAGGCGAAGTCGACGATCAGCTCGTACTGGATGTAGAGGAAGAGTTTCAACGCGGGGCGGGGAATTCTAGCCCCCTGCACACCCCGACTGCGAGGACGCCGGGTTCCACGCGACGCGCGCCGTTCCTTTGCCGACTCTTCTCGCCGCCGGCCTACACCCGGATGCATGGCCACGAGCAATTTCTACGAAGACCGTCGCTACTGCCGCGCCTGCAAGCGCTACGTCCACTATCTCCAGTCGCCGCGCGAGGCGCACTGCTTCCTGTGCGGTGGCGCAGTGAGGCTCTTCTCGCCGCCGGACCTCGAGCGCTTCCGCAGTTCGCTGCAGCGCGAGCGAGCCGCCAGGACGAGCCCGAGTCGCGGCCAGCGCGCGTCCGCGTAGGACTCGGGCAAGAAGCGCATCGAGCGGCCGCGCGCTGCACCCGCAGCGGCGCGCGGGCGCTAGGCTGCGCACATGCCGACGATTCTCGCCTCCCTGCTCCTGCCCCTAAGCGCCCTGTTCGCGCCCGAGGACCCCGCCCCGACCTGGCGCACGAGCGCGCCGATGCTGCACGCGCGCTCGGCGCACGCGGTCGTCGGCACCGGCAAGCTCGTCTACGCGCTCGGGGGCACCGGCGCGGACGAGGCCAAGGCGCAGCCGAGCCCCGTGCTGGAGGTCGAGCGCTTCGACGGTGAGAATTGGAGCGTCGAGACGAAGCTGCCAGGCGGCGGTCTCAACGCGCCGGCCGCTGCGATCCTCGGGAGGCGGCTCTACGTGATCGGCGGCTTCGACCTGCTCACCAACGTGCCCACCGACGCGGTGCACGTGTACGACCTCGACACGCACACGTGGAGCCAAGCTGCGCCGCTCCCGGCGCCGCGCGGCGGACACGCGGCGCTCGTCCACGACGGCCGTATCCACGTCCTGGGCGGCGGCAACTCGGTCTCGACGCTCGCCGACCACGACGAGTACGATCCGACGAGCGACAAGTGGTCAAAGTGCGCGCCCTTGCCGCGCTCCGAGGGCAGTCCCGCCGCAGTCTCTTTCGACGGGAAGATCTGGGCCATCGGCGGCCGCAGCGGCCCCGACGACTTCGGCGAGGTCTACCTGTGGGATGTCAACACCGACAAGTGGAGCGCCGGCCCGGCGATCGAGCCGCGCGGCACCGCCGGCGCGCTCGTCTACCGCGACACGCTGTGGGTCTTCGGCGGCGAGTCGCAGAAGCGCGAGAGCTGCCTCGACGAGGTGCTGCGCCTCGACCGCGCGAGCAACACCTGGAAGGTCGCGACGCACCTGCCGACCGCGCGCAACTACGCGCGCGCCGTGCTGCTCGGGGACGAGGTCTGCGTCGTGGGCGGCAGCCTCTCGGCCGGGTTCAGCCACGCCGCGCGCGGCAGCCGGCGGGTCGAGTGCATGAAGCTCCCCGAGCAGCCGCGCTGAGTCGACTCTCTCAAGGATTCAGCGAGAGGCTTCTGCTCTCGCCGCTGGCGAGCCCGACCTTTGCGCGCGCGAGCACGCCCTCGAGTCCCTGAGCGAGGATGGTGTAGTTCCCCGCCGGCAGCCGCAGCAGCGGACGGTCCTCGTCGAAGCTGCGCTCGACGGCGCGGTTGAAGCGCGCACGGTCGATCAGACTCCCGAAGTTGCGGCCCGCTTCGTCGGCGACCTCGAGCAGCGCGCCACTGACGTGCGTCGCGTCGATCTCGAGCGCCGCGGCGGGTTCGACCTGCAAGTCGATCGGCTCCGGCGTCTCGCCGCTCCTGACCTCGACGAAGCGCGGCGAGGACCAGAGCAGCCCTGCCGCGGCGACGACGCTGTAGCGGCCGGGCGCGAGCGGGATGAGCGTCTTCTCCTTCGCCTTGCCGAGCGTCTGGCCGCTCGCGGGATTGAGCGCTTCTCCGTTCGCGTCGAAGACGAAGACCGAGGCGAACTTCTCCTTGCCGGCCGCGTCGTGCACGCTCACGGGGACGCGGATGCCTGCCTCCAGCGCGATCACGACCTCGCGCCGCTCGCCTGCACGCGTCGGGCGCACGACGCCCGAGGCCGCGGCGCCGAGTTCGCCGCCGTAGGCGTGCACGCAGTACTGTGCGTCGGGCAGGCCCGCGAATCGGAAGCGCCCCTGTTCGTCCGTCGTCGCGTTGAACCCCATCGAAGACAGGATCAGCGGCGCGCGCCGGCCGCCGCGCACGGAGAGTTCGACGGTCGCGTGCGCGACGGGCAGATCGCCGGACTGCACCACGCGCCCCTCGAGGACGAAGGGCTCGACCGCGAAGTCGAGCGCGAGATCGCTCGTCTGCGGGATCTCGACGGTCCACTGCGGCCGCGCGTCCTCCAGGATCGCGGTGACGTAGTACGTGCCAGGCTTCTCGAGCGTCGTCTCGTAGCCTCCCTCGGGCGTCACGCGCGCATTCTTCTTGAGGTCGTAGATGCCCTCGCCTGCGGGCAGCCACTGGACCGCGAAGGGCTTGCGCTGCTTTCCGTCCGCGAGCACGGCGCCGTGCACGTGGATCGGGTGCTCGGGCGGCGCGCCGAGCTCGAGCTCGATGTCCGCGCCCGCTGCGAGTTCGAGCGTGCGCTCGGCGAGGAAGGACATGCCCTCGAGCGTGCCTTCGAACGGGATGCCGGCCGCCTTGAGCTCGGCTTCGTCGGGCCAAGTCGAGACCGACCACACGCCGGGCTCGAGATCGCTGCGCTCGAACGCACCGAGTTCGTTGCACACCGCCCACAGCTCGCCCTGTCCCTTGGCGTGCACCGGCGCCATGTCGACGAGGCGCACGCGCCGGCCGCTCGTGAGTTGGCCATCGGGGCGGTAGACGCGCCCGCGGATGCGGCCGACCTCGGGGGCCGCCGACTCGGCGTTCGGCACAGACACGTACGGCGCGTTCTCTTGCAGTACTTGCGGCGTGCGCTGCGTGTCCGTGCTGGCGCTCTCGGTCTCCACGGCCGTCTGCGCGCCCGCGAGCGGGGCGTGCACGGGCTCGATCGCGGGAGTGGAGCCGGAACGGGACCACAGGAGCGCGGCACCGGCGAGCAGCACGAGCGGCAATGCGATTTTCAGAGCGGCGGACATGCACAGACTCCAGATCGGAAGGGCGCCCTGCGGCGCGGGAACTCTGAGGATCGGGGCGAGCGCCGCGAGCCAGCCGGCCCCGCCATCGCGCTCGCGCAGTTTTTCGCGCAGCCGCGAGTGCGCGCGCGTGATGCGGTGCGTGACGGAGGCGAGCTCGACACCCTCGCGGCGCGCGATCTCGGCCGGCGCGAGGCCCTCGAAGTAGCGCAGCAGCAGGATGCTGCGGTGCGGATCGTCGAGCTGCGTCACGATCTCCACCAGGCGTCGTTCGGCCTCGGCGCGGGCCAGCAGCTCGCCGGCCGAGGGCAGCTCCTCGCCGCGCGCGGCGGTGCCCTCGACCGCCGGCCGCGCGGCCTCGCGCCGCTGGCGTTCGCGCGCGAGGTTGCGCAGCACCGTGCCGAGCCAGCCGCGCAGGTTCGTGCGCGGGGCATCCTGCGCGCGCAGCGCGATCACCCACGCCGACTGCGCGAGATCCTCCGCGGCGGCGGGATCGCGCACGAGGCGCTGCGCGAGCGCCTCGATCCAGCGCGTGTGGCGCAGGAGCTCCTCGACTCTGCGGTCGTTTTCCATCGTCGGCCAACAGGATGGACGAAGGGCGGGGAACTCTCGCGAAAAACGCTACGATCCGCGCCGATGGCCTTCCGGAGTCTTCTCGGCGCGCTGCTCCTGCTCGCCGGCTGCAGCGCCGACGGCGGTCCCGCGCCGGCGGGCATGCTGTTCGTCCCCGGCGGCGAGTTCGAGATGGGCGGCGTCGGGCCCGAGGCGCGCGCCGACGAGCTCCCGCGTCATCGCGCGCACGTCGAGGCGTTCTGGATGGACGCGACCGAGGTCACCAACGCGCAGTTCCGCGCCTTCGTCGAGGCGACGGGCTACCTGACGACCGCCGAACGCAAGCCCGACTGGCAGGCGCTCGCGCGGGAGCTCCCGCCTGGCACGCCCAGACCCGACGACGCGCTGCTCGTACCCGGAGCGCTGGTCTTCACGCCCACGGATGCTCCCGTTCCGCTCGACGATGTCTCGCGCTGGTGGAAGTGGACTCCCGGCGCGTGCTGGCGTCACCCGCTCGGACCACAGAGCGCGCTCGGCCCGGCGAACGACCGCGAGCCCGTCGTGCAGGTCTCGTGGGACGACGCCCTCGCCTACGCGAGGTGGTGTGACAAGCGCCTGCCGAGCGAGACCGAATGGGAATTCGCCGCGCGCGGCGGCCTCGAGGACGGACGCTACGCCTGGAAAGGCGACAAACTCGTTCCGGGCGGCGTGCACGCGGCGAACCTCTACCAGGGCCAGTTCCCCTCGCACGACACGCTCGACGACGGCTTCGAGCGCGTCGCGCCGGTCGGGAGCTTCCCTCCCAACGGCTACGGCCTCTCCGACATGATCGGCAACGTGTGGGAGTGGTGCGCGGACACGTATTCGCCGGGCTCGATCGAGCGCGTGCAGCGCGGCGGCTCGTTCCTGTGCAACGCGTGCTACTGCGCGAGCTACCGCCCGTCAGCGCGCATGGCCTGCACGCCCGACAGCGCGGCCAACCACGTCGGCTTCCGCTGCGTGCGCGACGCCCGGCCCTAGCGCTCGCTCGAACGCGGGCTCAAACCGGCGTGCCGCACCCAGGACCAGAACACCGAGAGGCCCGCGCCGCCCAGGAAGAGCGCAAAGCCCAACACGAGCGTCGCCCCGCTGGCCCACACTTCGCGCCCCCACGCACCGAACTCGATGCGATCGCGCACGCTCACCGCGAAGTCGGACAACGAGCTCACGCAGAGCCAGATCCCGAGCACCGAGAACGTCACCGCCTGCAGGTGCGCGAGCAGCGACTTCGAGAGCGGATTCACGGCAGCGCCGAAGAGCAACCTCGAAAGCGGCCGTGCCGCGAAGAACAGCACGAGCCCGGACGCGCACTCGAAGCCCGAGGCGGCGAGCCCGATGCCATTCGACGCCGCGTGCGCGTCGAGCGCAGAGCGAAGCCCCGAAAGCGATCCGGTGAAGCACAGCACGCCGCACACCTGCAGCGCGATCGCGCCGATCTCGGGCCGGTTCGCGGTGCTGATCGGCTCATCGCCGGCGAACAACCTGCGGCCGAGGGCGGGAGCCATCCAGTAGAGCAGCGCTCCCAGGCAGAAGAGCACCCCGACCGGAATCGCCCAGGGCAGCACCGAGACGGGCTCGGTCCAGGGCCCGTTCAAGATCCCGATCACCGCAGCCACGCCCATGAGCGCCTGCACGAAAACTGCGACCGCAAGGATCCGGAGCGAGAGAACCGCGACGTCATAGCGAGTCATGCGACACCTCCTCGGTGTGGACCCTCCACTCTAGCGCCTTCCCCCGCCGCGGGGGCTACTTCGACAATTCGCGGGCCGTCTTGTCGAAGAACTCGATGCACTTGGCGACGTTCTGCTCCAGAACTTCGCCCGCGCCATCCTCGTACTCGATGTCGATCAGGCCGCGAAAGCCCTGGCGCTTGAACTCGGCGAGCAGCCCGCGCGCATCGCACTGGCCCGTGCCCCAGGGCTGATCGACGCCGTCGGCGATGTCCTTGAAGTGCGATTCGATCACGCGGCCTTCGAGCTTCTTCAGGCACTCGACCGGCACGAGGCCCGAGCGCTTCCAGTGTCCGGTGTCGGCGCACGAGCCGATCTTCGGCGAGCAGTCCTTCACGGCGTCGAGCACGATCTGCGGGTCCCAGTAGTGGCTCGGCTTGGGGTGGTCGTGGATCGCGGCGCGGATGCCGTACTCGTTGCAGAGCTTGTCGACCAGTGCGCACGCGCCTTCCTCGGGTTCGCAGCTGATGTTCTCCAGTCCCAGCGCCTTCGCGAAGTCGAACAGCTTGCGCGCCTCCTGCTCGTCCTTGCTGAAGCCGACGACACCGAAGCTGACGGCCTTGACGTGCGCGCTGGCGAGCTTCTTGAGCAGCTCGACGCGCTGCTCGTCGGTGAGATCGGTGTCGACTTTCAGGTCCTTGTGTTCGGGGCTGAAGCTCTGGCCGGGGTAGAGCTCGATGTACTTGAGGCCGAGTCTCGCAGCGGTGTCGATCGCCTCGAAGGCCGTGCGGTCGCGGAAGGTCCAGGCCTGCACGCCGAGACGCCAGCCGAGCTTCTCAGCCGCGGAATCGTCGCGCGCGGGTTTCTGCGCGGCGGAGACGAGCAGGGCGGACGCCAGGACGAGGAACGCGGTGCCGAGGAGGGTACGGAACATGCCGAGCAGTCTATCCGCCCTCCAGGCTAGGATGTCAGCCCGACATGGGAGTCCCCTCCAAACCGCTGCGCGGGTTCTTCCGCAATCTGAACCACGAGCTGCGCGGCACGCTCGGCTCGCTCGGGGTCTTCGGGCCCTTGCACGCGCCGATCCTGTGCGTGGGCTCGCCCAACTCGGGCACGACGATCCTCGGCGACGCGCTCGGCTCGCATCCCGAAGTCGAGAACCGCTCCGAAGCGCGCGTGCTCTGGGACCCCAAGTTCCACAGCCGCGAGGGCGACACCTTCCGCGACGCTTCCGATGCGCGTGGGCGCGACCGGCGGCGGCTGCGCGGCAACTTCGCCTGGTACCAGCGCATCACGGGCGCGAAGGTCGTGCTCAACAAGCACCCCGAGAACACGCTGCGCATCCACTACCTGATGCGCATCTTCCCCGAGGCGCTCCTGATCCACATCGTGCGCGACGGCCGCGCCGCCGTGTGCAGCAACTTCACCAGCGCCTCGAAGAAGGCCGAGCGTGCGCGGCCCTTCGGCGGCTACATGCGGCCGCGCGGCTGGCGTGAATTGCTCGACCGGCCGCTGCTCGAGCAGCTGGCCTGGATGTGGAACGACAGCGTGCTCTACGCCTCGACCGAGGGCGCGCGCTACGGCGCGCAGTTCCTCGAGCTGCGCTACGAGGAGCTCGAGACGCAGATGCCCGCGATCGCGGAGCGCGTCTGGCGCTGGGCCGGCCTCGAGGTCCTGCCCGAACATCTCGCGGCGCTGCCGAAGATTGAGAACCGCAACGACAAGTGGCGCAAGACCTTCTCCGCGGAGCAGCTCGCGCTGGTCGAGGGCTGCGCGCGCGAGGGGCTCGAGCGCTTCGGCTACCTAGAGACGGCCGGTTCGAAGCGGTAGTGCAGCAGCGCGATCTCGCGCGCAAAGAGCTGCGCGACGGCCTCCTGCTCCTCGGGGCCGAGGACCTCCGAGTAGTGCCGCCGGTCCGCGCGGAAGCGCGACTTCGCGCGCGGGAGCTCGGGCAGCTGCGGCAGCTCGAGCCGCTGGCGCAGCGCCTCGAGCTCGCGCGCCATGTCCTCGTACAGGCACACGCGGTCGACGAGCACGGCACCCTCGTGCGAGTAGAGCTGGAAGCTGCTCGCCGCGCGCGCCTTGTTCGAGCGCAGGAACTCGGCGAGTGTCGGCCGCGGCTCGGACTGGAACTCCCAGTAGTAGGAGGAGATTACCTTGTCCCACGGATTTCGCTCGAAGCAGAACTTGTAGTAGCGTTTCCAGACGTCCTCGCCGACGAGCGAGCGGATGGTGCGCGCCGACATGTGGTTGTAGTAGCGCAACACGCCGTCGACGTGCGTGTTCTGCGGTCCGCGGAAGCCGAGCGCGCTGCGCTGCTCCTCGTCCTCCGGCGCGACAGGCGTGATCACGTCGTCGGGCCCGCAGACCGCGGAGAGCGCGATCTCGACGCTCGTCCCGGCGGTCTTGTGCGTCTTGACGAAGATGAACTCGTGCTCGTGGGAGAGGATCATGGCTCGACCGCGGCCATGCTACGCACTAGTCCCGGCGTTGCGCGAGCACCGAGCGAAGCGGCCGGCGGGCTAGGATCGTGGCTCGATGCCGTCTTCCCCCACTCTGCCGCAAGGACTCTCCGCGGAGGAGGCACGCGAGCGCCTGCGAACTGAGGGCCCCAACGAGCTCGAGCGCGACCGCCCGCCGAGCCTGTGGCGCTCGGCCTTCGCCGTGCTGCGCGAGCCCATGCTGCTCTTGCTGCTCGGCGCGGGAACGATCTACCTCCTGCTGGGCGACCGCACCGAGGCGCTGACGCTGCTCTTCTTCGTGCTGGTCGTGATCTGGATCACGCTCGTGCAGGAACGCAAGACCGAGCGTGCACTGACGGCGCTGCGAGACCTGTCGAGCCCGCGCGCGCTGGTCGTGCGCGGCGGCGAGCAGCTGCGCATCGCGGGCCGCGAGGTCGTGCGCGGCGACCTGCTGGTGCTCGCCGAGGGCGATCGCGTGCCGGCGGATGCCGCGCTCCTCGAGGGCGCGCACCTCGAGCTCGACGAGTCGATGCTGACCGGCGAATCGGTTCCCGTCGGGAAGGGCGGCGACGAGAAGCAGATCTTCGCCGGGACGCTGGTCGTGCGTGGCCACGGGCAGGCGCAGGTGCAGGCGACCGGCCAGCGCACCCAGATGGGCCGCATCGGCACGGCACTCGCCTCGCTCGACAGCGGGCGCACGCCGCTGCAGCAGGAGGTCGCGCGCATCGTGCGCACGATCTCCCTGGTCGGCCTCACGCTGTGCGGCGCGCTGGTGCTGCTCTACGGCCTGCGCGGCGACGGCTGGCTGCAGGGGCTGCTCGCGGGCATCGCGCTCGCGATGGCCGTGCTGCCCGAGGAATTCCCGGTCGTGCTGACGGTCTTCATGGCCATCGGCGCCTGGCGCATCTCGAAGAGCCGCGTGCTCGCGCGCCGCCTGCCCGCGATCGAGGCGCTCGGCGCGGCGACCGTGCTGTGCACGGACAAGACCGGGACGCTTACCGAGAACCGCATGCGCGTCGCGCGCATCCAGTCCGGGACGACGCTGCACACGCTCGGCGCCGAGCCGCTGCCCGAGGCCGTGCACGAGGTCGTCGAGTACGGGATCCTCGCCAGCCAGCGCGACCCCTTCGACCCGATGGAGCGCGCCTTCCACACGCTCGGGCAGGACGCGCTGCGCGGAACCGAGCACCTGCACGAGGAGTGGGAACTCGTGCGCGAGTACCCGCTCTCGCCCGCGCTGCTCGCGATGGCGCACGTGTGGCGCTCGCCCGATGGCGCGCGCCTGGTGGTCGCCGCCAAGGGCGCGTCCGAGGCGATCGCGGACCTGTGCCACCTCGATGCCCCTGCGCTCGCGCGCGTGCAGGCGCAGGTCGCCGCAATGGGCGCCGACGGGCTGCGCGTGCTGGCCGTGGCGCGCGCCTTCTTCGCTGCGAAGAAGCTGCCGGAGATCCAGCACGACTTCGACTTCGAGTTCCTCGGACTTGTGGGCCTCGCCGATCCGGTGCGCGCGGGCGTGCCCGCGGCCGTGGCCGAGTGCCGCGCCGCCGGCGTGCGCGTGGTGATGATCACGGGCGACGCGCCCGAGACGGCGCGCGCGATCGGCCGCAGCATCGGTCTGGACGAGGGCGAGCCGCCGTTGACCGGCTACGAGCTCACCGCGCTCTCCGACGCGGAGCTCGAGCGGCGCCTCCCGGGTCTGCACATCTTCGCGCGCGTCGCCCCCGAGCAGAAACTGCGCCTCGTGCAGGCGCTGCGCGCGCAGGGCGAGGTCGTGGCGATGACCGGCGACGGTGTCAACGATGCGCCGGCGCTCAAGGCCGCGCACATCGGCATCGCGATGGGCGGCCGTGGAACCGATGTCGCGCGCGAAGCGGCCGCGCTGGTCGTCACCGACGACGATTTCAGCTCGATCGTCGCCGCGGTGCGCCTGGGCCGGCGCATCTACGACAACCTGCGCCGCGCCATGGCCTACGTCGTCGCGGTGCACGTGCCCATCGCCGGCCTGGCGCTCCTGCCCGTGCTGCTCGGCTGGCCGCTGGTGCTCTTCCCTGTGCACATCGTGTTCCTGGAGCTCGTGATCGATCCCGCGTGCTCGATCGCCTTCGAGGCCGAACTCGAGGAACCGGGCAGCATGCGCCGGCCGCCGCGCAAGCGCGACGCGCGCCTCTTCACGCGCAGGCTGCTCGCGATGTCGCTCTTGCAGGGCGCGAGCCTGCTCACGGTCGCGCTCGGCGCTTTCTACTTCGGCTGGAAGAACTCGGGTTCGCAAGAGAGCGGGCGCGCGCTGGCCTTCTCGGCGCTGATCGCGGGCAACGTCGCACTGATCCTGGTCAACCGCTCCTGGGAGCGCAGTCTGTTCGCGACGCTCCTCACGCGCAATCTCGCCTCCTGGATCGTGATCCTCGGCGCGAGCGCGATGCTCGTGCTCGTGCTCGAGGTCCCCTTCCTGCGCGGGCTGTTCCACTTCGGGCCGGTCGCGGCGCTGGATCTTGGGCTCGCGCTGCTCGCCGGCTTCCTCGCGCTCGCCTGGTTCGAGATCTGGAAACTCTTGGCAACGAGCCGTCGCAAGCCGATGCTCGGGGAATGAGCGCACGCTTCCTCGATCTCTCGCACGCCGTCGAGCACGGCGTCGTCACCTACAAGGGCCTGCCCGCGCCCGTGATCTGCGACTTCCTCTCGCGCGAGAACTCGCGCGCGCACTACGCGCCGGGGACGGAGTTCGCGATCGGGAAGATCGAGATGGTCGCCAACACCGGCACCTACGTCGACTCGCCCTTCCACCGCTTCGCGAACGGCAAGGACCTCGCGCAGCTGCCGCTGGAGTCGCTCGCGGAGCTCGACGCCGTCGTGGTCGATCTCCCGCGCGGCGCGCGCGCGCTCGAGGCGAGCGCACTCGCGAAACTGGACCTCGCCGGACGCGCTGTGCTCGTGCGCACGCATTGGTCGCGGCACTACGCGACCGAGACCTACTTCGAAGGCCACCCCTTCGTGACGCGCGCCGCGGCGGAACTGCTCGTGGCGCGCGGCGCGAAGCTTGTCGGCATCGATTCGTACAACATCGACGACACGCAGGACCTCGCGCGCCCCGCGCACACGCTGCTGCTGGGCGCGGAGATCCCGATCGCAGAGCACCTCACGAACCTGGCCGACTTGCCGCGTGAAGGCTTCCGCTTCAGCGCCGTGCCCGTGAAGGTGAAAGCCTTCGGGACCTTCCCGGTCCGCGCCTATGCGCGGATCGGGTAGCCGCCGCGCACCCGCTCAGACGAGGTGATAGCTCGTCCCGCGTGCGACGCCCTTGGTCTTCACCTTGCGCTCCTCGATCAGCTTCTTCAGCGGAAGTCGGATCGTGCGCGTGTCGGTGTCGAGGGCCGCGGCGATCTGCTCGCCACGCTGGCCAGGGTGCTGCTCAAGATGCGAGAGCAGCGCGCCTGCGAGGTCGGCGACATCGGCGCTGCTGCGCCGACCGCCCGCGCCGCGCGACACCGCGCGCGAACCCGCGGCGGGCACGACGCCCTGGACCGCCAGGCAGGCACTGAGCGTCGCGCGCGCCTCGTCGAGGGCGTTGCGCACGGTTCCGTCCTGCGTGGACGAGAGCGCCTTGTCGATCGCGCGCAGGGCCGCGACGGTATGCCGGACTGCGGGGTTCGTGCGGGCCTTCTTGCGCTCGGCGCGAGACTTCAGGTCCGCGATCTGCTTTTCGAGGGCGGCGATTCGTTCCTCTTCGGAACGACGTGTGCGATTCGGATGGTTGGCCATGGTCAGGGGTTCGGCTTCGATTCGGGAGTGCGGCGACGAGAGTGGTTCGCACGCACGTTCCGGTATTCGTCTGTAGCGGGGAGGGGAGGGATTGCGAGCGCACACGAGGCGCGCCGTCTCGGCCGGGCCGAGCGGGCGGGAGTCGTCTCGTCGCCGTCCAATCCGGGGGAACGCCGAGCTCCGAACGGAGCATCCGGCTGTCCGTACCCATGCAAACGAAACGTCATCCAGCGATCGCCTGGAGCATTTTTCCAGCTCGGCAATCCGTTCGACATGGTCGGCAGCATGCGCGCGCGCGCCCGGTGTCCGATGGAGTGGATGATTCGCATTCGATGGTACGGATGGAATCGGACACGAGTACGCGACTGCTGCGAGTCAGTCATCACTGTGCCGACGACGTCAGTATGCTCCACTCGAATCGTGCAGTCCACCCCCCGCGGCGCGCGGTGTGCCGCGCGAATCCGGTGCGCGCCACCGATTCGGGCGCATTCTCGGGCTTCCGGACCCCCGACCTGCACTTTGGTGCAATGTCCCCGCCCGAGTCAACCGACGGGTGTGGCCGGGTGCCTGACGCTGATCACGACGAAGACGATATTCGCGAGGACCATCGCACCGAGCAGGACCACGATCCACATCCAGGGACGCTTGGTGAAGAAGGAACGCATGCTCAGGGGCCCTGGAAGTGGAGTTCGATGGTCTGGGATTCGCCTGTCGTCTTGTCCGTCACGAGCAGGCGACAAGGGATGGGCTGCTTGAATTCGGCGCGCGGAACGAAGGCGAAGATCGGGATCTTCACCTCCCCCAGGCTCTCGATCTCGAGTTCGGTGGAGGAGAGCTTCCACTCGATCGCCGGTTGGCCGCTCGTGGGTTCCGCCGGCGCGAGCGTGTACTCGGCTGTCTTGGGTGACTTGTTCTGCAGGTGGATCGTGAACAGGTTCTGGATGCGCTCGTTCTCGATCGTGTAGGGCATCCCGCGCGCGCGCAGGATCGTGACCTCGAAGGACGTGCGCTTGGAGGCGGTGAAGCTGAAGACCGCCAGGCCGACCAGAGCGAGGATGGCGTAGAGGAACAGGCGCGGCCGCACGAAGCGCCGTTTCTCGCCGCGGAAGCCGCGGTAGGAGTCGTAACGCACGAGCCCCTCGGGCCGGCCGATCTGCTGCATGATCGAATCGCAGGCATCGACGCAGTTCGTGCAACCGATGCACTCCATCTGCAGCCCGTTGCGGATGTCGATGCCCGTAGGGCAGACGTTGACGCAACTGCGGCAGTCGATGCAGTCGCCCTCGGCCTTGCCCTTCGCGCCGCGCGGCTCGCCACGCGTGTGGTCGTAGCCGACGAGCACCGTGTCGTCGTCGATCAAGGCCGACTGCAGGCGCCCGTACGGGCACATGATCACGCAGAACTGCTCACGGAACCAGGCGAAGTCGAAGTAGATGATCGCCGTCAGCGCGAGCGTCCAGGAGAAGGCCAGCCAGTGCTTGGAGGGGCCGGCCAGGATCGCCGGCAGGAGTTCGTCCACGGGCAGGAAGTAGGCCAGCAGCGTGTGCGTGATCAGCAGCGTCACGACCAGGAAGCACAGCTGCTTCAGCACCTTCCGCCAGAGCTTGTCGAAGCTCATCGGTCCCTGGTTGCGGCGCAGACGCTCGTTGCGCGAACCCTCGATCCAGCCCTCGATGCGGCGGTAGACGCCCTCGAGGAACACGGTCTGCGGACAGGCGTAGCCGCACCAGATGCGCCCCCACAGCGCCGTGACCGCGAACAGACCGAAGGCGAAACCCGTCAGCAGGAAGAAGACGAGGTAGAAGTCCTCGCGTGTGTAGGTGTGGCCGACGAGGTAGGCCGTGCGCGCGGGCACGTCGAGCCGGATGGCCGGGAAACCCCCGATGCGGATCCAGGGCACGACCACGTAGATCGCGATCAGCACGGCAAAGACGATGTTCTTGCGCGTGTGCCAGCGCCCGCGCACGTCGGCGGGCTGCAGCATGTTGCGCGAGCCGTCGTCGTTGATCGAATACAGCGAGTCGAGGTCCGGCGTGCGCCGGATCCCCCGTTTCACCTCGGTGCTCATCGCGATCCGCCTCTACTTGGGCTTCTCAACGGCGGCCTCCTTGAGCTTCTCGGGAGCGGTGGGCGCAGGCGCAGCGGCGTTCTCCTTCTCCCACTCGGCCGTCGATTTGCCCTGCGGAGCCTTGCCGCCCGCGACGTTCGCGCCCTTGCGTGTGATCACGAACGCGACGACCTGGCGCACGCGCACCGGACCGAGCTGGTCCTTCCACGAGGGCATGCCCTTGTCCTGCACGCCGTTCATCGCGGTGTTGTAGAGCTGGATCGGGTCCGGACCATGGATCCAGTAGTCGTCGGTCAGGTTCGGCCCGATGTCGCCGCCCTGGTCGGCGCGGTGGCACTGCACGCACTTCTGCTGGAAGATCTTCGCGCCGGCGTCGACTTGCGCGGGGACCTTGGTCATCAGCAGCAGCGAAGCGTCCGTGACCTCTTTCCCCATCTCGCGCTCGATCTGTGCCTGCGCGGCGAGCTCGACCTCCCTGTTCCAGGCCTGGTTCTGCGAATAGCCGATCCCGAAGGTCTGGTAGAAGAGCCAGTAGCCGACAGCGAAGACGATCGCGCCGTAGAGCGTGAAGAGCCACCAGTTCGGCAGCCGATTGTCGAACTCCTCGATGCCGTCGTAGTTGTGGCCGAGGGTGACTTCCGTGTGTTGATCAACCATGGGTGGACTCCGTGCGGGAATCGGGCTCGTGCAGTTCGCCGAGCGGCATCGCGGAGAGGCGTTCGAGCTTGTGCGGGTCGCGCATGCCGAAGAAGACCCTGGCGAGGACCGCCAGGAAGAAGACGAAGAAGAAGACCAGCGCGATCAGCGGCAGGTGCAGCCATTCGCTGTCGCGGAAGAACTCCTGGAACACGTCACTTCACCTCCCCGGTCTGCGACAGCGCCGGCGGCTCGTGCAAGAGCCCCAGCTGCTGCAGATACCCAATCAGTGCGACCACTTCCGAATCGGGCGCGACCTCGACGCTGCCGGACTTGCGCAGGTCGTCCGCGATGCGCCGGCCCTGCGCCAGCGCGAGCTCGGGAGCCTCGTCGATCGTGGCCTGCTCATAGGGCACGCCCAGCGTCCGCAACACGCGCAGTTTGGCGGGCGTCTTCGAGTAGTCCACCGTGCTCGTGTGCAGCCAGGCGTAGCTCGGCATGATCGAGCCGGGCGAGGTCGAGCGCGGGTCCTTCAGGTGCTGGTAGTGCCACAGGTTCGGGTAGCGCGTGCCGACGCGGTGCAGGTCCGGCCCGGTGCGCTTCGAGCCCCACTGGAAGGGGTGGTCGTAGATGTAGGACTCGGGCCGCGAGTACTCGCCGTAGCGCAGCGTCTCGTGGCGGAACGGCCGCACCATCTGGCTGTGGCACAGGTAGCAGCCCTCGCGCACGTAGATGTCGCGCCCCTCGAGCTCGAGCGGCGTGCAGGGGATCTCCTGGTACTTGCTCGCGACCGCGACCATCTCGCCCTTCGCGGCGCTGGTCATCACGATGCCGTAGTCCTTCTTCACGATCGTCGGCACGAGTTCGATCAGCCCGCCGATCAGGATCGCGATCAGCACGAGGACCGTGAACACGAGGCTCTTGCCCTCGAGCAGCGAGTGCCAGTGCGATTCCTGCTGCTGGTAGCGCCGGTAGTAGGCCGCCGCGACCACGACGACCAGCACTCCCACCGCCGCGACGATCGCGCTCGTGATCGGACCGGAGAGACCGAAGGCGACCGCGACGCCGATCGCGACGAAGGAGAGCAGGATCGGCGAGCTGAAGATCAGCTTGCCCGCCGGCACGCTCGGGGCGAACGGCGCCACAGGCACGTCCACGCCGTCGCGCACGGCCTTCCCACTGCGCATGGTGAGCGCGAGGTTGAGGACCATCATCAGGAAGCCGCTGAAGAAGGCCAAGCCGCCGATGAGGCGCATCATGTAGAGGAATTGGCCGCTCTTCAGGACCTCGACGAAGTCCGTGTTCTTGAGGAAGCCCTCGGCATCGAGCGCCTGGAAGAACAGGCCTTGGTTGATCCCGTTGATCCACATCGCGCCGATGTAGAGCAGCATCCCGAAGGTGCTCACCCAGAAGTGCGTGTCGGCGAGCTTGATGGACCAGAGCTTGGTCCCCCACAGGCGCGGCACGAGCCAGTAGAACATCCCGGCCGCCATGCCCGTGTTCCAGCCGAGCGTGCCGCCGTGCACGTGTCCGATGATCCAGTCGGTGTAGTGGCCGAGCGCGTTGACGCTCTTGATCGAGAGCAGCGGGCCCTCGAAGGTGCTCATGCCGTAGAAGGTCACGCCCACGACGAGGAACTTCACCACCGGGTCCGTGCGCAGCTTGTCCCACGCGCCGCGCAGCGTGAGCAGGCCGTTCAGCATGCCGCCCCAGCTCGGAGCCCAGAGCATCAGGCTGAAGACCATGCCCAGCGTCTGCGCCCACTCGGGCAGCGCGGTGTAGAGCAGGTGGTGCGGCCCGGCCCAGATGTACAGGAACACGAGCGACCAGAAGTGCACCACCGACAGCCGGTAGGAGTACACCGGCCGTTCCGCCGCCTTCGGCAGGTAGTAGTACATGATCCCCAGGATCGGCGTGGTCAGGAAGAAGGCCACCGCGTTGTGGCCATACCACCACTGCACGAGCGCGTCCTGCACGCCGCCGAAGACCGGGTAGCTGTGCAGGATGCTGGTCGGGATCTGCAGGTTGTTGACGATGTACAGGACCGGGACGGTCACGATCGTCGCGATGTAGAACCAGATCGCGACGTAGAGGTTCTTTTCGTTGCGCTTGGCGATCGTGAGGAAGAAGTTGATCGCGAACACGACCCAGACGAGCGCCACCGCGATGTCGATGGGCCAGATCAGCTCGGCGTACTCCTTGCCCTGCGTCAGACCCAGCGGGAGCGTGATCGCGGCGGCAGCGATGATCAGCTGCCAGCCCGCGAAGTGCACCCACGAGAGCAGGTCCGATCCCACCCGGGTGCGCAGGAGGCGCTGCGTCGAGTGGTAGATCCCGGCGAACATCATGTTGCCGACGAAGGCGAAGATCGCCGCGTTCGTGTGCAACGGCCGCAGGCGCCCGAAGGTCGTCCAGGGCAGCCCGAGGTTCATCTGCCAGAACGAGAGCTGCGAGGCGATCAGCACTCCGAGCAGCAGCCCCACCACGCCGAACACCATCGAGGCGATGATGAAGGCACGTACGATCGTGTCGTTGTATTCGACCCGCCGGGTGTCTGTGGTTGTCGGTTTCATGGTCGTGTCAGGTCCGGTTGCGTGAGGATTCAGGTTCGTCGTCCAGCGGCAGGAGCGAGAGTCGTTCGGCGTGCTCGAAGTCGCGCTGGTGCAGCGAGACGAGGAGCAGCAACACTCCCCCGCCCACGAAGACGAGGCTGACGAAGACCAGGACGATCAGGACGTCCATGCGGTCCTCCGCGCCGAGAGGCGCAGCGTCGTCAGGGAGAGGAAGCAGAGCGAGGAGAGCGGCATCAGCACGGCCGCGACCAGCGGGCTGACGCGCCCTGCGAGCGCCAGACTCACGACGGCCGCGTTGTAGAGCACGGCCAGCACGAGGTTCGTGCGCAGCACGGCGGAGAGCCGACGCGCCCATTCGAGCGTCACGCGCACCGCCGACACTCCGTCGCCGAGGTAGAAGAGGTCGGCGCGCGCCGGCAGGCTCGGACGATCGACCGCGGGTGTCGCCGCGCAGAACGCCGCGTCGAAGGCCGGCGCGTCGTTGATCCCATCCCCCACCATCCAGGTATCGCCCTGGTCGAGTGCACGCACGTATTCCGCCTTGTCCTCGGGCGAGAACGCGCCGTGCACGCGTCCGCTCGGCAGGCCGAGCTCCGCGCCGATGCTCGCCGCGCGCTCGGCGCGGTCGCCCGAGAGCAGGTGCACCGCGTAGCCCTCGCGCTGCAGCGCCGCGAGCTCCGTGCGCGCGTCGGACTTGAGCTGCTCCTCGACCTCGATCACCGCCAGCGTGCGCTCGCCCTCGCGGAAGAGCGTGCCGCGCTCGCCGCGCACGAGTTCGAAGCGGCGCTCGCGGCGGCGCAGCTCGAGCCCTCGTCCTGCGATCTCGCGCACCTCGAGCTCGGGGTCGAGCGGGGTCGGCTCGCCGCGCGAGAGTTCGGCGTGGATCGCGCGACTGGTCGGATGCAGGCTGCGCCCGGTCGCATCGGCGAGCAGCGCGCGCAGCTCCGGCTCGAGGCCCGCGAGCTCCGCGCGCGCGAAGGGCGTGAGGCGCAGCGCACCGCGCGTCAGCGTGCCGGTCTTGTCGAAGAGCACGTGCTTCACGTGCAGCACGCGCTCGAGGAAGCCTGCCTCGCGCAGGAAGATCCCGCGCCGGCGCAGACCCGAGTGCACCAACTCGTGCGCGAGCGGCAACGCCAGGCCCAGCGCACAGGGGCAGGTGACGACGAGCACGGAGAGCGCGACCTCGATCGCGCGTTCGGCCCCCGCGCTGAGCCAGAAGGCGAAGCCCGCGCCCGCGAGCAGCAGCACGGCGAGCACGTAGGCGCCCGCGAAGCGGCTCGAGGAACTCGCCACGCGCGAGGAGCGCTGCGCAGCAGCGCCCGAACCGAGCAGCGTCTGCAGGCGCGAAGCGGCGAATCCCTGGCGCGCGCACAGACGCACCGGCGCATCGCCCGCCTGGAAGGCGCCTGCGGGAACCGTCGCGCCCGGTTCGAAGTGCTGCGGGCGCGATTCGCCCGTGATCCAGTCCAGACTCATGCGCGCGCGCATCCCGAGCAGCGTCCCTTCGACCGGAACGAGGTCTCCAGGCAGGATCCACAGCTCGTCGCCGGGCTCGATCGCAGCCGCAGGCACGGTCTCGAGCGCGCCCGCGCGTCGCCGGCGCGTGTACAGGTCGTCGATGCCCTCGCTGGCGAGGATCGAGAGCCGATTGCGCTGGAGCACGCGCTCTTGCAGCCAGCGGCCGAGCACCATCAGCGCGATGAAGATCGTGATCGTGTCGAAGTAGGCCGACTCGGGACCGTGCGCCATCCAGGCCCAGACCGAGCCGCCGTAGCCGAGCGCGATGCCGAGCGCGATCGGAACGTCGAGGTGCGCCAGGCCGCGGCGCAAGCTCTCCCAGGCGGAGCGGAAGAAGAGCGAGCCGCCGGCGAGCACCGCGATCGTCGCGAGGGCGAAACTCCAGCGGCCGAGCACGGTGTACAGCGCACCCTCGTTCGGTGCGAGGCCCGCGTAGTAGCACAGGCTGAAGATCATCACGTTGAGCGCGGCCGCGAAGCTGATGCCCATGCGCACGACCAGCGCTCGCGAGACGCCCAGGTCGCCCTTGCGCGCGAGCCCGAAGCGGTAGCCGAAGCGCTCGGCGGCGTGCAAGTACTCGCGCACATCGAGCTCGCCCGCGTGCCAGGCGAAGTCGGCCCGGCCAAGCGCGGGGTTGATGCGCAACTCCAGGCCGCCCGCGTGGCGCTTCCAGAGCTGCTCGAGCAGCCAGACGCAGGCGGCGCAGTGCACACCCTGCACGTCGAGCGTGAGGCGCACGAGCCCGGTTTCGCTGCGCGGCGCGGCAGCCAGCGCCGCATCGAGCCAGGCGTACGAATCCGCGCGCAGCGCCGGCGGCGGCGAGTCCCCGCCCGAGCGCAGCTCGTAGTAGCGTTCGAGCCCCTCGCTCCGGATCAGCTGGTAGACCGTGCGGCAGCCCTCGCAGCAGAACGAGTCGAACTCCGCGCGCGCGCTCGCGCCCAGCGGGAGTTCGCAGTGCTGGCAGACGGCGCTCACCACAGCACCACCTCGTGGAAGCGCGCGTGCGGCACCCATTCCAGGGCGGCCATTCCGCGCAGTGCGAGTTGCACTCCCATCAACAGCGCGAGCGCCGCTCCCGCGCGGAACAGTCGCAGGCGCAGGCGCTGACCCGCCCAGCGCATCCCGAGCGCGACGCCGACGAGCAGCGGCAGCGTCCCCGCGCCAAAGACCACCATCGCCAGCGCGCCGCGCGCAGGTCCTCCCGCGGCCAGCGCCGCGACGGCGACCGTGTACACCGGACCGCAAGGCAGCACGCCGTTCGCAGCGCCCAGGCCGAAGCGCTGCAGCAGCGTGCGCGTGCGGCCCGTGCCGCCGACCGTGTGCATCATCCAGCGCGAGAGCTTGCCCGCGCAGGAGGGCGAGGCGAGCGGAAAGATGTCGAGCAGCCCGAGCGCGACCCACACGAGGGCCGCCGCGGCGAGCAGCGAGAGCACCGCCTGCCACACGACCGTGTTGACGCCCTCGGGCATCAAGCTGCCGACCCCACCGAGCAGCGCACCCAGCAGCGCGTAGCTCGCGATGCGCCCGGCGTGGTAGAGGCCCAGCGCCCCCACGGGATTGCCCTGCGCGGGCAGCGAGGCCGCGCAGACGAGCGGGCCGCACATGCCCAGGCAGTGCCCGGCGCTCATCAGCAGGCCGAAGGCGAAGATCTGCGCCAGCTCCTGCGGGGAGCTCGCAGCGGCGCAGCAGCTCGCCGGTTGTGCGAACTGCGCGATCACGCGGCCTCCTCCGCGGTCTTGCGCTCGCCGAGCAGCGAGGAGAGCAGATTCCAGGCCGTGATCACCAGCGCGACGACCACCAGCGCGGTGCCGAAAGCCGACAGCTCGCCCAGGTGCTCGCCACCCGCGACGATCTCGGTGCTGCGCCGCGGCTGGCCGAGGTAGCCGAGCACGAAGAGCGGGAAGAACGCCAGGTTGATCCCGAGGAAGAACAGCGCGCAGGCGCCGAAGCCCCAGCCCGCGCGCGGCTCGACACCGAACCAGCGCGGCCAGGCGAGGTACAGCCCCGCGAACAGCGCCGAGAGCGTCCCGCCCACGACGAGGTAGTGGAACTGTGCGGTCGCGAAGCACGTCTCGCGCAGCGCGGAAGCCGTCGGCAGCACCGCCAGGAACGCGCCCGACATCCCGCCCACGCACAGGAGCACGAGGAAGCACAGCGCGAAGCCGAGCGCGGGCGTCGCGCGCAGTTGCGGACCCTGCAGTTCGCGCACCCACCCGAGCACGATCAGCGCGAAGGGCAGGCCGGTCGCCAGCGCCAGTGCGCTCGTCCCCGCCGCGTCGGCGTCGGAGAGCCCGCGCCCGAGCACGTGCACGCCGGCTGCCGCGAAGGCCAGGACTGCGATCGCGATCATGCTCGTGGCTTCGACGCGCGTCGCGGCGCGTGGACCGCTCGTGTGCGTGCTGATGACCTCGGCCACGATGCCGAGCGCCGCGACCAAAGCGCCGGCCAGCGCGGGATGGCCGAAGAGCCAGAACCACTGCGCAAAGCGCACGTCGGCCGCGGGTCCGGTCCCGAGCACGTCGGCGGCGCCCGAACGCTGCGCGGCGAGCAGCACTAGCGCGACGAAGAGCAGCGGCACTGCGATCAGCTGCATCAGCGACGCGATCGCGATCGACCAGGAGAAGGGCGAGAGCTCGCCCCAGGTGCGGCCGCCGCCACGGCTCGCGATCACGGTCGCGAAGAGGTTCAGGCTCGAGCACACGAACGAGGTCGCCAGCACGGCCATCGCCAGCAGGCTCCAACCGAGGCTCGCGCTGCTCGTGAGCGCGTAGGGCAACTCGAAACTCCAGCCGGCGTCGGCGGGCGCGAAGCACACGGCGAGCAGCAGCGCGAGCGCGCCCACGACGTAGATCTGGAACGCCAGCAGGTTGAGCCGCGGCAGCGCCATCGCCGATCGGCCGAGCGCGCGCGGGAGCATCCAGTTGCCCAGCACGGCCGGGATCGCGGGGAGCACGACCAGGAACACGAGCAGCAGCCCGTGCACGCTGTACAGGCGGCGGAAGCCTTCGGCACTCGCACCACCGCCGCGTCCTGCGAGCGGCTGCATTCCCAAGCCGAGTGCGAGCAACGCGCCTGCGACCAGCGCGAGACCGAGGACGATCGCGTAGCCCAGTGCGATGCGGCCGTGCTCCACCTGTGCGCTGTTCGTGGACTCTTTCACTGGAGGCTCTTGATGTATGCGGCGAGGCCCGCGATCTCGATGTCCTGCAGGCGGCCGCGGAAGCTCGGCATCACGGGCTCGAAGCCCTCGACGACCTTCGCCTGCGGATCGAGGACCGATTCCTTGATGTACTCGTCGGTGGGCTCGACGGTCGTGCCGTCCGTGAGCTTGTGGATGCGCGTCGCGAAGCCCTTGAAGGACGGGCCGACGAGCTTCGATCCGTCGACCGTGTGGCACTGCGTGCAGCCGCGCATCTGGTAGCTCTTCTGCCCGAGTTCGATCGGCGGCAGCGTGAGATCGGGACCCGAAATGTCCTGGTACCACTTGTCGAAGCCGCCCTCGGCGTGCACCTGCACCTGGATCGAGGTCTCGGCGCGCGGATCGATGCTCGTGCGCAGGTCGAACTCGCCCGCGAGTGTCGGCTGGACCCATGCGACGCGGTCCTCGCGCAGCGCGACGGGCACCTGCATGCGGAAGGCCGGAATCGCGAAGCTGTAGGCGCGCTCGCTGCCTTTGAACAGGAAGCGCACGGGGCGGTCGATCGGCAGGTGCAGTTCGCCGGTCACGAAGCCGTTGGGATAAGTGAAGCTCCAGCCCTTGTCTTCCAGCGCGACTGCGATCGGGAAGGCGCCGCGCGGCACGACCTGCATGTCGGCCCACACGCGTGCGCCCTGCACGAAGAAGCCCACGACGAGCAGCAGTGCCGCGAGCGCGCCGTACTGCATCAGGCGCCGCCGCTGGACTGCTGCCGGCGCGCGCGGGCCGACCAGCAGCAACGACAGCCCGCCCGTCACCAGTACGCCGAGGAAAACCGCGAACCAGGTCACGAGGTCGAAGCTCTGGTCCACCGAGGCGGCGAAGCTCGAGGCCTGCGGCAGCATGCCGCCCGTGGCGAAGGCGAGTGTGGCGCTCATCGTCGGCTCTCCTGTTCGGCAGCGAGCTGCCCGCGCGCGAGCTCCATCGCGCGCTCGATCGGCAGCGCGACGACGCCCTTCTGCCTGTCGATCCAGGCGTAGTGCGCGATGCGGTCGCGCTGCGCGCTCTTGGTCATGAGCGTGTCGGCCGGCGTGCTGGTCCAGCCGCGCTCTGCGCGCAGCTGCGCTTCCTCGATGCGGAAGAAGGTCGGGACGAGCAGCGCCACGAGGCCCGCAGCCGCGGCCAGCGCAGCGGCCGAGCCGAGCAGCGTGGAGATCGGCAGTGTTTCGCGTGCGGCCATGTCAGCTGTTCTCGAAGGCCAAGGACTCGGGAAGGCGCGGATCGCCGACGGGCACGAGCGAGCGCTCCCCGGCGAGGCGCGCAAGCGCGAAGAACCAGATGCCCCCCACCGCCACGAAGCAGGCGGCGTCCATCCCGGAGACGAGCGCGCCGTCCTTCTCCGCGGTGGGCATGACGAGCCAGAAGAGCTCGACCGCGTGCATGCACAGCATCCACACGGCCAAGAACGCGAGTACGCCCAGCGCGCGCTTGGTGTGGCGCGAGAGCAAGGCCGCGAAGGGCAGCACGAAGTGCCCGAAGAGCAGCACCCAGGAGACGTTCGCCCACGTGCCATGGAAACGCTCGCGGAACCAGAAGGTCTCCTCGGGCATGTCCGCGTACCAGATCAGCATGAACTGGGAGAACGAGACGTAGCCCCAGAAGAAGACGAAGGCGAAGAGGAACTTGCCCAGGTCGTGGTAGTGCTCCACGCCGACGCTCGCGCGCATGAATCCGCGCGCCTGCAGGAAGCGCAAGAGCAGGATCGAGAGCGCGAAGAAGCCGATCACCGAGCCCGCGAAGAAGCACACGCCGAAGATCGTGCTCGCCCAGGTCGGCTCGAGCGTCATCAGGATGTCGAAGGCGCCGAAATTGACCGAGAGCGCGTAGGCGACCATCGCGGGCGCGGCCCGGCGTTCGAGCGCGAGCGTGGGCTTCGCATCCTGCGCCGTGTCCTGCTCGGTCGAACGCCGCAAGAGCCAGCGCCCGAGCAGGATCCAGATGCCGAAGTACAGCACGCAGCGCAGCGCGAAGAAGCGCGGCTCGAGGAAGCCCGCCTTGCCCTCGAGCAGCGGGTTCCCGTGCACCGTGTTCGCGTCGGCCCAGGGCCAGAGCGAACTGTCGCCGCGCAGGAGCTGCACGACGAGCGGCGCGAAGAGCAGCGCCGTCACGAGCGTGTTGGCCGCCACGATCTCCGCGACGCGGCGCACGACGACGCTCCAGCCCGCGCGCACGAGGTGCTGGATGATCACGAAGAACAGCGCGCCGAGCGAGAGGCTTAGGAAGAACAGGCAGCTCACGAGCCAGGCGTGCTCGAAACGTCGGAAGCCGTCGCCGCGCGCGCTGCCCAGCCACAGCCCGAGCGCGAGGCCGGCGATGCCGAGCACGAGCGCGATTCGGCCCCAACTCCGGCCGCGGGCTCCAAGGTTCTCGACCGCTGTGCGTTGGCTGCTCATCGCGTCCCCAGGCTGGCCCGCTCCGCGGGCGGCACGTCCTCGACGGTCGCGTTCTGCGAGCGCTGCAACGCCCGCACGTAGGCCACGATCGCCCAGCTGTCTTCGATGCCGATCTGCCGCCCGTAGGCGGGCATCGTGCGCACACCGTTGCGGATGGTGTCGAAGATCTGGCCCACGGCGCGCGCGCGCACGACCGGGTCGTGCAAGGACGCGGGCGGCACCCAGTTGGGCTCCTGCAGGTTCGCCGCGCGCTGCGCGACGAGGCCGTCGCCGTAGCCCGCCTGACCGTGGCAGGGCGTGCAGTACACGGCGAAGCGCTGCTGCCCGCGCAGCATCGTCTGGTCGCTCACAGGCAGCGGGATCGTGCCACAGAAGTTCTCGCCATCGCGCCCAGTGAGGGTCTTCGGATCCGTCAGGAAGTGGTCAAAGGCCACTGCTCCCGCGACATCCGGGCGCTGCGCGCGCCCGTCGGCGAAGTACGGGTTCGCGGCCTGCGCGCGGTAGCGCGGCTGCGAGTCCATGTCCTTGATCAGGTGGAAAGCCGGGCTGGTGGCGTCGCGGAAGCGCGCGTTCACGATTCCCGCGAAAGGCAGCAGCGCGAGCGCACCCGCCCCCGCGAGCGCAGCGCGCACCCAGATCGGGAAGGCGCGGCTCTCGGTCGACGCGTGGCACTCGACGACGGGGTGCTTCGAGAACGACTGCAGCAGTTCGCGCGTGCGTCGCGTGTCGAAACGCGCGTCGCGCGCCTCGACCGCCAGGAAGAAGCCGTCGTCGGTCGCGCGGCGGAAGCGCGGGTTGTCGAAGAGCTCGTTGTGGTGCTCGGGCAGCCGGTTCAGCACGAGCATCCCAAAGAACGCGCCGAAGGCCGCGAGCAGCACCGTGAACTCGAAGGTGATCGGGATGTTGGCCGGGATACCGAACAGCGGCTTCGCGCTGATCTTGAACGGGTAGTCGTGCGCGTTCGCCCACCACTGGAAGAAGAGTGCCAGCGTCGTGCCCGTGAGCCCCATGCCGAGCACGATCCAGGGCAGGCGCGTGGCGCGCAGGCCCATCGAGCGCTCGATGCCGTGGATCGGGAACGGGCTGTACACGTCGAAATGCTGGAAGCCCGCGTCGCGCACGGCGCGCGCGGCCGCGGAGACGGAATCGACGTCGTCGAACTCCGCGACGAGCGACTGCAGGGCCGGCTGCGACTCAGCCATGGTCGTGCCCTCCCTTGGGGTGCTCGGGGTGTGCGTGCGCGGCCGGCAGCACGCCCTTCACCTCCGCGATCGCCACCATCGGAAGGAAGCGACAGAAGAGCAGGAAGAGCGTGAAGAACAGGCCGATCGTCCCCGCGAAGGTGCAGATGTCGACCCAGGTCGGCTTGAAGTAGCCCCAGTTCGAGGGCAGATAGGTGCGCGCGAGCGAGGTGACGATGATCACGAAGCGCTCGAACCACATCCCCACGTTGACGAGGATCGCGACACCGACCATCAACCACGGGCTGGTGCGGATCTTCTTCGACCAGAAGAACTGCGGCGCGACGACGTTGCAGAAGATCATGATCCAGTACGCCCAGGCGTAGGGCCCGAAGGCGCGGTTCATGAACGCGAAGCGCTCGTAGGGATTGCCGCCGTACCAGGCGATGAAGAACTCGGTCGAGTAGGCGAGACCCACCATCGATCCCGTCGCCAGGATGACCTTGTTCATGTTCTCCAGGTGCCGGATCGTGACGAGCTCCTTCAGGCCGAAGAGCTCGCGCGCGGGCACCATCACCGTCACGACCATCGCGAAGCCGCTGAAGATCGCGCCCGCGACGAAGTAGGGCGGGAAGATCGTCGTGTGCCAGCCGCTCACCTGGCTGACGGCGAAGTCGAAACTCACCACCGAGTGCACACTCAGCACGAGTGGCGTCGCGAGCGCCGCGAGCAGCAAGTAGGCGCGCTCGAAGCGCTGCCAGTGCCGCGCCGATCCGCGCCAGCCCAGCGCGAAGAAGCCGTAGATCACCTGCTTCAGCCTGGTCGTCGATCGGTCACGCAGCGTGGCCAGGTCGGGCACGAGACCCATGAACCAGAACAGCGCCGAGACCGTGGCGTAGGTCGAGACCGCGAACACGTCCCACAGGAGCGGGCTGCGGAAGTTCGGCCACATTTGCATCTGGTTGGGGAACGGGAAGAGCCAGTACGCCACCCAGATGCGGCCGACGTGGATCGCCGGATACAGACCGGCGCAGCAGACCGCGAAGAGCGTCATCGCCTCGGCCGCGCGGTTGATGCTCGTGCGCCACTTCTGGCGCAGCAGGAACAGGATCGCGGAGATCAGCGTGCCCGCGTGCGCAATTCCGACCCAGAAGACGAAGTTGACGATGCCCCAGCCCCAGAACGCCGGCGAATTGTTGCCCCACACTCCCACGCCGGTCGCGATCAGGTACACGACCATCGTGAAGAGCAGCAGCGTGAGCGAGCTCGAGATGGCCAGGCCGATGTACCAGGCGCGCGGCGGCTTGGGCCGTTCGAGCACGCCGCACACGCGCTGCGTGACCGCACCGAAGTCCTCCGCGCCCTCGACCAGCTTCGGCCGTGCGTAGGGTTCCTCGAGGTGCGCCTGCGTCGTTGCGCTAGCCGTCATGTTCCTCCAGCGCGGGGTGCGGGTTGGTGATCTTCGCGAGGTAGGCGTTGCGCGGTCCGATGTTGAGCTCGGCGAGCAGCGCGTAGCCGCGCGGATCGGCGTGCCTGCGCGAGACCACGCTCTGCGGGTCGGAGAGGTCGCCGAAGACGATGGCTTGCGTCGGGCAGGTCTGCGCGCAGGCCGGGACGATCTCGCCGTCGCGCAGCGCGCGGCCCTCGTTCTTGGCGTGGATCTTGGCCGCCTGGATGCGCTGCACGCAGAAGGTGCACTTCTCCATCACGCCGCGGTGACGGATCGTCACCTCGGGGTTGTAGAGCATGCGCTGCACCTCCGCACCCTCGGCCTCGATCGCCTTGTGGTAGTTGAAGTAGTTGAAGCGCCGGACCTTGAAGGGGCAGTTGTTCGCGCAGTAGCGCGTGCCGACACAGCGGTTGTAGACCATGTCGTTCAGGCCCTCCGCACTGTGCATGGTCGCGGCGACCGGACAGACTTCCTCGCAAGGTGCGGCCTCGCACTGCTGGCAGGTGAGCGGCTGGAAGCGCACGTGCGGCGCGCTCTCGGGGCCGGTGAAGTAGCGGTCGATGCGGATCCAGTGCATCTCGCGTCCGCGGATGACCTGCTCGCGGCCGACGACGGGCACGTTGTTCTCCGCTTGGCAGGCGACGCTGCACGCGTTGCAGCCGATGCAGCTGGAGAGGTCGATCGCCATGCCCCAGCGCGCGCCCTCGGAGTCGGTTTTCTGCCACAGCGAAACGAGCGGAGGCGTGTGCGCGGATTCGTGCTCTGCGTGCGGGTCTTCGCGGTACTCGGAGAGCTTCTTCTCGCGCAGCAGTTCCTCGACGCGGCCCTCCATCTCCTTGCGGCCGATCGAGTCGGTCACGGCTGGATCGGTGGTGCGCGCGAGCTCGAAGCGCTTGCCGCTCGGCACGACCGTCAGGCCGCTGACGCTGTCGGGCGCGCCCGATTCGCGCAGGCGGTAGGCGTCGAAGCCGACCGTCTCGACGTTCTCCTGCGCCAGCCCGCCGACCTGGCCCGCGGCGCTTCGGCCGTAGCCCAGGTGCAGCGTGACCGATCCGCGCGCCTGTCCGGGGAGCACCGTCGCGGCGACCTCGAGCTCGCGCCCGCCGACGCGCAGCGTGACGAGTGTCGCGTCCTCGACGCCCAGCGCCGCCGCCGTCTCGGCCGCGAAGATCGCGGCGTTGCCCCAGGTCATCTTGGTGATCGAGTCGGGCGTCTCCTGCAGCCACGAGTTGTTCGCGCTGCGTCCGTCGTAGAGTCTGCGGTCGGGCGCGAAAACGAGCTCGAGCTCGCCGTTGCGCAGCTCCTTCTCGAACGCGCGCGGCGCGGGAGCGGGTCTGGCGAACTCGACCAGCGCTGCTGTGACCGGTTCGGAAGCGCTGCCCTCGACGAAGCCGTCGTGCAGGATGCGCGTCCACTGCGCCTCGCTCGCGGAGGGCGCCACGGCAGCGCGCACGAGCTCGCGCGCGTTGCGTTTTTCGCCGCACAGCGCGGCGACGAGCTCGAGCGGCGTGCGGCGCTCGAAAATCGGCTCGATCAGCGGCTGCAGCGTGCAGCGCGTGCCATCGAAGGAGGCGGCGTCGCCCCAGGATTCCAGCGCGTGCGCTCGCGGCAGGTGCCAGGTGCAGGCGCGCGAGGTCTCGTCGCGGTAGTGCGAGAGGTGCAGCGAGAGCGCGACCTTGCGCAGCGCACGGCGGAATTCGAGCTCGCAAGGCGCGTCGTAGACCGGGTTGCCACCCAAGACGACGAGCGTCTCGACCGCGCCGGCTTCCATCTCGCGCACGAGCTCGCCGATCGAGCCGCTCGCCGGCGGGCGTGGCTCCTCGATGTACACGAGCGTCTTCCCTACGTTGCCGAGCGTCGCGTTGATGCGGTGGACGAGCGCGTGCACGGCCGCGGGCTGGCGCGGGCCGGCGACGACCAGCGCGTGGCCGCGCTGCTCCAGCAGTTCGGCGGCGACGAGCTCGAGGAACCGGCCAAAGCCGTCGTCCCCCTTCTCGCCGCGCAATCGCGCTTCGAGCGCGAGTACGAAGGGCAGCACCTGCTCGTGGCGCAGCGCGAGACGCTGGTCGGCGGCCGCACCGGTCAGGCTGAGCGAGCTCTCGACCACCCAGGCGCGCAGCAGGCTCGGCTGGTTCGGCTCGCGGCGCACGGCCCAGGCGCGCGCGTGGGCGAGCGCCGCGGGGTGCTCGCCGAGCAGGTCCGCATCCAGGCACAAGAGCGTGTTCGCGGCTTCGAGTCGCGGTTGCACGCGCAGCGCCTGGCCGAATGCGAGCTGCGCGCCCTCGATCTCGTTCCTGCGCGAGCAGGGTTCGTATTCGATCCAGCGCGCCTTGGGATAGAGCTCCGCGAAGCGCGCGCGCAGCGCTGCCAGCGCCAGCGAGGAGCTCGGTTCGGCCAGGATGCGCAGCCCAGCGCCCTGCTTCTCGCGCGAGCTCGCCATCCGGCCGACGAACCAGGGATCGAACTCCTTCCACGTGCGCGGGTAGTGCGCGCCCTCGAAGCTCTGCACGAGACCGCGGCTGTGGTCGGGGTCGTAAAGGTCGAGCACGCTGGCTTGCGAGCGGGCCGAGGCGGCTCCGCGGTCGAGCGGGTGCAGCGGGTTGCCCTCGATCTTGATCGGGCGGCCGTCGTAGCTCGTCACGAGCAGCGAAGCCGCGATGCCGGAGCACTCCAGCGCGGTCGCGAAGCGGCGCGTCGTGCCGGGGATGCGGCCCTCGGGTCGGCGCTGGAAGGGCAGGATCTCCTCGCTGTCCCAGTGGCAACCGGAAGCCGTGGCGAGCGCCATCGAGGCGCCCATCACCTGCAGGAAACGTCTGCGCGAGACGTCGCTCGGTTCGCGGATCAGCGGTGACATGTCGAGCAGTCCGTCGAGGGTTTGAGCTTGCGTTGTTGCATGATCTGGGCCCCGACCTCGGCCGCAGGGCCGTCTGGTTGCCAGTCCATCGAGGTGGCGAACTCCGGCGGACGCAGGTTCGGCGCAGGATTGCGGTGGCAATCCAGGCACCAGCCCATCGAGAGCGGCTGCTCCTGCCGCACGCGCTCGAGCGTGTCGATGCGCCCGTGGCAGGTGACGCAGCCGACGCCGCGCGTGACGTGCGCGCTGTGGTCGAAGTAGACGTAGTCGGGCAGGTCGTGCACGCGCTTCCAGTGCACCGGCTCGCCGGTCGCCCAACTGTCGAAGACCGGCTTCAGGAGCTCGCTCTGCGTGCGGATGCGCGTGTGGCAGTTCATGCAGGTCTCGGTCGGCGGGATCGCCGCGCGCGCGGCGACCTCGACCGTCGTATGGCAGTAGCGGCAGTCCAGGCCGAGCTCACCTGCGTGCAGCGCGTGGCTGAAAGGCACGGGCTGCTCGGGCGCGAAGCCCGCATTGAGCGTCTTGGGCGAGGCGCCGTAGGCGAAGAGCGCCACCACGTACACGCCGCCCGAGAGAGCCAGCGCGCCGCCGAGGATGCGCAGTCCGTTCAGCCATCGGGGGAAAAGGTTCATCGACTACGCAGGAAGGGGCAGCGATCGGGGGGGTAGCGGTTGTTCGTGCAGCGTCGTCCGAGGCCGAGAGTTTCGGGTGGCTGCGAACTTCGATCGATCCGCCGGCTGACGTAGCGATCCACCTCCAAGGGCGTAGGAAAGGTGGGCCGCTGCGCGCGCCCGGGGATAGAGTGGGGCCGTTCTGTGTCCCCCCGGTCTCCTTCGAGGTCCCCCCCATGCGCCCGAAGTTCTTCCATCCCGGTTCGTTCACCGCTCTCGTCTGCGTCGGCGCGCTCGCCTTCGCCCAACCGCGTCAGGGCGAGGTCGCGAAGCTCATCGCGCTCGGCCAGCAGGAAAACGAGGTGATGCAGCACCTCGATCACCTGGTGAACCGCATCGGGCCGCGCCTGACGGGCTCGGACAACCTGCAGAACGCGTGCGAGTGGGCGCTGGCGGAGTTCCAGAGCTATGGACTCTCCAACTGTCGCCTCGAGAAGTGGGGCGAGTTCCCCGTCGGCTTCAACCGCGGACCGTCCTCGGGTCACATGCTCGTTCCCGAGGAGCGCGAGCTGCACTTTGGCACCAACGCCTGGACCGCGGGCACGCACAGCCCGACGCGCGGTGCGGCGCTGCTCGCGCCGACGAACGCCGAGGAGCTCGAGAAGCTCCGTCCGCAGCTCAAGGGCGCCTGGATCCTCGTGCCCTCCAGCGCTGGTCGCGGAGCGGCGCGCGGCGGGGCTGCGCCCGAGGGCGACGCGAAGGCACTCCGCGACGCGCTGCAGAAGGCCTACGACGAAGCGAGCATCGCGGGCACGATCCACGCGACGCGCAACGACCTCGTGCTCACCGGCGGCAGCTACCGCATCGCCTTCGACAAGCTCCCGAAGACGCCCTCGATCAACCTGCTCGCGGCCGATTTCAAGGCCGTGAGCGACCTCCTCGCGGCCGGCACGCCCGTCAGCCTCGAGTTCGACATCCGCAACTGGTTCGAGAAGGGCCCGATCGAGCTCTCGAACGTGATCGCCGAGATCCCCGGCAGCGAGAAGCCCGATGAGGTCGTGATCGTCGGCGGCCACCTCGACTCCTGGGACGGCGCCTCGGGGGCTGTCGACAACGGCACGGGCGTCGCGACGACGCTCGAGGCGGCGCGCCTGCTGGTGAAGAGCGGCGCAAAGCCCAAGCGCACGATCCGCTTCATGCTCTGGGGCGGCGAGGAGCAGGGCCTGCTCGGCTCGAAGGGCTGGATCAAGGAGCACCCCGCCGAGCTCGAGAAGATCTCCGCGGTGCTCGTGCACGACGGCGGCACGAACTACTGCGCCGGCATCAACGCGAATCCGCCGATGGTGAAGGACTTCGAGGCGATCTTCGCGCCGGTCGTGGGCCTCGACCCGGAGATGCCTTTCACGGTGCGCGAGGTGCAGGGCCTCTCGCCCGGCTCGAGCGACCACGACTCCTTCCTCGCCGCGAACGTGCCGGCCTTCTTCTGGAACCAGAAGGGCAGGGCCAACTACACGCACGCGCACCACACGCAGTACGACACCTTCGATCAGGCGATCCCCGAGTACGAGCGCAACTCCTCGATCGTGATCGCGGTCGGCGCGCTCGGCATCGCGGACCTGCCGCAGCTGCTCTCGCGCGAGAACCTCAAGGCACCGCGCAGCAATCGCGGCGGCGGCCGGCGCCTGCTCGGCGTGATGCTCGACGAGGAGATGCAGATCGACGAGCTCACCGAGGACGGGATCGCGCAAAAGGCCGGCCTGCTGGTCGGCGACAAGCTGCTGAAAATCGGCGACACCGCGATCGCCGACTCGGGCGAGTTGCGCGAGGCGATGCAGGGCGCGCCGCAGAAGACGACCGTCACCCTGCAGCGCAAGGGCAAGCAGCTCACGCTGGGGATCGAGTTCCCGCCCGTGACCGCCGGCGGTGGTGGCGGCGGCGGCTTCGGCCGGCGCCTGGGCCTGCGCTTCGGCGAGGGCCTCGCGATCGAGGAGGTCACGGCCGACACGCCCGCGGCGAAGGCCGGCTGAAGGCCGGCGACAAGATCGTCAAGGCCGGCGGAGAGAAGGTCGAGAGCACGCAGGATCTCGGCCCGGCACTCTTCGGCGCCGACGGTCCGGTCGAGCTCGTCGTGCTGCGCGAGGGCAAGGAAGTGCCGCTCAAGCTCGAGCTCGAGCGGCCCTAGCGGGGTCTACTGCACCGCGTGGCAGTAGGGACAATCGCACTGCGCGGGGAAGAGCGCCTCTTCCGCGCCGGGCGAGTCGCCCGCCACGTAGCCCAGCGCCGCGAGCTGCTCGACCGAGGCGCCGTTGCCCTGCGGGAGCTTGCTCCAGGGCCGCGTGTCGGCCGCGCGCAGCCACGCGATGAGCTTCTCACGCAGCTCGCGCGCGCGGCCGGGATTCTCGGCGGCGAGGTCGTGCTCGCAGGCGGGATCGCGCCCGAGGTCGTAGAGCTCGAAGGCGTGTCGGTTGCGCTGCGCGCTGATTCCGAGCGGATAGTCGCGCAGGTTGAGCACGAGGTGGTCCTTGCCATCCGTGACCGTCGCGGCCAGGCCGAAGCATGCGATCGCGTAGACCGGCTCCGCGGGCTTCCCGCGGGGATCGACCGCGTCGAGCAGGCTCTTGCCGGGCATCGGCACGCGCGCGAGATCTGCGAGGTCCAGCAGCGTGCGTCCAAGGTCGATGTTCGAGACGCGCTGCGAGACGCGCATTCCGCGCGGACCGCCCGGCCAGCGCAGGATCAGCGGCACGTGCAGCGTGTCCTGGTACATGCCCGCGTGGTCCCACCACACGTCGTGACCGCCGAGCGACTCGCCGTGGTCGGCCGTGAACGCGATCGTCGCAGCCTGAAAACGCGGCCGCTCGAAGAGGCGCGCGAGTTCGTTGTCGAGGTAGCTGACCTCGCCCTTGTAGCGCGCGCGAATCCAGTCGGGGTCGCGGATGCCCTTGAAGTAGTCGGGAATCGTGCCGGGCCGGGGATCCGGGAGCGAGGCATCGCGCGGGTCGCGATCCGCCGCCCAGTAGCGCTGGTCGAAGGGCGGCGGCGGGCCGTAGGGCTCGTGCGCGTCGTAGAGGTGCATCCACACGAAGAGCGGGCGGCCGCGGTAGTCGGGGATCCAGTCCTCGAGCAGCGCAAGCGTCGAACCGGCCTCGCGCTTGGGCAGCGCACTCACGGCGACGCGGTCGAAACCCTGCCCGAGGCCGCACCACTCCGCGTCGAGGTGCGCCGCGCTGACCGCGGCGAGCGTCGCCCAGCCGTTCTCGCGGAAGCGCTCTGCGAGCGTGACTGCATCGGGCGAGAGCGAGTGCATGTTGTCGAGCAGGCGCGTGTCGCGCGGCGAGACGCCGGTCATGATCGCCGAGTGCGACGGAATCGTGACGTTCGCCGAAGAGAGGCAGTTCTCGAAGAGCACGCCCTCCGACGCAAGCCGGTCGAGCACGGGCGTCGCCACGCCGGAACTGTCCGGTGCGCAGCCCAGGTAGTCGCCGCGGTGCGTGTCCGAGGTGATCAGCAGCACGGTCGGCGCCTGGTCGTCCACGCTCGCGACCTGCGGCTGTGTCAGCGCGCAGACCGCGGGCTGGCCCGCCGTGACGAGCTCGAAGCGCGCGCACACGTCGCGTCCGGCGAGATCGTCGAGCGGGACGCGAATCCAGATCCAGGAGCTCGAGAGACCCTCGTTGGTGACCAGGGGCCAGCGGTGCACGCGCGGCTGGCCCGCCCCGCCGGTGAGCGTGACGGCGAGCATGGCCGCAGATCCCGGCACGCGCAGCGCCTGCGGGACGATCGCGGAAGCGACCAGGATCGAACCTGCGTGCGCCTCGAAGCGCGTCTCGAGCGGCGCCCCGGTGGCCAGGCCCCACGCAGCGCGCAGATCCTCGGAGGCGTGCACCCAGCCCGGCTCGGACGGCGGTTGCGGCAGGCGCTGCGCGACCGAGAGTTCCTCGAGGTCGACCTCGCCCAGGCAGACACCTGCCTGGCTGTAGACCACGAACTCGATCTCGTCGAAGCCCTGCGGCGCCGCGATGGGCACATCCAGCGTGTAGGTCGAGGTGCACAGCTCGGGGAAGAGTTGCGTCACCGCATTGGCGAGCATCTTCCCGCCCCGCGACCAGCGCAGCTCGAGCAGGCCGGGGTATTCGGTGTAGAGGCGCACGTGCGCGCGGTCCATCCGCTTGGCGCGCTCGGCGATCGGGATACGGACGTGCTTGTCGGCCTGTCCGTGCAGTTTGTGCAGCTGCGGCGCCTTCGGATCGCCCGATGGATCGGGCGTGAATTCGTCGCTGTGCACCGTGAGCTGGTAGTCGCCCGCCTGGCCGAGGTCGAGGCGAAACCACGGCTCGGGCGCCGGTGCAGGCGCGACTCCTTCGACGAGCCGGAGTTCCGGACGCCCGACAGCGCGAAACTCGTGCGCGGCGGACTCGACCTTGTGGCAGCCGCTGAGGAGGGCAGCGCTTGCGCAGAACAGGTAGCGATGGAAACGGTTCACGAGGAGGAGAGGGAGCAATAGGCGAGCGCAAGGCAAGGTAACGCTCCGGCGCGACAACGGGCCCACAAAACGATTCCCCACGACATGGTGCGTAGGCGCGCGACGCTGCACCTTCGTGCAGGGTCAGCGAGGTCGTGCGCGTCGAATTGCAGCCCGGATCAGCGCCAACGTGACGATTCCGATCAGCGTGAAAACGACCCAGCGCGCAGCCCCCCCCGTGGCGGGCTCAGGAGTGCCGCTTTTCGCGCGTACCGCGAGCGGAATCGCCGCGCTGTCCGCGGAGCGATAGCTGCGCGAACGCGGGTCGTAGTACAGCAGCGTAATGGAAGGGATCTCGTGCGTGCGCGGCGACTCCACCACGAGTTCGGCGTGCAGAGTGCGAAGGCCCTCGCCCGCCTCCTCGCTCAGGCCGAGCAGGTGCAGCCCCGCGAGGCCGTCGAGGCGCGGCGGCGTGAGTTGCGCGAGGTTGCCCGAGCCCTCGATCACGAGCGTGAGCGCGACACGCTCGCCCTGCGCGAGATCGAGCGGCGCGGCCTCGGCCCGCAGCGTGAACTCCCCCACCGCGTCCTGGAATCCGGCGGGCCGGCCCTCGCTCGGCAGCGGCGTGACCTCGATCGTGAGTGGTGCACCCGCGACCTGCGCGTCGCTGCGGTCGAGCGGCACGGAGCCCGAGACGAGGTCGTCGCGGAAGCGCGTCGCAACCGCGAAGTGCAGCACCGGCGCGGGGAGCGTGAGCGCGCCCGGCGCAGTCGGGATCAGTGTGCGCTCGAACTCGAGCGCGACGAAGCGCTGGCCGTCGCGCTCGAGCGTCGTCGTGCGCGCGGCCTTCACGATCTCCTCGCCGAGCGCGAAGCTCGGATGCGGCGCGAGCGCGCTCCAATCCGGCGCCGCGCCCGGCAGCTCGACGAACTCCGCACCCCGAAGGCCCCCGTCCCAGGCGAGCTCGAGTTGCACGGGCACGTCGAGCGGTCGCGTGAAGAGCTGCAGCAGGTTGTGGCGCAGGAACAGCTCCTCGATTCCGAAGCGCACCGTGATCCTCAGCGGCTCGCCGACGCAGGCCGACGCGGGTTCCGCGGAGAGCTCGACAAAGGCGTGCGCCGGCTCGCCGGATTGCGCCAGAAGCAGCACTGCGACCGCGAAGAATGCCATGTTTCGGACGGTAGCAGGGCTTCCGCAACTGGGCTACCGTGGTGCGATCCCATGCCCCCGCTCACCCGTCTTCTCGTGCTCGTCCTGCTCTTCGCCCTGTCCCTCGCGGGCCTCTCCTTGGCCCAGGGCGGCGCGGGCGCGCCCTCCCCCGATGCGATCGCGCAGGGCTCGCCCGCCGCGATGCCTCAGGGCGCAACGCGCGAGTCGATGTGGCCCGCGCCGACCGCCGAGGACTGGAAGAAGCCCTGCCTCGTGCACTGGGAGCGCACCTGGGACGACGCAGTCGCCGTCTCGAGAGAGACCGGCAAGCCGATCCTGATCTGCGTCAACATGGATGGCGAGGTCGCGAGCGAGCACTACGCCGGTATCCGCTACCGAGATCCATCGATCGTCGCGCTCTACGAGCCTTACGTGTGCGTGATCGCCTCGGTCTATCGCCACAACCCGCGCGACTACGACGACGAGGGCCGGCGCATCCTCTGCCCGCGCTTTGGAGGCGTCACCTGCGGCGAGCACATCTGGATCGAGCCGCTGCTCTTCGACAAGTACTTCGAGGGCAAGCGCGTCGCGCCGCGCCACATCATGATCGAGCTCGATCAAAAGGAAGTCTACGACGTCTACTACGCCTGGGACACGCAGACGATCTTCACCGCGCTGAAGAACGGCATCGCGAACCGGCCGCCGCCGCCGCCGCCGAATCTCGACCGGCCGCTCGAGGCGCTGGTGGCCAGCCGCGACAACCAGGACCGCACGGCCGTCGAGACCGCGTACCTCGCGGGAACGACCGAGTCGCGCCGCGCGCTGCTGCGCAGCGTGCTCGCCAACCAGCAGGTGCCCTCGACCGACCTCTTGCGCCTTGCCGTGCACGGCCTCGACCTCGAGCTCGCGCGCCTTGCACGCGCGGCCCTGGCGCAGAGCTCCGATCCGGCGGCGATCGACCTGATCCTCGAAGCGCTGCGCGTGCCGCTCGACGCGGCCGAGCGCGACGCGCTGGTCGCGGCACTGGTGCGCATTGGCGAGGTCTCGCCGCGCGCGCGCACGCTGGCGGCGGTTTTCCAGGGCCTCGGACAGCACTCGAGCTCGCTCGACACCGAGAGCTGGTCCAAGGCGCTCGAAGCGGCCGGCGCGCAGGCAAAGCAGCCGGCCGCGCCTGTGCTCGAGACCGAACTCGCGCACCAGGAGTACGCGGCAGCCGCGCGCCCTGACGACGCGGAGGCGCGCCTGGCATTCGCCGAATCCGTGCTCGAGCACGCCTTGCGCGGCGCAGGCGATCGGCGCTTCGCGCGCCTGGAGCTCGAAGACGCGCAGCGCTCGGCGCTCGAGGCCGAGAGACTCGGCGCGAAGGGCTGGCGCGTGGACGCCGCCGTCGCGCTCGCCGCCGCGAACCTCGGCGACCGCGAGCAGGCCTACTTGCGCGCCGCATCCGCCGTCGAAAACCTGCCCGCGCAGGCGCAGGGCTGGAGCGCCGCGGAGGTGCTCGCACTCTTCGCGGAGGGCCGGCAGGAGTCGATCCAGAAGGCGATCCAGGACAAGCAGGAATGGCCGCCGCAGTGGCTGAGCGACGCGAACGCGGCCTGGAGCGTGCTCGAACGCCATCCGCTCGCAGCCGACCGGCACTACGCGGCGCACCACGACTTTCTGCTGCAGCTGGGTGCGAGCACTCAGGCTGCAGGCGTGTTGCAGGCCGGACTCGAGCGCTTCCCGGACTCGTTTCTGATGCACGCGCGCCTGCGCGCGAGCATCCTGCGCGAGAAGGGCGCGGACGGACTCGAAGCGGCCTACGCCGACCTGCTCGCGACGCGGCCGGGCTGGAAGAACCTCGAGTGGTACGCGGGGTTCGCCTCGCTCGTCACCGCGGAGTACCAGCGCCGCCAGGGCCGGCCCGACGAGGCGCTCGCCGCCTACCAGCGCTCGATCCAGCACTACGAGCGCTGCATCGCCGCAGACGCGAGCACGAAGCCGAGCGCGGACCACTACGCCGCGCTCGCGCTCGCCGGACGCGCGCGCGTTCTCTTCGAGGACCACAAGGAGGATGACGCGGTGACCGAGTTGCTGGCGTCCTTCACGCGCAAGCCGGAGGCCGCGGGCAGCCTGGACGGACTCAACTTGTCCCCCGCCGACACTTCACGGGCTCTGCGTGCACGGCTGGTCGCGCTGCACCGCGACGACCTGATCGCACGCCTGGACGCGGCGCTGGCGAAGCTCCCGCCGGAGCTGCTCGAGTTGCCCGCCTACGAACGCGACGTCCCCGACACCGGGGAAGGGCGCAGACGCCGGCGCGGACCGCCGCCCGGACGCTGACGCGCGGGCCTCGGTCCTACTTGCGCGGCGGCCAGAGCGCGTTCTTGCGCAGGAACTCCGCGCTTTTCGCCGCGCCGAGCTCCGCGCCCGCACCGTTCCAGTGGAAGTCGCCGCGGCCCAGATAGAGCTTCTCCGGTCCCGCTGCGCGGAAGCTCGGGGTGAGGTCCAGGTGCGGTACCGCGATGCGTTCCAGAATGCCGGCCAGCGTGTCGGTCAGGCGCGTGGGCGACCAGGTCGGGTACTTCGCCGGATCGACGCGGATGCGGAAGGTCGGGCAGATGTCGACCGAGGTCGGAACCACGGCCACGAAGAACGGGATGCCCGCGGCTTTGCAGTCCTCGCGCATGCGCGCGAGCACCTTCTCCATCAGCAGCTTCTTGAAGAGCGCCGAAGGACTCTCGGGCCGGATCGAGATGTCCGCGTCGTAGAAGTCCTCGAAGGGTGTGCGGAAGACGCCGTTGCGCAGCGTCACGAACTCGTCGTACTCCTCCTGCGCGCCGCGCAGGTACCACTCGATGTAGGGCGCGGTCTCCGACTCACCGGGCCGCTCGGGGCGCGGGCCCTCGCCGATGTGCAGGCGGTCGTAGGCCTTGAGCAGCGCGGGCCGCGCATCGGTGCGCCGGGCGAGCGCGAACTGCTCGAGCAGCTCGGGCGCGAAGCCGGGATGCTGCTCGACGAGCTTCTCGCTGTTGTCGAGCCGGAAGAGCTTGTCGCGCAGCAGGTCTCCGAAGTCGTTGTGCGCGCAGATCACGAGCACGACCAGGTCGGGCGCGAGCGGCTTCATCAGGCTCTCGAGCAGCAGGCACTCCTGGTCCGTGCCGTAGCCGGAGACGCCCGCGTTGACGACCTCGACCTCGCTGCCGCACTCCGTGCGCAGATGCTCCTCGAGCCGCACGGCGAAGGTCTGCTCGAGTGGCGAGGTCTCGGCCATCACCAGCGAGTCGCCGAGCACGAGCACACGCGGCGAGCGCTTGGGATCCGCGGGCTCGCGCGCGCGGAAGCCGAGCGAGTTGAACCGGCTCTCGATCCACGCGCCGCCCGCGCCCGCCGCGAGCGGCAGAACGCGCCGCGCGTGCGGGATCGGGCGCACGAGCAGGTGCTCGTCGAGCTCGAACATCATCGAGGGCAGCGGCAGCCAACGCTGCGCCGCCCAGCTCGCGAGAGCCAGCCCGACCGCGGTCGAAACGAGAGCGACCGCAGCACGCGCGAGGAGCTTGCTCATCGGCGCTCGGCTCCCTGCGGCGGCCAGAGCGCCTGCTCGCGCAGCAGCGCGAGCGTCCGCTCGACGCCGATCGCGGCTCCAGCACGGTTCCAGTGGAACTCGGTGCGGTCGAGGAACAGCGTTTCGGGGCCGGCCGCGGCGAAATCCCCCGCGAGATCGACGAAGGGCACGCCGATGCGGCGCAGGATCGCCGCATAAGCGTCGGTCATGCGCGTCGGTGTCCAGTGCGGGTACTGCGAGGGATCGACATGCACGCGGAAGTCCGGGCACAGATCGACCGAGCTCGGCACAACGAGCACGCAGAGCGGCACGGACGCGGCCACGCAGTCATCGCGCACCCGCGCGAGGACTCGCTCCATGAGGCGCTGCTTGAAGAGCGCCGAGGGTGCATCCGGAATGAGCGACACGTCCGCGTCATAGTAGTCCTGGAACAACGAGCGCACGGTCGGGTCGCGCTGGACCTGGAACTCCTGGTACTCCTCGCGCGCGCCCTTCAGGTACCACTCGAGGAAGGGCGAGTCCTCGGACTCGAGCAGCGCGGGCCGGTCTCCGCCGCCGAGGCGGCCGAGGAGCAGCAGCAGGGCCGGCTTGCGGACGGCGTTCGCCGCGCTGCGGAAGCGCTCCACGAGGCCGGGGTCCAGGCGCGGCTGCAGGCGCACGAGCTCCTCGCGGTTGTCGAGCCCGAAGAGCTTGTCGCGCACGAGATCGCCGAAGTCGTTGTGCGCGCAGAGCACGAGCAGCACGAGGTCGGGCGCGAGCGGCCCGAGCAGCTGCTCGAGGCGCAGGCACTCCTGGTCCGGACCGTAACCCGACGCGCCCGCGTTGACGACCTCCACGCCGCGGCCGAGCTCGTCTGCGAGCCGCACTTCGAGCTGCGCGCAGTAGGTGTCCTCCAGGCGCGTGGTCTGCGCCATCACGAGCGAGTCGCCGAGCACGAGCACGCGCGGGTCGCGCTTCTGTGCGTCGAGTTCGTCGCCACGGAAGCCGTGCGACTCGAGCTGCATCGTGATCCACTCGCTGCCGCGGATCGGCCGCAACGGCTGCACGCGCCGCGCGTTCTCGAGCGGCGCGTAGAGCAGCTCATCGTCGAGCCGGAAGACCATCGCCGGCAGCGGCAGCCAGCGCCCCGCGGCCCAGTCCGAGACGCACAGCGCCACGGCGCTCGCGACGAGGACCAAGCCCAGGCGCGCGAGGAGCTGCTTCATTCCGCCTGCGTGCCTGCAGGCCTCAGCGCGGCGTGGGCGTCGAGCTGCCAGGCGACTTGCGCATGTGCGCCAGTGCCGCAAGCTCCTTCATGCTCAGCGACAGCGCCCCGCGCCAAGTGCGTCCGTCCACGCCGCCGTAGGCACCGACGGAGAGCGCGAGGTCGGGGATCTGGTCCGCGCCGCCCGGGAGCGCAGCCGCCATGACGGTCTTCATCCCGCCCAGCATGCGGCCCAGGTCGTAGTGCATCACGAAGCACGGGCTGAGGTCGCCGACCTCGCGCAGCGCGTGCGCGACGAAGGGCGCGGGCTCCGCCTTCGAGGACATCCGCGCCAGCGCGCCGTGCAGGAACTCGTCGTCGCCGCCCATAACGATCGCGGTGACGCCGTCCCTGCTCGCCACCTGGAAGCTCATGCCCTCCGAGCCGAACATCGACTTCATCAGCGTCTGCATCTGCTCGCTGGCCTCGGGCGGCAGCGGCTGCTGGCCCAGGCTCTTGCTCATGGCTTCCAGGTCCATGTCGAAGTGGAAGCCGGCGATCGCGAAGCCCTCGAACTCGCGCGCGGGCAGCTCGCGGATCTCGAAGCCGGGGAAGGACTTCATCATCGTGCGATAGAGCTCGACGAGCTTTGCTGGGTCCTTGCAGTCGAGGTAGGCGGTGTAGCGCATGCCCGCAGGGCTGAAGTCGAAACTGATCGCCTGCGCGCTGCCCAAGAGGCCGTAGAACTCGCCGATGTGCTGGAAGACGGGCCCGAGCATGCCGCGCATCGGCTCGGGGTACATCGCGGGCATGACGTCGAACATCGGCTGGAAGCGCTTCAGGAGCTTCGGCATGTCGGCGCCGAACACCATTTCGAGGCCTGCGCCGGGCACGAGCTTCGAGGCCATCGCGCGGACGCCGGTCTTCTCCTTCGAGCCGAAATCCGCGAAGGGGCTGCCCTCTCCGTTGGTGAGCTTCATGCCCAGCTCGAAATCGTCACCTTCGAGTTGCACGGCGAGGTCGAGCGTTTCGGCGGAGTCGATGAAGTCACGCAGCAGGTCCGCATAGGCGCCCATCATCGGCGCGGGATTCACGCCCGCCGCCGAGGGCGGCAGCGACGAGCCCAGCGACTCGACCTGGTTCAGGCCCTCGTCGATCTGATCGCGGTACTGCTCGATCAGTCGGCCGAGGTCGAGACGCGCTGCCACCTCGCCCGCGGGCATTCCGTTCGCGATCGCGGCAGGGACGCCAGGAATCTCGGGAGCGAGGCCCAGACCGAGGCTGACGTAGCCGCCCTTCGCCGTGCCCTTCCAGGGCGCACCGGGCTGCTCGACGGACTTCAGGAACGCGTCGGCATCCTTCACGGGGATCAGCACGGTCGGCATCGGCTGTCCACCGCTCTGTTCACCGAGCACGACGCACACGCCGATCGGGCGCGTGGCGTCGATCGCAGTGGAATCGCAGCGCAGGCCGGTCATCGCGAGCAGTACCGCGCCGCTCATCGGGGGCCCGCCACCCGGCTGGAAGGTTTCCAGCATGCGCTGCGCGAACTGCGCGGCGCGATCGAGCGAGGGCACCTGCACGAACGCGATGGTTCCGTGCGGCACGAGGTCGGCCAGCGTGACCGACGCGGCGGCCGGGGCGGGAGTCTGGAGAGCGAGTGCGAGCAGAGCGCTGGAAAGGAACATGCGGGCGAGTCCTCCGTGGGGGTTGAGGCCCAGCATAGCGCTCAGGGTGCGTCGTTATTCAAACAGAGGATCGAATGCCGGATCCCCCACTGTCCGATTCTTGCTCCGTCGTCGAAATCGCGCATCGGCTCGCGGTCGATCCCGAAGCCGTCGTGCGCGGTCGCGAGCCAGTTGACGTGCGCTCCGCCCGCATCCCAGCGGTAGGCGAAGATCGCGCCCTGCGCGCCGCTCGCGAACGCCACTGCGACGCGCGATTTCGTCCACTGGTCGTACAGGAGGCACGTGAGCCAGCCCTCGTCGAGCTTGCGGTTGCCGATGCGCGAGGTGCGGTAGGCGAGCTGCTGCCCGTTCGCGTCCGGACCCCCCTGGTGGAAGATGTTGAGTTGCTTCGCCGCGTTGAACGCGACCACCGGCCGCGAGCAGCAGCCGTTGCCCGAGGCCTCGCCGCGCGTCCAGAGCAGCTCCTGCTCGACCAGCCGATCGCCCGCCGGCGCGAGCCAGCTCGCGCGCATGCAGAAGGGCGCGCCGCGCGAGTTGTCGAGCGCGGTGACGAGCACGATGCGGCCGTCGTTGGGGTCCACAGCGCATCCGGGCACGACGCGCGATCGGGTCTCGAGCTTGCCGCCCTTGGCGATCACCGGCTTGGCGAAATCCCCGCCGCTGAAGTCGAGCCAGTCGTATTCGAGGCTGTCGTCGTCGCGGCGCAGGAAGAGCAGCACACGCTTGCCCACGCGGCAGGCGTTGAGCGGCAGCGCGGGCAGATCCGGGACGCGCGCGGGCGCTCCGATCTCGGTCTGCGTGACGCGCGTCACGTACCAGCCGTAGAGCTGCTCGTGCAGCACCAGACCGAATTCCTCGCCGCCCACGAGCACGGGATCCTCGGCCGTGGCGCTCTGCGGGAGCTCGCGCTTCTCCGACCACTTCTCGCCGCCCAGGCAGGTCTTGACCCACAGGTGGTCGCGCGTCGGCTCGGCCGCGACGAGGAAACAGGTGTCGCCCACGTACGTGAGGCAGGGCGCCGAGGCGATCGCCTCCTGCTCGCGGCGGACGCCGCAGTAGGTCGAGCCGCCGTAGTTGATGTCGGCCTCGACCTCGCCCTCGTCGAACTTGCCGTTGTGGTTCCAGTCGATGCGCGTCGTGCCGTCGCCCGCGTCCTCGAGCGTGAAGCGGAAGGGCCCTTCTCGAGGTAGGCGAGCTTCGCGTAGGGGTACGGGAGGCGCTCGACCAGATGGCGCTCGTCGAGCACACTTCCGCGGAAACTGCCGTCGCTGAAGTGCACCTTGTCACCATCTCCATCGAAGCTGTAGCTGAAGGCGTAGCTCATCATCGAGGGATACAGCGGGCACCAGGCCGGGCTCGAGTCGCCGCTGTGCGAGAGGCCGAGCTGGTGGCCGAACTCGTGGCTGAAGACAGCCCAACCGTTGCCGCAGCCGCCCATGTCGCCGTTCTCGCTCGACTGGCCGCCGCCCCAGGGCGTCACCTGCATCCAGTGCAGCAGACCGCGCTCGTTGCGCGCGAAATACTTGTTGCCGACGTCCCACCAGGCGAGCGACTGATCGGCCTTCGGAACGAAGTCCTTGTGCTCCTTGAAGTGCACGCACACGCCGCTCGTGCCGTCGGGATTGGCGCAATGCAGCGCGCGGAAGACGGCCTGCACGCGCGGCATCTCGCCGCGGAACTGCGCCGGATCGACGCCCTCGAAGTACGAGAGTTCGACGATCACGTCGCGCCGGCGCGGATCGAGTTGCGCGTCGCGCTTCTCGGGCGCGCACTTGGGGTCGAAGAGCGTCGTGAACTCGCCCAGCCCCGCGCCGCGCGGCAGGCCGTGCACTTCCCAGCCGTCGAGCAGCCCGTCTCCGTCGCTGTCGCGGTCGAGCGGATCGGTGCCGAGCGCCTCCTCCTCGAGGTCCGTGAGCCCGTCCGAGTCCTGGTCGGTGGACGCGGGATTCGGGGCGAGCAGCGTGCGCAGCAGGCGCTGCTCGCTAGGCAACTGGCACTCGAAGACCAGCAGCCTGTCCGGCAGGCCGTCGCCATTGAGATCACCGGTCGTCTCGGAGCAGAGCTTCGCGCCCGGCTCGTAGGCCGGAGCGCAGGTCGAGCCCGAGGGTTCGCGGAAGGCCGGCGCCGGCGCGGGCAGCTCACCACCCGCGCGCTCGGCGCGCGTCGACTTGTCGTCCGCGCCGTCGCGCGTGAAGACGAGCTGCTTGTCCGCCAGTTGCACGACCAGCTGGCTCCCCTCGAAGCCCAGGCCGAGCGCGTCTGGATCGACGTCGTGCGCGACGGCGATCCAGCCCGCGGCCTTCCAGCCGTGCACGGAGAGCGACACGCACAGGTCGCGGTTGGCGTTGATCGTCGCGACGTCGCCCCACCCATCGCCGTTCCAGTCGCCGATCGCAAAGCGCCGGCAGTCCGTGCCTGTGACCTGCCAGTCGGAAGCCTTGGGGAGTTGCAGGGCGGCGATCAGCGCAATGCACGGGAGCATGGCGCGACACTCTCGCCGGGCGCCGCGCGCCTGTCGAGTGGCGAGCCCCCTCCCCCTCGGGCGTGGCGCCTCTGCCCACTTCGTCCCATGGCCGCGACCGGGGAAGGGATCGAGCTTGATCTCCTGCCGAAGGATCTCGCGTGCGCGGCGAGCCTCTCGTACGCGCGCTGGTAGCAGGAGGATGGTCATGAATGCGCTCGACTCTCCCTGGGTGATCGTGCTCGCTGGCGGCGACGGCACGCGTCTCGCGTCGCTCACGACGGGACTCGGCGGTCAGACGACTCCCAAGCAGTTCTGCTCGCTGCGCGGCGGCCGCACGCTCTTTGGCGATTCGCTCGCGCGCGCATTCGCGCTCGCAGCACCCGAGCGTGTTCTCACGATCCTGACCGAGAAGCACCGGCCCTTCTGGAGCGACGAGCTCGGCGCGCTGCCGCCCGAGAACGTGATCGTCCAGCCCGAAAACAAGGGGACGGCCGCGGGAGTGCTGCTGCCCTTGCTCTCGATCGCCAGGCGCGATCCGCGGGCGCGCGTGCTGCTCCTGCCCTCCGACCACCACGTGCGCGAGGAGTCCGTCTTGCGCATCGCGCTGATCTTCGCACTCGAGCACGCCGCGGCAAGTCCCGACTCGATCTGCATGCTGGGACTCTCGCCGGAGACGGAAGACCCCGACTACGGCTGGATCCTTCCGCGCCGCGCGGATTCGGTGCTGCACCGCGTGCACAGCTTCGTCGAGAAACCCGGCCGCAGCGCCGCGCAGGCCCTCATGCGCGAGGGCGCGCTGTGGAACAGCTTCATCCTCGGCGGCAGCCTGCGCGCCTTCCTCGAGTTGTACCGCAGCCGGCTGCCGGCGCTATTCGCCTCGCTCGCGGGAGCCGGTGGCGCGCCCGCGCACATCCGCCGCGTATACGAGGAGTTCGCGCCCGCCGACTTCTCGCGCGACCTCGTGCAGGGCTCGGAGGACCGGCTGCGAGTGCTCGAGGTCCCGCCCTGCGGCTGGACCGACCTGGGGACGCCGGGCCGCGTCGCGGAGTGCCTGCAGAGCGGGAGCTACGCACGAATCGAGTCGGCGCTCCTCGACCAGACGCCGGTGCTCCTCGATCGCCTCGCCGCGGCGCGAGGCCGTTTGAGCGTCGAACGGCCCGTGCACGCGCACGGCGCCTGAGCGTCGCTCGCTACTTCGCGCCGCGCGCCGTGAACACGGCCGGCACGGTGCGGAAGAGGATCCCGATGTCACCGAGGAACGAGCGCCGCTCGTGGTACTTCACGTCCAGACGGCACCACTCCTCGAAGCTGACGTTGCTGCGGCCGGAGATCTGCCACAGGCAGGTCAGTCCGCCCTTCAGTTCGAGCCGGCGGCGCTGCCACGGTTCGTACCAGATCGTCTCCTCGGGGATCGGCGGGCGCGGGCCGACGAGCGACATGTCGCCGATCAGCACGTTCCACAGCTGCGGGAGCTCGTCCACGCTCGTCTTGCGCAGGATGCGGCCGATGGGAGTGATGCGCGGGTCGCGTTCCATCTTGAAGACTGGACCGCTCGCCTCGTTCTGCGACATCAGGTCCTTCTTCTTCTTCTCCGCGTCGACGCACATCGTGCGGAACTTGAAGAAGCGGAACTTGCGCCCGCCCTTGCCGACGCGCCAGGAGGAGTAGATCAGCGGGCCGGGCGAACCGATCTTGATCGCCAGCGCGGCGCCGAGCATCAGCGGCGAGAAGGCGACCAGTGCGAAGCTCGAACCGATCACGTCGATCGGGCGCTTCCACCAGGGTTCGCGGTCGAGGAGCAGTTCGACGAGCGGCTGCGCAGCCGGCGAGACCTGCGTCGAGGAGACGCGCAGCGTGCTGCTCGCGTCGCGCCCCACTCGCGCCGTGCGGCGCTCGCCCTCGTTGGCGTGCTCGCGCGGCTCCCCGCGTCCATTCCCGCCGCCCGGGCCGCCGTCGGGCGTCTCCGGGTAGGTGTAGATCGTGACTTCCGCCAGGCGCAGGAATCCGGTCGTGTCGTTGCGCTGCAGGTCCTTGACCAGGTGGCTCGCGCCCTCCTTGGTCGTCTCCGGCAGCAGGATCCCGATCACGCCAGACTCGAGCCAGCCGACTTCGTCGAGCGAGCGGATCCGGCGTGGAATCGCTTCGAGCACGTATTCGAGGCCGGACTCATACGAGCTCTCCAGCTTCGGGAGTCTCAGCCCCACGAGCACGAGCATCGCCCGGCTACGGTCGGAGCGGTGGCGCTCCTTGCGGACACACGCGAGAAACTGATCCTCCGGGAGGAACTCGCGCTGGGCGGTCGGACGGGTACTCGGACGTGTGGAGAATTCTTGAAGAGGGGTGATTCGCATGGACTTCCTGGAGTGCCATGCACCACGGCCTTCGGCAGATTCGTTCGCCTGATTTCGAACGACCGACCGCGAGCTTGGGGGTGACTAGTGCCTGGAGGGGTGATGCAGCTTCACGGGGTGTTATGAAGCTTTCGACACGAGAAGATACCCCCACCCGGGTGGTCGCGCCAGTAGCCTCTCGCAGATCGTAAAATGGGCGATATGCGTTCCAGGACGGCGGTTTCTCGCAAGCCGGGCACAGCCCGGTTCTGGGACCGGCGTCGAGGAGGCGCCGCGCCGCCTGGAGCGAGGGCAAGACAGACCCAAATCGATGGCAGCCCTCCACCTGGCGCTCCGATTCGCCACCCTGACGTGGGCTGGAGTCTTCAACCCTTGGCGTTCCGAGCCCCGTTCGTACAAATCCAGAGTGCGATTCCGGATATGAATTCCGCGTTCACAGATGGCGAGTGTGGCGCAAAAAGTGCCCCTAGAGGCCCGCGCCGGACCCGCTCAGGCTGACCGAGTGCTTGGCGCACCAGCGCAGCAGCGCGAAGACCGACCAGACCCGCGACCAGTAGATGCCCGGCGCCCCCGCCTCGAAGGCCTTCCACAGGCGCGAGACGGGCTCCGGCGCGAGGCCGATCGCCCGGCAAGCGCGGGCGTCCTGGAGGGTATCCGCGACCTCGCGCAGCATCCCCCCGCGCGCCCAGCGCTCGATCGGGAGCACGAAGCCCGACTTGGGTCGGTCGAAGATCGCCGGGTCCAGACCGCCCAGGGCCACGTCGCGCAGCGCCTGCTTGCGGCCGAGCGGCTCGAAGCGGCGCCGATCGGACAGGCGTGCGGCGGCCTCGATCACGAGGTGGTCGAGCAGCGGCACGCGTACCTCGAGCGAGACCGCCATGCTCGCCGCGTCGGTGTCGCGCAGCAGACGCTGCTCGAGGAAGTTCGTGAGCTCGAGCGCCGAGATCGCGCGCAGCGGCGTCGTGCCCGCGACGAGTTCGCGCAGCTCCTCGCGGCGCGAAGGGACGACTCCGCGCACGGCCTCGCGCGCCACGTCGCCGTCGAGCATCTCGGACAGGAATCGGCCGGAGAAGAGCCCGTAGGAGACCTGGTAGACGTCCACGAGATCCCCGCCGCAGCCGAGCGCGTCCTCGAGCTTGCCCCAGCGCGTCTGCGGCGGGATCGCACCCGGCGCCCCCATCGCGGCGCGCGTGACGACGCTCGCGAAGGCGCGCAGCGCGCCCTTCGGCAGGCCGCGCAGGCGGCGCGAGACGCGCGCGCCGCGCGGGATCTCCGCGAAGCTCTTGTAGCCGCCGAAGATCTCGTCGCCGCCCGTGCCCGCGAGCGCGACCGTGATGCCCGCCTCGCGCACCGCGCGGCTCACGAAATACGTGTTGATCGCGTCGAAACTGGGCTGGTCCAGGCAGCCGAGCGCCGCCTCGAGCTGCTCGCCGAAGGCCTGCTCGGTGAGCAGGATCTCGCGGTGCTGCGTGCCCAGCTGCTCGGAGACCTGCCGCGCGTAGCGCGACTCGTCGAAGGCGGGATCGTCGAAGGCGATCGTGAAGGTGCAGATCTTGCCGCTGCCCGCGCGCGCGGTGAGCGCGGAAACCGCGCTCGAGTCGATGCCGCCGGAGAGGAACACGCCCACGGGCACGTCGCTCACGAGGTGCTCGCGCGCCGCGCGCTCGAGTTCCGCGCGCAGCTCGGAGAGGTCGTCCGTCCCTGGGCCCTGCGGGACGGGCACGCTCCAGTAGCGGCGCGGCTTGGGGAGCTCGCCCTCGAGGCTGATCTCGGCCCAGTGCGCCGCGGGCAGCTCGAACACGCCCAGCACGATCGCCTGGTCGCCGTTCACGAAGCCGTTCCAGCCGTAGGTCGCGAGCGCCGCGGGCGAGATGCGCCGCTCGAGCAGCTCCGAGGCGAGCAGCGAGCGCAGCTCCGACGCGAAGAACAGCGTCGCGCGGCCTTTCTTGCCCACCACGCGGGCGTAGTAGAGCGGCTTGATGCCCAGGCGGTCGCGCGCGACGACCAGCACGCGCTTGCGCGCATCCCAGAGCGCGAAGACGAACATGCCGCGCAGGCGCTTCACGCACTCGGGACCCCAGACGGCGTAGGCGCGCAGCAGCACCTCGGTGTCCGAGCGTGTGTGGAAACGATTTCCAAGCGCGACGAGCTCCGCGCGCAGCTCCTCGAAGCCGTAGATCTCGCCGTTGTAGACCAGCACGTTGCCGGTCTCCTCGTCGTGCATCGGCTGGTTCGCGGCCTCGCTCAGGTCCACGATCGAGAGGCGCCGGTGCGCGAGCTGGACGCCGCGCTCCTTGTCCATGGTCGGCGAGCGCCAGAGCGCGCCCGCGTCGGGCCCGCGGTGGAGTTGGGCCGTATTCACGCGCTCGAGCGCCGCTTCCACGGCGGAATCGATGTGACCGATCGAGACAGCGATGCCGCACATGGGTGAGCAGAGTAGAATAGCGGGGCGACTTCTCCCGTCCACATGCATCGAGACAACGCAGCCCCCGAACTGGGAGTGGTCGCCATCGGTCGCAATGAAGGCGAGCGGCTGCGGCGCTGCCTGGAGTCCGTGCGCAAGCAGTGCGCACACGTCGTCTACGTCGACTCCGGCTCGCAGGACGGCAGCGTCGAGCTCGCCCGCGGCCTGGGCGTCGAGGTCGTTGAACTCGACATGTCGAGGCCCTTCAGCGCCGCCCGCGCCCGCAACGAGGGCTGGCGGCATCTCGCCAGCCTCCGCTCGGACCTCGAGTTCGTGCAGTTCGTGGATGGCGACTGCGAGCTCTTCCCTGCCTGGATCGAAACCGGCCTACGGACGCTGCGCGAGCGCGCCGACGTGGCCGTCGTGTGCGGTCGCCGGCGCGAGCGTTTCCGCGAGGCGACGCTCTACAACCGCCTGTGCGACATCGAGTGGAACTCGCCCATCGGCGAAGCCAGTGCCTGCGGCGGGGATTCGCTGATGCGCCACACCGCGCTGGCGCAGGTGCAGGGCTTCGACCCTTCGCTCGTCTGCGGCGAGGAACCCGAGTTGTGCAAGCGGCTGCGCGAACGCGGCCACCGGATCCTGCGCCTGGACGCCGACATGACCTTGCACGACGCCGCGATGACGCGCTTCTCGCAGTGGTGGCGCCGCTCGGTGCGCACGGGTTTCGGCGCGGGAGAGGCGCTCTTCCTCCATGGCCGGTCCGCCCCCGACAGCGACCGTCGCGCGATCCGCGGGGTGCTCGTGTGGGCTGCGGCCTTCCCGCTGCTCGTCGCGCTGGCCGTGATCGCGGCGGCGATCGCCTTCGACAGGCGCACCGCGCTCCTCGTCGCTGCGGCGGGCCTCGTGCTGCTCCTGGCGCAGACGCTGCGCATCGCCATCGGCCGGCGGGCGAGGGGAGACAGCGCCTACGACCGGATCGCCTACGCCGTCTTCTGCATGGGTGGACGCGTGCCGCAGGGCTTCGGCATGCTGCGCTCGCGTCGTCAACGCCGCCAGCGCGTCGCGGCGCGCCTCATCGAATACAAGTGAAGACGAGCCCCGCAGCCCTACGGGACAGCGCCGCGCCCAGACGGGAGGCCAGGGGCACTCCGTCATGATCGTCGCCTACCTGACCGCGCTCTATCCCAAGACGAGCCACTCCTTCGTGCGCCGCGAGATCGCAGCGCTCGAGCGTCTGGGATTCCAGGTGCTGCGTTTCTCGACCCGGCGCGTAGACGAGCCGCTGGTCGACCCCGACGACATCGCGGAGCGCGAGCGCACGCAGGCGATCCTGGACGCGGGCGCGCTCGGACTGCTCTGGGCGGCGTTCGCACAGGCTCTGCGCGGCCCCGCGCGCTTCGTGCGCGCGCTGCGCATGGCACTCCGCCTGGGTCGAGCGTCCGAGGCCGGCGTCCTGCGGCATCTCGTCTACCTGTGCGAGGCAGCCGAGCTCGTGCGGCTCCTGCGCCGCGGCCGCGCGGAGCACCTGCACGCGCACTTCGCGACCAACTCCGCGACGATCGCGCTGCTCGCGCGCCTGCTGGGAGGCCCGCCCTACAGCTTCACCGCGCACGGAACCGACGCGCTCGACCACGCACCGCTCTGGGCCCTCGGCGAGAAAGTGCACCACGCGCGCTTCGCCGTCGCGGTCAGCCTGCACGCGCGCGCGCACCTGATGCGCTTCTCCGCGACGCAGGACTGGGAGCGCATCCACGTCGTGCGCTGCGGACTCGAGTCGGCGCACTTCGAACCCGCGCCCGAGCCCCTGCCCGAGGAGCCGCGCATGCTGTGCGTGGCGCGCTTCGGAGAGGAGAAGGGCCACCTCTTGCTGCTCGAGGCCGCGGGCAAGCTCGCCGCCGAAGGCCTGCGCTTCGAACTCGAACTCGTCGGCGACGGTCCGCTGCGCCCCGCGATCGAGGCCGCGATCGCGCGTCACGGGTTGCGCGAGCGCGTACACCTCTCCGGCTGGCTCGGCGGGCCAGACGTGCGCGCGCGCATGAACGCCAGCCGGGTGCTCGTCCTCCCGAGCCTCGCCGAGGGCCTGCCCGTCGTGCTCATGGAATCGCTCGCCGCGGGCCGCCCCGTGATCGCGACGCAGGTCGGCGCGATCGCCGAACTCGTCCAGCCGGGCGTGAACGGCTGGCTCGTACCGCCTGCGTCGCCCGGCGACCTGGCGAACTCGATGCGCGCTGCGCTGTCGACTCCCCTCGCCGACCTGCAGCGCATGGGCGCCGCTGGGCGCGAACGCGTGGCCGCGCTCCACGACGGGCACCTCGAGGCGCGCACGCTCGCCGCGCTGTTCCGTGGCGAGCCCCACGCGCCGAGCTGATCCCCGCGCGCGCTCAGTTGCAGTGCCTGGCGATCAGCTGCGAACGCCAGCGGTGCATCGCGCGGTGCGTGACACCCTGCGTCCCGGCGAGCGCCCTCAGCCCCATCCCACGCAGCTCGCCCGCGGACGAGTTCGCACGCGCAAGTGCCACGGCCAGACCCTCGATGTCGCCCGGACGCTGCGAGCCAGCCCGTCTGTGCGTGCGCGACGTGCGGCCTCAGGCCCGTCCGTGTCGGGCGAGTCACAGGGGCGGCCTTGGCATTGGCATCGAGCACGACTACTGGCTGCTCGTTCGTCAGGCGCGGCACGAGCAGCGGCGCGGCCTGAGCCCAAGTTCGAAGAATGGCGCGCCGTACGGAACCGATCCAGGACCGGCCGGTGCAGCGCTGCGCACGCGGCCGCCGAGACAGGCTTCGCGCGCCTCGCCCGTGCCGATGATGTCGATCACGAGCGTCTCGCCGCGCTCCTCGAGCAGGCGCAGGGCGGCGAGCAGGACGCCGACGCCCTTGGCCAGTTGCAGCCGCCCGGCGTGCAACAGCCGGACCGGTCCCTTCGACTTCGCCTCCACGCTGCCTCCGCGCGCCGCGTGGCCCGAGGATGTCCTCGTCGTTGATCCAGACAGCGGGAGTGACGTAGGAGCTCTCGCGCCCAGCGCGCACGCGCGAACAGCGTCGGCGGACGAAGCGTGAACAGCGCCAGTGTCGCGTGATTGCAGATCCAGCGCGCCATTCGGAAGCGGATCGGGTCCATGTCGAGCAACCTGTGCTTCAGGCTCTCGCGTCCGGCGACATTGCACTTCCAGTCGCTCTCGACGACGACGACGACGCGCTTTCCGCGGGCATGAGCGCCGTCGGGAACTCCGCGAGCCAGCCCAGCGGGCCAGCTCCTGCGCCAGAGTCGCAGGATGATGCGTTGCGCCTTCACGCCACTGAAGCGGCAGCAAGGCGCGCAGGCTTACGAGGCCTGCTCGGCCGGAAGCGCGGTCGTCGGACGACATGCGCACGCCAGCGTGCCGCGCCCGAGCTTTGGCCGGAGCCGAGGCGCTGCACCGGTGCGCAGAGGACGGAAGTCGCTGCGGTAGCTCAGGTGCTCGAGCGGGTCCAAAGCTTCCAGCCGAGATCGAGCCAAGTCCGCCGGCCTCGTCGGAGAGCACGGGCGGCCGGGCGTCTACCGCTGCGGTCGAGACCTGGCTGCGGTCTGGCGGGCGCAGTGGACCCGCGAGCCTGGTCGAGGGATGTCGCGGCGAGAGGAATGCGTAGCCATCGCCAGGGCCAGCGCTAGGCGCTCGGCGCGACGAAGGCGCGCAAGATGCAGTCGCGCGCGATCTCGTTGCCCCGGCGCGAGAGGTGCCCGTCGATCTGCAGGAAGGTGTTCGCGTAGCCGGCCTCGGTGAGCGCCGCGGTCGAGTCGACGAAGGGCACGCCGAGGTTCGTCAACACCTCGCGCGCCTGCGCCCCGGGGAGTCCGAAGTCGAGTCCTGGCGGCGCGCTCCCGGCGTGGCGCACCTCCTCGATCGGCGGGATGAGCAGCACGGTCAAGGGCACGTGCCGCTGCGCGCAGGCGGCCTGCATCGCGCGGAACTCCTCCTCGAACACGGTCTTCGCGTGCGCGAGCGGCTCGGTCGTCCAGTCCTGCTGCGCGAACATCGCCAGGTGTGCTTCGCCGCTGCCCTTCATCCCCAGCGAGTGCCAGAGCCTCGAGAAGAGTCGGTAGACGTGCACGTGGCGCTTGAGCATCCCGCGCGCGCCGCCCGTGTCCCCCAGCGTGCCGTTCGTGAGCGTGGGACGCTTGCCCCAGACGCAGTCGAAGAAGTCGTTGCCCAGGTAGCTCACCACGACGACACGCGCGGGCGCGGGCTCCTCCGCGAGGTCGCGCTCGAGCAGGGCGCGGTATTGGATCGGTCCGTAGCCGGGAACGCCCTCGTCGCGGTAGCGGGCCTGGCCCGCGGAGGCCGCAGCCAGCAGGCCGGCGATCGAATCCTCGAAGGGAACTCCGTAGCCAAAGACGAACGAGTCGCCGATCACCGGGATCGTGGGCGCTGCGGGCGTCCTCGATTGCTCGTCCGCGGCCGCGATCCGCCGGCCCTCGGCGTCGATGCGCACTTGCCAGCGCGCGTCACCCGTATCGGCGAGGCAGCGCGCCCGGTCGAAGCCGTAGTAGAGCGGCTCCGGCAGGCTGCGGTAGATCTCGAGCCAGCTCTTGGGCTGCGGCGCCGCGATGCGCAGCACGAACTCGAGCGCGCCTACCGAGAGGAATGCCCCGAGAATGAGCGCTGTGATCCTACGTGTGCGGCGGCCGCTGGCTTGTTGCATGGGGAGGCTTCGGAATGCGCCGCGAGTGAGGGAGTAGAGCCGTGGATGTCGACGCGCAGGGCGCAAAACCGATGGTAGATCCCCCATCAGACCGCGGAAACACCGCGCGCCAGGGCCGACTCCTGCCGCGTCGCGCTGCACCCGCGGACGGGATCGCAGGCGAAGCTGCGGCAGTCCGATCATCCCTCCGCCGATGAGCGTGTAGATCGGGTTGATGTTCGCGTTCATGAGACAGTCCGCCGTGGTCAATGCCAGCACGAGGGCGAGCGCGCCGCCGGTCGCCACGAGCGGGGTGCGCCACGCGGATGGAGGATGTCTGCGCAGGAACAGCAGCGCGGGAAGCAGCATCATCAACGTCCAGGCGCCCAGTCCGATCAGTCCGCGCGTCGCCGCAAGGATCGTCCAGAAGCCATCCGTCGTGATCGAGATCATCTCGCCCGTCTCCCGATCGCGCGTCTGGTTGAAGCCCCAGGCGCTCAGGCCGAAGACCGGCTTCGTGCGCGCTTCCGCCAGCAGCCAGTCCTCGCTCTCGAAGCGCACGCGCGCCGAGCGCAAGCGCTCGGTCGCCTCGGCTTGCGACACCCCGCTCGCCTGGAGCACCGAGGCGATCGGCTGCGTCAGGTCCGCGACCTCGACCGCCCCAGTCCAGCGCAGCGCCATGTACGAGGGAACCAGGAACGCGAGCACGGCGATCGGAAGTGTGAAGCGCACGCTGCGGGCCACATACCACAAGAGCATCCCCAGGAGCAGGAGCACGCTCGCCCCGACCGAACGGCTGAGGATCGTGGTCGCGACGAGCGCAAACGCCAGCGCGGACTTCGCGGAGGGCGGGATGCGCCGGAGACCTGCATCGCGTGCCACCGCCAGGCCGACCAGCGAACTCGAGCCCATCCACATCGCGAGCATCAGTCCGTGCTGCATGAAAACCATCGGCCGCACCGACCCGTCGGCACGGACGGTCTGGTCGGGCGCGTGCTGGTAGTAGCCGTAGATCTTCAGGTGCAGGATCGCACCGAAGGCCATTTCGAACAGGCACAACGGGATGTAGGCCACCGCGCCGAGGAACATCCCGATCGCGAGCTCGCGCAGGTCCGGCAGAGTCGCGAAATAGCAGCGGCCGATCACCCACGGCATGACCCAGGCGATGACTTGCGCCCAGACACCCGCGAGACCGTCGTAGATCCCCAGGTCGTTGGCGAGCGAGGTGCCCAGCGGCGAGAGGCAAAACACGATCAGCGGGAGGTCGATGGCCGAGGGACGGAAGCTCGCCAGTCGCCGCGTGTCGAAGAGCAGTACCCCGAAGAACACACCGAGGTTCGTCGCCGTCGTCTTGTCGTAGGCCGGCAGTCCGGGCAGGTTCCAGCTCAGGATCGGCAGGAACATCCAGCCGACGATGTAGGCCGTGACCACGGCGCGCCGCGGCGAGAGAAGGCTGAAGGACACCAGGATCAGCGGTATCCACCCGATCATCGCGAGCGTGGCGAGCGAGATCATTGGCTGCCGATCACCTGCTTTGCGTGCAGGGCGGTCTTCCAGCCCAAGGGTACGAGGATCACCAGCGCCACGAGGCTCTGGACGAGCAGCGACACGTGCCCCTCGAGGCCGCGCGCTGCGAGCCGCTGCACGAGCACACCGCCGCCGAGGATCCCGACGGCCGCGCCCGTGTAGGGCAGGTCCTGGCGCAGGACGTGGATCTGCATGCGCCGCAGAGCCAGGACGATCGGGAGGTGACCGAGTGCGTTGCCGAATGCGAGGCCGAGGATGAAACCAGCCAGCCCAGCGAAGTGGTATCCCACGGAACAGCCCACGAGCTTGCCGGCCAGCGAGCACGCATTGGAGATGGCCAGGGCCTTGGAGTTGCCCGCCGCGAGCGCCGCGCGATCGGCGGAGAGCATCAGCATCCAGACCCACATCGGCACCGTCAGCAGCTGCGCGATCCAGGCGGCCTCGGAATAGCGCGAGTCGTAGAGCAGTCCGAAGAAGGCCGGCGCGAAGAGCGCCAGACCCGCAAGCACGAAGAGCGCGCCCTTCAGGATCATCGCGCGCGCCCCAAAGAGCGCCTGCTCGTAGGCCTTCGCATCCGTGCGCGAGTGATGCGCGAGCAGCGGGAAGAGCACGGTGCCCGTGAGCATGAGCGCGATCGTAGGAGCGAGCGAGGCCAGGTTGATGGCGATGCTGTAGACGCCGAGCTGGTCGATATTGACGAACTTGCCGAGCAGCAGGCGGTCGACCTGGCTGGTCAGGAAGGCGAGCGCCGTGGAAACGAAGATCCAGCGGCCGAAGCGGGTCAGCTCGCGGAACGCCTCGCGCTCGATCGCAAACCGATTGCGCTCACCAGGCAGCACCAGGTGGGTCAGCAGGGTCTTGGTCGCGGTGCCGATCAAACCGCCGAACACGATCGCCCAGACGCTGCGCGTCACGAAGCACCAGGCGACCATCGAGACGAGGCCGATGGTCTGGCTGCTGAAATCGATGACCGTGATGCGCGCGAGCGCGATCCTGCGCTCGCCGCTGAAGAGCTTCGTGGACGTGAATCCCGAGATCAGGGCCGCGAGTGCCGCCACGGGGATCAGCGATGCCAGCTGCGGCTCTCCGTACCAGGCGGCGAAGGGCGCCGCGCCGAGCGCGCTCGCGATCCACAACAGCGCGCCGCGCACGACCTGGATCGACCAGGCGGAATTGAGGAAGGCCGGGTCCTCGCCACGCTTGTTCTGGATGATGCTCGGGCCGATGCCGATGTCGGAGAACATCGTCAGGCCCTGCACGAAGACGTTCACGAGTGCCATCAGGCCGAAGGCCTCGGGGAACAGCAGCCTCGCGAAGATGAGGTTGCCGCCCAGGCGCAGGAGCTGGCTTCCGCCGTAGCTCGCGAGCGTCCACACCGAACCGGTGATGACGCGCTTGCGCAGCGGCACCATGCTGGGGTCGGTTGCGGCCGTCTGCGGCTGCGCGGCGGGTGCTGTCTCGTTCATTCGGCCCGAATCGTGGTCGTGGACTCCCGCGTGCTCATTTGCGCAGCGCGCTCGCGAGCACGCGCGCGAAGGCCTTGGCGGCCATGCGCTGGCCGGCCTCGTTCAGGTGCCCGCCGTCGTTCGTGTAGCCGGGCCAGAGCATGGGCACGCTCTGGCCGCCGACCTCGTGCACCTCGCGCGAGCCGTCGGGGCGCGTGGACTCGAGCAGGCTGATGTCGAGCACGGGCTCGCCCGGGAAGCGCGCGAGCAGCTTCTCGCGGTATTCGGCGCGGCGCGCGTTGGCATCGTCCTCCCAGACGCTCTTGCCCAGCGTGCGCTTCAACTTCGACTTCATGTCTGTCGCTCGCGCACACAGGGGCGGCGTGACGTGCACGAGCTTCGCGGCCGGCCGCGCCTTGCGCACGCGCTCGACGACCTTGGCGTAGGCCTCGACCAGCGCTTTCGTGTCGGTCTGCGGGTTGAAGTCGACGTAGCAGAGCTTCATCAGCATCAGCTGCTCGCCTTCCGCGGCAGCGCTCTCCGCGTGGCGCGCGAAATCCTCGAACTTCGCCAGCGGGTTCATGTTCTCCCCCACCGGACCCTCGCCCAGAGCGAGTTCAACGCCAGCTTCGCGCTCGAGCGCGCCGAGTCCTTCGAGGATGTTCGCACCCACGGAGTGGTGGCCGAAAAAGACGCGCGCGCCGCGCAGCGTCTCGAGATCCGCCTTGAGTGTGTCGTCGACCATGATCTTGCTCTCCATCGCGGGGCTGGCTTCTCCGCTGCAGGCCCCGCAGAGTGCGAGTGTGGCCAGCAGGAACGCCGCTCTCATGCTCCGGCCTCGGGAACGGGTTCGATCAACTGCGGGCGCAGGTGCATGTAGCGCGTCGTGCGGCGCTTCTGGTCGATGTCCTTGAAGACGCGCTCGATCTGCTCGGACGAGAGCCCCATATCCGCGGCGACCGCGGCGGCGGAGAGGCCCTGGTTCTTGCCCCACAGGACGAGGTCCATCTGCTCGTAGGGCAGCGAGAAATAGAACTCGTCCTGCGACTGCGGCAATGAGTAGGTGTCGGTAGTCGGACGGCGCTTGCGCACTTCCTCGGGCACACCGAGCACGGCGGCCAGCGCGTAGACCTGCTGCTTGTAGAGGTGCGCGATCGGCTTCACGTCGCCCAGTCCGTCGCCGCCCTTGACGAAGAAGCCCTGGTCGTACTCCAGGCGGTTGGGCGTCGCCGTCGTGGCGTAGTTGAGCCGGTCGGCGTGGTAGTACTCGAGCATCTTGCGCGTGCGCTGCTTGAAATTCGTGGCGGCCACGATGCCCAGATAGCTCTCGAGCGGCAGGCGCAGCTTCTGCACCACGCCCTTGGGATCCTGCACGATCACCGAGTAGAAGCGGATCGCGTCGCTGTCGAGCACGCCCGGCAGCACGATCTTCGACTTCCATCCGGGGCCGAAGTCCGGGCAGACCTTGCGGATCGCCTCGTCGCGGCGCTCGTAGCAGCGCGCGGCCTTGAGGATCGGCGTGATGTCCTCGTGCACGCACTCGATGCCGAGCGCGTCCGCGACGGACCTCGAGAGCCCGAGCGTCTCGCCGGCGGAGTCGGTCTCGGGCATCAGCAGGCCGAGCACGTGCTCCTTCCCGAGCGCGCGCACGGCCAGGCCAGCGGTGACGCTCGAGTCGATGCCGCCGGAGAGCCCGACGACCAGGCCGCGGCGCTTGAGCGTGCCGACGACGATCTCGCGCAGCTTCGCCGCGATCGAGTCCGCGACCTTGTGCGTGTCCAGTTTCAAAACGTCAGGGGTGAGCTTCACTTGGCCTCGATGCGCTCGAGCAGCGCTTGCTTGTCGATCTTCGAATTGGGTGTCTTGGGCAGCTCGTCGAGGAACTCGACGCGCTTGGGGACCGCGAAATCCTCGAGCGCGCGGCTGCAGTGCCGCAGCACGCTCTTCTCGTCGAGCCCGGAGTCCGCGCGCTTCACGACGAAGGCGCGCACGACCTGGCCGAGCAGCTCGTCGGGCACGCCGACGACCGCCGCACCGAGCACGCCCTCGAGCGCGAGCAGCACGTTCTCGACCTCGCGCGGGCTGACCTTCTCGCCGCGCGTCTTGATGATGTCGTCCTTGCGCGCGACGAAGTGGTACCAGCCCTCCTCGTCGACGCGGAACAGGTCGCCGGTGAGCAGTGCGCGCTGGCCCGGACGTTGGCCGGGGCGCAGCTTGCGCGCGCTCTCCTCGGGCTGCTTCCAGTAGCCGAGCATCACATGTTCGCCGCACACGACGAGCTCGCCCGTGTGGCCGGGTCCCAGGCGCTCACCGCGCTCGTCGACGATCCAGGTTTCCTGGCCGGGAATGCCCTTGCCGACCGAATCGGGGCGGCGCTCGACCTCTTCGGGCGGCAGGTAGCTCGCGCGGATGCACTCGGTCTGGCCGTACATCGGGAAGATGCTCACCGCGGGGAACTGCGTGCGCAGTCGCGCGAGCAACGCGGGCGCGATGCCGGCGCCGGCATTGGTCAGGTAGCGCAGCGCCGAGAGGTCGAAGCGCGAGAGGTCGTTCTGCAGCAGCAGGCTCGCGATCGTCGGCACCATCGCGAAGCCGGTCGCGCGCTCGCTGGCGAGGCGCTGCAGCGTGAGCTGCGGAAAGGCGAAGGAGCGCTCGAGCACCAGTCGGCCGCCCGCGAGGAAGGTTGGGAGCAACTGCGAGAGCCCGTAGCCGAACGAGAGCGGCAGCACCGAGAGCACGACGTCCGAGCTCGAGGCACCCAGGTACTGCGCGATCGAGCGCGTCACGCTGCCCAGCGAGCGGTGCGAGTGCATCACACCCTTGGGCGTTCCCGTAGAGCCGGAGGTGTAGAGCAGGCAGGCGAGCTCGTCCTCGGCGATCGCGCGGCCGGGCGCTGCGCTCGAGCCGCCCTGCGGCAGCGCCTCGGCGGCGAAACGCTCGCGCAGCGACGCGGCGCGCTGCAGCACGGCCTCGGACTGCTCGAGCTTGCGCTGCGCGGCGACCAGCGCGCGCGCGCCGGAGTCCTCGAGCAGGAAGCCGAGCTTCTCAGGCTTCGTGCCCGGGTTGAGCAGCACGACCGCAGAGCCGGCCTTCCAGGCTCCGAAGAGCGACACGACAGCCTCGGGCGTGTTCTCCAGGCACAGCGCGACACGCTCGCCCGCGCCGAGCCCACGCTCGAGCAGCGCGTGCGCGAAGCGATTCGCGCGCGCGTCGAGCTCGGCATAGGTCGCATGGACGTCGCCGCACGAGAGCGCCGTCTGCTCCGGCGTGCGGAGTGCGCTCTGCTCCAGGAGACTCGCCAGGGGCACGCCTATCCTCCGAGCTTGCGCTGCACGAAGGCCTCGAGTTTCGCGAGCGAGTCGAGGTTCGCGGGGACCATCTCCTCGTCCTTGACGGAGAAGTTCCAGGTCTCCTCGAGGAACTGCACCAGCTCGAGGACGCCAGTGGAATCGATGATGCCGGCTTCGAGGAACGAGGCCGTGCCCGCGACGTCCACGTTCGAGTCCAGGAGCAGGCTCGAACGGATGAACTCGCTGACCTTCTGGGAGATTTCACTCATGGGTGTGCGCTGTCGGAGGCTGTGACTTCGCTCTCGAATCGATCGAGGAAGCGCTGGGCGACGAGTTGCGTGGAGAGGACGGAGACGAAGGCCATGTTGTCCTTCACTCCCGTGGCGGATCCGCTGCGGACCTTGTCCACGAGCTTCGTGACCGAGGCCGGGTCGAACACGCCGGTCATGCCGACGCTCGTTTCCGACAACAGTTCGTCCACGTAAGGATAGCGCGACTTCCCCGTCGAAGGATCGATGAAGCTCGCGGCGTCGGGGGCGCGGTAGGGCTGCTTGGGCCGCGCGAGCACGCGCTCGGGCACGAGTCCGCGCGCGGCGCGCTTGAGCACGTGCTTCTCGTCGAGACCCTTCATCTTGAGCCGCGGCGGCAGGTGCGCGGCCCAGTCCATCACGCGCGCGTCGAGGAAGGGATAGCGGCCCTCGATGCTCTGTCCCATCGCCGGCCGGTCGCCCTGCGAGGAGAGGATGTATCCGGGCAGCAGGATCGTGCTCTCGAGGTACTGCGCCTGCGCGAAGGGATGCCAGCTCGCGTACTCGCGCGGCAGGCGCGCGCGCAGCTCCTCGAGCGGGTCGTGGCCGGCGAGCGCCGCCTTGGTCTCCTTGCTGAACATGCCGCGGATCTGCTGCGTCAGCTTCCAGCGCGGAAGGTGCGAGAAGAACGGGTTCTGGAGGTCCTCCGCTCGCGCGTGGAAGAACGCGCGCAGGTACGCGTCGGGTTGCGCCTGCAGGCTCTTCAGGTACGGGTACAGGCTGCGCAGCAGCTGCGGCCGCAGCTTCGAATCGGGCTGCTGCGCGCAGAAGCGGCGCACCTTCGCCTCCTTGAAGATGTCGTAGCCGCCGAGCATCTCATCCGAGCCCTCGCCGGTGAGCACGACCTTGTAGCCGCTCTTGCGCACGAGCCCCGCGAGCACGTAGAGCGGCGCCGGCGCGGTGCGCACGACGGGCGTCTCCATGAACCAGGCGAGCTCGGGGAACACGCCGCCGATGAGCTCGTTGCTCGCGCGCACCGTGTCGTGCTGGGTGCCGAGCAGCTCGACCACCTCGCGCTGGTAGTCGCTCTCGTCGTAGTCGGGGTCCTCGAAGGTGACCGAGAAGGTCTGCAGCCGCGTGTCGGTGCGACGCTTCACGATGCCCGCGATCACCGAGGAATCCAGGCCGCCCGAGAGGTAGGCGCCGACCGGCACGTCGGCACGCAAGCGCAGCCGCGCGGCGTCGACGAGCAGCTCGATCAGCTTCTCTGCGCTCGCGTCCGCCTGCTGCGAATCGTCGCTCGTGTAGTCGAGCTGCCAGTAGCGCTTGGGCTCGATCCGGCCCGACGCGCCCGGACCGGCCTCGATCGTGAGCGTGCAGCCCGGCGGGAGTTCCGAGATGCCCTCCCAGACCGTGCGCGGGGCCGCGGCGCACCAGAAGGTGAGCACTTCGTTCAGCCCGCGCAGGTCGAAAGCGCGCGTGACACCCGGACAGGCAAAGAGCGCCTTGACCTCGGAGGCGAAGAGGAAGCGGCCCTCGTGCAGCGTCCAGAAGAAGGGCCGGACGCCGATGCGGTCACGCGCGCAGAACAGGCGTTGGCGCCGCGCGTCCCAGATCGCGAAGGCCCATTGGCCGTTCATGCGCTCGACGCAGCGTTCACCCCAGACCGCATAGGCGTGCAGGATCGTCTCGGTGTCCGAGCGCGTGGCGAAGCGCCGGCCGTGCTCGCGCTCGAGCTCCTCGCGCAACTCCAGGTAGTTGAAGACCTCGCCGTTGAAGGTGATCGCGAGCCCGTCCTGCTCGAGTTGCATGGGCTGGGCGCCGCCGGCGAGGTCCAGGATCGAGAGGCGTGCGTGCGCCAGCCCGCAGCCTCGGTCCACGTAGACCCCTCGCCCGTCCGGGCCTCGATGGCGCAGAGTGCGAATCATCCTCTGCAGGAGCTCCCCGGACGGGGAGCTGCCACGGAGGTCTAGGATCCCTGAAATCCCACACACAATCCTGCACTGTACCCCACGGCAGGGGGCGGTGCGCAGGGGAGGGGCTGGAAGGCGTGGGCCCTCGTCAGGGAGCCTGCCCCCCGGTACGATCCCCGCCAGGATCCAGACGCGGAATGCGTCTACCTACCCCCGGCGCGTACCCACAAACCCGGACCGAGAGCCACGGCTCGGCCCCGCGGTGGGTCCTCGATCCGGAGAACGCTCGCACGCGAGGACGGCTGCCCGGGAGACGGAATCGATGCATTTGAGGAGAGTGAGACTTCAGAGCGCCCCCCGGGGGGCGCAGGACGCCAGGAACTCGCTCGTAGCGTTCCTTCTCCTCGCCCTTTGCGTCGCCTGCGCCGGCGGCGGGAGCACGGTCGCCGGGGCCGGGGCGACCCAGCTCTCCTACTCCGGTCCGACCGATTGGAAGATCCTGGGACTCCCCGGCGGGCCTTTCTCGAACCCGAGCGCCGATTTCACCCTTCTGAACACCGGGGAGCTCCCGATCGCCTGGTCCGCCTCGGCCGTCCCGGGCTTCGTGCACCTGGACCTGCAGGGCGGGCTCGTACCCGCCAACGGCAGCGCGAACATCCACGCGGAGCTCGACGAGACGGTCGCGAACTCGATGCCGATCGGCGAGCTCGGCGAGCTCCTGGGTTTCCGCAACGACACCAGCCACCAGCCCGACATCCAGATCGATTGCACGCTCTCGATCGCCGACCCCGTGGACCAGACGCAGCTCGCCCCGCTCGACGACTTCGCGAGCGCGGGCACCGCAGGCGGGCCGTTCCTGCCGGAGTCCGCGGTGTACCAGCTGAGCGACGGCGGGACCTTGCCCATCGGCTGGCAAGCCAGCGTGGGCGACCCCTGGGTGCTCGTCACGCCCAGCTCGGGCTCGCTCGCGCCGAGCGACTCGGTGGCGGTGACGATCGGCATCGACGCGGCGGCGACCAACGCATTCCTGGCCGGGATGCACTCCACCTACGTGGAGTTCGTCGACCCGGTGAGCAACACGACGCTGCACTCGCGCGAGGTCTCGCTCAACGTCTCGCCCGGCGGCTCGAACAGCGAGGGCTGGACGCAGTTCAAGCCCAGCGCGGACACGCGCAAGGTGTTCGTCAGCAGCTCGACCGGCGACGACGCGAACGACGGCCTCTCGGAGGCTCGGGCCAAGCGCACGATCGCCGCCGGCAAGGCGCTGATGCGCGACGGGTTCCCCGACTGGCTGCTCCTGCGCTGCGGGGACACCTGGGACGAGGCGATCGGCGACTGGCCCTTCTCGGGCCGTTCGCTCGACGAACCCACGCTGATCTCGAGCTACGGGACCGGCGCGCGCCCGTTCCTGCGCACCGGGCTGCAGGTCGGGATCGTGCCTGCGTTCCACACGAACCCCGACTTCGTCAGCATTGTCGGCCTGCACTTCAAGGCGCACACCTACAACGGATCGAACGACGGCCCGTCGGGCGTCAATTGGATCCGCCACACGACGGGGTTCCTGCTCGAGGACTGCTACATCGAGCGCTACGCCTCGAACGTCATCGTGCAGGGCTTCAACGAGAAGAACGGCAACCTGCCGCCCAACCGGCACACGCATGTCCGGATCCGGCGCAACGTCATCTCGGAGGCCTACAAGTGCATCAATTCGGGCAATAGCTCGTCGATCTCCGCCAACGGACTGTTCGTCAGCAACTGCGACGACATCCTGATCGAGGAGAACTTCTTCGACCACAACGGGACCCTGGACTCGATCCCCGGAGCGATCCCGATCTGGTTCCGCCACAACGGCTACGTCACGAACGGGAACACGGAAGTCGTGCTGCGCGGGAACATCGTCTACGGCTCGGACGGCGTGATGATGCGCGCGGGCGGGATCGTCGAGAACAATCTCTACCTGCAGAACTACAACGCGATCCTCTACGGCCTGGGGATCGAGCCCGAGCCCGACGGTGTGACGGGCAGCGTGCGGCGCAACGTCGTGCTCGACAGCCGCAACTACGGCGACGGCGAGGGAAATCCGATCGGCGGCGGACTCGCGCTGGACACGGGAAATCTCGCCCACGTGTCCATCACCGACAACATCTTCGCGCACAACACGACCGGCACGGGCCCGCGACCGATCCAGCTGCGCGATGCCCACGAGTACAACAGTTTCCGCGTCGCGCAGGATCTCGAGTTCACGGGCAACATCGTCTACGACTGGGGCGGGGTCGCGCTCGAGATCCGCACCGGGGACGGCGGCCACAACCATCAGCTCACGGGATTCCGGCTCAGCCGCAACTGCTTCGAGAACGCGCGCGATATCTCCCCCCTGGTGCTGCACACCTCGAGCGCCAGCCAGGCCGGGATGACGAGCGACCGCAACAAGTTCTTCAGCAGCGGCCCGGAGACGAAGTGGTTCCTCTCCGCGGGCGCGGGCCAGAGCCTGGCGCAGTGGAAGGAGCATGTGCAGGACACGACCTCGCTCGCGCAGCGCACGCCCTTCCCCGATCCGGGACGGGACATCGCGAAGTACCAGGCCTCCCTCGGCGGCACCCCCACGCTGGCGGCCTTCGTCACCGAGGCGCGAGCGCAGTCGAAGGCCCACTGGCGCCCGCAATACACCGCAGCCGTGGTCAACGCCTACATCCGCGCCGGCTTCGGGAAGTAGCGCGGGGCCACCCGCGGGCGGACTGCGAATGATTTTCCCGTTGCACGACTCCGCCCTTCGCGCGGCTTCCGCACGCCTCCGCGCTGGTATGCTTTGCACTCGAATCCATCCATGAACGGGCGCCGTTATTGTCTGATCACCCCCTGCCGGGACGAGGCGCAGTACGCTCGGCGTGCGCTCGAATCCATCGTGAGCCAGTCCGTGCCGCCGGCGCTGTGGGTGCTCGTGGACGACGGCTCGCGCGACGAGACGCCCGCGATTCTCGCGGAATTCGCCGCGCGCTACCCGTTCCTGCGCGTGATCCGCAGGCCCGACCGCGGCGACCGCAAGCTCGGCGGTGGCGTGATCGACGCGTTCTACACCGGCTACGAATCGATCGATCCGCGCGAGTTCGACTACGTCTGCAAGCTCGACCTCGACCTCGAGATGCCGCCCACGTACTTCGAATCGCTGATGCAGCGCATGCAGGCCAATCCGCGCATCGGAACCTGCTCGGGCAAGGCCTATTTCCCGGTCGCGCATTCCCAACTTCCGCCGACGCAGTTCCCGCTCACGCGCCTGGAGGACTACGTCTCGGAGAAGATCGGCGACGACCACTCGTTGGGGATGGCGAAGTTCTACCGCACGCGCTGCTTCACGCAGATCGGCGGGTTCATCCGCCAGCTCGCCTGGGACGGCATCGACTCGCACCGCTGCCGGCAGCTGGGCTGGATCGCGACCTCCTGGGACGCTCCGGAGCTGCGCTTCGTGCACATGCGACCGATGGGAACGAGCCACAAGAACTGGTGGACCGGCCGCGTGCGCCACGGCTTCGGCCACTACTTCATGGGCACGACGCCGGTGTGGATGCTCGCGAGCACGGCCTACCGCATGACGCGCCCGCCTGTGCTCATCGGTGGCGTCGCGGCGCTGTGGGGCTACTTCGGCAGCATGCTGCGCCGCGCGCCGCGCTACGGCGGAGCGGAGTTCCGCTCCTTCCTGCGGCGCTACCAGTGGGCCTGCCTCGTGAAGGGCAAGCAGCGCGCACTCCAGGAACTCGACGCCGCGCAGGCTCCGCTCTGGAATCCCGAGCGCGAAGCGCCCGCTCTCGAGGACTGATGCCCGCGCGCGCCGCGTTTGGACCCATGGACCGCATTCCTCTAGTCTGGTTCGCTCCGGTCTGATCGCACCATGCTCGAAGCCGCACTCGCCCTCGCGGGACTGGCCGTCCTGACCTTCGCACCCGGATTCCTCGTCCGGGCAGCGGGGATTGCGCGCCTGCGCCGCTCGAGCCGCGGCGTGCTGGTCTTGACCTACGACGACGGCCCGAACGCTCCGGCGCCCACGCCGCAGATCCTCGAACTGCTCGCCCGCCGCGGCGCGCGCGCGACCTTCTTCCTCGTCGGCGAGTGCGCGGACGCGAACCGCGAGTTGTGCGCGCGCATGGCGCGCGAGGGACACGACCTCGCCGCGCACGGCTACCGACACCGCCACGGCTGGCTCGATCCTTTGCGCGCCATCGGGGACGTCGGTGCGGGCATCCGCGCCATCGCGCCCTACCGCAGCGGGCGTCCGATCTACCGCCAGCCCTACGGCAAGAGCACGCTCTGGACACTGCTCGCGGGCGTGCACGCCGGTGCCGCGCCGGTGTGGTGGACGCTCGACTCGTGCGACTCGCGCGAAGAACTGCCCGGCCTCGAATCCGTGGTCGAGCGCGTCGAGCAGGAGCAGGGCGGCATCATCCTGATGCACGACTACAAGCGCGAGGCCGGCTCCCCGGGAGCGCGCTTCACGCTCGAGCTCACGGGGCGCCTGCTCGATCTCGCGCAACGACGCGGCTGGCGCGTGTGCACCGTCTCCGAACTGCTCGCAGGGAGCGCGGCCCAGCCCGCCGCCGGATCGGCCTGACCCGATGACCGCCACCAATGCCATGCGCGACAAGATCCTGCAACACGTCTACTCCGCGATCGACGAACTGAACCAGCAGCTGCCCGCGGGCGAGCGCGTCGCCAAGAGCGAGGCCACGGTGCTGACCGGCAGCGACGGCGCGCTGGAGTCGCTCGCGTTCCTCAACTTGATCGTCGCGACCGAGGACCGCGTCAACGCGGCCTACGACACCACGATCAACCTCGCCTCGCTGCTGATGGAGTCCGACGACACTCCCCCGCCGGGCAACGTCGGCGAACTCGTCGACCTGATCGCAGCGCGACTCTCGGGAGCAGGCCGTGGCTAAGACACCGATCCGCTGCCTGCTGGTCTCCGACTTCAACGTCGGAAACCTGCGCGGGCTGCTCTCGAACGACACGCAGTCCCCAGCGGTCGCGGCGGAGTCGGCCCCCTTCGGGCAGGTGAGCGATCTGCTCGTCGATCCCTCGCACGAGTGCTGGAACCCGGCGCCCGACGCAGTGCTCGCCTGGACGCAGCCGCAAGGCGTGATCCGCGGCTACGCCCGGCTGCTCGAGTTCGAAGCGGTCTCCCCCGAGGCGCTGCTCGCCGAGGTCGACCAGTACTGCGCGCAGCTCGCCGCGCTCGCCGGGCGCGTGCGCAGCGTCTTCGTGCCGACCTGGGTCGCGCCGCCGCACCAGCGCGGCCTGGGCCTGATCGACCTCGCGCACGAGCGCGGGCAGGCGGGCGCGCTGCTGCGCATGAACGCGCGCCTGGTCGATAACCTGCGCGGCACCAAGGGCGTGTTCCTGCTCGACGCGCAACGCTGGATCGCGAACGCGGGCAAGAGCGCGTACAACGCGCGCCTGTGGCACATGGCCAAGGTGCCGTTCTCCAACAGCGTCTTCGCCGAGGCGATCGCCGACCTCAAGGCCGCGTTCAGCGCGCTCGCCGGCCAGAGCCGCAAGCTGCTGCTGCTCGACCTCGACGACACGCTCTGGGGCGGGATCGTTGGCGATCTGGGCTGGGAGAAGCTCAAGCTCGGCGGACACGACCCGATCGGCGAGTCCTTCGTCGAGTTCCAGCGCGCGCTCAAGGCACTCAAGCAGCGCGGCATCGTGCTCGGCCTGGTCAGCAAGAACGAGGAATCGGTCGCGCTGAACGCGATCCGCAGTCACCCCGACATGCAGCTGCGCATCGACGATTTCGCCGGCTGGCGCATCAACTGGGAGGACAAGGCACGCAACATCGCGGAGCTCGTCGAGGAGCTCAACCTGGGCCTGCAGTCGGTCGTCTTCATCGACGACAACCCGGTCGAACGCGACCGCGTGCGCGCCGCGCTGCCCGAGGTGCTCGTGCCCGACTGGCCGGGCGACAAGATGCTCTACGCGCAGGCGCTCTCCCAGCTGCGCTGCTTCGACCTCGCCGCCATCAGCCAGGAAGACCAGGCGCGCACGCAGATGTACGTCGCGGACAGGGCCCGCCGTGATCTCGCGCAGTCGCTCGAGTCGGTCGACGACTGGTTCAAGAAGCTCGAGATCCGCATCAGCATCGAGTCGCTGACGCAGGCGAACCTCACGCGCGCCGCGCAACTCCTCAACAAGACCAACCAGATGAATCTCGCGACGCGCCGCCTGGCGGCGGAGCAGCTCTGGGACTGGGCCAAAGAGCCCGGCCAGCGCCTGTGGACGCTGCGCGTCGCCGACAAGTTCGGGGACTCCGGCCTGGTCGGCATCGTCAGCATCGCGTGTGCGGACGGCCGCGCCGAACTGAGGGACTTCATCCTGAGCTGCCGCGTGTTCGGCCGCCGTGTCGAGGAGGCCATGCTGCACGTCGCCGCGAGCCACGCGCGCGCGCTCGGGATGCGCACGCTCGAGGCGCACTACGCGCCGACCGCAAAGAACAAGCCCACGCTCGCCTTCCTCGAGCGCTCCGGCCTCGAGTCGATGGGCGAGCATGCGTACGCCTGGGACCTCGGGCGCGAATACCCCGCTCCGCAACTCGTCGCGCTCGAGCTGCCGCAGGTCCCGGTCGCGGGATCCTGAGCGCGGATCCGGAGAGGAGCACGACTTGGCCGAACGACTCGCGCTGCACGTGATCACGCGGGAGCACCTGCGCGCGGGCGACTACGCCAAGGCCTGGACCTGGCCACCGGAGATCCCGCCCATCGGCGGTAGGATGCTCGAGTTCCTGCTCGACAATCCGCTCGCGGAGTCCGAGTCGGACCCGGTGCAGATCGTCGCCACCACAGGCGCGCAGGTCGTCGGCCGGGTGAACCTGATCGGCGGCCGCGTGCACGTGGACGGGCGGGACGTGCACGTGCTGTGGGGCTCGGGTCTCGAGGTGGCCGAAGCGTTCCGCAACACGGGGGCGGGACTGATGCTGCTGCTGCGCATGGGCTCGATCCACCCGGCCGTGTGCGTGGTCGGCATCTCGAAGATCGTGACGCCTCTCTACGAAAAGCTGCGCTGGGTGATCTTTCCGATGCGGCGCCACGTGCTGCTGCGCCGCAGCCGGCCCGTGCTCGAGCGCCACCTCGGCGCGGGTGCCGCCGCGCTCGCGCGGCCCTTCGCGGGCGCGCTGCTCGCGCTGCACGGCGGGCTACTGCGCGCCTGGATCGCGCTGCGCGAGCGCGGCTTGCGCGTCGAATCGCTCGAGTCGATGCCGGCCGAGTTCGACGCGCAGCTCGCCGGGACGCGCGGCCGCGAGCTGCCAGCGCTCGTCGGTATCGATCAACTGGCTGCTCGCGCACCACGAGGGCACGCGCAGGCTGTTCCTCGCGCGTGCCCGCGACGGAAGGGCGCTGGGCTACTTCCTCGTCACCACGAAGTTCCACGCCTCGGCGTCGAGCGACGGCTTCCGCAACTTGACGCTCGGATCGATCAAGGACTGGATGAGCTTCGAGCCGGGCGAACTGGGCGAACCCGACCTGCTGCTGCTCGCGACGCGCGAATTGTGCCGCGACCGCGCCGTCGACGCGATCGAGGTCTGTCTGCCGGACGAGAGCGCGGCGCGCGCGCTGCGGCGGCTGGGCTTCCTCGTGAAGGGCGACCTGAAGTTCCTCTTCAAGGCCGCCCCGCAGAGCCCGCTCGCCGCCGCGCCGCTGCGCGAGCGGAACCAGTGGTGGTTCCGCCCGGCCGACGGCGACAATCTCTTCTTCTGAGCCGGACGCTCAGCGGCCGAAGCCGGCCCGGATGTAGGTGTTCACCGCGTCGGCGGTGTACATCGGGTTCCAGGTGGCCTTCGACTGCAGTCGGCACTGTGCGATGAAGGCCTGCATCGTCGCCGACCCGCCGAGCGAGGTCATGTACGTCGCGATGGTGCGGTTGGGGTCTGGGAAGTTCGTGTGCGCAGCGGTCGAGGTCGTGTCCGGCGGAGCGAGCGAGGCCTTCCACTGGGTGAGCGACTCGTTGGCGCCGTTCACCTGGAACCAGGCGCTCGTCGAGGCCATGCTGTTGAAGGTGTTGCCCGCGCCCGTGACACCGGCGAGGCTGGCCGAGACCGTGTGGTGGACCAGCGGCGAGTTGTCGCGCGTGTTCTCGAGGATGTTGCCCAGGAACTGCAGGTTGTGGGGCTGCTGGCTCTGCCCGCCCGTGCTCGTGTTGATGTCGATGCACGTGCCGCCCCAGTCGTAGAAGATGTTGTTCGAGATCGTCGTGTTGTCGACCACGCGGTAGCTGTTGTAGTTGTGGTCGTCGTGGATCTGCAGCGGACGCGGCGAGCTGCCGTGGACGTTGTGCGCGAAGATGTTGTTGTCCACCACGGACTGGGCCACGTTGCCCATGTCGATGGCGAGGCCACCGGCCACGAACCCGCCGGTGCCGTCCCCGTAGTCGCGCGCGTCGAGCACGACGTTGTCGCGAACCGTGCCCGTGACCCCGGCCGACTCCGGCTCGATCCCCAGGCCGTAGAGCACGGCGTTGTAGTTCTCGAGGTACAGGTTGTTCTCCACGTCCCCGCCGCAGCGCATCATCACCGAGTCGGTGCCGTAGACGATGTTTCCGCGCAGGGCGACGCCTGTGTTGCCGTTGCACACGTAGCCGTTGTGGCGGAACCAGATCGGGATCGCGCCGGGGATCGAGTCCACCGTCCCGTTGTGGTCGAACACGTTCTCCTCGATCAGGATCCCGTCGCAGTTGTAGACGAACAGGCCGTTGGAGGAGACGCCCGAGCTGCCGCCCGTGTTCACGCAGTTGTAGCACTCCGAGATGATGTTCCTGCGGATGCGCACGTTCGTGTGGCGGTTCGGGGGCTGGTTCCCGTTGGTCTCGTTGAACTCTTGGATGATGACGTTGCTCGAGTAGCGCTCGATGTAGCAGTCCTCGAGCAAGAACCCGTCGGTGTGCCGGATCCAGTTGACGCCGGACGGCGACCCGTTGCTGCCGTTGTACAGGTTGGCCTTGAAGTGCAGACCGACGATGCTGACGTAGTTCGGGTTCGTGAGGTACGCCGGCACCACGCACGTCTCGAGGCCCGTGCGCAGGAACGGCCGGTCACCCGTGCCGTAGCTGGAGATCAGCGTCGGCTCGCTCATCGAGCGGCCCGAGTTCGACCAGGTGCCGATCGCCTCGTCCCAGGTGTCGCCGCACTTCAAGAGCAGCCAGTCGGGGAAGCCGTTGCGCATCAGCGCCTTGCCGGCGGCGATCGTGCGCTTGGGCGCGCTCTCGGAAAGGCCGTTGTTCGAATCGTTGCCGCCCGAGTTGCTGACGAACACGAGGCGCGAGTCCGAGCTGGGCGTGAAGGTCGTCCAGCCGGTGGAGGTCGTGCCCGGGGTCACGCCCAGGCCGATGTCGCGCGAGTCGAAGGTCGCGTGGTCGGTCGCGTTGCGCACGTCGAAGTAGGACCAGTAGATCCCGGGCGAGAAGCCCGTGGTCATCGACTGGTTGACGCCCACCGTCACGTCCACCGACGCGCCCGAGGCGAGCGATCCGGAACTGGGCGAGGCCGTCGCCCAGCTGTCGCCGGTGACCGTCTCCCAGTTCAAGCTGCCAGTGCCCGTGTTCGTGATCGTGTAGACCGTCGCGGCCGGCACGAAAGGGCCGCCCGCCGGCCCGCTGGGCATGAAGCTCGTCGGCGGATCGACCTGCACGCTGAGCGAGGGATCCGTGACCGAGAGGTTGCAGTCGATCTCGATGTCGGCCTGGGCCGAGGTGTCGTTGTGGAAAGCGAGCAGGCCCGGGTTGGCGCCGGTCGAGAGCGACTGCGCCATGCCCGTGTTCAGGGTCGCGTGCACCGTCGTCTGTGTGTTGGGCGCGAGCGTTCCGCCCGCGAGGTCGAGCTGCACGTATGCGGGCACCGAGCTCGCCGTCCAGTCGATCGGGTCTTCGCCGAGGTTCTGGAGCGGGATGTCCATGCTCGTGTTCGAGAACGGACCACCCTGCGGACCGGTGATGCTCCACGCGGTCGGGCCGGTGTAGGTGATGCGCGGCGCGGCCGCTCCGGGGCTCGAGCTCCCGCCCCCCGAGCAGGCAGCGAGGCCGATCGCGAGCGCGACCGCCGCGAACCATTTTCCTGTGTGAATTCCCGACGACCCGTGCCGGTGTTGCCCTGCAATGGTGCTCATCTTCGACTGCCCCTCTCGATCGCGCCCCTGCTCAGAGCTCGTTCGGACCGGGCCTCGGCGCACGCTGCCGCGTTCGCCTTCGAGATCGGTCCGGCTGTCCGGCCCGGGTCTCGCGCCCATCCGTTCTTGCCCTGCCGCGAGTTCGCGCACGAACCGGACCGTTCCTGGAGGTCCGCGATCCGCACGCCAAATCCGCTCTTCTTGCCGACCCTATCGGGAGCGCGTCCCGTGAATCTTGAACCCGGTAGGGTTCCTGCCAGCCGCCCCCGCCGTGCCCCCCCAAGGGCTGCCAGCCCCTCCAGCTGGACACCGCGGATGCGGAAGATCAGCGACCCGCGCTGCCCCTCACTCGTGAGTACCTAGTTACCGCAGACTGCGGCCTGGTTGCCATTACAGTCCGGAAAGTGCTCTGCTATTCTGCGCGGATCGTTTTCGCGTGCGGAAGTCGAGAGGAACACACCAGAGCATGACTGTTCGAGTCGGAATCGTGGGCGCGGGGAAGATGGGGATCTCCCACTACGCGATCGTCAACGCGCACCCCAACGCGCAGGTGTCAGCCGTGTGCGACACCTCCGGGTACGTGCTTTCCGTGCTGGAGAAGTACACGGGTGTGGCCACCTACGGCAGCTTCGAGAAGATGATCGACCAGGGCAAGCTGGACGCGATCCTCGTCGCGACGCCCACCTCGACGCACTTCCCGTGCGCGAAATACGCCCTCGAACGCGGCCTGCACCTGTTCGTCGAAAAGCCCCTGACGCTCTCCCCCGCGGAGAGCCGGACGCTCTCGGATCTCGCGCGCAAGCAGAAGCGCGTCAACCAGGTCGGCTTCCACAACCGCTTCATCGGCACCTTCCAGGAGGCGCGCCGGCTGGCCCGCGGGGGCGCGCTCGGCCGGGTGACCAACATCCACGGCAGCGCCTTCGGCCAGGTGGTCGTGAAGGACCAGAGCTCCGGCTGGCGCTCGAAGAAGTCCGAGGGCGGCGGCTGCCTGCACGACTACGCCTGCCACGTGGTCGACCTGATGAACTTCATCGCCGGGGCGCCCGCCAGCGTCAGGGGTGCGCGCATGCAGAGCATCTTCTCCAAGGACGTCGAGGACGCCGTCTACGCCATCTTTTCCTACGCCGACGGGCGCACGGGCGTGCTCGAGACGAACTGGAGCGACGAGACCTACCGCAAGATGAGCACGACGATCACGCTCTACGGGACGAACGGAAAGCTGATCGCCGACCGCCAGGAACTCAAGCTCTACCTGCGGCCGGAGTGCGCCTTCGAGACCTACGTCGAGGGCTGGAACACGCGCTACATCACGGACCTGCAGAAGCCGGTCGCCTACTACCTGCGCGGCGAGGAGTACTCATCGCAGATCGACGCCTTCGTGCGCGCGATCGAGTCCGGCGACCTCGAGCACGAGAACTCCTTCGCGAGCTCCGCCGAGACCGACCGCGTCCTCGAACAGATCGCCCAGGCGAGCCGGAGCGGGAGCTGAAGATGGCGAACGAGACGAAAATGGACCGGATCCTTTTCGGCGACAACCAGTTCTTCGGCGTGAACCACATGTCGGAGGAGAAGGCGCGCCAGCAGCTGATGCGCTTCAAGGACAACGCCGCGATCATCGAGGTGCTCGACATCGCCTACGACGCGGGCGTCAAGACCTTCATGTGCACCACGCACGACCGCATGGCGGGCGTGTGCGAGCACATGCGCAAGGACCCGACGCGCTACAAGGACTTCGTCTTCTATCCGTGCATGCCGTACGCGCACAAGTACGCCAACTCGGTGACCGAGGTCGGGCCGCTGGAGACGATCAAGCGCTTCTCTGCGGGGAGCGTGGTGGGCACGCTGCTGCGCGGCGCGATGGGCGCCATCACGAAGGACATCTACGACCTGATGAAGCTGCTCGTCGACGGCGAGATGAAGGCCTTCAAGGGCCTGAGCACGCCGGTGATCTTCGTGCAGAACGTGGTCACCGACCTGCTGCTGGGCATGGGGTTGCACGGCGTGTTCCCCGAGTTCCACAAGTACGTGCGCGAGCGCTACGGCGCCGAGGCGGGCTTCATCACGATGAACATGCCCGCGCTGCTCGACGTGCTCGAGAAGCAGGGCATCGAGAACCCGATCGTGTGCAGCAACATCAACAAGATCGACTTCCGCATGTGCGGCGGTCTCGAGCTGTACGAGAAAACGATCCGCGAACGGCGCTTCCGCCCGGTCGCGATGAGCGTCTTCGCCAGCGGCGCGATCCCGCCCGAGGAAGCGCTCGAGTACGTCTGCGGCCAGCGCCGCATCGAGTCGATCGTCTTCGGCGCGTCCTCGAAGCGCAACATCGAGCAGACACGCGACCTGATCCGCAAGATCGACGCCCGGCACGCGGGCGCCGCGACACGCTAGGAGCACGAGCCGCGTGCGCCTGATGCTGATCGCGTCCTCCGGCGGACACATCTACGAGATGTTCTGCCTGCGGCGCTTCTGGGAGGGGAAGGACCACTTCTGGGTGACCTTCCCCACCGCGGACGCCAAGTACCTGCTGCAGGAAGAGCGCGAGGTCTACTGGGCCGCGTACCCGACGGTGCGCAACATCCCGAACCTGCTGCGCAATCTGGTGCTCGCGCACAAGCTGCTGCGCAAGCACAAGCCCGACATGATCCTGACCACGGGCTCGGGCGTCGCAGCACCCTTCCTCTGGCTCGCGCGCCTGTACGGGATCCCCTCGGTGTTCGTCGAGTCGATCACGCGCATCACCGAGATCTCCCTCACCGGCCGCATCTCGAAGCCCTTCGCGACGAAGCTGCTCGTGCAGTGGCCCGAGCTCGTGCAGAAGTACCCCGGATCCGAGTACCACGGGAGGATCGTGTGATCTTCGTGATCCTCGGGATGGACGTGTACCCCTTCGACCGGCTGGCGCAGGCCGTCGACGAACTCGAGCGCGACAAGACCTGCGGCGAGGACTTCTTCCTGCAGTTGGGCGCCTCGAAGTACGAGCCGCAGCACGCGCGCTACGAGCGCTTCCTCTCCTTTGGCGACGTGGTCGAGAACATCCATCGCGCCAGCGTCGTGATCACGCACGCGGGTGCGGGCTCCACGCTGGTCTGCCTGCAGCAGGGCAAGCACCCCGTGCTCGTGCCGCGCTTGCCGAAGTTCGGCGAGATCGTCGACGAGCACCAGCTGCCCTTCGCGCGCAAGTTCGGCGAACTCGGCCTGGCCACGACCGTGCACGAGATGAGCGAGCTGCCCGCCGCGATCTCCGCCGCGCGCGGCCGTTCGCCCGGCAGCGGCTCGGCGGGCGGCGACGCGCGCGAACTCGTCGGCTGGCTCGAGGGCTTCTGGAACGGCCTGTGCGCGAAGCGCGGCGGCTAGACGAGCTTCACGGGCCGCGCGGGCACGCCGAAGACGGTCGAGTTCGGCGGCACGTCCTTCACGACCACGCTGTTCGCGCCGACGACCGTGTCGTGTCCCACCGTGAGGTGGCCGAGGATGCAGGCGCCCGCACCGATGTCGCAGCGATCCTCGATCGTGGGCTTCGCCGTCTGGTCGTGGCGACTCATGATGCCCATCGTCGTGTTCGGCCGGATGTGCACGTCGTCGCCGATCGAACGCGCGCCGAGGTTGATGCCGCCGTGGTACCAGATGCGTACGCGGCGGCCGAGCTTGGTCGTGTAGGGCACGTTGATGCCCCACATCCAGTCCACCCCCAGCGCGAGCATGCGGTAGAGCAGCGTGAAGGGGTGGCGCAGGAGGCGCGGGCGCAGGCCCATGCGCCAATTCCCGAAGCGGTGCACGAGGACGGCCCAGAACCCAGGCTCGAAGAAGCTACGGTCGTAGGTTGCGAAATCCTCCGCGACCAGCGCACGCAGCGAGAGTCCGCGCGGGTTCTCGTCGGTCTCCCCGTTCGGCAGAGGCGGCCGCTCAGGGATCGTGGCCGTGGTGTTCGGGTCGCTCATCGTCCGCGTGCGAGGCGCGGAAGTGTACCGCCCGGAGCGTGCCAAGCCTCCCGCACAGGCACGCGCATCCGGCGGGTGGAAAGGCTTTCGCGGACCGAACCCGAACCAGGTCTCGCGCGGGCTCGCGGTTCGCCCGCGACAGCCAGGGTGGTATCCTGTACGGGAGTACCCCTAGCTGGGCGCCGGGCCCATTCGACCACCGGTTCCGGACGATGTCCTTCGCACACTTTCCCTCCTCGCCCGCCCGTTTGCTGCTCGCGGCCCTGTTGCTCCTGGGCCTCGCGTCCTGCACCGCCTCGGGCAAGCCGATCCCCGAACTCGCGCGCGAGGTCAACGCCACGCGCCAGTCGGGTCCCACGCGCTTCCTCCCCGGCGACCGCCTCTCGGTGCGCTTCGCCAACGACCCGGCGATGGACCAGCACCTCGACGTCCGCCCGGATGGCAAGGCTTCGTTCCTGCGCATCGGCGACCTGCAGGTGGCCGGCAAGTCGCCCGACGAGCTGACCGCGGAGCTCACCCAGGCCTACAAGGAGAAGCTCTCCTCGCCGATCCTCTCGGCCAACCTCGAGCTCAGCGGCGAAGCGGCGATGCGCGACAACCCGCGGCGCTTCTTCGTGCTCGGCGAGGTCACCTTCCCCGGCTCCTTCGGCTTCAACGGCGAGGGCATCACGATCCCCAAGGCGATCTCGCTCGCGCACGGGTTCAACAAGAACACCGCGGCGCTGAACAGCATGCTGCTCGTGCGCTGGATCTCCGAGAGCGAGGGCTACCGCGGCTGGAAGATCAACGCGGACATCGAGTACTGGAGCGCGCAGACGCAGGTGCTGCTCCAACCCGGCGACGTGCTCTACGTGCCCAACACGACCATCGACAAGGTCGACAACTGGGTGGACAAGTACATCCGCCAGCTGATCCCCTTCCCCTACCTCAGCTACTACCTCGTCAACCAGCCCGCCACACCGACCAACTGAGAGCGCCTTGGACGAGTTCGTCGTAGACACCGGCTCGGATGCCCCGGCCCAGCAACTGGATCCGCGCCGTGCGCTGATCCTGCCGCTGTGGCGCGGGCGCTACCTCGTGCTCGCGCTGATGCTGCTGGGCACCGTCGGGGGCGTCGTGGCCGGCGTCATCCGGCCGAACACCTACCGTTCGTTCGGCAAGCTGATGATCCGCGCCGGCCTGCGCGAGGACCTGTCGGCCGAGAACGCGGTCACGGGCAGCTCCGCGGGCGGGATGGGCGGCCGCAGCGTGGTCAACGACGAATTGCACCTGCTCGGCACGCCCGAGGTGGTCGAGGCCGTCGCGCGCATCGTCACCCCGAAGGAGCTCTTTCGCCCCTACGACCCGGGCGCGGACGACAACGAGTCCACGCCGGCGATGGTCGCGCTCTTCCATCGCTGGCAGACGAGCTGGTTCGAGTCCGCGGCCGTCGATCCGAACCGCCCGAGCCACCCGACCGACGACTGCGATCTGTGCGTGCGCGCCGCCGCCCAGGCGATCTCGCACGACCTCACGATGCAGGCCGAACCCGGCGCGGACGTGATCACGGTCTCGTACTCGGCGCACGACCCGCTGCTCGCGCAAAAGGTGGTCGCTGCCTTCCTCGAAGCCGCGGTCGCGCACCACCGCAAGGTCTACGAGGTGAACACGACGCTCGAGATCCTCGGCAGCAACCTGGAGCAGGCGCAGCGCGATCTGCTCTCGGCCGAGAACGACTTCACCAACTTCAAGAGCGAGTGCCTGGTCTACGACTTCGACAACCAGCAGAGCACGCTGATCGCCGAGATCCACGACAAGGAGGGCCAGGTCGGCACGGACCAGACGCGTCTGGAGGAGTTGCGCGCCAGGACCAAGACGCTGAAGGAGCAGGTTGCGAAGTTGCCCGAGTCCCTGGACGAGAGCACGCCGCACAACTTGCAGGCCAACCCCAGGCGCAGCATCCTCACCCAGCGCCTCTTCACGCTGCAGGACAACCTCTCGGCGCTCGACGCGCGCCAGGGCGGCACCAAGGAAGAGCGCGAGCTCGAACGGGGCGTGATCACGCAGCAGATCGACACGGCCAAGGCCGAGCTCGCGAAGGAACCCGAATTCGTCGACTCGGGCCCCACCATCCGCAAGGTCCCGAACACGCGCCGCGACCGGATCGTGCAAGAGCTGGACACGGCGCAGGCCGAGCTCGACGGGCTCGAGGCCGCCGCCACGGTCCGCGCCGGCCAGCTGGCGAACATGCGTTCCAAGCTGCAGAAGATGTCCGAGTGCGAGCCGCGCTTCCACGCGCTACGCGAGGCGATGCTGGACGCCCGCAAGCGCATCGACAGCATCAGCAGCCAGCGCGAACGCGCGGGCCAGATCGGATCGATGGACCAGGTGAACGTCAGCAACCTGCGCCCGATCCAGTCCGCCACTCTGCCCAACCAGAAGGAAGGTCCGTTGCGCGGCAAGCTGGTCGTACTCGGCGCGATGCTCGGCATGGTGGCGGGCGCCGGTCTGGCCTTCGCACGCCACATGCTCGACCACCGGCTGCACGACGCGGCCGACGTCGAGAACGTGCTGCAGCTTCCGGTGCTCGCGATCGTCCCGCTCCAGCGCAAGCTCTCGCCGCGCGCGGGAGCCCCGGCAACCTGAGTCCATGAGCGAGCCCCTTCCCACCACCGGCAGCCTCGCCGGATTCGCCACCTTCGGCCCGACGACGGACGTGCTCTGGTCGCGCATCGCGCCCGCACGCACGAGCGGAACGCGGCGCACGATCCTCTTCATGGGGACCGAACACGGCGTCGGCACCTCGACCAGCGCCTGCTGCGCCGCGATCGGGCTCGCGCGCAACCTCAAGGCCAACGTGCTGCTGGTCGAGATCGGCGCGGGCAGCTCGACGCTCGCGGGACGACTCGGACTGCCCGAAGGCCCCGGCTTCCACGAGCTGCTGCTCGCGGGGGCGACGCTCGGCGCGTGCCTGCGTGGCTGCGGCCAGGAGGGCCTGGCGATCGTCACCGCGGGGCGCGGAGTGCTGCCTGCGGGCGCCCTCGCGGGCGAGCGCGCTGTGACCCTGTTCGAAGAACTCGGCCGGGGCCGCGACTTCGTCCTGATCGACGCCCCGCCCCTGCGGGAACACCCCGAGCTGCATCCGGTGCTGCAGTTCGCGCGCGAAGCCGTGCTCGTGATCGAAGCGGACCGAACGCGCAGCGAGCACGCGAAAGCGCTACAGGAGACCGTCCAACGGGCCGGGCTCCAGGTCATCGGCGCTGTGCTCAACCGCTCGAAGCCTACGCGCTTGGGCTGAGGCCGCAAAGGCCGCCCGGAATGCGGTCCGCAAGGCGGCAAAACCGTCATTTGGCGTGTAGGATGATTCAGGCGCCGAAGAGCGCTCCCCCCCCTTCCGCCGCACTCCCTCGCCTGAAATGCCCACCACGGGTCTGAGATTCGTGGCCCCTCGCTCGAGCTGGAGAGTCTCCTCCACGCAATCGGCGCCCGAGGGCCGAATCGACGTTTGGCTGTCGAAGACCGATTCCGGTCGCCGGCCGGACGTGCGCGGGCGTTGCCGCGGGATCCTGTTGGAGGAGGAGCTCGAAGTCTGCTCTTCGTTCCACCAGGAGGCCGATCGGAATCTGGCTCTGGTCGCCCGCGCGCACCTGCGGCAATCGCTCTCGCGCCACGCGCCTGTCGACCCGCGCGCGTGGCGCTTCTCGAAGGGCCTGGAGGGCAAGCCCGAGATCGCCGGGGCCGAAGCGGCCCACGGTCTGGAGTTCAACCTCTCGCACACGCGTGCGCTCGTCGCCTGCGCTGTAGCGCGCGGCTTCCCAATCGGCGTCGACGTCGAGGACACCGCGCGCGAGCTCGACCCGCTCGAGCTCGCCACGCGCGTCTTCACTCCCGCGGAATCCCAGGCGCTCCGCGCGCTGCCGCCCGGCCCGCGCAAACGGCGCTTTTTCGAGCTCTGGACGCTCAAGGAAGCCTGGCTCAAGGCCTGCGGCGCGGGCTTCTCGATCGACCCGCGCAGCCTCGAATTCGACCTCTCGCAGGCCGGCCGCGTGCACGCGCGGCTCCCGGGCGAGGACTCCTCGCAATGGTGGTTCGCAGTGCGGCCGATCGGGGTCGGCCACGTGCTCGCACTCGCAGCCCGCTGCGGACCAAAAGTACCCCGGGTCCGGATCCGACATTCGGTCCCCGGTGACATAGACTGTTACTCCCAGGACCGCGCCTGAGGCGAACTTCCCCGCCCGAGAGCCCCCATGGAATCTTCACGCTACCTCGCCCTCTCGATTGTGATCCCCACCCCGGGGCGCGTCGAATCCCTGCGCGCAGTGCTCGCCGGACTCGCGGCGCGCCCTACGAACGAGATCTACGAGGTTGTCGTGGTCGACAACGCCAGCGAGCCGCCGGTCACCGAGGACGCGCTGCGCACGCCGGGGATCCGCTCTCTGCGCCTCCTGCGCGAGCCGCAGAAGGGCAAGTGCTTCGCCCTCAACCGTGCGCTCGACGAGGGCGGCCTGGGCGAGATCGTGGCCGTGGTCGACGACGACATGTCGCCGCCCGAGGGCTGGATCGACCTGGTGATGAACGCCACGCGCCGCCTGCCGCAGTACGAGATCTTCTCGGGCAAGTCGCACGTCGTCTGGCCGACGGGCGTGCCCAAGCCCGCCTGGGCCGAGGAACCTCTGGCGCAGGGACTGCTCTTCTCCGTGTTCGACACCCGCTCCGATACGGACGTCGAGTTCGGCGTGCGCTGCCCGCGCTTCCCGAGCGGCAACCACTTCTGGTTCCGGCGCACGCTGACGGACGCGGGCGCGCGCTTCCCGGTCGTGTGGTGCACCGAGGCCTACTTCGTCGTGCGCCTGGGAGCCGTCGGGCACCGCGGCGTCTTCGTCCCCGAGGTGCGCATCGGCCACCGCATCCAGCCCGAGCTGGTCGACGCGCGCAAGTTCCTCGAGCGCGCGCACAAGATCGGCCGCGAGATGGCGGTCCTCGACGTGGGACTCACCAAGCACAAGCCGGCCAGCCCGGTCGCGCGCTTGCGCGGCCACCTGCGGCCGCTGCGCGCGTTCCTGGAGCTGTGTGGCTGGACGGGTGCCTTGTGCCTGGCCTACCTGCGTTCCGCCCGGCGGCGCCTGCCCGCGCGCGCGCAGGCCATCTGGGGCATCGAATACTGCCGGGCACGTCTGCATCCCTCGCTGGGAGGAACCGCCGGATGACCTCGAACGAGGAGTTGCGCCTCGCGCGGAAGTCCGCGCGGGCGGGCGAAGCCGTCCTTCTCGCGGAACGCCTGGAAGAGGCGGCGCGCGCGCACGCGGACTCCGTCGCGCTCGTCGACGGCGAGCGGCGCATCACCTACCGCGAGTTGCTCGCGCGGGCCGACGTGCTCGCCGCCGAGCTGCAAGCGCGCGGGCTCGGGCGCAACGACCTCGTCGGCGTCGCGCTGCCGCGCTCGGCCGAGCTCGTGATCGCGATCGCGGGCATCGTGCGCGCGGGAGCGGCGTACCTGCCGCTCGACCTCGCGCACCCCGCCGAGCGCCGTGGCCTGATCCTCGCCGATGCAAAGCCGCGCGTGGTCGTGACCGACGGCGGCGAACTCGCGGGCCTGCCGGCGGAGAGCGAGGCGCTGCCGCTGCCGCGCGAGAGTTCGCGCGCACGGACCGCCCTCGAACAGCCGGAGCCGGGCGATCTGGCCTACGTGATCTACACCTCGGGCTCGACCGGCCGACCCAACGGCGTGCGCGTGACGCAGCACAACGTGACGCGCCTGTTCACGACCAGCGAGCCGATCTACGGCTTCGGTCCGCAGGACGTGTGGTCGCTGTTCCACTCGATCGCCTTCGACTTCTCCGTCTGGGAGTTGTGGGGCGCGCTGCTCTACGGCGGACGCCTCGTCGTCGTGCCCGACAAGGTCGCCAAGGCGACCGACGCCTTCCACGCGCTCGTCGTACGCGAAGGCGTGACGGTCCTCAACCAGACGCCGAGCGCCTTCCGCGCCTTCGACATGGCCGACGCCGCCGCGGGCCGTCCGCCGCTCGCGCTGCGCAGCGTGATCTTCGGCGGCGAGGCGCTCGACCCGCGCACGCTGCGCGCCTGGTTCGATGCGCGCGGCGACCAGACGCCGCAGCTGGTCAACATGTACGGCATCACCGAGACCACGGTGCACGTCACCTGGCGGCCGATGCGCGACGCGGACGCGAACGCAAGCGGCGCGAGTCTGATCGGCGCGCCGCTGCCCGACCTGCGCATCGAGCTGCTGGACAGCGAGGGCAATCCCGTTCCCGACGGCGAGCCGGGCGAGATCTGCGTCGGCGGCGAAGGCCTCGCCGACGGCTACCTCGAGCGGCCCAAGCTCACCGCGACGCGCTTCCGCCTCGACCCGCGCGGCGAGCAGGGCGAACGCCTGTACCACTCGGGCGACCTCGCGCGGCGCACGCGCGAGGGCGAGCTCGAATACCTCGGCCGCGCGGACCTGCAGGTCAAGCTGCGCGGATATCGCATCGAACTGGGCGAGATCGAGGCCGCTCTGCGCTCCGCCGAGGGTGTGCGCGACGCCGTCGTCGCGCTGCGCGAGGACCCCGTCGCGGGCCCGCGCCTGGTCGCCTACCTCGTGCTCGAAGACGGCGCCGCGATCGATCCCAACGCCCTGCGCGCGCACACCGCGCAGCGCGTGCCCGAGTACATGGTCCCGGCGGCCTACGTGCGCATCGAGAGCATCCCGCGCACGGTCAACGACAAGGTCGACCGTGCCGTGCTGCCCGCGCCGCAGGCCTCCGACCTGCCCGGCGTCGTCGGAGGCGAGGCGCCGCGCGACGAGGACGAGCGCACGGTCGCGGGGATCTTCGCCGAGGTGCTCGGCACGCCCGTCGCGACGCGCGAGGCCGACTTCTTCCGCCTCGGCGGGCACTCGCTGCTCGCCTGGCGCGTCGTCGTCTTGTGCCAGGAGCGCCTGGCCGCGCCGCTCTCGGTCAACGCCGTGTTCTCGAACCCCAGCGTCGCGGGTCTCGCTGAATGCGTGCGCCGCGAGCGCCAGAAGAGTCGCGGCACGCAGGCCGTCGTTCGCGTCCCGCGCGGCGTGCCCCAGGCGCTGACCGCGCAGCAGCAGGCGCTGTGGCTCGAGATCAAGCTGCACACGGGCACCGAGCTCTACAACGAGCCGATCTCCTTCCGGCACGAGACGCGCCTCGCGCCCGATCGCGTGCGCGCCGCGCTCGTGCGCCTGGCGCAAAAGCACGAGATCCTGCGCGCGCGCCTGGTCGAGCCCGACGGCGTGCCGGCCTTCGTCTTCGACCGCGCCGCCAGCGACCTCTCGCTCGCGGTGATCGCGGGCGGCGAGCCCGACCTGCAGGCCGAGCTGCTGCGCCCGCTCGACCTCCAGGCCGGTCCGCTCTGGCGCGCCGTGCTGCACCAGGACGCGCGCGGCGGGAGCGTGCTGCTGCTCGTCGTGCACCACATCATCTTCGACGCCGCGTCGGAGGAGATCCTGCTCTCCGACTTCGCGGCGGCGATGAACGCGCCGGAAGCGCCTCTGCCCGAGGGCGAGCTCGACTTCGCCGACCTCGCCGAGTACGAGCGCGCACGCCTTGCGAGCGACCAGCCGGAACTCGAACGCTTCTGGGCCAAGGCGCTCGCGGGCGCCGAGCTGACGCCCGAACTGCCCGGGCCGCTGGTCGCCTGCCCCAGCGGCGAGGAAGAGCGCGCCGTCACACGCCGCGCCCGGCTCACGCCCGAACTGACGCGCGCCATCCGCGAGCTCGCGCGCGAGCTCGGCACGACGCCCTTCCACATCCATCTCGCGGCCTACCTGACGCTGCTGCGCACCTGGACCTCGACCGACGAGCTCGTGATCGGCTCGCCCGTTTCGCTGCGTGAGACGACCCAGGCACGCGGCGTGGTCGGGTACCTGCTCAGCCCGACGGCGCTGCGCGCACCGCTCTCTGGCGGCACGTCATTCCGCGAGACGGTCGCCGACCTCGTGCGACGCTGGCAGGAAGTGCGCGAGCACGCGCGCCTGCCGATCCACCTCGTGCTGCAGGCCGCCAGCGGCGGGAAGCGCTCGAGCATGGGCTCGCCCTTTCAGCTCTTCTTCTCGCTGATCCACGACTCGAAGCTGGGCCTATCGATCGACGGCAAGCCGCTGCGTCCGCACCCGATCGCGCTGCCCAACGCGAAGTTCAAGCTCTTCCTGCTCGTCGAGGAGCACGAGGAGGACGCCTCGCTGATCCTGGAGTGGAAGCGCAGCGCGCTCGATCCGGCGATGGGCGAGCGCATGCTGGGCCAGATCGAGAACCTGCTGCGCGAAGCGACCGCGCAGCCCGCACTCCCGCTGGCGCGGCTCCCGCTCGTCGGCAGCCCCGAACTCGAACGCATCCGCGCCTTCAGCGTCTGCGAGCGGCCTTACCAGCGCGAGAAGACCGTCACCGAGCTGTTCGAGGAGGTCGTGCGGCGCTGCGGCGACGACACGGCCGTCGTCTCGGGCGCCACCACGCTCACCTACGCCGAACTCGACCGGCGCGCGAACGCGGTCGCGCACGCACTGCGCAAGGCGGGCGTGCGCCGCGGCGACCGCGTGCCGCTGCTCGTGCCGCGCGGCGCGCGCTTCATCGCCTGCGCGCTCGGTGCGCTGAAGTGCGGCGCCTCCTTCGCCCCGCTCGATCCGGGCTATCCCTCCGAACGCCACGCGCGCATGCTCGATGGCCTCGGCGCGCGGGCGGCGCTGCGCGCGCCCGACCTGCCCCCGCCGGTCGGCGGCCTGGAGTGGATCGACGCCTGCTGCGCGGACGTGGGCACGGACGAGCCGGCGCCGCCGCGCGAGAGCTCCCCCACCGACGGCGCGTACGTGATGTTCACCTCCGGCTCGACCGGCAAGCCCAAGGGTGTCGAGGTGCCGCACCGCGGCATCGTGCGCCTCGTGCAGGCGCAGGACTTCGCGCGCATGGGGCCCGAGCAGAGCTGGCTGCAGATCTCTCCGACCTCCTTCGACCTCTCGACGCTCGAGATCTGGGCCGCGCTGCTGCACGGCGGGCGCACGGTCGTGATCGAGGAGGCGGTCCCGACTCCCGCGCGCATCGCGCAGACGATCCGCAACAACCGGGTCAACTCGGCCTGGTTCACGGCGGCGCTGTTCAACACGCTCGTGGACGAGGCGCCGGACACCTTCCGCGGCCTGGAGCAGATCCTCGTCGGCGGCGAGGCGCTCTCGCCCGTGCACATGAAGCGCGCCTTCGAGCTGCTGCCTGGCGTGCGCCTGGTGAACGGCTACGGCCCGACGGAGAACACCACCTTCACCACCTGCCACGAGATCCTGCGCGCCGACATCGCGACCGGCGGTTCGATCCCGATCGGCCGGCCGATCGCGAACACGACCGTGTACGTGCTCGACCGCGACGGTCGCCCCGCGCCGATCGGCGTGTCCGGCGAGCTCGTGACGGGCGGCGACGGCGTCGCGCTCGGCTACGCGGGCCAGCCCGAGAAGACGGCCGAGCGCTTCGTGCCCGACACGTTCTGTGGAACGCCCGGCGCGACGATGTATCGCACCGGCGACCGCGTGCGCTGGCGCGAGGACGGCGTGCTCGAGTTCTTCGGCCGCTTCGACGAGCAGCTCAAGATCCGCGGCCACCGCATCGAGCCGGGCGAGATCGCCGCGTGCCTCTCGGAACACGCCGGCGTTCTGCAGGCAGTCGTCGTGCCGCGGCGCACGGATGCCGGCGCGACGGTGCTCTACGCCTACGTAGTCGCGCAGGGCTCGGTGCGCGCCGATGAGCTCCCGCGCGTGCTCGCAGCGCACCTCGCGCAGCGGCTGCCGGCCTACATGCTCCCAGCCGCGATCATGCCCGTTCCCGCGCTGCCGCTGAAGCTGAACGGCAAGCTCGACGTGCAGGCCCTGCCGCTGCCCTCGCACGCCGCCGCCAGACCCGCGGGATCCGAGGCCAAGCTGAGCGGTGCCGAAGCGAAGCTGCTCAAGATCTGGCGCGAGGCACTCAAGAATCGCAGCCTCGGTCTGGACGACGACTTCTTCGACGCCGGCGGCGATTCGCTGCTCGCAGTGCGCATGCTCGTGCGCGTCGAGCGCGAGCTCGGCACGACGATCCCCGTGCGCGCTGTGGTCGAAGGCCGCACGGTGCGGCGCATCGCGAAGATGCTCACGAGCGGGAGCGAACCCGTGCTGCCGCGCGGTTTCGTGATCGTGCGCGAAGGCGAGTCTGCACGGCCGATCTTCTGCCTGCCCGGCCTGGGCGGTATCTCGCTGCAGTTCGAGACGCTCTCGGCCAAGCTGCGCACGCAGCGCACCGTCTACGCCATCGAGTTGCACGAGCTCGAGATCGAGCGCAGCGTGCTGCAGTCGCTGCCGCAGACCGCAGCCCAGATCGCGCGCCAGCTGCGCGAGATCCAGCCCAACGGCCCCTATTCACTGCTCGGCTACTCCTACGGCGGAAACCTCGCCGTGGAGATCGCACGCGAGCTGGTGCAGCAGGGCCTGGAGGTCGAGCACGTCGCGATCCTCGACGCCTACGCGCCCGGTTCGGTGCGCGATCCCTCGGGCCTCGACAAGGTGCGGCGCCACCTGCGCATCCTCGGCCGGCTGCGCTGGAGCGAGGCCTACGAGTACGTCTCTTCGCGCGTGCTGCGGCGCGTGGGGCTGCGCGGCCCCGAACCCCAAGCGCCCAAGCCCGTGCCCGAGTCGGAGCTCGCGCGCCGGCTCGCGCAGACCGAGGAGCTCGGCATGGTCGCCTTCCACTCGTACCGCCCCACGCCTTTCGCCGGACGGATCGTGCTCGTGCACGCCACCGACCTGGAGGACTGGATGGAGATCGCGGACTCGAGCGGCACGAGCGGCTGGGGCGCGGTCTGCGAGGGCGGCGTCGAGCTGATCAAGATCGGCTGCAGGCACCTCGAGATGTTCAAGGAACCGAACATCACCGAGCTCGCCCAGCGCCTCGAGGAAGTCCTCGAGTCTCGGCCGCGCGCCTAGGCGCGCAGTCGCTCACTTGCGGTACGGCCTGCAGATCGGATCGCCGATCACGATGTCTTCCCAGCCCACCAGGCGCGAGGCCGCGTAGTAGCTCTCCGCGAGCGTCCAGCCGCGCAGGTAGCGTTCGAAGAGGATCGTCGGGGAGGCCACCGCCTGCACGAGCGGCTCGTCGCAGTAGCCCTTCGCGCCCGTCGCTCCCTGCGCGAGCAGGTCCGCGATGAGCGATTGCCCGCCTTTCGTCGCCAGGAAAGTGCGCGCGCTGGTCGAGACCGCGGTCTCGACCAGCGCACCGGGCACGAAGCGCAACTCGTGGTAGCGGTCGACCGCGTACTGCAGATCGTTGCTGCCCCACGAGGCGTAGCCGGCGAGCGGCTCGTTACTCCCGACGAAGCGCGACTTCTTGTCGAGGCGCACGCGCTGGCCGCGCTTCTCGAGCAGCGTCGCGGCTTCCACGAGGTCCGTGTTGAAGCTGGCGGTCGAGAGCTCCTCGACCTTCTCCACTCCGGGAGGAATCGAGACGGGCTGCGCGTCGGCGCTCTCGAAACCGAAGCCCGCGCAGGCGTCGAGCAGGATCTCGCCCTCGGGCTTGCGCGCCTCCGCCGCGAGCGAGCGCGTGACGAGCGCCTTGGCATCGGCGACGGTGTAGCCGTCGAGGCGCGTCACGAGGTAGCCGCCGAAATCGCGGTGTGAGAAGGGGCGCGTCGATTTCCAGAAGCGATTCACGTACGCGTTTCCGTGAAAGTCTGTGTCGTGCAGCGCGACGCGCTGCGCAGTCGCGAGCTTCTCGTATCCGAAGGCCGCGATCCAACTGTCCACGGAGGGCTGTTTCCCGTCCATCCCCAGGCCCGGCGCGCCCGTGAGGCGGATCGGGATGCCCTTCGTGAGCACGACGAAATCGATCTGCGGTCGCGCCGCCAGCGCAGCGCGCAGCGGCATCTCGACCGCGCCGGCGAACTGCGCGTAGGAGATCGTCTCGCGCGCAGCGTCCAGCGCGGAGTCGGGACAGTGCACCTCGAGCCGCTCGCCGACCCCGCGTCGGCTGCAGTAGTCCGCGGCGATCTCCACCGCGGCCGGACTGTCGACGTTCACGACGACCAGCACGCGTGCGGCGTCGGGGTTCGGCGCGGCGGCTTGCGGGACGAGGAGCAAGAGTACGGCGAGCATGGTTCGCGTGCGCGCGAGGCGCTCAAGTCGAGGGTGATGCGGTTTGCGATTCGAGCAGCGCGGGGTTCTGCACCTCGCGCACCTGGAATCCCGTGCAGAAGACGCTGTTGCGGAACGAATCGCCGAGCATGTGCGGCGGATCCGGATCGGGCTTGCCCTGGATCGCGCGCCTCAATTTGCCGAGCGCGAGGCTCGCAAGGAAGGCGGTATCGATCAGGGTGGTGTACAGCGCGCCGTGGCTCTTCAGGAAGAAGCGCCGACGCGCCTGGAACCAGTACGCGGGCCGGCGCTTCTGGAAGCGCGCGGCGACGCCCGTCGACATGCCTTCCAGGTGCACGACGCGGCTCCCCGGCACGAACCAGGCCTCCCAGCCGGCGCGCCGCGTCCGCAGGCAGATGTCGATGTCGTCGAAGTAGGTGTAGAGGCCCTCGTCGAGCAGCCCGATCTCCTCGAGCATGGTGCGCCGCAGGATCATGCACGTGCCCGGGATCCAGTCGACGCGCGTGTCGACGACAGGTTTGGGATCCACGACCGTCCAGCGCTTGAACAGCTTCGAGACCAGCCCCAGCCCGAGTCCGTTGTCGATCGTGGACGCGATGCCCGGAAAGCGGAAGGGCGCGCCGTGGACCACCCCGTCGGGGCCGACGATCGTTCCGGCCGCCACGCCCGCGCGCGGCGTGCGGTCCATGAACTCGACCAGCTTCTCCAGCGTGCCGTCACCGACGAGCGTGTCCGCGTTGAGCAGCAGCACGTACTCGGGCGGGTCCTCCGAGGCGAGAGCGGCGCGGATCACGAGGTTGTTTCCGCCGCAGAAGCCGCGGTTCACCTCGACCTGCGAGAGGTCCGCCCAGCGGCCCCAGCCGTTGGCCTCGATCGCCGTGCGCAGGCGCTCGTAGGCATCTCCGCCCGTGCCGTGCTCGAGCACGGCGACGCGTGTCGCCGGCATGCGCTCGATCCGGCCCTCCAGCGACCGCAGACAATCGAGCGTGAGGTCGGTCACGCGGTAGTTGAGGATCACGACCAGGAGCTTCATCGGGACGGCCGCCTTCGGTATCGTCTGCGCATTAGGCGCGGTTTTCCAGCATAGCGCAGCCCGCACACCCGACGCAGTCCGGAAGGAATCACGTGAGCCTCGACCGATCCCAAGTACCCGTGTTCGTGCTCTGCGGAGGCCTGGGAACGCGCCTGCGCGAAGAGACCGAGCTGCGCCCCAAGCCGATGGTGCCGGTCGGCAACCGCCCGATCCTGTGGCACATCATGCACAGCTACGCGCACCACGGCTTCCGCAAGTTCGTGCTGTGCCTGGGCTACAAGGGCGACGCGATCAAGTCGTACTTCCTGAACTACGCCTCGCTCAACAGCGACTTCACGGTCGAATTGCGCACCAACGACGTCAAGGTGCATTCGATCGACCACGAGCAGGACTGGGAGGTCACGCTGGCCGATACGGGCGAGCTGACCATGACCGGCGCGCGCGTCGCACGCGCTGCCGCGAAGTACCTGAAAGACTCGCCGCAGTTCGCCGTGACCTACGGCGACGGCTTGACCGACGTGAACCTCGCGCAGGAGTACGACTTTCACCTCGCACAGGCCCGCGTGGGCACCGTGCTGGGCGTTCCGCCGCCCTCGCGTTTCGGGGAGCTGCGCGTTTCCGGCGAGCGCGTCGAGGAGTTCAGCGAGAAGCCCGACTTCGCCAACAACTGGATCAACGGCGGCTACTTCTTCTTCAAGCGCGAGTTCCTGCCCTACCTCTCCAGCGAGGAGGGCTGCATCCTCGAGCGCGATCCGCTCGTGAACCTCACGCGCGACGGCAAGCTCAGTATCTACAAGCATCGCGGGTTCTGGGGCTGCATGGACACGCAGCGCGACCGCGAGCAACTCGAGAAGCTCTGGGCCAGCGGCAAGGCGCCCTGGGCGGTCGGCTAGCTCGCGCACGGGGTCCTCAGCTCTTGTGGAGCGCGCGGTAGTACTGCGCGAACTCGTCCCAGGCACGCTGTTCGTCCCAGCCGAGCGCAGCGGCGTCCGGCTGGTCCGTGTTGATGCGCACGCGCGGCTCGGGGAACTCGGTCTGCCTTGCGAGCGCGACGGCGCAGGCGAGCCCCAGGCGCGGCCGCATCGCCTCGGCGAGGCGCAGCGTGAACGCGCCCTGGCTTTCGACGTAGCCGCTCGGATTGCAGCGCGCAAAGCCCTCGGCGGGCAGTCCCTTCGCGAAGCGCACGTACTCCTTCGCGAGCAGCGAGACGTGGATGTTGTCGCGCACGTAGCTTGGGCTCGAGCAGGTCGGCGTGGCGCCCGCGAACCAGTTCTTCATCAGGTACGCGGTGTAGCGCGGCTCCTCGAAGGGGCCGAAGGGGTTGGGGATCACGAACTTGCCCAGCGCCAGCCCGGCGCGCGCGCAGTAGTAGCGGAAGGCTTGCGCCGTGAGCGCCTTCGAAAGGCCGTAGGGCGAGAAGTCCGGCAGGCCTTGCGAGCCCGCACCCTCGCCGCCTTCGAAGACGCTGCCGGTGAGCAGCACGCGCCGCGTGCCTCCCGCGTGCAGCGCCGCGAGCAGCGCGCCGAGATTGCGCGTGTTGTTGCGCAGCGCCTCGACCGTGTCGAAGTCGGCGCTCTTGTAGTTCGTGACGTCGGCCGCGTGGTGCGCGAGCAGGTCGAAGCCGCCCTGCCGGGCGAGTTCGAGGAAGCCCTCGTCGCCGAACGCAACGCCGTACACGGGCCGGCAGACCTCCGCCGCGGATGCGCTGCGCTTGCGGCGCAGTTCGTCGGGGTAGGACTCGGGAGACTGGCGGAAGGTGGCGGTCACCTCGCAGCCGGCTGCGGCGAGCTCGCGCACGAAAGCCTGCCCGGTGAAGGAGCTCGCGCCGGTGAAGAGGATCTTCATCTCAGCCGCCGAGGTGCCACTTGGAGTCGAAGTCGCGCGCGTCGCGGTCCTTGTCGGAGAGCACGACCGGCTGGATCGGCCACTCGATCGCGTACTTCGGGTCGTTCCAGCGCGCGATGCGCTCCTGCTCGGGCCCGTAGAACTCGTCGACGAAGTAGACCGCCTCGGTCGCGTCGCTGAGCGTCACGAAGCCGTGCGCGAAGCCCTTGGGCACGTACATCATGCGCCGGTTCTCCGCCGAGAGCTCTGCGCCGAAGCTCCTGCCGAAGGTCGGCGAGCCCGCTCGCAGGTCGACGATCGCGTCCCACAGCGCGCCGCGCACGCAGCGCACGAGCTTGGTCTCGGCCTTGGGCGACAGCTGGTAGTGCATGCCGCGCAGCGTGCCGCGCGTCGCGCTGAGCGAGTTGTTGACCTGCACGAAGTGCGTCACGAGCCCGTGCGCGGCGAATTCCTTCTCGCAGAAGAGGCGCGCGAAGAAGCCGCGGTCGTCGCCGCGTTTCTCGAGGTCGATCAGGAAGGCACCGGGGATCGGCGTTTGCGTGAAGAGCATGGGATCCTCGGTCTAGCGCAGCAGTTGCATGCGGTTCTTGAGCGTGCGCAAGCGGACGAACTGTTCGCCCTCGAAGTCGGCCTTCGAGAACTTGTGGTCGACCATCTTCTTGTGCAGTTCCTCCATGCCGCTCTGGAGGCTGTACTGCAGCTTGAAGCCGGGCAGCACGCGGCCGAGCATGTCGAACTTGACGCGGTAGTTGCGCGGGTCCGCGCCCACCTCGCCGGTGTAGGTGATCTTGGCCGACGGCACGAGGCGCTCGACCTGGTTGCCGACGTCGCGCACCTGGAAGTTCTCCTTGTTCGCGCCGACGTTGACGGCCTTGTTGTGCACCGCATCGCGCGGGGCCTGCGAGAAGGCCGCGAAGGCGCGCGCGATATCGCGGCAGTGGATCAACGGGCGCCAGGGCGAGCCGTCGGACTGGATGCGGATCTCGCCATAGGCCAGCGCCGAACCGATCAGGTTGTTCACCACGAGGTCGATGCGCAGCATCGGCGAGTGGCCGTAGGCGGTCGAGTTGCGCAGGAAAACCGGGCTGAAATGCTCGCTGGCGAGCTTCGAGATCTCGATCTCGGACTCGATCTTCGACTGCGCGTAGGCTGTCAGCGGCTGCAGCGGGTCGCTCTCGTCGAGGTCGAGCTTGACGCCCTTGCCGTAGACCGAGCAGCTGCCGGCGAAGAGGAAGCGCGGCACGCCGACCTGCTTCGCGAGCTTCGCCAGGCGCACCGAGGCGTCGCGGTTGACGTCCAGCGTCAGCCCGCCGTCGAGCGCGCCCATCGGGTCGTTCGAGAGCGCCGCAAGGTGCATGATCGCGTCGCAGCCCTGGATGTCCTTGGCCTCGAGCTTGCGCGTGTCCTTGACCAGATCGATGTCGGCGGGGACGACCTTCTCCCAGGCACAGCCGTCGAAGAGACCCAGGTCGCAGCCCACGACCGTGTGGCCCTCCTGCTTCAGGATGTCGACGAGATGGCTGCCGATGTAGCCCTTGTGACCGGTGACGAAGACCTTCATGCCGCTCCTGGATTCCTGCGAACTGCGAGTGGGGATTCAGCTGCTCGCACGGTCGGGCGCAGGGCGAACTTGCGAGTTCGATGTTTTGGATGACAACCCTGAAGTATAGCGACTCCGGCGCACTGCGAGCGATTCCCGGATGGATTCCGGACCCTCTCCGGACATGGAAAAAAAGGGCGTACGCGAGCTAGTGGGCTTCCAGGAGCGGCAGCAGTGCGTCGTAGGCGATCTGGGCGAAGAGCTGGTGCGCCTCGGCGGTCATGTGGCAATCGTCGGTGAAGAGTTCCGGGCGCTCGCCGAGTCGCGCGGTGTCCGCGAGCGCGGCCCCCAGGCGAGCGGCCACTTCGCGCGCGAGCTGGTTGTTGCGCTCGACCTGCTGTGCCAGCACAGGTGCGATGCGCGGATCAGGCGCGAGCTCGTCCATGGCGAGCTTCTCGGGTCGGAACGCGATCGTGCAAACCACGACCAGGATCCCGCGCGCCTTGCAGACTTCGATCATCGACTCGAGGTCCGAGCGCAGCGTCGACATGCGCGCGGGATCCTGCAAGTTTCGCTCGGCCTCGTCCGTCGTCGGACGATTCTCCCACACGATCCCGCCGTAGAGCGGGTGCTCGGCCTTCTCCGACCAGCCGAAACGTTCGCCGCGCAGCGTGCACGCGAGCATCGCGAGATGCGACCAGCGAAAGAGCTCCTTGTGGCCGTAGTTCGAGACCGTGTAGTTGAATCCCGGTCGCCGGAAGTGGCTGTAGTCGGGCTGGAAGCCGTTGTAGGCCTGCGGGAAGAGCTCGTTGCGCCCCTGCAGGATGACGACGACATCGGGCTGCAATGGCAGTACGCGCAGCTCGAGGTCGACGAGTGACTCGGTCGACATCCAGCCCGGCACGCCCGCGTTGATCACTTCCCACGCGCCGTACTTCTGCTTCAGCAACTCGCCGAGCCGAGCGGGGTTCGCCTCTTCGGCGCTGACGTTCAGGCCGTAGGTCGTCGAGGCGCCGATGCAAGCCAAACGCCGCACGCCCGCGGGCTTCAGGCGCGCGATCTCCGGACCCCGGTAGCCGAGCGAGTTGATGTCCTCGAAACCCGGGGCGAGCGCGAAGGGCAGGTACGGGTGGCTCGCAAAGCGGCCGCGCGTCGAGGTGTGCGTGGTCAGCTGCTCGATGCGTTCCGCCGGCCAGCGCGCCGCGACCCAGATGCGCGCGACGATCTCGCCGAGTACCAGCGTCACGACCAGACTGATGACCGAGAGTCGGAGGCGGTCCGCCACGCTGTGTCTGCTCATGCTCGTGTCGATCCCGTATCCGGCTGCAATTCCTGTGCGCTTCGCCCGGCTGCGGGATGGAGAATAGTCACGGGTTCTCCGAGGGGCAAGTTCGGCGCGGCGGGCGCTAGGCCAGCGACCAATCGCCGCGCAGCGCCGCGTAGGCGACGAGCAGAGCGTTCGCGACCGCATGCGCGAGCACCGCGTCGAAGAGCCGGCCGCGGCGCATGTACGCGTATCCGAACAGCGCGCCGGCCGCCGTGGCCGCGATCCAGTGGCCGTGCAGCACGCCGAAGAGCACCGAGCTCAGCACCCAGGCGAAGATCGAGGCCTGGCGGCCCTCGATCTCCTCGAAATGCACGGCGCTGAGCCGGCGCATCAGGAAGCCGCGGAAGGCGAGCTCCTCGACGATGGGCACGACGAGCACGTTGCCCGCGATCTGCGCCGCCGACCACGCGGCGCTCGCCGCGCCCGCGACCCCGGCCGGCGCGAGGAACGGCACGATCGCGATCCACAGCACGAAGCTCAGCGCGCCGAACGCGAGGCCCGAGACCCAGCTCGCGCGAGCATCGATCGTGTAGTTTCCACGGAAGTGCCACAGCAGCGCGGCAGGCAGTACGAGCTTCACGACCTGCAGCCACTCTTCCGCCTCGCGAAAGGAACTCGCGACCATGCCGATCGCGATCACGAACAGGAACGGCGCGAGATACGCGGCCGTGCCGTCGCGTTCCTCGAGGCTCGCTGCGCGCTCGCCCGGCGTCGAGAAGAAGCCCGCGCGGGTCGCGAGCAGCACCAGGCCCAGCATCCCCAGGCAGAAGGCGAAGGTCCCCGCCAGCGTGTGGAAGCCGCCGAAGGCGATCTCCTTCGATCCGCGCACCCCGATCATCACCAGCAGGAAGATGCGCAGGACGTTCAGGAACCACATCCCGATCACACCCAGGATCGGCAGCAGCAGCGCTTGCGGGAAGCGCAGCCGGCGCCGGAAGACGAACACGTAGCCGATCGCGGCGACGGCCATCAGCCCCATGCCTTCGAAGCCCGAGCACTCCGGGGCGATGCTCACCCAGAAGTCGTAGTCCGCCGAGGCGATCTCGAACTTCGGCGTGTCGATGATGATGTCGGGCTGGAGGAGACGGATCAGCTTGCCCGCCAGCCAGAGCGTCGGCGTGCGCAGCGGAAGGCTGAGCTCGTTCGCCGCGTACTGGCCCGCCCACCAGGCGAACAGGCCGAGAAAGGCGCCGCCGACGATCACGTTCCGGCGCCGGGCGAGCGCGCACAGGAGTTCGGAGAGCGGCAGGAAGAGCAGCACCCCGAGCAGCGAGGCGAGCGCGGCAGCGCACAGCCAAGCCGCGATCCAGGCGAACGGATGGCGGGCCTGCTCGAGGTGACCCTCGAAGACGATCGCCGTCGTCCAGGCCAGCAACGCGAAGGCGGCGAGTTGCGCCGCGAGCATGGCGAGTCTGCTCGCCGCCGTGCGTCCACCCGGTGCGACGTCCGCGCGCGGCTTCGCCGGGGCGCGGTCGATGCCGCGGAACAGTAGCAGCATCGTCACCACCGCCAGCCCGATCTGCGGCAGGAACTTCGCGCGGTGCATCCACAGCGACCAGGTCTGGTCCGACTGCGGCAGGGTGGCCGTGGTGTACCTCCCCATCAGCCAGAGGAACTCCAGCAGCAGGATCAGCGCCGCGAGCGCTGCCCAACGTCGGGATCGACCGCGCGTCTCCATCCCGTGCAGGACCTCAGCCTCCCGCTCCGGGGAGCGAGCCATGCGCATCATCGACGCCGCGAGGCAGCGAGAACGCCGGGGATCCGATCTCGGCCGAGATCAGGAGTTCGACGAGCTGGCGGTGCGACGGCGGCTGGCGAAGATCAGCACGGCGCCGACGACGAGGATCACGGCACCCCACAGGAGGGCGGGGCTGATCTCCGGAGCGGCGGTCGGCGCGCTACCGGAGTTGACGGCCTGACGGTTGCCGGCGCTGAGCGAGTTCTGGAAGGCCCAGGTGCTCGAAGCGGCGAAGAAGACGATGCCGGCGGAGAGCGAGCGGCGGAATGCAACCAAGCGGGAAGCAGAAGTGTTCATTGTGAGGTTCGTTTCGCGTACTGGGGTCTTCGTGGGCGATCCCGCGGGGAGCAAACGATACTTCCCACAGGCCTCTGCGGCTAGCTCAATTCGCCGCTCGAGATGGCGAGTTCCCCTGCGGGCTCGATTTCGCGACTGCTTCCCGCCGCTGGGATCCACCTGCAGAGTTCTCCACGGCTCTCGCCGCCCATTCCGGCCTCAGACGGAACCCGAGTCGCGCGTCGAACGCCGGCCGCTGAAGATCAGCACCACGCCGACGACCAGGACGATCGCGCCGGCCATCAGCGCCGGATGGATCTCGGGGGCGCCCGTCGGGCCACAGCCGCCATTGCCGCCGTTGCCGCCACCGCCACCGCCACCGCCGCCGCCGCCGCCGCCACCACCGCCGTGATGGAAGTTGGACGGAGGGCCCTGAAGCGCCCAGGCGCTACCGGTCGAGAGCAGGATCGTTCCCGCCGCGATCGCACGCTGGAAGGCCCCGCGCAGCGAGGATTGGAGGACGGGGAGGGCGAAACGGGGGCGGGGAGAGGTCATGGCGAACTTCAGATTTAGGGTGACGACTGACTGTGCCAGTTCATGATACTTCGAATTCGTAATCTTGGCAGCCGGAAAGCAGTCGGAGGCCCCCTCGGGGTAGCCGATGGGCCCGCGCAGCCGGACTGGGTAGGATCCCGCGCCCGCCCAGGACCGGGCGGATCTGCAACCCAGAGGAGTCTCGATGTTCCGCCCGCTGTCCCTCGCCGCCGCCGTCCTGCTCGCCGCCGCCCCCTCCGCGCCCCCCGCCGGAGGCCTCGACGCCTCGATGAAGCAGATGTCCGAGGCGCTGAAGGTGCTCGAGAAGGGTGTCACCGCGCAGAACGAGGCCGAGGCGCTCGCGGAGCTCGCCAAGTTCGAAAGCGCGCTGATCGCGGCCAAGAGCGAGGTGCCCGACTCCGCCGAGAAGGTGGACGAGAAGAAGCGCCCGGCCTACGTCGCCGACTACCGCAAGACGCTCGTCGCGACGCTCAAGCTCGCGCTCGACGCCGAAGTCGCCATCGCCGACCACAAGTACAAGGACGCCGACTCGCTGATCCGCAACAAGCTCGTCGCGCAGAAGTCGGCCGGCCACTCGAAGTTCAAGCCCGAGGGGAAGTAGCCCCGACGCGGCGCTCGTAGAGCGCCTCCGCGAACCAGTAGAGCACGAGCAGCAGCGCCAGCAGGAACGCGCCCCAGGAGAGATCGGTCTTCACGAAGGCGCGCCCCTCGACGAGGAAGATGCCCAGCGCGAGGGCGAACACGTCGAGCATCTCCCAGTGTCGCAGCACACCCAGGGCGCGGCGTGCGCCCTCGCAGCGGTCGCCCCGCCGCAGGCGCGCGAGCACGCGCAAGGTCAGCAAGCTGCTACCCAGCGGGACGACCACCAGGAACAGTGCGATCACGACCGCGAAGATCTGCGCGCCGGTCTCCCACAGACCCGCGATCGCGATCGAGATCGAGACCGGATGGTCGCTGAAGAGCCAGTCATCGATCTCGAGAAAGGGCACGAGCAACACACCCACGAGCAGCGCGAGCAGCGCGCACTGCCACAGCACCAGCCGGCCGAGCGCGCCGCGATCCGGGGGCGCGCGCAAACGCGCGTGGCCCAGGTGCGACTGCATCCAGCCGCTCGTGAACATGCTCAGCACGATCGAGGAGGTGAAGCACAGGACCCCCACGCGCGGCTCGGCGTTCACGAGCAGCTGGTCGTTCGCCAGCGCCAGCATCAGGCACACCAGGAAGACGTCGAGCATCGACCACTTGCCGAAGCGCTCGACGAAGGCCAGCAGGCCGCGCGCCCGGGTCTTGGATCCCCTGCCGGTCACGATCGCCGTGAGCACGAGCAGCTTCACGAAGGGGAAGACGACCGAAAAGGCGACCACGATCACCGCCAGCACGTAGAGCTTCGACTCCCACAGCATCTGCACCGAGCGCGGCAGGCTGTAGGTCTGGTGCGAGAGGCCGCGCCGCATCTCCATGAACGGCAGCTGCACCGCCGCCACGTTCAGCACGAAGGCGACCAGGATCAGCCAGGGCGCCGGATGGCGGCGCCACACTGGCGCGATCGTGAGCAGGGAACGCAGGCGCACGCGGGAGAGCCTACGGTCCCTCCGCGCGTCATTGCCAGGACCCGAGCAGCGCCATGTAGTTGCTGCGCTCGTAGTGCGCGGGGTCCGGGCAGCGCTTGAGGTTCATGCTCCCACGCAAGGTCTCGATCGAGTCGTACTCGTGCTCGAGCAGCCACTCGCGCATCTCGGTCAGCACCTGGGCCAGGTGGCCGGGCCCGCGCTGCAGCAGGGCCGAGACGAGCTGCACGGCGTGCGCGCCGGCCATCAGGGCCTTGAGCGCGTCGCGGCCGTGGTGCACGCCCCCGCTCGCCTGCAGCGAGAGCGGCGTGATCGGCGAGAGAACCGCCAGCCAGCGCAGGCGCAGCGGCAACTCGGAGGAATCCGAGAGGCGCAGGGTGCGCTGCAATTCGAGCGCCTCGAGGTCGATGTCCGGCTGGTAGAAGCGATTGAAGAGCACGATGCCATTCGCGCCGGCGTGCTCGAGCTCGCGCACGAAGGCGGGCAGTGAGGAGAAGAAGGGCGAGAGTTTGACCGAGAGCGGAATGCTGATCGCGGCGCGCACGTCGCGCACGAGACCCAGCAGCCGGTCCTCGACCGCGATCGAGTCCGCGGCGGGGTCGGTGGGCACGTCGTAGAGGTTCAGCTCCAGCGCGGAGGCGCCGGCCTCCTCGATCAGCCGCGCGTAGTGCACCCAGCCACCGCGCGTGGTCCCGTTGAGCGAGCCGATCACCGGCACGCGCACGGCCGCGCGCGCGCGCTGGACGTGCTCGAGGTACTCGTCCGGGCCGAGCGCGAAGGCGTCGACGTCGGGGAACCAGCTCTGCGCTTCGGCGCTGGGCGCGTGGCCGTAGAGGTGCTTCGCGGCGCCGAGCTCGCGGCCCGTGATCTGCTCCTCGAAGAGCGAGCGCAGCACGATCGCGCCCGCGCCCGCATCCTCCAGCGCGCGGATGGTGTCGAGATTGGCGGTCAGAGGGCCGGCGCCCGCGACGAGCGGGTTCGCGAGCGTGAGACCGAGGCAGCGGGTGGAGAGGTCGAGGCTCACAGTGCAGCTCCCTGCGCGATCGCGCTCTTCAGCTTCAGTCCGGCGAGTTGTTCGTGGAACGCCTGCCGTTCGGCGATGTAGCGCTCCTCGAGCGCCACGAGCTCCGCGTAGCGCTCCGGATCGCGCATGGCGATGGCCTGGAAGCGACCTTCGTTCTTCATGTAGTCGGCCACGCGCGCCTTGGGCGGACCCGAGTCGACGGCGAGTGGCAACTCGCCCGCGTCCAGACGGCGCGGGTCGAAGCGGTACACCGGCCAGACCCCGGAGTCGACCGCGAGCTTCTGCTGCTCGCCGCTCTTCGTGAGATCGTAGCCGTGTGCGATGCAGGGCGAGTGTGCGATCACGAGCGAGGGCCCGGGATAGCTCTCGGCCTCGGCGAAGGCCTTCACAACCTGTGCGTCACGCGCATACAGCGCCACGCTGGCCACGTACACGTGGCCGTAACTCATCGCGATCAGGCCCAGATCCTTCTTGCCCGTACTGCGGCCTCCGGCCGCGAATTTCGCCACGGCGCCGATGGGCGTCGCCTTCGACTGCTGGCCGCCGGTGTTGGAGTAGACCTCGGTGTCGAGCACGAGCACGTTGACGTCGGCGCGGCTCGAGAAGACGTGGTCCAGGCCGCCGAAGCCGATGTCGTAGGCCCAGCCGTCACCGCCGATGATCCAGACGCTGCGGCGCACCAGGTGGTCGGCGCAGGTCTCGAGCGCGCGCGCCTCGCGCGTCTTGTGCGCGGCGAGCAGGCGCCGCAGCTCGGCCACGCGCGCGCGCTGCGCCGCGATCCCGAGCTCGCCGGACTGGTCGGCCTCGAAAAGGCCGCGCACGAGCTCTTCGGGCAGCGCGCCTGCACAGGCGCCGAGCAGCGCCCGTGCGCGATCGACCGACTGGTCGAGCGCGAAGCGGAAACCCAGTCCGAATTCGGCGTTGTCCTCGAAGAGCGAGTTGGCCCAGGCCGGGCCGCGGCCCTGCTTGTTCACGCTCCAGGGCGTGGTGGGCTGGTTGCCGCCGTAGATCGAGGAACAGCCGGTCGCATTCGCGATCAGCATGCGGTCGCCGAACATCTGCGAGGCGAGCTTCAGGTAGGGCGTCTCGCCGCAGCCCGAGCACGCGCCGGAGAATTCGAACAGCGGCTGCGCGAGCTGCACGTGCTTCACGTCGAGCTTGAGCTCGCTGCGGTCGGACTCGGGCAGTTCGAGGAAGAAGTCCCAGTTGGCGCGCTCGCCGTCGCGGCGTTCGTCGAGCGGCGCCATGTCGATCGCCTTGTGGCGCGGGTTGGACTTGTCCTTCGCCGGACAGATCGCGACGCACAGGCCGCAGCCGGTGCAGTCGTCGGGCGCGACCTGGATCGAGTAGCGTGCGTTCGCCTCGCCGCCGGACTTCCAGGTGGTCGAGAGGAAGCCCGCGGGGGAGCCCGCGAGATCGTCGGCACCGTAGACCTTGGCGCGGATCGCGGCGTGCGGGCAGACCAGCGCGCACTTGTTGCACTGGATGCAGACCTTCGAGTCCCAGACCGGCGTCTCGCGCGCGAGGCCGCGCTTCTCGTAGCGCGTCGTCGCGCTGGGCCAGGTACCGTCGGGCGGGAAGGCGGAGACCGGCAGGAGATTTCCATGGCCGGCGATCATCGCGGCGCTGACGCGCTGCACGAACTCGGGCGCCTGCGCGGGCACCACGGCGGCGCGGCGGCGTTCGGGCAGCACGCTCGGCGCGGGCACGGCCGACATGCGCGCCTCCGCGAGCTCGAGCGCGTCGATGTTGCGCTTCACGACCTGCGCACCGCGACGTTTGAAGGTCTTCTCGATCGCACGGCGTGCGGCGGCGAAGGCCTGCTCGCGCGGCAGGACGCCCGAGAGCGCGAAGAAGCAGCCCTGCATCACGGTCGAGACGCGGCCGGGCAGTCCCACATCGCTCGCGACCTTGTGCGCGTCGATCACGTGGAAGCGCAGGCCACGCTCCACGATGCCGCGCGCGACGTCCTCGGGCAGGCTGGCGAAGACCTCTTCGGGCGAATGCGGCGTGTTGAGCAGGAACACGGCGCCGGGTGCAGCGAGCTCGAGCACGTCGATGCGCTCGACGAGACCCGGCTGGCTGACGGCGACGAAGCGCGCCTTACCGATCAGGTACGTCGAGCGGATCGGTCGCGGCGAGAAGCGCAGGTGCGAGACCGTCGTCGAGCCGGACTTCTTCGAGTCGTAGACGAAGTAGCCCTGCGTGCACAGGTCGGTCTCCTCGCCCACGATCTTGATCGTGTTCTTGTTGGCCCCCACCGTGCCGTCGGAGCCCAGTCCGTAGAAGACGGCGCGCGTCACGTCCTCGGCTTCGATGTCGAGTTCCGCGTCCCACTCGAGCGAGAGATGCGTGACGTCGTCGACGATGCCCACGGTGAAGTGGTTGCGCGGCTGCGGGCGCGCGAGCTCGTCGAAGACCGACTTGACCATCGCGGGCGTGAACTCCTTGGAGGACAGGCCGTAGCGTCCGCCGACGACGCGCACCGCGCGCTCGGCCTCGACCAGCGCGGCGAGCACATCCAGATGCAGCGGCTCGCAGGGCGCGCCGGGCTCCTTGGTGCGGTCGAGCACGGCGATCGACCGGATGCTCCGCGGCAGCGCGGCGGCGAAAGCGCGCGCGTCGAAGGGCCGGTACAGGCGCACGACGAGCACGCCGACCTTCTCGCCGCGCGCGACGAGCCAGTCGACCGTCTCGCGCGCGGTCTCGGCGCCCGAGCCCATCAGCACGAGCAGGCGCTCGGGATCGGCCGCGCCGTGGTAGTCGAACAGGCGGTAGCGCCGGCCGGTGAGCTTCGCGAAACGCTCCAGCGCACGCTCGACGATCGCCGGACAAGCGTCGTAGAAGGGGTTGACCGCCTCGCGCGCCTGGAAGTACGTGTCGGGATTGTGCGCCGTGCCGCGGATCACCGGCTTCTCGGGCGTGAGGGCGCGTGCGCGGTGCGCGGTGATCGCCTCTTCGTCGAGCATTCCGCGTAGCACCTCGTCATCGAGGCCCTCGATGCGGTGCACCTCGTGCGAAGTTCGGAAGCCGTCGAAGAAGTGCAGGAACGGAATGCGCGACTCGAGCGAGGCTGCGTGCGCGACGAGCGCGAGGTCCTGCGCCTCCTGCACCGAGGACGAGCACAAGAGCGCCATCCCCGTCTGGCGGCAGGCCATCACGTCCGAGTGGTCACCGAAGATCGAGAGCGCGTGCGTCGCGATCGTGCGTGCCGCGACATGCATCGTGAAAGCCGTGAGCTCGCCGGCGATCTTGTACAGATTGGGGATCATCAGCAGCAGGCCCTGCGAGGCCGTGAAGGTCGTCGCGAGCGCGCCCGCCTGCAGCGCACCGTGCACGGTCCCCGCCGCGCCTGCTTCGGACTGCAGCTGCTCGACGCGCGGGATCTGGCCCCAGATGTTTTTGCGGCCCGCCACCGACCACTCGTCGCACCACTCCGCCATCGAGGAGGCGGGCGTGATCGGATAGATCGCGATCACATCGGAGACGCGGTGGGCGACGGAGGCGACGGCTTCGTTGGCATCGACGAGAATGGACATTCACGGGAGGATAGCGCTGCCTCCCCGTGCGATCCGGGCACTGCGCACTGGTCTGGAGGACGCACCGACGATGTGCGCGCAGCAGCTACGACGGTGTGCGCAGACGCGCACGCTTCCGGTCAGTGCAGGAAGCTTTTCGCCGCGTCGAGCGCCGTGTCGAACCACGGCCGCGGCCAGATCCCGATCAGCACCACCGCCGTACCGCAGACGATCAACGCCAGGCGCAGCGGCGCGCCGATCGTGATCGGCTGCGCGCCCTCTTCGGGGTCGTCCAGATACAAGCTGCGCGCGATCCGCAGGTAGTAGTAGACGCCGACGACGGCCAGTCCCGCGCCGAGCAGCACGAGCCAGTGCAGGCCTGCGTGCCAAGCCGCGATGAAGATGCCCATCTTGGCCCAGAAACCCGCGACGAAGGGAATCCCGCCCAGCGAGAGCAGGAACACCAGCATCGCCAGCGCGAGCGCGGGATTGCGGCGCGAGAGGCCGCGGTAGGCGCGGATGTCGTCCGAACCGCTGGCCGCGCCGACGGCGCACACGACCGCGAAGGCGCCCACGTTCGTGAACAGGTACGCCGCCAGGTAGAAGAGCAGCATTCCGACGCCCTCGCCCGTCTGGGCGAGCAGGCCGACCATCATGTAGCCGATCTGCGCGATGCCGCTGTAGGCGAGCAGGCGCTTGATGTTCGTCTGCGTCAGCGCGAGCACGTTGCCCACGACGAGCGTCAGCACGCACAGCGCGAGCAGCGCAGGCTGGAAGCGGACCGAGAGCGGGGCGAAGGCCACGAGGTAGAGCCGCACGAGCAGCGCGAAGCCCGCGGCCTTGGGCGCGACGGCGAGGAAGCCGACGAACGGCGTCGCGGCTCCCTCGTAGGTGTCGGGCACCCACATGTGGAAGGGCACGGCGCCGATCTTGAACGCCAGGCCGGCTAGCGTGGTGAGCACGCCCAGCACGAGCAGTGGCGAACGGATCGCGCCAGCGTTGGCGGCGATCTCGGGCAGCATCGTCGTGCCAGTCGCCCCGAACACCAGGCTCAATCCGAAGAGCGTGATCGCCAGGCTCGTCGCGCCGACGAGGTAGAACTTCAGCGCGCCCTCGCCCGAGAGCTTGCTCGACTTGGTGAAGGCCGTCAGCACGTACAGCGGCAGGCTCATCAGCTCGAAGCTGACGACGATCAACAGCAGCTCGCGCGCCGAGGAGAGGATCGACATCCCCAGCAGCGAGAGCAGCAGCAGCAGGTAGTACTCGCCCTGGCGGCGCGCGAAAGCCTGCTCGGCCGGGTCGAGGGCGATCAGCGCCGCGAGCGCGCCCGCGAGGAGGAACACGCGCTTGAACCACAGCGCCAGCGGATCGAGCACGTAGGCACCGCCGAAGGCGTCGCCCTGCATGTCGAGCACGAACGTGAGCAGCAGGATCAGCACCAGGCCGGCGCTGGCGAGGTGGCCCAGTCCGCGCTTCTCCTCGCTCGGCATGAGCAGGTCGGCCACGAACACGAGCAGCGCCAGGGCCGCGATCGAGAGGTCGATGAGCAGGGGTTGCATCGGGTGGTCCTCAGTGCGGCAGGAGCCCGGTGATGCGCGGGAGGAAGCTCATCGTCGTGATGTCGATCGGGTGCAGCGCGAGCGCCGGCCAGACACCGAAGAGCACGATCATCGCGCCCAGCAGGAGCAGTGCGACCCACTCCACGCCGCGCGCATCCGAGAGGTGCGGGAAGTTCTCCGCCTTCGACGGCCCCCAGAAGATCATGCGCGTCGCCCGCAACACGTACACGGCTGTGAAGAAGGCGCCCAGCACGGCGGGCACCATCCAGGCGGCGTGATTCGATTCCCACGCGCCGAGGAACACCAGGAATTCGGCCACGAAACCCGCCGTTCCGGGCAGGCCCAGGCTCGAGAGGCCGGCCAGCGTGAAGCACACCGCGACCCCCGGCATCATCTTGCCGAAGCCGCCCATCGAGGGAATGTCGCGCGAGTGCGCGCGCTCGTAGACCAGTCCGACCAGCGCGAAGAACATGCCGGTCATGACCCCGTGCGCGAACATCTGGAAAACTGCGCCGTTCCAGCCGTTGGTGGTCATCGTCGCCGCACCGAGCAGCACGACACCCATGTGCGAGACGCTCGAGTACGCGATCACGTACTTGAGGTCGGTCTGCGCCATGGCCGAGAGCGCGCCGTAGATCACGTTGAGCGCCGCGATGCCGCCCACCCAGGGCGCCCAGGCCTGCGCGCCCTCGGGCAGCAGCACCATGCCGATGCGGATCACGCCGAAGGCGCCGAGCTTCATCAGCACGCCCGCGTGCAGCATCGAGACCGCCGTCGGCGCCGAGGCGTGGCCGTCGGGCGACCAGGTGTGGAAGGGCCACACGCCCGCCAGGCTGCCGAAGCCGATCCACAGGAGCGGGAAGGCCCACATCTGCAGCTCGCGCGGGAAGTGCACGCGCGCGAGCGCCTCCATGTTGAACTCCGGCGTGCCCGCGCCCTGGTTCGCCATGGCCAGGATCCCGACCAGGATCAGCGCCGAGCCGCCGAGCAGCATCAGCGTCAGCTTCATCGCCGCGTACTCGCGGCCGCCGACGTCGAAGATGCGCATCGCGAAGGCCAACGGTCCCTTGGGTGGGATGCGCTTGCTGCTGCCCCAGATGCCGATGAGCAGGTACATCGGCAACACCGCGATCTCGTAGAACAGGAACAGCAGGAACAGATCGAGGCAGACGAAGACGCCGAACACGCCCGTCGAGAGCACCAGCAGCAACACGTAGAACTCGCGGTCGCGCTTCGCGACCGTCCAGCTCGCCCAGCAGCCAGCGAAGAGGATGATGCCCGTCAGCAGGAGCAGCACGGAGCTCCAGCCGTCGCAGTAGAGCGAGTAGCTGATGCCGAGCTTGGGGATCAGCGGCAGTGTCTCGCGCAGCGGGTTGCCGTCGAGGAAGCGCGTCAGCGCGACGATCGAGAGCGCGAGCGAGACCGCCGCGGCGAACAGGCTCGTCACGCGGATCGAGATGCGCGAGCGCTCGGGCAGCACCATCAGCACGACGGCGGCGAGCAGCGGCGAGAAGACGATCAGGGTCAGGATCGGCATCGTTCAGCCTCCCCACACGCCCCAGGCGACGAGCGCCAGGAGCCCCAGGAAGAGGGCCAGCACGTAGTCCTGTGCCCGCCCGGTCTGTACACGCCGCAGTGCGTCGCCCGCGCGATCGCCGGCCCAGCCGATGAGGTTCATCAGGCCGTCGACGATGTAGCGGTCGAAGAAGCTCACCGTCGCCGCGAAGACGAAGACCACGTGCCTCCAGCCGAAGACGTAGAGCGCATCCACACCGGAGCTGCGCGCGGCCTCGAGCAGCGACTTGGGCAGCGCGTCGATGACCGTCTTGCGCGGTCCGTGGAAGACCCACGCCAAGCCGAGTCCGGCGAGCGCCAGCGCGATGCCGAGCAGGCCGATCGACGTCACCTCCAGGTGCACCGGCTCGTGGATCGTGTCCGCAAAGCTCCACAGGAACACGCCCATGATCAGCGCGAGCGAGCACAGGAGCAGCATCGGCCCGCGCATCAGCCAGCCCGATTCGTGCGGATGCTCGGCCGCCGCACTGCGCGGCTTGCCGCTGAAGGCGAGCAGGAAGGCGCGACCCATGTAGTAGGGCGTCATGATCGTGGTCGCCAGGCCGAGCACGAGCGCGACCGGGTGCTCCTCGAGCGAGGCCAGGATCAGCTCCTTCGAGAAGAAGCCCGAGAGCGGCGGGATGCCCGCCAGCGCCAGCATCCCCACGCCGAAGAAGACTCCCGTCCAGCGCATGCCGCGGCCCAGGCCGCCCATCTCGCGCAGGTCGTTCGTGTGCACGGCGTGGATCGCGCTGCCCGCGGCGAGGAACAAGAGCGACTTGAAGAAGGCGTGCGTCACGAGGTGGAAGTAGCCGGCCGCGACCGAGCCCGCGCCGATGGCCGCGACCATCAGGCCCAGCTGCGAGCAGGTCGAGTAGGCCAGCACGCGCTTGATGTCGTTCTGCACGCAGCCCTGCAGCGCGGCGAACACCGCGGTGAAGGCGCCCACGTACATCACGACTTCTCCCATCACGGGCGAGGCGGCGAAGAGGAACGAGGTCGAGACGAGCAGGTACACGCCCGCCGCAACCATCGTGGCCGCGTGCAGCAGCGCGGAGACCGGCGTCGGGCCCTCCATCGCGTCCGGCAACCACACGTGCAGCGGGAACTGCGCCGACTTGCTCGCGACACCGCAGAAGAGCAGTGCGGGCAGCAGCCAGGTATTCGCCTGCGCAGGACCCGCAGTCATGGCGTGCTCGATCGCGGCGAGGTCGAAGCTCTTGTACTGCGTCCAGCACACGAGCAGCCCGATCAGGAAGCCCACGTCGCCGAGCTTCGTGATCCAGAACGCCTTCACCGCCGCGCGGCCGGCCGAGGGCTTCTCCCAGTAGTAGCCGATCAGCAGGTAGCTGCAGAGGCCGATCAACTCGTAGAAGCTGAAGAGCTGCAGCAGGTTCGGCGAGAGCACGAAGCCCTGCATCGCGAACAGGAACAGCGACTGCCAGGTGAAGTAGCGTCCACGCGGACCCGAGGCCTCGTCGGAGAGGTAGCCGACAGAGTAGATCTGCACCATCAGCGCGACCGTGCCGACCACGACCAGCATCGGCGCGCTGATGCCGTCGAAGCGCAGGCCGACCTCGGCCAGCGTGCGCCCGCCGACAGGCAGCCAGGGCAACTTGAGCACGAAGCGCTCGGCGGTGTGCGAGAGCAGCAACAGCGCGCAGCCGAGCGAGGCCGCCGCCGCGGCGATCGAGATCGTCGCCGCGAGCCCGCCACGGCGCCCGATCGGACGCACGAGGCCGACGATCGCGGCCGCGGCGAGCGGCAGCAGGGGGATCGCGAGGGCGAGACTGTGGAGGTTCATCGGCGGGGGGGCCTCATCCGTGCAGATCCCTCGCTTCGTCGACGTTGATCGACTTGCGCGTGCGCGCCATCAGGATGACCAGGCCCAGTCCGATCGCGACCTCGGCGACGGTCAGCGCGATCGCGAACAGGGCGAAGACCTGGCCCGCGGCGCCGCCGTGCACGCGCGAGAAGGCGACCAGGTTGATGTTGACGGCGTTGGCCATCAACTCGATCGAGAGCAGGATGCCGATCGCATTGCGGCGCGTGAGCAGCCCGTAGATGCCGATCGAGAAGAGCGCCACGGCCAGCAGCAGGCAGAACTGGATCTCGTTCACGGATCCTCCCTGCGGGCGATCACGATCGCACCGATCATCGCGGCCACGAGCAGCACCGAGAGCACTTCGAAGGGCAGCACGTACTCGCCCAGGAAGGAGCGGCCGATGTCGGCGGCGTCCACTACGGGCAGGTCGCGCGGCGCGAGCACGTCGGCCTGGAGCAGCACGCCGCCGAAGAGGCCGGCGACCGCCAGCGCGACCAGCGCACCGCGTCCGCGCTTCGCGCTCTCGTTCGGGATCGGCCCGCCCTCGATGCGCGCGGAGAGCATCACCGCGAAGATCGCCAGCGTGATCACGCCGCCCGCGTAGAGCAGCACCTGCGCGCCGGCGAGGAAGCCCGCCGTCAGGCGCACGTAGATGCCCGCGGTCGCGACCAGCGCCAGCGCCAGCCAGAGCACGCTGTGCACGAGGTTCTTCGAGAGCACGGTGCCCAGCGCGCCGGCGAGCACGAAGAGCGCGAGCAGCGAAAGTCCCAGGATCTCGAGCGCGCTCACGTGCCGGGCTCCTGCGCCGGTGCGGCGGCTTGGGCTTGGGAAGCAGGCGCGGGGTTGTGGCTCGCGATCATGCTCGAGCCGATCGCGGGCGCGTGCGGCAGCGCCTCGTTCTCGTACAGGCGCTTCATCGTCAGGAACAGGTCCTCGCGCTCGAAGCCGGGCGCATTCGGCACGCGCACCATCACGATCGCGTCCACCGGGCAGACCTGCACGCACAGCTCGCACACGATGCAGGCCTGCAGGTCGAGCGTGAAGTCGTCGGCCCAGCCGCGCTTCTTGCCGGTCGCAGGCGACTCGCGCTTGGCGGCAGTGCCCACCACGATCACCTCGCTCGGGCAGATCTTCTCGCACTTCTTGCAGCCGATGCAGGCCTCGTCGCCGTTCGCCTCGTGCAGGAGTGCAAAGCTCTGGCGGTAGCGCGGCGCGCGCGTGCGCGGCTCGAAGGGGTGCATGGCCGTGATCGGCTTGCGCCCGAGGTTGCGGATCGTGGTCCGCAGCGCGTCGAGGAGCGGTGCAATCACGCTCATCGCGAGCCTCCTTGCTCGGTCCACCAGACCCACACCGCCGAAGCCGCGACCAGCAGCAGGCCGCTCGGCAGCAGGTACTTCCAGCACAGCGTCATCAGCTGGTCGCTGCGCAGGCGCACGTAGCTCCAGCGCACCCAAAGGAGCAGCACGGACACCAGCGAGACCTTGAGCACGAACCACAGGAGCTGCAGCGCGAGCACGTCGGGCCCGGGGCCGTCGTAGCCGCCGAGGAAGAGCGTCACGAAGAGCGCCGCCACCACCAGGCTGTGCACGTACTCGCCCAGGTAGAACATCCCGAACTTCATGCCCGTGTATTCGGTCGAGATGCCCGAGACGAGCTCGCTCTCGGCCTCGGGGATGTCGAAGGGAATGCGGTTGCCCTCGGCCAGCGAGGCGAGCACGAAGAGCACGCCCGCGCCCAGTCCGGGACCGGGCGGCCAGAGCGCGAACCAGTGGCCACCCGCCTGCGCCGCGACGATGTCGGAGAGCTTCATCGAGCCCGAGAGGATCACAGGCACGAGCGCCGCGAGCACGAGCGGAACGCCGTAGGCGACGCTCTGCGCGATCGCGCGCATGCCGCCCAGCAGCGCGTACTTGTTGTTCGAGCCCCAGCCCGCCATCCAGGTCGGCACGACCGTCAGCGCGCCCGCGGCGAGGAAGAACAGCACGCCCACGTCGAGGTCGGCGATCACCAGCCCCGAAGCGAGCGGCAGCACCGCCAGCGAGAGCAGTGCGACGCAGACCGCGAGCAGCGGCGCGAGATTGAACAGCGCGCGATCGGCGGTGTCGGGCGTGATGTCGGCCTTGATCAGGAGCTTGAACGCGTCCGCGATCGGCTGCAGCAGGCCGTAGGGTCCGACGTGCTTGGGCCCGATGCGGCTCTGCATTCGGCCGGCGAACTTGCGCTCGAACCAGATGAAGTACGAGGTCACGCCGAGCAGCGCGGAGACGATTCCGACGCCCAGGACGAGCGCGTGCAGCGCGGGACTGCCAAAGAGCACGTTCACCGGTCGGCCTCCCCCATGATCGGGTCGAGGCTGCCGAGGATCACGACCACGTCGGGGATCGTCGTTCCCGGGAGCAGGTAGGGCAGCGCCGCGAGCGCGTGGTAGGACGGCGGCCGCAACTTGCAGCGGTAGGGCCGCGGCGAGCCGTCGGAGACGACCCAGCAGCCGAGTTCACCGCGCGGGCTGTCGATCGCGACGTAGGCCTCGCCCGCGGGCGGCTTGACCGCATTGACGGTCTCGATCGGCTTGCGGCCCATGATCGGGCCCGCGGGCACGCCGTCGACGAGGGCGGTCGCGATGCGCAGGCTCTCGTACATCTCCGCCACGCGCACCTGGTAGCGCGCGTAGACGTCGCCCTCGTAGGCGAGCGCGCTGTGCACCTCGATCTCGTCGTAGGCGGCGTAGGGCTGCGAGCGGCGCAGGTCGAAATCGACGCCGCAGGCGCGCAGGTTCGGGCCCGAGAGACCCAGCTCCATCGCCAGGCGCGCGTCGATGCGTCCGATGCCCTTCGTGCGCGAACGGAAGATCGGGTTCGCGCTGAGCATGCTCTCGTACTCGGGGATGCGCGCGCGGATGTCGGCCGCGACCTGCTTCATGTGCACGTCCCAGCCCACGGGCAGGTCGTGGCGCACGCCGCCGATCTGCATCATGTGGTAGTGGAAGCGCGCCCCGGTGAGCTCCTCGAACAAGTCGAGGATGCGCTCGCGCTCGCGCAGGCAGTACATGAAGGCCGTCGTGCCTCCGCCGAGCGCGCCGCCCATGTCGAGCGCGAAGGTGCCGAGCCAGAGCAGGTGGCTCGCGACGCGCTGCATCTCGGCGCAGATCGTGCGCAGGTAGCGCGCGCGGCGCGGCACCTCGCAGCCCTCGAGCTTCTCGAAGGCCATCACGAGCGCGAGCTCGTTGGTCATCGAGGCGACGTAGTCGTTCTTGTCCACGATCGGCGTGGACTGCACGTAGGAGAGCTTCTCGAGCAGCTTCTCGACACCGCGGTGCAGGTAGCCGAGGTAGGGCACGGCCTTGATCACGACCTCGCCGTCGAGCCAGAGCTTGAGGCGCAGCACGCCGTGCGTGGAGGGGTGCTGCGGGCCCATGTTGAGCACCATCAGGTCGCCCTCGCCCTCGAAGCTGTCCGCGTCGAGGTAGGGGTTCGCGCGCGGGCCGATCGCAGGCGTAGGCACTCGCGGAAGTTCCGCGGCCTTGGCCTGGCTCGTGTGTGCGGTCGCGTGCGCGCTCATCGCCATGGATGGTGCGGGGTGTTGATCGCGTAGTCGCGATGCAGCGGATGACCTTCCCAGTCCTCCGGCAGCATGATGCGGCGCAGATCGGGATGGCCTTCGAAGACAGGGCCGACGAGGTCGTACGCCTCGCGCTCCTGCCAGTCGGCGCCGGCCCACACCGACGCGACGCTCGGCACGCCCGTGCCCAGCGGCACCTCGCAGCGGAAGGGAAACTCGAGCCCGCGCGCGAGGTCGCGCACGCGGTAGACGACGGTGTAGCGCGCGGGCACTTCCGCTTCGCCGTTCTTCGTGGCCGGGTGGTGCATCGCGCTGATGTACACGAGGTACAGGTAGCCCGCTTCGCAGAGCGCGCTCGCGAACTCGAGCAGGCGCTCGCGCGGCACGCTCGGCCCGAGCTCGCCCGACTCGAGGCCGAAGCGCTCGTGCGCGATCTGCGCGACGTCCTGGCCGATCATGAACGGGGTGTCTCCCGGCCGCCCTTGTCCATGTTGAGGACCGCCTTGCACTGCGCTTGGGTGATCGCGGGGTCGCGATCGGGGTCGGAGAGGCGCTTGATCTCGGGCCGGATCATCGTCGCCGCCTCGGGGCGCGCCTCGCGCACGAAGGGCGTGCCCGCGCGCGCTGCGCGGATCTTCTCCTGCAGCCGGCGCACGCCGTCGACGAGCGCATCGGGGCTGGGCGGGCAGCCGGGCACGTAGACATCGACCGGCATGAAGGTGTCGACACCGGGGACGACGCTGTAGATGTCGCGGTAGAAGTCGCCCGAGATCGCGCACGAGCCCATCGCGATGGCCCACTTGGGCTCGGGCATCTGCTCCCAGAGTTTGAGCACGCGCGGCGCCATCTTCACCGTGATCGTTCCCGCGATGACCATCACATCGCACTGGCGCGGCGAGCCGCGCACGATCGTGCCGAAGCGGTCCATGTCCAGGCGGCTCGCGGCGGCGGCCATGAACTCGATCGCACAGCAGGACGTCCCCATGGGGAAGATCCACAGGCTGTTCTCCGCGCCCCAGTGCAGGAGGTCGTCGGCCTTGAGCAGCGCGAGGTCGAGCCCGGGCACGCGCTCGACGAGCTGGAAAGCGGGGTGGTCGTAGGCCTCGTGCTTCATACCCAGCGCAGCGCACCCTTCTTGACCGCGTACACCCAGCCGAGCAGCAGGATCGCGAGGAAGGCGAGCATGCTCCACAGCGCGACGGCCCCGACGCTGCGCAGGCTCACCGCCCAGGGCAGCAGGAAGACCGCCTCGACGTCGAAGATCACGAACACGAGCGCGACGAGGTAGTAGCGCGGATGGAAGCGCACCCAGGCGCCGCCGTCGGGTTCCTCGCCGCACTCGTAGGTGCGCGTGCGCGCCTCCGAGTGCTTGCGCGCGCGCACGCGCAGCAGCGCCGCCGCGATCAGCGTGCCCGCCGCGATGACGAAGGCGACGCCGGTGAAGGTTCCGGCGGCGATCCAGGCCTCGCTGGCGCTCATCGAGGTGATCGTGCTTTCCACGTTCCTGTGTGCGTCCGGGAGCTAGGAGATCGTCCAGGTATCGCCCGAGGTGAGCAGCTTGGCGAGGTTGCCCGCGCCGAGCTTCTTGCGCACCGCGTCGCTCTGCGACTCCTGCAGGATGTGGTGCACCGGCGCGTCCACCGCGCGCAGCACGCCCACCGGCTCGGGGAAGTCCGGCGCGGCGCAGGTCGAGAGCGCGAAAGCCGCGGAGACCTCGGCCTGCTCGTTCCAGATCATCGGTTCGCCCGGCGCCTTGCCCGAGGCGAGGTCGAGCACTTCGGGGTGGCCGTCGACCAGGCGCAGGCCCTTGGTGCCGCCGGCGTAGACGAGCGGCTTGCCCTGCTCGAGGTAGATCTGGCGCGAGGCGCGCATGTCCTTCGCGGTGAAGGACTCGAAAGCCGCATCATTGAACACGACGCAGTTTTGGAGGATCTCGAGGAAGGCCGAGCCCTTGTGCTGCGCCACGCGGCGCAGCATCTCGGTCATGTGGACCGGATCCGCATCGCTCGTGCGCGCAACGAAAGTCGCGCCCGCGCCGAGCGCGAGGTGCATCGGGTTGAAGGGCGCGTCGATCGTGCCGTAGGGCGTCGACTTGGCCTTCTTGCCGAGCTCGGAGGTCGGCGAGGCCTGGCCCTTCGTCAACCCGTAGATGCGGTTGTTGAAGAGCAGGATCTTGAGGTCGACGTTGCGGCGCAGCACGTGGATGAAGTGGTTGCCGCCGATCGAGAGCGCGTCGCCGTCGCCGGTGACGACCCACACCTGCAGGTCGGGGCGCGAGGCCTTGAGGCCCGTCGCGATCGCGGGCGCGCGCCCGTGGATCGTGTGGAACCCGTAGGTGTTCATGTAGTACGGGAAGCGGCTCGAACAGCCGATGCCCGACACGAACGCGATGTTCTCCCGCGCGATCCCGAGCTCGGGCATCATCTTCTGCACCTGCGCGAGGATCACGTAGTCCCCGCAGCCGGGGCACCAGCGAACCTCCTGGTCCGACTGGAAGTCCTTGCGCGTGAGCTTGGATTGAACGGTCTCGGTCATGACAGGTATCCCTCCAGAGCGCTCTTCAACTCGGAAACGCGGAACGGCTTGCCCTTGATCTTGTGGATGCCCTGCGCGTCGACGAGATAGCGTGCGCGCACGAGCATCTGCAACTGCCCGAGGTTGAGCTCGGGGATGACGACCTTCTTGAAGCGCGCGAGGATCTCGCCGAGATCCTTGGGCAGCGGGTTCAGGTGCCGCAGGTGCACGGCCGAGATCGAGTGGCCCTTCGCCTGCAGCTGCTGCACGGCCTGCTGGATCGCCCCGCAAGTCGAGCCCCATCCGAGCACGAGCACGTCGCCCGACTTCGGACCGAGGATCGAGAGCGGCGCGATGTCGTCGGCGACGCGCGCGACCTTCTCGGCGCGCGTGCGCACCATCTCCTCGTGGTTGTCCGGGTCGTAGGAGACGTTGCCCGTCAGCTTGTGCTTCTCGAGGCCGCCGATGCGGTGCTCGAGGCCCGGCGTGCCCGGGCGCACCCACGCGCGCGCGAGCGTCTTCGGATCGCGCTCGTAGACGTGGTAGTCCTTCGGGTCGGTGCGGAACTTCGGCGCGAACTTCGCGAGTTGCTCGGCCTCGGGCAGCTTCCAGGGCTCCTGGCCGTTGGCGATGAAGCCGTCGGTCAGCAGGATCACCGGCGTCATGTGCCGGATCGCCACGCGCGCGGCCTCGAGCACCGCGTCGAAGCAGTCAGCCGGGCCGGAGGCGGCCAGCACGGGCAGCGGCGCTTCGCCGTTGCGGCCAAAGATCGCCTGCAGCAGGTCGGCCTGCTCGGTCTTGGTGGGCAGCCCCGTCGAGGGTCCGCCGCGCTGCACGTTGATCACGAGCATCGGCAGTTCGACAGTCAGCGCGAGGCTGATCGTCTCCTGCATCAGCGCGACACCTGGTCCCGAGGTGCTCGTGACACCCAGGCTGCCGCCGAAGGAGGCGCCCAGCGAGGCGCACACCGCCGCGATCTCGTCCTCGGCCTGGAAGGTGTTGACGTTGAAGTTCCTGTGCTTGCTGAGCTCGTGCAGGATGTCGCTCGCCGGCGTGATCGGGTACGTGCCGAGGAAGACCTTGAGGCCCGAGAGCTCGCTCGTCGCGACCAGACCCAGTGCCGTCGCCTCATTGCCCGAGATGCTGCGGTAGGTGCCCTTGGGCAGCTCGGCCGCTCGCACGACGAAGGTCTCGGTGAAGATCTCCGCCGTCTCGCCGAAGTAGTAGCCGGCCTTCAGCGCCTTGACGTTGCCCGCCGCGACGTCGGGCATCTTGGCGAACTTCTGCTCGAGGAACTTGACCGTCGCCTCCATCGGGCGGCTGTACATCCAGAGCATCAGGCCCAGCGCAAACATGTTCTTCGCACGAGCGATCTCGCGCGCGGAGAGGCCCGTATCCGCCAGCGCCGTCGCCGTCAGCTTCGAGATGTCGATCGCGTGCACGCGGTAGGCCGCGAGCGAACCGTCCTCCATCGGGTTGGAGGTGTAGCCGGCCTTGTCCAGGTTCTGCTTGGTGAACGCACCCGAGTTCAGGATCAGCGTGCCCGAGCGCACGAGGTCCGCGAGGTTCGACTTCAGCGCGGCGGGGTTCATCGCCACGAGCACTTCCGGCGCATCACCCGGCGTGAACACCGGCGCGCTCGAGAACTGCACCTGGAAGCCCGAGACACCGGCGAGTGTCCCGACGGGCGCGCGGATCTCGGCCGGGTAGTCCGGCAGCGTCTGCAGGTCGTTGCCCGCGAGGGCCGAGACGCGCGTGAACTCCGACCCGGTGAACTGCATGCCGTCGCCGGAGTCGCCGCAGAAGCGAATCGTGACGGCGGAGAGCTCGTGGCTCTTGTGGGCCGGGTGGTGAGGCTGGGTGCTGACGGACTCCATGAAGTGGTTCCTTGCCGGCGCGCTGGCCGCCGGCTCTCGAATGGGCTGTCGCTGGGCTCCCCCCCGCTCCGGGGAGACGGTTTGGGCTGCTCCCAGGGGAGTAGGCCCGACCCGCAACAGGGCGCACAGTTATACCGAGCGCGAGTCCAACCTTCCCTCCGAACTTTGGGTCAGGAACGGGGAGCCATCGGTCGGTGAGCGGGCGGCCAGACCTGCCTCCCCCCAGGGCTCCCGAGGGCCCCCTCGCCGGCTCAGATTTTTGCGGACGACTTTTGGGACCGACCGCATAATTCCGCCCACGCGGGCCTCCCCTCCGCGCTGTCGCGGGAATGCGATCGGCTGGAGACAGGCTGCGGCGCCTGCCTGTGGGCAGGTGGATTCCAAACCGTTTTCCAGACTCCCGCAATGAACCTCGCGCTCGAAGCCTCTCCGCTGTGCTGGGTGGGTTGACGACGCACGGATCCGACACACGGAAAGGACACAGATTCACATGGGTACCCGACTCTTCGTCGGCAACCTCTCGTTCAATACGACGGCCGAGACGCTCCGGAGCGCGCTCTCCGAGGGCGGCCGTACCGTCAAGGACCTGCATCTGCCGGCCGACCGCGAAACCGGTCGCCCGCGCGGCTTTGCCTTTGCCGAGATGGGCAGTGAGGCCGACGCTCAAGCAGCGATCCAGGATCTCGACGGCAAGCCCCTCGACGGTCGCCCCCTGCGCGTGAACGAAGCGCAGGAACGCCCCCCGCGCAGCGGGGGTGGTGGAGGCGGCGGCGGCTACAGTGGCGGCGGCGGTAGCCGCGGCGGCTACGGTGGTGGTGGAGGCGGCGGTGGCTACGGCGGCGGTCGCGGCGGCGGCGGTGGCTACGGCGGCGGCGGCGGCGGTGGCTACGGCGGCGGCGGTCGCGGCGGCGGCGGCCGCGGTGGCGGCGACCGTGGTGGCGGTGGTCGCGGTGGCTACGGCGGCGGTCGCGACGGCGGCCGCGACGGCGGCGGAAACCGCGACGACTGGTGAGAGCGAGTCCGCGGGGGTGACCCCAACAATCGGACACTGGCATCCGGAGGCCGTGGGCGGGCGCCCGCGGCCTCTGCGCACTTCAGGAGCACTCTGCGCCCAGCGGCCCCTCCTCCCGGGCCTCCCAAGCCAGTAGAAGGGCAATACCCCATGCCGCGCCCGCCCCCCAAACACCTCACGACTTCCGGCCTCGACTCTGTCTTCCGCCCGCGCTCGGTGGCCGTCATCGGCGCCTCGCGCAGGCCCGGCTCGATCGGCTGGCAAGTGCTGCACAACCTCGTGGCCGGCGGGTTCGAGGGCAAGGTCTTCCCCGTCAACCCGCACGCCGACGTGCTGCACTCGATCAAGTGCCACCGCTCGGTCAACGCGATCAGCGACGCGGTGGACCTGGCCGTGATCACGATCCCCAAGCAGGGCGTGCCACGCGCGATCGAGCAGTGCGCGAAGAAGGGTGTCGGCGCGGTGGTCGTGATCACCGCCGGCTTCAAGGAGACGGGTGCCGCGGGCGCGCTGGTCGAGGCGCGCATCCTCGCCACCGCGCGCAAGGCGGGCATGCGCATGATCGGGCCCAACTGCATGGGCATCCAGAACACCGAGCTCGACGTGCGCCTCAACGCCTCGTTCTCGCGCACCTTCGCGCAGCCTGGACCGGTGGCCTTCGTCTCGCAGTCGGGCGCGATGGGCGAGGCGCTGCTCGCGCACGCCGACCACATCAACCTGGGTGTGTCGATGTTCGTCTCGATGGGCAACCGCGCCGACGTGAGCGCGAACGACCTGCTCGAGTACTGGGGCCGCGAACCGGCGATCCGCTGCATCCTGCTCTACCTCGAGTCCTTCGGGAACCCGCGCAACTTCGTGCCCATCGCGCGGCGCGTGAGCCGCACGCGCGCGCTCGTGACGGTCAAGGCGGGGCGCTCCTCGCAGGGCGCGCTCGCGGCCTCGAGCCACACCGGTTCGCTGGCCGGAGCCGACGTCGCCGCCGACGCGCTGCTCAAGGAGTGCGGCGTGCAGCGCGTGAACTCGGTCGAGGAACTCTTCGACGTCGGCCTCGCGCTCTCGCGTCTGCCGCTGCCCACGGGCAAGCGCGTCGCGGTGCTCACCAACGCCGGCGGTCCGGCGATCCTCGCCACCGACGCGCTCGTGGGCTCGGGCCTGGAGATGGCGCCGCTCGCCGACGCGACGCGCTCGGCCCTGCGCGAACTGCTCGTGCCCGAGGCCTCGGTGCAGAACCCGATCGACATGGTCGCGGGCGCGACCGCCGAGAACTACGCCGCCTGCCTGCGCCTGCTCTTGCGCGACAAGACCGTGGACATGGTCATGGTCGTCTTCGTCCCGCCGATCACTCGCGATCCCGCGCACGTCGCGCAGGCCGTCTTCGAGGCCGCGCGCGGCGCGAAGAAGCCCGTCGTGGGCTGCTTCATGGGCCGCGACGAGATCCTGCGCGCGATCGCGACGCAATCGCGCCAGGACTGGGTGCCGGTCTACCTCTACCCCGAGTCCGCCGTGCGCGCGCTCGTCGCTCTCGAGGAGCGCCGCCGCATCCTCGCGCGCAAGGAAGGCCGCGTGCGCCGTTTCCGCGTGAACACCGCCGGCATCAAGGCCGTGCTGCAGCCCGGCTGGCTCGGTGTCGACGCACGCCGCGCGCTCTCGAAGGCCTACGGCATCCCGGCCGTTCCGGGCGGACTCGCGCGCACGAGCAGCGAGGCCGTCTCGATCGCCGCGCGCGTCGGCTACCCGGTGGTGATGAAAATCTCCTCGCCCGGCGTCGTGCACAAGAGCGAGGTCGGCGGCGTCGTGCTCGACGTGCGCGACGAGAAGACCGTGCGCGCGACCTTCCCCAAGCTCATGCGCGGCGGCGCCGAGGGCGTCAACATCCAGAAGATGCTGCGCGGCGGCCGCGAAGTCGTGATCGGCATCGCCGCCGATCCTTCCTACGGCCCCGTGTTGATGTTCGGCCTCGGCGGAACCTACGTCGAGGTGCTGAAGGACGTCTCCTTCGCGCTGTGTCCCGTCAGCGACGTGCGCGCGAAGGAACTGATCCGCGAGATCAAGGGCTGGCCGATCCTCGCCGGCGTGCGCGGCCAACCTGGCATCGACGAGAAGGCGCTGGTCGAACTGATCCAGCGCATCTCGCAGCTCGCGCTCGAGCACCCGCAGATCACCGAGCTCGAGATCAACCCGCTCTTGTGCTTCCCCGAAGGCGTCGTCGCCGTCGACATGCGCGCCCGCGTCAGCCCCTGAGGCCGGAGACTTCCGCGGGCGCGCCGCGCCTCACGGCGCGAACACGATGCTCAACGCGTCCGACGTGTTGAGATGCGCTCCGCCCGCCGCGTCGTCGCGGTACTTGCACTGGAAGTTCCACGTCGAACCGACGGTGATCTGTCCGCCGGGCGGCAGCGCGTTGTAGTCGACGGCCTGCCAACCGGCTCCGACCTGGTTCGTGCCGAGGACCGCGAGCCCGTGCAGCGTGCCGCCGACGCACTGGAAGCCGTTGCCGAACGGGACCTGCGCCGTGCTCGGGCCGTAGTAGAAGAGTGCTGGCACCTGCGCCGGAGCGTCCGCGACGAAGAGCTTCAGGTTGTTGGCCGCGATGCTCTGCGTGCCCGCCGCGGAGATGCGCGCTCCCGCTCCCACCGAGTTGGGCGCGCCCACGCAGTAGTTCGGCGCGAAGGCGTCGATGTTCACGATGCTGATCCAGCCGTTCTGCGGCCCCCACTGGCAGGTCGCGACCACGCGGTCGTTTCCCACCGCCACCCCGTCGCACCAGGGGTAATAGGCAGTGGTCGAGCAGGGATACTGCGTGAAGGTCGGCACCGCGGTCGCGAGGTCGAACACCGTCACGTTCGAGTTGCCCGTCACCGCGACCTTCGTCGCGTCGGGCGTGATCGCGAGGTCGATCGGGCGCGTGTTCGTGACCGTGCGCACGGCGAGCGGCAGGAGCCCCGCGCCGCTGAGATCCCAGAAGTAGACCTGCATGTCGACGTGGTTCGCCGCGCGCGAGAGCGTGACCGCGAAACGGTCGGTGAGCGCGACCGAATCGAGGCCGCCGAAGTACTGGATCGACGACGAGGCCGCGAGCGCCTGGTCGAGCACGACGAGGTTCGAGCCGGAGACATTCGCGAGGTCGTACAGGAAGACGCCCTTGCTGGTGCGCACCAGCGCGCGCTGGCCGTTGGGCGTGAGCGCCAGATCGTGCGGGCTGCCGCGGATCACGTCGTGGTGATCCACGCCGCTCATCTCGAACACGTCCACTTGCGCGCCCGAGTTCGCTCCGGATCCCTGCACGCGGCTCAGGATCACGATGCGATCGTTGGTCACCTCGACGGCATCGAGCGCCTCTTCGTGGTACGTGCCGGGATTCCCCGCGGGCGCCTGCTTCCACAAGAGCGCCGGCGGCGAGACCGTGAGGTCGAACAGTCCCACCTCGAGTTCCGAGCGCACGACCGCCTTCGTCCCGTCGGGCGTGATCGCGAGGTCGTAGGGCGCGCCGTTGAGGTCGCTGATCCCGCCTGTGGTGCTCGTCTCGAAGGCGACGACCGGCGCGCCGCCCCCGCCGGGGTGCAGCTCCCAGATCGCGACGCGCGTCCGGGGCGTGCTCGAGCCCATGCTGATGAACGAAGTCATCACGGCGTGCTCGTTCGACGCCACGACGTCGTCGACCTCGAAGGAGTAGGTCGAAACGGGCGGATAGGGCGTCGGCTCGCCCGGGTGGAAGCCCACCTGCGCTCCTGTGGCGAGCGCAAAGATGTACTGGCCTCCGACGAAGCTCCCCAGGCTCGCGCCGCCGCGCACGCAGGCGAACATCCCGTCGGGCGTGATCGCCACGTCGCGCGGGTGGTAGCCCACCAGCGTCGAGGAGAGCAGCGGGCTCGCGAGGTTGGTGAGGTCGAGGATCTGTGCGCGGTTGCCGAGCACGATCGCGCGCGTGTTGGTCACCGCGACCGCGTCCACGCACTCGCCGAGCACGCCGTCGGCCGCGCTGGAGGCAGGGCTCGCCGCGAGCGTGCCGGTCGTGAGGTCGTAGACGCGCGCGAACTGGTCGTCGCGGTTCTGGCGCACGACGGCGTAATGCTGGTCGGGCGTGATCTCGACGTCGTCGAGGGCGAGCAGCCCGTTGTTCGTGTGCATCAGCGTCTGCGCCTGGCCGGGCGACGCGAGGGCGGCGAGCGTCGAGCAGGCGAGGGCGAGCGAGAGCGGCCAGCACGCGGGTGTGGCGCGTCCGGGGAAGGAAAACGACATGGCAGAACTCCGATGGGCTGGAGTGGGGAGGGTGGAAGGGAGATCGAACGCCAGGTCGACCGGCCTCCCCTAGGCAGGCTGGCGCCGGCGGGTCACGCGCTGGCCTGGAATCAGGTTGGGGCCGGGGCCGGATCGACCTCGAGGCGTCCGGGCAGTCCGAAGCGGAAGGCGAGCTCGACCACGCGCCGCGCTATCGTCTGCGCATGCCCCACTGCGACCACGCAGTCTTCCGCGTCGCCGACCTCGACCGCAGCGTCGAGTTCTACATGCGCGTGCTCCCCGCGCAGCTCGTGTCGCGCAAGCAGCACGAGGACTGCTGGCGCAGCGAGATCGCGACGCTGCGGCCGGAGGGACAGCCCGGGTTCTCGATCGTGTTGATCATGCCGCGGCGCGTGCGCTGGATCCTGTGGCTCCTGCACCACTTCGTTCCGCGCCAGTCGCGCAGCCACGAGCACCTCGGCTTCGTGTGCGGCTCACGCGAGGAGCTCGAAGCTCGAGCGCGCGCCGCGCACGAGATCGGGGCGCGCGTCGAGAACGCCCTGGCCCAGCTGGAGGGCCGGGAGGGGTGGCTCTTCGAGGTCCTCGACCCCGACCAAAACGCCATCGAGTGGACCTTCGGCGTGGTGCACGATTGAAGGAAAAGGCCTCCCGGCGGGCCCCGGAGGCCACTTTCCCCCCCGCCGGACGGATTCCGATTCGGCGTGAGCGGAAAGATCGACCGCGCACTACAATGGCCGCGCGCTCACCAAGGTGGTGGGCGATTTTTCTAGTCACGGAACACCGGTATGACCTTCGCGCTTCGAGCCTCTCCGCTGTACTGGCTGGGTAGCTGACGCACGCACTGGTACACGGAAAAGGACACAGTCACATGGGTACGCGACTTTTCGTCGGCAACCTCTCTTTCAACACGACCGAAGACACCCTGCGCGCAGCTCTCAGCGAGGGCGGTCGCACGGTCAAGGACGTTCACATGCCCGCCGACCGCGAGACGGGCCGCCCGCGCGGCTTCGCTTTCGCCGAGATGGGCAGCGAGGCCGAAGCCAAGGCCTGCATCGCTGAACTCGACGGCAAGCAGCTCGATGGCCGCCCTCTCAAGGTCAACGAAGCTGAACCGCGTCCGGAACGTTCCGGCGGCGGCGGCGGCGGCGGCGGTAGCCGTGGTGGCCGCGGTGGCGGCGGCGGCGGCTACGGCGGCGGCGGCGGCGGCGGCGGTGGCGGCGGCGGCGGTGGCCGCGGCGGCTTCGGCGGCGGTCGCGGCGGCCGCGACTGGTGAGATCCGGCGGTCGCCGGCCCGGAATGCACAGCGTTCCGAGCTGAGTTGACCGACCGCGACGAATGAAAACGGAGGCCGTGAGCGCAAGCTCGCGGCCTCCGCCTTTTTTGGCCTGGGACGCGGCGCGCGTTTCAGCGCACGACCTGCCGCAGTTCTCGCAGGCGGCACGTGTTCGGGTCGGGATGGCGGCGGGTTCGGGGCGCCGATAGACTCACCGCCAAGCTCGCCAAAGTGGCGAGGCCATTCTCAAGTCACAGAAGCTCTGCTTCGACCTTCGCGCACCGAACCTTTCCGATGTTCTGGACGGGTCACGACGCCCTGGTACACGTAAAGGAAACGACTCTGATGGGTACCCGACTCTTCGTCGGCAACCTCTCTTTCAGCACGACCGAAGACTCTCTGCGCATGGTCCTCAGCGAGGGCGGCCGGACAGTCAAGGATCTGCACATGCCCGCTGACCGCGAAACCGGTCGCCCGCGTGGATTTGCGTTCGCCGAGATGGGCAGCGAAGCCGAAGCGCAGGCCGCGATCGCGGCTCTCGACGGCAAGCCGCTCGACGGTCGTCCGCTGAAGGTGAACGAGGCGCAGGAGCGTCCCCCGCGCACCGGTGGTGGCGGCGGTGGTGGTGGCGGCCGCGGTGGCGGCGGCGGCTACGGTGGTGGTGGCGGAGGCGGCGGTGGCCGCGGTGGCGGCGGCGGTGGCCGTCGCGACTGGTGAGATCCACCGGTCGCGGACGCTGGACGGCTAGCCGTCTGACGTGAATCGACCGGACCCTCTCCGATCACGAAGCAAACAGAGGCCGTGGGCGCGAGCTCGCGGTCTCTTCGTTTCCAGCCCACGTCCTCATTTCCGCCCGAACCCGCACGCTACCGCACGCTCAGCAGTGCACGCTCAGCAGTGGACGCTCAGCAGTGGACGCTCAGCAGTGGACGCTCAGCAGTGGACGCTCAGCAGTGGACGCTCAGCGGTGCACGCTCAGCGGTGGACGCCCGGCGCCTCGTGGCCGGTCTTCTCGACCCACTTCTCGTAGGAGCTGTGGAAGACGAGCGGCTTCTGCGCCGTGCCTTCCCCCCCACCCGAGAGATCGAGCACCTTCGTCGCGAGTCCCCGGAGGAACGTGCGGTCGTGGCTCACGAAGAGCATCGCGCCCTCGAAGTTCGACAGCGTCTGGATCAGCATCGCCTTCGTCGCCAGATCGAGGTGGTTCGTCGGCTCGTCGAGCACGAGGAAGTTCGGCGGGTCGAAGAGCATCTGCGCCAGCACGAGGCGTGACTTCTCGCCACCTGAGAGCACCGCGATGTGCTTGTCGATGTCGTCGCCGGGGAAGTCGAAGGCCCCGAGCAGGCTGCGCTTCGAGGAAATGGTCTGGATCGGGAACTCCTTGTCGATCTGCTCCCAGACCGTGAGCTTCGGATCCAGGATCTCGAGCGCCGACTGTGCGAAGTACCCCAGCTTCAAGCTCGCCCCGAGCTTGATCTCGCCCGAGTCGGGCTGTGTCACGCCCGCCACCATCTTGAGCAGCGTGCTCTTGCCCGCGCCGTTGACGCCCATCACGCACCAGCGCTCGCCGCGCTTGACCTCGAAGTCGAAGCCGTCGTAGATCACGCGCTCGCCGTAGCGCTTGGAGAGGCCTTTGAGTCCGACCACGTCGTTGCCCGAGCGCGGCGGCGTGCGGAACTCGAAGGGCACGAGCTCCCTCTTCCTCGGCGGCTCGAGCTTCTCGATCTTGTCGAGCTTCTTGACGCGCGACTGCACCTGCGCCGCCTTCGCGGCGTGGCGCTCGAAACGCTCGATGAAGCGCTCCTCCTTCTTGAGCATCGCCTGCTGGCGCGTGAAAGCCGCCGACTGCTGCGCCGCGCGCATCTCGCGCTCGCGTTCGTAGAACTCGTAGTTGCCCGTGTAGCTCACGAGCTCGCCCTCGTCGATGTCGACCAGGCGCGTCACGACGCGGTTCATGAAGTCCTTGTCGTGGCAGGTCATCAGCACCGCCGACTTCGACGCGCGCAGGAACTGCTCCAGCCACAAGATCGACTCGATGTCGAGGTGGTTCGTCGGTTCGTCGAGCAGCAGCACCTCGGGCTCCCCGATCAGCACCTTCGCCATCGCGACGCGCATGCGCCAACCGCCCGAGAGCGCGCCCACGTCCGCATCGACCTGGTCCGCGTGGAAACCCAGGCCCGCGAGCACCTCGCGCGCACGCGCCTCGATCTCGTAGCCACCGAGCTGCTGGTAGTCGCCCTGCACCTCGCCGTAGCGCGCGAGGATCGCGTCCATCTCGTTCGCGCGCGCGGGATCGTTCATCGCGCGCTCGAGATCCGCGAGCTCGTGGTGCAAGTCACCGAGCTTCCCGCTGCCCGCGATCGCCTCGTCGAGCACCGATCTCCCGCCCGCCTCGCTCGCGTCCTGCCGGAAGTACCCGATCGTGGCCTTCTTCGGCACGAGCACCTCGCCGTCGTCGGGCGTCTCCTCCCCGACCAGCATCCGGAAGATCGTCGACTTGCCCGACCCGTTCGGCCCGACGAGGCCAACCTTCTCGCCCGGATTCAACTGAAACGACGCCTCGACGAGCAGCGCCCGCCGGCCGTAGTGCTTCGAAACACCGCTGAGTGCGATCATGGGGGCGAACAGGTTAGGCGCCACGAAGCCAATCCGACAGATCCCCCCCCGCCGATTCTGCTCGACTTCGTTGTATACGGTGCCAGTCCAATCCTTCACCAAACTCCTCCCCTCCCCCGCGCCCTGCCGCCTGCACCTGGCGGCCGGTGTACGGAGCCAGAGCGGTGACGCAGGTGTGGAGATGGTGGGATACGGTGCCAGTCCAATCCTTCACCGAAGTCCTCCCCTCCCCGGTGCTCCGCTGCCGGCGGCCGGACTTCTGAGAGCTGGAACGTGGCCCCGCAGCTGCTCGTGAGCCCGACGAGACGGCAGTCGTCCGACTCCTTCCGTGGTGAGGGGCTCGCGGTGCTTCGCTTGCGGAGTCGCGCTCGCCCGCCGGGGGGGCGTGGAGATAGTGGGAGGTTTGGACTGGCACCGTATTCAACTATCTCCGCTCAAGTGCCCCGGTGTCCTAGCTCGATAGGACACCCGTGCGCTTCCAGATCGACTCGCGTTCGCCCTCGCCGCCCAGCGAACAGCTGGCGGACCAGGTGCGTTTCGCCGTCGCCTCCGGACGCCTCGCGCCGGGCGACCGGCTGCCCTCGGTGCGCGCGCTGGCGGAGGAGATTCGCATCAACCCGAACACCGTCAGCCGCTCCTGGCGCGATCTCGAGCGCGAGGGCGTGCTCGAGTCGCGTCGCGGCGACGGCATGTTCGTCGCGGCCGGCGCGCTGAAGTCCTGCCGCGCCGCCGCGGACGCGCTCGTCAAGGAACGCCTCGCGCGCGCGCTGGCCGAAGCCCTCGGCGCCGGCATGAGCATCGAACGCGTCTTCGAGATCGTTCGCAACAGCTACTCGGGAGAGAAGGGAAGGTCGAAGGCCTCATGACACACCTCACACCCACCACAAACAGCATCGAGATCCGCAGGCTCCACTGGCACTTCAAGAAGAAGCAGCCCGTCCTGCGCGGCGTCGACCTAGCGCTCCCCGTCGGCAGCGTCACCGCACTGCTCGGCAAGAACGGCGCGGGCAAGACGACGCTCATGCGCGCGCTCACCGGCGGCCTGCCGTTCCCGCGCGGAACGGTGAGCGTCCTCGGCCGCGATCCCTGGCGCGAGCGCGTCGCCGTGCTGCGCTCGATCGGCCACGTCGCCGACCAGACCGAGCTGCCGCGCTGGATGAAGGTGCGCGAGCACTGGGACCTGCTGGCACCCTTCTACCCGGGCTGGGAGATGAGCGAAGCGCGCCGTCTCGCCGAACGCCTCGGCGTCGACCCCGACGCGCGCTACCACGACCTCTCGCGCGGCGGAAAGGAGCTCGCCTGCCTCGTCGCGGCGCTTGCTCACAAGCCGAAGCTGCTGCTGCTCGACGAGCCCTTCTCCGGCCTCGACGTGCTCGCGCGCCGGCGCGTGTTCGACGCGCTGCTCGAGCTCCTGCGTGAAGACGGCCGCAGCGCACTCCTCGCGAGCCACTCGCTCGCCGATGTCGAGCGCTGCGCCGATCGCATCGCAGTGCTGCACGAGGGTCGCATCAGCCTGTGCGGTGAGATCGAAGAGCTGCGCCGCGGCGCCACGCGACTCGCGGTCGAGCTCGAGGGCGACTCGCCCAGCTGGACTCCCCCGCTGCCCGCCAAGGTCGAACGCCGCGAGGGCCGCGAGCTCGTGCTCTATACGCTGCGCGACGCCGAGTCGCTCCAGGACCAGCTCGCGCACGACCCGGCCGTGAAACACGTCGAGCCCGTCGAACGCGACCTCGAGGACCTCGTCGCCGCGGCGCTCGGGGAGGTCGCGCCGTCGTGAATCAGCTCCGCGTACTGCTCTACAAGGAATGGCGCGACCAGCGCACGTTCTGCATCGCCGCCCTCGGGGCGTGCCTATTGCTCTCGCTCACAGCGTTGCGAATCGACGGCGCCGCACTGATGAAGCGCTCGTTCTTCGTCGACTCCGTGCTCCCGGTCTGCTGCATGATCTTCGCGGCCGTGCTGGCCACGGAATCGATCGCACGCGATGCGCAGAGCCGGGTGGCGGACACGCTCGCGCGCCTCGCAGCACCGCGCACTCTGGTCTGGAGCGCGAAGGTCCTCTTCGTGCTGCTTGCCGTTGTCGTGTTCATTCTCGCGCTGCTCCCGCTCGACTACTGCCTGACGCTCGCCAGCAGCGGCGGAGTGCTATCCGGCGATCAGGTGCTGGCCCGGCCACAGTTCTGGGCCGTGACGGGGGCTCTGGCCACCGCCGGGCTGGCCTTCGCGTGCGTGCTCCGGCGCGCGCTCCCCGCCACGATCGTGGCGGCGCTGACGCTCGCCGTACTGCCGTTCGTGGCCGGCGGGCTTCCGCCGTGCCGGCTCTCCGACTGGCTCTATGTCTTCCTCGCGATCTGGTCGCCGGTCGAGCTCGCAGGTCTCGCCTGCGCGAGCTTTGCTGTCGGCGCACTCCTGGCGTTCTCGGTGCGTCACGCCGACCCACTCGGTTGGCGGCGAGCCGTGGCCCTCTGCACCGGGGTCTCGCTCGTGCTCCTTCCGAGCGTGGCGGGCTCCGCACGGCGGGCGTGGGCAGCCTTCGACATGCCGTTCGGCGATCCTGCGGCGAGAGTCTGCCTCGCAGCCCCGAGCCCCGATGCGCGCTTCGTGGCCGTTCAGATGGGACAGGATTTGAAGGCCGACTCCACATGGACCGGAACCCCCGGACAGGAACTCCGGAGGCGCAGGCAGCGCCGCGAGGTCTGGATCCTCGACCGCTCGTGTGGAACCTGGAATGAGATCGATACACGCGATCGGGAACTCCTCTTGTGCAGCTACCGCGGCTTCGTGCGGGGCCCGTGGGACGCGCGCAGCCGCCTCTCGGTAAGATTCTATTCGAGTCCCTTTGTCGGCGCGGCGGGCGGCCTCCAGCTCATCGACCCTGCGACGAGCACAGTGGTGCTCGCGCCCCCGCTGGGCATCTCGATGTTCGACACGCTCGAGGCCGAGACCGGCTTGGGCGCCTGGTACACGACGATCGGGTATTCCAGGCAGTCGAAACTCATCGTGCGGTGGAAGGAGCGCGGGATCGACCTGGAGCTCAGCGACCGGGTCGTGTTCGCCGCCTCCCCCGAACCGGGGATCCTGTTCATCCAACGCGAGAATGGCCTCGTGCGCCACGAGATGGCGAGCGGTTCAGAGACACTCCTGCACACCTTTCCATTCGAGATCCGCAAGGGCCAAGGCCTTCGTGTCTCGCCCGATGGGAGACACATCGCTGTCCTGGGCGGCGGCATCACCACGATTCTCGATTCCAGCGACGGTCGCTTGGTCGTCGAGCTTCCGCAGGGCGTCTGGCTCGTCGACTGGTCGCGGGTCCCGGGCCGGTTGGGACTGGTCGACACGATGTCATCCCGGCGTGAACTGAGCTGGTTCGCACTCGACGAGAAGGGAGTGCGCACTCTCCTCGCCACCGACATGCCGAACTGCGTCGCACTCGGCACGGACAGGCTGCTCGCCTACGACGACCACCGCATCGAGTGCATGAAGCTCGATGGCAGCGAGCGCGAGACGCTCTACGAGGCGAAGCCGTGAACAAGCTGCGCTCACTGCTCTACAAGGAATGGCGCGACCAGCGCACCTTTTGCCTCGCTGCGCTCGCCGCATGCCTGCTGCTCGCGCTCGGGGCGCTGCGCATCCACGGCAGCGCCCTGATCGGGCCCTCGATGTACGTCGATTCGGTGCTTCCTGTCAGCTGCATGATCTTCGCCATGCTGCTCGCGACCGAATCGATCTCTCGCGATGCACAGTCGCGTGTCGCGGACATGCTCCTGCGACTCCCGGCGCCGCGGACTTCGGTCTGGAGTGCGAAGCTCCTGTTCGTGACCCTCGCGGTGGTCGCGTTCGTCCTGCTCTTGCTCCCGCTCGATTTCCTGTTGAGCCTCGCGAACGATACCGGCGGGTTCGCAGGACATCAGGTGCTGGCGCAACCGATGTTCTGGTCCTTCACGGCCGCGCTCGCCGCCGCCGGGTTCGCACTTGCGTGCGTGCTCCGGCGCGCGCTGCCCGCGGCCATCGTGGGCTCGCTCGCGGTTGCGGCACTGCCTTTCCTTCCCATGGCGATGCTACCGTTCGGCGTTGCCGCCGGGCTGGATCCGTACCGCGTCTGGGACTGGAACTACGTCTACCTCTCGATCTGGTCGCCCCAGCAACTCGCCTGCCTCGGGCTCGCCGGCTTCCTGCTCGGGTCGCTGCTCGCGTTCTCGATTCGGCACGCCGATCCGCTCGGTTGGCGACGAGGGTTGGCGGTCGCGGGCAGTGTCGCGTGCGTCTTCGGCCTGGCTTCGGCGAGTTCGATGCGCCGCGCTCTGTCGGCCTTCGACATTCCTTTCGGTGACGCGAACGCCGGGATTGAGCAGGTGAGTCCGAGCCCTGACGGGCGGTTCCTCGCGGTACAGATGCGAAAGGAATGGAGGGTAAACCCGGACTGGCGCGCGCTCGTAGGAGGGGATCTCGCGTGGATGGCCGAGCATTACGAAGTATGGCTCTTCGATCGCAACGACAGCTCGTGGAGCAAGCTCGGAGGCACCTACCAGGCGCTCCTCACGCGCTTCCGCCACGGCTTCTCGCAGGGTCCCTGGGATGCGCGCGGCAGGCTCTCGGTGATCACGTCGCCGAGTGCGTTCGGCAACACCGCCGGCGGCGTGCAGTTGATCGATCCGAAGTCGCGCGCCGTACTGCTTGCTCCGCCGATCGGCATCTCGATGTTCGATGCGCTCGAGGCTGTATCCGGTCTGGGCGTGTGGTACACGACGATCAGCAACTCGAAACAGTCGCTTCTGACGCTGCGCTGGAAAGACTGCGGCATCGAGTGGGCGATTCCCGATGACCTCGCGTTCGCCGCGTCGCCCGAGCCAGGCGTGGTCTTCCTGCAGCGTGACCACCAGCTCATTCGCCACGACATGCGGACAGGCAGCGAGCGAGTCCTGCGATCGCTCGGGCGCGAATTGATCCGCAACAGCATCCGTGTGTCGCCCGATGGCCGATATGTCTCCATCTTCAGTGACGGCACGACGACGATCCTGGACGCGATCGACGGGCACAGCGTTGCGGAACTCCCCAATAGGGCCCGGCTGACGTCCTGGTCCGACGTTGCTGGCAGACTGTGCCTGTACGCGACCTCACTCGGCGGGCGTGGCTTGATGTGGCACGCGCTCGACGAGCAGGGACGATCGACAGCGCTGCCGACGACGCTGCGTGACTGCGAGGAACTCGGGGCAGGCCGGCTGATTGGATTCGAGAGCGACCGCATCGAGTGCATGAAGCTCGATGGCAGCGAGCGCGAGACGCTCTACGAGGCGAAGCCGTGAACAAGCTGCGCTCACTGCTCTACAAGGAATGGCGCGACCAGCGCGCGCTGACTCTGGGCGCACTCGCCCTCCTCGCGATGCTCCTCGCCGCTGCCAAGCTGCTTGCGGGCAAACGCTTCGACGCGCTTCTGCGCGAGGACTACGTCTATCCGGTCTGTCTCGGAATCTTCGCCGTCGCGCTGGCGACCGAGACGATCACCCGGGACGCGAGCAACGGCGTCGAGCGCACGCTATTGCGCCTACCGGCCACGCGCATGCTCGCCTGGTTCGCGAAATTGGCCTTCGCCTTGCTTGCCTGCCTGGGTTGCGGGTTGTTCCTGATCGCGGTTGAGCGAGTGCTGCGCCTGTTCGAGCAGGGCAACGTGAGCCTGCACTCGACTCGGCTGCAATCGGGGCACCTGACGCTCATCGCCTGCGCAGCTTCGGCGTGCCTTGCTGCGGCATGCGTGGTCAAGCGCTCGCTCCCAGCAGTGATCACGGGTATCGCAGCCTTGGCATCGGCCCCGTTGCTCGCGCTGTGGATGCCCGTCACGCGCGCGACGGTGTGGCTCGACCTGTGCTTCAACTCCTGGAGGCCGGCGGAACTCGCGAGTCTCGCGACCTTCGCGCTTCTGGTCGGAGGACTTCTCGCATTTTGTGTGCGGCGTCGCGACCCGTTCGGGCTCCGCCGCGCGGCTGGAGCCGTGTTCGGCGTGGGCATCGTGCTCGTTCCCGCGTTCGCCGCGAGCGCGCGCGAGTCCGCATGGGCGCTCGACATCGTGCCCTTCAGCCCGAGAGCGGAGATCTGGCGCGCCGAGCCGAGCCCCGACGGTCGCTACGTCGCGGTGCAGGCCGAACAGACATGGACGCCGCGCGAGGACTGGCTCCCGCTCTCGGGCAAGGATTCCGGCACTCGCTGTCGCGTGCGCCATGAAGTGTGGCTGCTCGATCGAGAGACGGGTCGGTGGAGCGAGATCGACGATCGCGACCGCAGGCTGGCCGACTCGCCGGTCTGGGACGCGGGCGGGAGGCTCGCCACGATCTCGATGCCCGGCACCTTCGGCGACGGCGAATGGCTGTTCGAGCACATCGATCCGCGCACACTCGCGATCCAGGCATCGCACCCGGCCGATCTCTCGGAGGCGCTCGGGCACTGGTGCGAGAAGACCCAGGATGGCGACGACTGGGTGCTCCGCTGGCGGAGCCGACACATCGACCTGCAACTTTCCAAGGACGCAATCGTTGCGATCTCACCCGAGGTCGGAATCGTGTTCCACGAGCAGGATGGTTCTCTCGTCCGGCACGAGCTCGCGACGGGCGGCATCACGAAGCTGGCCGTACTCGGCGGTCGCAAGGTCTTTCGCTCGTTGATGGTCTCCCCGGACGGCTCGCTGCTCTACCTGCCGAACGAACGGAAGTTCGTCGATGCCTGTGATGGGCACATGGTGCGGCAACTCGATTCATCCAGTGCCTGGATGGGCTGGTCACGGATCCCTGGACGAATCTGCACCCTGTGGCATCTGGGAGACGAGTTCACTGCCCTCAACGAGGACGGCTCGGAGACCCCGATGCCTGCACGCGGATTCGACGATCACCACCTCGGACTCGACGCACCGGCGCCGATTGGAGGGAGTGCGGAACTGGGCCGCGGTCGGTTCCTGCTCTGGGACCAGCAGCGCATCGAGTGCATGAAGCTCGACGGCAGCGAGCGCGAAGTGCTCTACCAGGCGCGTCCCTGATGCGCTCCTCGCTCTCGGGCCGTAGGATTGTCCGCCCAATCAACCGGCGGACGACCTCACCATGCCCCTGATGCTCACCCCCAAGATCGAGGCGCAGCTGCGCGCGATCACGCTCGAACTCCTGCGCGAGAAGCGCGGCCGCGCATCGATCGGACCCGCGGACATCGCGCGGCGCTTCAAGCCCGACGGCTGGAAGAGCTGGATGGACAGCGTCAAGGAGGTCGCGCACCGGCTCGCGGAAGAGGGCGCGATCGAGGTCACGCGCCACGGCAAGCCGACGAAGGTTTGGCCCTGGCGCGGCGTGATCCGCTTCCGCAATCCGCTCGCCGCGGGCGCGGAACCGGCGCTCGAGAACGACGCCGACGAATCCGACGACGCGGAGTGAGCTCGTCCGCCGCCGATGCGCGGTCAGTCGGCGAATCGATCCCCAGTCGCGAGATAGTTCCGTACGGTGCCAGTCCAATCCTCCCACAAACTCTGACCGCACGGTCGCACACCGGTGGCCCCGCGCGGAGAGAGGAGATAGTGGGAGGTTTGGACTGGCACCGTATTCACTGAATTAGTCGGGCTTCGTCGCGAGGAGTTTCTTCACGTCGAGGCGCCAGACGCTGTCGCCGCGGACGTTCGAGAGCCAGACGGAGCCGTGGCCGATGCGGATCGAGTCGCCGCCGGGGCCGGCGAATTGTTGGGCGACCTGGTTCGTCGCGGGGTCGATGCGCGTGATCGGGAATTCCCAGACGGTGGCCCAGACGGAGCCCTCGCCGACCGCGATCTCGCCGCCGCCGCCGGGGATGCCGGCTTCGATGGTCGCGAGGACCTTGTTGGTCCGCGGATCGACGCGCGTGATCGAACCGTCGCCCTGGTTGAGCGTCCAGACGGAGCCTTCGCCGACGGCGAGGAAGCGCGGCTTCGGACCGACGGGGATGGTCTCGACGAGTTTGGTGGTCGCGGGGTCGACGCGCGAGAGGACACTCTTCTCGGGGCTCGTGATCCAGACGGAGTCGAAGCCGAAGGCGACGGCGACGGAGCCTGGCGCGATCTCGATCTCGGCGGCGGGCTTGTTCGTCGCGGGATCGATGCGCACGAGCGTGCTCTTCGAATCCTTCACGAGCCAGACGCTGCCGGCGCCGGTCGCGATGCCGCCCTCGGAGTCGGCGGTCGGGCAAGGGAAGGTCGCGCTGAGCTCCCCGGTCTCGAGGTCGATGCGCGAGACGGTGGATTCGCCGCAATTCGGAACCCAGACGCTGCCGAAGCCGATCGCGAGACCGGAGCCGGGCTCCTTGCCGACGGCGATGGTGGCGAGGACCTTGTTGGTCTTCGGATCTAGGCGCGCGACGGTGTTCTTGGGAGCGTTCGAGACCCAGACCTCGTCGCCGATCGCGAGCCAGTCGGGCGCGCCGGGGACATCGAAGACGGCCTCGGGCGTGAGCTTCGACATCGGGAGCTTCACGCCGGGCGTCGCAACGCCGGGTTTCGGCGCACGCTTGGGTTTCTGCGCGGGTGACACGGCGACGATCGAGGCGACGAGGAGCAGCAGCGCGAGGGAAGGGATCGGGGTCATGATCGTCGGAGTGTAGAGAGCGGAGGTCCGGTTTCGACAGGAGTTGTCGGGGCTGGTGACCACTGCTAGGGTCCCCCGCGTGCGCTTCCCCGTCACACTCGATTTCGGCCCGTTCGAGCTCTCGGTGCACGCGCTGCTCGAGCTCGCGGCGTATGTCGTCGGTTTTGCGCTGCTGCGGCGCGAACAGCGGCGGCACGGCGACGTCATCGGCGAGGACGCGCGCTGGACGCTGAACGTGGCGGTGATCTTCGGGGCGGTGATCGGGTCGAAGCTCGTGCAGTGGGCGTCGGACCTCGACGGGCTCGCGCAGCACGCGGGCGAGATCGGCTACTGGCTGGGAGGCAAGTCGATCGTCGGCGGGTTGCTCGGCGGGACGCTGGCGGTCGAGTGGGCGAAACGCAGGCACGGCATCACGCGCCGCACGGGAGATGCGCTCGTGTTGCCGCTCGTCGTCTCGATCGCGGTCGGGCGTGTCGGGTGCTTCCTCTCGGGCCTCGCCGACCACACCTACGGCGTCGCGACGAGCCTGCCGTGGGGCGTCGACTTCGGCGACGGAATCGCGCGGCATCCGACGCAGCTGTACGAGATCGTCTTCCTTGGGCTGCTCGGGATGGTGCTCGCGCGCAGGAGGACCCGTGCGTGGCCCGAGGGCGCGCGCTTCGACGTGTTCCTGCTCGCGTACTTCGCGTTCCGGTTGGCGATCGACTTCTGGAAGCCGTATCCGCGCCTGCCCGCCTCGATCGGCCTCGCCGCGACGCAGTGGGCGGCGCTCGCGGGGATCGTCTGGCGCGCGGCCTGGCTCGCGCACCGAGCGCGCGGGGTCGCCGAGGGAGTCGCGCGATGACCGAGCGCGTGCGTCCCTACCAGTACTACGACATCGCGGTGTCGATCTGCTCGGCGTGCTACCGCCGCGTCGATGCGAAGATCGTGTTCCAGGAGGGCTGCGTGTACATGCACAAGCGCTGCCCCGAGCACGGATCCGAGCGCGTGCTCGTCGCCGACGACGTCGAGTACTGGCGCCGCGCGCGCGAGGTATTCCTCAAGCCTTCCGAGATGCCGCGCAGGTTCCAGACGCCGGTGAAGCATGGCTGTCCGTACGACTGCGGCCTGTGTACGGACCACGAGCAGCATTCGTGCCTGACGCTGATCGAGGTCGGCGACGGCTGCAACCTCGAGTGCCCGGTGTGCTACGCCGCGAGCGGCCCCAAGCGCATGAACTGGCGCACGCTGCCCGAGATCGAGCGCATGCTCGACGCACTCGTCGAGAGCGAGGGCGAGCCCGACGTGGTGCAGATCTCCGGCGGAGAGCCGACGCTGCATCCGCAGTTCTTCGAGATCCTCGAGGCCGCGCGACGGCGTCCGATCCGGCACCTGATGGTCAACACCAACGGGCTGCGGATCGCGCAGGACGAGGCTTTCGCGGAAAAGCTCGCCGGATACATGCCGCATTTCGAGGTCTACCTGCAGTTCGACTCCTTCGAGCGCGAGACGCTGCTCGCGCTGCGCGGCGCGGACACGCGCGCGGTGCACGAGCGCGCGCTCGAGCGGCTCAATCGTCTAAACGTCTCGACCACGCTGGTCGTGACGCTCGCGAAGGGCCGCAACGATCACGAGATCGGGAAGATCGTCGAGTTCGCGCTGCAGCAGCGCTGCGTGCGCGGTGTGACGCTGCAACCGGTGCAGGACGCCGGGCGGATCCTGAACTTCGATCCGGCGCACGACCGGCTGACGTTGACCGAGGTGCGGCGGCGGTTGCTCGAACAGACGAGCGTCTTCCAGCCCGAGGACGTGTTGCCGGTGCCCTGCCACCCGGATGCAATCGCGATGGCCTACGCGCTCAAGCTCGGGGGGAAGGTCGTTCCACTGACCGGCATGATCGAGCCGCAGGTTCTGATCGAGGGCGGGCGCAACACGATCGCCTACGAGCGCGATTCGGGGTTGCAGGCGAAACTCTTCGCGGCCTTCTCGACGGCGCATTCGCCCGCATCGGGTGTCGCGAGCCTGCGCGAGCTGCTGTGCTGCCTACCGAAGGTCGTGTTGCGCGACCGGCTCGGCTACGACAACCTCTTCCGCGTGATCATCCTGCAGTTCCTCGACGCGCACTCCTTCGACGTGCGCTCGGTCAAGAAGAGCTGCGTTCACATCGTGCACCCGCGCGACCTGCGCATCATCCCCTTCGACACCTACAACCTCTTCTACCGCGATGAGCTCGAGCAGACGCGCCTTGCGCCGCTCCAGGCAGGGGGCCGCGCGTGAACGAGCAAGGCGAAGTGCAGCGCGGATCGAGCTACCACAGAGTCGTGATCCAAAGCGGCATCAGGCTCGTCGCTTTCATCCCGCTCCCTCTGGACTCTGCCTGCTGGATGGGCCTCATCAGCCGGAGTTGATCATGACCGAGCACCCGATCGATCCCGCCGGCTTGCCCGGCCCCTCGATCCCGATGGACGAATCGCAGTCCCCCGACCAGGGCTCGATCGCCAGGGGCATCGGCCTCACCGCCGTCTTGCACGCCGCGGTCCTGATCGTGTGCTGCGCCTTCGCGCTGGTCGCGAGCGGGGATGCGATGAACGGGCTGATGCCCTTCCTCGGCATCGGGCTCTTCCAGCTGCTCTACATGGGCCCCGCGCTGCTCTACATCTCGAAGCGCAAGCAGCCGCGCACCCTCAAGGGCATGCAGATCGCGCTCGGAATCACTTTCCTGCTCAACGCGGCCTGTTTCGGCGTCGTGCTGGTCTCGCTCAGCGGCGCGAACTTCCACTGAGCGACGCTCGTGCGTCGGGGCTGGGAGCCCGCGCGATTTCGGGGTAGTCTTTTCCACCCCCGATGAGCTCCTACACCCTGTCCCACCTCGAACAGCTCGAGGCCGAGAGCATCCACGTGATCCGCGAGGTCGTCGCGGAGTTCAAGAACCCCGTGATGCTCTTCTCGATCGGCAAGGACTCGGCCGCCATGCTGCGCCTCGCGCAGAAAGCCTTCGCGCCAGCGAAGCTCCCGTTCCCGCTGCTGCACGTCAACACGACGTTCAAGTTCAAGGAGATGATCAGCTTCCGCGACAAGCTGATGAAGGATCTCGGGGTGGACTTCATCGAGTGGATCAACCAGGAGGGCGTGAAGAACAAGATCAACCCCTTCGAGCACGGCACGCAGCGCTACACGCACATCATGAAGACCGAGGGCCTGAAGCAGGCGCTCGACAAGTACGGCTTCGACGCGGCCTTCGGCGGCGCGCGGCGCGACGAGGAGAAGAGCCGCGCCAAGGAGCGCGTGTTCAGCTTCCGCGACAAGTTCCACCAGTGGGACCCGAAGAACCAGCGGCCGGAGCTGTGGAACCTCTACAACGGCAGAGTCGCGAAGGGCGAGTCGATCCGCGTCTTCCCGCTCTCGAACTGGACCGAGCTCGACGTCTGGCTCTACGTGCACAAGGAGCAGATCCCGACCGTGCCGCTGTACTTCGCGAAGGAGCGGCCCGTGGTGAACCGCGGCGGCACGTGGATCATGGTCGACGACGAGCGCCTGCCGCTCGAGCCGGGCGAGAAGCCGGTGATGAAGAAGGTCCGCTTCCGCACGCTGGGCTGCTACCCGCTGACGGGTGCGATCGAGTCCGAGGCGACGAACTTGACCGAAGTGCTGGAAGAGATGCTGCGCGCGAAATCCTCCGAGCGCCAGGGACGCGTGATCGACTACGACGAGTCCGGCTCGATGGAAGAGAAGAAGCGCGAGGGCTACTTCTGATGCAGCACGATCAGGAACTCGACCGCGTCGGCATCGAGCAGTGGCTGGAGAACTACCAGCACAAGGAGCTCTTGCGCATCCTCACTTGCGGCTCGGTCGACGACGGCAAGTCGACCGTGATCGGCCGCCTCCTGCACGACGGCGCGGGCGTCTTCGAGGACCAGCTGAAGGCCCTCGTCAAGGACAGCACGCGCTTTGGCACGACCGGCGAGGAGATCGACTTCGCGCTGCTGATGGACGGCCTGCAGGCCGAGCGCGAGCAGGGCATCACGATCGACGTCGCCTACCGCTACTTCTCGACGCCCAAGCGCAAGTTCATCGTGGCCGACACGCCGGGCCACGAGCAGTACACGCGCAACATGGCGACCGGCGCCTCGACCTCGGACCTCGCGATCATCCTGATCGACGCGCGCAAGGGCGTGCTGCCGCAGACGCGCCGCCACGCCTTCATCTGTTCGCTGCTGCGCATCCGCCACGTCGTGATCGCGGTCAACAAGATGGACCTCGTCGACTACGACGAGCGCGTTTTCGAGAGTATCCGTGCGGACTGCGTCGACTTCATGGCCAAGCTGGCCTTCGGCGAGCTGCACTTCATCCCGATGTGCGCGCGCCGCGGCGAGAACATCGTCTTCGGCTGCGAGCGCATGCCCTGGTACAAGGGCGGGCCGCTGCTCGACTACCTGGAGAACGTGCACATCGCGAGCGACCGCAACCTGGTCGATCTGCGCCTGCCGGTGCAGCTCGTGCTGCGCCCCAACCTCGACTTCCGCGGCTTCGCGGGCACGATCGCCTCGGGCGTCGTGCGCGTCGGCGACGAACTCGTCGCGCTGCCCTCGGGCAAGAAGAGCCGCGTGAAGACGCTTGCGAGCGGCGGGACGCCCGTCGAGGAGGCTTTCGCGCCGATGGCGGTGACACTCACCCTCGAAGACGAGATCGACGTCAGCCGCGGCGACCTCTTCGTGCGCCCGAACAACGCGCCCGAGCTCGAGAACACGCTCGAGGCGATGATCGTCTGGATGAACGAGACGGCCCTCGAGCCGGGCCGTTCCTACCTGCTGAAGCAGACGACTCAGACCGTGCCCGCGGTCGTCACCGACGTGCGCTACCGCATGAGCGTCGAGACGCTGCGCTCCGAGCCCGCGCAGAAGCTGGGCCTGAACGAGATCGGCCGCATCCGCATCGAGTGCGCACGCGCGATCCCCACCGACGCCTACTCCCAGAACCGCCAGACGGGCGCCTTCATCCTCGTCGACCGGCTGAACAATGCCACGCTCGGCGCGGGCATGCTGCTCGAGAGCACGACGGCCAAGGACTCGCTCGAGCGCGGCCGCCGCGCGCACGACGCGGGCACGAACTTGAGCCCGGGTCAGTCGGGAGTCGCCGCCGAGCGCCGCGCGCAGCGCATGGCGCAGACGCCCTTCACGCTCTGGTTCACGGGCCTGCCGCACTCGGGCAAGAGCTCGCTCGCCTACGCGCTCGAGGTCGAGCTCTTCGCACGCGGCCTGCACGCGCTCGTGCTCGACGGCGAGAGCCTGCGCCAGGGCCTGTGTTCGGACCTGGGCTTCTCGCCCGCGGACCGTGCCGAACACCTGCGCCGCGCGGCGCAGCTCGTGAAGCTCTTCCAGCACCAGGGACTGATCACGCTCTGCACCTTCGTCTCCCCCACGCTCGAGCAGCGCTCGCGCACGCGCGCTGCGGTGGGCGGAGAGCGCTTCCTCGAGATCTTCTGCGACGCGCCGCTCGCGGTGTGCGAGTCGCGCGACACGAACAAGCTCTTCGCGCGCGCCCGCGCGGGCGAGATCGCGAACGTGACCGGCATCGACCAGCCCTACGAGGCGCCCCTGAAGCCGGATCTGAAGCTGGACACGGCCAAGATCGATGTCACGACGAACGTGAACGCGATCCTCGACGAGCTCGAGAAGCGCGGCTGGACCCCGCGCACCTGACGCTCGTCACGCGATCAGATCGCGCACCGCGTTTCCCGCGACGTCGGTGAGCCGGTAGTAGCGGCCCTGGAACTTGTACGTCAGCCGCTCGTGCTCGATCCCGAGCAGCGCGAGCATGGTCGCGTGCAGGTCGTGCACGTGCACGCCGTTCTCGACTATGTTGTAGCCGTAGTCGTCGGTCTTGCCGTGCGCGTAGCCAGCCTTCACGCCGCCGCCCGCCATCCAGACCGAGAAGCACCTCGGGTGGTGGTCGCGGCCGTAGTCGTTCGCGGTCATCTTCCCCTGGCAGTACGCCGTGCGCCCGAACTCGCCGCCCCAGACGACGAGCGTGTCCTCGAGCAGGCCGCGGCGCTTCAAGTCGGTGACCAGCGCCGCGGAGGCCTGGTCCGTCTGCGCGCACTGGTTCTTGATGCCGTTCGGAAGTCCGCCGTGCTGGTCCCAGCCCTGGTGGAAGAGCTGCACGAAGCGCACGCCGCGCTCGACCAGACGCCGCGCGAGCAGGCAGTTCGCGGCATACGTCCCCGGCGTGCGCGAGGACTCGCCGTAGAGTTGGTAGACCTCCTCGGGCTCGCCGCTCACGTCCGTCGCCTCGGGCACGCTCGACTGCATGCGCCAGGCCAACTCGGCCTGCGCCATGCGCGCGTCGATCTCGGGGTCGAGCGTGTGCGTCTGCTGATCGTGCTCGAGTTGCGCGAGCGTATCGAGCATCGCGCGGCGCGAGTCGGGCGACACTCCCTCCGGGTTGGCGAGGAACAGAACCGGCTCCTTGCCGGCGCGGAACTGCACGCCCTGGTGCTCGCTGGGCAGGAAGCCCGCGCCCCACAGGCGCGAGTAGAGCGGCTGGTCGCGCGAGGCGTCCTTCGAGACGAGCACGATGAAGGCCGGCAGGTTCGCGTTGCTGCTGCCCAGGCCGTACGACAGCCACGCGCCCATCGAGGGCCGGCCGGGCTGCTGGTGGCCCGTGCAGAAGAAGGTGATCGCGGGATCGTGGTTGATCGCCTCGGTGAACATCGTGTTCACCACGCACAGCTCGTCGGCGATCTTGGCGGTGTGCGGCAGCAGGTCGCTGATCCAGCGTCCGCACTTGCCGTGCTGTCGGAAGTCCACGAACGAACCAGCGAGCGGCAGCGTCGCCTGGTTGCCGCTCATGCCGGTCAGGCGCTGGCCACGTCGCACCGAGTCGGGCAGCTCCGTGCCGTGCTTATCGCGCAAGAGCGGCTTGCGATCGAGCGTCTCGAACTGCGAGGGCCCGCCGGCCTGGAAGAGGTAGATCACGCGCTTGGCCTTCGCGCGGTGCTGCGGGCCGAGCGGCTGCGCTTCGCCCTGCGCCTGGGCGATCGAGCGCAGCGCCAGGGCTCCCAGACCGAGGGCGGAAGCGCTCAGGAAATGCCTGCGGGTGGTGTTCATCGGCAGGTCACCGCGGCGTCGGAGGCCATTACGGTCGAGCACACGAGTGCCAGCGACTCGTGTTCGTGGAGGCCGCGCAGCGCCTCGAGCTCCTGCTCCCGCGGCTCGCGACCCGTGAGCTCGCGGAAGCAGAAGCGCACCCGCGCGTTCGCATCTTCGCCCGCATCCTTCGCCGCGCGCTCGGCGAGGGCCTGGGCGCACTCCACGAAGACCGGATCGTTGAGCAGCGCCAGTGCCTGCAGCGGCGTGTTCGTCGGTTGCCGCCGCGCGAGGCACTTCTCGCGGCTGCCCGCGTCGAAGAGCAGCATGTCGGGCGGCGGCGCGGTGCGTTTCACGAAGGTGTACAGGCTGCGCCGGTGCGCGCTCGCGCCGCTGTCGGGCGTGTAGCTGCCTCCGCTCGCACCCGCGTCCTCCCACAGCCCCGGCGGTTGCCACGGTTTCACGCTCGGGCCGCCGACCTGCTCGACGAGCAGGCCCGATGCGGCAAGCGCCTGGTCGCGCAGCTTCTCCGCGCTGAGCCGCTGGCTCGGCCCGCGCGAGCAGCCGGTTCTGCGGATCCGCTTCGAGCTTCTCGGGCGTCGCGCTCGAATCCTGGCGGAAGGTCGCGCTCATCACGATGCGCTTCAGCAGTGCCTTGACGTCCCAGCCGCTGCGCACGAAGTCGAGCGCGAGCGCGTCGAGCAGCTCGGGGTGCGAGGGATACTCGCCCTGCGTGCCGAAGTTCTCCTGTGTCGCGACAAGGCCGCGGCCGAAACACAGCGCCCAGAGGCGGTTCGTCTCGACGCGCGCGGTGAGCGGATTGCGCGGATCGAGCGTCCATTCGGCCAGGCCGAGCCGGTCGTGCGGCCAGGCGGGATCAAAGTGCAGCAGCGCGTCGAGCGCGTGCTCAGGCGCGACGGGCCGCGCCGGGTCGGGCTGGTCGTAGGCGCCGCGCGCGAGCACGAAGGCCTGCCGCGGGTGCGCGCTCGCCTCCATCACCATCAGCTCGGGGATCGACTCGAGCAGCTCCTGCTCGGACGCGCGCGCGTCGCGCAGCACCCTGGCTTCGGGCGAGGCCGCCAGCGTCCCGGCGGCGAGCTCGCCTGCGTGGATGCGCGCAACCTCGCCGGCGCCGAGCTCGAGGTCGTAGACGCGCAGCTCGTCCACATCGCCGTCCTTGAAGCCCAGATCGCGGTCGCGGAATCCGACCTGGAACGAGTGCACCTGCGCCGGTCCGTCGAGGTGGTCGCGCACGACCTCGCACGGAGCCTCGACCCCGTCGAGATAGACGTGCAAGCCCGACGCACGCGAGGAACCGTCATAGGTCAGTGCGACCTCGACCCACTTCCCGAGCGGGAACTCCTCGCGCGTGCGGATCGCGGCCGCGGAACCGGGCCAGAAATGGATCACCTGCCACGCGAGGCGGCCGTTCTCGAGCATCAGCTGGTAGCCCTGCTGGTCGCTCTCGATCGTGAACGAGCTCGTGTGGATCACCGTCGCGCGCTGCTTGCGGTCCGGGCAGCGCATCCAGAACACGAGGCTGTGCGGATCGCAGCGCGCGAAGGCCGGCATGTCGGCGGGCGCGGGCCCGCTGTCGCCGTCGAGGTGCGTCGCCTGGCCCACCGGACCTTCGATCTCGCCCTCGAGCGGGTAGCTCTTCAGCGGCGCGGGCAGCGAGCGCTCCCTGGGCGCGGCCGCATACGCGCGCTCGGCCGCGACAACCGCCGCGTGGCGCTGCTCGAGCTCGGCGCGCTGCGCGCTCGTCGCAAGGCGCAGCGCCGGCCGCGGCACCGCGCGCGTCGAGTAGGCGTAGGTCCCCGCCTCGTCGATCGCGCCGAAGAACGAGCCGAGCGTGTAGAAGTCGCGCTGCGGGATCGGGTCGTACTTGTGGTCGTGGCAGCGCGCGCACTCGACCGTCAGGCCGAGCACGGCCGTGCCGTACGTGCTGGCGCGGTCGGCGATCGCTTCCTGGCGGAACTCCTCATCGATCGAGCCGCCCTCGTTGGTCATGCGGTGCAGGCGGTTGAACGCGGTCGCGACGCGCTGCTCCTGCGTCGCGTTCGGCAACAGATCGCCGGCGAGCTGCTCGCGCAGGAACTCGTCGTAGCGCATGCCCGAGTTGAAGGCCGCGATCACCCAGTCGCGCCAAGGCCACAGGTGGCACTCCCAGTCCGACTGGTAGCCGAAGGTGTCCGCATAGCGCGCCGCATCGAGCCAGCCGGCGGCCATGTGCTCGCCGAAGCGCGGCGAGGCGAGCAGGGAATCGACGAGTTGCTCGTAGCTTTCGCCCTTGTCCTCCTCGGGCGGCAATCCGGTCAGCGCGAACGCGACGCGCCGACGCAGCGTTTCGCGCGCGGCCTCCGCGGCCGGTTGCAGCCCGACCTCTGCAAGCCGCGCGCGCACGAGCGAATCGATCGTGCCCGGCGAAGACTTGGGCGGTACGAACGCCCAGTGCGGTTCGTACTGCGCCCCTTCCTCGATCCAGCGCACGAGTGTCGCCTGCTCTGACTCGGAGAGCGGCAGGTTGAGCGAGGGCGGCGGCATCACCTCGTCGGGATCGTGCGAACGGATGCGCGCGACGAGCTCGCTCGCGGTCGAGTCGCCCGGCACGATCGCACGCTTGCCGTCCTTCAGCGCCGCGCGCGAGCCGTCCTCGAGATCCAGGCGCAGATCGCGCTTGCGCGCGGCGGAGTCGGGCCCGTGGCAGCGAAAGCAGCGGTCCGCGAGGATCGGCCGGACGTCGCGGTTGAACTCGAGCGCGCCGGCGATGAAGAACGCGAAGATGCTGAACATCTCGCGGCCATGATACCGGCTGCTCTGCGCGGCCCGGGACGGTTCGCCCGCGAGCTTTTCCTGCCGTCCGCCCGAGGGCGGATGCGAGGCTCAGATGCCGGTCCCGAAGCCCCGCTCGTTGCGGTGCTTGGGGTGCGGGAGCGGAGCGCCCTGAGGACGCTGGGGTGCGTGCGAGCGTGCCGGAGCATGCGACTTCGGCGCGTGCGGCCGTGCCGCCGGCGCGTGCGGCCTCGGCGCATGGGTACGCGAGGGTCCGTCACCGCGCGAGGGCGCGTGCGGTCGAGCGTGGGCAGGCTTGTGCGGAGCTCCGCCGGACCTCGGCCGTTCGCTGCCGCCGGCACCACGTCCGCCGCCGCCACCGCGTCCACCAGCACCGCGTCCACCGCCACCGCCACCGCCACTGCTGCGTCCGCCGGTACCGCGTCCGCCACCACCACCGCGACCACCGCCCTGCTGCGGACGGCGCTCGCGTTCGAAGTTTCCGCGACTGCCGCCGCGATCGTCGCGGCGCGGAGCGCGTTCCTCGTGTCCGTCGGGCGTCACCGCAGGCCCGGCGAGCTGCGCTTCGCGCAGCGCATGCGCTCCGGGGGCCGGAGCGCTCCCGCGCGTGCGCGTGGGATCGTTGCCGACGACCGGCACCGAGCGCTTGATCACCTTTTCGATGTCGCGCAGATACTCGCGCTCCTCGCGGTCGCAGAGCGAGATCGCGATGCCCGTGGCGCCCGCGCGGCCGGTGCGGCCGATACGGTGCACGTAGGTCTCGGGCACGTTCGGCAGGTCGAAGTTGACGACGTGCGTGATGCCGTCGACGTCGATGCCGCGCGCGGCGATGTCGGTCGCGACGAGCACGTGCAGGCGTCCGGCGCGGAAGCCCTCGAGCGTGCGCTCGCGGTTGTTCTGGGCCTTGTTGCCGTGGATCGCCGCGGCGGTGATGCCGCCCTGCACGAGCCGGCGCGCGACCTTGTCGGCGCCGTGCTTGGTGCGCGTGAAGACCAGCGCGCGCTCGACCTCGGGGGCCGAGAGCAGTTGGGCCAGCAGGTTGGGCTTGCTGGCGCGATCGACGAAGTGCACGCGCTGCTCGATCTCCTCGACCGTGCTCGCGGGCGGCGTGACGAAGACCTTGACCGGGTTCGTGAGCATCCCGTCGGCGAGCTTCTGGATCGGCGGCGGCATCGTGGCCGAGAAGAACAGCGTCTGGCGCTTGCGCGGCAGCGCCATGAGGATGCGCTTCACGTCGGGGATGAAGCCGAGGTCGAGCATGTGGTCGGCCTCGTCGAGGACGAGGATCTCGACCTGGCCCAGGCGCGCGTGCTTCTGGCCCATCAGGTCGACCAGGCGGCCGGGTGTCGCGACGAGCACGTCGAGACCGCGGTGCAGCGCGGCGACCTGCTTGCCTTGGCTGACGCCGCCGAAGATGACGGCGATGCTGAGCTTGAGGCCCGCGCCGTAGGTTTCGAAGCTCTCGGCGACCTGCGCGGCGAGTTCGCGCGTCGGTGCGAGGATCAGGGAGCGCACGCTGTTCGGCGCGGCGCGGCGGCCGCCCTCCGCGAGCAGCTGCAGCATGGGCAGCGCGAACGCGGCGGTCTTGCCGGTGCCGGTCTTGGCGCAACCGAGGAGGTCGCGGCCTTCGAGCAGGTGCGGAATCGCCTGCGACTGGATCGGCGTGGGGTGGGTGTAGCCCGAGTCGCGCACAGCTCGTTGGAGCGGCTCGATCAGGGGCAGACTGGCGAAAGTGTTCGTCAAAGGATCTCTTGGGAAAGCGACGCGCCCCGGGGGGATCCCCGGGGCGCAGGAATAACTGCCAAAAGGCTACCACGAAGGCCTTGCGCGCGCGAATCGGGCTCGTACGCGCTAGGATCGCCGCCCACCCGCGCGGATGATCCACGACCTCGCACAGACGCAGCTCGCAGAACTGCCCGGCTACGACCTGTGCGTGATCGGTTCCGGGCCCGCAGGCGCGACGATCGCCGCGGAGCTCGCGAATTCCGGCCTGCGCGTGTGTGTGCTCGAGAGCGGACGCGCAGCGGTCACGCCGCTCGGCGATCGATTGCGCCGCGTCGAGAGCGAGGGCCTCCGCATCAAGAGCTGGTCGCGCGAGCGCGTGCTCGGCGGAGCGTCGACGACTTGGGCTGGTCTCTCCAGCCCGCTCGAGGAGATCGACCTCGCGCCGCGCGCGTGGGTGCCCCTCTCGGGCTGGCCGATCGCACGCGCGCAACTCGACCGGTACTACGCGCAAGCCGCGGCGCGCTACCGCTTCCCCGAGGCTGCGGCTTTCGGGGTCGAGGGATTCGGCGCGCTGCGCGCGAAGGGCGAGCGCCAGCCCGAGTGGAACGGTATCGAGGAGAAGGTATTCCTCGCTGCGACGCCACCGCAGGACTTCGGCAAGGAGCAGCGCGCGGTCTTCGAACGCGAGGGCACCGATCTCTATCTCGACGCGAGCGTCGTGCGCTTGGAAGCCGAACGCTCCAACGGGCGCGTCGCGCGCGCACACGTGCGCACGAGCGGTGGGCGCACGCTCGTGCTCGAGGCGCGCGCGTTCGTGCTCGCGACCGGCGGGATCGAGAACGCGCGGCTGCTGCTCGTCTCGCGCGACACCTGCGAGGCCGGTCTGGGCAACGAGCACGACCAGGTCGGGCGCTATCTGATGAATCACCCCAAGAGCTACCACGGGGTGCTGACACTCGAACGCTCCGTGACAGAGTTGCCATTCTTCTTCGGCTGCATGTGGCGCGGCTTCGCGGGCTACGCCGGTCTGCGCCTCTGCGACGCGGAGCAAGAGCGCGCGGGCCTGCTCGACTCCTACTGCCGTTTCGAGCCTCTTTTCCCGTGGTCGGACAGCATCGGGGTCGAGTCGCTCGTGACACTCGCGAAACGCAGCCGGCTCGTCGCGAGCCGGCTGCGGCACAAGGCGCAGAAGGAAGTGGTCGCCCTGCGCGACTACTCGGAGACCGGCGACGACTCGGAACTGCAGAACGAGCGCCGCGGACCCGCAGGATGGATGAGTCTGGGATGGAACGTCGTGCGCGACATGCCGCGCGTCAGCCGCTACGCTTGGAACCGCGTCTTCGAGCGCGCGCGACCCGCCGTCCATGCGGTGCGCCTGCGCAACTTCATGGAGATGCAGCCCCACCCCGAGAATCGCGTGCAACTCTCGACCCGCCAGGACGAGTTTGGAGTGCCGGTCCCGCTCGTGCGCCACCAGTGCACGGAGCTCGACCGTCGCTCGCTCGTCGCGTTGCACGAGAAGCTCGCCACCGAACTTCCGCGCGCCGGATTCGGACGGCTCGAGAGCCAGCTCGGTTCCGTTCAGCCCTGGCCGATCGACCAGGACGCGTCGCACCACATGGGCACGACGCGCATGGGCACCGACCCCGCGAACTCCGTGGTCGACCCCGATGGCCGCGTGCACTCGCTCGAGAACCTCTACATCGCGGGCGCATCCGTCTTCCCCACCAGCGGATCCGCCAACCCGACCTACACCATCGTCGCGCTCTCGATCCGACTGGCCGAGCACCTGCGCGGCGAACTCGGGTCCGCTCAGGGAGCACCGCGCGCGTGAGCGCCCGCCGCGTCCTCGTCGTCGGTTCGGGCGCGCGCGTGCGCGAGACCGCGCTGCCGGCCTTCACGAGCATGAGCTCGGGCTTCGAGCTCGCGGACATCCGCGCGCGCACCGAGAAGCGCATCGAGTGCAAGGACGCCTGCTTCAGCGTCGGCCAGTTCAGCGCGCTCGCCGAGCAGCACCTCGAGGGCGTGGACCTCGTCTATGTCGCAGTGGGCAAGGGTGCCGTTCCCCAGGTGCTCGCGCGCCTCGCACAGCTCCGGCCCGAGCGCTTCGACCTGCTGCTCGACACGCCCGTGCTGCAGTTCAAGCAGTTCCGCCACGTTCCGCTGCTCGAGCGCTTCCGCAACGCGTGGGTGGCGGAAGATTGCACCGAGCTGCCCTGGATCGAGCCGGCTCGCGCCGCGATCGCGCACGGCGAACTGGGCGCGGTGAGCGAGGCGCGCTTCCTGCGCTCGGCCTACGGCTACCACGGCATCGCGATCGCGAAGAAGCTCTTCGGCGCGACCGTCACGCGCGCATGCCGCAAGGTCAAGGCGCACGCGACCATCGAGCGCGAGCTGCACCTCTCGACTGGCCAACGCGTGCTGCTCGTCGAGCCGCGCGACTACGCGACCGGCCACATGGTGATCCTGGGCGAAACCGCGCGGCTCACCGACGCGCCCGAGCGCGAGGGCAGCAAGGCGCTGGCGCTGGTACCGCTGCTCGAGCACAACGAGTGCGTCGGCTTCCGCGCCGGGGCGGGCACGAGCTGGCTGGACGAGGACGAGACGCTGCTGATGCTCGGCGACGATCCGGGCCTGCGCACCACGGCGCGCATGGCGGGGATGAAGCGCGTCGGCTTCCTGCGCCTCTTGCGCTCGATCGCGGCGGGCCGCGGCGGCTATCCGGTCCGAGAGGGACTCGACGACATGTTGATCGACTACGCCCTGCAGAAATTCGGGCGCTGGATCTCGAGCCCGTTCACCAGCGTGCACAGCGCGCCGGCGCGGGCGCTGTTCTCCAGCGTGAGCCGCATCGCGGGCGGCTGAGAGCCGCGCTCGCACGGCTGCGGCCGGTTCGCCACAATGGGGCCATGTACACGCCCTTCGTGCTCCTTGTTTGCCTTCACAGCCCGTCCGTCCAAGGCCAGGTTTCCATCGCTGCGCTCGATCTCTCTGCCGTCGAGCAGGAATGGGGCGAGCCGCACGCCGACCGAAGCGTGGAAGGTCACGCGCTCTCGATCGGCGGCAAGAGCTTCGAGCACGGTCTCGGCACGCATGCGAGCAGCCAGTTCGCGATCGCGCTCGGCGGACAGGCGACGCGCTTCCACGCGCTCGTCGGCGCGGACGACGAAACGCTGCCCAAGCAGGGCTCGATCGAGTTCCGTGTGCTCGGCGACGGCAAGGAGTTGTGGAAGAGCGGCCTCTTGCACAGCGGCGCTGCGGCCAAGGAAGTCGACCTGCCGCTCGCGGGCGTGAAGAGCCTGCTGCTGCTCGTCGAGGACGGCGGCGACGGCAACAGCTACGACCATGCCGACTGGGCCATGGCGACGATCGAGGCCGAAGCTGGTGCGACGATCCAGTCGCTCGCGGCTCCGCGCGAAGAAGCCGTCGTGCTGACTCCCCTCCCCGGCCCCGAGCCGCACCTGCACGCCGCGAGTGTGACCGGTGTGCGCCCGGGCCACCCCTTCCTGTACGGCATCCCGGCCACGGGCGATCGGCCGATGCGCTTCAGCGCGGAGAATCTGCCCGAGGGCCTCACGCTCGACGCAGCCACGGGCCGCATCAGCGGCAAGCTGGCCGAGAAGGGCGAGTACAAGGTCATCCTCACGGCGAAGAACGCACGCGGCACGGACGAGCGCCTCTTGCGCATCGTCTGCGGCGCGCAGATCGCGCTCACGCCGCCGCTGGGTTGGAACAGCTGGAACTGCTTCGCCGGCGCGGTGGATGACGCCAAGGTGCGCTCCGCGGCGGACGCAATGGTCGCGAGCGGCCTCGCGCAGCACGGCTGGACGTACATCAACATCGACGACTGCTGGGAAGCCGGCCGCGACGCGAAGGGCAACATCCTCTGCAACGAGAAGTTTCCCGACATGCAGGCGCTGGGCGACTACATCCACTCGAAGGGCCTGCGCTTTGGCATCTACTCCTCGCCCGGGCGCACGACCTGCGCCGGCTTCACCGCCTCGTGGGAGCACGAGGAGCAGGACGCTCAGACCTGGGCCTCCTGGGGCGTCGACTACGTCAAGTACGACTGGTGCTCGTACGACGACATCGCGAAGGACCACAGCCTGCCCGAGTTGAAGAAGCCCTACTCGGTCATGCGCGCCGCGCTCGACAAGGCGCCGCGCGACATCGTCTTCTCGCTCTGCCAGTACGGGATGGGCGACGTATGGCAATGGGGCGCCGAGGTCGGCGGCAACTGCTGGCGCACGACCGGCGACATCACCGACACCTGGGGCAGCATGGCGGGCATCGGCTTCGCGCAGAACGGACACGAGAAGTTCGCCGGCCCGGGCCACTGGAACGACCCCGACATGCTCGTCGTGGGCAAGGTCGGCTGGGGCAACCTGCACCCGACCAAGCTCACGCCCAACGAGCAGTACACGCACATCTCGCTCTGGTGCCTGCTGTGTTCGCCGCTCCTCATCGGCTGTGACATGGCTCAGCTCGACGCGTTCACGCTCAACCTGCTCACGAACGACGAAGTGCTCGAGGTCAGCCAGGATCCGCTCGGCATCCAGGCCGCGCGCGTCGCGCAGAACGGCGAGACCGAGGTCTGGGCCAAGAAGATGGAGGATGGTTCGCTGGCCGTCGGCCTGTTCAACCGCGGCCAGATCGAGGCGCAGGTCTCCGTGAACTGGAAGGAACTCGGCCTCCAAGGCGCGCAACGCGTGCGCGATCTCTGGCGTCAGAAGGACCTCGGCGTCTCCGAGGGCTCGTTCGCGACGAGCGTCGCGCGCCACGGTGCCGCGCTGATCCGCATCTTTCCCGCGAAGAAGCGGTAGCCCGGAAGCGGGAGCTCGCATGGCCGCCCAACGCAAACCGCGCCGCAAGAAGGCGGCACCCTCCTCGCGCGGCCTTGGACCGCGCGAGGTGCGCTCCGAGAACCCGCCCGCGGCGATCGAGAGGCTCGTCGAACTCGTCGAGGCCGACGGCGCCGCCGTGATCGGCTCGTACCGCGAGCCGCTGGGCGGATCCTGGCAGCTCTTCGTCGCGCTCCCGATCGACAAGGTCGCCCCCACGCCCTTCCAGCGCGACCTCTCCGACGCGCACCTGAAGCGCCTCGTGCAGCGCATCGACGAGGTCGGCCGCTTCCTCGATCCGATCATCGCCGTGCGCCGCGACGACGGCACCTACTGGACGCCCAACGGCAACCACCGGCTGCACGCGCTGAAGGAGCTCGGCGGCAAGACGATCGTCGCGCTGCTCATCCCCGAGGCCGAGCTCGCCTACCGCATCCTCGCGCTCAACACGGAGAAGGCGCACAACCTGCGCGAGAAGGCGCTCGAGGTGATCCGCATGGCGCGCGATCTCGCCGCCGCGGGCGACGGCACGGAGAAGGACCACGCGCTCGTCTTCGAGGAGCCCGCGCTGCTGACGCTCGGCATCTGCTACGAGCAGAACGGCCGCTTCGCGGGCTCGGTTTACCGGCCGATCCTGCTGCGCACCGACGAGTTCATGTCCGTGAAGCTCGGAAAGGCGCTCGCCGAGCGCGAGACGCGCGCCAAGCAGCTGCTCGAGCTCGACGAGGCGGTCAACGCGGCCGTGAAGAAGCTCAAGGAGCGCGGCTTCGAGAGCCCGTACCTCAAGTCTTTCGTCGTCGCGCGCATCAACTTCCTGCGCTTCGCGAAGGGCGAGGTCGACTTCGACTCCGCCATCACGCGCATGCTCGCCTCGGCGAAGAAGTTCGACGCCGGGAAGATCAAGACCGACGACGTCGCGCGCTCGGGCGGGGTCGTCGAGGAGTAGCGGGCCGCTCCCCGCGGTCAGCGCAGATCGATCGAGGCGCTCTCACCCTCGCGCGCCTCGATCACCAGCAGGGGGTGGTCCACGAGATCGCCCGGAGGATGCGGTTCGTCGGCGAGCAGCACGCGCCCGCGCGGGATCCAGCGCCCGTCGACCAGCCCATCGGGTCCCGGCTTGAAGACCGTACTCGCACGCAGCTCGCCGGGTCCGAGGACGAAACCGAAGACGAGCTGCGTCCGCGGCGAGACGTGGCCCGCCAGACGCGCGAAGCCGAGCGCGCCACTCCAGAGCGCGCCCTGCGGCCCGAGCTCGACGATGTCGCTCACTTGCGCGCCCCCCCAGCGCGCATCGCTGCACTCGAGCAGCAGCTGGTAGCGGCCGTAGCCGCGCGCGCGGATGCGGAAGGTCGAGTCGAGGCGCAACAGCGCGCGGAGCGGGTAGGTGTGCGATTCGCCCGCCTCGTCGATCGGCACGAGTTGCACGCTCCAGATCCCCGGCGGGTCGGCGCGCACGTCGAAGCGGCCCTCGAGGAAGGTCTCCTGCAGATCGGGGATCGCGCAGCGCACCTCCACCGTGCGGCCTTCCACGACGTCGACCTGCAGCTCTGCCGACTGGGCGTCCTCGCGCTCCTCCCAGGACCACGAGCGCACCGGCGGAGGAGGCAGGGGCACGAGTTGCCAGCGGCCGGCGCTGAGGTGCTCGAAGCGGAAGCGGCCTTGCGGATCGACGAGCGCCTCGCGCCAGCAGGCGCAGCCGTCCGACGCCAGCACGCGCCAGCCGGCGAAGACGCCTCCGGGCGGGGCCGCGAGGAGGCCCGCGATCGCGCCGCCGGGCTTCAGCTCGAACTCGAGGTCATCGCGCGCGAACCCGTTCGCGAGTTCGAGCGGACCCAGGCGCGCCGGCGCGAAGCCGCGCGCTTCGGCGACCAGCACGAAGCGCCCGGCCTCGCGCGCTCGCGACGCGCGCGGGGCGCCGAGGACGAAGCTGCCGTCGGCGCGCGAATCCGCCCGCCGCTGGGACTGCGGATCGACCTCCTCGCTCCAGCCCCCCGGGCGCTGGTCGGGTCCCAGCGGCACGAAACGCTGGCCCGGCGCGGCGCACTCGAGCAGTCGCAGCTTTGCCCCGCCGATCCCTTGCCCGCCCGCGCGCACGAAGCCGCGCAATCCGGCGGCGCGCTGCAGGCGGAACTCGAGCTCGCGCGCCTGCGCGCCGGGTTCGAAGGGACCCTGCGTCGAGCTCCCGAATCCCTGCGCGTCGACCAGCACGTGGTAGGCCGACTCCGGCGCGCGCAGCTCGGCGCGGCCCTTTGGGTCCGTCTTCGCGTCGCAACCGGGGAACAGCGCGCGATCCCTCGGCGAGAAGGCGAAGACCGTCGCATCGCGCACGGGAACGCCGCTCTCGTCGAGCACATGCACGACGAACGGCACGGGCTCGGCGAAGTGCAGTACGAGTTCACCCGAACCGGTGCGCGCTTCGCGCACGAGTTCCGCGTAGCGCAGGCGCTCGTCGCGCGCTCGCACGCGCAGGAGTTCGTCCGACCCACGCGTGTGAAACGCGAAGCGGCCGTCCGCGCGCACGCTCTGCTGCGCGTCGTAGGACGCGTGTCCCTGTTCGTCGAGCAGCATCACCGAGGCGTCCGCGCAGGGCTTGCCGTCGGGCTCGAGCACGATTCCAGCGAGGGTGCGCGCGGGTTCCGCTGGACCGAGCACGAGCGTCACGGGCTCTGAACGCAACCCGCCGTGCAGCGCGACGCGCTCGCTCGCCGACCACGGGCGCGCCGGGTCGCTGGCCCAGACGATCCACCAGCCCTCGGGCAGGTTCTCGAGGGCGAAGCCCCCGTCGGGCCCGCTGCGCGCGCTGTGCGGCCCCTCGGTGACGAGGCGGCCTGGCCCGAGCCACGGATCGAGCTCCTCGGGGATCGACTCCTGCGTCGCGATCACGAGCGCGTCCGCGAGTCCGCGCCCCTGCGCGTCGAGCACGCGTCCGCAGAGCGTGCCCGCGGCCACGAACACGAAGTCCCCGAGCCAGTTCGTCTCCTGCGCATGCACGTCGACGACGAGACGCACTTCGTCGCGGCCTGCGGCGCGCGCGACGAACTCGCAGACCGGATCGGCCAGGATCCGTTCGACTTCCTCGCCGGCGAGCTCGAGTACGAGGCTGCCGTCCTCCCCCGAGGCCGGTCCGGCCTCTGCATCCGCGCGCGCGAGCGCGAGGCGTGCGCCCGCGATGGGGCGCTCCTGCTCGTCGACCGCGCGCGCGACGATGCGCGTCGGCGCAACCGCCGGCGCCGGACCGGCACGCACGAGGACCTCGGCACGGCGCTCCGATTCGGCAGAGGCCGCGAGCATGCGGCTCTCCTCCGCGAGGGACGGTGCGACGGGAGCGTGCGCGAGCTCCGCTGGAGCGAGCGAGGCGTCGCCGCGCAGCGCGTACCAGCCGAATGCGACCAGCGCCGCGGCCGCGGCGCCCCAGGCAATCCACTTCGTCCCCATGATCAACAGTGCCCCCCACTGTGCGGTCCCCTCCACAGCGCCAGCGAGCGGCAGGAGCGCCATGCGCCAGTCGCCACCGCCGCGCTCGAGCTGCGGACGCAGCCGCGCACGCAGTTCCTCCGTGCCGCGCGTGATCCGCGCGCGCACCGTGCCGGCCGGAACCCCGCTGCGGCGCGCGATGGCGCCTGCGGAGAGGCCTTCGAAGTAGTACAGGGTCAGCGTCGAACGGTAGGGTTCGGGCAGCCCGCGCAGCGTGCGCAGCACGAGCTCGGAGAGCTCGAGGCGCTCCGCGATCTCGTCCGGTCGCTTGGACTCCAGCTCGCGCGGAAAGGCGCTCTCCTGTTCGCTGCGGCGAGCCGCCTCGCGCCTCCAGCCCAGTGCGAGTCGCCGCACGACGCCGGCCAGGGAGGGTAGCCCGCTCGCGCCGCGCCGGCGGCGCTCGAGTTCGACCAGCCGGGCCTCCTGAACGAGGTCCTCCGCCGCGGCCGTGTCCCGCACGAGCGCGCGCGCGAGGCGCCGCAGCGCGCGGCCGTCGCCTTCGAGCGCGCCCTCATCCGTCGGATTCCAGCCACTTTCCATCCCGATCCACTATGGCGCGGCGCAGGAAGGTTGCTGCACGAGCTGCTGGAATCCGTGCGTCCGGCGTCGTCAGCCTGCCCCGAGCCGGGCTTCCAGCACCCGGATGCGTTCCTGCAGCGACTCGATCAACGGCACGACCTCGCTCTCGAGGAGGCGCGGGTGGATGTGCTGCGGGCAGTTCGCGTCCCAGGCCTCGAGGGTGATCACGATCGCGCGCTCGGGCTGCGCCTCGTAGCTCGGGTCGGAAAGGCGCGCGAGGAGCTCGGGGTCATCGGTCACGACGCGCGCGCTGCCCCAGACCTTCACACGCCGTCGGTTCGCGTAGTCCATCAAGAAGATGAACACGCGCGGGTTCTCGCTCAGGTTGCCCGTGCTGATGAACTGCCGATTCCCGCCGAAGTCGGCGAAGGCGAGCGTGCGCGGATCGAGGACCTTCAGGAAGCCCTTCGGCCCACCGCGGTACTGGATGTAGGGCTGCCCGGCCGCGTTCGTGGTGCCGAGGTAGAACATGTCGAGCCCGGCGAGGAAGCCCATGAGATCCGGCGTGACCTCGGTGCTCCAGCCGCCGCTCTTCTCCATGCGCGCGTAGGAGGCGCGCGAGCCTGCGGCGGCCTGGAGCGCCTTCACGGCGGGCGTGAAGGCGATGTCGCTTGGGTTCGGCCTCTTCATGGTGCGCGCCTCCCCTCTTCAACGCACGTCCGGGATGTCGGGCCCGTCGGCGGGCCGGGGGCCGGGCGCCGACCAGAGGAAACGCCGCTCGTCCGCGCGGATGTCGACGTCGTTGATGCTCGCTTCGCGGCGCGCCATGCGGCCGTCGGCGGCGAACTCCCAGAGCTCGTTGCCGTAGGCTCGGTGCCAGTTGCCGGCCTCGTCGTGGAACTCGTACTGGAAGCGCACGGCGATGCGGTCCTCGCCGAAGGCCCACAGCGATTTCACGAGGCGGTAGTCGCGCTCGCGCTCCCACTTCCCGCGCAGGAAGGCGCGGATTTCCTCGCGACCGTTCAGGAACTGGCTACGGTTGCGCCAGACGCAATCCTCGGTGTACGCGAGCACGACGCGGTCGGCATCGCGCGAGTTCCAGGCGTCTTCGGCGGCGCGCACCTTGGCGCGTGCGGTCTCGGACGTGAAGGGCGGGATCAACTTGGCGGTGGTCATGGCGGGTTCACGAGGCAAGGGGTTGCGCAGGAAAGGAAGCCGCGCGGCCTGAGCTCTCGCCCAGGCCGCGCGCACTCGAACCTCAGAGGCTCTGCTGCTTCACCAGCTCGGGCCAGTTCGCGAGCGCCTTGCCGAGGTTGCCGGCGAAGTCGGCGTTGAAGCCCTTCAGGATCTCGGTGTTCAGGTTGAGGTAGAGCTTTCCGTCGCGGATCTGCCAGGTGCGGATGTCGACCGGCAGCACCTTTCCGAGCGCAACGCCGAAGGCGCAGAAGCCGCCGAACTGAGGCAGGTACGAGTCCGGCTTGGCGAGGAACAGCTGCTTGTGCTCTTGGCTGGCGAAGAAGTAGGTCGCTCCCTGGTGCTCGGCGCTGATGAACGGCGAGCCGCTCACGGGCTTCGAATCGCTGAAGAACGCGACCGGGTCGTAGCCGCCGAGCGCGACCTGGCTCGCTCCGGAGACGTTCACGAGCGCCGCCGGCCTGCCGCTCGCAGGCTTCGCCACGGCCGCTTGCTGCTTCACGAGGCCGGGCCAGTTGGCGTTGGCCTTGGCGAGGATCCCCGCGATGTCCGCGTCGAACTGCTTGCGAATCTCGGGGTTCAGGTTGAGGTAGAGCTTGCCGTCGCGCACCAGCCAGGTGCTGATGTCGACAGGCAGCAGCTTGTCGAGCGAGGCTCCGAAGGCGCAGAAGCCGCCGAACTGCGGCACGTAGGAGTCCGGCTTGGCGGAGAAGAGCTGCTTGTGCTCCTCGCTGGCGAAGAAGTAGGTCGCGCCCTGATGCTCGGCCGAGATGAACGGCGAACCGTTGACCGGCTTCGCATCGGTGAAGAAGGCGACCGGGTCGTAGCCGCTGAGCGCGACCTTGCTCGCGCCCGAGACGTTGACGAGGTCACCGGCGAAGGAGCTGACGGAGAGCAGCGCGAGCGCTGCGATGGAACGGAGAAGGGTCTTCATGGTCGTGGTCGAAGTGTGCGGAGTGGAGGAAAAGTGATGGAGAGTGGATGGAGGGTTGGAGGGTTGGAGGGTTCAGAGCGCGGGCGCCGCCGGGAAGTCGATCTGTGTCCCCGCGACGTGGTTGAAGTAGTTGGTGAACAGATTCAGCGCGACATTCGCGACGATCTCCGCGATGGCTTCGTCGCCGAATCCAGCGGCGCGCACGCGGGCCTGGTCGTCGACATCGACGCGGCCGCGCTTCTCGACCACGATTTTCGCGAAGGCGAGCAACGCATCCGTGCTGGCGTCGGCGGCGTGGCCCGTGCGTGCGGCGAGGATCTGCTCGGGCGCGAGCCCGACGAGCTTGCCGAGGGTCGAGTGGGCGGCGAGGCAGTAGTCGCACTCGTTTGCCTGGCCGACCGTCAGCGCGATCTGCTCGCGCACCTTCGCGGGCAGGGCGCCCTTGGCGAGCGCCCCGCTCATCTGCAGGTACGCGTCGAGGACCGCGGGTGCGCGGACCATCGCGCGGGTCATGTTGGGGACCAGGCCGAGCTTGCCGCGCACGGCGGAGAGCAGTTCCTTGGTCTGGCCGGCGGCGGTTTCGGGGGCGACGAGGGTGAAGCTGGACATCGGGTGGCTCCTGTGTGTGCTACTTGCGGGGGGCGCGCCTGACGGGCGCCGATGGAGCTCTGAATGCACAGGCCGTGCCGGGGCGCTCGTGTTTTCATAAACATCTGATAGGAATAGCGTTACACCACTCCTCGCCCGAGGGGCATGTCAACGATGTCTCGTTGTCAAACGATATTTCGCTGCTCGCACACGAGATCTCGTGCACAATCCAGCGATGCCGGCCGCTCCCCCGCTCTTCAAGGACCCCAAGCAGATCCTGCTCGCCCTCGCACAGACGCGCTCCCTTCCCGAACTGCTGACCCTGATCGTCGAGCGTCTCGCCGCCTCGCCACGGATCGCGCTCGCGCGCGTGTGGCTCGTGCGCCCCGGCGACGTGTGCGACACATGCCGCTTCCGGAGCGAGTGCCCCGATCGCACGAACTGCCTGCATCTGGTCGCGAGCGCCGGGAGCTCGCGCGCCGAGCCTGCCCAGGACTGGACGGGCATCGGCGGCGCCTTCCGCCGCTTTCCGATCGGTGTGCGCAAGGTCGGCCTGATCGCCTCGCAGGGCAAGGCGATCGAGGTGCAGAGCGGGATCGTCTCGTCGAACTGGATCGTCGACAGCGAATGGGCGCGCCGCGAGCAGCTCGAAGGCTTCCTCGGCGAGCCACTGCAACACCGCGGCGAGGTGCTCGGTGTCCTGGCGGTCTTCTGTCGCGGCGAGCTCGAATCGGGCTGCATCGACTGGCTGCGCATGATCGCCAACCACGCCGCCGCAGCGCTCGTCAACGCGCGCGCCTTCGACGAGATCGAGGCCCTGCGCGCGCGCCTGGAGTGGGAGAACGACTACCTGAAGGAGGAGGTGCGCGAGGCGCAGTCCTTGGGCGAGATCATCGGCGCGAGTCCGGCGCTCGAGGCCGTCGGCCGCAAGATCAGCCTCGTCGCGCCCACGGACTCGGCCGTGCTGATCCAGGGCGAGAGCGGCACGGGCAAGGAGCTCGTCGCACGCGAGATCCACCGCCAGAGCCAGCGCGCCGAGAAGCCGATGATCAAGGTCAACTGCGCGGCGATCCCGCGCGAACTCTTCGAGAGCGAGTTCTTCGGGCACGCGAAGGGCTCGTTCACGGGTGCGTTGCGCGACCGGGCGGGCCGCTTCGAACTGGCGCACGGCGGCACGCTCTTGCTCGACGAGGTGGGCGAGATCCCGCTCGAGCTGCAGGCGAAGCTCCTGCGCGTGCTGCAGGAGGGCGAGTTCGAGCGCGTCGGCGAGGAGCGCACGCGCAAGGTGAACGTACGCGTGATCGCGGCCACGCACCGCGACCTGCGCCGCGAAGCCGAGGCCGGCCGGTTCCGCTCCGACCTCTACTACCGCTTGAGCGTCTTCCCGATCGAGGTTCCGCCGCTGCGCGAGCGCGGCGCGGACATTCCATTGCTCGCGGAGGCCTTTCTCGCGAGCGCCGCGCGGCGCCTGGGGCGCAAGGCGCCCAAGTTGACGCGCGCGGTGGTGCAACGGCTCCAGCGCTATCCGTGGCCGGGCAACGTGCGCGAGTTGCAACACGTCATCGAGCGCGCAGTGCTCACCTCATCCGGGGCCGCGCTGGAGGTGGAGCTGCCGGACTCCGCGACCGCGCGCATCTCGTCGATCCCCGCGGCTCAGGAGGCTGCGCTCGTGCGCACCGATGCCGAACTGCGCACCCTCGAGCGCGAGAACCTGCGTGCAGCGCTCGCCGCAGCGGACGGCAAGATCTACGGCAAGGGCGGCGCCGCCGAGCTGCTCGGCGTGCGGCCGACGACGCTGGCGTCGCGCATGAAGGCGCTCGGGCTCGACAACCGCAGCCTGCGCCGCGGGCCGCGCAGCTAGCCGTGCATCTGACCGCGGACCACCGCGCGGCAACCGCGGGAGACCCGTGAAGAATTGGACTGGCACGGTATTCAAGGAGCTCGGCGGCAAGACCGTCGTCGCGCTGCTGATCCCCGAGGCGGAGCTGGCCTACCGGATTCTTGCGCTCAACACGGAGAAGGCGCACAACCTGCGCGAGAAGGCGCTCGAGGTGATTCGCATGGCGCGCGACCTCGCGCGGTCCGATGCCGGCACCGACAAGGACCAGGCGCTCTGTTCGAGGAGCCTGCGCTGCTCACGCTCGGCCTGTGCTACGAGCAGAACGGCCGCTTCGCGAATTCCGGCTACCGCCCCATCCTCGTGCGCACAGACGAGTTCATGGGCCTGAAGCTGGCCAAGGCGATCGAGGAGCGCGAGCGCCGCGCGAAGCAGCTGCTCGAGCTCGACGAGGCCGTCAATGCGGCCGTGAAGATGCTCAAGGAGCGCGGCTTCGACAGCCCCTACCTCAAGTCCTTCGTCGTCGCGCGCACCAACTTCCTGCGCGTCCAGAAGGGCGAGGTCGACTGCCTGTGCGTCCAGAAGGGCGAGGTCGACTGCCTGCGCTTCCAGAAGGGCGAGGTCGACTTCGACGCCGCGATCGAGCGCATGATCGCCGCCGCGAAGAGGTTCGACGCCGCCAAGATCAAGACCGACGACGTCGCGCGCTCGGGCGGCGTCCTCGAGGAATAGGACTTCCGACTTCGGTGAATACGGTGCCAGTCCACCTCCTCACACAATCGCCGCCCTTCGGCGCTTCCGTTGGCCCCTGGACGCGCAGCCGACTTCGGTGAACAATTGGACTGGCACGGTATTCACCAAATGATCGCTCATCTCGCTCGAGTCTTCTGCATCGCGCTGCTCTCTTGCGGCACTGGCTGCGGGTTTCACGTCAGCAGGAGCCACCGTTCAGGCCCTGTGAACGATGAGTACGTCGGCGAGCCGCTGACGGAGGACGTGCGGAAGTACGAGCACGCGCTCGAGGTCAGCAATGGCTTCGTCGAGACGTTGAAGGCGGAGAAGTTCGACACGATCCGGTCCGAACTCTGTGGCGAGGACTTGGCCTAGGACTTCGGCGGTCTGGGACTGCAGAGGTTCGCCAGCGGCCTCGTCGAGCAGCTCGGCGCGATGGAGCGTTTCAAGCCCATGCAGTGGGGCTTCACGACGACCTTCACGAATGGGCGGGCGCTGCTTGTCTCCTGCAAGATCGTGGAGTACGACCGCGGAAGGGTCCGCTTCAGTTTCGTCTTCGACGATGACGGCAAGTACGAGCGGCTGATCGGCGTCCAGTGGCAATCGAAGTCGACACAAGCGCCAGCCGACAAGCGCTAGTACCGCAGCGGGGTCGCCAGGGGTCCCGGGCGAAGGGGCACGGTGAAGACTTGGGATGGCACCCTGTCGGTGCGGTGATTTCGAGGCTGGCACGGTATTGTCGGGTTCATGCAGCAAGTCCTCTCGATCGTGGGCGCGGTGTTGATTCTCGTCGCGTACGCGGCGAACCAGCGGGGCAAGCTTGGGCGCGCGGACGTGTCCTACAACTTGCTCAATCTGGTCGGTTCGGGCGTGCTCGCGTGGATCGCGATCGACGGGAGGCAGTGGGGCTTCGTGCTGCTCGAATGCTCGTGGGCGTTGCTCAGCGTGCCGCCGCTGCTGAAGCGCGCGACGGCGACGTAGTACAGCGTGTTCCTGCGGCTGGTTGCGTAGAGGGGCTGCGTACGCACGTTGCGTAGCCAGGGCTGCGTATTGCCCGTTCTTTCGGGGTGCGCCTAGCGTGGGCCTGCTCGCTCCCCACGTTCCCGCGGAGGTCACGATGCTGTCGATGAATCGCCCCTTCCTTTCCACGCTGTTCTGCGTCTCGTTCCTCGGAGCTTCGGCCTTCGCGGCCGGCAGCGCACAGATCACCGTGCTCGACCCCACGCCCGGCGCGACCCTCGTGCGCGTCACGCTCGAGGGCTACGACGCGCGCAGCGTCGACATCGAGGGAGCCGCCTGGCAAGAGCTCTCGCTCGCGGGCGAGGGCTATTCGAACGTCGTGGGTGCGCCGCGCTTGCCGCGCGTTTCGCGCAGCCTCGTGATCCCCGACGGACAGGAGGCGGACGTGCACGTCTTCGGCTCGCGCTACCACGAGATCGCGGGCGTGGACATCGCTCCGGCGCGCGGGCCGATCGTGCGCACGCAGGATCCCGCGCGCGTCCCCTACTCCTTCGGTGCTGCTTATCGCACGGATGCCTTCTATCCGGCCGAGGCGGCCAGCCTGGGCGCGGCCTACATCCTGCGCGACGTGCGCGGAGCGGTGCTCGACGCGAACGTGCTGCAGTACAACCCCGTGACTCACGTGCTGCGCGTCTACGACGAGCTCGTGTTGCGCATCGACACGCACGGCGTGCCGGCCGCGCATCCGCTGGACCGCGCGAACACGCCTGACCGGCGCGATGTCTCCTTCGAGGAGCTCTACCGCGGCCAGTTCCTGAACTACGCCGCGCAGGGCCTCGTGCCGATCACGCAGTCGGGCGGACTGCTCGTGATCTCGAACGCGGCCTTCCTGGGCGAGATGCAACCCTTCGTCGACTGGAAGAACTCGCGTGGCATCCAGACCACGCTGGTCAACGTCGCGACCATCGGCAACAACGCGACGGCGATCAAGAACTACATCCAGCAGGTCTACGCCTCGACAAACCTCTCCTACGTGCTGCTCGTCGGTGACAGCACCGAAGTCGCGAGCAGCTCCTTCCTCGGTGGCGCCTCGGATCCCTTCTACGCCACGCTCACGCCCGACAACTACCCCGAGCTGATCATCGGCCGCTTCTCCGCACAGAACACGGCCCAAGTGCAGACGCAAGTGCAGCGCTCGATCCAGTACGAACAGCAGGACCACTCGCTCGCCGCGGGCGGCTGGAGCGCGCTCGGCATGGGCATCGCCTCCGACCAGGGCCCGGGCCACTACGGCGAGTACGACTACCAGCACATGAACAACATCCGCACGGCCGAACTCGGCTACGGATTCAATGGCGTCGACCAGATCTACGACCCGAGCGCGACCAAGGCGCTGATCACGAACGGGCTCAACGCGGGCCGCCGCCTGGTCAACTACTGCGGGCACGGCTCCGACACGAGCTGGGGCACGACCGGCTTCAACAACAACGACGTCAACGCGCTCGCGAACCAGGGCCACCTGCCCTTCGTCTTCAGCGTCGCCTGCGTCAACGGCAACTTCGCGGGGCAGACCTGCTTCGCCGAGGCCTGGCTGCGCGCGACGCACAACGGCCAGCCCTCGGGCGCGGTCGGCACCTACATGTCTTCGATCAACCAGTACTGGGACGAGCCCATGTACGCCGAGGACGAGGCCGTCACGCGCTTCTGCGCCGAGAGCTGGTGGAGCGTCGGTGCGCTCTGGTACGCCAGCTCGTGCAAGATGATGGAGCTCATGGGCAGCTCCGGCCACGACATGTTCATGACCTGGATCGTCTTCGGCGATCCCTCGCTGCGCATCCTCGGCACGCAGCCCCCGCCGCCGACCTCCTACTGCACCGCCAAGCTCACCTCGAGCGGCTTGCGTCCCTCGATAGGCGCCTTCGGCAACGCGAGCGCGACCGCGAGCGACTTCCGCCTCAGCTGCAACCAGGGCCTGCCGAACAAGGTCGGCCTGCACTTCCGCGGCGACGCCTCGCAGTCGATCCCCTGGCTCGGCGGAACGCTGTGCGTCACCCCGCCGCTCGTGCGTGGCCAAGCGTTCGTCTTCGACTCCTACGGCACCGCGATCGAGCCGGTCTCCTTCGTCCCGAACGACGTCGGCCACACCTACTACTACCAGTACTACGGCCGCGACCCGCAGATCACCGACGGCACCGGCGTCATGATCTCCAACGCGATCTCCGTCGACGTCCTCCCCTGACATTACTGGTATACGGTGCCAGTCCAATACTTCACCAAAGTCGCGCTCCCATCAGACGGGTAACCCCGACAGCCAGAAGGGACGGCCCATCCGGGTCGTCCCTTCGTTTGCGCGGGTGCCAATGCGCGAACTCCCCTCGCGAGCGATCAAAACCGGAGGACAGTGTGCACGAGGGTTCGTCGCGTTGGCGCGGGGCATACGCCGAGCTGCAGAGGGCGGAGTTTGGTGAAGGTTTGGACTGGCACCGTATTCACTGAATGGGTGCGCGCAGCGAGCGCCAGGGCTCGTCGTGTTGCACGTCGATCAGTGCGGGTCCGGTGATGATCGCGGGTGAAAGGGCGGCCAGGAAGACGGCCGGTTCGTCGAAGTCGTTGTAGCTGCCGTGCACCTGGTCCATCGGGACGTGCGCGAGTTCACCGGCGCGCATGATGCGTTTCTCGCGGCCGACCCACTGTTCGATGCGACCCGAGAGGTAGTAGATGAACTCCTCCATGTGCGGGTGGCGGTGGAAGGCGTGCGCCTTGCCCGGCGGCATCGTTACGCGCACGAGCTGGAGGAGCTTGGAGTCGGTCAGACCGGGGCGGCAGAGCCACTCGTGCTGGCCCCAGGGGAGCTCTTCGATCTGCACCTCGGGGGAGGAGACGAAACGCAGGCATTGCGCGCTGCACATCTCACTTGGCCTTCTTCGGCAGGCGCAGCTTCTTGAAGTCCTCGATCTGCGCCTTGATCGCGATCTCGGTCGGGAAGCGCTCGGTCGAGCTCGCACCGTAGAAGCCGTCGATGCCCTTCACGCGGTCGATGATGAACTGCGCGTCCTTGGGCATCGCGATCGGGCCGCCGTGACACAGGCAGATCACGTCCTTGCGCACCGTCTTCGACGCGTCGACGATCGCCTGGATGCGCGCGACACAGCTCTCGAGCGTCTTGACGCTCTTCGCGCCGATCGTGCCGCCGCTGGTGCAGCCCATGTGCGCGACGACGATGTCGGCGCCGGCCTTGGTCATCGCGATCGCCTCATCGGGGTTGAAGGCGTAGGGCGTCGTGAGCAGATCCATCTCGTGCGCGAGGCGCACGCACTCGACCTCGAGGTCGTAGCCCATGCCTGTCTCCTCGAGCGTGAGGCGCAGCTCGCCCTCGATCAGTCCGACCGTGGGGAAGTTCTGGATGCCCGCGAAGCCGAGCTCGACGAGCTCGCGCAGGAAGAGCCTGGGCATCATGAACGGATCGGTGCCGCACACGCCGGCGAGCACGGGCGTGTGCTTCACGACCGGGAGCACCTCGAAGGCCATCTCCTTCACGATCTGGTTGGCGTTGCCGTAGGGCATCAGGCCCGCCGTCGAACCGCGGCCCGCCATGCGGTAGCGCCCGGAGTTGTAGACGATCAGGAGGTCGACGCCGCCGGCTTCTTCGCTCTTGGCCGAGATGCCGGTGCCAGCGCCGCCGCCGATGATCGGCTCGCCGCGCGCGATCTGCGCGCGGAAGCGGGTGAGGATGCCCTTGCGGGAGTTGTCGATGCGTGTCTTCGCCATGGTGCGGGATCCTACTTCGACTGCGGGTTGGAGAGCAGCCAGCGCGCGCCGTTCACGAGCAACTTCTGGTAGGCCGAGTGCTCGTGCGCCGCGCCGTCGTGGCCGAGCGTCATGCACAGGATGCGGCCCTGGCCGAGCGTGCGCGTCCAGACGCAGGGGTACTCCTTCTGCGTGACCTTCGAGCGGCTCTTCGCGAGCACGGTGCAGCGCGCGTCCTTGCCGAGCTCGGCCTGGTAGAGCTCGTCGGTGATGCCGAAGGAAGGCGGCAGACCGTCGAGGATCGGGCTCTTCGTCCCCGTCAGGCTGACGATGAACTCGCGGTACTCCTCGTGGCCGTGCGCTCCGCCGCCGACCAGCTTCGCGTTGTACTCGGGCCAGTCGGGCCAGTTGTACCAGGTCGCCGGGTGCAGCAGCATGAGGCTGCCGCCGCGCTCGACGTAGGAGAGGATCCCAAGGCGCAGCTCGTCGCCCTCGAGCGGTTGGTTGTTGGTGAGCACCAGCAGCTTCGTCAGTGGCAACTGCGGCAGGACCTCCTCGGTGTTCTCCGTGTAGTAGCTCTTCGCGATGCCCGCGGCGCCGAGCGTCGCGAGGTCGCGCTGGCCGTACCACTGCGCGAAGTCGTGGCTCGAGCCGCCGCCGACGACGAGCACGTCGAGCGCGACCGGCGTGCGCGCCTTGGGCTTGGCCAGCACCACGCGCTTGGTACCGGGCAACTCGGCCGTCATGGCCAGGATCGTCGGCGCGAAGTCGTTGTCGTAGCTCTCGAGCACGATCGAGTCGACCACGCCCGGCTTCGAGGGCGCGAGCGAGTGGAAGCGGATCTGGCCCCAGCTGTCGTCGGCGAGGAAGCCCTCGACGAAGGTCGAGCCGGGCACGTCGTTGCGCGCGATCCAGTCGCCGAACTCGACGCCGTTGTGCAGCACGACCTCCTCGCTGGTGCCGTCGTGGTACTTCCAGGTCCACTTCAGGATCTCGGTCTTCTCGCGGTGGTAGGGAAAGCCCCAGGCCGCGATGCCGCCGAGCACGTGCACCTGTTGCACCGCGCAGCCGACGGGCACCTCGACGCGCGTCGGTCCGGTCTTCTTGCAGTCCCAGTCCGGCTCGCTGCCGCCCTTCATCACGATCACGTTCGAGTTGCTCGGCGTGCGCGCGGGGTCGAGCGCCTCGAAGGGCACGCCGAAGACCGTGCTGAGGCCGAAGTGCTTGGGCTTCAGCACCTCGTTCGTGTGGCGGTGGTCGTAGAGGCCGTCGAGCGAGTTGCGCGAGCACAGCGAGCCGAGCGGCAGAACGCGGAAGCCCTCGGTGCCCTGCGAGAGGTACGCGATCACGTCGCGCAGGCCCTCGGCGCCGAGCTTCTCGAGCCCCATCGGCATCGGCGAGCGCCCCGTGTTCTTGAGCGTCTCGATGTCGGCGCGCGCGATCTCCTTCTCGCCGCCGTTCCAGCGCAGCAGCACCGAATCGCGGCCCTCGCGCGCCAGGATGCCGGAGAAGAGCTCGTCGTCTTTCGTGGCGACGCTCCACTCGACGAAGGCCGCCTCGACCGTGCGGCTGGGATCGAGGATCGAGGGCAAGAGCGCGGCCGCACCATGCGAGCCCATGCCGCTGATGTCCGGGCCGATCTTGCCGCCTTCGCCGTTGGCCGTGTGGCACGCGGCGCAATTCTCGGTGAAGACCAGCTTGCCCTTCGCGGCGTCGCCCGGCCTGTCGACCTCGGGCAGCAGCTTCGCGATCAGCGCGTCGATCTGCATCGAGTCCGCGTTGCCGCCCGCGAAGAGCTTCTGCGCGCGCGCCGCGACCGCCGCGTCGGGCGAGTTGCGCAAGCGGTGCTGCTTCTGCGCGCCGAGCGTGCGCGGATCGACGGTCTTGGCCTCGATCGCATCGAGCAGCACGGCCGACCAGCTCGCGCGCGCGGCGAGCCGTTCGAAGATCGCGTCTTGCAGCTTGGCGCTGAGCGCCGGGTAGGCCTGCGCGAGCAGCCGCGCCGCGGCCGGATCCTCGATGCGCCCCAAGACGTCCACCAGCGCGAGCCCGTCGGCGAGCTCGGTCGCCGGGTCGAGCAGGTTGCGCGCTCCCTCGAGCGCGGGCGCGCGGCGTTCGGGCATCGAGAGCAGCGTCGCGAGCGCCGCCGTGCGCGTGGGCAGCGTCGCGCGCGTGTCCGTCAGGATCTGCGCCATGTGGTCTGCCAGGCGCGCGGTCTCGGCCTGCATCGAGTTCGACTTGTCCCAGCGCTGCACGAGGCGCAGCGCTGCGCTCGCGACGTCCATCGAACCGCTGCCGAGCAACGACACGAGTGATTTCTTCAGCTCGGGCGTGAGCTCGGGGGCCGACTCCACCGGCAGCTCGCGCGCCAGGATGTCGAGCGTCTGGGACTTCTCCGGCGCGCGCACCGTGGTCGAGGTGCCGACGAGCGCAAGGATCCCGGCGCAGGCCGCACCATCGCGCGCGCGCGCCGCGCGGCGCGTGAGCTCGCCCATCAGGCCGTCCGCGGCACCGACCTTGCCCGCGCCGATGCGCTCGAGCGCGTGCGCGGCCAACTTGCTCGCGACGCGCAGCGCCGCGTTCTTCGACCACAGGTCCTTGAAGGAGCTCCACTCGGCCACGACCGCGTCGACCGCGGGCTCGCTGGCCGACTGATCCCCCAGGGCGACCAGCGCGAGCAGGCGCAGGCGCGCGTCGGCCGCGTGCACGAAGCGCACGAGCTCCGCGCGACAGGCCTCGTCGTTCGGCGCGAGCTCGGACGCGATGCGCGCCGCCGTGCGCTCGAGCGGCAGGCTCGCGTCGTTGCTCGCGAGCTTCCACGTGGCCGCGTCGTAGCCCGCGAGTCGCGCGCGCGTCCACTGCGCGGCGATGCGCGTGTCGGCCGACTTCGAGGCCAGGGCCCTGGCGAGCTGAGCGGGCTTGCCGCGTTCGACCAGCAGCCGTTCGGCCGTGTTCCGCGTCCAAGCGTTGGGCGACTCGAGCGCCTGCTCCAGACCGCCCTCGTCCGCCTGGGCCAGATCGCGCAGCTCGAGCTTCGTCGCCTGCTTGTGCTGCGCGCGCCAGATGCGGCCGTGCTTGTGGTCGCGGTCGGGCCGCAGCGCGAAGTTGGTCGGGCCGTGCTGCGGTCCGCGCGTGTCGTTGTGCACGACGGCCTGGTTGTAGAAGTCGAGCACGTACAGCGCGCCGTCGGGACCGACGCGCATGTGCACCGGCCGGAACCACAGGTCCTTGCCGGCCAGGAACTCCGCGTCGCGCGCCTTGGTGCCCTTGAAGGTCACGCCGCTCGGCGTGAGCACGTCGTGGTGCACCAGGTGCACCGTCGGTTCGGCTACGAAGTGCGCGTTGTTCCACTCCTTCGCCGGCCAGGCGCCGCCGGTGTAGATCATGCAGCCCGAGGCCGCGGTGAAGCCGCCGACGAAATCGATCTGCGCGTAGGGCGCGTCCGTGTGCGTCAAGAGCGGCACGACGCGGTCGTGGTCGGGGCAATCGGCCCAGCTCTCGACCTCCCCCATGCGCCCGCCGGAGAAGACGCGCTCGGGCACGACCACGTGCCGCAGGTGCGCGCCGTTCGCCATCGTGAAGAACAGCTCGCCCTCGTCGTCGAAGTCGCAGCCCCAGGTGTTCGAACCGTAGTTCGAGACCATCTCGATCGCGCTGCCGTCGGGCTTGAAGCGGAACAGGCCGTTGCCGATGTGGCCGAAGTTCTTGCCGGCCGCGTTCGTGATGTTCCTCGAATCGCCGCCCGAGTAGCCCTGCGTGGCGTAGATCCAGCCGTCCATCCCCCAGCGCAGGTTGCTCATCACCGCGTGCGTGTCGCCGTAGCCAAAGCCGCTGAAAAGCACCTCGCGCGTCTCCGCCACACCGTCGCCGTTGGTGTCGCGCAGAAACAGGATCTCGGGCGACTGCGTGACGATCACGCCGTCGCGGTGGAAGACCAGGCTCGTGACGAGATCCAGGCCCGTGTAGAAGACCTGCTTCTTGTCCATCCGCCCGTCACCGTCGCTGTCCGACAGGATCGAGATCTCATCGTGCGCCGGCACGCCGCTGAACTTCTCCTTCTCGGGGTAGCCCGGCGTCTCCGCGACCCACATGCGGCCGCGCGCGTCCCAGTCGATCGAGATCGGATTGACGATCAACGGCTCGGCGGCGACGAGCGAGAGATTGAAGTCGGGATTCAGTTCGATCGTCGGCGCCGACTTCTCCGGCGCGAGCGGTCCGCCGGGCGGATAGCGCAGCTGCGCGAGCTCCTCCTTCGAGGTCAAGAGCTCCGCATCGCGCTTCCCGGCCCAGGCGATGCCGCGCAAGACCAGCGTGCGCCACGCCGGATGCGAGAACGAGTCCCACTCGTGCCCCGAGATCGCGACGAACGAGCGGTACTTGTCCTTCTCGAGCACCCAGGCCTGCGGCGAGGCGTCGAAGACCGTCTGGAAGCCGCGCACGAGCACGCGCGCCTCCGGGATCATGTTCAAGTCCGTGTAGAGCTCGTCGGTGAAGCGGAAGTTCGAGATCCCGGCCGTGATCGGGTGATCGCGGTCGGTGAAGTACAGGTCGACCAGGCCCTCATGCCACTTGGCCTTGCCGTTCTCCCAGGCGCCGCCGAGCACGCTCTTCCACCACTCCGGATCGTCGCTGACCACCGCGTCGTGCAGCGCCACGATGCCGCCGCCGCGCGCGAGGTAGCTCTCGAGGTGCGTGCGGTCGTCCCCGTGGATCGAGCCGCCGTCGGCCGCGTACATCACGAGCACGTCGGTGTGCGCGAGCTCCTCCTCGGTCGGGAAGCGCAGCGCGCCCTCGACCGCCGCACCGCGATCAGAGAGCAGCTTCTTCCACTCCCCGACCCACTTCTCGTGCTCGTGCTGGTTCGGCCCGTGCGTCTTCGGCCCTCCGCGGAGGAAGACGTGCAGGGGGGTGTCGGTGTGAACGGAAGGGAGCAGTGCCAGGAGGAGGCTTAGGAGCATTTCAGTCCAGGATTTCGAGCTTCAGGTTCTTGAAGCGCACCTCGGTCGGTCCGCCGGAGTGCAGTTGGAGCGCGAGGATACCCTCGCGCGCGCCCTTGGGATCGTCGAGATCGGCGCAAGTCTCGCCGTTGAGCGTGATCGTGAGGTGCGCGCCGCGCGCCTCGATCACGTAGTGGTTCCAGCCGTCCTTCTCGATCGGCTGTTCCTTGTCCACGATCAAGCCGCGGCCGTTCTCCTCGTAGAGCTTGCCCCACCATCCCGCGCCGACGTCGGCCTGGTAGCCCATGACCTCGCCGTCGTCGCGCGCCTGCGTGCGGAACTGCACGCCCGAGTTGCCCTCGTCCTTCGCGAGACGCACGTCGATCTCGAGGCGGAAGTCGGAGAGCAGCAGCTCCGACACGAGGAACTCGTTCTTCGCGAGGCCCTCGGTGCGCCCGACGATCTCGCCGTCCTCGACCGACCACGACTTCGAGTCGCCCTTCCAGCCCGCCAGCGTCTTGCCGTCGAAGAGGCGCGCCGTGTCGGTCTTCGTCGCGCGCAGCGGGACCTGCTTGGGACTCTGCAGATACGCGACGAGATCGCGCACCTCGTCTTCCTTGAGCGTGTCGAGCTGGCCCTCGGGCATCAGCGACTTCTCCGAGTCCTTCTGCGTCTCGATCTCGCCCTTCTCGATCACCACCTGCGCGGTGTCGGTCTGCAGCGTGATCGTCGAGTCGGTCGTGCCCTTCAGGATGCCGTTCACGAAGCGGCCGTCATTGAGCCAGACCATCGTGGTCGTGTAGTCCTTGCCCACGATCGCGCTCGGGTCGAGCACGTTCGAGAGCAGGTAGTCGAGATCGGCGCGGTTCGAGCCGGTGAGCTCGGGCCCGATCTTGCCGCCGGTGCCGTAGAGCGTGTGGCACTGCTCGCAGGTGCGCGAGAAGACCTCGCGTCCGCGCGGCACGTCGGCCTTGGCGAGCGCGTCGGCAGTGAGGCGTGCTTTCCACTCTTCCTTCTTCTTCGCGACGTCGGCGCTGGACTGCCGCACGGTGCCCCAGACCTCGTGCAGCTTCGCCGCGAGGGTCTCGTCGCCGAGGTTCTCGATCGACTGCACGACGAAGGCCGAGAGGTCGTTGCGCGGGATCGTGCCGGCGCCGACGGCGTCCAAGAGCAGGGCGGCGGATGCCTTCCGGGAGGCGAGCGTATTGAGGGCCTCGCGCTGCATGGGCTGATCGAACTGTCCGTAGAGCTCCAGGAGCTTCTGCGCCACGGATACTTCGTCGAAGGAGGCAAGTGCGCGCACCGCCTGGCGCTGCAACTCTGCGTCCCCGAGGAGCGGAAACTGGTCGTCGTGAAGCACCGAGTACCCGATCTTGGGGAGGAGCAACCCAAGCAGTTCGGGATCGTGCCCCGCGAGCAGCGCCTCGAGCGCCTCGCGCCGCAGCGCCGCGTCGGCCTTGGGATCCGCGAGCCGTGCGCGCAGCTTCGGGAAGGCGCGCTTGTCCCCGAACACGAGGCTCAGGCTCTCGACCGCGTCGACGAGCTTGGGATCCTGGCAGAGCGAGTCCGCGAGCGTCTCCCAGCCCGCGGGCGCGGGCAGCTTGCGCTGGTCGCCGATGCCCTTGCGGAACTCGTCGAGCATCCAGGGCATCTCGGGCAGGTTCGCCGGCTGCGCGAGGAACGCGACCAGCGCGTCGTGCAGCTTCGCCTGCGCGCCCGCGCGGCGCACGAGGAAGCGCCGCACGGGGTCGAGCTTCGTCTTCGAGACCAGCGAGAGAGCGCGCGCGGTGTCGCTCTCGACGAGATCCTCGACGCCGTACCAGTACAGGAGCGGCAGGTTGTGGTCCTTGGCGTCCTCGTCGTGCGCGATCAGGTTCGCGGCGAGCGTCCAGCGCTCGTCGAGCGGCAGGCGCTGCAGCGCAGAGGCGAGGTAGAGGCGGACGACGGGTGACCTGGTGCTCTTCGCGAGTTCCTCGAGCGCCGCGAGCGTCTCGGGCTCGACATGCTTCTTCTCGAGCAGCAGTTGCACGGTCCACGCGGCGACGTACTCGTCGGGCAGGGCGAGCAGTTCACGCCCGAACCTTTCGTCCAGGCCGCCGATCGCGTGCCTCACCCAGAGCGAGCGCAGGCGCTGCGACGCGCTCGCGTTCGCACCTCCCCAGCGCACATCCGTACCGCGCTCCTGCAGCAGGCGCCGCGCATGGCGCGCGTGCCATTCGTCGCCGTCGATCGCGAACTTGACGAGATCCGCCGTCGTCGCATCCGCGATCTTCTCCACGCCGCGCTTCGGAGTGCCGTACGAGATGCGATAGATGCGCCCGTTCGTGCGATCCCAGATCTCCGGGTGCGTCTCGTGGCAGGCTTGTTTGTCGTACCAGTCGGTCACGAACACCGAGCCGTCCGGCCCCATCCTCAGGCTCGTGCCGCGGAACCACTTGTCGTTCGCGAGCAGGAAATCCTGGCCGTGCTTGCCGATGAACCCCGATCCATCGGGCACGAGCACGTCCATGTTCGTGCGGTTGCCGTGGATGTTGTTCATGAACACCTTGCCGCGGTACTCCTTCGGGAACTGGTCGCCGAGGTACACGAGACAGCCGCAGTGCGCGTGCCCGCCGCCGGTCGTGCCCGAGCGGTTGTTGCCGGCCCAGGGATTGTCGCCCTGCCAGTGCAGGTGGTCCGCGATCGTCTGGATGTCGCCGAAGGTGTACTTGTCCGTGTGGCCGCCGATGCCGTCCTGCCGGTCGTAGCGTCCGCCCTGGATCATGTGGAAGAGGTGCGGGATCACGCAGGCCGTGATGATCGCCTGGCCGTGCTCGTCGAAATCGACGCCCCAGGGATTCGACGTGCCTTCCGCGAAGACCTCGAACTCGTGCGTCTTCGGCTGGAAGCGCCACACGCCGGCGGTGAGCTTCACGCGCTGTGCATCCGGCGTTCCCGGCGCGCCGACGAGGCTGTTGGTGAACACGCCGTGCGTGCCGTAGAGCCAGCCGTCGGGGCCCCAGTTGAAGGCATTGAGCGTCTCGTGCGTGTCCTGCCAGCCGAAACCGTCGAGCATCTTCTGCGCCGGACCGTCGGGCACGAGATCGCCGTCAGCGTCGGGCACGAACAGCAAGTACGGCGCGGCGCCGATCCACACGCCGCCGAAGCCGACCTCGAGGCCGCTGACGAGGTTCAACTTGTCGAGGAACACCGTGCGCGTCTCGAACACGCCGTCGCCGTCCTTGTCCTCGAACACGACGATGTCGTCCTTGCCCTCGTCGCCCTCCATGCGGCGCGGGTAGGTCAGGCCCTCCGCGACCCACAGGCGTCCGCGGTCGTCGATGCAAAAGGCGATCGGCTGGTGCACGTCCGGCTCGCTCGCGATCAGGTCGACGTGAAAGCCCGGCGGGACCGTCATCGCCTTGGCTGCGTTTCCCGGCGCGAGACCGGCGTTGGCGACCGCGTCGAGCGGCAGGATGCGCGGCACGCCCGCGGGCTGCTCGAAGCTCGGCTTCTCGGTGTGAAAGCGGAAATCGTCGAAGTTGAGGTGGCCCCAGCCGCCCGCTTCCTCGTCGATGAGAGTGACCGTGATCTTCTTGCCGAGTTGCGCGTGCAGGTCGACGACCACGCGCTGCATCGACTCGTAGTTCGCCGCGCTGGTCTTGAAGAGCAGCGCGCCGTCGGCGGCATGCAGCTCGACGCGGGTGCCGTTCCCTGCGCCGCCGCCGAAGAGGAAGCTCGCCCAGGGCTGCTCGACCGTGATCGGGTTCGAGGTGAGCGTGCCCGTCGCGCCGTCGCCGAGCTTCTCGTAGCCGCCGATCCAGAACTTGCCCGTGTGCAGGCTCGCCTCGCGGCCGCGGGCCGTGATCGTGTCGCCCTCGATCGGCTGGCCGTCGAAGGCCGTGCCGGTCTTCGTCCAGCCGCGCAAGTCGCCGGTTTCGAAGTCGAGCGTCGCGGGCAGGGCCGAGAGCGCCGCCTCGCGCTTGCGCTCCGCCTCGTCGAGCGCCTTCTTCTTCGCGGCGACGACCGAGGCGTCGCGCTGCAGCAGCACGAACACGCCGCGCTTGTTGCCGATCACGATGTCGCGCCGGTGGTCGTGGTCCACGTCGCCGGTGACGACGCCCGTGCCGACGCCCGAGTCGTCGTCGGCCAGATGCGGGACGTAGTGCGCGCCGCTCGCGTCGCGCACGAGCTCGAACCAGTACACCTCGGGCTTGGAGCCCGGCTGCGGATCGCCTACCGCGCCGTGCGACCACCAGCGCTTGCCCGAGACGATGTCGGGCAGGCCGTCGTTGTTCATGTCGGCGATGTCGACCGCGTGCACCTCGCCAAAGACGACACCGCCGGCGCTGGTCTCCGGCTTGTCGGTCATGATCGGGTGCTCGACGAAGGAGATCGCGCGGCCCTCGCGCGTCTGCTGGAACCAGGAGAGACCGAAGTGGTGCGCCGCGAGGCTCGTGATCACGTCCGGCAGGCCGTCGCCATCCACGTCCATGACGTACATCTGCGCGCCGCCGTACTGGCTGCCGAAGGCGTACTTCTCGAAACTCCAGATCGGATCGCCCGCGAGCGAGCGCGGCTGGCGGAACCAGCCGTTGTGCCAGAGCACGTCTTGCTTGCCGTCGCCGTCGACATCACCCACGCCGAGACCGTGCACGAAGGCGCCCAGGCCCTCGATCTGCTCCGAGAGGTTGTGCACGATCCACGGCGCATAAGGCCCCTTGGGATCCGGCTCGGCCCAGGCGAAGTGCGTGTCGGTGTTGAAGACGAGCTCGCGCCTGCCGTCACCCACGAGATCCACGAAGGCCGGCGATTCGTTCGAGACGTTCGCGAAGATCAGCGAACGGCGCCAGTGCGCATCGAGCTGCTTCTTGTCCGCGAGCGGGTTGCGGTACCAGTAGGCCTCCTTGCCCGGGAAGCCGACCGTGACGAGGTCCATCCAGCCGTCGCCGTCCACGTCCCAGGGCCAGACGAAGAACGCGTCGGAGTAGTGCGCCGGATCGAAGGGGAAGGGCGCGTAGATCTCGTGGCGCTTCTCGAAGCGCGGGCCCTCCCACCAGTACGGGCCGGCGACGATGTCGTTGTGGCCGTCCTTGTCGATGTCGGCGAAATTCGCGCCCTCGCACAAGAACTCGTTCGTGAGCTGCACGCGCTCGAACGCGACCTCGCGCGAAGCCGGCACAGCGTTCGCCGTCGTGGCGCCACCGGGCTCGAGCGCCGAACAGGAAGAGAGAAGGAGGGAGACGACGAGACTGGCGGAGAGCGTGTGAATCGGAGCACCTCGCTGCGCTGGGGGGTCCGGGATTGTAGTGATCGAGGAGCACCACGCGAGCCGAGGAGTCGAATCTCGCCGACCGCGAGCGCTACGCCCCCGCGAGGATCCGTGAGGCCCCGTGCCAGGGGACATGCTCGACTCCGCCAACCTCACGCGACTCGTCCCCTGCGTATACGAGTACGCGTCGAAGCGCCTGCGGCGCGAGTTCGCCCTTCCCGACCACACGTGCGACCTCCTCGAGCGAGCGGGCGCTCTCCGGCACGACAGTGCGCGTGCTCTTGATCTCGATCAGCGTCGGCTCGAGGGGATCGTCCACCAGCACATCGACCTCGCGACCCGACTGGTCGCGGTAGAAGCACAGGTCGCTCTTCATTCCACGGTGCATCCTGGACTTCAGGATCTCCGCAACAACGAGGTTCTCGAAGACGGCCCCGCGCAAGGGGTGCAGACTCAGTTGTTCTGCATTGCGGATGGCGAGCAGACGGCACAACAGCCCGACATCGTGGAAGTAGAGCTTCGTGCCTTCGTCAGGCGCTTGCCGACGTTTCGATAGTATGGTCGCAACTGGAAGACGAGGAAGCTCGCCTCGAGGACCGAGAGCCAGGCCTTGGCCGTCTTGTTCGTCACCCCCGCCTCCGCACCAAGGCTGGCAAGGTTCAGGAGCCGTCCCGCTCGCCCTGCGCAGAGCCCGAGGAAGGTCTGAAATGTGTTGAGGTCGCCGACATTCAAGACCTGGCGCACATCGCGTTCGACATAGGCAGTGATGTAGTCATCGAGCCAATGCGTCGGATCGAGATGCCTGTCGTGGATCCTCGGGTATCCGCCGACGATGCAGGCCGCGTCCGGGCTCGAGGCGCGCGCGGCCCCGAGTTCGTCGATCGAGAATGGCAGTAAGGTCAGCAGTGCCACGCGACCGGCCAACGACTGCGAGATGGAGGACAGCAGGTGGAAGTGCTGCGAGCCCGTCAGGATCCAACGGCCCGGATTCGGATGCGCATCTGCGTCGATCTAAAGCTCGGAGAAGAGATCGGGAGCGCGTTGGGCTTCGTCGATCACGGCACCGTCTGTGAACCGAGCGAGGAATCCGACGGGATCGTTGCGCGCTCTCTCGCGAGCTTCGAGGGACTCAAGCGAGACGATCGGCTTGTCTCCGAAGACCCGCGCACAGAGGGTGGACTTCCCGGCCTGACGGGGTCCGAGAATGGCGACCACCGGCAACTGTGCAGCGCGGGCGAGGGCGGTGGGTTCGAGAGTGCGGGGGAAGACCATGGAGCCGAGTGTCACAAAACAGGATCGCGATTCCCATTCCGTCAAAACAAGCACAAGCCATGTATTTCCAGCATCTTATGTCGTGCACACTGTATCCAAGCGCACGCGTCCACCCTCACGCGCCGTAGTCGAACTCCAGCACGCCCTCCACTCCGCCCTCGACCACGTTGCCGACCAGCGCCTGCACTTGCATGTGCTCGGGGTGCGGCAAGTACGCGTCAACATGGCGGCGTCGCGGAAGCCCATGCAGAACCCGTGGGTGAAACCCTTGTTGAGTCCGGTGGGGCGAGGTGTTCGGTCCCCAGGAGAAGCCCGTGATGCCGGGGATCTTGCGCTGCAGGGCGCTGATCGCGGCGAAGAGCTGCTCGACCTCCCCGCATCTGACGTTGCGGCGAATGCGCAGGAGCACCATGTGCACGATCATCGGGGCGGCCTCCTTCGTGCCGCTGCGGCTGAGGATAGCGCGCCTGATGCTCAGGTCCAGACCACGGCGTGCACCGCGGCGATGCGCGGCCGCACGCGGTCGCCCGGGCGCGCGTCGCCGCGCGGTGCGAGCGCGTGGACTTTCCCGTCCCGGCCCAGCGCAGGACCAGCACGCGCGCGGGCCTGAGGTCCTCGACGACGACCGACCGTGGCCTCGCTCTTCCTCCTGGCCCGGAGAGCTCGACGTGCTCGGGGCGCACGCCGATGGTCGCGCGTTCTGTGCCGCACCGTGCGCCGCGAGCAGGTGCGTGCCGTCCAGCGACCCAGTCGCCGCCCCGCGTCGCGCGGGGATCGCATTCATCGGTGGCGTGCCGAGCTGACGCGCGACGAGCGGCGAGACGGGCCGGCGGTAGAGCTTCCTCGGGCGTGCCGCCTGCAGCACCTTGCCCGCGACGAGCACCGCGATGCGGTCCCCATCGTGAGCGCCTCGGCCCGGTCGTGCGTGACGTAGAGCACCGGCGTCTGAGCCCGCGCGCGAGACCGCGCAGCTCGACGCGCAGCTCCTCGCGCAGCTTGGCGTCGAGGCCCGCGGAGCGGCTCGTCCATCAGAACAGTTTCGGTTCGGCGGCACGATCGCGCGGCCGATCGCGACGCGCTGCATCTCGCCGCCGGAGAGGGCGCGCGCGGAGCGCTCGAGCAGGCGCTCGATGTGCAGGAGCTTCGCGGCCCAGGCGACGCGCCCGCGATCTCGCCCTCGGGCAGTTGCGGCTGGCGCGCGCAGCGGAACTCGAGGGTTCGCGCGCCATCGCCCGCCCGGTAGAGCGAGAAGTTCGAAGACGAGCGCCACGTCGCGCTTCGGCCGGCGCGAGCGCAGCTGCGTCGCGGCCGAAGAGCCCTGATAGCGCCGCTGTCCGGGCGTCTCCAGACCCGGCGATCGTGCGCAGCAGCGTCAGTTTTGCCCGGCACCCGTCGGACCGAGCACGACCAGGAACCCCGCGCGCCGGATTCCGAGGTCGACACCGCCGGAGAGGCCGGGTCGGGCCAGCGATTCGCCGCCGCGCAGGACGAGCGGGCGCGCCTACGCGATCCTCCGGCTGCTCGCGGGATCGAACAGGCGCAGGCCAGCGGCTTCGACGGCAAAGCGCGCTTCCTCGCCGGCGGCACTCGAGTGCTCGGCGCCCACGCGCGCGACCACCCGCCCGCAAGCGGCGTCGGCGTGCAGGTAGCGGCACGCGCCGTGGAAGGCGTCGAGCACGATGCGCGCGCGCAGCGGACCGCGCTCGTCGCGGCGCAGGAACTCGGGCCGCACGCCGAGCACGTAAGCGCCGTCGGGAACGCTGCGGCCGAGCGCGATCGAGTCTTCGCAGTCCTGGGTCGGAACGCGCCGCGCACCTGGCCCCTCGAAGAGATTCATGCCCGGGCTGCCGACGAAGCGCGCGACGAAGAGCGTCGCGGGATCGTCGGAGACCTCCGTCGGCGGCGCGGCTGCAGGATCTCGCCCGCGCACATCACCACCACGCGGTCGGCCAGACGCATCGCCTCTTCCTGGTCGTGCGTGACGTAGACGGTCGCGACGCGCGCCTCGAGCTGCTGCGCGCGCAGGAACTCGCACATCTCGCCGCGCTGGTCGCTGTCGAGCGTGCCCAGCGGCTCGTCCATCAGCCAGGCCGCGGGCCGGCGCACCATCGCGCGCGCGAGGCCGACGCGCTGCTGATCGCCGCCGGAGAGCTCGCGCGGCCGGCGCTCGAGCAAGCTGGTCAGGCCCAGGCGCTCGGCGACCTGCGCGATTGCCGCCTGCGCGCTCGATGCGCGCGAGGCCCGAACACAGCAGCGGAAAGCCGCGGTCGGCGTCTCCAGGCCTGCGATCATGCGCAGCGTGGTCGTCTTGCCGCAGCCCGAGGGTCCGAGCAGCACCACGAACTCGCCCTCGGCGATCGTGAGATCGACGCGCTTCACCGCCTGTGTCCCGCCGGGATAGGTCTTCGAGACCGCGTCGAGCACGAGGAAGCTCATGCGCGCTTCTCCGGCATGTGCGAGAAGACGATCTGCGCCGCGACCGAGGCGAGCGTCACGAAGAAGCCCACGCGCATGCCGCCAGGCCACCAGGGCTGCAGCATCAGCGCCACGCCCAGCGCGAGGCCCTGACATGGCGGGGAGGCAACTGGCGCGCGCGCGAAACTGGGCTCACCGGCGCTCATTGCTTGATCGTCCCGAAGGTCACGCCGCGCAGCAGGTGGTCGCGGACGAGGATGGTGAAGAGCACGATCGGCACCACGAACACGAGCGCGCCCGCGGCGACCTGCGGCCAGGGCATGCTCTGATGTTGCCCTTGCAGGCCGGCGAGACAGGCCGGAACCGTCACGGCGCCCGGAGCGTTGAGCGTCATCGCGAAGCCGTACTCGTTCCAGGCCGAGATCAGGCAGAAGACCGCAGTCACGGCCATTCCGGTGCGCGCCTGGCAGCACGACGCGCAGGAAGGCTGATGCGCGAGTAGCCGTCGACCAGCGCGGCCTCCTCGAAGGCGCGCGGGATCTCGTCCAGGAAGCCCTTCATCAGCCACACCGCCAGCGAGAGGTTGAAGACCGTGTAGAGCAGCACGAGCCCCAGGTGCGTGCCCTGCAGGTCGAGCGCCGATCATCAGCACCGGCACGACCATGCGCGAGCGGCGGCATGAAAGCGTCGAGAGGATGAAGAACAACCAGTCCTTCGCGCCCGGGATGCGGAAGCGGCTAGAAGCCGTAGGCGCACAGTCCCGAGCAGCACCGAGGCGAGCGTCGAGAGCACGCCGATGATCACGCTGTTCCAGGTGCTCCCAGAAGCTCGCCTGCGCGCCCGCGTGCGGACCGCGAGGCCCGCGTAGGCCTCCGGTGACTTCGAACGTGGCGATTCTCTGGCTTCGCGACCGCCGACAGCAGGGGCACGATTTCGGGGGCGCGGGATCGTGTCGGCCTGCGTCTTGAGCGAGCCATGCCCATCCACACGAGCGGCAGCGCCGCGAAGAGCAGCCGAGCGTGATCACCAGCCAGCGCAGGAGCTTCACGTCGCCTCCTGCGTCTTGCGAGGCTCCATGTAGCGCGTGAACACCGTCGCGAGCGCCAACACGATGACCAGCACGGTAGGCCCAGGCGCTCCCCAGGCCGACTTCCTCGCGAAAGGTCGACCTGGTAGAGCAGCGTCGAGAGGGTCTGGGTCGCGGCGTCGTTCGGGCCGCTGATCGCCATCACGAGGTCGAACTGCTTGAGCGCGTCGGTGGCGCGGAACAGCACCGCGAGCCCGAGCAGCGGCGCGCATCGGCAGCGTGACGTGGCGAAAAACCGGCCAGCGGCTGGCGCGGTCGATCTCGGCCGCCTCGTAGATCGAGTGCGGGGATCGCTGAGAGCCCGCGAGCGCGATCAGCATCATGAACGGCGTCCACATCCAGATGTCGATCAGCAGGATCGACCTGAACTTCAGGTCGCGGTCGGTCAGCCACTGCGGCTGCCCAGCCCGAGCGCGAGAGCGCCTGGTTGAGGATGCCGTAATTGCCGTTCAGGATCAGGTTCCAGAACAGGCCGATCACCGCCGGCGAGAGCATCATCGGCACGAGCAGCGTCACGTCAGCACGACATGCTTGCCCTTGAAGTCCTCTTCAGCGCCAGCGCGCGCGAGAAGCCGAGCAGCAGCTCCACCCTGACCGCGCACAGCACGAACAGCGTGCCGTAGCCGCAGCGCCGCCCGCCAGATCGGGTCGCTGAAGATGCGCGCGTAGTCTGCGCCGCCCACGTTGCGCGCGCCTCGCCCACGAGCTCGCGTTCGTGAACGAGAGGAAGATGCTGTAGAGCAGCGGAAAGACGCTGAACGCGATCAGCAGGATCAGCGTTGGCCTGACCAGGGACCACTTGAGGGAGCCGTCTCGCGCGCGTGCATCTGCGCGCAGTCATACCCGGAGAGACGGCCCGAGGCCAAGCTCCTGCGGCGCTCATCACCAGACCTGCTTCCAGCCGTTCGTGACGTTGAAGGTCGCGCTCGGACAGAAGCCCGGCGAGGGATCGCGGTAGTAGGTCTGCAAAAGTAGCGCAGCACGCCGCCGCCGACGGTCACCCTGCCGCGCTGGGAGAGCGTCAGCGTGTCGACGCCGGCCTGGGGAAAGAGCTCGTCCCGCTGAGGTTGAGCTTCGTCGACAGGCGCACGAGCTGGCCGCCCGTGCAGCGCACGCCGTCGCCGAAGACCGCGTCCGAGA
>JADJLZ010000011.1 GCA_016709875.1 Planctomycetota bacterium | reverse complement strand
CGGTCGAAGGGTCGCCGAGGAAATCGAGCAGCGTCGCGCGTGTGTCTCGGTCTCCGGTGATCATCCCCTTGCAGATCCGTCCGCAGAGCACGGCGCGAGAACTGGAATCGAACACGTCGGCGTGCGCGCGCAGCCGCGCGAAGGGCCGCTCTCCGACCGTCTCGAGGAGCGCTCTGCCGATCGAGGCGCGATCGAGCACGTGAACGCACCAGGGCCAGACGATCGGATCGCTCTTGACAGGCTTCGTGGGCCAGCGTTCGAGTTGGGCTTCGAGCTTCTCGAACAGGTCCGGGCGCTCGGGATGGCACTCGGGAATGCGAGCGACGAGATCGACGGCCAGCGCCGCGATGCGCAAGTCGGGATCGCCGAGCGCTTCGTAGAGCGCGCCGGGCGCGGCCGTGTGATCCAGCCCGGCCAACAGGCGTGCGGCGGCGTAACGCACTTCGTGTGAGGAGTGCCGGAGCAGCGGCTGCGCGCGGTGGACGACTGCGACGGCATCCTCGAAGGCGTCGAGGTGCAATCCGATGTACACGTCTTCGGCCACGCCCGAGTCAATCGCCGCATTGCGCGCGCCGCAGTCGGGGATCCAGCGCGCGGCGCGCTCGGCCACAGAGCTCACCTGCCGCACCGCCTCGGAATCCCAGCCCATGCCGAACCAGACGTCCACCGCGCGCGCCACCGAGCTGAAACGCGCCAGGTCGTTCTCGGCGATCATGCGCAGGACGCGCGCGAAGCACTCGGGGTGCGCGAGGTCCACGGATTCGAGGATCACCTGGCGCAGGCCTTCCTCGCGCTGCGCACGCAGCAGCAGGTTTTCGAGCGTGCTCCACGCCTCGGGTCTCGCACAGGAGGCCAGCGCGCGGATCGACTGTCGGCCGATCGCTGCGATCTCGTGACGGCCCTCGAGAGCCGCGGTCAGCGTGGCGAGGACCTCGTCCCCGCGCGCACCTCCGGCGTCGATCACACACGCGAGCAGGGCTCCAAGACCGCCCCTCCAGCCGCCCAGGTGATCAGCCCACTTCGCGAACCAGAGCGCGTCCTGCTCGAAGGGCGTGCACGAGGAGAGCGTCCCGAGCAGCCAGTCGGCGCGCGCGCCGCGCGAGAGCCGCGGATGGTTCGGAGCGCGAAATGCGCGCCGTCCCTCGCTCCAAGCGTAGGGCCCGCGGGCCAGCACGTTCCAGGCTCGCTCGAGGTCGTCGGCGAGCCTTGGCAAGAAGGCCGCGAAGAACTCGCGTCGGTCGCGGGCAGTGGCTGCGTCAAGCACCTCCCCGATCAGGCGGCGGTCCTCGCTGGATCCGTAGTAGCTCGCCCGGAGTGAGCCGGTCCGCGAGTCGAACAACCGCAGCCCACTCTCGCGCAGCTTCTCCGGCAGGACCTCGACACGCGAGTGGATCCGCGCATCGGCATCGGCGACGCGAACCTCGGCCAGGCGCTGCTTGGCCTCCTCCGGGGTGAGTATTCAGCTCCCGACGAGCAGCGACAGCCGCACGAACATCAGGCAGCTGTCCGGCTTGGGGAAGACCTGCGCGTCGAGCTGCTTGTGCTCGACCTCGTCCAGGAAGACGAGGAACAGCCCGTCTTCGAAGGCCTGGCAGGCCGTGGCGATCGAGACGTCCGTGTCGACCGCCACGCGCGGCACCTCGCTCTCGCCCATCGTGATCCGACCCTTCTGCGCCGCAGCCTGGATCTGGCGTTCGGTGAGCGTGCGCAAGAAGCGTCGCTCGGACTGGCGCTTGTCGAAGGCTTCGACCTCGTTCCGCACGATATCGGCCAGCAGCGCGCGCAGCGTGATTCCGGAAGCGCCGCGTTCGACCTCGGGCGGGAGCTGGATCGTGAACTCAGGGAAGAGCGGCTCCTTCTTGTTCAACGCGCGACCTTGGATGGCGAGCATGCGCGAGATTCTAGCAAGGTGCCGCGCCCTGCGCAGTCGGACCTCTCAGGGCGCCGGGTACGCGTCCACGCGGGTGCTGTAGAGCACGTTTCCGTCGCCCATGTCGGAGAGCGCCGGCGGCACGAGCGCGTTGATGCCGACCCTCTCGGGCACGTCGCGGCCGCTGAGCACGCCGTCGACGCGGATGCAGCCGAGCGGCACGTTCAGGTCCGCGCTCGCGGGCAGCGTGATCTTCCCCTGCGCGTTCGAGAGCACGAGGCGTGCGCCCTCGGTGGCACCGAGCCGCGCGAGATCCGCGGGGTTCAGGTGGCACACGGGCTTGCCCGCCTTTGCGAGGTGCCGGCTGCTGTAGAGATAGGTGCTGTTGTGCGTCGCGACGGACGGCGCGCTGATCAACTGGAAGGGGCCCTTCCCGCCCGCGCCGTCGTCGGGGACGTAGTGCGCGGGTTCCGGATTCGCGAGCTCGATCCTGCCGCTCGGGGTGCCCCAGCCTTGGACCATCTGCTGGTGCAGCTTGACCGGCAGCCCCTCGCGCAGCGCCGCGAGCTCCTCCGCGCTCACACGCGCGCGGCTGGCCTCGAGGAAGCCCTCGACGAGCTGGTGCGCATCGTGTTCCCAGCACTCGCGCGGCAGCTCGAGCGCCTTGGCGATCGCGCGGAAGCACTCGACGTTGCTCTTCGTATCGCCGCGCGCGACGGCGCCCGGCCGCGTCCACTGCAGGCGCCTGTGGCCGTAGCTGCGGTAGATGTCCTCGTGTTCGACGAAGGTCGTCGCAGGCAGCACGACGTCGGCGAGCTCGGCCGTCTCGGTCAACACGTGCTCGTGCACGACCGTGAACACGTCCTCGCGCGCGAGGCCGCGGCGCACGCGCAGCGAATCGGGCAGCACGACGGCCGGGTTGTGGCACCAGACGAAGACGGCGCGGTAGCGGCCCTCGTCGAGCTGCTTGCCGAGCTGCACCTGCGGCACGGTGGCGGCGCTCGATCCCATCGGACGCAGATCGGGCCGCACGATCCAGTCCTCGGGCAGGCCGAAGTGCGCGAAGCTCTCGTAGTGGACGCGATTCCCGTGTCCGAGCACCACGGCGAGCGAACACACGGCGCGCATGCTCATCGCGCCGTTGCGCCGGCGCGCGAAGCCCACGCCGGTCTTCAGGATCGGCTTGCGCGCGCTGCGCAGGAGCAGCGCGAGCCCCGCGACGGCCTGCGGATCCAGGCCCGTCGCCGCCTGGCACTGCTCGAGATCGTGCGCGCGCGTCGCGTGCGCCTCGAACTCCTCTGCACCCGCACAGTGCGTCGCGAGGAACTCGCGGTCGGCGAAACCGAGCTCGAAAGCGATGCGCGCGAGCGCCAGCGCGAGCATCGCGTCGCTGCCGGGCTTCAGCACGAGGCCCTGCCCTCCCCACAGCTCGAGCTTGCGGATCGTGTCGCTGCGCCAGATGTCGATCGCGATCACCGGCACGCCGCGTTTGCACAGGCGCTGGATGCGCGGGAGCAGGTGCTGGTTCGTGCGCACCGCCTCGCAGCCCCACAGGAGCAGCAGATCGCAGTCCTCGAGCTCCGCCTCGAGATCCGGCCCCAGGCAGCGGCCGAGCACGCATTCGTAGCCCGCGGTCGAGGTCGCATCGCACACGCCGCCGTCGTGCAGCGTCGCGCCGAGCGCGTGCAGCGTGCGCAGCGGGAACTTGCGCTGCACGAGGCCCATCGTGCCCGCGTACCACAGCGCCAGGATCTCGGGCCCCGCGAGCGGCTTCACACGCTCGACGATGCGCGCGAGCGCCTCGTCCCAGCTCGCGGGCTCGAGCGGCGCGCTCTTCTTGCCGCCACGGCGCACGAGCGGCCGCAGCAGTCGCTCGCCGCCGTTCACGATCTCGCCGTAGCTCATCGTCTTCGAGCACAGGTGGCCCGCCGACCAGCCGTGCTCGGGATTCCCCGTGAGCTTCTCGAAGCGCCCGTCGGCGTTCGTGTGCACGAGCACGCCGCACGCATCGGGACAATCGAGCGGGCAGGTCGCGCGCGTCGTGCTCACGGCGCGTTCTCGGGCACCGCTGCAGGCCGTTTGACGCTCGTCTGCGCCTGGATGTCCGCGAGTTGCCCCTCGCGCGACTCGACCAGGACGCCGTCCGATTCGAAAAAGAGCACCGCGCCGGGCAGATCGAGCGCGATCTTGTCGTAGCTGAACGAGGCCGAATTGCGGCCCCCGACCGGCACGCTGAGCGCGAAGCCCCAGCGCGCCTGGTTGCGCCAGCCCCAGGCGAGTGCGGTGCCCTCGCCCTTCCACTCCCAGACGTAGAGCGGCGCGCCGAGTTGCTTGAGCGCGTCGTCGAGCGTCGCCTTGCCCGGCACGAGCCCGACGACCTGCTCGTGCGCGACCGGCCCGAACATCTGCGTGCGGTAGTAGCCGCCCGTCAGGCAGCTCCCGCAGCCGAGCGCGGCGAGCAGCGCGAGCGCGAGTCGCGGGCTAATCGCCATGGACGTCCTGCCAGGGCATCGCGTACTCGGCCTCGTTGCCCTCGAGCGTGCTGCCGACGTGCGTGAGCACGTCGTGCGCGTCGAAGAAGAGCCAGGCGCGGTCGGCGCGCGTGTCCTCGTTCAGGAACGAGAGGATGATGATCGAGAAGCCCGCACGCTTCAGCGTGGTGAAGTCGTAGCGGTAGGCCGAGCGCGTGCCGAGCTGGATGACTTCGGTCGGCGCGCCGAGGATCTCGATCGCTTCCTTCGCGGTGGTCGTGCCGGCGTGCAGCTGCTCGAGTTGCTTCTTGCGCAGCGGCTCGTTGGTCGTCGAGCGCGAAAGGAAGCAGGAGGAGAACGTGAGGAGGAGCAGCAGGGCAGCGAGGAGGCGCATGGACGACGTTATACCCTAGCGGCGTCCCTCACTCCCCCATCGCCCAGCCCGCGAAGCTCGGCGCCTGCTTGACCGGCTCGAATTCGACCACGCGGTACTCCGAGATCCCCGCGAGCACGAAGGGATCCCGCGCCAGGAACTCCTCGATCTCCCTCCGCTCTCTCGCGCGCGCGAGGATCATCCCGCCCGAGCGCGGCACCTGCGGACCCGAGGCGAGCAGCATCCCGCTCTGAAAGCCCGTCTCCAGGTGCGCGCGGTGCGCGAGCAGCTTCTCGTCGATGCGCGCGAGGTCCGCGAGGTAGCGCGACTCGATCACGAACTGCTTCCAGGCTGGCTTGCGCGGCGCGCTCGCCGCGCGCTGTTGCCTGCGCCAGACGATGAAGTCGAGCGTCTCGGGCAGCTCGCCCGCCACGCGCAGGAGCTGCGCGATCTGCCCGCGGTGGTGCGTGCCGTGGTTCACGATGTGACGCAGGATGTCGTCGAGGCGATCCGCGCATACCTCGCCCTTCGAGTTCTTGAACTCGACGCGCCGCGCGAGCTCGTTCGCGTCCGCGCGCTCGAGCCGCGCGCGCCAGGCGCCGGAGACCGCCTCGAAGCGTGCGCGCAACTGCGCGAGCGCAACTCCCTCGGGCCAGACCGCGAGCGGCTTGGACTCGCCGCCCGCCACGCGCGCGTGCCACACCTCCAGCGCGCCCACGACGTGCGCGAGGATGCGTTCGGCCTGCGCATGCGGTTGCGCAAGGCCCGCGAGCTTCTCCGCGATCCTCCCGGTGGCCCAGCGGTCGTACTCGAACAGCTCCAGCGCGTCGTGGCGGTCGAACATCGGCTCACGCCTCCTCGAACACGCCCGTGCTGCGGTTCTTGTGCGCCCGCTCCCAGCCCAGGCAGCGCCCGTTCATCGCCACGTACGTGCCGCGCGGCAGCGCCTGCACGAATGCCAGCGCGCTGCCGAGGTTGAACAGACCATCCGAGCTCCCGAAGGTGTAGGGCACCATCGCGCCCGTGAGGACGACCGTCTTCGGCAGTGCAGCCGCGCCGATGGTCTGCGCCGTGAGCGCCATCGTGTCCGTCCCGTGCGTGATCACGATGCGCGGCTCGGGCGCGGCGCGACAGGCTTCGAGGATCCGGGCACGGTGGACGTCGGTCATCTCGAGGCTGTCGATCAGCATCAAGGTCTCCACACGGACGTCGAGGCGGTTGCGCCCCAGGCGCAGCATCTCCTCCACGTGCGACTCGCGGAAGTGGAGCCGCCCCTCGATCTCGAGGTAGTCCTTGTCGAAGGTTCCGCCCGTCACGAGGATGCACAGCTTGCCAGGGTCCATGCGCACATCTTCGCTGGCGGGGCGCGCAGGTTCCACCGCTACCCGCGCGGCTCACAGCCGGCGCAGCGGGCCTGGGCCGCCGGCCCCCTCGGGCTGGAACTGCAGCACGCGCACGCCCTGGGAGGTCATGCGCGGGATGTGCCCCGGAGGCAGCGGCGAGACGTCGGTCCCGGTCGCGAACGCGCGCGTGCGCCAGAAGACCCATGGCCCAGGGATCCCGGCGCGGCGCAGACACTCCTCCAGGCCCCAGTTGAAGAGCGGCAGGTCGCGCTCGCTGCCCGCCATGTCCGGCAGATCGATCGTGGCGATGATCTGGCCGGGCCCTGCACTCGCGCGCTCCGCGCGCAGCTGAGCGAGGACCTGCTGCTGGAGCGTGCCCGCCGCGCGGTACTCGCGCAGGTCGACCAGCGAATCGTGCCCCCAGGCGAACATCCAGATGCACAGGACGAGCCTGCGCACGAGCGTCCGCTCATTGCGCGTCGCGAGCACGAGGCCGATCGACGCGAGACCGCCCGCGAGGTATCCGTAGCGCGGCACGAAACCCGCACCGATGATCGGCAGGATGAAGTCGGCCGCGATGGCGATCACGACGAAGCGCACGCCGCGATCGCCGCGCATGAGGGCCCAGATCGGGAGCGCGCACCAGGTGGCGAAGAGCGCGATGCCCAGGCCGATCGCGAGCGCTCCGCCCTGCCCGCGCATGCCCTCGATGCAGGGGATGCGCACCGACTCCGGCGCGATCGCCAGCAGCGCCTTGACCACGTTGGCGGGGATCGAATCGAGCGGCTTGAGCGTGTCGTAGCGCTGTGGCCGCAGCACCACGAAGAGCACATAGCCGAGCGTGACGCCGACGCAGGCTGCAAAGCTCCGAGTGCGCAGCCGCTCGGGCTCGCGCAACGCCCAGGCGAGCAGCGCGATCAGCAGCGGCAGGCTGAGGGAGGACTCGTAGGAGAAGAAGGCCAGGAAGTACGCGCCCCAGAAGAGCCAGGTGCGCCGCTCGGCGAACGCGACCAGCGCGCCGAGCATGAAGAACACGCGCAGGGGGTTCGAGATGGCCGCCCCCCACGTGACCACCTTGACGCACGGAAAGATGAGGAAGAGCACGCCCGCGATCCGCGCCGCTCCTTCCTCCAGTCCGAGCGCGCGCCCCAGGCGCACGACCAGCAGCACCGAGCCCGCGTGCAGCAACACCGCCAGCGCCCGCAGCCAGGCCGGATCGGGATCCGCGCAGTGCGAGAGCAGGTAGTACGCCAAGTGCTGCGCAGGTCGCAGCGGATCGAGCGTGAGGTCGAGCGATTGCCACACGCTCGCGATGCGCGCCTTCTCCTGCAGTTGCGTGAAGTCCTCTGAATAGAACGGCAGTCCGGCGATCGCGGCGTAAAGCGCGACGCAGACTGCGAGCAGCAGCAGTGCAAAGGGAAGGCGAGCCAAGCGGCGGCTGCCTGTCGCGGGGGCTACGACAGGCGGCGCAGAGGTGGAAGCGGGTGTGGGGTGATGCGGTCGGAGACGGGATCTCCGTCAGACCCCCAGCAGCATGCGGGGGATCTTGCGCGGCTGGATCTGTTCTCCCAGGCCGAGCGGCGTGTCTTCTGGGACGGTCTTGGGGTCGGTGTAGGTTCCGAAAGCGCGGTCCCACAGGCTGAACGTGCCGCCGAAGTTGGTGCGGCAGAGTTCGTTCGCCGAATGGTGCACGCGGTGGTAGTCGGGCGTGATGAAGACGTACGCGAGCGGCCCGAGGTTCACCTTGACGTTCGTGTGCTCCCAGAACTGGATCAAGAGGCCGATCGAATACGCGATCCCCGCCTCGATCGGCGTCATCTGGAACAGGAACAGCGGAATCGCCGCCTGCGGGATGTTGTTCATCAGCGAATGGCCCAGGCTCGTGCGGAAGCCCGAGAACCAGTACAGGCGTTCGACCGAGTGGTGCCAGGCGTGCGTGCGCCAGAGCACGTCGTATTTGTGCTGCGCGCGGTGCAGCCAATAGATGGTGAAGTCCGCCAGCACGAGCGAGCCCAGGATCTTGACCGTCGTCGGCAGCGCGGCCATCGCGTGCAGCGAGTTCAGCGCCACCTCGGGCAGCAGCGCGTCCATCGTTCCGTTGATCGCACGGTTGCAGCCGCGATTCACGAGCAGCGCGAAACCAAAGGAGAGCAGGTCCAGGCGCAAGTCGGCGAAGCGGTCGATGCGCCGCGCGGGACGCGAGTGCTCCCAGAGCTCGAAAACGAAGACGAGCAGCAGAAAGGCTGCGATCTCGTAGTCCTGAGTGGATTGGAAATACTGGGTGGCGACTTCCACGGGAAGCTCCTGGAAGAGCTGGGGGCAAGTCGGATTCTACGCGATCGAGCGGCTGCGGGGGGAATCCGAGTTCGAGCCCGCTGCGCATTCGCGGCAGAGCGCCTCCATCCGGTCGAGCCAGGTCTCGCGACCGCAGGCGAGCGCCGCCTCGCGCACGAGTTCACGCCCGGGCCGCAATGCGAGGCCCTCCGCGAGCGCCTCGGTCAGGGCCGCCGTGTCCCGCGGGTCGCCGAGCACGCGGCCCTGCTCGGGGCGCGCGAGAAGCTCCGCAGCGCCCGCGCGTGCCGTGGTCACGACCGGCGTGCCGCAGGCGAGCGCCTCGGCGACGACGCGCCCGAAGGTGTCGCGCAGCGTAGGCAGGCAGACGAGGTCGCATGCCGCCGCGAAGGCCACCGGATCGACCTCGCGCAGCACGCGCACATGCTCCTCGGCGCGCACCGCCGAGCCCGCGACGAGCAGCGTCGCGCCAGAGCCGGCCGCGCGCAGCGCGCGGAAGCTCTCGAGCAGCACGGACAGCCCCTTCGTCCGCGGCTGGCGCGCGGAAAAGCCGATCAGCGGCTCGTCTGCGCCGATCCCCAGCGACGCGCGCAGCGCCGCGCCGCTCGTCGCGCGCTCGCGCGGGTGGAAGCGTTCGAGGTCGAGCGCGCTTCCGACGAGCACCGCGCGGCCACGCAGCTCGGGGTATTCCGCGAGCACCTCCTCGAGCACCAGGCGCGAGACGCAGGCGACGCGCCGCGCGCTGCGCGCCATGCGCGCCTCGAGCTCGACGAACACGCGGTGACGCCCGCGCAGCGGCTTCCCGAGCGCGCGCAGCGTCGCGCGGTGGCAGCCGCCGTGCGGCCACCACAGGTCGGTCTCGAACAGGTGCCGCAGGCCGATGCGCACGTCGCAGCCCGCCTCGCGCGCGGCCTCGTCGAGTGCCCGGGCGAGCAGCTTCTCCCCGCGCGAACGGCCGAGCGACCACGCCGGGCGCACACGCCGCCAGCGCTCCTGCGCGGGCCTGCCCTTGGCCGGCCCCTCGGCGGCGAAGGCGAGCACCGCGTGCCCGCGCGCCTCGAGGCCCTCGGCGAGCTCGGCCAGCGCGGCCTCCGCCCCGCCGCGGGAGGGGTCCCAGCGGTCGATCAAGATCCCGATCCGCAGTGGATGCTTCGCCTCGGCCACGCGCGTGCCTACCTTACGCGCCGTGCGCATCGGTTTCGACGTCTCTCCGCTGCATCGGCCCCACCCGCCCGGAATCGTGCGCGTGGTGCGCGAGACCGTCGCCGCGCTCGAGCGCCGCGGCCGCGTCGAGGTCGTACGCCTCGCTCCGCCCGAGGGCGCAAAGCTGCGCAGCTGGCGCGCGCACGAGCTCCCGCAGGCCGCCACGGAGCTCGACGGGCTGCACTCTTTCCTCTCGGCCTTCCCGCTGCGTGGTCCGGGCGCGCGCGTGCAGACGATCCACGAGCTGCCCTGGCTGCACGGCGTGGTCGAGAACGCGGACCTCGCGCACCGCTTCTGGAACTGGGTCGGTCCGTTGCGCGCGCACGCGGTCGTGACGGCTACCGAGTACACCGCGCGCGACCTGCGCGCGCGGTGGCTGCCGGGGCGCGCGCGCGTGAGGGTCATCCCCTGGGGTGTCGGCGCGCCCTTCGGACCGGCGCTGCTCGAGCGCGTGCAGGTGATCTTCTGCCCGGGCGCCTCGCGCGCGAAGAAGGGGCTCGCCGCGGTGATCGACGGCGTCGCCTGGCTCGATGAGCGGCCGACGCTGGTCGTGACCGGCCCGCGCACGGCGGAGTTCGAGCGCTGCGAGCTGCGTGCGCGCGCCGCCGGTGTGAAGCTGCTCTACCGCGAGCACCTCGACGAGGAGGAGCTCGTGCTGCACTATCGCTCCTCGATCGCGACGGCGCTGCTCTCGCACTCCGAGGGTTTCGGCCTTCCGGTGCTGGAGTCGATGGCCTGCGGCACGCCGGTGATCGTGCCGCGCGACAGCGCGCAGGCGGAGGTCGCGGGCCCTGCGGGGCTGCGCGTCGACCCCGAGAGCCCCGAGTCCGTCGCCAGCGCGATCGATCACGCGCGCGGCGAGCGCGCGGAGTTGCGCGCGAAAGGCGTCGAGCGCGCGCGCGGGGTCTCGTGGAACCGTACCGCGGCGGGCATCGAGGAGCTGTGGGCGGAGATCCTGCGGTGAGCGCCCCGCGCGTGCTCGTCTGCGGCAGCGTATTCGGACAACCCGCGGGTGGCGTGCGCCGGCACAACGCGGAGCTCCTGCCGCGCGCGGCGGCGCTGCTCGAGGCGCGCGGCGGCGCTCTGGCGGTGCTCGAAGGACGCACGCCCATCGCCTTCCCCCTGCCGCCGAGCATCGAACGCATCCCGAGCGACGTCCCGGCGAGCCCGGTGCTGGTGCGCGCTGCCTTCGAGTCGCGCGCGCTGCGGCGTGCGAGCGGCTTCGATCTCGTGCACACCGGCCACCTGCCGGCTCCGCGCGGACTGCGCGTGCCCTTCACGCTGACGCTGCACGACCTGCGCCACGTCGAGGCGCGGCGCATCTTCGCCGCTTCGGCGCTCGCGGGCGCGCTGCGGCGCGCGCGCGGCGTGTTCACGGTCTCGGAGTGCGTGCGCGCGGAGCTCCTCGAGCGCTTCCGGCTCGATCCCGCTCGCGTGCGCGTCGTCTCCAACGCAGCCGACCACTTCGAGCCGCTGCCGCGCGCGGCACAGGCCGGCGCGCGCCTGCTGTGCCTGGGACACCTCGAGCCGCGCAAGAACCAGGAGCTCGTGCTGCGCGCGCTCGCGCTCGACCCCGAGCTGCCCGGCGTGGATTTCGCGGGCGCCTCGAAGGGCCGCGAACGCGAGCGTCTGGGGGCGCTCGCAGGCGAACTCGGCCTGGCAACGCGCGCGCGCTTCCTCGGCCCCTTCGAGGAGCGCGAGCTGCCCGCGCTCTACGCGCACGCCGCGCTGGCGGTCTTCCCCGCGCGCATCGAGGGCTTCAGCATCGGTGTGCTCGAGGCCCTGCGCGCCGGCTGCGGCGTCGCGCTCTCGCGCATCCCCGCGCACCTCGAGGTCGCCGGCGCGCTCGTGCGCAGCTTCGCGCCCGACGACGCGCGCGCCTGCGCAGAAGCGATCCGCGCCGCGCTCAGGGATCCGCCGCCGGACGCGGCCGTGCCACGCCGTTATTCGTGGGAGGCTTCGGCGCGCTCGCTCGTGGAAGGTTGGGAAGCATTCCTGGCACGCTCTTGAGAGCCGAGCGCGCGAGGGGCCCGAGTCCGTGCAAGGAACCGCGCACGAGCGGTGCAGCGGCTGCTCCGACCGCGAGGGCTGCGCCGAGCGACACGTAGGGATGCGCCCGCACGTGTTCGCGCAACTCGGTCGCCTGCACCAGCTCCTCGCCGAGAGCGCTCGCCGATCGCTTCAGTTCCTCGAGGGATTCGTGCTCCTCGCGCTCGAGCCGCTTGCTCCGGCGTGACCCCAGCACGACCAGGGCCGCGCCACCGAGCGTGAGTGCTAAAAGCAGGGCCCCGCCCAGGAGATCGCCGAGCCACGTTTGGCCCGAGATCGCAGCGAGACCCTGCGTGACGCCTTGCGCGAAATGCCAGGCCGCGTAGAGCGCGATCGTCGCAAGCACCAGGCCACCTGCGGCCAGCAAGCCCAGCGAGACCGCCTTGCGCAGGAAGGCCTGGCGTGCGCGCTCCGCGTGCAGCTCCGCAGTGTGCAGGAGCTGATCCACGATGCCGGAGATGCGCTCAGCCAGCATGGCCGACCTCAGCGCTTGCGTCCCAGGATCCAGCCGAGCGCGACGCCGGTGCCGACGGCGATCATCACCGACTTGACGGGATTCTCGCTGACGTAGTGCTCCAGACGCTTCTCACTGGCGAGGGCCTTCTCTTTTCCGCGCGCCCAGACGTTCTGGACGCGCTCCTTCTCTCCGTGCACCAGTTCGGCCACGGAGTCCTTGACGTTCGACAGATTCTCCACAGTGCTGCGACGAGTCGCGTTCGACAGCTCAGGATTGTTCAGGCTCGTGTTACTCATGATTCGATCTCTTTCTCTCGAGTTCGACGCTGCGAGCCGGGCGCCGTGCGCGCTCCGACTTCCGAGTCTACGTAGGACGCCGGCGAGCGTGAGCGCATACGTCTCAATGCGTGAAAGTCGCATGGACTTCGACCCATGCATGCGACACGAGCGCGAGCGCGCTCAGCGATCGCCGCTTGGAGCGCTCTCGTCCTGCGTGCCGACGACCTTGGCCTTGAAGAAGCTCGACGCGTGGAACGCAGCCCAGCCGACGAGCGCGAAGAGCGCGAGTGCGAGCAACCAGACGCCGAGCTTCAGATACCAGGGCTGCTGTGCGAGATCTTCCTGGAAGAAGCCGCCGTGCGCCTGCGACTTGCTGAACTGCAGCACGCCGCGCTCGCGCTGCTCGAGGCCGCGGCCGGTGGCACTCGACTTCACGCGCGCCGTGCGCACGAGTTCGGGGGAGGGATTCGCGGGCTTGGGGAAAGGCGCCTGCGCGGGCAGCGGCGCACGCGTGGGCACGGCTCCGGGAGAATAGGCGGAGGCCGTCTCGCGCACGACCGGCGGCGGAGGCTCCGACCACTCTCCCTCGAGCACGATCTCATCCTCGACGGGCGCGGCAGCGGGTGCCGCTCGCGGTGCGGGAGCCGGTGCCGGTGCCGGTGCCGGTGCCGGCGTCGGATCCGGCGCGTCCGAGACGATCGTCAGGTCGCCGACGCTCGAGCGGAAGCGCAATTGCACTTCGCCGAGCTGGAACTCCGCGCCGTCTGCGAGCTCGGCGCGCGCGGTCTTCACACCGGCGAACACGAGCCCGTTGCGCGAGTCGAGGTCGACGACGCTCCAGGTTCCGCCGCGGCACTCCAGGCGCGCGTGGTGGCGGCTGACGGACGCGTCGCGCAGCATCGCGGCGCAGTCGGTCGAGCGCCCGAGCGTCGCGCCCGGAGCGACCTCGAAGCTCTTGCCCAGATCCGGGCCGGAGAGGACGTACAGGCGGGCCATCGAAGGAGAGAGCGTACTGCGCGGAGCGCGACTTGGCGAGTCGATGCACAGCTCCTACGCTCATCCCCCATGCCTTCCCGCGCCCGACGCCTCGCACTGCTCGTCCTGCGCGTCGGCGCACTCGCCTATCTCGGCGCCTGCACGCTACTCGGCGCGTGCCAGTCGCAGTTGATCTGGTTCCCCGGCGAGGACCGCGGCACGACGCCGCGCGGCGCGAACCTCGAGTTCGAGGACCTCCGACTCGCCACGCAGGACGGAGTGCAGCTGCACGCCTGGTTCCTGCCCGCCCAGGGCGAGCCGCGCGGCGCACTGCTGCTCTCGCACGGCAACGCGGGCACGATCGAGGACCGCCTCGGGCTCGCGCGCTTCTTCGTCGCACGCCGCGTCGCTGTACTGCTCTACGACTACCGCGGCTACGGCCTCTCCAGCGGCTCGCCGAGCGAGGCGGGCACGTACGCCGACGCGCGCGGCGTGGAAGGAGCTGGTCGAGTCGCGCGGCTTCGCACCCGGGCGCATCCTGCTCTACGGCGAGTCGCTCGGCGGCGGCATCACGGTCGAGCTCGCCACCGAGGTCAAGAGCGCCGGCGTGATCCTCCACGACACCTTCAGCTCGCTCGCGGACGCAGCCGCGTATCACTATCCCTGGCTGCCGGTGCGGCTGCTGCTGCGCGTGCACTACGACAGCCTCGCGAAGATCGGGCACATCGGCGCGCCGCTGCTCGTGATCCACAGCCCGCAGGACGAGGTGATCCCGATCGAGCAGGCCCAGCGCCTGTTCGCCGCCGCCGCGGAGCCCAAGGAGTTCCTCGAGACCTCCGGTTCCCACAACGGCCCGAGCTACCTCACGCGGCCGGAGTGGCAGGCTCGCGTGCAGTCCTTCGTCGAGCGGACGCTACCCTAGTCGGGCTTGGACACTCCCGCCCTCGAGATCCGCCAGCTCGTCGCCGGCTATCCGGCACTGCTCGGACTGCGCCGCACACAAGTTCTGCGCGGCCTCGACCTCTCGCTCGCGCGCGGGGCGGTGCTCGGCCTGGCGGGCCCCAACGGCTCGGGCAAGTCGACGCTCCTGCGCCTGGTCGCGGGCGTCGAGCGCGCGAGTTCTGGAGAACTGCGCGTGCTCGGCGGCAGCGTCGCGGACGCGGCCGTGCGCCGGCGCGTGGGCTATCTGCCCGAGGACTCGCCCTTCCCGCCCGAGCTCTCCGCGCGCGCGATGCTCGAATTGTGCGGCGCGCTGGCGCGCATGCCGCGCGAGCTCGCACAGCGCGAGAGCGCGCGCCTGCTCGCGCTCGTCGGCCTCGAACACGCCTCGCGCAAACGGCTCGGCAGCTTCTCGCGCGGCATGCTGCGGCGCTTCGGACTCGCGCAGAGCTGGCTGCACGCGCCCGAACTGCTGCTGCTCGACGAGCCGACCGCCGGCTTGGATGCCCAGGGCTTCGAGGTGCTCGGCACGCTGCTCGGCGAGGCGCGTGCGCGCGGCACGGCGGTGGTGATCGCCTCGCACCTGCCGGGCGATTTCACGGACCACGCGAGCGAGATGGCGGTGATCCTCGGCGGCCGTATCGCGCTGCGCGGGGGCGTCCGCGAGCTGCTCGCGGGCCGCAGCCTGCTCGAGCTCTACCGCACCCCACCGGTTTCGGCGCACGCGGGATGATCCTGCGCGGTCTCGTGCGTCTCGCGTTCGTGCGCGCGCTGCGGCCCGCGCCCTGCCTCGTCGGCGCGGGACTGCTCGCCTGGGTGCTCGCGACGAGCTCGATCTCAGGCAGCGCACGCCTGGCCGCGGGCGAGGAGTTCGCGCCGCTGTGGGAGCACGGCGCGCTGCGCAACGCGGGCTGGTCGCTCGCCGCGCTCTTCGGCCTCTCCTGGATCGCGCTGCAGGCGCTGGGCACGCTCTCGGGCTGGCGCCGGCGCGATGTCGACTGGCTGGCGCCGCGCGCGGCAAACCCGCTCGCGCTGCTGCTCTCGACCTGGCTCGGGCTGCTCCTCGCACTCGGGCTGCTCGCGTTCGCGAGCGCGGTGGCGGTGGAACTGAGCGCGGGCCGCGGACTCGCGAGTTGGAGCGAAGGGCCGCGCGCGATCCGTGGCGAGGGCGGCTGGCTCGAATTCGGGAGCACGCGCGGCGAGGTGCTCGACTGCGGCGCGCTGCCCGCCGGTTCGCACCTGCGGCTGCGCTTCGCCTTCGCGAGCGGCGGCCCCGACGCGCGCGTGCTCGCCGTGCTGCGCGATCCCGCGGGCGGCGCCGAGCTCGCGCGCCGCGAGCAGTCGGTCGGCACCGGCGGCGATCTCGAGCTGGCCTGCCCCGCCGTCCCCGCGCGGGCCGAGCTGCGGCTGGCCTGCACGGAGCCGGGCCTGCGCGTCTACCACGACGCCTCCGCGGCGCGCGTGTGGCTGCCCGAGTCGAGCGAGCGCGCGGCCTCGCTCGCGCTGCTCGCGCGCCTGATGCTCGACGCGGCCAGCCTGTTCGCCTTCGCGCTGGCGGTCTCGGGCTGGTTCTCGCCCTCGAGCGGGCTGTTTGCCCTGCTCGCGCTCGCGCTCGTCGCGCTGGGCAGCGACACGGGCGTGTGGCCGCTCTCGGGCCTGGGCGGAGCGCTCGCGGTGCTGCGCGAAGGCCGCGTACCCGCCTGGCCCTCCGCGCGCGAGTGCGCGGGCAGCGCGGCGGTCAGCGCGCTTTCGCTCGCGCTCGCCGCGGCGAGCCTGGTGCGTTGGAGGCGCGAGCGATGAGGCGCACGCGCATGCTCGAGCGCGCGCTCGGCCTGGCCTGCTTCGCGCTCGCGGGCGCGATCGTGTTCGGCACCTGGCGCGCGGAGCCGCGCGGCGCAGCGCGACCCTCGGTGCTCGAACGCCTCGTCGGTCCCTTCGCGAGCCTCGTGGCGAGCGCGCAGTGGGTGCGCGCCGATCTCGCGCTGCGCGCGGGCCACTTCGGCCTGTACTGCGAGCGCGCGGACGCCGCGCTCGAGCTCGCGCCCGCCGACCCGCAGGCCTGGATCGGCTACGCGAGCCGGCTGCTCTTCGACCGCGCCTCGCCCGAGCGCGAGCCCGATCGCGCTCGGCGCGAGAGCTGGACGCGCGCGGGGATCGACCTGCTGCTGCGGGCGGAGAAGGAGAGCGCCGATCCGGGCGAGATCCTGGTCTTCGAGGGCGGGGTCTTCGCCATGTGGGCCGAGATCCCCGACGAGGAGCGGCCCTGGCCCGAGAGCGCGGAGGCCCTCCGGCAGCACGCGATCCAGGCCTTCGCTCGCGCGCGCGCGCTCGGCCAGCGCCAGGCGGCCCGACTCGAGGCCGCGATGCGCGATCGCTAGTGCCCGGACGGCCCTGGACCGCTAGCATTCTCCGCGCGTGTTCCTTTCCGTCGCCTTCGCCACGATCGACATCATCGAGATCTTCGGACGCCTCCCCTACCTGGGGCCGTGGATCGTCCTGATGCTCTGCGGTCTGGGGGCGCCGCTGCCCGAAGAGGCGGCGCTGATCCCCGCGGGCATCATGCTCGCGAACCCGGAGAACCACCTCAGCTTCCTGCACATGTCGCTCGTGTGCACGAGCGGGATTTTGCTCGGCGATTCGCTGCCTTTCGTGCTGGGCAAGCGCTACGGCCTCTCGATCCTCAAACTGCGCTGGGTCTCGAAGATCCTGCACCCCGAGCGCTTCGCGAGCTTCGAGCGGCGCTTCGCGGAGCACGGCAACTGGGCCATCTTCACCTGCCGCTTCCTGCCCGGACTGCGCATCCCCGGCTACTTCATCGCGGGCACGCTCAAGATGTCCTTCCTGCGCTTCCTGGTACTGGATTCCGTGGGGGTCCTGATCTCGGTCCCGACCTCGATCTACGCCGCGAAATGGGTCACCGAGCGCTTCGGCGAGGCCCAGGCGCAACGCCGCGTGCACGAATTCATGCTCTGGGTCGCGATCGCGGTCGTCGTGGCGGTGGTCGGATTCGTGTGGATCCGCTCGGTGCGCCGCCGCCGGAGCACCCCGCCCGCCACCCCGGGCGCCTGAGCCTGCCCCGGATCCGGCGCGGGGCGGTTAGAATCCGGAGCAGGTCCGAGGCGCTCCGGCAGAGGAGCCGCAGCCGGACCACGCCGAATATCCCCCATCTGGAGAGAAACGCAATCGAACCGAAAGTGATCGCTGCGGTGGCCGCCTGGGTCGCCGAGCAGAAGAAGGGCACCGACATCCGCGTCTACGACGTTTCCGAGCACCTGCGCGTGGCGGACTACTTCGTGATCGTCACCGGGCACTCGCGCCCGCACGTGAAGGCGATCTACGACGCGATCCACGTGCAGTTGAAGGCGCTGGGCGAGAAGCACGGCAAGGCCGAGGGCACCGATCTCGGCTGGTGGGTGCTCGTCGACTACGTCGACGTGGTGATCCACGTGCTGCAGCCCGAGGCGCGCGAGTACTACGACCTCGACGGGTTGTACACGCAGTGCCCGCAGCTGGATGTGGGATCCGTCCGACTGCCGGTGCAACTCGCGCAACTCGAGCAGCCAGCGGCGAGGATGGCGGAGTAGAGAGGTGAAGGGCGTGCGCGAGCCGCTGCTCTTTCGTGGACGGGCCGCCCCCCGCCTCGCCTGGCGCCCTCCGCGCGGGCGCGCGGGCTTCCGCGGGCCGCGCCCGGGCCGCCGCCCGCGCCCGCGCGCGGCGGGCCCGGGCCTCCGCCTGTTCTCGCGCCCGGCGCCGGCCCCGCCCCCGCCCCGCCCGGGCGCGCGCGCGGCGCGTCCGCCGCGCCCCGCGCGCCCCGCCGCCGGGCGCTGCTGCTGGCCCCCCCGCCCGCCGCCGGCGCCCCCGGCGCCGCGCCCGCGCTGCGCCCCCCGGCCGCGCGCGGCGGCGGGCGGCCCGCGCGCGCGTTTCTGCCCCGGGTTGGTCGCGCCCCCGCTGGTCTCTCGCTGCCCGGTCGCGGCGCTGTCCGCGCCGCTTTGCGGTGCTCGCGCTCGCGGTGCTCCGCTTCCGCGCCCGCGCGCGCGCCCCCCCCGCGCGCCCGCGCGGCGCGGCGGGGCGCCGCGCGGGGCCCCCGCCCGCCCGATCGCGGTCTGCGCCCTGTGCCTGCCCGCGCCGCAGCTCGCGCTGCCCGCTTGCGCCTGCCTCGCGTTCTCGCTGCGCTGGATCGAGCACTCGCGCCTGGGGCAACACGCGCGCATCTCGCTGCGCGTGGCGCAGACCGGCGCCTGGATCGCCTGCGCGCTGAACGCGCTCGCACTGACACCCTCCGGCGCGCCGTTGCTCTCCTCCGCCCTGCTCTCGATCCCGCTCGCGCTGCTGCTGCTCGCCGAGAGCCTGCGCCGCCTGGCCTGGACCGGCGGGATGGGCGAGGACGAAGCCTGGTTCTCGGCCGTGCGCGTGCTCTTCGCGGGCGCGTTCGTCGCCGGATGCATCCAGCGCGAATCCGCACTCGGGCTGCAGCTCGCCTGCGCCCCGCTGTTCGCATTCCTGGTGCTGCGTTTTCGGCGCCCGTTCCCGCTCGCGAGCACGCGCTAGACTTCGGCCTCGTCCGCGGCCTATCCTCCGGCCGTGCTGGAGTGGCTCGAGTGGTCGGATGAAGCCTTCGAACGCGCACGCGCGGAGCAGCGCCCCGTATTGCTCTTCGTCAAGGCGAGCTGGTGCCGCTTCAGCCGCGAGCTCGAGCAGGCCGTGCTGGCCGACGAGCGCGTCGAGCGCGTGCTGGCCGAGCGCTTCGTGTGCATCCGGGTCGACAAGGACCGCCGCCCGGACATCGACGCGCGCTACTCCAAGGGCGGCTGGCCCACGCTCGCCTGGCTCGATGACGCCGGCGAGGCGCTCGCCTCCGACACCTATCTCGACGCCGGGCCGCTGCTCGCGCGCGCCGAGCTCGTCGCGGATTTCTACACGCGCCACCGCGACACGATCCGCGCGCGCGCATCGCCGAGGTCGAGGCCGAGCAGGCGGCCGAGGCGCCCCCGCCCGCGAAGGGCGCGCCGCGACTCTCGCTGGAGATCGTCGAGCACGTCGCGCACACGATCCTCGAGACGGCCGACCCGACCTACGGCGGCTGGGGCCGCGAGCACAAGTTCCCGCAGACCGAGGCGCTCGACTTCGCGCTGATCCGCTGGTCGCAGACGGGCGACGCGGCGATGCTGCAGCTCGTGCTGCGCACGCTGCGCTGCATGCAGGAAGGCGAGATCCACGACCACGTCGAGGGCGGCTTCTACCGCTACGCGACGCGGCCCGACTGGAGCGTGCCCAACCACGAGAAGATGCTCGACTCGAACGTGCAGCGGCTCTTCGCCTACCTCGAGGGCTGGCAGGCCTTCGGCGACGAGAGCTTCAAGCGCACGGCCGAGGGCATCCTCTCCTGGATGCAGACGACGCTCTGGGACCGCGAGTTGCACGCGTTCCGCGGCAGCCAGGATGCGGATCCGGCCTACGCGCACCTGCCGATGCTGAGCCAGCGCCGCGCGCACGGCGCGCCGGCCTGCGACTCGACGATCTTCACCAACTGGAACGCGCAGGCCGTCTCGACGCTCTTCAAGGCGGCGGCGGTGCTCGAGGACGAGGCGCACGCGAGGAGCGCCGAGAGCGTGCTCGCCTTCCTGCTCGAGGAGCTCTACGACGACTCGCGCGGCATGTACCACTACTGGGATGGCACCTACCATCTCGCCGGGCTGCTCTCCGACCAGGCCTGTACGCTGCGCGCGCTGCTCGACGCCTATTCGTACACGGGCGACTCGACGCGTCTCGTGCCTGCGCGGCGCCTCGCCGATCTCGCGATCGAGAACCTCTCGAGCCCGGGCGGCGGTTTCTACGACACGCTCTACGATCCCTCGGCGCACGGCGGGCTGCGCAAGCGCAACCGCTCGATCCTCGAGAACTCGATCATGGCCGAGGCGCTGCTGCGTCTCTCGCACCTGTGCGGCGTGCACGACTACGCCGACACGGCGCGCGAGACGCTCGAGTCCTTCGCCGGCGACTACAAACGCTTCGGGCACTTCACTGCGGGCTACGCGCGCGCAGTCGATCTCCTGATCCACGAGCCGGTGCACGTGACCATCGTCGGCCCTCGCGGGGCGCGCGACACGATCGCGCTCGCGCAGAGCGCGCGACGGCCCTACGTCGCCAGCCGCATCGTGCAGATCGTCGACCCCGAGCGCGACCGCGAGCTGCTCGAGCGCTTTCACTTGCCCGCACGGCCCGCGAGCGAGCCCGCGCACGCCTACGTGCAGCGCGGCCGCGAGAGCTACGCCGACACCGGCGATCCGGTGCGTCTCCCGGCGCTGATGACGCGCGTCGAACGCGGCAACTAGTGCACCGCTACTGGTAGCGCAGCGCGCCGATCGGGTCCATGCGCGCCGCGCGCCGCGCGGGATAGATGCCCGCCGCGATCGCCACCAGGCACGAGATCGAGAGCGCGAGCAGCACGTAGTAGGGCTCGGTCAGCGCCTGCCAGCCCGTGAAGGCCACGACCGCGCGCACCGCGACGAAGCCGAACAGGCAGCCGAACAGCCCGCCCACCACGCCGATCGCGGCCGTCTCGGTCAGGAACTGCAGCAGGATGTCGTTGCGCCGCGCGCCCATCGCGCGCCGGATGCCGATCTCGCGTGTGCGCTCGGTGATCGTCGCCAGCATGATGTTCGCGATGCCGATGCCGCCCACGACGAGCGAGATCGCGGCGATGACGATCATCACGGCGTTGAAGACCGACTGGATCTGCTCCTGCTGCTCGAGCTGCAGCAGCGGCACGACGATCTCGTAGTCCTTCTTCTTGTGGTTGTGGCGCAGCACCGCCTCGATCATGCGCGCGGTGGTGCGCACGAGCGAGGTCTCCTTGGCGACCACGATCATCTCGTCGAGTTCGACCGAGGACATCTCCTGTGTTCCGGCGCGCTGGATGTAGGTCATCGTGCCGAAATTGCGCATCGAGGTCGTGTACGGGATGTACACGTCCTGCGCGTGCTCGTCGATCGCCAGCGCCTCGCGCGTGTGCGAGCGGAAGCGCGCGTCGGCCAGGACTCCGATGATCTCGTAGGACTCGTTCCCCAGGTGCACCTGCATCCCGACCGGGTCGTCGAGCAGCTGCAGGTCCTCCACCAGGCCGCGGCGCACGACACAGACCTGTTTGCGCTCCTGTGCGTCGACTTCGTTGAACACTCGGCCGCGCGCGACCGCGAGGTGGAACATCGAGAGGTGCTCGGGCAGCACGCCCATCACCGCCGCGTTGACGCGTCGGCTGCCGAGCCAGACGGGCTGCTTGACCAGGTTGATCGGGAGCACGCGGTCGACCGATGGGCAGGTCGCCTCGAGCAGCTCGCGGTCCTCGAAGAGCAAACCGTACTTCGCGAACCAGCGGTTCTCCTCCTGCGTGTCGGTCTTGGTCTCCTCGGGCGGCTTGATCGAGTGCACGATGATGTTGTTGATCCCCAGTTTCTGGATGCGCGCCAGGATCTCGCGCCGCGCGCCCGCGCCGACCGAGAGCATCGCGATCACCGAGCCGACGCCGAAGATCATCCCGAGCATGGTCAGGAAGGTGCGCAGCTTGTTGCGCAGCAGGTTCACCAGGCCCAGGCGCAGGACCTCCCCGAAGGCCTCGAGTCTCATCTGCCGGCCTCCGCGAGCGCGCCGCTGTCCCTCTGGATCGCCCCGTCGCGCATCTCGACCACGCGCGGCAGGCGCGCGGCGATCTCGGGGTTGTGCGTGACCATCACGATCGTGCGGCCGGCACGGTGCAGTTCGAAGAGCAGCTGCATCACGTCCTCGCCGCTCTGCGTGTCGAGGTTGCCGGTCGGTTCGTCGGCCAGGATCAGCGCGGGTTCGTTGGCCAGCGCGCGCGCGACCGCCACGCGCTGGCACTCGCCACCGGAGAGCTGCGCGGGATGGTGGCGCAGGCGGTGCGAGAGGCCGACCGAGGCGAGCAGCTCGCTGGCGCGCGCGCGTCTGGTCGCGCGCGAGCGACGGCCGTAGTACAGCGGCACCTCGACGTTTTCGAGCACGGAGAGCTGCGGGATCAGCTGGAAGGACTGGAACACGAAACCGATCGAGCGGTTGCGCGCGAGCGAGAGCGCGTCGTCGTCGAGCGTCGAGACGTCCTCGCCGTCGAGCACGTAGCGTCCCGCGCTGGGCCGGTCGAGGCAGCCCACGATGTTCATCAGCGTCGTCTTGCCCGAACCCGAGGCGCCGACGATGCCGACGAACTCGCCTGGATGGATCGTGAGCTCGATGCCCTGCAGCACGACGCCGCGCGGCCGTCGGCCGTGCCGTAGTCGCGCGACGCCGGCGGTTCGACGATCGGCGGCCTCAAGGCTGGTGGACCTGTGCGCTCGTGGGAGGATCGGGTTGCGAGGCGCTGGGCGCATGCTCGTCAGCGCCGGCCTTGGTGCCATCCGTGCGCGGATCGTAGAGCAGCACGCGCTCGTTCTCGGCCAGGCCCTCGAGCACCTGCACGTAGTGGTTGTTGCACTTCCCGATCTTCACCGCGCGCTTCTCGCAGCCGAGTTCGCGTGCGACGAACGCGTAGTGCGCGTCGCCCTCGCCGAAGACCGACTGGATCGGGACCTGCAACGCGTCGGGGACGGTCTCGACCTGGATCTCGGCCTTGGCCGTGGTGCCCGCGCGCAGCTCGCTCTCGATCGGATCCATGGTGATCTCGATCTCGAAGGTCTTGTTCTCGGGGTTGCCCCAGTTCGAATTCGCCACCGCGCCGATGCGCGTGACCTTGGCCGGGAAGGTGCGGTCCTTGATCGACTCGAGCGTCACGAGCACCGGCTGGTCGAGCTTGACCGAGTCGATCTCGGCCTCGTGCACCTGGATCAGCACCTGCATCTCGCGCAGGTCGGGCAGCGTGATGATCGTGTTGCCCTGATTGAAGCGGGTGCCGACCTTGACCTGGTCGTGCATCCAGGGCTCGCCCGGGTCGCCGTAGTAGACCAGACCCGCGCGCGGCGCCTTGATCGTCATGTAGCCGAGGTTCTTCTCCAGCTGCACGAGCTGCGCCTCCATCGAGCGCACCTTGCCCTCGGTCTCGGCGATGCGGCCCTCCTTCTCCTTGAGGTTGATCTCCTCGTGCGCCTGCGCGTTGGTGAGCACGCGCTCGGCGTCCTTGACCGCGTTCTTGTGCTCGGCGAGTCCCATCGGAACCGTGTAGTTCTCGTACAGCTCGAGGTCCTTGTCGGCGTTCTCGACTTCGATCTCCTTCTCGCGCAGCGCGATGCGCTCCTCCTCCTCCTGGATCTTGGTCAGAAAGCCCTGCTCGCGCAGCTCGGGCACCTTGTCGAAGCGTTCGCGCGCGCGCTCGAGCTCGGAGTGCGCCTTCTCGGCTGCCAGGTGCTTCTTGCGCGACTCGTTGGGCGACTCGCCTTTCTCGTACAGCTCGAGCTTCATGCGCGCGACCTCCAGGTCGAACTGCGCCTTCTCGATCGCGGCGGCGCTGTCGCGCTGCTGGATCGCCTGCTCGGCCTGCGCGGCGGAGAGCTCGGTGCGGAACTGGCGCAGCAGGTTGGTCTTGTCGTCGTACTGCGTCTGCAGCGCCGTCTTGTCGAACTCGACCAGCAGCTCGTCCTTCTCGACCGATTTGCCTTCCTTGACGAGCGTGGTGATCTCCGCGCCGCCCTGGAACTGCGGGCGCAGGCTGACCGAGTTCTTGGCCTTCAAATAGCCGGTCTCGCGGATCGCGATGACGAGCGGGCCGCTGCGCGCGGGCGCGGTCGCCTCGGCGGCGATGGCGACGCCACCCGCGCCGGTCCCCGCGCCCCCGAACAGCTTGAAGCCGAGCAGCGCGAGCGCGGCGAGCGCCAGGATCACCAACGTGCTCTTCATTCCTTCCACATGCCTTTCTCGTCGATGAACAAGAGGATCCCGAGATCCTTCAGGAGGCCCAGGCGCGCGATCTCGTAGGCGACCTTTTCGCGGATGAGCGAGTTCTGCGCGTCGAGCAGCGCCTGCTGCGCCTCGACCACGTCGCGGTTGGAGAAGTTGCCCTGCTCGAAGCGCAGCTGCGCGATCTTCACGTTGCGATTCTGGTCCGCGATCAGCTCCGTCTGGATCTCGAGGCTCTGCTTGCGCCGCGCCAGCTCGCGGAAGGTCCCGCGCACGGAGACGACCAGGTTGTCCTTGTATTCCTCGACCGAGCGCAAGGCGGCCGCGAGCCCGAGCTGGGCCGAGCGGTAGGAGTTGCGCTCCTGGAGCTGCTGCAGCGGGATCGAGAGCAGAAAGCCCGCGTGGTAGCTGTCCCTGCTCGAGGCCCTGCTGCGTGAAGCTCGGATCGCCCGCGCCGTTGCGGCCGTAGCCCAGATCCAGCGCGAGGTCGGGCAAGAGGTCGTTGCGCGCGATGCGCACGCCGCGGCGCGCGTCCTCGAGCTGCTCCTCGCGGTTGATCCAGTCCAGGCGGTTCGCGAGCGCGACCTCGACCGCCGAGTTCACGTCGTAGTTCACCTCGACGAAAGCCGGCTCCTCGTCGTGCACGTCGACCGCGACGCCCTCGGGCAGGCCCAGGAAGATGCGGAAGCGGTCCAGCGCGAGTTCGAGCCCCTCCTCGGCCTCGATCAGGCTGTTCTGCGAGGTCAGCTCGCTGCGTTTCGCGCGCAGCACTTCGAGTTCGGCCACGCGGCCGACGCTGAAGAGCGCATCAGCCTGCTTGCGCCCGAAGATCTGGCTCTCGAGGTTGCGGCGCTGGTTCTCGAGCGCCTGCTTCTGCTGCACGAGGTCGTAGAAGCGCGAAGCGACGTCGATCGAGAGGCTCTCGCGCCCGAGTTCGAAGTCGCGAATCGCGTACACCACGCTGCGCTCGGCCTGCAGCAGCGACTCCCAGGCGACCTCGTGGCCCGCGCCGCGCAGGAGCGGCTGCGTGAGCGAGGCCGAGGCTGGAGCTGAAGTTGTTGTCGGGCCCGCCGTCGAAGCCGCTCGAGGCGACCAGCGCGGCCTTGCCGCCCCAGGGCAGCACCTGCGAGAGCTCGCCATTCACGCCCGCGCCGTGCGTCTCGCTCGTGCTGTTGCCGCCGGCGAAGATATAGGTGAGAGCCGCCGATACCTGCGGAGAAATAGGAGAAGCGCACACCGGTCAGAGGCGCGGTCTGGTAGAGCGAGTCCTTCTGCGCGATGTGGTCGCGGTTCGAGACGAAGGCCGTCTCGAGCGCGTCGTGCAGCGAGAGCACGCGCTGTGCGCCCGGGCCCTGCGCGCGCGGCGCCGGCGCCGAAGCGGCGGCCTCGCGCGGGTGCGCGGCGGTCTGTTCGCGATTCCCGAGCGTGTGCTCGGTGCGCTCGGCGAGCAGAGTTCCGACTTCGCGGTCGGCCTCGCGCTCGTAGTGCGTCGCTGCACAGGCGCACAGACAGAGCAGTGCGAAAACGGCTTTCGGGAAGTCGGGCAAGCGCCCGAACGATAGCAGGGAGAGCCCGGACCCGCGATGGAGTGCGATATCCCTTACCCGCGGCGCATCGCTTCCGTCGGGCTCATGCGCGCTGCGCGGAACGCGGGCCAGGCCCCGCCCACCAGGCCGAGCACGATCGAGAACGAGACCGCGACGACGAGCACCGCCGGGGTCACCTTGAAGGCGAAGGCCATCTCGGTGAAGGTCTGGAAGTTCATCGTGCCCGCCTGCAGCCCGTTGAACGGCAGCGTCAACACGCAGCCGACGAGCCCGCCGAGCAGTCCGAGCACGAGCGACTCGAACAGGAACGAGAGGAAGATCGGGATCGGCCGGAAGCCGAGCGCGAGCAGGATGCCGATCTCGTGCGTGCGCGACGCGATCGCCGAGAGCATCGTGTTCGTCGCGGTGAAGACCGCTGCGGTGCCCATGATCAGCGCCAGGATGAGGCTCATCCCGCCGAGCATGAACGTGAGCATCACCGTCTGCGAAGCCAGGAACTGCTTCTCGGTGTAGACCTTGGCCGGCACGTCGGTGTCCTCGAGCAGGCGCGCGGCGATCGAACCCTCCTTGGGCTGCGGCGGATCGTCGCTGAACATGGCCTCCCTCGGATCCGGCGCGCCCAGTTCGGTTCCGGGCTGGAGCTTGGCGATCACGCGGTTGGGCCCGTAGCGACCCATCGCGGTCATCAAGCGATCGAGGTCGCCCCAAATCTCGCCGCCGAACTGCCCGGGGTGCTCGAAGGTGCCGACCACCGTGAAGGGCGTCTTGTTGAGCGTGATCACGTCTCCGATGCGGCAGTTCTCGATGCGACCGACGAGGCGTGAGCCGACGATCAGCTCGTCGTGGCCGGGCGTGAAGTTGCGGCCCGCGACGATCTTCAACTCGTCCTTGCGGATCTCGAAGCTCATCGGCTGCACGCCGCGCAGCGGGACGTTCGTCAGGCCACCGCGCACGGGCGCGAGCAGCACCGCGAGGTAGGCCTCCATCGAGGCGATCGGGCCGTTGGGGCCGAGCGCGATCTCGGGCATCGACTTGATCAGCTTCAACCCGCGGTCGTAGCTGAACTGGCTGTCGCCCTCGTTGGTGGCACCCGGACGCAGGAAGACGGCGACATCGTCGCGGCCGCCATCCTCGAACATGGACTTGAAGCCCTGCTGCAGGGCGACGATGCCGGCGACGATCGCGACGGTGGCGCCGATGCCGAGCATCGTGAGCAGAGTCGCGCTGCGGCGCACGAAAAGGCTGCGCAGGCTGTAGGAGAGGGTACGAGCGCCAGGCTACTCCGTCCCCGCAGCGCTTCGACGACGCGCAATCTGCGCGCACGCAGGGCCGGCGCGAGGCCCGCGAGGGGACCGAGCGCGACGCAGATCCCCGCCGCCATCAGGAAGGTCTCGCCGCGCACGCGATAGCCGGGGAACATCATCTCGAGACCGTGCTCGATCGGCGACTGCGTGATCCAGGCCAGGAACAGCCCCAGTCCTCCGCCGAATAGGCACAGGAACGTCGCCTGGGAGAGGAACAGCGCGAACACCGCTGCCGTCGGTGTAGCCGAGCGCTTTCATCACGCCCACGTCGCGCGTCTGCTCGCGCATCGACATCAAGAGCGTGTTGAGGCTCGCGACCAGGATCGCGACCAGGATCCCTCCGCCGATCCAGCCCAGGAAGAGCGGGATGTTGCCGAACATCGACTGGAACTGGCGCTGGAACTCGGCCTCGGTGGCGCACTGGATGCGCTGGTCGCTGTCCTTGAAGCGGTCCTCGACGTCGGCGATGAGCTGCGGGATGTCCGCGTCGGCCTTGGCTCGCAGCGCGTACACACCGACACCCGGTTCGACGCCGCCCGATTTGAGGGTCTCCGAGAAGTAGTCCCAGCGGAAGTACATCGTGCGGTTGTCGATGGCCGGGTTGGTCGAGTGGTAGATCCCCACGACCAGGAACTCCCAGGGCTTGTCGTTGGGCTGCGGATGGAGCGCGCCGATGAGCGGGATCGCGTCGCCGATCTTCCAGCCGTACTTGAGCGCCAGGCCATCGCCGATGATGCAGCCGGTGCGTGTGGCCTTGAGTGCCTCGAGCTGCTCGGGCGGCACCTTCATCTCGGGGTACATCGCGAAGCAGGTCTCGGGATCGACCGCGAACTGCGCGAAGAAGTTCTTCATGCTGCGGAAGTACCCGCCGAACCACTGGAACTTCGTTGTCATCTCCACGCCGGGGATCTGGTTCAGTTTCTCCTGGTAGTTGGGCGGCAACTCGACGAACAGCCCGCTGGCCGAGAGCACGTCGAGCCGGCGCGGGTTGGCGTTCTCGACACCCGCGCGCAGCGTGGTGATCACCGAACGCAGGCCGCAGACGAGGAAGATCGCGATCGCGAGGCTGAGCACGGTCAACACCGAGCGCAGCGGGCGCCGCAACAGGTTGCGCCAGACGAGTGCGAAGGGCGGCATCGATTCAGCCCTTCGCCGCGGCCGGCGGGTTGTGCTCGATGCTGCCGAGCTGGCCCTTGTCCAGGTGCACGATCGTCGTGGCGCGCTCGGCCGCGTGCGGGTCGTGCGTGACCATCAGGATCGTCTTCTTCAGGTCCTGGTTGAGCTTGCCGAGCAGGTCGAGCACCTGGTCGGCCGAGGCGCGGTCGAGGTCGCCCGTGGGTTCGTCGGCCAGGATCAGCGTCGGATCGCTGACGATCGCGCGCGCGATCGCGACGCGCTGTTCCTGTCCGCCCGAGAGCTGGCGCGGCCGGTGCTTGGCGCGGTCGGCGAGGCCAACGAGCTCGAGCGCGTAGAGCGCGTGCTCGCGGCGCTTGGCGCCCGAGAGCCCCGAGAGCTTGAGCGGCAGCTCGACGTTCTCGAGTGCCGTCAGCACCGGGATCAGGTTGAAGCCCTGGAACACGAAGCCGACCGAGGTCGCGCGCCAGTGCGCGAGCTCGCCACCGGAGAGCTGCGTCAGGTCCTCGCCCGCGACCTCGATCACGCCGCTGTCCGCGCGGTCGAGGCCGCCGATCAGGTTGAGCAGCGTCGTCTTGCCCGAGCCCGAGGGGCCCATGAGCGCGAAGTAGCCGCCCGCGTCCATGCGCACGCCCATCTCGGGCCGCAGGCGATCGTCGCGCTCCTCGAATACGATGCGTACCTCGACCGTCGCCTTGCTGCGGTTCGCGGTGGGCCAGATGCGATCGACGCGGCCGGCGTAGGCCTTGTCGGGATACGCGTCGAGCCAGATCTTCGCCGGCGCGCCCAGCTTGACGTTCGGCAGCGTCGTCTCGGGCACTTCCGCCTGCACTTCCAACGAGCCGAAGTCGACCATCGTCACGACCGAGCCGCGCGCGGTGGAGCCGCCCTGCCCGTTCGGCGAGACGACCTCGCCCACTTCGGCGTCCTTGAGCACGACGATGCCGTCGAACGGGGCCTTGACCTCCGTCTTGTCGAGCGTCGCCTGCGCCTGGTCGCGCGTCGCCTCCGCGACCGCGATCTGGTTCTGCGCCTCGGTGACGGCGGCGCGCGCGACGAGCAGGCGCTGGTCGGACTGGGCCGTCGCCGCGTGCGCCGTGTCGAGGTTCGCCTGTGCCCAGGGCACGCGCGAGCGCGCGTCGTCGAGGTCGCGCTTGGCGAGGTCGCGCTGCTCGGCGGTGTAGACACCCTGCTTCACGAGCTCCTCGGCGCGCTTGTACTGCGTTTCCGCGGTCGCGAGGTTCGAGTTGGCCTGGTCGAGGTCCGCCTGCGCGGACTTCTCGGCCGATTTCGAGTGCGCGATCTCGCCCTCGGCCGTGCCGACCTCGAGCTTGACGCGCTCGAGCGTGCTCTGCGCCAGCGTGACGCCCGCCTGGGCGTGCTCGAGCGCCGCGCGGTACTCGTCGGCGTACAGGCGCGCGACGACGTCGCCCTTCTTCACCACCGAGCCCTCGGTGACGTTGAGCTCGACGATGCGCCCGGGCGTGTCGGCCGAGAGCGCGGCGCGCGTGCGCGCCACGATGTAGCCGTTGGCCGAGGTCCCGCTGGCGGTGGCCGCGGCACGCCGCGCGGAGCGTGACGCGCTGCGAGCGCACCTCCGGCAGTCGCAGGGCGTCGATCCAGCCGCGGATGCGGCCCTGGAAAACCGCCACGCCGAGCAGGAGGGCGAGGAAGATGAGCGGCCCGATCCAGCCACGGCGCTTCCTGCGCGGGCGGTTCGCGGCCTGCGTGCGATCGATCTTGAGCTTCTCGACGTCCATGGCGTGCCGCTGAATCGGGCGTCCCGTTCCAGTCGGGGGGGCGAACAGGTTAATCAAGCCCCCCACCGGCGGAAGCTCCCGCTTCCTACTGCCCCCATGCAATGGCAGCGGAAACCTCGAGGAGCGCACGCGCGGCCGGGGCCTGGTCGAGCTCACACGCGAAATCGTCTCCTGCGTGCGTGACTCGGGTGTCACGACGGGTCTGTGCGTGGTCTTCTGCCGCCACACTCCGCCAGCCTGCTGATCACCGAGAACGCCGACCCGAGCGCGCGCGCCGACGTGCTGGACTGGCTCGAGCGCCTCGCACCGGACGGCGACCCGCGCAACGCGCACGACGCCGAGGGCCCCGACGACAGCCCGGCCCACCAGCGCAGCGCGGTGTTACGCACCAGCGAGACTATCCCAATCGCAAATGGCGCGCTCGCGCTCGGGACCTGGCAGGGAGTGTTCCTGGCCGAGCACCGATTCGACGCGCACGGACCAGGGCCTCGAGGAGCTCGAACAGCGCGCGAGCGTGCTGCGCGAGGTCGAACAGGCCATCGCGCGCCTGCCCGTGCTCTTCCGCATGCCGCTCGTGCTGAAGGAGATCGCCGGCCTGCCGCTCGCGGACATCTCCGCGGTGCTCGGCGTGCGCGTCGAGACGGTCAAGACGCGCCTGCACCGCGCGCGCCTGGCCGTGCGCAAGGAGGTCGAGAGCGCGCCCGCAGCGCAAGGCGCCGCCGCCGGTCTTCGGCAAGCAGGTCTGTCTGGACCTGCTCGCCGCCGCAGAAGCGCTCGACCACGGCGTCGCCTTCGGTGCCCGAGGGCATCGTGTGCGAGCGCTGCGCCGGCGGTCTTCGCCATCGAGCTCGCGCAGGACGCTGCCGCGAGGTCGGCCGCGGCGAATTGCCCGCCGCGCTGCGGCGCGATCCTGAGCACGTGCGCGGCGAGAGCGGCGCGAAAGCCCGCGCCCGCCCGACGCCCCGAACAAGTCTGTCGCGCGGGAACCGGACCGCGACGCGGTCTCCAAGCCGGCGAAAAGGAACCCGATCATGAACCTGCGCACTTGGACCCCGCTCGCCCTGCTCGTCCCGCTCGCGCTCTCCGCCTGCCATTCCACGGCGCAGCCCGCGCCCGCGCACCCGCCGGCCGCGAGCGCGAAGCTCGAGCCCTACTCCTGCGGTGCGATCGAGCGCCTGCACACCTACGACGGCATCTTCCTCGCGAGCCAGCCCTCGCCGACGACTTCCACGATCAAGAACGGCGGCGTGAAGACGGTGATCAACCTGCCCGCCGAGCGAGAACAAGGATTTCGACGAGGCGCAGTTGATCGGCGGAATGGGCCTCGCCTACGTCAACATCCCCTTCGGCAAGCCCGAGCAGCTGACCGACGAGGTCTTCGCGAAGGCGCGCGGCGAACTGGGCAAGGCGCAGAAGCCGATCCTGCTGCACTGCCACTCGGCCAACCGGGTCGGCGCGATCTGGCTCGCCTACCGGGTGCTCGACGACGGCCTCGCCTACGACGCCGCGCTGGCGGAGGCGAAGACGGTCGGCCTCACGTCCCCGGCCCTCGAGGCGAAGGCCAAGGACTACATCCAGCGCCAGCACCAAGAGAGCCCCTGAGAATCGTCGTCAACCGGCCGGGCCAGGGGGGATAGGCTGGAATCCCATGGCCCGCCGGCTCGCAGTCGTCGCCCTGGCGCTGGTCCTCGGACTGGCGCTTTGGCTTTGGAAGGAAACGGCCGGCGCTCTCCCCGCTGCGGATTCCGCGCTCGCCCCGCCATCCCTCTGCGTCGCGCAACCGGAAGCGCAGTCGCAGCCGCTCGAATCCGCTCCGATCGAGACGCACCCGCAGAGGCGCGCCTCGGTCGGGCACGATCCACAGGCGGACGCGCGTCTGATCGTCCTGTGCCGCGCGCGAGGCGGGATCGAACCGGTCGCCGGTGAGACGCTCACGCTGCTCGACGAGTCCGCGCGCCCGGCCAGATTCCTGCGCGGAGCGGGCACGCACGGCCATCTCGGCGACTCGCTCGAGTCGGACGCGGACGGGCGCGTCGAGTTCGAGGTGCGCTCGAACACGCCGATCCATCTGTGGCTCAACGACTCGAGGAACGGCACGATTTCCGGACAGGATGGATCGATCGCGCCCTCGGACCTGGAGAGCGGCGCGAGTTCGTGGTCGAGCTCGACGTGCAGACCGAGCGCTTCCATGGCCGCGTGGTCGCGCGCGAGACAGAATCGCCGATCGCGGGAGCTGTCGTCCGTGCTCGCGCGGGCGAGAGCAGGGCGGAGCTCACCACCGACGCCGAGGGTCGCTTCGTCCTGCCGCTCGTGCGCTCGGCCACTCTGTTCACGATCGAGGCCCAGGGATTCGCCGAGGTGGAGTTCGCGGTCGGGGACGGGCACGGGACTCCCGAGAAGGCGCTGCTCATCCAACTCGAGCGCGGCTGCACACCTGGTCGGCGTGCTCGTCGGCGCGAAGGCGCGGGTGAGCCCGCTGCAACTCGAGGCGGCGGGAGACTCCAGAGGCTTGCTCGTCGGAGATCCCGTCGAGACACGCACCTTCACCTTTTCGCGCGGAACCCGACGCTGGCGCGCCCAGTTCGACGCCACGGGTCGCGCGGTCATCACTGGCCTGCCCGCGGGTCTGCCACTTCGGCTCGCCGTGCTCGAGCAGTCGAGTCAGGTGCTCGCGCGGCACGACGGGATCGCTCTTTCGGTCGGGGAAAGGCGCGAGGTCAGCTCGATCCCTCCTCCGGGTGCGAGATCACCGGCTGCGCGCGACGATCACGATCTGCCCGTCGCGCGCCTCGCACTCACGCTTCTGCGTGGCAATCATCCGCCAGGGATTCTCGAGACCGAGGCGCTGGCCGAGTCCACGGAATCCGCGTTCGCGCTGACGGGCGAGGACGGCCGATTCCGATTCCGAGGAGTCGCTCCCGGCTCGTGGCGCATCCGGCCGGAGGGTCCCGGTGGCTCGCACGAGGGCCCGCCGACGCCGGACGCTGTCGCTGCCGTGGAGACGAAGGTCGAGGTTCCCGCGGGAACGCACACGCTCGAGGTTCAGCTTCGCGTTCACCGCGGAATCTCGATCTGCGGCCGCCTGCTCGACACCTACGACTTGCCGGTGCAGGGCTCGGTGACCGTCGATGGTCCAGCAGGCGCTCCGTCGACGAGATCCGGCGCGAACGGCCAATTCGAGCTCGGCCCGCTCGCCCCGGGAACCTATCGCCTGCGAGCGGGTTACCTCGCGAGTGGCGTCAAGTCGGAGGTCGTCCAAGTCGAAGCCGGCGCGCGTGACGTCGTGCTGCGCATCGATCGCGGCGCCATGCTGGCCGGCCGGGTCGTGGACGCCGCGAGCGGAGCAGGCGTCGCCGCGCAGATCTCGCTCGCCCTCGCAGGCGCAGGAAACAGCGGCCTTTTGTGCACCACCTCACAAGCCGATGGCTCGTTCCACCTCGACAACGTGCGCCACGGCATCTACGCGCTCTGCGCGAGCACGAGGGATGGACGCTGCGCGCTGATCGCGAGTCTCGACACACAGGTGCGCTCGAACGTCGAGGACGTGCAACTTTCGCTGCAGCCCGCCGCCCGATTGAAGGTTCGCTACGAAGGTCGGCACGCACGCGGCACACTGCAGTTGCTCCAGGCAGGCACGCTCCTGGACGTCCAGGGGATCGCGCCCGGACCCCCCGCGCAGTTCTCGGCCCCCGCGGGAAAGGTTGAGCTCGTGCTCACGCTCGATGGCAAGCTGCAGACGCGCGAGCTGACGCTCGCCGCCAGCGAGGAACAAGAGGTCGTCTTCCACGACGAGGACTGAAGCATGGCTCGCAAGCTCGCAACGCTCGTGTTCGTACTGCTCCTCGGGCTGGCGTTCTGGCTCTGGCAGGGAAGTGAACCCGCTGCCTCCCCATCGGCGCGCCGTCGGCGCCGGAGTCGGCGACGCCCGCGCCCCACTCGAATCGGCACCAAACGAGATCGCGCCCGCGGCGGAGCGCGAGGAAGTCGCCAGCTCAGCCGCTCCCGCGCCCGCGCCCGCGAAGGACGCACTGCTCGTCGTGCTCTGCCGCGCGAAGGAAACGCGTGCGCCGCTCGCGGCGCAGCACGTGTACCTGTCCAATCCTCGCGCGGGGCACGGACCGTGCCCCAAGTCGACGGCGCTCGCGGCAAGCTCGATGATCAGGTCACGACGGGTGCGGACGGGCGCGCCGAGATCGAAGTGCCGCCGGGGATCGCGACGACGCTGTACGTGAATCCCGTCCAGCGCGGCGCCAATGCCAGCGCGCACCGCGACCTTGAAGCCTTCACTGCCGGCGAGCAGCGCGAGCTCGTGATCGAGCTCGGGACGCAGGAGGACGCGCACTTCTTCGCGCGCGTCACCTCGCACGAGACGCACGCCCCGATCGCTGGCGCGGACATCGGGGCGGTCCGGCCTCGCTCGTGACCGACGCCGATGGCCGCTTCGACGTCGCCAACTCGAGCTGGTCGATGCAGCGGCTCTCGGTCACCGCCCTGGGCTACGCGCAGACCTTCGTCGTGGCGCAGCCCGGGCACGAGACGCCCGAAAAGGTCTCGGCATCGAGCTCGAGCGCGCGTGCACGCTCGTGGGCCTCTTGCAGGGAGGCGGCGCGGCGCTGAAGAGCGGGCGCGTGTGGATGCTGGTCACGACCGAGGGCTACCGCCTGACCGGACAGGATCCCTCACAGCTCGGCGGCGTCATGGCCGAGTACGACCACACCTGGCGCGCGGAGTTCGACGCCAGCGGACGCGCGGAGATCGCGGGCCTCGTGCCGAACGCTCCGCTGCGCGTTTCGGTCACGGCCGGCTCCAAGCGCCTCGTCGAGCTTGCGGATCCGATCACGATCCCGCCCGGCGCGACGCGCGAGGTCGAGTTGAAGGTCGCCGACACTTGCAAGCTCTCGGGCATCGTGCGCGACGATACGGGCGCGACCGTCCCCGACCTCACGCTCTGGCTCCTGCGCGCGGACCGATCACGGCGTCTGCACGTGGAGTTCTTTGAAGGTGACGAGCGCGTCGGCGAGGCGAAGACCGATGCGCAGGGGCGCTTCACGATTCCCAAGGTGAGCCCCGGCACCTGGCGACTCTGCCCGGAAGCGAAGATGTACCGCGACGGCGCACCGATCCCCGCCGACGCAGCCGCTCCGATCGCGACGCTGGTCGAGATCCCGACCGGCGAAGGGGAGCACCAAGTCGAGCTCGTCGTGCACCGCGGCTTGACGATCACCGGCACGGTGCTCGATCCCGATGGCAAGCCGGTGAACAACGCCGGGGTCGGCGGCTTCTCGAGTGGTATCTGGTTCGGATCCAGTTGCAGCGCCGAGGGCAGCTTCGTGCTCGGTCCGCTCGCTCCTGGGGAGTACCGGCTCGACGCCGACCCCTCCTACCACAAGGAGCTCACTTCCTCGGAGCCCGTACAGGCCGAGGCGGGTGCGCGCGATGTCGTGCTGCATCTGCGCAGCGGCGGCGGGCTCGCGGGTCGCGTCGTCGACGCCGCCACGGGCGAAGGCGTTGCCGCGAAGATCGCGGTCTCGCAGCCGGGCGAGAAGCATGCGTCCATCTACTGTCCGAGCTCGAAAGCGGACGGAGCCTTCCGAGCTCGGCCAGCTGCTGTCGGGAACCTACGCGCTCGCTGCAGTGACGGCCGACGGTCGCGCGGGACTCTTGCGCGGTGTCGCTCTGGCGGCCGGCTCCCCGGTGAAAGGTCTCGTTCTCAACGTGAGCGCCGGGGCGAAGCTGCGTGTGCGCTACGCGGGTGAGCTCCCCTTCGCTTCGATCCGAGTCGAGCAGGACGGCGTGTGCTTCGACACCGACGGGGTTGAAAAGGGCGCGTCGAAGGGCTTTGGCGCGCCGGCGGGCGCGGTCCGGGTCATCTGCAGTCTCGGCGGCAACGGCAAGAAGATCGTGCGCGAGCTGACGCTTGCCGCGGGTGCGGCGCAGGAGCTCGTCTTCCACGACGAGGACTGACACATGGCTCGCAGGTTTGCAGTGCTCGCGCTCGCGCTGGTGTCCGCACTGGCGCTGTGGCTTTGGAACGCCAAGGAGCCCACGGCCGCGCCGCTCCCCGAGCCGCTCGCGCCCGCGGCCGCGAAGTCGGTCGCTTCCTCCCCCGCACAGATCGAGAGCGCGCCCGCGCCGGCTCCGGCGCGCGCGGCGGTCGAGCTCGCGCAACCCGGCGACGACGGCGTCGACGACGACGGCGAAGATACCGACGCCCCGGTGCTGACGGCGCTCTTCGTGCGCGTCCTCGACGGCGCGACGAAGCGGCCCTGCGCAGATGCTTCGCTCAGCGTGCAGCGCGACTCCACCGATTGCGATGCACAGGGTCTCGCCGAGCTGCGCTACCTGGGCGAGGCTCCTCCGCCGCTGAAGGCGTGCGCGCCGGGCTACGCCGCGCGCAGCGTCAACCCCGACCACGGCCACGACTCGCGTGCGAATCCGTTCGTGATCGAGCTCGAGCGCGGCGGGACGCTCGTCGTGACGATCGAGCCGGTGCCGAAGTCGGGCTTCCCGGGTCTGCGCGTGACGGTCGCTCCAGAGCGCAGCGACACGGGCGGCGGCAGCGAGTCGTTCTTCCAGGGCGGCGTCTCGCGGCGCACGCTGCACGGCGAGCTCGCCTTCGGGTTCTTCGACGCGACCGGGACCGTGATCCTCGACGGATTGAAACCCGGCCTGCCGCTCGAGTTGAGCGTGACCGACCGGCGCGTGACGCTGCTCGAGTCGCCCGAGACGATCGTGCTCGCCTCCGGCGAGCGGCGCGAGGTGCACCTGCGCCTGGACGAGACGTGCGAGCTCTCCGGCCTCGCGCACGACGCGCGCGGAGCGCCGATCGCGGACCTCGGGATCTGGCTGCTGCCCGCGGGCGATCCGCCGCAGAGGCTGCTGCAGGAGACCCAGAATACGTCGGTGGTCGCGACCACGAGGAGCCTCGAGGACGGGAGCTTCCGCTTCTCGGACGTGCGCACCGGGACGTGGCTCGTCGGACCCGAGCCGCAGCGGCGGCCGGCCGCGTCGAACATCGCGACCCGCGCGGTCGTGGTCGAGGTCTCGGCGCACACACGCGAGCAGCGCGTCGATCTCGAGGTCGTGCCCGGACTGTTCCTCGCGGGCGTGGTGCTCGACGCGCGCGGCGATCCGGCGAGCGGCGTGTTCGTCAAGGAGGGCGGTTACGCGATCCTCGCGACCGACTACGAACGCCGCGTGAGCCTGGTCAGCGCGCTCGAGCTCGCACCTGGCCGCGACCTGCGCGAGCTCGTGATCCGGCTCGAGGAGGGCGCGCGCATCGTGGCGCACTACAGCGGTGAACACTCGGTGGAGCTGCGCCTGGAGCAGTCGGGCGTGCGCCTGGGCCGGCCCGGAATGCAGCCGGGGGCCGCGCAGACCCTGTCCGTGCCTGCCGGCACCCTCGTGCTCGTCCTGCGCACCGCGGACGGCCGCGAGGAGCGGCACGAACTCGCGCTCGCCGCGGGCGAGGAGCGCGCGCTCGAGCTCCGGGAGCCGAAGTGAAACGCCCGGTGTGGAACCGCAGGAATCAAGTCGACAGGCCGCGGTACGAGTCGTCCCATCGCCTTCCGGACACCGTTCCCCGCCGAATCATGTTCCGCACGCTCCTGCCCCTCGCGCTGATCGTCCTCGTGCTGCTCGGGACATGGTGCATCTGGCCGCGCGAGGAGACGCGCGCGCTGGCCGTGAACCCCGCGCGCGTGCACGTGCGCTACGAAGGCCGCGGCAGGGGCATGTTCGACGTCGAGCGCCAGGGCGCCGTGCTCGCCGAGAGCGAGGTCTTCGGCGGGACGGCGGCGACGCAGGACGTCCCGCCCGGCAAGCTGAAGCTCGCGTTCCATTTCCCCGGCGTCGAGGCGCCCGCGGAGCTCGAACTCGATCTCGCTCCCGGCGAGGAACGCGAAGTGCTCTTTCGCCAGCCGGACGCGCGATGAAGCCCCGCGCGAAGCTCCCGCGCAGGCTGCGCGTGCCGGTGTTCGCGCTCGCGGGCCTGTGTGTCGCCGTGCTCGGCGCGAGCACCTGGGTCTGGGCGCGCGGGAGTGCGCTGGAGTTCGAGAGCGTCGCCGAGCTCGCCCCCGCGCCGGTCGCGATCGTGCTCGGTGCGGGCGTGCACCGCGACGGCACACCTTCGGATGCGCTCGCCGACAGGCTCGAGCAGGCCGTCGAGCTCTACCACGCGGGCAAGGTGAAGAAGCTGCTGCTCACCGGCGACCACCGCACACGCGACTACGACGAAACCAACTGCATGCGGCGCTGGGCGCTCGAGCACGGCGTGGCGGAAGAGGACGTCTTCTGCGACCACGCGGGCTTCTCGACGCACGATTCGCTGGCGCGCGCGCGGCAGATCTTCGGCGTCGAACGTGCGATCGTGGTGACGCAGGCTTTTCACCTGCCGCGCGCGCTCTACACGGCGGCGGCGATGGGCATCGAGGCGCACGGGGTGGCCTGTGACCGGCGCAGCTACCGTGCGAGCGCCTGGTTCGCGCTGCGCGAGACGGGTTCGCGCGTGAAGGCCTTCGTGCAGTCGGGGGTCCTGCACTGCGCGCCGAGCGTGGGCGGCGAGCCGATCTCGATCGAGGGCGACGGGCGGGCGACCTGGGACGTGCGCTAGGCGGGCGCTGGCGAGGACGGCGGGCGAGGACGGCGGGCGAGGACGGGCGAGGACGGGCGTGGACAACGGACGGCAGTAGCGTCAAAAAACCAGGCGGGCTGGTTTTTTGACGGGGCGTCAGGAGCGCTGGAAGAGCGGGATCATCGTGTTCTCGAGCTTCTGGTAGAGCTGGGCGGTGGCGCGCACGTCGCGCAGGCAGTACTCGCCGATGTCCTCGATCCGCCCCTCGCGGTAGGCCCGGCCGACCTGCGAGCCGTCGATCGAACCCTTGGGGCTCTCGACGTCGAAGCGCCGGCACCAGTAGTCGAGGCTGTAGCGCTCGCGCGTCGCGCCCTGGAAACTGAAGATGTCGGAGAGATCGCAGTGCTCCGCGATGCTGTAGCGGTTGCCCATCAGCGAGCGCGAGGGCTTGAGGCCCAGTTGCGCGGAGCGAATCGTCAGCATCGGGCCGTCGTAGCCGCGGCCGTTGAAGGTCACCAGGCGCGGAAGGCCGCGTTTCGAAGGTCCGACGAGCTCCCAGAAGCGCGCGAGCAGCTGTTCCTCGCTGCCGCGGAAGATCTTCGAGGAGGGCACCTTCTCCCAGACCTTCTCCTCGTGGTGCGCACCCTCGAGCAGGATCATGCCGCGGTCGAGCTCGTCGCCGACGAGCCACATGCCGATCGCGATCACCTTGCCCAGGCCGGGATAGAGCGCGGTGCGCTCGGGCACGGCGGCGCGCTTCTCCTCGTCGCGTTCGCGGTTGACGAGGTACCCGCGCGTGATCTCGTCGACTTCCTCCCAGGCGAAGCCGGCTACCTCGATGTCGAAGGCGATGACGTTGGACGGCATGCGCGCAAGTGTAGCGCGGCCGGCCGCCGGATTTGCGCGCGCAGCGCGAAGACGAGCAGCGCGCACAGCCACCAGGCGCCGGCGAGCATCTCGCGCGGTCCCGCGGGCGGCGAGTAGGGTTGCACGTAGCAACCGCCTCCCCCGCCGCCCGAAGCGTCCTGGAAGCGGTAGGCATTGGTGAGCAGCACGGCCTGCCCCGTCGCGTCGTTGCGCACGAGCAGGTTCTGCGGGCCGGACGCGTGCTTGGGCGCGACGACCTCGAGCGTGTTCGAATCGATCACGAGCAACGAAGCGGCCGGCGTGCCGCCCTCGCCGGTCGCCGCGTCGGCGCCGAAGAGCACCGCGGTCGCGGCGCCGAGGTTCTGGCCCTCGATGCGGATCGTGTTGCCGCCATTCGGCGGTCCGGCCGGCGGATCGACGTGCACGACCTCGGGGTCGGGGATCGCCGCGTAGCTGAAGAGGCTCGTCGCGATCGCGCCGCCGGGGTTCTCGACCTCGATCTGGTAGGGCCCGCCGGGCACGCCCGCGTTGGTCGTGAGATGGATCTGGGTCGTGCCCGCGAGCTCGACCTGCGTCTGCTGCACGCCGTCGATGCGCACGACCGCGCCGGCCTCGAAGTTCTGGCCGAGCAGGACGACGACGGTGCCGCCGCCGGCGTAGCCGCCCTCGGGGAAGGTACTCTGGATCTCGGGCACGTGCGCGAAGACGTAGCCATCCGGGCGCCGGCCTTCGACGCCGCTGGGGTCGATCACGACCGCGTCGCAGCTGCCCGCGGGGCTCGCGACGGTCGTGAGCTGGATCGTGTTCGAGTCGAGCACCTCGCAGCCGCCGTCGACGCCGTCGAGGTAGATCGAGCCGCCGAGCACGACCTCCTGGCCAGCGCGGAAGTTCGAGCCGTGCAGCGTGACGAGCGTCCCGCCTGCGTCGGTTCCTTGCGCGGGCGTGAGCGAGCTCACGGCGGGGCTCGGAGGCGTGACCTCGATGCCAGCGCTGAGCACGCGCCGCACGCCTTGCGGGTCGGTGAGCGTGAGATCGAGGTTCCCGTCGGGCTGGTCGATCGGCACGTTGATCGTGAACAGCACGCGCGAGCCGAACCAGGTCGTCGGCGTCACGACCACGTTGGGATCGGCGCACGCGAGCGTGCTGCCCGTGACCAGGCCCCAGCCGTGGATCGTGAGCGTCGTGACCGTTCCGCGCACGGCGCGCAGCGGAAAGTCGTCGGCCAGACTGCCGAAGGAGAGCGAGTTCTCGTCCGCGACGGTGGTCGATCCGAGGTTGAAATCCTGCTCGTCGGTGACGCTCGCGCTGCCGAGGTCGGTCAGGCCGAAATCGATCTGGATCGTGTGGCCGCCGCCGAAATTGCCCGCGTCCACCGGCTGGTCCACAGGCGAGGCGTAGAGCGTGTAGGTGCCCGGCGCGAGCCCGTAGATGCGCCAGGAGCCGTTGTTCGCGCTCATCGCCGCCGCGCATGGGCGGCCGTCGGAATCGAGCGCGACCACCTGCGCGCCCTTCACCGGACGCGCGTTGGGGTGGTAGAGCGAGCCGTGGATGCGCGCGCTCGCGGCGTCGGGATAGCACTCGCGCAGCCCGTGCACCTCGTCCTGTGAAAGGCTGCGGTGCAGCAGCACACTCGGATCGACGTAGGGATACATCGTCCCGCCGGCCCAGGTGGAGTGGTCGAGCCCGAGCAGGTGTCCGAGCTCGTGCGTCGCGACGTCCTGCACGTCGAAGCGGTTGTAGGCGCCCGAGGTGGTGAACTGGAAGCCGCGCCCGTTGAAGAGCACGTCGGCGTCGGTGATCGAGCCGCTGCCGCTGAACCAGACCGGCGTGAGGGCGACGATGCCGCAGCCGTTCGGGAAATAGCCCGAGTTGTTCGCCTCGTCGAACATCAGCAGGTGGATCGAGTCGCTCTGCCAGTCCGTGCGCGCCTGCTGCGTGGGACTGGTGTTCTCCGCCAGGTGCGCGACCGAGCCGGAGACCCCATTCCAGGCGGCGATCGCGTTGCGCATCGCGGTCGTGTGGCTGCCGTCGTGGATGTCGTCCGAGCCGTCCGACTGGACCACGACCGAAATCGAGGCCGGATTGGTCCAGTAGAGCGCGGAGCCGTTCGCGGGGTTGAGCAGGCGCACGTGCGCCGGGAGCAGCGTCGCCAGCGCGACCAGCGCGGCGAGCGCGAGGCCGCGCGCGCGACTCAACGCTTCTCTCCCCGCGCTTCGCGCGCCTTGCGCGCCTGCGCGGCGGCCTCCAGACGCGCGAGCACCGCGGCGTAGTCGAAGAGCGCGCGCGGCTCGGCCTTGCTCGCGCGGCGCGTGCGCGGATCGACGAACTCGAGATCGCGCTGTTCGCGCACGAGCGTCTTGCTGCCGTCGGTGCGTCGCTCGACCCGCAAGCGGCCCTGCGCGAGCCCCACGGGCATGCGCGTGCCGTTCGGACTCGCCTCGGAGAGGAACAGCAGCAGCTCCTCGCCCTGCGCGAAGCTCGGCATGCCCGGGAGGAGCAGTCCGCGGCCGTCCGGCAGCACGCCGCCGGGCACGCGTACGACCAGCACCTTGGGGCAATCACCCCAGAATCGCTTCGAGACCGAGAGGGTGATCTCGGTCTCGATGCGCTTGGGTGCTGCCTCGACCACGCGGATGTTCTGCACGCGCCCCTCGAGCGCGAGCTCGCACGAACCGAGCAGGTCCTCGAGCTCCATGCGCTGCACCGTGCCCGCGTGCGCTTCCCGCGCGTGCGCGAGGCGCAGCGCGGTGGCGCAGACGAGGAACGAGATCAGCACAAGTGCGGCGGGGAGTCGCATCGGGGGAACGATCGGCATGTCCATCGGGAATCGAAATCCGAGTTCTTGAGGAAGCTTCCCGCTTCGCGCGCACGCAGCGCAGGAAGGACTCCGCAGGACAAGCTCAAGCCCGCGCCCCCCCGGTGCCCGATAAGCAGTCAGCCGTCCGCGCCCCGCGCCCCCCCGGCTCCGCCCTCATGAGCACCCTTCAAGCACGCCGTCTGCTCGACCGACACATCAACCTGCCGACGCTGCCCTCGGTGATGCAGAAGCTCTCGGCGCTGCTCGAGGACCCCGACGCCGGCGCGCGCGACATCGGCCAGCTCGTCTCGGAGGACGTGGCGCTGACCGCCAAGGTGCTGAAGATCGCCAACAGCGCCTACTACGGCCTGCGCGAGCGCTGCCTCGCGCCGCAGCAGGCGGCCTCGATCCTCGGGATGAAAGTGCTGCGCAACGTGGTCATGCAGGCCGCGGTGATGAAGCAGTACGACCACCTGAAGAACGGGGTCTTCGACGTCGACGGCCTGTGGCGGCACTCGATCCTGACCGCGCACTGCTGCCAGTACCTCGGCCGCAAGTGCCACAACTCGATCGGGCTCGCACCGGACGAGCTCTACATCTGCGGCCTGCTGCACGACCTCGGCCAGGTGGTGCTGCTCGATGCGCTCGGCGACGAGTACCTCAAGGTCGTCACGCTCGCGCGCGACGGTGCGCTCAAGCTGCACGACGCCGAGGAGCAGAGCCTGGGCTTCACGCACGCCGACGTCGGCGCGCTGCTGGCCCAGCAGTGGAGCCTGCCCGACAGCATCCACCGCGCGATCCAGTTCCACCACGCGGGCAGCGGCGAATCCGAGGAGGACCCGATCGTGCTGCTCGTGCGCCACACCAACCTCTTCGCGCACGCCGTGACCGAGCACACGGCCGACCCGCTCAGCCACTTCGACGCCGATCTGCGCCAGTTCCTCGGGGTCGAGGAGAGCGACCTCGCGGAGATGGCGAGCTTCGCCGAGCAGGCGCTGGCCTCGATCGTGCTCTGACCCTCGAATCCGACCGTACCCAGGCCCGATCCACGCATGCCCGTCGAGAAGCACCCGGACGCCGAGTCGTCGCGCGCAAAGAAGCTCGCGTCGAAGAGCCTCAACATCCCGACCCTGCCCGTCGTGGTGCAGAAGATGCGCGCGATGATCGCCGATCCCAAGTCGGGCGCGGCGGAGATCGGCCGGCTCGTCGCGCAGGACCCGCCGCTTGCGGCCAAGGTGCTGAAGATCGCCAACAGCGCGTTCTACGGACTGCCGCAGCGCACGGTCTCGACCGAGCAGGCCTGCACGATCCTCGGATTGCGCGTGCTGCGCAACGTGATCACGCAGGCGGCGGTGATGACGCGCTACGAGCACCTGGGAGACACGGGCTTCGACCTCGACGCGCTCTGGCGCCACAGCCAGCTCGTCGCGCAGCTCTCGCACCACCTCGCGCGCGTCGCGCGCGTGCCGCTGGGCCTCACGCCCGAGGAGATCCAGGCCTGCGGACTGCTGCACGACCTCGGCAAGGTCGTGCTGCTCGAGAGCCTGGGCCAGGAGTACCTCGGCGTGCTCGACCTCGCGCAGAAGCAGAGCCTGCCGATGCACGTCGCGGAGAAGCGCGTGCTCGGTTTCGACCACACCGACGTCGGCGCGCTGGTCGCGGTGCAGTGGGGCCTGCCGAGCTCCGTCGCGGCGGTGATCCAGTACCACCACGGCCCGCGCGCAGCGGTGGCCGGCAACCCGGCCGTGGCGCTGGTCGCCAACGCCAACCTGGTCGTGCACCGCGTGGACGCCGGCAACCTCGTCGCGGCGGCGGGCACGCTCGACGTCGACACGCAGCGTCTGCTCGGTCTGGACGCAGCGGCGGTCACGGGCGCGGTCGAGCTCCTGCAGGGCTGGATCTCCGGCGCCGGCATGGCGGCCTGAGCCGCGGCCGCGCGCTTCGCGCCGAGGCAGCGCTGAAGCTCGACTCAGCGACCCAGCACGAGCCAGGCCGCGAGCGCGAGCGCGGCGAGCAGTCCGCCCCACAAGAGCGGCCGCGGCAGTTTGCGCGCGGCGCGGCGCACTGATTCGCCGAGCAGGCTGTCGACGCGGCGCTGGAACGTGCGCAGGTCCGCGGCGAGCTGCGTCATGTTGGCGTAGCGCTTCTCCGGGTCCTTGTTCATCGCGCGCTCGACGATCATCGCGAGATCGTCGGGCAGATCCGGACGCAGCGCCTCGAGCGGCTCGGGCGTGGCCTCGATCACGGCTTCGAGCGTGTCGCGCGGCGTCATGCCGGCGAAGGCAGGCTGCGCGCAGGCCATCTCGTACAGCAAGCTGCCGAGCGAGAAGACCTCGCTGCGCGCGTCCACCGGCCGGCCGAGCGCCTGCTCGGGCGACATCGCCGAGGGCGTGCCCAGGATCGGCGCGCCGATGCCGTCGGCGCTGAGCGTCTCGGTGCGCACCTTGGGCAGACCGAAATTGAGCAGCTTGGGCTCGCCGTCCGAGGTGAGCTGGACGTTCGCGGCCTCGAGGTCGCGGTGCAACACGCCGTGTTCGTGCGCATAGGCGAGCGCCTCGGAGAGCGCGACGCCGACGTAGGCGATCTCGGCCATCGTCATCGGGCCCTCGGAGAGGAACTGCGGCAGCGTCGCGCCGTCGACGAACTCCGAGGCGATGTAGACGTTGCCCTCGAACTCGCCGGTCTCGTGGATCCCGGCGATGTTGGGGTGCTGCAGCATCGCCGCGGTGCGGAACTCGCGCAGGAAACGCGCCTTGCGCTCGGGGTTCTGCCACAGGTTGCCGGGCATGACCTTGATGGTCACGTCGCGGTCGGCGGCCGGGTCGTGGCCCTGGAAGATGCGCCAACGGCCCTCGGGCTCCAGCTCGGCGACGAGCGTGTAGGGTCCGACCGTGTACGTCTGCTCTTCCGTGTCCTGCATGGGGCCCGCCGGGGAATCTCCATTTCGGCTGGATGGGCTCCGTGGGTCAAGTACAGGCGTGTAGCACTAGAGCGCATGCGCACGCTGCGGGACGGCAAAGCTTTCCGAGTGTCGCCCGGAGCAACCTTTTCGTGAACGATTCCGCCGGTTCACCACTCGATCAGCAGCGCAGGAGTGATGTTGAAGGTCGCCGGCGAGGCGCAGCCGAAGTTCTGCGGGTCGCGGTAGTAGATCTGGTAGACGCGCTGCGTACCGATGCCCAGCGGATCCCCGAGCGCCGCCGAGCGTGTCTTGATGCTCGGATCTCCCGCGTTCGGCGCGGTCGCGAAGCCGCTCGAAGCCGTCTTCACGTACAAGCGCTTGAGCGTCCCCGCCGCGCAGCGCACGCCGTCGCCAAAGCCGACGCCGTTCGTGCTGATCGTGCTGCCCTGCAGAAAAATGCAGGTCGAGGTCGGGAGCATCGCCGACGCGCCGAGGACGACCGTGTCCTGCGCGGGCAAGCCGCTCGCGGCGATCATCGCCCCGCCCGTACCAGTCGAGTTGTTGCAGCCGCGAGTGGGGCTGCCTGGCGCGTTTCCGCAAGGGCAGGCGATCACGTCGGTGCCCGGCAGGCAGAAGCGGTAGAAGGCCGGGACGTCGTAGAGCGCAGCGAAGCCGTCGACCGCACCACCCGTGGGGACGGTGTAACCGACCATCAGGCAGCGGCCTCTCGCGCCCCCACCGCTGCGCTCCGAGGTAATTGCGCCTCCAAGGGAGTCGGGCTGAGCCATGATATGCGGCTCTTGCACCTGGATCTGGTTGGCAACGAGGTCGAAGGTCGCGACGTAGGAGTCCGCGCTGGTTTGGCTCGAGTTGTATTCGGCGTAGGTCAGCGTGAACTTGGAGCCGTCGCACTCGAGGGCTGCGGTTTCCTGGAACAGGGAAAGGGTCCCCGACCCAGCGTTGTCTTCGAGCGCGGCGAGGTTCGTCTGGAAGGTCACGAAGGACGAGCCGTTGAAGACCGCGCCGCGAGTGTCCCAGTCGGCCGCCGTCCGCCGCGTCCATGCGACCATCCAGTTGCGGGTCCCGCTCGCCTGGTCGTCCAGCGAGGACACGCAGGCCCCGATGTCGTCGTTCGCCGACCCCGTGGACACGGCGAACACGGGCGAGGTGATCGAACCGTCGCGGTGGATCTGGGCCGCGTAGATGTCATGATTCGTCGACGAGAGGCTGCGGGTCCAGGCGACGTTCCACTCCTGCGTCGCCGTCGGCGGGTTGCCGTTCGACTTCGAGATGTTCGGGCCGCCGTTGTCTTGAGTGCTGCCGTCGAGCGTCTGCGTGAGCGTGAAGAGTTTCGTCCCGTCGGGCCGGATGAGCTGGTAGTGGATGTCGCCATTGCCGGCCTGCTCGTTCGTCCAGACGACGCAGTAGTACGTCGTTCCGCTCGGGTTCGGATCGCCGCCGACTTGGGCGGAGTGCTTGTCGCCGAACTCCGCCCCGCTGATCAGGAACGTCGTTCCCTGGGTTCCGTTCGAAGCCGTCGCCGTGCGACCGTACACGTTCCAGGAGCCGACCGTCCCGACCTGGGCCACGGTCAGGAACTGGTCCGCGCCCCCGTTGTTGGCGACATGCGGGTAGCGCCAGTCGGTCGCACTGCTGTCCACGAAGTAGGCCCACAGCCACGTCCCAGTCGACGAGAGGATGCGATTCACGATGTCGTGGTCGGTCAGGCTGAACTCGAGCATGAGCGTCGCAACGAAGTGGTCCGTCGTGAGGTCGTAGGCCGTGTCCGTGGCGTAGTCGTCCGTCGTGACCAGCCCGATCGTGAACGTGGACACGATCGGATCGATCGTGATCGGCGCCTGTGCATCCGCGAGGAACGCGCCCGGCACGACGAGCTCGATCTCGCCCTCGTGCAGCAGCGCCGGCACGTCCGCCGTGCGCCCCAGCGCATCGATCGCCGTCGCGCGGCCGTAGCGCACGCCGCCGAGCTCGTTCGAGAAGAGGATCTCGCCCGCCTCGAGCCGGCCCGCGAGCTCGCTCTCGACGCCGATGCGCAGCGTGTAGTCCCCCGCCGCCGGCCGCTCGCGCAAGACGAAGCTCTGCTCGATCCAGCCGGGAGCGAGGTCGTAGCGCTCGATCAGCCCGCCGCGCTCGTACTCGATGCGCTCCACTGCCCCGATTTGCGAGGGCGAGGGCGCGACACCGGCCTCGCAACCGATCACGTGGAACCCGAGTGGGTAGTTGTGCGGCGCCTTCGACCCGAGGAACGGGACGAACGTCGCCCCTTCCGCGCCGAAGCTCGCCTTGTAGCTCTCCGTGCGCGCCCAGACGTGAGCGTCGCCCGGCTCGTCCATGTAGACGCGCTCGGGATCCAAGAGCGGACCGGAAGCCGGCTGCACGCGCTGCTGGACCGCAAGCGCAGGAAACGAGAGGAGGAAGAGCGCGCTGGCCTGGAGGAGTTGCTTCATGGGGGGCTGGCTTTCGGGGTGGACCTACCCCTGCCTGCGCGCCGGTCCGGGCCGCGCGTGCGCCGGAATCCGCGAAAATCGCATCCCGAATCGTGTGGTAGGCTCCATCCGTGCAGCCCGACCGCCACGAAAAGATCGTCCTGGAGGCCTCGAAGGGCAGTTCCAGCGCCCTCGACGAGCTCTTCGCGCGCCACCTCCCGGGCCTCGTTGCCTTCGTCCGCGCCCGCGCCGGCAACGCGATCCTGAAGCGCGAAGAGTGCTTCGATCTGGCGCAGTCGGCCTGCCGCGAGGTGCTCCAGGACCTCGCGCAGCACGACTACGAGGACGAGCAGAACTTCCGCCATTGGCTGTTTCTGGCGGCCGAACGCAAGATCCTCGACCGCGCGCGCTACCACGGGCGCGCCAAGCGCGCCGGCGGGTACGCGCAGAGCTCGGTCTCCGAGGCGGAGATGCTGCGCGCGGGCTACGCCTGGCTCGCGACGCCCAGCCGCGAGGCCGCCGGGCGCGAGGAGCTCGAGCGCGCCGAGGAGGCGCTGCAGCGCCTGCCCGAGGACTACCGCCAAGCGATCCTGCTCGCGCGCGTCGTCGGCCTGCCCCACGCGCGCATCGCCCAACTCCTCGGTTGCAACGAGGCCGCGGCGCGCGGCCTCCTGCGCCGCGCGCTCGCGCGGCTCTCGGTCGAGATGGGCGGCAGCCCCGACTAGGGATCGATCGCGCGCGCCGCCCGCACGCCGAGCGCCCAGTAGCGGTAGTCGGGCACGAAGCCCGCGCGCACCGCGGCGCGCGCGAGGATCGCGAGGCGCGCGCAGGAAGCGCCGCGGATCACTCGCGTGGGTGCCTTCTCCACGAGGCGCTCGCCATCGCCCGGCCGGACCTCGAGCGTGTACGGGCCGTAGCGGTCGAGGCACCATTGGCTGACGTTCCCGCACATGTCGTGGAAGCCGTACGGGTTCGCGAGGAAGGTGTTCACTGGCGCGGTGTACACGTAGCCGTCCTCGAGCCAGGCCTCGTACGGCCGGCCCGCCGCGTTCGTCTTGCGAGCAACGGTCGCATCGAGCAGGTTTCCCGCGCCCTGGAGCGTCTCCTTCTGGCCGCCCGTCCACCAGGGCGTCGTCGTATCCGCGCGGGCCGCGCGTTCCCAGCGCGCCTCGGTCGGGAGCGCGAGCGCCAGGTGCGCGAAGATGCTCTACGCCTCCTCCCAGCTGATGTTCGAGGCGGGGTACAGCGGCCCGGCGGAAATCTCGGGGCTGTCGGTCTGCGGTTTGCCGCTGAGGCGCTCCCACTGCGCAATCGTCGCGACGTACTTCGAGAGGAAGTAGGGCGCGAGCTCGACCTCGTGCGCCGGCGACTCGTCCTCGGAGGCCTGCTTGTCGCGATCCGGGTCGTCCGGATCGGTCGGGCTGCCCATGCGGAAGCGGCCGCCCGGGACGAGCACCAGCACGAAGCCCGTCTCGGGTTTCAGCACGAGCTTCCCGTCCGAGTCGCGCTCCGCCGGCGCGCCGCTCGCGAGGTGCGCGAACTCCCACAGGGCCGAGTCCTTGTCGCGTCCAATCGGCAGGAGGCCGAGTTGCGGAGCGAGGGCGAGGCCCTCGTAGGCGGGGCACTGCGAGCGGTCGGCGATCGAGCGCACGGCCTCGTCCCAGAGCTTGCGCGCCTCCGCTCCCGTGCGGCTGCGCTCCTCGATCGAGCGCGCGAACGCGAGGCGCGCGCGCACGTCCGCGATCAGCCCGTGAGCCGGCTCCCGGATGCCCGCGAGGCCTTGAACCAGCTCCGCGAGCGTGTCGTGGCGCCAGAGTTCCTCGGTCGACGCGAACTGCCAGGCACCCTCGGCCGTCTGCTGCGCGCCCGGTGCGCGCTCGAGCGCAGCCAGCGCGGCTTCGTGTTCCGTGGAGCGCGAGAGCAAGTCCTCGGCGCGCGCAAGCCAGCGCTCCTGGTCGGGGACGCGCGCGGGCAGCGCGGGCCAGAGCTGATGCGCATCGCGGTCGAGGTCCGCGAGCCGCCGCACGTCCGCGAGGCGCAGCACCTCGTCGCGACCGCGCTTCTGCGTCCAGGCCAGCGCGCCCAGGCTCGCGAGCGCGAGCGGCACGGCCGTCAACAGCGCGGCGCTTACGCGCGGATGGCGCTCGATCCAGCGCACGAGCGCGAGCAACGCGCCAGGACTGCAGGCCTCGATCCGGCGCTGCGCGAGCACGTTCCCAAGATCGATGGCGAAGTCCTCGGCCGTCGCGTAGCGCGCTCCGGGTTCGCGCGCGGTCGCCACGCGGCAGACGATCTCGAGCTCGCGCGGCACGCCGCGGTTGCGGGCGCGCGGCGAGGCGAGGTCGCCCGCGAGGATGCGCCGGCGCATGGCCTCCTGCGACTCCTCCTCGAACATCGGCGAGAGCGTCAAGAGCTCCTGCAGCACGAGGCCCAGCGAGTAGATGTCGCTGCGCGCGTCCACCACGCGCTCGCCGGCCGCCTGCTCGGGCGACATGTACGGCAGCGAGCCCGGCTGGCCGCCCGTGCGCGTCATGCGGTCGGCCTGCGGATCGCGCGCCAGGCCGAAGTCGAGCAGCATCGCGCGCCCCGCGCGCGTGATCGCGATGTTCGAAGGCTTCACGTCGCGGTGCACGAGGCCGCGCCCGTGGGCGTGCTCGAGCGCCTCGGCCACCTGGCGCGCGATCAGCACGCAGGCCGCGACCCAGCTGCCCTCGAAGACCGCGCCGCCGCGGCCGCGCTCCTGGCCCTCGCGCGGCGGCACCGCCGCGTCGATCGCGCGCGCGAGATCCGCGCCCGTGAGCTGCGCGGGATCGCGCCCTTCGAGCGCGCGCAGCACCTCGGCCAGCGTGCAGCCGTCGAGCAGTTCCATCGTGTAGAAGGGCACGCCGCCCTCCTCGCCGACCGCGTGCACGGGCACGATCCCGGGGTGCTGCAGGCGCACGGTCGCGTCGACCTCGCGGCGGAAACGCTCGCGCGCGCCGGGAAACCAGAGCTGCTCGGGCCGGATCATCTTGAGCGCCACGCGCCGCTGCAGCTTGGGATCCTGCGCCTCCCAGACGAGCCCCATCCCGCCCTCGCCGATGCGCCGCAGGAGGCGGTACCCGGCCAGTTCCTCGGGCGCGGGGGCCGGCGGGTTCTCGTCCTCGCCGAGCAAGCCGAGGCGATGCAGGCGCTCGACTTGCGAACGCAACTGCGCGGCGTGCGCGGGATGACGGCCGAGCACCGCCTCGAGCGCGCTCGCATCGCCGCTCTCGAAAGCCTCCAGGCACTCCTCGAGTGCGCGCTCGAACAGACCGGGATCCTGGCTCATGTGCTGTGAATTCTAGCGCGTGGGAGCGAGCACGCGTTCGAGCTCCGCGGCCCAGCCCACGACGACCTGCAGCCGGCTCTCCGCGAGCTCCCAGTCCGCGAGTTGGACCATCGCGATGCGTCCGTCGCGGCCGACGCCGTACTTTTGGAACTCGGCGAAGGCCATGTTGGCCAAGACTTCGCGCGCAGCACCCACGCTGACGCTCTGCTCATCGGTGAGCACGAGATCGACCGCCATCAACCGCGCCCCGTCGAGGTAATAGAGTGTCTGGCCGTCGGGCGACCAGCGCGGCTCCTCGCCCGGGCCGGCGCTGACCTTCCAGTCGCGCTGGCCATCCGGCCAGGCGCGCACGAAGATCTCCGTGCGACCGGCGCGGTCCGACTGGTACGCAAGCCACTTGTCGTCTGGGGAGAGGCTGGCATTGGACTCGCGTGCCGGCGTCGCGATCCAGGGCACGAGTTGCGGCGGTTCGAGCGCGGTGTCCAGCGAGAGGATGTCCCAGTTGTCCGACTGCGCCGGATCGAGATTGCCCCAGAGCAGCACGTGGCGACCCTCCGCGCTGACGCTCGTGGGGTGGTACCTGCCCTTGGCCAGGATCGTGGTGGCGCCGCTACCCAGCCGCATGCTGCGCAGCTCGCCGCCGTCTTCGGTGTTGATGCCGTAGAAGACGGTGTCCCCGCGCGGAGAGAGACTGCACCCCATCGACTCGCCAACGACCACCGGCGACATGCTGCGGCCGACGAGGTCGAGGCTCCACAGCTCCTCGCGGTTGCGCAAGGTGCCGACGACCAGCGCGTTCCCAGCGCGGGAGAGATCGAGGTTCTGCGAAAAGGCGTCCGGCTCGGAACTGATCGGTTCGATCGTGCCGTCAGGGCTCGTCCAGACGATGCGCCGTCCCTCTCCGCGGCGCTTGCCAGGCACCACGACGAGCGTGCCCTCGGGCGAGACCGCGAACTGCGAGCTGCCGCCCCAGCGATCCGTCGAGACGCCCGGGAAGACCAGCCGTGCCTCGCCGAGCGCGCGCCTGGCGTGAAAGTCGAAGCGCATCGCGAACAGCGCCGCGCCACGCTGGAAGATGAGGATGTCGTCGCCGACCACGGCCGGATTGGAGGCATTCTCCACCAGTACCTCGAGCGCGCCGCTCGTGCGGTGAACGGCCATCACGCGGTAGTCGGAGACGGCCATCCCATTCCAGCCGTCGGCGAGGACCCAGTCGGGGTCTGGAGACGCGGCCACGTTCTCGAAGCCCTCGAACGCGCGCTGCAGCTGGGCGACGACGCGTCTGGAGCCTTTCGCGACGTCGACCTCCACGACGCGCTTGACGTCCATCTCGGCGTACAGGAGCTTGCCGTCCGCGAGCCACGCCACGGTGCCCGAGGGCCGCGGCACGGTCGCGATCCGCTGCGGCGGCCCGCCGGAGAGCGACACACGCATCAGCGTGTCGAAGTTCTCGAAGAAGGCCAACCAAGTCCCGTCGGGCGAGAGCGTCGGCCCGCGAACGTCCCTGCCGATGTCGAGCCGTTGCGCTTGCGGATCCCCGAGCTGGCGCGAGTAGACCGCCGTCTTCCCGCCCTCCTCGACGATGTACACGATGCGCGAGCCGTCGGGCGAGATCGCGATCTCGTTCATCAGGCGATCGCTCGGGCAGAGCCTGATTCCGTGCGGCAATACGTGCTCGAAGCGCAGCGTGCGCGTGCTGCCAGAGAGCGGAGCGCTCGGGCCCTCGCCGGGGCGGCGCAGCCAGCCCCAGGCTCCCGCCGCGAGCGCGAGCGCCGCGAAGCCCCAGGCGACGAGCACAGAACCGTCGGTTGAGCGCTGTTTCGATCGGGTTCGCGCGCCGCGCGCAGATCCAAGGCATCGCCCGCTCCGCGCTGACGGTTCGCGAGATCCTTCTCGAGACAGCGCGCGAGCAACTCGCGCACGCGCGCCGGAGTCGCGGCGGGCAGCTTCGTCCAGTCGGGCTCGCGCTCGATCACGGCGGCGAAGACGTCGGTCAGCGTCTCGCCCGCGAAGGCGCGTTTCGCGGTCAAGCACTCGTACAGCACGCAGCCGAAAGCCCAGATGTCGACGCGCTTGTCGATCGACTTGCCGCGCGCTTGTTCGGGGGCCATGTACGTCGGGGTGCCGAGCAGGCGGCCGGCCTCGGTCGAGAGCACGCTGTCGGTCGAGGAGCCGCTCTGGCCTTCGTTCGCGGGTTTGGCGAGACCGAAATCGAGCACCTTGACCTTGCCCTCGGGCGTGAGGCGGATGTTCGCCGGTTTCAAGTCGCGGTGAATCACGCCGGCCTCGTGCGCCGCTTCGAGACCTTCGGCGAGCTGCTTGCAGATGTCGAGCGTCTCGGCGAGCGGCAGCGCTCCACGCTTCAGGCGCTCCTCGAGCGTCTCGCCCAGCACGAGTTCGAGCACGAGGAAGCAGGTGTCACCGACCTGATCCACACCGAAGATCTGCGCCACGTTCGGGTGGTTCACGGTCGCGAGCGACTTCGCCTCGCGCTCGAAGCGGCGCAAGCGCTCCTCGTCGTCGGCGAAGTGCTCCGGCAGCACCTTGATCGCGACTTCGCGCCCGAGTCTCGAGTCCTTCGCGCGGTACACCTCTCCCATCGCGCCGGCCCCGAGCGGGGCGAGAATCGTGTAGTGCGCGAGCGTGCTTCCGGAGTCGAGGGGCAAGTGCGGCGAGTGTAGCGGACCGCCACTGCCGCGTCGTTGCCCCGCTCTGCCTCTCCCAGTAACCTCGTGCAGATGCCCCCGGAGTCCCCCGAGCAGCACCTGGGTCCCTACACCCTGCTCGGCAAGCTCGAGCAGGCGGCATGGGCGAGGTGCACCTGCGAGCGACTCGCGCCTCGAGCGTCGCGTCGCGATCAGCTCTGCCCGAGGAACTGCGCGCGGATCCGGAGCGTCGTGCGCGCTTCCTGCGCGAAGCGCGCGCCGTCGCGCAGCTCAGCCACCCCAACATCACGCAGATCTTCGAGGTCGGCGAGGTCGACGGACGCGACTTCATCGCCTTCGAGCTGGTTGAGGGGAGCACGCTGCAGGAGCGCATTGCTGAACGCCCGCTCACGCTGGTCGAGATCGTCGACCTCGCGCTGCCGCTCGCCGACGCGATTGCCTACGCGCACGAGCGCGGCATCGTGCATCGCGACCTGAAGGCGGCCAACGTGATGGTCACGCCGCGCGGCCACGCCAAGCTGCTCGACTTCGGGCTGGCGAAGATCCTGCACGAGGGTTCGAACGCACCACAGCAGAGGAAGACCACGACCCTGACCATGCAGGGTGCGATCTTCGGCACGCCGGGCGCGATGTCGCCCGAGCAGGCGCTGGGCAAGCCGATCGACGTGCGCAGCGACATCTTCTCCTTCGGGAGCCTGCTCTACGAGATGGCCGCGGCTCGCGCCGCTTTCCGCGGCGAGACCGTGATGGAGGTCATGGACGCGGTGATCCACCGCGAGCCCGACCCGCTCGCGCGCCTGCGCGCGGACCTGCCGGCGCAGTTCGTCGCCTGCGTGGCGAAGGCGCTGCGCAAGGAGCCCGGCGAGCGCTACCAGACGATGAACGACCTCGCCGCGGATCTGCGCCATTTCAAGCGCACGACCGACAGCGGGCTCGTGCCACCGGCGCAAGCGCGCGGCGGGCAGCGCATCGCGCTCTCGGCGGCGGCCGTCGCGGTGCTCGCGATCGGCGGCTGGCTCGGCTGGCGCGCGACGCACCCGCAGCCCTCGGGCGCACCGGCCGCGGCCGAGCGCCGGGCGCTGGCCGTGCTGCCCTTCACGAACCTCGGCGGCTCGGCCGAGGACGCGACCTTCGCCGCAGGCCTGCACAGCGACGTGCTGACGCGTCTGGCGAAGATCGGCTCGCTCAAGGTGATCGCACGCACCTCCGTGCTGGAGTACGCCGCGACGCAGAAGCCCTTGCGCCAGATCGGAGCCGAGCTCGGCGTGAGCTCCATCCTCTCCGGCGAGGTGCAGCGCTCGGGCAATGCGTTGCGCTTCAACCTGACGCTGCACGACGCCTTGAGCGAAGACAGCCTGTGGGCGGAGAGCTACAACCGCGAGCTCACGAGCAAGGACCTCTTCGCCGTGCAGAGCGAGATCGCCGAGGCGATCGCGCGCGCACTGCAGGCGCAACTCTCGCCCGCGGACAAGCGGCAGTTGCGCAGCATTCCGACGACGAACGACAAGGCCTACGACGCGTACCTGACCGGGCAGGCCCTGGCGAACAAGGAGACCTCCGCCGCGCTCCGCCAGAGCATCGCCGCCCTCGAGTCGGCCGTGACCCTCGACCCGCGTTTCGCGCAGGCTTGGGCGAGTCTGGCGCAGGCCCGCGGAGTCCTCTATTGGCTGTTCGAGCCGACGAACTCGGAAATCCTCGCGTCCGCTTTCGACGCGGCGCAGCGCGCTCTCGAACTCCAGCCCGAACTCCCCGAGGCGCACTTGTCCCTCGGCCGGTTGCACTACTTCAGCCGGGACTACGAGGCGGCAAAGGGCGAGTACGAGATCGCCGAGCGCGGCCTGCCGGGTTCGCTGGATCTCTTGCACGCCCGCGCAGTCCTCCTCAGGCGCATCGGGAAGTGGGACGAGAGCGCGAGCGAGTTCGCGCGCGCGGTGGACCTCTCGCCGCGCGAGGCAGGCCTGCATTTCGATCTGGCGATCACGCTGCTCTTCCTCGGGCGCTACGACGAGGGCATCCGACATTTCGAACTCGACCATGCGCTGACCGGAGCCCCCGAAGGCGACTTCTACTACGCGCTCTGCGTCATCAATCGCGACGGGCGCGTCGATCCGGAAGTCCTAGAGCGCGTCGCCGTCGAGAAAGGCAAGGGCAACCCTGAGGGGTTGATCCACCGCTGGCGCCTGCGAATCCTGGCGCACGACCTCGCAGTCGCGCGCTCCGAGCTCGATGCGATCCCGGAGCGTCTTTCGAGTCATTGGTACGAGTACTCGCGCGCGCTCCTCGTTGCGATCACCGAAGATCTCGGCGGCGACGTGGCCAGCGCGCAGCGCGAGTACGAAACCGCGCGCGACGCTGCGCTAGCGCAGGTCCAGGCCCATCCGGAGGACGCCCGCGCCCGCGCGCCTCTTGCGCTGGCACTCGCTGGCCTCGGCCAGCGGGACGCTGCGAGGCGCGGCGCGCGACGCAGATGCTGCCCGTCGAGCGCGATACGATCGTCGGAGGCGCACTGCTGCTCGACCGCTTCTACACCGAGCTGCGCGTCGGGGCGCTGGACGAGGCCGTGTCCACGCTCGAGGACTACCTCTCGCGCCCGGCACCCTTCGCGCTGCGCGCGCTGGTCCTCGACCCGCGCCTCGACGCGCTCAAGGGTCACGCGGGCTTCGAGGCGCTCTGCAAGCGCAAGCGTGTCCGCGGATGAGGCGCTTCGCGCCCGAGCTTCGAGTCCTTCGCGCGGTACACCTCTCCCATCGCACCCGCGCCCAGAGGGCCGACGATGTCATCGTGCAAGAGGCGCGTGCCCGGGGGGGCTCATCGACCCCCGATGATCGCGATCAGAGCACCGGTCCCCGATCCCCCGGCAGCATCGCGTGCCGCACGAGCGGGATCGGCGGCCCGCCGAAGGAGAGGAATTCGTCGTGGAATTGCTTCCAGGCCTTCTCGCCGCCGCGGTTCGCGCACCAGTCCGCGCGCAGTTTGCGGATCATCAGCTTGCCGAGCGTGTAGTTGAGGTAGCCCGGGTCGTAGGTCCCGCGCGCGGCTTGCTGGCGCGCGTTGCCCGCGTCCTGGTAGGCCTCTTCGCGGAACATCTTCTCCGACTGCTCGACGGTCCAGCCCTGCGTATGCAATCCGATCGAGGAGAGGAAGCGCACGTCGCGCAGGAGCGCGTTCACAAGCTGGCCGATGTGCGCTTCGGGATCGCCACGCAGGCCTTTCTCCCACATCATCTCCTCGGAGTAGTGCGCCCAGCCCTCGGCGTAGGCGTAGCCGATGAACAGGCGTCCGAGCTTCGAGGAGCAGCGGTTGGCGTGCAGGAACTGCAGGAAGTGTCCGGGCCAGACCTCGTGCACCGAGGTGAAGAGCAGATCGGCCTCGCCGGGCACGTAGGCCTCCTGCTCGGCCGTGGGCCAGGCCGGATCGGGCGGCGCGATGTAGTACACCGAGGGCAGGCCCTTCTCGTAGGGGCCGGGGATCTCGATGTAGGCGAAGTTCTGGCGGTTGAAGGCCGGCGCCTCGGCGACCTGCGCCTCCTCCGTGCCGGGGATCGTGACGAGATCGTGTTCGACGACGAACTTGCGCAGCTCGACGAGTTGCTCGCGCGCGAGCGCGACGGGTCCTTCGGGCGTCTTCTTCGCCGCCATGCGCGCGATGCACTCCTCGATGCTCGCGCCGGGCGCGTACTTCGCACAGGCCTCGTGCAGCGCGGCCGTGTTGCGCGCGAGGTCCGCGCGGCCGGCGGCCTCGAGGTCCGCGAGCGGGAGCTCGACGCGCTCGGTCATCGAGAGCATCTGCGCGTAGCGCTCGGGGCCGAGCGGATCGACGCTCGCCGCGCTCGGTTGCGCGTGCGCGAGCCAGTCCGCGATTCCCGAGAGCGCCTGCGCGGCGCGCTCGCCCTCGTCCACGAGCTGCTGCTGCAGCGCGTCGTCCTTCACCTCGGCGAAGGCGACGCGCACGTCCTTGCGGTAGAAGTCCGCGAGACCGGCGAAGAGCTCGCTGCCGTAGTGCAGGTACGTGGCCGGCATCGGCAACTCGAGGTTGGCGCGGATCTGCGGCGCTGCGCGCACGACCGACTTCGCGTAGGCGAGGAAGGCACAGAGGCGCACCTTCGCGGGCGCGTAGGGCCGCACGACGTAGACGCTCGGGTTGAGGCCGTCGGTGTACCAGGCCGGGTTGTGGAAGGGCTGGCCCGCGACCTCCATCCAGTACAGATCGTTGTCGATGCGCGCGACGAGGTAGTCGCGCTCGAAGCGCTGCGCGTCGTCGAGCGCGCCCTTGCCAAAGGCCTGCGCGCGCTCGCGTAGCGTGTGCAGCTTCGCGATCTGCGCCGCGATCCCCGCGCGCGACCAGTCGGGCAGCTGGCCGTCGAACTCGTGCCGGCCCTGGTTGACCGCGAAGGCCGGGTTGGCGCGGAAGGTCTCGTCGAGGAACTCGTCGACGAATGCGGACCACTGCGAGCCGACGTGCGCGCCGGCGCCCTCCATCGGCCGCGGATCCGCCGGGCTCTCGCAGCCGCCGAGGACGAGGGGAAGGAGGAGCAGGCTGAGCGGTGCGAGGCGGAGTTTCATGGCAGCCCAGTCTGACAAAGCCCCCCGCCCGCGCAGCCCGCGAAGCGTCAGGGCCCTGGAAAAGAAGTGTTTGCCTGGGCTCGATTCGCCCCGCGCCAAGTCCTGGGATACGGTTCGTCGTGGCGCTTTCGGTCGCCACTCCCCCTCCCCGAGCCTCCCCAGGCAGCATGAACCCCGAAAGCACCCTCCGCCGGCTCTGCGAGCGCAACCAGGTCCCGTATTCCTACGGGGAACGCCTGCTGCCGATCGTGCGCCGCGCGCTCGAAGCCCCCGACGCGACCCGCGACCGGATCCTGGCGCTGGTCGAGCGCAACCTGCAACAGCGCGCCGACGGCGCCGCGGACAGCGAGAAGCTCGCGCGCGACCTCGAGAGCGAGATCCTGCTCGCAGTGGCGCGCGTGCTGCACGACTGGTCGCCCTCGGACCCGCTGCTCGACATCGGCAAGGGCTTCAAGGGCTTCCCCTTCGGCAACACGGGGCTGGGAACGTAGTTCGTCCGGAGTCAGCCGGGGCGGCGCTGTGCGGAGCGTCGTCCCGGCGCTCCTCTCTCCTCAGCGCACGCGTGCGACGCGCTCAGGGCTTCTTCTTCTTCTTCTCCGACATCTTGAGCGCGACCGGTTCGCAGGTGCCGTCGGCCTTGATCGTCACGTCCTGCTTGACCTTGCCGAGCTTCTCCTGCCAGAAGGTCGCGCTGTACGTGCCGGGCGGGATGCCCTCGATCTCGAAGCTGCCGTCGGCCTTGGTGACCGCGCTGTAGGGCGTCTCGCTGACGTAGATCCAGCTCGACATCCAGGGGTGATAGTCGCACACGACCTGCACGCGGTCGCCGCGGGCGAGGAGCATCTCCTCCTTGCCGCCGGGCGCGGTGGTCTTGTTGATCTCCTCGTTCTTCGCCGTGCGCGTGTGCACGTTGTGCGTCACGCTGTCGGAGTTGAGGAAGACGACCTTCGAACCCGCGGGCACGACGATCACGTGCGGCTCGAAGGTGCACTTGTGCTGGTCGACCTCGAAGGGCTTCTCGGGCACGACGAGCTTGGCATCGGGCACGTCGACCGTGACGACCACGTTGGCAAGGCCGCCATCCTCGGCGATCAACAGGCTCGGATCGGTGTCGTTGACGTGCTCGCCGTCGGGGCAGCAGCCCTTGGCCTGCGCGGGGCTGACGGCCAGCGGCTTCTTCTCGGGGCGCTCGCCCTCGAAGCTCACCTTGCCGGTCAGCTTGGAGATGGGAGCCGCGGAGAGGAGCAGGGCGCCGAGCGCGAGGAACAGTTGGATCTTCATCGTGTGCTTGGAGGGTTGCCGGGGACGGGGACGGCGGGCTTCATTCTCCAGGCGAGGAAGAAACCGACAAGGGTGAAGCCCAGGACGTTCTGTGCGATCTGCTCGAGCAGCCAGGAACCCGAGCGCTCGCCGTGGTTCCAGAGCGGCAGGTTGGCGACGAGGCTCGCGAACAGGCCCAGGCTGCCGACGAAGATCGTGCGCCAGGGCCGCGTGCGCACACGCGCGGCGGCCAGCCACAGGAACCAGCCCGCGAGCAGCACCTCGGCAAAGCAGGCGAGCGACTGCGCGAGGAAGCCCGAATCCGCGGCCGGCCGGCCGAGCAGCACGGGCACGAGGTTCTCGAAGGCGAAGAGCAGCGAACCGCCCGCGACGGCGTTGACGAAAAGTCGCAGAGGCGTCATGCGCGCGCGGTCCTCTACCCCTCCACGAGCGGCAGCTCGGAGAGCCGCCCCATGCGCGGCAGCTTTCCGAGCAGCGGCCGGACCCACTCCAGGAACGCGGGCGTGACGTCGTTCGAGCCCGCGAGGAAGCGTTCCTCGACGCGGCGCGTCGCCTTGGCGACCTGCGCGAGCTCGGCCGTCTCGTAGCTCACCGCGTACTGCTGCCGCGGCTTGCGCCGGATCGAGATCGTGCCGCTCGCACGCTTGCCGCCCAGCGCGACCTCGGCCGCGCGTTCTCCGACGCGGCGCGCTTCCTTGGCGTCGACCGGGGAGACCAGTCCCGCGAAGGAGCGCTGCAGGTAGCCGAAGGTGTCCGCGCGCACGCGCAGCTTCGCGCCGAGCCTGCGCTTGATCGTGTCGGCGAGCAGATCGCCGAGCGCGCCCGAGCCCGAGAGCTGCACGTTGCCGTGGCTGTCCTTCTCGCTGCCCGCGCCGATCAGCTTGCCCGAGGCGTCGTGGATGCCCTCGCTGACCGCGACCACGCAGCGGCCGATGCGCGTGAAGACGCGGTCGACGTCGCCGACGAAGCTCTCGAGGTCGAAGACGCGCTCGGGGCAGTACACCAGGTGCGGTCCGTCGTCCTCACGCGCGCGCGCCGCGGCGCTCGCGGCCGTCAGCCAGCCCGCGTTGCGGCCCATGATCACGTCGATCTTCACGCCGGGCAGGCTGCGGTTGTCCTGGTCGTCGCCCTGCAGCGCCTGCGCGACGAAGCGCGCGGCCGAGGGGTAGCCGGGGCAGTGGTCGGTGCCGACGAGGTCGTTGTCGATCGTCTTGGGCACGTGAAAGATCACCAGCTCGTGGTGCGCGTCCTGCGCCATGCGCGCGATCAGGTTGGCGGTCTCGGCCGAGTCGTTGCCGCCGATGTAGAAGAACCAGCGCACGTCCAGGCGCTTCAGCTCTTCGTAGACGCGCTCGCATTCCTCGGGCGTGGGCTTCTTGCGCACGGAGCGCAGCGCCGAGCCGGGCGTGCGCGCGACCGCCTCGAGCGTCTTGCGCGACTCGGACCCCAGGTCGACGTAGTTGCGTTCGAGCACGCCCTGGATCCCGCGCAGGGAGCCCAGGATCCGGCCCACGCGCCGCTCGCGCTGGCAGGTCTCGACGAGGCCCACCAGGCTCTGGTTGATGACCATCGTCGGACCGCCCGACTGGCCGATGAGTACGTTTCCCTGCTTCCTGGGCATTTCGGATCCCTCTGGCGAGGGCTGACGCTACCCGCATCAGGGCCGCAGAAGAAGCACCCAGCCCCGGGGCCCTTGCACCAGATCGGCGCGGCCCCTAGACTCCCCGCCCTTCCAGATGGAATCGGGTGCCCCGGTGGCGAAATTGGCAGACGCGCTAGCTTGAGGTGCTAGTGGGCTTAATCACCCTTGCTGGTTCGACTCCAGTCCGGGGCACCAACACTGGAATCAGGGCGGCGAGCCCGCCTCGAGCGGGATGAGGACGCGGCCGCAGAAGTCGAAGTTCTTCGGGTCGAGCGAGAGCAAGAACAGCGCCGCGCTGCACGCCTCGAGCGTCTGGAACACGCGGTCCTCCTGCTTCACGAGCTCGGGCACCTGCTCCTGCAGGATCCGCGAGCGCATCGCGTCGAGGTGATCGCTGACGGTCTGGTCCAGGCGCGCCTTCTCGTCGGGCGAGAGTTCGACCGCCTTGCGGCCACCGAAATCCGCGCGCAGCACCTTCTGCTCCTCGCCCGGACGGAAGTCGCCGTACTCGAAGCGGATCTGCGAGCGGGCGCGCTCCTGGGCCGACTCGCGCAGCACCGGGACGAGCGTCTCGGGACGCACCCAGAGCGCGACGCTGGCCTTGGGGATCGCCGACTGCACCAGCGCGTAGAAGCGCGGCTCATCGGAGAGGCGCGGGTACTTCGCGCCGCCGACCGAGTAGGTCTTGAGCAGGTGGCCCATCATGCCCAGCGAGTTGGTGATGATCGTCATCTCGCCGGCCTTGGCCGCGGTGATCACCCCCGTCCCGGGCACGAACTGCGACCAGAACTCGTAGGTCGAGTAGCCCGACTCGGTGTTGCTGAAGAAGCCGCCCGAGTTCTCGTCGCGGCCCTGCAGGCCGAAACGCCGTCCCTGGCCGCCGATCAGCTTCTCGAGCGCTTCGACGTTGGCCGGGTTCTTGGTCCACAGGACCAGCGCGACCGCGGGCACCGGCTGCGTGTCGTGCGGCGGCCCCTGCGGATCAGGCGCGTAGTCGTTGGGCCGCACGATCAGGCACCAGCGGTCCTTGAAGTCGCCGTCGAGCTCGTTGATCAGCGCGTCGAGGTTGGGATAGCGCCCCGTGCCGCGGAAGGCGTCCTCGAGGTTCTGCCGCAGCGCGGGCTCCATCGAGTCGCGCACCATGCGCAGAACCTCCCCCACCGGCGCGTGCATGTAGGCGAAGAAACCCGTGTCCTGCGGCGCGAGGCGCGCGACCTCCTGCAGTGTCGGCTTGTCGAAGCCGGCGGCGCGGTAGACGTGCGCCATGTCGCCCTTGATGTGCTCCGAGGAGAAGTCGCCGTGCAGGTCGAACTGCACGCCATCCTCCAGGCCGAGCACGCCGATCGCGTACTTGAGGCTCGGGAGCTGGAACAGCCGGCCGAGCAGCGCGGGCGTGAAGTCCTGCGACTTGGTGTCCGGCCAGGGGCCGGCGATGCCCAGGTTCTCGAGCAGCTTGCGCGTGTTGACGTACAGCTCGAACTCGTCGCGCGCATTCGAGCGGTTGGCGTGCTGGATCCAGTCGTTGTAGTTGGCGCTCTGGTAGAAGGAGTCGGCGAAGCCCGCGGCGCGCAGGTCGTAGGCGGCCTTCACGAACTCGGGCTTGGTCGCGACGATCACGACGTCCTTGACGCGACCGACGAAGATCTCGCGCGGCAGTCCGCCGCCGGAGAGCGCGACCTGGCCCTCGGTGACCGTGGCCTTGATGCCGCGCTTTTCGAGGCCGAGCACGCCCGGGTAGGAGAGCAGCGCCGCGCCAAGCCTGCCGAGCCAGTTGGTGCGGCCGTAGACGGCCCAGTCGGCCTGCTCGAGCGAGCGGCCCTTGAAGTAGCCCGCGACGGCGAACTCCGCCCCGCCAAAGACCTGCTGCGGCTGCATCCCGAAGGGCAGCTGACCGGCCTGCGCCTCGAGCTCCTTGAGCGTCTCCTCGAGCTTGAGGTTGGCCGCGAACTGCTTGCCCTGGCTCGAGGCGGCCCAGAGCTTCCAGGCCGGCTGCGCCATCAGGCGCGCTTCGAGGCCCAGATGCGGGAACTTGCCGAAGACCGAGCCGAGGTCGAGCCTGCCGACGTAGAAATCGACATCGCGCGGGATCAGCGCCGGCGTGCGCTCGGAGAGTTCTCCCTCGAACGGGCTGTAGAGGAAGGTCGAGAAGGCGAAGTAGCCGGCGAAGAGCAGGACGCCCAGGAGGATCGCGGCGATGCGCAGGAGGCGTGATTTCATGGGCGGGCGGCGGGACGAGTGAGCCCCGAACGTGCTTCGATACCTTCTCTCGGGCGCCGAATCACGCCCGAACAGCCTGGGACGCACAGATCGCTCCGGTCTTCCCGAGCCCCGCGCAGGCGCGCGGGCTATCCTGGGGGACCGCCCTTCCGGTCCGGAGGGGCAGGAACGGCACCCCCCCCCCGATGCGGCCCAATCAGCGCGTCCAGAGCCTGTCTCTCTCCACCACCCTCGCCCTGGACGCGCGTGCGAAGGAGTTCGTCGCTGCCGGGCGGGACGTGGTCAACATGACCGTCGGCGAGCCGGACTTCGACGCGCCCGCGGCCGTCCAGGAGGGAGCCATCGCGGCCGTGAAGAGCGGCAAGGTGCGCTACACCGCGGCCGAGGGCAGCGCCTCGCTGCGCAAGGCGATCGCCGCGCACGTGAGCGCCACGCGCAAGGTCGAGTTCGCGCCGCAGGAGATCACGGTCTGCCACAGCGCCAAGCACGCGCTCTCGGGCGCCTGCTCCGCGCTGATCGAGCCGGGCGACGAGGTGCTGCTGCTGCTGCCCGCCTGGGTCAGCTACTCCGAGATCGTGCGCTGGGCGGGCGGCGTGCCGGTGAGCGTGCCCTCGCGCCCGGACTGCGGCCCCGACCTCGACGCGGTCGCGCGCGCGATCACGCCGCGCACGCGCGGGATCCTGATCAATTCGCCCTGCAATCCCTCGGGCTACGTGATGACGCAGGCCGAGGTGCGCGCACTCGGCGCGCTGGCGGAGAAGCACGACCTGTGGATCGTCTCGGACGAGATCTACCGGCGCCTCTTGTACGAGGGCGAACCCGACCTCTCGCCGGTCTCGGTCTCGCCCGCCCTGCGCGCGCGCACGGTCGTCGTCGACGGCGCGAGCAAGGCCTTCGCGATGACCGGCTACCGCATCGGCTTCGTCGCCGCGCCGCGCGAGATCGCTGCGGCCGTCGGCAAGTTGCACAGCCAGCTGACGGGCTCGCCGAACTACATCTCGCAGTGCGCCTTCGAGCGCGCGCTCACGAGCGAGCCGCCCGAGGTGGCGCGCATGTGCACCGAGTTCGACGCGCGCCGCCGGCGCATCGTGGCCGGGCTCGAGGCGCTGGGACTGAAGACGCCCTGGCCGCGCGGCGCGTTTTACGCCTTCCCGCGCGTGACGCCCTGGCTCGACGAGCGCGGCTCGGGCGGATTCTGCGAGGACCTGCTCGAGGAGCAGAACCTCGCGGTCGTGCCGGGCTCGGCCTTCGGCGTCGACGAGCACGTGCGCTTTTCCTACGCGACGTCGATGGCGCAGATCGAGAAGGCGCTGCAGCGGCTCGCGGCCTTCCTCGCCTCGCGTCCCGCGGTGAAATCCGCGCGCGGCTGAAGCCGGCATGACTCCCCGGCCGCGGCGCATCCGGGAGGAACTCCTCGTCCACGGCGCGTGGCTCGTGCCGCTCGTCGCGTGCCTGTGGCTGCGGCAGTTCGCGCTGCCGCTCGCGCCCGTCGGCCCGAACAGCCAGGAGAGCGCCGGCGCGCTCGAGGCCTGGAGGTTGCTGCACCCGTTGCGACTGGGCGTCGAGAGCTTCGACGCCGCGGGCTATCTGGGCTGGTTGCGCGACGGGCCGGCGCAGGACGCACTTTTTGCCTGGCGGCTGTGGGGCTTCGAATTCGCCTTCAAGGGGCTGCTCTGCGCGCTGTGCGCTTTCGCCGTGTTGCGCGCGCGCGGCGCGTTCGCGCGCGTGCTGTTCGCCGCCGCGCTGCTCGCGCTGCCCGCGGGCTTCGACGCGTTGGCCTTCGTCGCGCTGCTGGTCGCGTTCCGCGCCGTGCTGGGCGAACCCGCGCCGAGCGCACGCGCCGAAACGGCCTGGCTACTCCTCGCGGCGCTGCTGACGCAGTTCGGCTTCGCCTTCTGCGCGGTATGGGCCGCGGGGCTCGCGCTCGCGGGGCTCGCGCGCGCCTTGGATTGCGGTGGCCGCAGTGCGGCCGCGCTGCTTGCGCGCGGGCTGGGAGCGCTGCTCTTTGTCTGGCTGCTCGCGGGACAGTCGCCGGCGGGTCTGCCTGCCTGGGCGCGCAGCTCCTGGTGGATGGCGCAGGGCGCGGACGAGGCAGGCCGCGGTGCGAGCGGACTCGCGCTCGGGACTTTTGCGGCGCTCGCGTGCGCGCTCGTGCTCGCGCGAGCTGCGCCCGCCCGGGGAGCACGCCGGCACGCGCTGCTCGTGCTCGCACTCGGCACGGCCTTCGTCGCCTGGCGCAGCGGTTCGCTGCGCGAGCCCCCGGGCGCAGCGAGAGCCATCACGCTCGCGCCGATCGCCGCACTCGCGCACCCCGGTGAACTGCGCGTGCGCCTGGCGCTGCGCGAGCAGGCCGTCGCGGACGAGTGGAAGCTCCCGCTCACGCGCGTGCGCAGCGCCGGTGCGACGCTCGACGTGTTCGGGAACGGCCAGGAGGTCGCGCTCTTCAACGGGCTCGAGTACCACCCGCGGCCCGCCGCGCAGAGCCGCGCCGCCTCCACGCCCGAGCTGCTCGAGCGCAACCGCGCCTTCTTCGCGGGCGCGGACGCGCCGCACTACGTGCTCGCGCGCCTGGACGCCTCCGACGGACATCTCGCCGCGGCCGAGGACGCGCCCGCGTTCGCCGAGCTGTTGTTGCGCTACCGCCTGTGCTTCGAGGAGCGCGGCTGGCTGCTGCTCGAGCACCGCGCAGAACCCGTGCGCGAGAACGGACGCAGCGCGCTGCCCTCGCGCGCCGTGCGCTTCGGCGAGTGGATCGATCTGGACCGCGAGCCGGGTGAGGCGCTCGAGGTGCGCCTGGACGCGCGCCTCTCGGCGAGCGGCGTGCTCCAGGCGTTGTGCCTGCGCCAACCGCAGCTGGAGTGCGAGTTCGAGCGCGCGGATGGCAGCCTGGGCCGCGCGCGCCTGGCGCGGGGCGCCGCGTGCGCGGGTTTCCTCGTGCGGCCCTTCGTCGCCACGCAGCTCGAACTGCGCCGCCTGTTCCTCGGCGAGCGCGTCGCGGGTCTGCGGCGGCTGCGCCTGGTTGCGCCCGAGGGCGAGGCCGCGCGCGGGTGCGAGAGCGCCGAGCTCGCGCTCGTGCGCCACGAAGGGTTGCTGCCCGCGCGCGAGGAGCAGGTCTTGCACGGACTCGAATTCCCCTACCTCGTGCCTCCGCCGCTCGACAGCGCGAGCGCGGAGAGCGTGCGCGATGCGCAGGAGCAGGGCCGACTCGTGCACGTCTTCACGGCACCGGCGGTGATGCGCTGGCGCCTCGAGCCGGGCCACTACCGTCTGCGCGGGAACTACGGGATGCTCGACGAGTCCTGGCAGTCCGATCCCGCGACCGACGGCGCGCTGGTGTTCGTGGTGCTGCAGCAGGGCCGCGAACTCGATCAGGTGTTTCGCCGTTTTCTCGAACCGGCAAAGACTCCGGAGGACCGCGGGTTCATCCCGATGGATCTGGGCATCGTGGTGCGCGAGACGGGCGACCTGCAGGTGCGCATGCGCACCGGCTGGGTCGGCGATGCGACGCGCGACTGGGTATTTTGGGAATCGCTGCGAATCGAGCGCGAGTAGCGCTCGGCGACGAGGCTAGACTGGCCCGCGGAATGGCGGACGCCTCGACAACGAACGCCGCGGGGAACTTGCGCAAGGGAGCGCTCGTGCTGGCGTCCTTCGCCGCCTGCCTGGGGTTCGCCGCGTGGTGTTCGCGCGCAGCCCCGAATCCGTGGATCTCGGCCATGGGCGTGGTCCTCTGGGCTTGTGCGTGCGCGCTGGTGTTGTGCCTTTCGCGCTGGCTGCGCCAACGCACTTCCGCGGTCGACGCGCTGCAGCCCGTGCTGCTGCTCGCGCTGCCCGCGCTGCTCGACCCGGGCAAGCGGCTCTTGCTGCTGACCGCGGCGGCCAGCGCGGCGCTCGTGCTCGCGAGCACGGGGTTCGCGGCGCTGCGCGAGCGCCTGCTGGGGGCCGACGCGCGGGGACAGCGCGTGCTCGGCCAGCGCACGCTCGGGATCGCGTTGATCGTGCTGGTCGTGTGGCTGCGGCACATCGAACTGCCGCTGATGGTCCAGGACGACGGCCTGGATCGCAGCTGGAGCATGGCCCTGGGCAGTTTCCTGCTCGAAGGACGCCAGGCGGGCACGGACTGGATCTTCACCGCCGGGCCGCTCTCGGGCCTTGGCTCCGGGGCCTACCAGCCCGAGCTCTACTGGCTCAAACTCGCACTCTGGGAGGGAATCTGGAGGCTCGCGAGCACGCTCTGTCTCGTGCTCGCCGCCAGCCGCATCGAGGGAGTGCTCGAGCGCGCCGCGTGCATCGTTTTCCTGATCGTCCCGTCGCTCTACATGGATTCCTTCGCGCTGGCGACCCTGCTCGCCGCGGCGCTGCTGATCGATGCGCGGCCGGCCCGTGGCGGGGCGCTGCTCGAATCGATCGCGCTGCTCGCGATCGGCGGCTTGGCGCTCGCGAAGTTCACGCTGCTCGTCGCAAGCGTAGGCATCCTCGGCGCACTCGCGATCTCGCGCGGCCTGCGGCTGGGCCGCGGCGCAGGGCTGCGCCTGGCCGGAGTTGAACTCGGCGTGCTCGCCGCGCTGTGGTTTCTCGCGGGCCAGGGACTCGCGAACATCCTGCCCTACCTGCGCAGCTCGTGGGAGATCGCGAGCGTCTACAGCGAGGCGCAGTCCTCGAGCGCGCTCGCGACGAGCTGGCGCCCGATCGCGCTCACGACCCTGGCGCTGTGCACGGTCGCGGTCCTCGCCTGGTCCCGCAGCGCCGCGCGCCCGCGCGGCCGCAGCGCGCTCGCGCTCGGGTTCCTGTTCCTCTTCTTCTGCGCGTGGAAGACGGGCTTCGTGCGCGCCGCCGACCACGTCCCGTTCTTCTTTGCGTTCGCAGCACCCGCCGCGCTGCTCCTGCCCGCGCCGCAGGTTGGACCCTGGCTGCTGCGCAGCGGATTCTCCGGACTGCGGCTGTGCGCCTTCCTGCTCGCCTGCGTGGGACTCGTGCGCTCCGATCCCTCGCAGCGGGGGGCCCTCGTCTTGTTCGACGACGTGCACCAGGGCTGCTACCAGGGCTACGCTGGCCTCGAAGCGCTGCTGGATCCCGCCCAACTCGAGGCGCGCCTCGAAGCGGAGCTCGAGAGCCAGCGCGCGAGCCTGCGCCTGCCCGCCGTGCAGCAGCGCGTCGGCCAGGCGAGCATCGACCTGCTCGGCTTCCGCCAGGGTCTGTTGATGCTGCAGAGGATGAACTGGACGCCGCGGCCCGCGTTCCAGGGCTACATCACGTTCACGCCCTGGATCCAGCGCCGCAACGCGGAGTTCCTCGCGGCCCCCCGGGCGCCGCGCTACCTGCTCGCGCGGATCGAGTCCATCGACGGCCGCTGGCCGATGGCCGACGATGCGCAGGCGCACGAGGTCGTCTGCCGCGACTACGCGCCCGTGCTGTCGGAGGGCCGCTACGTCCTGCTCGAGCGCAGGGCGCAGCCGCGGCCCGAACCCGCGTGCGAACTCGTCGTCGAGCGCGAGCTTCGTTTCGGCGAGCGTCTCGTGCTGCCGCCCGCGCAGGCCGGCTGCGCGCGCGTGCTGACGCTCGAGATCGGCTACACGCTGCTCGGCCGGCTCGCGCGGCTGCTCGATTCGACGCCCCAGATCGACATGCGGCTGCGCGATGCGGCAGGCCTGGAACGCAGCGGCCGCATCGTCCCCGCGACCATGCGCTCGCGCGTGCTGATCGATCCGGTGATCCGCGAGCCCGAGGAATGGGCGCAGTGGATCGTCGGGGAGGCGCTCCCGCGTTGCGAAAGCCTCGTCGTCGACATCCCTGCGTCGCAGGCCTGGCGCTTCCACGCGCAGTTCCACGCGCGGATCGAGGCGCTGCGCGGACTGCAACCCGAACCGACGCCAGGTGTGCACGCGGGCGACTGGATGGACGAGGTGTTCCACCCCCAGCCCACGTCCAGGGTGATGCAGGCGAACCCCGTGAACGTCCAGGTCGAGGGCCGCGAGGCCGCGCTGGTCCAGTCCCCCAGCCGCCTGATCTGGAACCTCGCGCCGGGACACTATCGGTTGAGCGGCTGGTTCGGGATGCTCCCCGAGGTCTGGGAGCAGGCGCGAGTCGACGGAGCGGATTTCCTCGTGATCCTGCGCTCGGGCACGGACTCCAAGCGTCTGCTCGCGCGCTCGTTCCGGCCCGAACAGACGCTCACCGAGCACGCCATGCAGGCGCTGGATCTCGAGTTCACGCAGGCACAGGCAGGCGAGCTGATCCTCGTCACCACTCCCGGTCCGGGGGAGAACCGCGCTTGCGACTGGTGCTACTGGGCCGGGGTGAAACTCGAGCGCATGGACGAGCCCGCCAAGGTGAAGAAGGAGTGATCCCGCTCGCGAGTCAGCCGCGCGCAGGTGTCTGCTAGACTCCGCCCCCGCGTAACGCCGCATGAGCCGTGCCCTGATCAGTCTCGTCCTGCCGGTCCACAACGAGGGTGCGAACATCGCCGAGTGCCTGCGGCGCATCGAGCGCGGACTCGCGGCCGAGGCGCACGAGATCCTGGTCTGCTACGACACGGATGAGGACACGACCCTGCCCGCGATCGAGGCCATGTCCGACCGGCCCGCGAGCGTGCGTCTGGTGAAGAACACGCTCGGCCGCGGCGCGCCCAAGGCGATGCGCGCGGGCTTCGAGGCGGCGCGCGGCGACGTGATCGTCACGACCATGGCCGACCTCTCCGACCCGCCCGAGCTCGTCCCGCGCATGGCCGCGATGGTGCGCGGCGGCGCCGACGTGGTCTCGGGCTCGCGCTACATGCGCGGCGGTTCGCAGCAGGGAGGTCCGTTCGTGAAGCGCACGCTTTCGCGCGCAGCCGGGCTGCTCCTGCACTGGATCTGCGGTCTGCGCACGCACGACCCGACGAACAACTTCCGCGCCTACAGCCCGCGCTTCCTCGCGAGCATCACGGTCGAGAGCTCGCGCGGCTTCGAGATCGCGCTCGAGTTGACCGTCAAGGCGCACCTCGCCGGCGCACGCGTGGACGAGATCCCCAGCAGCTGGGAGGACCGCAGCGCGGGCAAGAGCAATTTCAAGCTCTGGAAGTGGATGCCGAACTACCTGCGCTGGTTCGCACGCGCGGTGCTGGCGCCCGCAGCGGCGCTCGCGCTCTGGGCCGGCTGCGCGCTCTATGCGCGCTGGCGTCTGCGCGACAGCGCGCTGCTCGGCGGTGTGTGGCTGCCCGCGGGGATCGCGCTGGGCGTGCTGCTGCTCGCGCGCCTGTTCCGCGGCCGCAACACGCGCTTCGACATCCCGCAGCCGGCGATCTGGATCCTTCCGCCGCTGTTTTGGGAGCCCGGCGCGCTGCTCTGGACTGGACAGGCGCTCGCCAGCGCGTGCCTGCTCGCGTTTTTCGCTGTCGAGGCGCCAGGCATGAGCGCCGCCGCGGCACCGCAGTCCCGCCGCTCGCGCGCGCTGTTCGCGCTCTTCTGGCTGGCGATCTGGCTCGCGCAGGTCATGCCGGTGCGCGTGATCGCCGACGACGCGCTCGACCCGTCCTGGTCGCAGGCGCTCGGCCGTTTCCTCGCGCAGGGTCTGAAGATCGGCGACGACTACGTCTTCACCTACGGACCGCTGGGCTACTTCTCGACCGACGTGTACGAGCCGGCGGTCTTCTGGCACAAGCTGCTCTTGTGGGAGGTCGGCTGGCGCCTGGTCGCGAGCTGGTTCCTCGCACGCGCGCTGTGGGACGGCCGCTCGCGCGCGGCGCGCATCGGCGCGCTGGCGCTGCTCGTCTGCGTGCCGCTGCTCTTCGACGCCTTCGCCTTCGCGGTCATCGTCGCGGTCGCCTGCGTGCTCGCGCGCGAGCAACGCTGCACGAGGCTCGAGCGCGCGCTCGGGTTCGCGCTGCTCTCCTCGCTGGCGCTGGTCAAGTTCACCTTCGCCGCCGCCGCAGGCACGACCGCGGCCGTGCTCGTGCTGCAGTCGCTCCTGGGCGCGGGAGGACGCCGCGCGGCCCTGCGCGACGCTGGTTGCGCGCTCGGAGCGCTCGGGGCCTGCTGGTTCGCCGCGGGGCAGGGCCTCGCGAACTTCCTGCCCTGGCTCGCGAAGTCGCTGGCGATCGCCTCGGCCTACAGCGAGGGCGAGTCCAAGCCCGCGAGCTGGTTCTCGCTCGGGATCGGGCTCGCGACCTTCGCAGGGCTCGGACTGCTGCTCGCGCGCCTCGCGCTCGCGCGTCCGCGCGGCCGGCTGAACGCCGCGCTCGCGCTGGTGCTGCTGTTCGACGTGTTCCTGGCCTTCAAGGCCGGCTACGTGCGCGGCGATGACCACTCGACCTACTACCTGGGCTTCGCGCTCGTCGCCGGCCTGCTCTTGCCGCGCACGAACGAGTGGCTCGCGCTCGCGCTCGCACTGCTCGCGCTGGTCGGGATCCTGGGCGCGCCCGAACAGGAGGGCGCGACGGCGCTCCAACTCGCGCAGCGCTACACCGCGCGCCTGGTGTGGAACGCGCGCGACGTGTTCCTGCCCTGGAACGCGCACGCGCAGCTCGAGGCCGCGCGCACCCAGCGCGCCGCGCGCTTCGATCTGCCGCGCATCCGCGAGCGCGTCGGCCGCGATCCCGTGGACGTGTTCAACTACCACCAGGGCGTCGCGCTGCTGAACGGCCTGAACTACCAGCCGCGACCACTGTTCCAGAGCTACGTCGCGTTCACGCCGCAGCTGCAGGAGCTCGACGTGCGCTACTACGAGAGCCCCGAGGCTCCGCGCTGGGTGCTCTTCAAGCTCGAGACCATCGACGACCGCCTGGCGACGATGGAGCACGCGCGGCTGCTCGAGATCTACCTGCGCTGGTACCACCCGGTGCTCGCCGAGCGCCGCGAGCTGCTGCTCGAGCGCCGCAGCGAGCCCCTGCCGCCTGCACGACGGACCATCGAGCTCGAGCGCGAGCTGGCTTTCGGCGAGGAGCTCGAGGTACCCGCGACGAGCGCGCCCGCGCGCCTGCTCACGCTCGACATCCGCCTGCGCGCGATCGGCAAGCTGGCGCAGTTCCTCTACCGCGCGCCCGAGATCCATATGGAGACCGTGGACGAGTTCGGCAATCGACGCAGCATGCGCGTCGTGCCGGGCCTGATGCGCACGGGCGTGCTCTTCGACCCCTTCGTCTCGGGCGGCGACGGCTGGGCGCGCTTCCTGCTCGGCGGACCACTGCCACGCCAGCGCGCGCTGCGCGTCGTGCTGCCCGCGGGCTGGGAGTGGATGTACGAACCCAGCATCGGCCTGCGCATCGAGGGCGTCGAAGGCTACGCGCCGCCGCGCGACGACGCGCTCGCGAAGGAGCTCGACCCCTTCGTCTTCGAGCGTATGCCCGACGGCATGGACGCGAAGCGCCCGACGATGCGCCTGGACAATGGCGGCCGCGACTGCCTGTTCGTCTTCGCGCCCAGTTCGTTGATCTGGTCTCTGCCGGCGGGCAAGCACACGCTCTCGGCGCTGTTCGGGATGTCGTCGGATCCGCGGCGTCTGCCGTTCACGTCGAAGGCCTGTTTCCGCATCGCGCTCGTGCAGAAGGATGCCCAGAAGCTCCTGATGGAGCGCTGGATCGACCTCTCGAAGCCCGAGGACCGCGTCTTCATGAGCGTTGATCTGGAATTCCAGGCGACGCAGGACTGCCAGCTCGTGCTCGCGACCGCGTTGCCGGGTGGCGACGCGCAGCAGAACGCGTGGTGCTTCTGGTCGGGCGTGAAGATCGACGCGAAGAAGTGACGCTCAGATCGTACCGAGCTTGACCTGTTCGGTGATCCAGGGGGTAAGCCCCGGTCGCCGAAGGCGATCGCAGGTCTCCTGCGGAGACCGGCGAAGGGGATCCCCTCGGTGATTCCCGGTCAGATCGTACCGAGCTTGACCTGTTCGGTGATCCAGGGAATCACCTCGTCCAGGATCTTGTCGAGCTTCGTCGTGGCCTCGAAGCCGAGCAGCTTCTTGGCCTTGCTGACGTCCGGCGTGCGCAGCTGCACGTCGTGCTCGTAGGGCGGATCGCTGACGAAGCGGAAGGGCTTCGCCGGGCCGTGGATCTTCTTCCAGATCGCCTCGGCGAGCTGCAGTACCGTGGCCTTCTCCGCGGTCGAGATGTTGAAGTCCTCGTCGAGCGCCTTCTCGTGCTCGATGCACACGCGGATGCCGCGCGCGAGGTCGCCGCCGTAGGTGTAGTGGCGCACCTGCTGGCCGTCGCCCAGGATGTGCAGCGGGTCTTGGCCCTTCAGGATCTTCTGCACCAGGTCGGGCACGACGTGGCTGAGCGCGAGCTTGACGTTGCCCGAGTGGATCTCGTGCTCGCCGAGCGCGCGGCCTTCGCCGATGCCGACGCAGTTGAAGGGCCGCACGATCGTGCACGGCAGGCCGTACTGCTCGCGCGCGCCCTTGGCGTAGTACTCGCAGGAGAGCTTCTGGAAGCCGTAGGTCGAGCGCGGCGGCGGAGAGGTGAACTGCGCGCCCTCGGGCGTCGGGAAGACCGAAGTCGACTCATACACCATCGACGAGGAGAGCAGCGTCGCCTTGCGCAGCTTCTTCTGCTTGTGGGCCCAGATCGCGGCGTCGAAGCTCGCGGCGGTGATGCGGTCGTTCTCGGCGATCAGGTCGTAGGCGTACTTGTGGAAGTACGAGATGCCGCCGATCATCGCCGCGCACATCACGAAGTGGTCGCAATCCCCGACCAGTTGCTTCAACAGCCCGACGTCCTTCGCGTCGCCCTCGACGAGCTTGTAGCGCGGATGCGTGTCGTAGGACTTCGCGACCTTCCCGTACTTGCCGAAGTTGTCGATGCCGACGACTTCCCAGCCGTTTTCGAGCAGCTCGGAGACGAGATAGCCGGCGATGAAGCCGTTGGAACCGGTGACGAGGACCTTCATAGATGGGTCATTCCGCCCGGGACCGCATTCCAGATGTCGATCACGGGCTTGCCGCGGAAGTCGAGCGACTTGTAGGCGCTGTGGGGGGTGCCGATGAACAGAAGGCCCGAGCGCGCGATGACCTCTTCGGCCGGGAGGATCCAGTCGCGCTCGAGGTAGGGATCGGCGCAGAGCACCTCCTTGGCTTCGAAAGCGAGCGTCTTCTTGAGCTTGTAGGAGAGCGAGTCGCGCGGGTCGTCGCAGTCGGGCTTGAAGGTCATGCCCAGGATGCCGACGGTGAGCGAGCGCAGGTCGTACTTCGCGGCCGCGCGTCGCACGACGTAGTTGGGCAGTCCCTCGTTCACCAGCATGGCCGAATGGCCGAGGAAGAACGCGTTCGCGTCGAAAGTCGAGAGCTGCATCGTGTCCTTGAACAGGCACGGGCCCGCGGCGAAGCCGGCCTTGGGGAAGCCGCGCGCGCGCGGGTACTTCTCCGTCATCGCGTGGTGGATGGCGTAGAAGTCCAGTCCGTAGTCGTTCGCGATCATGTAGAACTGGTTGGCGACCGCGAACTGGATGTAGCGCCAGGCGTTGTTGTAGAGCTTCGTGAGCTCCGCCCCCACCGTCGGCAGCACGATCACGTCGTCGGTCAGGAGTTTGAAGAGCTCGGTCGCGCGCTGCTCGGCGCGCGGGGTGACGCCCGAGACGATTTGCGGCAGCGAGTGGATCTCCTCCAGCGCGACGCCCTGCGCCACGCGCTCGGGACAGAACGCGACATCGACCTCGAAACCGCGATCGGCGAGGGTGCGCGCGACGTGTTCGGTCGTGCCCGGGTAGACCGTACTGCGCATGATCAGCAGTTGGCCCTTCACGAGGCGCGAACGGTCCTTCTTGATCAGGTCGCCGTAGACCTCCAGGCGCGGGTTCAGGTGCTCGTCGAGCGGCGTGCCGATGACCGTGATCACGACCTGCGCCGAACGGATCACCTCGGCGTCCGTGGTGGCCTCGAAGCGTCCGCTCTTGCGCACTTCGAGCAGCAGTTCGTCCGCGCCCCTGTCGAGGAAGGGCATCCGGCCGGCGTTGGTCTGGGCGACCTTTTGCGCGTCGATGTCGAGCGCGACCACTGATTTCCCGGCCTTCGCGAACGCGAGACCGAGGGGAAGTCCGACGTGGCCGCAGCCACCGATGATGACGATGTCAGGCATTGCGAGTCCGGCCAGGATATCGCATGCCCGCGGCTGCGCCTACTTCGGAGGGTCCTCGCCCGGTTTCAGTCGGGGCATGATCGCGGGGCCAGGCGCGGCCACTCCGTCCTTGTCGACGCTGAAGGGCACGGGGAGCTTCGTCACGGGATCGAGCTCGATCACCGGCTCCTTCGCGGGATACTGCGGCTGCTCGGGAGCGCCGCCCTGCACCGGCTGCACGCGCGTGCGATCGCCGATCCAGAAGATGACCGAGCCCGAGGGCACGCTCGCCGCCTGTGAGAGCTGCGTCGGCGCGTATACCTGGATCTGCGTCAGCGCGACCTCGTACGCGCCGGCGACGCTGCTCCTCGAACTGGGGACTGTCAGCGGCGTGAACGAGCCCACGCGCTCGTTGGGGAAGAGGATCTCGCTCTCCTCGCGCAGCGAGGCGTCGAAGTAGCGCTTGCCGTGCGCCTCGACGAGGTCGATCGGCACGCTGATCTGCTCGCGCTCGCGCGTCTCGTCGTCGCCCACGTGCCAGACGAGCAGGCCCGCGCGAAAGAAGTCGCTGTCGAAGCCGACCTTGTCGCGCACCTCGAGCAGGTAGTACTCCTCCCCCGTCGGCGAGAGCAGGATCTTGAGCGCCTCGTTCGTGCGTCCCTCGACGCCGCGCAGCGCGATGTGCTGACGCTCGCTGGGGAGGATCGTGCGCGCGGTGAGCCAGCCCAGGCGGATCTTGCACCAGGCGCACATGTGGAAGGGCCGGTCCGGTCCCGAGGGTGCCGCGCCGAGGTGCCCGATCGCCATCACGCAGAACTCGCCCACGCCCGTGCGGTGGCCGTAGCCGTAGAAATCCGGCAGCCCGAGCATGTGGCCGAACTCGTGGCAGTGCACGCCGATCGAGGTGAAGCTCTCGCCGCCCTCCTCGATGATGTAGTAGGGCAGCCCGCGCCCGCCGACGTCGATCGAGGCGCGGTGCGGCCAGAGTTGCGCGCCGCGCAGGCTCTGGCGTTCGCCCGCGTAGAGGAAGACGACGCCGTCGAAGCCGTCGAGCGCGTTGGCGCCGAACTTGTCGCGCGCCCCCTTGAGCGCGTCCTGGAAGATCGTGCGCGTGCCGGGCTCGCCGCCGCCCATGTCCTGGGCGTCGTAGTAGGCCCAGGTCTCGGGCACGCCCACCCAGTCGAAGACCTTGCCCGTGACGTCGAAGGTGCCGACCGACATCTCCTTGTAGTAGTCGCGCAGGCTGCCGTAGGTCTTGCGCCCGTCGGGCGACTGCGTGTACTCGCCGACCGAGAACATCAGCTGCTCGAAGTCCTTGCTGGTGTACTTCGCGTTGTGCTTGCGGTCGCTGAACTCGACCAGCAGCACGGCCAGCTTGAAGCTCTTGCCCTTCCAGTCGAGGACCTCCTCCTCCTTCGCGCCGGCGGGCTTGAAACTCGGCAGGAGGTTGGTCTCCTCGCGCTGGACGAGCACGCTGAACTTCGTCTTCGACTTCAGCGCGCGGCGCAGCGGGCTAGCGCCGCTGTAGAGCGTCTTGTCCACCTGCGTGAAGCAGTCGCCGACCTTCAGGCCCGCGCGCGCTGCGGCCGAGCCGCCGCGCACGGCAGTCACCTCGAAGTGGCCCTGGGTGTGGCGGTACTCGAAGCCCGGATCGCCGGCCTGCTCGCCCTGACCGAGTTCGACCTTGACCTCGCGCTTCACCGCGGGGCGGCGCACGTTGAGCTGCACCGGGTTGCCCACGCGCAGCGCGCCGAGCGCGTTCTCGAGGTCCTCGGCCTCGTCGATGCGGTAGCGGCCGATCATGCGCACCAGATCGCCGGGCAGGATCCCCTCCGCCGCCGCGGGCGAGCCCGGCTCGACGCTCAGCACCTCCGCACCGGTCTTGCGGTAGGCGCCGAAGCGGATGCCGAGCACGGGGCGCAGCTTCTTCGGGCCCGCGACCTTCGGCTCGTAGGCCTTGAGCGTCTCGATCGTCTTCAGGTCGCCCGGCAATTCGGTCGCAACCTGCTGGATCTGCGCCGAGGGCAGGCCGATGGCGAGGACGAGCGCGAACAGGAATCGCGATCCGAGGTTCATCCCTCGCGCACGCTGTACGCGTTGCGCGACTCGCTGAACTCCGCGAGCGCGGCTTTCTGCACCTCGAGCAACAGCGCGGGATCAGTCGTGTCGGCCAGCACGTAGAACTTCCACAACGCGCGGTAGCTGCGCTCGAGGTCCGCCAGGCGCGGGACCCGGTCGGCGAACTCCGAGAGCGGCCGGATCTCGGCCTTGCCGGGCCAGCGCACGTGCGTGCGCGCCTCCTTCAGCTGCATCTCCTTCGCGGGGCAGTAGACGATCACGTCGACGCTCTTGCCGGTCGAGAAGCGCACCAGGTCGGCGATGCGCGCCTCGACGTCCGCGCGCGCCTTGGCACCGCCGGGGGCGAAGTAGCGCTGCACCAGCTCGCCCTGCACGGCCTCGTTGTCATAGCGCGGGAAGACCGCCGCGCGCTTGTAGAGCTGGCGCTCGCGGAAGCGCCGCACGAGAGCGCGCACGCGCTCGCGCAGCCCCTTCTCGCTGCGCTCCACCGAACGCTCGAGCAGATCGAGCACCGAGTGGTCGTCCTGGTCCTGGAAGTCCGGCTCCGTGAGCGCGCCGGCGGAGATCGCGAGCTCGACCGCGCGCGCGACCAGCGCTCCCGCCGCAACCTTGGCGTGGTGGTAGTACACGCGCTCGGAGAAGTAGTAGCGCGCCTCGAGCAGGCGCACGACCTCGGAGAGGATGTCCTCGCGCAAGAGGTCGTGCTTGGCGAGATCGATGAACAGGTTCCCGCCCGCGCGCTCGACGCGGAAGTAGCTCGTCACGCGCGGATCGACCGAGAGCCGCAGACCGGTGAAGTACGCGTCGCGCGCGAGGTAGTCGAGGATGTCCGAGGCGATCGTCCCGCCCACGATCTGTCCCCAGCAGGGCGGTACGCGCTTCCTGCCGCTTCCCGCGAGCACCGCCAGCACCTCTTCGGCGAGCCCGAGCTCCTTCAAGACCTTGCCCACCGCCGTCCCACCGCCGAGCAGTCGCTCGAAGCGCTCGGGCCGGTCGTGCCTGCCGAAGATCCCGTCCTGGTCCTCGATCGAGTGGCCGAAGGGGATGTGCGTGATGTCGTGCAGCAGCGCCGTGATGCGGATCACGCGCGCCTCTTCCTCGCTGACGCCGACACAGCCGGCGGGATCGAGCTCGAAGGAGAGGTTGAGCGCCTCGATCATGCGCGACGCCATGTGCAGGCTGCCGATCGAGTGATCGAAGCGCGTGTGGACCGCGCCGGGGAAAACCAGGTAGGCCGTGCCGAGCTGCTTGACGCCGCGCAGGCGCTGCATCTCGCGCGTATCGAGGAGTCGCAACTCCTCATGTGTCAGATACACGTCTCCGTGAACGGGATCGCGGATGACGCTGAAACGCTTGCGGCCGGCCATGTTTTCCCTGCGGGGCGCAGAGGATAGCGCGCCGCGCGGCAAGGGTCGCGTAAATCGGCCCCGTAACGCGCTGCGCGCGTCCCGTGCAGGCGTTTCGCGCGTACGCGGCGGCCGCGACCTGCATGTTAGGATCGCGGCCAAGCCGATGATCCTCGCCCTCACGACCCTCCTCGCTCTGGCCCTCGCGCCGCAGGACCCGCGCGCAGGCGCCGAGCCCAACGGCGACGAACTCGTCTCGGTCGAGCTCCTGTGCGACCGCGTGCAGATCCACCCCGGCGAGCACTTCGCGCTTGCCGCGAAGCTCACGATCACGCCGCGCTGGCACATCTACTGGGGCGAGAACCCCGGCGACACGGGCACGCCCACGCGCACCGAGATCGACGCGCCCAAGGACTTCACGATCTTCGCGCCGCGCTTCCCCGTGCCCACACGCCACACCGATCCGGGACCGCTCTTCTCCTTCGTGTACGAGAACGAGGCCGTCGTGATCTTCGACGCCGTCGCGCCCGAGAAGCTCGAGGCCGGCTCGAAGGTGCACTTCGAGCTCGACGCGAGCTGGCTCGTCTGCACCACGCACTGCTACGAGGGCCAGGGCCAGGCCGCGCTCGACGTCGAGTGCGCCGCCGCGGGCGAGCCCGCGCTGAAGAACGAGAAGCTCTTCGCCGGCGCGCGCGCGAAGCTGCCGCGGCCGCTTGCCCAGCTGCACGGGCTCGACTCGGTGCTCACGCAGGACTCGAGCAAGCCCGGCGAGGTGCAGCTCGAGCTGCGCGTGGCGGGTGCGACCGAGCTTTCCTTCATGCCCGCCGACCAGCGCGATCCGGCCTTCGTGTCCGCGACGGCCACGCGCGATGAGAAGGGGCCGAAGCTCGTGCTCGTCTACCGCTGGCGCACTCAGCCCGCGACCGAGGGCAAGGTCGGCTTCCCCGGCATCCTGACCGTCACGACCACGGACGGGCCGCTTCCCTGCTGGCTCGACCGCACGTACAGCGTCAAATCCTGACGCTCGCTACCCGAGGAGACGATTCCATGAAGTTCACCATTCTCGCGCTCGCCGGCATCCTGCTGGCCGGCGCCGCCTTCGCAACCCAGGACTCCGGCAAGAAAGAACGCCCGAAGTCCGAAGACCACAAGGTCGCCGAGATCGGCAAGGCGGCACCCGCCTTCACGCTCAAGGACCTCGCCGGCAAGGAAGTGTCCCTCTCCGACTACAAGGGCAAGACCGTCGTGCTCGAGTGGTTCCAGCCGAGCTGTCCCTACTGCGTCGGGACCTACAAGGACGACGGCGCCTGCCGCACGACCTCCGAGCGTCTCGCGAAGGAGGGCGTCGTCTGGCTGCTCGTGAATTCGACCAACTCCGACAACCCCGACTCCAAGGTCGAGAACAACAAGGAGTTCTTCGACTCGCGCAAGCTCTCGCGCACCGTGCTGATGGACACCGACGGCCGCGTCGGACACGCCTACGGCGCGAAGTCCACGCCGCACTGCATGGTCATCGACGCCAAGGGCAACCTCGCCTACCGCGGTGCGATCGACAACGCGCAGGAGAAGGACGCCAAGGAGAAGGTCAACTACGTCGCCGCGGCGATCGCCGAACTCAAGGCCGAGAAGCCGGTCTCGATCTCCGAGACGCGCTCCTACGGCTGTGGCGTCAAGTACAAGGACGCAAAGCCCTGATGCGCGAATCGCGCACAGCCTGAACCCGCGACGAGGGGGCACGGACGTGCCCTGATCCGCGAGGTTCCGTGATGAACGCTCCGTGCCGGTCCGCAATGGACCGGTGCGGAGCTGTGTTTTTGACCCGCAAGGAATCGATAGGAGGATCATGATGAAATCTGCACTGAATCTGCCGCTCCTGTGTCTCACGGCGGTGCTCGCGACGAGCGCCCTCGTGGCCGCCCAGGACAAGAAGGATGACAAGAAGCGCGAGAAGGTCGAAGCCGTCGAAATCGGCAAGGCCGCTCCCGTCTTCGAACTGAAGGACCTCGACGGCAAGACCGTCAAGCTCGCCGACTACAAGGACAAGATCGTCGTGCTCGAGTGGTTCCAGCCCACCTGCCCGTACGACGTGAAGGGCTACAACGAAGGCGGCAACTGCCGCGGCACCGGCGAGAAGCTCGAGAAGGACGGCGTGGTCGTCCTGCTGGTCAATTCGAGCAACGCGAAGAACGACAACGCGGACCACGACGCCAACGTCGAGTTCTTCAAGTCGCGCAAGCTCTCGCCGCGCATGCTGATGGATCCCGACGGCAAGGTCGGGCACGCCTACGGCGCGAAGAGCACGCCGCACTGCATGGTGATCGACGCCAAGGGCACGCTCGTGTACCGCGGCGCGATCGACAACATGATGGAGAAGGACGCCAAGGAGAAGGTCAACTACGTCGAGCAGGCGGTGCGCGAGCTGAAAGCCGGCAAGCCTGTCTCCACGAAGGAGACACGATCCTATGGCTGAGGCATCAAGTACTAGAGACCGCAGTTCGCGGTCTCGAGACCATGCGAGACGGCCAAACGGTCGTCTCGCTGGCTTTTCAGGGCAGCTCCGCGCCCTCGAGCGGCACGAAGAGCGAGCGCACCTGCTCCTCTGCCTCGTGCGCGAGCGCCTTGCGATCCGTGCCGACGAGCGCGCCCTCGCCGAAGACGATCTCGATCTCCACGCGGTCGGCGAGCAGGATCCCGCGCAGGTACTGCTCGAAGGGCCGCGCCGCCCAGGCGACAACGCGCGCGGGCGGCGGGTCCTTCGGCCCGGTGTGGAACCGCACCGCCGCCCAGCCCACCGGCGAGCCGGAGAGCGCCGCGTTCTCGAACAGCGCCGAGTGGAAGTGCTCGACGCGCGCGCCGCTGGTCGTGCGGCTCTCGGGGAAGAAGCACACGCGTTCGCCGCGCGCGAGCGCCGCCTGGATCTGTGCGTTGACGCGCGGAATCTCGCGCCGCTCCTTGCGGTCGATCAGGATCGTGTCGAAGGCGCGTGCCATGGTTCCGACCAGCGGCCAGCCGCGGATCTCCCCCATCGAGACGAAGACGCAGTCCACCTGCGCCGCGAACGCGAGGATGTCGTGCCAACCGTGGTGGTTCGCGACGAGGAAGCAAGGGCCCGGGAGCGGCACGCCGCGCGTCGTGATGCGCGCGCCTACGAGTGCGAGCACATCGCGCGACCACGCGCCGAAGATCCGCCGGCGCCAGGCGCGGTGGCGCTCCGCGGATCGATGCCAGGGCTTTCCCAGGAACCACACGGCGGCCAGCACGAGCGTCACGACGGCGATGCATGCCACGCGCAGGCCCGCGCGAAGCGTTCTCCACGCGCTCGCACGCTCATTTTCTTGCCGTCCGTTCATTCGCAGCGGGAGTTGTACGCGCGTACGCGCCCTTCCACCACTGGCCGAGGTGCGCGTCCGGGACGGGCTTGCTAGCCTGTTCGCCATCAAGGCCCCCACTTCCACGCGGCCCGGTGCCGCAGCGAGCAAATGATCATGAAACAACTCCTTCTTTCCCTGGGCGCCGTCGCCCTTCTGGCTTTCAGCTACGGTTTTGCGAATCAGGACGCGCGTCCTGCGGCTGCACCCGCGAAGGCCGCGACCAGCGATGCCGAGGTGATCAAGGCGCAGCTGCCCTCCTACCCGCTCGACACCTGCCCGCTCTCCGGAGAGAAGCTCGGCAAGGACGCGATCAACGTCGTCAAGGACGGCCACCTCGTGCGCACCTGCTGCAACAAGTGCGCGGCCAAGGTCGACGCGGCGGTGATCAAGAAGGTCGAGGACGCGGTCGTCGCGGCGCAGCTGAAGAGCTACCCGATGGACACCTGCCCGATGTCGGGCGAGAAGCTCGACGACAAGGCCATCAGCCACGTCTACGGCACGCGCCTCGTGCGCTTCTGCTGCCACAAGTGCGAAGCGAACTTCGAGAAGGATTCGAAGACCGCCGCCGCGACGATGGCCAAGCTCGACAAGGCCTGCGTCGACGCGCAGCTCAAGACCTACAAGCTGAAGACCTGCCCCGTGAGCGGCGAAGAACTGGGCAAGATGGGCGAGCCCGTCAACTACCTCTACGGCACGACGCTGATCCGCTTCTGCTGCAACGACTGCGTCAAGGAGCTCGACAAGGACGCGCAGGCGATCCTCAAGAAGGTACACGCGGCCGAGTGATCGACGCAGCGCGCGCAGGCGCAAACGAAAGCGCCCCGTCCGGAGCCGGGCTCCGAACGGGGCGCTTTCGTTTGCGCGAGGGCGCGTGCTCAGCGGATCGCGAAGCGCATCGAGAGCACGCCGTTCTTGTGGCGCATCGTCGTGGTCGCAGTGCCCTGGAAGTAGCGGTCGATCGCCTCGACCGGCGGCAGCTCGGGGAACGCATTGTCCGCGCCGCGCGCGGCGAATTGCGTGTTGACCATCGTGAACGCGCTGAGCATCGACTTCATCATCGCGCCCGTGTTCGTGATCGAGAACACGCCCGCGTCGGGATTCTCGGCGATCACCGGCTTGAACGAGGGCCGCTCGAGCGCGCTGTCGGGCGCCTCCTTGCCCTCCATGCGCAACACCGAGCGCAGCGCCGAGGGGTAGGTCGAGATCACCATTCCCTTGTTGGTGAACGAGTACGAGAGTGACCCGCCCGTCGGCATGGGCAGCGACCAGACGGTCTTGCCCTGGAAGTCCTCGGTCTCGAACTGCGCGGCGATTCCGGTCGCCTCGAGGACGGACTCGAGCGTGGAGCCGAAGGCCTTCGAATCGCGCAATCCGATCCACCATGCCTGTCCGAGGCTGCCGCCCTTGGGCACCTGGATCGCCGGCTTCGGCGCCGCGTCCGGATCCTGCTCGTCCTCCTCGTCCATCCCCCCGCCGAGCGGATTGGCGGCGAGCCACTCGTCGGCCGGGACCTCGATCAGGTTCATCCCGAATTCGCCGCTGAGCTGGCCGATGACGTCCTTCTCGATGTCGATGCCGCCCATCGCCTGGCCCGCGCCCTGCAGTTGCGCGCGCGCGGCCTGGGCGCCGCCGGGCTTCGTGACCTCCACGAGCTTCCAGATCCAGCTCCACAGGCCGGGGACATCGATCGCGTAGAGCGTGACGCCCTGGCTCTCCTTGGGGAACGCGCGCGCGGCCTCGCGCGGGAGCTTGCCGAGCAGCGCGACGAGTTCGTGCAGGAGCCCCTTCTCCGCGAGCGCGAGGCTGAACTCGATGCGCGCCTGTTCGCCGCTCCCGGCGTCTGCGGTGAGGTAGGCCCAGCGCGTGTCGGGCAGCCCGAGCGCCGCGAGCATCTTGTCCTCCGACTCGGAAACCGCCTTGCGGTCGGCGAGCATCACCGGGACGAGCTGCGCGAAGTCCGCGAAGACCTCGATACGGCCGCGCGCGCTCGCGCTCGCCTTGGCTTCGAGGTAGCGCGCGCTCGCGGCGACGCCTTCCGCCGCCTCCTTGCCGCGCAAGCGGTCGATCGTAGCCTGCGCGAGCTCGAGCGCGTGTCCCGCGTCGGTCGAAGCGCTCATCGCGGCGAAGCTGCCCGAATCGAAGTACACCGAGTGGTGCACCGGTTTGGGCGCGGGCGGCGGCGAGCCCGCCGGGCCGGGCTTCTCCTCGGCCGGCTTCTCCTCGCACACGTGGAGTTCGACGCCGTCGTACGTGCTGGTGCTCGAGATGAGCTTCTTCATCTCGCTCTCGACGAACTTGTCGAAGTGCTTCTCGAAAGCGTCCCGCGGACCGCCCGGGTCCACGATCAACACGAAGTCCGGCTCCGAACCCGAGGCCGGCGGCGCGACGAAGACCAGCATCGAGCCGTGAACCGAGCCGAGGAAGTCCATGAACTCCTCCGCGGTCGGGTCGACCTGATTCTCTGCACCCTGCTTGAAGAGGTTCTCGGCCCAGTCGCGCAGGCCGGTGGACTCGGGGTCCTGGTACAGCTTCCAGAACGCGTTCTTCTCGAGGTCCCCGCGCAGCGCGTCGAAATCGTGCACCTGCGCGAACATCCAGGCGTCCTTGGGCACGGCGCGCAGGAGGTCCAGCGGCGCAGCGGTCTTCGCATCCTGGTACGGAAGTCCGATCGAGACGGTCAGTGCCAGTGTCGTGAGCAGCATCGCTTCACTCCTGAAGGTAGAGGATCAACTTGTCGTGGACGAGCACCGCGAGGTCCTGCTTGCCGTCGCCATCGAAATCGGCGGCAACGATCTCGCGCGGTTCGCGCTCGGGCTCGTCCTGTTCGAAGGTCTTCTTCTCGTAGGTCTCGAAAGCCAGCTCCTGCGCCAGCTCGCCGGCCTCGCGGCGCAGGATCACCAGTGCGTGGTGCGAGAGCTCCGACACGACGATCTCGGACGGCGCGCCACCACCGAGCTCCGCGCACGCGATCTGGTCGAGCACCACGCGTTCCTCGCCGGGCTCGTAGCTGGCGCACTCGACCAGGCCCTCGCTGCGCGCGCCGCCGTAGACCAATCCGAGCCCGTTGCGTCCGTAGACGAGCAGGTCGGGCCTGCCATCGCCGTCGAAATCCGCCGCGTCGAGGCCGCCGAAGTCGATGCGGCCGGTGAAGACCCGTTCGACGGTCGTGAGGCCGTCGGCACCGAGCTGCGTGACGAGCAGATCGCGCGAGGTGTCGTCGCGCAGCACGAGCTCGGGCTTCCCGTCGCCGTCCATGTCGACGAAGCGCGCGGCGGAGATGCGCGCGTCGTCCGCGGGCGCGTTGAACTGCTCGACCACGCGCGGAACGGCGTCCGCGCCGAACGCGAGCGCGCGCGCGAAGTTCGCGTGCGCGACCACGAGCTCGCTCTTGCCGTCGTGGTCGACGTCGGCGAGCGAGACGTTGCGCGGACTGGCTCCGGCGAGCACGCCCAGACCGGGCGCGTCCTCGCCGCGCTCGTCGGCGACGTAGCCGCCGTCCTTGGCCAGGATCAGCGCGGGCACCGCGGACTCGCCGGGCAGGTACGCCAGCGCATCGAAGTCGCCGTCGTGGTCGAGGTCGACCAGCTGCAGCGCCGTGGGCGTCTTCTTCAGGCCGTCGAGTGCGAAGACCTGCGGCGCCGCCGCGAAGCCCGTGCTCGTCCCGTTCCAGATCTCGAGCCGGTGCTTGCGGTTGCGCCCTTCGCCCTGCGCGACGATCAGCACCGCGTCGGACTTGCTGTCGCCATCGAGGTCGCGCAGGTCGAGTGCGACGGGCTCGCCCTGGATCGGAACCGTGCGCGGGAACTCGAGCGCGCGGCCCGCCTCGAGGTGCGAGAGGCCGAGCATGTGTTCACTCGCGGAGACCAGCACCAGCTCGGGCTTGCCGTCGCCATCCACATCGGCGAGGTGCGGCGCGGTGGCGCCCGAGAGCGAGGGCTGCGAGACCGGCGTGAGGCCGCGCGCGCCCTTGCGGCCGTACCACACGGTCACCTGCGAGGAGCCGGGCTCGGAGACGACGACGTCGCTCGCGCCGTCGAGGTCGAGGTCGCCACAGCAGAACCCGCGCGGCAGCGTGTCCTTGCTCGCGTCACGGCCCAGGCTCTGGACGAGCAGCGGCCGGCGGTCGAGTGCGTTCGTGTCCCAGGCGAGCTCGGAGAGCCGGCCCGAGATCTTGTAGATGCCGAGCACGTCGCGGCGACCGTCCTTCGACGGCGCCGCGAGCTCCGCGCTGCGCAACTGCGGCATGTCGAACTCCGCGCGCGGGCCGAAGTTGGTGCCCGAGGTGTTGAGCCGCCAGCGCAGCGGCGCATCCGCGCCGAGGTAGGCGTAGAGCAGGTCCTCGCCGGCCTTGCCGTCGAGTTGCGCGAACCAGACGCGCGAGGGCGCGCTCTCCCAGCTGTCGAGCACGAGCCGTTCCGCAGGGCGTTTTCCGTCGGAGACGAGCGCGAGCAGCTGGTCGCTGCAGGCCAAGAGCAGGTCCTGCTTGCCGTCGTGCGTGATGTCGGCGGCGAGGATCGCGCTGCAGCCCTTGCGCAGTTCTTCGAGCGTGCGCCGCTCGACCGCCGACTTCTCGTCCATCGGCGCGGCGAGCAGCGAGAGCTCGCCGCCCTCCTCGACCCAAGCCAGGTCGCTGTGCTTGTCCTGGTTCCAGTCGCCCAGCGCGAGCTGCAGGATGCGCCGCTCGACCGGAATGCGACGGCGCTCGAAGCGACCGTCCAAGCGCGCCTGGTTGGGCCCGCTCTTCTGGTCCGGATCGGCGGCGTCAGGAGCCTGTTTCGGCAGCCGGCGCAGGAGCTCGATGCGCGAGCGGCGGTTGTCCACCAGCGCGAGGTCAGCGAGCCCGTCTCCGTCGAAATCCCCCGCGAGCAGGCTGCTCGTGCCCGCTCCCACGCGGTAGATCTCGAAGCCGCGGAAGCCGTACTCGCCCGAACTTGCGTGCGCGAGCGGCGGGGCTGAGCCGGGCGCTTGTGCAGGCTGCGTCGCGCTGCAGGACCAGGCCGCGGACAGGAGGCAGGAGCTGGCGAGAGTGACGCGTGCGGAGCGTGCGAGCATGCGCGGAGGGAGGGAGTTGGACCGACGGAGGGACGCGCGGCGAATTGTATACTCGCCAGCGACGGCCCATTCCAACCACTTCCCGACTGCCCACGATGATCGCACTGCTCCTCGCCCTCGCCCTCTCCCAGACTCCCACGCAGGATCGTCCGCTCGAGATCTTCGAGCTCGGTTCGGGCTGCGAGATCCGCGGCCACCTCGTCAAGGAGAACGCCGAGACCTGGTTCATCGACCTGGGCTGGACGATCCTCTCTGTGCCCAAGCGCGAAGTCTCACGCGTGCGCGAGCCGGAGAGCGCGGCCGCGGCCAGCGCGAAGAGCGGCGCGCTGAAGTTCGAGGGCGAGCGCCTGTGGTCGCGCGCCGACTCGGCCGAGGCCAGCGTGCGCGATTGCGCCGAACGTGTCGGCGGCGCCGTCGCGCTGATCAAGGTGCCGAGCGCTCTCGGCTCGGGCTTCGTCGTCAACCCCGCCGGGTGGATCGTCACCAACGCGCACGTGGTCGAGCGCGAGCAGGAGATCAGCGTGACGTTCTTCGAGAAATCGGAGAAGGGCTTCGAGAAGCGCGTCTACACCAAGGTCGAGCTGGTCTCGATCAATCCCTATTGGGACCTCGCGCTGCTGCGCATTCCCAAGGAGCAGCTCGGCGAGCGCAAGTTGCCCGCCGTCCCGCTCGCCGAGTACGAGCAGGTCAAGGTCGGCGAGGGCGTGTTCGCGATCGGCAATCCGCTGGGCCTCGAGCGCTCGGTTTCCGAGGGCATCGTCGGCACGAAGAACCGCGCCAACGACGGCATGCTCTACATCCAGACGACCGCCGCGATCAACCCGGGCAACTCGGGCGGGCCGCTGTTCAACCTGCGCGGCGAGGTGATCGGCGTGAACACCTGGCATTTCCTCGGCACCGAGGGCCTGAATTTCGCGATCCCGACCTCGACCTTGAAGGCCTTCCTCGACAACCGCGAGGCCTTCGCCTTCGACAAGGACCAGCCCAACACGGGCTACCGCTACCTCGAGCCGCCGCGCAAGGCCGCGAAGTAGCCGCTCACGAATTCCAGCGCGCCGCCGCTGCGTCACGTTCGGCGGGCGTTGCGTCCGGATCGTAGCCGCGCCGGTCGCCCGAGGCGGCCAGCGCCTCGATCGCGATCTCCCGCGCGGCGCGATCGGGCGAGAAGAGCGCCGAAACGAGTTGGGAATGCGCGCTCGCGTCCCCGAGCGCCAGGCGCGTGCGCGCCGCCCCGGCGAGCAGGCGTTCGACCGCTTGCCCGCGCACGGGATCCGCGCGCCAGCCGCGTACATGGCGCTCGTACTCGCGCAGCTGCGGCAGCGCCGCGGGATCGCCGATCGAGGAGAGCGCCGTGCAGGCCGCTTCGCAGACCGGAACCGCCTGGTCGCGCAGCGCGCCGGCGACGAAGGGCGCCGCGTCCTTGGAGCCGATGCGCCCGAGCGCCTCGCAGGCGAGCTGGCGTTTCTGCCAGTAGCCCTCGGGGAAGGTCAGCGCGTCGAGCAGTGCGGGCACGGCCTGCTGGCCGAGCTGCACGAGCTCCGCGAAGATCCGCGGGTTGTCACCCGGCGCGACCGTGTCCGAGCCCTCGCCGAGCGCGAGAACTAGGTCCAGCGTGTGCTCGCGCACGAGCGGATCGAGCTCCGCGCGCCGGCGCAGCACGACCGTGTCGCGTTTCGCGCTCCAGAAGGCCTGCAGCCGTGCGAGCGCCTCGAGGCGCAGAGGCGCCGGCGCGTCCGGATCGAAGCCGCAGAAGATGCCCGTGACTGCGAAGAGCCTCTCGAAGGCCGCCTCGCGCAAGGCGACGTCCGGCTGGCTGAGCTCGCGGAGCAGCACCTCGACGCCGGCGCGATCGCCGAGTTCGCAGACCGCCGTGGCGAGCTCCATGCGCGACTCGAAGGCACTCGCGCGCTCCAGGGCCACGCGCAGCTGTGGCAGCGCCGAGCGCACATCCAGCTGCGCGAGCGCGCGCGCGGCCGCGATCACCACGTCGGGGTCCGCGTCCGAGAGCAGCTTGGCCAGCGCCGGCGCGGCCGCCGCGTCGTGCAGCACGCCGAGCGCCTCGGCCGCGCTGCGGCGGTCGAGCGGCTCCTGCGCGGCGAGATCCCCCTCGAGTTCGTGCAGGAGCTCCGACTGCGACGCGTCCAGGCCGATGCGCGCGATCACGCTGCGCGCATTGCCGCGCCGGTAGAGCTGCTCGTCGTGCAGCGCCTCGCGCAGGCCCGCGAGCGCGGGCGTACCGATCTCGGTCAGGATCGTCTGCGCCTGGTTGAACGTCTCATTGCTCCACGCGCCGATGCCCGTCACGAGTTCGGGCACGGCCTCGAGGCCGAGCTGCAGGAGCCGCGCGTGCGCGAGACGCCGCACCTCCGGCAGGTGCGACTCGAGCATCGAGACGAGCTTCAGGCGCTCCGCGTGCGTCTTGCCTTCCGGCGGCTGGATCGGGCCCGAGCCCGGCTCCGGCCGCGCGGTGTTGCACAGGCCCGCGGGATCGAAGAACTCCTCCACGCTCGCGGCCGGCGGCTGCCCGCCCTTGCGCGGCGGATCCGCGATCGCCTCGCTCGAGGGCACGATGTCCGAGAAGGGCAGCGTCTGCGTCTCGAGCAGCGTCGAGAGGTCGGGATCGGTGTCCGTGGAGGGCCGGTAGGTCTTGAAGAACAAGCTCACCTCGACCGTCCCGTTCGCGACCGTCAGCGGCACGCGGTGCTCGCGCGACTTGCCCGAGGGGATCTGCGTGCTCGTGGGCAGCGTCAGCTGGCCGGGCTCGAGCTCGGAGGCGTAGGGATAGTTGCACGACATGCGCGAGCTGCCGAGCACGTTGCCGTCGGCGTCGCGTACCGTGACGAGCGACTCGAGCGCGCGCTGGCGCGAGGCGGTCGGGAAGTTGTGGCCCACGCCCTTGTTCGTGATCGTCACGACGAGCTCGCTGCCCTCGATCGCGACATTCCAGCCGTAGGCACGCCGCAGCTGCTTCTCGCTGTGCGAAGCGGGGAACACGTGGCTGTGCACCGGCCGCGGCTTTTCCCCCACCGCGACGGGCCGGTCGACGAGCGGCATGTGGCAGTCGATGCACACGTTGCCGGCCTGCTTGCCGTGCTCGGCGCGCGACCACTGCTCGGGCGTGCCCGCGATGCGGTGGCACGAGGCGCAGGCCTGCACCTCGCCCACGCGTGGATCGAAGGCCGACTTGCACTGCGCGCCACCCGTGAACTGCGTGTAGTCGTAGTCCTTCTTCCAGTGGCAGGACATGCACGTGTTGCCCTCCTCCAGATTCGTCCAGCGCTGCATGGGCGTGAGCCCGATCCCGGTCTCGAACACCGGCCGCGGCGTGTGGCAGCGCACGCAGTCCTCGCGCCGGAAGTTGTGCGTCGCCAGGCGCGTCTCGGGGTCGAGGAAGGCCGTCCCGTGCGTGTTCGCCTCGTGCTCGGCGTAGATCGCGGGGTGGCAGCCGGCGCAGTAGGAGCTCTTCTGCACCTCATCCCCGTGCGCCGCGCTGCCGAGTTCGCCGCCGTCTGTGATCGCGAACTTGCTGCCCGCGGGCGGCGTGTGCCCCGGCGCGGGAGAGCTGGCGCAGGAGGCGAGGGCGAGGACGGCGAGGGACACGAAGTGGGCGGCGCTGGGAACGGACATGGGGCGTTTTGTAGGCGCCCCGAGGCCTCCTGTCACGCCACTGCGTGCCTACCAGGCCCGCGAGCCTTGTTCGCGGCGCCTGCGACGCCCGTTTCTCGGCCGGGGAATGAGCACGAGACGCACATCCAGCTCCAGCCTCCAGCCGATGCGCTGCAGGCGCTGGACCATCTGCGTCCCGAGCTGGCCGCGCTCGAGTTGCGCCAGCGTGTCGGTCGACAGCTGGCCGTGGAAAGCGAACGGGTCATCCGAATGGCCGTCGAGGCGACGGAAGAGGTGCGCCGCCTGCGCCACCTGCAGCACCAGGCGCTCCTCCTCGATCCTCTCGCGCAGCACCGACTCGAAGCCCGTCAGCCGCTCCAGCAACTCGAGGCCATCGACATCCTTCCGCCCCGTGACGGCGGCCGCATGCGAGCGCCCATGGGGATCGCGCTCGTAGGCGCGGCGGTGCCGGCAGGCGCGCACGAGCGTCGCGAGCGGCAGCGGATCGAAATCTCTTTTGGCTGCCCCCAGGACGACCGCGGCATCCTCGTGGAAGAAGTAGATCAGCGGTTCGGGTCGCCCCTGCTCCAGCGTGCGCAGGGCATAGAACCCGTCCGCGAGGTGCCGCGAAACCGGCAGCCCGAGCCCGCGGCCCTGGACGCCCAGCTCGAACAGGGCCGACGCGCTGCACTTGTAGCGGTACCGGTCGCGCCAGCGCAGCTTGCGCAGCCAGTCGAGCGCGAGCAGCGTGCCGCGCGAGTTCCGGTAGAAGACGATCCGCACGGCGCCTCTGCATCCCTCCAGGAAGAGGACGCTCGGGAGGCCGAAAGGTTGCGGGTCCGGACGCGAAATTTCGCTCGCCGGACCCTCGCTGCCGCGGGTTGGCGGCGCGCCGTGCCGAGCCATCGCCCGCCCGCAAGCCTCAGGCCCGCTTGCGCTTCTTCTTCGGCAGCGGCTGGAAGGAGATGCGCAGGTAGAGCTCGAGCGCGCGCGCGATGCGCCGCAGCATCGTGAGCGACTGCGCGCCGTAGTCGGAGTCCTCCAGGCGCGAGATCACCGACTGCGTCGTGCCGACCTTGCGCGCGAGCTGCGCCTGCGTCAGCCCGGCCTGCTTGCGCACGTCGTACACGAGCTGCGCGATCTCGAGGTTGATCCACTGGTCCGCGATGCCGGCGCGCCGCACCGGGTCGTTTCCGGTCAGCCTGTCGATGATGACCATCGCATCGTTGGTCATGCGGACCTTAGTAGTCTTCTTCTTCATGCCAGTGCCTCCCGGGCAAAGCCTCGAACTGGTTCCTTGCTCGCACTGCATCCCAGAGATCCGAGTGCTCCACCCGGGCCTCCTTGCGGCACACAACGGCCAAGGCGACCGTCGTCGTCCCGTGGAAGAAGTACAGGACGCGGATCTGAACGCGACCGGCATGGGCCCGCAACTCGTGGATTCCGCCACCCAGGTGGCCTGAAACTGGCCGGCGCAGCTCGTGCCCGAACTCCTCGAGCCGCCTCACCAACGAGGTCACCCGGTCGTATCGGAGCGGGTCCCGGAAGCGATGCGTCCGGAGCCACTCCAGCACCGGGATCCGTCCCGAGGCATCCTTGAAGAAGACGATCCGTACCGGCGGCAAGCATACCCTCCCTTTTATCGCACTCTTGCGATATGCACAAGCGAGGCAATCCCTCACTCCGATGACGCTCGGAGGGTGCGAAGGTTGCTGGCCGGACTGCGAAATTTCGCGCGGTCGGGATCACCAGGAGCGCTTCTCGGCGGCAGCCTGGAGCTTCTTCGCGAGCTCGAGGCAATGTGCGAGCTGTGCGGGACGGTCCTGCTCCGCTTCGTGTTGGCGGCCAACGCCGCAAGGCGCTCTAGACCTTCGCCACCGCCGGCTTGCGCAGCTCGGCCACGACCATGTCGCCGACTTCGGTCGTGCCGTGGTCGGCGGTGTTGACGCCCTTGATGCGCTTCGAGCGGATCAGGTCGATCACCGCGCTCTCGATCTGCGCCGCGGCCTTCTTCTCGCCGAGGTAGTCGAGCATCATCGAGCCCGCGAGGATCGCCGCCACCGGGCTGGAGACGTTCTTGCCGGCGTACTTGGGCGCCGAGCCGTGGATCGGCTCGAAGAGAGACACCTTGCCCGGGTGCAGATTCCCGCTCGCCGCGATGCCCATGCCGCCCTGCACCATCGCGCCGAGGTCGGTGATGATGTCGCCCATCAGGTTGCTCGTGACGGCCACGTCGAACCACTCGGGGTTCTTGACCATCCACATGCAGGCCGCGTCGATGTAGGCGTGCTCGGTCTTGACGTCGGGGTACTCCAGCGCGACCTCGGCGAAGACGCGCGTCCACAGGTCCATCGAGCGCAGCGCGTTGGCCTTGTCGATCAGCGTCACCTGCTTGCGCGCTCGCGTGCGCGCGAGCTCGAAGGCGTAGCGGATGATGCGCTCGGTGCCCTCGCGCGAGTAGACCATCACCTGTGTCGCGACCTCGGAGGCGAGGCCCTTGTGCGTGTAGCCGAAGGAGCCGGCGTACTCGCCCTCGGTGTTCTCGCGGCAGATGATCATGTCCACGTCCGCGGGCGTCTTGCCCTTGAGCGGGCACAGGCGCTCGTCGTAGAGCTTGATCGGGCGCAGGTTGACGTACAGATCGAGCTCGAAGCGCATCTTGGCGATGATGCCGAACTCGATCAGGCCGACCGGCGCGCGCGGGTCGCCGATGGCGCCGAGGAAGATCGCGCGCTTCTGCTTCACCTCGGAGAAGGCCGACTCGGGGAAGATCTCCTTGGTCTTGAGCCAGTGCTCGGTGCTGAAGGGATACTCGCTGCGACGGATCTTGAAGCCGTGGATCGAGCCCGCGGCGTCGACGACCTTCAGCGCCTCGCGCGTCACCTCGGGGCCGATGCCGTCGCCGGCCACCACTGCGATGTCGTAGTCGCTCATCACGCTGTCCTGGTCTCTTGTTGCTGGGGGGAGGGCTGTTTGCCGTCGTACTTGCCGGGGTGCCAGCTCGTGATCCGGCCCTCGATGGCGCTGGCCGCGACGGTGAGCGGGCTGGCGAGGTAGAGCCGGCCCGGACCGCTGCGGCCGGTGAAGTTGCGGTTGATTGCGCTGACCGTGACCTGTTCCTTGGTGTCGGAGACGCCCGGTCCGCAGCCGATGCAGGCGCCGCAGCCGGGGTTGATCACCTCGACGCCGGCTTCCTGGAAGACCTGCAGGTAGCCGCGCGAGCGCGCATATTCGCGCACGCTCTCGCTGCCGAACTGGATCACCATGCGCGTGCCGGCTGCCACGCGGCGGCCGTGCGCGAGCGCGTCGGAGAGCACGGCGGCGTAGAGGTCGAGGTCGTGCTCCTTGCCCGCGGTGCAGGAGCCGCCGTAGGCGATGTCGATCTTCACTTCGGCGAGGTCCGCTGATGTCCTTGCCGTAGGTCGGATCGCCGGGCTCGGCCACCATCGGGACGATCCCGGAGAGGTCGATCGTGTGCACGCCACCGTCGTAGCGCGCGCCCGCGTCCGGCGCGACGAAGCGCGCGCGGATCTGCTCGCGCGAGAGGTTCGGACGGCGCGCGGCGAGCCACTCGACGAGCAGCTCGTCGCCCTCGCACACGCCGGACTTGGCGCTGCACTCGGTCGCCATGTTGGTCAGCGTCGCGCGCTCGTCGACGCTGAGCGTCGCAAGACCCGGCCCGCCGAACTCCATCACGCGGTCGAGCGTGGACTCGGCCGTGGCGTAGACCTTGAGGATGTGCAGCATCAGGTCCTTGGCGGTGCAGTCCGAGCGCAGACGACCGCGCAGCTCGAAGCGGATCGACTCGGGCACCTGAACGAAGGTGAAGCCCGAGTAGACCAGGCCCGCGTACTCCGTCGCTCCCACGCCCCAGGTCAGGGCATTGCTGCCGCCGCCCATGCAGGTGTGGCTGTCGGTAGCCTGGATGAAGTCGCCCGGATCGACGAACTGCTCGCGCGCGACCTGGTGGCAGATGCCCGGCGAGACGCCGTCGCGCGCGGAGTAGTCGCGCACGCCGGTGTGGCGCTGGAACTGCTTCTGCAAGTCGCGCAGCGTCTGGATCTCGCTCGCGAAGGGCGCCATGCGCTTCACGCCGTCGGTGTACAGCAGGTGGTCCTCGAAGACCGCGAACTTGCTCGGATCGGGGATCTTGTAGTCGGCGCCGTACTCCTGCGCGAGGAAGTGGTGCACCTGCGCGGTGGTGAACTCGTGGCTGTAGCCGCCGTCCACGCGCACCAGCGCGATGTCACCCGGCGCGACGCTGCGCGACGGATCCGCGACGCCAACGAGGTGCGCAGCGAGAATCTTCTCGGCCATCGTCATCGGCCGCTTGCCCGTGGCGATCGGCGCGACGGTGATCTGCTTGTGCTGCAGGCGCGTGGCGAAGGGGAACAGCCCGCCGGATTCGAGGATCGCGCGCGTGACCGGGTCGTACTTGGAGGTGAACTCCTCGAGCGCGAGCTGCTCGCCCTTCTGCAGGCGCGCGAGCTGCGCGTAATCCCCCATCAGCTGGCCCAGGTTGATGTTGTTGCGCTCGTGGATCGGCGCGAAGGACGCGGCGATCACCAGGCGAATGCCGCTCCAGCGTTCGCACTGCGGTGCGGTCTCGCGCGAGGAACCCGTGCCCTTGCGCTGACCGGAGACGATCACCTCGAAGTTGCCGTTCATCAGCGCGCGCGTGCCCATCACGCGCGTGCCGTCGGGTTTCACGAGGCCGGCGTAGGCGTCGAGCGCGATGTCCTCTGGCCGATGCCGGAAGCAGACCCAGGCCGGCGTCATCACGTCGGTGTTGATGTCGTCGAGCAGGTCGCGCGGGTCGATGTCCTCCATGCGGAGGTCGAGCTCGCCCGAGAGCTGGCGCTGGATCGTGTCGAGATCCTTGGTGAGGAACAGGATGCGCTTGCCAGGGGTGAGCGCGACGACGCGCTGGCCACCAGCTCCGGTGTGGATCAGGGGATTCACGCTTTGCCCCTACGCCTGCGGGTTCTCGATCAGCATCGCAATGCCCTGCCCGCCGCCGATGCAGGCCGACGCGATGCCGTAGCGCTTCTTCGAGCGGCGCAGTTCGTGCATCAGGGTCAGGACGAGGCGCGTTCCGGTCGCGCCGAGCGGGTGGCCCAGGCTGATCGCGCCGCCGTTGACGTTGCAGCGCTCGCGATCGAGCTCGAGTTCCTTCTCGCAGCCCAGGTACTGGGCCGAGAAGGCCTCGTTGATCTCGATGCGGTCGACGTCGCGCAGGTTGACCTTGGCGCGTGCGAGGCAGGCCTGGATCGCCGGGACCGGGCCGAGGCCCATCTCGGTCGGCTCGCAGCCGACGGCCGACCAGGCGACGATGCGCGCCCAGACGTCGAGCTTGTCGGCCTTGGCGCGCTCCGCGGTCGTGATCACGACCGCAGCGGCGCCGTCGACGATGCCGCTGGCGTTGCCGGCGGTGACCGTGCCGTCCTTGCCGAAGGCCGCGCGCAGCTTCGCGAGGCCCTCGAGCGTCGTCTCGGGCTTGATGTGGTCGTCGATCGCGATCGACTGCGGGCCCTTGCGGGTCTCGAGCACGACCGGCTCGATCTCAGCTGCGAAACGGCCTTCCTTGACCGCAGCCGCGCCGAGTTGGTGGCTGCGCAGCGCGTACTTGTCCTGCTCCTCGCGCGTGATGCCCAGGCGCTTGGCGACCTTCTCCGCAGTCTGCGCCATCATCAGGCCCGCGACCGGATCCGAGAGCGAGGCGAAGAGCGAATCCTGCAGCACGGGCTGTGCGCCGAAGGGGATGCCCGTGCGCGTACCGTAGAGCACGTAGGGCGCCTGCGACATGTTCTCCATGCCGCCCGCGAGCACGGTCTTGGCCTCGCCGAGCAGGATCATCTGCGCTCCGCTGACGATCGACTGCACGCCCGAACCGCACAGGCGGTTGACGGTCAGCGCACCGATCTCCTTGGGGACTCCGGCCTTGAGACCCACGTGGCGCGCGCCGTAGAGCGCGTCGACCGAGGTCTGCAGCGCGTTGCCAAAGACGACGTGGTCGATCGAGGCGGGGTCGACCTTGGATCGCGCGAGCGCAGCCTTCGAGGCGTGCGCGGCGAGGTCGATCGCCGAGAGGTCCTTGAGCTTGCCGTAGCCGGGAGTCCCGGAGTACTCGCACATCGGGGTGCGCGCTCCGCCAACGAGAACGATTTCGGTCGCCATGGTGTGTGCCTTGCCTCTACTTCTTCTTCGACTTGTCGAGGAACGCCTGCATCCGCTGGCGCATGTCCTCGGTGGTGGATGCCAGTCCGAACATGTCGCTCTCGATGATCTCGCCCTCCTGCTGGCTCATGTTGAGCCCGCGGCGGATGGTCTCGAGCGCGAGTCGCAGTGCGGTCGGCCCGCGCGAGAGGATCGTCTCGGCGAGCTTCCAGGTGCCTTCCTTCAGTTCCTCCGGCGCGAAGAGCCGGTTGACGACGCCCACGCGCCAGGCTTCCTCGGCCCCGATCATGTCGCCGGTCAGCACCCACTCGCGCGCCACGCCGGGCCCCGCGATGCGCGCGAGGCGTTGCGTGCCGCCGTAGCCGGGGATGATGCCCAGCGAGACCTCGGGCAGGCCGAAGCGCGCGCTCTTCGAGGCCGTGCGCAGCGTGCAGGCGAGCGCGAGCTCGCAGCCGCCGCCGAGCGCGAAGCCGTTGACCATCGCGATCGAGGGCTTCGACATCTTCTCGAGTCGCCCGAAGACCTGCTGGCCGAAGAAGGCCAGGTCCTTGGCCTGCATCGCGCTCTGCATCGCCACGAGCTCGTTGATGTCCGCTCCCGCGACGAAGGCCTTCTCGCCCGAGCCGGTGACGACGAGCACGCGCACGAGGGCATCCGCTTCGATCGCATCGAAGGCGCGGGCGAGCTCGGAGAGCGTCTCGTGGTTGAGCGCGTTGAGCTTGTCCGGCCGGTTGACGGTCAGCTTGGCGATGCCGTTCGAGCTCTCGAGCAGGAGGTTCTTGAAGTCCATCGCTCAGCTCTTCTGGGCCTCGGCGCGCACGACGGTGGCCTTGTTGATCGTCTGCGGCTGCACGGGCTTGTCGTTGCCGCCCGTGCGCGTGCCGGCGATCTTGTCCAGCGTCTGCTCGCCGCGCACGAGCTTGCCGAAGGCCGAGTACTGGCCGTCGAGGTGCGGCGAGGCCGCGTGCATCACGAAGAACTGGCACGAGGCCGAATCCGGGTTCGAGGAACGCGCCATCGAGAGCACGCCCTTCACGTGCTTGCGCGCGTTGAACTCGGCCTTCAGGCGCCGCGGGCCGTCGCCCATGCCGGTGCCCTGCGGGCAGCCGCCCTGGATCATGAAGCCCGGGATCACGCGGTGAAACGACTTCTTGTCGTAGAAGCCGGAGTACGCGAGATCGAGGAAGTTGCGCACGTGGTTGGGCGCGTGCTCGGGCCAGAACTCGACTTCCATCTCGCCCTGGTTGGTGTCGAGCACGACGTGGAACTTCGAGAGGTCCTCGACCGGCATCTCGAGGAATTTCAGACCGGATTCGGCTGCTTGCATGGGTTCGCCTTTCACTTCGCGGGCGCGCGGATGACGATTGCGGAGAGGATCTTCTGCGGGTCGCGCGGGCGGATCGTGCCGTCCCCGCCGACGAGGCCCTTGGCGTTGCCGATGGCTTCGAGCGTTTCATCGCCGTCGAGCAGCTTGCCGAAGGTGGAGTACTTGCCATCGAGGAAGGGCGCGGCGCCCGTCATGACGAAGAACTGGCACGAGGCCGAGTCCGGATCACCGCCGCGCGCCATCGAGAGCACGCCGCGCTCGTGGTGCTTCTTCGAGAACTCCGCCTTGAGCATGCGCGGGCCGTTGCCCATGCCCCAGCCGGCCTGGTTGTCGGACTTCGTGTTCGGGTCGCCGCCCTGGATCATGAAGTCGTTCTTCACGCGGTGGAACTGCGTGCTGTCGTAGAACTTCGTGTAGCACAGGTCGAGGAAGTTGCGCACGTGGCCGGGCGCGACGTCGGGCCACATCTCAAAGCGCATTGCGCCGCGGTTGGTGTTCATCAGCACCTGGTACTTGGCCAGGTCGGCGGGCTCCATCTTCATGAAGTCCAGACCCGCGGGCGCGGGCTCCCAGCAGGTCACGCCGATGTCCGCGCCGCCCTTGCCGTCGGCGAAGCCGAGCTTGAACTCGCCCGCGGCGGCCGCGTCTGCGAGTTGCGGACCGAGGTCGAACTCGATCGAGAACTTCGCGCCCGCGGCGAGCATCAGCTTGCCGGTGGAACGCTTGCCGATCGGCTTGCCGTTGACGGTGAAGCCCGAGGCCTCGGCCATCCAGACGGGCACTTCTTCGCTGGTGCTCGCCGCCAGTTCGACCTTGACCGGAAAGGGCATGCCCTTCACGTAGGCCTTCTGCGACGCGGACCAGCTGACTTGCGGCTCGCCGAACAGAGCGGCGGCGAGCGCGAGGGTTGCGATCATCATGTGCGCTTGTCTCCTTCCCACTTGTAGAAGCCCTGACCGGACTTGCGGCCGAGCTTTTTCTCGTTGACCAGTTTCTCGAGCACGGCCGGGATCTTGAAGGCCGGTTCGTTCGGGTAGCGCTTCACCCAGCCCTGCAGGATGGAGAGCGTGGTGTCCAGGCCGACGTAGTCGGTGAGCTCGAAGGGCCCCATCGGGTAGCCGCAGCCGAATTTCATCGCCGTGTCGATGTCCTGCGCGCTGGCGTCGCCGCGATCGAGCATCTTCATCGCCTCGGCCATGTAGGGCACGAGCAGGCGGTTGACGACGAAACCGGGCGTGTCCTTGCAGGCGACCGGCGACTTGCCGCAGGTCTCGCCGAAGGCGCGCGCCTGCGCGAAGACTTCCTCGGAGGTCGCGTCGGTGCGCACGACCTCGACGAGCTTCATCAGCTGCACCGGGTTGAAGAAGTGCAGGCCCACGAACTGCGACGGACGGCCGGAGGCCTTGGCCATCTCGGCGATCGGGAAGGAGCTCGTGTTGGAGGCGAAGATCGTCTCCTTCTTGCACAGCGCGCCGAGCTCCGCGAAGAGCTTGTTCTTGACGCCCAGGTCCTCGACGATCGCCTCGACCACGAGGTCGCAGTCGGCGAGCGACTTGCGCTCGAGCGAGCCGCTGATGCGCGCGCGCACGGGTGCCGCCTCGAAGTTGCCGCCCTTCTCCTTGGCCTTCTCGGCCATCTTGGAGAGCGACTTGTCGATGCGCGCGAGCCCGGTGTCGAGGAACTTCTGTTCGGTCTCGACCACGACGACCGTGCAGCCGCCCTGTGCGGCGACCTGTGCGATGCCGTGGCCCATCAGGCCGCAGCCGACGACTCCAACCTTCTTGATGCTCATGAGTGTCCTTTGGGGGAGGTGCGGTGGAATGCAGTGGCCATGCCCATGCCGCCAGAGATGCACAGCGTGGCCAGACCGTTGGCGGCCTGCCGGCGCCGCATCTCGTGCAGCAGCGTGACGACGATGCGCGCGCCCGTGCAGCCGATCGGGTGACCGAGCGCGATCGAGCCGCCGTTGACGTTCAGGCGCTCGGCCGGGAAGGCCAGTTCGCGCTGGCAGGCGAGCACCTGCGCGGCGAAGGCCTCGTTGAGCTCGACCAGCTCGTAGTCCCTGGCCGAGAGCCCGTTGCGCTGTTCGAGTTCGCGGAACGCGGGCACCGGGCCGATGCCCATCACGCGCGGGTCGACGCCCGCCTGCGTGGCTTCGCCGACGTAGGCGAGCGGCGCGTATCCCAGTTCCTGCGCGCAGGTCTCGCTCATCACGAGCAGCGCCGCGGCGCCGTCGGTGATGCCCGAGGAGTTGCCCGCGCTGACCGTGCCCTTGAGCGTGTCGAACACGGGCGGGAGCTTCGCGAGGCTCGCGAGCGTCGTGTCGGGCCGCAGGTGCTCGTCGGAGGCGATCAGGCTCTCGCCCTTGCGCGATTGCACCGTCACGGGCGCGGTCTCGTCGCGGAAGCGGCCGGCTTCCGTCGCCGCGGTCGCGCGCTTCTGGCTCTCGAGCGCGAACGCGTCCTGCTCCGCGCGCGAGATCCCCAGGTCCTGCGCGAGCTTCTCGGCCGTCGCGCCCATGCGCATGTGCGCCAGCGGGCAGTCGAAGCCGTCCTTGTACATCGCATCGACGACCTCGGCGTTTCCGAGGCGGTAGCCCGTGCGCATGCGCGGCAGGTAGAAGGGCAGGCCGCTCATGCTCTCGGTGCCGCCGGCGACCACGATGCGGTTGCGGCCCAGGCGGATCGAATCGGCCGCGAGGTTGATCGCCTTCAGACCCGAGCCGCAGGCCATGTTGATCGTCCAGGCCGTGACGCGCTCGGGGATGCCCGAGCGCACGCTCACCTGCCGCCCGGGGTTCGGACCGCCGCCGGCCTGGCGCGCGTTGCCGAAGAGCAGCTCGTCCACGCGCTCGGGGTCGAGGGCCGCCTGCGCGAGCAGCGCGCGCACGACGCTCGTGCCCAGATCGACGCCGGACTCGTTCGAGAGCCCCCCCATGTACTTGCCGATCGGCGTGCGCAGGGCGTGCGTGATCACCACCGCCGTGCCTTGCATGCCTTTGGGTGCTCTTGCGGCGCTCATCTGGATCTGCTCGGGGTTTCCACGCTCCGGAGCCTGCGTGGCTGGGGTCACGGACCGCAGCCACTGCCTCGACCGCCCCCCTCGAGGAAGCTCCGAGACATTCCGAAACGGGCCGGGGCCATCCCCCAGGGGGGCCGGTCCCGCGGACAATTTGGGCAAGCAGGATAGGTAGGAGCGCGAAGCGCTGCAAGGCGCGTCAGGTGTCCCTGGCGTCGATTTCGACTCCTCGGGGACCCGCGCCCGCGCCCCGATCGGTGTCCGGGGAGCACTTCCGCTCACCCGAACTTCGCTCTCGGTCGTACGCGAAGGGGCCAGAACGCCTTCCGCTCGCGGCGTGCGGGTGGATAATGAGTACCCGCGGGCGCTTCCATCGCAGCGAGTAGCGGCGTAGAAGCGACCGTAAGTTTTCGATGCAAGCGAACGATCCCCAGTCGAGCGGCCCCGGCGACTCCTCCAGCCCGGCCATGATCGCGCCGGAGCACCCCGAGACCGGGGTGCGAGCCCGGGCGCGTGCCGAGCGCAAGCAGCGCCTGCGCTGGCTGGGAGATTTCCTCGGTGACGACTCCCCCATCGTGCGCGCGGAGGTCCGCCGACAGCTGCTCGCCGCCGGCCGGACAGCCGTGCCACTCCTGAAGCGCGCCGCCGAGAGCCCCGATGCGAAGGTGCGCTCGCGTGCCCGCGTGATGCTCGGTGAACGCGCACGTCGCGAGAGCTTCCGGCGCCTGTGCACCTACGTCGCCTCGCACGCGATCGATCTGGAGACAGCGCTCTTCCTGCTCGCGCGTTGGGCCGATCCCGAGCTCGACGTGCGCCCCTGGCGCGCGACGCTCGACAACCTCGCGCAGCAGGTGCAGAAGCTCGCGAACGACCGCAACGAAGAGCTCTACCGCGCCTCCGCGCTCGCCGACGTGCTCGGCCGGCAGCTCGGTTTCGGCGGGAATGCCGGCGAATTCCACCACCCCGACAACATCCATCTGCACCGCGCGTTGGCGCGCCGGCGCGGGATGCCACTCACGCTGAGTGCGATCTACCATGTGGTCGGCAAGCGCGCCGGCATCCGCACCGCGCTGCTGCCGCTGCCTGGGCACGTCATGCTGCGCCTGTACGCAGGCCAGAAGAGCGTGATCGTCGACCCCTACGACCGCGGCAAGCTGCGCACCGAGCGCGACTGTCGCGCGTACCTCAAGCTCAACGGGTTGGGCTACCAGCAGGCCTGGTTCCACGACGCCAGCGACGCGAGCATGCTGCGGCGCCAATTGCTCAACCTGCAGAAGAGCGCGAGCGTCCGCGGCCGGCGTTCGGAGTCGCGTGCGGCGCAGACACTGCTGGTGCTGCTCGACCGCAACCCGCACGCACGCGTAAAGGTCGGATGAGACGCGGACCGGAGGAGTCGGTGGATAGTTCCGGAGATTGCATCCCGCGCCCCGCTCCGCCCGCGATCGCGCCGCTCTTCCCGCTGCCGGGCTTCTTCCTGTTCCCCGGCAGTGTCGTGCCGCTGCACATCTTCGAGCCGCGCTACTGCCAGCTGATCGACGACCTGATCGACCAGAACGGTCGGCTCGTGCTCGGAACGGTCCCCGACGAGTATGCGAGCCAACTCCCCGGCAGCCCGCCGGTGCACCCGGTCGCGGGCCTGGGCGAGATCGCGCGCCACGAGAAGCTCCCCGACGGCCGGCGCTACCTGATCTGGCTCATCGGCCTCGCCCGCGTGTGCGTGCGCGAGGCGCCCAGCGACCGCCTCTATCGACGTGTCAGCTACGAGCCGCTGATCGAGCTGCCGATCCGGGCTGAGGCGCGTGCCGCGCTGCGCCGCGAGCTCGAAGGCGCGATCCGCTCGCGCTGCAAGGAGATCGACGAGTTGCCCGCCGACCTCGCCGACGCGTGCATGATCGACATCCTGATCCAGAAGCTGCAGCTGCCCGCGGTCGAGACGGCGCGCGTCTACGCTGAGCGCGACATGGAACGCCGCGCGCACGGCGCCCTCGCCGCGCACGCCTCGAAACCCCTCGGCTGAGCACTGCCTCTTGGTGCAGGAAGCACGAGCGCGCGGCAATCGCCGCTAGAGTTGCACTCCACGCACGAGCGCGCGCACACCGCACGAGCCCTGCGTAACCACCAGGGAATCCCATGCTCAAGCGCTGCCTCTCCGCCTCCCTCTTCTTCCTCGCCAGCACCACTCCCCTCTTCGCCGGCACGGTCCGCTTCGAGGCCTGGGGCACGGTCGCGAGCGCGAGCGGCGCGACGGGCGCGTACACCGGCGTCGCGGTCGGCCAGAACGCGCACCTGCTGTTCGAGGTCACGACGCCCGGCACCGACGTCAATCCGGGCCACGTCACCAACTTCGCCATCATCCCCAGCTCGCTGGCGATGACGATGGGCCCCGTCACGGTCGTCAACATCGGCGCCACGCCGAGCGCGACGATGCGCAACCAGGACTTCTCCGTCGACGGCGTGATCGCCTCGGCCACGCTGACCGGCAGCAAGAACCTCGGCTTCTCGTTCTCGGACGTGAACGGCTCGATGTTCAGCTCAACAGACCCCGAACAGAACCTCGGGAGCTGGTCGGGCAACTTCTACTCGGTGTTCGGCTTCACGATCAGCGGCACGGGCACGTTCATCGACATCGACTTCTCGGCCTTCGAGCTCTCGCTGCCCCACACCGGCACGCCGCTGTGCTTCGGCGACGGCACGCAGGCCAGCGCCTGCCCGTGCTCGAACGCGGGGATCGCAGGACACGGCTGCGAGAACTCGATCGGAAGCGGCGGCGCGCTGCTCAGCGGACTGGGCTCGCTCACGCCCGACGCGCTCGTCCTGACCTCGAGCGGCGAGTTGCCGAACGCATCCTCGGTTTTCCTGCAGGGCAACCAGCTGCTCGCCGCGCCGGTCATCTTCGGCGACGGGCTGCGCTGCACCGGCGGCGTCTTGAAGCGACTCTATGTGAAGAGCGCGTCCGGCGGCGTGGTCAGTGCGCCGGCAGCCGGCGATCCCTCGATCAGCGCGCGTTCGGCGGCGCTCGGCGACACGCTCACGAGCGGCACGACGCGCTGGTACCAGGTCTACTACCGCGACCCGAACCCCGGCTTCTGCCCTGCGCCGCAGGGCAGCACCTGGAACGTCACGAACGCGATCGCGATCGACTGGTGATCCGGCTCAGGCGAGCGTCGCGAGGACGGGCGCGTGGTCGCTCGGCTTCTCGCCGCCGCGCGCCTCGAGGTCGACCTCGCTCGCCAGACAGCTCTCGAAGGCCGGCGGCGACATCAACAGGTGATCGATGCGCAGGCCGGCTCCGTACTGGAAGCCCTTGGTGCGAAAATCCCACCAGGTGTAGTGGCCGGCCTCTTCGTGGAACTTGCGGAAGGCGTCCTTCAGGCCGATCGAGCAGAGCGAGGCGAGCGCCTCGCGCTCGGGTGTCGAGCACAGGATCTTCTCGCGCCAGCGCTCGGGATCGTGCACGTCGCGGTCGTCGAAGGTGATGTTGAAGTCCCCGGCGACGACGAGCTTCTCCTGGACGGAGAAGTTGGCGCAGATCCACTCGCGCACATCACCCAGCCAGCCGAGCTTGTCGAAGTAGCGCGGCGCGCCGACCTCTTGGCCGTTGATCACGTACAGGTTGACGAAGACGACGTCCTCGACCTGCGCGGCGATCACGCGCCGCTCCTCGTCGGGATTCGCGCCGCCTGTGATGCCGCGCTGCACCGACTCGATGCGCTTGCGCGCGAGGATCGCGACGCCGTTGTAGGTCTTCTGCCCGAAGTGCGCGAAGTTGTAGCCCGCGTCGGAGATGGCCTCCTCGGGAAAGGCCTCGTCCTGGCATTTTGTTTCCTGCAGCAGGACGACGTCGGGCTTGCGCTTCTCGAGCCAGTCGAGCAGGCGCGGCAGCCGCGCGCGGACGGAGTTGACGTTCCAGGTTGCGATCAGCACGTGCGAGATTCCTTCTCCGGCGGGGGCTGGCCATCCTAGCGGGCCGCGCGAGGAGCGCTACTCGCGCGTCGCGTAGACGCGGATCTCGGCGGCGCGCTCGCCCTCCCTGGGCACGGCCAGGAAGAGCTGCTTGCGCGCGGCCGAGAAGCACGAGGTGCGCGCGCCCTTCGCCGTCGCCACGCAGGTGCTGCGCTTCCACGTACCGGGCTGCTCGCCACGCGCGAAGACGTCCAGCGTGCCTGCGCCGCAGGAGGCGTAGATGCGCCCGCGCGCCTCGTCGAGCCACAGATCGTCGACGTCGCCCGAGAGTTCGAGCGCAAGGGCCTCCTTGCCCGAGTCCGTGTCGAGCGCGATCAGCTTGCCCGGGCTGCGACAGCCGAGAAAGACGCGCTTTTCGGACTCGACCAGCAGCATCGGGTAATTCGCCTGCGCGCTCGCGATCGGCCAGAACGCGATCTGTTCCTTCTTCTCGCGGTCCACCACGCACACGCCGCGTTCGGAGGGCACATTGGCGAAGACGCGCGCGCCCTGCGCCTCGAGCGCGAAGGCCTCGGGGTGTCCGGGCAACCGCGCGCGGCCGAGCGCCTTGCGCGAGGCGGGATCGATCCAGGCCAGCGCGCCCGAGGAGTAGCCCAGCCACAGCTCGCCCTTGCGCGCGTCGAAGCGCAGGTTGTCGCCGTCGGGGCCGAGCTTCAGCCGCTCGACGAGTTCGAGCGTGGCGCCGCGGTACAGATCGAGCACGTTGCCGCCGCCCTCGGAGACCCACACTTCGTCGCGCGCGGCTAGGTACACGACACCTTGAGGCTCGGCGAGGCCGACGGCACGCTTCCAGACCTGCTTCTGCTCCAGATCCAGCACTTCGAGCGAACCGTTGCCGAGCGCCGCGACGTAGAGGCGCCCGTGCTCTTCGTCGAGCGCGAGGTGGTCGATGCGACCGGCGACCTCCGGCAGCGGGATGCGAAACGCGAGCTCGAGCGGCGCCGCCTCGCGCGCGGCGGGAGCGATCCAGGCCAGCAGCAGGGCGAACGCGATCATCGCGCCCTCCACGATAGCAGGCCTGCACCGGCTGGGCCGTGCGCTCGCTCGGCGAGGAAGCGCTCGAACTCCGCGCTCGTCGCGTAGGGCAGGCGCTCCGCGGGATGCTCCACGCCACTCCAGCACGTGAGCAAGACGAGGTAGTAACCGAGCGTGTTCCAGGGACCGATCGTGCCCTCGCGCAGCACGACGTGCGTCGTCTCGTGCAGCGTCACCTCGGCCAGCGAGGCCGCGTCCTCCCAGAAACCCTGCGGGTGGCGAAAGAAGGTGTTGTCGAGCAGGCCGTCGCGCGCCTCGCCGGGTTGCAGCTGCGTCGCGCCCACGCAGAAGCCGCACTGGCCCTCCTGCGCGCGGAAGCCGATTGCGACCACCAGATCGCCCCAGGTCGTCGCGCACACCTGGATCGGCCAAGTCTGGCCGCTCGCGCTCGTGAAGGTCATGCCCTCGCCCGCGAGCGCGAAACGGCCCTCGGGCAGCGTGCGCCGGCAACTCGAGGCGAGGAACTCGTTCATCAACCCGATCGACTCTTCCCAGCGCGCGAGCGCCACGGCGCGCTCCGGGGCACGCCCGCCCTTTTCGCGCAGTGCGGCGGGCGTGATCTCGAGCGAGCGACAGGACGCCGCGCAGAGCATTGCGAGCGGGGCGAGGAGGGCCAAACGGGCCCGGGGTTCCTGTGCCCCCCGCTTTCGGTTACCCTCATTGGCCAACCATTCCATGAGCAATAGAACAGCAGAGACTCCTTGAGCCCGCAACGATCCCACCCCGCCGGCCGCCGCGGCTCCTCCAACGGCCCCCGCGCGCAGTCCGCCGACGTCGAACCCCTGCATCCGACCGCGACTCCGCCCGAGATCGACCAATTCCGCCACTGGCAGCTCGAACCGCACGTGCAGGACGCGATCGAGGCCATGGGCATCACCAAGCCCACGCCGATCCAGTGCCTGGCGATCGGCCCGGTGCTCGAGGGCAAGGACGTCATCGCCAAGGCCGAGACCGGCACGGGCAAGACGCTCGCCTTCGGCGCGCCTATGATGTCGAAGATCGACCCCGCGCGCGCGAGCGTGCTCGGGCTTGTGCTGACGCCCACGCGCGAACTCGCCGAACAGGTCGCGACCGTGCTCAAGCAACTCGGCGAGCCGCGCGGCATCAAGGTCGCGCTGATCGTCGGCGGCGAACCGATGGACGGCCAGATCCGCGCGCTCAAGGCCGGCGCGCAGGTCGTCGTCGGCACGCCCGGACGCGTGCTCGACCTCTACAAGCAGCGTTTCCTCTCCTTCCCCTGGACGGAGTTCGCCGTGCTCGACGAGGCCGACGAGATGCTCGAGATCGGCTTCCTCGACGACGTCGAGATGATCCTCTCGTACATCCCCGAGGAACGGCAGACGCTGCTCTTCTCGGCCACCTTCCCGCCCGCGCTCTTGAAGCTCGCGCGCAAGCACACGCGCACGCCGGCCGAGGTGGCCACCGCGAGCGGCGTGAAGACCGTCGACAACATCCAGCAGAGCTGGATGTCGGTCGGCGACGAGGACAAGCCGCTCGCGCTGATCCGCATGATCGAGCAGTGCGACGAGAAGGACGTGCTGCTCATCTTCTGCGGCCGCCGCGAGGACGTCGACCGGCTCTATCGGCGTCTCGAGCGCCTGCCCTACTCGATCAAGGCGCTGCACGGCGGCTACGACCAGGCCGCGCGCTTCCGCGTGATGAGCGCGTTCCGCACCGGCGAGGTCAAGGCGCTCGTCGCCACCGACGTCGCCTCGCGCGGCCTCGACGTGAGCCACGTGACGCACGTGATCAACTACGACGTGCCGCGCGACATCACCGGCTACACGCACCGCATCGGCCGCACGGGCCGCGCGGGCCGCAAGGGTGCTGCGATCACGCTCGTCTCCGCGCGCGACGACCGGCGCTGGATCCCGATCCAGAAGCAGGCCACCTGGACGATCGACGAGGTCCCGCTGCCCGGATCGAGCCGCCAGGCCCGCCCGAGCGCTCCGCGCAGGGAAACAGCCCCGCGCGAAGAGCGACCGGCAGCGCGTGAGGACCGGCCGGCGCCGCGTCGGGAAGCCGCCGCCCCGCGTCGGGAACCGGCACCGCGCAGAGAGGCCGCCCCGCGCGAGCACGCGCCGCGTGAACGAGTCTCTCGCGAGCACGCGCCGCGTGAACGAGTCTCTCGCGAACACGCCCCGCGCGAACGCGCGCCGCGTGAGCACGCACCGCGTTCGCATGCTCCCCGTGAACAAGCGCCGAGGGAGCACGCACCCCGCCCTCACGCGGCGCGTCCGCCTGCTCCGCGCGAACACGCGCCTCGCGAGCGCACGACGCGCGAGCACGCGACGCGCGAGCACGCACCGCGCGAGCGCGCGCCCCGCGAGCACGCACCGCGCAGCCACGCACCGCGCAGCCACGCACCGGCGCCGCACAAGCCCGCCGCCCACACGCCCGCACCCGCCCGCAGACCGCACAGCGGCGAGCGCGCTCCCGCAGCGCCCCCGCGCCGCACAGGTCACACGGGGCGTCCCAGGCGCGACGCCGATTGAGCACGGCAAGCCCATGGGTGGAACGAACCCCTACGTCAAGCGCCCCGCGCCTCCGCCGCCGACGCGCGCCTACAAGCTGACCTTCCTGCCGGCGAACGTCACCGTCGAGGTCGACCCCGCGAAGCTCCCCTACTCGCGCGACGGCCAGAAGGGCTCGATCCTCGAGATCGCACTCGGCAACGGCGTCGAGATCGACCACGCCTGCGGCGGTGTCGTCGCCTGCTCGACTTGCCACGTGATCGTGAAGCAGGGCCTCGGCTCCTGCCCCGCCGCGACCGAGGAGGAGGACGACCAGCTCGACAACGCGCCGGGCCTGACGCCGAACTCGCGCTTGGCGTGCCAGGCGGTCCCCAACGGCAGCTCCGACGTCGTGGTCGAGGTCCCCAGCTGGAACCGCAACCTGGTCAGCGAGGAACACTGACGTGGAGGTGCGCCTCGCCAACCCGCGCGGATTCTGCGCCGGTGTCGACCGCGCGATCGAGATCGTCGAGCGCGCGCTCGAGCTCCACGGCGCGCCCGTCTACGTCCTGCACGAGATCGTGCACAACACGCACGTCGTCAGCGACCTCTCGAGCCGCGGCGTGAAGTTCGTCGACACGCTCGAGGAGGTCCCCTCGGGCTCGGTCACGATCTTCAGCGCACACGGCGTCTCCGACGAGGTCGTGCGCAGCGCCGAGCGCCGCGGCCTCAAGATCATCGACGCGACCAGCCCGCGCGTGACCAAGGTGCACCTGCAGGCGCAGCAGTACCGCGCCAAGGGCAACCACGTGATCCTGATCGGCCACCCTGGCCACCCCGAGGTCGAGGGCACGCGCGGCCGCATCGAGGGCCCCGTGACCGTGCTCTCGACGGTCGAGGAGGTCGAACGGCTCGTCATCGCCGATCCCGAGCGCCTGGCCTACGTCACGCAGACCACGCTCTCGATCGACGACACGCGCGAGGTGATCGAGGCGCTCGTGCGGCGCTTCCCCGCGATCAAGGGCCCCGAGCTGAAGGACATCTGTTACGCCACGCAGAACCGCCAGAACGCGGTCAAGCAACTCGCCGACGAGGGTCTCGACGTGCTGCTCGTGATCGGCTCGAAGAACAGCTCGAACTCCAACCGCCTGGCCGAGCTCGGCGCGCGCAAGGGCGTGCGCAGCTACTTGATCGACAACGCGCGCGAGATCCGCGGCGAGTGGCTCGAAGCAGCGCGCAAGATCGGCGTGACCGCCGGCGCGAGCGCGCCCGAGGGACTCGTGCGGCAGGTCATCGAGCGCCTCAAGGAGCTCGGCGTCGACGACGTGCAGGAGATGCAGGGCGCGCCCGAGGGCGTCGAGTTCAAGCTGCCGGAAGAGCTCGCGCGCTAGTCAGGCCCGCGCCCCCGCGCACCAGCAGCGGTTCGAAAGGCGCAACTCGCCGCTCGTCTCCGCCAGCTCGCCCGCGCGCCGCTCGAGCTCCTTCCAGACGCCCGTGCGCACAGCCTCGGGCTGCTGATCGAGCTTCTGGCGCAGCGTGGTCGACGCGTCGCGCGTGAACTCGACGTACTGCGCGGCACTCGTGAAGCTCATCACGACCTCCACGGCCTCGCAGCGCACGTCGGTGAAGCCCGCATCCGCGAGCGCCGTCTCGAGTTCCCCCGCGCGGCCCATGCGCAGCGGCCCGGGAGTCCCCGGCGGCGGCCGTGCGATCCCGCCGATCTCCTCCGCGACGATTCCCGCGAGCGCGATGAACGGCACCTCCTTGCCGGTGCCCCAGACCGAGACGCCCAGGCGCGCGCCCGGTTTCAGCACGCGGCGCACCTCGCGCAGGCTCGCGACCGGGTCGTCCATCAGCATCGGGCCCCAGCGAAACGTCGCCGCGTCGAAGGCCTGCGCGGCGAGCCCCAGGTGCTCGCCTTCCATCTCCGCGAAGCTGATGTTCGAGAGCCGCGCTTCAGCTGCGCGCTCGCGGGCGAACTCGAGCATCGGCCGCGCAAGGTCGGCGCCGACGACGCGGCCCGCGCTCCCGACCGCGCGCGCGACGCGCAGGCCGGGCTCGCCCAGCCCGGTGCACAGGTCGAGCACGCGCATGCCAGGCTCGATCCCCGCCGCGCTCACGATGCGCTTGGAGAGAGCGCCCGCGCCCTCCTCGAAGCGCGCCCACCAGCGTTTCCAGGCCTGCGCCGAGATGGCCCACTGCTCGCGCTGGCGCGTGCGGTATTCGGCGTGTTCGGCTGCACTGGACTGGCCCATTCCGTCCAGCATACGCGCCGGCCGCGCGCGCCGTACACTGAGCGCATGATCGAACGCACCCAGGACGGCGACGTCGCCGTGCTCACGCTCTGTCACGGAAAGGCCAGCGCCCTGGACCTGGAGTTCTGCGAGTCGCTCGAGCGCGCGGTCGCGGCCGAGGAGGACTCGCCCGCACGCGCGATCGTGCTCACGGGTCGCGGCGCGATCTTCAGCGCCGGCGTGGACCTGAAGCGCCTGCTCGCCGGCGGCGCAGCCTACGTGGACGAGTTCCTGCCCGCGCTCGATGCCGCACTGCTCGTGCTCTTCCGTTGCGACAAACCGCTCGTCGCTGCGATCAACGGCCACGCGATCGCCGGCGGCGCGCTGCTCGCGGGCGCCTGCGATCTGCGCTTGCTCGCGCGCGGCCCCGCGACGATCGGCGTGCCCGAACTCAAGGTCGGCGTGCCTTTCCCCCAAGCCGCGGTCGAGATCGCACACGAGCTCTTCCCGCCCGCCGTGCTCGGCCCCGCGCTGTACACCGGCCGCACCTGGAACGCCGAAGAGGCGCTCGCCGCCGGCATCGTGCACGAGCTCGTCGAGCCCGCCGAGCTCCTCCCGCGCGCGCTCGCACAAGCACGCGAGCTCGCCGCCATCCCGGCCAGCTCCTATGGCATCAGCAAGCGCCTGCGCCGGGCAGCAGCGCTCGAGCGGCTCGAGCGCGATGGCCCGCGCGCGGCGCATGAGGTGCGCGAGGCCTGGAGTTCGCCCGAGGTGCTCGCGGCGGTCGAGGGCTACGTCGCGCGCACGCTGCGGCGTTGAGCGCGGCGCCGCACGAGTGGTGACAAGCCGTTGACACGGGAGGATCGCGGCGCGGATAGCGTCGAAGCGCTTCCCATGACCACCCCCCGATCGAGCCCGGGCGTCCTGCGCGAGCGGCTGTTCCTGGCTTTCGGCCTGGGCTCCGCGCTCGTGCTCGTGCTGGCGGCCTTCGCCAGCAACGGCGACCCCGAGAGCGCGGGCCGCGCGGAGCTCGTCTCGACCGCTGCGCGCGTCGCCGAGGCCGTCAAGGCCCAATGGGACGCAGGGCGTGTGCTGGCCAGGAGCGTCGAGGAATCCGGCGCGCCGCTGATCGAGTGGACGGATGGCAAGCTGCCGTTCGTCGAAGGACACGAGCTCGTGCTCGAACCCGGACCGGGCCACGAGGTCTTCGACGCGCTCCTCTCCCAGTCCGAGCTGGTCGAACTCACGCACGACGACGCCTCCAATGCACTCGACCTCGTCCTCGAAGCCCTGGCGAAGACCACGGATCGTGCACGCAGGGCCGAGGCCCGACTGCGTGCCGTCCAACTCGCGCTCAAGGCCTCGCAGGGTGAGGTCGCGCGCGAGCAGTACAGGCTCGCGTGCCAGGAACTGGACGGAACGGAACGCAAGGGGACCGTCTCCTACCGCTTGCTCCTCGCGGCCGCATGCCTGCAGTCGCTCCCTGCCGCGGAGCGTCGGACCGAGTGCACGGAACTGCGCCAACTCGTGCAAGCCGGTCGAATCGCATGGACTCCGCCTGCGCCTGCCAGTCCGACGCAGGAGGATGGATCCGTGCAAGCGCTGCGCACGCTGCTGACCGAAGTCTGCCCGGAGTGCATCCCCTCGGATTTCGAGCTCGTGCGCGCCGGCGAATCCCTGCATGCGAAGCTCGGAGACCTGCCGGCTGCTCTGGGGGAGCCGCCCTCCGTGCGTCGCACGGGATCGCAATTCTTCGTGTGGAAGCTCAGCGACAGCGGGTTCTTCCAGGGGCACTTCTCGAGCGTGGTCTGGGCGCGCGAGGCGCTGCGCCGCGCCATCGAGGGCTCACGGTTCCTCCCCGTGGGCTTCGTCGTGGACGTCGACCCGCCGGCGTCGAAGGCGCAGGCGGTGCGCGAGCACGACTCGCTCGACGGGGATTTCGGGTTCACGGTGAAGCACGAGGACCCCGAGGGCTGGATCGCGCGCTCGGCGACGAAACAGAAGGCCCTGCGCGCTGCGATGCTCGTGCTGGCGCTGCTCTCGGCCGCCGCGGGTTTCGCGACTTTCCGCGCGCTGCGCCGCGAGCGCACGCTCGCCACGCTCAAGACCGACTTCGTCGCCAACGTCAGCCACGAGCTGCGCACGCCGCTGGCTTCCATCCTCCTGCTCTCGGAGAACCTCGAGGCCGGACGCGTGAAGAGCGAGGCCGACAAGTCGCGCTACCACACGCTCATCCGGCGCGAGGCGCTGCGTCTGCGCCGTCTCGTGGACGACGTGCTCGACTTCTCGCGTCTGGAGCGCGGCAAGCCCGTCGAGGTCCGGCGCGAGGCGCTGCGCGTCGATCCCTGGCTCGAGCGCACCTGCGGAGAGCTCTCCGAGTGGGCGCGCGAGCACGCGCTGGAGCTCGCGATCGAGTGCTCCCCCACCGCCGCCGAGGCCGAGATCGATCCCGAAGCGCTGCGGCGCGCGCTCTTGAACCTGCTCGACAACGCGCGCAAGCACTCCGGCGGCACGCAGGTCGAGCTCGCCGCCGCGCGCGAGGGCTCCGAGCTCGTGCTCTCCGTCCGCGACCACGGCCGCGGAATTCCCGCCCACGAGCGCGAGCACGTCTTCGAGGCCTTTGCGCGCCTGGGCGGCCACGACGCGCCCGGCACCGGCCTGGGGCTCTCGATCGTGCGCGCGATCGCGCGCGAACACGGCGGCAGCGTGAAGGCCTTGGATCCCGCGAGCGGTCCTGGCATCGTCTTCCGGATGCGTATCCCGCTCACGGAGGAGTCCAGCACATGAGCACGCGCATCCTCGTGATCGAGGACGAGGAGCCGCTGCGCCTCGCTCTGTGCGACGCGCTGCGCGACGAGGGTTTCGAGGTCTCGGAGGCCGCCGACGGCGAAGAAGGCCTGAAACACGCGCTCTCCGACGCGCCCGAGGTCGTGCTGCTCGACCTGATGTTGCCGAAACGCGACGGGTTCTCCGTCCTGCGCGCGATGCGCGAGGACCGCTTGAGCTCGGCCGTGATCATCCTCTCCGCGCGCGGCGAGGAGTGGGACCGCGTGCAGGGCTTCGAGTTCGGCGCCGACGACTACGTGGTCAAGCCCTTCTCGATGCGCGAGCTCCTGATGCGCATCCGCGCGCTCCTGCGCCGCGCCGACGGCGAGACGCCCGGCATGGCGCTCGAGGGCGGCAAGCTGCGCTTCGGCGAGGTGATCGTCGATTTCGCCGCCTACTCGCTCGAGTGCGCCGGCGTGCGCCACGGCCTCTCGCGCCGTGAGCTCGAGCTCTTGCGCTTCTTCCTCTCGAACGAGGGCAAGACGCTCGAGCGCTCGACGATCCTCGACCAGGTCTGGGGCCGCGAAGAGGATCCCACGCCGCGCACGGTCGACATGCACGTGCTCAAGCTGCGCAAGAAGATCGAGGCCGATCCCGAGGCCCCGCGCCACATCCAGACCGTGCACGGCGTCGGCTACCGCTTCTCGCGCAAGGGCGAGAGCGTGCGTTGACAGCGCGTTGACACCCCGCCGCGCGCGGCGTGACAAGCTCGCGCCTGTGCGGACGTCCAATGCGACGAAAGAAGGGGCGCACCATCCAAGCGCCCGAGGGACATGAACATGCTGCTGATCACCGCTTCCAAGTTGCTGCTCGCGCTCGCGAGCTTCCAGACCGCCGCGCCGCAGACGTCCGAGCCGCTGATGTGGCTGGGGAAGATGCTCGCCGGGGACCGCAAGGAGCCCGCCAAGGACTCCTCCAGCCGGTACGCCGGCGATCTCCGCCGCCAGCTCGAGGATCTTCGCACCCGCACCGAGCTCAAGCGCGACTTCTCCGAGCAGCTCGTCGAGCTCGACACACTCCGGGCGCTCGCCGACTGGTGGTTCGACTATCCGGGAAAGGCTGAACTCGCGGCTGAGATCTCTACGACACGGGCGGAGTGGCTCGAGAAGCTGGGGCGACACGACCAGGCCGTGTTCGCCGCTTGGCACCCGTTCGTCATGCACGAGGAGTACAACTCCGCGCCTTACAACGCGTTCGTCATGGTCCTGTCCGACGGCAAGCTCGCCGATGTTGTCAACCAGATCGACGCTCTCCCGAGCATGGTCGAGTTGCACAAGCGCTTCCCGCTGAGCGCGCCCGCCCAGGCCGAGGGCGACGCCATCGAACAGGCCGTGCGTGCCGCGATCTCCTGGGGCGACCCGGCTTCCCTGCGTGACTTTGGAACGCGTTGCGTGCCGGCGCTCCAGAAGTTGCTGCTCGAAGGACCCGAGGAGAAGCCGGAGCGTCTGACCGGTTTCGCGGACCCGCTGGCGATTCTGCTGGGAATCGATCGCGCGGCAGGCGAATCGCTGATCCTCTCGACGATTGGCAAACGCGGGCCCGTGTGGACGCTGCGCGCGATCCGCGCGCTGAACCTCGCCGGTGTGACGCACTCCTCCTGGGTTGCGTCGGCCGATCCCTACACCCCGCCGCGCTTCGATGATCCCCTGACGCTGCAGGTGATCGACGCGCTCGCTGCCCAGCCGTTGACCGCGCAGCCCTACTTCGAGTTGCTCAAGCCGCTCGTCGGAGTAGGCGTGATCACTCCCGCGATCCAGCGCTACCTGCTCGCCCAGGTGCAGACCTCCGATCCGCTGATCCTGACCGCGCTCGGCGGGATGCTAGACGCCGTGCGCACGCCGCCCGAGAAGCGAGCGCTGTACGAGGCCTTCCTGGAGTGCCCCGACCCCGAGATGCGTCGGAACTGCGCGCGAGCGCTGCAGCACTACGACGTGGGTCCCGCCACACTGCGCGCCGCGCAACACCCGGATGCGAACGTGCGAGTCTTCGCCGCCAAGGCGCTCGTCCGGCACAGGGCCGCGGCCTTCCACTACCCCACGGACCAGGCCAACGACCCGCGGGATCTGCGCTGGTACGAGGTCGAGCGCACGCCCGAGATCGAGGCCGCGCTGGTGAAGCTCGCGCACGATCCGGAAGCGAGCGTGCGCACGGCCCTCGTCGCGGCGCTGGCAGGCTCGATCGAAACGCCCCCGGGCGCGGTGCTCGAGGCGCTGCTCGCCGATCCGAACCCCGCGGTGCGCGCCGCAGCGGTGTACGGCTGGACCTTCGATCCCGCGCTGCAGGCGCGCGTGTTCGAGGCGCTCGCGGACGATGTGGACGTCAAGGTGCTCGACCAGGTCGCGCAGGCGATGGCGCGGCGCTGCCCGAGCTCCAATCAAGGCACGGACTCCGAGTTCCAGTTCTACCTGCCGGCCCTCGGCAAGCTGCTCGCGAACTCCAACGTGGAGTTCAAGGAGCTGGATCCCTGGCGCATGCTGCTGCGGGGTGCCTTCATGAGCCCGGAAGGGGCGCGCGTCGCGCTCGAGGCCTGCCTGCACGGGTCGCGCGCGCGCGAGCTCGGTCCCAGGCTGTACGGCGAGATCCAGTGGCGCTCCAACAATTCGCGTGAGGTCCCCGTCTTCCGCGTGCTCGAACCCGCGGCCGTGGCTGAGCTCTTCGCCTACGTCTGCACCGACCCCGACGCGGGCAAGTCGCTCTGGGCGCAAGGCCAGATCCAGCAGGCGATCACGAGCGGCGACATCGACGCCAAGGCCTTCCTGGCACTCGCTCGGGACGCGCGGCAACCGACCCTGACCCGTGTGCGCGCGCTGGTGGTCTCCTGCTCCAAGGCAGAAGCCTCCGACGCGCAGGCCTTCCTCGAGTTGCTGCGCGGGATCACTCCGGCGGAGATCGATCCCGACGACAACGATCCGATCGCGTTGTGGGGCTTCCTAACCGTTTCCTTCAACGCGCGCAACTGGCCGCCCGCGGCCCTCGCGGGCTTCGCTCCCAAAGTGCTCGTCGAGCGCGACCTCCTGGACGTCCTCGCACTGCGGCTGGCCGCCGGGGCGTTGCGGATCACGCACGAGGTCCTCGACGCGGCGACCACCGCCGCGTGCGTCGAGCGCTGGAACCGACTGTCCGAATCGCAGAAGCGCGAGGACGGCGCGATCCTGTCCTGGATGGACCCGCGCCTGGATGCGCGCGTGCTGCAGATCTGGCGCAGCGAGAACGGGAACCCGGCGCTGGCGCGCAGCCTGCTCGCGGGGATGGACGCCTTCCCCGTGGAGGAGAGCGTGGAGCTCGTGCGCGGCTACATCACGACCGACACCGTGCCCGGGAGCATGGACGACGTCCGTTCCACCGCCGTCTCGATCCTGACGCGCCGCCTGGACGACACGGGCGCGGACGCACTGCTCAAGGCCATCGCCGCGACAGGCAACGAAGCGATCCGCAAGCAGTGCTTCGACGGCCTGGCGCAGATCCGCCAGTACCAGGACGAGAAGGCGAGTTGGGAGAAGCGCAAGGGCGGCGAGGCGGCGCGCGATCAGGCGATCGGCGATCTCTTGCCGATGCTCTCCGACAAGGACGCGACGACCCGCGCCGCCGCCGCGCGTTCGCTGGCCACGCTCAAGGCCGTCGAGCACCTGCCCAAGCTGATCGCGCTGCTGAAGGACAAGGACGCCACCGTCCGCGAGGCCGCGCAGAGGGCGCTCGATGCGCTCAATGCGCCGGAGCCGAAGAAGCCGTAGAGTCCCGTGCGCCTTGGGCGCACGCTACGACAAGCACGACCTCTACGAGCGCTGCGTGCAGGCGCCGGAGCTGGTCGTGCCCTTCCTGCGGCGCCTCCATCGTGGGGCGCCGCTCGTATTGGGCGAGGACTTCTGCGGCACCGCTGCTCTTGCGCGCGAGTGGGTGCGCAGCGACCCACGCGCGTCCGCGATCGCCGTCGACCACGACGCCGGGGTCCTCGCGCGCGCCGCCGGCGCGGAGCGCGTCGAACTCGTCCACGCCGACGTGCGCGCCGTCCACGCCCCCTGCGACGTGCTCTTCGTGGGCAACTTCTCCATCGGGGAGCTCGCGACACGCGAGGAACTGCTCGCCTACCTGCGCCACGCGCACGCGCGCCTGTGCCAGGGCGGCCTGTTCGTCTGCGACACCTACGCGGGCGCCGGCGCGTGGCGCACGGGTGGCGTCGAGCGGCGGCACTGGATCGCGCCGGGCGTGTGCGTGCACTACGTCTGGGAGCAGCGCGAGGTCGACGTGCTCGCCTCGCGCGTGCTGAACGCGCTCTCCTTCCGCGTCGAGGAGCAGGGCGAGATCGTCGAGGAGTTCCGCGACGCGTTCCTCTATCGCTGGCGCCTGTGGTCGGCGCGCGAGCTGCGCGACGCGCTGTGCGAGGCCGGGTTCGAGGCCACGGACACCGCCGACGCGCTCGGCCTGGAAGAATCTGCCGTGTGCGCTGCGCAGGCTTCGGCATCTGACCGGACCGTCATCGCTTGTGTGTTCGGATTCCGGCTGGGAGTGCGCCGCACGTAGGACGTTGCAAAAGAATCCGGCCCGCAAGGGGCCGATCCTCGCTCGCCTGCGCGCTGCTCCCCCAACTCGACCCGCACCCCACTCCTCCCCTCGAACGTCCTCTCGCGCCCCGAGCTCCGCGCTCGCCGCGCCCCGGCCGATTCCTGGCGAGGCCCCTGTTTTCCCGCAAGAACAGGCCCCTTCACGCCCAGCGAGCAAAAGAAGAGGCGGGGCACCTACGCCATACTGCCCGTTCGTTTCCTGGATGAACGGAACAAGATGGCCGGGTGCTCCGCCTCCTTCTCCAGCGCGGGCCTGACCGCTGTCGAAAGAGTAATTCGGAGCCTCTCCCCAGGCGTCCGACACTCGCCCCGGCTTTCCCGCCCCTCCCCAACAGCCCCTCGTGAGCTGGTCCATCCTCATTGCCGCTGTGATGCTCCTCGGCCTGGCCGTGGTGTATCTACGTCTGCGCACGGCCGAGCGCGGTCGGAACACGGCCATGATCGCCGAGCGCACGCGCGCCAAGACGGTCGGGACGCACAAGGCGCGGCTGCAGTACCCCAACATCGACATCGCCCGCTGCATCGGCTGCGGCACGTGCGTCGACTCCTGCCCCGAGTCCGGCGTGCTGGAGATGGTCAACGGCCAGGCGATGGTCGTGCACGGAGCACGCTGCGTGGGCCACGGCAAGTGCGCCGAGGACTGCCCGGTAGGCGCGATCGCGGTCGAGCTCGGCGACATCGCCGTGCGCGACGACATCCCGGCGCTCTCCGACAAGTTCGAGTCGACGCTGACGCCGGGCGTGTTCCTCGCCGGCGAGATCACGGGCTGGGCGCTGATCCGCACGGCGATCAGCCACGGCACCGTCGTCGCCGACGAGGTCGCGCGGCGCGTGAAGGAGCTCGGCCCGGCGCCCGAGAACGTCTTCGACCTCGTGATCATCGGCGCGGGCCCCGCGGGGATCGCCTGTGCGCTCGAATCCAAGCTGCACGGCCTCTCCTACATGGTGCTCGAGCAGTCCGAGATGTACGGGACGGTCGGGAAGTACCCGCGTCGCAAGCTCGTGATGCTGCAGCCGGTGACGCTCCCCTGCACGGGAGACTCGGCAAGATGAGCTACCAGAAGGAGGAGCTCGTCGAGCTGTGGAACAGCGTCGTCGAGGAGCAGCAACTGCCCGTCCAGCTCGGAGTCGAGTTGCGCGGAGTCACGCGCCTGGAGGACGGCACACTGCAGGTCGACACGAGCAACGGTCCGTGCATCGCGCGCAACGTGTGTCTCGCGCTCGGCCGGCGCGGCACGCCCAACAAGCTCGGCGTGCCGGGCGAGGACCTGCAGAAGGTCAACTACAGCCTGCTCGACGCCGAGGCCTACGAGGAGCGCAACATCCTGGTCGTGGGCGGCGGCGACAGCGCCATCGAGGCGGCGCTCGGCCTGGCCGAGCAGCACGGCAACAAGGTCGCGATCTCGTACCGCAAGGGCGAGTTCTCGCGCATCAAGCAGCGCAACGAAGAGCGCATCGTGAAGGCGATCGAAGAGGGCCACATCGAGATGCTCTTCAAGAGCGAGGTGGTCCAGATCGCCGAGGGTACCGTCACCCTGCGCGTGGGAGAGCGCGAAGAGCGCGTCCTCGCCAACGACGACGTCTTCATCTTCGCGGGCGGCAAGCCGCCCTTCGACCTGCTCAAGAGGAGCGGGATCTCGTTCAACCCGGCCGACCGCGCCGACGCGCCGCCGACGGCCGAGCAGGCGGGCAACCTGCTGCACGGCCTGACGATCGCGCTGGGCTTCGCGATGCTGGTCCTGGTCTGGGCGCTGTGCTTCCGCAGCTACTACTCGCTGCCGACCTACGAGCGCCCGCTCACGCCCGAGCACGAGTGGCTGCGGCCGTCCGGGGCGGCCGGACTCACCGCGGGGATCATCTCGGTGCTGATGATCGTGGCGAACCTGGTCTACCTGGCGCGGCGCTCGCTGCGCTTCCCCTGGCTCCCCGGGTCGCTCAAACGCTGGATGACCATGCACGTGGCGACGGGCATCGGGGCCTTCCTGCTGGTCATCGTGCACAGCGCGATGTCACCGCAAAGATCCGTTGGTGGCGACGCTTTCTACGGACTCGCAATCCTGGTCGTCACCGGAGCGGTCGGGCGCTACTTCTACTCCTTCGTCCCGCGCGCCGCGAACGGCCGCGAGCTCGGTCTCGACGAGATCGAGAAGCAGATGAACGAGATGTCGGGCCAGTGGGATCGCGTCGATCCCGCCTTCGCCGCGCGCGTGCGCACCGAGATGCAGCGCCTGCAGACCGAGGGACGCTGGAAGGGCAGCTTCGTGCAGCGCGTGAAGACGCTGATCGCGAACCAGCGCATGATGCACGACTCGCTCGTGGCTCTGCGCCGGCAGGCCCACCGCGAGGGTCTCTCGCTCGACCAGATCGACGAGGTCGTCACGCTCGCCAAGCAGGCGCAGCGCACGGCCCTGATGGCGGCTCACTACGATGACCTCCGGGCGCTGCTTTCCACGTGGCGGTGGTTGCACCGCTGGACGGCATTGGCGATGGTCTTGCTCGTGCTCGTGCACGTGTGGACCGCCATGCGCTTCGGGAGCATCCTTCCGTGAAGCTAAACAAGCCCGCAGTTTGGGCGCCGCTGCTCTCGTTGGCGCTGGTGCTCTGGTTCGTGTGGCAGGATTCTGCCCGCGTCTCTCCCGGTCCGCTCTCTGCCGCACACGCGCAGGACCCCGACATCTCCGAGCGCAACTGCGAGATCTGCCACGGCGAGGACACCAACGACCGCGCCGAGATGGCGCAGGCCTGCTGGAAGTGCCACGAGGACATCGACAAGGACATCTCGGGCAAGCGCGGTCTGCACGGACGCATGCCGGGCGACGTGCAGCGCTGCGGCTCGTGCCACTCCGAGCACCACGGCCCGCAGTTCCAGATGGTGAGCCAGGCCTCGTTCCTGCGCGCGGGCGTCGAGGACGTCGCCAACTTCGATCACGCCGGCCTCTCCTACGAGCTGACCGGCAAGCACCTGACGCTCGAGTGCCAGAAGTGCCATGAGAACTCGGACGTGCCGGTGCTCGAGAAGGGCAAGTCGCGCTTCCTGGGCAAGTCGCAGAAGTGCGAGACCTGCCACAAGGACCCGCACGATGGCCGCCTGCCCGACTGCAAGAACTGCCACGGCGAGGAACGGCCCTTCCTCGAAGCCCCACTCTACAAGCACACCGAGCAGTTCCCGCTCACCGGCGCCCACTCGGGCGTCACGTGCGTCAAGTGCCACGAGAAGATCGGCCCCTCCTCGATCGAGGCCGACGGCGAGGCGAACCGCAAGGGTGATCTGAAGGTGCGCGCCTGCGCCGTGTGCCACGAATCCCCGCACGGCGACGCGTTCCTGAACGCCGCGCTGGCGCAGCTGAAGCTCGTGCGCGACGCGTCCTGCGAGCGCTGCCACCCGTTGACCGCCAAGACCTTCAAGCGCGAGGGCGCGAGTTTCGAGAAGGAGTGGCACGCGTTCTCGGGCTTCGCGCTCGTGCCGCCGCACGAGAAGCAGGAGTGCCGCGAGTGCCACAAAGAGGGCCTCGAGTACAAGCAGGCGCACCCGGGACGCACGCTGGAGAACTGCGCGGTGTGCCACGAGGACATCCACAAGGGCCAGTTCGGCGAGCGCAAGTGCCGCGACTGCCACGCCTACGAGGCCTGGAAGCCTTCGCTCTACGACGTCGCGATGCACGCCAAGTCGGCCTTTCCGCTCGAGCAGACGCACGCGACGACGAAGTGCAACGACTGCCACCTCGAGCAGGACGGGCTGCGGCGTTACGTCGAGACCAAGAAGGAGTGCGTCGCTTGCCACGCGGATGCGCACCCTGACCAGTTCCCCAAGGCCTCCGGCTGCCAGGAATGCCACCAGGCCGACAACTTCGCCTCGGCGCAGAAGAGCTTCGACCACGGCAAGTGGACCGGCTTCGTGGTCGACAAGGCGCACGAAAAGGCGGGCTGCGAGTCGTGTCACCTGCCGCTCGCGGCAGCTGAGCCCGAAACCAAGCGCCGCTTCGGCCGCATCGCGGTGCACGCGCCCGCGACGGCGAGCCAGTGCGTCAACTGCCACACCGACGCGCACCGCGGCTTCTTCAAGCAGTCGAAGGACTGCGACGAGTGCCACGGCACGCAGAGCTTCTCGGAGGCCAAGGAGAAGTTCGAGCACGCCGAACGCACGGGCTTCACGCTCGTCGGCTCGCACCAGACAAAGGACTGCACGGTCTGCCACGTGCCGACGCCCGAGAAGAACGCCAACGGCCGCAGCTTCGGCTTCTCCAAGGTGGACGCCGCGACGGCGCAGGGCGCGTGCACGAGCTGCCACACCGACGTGCACAAGGACAGCTTCAAGGAACCCTCGAAGAACTGCCTGGACTGCCACACGCAGGTCGAGTGGACCGACGGCCGCGAGAGCTTCGAGCACCTGCGCTGGACGGGCTTCGACGTGGAGGGCCGCCACAAGGACGCCGGTTGCCAGGCTTGCCACACCCCGCTCGCCCAGGGCGACCCCTCGGGACGGCGCTTCGCGCGCGCCCTGGGGCGCGAATGTTCATCCTGTCACAAGGACCCGCACGTCGGCCAATTCGCGACCCAGGGCAAGACGACGTGCACGAGATGTCACGTCGTTGCGACCGATTTCCACAATACGCTTTTCGATCACCAGCGCGACTCGCGCTTCCCGCTCGACGAAACGCACAAGAAAGTCGCATGCGCGGGATGCCACTTCAGCTGGCCCCTGCAGGGCGGCGGAAGCGCAGTCCGATACAAGCCGCTAGGCATCCTCTGTGGCGACTGCCACGACACACGCCGTTAGCCCATGCGAATCAGAACCCTCCTGCGTCTCGGACTGCTCCAGGCCGCGTGGATCCTCGTCTCGGCCGTGGCCTGGGCGCAGGATCTGACGCGCGTCGAGGCGAACGTCACCTCGGTCTCCTCGGGGACCGTGTTCCTCGACCGCGGTCTGGACGCGGGCATCCGGGTCGACGACGCGGTGACGATCTTCACCGCCTCCGGCTTCACCACCGATGGCCGCGTGCGCTCGGTCACGCGCACGAGCGCGCGCCTGGAACTCCTGCCCGGAGCGGCCACGCCCAACATCGGCGACCGCGTCGAGATCATGATCCCCTCCGAGCGCTTGAAACCGCTCGCGGACGGCGAGCACCAGCCGTGGGAGTCGCAGAACCCGGCCTGGGATCCCAATCGTCCGCTGCTCTCTCCGGCCTTCGGGACGGCGCCGGAAGAGCGCGAGAGCGTCACGAGCGGCCAGGCCTACCTGCGCCTCTCCGGCACCTTCGACCAGCAGTCGGGTGGCCGCAACTACCTGCTCACCAGCCTGGGTCTGGACCTGCGACGTACGAACCCCTTCGGCCACGGCGGCGAGTTCTCGATGAGCGCGGAGGGCTACCGGCGCACGAGCCAGCTGCCCAACGCTCCCGACGAGAACACGGATGACTTCTCGCTGCGGCGCTTCTCCTACCGCGTCGGCGGCGAGGAGGACAACCCCACGCGCTGGGAGTTCGGCCGCTTCCTGCAGCACGAGTTCCCCGAGCTCGGTCTGATCGACGGTGTCGAGTGGTCCGACAAGACCTCCACCGGATCGACCTACGGCGCGAGCTTCGGCGCGATGCCCGAGCCCTTCCCCAAGCTCTCGAGCGGCGACGACATCCAGGCCGCGATGTACTACCGCTGGTCCGCCGACCGCGAGCACAAGCTCACCTACGGCGCCGTCTACCAGAACACCTGGCACAAGGGCAACCAGGACCGCAACCTGTTCGTCGGCACGCTCGACTGGATCGCGAGCAAGGTCTTCAGCCTGCACACGGTCGCGTGGATCGACTACTACGGCCCGGGCGACACGGTGAAGCACGACGGCTTCGAGCTCACCGAGTTCACGGCCTCGGGATCGTGGCGCACGAGCGAGCGCAGCAGCGTCAACATCAACGCATCCTCGCGCCGCTACCCCGAGCTGCTGCGCAGCGAATTCGTCTCCCTCTCGCCCGACCAGCTGCTGCACGACCACATCGAGCGCATCGGCGCCGGCTGGTCGAGCATGATCGGCACCAACACGCGCACCAGCGCACGCGCCGACTTCTGGAAGGACCAGGATGACAGCGGCGAAAACTACGACGCGAGCCTGGGTTGGAAGGATCTCCTCTGGGATCGCGGCGAGCTCACGCTGACCGGCTACTACACCGACGGCACGTACAGCTCGGGGCCAGGCGGGCGCGTATCCGCGACGAAGGCGTGGGATGACGCATTTGGCACCTTGATGTACTCCTTCACCAACTACGACCAGAAGAGCTTCGCAGGGACCACCGCGACCGTCGCGCATCAATCGATCTTCGCCTCCGTGGACATGGCCTTGGGCAAGGCCTGGGACCTGTCGATATATGTGGACGATCGGTTCGGCGACAACCTGGACACCTGGGACGTCGGCCTGTCGCTGCAGCTGCGCTTCTAGGGAACACGACATGACGTCCAGCAACTTCCGCTCGCACCTCGTTCGTACGCGCGTGCTGCTCGCCGCGCTCACGTGCCTGCTCGGTCTCTTCGCCTGCACGATCAGCGGGCGAGTCGGGAGCGGCGGCGTCCTGCAGCAGGACTGGGACAAGCGCCGCGGGCCCGTCGTGCCGCACGACACCTTCCCGCAGGACTGCTCGCTGTGCCACGAAGGCGGGACCTGGACGAAGATCCGCGCCGACTTCGTCTTCGACCACGAGAAGGAGACCGGCACTCCCCTGCGCGGTGCGCACGCGGCCGCCGAGTGCCTGCGCTGCCACAACGACCGCGGAGCCGTGCAGCAGTTCTCGCAGCAGGGCTGCGTCGGCTGCCACGAGGACGTCCACCGCGGCAAGCAGGGCGCGAACTGCTCGACCTGCCACACCGAGTCGAATTGGAAGGTCAACGACGCGATCGCGCTGCACAGCAAGACGCGCTTCCCGCTCTTTGGCGTGCACGCCGCGGTCGAATGCTGGCGCTGCCACGAAGGCGCGCAGGTCGGCAACTTCGACCGCGCACCGGTCAGCTGCGAGAGCTGCCACCAGGCCGAGCTCGCGACTGCCGTGAACCCCGACCACTTCGCCAACGGCTGGACCACGGACTGCGCGCACTGCCACGCGCCGGTGAGCTGGGCCCAAGGCGACTTCAACCACTCGTGGTACCCGCTCGTCGGCCAGCACCGCTCGCCGCCGCGCGCCTGCGAGGATTGCCACCAGAACAACGTCTGGACCGGCCTGCACAACCAGTGCGTGGACTGCCACCTGGCCGACTTCCAGGGCACGACGACGCCCGACCACACGGCCGCGAGCTTCGCGCAGACCTGTGGCGACTGCCACACGCCCAGCGCCTGGCAGCCCTCGAGCTACGTCCACACGGCGACTTTCCCGCTGCGCAACGGCCACGCCGTTCCGCCCAACGCCTGCGCCGATTGCCACGGCGGCGGCGTGTTCACCGGCACGCCCAGCACGTGCGTCAGTTGCCACCTGGCCGACTACCAGGCGACCACGCAACCCGACCACGCCGCATCGAACTATCCGACCACCTGCTCGAACTGCCACGACACCACGGACTTCCACAACGCGGTCTTCAACCACGACAGCTGGCCGCTCACGGGCACCCACCTGCAGGTGAACTGCACGGATTGCCACCTCAACAACAACTACACGAACGCGCCGACGCAGTGCTACGGCTGCCACCAGACCGACTACGACACGACCTCGAGCCCCGCGCACCTCTCGGGCCAGTTCCCGACGAGCTGCCAGGACTGCCACACGACGGTGCACTTCACGCCCTCGAGCTTCCACCACACGAACACCTTCCCGCTCACCGGCGGGCACGCTCAGCCGCCGCGCACCTGTCTGGATTGCCACTCGGGCAGCTACCCCTACACGGGCACGCCCAGCACCTGCGTCGGCTGTCACGGTGCGAGCGCGTCGGTCGATCCGGTCTACAACGCCAGCAGCAACACGCTGCACATCCAGATGGGCGGCAACCCGCTCGTCTGCACGCAGTGCCACAACACGAACCTCTGGCAGCCGCCGACCTTCGACCACTCGGTGTACCCGCTCACGGGCATGCACCTGCCGCCGAACATCAGCGCCTGCTCACAGTGCCACACGAACAGCAACTACTCGAACGTGCCGACCACGTGCGTGGGCTGCCACCAGGCCGACTACGCCGCGACGACCACCCCGCCGCACGCCGCGAGCAGCTTCCCCACCACCTGCCAGACCTGCCACACGACCGCGGGCTGGACCGGCGCGACCTTCAACCACAGCTGGTGGCCGCTCGCTGGCGCGCACACGGTGCCGCCGCGCCAGTGCACCGACTGCCACGGATCGGGCGTCTACCAGGGCACGCCGACGACTTGCGTCAGCTGCCACCTGGCGAACTACCAAGGCACGACCAACCCCAACCACGTGACGTCGAACTTCCCGCAGACCTGTGGCGACTGCCACAGCACGACCGACTGGACGGGCGCGACCTTCGACCACAGCAGCTGGTGGCCGCTCACGGGCCAGCACGCGGTACCCCCGCGCGTGTGCCTGGATTGCCACACGAGCGGGACGTACGGCCAGATGCCGACGACCTGCGTCAGCTGCCACCTGGCCGACTACCAGGGCACGACGATTCCGCCGCACCAGTCGAACAACTTCCCGCAGACCTGCCAGACTTGCCACAACACGAGCGCCTGGCAGCCCTCGACCTTCTCGCACACCAACGTCGGCTTCAACCTGACGGGAGCGCACACGACGACGGCCTGCGCGCTGTGCCACGTGAACGGCCAGTACAACGGAGGCACGCCGACGACCTGCTCGGGTTGCCACGGCGCGACCGCGACGATCGACCCGGTCTACAGCACGACCAACGCGCCTCCGCACAGCTCGAGCCCGACGGTCTTCACGCAAACCTGCCAGACCTGCCACAACACGAGCGCCTGGACGGGAGCGACCTTCCCGCACAACAACGTCGGCTTCGCGCTCAACGGCTCGCACGTCTCTCCCCCGCTCGCTTGCACGGCATGCCACACGGGCACGGGCAGCGGTTGGCACATCACGCAGTTCGCCTGCGTCAACTGCCACCTGTCCGACTTCCAGGGCACGACGGCTCCGCCGCACGTGGCGAACGGATTCCCGCAGACGTGCAACACCTGCCACAACACGACGCACTGGCAACCGGGCACGTTCACGCACACCAACGTGGGCTTCAACCTGACGGGCGCGCACACCTCGGTCGCCTGCACGGCCTGCCACGTGAACAACAACTACAGCGGCAACTTGCCGACCGCGTGCTCGGGCTGCCACATGCCCGACTTCAACGCGACGACCAACCCCGACCACGAGGTCCAGGGCTACCCGATGACCTGCACGGGCTCGGGCACCTTCACCTGCCACAACACGAACAACTGGACTTCGAACGGGTTCAACCCGGCGACGACGCACGACAACACCTTCCGCCTGCCGCACCACAACTCGCGCTGCAACCAGTGCCACACGACGACGCAGGTGTTCACGGCCTTCAGTTGCATCAGCGGCGGCTGCCACGGCCAGAGCAACACGAACGGGCACCACAACGGCGTCAACGGCTACCAGTACAACAGCAACGCCTGCTACAACTGCCACCCGAACGGCCAGGCGCTGACCGGCGGCATCCTGCAGAGACCTGCCTCGCCGACCGCGGTGCGCCCAGCGCACATTCGGCCCAGCCGGCGCTCGCCGCCGCGCAGGATCCCCGGGCCGACGCGGGAGCGGCCAGTCGGCTCCCCCACGCAGCCAGGCCCAATGAGGCCCTGAACCACGCGCGCCCTCCCCACCGGGGAGGGCGCGCTGCTTTCCAGGTTGCCGCATCGAGGGGGAACATTTCGGTCCTGTGGGTCGTCTGATCCGCACCTGGCATCTACCCTGGATCCATCCGGGAGTCTGCATGCGTATCAGGGACCTGTTTTTTCTCCTCCTCGCCGCGCTCGCGCTGTTCTTCGGCCTGTACGCCTGCACGAGCGGCGGCCGCCTCTCGAGCGGCGGTGTGCTGCAGCAGGACTGGAACCAGCGCCGTGGACCGGTCGTGCCGCACGACAACTTCCCGCGCGACTGCTCGCTGTGCCACGAGGGTGGTTCCTGGAGCCGGATCCGCGCGGACTTCGCCTTCGACCACGAGAAGGAGGCCGGGACCCCGCTGCGCGGCGCGCACGCGCGCGCGGAGTGCCTGCGCTGTCACAACGACCGCGGCCCGGTCCAGCTCTTCGCCGGCCGCGGCTGCGCCGGCTGCCACGAGGACGTCCACCGCGGCAAGCAGGGCAACCAGTGCGCGGATTGTCACGACGAGACCAAATGGTCGATCGGCGACGCGATCGCGCTGCACGAGCGCACGCGCTTCCCGCTCTTCGGCGCGCACGCCGCCGTCGAGTGCTGGCGCTGCCATCCCGGCGCGCAGGTCGGGAACTTCGACCGCGCCGCGACGCAGTGCGCGACCTGCCACCAGGCGGAGCTCGCGAGCGCGACGAATCCCGACCACCTCGCGGAAGGCTGGACGAGCGACTGCCAGCGCTGCCACTCGACCGTCGGCTGGACGAGCGCCGCATTCAACCACAGCTGGTGGCCGCTCCAGGGAGCGCACGCCACACCACCGCGCTCGTGTACCGACTGCCACACGAGCGGGAGCTACTCCGGCCTGCAGTCCACCTGCGCAGGCTGCCACCAGGCGAACTACGACGCGACCATGAATCCGCCGCACGCCGCAGGCAACTTCCCCACGAACTGCCAGGTGTGCCACGGCACGGCGCACTGGCAGCCGGCGACCTTCACGCACTCGGGCGTCGGCTTCGAGCTCAGCGGCGCGCACACCTCGCCGCCGCTCGCATGCGCGGCGTGCCACGTCGGAGGGAACTACGGCGTGACGCTGCCGACGAACTGCGTCGGCTGCCACCAGGTGGACTACGACGCGACGAGCGCTCCGGACCACGCGCAGCTCGGCATCCCGACCGCCTGTGCGCAGTGCCACACGACCGCTCCGCACTGGCACCCCGTCCACATGGACCACACCGGGCTCGTGGGGACCTGCCAGGAGTGCCACACTCCCGACTACAACTCGACCTCGAATCCGGACCACGAGCTCCAGGGATATCCGCTCGAGTGCGCGATGTGCCACTCGAGCTCGAACAACTGGCACACGGTCAGCTGGAACCCGAATACGAGCCACGATCCGGACTTCCCGCTGCCCCACCACGGATCGCGCTGCAACCAGTGCCACACGACGACGCAGGTGTTCACCAGCTTCAGCTGCATCAGCGGCGGCTGCCATGGCCAAAGCGGCACCAACGGCCACCACCACGACGTGAACGACTACCAGTACAACAGCAACGCCTGCTACGAGTGCCACCCCGACGGACACGCGCACGACGACCTGACGGGCCAGAGCGGCCGCCGCGGCGCACGATCGCTGCCCGTCCGCCCGTCGCGTGCGACGCCCGGCCGCCGCGCACCTCCGCGCCGCATTCCGGGACCGGCGAGGCCGCAGCCGCCGCCGCCGACTCCGCTCCGGCCTTGATCCACGTCGATTTCCCGTGCGGAAATCGCCCGCGAATGAACGCTTCGTGATTCGCCAACGTGTGATTCGCGAATCGCACTCTGATTCGACGCAGCCGGGTTCCCCACATTCGGCATTTCTCCACATGACGGAGTTGCTAAGCATTACGAGAGTTTGGGCCTAGGAAAACAGGCCCAAACAGGTCGCGCCGTGCTCACGCGACGATACGATGCTGTTCGCATCCTGACCGACAGCCTCCGGAGATTCCGACCGTGACCCAGCCGCAGATCCGCTCGCAACTCGCACGTGCCCGAGTTCTGCTCGCGTTGCTCGCGTGCCTTCTGGGCCTGCTCGCCTGCACGATGGGCGGACACGTCGGGAGCGGCGGCGTGCTGCAACAGGACTGGGACAAGCGCCGCGGCCCCGTCGTCCCGCACGACACGTTCCCGCGCGATTGCTCGATGTGCCACAAGGGCACGTCGTGGAGCGAGATCCGCTCCGACTTCGTCTTCGACCACGCGAAGGAGACCGGCGTCGCGCTCAAGGGCGCGCACGCGCGCGCCGAGTGCCTGCGCTGCCACAACGACCGCGGCCCGGTCGAGCGCTTCGCCGCCGCTGGCTGCGTCGGTTGCCACGAGGACATCCACCGCGGCAAGCAGGGCGCCGCTTGCACGAACTGCCACAACGAGTCGAACTGGCGCGTCGACGACGCGATCGCGCTGCACAGCAAGACGCGCTTCCCGCTCTTTGGCGTGCACGCCGCCGTCGAGTGCTGGCGCTGCCACGCGGGCGCGCAGGTCGGCAACTTCGAGCGCGCGCCGGTCGAATGCGCGAGCTGCCACCAGGCCGAGCTCGCGAGCGCGACGAACCCCGACCACCTCGCGCAGGGCTGGGTGAACGACTGCGCGCACTGCCACGCGCCGGTGAGCTGGGCCCAGGGCGACTTCAACCACTCGTGGTTCCCGCTCGTGGGCCACCACGCGCCGCCCGAGCGGCAGTGCATGGACTGCCACGCGGGCGACATCTGGCACGGGCTGCACAACCAGTGCGTCGACTGCCACATCGCGAACTTCGACGCGACCGTGGACCCCGGGCACTCGGCCGCGGGCATCGCGCAGACCTGCACGGACTGCCACACGCCGCAGGGCTGGCGCGGCGCGCCCTTCGACCACAGCTTCTGGCCGCTCGTCGGCAGCCACTCGACCCCGCAGCGCAAGTGCTCCGATTGCCACCAGTCGAACGTCTTCCAGGGCACGATCACGACCTGCGTGGGCTGCCACCTCGCGGAGTACAACGCGACCACGACGCCCAACCACGTCGCGACGGGCTACCCGACGACCTGCTCGAACTGCCACGACACGGTCGACTTCCATGCCGCGGTGTTCAACCACGACACCTGGCCGCTGACGGGCACGCACCGCGACACGACCTGCACGTCTTGCCACACGAACCCCGCCGACTACAGCTCGGCGCCGGTCGAGTGCATCGGCTGCCACCAGGCGGACTACACCGCGACGACGCAACCCGACCACCTCAGCGCGGGGCTCCCGACGAGCTGCGAGCAGTGCCACTCGACGGTGCACTTCACGCCCTCGACCTTCAACCACACGACGGTGTTCCCGCTGGTCAACGCGCACGCCATGCCGCCGCGCACGTGCACTGATTGCCACACGGGCGGGAACTTCCTGGTCACGCCCACGACCTGCATCGGGTGTCACGGCGCGAGCGCGACGATCAACCCGATCTACGTCGCATCGAGCAACATGGCGCACATGCAGCTCGGCCAGAACGCGGCCACTTGCACCAATTGCCACAACGACTCGACCTGGCAGTACACGAGCTTCAGCCACGCGAGCTTCACGCTGACCGGCGCGCACCTGTTCCCGACGATGTGCGCCGATTGCCACCTCGGCAGCAACTACGGGACGGCGCCGACGACCTGCGTGGGTTGCCACCTGGCGAACTACAACGCCACGACGAACCCGCCGCACGCGCAGAGCAACTTCCAGACGACCTGCGGGGACTGCCACAACACGACAGGCTGGGAGGGCGCCAACTTCACGCACTCGATGTGGCCGCTCACCGGTCTGCACACGGTGCCGCCGAACGCCTGCACCAACTGCCACCTCGCGGGCAACTACGCGAACGCGCCGACGAACTGCAGCGGGTGTCACATGGCGGACTACAACGCCACCAGCAATCCGCCGCACGCCGCGAACGGCTTCCCACAGACCTGCCAGACCTGCCACACGACCGCCGGCTGGGCGGGCGCGGACTTCAACCACAGCGTCTGGCCGCTGACCGGCCTGCACGCAGTGCCGCCGCGCCTGTGCGTCGATTGCCATACGGGCGGCCACTACAACCAGACGCTGCCGACGGCCTGCTCGGGCTGCCACATGGCGGACTACAACGGCACGACGAACCCCTCGCACGTGGCGAACGGTTTCCCGCAGACCTGCGAAACCTGCCACACGACAGCGGGCTGGACGGGCTCGACCTTCAACCACAGCATCTGGCCGCTCACCGGCCAGCACGCCTCGCCACCGACGCTGTGCAGCGCCTGCCATACGGGTGGCAGCTACACGACCGACCCGCCGACGAATTGCGCCGGCTGCCACCTCGCCGACTTCAACGGCGCAACCAGCCCCAACCACGTCAGCAACGGCTTCGCGCAGACTTGCCAGGACTGCCACAACACTAGCGCCTGGCAACCGGCCAACTTCAACCACACGCCGTTCTACCCGTTGACCGGGGCGCACACCGTGCCGCCGCTCGCGTGCACCGATTGCCACCTGAACGGCAACTACCGCATGAACCTGCCGAGCAATTGCGCGGGTTGCCACGGCCAGGGCGCGACGGTGAACGCGGTCTACACCACCGGGTCGAACGCGACGCACGGCCAGCTCGGCGCGAACCCGCCCGAGTGCACGATGTGCCACGGGAACTCGACCTGGACGCCCTCGACCTATTCGCACACGAGTTGGCCGCTCTCCGGTCTGCACACGACGACCTCGTGTGCGCTGTGCCACACGGGCGGCAGCTACCAGGGCGCGCCGACGAACTGCGTCGGATGCCACCTCGTGGACTACAACGGCACGACCAACCCGCCGCACGCCTCGAGCAACTACCCGACGAGCTGCGAGACCTGCCACACGACGGCGGGGTGGACCGGCGGCACCTTCAACCACAGCTGGTGGCCGCTCACCGGTCTGCACACCGTCCCGCCGCGCCAGTGCACCGACTGCCACGCCGGCGGCAACTACACCGTCAACCCGCCCACTGCCTGCGTCGGTTGCCACCAGGCGGACTACAACGCGACGACCAACCCGCCGCACGCCTCGGCGAACTTCCCGACGACCTGCCAGACGTGCCACACGACCGGCGGCTGGACGGGCGCCACCTTCAACCACAGCTCCTGGCCGCTGTCGGGACAGCACACCGTCCCGCCGCGCCAGTGCACCGATTGCCATACGGGCGGGAACTACACCACGACGCTGCCCACGAACTGCGTCGGGTGCCACCTCGCGGACTACAACGGCACGACCAGCCCGCCGCACGCTTCGAGCAACTTCCCGCAGACTTGCCAGAGCTGCCACAACACCAATGCCTGGCAGCCTGCGACCTTCAACCACACCTCGTACTACCCGCTCACGGGCGCGCACCTCTCGCCGCCGCTCGCGTGCACCGCGTGCCACCTCAACGGGAACTACACGACGACGCTGCCCACGACCTGCGTCGGATGCCACGGGCTAGGGGCGAGCATCGACCCTGACTACACCGTCTCGAGCAACCCGACGCACCAGCAGCTCGGCACGAACCCGCCGGTTTGCACGAACTGCCACAACAACTCGACCTGGGTACCCTCGACCTTCGACCACACGAGCTACCCGCTCACCGGCCAGCACGTCACCACGGCCTGCACGCAGTGCCACTCCGGCAGCACCTACAACAACGCGCCGACCACCTGCTGGGGCTGCCACCAAGCCGACTTCAACGCGACGACGAACCCGCCGCACGCCTCGAGCAACTTCCCGCACGCCTGCGACACCTGCCACACGACCGCGGGCTGGACCGGTTCGAGCTTCAACCACAGCTCGTGGCCGCTGACCGGACTGCACACGGTTCCGCCGCGCACCTGCACCGAGTGCCACACCGGCGGCAACTACACCACCAACCTGCCGACAGCCTGCTCGGGCTGTCACATGGCGGACTACAACGCGACGACCAACCCGCCGCACGCGTCGACGAATTTCCCGACCACCTGTCAGACCTGCCACACGACCACGGGCTGGACGAATTCGACTTTCAACCACAGCTCCTGGCCGCTCGTCGGACAGCACACGGTTCCGCCGCGCACCTGCACCGATTGCCACACCGGCGGCAACTACTCCACGAATCCGCCGACGACCTGCGTGGGCTGCCACCTCGCCGACTACAACGGCACGACCAGTCCGCCGCACGCGTCGGGCAACTTCCCGCAGACCTGCCAGAACTGCCACAACACGGCCGCCTGGCAGCCGGCGACGTTCAACCACACGTCGTACTACCCGCTGACGGGAGCGCACGCCTCGCCGCCGCTCGCGTGCACGGCCTGCCACCTGAACGGGAACTACACGACCACGCTGCCGACCACCTGCGTCGGGTGCCACGGAGCAGGCGCGAGCGTCGATCCGCAGTACAACGCGTCGAGCAACGTGACCCACCAGCAGCTCGGAGGCGCGCCGCCTGTCTGCACGATGTGCCACAACAACACGACCTGGGTCCCGTCTACTTTCAGCCACTCGGGCTGGCCGCTGACCGGACTGCACCTGCCGCCGCACACGACGTCCTGCTCGCAGTGCCACACGCGCCCGAGCTACACCAGCGCGCCCACGGCCTGCTCGGGTTGCCACATGGCGGACTACAACGCGACGACGAATCCGCCGCACGCTGCGAGCAGCTTCCCGACGACCTGCCAGACCTGCCACACGACCAGCGGCTGGACCGGGGCGACGTTCAATCACAGCCAGTGGCCGCTCACCGGCCAGCACCAGGTCCCGCCGCGCGTGTGCACCGATTGCCACACCGGCGGCAACTACACCACCAACCCGCCGACGGCCTGCTCGGGCTGCCACCTGGCCGACTTCAACGGCACGACCAACCCGCCGCACGCCTCGAGCGGCTTCCCGCAGACCTGCAACACCTGCCACAACACGACTGCCTGGCAGCCGGCGACGTTCACGCACACGAACGTGGGCTTCAACTTGACGGGCGCGCACGTCTCGCCGCCGCTCGCGTGCGGGAACTGCCACATCAACGGCAACTACAGCGGCACGCTGCCGACGACCTGCGTCGGGTGCCACCAGTCTGACTACAACGGAGCGACAAACCCCAACCACGTTTCGCTCGGCCTGCCGACTGCCTGCGCAAACTGCCACACGACGAACGCGGGCTGGGCGCCGGTGAACATGAACCACACCGGCATCACGGGTGCCTGCTCGTCGTGCCACATGGCGGACTTCAACGGCACGAGCAACCCGGACCACGAGGTGCAGGGCTACCCGCTGACCTGTACGGGATCGGGTCCCTTCACCTGCCACACGAGCACGACGAGCTGGACGCCGAACGGCTTCAACCCGGCGACGACGCACGACAACACCTTCCGCTTGCCGCACCACAGCTCGCGCTGCAACCAGTGCCACACGACGACGCAGGTGTTCACGGCCTTCAGCTGCATCAGCGGCGGTTGCCACGGCCAGAGCAGCACGAACAACCACCACAACGGCGTCAACAACTACCAGTACAACAGCAACGCCTGCTACAACTGTCACCCGGACGGCCAGGCACTGACCGGCGGCATCCTGCAGCGTCCTGCCTCGCCGACCTCGGTGCGCCCCTCGCGCATCCGGCCGAACCGCCGATCTCCGCCGCGGCGCATCCCGGGCCACACGCAGGGCGTTCCGAACCAGCCGACCCCGCTGCGGCCCTGAGAGGCGCGCGGGCTCAGCGGCGCGCGTCGCGGAGCAGCTGCGCGGCGTAGTCGATGCCCGCCGGCGTGCGCGAACCGTGCCACGAGAGGTACTCGCCGTCGGCGATTACGAAGCGCTCGCGCGTGATCCCCGTCTCCAGCGCGAGCTCGTCCGCATGCCGGGGCAGGAAGCCGAAGGGCTCCGTGCACAGGAAAACGCGCTCAGGTTCGAGCGAAGCGAGGCTCGCGGTCGAGATCTCGGGGTAGCGCAGGGCCTCGCCCGCGAACACGTTGCGCCCGCCCGCGAGCTCGAGCAGCGCCGAGGCATAGGTGTCCCCGTTGACGCTCATCCAGGGCTTGCGCCAGATCAGGTACGCGAAAGGCACATGCCGTGCGCTCGCCACCTCGGCCCGCACGCGCTCGGCGCGCCGCTCGATGTCCGCCGCGAGCGCCTCGGCGCGCTCGCGCGTGCCGAGCGCCGCGCCGATCGAGCGAACCATCAGCGCGGTCTCCTGCGCGTCGTGTGGCAGGCTCGTGTGGCAGGCGATCCCTGCGCGCGCGAGCACCTGCGCATCCTCGCGGCGGTTCTCCTCCTCGTTCAGCAGCACGAGGTCGGGCGCGAGATCGACGATGCGCGTGACGTCAGGGTTCTTGGTGCCGCCGAGCGCCTCGATGCGCGCGAGCGCCTCGGCCGGATGCACGCAGTACTGCGTGATCCCGACCAGCTCGGAGCCGCGGCCAAGGTCGAAGACGAGCTCGGTCAGGCTGGGGCAGAGGGAGACGATGCGCATCGCGGACGGTGCTCGACGATAGCAAACGAGCGCTCTACCCTGGCGCGCCATGGCCCTCGATCCCGCCGCCGACCACGCCCGCCTCGCGCGCCTCCAGGCCGCTCTCGACCAGTGGATCGAAGCCGCGGGCGAGCTGCTTGCGCGCACGACCCCCGCCGTCTCCGGCTGGAGCGCCGAACAGCACCTCGCACACGTCGCGCTCGCCAACGAGCTCGTGCTGCGCAACCTCAAGAGCCTGGTCGCGGGCAAGGGCGCGCTGGTCGTCGAGGGCGGCGAGCCCAAGCCCGGCGTGCGCGAGATCCTCGAATCCGGCCGCCTGCCGCGCGGCGCGGCGCAGGCGCCGCGCATGGTGCGTCCGCCCGAGACGATCGAGCGCGAGCTGATGCTCGGCTGGCTCGCCGACGCAAGGCGCGAGCTTTGCGCCCTCGACCCGCGCGCGATCGTGTCCGGGACGCTGCGCGTCCCCCACCAGCAGCTCGGCCCGCTCGACGCGCCGCAGTGGTTGCGCTTCGGCGTCGCGCACACGCGGCATCACCTCCTGATCGCGCGCGAGGTGCTCGTGGCGCTCGAGCCGGCCCTCGGCCCGCGCCTCGTGCTCCCGGATTGACAGCGCCGCGGCACACGCCATCCTGGCGTGATGAAAACCATCGTCGTCTTCAACAAGGACCAGCTCGGCCACGGGGATCGCGAGCTCGGCCAGAAGGTCCTCGGCACCTTCCTCAAGAAGTCCATCGCGCTTCAGGGCCTCGAGACGATCGTCTTCTTCAACTCGGGCGTGAAGCTCGTCGCGCCCGACTCGCCCGTGCTCGGCGAGCTGCAGAGCCTCGAGGAACGCGGCGTCGAGATCGTTCCCTGCGGCACGTGTCTGGGGCATTACGGCATCACGCCCGCGGTGGGCAAGGTGTCGGACATGGACACGATCATCGCGGAGATGAGCAAGGCGGAGAAGGTCATCACGCCCTAGACGGGCTCGCAGCCGTAGCGCTTGCCGTCTTTCGTGATGCGCGCAAAGGGCATGTGCTCGTCGTGGAAGAACATCCCGAGCCAGCCGCCGCGCGCGGCTTCCGCGAGCCACTGCGAGCGCACCTCGAAGCTCCTCACCACGTCGAGGTCGTAGGCCATGATGTACGGCGGCTGCACGTGGTGCGTCGTCGGCACGACATCCGCCCAGAAGATCGCGCGCTCGCTCCCTTCGCCCAGCGTGATCACGCTGACACCGTCGGAGTGCCCGCCGAGCACGTGCGCGACGAGTCCCGGCACGATCTCGCGCGTGCCCTCGTAGCCCTCGAGCAAGCCCGCCGCCTCGATCGGCAGGACGTCCTCCGCACGGTAGCTGCCCGAGCGCGCGTGGCCGGGCTTCTTCGCCATCGCGATCTCGATGCTCGGCGCGAAGTGGCGCGCGTTCGGGAAGAGCGCTGCGAGCTCTCCGTCGCGCTCGACGACCTGCGAACCGATGTGGTCCCAGTGGCAGTGGCTCGCGACGACGTGCGTCACCCCTTCGGGGGCGACGCCCACGCGCGCGAGCGTCTCCTCGAGCGTGTCGACGCACTCGATGTGATAGATCTTGCGCCACTTCTCCTCCCAGCGCGTGCCGACGCCGGGCTCGATCAGCACGACATCCTTCCCGCGCCGCGCGAGGAAGGGCCGGCAGGCCATGCGGATCGTGTTGTCGGCGTCCGGCGGCGTCCACTCGCGCCACATCGTCGCCGGCACGACGCCCCACATGCTGCCGCCGTCCAGACGCAGCCAGCCGCTCGAGAGGGCGGTGAGCTCCCACGCGCCGGCGCGCTGCGTGCGCGGCTCCCAGCGGGGAGTTGCGCTCGCCGACGCCGCACCCATCAGGCGCCCTTGGTCTCGCGCAGGATCTGGCGCGCGATGATCAGGCGCTGCACCTCGCTCGTGCCCTCGCCGATCGTGCACAGCTTGGCGTCGCGCCACATGCGCTCGACCGGATACTCGCGGCTGTAGCCGTAGCCGCCGTGGATCTGGATCGCGTCGTAGGTGACGCGCATCGCGGTCTCGGACGCGAAGAGCTTGGCCATCGCCGCTTCCTTGGCGTAGGGCAGCTCGGCGTCCTTGAGGCGTGCCGCGTGGTAGACCAGATGCCGCGAGGCCTCGATGTCGAGCGCCATGTTCGCGAGCTTGAACTGCACCGCCTGCAGCGCCGTGAGCTTGCCGCCGAAGGCCTCGCGCTCCTGCGCGTACTGCTTCGCGACGTCGTACGCGCCCTGCGCGATGCCCAGCGAGAGCGCGCCGATCGAGATGCGCCCGCCGTCGAGCGTCTTCATGAAGGTCTTGAAGCCCTCGCCCTCGGGGCCGAGCAGGTGGTCCTTGGGAATGCGCGCGTCCTGGAACACCAGGCTGGCCCAGTCCGAGCCGCGCATGCCGAGTTTCTTCTCGCCCGGTTCGACGCTGAAGCCCTTGGTGGCGCGCGGAACGACGAAGGCGCTGATGCCCTTCGGCCCGAGCTTGGGATCGGTGACCGCGGTGCAGATGAAGGTGCCGGCGTAGTTGGCGTTGGTGATGAAGCACTTCGCGCCGTTGAGCACGTACTGCTCGCCATCGCGCACGGCGGTCGTCTGCGTACCGCCCGAGTCCGAGCCCGCGTTGGGTTCGGTCAAGCCGTAGGCGCCCATGTACTCGCCCGCGATCAGCTTGGGGACGTACATCTTCCGCAGCTTCTCGCCGCCCCACTTGAAGATCGGATACGTCCCCAGCGAGACCTGCGCCGCGAGCGTCAGGCCGGTCGAACCGCACACGCGCGAGAGCTCCTCGACCGCGATCACGTACGAGAGATGCCCGCCGTTCGAGCCGCCGAGTTCCTCGGGGAAGGGAATGCCCGGCAATCCGAGCTCGACGATCTTCTTCCAGTTCTCCTCGGGGAAGCGGTGCTCCTCGTCGATCGCGTGCGCAATCGGCGCGACCTCGGCCAGCGCGAACTCGCGCACCATGTCGCGGACCATCCGCTGCTCCTCCATCAAGTCGAAGGCGTGCTTGATGTTGGGGAGCGTGTACGTGCCGGGCACCTCGGTCTGCATGGGGTTCTTCCTGGGTTCGAGCATGGTGCGGTGGGTGTCTCGGTCTGCCGTTCTCAGTCGTATTCGATCTGCCAGCCCGCCGTGCGGCGCGTGCGCGGCTTCTCGGGCACGATCGTCGACGCGCGCACTTGCGTCTCCTCGTCCTCGTGGTCGTCGCGGTAGAACTGTGAGGCGCGGCCGCTGCCGACCCATTCGATCAGCGCGCGGCGCGCGAACTTCCACTCGCGCCCGATCTTGCGCGCGGGCACGTCCTCGGAGTGCAGCACCTTGTTGAAGGTCTTGAGCGAGACACCCAGCAGCTCGGCCGCCTCCTCGATGTTGAGGATCTCGCGCGTGGGCTCGGGCCCGCGCTCGTGGCGCAGGTTGCTCGGGCGCGCGGAGTCCGCTTCCTTGCCCGTCGCGCCGTTGACGCCGTGCTTGCCCGATCCGTTCGTCGTGCTCATCGCGATGCCCCTTGCTTGGCCCAGCGTGCGTTCATGGTGGTCTCGATGTACTTCGCGATCTCTTCCGTGTGCGTGCCCGGCCCGAAGAGCTTGGCGTAGCCCTCGCTCTCGAGCTTCTTCGCATCCTCGTCGGGGATGATCCCGCCGCCCACGAGCAGCGCGTCGGTGAGCCCGCGCTTCTCGAGCTCCGCGCGCACGCGCGGGAAGAGCGACATGTGTGCGCCCGAGAGGATCGAGAGGCCGACGACGTCGACGTCCTCCTGCACGGCGGTCTCGGCGATCATCTCCGGCGTCTGGTGCAGGCCGGTGTAGATGACCTCCATGCCGTGGTCGCGCAGGACGGAGGCGACGGTCTTCGCGCCGCGGTCGTGTCCGTCGAGACCGGGCTTGGCGATGAGGACGCGGATCTTGCGGGTGCTCATGTGGGCTTCACCACGCCGAGGCACTTCGCGACGTAGTGACCTGCGGCCCCCATCAGCGCGCCCGCGATGCCTTGCCGAACGAGGGACTGGTCGGCGCATGGGCCACCGAGGGCCCGCATGCTGAGAATGGCAAGAGCGCCGGTGACGAGCACCGCGACGAGGACGATTGCGGTCTTCATAGGATCTTGGGTTCCTTGTACTCGCCGTACACCTCGCGGAGCACCGAGGCGATCTCGCCCAGCGTGCAATCCGCGTGCGCCGCGGCGACGAAGCGTTCGAGCAGGTTGTCGCTGCCCTTCGCGGCATCGCGCACGTCGTCGAGCGTCTTCTTGGCCTTCTTCGCGTCGCGCTTCTTGCGCAGCGCCGCGAGGCGCGCGTGCTGATCGGCCTCGACCTTCGGGTCGATCTTCAGCACGTCGATCTTCGGGCCGCCTTCGCCCTCGGTGTAGCAGTTGACGCCGACGATGTTCTTCGTCTTCTGCTCGATCGCGCGCTGGTAGAGCACGGCCGAACGGTGGATCTCGCGCTGGATCCAGCCCGCCTCGGTCGCCGCGACGACTCCGCCGCGGCGTTCGATCTCGGCGAAGTACTTCTCCGCGTCCGCCTCGAGGCGGTTCGTCTCGGCCTCGACGAAGTACGAGCCCGCGAGCGGATCGATCACGTGCGCGACTTCGGTCTCCTCGGCGATGATCTGCTGCGTGCGCAGCGCGATCTTCACGGCCTTCTCCGTGGGCAGCGCGAGCGTCTCGTCCATCGAGTTCGTGTGCAGCGACTGCGTCCCGCCGAGCACGGCGGCCAAGGCCTCGAAGGCCGTGCGCACGATGTTGTTCTCGGGCTGCTGCGCGGTGAGCGAGACGCCGGCGGTCTGCGTGTGGAAGCGGCACATCCACGAGCGCGGATCCTTCGCGCCGAAGTGCTCCTTCATCTTGCGCGCCCAGATCCTGCGCGCCGCGCGGAACTTGGCGATCTCCTCGAAGAAGTCGAGGTGGCTGTCGAAGAAGAACGACAGGCGCGGACCGAAGTCGTCCACATCGAGCCCCGCCGCCTTGCCGCGCCGGACGTACTCCATCCCGTTCGCGAGCGTGAACGCCAGCTCCTGCGCGGCGGTCGAGCCCGCCTCGCGGATGTGGTAGCCCGAGATCGAGATCGTGTTCCACTGCGGCACGTGCTTCGCGCAGTGGCCCATCACGTCCGTGATCATGCGCAGCGCGGGCTCGACCGGGACGAGCCAGGCGTGCTGCGCCTGGTACTCCTTCAGGATGTCGTTCTGGATCGTGCCGCGCAGCAGCTTGGGATCGACGCCCTGGCGCTCGCCGCAGGCGATGTAGAACGCGAGCATGATCGGCGCGGGCCCGTTGATCGTCATCGACGTCGACACCTCGCCGAGCGGGATGCCGTCGAAGAGCGTCTGCATGTCCTCGAGCGAGCTGATCGCGACACCGACCTGTCCGACCTCGCCCAGCGAGCGCTCGTGGTCGGAGTCGTAGCCCATCAAGGTCGGGAAGTCGAAAGCCGTCGAGAGCCCCGTCTGTCCGTGCGCGAGCAGGAACTTGAAGCGCTCGTTGGTCTGCTTCGCGCTGCCGAAACCGGCGAACTGGCGCATCGTCCACAGGCGGCCGCGGTACATCGAGGCGTGCACGCCGCGCGTGTAGGGGAACTGGCCCGGGAAGCCGAGGTCGCGCTCGTAGTCGAGCTCGCTGTTCTCGGGGCCGTACAGCGGCGCGAGCTTCGCGCCGGAGAGCGTGGTGAAGTCGGACTCGCGCAGCTTCGAGCCGGCGAGCGCGCGTTCCCATTCGGCGCGCGCGTCCACGCTTTGAACCACAGATTTCGATGCGCTCATGCCGACTTCACTCCGTCTCGCTTGGCTGCGCCCAGGATCGAGGACACCAGCGTCTCGACCACATCGTACGGTGCCCGGCCGGATTCGAGGAGGGCGCTGGCCTTCTCGTTCCAGCCGCGGCGCTCCCAGAGCTCCTGCGCGAGCTGTTCCTCGACCGTGCGGCGCACGTGGCGCAGGCGTTTCTCGCGCCGCGCGCGCTCGAGACGCTCGCCCGCGAGCCAGCTGCGGTGCTTCTCGATCTGGCGCAGGACCTCGTCGATGTCCTTGCCGGTGCCCGCGCTGCAGGTGACGACGGGTGCCGCCCAGCCCTGCGGATCGCGCGCGCCGCCGGTGGCGCGGATGTGCACCGCCTCCTCGAGATCGGTGGCGAGGCGGTCCGCTCCGGCGAGATCGGCCTTGTTCACCACGAGCACGTCGGCGACCTCGAGGATGCCGGCCTTCATGGCCTGGATGCCGTCGCCGGCACCCGGACAGAGCACGACGAGCACGGTGTCCGCAGCGCTGACGACGTCGTACTCGGCCTGGCCCACGCCCACGGTCTCGAGCAGGATCTCGTCGTAGCCCGCGGCCTCGATCGCGTCGCAGGCGTCGACCGCCGCGCGCGCAATGCCGCCGTGCGCTCCGCGCGAGGCCATCGAGCGGATGAAGACTCCCGGATCGACGGTGCGCTCCTCCATGCGGATGCGGTCGCCGAGCAGCGCGCCGCCGCTGAAGGGACTCGAGGGGTCGACGGCGAGGATTCCGACCGTGCGCGCGTGCGTGCGCAGCTCGCGCGCGAGCTCGTTCACGAGCGTCGACTTGCCCGCGCCGGGCGGACCCGTGATGCCCGTGCGCCAGCTCTTCGACGCGCGCGGTCCGAGTTCGCGCAACGTCTCCGCGAAGCGCGCGTCGCCGTTCTCGGCCCAGGAGATCAGGCGCGCGAGGGCGGCCTTCTCGCCCTGGACGAGGCGCTGGCTGAGGCTCGGTTGGGCCATGACGGGCAGCGCGTGGCTAGGCCGGAACGAGGCCGCGGGCGATCACGATGCGCTGCACGTCGCTGACACCTTCGTAGATCTCGGTGATGCGCGCGTCGCGGAAGAGCCGTTCGACGTGGAAGTGGTCGGTGTAACCCGCCCCGCCGTGGATCTGCAGGCACTCGTCGGCGCAGTAGTTCGCCGCGCGCGAGGCGGTGAGTTTCGCCTGCGCCGCCGCCTGCGTGCAGTTCTCCTTGCGATCGCGCAGCCAGGCGGCCTTGTGGATCAGCATGCGCGAGGCCTCGAGCTGGCAGCTCATGTCCGCGAGCTTCCACTGGATCGCCTGGAAGTCGCCGATCGGCTTGCCAAACTGCTCGCGTTCGCGCGAGTACTTGATGCTCGCCTCGAGTGCGGCGACGCCGATGCCGAGCGCCTGCGAGGCGATGCCGATGCGCCCGCCGTCGAGCGTGTACATCGCGACCTTGAAGCCGGCGTTGAGCGGGCCGAGCAACGCGTCCTTGGGGATGCGCGCGTTCTCGAGGATCACCTCGGTGGTCGAGGAGGCGCGGATGCCGCACTTCTTCTCGGCCTTGCCGATCGAGAGCCCGGGCGTTTCCTTGGGCACGAGGAAGGCGCTGATGCCCTTGGCCTTCGAGACGCTCGTGTCGGTGCGCGCATAGACCACGAACAGCCCGGCGAAGGCGCCGTTGGTGACGAAGATCTTGGTGCCGTTCAGGACCCACTCGTCGCCCTCGAGCTTCGCGCTGGTCGCGATCGCGGCGGCGTCGGAGCCCGCGTTGGGCTCGGTCAGGCAGTAGGCGCCGATGCGCTTGCCGCTGGCGAGCTCAGGCAGCCAGCGGTCCTTCTGCGCCTGCGTGCCGAACTGCATGATCGGCGAGCCGAGCAGCGAGTTGTGCACCGAGAGCGTCACGCCAGTCGAGGCGCAGGCGCGGTTGATCTCCTCGAGCACGATCGCGAGCTCCAGGTTGCCCATGCCGGCGCCGCCGTGGTCCTCGGGGATCGTGAGACCCCACAGGCCGAGCTCGCCCATCTTCTCGAAGATGTCTGGATCGATGAAGCCCTGGCGGTCCAGCTTCGTCGCCCGCGGCATGAGCTCCGCCTCGGCGAAGCTCCGCGCCATGTCGCGCACCAGGACCTGCTGCTCGCTCGGTTGGAAATCCATCAGCTGTACTCGTAGAAGCCCTTGCCGCTCTTCTTGCCCAGCCGTCCGGCGGCGACATAGCGTCGCAGCAGCGGACAGGGCCTGTACTTGTCGTCGCCCAGGCCCGCGTGCAGCACCTCGAGGATGTCGAGGCACACGTCGAGGCCGATCAGATCCGCGAGGGCCAGAGGCCCCATCGGATGGTTCATGCCGAGCTTCATGACCGTGTCGATGCCCTCGCGCGTGGCGACGCCTTCCATCAGGCAGAAGACCGCCTCGTTGATCATCGGCATCAGCACGCGGTTGGAGACGAAGCCGGGGTAGTCGCTGGCCTCCACCGGCACCTTCTCGAGCGACTCGGAGGCGCTCATCACCTTGGCCGTCGTTTCGGCCGAAGTTTCCTGGCCGCGGATCACCTCGACCAGCTTCATCAGCGGCACCGGGTTCATGAAGTGCATCCCGATCACGCGGTCGGCGCGCTTCGTGCTCGCGGCGATCTTCGTGATCGAGATCGAGCTCGTGTTGCTCGAGAGAATCGTGTGCGCGGGGCACTGCGCGTCGAGCTGGCGGAAGACCGAGCTCTTCACTTCGGGTTTTTCCACCACAGCTTCGACGACGAGCTCGACGTCGCGAATCGAGGCCAGCTCCTTCGAGGGCGTGACGCGCGCGAGGATCGCCTTGGCATCCGCTTCGGGCAGCGTGCCCTTCTTGACGAAGCGCGCCAGCGAACCCTCGATCGCCGCCAGGCCCTTCTTGAGCCCGTTCTCGTCCACGTCCACGAGCTGCACGCTCGCGCCGTAGGCTGCGAAGGTCTGCGCGATCCCGTTGCCCATCGTGCCCGCGCCGACGACGGCGACCTTCTGGAAGAGCGACTTGGCCATGTTCAGAGGCTCTCCAGCGCGAGCGAGACCGCGTTGCCGCCGCCCAGGCACAGCGAGGCCATGCCGGTCTTCGCCTTGCGCTGCTGCATCGCGTAGAGCAGCGTCGTCAGGATGCGCGCGCCCGAGGCGCCGATCGGGTGGCCGATCGCCACCGCGCCGCCGTTGACGTTGACCTTGGTCGGATCGAGGTCGAGCACGCGCATCAGCGCGATCGCGGCGACCGAGAAGGCCTCGTTGATCTCGTGCAGCTCGAAGTCCGAGGGCTTCTTGCCGAGCTTCGCCGCGCAGCCCTTGATCGAGTGCTCGGGCGCCATCATGACCCACTCCGGCGCGCAGCCGCCCGAGGCGTAGGCCGTGATGCGCGCGAGCGGCTTCAGACCCATGGCGCGCGCCTTGTCGCCGCTCATCACGACCAGCGCCGAGGCGCCATCGTTGATCGTCGAGGCGTTGGCCGCCGTGACCGTGCCGCCGTCGGGCTGGAAGGCGGGCTTGAGCTTGGCGATCGAGTCGGCGGTCGTGTCGCCGCGGATGCCCTCGTCGGTCGTGAAGGCGAGCGGGTCGCCCTTGCGCTGCGGGAGCAAGACCGCGAACTTCTCCGCGTCGAAGCGGCCGGCGGCGGTCGCCTCGGCGGCCTTTTTGTGCGAGTGGGCGGCGAACTCGTCCTGCTGGCGGCGGCTGATCTCGTACTTCTTGGCGACCAGCTCGCCGGTGTTGCCCATGTGGAAGTCGTTGTAGATGTCCCACAGGCCGTCGTTGACCATCGAGTCGATCAGCTTGCCGTGTCCCAGGCGCACGCCGGCGCGCGCTTCGGGCAAGAGGTAGGGCGCGTTGGTCATGCACTCCATGCCGCCCGCGACCGCGACCTCGATGTCGCCGGCGCGGATGGCCTGCGCGGCGAGCATGACCGACTTCAGGCCCGAGCCGCAGACCTTGTTGACCGTGAAGGCGGGCACCGTGTTCGGAACGCCGGCGCGGATCGCCGCCTGGCGCGCGGGGTTCTGACCCAGGCCGGCCTGCAGCACGTTGCCCAGGATCACCTCGTCCACCGCCGAGGCGGGCACGTTGGCGCGCTTCAGCGCCTCGGCGACCGCGAGCGCGCCGAGCTCGGGAGCACGGAAGCCCGAGAACGAGCCCTGGAACTTGGCGATCGGGGTGCGGCAGGCGCTGACGATGACGACTTCCTTCATGGTGCTTCTCCTCGGCAAACGGCAGCCAACTGGCCTGCCACTACATGGGATGCCCGGCGCAGCGGGGCAGCCACTATACGGGATCGGGGGGTGCCGAGCCTAGCGCGGCGGGCGCCCGCGCCGCTCCCTCGAGCGGCTCGAAAGAATGGGCAGTTCGCCCGTCCAAAGTTCGGAGCGATGTCCGCCTTCGAGACTCCCAACCGCGCTGCACCGCCTGCACGCGTCTTGGCGCGCCCGGAACGCAGCTTGCCCATGTGGTTCCGTCCCTCCACAACCACCACGGAATCGAAACCATGCTACGCGCCTCGACACTTGCCCGCCTCGGATGCCTCGCCCTCGCCCTCCTCCCCTCGTGCGGAGGGGGCGGAAGCGGCGGGAGCGGAACGCAGGGCTTCTCCAACTTCGACTTGCTCCTCTCCGACGCTCCCGCGAACGAACTGCTCGCATTCCAGGCCACGATCGACGACGTGCGACTCGTGCAGCAGGGTGGCGCGGAGAGCGCCAACCTGCTCGCGGCACCCGTGACGCTGGAGCTGTTGAGCCTGCAGACGAGTTCGGCCTGGCTCGCGAGTCAGGAACTGCCCGCGGGCACGTACACCGGCGTGCACCTCAGCTTCACGCCAGGCTCCTACGTCGCGCGCCGCAATGACGGCAGTACGGTCGATGTGCTGGCCTCGAGCGACGACCTGCTGGTCTCCTTCGCGACTCCGATCACGCTCGGGCCCGGAAACTACCGCCGCGCGCAGCTCGACGTCGACCTCGCGAACTCGCTCAGCGGACTGCTCAGCGCTCCGCCGCTGGACTTCGCGCCGCAGGGCTTCCTCTCGGATGACAGCGGGCATGTCGAGTCCTCGATCGACGAGATCCACGGCCTCGTGCAGTCGGTCTCCGCGCAGCAGAACTCGCTCGTGATGAGTGCCTATGTGGACGACGACTCGCAAGTCTCGCTGGGCGACGTGCAGGTGCAGGTCGGCACGGCCACGCTGCTCGTCCAGGACAATGGTTCGCTCTTCGCCGACCGGGCGAGCTTCTTCGCCTCCCTCACGCCCGGCTCGAGTCTGCTCGAGGTGCACGGCAGCCTCGCGAACGGCGTGGTCCAGGCCACGCGCATCGAGGTCGACGACAACTCCGCGGGCGGAGGCAGCGCGAATCTCGTGCGGCTCAAGGGTCTCGTGCTCGGCATGGGACCCGGCTCGACCTTCCAGGTCTCGATCATCTCCGTCCCGCAGGGCTCCTCGATCGTCGCGGCCGCGTTCGGCGGCTCGATCCCCGGCACGCTCGAGGTCACGTACGACGGCGGCACGGAGTTCTATCTGCACGAGCACCAGACGACGACCTCGGCCTCGCTCGCGCTCGGACAGAAGGTGGACGTCAAGTTCTCCACCTTCGACAACCCGCCCTACCTCGCCAAGCGCGTCGAGATCGACGACGAGTCCGGGGAGAACGAGGGCACGCTCACCGACAACAGTGGCCTGCCGGCAAGCTTCGTGATGCACCTGGACGAGAGCTCGCCCGCCCTGCTCTCGGGGCAGGTGAACTCGACTTCGACCGACGTCGCGGTCGACGTCGGCTCAGCTTCGTTCTCGCTCGACACGCAGGGCCACCCCGGCCTGGTCGCCACCGACCTGCTCCAGGGCCTGCGCGTCCGGGTCCACGGACCGGTCAGCGGTACCCCCAGCTCTCCGGCGATCAGCGCCACAGGGGTTGAGATCCGCGCCGGGGAGTTGCGCAACGCGCTCGTGAACTCGGTCACGCCGGGCCAGAACGCGAGCCTGACGACCTTCGGGGGGAGCATCCACGACCCCTTTGGCGCTGGCGTCACGGATGGGCCGCTGAACGTCCTCCTCGCGGGCAACTGCGTCTTCACCGGTGATGCGACCACGCGCACGGCCTTCTTGGAGCTGGCGCAGAACCCGCCCGTGGGATTCACGCTCGAACTGGACGTGAGCGGGATCGGTTCGGGGACCCCGAACGAGATCCGCGCTTTCGAGATCGACAGCAACCTCCACCACAACTGAGTGCTTGGCAGCACGAGGGCTGCTCGTCCGGTTTCGATCCGGGCGGGCAGCCCTCTCTGGTTCGCGCGTGCTTGCATTGCCCCTCTGGAAGCAGTATCCCCGAGCCCTGAGGGCCGCGGAGTGGCCCATTGCGGGGATCCAAGAGGGGTGGAAGAGATCGAACTGGTGGAAGGCTTGCGCCAAAGGCGCGAGGAGGTCGTTGCCGTCTTCCTCGAACGCTACCGGCCCCTCTTCTATCACTGCATTTCCCACTTCGAGCCTGATCCGGCCGCGCGCGACGATCTCTACCAGGACGTCGTGATGTACGTGCTGCACCGGCTCGACGGCGACCGCTACGACGCGAGCAAGGGCTCGCTCGGGACCTGGCTCTACCGCGTCGCCTGGTGCCGCTGCGTGGATCTGAAGCGCAAGCAGGCCGCCCGGCGCCACCCGCGCCTGACCCAGTTCGGCGAGCAGATGCCCGATCGCGCCGACGAGTCGCCGCAGCCCGCGGAACAGGTCGGGGATGCGGAGATCGGCAGCCTCGTGCGCCGCGGCATGGCGACGCTCGAGCAGGAGGAGCGCTCGCTGCTCGAACTGCGCTTCGTCGACGGCCGCACGCTGCAGGAGATCTCCGCGCGCCTGTCGATCTCGCTCGAGCAGACGAAATACCGCCTCAAGCGGGCCTCGACGAGCCTGCGGAAGGTGCTTCTGAACGAACTTGCGCTGGAGGAGGCCTAGATGGGCACGGACAGGCACGAAAAGCGTCATTTCCCGGCCCCGGCCGGGGCGCGCGCCACGGATACCGAGGCGACCATGAAGCCCAAGGACCTCGGGCCGCGTGCCCGCAAGTTCCAGGACCCCGCCGCCGCTCTCGAGGCGCTCGCGAACTGGGACGATCTCGCCGCGGCGGATCTGCGCGAGATCGAGGCAGACCCCCACCTCGCCCCCCGGCTCGGGGTCCTGCGGGCTGCCGAGGACTGGCTCGAGCGCGGCGCGGGCCTGGCCGGCGACTGCCCGAGCGCCGAGGAGCTCTACGAGTACGGCGGCGGACCCGGTTCGAGCCCGCTCTCGGCCGAGGCGACGCGCCGTCTGGAGGACCACCTCTTCGGCTGCACGGACTGCGAGGAGTTGCTCGGCACGCTCGCGAACACGCCGCCCTCGCCCCTGGAGTTCGAGCCGGTCGAGAACACGCTCCCCGCGCCGCGCCGCCCCCGGGCTCCGCGCGCCTCGCCGATCGTGGAGCTCGCCGCGCGCTCGCGCCGGCGCCGGCTGGGAAGCATCGCGATGGCCTGCGCGGCGACGCTCATCGTCGGCTTCGCGCTCTGGTCGCTCTTCGAGGGCCGTGACACGAGCGTGCACCTGCCGAATACGCCGCTCCTGCGCGGCGAAAGCGAAATCGCCCTGTACTACCCGCGCGGCCAGGTGCTCGAGGCGCCCAATTGGGGCGCCGCGTCGCTCCCGCTGCGCTTCGAATTGCGCCCGGTCGCAGAGGCCTCGAGCTACCGCGTCGAGATCCTGCGCCACGGCGGCGGCGCCTTCGAGAACGGAACCGCGGTGCAGGAGCTGCGCGGCGGCCTCGAGGAGCTCGCGCTGCCCGCCCGCCTCGCGAGCGGCGCCTACACATGGCACGCCTACGCCAGCGTGAACGGTCTCGAACGCGACCTGGGCGCGCGCGACTTCGAGGTCGGCGTCGCGCCCGCACTGCTCGAGAAGCTCGCGCAGAGCGCGGGCTCGGGGGAACCCGCGGGCACGCTGCAGCGCATCACGCTGCTGCACGACGCTGGCGACTGGACCGACGCACGCGAGCTCGCGCGCACGCTGCCCGCCTCGGCGGAACGCGATCGCTACCTCGAGCGGGTCCCCGGGCGCTGAGCGTGCTCGCGTGCAGCACGCGGAGCGATTCCTGGTCCCGATCGCGCTGCTCGGCGCGGCGCTGATCGGCCTGGGGCTCCTGCGGCGCGAGAAACCCGTGCAGGCTGCTGCGCCCGCCACGGAGCTCGTGGGCAGCGCGGATCTCGAGCGCGAGCTCGAGGGACTGCGCACGGAGCTCGGCCTCTTCCGCGGCGGCGAGGAGCTGCGCCTACCGGCGCTGCGCACGTGCGCGCGGGAGCTGTGCGAGCGCTGGAAGCGCTGCGACGTGCTCGATGTCGTCGAGTACTACGCCGGGCTCGACCACGCCGCGCGGCTCGCGGGTCTGGAGGACGAACAGCGCTACCTCGCGCTGCGCGAGCGCGCGAGCCGCGCGAGCAGCGATCAGCTCGACGAACAGGAGTGGCAGGCCGAGCGCGCGGACTTGCTCGACGGCCTCGAAGAGCTCGCCGCCTCGATCGGCGAGGGCGGCGACCGCGTGCCCGCGGCGCAGGCCACGGCGCTCGCGGCGCGTCTGCGCGTCGAGCACCTGCGGCGCGCGGACGGTCTGGGTGACGAAGAGCGGCGCGCGGAACTCGGGCGGCTCGACGCGGACCTCGGGCTCGCGCAAAAGATCTTCGCGCGTGCCGGGATGCTGCGGCCGCGCATCGAGCTCGACTGGATCCGCGGCCTGCGCGCGCGCGAGCAAGAGCGTCCCGAGGAAGCCGAGGAGCTGCTCGGCCGCTGCCTCGACGAGGCGCGCGCGCTCGGCGAGCGCGAGTGGCAGGAGCGCGCGCTCGAGGAACTGCACGGAATCGCGCAGGACGCGGGCGATCTGCCGCGTATGGAGGCGCTGATCGGCGAACTCGCCGCGCTCCAGACGCCGGGCCTCACCTGGCCTGTCGCGCGGCGCTACGCGCAATTGCTGGTGTGGAGCGACCAGCCCGAGCGCGCGGCGGATTTCCTGCGGGCGCACGAGCCGGCCGCGGGCGGGGTCGAGGCGGACGAGTACGCGCTGCTCGCCGGCCACTGCCTGCTGCGCACAGGCTCCGTGGACGAGGCGCTCGCGTCCTACGCGCGCATCGGGCCGGATTCGCAGCACGCACGCGAGGCGCGGCTCTCGGAGGCGCGCGCGCTGCTCGTGCGCGGCTCGGCCGCGGATGCGCTCGCGCGCGTCGAGTCGGCCACGCCGCTGCGCGGCAGCGGCCCCGAGCTGCGCAACGCCTGGCTGACGCTGCACGCGGAGATCCTGCTCGCGCTCGGCCGGCGCGCGCAGTCGATCCGCGAGCTGCGCGAGGCCCTCGGCGGCGCGGCCAACGCGCAGCGGCGCCTGTTCGAGGAGCGCGGCGCGGACCAGACCACCAACGTTTTCGGCGAGGTGCTCGGCCTGCACGCGGTCGAACTGCTCGCGCGCGCGGAGCTCGAGGAGGGCGACGCGCTCGGCGCGGCGTGCACGATCGAGAGCGCGCAGGCGAGCACGCTGCGCCTGGTGCGCGGCACCGGGCAGCGTGCTGAGATCGCGCGCGGCGACCTCGTCGACTGGGCGCGGCACTTCGAGCTCGGCCTGGCGACCTGGGTGGTCGGTGCGGACGAGACGTTGATCGTGCTCGTCGCGCCCGACGGCAGCGCGCGTGGCGCACGCATCGCGCACGGACGGCGCGCGCTCGAAGAGGCAGTGCGCCGCCTGCGCGAGGCCGTGCTCAGCGGCGACGAGCCGCGCCGCAAGCGCCTGTGCAACGAACTTGGGGCCGTGCTCCTGCCCGCCGAGCTGCGTGATGCACTGCAGGTGCGCGCGGGCACGCAGCCGCGCCGACTGTGCTGTCTGCTGCACGGCCCGCTCGAGGCGCTGCCGATCGAGGCCTTCGAGGACGGGCCCTGGATCGGAGAGACGGTCGTGACCGCGGTCCTCCCGGGCCTCCCGGCGCAGGCGCATGCACCGGAGTGGACGCCGCAGGATGCACACCGTTGGCAGCTGCTCGGCGATCCACTTGGCAGCGAGGGCGAGCGACTGCTCCCGGGCGCGGGTGAGGAGCTCGCGCAGATCGCGCGCCTGCACCCCGAGTGCAAGCTTGCGAGCGGCGCGGATTTCGACCGCAAGCACCTCGCGGCGGCCTTCGAGTCCGGCGAGTGCCTGCACATCGCGACACACGTGCGCCACGGCGCCGCGCGCGAGCTGCGCTCGGACGGCGCGCGCTTCGCACTCTCGGGCGGCGACGAGTTCGGCCTGGGCGAGCTCTCCGGCCTCGTCGCGCATCCCGCGCTGGTCGTGCTGACCGGCTGCGAGACCGGCGGCGGCCGCTTCGCCGATGCCGAGGGATTGCAGGGGCTCGCGCGCGCCTTCCTCGAGTGCGGCACGCGCAACCTGGTCGCGACGAATTGGCCGGTCGAGGACCGCTGGGCGCGCGCCTTCGCGATCGCGCTGCACCGCTCGCTCGGCGTCGGGTTGCCGCCCTCGCGCGCGTGCGCCGAAGCGCGCCGCAGCCTGCGCGCGCAGGGCGCTCCCGCGTCCGAGTGGGCAGCTTTCCGGATGCTCGGGCAGGACTGAAGAAAGGCCGTCGCGACGCCCGAATTCGCGAATCTAGGCCCGCGCCTGGGTCTGCAGCGCGCGCCTGCGCTCAAGGACCCGGACAAGTTTTCCGATACAGGCCCTGCCGCGCGATTCCGACCCCGGGGAGCACGGCAGGAGATCCACATGATTCCCAGCCTGTTCGCCGCCCTGGTCCCGGCCTCCGCACTGGCCCTTCAACCGCCGGCCCTGCCGCTCTCGCAGGCCCCTGCGTCGGTGGGCGTGCACGTCGAGCGCACGCACGTTTCGGCGGAGAACTTCTCCGACGCACCGCGCTGGTTGGTGCTCACGAGCCGCGGCTTCCACGCCGTGCAGGCGCTTGCGCCGCACGCAGGGCTGACCTGGCCCTGCACCGAGGAGAGCCTTTGGGACGTCGACCTGCGCGTCGCCGACACCGACGGCGGCGTGCTGCACGTGAGCTCGGCCGTGTCGCTCTACGGCGCGCTCGAGAACCGCGCCGACGCGCTGTGGTTCGGACAGGGTCCCGACTGTTGGGTCGAAGCCGCCGGACGGCTGCTGCCCTTCTTCGAAGGATCCGCACACGACGCCGCGGCGCCCGCCCCGCTCTTCCACGTGCCCGTGGTGCGCCCGAGCGACCGCCCCGTCGGCGACCGCCCGCCGCCGATCGAGAACAAGCCGCTGCCGCCCATCTGAGGCACAGCGGTGGGTGACGACCGAGACTGAGAGAACGACAGAAAACGAGGGGGCGCGGCCGGCGACTACAAATCGCCGGCCGCACTCTTTCCGGCGGAGCGCGGCCGCGTCACGCTCTCCCACCGCGTGTTCGAAACGTTCTCCTCTCCCCTTGCGAACCTGTGCCTCGCGCTGCTGCTCGGGAGGGTGCTGCTCTCGTTCCTGCCTGCGGGGGAACCGGGTGGACACGCGCCGCGCGCGCTGCCGGTGACGCTCGCGGCGAGCCTCGTGCTCGGCCTGGGCGCCGTGCTCGCGCTGCGCACGCTGTTTGGCCCCTCGTGGGCGATCGAACTAGGCGCGGGAGCGGCTGGCGCGCTCGTGCGCTGGGCTACGCTCCCTGCGGGGATCGTGCCGCCCCGCGATCCTGCGCGCGAGCGCCCGAGCTTGCTCTCGCGTCTGATCTACACCGCGGCCTTCGCACCCGCGATCCTGTACTGGACAGAGGACGCGCTCGGCTCCGGGGATCCGGCGTACACCAGCCTGCAGACGCTGCGCAGTCTGTCGCTGTGCGTGCTGCTCGTCGGCGTCGAGCACGGGCTCGCGCTCGCACGGCGCGCGCCGCTTGGCCGCCGGATCTTCGTGCTCGTGCTCTCGCTCTATGTCTACCGCGAGAACGCACAGACCGCGGCGCTGCTCTCCGAGTCCTACGCGCGCATCGCCGCCGCCTGCTGGGCCTGCGGCGCCGCGTTCGCGCTCGCCTGGCTGCGGCGCGCCGATCGCCGCTCGGCGCTGCTCGCGCTCGCTTGCTTCGTCGTCGGTCGCCCTTGGTCCGCACTCGAGGGCATGCTGCTCGTGGCCGCGGCGCTGGTGGCGCTCGTGCTGTGCACGAGCGCGCCCTCGCGCGGATGGATGGCGAAGGCCGCCGGGATCGCCTTCGCGATCGCGTGGTTGCCGGCGCTGCGCGGGATGTCCTGGGATGGTGTTCGCCCCTCCGCGAGCCCGCTGCCCGCACTCGGTCGCCTCGCGCTCGTGGTCGCGCTGCTTGCAACCGCGGCCTACGTCGGCCGCGCGATCGCGGCGCGCGCGCGGCCCGAACACGAGGAGTGGCGCGAGGAACTCGCGCGCGGCGACCGGCTGCTGCTCCTGCTCGGCGCGGCCACGGCGCTCGTGTGTGGGGTACTGCCCGCGGCCGGAGGCAGCTTCGGCGGAGCCTCGGGCATGCAGGTCGCGGCGGCGATCGCCTTTCTGCTCGCGGGTTGCGTCTCGATCCGGCCGGAGCGCGCGCCGTGAGCGATCCCTGGACGCGCTTTTTCGAACGCGAGGCGCAGGGGCTCTCCTTCCGCAAGGCGCTCGAGGCGCTCCTGCTCGAGCTCGAGGACGCGGACGCGGATCTGCTCGCGCTGTTGCAGCGTGAAGGCCGCGCGGCGTGGCTGGTCGCACTCGCGGCACGCGAGGGCCGAGCGCTGTTCGTCGGCAGCCCGCTCTCGGGTACGGTCACCGCACTCGCGCTGCAGGGCTTCGCAGTCGAACTCGGGGCCGACGCCGACGGTCGCGAAGCACGCTTCGCGGCTTTCCGCGCGCGCGAGCAAACGCCCGGCCGGGTGCGCGTCGTCGCCGAGCCGGGGCAGGGCTACGCGCTGATCGTGCTCGAGGACGGTCCTCCAGGGTTTCCCGAGGCGCTCTCGATGCTGGAACAGCGCCTCGCTCCGGAGGGTGAGCTCGTGCTCGTCGTCGACAACCGCCTGGGCTACAAGCGCTCGCTCGGGCGCAAGGGCGAGTTCCACGTCGCGAGCCCGCTCGAGTTCGCGCGCAGTCTCTTCGGGCGCGATCCGTACCCGCGAACGCTGCGCGGCTGGCGACAGCTCATCGAAGGCGGTCGCGTGCGCTCGGTCGAGGCCTTCGCGCTCTACCCCCACCGCCTCGATTTCTCGCACGTCGTCGCGCTCGACGAGCCCTTTCCCGCGCTCACGATCGGCCCGATGGAGAAGAAGAATCGCGCCAAGCTCGCGGGCAAGGCGCTGGGGCTCTTTCCGGTGCTGGCACCCTCCTTCGCGCTCGTCGCGCGGCTCGGCGAGCGGCCGGCAGCGCGCATCGAGCGCGTGCTGGGTGCGTTGGCGGAGAAGCTCGGCGAGCGCCAGCCGATCGCCGAGGCGATCGTCGCCACGCGCGGCAACAGCGCGGTCGTGCACACGCGCGAGGGTGCGGCCTGGACGCTGCACGTCCCGCTCGCGCCGAAGAACATCCCGCAGACCGAGCGCCACTTGCGCACGCTGGGCGAGGTGCGCGCGCGTTTTCCAGGCTTCCCCGTGCCCGAGCCGCTCTTCTTCGGCACGCTCGAGGGGCTGACCTTCTCCTGCGAGCGGCGCCTGCCTGGTTGGACGGCACCGCAGGCCTGCGGAGACCAACCGCGCATCGCGCGCATGCTCGGACAGGTCGCGGAGCTCATGCCCAAGCTCGTCGTGCGCGCGCCGCGCCCCTTCGACGAGGCCGACTTCGAGGCGCAGATCGCCGCACGTTTCCGCCTCGTGATCGAGCACGCGGCCGTGCCCGCGACGATCGCGAAGCTCGAGCGCATGCTCACGGAAGCGCGCGCGAAGTTCCTCGGCGCGCAGTTGCCGCTGGTCTTCTACCACGCGGATCTGCGCGCCAAGCACGTGCAAGTGGACGCGCAGGGCAACGTGCTCGGGATCCTCGACTGGGGCACGGCCGAGCCCGAGGGGCTGCCCTACTTCGACCTGCTGCACCTGGTCGTGCACGAGGTCAAGCAGGAGCACGGGCTCAGCGCCGGCGCGGCCTGGCGCAGATTGCTGGCGCGCGAGCTGCGCGACTACGAACGCGAGTGCCTCGAGCGCTACTGCGCGGCGGTCGGCCTCGCGCCGGAGGTTGCGCGCGCGATCGAGGCGATCTACCCGGTGCTCGTCGCCGCGATGGCGGAGAAGAACTGGGACTACTCGCGCCCGCGCTGGCTGCACCGGCAGTTCGCCCTGGCATGATGGTGGGATGACCCGGACGGTCGAGAGCTGGTGCGAGGAGTTCATCCGCGGGGAGACCCTCGCGGGAAAGCTCGCGCCCGCGCCGGAACTCGCTGCGCTCGTCTGGGAGAGCGACCCGCCCGAACGGCGCATCGCCGCCCCCGGCAGGCCGCCCCAGCTCGTGGTCGCCGAGCGCAGCGCACCGGCCGCGCGCTCGGGCGCGCGCCTCCTGCACACCTTCGTGCACCACGAGTTGCAGGCTGCCGAGCTCTTCGCCTGGGCGATCCTCGCCTTCCCGCGCGCGCCGCAGGCCTTCCGCGTCGGGCTGTTCGCGCTGTGTCGCGAGGAACTCGAACACCTGCAGCTCTACCTCGCGCACATGCGCGCCCTGGGCACCGAGTTCGGCGCGCGCACCCGGTGCGCGACTGGTTCTGGGAGCGCGTCGCGCGCTGCGAGACGCCGGCCGCCTTCGTCGCGCTGCAGGGTCTGGGACTCGAAGGCGCCAACCTGGACCACTGCCCGCGCGTCGCGGCGCAGTTCCGCGCAGCCGGCGACGAGGCGGGCGCACAGATTCTCGAGCGCGTGCAAGAGGACGAGATCGGACACGTCGCCTTCGCGGCGCACTGGTTCGAGCAGTTCACCGGCGCGCCGCTCGAATACGGCCGCTGGCGCGCGAGCCTGCCGACACCGCTGACGCCCGCGCTCATGCAGGGCCGGCCGCTGGCGCTCGCGGCGCGAGCCCGCGCCGGGATGGACGAGGATTTCCTCGCGCAACTGGCCGCCGAACCGCCGATCGACCCGCGGAGGCGCACGTGAGCAGCGCTCCGCGCGCGTGGGTGCTCAACCTCGACGCCGAACACGAGCTCGAAGCGCAGGGCCGCTACCAGCCGACGCAGCACCTGCTGCGCATCGTCGAGCGCGAGCGCATGCGCCTCGTCGGCACGCTGGTCGGGCCGCAGGACGTCGTGCTCGGTCTGGGCGACCCCGAGCGCGCGCGCGGTTTGCCCGGCGTCGCGTGGAGTCCGACGCCGCGCGCGCTCGCGCAACTGCGGGCTGCGGGCGCGGAGCCACTCGCGGCACCCGCGCTGGAGGTGCTGCGCGCGGTCAACGCGCGGCCCTTCGCAGCCTCCGTGCGCGAGCCGCTGCAGCGCGCGAGCTTCGAGAAGCACGTCGTGCTCGATCTCGAGAGTGTGCTCGCACGTCTGGCCCTCCCCGCACCCGAGGGCTGGCTCGTGCGGCGCACCTTCGGCGCGGCGGGCCGCGGCCGTCGACGCATCGCAGCGGGCGAGCCCTCAGAGTCCGAGCGCGCCTGGATCGTGGCGAGCCTGCGCCTGGGCCCGCTGGTGGTCGAGCCCTGGGTGCAGGTGACGCGCGAGTACACGCGCTCGGCCTTCGTCGCGACCGACGGATCGGTGACGATCTCCGCGCCGTGTTTCCAGGAGACCACACGCGAGGGGGCGTGGACCGGCACGACGCTCGCGGGCGCGGGCGAGCTCGCGCGCGAGGACGACGCCGAACTCGAAGCCGCGGTCGCAGCCGCAGGTGCGGCGCTCGCGCGCGCGGGCTATTTTGGCCCCTTCGGAATCGATGCCTACCGACACCGCGAGCCCGGCGGCCGGCGCGAGATCCTCAATCCGCTGAGCGAGATCAACGCCCGATTCACGATGGACTGGGCGCTCGGGATGGAACGCGGACCTGTCCTTGCGGGCCCGCGCGCGCGTGTCGGCCGCGGCTGACGTCTGGCCGGATCGCCGAATTCGGCCCGCAGGACGCCACAAAACGGCCCAGCCCCGGGCGACTGCGGACCTCTCGCGAGGACGACTTCGCACAATGTCGAGGGCCACAGGCCTCCAGAACGGGTGTGCGCGGCGACGACATGCCGCGTATGTCTCGCACGCGGAGTCTCCCCAGCAGTTCGCTGATTGCGCGCGCGCAGCAGATCTGCGAGCAGCGCGAGCAAGCGGACCACGCGCAGATGGACCGGCGCTTCGCCGGGCTGTTGATCTTCCAGTGGTTTGCCGCCTTCGCGATCGCGCTCGCCCTCTCGCCCAGCGACGGGGAGGGCGCGAACTCTGCTGTGGGCACGCACCTGGTCGCCGCGCTCGTCCTCGGTGCGGCGCTGGCGGTGCCCGGCTGCATGCTGGCCTGCTTTCGCCCCGGCGTCCCGAGCACGCGGCACGCGATGGCGATTTCGCAGATGCTCTTCTCCGCGCTCCTGATCCACATCTCCGGCGGGCGGATCGAAACTCACTTCCATGTTCTCGGCTCGCTGGCCTTTCTCGCGCTATACGGCGACTGGCGTGTGCTGATCACCGCCTCGGTTGTCACCGCGGTCGACCACGCGCTGCGCGGTGCGTACTGGCCAGCGAGCGTGTACGGCGTCGCGAATGCCCAACCCTGGCGCTTCGGCGAACACATGCTGTGGGTCGCATTCGTGGATGCGTTTCTGATCCATTCCGGCATGCGCGCGCTGCGACAGCGCCGTTCGCTCGCCGACCGGCAGGCCGAGCTCGAATCCGGCCAGGCAGTCCTCGAGGCCGAGGCGCGCGAGCTCACTCGCGGGCTGGCCGAAGCGCGCGACGAGTTGCTCGGGATCACGCGCCGCAAGTCGGAGACGCTGGCCAACATGAGCCATGAAATCCGCACGCCGCTGAATGGGATCGTCGGAACGACCGAGGTCCTGCTGGGGGGACAGCTCACGGCCGACCAGCGCGAGGAGATCGAGACGATCAGCGCCTGCAGCCAGCACCTGGTTGCACACCTGAACGACATGCTCGACCTCTCGCGCATCGAGGCGGGCACACTGGAATTCGAATCGACCCAGTTCGATCCGCTCGACCTCGTGCGCGAGTTGCAGCAGCAGTTCGGGCCGCGCGCGCGCAGTCGCGGCCTGCGCCTGGAGCTCGAACTCCACCCCGACCTGCCTCAGCGCCTGCGCGGGGATGCGCTGCGCGTGCGCCAGGCGCTGGCCTGCCTGCTCAGCAACGCGGTCAAGTTCACCGAGTGCGGACGGATCGTGGTCGAGCTCGCGGTCAAGGAGCTGCGGGACGGCCGCGCACGGCTGCGCTTCGGAGTGCGCGACAGCGGCATCGGCATCGGCGAGGAGCGCCGCTCGCTGCTGTTCAGGGCCTTCACGCAGGGCGATTCCTCCCCGACGCGCAAGTACGGCGGCACGGGCCTGGGCCTGGTGATCGCCAAGCGCCTGGTCGAGGGCATGGGCGGCACGATCGACTTCGAGAGCGTGATCGGCGAGGGCTCGACGTTCTGGTTCGAGCTCGATCTGGAGCTCGGTGCGCCGCCGGAGCCGAGCGAACCCGGGGCCCCGCTGCCCGCGCGCAGTCCGGGCGCCACCCATCGGCGCCTGCGCGTGCTCGTCGCCGAGGACAACAGGGTCAACCTGCACGTGCTGGAGACGATGCTCGACCGCCTCGGCCACGCCTGCTTCGTGGCGCACGATGGCGAGGCGGCGCTGCGCGTCGTCGAGCTCGAACAGCCTGACATCGTGCTGATGGACTGCCAGATGCCGGTGCTCGACGGCTTCGGCGCCACGCGCGAACTGCGGCGGCGCGAGAGTCCGGATCGTCACACGGTGGTCATCGCCGTGACCGCGAATGCGCTGCTCGGCGACCGCGAGGCCTGCCTCTCCGCGGGCATGGACGACTACCTGGCGAAGCCGGTCGACAGCACCACGCTGAGCCAGATGCTCGAGCGCTGGCGCGAGCGCGCGCTGCGAGCCTCGCCGGCTGCGACCTAGCTCAGCGCTTTTCCGCGAGAACGAGCTGCGCCTGCTGCTGCAGCTGCTCGGCCGCGTCGACGAGGTACTGCGAGTCGGAGCTCAGGAGCTCGGAGGGCAGCACCGCATAGCGCTTCTCGCGCCGCGCGCGCAGCGTCTGGAGCGCGGAGGTGCGCTCGATCATCTCCACCGTCGGGCTGCTCTTCTCGCCGCGCGCGCCGGTGCCGGTCACGATCAGGTCCGGATCGAGCGCGAGCAGGCGCTCGAAGCTCATCTCCGCGTGGCCCGAGCTCGACTCGGCCGCGTTTGCGAGTCCCGCAAGCGCGAGCAGCGTTGCGGAGGTCGTGTTCGAGCCCGAGGCCCAGCCGCCCGAGCCGTCGTTGGTGTAGACCAGCGCGCGCACGTGCTCGAGCCTCGCGCGCTGCTCCGCGAGCCGCGCCACGCGCGCATCGAGTGCGTCGAGCGCCGCGCGCGCGCGCGATTCGCGGACGAGCGCGGTTCCGAGCGCCTCGATCGCGCCGCGCAGCTCGGGGTAGCTCGTCCCCGAATCGAGCGTCAGGACGCGGATGCCCTGGTCCTTCAGGATCTTGGTCGTCTCCGCGGCCTGCCAGCTGTGGTTCACGACCATCCCCGGCCGCAGCACGAGCAGCGGTTCGGCGACGTAGCGCGGGAAGCGCGGCAGCTTCTCCCAGCCGCCGCTCTTCCAGTCCGCCGCGGACCACGCGTCCACCTGCTCGGGCAGCGCGAGCACGTCTTCGGGCCCGGCGACCAGGCGCAAGAGTTCGGCCGCGGCAGTGGTCGTCGGGACCAGGCGCAGGCCTCCCTGTGCGTGGGAAGGATCCACCCTGGGAGTGCTTCGATCGCAGCTCGCGAGCATGAGTGCAAGCGCAAGGAGTGCCGTGCGGAAAGTCATTCCCGGCAGCGTACGTATTCGGGCCCAGGAATGCGCGCGCACGCTCGCTGCTTGAGTGGGAGCGGCCCCGGGAGCAAGATCCAGCGTGCAGCGCGCCCTTCCCGACGGCCGATAGAAAGGAATTCGGAGCCCCGCATGACAACGATCCTCATCGCCGCCCTGGTCCTCGTGGCCGTCGCGCTCGCATACCACCGGCTCTCGTACTGGGCCTGGGTACTGCCGCTCGAGGCGGCGCTGCTTTGGGGCCACGCACAGAAATTCGAGCCGCGCGGCCTGTACCTGCCGCTCGCGATCGCGGTCGCCGTGCTGGCGCTCGTCTTCGGGCTGCGGCCTCTGCGCCGCGCGCTGATCAGCTCGTGGCTGATGCCGCTGCTCGCGCGCATCTTCCCGCGCATGAGCGAGACCGAGCGCGTCGCGCTGGACGCGGGCACGGTCTGGTGGGACGCGGAGCTCTTCAGCGGTGCGCCGCGCTGGTCGAAGCTGCTCGGCTTCGAACGCAAGCAGCTCTCCGAGAAGGAGAAGGCCTTCCTCGACGGACCGGTCGAGGAGCTGTGCCGCATCGTCGACGACTGGGAGGTGCAGCAGAAGGGCGACCTGCCGCGCGAAGCCTGGGACTTGATGAAGCGCGAGCGCTTCTTCGGGATGATCATCCCCGAGAGCTTCGGCGGCCGCGGCTTCTCCGCGCTGGCGAACTCGAGCGTGGTCGCCAAGCTCTCGAGCCACAGCGTGACCGCCTCGGTGACGGTGATGGTCCCGAACTCGCTCGGTCCGGCCGAGCTGCTCCTGCACTACGGCACCGAGGAACAGAAGCGCCACTACCTCCCGCGCCTTGCGATCGGCGAGGAGGTCCCCTGCTTCGCGCTGACCGAACCCGGCGCGGGCAGCGACGCGGGCAGCATGCAGTCCAAGGGCATCGTCTGCCGCGGGCGTTTCGAGGGCAAGGACGTGCTGGGCATGCGTCTCACCTGGAACAAGCGCTACATCACGCTCTCCTCGGTCGCGACGCTGCTCGGTCTGGCGTTCAAGCTCTACGACCCCGAGAAGCTGCTCGGAGGCGAGACGGATCTGGGCATCACCTGCGCGCTGATCCCGACCGCGACGCCGGGTGTCGAACACGGACCGCGCCACTGCCCGCTCTCGATCCCGTTCATGAACGGCTCGACGCGCGGCAACGACGTCTTCGTGCCGATCGAGTTCATCATCGGCGGTCCCAAGCAGGCCGGCCAGGGCTGGCGCATGCTGATGGAATGCCTCTCCGCGGGCCGTTCGATCTCGCTTCCGGGCAACTCCGTCGGCGGCTCGCAACTCGCGCTGCGCGTCGTGGGCGCCTATGCGACCATCCGCGAGCAGTTCAACATGGCCGTCGGCCGTTTCGAGGGCATCGAGGCGCCGCTCGCGCGCATCGGCGGCACCGTCTACTGGATGAACGCGCTGCGCACGCTCACCGCGGGCGCCGTGGACGCGGGCGAGAAGCCGGCCGTGATCTCGGCCATCGCCAAGTACTACACCACCGAGGCGATGCGGCGCGTGATCAACGACGCGATGGACATCCAGGGCGGAGCCGGGATCTCGAAAGGTCCGCGCAACTCGCTCGCGACCGCCTACCAGGCGACGCCGATCGGCATCACCGTCGAGGGCGCCAACATCCTCACGCGCAGCATGATCATCTTCGGGCAGGGCGCGATCCGCTGCCACCCGTACGCGCGGCACGAGATGGAAGCCGCGCAGGCGAAGGATCTCGCGCGCTTCGACAAGGCCTTCTTCTCGCACGTGGGCTTCGTGGTCTCGAACGGCGCACGCGCGCTGGTGCTCGGCCTCACGGGCGGAGCGCTGGCCTCGACACCGCTCGGCGGCGAGGAAGGTGCGCTGCTGAAGAAGCTCGCGCGCTACTCGGCCGCCTTCGCGCTTGTCTCGGACGCCTGCATGGGCACCCTGGGCGGATCGCTCAAGCGCAAGGAGGCCATCACCGGCCGCCTCGCCGACGCGCTGGCGTGGATGTACATCGCCTCGTCGATCGTGAAGAAGTACGTCGAGGAAGGCCGGCCCGCGCGCGACCGCGACTTCTTCCGCTGGGCGGGCGCGGAGTCGCTCTGGCAGGTGCAGACCGCGCTGGACGGCGTGCTGGCGAACCTGCCCAGCCGCGCCACCGCGCTCGCGCTGCGCCCAGTCCTCTTCCCGCTCGGCCGGCGCATGCGTCCGCCGAGCGACCGCCTGGGAGCGAAGGTCGCGCGCGCGCTGCTCGACGGCGGCGAGGCGCGCCTCGCGCTGACGCGCGAGATGTACGTGCCCAAGTCGGGCGAGTTCGGGCTCGCGCTGCTCGAACGCGCGCTCGCGAAGACGATCGCCGCGGAACCCGCGCGCAAGAAGCTGCGCGAGGCCGTCAAGGCGAAGAAGCTGCCGCGCGCCGACGAGGGCACGCTGCTCGAGCCCGCGTTGAAGGCTGGAATCCTCAGCGAATCCGAGTGCAAGGCGTTGCGCGAAGCGGCCGCCGAACGCTGGGAGGCAGTGCAGGTCGACGAATTCCCGTTCGACGAGTTCCCGGGCGTGGCACCCGCGCGCGCGAGCGCCGCGCCGAAGCTCGCGGGCGCACGCTGAGGACGCAGGCCCCGGCTTCCAGCCCAGCTTCACAAGCCCTTGACTGCGTTTTCGGGACCGGCGCGCACCTCGCGGGCGTTGCAAGTGCGCAATCCCTTCCGCGAGCGGTAGGATGCGAGCAACCTCGCTCGCTCCTGCCCGCGCATGTTCCTGAAGCAGTACTACCTCGGCTGCCTTTCGCACGCCTCCTACCTGATCGCCGACGAGGGCACGAAGAACGCCGTCGTCGTCGATCCGCAGCGCGACATCGACCAGTACGTCGCGGAAGCGGCGCAGCGTGGCTTCACGATCCGGCACGTGTTCCTGACACACTTCCACGCCGACTTCGTCGCGGGTCACCTCGAGCTCGCACAGACGACGGGTGCCGTGATCCGGCTCGGGGCGCAGGCGCGCGCGGACTACGCCTTCACGCCCATGGCCGAAGGCTCGACGCTCGAACTGGGCAGCGTGCGCATCGCGGTGCTCGAGACGCCCGGCCACACGCCCGAGGGCATCTCGCTCGTCGTCTACGACCTCGCCAAGAGCCGCGAGAAGCCGCAGGCGGTGCTGACGGGCGACACGCTCTTCATCGGCGACGTCGGGCGGCCCGACCTGATGGCCTCGGTCGGCGTCAGCGCGGAGCAGCTGGCGGGCCTGCTCTACGACTCGCTGCACGGCAAGCTGCTGAAGCTGCCCGACGAGACGCGCGTCTACCCCGCGCACGGCGCGGGCTCGGCCTGCGGCAAGAACCTTTCGAAGGACACCGTCTCGACGATCGGCGCGCAGCGCGCGGGCAACTACATGCTGCGGCCCATGAGCCGCGAGAGCTTCGTGGAGATCGCGACCCAAGGCCAGCCCAAGGCGCCGCGCTACTTCGGCTACGACGCGCAGATGAACAAGGAGCAGCGCGGCACGATCGACACGCAACTCGCGCGCGCGCTCACGCCGCTCTCGCTGGATGCATTGCTGGAGAAGCAGCGCGCGGGCGCGCTCGTGCTCGACACGCGGCACTCCGACGACTTCGCGCGCGGCCACCTCGCGGGCAGCGTGAGCGTCGGGCTGTGGGGCAAGTTCGCGAACTGGTGCGGCGAGCTGCTCGATCCCAAGCAGGAGCTCGTGCTGGTCTGCGCGCCCGGAAGCGAGGGCGAATCCGCCACGCGCCTGGGCCGGATCGGCTTCGAGCGCGTCGCGGGCCACCTGCAGGGCGGGTTCGCCGCGGCCGCAGGGCGCGCCGAGCTGCTCGCGAGCTTCGAGCGTATCGACCCGCCGGAGATGTTCGCGCGCCAACGCACCTCCGCCCTGCACTTCCTGGACGTCCGCAACCCGGGCGAGCGCGACGAAGTACGCATCGAGGGCACGATCGCGATCCCGCTCTCCGAGCTCGAGGCGCGCGCACACGAATTGCCCGCGACGGGCACGCTCGCGGTGCACTGCGCTGGGGGCTATCGCTCGACGATCGCCTGCAGCCTGCTCGCGCGCCTGGGACGGCGCGAGCTCGTCGACCTGCGCGGAGGGATGTCGGGCTGGGAGCAGAGCGGCCTGCCCACAACGCGCGGGGCGCACTCGAGCCGCGCCTAGGGCCTGCAGTTCCCGCCTCCAGGGCCCTGGAACAGCACTTTTCGAGGCGCTAGTCTGCGGACCTCAGGCTCCCGCGTCCCCTGGACGAAGAAGGTCCCATGCCGAACTGCATTCCTTTCCGACTTCCGGTCCTGCTCGCGCTCACCTGTTGCCTCGCGGCCTGTTCGGCGCCGCACCTGGACGTCATCCCGCGCATCCAGCGCGCGAAGTTCGACGGCTCGGTCGCCGCAAACATCTCGAGCGTCACGCTCGCGAGCAACGATGTGGACAAGGACCTCGGCCTGGGCGACCCCTCGAGCGAGTTCGGCGCGCGTGCGGACCTCTCCTTCGGCGCGGGCAAGTGGACCTTCGCCTACGCGCCGGCGAGCTTCTCGGGCGACGGCACGCTGACCGCGGACATCACGCAAGGCGGCGTCACGATCACGGCCGGCACCGACGTCAAGACCGACCTCAAGATGGACGTCGCGACCGCGATCTGGACGCACGACTTCTTTCCGGGTGAGAACGTCGAGCTCGGCCTGGGACTCGGCGCGCACCTGCTCGACTTCCACTCGACGATCACCTCGACCACCGACTCCGCGACCCTCGACCAGACCATCCCCGTGCCCGTGATCGCGGGCCGCGCGGGGCTCGTCTTCGGGCCCTTCGACGTGTCGGCGCTGCTCTCGGGCCTGAAGGTCAAGTACGGCGGCGACGAGGCGACCTTCGTCGACGCCGATCTGATGGCGCGCTACCGCTTCTTCGGTGGCGTTGGCGGCCGGCTCTCGGGGGCGGCCGTGCTCGGCTGGCGCAAGACGGACGTCAAGCTCGACTACACCGACGGCGGCGACCACACCGACGCCGACGTGAACGTGTCCGGCATCTACTACGGCCTCTCGATCGGGTTCTGATCGGGCGGAATTCCGGGAGTCGCGCTGCCCTGACAGGCGTTTTCCTTGCGCGAGGCTGAAGCGCAGCGCAGGTTCGACGATTCGATGCCTGTACACACCCGCGCCGCGGGAGGAGCATGCACTCATGAAGATCGACTCCCTCAGCCGCATTCTGATCGTCGCGGCCGTCGCCAGCGCGCTCTCGCTCAGCGCGCAGGCCGCGGGCACGCAGCGCCCGCACCGCCCGCACCGCCGCGCGCACGCGCACGAGGGGCGCGCCCACGACACCAAGGTCGACGGACAGCATCCCCCGCCGGCGCCGCGCCCGGCGCCGAAGGACAAGCCCAAGCACCGCCGCCACCGCAAACTGCCGCCGCACCACCGCCCGCACCCCGGCCCCAAGCCGACGCCTCCGGGCGGTTGAGCCTCAGGCGAGGCTGCGCGCGAGCTGCGAGAGGAACAGCCCGACGTCGGTGACGATGCCGACCGTTTGCGAAGAGCCGCGGTCCGCGAGCTTCGTCACGACCGCGGGGTTGATGTCGACGCACACGGCGCGCACCCACGAGGGCAGCATGTTGCCGACGCCGATCGAGTGCAGCATGGTCGAGAGCATCAGCACGAGCTGCACGTCGCGCAGCGCCTGCGCGTAGCGCTCCTGCGCCTCGACGAGATCCATCAGCGTGTCGGGCAGGGGCCCGTCGTCGCGGATCGAGCCCGCGAGCACGAAATCGACGCCGTGCGTGACGCAGGCGTGCATGACGCCGGATTTCAGCACGCCCTGCTCGACCGCCGCTCGCAGGCCGCCGGCGCGCGCGATGCGGTTGATCGCGCGCATGTGGTTCTTGTGGCCCTCCTCGACCGGGCTGCCGTGCGCGAGATCGACGCCCAGCGAAGTGCCGAAGAAGGCGTACTCGGCATCGTGCACCGCGAGCGCGTTGCCCGAGAGCAGCACGTCCACCCAGCCGCCGCGCACGAGCTGGCAGAAGTACTCGATCCCGCCGGTGTGCACGAGCACGGGCCCGGCGACGACGGCGATCCGGCCGCCCGCGGCGCGCGTCTCGCGCAGCATCGCCGCCACGCGCGCGACCGAGAGCTCGACGCGGCGCTCGGAGCTGATGTCGTTGGACATGAACGCGAAGCCGTGCCGGTCGCGCGAGAGGAACTGCGGCGTCACGCGGATGCCATCGTGGCCCACGACCACCGCATCGCCCGCGCGCACGTCACGCAGCTTGCGGCAGGCCCCGCGCGCGCCTTCGAGCACGATCACGGCGTCCATGCGCTGCGCCTCGACCTCGACCCAGCGGCCGCCGATGCGCACCTGCGTGCGGTGGTTGGTGGTCGAGTAGAAGTCCTCGGCCACGCAGCCGGACTTCTCCGCCGGCCGTGTCGCGGCGTCCTTCTCGGCCAGCGGGTGCGCGCCCAGCGCGGAGAGCTCCAGCAGCAGCTCGGCGAGCTGCACTTCGTCCGGCGCCGTGACCTTGAGCGTGAGGTGCGAGAAGTCCTCGTTCGTGCGGCCGATGTCGAACTGCTGCACCTCGTAGGTGCAGCCGTGCTCGATCACCTTGTCGAAGATCGACGCGAGCAGCTGCGAGTCGATCAGGTGGCCGCGGGCCTCGACGGTCTCCGTGGAGTTGGGCATGCCGCAGAGCCTACTGCGAGGGCGTCGCGACCGCCGCGACGAAGGCCATCAGGAAGGCGCCCAACACGCCGACGAGGCCCAGGACGACGCCGCGCGGATCGTGCTCCTTCTCGCCGCTCGCGTCCTCGGAGAAGAGCAGCGCCACCAGGCCGGCGAGGCCGGTCATGATCGAGAGCGCGCACAGGAACAGCGCGGCCGGGCCGGTCCAGTAGCGCTGGCTGCGGCCCAGCGCGAGCAGGAGCACGAGTCCCGTGATCCAGAACACCATCGACACGCGGCGCAGCCGCGCGCAGTTGCGCGAGACTCTCGGCGGCAGGCTCATCCCGCCGCCAAAAGGCGCCGCAGCACGTACTGCAGGATGCCGCCGTTCTTGTAGTACTGCACCTCGTTGGGTGTGTCGATGCGCAGCAGCGCGTCGAACTTCGTCTCCCTGCCGGCCGCGCCCTTGGCCGTCACGGCCAGTCGCGTGCCGCTCTTCCAGCCGCCTTCGATGGTGCTGGCGATGCCCGCGACGGAGAAGATCTCGCCGCCCGTGAGGCCCAGCGACGCAGCACTCTGGCCCTCGAGGAACTGCAGCGGCAGGATGCCCATGCCGACCAGGTTCGAGCGGTGGATGCGCTCGAAGCTCTCGGCGATCACGGCGCGCACGCCGAGCAGCGCCGGGCCCTTCGCGGCCCAGTCGCGCGACGAGCCCGTGCCGTACTCCTTGCCGGCGAGCACAACCGTCGGGACGCCTTCGGACTTGTACTTCATCGCCGCGTCGAAGATCGACATGCGCTCGTTCGAGGGCATGTGCACGGTGTCGCCGCCCTCCGCGCCGCCGAGCAGCTTGTTCTTGATGCGCGTGTTGGCGAAGGTGCCGCGCACCATCACCTCGTGGTTGCCGCGACGCGAGCCGTAGGAGTTGAAGTCCGTGGGCGCGACGCCCAGCGACTGCAGGTACTTGCCGGCGGGGCTCGAGGCCTTGATCGAGCCTGCGGGCGAGATGTGGTCGGTGGTGATGCTGTCGCCAAAGACGCACAGGACGCGCGCGAGGGAGAGATCGGTCGCCTTCGCGGGCTGCGCGGGCATGCCCTCGAAGTAGGGCGGGTGCTTCACGTAGGTCGAGTTCGCGTCCCAGCCGTAGGTGTCGCTCGACTTCACCTCGAGCGATTGCCAGGCCGCGTCGCCCGCGTACACGTCGGCGTAGCTCTTCTGGAACATCGCCTGCGTGACGTGCTTGCCGATCAGCGCGTCGATCTCGGCCGCCGTGGGCCAGATGTCGGCCAGCATCACCGGCTTGCCGTCCTTGCCCGTGCCGAGCGGTTCCTGCGTGAGGTCCATGTCGACTGAGCCCGCGAGCGCGTAGGCCACGACCAGCGGCGGCGAGGCGAGGTAGTTCGCACGCACCTGCGCGTGCACGCGGCCCTCGAAGTTGCGGTTGCCCGAGAGCACGGCCGCGGCGACGATGCCCGATTCCTCGATGCCCGCGGAGATCGCCTTGGGGAGCGGACCGCTGTTGCCGATGCAGGTCGTGCAGCCGTAGCCGACGAGGTTGAAGCCGAGCGCGTCGAGCGCGGGCGTCAGGCCGGCGCTGGCGAGGTACTCGGTCACGACCTTCGAGCCGGGCGCGAGGCTGGTCTTGACCCAGGGCTTGGTCTTGAGACCCTTCGCGAGCGCCTTTTGCGCCAGCAATCCGGCCGCGATCAGCACTGAGGGGTTCGAGGTGTTCGTGCAGCTCGTGATCGCCGCGATCACGACCGAGCCGTGCTCGAGCGTGAAGTCGCCGTTCTCGGTGTGCACGCGCGCGTAGGGCTCGGTCGTATCCCCCGCCGGACGGTTCTGCAGCGCCGGGAGCTCCTTCTCGAAGCCGTTCTTCACGTCGCCCAGGCGCACGCGGTCCTGCGGACGCTTCGGGCCGGCGAGGCTGGGCTCGATCGACGCGAGGTCGAGCGTCAGCACGTCGCTGTAGCTCGCTTCGGGCGTGCTCGCGTCGTGGTAGAGGCCCTGTTCCTTCATGTACGCCTCGACCAGCGCGATGCGCTCGGCCGAACGGCCCGACATGCGCAGGTACGCGATCGTGGCCGCGTCCACGGGGAACAGGCCACAGGTCGCGCCGTACTCGGGCGCCATGTTCGCGATCGTCGCGCGGTCGGCGAGCGGCAGGTCCTGCAATCCCGGCCCGGTGAATTCGACGAACTTGCCCACGACGCCGTGCTTGCGCAGCATCTCCGTCACGCGCAGCACGAGATCGGTCGCGGTCGCGCCCTTGGGCAGCCGGCCCGAGAGGCGCACGCCGACGACCTGCGGAATCAGCATCGAGACCGGCTGGCCGAGCATCGCCGCCTCGGCCTCGATCCCGCCCACGCCCCAGCCGAGCACGCCCAGACCGTTGACCATCGTCGTGTGCGAGTCGGTGCCGACGACCGTGTCGGGGTAGGCCCACACGTCTCCCCCGCCGAGTTCGGTGCTCATCACGACGCGTGCGAGGAATTCGAGGTTGACCTGGTGCACGATGCCCGTGTCGGGCGGCACGGCCTTGAAGCCCTCGAAAGCGCTCGCGCCCCAACGCAGGAAGGCGTAGCGCTCGCGGTTGCGCTCGAACTCGAGGTCCGCGTTCTGCTGCAGTGCCTCCTTCGTGCCGAAGTAGTCCACCTGCACCGAGTGGTCGATCACGAGCTCGACCGGCGTGAGCGGGTTGATCTTCTTCGCGTTGCCGCCGCGCAGCTTCATCGCGTCGCGCATCGCCGCGAGGTCCACGACGCAGGGCACGCCGGTGAAGTCCTGCAGCAGCGTGCGCGCGGGCGTGAACTGGATCTCCTTCACGGGCGCCGCCTTGGGATCCCATCTCGCGAGCGCCTCGATGTCCGCCGCGGAGACCGCGACGCCGTCCTCCGTGCGCAGCAGGTTTTCGAGCAGGATCTTGTGGCTGAAGGGCAGCTTGGCGATGCCGGGGAAGCGCTTGGCGAGCACGGAGAGCCGTGCGATCGAGTAGCTCTTGCCGCCGACGGAGAGAGTGCCGCGTGTCTTGAAGGAGTCGTTCATGGCGTGCTTCGAGGGGTGTCCGGAAGCTGGCCATGATAGCGAGCGCGGGGGTGCGAAGCACCCGGCGCGGAGTGCGCAGCAGGGAGCCGGTTCCCCGTGCGAAGTTCAACCCCGCGGCGCGGGATCGCTCGGCATCGCAGGCTCAGGGGCAGAAGCCGGCGGCCGGGCGCGCAGCTTGTTCAGCGCGACGAGTCCCTGCCAGAGCATGTGGAGGATGAACACGGGTGTTGAGCACCGAGAGGCCGACGATGACCGAGAACCCAAAGAGCCCCCTGCGCACGCTCGGGGCGGACCGTGTCACAGCCGGATCAGCGCCCCGCGAGCAGCTTCGCCGCCGCCTTGTCGACCCACCACAGGAGCTCGCCCGCCGTGGGCTTGATCAGCTTCGAGGGCAGCTCGGCCGCGGGCCGCTCGCTCTCGAGCACGCCCTGCAGCGCCTGCGCCTTGTCCTCGCCCGCGACGAGGAACAGCACGCTGCGCGCGTGGTTGAAGACCGGCGCGGTGAGCGTCACGCGCCAGCTGTTGAGCTTCTCGACGAAGGGCGCGACCGCGAGGCGCACCTCCTCGGCCAGCGCGCTCGTGCCGGGAAAGAGCGAAGCGGTGTGCCCGTCGGGGCCCATGCCCATCAGGCACAGGTCGAAGACCGGCAACTCGCCCGGCCGGAGCTTGAAGAAGGACTGCAGGTCCTGCTCGTAGGCCTTCGCCGCGCGCTCGGGATCGGCGTCCTCGCTGCGCACGCGGTGCACGTTCTTCTCGGGGATCGCGACCTTCGAGAGCAGCGCCTCGCGCGCCATGCGGTAGTTCGAGTCGGCGTGGTCGGGCGGGACGCAGCGCTCGTCGCCGAAGAAGACCTGGGTGCGCGCCCAGTCGATCTCCGCGCCGACGAGCGATTCGTAGAGCCGCTTGGGCGTGCTGCCGCCCGAGAGCGCGAGCGTGAAGCGCCGGCGTGCGCGCAGCGCTTTTTGCGCGCGGGCCACGACCTCGTCGCGCGCCGCCGTGAGCAGCGCGTCGAGGCTTTCGAAGATGCGCAGGTTGCGTTCGCCCTTGTGCGGCACGATCTCAGTCCTCGATCTCGCGCCAGGTGCGACCGTCGCGCGCGAGCAGTTCGTCGGCGGCCCAGGGGCCCCAGCTGCCGGCCGCGTAGTTGGGGAACTCGTGCTCGGGCAGGGCGTGCCACAGTTCGAGCACCGGGTTCACGATCGCCCAGCCCATCTCGACCATGTCGGCGCGCTGGAAGAGCGTCGCGTCGCCCTTGATGCAGTCGTAGATCAGCGTCTCGTAGCCCGTCGAGGGCGTCGAGCCGAAGGTCTCGGAGTACTTGAACTCCATCGCGACGTTGCCGACGCGCACGTTCGGGCCGGGGAGCTTCGCGCCGAAACGCAGTGCGATGCCCTCGTCGGGCTGCACGCGGATCACGAGCACGTTGCGCGAGAGGTGATCGACCTCGGTGTTGCGGAAGAGCAGCGTCGGCGGGCGGCGGAACTGGATCGCGATCTCCGACACGCGCCGCGGCATGCGCTTGCCCGTGCGCAGGTAGAAGGGCACGTCGGCCCAACGCCAGTTGTCGACCGCGAGCTTGAGCGCGGCGTACGTCTCGGTGTGCGAGTTCGCGCCTACCTTGGGCTCGTGGCGGTAGGCGGCGAGCTTTCCGTTCGCACCCTTGCCCGTCCCGTACTGGCCGCGCACGGCGTGCGTGAGCACGCGCTCGGGGCTCATGGGCTGGATCGCGCGCAACACCTTGGCCTTCTCCTCGCGCACCGCTTCGGCCTCGAAGGAGGTCGGCGGCTCCATCGCGACCAGCGCGAGCAGCTGCAGCAGGTGGTTGGGCACCATGTCGCGCAGGCAGCCCGCACCGTCGTAGTAGCCGCCGCGGCTCTCGACGCCGATCGATTCGGCGACGGTGATCTGCACGTTGTCGATGTAGCGCCGGTTCCAGATCGGCTCGAACATGCAGTTCCCGAAGCGGAAGACCATGATGTTCTGCACGGTCTCCTTCCCCAGGTAGTGGTCGATGCGGTAGATCTGCTCCTCGCGCAAGGTGCGGCGCAGCTCCTTGTTGAGCGCGCGCGCGGTCTCGAGGTCGGTGCCGAAAGGCTTCTCGACGATCACGCGGCGCCAGTTGCCGTTCTCCTGCTGCACGAGCTTCGCGCGCCCGAGGTTCTCCACGATCGGTGCGAAGAAGTCCGGCGCGGTCGCGAGGTAGAAGAGCCGGTTGCCGTTCGTCTTGTGGCGCTTGTCGACTTCCAGCAGCTTCTGGCCCAGGCGTTCGTAGGTCGCGGCGTCGTCGAAGTTGCCGTCGACGTAGTAGGTGCGCTCGACGATCCAATCGCGCACGGCGGGATCGACCTCGCCTGTCGCGTAGGTCGCGAGGTCCTCCGCCTGCTTCGCGCGCCAGCTGGCGTCGTCCAGTCCGGCGCGCGCGACGGCGACGAAGGCCACGTCGTCGCCGAGCAGCTTCCCCGCGGCGAGGTTGTAGAGCGAGGGGATCAGCTTGCGCTTGGTCAGGTCGCCGGCGGCGCCGAAGATCACGATCGCTCCCGTTCCGACCGGGCAGGCGACCGGGTTGACCAGGCTCGAGACGTCCTGGGCCGCGGTGTGGATCGAATCCATGAGCTGACGGGAGCTTTCTGCGGACTGCGCTTGCGGGCGAATCGGGGTCATTGGATCTTGGGCGCTCTCACTTGCGCGCGGGTTCGACGTGGCCGCCGAACTGTTCGCGCATCGCCGAGAGGCACTTCTCCGCGAAGGTGTGCTGCTGACGCGAACGGAAGCGCACGAAGAGCGCCGCCGTGAGCACGTCCGCGGGTACGGATTCCTCGATCGCGGCCTGGATCGTCCAGCGGCCCTCGCCCGAGTCCTGCACGAAACCGGTGTAGCGCGCGAGCTTGGGGTCCTGCGTGAGTGCGATCGCGGAGAGATCGAGCAGCCACGAACCCACGACGCTGCCGCGGCGCCACAGTTCGGCGACCTCGGCCAGCGGAATGTCGTAGCGCTGGTCCTTGGGGAGCGCCTCGGAGACCGCAGACTTGAGGATGTCGAAGCCCTCGGCGTAGGCCTGCATCAGGCCGTACTCGATGCCGTTGTGGACCATCTTGACGAAGTGTCCCGCGCCGACGGGGCCGCAGTGCAAGTAGCCCTCCTCGGCCGAACCGCCGGGCGCGCGCCCCGTGGTGGGCTCGACCTCGCCGCGTCCGGGCGCGAGCGTGCGCAGGATCGGATCGAGGCGCTGCACGGGTTCCTTCTCGCCGCCCGCCATCAGGCAGTAGCCGCGCTCGAGGCCCCACACGCCGCCGCTCGTGCCGACGTCGACGTAGAAGATGCCGCGTTCCTTGAGAGTCTTCGCGCGGCGCACGTCGTCCTTGAAGTAGCTGTTGCCGCCGTCGATCAGCGTGTCGCCGGGCTCGCACAGCTGCGCGAGTTCCTGGATCGTGTTCTCGGTCACTTCGCCCGAGGGCAGCATGACCCAGATGTGGCGCGGCTTGGCGAGGCTTTTCACCACCTCGGCGAGTGACTTCGCACCGCGCGCACCGACCTGCGTGAGCTCTTCGACCTTCGAATAGTCGCGGTTCCAGACCACGACCGAGTGGCCGCCGCGCACGAGGCGCCGCGCCATGTTGCCGCCCATGCGGCCCAGACCGACCATTCCCAGTTCCATGTTCTCGTTCCTTCCGTTCAGGAGCCCGCGGGTGCGTATTGGGTGAGCGCGAGAGCGACAGCTTCGCGCAGGCGCGCGAGACCGGCGCGCACGTCGCCAGTGATGTGCACGCGCAAGGCGCGCCGGCCGCGCTCGGAGAGCACGCTGAAGTCGCCGCGCGCCTGCGCGGCCTTGACGGTGCCAAAGCTGTACTTCGCGCCGGGCACCTGCAGGTCGGCCGTGTCGTGGCAGGTGATCTGCAGGAACACGCCGCTGTTGGGCCCGCCCTTGTAGGCCTGGCCCGTGGAGTGCAGGAAGCGCGGGCCAAAGCCCAGGCAAGTCGCGACCTTGGCCTGATCGCGCACGCTGCGCCGCAGCGACTGCAGCTCGGACGCGTAGTTGGCGCTCATCTCGATGTAGGCGAGCACAGCGAAGTAGTCGCCGTGGCGGAAGCGCGCGAAGTGCGCGCGCAGCACGTCTCCGAGCTGCGCGTCCTTGGCGAGGTTCTTCGAAAGTGCGCCCGCGTTGCGCGGATCAGCGAACAGCTGCAACCCGCCGGTTTCGAAGAAGGGCTGCTCCGCAGGCAGCGCACCCGACTTCTCGTAGGCGCTCGTGAGCTCCTTGGTCGCGATCTTGCTGGCCTCCACGTCGGGCTGGTCGAAGGGGTGGATGCCCAGCAGCGAGCCCGCGACCGCCGTGGCGATCTCCCAGCGGAAGAACTCGGCGCCGATCTCGTGCACGTCCGCGACGGGGATGCGCACGACGGCCTGGCCGGCGCGCTCGAGCGCCTCGATCGCCGCGTCCTGCAGCTTGTCCGCGCCGTTCTCGAGGCGGATGTAGGCGAACAGCCGGTCGTTGCCGTACAGCTCGGGACGACCGAGCGGCTCGAGATCGACGGGCACGATGCCCTTGCCGAGCTTGCCGGTCGATTCGGCGATCAACTGCTCGAGCCACGCGCCAAGCGCGACGAAGGCCGGCGAGCACACCAGCGTGAGCTTGTCGCGTCCGCTCTTCGCCGCCGCGCCGAGGATCACGCCCAGCTGCACGCCCGGGTTCGAAGCAGGCGCCACGTTGGCGCCGCACGCGCCCGCCATGGCGTCGACGCGCGCGAGGAAGCGCTCGAGGTCCATGCCCAGCAGCGCCGCGGGCACCAGACCGAAGGGCGAGAGCGCCGAGAAGCGCCCGCCGATCGCGGGATCGCCCGAGAAAACGCGCCGGTAGCCCTTCTGCTTCGCCGCGAGCTCGAGCTTCGAGCCCGGGTCGGTGATCGCGATGAACTGGCGGCCGGCCTTGCCGCCGGAGACCTGCTGCACGCGCTCCCAGAAGTAGGCCTCGAAGATGTTCGGCTCGAGCGTGCTCCCCGACTTGCTGGCGACCAGCACGAGCGTCTTGGCGAGATCGACGCGGCGCTCCGAGGCCGCGATCTGCTGCGGATCGGTCGAGTCGACGACTTCGAGCTTGGGATAGCCCGCGCGCGCACCGAAGGTGTGGCGCAGCACGTCGGGGCACAGGCTCGATCCGCCCATGCCGAGCAGCAGCACGTGCGTGAAGCCCTCGCTCTTGATCTCGTCGGCGAAGGCGTTGAGCTCCTTCAGCTGCGCGCGCGCCGCTGCGGGCGCGTCGAGCCAGCCGAGCCACTTGGACTCGTCCGAGCCGGTCCAGATCGAGGCGTCGCGAGCCCACAGGCGCGCGATTTTCTTGGTGCTCTTCCACTCGTCGAGGTGGTTCGTGACCGAGGCGGCGAGCGCCTCAGAGAGCTTCCAGGTGGTCGCGCTGTTCGTCGCCGGCGCTCCGGTGGAGGGGCTGGCGGAGGACTTCGAGGCCTCGACCGCCGCGAGCAGCTTGACGAAGGCGTCGGAGAAGAGCTTCAGGCCCTCGGCCAGCAGCTGGTCGGTGACCTTCTGCATGGGCACGATCGTGCGGTTGAGCTCCGACATCTGCGCGCGCGCCGCGTCGAGCCCGACTTCGAGACTCGCGCGCGGCTTGCCGTGGTCGCGGAAGGCGTCGATCGTCGCGGGCGGCGCGGTGTTGACCGTGTCGAGCCCGATCAGCTCCTCGACGTAGAGCACGTCGCTGTAGGCCTTGTTCTTCGTGCCAGTCGAAGCCCACAGGACGCGCTGCGTGCGTGCGCCCTTTGCTTCGAGCGCCTTCCAGCGCGGCGTGCCGAAGATCTCGCGGTACTGCGCGTAGGCGAGCTTGGCGTTCGCGATCGCGATCTTCCCGGGCAGGTTCTTGTTGCCCTTCTCCTCGAGCAGCTTGTCGACCAGGCTGTCGATGCGCGAGACGAAGAAGCTCGCGACGCTCGCGACCTTCGAGGGATCGCCGCCCTGTTTCGCGAAGCTCTCGACGCCCGCAACGTAGGCCTGCGCCACCTTGGCGTAGGTGTCGACGGCGAAGAGCAGCGTGACGTTGACGTTGATGCCTTCGGCGAGCAGCTTCTCGGCTGCGCCGATGCCGGCGGGAACCGCGGGCACCTTGATCATCAGATTGGGACGCGCGACGCGCGACCAGAGGCTGCGCGCCTCCTTCAGGATCGAGCCTTCGTCCTCGCCGGCGAACATCGTCACCTCGAGGGAGACGTAGCCGTCGCGGCCCTTGGTCTTGTCGTAGACCTTGCGCAGCACGTCGGCCGCAGCCTGGATGTCGCGGATCGCGACGTGCTCGTAGAGCTCGAAGGCGCTCGCCTTGGGATTTTCGCCGCGCAGGCGCGCGAGGATGCCCTTGTACTCGACTCCCTCGGCGATCGACTTCTCGAAGATCGCAGGGTTGCTCGTGACCCCCAGGATCTCACCTGCGTCGACAAGGCGCGCGAGCGTCCCGTCGTCGAGGATCTTGCGGCTGATGAAATCGAGCCAGATGGACTGGCCGAAGGAGGGGAGCTGTTGCAGCGGGTTCGACATAGGTGGCTTTACCTCAGGTGGCGGCGAGCGCGAGCTGTTCCTTGGCGTGTGCGATGACGTTCTCCACGGTGAATCCGAAACGCTTCTGCAGGTCGCCGTAGGGCGCGGAGGCGCCGAAGCCCTGCATGCAGACCTGCGCGCCGTCGATTCCGACCCAGCGCTCCCAGCCGAAGCCGGTCGCCTGTTCGACGGCCACGCGCGCGCGGATCTCGGGCGGCAGCACGGCCTCGCGATAGGACTGCGGCTGCTCGGCGAAGAGCTCCCAGCTGGGCATGCTGACGACGCGCGCGGAAATGCCCTCGCTGGCGAGCTGCTCGTACGCCGCCAGGCACAGCGAGACCTCCGAACCCGTGCCGATCAGGATCAGCTGCGGATTGGGCGCATCGGCCAGCACGTAGGCGCCCTTGCGGGCCCCGCTGGCTGCGGCGTACTTCGTGCGGTCGATCGTCGGCAGCGCCTGACGCGTCAGCGCGAGCGCGCTGGGCTTGTGCTTCTGCTCGAGCGCGATGCGCCAGCACTCGGCGGTCTCGTTCGCGTCGCAGGGCCGCATCACGTAGATGCCGGGCTTCGCGCGCATGGTCGCGATCTGCTCGATCGGCTGGTGCGTGGGACCGTCCTCCCCCACGCCGATCGAATCGTGCGTGAAGACGTAGACCACCGGGAGCTTCATCAGCGAGGAGAGGCGCAGCGCGGGCTTCAAGTAGTCCATGAACACGAGGAAGGTCGAGCCGTAGGCGCGCAGCCCCGAGAGCGCCATGCCGTTCACGATCGCGCCCATCGCGTGCTCGCGAATGCCAAAGTGCATGTTGCGGCCGCCGGGCTTGCCCGGCAGCAGGTCGCCCGCACCCTCGAAGGTGAGGCGCGTCTTGGTGCTCGGCGCGAGGTCGGCCGAGCCGCCGACGACCCAGGGCACCGCCGCGGCGAGCGCGTTCAGCACCTTGCCGCCTGCGTCGCGCGAGGCGACTCCCTTCGCGTCCGCGGGGAAGGTCGGCAACGCCTTCTCCCAGCCTGCGGGCAGGTCGCCGCGCCACAGCGCCGAGAGCTCCTCGGCCAGCGTCGGATGCGACTTGCGGTAGGTGGCAAAGAGCGTGTTCCACTCGGCGTGCGCCTTCGCGCCGCGTTGTCCGAGTCTCGCGGCAAAGCGCTCGCGCACGCCGTCGGGCACGAGGAACTGCGCGTCCTCGGGCCAGCCGTAGTTGCGCTTGGCGCCCTTGATCTCGTCCACGCCCAGCGGTTCGCCGTGCGCGGAGTGCGTGTCCTGCTTCTTCGGCGCGCCGTAGCCGATGTGGCTGTGCACGAGGATCAGCGTCGGCCGTTCTGACTCCTTGCGCACGCGCTCGAAGCACTCATCGAGCAGCGTCGTGTCGTTCGCGTCGCCCACGCGCAGCACGTTCCAGCCCAGCGCCTGAAAGCGCGCGGCGACGTCCTCGGTGAAGGCCAGGTCCGTGTCGCCCTCGATCGTGATGCGGTTCGAGTCGTAGATCCAGCACAGGTTCGAGAGCCCGAGGTGGCCCGCGATCGACGCGGCCTCGCTCGAGATGCCCTCCATCAGGTCGCCGTCGCCGCACAGCGCCCACACGCGATGGCGCACGAGTTCGAAACCGGGCTGGTTGTAGCGCGCGGCGAGCCAGCGCTGCGCGATCGCCATGCCGACCGAGGTCGCGACACCCTGGCCGAGCGGACCGGTGGTGGTCTCGACGCCGCTCGTGTGGCCGTACTCGGGGTGACCAGGCGTCTTCGAGTCGAGCTGGCGAAAGCGCTGCAGCTCCTCGAGCGGGACGGCGAGCTTGCCGGTCTTGCGGCCGTGCTCGTCGAGCTCCTTGACGCCGGCGAGGAACAGCGTGCTGTAGAGCAGCATCGAGGCGTGCCCGCAGGACAGCACGAAGCGGTCGCGATCGGGCCAAAGCGGCTCCTCGGGGTCGTAGCGCAGGCAGCCCTGCCAGAGCGCATAGACGACCGGCGCGAGCGCCATGGGCGTGCCCGGGTGGCCCGAGTTGGCCTTCTGGACGCCGTCCATCGAGAGCGTGCGGATGGTGTCGATCGCGAGGGTGTCGAGCGACGGGGAGCTGTGTTGCGCCATGGGCTTGCGGAGAGCGGTCCTGCCTGGAGTAGGGAGCTCGGCCGACGCGGGCCGGAGCGCCCGCACGACATCGACCGGATCGCCTCGGATTGTGACGATTCCCTGCGCCTGGAGCGAGCCCGGGCCCAGCCTCGGGAAAAGCTTTCCGGAACACGGGAGACGCGGCTCCCGGATCAGCGACCGCGCCGTGTGCGCGCGAAGTTCGTGTCGAACAGCCCCGAAGGCAGGCTCGCCGAGGCCCCGAGGACGCCGCTGCGGTTGTGGGCGAGTTCCTCCGCGCAGCGCGTGACCAGCGCCGTCCAGCCGGTCTGGTGGCTCGCGCCGAGGCCCTTGCCCGTCTCGCCGTGGAAGTACTCGTGGAAGAGCAAGCGCTCGCGCAGCAGCGGGTCGCTGGCGTAGCGCTCGTCGCCACCGTGGCAGGGCCGATGTCCCTGCGCGTCGGGAAGGAAGAGGGCCAGCATCCGCCGGCACAACTCGTCGGCGACCTCGGAGAGCGTCAGCCGGACACCCGACCCGGCCGGGCATTCGACCGTGAATTCGTCGCCGTAGAAGTGGTGGTAGCGTTGCAGCGCCTCGACCAGCAGGTAGTTGAGCGGGAACCACACCGGCCCGCGCCAGTTGGAGTTGCCGCCGAACATCTGCGTGCGCGACTCGCCCGGCTCGTAGTCGACGCGGTAGCGCTGCTCGCCGAGCTCGAGCACGAAGGGTTTCTCGCCGTGCACGCGCGAGAGCGAGCGCAGGCCAAAGGGCGACAGGAATTCGCTTTCATCGAGCGCGTAGCGCAGGACGCGCGCGAGGCGCTCCTTGGAGGGGATCGCCAGCAGGCGCCGCTCCCCGTGCGGCGAAACTTCGAGGTAGCTGTGCATCGCCGCGAGGTCCGCGCGGTGCTCGAGGAACCACTGCATGCGTTTCTTGAAGCCCGGGCAACGGTCGATCGTCGACTGCTCGAGGACCTCGACCGCGAGCAGCGGGATCACCCCCACCATCGAGCGCACCTTGAGCGGCGCGCTCTCCCCGCCCGAGGCGAGGCGGTCGTAGTAGAAGCCGTCCGTCTCGTCCCACAAGCCCGTGCCGCCGAGCGTGTTCATCGCATCGCAGATGGCGACGAAGTGCTCGAAGAACTTCGAGGCGACGTCCTCGTAGGCCGGCCGCGTGGGCGCGAGTTCGAGCGCCATCGCGAGCATCGTGTTGCAGTAGAAGGCCATCCAGGCCGTGCCGTCGGCCTGCTGCAGGTGGCCGCCCTCGGGCAGCGGCGCGCTGCGGTCGAAGACGCCGATGTTGTCCAGGCCAAGGAAGCCGCCCGAGAAGAGGTGGTTGCCGTCGGGGTCCTTGCGGTTGACCCACCAGGTGAAGTTGAAGAGCAGCTTCTGGAAGCAGCGCTCGAGGAAGTCGAGATCGCGCTCGCCGCGCGCGCCGGTCATCTTGTACACGCGCCAGCAGGCCCAGGCGTGCACCGGCGGGTTGACGTCCGAGAGCGCCCACTCGTAGGCCGGGATCTGGCCGCTGGGGTGCATGTACCACTCGCGCAGGAAGAGCAGCAGCTGGTCCTTCGCGAACTGCGGATCGACGCGCGCCATCGGCAGCATGTGGAAGGCGAGGTCCCAGGCGGCGTACCAGGGATACTCCCAGGTGTCCGGCATCGAGAGCACGTCGCGGTTGTACAGGTGCGGCCAGTCGTGGTTGCGGCCGTGCGCGCGCTCGGGCGGCGGAGCGGGCTGCGCCGGGTCGCCACGCAGCCAGTCCTGCACGATGTAGTGGTAGAACTGCTTCGACCAGAGCAGGCCCGCGTAGGCCTGCTTGACCACGCTGCGCTCCTGCGCGCTGAGCGCAATCGGCAGGCGCGCGCCGAAGAAGCTCTCGCTCTCCGCGCGGCGCGTTTCGCACAGCGCGTCGAACTCCGGCCCGAAGGCCGCGCCGCTCGCGCGCGCGGCTTCGCGCAGGCGCAGGCGCAACGTGCGCGTCTGGCCGGCCGCGAGCTCGAGCACATAGTGCGCTGCGGCTTTCGTGCCCGTGCGCGCTGGGTTGACCGCGGAAGCGTCACCCTCGACCACGCGGCGGTGGAAGGCGTCCTTCACGTAGGGGTTGGAACTGGGCGTGCCGAAGAGCAGCTGCGTGTTGGTCTCGTTGTCCGTGAAGCACAGCTCGGGTGCGCCCTCGCAGGCCAGGCGATAGCTCCCCAGACCAGCGACCTCGGCGCCGATTTCGTTCGCGGAGAGCGCGTGCAGCACCGGTTTCTCGCCCGAGCCCTCCTCGCGATTGCCCCACGACCAGGTGTTGCGCGCCCAGAGCGTCGGCAGCACGTGCAGCGTCGCGCTCTCGGGCCCGAGGTTCGTCACATGGATGCGGATCTGCAAGTCCTCGGGATCGCACTTGGCGTATTCGACGCGCAGCTCGAAAACGCGCGAATCGTCGAGCACGCCCGTGTCGACCAGTTCGTACTCGGGCTGCTCGCGCGTGCGGCGCGCGTTCTCCGCGAGCAGCTGCGCGTAGGGGAACGCGCGCTGCGGGTAGCGGTAGACGGCCGAGCACCACGAGGAGGTCGGCGTCGCCTCGAGGTAGTAGTACTCCTCCTTGACGTCCTCGCCGTGATTGCCTTGCGGCCCGGTGAGGCCGAACAGGCGCTCCTTCAGGTACGGATCGTGCCCGTTCCAGAGCGCGAGACCGAACGCCAGCCGGCACTGGCGATCGCAGAAGCCGAGCAGGCCGTCTTCGCCCCAGCGGTACGCGCGGCTGCGCGAGTGCTCGTAGGGAAAGTAGTCCCACGCGCTGCCGTCGCCCGAGTAGTCCTCGCGCACGGTCCCCCACTGACGCTCCGAGAGATACGGGCCCCAGCGCTTCCAGTTGCGCTCGCGCCGTGCGTCCTCCTCGAGGCGCACGGACTCGGGATCGGTCGGTTGTTTGCGCGCGGACATGCGTCGGAAAAAAGATCCCGGTCGGGCGTATTCGGCCGCCGCGGCGCGGGATCTTGAGAGCAGGGGACCTGAAGAAACGGAGCACTGCAAGCCGAAAAGGTCCTGTCCCTCCCATGAATCCCCATACGCTCGAGAGCGCGCCCCCCTCGCGCGAGACCGAGCTCCGCAGGCAGCTGGTGCAGCGCATCGCGGAGCGTCGTCTCGATCTTCCGATGCTCCCGCAGACCGCGGCGGACGTGATGACGGTCTGCAACGACACCAGTTGCGATGCGGCGCGTCTCGCCGGACTGATCCAGCGCGACCAGGCGCTCGCAGCGCACACGCTGCACGTGGCGAATTCGGCCGTCTACGCTCCGCGCGAGCCGATCGTCTCGCTGCAGCAGGCCGTCAGCCGCCTGGGCTTCAAGACCATGTGCGACATCGCCGTCGCGGTCACGATGCGCAGCAAGATCTTCGTGCTCAAGGGCCAGGAAGAGCGCCTGCGCGCGATGTGGGAACACTCCGCGATGAGCGGCGCCTGGGCCAAGGAGATCGCGCGCGTGCGACGGCGCAACGTCGAGGGCGCCTTCCTCTCCGGCCTGCTGCACGACATCGGCAAGCCGGTGGTGCTGCAGGTCGTGCTCGAACTCGGCCGCGGCTCGGGCGTCCGGCCCGATGGCGCGCTGCTCGACGCGCTGCTGCAGGAGTTCCACGCCGAGGTGGGCGGGATCGTGCTCGCGAGCTGGAAACTCCCGGACTGGATGTGCGCCGCCGTGCGCTGCCACCATGACCCGGAGCTCGCGGGCGAGCACGTCGAGTACTCGCGCACCGCGATGCTCGCCGACCTGCTGGCGCATTCCTCCGCGCACCCCGATCCGGAGGCCGACCAGGTGCTGCGCACGCACCCGGTGCTCGACGACCTCGGACTCTACGACGAGGAGACCGAGGCCCTGTTCGAGCGCCGCGAGGCGGTGCAGCAGACCGCCGAAGCCTTCCGCTGAGGCACGCGCCGGATGCGCCGGCGCCCCCACGACCCATGAACAGCATGCCCTCCCCCAACACGCACTACGAACTGGTCGTGATCGGCGCCGGTCCCGCCGGGCACAAGGCCGCGATCCACGCGGCGAACGCCGGCCACAGAGTCCTGCTCGTCGACCGCGACCCCACGCCCGGCGGCGAGTGCGTGCACCGCGGGACGATCCCCTCGAAGACGCTGCGCGAGAGCGCGCTCTACCTCGCGGGCCTGAAGCAGCGCGCTGCGGGCATCGCCACGGCCGAGATCGGCGCGCAGACCAAGGTCGAGAGCCTGATGCAGCGCTTGAAGCACGTGCAGAAGGCGCACGAGCAGTTCATGCGCGGCCAGATCGAGCGGCCCGGCGTCGAGTTCGCGCGCGGCCGCGCACGCTTCCGCTCCGCGCACGAGCTCGAGCTCGCGCAGCCCGGCGGGACACGCCACTGCGTGAGCGCCGACCACTTCGTGATCGCGACCGGCTCGCGACCGCGCCTGCCGGCCGAGATGCAGATCGACCACGAGCGCATCCTCGATTCGGACTCGATCCTCTCGCTGATCTATCTGCCCGAGTCGCTGACCGTGCTCGGCGCGGGTGTGATCGCCTCCGAGTTCGCGACGATCTTCCAGGCGCTCGGCGTGCGCGTCACGATGATCGACAAGAGCCCGCGCCCGCTGGGCTTCCTCGATCCCGAGATCACGGAGCGCTTCGTCAGCGCCTTCACCGCGCTCGGCGGCACCTGGGTTCCGGGCCTGAAACCCGTGAGCTGCAGCTTCGACGGCATCGCCTCGACGGTCACGAAGCTCGAGGACGGCTCGCTGATCCGCTCGGAGAAGACGCTCGTCGCGCTCGGGCGCACCGCCAGCGTCTCGAGCCTCGACCTCGCCGCCGCGGGCCTTGCGACCAACGAGCGCGGCTACATCCCGGTCGATGCGAACATGCGCACGGCCGTCGAGCACATCTACGCCGCCGGCGACGTCGTCGGCCCGCCCGCGCTCGCCGCCTCCGCCATGGAACAAGGCCGCCACGCCGCGCGCCACATGTTCGGCCTCGACGTCACGAGCAGCATGGAGACGATCCCCGCGGGCATCTACACCATCCCGGAGATGTCCTCGATCGGCCTCTCCGAGGCCGACGCGATCAAGCGCCATGGCTCCGCGCTCGTCGGTCGCGCGCACTTCTCCGAACTCGCGCGCGGCCAGATCTCGGGCGACACCGAGGGCATGCTCAAGCTCGTCGCCGAGCCCGCGACCGGCAAGGTCCTGGGCGCGCAGATCATCGGCGAAGGCGCCACCGAGCTGATCCACCTCGCGCAGCTCGCGATGGTCGGCGAGATGAGCGTCGACACCTTCGTCGACCACGTCTTCAACTTCCCCACCCTCGCCGAGGCCTACCGCGTCGCCGCCCTCGAGTGCATCACCCAGCGCGCGCAACTGCGCCTCGCGAGCTGATCTCCACTCGGCCGAACGCCCCTCGCGCCCCCGTGCGACTGTGAAAAAACCAGCCCGCCTGGTTTTTTGACGCCCCTCGCCCCGCCTTCGCGGGCTCGCGTCCCGCCCACTCACCCGTTCGACACGCCGCTCGCCGCCGCGACGAGCCCGAGCCTCCCGCTCCCAAGCTCTCCCGTCGGCCGCCGCTCACGCTGCAGCTCCCTGACGACGCTGCGTACACCGTCTGCGTAACGCGCGTCGCCGCTGAGCCGCTCGGCGTGACGGTGGCACATCTTCCAAAGCCCGCTGCACGACACCTGCATCCGCGCGGCGGCCTCCTCGAGCTTCAGCCCGGCCATCTGTCGCAGCAGTCCCGCCTCGAGCGTCCGCCAGGCCGGAAACCCGCCAGCGCGACTCGGACCGCACCAAGCTGAGTCGGCGCCCGTCACACGCCGGACGTGGCGCTCGATCTGCGCTGGCGATGCGAGCGTCAGCCCAACGGCGCCACCGTCCGCCATTTCCGCACGAGCCTGCAGCCACTTCAAGACGTGTTCGGGAGCGGCGAACAGCAGTTCGTTCCCGAGTTCCTCCCCGCCGCAGTTCGGCCCGCCGCGCTGCATGCGACGTTCGATGATCCAGCGCTCGTCGGGTTCGATCCCGGAGCAGAACAGGCGCTCGTAGTTCGCCCTCTCGAAGGCCTTCGTGCGCGTCAGGCGCATGACTGTGGTTTCGATGGCATCACGCGTGAGCCACGGCGCGGATCGGGAGCCGCAGTACATCCTTGCGCTCCCGAACTCGTACTCCGCGGGATGCGCACAGAGCTTCGCGTCGACCGGGTTCGCGTCGATGTAACGCACGACGTTGAACCAGTATTCGTCAGTGTCGATCAGCCGCGAACGGAAGCGCGAACCAAACAGCGACCCATCCCGGTCGCGCAGCCGATTGAAGTGCTTCACATAGCGGTTCTCGATCCACATCATCGCATCGGAGAGCTCGCCCCGCGTGCTGCGCAACAGCAGGTGGAAGTGCGTGGTGAGGATCGCGAAGGCGTGGACCTCGATCTGCTGCTCGCGGACCCGGCGCGCCAGCAGTGCGAGGAACGTACGCACGTCGCTCCGGCCTTCGAAGGCGGAGCGTCGGGCCAGTCCCCGGTTCGTGACGTGGTGCCAAGCGCCGGGGTGGTCGCCTCGGGGTCGGGGCGGGGTCGTGTCCACAACCTGAAGACGCTCGTGGGACGCCCAGGTTGCTTGTCTGCGGGTCAAAAAACTCGCGCGGTCCGGTGTCAAAAAACCAGGCGGGCTGGTTTTTTCACGCGGGGGCCCAGAGCTTGGTGGCGTAGATGATCGAGAGCAGGACGGCGATGATCGCTTCTCCGGCGATCAGGCCGGAGGCGACGGGGATGGAGTAGCTCTCGGCCTGCTTGCGCGAGGTCTTGCGCCAGATGAACTCGAGCAGCGCGCCGAGGAACATGGTCGCGACGGCGCTCGCCGGGACGAGCATGCCGATGCCGATGCCCGTGGGCGAAGGGATCAGGTGGCGCCACTGCTTCTTCTGTTCGAGCACGGTCAGGAGCACGCCGAGCACAGCCGCGATCGCCAGAGCCCAGAGTGCCGACGGCGGCAGCGCCGAGAAGCCCTTGGTGAGGATCTTGGCGAAGCCGACCCAGCGCTGCGAGATCGGGCTCGAGAGCTGCGGCGCCTCGCCGCCGTGGCCCTCGAAGGGCATGCCCTCCAGGCCGTAGGTCTGGATCAGCGTGGGGTAGATGAGCGCGAGCACGAGCGCCCCGACCGGCACAGCCATCAGCTGCATGTAGGTCAGGCGCCGCGGCGTCGAGCCGATCATGTGGCCGGTCTTGTAGTCCTGCATCAGGCCCTCGGACTCGGCCGCGACCGAACCGGTGATGCCGCTCGAGACCATGCTGGCCTTGAGGTCCCCCGGGGCGAGCGCGCCGAAGAGCGCCTGCATCACGTTGGTCATCGTGCTGATCGGGCCCCAGTTGGTCTCGCCGAGGACTCGCATCGCGACCAGCATGAGCGGGATCGTGAGCGCGATCGCGAGCACGGACTGCCAGATCGGTGTGCCGATGTAGTACTTCTGGATCGCGATCAGTGCGATGCCTGAGACCAGCGAGCCGACGACGACCCAGCGCATGGGGAAATCGCCCGAGTCCACGCTCGCTCCGCGCAGGCTCTGGAAGGTCGCCACCAGCGAGCGCCACTTGAGCAGCAGCGCGGTCAATCCACCCGCGACGAGCAGGCCGGTCGCCGGCCACATGACCCACAGGAGCACGTCGACCTTGGTCGCGCCTGCCTGGAGCACGCCGGCGGAGATGAGCATGCCCGGCGCGATCACCCACGAGAGCAGCAGTCCGATCAGCATGCTGCTGCAGATGCGCACGCCGATGATCATCCCCGAGCCGAGGTTGAGCAGCGAGATCGAGATGCCCACGCCTGTGTGGACCGGGATCGCGTTGGCACCGATCGCGACGACCTCCTCGATCCACTTGCGCGCCGTCGCGAGCATGACCAGCGCCGAGGCCGACATCGCGATGACCATCGCCATCGCGGCCTGCGCCGCGAGCTTCCCGGCCGCTACGACACCCGCCTGCTCCGCGCGGCCCGCGGAATCGCTCCCGAAGGAGTTCATCTCCGTCTCGGTGCGGCCCGCGCGCGGATCGAGCAGGATCAGCGTCTCGCCGGCGGCCATGCCGTCGGGGAAAGGCAGCTTCTCGTCCTCGATGTAGTGCTTGCGCAGCGGGACCGCGAGCAGCACGCCGAGGATGCCCGCGGTCGAGAGCCACAGGAAGGTCTGCAGCGGCGTGAGCGCGACCGTGAAGCCGCTCGTCTTGTCCGCGCGCAGGAGATCGAAGGCCGCGAGCAGCCAACACAGGAACGCGATCTGTCCCGCCGCGGTACCCGCGGTCTGAACGAGGTTGTTCTCCCAGCGGTTGTAGCTCTTCGAGAACAGGCCCAGCGCGAGGAAGCCGAAGAAGGCCGAGACGACGGAGATGTTCGGGCCGAAGCCGAGTTTCAGGACGACGTAGGGGTAGCTCGCCCCGATCACCGCCGCGACCAAGAGGCCCGCGATCACCGCGCGCGGCGTGAATTCGCGCACGTGTGCCGGCTTCTGGGGGGGAACTGCGCTCGAACCGGCTCCGGCGTTGGGCTCTTCCATCGGCCGAGAAGATAGCAAGGCCCCCGCGCCGCGCCCCCCGCCGGGCAGGGGCTTTTCCTCCGGGCCGCCGTTCCCTATCATCTCCCGCCCTCTGGGGACGTAGCTCAGTTGGTAGAGCGACGCGTTCGCAATGCGTAGGTCGAGGGTTCGACTCCCTTCGTCTCCACCAGATCCATCGAGGCCGCGCGATCATCGCGCGGCCTCGCGCTTTTCAGCGGGCAGCGGCAGAGCTCGCGCGGGACGGCCGGCGTCAAAAAACCAGGCGGGCTGATTTTTTCACGGGGCGCGCCACGTGAGAGGAGGGCGCGGCCAAGCGGGAGTCCGAACGAGTGAAGGCGACGGGGGGATCGTCAAAAAACCAGGCGGGCTGGTTTTTTGACGGCCGGGAGAGTCATCCGCGCCGCGGGCCGCGGCGGCGGCCCGTCGGGAGTAGGCCGGCTTCGCGCTCCTGCTCGAACTTCTCGACGACGCCGAGCAGGTCGGCGCCGTAGTCGCGCACTTGCCAGTCGAGCAGGCCCTCGGTCTTGGCGAGCGCCTCGAGCGTGCGCGGCTTGGCGCGCGCGATGCGCGGCAGGACGTGGCGATTGATCAGGTAGGCCGAGTCGATGCCGAGCTCCTGCGCGAGCTCCTTGCGGCGGTTCTTGAGCCGCTCGTGCAGCTCGATCTCGTGCTCGCTGAAGTCCTGCGTGCCCTCGCGGTTGGGCAGCTGCGGCAGCTTGCGCAGCGGGCCGAGCTCGATTCCGCGCCGCACGGCCTCGAGCACGCCGTCGCCGCGCAGGCGGCCCTGCTTGGGCGAGATGCCGGGGATGCGCTGCAGTTCGCTGACGCTGTGCGGCCGCACGCGCGCGATCTCGACCAGCGTCTCGTTGTTCATCACGCGGAAATGCGGCTGGTCGCTGGCGCGCGCGAGCTCCTCGCGCAGCGCGAACAGCTCGCGCAGCACCTGCCGGCCGAGCGGGTCGAGCAGGCGCGCGTTCTTGAGCTTGACGAACTCGTCGGGATCGAAGCTGTCGTCGGGCGGCTCGAGCGCCTCCAGGCGCCGGCACTCGCCGTCGACGAAGTGCTCGCGCGTGCGCGAGGCGAGCTCCACGCGCTGCTCGCGCATCAGCGGGAGCAGGAAACGCGTGTCCAGGCGCGCGTAGCGGATCTGCTTGTCGGAGAGCGGCCGCTGAGCCCAGTCCGAGCGCTGCATCGACTTGTCGAGCTCGATGCCGTAGCGCTCGCGCAGCACGTTGGCCAGGCCCGGATTGGGCGAGCCGAGCGTTGCGGCGGCGACGCGCGTGTCGAACAGGTTCTTGAAGCGGAAGCCGTAGATGCGCTTCAGGATCAGCACGTCGTACTCGCCGTCGTGGAAGACCTTCAGGCGCCGCGGATCGGCGAGCATCGTGCCCAGCGGCCGCACGTCGAAGCCCGCCAGCGGGTCGACGAGGTAGTCGCGGTCCTCGACGGTGATCTGCACCAGGCAGACCTTCTCGCGGTAGCTGTAGAAGGAATCGGCCTCGGTGTCGACCGCGATCTCCCGCTGGCCCTCGAGGTCCTCCATCAGGCGCCCGAAGCTGCGCGCGTCCTGAACCAGGGTCGGAGGAGGGAGTCCGTTCAGCATGGTCCGTGCAAAATGCCCGTCGGCGCAGAGGCTACCCGATGCGCAACGGCCGGCAAAGGCCCACACAATGCAATCTCCTTGTGGCGGGGAGCCGCCGGCCGCGCCACGTACGAGCCGCTATGCGCGGCGCGGGCCTACTGCGGTTCCGCGGGCGCCGTGGATTGCAGTTCGACCTGCGCGGTCACGAACTCGCAGTCCTGGCAACCCTTGGGAAGGTCCGTGCTCGGGCCGCCCTCGGCGAAGAAGCGCCGGCTGGCGCGGTAGTGGCCGTTGTTCCAGATCGCGGCGACGTCGATCTGGCCGTCGTCGGCGGGACCGGCGAAGAGGTCCTCGTCGCGGTAGCCCAGGCAGCACGAGAAGGCCGCGCCGTCGTGGCCGACGAAGATCTCCTTCCAGACTTCCGTGCAGGCGCCCGCCGGCGACTTCCGCACCCACTCCAGGCGCGTGAGGTCGAAGTAGTGCCCGCCGCCATTCGTGCCGGTCTGGTAGCTCTCGCCGCCGTAGCCGAAGGCGTAGGTCACCTCGTCCGCGCCCGCGGCGAGCGCGCGCTCGCGAAACTCTTCGATCTGGTGCCAGTTGTGCTCGAAGACGATCATCTTCGCGCGCAGGTAGGGAGTGCGCTGGCCGAGTTCGTCGCGCATCGCGCGCAGGCGCTTCAGGTTCTTGAACACGAGCTCGACGTCGCCGCCCTTGCGGTAGCGCTCGTACACGTCCTGCGTCGTGCCATCGCACGAGATCACGATGTCGTGCAGCCCCGACTGGAAGATTGCGTGCAGCCAGCGATCGATCGGGAACGAGAGGTTGGTGCTGACGACCGTCCACAGGCCCTGTTCGACCGCGTACTCGATCGCCTGGTAGGCGGTGCGGTTGAGCAGCGGCTCGCCCCAGTGGAAGAAGCCCAGCTGCAGCGCCGTGCCACTCACCTGGTCGATCACCTGGCGCGCGAGATCGAAGCCCGCTGAGCCGCGCACACGGCCCAGCCCCAGCCCGGTCGCGCAGCCCGGGCACTTCAGGTTGCAGCGGTTCGAGAGGTCGAGTGCCACGAGCGGCGGCATGTAGCCGGCCTCGACGACGCGCTCGCGCTGGCGCAGGTAGCGCACGAAGTTCGCGATCCGGCGCGCGCCATGGTGCCGCACGAAGATGTGGAAGAGCTTGTGCATGCCGCGGCGCGAGAGCTTGTCGCGCAGCGAGAAGCGCCACGAAGTGCGCGGCAGTGCGATGTCGAGCATGCGGCGGTGGAACTGCGTGCCGCGCACCGTCTCGGGTTCGTGCAGCGCGGGGCCATAGCCGATGCGCGGCGATTCTTTCACGGCCGACCCCCGGGCCGCTGTCGGCGAACCGCGTTCGGATGGTTCGAGGATCTGTTCCATGTGTCCCTCCTCCTTGGGTTCCTAGGCAGCTCTCGTGCGCAGCCGTTCGAGCGCCTCGAGCATGGTCGCCGCCATCTGGGGCAGCGGCACCGCGCGCTCCGCCGCACCGAGCTTGAGCGCCTCGCGCGGCATCCCGAACACGATGCAGGTCGACTCGTCCTCGGCGAAGGTGCGCGCGCCCGCCTCGCGCAGCGCGAGCAGTCCACGCGCGCCATCCGCGCCCATGCCGGTCAGGATCGTCGCGACCGTGTGCGGCCCCGCGACGCGCGCGATCGACTGGAAGGTCGGATCGACCGCGGGCTTCTGGTAGTGCACCGGCGGGCCGTCCTTGAGGCGCAGCACGTAACGCGCGCCGCTCTTCTCGACCAGCAGGTGCTTGCCGCCGGGCGCGACGAAGGCGCGTCCGGGCACGACGAAGTCGCCCTCGCTCGCCTCGCGCACTTCCATCGCACACACGCTGTCGAGCCGCTCGGCAAAGGGCTTGGTGAAGTCCGCCGGCATGTGCTGGACGATGATCGTTCCCGGCGCGTCGGCCGGCAGTGCCGTGAGCAGCGCCTCGACCGCACGCGGCCCGCCCGTGGACGAGCCGATGGCGAACAGGTGCTGGCCGCTGGTGTAGGCGGAAGCGCCGGTGAGCGGCGCCTTCTTCGCGACCTGCGTCGCGAGCGGCGTCTGGATCTTCCGCACGGTCGCGCCCGCGGCCGAGCGCACGGCGCGCACGACGTCGCGGCCGACATCCGGCGCGGAGAACTGCGAACCGGGCTTGCAGAGCACCTCGACGGCGCCGAGCGCGAGCGCCTTCATGGCCATCTCGCTGTTGCGCGGCGTGAGCGAGCTCACGATCACGACCGGGATGGGGTGCGCCGCCATCAGCTTCGAGAGGAACTCGAGCCCGTCCATGCGCGGCATCTCGATGTCGAGCGTGAGCACGTCGGGGCGCAGTCGCATGATCTTCTCACGCGCGACGTACGGATCGACGGCCGTGTCGACGACCTCGATGTCGGGCGCCTTCGAGAGCTCGTCGGAGAGCACCTTGCGCACGACGGCCGAGTCGTCGACCACGAGCACGCGGATCACGAGCGCGCTCCCAGGTCGTAGTCCTCGATGTACAGCACCAGATCGATCGGGCCCTCGTCGCTGCGCAGGCGCACGCGCGCACTCGGGCCCCAGGGCAACGGCTGCTGGCCCTCGAGCGTCGCGGGCGCCGTCACGTCGAAGACGAGCTTGTCGCCCGCGATCGAGGGCAGCAGGTTGCCCGTGATCACGTTCGAGATCTCGCCGAAGGCGTCCTGGCGCTGCTGTGCAGTGGGCTTGTCGCCGCCGAGCATCGAGTTGGCGAGGTGCTCGGCGATCGAGGCCGGGCAGGTGATCTCCAGCGCGCCGTGGAACACGCCGTCGAAACCGATGCGCACGCCGATCTCGCGCTCGCTGGCCGCGGGAAGTTCCGGCCCCGGCTCACGCAAGGTGAGCAGGAAGCAGACCTCCTCAAAAGTCCGGGCCGCTGACTGGTAGAGCTTGGTTTCCAGATCCATCGCCATGAGTTTCTCCGAGCATCTCCCGGATCTGGTTTCCCAGGTTCTCGGGGCTGAAGGGCTTGCGCAGGAAGCGCGCGCCCTTGGACTTCAGACGGCTGATGCGCGTCTCGCTGCCTTCGGTCGAGATCACGATCACGTTGAGCGGAACGGTGGCTTCGTCCTCGCGGATGTGGTTGAGCAGTTCCTCGCCGTTCATCTTCGGCATGTTCACGTCGATCAGCGCGAGGTCGACCCACGAGCTGGCGAGCTTTTCGAGCGCCTCGACACCGTTGGCGGCCTCGACGACCTCACCCAGCTCGATGCCGCACAGGCTCAAGCTCTTCTTGACCATGGCGCGCATCACCGCCGAGTCGTCCACGACCATCACGTTCAGTTTCATCGTGTGCGATCCTCCGTGCGGCAATTCACAGCTCGTGCTCCCCTCGCGGCGTGCGTATGCGGATCCGGCCCGTCTCGAGATCGAGGAAGACCGTGCGCGACTCCGTGCCCGCGACATCACTGGCCGCGAGCGGGACGTTGTTGGTCCAGAGCAGCTTCTTGAGCATCAGCACGTTGCGCTTGCCGATCTGGAACATGTCCTTCTCGGGATCGCCGTGCGTGCAGGCGCCACCCGCGACCTTGACCACGAGGCGCTCCTTCTTTGCGCCCAGCTTGTAGCTTTCGAGGAACAAGAGCGGCACGCCCGTGTCGACGAAGACCGCCGGGTGCACCTCGGCCTTGGCCGGGTCGATCGAGGACTGCGGCAGCATCGCGTGCAGCATGCCGCCGACCTTCGCGACCGGATCGTAGATCACGAGCGCGATGCAGCTGCCGAGCGCGTAGGTGACGAGCGTCTGGCCCGGCTCGCGCGAGTGCTTGGCATCGGCCATGCCGACGACCAGCAGTTTCGTGGCCGAGACCATGCTCACCGGCGGTACACCCCGGGCTCGATGTACTCGAAGGGATGCTGCACGCCGGCGAGGCTCTCGGTGCGGCTCACGAACATGTGGCCACCAGGCCGGATCAGCGCGTAGTAGCGGTTGACGAGCGACTCCTGCGTCGGCTTGTCGAAATAGATCATCACGTTGCGGCAGAAGATCGCGTCGAAGGGTCCGCGCATGGGCCAGGGCCCCATCAGGTTGAGGCGCGCGAAGCTGATGCGCTTGCGCAACTCGGCGCGCACGCGCACCTTGCCGGGCGGGAGCTTCTCGAAGTGCTTGCGGCGCACGACTTCGGGCAGCTCGGCGGCGAGCTCCTCGGAGTACTCGGCCGCGCGCGCGGTCGAGAGCACGCGCTGCGAGATGTCGGTGGCGAGGATCTGCAGTTGCGCGTAGCGTCCCGCCGGCAGGCAGTCGTTGAGCACCATCGAGAGCGTGTAGGGCTCCTCGCCGCTCGAGCAGCCGGCACACCAGATGCGCAGCGGGCCGTTCGCAGTGGAGAGCACGGGCGCGATCGTGCGTTTGACGTATTCGAAGTGCTCGTTCTCGCGGTAGAAGCTGGTCTTGTTGGTGGTCAGCACGTCCACCATGTGCTTCAGCTCCTCCCCGCTCGTGTCACGCTTGACGTGCTCGAGGTAGCTCTCGAAGTCCGCCAGGTCGAGCTTGTTCAAGACCTTGATCAAGCGCGCCTTGACGAGTTCCTCCTTGCCCGTCTCGAGCTTGATGCCCGAGACCTGGTAGAGCGTCTCGCGGATCTTGGCGAAGGCCTCGGGGGTGAGTTGCATGGTGCCTCGAGAGGGCCGGAACGATCAGAAGCTTGCGTGGGCTTCCTCGAGGGATTCGGCCTGACGCTGCGCACGCGAGCGCTGCATGCGCACCGCAGGCGTCTGCGTGCTCGAACCCTGCGAGGCTTCGCCGAGTTCAAAGGTCCCGACCAGCACGCGCAGTTCGTCGGCCTGGGCCGAGAGCTCGGCTGCCGCGCTGGCGGACTCTTCCGAGCTCGCCGCGTTGGTCTGCGTGACCTGGTTCAGCTGCTCGACCGCCGTGGACACCTGGCCCACGCCGCTCGACTGCTGCTCGGAAGCCGCCGCGATCTCGCCCATCATCGTGCCCACCTTCTTGATGCTGGCGACGATCTCGACGAGGTTCGAATGCACCTCGTGGTTGAGCGTCCAGCCTTCGTCGGCCTGCACGCGCGAGGCGCTGATCAGTTCGCCTGTCGTGCGCGCGGCCTCGGCCGAGCGCATGGCGAGGTTGCGCACTTCTTCGGCGACGACCGCGAAGCCCTTGCCCGCGTCGCCTGCGCGCGCAGCCTCGACCGCGGCGTTGAGCGCGAGCAGGTTCGTCTGGAAGGCGATTTCGTCGATCGTCTTCACGATCTTGGCCGTCTCCTCGCTCGACTGCTTGATGCGGCCCATCGCCTCGGACAGCCGCTGCGCATTGCCGCTGCCCTTCTCGGCGCTCGTGGTCGAGGTCTCGGCCAGCGCGCGCGCCTCGCGCGAGTTGGCCGTGTTCTGCATCGACATCGAACGGATCTCCTGCAGGCTGGCGGAGATCTCCTCCAGCGCACTGGCCTGCTCGGACGCGCCGCGCGCGAGCGACTGGCTGCCCGAGTTGATCTCGCCCGACGCGGCTGTCACCTGGTCCGCACCGCTCGCGACCTGGACCAGGCTCTCCTGGAGGTTGCTCGTGGCCGTGTTCAGGGCCTGCTTGATGCGGTCGAAGTCGCCCTCGTAGGTGCGCTCGACGCGCGCCGTGAGGTCGCGCTGCGCGACGCGCTCGAGCACGTTCGCAGACTCGTCGATCGGTGCGCGCACCGTGGCGAGCAGCGAGTTGAGGCCCTCGAGCAGCGCGCGGTACGCGCCCTCGAGCTTGCCGGCGTCGACGTGCTCCGAGAGGCGGCCGTTCTTTGCCGCGTTGATCGTCTGTTCCGATCCGCGGACGAGCTCCTTGAGCGCGTCCTGCACGCCGAGGAAGTTCTTCGAAAGCGTGTCGCGCTCCGAGCGCGGCTTGATCTCGACGTCCAGGCGGCCCTGCGAGATGGCCTGGGCCGAACCCGAGACTTCCTGCAGGTAGCCGACGATCGAGCGGAAGGACTCGGCCAGCTCGCCGACCTCGTCCTTGGCGGTGTGCGCGATGACCTGGGCGGTGTCGCCCGTGGCGATCAGCTTGGCCTTGGAGGACATCTCGACCAGCGGCGCGCTGAAGCGCCGGCCGATCCACCAGCCCAGCGCAAGGATCACGAGCGCGGCGATGCCGCCGGTCCACAGCACACCGTGCTGGATGTTGATCACCTCCGCCAAGGCCGTCTCGTACGGCTGGCGCACGAGCACGGACCAGTTCATGCCCGGGTAGCCCAGCGCGCCGCGCAGGTGCGCGTAGCCCGCGACCTGTTCAATTTTGGTGCGCGAGTTGACCGCTGTGCAGTTGCCTGATTCGCCCGCGACCGCGTCCTTCGCGGCCTCGCTACCGGCCTGCGCCAGGTTGAGTTTCAGGAGCACCGCGGGATCGCGCTTCACGCGCTCGGAGCCCGTGTCGGCAGGATCGAGATCGACCAGCACGCGGCCCTGCGAGTCGAGCAGCGTGAACTCCATGTCCGGCGCATCGGCGGCCTTCGCGGCGGCGTAGGCCGAGTCGAAGATCTCCTCGACCAGCGAGAACTTCGCGCGGTTCGTCCAGTACCCGATGACCTTGTCACCCTCGTACACGGGCGCGGAGAAGCCGATCGCCAGCCCGTCGTCGCCCGAGTAGCTCGACTGGACGTCCTTGTCGTAGTTGACGTCCTCGATGAAGGTTCCACTCGCCGCCTGGTTCTCGGCGGCGCTGAAGGCCATCTTGGTGGTGAACTCGCCGCGCGCGCAGGCCTGGAACCAGGGCGCGTCCTTGTAGTTGCGCGCGTAGATCGCACTCGTGTCGATCGGCTTGCCGTCGTTGTCCTTGTCGTTGACGGCGATGACCTTGCCCTGCGGATCGACGAAGATCGTCAGGTAGTAGAGGTCATAGGTGTCGACGTAGCGGTTCATCACCCCCACGATCGGGTTTGCCGCCTCGCCCGGCGCGTACCAGTGCTCGCGATCGGTCACCGCGGAGTTGATCCCGAAGGCCTGTACGTCGCCGTAGCGCTCGAACAGGTTGCGGTCGATCTTGTCGCAGATCGCCGTCGCGTTCGATTGCAACGCACCGCCGGTCTTCACGACGAGGTCGCCCGATTCGTGCTCGACCGAGAGGCTGACGACTGCCAGCGGCACGACGCCGAAGGCCAGGAAGAGCGAGATGAGCTTGGTGGAAACGCGCATGGGGATCGCCCGCCAGATCGGCGGCTTGTGACGGAGTGGGTGGGAGCGGCTTGTTTTTGGTTCAGAACGAGCGCAGCGTGGCCTCGTCCTTGTCGTCGCCGAAGGGGATGAAGTCCTCGGCACTGCCCGCCTTGCCGGTCGGGAGCTTCTCGGCTCCGACCGCGACGGGCTTGTTCGCGGAGGCGGACCGCGCCGGGGGCGCGGCGCGCTTCTGCGCGGGCAGCGGCGCGCGCACGGGGGCGGGCGCATGCGACTTCTTCGCCGCAGCGCTCGGCTGCGGCTGCGCACGGGTTCGTTCCCTGCTCGAGCGTGAAGCTCGAGACGAGCGTGCGCAGCTCGTCGGCCTGCGCCGAGAGTTCGGCGGCGGCGCTGGCGGTCTCTTCCGAGCTCGCTGCGTTGGTCTGCGTGACCTGGTTCAGCTGCTCGACCGCCGTGGACACCTGGCCCACGCCGCTCGACTGCTGCTCGGAGGCCGCCGCGATCTCGCCCATCACGGTGCTGACCTTCTTGATGCCGGCGGCGATCTCGGTCAGGTTCGAGTGCACCTCGTTGTTGAGCTTCCAGCCCTCGTCGGCTTGCGCGCGCGAGGAGCTGATCAGCTCGCCCGTCGTGCGCGCGGCCTCGGCCGAGCGCATGGCGAGGTTGCGCACCTCTTCGGCGACGACCGCGAAGCCCTTGCCTGCGTCGCCCGCGCGCGCGGCTTCGACCGCGGCGTTGAGCGCGAGCAGGTTCGTCTGGAAGGCGATCTCGTCGATCGTCTTCACGATCTTGGCGGTCTCTTCGCTCGACTTCTTGATGCGGCCCATCGCGTCGGAGAGCAGCGCGGCGTTGCCGCTGCCCTTCTCGGCGCTGGTGGTCGCGCTGTCGGCCAGCGTGCGCGCCTCGTGCGAGTTGGCCGTGTTCTGCATCGACATCGAGCGGATCTCCTGCAGGCTGGCGGAGATCTCCTCCAGCGCGCTGGCCTGCTCGGATGCGCCGCGCGCGAGCGATTGGCTCGACGAGTTGATCTCGTTCGAGGCCGCCGTCACCTGGTCCGCGCCGCCGGAGACCTGCGACAGGCTCTCGCCCAGGTTGTTCGTGGCCGTGTTCACCGCGAGCTTGATGCGCTCGAAGTCGCCCTTGTACTCGCGCAGCATGCGCGCCGTGAGATCGCGCTGCGCGACCTTCTCGAGCACGCCGGCCGACTCCTCGATCGGCTCGCCGACCGCGGCGAGCAGCGAGTTGAGGCCCTCGACCAGGTGCTTGTAGGCTCCGTCGAGGCCGGCGCCGGCCGCGCGCTGCGAGAGTTGCCCGTCGCGCGCCGAGACGATCAGCGAGTCCAGCTCGCGCACGAGTGTGTCGAGCGAGTGCTGCATCTGCTGGAAGTTGCGCGAGAGCAGGTCGTGCTCCGAGCGCGGATTGATCTTCGAGTCGAGCTTGCCGTGCGCGAGCCCATCGGCCGCGCACGAGATCTCCAGCACATACGCCGTGAGGCCGCGGAACGAATCAGCCAGGCGGCCGAGCTCGTCCTTCGACTGGTACTCGACCTTGGAGGAGAAATCGCCCAGCGCCATGCGCTGCGCGCAATTCGTGGCCTCCTTGAGAGGCTGCTTGATCGCGCGCGTGATCATCCACGCAAGACCGGTCGCGAGCAGGACGCCGCCGAGGATCACCCCGAGCAGCAGCTTCTCGTCGGCGCTGGCGATCGCGTGCGCCTCGTGCTGGTTGGCCTCGGCCTGCTGTTCGATCGTGTCGGCCGCGCCGTCGAGCGAGGTCTCGAGCTGGTGAAAGAAGCGATCCACCTCCGCGAGTTCCGCGTCGCCCTTCTGGCCCGCGTTGACCGCGGTCACGAGCGCGCCGACGGAAGCGATGTACTGTTCGATGACGGGCGCGACCTCCCCCACGGCCTTGGTGGAGGCCGGATCGATCGGAAGCGCCTGGACCGCGGCGATATGCTTGCGCATCTCGCCCGCGACCTCCTCAAAGGTCTTCGTGTTCTCCGCCGCGCCGGCGGCACCGCGGTAGATCGAGCAGTAGGCCACTCCGCGCAGGCCCTCGTGCTGCATGTCTGCCAGGGTCATCGCGTGTACGGCGGGGAGATTGACGTCCGTCAACTGGGTGAGACTCCCCTCGAGCTCCAACTCGCTCTTGTAGCCGAGGCCGCCGACGACGAGCGTGATCGCGATGAGCAGTCCGCCGAGGACCGCGAGCTTCGCTCCGATGGACAGGTTGCGCAGGATGTTCACTTCAGTTTCCTTCCGAATGCGGGTGTGTTTTCGTGTTTGCGAGCACGATCAGGCCTGGATGGCTGTGGGCGAGGAAGCGGCTTCGCCCACGTCTGCGAGCACACGTTCGATGTCGAGCAGCAGCCGCACGCGGCCCTCGGTCTTGCCGATGCCGAGCAGGCAGCTCGTGTCGACGCGCGCGCCCATCGGCGGCGTCTCCTCGATCTCGCCCGCCTTGATGCTGACCACGGCCGAAACGCGGTCGACCACCGTGCCGATCTCCGCTTCGCCCGAGCGCACGACGATGATGCAGGTCTGCTTGGTCGCCTCGACCGCGCTCATGCCGAAGCGCTCGCGGATGTCGACGACCGGGATGACCTTGCCGCGCAGGTTGATCACGCCGCGCATGTGCTTGGGCGTGTTCGGGACCGGCGTGATCTTCAGCAGGCCGATGATCTCCTGCACCTTGAGGATCTCGATGCCGTACTCCTCTTCGCCCAGGAAGAAGGTCAGGTACTTGCCGGCGAGGGCCTCGAGCTTGGGCTTGGTGGCGGTTTGCGGGTTCATGGACGTGTGTCTTTCGAGGTTCAGATCGCAGTCGCGAACGCTTGCGCCTCGCGGCCGGGGTTCATGGCGCCCGCGAGCGTCAGCTTCGCGAGCCCGTCAGGGTCGAGGATCAGTCCGACCGAGCCGTCGCCCAGGATCGCGCCGCCGGAGATGCCGGGCACGCGCTGCACGCGCGCTCCGAGCGTCTTGGCGACGACCTGGTGCTGGCCCAGCAGCGCGTCGACGAGCAGCGCCAGCGGCCGGTGTCCGGCATCGACGATGACGAGCAGTCCCTGCGTCGGGTCGCTGACCGCGTTGCCGCATCCGAGCAGCCCGTGCAGGCGCGCGATGGCGATCGGTTCGCCGCGCAGCATCACGAGTTCGCCTGTGCCGACGACGGTCGAGAGCTGCTCGCGCGTCGGGCGGAACGACAGCCGGATGCTGGTGATCGGAACGATGAAGCGCTCGTCGCCGACCTTGACGAGCATGCCGTCGGTGATCGCGAGCGTGAGCGGGAGGAAGATGCGAAAGGTCGTGCCGCGTCCGAGTTCGGTGGTGATCTCGACGCGGCCCTTGATGGCCTCGATGTTGCGGCGCACGACGTCCATGCCGACACCGCGGCCGGAGACGTCCGTGACCTTGTCCGCGGTCGAGAAGCCGGGCGCGAAGATCAGGTTGTAGACCTCGGCGTCGCTCATGCCGCGGTCGCTCTCGACCAGGCCCTTCTCGATCGCCTTCTTGAGCAGCTTGTCGCGGCTCATGCCGCGGCCGTCGTCCTGCATCTCGACCACGACGTTGCCGCCGGACTGGTAGGCGCGCAGGTTGACCGTGCCGTGGGCCGGCTTGCCCGCGGCCAGACGCACCTCGGGCGGTTCGATGCCGTGGTCGACCGCGTTGCGCACCATGTGCACCAGCGGGTCGGAAAGCTCGTCGACCATGTTTCGGTCGATCTCGGTGTCCTCTCCGTGCGCGATGAGGACCGCGTCCTTGCCGCTCTTGCGCGCGACGTCGCGCACGATGCGGATCATCTTGGTGAAGGTCTGCTTGAGCGGGACCATGCGCAGCGAGAGCGACAGGTCCTGCAGCTCGCGCACGATCTTGCCCGCGCGGCCGACCTTCTTGAGCAGGTCGTGCTGCGTCGAGGAGCGGATCAGCTCGTCCTGCGCGACCATCGACTGCGCGATCACGAGCTCGCCGACCATGTTGATCAGGCGGTCGAGGCGGTCAGTGCGCACGCGCACAGTGGATTCGACGCCCGCATCCTGCCCGCCGCGCGCAGCGCTCTTCTCCTCGGCCGCGGGCTTCACCTCGGGAGGCGTCGCCTCGCGCTCGGAGACAGCCACGGCGGGCGCGGCTGCGCTCGGAGGCTCGGGCTCGCCGAAGGGGATCGCCTCCTCGGCGCTCGCCTCGGCCGGCGGCTGGAACGACTGACGCTTGTGGCGCTGCGCCTCGTCGGGGTGTTCGAGCAGGTAGGAGAGGTCCCACACGCCGTCGGGCGCGCGGATCTCCTTGGTCTCGAGCGCGGTCTCGGTCGCGTCGAGCAGCGTCTTGAGCATGTCGCACGAGAGCAGCGCGAGCTCGGCGTAGTGGTCGACGCAGCGGATCTCGCGCTCGCGCATGCGCGCCAGCAGGCCCTCGGCCCTGTGCGCGAACTCGCTCATGCACTTCAACCCGAGGAAGGCCGCGGAGCCCTTGACCGTGTGGAACGCACGGAACACGGTGTTGACCGATTCCATGTCGTCCGGGTTGGTCTCGAGCGACAGCAACGAGGACTCGGCGCCCTCGAGGTTTTCACGGCTCTCGACGATGAATCCGCCGAGCAATTCGAGGTCCGCGTCGGCCGGCAAGGCCTCGATCGCGGGCTGCGAGCCGAGCTCGGGCTTCTTGTGCGGCGCGGGGGCACTGTTTGCAGGTGCACTCGGCGCGGGCTGTGCGCTCGGCGCGGGTGCGGCAGCCGGCGCCGGCGCGGCGGGTTTCGCGAGCGCGGCGGGCTTTGCGGGGGCCGCGGGCTTTGCGGGTGCCGCGGGTACCTGAGCTTGAGCAGCGACTTTCGCGGCCGCATTCGCCTCGCGCTGGTCGCGCAGGCTGTTCGCGGCGCACTCGAGCAGTTGCCCTGCGCGGTCGAGCAGCTCTTGCGCGCGAATCGCGTCGCTGCCGATCGCCAGGCGGCTTTGTTGCGCCGCTTCGCGCAGGCATTCGCGCTGCTCCGCATCGCTCGAGTCCTGCGCCAGCCCGTCGAGCATGATCGAGAGGCGCGCGATCTGGTCCTTGTCTGCCGCGCTGATCATCAAGAGCAGCGAGGCCGCGTCGTCGAGCGTCGCGTTCGCAGAGCCCGTCGAGACCGGAGCCGCCGCACTCGCGCTCGGTGGCGCGGCTGCGCTCACTCCGACCCCGAGGATGTCCAGGAGGCGCTCGCTCGCCTGCTCGAGGACCCTCGTCCCGCAGGCGCCGTCCTTGTCGATGAACTTCGCGACGTACCCGATGGCGCGCGTCAGCGTGTCGCCGAGCTTTGCATCGGGATGAGTCGGCAGACTCTCCGCGCCGCGCGAGCACAGCTGCAACAGCGTCTCGAGCGGATTCCCCGGCTTCCCGGCCTGCGCACGCAGCTCGTCCAGGAAACGCGCATCCTCGAGCGCGGGCGCCGACCCCTTGGGATCGTTGCGCAGACGCTCGGCGATGGCGAAAAGTCGGACGACAGTATCGGGGGGACCGTTTTGCATGCGTGGACGGCGCACCGGGGAGGCGCGATCTCCACGCGCTGATCGGATGGGACACCCGATTCCGGAGAGAGGGAAATGGGAGCAGTACCTCCTACGGTCCTGCACCTTCGTGCTACGTCCCCCGTTCGGGAAGGAAGCATCCGCCCCTCGAGCCAGGCAGAGCGCAGGGGCGCCTCTGCCGAGTCATTCGCGACCCGCAGTCACCCACCCGTCGCCCGCAAGCGGAAAGTGGCGAGGACGACGGGACTCGAACCCGCAACCACCGGCGTGACAGGCCGGTACTCTAACCAGTTGAGCTACGTCCCCGCGTTGTGAGGGCGGGGAGTATACCGACCCGCCGCCGCAGGGCAAGCACAGACACCTTGGGCCCTCCCTAGCCGGTCCGCACGGCCGCCACGGGGTCGGTGCGGTTCATCCGGAGGATGGGCACGAGTGCCGCGAGCACGGCCAGCGCGACCGACCCCAGCGGCACCCACAGGAGCCAGAGCCCGGCGCTCACATCGGGCAGGTCCAGACCCGACAGGCCCTCCAGCGCGCGCACGATCACGGGCGTCAGCCCGGCGCCGAGCGCGGTGCCGACGAGGCCGCCGATCACGCCGACGACGAAGGACTCGCACAGCACCATCCCGGCGATCTGACGCCTGCCGGCGCCCAGCGCCTTGAGCACGCCGAGTTCCTTCGTGCGTTCGAGGGCGCTGAGGAGCAGGCCGTTCAACACGCCCAAGCCCGCGAGCAGCGCGGTCATCCCGAGGATCAAGTCGAACAGGCGAAAGTCGCGCTCGAGGTCGTCCAAGTGCAGCGCGAGCAGCATCGGGCCGGGCTCGTAGCGCAGGATGTCGATCTGGGGCCACATCTCGCGCACGGCGGCTTTGACCACGTCCGGATCCGTGCCGGGCGCGAGCACGACGGAGCACTCGGTGAGGTTGACCACGTCGAGGTAGAAGGCGCGGTGGCTGAACACGTCGCCGACGACGCCGTACAAGCGTTCGTCGGGGTGCGGGAAATAACCGTACGCGTCGCTGATCGCGAGCACCTCGAGGTCCTGCACGTCGCCGGCGGCGTTGGAGACGTGCACGCGGTCCCCCTTCTTGTAGTCGAGTTGCCGCGCGAGCTGGCGCGAGAGCACGAGGCCCTCGCCGCGCGCGAACTTCGCCGCGAGCTCGGGATCCTCCGCGAGCGGGCCGTACTTCGCGAGCTCGGCCGCGCGCATGCCGAGCAGCAGGAAGGGCGAGTAGCTGCGCGCGCTGCCGGTCTCGATCGCGAGCACGCCGGGGAACTTCATCAGGTGCTGCTTGAGCGTCGCCAGCGGCGTGGGCGGCATGCGCGAGAGGTAGACCTTGTCGACCAGCGCCTCCTGCGCCCAGACGACGATCTCGCCGCGCAGGCTGGCGGTCATGCCCTTCAATCCGACGAAGGCCGAGGCGACGAGCGCGATCGCGGCGGCGCTGACCGCGATGCGCGAGCCGCTCTCGCGGATCGCGAAGGCCGCCATGCGGCCCGAAAAAGTCCAGGCACGAGCGAGCGGCACGGAGACGAGTTTCGAAAGCGTGCGCACGAGGCCCGGCACGAGCAGCGGCAGCACGACGAGCAGCGCGAGCATGCCCACCGCCGCGAGCACGGCGCCGACGAGCACGCCCTGCGCCTCGCCCACGACCGGCACGACGACGAAGTACAGCGCGGGCAGCAGCACGGCGAGCAGCAGCGCCGCGAAGAGGTGGAAGCCGCGCGCCACGCCCGCGTACTCGCTGGGCGCCTCGCCGCGCAGCGCCGCGACCGGGCTCGCCTGGCGTGCGCGCAAGAGCGGGTAGACCGAGCCGAGCAGCGCGACCACCAGACCGATGCCCGCCAGGCCGAGCACCGTCGGCCAGGGCACGACGAAGAGCTCGATGCGGTGCCCGGTGCCGAGCGTGGTGATGCCCGCGAGCAGCGACGCGCGCGCCAGGCCGAGTCCCCCGCCGATGCCGAGCGCCGCCGCGCAGACCGAGATCACGCAGGCCTCGAAGAGGAAGATGCGCGTGATCTGCGCGCGCGAGGTGCCCAGCGCGTGCAGCGTCGCGATCTCGCGCACGCGCTCGACCAGCGCGATCGAGAGCGTGTGGAAGATCACGTACAGCCCGAGCACCAGCGCCAGCAGGCCCGCCAGTCGCACGCCGTTGCGGAACGCGCGCTCCTGCGCCGCCGCGCCGATCAGCACGCTCTTGTTGAGCTGGTAGGAGTAGCTCCCCGCGAGGCTCTTCTTCAGGTTCTCGACGTCGACCTGCGGGTTCTGCCGCACCCAGTAGACCGGCGCGAGGCTCGTGCCGCGGTAGAGCTCCTTGCCCCAGCCGTAGTCGACCACCGCGAGCATGCCCTTCGAACGCTGACCGAGCTTCTCGCGCGCGAGCACGCCCACGACCGTGAAGCGCTCCTCGACCGGCACCTCGATCGTCTCGTTCGGATCGAGCGCCTTCACCACGCCGTCGACGCAGCCCATGCGCGGCTGCTGCGGCGGCCGCGAGAGCAGCAGCACGTCGCCGGGCACCAGATGCAGCGCCTCGGAGAGCTCCGTGCCGACGAGCACCTCGCGCTCCTGCGCCGAGGGCTCGAGATCGCGCCCCTGGTCCACGCGGTACGCATCGAGCTGCGCCGTGCCCTTGGACTCGATCGCGAAGAGCCGCGCCACGACGCGCTCCTCGCCGCCGGGAGCGTTCTCCTTCACGCGGTCCGTGTCGCTGCCGACGCCCTCGCCGCTCGGCTGCGCGCGCCGCAGGCTGACCTCGTTCTGGAAGAAGGCCGCCACGCCTGCGACGCCCGCGGTGTGCTCCAGATCGCTGCGCGGATCCTCGAGCCCCTTCGTCGGCCGCACCTCGAGCGCCGGCTTCCAGTCGGTGAGGCCGGGCAGCGAGAGCCCGAGCACCGTGTCGTGGTCGAGCACGAAGACCGCGATCGCAACCGCGATGCCCAGGCCCACGCCGAGGATCGAGAAGAGCGTGCGGCCCGGGCGTTTGCGCAGGCTCGTGCCGGCGATGGTGCGGACGAGGGACATCAGATCTCGAGTTGCGCCAGCGCCGCGTGCACGTCCTCGACCTTCAAGCCGGGGCCCTTCAGCACCGGCTCCTTCACGATCGCGCCGTCCACGAGGAACAGCACGCGATCGGCGAAGCACGCGTCCCTGGGGTTGTGCGTGACGAGCAGTACCGAGCGCTTGTCCTCGTCCACCGCCCGGCGCAGGAGCTGCATCACCTCCAGCCCCGCCTTCTGCGAGAGATTTCCCGTCGGCTCATCGGCCAGGATCAGCGGTTGCCCGCCGACGAGCGCGCGCGCGATCGAGGTGCGCTGCATCTCGCCGCCGGAGAGCTGGTGCGGCAGCGCGTGCGCGCGCTCCTTGAGCCCGAGCCGGTCGAGCAGCGCCAGGATGCGCGCGCGCTCGCGTTCGGGATGGCCGCCCGCGATCGAGAGCGGCAGGCCGACGTTTTCCATCACAGACAGGCTCGGCAGCAGGTTGAAGAACTGGAACACGTAGCCGACCGAGCGGCGGCGGCGCAGCGTGCGCTCGGACTGCGAGAGCTCCTCGAGGTTCGCGCCGGCGAGCCAGACCTTGCCCGCCGAGGGCTGGTCGAGGCCCGAGATGAGGTGCAGCAGCGTCGACTTGCCCGAGCCGCTCGGCCCCATCACGCACACGAACTCGCGCTCGGAGACGACCAGGTCGACGCCGCGCAGGATCGCGGTCTTCTGGCCATCCTGCTCGTGGAAACGGTAGAGGTCGTTGGTCTGGACGAGGTGCGTCATGCTTCGTTCTCTCTCCCTGGGCCAGCGTCAAAAAACCAGCCCGCCTGGTTTTTTCACGCTGGGGCGCCGCGCGGCCTGCTCTATGCCGTAAAGCAGATTGCCATGGGCCGCCGCGGAAGGCAAGTGCGCTCAGGGCGCGAAGGTCCACTCGAGCGCGGTCGAGAAGTTGAACCCGCTGCCGAGCGGGCCTGCGGGGTCGCGCGTCCAGCACTGGAAGAAGCGCGAGGAACCGGCCTGGAAGGGCAAGCTCGAGGCCGCCGCGCCCACGAAGTCGATCCAGTGCTGCGCGCGGCCGAAGGCGTCGGCCTGGCTGAACGCGAGGCGCCGGATCGGATGGCGCTGCACGAGCAGCTGTCCATCGCCGAAGGGCAGCTGTGCCGGCGCGGCGCCGTAGAAAAAGAGCACGGGCTCGCCGGGCGGCGCGCCCGCGAGCTCGAGTCGGGCCGACTGCGCCGCGAGGCTCGAGGATCCCTGCAGCGCGAGCGTCGCGCCGCGGCCGCAGGAGTTCGGCGTGCGCGTGCCGTAGACGCGCACGTCGGGGCGGAAGAGGAGCGAGGTCGGGAACGAGCTCCCGCCGCTGCCCGGGGCGACGAAGACGTCGACGAAGGCGCCGTTCGACACGTCGTAGCGCAGGACCGAGTTCGTGTTGCCGCTGGCGACGTACATGCGCCCGTCCGTCCCGAAGGCCAGCCCCGTGGGCCCGTCGAGGCCGCCGGTCTCGTTCTGCGTCGTCAGCGGATCGTCGATCACGATCGCGTTGATGAACGCGCCCGTGAAGGCCTCGACGCGCAGCACGCGGTCGTTGCCCTCGCTCGCGACGTAGGCGAAGCCGTCGCCCGGAAAACGGATCGTGCGTGGCCGCTGCAGCCCCGAGCCGGTCGGCACGACGAAGTTGCCCAGGTACGCGCCGCTGACGCGGTCGTAGCGCTTGACCGTGTTGTTCCAGTAGCTCGGCACGTAGAGCGCGCCGTCGGGACCGATCGCGATGCCCGCGTCGGGGCCGTTGAGTCCCCCGCTCGCGCTCGGGACGAGGATGCGTCGGAACGCGCCGCCCAATCCGTCGAACTCGTAGACCGCGTCCTGCAGGAAGCTCGTCACGTACAGCTCGCCCTCGGGCCCGAAGAGCACACCGCAAGGCTCGACCAAACCCCCGAGCTCGTTCACCACGGTCGAGGGATCGTCCCAGAGGAAGGTCGAGAGGTGCGCGCCCGTGTGCGCGTCGAAGCGCTCGACCGTGTTGCCGATCTCGCTCGCCACGTAGAGCGCGCCGTCGGGACCGATGTCCATTCCGAGCACGCCGTCCTGGCCTCCAGCCGCGAAGTTCGAGATCCAGGCGCCGGTCGCGGCGTCGTGACGCGCGACGCTGTCGGAGTTGTAGGAGCCGACGAGCAGCTGGTCGCCGGCGAGGACAGAACATGCGAGCAGAATGAGGCTCATGGCGAATCCTGAGGGTTCGGAGGAGGTCCCGGAGTACCTCGCCCGACGGGGGCCGCCACGGACAATCCCGCGCGAGCGCCGGCCTTTGCACATCCCGTGCAGGACGCGAGGCCCCCCCCCTCACCCCGCCCCGGCCGCCGCCCCCGGCCCCCCGCCCGCGGGCCCGCCGGCCCGCGCGCCGCGGCCCCGGGCCCCCCTCCCCCCCCGCCCCCCCCCCCCGCCCCCCCGCCCCCCCCCGCCCCCCCCCTCCCCCCCCCCCCCGCCCCCCCCCCCCCACCCGCGCCCCCCCCGCCCCGCCCCCCAACACGGCCCGCAACCCCCGCCCCGGGGCGGCCCCCCCCCGGCCGCCCCGGCCCAACCCGCGGCCGCCGCGCGGGCGGGCCCGCCCCCCCCCCCCCCCCCCCCCCCCCCCCCCCCCCCCCCCTCCACCCCCCCCCCCCCCCCCCCCTCCCCCCCCCCGCCCCCCCCCCCCCCCCCCCCCCCCCCCCCCCCCCCCCACCCCCCCCCCCGCCGTGCAGGCAGGCGCAGCCATGGAACCGTCAGCCCGCCTCGCCGGCGCGGCGCCGGCGCCCCGGGGGCGGCTTCCCCCGGCCGCGCCCCCCGCCCGGGCAGGGCAGCGGGGGGGGGGGGGCGGCCGGGCCGCGCGCCGCTTTGGCTCGTTCCCAGGCCGCCATCAGCACGTCGAGCGGTTGCTCCTTCATCGGGCCGGGCAGGTCCTGCTCCATGCTGCGGAAGCGCCCCTCGAAACGCACCAGCGCCTTGCGGCAGAGCGCCTCGGGGTCCAGATCGAGGTAGCTCCCGAGGAAGGCGCCCGCGAGCAACACGTCGCCGAGCTCGTGCTCGACCTTCTCGTCGCGTTTCCCCCCGCTCGCCGCGAGGGCCTCGACGAGCTCGCCGATCTCCTCCTCGACCTTTGCGAGCGCGCCCGCGGGGCTCGACCACTTGAATCCGGCGGAGATCGCCTTGCTCGAGACGCGCGCCGCGCGCTGCAACGCGGGCAGCGCGAGCGGGACGCCGGCGAGCGCGCTCGCGTCCTCTTGCTTGCCCTTGCGCTCCTCCTGCTTGATCGCCTCCCAGTTCGCCAGCACCGTCTCCGCGTCGTGGGCGACGACCTCGCCAAAGACGTGCGGGTGGCGCCGCACGAGCTTGTCGCTGACGCCGTGGCCGATCGTCGCCATGTCGAAGCGGCCGCCTTCCTCGGCGATGCGCGCGACGAGCGCGATCACCATCATCAAGTCGCCGCACTCCTCGGCCACGTCGGCGTCGGTCTTGCGCTCGACCGCCTCGAGCGCCTCGTAGGATTCCTCGACCAAGTACTTCGCCATCGAGGCGACAGTCTGCTTCTTGTCCCAGGGACAGCCGTTTTCGCCTCGCAGGCGATCGACGACGCCCAGCAGACGCGCGAAGGCGAGCACGCGCGGATCATCGGTCGAGGCGGGAGTTTCGCTCGCGTGCAGGGTGCGTGTCGGTGCGCTCATGCGCACAGGATGCGCGATTCACGCGGCCGGCGAAAGACGCAGGACCGCCTTGCGTCGCTCAGCGCGGCTTCGGCGGCGTGAGCGAGAGCCGCAGCGCCAGCACGGCGCTCGTGATCGCGCGCGGGGTGCCGATCACGCTGTAGACGCCGGGTTCGTCGAGCTCGGTGATCCAGAACGGGGCCCGCTCGTCGGGGGAGTCGAGTGCGCTGATCAGCGCGCGTTGCTCGGCCGAGAGGCGCGGCAGACGCACGAAGCACTGGAAGCGCGTCGCGGCCAGGTGCGCGGCGGATCCGAGCTCGTCGAGCGCGATCGTCGGCACGCCTGCGAGGTCGAGGCGCGGCGCGCCCTGCTCCGGATTCCGCTCGATCGCCCACACGACCGGGCTGACAACGGGGAGTGGTCGCAGCGTGCACCCCGAATCGGCGAGCAGTCCCGAGATGAACTCGTGCGCCCAGGCAGCGGGCACCGACGTGGGCAGATCGGCACCGCCGGGGTTCGCCTCGAGCGCGGGGCGCGTCGCCGCGGAGACAAAGAGCAGCGGGCGCGAGTCCCAGCGGCCGAATTCCTGCACGACCTCGAGCTCGTTCGGGGGTTCGCCACCGCCGTAGAGCGAGAGCGGCACATCGCGCGCGGGGAAGTCGACACGCAGGCTCACAGGCAGAACGGCTGCTGCGCGCCCCTCGGGCGTGTTCGGATCGGGCGGGAAGCTCGTGGTTTCCAGGCCGCGCGCCGCGGCGGGGCCGTTGCTGAGTGCGTCGAAGACGAAACCGAGGTCGGCGGACGAGCCCGTGAACTCGAGCGCACCCGACTCGCTGCAGCGCACGTCGGTGCGCCCGGCGCAGGCGTCGAGCAGTGTGCGCATGCGTGCGCAGAGCTCCGCGCTGCCCTCTTTCGCGTGCGGCCACTCGACCGTGAGCACGAAGGCGGGGTGCTCGCTCCAGGCCGGAAGGAGCTCGCGAGCGGTGGTGATGCCGCGCTTGCCGGCGCTGCTCGCGCTCGCCACGCGCTCGACGGCGAGGCTCGTGCCCTGCGCGGTAGCCTCGAGCCGGAAGCACAGGCCGCGCACGCGCGCGATGGTCTGCACGAGCGCGTGCACGTTGTCGCTCGCGATCGATCCGGGCAGCGAGAGGCCGGTCTGGGTCTTCGCGAGCTCGGCGTCGAGTCCTTGCGCGAACTCGAGCTTCCACCCCAGCGCGCCCGCGTAGGCCTCGAGCAGCGGCTTCACGAGACGGATGCGCTCGTTCGCGCCGGGACCTTCGAAGCGCAGGTCACTCTCCGGCCGGCGCAGCAGCGCGAGCGTGCGCGCGGCCTCGTCCAGGGCGGGAGCCTGAGCGAGGCCGAGGACGCAGGAGAGGAGCAGGGTCAGCAAGCGGGGCTGAGCCTAGCCTTCCCGCGCTGTGCGCTTCAACCGCAAGCCCGCCTCTACTTCGGCGCGGGAGCTTGCGCGGGCGGGACCTGCGTAGGAACCGGAGCCGCGGGCTTGGGCGCGCGCGCGGCCTCCTCGTCGGCGTGGCGCAGCATCTCGACCAGGTTCGCGGCCGAAGCCGCGGAGCCTGTGATCAGCACCGAATTCGAGTTCCCCATCGGCACGATCTGCTGCGCGCGTGAGTCGTCGAAGACCTGCCGCAAGCTGTTCGAGAGCGTGCGCACGTCGAGATTCGGGAGCGTGAGCACGGTCTGCACCAGGAACGCCGGGTGTCCCGTCCAGCGCTCGAGCGCGTCGGCGGGAACGTACACCGGTTTGATCGGACCGGAGGTGCCGCCCTGCGCGCGCGGGTGCGTCACGCCGAGCAGCCGCGGCGCTTCGGAGCGCAGGTGGTAGAGCTGGAAACCGTGGTAGGAGAGCACGCTCTCGGTGAAGCCGTAGACCTGGTTCGGCGGAACCTCGACGTCCTGGTTGAGACCGCAGCTCGAATCGAGCATGCGGCGCGTCACCTCGTCGGTGACGATCGTCATTCCGGTCGCGTGCGAGAACTCGCCGAGGAGCTCGCTGAGGCGCAGCGGTTTCTCCACGCCGGTCTGGATCGAGAGGCCCGACTTGGGCTCGGGAAAGAACTCGGAAGGCGTGCCGAGCTGCGCCTGGATCGGCACCGGACTCGGGCCGAGCAGGCAACTGGTGACCGCGAAGAGGAGAACGGAAAGGACAGTGTTCATGGCAAGCCTCATGGATTGGGATCCGTCGATGGGGCCGCTCTGGACGAGCCCTCGGCGTGAAAATTCCAGCCCGCCTGGTTTTTCGACGCTGGCGCCTCGCGCCTGCGACACGTGCACGGAGCTCGCGTGACGTGCGGCCTTCGAGGACCGTCAAAAAACCAGGCGGGCTGGTTTTTTCACGCGTAGCGGGTCGGGTCGGGCACGCCGGCTTCGAGGAAGCCCTTCTTGCGCAGCAGGCACGCGTCGCAGCGGCCGCAGGCGCCGATCTGGTCGCCATGCACGAGCGGGTCGTAGCAGCTGTGCGTGATCGAGAAGTCGACGCCGAGCACGATCCCGCGCTTCACGATCGAGGCCTTGCTGAGCTCGAGCAGCGGCGCGTGCACGTGGAAGCGCGCGCCCTGTTCCGTGCCCGCTGCGGTCGCGACGCGCGCGAGCTCCTCGAAGGCGCGCAGGAATTCCGCGCGGCAGTCGGGGTAGCCCGAGTAGTCGAGCGCGTTGACGCCGACGAAGAGATCGCGCGCGCCGAGCACCTCCGCCCATCCGAGCGCGACCGCGAGGAAGACCGTGTTGCGCGCTGGTACGTAGGTCGCGGGCACGCCCTTGCCGATGTCGGCCTCGCAACGGTCCTTCGGCACGAGCAGCACGTCGGTCAGAGCCGAGCCGCCGATCTCCGAGAGATCGACGCGCACCACGCGACGCTCCGCGGCGCCGAGCGCCTGCGCCACGCGCTCCGCCGCATCGAGTTCGACCTTGTGGCGCTGGCCGTAGTCGAACGAGAGCGCGTGGCAGACGAAGCCCTGTGCGCGCGCTTCCGCCAGCGCGACGGCCGAGTCCATCCCGCCCGAGACGAGGCAGACGGCGTGTTTTTCCGGGTGGACCATTCGATGCGGAGGATAGCGCGTATTCCCTACGCGTTCCCGCACTGGCCGCCCATCGCGGGCGCGAGTAGTCTCCGAGAAGGAATCGGCCCAGAGGCAAGGAAATCATGCTGCCCCCGCCCCTCGCAGTCTCCCGTCCGCTCGTCTGCGCGCTGCAGGCGTGCGTGGTAGCCGGCCTGCTGGGACTGCTCTCGCTCGCGACGCACACGCCCTTCCTCTTCCCGGCGCTCGGCGCGAGCGCGTACATCCTGATCGCGCACCCGGAGCTTGCGGCCGCGAGCGCGCGCAACGTCCTCGGTGCGCATCTCGTCGCTGCGGCGACGGGCTGGGTCTGCTTTCGGGCCTGCGGCCTCGAGGCGGGCGGGACCACCCTGGTCGCAGGCGGGAGCTGGCACCACGTGGCCTCGGCCGCTTTGGCCCTGGGAGCGACGACCGGCCTGCTGCTCGCGCTGCGATTGCAGCATCCGCCGGCGTGTGCGACGACGCTGATCGTCGCGCTCGGATTCCTGCCGCACGCCTGGCAGGTCGCGATGGTGGGAGCCTCCGCGCTGCTGCTCCTGGCGCTGGTGCGCCTCGTACGGCGCATCACGCCCCTGACCTGAATGCGAAAAATCGGCCCGGGCACCGTATTCGCGGATCAGCACCGTATCGTCCATTCATGGCCTTTGCTTCGATCGAGCACGCGCTCGGCTTCGCGAGTTCGCGCGCGGGCGTCGGCAAGACGGCGCTGGTCGTCGAGCTCGCGGTGTGGTTCGCCTCGCGCGGGCACTCGGTCGCACTGCTCGATGCCGACCTGACGGCTCCGGACGCGCTCGGGCGACTCGGCGCGCGGGACGAACCGCGCGAACAGGACGGGATCGGACTCCCGATCGATGTTCACGGAGTCGCGAGCTTCTCGCTCGGCCGCTGGCTGGAAGCGCGTGGGCTCTCCGGGGTGCGCGGCGAGTTGCTCGAGCAGTCGCTCGCTCCGCTGCTCGACGATGGGATCGATTTCGGACGCTGCGAGCTCCTGCTCGTGGACCTCGCGCCCCTCGCGGAGCAGAACGAGAGCTGGCTCGAGGCGCTCGGCCTCGATGCGCTCGTGCGCGTCGCACTCGAAGCGGATGCCTCCTCGCCCGAGACGCCGCTGCCGGTCCTGGGCCGGATCGAGACCTTCTCGCACGCACACGAGGGCGCGCGCGGCCCGCGCGGGGCGACACTGCTCGGCCGAATCCCCTTCGATCCGGCGCTGCGCGCACTCGGCTCGAGCGGCCGGCCGCTCGGGCTCGAAGCGGCACACTCCCCCGCCGCAAAGGCGATCGCCCAGGCCGGTGCGAACCTGTGGAAACGGGTCCAGAGCCGGCTCTCCGGATGATGTCAGGCGCCGGCGCTTGTCGCACGGCGCGTGGGAACTAGAGTATTCGCCCCGTTCCCGTTCCGCCCCAAAGAGCAGAGAGCCCCCACCGTGTCCAAGACGACGACCAAGGACGACATCCTCAACGCGCTGCGCCAGATCGAGGATCCCGATCTCCACAAGGACATCGTCAGCCTCGGCTTCGTGACGCAGCACACGATCTGCGATGGCGCGATCCGGGTCACGATCAACCTCACGACGCCTGCCTGCCCGGTGAAGGACGTGATGAAGAAGCACGCCGAGGACGTGCTGCGCGCGCTCCCCGGCGTCACGAGCGTGCTGGTCGAGATGACCGCCGTCGTCGTCGGCAACCAGGCGCAGCGCAACTTCGGCAAGGACATCAAGCACATCCTGGCCGTCTCGAGCGGCAAGGGCGGCGTCGGCAAGAGCACGGTCTCGGTCAACCTCGCCGTCGCGCTGGCCGCGACCGGCGCGCGCGTCGGTCTGCTCGACTGCGACGTCTACGGCCCCGACATCCCGATGATGATGGGCCTCTCCGGCGCGCCCGAGGGCCAGGCCGGAAAGCTGCAGCCCAAGTCGCGCCACGGCGTGAAGACCATGTCGATCGGCTACCTGCTCGACGAGGACAAGCCGGTGATCTGGCGCGGCCCGATGGTGCACAAGCTGATCGAGCAGTTCCTGGCCGACGTGGAGTGGGGCGCGCTCGACTACCTGCTGGTCGACATGCCGCCCGGCACCGGCGACGCGCAGCTCTCGCTGGCTCAGATCGTGCCGCTCTCGGGCGCCGTGCTCGTCACGACGCCGCAGGCGGTCTCGACCTTCGACGTCGGCAAGGCGATCTCGATGTTCAAGCAGGTCAACGTCGACATCCTCGGCATCGTCGAGAACATGTCGGGCTATGCGATCGAGGGCATGATCGAGGGCGCGAAGCAGGGCACGAAGGTGCGGCTTGCAACCGGCGGGACCGAAGCGGTGCTCACGACCGACTCCGAAGGCCGCTTCTCGACCGTCGTCGACGTGTTCGGCAAGGGTGGAGCCGAGCGGCTCGCCAAGCGCCACGGCTTCCCGCTGCTCGGCAGCGTCCCGCTCAACCCGGTCGTGCGCGTCGGCGGCGACGCGGGCGACCCGGTGATCGTCTCCAGCCCCGATTCGCTGATCGCGGGCCGGTTCCGCGAGATCGCGGGCAAGGTCGCGCAGCGTCTGGCGATCAAGGCGCACCAGAGCTTGCCGATCCTGCAGTGACGCCGCCGCTCGCGGTTCTCCTTGCCTAGCGCACCGACGCCTGCTTGGAGCCTGCCTCTTCGAAGAGCTTCGGAAGCAGTTCCTCGAGCTCCGGGATGTCGAGTTTCGTCGAGCGGTAGCGGATCACGCCCTTGGCGTCGATCACGAACAGCGTCGGCCACTCGCTGACGCCCCACGCATGCGAGATCGGGCCCGTCACGCCCTTCTCGCCGTTCGTGAACGAGGGCCAGGTGATCTTCTGCTTCTCCATCACCATGCGCAGCAGGTCGTGCTGCGTGTCGCTGTTCACGCCCACGACCGCGAAGGGCTCGTCGGCGAAACGCTCGAGGAAGGCGCGCGTGTGCGGGTAGAGCGAGCGGCACGGTCCCCACCAGTTGCCCCAGAACTCGAGCAGCACGACCTGGCCGCGAAATTCGCTGAGCGTCATCTCCGCGCCATCGAGGTCCTCGCCTTCGATCTCCGGCGCGGGCTTGCCGATCTGCTCGTCTACGGACTTCGAACACCCTGTCGTCGTGCACACGAGCGGCACGAGCAGCGCGAGCGCGACGAGCGCGCGAGGGACGAACGCCTGGGACATCGGGCTCGTGTTCGGTCTCCGGAGCCGCCGAACTGAAGGCCAGTCCGGGCAAGTTTTTCCGTGCCGACGGCCTCCGGACCCAGGCCGGCAAGAAGCGGCCGCACGCCTTCCTGGGACGTGCGGCCGACCGCCGGACAACGCGAGCGAGCTGGCTATTTCGCGTCGCCCGTGGGGCTGCGCAATTCGCCGAGGAGTTCCTCGAGTGTCTTGTCGATCGCCTCTTCGTTGGCGCCGACCGATTTGTAGCGGATCGTGCCCTGGGCATCGAGGATGTAGAGCGTCGGCCAGCCGCGCACGTTCCACGCGGTCGAGATCGGACCGCCGGTGCCTTCAGGCCCGTTCCAGAACGAGCGCCAGCTGATGTTCTCGCTCGTGCGCACGTCCTTGAGCTTCTCCAGGTCCGAATCGCTGTTGATGCCGACGATGGCGAAGGGTTCGTTCTTGTACTTCTCCACGAGCGACCGCTCGTGCGGGAACATGGCCCGGCAAGGGCCTCACCAATTCCCCCAGAAGTCCAGCAGCACCACCTTGCCGCGGTAGTCGCTCAGCTTGAACGCGACGCTGTCGAGGTCCACGGCCTCGATTTCCGGCGCCGGCTTGCCAACGGCGAGATTGCGGATCTCGAACAGCGCGGCGCCGGCGCGACTGCCGAGCGTTGTCTCGCGCTTCGTGCCCGCGTAGAGCTTCACGTCGCCGAACTCGCTCGCGACGCGCTCGTAGATCGACTCGATGCGCTTCTGCGTCGCTTCGGCGTCGAGCGTCTTGAGCGACTCGAGTTTGTCGGCGCCGAGGTATTCGGCCATGCCCCCCAGCTCCTCCGCACTCTTGCCCTTGATGTAGTCGGCGGTTTCGATGTCACTCTTCAAGCCCTCGGCCTGCGCCAGGCAAGCGCGCCCGCGCACCTCGGGGTGCGGCGAGCTCGTGATCAGCTTTTCGAGCAACTCGCCACCTTTTCCGCGCGCGAGCCGATCGCACATGTCGCCCATCTCGGGCCGATCCATGTGGTGCTTCTCGAGCAGCGCCATTGCGGCGTCCGACTGCGCGGGATCGCGCGCGTTGTCCATCTGCCACTGCAGCGTCTTGAAGGCGGTGAGGTCGGTCGCGTCCTCGTCCACGAGCGCCTGTGCGCGCGCCGCGTAGCCCGTCGCGTCGGGCTCCTTGACCGTCTCCGTGATCTTCTTCCACTCCTCCGCGGTGGGATTCTTGTTGTCGCCGAGCGCCGCGTCGATGGCCGCGTAGTACGCGTTCATCGCCTCGCGTTGCTCCTTCTGCAGAGCCGCGAGGCGCTCCTCGCGCGAGTCGGGAGCCGCCGCGACGGGCTGCTCCGGCTGCGCGGGCGCGGGCCGGATCTGGAGCGCGGCCATCGGCTGCGCTTCCGGTTGCGGCTCGGGCTTGGGCTCCGCCTTGGCCTGCGCGGCCGGCTGGTTCGAATCAGGCTGGAGCCCGCTGCATGCGCAGGGGAACACCGCCAGTACGGCAACTGTGAAGCATTTCAAGTTCATGAAGGGTCTCTCGCTCGTGGCCAACCCTGCGACGAGGGCGAAGCGCACCAGGCGTTTCATCGGGGTCGGCTCCGGGGGCGGGGCCGAAAACGGATGTACTTGGATAGCGTACGCCTGACCTGCCCGAGCCGCCATGAGCCGCACGCATTGACGAGTTGCCGTGGATGGTTAGGCTCCGCGCCATGCTCGAGAGTGCGATCGTCCTGGCCGAGGGCCATTTCCGCTCCGGGGAGGCCAAGACCGCGCATGGCCTCGTGCGCGGTCCCGCGCGCTGGAGGATCGCGGGCGTCGTCGACTCGTCCTGCGCGGGCGCGGACGCGGGCGAGTTGCTCGATGGGCGCAAGCGCTTCATCCCCGTCTTCTCCTCGCTGGCACAAGCGCTCCAACTGCTGCCCGAACCCCCGCGCTGGTGCGTCGTCGGCGTTGCAACGCACGGCGGAAGATTGCCGGCCGAGCTGCGGGCATCGCTGCACGCGGCGGCGCAGGCGGGTCTCTCGATCGCGAACGGCCTGCACGAACTCGCCAGCGACGATGCGCGTCTCGTGGAGCTCGCGGCGCGCCACGGAGCACGCATCGTCGACGTGCGCAAGCCGCGCCCGGTGCGCGAGCTCGCCTTCTGGACCGGCGCGGCACTGAAGCTCGAGCTCCCGCGCGTGGCGGTGCTCGGCACCGACTGCGCGCTCGGCAAACGCACGACGACGCAGCTGCTCGTCGCCGAGTGCCGCGCGCGCGGTCTACGCGCCGAGATGGTCTACACAGGCCAGACGGGCTGGCTGCAGGGCACGCAGCACGGCTTCGTGCTCGATTCCACGCCCAACGATTTCGTCTCGGGCGAGCTCGAGCGCGCGCTGCTCGAGTGCGTGCGCGAGGAGAACCCGCAGGTCGTGTTCCTCGAGGGCCAGTCGGCGCTGCGCAATCCCTCGGGTCCCTGCGGCGCGGAGCTCCTGCTCTCGGCCGGTGCGCGCTACGCCGTGCTGCAGCACGCGCCGGCGCGGCGCTTCTACGACGGCACGGAGGAGCTGCGCTGCGAGATCCCGCCGCTCGAGGACGAGATCGCGCTCCTGCGCCACTACCAGGCCGAGGTGCTCGGCGTGGCGCTCAACTCCGAGAACCTCTCCCCCGCCGCGGCGCGCGAGACGGCGCACGCGCTCGAGGCGCGCCTCGCGCTCCCCGTCGTGCTGCCGCTCGTGGACGGCGTCGGCCGCGTCGTCGAAAGGCTGCAGCTGAAGACGCGATGAAGCTCGACTCGTACGAGACCTGGACCGAGAAGGTGCCGCTGACGCGGCCCTACACGGTCGCCTACGAGCGTGTCGAGGCGGTCGAACTCGACTTCGTGCGCCTCCGCGCGGGCAAGCACGAAGGTCTGGGCTGCGCCTCGCCGATCCTGGAGGTCACGGGCGAGAGCTTCGAGGCTTGCCGCGCGGCGCTCGCCGCGGGACCGGAGGCGATTCCCGCGAGCTGCCCGGCCGCGCGCGCCGCGGTCGACATGGCGCTGCACGATCTGCGTGCGCGCAGCGCCGGCAAGCCGCTCGTCGAACACCTCGGCCGCGTGCACCGCGAACTGCCGACCTCGATCACGATCGGGATCAAGGACAGCCTGGCGGAGGTGCTGGCCGAGGCCGAGGAGTACGAAGGCCGCGGTTTCCGGATCCTGAAGGTCAAGATCGGGCTCGACCTCGAGCAGGACTTCGAGCGCCTGCGCAAGCTGCACGAGCGCTTCGGAACACGCCTGCGCATGCGCATCGACGCCAACCAGGGCTACCGCGCAGGGGACCTCGCGCGCCTCTTCGCGCTGGTCGAGCAGCTGGAGATCGAGTTCGTCGAACAGCCGCTGCCTCCCGCCCACGACGGGGAGCTCGATTCGCTCTCTGCGCGGGAGCGCGCGCGTCTCGCGCTCGAGAGTGTGCTCGGTCCCGCGGAGGCGCGGCGCAACGCGTCGCGCTGCGGCATCTTCAACATCAAGCTGATGAAGTGCGGCGGGGTCACGCCCGCGCTCGAGATCGCGCGCGTCGCGGACGAGCACGGCCAGGCTTTGATGTGGGGCTGCTCCGACGAGAGCCGCATCGGCATCGCCGCCGCGTTGCACGCCGCCTTCGCCTGCCGCGCGACGAGGTACCTCGATCTGGACGGCCACCTCGACCTCGCGCGCGATCCGGCGCGCGGCGGATTCACCATCCAGGAGGGCGTGCTGCGGCTCACCGACGCGCCTGGCCTGGGCGTCGAACTGGAGCCCGCGCGATGAGCACACTCGACCGACGTTCGTTCCTCGTGCTCGCCGGAGCGGGCGCCGCGGCCTGCGCGCTGCCGCGCACCAAGAGCGTGCCGAGCTTCGACTGCGTGATCCGCGGCGGCCTCGTCTTCGATGGTACGCGCAGTCCGGGGCACACGCTCGACCTCGGCATTCGGGGCGACACGATCGCGGCGCTCGGCACGATCGATCCTGAGCAGGCGCGCAGCGTGATCGACGCGCGCGGGATGTGCGTCGCGCCGGGCTTCATCGACATCCACACACACTCCGACGGCGACATCCTCGAGTACCCCGACGACGAGAGCCGCGTCTTCCAGGGCGTCACGACCGAGGTCACGGGCAACTGCGGCGGCTCGGCCGCTCCCAGCGAGCGCTGGAGCGACGTCGCGGCCTACTTCCGCGCGCTCGAGCAGCACCAGATCGCGACCAACCAGGTGCTGCTCCTCGGTCAGGGCACGCTGCGCCGCGCGGTCGCGGGCCTCGAGAACCGTGCGCTGACGCCGGCGGAGCTCGCGCGCGTCGTGCAACTGCTCGAAACGGGACTCGAGCAGGGCGCGCTTGGTCTCTCGAGCGGCCTCGAGTACACGCCGGGCCGCTACACGAGCACCGAGGAGCTCATCGCGCTGGCGAGGGTGCTCGGACGGCGCGGCAAGCTCTACGCCTCGCACATCCGCAACGAGGAGGCGGGGCTGCTCGAGTCGATCGACGAAGCGCTGCGCATCGGCCGCGAGGGCGGCGCGCGCGTGCAGGTCAGCCACTTGAAGGCGGCGGGCAAGCCCAACTGGCCCAAGCAAGGCCTGGCGATCGAGAAGATCGAGCGGGCGCGCGCGGCGGGACTCGACGTGCTCGCGGACGTGTATCCGTACACCGCGTACTCGACGGGGCTCACGATCTTTCTCTCGGACGCCACGCGCGAGGGCGGCGCCGACGCCATGCTGGCGCGTTTCTCCGATCGTGCGCAGCGCGAGCGCATCCGTGCCGAGCTCGGCCCGCGCATCGAGAGCGATCCGGGCGGTTACGAGCTGATCGTGATCTCCTCCACGGGCTGCGAGAAGAAGGACGTGGTCGGCAAGGACCTCGCCGCGATCGCAAAGGCACGCGGGGTCGATCCCGGCGAAGCGCTGCTGCAGCTGCTCGAGGAAGGCAAGACCGAGGTCGGCTTCGTCGGCCACGCGATGAGCGAGGAGAACGTCGTACGCGTGCTCAGGCACACGCTCGTGATGGTCGGCTCCGACGGCTATGCGATGGCCCCGCGCGGCGCGGCGCTCTTGAAGAAGCCGCACCCGCGCAGCTACGGCACGTTCGCGCGCGTGCTGCAGAAGTACGTGCGCGAAGAGCACGTGCTCGAGCTGCCCGTTGCGATCCACAAGATGAGCGGGATGCCGGCAGCACAGCTGCGCCTTCCCGACCGCGGGCGCATCGCCCGAGGTTTCAAGGCCGATCTCGTGGTCTTCGACGCGGCGCGCGTGCGCGACGAGTCGAGCTTTGACGATCCGCAACGGCTCGCGAGCGGCTTCTCGCACGTGCTCGTGAACGGCGTCGCGGTGATCGCCGAAGGCCGCGCCACCGGCGCTCGGCCGGGGCGCGCGCTGCGCTAGCGCCTCGCGGGAGCGGGCCGCCGGTTGGAGGCGCTGACCACGACGGCACCCGCGAGCAGGAGCAGCATCGACCAGGAGCCGATCTCGAAGTGCGAGCTTCGCTCCACCTCCTGCGCTTCCTGCACGTTGGCCACGCCGGCGTGGATCACCGTCGTCTCGCGCACGTAGAGCGGCGCGGAGGGCAGCCCGAGCGTCAGCCGCGTCTTCGTACCCGGACCCAGGTCCTCGCTCGACCAACTCGGCGCGAGGCTCGCCGCGACGAGCAGCCAACCCGCGATGCGCAGCACCCAGCGCAGCTTGCTCGCCACCGCGATCAGTCCTTGCGCACGGCCGCGAGGATGCAGCGCGTCGCGTAGCTCTTGTTGAGCGTGTAGAAGTGCAAGCCCGGTGCGCCGCGCTCGAGCAGGTTGCGGCACTGGCGGATCGCGTGTTCGATGCCGGTCGCCATCACCAGCGCCGGATCGTCCTTCACGCGCGCCAGGCGCGAGGCGAGCTCGGGCGGGATCGTCGCACCGCACATCTTCGTGAAGCGTTCGACCTGCACCACGTTGGTGATCGGCATGATGCCGGGCAGAACGGGCACGCGGATGCCCTCCGCGCGCAGCTTCGCGACGAAGTCGAAGTAGTGCTTGTTGTCGAAGAACAGCTGCGTGATCAGGAACGAGGCGCCCTTCTCGACCTTCACGCGCGCCCAGCGCACGTCCTCCTCGAGCGAACCGGACTCGACGTGCTTCTCCGGGTAGCAGGCGCCGCCGATGTCGACGCGCCCGTCGTCCGCGAGGAAGCCGATCAGCTCGGTCGCGTGCCCGAAACCGCCCACGACGGGCTTGAAGCCCGCCTGCTCGGCCGGCGCATCGCCGCGCAGCGCGAGGACGTTCTTGATCCCGCTGTCGACCAGCCGGTCGACGATGCCGCGCAGCTCCTCGCGCGTCGAGCCGACGCAGGTGAGGTGCGCCATCGTGCGGATCCCGAGCTCGCCCTGCAGGCGCGTGACGACCTCGATCGTGCGCTCGCGCGTACCGCCGCCGGCGCCGTAGGTGACCGAGACGAAGTCGGGCTTCCAGACCTCGTTGAGGTCCGCCACCGCGTGCATCAGACCCTTGGCACCCTCGTCGGTCTTGGGCGGGAAGAACTCGAAGCTGAACACCGGCCAGCCGCGGTTGATGACGTCGCGGATCCTCACGCGGCCTCCATGATCTTCTCGAAGGCCGTGCGGTAGCGCTCGGGCATGGCGAAGCTCTTTGACGTGGCGAGGTCGACGCAGGCGGTGACCATGCGCGCGTCGACGCACTCGCGCCCGTCGACGCTGAAGCGGTAGCGCAGGCCGAGCGAGCTGCGCCCGAGCTTGAAGCAGGTAACGTCCACCTGCGCGCGGTCGCCGAAGCGCAGCGGGCTCTTGAAGTCGACCTCGGAGTGCACGAGCGGGAAGCCCACGCGGTCGACGCTCAGGATCTTGTAGTAGCGCTCGTCCACGTGCCGCTCCCAGACTTCCTCGAAGACCTCGTGGATGTAGTCGTAGATGCGCGGGAAATAGACGATCCCGGCGGGGTCGACGTGGCCGAAGCGGACTTGGACGGTGGTCGTGAAGGCTGCCATCGAAAGACCGAGTCTATGCGGTCCCGCGCCCCTCGAACAACTCCGGCCAGCTCGCGCGCGCGAGCGTGACGACCTCGTCGGCGAGCGTCTCATACAGCGCGCGGCCCTCTTCCGCGCTCGCCGCCGCCGGGTCGCCGCAGTAGGCGTCCTTCGCGCCTGCCTCGCGGAAGCTCTCAACGCCGGCCTTGGCTTTTTCGATCAGGTCGATGCGCACCTTCGGCAGAGCGTGGAAATCCCGCACCGACTCGGGCTCCGCCGCGAGCACGAGGCTCGTCTCGTAGCTACCGGCGTGGCAGTCACCGCTCTGGAATTCCTCGCCCAGCTTCTCGGCGAACTTGCGCCGCGTGTTGTCGGCGAAGACCGCGTGCACGTAGTCCTGCCTGCGCTCACCGCGATCGAGCAGCGCGTTGCGCAGCGTGCGCACGTTGTCGGGCTCGAGATGCGCGTTGACGACGACGAGCTGGCGGATGCCCTCGAACTCGAGCGCCGAGAGCAGGTCCTCGATGAGTGCGAAGAGCGTCCCCGTGCGGATCGAGATCCTCCCGGCGAAGCCCTGCGTCCAGTTGGTGATCCCGTAGGCGATCGGCGGCAGCACCAACGCCTGCGCCCCGAGCGCCTCGAGCTTCTCGGCCGCGCGCCGCGCCTGCGCGACCGCGATCGTGACGTCGGTGTCCAGCGGCAGGTGCGGCCCGTGCGGTTCGGTCGCGCCGCAGGGCAGGATCGCGATCGTCCGCGCGTGGAAGAAGGCGCGCGCCTGCGGCGAAGTGAGCTTGGCGAGGTCGGTCATCGGCCTCCATCGTAGCGCCTGCGTCGGGGCGCTAGGATGCCTGCCCCATGGAGATTCGGCTCGGCCTGTGCACGCTGCGGCCCTGGCGCCTCTCCGACGAGCAGGCGCTCGCGCACCACGCGAACAACCGCAAGATCTGGCGCAACCTGCGCGACGCGTTCCCGCACCCCTACGACGAGCTCGACGCGGTTGCCTGGATCGCCAAGCACGTCGGCGTCGAACCCGTGCGCTTCTTCGCGATCGACCACGAGGGCGAGCTCGCCGGCTCGATCGCGATCGTGCAGGAGTCCGACGTGCACGCGCGCTCGGCCGAGATCGGCTACTTTGTCGCGGAACCTTTCTGGGGCCGCGGCATCGCGACGCAGGCCGTCCGCGGCATCAGCGCCTACGCCTTCGACACGATCCCCGAGCTCGCGCGCCTGCACGCAGCCGTGTTCGAGTGGAACCGGGCTTCGATGCGCGTGCTCGAGAAGGCCGGCTTCGAGTGCGAGGGCGTCTTGCGCCAGAGCATCTGGAAGGACGGCGCGCTCGTCAACTCGATGCTCTACGCGAAGCTGCGGCCCTGAGCGGCGCTCAGTTCTTGGCCAGCGACCGCACCAGCGCTGCGCGTTGCTGCGCGTTCTTCTCCCGGATGTGGAAGAGGTGCTTGGGGATGTCGATGTCGGTGTAGAACTCGACCGCATCCTCGGGTCGCGCGGCCTCGTACTCGACCTTGAGACGCACCTCGCCCTTGGCGAGGTCCGTCGGATCGCCCTGCAGCGACGTGGCCGCGAACTTCGTGCTCGTGTTCATCGCGCCCGGCTTCAGGCCGGTGCCGGAGAGCTCTTCGAGCGCCGCGAGGAGCGCCGTGCTCGGCTCGCCGGTCGTGCGGTACTCGAGCGTGCCCGTGTGGAAGACGAACTTTGTCTTCGTCTCGGGCGCGACAGCGTCCCACTTGGGCCCGAGCGCGACGATCAAGCCGACGGCGGTGCCCTTGTGCGTCCCGCTGACGTTGATCACGCGTGTGCCGTCGGCAGTGAGGTCCTGCTGGTCGATCGAGAAGACCAGATCGAGCGCGGCGCCGGCTTTCATCTCCGAGGTGATCTCGGTCGAGCGCTGTACCGCGGCCGGTTTCGGCGGCGTCTCCTCCTCCTTCGAGCAGGAGCTCGTCAAGAGCACCAAGATCGAACCGAGTACGAGCGCAGGAGACGGGGATCCCAGGGTCATGGATGTGTGCCGGTTTCGGCGCTCTGTATGTACCAACCCGAGCTGTCGCCAGGAACAGGGTGTGAAAAAACCAGGCGGGCTGGTTTTTTGACGGTCGGCAGGAGAAGCAGCGCGGTGGCGAAGGATGGAGAACCGTGGCGGGCTGCGAAGTCCATCTTTCAACGCTTGCGCGCTTCGAGCTCTTGCTTCAATTCCTTGCGCGCGACCTTGCCGCGGTCGTTTTTCGGGAGCGTGGCGCGCCATTCGAACCAGCGCGGGTATTTGTAGGGCGCGAGGCGCGATTTGACGTGCGCCTTGAGCTCTGCGGCGAGCTCGTCGGAGCCGGCGAAGCCCTCGCGCAGCACAACGAAGGCGAAGGGCTTCACGAGCTGTTCCTCGTCCTCCTGGCCCAGAACGCAGACCTCGGCGACGCTAGCGTGGTCGAGCAGCACGTTCTCGATCTCGAGCGGCGAAACCCAGATGCCGCTGACCTTCAGGAGGTCGTCGTCGCGGCCCTCGTAGAAGTAGTAGCCGTCCCGGTCGCAGCGAAAGATGTCCGCGGTCGTGCACCACTCGCCCTGGAAGGTCGCGCGCGACTTCGACTTGTCGCCCCAGTAGCACAGCGCCGTCGATCCGCCGCGGATGCGCAGCTTGCCGGGCTCGCCGACGCCGACGGGCTGGCCGTCGGGCGAGACGATCTGCGCCTCGTAGCCGGGCACGATGCGCCCGAGACTGCCGAGCTTCACGTCGCCCGGGTAGTTCGAGATGTAGATGTGGAACATCTCGGCCGAGCCGATGCCGTCGAGGATCTCGACGCCGGTGCGCGCCTTCCACTCCTCGTAGAGCTTCGCCGGCAGCGCCTCGCCCGCCGAGAGGCACACGCGCAGGCTCGAGAGATCGGCCGTCTGCATGCGTGGCGAGCGCAGCATGTTGTTGATCATCGTCGGCACGTGCGTCAGGAAGGTCGGCTTGTGGCGTTCGATCTGGTCGAAGAGCTCGTCCGCGGTCGCGCGAGCGGGGAAGAGCACGCTGCTCGCTCCGACGCGGAAGGGGAACATCAGGTTCGTGCCCGTCGCGTAGCCGAAGAACAGCTTGGGCACGGAGAGGCAGACGTCGCTCTCGCGGTAGCCCGCGACCGCCAATGCGTAGGTCTCCGTGTTGAAGGCGAAGTCCGCGTGCGTGTGCACGCAGGCCTTGGGCGTGCCGGTCGAGCCGGAGGTGAAGAGCCAGCCGGCGAGGTCGTCGGGGCCCGTCGGCTCCATCTCGGCCATCGTCGAGTGCGGATCCTCGGCCGCGAGCGCGTCCTCGAAGGCCGTGAAGCCGCCCGCGTCGGGCCCGACGACGAGCGCGTGCTTGCATAGGCGGCTGGCGCGCAGCGCGGGGCCGATCTCGGGCAGCACGTCCGTGTGCGTGATCACCACGCGCGCCTTCGAGTAGGAGAGGTAGCTCGCGTAGGAGTCCTTGTTGAGCAGCGGGTTGACCATCGCGAACACCGCGCCCGCGCGCAGCAGGCCGAACCAGGCGTCCGCGAACTCGGTGATGTCGGGCAGCACGAGCAGCACGCGCTCCTCGGGCCGCACGCCCATGCGCCGCAGCGCCGCCGCGAGGCGCGCCGCGCGATCGGAGATCTGCGCGTAGGTGCGCGTGGTCTCGCCGCAGGTGAGCGCGACCTTGAACGAGCGCCCCTCGCGCAGGTTGCGCTCGAGATAGTAGTCGCACAGATTGAAGCGCTCGGGAAAGGGCGCGACGGCGGAGTAGAGGTCGGCGGAGGCCATTTCCGCACCACTCTAGCGCGGCTGCGCGAACACGCGAAGCTCCGAGCGCAGGTGCTCGACGAGCTTCCCGAGCTCATCCGGCTCGATCGGCAGCTTGTGCTCGACGCACACGACCTCGGGCAGAGCCTTGAGCTTGCGCAGCCACTTCGCGAGCGGCACCTCGCCGTCCGGCGGTGCGGAGCCCTTGTCCTTCAGCTGCAGCTCCTCGACCACGCGCGGCCAGCGCTCGAGGTACTCGTCCACCTCGCGGCCCGAGTCGATCACGTGGCCGGTATCGATCGCGGAACCGTAGACGTCCGGGCTCTCGATCTCCTCGAGCAGGCGTACCAGCACCATCGGCGCGGTCAGCGCGGCGCAGCGCAGCGGGCTCATCGGCTCGATCAGCACGCGCACCTTGTTCTCACGCGCGATCGGCGCGAGCCAGCGAAAGAAGGCGCGCGCTTCCTCGAAGGGCTCGGCGCAGATCTCGCGGCCGTAGCCGGCGACGGCGATCACGCGCGGCACGCCCAGCTTCGCCGCGAGCTCGATCGTGCGGCGCAGGTGCTCGTAGGCCTCGCCGCGCTGCTTCTTGTCGGGGTGGATCGGGTGGAACTCGTGCAGGCGGTAGGCCTGCAGCGTCACGATCTCGAGGCCCGCGTCGTGCGCGCGCCGCGCGCGGTCGTCGTCCCTGTGCGCGACCTCGAGCGCGAGCCCGTGCGCGCGAGCGAGCTCGAAACGCTCCGCCGGCGTCTGGGCCGGGAGATTGTGCTCGACGTAGGCGAGGTGTGGACTCACGCGCGCACAGTATAGACGCGACGCTCAGCGTCCCACACCCAGCACCTGCGCCAGCGCGGCCCACTCTTCGGCGCGGATCGCGGGCTTCCAGAGCTGCTCGCCGGGCTGGTCGGCGAGTACGAACTCGAGCGGGACCGAAGTCTGGAGATCCTGGCTGCTTCGCAGGAGCCCCGACGCGTCCGTCAGCAGCGCGTGGAGTTCGAGGTGGAAGGTGCACGGCCCCGGACACGGGAAGAGCACCTCTCCGCGCGCGTCGACCTCGATCCCCGCAAGCACCTTGGGGATGTGGTCCAACCCGCAGTCCTCGCCTTCGAGGCTCGCCATCAGGTGCACTCCCGCACGAGAGAACGTGGCGGGGACGTCCAGCTGCACCCGCAGCGGCAGCGCCGGCTGGAGTTCGATCTCGGCGCCGTGTTCGGGGACCTCGATTTCCCGGTAGCGCCGACCGGGCGCCCACAAGCCGGCCCACCTGCCGATCTCGTCTCCGCGAAACGTGAGAACCCCAGCGTGGAACTCGTCGATCGAACAGTGATCGAAGCCCCAGGTCGTGCACGTGCCGTCGCGCAGCGAGCGGCGATGCTCGTCGACGATGCGCAGCTCGACCGGCTGCGGCATGGGCCCATCGACCGGCGCGCGTACGGCGGCGGGCCCGTGCAGGCGCACGCGCAAGAGCCGCGGATCGAGCGTGGTCTCCCCCGAGCGCACGGCGACGTCCGGGACATCGACGAGGGGTTCGGTCAGCGGGTCGTCGGTGACGAGTCGCACGTGGTAGGTCCCGGGAGTCATCCACCACTGCTCGAACACCAGTTCGCCCGTGACCTCGCCGGGGTAGATTTGCAGATGCTGCTCGCCCCCGGGTCCCTCGAATTCCCAGCGGTAACTTTCCCGAAGAGGCGCATCGGTGACGAGGCTCACGCGCAGCACGCCGGTGCGCACGAGCGTGACGTCCACGCTCGCGCCCGAGTCGCCTGCGAACTCCGGCATCCGTGCTCCCTCGGGCAGGCAGTAGCCGGTGCGCTCCGCGACGAGGCGCGCGCGGGTGCTCGGGCAAAGACCCCGGAGCTCGAAGCGCCCGTCCGCGTCGGAGAAGAGCGGCAGCGTGCGCGGCGACTCGTCGCTGCGCACTTCACCATCATCCTCGTACAGGAGCTCGATTCCGACCGCGACGCGCGCGAGCCCACGGCCGACCTCGTCGTGCACACGCCCTCGTACGAGAGTGCGCGCAGGCTCGAGGCGCACTACGCCGAGGTCGAGCAGCGGCGCCGCGGAGAGCGTTTCGATGCGGATCGGCTCCGACTCGAGCACGCGCGCGCCCTCGCAGAGGCGCAAGATCCCGCGCGCACGCACGGGAGGATTCTCCTCTTCATCGTCCTCGGCTTGCGGATCACGCGGAACGAGATCCGGCCGGCTGACGACGAGCGCTCCGCGCCCCTTTCCGTCGAGCTTCAACGGCTCGAGCTCCACCCCTGGATCCCGATCGTTCACACCCGACTGATCGAAGGTGAACCACTCGAGCGTCCGATCCGCGAGTGTCTCCCCTGAGGGACCGAGTGCACGGAATACGAGCACTTGCTGGGACAACTCGAGGCGCAGTGGGATCTCGTGCGGGCCGGGCTCCTCGGGCACGCGCAGCGACGCCGCGGCGTACTGCCCGCCATCGAGCACCGCATAGGCATCGAGCCAGGTCCCGCCCCGCGCGAAGGGCAGTTCGGCGACGCCCGCGCGCAGGGCGAGCATCCCTTGCGCGTGTTCTCCGCTGTGCGCGCGGCTCTGCGCCGCCTCGGCTCCCGATACGCCGAAGCCGACCTCGCCGCCCACGGGCGCGGGCGTTCCGTCGCTGGCAAGGAGCCGGAAGCGCAGTGCGCTCGCGGACTCGAGCCGCAGTTCGATCGCGCGTGGCAAGGGCAGGCTCGCGTCGAAGGTGTACGACGCCGGATCCGCTGCGGCTTCCAGCGCGGCGACGACGAAGGTGGAGTCCGCATGGCCAAAGTCGTCGAGCAGCCAGCCAAGGTTCGGGATCACGAGCGCGCCGAGCGCATCGCTGCTGCCCTGCCAGATCACGCCGTGCGCATCCGAGAGCGTGATCGGCACGCCTGCGAGCGGCCGGTCTGTCGCCGAACGCGCGTGCACGACGCACTCGTGCGACTCCACGAGCTCGAGCATGTCCTCGGGTGCATCGTCGGCCTCGAAGCACTGTGCGCCGAAGAGAGCGCCCTTGCGCGCGCCGACGAACCACCAGCGCTCGGGCAGCGGCAGATGCGCGCGGCCTTGCGCGTCACACTCGAGCCGCGTGCCGTGCTCGCGCAGCTCGCGCTCGACGTCGGCGATGCGGCCCTGGTAGCCCTGGTACTCGTCCATCGCGAGGGCCCAGGCCTCGACGCCGCGCAGGGTTGTCTCGGGGTTCCCGGTGACGAAGCGCAGGACGAGCTCGGTCGGTTCCGCGGGCAGCGGCTCGAAGCGCGGGGCGTCGGCAGGAAGCACGCGCGAGCTGCCGGTGTCTTGCGCTGCGAGTTCCGGAGTTGGCTCGGGCGCACTCTGAAGCTCCGGGAGTCGCTCCACCCGCGGTGCAGGAGGCGGCAACATGCGCTCGCGCGGCCAGAAGAACCACGCGAGCAGTGCGAGTGCGAGCAGGACGGGAAGTGCGAGGCGCGAGCGCATGCTGCCGGCACTCTAGATCGCGCGCGCGACCCGGTCACCCGCCGGGCTTCTCAGGGAATCAGCACCGTCGACCCGCTCGTCCGGCGCGCCTCGAGTTCGGTGTGGGCCTTCGCGGCCTCCGCGAGCGGGAAGGTCTGTCCGACCCGGCACTTCAAGACGCCTTCGCCGACGAGCCTCAGCACTTCCGCAGCGGCGGTGCGGTACTCCGCGTCGTTGCCGGTGTAGTGGAACAGGCTCGGACGCGTGAGGAAGATCGAGTTGTTCGCGAGCAGCTGGAGGTCGAAGGGCGGGATCTTGCCCGAGGACTGGCCGTAGCTCGCGAGGATGCCGCGTTCGCCGACGCACTGGATCGAGCGCACGAAGGTGTCCTTGCCGACGCCGTCGTACACCGCGGCGCAGCCGCTGCCCTGCGTCACGCGCTGCACGCGCTCGACGAAGTCGTCCTTGGCCGTCACGACGACCTCGTCGGCGCCGTCGGCGCGCGCGAGCTCGGCTTTGGCGTCGGTCGAGACGGTGCCGATCACGCGCAGGCCCAGGTGTTTGGCCCACTGCACGAGCAGCGAGCCGACACCACCCGCGGCGGAGTGCACCAGCACCCAGGTGCCCGGCGCGGGCACGGCGATGCGCTGCACGAGGTACTCGGCGGTGAGCCCCTTGAAGAGCAGCGCGGCGGCGAGCACGTCGGTGACCGTCTCGGGCAAGTGCACGAGCCGGTGCGCGGGAATGTTGCGCTCGCGCGCGTAGGCACCCATCGGTTTCGTCGCGTAGGCGACGCGCTGGCCGAGCTGCAGTTCGTGCACCTGCGGACCGAGTTCGGTCACGACGCCCACGCCCTCGAGACCTGGCGTGTAGGGGTACTGCGGCGGCGTGTAGAGGCCGCTGCGGAAGTACGTGTCGATGAAGTTGACGCCGATCGCGCTCTGGCGCAGGCGCACCTCGCCGGCGGCGGGCGGCGGCAATTCGCGCGAGACGCAGTGCAATTCCGCCGGGCCGCCCGGACGCTGGACCGTGATCAACTGGGTGTGCAACGCAGATCCCCTCCCTAGCCCGATGCGTGCTGCGCGCGCGGCTGCACGTGCAGGGTTCCTTCGGCTGTCTCCGGCCCGTAACCGTAACTCGCCGCGAGTTGTTCGACCGCGCGCTTGGTCCCGCCGGGAGGGAGCTCGGACCAGCGCCAGTCGCCGTCGTTCTGCTTGTCGCGGCGCGTGTTGTAGTCGCGCGGGATCTGCTCCAGCACCTCGGCGATGCGCGCAGGCGTCACCTCGAGGCCGATGCGCGCGCAGATTTCGCCCACGAGCGCATGGTCGATGTCCTCGAGGCGGTAGCGGAAGTACTCGAGCGCCGGCATCTCTCGCGCGCGCTCGGCCATGCGGTTCCACTCGAGCCAGTAGCGCAGGCAGCGCTCGGGCTCGCTGCCGACGAGCAGCGTGGGCGCGTGCTCTTCGGCGAAGATGCGGTACCAGCTCGGGGTGCTGAAGAACTGGATGCGCAGCGAGGAGCGCACGTTCGCGACCGGCTCGCGCACCTGGTGCAGCACGACAGTGCCTTCGGGAAGCGCGTCGAGGTAGGGAGCACCGAGCCAACTCGAATCCCCGGCCACGTCCGGCGGCCAGGTGATCTGACCGGCGTTGCGCAACCTAGGCGGTCCGAAGACTTCCTCGTGCCCGGTCGGACAGCCGAGCTCGGTGAGCAGGCTCGCGGTGTAACCCGTCCCCGACCGGCCGACCCCCGTGACGAGGAAACGCCGCAGCGCCATCGCGACTCAGCCTTCCTTCGCGGCGAGCAGACGCTTGCGGAAGTCCTCGGCGGTGGCGTAGCGCTCGCCCTTGTCGGCCATCAGCCCGCCCGCGATCGCCTTTTCGAGCTCCGCGGGGACCTCGACCTTGGGTGCGCGCGAGCGCATCGTCGGCGGCCGCTTCTCGAGCTTGGACTGGAAGACCTCGATGAAGCTCTTGCCGCGCCAGGGGATCGTGCCCGTCGCCGCCTCGCAGAGCACGGTCGCGACGTTGTAGACGTCCGACTGCACGTTGGGCGATTCGCCGCCGAACTGCTCGATCGGCGCATAGAAGGGCGTGCCGATCAGCGCGGTCTTGTCGCCCAGGTGCTTGGCGGTCCACAGGCCGGGCGTGATGCCGCCATCGGTGAGCACGGCGCCGAAGCGCTTGCCGTCCTCCACCTGGATCGTGTGCGGCTTGATGTCGCCGTGCACGAGCCCCGCGGCGTGCACCGCGGAGAGCCCCGCGAGCAGCTGCGAGCCGAGCTCGATCACCGTCGCGGCGTCACTGACCGGATGGACGCGCAACCACTCGCGCAGCGAGCCGCCCGCGGGCATGTCGGTCACATAGAGGATCGAGCCGTCCTCGGTCACATGCACGTCGCGTGCGCGCAGCACGTGCGGCGAATCCACGCGCGTCCAGGCCTTGAGGCTGTCGGCAAACTCGCGGCCCTGATCGGCGTTCTCGAACAGCGCCGAGGGGAAGACCTGCACCTCGCAGACGGCATCGCGCCGCTTGTCCTGCACCTCGAAGGTCGTCGACATGCCGCCCTGGCGGTGCGCGCGGCGGATGGTGTACAGCCCGAGCAGTTCCTTGCCGGGCGCGAGATCGAAGAGCGTGAGCGATTTGGCGGACATGCGGCCGCTCACGATACCAGGACGGCGCGAGCGCTGTCGATTCGGCGGCGCCGTCCTGGGGCCCAAGGACGCGGGTTGACGCGCACGTTGCGAGCGGAAGCGATCGAAGCGCGAGCGCTCTCGAACGTCCCGAAAACGGGGTGAAATCTTTTCCGCACGATCGCGTTCGCGAGCGTGTCGTGCACCGCTCTTGCGCACCTTCGACACCCGAGTTCGCTCGGCCGATCCTGGCCTTACCCATCCGCTCGAGGACAACGACATGATTCTCGCACTGCTCGCCTCCGTGCTCATCCCCGCCACGCCGCCGGTTGCAAACGATTGGATCATTCCGGCCGGCACGACGGTCCACTACGACACCGCGCAGGGTGCGGTCGACGCCCGCAACGTCATCATCGAGGCCGGCGCGACGCTGCGCGTCGACGGCCAGCGGCCCTTCCGCTTGCGCGCGACGCGCGCGATCCAGATCGACGGTACGCTCGATCTCTCGGGGGCCAACGCACCGGACGTGGCCTGCCTGGCTTGCGGAAACCTGCAGTCCCCTCCGGGGCTCGGCGGCCCCGCTGGCGACACGGGCGGCATCGGCAACGTGCTGACGACGACCTGGAACGACAAGGGCGGCGATGCGACCGACGCCTTCGGCAATCCCACGATCGGCGGCATCGGTGGTGACAGCGCCTTCGGTCTCCCGAGCCAGGAGCTGCGCCGGCCGGGCGGCGGCGGCGGCGGAGCCTTCGGGCCGGAGCTCGCGCTCGTGGCCCCCGACCCGAACAACCCGCTCAACAACGGCCGCGTGGCGCGCGCCGGATTCGACGGCTCCCCGGGCGCGAACAGCTGCGTCCTGGGCCTGGGTGTCCAGCCCCGAGGCGGCGCGAGCGCGGGCCTGGTCTTCGTCGACGGCAGCAATGGCAACGACTTCTGGGGGCGCGAGATCGATCCGCTCACGGGTGTCGTCACGATCGGTGAGCTCGCAGCTCCGCTCGCGGGCTGCGCGGGCGGTGCCGGCGGCAACAGCGTGTCCTCCGCGGTCTACCCGCCGACCTTTGCCTTCGCCCCCTGGGCGGTGACCAAGGGCGCGGGCGGCGGCGGCGGCGGCGGTCTGGGCATCCTCTCCGCGCTGCTCGTGCGTGTCGGGCCCGCGGGCCGGATCGTGTGCGACGGCGGTGCCGGCGGAGCGGGCGAGGACAGCCTCGCCGGCGGCATCACGCGCGTCGGCGGCGGCGGCGGCGGCGGATCGGGCGGGATGCTGATCCTGCAGGCGCGCTTGATCGATTTGCGCAACGCGCAGGCGCAGTCCATCCACGCGCTCGGCGGCGCCGGCGGTCGAGGGATGAACAACCTCTTCAACACGACCTGCGCCGGCGGCAGCGGCGGCGCGGGCCTGATCCAGTTCCACGTGCCGAATCCCTCGCAGCTGCTCCTGCCCGCGGGGATGACTCTCTACCAGATGACCGTGCCGCTCGCGCACGTGCTGCAGCAGGAAATCCTGCCCTGAAGCAGAGGGCGGCGCGCGAGGCGCATCAATAAGCGGCGTGGCTGCTCACGTAGTCACGCCACTTGCGTTTCGCGCGCAGCTCGCTCATCACCTCGGCGAACTCCTGCAGTTCGTCCTCGAGCGTGTAGAAGTGCGGTGACACGCGGATGCCCGCTTGCGGCCGGTGGTCGACCAGAATTCCGCGCGCCTCGAGCGCCTTGACCCAGGCCGGGCCCTGCTCTTCCTCCGCGAGACCGATCGTCAGCGTCCCGCCGCGGCGTGCGGGATCGACCGGCGAGTTGATCTGGAAGCCGCGCTCGAGCATGTCCGCGCGCAGCGCTTCGGTGAGCTTGGTCGAGTGCGCGCGGATGTTCTTCACACCGGCCTCGATCACCATCTCGTAGCCGGCAGTCGCCGCGAGCAGGCTCGGCACCGCGGGCGAGCCGTTCAGGAAGCGCCGGATGCCCTGGGCGTAGCGCTGCTTGCCCGTCTCGAAGGCGAAGGGCGCCGCGTGCGCGGCCCAGCCCGTGATGCGCGGCTCGAGCGTGTCCTGCAATTCGGGCCGCACGTAGAGGTAGCCCGCACCCGGCCCGCCGCAGAGCCACTTGACCGACCCGCCGCAGATCATGTCGACGCCCAGCGCCTGCACGTCCACGGGCACCGTGCCCAGCGACTGGTAGGTGTCGAGCAGCACCAGCGCACCGACCGAGCGCGCCTTCTCGCAGACCGCCTTCGCGTCGACGAGGAAGTGGCTCTTGAAGCACACGTGGCTGAGCGGAACGATCAGCGTCTCCTCGTCGATCGCGTCGAGCAGTCGCTCGTGGTCCACGCTCACGCCGTCGGTGGGCACGCACTCGATCCGCGCGCCGAAACGCCGCTGGCCCTCCCAGACGTACATGTTGGTCGGGAACTCGAGGTCGGTGTAGACGACCTTGTTGCGCTTCCCGGAGAAGTCGAGCGCGCTCGCGATCACCGACTGCACCGTCGAGACGTTCGGATGCATCGCGATCGAGTCGGTCGGCGCGTTGGCGATCTTCGCCAGCACGTTGCCGACGTCGACCGGCGCGCTCCACCAGCCCTCGCCCCAGGCGCGCACGCCGCGCGTGGCCCACTGCTCGACGAAGTCCTGGAGCTTCGTCGCGACCGTCTCGGGCATCGCGCCGAGCGAGTGGTTGACGAGGTAGGTCGTGTCCTCGACGATCGGGAAGCGCAGACGGAAGCGTTCGGGGTCGAAGGTCATGCGCCTCAGCCCGCCAGCCCGGCGAGTTCCTTCGGCAGCTCCACGCCCATCGCCGCCGCGCTCGGCAGCACGAGGTGGCAGCTCTTCATCAGCGGCTTCAGTTCCTCGACGTACTGCCGCACCGAATCGGCGCACTTCTGCTTGCGGATCTTGAGCGCGAACGCGCGCTCGTCCCCGGGCGTGCCGGGCCGGCCCATCGCGGTGATCGTGATCCCGAGCCAGCGCTGGAACATCTGCTGCGCGGCGTGGCGGTTGCCGGCTTCGCTGCAGAAGCCCTTGAAGAGCTCCTCGCCCTGACGCGTGCTGGTGCGGTCCATGGCCAGGATCGAGAGCGCGATCGCGGCGAACTCGTGCGAGCTCGAGTCGACGTAGCTCTCGGCCGCGACGCGCTCGGCGCGGTCGCACAGCGCGAGGCAGATCGCGAGCTCGAGGCGCGAGGCCGGGTACGGGATGCGCTCCATCATGTCGCGCGTCGCCATCACGAGATCCGCGCCGCCGATCTGCGTGTAGAGCAGCTCGATCTGCTGCATCAGCTTGAGCGAGTGCACGATGTCCTGCGCGAGCAGGATCTGCGCGTCGATGTCGGGCACGAATTTGAGTCCGTGGCCGCGGATCTTCTCCAGCATCATCTGCCGGTAGGCCTGGCGCTCGACGATCTTGCGCAGCAGGCTCTTGGTTTCCTCGTCGAGCTCTTGGACGGGCATCAGCGCTTCCTCAGGAGTTTTCGGGCACCTTGCGTGCCGCGGGTTCGATACCGGTGAGTTCAGTGTCGGGGATCACGAGTCGCGCGACGGGCTTGCCGCCCAGGAGGTGCTGCTCGACGATCTCGTCCACGTCGGCGGGCGTCACGCGCCCGTACCAGACCTGTTCGGGATAGACGACGACCGCGACGCCGTGCGCGCACTGGTCGAGGCAGCCGGCCTTGTTCGGGCGCACGATGCGCTTCAGCCCGGCCGCGTGCAGCTTCTTCTTGAAGGCCTCGACGACCTCCTGAGAGCCGCTCGCCGAGCAGCAGCCGCGCGCATCGGAGGGGTCGCGCTCGTTGGTGCAGATGAAGACGTGGCGCTGGAACTTCGGCATGGGGGGGCGCTGGATTCTACCACCCCGCAGCGAGCTCAGCCCCGTCCCCCGAACAGCTCCCGCGCCAGGACCAGCCTCTGGATCTCGCTGGTGCCCTCGTAGATGCGCAGCGCGCGCGTGTCGCGGAAGAGGCGCTCGACCACCGTCCCGCGCTTCACACCCAGCCCGCCGAAGTGCTGCACCGCGCGGTCGCAGATCCAGGAAGCGTTCTCGGTCGCGAACAACTTCGCGCGCGCGACCGCGGCGCTCGCACGGCCGCCCTCGTCGACGAGCTCGGCGGCCTCGTCCACGAGCAATTGTCCCGCGCGCAGGCGCACGTCCATCTCGGCCACGTCGAAGCGCAGCGCCTGGAAGGTCGCGAGCGGCCGGCCGAACTGCTTGCGCCGCGAGAGGTGCGCCATCGACTCGTCCAGTGCGCGGCGCGCGAAGCCGTTTGCGGCGGCGGCGACACCTGTGCGGAAGCGTGCGAGCGTCGCGAGCGCGAGCGCCGTGCCCTCGTGCTCGCGGCCGAGCAGCGCGCGCTCTTGCACCTCCACGGCATCGAAACGCACTTCGCCGATCGGATGCGGCGCGAGCACCTCGAAGGGCGAGACCGAGAGGCCCTTGGCGTCGGCGTTCACGCAGAACATCGAGAGGCCCTCCTCGCCCGGCTCGCCGCGCGTGCGCGCGAGGACGGTGTAGAAGTGCGCGATGCCCGCGTTGGTGATGAAGGTCTTGGTGCCGTCGAGCCGCCAACCGTGCTTCGTGCGCGTGGCGCGCGTCGTGATGTCGGAGAGATTGGAGCCCGCGTCGGGTTCGGTCAGCGCGAAGGCCGCGATCCGTTCGCCGCTCGCCACGGCGGGCAGGAGTTCCGCACGCAGTTCGGGAGTGCCGCCGAGCGCCACCGGAAAGGAACCGAGGCCCTGCTCGACGAGCATCAGGTCGAGCAGGCCGTGCTGCCAGGCGAGTTCGTCGCGCAGGGCGCACAGGGCGCGCGCGCTGACCGTCTCGGGAGTGCACAGGCCGCCCGCATGCGCTCCGCCGTCGCGTTCGGGCACCGTGTACGCGACCAGTCCCGCCTTGCGCACGATGCGCAGCGCCTCGAGCGCCGCCTCGCGCTCGCTCAAGGCGTCCAGGCGCGCTTCCGTACCCTGCGCAGCCGCCTTGGCGCGCGCGCGCAACTCCGCGAGCAGCGGATGCACGGCCTTCACGCGTGCGCCTTGGCCGCACCGGGCCAGTTCTGCACGAAGTTCGGCGCGCGCTTCTCGACGAAGGCCTGGTAGGCCTCGCGGTAGTCCGGGTGCGCCATGCACTCGGCCTGGATCCAGGCCTCGGCCGACATCGCGGCCTCGAGCGGCATCGAGGCCTCGGCGTTGAGCATGCGCTTGGTGGCGGCGAGACCCAGGCTTGGGCCGCTGGCGAGCTTGCGCGCCCATTCCGCCGTCGCCGCCGCGAGCTCCGCGTCGGGCACGACCTTGTTGTAGAGGCCCACTTCGTGCGCGCGCTGCGCCGAGATGAAATCGCCCAGCATCAGGAGTTCGGTCGCGTTCGAGAGGCCCACGATGCGCGGCAAGAGCCAGGCCGCACCCATGTCCGCGCCGCACAGGCCGACCTTGGTGAATAGGAACGCGATCTTGGCGCTCTCGGCGGCGATGCGCAGATCCGCCGCGGCCGCGATCACCGCGCCCGCGCCGCAGGTCGTGCCGTTCAGGCTGGCGAGGATCGGCTTCTCGAGCTTGCGCATGTTCTCGATCAACTTGCACGTCATGCGCGTGAAGGCGTGCACGTCGGCGACCGGCACGTCGAAGAGCCGCCCGATGATGTCGAGCACGTCGCCGCCCGTGCAGAAGGCGCGCCCGGTGCCGGTGACCACCACGCAGCGCACGCTGTCGCGCTTGCCCAGCGCGGCGAAGGTCTGCGTCAGCTCGGCGTAGCTGTCGAAGGTCAGCGCGTTCAAGCGCTCGGGCCGGTCGAGCCGGATCGTGCCGACGCCGTCGGCCTCGGTGTAGCGGAAGGTCTTCGGGTTCATCGGACCCGGATTCTAGCCAGCGCTCCCTGGCCGGCGCGCCTCCTACCAGAAGACTCTCAGCGCGTTCGTGATGTTGTACGTCGCGCCCGTCGGAGCCGGGCAGAAGGACGGGTTCGGATCGCGGTAGTAGACCTGGTAGTACGCCGTCCTGGTCAGTCGCCAGTCGCCAGCTGGTGTCGAAGTCGCCGTCGGCGCCTGCCCCCCGTCCGCTTTGTGAGCCGCTTGCGCCCCCAGCCCGCCCCGTTCCTGCCCCGAAGTCCTCCTCCGCAGCCCCTTGCTAGTGGCTGAAGAAAGTGCTCGACGCGAAGGAGATCACATCGAGGTCGACGCTCGTCGGCGCGCCCGTCGCGGAGACGAGCCCGGTCGTCCCGGTGGCCTGAACCGGATTCCAGACACCCGGCAGCCCTGCCCGCCTCCACCCGCTCCCGGACGGCTGCAGATCGACGTACACATCCTGTGAGTGTGCGCACAGGGAGAGCGCGCACAGGGCGGCGAAGCTGGGGAGCGTTTTCACGAGAACCTCCTTGGGGATATCCCAGATTAGCGCCTCTCGCGATTCCGAGGACACGCGCCCGGCCGCTTTTTCTCAGGCGATCGCCGCCGTCGCCTCGAGCTCGACCAGCGCGCCCTCTTCGAGCAGGTCCGCGACCTCGACCAGGCTCATCGCCGGGTAGTGCTTGCCGACGAGCTCCTTCCAGAGCACGCCGATCTTCTTCGCGTGCGCCACGTACATCTGCTTGTCGGTCACGTAGACCGTGAGGCGCACGATGTGCGCCGGCTCGGCGCCCGAGGCGCGCAGCACCGTGACGACGTTGCGCAGCGCCTGCTCGAATTGCGCGCCGAAGTCGCCGCGGCCGACGAGCTTCTCCTGCGCGTCCCAGGCGACCTGACCGGCGACGAAGACGAGCTTTGATGCGCCGCTGAGCGCGATCGCGTTGGCGTAGCCCTTGGGCTTCTTCCAGCCCTCGGGCTGCACGATCTCGATCTTCATGCGTTCGCGACCCCGCTTTCGACCTCGCGGCGCTGGCCGCCTCCGAGCAGTTCGATCACAGCACCGTTGCGCGTGCCGACGATGAGTTCGAGAGCGAGCTCCGCGACCTCGTCCTCGGTGACCAGCGCGCCGCCGGGATTCTGCGCCGCGAGGAAAGCGCGCGTCTCCTCCGCGCTCTTGCCCGTCTTGGCGACGATGCGCTCGACGGTGCCTTCGGTCATCGGCGAATCGACGTAGTGCGGACAGATCGTGTTGAGCGTGACGCCGCTGCGGCCCAGATCGAGCGCGGCGCAGCGGCTGTAGCCGAGCAGCGCGTGCTTGCTCGCGACGTAGGCCGCGGCGTAGGCGTAGCCCTGCAGCGCCGCGGAGGAGCCGATGTTGACGATTCGGCCGTGGCCGCGCTCGAGCATCGCGGGCGCGAGCGCCTCGATCATGCGCCGCGCGCCGTGGAAGTTGGTCGCCATGTGCTTCAGGTACAGGTCCTCGCCGCCCTCGCGCCCGTGGCGCAGGAACGGTGCCGTGATCGCGATGCCTGCGTTGTTGACCAGCGTGTCGACCGGCCCGAGGTTGCGGTCGAGATCGCGCACGAGATCGAGCGCCTCTTGGATCGTCTCCGGATCGCTGACGTCGAGGTACACCGGCCAAGCCTGCCCGCCCGAGTGACGGATCTTCATGGTCAGCGAGGCCGTCGCCTCCTGGCTGCGCGCGCCGAGGATCAACGCGACGCCATGGTGCGCGAGACGGCGCGCGATCGCGGCGCCGATGCCGCGCCCAGCGCCCGTGACGAAGGCCACGTGAGTCGTGCTCATCCGCTAGAGTGTGCCACACCGATCGTGCAACCGGAACCGACTACGAACCTCGTCCACCCTGCGCAGGCGAAGCTCCCGCCCGAGCGCTGGCCGACGCGCGAAGAGGCGCAGCGCAGCCTGCTCTTCTCCCCCATCCGCTACGGCGTCTGCGTCGCGCGCACGCGCAGCTGGGTGCCGGCGATGGTTCCCTGGAGATCGATCGAGGACGGCAGCGTGACGCCCGACATCCTCGACTGGTACGGTCGCCTCGCCGACGGACGGCCGGGCGTGATCGTGGTCGAGGCGACCGGCATCCGCGACGTGCCGAGCGGCCCGCTGCTGCGCATCGGCGGCGAGCGCTTCGTGCCCGGCCTCTCCGAGCTCACACGTGTGGTGCGCGAGCGCAGCGGCGGCGCGACGCGCCTTTTCGTGCAGATCATCGACTTCCTCGGCATCCGCCGCCGGCCCGAGAAGGAGAAGTACCTGCGGCGCTTCCTCGTCCTGCGCGAGGAGCACCGCGCGGGTCTGCGCCTCCCGGGCGCGAGCGACGAGGCCGTGCGCGAGGCGCTGCTCGCGTTGCCGCACGAGCGACTGCTGGCCCTGCTCTCCCCGCGCGAGCGCGAGGACCTGGAATTCGGCGCGCGCGAGCGCGTCACCGACACGCACCTGCCGCACATCGCCGAGCTCCCGCGCGTCCTGCCCGAACTCTTCGCCGACGCCGCGCAGCGCGCGCGCCTGGCCGGTTTCGACGGCGTCGAGCTGCACTACGCGCATGCCTACACGATGGCCTCCTTCCTCTCGCGCACCAACACGCGCGCGGACGGCTACGGCGGCTCGCCCAAGGCGCGCGTGCGCCTCCCGCTCGAGGTGCTCGCCGCCGTGCGCACGCGCGTCGGCTCCGATTTCACCGTCGGCTGCCGCCTCCTCGGCGACGAGGTCATCGAAGGCGGCAGCCGCGTCGAGGACGCCGCCTTCTACGCGACCGAGCTCGCGCGCGCGGGCATCGACTTCGTCTCGGTCAGCAAGGGCGGCCGCTTCGAGGACGCGAAGCAGCCCAAGGTCGGCGAGGCGGCCTATCCCTACACCGGCCCGAGCGGGCAGGAGTGCATGCCCACGCGCACGATCGACGCGCGCGGGCCCTTCGGCCGCAATCTCGAGCTCTCGCGCGCGATCCGCGCCGCGGTGCGCGCCGCCGGTTTCGAGACGCCGATCGGCGGGGCGGGCGGGATCAACTCCTTCGAACTCGCCGAGCGCGCGCTGCGCGAAGCCGACTGCGATTTCGTCGCCGCCGCGCGCCAGTCGCTCGCCGATCCGGACTGGTGGCGGAAGATGGAGACGGGCCGCGGCAGCCAGATCCGCCGCTGCATCTTCTCGAACTACTGCGAGGCGCTCGACCAGCGCCACAAACAGGTCACCTGCCAGCTCTGGGACCGCGATTTCGACGCGCCCGATCCGGGCCGCGACGACGTCGCGCGCTCTAGCGACGCAAAGCGGCGGCTGGTGCCGCCGCCTTGGGTGCCGCAATAGCGTGGAAGAAGCCTACTTCGCTTCCTTCTCCAGAGCCTGCTCACTCACGTCGACCTTGAGCTTCAGCTTGCCCTGTGTCTTCGAGTGGATCTTCATCGTGCTCTCCTGGCGCGTCATCTCGCGGTCGGTCACGGTCTCCATCGTGCCCTCGAGCTCGAGCTTGACCGGACGCTTGCCTTCGATCGCGAAGGTGAACTCGCCCTTGGCCTCGATCGAGTAGGTGCTCGCCAGGAGCGGCAGCGCGCTCTCGGGCTCGAGCATGCGACCGCGGCCGCGGCCTCCGCCCATCTGCGGCTCGGGCAGGTCGCCGTGCGCGCTGATCTCGATCTCGATCTTGGCGCACTTCACGCCATCGACGTCCTCGTCGAGCGAGACGAGGTGCGCCTTGCCGGTCCAGTCCGCGTCGGCGGGGATGCCACCCATGCCACCGCCGCGACCGAAGCCGCCGCGCCGGCGACCACCGCCGCCGCTGTCGCCACCGGAGGTGTCCTCGCGCTGCTGGGGCGGGTAGAGCGCCTTGCGCAGGTCCAGACCGAGGGCGTGGTTGATCTGCTGCTTGTCGAGGTCCCAGCTCGCGTCCTTCTCGACTTCCTTGCCGGGCAGCAGCGCGTCGAGCGCGAGGCCGAGCTTGTGGCCTTCGAGCGCACCGTCGTGATCGGGCTTCGCGCCCTCGACGACCTCGACCTTGACGTCGTCGCCGTCGGCCGTGAGCTCGAGCGTCGTCGCGTCGAAGGGGCTCGAGAGCTCAACCTGGTTGTCGCCCATGTCGAATTCGCCGCCGACCTTCTCGTAGTGGCGCTTGACCTTGCTCGGCTTCTTGCCGTCGCGCTCCTGCACCGTGTCCACCTGGACGATGTGCCAGTTCTGCTCGGTCTTCCCGTTTCCGCGGTCGGGCATGTCGACCGGTTCGCCGTCGCGCTCCATCGTCATCTCGGTCACCTCCCGCGAGAGCGAGAACTCGCTGTCGACCTTGACCGCGCGCTCCTTGGTGTAGTCGGTGCCGAGGGTGACGCCGCCCGCGAGGGCGAGCAGGGCGCAAGTGAATGCTGTTCTCATTGGGGATTCTCCGTTGGGCGGCCGAACGGGGCCGGGGCGCCGATTCTATCCACGCGCAAGCCCCGAAGTGCGGGCTTCAGGAATGCTCAAGGTGAGCGCCGCGTCGCCGTTCAGGAGTTGGGAATCGCGCGATCGATCTCGACCAGCTTGCCGCGCGCGTCGAAAACGAACTCCAGGCTGCCTTCCGCCGGGTTTTCCGCGGCATCCACGCGCGTGAAGCTGACGAGCGCGAAGTCCCCCGCGACATCCGTGGCCGAGAATTCCCAGCGCCCGAGCTCCGGCGAGAGGCCGAGCAGCCCGCGGTTCACGCCCAGCACGCCCTCGGCGAACTCGCGCAGCTCGCGCGCGCCGAATTCGCTGTGACCCGTCGCGCGCGCGACCGAGAGCCCGTCGATCCAGGCGAAGGTCTGCTGCACTCCCTGCGCCGCGTTCACGGCCTGCAGCAGCTCGAACGCGACCAGCCGGTGCGAGTCCTCGAAGCCCGCGGCATTCGGATGCTGGCAAGTGTGATGGCAGATGCACTGCGTCACGCACGGATCGCAATCCTCGACGCACAGCGCGACCGAACAACTCGAGCCGTGGAACAGCACCACGCTGCCGATGGCGAGAACGATTTGCGCGAGCGCCGTGGGAATCCTGAGCATGAGCAACCTCCGCCGACCGCGAGTGGGGACGGGGTCGAGGCTAGACCACGCTCGCGCGGCGGACAAGCCACTCAGTGTGCGGGAATCGTGAGCTCGATGTCCGTGTCCCCCGGTGTGACCTCGAACTCCGTCCAGGGCAACGCGTGCATCAAATTCGAGCCGTAGAGTTGGTAGCGGCCTGGGGCGAGCAGGAACAGGTAGCGCTGGCCGAGCGCGGAAGAGTCGATCTCCATGCCGCGCTCCAGTGCCTGATGCTCCTCCCCGACGACGGCGCGGTGATCGCAGGTCGAGGTCGCCTCTCCCGGTGCGGGGCAGAGCTCGGGGCGCAGCACCGCCTGCTCCGCGTCGATGCCCGCCAGCGTGACGATCACCCTGCGGCTCGGCACGAGGTGCAGCTCCTTGACCTCGTCGTCGGGCCAGGGCTCGAGCACGAAGCGCTGCACTTCCGCGCCTCTCCCGTCGCTCAGTGCGGTCACGAGCGCCTGCAGGAGGAACCTCGGGGGCAGCTCGCCAAACATCCGGAACGTGCCGTCCGGCTCGGCCTGAACGGTGCCCACGCCCTCCGACGTCGCCGAGCCGGTCTCGATCACGGTGAGAGCTGCCCGCTTCGGAGGACTGCCGTCGGCCAGGAGGAGGCGACCGCGGTGCACGGGATAGGGCTCGAGTGCGATCGTACCCAGATCGAGCGTTTCACCCGCACGCACCTCGCGATCGAGAATCTTCGCGGGCTTGTATCCAGGCTTTTGGATCGAGATGTCCCAGCGCCCGGAGGGCAGCTTCACGTCGGCGAGTCCTCCGTCCGTACCGGCATCGCGCCAAAATTGGCGCGCGAAAGGATCCGAGTGGCCCGCCTCGACGAACTCGAGCCCCGCCTTGGAGATTCCCTGGCCCGTCTTCGCATCAACCACGCGCCCGCGCAACGTCGCGTCCGCCTCGTCGGCGGCCGTGCTCGCCTCCGGCGCTTTGCGCTCCTCGCGCGCGGGGCGCACGAAGGCCGCGGGATCGAGCACGAGCTCGTGCTCCTGCGTTCCCGGCTCGAAGGGACCGAGGCTCGCGACATCGGTGTAGCGGTACCACTGCTCCGGATCCGCGTCCTGCGCGCGGGCGTAGATCCAGAAGGCCTCCTTGCGCCGCACCGGAAGCAGGAGGTCGAGCGGCTCGCCGCGCCACTCCCCGTTCCAGCGCACGCCCAGCCCGCAGCACGTGAGCGTCGTGCCCGTGTGCTGCGCCGGATCCGCCATGCAGATGTGGATCTGCAGCGTGCCGCCGGGCGCGTCGAGCAGCTTCGCCGCGGGATCCTTCGGGACGAGCCGCACGTGGAAGCACGGACACTCCTGCAGCACGAGCTTGCGCCGCACCACGGCCGTGAATCCGCTCGTCGAGCGCTCGGTGATCGGTTCGTAGCCTGACGCCGCGAGCGTGAGCTCCCCGATCGAGGCTGGATCGATGTTGAGCTGGATGCGCCAGAGCCCGTCGGGATCGCGAGCCGCCGCCTCGCCGCGCGCCTCGGCCAGATCGCTCCCGCGCGCGATCACCGAGACTCCCTTCCCGCGGGAGAGCGCGCCCGTGCGCCAGGGCAGGTCCAGTCCGGCGAGCGTCATGAACGCAGCCGGGATCTTCGCCGGCGCTCCCGCGCCATCGACGAGCTCGAGCTCGAGCGTGGTCAGGCCCTTCAACTTGAGCTCGAGGCCCTCCTTGCGCTCGCCGGGCTTGCCGCCCTCCTTGAAGAAGTGCTGCACCTGGTCGCTGCGCGTCCAGACCACGATCATCGAGGGGTCTGGGTCCGCCCGGAACTCGAAAGTCCCGGCTGCGTCGGTGAGCGTCTCGCGTGAGAGCAGCCGGAATTCCGGATCGGCGGGACCATGCACGAGCTCGGGCCATCGGCTGCGTGCTTGCGCAGAATCGCTGCGCGCGTACTCGCGCCCCATGCGCAAGCTGACGAGCGCACCCGCGACAGGACAATCCCGCGCGTCGAGCACGTGACCCGCGAAGGTCGTGGCGCGCGCCAGCACGATGTCGCCGGCATCGATGTCCTTGCCGGGGACAGGCCGCGGCCAGCTGCTTGCCCACACGTTGTCGAGCATCAGCGTCAGCTGCGCCCCGTCCCAACGTTCGGGGCGGATCTCCCCGTCGACGATCCACACCGCGCGCGGCCTGAGCGCGACGCTCTCGAAGCGGAAGCGGCCGTCCGGCCCGCTGCGCGTGTCGGGCTCGGGAGGCTCGCTCCCGTACGACGAGAGGTTGAGGTAGATGCCCGCGCCGGCGACCGGCTTGCCGAGATCGTCGACCACGCGGCCGGTGAGGGCGCTGCCCGGCCCGACGAGCAGTTCGAGCTCCTTCGTCGCGCCGTTCGTGAGCCACACGCCGCCGGTCGACTCGGCGTAGGGCGGCTTGCGCTCGGTGCGCACGAGGATCGTGTTGGCCTCGACGTCGTGGAACTCCGCGCGGCCGTCCTTGTCGGTCTTCCCCTGTGCGAGATCCTTGTCTCCACCGCGCTCGCGGTACACCAGCAACCCGAGCTCCGCGATCGGCGCGTGCGTCTTCTCGTCCAGCACGTGCACACGCAGCGTGCCGCTGCCGCCGGACTCGGGCTCGCTCTTCTTCGCCGCATCCGCGCTCGCCGCGACCTGCTCCGCGCTGCGCTCGAGACCGGAAGGCGCATCGACCGAGATCGACTCGCCTGCCGGACTCGCCACGCCCGCCTTCGGCAGCGGCGCGCTCACAGGGATCTCCCGCGCAGCGCTGCGGATCCAGAGCGCGATCCCGAGCAAGAGTGCGAGCAGCACCACGACCACCACGAGCAGCGAGGAGCGGCCAGAACGATTGGGATTGGGATTCATCAGTGCGCGACCAGCGTCAGCTCGAGATCGCCGTCTCCCTGCGTGACCTCGAAGCTGGTCGCGGGCAGGGAGTGCAGCACATTCTGCCCGTAGGCCTGGTAGCGGCCGGCGGCGAGCCGCAGTGCGCAGCGCTGCGCGCCGGGCAGCGCCTCGAAGGGCACGGCGTTCTCGAGCGGGACGTGGAACGCGTGGATCGGCAAGCGGTGGTCGCACAGAGCCGTCTCCTCCTCGGGCGAGGGGCAGACCGAGATCGGCAGCACGGCGTCCTCGGGGCTCACGCCGATGAGCGTCAGCAGCACGCGCCGCGCAGGGCGCAGGCGCACGATCTTCTTCTCGGTCGCGGGCCAGGGTTCGAGTGCGAAGCGCTGCGAATCGCTCGGCTCTCCGCGCGCGGCCGGCGCGCAGCGGACGTGCAGCACGAACTTGGGCGGTAGCTCACCGAAGAAGGAGAAGTCCCCGCCGGCCGAGCAGAGCGCCATGCGGCTGCCGTCGACGTCGACCGTGACTCCGTCGGCGAGCATCAGCCAGGCGTTCGGCAGCGGCTTGCCCTCGGCATCGAGCAGTCGACCGGTGTGCTCGGGGAGCGGGACGAGCGCAATCCTCCCCAGGTCGAGCGTCTCGCCGCGCGGGAAGTCGCGCTCGCCGACCTCGGCCGGCTCGTAGCCGCGCAGCGTGGCCCGGATCGCCCAGCGTCCCGGGCGCACAGCCGCGTCCTGAATGCGTCCCGTCTCGTCGGAGGCGATCGACTGCGTGCGCGCGATCCTCGGCGCGGCGACGACCTCGGAGAGCTGCAGCGCAGCGAGCGCGAGCGCCTTGCCCGTGTGCGCGTCCTCGAAGCGCGCTTCCACGCGCGGCACGTCGCCGCGGGCGCTGGGCGAGACACGCACGCGCGCGTCGCGGCCCGCGAGCGCCGCGGGAGGCCGTGGATCGAACTCGATCGCGTGCTCCTCGGCGCCCGGATCGAAGGGACCAAAGGACGCCAGGCCGCCGAGCCCGCCTTCGGAGCCGCGCACGCGCGCGTAGATCCAAAAAGCTGCCTTGCGCCGCACGGGCAGCACGAGCGAGAGCGCTTCTCCGCGCCATTCGCCTTGCCAGAACACGCCGAAGCCGCAGCAGGAACCGAGCTCCGTGCCGGCGCTGCGCAGCGGATCCGCCATGCACGCGTGCAGCTCGAGCGGTGCACCCGGCGCGGGCAGCAACTGCTCGAGCTCGCGCGGCGCCTCGAGGCGCACGTGCAACGCGGGGAGCTCCTCGAGCTCGCGGCGCAGGCGCGTGTGCGCGAGGAAGCCCTGATCGGGATGCTCGACGAGCGGTTCGTAGCCCGAGGCGCTGATCTCGAGCTCCTCGATGCGCGCCGGCGGCGCGCGCAATTGCAGGCGCCAGCGTCCGTCCGCGCCGTGCACCGCGGTCGAGTCCCAGGCGATCGTCGCGCCGCCCGAGCGCGCGAGCGCCCAGACGCGGCCTGTGCCGTACTTTCCGCCGAGCCCCCAAGGCGCGCGCAGGCCCTGCGCCGAGATCCCGAGCGCGGGAACCGGTGCGCTCGCGCCATCGTGCAGCACGAGTTGGAGCTCGAGTTCGAGGCGCGGCGCGACCTCGATCAGGATCTCCTCCTTGCGCGCGCCGGGTTCGAGCGCGGGCAGCTGGAAGGGCTGCTCCTCGCCCGCGCGCGTGCGCACGAGCAGCTTGGGCTCGTGCCCGTCGGTGTGCAGCTCGAAGCGCCCGGCGGAATCGGTGAGCACCTCGCCCTCGAGCAGCTCGAAGCCCGCATCCGCCGGTCCGAGGAGCAGCGCCGCCGCACCAGAGGCCTCCGACGTCTCGAGCCGCGCGCCCATGCGCTCGGGTCTCACGCTGAGCAGCGCGCCCGGCAGCGGACGCTTCTCGGCATCGACCACCAGGCCGAGGTACGTCGCTGTGCGTGAGAGCTCGAGGTCGCCGAGGTCGACCTCCTCGCCAGGCTTGGGCTCGGCTTGCACGCAGACGCGCATGTGCTCGTGCAGCGCGGTCAGCGGCACGGGCTTCCAAGAATCGACGCGCCACGCGCCCTCCTCGAGCGCGAGCTCGCCCGCCCGGCTCGCGACACACTCGATGCGGAAGCGACCGTCGGCCCCCGTGTGCACGAGCGGCTCGCGCGGATCCCAGACCGAGGCGAGCTCCTCGAGGAAGATCGACGCGCCCGCGAGAGGCCGTTTGCGGTCGTCGACGACGCGCCCGGTGAGCACGCCACCCGCGCCGACTTCGATCAAGAGCTCGCGCGCATGCTCCGCATCGAGCGCGAAGCCCGCGCATTGTTCCGCGTAGGGCGGCTTGCGCTCCGTGCGCACGAACAGCGCATCCTGCTCGAGGCCGAGAATCTCGGCCCGGCCGTCCTTGTCCGTCGTCCCGTGCGCGAGCACGAACTCGGCGCCGCGCTCGCGGCACACGACGAAGCGCAACTGCGCGACCGGCGCGTGCGTCGCTGCGTCGAGCACGCGCAGGCGCAGCGTGCCGGCCGGAAGTGGGCGTGGAGCGCTGCGTGGCTGCGCTTCGGCCTGCTGCGCGTCGCGCTGCGCGGCGTGCGTGTCGGCGGCGGGAAGCTCCTCGCTGCTGGCGAGCCGGGGCTTGCCCTGGAACTCCACCGCGGGCGCCGTCTCGTGCGAGCTCTCGCGCGCGATCCACCACGCGGTACCTGCGATCGCGGCGCAAGCCGTGAAGAGCGCGAGCAGGAGCGCGTGGACGCTGCGCATTTCGCCGCCCCTACCAGGCGTACGCCTCCGGCGCCGCACCGCCGGGGCCGGGCCAGATCTCGTCGAGTCGCGCGCGGATCTCCTTGTTCATCGGGATCTCGAGCGCGCGCAGGCTCGCGTCGAGTTGCGCCAGCGTGCGCGGCCCCACGATCGGCGCGGTGACGGCCTCGTTCGAGAGCAGCCACGCGAGCGCGACGTTGGCCGGCTGCTCGCCGAGCTCCTTGCAGAAGCGCTCGTACTGCTCCAGTTGCGCGCGGTGCTTCTCGATGCGTTTCTGCAGCGGCTCCTTCGCGCGCCGGCCGCTCTGCGCCTGCTTCTCGAGCACGCCGCCGAGCAGTCCGCCCGCGAGCGGGCTCCAGGGGATCACGCCCAGGCCGTAGTGCTTGCACGCGGGCAGCACCTCGAGCTCGACCGTGCGCGCCGTCAAGTTGTACAGGCTCTGCTCGCTCACCAGACCCAGCGCGTGGCGCGAGTTGGCCGTCTCCTGCGCGCGCGCGATGTGCCAGCCGGCGAAGTTCGACGAGCCGGTGTAGATCACCTTGCCCTGCTGCACGAGCAACCCGAGCGCCTGCCAGATCTCCTCCCAGGGAGCGTCGCGCCAAACGTGGTGCATCTGGTAGAGATCCAGGTAGTCGGTCTGCAGGCGCATGAGGCTCGCCTCGCAGCCACGCCGGATGTGCAGCGCGGAGAGCTTCGCGTCGTTCGGGCCCTCACCCATCGCGCCGAAGACCTTGGTCGCGAGCACGACCTTCTCGCGCCGGCCGCCGCCTTGCGCGAACCAGCGGCCGAGGATCTGCTCGGTCCAGCCCTCGCCCTTCTTCCAGCCGTAGACATCGGCCGTGTCGACGAAGTTGAGGCCCTGCTCGAGCGCACGGTCGAGGATCGCGAAGCTGTCGGCTTCGCTGGTCTCGGGCCCGAAGTTCATCGTACCCAGGCACAGGCGGGAGACTTGGAGGCCGCTGCGGCCTAGGCGGGTGTACTGCATGTGCGCTTGACTCCGGTGGGTTCGCGGAACAGCATACCTTCGCCCCTCACATTGCCCGCAGTCGGAAGCGCAAGAGCTCCATGCCGCACCGCTACCTCGACGCCACGAGCGGACGCCTCGGTCTTTCGACCGCGCTGCGCGAATCCCTGCGCGAGGGCTACACGGGGCGCGATCTGCGCGCGGACATCCTCTCGGGCATCGTCGTAGGGATTGTCGCGCTGCCGCTCGCGATGGCGCTCGCGATCGCGAGCGGAGTGCCGCCGCAGTACGGGCTTTACACGTCGATCGTCGCAGGCGCGCTGATTCCGCTGCTCGGCGGCTCGCGCATGAACGTTTCGGGACCGACGGCAGCTTTCGTGGTGCTGCTCGCGCCCGTGTCGGCGCGTTTTGGTCCGGGCGGCCTGATGTTCGCATCGATGCTCGCAGGCCTGATCCTGCTCGCGCTCGGGTTGATGCCCATGGGGCGGCTGATCCAGTTCGTGCCGCACCCGGTGACGACGGGCTTCACGGCCGGCATTGGAGTCGTGATCGGCACGCTGCAGTTGAAGGACTTCTTCGGTCTTTCGCCGGGCGAGATGGGCGAGCACTACCACGAAGGTGTTGCGGCTCTCTGGAAATCGGCGCCTACTTTCCGCTGGCAGGAGTCGTTGATCGGCGCCTTCACGCTTGCGCTGCTCATCCTCTGGCCGAAGCTGACGAAGAGGATCCCCTCGCCGCTCGTCGCCGTGTCGCTCGCCGCGTTGCTCGCGCAGTTGCTGGCGCACTTCATCCCGGGTTTCGAGGTAGCGACGATCGGCAGCCGATTCTCGTACATGCTGGATGGCCAGACTTTCCCGGGCATCCCGCGCTCGCTGCCGCACTTCGACTGGCCCTGGAATTATCCCGGCCCGGACGGGAAGCCGCTCGGCCTGTCCTTCCACCTGGTGCAGGAGCTGCTCAGGCCGGCCTTTGCGATCGCGGCCCTGGGTGCGATCGAATCTCTGCTCTGCGCGGTCGTCGCCGACGGCATGGCCGGCACGCGCCACAACCCCGACGTCGAGCTCTCGGCGCAGGGCATCGGCAACATCGTCGCGCCGTTCTTCGGCGGCATCCCGGCGACGGGTGCGATCGCGCGCACCGCGACCGCGATCCGCTCGGGCGCTCGCACGCCGATCGCCTCCTTCGTGCACGCGCTCTTCGTGCTGCTCGCGGTGCTGGCGCTCGCGCCGCTGCTCGGCTACCTGCCGATGGCCGCACTAGCGGCGCTGCTGCTGCTCGTGGCCTGGAACATGAGCGAGACGCGCCACTTCCTGCACATGCTGCGCGTCGCGCCGCGCAACGACGTCTTGGTGCTCGTGACCTGCTTCACGCTGACGGTCGCCTTCGACATGGTCGTCTCCGTCGGCGTCGGCATCGTGCTCGCCGCCCTGCTCTTCATGCGCCGCATGGCGGAATTCAGCGGCGTGACCCTGTCCGAGGTGCGCCACGAGCACTTGAAGGACCCCAAGCTCGCCGGCGTCGTCGTGTACGACATCGCTGGCCCGCTGTTCTTTGGCGCGGCGGAGAAGGCCGTCAGCACGCTCGCGCCGGTCGCGGGCAAGGCGCAGGTCGTGATCCTGCAGATGGACGCGGTGCCGGTGATGGACATGACGGGCCTCGTGGCGCTCGAATCGGCGATCTCGAAACTGCACAAGAAAGGCACCTACGTCGTGCTCTCCGGCGTTCAGAAGCAGCCGCGCGAAGTGCTCGAGCGCGCAGGGATGCACGAGGAGGCGGGCACGCTCTCGATCTGCGCCAACGGCGAGGAGGCGCTCGTCGTCGCGCGCTTGTACGTCGGCCTGGCGGATGCGCCCTCGCCCGAGACTCCCTCCTCCTAGATCCACACCTCGCCTGCGCTACAATCCGCCTCTTGTTCGTCAAGCAGGCACACTCCTACACGCAGCAGGCGCGCCTGGCGATCACGCTCTCCTGGATCGCGGGCTACACCAACATCCTGACGCTGCTCGCCTGCGGACAGGCGACCTCGCACTTGAGCGGCTCGGTCGCGCAGATCGGCCGCAGCCTCGTTGAGCGCAACTTCGCGGGGCTTGTCTACGTGCTCGCGCTGATCGGCGCGTTCCTCTTCGGCGCTTTCCTCTCGGGCCTGCTGACCGAGATCGGCCGCCACGCGCGCTGGCAGTCGATCTACGTCTTGCCGATCGCGGTCGAGGTGCTGCTGCTCGCCTGCTTCGCGCTGCTCGTCGATTGGAACACGGCGCACCGGCTCGACTTGCAGCACGCGAAACTCTGGCTGACGCTGATCCCCTCGGCGGCGATGGGCCTGCAGAACGCGACGATCACGCGCATCAGCGGCGGCGTCGTCCGCACCACGCACGTCACCGGCGTCGTCACCGACCTCGGCCTCGAGGGCGCGCTGTGGAGTCTGCGCAAGCTCGGCTGGACTCCGGCCCTGGGTGCAGCACGGGTCTCGACCAAGCGCCTGCTGCTGCTCTTCAGCATCATCGGGAGCTTCGCGCTCGGCGCGGGGCTCGGCACGCTCGCCTTCGACCACGTCGAGAAGTGGTCGATGGTGCCGGCGGTCGCGTTCCTCCTGTGGATCATCCTGCAGGACCTGTGGCACCCGATCGGCGGCATCCACACGAACCTCCACGTCGGCGGGACGCTGCACGAGATCCTCCCGCCGGGCATCGCGGTCTTCCACATCAAGGCCGGCCGGGAGGGCTTCGGTCGGCGCACGCGCATGCCGAACCTCGTCGGCTGGGCCGACCATCTCGATCCCCAGGTCGAGGTGGTCGTGCTCGACATCAGCGAACTGCCGCGACTCAATCTCGACTCCGCCCTGGAGATCCGGGCGCTGCTGCAGCGCCTCGAACAGTCCGACCAGAACCTCGTGCTCGCCGGCGTGCAGACCGCGCAACACGCGGTATTGCGCGAGGCGGGCGTGCTCGAGACCGTCGAGGCGAGCAACATCCTGGGCAACCTCGACCTCGCCGGAGCGCGCGCACTGCTCCTGCTCGAGGAGCGCGACGAACGGCGGGGCCGCGACTAGGAGCTCTCGAGCGCGGCTTGGCGTACCGCATCCGCGACCGCGCGGTGCGGTTGGCGCCCCAGCGGATCGGGCAGGATCTCGTCGGCGTTGGCGCAGGCCGCGATCGCCTCGGCCGCGCGCAGCTTCATGAGCGTCGTGATCGCGCGGCTGCGCGCGTCGATCGCGCCGCGGAAGAGGCCCGGATAGGCGAGCAGGTTGTTGACGCTGCGGCCGTCGAGCGCCGCCGCGGCGCCGGCGTTGAGCGCGTCGGCGGGTTCGATCTCCGGCGCGGGGTTCGAGAGCGCGAGGATGATCTGGCCATTGCGCACGCGCTCGGGCGCGAGCAGCCCGCTCTTGCCCGTCGTCATGCACAAGACGTCCGCGCGCGCGATCGCCTCGTCGAACTCGACGCACTCGACGCCCGCGGCGCGCGCCAGCACCTGCGCACTTTCCGAGCGGTCGCAGCCGAGCACACGCGCTCCGCCGGCGGCCTTCACGAGCAGCGCGATCGCGAGCCCCGCCGCTCCCAGACCGACCTGCGCGAAGCAGATCTCGGACAGCTCACGGCCCGCGAGTCGCAGCAGGTTGTGCACGGCCGCGAGCGTCACCACCGCCGTGCCGTGCTGGTCGTCGTGCATCACCGGGATCGGCAGGCGCGCCTCGAGCCTGCGCTCGATCTCGATGCAGCCGGGCGTCTGGATGTCCTCGAGGTGGATCGCCGCGAAGCCGACCGCCAGGCGCTCGACGGTCTCGATGAACTCTTCCACGCCCTTGGCCTCGAGCACGAGCGGCACCGCGTTCAGCCCCACGAGTTGTGAATAGAACATCGCCTTGGCCTCCATCACCGGCAGGCAGGCGAGCGGCCCGATGTCGCCCAGGCCGAGCACGCGCGTGCCGTTCGAGACGACCGCGACCGTGTTGCCCGCGTTGGTGTAGCGCCGCGCGAGCTCGGGATCGGCCTGGATCTCCTTGCAGACCTTGGCCACGCCGGGCGTGTAGACCTCGCGCAGCTGCGCGAAGGTCGTCACCTCGAAGCGGCCGCGGTGGACCATCTTCCCGCCCTCGTGCACGCGCAGCACCTCGTCCACGACGCTCTCGACGATGATCCCGGGCAAGAGGCGCACGGTCGTCAGCAGTGTCTCGAGGTCGCTCTCGGCCGGCACCGAGACCGTCACGTCGCGGTAGATGTTGCGCTGGCCGATGTGGTGCGTGGCCACCTCGAGCACGGCCATGCCGTTGGCCGCCAGAGCCGCCACGAGCTCGGCGAAGGCCTCGGTGGAGTTGACGTGGTGGAGGCGTAGCGTCTTGCTGGTTTGCATCGCGGGGCGGAGATTCTCCGCTCTTGCGCCGCCGCTGTACACAGGCCGAGCCAGCGCGCCTCAGAACAGGCCGATCGTGCGCGTGAGACACAGGTACGCTCCCAGCCCGACGAGCAGCCAGCCGCTCGCGGGCATCAGCCAGCGATCGAGCGACTGCGTGCCGCGGAAGAGCCGGCCCGCGAACTCGCGCCCGAAGACGAGCGCGAGCCCGAAGACGAGCACCGGCGCGGCCGAGCCGATTCCGTAGAGCGCGGGCAGGAGCCAGGCCGAGTCCTGCTGCAGCGCGAGCGGCAGCAGGCTGCCGAAGAAGAGCGCCGCGGAGACCGGGCAGAAAGCGAGCGCGAACAGAAAACCGAGCAGCCCGCTGCCCGCGAGTCCCCGGCCCGCGATGCGCTTCTGCAGAGCCGGACTCAACTGGCCGAAAGACGGCAGCCCGGGCAGCAGTCCCAGCAGCACCATGCCGACCAGCACGAGGAACGGTCCGAGCAGCTGGTTCATGTGCCGCTCGAGGAAGCCGGACAGCGCGGGCGCCGATAGCAGCCCCCAGGCGATCAGACCGCCGACGAGCGTGTACGCCAGCGCGCGTCCGAGCGTGTAGAGCAGTCCGGCGAACACCTGCGCACGGCGCGAGGACGTGAAGCGCGCGAGGTAGCCCAGCGCGGCGACGTTCGTGGCCAGCGGACAGGGACTGATCGAGGTCAAGAGGCCGAGCCACAAGGCCGTGCCCGAGGCGATCAGCAGCGTGGTGGCCGGCGAGGTTCCCAAGTTCAGCGCACCCGCAGCGCTTCGCCGACCGCGGCCTGCACGTAGGCGCGGAACGCGGGCTCGTCGTCGTTGAGCGACCAGACCTCGTCCAGGCGCGACCAGCCGAGATCGCGTCCGGCGGAGCGGCGCAGCACGACCACGTTCGAGCTCGAGAGGTCGTAGTCCTCCCGGTAGTGCACGTTGCCGGGCTCCTCGAAGTCGATCGCCATCCAGGACACTCGACCCTGGCTCGCCTCGAGCGCGAATTCCGTGTCCACCACGGACTTCGAGAGCGCTCCGATGCGCAGACACGTCGGACAGCGCAACGCGCCGTGGAAGTTGATCACGACCACGCCCTCGTCCGGCACGCTCGCGCTCGCGGGCGCCGCGACGGGTGGCGTACGCCAGTTCTTCCAGGCCCACGCGCCCAGGCTGGACACGACGAGCAGGAGCAGCACGGCACGCAGCAGCGAAGTCGTCTTCATGGTCGATTGCCCCCTCAGGCGAGCATGCGTTCGACCTGTTCGAGGCTCGGCAGCTTGCCGGCCACCTTGAGCACGCCGTCGACGACCAGCGCGGGCGTCGTCATCACGCCGAAGTCCGCGAAGCGCAGCACGTCGGTGATCTTCTCGATCTCGTACGGCTGGCCCGATTTCTCCGCGGCCTGGCGCGCGAGCTCGGTCAAGGCCTTGCACTTCGGACAGCCCGTTCCCAGCACTTGGATCTTCTTCATCGGCGTGTCTCCGTTTCCTTTTCCTGCGCGTGTTGCATCACGCGATCCAGCCATAGAGCCACCCGCTGAGCGTCGCCAGCGCGACGACGAGCGAGCAGTAGACGAGCGTCTTGCGCGTGCCCAGCACCGAGCGCAGCACGAGCATGCTCGGCAGGCTGAGCACGGGGCCGGCGAGCAGCAGCGCGAGCCCCGGACCCTGTCCCATGCCGCTGCCGAGCAGCCCCTGGAGGATCGGGATCTCGGTCAGCGTCGCGAAGTACATGAACGCGCCGAGCACCGAGGCGAGCAGGTTCGCTCCGAGCGAGTTGCCTCCCACCGCGCCGGCGATCCAGTCCGAGGGCAGGAGCCCCTCGTGGCCCGGGCGGCCGAGCAAGAGCCCGGCGACGAACACGCCGCCGAGCAAGAGCGGCGCGATCTGCAGCATGAAGTCCCAGGTGGCGTCGAACCAATCGCGCAGCTCGCCCTTTGCGCTGGCCGTGATCCAGCCCAGCGAGACCAGACCGGCGGCGAAGGCCCAGGTGCGCTCGTGCGGCGCGAGGAAGGCGAGCGCCGCCACGACGCTCGCCGCGAGGCCGAGCTTCCACCAGGCGACGTCGAACCAGCGCGCGAGCGCCAGCGCGAGACCGAGCGCGGCGGCTGTGGTCAGGACCCACTTCAGCGCCGCGATGCGGCCGAAGAAGTTCTCGCCACGCTCCGCCTCGCTCCAATTGGCGAAGATCAGCACGGCGGCCATCAGCCCGAGCCAAACGCCGGTCTGCCACAGGGGCCGGGCGGCCGCGCCCGCACTCGCCGGCGCGGGCAGGCGCTGACGCTCGGCTTCCTCGCGCCGGAAGATCGCGGCCATCGCGAGCCCGATCACGACCGAGGAGACCACCGCGCCGATCGTGCGCGCCAGGCCGAGTTCCCAGCCCAGGATGCGCGCCGTGAGGATGATCGCCAGCGCGCTGATCGCGGGGCCCGAGTAGAGGAAGGCAGAGGCCGGCCCCAGCCCCGCGCCCATGCGCCAGATCCCCGCGAAGAGCGGCAGGACGGTGCACGAGCAGACCGCCAGCAGCGTGCCCGACACGGAGGCGACCCCGTAGGCGAGCGGCTTGGGCGCCTGCGCACCGAGGTAGCGCATCACGGATTCGCGGCGGACGAACACGCCGATCGCGCCCGCGATGTAGAACGCGGGCAGCAGGCACAAGACGACGTGTTCGCGTGCATACCAGCGCACGAGTTGCAGGCCCTCGTGCACGGCTCCGTCGAAGCGCGGCTGGCCGACGGGCAGCAGGTACGCGCCCAGGAACACAGCGAACAGCGCGAGCCCGAGCTTCCAGCGGCTGCGAGCGGGGTCGACGAGGGCTGCGGTCTCCATCGGGGCTCCGTTCAGCGCGGCACCAGGCAGCCCACGAAGTCCAGGACGCACGGCAACGCGACGCGGTAGAAGACGTGGCTGCCGCGACGCTCGGACGAGAGCACGCCCGCCTGCCTCAGCACCGAGAGGTGGTTCGACATGGTCGAGATGTCGCAACCAGCGCGATCGGTGAGCTGCTGCACGCAGCGCTCGCCCTTCCCGATCGTCGCGACGACCATCACGCGCGTGGGATGGCCGAGCGCCCGGAAAATCGACGCCGAGAGCGCGTACGACACGGGCCGGCAGCAGTTCGAGGAGGCCGCGGAAGGCATGACTTCCTTGTTTGGCCAAATCGCAAAGCCATCCGATACGGAGAACAGCGAGCTGCGGTCGTCGCGAGTGCGTAGCGCGCCCTAGGCCGCGCTGCCCTTCTCCGGCAGCGCGCCGAAGCGCCGCTCGCGCGCGGCGAAGCTGCGCAACGCGCGGCGCAGCTCGCGCGCGCCGAAATCGGGCCACGCGACGCGCGTGAAGTGCAACTCGGCCCAGGCGCACTCCCAGAGCAGGAAATCGGACAGGCGCTGCTCGCCCCCGGTGCGGATCAGGAGATCCACGTCTTCCGCACCGGTGGCGAGCAGCCTTCCGAAACCTGCCGGCGCGCCCCCACGCGCCGTCTCGACGTGGAAGCGCCGCGCCGCGCCCAGGATCGACTCCCGCGAGGAGTAGTCGATCGCCAGGCGCAGACACAGCTGCGTCCCCGTCGAGGTCTGCCGTTCCGCTTCCTCGATCGCTTCGAGCAGTTCCCCGGGCAGCCGGTCGCGCCTCCCGATCACCTCCAGCCGCACGCCCGCGGCGCGCAGGCGCGCCTGTTCCTCGCGCAGGTGGCGCGTCATCAGCGCGCACAACGCGTCGACCTCGGGCGCGGGCCGCATCCAGTTGGCCGACGAGAAGGCGAAGAGCGTCAGCGTGCGCAGGCCGAGCGCCCCGGCCGTCCGCACGCAGCGCCGCACCGCGCGCGCGCCCGCGACGTGGCCGAACACGCGCGGCAGCCCGCGCGCCTGCGCCCAGCGGCCGTTGCCGTCCATGATGATCGCCACGTGCAAGCCCTGTCCCGCCGTCGATCGACTTTGCGCCATGAAGTGCATCTCCAAAAAAACACCGCGTTCCCCGCTCAGGGCCGCTTCACCGCCTTGATCAGCGCTTCCATGTGCTCGAGGTAGCGCTCGAGCGCGCGCCGGCCGGACGCGCTGAGCGCGTACTCCGTGCGCGGCACGCGGCCGTCGAAGCCCTTCTTGCAGGAGAGGTAGCCGCTCTCCTCGAGCTTGCGCGCGTGCACGGAGAGGTTGCCGTCGGTTGCGCCGAGCATGTCGCGCAGCTCGCGGAAGGAGAGCGAATCGTGCACGGCCAGCGTGCTCACGATGGCGAGCCGGATCGGCTCGTGGATCAGCTTGTCGAAGCTCTCGCCCGCGATCGCCCCGCCGCGCAGGGCGCGCAGGCCGGAGGCGGAGTCCTTGCGCGGAGCGGGACGGCGCTCAGCCATGCTGCACCCCCTGCATCTCGCGCCGTGCGATCCACGCGCCGTAGACGATGTGCACGCCGCCGAAACCCAGCGCCATCCACACGTCGCCGCGCCCGTCGGGGAAGAGCAGCGAGAACGCGCCGAGCGCGAGGAAGGCGGCCCCCATCCAGCGCACGCCGCGGATCGTATGCACGCTGGCGGCGAAGACGGCCGAGCCGTACGCGAGCAGCCAGGTGCCCGGCAGCAGCTGCCACTCGCCCGCGCGCGCGAGCACGAGCGTCAGGCAGGCGCCGGTGAAGAAGGCCGGGATGAGCGTCAGGAAGAAGCGCGAAGCGGGCGCGGAGAGCAGCGAGGCGCGCTGCGCGCGCACCTTGCGCAGCATGTCGGTGCCGCCGACGACGAAGGCGACCAGCGCAGCGGTGAGCCACAGTTCGAGCCAGGCGACGCGGTCGCTGGTCGCGGCCGCGAGCGGCGCTGCGCCGAGCGCCACCACCCCCATCAGCACGCCGCCCCAGCCGGGCAGGGCCGTGAACGAGGCCGCGCGCTCCATCGTGGCGCGGATCTGGCGCAGGTCCTCGCTCGCGCGCGAGGCGAGCGAGAGCGTGGTGGTGCTGCGCGGTCCCCGGGAGCGGTCCATGGATCCAAGCTTGCCCCGGAATCGGGTATCCGTCAAGTACTCTGCCACCCAAAGCATGTCGCCTCCCCCGGCCGCCGGCTCCAGGCAACTCCCGCTTGAGCGCAGAGAACCAGGAACCGACATGAACCGTGGATCGACTTCGGGGACGGGCTCACTCGCGCATGCGCGGAGCGTGACGGGCCGCCGCCGAGCGTCCATCCGGCCGATCGATGGCGAGCGTTCCGGACCGCGAGTACGCTCTGCGGGCTCGCGCCGCACGGCCCCCGATGTCCCCCACCCGATGAAGATCCGTCTTGTAGCTCTCGTCTTGCTGGCTGGGCTAGCCGGAGCCTGTCGTTCCGGCGGCCAGAGTTCGCCTGTTCCGGCGCCCTAGGTGCAGCTCTGCGCCCCCGGCGAGCAATTCTGCGAGCCAGAGTTGCACGGCTCCAATCCCGGACTCGAGCTCCTCGGCTCCGCGCACGGCGAGCTCTTCGCCCTGGGCCCGGGCACGACCAGGTCGCGCCACTCCGCGGCGGGCGCGAGGATCCCGTGGTACGTCGGAAGGTGCGCGCGAGGGCGCGGCAGGTAAGCCCCGGTGCGCGTAGCGCATCGAAACGCTCCTGTGGATCGTTTCGAAGGGGATCCCGCAGCCACGGCGCGCAATGAAGTCCAGCGGCTCGAACGCGAGCGCAGCGCTCCTCGATCAGCGCGTACAGCGCGCGCAACTCCCCCGCCGCGCGCGCGCAGCTCCTCGTCGACGAACACCGCGATCCCCGGGCAGGTCGCGCGCGCCGCTTCGAAGGCGGCGGGATCGGCGAGCACGCTCTCCCAGTACGGGAAGTGCCGGCAGTGCTCGGACCGCGCCGCGTAGACCGCGCAGGTGTTCTTGCCGATCAGGAGCGCGCAGCGGCCGCCCTCGCTCGCCTGCTCGCGCAGCGAGAGCCGGCCGGCGACGAGCCGCACGTGGCGCTCGACGAAGCGCTCGGCGCTCATGCCGAGCGCGAGGGCCATCGGCTCGATCTCGCGCTCCTCGATCCACACGTGCCCCGAGCCGCCGCTGCGGCAGTGGCCGCAGCGCGTGCGGGATTCCGCGTGCTCGCGTACCCTTCCTCCAAGGCTCGCAGCCCTTCTCGGCAGAGGAGGCAGGAGCACCCCCCCCATGAACCAGGCACATCGATCGACCGCTGTCCTCGTCGCCACGCTCGTCGCCGGATCCCTCGCCCGCGCCCAGACGACCACGCGCCTCAGCGTCAACTCGTTCGGAACGCAGGTCTTCTCGGCGAGCTACTCCCCCTCGATCTCCGCCGATGCGCGCTACGTCGCCTTCCAAAGCGATGCGAACACCCTCGTGCTCGGCGACACCAATGGCGTCACGGACGTCTTCGTGCGTGACCGCCAGAGCGGGACCACCACGCGCATCAGCGTCGCGAGCGCAGGCACGCAGGCCGATGGCGCCAGCTCGTATCCCTCGATCTCGGCCGACGGCCGCTAGGTCACGTTCCGCAGCGCCGCGACGAACCTCGTCACGGGCGACACCAACGCGGCCGACGACGTCTTCGTGCGCGACCTCGTGGCCGGCACGACGCAGCTCGTCAGCGTCGACTCGAGCGGGGCCCAGGCGAACGGCGCGAGCGGCCACTTCGGAGACACGATCTCCTCCGACGGCCGCTTCGTGGCCTTCCGCAGCGCCGCCACGAACCTCGTCACGGGCGACACCAACGCCGCGCTCGACGTCTTCGTGCGCGACCGCGTCAACAGCACGACGGAGCGTGTCAGCGTCTCCACGAGCGGAATGCAGGGCAACGGCATCAGCCAGGAGCCCGCGATCTCGGCCGACGGCCGCTACGTCGCGTTCCAGAGCCTCGCCACGAACCTTGTCGCGGGCGACACCAACGCCGTGGAGGACGTCTTCCTGCGCGACCGCCAGCTCAACCAGACCGTGCGCGTCAGCCTGGGGCCGGGCGGCGCGCAGTCGAACGGCGCCAGCCGCGAACCCTCGATCTCCGCCAACGGCAACTGCGTCTCCTTCTCGAGCCTCGCCTCGAACCTCGTCGCGAGCGACCTCAACGGCGTCGACGACATCTTCCTGCGCGACCATCCGAATGCGACGACCGAGCTCGTCAGCGTGTCGACGGGCGGCGCGCAAGGGAACTCGGCCAGCTTCGACCCGTCCGCGATCTCCTCCGACGGCCGCTACGTGGCTTTCTACAGTGTGGCCTGGAACCTCGTCACGAGCGACACGAACGGGGTGGCGGAGGTCTTCCTGCGCGACCGCCTGTTCGGCACGACCGAGCGCTTGAGCGTCGCGACGAGCGGGACGCAGGGCAACGCAGCGAGCCACGCGCCTTCGATCTCGGCCGACGGCCACGTGATCGCCTTCGAAAGCCTGGCCACGAACCTCGTCGTCGGCGACGCGAACGCTGTGATGGACGTCTTCGCGCGCGAGCGCGTGCAGACGTTCCCGCCGCTCGACGTCTGCCAGCCCGGCGTCGCCGGCGTGATGGCCTGCCCCTGCCTGAATCCGCCCGGAAGCGCGCCGCGCGGCTGCGACAACTCCGCTGCGACGGGCGGCGCGAGGCTCAGCGCGACCGACGGCGCGTCGCTCGCGCTCGACCAGCTCGTCTTCAGCACGAGCGGCGAGAATCCGACTGCCACGAGCATCCTGCTGCAGGGCAACACGCTGCTCCCGGCCGGTTCGGCCTTCGGCCAGGGCGTGCGCTGCGTGGGCGGATCGCTGCGGCGCCTGTACGTGCGCAACGCGGTGGGCGGAGCGATCAGCGTCCCGAACGTGCCCGCAGGCGACTTGAGCGTGTCCGCGCGCTCGGCCGCGCTCGGCGACACGCTCGTCTCGGGCACGGAGCGCTGGTACGCCGTCTACTACAGGGACCCGATCGTGCTCGGGCTGTGCCCGGCGACGAGCACGTTCAACGTGACGCAGATGCTGGACGTGATCTGGAGCCCCTGAGCTTCGCGCCCGCGCCCTAGAACCTGCGCCGCGGCCGCGGGGCCGGGCGCGCTGGCCTCGCGCTTCGTGAAGTCGAGCTTCTCGCGGCCCTTCGACTCCGGCGCGGAGAGCGCTTCCTGCACCTGCTTGCGCAAGAGGTCCTCGTCACTCGAACTCTCGAAGGGCAGCCGGCCGACTGCGATGTGGAAGCGCGTCACGCCCAGCGAGTAGATGTCGCTGCGCAGGTCGGCCTGCGCGCCGCCGCACGCGTGTGGTCGTGGGCGCGCGCTCGGCCGTCTTCGCACCGGTGCCCGATCTGGGCGTGATCGTGCTCGGCGAGGAGCGCGAGCCCTCGTTCAAGCAGGAGTCGACGCCGCGCTACCACGCGCGCGCGGTGGCGCTGCGGCGCGCGGCGGAAGCCGGCGCGCTGTGCGTCCTGGGCTCGACGACGCCCTCGCTCGAGAACTGGCAGGCGGCGCAGGAGGGCAAGCTCGAGCGCCTGCTGCTGCGCGAGCGCGTGCAGGGCATCAAGCTGCCGCCGATCGAGATCCTCGACCTGCGCGGCGAGAAGAACGACGGTCCCGGGCCGGCGCTCTTCTCGCGCCGCCTGCGCGAACTCGTCGCCGGCGCGCTCGAACGCTGAGAGCAGGCGATCCTGTTCCAGAACCGGCGCGGCTTCTCGCCCGTCCTGTGGTGCGCGGCCTGCGGCGAGACCGTGCGCTGCGCGCAGTGCGACTCCAACCTGACCTTCCACCGCCGCATCGGACGCGTCGTCTGCCATGCCTGCTGCGAGGAGCTGCCCGTGCCGAAGAGCTGCCCCTCGTGCACGGCGCCCAACCCGCGCCACCTCGGCGCGGGCAGCGAGCGCGTCGGGCTGCTGGTGAAGAAGCTCTTCCCCTCCGCGCGCGTCTCGCGCATGGACTCCGACACCATGGTGCGGCGCGAGCACTACGAGGACGCGCCCGAGCGCTTCGGCCGCGGCGTGCTCGACGGGCGCATCGTCGTGCAAAGCGCCACACCCGGCCACCCGGCGATCGTCGCCGCCGCCAAGCACGACTACGAGGGCTTCGCGCGCGCCGAGTCGCGCCTGCGCGCCGAGGTCGGCAAGACCGGTCAGGTGCTCGGCCCGGCCGAGGCGCCGATCGCGCGCTTGCGCGGCCGGCATCGCAAGCACGTGCTGGTCAAGTCGCCGCGCGCGAGCGGTGCGTTCGAGCGGGCGCGTCGTCGACTACCAGACGATCCGCAGTGCGCTCGTGATGTTCCACGTCGCGCCCGCCGGTGACGGACAGAAATTCGGATCCGGATCGCGATAGTAGGCCTGGTAGCAGCGCACGCCCGGACTGGGGATCGGTGCGCCCAGCTGCGCCGAGCGCGCGGTGATCGAGGCCTCCCCGGCCGCCGGGTAGGTCGCCGCGCCTTGAGCCGCCTGCTTCACGGAGAGGCGCAGGAGCTGGCCGCCCACGCAGCGGATGCCATCGCCGAACGGCACTCCGTTCGCCTGCACGACACTCCCCTGGAGGAAGATCGTCAGCGCCGTCGGCGGCATGCCTTCGGCGCGGAGCACGATCGTGTCCGGCTGCGCCGCGCCGCTGCCCGCGAGCCTGGCTCCCTCCGCGCTCACGGAATTGGCGCAGCCGTTTCCGACGGCTCCGGTATTGGCGCAAGGACAGCCCAGCGCGAGCGAGCCGTCGCCGAAGCAGTAGGGCGTTCCCGTGCCGCCGCAACCTTCCCACTTGGCGCTGAAACTCGCGGGCGCTGCTCCCGCGGCGAGGAAGTTCCCGGCGGCGTAGAGATCCCTGCCGCTTCCGCGGCCGTCGTCGAACGTGGCCAGCGCGAAGACCTCGGTGGGGGAGCCGGAGTAGGCCGTCCCGGACAGGTCGCCATCCATGGCCAGCCAGCTCGATCCATTCCAGCGCGCGATGCTCGCGAGCGCGGTCCCCTGGCTGGAACTGAACGAACCGCCGGCGACCAGATACGCGCCGGCCCCGAAGCCCTCGTTGAATGCGCACAGGGCGGTCACTTTGGCGTTGAATCCGCCTCCGACTGCGCTCCACTGCGTGCCGTTCCAGCGCGTGATGCGCAGCGCGGGGACGCCATTCATGCTCGTGAACTCGCCACCGGCGTAGAGTGCGGGGCCGCTCCCGTCGTCGAAGACGATGAGCGCCGAGACCGCTCCCCAGCCGCTCGTGCTCCCGATGCTCGTCCAGGACGCGCCATCCCAGCGCATCACCAGGCCTCCCGTGAGATTGCCTCCCGCGAACAACGCAGGACCATGCCCGTCGTCGAAGGAGCACAGCGAGGCTACGAGATCTCCCGGGTTGGGCAGCGGGACCCAGGCGCCGGAGCTCCAGCGCCAGACAACGGTCGGCGCGACCGTAAACGGATCCGGATCGAGCGCGCCGGCATACAGGGCAGGGCCTCCTCCGAGGAGATCGTCGTGGACCGCGAAGCACTGCACCGTGCGCAAGGGTGCCGGGATGGACTGCCATGCGGAGCCATTCCAGCGTGACGCGAAGTTCCCGCTGGTAGCGCTCCTGCCTGCCGCGTAGAGCGCACGCCCGCTGCCGTCGTCGAACGATGCCAAGGCGAGTACGGGGCCACCGAAGTCCGCGCCGACATCGGTCCACTCGGCGCCGTCCCAATGACGCACGCGTCCGGCGGACCCGGGGTAATTGCTCTCTCCAGCCGCGTACAGGTCCGCGCCCGAGCCGCTCCCGTCGTCGAACAGCGCGAAAGCATTGGGCCGACCCGCGAGACCCTGACCGTTCGCGATCCGCGACCAGCCACTCGGCGTCCAGCTCGCGCAATGCAGCGCCTGCAGTCCATCGACGCGGCTGAAATAGCCGCAGGCGACGAGTCGCGGCCCCGTTCCGGGGTCGAATGTCCCAAGACTGCTCGGCATGAGGTCCAAGCTGTCAGCGATCGCCGTCAGCGAAGTCGCCCCGTCCCAGCGCACGATCCTGAGTGCGCTCGGACCCGCGAGGCCGAGCCTGCCGCCGACGAACAGCGCGGAACCCGTGCCGTCGTCGTGCACGCAAAGGCACGTGGCGGTGTCGCCGGCCGAGAACCCGCTTTGAGTCGACCAACTCGTGCCATCCCAGAACGCGAGCGGCCAGACCGTGCTCGAGCCCGCGAGCTTGAGGTATCCGGCCAGAGCGAGGCGCGGCCCCGCCCCGGACCCATCGTCGTAGACCACCATGTCGTGGACCGTCGACGACGAGGCCAGCCCCGGACCGAGCTGCAGCCAGTTCGCGCCATCCCAGCGCGCGATGGCGTGCTGCGTGTTCGAACCGACGTTGGAGAAGTAGCCACCCGCATAGAGCTGGGCACCGCTTCCGCTGCCGTCGTCATAGGAGCGCAGCGAGTACACGAAATCGCTCCCCGACATGTAGCCGCCGACTCCCGTCCAGAGCGGGCTCCACGCGCTGCCGTTCCAGCGTCCCACATGGTTCACCGCGGTGTTGGTCGGGAAGTCGTTCGCCTGCCAGAATTCGCCGCCGACGATCAGAGCCGGACCTGTCCCGTCGTCGTGCACCGTGAGCGCCCAGACCTGGCGATTGACGCCACCCGCGAGCGCGGCCCACGCGCTGCCGTTCCAGCAGACGATGTTGACGGCGCTGCCATTCAACGTGAACGATCCGCCCGCATACAGTTGCGGTCCGCTGCCGGAGTCGTACACGGCGAGCGCCCGGACCGTGCCCTGCAGCCCCTGGCCCGCGGGCGTGAGCATCGTTCCGTCCCAGCGCGCGATGGGACCGGTGAGCACGCTGCCCACGGACGTGAAGCTGCCGCCGATGTAGAGGGCCGGACCGCTGCCGTCGTCGAAGACGGTCTGGGCGTAGATCGGGGCGTCCGCTCCGGCCGCGCCGGACCCCGAGGCCCACCCGAAGCACTGAGCCTGCGCGAGTCGCGGCAGCAAAGAGCTGGCGAGGGCGATGATCACGACGCGTGCGAAGGAGGCCGTGAAACGGAGCATGCGATTGCGCCTTTCTTGGTCGCCACGGGGGAGAGCCCGCGGGCCATGCGCAGCGTACCGGCGCGCCGGAAGCGCCGCTATCTGCTGGGGAAGAACATCCAAGCGCATGACCTTCTGGGCGAGGCTGCCACCGCCCGTCCCATTCCGGCCAGCACCCACGCGACCCGGTGGATTTCGGCCAGGTTCAGGGGCGCGTAGAGCCACCCTTCGACGCCGGCGCGGCGATTACCCAGCCCCGCGCTCGGCCCCACTGCCTCGCAGAGCACGACTCTCCCCCACCCGCACCCCCGAAGGCACCGGCTGATGACGCGGATCAGGGCCGCGGGCTACCAGACGAGCTCGGGCTGAGGCGGAGTTCGGACCGGCGCGAGCGCTGGAGGCTCGGTCGGGAGGCCGAGGTGACTGAGGATCTTCCGCACGACCAAGCCGTCCGTCAGGAACGCGATCAGCTTGCGCGGGCCGCCACACTCTGGGCAGATCAGCACGTCGATCTCGAACACCCGCTTCATCAGCTCGGCCCAGCTCGTGCGTGTCGGGTGCCACGGCTTTCGGCCGGGCGCGGGCGTTGCGCCGGCCGACTCCGCCGCAATCTCCCCTCCCGATCCCGCTGAGCAAGTCTTCTCAGGCGAGCAGATCTCCGCCGAGGCCTCGAGCGCGGAGCCCGTCCAGCTGCCTCGCGCCTCCGGCGAGCCGGCGGAAGTAGGCTCGGCTCGAGACGCCGGCGGCGCCCGATTCGGTGAGCAGCTTCTGGCCTTGCTCGTCGGCCGGATGCGACGCGCCGCCTAGCGCCCGGCGCTCTTCGCCGCCTTCAGCTGGCGCTCGAAGAACGCGAGCGTGCGCGTCGCGAGGTCGAGCCGGCTCGCGCGCGACCACTCGTCGGGCACGTGCCCCTCGCCCTCGTAGATCGCGAGCTGGGCCGTGCCTCCAAGACGCTTCAGCGCGTTGAAGAGCTTCTCCGCTTCGCCGACGAGACAATTCGGGTCCACGCGGCCGTGGAGCAGGAGCAGCGGCGTGTGGATCTTGTCGGCCTGGTAGTAGGGCGAGTTGTCGAGGTAGCGCTGCGGCTCGTCCCAGAGCGGCTTGCCCATGCGGCCCTGGTGCTTTTCCATCAGCACCGTGTTCATCGTCGGCCCGCTCGTCTCGAGCTCGTCGGGCCGCTGCGCGGCGTAGATCCCGGCGAGATCGTAACTGCCGCTGACGGCGACCGCCGCGCGGAGCGCGCTCGTCCCGCACACGAGGCAAGCGGCGCCGTAGCCGCCGTACGAATGGCCGATCACGCCGACGCGGTCCGCGTCGGTGTATCCGAGTTCGACCGCGCGCGCGATCTGCGGCAGGACCGCCGACTGGATGTCACGCAGCGGGTTCGACGGGACGCCGAAGGGCGCGAGCGGAACGTCGAGCACGAGCACCGCGTACCCGCGTGTGGTGAATACCGCGGCCGGGATCGAGGCGACGCTGCCGCCGCCGAATCCGCGCGCCTGCCGGCTCAACTCCATGCCCGGATACTGTGTGACGATCGTCGGGAACTTCTCGCCCTTCTTCCCGCCCGGCGGCAACGCGATCACGGCGCGCGCCGTGCGCTGCTCGCCGTTCGTGACGATCTCGGTGGCGAAGCTCTCGAGCGGGCCGACCTGCACGCCCTCGAGCAGCGGTTCTGCGCGGCTCAGGCGCTGCAAGGGCGCGAAGTCGGCGCCGACGAGGAAGTAGTCGGGGGCGGTGGCGCCGTTCTCGAGCAGCGCGACCGCGCGACCGCGCTCGAGGGCCGCGACGATGCGCAGGCTGCCGTCGACTCGATGCACGACCGTCGCGGGAGTCGCGTCCAGGGGAATGCGCACGAAGACCGCTTCGCCGCTCTTCAGCTCCGTGCCCGCGGCGACGATCGCACCCGCTTCCGGCTGCCACGCGCTGCGCCAGTTCGCAGAGATCACGCCGCGCAGCTTGATGCCCTCGGGGGGCGTGAGCTCGCGCCGCGTACCTTCGCCGGTCGGGATCGCGAGGACACGCTCGAGGAAGGGATCCTCGGCGGAGGACTCGGCCGCGAGCACACTGACGAGCAGCGTCGAGCCATCCGGCGTGAAGCGCAGGCGCTCGGCGCGCGCCGCGTGCTCGCCGAGCGGCAACTCGCGCGTGCTCGCCTTCTCGCCCGTGAGATCGACCAGCACGAGCTTGCCGCCGTGCAGATAGGCGAAGCGATCCTGCGTCGGATGCCAGGCCATCGCGGCCAGCGTCGGCGAGGTCGGATCGATGTTGACGTCGATCGCGATGCCCTCGGCGCGATGCAGCGTCGTGCCGTCGCTGCGGCGCACGAGCGCGAGATCGAGCAGTACCGTCAGCCCGCCGTCGAAGATCGCGCGCAGCGACTGCTCGCAGGCAACGAACGTGCCGGAGGGCGAGACCTTCGCCGCCATGAACTGGGGCCGTTCGCCCGCGGGCAGGATCTGCGTCAGGCTCCCGTCCTGCGCGTTCACCGCCGAGAGCGCGGCCGGCGGCGCGGCGACGAGCGATTGCACGGCTCCCGGCGGCGGCGCATCGGGCTGCTTGGGCGCGGGGATCGGATCCGGTGTCGCGAGCGATTCGCCGCCGGTCAGGCGGACGACGACGCTCGCAGTCGCCGCCGGGCTTGCCGGAGCTTGCGCAGCATGTTCGGGTTTCTCCTGCGCTGCGGGCACGATCGTCGGGACGAGGATCGACGCTCCATCGCTCGTCCACTCCGGGCGCATGTGATGAAACGCGCCGACGACGAAGCTCCCGAGCCGCTTCGCCGCGCGGTCGCCGACGCGAAAGCTCCACAGCCCGACCTCGCGCCCCTCGTCGGAATAGAACGCCACGGTCCTCCCGTCGGGCGACCAACTCGCCGCCCAGGCGCTCCCGCTGCCTGCGCTGTGCCAGTCGATCTTCCCGTTGGTCGTGTCGACGACGTGGAGCCGCAGACCTCGGAACAATGCAGGTGCAGCGCTCTCCGGCGCCGGGGCCTCGCCGATCGTGTAGGCGACGTGCTTTCCGTCCGGACTCAGCGCCAGTCGGTCCATCGTCGAGGGACGGCGGATCCCGAGCGCGAGTTCGAGCGGGAAGGGAGCGGGGCTCTGCTCTCCGCCGCCGATCGCGAGCGGAGCCGCGGCGAGAGCGAGGGTCAGCGTGAAGAGTGCGTGCATGAGATCTTCGAGAGGTGCGAGGCGAGCACGGCAGAGGCAGACTCCTGCGCGCGAAGATGTGGGACGCTGCGCGGCGCGGGAAGATCACTCGGCGGCTGGCCCGGGACGGCGACCGCGGCCAGGCACAGCAGCACGACACCGGCGAGAATCACGGCGCCGCGCACCGGTCGACTCGAAGCCGGATCGAGCCGCAGCCTGGCCTTCTCGACGGCTGCGCGGATCGACGCATCGAGCGACTCGCGCGAGAGCGAGGCGAGCGGCAGCGCACCGAGCACTCGTTCGACGCGCGTCGCATCCGTCTCGCCCCTGCCTGCATGCAGCCTCGACCGGACCTCCTCGAGCGCGCGGTGCAGGCGCACGCGTGCGGCGCCTTCATGAATCGAAAGGGCCGACGCGATCTGCGCGTACTCCCAGCCGTGGAGGAAACGCAGCGTGAGCAGCGCGCGTTCCTCCGCGCCGCAGCCACCGAGCACTCGCTCGAGTTCGTCCTTCCGTTCCAGCGCGTCCTCCGGCATGAACTCCTCCGGCCGCTCGCTTGCGGCCATGGTCTGTCTCCTCGTCCGACGCCGCTCCGCCGCGCGGCGATTCCGCGCTCGGTTCACCGCGAAGCGCACGAGCCACGCGGCGACACCGACCTCGGCCGGTTTCCGCGTCGGCTCGAGCGCCAGGTCGAGGAGTGCCTCTTGCAGGATGTCCTCGGCCAGGCCGCGCTCGCCGAGGACGCGGCAGCTGACGTCGAAGACGACGGGCGTGTGACGGCGCGCGAGCTCCGCGAAGGCATCGCCATCGCGGCTTTCTCGCCAACGATCGAGCAGGGTTCCGTCGTCCAAGGCGTTCACTCAGGCATCAACGTGCGTTCGGCGTCCGTGGGCTCTCTCCGCGACCACGTCCACGGCGTTACGAGAAAATCGGGAGGAGGCACACAAGAGTATCCCAGGCGCTTCGGCGCCACGCATCGTGGACGGGGCGATGAGCACTCGGGATGGCGATCCGGCTGGCCTCCCCGGATACTGGATCCGCATGCTGAAGAAGAAGCACAGCCCGTCCGTGTCGAGGCGCAAGCCCGTTCGGCCCGTCGGCAAGCCGAAGACGATCGACGAGTACATCGCGAAGGTGAGCGGTGAGCAGCGCCGCGCGCTCGACGAACTGCGGCGTGGGCTGCGCTCGCTCTTGCCACAGGCCGAGGAGTGCATTTCGTACGGAATGCCTGCGTTCCGGCTCGAGGGCCGGATCGTCGCCGGCTTCGCGGCCACCTCGAAGGGCGGCTCGTACTACCCGTTCAGCGGTTCGACGCTGGCGAGCCTCTCGAGCGAGCTCAAGGGCTATTCGTCGACGAAGAGCGCGCTGCATTTCACGACACAAGCGCCGCTCCCGCCTGCGCTCGTGCGCAAGCTGGTGAAGGCGCGGGTCGCCGAGGGCTGAGCGGAGGACGCTCCGGGCGAAGGCGTTGCGCTGGCAGGCGACGGCGGCCGCGCTGAGACCGCCCCCCCAGCCAGTCGGCGCAAGCAGCGCCATGGGCACCGGCACCTGCGCCGCCATGCAGCGCGCCGAACTCGCGCAGGAGCGCGGCGCAACACCCGCCAGAACCTGTGCTCCGCGTTCTTGCACGACTCGATCGGCATCCCGCTCGCGGGCGTTGCGCGCCGACCCGCCGAACCTGCCCCCTGGTCTCACCAAGCAGTCTTGGCCCGCGAACACCTACGCATCCCTGGGCGGCGGCGACTGCGGCACCGCGTACGCGGAGCGCGCGGAGGTCTACCAGCTCGTGCGCGACTCGAAGATCACGGGCTTCGCCATCGTCTCGGGCGACCGCCACAGCTTCTGGGCGGGATACGCGAGCGCGGATCTTCCGCCCGGCGCGTTCGAGCCGGTGGGCTTGAGTTTCGTCGGCGGCTCCCTCACCAGCCCCGGGCCGATGGAGGGCTCCGAGCACAACATCCCGAAGGACGCTCCGCTGCGGCCGCTGTTCCTGGCCGACAAGCAGGCGGGCGCGAAGCCGGACTGGACCTTCAACCTGCTGCTGAAGCACGGCGTGCGCGCCTGCCTCGAATACGCGCGCAGCTTCGACCTGCAGCGCGCACGCGCTCTCTCCAATCCGGATCTCGCTCCGCACCTCGAGTTCGTCGACCTCGGAGGACACGGTTACGCGAAGGTGCGGTTGTCGGCGAAGGAGATGCGCACCGAGTTCGTCTGCATCCCGCGCCCCATCGCCCGCAGCGAACGAGCGGACGGCGGACCGATCCGGTATCGAGTCGTCTTCACGGCTCCGATGTGGGAGAGCGGAGAGCGCCCGCGGCTCGAGACTGCGGTTCTCGAAGGTGATGTCGGGCTGGCGATCTGAGAGTGGGTGAGGAGCGGGCGCCTGGCGCCGAGAGAAGTTGAACCCGACATCACACCTGGCACTGCTTCGGGTACAGGCTCACTACCGCAACCCGATATCGTCGCCCGGAAGGGGCATCGGCTCCGCTCACGCCGATCGGTCGGCCTTGAGATCCCGGTTGCGGCCGTCGCGCGCGCGCTGGTGAGATCTGCGTGCTAGAACGTGACGAAATCCGTCAGCCAACTTGCGGAGGTTCCCCTGTACCCGCCTGCGTTGTATTGCTGCCGCGTGAGTTCCTGAACGGTGTCAATGATGCCGTCGTTGTCGTGATCGAAGAGCAACTCGCGGCTTCCCGAGTGGGCGCCGCCATCGGGCATCAGGACGTAGATCCGCGAGTTCTGCACGTGTTGACGCGGAGTGATCGATCGACAATCCGAAATGAATGGGAGTGTTGACGGCGAGTAGATGGGTGAAGGAGATCCAATCGGCTGCAAGGGCAGTTCGTAGAGTCCCTGCGCACCGCTGCTTACGACCAGAAACAGGAACCTGCCTTCGGGGTCGCACGCCATTGCCTTGACGATCCCGAGGGTCGGGCCACTATAGACGACCGTCCGAGTCTGCCTACCCGGACGCGGACGCTGCGCCGCGGGGATGTATGTACCACCGTTGATGCCCGTTGTGACCGCGGGAATCCCTGCCACAGGCTGGCCAATTGGAGTGCTTGCAGTTGCTCGATTGCAGAAGTAGGCACCAGTCACGGGCGAATGCGTCCACTTTTCGATGACAGTTTGCCCCGCGACACCGCCAGCCGGACTCGACAGCGGATAGTGGCCCGCGACATAGAACTCGTACGCCTGCCGGGAGCACACCGAATCGATCTCATACGAGGTACTGAAGTCGTACTTGCTGAGTTCCCATTTTCCGGTGGCCGGATCCTTCTCGCGGTTCTCAAGCACAAGCGACGTTGGAGCAAGCCCTCGGGCGATGCCTTGCGTGAACACGGGCTGCGAGAATGTCGGGGCAACTGCGACCGCCCATGACCCAGGATCCGAGTCGCCTCTTCCGGCCCCTTGGACGACGGTGGGCGCTGGCTGCTCGCTGACGTCGAGCGCTTGGGCACCAAGTTGGTCGAGCCGACGGTCCCCAACATCCGAGCCGCGGTGGCCAATAACCACGATCGCCGCGACGAGCGCTAGTCCTGCCCCGGCGAGCATCGCGAACTTCATTGTAGATCTCATTGCGTGTGACACTAGGGTACGTGGTCAGTTGTTGAAATCGAGGCAGTAGATGCAAATCGGAATGAAGTCATCCGGGAAAGACCCGGTCCCATTCTGGCAGTCGAGTCCGGCGGGAGGTGGCGGATACTGTGTGTGGGGGCACCCCGGAGGCGGGTTTGGCCACGTCGTGCAGAAGCACTGCGTTACGGTCTCACAGTGCTACCTCTCGCTGCCGAAGACGCCGCGCGGGCTCGCCCTCGGTCGTCGTGATCCACGAGTGGTGGGGCCTCAACGACCACGTCAAGCACTGGGCCGACCGCCTCGCCTCCGACGGCTACGCGGCGCTCGCAGTCGACCTCTACGGCGGCGTCGTCGCGACCAATCCCGACGACGCGCTGAAGGCGATGAAGGCCGTCGATCCCGCGAAGGCGGTCCCGATCCTGCAGGCGGCCGAGAAGTTCCTGCGCGAGGACGCGCGTGAAGTCGAAGAAGGTCGCGTCGCTCGGCTAGTGCTTCGGCGGCGGGATGTCGCTGCAGCTCGCGCTCGACTCGAAGACGCTCGACGGCTGCGTCGTGTGTAACCGTTCGGCGATCCCCACCCCGTCGGTTGCCTGAGCGGCGTCGGATCGGCCTCAGCGCGCGATCTTGAGCTCGAGTCTCTCGATGATGCTGGCGCGGTGGGCCTCGACGACGGGACGCCCACTTCTGCTTCCAGCCGTACGGCGTCAGCTCGCGCACGTCTGCGACCTTGCCGATCCGCAGCAGCACGTCGCGCAGATGGGTCCTCGGGTCGATATCGTGCTCCTTGCACGTCGCGATCAGCGCGTACATCACCGCCGCCGTCTTCCCGCCGCGTTCGTTGCCGAAGAAGATCCAGTTCTTGCGCCCGACAGCAACCGTTCGCAACGCGCGTTCTGCAGCGTTGTTGTCGATGTCCAGGCGGCCGTCCTCGCAGAAGCGCACGAGTGCAGTCCAGTGCGCAAGCGAGTAGTCGATCGCCTTCGCCAACCGTCCTTTGTCGAGCACCTTTGGCCGCGTCGCAGCCATCCAGTCCCGCAGCCGCTCAAGACGCGGTATCGACTCGGCCTGGCGCAGCGCGCACTGCTCTGCGTCGAGACCCCGGCTTCCTTCGCCTGGCGTTCGAGCGCGTACGGCTCGCCGAATCCGCGCGATGGCTTCCTCCGCCAGCTTCGGCTCCTGTTCTTCCGCCTTTACGAAGTACCGCCGCGCGTGCGCCCAGCAGCCCACCTCGATCACGCGACCACTCTTGTAGAAGGCGTCGTACGCCGGATACGCGTCCGCCTGCATGTAGCCCTCGAAACCATCGAGCACCGACCCAGGTCCGTCCCGGCTGCGCGATTCCGTCATGTCAAAGAAGACCTGGCCGCCCAGTCCGCGGTAGACCCACACGCGACCTTGCCGCGAGTTGTGCTTCGCTGTCTTCCTGGATCGTCACCGGCGTGTCGTCGGTTTGCACCACGCCCGTCGCCAGCGCGTCCTGCAGGATCTGCTCGGCGATCGGTTCGAGCAGTTCGCCGCAGCGACCCGACGACTCGCACAAGACCGTGCGCGAGAGGTCGAACCCTTCCGGACGCGTACTTCGACTCCAGCCGGTTGTACGGCATGTGGTGCGCGAAGCGCTCGACCAGGACGTGCGCGAGGAAGCCGACGCCCAGAATGCCCTTGTCGATCACGCGGTCGGGGCCGGGAGCCGTCTTCACGCTGCACTCGCAGGCCTTGCAGGCGTACTTCTTGCGCGCGATCTCGTGTACGACCGCCAGTTCCAGTCGCTCCAGCTCCCGCGTCATCTCCTCGCCGATCGGTTCCATCGTCGCGCCGCACCCGCAGCGCCGCTCCTCGAGCGGCAGCTCGTAGCTCGTGCGCATCACCGGCAGGTGCGGCGGAAATGCTTGCGGCGCTTGGGCACGCGCTTCTGTTTGCGGCTCGCGGATCTCGACCTCGCCCTGACGCTCTTCTCGTCGGCGACGCGCTCGGCGGCCTCGATCAGCTCGGGGAAAGCAGGTGCATCTGCGCGGGCTCGAGCTGGATGCCGTCCGAGGCGCGCCGCTCGCTCTTCCTCTCGAAGCGCTCCGTGCGCAGGAGGCGGGTTCTCGCTCTCGAGGAGGCGCACCTGTTCGTCGAGCTGCGCAAGCTCCGCGCGGTGCGCGATCACGATCGCCTTCAGCGCCTCGACGTCATTGGGCAACTCGCGCGGGTTCGTGACGATCGTCACGATCGCCGATACGCACGTCGCGCGCAAAGTGCTTGCGGAATCTCGACGATCTCGTGCGATTCCCTCGAGCAGCATCGACATCCGCGCGCGATCGATCTCGAGGCGCTTCGCACTGCCCTCGATCCGCTCGAAGGTCCCCGCGCTCGAGCCGCATGCAGTGCAGCCAGAATCCGTTCCGGTCCCGCACCAGCACCTTCACGCGGTCGCGCCGGCGGTTGAAGAAGCAGAAGAGGTCGCCCGCGAACGGATCCTCGCCGAAGCTGTCGCACGATCGCGACTAGGCCATCGAAGCCCTTGCGGAAATCGATCGGCGCGGTCGCCGCGAAGATCCGCACCCGCGAGCCGAGGTTCAGCATCGCTCGATCGCCACGAGCAAGCGCGCGAGCACCGCGGGATCGATCGCGGCATCGACGACCAGGCGACGCTCACCTCGAAGCAGGATCTCTACGCGACCCGCCGCCGAATCCTCGTGACGTTGCGCGGGCACCAACTCGGACGAAGGGTGCGGACTCTCGAGGTTGAACGCTCCTCGCGCCGCAGTCGCCACGCCCAGTGTGCCAGCGTGTTCGCGGGAAGCCGCTGCGCGCGGCCAGGTCGCGGTAGGTCAGCCCCTCTCTGTCACGCAGCGCGAGCCAGCGCTGCACCTCTCGACGGCGGTCCATGACCAGCATCGTGACGCGCGCCGAGACCGCGACCAGATGGGGTTCGCCGAACGGTTACCGAAGTGCGCAATTCTCCAGACACTACCGACAGTTACCGTCTTCCGTCTTTGCTCATCACTTCTTGTGTATGGTCAGGTCGAGTCGAGAGACTTCCCCCCGCCTTATCGGACATGGCTCCCAAGTATCGAGGCAGCCGTCTCGCGTAACATGGAGTTGATAATTGCCCGGGGCCAAGGCTGGATACACAACAGCATAAGCACTTTTCCCTGGGCGCGGGAATGGTATAGAGTCATCCATTGAAATGGTATTCTGCTTGTCATCTAACTGCACAAACTTAACCCCAATCTGGGCCCCATTTGCTGTGAGCACACTGCAGTGAGCGTCAATCGTCTGTCCAGACTCGTCGACTATACGCAAGTCAATCCGCCCTCCAAGGTGAAGGACAACATCTCTTTCAAACCGGCGCCCAGGCGTTATTTCAGCATCAACCTCAGCGGGTGTGTACAACGATAGGTAGTCAATCCAGGCGCCCTCACATATGCGAATGAGGTATTTTCCGGACTCAATGTCAGGCAACTCGTAGTTGCCTAATCCGCGCTGAAGCGACATATTAAGTCTTGTGCGGCCAGGATCTTGGGACGCGCCGAAGAATCCAACGCCTATTCGCTTTTATCGGCACCCCATCATCGGTGGTAACGTGAAGGGCGACTGACCCAGGCTTCCCGACCTGCTTCATCGTCAGCCTTCGACTAACCCGTTCCCCACTCCAGGGTGATCATATCAAATGACCTCGCGGACTATCCGGAATGCGTGACGGTGACGTGGCAGGGCCTGTTAGGCGGTGTGAACCACTCCACTTGGCCTGCCTCGTTCGACGAGCATTCAAGTTCAATATCATCTATGCTAAGTGCAATGTGTGCGCGCGCCAGGGCGGCATTCCCACTGGACACATTGAACGTAATCGCAGGCACTTCGATAGGGAGGCGCACGTCGTCAGCAGAAGCTTTGACAATTACGCTTTCCCCAGGGGTGTTGGGAAACATGCATACGCCTGCAGCAGGAGTGTAAATGATATTGTAAAGGGCAGGTCTAAGACCATTTACTCGAAATCTGCCCTCCCTATCGGACTGCACCTGTCGGACATAGCAATCTAGCGCTCCCTGGCTGGACCAGAGGGGCACCGTACCGGTGTCCAAGGTTTGTCCAGTCCCCAATGGGTAAATGGAGATGCGTACGTTCGCGATCTCGCAGTCCGCAGTGACGCGCTCAAGTATGCCGGCAATGTGTTCGCCATCTGGCATCTCAATCGTTCCTAGGTCCTTTTTCATCGCGGGGGTAAGGACTAATTGGAAGTCAACCGGGGGCTGTGCGAGCGGGAGTATTGTTAGAGAACAGGCACCCTCGAATGTTGTCGAGAGCAAGAAGAATCCCTCCGGACTGCTGTTGCAGGATCCTATCAGGGTTGGCTTTTGCAGCCCTTGCGCTTGGTGCGTGAGGACCACTAGGGCGTCGGATACGGCTCGTTTCGATGAGTCGATTATGCGTCCCATGATCACGGCGCCTAATGTCAAGTGAATTTGGACGCGAGCAATGTATGCTTCTACAGGTCTGTTGGTCAATCGCTCCGCGTCTTTACGATAGATCCGCACTTCATCTGAAGCGCACCCATGCACTGCGCTTCGACGGCAATTGTTCCTCCTTCTGCAAGCAGGTGAGGTAATAGTCGCGAAGCATCCAAATCGAAACTCAAGTCTTCATTGACGTCCCCCGCTATCCTAAAAGTATCCGCGATGGTGCTCACCGAGAGCGGTCTGGCCACGATTCTTGGCTTACTGGTGCAGTGCTGCGACTCAATAACTCTACCAACAATATGGAATTCGCCAAGCTGGGTGCTTGTGGGCACCTTGCCGAAGTCAGGATCCTCTTGGTGCTGTTGAGGGTCCGACGGATAAGCAATCCGTCGCGAATCACTTTCAGCAGTCGCCGTAGGGGCGGCGGAGTTTGTTGCAGTGGGAAGTGACCCCCGTTCGCCAACGGGAACTGGGGGGCTTACGCTCGGTGCCATTCCTATCTTAATGAGCATGAATGCACCGAGAGCGGCGCAGATGCTCGCGCTCCCTACCATCCATGGCTTCAGGCGGTTGTCCTGTCTAGTTGCCATACGCTGCGTTCCGCTTGGAGACGATCGGGAATATTGTATCCACCTGCGGCTCGGACGAACATGATCTAATACGATCGGGCTCCCCACCCCATCGAATGGGGTAGGGAATCCTGGCGGACAACGATGCCCTTGGTGTTCAGCAGTACGAGGCCCTCCTACTGCGGGCAGGGACCTCCAGTGGATCCTGCGGCCCCTGCGTCACCGGACAGCGCCCCACCGTCTCCTCCATTTGCGCCCGGTCTCGGATTTGGGCTTCCACCCGGCCCTCCGTTCCCGTGCGTGCCGGGTGCCCCGGTAGGTGAGGTGCCACCAGTTCCGCCGGCACCTAAGTGCCGGACCGCCGGCACCGCCCGCCCCTCCGTTGCCTCCCTTTCCAGTCCCGCCAGTTCCCCGTTTCCACCCCTCCCACCGTTCCCTGTGTCATAGCCATCACCGCCCTGCCCTCCAGTGCCGCCGGGCCCGCCTGTTCCGACACCGCCGTTCCCTCCAGCGCCTCCTGCTCCACCGTGGTCAGGGCAACAATTTCCTCCCGAGCCACCGCCGCCGCCCCCACCACCCGTTCCGAGGCCGCCAGTTCCCCCATTGCCGCCGGGGTAGCCATTCGGGTGAGTTGAGTCCCCGTCATCTCCGGTGGTCCCAGTATCCCCGGCGCCACCCGTGCTTGGTCCACCAAGCGTGCCTCCCGTTCCAGCGGGGCAGTCGAATGCGGGGCTCGGCGACGAGGCATTCCCTGCTTCGATGCGGTGCTGCGTGTCCACAAGCACCAACCTTGCGACAGCCTCGTCAGCACCGGGTAGCGCCCCGTGCGCAATCGCATCTCCGCCATTCCCAGCAGGCCGGGCGCCATTGCCACCGATTGCGCCCCAGTTGATGAGCTTCCATTCATGAGGAACCTTCTCGGTGCGGTGCGTGAAGTAGGACCCGAAGATATCGACGGACCCTCCGTTCCCGCCCTTCGCGATTGGGCTGTGTGCAGTGCATCGACCGCCGTCTCCGCCGCGCACAACTCCATCTATCCACACGATGGGAGCTGTAAGCACGATGCACGAACCTTCCCCCTCGGATCTGGGGTTCTGAGACTCTTTGCCCCTGCATCCAAGCACACTACCTGCGATGGAGATGGACTCCCGAGCCTCGACGTGGATGTTTGGCGCGCTGAGCTTCTTGTCGGAGGTCGACCGGTCACGCACCTTCAAGACTCCATCGATTCGAACTGTGGTACTCGATGTCACGGTGAGATCGTCGTCGACCAGCACCTCGACCCCGCTGGAACTTCGAACGAGCCAACGGACAGTTCACCGGAAAGATGATCCCCAGCGTGAGCGACCAAACGTGCCTCCGGACCCGTCGCTGTCTGTTGTGAAGCCAACCCCACCAGGAGAAAGCTCCCAGTGACGCCCAGGAGACCTAGAACTGCCAATGCGCGCATGCCACCTCCGTTTGAAGAAATCTGGTTAATAGACGGACATCATTGCCATCGCTGATCAGGAACTTGTAGTGATCACGGTGGCGATTACGTACTACCTGCACTCGCAGGGTGCGAGACGAGCACACCGCCTCGGGCTCTTGTGGCCATGCCATACCGCTCAAGCGTCCTGTAGATGGCCTCACGGGTCGCGCGCCGTCGAGCACGCGCACCTCGCGTATTGCGCACGGCGTCATCGATCGCAGAACAGGCCGCTTGGGGAAGGTACTCTGCGGCCCCACGGTCACACGGTAGTCTGGCATAGTAGCCCCCGGCCGAAGCCGCGCATAAGCCGAGGATCGATCGCATCCCGACGTGAACAGCACGTTCATGGGCGGTTGAGGATCGGGTAGCGCGCGAGGGGAAGCTCTCATGCCGTGTTCACCATCCTCCTGTCTACTCAGGCTGTCAACCGGGGAAACCGAGAATCGCGCCGGTGTTCACGTGCGATCTGCGCGTCCGTTGTTCCCGCCCACGCGACTCTCGCGACTAATTCCGTGATAGTTGGCGGACTCTCTGTGATCTACCGCGCGGGGCAGAGTTCGGCCGATGGCTTGCGAAGTGTGGGCGGCGGAGCCGCAAGTCGAAACGCCGACGCGCCTTGCGCCACGTCGCCCCGTTTCCAGGAACACTCCCCTCCTGCTGGGCGCGCCTTGCGGACTCACGGCATGCTGAGCCCCGCGGACCAGATGTGGGTGCAACGTGGCGTTCTCGCCGCGGAGCGCGAGCCGTGCGCGCGGCGGGTGGCTTCACACGCGCTTCAGAACTGACGCGCAGCCGACCTCGGCCTCGAAGGCGATGCACGCGCTCGGCGCGATCGACACGCCAACGCCCCAGAGGCGATCTGGACGCGCGGCACATGCCCGCGCTCCTCGATTTCAGCGGCGCGCTTCGGCGTCTCGTCGCCGGGCCAGGCCCTCGCGCTCGGCCCTGGCGCGGCACTCGCCCTCGCTCCGAAGTGGCGACTGAAACCGCGTTGCCGCCGCACACGAACGATCGCGTGCGCCTCCTAGTGTGGCTTCTCGCTCCCGCTGCCCTGTCTCTTCCACCGAGTCCTACCGCCTGGGGCGGACAGCCGCGCCAATCTCACAGCTAGGAGTCCGATCCATCGGCGCTGGACCGGGTGGTGGCCCGCTATAAGCCACTGGCGATCGACTTGCTCGCGCTCGATGAAGCTCTCCAGGAACTAGCCGAGGTGAGCCTACAGATGGCCCGCGCCGTCGATCTGCGCTTCTTCGCGGGCCTGGAGATGAATCAGGTCGCGGAGGTCTTGGACACGCCGAAGCGTACCCTTGAGCGGGAGTGGGGGCGGCGCGGGCGTGGCTCTACGCGCGGATGTCCTGACACCCGCGCCGCTGAACAGGCGGGCCGCAACCACCGTCGATGGCTGCGGCCCACGATATGGTTGCGCACAAGATTCGCTGCCCGCCTATTCCAGTTCAGCCTCGTGCCTAGAGAGGGGTCGATCGCCCCTCGGCAGTGCGCACGAAGCCTACAGTGGATGCGCAAGATGGGCTGCGTGTGTGAACTGCAGTCAGCATGCTCGACCGTCAACGCGAGGCTTCCGCCGCGTTGGCTTTGACCCCCACGGAAGCGGACTGGCCCCCCCGGGGCGTGCCTCGGGCATCGTGTCGAGAGTGCTGGGATGATCTGCGTGCTGGGCGTAGATGGGATGAGAAGGCCGGCCTCCACGCGAGGTCGTGCTTGCGCCGCCTCAGTGGTAGGAGGGGGGTGTTCACCAACCCCGAACCACAAGGAAGCCGACCATGAAGCAGTCTACCGCCCCGACCACTGCCCCGACCAGCGCCCAAGCCACGCAGGCGAGCCCGACGAGGAAGCCCTCGCGGAAGGACCCCACGACGCCGCGGCCGTCGGCGGCGGTCCCGCCCGTTTCGGTCACGGTCGGGCTCGACCTGGGCGACCGCCACTCACACTACTGCGTGCTGGATGATGGCAGCCAGCCGCTCGAAGCAGGGCAAGGTCGCGATGCTGCCCAAGGACCTGACGGCGTTCTTCCAGCGCGTCGCACCGGCGCGCCTGATCATGGAAGTCGGCGGTCAGTCGCCCTGGGTCAGCCGTCTGGCGCAGGCTGCCGGGCTGGAGGTGATCGTCGCCAATCCGCGTCGTGTCCAGCTGATCACGCGCAACGAGCGCAAGAACGACCGCACGGACGCCGAGTTGCTCGCGCGTCTTGGGCGCGTCGATCCGCAGTTGCTCTCGCCGGTGACACACCGCTCGGTCGAGTGCCAGGCCGACCTGGCGCTGAAGCGCGCGCGCGACGTCGCGGTCGCGTCACGCACGGCGCTGATCAACCACGTGCGCGGCGCGATCAAGTCGTTCGGACAGCGCTTGCCGACGTGCTCGGCCGACGGCTTCCACAAGCGTGTCCTGACGCAGCTGCCCGCCGAGCTCGTGCCCGCGCTGCAGCCGATCGTGCGCTTGATTGGCCAGATCACCGACGAGATCAAGTGCTTCGACGCACGCATCGAGCAGCTGGCGGACGAGCGCTACCCCGCGACGAAGCTGTTGCGCCAGGTGAGTGGTGTCGGGCCCGTGACGGCGCTCAGTTTCGTGCTGACGCTGGACACTCCCTCGCGCGTCCTCGACTCACGCCAGGTCGGTCCGTATCTCGGGCTCGTGCCGCGCACGCACGACTCGGGCGCATCTGCGCCGCAACTGCGCATCACCAAGTCCGGTGATCCAGCACTGAGGCGACTGCTCGTGATCGCCGCGAACTACATCCTGGGTCCGTTCGGTCCGGACTGCGACCTGCGACGCTTCGGGCTGAAGCTCGCGGCGCAGGGCGGCAAGAACGGCCGGAAGCGAGCCAAGGTCGCGGTCGCGCGCAAACTGGCCGTGCTCCTGCATCACCTTTGGAAGACAGGCGAGGTGTACGACCCGTTCCATCTGGCGAAGAAGCGTGGCGAGCTCATGCCGGCCTGATCCGCGATCGCCCGGCCTGATCCACGAACGCTCTCGAACACTGCTCTCGAACAACTGGGCGTAGGACATCGAAGCGCATGACCTCGGCGCCAGCCTAGCATTGCCGGGCGTTTCCGGGGCAGCCCTGACCCTGCCCGAGCGCTCCCCGCGTCTACCTTTCTGCCCGCAAGACCAGGTGGCAGGGTTCTCGGGGGCCCCACAGCCCCTCTTCCGCCGTCCGATCGCTCTTCGGAACGCAGTTCTCCCCCACCCGCACCCCTGAAGGCACCGGCTGATGACGCGGATCAGCGCCGCGAGCTACCAGGCGAGCTCCGGCTCAGGCGGAGCCGGGCAGGCGCGAGCGCTGGGGGCTCCGTCGGGAGGCCGAGGTGGTTGAGGATCTTGCGCACGGAGAACCCCCGGTGAAGCGAGGGTCCGATCGCCTCAGGTATTGGGGGCCTCACCTCGAACTGATCGAATGCCATCACTTCACTTCGCGCAGCGCGAATGAAATGGGCACACCTTCATGACGCTTGAGCGGTCTCCACAGCCGAGCCACGCATCAGTCAAGCGCCCTGTCGTTCTTAGCGCGCCCCGTGTGAGTGTGATCCGACCTCCTGCGAAAGAGCGCCCAGGCCGGTTCGACGCACAACGGCAAGTAGCACGCACGCCGATGCTACCAAGATTACGAACACCAATGGAGTTCCACCCGGAATGACCCCCATCATGATGCCATGCTCATAGAACCAGTTCTTGTCAGTGTTGTAGATCATCTCACACGCGGCCCTCGCTTGGGGCGTAAGCGCAATCACGAGGAACACGGATCCGAAGAGGATTTGCGTCTTGATAGCCGACCGCCGTCCACGCGGCCTAAATAGCGACCGCACGTGGAGCGCGGCCACGAGGACTTGCCCGAGCACGTATCCCACCCAGGACAGCCGGATAAACACGAGCTCCCGAGTTTGGTCAATGCCATAAAGCGATGCAAACTCGTAGGGCTCCAAGAGTGCCCTCACTTCGAGTGCAGTCCAAGCAATTGACGCCACCAGAATGGCTGCATTCAATAGCTCCAGGGTGATCCTTGAACGGCTCAGGTTCTCGTGTTTCATCGCTCTAGCCCGGATAATTCACGAGAAATAGTCGCGGGTGACGACCGGCGTGCGAATGTGTGTTTGCGACAACCACAGACCCACGAGTCCTCACCCGCATGCGCCACGATACCACTCAGCCCGTCTTGTTCGACGACCTTTCGTCCAAGCCCGTGACGGTCGCCTTCAGCGCCCCCTCGCAGAGCTCGGATGGCGGCCTTCCCTTGCTGGCGGCGCTGGACCGCAAGCTCGGGCTGACGGCGGTCTTGTCGCAGCAGCTCGTGGACGCTCGCCGAGCGAGGAGCGTCGACCACAGCATCACCGAGCTGGTGCGCCAGCGCGTCTTCTCGATCGCGCATGGCTACGCGGATTGCAACGACGCCGCACGCATTGGCGAGGATCCGCTCTTCAAGCTGGCCTGCGGTCGATCGGCGGACAGCGCGACGAGCCTGGCTTCGCAACCGACGCTCTCGCGCTTCGAGCGCGGCCAGGGTGGGCGTGCGGTCGTCGCGATGGGGCGCGCCTTGGAGCGCGCGGTGATCGGGAGGCTCGCACATCGTCATCGCCGTGCGCGTCGGATCACGATCGACCTCGACGGCAGCGAGGATCCGACGCACGGCCAGCAGCCCTTCGCTTTCTTCAACGCCTACTACGACTCCTGGTGCTACCTGCCGCTCTTCGGCTTCCTCTCGATCGACGACCTGCCCGAGCAGCATCTGTTTTTCGCGCGCCTGCGTCCGGGCACCGGCCCCGAAGGCCGCTGCGTGCGAACCATGCTGCGTCGTGTGGTGCCGCTGCTTCGGCAGCGGTTTCGCAAGGCCAAGATCGTGGTGCGGCTGGACGCGGGCTTCGCTTCGAGCGAGCTGTTCGATCTCTTCGACGAGCTGAAGGTCGGTTACATGGTGGCGATGGCGAAGAACTCGCGGCTCACGATCCACGCAGCGCGGCACATGCGCGGTGTGCGCTGGATCACTGAGCAGTTCGGCAAGGGCGTAGGACATCGAAGCGCATGACCTCGGCGCCAGGGCGTAGGACATCGAAGCGCATGACCTCGGCGCCAGCCTAGCATTGCCGGGCGTTTCCGGGGCAGCCCTGACCCTGCCCGAGCGCTCCCCGCGTCTACCTTTCTGCCCGCAAGACCAGGTGGCAGGGTTCTCGGGGGCCCCACAGCCCCTCTTCCGCCGTCCGATCGCTCTTCGGAACGCAGTTCTCCCCCACCCGCACCCCTGAAGGCACCGGCTGATGACGCGGATCAGCGCCCCGAGCTACCAGGCGAGCTCCGGCTCAGGCGGAGCCCGGGCAGGCGCGAGCGCTGGGGGCTCCGTCGGGAGGCCGAGGTGGTTGAGGATCTTGCGCACGACCAGGCCGTCCGTCAGGAATGCGATCAGCTTGCGCGGGCCGCCGCAGTGCGGGCAGATCAGCACGTCGATCTCGAATACCCGCTTCATCAGCTCGGCCCAACTCGTGCGCGTCGGGCGGCGGAGCTTGTGCGCGAGAGCGAGCGGTGTGCCTGCTGACTCCGCCGTGGGCTCGGCTCCCGAACCCGGCGCGCAGGGTTCCCCAGCAGGCTCGGCCGCGAAGCCCGAGGTGCAGCTCTGCGCCTGCAGCGAGTTGTTCTGCGACAGCGGAGTGCAGGTCTTCGAACCCAGACTCGAACTCCCGGCTCCGAGCACGGCGAGCTCTTCGCCCTCGGCCCAGGCACGACCAGGTCGCGCCACTCCGCCGCGGGCGCGAGGATTCCGTGGTACGTCAGAAGGTGCGCGCGTGGACGCGGCACCAGTGCCGCCAGTCGCGCGATGAAGTCCAGCGGCTCGAAGGCGATCGCCGAGGTCCCGTCGCGCCAATGCCTGCGCAGCCCGTAGATCACCCGCCCATCCGGCGCGAGCGAGAGGCGCTCGACCTTGATCGGGGGGCGGGCGATGTACCGACACAGGCGCTCCAGCCCTTCACGATCCTGCGCCTCGATCCGCACCTTCGCGTGCAGCGAGCTCGAGAACGTCACGCGCACGAGCCTCGAGGCCGGAGCGTTCGAGGTCAAGCTCACGCTGCGCAACGTCGGCACGGCCACGATGCCCGTGCAGCTCTGCGCCTCGCGCGGCGAGCGCTTCCCCGAGGAAAAGCTGGCCGCAAAGAAGCAGCCCGAGGCACCGAGCGACTCCAACGTCGTCGCGGCCGCGGAGCAGTCCGCCAAGAAGAAGGACGCGCCTGAGCCCTACCGCGAGTCGCGCACGAGCGTCACGCTCGGCGCCGGCGAGTCGAAGGAGGTCGTGATCCGCTGCGACTTCGAACCGCAGCTCGTCACGGTCGATCCCGACGCGCTGGTGCTGCAGCTGCGGCGCAAGTTCGCGCTGTTCAAGTTCTGAGCCGCGCGCTCACGGCGCAAGATCGATCACGAGCGGCTTCTCACCGAGGTCGATCGACTTCTTGAGCAGGGTGCCGCTTAAGTTGACCAGCTCGACCTCGTAGCTGCCGGGAAGGAGACAGCTTCGCACGAGGAAGCCGGGTCGGGCCTGTTCGATCACCAGGCATCGGTGATTCCGGTCGCGCACGATGAGCAACGCGTCGTCGGGGACGGTTGCTGCCACGGTCGAGACGAGCTCCGAGCCGTGCTGCATGACGATCCTCGATCGACGACCACTGTCCAGCAGCACTGGCTCCGCGGTCCAGTTGGAATCGTGTGGCACGATCCAATTCGCGCTGGGACCGCACCGGCAGCGCAGAACCCCGGCCGAGTCGGTGGCGACATATCCCCCTGGTTCGGTAGGTCGCGCAGCTGTCAAGGTCGCTGCATCGAGCTGACAGAATGCGATGCTCGCGAGCGGCTTCCCCGCAGGATCCACGACTTCCACCTCGCACGAAACGGTGCGGGCGAGTTCTCGCGTGCCGAGGTCGAGGACGATTCCTGGCTGGATGTCGACGATCTCGGTGAAACGCTCATAGTCAGGACACGACAAACCGAGCTCGACCGTGCCGGGAGGCAGCTGTGTGTATTGCACCACCCCATCCTCGACCGGACCCGGGCCCATCGTGGCTCCGTAGCTCCGCATGTAGAGGCTGAGAAGGCTCGCCTTCAGCGGTGTGTGGTTGCTTGCATCCAGGAGTCGCACTCGGAAGCCACCGATGCGATTCAGGACCTGCCCCGGATCGATCGTGAAGACGATTTCCCCCTGAGCCTTCTCGCATCGCCGGGTCTCGAGCACCGCCGTGCGCCAAGTCGCGCTGACGAACATCGGGAAGCGATCCTCGACGACCAGAATCCCATCGTCCGCCATCGACTGGGCAGACATGCCGATGAAGTTGTCGCTCTCACTTGGGTAGAAGGCGCCCAGGCTGGATGGCTGGTAGCGACTGAGTGTGCGTTCTTGGATCGTGGGCGGCAGCTCGTGCTCGCTCGCCACGACGCCGATTTCGAGGTCAGAACCCCATCCCTGCCGGCGAGATCGCGCAGGGCATCCTTCAACCGGCGTCCGTCGGGGGTAACGAAACGCACCGGAATCCGCGTGCGGGGCTCGAGTTCCAGATCGATTCGGCGGATTGGGTGGGCATTGTCCAGCAGGAGATCCACGGTCTGTTCGTGGTAGCCGGTGAGCGTGGCGGTGATCTTCCATTTGCCCGCTTCTAGGCCTGTGAATCCGAATGCTCCCTTCCCGCCCGCAAGCTTCGAATGTTCGCGCCCCTCGGGCGAGAGCAGCCGAAGCCTTGCAGTACCGCGGGGCGCGTTCCCATCCTTCTGCCGCACCGCGCCGTAGACGAGGATCCCGACCGGGTCGTTGGCGGCAAGAGCGGTCGCGCCCGCCGCGGATGGATCCTGCTCGACTTTCGCGCGCACCGCGGATGAGTTCGACGCATCCTCGGCCGGCTTGTCCGTCTCGCTCGA
>JADJLZ010000010.1 GCA_016709875.1 Planctomycetota bacterium | reverse complement strand
TCGGTCCGTCCGCGGAGTGCAGTTGGAGCGCGAGGATACCCTCGCGCGCGCCCTTGGGATCGTCGAGATCGGCGCAAGAATCGCCGTTGCAAGGGTGATCGTGAGGTGCGCGCCGCGCCCTCGATCACGTAGTGGTTCCAGCCGTCCTCGATCGGCTGTTCCCAACCACGATCAAGCCGCGGCCGTTCTCCTCGTAAGGCTTGCCCCACCATCCCGCGCCGACGTCGGCCTGGTAGCCTTGACCTCGCCTGTCGTCGCGCGCCTGCGTGCGTGAACTGCACGCCCGAGTTGCCCTCGCTCCTTCGCGAGACGCACGTCGATCTCGCAGGCGGAAGTCGGAGAGCAGCCGGACGACACGAGGAAACTCTTTCTTCGCGAGGCCCTCGGTGGCGCTTGACGATCCGCCGTCCTCGACCGACCACGACTTCGAGTCGCCCTTCCAGCCAGCCGGCTCTTGCCGTCAGGGAAGAGGCGCGCCGTGTCGGTCTTCGTCGCGCAGCGGACCCTGTGGGATCTGCAGATACGCGACGAGATCGCGCACCTCGCCCTTGGGCGTCGTGCTGGCCCCCTGGGCATCAGCGGCTTCTCCGGAGTCCTCTGCGTCTCGATCCTCGCCCTTCTCGATCACCACCAGCACGGTGTCGGTCTGCAGCGTAGATCGTCGCAGGTCGGTCGTGCCCTTCAGGATGCCGTTCACGAAGCGGCCGTCATTGAGCCAGACCATCATGGTCGTGTAGTCCTTGCCCACCGTCGCGCTCGGTCGAGCACGTTCGAGAGTAGGTAGGTCGGGGCGCGGTTCGAGCCGGTGGGACTCGGGCCCGATCTTGCCGCCAGTTCCGTAGAGGCGGGGCACTGGCTCGCAGGTGCGCGAGAAGACCTGGCGTCCGCGCGGCCACGTCGGCCTTGGCGAGCGCGTCGGCAGTGAGGCGTGCTTTCCACTCTTCCTTCTTCTTCGAGACATCGGCGCTGGGCTTGCCGCACGGTGCCCGGTCCTCGTGCAGCTTCGCCGCGAGGGTCTTGTCGCCGACCTCGATCGACTGCACGACGAAGGCCGAGAGGTCGTTGCGCGGGATCGTGCCGGCGCCGACGGCGTCGGGAGCAGGGGCGGCGATCCCTTCCGGGAGGCAGCGTATTGAGGGCCTCTCCCTGCATGGGCTGATCGAACTGTCCGTAGAGCTCCAGGAGCTTGCGCCTGGATACTTCGTCGAAGCGAGGCGGTGCGCGCACCGACCTGGCGCTGCAACTCTGCGTCCCCGAGGAGCGAAACTGGTCGTCGTGAAGCACCGGAGTACCCGATCTTGGGGAGGAGCCCGGGGCAGTTCGGGATCGTGCCCCGCGAGCAGCGCCTCGAGCCCTCGCGCCGCAGCGCCGCGTCGGCCTGGGATCCGCGAGCCGTGCGCAGCTTCGGAAAGCCAGCGCTTGTCCCCAAGAGCGAGGCTCAGGCTCTCACGACCGCGTCGACGAGCTTGGGATCCTGGCAGATCGGGTCCCGCGACCCTCTCCCAGCTGAGGGCGCGGGCAGCTTGCGCTGGTCGCCGATACCTTGCGGAACTCGTCGAGCATCCAGGGCATCTCGGGCAGGTTCGCCGGCTGCGCGAGGAACGCGACCAGCGCGTCGTGCAGCTTCGCCTTCGCGCCGCGCGCGGCGCACGAGGAAAGCCACAAGGGGTCGAGCTTCGTCTTCGAGACCAGCGAAGAGGCGCGCGCGGTGTCGCTCGGACAGGAACCGACGCCGTACCAGTACAGGAGCGAGCCAGGTTGTGGTCCTGGCGGTCCTCGTCGTGCGCGATCAGGTTCGCGGCGATGGTCCAGCGCTCGTCGAGCGGCAGGCGCTGCAGCGCAGGGCGAGTAGAGGCGGACGACGGGTGACCAGGTGCTCTTCGCGAGTTCCTCTGACGCCGCGAGCGTCTCGGGCTCGACATAAGCCTCTTCTCAGAGCAGCAGTTGCACGGTCCACGCGGCGACGTACTCGTCGGGCAGGGCGAGCAGTTCACGCCCGAACCTTTCGTCCAGGCCGCCGATCGCGTGCCTCACCCGACGAAGCGCAGGCGCTGCAGACGCGCTCGCGTTCGCACCTCCCCGCGCACATCCGTACTGTGCTCCTGCAGCAGGCGCCGCGCATGGCGCGCGTGCCATTCGTCGCCGTCGATCGCGGAGTCGGACGAGGTCCGCCGTCGTCGCATCCGCGATCTTCTCCACGCCGCGCTTCGGAGTGCCGTACGAGAGTGCGATAGATGCGCCCGTTCGTGCGATCCCAGATCTCCGGGTGCGTCTCCTGGCAGGCTTGTTTTGTCGTACCAGTCGGTCACGAACACCGCGCCGTCCGGCCCCATCCTCAGGCTCTTGCCGCGGACCACTTGTCGTTCGGGAAGGTTGCGGAAATCCGGCGGCGTGCCGATGGAACCCCGATCCATCGGGCACGAGCACGTCCATGACCGTGCGGTTGCCGTGGATGTTGTTCGCGAGACACCTTGCCGCGGTACTCCTTCGGGAACTGGTCGCCGAGGTACACGAGATCCGCAAAGGCGTGCCCGCCGGGTCGTGCCGAGCGGTTGTTGCCGGCCTAAGGATTGTCGCCCTGCCAGTGCAGGTGGTCCGCGATCGTCTGGATGTCGCCGAGGTGTACTTGTCCGTGTGGCCGCCGATGCCGTCCTGCCGGTCGTAGCGGTCCGCCCTGGATCATGTGGAAGAGGTGCGGGATCACGCGGCCGTGGTTATCGCCTGGCCGTGCTCGTCGAAATCGACGCCCAGGGATTTGACGTGCCTTCCCGCGAAGACCTCGAACTCGTGCGTCTTCGGCTGGAAGCGCCACACGCCGGCGGTGAGCGCCACGCGCTGTGCATCCGGCGTTCCCGGAGCGCCGACGAGGCTGCTGGTGAACACGCCGTGCGTGCCGTAGAGCCGGCGTCGGGGCCCCAGTTGCATTGAGCGTCCCGTGCGTGTCCTGCCAGCCGAAACCGTCAGGCATCTTCTGCGCCGGACCGTCGGGCACGAGGATCGCCGTCAGCGTCGGGCACAGGAACAGCAAGTACGGCGCGGCGCCGATCCACGCGCCGCCGAAGCCGACCTCGAGGCCCTGACGAGGTTCAACTTGTCGAGGAACACCGTGCGCATCTCGGCACACGCCGTCGCCGTCCTTGTCCTCGAACACGACGATGTCGTCCTGGCCTCGTCGCCCTCCATGCGGCGCGGGTAGGTCAGGCCCTCCGCGACCCACAGGCGTCCGCGGTCGTCGATGCAAAGGCGATCGGCTGGTGCACGTCCGGCTCGCTCGCGATCAGGTCGACGTGAAAGCCCGGCGGGACCGTCATCGCCTTGGCTGCGTTTCCCGGCGCGAGACCGGCGTTAGCGACCGCGTCGAGCGGCAGGCGGATGCGCGGCACGCCCGCGGGCTGCTCGAAGCTCGGCTTCTCGGTGTGAAAGCGGAAATCGTCGAAGTTGAGGTGGCCCCAGCCGCCCGCTTCCTCGTCGATGAGGTGACCGATCTTCTTGCCGAGTTGCGCGTGCGGGTCGACGACCACGCGCTGCATCGACTCGTAGTTCGCCGCGCTGGTCTTGAAGAGCAGCGCCGTCGGCGGCATGCAGCTCGACGCGGGTGCCGTTCCCTGCGCCGCCGCCGAAGAGGAGCTCGCCCAGGGCTGCTCGACCGTGATCGGGTTCGGTGAGGCGTGCCCGTCGCGCCGTCGCCGGCTTCTCGTAGCCGCCGATCCAGAACTTGCCCGTGTGCAGGCTCGCCTCGCGGCCGCGGGCCGTGATCGTGTCGCCCCGATCGGCTGGCCGTCGAAGGCCGTGCCGGTCTTCGTCCAGCCGCGCAAGTCGCCGGTTTCGAAGTCGCGCCGTCGCGGGGCAGGGCCGAGAGCGCCGCCTCGCTTGCGCCCCGCCTCGTCGAGCGCCTTCTTCTTCGCGGCGACGACCGAGGCGTCGCGCTGCAGCAACACGGACACGCCGCGCTTGTTGCCGATCACGATGTCGCGCCGGTGGTCGTGGTCCACGTCGCCAGTGACGACGCGTGTGCCGACGCCCGAGTCGTCGTCGGCCAGATGCGGGACGTAGTGCGCCCGCTCGCCGTCGCGCACGAGCTCGACCCAGGCCACCTCGGGCTTGGGCCCGGCTGCGGATCGCCTACCGCGCCGTGCGACCACCAGCGCTTCGCGGGACGATGTCGGGCAGGCCGTCGTTGTTCGTGTCGGCGATGCCGACCGCGTGCACCTCGCCAAAGACGACACCGCCGGCGCTGGTCTCCGGCTTGTCGGTCATGATCGGGTGCTCGACGAAGGAGATCGCGCGGCCCTCGCGCGTCTGCTGGAACCAGGAGAGACGAAGTTGCGCCGCGAGGCTCGGATCACGTCCGGCAGGCCGTCGCCATCCACGTCCATGACGTACGTCTGCGCTCCGCCGTACTGGCTGCCGAAGGCGTACTTCTCGAAACTCCAGATCAGATCGCCCGCGAGCGAGCGCGGCTGGCGGAACCAGCCGTTGTGCCAGAAAGCACGTCTTGCTTGCCGTCGCCGTCGACATCACCCACGCCGAGACCGTGCACGAAGGCGCCCAGGCCTCGATCTGCTCCGAGAGGGTTGTGCACGATCCACGGCGCATAAGGCCCATCAGGATCGCTCGGCCCAGGCGAAGTGCGTGTCGGTGTTGAAGACGAGCTCGCGCCTGCCGTCGCCCACGAGATCCACGAAGGCCGGCGATTCGTTCGAGACGTTCGCGAAGATCAGCGAACGCCCGGTGCGCATCGAGCTGCTTCTTGTCCGCGAGCGGGTTGCGGTACCAGTAGGCCTCCTGCCGGAAGCCGACCGTGACGAGTCCATCCAGCCGTCGCCGTCCACGTCCCAGGGCCAGACGAAGAACGCGTCGGAGTAGTGCGCCGGATCGAAGGGGAAGGGCGCGTAGATCTCGTGGCGCTTGTCGAAGCGCGGGCCCTCCCACCAGTACGGGCCGGCGACGATGTCGTTGTGGCCGTCCTTGTCGATGTCGGCGAAATTCGCGCCCTCGCACAAGAACTCGTTCGTCAAGCCTGCACGCGCTCGAACGCGACCTCGCGCGAAGCCGGCACAGCGTTCGCCGTCGTGGCGCCACCGGGCTCGAGCGCCGAACAGGAAGAGAGGAGGAGGGAGACGACGATACTGGCGGAAAGCGTGTGAATCGGAGCACCTCGCTGCGCTGGGAGCGCGCGGAATTGTGGTGAAATTCCGCGCGCAGCGTGCGCCGCGTTCGCCCTCACGCCGGTAGTCGAACTCCAGCACGCCCTCCACTCCGCCCTCGACCACGTTGCCGACCAGCGCCTGCACTTGCATGTGCTCGGGGTGCGGCAAGTACGCGTCACGCGCGGCGGCGTCGCGGAAGCCCATGCAGAACCCGTGGGTGAAACCCTTGTTGAGTCCGGTGGGCGAGGTGTTCGGTCCCCAGGAGAAGCCCGTGATGCCGGGGATCTTGCGCTGCAGGGCGCCGATCGCGGCGAAGAGCTGCTCGACCTCCCGCATCTGGACGTTGCGGCGAATGCGCAGGAGCACCATGTGCACGATCATCGGGGCGGCCCTCCTTCGTGCCGCTGCGGCCGAGGATAGCGCGCTCGATGCTCAGGTCCAGACCACGGCGTGCACCGCGGCGATGCGCGGCCGCACGCGGTCGCCCGGGCGCGCGCTCTCGCCGCGCGGTGCGAGCGCGTGGACCTCCGTCCCGGCCCAGCGCAGGACCAGCACGCGCGCGGGCCCGAGGTCCTCGACGACCTCGACCGTGGCCTCGCTCTTCCCGCCCGAGAGCTCGACGTGCTCGGGGCGCACGCCGATGGTCGCGTTCTGTGCCGCACCGTGCGCCGCGAGCAGGTGCGTGCCGTCCAGCGCGACCCAGTCGCCGCCCTCGCGTCGCGCGGGGATCGCATTCATCGGTGGCGTGCCGAGCTGACGCGCGACGAGCGGCGAGACGGGCCGGCGGTAGACCTCCTCGGGCGTGCCGCTCTGCAGCACCTTGCCCGCGACGAGCACCGCGATGCGGTCCCCCATCGTGAGCGCCTCGGCCTGGTCGTGCGTGACCCACACCACCGGCGTCTGGAGCTCGCGCGCGAGCTCGCGCAGCTCGACGCGCAGCTCCTCGCGCAGCTTGGCGTCGAGGTTCGTGAGCGGCTCGTCCATCAGGAACAGCTTCGGTCGGCGCACGATCGCGCGGCCGATCGCGACGCGCTGCATCTCGCCGCCGGAGAGGGCGCGCGCGGAGCGCTCGAGCAGGCGCTCGATGTGCAGGAGCTTCGCGGCCCAGGCGACGCGCTCTGCGATCTCGCCCTCGGGCAGCCGGCGGCCGGGCGCGCGCAGCGGGAACTCGAGGTTCGCGCGCACGCTCTTGCCCGGGTAGAGCGAGAAGTTCTGGAAGACGAGCGCCACGTCGCGCTCGGCCGGCGCGAGCGCAGCTGCGTCGCGGCCGAAGAGCTCGATAGCGCCGCTGTCCGGCGTCTCCAGACCCGCGATCGTGCGCAGCAGCGTCGTCTTGCCCGCACCCGTCGGACCGAGCACGACCAGGAACTCGCGCGCGCCGACCTCGAGGTCGACACCGCCGAGAGCCGGGGTCGGGCCGAAGCGCTTCGCCGTGCCGCGCAGGACGAGAGCGGGCGCGCTCACGCGATCCTCCGGCCGCTCGCGGGATCGAACAGGCGCAGGCCAGCGGCTTCGACGGCAAAGCGCGCTTCCTCGCCGGCGGCACTCGAGTGCTCGGCGCCCACGCGCGCGACCACCCGCCCGCAAGCGGCGTCGGCGTGCAGGTAGCGGCACGCGCCGTGGAAGGCGTCGAGCACGATGCGCGCGCGCGCGCTCGTCGCGGCGCAGGAACTCCGGGCCGCACGCCGAGCACGTAAGCGCCGTCGGGAACGCTGCGGCCGAGCGCGATCGAGTCTTCGCAGTCCTTGGGTCGGAACGTGCCGCCGCGCACCTGGCCCTCGAAGAGATTCATGCCCGGGCTGCCGACGAAGCGCGCGACGAAGAGCGTCGCGGGATCGTCGTAGACCTGCGTCGGCGGCGCGGCCTGCAGGATCTCGCCCGCGCACATCACCACCACGCGGTCGGCCAGACGCATCGCCTCTTCCTGGTCGTGCGTGACGTAGACGGTCGCGACGCGCGCCTCGAGCTGCTGCGCGCGCAGGAACTCGCACATCTCGCCGCGCTGGTCGCTGTCGAGCGTGCCCAGCGGCTCGTCCATCAGCCAGGCCGCGGGCCGGCGCACCATCGCGCGCGCGAGGCCGACGCGCTGCTGATCGCCGCCGGAGAGCTCGCGCGGCCGGCGCTCGAGCAAGCCGGTCAGGCCCAGGCGCTCGGCGACCTGCGCGACCGCCTGCTCGCGCTCGATGCGCGCGAGGCCCGAACACAGCAGCGGAAAGCCGATGTTCTGCGCCACGCTCATGTGCGGGTAGAGCGCGTAGAACTGGAACACGAAGCCCACGTCGCGCTGCGAGGGCGCGAGCGTCGTCACGTCGCGGCCTGCGAGCTCGACGCGGCCCGCGGTCGGCGTCTCCAGGCCTGCGATCATGCGCAGCGTGGTCGTCTTGCCGCAGCCCGAGGGTCCGAGCAGCACCACGAACTCGCCCTCGGCGATCGTGAGATCGACGCGCTTCACCGCCTGTGTCCCGCCGGGATAGGTCTTCGAGACCGCGTCGAGCACGAGGAAGCTCATGCGCGCTTCTCCGGCATGTGCGAGAAGACGATCTGCGCCGCGACCGAGGCGAGCGTCACGAAGAAGCCCACGCGCATGCCGCCAGGCCACCAGGGCTGCAGCATCAGCGCCACGCCCAGCGCGAGGCCCCACAGGGCGGCGCGCTCGGCGCGCGCGGCGAAACTGGGCTCACCGGCGCTCATTGCTTGATCGTCCCGAAGGTCACGCCGCGCAGCAGGTGGTCGCGCACGAGGATGGTGAAGAGCACGATCGGCACCACGAACACGAGCGCGCCCGCGGCGACCTGCGGCCAGGGCATGCCCTCGATGTTGCCTTGCAGGCCGGCGAAATAGGCCGGAACGGTCACGGCGCCCGAGCTGTTGAGCGTCATCGCGAAGCCGTACTCGTTCCAGGCCGAGATCAGGCAGAAGACCGCAGTCACGGCCATTCCGGTGCGCGCCTCGGGCAGCACGACGCGCAGGAAGGCCGATGCGCGCGAGTAGCCGTCGACCAGCGCGGCCTCCTCGAAGGCGCGCGGGATCTCGTCCAGGAAGCCCTTCATCAGCCACACCGCGAGCGAGAGGTTGAAGACCGTGTAGAGCAGCACGAGGCCCAGGTGCGTGCCCTGCAGGTCGAGCTTGCGGTACATCATCAGCACCGGCACGACCACCGCGAGCGGCGGCATGAAACGCGTCGAGAGGATGAAGAACAACCAGTCCTTCGCGCCCGCGATGCGGAAGCGGCTGAAGCCGTAGGCGCAACAGGTCCCGAGCAGCACCGAGGCGAGCGTCGAGAGCACGCCGATGATCACGCTGTTCCAAAGGTGCTCCCAGAAGCTCGCCTGCGCGCCCGCGTGCAGGACCGCGAGGCCCGCGTAGGCCTCTCCGGTGACTTCGAACGTGTGCGATTCTGGCTCCGCGACCGCCGACAGCGAGGGCACGAATTTCGGGTGCGGGTTGATCGTGTCGGCCTGGTGCTTGAGCGAGCTCATGCCCATCCACACGAGCGGCAGCGCCGCGAAGAGGAAGCCGAGCGTGATCACCAGCCAGCGCAGGAGCTTCACGTCGCCTCCTGCGTCTTGCGCATGCGCTCCACGTAGCGCGTGAAGACCGTCGCGAGCGCCAACACGACGACCAGCACGGTGCAGGCCCAGGCGCTCCCCAGGCCGATCTTCCCCTCGCGAAAGGTCGACTGGTAGAGCAGCGTCGAGAGTGTCTGCGTCGAGGCGTCGTTGGGGCCGGTGGTCGCCATCACGAGGTCGAACTGCTTGAGCGCGTCGGTCGCGCGGAAGAGCACAGCCAGGCCGAGCAGTGGCGCGCACATCGGCAGCGTCACGTGGCGAAAAACCTGCCAGCGGCTGGCGCGGTCGATCTCGGCCGCCTCGTAGATCGAGTTCGGGATCGCCGAGAGCCCCGCGAGCGCGATCAGCATCATGAACGGCGTCCACATCCAGATGTCGACGAGCAGGATCGACCAGAACTTCAGGTCGCGGTCGGTCAGCCACTGCGGCTCGCCCAGCCCGAGCGCGGAGAGCGCCTGGTTCAGGATCCCGTAGTTGCCGTTGAGCACGAAGTTCCAGTACAGGCCCATCACCGCCGGCGAGAGCATCATCGGCACGAGCAGCGTCGTCAGCACGACATGCTTGCCCTTGAAGTCCTTCTTGAGCGCCAGCGCGAGCGAGAAGCCGAGCAGCAGCTCCACCCCGACCGCGCACAGCACGAACAGCGCCGTGCGCCGCAGCGCCGCCTGCCAGATCGGGTCGCTGAAGATGCGCGCGTAGTTCGCGCCGCCCACGTTGCGCGCGCCCTCGCCCACGAGCTCCGCGTTCGTGAACGAGAGGAAGATGTTGTAGAGCAGCGGAAAGACGTTGAACGCGATCAGCAGGATCAGCGTTGGCCCGACCAGGGACCACTTGAGGGAGCCGTCTCGCGCGTGCATCTGCGCGCAGTCATACCCGGAGAGACGGCCCGAGGCCAAGCCCCGCGGCGCTCACCAGACCTGCTTCCAGCCGTTCGTGACGTTGAAGGTCGCGCTCGGACAGAAGCCCGGCGAGGGATCGCGGTAGTAGGTCTGGTAGTAGCGCAGCACGCCGCTGCCGACGGTCACCCCGCCGCGCTGGGAGAGCGTCAGCGTGTCGACGCCGGCCTGCGGGAAAGAGCTCGTCCCGCTGAGGTTGAGCTTCGTCGACAGGCGCACGAGCTGGCCGCCCGTGCAGCGCACGCCGTCGCCGAAGACCGCGTCCGAGAGCGCCGTCCCCTGCAGGTAGACGCAGGTCGAGCTCGCCGGCATGCCCGAGCCGTGCAGCCGCACCTCGTCGGCCGCCGCGGTCCCGCTCGCGAAGAGCTCCGCGCCGAGCGGGTTGATCGAGTTCGCGCAGCCACGACCGGGCCCGCCGAGGTTGCCGCAGGGGCAGGGCGTCGCATGGCCGGTGTCGATCCCGTCCCCGAAACAAAAGCTGCCGTCCTGCGCGTCGCGCAGCAGCTGGAACACGTAGGCCTGCGTGTTGGTGATGTCGAGCACGACCAGCGTGTCGCTGGCCGAATCCCAGCCGTAGTCGTAGGCCGCGTTCGAAGTCGGCGGGGCGAAGCTCCCCCAGTCGGCGGGCACGGCGGCCCCGTTGGTGTCGGTAACCTTCGTGACTGTGAAGAAGCTCTGGCCCGTCGCGTTGGTGAAGCGGTCGTTGAAGATCAGGTATTTCCCGCCGTCGGCGTTGAGCACCTCGATGTTCGTGCGGGGCTGGGTCGAGCTGATCGGCGTGACGATCACGCTCGCGACGCAGCTGTTCCCCCCAGTGCGCACCGCGCGCGTGACTGCGTTGGACTTGCGCAGGTAGGCATCGCCCGTCTCCTCGTCGAAGTCCAGATCGCGCCAGGTCGTTCCGCTCGAGGAGTTGATGATCATCCCCGTCGCCAGCGACCAGGTCTCCGCGCCGGTCGCAAGATCGTTGAGCGCGCGCCTGCCGCCCGCGAAGCTGACCCAGCCGACGCCGCTGTCGGCGCCCCAGCTACCCTGGAAATCCGGATCGAACGCCGCACCGCTCGTGCAACGCGCGCTGAAGGACCAGAGCAGGTTCCCGCTCGTGTCCCACAGCGAGAGCCCGTTGGGCGCGGTCGCTCCCGTGTCGAGCGGCGCCGCGAGCAGGTTGCCGTGCAGATCCAGGCCGGTGTAACCCATGCCGGAGATCACCGTCTCGACGCCGAAGGGCGCCCCGATCAGCGGTGTGCCGAGCACGTCGCTCACGCGCACGATCCCGACCGTGGTCGCCATGCCCGCGTTCCAGCCCGCGATCAGGAGCTCCGATCCGTTCCAGGCGCAGTTCGCCGCGCTCGTTCCGATGAACGAGGGATTGCCCGGCACCACGATCGAGGACAGGTCGACGGTCCGGACATGCTCGAAACGCACCTGCGCTTGCACGGCCAGAGACAGGAGTGCGGGAGCACAGATCAGGGCGGAGGAACGGCTGAGCTTCATGGGAGACACCTCTCTCCACACCCTAGCACCGCCTCGCGATCCCGGCCACGCGCACTCAGGCCCGCAGCGCCGCCCGTGCGCGGCCGACGTACTCCATCAGCTGCGGATCGAGGCCGTTGCGCTGCGAGACGCTCGGCTCGCTCTGGTGCATCTTCGAGAGCGAGCGTGCGATCGCCGGATCGCCGCCGGTGAACAGCGCCAGGAGCTCGCCCCAGCGCTTCGCGAGCGCTTGGACGGCCGGATCGGCGGGATCCTTGCCCTGCGCGAGTGCCTCGCGCATGCCCGCGATCACGCGCGGCCACTCCTCCTGCACCGACTGCATCGTCGCGGGGCCGAGCTCCTCCTCGCGCTGCTTCAACTGCTCCAGCTGTTCCTTCGTGTAGTACTTCTCGAACATCTTCATCGCCTCCACGGTTTCGACCACGTCCTCGAGCGTCGCTTCCTCGCGCGTCCCGAGGTGTTCCACCAGCGTCTCCAGCCTGCGCACGAGCTGCTGTTCCTGCGCGACGCGCTCGCGCAGCTGCGCGAGCTTGCGCTCGAAGATCTCGCGCGGCGCGTTTCCAGGCCCTTCGAGCCCCTCGCGGATCTCCATCAGGCTGAGCCCGAGCGACTTCAGCGCCACGATCCGCTCGAGGCGCGCGAGATCGCGGCGCGAGTAGAGCCGCTCCTCGCCGTTCCCTCCGCGCGAGGGCTTGAGCAGCCCGATCTCGTCGTAGTGGTGCAGCGTGCGCACCGAGATCCCCGTCCACTCCGCCAGCTCGCCCACGCGCCAGAATCCGTTCCTCATCGCGTCCTCCGCGGCGAAGCCTACGGCCTCACGCAGCGTGAGGGGGAAGCGGGATTCCCCGATTTCCGGCGCGCGAAGTTCAGCGCGGCGTCGCGGCCTTCGCGCGCAGCGCCTTCGAACGCGCGTCGAGGTCCTCGAGCGACATCAGCGGCTTCTTCGCGGCCTCCGGGTCGGCGCCGCGGTTCGATTTCGCGCCCGGTTTCGCGTACCAGAACGTGACCGCCGAGTAGCCGAGCAGGTTCCAGGGGTTGCGCTGGTCCGTGCCGGGCGAGGCCTCCATGTCGAACACGAAGCGCTTGGTGAACGGGATCGCGTCGAGCGCGCGGTCGCGCGCGAGGATGTTGAAACCGCGGGTCGAGTCGTGGTCCGTCGAACCGACGCTGATGTTGGCAAGGAAGGGTTGCGAGAAGATGTCCGCCCTGGTCGGATTCACGCCACCTGCCCAGCCGTAGTAGTCCTCGCTGCCCGTCCCGAAGTGATCCGGAAACCCGCGTGCGAGGGAGTCGTCGACGAAGATCTTCTCGTCGCCCTCGCCCCACCAGCCGTCGGTAAGGTTGAGCACTGTCCACTGGTCGCCGACGAAGACACCCTGGCCCTCGATGTCGACAAAGTTCCAGTCATCGAACACATTGCCTGCACGAACATCGTCAGAACGCCACGTGGCATGGAAGTGCATGGAGCGCGCGTCCCACACGCGCCCGGCCGTGCCGACGGTGAGCTTCGCATGAACCGCAAGCGCACCCAGGTTCACCAGCTCGACCTGCGCACTCTCCTGAAAGGGCATGCGCCAGGCGCAGTGCAGTTTCCCTGCCGTATTCGAGCTGCGCGCGCGCATGAAGAAGTTCTGCAGGCGGTTTGGGCCGCCGAAGAAGTCCCCCACGGGGCACCAGACGCATTCCTCCGCGTCGAAACGGGCGCGCAGCACGATCTGCCGCAGCAGCTCCGGATGCGCCGCGACCTCCTTGGGATCGAGCTCGACATCGAGCGCGGTCACGACGCGCGCCCCGTCGAGGTGCAGACGTGCACCCTTGCCCGGCTCGAGTGCGGCCTCGCCGACCCTGTCGCGCGATTCGTCGCGCGGCGGAGCGCAACCCGCTTCGCTTCGACGATCGACCTCCGCCCGCAACTCCGCGTAGCTCGTCGTCCTCACGCCCGTGCCGCTCGGGTACGCACGCGAATCGACGCTGTAGTAGAAGGGCTTGTTGTCGAGCGTGATCTTGCAACCTTTCGCGAACGCGATCGGCATGTAGAAGTTGCCCGCGCGCGCCGTGAAGCCGCCGAACATCCACATGATGTCCAGCTTGCCCTTCCGCGGCGGCTTCGGGCCGTAAACCGCGCGCCAGTCGTTCTGCGTCACGAGCTCGATCAGCGGCATCGCGAGCATGGGCTCGCTCGCGCCGTCGAGGTAGATGCGCACGTTCGGCCCGACCCGCTCGTTGAAGTCGTAGTAGAAGTACGGCGTCCAGAACTTCGTCAGGCAGCCGGGACCGGATTGCTCCTGGATCACCCACTCGTGGCGGCCTGAGTTCTCTTCCTCGCGGATGCAGCTCGTGCCGTCGGAGTCAGCGAACCAACCCGGCCTGTCCTTCGCAACCGACTCACGGTTGTAGCTCGTCGCGCGCAGCGCCTTGTACGGCGGATCCGGAAAGCGCGCGAGCGCGTCGGGGTCCTCTATCTCGTGCACGAGCGACTCGAAGGTGATCGGCGCAGGCGGATCCTGCGCGAGCGGGAGGAGGACGAGCAGTGCGGCGCTCAGCATGCCCCCTTCCTACCCGACTGGCGCGATCCCGTCACCCCAACTAGGCTCTCGCGCACCATGCCCCCCAAGAAAACCCTCTGGAAGAAGGGCCGCGGCAAGCTCGGCGCCTTCGAACCGCTGCTCGGAACCTGGATCGCGAAGTCCGCCTCGCCGATGGGCCCGGTCTCGTGCACGCGCACCCTCGCGAAGACGCTCAACGGCAGCTACCTCGAACTGCGCGTCGAGTGGAAGTTCGCCAAGGGCTCCTATCTTGAAACGGCGCTGATCGGCGTGCGCACCGACGGCAAGGTCGCGTTCTGGTCGTTCACCTCCGATGGCAAGCACTCACAGGGCGAGCTCGCCGACGGCAGCGACGTGCACCCCGAGGCACTCGCCTTCGTGGCGCAGATGCCGGCCGGCACGGCGCGCATGATCTACTGGCCCGACGAGAGCGAGGGCTTCCACTGGGCCGTCGAGTCGCAGAACAAGAAGGGCTGGAAGCGCTTCACGGAGCACCACTACCGGGCTTCGTGAGCGTGCGCGACTCGCCCGGGTACTTGCAGCCGCTCTCGATCCAGGTCTGGAACGCGCGCACGAACTCCGCGTGCGGCACCGGCACGCTCGCGCGGCCCTCGCCTGGAGCCCAGCCCCAGAGCACGAGCGGATCCTTCGCGACGTGCTCGAGCAACTCCTCGGGCGACTTGCCGCCGTTGCGCCTCGGATCGCTCAGCTGCTCGCACAATTCGCGCGAGCTCTTGCCTTGGAAGACGAGCGGCATGCCCCTCGTAGGCAACTGCCAGCGCGGCGCGCCCGGCGGCAGGTGCGGGCCCTCGGTGTTCTGCGTCTGGTGGCAGGTGTTGCAGCGCATCGCGAACAGGCCGACCCCGAGCGGTCCGCGTTGCACGTTCTGCGGGTGCGGCTGGCTCGCCTCGCCCACGAGCGGCGTGTCGCCCGCGGGATGGCAGTTCATGCAGCGCGGGCTCTGCAGCACCTTGTACACGGTGCTCCAGGCCTCGGTCAGGTTGCCCGAACCGCTGGCCTTCGCGGGCGCGGGCGCGGCGCTCTCGCACTGCGCGAAGAGCAGCGTCGAGGCGAGCACGCAGAGCGTCAGGATCGTCGATCTCATGAGCGCAGGTCCTCCTCGCGCAGCGGCAGGTTCCTCAGGCGTTTGCCCGTCAAGGCGAAGATCGCGTTGCACAGCGCTGGCGCCATGACCGGCACGCCCGGTTCGCCGATGCCGGTCGAGGGTTCTTCGCTGGGCATGATGTGCACCTCGACCTGCGGCATCTCCTGCACGCGCAGCATCTTGTAGTCGTGGAAGTTGGACTGCACGACGCGCCCGGCTTCGAGCGTGATCGCGCTGTAGAGCGTCGCGGTCAGGCCGAAGCCGACCGCGCCCTGGAGCTGTGCCTGGACCGTGTCGGGGTTGACCACGCGGCCGCAGTCGACCGCGACGGTGTACTTGTGCACGCGCAGCCTGCCGCCCTCGAAGGAGATCTCGGCCACGGCCGCGACGTAGCTCTCGAAGGAGTGGTGCACGGCGATTCCGCGCGCGTGTCCGTGCTGGAGCGGCGTGCCCCAGCCGGCCTTCTCGGCCGCGAGCTCGAGCACACCGAGGTTGCGCGGCTTGCCCGCGAGCAGCTTGCGCCGCAATTCGAGCGGATCGGTCTTCGAGGCGTGCGCGACCTCGTCGAGGAAGCTCTCGATCACGAAGGCCGTGTGCGAGTGGCCCACCGAGCGCCACCAGAGCGTCGGCACGCCGACCGTCGTCGTGTGAAGGTCGACCTGCAGGTTCGGGAAGGCGTAGTCCGTGTCCGCCGAACCCTCGACCGAGGTACCGTCGATGCCGTCCTTGATGATGAAGGGCTCGAAGGGTGTGCCGACGATGAAGGACTGGCCCACGATCGTGTGCATCCAGCTCGCAATCGCGCCGCTTGCATCGAGGCCCGCGCGGATGCGGCTGTGCCACATCGGCCGGTAGTAGCCCCCGCGCATGTCGTCGTCGCGCGTCCAGACGAGTTTGACCGGCGCTTTCGCGGCCATCGCGATCTTGACCGCCTCGACGATGTAGTCCGAGGCGGGGTTCGCGCGCCGGCCGAAGCCGCCGCCGAGGAAGGTCGTGTGCAGCTTGACCTTCTGCGGGTCGAGGCCCGCCGTCGCGCTCGCCGCGGCGTGGTCGACGGTCTGGAACTGCGTGCCGGCCCAGATCTCCATCGAATCCGCGCGCAGGTCCACGACGCAGTTGAGCGGCTCCATCGGCGCGTGCGCGAGGTAGGGCAGCTCGTACTCGACGTCGAGAACCTGCGCAGCCGAATTCATCGCGCCTTTCGGGTCGCCGTCCTCGCGTGCGACCATTCCGGGGCCCTCGGCGAGCTTCTTGTACTGCGCGCGCAGGCCGGCGCTCGACATGCCGGCGTTCGGGCCGAGGTCCCACTCGAGCTTGAGCGCGTCGCGGCCCTTCTTCGCGGCCCAGAAACTGCTGGCGATCACCGCCACGCCCGAGCCGACGTCGACGACCTGCTTCACGCCCGGGATGGCGAGCGCCGCGGCGGAGTCGATGCGCTTTGCCTTGCCGCCGAAGACTGGCACGTGCGCGACGAGCGCGGTCAGCATGCCCGGCAGGTGCACGTCGATTGCGAAGACCGCCGTGCCATTGACCTTGTCGGGGGTGTCGAGGCGCTTCAGCGGCTTGCCTATCAGCCTGAAATCCTTGGGGTCCTTGAGCGGCACGTCGGCGGGCAGCGTGAGCCTGGCCGCGGCGTCGGCGAGATCGCCGTAGGCCGAGCGCCGGCCGCTCGCGTCGTGGATCACGAAGCTCTTCTCGGTGCGGCAGGCGCTCGCTTCCACATGCCAGGCGTTCGCCGCGGCCTGCACGAGCAGCGCGCGCGCGGCTGCGCCGGCCTGGCGCATGGGGATGCTCATCGCGAAGGTGCTCGTGCTGCCGCCGGTCATCTGGATCCCGAAGCCCGGGTGCGCATAGACCGGATCGACCGGCGCGAACTCGAAACCGACCTTCGGCCAGTCGGCATCGAGCTCGTCGGCGAGCAGCATGCACAACGAGGTCGTCGGTCCCTGGCCCATCTCCGACTTGTTGATGATCACCGTCACGCGCCCGTCGGTCGCGATGCGCACGAAGGCGTTGGGCGCGAAGTCGCCCTCGGGCAGCAGCGCGGTCGAGGCACCGGCGCGCGCACTCTCGGGCCAGACGAAGCCGATCAGCAGACCGCCGCCGAGCGCGGCGGAAACCTGCAGGAACCGCCGCCGGCCGATGGAGGGCGCGCCCATCACTTGCCGCCCTTCAGGCTCGCCGCCGCGTCGTGGATCGCGCTGCGAATGCGCACGTAGGTCGCGCAGCGGCAGACGTTGCCGCTCATGCAGGCATCGATGTCACTGTCGCTGGGCGTGGTCGTCTCGGCCAGGAGCACCGCGGCACTCATGATCTGGCCCGGTTGGCAGTAGCCGCACTGCGGCACATCGATCGCAGTCCAGGCCTTCTGCAACGCGGAGACCTCGCGATTCCCGCTCACCTCGATCGTTGTGACCTTCTTTCCCGCCACGGCGGAGACGGGAACCACGCAGGAGCGCACGGCGTGCCCGTCCAGATGCACGGTACAGGCACCGCACTGGGCGGCGCCACAGCCGAACTTGGTGCCCGTGAGCTCGAGGGTCTCGCGCAGGACCCACAGCAGAGGTGTCGAGGGATCGACATCCAGCGTTCGTTTCTCGCCGTTCACGTTCAATTCAATCGCCATGCTCCGAACTTCCTCCGCTCCCGCCTGGGTGCTGGTGCGCGGAGAGTAGCATCCTCGACTAGAATCGAAAGCCCCCGCATGCAGCCCGTCGATCTTCCGCCCCTCGTGGACCGCGCTCGATCTGGAGACGCGGCCGCGCTCGATGCGCTCTTCCGCCATTTCGAGCCGCAGTTGGTGCGCATGGTCGACTTGCGGCTCGACGCGAGCCTGCGCCGGCGCTTGGATCCCTCGGACGTCGTGCAAGAGAGCTGGGTCGAGGTCGTGCGCCGCTTTCCCGAGTGGTGCAGGCAGACGGAACTCCCCTTCCACGTCTGGCTGCGCCTGATCGCGGCGCAGTCGCTCGCGCAGGCACAGCGCCGCCACCTCGGCGCACGCATGCGCGACGCGCAGCGCGAGATTCAGCTGCATCACAGCCGCGCGAGCGTCACGGCGGGCAACGCAGCAGACGCCTTCATCGCGAGCATCACCTCGCCCTCGCAGGCAGCACAGCGCGAGGAACTGCGCGCACACGTGCTCGCCGCGCTCGAGGAGCTCGACGAGATCGACCGCGAGATCGTGGCGCTGCGCCACTTCGAAGGCCTCTCGAACGAGGACGTCGCCGCGGAGCTCTCGATCACGCCGGATGCGGCGAGCAAGCGCTTCCTGCGTGCACTGCTGCGCCTGCGGCCCGCGCTCGAAGCGCTCGCATCGGTGGATTCGGGAGGTCGCGCATGAAAGAGCATCCGGAATCCATGGAACAGGCCTTCGAGCTGTACCTCGAGGAGAGACGGCTGGGTGGCTCGGGCGATCCCTCGCAGTTTGCGGCGCGCTTCCCCGAGCTCGGGCCGGACCTCGCCTCGGCCATTCGCGCGCTGGCGGCGCTCGAGGCCGTGACGCGCGAACCCGGGCGCGGTGCGGTCCCAGATCGTGTCGGTCCATTCCGGGTGCTGCGCGAAATCGGCCGCGGAGGCATGGGCGTCGTGCTCGAGGCGATCGAGGAGCAACTCGGCCGACGCGTCGCACTCAAGGTCATCCCCCCCGAGTTCCTTGCGAGCACTTCCGCGCGCGAACGCTTCCGGCGCGAGGCTGCGCTGGCTTCGCGACTGGATCATCCGGGCATCGCCACGATCTACGGCACGGGTGTCGAGGAGGACCGGCCGTGGATCGCGATGCGCTACGTCGAAGGTCTCACGCTCGCGCAATCGATCCATGCGGCACGTGAGGCACACGCCGCCTGCGTGCAGCTGCCCCTGACGCGGGGCGATGCTCGCCAGCAGTTCCTCGCGCTCGGAGGCTGCGTTGCCCGCGTCGCGCGCGCGCTGCAGTCCGCGCACGAACAAGGCGTCGTGCACCGCGACGTCAAACCCTCCAACATCGTGGTTGCTCGCGACGGCGCGCCCGTGCTGCTCGACTTCGGTCTCGCCATCGCGGACGAGCTCGAGGGCCAGTCGCTGACGCGCACAGGCGAGACCGCGGGCACGCCGGCCTACCTTGCACCGGAGCTCGTGGGCGGTGAGCGCTCACGGCCCGACGCCCAGTCGGACGTGTATTCGCTGGGCGTGACGCTCTACGAGTGCCTCGCGCTGCGTCGGCCCTTCGAGGCCCCCACGCCGATCGCGCTGTACCACGCGATCACGAGCAGCGCGACACCCATGTTGCGCTCGGTTCCACACGATCTCGCGGTCGTCGTCGCCACCGCAATGGAACGCGACCGGACACGGCGCTACCGCAGCGCGGCGGCTTTCGCTGCGGATCTCGAGGCCTGCGTCGCGGGCCGACCGATCGCCGCGCGCCCGTTGCCGCCGCACGGACGTCTGCTGCGCTGGGCACGACGCGAGCCGCGTCAGGCGTTGCTCTCGAGCCTGCTGGCTCTCGCGACGCTCGCCGCAGCTGCGCTCGGCGGCAACTGGTGGGCCTCGCGCGACGAGGTGCTGGCCGCGGCCGAGGGCGTGCGGCACTCCGAACTCGAGGATGCAATCGCGGAAGGCTTCCACCTGTACGGCCAGAAGCACCTCGATCGAGCCGAGCGTGCATTCGAGCGTGTGCAACAGCTCGATCCGCGAAGCCAGGAAGCGGTCGTCGGGCAGATCCTCTGCGGGCTCAGTCGTCGTTCTGCGACCGAGCTGCAGCAGCTGCTCGCCCGGCTTCCGAGCGGGATGCGCTCACGGGACCCGCTCGAGGCGCTGATCGAGCACCGTGAAATGCCCGCTGAAGCGACGAGCGGCGACCTCGCAGGCGCCAGCGCCCTCGACCTGTGCGTGCTCGGCTTGTGCCTGCAGGCGGATGCGATGCGCCTGCCCTTCTATGACCGCGGCGAGCCCAACCGGCTCTCCCTACGGTGCTTCACCGAAGCAATCCTGCGCGCTCCCGTGGCGCGACCTCTCTACTTCGAGCAGCGCGCCTTCATGGCCGAACGCATGCGCGACGTGGCCGCCGAGCGCTCGGCAGCCAATGCGCTGCTCGCGCTCTGGCCGGATTCGCCACGCGCGCTGTACGCGGCCGGACATGCCCTGACCGTGGACGATCCGCGCGCCGCCGTTCCACTTCTGGAGCGCTCGCTGACGCTCGCGCCGGATGAGATCGACACCTACAACATGCTCGCCATCGCCTACTGCGCCATCGGCCAACCAGAATCAGGGGAATCCTGCGCCTGGCGCGCGCTGGCCATCGATCCGGGTTCAGCCCGGATGAACTACTGGCTCGGCTATGCACTCACACTGCAGGACTGCGCCGAGGAGGCACGCCTGGCGCTCGTGCGCGGGTTGTCCCTCGACCCCAAGCTGTCCCAGGCCTGGAGTCAGGTCGCGCTGATCGACCTCCTCCGAGGCGACGCGTCCGGTGCCTGTCCGCTCTACGCGCGAGCACTCGAACTCGAGCCCTCGGACGATCATGCGCGCATGTTCTACTCGGCGGCGCTCGAACTCGCGGGCCAGACCGAGCTCGCCCACGACAGTTTCAACCGCGCTGTTGCCGGCAAGTTCCCCGACACGGCGGCGAGCTGGAAAGCGCTGGCTGGAGTATTCGCCTACATCCGCGCGCCCCAGACGAGCCTTCAGGCCGCCGAGACGGGCCTCGCGCTCGCACCGAACGATGTGGAGCTCGCGCAGCTGCGCGATGCGGCACAGGAGCAGCTCGAAGCGTCGCGCTAGCTACTGCAGCAGCCCCGCATCCTTGAGGATGCGCTCCGTCTCGATCGCGAGCTGGTGCAGCGCGTCCATCGTCGGCATGCCGCCATCGACCGCCTGGCCGACGTAGCGCTGCGTGACCTCGAGCAACTCGTTGTAGACGGGCACGTTCCAGAAGTCCTGCATCGTCTCGACCGAGTCCGCGAAGGGCGCGTTGTAGGGCGTCTGGTTGCGGAAGGCCTCGCTCTTCAGGATCTCCGCGTTGGCCGTGAAGCCTGCGGGCTTCGTGATCCACTTCTCCTGCGTCGAGCGCTTCTCGAACCAGGCGATGAACGCCTTCGCGAGCTCCTGCTGCTCCTTGGGGATGTGCGTCGAGATCGACATGCCCTGGCCGCCGAGCGAGGCGATGCGCTTGCCGCCGTGGCCGGGCACGACCCGCGAAGCCGACCTTGTCGCCGAACTGCTTGTAGATGCCCGGGAAGAACGCGAAGTAGTTGAGCAGCATCGCGGTCGAGCCGTTGGTGAAGGACTGCAGCACGCCGCCGTAGTCGAGCTGCTCCGCGCCCTTGGGGCCGAGCTTCAGGAGCTTCTTGAACTTCTCGATCGCGTCCACCGAGCCCTGCGTGTCGAGGTAGCCGACGACCTTGTTCGAGTTCTCGTCGTGCCACATCCCGCCGTAGCTCCAGAGCAGGTTCTGCACGCCCATCGTGAGGCCGTCGTAGGAGCGGTCGCTGGGCATCGCGCAGCCGTAGCGCTTCTCGTCGGGGCGCTGGAAGAACTCCGCGACCTGTTCGAACTCGTGCCAGGTCTGCGGCACCGTGAGCTCGCGGTTGTAGCGCAGCTTGAACGAGGCGCGCTCGCCGGCGTCCTCGAACCAGTCCTTGCGGTAGGCCATGCCGATCGCATCGGTCTCGCAGGGCGCCGCGAACCACTTGCCGCTCTGCGCGGGGTACTCGCACAGGTACTTTGCCGCGCGCGGGTGGATCGAGTTCAGGTCCACGACGGTCTTGAGCCAGTCGGTGAGCTCCAGGTACAGGCCCTTGGTCGCACCGCGGCCGATCCACTGGCTGTCGCCGACCACGATGTCGAACTTCGTGCGCGACGCGCCGAACTCGAGGAAGACCTTGGTCTGGTAGTCACCGAGCGGGATCTGTTCGACGTTGACCGCGACGCCGGTCTCCTTCTCGTACTCCTTGCCGAGTTCGGCGAGCCCCGTCGCGGGGTCCCACTGGAACCACCAGATCGTGATCGCCTTCTTCGCTGCGGGCGCGGGGGTCTGCGTGGAGCCGGAACCCGGCGTGGGCGCAGGTTCTTCCTTGCTGCAGGAACCGAGCGTGAAGGCGAGCACGAGGGAGACGAGGAATGCAGTTGTCTTCATGATTCGATCAGGTACGGGAGACAGCGGGGGTGCGCATCAGCGCCAGCAGTTCGGTCGCGCAACGATCGGCGAAGGCCGCGTCGTTGATGTGCAGGTCGAGTTCGAGGAGCGGCACGCTGCCGTGCGACTCGCGCAGCCCGGCGAGCAGTTCCGCGCGCGCGAGCGGGTCGTCGAAGGGCTGGCCCTCGCGGTCGATGGCCGAGAGGCCGCGCAAGGGGAAGAGGATCCGCGCGGGCCGCGCGCCGCGGCGAGCTTGCGGCCGAGTTCGCGCCCGAGCTCGCGGCACTCCGCGGCGCTCGTGCGCATGAGCGTGACATTGTCGTTGTGGCGGTACAGCTTTCGCGAACGGAATTTCTCGGGCACGCTCTGCAGGCCGTGGAAATTGACCATGTCGAGCGCGCCGGCGGACACCACTTGCGACACGCCACGGCGCCCGGCGGCGGTCAGTCGGTCGGGTCCGGCGCTCAGCACGCCGCCGACGAGCTCGTCGGCGAGCTCCGTGGTCGTGAGGTCGAGCACGCCCGCGAGCAGGCCGTCCTCGGCCAGCCGCTCGAGCGTGCGCCCGCCGCTGCCCGTGGCGTGGAACACGAGCACCTCGCAGCCGGCCTGCTCGAGCACCGCGCGCGCGCGCTCGACGCAGGGCGTCGTGACGCCGAACATGCTCGCGGCGACGAGCGGCCTGTCGGAGGCCGAGGCCTCGCTCGGACGGCCCTGCGCCATGCCCGCCATCGCCTGCGCGGCACGCGCGAGCACCGCGCGGCTGATGCGGTTCAAGCCCGCGATGTCGACCACCGAATTGAGCATCAGCAGATCGCTGCTGCCTACGAAGTGCGAGACCTCGCCCGAGGCGAGCGTGCTGACCATCAGCTTGGGCACGCCGATCGGAAGTGCGCGCATCGCGGCCGTTCCGATCGTGGTCCCCGCTCCCCCGCCCAGTCCCAGCACGCCCTCGAGTTCGCCGCGCTCGTGAAAGCGCCGCGCGAGCACCTCCGCTCCGCGCGCCGCAGCCGAAACGGCCTCGCCGCGGTCGTTGCGCGCGCGCAACGCCTCGAGCGTCGTGCCGGCGGCGCGGAAGAGCTCCTCGCGCGGCACGTCGGCGCGCAGGCGCGGCTCGCCCAGGCAGCCGGTGTCGACCAGCGCGACGGCGACGCCGGCCGCGCGCAACAGCTCGCGCACGTACGCGGCCTCGTCGCCCTTGGTGTCGAGTGTTGCAAACAGGAGGACCGTCACGCGCCCGACATTAGATCGCCCCGCGCCGATCAGGGGAAGCCGAGCTTCTTCAGCTCCGCCGCCGCCCACGTGCTGCGCAGGCGCTCCATCGAGGCCGGGTCGACGCTGCCTTCGATCTCCACGCGCTGGAAGAGAACCTCGAGCTGCGAGTGCACCACCAGCGTGATCGCGCCCGAATGCAGCGCGCCCGTGTCGATGCTCGCGCGCGACTTGCCCTGCAATTTCGACTCGAGCTTGCTGCCGTTGTAGGAGAGCTCGATCTTCCAGTCCTTGCCCCAGTTGAAGACCGGCCGGTCGGGCATCTGCACGCCGCGCACGTCGGAGTGCGCGTAGTCCTCGACGAAGATCTCGCCGCTGGGCGGGCTGCGGTAGCCCGAGTCCTGCCCGTCGTCGCAGATGAGCCAGGCGAAGTAGGGCATGTTGTATTTCGTCTTCACCTGCAGGTAGCGGAACGAGTAGGAGAGCGTCAGCGGGCCCGAGAAGCCGACCGCGAGCCGGTACGCAGCCGAACCGACGCCGTGCAGCGCGCCTTTCTCGACCTTGAAGGTCGTCGACGCCTCGTCGATGCCGATCTTGCCCATCGAGTCGCGCTCGGTCTTGCGGAAGCCGGGCACCTTGAGCCAGTCCGCGCCCTCCGCCGCGTCGTCGAACTCGTAGACGAGCTTGCCGCGCCCGCCGCCGAGGTCGGTCCACTTGCCGTGCAGGAGCGCGCCGATGCCGGCTTCGGCCGAGCGCGCCGCCAGGCAGGCGAGGGCGAGCTGCCGCAGCGCGTCGAGTCGCCGCACCAGCAGGCCCGAGCCCTGGCCCTCGACGAGCAGCTTCGAGATGCGCTCGAGGCGCGCGTCGGCCTCCTTCGTGTCGCGCGGCAAGGGCAGCTTTGAGAGCTCGAAGAGCCCGCGCACGACCGCGGCGGTCGTCATCAGGTCCTGGTAGTGCTGCGCGTCCGCGCGCAGCTCCTTCGCGCCGGGCATGTCGTCGGTGAGCAGGCGTTCCCAGCGCGCATCGCCGCCGAGGATGCAGGCGAAGGCGCGCGCCCAGGGTTGCGCTTCACCCAGCATCTGCGGCTTGGTCGCCGAGCGCGCGACGAGCAGCGGATCGATGTCCGAGAGCGGGACCGAGGGCACGCCGAGCTCGTTGCTGCGCAGCCGCACGCGATCCGCCTCGACGGACTCGACGGCCGCGGGCAGGTCGTGGCCCTTGAACTTGAGCAGCAGCACGCCGCCGGACTCCTTCAGGTAGGCGAGGAAGCCCGCGCGCAGCTTGCGCAACTCGTCCACGCGCTCGATGTCGCGCGCGATGCGCTCGGGCCAGGGCGCGGCCAGGGCCGTGAGCGCGAGCGCGCGCAGATCGGCGAGCGACGTGTCGAGATCGCCCTCGAGCGCCTCGAGCAGCGCGTGCGCGCTCTGCGCCTCCGCGTCGTCGGGGTCGGGCACGAGCATCGCGGGCGCAAAACTCGCGGGTAGCAGGCCCGGCGCCTCGGATGCAGCGCCCGGCGCGCCGCGCGGGGTGAACGCGGCCGCCGCGGGGAAGACCGTTTCGATCACCGCGCGGTCGACGAGCTCCCCGGGGTGCTGGCGCTCGTACTCCGTGCAAACCCAACGCAGGAAGTCGCGCGAGAACGTGGGCGGATCGAAGGCGACGAAGGCGCGGCGCAGGTCCGCAGCGTCGCCCTTGCCGCGGAAAGCGGCCTTGATGAACTCGAGGTAGGGCTTGCGGTAGGCGCCCTGCGCGCCGTCCATCAGGAAGTGCGCCCACAGATCGCACTGCGCGAGGAAGGCGTTCGCCTGCGCCTCGTTGCGCGGCACCACCGACTGCAGACGTCGCGCGCGCTCCTCGATTGCGCTGCGGTAGTCCCCACGAGCGCAGCCCGGCGAGCTCGTCCACCGGCAGCAGCAGCACATCGCGCGTCGCTGGTTCGCCGAGCAGGTTCACCATGCGCTCGAGCACTTCGGGGCGCAGCGGCCGCGGCGTCGCGGGATGCACCTCGCCCGTGCACGAGAAGAGGTACGCCAGGCCGTCGTAGAGCCAGATCGAGCCGGGCCGATTGCCGCTGACACCCAGGCAGGCGTGTTCGAGCTGCTTCACGATCTGGTACAGCAGGCTGGCGCGCGTCGCGTTCTGCAGCGCCGGCGTGTCGACGCGCTCGTCGCAGGTGAGCGCGAGCTGCAGCCGATAGTCGTACGCGGTGCGACCCGCGTCGTCGCCGGGATCGCGCACCGACGAGAGCAGGTTCTCGTACTCGTCGCGCGTGGCGAGCACGCCGAAGCCGAGCAGCTCCTGGCCCTCGCGCCGCACGAGGCCCGCCGGTTTCGCGACGAGCTCCTGGAAAGCGGTTTCGACCTCGAGGATCGAGGGTACGTAGAAATCCGTGATGCGCTTCTCGTAGCCCTCCGTCGCCTGCGCGGGAGCCTGCAGCACCAGTGCGACCCCGGGCGTGGGCCGCAGGATCGAATAGTGCAGCCGCTCGAAGCCGCTGCTGTGCGCGATGCGCTGGCGCAGCTGCCAGGCGGCGCGCTCGATCGGCTTGGTCTGGATCTCCTCGACGAGCTTCGCGACGCGCGCCTTCTCCGTGCTCCAGCGCTTGCGCAGCTCGGCCAGCTGGTCGAGGTCCACCTGCGTCCCGTCGAGCGTCTTGAACGGGTCGAGCTCGTACAACTCGCCGTACTCGGACAGGTCGCTGGCCTCGAAACCGGGCAGGTCGCGTTCGGGATGGAAGACGCGCTTCTCCTGCGCGGCCGATGTCGGCGCGAGGAGCGCGAGCACGAGCGGCAGCAGGATCGCGCCGATCCGGGAGAGAGGCGGCATGCGCTCCATAGTAGCGGCGGCTGGCGCGGATACGATCCCCGCGCCCGGCTCAGGGGAAGCCGAGCTGCTTCAGTTCCTGCACCGCCCACGCGCCGCGCAGACGCTCGAGCGCGACCGGATCGAGCGCGCCCTCGATCTCCACGCGCGTGATCACGATCGGCAGGTCGGAATGCGCTACGAAGCCGATCGAACCGCGATCGAGCCGGCTCGCGGGCAGCTGGGTACGCGCCGCGCCCTGCAACCCGGACTTCAGGAGCTTGCCGTCGAAGGCGAACTCGATCTGCCAGTTGACCTGGAAGTCGAAGGCCTGCGAGTCGGCCGCGTTGATCGTACGGCTCTGGTCGGCCTTGATGTCCTCGACGTGCATCTGTCCGTTGGGAGAGCTCGCGTAGAACGAGCCCGCGCCGTCGTCGCACAGGAGCCAGTAGAAGTAGGGCGTCGGATATGCCTGCTTGATGTCCTCGTAGTGGAACTCGTAACGCAGCGTCACGGGCCCCGCGAAGCCCGTCGCGAGCCGGTAGACGGCGCCGCCGACGCCGCGCAGCGCGCCGTTGGAGACCGCGAAGTTCGACTGCGCCTCGCTGCGCGCGAGCATCGGATAACTCTTGCGGTCGCCGCCGAGGTAGCCGGGCACCTTGATCCAGTCCTGCGCCTCCTCCTGCGAGTCGAACTCGTAGACGAGTTTCCCGCGCCCGCCGCCCAGGTCGCTCCATTGGCCGTGCAGGCCGGCCAGCGGGCCCTCGTCCTTCGCGCGCGCCGCGAGCGACGAGCGCGCGAGCTCGCGCAGCGCGTCCATGCGCCGCACGAGCAGTCCCGTTCCCTGGCCCGAGCGCAGCAGCGCCCGGATGCGCTCGAGGCGTGCACCTGCATCCTTCGAGTCGCGCGGCAGCGGCAGCTTCGAGAGCTCGAACAATTCGCGCGCCAGGGCTGCGCTGCGCAGCAGGCCCTCGTACTCCGCGGCGCTCGCGCGCAACGCAGCCGCCCCGGGCGAGTCGTCCTTGAGCATCTTCTCCCAGCGCGCATCGCCCGCGACGAGGTAGGCGTAGGCGCGCGCCCAGGCCTGCGCGCCTCCCTGCTGCTCGGGCTTGGCGGCGACCTTCGCGATCTCGAAGGGCTCGACGCTCGCGAGTGGAACCGAGGGCAGCCCGAGGCGGTTGTCGCCCAGGCGCACGAGATCGCCTTCGACGCCCGTGACACGCGCGAGCAGCGGCTTGCCCTTGAACTTGAGGCTCAGCTTGGTGCCGCTGGATTGCAGGAACGCGAGGTAGCCCGCGCGCAGCTTTTCGAGCTCGCCCAGGCGCTGCTCTTCGAGCGCGATGCGCTCGGGCCAGGGCGCCGCGGGCGCGAGCGCGGCGAGCGCCTCCAACGCTTGCCGCGCGCGCTCGATGTCGCCCTCGCGCGCGTCCGCGAGCGCGAGTGCGAGCTGCGCCTCTGCATCCCACTCGTCGGGTGCGAGCATCGCCGGCGCGAAGCTCGCCGTGGCGATCGGCGCGGCCGAGGCCGCGAGTTCGGGCGGCGTCTCCGTCTCGGTGTAGGGCGTGTCGTCCAGGAACAGCGCGTCGATCCCCAGGCCGTTCGCCCGCTGGCCCGGGTGCGTGCGCTCGAACTCGCCGCAGCAGTAGTGCACGAACTCGCGCGAGAGCGCGCGCACGTCCGTGCCCACGAAAGCCTTGCGCAGGTCCTGCGCGTCGCCCCGGCCGCGGAACGCGAGCTTCAGGAACTCCGTGAAGGGCTTGCGGTACTTGCCCTTCTCCCCCTCGAGCAGGAAGTGCGCCCACAGCTCGCACTGCGCGTAGAAGGCACGTGAGACGAGCTCGCGCGCGGGTTCTTTCACGCCGCGCGTCTTCGCGCGCGCCGCGACGGCGTTGCGGTAGCCCGTCGCGCTGCGCAGGCCGGCCCACTCGTCGGCCGGGAGCAGCAGCAGCTGGTTGTCGGGCTCGGTGTCGAGCACCTGCATCAGGCACTCCGTCGATTCGGGCCGCAGCGTCTTGCCGTCGAGCGATTCGGCCGTCGCGCCCGCGTGCGTCGAGAGCAGGATCGCGAGGCCTTCGCAGAGCCAGATCGAGCCCGGGCGGCTGCCGGGGATCGCCATGTGCGCGTGTTCGAGTTCGCGCGCGAGCTGGTAGAGCAGGTTCGTGCGCTGGCCGACGACCGAGACGCTCACAAAGGGATCCTCGTAGGTGAAGGCGAGGTCGAGCGCGTAGTCGTAGGCCGACTCGCGCGTGAAACCCTGAGCATCGCGGTTGCGGCCGAGGAAGTTGTCGAGGTCGCCGCGCGAGGCGAGCACGGCGAAACCGACGAGTTCGCGGCCCTCCGCACGCGCGAGCCCCGCGGGCTTGGCGACGAGCTCGTCGAAATTCGCCTCGAGTCGGCGCACGAAGGGCAGGTAGAAGCCCGCCAGGCGCTTGGCGTACTCCGGATCGTCCTTCGCGGGCCGCTGCAGCACCATCGCGCAGCCCGGATCGGGCCGCAGGATCGAGTAGTCGATCTTCGAGAAGTAGCTGTTGCGCGCGAGCCGGCGTTCGAGCGTCCAGGCGCAACGCTCCCGCGGATCGGCCTGGATCGCGGTGATACGCGCCTGCACGCGCTCGGATTCGGCCTTCCAGCGCGCGCGCAGCTCCTCGAGTGTCGCGGCGTCGAGCTCTTGGCCTTCGCGCTCCTTGTAGGAATCGAGCGCGTACAGCTCGCTCCACTCCGAGAACCCGGCAGCCTCGAAACCGGGCAGGTCCTTGTCGGCGTGGAAGACGTGCTCACCCTGCGCTCCGGCACAGGGCACGAGGAACGCGAGCAGCGCGAGCACGCAGAGTGCGGCGGTTCGGGAGGCGAACGGCACCGTTCCATCGTAGCGCTAGACTGTACGCGTGGCCAAGCCGAACACCTCCGCCGCGCGGGCCGTCGTCCAAGCCGCTGGCCGCGCCGATCGCACGGCCCTCGCCGCGCTGCACGCGCAAGGCGCGGACTTGAACGCGGTCTGGCGCGGCTACCGCGCGCTGCATGCGCTGATCCAGGAGGACCCGCACGCCGAGGGCGCGAGCGCCCCGGAAGAGCGTCTGCCCTGCCTCGTCTGGCTGCTCGAGCACGGCGCCGACCCCGAGCTCCCCGGCGCGTGGCCGCCCTCACGCGCGCTGCTCGTCGCGGCTTTCTCAGGCGAGACGCGCTACGTCGAGGCGCTGCGCGACCACGGTGCGCGCAGCGACTTCTTCACGCGCTGCGCGCTCGGAGAGCTCGCGGCCGTGCGCAAGGAGCTGGCGCGCTCGAAGGAGCTCGCCCGCGCGCGCGACGGCGGCACGCTGACGGCGCTGCAGTGCGTCTGCGCCTCGCGCATGGGCCGCAAGGACGAGAACCTCGCGCAGAGGCTGCTCGAGATCGCCGCGCTGCTGCTCGACGCCGGTGCGCAGCCCGGCGCGCTCACGAAATCCTGGAGCCACGAAGTCGACGCTGCGTACTTCGCCTGCAACTCGGGCCAGAAGGAGATGCTCGAGTTGCTGCTCGAGCGCGGCGCAGACGCGACCGCGGCTCTGCCTTCGGCGGCCTGGCGCAAGACGCTGGAGCTCGCCGAGCTCTGCCTCGCTCATGGCGCGAAAATCGACGAGGCGCGCGCCGAGGGGCGCGCGCTGCTCAACGAACTCGTGCGCTGGGGACAGGTGACGCCGGTGCTCTGGCTGCTCGAGAAGCGCGCCAACCCGAACCTGCCCGACGAGCGCGGTTGGACTGCCGTGCACCAGGCCGCCTCGCGCGGCAACGAGCGCATGATGCGCGCGATCCTCGCCGCCGGCGGCGATCTCGGCGTGAAGGACAAGCAGGGCTTGACGCCGCTCTCGGTCGCCTTGCTCGCGCGCAAGCCGAAGATGCTCGAACTGCTCGGCACGGGCGGACCTACGCACTTGGGATAGCACGATCGTGACCGCCTCGTCACGCCACGTCCGCCGCGGATCGGAGATCCTTTGGGGCCCTATGCGCCCCCATTTCTACCTGTTGTCCATCTCCGTCATGTCCCTCGCCGGCGCCGTTCCGGCGCAGACGCTGCAGTTCCAGCCGCGCGTCGACACCGACTTCGCGGCGGAGCTCCCGCGCCAGATGGTGATGGCCGACTTCGACCAGGACGGCAACCTCGATTTCGCGGCGACGAACTACGGCCAGGGCGGCGGCGGTCGCATCGACGTCCACTTCGGCGACGGGAACTCCGACTTCAGCGCCAGCTACGAGCTCGCGCTGGACCAGGCGGAGTCGATCGGCCTGGGCGACTGGAACGGCGACGGCTGGATGGACATCGCCGTCGGCGCGACGGGCTACTCCCAGCAGGCGGTCTACGTGCTGCTCAACAACCACAACCGCACCTTCGGGTCGGCCGGCGTCGTCCATCCGCTCGCCTGGTATCCGATGGGGATCGCGTCGGCGGACTTCGATGGCGACGGGCTGCTCGACCTCGCGGTCGCCTCGACGACGAGTTCGGACGTGCTCACGTGGTTCGCCGGCACGGGCAACGGCTACTTCGGAGCCGGCCACATCGTGCCCTCGACCTACATGAACACGGCGCAGCGGCTGATCACCGCGGATTTCAACAACGACGGCAAGCCCGACATGGCGATGTCGCACACGACCGGCTGCCGCGTGTTCATCAACCCGCTGCCGAACTTCCTGTTCCAGAACAGCTTCAACCTGCCCGTCACCTACTCGATCGGCGGGATGGCGGCGGCTGACGTCGACGGCGATGGATTCCTGGATCTGCTGACCGAGAGCAATGCCGGGCACTTCGCCGTCTGGCACGGCGTCGGCGACGGCACCTTCGCCTTGCTGCACGACTACGCGCTGCTCAGCTTCGCGTCCGACATCAGCGTCGGAGACCTCGACCAGGACGGCCTGCTCGACGTGATGATCCCGGGCGCGAGCAGCCTGCAACTCTTCCTGGGCCTGGGCGGCGGCGCCTTCGCCGCACCGCGGATCGTTCCCACCGGCGTCGGCCCCGCGGCGGGTCGCCTGGGCGATTTCAACAACGACGGCTGGCTCGACCTTTCCGCGGCCTGCAGCAACAGCGGCGGCCAGGGCTACCTCTCGATCCACGAGCGCATTCCCCCGCCGCCGATCAGCTCGATCTGCCTGCCGGGAGTCGGCGCGACGAGCGCCTGCCCGTGCGCGAACCCGCCCAGCGGCGCGAGCCGCGGTTGCGACAACAGCTCCGCCACAGGCGGCGCGATCCTCGCGGCCAGCGGCACGGCGCGCGTCACCTCCGACTCGCTGCTCTTCACGACCAGCGCCGAGAAGCCGACCGCGACGAGCATCGTGCTCCAGGGCGACGCGCCCAACGCCGTCGGCACGGGTTTCGGCCAGGGCATCCGCTGCGTGGCGGGGTCGCTGAAGCGCCTGTACGTGAAGAACGCGGTCGCGGGTTCGATCAGCGCGCCGGTCGGCGCCGAGATGCACGTCGCAGCGCGTTCTGCCGCGCTCGGCGACACGATCGTCGCCGGCTCGCACCGCTACTACGGCGTCTACTATCGCGATCCCACCGTCCTCGGCGGCTGCGCCCCGACGAGCACCTTCAACATCACGCAGCAGCTCGACGTGCTCTGGCAGAACTAGACCGCTTGCGCATTCGCGCTGCCTGCGCCACGCTGGGCGCGCCATGCGCAAACAAGCCCTCTTCTTCGCGTCCGTCCTCGCCGCCGCCTCGCTCGTCCTCGCCCTGCGCTCGAACGCGCAAGCGGGAGCCGACAAGCCGATCCTGATGGGCGCCGGTCCGCAGCGCTACGAGTGGGTGCGCAACTGGCTGCAGCTCCCCGAGCAGCAGGACCAGCTCGGCAACACGCACGGCGGGATCGTGGTCGACTCCAAGGGCCAGATCTACGTCAACACGGACACCACCAAGGCGATCATGGTGTACGCGAAGGACGGCAAGTACCTGCGCAGCTTCGGCGCGGACTTCTCCAACGGCGTGCACGGCATGCTGCTGCGCAAGGAAGGCGAGCAGGAGTTCCTCTACCTCGTGCACACGGGCAAGAACGAGGCCTGCAAGCTGACGCTCGAGGGCGAGGTGGTCTGGACGATCCCCTGGCCGCAGGAATCGGGCAAGTACACCAAGGCGGACGAGTACCACCCGACCAGCATCGCGATCGCGCCCAGCGGCGACATCTTCATCGCCGACGGCTACGGGAAGTCGTGGGTGCACCGCTACGACAAGGATCGCAAGTACATCGCGAGCTTCGGCGGCCCCGGATCCGAGCCGGGCCAGATGAACACGCCGCACGGCATCGCAATCGACACGCGCACCACTCCGCCCACACTGCTCGTCGCCGACCGCGCCAACCACCGCCTGCAGGTCTTCGATCTCGAGGGCAAGTTCCAGAAGGTGATCGAGGGCTTCCGCCTGCCCTGCAGCGTCGACATCCAGGGCGAGTACGTCGTCGTCGCCGACCTGCAAGGCCGCGTGACGATTCTCGACGGCAAGAACGAGGTCGTGACGCAGCTCGGCGACAACCCCGACGAATCGCTGCGCGGCAACCACGACGCGCCCCAGGAGAAGTGGCAGGACGGCCTCTTCACTGCGCCGCACAACGCGCACTGGGACGCCGAAGGCAACCTCTACGTGCTCGACTGGAACGCGCTCGGACGGATCAGCAAGCTGAAGCGCGTGAAGGGCTGAGTCGGCGAGCGTCAAAAAACCAGCCCGCCTGGTTTTTTCACGCCTACCAGAATCTCTACCCCACGCTCTCGCACTGAGGCGATGCCCACGCCCCTCCTGCTCGCCCTCTGCCTGCCCGCGCTCCTGAGCACCCAGCAGTCCGTCGCTCCCCGCGTCCTGCGCGCGCACTCAGCACGGATCGACGTGCAGGACGGCCACAACCTGCGCAAGGCGTACTGGACGGCGACCCCCTCGGTCGCGCCGGATGTCTACTACGCGCAGCGCTCCCAACACGCGCGGCAGGTGAGCTTCCGCTCGGACCTCGACTCGATCAGCTTCGAGGTCGAGCCGGGGCACGACTACGACTTCGTCGTCTCGCTCGACGGCAAGGATTGCCCCACACGCATCTCGACGCTGCGCGAGAGCTGTCGGCGGAGCGGCGCGGGAGAAATCCCCTTCACGCTCGGACGCGATGGAAAGCTCCACATCCGCGGCCGGATCAACGGCTCTGACGAACTCGACCTGCTCTTCGACGTCGGGGCGGACACACTCGTGCTCTATCCCTCCGCACGCACGAAGAAGGCGCAGCTCGCGCTCGACGGGTCGGTCCTGAACTCCGGCCTCGGCGGAACGGAGAAGCGCAGTACGAGCAACGACAATCGTCTCGAGCTCGTGGATCTCGCCTGGGACCACGAACTCGTGATGGCGATCGAGAACCAGGCCGACGACGCCGACGGGATCGTGGGTTTCAACGTCTTCGAGGACAAGCTCGTCGAGTTCGACTACGAACACTCGCTGCTGAGGATCCTCGACGAGCCTCCCGCGGATCTGACGGGTTTCACGCGTGGCGAGCTGCGTTTCGAGGGCTCGCTGCCACGCATCGAGGCGTTGCTCGGCGACGGGAAGGACTCGATCAGAGGCTGGCTCGCGTTCGACACCGGCTTCAATGCCAGCGTGTACCTCGCCCGCGACTCCGTGACCCGCGCGGGCTTCGTGGAGAGGCTCGAGTTCCTCGGCTCGAGTCGCTCCGGCGGAGTCGGCGCGCAGACGATCGAGGGCGCGTTCGTGCTCTTGCCGGAGCTTTCGCTCGGCGGGAGCGTGTTGAAGGACGTCCCCATCAACATCGAGACCTCCGACGAGGGTGCGCACCACACGAATCTGCTCGGGATGGACGTGCTCGCGCGCTTCGACACGCTGCTCGACTTCCAGACGAACACGGTCTGGTGGAAACCGAACCCTCGGTTCGCGCAGCCCTTCGAGAGGCCGTCTCGCATGCGTGGTGCGCGCTGGTTGCTGCTCGTGCTCGGGGTCTGCGCGCTCGCCGGGGCGATCGTGTTCGTGCGGCGGCGGGCGAGGGGCTGAGTCGGCGAGCGTCAAAAAACCAGGCGGGCTGGTTTTTTCACGCGAGGTCGAGCGGGGTGGTGGCGTCGCCCTCATTGTGACCAGGCCACGCGCAGTGCCTGGGTGACGTTGAAGGTCGACGTCGCCGCGCACCCTCCGAGCACGATCGAGTCGCGGTAGTACACCTGGTAGTAGCGCAGCGTACCCGCGTTGATCGCGTCACCGAGCAGCGCAGAGCGGGCCGCGACGGATGCATCGCCTGTCTGCGGTGCCGTTATCGATCCGCCAACCGCAACCTTCGTGTAGAGCCGCTTCAGAGAGCCCGTGGCGCAACGCACGCCCTGGCCGAAGTCGACGCCGCTCGCGTTCGCCGAATCGGCCTGTAGCACGATGCTCAGCGCACTGGGCTTCTCGTCTTGCGTCGTGAGCACGAGCGTGTCGCTCGCCAGCGAGGCCTCGCCCGCGCCATGCAACGCGGCCCCACCCGTCGAGTTCGAGTTCTCGCAGCCGCGTCCCGGACCCGAAGGCGGGTTCGCGCACGGACATGGGCTCACCCCTGCGGTACCGGGTTCGCAGAGGCTCGAGAAGCCGGACGCCCCGTCCACGCGCGCAAGGGTGCGATACCCGCCGACGGCAATCGCGACGTAGGAGCGGCCCGGCGGGAGCACGGGCACGTCGCACTGCCCGAATGTGTTGTCGCCCCACGCGAGGACGGAACCGTCGCTGCGGAGCGCGACGCTGTGACCGGCGAGGTTGCAGCCGAAGGTGTAGCCGTAGTAGCCGTAGTACCCACAGCTCAGCACGATGCCGGCCGACTCGACCTCCACGTAGGAGAGTCCGGAAGGAAGCGCGGGGACGTTGCACTGGCTGGTCGTGTTGTCGCCCCACGCGACCGCGGAACCGTCGCTGCGACGCGCGAGTGTGTTCGCCCCGCTGGCGGAGACATCGACGTAGGTGAGACCGGCCGGAAGCGCAGGCACGTTGCACTCGCCAAAGGTGTTGTCCCCCCAGGCCACCACCGCTCCGTCGCTGCGACGCGCGACGCTGTGCCACATGCCGGCCGAGACCTGGACATAGGTGAGGCCGGCGGGGAGTGCGGGCACCGTGCACTGGCCGTACGAGTTGTCTCCCCAGGCCGCCACCGACCCATCGCTTGCGCGCGCGACGCTGTGGCTCCCGCCCGCCGCAACCTCCTCGTACGAGAGGCCGACGGGCAACGCGGGCACATTGCATTCTCCGGAGAAATTGTTGCCCCAGGCGACCGCCGAGCCGTCGCTGCGACGCGCTACGGCGTGAACCACGCCTGCGGCGAGTTCGACATAGGCGAGGCCCGCGGGCAGCGCGGGCACGTTGCATTGGCCCCAGAAGTTCTCGCCCCAGGCGACCACGGAACCGTCGCTGCGACGCGCGAGGGTGAAGGGGTCGTAGTCGAGCGCGGGCACGGACTTGCCCGCCACGACCTCGGCGTAGGAGACGCCCGCCGGCAGCGCGGGCGCGTTGCGCTGGCTCCACTTGTTGTTGCCCCAGGACACCGGCAGGCCGTCGCTCCGTAGCGCGACGCTGTGGCTCTCGCTGGCCGAGATCCCGGCGAAGGCAAGGCCGGCAGGAAGCATGGAAACGTCGCACTGTCCAAAGCTGTTCCAGCCCCACGCCACGACCGATCCGTCGCTGCGGCGCGCGAGCGTGTGGCGCCAGGCCGAAGAGAGCTCGACGTAGACCAAGCCCGCGGGCAACACGGGAACGCTGCACTGGCCGAACGAGTTGTCGCCCCAGGCGACCACGGATCCGTCGCTGCGACGCGCGACGCTGTGCTGGAAGCCCGCCGCGACCTCGACGTAGGAGAGGCCGGCCGGAAGCGCAGGGACGATGGATTGGCCCCAGTAGTTGGCGCCCCAGGCGACCGCCGATCCGTCGCTCAGGCACGCGAGCGCGTGCCACACGCCGGCCGCGATCCGGACGCATGCGAGGCCGGGCGAAAACGCGGGAACGTTGCACTGGCCAGCGCTGTTGTCGCCCCAGGCCACCACCGAGCCGTCGCTGCGACGAGCGAGGTTGAAGTCCTGGCCAGCCGCGATCTCGACGTACGCGAGGCCCGCGGGGAGCGCAGGCACATCGCATTGTCCCTTGCTGTTGTCGCCCCAAGCCACCACCGAACCGTCGCTGAGACGCGCGACGCTGTGGACGAAGCCCGCCTCCACTTCCACGTAGGTCAAGCCGGAGGGCAGCGCGGGGACGCTGCATTGGCCGGAGGTGTTGTCGCCCCAGGCCACCAGCGAGCCGTCGTTGCGGCGCGCGAGCGTGTGTCGAAAACCCGCCGAGATCTCGGCGAAGGGCTCCTCGTTCCAGCGGCTGTCGAAGACCTGCACGCCCCAACCGGCGATATCCGACTGCGACTGCGCGAGCGCGGACGATCCAGCCAGAGCGGCGACACACGTGAGCAGGAACGCGAGCAGGCTTCGCAGGGTCCGGAACATGGCCGTCGTTCTCCTCCGGGAAGTGGAGTCCAGGTGCGGACGCTCGCTACGCCACGAGCGCCTCGCCAGAAGAGTGTACGCCCGATCCCTGTTCTCGCCAGGGCGGAGACCCGGCACCGAGTCCACAGCGCGCCTGGAATCTCGACGGCGTCGCGCCGCGTCAAAAAACCAGGCGGGCTGGTTTTTTCACGCGAGGTCGAGCGGGGTGGTGGCGTCGCCCAAGCGTGTCTCGTGCGCGCCCATCTTCGCGAGCAGCGCGAGGTGCAGGCGGTGCAGCGAAGTGTCCTTGTCGAAATCGAGCGCGCGGCTGCCCTTCAGGCCCAGCGCGCTGCCACCCAGGAGCACGATCGGGAGATCGTCGTGGTTGTGCCGGTTGCCGTCCGAGATCCCGCTGCCGAAGACGGCCATCGTGCGCTGGAGCACATTGCCCTCGCCCTCCCTGGCCGCGCGCAGCTTCTCGACGAAGGCGGCGAACTGCTCGGTGTGGAAGAGGCAGATCTTCTCCCACTGCGCGAGCTTCACCGGGTCGCTGCCGTGGTGCGACATCTCGTGGTGGCCCTCGGGCACGCCGGCGAAGGGATAGCTGCGGCCCGAACCCTCGTTGGTGACGAGGAAGGTGCCGACGCGTGTCGAGTCCGTGATGAACGCGGCCGCCGCGAGCTCGTACAGCACGCGCACGTGCTCGGCGAAGTCCCGCGGTCCGTCCGCGGGTTCCTTGGGGATGCCGGCCGCGGCGTCGGCGTCGGTGCCGGCGAGCAGACGGTCGATGCGCCGCTCGAGTTCGCGCACGCCGCTCTGGTACTCGTCGAGCTTGCGCCGGTCCTCGGCGCCGAGCGTGCGCGCGAGCGACTGCGCGTCCTCGCGCACGAAGTCGAGCACGCTCTTGCGCCGCCGCGCGCGCTGTTCGCGCGTCTCGGCGAAGGCCGGCTCGCCCTCGTCGAGGAACAGGCGCTCGAAGACCGCGCGCGGATCCGACTCCTTGCCCGAGGGCGTGCGCGGACCCGACCAGGACATGTGCGAGGTGTAGGCGCAGGCGTAGCCCGAATCGCACTGGCCCGAGGTCGCCGAACCCTCGCAGCCCAGCTGCAGCGAGCGCAGGCGCGTGCGCTCGCCGACGACCGCGGCCGCGATCTGGTCGGCCGAGATTCCGTTCAGCACCTGGCCGTCGCTCTTGAGCGGGTGCACGCCGGTCAGGAAGGACGCGGCGGCGCGCGCGTGGTCACCCGGGCCGTCCTGGTAGGCGCGCGCGGCGTCGAGCGTCAGGCCGCGCAGCACGAGCAGCTCTGCGCTCGCGCTCGCGAAGGGAGCGAGCAGGCGCTCGAGCGCGAAGTCCGCGCCGGTTTGCAGCGCAGCGGTGGGCATGCCGTTGGGCACGTAGGCGTAGAACAGGCGCGTGGGCAGCTCGTCGCGTGCGCCCTGGGCCGCCGCGGAAGCCGCGCGCGCGCGCGGGAGCATCGCGTCGAGGTACGGGAGCGAGAGCGCGACTGCCGCGCCGCGCAACAGGGTTCGTCGGTCGAGTTGCCTGGTCATGGATGTTCCTCCGCCACGCGCGCCGTGCGGAACGGCTCGCTCTTCACCACCGCGATCAGGATGTCCGCGAGCGTCGTCTTCGATCCAGGCAGACCGCGCACGAGCTCGCGCAGCGTGCGTTCGTCGTCCGCGCCGAGCTCGCGGCCGAGCGCGTAGACCAGCGCCCGCCGCGCGATCGAGCGTGCGAAACCGTCGCCCTCGAGCAGCGTCGCGACGAGCCCCGAGCGGCCCTGGATGCGCTTGCCCTCGGGCAGCACGCTGCTCGAATCGATGGGATGGCCGTTCTCGCTCTCGCGCCAGGCGCCGGTCGCGTCGTAGTTCTCGAGGGCCAGGCCGAGCGGGTCGAGCCGGTCGTGGCACACGGCGCACTCGGGTTTGGCGCGGTGCATCTCGAGCCGCTCGCGCAGCGTCGCGTCGGCGAGCGCCCTGGTCGTGTCCTCGAGCACGCCCACCCCGGGCGGCGGCGGAGGCGGCGGCGAGTCGAGCAGCACTTCGAGGATCCACTTGCCGCGCTTCACGGGCGAGGTGCGCGTGGGGTTCGACGTGACGGTCAGCACGCTCGCCTGGCCGAGCAGGCCACCGCGCCGCGCGGGATCGACGCGCACGCGCCGCAGCTCGGGCCCGCGCACGCCGGGGATGCCGTACAGCCGCGCGAGGCGCTCGTCCACGAAGCTGAAGTCGGCATCCACGAGCTCGGAGATCGGCCGGTGCTCGCGCAACACGGCGTCGAAGAAGGCGATCGTCTCGGCGCGCATCGAGGCGCGCAGGTTCTCGTCGAAGGCCGGAAAGCGGCCCGGATCCGGCGCAACGCGCGCGAGCGGCTCGAGCTCGAGCCACTGCAGCGCGAAGCCGCGCGAGAGCTCGGTCGAGCGCGGATCCTCCAGCATGCGCGCGACCTCGCGCTCGAGCACGCCGTCCTCGCCGAGCTTGCCGTTCGCCGCGAGGGTTCCAAGCTCCGCGTCGGGCGCGCTGCTCCAGAGGAAGTACGAGAGCCTCGACGCCAGCTCGTAGCCGTCGAGCCGACGCAGCTTGCCGGGCACAGCCCCCGGCGGATCGGGCTCGAGCCGGAAGAGGAAACGCGGCGAACTCAGCATCCCGACCAGCGCGCTGCGCACGCGCAGGAAGGGCGGATCGGTCTTGGGCCCGAGCGCGAGCAGCGCGTCCACCTCGCGTTTCGCGGCTGGTCGGCGCCAAACGCGCGAGGCGATGCGCTCGATCCTCGCGGGCAGGTTCGCCTCCGAGAGCCCGCCGAGCTCCGCGCGCTGGAAGGCCGAGACCGCGGGCACGTCGAAGGGCCCCTCGACCTCGATCCACTCGACGTACAGGTTGCGGTCGCGCTGGTGGATGTCCGGGTCGTCGGGCATGTAGTAGTCGTTCAGGAAGGCCGCGGCGAAGCGCTGCTCGCCGCCCTGCAAGTGCGCGCGCGCCGTGTAGACCTCGGACGCCTTGCGCACGGCCTCGACGTCGTAGCGCCCGAGCTGGCGCGTGCCGGAGAGGATCGCCATGCGCGCGGGGTCGGGACCAGCCTGCTGCCCGAAGGCGCGCACGCGCACGACGTAGTCGCCCTCGCGCGGCAGCGTGATCTTGCAGCCCACGTCGAGGTTGGAGTACAGGCCGACGAGCGTGCGCCCCTCGCGTGCGCCGCCCTGCATCTGCGCCGGACCGCAGTGCGTGCGCGGCGGATGCTCGGGATCCTCGGCGATCACGGCCAGCGCCGCGACCTCCTCCGCCGCGCGCACGTACTTCTCGAGCGCCGTGTCGGGCAGCGAGAGCACGCTGCCGAGCACGTCGAATCCGCCGCCCACGTCGTCGGCAGGGAGCTTCTCGCGGCCGTCGAAGTCGACGCCGAACAGATCGCGCACCGTGTTCTCGTACTCGCGGTGGTTGAGCCGGCGCAGCACGGTGCGCCCGTCGGGCTTCCCCGCGCCGGGCACGCTCTCGATCCAACCGAGCAGTGCCTCGAGCTCGGCCGGGGAGAGCCGCGGCTTCTTGCGCGGCGGCATCTCGCCCGCGTCGACGCGCGTGCGGACGGTCTTCCAGGTCGCGACCTGGGCGCGCGCTTGCGCCTCGGTGTGGAACGCGCCGAGGTCCAGATCGCCCTTGGGCTCGGCACCCGAGTGGCACTCGATGCAGTGCGCTGCCAGCACGGGCAGGGCGCGCTCCTCGAAGCCGCCGCCGGCAGTGGCGGCGCCGGAGAGGGCCAGGGAGGCGAGGAGGGCCGACAGCATGCAGCTCCAGCTATACCCTCGATCGGGCGAGCGCGGTACGGCGACCTCGGCTAGACTCGGGTCTTCGCCGGGTGCTCGCCTGGCAGCCCCGCGATCCTCTGCCTCTTTTCCCGGAGCGCAACACCATGGACGACCTGAGGTCCTGGGACGATTCCCAGACCATCTCCGCCCTCGAACTGGAGCTCGAAAACGCCCTCGAGGCGCTCGCCGAGCTCGACCAGCGCTCGGAGCTCCCGCCGGCCCTGCGCCCCCTGCTCGCCCTGGTTCCGCCCGAAGGCGCCAGCGTGCACATCTCGCTGCGCCAGCGCGCGTCGGGACGGCAGCTGCGCCGCGGCGCCCCGCGCCAGGAATGGCGACCGCAGGTGTGCGGCGCGTGGGTCGTCTACGAAGCCCCGCAGCCGGGCATCCTCCCGCGTTCGGAGTCCTCGGGCAGCCCGCTGGCCGACTTCGTGCTCGCGCTCGACCACGCCGAACGCGATCCGCACCTCTCCTTCGTCTCACTCAAGTGGTTCCGCGACGTGTACCTCTTGAAGCGCGGCTTCGCCTGGGCGGAGGACCCCGACCTGCCGCGGAGGCTGGTGCAGGAAGCGACGGAGTCGGGCGTGCTGCTGACGCACAAGGTGCCCAATCCCAAGCAGCCCGAGTTCCCGGTGACGAGCATCCGGCTCAACCGCCAGAACGCCGAGGTGCTGCGCCTGCTCGAGAACGGCGCTCACAAGGCGCGCGAGACGACCCAGTAGCATCCCGCCAGCGCGACGGCGCACGAGACGGGCACGCGCACCCAGCGCGGCGCGACGCGCACGGGCTCCAGCCCGGGTCCGGGTGGGCGTACGAGCGCGAGCACCCCGACCACGGCGAGCACCACCGCGAGCTGGCCGATCTCGACGCCGGCGTTGAAGCCAAAGAGCGCCTTCAGCTTCTGCGTCTGCGCCGAGAGCGTCTGCGAGAGCGCGCCCGCGAAGCCCAGCCCGTGCACGAGGCCGAAGGCGAAGGCCTCGGGCCACAGCCGCCGTGGCCGGTCGTCGAGCACATTGCGCAGCGCGACGAAGACGATCGTGAGCGCGATCCCGACCTCGACCGCTCGCGCGGGCGGCACGACCCAGCCCAGCGAGGCCGCCGCGAGCGAGAGTGAGTGCGCCAACGTGAAGCTCGTCACGACACCCACCAGGCCGCGCAAGCCGCGCGAGGCGACGACCAGCGCGAGCAGGAACGCGAGGTGGTCGTAGCCCGTGAGGATGTGCTGCAGCCCGAGCCCGACGAAGTCGAGCACGACGTTCGGCCGTTCGCTCGAGAGCGCGCGGAAGGTCCACTCGGGCGCTTCCGACCAGAGCAGCTTGGTCGCGGGCAGAGCACCGTTCCAGACGATCTCGCACTGGTCGCGGTGCAGCGGATTGGCCTCGACGAAAAGCTCCGAGCGCACGCGCAGGCCGTCGCAGCCTGGCGGGAGCTCGAACTCGAACGCGAGCTCGATCGAGCGCCTCCCGGCGAGGATCCCCGCGCCCGGCTCGATCGCGCGCGCGTCGACGAAGCGGCCCTCGAGCCACTCGCGCGGCTGCCCGGCGACGAGCGGCGCGAGGTGATAGCGGCTCGCGGCGTAGTCCGCGAGCGTCCACGCCCCCGCGCGCAGCTCCGCCGCGTCGAGCCGCCCGTCGCCGTCGCGATCCACGGGCAGCGCTTCGAGGAACGTGCGCTCCTCCGAGCGCAATTGCAGCCGCGCGCGCGCGCCGCTCACCTCGATGTGCGTGCTCGAAACGGAGTCAGGATGCGCGGCAAGGGCGAGGAGGAGGGCGAGGAGCATCCGCTGCGCGCTCAGCGCAGCAGGATGGTAGCGCCCGCGCCCGAGGCGAGGTCGAGTTCCTGGCGCAGGGCGCGCCCGCCGGCGTGCTGCACCTCGATCGTGTAGTGGCCGGGCAGCAGCGCGAGGTCGTGCACCTCCTGCTCCAGGTTGTCGGAGAGCCAGATGCACAGGTGCCGCGCGTCGAGCACGCGCACGCTCGCCGCTCCACCCGCCGAGTACGGACCTTCGAGGCGCAGCAGCGTGCCCCGGCGAGCGACGATGCGCGCGTTCTGAGCCGAGCCCTCCGAGAGGTCGAGTTCGACCGGGTTGAGCGCGTAACGCGGGTCCTCGAGGCCGACGAGCACGCTCGTGCGCGGCAGGCCGCAGATCGCGAACCAATCCGCGCCGGGGGGCGAGTCCACCGGCTGGCCGGCGGGACGGTCGCGTCCGTCGCGCGAGCTGCTCCATACGCGCGCGTGCACGGGCTCGCCCGACTCGCTGACGATGTGGCCGGCGACGCAGGCGCCCGGGTGCACGCGCACCACGCCCAGGTCGTTCCGCTCGCCCGCGTGCAGGTCGACGCGGCGCGTCTGGTTCTCGTAGCCAGAGAGGCGCAGCTCGAGCTCGGCCGAGCCGGCGGCCACACCCTCGAGTTCGAAGCGGCCGTTGTGGTCGAGCTCGGCGTCGAGCTCGTGCGCGCGAGCGCCGAGCATCCCCAGCCACACGCCGTGGCGCGCGAGGGGCGGCAGGCTCGTCTCACTGTCGATCACGTGCAGTTCGGCGTCGGCGTGCGTGTTCTCGAGCTCGGAGGGGTCGACCTGGAAGCTGATCAGGCGCTCGTCGCCCTCGAGTTGCACGGACTGCAGGACGCGCGAGCCGATCACGAGGCTGCAGACGACCGGCGGAGCCTGGAAGAGACGCACGTAGCCCACGCAGCAGGTGGGCGATCCCGGCCGCAACGGGACGTCCCCGTGGACCGTCGAGAGAAAGCGGCCAAGGCGCGTCGCGAGCAGCGGATCGGGCGCGCCCTCGGAGGGCCGGCCGATCGGCGGCGATTCGGTGATCAGCAGCGTGGGCCAAGTCTCGCGCGCCCACTCGCCGCTGGGAGGCGCGACCTTTTCGAGCGCTCGGCCGTCCCTCGTGCGCAGCACCACGGGCAGGTCGCGCCGGGGCTCGAGGCTCAGCACGAGCGGGGCGAAGGGAGCGCGCGCGACGAGCTCTTTCAGGCGGCCGAAATGGGTGTCCGTGCGTGGAACCGCGAGCGTCAGCCGCGCCTCGCGCGGGCAGCCGACCTGGAAGATCCCGTCGGCGCCTGCCTCCGCGTGGCGCTCGAATCCGTGCGCGCCGAACAGCGTCACGGGCGCGCAAACCGGCTCCCCACTGCGCGCGTCGACCAGCCGGCCGCGCACGAGCACTTGCTCCGCGGGCTCGGGAGTCTGCGATCCGGCGCCGCCCCCCGCGGCGCGCGCGGCGACGTGCGCCTTGGGGCCGCCGGCCCGGCTCGTGAATCCGCCTCCGGCGCTCTCCCAGACGGTCGCGATCAGGACGAAAGCGATGCAAGCCAGGAAGAACGGAAGCAGCGCTTGTGCACCCGCACGCATGAACTGGGCGCAGCCGAGCCGCGCGGGCGAGCGAACTCGCATCCTCCGGGAGCGCGCAGCAGCGCGGAGTGGGTGGAAAAGCACAGCGACCCGGCGGTCACCCGTCGGGTCGCTGTGTCGAGAAGAGCGTGTTTCGAATCCCCAGCGCAGCGTCTGGCTGCGGGGCACTCAGCCGGGGAGCTCGCGCGGGCGAACACGAATCTTGCTCGGAATCTGGGCCGTTGCGAGCCACGGCCACTTCTCGGGCGCAGGCCGAGCGCGCAAACTTTGCCTGGTAGTGCGGGCGCTCTCGCCCGCGAATGTTTGTCATGCTCGCCCACTTGCAGCCTTACCTCCGCGCAGCAGCGCTCGCGCTCGGCCTCTTGTGCGCCACCGCCCGACCGCAGGACCCTCAGCCTGTGCCCAGCGTGTTCGAGTTCCCCTGCCTTGGCTACGCGAAGGCCGTGAACACGCGCGGGAGCTTCGGATTCCACGTCCCCAGGGGGAACTCGCCCTTCCAGGATTCCTGGCACCTCGCCGAGGACGTCTGGCTGCCCGCGGGCAGCGAAGTGCACGCGATCGCGGACGGAGTCGTGCGCTACTCGGCCTTCTCGCCGACCTGGACTGACGCGCAGGGAGAGACACACTGGAACCTCGGCAACGTGGTCGTGATCGAACACCCGCTCCAGCCCTCGGAGAAGGAAGCTGAATCGATCTGCTCGTTCTACGTCCATCTCGCCGCCGACCGCCGTGTGAAGGTCGGCGAGAGCGTCAAGCGCGGCGACGTCCTCGGCCGCATCGGGAAGGCCGAGAGCGAGGAGAACGGGCGCTATCCGGCACATCTGCACTTCGGGATCCACCTCGGGCCGTACCTGCAGATCCCGCCCATGCTCGAGCGCGAGCTGCGCACGGCGGCGAAATCGAAGCAGGGGCTGTGCATGGGTGCGGTGGTGCTGCGCGGCGAGATCGTGCTCGAACGCAGCGGGGTCTCCGACGTGCGGATCACGGCCAAGGAGAGCGGAGCCAACTGCGTGCTCTCGCTGCTCGTCGGGAGCACTTGCCCGAAGGACCCCCCGCCCGACATCGCGCTTTGGTGCCAGGGCTACGGCGACCAGGCCACGCTTCAGGAGTGGCTGCGACCGAGCGCGTTCCTGGCCGCGCGTCACGCGCGCTAGGCCCGTCGAGTTCTCCCCCTGGGGTGCGGTTGCCTGCGCCGCTGGCGCAGGTAGTTCCGCGCGCGCCGTTGCCAGTTCCGACCGGATCGGGAAGATAGGACTCCTCCCGCGCGTCCCTTCCCGCTCCCGCACTCCCATGAGCCAGTCCGCCCTCCCCGTGGCCAAGCAGACTTTCGCCGACACCGAGAAGTTCATCCGCGACGTGCGCGAACGCGTGGCGACCGTCGTCGTCGGACAGGACGTCGTGGTCGAGCGCCTCTTGATCGCGCTTTTCAGCGGTGGACACCTGCTGTTGCAGGGCGTGCCGGGTCTGGCGAAGACGCTGCTCGTGTCGGTGCTCTCGAAGTCGGTCGACCTCGACTTCGCGCGCATCCAGTTCACGATCGACCTCTTGCCCTCGGACATCCTCGGCTCCGAGGTGCTCGACCAGCGCACGAACGAGTTCCGCGTGCGCAAGGGTCCGATCTTCACCAACCTGCTGCTCGCCGACGAGATCAACCGCGCCGCGCCCAAGGTGCAGGGCGCGCTGCTCGAGGCGATGCAGGAGCGCAAGGTCACGATCGGCAACGAGACCTTCCGCCTGCCGGCGCCCTTCCTCGTGATCGCGACGCAGAACCCGGTCGAGCAGGCCGGTACCTTCGAACTCCCCGAGGCGCAGCTCGACCGCTTCATGCTCGTGCACCGCCTCGAGTACCCCAGCATCGAGGACGAGCGCGAGATCCTCTCGCGCAACGCCGCGCTCGGCATCCAGCGCCAGGACCGCGGCGCGATCGTGCAGACGGAGTTCGACGTGCTCGAGAAGCGCCCCGTGGGCTCCTCCGAGGAGCTCGTGCGCGCGATGGAGGCGGTGCACCACGTGCATGTCAGCGAGACCTTCGTCGAGCACGTCGTGGATCTGGTCGACCGCTCGCGCCACCACCCCGCGGTCGAGCTCGGCTGCAGCCCGCGCGCAGGCATCTCGCTGATCAAGGCCTCGCGCGCCCGCGCGCTGATGCACGGCCGGCACTACGCGATCCCCGAGGACCTCTTCGCGCTGGCCGAGGACGTGATGCTGCACCGCATGCGCCTCAAGTACGAGGCCATCGCCGAAGGCGTCACCGGCCGCGCCGTGCTGCAGGAGCTCTTGCGCTCGCTGGGCGGCAGCGGGGCCGGCGCCTGAGCGGCGCGCCGATGCACGAGCGTGGCGTCATGCAGGGCTTCGTCGAGGATCTCCAGACCCTCGACGCGCGCCAGTTCGTGATGGCGGTGCGCAAGCTCGCCAACGGGCTCTCCTACGGCACCGACCACTCCCCCTACGTCGGCAGCGGCGTCGAGTACGTGCAATCGCGGCCCTACCAGGAGGGCGACTCGGTGCGCGCGATCGACTGGCGCGTGACGGCGCGCATGCGGCGCTTCTACGTCAAGGAATACGAATCGCCGAAGAGCATGCCGGTCTACCTGCTGATCGACACCTCGGCCTCGATGGCGGTCTCCTCCACCAAGCAGAGCAAGTACGCGACCGCGCTGTACGTCGCCGGCGGGCTCGCGCTCGCGGCGCTGGACCGCGTCAGCCCGGTGGGCGTCGTGGGCGTCGGCGAGCGCAACTTGCGCGTGCAGCCGAGCCTCTCGAAACAGCACGTGCTCGAGTGGGTGCTGGCGCTGCGGCGCTACCGCTTCGACGAGGGCACGCTGCTCGGACAGCGCCTGCGCGAGCTCGCGCCGACGCTCGCGCAGCGCTCGCTGATGATCGTGCTCAGCGATCTGCACGACCCGAGCGCGATCCCCGCGCTGAAACAGCTCTCGCAGCGCCACGACTGCGTCGTGCTGCAGCTGCTCGACCCCGCCGAGATCTCCTGCCGCGGCGCGGGCTTCCTGCGCGCGGTCGAGGCCGAGACGGGTCGCGAGTTCGTGACGCGCGGCGGACGCGAATGGAATGATCCGCAGGCGCTCGCCGCGCAGTGGCGCCGCGCCGGCGTCGACCACCTCGTGCTGCGCACGGACCAGCCCTTCGCGCACGCGTTGCGGCACCTGTTCCGCTCGCGCGGCTGGATCGGAAGAGGCTCACGATGATTGCTCTGCTGCTCGCTCTGCTGCTTCAGACGGCGCCCCCGCAGACCAACATCGGCGTGCCCGGCCGGATCATGCAGCTCGTGCTGCCCGGCACCGAGCTCGAGCCGCTGCCGCTCGACGTCAACAGCCCGATCGTGCTGCGCGTGCTCGCGACCTGGCCGCACGGGACGGAGTTGCGCTACGACCTGGAGTACTACGGCCTCGAGGCGGGCAGCTTCGACCTCGCGAAGTACCTGAAGCACAAGGATGGCACGCCGGTCGAGGGCCTGCCGCCGATCCCCGTCGAGGTCAGCTCGCTGCTGCCCGAGGGACAGGTGCAGCCCAACGCGCTCGAACCGACCGCGCTGCCGCGCCTGGGCGGCTACCAGAAGACGCTGATCGGCCTGGGCATCGCGTGGGTGCTCGGACTCGCGGCGATCCTGCTCGTCGGAAGGCGCAGGTCGCACGTCGAACGCGATCGCGTGCGGCCGCGCACGCTGGCCGAGGAACTGCGCCCGCTGGTGCAAGCCGCACTCGAGGGCCGACTCGCGCGCTCCGACCGCGCGCGCCTTGAGTTGCGCCTGGTCGAGTATTGGCGCCGCAAGCTCGCCCTGCAGGACAAGCCGGCGCAAGAGATGATCATGCAACTGCGCGCGCACCCGGAGGCGGGCGCGCTGCTGCGCAGCCTCGAGGAGTGGCTGCACCGACCCGATCCGCCACAGGACGTGGACCTCGCGCGCCTGCTCGCGCCCTACGAGAAGGTAGACATGGCGGAGCTCGAGTCCGCCGCGCGCGCCTGAGCCATGGAATCGCTGGACCTCTTCCGCCACCGCTCGGTGCTCGCGCTGCTGGTGCTGCCGCTGGCGCTGCTGCTTTGGACCTGGAGGCGCCGCGGGCACGGACTGGTGCTGCCCTTCGACCACTCGGGCGCACGCCACGGCGCGTGGCTGGCGTTCTTCCTGCGCTGCGCGGAGTCCGTGCCGGCGCTGCTGCTCGCGCTGGTGATCCTGCTGCTCGCCGGCCCGCAGAAGTGGGACGAGCCGCGCAGCAAGCGCGTGCTGACCAACATCGAGTTCTGCGTCGACGTCTCGGGCAGCATGATGGCGCGCTTCGACGCCGGAACGCGCTACGACGCGGCGATGAAGGCGATCAACTCCTTCCTCGACTTCCGCAAGGGCGACGCCTTCGGCCTGACGTTTTTCGGCAACAACGTGCTGCACTGGGTGCCGCTCACGACCGACATCTCGGCCTTCCGCTGCGCACCGCCCTTCATGCGCCCGGACAACCTGCCCTACTGGTTCAACGGGACCGAGATCGGCAAGGCGCTGACGGCCTGCCGCGGCGTGCTGCTCGGACGCGAGGAGGGCGACCGCATGATCGTCCTGATCACCGACGGCTACAGCTCGGACCTCGACGGCGGCAACGACGAGGTGATCGCGCGCAAGCTCAAGGCCGACGGCATCACGGTCTTCGCGGTCAGCATTGCCGAGGGCAATCCGACCGACAGCCTCGAGCGCATCGCCTCGATCACAGGCGGCGAGGCCTTCACGCCCGGCGACCAGAGCAGCCTCGAGCACGTCTTCGAGCGCATCGACAAGATGCAGAAGACGCGCCTGGAGAAGACGCACGCCGAGGCGGCAGACGACTTCTGGCCCTGGTGCCTGGCGGGCCTCGCGCTGCTGGGCTGCTCGCTGCTGTTCCTCTTCGGGCTGAGGTACACGCCGTGGTAGCGCTGGATGACCTCCCGCTGCTTGCGGCCTCCGCCGCGCTGCTGCTCGCGGCACTGGCGGAGTGGCTGCACACGCGCCGCGTGCGGCACGTCGCGACGCTCGCCTTCGGTCCCTCGGGCCGGCCGGCGGGCTGGGCGCGCGGGGCGCCGGCCGCGCGCGTGCTCGCCTTTGCCGCGCTCGCCTGGGGCCTCTCCACGCTGTTCCTCGCCGAGCCGCGGCGCTATTCGATCGGCGCGGGAGAAGGCGCCTTCAGCGGCGATCCCAAGCACATCCTGGTCGTGCTCGACGTCTCGCCCTCGATGCATCTGGTGGACGCGGGCCCCTCGAAGAAGGAGAGCCGCACGCAGCGCGCGCGCGAGCTGATGGAGTCCTTCTTCGAGCGCATCCCGCTCGAGGAGTACCGCGTCAGCGTGGTCGCCTTCTACAACGGCGCCAAGGCGGTGGTGATCGACACGAAGGACTTCGAGGTGGTGCGCAACATCCTCGGCGACCTGCCGCTCAACTTCGCCTTCAAGTCCGGCAAGACCAAGCTCTTCGACGGACTCACCGAGGCCGCCAAGGTCGCCAAGGACTGGAACCCGCGCAGCACCACGGTCGTGATCGTCAGCGACGGCGACACCGTCCCGGCGACGGGCATGCCGCAGATGCCCGACTCGGTGCGCAGCGTGATCGTGTGTGGCGTGGGCGACCCGCAGGTGGGCAAGTTCATCGACGGCCGGCACTCGCGCCAGGACGTCCCGATGCTGAAACAGATCGCGGCGCGCCTGCACGGCTCCTTCCACAACGGCAACGACAAGCAGCTCGCCTCGAGCCTGATCGCCGACGCGACCGGGAACGAGGAGGAGGGCGTGTTCGAGAAGCTGACCCGCAGGGAATACGCATTGATCGCGTGCGCCCTGGGCAGCCTCGCCCTGGCCGGGCTGCCCTTCCTGCTGCACTTCCTGGGCACCCGCTGGCGGCCGGGTTCCAGGCGCCGGGGCGCAAAGGGACAAGTCGCGGAAGGAATCCACGGGCCGCGTCGTCCTTCGGCCGATGGAGAGGTAGCATGGAAACCCGCTCCCTGACCTGCCCCTGCGGCAGGAGAGGTTCGTTCGCATGAGAAAGTTCCTGCTCTTCGTGTGGCTGCTGCTTCCCGCCGCGGCGCTCGCCTACCACTACGGCCCCGGACAAGAACAGCTGCGCTGCGACGCCGCCTCGGAAGCGATCGCGCGCGCGCAGGCGTTCGCGTTCCAAGCGCGCGAGCTCCAGAACGAGCAGGGCGACGAGGCCGCGAAGCCGCTCTGGTCCCAGGCCGAGGCGGCCTGCGGCGAAGCGCTCGCGCTCGTCCCGCCGGATCGCACCGCCGACGTGCGCTCGCTGCGCCTCGAACGTGCCAAGGCGCAGATGTACACCGGTCAGCTGCCCGACGCGCGGCGCGAGTTCGAAGCGCTGGTCGAGGAGCTCTCCGCCGATCCCAAGGCGGCCAAGACCGAGGTGCGCGATGCGCGCGAGGGTCTCGCACAGTCGCAGTACTACATGACCTGGCTGATGCGCCTCGAAGGTTCGCCGCGCACCGACTGGGAGCCCGAGATCGAAGCCGCGCGCCAGAACTACAAGCTGCTCGCCGAGGACGCCGTCGCGATGAACGACAGCGGCTCGGCCGAGCGCAGCCGCGAAGACCTCGAATCCGCCGTCAAGCTCGAGCGCATGGAGTTGAAGGACCTGCAGGGTCTTCCGCTCCCTTCGCAGTGAAAGGGTTGCGGAACTGGCCGCGGTCGCGGCAAGAGCAAGAACAAGTCGCAGCAGCAGTCCAAGGACGCCCGCGGAGCCAGCTCCGGCGCGCCGCCCGACGGCTCCGGCTCCTGAGCCCTGACTCCAGGTCCAAACGATGATCCTCCGCGCCACCGCTCTAGGCCTGTTCGTCTTCACACCTTCCCCTCTGTGGGCACAAGTCGCCGCGACGGCCTCGACACCCGCGGTCCAGGCGCTCGGGGAACTCGGCTACACGAGTGACGGCGAGGACGTCGCTCCGCCGATGGTCATCATGCAGGGCGAGGTCGCTGGTCAGCCCGCAGGCGCCGCGAAGAAGCTCAGCCCGCGCGCGGAGAAGCTGAAGAAGCTGGAGTACGACCGGCGGCCCTCGACGAGCCTCAAGGCCTGGGCCAACCCGCCCAAGCCCAAGGAAGCGGAACAAGCTGCGGAAGCCAAGCCCGCCGAGGCGGCGCCGTCCGCGCCCGCCGAGCCCGTCGCGCCCGAGAAGGCGCTCACGCCCGAAGAGCTCGCCAAGAAGGCCGAAGCCGAAGCCGCCGCGAAGAAGGCTGCGGAAGAGGCCGCCAAGAACGCCGCGGAGGCCAAGGCGATCGACGCGGAGATGGCCGCGCTGCAGCGCAACGTGACGCTCGGCGAGTGGGCTGCGGTGAAGGAGTACTTCGCCAAGCTCACCGAGGACGAGCAGAAGGCCGGCTACGACCAGCTGCTCGCCTCGCTCGTGCGCGGCCAGATGCAACCGCCGCCCAACGTGCAGCAGCAGGGCCAGCTCTACATCGAGAAGAACCGCTTCGCGTTGGCCGACGTGCTCGGCCTGCTCGCCGCCGATCCGCTGCCGCTGGGCAAAGAGCAGCTCGCGAAACTGGGCCAGATCCTGCGCCAGGGCATCGACGCCGGGCTGCAGCTCGACACCCTCGTGGACGCGCTGCGCCCCGGCCTCGACGCCAAGGACTCCGCCGTCGACCGGCGCAAGCTCGCGCTGCTGCTCGCGGGTGCGAACCAGCTCGTCGAGCTGAACGAGTTCCTGCCCACGATCGAGGAGGCCGAAAAGCAGAACGACCGCGAGGGCCTCAACCTGATCGCGCGTTCCTGCCTGGCCAACAACGCGAAGGACAACAAGGCCGAGTGGCTCGAGAAGGCCTGGAACGCGACGCAGGCCGCACTCGCCTCGGGCGAGGTCAAGGAAGAGGAGAAGAACGAGGCGCTCGCGCGCGCGGTCGACATCGCGCCGCGCATCCAGAAGGAGCTCGGTGCCGCCTGGCTCGAGGAGAGCTTCACCAAGCGGCCCGAGCGCGGGATGGAGATCCTGGCCGCGATCGGCTCCTCGGCCGCCATCTCGCTGCAGTCGCAGCCGACGCAGAGCGAACTGCGCCTCAACTGGCTCAAACTGCAGCAGAGCGCCGCGCAGGCGTTGATCGCGGGCGCACCGGAGCTGGCACAGAAGTGGACCGTGCAGCTCTCGCTGCTCGCGAACAACTGGCTGCGCGACGCGCTCGTCTCCTGGCAGTTCGACAAGTCGACCTCGCGCGCACCGGCGATGCAGCGCGACACCTACGGCAACTTCTACTACTACGACTGGCAGGAGCAGCAGATGCGCGGCATGCAGCCCGCGCCGATCAAGACGGGCGAGATGCTGGACATCCGCCCCGACGAGAAGTGGCTCGCGCTGATCGGCGAGGGCCAGCGCCCGCGCTTCGAACAGGCGATCGCGCAACTCTTCCTCAAGGTCAGCGAGGAGGCCGAGGCCTTCCCCTACATCGAGGACCTCGCACGCACCCACCCCAAGCCGGCCAAGGAGCTCGTGGACGAGTTCCTGCGCGTGTGGGCCAAGAACCACGACCCGAACTCCAGCACGCAGCGCCGCAACCCCTACATCTTCATGTACGGCTTCGAGGAGCGCGCCAACGGCATCCCGCTCACGCGCTCGAAGCAGGAGCGCAACCTGTCCGAGCTGGCCGACTGGGTCGCGCGGCTGCGCAAGCTGCCCGTCGAACTCGACGAGCAGCTGATCGTGAACGCCTTTACGGCGGCGCACAGCTCGGCCGAGGTCTACCGCATCGAGACGATCGAGCGCATCTTCGGCTCGCTCAAGAACATCGACCCGGCGACGCTGGCGGGCCTGGTGCAGCAGATGCGCACGAATCTGGTCAGCATCTGGCGCGATCCCGCGGCGCAGAAGAACGCCAAGACCAACCGTGGACAGCAGGACATCCAGGCCGAGGTGCTGCGCGGCTACGAGCTGGCGCACAAGACCGTCGACCGCGCGTTAGCCGACCATCCACAGAGCTGGGAACTCGTGCTCGCCGACGCCGCGCTCAAGCACGACGAGAACAACTACATCTTCGAGCTCAAGAAGGACCCGGAGTTCGCCACGCGGCGCAGGGAAGCGCTCGACCTCTTCGCCAAGGCCGCGCAGCTCTACGTCGCCGCCTCCCCCGCGATCCCCAAGGAGAAGGAGACCACGCAGGTCTTCGAAACCTGGTTCTACGCCACGCTGGGCGCGAGCGACCTCAACAAGATCGGCGCCGAGCAGGTGCTCGCGCAGGAGGAGATCCCGAAGATCCGCGCCGCCCTGCTCTCCTTCCCGCCCGACAGCGGCGGACGCTACATGGACCTGTTCACGAGCGGGCTGTTCACGCGCATGAGCAGCGCTGCTCCGGCGATCAAGTTCCGCTACGTGCGCGAAGGCCTCGCGATCGTGGGCGACAACAAGCTCGCGCACGAGGCGCGGCAGATCTTCGACTACTACAACGACCTCGTCACGGAGATCAAGCTCGAGGCCGTCGTCGACGGCGACGACCGTGTCGGCCACGGCGTGCCTTTCGGACTGCAGGTCAATATCCGCCACACGCGCGAGATCGAGCGCGAGTCGGGCGGCTTCGCGAAGTACCTGCAGAACCAGAACAGCGTGCAGTTCGCCTACAACTACGGGCGGCCGCTCGAGGACTACCGCGACAAGTTCGAGGAAGCCGCGCGCAACGCGCTCAAGCAGGACTTCGACGTGCTCTCGGTGACCTTCAACGAGCCCGAGGTCAAGTCGCGCGCGACGCCGGAGTACGGCTGGCGCATCACTCCCTACGCCTACATCCTGCTGCAGCCGCGCGGTCCGCAGGTCGACCGCATCCCGCCGCTGCGCCTGGACCTGGACTTCCTCGACACCTCCGGCTACGCCGTGCTGCCGATCGAGTCGCCGGTGCGGCCGATCGACGCGAGCCCCGACCAGGGCGACGCGCGCCCCTTCGAGAAGCTGCACCTGACGCAGACGCTCGACGAGCGCCAGGCGAAGGACGGCAAGCTGCTGCTCGAACTCAAGGCCACCAGCACCGGGCTCGTGCCCCCGCTCGACGCGCTGGCCGACGTCGCGCCCGGCGAGTTCGACGTCGCGAAAACCGACGACCACGGCCTTTCGGTCGTCAAGTTCGACAACGAGGGCGAGGGCACGGGCATCCTCTCCGAGCGCACCTGGACGCTGACGCTGCGCGCGCGCGAGGGTCTCGAGCACCTGCCCACGAGCTTCCACTTCGCCAAGCCCAAGCTCGAACTCGCGGGCCTCGAGCACTTCCGCTACGAGGACGCCGACCTCGTCTCCGTGCCTGAGACGGTCGAACTCGAACGCAACTACGGCAGTGTGCGGCGGCCCTGGATCGGCTGGGTTCTCGGCGGGCTCGCGCTCGCGGCGGCCGGCTGGTTCCTGCTGCGCCGCACAGTGAAGAGTGCGCAGGTCGACCAGGCGCGCTTCCGCTCCCCCGAGACGATCACGCCCTTCACGGTGCTCGGCCTGCTGCGCGACATCGAGCGCAACAACGGCCTCGCAGCGCAGGAGAAGCAGGACCTGCGCCAGGAGATCGTGCGCATCGAGGCGCACTACTTCGGCGAGCCGCAGGCGGCGCAGCCCGACCTCGGCCAGATTGCGCAGGTGTGGGTCGCGCGCGTCAGCTGAACGTCGCAGGCTCGAGCAGCCCTGGGACCTCGAAGACCAGGCCATAGTTGCCCGGCCGCCCGTTGCGCGCCACGCGTGCGTGCAGCGATGCGTGCTGGTGCAGTCCGCGCACGACCAGGCGCTCGCCGATGCGCAGCGGCCGGCTCGCGATCTCGACCTGCGCCCCGTGCGTCGAGAGGTCGATCACGCGCGCGTCGTGAACCTCCTCCAGCAACTCGAGCGAGACCCGCGCGTCGGAGCGCACGCGCGCCTCGCGCCTGCGGTTCTGCAAGACCTCGACGCGCCCGTCGCGGTGCAGGTGCACCAGCTCGCCGGTGCGGATCGAATCGCGCGCGCCGTTGACGCCGACGATGCAAGTGAGGCCGCACTCGCGCGCCTGGATCGCGGCGTGCGAGAGCCAGCCGCCGACCTCGATCACCAGGCCGCGCGCCACGGGGAAGACCGGCATCCAGGCCGGATCGGTGAAGCGCGCGACCAGGATCTCGCCGCGCCGGAAGCTGTCGATCTCCTCGGGGCCAGAGAGCACGCGCGCCACTCCGACGATGTCGCCCTCGCCCGAGACGCGCGTCCCCGCGAGATCCGTTTCGCGCGGCCGTGAGAGCACGACTTCGCCGTGCTCGAGGTCGAGCCGCTCGATCTCGAGCAGCGTGAGGCGTGTAGGCAGGCGCAGGCCCTCGAGCGCCGCGCGCTGCTCCTCGCGCTCGCGGATGAGCTCGCGCACGCTCTCCTCCTCGAGACCCGCGCGACCGATGCCGGCGATCTCGCTCAGCGTCAGCTGGAAGATGCCCTCGCCCACCTCGAGCCGCTCGCCGATCTCGAGCAGCACGCGCCGCAGCGAGGCGAGGTCGCGCAATGCGGCGTGCTTGGCCTCCTCTTTCAGCGACTGGAAGCACCGCGCGCGCTCGATCGAGAGCCGCAGCACCTTGCCCTCGGGCAATTGCGGCGGCGCGCCCTGCGGCGCGGAGAGCTGCGCGCGACTCGCGAGCTCGGCGACGTGCGCCGGCGACTCGCGGTAGCGCGGCTCGGCGAGCTCGTAGTCGTGGTCGGAGCGGTGGCCGAAGATCTGCAGGAACGCCGCCGGCTGCACCTCGCCCAGGCGAATGCGCGCGAGCACGTTCAGCGCATCGTGCGCCATGCTGGCGGGCATGTGCGCGAGCATCACGGCCGGATCCAGACCATGGCGCGTGCACTCGAGGACCGCCGCGCGCATGTACACCTCGGCGGCGAGGTTGACGCGCTCGGCCTCGTGGTAGCTCGTGTGCAGGAAGCGCTCGACGATTCCCGCCTGCAGCTCGACGAGTTCGCCGAGCACCAGCTGGCGCAGATCGATCGCCTCCTCGAAGCGCAGCTTGCGCGTGTGCTCCGGCAGGAAGTCCTCGCGCAGCGCGCGTTCGATCTCCGGCCCCGAGCGGCCCAGGCGGTAACTCGCGAGCAGCGAGGTGCGCGCGGAAAGCCTGCGCGAGCGCTCGCCGGCGACCGAGAAGCAGCGTCCAAACACGCCCAGCAGCACCGGGCCCGAGTCCGAGCGCACCTCGTAGCGCAGTCCCAGCTCGCGGCAGGCGAGGTCGGTGCTCCCTCCGCGCGCCGCGATCGCGTTGAGCAGCGAGAGCGAAGTGGGGTGCGGGCGCGGCAGCAGCTCCGCGAGTTCGTCCTGCACGTACAGGTCGCCGAGCGGGTCGAGCCCGGGGATGCGCGCGAAACGCTCGCGGGCAAAGGCCAGGAGCCGCCGCCGCTCGCGCTCGCGGCGCGCGCGCTGCTCGTCGCCGTCCGCCGGATCACGCGTGATGTCGCGCGATTGCAGGATGAAGAAGCGTCCGTCGGCGAAAGCCCACTCGATGTCCTGCGGGCGGCCGAAGATGGCCTCGATGCGCAGGCCGAGCGCGTGCAATTCCTCGAGCGCGATCACGCAGGCGTGCTCGTCCAGCCGGTGCCCGCTGACGCGCCCCAGGCGCACCGAGATCGGGTCCGAGCGGCCGGAGACGAGTTCCTCTCCCAGGCCCTCGACGAGCTCCACGAGCGCGGCTCCGGTCTGCGCCGGGTGCTCGGTGAACAGCACGCCGGCGAATTCTGCGGGCACCATCGCCTGCACCAGGATTGCGGCCGACACCGGCGCGTCGGCCTCGGCCTCGCCAGCGTAGCTGCGCGCGCGGTCGGAGGAGAACGAGTGCAGCACGCGCTCGAGCGCGGCGAAGATCTCCGCGGGGCGGACATCGAGCACGGATTCGAAGACGCCTGCGTAGGAGCGCTGCTCGCCGTCCTCCTTGGCGCCCGAGCTGCGCACCGCGACGCGCTCGACCTGCATCTGCGCGAGCTCGCGTTCGATCGCCGCGCGGTCCTCGGGGAGCCAGTCGCCGTGCTGCAGCCGGTCCGCGATCACGCGCGGGCGCAGCACGAAGCCGCCGGGGACGCGAAAGCCCTGTTCGCGTAGCTGGGCAAGCCTGCCCGCCTTGTTGCCGCAGTCGCCGGCGAGGTGCGCGAGCGCGAGCGGGACGATGCGTGTGCGCTGCGCCAATTCGCTGCGCCGACGCGCGCGCGCGCGCGGCAACCCGACGATCATCGCGCGCACGAGTTCACCCTGCAGTGCGACGAAACCCAGGCTGACGCACAGGTACACGCCCGCCGAAGCGGCGAAGCGCGCGAGGATGCCCCCCACCGCGAGGCCGAAGACGAGGCTGCCGATGGCTCGGCCACGGCTCGCGTGCTCGCCACTGCGCAGCGCGATGAATGCGGCCAGCAGTCCGCACGCGGCCGGGAGCAGGCGCCAGGCATCCGGCTGGTCGAGGTTCTCGATCCACAGCCAGCCGCTGCCGTCGGCCTTGGCCGCCGAGACGACCGCGGCAAAGCAGATCGAGAACAGCACGAGCTGCAGCATGCTCGAGGCGAAGCCCAGCGCCGGACGGACGCCGTGCGTACGCAAAAGCCCGAGCGTCAAGCGCGAGCGCTCGGCGGGGTCGTCGGCGTGCTCGCGCTCGATGCGCGCGAGCTCGGGCTTCAGCCCCCACTGCACGACGCGGTCGCGGTCGGCGCGCAGCGTGAGCGGCAGCACCAGGAGGCGCAGTGCGAGCGCGATGAGCACGATCGCCAGCGCCAGCGAGCCGAGCTCGCGTGCCAGCGTGCCGATGGCCGAAGCGAGCGGCGCCGAAGCGAGCGAGAGCAGCGTGCGCTCGGAATGCCGCGCCTTCCACGCCGCCACGTGCGGCTTGTCCTTCGAAAGCGATGGAAAGGTCTCGGGCGTCGTGTAGCGCCCCAGGTAGGTGTAGCCCAGACGCGAGAGGCGCAGGCCGGTCACGAGGCCGTAGAAGGAGCTGCGCTTGTCGTAGCAGGCGACGACGATGGGCTTCTTCGGCAGCGCCGTGAGCTGCGCCTCGAGATCCGGCGTCTTCAGCTTGCGGAACGGGAGGTTGATCGCGCCCGGCAAGTGGCCGAGTTGCTCGTACTCGCCCGGGTAGCGCACGTCGACGAACTGGATTTCGCCCTGCTCCATCAGCGCCAACACGTCGGGCGTGTCGAGCAGCGTGTCGCGGTTCTCGTACGCGGGGACCTGGCGCAGGTCGCCCGCCGAGCGATGCTCGGCGTCCGCGAGCGGCCGGTCCTCGGAGAGCCACTTCTCGTAGCCGCCGATCATGAAGCGGCAGTCGTAGCCCTTGTCGCGCAGCGAGCTCGCCATCTCCGAGCTGCGATTGCCGTTGTAGCAGACGAGCAGCACGGGCTTCGCGGGATCGAGGTAGCGTTCAGGATCCGCGAGCACGTCGGGAAAGCGCTCGTGCGTCGCGCCCTCGATCATGCCCATCTCGCACTCCTCGGTCTCGCGCACATCGATCACGGCCGGCGCCTGGCCCGAGGCCTGCATCGCCGCGAGCGACTCGGTCGCCAGGCCGTCGGGTCGCTGCAACTGGTCGCTGAAGCCCAGTTCCTTGAGCGAGACGTCGGTGATCTTGCGACCGTCCTCTTTCGAGGAACGCTCGAGGTTCACCTGCAGGCGCTTCGCGCGCGCGTCCGCTTTCGCCGCGGCGAAGAGCCCCCAACCGATCGCTGTCAGCGCGAAAAGCGTCGCGCTCATGAGGCAGGCGATCTTCCAGCCGCGCGCGTGGCCCGCCGCGGCGCCGCTGCGACGCCGCTTCCAGAGCCACCCGCCCGCGACAACGGAGAGCAGCCCGAGCGCCTGCGCGACGCTCGCGAACAATCCGATCACGACATCGGGAGACGGAATCGCCATGGCGTCCGGCGCGAGCACGAAGCACGAGCAGACCAACCCAAGGAGCAGACCCAGGGGGACGGGGAGGGCGACTGGACGTGAATCCGAGTTCGTAACAGGGACCGAATTCACGTCATCCGGACTGTGGATGAGCTTCCGCATGGGGGGGCTTCCAGGCTGCGCTTGACACGTGGGGCGGATAGGCACGGCAAGTGGGTGATGCGAGCCATCTCCAGCATCCGCGAGAGTGCCGCGGGTGGGGCTACTTTTTTCAAGATCCTGCGAAGAATGGCTGAGCCTCAAGTGGAGTGGTCAGCCCCGACGAAGCAACCGCAGAGCACCCTCCCTCGGAGCCCCTTCCTATGCATTTTCTTGTAGCCACCCTCCTGGCACTCTTGCCGACCGCGGCCTCCGGCACCCAGAAACCGCGCGACGACAAACCCGCTCTGCAGCTGGATTTTGGCGTCTACCAGTCGGACAAGGCGACGGTGATGTACCGGAAGCTCAATCCGGTGCTCGAGGCGCTCGCCAGCGAACTCGATGCGCGCCTGGACGCCTCGGTCGACCTGCGGCTCACGATCTTCAAGTCCTACGACGAGGGCATCGAGAGCCTCGTCGCGGGCAAGATCGACTTCACTCGCTTTGGCCCCGCCTCGTACATCACGGCCAAGCAGCGCAACGACGACATCCAGCTGCTCGCGATGGAGCTCGAGCACGGCGAGCGGCGCTTCCTGGGCGTGATCGCGGTGTTGAATTCCAGTCCGCTGCAGTCGCTTACCGACCTGAAAGGCAAGCGCTTCGCCTTCGGCGATCCCAACTCGACGATCGGTCGCTACCTCGCGCAGGCGGAGCTCGCGCAGGCCGGCATTCGCGCCAAGGATCTCGAGAGCTACGCCTTCCTCAGCCGGCATGACACCGTCGCGCGCGCGGTCGAACTCGGCGACTACGACGCCGGCTCGATGGCCGTCAACACGTTCGAGGACAGTCGCAAGGCCGGCAAGCTGCGCGCGCTCAAGACCTTCGAGAACGTCACCAAGCCCTGGATCGCACGCGCCCGCCTTGCTCCCGAGGTGGTCGCCGCTCTGCACGACAGTCTGCTCGCCCTCAAGGACCCCGAGGTTCTGAAGGAACTGAAGATCAGCGGTTTCGGCGAGACGAGCGACGCAGAGTACGCATTCGTCCGCGAGGGGATGAAGCGTGCCGATGATTTCAACCTCGGCAGCACCAAGCACTGAGGACCAGGCGCCGTCGCGCCTGGGCAAGCTCGGTAAGCGCGTCATGGGCATCACGCTCCTGACGCTCTGCCTTGGGTTCTTCGTCTCGAGCGCGCACACGATCTGGAGCGAGCAACAGCTGCTCTCCGACGAGCTCGACCAGCGCGGCGCGTCTCTCTCCAAGGTCGCGAGCCTCGCCTGCGTCGAGTTCATGCTCACGCGCGACTACCCCAAGCTCGAATCGCTGGCCGAGTTCCTCGCCACCTCGCACCCCGAGGTCGTGTACTGCGAGATCAAGCGCCGCGACGGCACCCTCGTCGCGCAGGCCCCGCGCAAGCTGTCCGCTGCCGCGCGCGCGCCCGAGCATTGCCGCACCTTCGAGGCCCCCATCGCGGCCGAGCCGAGCCTCCCGGCCTTCAAGCACAACGTCCAGGGCCAGGTCGTGCTGGGACTCTCGACCGAGAAGTTGCTCGCCACCCGCCACGCGCGCATGCGCGAGATGCTCGCCGACGGCCTGCTGTGCTTTCTGGGTACCGCGATCATCCTCGCCGTCCTGCTGCGGCGCAGCGTGGTGGACCCGGTGCGCTCGCTGGATGCGCAGGCGCTGGCCCTGGGACGCGGAAATCTCGACCAGGCGATCCGGCTCGAAGGGTCCGACGAGCTCGCGCGCCTGGCGAGCACGATGGACGCGATGCGCGTCAACCTGCGCGAATCCTACCGCGAGGTACAGGGCAAGAACGAACAGCTGGCGAAGGCGCTCGAGCTCGCCGAGCAGGCAGCCAAGGCCAAGAGCGAGTTCCTGGCGACGATGAGCCACGAGCTGCGCACGCCGATGAACGGCGTGATCGGGATGGCTTCTCTGCTGCTCGAGACCCGGCTCGACCACGAGCAGCGCGAGTTCGCGGAGACCGTCAACCGTTCCGCGAACGACCTGATCGTGATCATCAACGACATCCTCGACTTCTCGAAGATGGAGGCGGGCAAACTGCGACTGGACATGCAGCCGACCGACCTGCGCGAGGTCGCGCGCACCTCGCTCGCGATCCTGCGTCCGCTGGCCGGATCCAAGCGCATCGGCTTCGAACTCGCGATCGACCCCGACGTGCCCACACGCGTGCTCGCGGACGCCGGACGCATCGGGCAGGTGCTCACCAACCTGTCCGGCAACGGGCTCAAGTTCACGCACGCAGGTTCGGTCAAGCTGACACTCAGCCTCGTGGCGAGCGGCGGGGAGCACGCGCGCGTGCGCTTCGAGGTCGCCGACACGGGCATCGGGATCCCCGAGAAGGCCCGCGGCTCGCTCTTCGAACCCTTCACGCAGGCCGACTCCTCCTCCACTCGCGCGTACGGCGGCACGGGGCTCGGACTGGCCATCTGCGCGCGCCTCGTGCGCATCATGGGCGGCGAGATCGGCTTCCAGAGCGAGGAGGGTATCGGCTCCACCTTCTGGTTCGAGATGCCGGTGCAGATCCTGCACCAGGAGCCGCGTGCCGCACTGCCAATGGCCGGGCGCTCGCCCGACAGCGCACAGACGCAGAAGGAGCTCTCCGTGCTCGTCGTCGAGGACGACCTCACGAACCTCAAGGTCGCCGAGGGCATGCTCACGCGCCTGCGCTGCCGTGTCGAATGCGCACACGACGGCGCCGAAGCGCTCGAACGGCTCGCGGGACGGAGCTTCGACCTGGTGCTCATGGATTGCAGCATGCCGGTGATGGACGGCTTCGAGGCCACACGCCGGCTGCGGGCGCTGCCCGGTCCCGCGGGCGAGACTCCAGTCGTCGCGCTCACCGCACACGCGATGCGCGGCGATCGTGAGCGTTGCCTCGCGGCGGGCATGGACGACTACCTCACCAAGCCGATCGACCGCGAGGAACTCGCTGGAATGCTCGAACGCATCCGCACTCGCCGTCCCGAGTCGGCTGCGCGGCGGCCCGACGTCGCCTAGGATGCGCGGCATCGCCGACAGGAATTCTCCATGAGCCAGCACTCGCAACTGCGCGGAGGCATCGACCTCGGCGGAACGAAGATCCAGGCCGTCGTCCTCGACAGCAAGCACAAGGTGCTCGGCCAGGCGCGGCGCGCCACGCCGACGCTCGGCGGTCCGCGCTCGATCCTCGACGAGATCGCGGGCACGCTGCGCGAGGCCGCGCGCGAGGCAGGCCTCCAGACGCGCGAGCTCTCCGGCATCGGCATGGGTTCACCGGGCGCCGTCGACGGCGCGTCGGGCACGATCGAGCGTGCGGGCAACCTGTCCGGCTTCGAGGATCCCGTCCCGGCCGCGAGCGAACTCGCCCACCGGCTCGGCGCGCGCGTCTTCGTCGGCAACGACGTCGGCGTCGCGCTCGACGCGGAGGCGCGCCTGGGCGCCGGCCGCGAGTTCGCCTCCTTCGTCGGGCTCTTCTGGGGCACGGGTATCGGCGGCGGCGTGATCCTCGACGGCAAGCGCTGGCTCGGACGTGGCGCTGCGGGCGAGATCGGCCACATGGTCGTGAAGCTCGACGGCGCCCCCTGTCCCTGCGGACGGCGCGGCTGCCTCGAGGCCTACGCTGGCCGGCGCGCGATGGAGGATCGCGCGCGCAAGCTGGTCGAGCACAGGCAGCGCAAGACGAAGCTCTTCCACTGGATGGAGAAGAAGGGCAAGCCGCGCCTCTCGAGCAGCATCTGGGCCAAAGGCCTCGAGAAGCAGGACGAACTCGCCGTTGAGCTCGTCGAGCGCGCGGTGGCTGCGCTCGGCGCGGGCCTCGCCTCGGCCGTCAATCTGCTCGACGTCGAGGGCGTCGTGATCGGCGGCGGACTCGGCAGCCGCCTGGGCGAGCCGTGGTCCAAGCGCATCGCCGAGGCGATGCAGCCGCACCTGTTCGTGCCCGCGCGTCCGCCGCGCGTGCGCGTCGCGCAGCTCGGCGACCTCGCCGGTGCGGTCGGCGCGGGCCTGCTCGCGCTCGATGCCGCCGCCGTCCGCACCGCCTGAAGTTCCCGCGCGCGCGCCGACACGCTAGCCTGGGCATCTGGAGGTGAGCGGGTCTCTTCCGCCACGATGATCGTCGAGCAGTCGCTGAAGTTCGAGAGCACGCCCGAGGCGCTCTGGCCCTGGATCGCGGACCCCGCGCGGCGCGCGCAGTGGATCCAGGACGCGCAGCGCGTCGAGGTGCGCGTCGAGCGCAGCGATCCGCCGCGCACCTTGGTGCTCTCCGCTGGCGGTCTGCCGAACGACATGCAGGTGCGCCTGGAGATCGCGCTCGTGCCCGAAGGGAACGGTACGCGTGTCGATCTTCGCGCGCAGACCGAGCTCACGGGGATGATGATCTTCGCGGAGAAGATGATCGCGTCGAAGGCCAAATCGAAGCTCGCGAGCTGGGCCGAGAACCTGCGCGCGCTCGTCGCGGCGGGCTAGGGCGCGATCCCGAAACGCACGGCGTTCGAGAAAGCGACCGCGTAGCCGCCGGGAGAGAAGGGATCGCGGAAGCGATACTGTGCGTAGACCACCCGACCCGGCTGGAGGAGCGGATCGGCTCCGCTCTGCAGGAGCGCGTGGAAGTCGTAACTGAGCACGCCCGAGCAGGGTGGTGTCCCGCTCGAGCCCGAGTTCGACGGCGGAGTGCGACGCAGCGGCGGCGCCAGGCACAGCACGCCGCCCTGGAAGGGCACGTTCGCCTCCCCCAGCGAGTACAGCAGGCGTCCGAGCTTGTTGGGCATCACGTGCTCCGCCGTGACCCAGTACGGCGCCGTCCCGCTCAGACTGCACGTGCCCGAGGCCGAGATGCTCGCGCTGCAGCCGTCGCTCGCGGGGCTCGTGCTGCAGTACACCGCGGGCCCTGTCGCGTAGCCTGCGTCGTACGGGATCGCGCCGATGTCCGTGGCGATGCAATTCGAGAGCGGCGCGAGATGGAAGTCGCCGTGCGCCGGATCCCAGAAACCAGGATCGCCGATCACCGATCCGACGGTGCTGATCCCGCCTCCCTGGGGCAAGCTCGGGAAACAGCAGTTCAGGAAGTCCGCGTTGGCGCTGGAATGCAGCGTCAGGCTGTTGCCGGAGAAGATCGTGCTGCGCACGTCAACCGGGATGCTCGCAAAGGCGAACATGTCGAGCCCCAGCTGGAAGCCGGTGACCACGCAGTGGTCGACGTGGCTGAAGTCGTCGTAGAAGATGCCGCGCGCGCCAGCGGGCACCCCTGCCGGGCTGACCATGATGCAGCGCCGCAGCGTTCCGCCCCCGACGGCGGCACCGAACGGACTTGCGATCGTGAAGCCCTCGAGCTCGGCCGGGCCGTTCGAGGTGTACAGGCCGTCGACGCTGGCGCTGCCCTGGATCGTCGTCACGGCCGGACCGCCCGTCGCAATCACGTACACGCCGACGTTCGCGATCGAAACGTCCTCGGCGTAGCTTCCCGGCGCCACGCGGATCGTGTCGGCCGTGTGCGTCGCCGGATTGGAGATCGCGGCCTGGATCGAGACGTAGGGATGTGCCGCGGAGCCATCGCCCGGCCCCGTCGCGTGCACATCGACATACCAGGTGTTCTGGGCGAGGGCCGGGCCGCACGAAAACGCGATCAGAATCGAGGCGAGCAGGTGGTGCATGCGAGTCTCCGCTTCGCTCTAGGGTGTCTGCGCGCGCGATTGGACAGGCAAGTCGGACGGATCTACTTCCAATCCAGCAGCGTGTCGATCGTCCCCTGCGAGACCGCGTGGTAGCGCGGGCGCGCCTTGGCGTAGATCGCCTTCGCGCGTTCGAGACCACTGGGTGAGCGCGCGAGCTCCTTGTAGAGCGGTTCGAGGTACTTGCGCCGGCCGACCTGCATCAGGAACTCCTCGAGGCGTGCGTCGGCCTTCGCGTACGAGCAGCGGATCGAGAGTCGCAGCCACACGTCGAGGATCTCGCAGTTGCCACTGCTCGTGAACCGGTAGCGCGCGTCGAGCGCTCGGAGGCTGCTGCCGTCGATGCCCTCGGCGATGCCTTCGAGGAAATGCAGCCACTGCTGCGTGACCCAGCCGTCGGTGAGCAGCGCGTCGGCGTCGTGTGACTTGTTCCAGCGCTGCACTTCGAGGTCGACACGCGCGAGCGAGGCCGTCGCGGGCCGCGGCGCATCGGCGGGCAGGCCGGGTTGTTCGAGCCAGGCTTCGAGATCGATGCCCGTCGCCGGCTTGCCCGCGAAGAGTTCGCGCGCGAGGAACGCGCGCAGATCCGCCGTGGTGACGCTCTGGAACGCATGCTCGTCGAACCACTTGCGCAGGAAGGCATCGAAACGGGGACGCCCGACGAGCTCCTCCAGGCGCGTGAGGAACAGCGCGCCCTTCGTGTAGGGGACGTCGGAGAAGCCGTCGTCGGGGTGGTGGCCGCGCAAGTCGGTGTGCAGCACCTGTTGCCAGGGTTCGAGCTCCTTCATGCCGCGCTCGAGCTCCGCGATCGCGAGCTGGCGCTCCATCTGCGCGCGCTCCGTGCCGTAGACCGCCTCCATGATGCGCGTCTCGAAGTAGACGGTGAAGCCCTCGTTGAGCCAGAAGTCGCTCCAGGTCGCGTTGGTGACGAGGTTGCCCGACCAGGAGTGCGCGAGCTCGTGCGCGACGAGGCTGACGAGCGACTTGTCGCCCGCGAGGACGGTCGGCGTCGCGAAGGTGAGGCGCGGATTCTCCATCCCGCCGAAGGGAAAGGACGGCGGCAGGATCAGCAGGTCGTAGCGGCCCCAACGGTAGGGCCCGAAGAGCTTCTCGGCCGCCTGCACCATCCTCTCCGTGTCCTCGAACTCCGCGCGCGCGGCATCGACCTCGCCCGGCTCGGCCCAGATCCCGCAGCGCTCCGAGATCGGCCGGAAGGCGATCTCGCCGCAGGCGAGCGCGATCAGGTAGGAAGGGATCGGCTGCTGCATGCGGAAACGCCACGCGCCGTCCTGCCCCTGGCCGAGCTGTTCGGCGCTCATCACCGGCGTCAGCCCGGCTGGGCAGCGGATCACGGCGTCGTAGGTGATGCGCACGCCCGGCGAGTCCTGCAGCGGAATCCAGGTGCGCGTCAGGATCGCCTGGCCCTGCGTGAACAGGTAGGGCTTGCGCTTGTCGTGCGTCTGTTCGGGCGCGAGCCACTGGAGCGCCTGCGTGTCCTTTGTGGTGCGGTAGTGGACACGCACGGAGCGATCGCCCGGCAGGAGCGTGATCGTGAGCGCCGAGCCGAGCTGGGGATCCAGCGCGCCGAGTTGGTGCTCGCGCGGCGTTCCGTCGGCGCCTTCGACCCTGCCGATCTGGAGTGCCTGCGAGTCGAGCACGAGCGGAGCGGAGAGATCGCTGCGTTCGAGGTCCAGCCGCACGCTCCCGTCTGCGCGCTGCGCCTCGAAGTCGAGCGTGAGGTCGAGGCTCGCGTGGGTGACGCGTACGCGCGCGGGCTGGGCGTGGCTGTGGATGTCCATGATGGTCGCGGGCGTGCGGCCCGCAGAGGCGCAGGCGGAGGCCGCGAGCGCGGTGGCGAGAGCGAAAAGCGCGTTTTTCACAGCTCCAGGCTCGCCAACCCGCCGGCATTTGGCAACCTCTTGGCGCTCACTCTCGGCGCCACCCACACGCGCCGCGCGCTTCCATGGCCCCCCGCTCCTGGACCAGGAGAATCCTCGTGCCTGGCTTGGCGATGCTGCTCGGCTTTGCCGTTCTCGGCGAGGTCGCGCTGAGGATGGTTCGTTTCCACTATCCGAGCGCGGCGGAGCGCGACGTGATCTGGAGCCGCGAACGGGATCCGCAGCTCTTCGCGAAGCGCTTCTACGAGCGCGACGAGCGCGAGATCTGGAAGCCCGTGCCCGGCGCGGAAGTTCCCTGGGCACCCGGTGAGCACCTTGATCCCTCCGGCTTCCGCAGCGCGCCGATGTCGCTCGAGCACACGCCCGGTGTCGTGCGCATCGCCGTGCTCGGCTCCGGCGAGGCGCTCGGCGTCGGTCTCCCGCGCGAGCAGTGCTGGAGCAGCCGGCTGCAGCAGGTGTTGGCCGACGCGGGCGAGCGTGTCGAGGTGCTGTGTGCCGCCGTCGAGGACACGACGCTGCGCCAGGGCATCGAGCGCTGGCGCGCCGAGGTGCGGCCGTACCGTCCCGATCTCGTCGTGTGCACCTTTGCCGGCGTGATGGAGGCGCGCGCCGCCAACTCGGGCTGCAGCGACGACGCGCGCATCGAGGGCAACTGCGGACACGGCTTCCCCGACTACCGCCAGCGTGCCAGGCTGCTGCCCGCGTGGACCTGGCGGCTGCGCAGCGTGCAGTGCTGCGCGTGGATCGCGGATGTGCTCGACGGCGACTACTGGACCTGGCGCGCGGGCGTACTCGACCAGGAGCGCCTCGCGCCGCTCGAGGACCGTTTCGACGCCGCCGGCACGCGGCGCGTGTCCTGGAAGGAGTTCTCAGCGCTGCTGCCGACGCTGCGCGACGAGGTCGAACACGAGGGCGGCAAGCTGCTGCTCTTCCCGATCACAGGCGAGCGCGCGCTCGCAGGCCTGGCCCCGGCCGTGCGCGACTACCACGCGGTCCTGCTCGAGACGGCCCAGCGCCAGAAGATCGCCAAGTTGTCCGGGATGGAATTCGTAGAAGCCGCCGTGCGCGAAGGCGCACAGCTCGAGGACTTCTACGCAGCCGGGCAGCTCACCGCCGCCGGATCGGATGCGCTCGCGCGCCAGATCGGGGGCGCAATCCGGCCCCGGCTGCGCGACTTGAGGCACGCTCGATGAAGCACTTCGTGCGCATCCTCCGCAACCAGCACCTGCATGCGGCAACGCTGCTGTCGCTGATGCTCGTGATCTTCTTCTGGACGCCGCTCTCGCGCTACCCGGACAGCTACCTCTCTTCCGCCGATCTGCTGCAGGACTTCTCGCTGCTCAAGGTCGAGAAGGGCCACGTATCGGGCAACGCGCTGCTCTCGGACGCGGCGACCGAGATGAAGCCCTGGCGCATGTTCAACCGCGACGAGTTCGCGGCGGGGCGCTTCCCGTTCTGGAATTCGCTCAACGGCACGGGCTGCCCGCACTTCGCCAACTACCAGTCCGCGGTGCTCTCGCCGTACTCGATCCCCTACTACGTGCTCGACGTGAAGTCGGCGCTGATCGCGGTCTCGTTCCTCAAGCTCTTCTCGCTGGGGTTCCTGACCTACCTGTTCCTGCGCCAGATCCGGCTCGGCTTCGCTTCTGCGCTGCTAGGCGGGACAGCGTTCATGTTCGCGGGCCACAACGTGCTGCTCTTGACCTTCCCGCACGTGGGCGCGCTGGTCGTGCTTCCCGGCGGATTCCTGTTCGTCGAGCGCGCGGTCCAGAAGCACCTCGCCGGCCAGCGCTACGCCTGGGACCTCGCCGCGCTCACGGGCGTGACGCTGACGGGCGCGCTCGCGGGCAATCCCGAGCCGTTCTACTTCGGAATGCTCTTCGTGGGCGCGTACGCCCTCGTGCGCCTGTGCGGCACGTTCATGGAGACGCGCCGCGAGCCGCGGCCGCTGCGCCGCATCGCGCCGCTCGCCTGCTCGCTGCTCGCCTGCCCCGTGCTCGCTGCCGGCATGTCCAGCGTGCAGACGCTGCCCTTCCTCGAGTACCTGCGCTCGAGCCGCGTGCTCGAGCAGCGCAGCCACGAGCAGACGCCGCTCGATGCGCACTTCTGGCCGCTGGAGATGTTCCCCAACGTGCTCGGCAATCCGGCCAGCCCGTATGTCCTCGACTACCAGATCCCTCCGCCGAATTTCGAGCTGGTCAACACGGCGCACATCAACGGCTTCGTGGCCTTCCTGGCGCTGCTCGCGCTCGTGTTCCTGCGTCGCAACCGCTACGTGCGCTTCTTCTGGATCGCGGCGGCCCTGTGGGCCTGCTACGCCTACGACCTGTTCGGGACCTCGCGCATCTTCGAATGGCTTCCGACGCTCGACATGGCGCCGATGAACCGCAGCCAGGGCCTGTGGCTCTTCGCGCTGGCCTGCCTCGCGGCGCTCTTCGTGGACCAGCTCGTGGAGCGGCGCGGCGAGCGCGCCTGGATCGCCGCGGAAGCGCTGCTGCTCGCCGCATTCGCCTTCCTCGTCGCCCACCTCCTCGGCGCGGACCGTTTGATCTCGGAGTTCGCCAACGTTCCCAGCCCCAACCACTCCAAGTTCGCACCCTATGTGCCCGATCGCATCGCACTGGTCGTGCACTACTTCGCGGCCGCGTCCGTGCTCGCGGCCGGGCTGCTCGTCCTGCGCGGACGCCGTGCGCGCGCCTTCGCGGCGCTCGGCCTGGTGCCGCTGGTCTTCTTCCCCACCGGCTGGCACTGGCGCAACTACGAGCCGGTCTGCGAGGAGCGCTTCTTCTACGGCGAGACGGAGCTGCTGCACGAACTGAAGGCGAGCGTCGGCGAGGAGCGCGTCGCGATCCTGGGCGAGGACTCGATCCCGCCCATGGCCAACCTCGCCTGGCGCATCAACCTGTTGTCGAATTACGACGGCCTGTGGGTGCGCGACTTCGACGGGCTCTACCGCGTGCTCTTCGGCGATACCTACAACTGGCGCCCGATCATGAAGGGCAGCGAACGCGCGCTGCAGCTGATGGCGACGCCCTGGGTGCTCGCGAAGTGGAACTGGAACTTCCTCGACAGCGGCCTGGGCGAGCGCCTGCGCGATCCCAAGCAGCCTCCCGCGCGGCACGAGATCCTGCCCGGGCACGAGCTGCGCCAGGTCTTCCGCTGCCGCTCGAACGGACTGCAGGCGGTGATGTTCGAACTCGGCGCCTATCCCGGCACAGGCAACCACGAGTATGTCTTCCGCCTGCGCTCGGTCGCGGACGGCACGCTGCTGCGCGAGCAGAAGATCCACTCGAACGAGGTGCGCGCGACGATCTACACCTCCGACCAGCGCCGCTTCCCGCTCGACCGCGGGACGAGCCCGCTCGGTCGCGAGGTCGTGTTCCATTTCGACCCGATCGCCGACTCCGCGGCCAAGGACTTCGAGGCGGAGATCTCCTGCGCGGATGCGGTCGAGGGCCAGAGCATTTACGGCTGGTCCTTCCCCCTGTCTCCGGAGTCGGCCGGGTCGGCGCACAGTGGGAGCCAAGTGCTGCCGGGTGAGGTGTGGTTCGACTACTCCTGCTCGCTCGAGCGCTACGAGTTCGTGAAGCAGATCGGCGACTACGGCCTGTACCGCGTGCGCGACGCCTTGCCGGTATTCCATGCCGTGGGTGGCGCGGTGCGCGCGGACGACGAGCAGGAATGCCTGGGTCTGGTGCGCGCCGCGGCCTTCGATCCCTCGAACATGGTCGTTTTGCTCGACGCGGAGGGCGCTCCGCCGGCCCCCAAGCCCGCCTCGAAAGACGCGGGGAGGCTGATCAAGACGGCGGACTCCGAGCGCGTGTACTGCGTGCTCGACGACGGGCTCTCGACGGTCTGGATCCGCGACCAAGCGGCCTTCCTGGCCAACAAGTTCCGCTGGGATTCGATCGAGACCGTTTCACGCGAGGAGTTCGAGCGTTTCCAGATCCTCGAGAACGATCCGGGGCTGTTGCGCAAGCTCGGCTTCCGCGCAGTCGCACCGCCCGAACCCGAGGGCACGACGCCCACGCTGCTCGAGCAGGAGCCGACGCACTACCGCATGCGCATCCGCCGCGAGCGACCCGGCTGGCTCGTGATCAGCCAGGCGCGCTATCCGGGCTGGGTCGCGCGCATCGCTGGAGAGCGCGTCCCGCTCCTGCGCGCGAACTACGCGTTCAACGCGATCGAACTGCCGAGCGGCGAGAGCGAGATCGAATTCAGCTACGAGCCGGCCTCGTTCCGGATCGGGCTCGCGCTCAGCGCTGCGTCCGCGCTCCTGGGCCTGCTGCTCTTCGCCCGCATGGCACGCGCGCGCCGCGCCGTTGCCTGAGAGAAGGACCTCCACCTCCTTTGATGGAGTCTTGGGGAGGTGATGGGCACGTTCGCACCTATATACTGCTCCGCCTTTTCCGCGCCGCCTCCCCACGATGCCCCCCCCGCAGAACGAATCCGGACCCGACGCGGCGAATCTCGCCTTCGTCGAGGAGTTGTACGCCGAATTCCAGCGCGATCCCGCGAGCCTCAGCAGCCAGTGGCGCGAGTACTTCCGCGGCTGGCCCGACACGCGCACGCGCTCGAACGGTGCACGCAAGACCGAGGCCCAGGCTCCGGCCACGGCCGAGGTGGGCCAGCCCCGCCCGGCAGCGCTGCGCGCCGGACTCGAGGCGGACGCCGCGATGCAGGAGCGAGTGGACATGCTCGTGCGCTCGCACCGCGTGCGCGGACACATGATCGCGCACCTTGATCCGCTCGAGCTGCCGCGCGCGCACTTCCGCGAGCTCGACCCGGAGTTCTATGGCTTCGGCGAGGACGACCTCGACCGCTCGGTCTCGACGCGCAGCTTCGGCAGCTCCGAGACGCTCACGCTGCGGCAGATCCTGCACCGGCTGCGCAATACCTACTGCCGCACGATCGGCGTGCAGTTCATGCACATCGACGACCTCGAGGTGCGGCGCTGGCTGCAGCGACGCATGGAGCGCTCGGAGAACCACATCCGCCTCACGCGCGACGAGCAGCTGCGCATCCTGCGCCGGCTCACCGACGCGGTCGTCTTCGAGGAGTTCGTCCAGAAGAAGTTCCTGGGCGCGAAGAGCTTCTCGCTCGAGGGCTGCGAGAGCCTGATCCCGCTGCTCGACCTCGCCATCGAGCGCGCCGCCGACCAGGGCATCCACGACATCGTCTTCGGCATGGCGCACCGCGGGCGCCTGAACGTGCTGGCGAACATCCTGGGCAAGAGCCCCAGCCGCATCTTCCGCGAGTTCGCCGACCAGGATCCCGAGCAGTTCCGCGGCCGCGGCGACGTCAAGTACCACCTCGGCCACACGATCGAGTTCACGGCCTCCAGCGGCGGGAGGCTGGCGCTCTCGCTGTGCTTCAATCCGAGCCACCTCGAGTTCGTGAACCCCGTCGCGCTCGGCCGCACGCGCGCGCGCCAGGATCGCCTCGGCGACCACGAGCGCCGCAAGGGCATGTGCGTGCTGATCCACGGCGACGCCTCCTTCGCGGGCCAGGGCATCGTGATGGAGTCGCTCAACCTCTCGCAGCTCCCCGGCTACCGCACCGGCGGCACGCTGCACGTGATCGTCAACAACCAGATCGGCTTCACCACCGATCCCTCGGATGCGCGCTCCTCGGTCTACTGCACCGACGTGGCGAAGATGCTGCAGATCCCGATCTTCCACGTGAACGGCGAGGACCCCGAGGCCGTCGCGCAGGTGCTCGCCTCGCGATGGACTTCCGCGCGCAGTTCCAGCGCGACGTCGTGATCGACATGTACGGCTACCGCCGCCGCGGCCACAACGAGGGCGACGAGCCCGCCTTCACGCAGCCGAAGCTCTACGAGGCGATCCGCAAGCGCAAGAGCGTGCGCGAGGGCTACCTCGAGCACCTCCTGCGCCTCTCCGAGATCACGCGCCCCGAGGCCGACGCGATCGAGAGCGAGACCAAGGCGCGCCTGGAGCGCGAGTTCGACAGCTCGCGCGCCACGGAGCTCGAGCCGCGCCACGATCCGCTGGGAACGCACTGGCAGGGCTACACCGGCGGTCGCGACGCGGACACGCCCGAGATCGAGACGGCGGTCGCCGATGCGAAGCTGCGCGAACTGCTCGCGGCGCAATCCGTCGTGCCCAACGGCTTCCACCCGCACCCCAAGATCGCGAGCCTGCTCGAGACGCGCGGTCGCATGGCGCGCGGCGAGCAGCCGCTGGACTGGGGCGCGGGCGAGGCGCTCGCGCTGGCCTCGCTCAGCGTGCAGGGCGTGCGCCTGCGCCTCTCCGGCCAGGACGCGCAGCGCGGCACCTTCAGCCACCGGCATGCGGTGCTGCACGACGTCGAGAACGGCCGCGCGTGGATGCCCCTCGCGAACCTGGAGCTCGGCCAGGCGCCGATCGAGATCCGCAACAGCCCACTCTCCGAAACGGGCGTGCTCGGCTTCGACTACGGCTACTCGCTCGACTGCCCCGAAGGCCTCACGATCTGGGAAGCGCAGTTCGGCGACTTCAACAACGTCGCGCAGGTCATCATCGACCAGTTCCTGGTCAGCGCCGAGGAGAAGTGGAAGCGTCTCTCCGGCCTGGTGCTGCTGCTGCCGCACGGCTTCGAGGGCCAGGGGCCCGAGCACTCGAGCGCGCGCCTCGAGCGCTTCCTGATGCTCTGCGCCGACGACAACATCCAGGTCGTCAACCTGACCACACCCGCGCAGCTCTTCCACTGCCTGCGGCGCCAGGCGCTGCGCAAGTTGCGCAAGCCGCTGATCGTGATGTCGCCGAAGAGTCTGCTGCGCCACCCGCGCGCCGTCTCCGCGCTCGAGGACTTCTCTGGCGGGACCTTCCAGCGCATCCTGCCCGACGCGTGGAAGCAGCCGGGCGAGCGGTCGCGCGCGCGCGTCGAGCGCGTGCTCGCCTGCTCGGGCAAGCTCTACTACGAGCTCGAAGAGCAGCGCGAGAAGCTCGGCCGCGAGGACGTCGCGATCCTGCGCATCGAGCAGCTCTATCCGCTGCAGGACGCGCGCATCGCCGCCGCGCTCGCGCCCTACGCGGCCGCGACGCCGGTCGTGTGGGTACAGGAAGAACCCGAGAACATGGGCGCGTGGCGCTACTTCCACGCGCGCCTGGGCAACACGATCGCCCTCACGCACCCCTTCCGCGGCATCATGCGCCCGGCCGCGGCGAGCCCCGCGACCGGCTCGCACGCCGCGCACAAGCTGGAGCAGCAAGAGATCCTCCAGAAGGCCTTCGGAGCGCTCGCCTGAAGCGCGCGACACACAGGAGCACGCACACATGACCCTCGAACTCAAGGTCCCCTCCGTCGGCGAATCGATCACCGAAGTCCAGATCGGCGAATGGCTCGTGCCCGAAGGCCAGAGCGCGCAGAAGGAGCAGTCGCTGGTCGTGATCGAGACCGACAAGGTCAGCCTCGAATTGCCCGCGCCCGAGAGCGGCACCGTGCTGCGCATCCTGAAGCACACGGGCGAGAAGGCGTTCGTGGGCGAGGTGATCGGCACCTTCGAGGCGGGTGCGGTCGCTCCCGCGCAGGCCAAGAGCGCGCCCGCGAAGAGCGCGCCGGTCGCCGCCGCGGCGCCGGCGGTGAAAGCTGCAGCCCCGGTGAAGGCAGCAGCCGAACCGCGCGTGATGCCCGCCGCTGCGCGGGCACTGCACGATGCCGGGCTCGGCGTAAAGGAGATCACACCCAGCGGTCCGGGCGGGCGCGTGCTCAAGGAAGACGTGCAGCACGCGGCCGAGAAGCCGGCGGCGCCCGCTCCCGTGACGGCTCAGGCTTCCGGAGAACGCCACGAAGAGGTCGTGCCGATGACGCCGCTGCGCAAGCGTATCGCGCAGCGTCTGGTCGAGGCGCAGAACACCGCCGCGCTGCTCACGACCGTCAACGAGATCGACATGACGGCCGTGCTCGAGCTGCGCAAGGAGCACCAGGAGGCTTTCGTTGCGCGCCACGGCGTCAAACTCGGCTTCATGTCCTTCTTCGTGAAGGCCTCGATCGAGGCGCTCGCCGCGACGCCGCAGGTCAACGCCGAGATCCGCGGTGAATCGATCGTCTACCGCAACTACTACGACATCGGCATCGCCATCGGCGGCGGCAAGGGTCTGGTCGTGCCGATCCTGCGCAACGCCGAGCGCTTGAGCTTCGCGGGGATCGAGAGCGCGATCAGCGAGCTCGGCGCGCGGGCGCAGAACAACAAGCTCACGCTCGAGGAGCTCTCGGGCGGGACCTTCACGATCTCGAACGGCGGCGTCTACGGCTCGCTGCTCTCGACGCCGATCGTCAACCCGCCGCAGTCGGGCATCCTCGGCCTGCACGCGATCCAGGAACGCCCCGTGGCGCGCGCGGGCCAGGTCGTGATCCGCCCGATGATGTACGTCGCGCTGACCTACGACCACCGCCTCGTCGACGGCCGCGAGGCCGTCACCTTCTTGAAGCGCATCAAGGAATGCGTCGAGAACCCCGCGCGCATGCTGCTGGAGGTCTGATGGCCGCCCGCAAGCACGACCTGATCGTCATCGGCGCCGGACCGGGCGGCTACGTGGCGGCGATCCGCGCGGCACAGCTCGGCCTCGACGTCGCCTGCATCGAGAAGGAGCCCGCGCTCGGCGGGACCTGCGTGCGCGTGGGCTGCATCCCGAGCAAGGCGCTGCTCGAATCGAGCGAGCTCTACCAGCAGGCGCGCTCCGGTCTCGCGCGCCATGGCATCCGCGTCGAGCGCGTCGATCTCGACCTCGCGGCGATGCTGAAGCGCAAGGACGACATCGTCACGCAGCTCACGCGCGGCGTCGACTCGCTCTTCAAGAAGAACAAGATCACGCGCCACCTCGGCCACGCGCGCTTCCTCGGGCCCAAGCGGATCTCCGTTCAGGGCGCGAGCGCGACGACCGAGCTCGAGGCGACGAACATCCTGATCGCGACCGGCAGCAGCGTGACGCCCCTCAAAGGCGTGGATCTCGACGGCGAGCGCATCGGCACGAGCACCGAGGCGCTCTCCTGGCCCGCCGTCCCGGAAAGCCTGGTCGTGATCGGCGCCGGCGTGATCGGCCTCGAGCTCGGCTCGGTCTGGTCGCGCCTGGGAGCGAAGGTGACCGTGCTCGAGTTCCTCGATCGCATCCTGCCCGGAACCGACAAGGAGATCGCGAGCGAAGCGCAGAAGATCCTCGCGAAACAGGGCCTCGTCCTCCGACTCGGAGTGCGCGTCACCTCGGCCAAGCGCAAAGGCGAGCGCTGCATGGTCGAAGCCGAGGGCCTCGAACCGATCGAGTGCGAGCGCGTGCTGCTCGCCGTCGGCCGCAAGCCCAACACCGAGGGCCTGGGCCTCGAGGCGATCTCGCTCGCGCTCGACGAGCGCGGCCGAATCCCGGTGGACGAGCACTTCGCGACCGCGATCCCCGGCGTGTTCGCGATCGGCGACGTGATCCGCGGCCCGATGCTGGCACACAAGGCGGAGGACGAAGGTATCGCCTGCGTCGAACACATCGCGACCGGCTACGGCCACGTGAACTACGACGCGATCCCGAACGTCGTGTACACGACCCCCGAGATCGCGAGCGTGGGCAAGACCGAAGAGGAACTGCAGCAGGCGGGCATCGAGTACAAGAAGGGCTCCTTCCCCTTCCTCGCCAACGGCCGCGCGAAGGCGATGGCCGCGACCGAGGGCCGCGTGAAGATCCTCGCGCACGCACACACGGATCGAATCCTGGGCGTGCACATCCTCGGCGCGCACGCGAGCGAACTGATCGCCGAGGCCGTCGCCGCGATCGAGTTCGGCGCCTCGAGCGAGGACCTCGCGCGCACCTGCCACGCGCACCCGACGCTCGCCGAGGCGCTCAAGGAAGCCGCGCTGGGCGTGGCGGGGCGCTCGATCCACATCTAGCGAACAGGTCGGAGCGGCGAGAGTCCTGGACTCCCACCGCCCCGATGCGGACTGCGGGCCCGAAAGCACCAAGCGGTGCGGACGGGCGCGTCCGCTAACTGCGCTGGCCGCTCACCAGCGCAGTGTTCCGGCGATGACTGATTTCGTGGGCATGCGCTCCTTCGGCAGGCTGTACACCTCTCCCCCGCGCAACAACACGGCTTCCGCGATGTCGTCGAGCACGTCTTCCTCGGCATTCCTGCCCTTGGTGCCGTGCAGTTCGATCGCCCCGCTCTCGCGGTCCATCTTCCCGTACAGCACGGCGTCCTTGTCGAGCAGCAGCTCGCGAATGCGCCCGCGCACCGCGAACTGCGCCAACGCGCGGATCTCGTCGAGCGCGAGCGCGCGCGAGACGAGCTCCTGGTAGTGCTCGAGGACGCGCTCCTCGCTGGCGGCCGTGAGGGCCTCGACGATGGGCCACGCCTGTTTGTGCAGCTCGGCCGTGCCCGACTTGGCGAAGTTGCCGTGCACTGCCTCCGGCGCGAGTCCGGCGTAGCGCGAGAGGTGCTGGTAGATGTGCACCTCGCGTTCGGGTCCGGCGAGGACGAGCGGCGCTTTTTCGTCGCGCAGGATCGCCCACAAGGCGGCGTCGATCTTGCGGAAATAGCGTGCCAGATCCTCGTCGCGCGAGGCATCGGTCCCGTTGGTGCCGCCCACGATCGAGCGCACGCCGCCGCGCGAGCTCTGGTGCTGCGTCGTCTTGCGCTCGTGCTGCTCGGGACCGAGCGCGTCCTCGAGCGAACCTAGTCCGGCGTGCAACTCGACATGCGCGAGCCCGCTGGCGTTACCCTTGAAGAAGCTGACGTGTCCTTGCGAGAGCACCAACAGGTAGAAGTGCTTGTTCGTGCCGAGGAACTCGACCAGCGGTCGTACCTGGAAGCTTCCGGCCACGAAGACGCGCTCGGGAACCTTGACCGGCAAGCGGAAGAGTGCGGTGTGGTCGGCGCTGTGGAAGAGCGCCAGTCCTGCGGTGGCCTCCTGCCAGAACGCGGGCCGCGAGAGCCCTTCCAGCGGACGCAGCAGCCGGTCGGCCTCGCGCGCGCTGGACTCCTCGACCAGGCGGGCACGCGCCTCGGCGAGCAGCGCGGCGTAACGATTGCGATCCTCGGCTGAGCCGCCGCGACGCGAGGGCAGGTAGAGCGAGATGCACGGCGCGCTGTGGAGCGCGAGCAGGATGCGCAGTTCCTCGAGGGCGAGCGTGCGTGCCGCGATGCGGGTCGGGGGAACGGGATTCGGACGCGAGGGCTTGGCGCGAAGTTTCATGGCGAACGGATCTTCGCCCCGCAGGGGACTCGCTCCCATGAGCCCTAGAGGGTCTGTGGACCGGGCGAAGAACGTATGCCGCAATGAAAAGCCGGAGCGGCGAGAGCCAGGCTCTCACCGCTCCGCTGCGGACGGTTTGCCATAAACCGCCAAGCCAGCCGGCGGGTCCGTCCGCTAGCTGCACCGGCCGCTCACCAGTGCAGCATTCCTCATTCCAGCTGCTCCCAAGGAACCTTCTCTCCGCGGCTGATTATCCGCCCTTCGAGCCGCTCCGCTCCATGAGCAGAAGAGCCATTCCGCGTGGGCCGTAGGCCGTACGCAGCAGGCGCTCAGCGCTTCTCGGCGTGCGCCAGACGCGACACTTCGGCCTTGCCGAGCGGCCCAGAGGCCGCGAGCACGCAGCGATCGGGAAAGAGATGCTCGCGCGCCACGCGCAGCACGTCCTCGCGCGTCACGGCGGCGAAGCTCTCGAGCAGCCGCTCGAGGTAGTCGTCGGGGAAACGGTGCACTTCGGCCGAGATCATGTAGCCCGCGCGGCGGGCCGCGCGCTCGAAGCCCAGCGGGAAGCTGCCGACGAGGTAGCTCTTCGCCACCTCGAGCTCCTCCTCTCCGACGGGCTCGGAGCGGATGCGCGCGATCTCGCGCCGGAAGCCCTCGACCGCGGTGCGAACCTTGTCGGGCGAGGTCCCGATGTAGGCCGTGAACATCCCGGGCAGGATCCCGGCCGAGGAGTGGATGCTGGCGTTCACGCTGTAGGCCAGGCCGAGTTCGTCGCGCAGGATGCGCGCGATGCGGTTCGTGAATCCCGGCCCTGTGCCGAGCACGTGGTCCATCACCACCAGCGCGGCGTAGTCGGGATGACTGCGCGGCACGCCGAGGTGGCCGAGGTAGACGTGCACCTGCGCGCGCCTGGAATGGAACACGCCGCTGCGCACCGCACGCGGCGGGAAGCGCGGCGGCGTCGTCTCCAGCGGCGTGCCCGCGGGCCAGCGCGCGAAGAGCCGCTCGGCCTTGCGCCGCACGTCCTGCGGGTCGAACTGGCCCGAGATCGCGATCACGCCGCGGCGCGCGACCCAGTTCTGCTTGTGGTGCGCGCGCAACTCGCGCACGCCGATGCGTGCCACACTCGCGCGCGTGCCGTAGGCCGCGCGACCGAGCCAGTGGTCGCCGTAGACGAGCTTGCGGAAGAGCAGCCCGCCGCGCACACGCGGGTCGTCCTCCTCGACCAGCAGCCGGTCGAGCAGGCGCTGGCGGTGCAGCAGGACCTTCTCGGAGGGGTAGGCGGGCGTGATGACGAGCTCGGCCAGCGCTTCGAGCAGCAGCTCCCAGCGTTCGTTGACGATCGAACCGCTGACGCCGGCCGCATCGCCGCCGACCTCGCCGCCCTCGGGCTCGAGCAGCTCGGCGAGCTGCTCCTCGTCGTGGCGCGCGGTGCCCTGATCCACCAGCGAGCCGGCCAGGAAGGCCGTCCCCTCGCGGCCCACCGGATCGAGCGCGGGGCCCCCGCGAATGTGCACCGAGGCTGCGGCGATGCTCGAGAGCGGACGCGGTGATACGAGCAGCACGGCGCCGCACGAGAGTTCGAAGCGTTCGATCGGCAACTCGAGCTTGGGGACCGAACGCACGCTGTCCGACGCGAGGGGCTGGTCGCTCACTTGCGCCTCCCCTTGGCCACGCGCGCGCGCGTCTCCTGCGGCAAGCACCAGCCCACGACGCGACGCGCCGGGCCGAGCAGCCGCGCCGCGACACTGCGCACTTCCTCGGCCTGTGTGCGCTCGATGCGCTCGAGCGTGCGCAGCGCCAGGCGCCAGTCGGCGTCGATCGCGAACTCGCCGATGTCCTCGGCGAGGTCGGAGACGCTCTCGGCCTCGTGCGCCTCGCCCGCGGCAATGATGCGCTTGGCGCGCGCGAGTTCGGCGCGCGAGACCGGCTTGCGCGCGAGGCGCTCGAATTCCTCCTCGATCACGCGCTCGAGGCGCTCGGGGCTCGAGCCCTGCGCGCACTCGGCGAAGAGCCAGAAGGCGCCGGTCTCGACACGCGTGTCGTTGTGCGTCGAGACGCTCGTCGCGCAGCGCTCCTCGATCACCAGGCGCCGGTACAGGCGCGAGAGCCGCCCGCCGGTGAGCAGCGTCGAGACGAGGTCGAGGATGCAGTCATCGTCGGTGCCGATCGGGGTCGTGGGCCAGGCGATGCACAGGCGCCGAGCCGCATCGTCCCAGCGCAGCACGAGGCGCTGCTCGCCGCGCGGCGCGTCCGGCGGAGCACGGAAGGCGTCCGCCTCGGCGTAGGGCTGGCCTGCGGGGATCGTGCCCAGGTGCTTGCGCACCGTCTCGAGCGCGCGCGCAGGTTCGATGTCGCCGCACACGACGAGCACCGCGTTGCCCGGGTGGTAGAAGCGCCGGTAGTAGTCGCGCATCTCCTCCACGCGCAGCGCCTTGAGCGTGTCGGTGTAGCCGATCACGGGCCGGCGGTAGGGATGGCGCGGGAAGAGCGCGTTCTGCACCTCCTGCGAGAGCACGCGCCAGGGATCGTCCTCGCCCTGCGCGAGTTCCTCGAGCACGACCTGCTTCTCGGCCTCGAACTCGGCGGGTTCGAGCAGCAGCGCGCGCATGCGGTCGGCTTCGACCTCGAGCGCCGACTCCCAGCGGTCGGAGGCGAACTCGAACCAGTAGGCCGTGTGGTCGGCGCTCGTGAAGGCGTTGTTCGTGCCGCCCAGCGTGGTCGTCAGGCGGTCGATCGCGCCTTTGCCGTAGCGCCCACTGCCCTTGAACATCATGTGCTCGAGGAAGTGCGAGACGCCGGCCTCCTTCTCGGTCTCGTTGCGCGCGCCGGCCTTGTACCAGAGCATCACGGCCACGACGGGGTCGAGGTGGCGCTCGGCGAGCAGCACGCGCAGTCCGTTCTCGAGCACGTGCTCGTGGATGCGCGCGCCGCCCTTCTCGGAAGCGCTGGCGGCTTTCGAGGGCCGCGGCCGGGGCTTCGGCGCGCGGCTCACTTGCCCCTCTGCGTTCTGCGCGGCGGGGCGCGGCGGACAGCCTTCTTCGGCGCGCGTGTCTCCTCGCGCTTGCGGCGGCGCAGGTCGACCTCGGCCTGGCGGCGCGCGATCCCGGGTCGGCCCGAGTGCGCGCGCGTCTGCTGCGGTCGGCGGTCGCCGGGACGGTGCCCCGCGCGTGCGGGAGCCTCGCCGCCCTCGAGCAGCGCGCGCACTTCCTCGCGCGCGAGCTCGCGCCAGCGTCCCGGCTTCAGGCCGCGCGCATTGATCGGCCCGATGCGCACGCGGCGCAGGTGCAGCACTTTGTGCCCGATGCGCGCGAAGGCGCGGCGGATCTCGCGGTTCATGCCTTCGCGGATCGAGACCGTCAGGCGCGAGAGGTCGTTGCGGCGGTCCTTGACGACCACGCGCGCTCCCGCGGTGCGTCCCTCGGCGAGGTGCACGCCCTCGCGCACCTTGGCCAGCGCGTCTTCCTCGATGCGGCCGACGACATCGACCTCGTAGGTCTTCTCGACGCCGTAGCGCGGGTGCATCACGCGCTGCGCGAAATCGCCGTCGTTGGTGATCAGGATCAGGCCCTCGCTCTCCTCGTCGAGCCGGCCGACCGTGAAGATGCGGCCCTTGCGTGGATCGGTGATCAGGTCCACCGCGCGCGGACGCATCTCGCGCTCTTCGTTGGTGCACACGACGCCCTTGGGCTTGTTGAGCAGGTAGTAGCGCCGCCGCGTACCGCGCGCCTTGAAGACCTGGCCGTCGACCTCGACCTCCTGCGATTCCGGATCGACGCGCTGGCCGAGCTCGCGCACGACCTTGCCGTCGACGAACACGCGCCCCTCGGCGATCAGCTCGTCGCACTTGCGCCGCGAGGCGACACCTTGCGAGGCGAGGAACTTGTTGAGGCGCACCAGCGGCGAGGATTCCTCCTCCCCCACGGGCTCGGTTGCGCCGGCGAGGATGTCCGAGTCGGGTGCGTCGTCGTGGTCGGGTCTTTTCTTGGCGGTCATGGGGCCCTGGCGAGGAGCAAGGTGAGCGGGGATCGGGACTCGATGTGGAAGCTCCCGCAGGCGGCCGGCACGAGCCAGGTCTCGCCGCGTGCGATCGTGCAGTCTTGGTGTTCGGTGTGCATGCGGCCCGCGCCGTTGAGCACGATCACGACCAGCGCGTGCGACTGCGTGTCGAGTTGGAACTCGACGCTCGACTCGACGAGCTCGACGCTGAACTCCGCGCTGCGGCACAGCTCGGCGTGGCGCAGGCCCGGCCGCAGCTCGTGCCAGGAGGCCGGGCGCGGGCCGGCGGGCACAGGCGCGTCGTAGCGCGCCGCGCGCAGCGCATCGGCGACCTGCAACGGCCGCGGCTTGCCGTCGGTCCCTGTGCGGCCCCAGTCGTGCAGGCGGTGCGTGATGTCGGCATTCTCCTGGATCTCGACCAGCGTGATGCCGCCGCCGATCGCGTGCACCGTGCCCGCGGGCACGTGCACGAAATCGCCCGCGTGCACCGGCCACTCGAGCACGAACTCGTTCAGCGCCTCCGCGCCCGGGGCGGCGGCGAGCTTCTCGCGCGTCGCGCCCGGCACGAGGCCGAGCCAGATGCGCGCGTCGGGCCGCGCGTCGAGGATGTACCAGCACTCGCTCTTCTTCTCCTCGTTCGCCACGCGCGTGCGCTCGTGCGGGTGCACCTGCAGGCTGAGCGGCTGCGAGGCGTCGAGGAACTTGACCAGCAGCGGAAAACTCCCGTCCGCCGAGAGGCGCGAGCCGCCGAGCAGCTCCTCGCCGTGCAGGCGCACGAGGTCGGCGAGGCTCGTCCCGCGCTCGGGCCCGCTGGCGACGAGCGAGTTGTGGTCGGCGCGGTCGGAGATCTCCCAGGTCTCGCCCACCGCTCCGCTGCCGGGCAGCTCGAGGCCCAGCACGCGTTCGAGCTCGCGCCCGCCCCAGATCTTCTCCAGGACGATGCGCTCAAAGCGCAGGGGACCGAGGGTCGCGGGCGGCGTCATCCGCTGCGCAGGGTAGCGGATGGCGGCTCCAGACCCCCCATCGGAGACCTTTTTCGTTCTACACACAAACACGGCTTGTGTGCAGCTGTATACATGGACTCCTATGCCTACCACGACCCTCCCCTCCGCCACGCGCGAGAGCATCCTCGACTCCGCCCGCGCGCTGCTCGCCCGCCTGGGCTACCGCAAGACCGCGATGGAGGACGTCGCGCGCGACGCCGGCCTCTCGCGGCGCACGATCTACCTGCACTTCACCGACAAGGCGGACCTGTTCCTGGCGACGATCGGCAAGCTCGTGGACGGCCTGCTCGGGCGTCTCGAGCAGGAGTTGCGCGGAAGCGGGACGCCTACGCAGCGCCTGCTCGCCATGCTGGAGCTGCGTGTGCTCTATCGCTTCGACGGCGTCGCCGACCACTACAAGAGCCTCGACGAGCTGATGGCGAACCTGCGGCCGGCCTACCTCGAGCGTCGCGAGCACTGGTTCGAGGCCGAGGCGCGCATCTTCGCGCGCGCGATCGAGGAGGGCATGCGCACAGGCGAGTTCGCGCGCGGCGACGCCTCCGTGCTGGCGCGCACGCTGGTGACGGCAACCAACGCGCTGCTGCCCTACTCGCTCTCCCCGCGCGAGCTCGGCTCGCGCAAGGACGTCGAGCGCACGGTCGCGGACCTCGCGGCCCTGCTCGTGCGCGGCCTGCGCAACACGGAAACGAGAACCTGAGAGAGGTTCCTGCGGCGGCTTCTCGGCCTCAACCCCCGAGCAGCCGCCGCGCTTCCGCGCGCGCCGTCGCGTGCGCCGCACCGCCGGCGATCATGTCGGCGATCTCCTCGATGCGCGCGTTGCCCGAGAGTTCCTCGACCTCGGTACGCGTGCGGCCGCCCTGCACGGTCTTCGCGACCTTGAAGTGCCGCTCGGCGAGCGCCGCGATCGCGGGCAAGTGCGAGACGCACAGCACTTGGTGGTCGGCACCCAGACGTCGCAGGTGCTCGCCCACGCGCGGACCCAGGCGCCCGCCGACGCCCGCGTCGACCTCGTCGAAGATCAGCGTGGGGATCGTCTGGCGCAGCGCGAGCGCTGTGCGCAGCGCGAGCATGATGCGCGCGGCCTCGCCGCCGCTGGCGACCTTGGCCAGCGGCTGGCGATCCTCGCCGGGGTTGGCCGCGAGCAGGAAGGCGACCTCGTCGGCGCCGTCGAAGCCAAAGCGCCGCTCGTCCTCGAGCGCGCGCGACTGCTCCGGGCTGACATTGGGCGAGCGCAGGTCCGGCCGCGCGCGCGGTTCGACGCGCACCTCGAAGCTCGCGCGCTCGAGGCCCAGTTCGGAGAGGCTCGCGCGCACGGCCTTCTCCAGGCGCGCGCGCAATCCGCGGCGCGCCTTGCCGAGCTCCCCCGCCGCGCGCTCGAGCGCTGCGAGCGCTTCGGTCGTGCGCGCGCGCAGCGCGTCGAAGTCCTGCGCCGCCGTGCCGATCGCGGCGAGCTCACGCTGCGCCTCGTCCGCACGCGCGGCGAGGCCGGCGATGTCGGTGCGGTACTTGCGCTGCAGTTCCTCGAGCCGTGCGAGGCGCGTTTCGACCTCCTCGAGGCGCTCGGGCGAGCTCTCGCTGCCCGCGACGAGGCTGGCGAGCGCCGAGGTCGCCTCCTCCAGGTGCGCGAGCGCGGCGCGGATCTCCTCGGCGCAGGGCGCGGCGGCCGCGAGTTTCGATTCCCACTGCTCGAGCACGCGCTCGGCGCGCTTCAGCCGTTCGAGCGCGCTGCCGTCGTCCTCGCTGAGCTCCTGCACCAGCGCGCCCAGCTGTGAGGCGATCCCCGCCGCGTGGCGCAGGAGCTCGCGCTCCGAGCACAGGCTCGCATGCTCCTCGACCGAGGGTTTGGCCTGCGCGAGCTCGCGCGCCTGGAAGCGCAGCAGGTCCTCGCGCTCGGCGCGTTCGCGCGCGCGCGTCTCGAAGCCCGAGAGCTCCGTGCGCAGCGCGAGCCAGTCCGTGCGCTTCCCGCGGTAGGTCGCGAGCTTTCCTCCGAGCTCGCCGAACTCGTCGAGCAGGCGCGTCTGCTCGGCGGGCTGGAACAGGCGCTGGTGTTCGTTCTGGCCGTGGATCTCCACGAGCTGCGCCGCGAGCTCGCGCAGCACGCGCGCGGTCGCGGGCCGGTGGTTGATCCAGGCGCGCGTGCGGCCCTCGGCGGAGAGCGTGCGCGCGAGCAGGAGCTCGTGCTCCTCGTCTTTCGAGCCGGACCACTCCTCGGAGAGCTCGGGCAGGTTCTCGCGCAGCCAGCCGGCGAGACGTTCCTCGGCGAGCGCGCGCGCGGAGGCGAGGAAGCGGCCCTCGACGCGCGCTTCCTTGGCGCCCTTGCGCACGAGCGAGGCGCGCGGGCGTTCGCCGAGCAGCAGCTCGAGCGCGTCGATCAGGAGGCTCTTGCCCGCGCCGGTCTCGCCGGTGATGACGTTCAAGCCCGGACCGAAGCCGACGGCGGCGCGCTCGAAGAGCGCCAGGTTCTCGATGCACAGTTCCTGCAGCATGGCAATAGGAAGACGTCAGGGGCCGGCCGCGGTTGCGGGCAGCAGCGGGGAAATCCCAGTCTGCAGGACGGAAACGCGCCCGGCGAGGGGGCAGGGGCGCCTAGCGCTTGGGCCCCAGTCCCTGCCGCTCCTTGCACTCGTCCCGCAGCTTCTCCAGCGCCGCCCGCGCGTGGTCGGGCAAGAGCCCCTCCAGCGCGTGCTCGAACTCGGTCTGGACGCCCTTCGGTCCACCGATCGAGCTGCGCAGGGAACTTCGAGCGCCGCGAATCCAGATCGCCCACACACAGGGCCGCTGCCACAGGTCGCTCACACTCGAGCGACCTGTCTCACCTGTGACCCAATCCCCATCTCAGTGGTATTCTTGACGATCCTGGCAGCTTCCCGTGGCCGGTCACATCATCCCTGAGGTTCCCATGCAACACGAGTCAGCTCGCGTGAGTTCTGGTCCGCGGCGCGCGGAGGAGTGCGCCGGCCCGGTGCGTTCTCTCTCCCGCGGTGCATTCATGTCCGCCTGCCTTGGGATCCTCTCGGGCACTTCCCTAGCGCAGGTGACTCAGCGCGTCGACATCTCGTCAGGGGGAACTCAGGCGGCGGCCGGAGGCGATCTCCCGCAGGCGGGCAACTTCGTTTCGAGCGACGGGCGCTTCGTGGCGTTCATGAGCGGGAGTCCAGACCTCGTTCACGGGGATACATCCCCCGTCCTGGATGTCTTCGTCCGCGACCGACAGACGGGGTCGACGGAGCGCGTGAGTGTGGATTCGAACGGCCAGCAAGCGAACGGCGGCAGCGGGCTGTTTGGGCTCACGATCACCCCGGATGGGCGGTTCGTTGCCTTCTACAGCGAGGCGAGCAATCTGGTGCCCGGCGACACGAACGGGGTCGCGGATGTCTTTCTTCGCGACAGGCTCGCGGGCACAACCGAGCGGGTGAGCGTGGACTCGAGCGGGATGCAGGGGAATGGTCGCGCCGACTACCCGTCGATCACACCGGATGGTCGCTTCGTTGTCTTTCAGTCTGACGCGAGCAATCTCGTTCCTGGTGACACGAACGGACAGACCGACATCTTCCTGCACGACCGACTCACGGGAACCACGGAACGGATCAGCGCCTCCTCCACCGGTTCGCAAGCCAACAGCTACAGTCAAGTTGCTACGTTGTCTGCTGATGGACGATTTGTTGCCTTCTACAGCCTTGCCAGCAATCTGTCTGGCGGCGATACGGCTGGGCATTTGGATGTGTTCGTGCGCGACCGTTTCACCTCCACAACGGAGCCCGTGAGTGTGGACGCACTCGGTAACCTGGGGAATGGTCATTCATCCTGGCCTTTGATCTCAGCAAACGGCAGGTATGTGTCCTTCGTCAGCGCTGCCTCCAACCTCGTCCCCGGCGATACCAACGGGACCTGGGACGTCTTCGTGCGCGACATGCAACTCGGAGTGACCGAACGCGTCAGCGTCGGCCCCGGAGGTGTCCAGTCGAACGGCGACTCTCTCCCTCCTTCCATTTCAGCGGACGGCCGGTTCGTCGCGTTTTTCAGCAATGGCACGAACCTGGTGCCCGGGATCTCCGCCGGCGGTGTCTTCGTTCGCAATCGTCGAAGCGGCACGACCGAGTACGCAAGCGCCTCCACCAATGGAGTCCAGCCCAATGGGAGTTGCGAGCTTCCTTCGATCTCTGCGGACGGTCGCTACGTCGTCTTCCGCGGGTTCGCGAGCAACCTCGTGCCGAACGACACGAATGGTCTCGATGACGTCTTCCTCCACGATCGATTCGCGAGTGGATTCGCCAGCATCTGCGACCCCGGGACGAACAACGTCCTCGCCTGCCCGTGCGGAAATCCGCCCTCGGGCTCCGGGCGTGGCTGCGACAACTCGTCCCTCACCGGCGGAGCCGCGCTGCAGGCCGACGGCATCGCCTATCTCTCGCTCGATACGCTCAGCTTCGACACGACCGGCGAGACTTCGAATGCAACAAGCATCCTCCTGCAAGGCGATGCGCTCGTTCCCGCGGGCGCCGTGTTCGGCCAGGGCGTCCGCTGTGCCGGGGGCACACTCAAGCGACTGTTCGTGAAGAGCGCGGTGAACGGCGGCATCCAGGCACCGGACCTGAATGCGGGTGACCCCACCGTCTCCGCGCGCTCGGCCCAGCTAGGCATGCCCATCCAACCCGGGCAGCCCTACGCCTACCTCGTCTACTACCGCGACCCGATCGTGCTCGGGGGTTGCGCAACATCGGCAACCTTCAACGTCACGCAGACGGGCTCCCTGTCATGGTGGCCGTGACGCGGTTGTTCGCAAACGGCGGCTCCGCCTAGCGCTTGGCCCCCAGGCCCTGCCGCTCCTTGCACTCGTCTCGCAGCTTCTCCAGCGCCTCCCGCGCGTGGTCGGGCAGCAGCCCCTCCAGCGCCTGCTCGAACTCGGTCTGCGCCAGCGCGTAGCTCCCCTTCCCCGCCAGCTCCATCCCGCGCGCGGCGTGAATATTCGAGCCCTCGGAGATCTCCTCGACCGTCGCGCGCGCGCTCTCGATCTCGGCCCAGGGCAGGTCGAGGAAGAGCTCGCACACGTGCAGCTTCAGCTCGTAGCGGCCGTACATCTGCGCCCCGATCAGCGTCGCCTCGGCCGGCTTGCCGTGGCGCGTGAACAGACGCACGCGCGGCTGGTCGTAGTCCGACTGCACCCAAGGGAACTGCTCGTCGCTCCAGAACTGGAAGGCCCCGTACTCCTTCGAGCCAAAGCGCGTCAGGTACGCGGCCCAGCGATCGACGTGCGACTGGAACTGCGCGTGCATGCGGATCGTCTTGCCGAGGTAGCGCGCGGGGTGGTCGACGAGCTCCTGCCAGGCGACCAGCGGCGGCTCCTCGAGCTCCTGCGACTTCACGAGGCTGCCCGGGACGAGCAGGACCAGGGCGAGCAGCAGGGGGCGCAGGCGTGTGAGCATCAGGGCGCCTATCGGAAAGTTCTTCCCGCGACTGAAGCGGCTCAGAGAAGGCGTTCGCCGCCGACCCAGACCTGCGACAGAGCCAGCTCGCGGCCCGTGAGCACGAGGAGGTCGGCGCGCAGACCGACGCGCAGCTCCCCGAGCTCCTTTTCCAGGCCCAGCGCGCGCGCGGGCGTGCTGCTCGCCATCGTCAGCGCCTCTGGCAAGCCGACGACACCGCGCGAGGTGAGCAGGCGCACCATCTCCAGTTGCGAGAGCGCCGAGCCGGCGAGTTGGGGCGCGCCGGCCGACGGGGTCGGCGGATACCAGGCCGCACCGTCGCGCAGGAGGTGCTCTCGGCCGTGCGAGTGGAAGTGATCACATCCGGTTCCGGCGCCGCGCAAAGCGTCGCTGACGAGGCACAACCCGCCCGGCCCCCGCGCGCGCAGGGCGAGCTCGAAGGCCTCCGGACCCACGTGCACGAGATCGCCGATGATCTCCGCGTAGAGCGCCGCGTCGGTCAGAGCGAATCCCGCCAGGCCCATCTCGCGGTGGTGCACGCCGCTCATCGCGTTGAAGAGGTGCGTCGCGCCGCAGGCGCCCGAGCGCGCGGCCGCGCGCGCCTGGGCGCTCGTGGCACGGCTGTGGCCGAGCGAGACGCGCACGCCGGCGCGCGTGAGCTCCCCCACCAGTTCGGCGGCGCCCGGGAGCTCGGGCGCGAGCGTCATGGTGCGCACGCCGCGTCCGCCGCCGGTCGCGGGGCCGAGGATCGCGCGCAGCGCGGCCGGCGAGGGCACCGCGAGGTCCGCGATCGGCAGCGCGCCGGCGGCCGCGGGGTTCACGAAGGGACCCTCGAGGTGGAACCCCGCGACGCGCGCGCCCGGCGTGGCGGCGGAGGGATCCGCCCGCGGCGCGAGGCGAGCGCACTGTTCGCCGAGCAGCTCGGGACGCGTCGGAAAGAGCGTCGGCTGAAAACAGGTCGTCCCGGCGCGCGCGAGCGCCCCCGCCATGCCGGCGAGGTCCTCGAGCGGGTCGAAGCCGCCGAAGCCGTGGATGTGCAGGTCGACGAAGCCCGGTGCCACGACCGGCAGCTCCGCGCCGCCGATCTCACCCTCGAGCGCGAGCGCCGTGATCCGGCCGCGCTCGAAGGAGAGCGTGCCGGTCAGGAGCTTGCCGTCGCTGAGCAGCCGTCCGCGGATCTGGTTCATGCGCCTGGAAGCGAGAGGTAGAGCAGCGCCGAGCTGCCGTAGACGCGCGTCTCGCGCGCGCAGGGGGTCGAAAGGCGCGCCCACTCGGTGCCGCGCGCGGGCGTGTGGAAGACCAGCATGCCGCCGGGCGCGAGGAAGTTCGCGAGCAGCTCGTCCACGGCCCCCAGCACGCCGCCGCGCGTCTTGGGGTCCTCGAGCAGCGGGTAGGGCGGGTCGTAGAAGACGAGCTCGAAGCGCTCGCGCAGCTGCGGCCGGCCGGGCTTGGAGTTCGGGCGCCAGAGCCTGGGATCGAGCGCGTTGCCGCGCACGACGTAGACGCTCTGCGCCAGACCGAGCTCCTCGACGTTCTCGTGCAGAGCCTCCAGCGCCTTGGAGTTGCGCTCCAGCAGCACGGCCGCGTCGGCGCCGCGCGAGAGCGCCTCGAGCGAGAGGCTGCCGCTGCCGGCGAACAGGTCGAGCACCTGCGCGCCCTCGACGCGCTCGCCGAGCGTCCCGAAGAGCGCTTCGCGCACGCGGTCGAGCATCGGGCGCGTGGCCTCCCCGTCGGGGGCCTGGATGCGGCGGCCTCGGTGCTCTCCGGCGATGATGCGCACGCCGCAGAGCCTACCCGAAAAGGGGTACGCGAAGGCGCGCGCACGAAACGCTAGAATCGCCGCGACAGCATGCCTCGATTGCACGTCAACATCGACCACGTCGCCACGCTGCGCCAGGCGCGCCGCGAGACCTTCCCCGACCCGATCACCTGGGCGCTCGCGGCCGAGAAGGCCGGCGCGCAGGGCATCACCTGCCACCTGCGCACCGACCAGCGCCACATCCAGCCCGACGACGTGAAGCGCCTGCGCCGCGCGCTCACGACGCGGCTCAACCTCGAGCTCTCGCTCGAGCCGGGTGTCGTGGATTTCGCGCTGCGCATCCGGCCGCAGTCAGCCTGCATCGTGCCTGAGAAGCGCGCCGAGGTGACCACCGAGGGCGGCCTCGACGTCGTGCGCGAGCGCAAGCGCCTCTTGCGCGTCGTGCCGCTGCTCGCGGCCAAAGGCGCCGAGGTGAGCCTCTTCATCGACCCCGATCCGCGCCAGGTCGAGGCCGCCTTCGAGGTCGGCGCGCACTTCGTCGAGTTGCACACGGGCACCTACGCCAACGCGCTGGGCAAGAAGCGCGAGCGCGAGCTCGAGCGCCTGCGCGACGCCGCCGCGCTGGCGATCACGGCCGGGCTGCGCGTCAACGCGGGCCACGGCCTGGACTACGAGAACGTCGCGCCGATCGCCGCCATCCCGCGCGTCGAGGAGCTCAACATCGGCTTCGCGATCGTGGCGGAGTCGCTCTTCAGCGGCGTGCGCGAGGCCGTCACGCGCATGCAGCGCCTCGTGCGCCGCGGCTCGCGCGCGGCTTCTTCCGCTTCCGGAGGTCGATGATGCTCGTCCAAGGTGCCCGCTCCCGCTTCCAGGGCAGCTACGTCGCGCTGCCGACGCCCTTCCGCAAGGGCGAGGTCGACTACGCCAGCCTCGAACACCTGATCGACTGGCACATCGGGATCGGAACGGACGGCCTCGTGCTCGCCGGCACGACGGGCGAAGCGGCGACGCTCTCCGATGGCGAGCGCATCGGCGTGTTCCAGTGCGCGGTCGGCGTGGCGCGCCGCAAGCTGCCGGTGATCGCCGGCATCGGCACGAACTGCACGCGCACCACGGTCAAGCTCGCCGAGCAGGCCGCGATGGCCGGCGTCGACGGCCTGCTGGCGGTCACGCCCTACTACAACAAGCCCAGCAAGCGCGGGCTCGTGCTGCACTTCTCGGCTCTGGCGGAGTGCACCGACAAGCCGATCATCCTCTACAACGTCCCCTCGCGCACCGGCGTCGACATGCCGGTCGAGGTCGTGCGCGAACTCGGCGAGACGCACGCGAACATCGTCGCGGTCAAGGAGGCGAAGACGGACCTCGAGAAGGTGCGCGCGCTGGTCGCGAGCACCAAGGTCTCCGTGCTGTGCGGCGAGGACTCGCACATCGCGGACTTCATGAGCCTCGGCGCAGTCGGCGTGATCGGCGTCGTCAGCAACCTCGTGCCGCGCAAGGTGGCCGAGCTCGTGCGCGCCGCGCTGCCCGGCGGCGATTCGAACCAGGCGGCGCGCCTGGTCGAGGAGCTCGCGCCTCTGTGCCGCGACCTGTTCCTCGAGTCGAACCCGGTGCCCGTGAAGACCGCGCTCGCACTGATGCACAAGTTGCGCGAGGAAGTGCGCCTGCCGCTCGCGCAAATGCAGTTCGACACGCGCGCGCAGCTCGAGGCGACGCTGCGCGCCTGCAAGTTGATCTGAGCCCCCGCTAGGCGCTGCCGGATTGGCACCAGACGCCGCCATTCGGGCGGATTTTCGGCCTCCTGGCCCCCTAGCGCGCCCCTCACGCCTGCGTTCGCGCGTGGCATGTGCATTGCACTCGTGGGCTGCCCTTTCGAAACGAGGAACCACCCATGTACGAGCACTTCACCCGCAAGTCGCAGGAAGCCCTTCAATCCGCGCAGACCGCCGCGCAGGCGGCCGGCCATCCCGAGCTGACGCCGCTGCACCTCGCGCGCGCGCTGCTCGAGGAGCCCGAGGGCGTGATGGCCTCGATGCTCGGCAAGCTCGGCGTCGAGCCCAAGGCGCTCGCGGGCGAGATCGACCAGCAACTTGCGAAGCTCCCGCGTGCGAGCGGCGGACAGCTGGCGCTCTCGCGCACCACCGCGGAGACGCTGCAGGAGGCCGATGCCGCGATGAAGCGCCTGGGCGACTCCTTCGTCTCGACCGAGCACCTGCTGCTCGCGCTCTCGAAGAAGGGCGGGCCCGAGGTGCAGGGACTCTTCGCCGCGCGCAAGCTCGCACCCGAGCGCGTCGAAGCTGCGATCGAGGAGGTGCGCAAGGGCAAGAAGGTCACCACGCAGGACCCCGAGGCGACGCACGAGGCGCTCTCGAAGTTCGCGCGCGATCTCACCGCGGAGGCTGCCGCTGGCAAGCTCGATCCGGTCATCGGCCGCGACGCCGAGATCCGCCGCGTGACGCAGGTGTTGACGCGCCGGCGCAAGAACAACCCGGTGTTGATCGGCGATCCGGGCGTGGGCAAGACGGCGATCGCCGAGGGCCTCGCCAACCGCATCGTCGCGGGCGACGTGCCCGAGGGGCTCAAGCACAAGAAGATCATGGCGCTCGACATGGGCTCCCTGCTCGCCGGCGCGAAGTACCGCGGCGAGTTCGAGGAGCGCCTGAAGGCCGTGCTCAACGAGGTCGCCGAAGCGCAGGGCAACATCATCCTCTTCATCGACGAGCTGCACACGCTGATCGGCGCGGGCGGCGCCGAGGGTGCTGTCGACGCGGCCAACATGCTCAAGCCGGCGCTGGCGCGTGGCGAGCTGCACTGCATCGGCGCGACGACCATCGACGAGTACCGCAAGCACATCGAGAAGGACGCGGCGCTCGAGCGGCGCTTCCTGCCGGTCATGGTGGGCGAGCCCAGTGTCGAGGACACGATCGCGATCCTGCGCGGCTTGAAGGAGCGCTACGAGGTGCACCACGGCGTGCGCATCCTCGACGCGGCGCTCGTCGCCGCCGCGCGCCTGGCCGGACGCCACATCACCGACCGCTTCATGCCCGACAAGGCCATCGACTGCGTCGACGAGGCCGCCGCGCAGCTGCGCTCGGCGATCGACTCGATGCCGCCCGAGCTCGACAGCGTCGATCGGCGCGTGCGCCAGCTCGAGATCGAGAAGACCGCGCTCGCCAAGGAGGAGTCGCGCGAGGCGCCACGGCGTATCCAGGAGATCGAGCGCGAGCTGGCCGAGCTGCGCGAGACGACCACGGCGCTCAAGTCGCGCTGGCAGAACGAGAAGGAGCTGATCACCTCGATCCGCGCCGGAAAGATGCTGATCGAGAGCCTGCGCGAGGAAGCCACGCGCAAGGAACGCGAAGGCGACTACGAACGCGTCGCGCGCGTGCGCTACGGCGAACTGCCCGAGGCGCAGAAGAAGCTCGAGGAGAACGTCGCCAAGCTCGCCGTCGTGCAAAAGGCCGGCGCGCTGCTGCCCGAGGCCGTGGACGCCGAGCTGATCGCGCAAGTCGTCAGCCGCTGGACGGGCATCCCCGCCACGCGCCTGCTCGAGACCGAGCGCGACAAGCTCGTGCACATGGAAGCGCGCATCGGCGAGCGCCTGATCGGCCAGAAGGCCGCGGTCAAGGCCATCGCGGAGAGCGTGCGCCGTGCACGCGCGGGCCTGCAGGAGACCACGCGCCCCTTGGGCTCGTTCCTGCTGCTCGGCCCGACCGGCGTCGGAAAGACCGAGCTCGCGCGCGCGCTGGCGGAGTTCCTCTTCGACGACGAGAAGAACCTCGTGCGCATCGACATGAGCGAGTACATGGAGAAGCACGCCGTCTCGCGCCTGATCGGCGCGCCTCCGGGCTACGTCGGCTACGAGGAGGGCGGAGCTCTCACCGAAGCGGTGCGCCGCAAGCCGCACAGCGTGATCCTGCTCGACGAGGTCGAGAAGGCGCATCCGGATGTCTTCAACGTGCTGCTGCAACTGCTCGACGACGGGCGCTTGACCGACGGCCAGGGCCGCAGCGTCGACTTCACGCAGACACTCGTGCTGATGACGAGCAACCTGCGCAACGAGGAACAGGTGCGGCAGTTCTTCCGGCCCGAGTTCATCAACCGGCTCGACGACGTGCTGGTCTTCGAGGCGCTCACGCGCGAGGAGATCCGCAAGATCGTGGACGTACAGGTGAAGCGCATCGAGAAGCACCTCGCGGAGCAGGAGATCAAGCTGCTGCTCTCCGCCGCCGCGCGCGACCAGCTCGCACAGGAGGGCTGGAGCCCCGAGTTCGGCGCGCGGCCGCTCAAGCGCGCAATCCAGAAGCACGTGCAGAACCTGCTCGCCGACGAGATCCTCGCCGGCAAGCTGCGGCCGGGCGACCTCGCCTGGGTGGACTTCGAGAACGGCGCCTTCCGGGTGCGCGCCAAGCCGCAGGAGCCGGTAGAAGCGGAGTTGGCAGGAGCCTGAAGCGCTGCCCAGGGCCGGGAGCGCCGCTCAGATTCTTGCGGCGCGCTCCAACATCCGGCGAGGGATTCGTAGGTGAGTCAGCCACTTCGGCTCGGGCCGGCGGGGCTGACTCTCTCCTCTACGACACCCAAGCTCCGCTGGCCCATCCACTCCCCCGTTCGCGAATTTCGCGTGCCATGAAACACCTTCGCCCTGCGATTGCATTCGCATCGATGCTCGTCGTCTGCGCGTCCCCGCTCCTCGCCGCGAACATGGGAGGCCAGACCGGGAAGAAGAAGGAAGCTCCGAAGAAGGAGCAGCCCAAGCCCAAGCCGCCCGAACACAAGCAGCCCCCGGCTGCCAAGACCGCCGCGATCGGCGCCGAAGTCGACGGCGCTATCGCACTCGAGGATCCCGCCGGCAAGGCGCACGCGCTGAAGGAATACCGCGGGAAGATCGTCGTGCTCGATTTCTGGTCCTCCACCAGCTCCGGCGACGCGCAGCAGAAGCATCTGGCCAAGATCGCGCAGGAGTTCGCGGGCAAGAACGTCACCGTGATCGGCATCGACTCCGTCGCCGGCGAGGCCACGGACGTGAAGGCTGTCGAGGCCGCTGTCGCGAAGAACGCTGTGGGTTTCCCGGTCCTGCTCGACAAGGAAGGCCGGCTCGCTGGCCACCTCGGCGCGAAGGCGCTCGACGAAGTCTTCGTCCTCGATGCCAAGGGCGTGCTGCGCTACAGCGGTTCGATCGACGATGACCCGAAGGGCGAGAAGGCCGACAAGGCACAGGACTACCTGTCCGCGGCGCTGCGCGCCGTGGTCGAGGGCAAGGACGCCCCGACGCCGACGACCGCGCCCAACGGCGCCGCGCTGAAGGCCGCGGAGGGAAAGAAGGCGCCGGCGCCGCCCGCGGGCAAGAAGTAGATCCCGGGAGCCCGGCGCGGATCGGGGGATAGCAACGAGCAAGCGACCGTGCGGGGTTTCCTGGAGTGGGGGTCGAGGTGAACTAGCCTCGGCCCTCGCACTTTTTTGATCGGGAGCTGCGCTCTCGAGCGCAGGCCTGCCTCCTCGCCGGTTACAGCGCCTCCGCCCTGTGGTACAGCACGCGTCGCGCACCGCCTCCGGTAGCGCGCACGGTCTCCCCGCCCGCGCTCCCCATTCGATGAAGAAGCAGACCCCGCTCCTCTGCGCGCTCCTCGCGCTCGGCCTTTGTTCCGCACCGCTCCTCGCCTCGCCCCTCGACGGCAAGAAGGAGCCTCCGAAGCAGGAGAAGAAGAAGGACTCCGCGGACTCCCCCGACAAGCACCCGGCCCCCTCGGGCCCGCGACCAATCGCCATCGGCACGGAGATCGACGCCGCGACCTCGCTCAGCGACTGCGCGGGCAACGCCCACACCATCAAGCAGTACCGCGGCCGCGTCCTGGTGCTCGTGATGTGGTCCACCACCAATGCCAAGTCGGTCCAGATGCAGCGCCTCGCGAAGCTCGCGGCCAACTACGCCTCGAAGAACGTCGCCGTGCTCGGCCTCGACCCGGTCCCCGGGGAATCGAAGGATGCCAAGGCGATCGCCGAGGCGCTGAAGAAGAGCGGCGCGCCGTTCTCGGTGCTGCTCGACGACGGCGCGATCCTCGCGGAGCGCTTGGGTGCGTCGGCGCTCGATGAGGTCTTCGTCCTCGACGGCAAGGGTGCTGTCCGCTACACGGGCGCGGTCGACGATGACCCCAAGGGCGAGAAGGCCGAAAAGGCGCAGGCCTACCTGGCCGCGGCGCTCGACGAGTTGCTCGCGGGTAAGGAAGTCGCAAATCAGAACACCCCGCCGAACGGTGGTGCGCTGCGCCTGCCCAAGCGCAAGCCCGCCCCCCATTCGACCCCCAAGCGCTGAGCAACCCTGCGCGGGAGCCCCGCAGGCAGCCCTTGGGCCTGTCTCGGGGCCTCTTTATTATACTTGATCGTATAATACGCATCGGTATAAGGACCCCATGTTCCTCGGACGAGACCGCGAACTCGCCTTCCTCGAAGAGCTCCACGACTCGGGCAAGCCCGAGCTCTTCGTCCTCTACGGTCGCCGACGCGTGGGCAAGACAGAGCTGCTGCAGCAGTTCTGCGGCAGCCGCCGCGCCGTGTACTTCCTCGCCGCGCAGGTGCGCGAGAAGGACAACCTGCGCGCCTTCCGCGACGCACTCGCCGCGGCCCTCGACGATGCGATGCTCGCGAACGTCGAATTCCCCGACTGGACCGCCGCGCTGAACGTCGCGGCCGAGCGCGCGAAGGACCAGCGCCTGGTGGTCGTGCTCGACGAGTTCCCCTACCTGTGCGAGGGCACCAAGGGCCTGACCTCGCAGCTGCAGCGTTTCTGGGACACACGCGGCAAGCGCTCGGAGCTGCTGCTCGTCCTGTGCGGCAGCCAGGTCTCGTTCATGGAGAACGAGGTGCTCGCCGAACGCTCGCCGCTCTTCGGCCGGCGCACCGCGCAGCGTCGGCTCGAGCCGCTCTCGCCCATGGACGCGCTGGGCTTCTTCCCGGAGTGGAAGGTGCGCGAGCGCGTGCTCGCCTACGCGATCCTGGGCGGGATGCCGGCCTACCTGCGGCGCTTCGAGACCGGGCGCACGCTCGCTGAGAACGTCTACCGCGAGTGCCTGCGCCCGGAGGGCTACCTCTTCGACGAGGTGCAGTTCCTCTTGAAGAGCGAGCTCACGACGCCCGCGACCTACAACAGCATCCTGGCCGCGATCGCGCGCGGCTGCGACAAGGTCGGCGACATCGCGCTCGCGGTCGGCGTCGACTCCACCACCGCGAACAAGTACCTGACCACGCTGCGCGAACTGCAGCTGGTCGATCGCGAGGTCCCGCTCACCGATCCCGATCCGCTGCGCTCGCGCAAGGGTTCGTACCGCATCGCAGACCGCTTCCTCGCCTTCCACTTCCGCCACATCCAGCCGCACGGATCGATGATCCACGCCGGCCGCGGGCAGAAGGTGCTCGAGGAGTTCATCGAGCCCGATCTCGAGCGCCTCTTCGACGAGGCGCGCGTCGACTTCATGCTCGCGCACCTGCACAAGGAGGCGGCCGAACTCGTCGGCGACGAACTGGCGGAGATCGGGCGCTTCCCGGGTCTGTTCGTGCGCGCCGTCGCGCGGACGCAGCGTGGGAACGGCGTCGCGGCGATCGTGATCCCCGAGGGCGGACAGTCCACCGCGGCGCTCGAGAATGAACTCGCGGAGGTGCAGCGCGCCTTCGGGCCGAAGCTCGTGAAGCTCGTCTACGGCCTGGGTGCGCGCGCGGAACGGCCGCTGGAGGTCGAGAGGGTTCCGGAAGGAGAGCTGCTATGACGCCGATCGACGACCGCTTCCACGAGTACTTCGCCGCCCTCGATCGCGCCTCGGGCGCCGACCACTGTTACGTCTGCCGCCGCACGAGCGCGGAGGTGAAGGCCTTCTTCGGCTTCCAGGAAGACGGCACGCCGATGCACGCGAGCGAGCTCGGACTCGAGGATGTAGCGCTGCAGGACGCGCACATCATGAGCTACCGCGGCGTGCGGCCGGTGTGCGCGGTTTGCCAGCTGAATTTCGACGCGCTGTTCCTGCTCGGCGAGCACGAGGTGCTGCGGCGCCTGCTGGGCGAGATGGAGCACCAGCGCGAGCACCTCTGGCCGACGACGGGCTAGAGTTCGCCGCGCTTCTCGCCGTTGACGGTCACGCTGCCCGGCTCGATCACGACGGCGACCTCGCCCGCGAGCTTTCCGAAGCTCTTCCCGCCGATCAGGAGCTCCGGCCCCTCGAACTCGAGCGCCTTGCCGTCGAGCGTCAGCAGCTGGCGCGTGCTGCCGTTGGTGGTGGTCGAGGTGTAGTCGATGCGCACGCCGACCGCGATCGCGATCGAGCCCTTGGCATGCTTCGACTCGAAGCCGAGGTGGCTCGTCTCCTTCTCGGAGATCTGCATCGAGCGGATCACGCGCACGGGCGCGCTGGCTCCGGCGGACTCGGGGGCCTTCGAGCCGCAACCGGCGGCGCACAGGGCGAGGAGCAGGACGGGGATCTTCATCGGTTCTCCTGGGTTCAGCGTGTCCAGCGCACGAATTCGTCGAAGAGGCGCTGCTGCAGCGCGTCCGTGTGCGCGGTGTACTCCGGATGCCACTGCACGGCGATCAGCTGCTCGTGCTGGGCGTGCTCGAGCGCCTCGATCGTGCCGTCGGGAGCACGCGCCGCGACCACGAAGCCCGGCGCCGGCGCGCGCACGGCCTGGTGGTGCGAGGAGGCGGACGTGATCGAAGCGCGCTCGAGGAGCGCCGCGAGGCGCGAGCCTGGCTCGAGTCGCACCTCGTGCAGCACGTACGCGCCGCCCACGCCATCGTGCGGGACGCGCGTGCCGACCTCGTCGGGCAGGTGCTCGACCAGCGTCCCTCCGAACGCGACGTTGAGCAGCTGCAGCCCGCGGCAGATGCACAGCGTCGGAATGCGCTGCTCGACGAGCAGGCGCGCGAGCTCGAACTCGCTCGCGTCGCGTGCGGGATCGAGCTCGACGATCGCGGGATGTGCGCGGCCGCCGTAGCGCCCGGGCTCGACGTCCGGCCCGCCACACAGGACGACGCCGTCGAAACCCGCGAGCGACTCTTCGAGTTGCGGCTCGCCCGGCGGGAGCAGCAGCGGCGTCCCACCCGCGCGCCGCACGCACTCGACGTAGCGCACGCCGAGCGTCAGATCGCCCGCGGCGTTGGGTCCGTAGGTCGCCATCCCGATGCGGGGCGTGCGCGGCATCCGGCCCAGACTACGCAGGCGAACGCCTGGGTGCCATCGCGCTCGCCCGCTAGACTGCGCACGTCCCGCGTGGGATGGAGGCCTCCATGATCCACAGACTGATCACGCTCGCGTTCGGGGCGCTCGCGCTCCTCTTCTGCGCTGGCTGCAGCGACTACTCGGTCGCGCGGCAGGAGCTCCATGCGCGCTACCTGGCCGAGGAGGACGCGCTGCTCGTGCTCGAGGTCGAGTACGGGATCGATGCCGGCGACGTCCCCGATCCCAAGGCGGTCGAGGCGCTGCTGCACTCCCTGAACGGGGCCCGCCGCTATCCGCCGGAGGGCGGGCTCGTGAGCTTCGACTTCGACAAGCCGCTCCCCGAGGCGGCGCAGGGGATGGAGCGCGAGCAACGCGACCTGAAGGAGTTCGCCGCGAACGTGAAGGTCGAGGACACGCACATGTTCGTCGACGAGCGCAAGCGTCTGTCCTTCCTGCGCCTGACGCGCATCTCGCACGTCCAGCGCATGCTGAAGCTGCTGAACGCGTTCATGAACCGGGCGAGCGCGCGGGAGGCGTCCTGGGCCAAGCCGCTCGCGTCGGAGTTCCCGATCTTCGACCAGGGCACCTACGACGCGTTCCACAAGGCGGTCGCGGACGGACACGAGTGGCTGCGCATCGAGAACGAGGCCTTCGTGATCGACGCGCCGATGACCGAGGCCAACGCGGCGCGCTGCCTGCAGTGGATCCGCCAGGGATCCAAAGGCGAACGGGAGGCCGAGTACTACGCCTGGTTCGACCAGATGACGAGCTGCGAGGTCGGGCCCGAGCACACGCAGCTGCGCTTCTGCGAGCCGCCGCAGCGCAGGTTCGAGATCGGCTTCGACAGCAACGGCGACCGAACCGATTTCTCGGCCCTCGCGACGGAGCTCACGAACCGCGCCGTTCCGATCGGCGCTGCGACGCTGCTCGAGAAGAAGTTTGCGCTGCTCGACGCACAGCCCGCGGCGCGCACGCCGAAGTAGCCGCGCGCAAGCGCGCTACTTCTTCTGCGCGGGAATCCCGTTCGCGAAGGCGTCGCTCACCGCCGCACTCATCGCGAGAACACCGGCCTCGAGCGCGGGTTCAGGATCGGGTGCAAATCCCTGGGTGTGCAGCCCGGGCAGGACCTCGCCGGACTTCTTGGCCTCCTCGAGGCGTGCGCGGGCGGGTGCGCCGAGCCAGAACATCACCGCAGGCACGCCGGCGCGGCCGAAGAGGCCAAAGTCCTCGGCACCCATCACGGGCTCGCTCTCGAACACGTTGCGGCTCCCGATCGCGTTGCCAAGGACATCCTGCAGGTGCGCGCACCAAACCGGATCGTTGTAGGTTGACTGGATGGCCTCCGAGAAAGTCACCTCGGGCTCGGGCGCGCCCGCGGCGCCGGCCTCGGCCTGGCTGACGCGCACGATGCCGTCCTTGAGCGCCTGGTGCACCTTGTCGTCGTAGCTGCGGATCGTGAGCTGCAGGTGCGCGTCGTCCGGGATGATGTTGTGCTTCGTGCCGGAGTGGAAGGAGCCGACCGTGATGACACCCGGCTGGCGCGGGTCCTTTTCGCGGCTGATGATCGTCTGCAGGCCGAGCACGATCTTCGACGCGATCACGATCGGATCGATCGAGAGGTGCGGCATCGAGCCGTGGCTGCCGCGTCCGTGGACCACGATGTCGCAGCTCTCGGCGTTCGCGAGCGCGTAGCCGGGGCAGAGCGCCACCGTGCCGGCCGCGAAGAACGGACTGACGTGCAGCGCGAGACAGCCGTCCGGCTTGCCGAAACGTTCGAAGAGCTTGTCCGCGAGCATCGCCTGCGCGCCGACGCCTTTCTCCTCCGCGGGTTGCGCGATCAGGATCAGCTTGCCCTTCCACTGCTCCTTCGTGCGCGCGAGCACCTCGGCCGTGCCGAGCCAGACGCTCATGTGCATGTCATGGCCGCAGGCGTGCATGACGGGGACCTCCTTGCCGTCGAGCTGCGCCTTGACGTGGCTCGCGTAGGGCAGGCTCGTCTTCTCTTCGACCGGCAGCGCGTCCATGTCGCAGCGCACGAGCAGCGTGCGGCCCGGGCCGTTTTCGAGCACACCGACGACGCCGTAGCCGCCGACGTGCTCGGTCACTGCGTAGCCGAGCTTGCGCAACTCGTCCGCGAGGCGCGCGGAGCTCTTCTCCTCGTGCAGCGAGAGTTCGGGAGCGGCGTGCAGCTCCTTGTAGAAGGCGACGAGCGCGGGCAGCCGCTCGCGCAGGATCTGCGCGACGTCGGCGGCGGGAGCGGGAGTGGACAGTGCGGCGAGGAGGAGGGCACTCAGCATGCCCCCATCATGCCGCCCCGACCCTCACTCGAGCCAGCGCCTGACCGCCGCGGCGCGCTCTTCCTCGGGCGCGAGCGGGTCGTAGCCCTTGTCGTCCTTGTAGTGCTTGCGCAGCGCGTCGAGCGCCATGCGCCGCACCGACCTCCTGCGAGAGCACTTCGATCAGTGCTGTTGGGGATTGCAGAGGCAATACAGTTGAGCCTCCACCCCGTAGAGATAGTGGGCTGGGAGCTGGGAACAGTCTCCGGTCACGAGATGTGCCTCATCGGGCGTGTCATCATCGCAGATGCTCCGCAGCCGATACTGGTTTGAAGGCGGCGTCGGAGTGGAACTGGGCGGGGTCCATACCGGCGGAGGAATGGTCGAGGGGTCGTCATCTCCATCGAGCGTGGATATGCACTCCCCGTAGGTCGTCACGAAATCCCAGGCCAGTCGGCCCGAGCAAGCGGTGCATGTTTGGCACAGATCATTTCCGAGGCCATTGGTCGGCGGAATCGTGTAGATGGTGAGGCCAGGAGGCTGCGGGCCAGTACCCGTGACGATGATCACGAGATTTGCCTCGCACAACTGGGCACAAGGCGTTCCTTCCTGGGCGTGGACAGGTGCCACAAACGAAGCCCACATGACGCCAACCAATCCTGCAACAAGCGAACGCGTGGGAAGCATGCGAATCTCCTTGGTTTGCTACTTGGACTCGGAAATCAACGACACCGCAGATAGAGCCCGGTACTTGACCAGCTCTACCAGTTCTTCGAATTCCATGTGACCGCCAGTCGCACCAGCATTGTCCCCGCTGTCGGATGCTGTGGGCGCAACGAACTCCAACGCGGCCTTGTACTCGGGAAACTCCGCGGACCTGAACTTGTAGTAGTGCCCAGAGTTGACGAATCCCTGTTGGTCTGAGTGCAGACCAGTGTGAAACTTCTCCCCAGAAGGGATCGCTACTGAGGTTCCGCTCTTGTCCATGATCGTCGCTATGGATAAGGAGAGCGCTGTTCGAAGCTTCGCAAGGCGGCCGGGATCGGACGGAGCCGCGGTCTGGGCTTCACGAATCATGCGCTTGATGAGCTTGCGGCGAGCCACATCGAGCGAGTCTGTCGGGCTGGGAGGCGCCTCGCTGGAATCATCGAGAGGGTCTCTCATGCCATTGGCGTCGCTTGAGTCTCCATCGGAGCCAGCTTTCGCCGAATCTTCATGACCATCAGAGACAGAGACCGAAGCCCGGTTGCTCTGCGCCTGCAACTCGAAGGGGCGTTGTTGGGGTTCGGCAACGGAACCCCGCGAGGGTTCGAATCCCACGTGAGGGTTCAGCAGGAGGAGGACGGCGGTGGACAGCACGCACACGAGCGCCAGAAGGATCAGTGCGGTCCGCTTCATCGCTCCAGCTCCACACGAGCTGTTCCAGTGGATCGGCTGAGATGAGACTGCCCGAGCGATTGCCACGAGCAGGCCCGCTGCGTGGCAGAACGTGAAAATGCGTAGGCGCGAGAACTTCTGATCCTCATTGGGTCTCCAGGGAAGGTGTGACCGAACAGAACGCAGCGTAGTCTAGAGAGAGAGAGAGAGAGAGAGAGAGAGAGCAAGTCTCATTCCGGTTTTTCGCACGCATCCCCCTGTCCGCGATGCACTCGCGAGGGCCGACGAGCGACAGGCGGCCGCCCCGACCCTCACTCGAGCCAGCGCTTGACCGCCGCGGCGCGCTCTTCCTCGGGCGCGAGCGGGTCGTAGCCCTTGTCGTCCTGGTAGCGCTTGCGCAGCGCGTCGAGCGCGAGCTGACGAGCGCCCTCGTCGCGCGAGAGCAGCCCCGCGACGACCTCCGAGCGCGCGTGCTCGTCGCCCAGCATCAGGCGCGCGCGCGCCGCCTGCAGCAGGAGCATCTCGGGCGAGCCGGCGTTGGGCGGGATCTGGCCCGCGACCGCCGCGGCGCGCAACCGCTGCTGGTAGCGCGTGATCGCCGGGATCGCATCCTTCTCGCCCACGCGCTCGAGCGCCCAGCAGGCCCAGGCCGCGGTCGCGAGCACCGGATCGCGCAGTGCGTAGCACAGGGCCGGCGCCGCGCGCTCGTCGCCGATCTGACCCAGCGCGTTGCACACGAGCACGCGCTTGTCGGCGAAGCCCGGCGCCCACTTCAATCCGTGCATGAGTGCCGGCAGCGCATCCTCGTGGATGTCCACGAGCTCGTTCAGCGCGGCCTGGTCATCGTCGGAGGTCGAGGGACCCATGTCGCTGCCGCCGAGGTTCGTGACGAGCTTCAGCGCGCGCGCGGCCTTCTTCGGATCGAGCTTGGCGCGCGGCAGGAGCTTCTCGGGGCCGCCCGTCTTGGCCCAGCGCGCTTCGATGCGCGCGATCGCCGCCAGACGCTCGGCTCGCGGCGCGAGCGGCTCGTAGCCCTCGAACATGCCCGTCGCCGCGTAGAGCGCGTCGAAGAAACTCTCGCGCACGAGGTCGTCCGCGATGTCGAGGCCGCCCGTCAGCGCGGGAATCCCGCGCGCGTCGCCCAGATCCGCGAGCGCGGCAGCGAGATCGCGCCGGATCTCGGGGTAGTGCGCACGCACCAGCGCGCCGTGGATCGCATCGGTGGCATCCTTCGCCCCCAGCTGGGCGAGCGCCAGTCCCGCGGCGCGCACGACGTCGGGATCGGTGTCCTCGAGCAGCTTGCGCAGTTGCGGCGCGGCGGAGGCGACCTTGAGCGATCCGAGCGCCAACGCCGAGCTGGCGCGGTCGAGCGCATTCTCCATCGCGAGGCCCGCGAGCAGGCTCTGCTGCGCGGCGGCACTCTGGATCTTCATGCGCATCGCGAGCTCGCGCGACCAGCGCCGGACGTACAGGTGCGAGTCGGAGAGCCCCTTCTCGATCGCGGGGATCGCGGGCGCGCCGATCTGCTGCAGCACCTGCATCGACTGGTTGAAGGTCTTGTTGTCCCAGGAGCCCAGACCCTCCATCAGCGCGGGCACGGCCTTCGCGCCGAGCTCCGTGAGGCGCGCGCGCGCCTTGTCGTTGGCCTCGGGCACGGGGAACTGGAACAGCTGCACGAGCTTCTGGATATCCTCGGGCGAGTCGCCCTGCGGGATGTCGACCGCGACCTTGCCGATCTTCGGCCGCACGAAGTCGACCAGGTTCGCCGCACCCGCGAGCTCCGGCGCGATGTTGCCGGGCGTCTTCGCGACGACCTCGGGATCGCTCACGACCTCCTCGGTCGAAGGCGCGAGGCCGCTGAAGGGCAGCGTGCGCGTCTCGAGCTGGCGCGAAAGGTCGGGGTACTCGTCCTCGATCGGGAAGTAGAGCTTGTAGAAGAGCTGACACTCGACCGTGCCGCCCGCGACGCCGATCGGCACGCGGTGCTCGCGCGACTGGCCACTGGGGATCTGCGTGTTGACCGGCAGTTCGAGGCCGTAGGGCCGCTTGTAGGGATCGCGGAAGGTCATGCGCGAGCGCGCGACCTCCTGGCCCTGCGCGTCGCGCACGATCACCAGCGATTCGACGGCGCGCTGCTTCAGCTCGGTCGGGAAGTTGTGGCCCGCGCCCTTGTTGGTGATCGTCACGACGGCGGTGTTGCCCTCGATCTTCGCCTCGTAGGCGTAGGCGCGGCGCACGTGCGCCTCGTTGCGGCCGCCGGGGAAGACGTGGCTGTGCGTCTCGCGCACCGGTCCGCCGACCGCGACCGCGCGCGTCACGCCCGCCATGTGGCAGTCGATGCACACGCGGCCGGCGAGCTTGCCGCTGGGCGCCTGCTCCCACTGGAAGGGCGTGCCGTGGTTGCGGTGGCAGGAGGCGCAGGCCTCGACCGTGCCGACCGCGGGCGCGAAGGCCGTCTTGCACTGCGCGCCGCCGCCGAACTGGCCGTAGTCGTAGCCCGGCCGCCAGTGGCAGGTCATGCACGTGTTGCCCTCCTCGAGGTCGTACATGCGCTTCATCGGGTTCATCCCGATGCCGGTCTCGAAGATCGGCCGCGGCGTGTGGCAGATGATGCAGTCCTGGTGGCTGAAGCGCGCCGTGGCCAGGCGCACCTCCTCGTCCGTGAACGCGCGGCCGTGCGTGCTCTGCTCATGCTCGGCGTACTGGTTGGGGTGGCACTTGGCGCAGAAGACGCTCTGCATCACGTCCGGCTCGTCGGCAGAGGCCGTGGGCGCCAGCGCTCCTGACCCGGAGCTGCGGGTCTCGTTTGCGACCGAGGAGCAGCCCCAGGAGTACAGGGACACAGCGCTCAGGAGGGCGAGGACGGCGAATGCCACGAGGTGCTTGGAGGGCTTCATCGGAGGGTGCGTTCTAGCAGCCCTCGCCGCAGCGGTCACGCGCCCGTTCATGAGCTACAATCCCCGCTCGTCCTTCCACATACCCGAACGGAGACCGACCCCATGTACGACCCCGATCTCGTCAAGCCCATGCGCGAAGAGGTGACCTCGCTCGGCGCCAGCGAGCTGCTCACCCCCGCCGACGTCGACAAGGTGGTCGCACAGCCCGGTACGACGCTCATCTTCGTCAACTCTGTCTGCGGCTGCGCCGCGGGCGGCGCGCGCCCCGCGCTGCGGCTCTCGATGATGAACAAGGGCAAGAAGCCCGACCGCGTCGTGACGGTCTTCGCCGGCATGGAGACCGCCGCCGTCGAGCGCGCGCGCGAGTTCTTCAAGCCCTACCGCCCCAGCTCACCGCAGATCGCGCTGATGAAGGACGGCAAGCTCGTGAAGATGATCCAGCGCCAGGACATCGAAGGCCGCCAGCCGCAGCAGATCGCCGAGACGCTCGCCGCGAGCTTCAACGAGTTCTGCTGAGCATGAACGAGGCGCGCGCCGAGCTCGCCGAGAGCTTCCTCGCCGAGGCCGTCTTCCGCTCACGCGAGCGTCAGGCTGCCGGCGTGGAGCTCCGGCGCGGCGCGAAGCCGCTGGCCGGCACCTGCGGCCTGGGGGAGAAGGCCGCGGTCGAGCTCGATCTCTCCTCGCGCGGCCGCGAGCTCGCGGGAGCGCTCTGGCCCGAAGGGCTCGAGGACGCGCGACTCGAGAGGGTGAGGGCCGCGCTGGCCGAGTGGATCGTCGAGCAGGACGCGCTCGACCGCAGGCGCAACCACTTCCTGCGCGACTTTCGCGGCAAGCACGGCTTCGACCGCACGCAGTACACGAGCGAGGTGACGCGCGCGTTCGAGGAAGGCCTCGCGCTCATCAACGCGCAGGAGACGCAGCGCCGGCGCGAGGTCGCGCAGTCGATCGCGGGCTGAGCCGCGCGGGATTCACTCCCTTTTCGACGGCGCCTCGGGCGGCAGCGGTGCGGGCGGCGATTTGCGCACATGCTCGTTCCAGTGCAGCTCGACCTTCAAGCCGCAGCTCTCGCACTGGTCCTCGCCGCGCTTCCACTCGCGCGCCTTGCCGCAGCCGGGGCACTCGAACTTGATGCTGCGCTCGGCGAGCACGTTCACGGGCCGGTTCTCACGCTCCTGGGCGGGCCAATCGACGTGCAGGAACAGGCCGCAATCGGTGCAGGCGAAGATCCCCTGCGCCCAGTCGACGCGCGTGCCGCAGCGCGGGCAGGCGAAGCGCACGCAGGGCAGCTTGCGCGCCCCCAGCGCGATGTACTCCGGCCGCCGGCTGTACCAGGGCAGCAGGAACCACGAGGTGAGCGTCGCCGAGAGCAGCAGCAGCAGGCAGACCTCGAGCACGACGCCGTGCGCGGGCAGCACGAACCAGAGCGAGAGCGTCGCTCCCGCCCACAGCCCCATCGGCACGAAGAGCAGGCGCAGCCAGACCCTGCGCCGCGGCAGTGCGATCGTGGAGACCCAGACCGCATTCGCAGAACCGCCCGCGATCGCGGCCAGCGAGGCGGCGAAGCGCGAGACGAGCTCGACCTCGGGGTTGAGCGCGCTCCAGAGCAGCGCCCCGAAAGCGCAACCGGCCGGGATCATGCCGAAGATAGCCAGCTTCTTCGTGCGCGGCGCAGAGAGCCCCGAGACGAAGATCCAGAGCATCCCCGCGATCGCCGGCACACCCAGGGCGAGTTGGAGCATCGGCGCCATCATCGGCAAACCTGCGCCCTCGCGGTAGGGTCCAGATCGCTCTTGTGCGCAGTGACCGGGACGATTCGCAGGCCTATCGCATGGGCTATGAAGGCCGCCCCCACCCTTCGAGTCCTCTCCCTCCTGCTCTGCGGCCTCCTCGCCGGCTGCGGCAAGCAGCCCGATCTGGTGGTCTACTGCTCGCTCGACCAGGAGTTCGCCGAGCCGCTGATCCAGCGCTTCGCCAAGGAGTCCGGGCTCGACGTCCACGTCGAATTCGACGTCGAGGCGGCCAAGACGGTCGGCCTGGTGGCCCGCATCCGCGAGGAGGGCTCGAACCCGCGCTGCGATGTCTTTTGGAACAACGAGGTCGCGCACACGGCGGCGCTCGGCGGCGACGGCCTGCTCGAGCCCTACGATTCGCCCAGTGCGCAGGACCTGCCGCCGCTCTTCCGCGACCCGGACCGCTGCTGGAACGGCTTCGCGGCGCGCGCGCACATCCTGATCGTCAACACGAAGCTCGCCGATCCCGCCACGATCACGAGCATGTGGGACTTCGTCGATCCGAAGTGGAGCGGCAAGGTCATCATGGCCAAGCCGCTCACGGGCACGACGCTGACGCACATGGCGGCGCTGTACCTCGCGCTCGGCGAAGCGAAGGCCGACGAGTACGTGACGCGCATCCATGAGCTCTCGAAGACCGGCGCGGTGGACCTCACCAACGGCAACGCGGCCGTCGCGCGCCTCGTCGGCGACGGCAAGCTCGCCGTCGGCTGGACCGACACCGACGACTTCGCGGTCGCGCTCGAGCGCGGCGCGCCGGTCGTCGCGGTCTACCCAGACAAGGAGGGCTGCGGCACGCTGCTCCTGCCGAACTCGGTCGCGATCCTGAAGGGCGCGCCGCACCTGCCCGCCGCCAAACGCTTCGTCGACTGGGTGCTGCGGCCGGAGATCGAGAAGGAGCTCGCCTTCTCGCGCTCGGCGCAGATCCCCGTGCGCGACTCGGTGCCGAGGCCGGACTCGATGGTCTCGCCGGGGGCGTTCAAGCCGATGACGGTCGACTTCAAGAAGCTCGGCGCGGAGATCGAGAAGCGCGCCGACGTGCTCAAGCAGCTCTTCGTCGACTGAGGTGCGCAGGATGACCGTCCCGTGAGCCGCCCGCTGGTCCTCTTCTGCACTGCGCTGCTGGTCCTCGCGGGCCTCGTGCCGATCGTGTGGATGCTCGCGCGCATCGACGGCAGCGACCTGGGCGGGATCTTCGACGCGCGCACGCTCTCGCTCCTCGTGCGCACGTGCTGGATCGGCGCGGGCTCGGCCGGGCTGGCCTTCGTGCTCGGGCTGCCCTTCGGATTCCTGGTCGCGCGCACGGACGTGCCCTGCGCGCGTTTCCTGCGCCACGCGGGCCTCGTGCCGCTGCTCGTGCCGCCGGTGATGCTGGCGATGACGATGGTGGTGATGTTCGACGCGTTGCGCGGGCCGGGCGCGATCATCCTGGTGCTGGGTGTCGGCACCTTCCCGCTGGTTGCGGTCTTCAGCGGCCGCGCCTTCGAGCGCATCGATGCGCGGCGCGAGGAGGCGGCACTGCTCGTCGGCGGCCTGCGTTCGGCGCTGCGCATGGAGCTGCCGCTCGTACTGCCCGCGGCCGCGAGCGCGGCCTGCCTGTCGTTCGTGCTCGCAATCAACGACTTCGCGGTGCCCGACTACATGACCTCGATCGGCTCGAAGGTGAACGTCTACGCCGACGAGATCTTCGCCAGCTGGCAGAGCGTGCACACGCCCGGCAAGGCGGTCGCGGCAGCGCTGCCGCTGCTCGTGTTGACGCTGTGCGTGTTGTTGCCCGCGCTCGCGCTGCGCCGGCGCGGATCGCTCGCGACTTGGGACGGCGATTTTCGCAGGCCGCAACCGCTGGCGCTCGGCGCGTGGCGCTGGCCGCTCTTCGCGCTGGCCTTCGTGCTCGTGGCGCTGACCGCGGCGCTGCCGCTCGTGCGCCTTTGTTGGGAAGCGGGCGGCGGGCCGCGCGGCTGGAGCTTCGCGGGTTTCGGCGCCGCCTTCGCGCGCGCGGTCGAGGTCGGGCGCGCGGACTTGCAGCGCAGCCTGCTCTACTCGAGCGCGGCCGCGCTGATCTCGCTCCTGCCCGGGCTCGTGCTCGGCCACGCGCTGCAGCGCTCGCGCGCGAGTGCCTGGCTCGAGCCGCTCGTGCTGGCACCGCTCGCCGTGCCCGCGATCCTTTTCGGCATCGGCTACATCGCGCTCTGGAACCACCCCGCGACGGGCCTGTTCTACGCCAGCGGTTCCATGGTCGTGTTGCTCTACATCGGCCGCTTCGCCTGCTTCCCGATCTTCGCGGGCGCGGGCGCGACAGCGATGCTCGATCCGCACCTCGAGGAAGCGGCGCAACTCGCGAATGCGGGGCCCTTGCGGCGCCTCACGGGGATCGTGCAGCCGGCGCTGCGCACCTCGCTCCTGGGCGGCGCGGCGCTGGTCTTCGTCTTCGGCATGCGCGAGCTCGACGCGGCGATCCTCGTGCCCGCCGCGAACGGCACGGCGATGTTCCGCGTCTACAACGCGATCCATTTCGGCCGCGACGACTTCGTGGCGGCGCTCGCGCTGCTGATCGTGTTCTTCATCCTGCTGCCGGGCATCCTCTGGAGCGCCTTCGGTCGCGAGCGCTGGGAGGCAGCCGCATGAGCTCGAAGCCGATCCTGCGCATCGACAAGGCGAGCGTGAAGCTCGGCGGCCGCGTCGTGCTCGGGCCGATCGATCTCGAACTCGAGGCCGGTGAGCACCTCCTGATCGTCGGGCCCTCGGGCTGCGGCAAGACCACGCTCCTGCGCGCGATCGCGGGCCTGCAGAAGCTCGACACGGGCCGGATCTCGATCCTGGGCGCGCTCGCGAGCGAGGACACGCGCCTGCGCCTTGCGCCCGAGAAACGCAGCGTCGCCATGCTCTTCCAGGGCGGTGCGCTCTGGCCGCACATGAGCGCGCGCGAGACGCTCTCCTTCGTGTTGCGCGCGCGCGGGATGCCCAGGGCGAAGCAGCCCGCACGCATCGCCGAGCTGCTCGCGCTGGTCGAGCTCACCGGCCTCGAAGAGCGCAAGCCCGGCGCGCTCTCCGGCGGCGAGGCGCAGCGCCTCGCGCTCGCGCGCGCGCTGGCGATGGAGCCGCGCATCCTGCTGCTCGATGAACCGCTCGGCCCGCTCGATGCCGAACTGCGCGAGTCGCTGATCACGCGCCTGGCGGAACTGCAGCAGCGCCTCGGGCTCACGACGCTGCAGGTCACGCACGACCCGCGCGAGGTGCAGCGCCTGGCGACGCGCACGCTCTGGATGCGAGCCGGCCTGCCCGTGGAGGGACCCCGATGAGACGCGTACTCGGCTTCCTGGCACTCGTCCTGGCCGCGGTCGCGCTGGTCGCGATCCTGCACTCGCCGCCGCCCAAGGCCGAGCCGCCGGCCAACTTCACCAGCTCCGAGCAGTGCCGCAGTTGCCACCAGCAGATCTACGACGAGTGGTCGGTCTCCTGGCACGCGCTCTCCTGGAGCGATCCGGAGGTGCGCGCGCTCTCGAACGACTTCCAGAACGCCGACTGCATCGACTGCCACGCGCCGCAGCCCGTGTTCGCGACCGGCATCGCCGAACGCGTGCTGCCGCGCACCTCGCGCCGCGGCGAGGGCGTCGACTGCATCGCCTGCCACGAACTTCCCGTGGGCCACTCCTCTGGCGGCCGCGTCGCGGGCACGCGCACGGTGCCCGACGCACCCTGCGCGCCGACCGCGCTGCGCGACCTCGGCTCGTCGGCCTTCTGCGCCTCGTGCCACGACCAGCACGACACGACCAAGCAGTGGCGCGCGACGGACTACGCGGCGAAGGGCATAGGCTGCATCGACTGCCACATGAAGAAACGCGCGGACGGCTCGCCCGGCCGCGACCACACCATGCTCGGCGGCCACGACATCGAACTCGTGAGGAGTGCCGTCGACTTCCGCGGCCACAAGCAAGGCGACCACTGGCTGGTCGAAATCGAGAACGTCGGCGCGGGCCACCACTTCCCCACCGAGGAGCGCGCGCGCGCGGCGGACGTCTTCTGGCGCCCGCTCGACGGTGCCGAGCATCCCTGGAAGCAGGTCTACCGTTTCCGCAGCCCGTACCACCACGAAGCGCTGCCGGACACGCTGCTGCCCGCGCACGAGACGCGCACGATTCCGATCCCCGAGGCCTCCTCGAGCGCTCCGGTCGAAGTCGCGCTCTTCTACTCGCTCAAGCCCTACTGGGCTGATCCCGAGCATCCCGACCCCGAGCACGAGGCACGCCTCGTGAAGAAGCTGGAGCTGCGGCCATGAGGTTCGTCGCGCTGTTCGCGCTGTGCCTCTTCGGCGCCTGTCACAAGCAGGCACCGTCCGAGCAGACGCCCTCTTCGACCTACGAGCTCAGGGCCGTCAACAAGGCCGAACTCGCCGCGCTGCCCAAGCCGGCGGAGCCGCCCGCGCTCGAGCCCAAGCTCGTCGAGCGGCTGCGCAGCCAGATCGTCGATCGCTCGCACCTGCTGGGAAAGATGCGCGCACTCGAGCTCGCGGACATCGCCAGCTCGGCCGACGCGGCCGTCGTCGCGGCCGACGCGCTGCTCTCGGACGCAAAGAGCGGCGACGAGGAGAAGCGCTCCGCAATCGAGGTGCTCGGCGGGATCGACACGCAAGCCTCCGCGGAGGCGCTCGCCAAACGCGTCGACATCCAGACCTCGCACGAGCCGTGGATCCGCGAGACCGCAGCCTTCGAGCTCGGCCGGCTCTCGAGCGACGTCGTCGTGCCGGGAATGTGCGCACAGCTCAAGTACGAGACCGATGCGCAGACGGTGATCTGGATCGCCGCGCTGCTCGCCAAGCACAGGAACTACTCGGGCCTCGACGGCTTGCGCGTGCTCGGCACCGGCGGCCGCACGCCTGAGATCCGCGACCACGCGCTCTCGATGCTCTCGAATCTCGCCCGCGAGGCCGGTTTCGACGATCCCGACGCGCTCTACGCCGCGTGGAACAGCGCGGACACCGAGCACAAGGTCCCGCGCGAGGAGCCCTCGCCCGCCCTGCGCGCCGAGATCTGGATGCGCGTCGCGGATCTGGGCGTCTTCGACCTGAAGCACGTCGACGACGCGCGCTTCGTGCTCTCACGCAGCCCGTGGTGGGTCGTCGATGTGCTCGTCGCCGCGCTGCACGAGGAAGAGCCGCACCTGCGCGCCTGCGTGGCGCAGTCGCTCGAGCGCATGGGCGCACGCGCGAGCGCCGCCTGTCCCGAGCTCGTGAAGGCGCTCGAGGAGCCGCGCACCGCGCCGGCGGTCGCGACGGCGCTCGCGGCGATCGGCTGCCGCGACTGCCTGCCCGCGCTCGTAGCCTGCACGCACAAGGGCCGCGGCGCCGAGCTGCGCCACGCCGCCGCACGCGCCCTCGGTGCACTCGGCTCACAACCTGCGATCGACGCCCTGAGGACGCTCTTCGAGAGCGCGGACACGCCCGACCTGCGCCAGACCGCGGCCGAGGCACTCGTCGAGCTGGGCCAGGGCGCGCTCGTCGCGCCGCTGCTGGTCGAGAGCCTGACGCGACCCGGCGCGGACCACGACGCGGCGGAGACTGCGCTCGAACGCTGGCTCACGCAGAGCGCGGACGCGGATGCCCCGGGCGCGAAGCAGGCGCTCGAAGCCTGGCGCGCGCTCGCCGGCGATCCCAACCAGACCTCCACCGTCGCACAGACGAGCGCACGCCACGCGGCGCGCGCAACGCTCCTGAGCGAACGCCTCCCCGCACTGCTCCCGCCGAAGAAGTGATCCCATGCAAATCTTCCCCTCCACGCTGCCCCTCCTGCTGCTGCTCGTCCCTCCCCAGACACCCGCCACGCCGCCGCCCGCCGAGGACGATCCGGCCGTGCTGCACCTGCGCATGCTGGCCGCGATGGACGCGCAGATCGATGCGCAGGCGACGCGCGCGCACCTCGACGCGCGCCAGCTGCTCGAGCAGCTGATGCCCGTGCCCTACCTCGGCGTCGACGCGACGCCCAAGGACGGCGGCATGCACGTGGACCACGTCTACGTCGATTCGGGCGCCGAGGCGGCCGGCCTGCGCGAGGGCGACCTGCTGCTGCGGATGGATTCGCTCGTGCTCGACTCGAAGACCTCGCTCGCGCGCGCGGTGCGCGCGCACCGCAGCGGCCAGCAGGTCGAGCTCGCGCTGCGCCGCGACGGCCAGGAGCTGAAGCTCGCCGCGACCATCGGCCACCGGCCCGCGGAGGACGAGGACGAGGACGAACAGTTCCCCGACCTGCCGCTCGCGCCGATGACGAAGACTGCGCTCGGCTTCGACTTCGAGAGCGGCGGCAGCGCGCTCCCCGCGGCGCTCGAGAGCCTGCTCGGCGGACGCGGCCGCATGGGCGATTGGCAGGTGCTCGCGGAAGGCTCACGACACTTCGTGCGCCAAGCCGACGACGACCGCACCGGCTCGCGCTTCCCGATGTTGATCGCGAAGGACTTCGACGCCGCCAACGTCGTCGCGCGCGTGCGCTTCCGCTACTCCGGCGGCAAAGCCGATCGCGCGGCAGGCGTCGTGCTGCACTACCAGGACCCGGGCAACTATCTCGTCGCGCGCGCGAACCAGGCCGAGGCCGACCTGCGCATCTTCCGCACCGTGAACGGCCTGCGCACGACGCTGCCCGGCGCCGCCGTGCCCGCGCCGACGAACGACACCCAGTGGCACACACTCGAGTTCCGCTGCGAAGGCCCCAAGCTCAGCGCGACGCTCGACGGCAAGGTCACGGCGACGTCCTACGACACCTACTTCCGCCGCGGACGCGTGGGCCTGTGGACCAAGTCCGACAGCATCACCGACTTCGACGAGCTCTCCTTCGAGCCGCTCGAGCTGCCGCGCTGAGCGCCGCCCGCGCGCGCGCGCTATGCTCTGCGCCGTTGCGGGAATGGCGGAATCGGCAGACGCGCGGGACTTAGGATCCCGTGGGGCAACCCGTGGGGGTTCAACTCCCCCTTCCCGCACCAGCTCCTAGATCGGCTCCGGCAGCCCGCCCGTGACCTTCTCGCTGGCGAGCTGGCCGCGCGACCACAAGGTGCGGTCGACCATCACGCGGAACACCTGCTCGAGCCGCTCCTGCACTTCCGCGCCCTCGAGGATCCCGAGCGCGCGCGCGACGGCCTCGAAGGTCGCCAGATAGCGCGGATCCGGATGGTGGCGCAGCCTGTACATCGAGGGCGGGCCGCTCGGGAGATGAACGTGCTGCGCATCCGCGAGCTTCTCCTCGCGCAGCGCGAGCTTCTGCGCGCGGCGCCAGTCCGAATCGGGCACGATCATCGTCACCGGCCGCGGATCGGCCGCCTCGCTCTCGAGCGGGCGCGAATCGGGCGTCGGGAAGAGCAGCACGGTGCGCCGCTCGGCCGTGAAGAGTCCGGTCGTGTCCAGCTCCTCGTCGCGTGCGCCGAAGACGCGGATCTCGCCGCCCATGAGCGTGAGCGGCACGAGCCGGCCCGTGTTCGTCGGCTTGTGCGCCTCCTTGCGGTGGCGCAGCACGACCACGCGCGTCGCGACCGGCAGCGGCTCGAGGCTCGCGCACAGGCACAGGCGCAGGTGCAGGAAGCAACGCGCGCAGCGGTCGAGGGTCGCGCGCAGCTGACCGCGAAAGCGACGAGTGGATCTGCCTTTTGCCACGCGGCGGAGGATACAGCATCCGCGTCGAGCGCTACTTGCCGGTTTGGCGCTTCTCGAGCTTCGCGGCGAGTTCAGCGCGCGCGGCGCGCGGCAACCGCTCCTCGCGCGACCAGATCTGCGTCCCGCCCTCGTCCCAGGCCCTCCACGTGCCGATCGGCTCGCCGTGTTCGTAGCTGCCGCACACGCGCACCTGTCCGTTCGGATGGAAGAGGCGTTCCTCGCCTTCGAGCTCACCGGCCGAGTAGCGCGAGATGCAGGTGAGCTCACCCTGCACGTTCCACAGGCTGCGCGTGCCGTCGAGCAGGCCGTCGTGGTACTCCGCCTCCTCGCGCCGTACGCCGGCCTCGTCCCAGGCACAGCCCAGCCCCTCGCGCTCTCCGAGCTCCCACACGGATCGCTGGCGCAGCACGCCGTCTGGATCCCACTCCAGGTACACGCCGGACTTGCGGGCGTAGTCGTAGCTCCCGCGTGTGGCGAGCGCACCGTTCGGGTGCCAGGTGCAGCGCACGCCGTTCTCCTTGCCGGCGACGTAGTCCCCGCGCGCGCGCAGCGTCCCGTCGGGATACCAGCTCGTCCAGCGTCCCGAGCGCAGGCCCGCGACATAGCAGCCTTCGAAGAGCAGCACGCCCTCGGAGCTCCACTCGCGCCAGTGGCCGGAGCGGCCCTCGCGCGGGACCTGTGTGCGCTCATCGAGTTCGTCCGCGGCGCCCGGCGGTTCGCCATCGCGGAACTCGCCGAGCGCCTGGAGCTTTCCGTTGCTCCAGTAGAAACGCCAGATGCCCTCGGCCAGCATGCGCCCGCCGTCCTCGCCCACGAGCGTGCCCTCGTAGCGAGTTTGCGCCGAGCCTGCATAGCAGGGCGCAACGGAATCGAGTTCGCGTTCGCAGCACGAAGCGAATCCGAGGAGCAGGGCTGCCAAGCCCGCTCGCATGAGAGTGGTCTTCCCCATCGGGCGCGGACGGCCTGCCGGACCTCCACGCATTCCCTGGTCGATGGGATCGGCGCCCGTTCGATCAGAACTGGAATCGCAGTGCCGGAAGTTGTTTCCGGCGGCCCCGGGGGGGGCGCCCCTCAGGGGACTCTGCCGCCCTTCGCTGTGCGCGCTTGGAATCGAACATCCTGACCGCGAGCAGGTCGGTCACCTCGAGCATCCGTGGGCAAAGGCCCGCGACCATCGCCGCGGTCTGCGTGTGATTGCGGTTGGTGATCGGCCGCACGTAGTTGCGCCAGGCGAGATAGATCCACAGGTGGCTCTCGAGCTTCTCGCGCTTCTTCGACGCGCCCCAGTTGCGCCGCACGAGGCGGCTCAGGTTGTCGCGCAGCATCGCGAAGGTGTGGTTGATCGGGAAGAGCGGGTTCTTGTAGCTGCGCGGCACGCCGAGTGCGTCTTCTGGTGCACGAGACGCTCGCCGAAGAGGCGCTTCAGCGCGACGCCGTAGGTGTGCTTCTCGTCGGTACCGACGAAGACCTTCGCCTTCGGATCGCAAACGCGCGCGAGCACTCGAAGCAGCGCGTCATCTTCTCGCGTGACTCGCTCTTGCGCTTGACGTCGCCTTCGAGCTGTTCGTAGCGCGCGAGCTTGGCCAGGTTCGCTTTCGAGAGCGGTTTCCGCGCCGGAAGCGTGCCCACCTCCGCGTGCAGGATGCAGTAGCTCGGCTTGTGCACGAGCACGGGCACGGTGACCGGTTTCAAGCGGCGGTTGTGCTCGAAGGTCTCGAGCTCGTCGAGCTGGAACTGCCCCTCCCAGGGCGTCGCGATCCCGCGCATGCGCATGCGCCACTCGTGGAATCCGCGGCCTTGCTAGCCGAAGAGATCCAGTCGCCGCGCGACCGTGCGCAGCGTGCAGTGATGGGTCTTCGCGATCTGGCGCTGCGTCACCTTCGAGATCAGCGCGAGGAAGATCTTCACGTCGAGTGAGACGCGTTTCAGGCCGTAGTCGACGCGAAACGTCTACGTCGAGAACGTGCGTTTGCAGGCCTTGCACTGGAAGCGCTGCACGCGACGGCCGTCGCAGGCGCGCGTGTAGTGGCCGCGGCGTTGGTACTGGAAGCCGGCGGAGCCGGCACATTTGGGTTCTTCGCAGGGGCAGTGATCTGGGCGAAATTCCATCGGGCGATCCTCCTTGGCGCGCCCGGGAGAGGCGCGTCCACACGGAAGACGCTCGGATCAGGCCAAGGTTGCGCGTGCCCGACCGATTTCCTGCACAGCGAAGGGCGGCAGAGTCCCCTCAGGGTTGGCGGAAGAGCGCACTATGTCGGATTCCCGCGCGGTGCAGGTGCCAGCTGCCGAAGGTCTGGAGCGTCTTGAGCGCGTAGACGCTCGAGTTCCACAGGCTGATCGAGCTCGCCTCGTCGAAATAGCGCACCGGCACGGGCACGTCGCCGAGCTTGAAGCCCAGGTGCACGCACTGCACGAGGAACTGCGAGTCGAAGACGAAGTTGTCGCTGTTGCGCTGCCAGGGAACTGTCTCGAGCACCTTGCGCGAGTAGGCCCGGAAGCCCGAGTGCCACTCGCCCAGGTTCTGGCCGGAGAGCATGTTCTCGAGGATCGTGAGTCCGCGGTTCGCGAAGTACTTCGACTTCGGCATGCCACCGGCGAGCGCCTCGCGGCGCGTGCGGATGCGGTTGCCCAGGATCACGTCGCAGATGCCGTGGCGCAGCACCTCGATCGCGGTCGGGAGCATGCGCGCGTCGTACTGGTAGTCGCCGTGGATCATCACGACGAAGTCGGCCCCGTGCTCGAGGGCCGTGCGGTAGCAGGTCTTCTGGTTCCCGCCGTAGCCGGTGTTGCGCTCGTGCTGGATCAGCGTGACGGGCAGCTGCTTGGCGATCTCGACGGTGCGGTCGGGGCTGCAGTCGTCGACGACGATGATCTCGGCCACCTGCTCCTTGGGGATGTCGTCATAGACCCGCTTCAAGGTGTTCGCCGCGTTGTAGGCGGGCATGACCACGATCGTTTTCCAGGGCACGGGCATTCGGTGCATTCTGGAGGGACGGCGCGGCTGCCACAAGGCGTTCGTCTGGCCACGGTTCCCTGGGGCCGGGACCCCGAGTAGGATTCCGCGTTCAGCATGGAGCCGGCCCTGCCCACGATCACCGTCGTCGTGCCCGCCTACAACAGCGAGGCCTCGCTGCCGGGGCTGGTCGAGCGCCTCGAGCCCGTGCTGCGCGCGCATTCCTCGCGCTTCGAGCTGATCCTCGTCAACGACGGCAGCCGCGACAGCTCTTGGAAGGTGATCCAGGAGCTGGTCGGGAAGCACTCCTTCATCCGCGGCATCGACATGCTGCGCAACTTCGGCCAGCACAACGCGATCCTGTGCGGGATCCGCGCGGCCAGGCACGAGCTGATCGTGACCATGGACGACGACCTGCAGCATCCGCCCGAGGAGCTGCCGCGCCTGCTCGCGCGTCTGACGCCGGACTGCGACGTGGTCTACGGCTCGCCCGAGCACGAACAGCACGGACTGTTGCGCAACCTCGCCTCGCAGATGACCAAGCTCGCACTGCAGAAGTCGATGGGAGCCGAGACAGCGCGCTCGGTCAGCGCGCTGCGCGTCTTCCGTACCGCCCTGCGCGAGGCCTTCACGGGCTACAAGAGCCAGTACGTCTCGATCGACGTGTTGCTGACCTGGGCGACGACGCGCTTCGCATCCGTGCGCGTGCGCCACGACGAGCGCCGGCTGGGCCAGTCGAACTACACCTACCGCAAGCTCGTGGTCCACGCGCTCAACATGATCACGGGCTTCAGCACGCTGCCGCTGCAGCTGGCGAGCTGGATCGGCTTCGCATTCACGCTCTTTGGCCTGGGTGTGCTCGTGTTCGTGGTCGTGAGCTACTTCCGGCACGGCAGCCCGGTGGCCGGATTCCCCTTCCTCGCGAGCATCATCGCGATCTTCTCTGGCGCGCAGCTCTTCGCACTGGGGATCATCGGCGAGTACCTCGCGCGCATGCACTTCCGCATGATGGACCGGCCGAGCTACGCGGTGCGCGACCACATCGGGGGCGCATGAGCCAGGCGGCGCCGAGAAACGTCGCACGAGCGCTCGAGTGGGATACGCAGTTCTTCGGCGTGCGCATCGCCAGCCTGGAGGCCGAGGACATCGCGCCGGGGCAATGGCGCGCGGCCCTCGAATTCTGCCGCGCGCACGCCGTGCGGTGCCTGTACGTGCTCGCGGCGGGGACCCACGACGCGCAGAAGGCCCTCGACGCGGGCGCCGTGCGCACCGACGAGCGCGTGACGCTCGCGCTCGGCCAGCGCGCGCTCGTGGCGCCGGCCAGCCGGATCCGCGGCGCCGTCGAGGTCGACATCCCGGCCCTGCGCGCGCTCGCCGCGCGCTCGCACACGGACTCGCGTTTCTACGCGGACGGACACTTCGCGCGCGAGCGCTGCGACGAACTCTATGCGACCTGGATCGAGAAGAGCGTGCGCGGCTGGGCCGATGCGGTCTACACGAGCGGGCCTGCGGGAGCCCCGCTTTGCTACCTCTCGCTCCACCAGCGCGAAACGCACGTCGAGATCGGCCTGATCGCCGTCGACGAGGCGACGCGCGGCCAGGGACTGGGCCGCGAACTGGTCGAAGCCGCCCTCACGCGCGCCGCACAGGCGGGCCTGGGCGTGCGGGTCGTCACCCAGGGCCGGAATGCGGCCGCAACATCGCTGTACGGGAAGTGCGGCTTCGAGGTCGAGCGCGTACAGTCGTGGTTTCACCTCTGGTTCGACGACCTCCCATGACGCGATTCCGCATCCCCTTCAACAAGCCCTCGTTCGCCGGCGACGAGAAGCGCTACATCGCCGACGCGATCGAGCGCGGGCACATCTCCGGCGACGGGCACTACACGAAGCTCTGCCACGCGCTGCTCGAGCAGGCGCTGGGCGCGCACAAGGTGCTGCTCACGACCAACTGCACGCACGCGCTGGAGATGACGGGCTTCCTGCTCGACCTGCAGCCCGGCGACGAGGTGATCGTGCCCTCCTTCGCCTTCGTCACCACGGCCAACGCCTACGCCGTGCGCGGCGCGAAGCCGACCTTCGTCGACGTGCGGCCCGACACGCTCAACCTCGACGAAAAGCTGGTCGAGCGCGCGATCACGCCGCGCACGAAGGCCATCATCGCGCTGCACTACGCCGGCATCGCCTGCGAGATGGACGCGCTGCTCGCCCTCGGTCGCAAACACGGCATCGAGGTGATCGAGGACAACGCGCATGGCCTCTTCGGCCGCTACAAGCAGCGCTGGCTCGGCACGCTGGGCGCGCTCGGGACGCAGAGTTTCCACGAAACGAAGAACTTCACCTGCGGCGAGGGCGGAGCGCTGCTCGTCAACGACGCGCGCTACGCCGAGCGCGCCGAGATCATCCGCGAGAAGGGCACCAACCGCAGCCGTTTCCTGCGCGGCGAGGTGCACAAGTACAGCTGGGTGGATCTGGGCTCGAGCTACCTGCCGACCGACATGCTGGCGGCGTTCCTGCTTGCACAGCTCGAGGCGCGCGAGCGCATTCAGAAACGCCGCGGGGAGATCTGGAGACGCTACGCGCGCGAGCTCGCCGGCTGGGCGAAGGAGCTCGGCGCGACGCTGCCGGTCGTTCCCGAGGGTTGCGATCCGTCCTGGCACCTTTTCTACATGCTCCTCCCGCGCGCTTCGATGCGCGAGGCCTTCCTCGACCACCTCGGCGCTCGAGGGATCCTGGGTGTGTTCCACTACCTGCCGCTGCACCTCTCCGACATGGGCCAGCGCTACGGAGGCCGGGCCGGGGACTGCCCGGTGGCAGAGGACACGAGCTCCCGCCTGGTGCGCCTGCCGTTCTTCAACTCGCTCACCGAATCGGAGCAAGGTGAAGTGATCGAAACGGTGGCGAGCTTCCATGGCTGAGTACGATGCGTCCATGCGAGCGCGCACCTGCACGTCCCTCCTCCCCGCCGCGCTGGCGTTGTTCGCGGCCTTGCTCCCCGCCTGCAGCGGAAAGGCCGCCGACGCCGAGCGTCCGAACGTGGTCGTGATCGTGCTCGACACGGTTCGCCCGGACTACCTCTCGGCCTACGGTTTCGACAAGCCCACCTCGCCCTACCTGGAGGAGTTCGCGAAGGAGGGCACGCGCTTCGAGCGCGCCTGGTCGAGCTCTTCGTGGACTCTGCCCGCGCACGCCTCGCTCTTCAGCGGAACCGGGCCGGTCTACCATCGCGCGACGCAGGCGACCGAGCACGTCGCGCAAGACGTCCCGCTGCTCGCCGAGCGGCTGCGCGACGCCGGATACCAAACGCTGGGGCTCTCGGCCAACATGTGGGTCAGCCGCACGACCGGGCTCGACCGAGGCTTCGAGGAATTCCACGACGAGTGGAGCTTCCGCCAGCGCCTGCGCGCCCGCGCCTCCGAGCATCCGTTCATCCACGCGCTGCGCGGCTGGTTCGAGCGCGTGCGCGAACCGAAGAAGCCGTTCTTCGCCTTCTTCAATCTGACCGCGGCGCACATGCCCTACCTCTCGCACTGGGAGGAGGCCCAGCCCTTCTTCGAGAACAAGGAGGCCTGGCAGGCGGCGATCACCGAGCTTTTCCCGGACAACGGCACGGGGCTCCTGATCCGGCAGTTCGGCACGGGCAAGAAGCTCGACGAGCGCGAGCTCGGGAACCTGCGCGCGCTCTACGAGGGCACGCTGCGCCGGGTGGACGCGATCACGGCGGCGCTGATGTCGGTCGTCGACCAGCACGCTGATCCGAAGAACACGCTGGTGTTCGTGCTCTCTGATCACGGCGAGAACCTCGGCGAGCACGAGCAGATCAGCCACATGTTCAACCTCTACGAGTCGACCATGCGCATCGCGCTGCTCGCGCGCGGGCCGGGTTTCGGCGCGGGCGTGGTGGAGGAACACCAGGCGCAGATCACGGACATCTACCCCACCGTGCTGCGCGCGGCGGGCCTCGAGCCCGAGCCGATCTGCACCGGGCTGGACCTGCGCGGCGATCTGCCGGAGCGCCGCACGCTCACGGGCTGGCTCGAGCGTCCGACCATCAGCATGGGGATCTTCCCCCAGAGCGTGCAGCAGAGCGGCGTTCTCGCGCGCTACGACCACACGCTGGGCGCCGCGATCGGGCCCGAATTCAAACAGCTCCTGGCCGGCGACGGCGGCTCGGAGCTCTTCGATATCGCCCGCGACCCGGGAGAGACGGCACCGCTCTCGGAGCTGCCGCCCGAACCGATGGAACGCCTGAGGCGCGTGCTCGAGGCGCAGCGCGCGCTCGAGGCTCGGCGCCGGAGTGCTGACTGGAAGGGCAACGCGCTCCAGGATCCGCACTCGCGCAAGGGCCTGCAGGATCTGGGCTACACGGGCGAGGACAAGTAGGCGGTGCCGGCCATGCGCAGAATCCTCGCCACGGCGCTCGTGCTCGGCCTGTTGGGCCTGGCCTGCGCGCCCGAGAGCAAGACTCCGGCGGCCGGTCCGAACGTGGTGGTCATCGTGCTCGACACGGTGCGCCCGGACTACCTCTCGGCCTACGGCGCCGCCCAGCCGACCTCGCCCTACCTGGCGAAGTTCGCCGCGCAAGGCACGCGCTATGACCGCGCCTGGTCCACCTCGCCCTGGACCCTGCCCGCGCACGCCTCACTCTTCAGCGGAACGCTACCACCCTTCCATCGCGCGTCGCAGTCGACCGAGCACATCGCGGCCGATGTGCCGCTGCTCGCCGAGCGTCTGCGCGCGGCGGGCTACCAGACCGTCGCGCTGACGAACAACAACTGGATCTCGCACGCGACCGGACTCGACCGCGGGTTCGACTCCTTGCGCGACGATTGGAACATCCGCGAGCGCCGGCGCGCGGAGGGCGAGAAGCACCCAACCGTGCAGGCGCTGAAGGAGTGGTTCCAGCGCGGTCGCAAGGCGGACAAGCCCTTCTTCCTGTTCGTCAACCTGATCGACGCGCACATGCCCTACCTGCCACACTGGCCGGGCGATGCGCGCGACTTCTTCGGCAGCACGGGGCAGTGGGAGGACGCGGTCAACCGCCTGTTCCCCGACACGGGCATGGCGCTGCTCACGCGCAACTACGCGCTCGGCCAGCCGCCCGAGGAGGCCGACCTCGAGCGTCTGCGCAACCTGTACCGCGGCGCGATCCACCGCGCGGACTCGATCACCGCAGCGTTGATGGCGCAGGTGGACGCGAACTCCGATCCGGCGAACACGATCGTGTTCGTGCTCTCCGACCACGGCGAGAACCTGGGCGAGCACGGCCAGCTCTCGCACGTGTTCAACCTGTACGAGGCGAACCTGCGCATTGCGCTCTTGGCCCGCGGGCCGGGATTCACGGCGGGAGCACAGGAAACGCGCCCGGTGCAGATCACCGATGTCTACCCGACGATCTTGCGCGCGCTGAAGCTCGAGCCCGAGCCGGGCTGCGTCGGCCTCGACCTGCATGGCGAATTGCCCGCGCAGCGCCTGCTGACGGCCTCGCTCGAGCGGCCCGTGATGAGCCTGGGCTCCTTCCCCGAGGCCGTGCGCCAGAGTGCTGCGCTCGCGCGCTTCGACCGCACGCTCGAGTGCGCGATCCTGGGCAATTCCAAGCAGATCCTCGGCAGCGACGGGAGTTGCGAGCGCTACGACCTGGGAGCGGATCCGGGCGAGTTGCACCCGCTCGAGCGCCTCCCCGGCGATGCCGAGCAGGCGACCAGCGACGCTATCGCGCGCACGCGCGCGGCGTGGGTCGCGCGCGCGGCTGCGGAGATCCAGGGCAACGCGACGACCGACGAGAAGACGCGCGCGGGACTCAAGAACCTGGGCTACACCGCGGACGACAAGTGAGCTGCACGCGCGGCTGGTGTAGGCTCGTCCGCGGTTGAAGCCCAAGTCCCCGCTCCTGCGCCTGCTCTACGCGCTGCGCGACCTGCGTTCGCGCAGGCTCTTCCGCGCGCTGCGCGAGCACTGCCGCGGCGAAGTGCTCGACGTCGGCGGCTGGGACTTTTTCGTCAGCGCCACGCGCAAGGGCGTCTCCTTCGAGCGCTGGACGACGCTCGAGCACGACCGCGAACGCCTGCTCGAGAGCGACGACGCGCGCGTCTTGGTCAGCTACGGCGACGGTTGCGCGATGGAGTTCGCCGACGCGAGCTTCGACACGGTGCTGTGCGTGCAGGTGCTCGAGCACGTCTTCGAACCGCTGCGCATGGTGAACGAGATCCGCCGCGTGCTGCGCCCGGGCGGCAGGGCGGTCTTCCTGATCCCCTGCACCTCGACGATGCACCTGGGGCCGCACTACTACGGCAATTTCTCGCGCTACTGGATCCGCGAGGCCTTCCAGCGCGCCGGCCTGGAGATCGTGGAACTCGAGGAGCTTGGCGGCGTGTGGTCCACGTTCGCCTCGCGCGCCTTCTTCTTCTTCCTGCAGGCCGCGCGCTACGACGGGATGAGCGACCCCGCGATCCGCCGCGGCGCGCTCTTCTGGCTGTTGCTGCCCTTCCAGGCGCTGTTCGCGCTGCTGCTCGTTCCGCTGGCGCTCGTGCTCTCGCTCGGCGACCTCGGCGAAGAGCCGAACAACCACCTCGTGATCGCCCGCCGCCCGGCGTGAGCCGCGATCAGCGCGGCGCGTCCTTCTCGAGCAGCGAGCGCAGCGCGTCCTCGCCCAGGGCCTCGCCCCAGATCGTGAAGCCGTGGAGCTCGCCCTCGAAGCGGTGCCGCTGATCCCAGGGATCGGGCGGGGCGAAATTCACGACGCTCGAGTCGTCCACGAGCGAGATGTCGCGCTCGCCGAGCAGCTTGCCGTCGCGGTACAGGCGCAGGCGCGTCCCGTCGTAGGTCGCGCTGATCATCTGCCAGCGGCCGAGCTCGAGCTGCACGCGCCCGGGGACGTCGCGGTTGTGGGCCCAGAACTGGATCCCCTGCTGGAACCTCACGATGTAGCGCGCGGCGCCGTCCTCGAGTTGCTCGCAGCGGCCGAAACCGGCGATCACCGTGCGTTCCTCGGGCTGCTTGTCGGCGCGCACGAAGAAGTTGAGCGTCCAGCTGTCGCCGGCCTTGACCGGCAGGTTCGGGACGTCCTTCAGCTCGACGCCCATCTGCTCCTTCGCGATCTCCTTGCGCTCGAACACAGGGCCCTGCACCTGCAGCGTGAACGTGGCCGGCGCGAGCGTGTTGTGCGCCGGCGAGGCGTCGCTCACGCCCGAGACCTGCAGCGTGTAGCGCTTGCCGATCTGCGGTGCCGAGGCGAGCTCGAGCACGACCTCGCGCGTGCTCGTCCCGCGCCTGGTCGAGCGCACGGCGATCGCCGGCTCGAGCGAGTAATTCGCTGCCAGGAGACCCGTATCCGAGACGGGCTCGGAGAACTCGATGCGCACGATCGGCGACTCGTAGGCCGGGCGCACGCGCACGACCGAGGGCGGCGTGACGTCGTTCACCGCGAGGCTCGCCGACACGACCGGTCCGAGCTCGCCGCGGTCGTCGAGCACCGCGGCCTGGATCGTGGCCTTGTGGTCGAGCACGAAGGGCCCGCTGTAGACGGCCGAGTTCGCGCTCGGCTGCGTGCCGTCGAGCGTGTAGTGAATGCGGCCCGTGCGGAAGTACAGGCGCGGCTCGAGTGCGACCTCGACGACGTCCTTGAAGGAACCCGCGGCGGGCTCGACCTGAGGCGCATCCTGCACGTGCTCCTCGAGCGTGTCGAAGAGCGGCGCGGCGGGCTCGACGCGCGCTGCGGGATAGACAGCCGACGCCGCGAGCACGAGCACGTGCTCGTTCTTCGGCAGACGCAGCAGCTTGGCTCCCGCGGGCAGATCGATCGCGATCTTGTACAGGTAGCTGTACTCGTAGAAGGCGTCGCCCTGCGGCGTGTGGTGGTGCGAAGCGAACCAGGCGACCTCGGCCGGCTGGACGAAGCCCGGCACGATGCCTGCGAGCCTGTTCGACCACCCGTAGGCGAGCTCGGGCGTTTCGCCGGCCCACAGGCGCGTGTCCCACTGCCCGATCATCCCGCTCCAGGCCTGCACGTCGCGCACGACCGACTTGCCGTCGACGGCGAACTCGGCCTTCACGCTGCCAGAGCTGCCGTCGCTTGCGGCGAGGAGGTAGACGCGCTCGACACCCAGCGGGAGCGCGAGCTCCTGCCCACGGCAGCTCACCGCATTGCGCGCGCCGTCCGTGGTTGGACCGAGTTCGAAGGTCGCGTCCCCGGCGACGATGCGCGCGGGCAGCTGTTCGGCCGGCAGGAAACCGTCGGCGCGGTTGGCGTTGGTGCTGATCACGTCGCGGTCGAAGGTGAGCGGCACGGGCACGCTCGCTCGCGGCTCGTGTCGAACAGGCGGAGTCGCGAGCGCAATCCGGAACGCGCGCAGCTCGTGGGCTCCGAGGTCGCACGCGAGCGAGCCACCTTCAAGGCGCGCCTTGCCGATCTCGCGCTCCTGGCCATCGACCTCGATCGCCGAGACGATCGCTGCGCCGGCCGCGAGCTGCACGTTCGTCTGCGCGCGCCCCGAGTGCTCGCGCAGGCGCACGATGATCCCCTGACCGTCCTCGGCCTGCTTGACGGCCTGGATCGCGACGTTGTCGTTGCTGGTGCGCAGGAGCGTGAAGCTCTTGCCGAGCGCCCCTTCGTGCGCGCTCGCGCGGAAGGACAGGATCGGTTGATTGAGGCGCTCGGCCTCGCGCGGCGTGCCGGCCTCGCTCCAGCCCTGCTCGTGACCGGAGACGGCGTAGAGCATGTGGTGGCGGCCGACGTCCTGCGTGGCCTGGTCTTCGTACCCGCCGTGCGTGCCGGGCGTGTGCAGCAGCGTGAGCCGCAGCGTCTTGTCGTCGGGCTTGTCACCGGCGTACTTGCAGTCGCTCATCACGCTCACGCCGTAGGCGCCGCTCGTGTCGGTGACGTCGAACCACTGCTGGAAGCCGTACTCGTACTGCTGCTTGTGCATGTTGCCGCGCTCGACGACGCCGGTCTGGCAATCGTAGGTCGCCTTCTCGTTGGCCACGGCCAGCGGGAAGGCCGCGCGCAGGCTGCGCTCGCGCGAGGACCAGTCGATGCGCGTGTCGAACTCGACACGATCGCCCGCGCCACCCGCGCCGAGGCGGATCTGCTGCGTGAAGATCGAACCGTTCGCTTCGCGACGCACTTCGAGCGCGACGCGCGCCGGACCGCTCTCGACCACGCGCACCCGCGCAGGACCTGTGACGATCTCGCGCGGCGCGAGCTGGCGGTCGGTCCAGTCCTGGTTCCAGGCGGGCCAGTTCTTGGGGTTCTCGTAGCACAGCTCCAGGCGCGCGGGCGCCGAGAGCAGCTCGTGCTTCGCGCGCTTGTCGTGGATCGAGGCGACGTCGCCGTTCGCGTCGAGCTTGACGACGTAGCGCTCGTTCTCGAGACCCTGCGCGTCGACATGCAGCGCGCCGGAGCTCGCAGGCGCGTCGCTCGAGGGGACGGCATGGAAAACCGTCCAGCCCAGCGAGGGCATGCGCGCGAGGAAGGCGATCTTCAGCTTGCCCTCCGCCGCCGAGAGAATCTGCGCGGGAACCTGCGTCATGTCGGCGCCGAGGACGCGCACCGAGCGCGACGTCGCAGCGCCGGGGATCTCGGCCTCGACCACGTCCTCGCGTTCGCCCGCGAGCGGGTTGAAGAGCACCAGCGCCTGGCCCTCGCCGCGCGTGTCGAGTTGCGCGGCGATCGCGTCCATCGAATCGCGCAGCACGGCCTGGAACTGGTTCGCCGCGAGCACTTCATCGTTCCAGGCGTACTCGTAGCCCGTTGTGAGCGCGGTGCCCGAGATGATGTCGTGCATCTGCGAGCCGAGCACGAGCGTCCAGGCGTCCTCGAGTCGTTGGGCGGGATATTCCAGGCTCGAGATCCAGTTCGCCATTACCGCCGCGCTCTCGGCCTCGTTCGCCAGGAACTCGTTCTTGCGGTTCCAGCGCTTCATGTAGGCCTGCGAGGTCGCCGAACCGGCCGAGTGCTCGGTCAGCTCGAGTTCGCCGGTGTACTCGGGCAGCTTCGCGCGCTGCGCGGGCGTGATCGAGTCGAAGAGCTCGTTCGCGGGCCCCGCGACGACCTTGACCGGCCCGTCGGTCGCGAGGCTCTGCTCGAGCAGCTTGACCGAGGCCTCCTTGGGCGCGCCACCGACGTCGCCCGTGCCGTAGTAGCGGAAATCGGCGTACAGGCCGGACTTCTGGCCGTCCGCCTCGATGCGCTTCTTCCACTTCTCGCTGGTCGCGAGGTTCTCCTCGATCTGGCCGTCGTACTGGCCCGGGTTGAGCGCGGCGATCACGCTGTGGCCGTCGGGACCGATCCACACGCCGACGTTGAACGGGATGCCGACGACCGAGCCCCAGGTGAGCTTTTGCGTCGAGAAACCCGTCAGGCCGCAGTGCGCGAGCACGCTCGGCAGCGCCGCGGGGAAGCCGAAGCAGTCGGGCAGCATGTACTCGCTGCTGGCCTTGCCGAACTCCTCGCGGAAGAAGTGGTTGCCGTACATCACGTTGCGGATCAGCGATTCCGCCGAGGGCGTGTTGGCGTCGTTCTCGTCCACCGAGGAGCCCGCCGGGAACCAGCGCCCGGCCGCGACGTACTGCTTCAGCTGCTCGTACTCCTTGGGGAAGTACTCCTTGAACATCTGGTAGCGCCGCGAGCCCGTGAAGTTGAAGACGTACTCGGGATGCTTCTCGAAGAGCGCGAAGTTGTCGTGCAGCGTGTGCGCGAGGAATTCGCGGATCGTCTGCGGGTACGTCCAGCGCCACTGCGTGTCGAGGTGCGCGTAGCCCGCGACGTAGAGCGTCGGCTTCTGCGCGGGTTCCTGGGCCAGGGCGGACAGCGAGAGAAGGCCCGTCGCGGCGGCGACGAGGCTCGTGGTGCGGCACTTCATGGGGCTCATCCTATTCGATGGGGCGGCAATTCGAGCTCCTGCGTGAGGCAGCTCAGCACATCTCCCCGGTCACGCGCGGCGAGCATGCGCTCGCGGAATTCCTCGTGCATCAGGCGTCGCGCGAGGCGCGAGAACACCTTCATGTGCGCTCCCTCCTGGTCGGAGGCGCGCATCGCGAGCAGGATCACGCAGCGCACGGGCTCGCCGTCCATCGAGCCCCACTCGATCGGTTGCGCGAGGCGCAGCACCGCGATCGAGTTGGCGCAGACTGCGTCGCTCTTGCAGTGCGGGATCGCGAAACCAAATCCCAGACCCGTCGAGTAGACCGCCTCGCGCGCCCAGATCGCGTCTTCCAGCGCGCGTGGCTGTTCCGTACGACCTGCGACGTAGAGCGCGGAGACGAGCTCCTGGATCGCCTCCTCCTTGCTGCGGCTGTCGGAGTCCATGCACACGAACTCGGACTCGAGCAGGTTCTGCGCGGCGCCCTGCTCGCGGAAGTGCGCCACGAGCTCCTCGACCTGCGCGGTCGTGCCGCAGGCGAGCGCGCGCTCGAGCAGCTCGCGGCAGGCGGCAAAGGAGAGGTTCGCGATCGCGGCCTTTTGCCCGGGGATCTCGGGTGCGGCGGTGCTGATCTCGTCCAGACCCAGGCCCACGAGCAGCGGCAAGTTGCGCGGGCTGCGCGTCATCTCGCCGCACATGCCGACCCAGCGGCCCGCCGCGCGCGCGTCGGCGACGATCTTCGAGAGCAGGCGCAGGAAGCTCGGGTGGCGCGCGCTGGCCAGGCCGGCGACGCCGGCGTCCTCGCGGTCCACCGCCATGAAGTACTGCAGCAGGTCGTTCGTGCCGATGCTGAAGAAGTCGGCCTCCGACGCGAGGTCGCAGATGCCGAAGACGGCCGAGGGGATCTCGAGCATCACGCCCACGCGCAGCGCGGGGTCATACCGGCGGCCGGACGCGTCGAGTTCCGCGCGCGCCTCGGCAATGCGCGCCTTGACCCAGCGCAACTCCTCGAGCGAGTTGACCATCGGCACCATCATCCAGATCACGCCGAAGGCCGAGGCGCGCAGGATCGCGCGCAGCTGCGTGCGGAAGAGCTGCGCCTGTCCCGGATAGACGCGCACGCCGCGCCGGCCGAGGAAGGGATTTTTCTCCGCCGCGAGATCGAGGTACGGCACGGGCTTGTCGCCGCCGACGTCGAAGGTGCGCACGATCACCGTGCGTCCCTGCGCGGCGCGCGCGGCCTGCAGGTAGATCGCGAACTGCTCCTCTTCCGAGGGCGGCGCCTCGCGGTCCATGAAGAGCATCTCGGTGCGGAACAGGCCGATGCCGTCCGCGCCGCTGGCGAAGGCCGGGCCGAGCTCCTCCAGGGTTGCGACATTGGCCGCGACCTCGAGCACCTGAGCGTCGCGCGTGCGCGCGGGCAGACCGGTGAAGCGCGCCAGGCGCTCTTCGCGCCGGCGCAGCGTCTGCTGCTCGCGTGCGTAGAAGCGCCGCACCGCTGCCGCCGGATCAGGGATCACGATCCCCAGGTGAGCGTCCACCACGGCGCCACCCCCATCGGTGACGTGCGCGCGCACGTCGGCGACGCCCGTGAGCGTCGGGATGCCGAAGGAGCGCGCGAGGATCACCGCGTGCGAGGTCCCGCCAGTGTGCTCGAGCACGAGCGCCTTCAGGAACTGCTTCTCGAGGGCGAGGAATTGCCGCGGCGTGAGGCTCTCGGCCACCACGACCGAGTCCTCGGCGAGGTCCAGCTGCGGCGAACGCAGACGCGAGCCGTGCAGCGCTTCGATGATCTGGAAGGCGATGTCCTCGATGTCGATCGCGCGCTCGCGCACGTAGGCGCTCTCGGCGCCGCGCATCAGATCGGCGAAGTGCGAGGACGACTCCGCGACGGCCTGAATCGCGGAACGGCCCGCCGCGATGCCGGCCGCGACGCGCTGCGTCATGCCCACATCGCGCACGATCGAGAGATGCGCGTGCAGAATGCCCTCCTCGACGGCAGCCGGGCGGCTCGCCAGGCGCGTTTCGAGCGCCGCGCGCACGCTCGCAGTGGCGCTCGCGAAACGCTCGCGCTCCTGCGCCGCCGCGACGGCGGGCAGCGCCAGGAGCGCGGGCGGCACGCGCGCGCCGCCGACGACCACGACGCGCCCCTCACCGATGCCCGGGCAGACGACCGTGCCGGTGTACCAGCGCGAACAGCTCGCGCGCAGGCCGCGCGGCAGCTCGCACGCCGCTGACGTGGTGTTCTCGGCCGGCAGCGCCTCGTCGCAGACCGGCAGCTCCTCGTCGACGAAGGTGCGCAGGCTGCGCGCGGCCTCGTCCGCGTCGGCGCCGGCGAAGCTCAGCCTGCAGCGGTCGCCGAGCTTGACGCCCAGCGCCACCATCTCGAGCACGCTGCGCGCGTTGGCGCAGGCGCCGCTGCGCTGGTTGGTGAGCTCGACCGCGGAGCCGAAACGCGCCACCCGCTCGGCCAATGTGCTCGCCGGCCGCGCGTGCAGGCCGTTGGGGAGCGGGCACTGGAACTCGACCTCAGGCATGGAGACGCTCGAGCACCGCCTTGGGGTTCTTGATCGCCTCGGCCACGCGCACTTCGACGATCCGCTTGCCTTCGAAACGTTCGCGCTGCTCGACCTCGATGTCGACGGCCAGGAGCACCACGTCGGCCTCGGCGATCTCCTTGGCCTCGAGCTCGTTCTCGATGCCCATGGCGCCCTGCGTCTCGACCTTGATCTGGTGACCGGCCGCGCGCGCGCTCTTCTCGAGCTGCTCGGCGGCCATGTAGGTGTGCGCGATCCCGGTCGGACAGGCGGTCACGGCGACGATCTTCATGCGCTGTTCTCCTGCGCGCCAGGCTTGCGCGCGATCTGCTTGGCGAGGTTGGTGGCGAGGGCGGTGACGAGCGTCCCGGCGACGATCGCGATCACGTACATCAGGCGCTGGTCCACGACCGGCAGCACGATCGGGCCGCCGTGCGGCGCGTGGTCGCCCACGCCGCCGAGCATGGCGATCACCGAGGCAGTCATCGAGCCGAGCATGATGCACGGGATCACGCGCAGCGGATCGGCCGCGGCGAAGGGGATCGCGCCCTCGGTGATGCCGATCATGCCCATCGTCATCGCGGCGAGGCCTGCCTCGCGCTCGTCTACGCTCCAGCGCTTGCGCGCGAGCAAGGTTGCAAGACCCAGGCCTAGCGGTGGCGTGCAGATGGCGGCGGCGCAGGCTCCCATCACGCCGTATTCGCCCTCTTTGATCATCGCCGCGCCGAAGAAGAAGGCCGACTTGTTGATCGGGCCGCCCATGTCGAAGGCGATCATCGCGCCGAGCACCAGCGCCAGCACCACCGCATTGCCCGACTGCATCGTGCGCAGCCAATCGGCCAGGCTCGTCATCAGGTCGGCGATCGGAACGCCGATCACCTTGAGCATCAGCACGCCCACGATCGTCGAGGAGACGATCGGGATGACCAGGATCGGCATGATCGGCTTGATGTAGCGCGGCGCGGGGATCTTCTTCAGCCAGTCGACGATCCAGCCTGCGATCAAGCCGATCAGCAGCGCGCCGAGGAAGCCGGCCTTCACCTCGCCCGCAAGATGGCCACCGACGAAGCCGGCCACGAGCGCCGGTTTCCCGGCGATCGCGTAGGCGATGTAGCCCGCGAGCACCGGCAGCAGCATCGCAAAGGACGCGACGCCGATGTCGAGGACCAGCTTGAGCACCGGCGACTGCGAGAAATCCGGCCCCGTCGGCGTCATCGGCACGAAAGCGATGCCGAACGCGATCATGATCCCGCCGCAGGCGATGAACGGAATCGCGTAGGAGACACCCGTGAGCAGGTGCTGACGCAGCTTCTGGAGCGCTCCGATCATTGCGGGGTGGGCCTCGGTCGGTGACGGGCGCGAGCGGGCCCCTCATTTGGCCATGACCGGCCCAAGAGTGCTAGAGCTTGACCGGCAACGAGAGGCGCTCGCGCCCGTTGCGCAGGATCTCGAGCTGGATCGTGTCGCCGCGCTTGTGCTCCGCGAGGCGGTCCGCGAGCTCGCTCACGCGCGTGACCAGCTCGCCGTCCACGCCGACGATCAAGTCGAAGCTCATGTTGCGCACGGAGCTCCCGCGCGCCGCCTGTACTCCCGCTCGGCCCGCGGGGCTCTTCGGATCGACGTCTCGCACGATCACGCCCTTCAGGCCGAGGTACTCCGCGAGCTGGTTGGGCGCCGCCGTGACGCCCAGTTCGACCGGCTGCGAATCCCCCACGCGCAGGAGACGCGGCACGGTCGAGTTGATCAGGTCCACGGGCACCGCGAAACCGATGCCCGCGCTGTCGCCGCCGTTGGAGTAGATCGCGGTGTTCATCCCGATCAGGCGCCCCGCGCTGTCGAGCAGCGGCCCGCCGGAATTGCCCGGGTTGATCGCCGCGTCGGTCTGGATCACGCCGCGGATCACCTTCCGCTCGCCCTGCGGGTCGGTCATGATCTCGCGGTTGAGCCCGCTGATCACGCCCGTCGTGAGCGTGTGGTCCAGGCCGAAGGGGTTGCCGATGGCGAAGACCTTCTGGCCGACCTTGAGGTCCTTCGAGGTCCCGATCGCAATCGGCCGCAGCTTCCCGGGCGGCGCGTCGATGCGGATCATCGCGATGTCGTGATCCTTGTCGCCCCAGGGATCCGAGCCCTCGTACTCCGAGCCGTCGGCGAGCGTGATCACGAAGCGCGAGCCGCCGTTCAGCACGTGCACGTTGGTGACGATCGTGCCCTTGTCGTCCCAGACAAAGCCCGTGCCCTCGCCGCGCGGGTACTCCTCGGCGTTGAGCCAGAAGCGGTCGAGCGTCTGGCGCCGCTCCCAGGTCGTGATGTGCACGACCGAGTCCTTGGCGGCATCGAAGAGCGCGATCGTCGCCTGTTCGTCCTGGGCGAGATCACCGCGCGGCGTCACGACGCGCGGCACGGCATCCGGGTCGCCGCGGCGCAAGCGCGAGCCGAATTCGCGCCAGGCGAGCCAGCCCGAGACGAAGCACAGGAGCACGATCAGCGCCCACGGACTGCAGCTGACGAGCGGCGCGCGCTCTTGGTCTGGGGAGGAGGCGGACATGGCGACGGCCGCCATTATGGACAATCGGCTTCGCACTTCCGAGTCGGCAACGCAGTGGGCATCATGCGCGCTCACCCCCCATGCTGATCGCCGCCATCACCGAAACCGAGGCCCTCGGCCGGATCCTGCCCCTCGCCAGCGTCCTGCCCTTCGCGCTGCTGCTCGGCTCGATCGCGCTCTTTCCGCTGTTCGCGCCGCACTGGTGGGAGCACAACAAGAACCGCGCGCTGGTGGCGGGCCTCTTGGCCATCCCTTTCGCGTTCTGGCTGCTGAGAGCCTACGGCGACGCGGCGCACCACGCGCTGCACGAGGCGCTGCTCGACTACGTCTCCTTCCTCGCGCTGCTCGGCTCGCTGTACGTGATCTCGGGCGGGATCCACATCAAGGGCTCGCTCGCGGGCTCGCCACTCTCGAACTGCGGCCTGCTCGCGATCGGGGCCGTGCTGGCGAACTTCATCGGCACCACCGGTGCCTCGATGGTCCTGATCCGGCCGTTGCTGCGCGCCAACGAGAGCCGGCGCAAGCGCGCTCACCTCGTGGTCTTCTTCATCTTCGTCGTGTCGAACTGCGGCGGGCTGCTGACGCCGCTGGGCGACCCGCCGCTCTTCCTGGGCTTCCTGAAGGGCGTGCCTTTCGCCTGGACGCTCTCGCTCTGGAAGGAGTGGGCGCTGGTCAACGGCATCCTGCTGGTGCTGTTCTACTTCGTGGACGGCTTCGTGCTCGACCGCGAGGAGCTCGAGCGCAAGGGCCCGCAGCTGGAGACGCTGCTGCACCACGCGCCCTTCCGCATCGAGGGCATGCAGAACCTCGTGTTCCTGCTGGGCGTGGTGCTGGTGATCATCGCCAAGGGCGGTGGCTGGTTCAGCGCGTCGGGCCACTGGCCCTTCGGCGTGCAGGAGGGCCTGATGCTCGCGCTGACGCTCGCCTCCTGGTTCGGAACGAGCCGCGCGGTGCACAAGTCGAACCGTTTCCACTTCGCGCCGATCGTCGAGGTCGCGATCCTGTTCCTCGGCATCTTCGTCACGATGGTCGCGCCGCTGCAGATCCTCAACGCGCGCGGCTCCGAACTGGGCGTGACAGAGCCTTGGCAGTATTTCTGGGCCACGGGACTGCTCTCGTCCTTCCTCGACAACGCGCCCACGTACCTCACGCTGGGCGCGACCGCGGCCGGACAGCTCGGCGCCTCGGTCGAGCACCCGCACTACCTCGGCGAGCTGCTCGCGCAGGGCCCGGTCGCGGCCGAGATCCTCGCCGCGATCTCCTGCGGCGCGGTGTTCATGGGCGCGATGACCTACATCGGCAACGGGCCGAACTTCATGGTCAAGGCGATCGCGGAGAGCAGCGGCGTGAAGATGCCGAGCTTCTTCCACTACATGATCTGGTCGGTCGCGATCCTGATCCCGACCTTCGTGGCCGTCACGTTCATCGTGTTCCGCTGAGATCCAGACGCTCGAACGCGAGCCGGATCGTCGCCAGCTCCTCGCCCGAGAGCACCAGCGACCCCGCGCCGGCGTTCTCGCGCGCCTGTTCGGGCGTGCGCGCGCCCGCGATCGCGCACGTGACCCCCGGCTGACCCGTCGTCCAGGCCAGCACGGTCTGCGCCAGCGTCGCCTTGTGGCGCTGGGCGATCGGGCGCACTTCCTGCTCGAGCAGCGCGTTGACCCTCGCTCGCACCGGCGCCTGGAAGGTCGCGCGCTTGTGCCGGCCGTCGGTCTCGGGGAAGGTGCGCGCGGCGGGCACCTTGCCCGAGAGCAGACCCTGCTCGAGCGGCGAGTAGACGATCGTGCCGATCCCGAGCTCGCGGCTGAAAGGCAGGATGCGCGCCTCGATGTCGCGCGCGACGAGCGAGTACTTCGGCTGGTTGCTCGCGAGCGGCAGCGGCGCGAGCGCGAGCTGCGCTTCCTTCAGCTGCGCGGGGTTGAAGTTCGAGACGCCGATCGCGCGCACCTTGCCCTGCTTCACCAGTCCGGCGAGCGCGCCCATCGTCTCCTCGATCGGTGTCGTGGGATCGGGCCAGTGAATCTGCACGAGGTCGATGTGGTTCGTGCGCATGCGCGCGAGGCTCTGCTCGACCTCGACGACGACCGAATCTGGCTTGGCGTTGCGCCAGATCTCGCGCGGCTTGCCGTTCTGGTCCTGCGACTTGAAGTAGAACTCGCCGCGCGGGTCGTCCCAGCGCAGGCCGACCTTGGTGAGCAGCAGCACGTCCTTGCGCCGACCCGCGATCGCGCGGCCGACGACCTCCTCGGAGTGGCCGAAACCGTACACCGGCGCGGTGTCTACCGCGTTCATTCCCGCGTCAATGCCGGCCTGGATCGCGCGCACGGCGGCCTCGTCGTCGCTGCCACCCCACTGCCACCCACCGATGGCCCAGGCGCCCAGAACGATCACGGGGAGTTCGAGGTCGGACTGTCCAAGTCTGCGGCGGATCACGGATTCTCCTGACGCGGTTTGCGGAAGACGAAGCGCTGGTAGCCGAACGAGACGAGCAGCAGCGAGACGGCCAGGCCGAGGAAACTCGCGACGCGGTACAGCCCGCGGAGTTCGCTGAGGTCGAGCAGGAACAGCTTGCCGATCACGACGACGAGCAGAACGAGGCTCGCCCAGCGCAGGCCGCTCTGCTTGCGCCGCATGCCGAAACCGAGCAACACCAGCGCGTACGCGGCCCAGCTGACCGACACCGCGACTTCGCGCGCTTCGTCCCTGGGCCAGAAGAGTTCGAAGCGGAGTCCCTGCGCGAAGGCCTGGTGCACCTCGATCGTCATCCACAGCAGTGCGACGAGCAGACCCGCGATCACACACACCATGCGCTGCCAGCGCGCGAGCATCGCGCCCGCCGCGAGCAGCGCGAGCGCAGGCAGCAGGTACTCGAGCGCGTGCAGGTCGAAGAGCAGGTGGCTGTGCCGCTCGAAGGTGCCCTCGAGCACGTCGAGCACCCAGGCGAGCGTGCACACGAGCGCGCCCGCCACCGCGGTGATCGCAGCCGGCGTGAAGTTCCTGCGCCGCGCGAGCCAGGCAGCCCCGCAGGCCGCGAGCGCGCTCCACGCCACCGGCACCTCGCACTCGGCCCACAGCGGAAGGATCCCGGCGCCCGCGATGATCGCAGCGAGCAGCGGCCAGCTCGCGCCGCGCGCGAGCACGCTCCCGGCCTGTGCTCCGCGCAACAGCCAGGCCGCGATCGCGAGCTCCGCCACGACGAAGGGCACGGGGATCCAGGCTTCGCCGCCCGAACCTTGCAGGTGCGCAATGGCGTGCGCCACGTGCGGCGCGAAGCAGAGCGGCAGGAGCGCCGCCGCGACCCACGCGCCGCGCCGCTGCGCCCAGCGCTGCTTGGAGAGCGGCAGCCACGCGCCGAGCACCGCGATCGAGAGCAGCGCGACGCCGAGCTCCGCGTTCCAGGTTTCGCGCAGCTCGTAGCGCATGTCCCCGGCCGCGAGCTGGCCCAGTGCGCAGAAGAAGCCCGTCAGCAGCACGAAGGGCCATGAGCTCGCCGCGCTCGCGCCAAAGCAGCCCAGCGCCGCGAAGAGCAGCAGCACGATGCGCGCCCCGAAGCCGTCGGGAGCCTCGCACTCGTTCGTGAGCGTGATCGAGAGCAGCATCGCCACCCACGCGCCCGCCGCGAGCCCGCGCAGGCCCGAGCGAGCGCCCTCGCGGCCGAACCAAGACAGCGCGGCGAAGATCACTCCGAGCAGCAGTGCCGCGAGCATCTCGAACTCGCGCTGCGTCACGCCCGCGAGCATCTCCGAGTGCGTCCAGGACCACCACAGCGGACCGATGACCGCGAGCGGCGCTGCGGCGAAGGAGACCCACGCGAGGCGCCGCGACGCGCCCAACCGCGTGAGTGCCAATCCGAGCGCCGTGAAGAGCACCACAAAGGGCCCCGCGCCGACGTGCTCCGAGCGAGTGCTCGCCGCGACACCTGCGATCGCAAGCCCGATGACCGCGACGTACCAAGCGTCGCCGATGCCGCGCTCGGCGAGCTCGAGCGGACGGCTGCGGCGCCACTCGCGTCCGAAGGCGAAAATGGCGAGCAGCGCGAGCGCACACCAGGCGAGCTCCCAGACCTGCCCGGCGTCGAGTTGCCGCGACGTCACCCAGACGAGCGCGATCGCCGTCGCGCCCGCGGCAGAACCGGTCGGCACGAGCGCGGCTCCCTGCGCGCGCGCGAGCCAGATGCTCGCCGCGCAGAGCAATCCGCCGAGCAGCGCGAGCGGCCAGAGGTCGTGCCCGAGCTCGCTCTGGCTCGCGAAATAGAGCGCGAACAGGAACGGCACGAGCACCGCGCTCGCCTGCGAGAGCACCCAGCGGCCGCGTTCGCTGCGCGAAGCGAAGATGCTCGCCGCCACGAACAGCAGCGCGAACACACCCAACGCGACGAGCGCGATCGGGAGCTGCCTGGGCTCCATCTTGAACACGACCCACAGCGCCTCGATGCCCAGCGTGCCGACGAGCCCCCACAATCCGAGCATCGGCCAGCGGCGCTTCCCGGCGACGAAGAGGAAGCCCAGATCGAGCACGAGCACGTACGCGAAGAGCCCGATCGGCCGGTTCTCCCCGCTCGAGAGCAGGAGCGGCGTCGCGAAGCCGCCCGTCAATCCGAGCCAGGCGACCAGCTGCGACTGCGTGCGGAAGGAGATCAGGCACGAGCTCGCCGTGACGATCGCCATCCCGGCAAAGCACACCAGCGCGGGCAGGACGCCGAACGTGTGCGCGCCCCAGAACGCCGCGTACAGGATCACGGCACCCGCGCCGGTGAGCGCGTTGCCCGCCATCTCGTACTCGCGCCGCCGCGCGAACTGGCCGCCGACCATCGCCGCGACGCCCGCGATCAGGCCGAGCACCACGCGCCTCTCGACCGTGATCCAGTTCTGCTGGATCGAGTACTGGAAGAAGAGCACACCCGCGATCGCGAGGAAGATCCCGCCGAGCACCGCCGCGCCGCGCACGCCGAGCCAGCGCTCCCACTCGATGCGCGGGCGCGCGACGCGAGGGACGGGCGGCGGCAGCGGCGCGGGAGCGGGCTGCGGCGCGGGCACAGGAACCGGCACAGGAGCGGGCTCGGGTGCAGGCGCCTGGGGCAGCGGCGGTGGAGCCACGACGGGCGCAGTGCTCGGAGCGGCCGTGGCTCGCGGCGAAACGGGCGCGGCTGTGCCGCGTGCCTCGAGTTGTTCGACGCGCCGCTGCAGCTCGCGCAGCCGGATTTAGAGGATCAAGGTCGCGACGGGGATGAGCGCAAGCAGGCCCAGGGCGATGAGTGCGAGCAGGACTGCAGCGGGTTCCACCGGCGGGGATCATCCGCCCGCCAGGGCCGCGAATCAACAGACGAGCGGCGCCCGCGCGCTCACCAGTGCACCTCGAGTCCATTCGACACGTTCCAAGTGCTGCCCAGCGGCGCAGGGCAGAAGTTCGCGTCCGCGTCGCGGTAGTACACCTGGTACCAGCGCCGCGTGCCGGGGGTGATCGGATCACCGAGGTTCGCGGAGCGCTGCCGGATCGTCGGATCACCGGCCGAGGGCGCGCTCGCGCTCCCGCCGACCGCCGACTTCGTGTACAGGCGCTTCAACGCACCTGCGACGCAGCGCACACCGTCGCCGAAGACAACGCCGTTCGCGTTTTGCGCATCACCCTGCAGGAAGATCGAGAGCGCGCTCCCGACCTCGCTGCTCGAGCTGAGCACGAGCGTGTCGTTGAACGCCTCGCCGCTCGCGACGAGTTGGGCACCACCTGTCGTCGCGGAGTTCTCGCAACCTCTGCCCGCAGCCCCTGTGTTGCCGCACGGGCACGCGATCTGGCTCGACGAGCTCCCGTCGCCGAAGCAGAACCCCTGGATCGGTTCCTGAGTGCAGCCCCACAGCGCAACGTGCATGTCGCCCGCTGGGCTGTCCTGGAACCAGCCGCCGATGCAGAGCCTCGGTCCGTGGACTCCATCGTCGTACTCCGCCATCCTGAGCGCCGGAGCATTCAGTCCGCCCTGCATGTCCGACCAGCTCTGTCCGTCCCAGTTCGTGATGTAGTTCACGTTCTGACCGCTGGCCTGCGTGAAATCGCTGCTCACGAAGAGCTTCGGTCCATTGCCCTCGTCGAAGGTCTGCAGCGAGTAGACCCACGGACTGGACGACGACCCGCTCAGCCCCCCGCCGAACGCCGACCAGTTCGTTCCGTCCCAGCGCGCGAGACTCTGCAGTACGACGCCTCCGATGGAGTCGAATCCGCCGCCGGCGTAGAGCGCCGGACCGCTGCCATCGTCGTAGGAGGCGAGCGCGAGTATCTCCGAGACCGCGTCCGTGAGGAGGCAGCCCACCGGCAACCAGGTACTCCCATCCCACTTCGCAATGAAATTCGCAGGAGCACCTCCTGCCGTCGTGAACCAGCCGCCAGCGTAGAGCGCGGTTCCGTGGCCATCGTCGTGCACCGCGAACGCGCGGACCGCCGCCACGTCCCAGATCGTCGTCGGCGGCCCGAGGCCCGTGCCCACGGGCGACCACTGCGATCCATTCCAGCGCGCGATCGCATAGGCAGGTGCACCACCCGCGCTGTCGAAACGCCCGCCTACGTAGAGCGCGGATCCGCTGCCATCGTTGTACACGCACAACGCCGAGGCATCGGAAGTCTCGCCGTCGGCGAGCAGCGCGCCGATTCCCTGGCCGAGAGTGCTCCAGCTCTGGCCGTTCCAACGCGCGATGCGGCTCGCGGGGACGCCACCGGCGGCGCTGAAGTCGCCGGCCGCGTAGAGCGCGGGCCCGGAGCCATCGTCGAACGAGGCGAGCGCGGAGACGGGAGCCGCGCCGTCGATCCCGCTGCCGAGCGACGACCACGCTGTCCCGTTCCAGTGGGCGATGCCGTGGATGGTCGTGCCAAAACTGGGGGTGTCGGTGATGCCGGCGTAGATGTCGCGACGATGGCCATCGTCATGCACCGCGAGCGCCGTGATGCTCTCGCGCATCGCGGCGGGATTCCCGCCCAGGCTGGCCCAGGTGGTGCCGTTCCACTTGGCGGCGCCGTTCGACCAGAACCAGCCGGCCGAAGAGAAGCTCCCGACCGCGAAGAGGGCCGGACCGCTTCCGTCGTCGTGCGCGAGGAGCCCGTAGACCATGTACCCGTTGATCCCGCCGCCGACCGCGGACCACTGCGTGCCGTTCCAGCGCACGATTCCCTGCGTGTTCGCGCCCGCGGGATTGAAGAGCGACCCGGTCACGTAGAGCGCGCTGCCGCTTCCGTCGTGGAAGACCTTCAGGTCCTTCACGGTCCAGCTGCCGATCAACGTACCCGCCACGCCCGCCCATGCGGATCCGTTCCAGCGCGCGAGCCCGTAGGTAGTGATCCCGCCCGCGCCGTTGAAGCTGCCTCCGACGTAGAGCGCGTTTCCGCTGCCGCTGTCGAACATGGCGAAACAGGTGGCGGCCCCGTTCACTCCGCTGCCGAGCGGCGACCAGGTCGACCCGTTCCACGCGGCGACACCGTGCGCGGACACGCCGCCGATGCTCTGGAACCAGCCGCCCGCGTAGAGCTTCGGCCCCGTCCCAAGATCTAGGCCCTCGAGGCAGATGATCGCCGCACCAGCGCCGACGGGCACTCCGCTGCCGACGGGGAGCCAATTCGCGCCATCCCACTTCGCGATCCCGTTCAGCTGCGTGCCGCTGCTGGAGCCGAAGCTGCCGCCGGCGTAGAGCGCCGGACCTTGTCCGTCGTCGAACACCGTCAGCGTCGCCACGAGCGGCGCGTTCGATCCGAGGGAGGCTTCGAGGCCGCTCCCCACGGCCGACCAATGCGCACCGTCCCAGCGCGCGATGTTGATCGCCGTCACTCCGCCAGCCGTGGTGAAATTCCCGCCGACATAGAGCGCCGGGCCGCTGCCGTCGTCGAAGACCGCCATCGCGCTCGCGAAGGGCAGCGTGTTCGGGAGCACCGCGCCGCCGATTCCGCCGCCGATATCCGACCACTGCGTTCCATTCCATTTCGCGATGCCATGGCAGGGCTCCCCGCCTGCATTCGAGAACCCTCCGCCCACGAACAACGCGAGGCCGTGCCCGTCGTCGAACTCGCACTCGGAGTAGATGTCGCCCACGACGCCGGGCCCGGACCCGAACGTGGGCACCCATGCGGGCTGGCAAACGGTCGATTGCCCGCGCACGAGCGGGGCGAGCAGCGCGACCGGGAGCAGGAACGAGACGAAACGACGCGCGAGCGACGGAATGCAATGGAAGAACTGCAACGCGACCTCCCGAAGAGGGATCCGGACGTGCCGAAGCGGCTTCCGGCCTCCGCTATCCGCCCGGATCGGTCTCACCCGGGGGTGAATTCCCGCGGAAACGGCTCCCGCGCGTCGCGTCCGCTCGCCCTGGGCCTACAGATCGAAGCGCATTCCGTGGCCGAGCAGGTCCAGCTTGATGCCGGTCGCGGTCGAGCGCAGGCCTTTCTTGGCCTGGATCTCGTCCGCGTCGCGTGCGTCGATCACGAGCACGTTGCTCTCGCCGATGACTTCGAAGCTGCGGTCGTGCACGAGGATCGCGGTGCGCTCGTCGATCCCGATGCCGACCAGACGCGGATGATCGAGAACGACCGAGAGCAGCCGGTTGAAGCGACGGCGGCGGATGAAGTGCTGGTCGATCACGGCCCACTCGACCAGCCCGAGCCCGCGCGCGGTGACCACGGTCGACGAGCGCACGAAGGTCAGCCCGCCGTCGTCCGGGCTGTCGCTCTCGACATCACCGGTGAGCATCACGCCCGACATCACGGCCGCGCCCGCGCTGGTGCCGCCGACGACGGCGCCCTGGCGGTAACGCGTACGGATCGCTTCGGGGAGCTTCGCGCCGAGCGCGCTCATCAACCTCGACTGCACGCCACCGGGGAACCAGATGATCGACGCGGACTCGACGAGCTTCAGCGCGGCGGCCTCGTCCTTCGTGTCGGCGACGTTGACCTCGCCGGCACCGTTGTCGCGCCAGACCGCGGCCGAGCTGTCGCCCGTGTCGGGCAGCTCCGAGGCTTGCGGGAACACGACCACCTTCGAAGCGGCGCCGCCGCCGAGCGAGATCGCGCGCGCGTACATGTCATCGGTCGTGCCGCCGCCGCCGACGATCAACAGCCAGCCTTGCGGCGTCGACGTCGTCGCGTTCTCGGCCGGCGGTCCGACCGCGAGACTCGCTGGGGCGACGCAACCCGGGAGCAAGAAGACCAGGGCGAAGAGAAGGGAACACAGACGCATGAGCGAAACTCCAGTGCCAGGCAGCCCAGATCCTACCCGCTCGGGGCAGAGCTCAAGCGTGCTTGCGCAGGAAGCCTTCGACTTCGGCGAGCGAGGGAACATTCTGGGCCCCGCGGCGCGTCACTTGGAGGGCGGCGGCGGCCTGCGCGAAGAGCACCGGATCCGGATGCCCCTTCGCCAGCGCGGCCGCGAAAGCGCCCACGAAACAGTCCCCCGCCCCTACCGTGTCGACCGCGCGTACCCGGAATGCGGGCCGCGCGCCGCGTTCGTGCACCTCGCCGCCGCACCACACGCCGCGCGCGCCGAGCGTGACGATCGCGCGACCGGCGCCCATGCGCTCGAGCGCTTGCACGGCCTTGCGCGGATCCTTGCAGCCGGTGAGCTGCTCGGCCTCGATCTGGTTGGGGATCACGAAGTCCACGCCGCGCAGCGAGAACTTGCGCGCGGGCGCCGGCGCTGGATTCAGGATCAGAGTCTTCGCGCGCGGACGCTCGTAGTGCGTCTCGAGTTGCATCACGGCGATGTCGTGCGTGCCCGCGGGGCGAAAGTGCGCGTTCGCGCCGGGCGCGAGCGCGATCGAGTTGCGGCCCTGCGCGTCGAGGAGAATCAGCGCGACACCGGTCGCACCCTCCACCGTCTTCAATCCGCGCACGTCGATCCCGCGCTCGCACAGGTTTTCGCGCGCGAACGGGCCGTACTCGTCGTCGCCGACGCAGCCGAAGAAGCGCACGCGCGCGCCGAGCGCTGCCGCCGCGACGGCCTGGTTGGCGCCCTTGCCGCCGAAAAGGCGCTGGAACTTCCCGCCGCCGACGGTCTCGCCGACATCGGGGATGCGCTTCGTCGCGAGGACGAGGTCGATGTTGACGCTGCCGAGGACGCTGAGCGTGCGCATGGGTGTCAAAAATCCAGGCGGGCTGGTTTTTTCACGGCAGGCGCTCGAGCAGCAGGGTCGCGAAGCCCACGCCGCAGCTCTCGAGGTAGCAGTTGCCGTTCAGGAAGCTCGACTTGCGCGTGCGCGTCGCAGGTGAGAAGCCGTGCAGGCCGGGCTGTTCGTGGATGAAGCGCGCCTGGCCGAAGGGACCTTCGCGAGTGAGTTCTTCGATGCGTCCGAGCCAGCGCAGCGCGAGTTCGCGCTCGCCGAACTCGAGCAGCACCTCCGCCACGCGCGCAGGCCAGCCGTCGTAGGACCCGGTCGCCTGGTGGTCGGCGCGGTAGGTCTGGAAGCTCGGCAGGAACTTCGTGAGCGCGTTGGGGTCCTTGGGCGAGAGCGCGTAGAGCCAGTCGTCGGTCATGAGCTCGTCGCGCACGAAGGCGATCATTCCCGCGCGCACCTGGGGCGGGAGGTCCTGGGGCATCGAGCGGCCCACGTACACGAAGTCGAGCACGGTTTTCACGATGCGGCGCTCGCCGTCGGGCTGCAGGCAGGCGAACGGCCCGCCGGCGTAGAGCGCGAGCACCTGCTGCGCGAGTGCATCCGCTTGCTGCGCGAGCTGCGCATCGCCCGTGAGGCGCGCGACGAAGCGCAACCCCTTGACGTTGAGCGCGTTGAAGGCCGCGATCTTGTGCTCGTAGGTGCTGACGCACTCGAGGATGTTCTCGTACGGACCGTAGTCGGTCAGTCCCGGCTTGCAGCAGCTCCTCAGGTAATCGATGCGCGCGAGCGCCCACTGCTTGTCGCCGGTGATGCGCACGTAGTCCTCGACGCACGAGAGGAACGCGCCGGGATTGACGCCGTAGCCCATGCCCGCGCCGCGGCCGGTGACGGTCTCGAAGCCCCAGCTCTTGTGCAGGTCGACGCGGATCATCGCCTCGAGCAGGTCGCGCAGCACTCTCGGATCGAGCCGCGCGAGGATCGGCGCCTGGAATTCGAGCTCCCACAGGAAGAGCGTCGTCATTCCGCCCTCGGGACCGCCCCAGACATAGGCGCGCTCGAGCGGCGCGAACTCGCCGCCGTTCCAGATGCACTGGCCGCCGGTCGCGATCGAGGCGCGGCGCGTGGGTCGCGGAAGAGTGCGACGGCAGTTGAGCAGCGAGAGCACGCTCATCGCGTAGAGCCGGTCGAGCGGGCCCTCGCGGCGCGGCAGGTGCCCGGAAAAGTGCTCGTTTCCAGGCGTGAAGGCGCCCTCCCAGACCTCCTCCCAGTGCTCCTGCGCGAGTTTCCAGCCGACGCCGGGCTGCAGCAGCGCGAGCTCCTCCTCGCAACCCTGCACGCCCCACCACACGACCACGTCACCCGCGTTGGCCTGGAATTCGGCGACGCCGACGCGGCCGCGCTCGCAGGTTTCCTCGCCGTCGAGCCAGGCCTGCAGGTCGCGGTACACGCCGCGCAGACCGGGCACCTGGAACTGGGCGCGGCCGAAGGTCTTCGTGTCGTCGAGCTCGAAGCCGCCGTCGATCGCGCGCACGTTGAGCATCGGCACGTCCTCGGGCGGCAGGTTCCAGTAGTCGGTGAAGCGCCACACGCGCGGCAAGCCGCCGAAGACGAGATAGAAACGCCCGGCGCGCTCGAAACGGATGCGCTGCATGACGGCGGGCTTGCCCGCGGGCAGGCGCGTCGCGCTCTCGACGCCTCCGCCGCGGCGCTCGATCTCGTAGGCTTTCCAGCGGTACTCGACCGGAGCGGAGAAGCGCCGGATCGAATCGCCGACGCGTTCGTAGAGCAGCGCGCAGGCCGTGCTCATGCCCGTCGGCGGCATGATCCAGTTCTGGATGCCGGTCACGTTCCAGGCGCACTGGACCAGGCCGTGGAAATTCGTGATCGCGGGCAGCGCGAAGTGCGCCTCCTCCTTCGGCGCGAGCCAGTCGCTCGCGAGGTCGTCCAGCGTCTTCATGGCGCGTGAGCCTATGCGTATGCTGGCGGCGAGTGAAGTCAGCAGGCAAAAGCCCCGCGAGCGGGCGCGCCGGGGTGGACGCGATGCTCTTCGCGGGCATCGCCCTCGTCGCCTTGCTCGTACGTCTTGTCTACCTGCACCAGGCGCGCGCGGTGCCGATGTTCGACGCGCTGATCGAGGACGGCGAATCCTACGGCGCCTGGTCGGACCGGCTCGCCTCGGGCGACTGGCTGGGCAAGGACGTCTTCTACCAGGCGCCGCTCTACCCGTATTTCCTGGGCGTGGTGAAGCTCGTCTTCGGCCGTGACCTGGCCACGATCCGGCTGGTGCAGGCGCTGCTCGGCTCGCTCGCGTGCGGCGTGCTGTTCCTCGCCGGCCAACGCTTCTTCTCGCGCCGCGCGGGAGTCGCGAGCGGCCTGCTGCTCGCGTTCTATCCCTCCGCGATCTTCTTCGACGGCTGCATCCAGAAGTCGAACCTGGGTCTCGTGCTCGCGACGCTGTTGCTGCTCGCGCTGGCACTGCTGCGCGAGCGCACGAGCCTCGCGCGCTCGATCGCGCTGGGCTTCGTGCTCGGACTGCTGATGCTGACGCGCGAGGAGTCGATCCTGCTCGTTCCCGTGCTGCTCCTGCTCGGGCGCAGGCACGCGCGCGGCGAGGGCTGGCCGGTGCGCGCGCGCTTTGGCGCGGGCTACGCGCTCGGACTCCTGCTCGCGCTCGCTCCGGTCGCCTGGCGCAACCACGCGGTCGGTGGAGAATGGGTTCTCACGACCTCGCAGGCGGGCTCGAACTTCTTCATCGGGAACCATCCCGACGCGCCGGGCTACTACGTGCCGCTCAAGGCCGGTCGCAGCAACGTGGCCTACGAACGCCAGGACGCGACCGACATCGCGGAGCTCGTCTCGCGGCGCAAGCTCACGCCCAAGGAGGTCTCGAGTTTCTGGTTCGGCGAGTCCTTCAAGTGGATTCGCGCGCATCCGCGCGACTGGTTCACGGTGCTCGGGCGCAAGGCATTCCTGTGCGCGAACGCGTACGAGATGCCCGACGCGGAGGACATGTACTTCTACGAGCGCTACGTGCCGCTGCTCCACGCGCTGGACTGGATCCTGCCCTGGGGCGTGCTCGTGCCGCTGTGCATTGCGGGTATCTGGCACTTCCGCTCGCGCTGGCGCGAGCTCGCGGCGCCGCTCGCGCTGCTCGCGACACTCGCCGCGGGCGTGGTCGCGTTCTACGTCTTTGCGCGCTACCGCTACTCGCTCGTGCCCGGCCTGACACTCTTCGGCGGAGCGCTGCTGGTCGAGCTCTGGGACGCGCGGCGCGCGCTCGCCAGCCTGCGCTCGACGTGGATCGCGCTCGCGATCGCGGTCGTGATCGTCGACTGGCCGCTGTACCCGCGCGATTTCCAGCTCCCGGCCTCGTACGGCAACGCCGCGATCACGCTCGACCTGCGCGGCGACCACGCGGGCGCGATCCGGCTCTACCGCGAGGCGCTCGCGCTGCGACCCGACAGCGCGCAGACGCGCGGCAACCTCGGCCTCGCGCTCGAGCACGCCGGACACCTCGAGGAGGCGATCACGGAGTACCGCGCGGTGCTCGCGCAGCGCAACGGACACGTCTACGACCTGCTGCGCCTTGCCAACGCGCTCGCACAGGCCGGGCACCTGGCGGAGTGCCCGCCGCTGCTCGCGCAGGCCGAGACGCAGGCCACGAACGACGCCGTCGCCTGGCGCGACCTCGCCAACGTGTACACGCAGGTGCGGCGCTACGCCGACGCGCTGCGCTGCGCGCGGCGCAGCCTCGAACTGGATCCGCGCGGCCGCGAGGCGCGCCTGCGCGCGGCCTGGTTGCTCGCCTGCGCCCCGGACCCCGCGCTGCGCAACGGCGGCGAGGCGCTGGCGCTGGTGCAGAGCGCCGTGCGCGACGGCGCGGGCGGGGCGCTCGCGCTCGAGACGCTCGCGGCGGCGCTGGCCGAACTCGGCCGCTTCGACGAGGCCCTGGCGCAGCTCGCGCGCGGCGGGACGGGGGCGCAGCACGAGGCGCTGCTCGCGGCCTTCGCGAGGCACGAAGCCTGGCGACTGCCTCCACCGTGACGCGCGGGCCCGCTACAATCGCGGGACGATGATCCACGCACTGCTCGCCCTGGTTCCGCTGTGCCTCGCTCCGCAGCAGCCCACCGCCAAGAACTTCCCCGACCTCGGCCTGACGATCACGCTGCCCGCCGAGTTCACCGACGTGAAGGACGTCGGTGTCGGCGGCAGCAACCAGCTGCGCCAGCGCTGGACGGCGAAGCTCGGCAGCGTCGACCTCGATATCGAGCTGTGGGTCCTCGACAAGGAGGAGTTCCAGTTCGAGGAGCCCGAGGACGTGATGGACACGCTGCTCTTCAACCTGCGCGACCCCAAGAACGGCGATCCGGACTTCTCCTTCGAGGACCGGCGCATGCTGGCGGGCAACTTCGGCGTGTGTCCCTACGTCTCGCTCGCACGCGGCGCCGTGCGCGAGAAGGACGGCACGAAGGAGGTCGGCACCCGCTTCATGCTCGGCGGGATGCTCGAGAAATACGGGTACACCGTCGAGATCATCGCGACGCCGCAACCGGGTCTCGATGGAATGAAGCAGATCGTGCACTTCCTGGAGAGCGGGATCGGCTTCAAGGGCGCTGTGCGCGATTTCAAGTGGACGGACGCGGAAGCGAAGGCGCGCTGGGAGCACGACGCTCCCGACGACTTGAAGAAGAAGCTCGCGCAGATCGTGCGCACGGCGCACTACATCATCTTCACCGACTCCGGCTCGAAGAACACCTGCGAGAAGTTCGGCGAGCAGATGGAGAAGAACTACGCCGAGATCAAGAAGGTGTACCCCTTCGACGACGTCGCCGGCCGCAGGCTCATGCCGCTCTTCCTGTTCGTGAACGACGCGGGCTACTTCTCCTTCTTCGCGAAGCAGTTCAACGCCTCCGAGGAGGAGGCGCGCAAATCCAAGGGCGTCGCCTCGGGCGACTGGTACGCGACCTACTTCGAGGCGAAGAACGATCCGGTGCACATCCACGAGGGCACGCACCAGATCTTCCGCAACCGCTTGCGTCTGCCCGGTGGCGGCTCGTGGTTCCAGGAGGGCGTCGCCAACTACATGTCGAGCGCGAAAAACGACCGCAACGTCGCGGCCAACTCGGTCAAGAAGGGCAAGAACACGCCGCTGGTCGACTTCGTCAAGATCCGCTCGCTGCTCTTCAGCCCCAAGGACGACAAGAAGGGCGGCGACGAGGCCGCGAGCCACTACGACCTCGCCGCTCTGCTGATCGAGTTCCTGCACGAGAGCAAGTTCGGCAAGGCGAAGTTCCAGGACTTCATCCACGCCGTCGGCCTCGCGACGCCCAACAGCCCGGCCGCCATCGAGCGCGCCGTGAAATCGGTGTATCTCACCGATCTCGCCGGCCTCGAGAAGCAGTGGGTCGAGTACTGCAAGCAGCGCCACTGAGATTCTCCGCGCAGGTGCGGATTCCTCCGCGCCTCGCCGCGCGCTATCCTCGCGGTCCAATGTTCCGCATCCTGCACGTCGGTTTGGGCCCCCTGGGGCAGAAGATCATCTCGGACCTCTACGCGCGCGATCTGGGCGAGGTCGTCGCCGCCGTCGACAACGCCGGAGAATTCCAGGGCCGCACGGTCTCGGACCTCGTCCCGCAGTCGGGCGCGCCGGTGCCGATCCAGCGCACCTTCGAGTCGATCAGCGACTGGAGCGCCTTCGATGCCGCGATCGTGACGACCAGCTCGGACCTCGCGCGCTGCGCGCCGACGTTCCGCGAACTGCTCGCGCGCGGGATGAACGTGGTCTCCACCTGCGAGGAGCTGTGCTGGCCCTGGCTGCGCCACGAGAAGCTGGCGCAGGAGCTCGACGCGCTCGCGAAGAAGCACGGCGGCCGCCTGCTCGGCACGGGCGTCAACCCCGGCTTCCTGATGGACACTTTCGCCGTCGCCGCGACCGCGATCTCGCGCAGCGTGCGCTCGGTCGAGGTGCGCCGCTTCCAGGACGCCTCGACGCGCCGCATCCCGTTCCAGAAGAAGATCGGAGTCGGCCTGGACGACGCGCAGTTCGCCGCGCAGGTCAAGGCGGGAACGCTGCGCCACGTCGGCCTGGGCGAGTCGCTGCACTTCCTCGCGCAGCAATTCGGCTGGCGCGTCGAGCGCTGGGAGGAGTCGATCGAGCCGATCAAGACCGATCGCGATCTCGACAGCGTGCTCGGGCCGGTCAAGCAGGGCAAGGCCTGCGGCGTGCGCCAGCAGGCGCGCGGCTGGAGCGAGGGCCGCATCGTGATCACGCTCGAGTTCCGCGCCGCGCTCGGCCTCGCCGATCCGCACGACCGCGTGATCGTGCAGGGCGAACCGCCGATCGACCTCGTCTGGAAGGGCGGTGTCCAAGGCGACATCGCGACCTCCGCGATCGTGCTCAACACCATCGCGCCGCTGCGCGCTGCTGCGCCCGGCCTGCACACGATGGCGACGATCCCGCTCGTCGGCTTCGCGCCCGGCTGCAAGACCGTCGGCGCAGGCGTCTAGGACTCACGCGCGCGATCCGCAGATGAAGCCGCGCATCCTGCCCGACGCGGAGCTCGCACGCCTCGCGCGCGAGCACGGCACGCCGCTCTTCGTCTACTCCGCACGCATCGTGCGCGAGCGCTTCGCCGAGCTCGCGGGCTTCGACCGCGTGCGCTACGCGCAGAAGGCCAACCCGCACGCGGGCATTCTGCGCCTCTTGCGCGAGCTCGGAGCCGCGGTGGACGCGGTCTCGGCCGGCGAACTCGAGAACGCGCTGGCTTGCGGCTACGCGCCGCGGGAGATCGCCTACACGGCCGACCTCTTCGACCGCCGTGCGCTCGCGGCACTCGCGCGCACGCCCGTGCCCGTGAACCTCGGCTCGCCCTTCATGATCGAGCAGTACGCCGAGCTCGTGCGCGCGCATTCCGCGCCGCGCGCGATCACGCTGCGCGTCAACCCGGGCTTTGGCCACGGCCACGCGCGCAAGGTGAACACCGGCGGCGAGGCCTCCAAGCACGGGATCTGGCACGCGGAGCTCCCCGCCTGCGTGAAGCGCGCGCGCGCGGCTGGCCTGGAGGTCACCGGCTTGCACGTGCACATCGGCTCGGGCGTCGACGCCGAGCATCTCGCGCGCGTGTGCGAGGGCTTCGCGCACGAGGCGCGCATCGCGACCGAGGCCGGCGCGCGCCTGGACACGATCTCCTCCGGCGGCGGGCTGCCGATCCCCTACCGCGAGGCCGATCCGCGCCTGGACGTCGCCGCCTTCACGCACGCCTGGCGCACGCTGCGCGACGAGCTCGCGCGCGAACTCGGCCGGCCGCTCTCGCTCGAGGTCGAGCCTGGTCGCTACCTTGTCGCCGAGGCCGGACTGCTGCTGGCCGAGGTGCGCGGCACCAAGCGCAACGGGCGCTTCGAGTACCTGTTCCTCGACGCGGGCTTCCACAACCTCCTGCGTCCGGCGCTGTACGGCGCCTTCCATCAGATCTCCGCCGTCGGCCACACCGAGAGCGAAACCGCCGCGCCCAAGGTCGTCGCAGGTCCGCTGTGCGAGTCGGGCGACGTCTTCACCGTCGACGCGCTCGGGCACCTGCTCCCGCAGGCGCTACCCGACCTCGCCGTCGGCGAGCTGGTCTGCATCCACGACGCGGGCGCGTACGGTGCCAGCATGTCGTCCTCCTACAACTCGCAGCCGCGCGCGCCGGAGCTGCTCGTCGAGTAGACTCCCGCGCATGATCAAGGAACGCCCCGACCACCACGACGCTGAACTCGTCCTCAAGCTCTATGACCTGCGCCGCGAAAGCGTGATGCGCGCATCGCGCAACGCGCTCTTCCAGTTCCTGCCGCGCAGCTACGAGGAGCTGGTCGCAATCACGCAGCCGACGCATCCCTCGAACGCGGCCTGGCGCCAGGTCTCGAGCTACTGGGAGATGGCCTGGTCCTTCGCGCGCCACGGCATCTGCAACCCCGACTTCCTGATCGAGAACACGACCGAGGGCCTGTTCCTGTACGTCAAGGTGCAGCCGCACCTCGAGCGCTTCCGCAAGGAGCTCTCGCCCACCGCCTTCCGCAACGCGGAGTGGATCGCGACGCAATGCGAAGCCGGCCGCCAGCGCTTCGAGATGGTGCAGAAGCGCGTGCAGCAGATGATGGCGGCGGCGAAGTAGCCGCGCGCGGGCGCTATCCGACGCCTCGCCGAGATGCCGTGCTGGCATTTGGTGAAGGATTGGACTGGCACCGTATTCAACTATTTCAGGTCGAAGAGCAGGACTTCGGCCTGCTTGGCGTCGCTGAGTTCGATCTGCTTCTCGCCGGTTGCGGCGAGGGCGTCGCCCTGCTTGAGGCGTTTGCCGTTTGCGAGGAGTTCGCCGCGCGCGACCTGGAGCCAGGCGTGGCGACCGGGTGCGAGCGTGTGGCTGAGTTTGGTCGCGCCGTCCAGGCGCGCGATCTGGAGGCGCGCGTCCTGCCGGATCTCGATCGAACCGTCGCGACCGTCAGGTGAAGCGAGCGTGACCCAGCCGCCGCGTCCGAGCGCGTCCGAGAAGTTCTTCTGGCCGTAGCGCGGGGGCGCGCCGCCGATGTCGGGCTGGATCCAGATCTGCAGCAGGTGCACGGGCTCTTTCTGCGAGGCGTTGAACTCGCTGTGCTTCACGCCCGAGCCGGCGGACATGTACTGCATCTCGCCCGGACGGATCACGCCTCCGCCGCCGGTCGAGTCCTTGTGCTCGAGCGCGCCCTCGAGAATCCAAGTCAGGATCTCCATGTCGCGGTGGCCGTGCGTCGGGAAGCCCGCGCCGGGCTGCACGCGGTCCTCGTTGATCACGCGCAATGAGCGAAAGCCCATGTGGTCGGGATCGAAGTAGTCGGCGAAGGAGAAGCTGTGCCTTGCGAACAGCCAGCCGTGATCGGCCTGTCCGCGCTCTTCGCTCTTGCGCAGGGTGAGCATGTGGGGACCTCCGTTGGAAGGTTGAGAATATCGATCCTGGCGCCGCAAGTGTTCCAGCCGGGCGGGATTCAGCGCTCGAGGGCGAGGTCGACGACCAGGCCGAGGTGGTCCGAGCCGCAGCTTCCGCCCAGGCGCGCACCGAGCGAGCGCAGCGGTCCGCGCACGAGGCAATGGTCGATCGGAATGCGCAGGAGGAATGCGTCCGCCGGCCAGCTCGGGAGCACGCCGTGACCACGACGCGCGTCGCGCAGCCCGCGCGGAAACGCCAGGCGCGCGAGGCTCTCGGCCCAGGGCGTCGTGTTGAGGTCGCCGAGCAGGATCCCGGGCTCGTCCGCAAGGCAGAGCCGCTCGACCGCGTCGCCGATCACGCGGTCGCGCTCGAGCGCCATCGCGGAGGAGATCGGCGGCGGCGGATGCACGGCCTCGAGCAGCACCCTCGCGCCGCCGAACTCGAGCTCGGCCTCGATCGAGGGCATGCCACTCGTGCCCAGATCGTGGCGCCGCGCGCGCATCGGCAGGCGCGCGTACAGTGCGAGCCCGAAAGGATCGTCGCGCGGCGCCTCGAGCCGCTGCGGGTAAGCACGCAGCTGCGGTTCGAGCGCGTCCAGGAGTTTGCGGCTGGCCTCGATCAGCAGCAGCACGTCGGCGTCGCTCTCGCGGACGAAGCCCTGGATCTCTGCGACGTCGCGGTTGCCGGAGAGGACGTTGAGGCTCGCGACGCGCAGGCGCGGCGAAGCGGGGCTCGCTTGCTCCGCGCCAAGGCTGTAGCGCGCAGGGCCAAATCCGCCGATCAGCGCCAGCAGGCCGAAGGCGAGGCCGCGGCGCCGCGCGCCTAGCGCCACGAGACCCAGCGCGACCAACGCGAGACCCGCGACCTGCTGCACGCGGAAGTGCGCGGCGAGGTCGAGCACCCACCACGCCGAGCCGAAGCAGCCCGCGACCAGCCCCAGCCCGCAGGCCGTGCCGCCGGCGAGCAACGCCCAGCGCGCCACGCGCGAGGGACGCGAGCGCCCTGGGGCGCGCCGCTCCTCCGCGCTCAATCGTTCGCGCTTGCCGCGGCGCCCGACTGCGAGAGTCCGGCGAGCTGCGGCAGCAGCGCCTTGCGTACCAGCGCGCGGCGTTCGCGCGTCGTCTCGTCCTGCTTGTCGAGCGCCTGGTTGGGCGAATCGAAGAGCGAGGAGTAGGCGAAGATCGAGTAGCCGCGGAAGGCGTGCAGGACGCTGGCGAGCTGCGCGCGGTCGGTCTCGATGTCGTCGTCGATGCGCACGCCCATCACGACCGGCGTGCGGCCCGCGAATTCCTTCCACTGGGCGACGCGCTCGTCGAACACCTTGGGATCGCGCGTGTAGTTCATCGGATACACGACGTCGACGAGGTGCTCCTTCATCCAGGTCTTGACGTCCTGGAAGTGCGTCGACTTTGCGACCTCGGGCACGGGCCCGACGGCGACGGAGATCTCGAGGTAGGGCTTGTACTGGTTGACCGTGCGGCGGATGTCGCTCACGAGCTTGGTGACCTGCTCGGTGCGCCACTGATCCCACGCGGCGGGGTCGGAGTCGGGCGACTTGTTCGTGTCGGCCTTGAACAGGGCGACCGTCTGGTTGTCGCGCGGATAGTCGGCCGCCTTCGCGGTGCCGCCCACGGGGTCGTTCGGGAAGCGCATGTAGTCCAGGTGCAGGCCGTCGATCGGATAGCGCGCGACGAGGTCCTCGATCACGTTCGAGATGTACTCGCGCACCTCGGGCAGGCACGGGTTGAGGCTGACGTAGAACTTGTCCGCCAGCGGCTGGCGGCCGCCCGACTTGTCGTACCAGGCCCACTCGGGCTTCTTGTTGTAGATCTGGGCCGAGTCGGTCGGCTTCGTGCTGCCCCACCAGGCGGGCACGACGTTGACCCACGCGAGCAGCTTCAGATTGCGCCCGTGCGCCGCGGCGAGCGCCACCTCGAGCGGGTCGAAGCCCGGATCGGTGAAGTTGAACTGCTCCGCCCAGGGCTCGTACGAGGACTTGTAGAAGGCCGTCGCGTTCCCGCGCACCTGGAAGATGATCGTGTTGCAGCCCGCCTCCTCGCAGGACTGGGCGATCTTCTCGATGTCCGTCGGCGTCTTGTAGTCAAAGCGCGTGACCCACATCGCGCGCGTCACCGCGCGGCCGTGGGGCAGCGACATGTTTTGGCACGCGGCCGCCGAGAACGCGGCGATGGACAGAAGAGAGATGCTGATGCTGCGGAGTAGTCGAGTCATGGTTGTTTCGGCGGCGGCAGCGTCAACGCGCGTCGGTCTGCGCGAACCCCTCGCTGCCCGCGCTCCCGCGCGCGAGCAAACAGCCGAATACGAAGCCGATCCAGCCGCCGGTCGGAACATACCAAGGCGAGGAGAGGGGAAGCCAGACCCATTCGGGGTCGAAGCGGAAGTGCCGCTCGATCGGGACGAGCCCCCAGCGCACGCCCCAGGCGAGCAGCGCCAGCGCAGCCGCGACCGCCGCGAGTTCGACGAGCGCGCCCGCGCGCCGCCGGTAGCCGAACCAGTCCACCAGGAAGCGCCACCCCGCCCAGGCGAGGAAGTAGAGCGGCGCGAACACGTCGACGGCGAGCACCGCGGTCGGTCCGCGCGTCGCGAGCGCGTAGACCGCGACGATCAGCAGCGGCGTCGCCCAGTACAGTCCGTTCACCGGGGGAGTGCGCCGCAGGACCGAGAGCGCGAGCGCGGCGAAGACGAGGCCGAGCGCGCCCTCGCCACAGGCCTGCAGGCCCTCCAGGGCTCCCGGGCGAGCGCTGATCCAGGGCCCCAGGGCCAGTTGCAGGCCGAAGGTGCCCAGCGCGGCGATCCCCAGACCCAGCTGCAGTCGGCGCAGGCTCGAGGGAGCGCCGCCGCGCCGCGCGCGCTGTGTCGCGGAGAGCTGCAGCAGCGCCGCGAGGAGCGTCTTGGCCGCCACGACCGCCGAAATCGCGAAGGCGGCGAGCACCAGCGCGCGCGCCCAGGGCGTGAGCTGCTCGGCGACGAACACCACCCAGCGCGCCTCGGGGCGGGCGCGCACCAGCGCATCGGCCGCGGCGGACAGGCCATTGCGTTCCTTCCACGCGAACAGGCCCGCGCCCGTGAGACACAGGCCCGTCGCCGGCAGCGCGCTCACGAGCGAGATCCAGAGCGCCTTGCGCGCGCGCGCGAGCGTCCCGGTCGCCAGCAGGCGCGCCTGCTGCAGCGGATCGGCGCCGTAGTGCGCCGCGCTCGCGAGGCTCGAGACGAGGAGCGCGGTCCAGAAGGTGTGCTCCAGCGCCGGGCTGGTCGCGAAACCGACGAGCTCGTGCTTGTGCGAACCGTGCAGCACGCGCAGATAGGTGTCCCAGCCGCCCTCGAGCTGCGCCACCAGGCCGACCAGGCCCGCGACCGCAGCCGCGCAGAGCACGGCGAAGAGCAGCCCGTCCCCCGCGACCGAGCCGCGCAGACCGCGCAGACCCGCGAGCAGCGCCGCGATCCCCCACACGGCGAGCGCGAGCAGGGCGAACCCCGACCAACCGCCGAGCGAGCCCTCCGCGGGGAACAGGGATCCGAGCGAGACGTGCAGCGCGAAGACCAGCAGGAACGCACGTCCCGCGGTCGCGAGCAGCGCGCCACCCGTGAAGAGCGCCGTGCACAGCCGCAGTGCGCCGCTGCCCAGGCGCGCCTCGATCGCGCCGAGCGGGCCGCGCGCGCGGTGCTCGAAGAGCGCGGGCAGGAGCCAGCGCGCGGCCAGAGCGCGGCCGATCAACCCGCCGACCAGCAGCCCCTGCAAGCACACCAGGCCGCCGAGTGGCCCCGACGCCGCGAGCGGGAGCGCAAGCAGCGCCGCCGAGAGCGAGAGGTCGCTCGCCGCGAGCGAAAAACCAACGCTCCAGGGCGAGAGCTCACCCGCGCGCCCATCGAACTCGGCAACCGAGGCGGGTTTGCGCGCGAGTCGGGCCAAGATCAGCGCGAGCAGCAGGGGAACGAGGATCGCCGCGAGCTCGAGCCCGCCGGGTGGATGTCCGAGGGCCTGGAGCGGCCACTCAGCCAAGGCTCTCCTCCGCTCTCGGCCGCGCGGGTCCCCCGCCCGAGGCCTCGGCCGCGCCGCCGCGCAGCCGCGCCGGCCCCAGGCACAAGGCGGCGGCCCCGATGGCCGGCGCCGCGCGCAGCAGCGAGGGCTGGAGGAACTCCGGCCGGAGCGTGTCGCCGGCGAGGTAGGCCTTTTCGAGCGCGGGATCGCAGGTGCCACGCAACAGCGCGCCGAGCTGTTCCTCGAGCGGCTCGCGCAGGTGCCGTGCGAGCGCGGGATCCGCGAGCAGGCGGCCGAGTTGCTGGCCGACGACGACGCGCTCGAGCAGCGTGCCAGCCTCGAGCTTGAAGCTCGCGCGGCCCGCGCGCGGACCGGCGCGCTGCAGTTTTTGTGCGCGTGCACAGGTCTGGATGCGCGCGAAGACCAGTTGGGCGAGCGCGCCGCCGGCCTCGCGCAGCACGCTCTGGGCGTCCGGATCGCCGAGCTCGACGCGCTCCTCGGGGTAGATCTCCTCGCCCGGGACGAGCTCGACGCCGCGGCGTTGCGCGTAGCGCTCGTTCATGCCGTGCGCGCTGGCGAGGTCCTCCAGACTCACGCCGGAGCTGGTCTCCATCTGCCAGGCCTTGCGCATCCAGGGCCGCAGCGCCTCCATGTCGACGACCGCGCCACCGAGCTTGAAAGCCTCGGCGATGCCCGTGCCGCCGCCGATGTAGTAGGCATTGCGCACCTGCGCGAGGAGGCCCTCGAGCCCCAGGTTCTCGCCCTGCGCACACGCCTCGCCGTCGGAGACAAGGCGCGGGATCGGCCCGACGAGTTCGAGCCCCACGACGGCGAGCCCCGCCTCGAGCTGCGCGAGGAAATCCGGCAGGCGCGGCCCGTTGCGCATCACGACCACACCGCGGCCGTCGGCCGATTTCACCCCGGGCAGGCAGATGCCGACGCGCAGGCGCTTGATTCCGGCCTGTTCGGCGACGGAGCGAATCGCGTGCAAGAAGGCCTCGAGCACGAGCCGGCCCTCGGCGCGCTCCTGTGCGCCCAGGAGCAGCTCGCCGCGCTCCTCCTCGAGCAGTTGTTGCGCCATCGGCACGGGCACGAAGCGCTGCGTGCGGTCGTAGAGCATCGACGAGCTCGAGGAGCCCAGATCCAGGCGCAGGCCCTCCTCGCGCTCGAGCCGCAGGATCTCGTGGACCTTGACCTCCGTCGCCCCGCCGTCGACGCCGACGAGCAGTTCCTCGGTCGACGAAGGGGCCTTCCTGCGACGGAGATTGCGAGACATGGGAGCAAGGCTAGTTCAAATCGGCCTCCGAGGCACGTCCACGCTGCGGGGAGTCCCACTCTCCTCCAACCCTTCCGAAAAAGTGGCGTAGGCTGGCGGGCAACCCATGAACAGGCGCTCGCTGCTCCTCCTGATCGCCTTCCTGGGCCTGGCCTGCGGAGCCCTGTTCCTGCTGCTCGATCCGGGGCGAGAGCCGGCCGCGGTCGAAGCCGGCGTGAACCTCGGCTCACCCGCGGCGGAGGCCCAGACGCAGCCCGAGGCGCTCACGCTGACCAGCGAGGCGCGCCGCAGCGAGCGCGGCGGGCCGCGCCTGGGGACACCGCGCATCCCCGCGAGGCCCGCGCCCGCTCCCGCCACCTGCCGAGTCGCGGGCTGGTTGCGTCCGCAGGAAGACAAGCCCTGGAGCGACGCCTCGGTGGCGCTCGTGCGCGGCCTGGAGAGCGGCGTTCCGCAGTTGCTCGCGCAAGCGCGCTGCGAATCCGACGGCGGCTTCGTGATCGACTGTGCAAGCGAGGGCCACGCGACGCTGCTCGCGCTCGCGCGCGGCTACCTGCCGCGCACGCAAGACCTCGAGCTGTCTTTCGGTCAGACGCAGACCCTCGCGGACCTCGACCTGGATCCGGGAGTCGCGATCGCGGGCACGCTGCGCGCGAACACCAGTCCGCTGGCGCGCTTCGAGGTGGTCGCGATCGACGAGCGCGATCTCCCTCTGCTGCAGCTCGAGGCGGGCGCGCTGCTGTGGAACGGCGCGGGCTTCGACTGGCGCTTCACCACCGCCGAGAGCGGGCCCGACGGACACTACTCGATCGGCGGGCTGCATCCGGGCGAGTACTCCGTGCGCGTTTCGACCTGCCGCGGGCCGTTCGCGAGCCTGTGCTCGGGCGACCGTTCGCCGCGCAGCGTGCGCGCGCCCAGCGCGGAAGCGGACTTCGGCTTCGAGTCGAGCGCGCTGGCGCTGCGCTTCCAGAGCGCCGGCCAGCCGCTCGCAGGCGTGCGCGTCGAGCTCACCAACGGAAGGTGGACCTCCGGGCGCAACAGCGACGCACGCGGCGTGGTCTCCTTCGAACTCGTGCCACGTCTGGACTGCACGCTGGTCGCAAGCAAGCAGGGCTACGAGGATCTGCGCGTGCCCGTCTGCGCGCCCGCGAGCGGCGCGAGCGCGACCGAGGAGTTCGAATTGCGGCCCAAGGCGCCCGCGCCGAGCGTGCGCTTCCTCCTCAGCTCGCGTCACGGCGCGCCGCCGGATGAACTGCGCGTGCGGCTCTTCGAGCGCGGCGCGAACGAGGACACCCAACCGCTGCGCGACGTCGAATTGCACCCCACGCGCGAGAGCTGCGCCTCGCCGGTCAAGGAGTTCGTGCTCGAAGACCTGCGGCCGGGCTCGTACCGCGCGCTGCTCTTCGCGGGCACCGCGCTCAACAACGACTTCGACCCGGCGAACTACATCGGCACGCACTGCCCGGTCGAACTCCTGTTCGCGCTGCCCTCGCAGGGAGAGTTGCGCCAGAGCGTCTCCGCCGACCGCCGGCCCGCGCTGCGCCTCTCGTTCCAGGACGAGCGTGGCGCGCAGATCCCCGCGACATGCACGCTGCGCGACGAGAACGGCGAAGAGCTGCGCAGCGTGCTCGTCGATCCCGCGCAGGGCGTGCCGCTCTCCGGCCATGCGCTCTCGAAGTTCGGTCCGACGCTCGTCTACAGCAGCGTCTGCAGCGGCAAGGTGCTGGTCAGCGTCGAGGACGGCGACAAGCAGCTCTACAGCGGCACCCAGACGCTCCTGCCCGGTGCCGTGAGCGCGATCACGCAGCCGCGCTGAAGCTTTTTCCGCCTGCGGTTGCAGTCGCAGCGCGCGCGCAGCCGATGCAGCAGCGCATGACCCGCAGCCAGACCGGTGAGGAGCAGAAGTTGCGCTGTCCGCGCTGCGGCGCGGCCGTCGAGGATCCGCTCGCCGGCCACTGCGTATGCTGCGGCAGCACGCTCGGCCTGGGCGGCCGCAACGCGAAGGGCGAGCGCGTTCCGCTCTCGATGTCGATGGGCATGGGCCAGGCGCTCGCGCAGTCGCACGAGCGAGCGCTCTCGCCGGTCGAGGGCGCCGCGCGTGCGAGCCGCACCGGCCAGGGGCTCTCGCTCGTGCGCAGCCACCGCCTCTACGAGCAATGGATGGAGGACTCGCCCTCGGGCTTCCTCGACATGCTCGGCCTGGCCGGCATCGTCGCGCTCGGCGTGCTCTTCATCGTGCTCGCGCTCGGGGACTTCTTCCATGCCTCGCACCGCGTCCACAGCACGCTGCCGCCGCCGGTCTTCGTCGTGCTCGGACTGTGCGTCAGCGGCTTCGGAGTCTGGAAGATCGTGCGCTTCTACCAGGCGCCGCTGTTGCGCCGGCCCGCGTGCGTGGTCGACGAGCGCACGCGCATCTCGCGCACGAAGTACGGCTGGAGCACGCACCACTACGCGGTCTTCGAAGTCGAGGGCGGCCTGCGCGAGGAGTTCCGCGTCTCGAGCCGGCTCGCGGACTCGCTCGCCCGCGGGGACTGCGGCGTGCTGATCACGCGCGACACGTTTCTGCTCGCGTTCCACAGCTGAGCCGCCGCCCGCGCGGAGTGCGCTATCGCACGCGCGAAATCGCACGTCCCATCCTCGAAAAAAGGCCTGTTCACGCGGGAACCAGACGAACGCGGCCTCCGTCCAAGCGTACGGCAGGACACCCGGCCCGGCAGGGCTGGGAGACGACTCTGCGCGGGTCGTGTCCACGACAGGGAGGGTGGTTTCCACCCTCCCTGTCGGAGTTTCAGGGCCGGACGTTTCAGAGGGAGCGCGCTATCGTGGGGCGATGCGGCTCGCCCCGGCACTCGCGCTCTGCGCACTCGCTTCCCTCACGATTCCGAACTCCTACGCGCAGGACGGGAGCGTGCTCTTCAAGCCGCCCGACAAGGAGCTGCGCGCGGTGACGCTCTCGGCTTCCGACGGGATCTTCGCCTCGCAGGCGGAGATCGCGAAGGCGATGCAAACGCTCGCCGACGCGCGCTTCAACGTCGTCCTCCCCTGCGTCTGGGACGGCGCCTACACGCTCTGGCACAGCCCCAAGGCGAAGGAAACCTTCGGCGAGGACTGCGATCCGGCCTACGGCGAGCGCGACGTGCTCGCGGAGGTGCTCTTCGAAGCCCACCGCGTCGGCCTCGAGGTCGTGCCCTGCTTCGAGGCCGGTTTCACGGCCAAGGGTGCGCTGCTCGACAAACACCCGGAGTGGGCCGCGCTCGCCAGCGACGGCAAGCCGCTCGTCCTGGGCGGCGAGCGCTGGGCCGACGCGCTCGATCCGCAGGTGCAGCAGTTCTTCCTCGACCTCGTGCTCGAGCTCGCGCGCAACTACGACCTCGACGGCATCGCCGGCTCGCAGCGCTTCCCCGCGCTGCCCGCCACCGCCGCCGCGAAGCCCGCGCAGCGCGAGCTCTACCTGAAAGCAGGTACGGGCGGCTCCTCCACCGACCCCAAGGACGAGAAGTGGTGCGCCTGGCGCACGCAGCAGCTCAGCGCATTCGCCGCGCGCGTCAGCGGTGGCCTCAACCCCGCGCTCGAGATCGTGCTGATGCCGCACCTCGCCGGCGCCGGACCGCGCGAGTGGCTGCAGGATCCGCCGGCCTGGATCGAGCGCAAGCTCGCGCACGCGCTCGTGCTCGCGGGCGACTCGCCGAGCGCCGAGGCCGAATCCAAGCGCATCGACGCGCTGCTCGCCGATCCCTGCACGCGGCGCACCTCGCGCAGCTGTGCGGCGGCCTTCCGACCGCGAAGGGCAAGGCCAGCGCCGATGCGGCCTTCCTCCAAGCCTGCGCGAGCAACTACCGCGCGAAGAAGTTCGCCGGCGCGCTCTTCTTCGGCGCGCGCGCTGCTCGCGAACGAGGCGGCGCTCGCCGTCGCGCTCGCCGATGAGCCCTACGACTACCCGATGGTCCCGCCCTGGCGCGACGCGGAGGGCTGGCGCCCCGTGCCGATCCAGACGCGCCCGCAGGCCGGCTCGGGCAAGTGGCAGTTCCCCGCGAGCGACGGCCCGATGGTGATGACGCTCGACGGCACGCTCGCGGGCGAGGCGAGTTGGACCGCGCGCGTGCCGGTCGCCGGGACCTACGACGTCTACACCTGGATCGCGCCCGACCAGAGCCTGGGAGAGATCGCGAAGTACAAGCTCGCCGCCAAGAACGGCCTGCAGACGATCCAGCTGCGCGTCGGACCCGCCGCCTGCAGGGGCTGGCGCCGGGTCGGCGAGGTGGTGCTGCCCGAGAACGAGGAATTCGAGGTCGCGCGCTTCGACGCGATCGAGAAGGACGGCACCAAGGTCAGCGCCGTGGGCCCGCTGCTGCTGCTGCTCGACCGGACGGCGGGGCGGAGGTAGGGACGGGGCTCGCAGTCATCCACCCGCACGATTCAGTCGAAAGCTACCGTGAAGACTTCCTCGGGCGTCGTCGCCCCATCGACATTGACTTCGACGGTTGGGGGCGCCGCGATGCCGGCCACGGAACGGAATTCGACCCGATATCGCCCCGGGCTATCGACAAAGAGCGTCGCACTCGGAGCATCGAGCGCGACCAACGAGGCAACCTGGCGCGTCCCGAGTTCGATGGTCACATACTTCCCGGTGCACGGAGGCAACGCGGTGACGCGCACACTTGTCCAGAAGGCCGAAGGGAGCGGGACCTCCGACGCGCCTTGAAGTGCGCGTAGGTGGATCGGCAACGCACGCTCACGGCCGAGAGCGATCTCCACATCCGGCATCCCCGGTGTCACTTCGACGTCCCTCATCACGGTCTCTCTGCCAGGCCCCGAAGCCGCCAACGTGACGTTCCCCGGCAGGCAGTGCACCGTGAAGACCGGTTCTGGGCCTCCGGCTCGGAGCTCCTCCCAGGCACTGGTGTGCTTGGTTTGCGAGGGTCGGACGAGAAGCGTCACGTCCCCGCCCAGGCGGGCTCCGGACTTTGGATCGGTCACGATCACTCTCATTGCGCACTGTTTGGCCAGATCGAAGGCGACGTGTGCGACTTCTCCAGCCTTGACGGTGACCACTCTCGCCGCGGCGATCGGGAGGAGGGTGACGACATAGGTGCCCGCGCGCAGGTTCTCGCACCGAGTGTGATAGCTGCCGTCCTTCTCGCAGCGTGCCTTGTCGATGTAGTGCTCGGCGGATGGCTGATCCACGACATCGAGCCCCTGCACCTCGATTCTCGACATGGATGACCTCGATTCCGCCGCGTGCGCAATCAGTGTGTCGATGGCTCCGTATTCTGCCTTCGTGGCGGGATTCGCCAGGTCGATCACGAGCGGCTGGCAGACCCCGGGGGACAGATCTGCCGAAACTTCCCCCAGGCGGGGGCCCCATGTTTGCATGTTGGGCATTGGAACGACGACGAAGAGAGTCCGCCCAGCCGGAACTCCCCTCACCGAGGCCGTGCCGTCCGCAGTCAAGTCGTACTCAGCCCAGGGCTCGAGGTCTCCCGCGGCTTCGTCCTCAGCCTGAGAGTAGACATCCAGCTTCGGGTTGGGCCACTCCGTAGGGAGTGCCTTCACGAGCACGTCCACATCCGATCCCGCATGCAGGGAGACCGTGATCTCACCCTCACGCCCCTTGTACGCGAACCTGCGCCATCGATATCCGGGTGCGCGGACCCATCCGACGATCGTCCCCGGCATGAACGGCAGCAGCAAAGGCGAGTCGCCCTCGAGCTTCCGACCGATCTTTTCGATCACCTCCGGGAGACCCTGAGTGTCCCGGTATGGCTGAGGACTCGGAGCCGACAGCGTGACGCTCACTGCGTGGACGGGCGCAAGGGTCGTGGCATCCTGGACATTCAGAACGAACCCACAGTCCAAAAGTGCGACGACGGTGTGTCCGTTCAGTTCCCTTGCGGGTATACGCCCGGGAATGGGCGTTGCGTACTGGTCTTCCCGCCCGTCCGACCACACGATTTGGATCGGTTCCGCGACAGCGTCCGACGCTAACTGAATCGACCAGCGATCGTCGGTGATGGCCGTCGTCGCTTCCTGTGAAGCGCCGTCAGCAGCGTGAATCGTCCACTTGATGAACCCACGCGGCGAGGGCACGTGGTGACTCTCCTGGTCCTTTACATCCACGGAGCCCTCAGCCTTCAAGATCGTGGTGGCTTCCGCAGCAGGAACCCGAGGCTCAGGCCTCGTCTCGACAGCCGAGTGGGCATCACCATCCGATTCGAGCTGCGACGCCACCGGCGCCTTGCCGGGGAGGCTCGTGATCGTCGCAATGGACGGTGGATGATCATGCCCTCGATTCCGCAGTACGAAGACGACGCACGCGATCACCAGCAGGAGTGCGAAAGGGAGTACCCATCGCGGCCTCCGGCTCCCCTCTCGTCTGTTTCTCTCGGACATGAGGATGGCTCGCTTCTTGAATCGCGGTACTCGGCGGATGCCTACCCTCTCAAGGTTAGGCATCCGCGAGCGTAGCCCAATTCAGAACGTCTCGCACTCCGTGCAAGTGACCTTGTAGTCTCCCCCGAGCCAGCAGGCTGTGCAGCGCCACTTGTGCGTCTGGAGACTCTGAATCGGGGGCCCGGATTGCAGCAGAGAGCAAGTTCCGTCAAGACAGCGGACCGCTGTGTGGCAGCTTCCCGGGACGCAGTCCCCGTTGATACAGGTCACGCCGGTGGGCAGGACCATTTGATCCTTGAGTCCCTGCTCGGCGGCTCGGCAGGCGTCGTTGCCGGACGAGTACCCACCGATGGAGTAGCAGTTGTTGCCGTAGGTGAAGGTTCCGGTGGAGTCGGCTCCACAGACAACACTCTCCGAGGTCGGGCTAGAAGGCCACGAGATCGCAAGCGGAGCAAGTGCGAGGAGACAGATCACGATCGAGCTGAGCTTCATTTTTCGAAGTCCAATCTTGCTGTGGTCTTGGGAAGAGACCCTTGGGGCGACTGCACCAAGGCGACCCAGCCGTGTCCGCGGTTGCGGCTTGTCGCCTGTTGAGAGCGAGCACGACTGAGTGCGCGAGGACATCTACCCCCCCCCCCCGACGACGTGCGTCAATCCAATTGTCCGATCTCGGGCTAGTGACTGCAGTGCCGGTGGGTTGGGAACCTCCTCGCGATCGAGAAGGACGGCACCAAGGTCAGCGCCGTGGGCCCGCTGCTGCTGCTGCTCGACCGGAGGGCGGGGCGGAGGTAGGGCGCGCCCCCCATTCCTGATTGAATGAGAGCCCTCCCCCCCGCATAGGAGTGCCCCATGTCCATCCGCCCCTCCCTCGTCGTCCTCGGTGTGCTCCTGCTCCTCGTCCTCGGCATCGGGGGCTGCGGCGTCGGCCGCTACAACTCGCTCGCCAAGGGCAAAGTCGCCGTCGAGGCCAAGTGGGCCGAGATCGACAACCAGTACAAGCGCCGCAACGACCTCGTCCCGAACCTCGTCGCGACCGTCAAGGGCGCCGCGAACTTCGAGCAGAAGACGCTCACCGACGTGACCGAGGCGCGCGCCGCGGTCGGCCGGCTGCAGATGCCCTCGACGCTGCCGACCGATCCGGCGCAGCTCGACGCCTACATCAAGGCGCAGCAGGGCCTCTCGGGCGCGCTCGGCCGGCTCTTCGCGGTGGCGGAGAACTACCCGGCGCTCAAGGCGACGGAGAACTTCCGCGACCTGCAGTCGCAGATCGAGGGCACGGAGAACCGCATCACGGTCGCGCGACGCGACTACATCGACGCGATCCAGAGCTACGAGGCCGGACGCGCCGTGTTCCCGGGCAACCTCATCGCGGGCATGTTCCACTTCGAGAAGATCCCCCAGCCCTCGATCGCCCCCGAAGAGCGCGCCGTGCCCAAGGTCGACTTCGGAACGGACGCGAAGTGAGAGCGCGCGCGCTCCAGCTCTTCCTCGCGCTCGCACTGCTCGTCCTTCCGCTCCGCGCGCAGTCGATCGACGTGCCGCGTGGCACCGGCTGGGTCAACGACACGGCGCATGTGCTCTCGGCCAGCCAGGCGAGTGCACTCGAGGCGAAGCTGGCGGCCTACGAGCGCTCGAGCACGCACGAGATCGCGCTCCTGACGGTCAAGACGACCTCGGGCGTGCCGATCGAGAGCTACGCGCTGCAGGTGGCGCGCAGCTGGAAGCTCGGCAAGGCCGGCAAGAACGACGGCGCGCTGCTCGTCGTGGCGGTCAAGGACCGCAAGCTGCGCATCGACGTCGGCCGTGGACTCGAGGGCGATCTCACCGACCTGCTCTCCGGCCGCATCATCCGCGACGTCATGTTGCCGCGCTTCAAGAAGGGCGACATGCCCGGCGGCATCACGGCCGGCATCGACGCGATGATCGCGATCGCCGGTGGCGCGGGTGAGAAGGCGCTGCCGCCTGCGCGCCGCGCGAAGGATGCCGCCAAGCTGGCGATCGGCCTGGTCTTCCTGATGGTCTTCCTCGTGATCGCGCTCGCCGTGCGACGCGGCGGCGGAGGCCCGGGTGGACGCGGCTACCGCGGCGGACTGCTGCCCTTCCTGATCATGAACAGCATGGCGAACAGCGGCCGCTCGGGCGGCGGCGGCTTCGGTGGCGGCGGTGGCGGCGGCGGCGGAGGCTTCGGCGGTTTCGGGGGCGGCGGCGGATTCAGCGGTGGAGGCGCGAGCGGCGGATGGTGAACACGATGCTGATGCTGGCTCAAGGTGGCGCGCACGCGAGCTGGGAGAGCGCGCCGCTCGAGACTTGGCGTGTCGTCGCCGGCGCGCTCGCGGGACTGCTGGTGCTCGCCTGGGTCGCGCTCGCGGCCTCGCGCAGCGCGCGCTACCGCGCCGTCGGCGTGCTCGGCCCGTCCGAGCGCGAGCGCGTGAGCGCGGCGATCGCGGCGACGGAGAAGCAGACCAGCGGCGAACTCGTCGTGGTCGTGCTCGAGCGCTCGGACCCGCACCTGTCTGCGCGCCTGCTCGCCGGTGCCGCGCTCGCCGCACTCGTCGCGCTCAGCTGCGCATTGCTCTTCGACTCCGTGCCCCCGCTCGGGATCCTGGGCGTGCTGGCCGGTGCGGCGCTCGCGGGCTTCGGCCTGGCGAGCGTGCTGCCCGCGCTCGCGCGCGCCTTCGCGAGCGAGAAGCAGGCCACGCGTGCCGCGGCCGAGCAGGCGCTCATCGAATTCCACACGCAGGGCCTGCACGAAACGGCCGATCGGACTGGAGTGCTCGTCTTCGCGAGCCTGTTCGAGCGCCGCGCGATCGTGATGGGCGACAAGGCCGTCCACGAGAAGGTCGGCGACGCGCACTGGGGGCGCGCGCGCGACCTGGTGCTCGACGCGGCCTCGCGCGGAGCGCTGTGCGAGGGCCTGGTCGCCTCGGTCGCGGAGTGCGGGCGCGTGCTCGCCGCCGGCTTCCCGATCCAGCCCGACGACGTGAACGAGCTCGAAGACCGGCTCGTCGTGCGCCGCGAGTAGCGCGCTACTTGGGCGTCTGCGGCTGCGGCGTCGCGGGCTTCGGCGCGAGCGTCGGCCCGAGCAGGCTCGTGATCAGCGCCGTCGCGGCGTTGTCGCAGGCGGTCTCGCCCGGCTTGCCGCCCTGGTTGCAGCAGGCGAGGACCGCGAAGTCCTTCTCGGGCGCGATCCACACCACGCAATACCACAGGTTGTTGCTGCCCGAATGCACGAGCACGTCGCCGCCCCAGGGCCGCGTGGTGACGCCCCAGCCCATCGCGTAGCCCTTGTCGGGACCCTCGGGCGAGCTCTGCAGCATCTCGAAGGACTCCTTCGAGAGCAGCTTGGTGCCCGTCTCGGGCGCGAGGCCGCGCACGGCGCGCGCGCCCGCGAGGTGGAAAGCGATGAACTTCGACCAGTCGCTGATCGTGCAGTGCACGCGGCCCGCGGGCGTGATGCACTCGGGGTTGTCGGCGTTGCCGGTCAGTCCTACGGGCGTGCCGCTCGCCTCGTGTCCGCGCGGCTGGTCGAGCGAGCTCGCGTTGCCGGGGGGACCGAAGCCGGCACTCGTCATGCCCAGCGGCTCGAAGAGCTTTTTCGTGATCAGCTCCTCGTAGCTCCCGCCCGCCGCGGCCTCGCACATCGAGCCCGCGACCGCGTAGTTCGCGTTGGCGTAGAGATAGGTCGAGCCCGGCTGCGAGAGCGGCGGGTGCAGCAGCACACCCTCGAGCAGCATGCGGCGCTGGTCGCGCGCGGGACCGGTGGCGCGCCACAGGCGGATCCAAAGGTTGTCCTCCATCAACTCGGCGGGCAGGCCGCCGCGGTTCTGGAGCAGTGCGCTGAGCGTCTCCTCGTTCCAGCCAGACGCCGCCTTCGCCTCGAGGTCGGGGAAGACCTCGAACAGGCTCGTGTTCCACTTGAGCTTGCCCTCCTCGACCAGGATCGCCGCGAGCGTCGCGGTCATCGCCTTGGTGCAGGAGCCGATGTGGAACTGGTCGGCGAAGCTCACCTTCTCGGGCGCGCCGCGCTTGCGCACGCCGGCCGCACCGCGTCCGACGATGTCATGTCCGCGCAGCGCGAGTGCGACGATTCCCGGCACGTTGTTGCGGGTGCAGATCTCCTCGAGCTGGGTGGAGACGTCGCGCACCTGGGGCGCGGGGGTGGTCTGAGCCGGTGCGGCGGGAGCCTGGGCGAAGAGGAGCAGCAGGTTCGAGATCATGGCCCTGCATGATCCCTCGCGCAGGCCTCCCCGGCCAGCCCCCTAGCGCGGCAAGCCCGTGGAAGCGCCTTCGTCGAGCAGCAGCGCGAGGTCCGCGTGTCCGCGCAAGAGGCTCGCCGGGCAGGCCTGGCTCGCCGGCTCGAGCAGCATGCGCCGCACGACCTCCGACTTGGCCGCCCCGAAGGCCAGCATGCGGATCGCGCGCGCCTCGAGGATCTCCGCGAGCCCGAGCGTGATCGCGCGCACCGGCACGTTGGCGAGCCCGCCAAAGGCCACGGCCGCGTCCGCGCGCGTCTGGTCGGCGAGCTCGACCACGCGCGCGCTCGAGTCGCGGCCCGAACCGGGCTCGTTGAAGCCGACGTGGCCGTTGCGGCCAAGGCCGAGCAGCGCGAGGTCCAGGCCGCCGGCCGCACGCAACTCCTGCGCGTAGGCGCGCGCCTCGCGCTCGGGCTCGCCCGCGACATTCGGGAAGTGCACGTTGCGCGGCTCGAAGTCGACCTGCGCGAAGAAGTGCTCGCGCATGAACGCGCGAAAGCTGCGCGCGTCGTCTGCAGCCAGGCCGAGATACTCGTCGAGGTTGAAGCTGCACGCGCGGGCGAAGCTCAGCCCCTCCTCGCGGTGCAGGCGCGCGAGCTCGCGGTAGAGCGGGATCGGCGTCCGGCCGGTCGGCAGTCCAAGCCGTGCGTCGGGCTTCTCGCGCACGAGCGCCGCGATCTCGAGCGCGAGCGAGCGGCAGGCGGCCTCGGGCGAGGAGAAACGCTCGATGCGCGGCGGCGACGGTGTGCCCGGGAGCGCCACGGCGTGCAGGCTCAGGGCACGAGCTCCTGGATCGTGGCGAACAACTCCGCGGGCTGGATCGGCTTGGAGATGTAGCCGTCCATCCCGGCCTCCAGGCACTTCTCGCGATAGCCCGCGATGGCGTGCGCGGTGAGCGCGATGATCGGCACGCGAACCCCGCCGCTCTCGCGCTCGCGGATCTCGCGCGTCGCGCTGAAGCCGTCCATTCCGGGCATCTGCACGTCCATCAGGACCAGGTCGAAGGACTCCGCCGCGCACAGATCGACCGCGGCGAGCCCGTCCTCGGCGCTGCGGACCGTATGGCCGGCCTTGGCGAGCAGGCGCGTCGCGACCGTACGGTTCACCGGGTTGTCCTCGGCGAGCAGGATCCTGAGTTTGCGTCCCTGCCGCTCGAGCGTGTGGCGCGTGACGAGCTCGCCGCCCGCCTGAGGCTGGCTGTTCTGCGCGGTCGAGCGCAGCGTCTGCAGCAGCGTCTGCGCCTCGACCGGCTTGATCAGATAGCCCGCGACACCCAGGTCGCGGCAGCGCTGCGCGTCGCCGCGCATGCCCGCCGCGGTCATGATCACGATCGTCGCCGGCGCGAGGCCGCGCGCGCGCGCGCGCTCGACGAACTCGAAACCGCTCACGCCCTGCAGGTGGATGTCGACCAGCGCGTAGTCGAAGGGTTGCTTCGCGCGCTCCGCGGTCTCGAGCATGCGCAGCGCCTCGGAACCCTCGACGGCCTGCGCGACGTCGAGGCCCCAGGGCCCGATCAGCCTCGTGATCACGCCGCGCGTGGTCGTGTTGTCCTCGACGAGCAGCAGGCGCCGGCCGCGCAGCTCCGAGGGCGGAACCGCCGTATTCGCTTCGGTCAGCGGTGCGCGGCCCAGGCGCGCGGTGAAGTGAAAGGTGCTGCCTTGGCCCAGCTGACTCTCGACCCAGCTGCGTCCGCCCATCAACGCCGCCAGGCGCGAGGTGATCGAGAGCCCCAGGCCCGTGCCGCCGTAGCGGCGCGAGGTCGAACTGTCACCCTGCGAGAAGGCGTCGAAGATCTCGGCCTGGCGCTCGAGCGGGATGCCGATGCCGGTGTCGCGCACCGAGAGGTGCAACAGCAACGAGTCGGCGTCCGACTCGTCCACGCTCGCGGAGACGACGATCTCGCCCTGCGAGGTGAACTTGATCGCGTTGCCGATCAGGTTCGTCAGCGCCTGGCGCACGCGCCCGGGGTCGCCGATCAGCGCATCGTGCACGAGCGGATCGACGTTCGCGATGAGCTCGAGGCCCTTGGCGCGGCTGAGCGGGGCGAGCGAGCGCAGCGTCTCGGAGATCGTCTGGCGCACGTGGAAGGCCAGGCTCTCGAGTTCCAGCCGGCCGGCCTCGATCTTCGAGAAGTCGAGGATGTCGTTGATCAGCGTGAGCAGCGCGCTCCCCGACGAGCGGATCGACTCGGCGAAGCCGCGTTGCTCGGGCTCGAGCTGCGTGTCGAGCAGGAGCTCGGTCATCCCGATCACGCCGTTCATCGGCGTGCGGATCTCGTGGCTCATGTTGGCCAGGAACTCGGACTTCACGCGCGAGGCCGCGAGCGCCTCCTCGCGCGCGCGCACGAGCTCGGCCTCGGTCTGCTTGCGGCCGGTGATGTCCTCCATCAGGCCCTCGATGTGGCGTTCGCCGAGGGCGTTGAAAGTCATGATCTCGGTCAGCTTGACCCAGGCTTCGGTCCCGTCGCGGCGGCGGATGCGCAACTCGCGGTCGCGCACGTTGCCGTCGCGCAGCAGCGCCTCGCGCAGGCTCAGGCCCGCGGGCTCGTCGAGTGCGAGCCCGTGCAGATCCAGGCCGGAGGCGCCGTCGATGCGCTCGTAGCCGAGCAGCCAGAGACAGGCCTGGTTCGCTTCCGAGAGCCGGCCCGAAAGATCGAGGCGGAAGACTCCGACCTCGAGCTGGTCGAGCAGCGTGTGCAGACGGCTCTCGAGGCTCGCGAGCCGGCGCTGCGCGTCGCTGCGCTCGAGCACCGATTGCACGGCAGCAGGCAGCCGCACGGCGTGCTTGGGCGACTTCAGGACATAGTCCGCCAGGCCGGCTTTCATCGCCTCGACCGCGATCTCCTCGCTCCCGGTGTCGGTGAACATCACCACCGGGACGAAGGGCAGCTCGCGCTTGATCGAGCGCGTGATCTCGATCCCGTCGCCCCAGCGCAGGTGGTAGTCGGTGATGACCAGGTCGAATCCGCCGGTCTGGAGCGCGCGCTCGAGTCCCTGCCGATCGATCACCTCCTGGAAGCGGCACTGCGGCAGCTCGCGTCCGACCAGCCTGCGCACGAGCAGGCGATCGTCCGGATTGTCGTCGACGAGCAGGATGCTCGGTGCGGGCTTCATGTGCGCAACGGATGGGAAGGTGAGGCGGAGGGCATCCCCTGAACGGGCACGGCATTCAACCAAGCTCGCTGCGCGACCGCGAGCGTCATCCAGACGGGCCTGATGAACTTTCCGATGGGAACTCGCCCGCCGCGGTCTCGAGCGCATCGAGCTCGATCCAGAAGCGGCTGCCTCCGCTCGCATCGGACTCGACTCCGCACGATCCGTGCATGCGCCCCAGAGCGCGCCGCACGATCGCCAGACCCAGTCCGGTGCCGGGATAGGAGTCCGTCCCGTGCAGTCGTTCGAAGACGCCCCAGATGCGCTCCTGCGCTTCGAGCGGGACGCCGATGCCGTTGTCTTCGATCCACAGACGCAAGCGCGGGCCGCGCTGCTCGCGGCGCAGCTTGATCTGCGGCCTGCGGTCCTTGGGGACGAACTTCGCGGCGTTGCTGAGCAGGTTCGCAACGACCTGCACGAGCGTCGGAGTGTGGCCGCGCACTTCGCCCAGCGGACCCTCGACGATCAGCTCGGCCGAGCTCTGCCGGAGCTCGCTCGAGATCAGGTTCTCGGCCTCGCGCTCGATCGCGCTCAAGTCGACGCCCTGCATGTGCAGCTCGGTGTGGCCCAGGCGGCTGTAGGCGAGCAGCTCGCGCATCAGGTGCTCCATACGCTCGGCGCCCGCGACCATGCGTTCGACGTACTCGCGCGCCATGGGGCCGAGCTCGTGCAAGTGATCCTCGACCAGTGCGCGCCCGAACCCCTGGATCGAGCGCAGCGGCGCGCGCAGGTCGTGCGTCACCGTGTGCACGTAGGTCTCCATCTCGACGTTCGTCTCGAGCAGCTTCTCGGTGCGCTCCAGGACGCGCCGCTCGAGCTCGAACGCGTGCTGGCGCAGAGCCTCGTTCAGGCGCTGCTGCTCGACCGCCACGCCGAGCAGGAAAGCCGCCTCGCGACCGACCGCCAGGGCCTCCTCGGGCGGACAGCCCAGTGTCGGATAGGCGAGGTTCAAGGTCCCCACCAGCCGGCCGTGGCTGATCATCGGCGACTGCACCATCGAGCGCACGCCGTGAGCCTCCAACGCGACCAGCGCGGCGCGGCTTTGCGCCTCAACACCCAGGTCAGCGCGCACGAGCGTCTCGCCGCGCAAGAGGCACTGCATCTCCTCGGGCGTCAGGGCGCTCGGCTCGAAAGTCGTGCCCACTGGCTGCGAGAGGCGCGCGGCCCCGCCCGCGGCCGCCAGGTGCAGGCGCTCGATGTTGCCGTTCGCGTCGCGATCGACGAGCAGCACGCTGGCGCGCAGGCAGCCGAGCGACTCGCACAGGCGCTCGACCGCGTACTGCAGGACGTCCTCGACCGAGCCGGTCTCGAGGATCTGGCGCCCGATGTCGTGCAGCACGGAGACGCGCGAGTTCATCTGCGCCTGCTCGCGCTGCGCGCGGGTGTACTCGACCACCACGCGCGCGAGGTCGACGGCCTCCTCGATCACGCCACGCTCGCGCTCGCGCGGCTGGCGCGGCTGCTGGAAGTAGAACGCGAAGCTGCCGAGCGCGCTGCCATCCATGGCGAGGATCGGGTAGGAGTGCAAGGCGCGCAGGCCGTGCGGTTCGAACACCGGCAGAAAGCGCCGCAGCGACGGCTCCTGGCGCAAGTCGGCGATGATCACCGGCTGGCGCGTGTGGCAGGCGCGGCCGCACACGCCGCACTCCTCCCCGTCGCCGATCGGCAGGCCGTCGATCGCATCGAGATACTCCGCGGGCAGCGCGGGCGCCGCGCAGTTGCGCAATCTGGCCGCACCCGGCTCGCGCAGCAGCACCGAACACAGCGCGCCGGGGATCAGCTCGTCGAGGCTGCGGATCAGGATCCCGAGCACCTCCTGCTCGGAGCGCTGCTCGAGCATCGCGCCGAACACCAGGCGGTGCATGCGCTGGACGCCGTCTGCGCGCACGCGCGCACTCACGTCCTGGCAGATCGAGAGCACCGAGAGCACGCGCCCGCTCGCGTCGGAGAAGGCCGAGTTGAACCACTGGCAGTGCAGCGTGTCGCCCGACTGCGTGAGGTTGCGGTTCTCGCTCGAGGCGTGGGCCACGCCGCGCATCAATTCGCCCACCACCTGCGCAACGCGTCCGAAGTCGCCCGGATGCACGAACATGAACTCGGAGTAGTCGCGGCCAAGGACCTCCTCCGCGCGCCACCCGAAGATGCGCTCCGCGCCCTTCGACCAGCGTCGCACGCGCATCTGCGGGTCCCACTCGATCAGCGCCAGCGGTGAGTTCTCGAAGTGGAAGTCCAGCTCGCGGTGCGCGTGGGCGAGGGCGCGCTCGGTGCGCTTGCGCTCGGTCAGGTCGAACTCGAGGACGCTCACGCCGAGCGTGCCCGCCGCGCTGCGAACCGGGCCGACGATCGCGTGGAAATGGCGCTGCGTCGAGCCCTCGCGGCGCTCGTACTCGATCTCGAAGCTCTCGCCTTTCAGCGCGCGCGCACAGTGCCCGGCCCAGAATTGAACGAGCTCGGGGCCCAGTCCGCCCTCCGCGAGCGTGCGGCCTTCCATCCGTCCGGCCTTCTTCACCGCCTCCGCGTTCTGCAGCACGATGCGCCCATCGGGACCGTGGATCGTGAACTCGCACGGCAGGCTCTCGATCGCCGCGGACAAGCGCGCTTCGCTTTCGCGCAGGCTCTCCTGCGCGCTCGCGAGCGAGACGACCGAGCGCACGTAGCTGCGGTTCAGCATGAGCAGCGCGAGCGGCATCAGCACCAGTGCGACGAGCGCCATGCCCAGCATCCAGGGGATCGAAGCGCGGTCGAGCTCGAGCGTGATGTTCTCCGCCGGCAGGAAGTACCCGACCAGCGCGTGGGTCTGCAGCGCACGACCGAACGAGGCCAGGTAGCTGTGCTCGCTGCCCTCGCGCCTGCAGTAGCCCGACCAGGTGTAGCTGCGCGTGCACACCTCCCCGATCGTCGACGGCACGTCCACTCCCTGGGCGTAGGTGCGGTCGGTGAGCTGGCCCGCTCCGGGGGCCTGGCGGCGCGCGGTGTCGAGCAGCACGGCGCCGTGCTCGTCGTACACGACGAGTTCGGCTCCCTCGTTGGAGAGCTGCTGCTTGGTCTCGAAGTGCCGCGCGATGTAGTCGAGCACCGACTGCGGCACTCCGCCCTCGGTCGTCGAGTCGAGCAGCGTGGCGTAGAAATCGACCTCGTGCGTGGTGGAGAGCGTGTATTGCGCCTCGAGCCGGCCGCGACCGCTGCGGAACGCGAGCAGGCCGATCACGCAGGTCAACGAAATCGCAACGACGCCCAGGAGCAGCGCGAGCCGGTTGGACCGCAGCACGGCACCGCGCGCCTTGAGCGAATGGGGGGAAGATGCGGCTCGCGCTCCGTGAGCCATTCCAGGAGAGCCTAGCGCAGGCGCTCCCGGCCGCAACCTCGGGCTTGGGGGATCAGCCGAAGCGACCGGTGACGTAGTCCTCGGTCTCGCGCAGGCGCGGCTTGAGGAAGATGTCGTTGGTGGGCCCGTACTCGACCAGGCGCCCCAGGTAGAGGAAGGCCGTGAAATCGCTCGTGCGCGAGGCCTGCTGCATGTTGTGCGTCACCATCAGGATCGAATAGTCGCCCTTCAGCTCCTCGATCAGGTCCTCGATGCGCCCGGTGGCGATCGGATCCAGCGCCGAGCACGGCTCGTCGAGCAGCAGCACTTCGGGTTCGGCGGCGATCGCACGCGCGATGCACAGGCGCTGCTGTTGTCCGCCGGAGAGCTGCAGGGCGCTCTCGCGCAGGCGGTCCTTGACCTCATCCCACAGGCCCGCTCCGCGCAGGCTGCGCTCGCAGACCTCCTCGAGCACGCGCGTGTCGCGCACGCCGTCGATCCGCAGCGCATAGACGACGTTCTCGAAGATGCTCATCGGGAAGGGATTGGGCTTCTGGAAGACCATCCCGATGCGCTTGCGCAGATCGATCACGTCCACGGAGCGGCCGTAGATCGAGTCGCCGTTCAGGAGCATGTCGCCCTCGATGCTGACCCCGTCGACCAGATCGTTGAGGCGATTGACCGAGCGCAGGAGCGTCGACTTGCCACAGCCCGAGGGCCCGACCAGCGCCGTCAACTTGCCGCGCGGGATGCGCATGCTGATGTCGAACAGCGCCTGCTTGCGGGCATACCACAGGCGGAAGTCGCGCACCTCGACCACCGCGGGCTCGGCGAGCAGTGACTCGTGGATCTCCGAGGGGAAGGCCTCCGAGCGCGAGATCGCCTCGAAAACCCGGCCTCGGGCCGGACCGCGCTCCTCTTCCACCCGCGGGGGGAGCGTGGTGCTCGCCGCGTGCGGCAGGCGGCTGGACGCCGCTTGTGCTCCAGATAGGGGTATGACAGTGGCCATTTGAGGTGACCGCCTGACGGCGGGAGGGCTCCGGGGTCCAGACAGATTCCGCGGTCCGCCCAGCAAAGCCTCCGATTGCAAAGAAGCGTCAAAGACGGGGCCAAGCTTCCGCGAGACGCCGGAGCGGGCAGGCCTCCGCAGGCAATTCCGACTTCGTACGCCGCCTGCCGTATGGCGCTCGGAGCCTTGCGTCGCTCTCATCCCCGCCTTCCGTGCTGCTGAAACTGGGTCGCAACCGGGCGCCCCAGTGCCTTGCCCCCCACTACCCGAAACCCTAGAGTTTCGCCGCTCATACTCCGGACGCACGCGCTGCGCGACACGAGCACCTGCACCCGCGACACCAGGTCCAACGACGGCGCGATCTCCTCCTTTCGGCACCCCCCTCAGAGCCGATGGCACAGATCTTCTCACCCAGCACCAACACACTCTCCAAGGCCTCGATCGTCGCGGGCGCTCTGCTCGCCGGCACGGGCGCTTTCGCGCTGACCACCGCCAACCGCTGGCCGTGGATCAACAACGTCGCCGTTGCGATGGAGCAGGAGGTGCCTTTCAGCCACAAGCACCACGTGGCCGGACTCGGCGTCGACTGCCGCTTCTGCCACACGGCGGTCGAGGAGTCGGCCAACGCCGGCATCCCGCCGGTCAAGACGTGCATGGGCTGCCACTCGATCGTCTGGAAGGACGCGCCGCTGCTCGAGCCCATCCGCGAGAGCTACCGCACCGACGTCCCGATCCAGTGGAACCGCGTCCACGACCTGCCTGACTTCGTCTTCTTCAACCACTCGATCCACCTGAAGAAGGGCATCGGCTGCGAGTCCTGCCACGGCCGCGTGGACGAGATGCCGCTGATGTGGAAGGTCAACTCGCTCAACATGGAGTGGTGCCTGGCCTGCCACCGCAACCCGCAGGACTTCGTACGTCCGCGGGATCAAGTCACCACCATGGGCTGGGACCCGGAGCGGCCCGAGAAATCGGGCTCGAACCTCCCGCCGATGAGCCAGGCCGAGATCGGCCCCAAGCTCGTGCAGGAATACCAGATCCAGAGCCTGACCAACTGCTCGACGTGCCACCGATGAGCCACGAAGCCCCCGAGACCACCCTGTCGAGCAGCCGCCCTTCGAGCCCCCGGATGTGGCGCAGCCTGGCTGAATTCCACGGCCAGGAGCCTTTCGAGCAGAAGCTGCTGCGCGAGCACCCCAAGCAGACCCAGAAGAGCTTCGATCCGCCGGAGCGGCGCGACTTCCTGAAGCTCATGGGCGCGTCGCTCGCGCTCGCCGGCGTCAGCGCCTCGTGCACGAAGCAACCGCTCGAGAAGCTCGTCCCCTGGGCCAAGAACCCCGAACAGCTGCTCCCGGGCAAGGCGCTCTTCTTCGCGACCTCGATGCCCTGGTCGAGCGGCGCGATCGGCCTGCTGGTCGAGAGCCACATGGGCCGGCCGACCAAGTGCGAGGGCAACGCGGACCACCCCGCGAGCCTGGGCGCGACCGACGTCTGGTCGCAGGCCGCCGTGCTCGGCCTCTACGATCCCGACCGCTCGCAGTCGATCCTCTACCGCGGTCGCCCGGCGACCTGGTCCTCCTTCATGGATGCCATGAAGCAGACCATGACCGAGCAGGCGGGCAAGCAGGGCTCCGGCCTGCGCGTGCTCTCGCAAGCGGTCGTCTCCCCGACGCTCGCCGCGCAGCTGCGGGAACTGCTCGCGAAGTACCCCAAGGCCGCCTGGCACCAGTGGCAGCCGGCCAACCGCGACAACGCACGCGCCGGCGCGCAGCTCGCGTTCGGCCAGGACGTCGAACTGCAGCCGCGTTTCGACAAGGCCGACGTCGTCGTCTCGCTCGAAGCGGATTTCCTCTCCTCGACGCCCGGCAACGTGCGCTCGATCCGCGAGTTCACGAGCCGGCGCAAGCTGCGCGGAGGCAAGGCCGACGGCCTCAACCGGCTCTACGTCCTCGAGGGACGTCCGACCTGCACCGGCGCCGCCGCCGACCACCGCCTGACCCTGCGTGCAGGCGAGATCGAGGCCGCTGCGCGCGCGCTCGCGAGCAAGCTCGGCGTCTCGGGCGCCGTGCCCGCGCCCTCGGGCGCAGCCTTCGCTGCCTGGGTCGAGGCCGCCGCCAAGGACCTTTCCGAGCACAAGGGCAGCGCGCTGGTCGTCGCCGGCGAATCGCAGCCGCCCGCGGTCCACGCGATCGCCCACCTGATCAACGAGAAGCTCGAGAGCATCGGCCGTTGCGCGCAGTACCTGCCGCCGGCCGAGTTCTCCGGCAGCGACAACGCACAGTCCCTCGCGACGCTCGCGCAGGACATGAAGGACGGCAAGGTCGAGGTCCTGGTGATGCTCTCGGGCAACCCGGTCTACGACGCGCCGGCCGATCTGGAGTTCGGCGTCGCGCTCGCCAAGGTGCCGCTGCGCGTGCACCTCTCGCAGTACCGAGACGAGACCTCCGAGCTCGTCGACTGGCACCTGAACGAGACGCACTTCCTCGAGAGCTGGAGCGATGCGCGCAGCGCCGACGGCACGCTCGGCATCGTGCAGCCGCTGATCGCGCCGCTGTACAGCGGCAAGTCCGCGCACGAAGTGCTCGCCGTGTTGGCCGACAAGCCGGGCGTCTCCGCCTACGACACGCTGCGCGAGAACGCCAAGAAGCTGCTCGGCGAGGCCGAGTTCGAGCGCAAGTGGCGCCGTGCGGTGCACGACGGCCTCTTCGCCGGCAGCGCCGCCGCGCCCGTCTCCGTCTCCGGCCGCAAGCTCGAGGTCCCGGCGGCTCCCGCGCCGATCGGTCTGGAGATCGCGTTCCGCACCGACCCCTTCCTGCACGACGGCCGCTTCGCCAACCACGGCTGGCTGCTCGAGCAGCCGCGCCCGATGACGATGCTGAGCTGGGACAACGTGATCCAGCTGAGCCCCGCGACGGCGGAGAAGCTGGACCTGGAGACCAGCGACGTGGTCGAGGTCGCCTTCGCCGGTCGCAAGCTCACCGGCCCTGTCTTCGTTACCCCCGGCCACGCGGACGATGCGCTCACGCTCACGCTCGGCTTCGGCCGGCGCAAGGCGGGCAACATGGGCAACGGCGTCGGCTACGACGCCTATGCGCTGCGCACGAGCAGCGCGCTCTCGCAGGGCTCCGGCGCGACGCTGCGCAAGACGGGCGAGACCTACGCGCTCGCCACGACGCAGGAGCACGACAAGATGGACACGAACCTTCCGGAGAACCTCCGGGAGGAACTCTCGCCCGTGCGCGTGGCGACCGTGGACCACTTCCGCGAGAACCCGCACATCATCAAGCGCAAGGAGCAGGAGAACACCTCGCTCTACGCCGACCGCAACAAGGGCGAGTACGCCTGGGGCATGGTGATCGACCTCAACGCCTGCACCGCGTGCGGCGCGTGCGTCACCGCCTGCTCGGCCGAGAACAACACGCCGGTCGTCGGCAAGACGGAGGTCATGCGCGGCCGCGAGATGCACTGGCTGCGCATCGACCGCTACTTCCAGGGCGATCCGAAGAACCCGAAGATCTACACGCAGCCGATCCCGTGCATGCAGTGCGAGAACGCGCCCTGCGAGACGGTCTGCCCGGTCGCGGCGACCTCGCACAGCCCCGAGGGGCTGAACGACATGGTCTACAACCGCTGCATCGGCACGCGGTACTGCGCCAACAACTGCCCCTACAAGGTGCGCCGCTTCAACTTCTACCTCTACTCCGACTACGACTCGGAGACGCTGAAGTACGGACGCAACCCCGACGTCACCGTTCGTTCGCGCGGCGTGATGGAGAAGTGCACCTACTGCGTGCAGCGCATCAACCGCGCGAACCTCGCGGCCAAGAAGGAAGACCGCAAGATCCGCGACGGCGAGATCCGCACGGCCTGCCAGGCCGTCTGCCCCGCCGACGCGATCGTCTTCGGTGACATCAAGGATCCGAAGACGGCCGTGTCGAAGCTCAAGGCCGAGCCGCAGAACTACGCACTGCTCGAGGAACTCAACACGCGCCCGCGCACCACCTACCTCGCGCGCGTCACCAATCCCAACCGCGAGCTGGAGTCCTAGCCCCCTCCGCGGAGTCTCGAGGAACGTCGACCGACACCGCTCGGCTGCACAAGAGCCCCCCCAAGAACCGATGAGCAACAAGACCACCGACGTCGAACCCCCGGCCCTGATCGGACCCGGGCACAGCCTGGCTTCGGTCACGGACAAGATCGCGGACATGGTGCTCACCAAGCGCACTCCGCTGGGCTGGTGGCTCGCCATCGCGGTCTCCGGGACTTTCGTGGGCATCCTCGGGTTCACGGTGCTCTCGCTGTTCTTCCGCGGCGTCGGCCTGTGGGGCATCAACAACCCCGTCGGCTGGGGCTTCGCGATCATCAACTTCGTGTGGTGGATCGGTATCGGCCACGCCGGCACGCTGATCAGCGCGATCCTGCTGCTCCTGCGCCAGGGCTGGCGCACCTCGATCAACCGCGCCGCCGAGGCGATGACGATCTTTGCCGTGATGTGCGCGGGCATGTACCCGCTGATGCACACCGGCCGCCCGTGGCTGGCGTTCTGGATGCTGCCGCTGCCCAACTCGATGGGCATGTGGCAGAACTTCCGCTCGCCGCTGATCTGGGACGTGTTCGCGGTCTCGACCTACGCCACGGTCAGCCTCGTCTTCTGGTACGTGGGCATGGTTCCCGACCTCGCCACGCTGCGCGACCGCGCGCGCAACATCTGGGTCAAGCGCGCCTACGGCGCCCTGTGCCTGGGCTGGCGCGGCGCTGCGAGCCACTGGGACCGCTACGAGATCGCCTCGCTGCTGCTCGCCGGCCTCTCAGCACCGCTGGTCGTCTCGGTGCACACGGTCGTGTCCTTCGACTTCGCCGCGGGCATCATCCCCGGCTGGCACACGACGATCTTCCCGCCCTACTTCGTCGCGGGCGCCATCTTCGCCGGCTTCGCGATGGTGCTGACGCTGATGTTGCCCTTGCGCGCGTGGTACCGGCTCGAGGACTTCATCACCGAGCGCCACCTGCAGAACATGGGCAAGGTCATGCTCGCGACCGGCCTGATCGTCGCCTACGGCTACGCGATCGAGGGCTTCATGGCCTGGTACTCGGGCTCGGCGTACGAGCAGTTCATGCTCACCAACCGCCTGACCGGCCCCTACAAGTACGAGTACTGGTCGCTGCTGCTCTGCAACATCCTGATCCCGCAGATCATGTGGTCGAAGAAGGCGCGCAGCAGCGTCTGGATGCTCTTCTTCGTCTCGATGTCGGTGAACATCGGCATGTGGCTCGAGCGCTTCGTGATCGTCGTGATCAGCCTGCACCGCGACTTCCTGCCCTCCTCGTGGGGCATGTACCACCCGACGCTGTACGACTGGAGCATGTTCCTCGGCACGATCGGGTTCTTCATCTTCGCGTTCTCGCTGTTCATCCGCTTCCTGCCCGCGATCGCGATCTTCGAGGTGCGCGGACTGGTCCCGCGCGGCCCCGCGCGCCCCGGCAAGAGCACGCACCACTAGCCGCACACGACCATGAGCCAACACAAGAGCGCAGAGCCCGCGATCTACGGCCTGATGGCCGAGTTCGACCACGCCGACGACCTCGTCGCCGCGGCGAAGGCAGCCAAGGAGCAGGGCTACGACGAAGTCGAGGGCTACTCCCCGATGCCGGTCCACGGACTCTCGGAAGTCCTCGGACAGACGAACAAGGTGCCGCTCTTCACGCTCTGCGGAGCGATCACCGGCCTGTGCGTCGGGTTTGGCCTGGAGTACTGGGTCAACATGATCAACTACCCGATGAACATCGCCGGCAAGCCCGACTTCAGCTGGCCGGCCTTCGTCGTCCCCGCCTACGAGACCACGATCCTCTTCGGCGCGCTCACCGCGGCGCTGGGCATGCTCGTGATGAACGGCCTGCCGCGCCCGCACCACCCGCTCTTTGGCATTCCGGCCTTCGAGAATGCCACGCGCAACCGCTTCTTCCTGGTGATCGAGAGCACCGACCCGCGCTTCGACCTCGCGAAGACGCGTGGTTTCCTCGAGGGTCTGCACCCGCTCTCGCTCGCGGAGGTCCCGAACTGATGCCGCTCACCCATTCCAAGCGCAGCGCCCTCGTGATGGGCGCGATCCTCGCAGCCGGTCTCAGCGCCTGCCGCCAGGACATGCACGACCAGCCGCGCAAGAAGCCGCAGTCCGCGAGCGCCTTCTTCGCCGACGGCAAGACCGCGCGCAACTTCGTGCCGGGCACCATCCCGCACGACGCGACCGACGACCTGCACGCCAACGACAACCGCTGGCTCGCGGAGGACGAGGCCTTCTACACGGGCAAGCTCGACGGCAAGCTCGTCGAGACCTTCCCGCTCAAGGTCGACGCGGAGCTGCTCGAGCGCGGCCGCAATCGCTTCACGGTCACCTGCACCCCCTGCCACGGCCGCCTGGGCAATGGCGAAGGCACCGCGGTCGCGCGCGGCATGAAGCAGCCGCCGAGCTACCACATCGAACGCCTCGTGAAGTCGCCTCCGGGCTACTTCTTCGACGTGATGACCAACGGCTTCGCGTCGATGTACGACGTCGCCGACCGCGTCAACCCCAAGGACCGCTGGGCGATCGTGGCCTACATCCGCGCGCTGCAGCTGTCGGAGACGATCAAGTACGACGAGCTCTCCGCGCAGGAGAAGCAGCTCGTCGTGGAGAGCACGAAGAAGCACGAGGAAACCGCCCCGCACGGGGCACAGGAAGCCTCGCACCCGAAGTAGGTGACGCCAAGCGATGAGCCAATCCAACGAGAACCTCCGCCGCGACCTGTCGGGCCTGCAAATGGCCGCGATCGCCGTCGGCGTGATCGCCGCGCTCGGCGCCGGCTACGGGTGGACCCAGGACAAGGAACAGTTCTGGCACGCGTACCTGTACGCCTTCTTCTTCTGGCTCGCCCCCACGACCGGGAGCCTGGGCCTGTACATGCTGCACCAGTTGACCGGCGGTCGCTGGGGTGCCGCTCTGCGCCGCCCGCTCGAGGCGGCGATGCGCATGCTGCCGCTGATGGCGCTGTTCTTCATCCCGGTGATCGTGCACATGGCGAGCTACTACCCCTGGGCCGTCCCGGGTGCCGCCGAGCACGACGAGCTGCTGGCGCACAAGGCCGGCTGGCTCAACCCGTCGTTCTTCATCGTGCGCGCGGCGCTGTACTTCGCGGTCTGGATCCTGCTCGCGGGCGTGATGCAGCGCGTCTCCGCGCGCCGCGACACGGGCGACTACGCCGCCGCGGGCATCGCGCGCAGCACTTCGGGGCCGGGCTTCCTGCTCTTCGCGCTGACGCTCTCCTTCGCGGTCTTCGACTGGGCCATGTCGCTCGAGCCGCACTGGTTCTCGACCATGTACGGCGCGATCTTCCTGGTCGGTGGCGGCCTGGAGACGATGTGCATGTGCATCCTCTTCGGCGCCTGGCTGCGCAAGCGCGCGCCCTTCACGCAGGTCTTCACGAGCGAGCGCTTCCACGACCTGGGAACGCTGTCCTTCGCGATGGTGCTCTTGTGGGCCTACACCAACTTCTCGCAGTACCTGATCATCTGGTCGGGCAACCTGAACGAGGAGACGCCTTGGGTGCACCTGCGCACGAGCGAGAGCTGGCGCACGCTGGCCCTGGGGCTGGTGGTGCTGCACTTCGCGCTGCCGTTCTTCCTGCTGCTGTTCCGCAAGCACAAGCAGCACGCGCAGATCCTGGCGGGCATCGCCGGCTTGCTGGTGTGCATGCGCTTCCTCGACCTCTACTGGTACATCGGCCCGGCCTTCTCGCCGGAGTTCAAGATGCACTGGCTCGACCTCGCCGTGCCGCTCGCGATGGGCGGTTTCTGGATCGCGCTCTTCCTCCGGGCCTTCAAGAGCAAGCCCTTCGTGTCGGAACAAGATCTGGAGCTCTCCGGGAGCCTGCAGCATGCACACCACTGATCCGCACGGCGCGGCCTCCGGCCCCGGCCACGAACTCACCGACGCGAAGATCCGCCCGCTGGCCGAGTCCGGCCTGGTGCTGATCGTGCTCTGCCTGGCCTCCTTCGGGAGCATGATCTGGGTCTACAAGTTCCTGCGCACCCGCGAGCAGCAGCAGAGCGCTGTCGGCAACGCCCTGACGCCCCTGCGCGAAGTCCCGCCCGGACCGCTGCTCGAGACCGCGCCGCACATGCCGGTCAACTTCAGCGAGGCGCCCAACGTCGAGAAGCCCATCTTCAAGTCGACGGGGCTCGCCGACGTGCGCGCCTACGAGGCGCAGAAGCTCGACACTTACTACTGGATCGACGAGCAGTCGAAGGTCGTCCACATCCCGATCCAGCAGGCGATGCAGAAGCTGCTCGAGCAGGGTCTGCCGACGCGCAAGTAACCTCGACCCGCGCCAATTGATCTCCCCCAGATGATCTCCCACTCGAGCACCCACCCGCTCCGCCGACGCGCCCTGCGCGCGCTGGGCGGCGTCGTGCTCGCAGCTGCGCTCTGCGCTCCCGCAGTGCATGCGCAAGGGATGATGGGCGACCAGAACCCTGCGCCCGCGCGCAAGACGCCGGTCGACATCAACAAGGTGCGCGCGGCAGTCGGCTTCGACCAGAAGCTCGGCGGCGACGTGCCGCTCGACGTCGAGTTCCGCGACGAGACGGGCGCGGTCGTCAAGCTCGGCGACTACTTCGGCGACAAGCCGGTGATCCTGACGCCGGTCTACTACGGCTGCCCGATGCTCTGCACGCAGGTCCTGAACGGCCTCGTGAGCTCGATGCGCGCCCTGGGTCTGGAGGCCGGCAAGGACTTCCAGATCGTCTCCTACACGATCAACCCGGCCGAGGGTCCCGAACTCGCGGTCGAGAAGAAGGCCAAGTACCTGCACAGCCTCGGCAAGCCCGAGGCGGGAGTGGGCTGGCACTTCCTCTCGGCGCTGCCGCTGCCCAAGGGAGAGCAACTGCTCGCGGAGAACGGCGAGGCCCTCGGCCCCGGCTCAGAGAGCATCCACCGCCTCGCCGACAGCATCGGGTTCCGCTACTGGTACGACCGCGAGCTCGGGCACTACGCCCACGAGCCCGGCATCGTGGTACTGACGCCCAAGGGGCGCATCTCGAAGTACCTCTTCGGCATCGAGTTCGACGCGCGCACGCTCAAGTTCGCGCTCATCGAGGCCTCCAGCGGCAAGGTCGGCACCGTCGTCGACCAGCTGCTGATGCTCTGCTTCCACTACGACCCGACCACCGGGAAGTACGGTCTCGTGCTCACCACCGTCCTGCAGATCACGGGGGGCGCCTTCCTCGTGGTCCTGGTCGGCTTCATCGTCCTCCAAGTGCGCCGTGACCACCGCAAGGCACGTCTGCAGGCCGGAGCCGCCTAGCGCAACCGATCATGGGCAACCAACTCAACCTGTTCCCCGAGAACGCATCGACCTTCGCGAGCCAGGTCGACTACATCTACCTCTACCTGCTGCTCGTGTGCGCAGTCTTCGCGCTGGGCGTCGTCGTTGCGATCGTGTACTTCTCGATCAAGTACCGCCGCAACCCGACGCACACGGCCATCCAGCAGGTCGAGGGCAACATGATGCTCGAGATCACCTGGTCGGTGGTCCCGCTGCTGATCATGCTGACGATGTTCGGCTGGGGCGCCTGGCTCTACATGCGCATGGTCACGCCGCCCAAGGGCGCGCTCGACTACTACGTGGTCGGCAAGCAGTGGATGTGGAAGCTGCAGCACCCGACCGGCCAGCGCGAGATCAACGAGTTGCACGTGCCGATCAACCAGCCCGTGCGCCTCACGCTCACGAGCGAGGACGTGATCCACGACTTCTTCGTGCCCGACTTCCGCATGAAGCGCGACGTCGTGCCGGGCCGCTACACCGAGTGCTGGTTCGAAGCCACGAAGATCGGCTCCTACCGCATCGAGTGCGCCCAGTACTGCGGCACCAAGCACTCGCAGATGATCGGCCTGGTGCACGTGATGTCGCAAGCCGACTACGACAAGTGGCTCTCCGGCAACCTCGGCGCCGAGACGGCGGACGCCGCCGGCAAGAAGCTCTTCGAGGGCAACCGCTGCGACACCTGCCACAAGGACGCGCCCGACGCGCGCGGCGCTCCGCTGTGGGGCGTCTACGGGACCCAGGTCGCGCTGCGCGACGGGTCGACCGTGCTCGCCGACGACGACTACCTGCGCGAGTCCATCCTGCATTCGACGGCCAAGGTCGTCGCCGGCTTCGAGCCGATCATGCCCCTCTACGACGGTCAGCTGACCGAGGAGCAGGTCCTGCAGCTCGTTGCCTACATCAAGACGCTCAAGGCCAAGCCGAAGGAAACCCAATGAGCAGCCACGCTGCCACCATCCGCCCGGGCCCCGAGCGCTCGGACAAGCCGAGCTACCTGACCGACGGTCACACGTTGAAGTCGTGGCTCCTGACCGTGGACCACAAGCGCATCGCGATCCTCTACCTCGCGGCGATCACGGTCTTCTTCTCGGTCGGCGGCCTGCTGGCGCTCCTGATTCGCGCCGAGCTCTTCACGCCCAAGGGCGACCTGTTCGACTCGGACACGTACAACAAGCTCTTCACGCTCCACGGGATCGTGATGATCTTCTTCTTCCTGATCCCGTCGATCCCGGCCACGCTGGGCAACTTCCTGATCCCGATCATGATCGGGGCCAAGGACGTCGCCTTCCCCAAGATCAACCTGCTGTCCTGGTACGTCTACATGACGGGCGGCTCGATGGCGGTGCTGGTGATCGTGCTCGGCGGCGTCGACACGGGCTGGACGCTCTACCCGCCCTTCAGCTCGACCTACTCGAACACCAACGTCGCGTTGACGGCCATGGCGGCCTTCGTGACGGGCTTCTCGTCGATCCTGACCGGCCTGAACTTCATGGTCACGATCCACAAGATGCGCGCGCCGGGCATGACCTGGTTCCGGCTGCCGCTCTTCATCTGGGCGCACTACGCGACCAGCCTCGTCATGCTGCTTGGCACGCCGGTCATCGCGATCACCGTGCTGACGATGGCGATCGAGCGCGTCTTCCACGTCGGCATCTTCGACCCGACCGCGGGCGGCGACCCGGTGCTGTTCCAGCACATGTTCTGGTTCTACAGCCACCCGGCCGTCTACATCATGATCCTGCCGGGGATGGGCGTGATCAGCGAGGTGATCGCCTGCTTCACCCGCAAGCGCATCTTCGGCTACGCCTTCGTGGCCATGTCCTCGCTGGGCATCGCGATCATCGGCTTCATCGTCTGGGGCCACCACATGTACGTGACGGGCCAGTCGACCTACGCGGACATCGTGTTCTCGATCCTGACGTACATCGTCGCGGTGCCCTCGGCGATCAAGACCTTCAACTGGACGGCCACGATGTACAAGGGCTCGGTCTCCATGGACACGCCCATGGTGTACGCCATGTGCTTCATGGGGCTGTTCCTGATCGGCGGCCTGACGGGCCTCTTCTGCGCGAACCTCGGCCTGGACGTGCACATCCACGACACCTACTTCATCGTGGCGCACTTCCACTACGTGATGGTCGGCTCGGCGATGTTCGCCTACCTCGCCGGCCTGCACTTCTGGTTCCCGAAGATCACCGGCCGCATGTACAGCGAAGGTCCGGCGAAGTTCGGCGCGATCATCATCTTCATCGGCTTCAACCTGACGTTTTTCCCGCAGTTCATCCTGGGCTACCTGGGCATGCCACGGCGCTACCACTTCTATCCCGAGGAGTGGCAGGTGCTGAACGTGCTCTCCTCGGCCGGTGCGATGACGCTCGGCGCCGGCATCCTCCTCAGCATGCTGAACATCGGCTGGGCGATCGTCGCCGGAGCCAAGGCCAGCGCGAATCCCTGGATGGCCAAGGGACTCGAGTGGGAGAACGCATCCTCGCCCCCGATCACGGCCAACTTCGACGAGGCGCCCATCGTCACCGAAGAGGCCTACAACTATCCCGCGCAGTTGCCGAGTGCGGCACACCACTGAGGCCTGCAACACCACGAGCCCATGAGCGATCAAGCACACGCGGTCCCCGGCGGAGTCCGACTCGCCCACCATTTCGACGACCTCGAGCAGCAGCACGAGTCGGCGCAGCTGGGCATGTGGGCCTTCATGCTCACCGAGATCATGTTCTTCGGCGGGCTGTTCCTCTGCTACATCGTCTACCGCAACCTCTACCCCGAGGCCTGGCAGCTCGCGAGCCACCAGCTCAACGTGCTGATGGGCGGCGTGAACACGGCGGTGCTGATCTGCTCCTCGCTGACGATGGCGCTCGCCATCCGCACGGCGCAGACGGGCGGCGGGCGCATCCCGCAGATCGGCTGGCTGGCGCTGACGCTGCTCTTCGGAACGGCGTTCCTCGTCATCAAGACCTTCGAATACAAGGAGAAGTTCGAGCACGGCCTGATCCCCGGCCCGAGCTTCATCGACCCCAGCGGCCACGCGGCGGCGGTCTTCGGAGCGGAAGTGCGCCACGCGCGCATCTTCTTCTCGCTCTACTTCATCATGACCGGCCTGCACGCGTTCCACATGATCGTCGGCATCGGGATGATGTTCTGGACGATGCGCTGCTCGTGGAAGGGCTACTACACGGCCTCGAACTACGACGGCCTGGAGATGTTCGGCCTGTACTGGCACTTCGTCGACATCGTCTGGATCTTCCTGTTCCCCCTGCTCTACCTGCTCGGCGCGCACGCAACTGGCGGCGGAGGACATCACTGAGATGAGCGGCCACACGCAACACCACATCGTCCCGCTGCGCCACTACATCGGCGTCTTCGTCGCCCTGATCGTCCTCACCGCCGCCACCTACCTGACGGCGCTGATCGACATGGGCCCGCTCAACACGCCCGTCGCGATGGCCATCGCCATCGTGAAGGCGCTGCTCGTGATCCTGATCTTCATGCACGTCAAGTACTCGAACAGGCTGATCCAGACGATGGTCATCGCCAGCGCGCTGTGGCTGATGATCATGTTCGGATTCGCCGGCGGCGACTACCTGACGCGCGGCTGGATCAGCGGCTAGCGGTCACCGCATCCCAGCCCGGGCTGGAGCGTGGATCAGACGAGCCGGCGACGGCCGCTGATGAGCTGCAACAGGATCACCACGACGGCGACCACCAGCAGGACGTGGATGAACCCGCCCATCGTGAACGAGGACACGAGGCCGAGCAGCCAGAGGACGACGAGGACGACGGCGAGTGTGTAGAGCATGAGGGGCCTTCCTTGAGGGTGGCGTCCGCGGCCTGAATCCGGCTGCGGAACGGGAAGACTCCTAGCTCAGCGCCGGTGGCGTGCACTCCCGAGCACTGGGTAGTCGAGCGGGCACGAGCCCGTCCAGGTATCGGATCAGCCGGCGTCCTCGGTGCGCACGCCGGCTCAGTGGATCGGTCGCCGACCGCTGATGATCCGCAACAGGATCATCACGATCGCGATCACGAGCAGGACGTGGATGAAGCCGCCCATCGTGTACGAGGACACGAATCCGAGCAGCCAGAGCAGAATCAGCACGACGGCGAGGGTGTAGAGCATGCAGGGCCTCCTGGGTTGGTTGTGAGTCGCACCTAGGCCGGGATCACTTGGATGGAACCGTCGGGCGACGCATTCCATTTCGAAGACCCGCCGCTTCGTCGAAATCGTAATCCGCGCACCTAGCCCAGGTCCTCGGTGCGCACGAGGGCTTCCTCGAGCAGCGCGCGGTACCAGCGTGCGGCCTCTCCGGCGCGGCCCGCGAGCGCGCGCGTGCCCCACACGACCGAGAGCGTGCGCGTCGTCTCCGCGCTCGTCTTGGTGCGCTGCGCGTCCTTGACCGCATTCGCGCACGGCCCCTCGGCGTCGAACAGGCACAGGAGCCCGCGCAGATCGATCGTCTGGCCCGACACGTTGAAGACGTAGGTGGTTCCCGCGGGCGCGATGCGGATCGAGAGCGGTTCGCGCGCGCGGGAGAGATCGACCACGCTGATCGGCAGGCCCGAGTGCAGCGAGACCACGTTGCACGCGTCGACCGCGAGGTTGATCGCAGGCAGCGGCCCCTCCGCCGCGACTCCGAGCAGGTACTCGCTCGAGGGCTTGCCGCGGCCGGTCGGCTTGTAGCCGCCGAAGCGCAGGAGGTCGCGTATGTGCTTCTTCACCTCGTCCGAGGTCGAGAGCGGCGGCGTCCCCGGGGCGCAGAGCGCGGGCATCTCCGCCAGGGCCCTGGGGAATTCGGCCACGAACAGCGCGGCCTCGAGCAACGGATGGTCTTCGATCGTGAGGTTCATGCGCGTGGAAGCCCTAGAATGCCAAGCGGCCCCGAACCCCACCACAAAGCCATGCTGCACTCTCTCGCCCTCCTCGCGCTCTCCCTCCTCCCGCACCCTCCCGTACAGGAGCACTCGCTCACCGGTGACGTCAGCGAGGCGGAGTTCAAGGCCATGCACCAGCTGAAGACCGGCGAGAAGCCCGTCCTCGCAGGCACGCCGGTCGAAGTCGGTGGCGCGCACTGCTATCTCTCGCTGCCGAAGACGCCGCGCGCAGGTTCGCGAGCGATCGTCGTGATCCACGAATGGTGGGGCCTGAACGACAACATCCGTCTGTGGGCCGACCGCCTCGCCGCCGACGGCTACGCGGCGCTCGCGGTCGATCTCTACGGCGGCGTCGTCGCGACCAACTCGGACGAGGCCATGGCGGCGATGAAGAAGGTCGACGACACCAAGGCGCTTGCGGTCCTGGTCGCCGCGGAGAAATTCCTGCGCGAGGATCCGCGCGTGAAAGCGGGCAAGGTCGCCTCGCTCGGCTGGTGCTTCGGCGGCGGCAAGTCGCTGCTGCTGGGCCTGAACTCGAAGACGCTCGACGCCTGCGTGCTCTACTACGGCTTCCTCGAGCAGGATCCGGCGAAGCTCGATCAACTCGCCTGCCCGCTGCTGGGGATCTTCGGCGCGAAGGATCGCAGCATCAAGCCGACGGACGTGGCGCAGTTCCTGACCACACTCACCGGCGCCGGCAAGGACGCGCGCGTGATGATCTTCCCCGCCGAGCACGCCTTCGCGAACCCGAGCAACAAGATCTACGACGAGGCCAACGCCTCGATCGCCTGGGAGAACGTGCGCATGTTCCTCGAGCAGAAGCTGAAGTAGCCCGGGGCTGATTGCTCGCACTCCTCCGCCGCAACCCGCAGTTCTCCAGGCTCTGGATCAGCCAGGTCGTCAGCCAGGCGGGCGACTGGCTCGACCGCATGGCCTGCATCGTCCTGATCGGCCACCTCGGCGGCTCGGTCGGGACGCTGGGCGCGCTCTTTGGCCTCGAGCTCGCGCTGCGCCTCTTGCCCGCGTCGTTGCTGACGCCCTTCGCGGGCCCGGTCAGCGACCGCCTGCCGCGCCGCGCGCTGATGATCGGCGCCGACCTCGTGCGCGCGCTGATCGTGCTCGGCTTCCTGCTCGTCGACGAGCCGCGCAAGCTGCCCTGGCTCTACGCGCTGATCGCGCTGCAGATGTCCTTCAGCGTCTTCTTCGACGTCGCGCGCAGCGCCGCCGTGCCCGACACGGTGCGCCGCGAGGACCTGCACGACGCCAACGCGATCTCGGCCGCGACCTGGAGCATCATGCTCGGCCTCGGCGGCGTGCTGGGTGGCACGCTCGTGCAGGCCGTCGGCGTGCGCGGCGTGTTCGTGATCGACTCGCTCTCCTACGTGGCGAGCGCGATCGCACTCGCGCGCATGCGTCTCCCGCCCGTGCCCAAGGCCGCGCACGTCTTCCGTTGGAGCGAGTTCCTGCTGCTGCGCGATCTCAAGCGCGGCTGGGATCACGCTCGCGAACGCAGCCTGGGCGTGATGCTCTTCGCCAAGACCTTCTGGGGTGCGGCCGGCGGCTTCCTGGTCGTGCTCTCGCTCGCGCCGCAGGTGCGCCACGCGCAGGGCAGCGGGAGCGAGGCGATGGACGCGGCCGCGTTCGCGACCGGCATGCTGTATTCCGCTCGCGGTCTGGGCACGGGGCTCGGACCGTGGCTCAGCCGGCGTTTCCTCGGCGGATCCGACCGTGCGCTGCGGCTGCAAATCGTGTGCGGCTTTGGCGTCGCGGTCGTCGGCTACGGGCTCTTCGGCTTCACCGAGGACCTCGCTTGGGAGTGCTTGTGGGTCGCCTTCGCGCACCTGGGCGGAGCCTCGATCTGGATCGCCTCGACCGTCTTCTGGCAGCGCCACACCGACGAGGCCTTCCGCGGGAGGGTCTTCGCGCTGGAGTACTTCTCGATGAACATCGCCTTCGGCCTGGGCGGCATGGTCGCGGGCCTGACCTTCGACCGGACGCACTCGATCGCGATCACGACCTGGGTGCTGTGCGGCATGGTGCTGGTGCTCGGAGGGCTCTGGAGCGTGCTCGCGTTCCGGCGGCCGCTGCCGCTCGAGGCCCCCGGGCCCTAGGAGATCTATCCCCCTCTGGAAGGCTCTGGAAGGCCATATCTGCTTCTGGTAATAAAGGAAACGGCCGTTTGCTTTCATAATGAAACGGCCAGTGAAAGAACCTTGAACAGCGACGGCATGGCATGAAGCGCGGACCCACAGGCTCGATCGTGCCCGCTCCTGCTGTCGCCGGAGAGAGTGTCCGCGCCTTCGTACCTCATCCGCTCCCGCCCCGGCCCGCCCTCGTCATCGACGCCGCTCTGCGCGAGGAGTTGGACCAGGCACTGCTCGCGCTCGGCCGGCTCGACAGCGTCTCCAGCCTGCTCCCGGACAAGTCACTCTTCCTCTACACCTTCGTTCGCAAGGAGGCCGTGCTCTCTTCCCAGATCGAAGGCACACAGTCCTCGCTCTCCGACCTGCTGCTCTTCGAAATCGAGGAGGCTCCGGGTGTTCCACTCGACGATGCGCGCGAGGTCTCGAACTACGTGCGCGCGCTGGAGCATGGAGTGAAACGCCTGCGTGGCGGTTTCCCCGTCTCGAATCGGCTCTTCAACGAGATTCACTCACGGCTCCTCACGCGAGGCCGCGGGAGCCGAAAACAGCCCGGCGAGTTCCGCGCGACGCAAAACTGGATCGGCGGAACACGCCCTGGCATCGCGACCTTCGTCCCGCCGCCACCGCACCTGCTCCACGAATGCATGGCCGACCTCGAAAGGTTCCTGCATGACCAGCCAGAACGGACGGCGCCCCTCCTGAAGGCAGCCCTCGGCCACCTGCAATTCGAGACCATCCATCCCTACCTCGATGGCAATGGGCGGCTCGGACGTCTGCTCATCACGCTGCTGCTCGTCTCCGAGGGAGTCCTGCAGGAGCCGCTCCTCTACCTGAGCCTGTACTTCAAGACCAACCGCGAAGCCTACTACGAGCTGCTCCAGCGCGTCCGCACCGATGGGGACTGGGAAGCGTGGATCGAGTTCTTCGTGCGCGGCGTGAAGCACACGGCGGAGGGAGCCGTCGAAACCGCGCGGCGGCTCGCGAGGCTCTTCGAGGAAGACCGCGCGACGATCGGAGGCTTCGGGCGCACGGCAGGATCGGCGCTTCGGATCCACTTCGCCTTCCAACAGCATCCCGTCCAGACTGTCCTTTCGGCTGCGAAACGGAGTGGGTCGACGATTCCGACCGTCACAGCCGCAATCAAGAGCCTCGAAGCCGCGGGAATCCTGCGCGAGTTGACGGGCAAGAAGCGTGGCCGAGTCTTCGGCTACGGCAAGTACCTGCACATCCTCGACGAGGGCACCACGTCGCCGGCTCGCGAGTAGTCCGCTTGCGCGGAGGGTGAGGAAGTCACCCGCGCCCACTACCATGTGCCTCCCCATGGAGCGCCTCCTCCTCAACCCCGCCTTCGCTGATCCGACGCAGCCCTACCTCTCGCTGCCGACGCTGAAGGGCTACCTGCGCGCGCGCGGGCTGGACGCGCGCGTGATCGACCTCAACGTCGAGGCGACGCACTGGCTCTTCGACCACGAGAACCTGGTCTACGTTGGCCGGCGCGTCGGCTCGCGCTTCATCGACCTCAATCGCCGCCAGGAACTGAGCTTCGACGAGCAGCGCGAGTACCGCCTGGTGGTCGAGTCGCGCCCGAAGATCGACCGCGCGATCGGCGCGAGCCCGGGCCCGCTCGAGGTCTTCACCTCGCGCGATCTCTTCTACGACGGCGAGCACTACGCGCGCGTGCGGCGCATCACCGAGGGCTACTTCGACGCGCTCTCCGCCGCGTACTACCCCTACCGCTTCGGCTTCAACCAGTGCGCGCACTCCGTCGTGCCCTGGAGCTTCGAATTGCTCGCCGAATACGCGAGCGGCGCGAAGAGCCCGCTCAAGGGCTTCTACGAGCAGTTTTTCACCGGTCCGGAGGAGTGGGACTGGGAGAAGGGCGGCGAGCCGCGCGTGGACCTCTCCGAGGTCGACTTCGTCGGCATCTCGGTCGTGTTCCCCTCGCAGATCCCCGAGGCGCTGCACCTCGCGCGCTTCCTGCGCGCGCGCGCGCCGCACGCGATGCTCGTGCTCGGCGGACCGCTGATCCACCAGGTCGCGGTGCACCTCGAGCCCGAGGGGCAGAAGCGCCTGCTCGAGTACTGCGACGCGCTGGCGCTCTTCGAGGGCGAGGAGACGCTGGCGCAGCTCTTCCCCAAACTCGAGGCCTGGCGCGCCGAGCGCGACGCCGCGGCGCGCTTCGAGCTCCTGCGCAGTGTCCCCCACCTGCTCTTGCTCGACCCCTCGAGCGGCTCGCCCGTGCTGGGCCCGCGCCACACGCTGGACCTCGCGAACGACGCGCTCGCGCCCGACTACAGCGATCTCGATCTCGACCGCTACCTCGCGCCGAGCCGCACGCTGCTCTACGCGCCGACGCGCGGCTGCTACTGGGGCAAGTGCTCGTTCTGCTACTACGGCCTGACCGAGACGGCGACCGCGAGCTACCGCGAGATTCCGCCAGAGCGCGCCGCCTCCGAACTCGGCCAGCTCGCGCGCCGCCACGGCGTGAAGAACTTCTACCTCTCCTGCGACGTGCTCTCGCCCGTGTACGCCGTGAAGCTCGCGCAGGCGCTGATCGACAAGGGCATCAAGATCCGCTGGTCGAGCGACCTGAAGATCGAGAAGTACTTCACGCCCGAGCGCTGCAAACTGCTCTACGACTCCGGCCTGCGATCGGCCGCTTTTGGCATCGAGAGCGGTTCGGATCGCATTCTCGAGCTGATGCGCAAGGGCTGCGACCGCGCGACGATGACGCAGGTGAACCGCAACTTCCACGAAGCCGGTGTCGCGACCGAGTGGATGACCTTCACCGATCACCCCGACGAATCGCTCGACGAGGCGCTCTCGACCGTGCACTGGATCGAGGAGCAGCAGGAGTTCATCGACTGCTTCCTCGTCGGCAAGTTCGGCCTCGAGCGCGGCTCGCACATCGCGCAGGACCCGCAACGCTACGGCGTGCGTCGCATCCACTACGCCGAGGGCGACGATCTGAAGCTCTACGCCCTCTTCACGCACATCGGCGGAAGGCGCGGGCCCGAGGCGGAGGAGCGCGTCGAGGACGAGATCGCGCAAGCTGCGCGGCCCTACGCGCTCAGCCCATATCCCTGGGCCGGCGCCAACTCGACGCACCACACGTTCCTGCACTTCGTCGAATTCGGGCAGACGGTGTTCAAGCTGCACTTTCAGCGCGCCGCCGCGGCCTATCTCGGCGCGCTCCCCGCCGCACCGCAGTCGCACATCACCGGCCTGCGTGAACGCGCACGCTTCGACATCGAGCGCATTGCCGCGGCGGAGGAGCGCTTCTTCGCGACCTACCTGCCCGAGGCCATGTACACGACGATCCCCGCGCGCCGGCAAGGCGGTTCGGGCGACGAGGTGGCGCCGCTTTCGCGCGAACACTACCTGCGTGCCGCGGCGGAGATGCCCATCCTGCACGGCGGCAAGTGAAGGTCGGAATACGCGCCCTTTTCCTGCTATCCTGGCCGGGAGCATGACCACGCCTTCGACTCCCGAGGCCAGCCCTCCCGCACCGGTCCTCCCGCGCCACTTCATCCACGACGAGATCGACGCCGACCTCGCCGCGGGGAAGAACGAGGGCCGCGTGCAGACGCGCTTTCCCCCGGAACCCAACGGCTACCTGCACATCGGCCACGCGAAGTCGATCTGCCTCAACTTCGGCCTGGCGCAGCGCTACGGCGGCAAGTGCAACCTGCGCTTCGATGACACGAACCCCACCAAGGAAGAGCAGGAGTACGTCGACTCGATCCAGGAGGACGTGCGCTGGCTGGGCTTCACGTGGGATCGCCTGACCTACGCGAGCGACTTCTTCGAGGAGCTCTACCACTTCGCCGAGCACTTGATCACGAACGGCAAGGCCTACATCTGCGACCTCAGCGGCGACGAGGTCAGCGAGTACCGCGGTTCGCTCGACAAGCCCGGCCGCGAGAGCCCGTTCCGCCACCGCACGCCCGCGGAGAGCCTCGACCTCTTCCGCCGCATGCGCGCGGGCGAATTCAAGGACGGCGCGCGCACCCTGCGGGCGAAGATCGACATGAGCTCGCCCAACCCGAACCTGCGCGATCCGGTGCTCTACCGCATCCTGCACGCGCACCACCACCGCACGCGCGAGCGGTGGTGCATCTACCCGATGTACGACTTCGCGCACGGCCAGTGCGACGCGCTCGAGTCGATCACGCACTCGATCTGCACGCTCGAGTTCGAGATCCACCGCCCGCTCTACAACTGGTTCCTCGAAAACCTGCCGGTCAAGGCGCACCCGCGCCAGATCGAGTTCGCGCGCCTGAACCTCTCCTACACCGTGCTCAGCAAGCGCAAGCTGCTCGAGCTGGTGCGGGACAAGCACGTCTCCGGCTGGGACGACCCGCGCATGCCGACCCTCTCGGGCATCCGTCGGCGCGGCTACACGCCCGAATCGCTGCGCGCCTTCTGCGATGGCATCGGTGTCGCACGCAACAACGGCACGATCGACCGCGCCGTGCTCGAGAACTCGATCCGCGAGGACCTGAACAAGCGCGCCCTGCGCGCGATGGCGGTGCTCGACCCGCTCAAGATCACGATCGAGAACTTCCCCGAGGGCCAGATCGAGTGGATCGAGGCGGTCAACAACCCCGAGGATCCCGCCGCGGGCACGCGCAAGATCCCGTTCACGCGCACGCTCTGGATCGAGCGCGAGGACTTCAAGGAGGACCCGCCCAAGAAGTACTTCCGCCTCTCGCCCGGCAAGGAGGTGCGCCTGCGCTACGCCTGGTGCATCACCTGCAAGGAAGTGAAGAAGGACGCGAGCGGCAACGTCACCGAGCTCGTCTGCACCTACGACCCCGCGACGCTGCACGGTGCGACGACCGACGGCCGCAAGGTGAAGGGCATCATCCACTGGGTCAGCGCCGAACACGCCTTCGAGGCGCCGGTGCGGCTCTACGACCATCTCTTCTCGAGCGAGCATCCCGACGACGTGCCCGAGGGCGTCGACTGGAAGAGCGGCCTCAACCCGGGCTCGCTCGTGGTCGCACCGCACCCCAAGCTCGAGCCCTCGCTGCAGCACGCCGAGGGCGGCCAGCACTTCCAGTTCGAGCGCGTGGGCTACTTCTTCGTCGACCCCAAGGACTCGCGCACGGGCGCGCCGGTGTTCCACCGCACCACGACGCTGCGCGATGCCTGGGCGCGGATCGAGAAGCGCGCGGAGGGCTGAGCGCAACATGGGCCGCAAATTCTCCGTCCTCGGCTTCGCTGCGGCGGTCGCCGGGTTGATCGGGCTGTACACCCGTGGCGAACTCTTCGATTCGAACCCGGTCACGATCGCGCTGCAGGTGCTCGCTGCGCTGTTGATGGTCTGGGCACGCCTCACCTTCGGGATGCGCAGCTTTCACGCCGCCGCGAACACCACCGAAGGCGAGCTCGTGACGCACGGGCCCTACGCGTTCGTGCGCAATCCGATCTACAGCGCTGCTGTGCTCTTCGCCTTCGCGGGCGCGGGCGCGCACCTGAACCCCGTGAGCGCCGCGCTCGCCCTGCTCGTGCTCGGCGGGATGCTCGTGCGCATCCACTTCGAGGAACAAGCGCTGCGGGCCACCTACAAGGACGCTTATGCGGCCTATTGCCAGCGCGTGAAACGGCTCTTGCCCTTCGTCTTCTGAGTCCCGCGGAACCGCTTGACGGATTCGCGGCGCGGTGCTGCAATTCCCTGGCGATCCACCGCTCGCGCGCCCGGCTCGCTCCCCTCACCGCTCTCGTCGACTGCCTCGCCGAGACGGCCGGGATCCCGGAGACAAGGAGAGATTCGATGTCGTCCAAGAGCCGCAGCACGCTCGCTTCCCTGTTCCTCTGCAGTGCCTCGCTCGCTGGCCTCCACGCGCTCGCGCAGGCACAGGCCGAGGTCATCAGTCTTCCCAAGGCGCGCTTCGACAGCGCCTGGAACCACGAGGCCTTCACGGCGATCGCGGCAGCCGACGGCGCCACCGCGCTGATCCGGAACGACGGCACGCTCCTGGGCTGGGGAGCGCTCGGGATCGTCCCCTCGCTGCCGATCGGGCTGACCTACGTCGCCGTCTCCGCGGCCAACCACAATCGCATCGCCATCCTCAGCGACGGAAGCGCTGTCGCCTGGGGCGACAACGGCTACGGCCAGGACAACGTGCCCGCTCTCCCCGCGGGCCTGACCTATGTCGAGGTGGCCACAGGCGGACCGCACTCGCTCGGGCTGCGCAGCGACGGCACGCTCCTCGCGTGGGGCCGCAACATCGAAGGTCAGTGCAACGTGCCGGCGCTCCCTGCCGGCGTGACCTACGTCGAAATTTCCGCCGGACTGCTCCACAGCGTCGCGCTGCGCAGCGACGGAGTCGTGCTCGCGTGGGGATCCAACTCGGACGGCCAGTGCAACGTGCCCGCGTTGCCGGGCGGACTCGTGTACAGCGCGATCTCGACAGGCTGCAGTGTCTTGTCCGGCGGCCACAACCTCGCGCTGCGCAGCGACGGCTCCGTCGTCGCATGGGGCGACAACGGCTACGGTCAGTGCAATGTGCCGGCCCTTCCGGTCGGTCTGTCCTACGTCGAGGTCGCCGCCGGTGGATTCCACTCACTCGCGCGGCGGAGCGATGATTCGGTGGTCGCGTGGGGCGACGACTCGTACGGCCAGTGCCAGGTGCCCGCGCCCCCCGCGGGGCTCCACTATTCCCGGATTGCCGCCGGGAGTTGGCACTCGGTGGCGCAGCGCAACGACGGGACCGCCGTCGCTTGGGGTTGGAATTCGTCCGGCGAGTGCAACGTGCCCGCGCCCCCGATCGGAGTCTCCTATTCCGCGGTCGCCTCGAGCGGCACCGACTACTTCGCGCTCCTGAGCGACGGATCGATCACGACCTGGGGCCTGGACTACCACGATACGAGCGCGGTCCCCGCGCTCCCGAGCGGGCTCGTCTACGTCGACCTCTCGGCCGGCACCTTCCACGCCCTGGCACGGCGCAGCGACGGAGCGCTCGTCGCCTGGGGAGACAATCTCTACGGCGCGTGCAACGTTCCGGCGCTGCCGATCGGTTTGAGCTACATCGAGGCTACCGCAGGAGCCGAACACCACTCGATCTCGCGGCGCAGCGATAGCTCCGTCGTGGCCTGGGGACGCAACGACTACGGACAGTGCAATGTTCCGCCGCCTCCCCTTGGCCACGCGTATGTCGAGGTCGCTGCCGGGGACTACCACTCGCTCGCGCGGCTCGACGACGGAACGCTGGTCGCCTTCGGATTCAACGGCTACGGCCAGTGCAACGTTCCCGTGCTGCCGGGCGGACTCACGTACGTGGAGATCGCAGCGGGACGCTACCACTCCGCAGCCCGCCGCAGCGATGGCTCCGTGGTGGTATGGGGTGACAACACCTTCTTCGAGAGCGCCGTCCCCGCGCTCCCGAGCGGAGTCCGCTACGTGCGGATCTCGGCCTCTGGGTTCGACACCACCGCGATCCGGAGCGATGGCACGGCGATCACCTGGGGCCAGAACGACTTCATCGCTCCGACCCTGCCCACGGGTTCGGCCTACGTGCAGATCGCGAGCTGGATCGCGCTCTACGAGCCCATCGCTCCCGTGCAGATCTTCTGCACGCCCGGACAGTCCGGGGTGATCGCCTGCCCGTGCTCGAATCCCGCCGCCGGCTCCGACCGCGGCTGCAACAACTCCGCGGCCAGCGGCGGAGCGCAACTGCTGAATCACGGAATCCCTTCGCTGCAGGCCGATTCGCTGCAATTCCAGTCGAGCGGGGAAGTCCTGAGCGCGCTCTCCGTCGTGCTGCAGGGCAACCTGTCGAACACCGGCGGCTCCGTGTTCGGCGAGGGTGTGCGCTGCGTCGCGGGCTCGCTCAAGCGACTGCAGGTCGAGAACGCCGTCGGCGGTGGGATCGTCTATCCCGACGGCCTCGAGCTCTCGATCTCGGTCAAGTCGGCGCAGCTCGGCGACACGATCGCAGCGGGCAGCACGCGCTACTACCAGGTCTACTACCGCGATCCGAGCCTGCCGTGCAGCGGCGAGCCGAACTTCAACGCGACGCAGGGACTCTCGGTGCTGTGGAGCCCGTGACGGCGGGTGCCCCGCCGTGTCCGAGCCCGCCCCCCGCCCGGCTCCCGGGTGCGTGGTAGCCTTGAGGTCGATGCTTCCGCGATCCGTGTGTCTTGTGCTCGCGTGGACGATCTCGGCGCTTCCCGCGTTCGCCGCCGGCCACGTGCTCACCGTCGGCGGTTCGAACCCCGACTTCACCGACATCCAGCCCGCGATCCAGGCCGCCGCGCTGGGCGACGTCGTGCTCGTGCGGCCGGGGAGCTATTCGGGCTTCCTCATGAGCGGCAAGTCGGTCTCCGTGATCGCCGACCCGCCCGGCTCGGTCACGATCAACGGAACCGTGCTGGTGCAGTTCGAGGACGCCTCGCAGCCGGCGGTCGTGCTGAGCGGCCTGCACATCATCGCCCAACTGGGGATCCCGCTCTCGTGCGCCGCGGTCGGAGCACCGATCCGCTGCGTGGAGATCGAGGGCACAGCGGTCGGGCTCGGACTGCCGGGCGCGAACATCTACAACTGCAGCGACGTCGCGATGACGCGCTGCATCTTCCGCGGTGGCACCAACCCCAATCCGCAGTACGCGGGCGGAGACGGACTCGATGTCGGCAGCAACTCGCGGCTCGCGCTCAGCGATTGCAGCCTGCACGCCGGCGCGGGCGCGATCGGCGCGTACCTCGGGACCACTCCGCTGCCTCCTGTCGCCGGGCCGCACGGGGTGCACGTCTGGAATGGTGCGACGCTGTTCGCGTCCGGCACGCAGTTTCGCGGTGGAGCGGGCGGCGATGGAGCGGCCGCACAGTGCTCGGCCGGGCTGGCGGCACAAGATGGTGCAGCCGGAGGCGCGGGCGTGTTCGTGACGCCGACCTCGCACGCGACGCTGCTCGACTGCGGCATCGCCGGCGGAACAGGCGGCGCGGGCGGGACCCCGGACGCGACCTGCGGCGCGCCCGGCGGCATGCACGCAGCCGCGGGTGTCGCGATCGACGGCACGGTGCAGCTCCCCGCGGGTCTGGCGCGCAGCCTTGAGTGCGCGAGCGTGCTGCGCGAGTCGAACACGCTCTCGCTCGAGGTGCGCGGCACACCCGGCGATCTCGTGCTGCTCGCACAGTCGCCGTACGGCGGCTGGAGCGACCCCGCCGGCTTGGGACCACTGCTCGTCGGCCAGCCCGCTCGGCGCACAGCGCTCGGGACGATCCCGGCGAGCGGCGTGCTCCACGCCGACCTCCCGATCTCCGAACTCGGTGCCGGCGTCGACGCGCGCACCCTGGAACTGCAGGCGATCTGCCGCGATGCGGGCGGCCAGGCCTGGCGCACGGGCGTGCAGGCGCTGGTGCTGCTCGATTCGAGCTTCTGAGCCCGCCGCGGATTGGACCGTGAAATCCGCTCCGGATAGAGTGCTCGCCCCGTGAGCACCAACCGTGTCGCCGTGGTCGAGTCGAAGCTCGATGGCTACCTCGCCAGGGCTGCCCGTGTTCCGCGCTCGCTCGCGCCCGGCGCGCCGCTCTCCGAAGGCAGCACGCTCGACGTGCGCACCGCCCTCGAGCTCTTCGAGGACGCCTGCCTCTCGCGCACGCTGGATGTCGCGGCGCGCGAGCTGAAGCGCACCAACCGCAGCTTCTACACCATCTCGAGCGCGGGCCACGAGGCCAACACGATCCTCGGCGCGCAACTGCGGCTCGACGATCCGTGCTTCCTGCACTACCGCTCGGGCGGCCTGATGATGGCGCGCAGCCGCAAGGCGCCCGAGGTGACGCCGGTCTTCGACACGCTGCTCTCCCTGTGCGCCTCGGCGGAGGATCCGATCAGCCACGGCCGGCACAAGGTCTGGGGTTCGAAGCGTCTGTGGGTGCCGCCACAGACCTCGACCATCGCCTCGCACCTGCCCAAGGCGGTCGGCTGCGCCTTCGGCATCGGCCGCTCGAAGCGCCTGGGTGTGCACAGCGAGGTCGAGACCGACTCGATCGTGATGTGCAGCTTCGGGGACGCATCCGCGAACCACGCGACCGCGCTCAGCGCCTTCAACGCCGCGCGCTACATCCGCCGCCGCGGCGGGCCGATGCCCGTGCTCTTCGTGTGCGAGGACAACGGCATCGGCATCTCGGTCGAGTCGCCGCGCGACTGGATCGCGGACACGTACTCGCACCAGCCGCTGCTCGCCTACTACCGCGCCGAGGGCGAGTTCGACCAGATCTGGGACGTGTGCCGCGCGGCGATCGACTGCTGTCGCGACACGCGCTCGCCGGTGTTCCTGCACCTCTCGACCGTGCGCTTGTGGGGTCACGCAGGCAGCGACGTGGAGACGACCTACCACACGCAGGAAGAGATCGAGGCCACCGAGGCTGCCGATCCGCTGCTGCGCTTCGCCCGGCGCCTGGTCGAGAGCGGTGCGGCCGAGCCTGCGACGCTGAGCGCGATCCTGGCCGACGTGCGCGCGCGTGTCGCTGCGGCAGCGGACGAGGCCGCGCGCCGGCCGAAGCTCACGACGCGCGAGGAGGTCATCGCACCGCTCGCTCCCTACGACGAGGCGCGCATCCGTGCGCGCGCAGCTCGGCGCATCGATCCGGACGCGCGCGCACAGTTCTGGGGCGAGAACGCGCCCGAGGCGACCAAGAGCGCCACCAAGCGCACGCTCGCCGCGCACGTCAACTCCGCGCTGCACGACGAGTTCCTGCGCCATCCCGAGCTGTTGCTCTTCGGCGAGGACTCGGGCAAGAAGGGCGGCGTCTACGGCGTCACGCAGGGGCTGCAGAAGCGCTTCGGCATCGCGCGCGTGTTCGACACGCTGCTCGACGAGACCACCATCCTCGGTCTCGCGCAGGGAACCGCGCACCTGGGCTTCGTACCGCTGCCGGAGATCCAGTACCTCGCCTACATCCACAACGCGCTCGATCAGCTGCGCGGCGAGGCTTGTTCGCTCGCGTACTTCTCGAACGGCCAGTTCACGAACCCGATGGTCGTGCGCGTCCAGGGCCTGGGTTACCAGAAGGGCTTCGGCGGGCACTTCCACAACGACAACTCGATCGGCGCGCTGCGCGACATCCCCGGGTTGATGCTCGCCTGCCCCGCGCGTGGCGACGACGCGGCGCGCATGCTGCGCGGCGCGATCGCCACCGCGATGGAGTGCGGCCGCGTGGTGTGCTTCCTCGAGCCGATCGCGCTCTACCACGAGCGCGACCTGCACGAGGAGGGCGACAACGGGTGGCTCTGTGACTACCCGGCGCCTTCAGAGTCCCCTGCCGACGTGCTGCTGCCCGGCGACCTCGGCGTCTACGGCGGCAAGAACAAGGACCTGTGCATCGCGAGCTACGCGAACGGCCTGCGCCTCGCGTTGCGCGCGGCGAAGAAGCTCGAGAGCGAACGCGGCGTGAAGGCGCGCGTGATCGACCTGCGCTGGCTCGCGCCGCTGCCGCTCGCGGAGTTGCAAGCCCACGCCGAGGCCTGCGGCAAGCTGCTCATCGTCGACGAGTGCCGCGCGACCGCGGGCGGTGTCGCCGACGCGATCAGCGCGCACTTCGCCGAGAGCGATTCCAAGGTGCGCGTGCGCAGCGTGCGCGCCGCCGACACCTACGTGCCGCTCGGCTCGGCGACCGCCTGCGTGCTCGTCGGCGATGCGGAGATCGTGGCCGCCGCCAAGGAGCTCTTGTCGTGACGCGCGCACTCGTCCTGTGCCCGGGGCGCGGCTCGTACACCGAGAAGACGCTGCGCTCGCTTCCCGAGGAGCACCGTTTTGTCGCGCGCGCGGAGGTCCTGCGCCGCGAGTACGGCCTGCCTGCGCTGGTCGAGCTCGACCGCGCGGCCAAGTTCGACGCCAAGACGCACCTCGCGCCGATCCACGCCTCGCCGCTGATCTGGCTCGTGTCGATGATCGACGCCGAGGCGGCCGGCCGCGAGCACCAGATCTCCGCCGTCGCGGGCAACTCGATGGGCTGGTACACGGCGCTGGCCGTCGCGGGCGCGCTGGATTTCGACGACGGCTTCCGATTGATGCAGGAAATGTCGCTCCTGCAGCAAGAGCACGGCGGCGGTGGACAGATCCTCTTCCCGCAGGTCGACGAGCACTGGCGCCGGGATGCGCAGCTCGTCGGGGCGCTCGAAGAAGCTCTCGCGAGCTCGGGAGGCGAGGCCTTCCCGTCCATTCGCCTCGGCGGACAGGCGGTGCTCGCCGGCAGCGAGGCCGGGATCGCGCACCTGCTGCGCACGCTGCCGAAGGTCAAGCTGGGCCAGAACATCTATCCCTTCCGGCTCGTCGGCCACGGCCCGTACCACACGCCGCTCGTGCAGGCGGTCGCGGACAAGGCGCGCGAGAAGCTCTCGCGGCTCGCCTTCCATCGGCCGCGCTTCACGCTGATCGACGGCAGTGGTCGGCGCCACTCGCCCTGGTCGGCGAGCCCCGACGCGCTGCGCGACTACACCTTCGGCGCGCAGATCACGACCGCCTACGACGTGACGCTCTCGGTACGCGTCGGCCTGCGCGAGTTCGCGCCCGAGCGCATCGTCCTTCCCGGCCCGGGAAACCCGCTCGGGAGCATCTGTGCGCAGATCCTGATCGAGGAAGGCTGGCGCGGACTGCATTCGCGCGCGGATTTCGAGGCGCTGCAGGGCACGGCCGACCCGATCGTGCATTCGATGCGGCGCTAGTCGGCACGCCGGGCTTCCCCCTCGCGGGCCGGTTTCCGAAGATGGCCCGCGCATGAACGCGGAGCTTCCCTCGCCCGACGAACCCGAGGTTTCGCGGCCACGCTTCGAACCGCGCTCGCGCGCTGCGCGCGTCCTCGTGCTGCTCGCGCTGATCCTGCTCCCGCAGTGCGTGCTCTTCGGACCCTCGCTGGTCGGTGCGCGCATCCTGCTGCCGCTCGACATCCTCGAGCAGCCGGGCGTCTACATCCACACGGATCCGGGTACGAAGGTCGAGCCGCCGGTGGACCTCGCGCTCTCCGACCTCGTCTTCAAGGTCGAGCCCGAGCGGCGTTACGCCGTCGAGTCGATCCGCGCCGGTCGCATCCCGCTCTGGAATCCGCTCGAGTACTGCGGCACGCCGTCCCTCGCCGCGAACCTCGGCTCGGTCTTCGATCCGCTGCGCGCGATCGACTACCTGTTCCCCGGACCGGCCGCGATCGCCTGGAGGCAGCTCGCGAAGGCGCTGCTCGCGGGGATCGGTGCCTACCTCTTCTCGCGGCGCGTGCTGCGCGTCTCATTCCTGCCTGCCGCCTTCGGCGCCGCGCTGTGGCCGAACGTGGGCTTCCTCGTGTTGTGGGCGGGATTCAGTGTCAGCCAGGTCGGCGCGCACCTGCCGTGGATGCTGCTCACGGCGGACGAGACGCTGCGCAAGCCGCGCAGCCGTTGGCCGCTCGCGCTCGCACTCGCGACGCTGGTCCTGCTCCTGAGCGGCCACCCGCGGGTCGCGGCCGAGGTGCTGCTCGCGGCCGGAACGTACTCGCTCTTCCGCATCCTCGACGTGCACGGATTCGCGCAGGCATTCGGGAAGCGCGGGCTCGCGGCCGCGGGTGCGCTGCTCTTGGGCTGCGGGATCGGGATCCTGCTCAGCGGGCCGCAGACCCTGCCGACGCTCGACTACCTGGGCGAGAGCTATCGCGTGCACGAGCGCGGGGCCGAGCACGCCGAGACACCCGTGCTCGGCCTGCGCGCGCTGCCGGCGGTGGTCATGCCGTACATCGACGGCTCCTCGCAGCGCCACACGGTCCTCACGACCCACGGCAACCGCCTCGAGAGCACGCCCGCCGCTTGCGTGGGAATGATCGCACTGCTCGTGCTCGCGCCGATCGGCTTCGCGCTGCGCGAACTGCGGCGCTTCCAGGTGTTCTGGTTCGCGCTGTGGCTCTTCGGCCTCGGACCATTGCTCGGACTCCCCCTCGTGCGCGAACTGCTCCAAGCACCGCTGCTCGACACGCTGCCGAGCGGACGCCTGACGCTGCTCAGCGCGTGGGCCACGGTCGCGATGGCCGTCGCGGGCCTCGAGTGGCTCGTGCGCGGCGAGTTCGCCTGGAGGCGCGCTTTCGCGCTGCCGATGGCGCTGCTCGCGGGAACGGTCGCGTACTGCGTTTGGCGCGCCGCGTCAGCTCCGGAAGTCCTGCAGCAGGCGAGCGAGCTCCTGCGCACGGGTGCGGGCCACGCGCGGCCTCCGCTCGACACAACCGAGGGGATCGCACGCGTCGCGCGCTGGTTCGAGCACGTCGCGCTCGGCTACGCAGCGCTCGCGACGTTGTGCCTGGTCGCGTGGATGCTCCTGCGCACGCGCCTCGCGCGAATGCACGGCGCAGCCTTCGCGCTCGCGCTCGGGTTGTGCGCGCTCGCCGAGGTGACCGCCGACGGCTTCGACGTCAACGTGCAGAGCCGGCCGGAATTGGACTACCCGCCTGTTCCCGTGCTCGAGCGGCTCGCGCAACTACCGCCCGGGCGCATCTGCGGCTGCCGTGGTCTCCCCGCCGCGCTGAACCTCGTGCGCGGCTTGCCCGACGTGCGCGGCTTCGACGCCGTCGATCCGGCGCGGCTCGTCGAGCTCTTGCGCCTGTTCCCCAACGCGGACGCACCGCCTCCGACCGAGTACGCCGCGGTGCAGACCTGGTTCCCCAGCGTCCCGCACGGGCTGCTCGACCTGATGGGCGTGCGCTATCTGGCCGTCTTCGGGCCGCCCGCGAGCACGGCAAGCTACTTCGATGGCAGCTTCTGGATCCGCGAGAACCCCGCCGCACTGCCGCGGCCCTTCTTCGCGCGGCGCGCGGAGCTCGTGAACGACGACCGACAGCGGCTCGAGCGGCTCGCTCAACCGGATTTCGACCCGCGCGCGGTCGTGTACCTCGAATCGGACGAGCCTCTGCCCCTGGACACGCAGCCGGTCGACGCGAGCGTGCAACTGCTCGTCGACGAGCCCGAGTACCTGCGCCTCGCGCTCGACGTGCGCTCCGCCGGCTGGTTGGTGCTCTCCGATCGCTGGACCAAGGACTGGAAAGCGCGCGTGGACGGTGTCGAGCGACCCGTGTTGCGCGCGGATCACGCCTTCCGTGCGGTGCGCGTCGATCCGGGGGCGAAGGTACTCGAGTTCCGCTACGAACCTGCCGGATGGCGTCGCGGCTGGATGGCGGCAGGCCTCGGTGCGCTGCTCTCGCTCGCGTGGTTCCTGTTCGCGCGCCGCACGAGCGCTGCCTAGCGGCGCGGCGTCGCGAGCGCGAGGCCGATGCCGCCGAGGATCAGCGCGCCCGAGATCGCCAGGCGCGGCGAGACCACCTCGCCGAGCAGCACCACGCCCGCGAGCGCCGCGAGCACCGGCACGACGAGTTGCACGAGCGCCGCGCGCGTCGCGCTCATGCGCGGCAGCGCCGCGTACCACAGGCTGTAGCCCAGGCCGGAGGCGAGCGCGCCGGAGGCGCAGGCGAGCGCGAGACCACGCGGACTGACCTGGAAGGCACCCCACACGAGCAGCGCCAGCGGCAGCACGAGCGGAACGCCGCGCGCGAAATTGCCCGCTGTCGCGAGCAGCGGCATGCGGCTCGAGCGCCCGCGCAGCGAGTAGACGCCCCACGCGGCGCCCGAGACGGCCATCAGCGCGAGGCCACGCACATCGGGTGCGCTCGCGCCCGGCAGCGTCAGGTATCCCAGGCCCGCGAGCGCGAGCGCGAGGCCGCACCACTCGAGCGCGCTCGGCCGCTTCCCGCAACGGATGCTCCAGCCGATCATCGTCGCTTGCACGGAGCTGAAGAGCGCCAGCGCGCCCACTCCGGTCGATAGGCGCAGATACGCGAAGGAGAACGCGCTGGCGTAGGCGACGAGCGCCGCGGCCGAGATCCAGCTGCCCTGCCGCTCCGACACGGGCGTCGGCCGGCGCAGGCGCGCGATTCCGCCCAGCACGAGCGCACCACTCCCAAGGCGCACGGCGGTGAAGCTCCATGCATCGATCGCCGGGCCGCGCAACGCAGCACGGCAGAGCAGCGAATTCGCGGCGAATCCGGCCAGCGCGAGGCTTGCGAGCAGCACGCTGCGAGCCGTTGCACTCTGCTTGGTCACCTGCATGGGTCGGCGATCATCCTATCCGGCGCCGCAGGCGCTATCATTCACGGACGTCATGCTGCTCCTCTGCCTGCTCCTCGCGTGTTTCCAGACTCCGGCGCCCGCAGCCCCTGCGGAGGCGCGCGCCGTGGAGGTCTGGCCCAAGTGGAACGTCGGTGCGCTCCTGAGCCTCGAGCTCGTCAAGGGCCGCGAGGACTGGGAGGACGAGCAACTGCAGAAATCGAGCAAGACCGTCACGCCGATCGACGTGCGCATCATGGCCAAGAGCCAGACCGGCTCGATCATGCGCTGGACTTACGGCCACACCTCGATCGTCGAGGGCGCCGGTCCGGACAAGGACTTCGCCGAGCACATGGCTTCGCTCAACGAGGGCATGCGCGTCGATGCTCGGCTCGCGACCTCCGGGCTCGTCGAGGGGCTCGCCGATCCGAACTCACTGCAGCGGCACTACTCGAAGATGCTGCAGGAGCTCGAGAAGGGTCTGGTCGAGAAGGGCACGGATCAGCGCGTGATCGACGCGGTGATCGCGGACGCGACCAAGCGCGTGCTCGGCCCCGACTTCGACAAGGCAGCGCTGGCCGAGATCGTGATGTTCGAGAACTATCGCTCCGAGCCGCTGATCCCTGGCAAGAAGATCGAGCGCGAAGACCGGCTGCCCAACCCGATCGGCGGCGATCCCTTCCCCGCTCTCGGGACCTGGGAGGTCGAGCCGCTCGATCCCGCCAAGCACGAGGTGACGCTGCACTACAACGTGAAGATCGACCCACAGAAGACGCGCGAGTTGATCCACGCCTGGCTGACGGAGGTCGCCAAGCAGGCCGGCAAGGAACCGCCCAAGGACACCGACGAGCTGCCGCTCAAGGGCCTCGACGAGAACACGACCTACGTGATCGACACCGACACAGGTCTGCCGATCCGCGTCGAGCACGTGCGCACGACGCTGATCAAGAAGCACCGGCGCATCGACCGCCTGTTCCTGCGCGCGGTCACGACGCCTGCGCAGAAGCCCTCGACCGACGGCGCACCGCGCTGAGCAGGCGCGCTCAGAGCTCGAAGACGCGCGCGCCGTCGCTCGCCTCGGCCACGAACAGCGCTTCGCCCTCGAAGGGCGGACGAACGGCGTAGTAGCGCCTGTGCAGGGCATCGACGACGCGCTGCGCATCGTCCGCCAGGCACAGCGCGACGCTGCAGCCGCCGAAACCGGCGCCGGTGAGCCGTGCGCCGAGCGCGCCCGATTCGCGCGCGATCTCGACCAGCAGGTCGAGCTCCGTCGAGGAGACCTCGTAGTCCTCGCGCAGGCTCGCGTGCGAGGCGTCCATCAGCCGACCGAAGCCGGCCGCGTCCCCGCCGAGCATCGCCTGACGCGCCTGTTCGACGCGCGCGCCCTCGCTCACGACGTGCCGAAAGCGCTGCAAGAGCACACCGCCGAGCGCATGCCCGGCGATCTCGAGCAGCCGCGGCAGTGCCACGCCGTGCACGAGCGCGTAGTAGGAGTCCGGCAATCCGGCTGCGTCGGGATGCGCGCGGAAGCGCTCGAGCGCCTCGCGGCACTCGCGCGTGCGGGCGTTGTAGGCCTCGCGCGCGGCGCCCGACTTCTCGGCCATCACGAGCGTGTTCGAGACCACGAAGCGCCAGTCGCCTGGCATGCGCGTCGGCTGCATGCGCACCGGCGCGAAATCGATCACCAGCGCATGCTGCGCGCGTCCGCCGAGGCTGATCGCCTGGTCCATCCCGCCTCCGGCGACGCCGACGTAGCGCTCGGCCTGCGCGGCGAGCTCCTGCAGCTCCGCGAGCGGCAGCTCCAGGCCGTTGACGCGCATCAGCGCCAACAGTGCCCCCACAAGTGTCGCGGAGGAGGACGAGAGCCCGGCCGCGAGCGGCACGTTGCCGTCCACCGCCGCGTCGAAACCGCAGCGCAGCTCGAAGCGCGAGGCGAGCTTCTGCGCCGCCGCCTTCACGTAGTTGCCCCAGTCGCCCTGCGCGAAAGGCTCGATCGCATCCGAGATCGCGAACTCGCGCGTGCCGTAGCGCCTGTCGCGATTCACGAGGCGCACGCGCGCATCCGTACGCGGCCGGAGCAGGTACGCGACGTTGCGCTGCAGCGCCATCGGGAAGACCGGCAGGCCGTTGTAGTCGGTATGCTCGCCGATCAGGTTCACGCGCCCGGGCGCGCGCGAGAGCAGGCTCGGCGAGGGCAGGCCGAAGTTCTGCGCGAAGAGCGCGCGCAGGCCGTCCAGGCGTTCGGGCTCGAGGATCACCGCACGTGCAGTCGGAAGCTGTCCAGCGAGAGCAGCGCGTTCGAGTTGGCGTTGCTGGTCGTGATCTGCACGTAGGCCGTGCCCTCGGGGTCGAGGAAGCGCGTCGGATTGCCAGGTAGGCTTGCCGCGAGGTGCAGTTCGCTCGAGTTCGAGACCAGCTGCGAGTGCACCGTCACGAAGTTGCCGTAGGGATAGCTGCCGCTCTGCCAGTCGTAGACCTCGACGGTCTCCGTTCCGCCGTTGCAGTTCGTGTACGAGCGCGTCCACTCCAGGTCGATGCCCTGGATCGGGTCCACGCGCACCTTGCGCAGCGCCAGCTGCACGAAGATCGTGTGGCTCTGCGAGTCGCGCGTGCAGGTGAAACGGCTCCCGTCGTCGCGGTACAGCTCCAGGAAACCGCCGCTCGTGGTCGCCGGGCTCTTGGTGTTCGCGTCGCTGGGTGCGAAGAGCCAGCCCATCGCGCCTTCCCAGTGCAGCGTCTGCAGCACGCTGGAGTTGAGCTCGAGTGAGATGTCGGCCGAGAGGTTCGATCCCACTCGCGCGTGCACCTCGTGCCGGTCCTGTGCGAGGATCGGCCGCGGCGCGCCGTCGCGCAGCACGCGCACGACGTTTGGAAGCTCGAAACCGACGCCATAGAAGAGCAGATCGGGCTTGCTCGTGTTCGTGCCGAGCGGCACCGGGCTCAGGCCACCGCCTACCGGGCTCATGAAGAGCACGCGCGCGGGCTTCGAGCCCGAGCTCGTGCCGAGCACGCGCGCGAGCGCCGCTTGCGCGTCGACGCGGCCGTAGTTCGCCCACACGCCGTAGGGCGCCTGGTTGAGGCCGATCGCGCTGTCCTCGAGCGCCGCGCGCACCTGCGCGTTCGTCGCGCCCGGCACCGCGGCAAAGAGCAGCGCGGCGACGCCCGCGGCATTGGGACACGCGGCCGAGGTGCCCGCGAAGCCCGTGGTGTAGCCTCCGCCCGGCGTGGTCGCGCTGATGCCCTCGCCCGGCGCCGCGACGTCGACCCAGCTGCCCCAGTTCGAGAAGGAGCTCTTCTGGTCGCTGTTGTTGTGCGAGCCGACGCCTAGCGTGTGCTCGTAGGCGGCCGGGTAGTACGGGATCGTCTGCGAGTCGTTCCCTGCCGCCGCGATCGGCAGCGCGCCGTGGCTCCAGCAGTAGTCGATCGCGTCGCGCTCCGCGGGCGTCACCTGGTCGCCGTAGAAGCTCATCGAGATCACCTTCGCGCCGCGATCGGCGGCGTAGAGCAGCGCGGGCACGACGTAGGAGTCGTACAGGTAGCCCTGGTCGTTGCAGGCCTTGAGCATCACGAACTTGGACAGCGGAGCGATGCCCGTGATGCCCTGGTTGTTGTCCTGCGTGGCCGCGATGATCCCGGAGCAGGCCGTGCCGTGGCCGAAGAGGTCGTCGGGGTCGTTGTCGCCGTTGACGAAGTCCCAGCCGCTGACGTCGTCCACGAGCCCGTCGTTGTCGTCGTCGATGCCGTTGTTCGCGATCTCACCCGGGTTGACCCACAGGCTGCCCGCGAGGTCGGGATGCGTGCGTTCGCAACCGGTGTCGATCACCGCGACGAGCACCGAGCTCGAGCCGCGCGTCGTGTTCCAGACCGTGTCGACGTTCATGTGCGGCAGGTTCCACATCCCCGAGTAGTACGGATCGTTGGGAACGTACGCGAGCTGCCGCGCTCGGTCGAAGTCGGCGCGCGAGACGAGCGGGCTCGCCGCGTAGTCGGCCCGGCGCTGCGCGAGCTCGCCGGTTGCGACCTCGACGATCTCCCAGCCGATCGCGGGGAGCTCCTGCAACACGTGCGCGCCCAAGCTCGCGTGCAGCGCGGCGAGCGCGCGCGCGTCGGCTCCCGGCGCGGGCTCGACGAGCAGGCGCGTGGGGTGCACAGCGCCCTCCGCGACGGGGCGGACGTGCGCTGTGGACGGGCGGAGATCGGCGGAGAGAACGCTCGAGAGGAGGAGTGCGTGGAGCATGCTTCGGGGGGGGGCGAGCCGACCCTCGAATCTACACCGCCGCGCGCTCCACCGGTGCCCTCAGGTCGTGATCTTGGTCCCGAGCACGACCAGGAACTTCGCCAGCCAGTCCGGGTGCGCAGGCCAGGCCGGAGCGCTGACGAGGTTGCCGTCGACGTGAGCCTTGTCCATCGGCAGGTCCACGTACTCGCCGCCGGCCATGCGCACTTCGGGCGCGCAGGCCGGGTAGGCCGAGAGCTTCCGGCCGCGCACGACGTCCGCGGCGGTCAGCACCTGCGCACCGTGGCAGATCGACGCGATCGGTTTCTTGTCCGCCGCGAAGGCGCGCACGAGCTCGATCACGCGCTTGTCGAGGCGGATGTACTCCGGCGCGCGCCCGCCGACGACGAGCAGCGCATCGTAGTTCTTCGCCTCGACGTCGACGAAGCTGTAGTTGAGCGTGAAATCGTGCCCGCGCTTCTCCGAGTACGTCTGGTCGCCCTCGAAGTCGTGGATCGACGTGCGCACCTTCTCGCCGGTCTTCTTGTTCGGGCACACCGCGTGCACCGTGTGCCCGACCATCGAGAGCGCCTGGAAGGGCACCATCGTCTCGTAGTCCTCGCCGTAGTCGCCGCAGAGCATCAGGATCTTCTTGGCCATGTGTGTGTGCCTCCTGCCGCGATTGTAATGCGCTGGGGACCTGGGCGCGCCGCGCGTACTGGGATAGCCTGGGAATCACGATGCTCCACACTTTCGCCGCGTTCGTGCTCAGCGCCGCTCCCCCGCCCCCGCCGTTCACGAGCGTCTTCGTGCCGCCCTTCCGCGGCGCGCCGTGCACGCAGTTCGCCGGCTGGGAGAGCTTCACCCAGCCGAACAACGCGCCCAACAGCCCGGACGATCTCTCGACGACCGACGCGGGCGCCGCGGTTTGGCAACTCGCCGCGGGCGGAGTGCTGCTCCCGAATGGGAACCTCGACAACCAGACCAATCCTCCCGTCTACCGCGTGACCGACAGTGTGCCCGCCGATCTGCAGGAGGTCGTGCTGCAGGTCTCGATGAACCTGAACCAGATCGGCCTCACGAATTTCACGCTCAGTTACACGGACGCAGCGGGCACGCTGCACACGCTGCTCTCGCCGAGCACGAGCTACCTCCTGCACCTGATGGGCCACGACGAGATCGTGGCGAGCTGGGATCTGAGCAGTGTCGCCGACACGATCACCTCCTACCGGCTCGATTTCCCCGCGACGCAGACCTTCACGACTCTCGACGCGGTTCAGCTCGACGCGCGCTACGCCTGCTCGACGATCGCGCCGTTCTGCAGCCCCGGCTCCGCGGGCGTGATCGCGTGCCCCTGCGCCAATCCGCCCGCCGGTCCCGACCGCGGCTGCGACAACAGCTCCGCCACCGGTGGTGCGGCGCTCTCGAGCAGCGGCAACGCGAGCCTGGGCGCCGACAGCCTGCACCTCTTGACCAGCGGCGAACGAGCGACGGCGGTGTCGGTGCTCCTGCAGGGCACGAGCTCCGCGCCCACGGGCATCGTCTTCGGCCAGGGAGTGCGCTGCGTCGCCGGCGTGCTGAAGCGCCTCTACCTGCTCGCCGCCGTCGGCGGGAGCATCACGGTCCCGCAAGTCGGCGATCCCTCGGTGTCCGCGCGCTCCGCGGCCCTGGGCGATCCGATCAGCGCCGGACAGCAGCGCTACTACACCGTCTACTACCGCGATCCGATCGTCCTCGGCGGCTGTGTTCCCACGAGCACGTTCAACGCGACGAATGCGCTCGACGCGACCTGGATTCCCTGATCCGGGGCTATCATCAGGCCCATGTTCGACCCCGCCGTCTCGCTCATCAGCCGCGCCCTCGAGTCCTGTGCCGTCGAGCTCCAGAACGATCCCGCCAACGCGGCGGCCTGGGAGAAAGCGGCATCCGTCCTCGGCGTCGTGCGCACGAGCGATCCCGACGTCGCCGCGGCGATCGACGCCAAGGACGCCCCCGTGCTGCGCGCGATCGTCGAGCTCTGGTTCGCCGGCAAGCGCCCGCTGCCCGCGCAGGACCAGGAGACGCTGCGCCGCGCGATGAAAGCCTTCCACAAGACGCTGAAAGCGACGCTGCTCGACGCCGAGTCCGGCATCGGAGGCCGCGGCATGAGCACCGGCCAGGCTTCCAGCATCATCGGCATCCAGCCGCCCGCGCGCTTCACGCCCGAGGTCTGGAACCAGCTCGTGCGCATGGGCGAGCTGCGCGGCGGGCGCCACGGCATCTACGAGATCGCGAAGGGCTGAACTCGCGCGTCAGCGTGCGACGAGGTGCACCACGCCCACGCAGGCGAGCATCCACGCCGCCGCCAGCGCGGCCTCGCGCAATCCCAACCGACGCAGGCGCGCCTTGTCGAAACCCGCACCGCCGCCGAGGGCCGCGCGCGTCTTCCAGGTGCGCCAGGCGAAGAAGGGTGCGAGCAGACCGAGCAGCAGGAAGCCCAGCTGCGGGCTCGTCCCGCCGGCGCACGCGGCCGCGGGCGCCGCCACCGTGAGGCCCAGCACGCCGAAGACGAGCGCGGGCGGCGAGAGGAAGCCCTGCTGCGCGGCGAACCACACCGCCGCGGCGCTCGGGAAGAGCGCCACCATCGAGTAGACGAGGAACATCGGCTCCGCTCCCAGCGCGAGCCCGCTCGCCGCGCAGGCCGCCGCGAAGAGCGCACCGCTCGCAAAGCGCAGCCGCCAGGGCCGCGGACGCACGGCGATCGCACTCGAGGCGACGAACACGCCGACGAAAGCCAGGCCGGCGCACAGCGCGGCGATGCTGCCCTGTCCGCGCGCGGCCAGCGTGCCGGCGAGCACCGAGACGAAGAGGTACACCCACGCACCGTGAGCGCGCGCCGGATCGGGAGCTCGTCGCAGGCCGGCCGCCATGCTCAGTTCCCCGCGACCGCGCCGCCGAAGCCGTGCTTGCCCAACCAGGCGACGAGCCGCTCGCGCTGGTCGCCCTGTACCACGATCGTCGAGTTCTCGACGCGCGCGCCCGTCCCCATGCCGCGCGCGATCTCGCGCGCGAGCGGCTCGAGCGGCGGGCCGTGCAGCCCCGGCCCATCCGCGATCGTGACCGTCTTGCCGCCGCGGCCGGTGCGCTCGATGCGCACCGTGATGCGACCGGGCGCGGTGGCCGGCTTTGCCGAGCTGGGTGCGGCAGGTTTCGCGGCTGCGCGGCTCGGCAGCTCACGACCCTCGACCTTCCCGCGCAACGCTGCGAAGGGACTGTGCTTCAACCCGCCCTTCAGCGGATCGAGCTCGTGCGGCGGTTCAGGTTCCTTGCGGGCCATGCGCGAGCGATCCTCTCGCGCGAGAGGCACGCGCGTCAAGCCGAGAGCACGGGACGTCGGGGACGCGGGCCCTGCTGGGCCCTCGCGCAGACAGTCTCGAAGAAGGCGCGCAGCGTGGCCGGGTCGGTGCCGTCTCTTGCTCGAGCGTGCGAAAGACGTGGAGCGGCAAGCATCGCCTCGTAGGCCGCGTCGTCCTGGTCGAGCTCGGCGATGCGCGCGACGAGCGCCGCGTCGCTCGCGAAGTCGCGCCGGTTCAGGAAACCGCGCCCGTCGAAGTCGAGTTCGACCGTCGGATCGCCCCAGTAGATCGGCACGCAGTTCGTGAGCAGCGCGTCGGGCAGCTTCTCGCTCGTGTAGCCGACCACGGCCTCGTTCTCGAAGGTCACGGCGAACTTGCTCTCGCGGAAGAGCTCGTACTTGCGCTTGCGATCGGCGACGAAGCCGATGTTGTTGAGCGAAGGCCCCGCGCAGTCGACCTGCTTGTAGCGCATCAGAGCCTGCACGAAGGCCTCGCGCATCGGAACGCGGTTGCCCTGGACATAACTGCAAAAGCGCGTCTTCGCGCGCCGCAACGCGGCGGGGTCGCCTGCGGTCACGTGCAGGCCGTCGAGCGGGAATCCGTGCAGCGCCTGCGTCCCGACGTAGTTCGGCACGCGCAGGTGGCGCGCATCCACGATCTCGCGCGCAAACGACATCGCGAACTCGCAGGTCGAGAAGTCGGGCAGCACGTTCTCGCCCGTGTAGTACAGGCGCACACCCTGCGCCCCGGCATGGACGCGCGGATCGCGCGGCGCGGCGCGATGACCGCCAGGGAAGCACGAGAACACGACCAGTTCGGCCGCGCGCGCGTCCTCGACGTACTCCAGAAGAGCTACCTCGCCGAGCACGGGGAAGCGCTTGGCGAACTCGTGCGCTTCGAAGCTCGGCCAGAAATCGAGGAAGGCGATGCGCATGGCGTTCAGGCCGAGAGCGCCATCTGCCGTGAGTCCAGTTCCAGGCGCACCATCTCCGCCAGCATGTCCGGCAGCCGGCGCGAGAGGCTCCAGCGCGGGTGGTCATCGCGGAAGCGGCGCATGTCGCTGATGTAGCACACGTGGTCGCCCGCGCGCGGACGCGGATCGTGGCTGTGCACCACGCGCGAGCCGAGCAGTTCGCCGATCATCGACATGCACTCGAGCACCGAACCGTTGCTCTCGCGCCCGCCGCCGAGGTTGTAGACCGCCGCCGGTCGCGGCTTCTCGAGCCAGGCCTCGATCGCGCTGCACACGTCGTGCGCGTGGATCTGGTCGCGCACCTGCTTGCCCGCGTGGCCGATCACGGTGTACTCACGCCCGCTGACGGCACTCTTCACCAGGTAGGAGAGGAAGCCGTGCAGTTCCACCCCGGCGTGCTGCGGCCCGCTCATGCAGCCGGCGCGGAAGCACACGGTCGGGATACCGAAGTAGCGGCCGTACTCCTGGACGAGCAGGTCGGCCGAGGTCTTCGAGACGCCGAAGAGGCTGTGCATCGACGCATCGATGCGGCAGTCCTCGGAGATCCCTTCGTGGTCCTCCTCGCGCGCATAGTCGAAGCGCGTCGGGAGCTCGACGCGCGGCACTTCATTGGGCGCGTCGCCATAGACCTTGTTCGTCGAGAGGAACACGAAGGGCGAGTCGGGCGCGGCGTGACGCACTGCCTCGAGCAGGTTCAGCGTGCCGTTGGCGTTGGTCTCGAAATCGTCGAAAGGCCGCGCCTTCGCCAGATCGTGCGAGGGCTGCGCCGCGCAGTGGATCACCGCGCGCGGGCGAACCCGCTTCACGAGCCTCGCGACGCCTTCCCGGTCGCGCACGTCGAGCTCGGTGTGCTCGAAGCCCGGCACCTCGCGCCGCAGCGACTCGAGCGTCGCCTGCGTGTCGCCACCCGGCCCGAAGAAGTCGCGCCTGCCGTTGTTGTCGGCGCCTACGATCGAATGACCCAGGCCCGCGAAGTAGCGCACCGCTTCCGAACCGATCAGCCCGCTCGAGCCCGTGACGAGGAGGGTGGACTTCATGAGAAGTGACGCTCGTTGGTGTAGAGGGCCGCGGCGGACGTGACCTGTCCGTCCGCATGGCACCAGAGGTTGTAGAGGTGGAAGAGCCGGAATCCCTGTGCGCGCAGGAACACGTCGAGATCGCTGAACACCGGCCCGCCAACGTGCAGTTCCTGCAGCGCGACGCGCACGAGCAGGCTGCGCACGCCGTGCAGGCGCTCGCCCGCCCCTAGCAGTGCCGCCGCCTCGCCGCCGTTCAGGTCGAGGTGCAAGAGGTCGATCCCGCCCTGCACCGCATCGCGCAGCGGCAGCGCGAGCACATCCTGCTCCGCGACCCCCGCGTGGTCCGTGTTCCGGCAACGCCGCTCGAGCGCGCTCGGCTCGTGCAGCGTCGAGAGGCTCGCGTCGCCCGTGATGCGCATGCGCAAGCGGCCGCCCTCCTCCGCGAGCGCCGCCGCGTGCACGACGAGCCCGCGGTCCTCGGCAAAGCGCGTTCGCAGTCCCTGCGCGAACTCCGGCAGCGCCTCGAAGGCATGGATCGTCGCTCCCGGGAAGGCCGCGCGCAGCCGCGTGACCGAGTCCCCCTTGTGCGAGCCACCGTCGACGATCACGCGCACTCCAGCGCCGAGGATCGCTTTCAGGTCCTCGATCGGATTGCGCCCGGGGTTGCAGCCCCAGGACCCCGGCGCGACGGGCATCGGCCGCCCTTCGTTTCCGTACAGCGTGTCGAGCACGAGGCGCAGGTTCGCGCGCGCATCGGCGTGCGTCGGATCGAGCAGCAACGCCTCGCCGAAGGCGATCAGCGCGCCATCGCCATCGTTCTTGTGCACCAGGCACACGCCCAGGTCGTTCCACTTCGTGGCCGAGCTCGGATCCGCGCGCAGCTCGGCGCGCAGGAAGGCGATGACCGCGTCGAAATCCGTCTCCGAGGAGATCGCAGGCGCGTTCGACACCTTGCGCGGCTCGGCCACAGCCGCTGCGCGCTTCGCGTCGCTCGTATGCGTGCTCGCACCGGATTTCGAGTTCGAATGGGCTCCCGAGCGCTCGATCGGGTGTGTGTGCGCCCCCATGCGGTCCGTCGGTTCGGTGTGAGCCCCCGCGCGCCGTCGGCGTCGCGTTCGTGTGCGTGCCCGAGCGTTCACTCGGGTTCGTATCCGTGCTGGCGCTGTCGATCGGGTTCGTGTGCGTGCTCGGATTGATCTTCGTGGCCAGGCTGTTGTTCATGTGCTTGTCCGTGTGCTGCTGGTTGTTCGTGCCCGTATTCGATTTGTCCAGCGCGCGCGCGACGCCGGAAGCCGTTGCATCCGCGCTCGCGCTCGGCGTCACGATCCTCAACTCCCCCGCCTTCGGGATCTCGGAGTGCTTCCTTGCCGCACGGCTCGCTGCCGAGAAGAGGCACAGCTCGGGCATCTGCTTCTCCAGCGCCTCGAGTTCCTCGCCGCCGCGCGTGAACTGCAGCAGTCCCCATCCGCGCAGCGGGTGCCACTCGGACGTGTGTTCGGAGTACGCCGGGTAGTACAGGCGCCATTTCGCGCCCGGCGCGATCGAGCTCTGGATGTACGCGAACTCGCACGCCTGTCCCGCGTACTCGTCCCACCCAAAACGCGCGTCGTGCGGCACGCGGAAGTCGTCGATCAGCAGGTACCCGCGCGCGAACTTTTCCGTGAAGAAGCGCACCTCCTCGCGCAACGGCCATTCGAAGCCGTACCCGTGCGCGTCCAGCCAGGCGAGCAACGGCCGCGAATACAGCACGTTGTGCTCCTTCGCGATCCGCCGCAGGAAGTCCTGCGAGCTCTCGCGGTACAAACTCACTCCCTCGCGTGTGCACGCGTGCTCACGCGCGACCGCAAACGCGTCCCCATCCGGCTCGCACGACAGGCACTCGAGCGCGGGGAACCTGCGCGCCACGTACCCCAGCGTCGAGCCGACGTTCGAGCCCGTCTCGACGAACACGCGCGTGCGCTCCGCGAGCTTGTCCACGAAACGCAGCAGGTGACGGTCGCCGTGGAAGCCCTTGGGTTGCGGGGTCAGCGTGCGTGTCGGCATGTACAGTCGTCTCGGCGGCGCGGGGGGCGGGCTCCCCCCCGGCCGCGTGCCCGGCCGGAGGGGACATGGAAGCTTCTTCGATGTCTTCGGCCGCGACCGTCCGGTGCTTGAGGGGCTTGAGGCCGGCGGACGAAGCCGGAACCTCATCCGGGACGGACCTGCCGCGAGCTGCCGCCAGGCCGATCTCGGCGCCCACCGCCCCCGTTCAACGCCACGCGCCCAACGCCCCGCGGCTCGCTTGCCCGCTCGCCCTCCTCTCGCGCCCCCCCGCCGACTAAGGCAGGACCACTTCGAGCTCGCCCGTCGCTTGCGCGGGCACCTCGAGCGTCTTCTCGACCACCGCTCCCGCACTCGAAGTCACCACGCAGCGATAGCTCCCGCGCGGCAGCCCGTTGACCACCCACTCACCCGCCGCATTCGTGCGCATCCCACCCGCGGGCGTCGGCACGTCGCCGATCTTCATCCAATCGGCCACCGGAGTTCCGCTCGTCACATCGACGAGTTCAACCATCGCGCCCTCGATCGGGTTCTCGACTCCGGATCGCACCCGCACACGCCCCGACCCAAGCCGCCGTAGCTGCACGGTAAGCGTCGCCGGCGTCGAGCCGACGGTGATGGGCTGCGTCGTGCGCCAGATTCCCGGGTGATCGATCAGGATGCGGTAGTCGCCGGGTGCGACATGCTTGAGATGCACGATTCCGTCTGTTGCCGCCAATGTGGCGGCCGATGAGCATCGTCGCGCCGCACTCGTCGTTGATCTCGACTTCGACTCCACCCAGTGGCTCGGGTCCATCCCTCAATTCGAGGTCGGTCTCGGCACCATGTGGGATCATCACATCGATCGTTCCGTTCCGCTGGCCATCTGTGGACAGTGATTCGCACGGTAGTGAACCGTGATCGACGTGGAACACGCTCACCGACACATCCCCCGGACCAAGATCAGCGACACTTGCTTCGCCAGCATCATCGGTGGCGCACGTCTGTGACCAGCGAACAGAATTGGGCGCCCCCTTGAGCACCAGAAGCGCGCCCGCGATCGGTGTCCGGTCGGGCTTGAGCACGCGGAACCTCTGCTCGGTTGGCTGTAGCTCGAAGGTGACCCGGCGAGGCTCGCCCGCGGGTAATTCGAAACTCCGCGTTGCGAGTAACCCTTTGACAGGATCGATGGCCTGGAGCACGAATCGGTTCGAGTGGACGTTCTCCAGGAAAATGTGCCCCGACTTCGGCAGGAGGTGAGCGTCCTGCTGCTGCTCACCCGAGTCGTCGAGGTGCTCGACCACCAACGTGCCATCCTCCGACAGCGTCGCTCCGTTCGCAGGGATGACGTCGACCTCGATCGGATCCCCGTACAGTTCGAACGTGCAGTTCGTCGCGCTACCCGGCCGGATCCGGACCTGCTTCTTCAGAGAGTCCCCGTTGAAGGCGTAGACATAAACCTGCGCTGTGCCGGGCGACATTCCGTCGAAGCGGGCGTTGCCGTTCGAATCAAATTGGACCCCGGGAACGTATCGAGTACCTGACTCAAGTGTCCCCGCATACCGCGACAGGTCCACCGAGGCCTCTGCCTTCAGGTGGACGGTGAGGTTTGAGCCCGATGCAAGGCCACGTGGCCGATATCGAGAAGCTGGTCCTCCCTGCCCAAACCGAGACCTGTCGAGGAGCGAAGCCATCTGCGAAGACCTCGATCCGCCCCTCAACCGAGCCGAAGCCGGACAACTCGAAGTGACCTTGCTCGTCGACGACGCTCGCGGCCTTCCATGGCTTGATTACGCCTCGCCCCGAAATCAGCATCGCGGCCACCTTCGCGGAGGGCACAGCCTCTCCCGACAGTGCATCCACGATGGTGCCTGCAACTCTCCGCGGCGCCGGAAGAGTCACCGACGCGTGCCCAGTAGCTCCTGGCTCTACGGAAACGCTCACGTGAGCCGACTGGATCGTGTCCTGGGATGTCGCGAACACCGTGATGAGACCTGGCTTCGCTTCATCGATTCGAAACGTTCCATCTGCACTTCCCTCGATGTCTACACGTCCCCCGTCTGCAGGGCTGCGGCTGAAGAAGTAGACCGAGAAGTCGGGAACGGGGGTTCCGTCGCGAAGACATGAGCCCTCGATTGTCGCAGCCTTTTCCATCGCGACGCGAACCGGAACATGAACCCACTCCTCCGATCGGAAGAGTTGCTTCAAGACCGGTACGAACCCTGGATGCCGCACGCGGATGTAGACCTCTCCCGTTGGGAGTCTTCGAAGGTGTGCGTGCCCGCTGGCGTCTGTCTGCCAGTCGGTCCGATTCCATTGGTCGGCCCTCGACCACTGCGCAGTCACCGCGGAGTTCGGCAACGGTTGGTCGGTGTCGTCGAGCACCTGCACGTCCACACCAAGCCCCATCCTTTCGTGCAGATTTCGACATCGGCGGTCGCGCCGGCTCAGGGTCAGGGACCTGAAGTTGGGAGGCCTCCAATGCCCCACCGAAGAACCGGAGGATGAAGCCGTCCTGGGATTCGATCGGAAGGCGCACTGGCCCGAAGGCGCCGCCTGAAGTCACAGGTGTGAGAGTCAGGAACTTTCCATCGAAGCCATTCCTCGTCTGGATGGACACCGTCCCCCGTTCAGAGACCGGTTGCCCGTCGTCGTCGACCACGCGGCCGCGCACATCGCAGGTCGGAAGCAGTTCGAGGGTGACATCGTGGGACCCGATCCCAGTCCACGTGCTCGAGACCAAGTCCCCAAGGCTCGCTCGGATCCAGGCTCGCTCCGGAAGCACGGGCAGCGAGGTCTCGCCATCCGCGTTCGTGATCTCTACCACCCTGGGCAGAAGAGTGAAACTACGGGCCTCCTTGGACTCTCCCGATGCGCATGGCCAATCACTGAGATCGGCACGCTCGACCACTTTGGCAGGCACGGGTATCCGATCCTGGCCCGGCACGGTGACCTGATTCCCATGCTATCTCGCAGGGTGATGAGCTCAGGCGCTGCACTCCCCTTTCGCTGAACCAGCAACCGAAACCAACCGCTGGCCTTCCCGCGGCGCCGGACCCGCAGGATCCGCTCCCATCTCGCCTCGCCCTCTCCGCAGGAACTCAGCGAGACCAGCATCATTGGCATGGCGCTCGTGATCGTGGTCGTTCCGGATGTCCTCGCCGCCGCATCTACGGCCAAGCCCCATGCGCACTCCCCAGTCAGCCGGCCTTGGAATGCTGTCAACGCGTGCATTCGCGATCGGCGCCCCGACACTGTCGACCACCTGCAGCGATTGCGTTGCCGTCCGCCTAGCCGGGCTGTCAGATTCGCCCGCGCCAAGGTTCGCACTGCTCGCAGCTTGATCGAGGCCGGCGGCCGATTTCACCCCCGTGCTCATGACGGCAGGAGCACCTGAGTGCCCGCCTTTGGTTGCCACGAAGCGCACAACGGAGACGGCGGCCACAGCGCGGCGAGCACCGAAGGGACCTCTTCTTCCCGCGCCCCTAGAACGGCACCAGGCCAAGGTTCCGTCCCAGCTCGGTGCCCGTGATGACTGACTACGCGCTGCCGGGCTGAACTGGGAGTCCCTTGCGAGCGCACCTCCGGTAGTTCGCGTCGTGTACGGCGGACCGATTCATGAAGGGCGCGCGCATGGCTCATCCACGGAACACGAGAGCCGCCAGGTAACCATCACCGTTTCCATCCGGCGATCGGCTAGATCCTAGAACGCACTGGCCAGTCTCCCTCCTACCTGCCCAATCGCAGGCTTCAATTCGTTCGCCAGGACCCTTGCTGCTGCCCGTGGAGCTCCACAGTTTCCAGTCCACCGGCGCCTGCTCGCAGCGCTCAACTCGAGCACCAGCGGGTGGTCGGGAGCGATGGACTCCTCAAGACGATCGGCGGCGCCGAGCGCAGTCCGCTTGTCCACGGCGAAGAGAAATAGGTTGATGTGCCCCAGCGGGTAGTCCCCCTTGATCGCGCACGCAGAGCTCTGGGCTTCGAGCGCGCGTGATGGGCTCTGTTTGATCGCCTCCGACATGGCGATTGTCTCTAGCGCACGGAGCGAACTCTCTACGTCAGCACAGCCGTCGAGGACAGCGGAGCACAGGGGCCGGACAGCCTCAACGTTCCCGTTCGCGAGCTGGTCGATCGCCGTCATCACCCTCCACGAATCCCCAGGGACGAGGCGCTCTCCAAGGGCCGCGAGTTCGAGTACCGAGGGCTCGGCTGAGGCCTGGGGGAACAGGGCTCGCTCGATTGCATCCGTCGCTCCGGCCCACGGTTCCCCGGGATTCCTGGCGTCGGCCAGAGCGAAGCGATCGCGCAAGCCTTGGATCGGAACCGGCTCGACGCGCTCGTTCGCGGTTCGGTAGCGCATCACGAACAGCCTCTCCCTCTCCCCCTTCAGCAGCTTGTTGCGGCAAGCCTGCTTCAGGATCTCGGCGAGTTCGGCGCGGTGGACGGTGATCAGCTCGCGCTCGAGCGCATCCGGGACGGCGAGGGCGCTGAGCGGCTCGTTCGTGCTCGAACGCAGGATGCGCATCGCATCCTTGCGGCTCGAGCGCAGAAAGACCGAGCGCGGCCGGGTGCTGAATTCGCGCAGCAGGCCTTCGAGCTCGGGGTCGACGAGTTGTTCGCTATCAGCCACGGTCTTCTCCTCCCAGGCGCTCGGACAGGCGTGCCCCGATCGCTCGCTCGAGCGATTCTACCGCCGCTCGCAGTTCTGCTCGGGTTTCTTCCACGGGTCGGCGAAGTTCTTGTGTCATTTCCGCGAGGGATCGGCCTTCCTGAACGATTCCGCGCAGGAGGAGGCGGCGCGGGACGGGAAGTGAATGAAAAGCCACCGAAGTCCGACGCGCGAGACCCGGCTCGACGCCGAAGGCCGCGATCATGGGCAGGAAGTGCGCGCTGTCCGGCGCGAGCGGGGCGTTCCGGCGTTCGGCCTCGCGGTCCTCGTCGATCAGGGCGGTCGCCGACTCGCGGATCCGCATCCGCAACCATGGCCCGAGATCCAGCGGGGCGCCCTGCGCGCACGCTGCGTACGCCACCGCCGCGAGCGCTCGCAGCTGCACGCGGCGCGGCGTGAGCATCAGCCCTTCCTCTGCGAGATGTGCGTCGACGCGCGGGCCGAGTTCGAGCGGATCCCCGTTCGCGATGCGCAGCAGCACCTCGCGCGGCGAATCTCCGTGCAGTAGCCCTCCCTGCTCAGGGTCGAGCGCATCCGAACCGTCGCGGGGAAATCGCGGTCCAGGCATGAGCGGTCGGGGGGCGGTCCGCAGGCCGACGTCTCCCGCACGGCCAGGGTGGCGAGCGAGCCTCGGCGCTAAGGCGATTTTGCGGCGTCACTTCTGAGCGTCAAGGTTCGCCGTGGGGAATCTTGCTGCGCCCGGGTCCCACCTCGCTCGATCCCAACCTGGAAAGGGCTCGGCCCGCAGGCCCGCGCGCACCCTCCTCGGGAACGCGAACTGGAGCTCAAATCGAGCGCGCGCTGTGTCAACGGGGACAGGCCCGATCTCGACGCGGGAGCTGAGGCTCAGCCCCCCGAATCACCCGCATGCAGCCCCGCGAGCGTGATTCCCGCAGGTGGGCCGCGAGCGAGCGCGCCTCATGAACACACAGCCATGCGGCGAGTGGGCCTCGGAGCCCGGCACGCGAGGAGCTACCAGGGCTCCTTCAGCCCCTTGCACACCTTCTCGAGCCGCCCCCCGAGCTCCTCATCCGGCTCGACCGCGCCCTTCGCCAGCGACAGACACGTCGCCACCAGATCCTCCGCCCGCGGCCGCGAGTTGGGATTGCCCAGCCCCTCCTCCACCGCGCGCTTGTACACCGCGATCGCGAGCGCGCGCTCGCCGATCGCCGCGTAGCTCTCCGCGATCGGCCGCAGCGCGCCGGCGCGGTAGATGTCGACGATCACCGTGCGGTCCTTGTCGAAGCGCGCGAGCGCCGCTTCGACCTGCTTGCGGCCGTCTTCCTTCGCACCCGCGCGCCAGCGCAGCGCGCCGAGCTGGGCCTCGAAGGGGATGTAGCCCTCGGGCAGCCAGGCCTCGCTGTCGAGGATCTCCTGCGCGTCGTCTACCAGCGCGAGCGCCTTGTGCGAATCCTGATGCGCGAGCGCGAAGCCGGTGAGCTCGATCAGCGCCTCGATGCGCACCTGCAGCGGCAGCTTCGACCAGGAGTTCTTGATCGCGTTCTCGGCCCAGTCGCGGCGCTCGCTGTCGGCGTAGTAGCGGTTGAAGAGCTGGGCGCAGGTCTCGAGCGCGTTGTGCGAGAGGTCGAAGTCGCCCGCGGCGAGCGTCTTCTCGAGCGCAGCGCGCTGGCTGTCGAAATCCTTCGCGTCGCCCTGCAACGCGCGCACGGCGTCGACCTTGCCCATCTCGGAATGCTCGAGGCCGTTCTCGAAGCTCGCGGCCTGCGCGGCGTGTCCGAGCCAGGCGTGCGTCTTGGCGATGCCGACCTTGATGCGGTCCTTCTGCCAGTCCTGCGTGAGGACCGGCTCGCCCTGCTCGGAGATCTTCTGCGCGAGATCGAGCGCGTGTTCGACGCCTTCGGTCGCGCCGTGCTGCGCGCAGTAGCTGGCGTATTCGGCGTAGCCCAGGCCGCGGCGCCAGTCGCTGATCTTCTCGGTGCAGGCGAGCGCGCGCTGCGGGAGGTCGAGTGCGAGACAGGCCTCGACGACATCGCCCTGCAGGCGGCAGCGGTTCTTCGAGTGCGGCACCTCGGGCAGTGCGGAGGCGGCCTTGAAGGCGAGCTCGACGAGTTGCGTCTGGTACGGCGGCAGCGCCTTGTCGGTCGCGCTCGCAGTGCTCGCGCGCACGCTCTCGCGGTTCATCGCGAAGAGGGCGATCGCGCCGGCGGCGGAGAGGAGCAGGGCGGGGACGAGCAGCGTGCGCAGGAAGTTGTTCATCGGAGCAGTTGCTTGCAGTGTCAGAGAGGTACGGCAGATCCCCGGCGGACGCGGTCGAGCCGCATCAGCCGGGGAATCGTCTTCATCTGTGTCGGGGACGCTGGATCACATGTCCCAGACGATCGCCTGGCCGTTCGTCACGTTGAACGTGCTGGTGCCGGGGCAGCCGCCGAGCACGGTCGGGTCGCGGTAGTAGACCTGGTAGTAGCGCGTGCTGCCGGCGGTGAGCGTGTCACCGAGGGCGGCGGAGCGAGCGCTGACGCTGGGATCACCGGCGCCGGGCATCGTCACCGAGCCCGCGACGGCGGCCTTGGTGTACAGACGCTTCAGCGAACCGGCGGCGCAGCGGATGCCCTGGCCGAAGGTGGAGCCGGTGGCCGAGACGCTCGTGCCCTGCAGCAGGATGCTGAAGGCCGTCGGCTTCTCGCCGGTCGTGGTGAACACCACGGAGTCCGCACCGACCGCCGCAATGCCGCTGGCCGAGAGGTCCGCGCCGCCGGTCGAGGAGGAGTTGTTGCAGCCGCGGCCCGCAGTGCCGGGGTTGCCGCACGGGCAGGCGTTGACGCCGCCGGTGCCGGGGAAGCAGAACGCGACGCCCGGCTGGCACGCGGTGGTGAAGCCGAAGGCGTTGCTCGCCGTCCAGCCGCAGAGCCAGCTCTGCGCGTTGGGCGCGAACCCGCCGCGGTACTGCACGGGCGAGAAGAAGCCGTCGTTCGGCGCGGTCGCGACGCTCGTGAGAGCGGCGTTGGCCGGGCGCGGGTCGAGGGACACGACGGGCAGCATGGTCTTGCCGCCGCGGACGACCGCCGGGCCACGCGTGATCGACTGGATCGGCGCGTCGGCGGGGTTGAAGCCGGGGGTCAGCACGTTGTTGGTGCCCGCGGCCAGCACGCCGACCGTGGTCGCGGTGGTGTAGCCGTTGGCGCTCTGGTTGCGGAAGAAGACGCTGTCGGTGATCTCGGCCAGGAAGCCCGAGCTCTGCGCCTGGTAGAACGCGGCCGGGTTGGCCGGGTCGTTCGGCGTCGCCGGAACCATGTTGAAGGGCGTGGTCCAGGTGTTGGCCCACGAGAGCGTGCCGTTGAAGCCGTAGCCGTTGGCGCCGTCGCCGTCGGTGTTGTCGAAGCGCACGAGCTCGTCACCGAGGTCCATGAACACGCAGTTGCGGTACTGGATGCGGGCGTTGTCGCGCCAGGTGGTGCCGTGGTCGCCGTCGACCGGCTGCCCGACGACGGTGAAGTTGTAGATCGTGGCGGTGGTGACCGGCTGCCAGTCGGAGTCCTCGGCGCCGTCGGTCTCGAAGCAGTTGTCGCCGACGCCCGAGCCCTGCGCCGCGTCGACGCTGTAGCCCTGCACGAGCAGGCCGAACTGCGCCTTGCCGCGCCAGCCCTCGTCGACGTCGAAGCTATCGTCGCCGATGTTCCAGACGTTGAGGTACTTGTAGTTGACCGTGCCGCCCCAGGTCTCGATGCCGTCGTCGACGTTGTTCATGATGTCGATGTGGTCGACGTCGGTGGCGCGGCCGATGGCGCCCATCGACAGGCCGTTGAGTTCGTTGCCCAGCCCGAGCACCTTGCCGCCGTAGCGCAGCGACAGGTAGGTGACGGAGCCGCTGTCGTCATTGTCGTTGCCGCCGCCGTAGAGCACCTTGGTGTCGCCCGGGAACGCGGCCACGAGGCCTTCCATCGGCGCGACGTTGTTCGCGTCGGGGTGCGGCAGGTTGGTGGTCGCGCCGCCGTGGTTGTTGGCGGAGATGTACGCGCCGCCCATGATCGTCAGGTTGCCCCACTCGTTGCAGGCTTCGCGCCAGGTGCCGGTCTTGGGGTCGCCACCGACCCAGGTCGCGACGTCGGCTGTGGACGTCATGATCACGGGGTTGTCGCGCGTGCCGTTGACGAAGATCTGCGCGCCCTTGCACACCGCAAGGCTGCCGCCGAGGTTCGACGTGCTGGCGAGGACCGTGCCCGCCTCGATCGTGAGCGTGGCGCCGGGCAGCACGTAGATCTGCTGCTGCAGGTTGTAGTGGTTGTTCGCCGTCCAGGTCGTGGAGACGGAGATGTTGGTGTTGACGAAGATCTCGGCCGCATTGGCCGCGCCTGCGAGGCCGGCGCCAGCCGCCAGCGTCATCAGGATGTTGCTTGCCTTCATGGGTCTTCTCGGTGGCTCGTAGGTTGAGGAGGGGGAACGCGCGGAAGGACAGGGGGGAGCCGTGCCCCCCTCCGGAACTCCCCGCTTGCGGCGAGGGTAGGCAGCGCGCGTTGTCCCCAGGTGAAGAGGCGGTGTAGCTGCACCTAATTGCGGCGTGCTTTCGCCATGCGCTCGACCTGCTCGAGGTAGCGTGCGACGTCGTCGCGCGGCTTCTGCTCCTGCACGCGGCGCAGGAGCGGCAGTGCGTCGGCGAAGCGGCTCATGCCCACAAGCACCTGCGCGTGGCGCAACCGGGCATTGACCTCGAAGGACTCGAGGCTTTCGGCGCGCTCGTAGTAGAAGATCGCGCGGTCGGGCTCGCCCTCGCGAGAGTAGTGCTGTCCGAGCAGCAGCAGCGCCTCGCCGTCGAGCGGATCGAGCTTGACGAGCTCCTCGAGCACTGCAACGGCCTCGGCGCCGCCCTCGCCCTGCGCCAGCGCAAGGCGCGCCTGGAGCTTGAGCAGCTTGCGGCGCTCGCTCTCCTGCATCTGCGGGTGGACCTTGTCGATGCTCGCGAGGAGTCCACGCGCCTGGTTGACGGCGCCGCGCGCGGCGAGCAGCTCCGCGGCGCGCAGTGGACGTGCGAGCGGCTGCGTGGGATCGCGCTCGAGAGAGCGGCGATAGGCGCCCTCGGCGAGTCCCGCGAGGTTCTCGCCGGCGTAGATGTCGCCCAGCGTCTGCAGCGTGTCGGGCGTGGACTTGCCGAGCTGATCCACGGCCTCGAGGTTGCCGGCCGCCTTGAGCGGCTGCTTGAGGCCGAGGAAGGTGTGGGCCTGCAGCAGCCAGAACTGGTCGTTGTCGGGGTAGCGCGCGATCAACACGTCGAGCAGCGCGGCCGCGTCCTGGAACTTCTCCTGCTTGTAGACGCAGCGCGTGAGGCCCAGACGCCACTCGGTGCTCTCGGGCTGCATCAAGAGCGCGCTGCGGTAGGCCGCCTCGGCCGCCTGGAAGTCCTGCTTGGCCGCGTAGGCGTAGCCGAGCAATCCGAAGGCGTAGCCGTCCGCGCCACCCAGTTCGATCATGCGCACGAAGGCGTGGATCGACGCGTCGAACTCGCTCTTGCGCACGTGGATCAGGCCCAAATTGCGCCAGGCGCGGCGGAAGCTCGGGAACTTCGCCACGGCCTTCTCGTAGTTCGCGAGAGCGTCGTCGATCTTGTCTTGCTGGAAGTCGATGCTGCCGAGCGTGAAGTCGAGCACCGCCGAGCAGTCGGGCTTCATCAGCTTGCGCAGCGCCTCCTCGGCCTTGGGCAGGTCGTTGCCCATCAGCGGCCGGATCTTCTCCAGCACCTTGACCTCGTCCGGCGTGACGCGCGGCTCGATGTCGGGGTTGATGCCGTAGGTGCCGACGAACTGCTTCTGGAAGGTCGGATCCTTCCAGATCGCGGAGAGGTCGAGTTCGGCCTGCGCGCTCGCGAGTGCAGCGGGAACGGCGAGGAAGAGACTCTGGAGCGCGAAGCGCGCGAGGAGGTTGTGTCGCATGATCGTCAACTGGGCTGAAAACGAAGGGTGACGCGCATCTTGCAGCCGACGCGCTGGCCGCCCTTGACCGCGGGCTCGAACTTCCACTGCCTGACCGCGTCGAGCGCGGGCTTCTCGAATGCCGGATGCGAGGACTTCTCCACGCGCGGGTTCGCGACTTTGCCCGAGGCGTCGACGACGAAGATCAGCGTCACGACGCCCTCGATCTTCTTGCCGCGCATCTCGCCCGGGAAGAGCGGCTGCGCCTGGAACACGGCGCGCGGCTTCTGGTCGATCTCGGCCATGCTGAACGCGTCCTCCATCTTCTCTTCGAGCGCGCCATTGCCGTGGCCGCGGCCGTCGAGGCGGCCGCCCGAATGGAAGCTCAGCGCGTCGCTGAAGTCGCCAGCGCCACCCTCGCCGTTCAGCGCGGCCTCGATCGCACCCAGGCTCGCAGCGTCGAGCACGGGCGGCTCGTTCGAGACAGGCGGTTCGAGGTCGCGCAGGATCTCGGTCGCGTCCGGGGGCTTCTCGTCGGGCTGCTCGAGCTCGTCGGGATCGGGCTTCTGCTCCTGCGGCTGCTCCTCTTCCTTCTTGGGTTCGTCCGGCGAGAGCAGCTCGACCGCCTGGAGGTGCGCGTCCGGCTTCTTGTCGCTGGCGAAGATCAGCCCGCCGAACAGCAGCACCAACAGGTGCAGCAGGATCGCGCAGCCGATGCCGAGGAGCCAGGCGAGCTTCATCGCTTGTCCGTGTTGATCCCGACCTTGGCGATGCCGACCTTGCGCACCTCGTCGAGCACGGCGACGACGGTCTTGAAGTAGGCGCCCGCGTCGCTGTTGATGATCACCTTGGGATCCTTCGAGGCCGCCTTGACCACCTGCAGGCGCAACGGGAGCTGCGCGAGCGTGATCTTCTCCTTGTTGAAGTAGACCTCGCCCTTGTCGTTGACGCTGAGCGTGACGGCCTTCTCCATCTCCTGCTGGTCGCCCAGGGAGGCGGCGCTCGACGCGCTCGGCAGCGCGACCTGCACGCCCTGGTTCTTCGTCATGCTCAGCGAGACCATGATGAAGGTCGCGAGCAGGAAGAAGATGATGTCGATGAGCGGGATGATCTCGATGCGCGCGCGCTTGCGGCCGCCGCTCGCGGAGGAACCGTGCATGCTCACTCCTTCCCCGCGCCGACGGCCTCGGGGACGTGGCCCTTGTCCTTCTCGTGCCGGTGGCCCGGCATGAGCACGACTTCGCGCGACTCCTGGCCGCGCACGACGAGTTCGAGCTGCTTGGCAGCCGATTCGATCTCCTGGCCGGCCTCCTCGAGCTTGGTGTTGAGGAAGTTGAACGGGATCAGCGCCGTGATCGCGATGCCCAGGCCGAAGGCCGTGGCGATCAGCGCCTCGGCGATGCCGCCCGTGATCGCGCCCGGCGAGTTGAGATCCCCGCCGATCAGCTGGAACGATCCCATCATGCCCGTGACCGTGCCGAGCAGGCCCAAGAGCGGCGCGAGCGTGATGACCGTGTCGAGGATCGGGATCCCGCGCCGGAAGCGCTTGAGTTCCTCGCCCTGCGCGTAGACCAGCGCGTTCGCGAGGCTGTGCTCCTTGTGCTCGAGCGCGTAGCCGAGCGTGCGCACGACGTAGAATTTCGACTGCTTGCTGGTGCGGATCGCCGCGGCGCTGTCGCCGCGCTCGACCTCGGTGAAGAGCTGCTCGAGGGATGCGCGGTCGCGCTTGCGACGCTCGTTCACGAGGAAGAAGAGGCGTTCGATCACGGTCCCGAAGGCCAGGATCGAGGCGCACAGGAGCGGCCACATGATCGGGCCGCCCTTCTGGAAGATGTGGATCAGGTTCGTGCGCTGCACGAGTGCCTTGAGCGCGCCACCGCGCGAGGGATCGAGCGGCAGGAGTCCGTCGCCGGTCGCGACGAGCGCCGCGAGTCCCGCCTGCAGCGGGCCCTCGAGCGGGCGGATCAGCGGCTTCTCCGAACCGGTCTGCGGCACGACGATGCCCGCGGTTCCGCCTTCGGCGCGGAAGATCGCGACCGGGCCGATGATCGCGAAGATTCCCTCGGCGACGCGACCCTGCATGTCGACGCCCACGCCGGGGAAGCGCAGGCCGCCCAGGCAGTCGAAGGCGCGCTGGATCGAGACGTCCGCCACGGCCAGCTGGCGCTCGAACTTCTCGGTCATCGAGAGTGCCGTGTTCTCGGTCGCCTGCTTGGCGAGTTCGATCTCGCCGCTGTAGCGCTGCAGCTCGCACACGCCGAGCTTGGACTCGAAGGTGTGCGCGTACTCGTCGAGCAGGTTGGCGCAGTAGTCGAGCTCGTCGTGGCGCGCCTTCATCGCCGTCTTGATCCCGGCGAGTTCGAGGCTGCCCGCGTCGAGCTCGCGCGTGACCACCTCGCTGTCGCGGCGGCGACGCGTGATCTGCTCTTCGAGGCCCGTGAGGTCCTGCGCGAGCGGCAGCTTCTCCTGCGCGATCTCTTCGCGCAGGTGGCCGAGCTCCTGGATGCTGTCCTGGAGCTGCTTCTCGGCGGCGCGCGAGAGCTGGCTCAGGGTCTCCGGCGCCGCGGGCTGCTGCGCCTGCGCGCAGAGGGCGAGAGTGACGAGAGAGAGGAGTGTCGTGAGTGCTTTCATGGGAGCTTCACCGGGAGCGGGACGAATTCGGGCGAGTGCTTGCCTTCCAGGATCTCGAGCGTCATCAGCACGTTGTCCGCGATGCTCTTCGAGGGTTCCCACTTCCAGCCTTGCGGCGTGGGGTGGCCGATGCCGGCTTCGCCGTTGGCGTTGACGTAGTAGGCCTGCGCGAGGCCGACGTAGATCGCCTTGACCTCCGAGGGCTTGCCGTCGGAGAGCGTGTGCACCTCGAAGTTGACGCTGATGTCGGTGCTCGCGCGGTTGATCTCGCCCAGCATGCCGAGCACGTTCTGGAAGCGTTCCGCGATCGAGACGCGCGCCTTGGCGGCGTCGTCGGTCGGCATGCGCTGGAAGAGCGGCTGGAGCTTCTTCTGCAGCGGCTCGGGCAGCTCGGGAAAGAGCGTGCGCAGGCGCTGCTCTTGCGCCTCGACCCCTTGCGTGAGCCGCGCGGCGACTTCGTCGAGCTTGGCGCGCTCAGCGAGCAGTTCGTCCTGCTTCACCTGCGCGTCGGCGATCTGCGCCTGCGCGCTGCGGATGGCCTGGTCCAGGCCGATCGCCTCGTTGCGCACCAGTTCGAGGCGCGAGACGAGGATCTCCTTGCCCTGCTGCCACTCGTTGCGCTCCTTCGAGATGATCTGCTGCGTTTCGATCCACTTGCTCATCGAGAGCCGCGTCTCCTCGAGTTGCTGCGGGGTCCCGGCCCTTGCCGCGGCGTCCTGCAGCGGATCCGCCGGCCGGCTTCCGGCGAAAGGGCCCGCCAGTGCGCAGGCGAACGCGTCGCGCGGTTCGTCCCGCGCAGTTGTCGTCTCGTGAAAAGATGTCGAGCGCTTCGTGTCATGGGAGTCTTGGGGACAGGCGTCCTCAGAAGGAGAGCGTGAGACCGAGCGAGAGCTCGATGCCCTTGGTGTAGGAGGTCTTGGTCACATCGCTGCCGATGTACGACGAGCGGTAGACCTCCTCGATGCTCGGATTGGTCAGGTTCTTGGCCTGGAATCCGAGCTTGATGTTCTTGCCGAAGCCGTGCGTCAGGCTCAGGTTGAGCGTGTCGTATTCCTTGGCGTACAGGTTCGGCACGAAGTTGCCGAGCGCCTCGCCCGCGCCCGCGACGAGCGTGTCGCCCTGGATCGTGTAGAAGAGCGAGACCTGCGTGTCGACGTCGGTGAAGTCGTAGGTGAGGAAGAGGTTGTAGAGGTGCTCCGGCGCGTCGGTCATGTCGCGTGTCGCCATAGGCGCCAGGATCCCCGGATCGCTGAAACCGTCGGCCTCGCTCTCGGGCAGCGTCGCGCGCGAGTGGATGAAGGTCGCGTTCGCGCCGGCCGAGAGGCCGTGCAGCGCGGACCACGCGTGCTCGAGGTCCTGGCGCACCTCGAACTCGTAGCCGTAGAGCTTGCCCTTGGGATAGTTGACCGGCGTCGTGAACGTGACGGAGTTCGCGACCCGCTGCACGTACTCGATCGTGTCGGTGATGTTCTTCTGGAACCAGGAGACCGACCACAGGCCGCCCTCGTAGGGCACGTAGTCCGCGCGCAGGTCGTAGTTCTCCAGCGCGCTCATGCGCAGGTCGGGATTGCCGATGAAGACCGGGCCGCCGAGGAACTCCTGCTGGGCGATCGGCGTGATCTCCTTGAAGGTCTGGTGCGCAACGGTCTGGCTGTAGGAGGCGCGCAGCGTGAGGTCCTTCGCCGGCACGAAGCTCAGCGCGAGCGCGGGCAGGACGTCGCTCTGGCGGTAGGTCACGTCGGCGTCGCCGGGATTGAGCGCGACGGGAACGTCGGTGCCGGGCGGATACCAGGTCGCGTCCGGGCCGGGAATGTTCACGATGCCGATCGTCGTGGTCTCGAAGCGCGCGCCGCCGGTGACCGTGAGCGCGCTCGAGACCGGCATGTCGAGCATGCTGTACCAGGCGCTGACCTGCTGCTTGCCGCGGTAGTTGACGTCGTAGGTCGACTCGGTGATCGGGTGGTTCTCGGAGGGGAAGGTATCGGCCCAGTCCTGGCTCCAGTCGCCGAGGAACGAGCCCGCGTCGCCGAAGTTGCCGAAGGAGTGCTGGTCGTACTCGCGGTGCAGCGAGTCGTCGAAGAACCCGAGCTTGAGCGAGCCCTTGCGGTCGTTCCACTGCTCGAAGGGCAGCTCGAGGTTGAGCGAGACCTGATCGCTGTCCTCGCCGATGTCCTTCCAGATGCGCTGCAGGTTGCCGAAGTTGAAGTTCGCACCCGGCTTGTAGGGCAGCCAGATCGGCGGATCGGTGAACGGATCGGTGAAGGGCGGGACGCCGGCGTGGTACGAGGCCGCGTGCCAGAGCGCGCCGAACTGGCGCTTGTCGGGCTGGTTCAGGTCGGCCGTGCTGTGCGAGAGCGTCCAAGAGAGCTCGGGCGCCTTCATCTTCAGCACGCCGCCCACGTCCGAATCCCCGCTCGAGAGCTTGTGCTTGCCGTTGAGCTGCAGCGTGCCCGTCGTGCGCTCGGTGTACTGCAGCGTCTCCAGGCGCAGGTACGGCGCCGTGTCGATGTTCGAGGGCAGGTTGCCCGCGCTCTGCGAGTCGTTCACGTCGTAGCCGGGGAAGAAATAGGCCTTGCCGCGCGTGTCCTGCGCCAGCGTGGCCGAGTCCTCGGTGTTGCGCGTGTAGAGCGTAGTCAGCGCGATCGACTGCTCGTCGGTCTCGAGTCCCAGGATGCCCAGGCCGCCCAGCTGCACCGACTGCGTACTGCGCTGGATGTCGAAGAGCGCGGTCTTGAAGTCGCCGCCCGTGGACGAGCCCTGCACGGTCTGCGGGACCATTCCCCCGCCGGGGTTCTCGACCCAGTAGGAGTCGTCGCGCCGGTTGTCGTCGTGCGTGCTGTCGCGCTCGTAGAAGAGGCTCGCGTATCCGCCCAGACGTACTCCGCCGCCGATCTCGGTGCGGTTGCCGTAGGCGATCGACCACTTGTAGTCGACCGGCGCGCTGGTGCGCTCGACACCCACGGCGCCCGACCAGTTGCCGCCGATGTTGCCGGTCTGGATGTCGCGCCCGCCGTCGTCGCGGCCCCAGAAGTCGAGCCCGCCGCCCTTGTAGGTGAGGAAGTTCGACGCGCCGGTGACCTGCGAGTTGTAGCTCGTCTGCGCTTTGAGCTGGAAGATGTACTCGCTCGGGATGCCCTTGAGGCGCACGTTGACCGCGCCGCCCGAGGCGTCGCCCTGCTGGTCGGGCGTGAAGGTCTTCGAGACCTGGATGCTCTCGAGCACGGTCGCGGGGAACTGGTCGAGCTCGACCGCGCGCTTGTCCTCGTCGGCCGAGGGCAGACGCACGCCGTTCATCTGCGAGCTGACGTAGCGGTCGGGCAGGCCGCGGATCACCGCGAATTTGCCGCCCTGCACGGAAGCGCCGGCGACCAGGCGCAGCGCGCTGGCCGCGTCGCCCGCTCCCGCGCGGCTCATCAGGTCCGATCCGATCGAGTCGAGCAACGCAGGGCTGTCGAAGCGCATCTGCAGCAGCGCTGCCTCCGATCCGGCGCCGAACTGCAGGAGATCCTGCACGACGAACTCCTCCATGTCGGTGAATTCGCCGGTGAGCTCGACGTCGAGGTCGGTGAGCTTGCCGGACTGGACCAGCACGCCTGCGCGCACGAACTTCGTGTAGCCGTCCTTGGTGAAGACGAGCGTGTAGGTCCCGGGCTGGACCTCGGGCAGCACGTAGCTGCCCTGTTCGCCGCTCAGCACCTTCTGACCGCTCTCGAGCGCGAGCACCTGCACGTTCGCGAGGGGGACGTCGAAGTCCTTGTCGCTCACGTTCCCGCGGATCGATCCCGGCGGCTGCTGCGCCGGCGCGACAGCGCTAGGCGACAGCATGGCTGTGATCGCGATCCAACATAGAGATGTCCAGCCCAGCACGGTTGGCCTAGTCAGCGGAGGGGGGGTACTGGCGCTCGGTCTTCACGTGCACGAGTTCTCGAACGGGCGCGAACGTTAAGAGCGCTTTGTTGCCATCGCGTGAACGTGAAGTGCGCCGTGCGTGAAGCCGGGCTTGACGCCGTGCAAAGAGCCGGGGACGATCCGTCGACTCGCGGAGGCGAGCACGATGATCGGTTGCACGACGCTGATGCCCGCGCTGGTCGCCCTCTTGATGCCCGCTTTGCAGGAGCCGCGCCTGGACTCGGGCACGCCGCCGCCTGCCGAGCAGCGCTGCTACGACGTGCTGCACTACGACCTCGCGCTGGACGTCGATCCGGCCAAGCACTCGATCTCCGGCACGCTCCTGATGCGCGCGCGCGTGCTCGAGAAGAGCGACTCGATCCTGCTCGACCTCGACGACCGGCTCACGGTGAGCGCCGTCACGCGCGGCAAGGCGCCGCTCGCGTTCACGCGTGAGCCCGGCCGCATCCGCGTGCGCGGGATCAAGGAACTGCAAAGTCCGGGCGCGGACTTCGAGCTCGTCGTCGCCTACTCGGGCATTCCGCGCGAGGCCCCCAATGCGCCCTGGGACGGCGGGTTCACCTGGAAGAAGACCGCGAGCGGCGCGCCGTGGATCGCGACTACTTGCCAGGGCGAGGGCGCGGACATCTGGTGGCCCTGCAAGGACCAGCCCGACGACGAGCCCGACTCGATGGACATCGCCATCCGCGTGCCCGAGCCGCTCGTCGTCGCAAGCAACGGGCGCCTCGTGGACGTGCAAAAGGACGAGCGCGGCGCTCGCACCTACCACTGGCACGTGAGCACGCCGATCAACGCCTACTCGGTCGCGATCGACATCGCGCCCTACGACAAGATCGAGGGCGAGCTGACGAGCAGCGCGGGCGAGCGCTTTCCGGTCGTGTACTACGTGCTGCCCGAGAACCTCGAGCAGGGCAAGAGGCTCTTCGAGGAGATCAAGCTCGACCTCGCCTTCTTCGAGAGCACTTGCGGCCCCTACCCCTTTCGCGCGGACAAGTACGGCGTGGTCGAGACGCCGCACCTGGGCATGGAGCAGCAGACGATCACGGCCTACGGCAATCGCTACCGCGGCAACCCGTGGGGTGCGCAGCAGGGCTTCGACTTCCTGTTGCACCACGAGATGGCGCACGAGTGGTGGGGCCTGCTCGTCACCGCGCGCAACTGGAACGACTTCTGGATCCACGAGGGCATCGGCACCTACATGCAGGCGCTCTACGCGGAGAAGCTCAAGGGCCCCGCGGCCTACCGCCAGGTGATGAGCGAGCAGCGCCGCAGCATCGCCAACAACGGGGCGCTCGCGCCGCGCGACCCGCACTCGAGCGGCGAGATGTACACGAGCGAGATCTGGAAGGACTCGCCCGGCGGCGACATCTACACCAAGGGCTCGTGGGTCATGCATTCGCTGCGCTGGTTGCTCGGCGACGAGTGCTTCTTCCGCGTGCTGCGGCGCTTCGCCTACCCCGATCCGGCGCTGGAGCAGGTCACCGACGGCCGCGCCTGCCGTTTCGCGACCACCGACGAGCTGCTCGCGATCGCGGAGAAGGAGAGCGGAGTCAGGCTGGGTTGGTTTTGGGAGATCTATCTGCGCCAGGCGAAGCTGCCGAAGCTCTCGAGCAGCGTGGTCGGCGACGAACTCCGGCTCACCTGGGAGACGCCCGGCGAACTCCCCTTCCCGATGCCGGTCGAGTTGCGCATCGGCGAGAAGACGCAGCGCGTCGAGATGAGGGATGGCCGCGCGAACGTCCCGCTGCACGGGGCGAAGGAGTTCGTGCTCGACCCCGACGAGCGCGTCCTGCGCGATTCCGCGTCGCCGCGCGGTCCGCGGGCGAAGTAACCGCGCAGCCTCACGCCGCGCTAGGGAGTCGCCACGTCGACGGCGGCTGCGGGGGCTCTCTCGGCACGCGCCGTCTCCGCGAGCTGGCGCACACGCAGGCGCGCCTCACGCAGCGAGTTGACCACATGGACCCCGGCGAGGATCGCAGGCCGGACCTCGGGCGCATGCTCGTTGTCCTCGAGCGACCACATTCCCGCGATGATCGGCATGCGCGGAAAACGCTGCGCGATCCGCTTGCAGAGGTAGCGCACGTGCAGGCTGCGCGAAGGCGGGACGGCCGAGATGCAGACGATGTCGACGCGGCGCGACTCGAACAGGTCGAGAGTCTCGCCCGAGAGCTCCGCAGTCGATGCGCTCTCGACCTCTACCCCGTCGGCCTCGAGCACCTGGCGCAGCATGCAGGCAGCGAGCGCGTCGGCGTTGCCCCGCGCGGGAAGGCACAGGACGCGCAGTGCGCCGGTCCGGGGCGGCCGAGCAGCGGACGCCTCTTTCGAGGCGAAGCTGGCATGCAGTTCTTCCGCCTCGTCGAGCAACAGCCGCAGCGTCTCCTCGATGCGCGCCTCGGACGCCTCGTCGAAGGCTCCGCGCTGGCGATCTTCCTCGGCCAGCGACAACGCCGGCAACACGATGGAGTCGTAGACCACCTCGAGCGTCTGCGCTTCGAGTTCCGGCCGAAGTACGAGCCAGGCCTGATCCTCCTCGCCGGCGATCAGCCGCTGGTACAGGCGCGCCGGCGGCGAGAGCCCCGGCGCATCGCCGAAGAGCAGGTGCAGAAATCGAAGTTGGGGCACGTGCTTGCCCATCACGACCAGGCAAACCGCGAGCGGGATCGAGAGCAACAGGCCCACTGGACCCCACAACCAGGTCCAGAACAGCGCAGACGCAACGGTCGCGAGCGGCGAGAGGCCGGTCCCCGAGCCGAAAAGCCATGGTTCGACGAGGTGATTGCTGAGCACTTCCAGCACGAGGAACAGTCCAACCGCGAGCAGTGGTTGCGACCAGTCGGGCGAGACCGCGAACGCGGTCAGCACGACGCAAGTAGCCGTGATCCAGGGACCGATGTAGGGGACGAAGCGCAGGATTGCGGCGAGCAGTCCCCAGAGCAGGGCGTTTGGCACTCCGATCAGCGTGAGGCCGATCACGACCACGACCCCGTGCAGGGCGTTGAGTACGAACAGCCGCCGGAGGTACGTACCGACCTTGTCCGCTGCCTCCTCCAGCCCGCGCGTCGCGACGAGCACCCTGTCGTGCCCGATGATGCGGATGAAGCGGTCGCCGAGATCGTCCCTGCGCATCAGCATCACGAAGGCGAAGAGCAGCGCCATCGCCGCGGTCACCAGTCCGTCGAGGTTCGGGCGCAGCGTGTCGCGCAGCATCCCGAAGGTCCCGCGCACGGGCTCGGCGATGCGCACGGTCTGGATCGGTTCCGCCGCGGGAGCCGTCGCGGGCTCTGGATCGAGATCGGATCCGAGGGTCTGCACCGTCTGGAGAGCGGCCTCGATCGGCTTCGCGACGGCCCCGCGCAGCGTGGCGAGCTTGTCCTGGATGTTGCGTCTGTACTCCGAGAGCTTCGTCGTCACCTCGCGCGCCTGGCCCAGCAGCAGCCAGCCCGTCGCACCCGAGGCACCGAGTGCGAGCAGGACCACGGTCACGACCGCGGCGACGCGGTTGAAACCCCAGCGCTCGAGCCTCGAGACGAGCGGCGCGAGCAGGAAACTGACCAGCACCGCCAGGGCGAACGGGATCAGCACGCCCTTGGCGAGATACAGCGCTACGACCACGAACACGGTCGCCGCCAGCGTGATCACGCGCCGGTAGGCTCCGCTGCGTTCCGGCGCACGGGGGTGGTTCCTACCGGCGTCCACGCGCGAGGCCGATCAGACCCGCGAGCGTAGAAACTCCGCCGCCGATCAGGAGCCAGAGCGCCTTGTCCGTGGGCTGGCCCGTGAACAGGCGTGAGAAATCGGACCCGATCGAGTCCGAGGCATTCACGCCCAAGGCGAGCGCGACGACGCCGACCACGAGCAGGATGATGAACAGCCCCGTGTTGAGGCCCGACTCGACCGCATGCGTGGCCATCAGATGGCCCTGCGACTTCCGATGACGCGCACGAGTACGATGATGATGGCGACCACGAGCAGCACGTGAACGAAGCCGTTCATCGTGTAGTTCGAGACCATTCCAAGCAGCCAGAGCAGGACCATGACGACGGCGACGGTGTAGAGCATTGCGATTCGATTTCTGTGGTGAGGTGTGGGGAGGCAGCAGGAGTGCGGGATGTATCAGTGCTTTGCACGCAGGATGCGCAGCGAGGCGAGAACGGCTCCGGCGAGGGTGTAGGGCGGGAGTGCGCCGGGTACAGGGACGTCGGCGGTCGCACCGAGGACCCGTTGGAGCGCGCGCAGCAGGATCGGCCCGACGACGAAGCCCAGGCCCGCGCCCAGCGCCAGCGAGAGCCGCGGATGCTGGCGGATCTTCGCGCGCACGTCCGTCGCGCTGCACAAGTCGTCAGACAGGAGCTGCAGCGCGGTTTCGATCCGCTGTGTCGCCAGGGTTTCCTCGCGATCGAGGAGCATCTCCACGGTTTGCCGCGGGCCCTGCGTGGTCTTCGTTTCCGGCCGGTGCGTTCCGGATGCGTTCATACTTCTTCTCCAGTCGAGCCAGCTCGCGACGTGTCGAAAGCCGCAACAGCAGGCCGGCCGTGCCTGCGGCGAGCAGCAGTGCGAAGGCACCGCCACACAACTCGCCCAGCCACACTCTCCCGCCGCAGAGCGCGGCGAATCCGCCGCACAGTCCGCGCAGCGTGGCCAGTGAGGCCGCTCCCAGCCAGAGCACCGCGCAGAGTGCGACTGCGCTCGCGAACGCGATCTTGACGGCCGTCTTCTGCACCGATAGGCGCAGGCGATCGGCCTTGACCTCGATCATTCCGTTCACCGCGGCGAGGAGCTCCTGCGCGAAGTGGCCGAGTGACTCGAGGATTCCGCCGCCCGCCGCGCCAGCCTCACGCTCCCCCGAAACGCCGGCTGCGCCCTCGTTCGGCGCGCTCGCGGGCGTTTCGTGTGCGTGCTTCATGTGCGACTCGTGAGGCAGCAAGCTCTGGTCTCAGCGCGAGCGACGGCCGAGGAGCATGCCGATCGTGGCTCCGACGGCCGCGGCGATCAGGATGGACTGGAACGGCCGACTGCGGACTCCTTCTTCGAAGCCGCCCTTCCACTCGGTCAGGCGCTCCTTGCTCGAATCCATCGCGTGGCGCAGGCGGCCGCGCAGTTCGTTGGATGCCGCCTCGGTGACTTCGGCGTTGGAGTGGGTGTCGGCGGGCAGCTTGCGCGTCGACGGAACTGCGGAATCGGGATAGGTGGTGCTTTGCGTGGTCATGACTACCTCTGCGGTTGGTGGTTTCGGGGTTGGATACGGATCAAACGAGCACGAGCACCAGGACGACCCCGGCGCCGATGGCCAGCCACTTCCACTCGTTGTTGGTCGGCTCGAACCCGCCGCGCAGCGCGGACAGCGGGAGGCTTTGGTTCTGGGCCGCGGCGAGCTCGCTGCGTTCGCACTCGCCGAGCGCCGCGGGTGCTTCGACACGGCCGGCGCGCAGGGCGCCGAGGCTCGGATCGAAACTCGCGTGGAGCGCCACGGCGTCGGCCGGCGAGAGCGCGGCGGCAGGGGCGATACAGGTGAGGAGGAGATTGGCGGCGAACGGACAGAGGAGCATGGTCTTGATTCCTATTTCGTGGTGGTGGGAGGTCTGCGTGAGCGAACTAGAGTGCTTGCGGTGTGCGGCTTGCGAGCAGCGTGAAGCGCCGACAGCGCGCCCAGTCGCGCTCGAAAGCAGGCATCGGAACGAGCAGCTCGCCCTTCATCGGATCGAGCAGGATCAGGTTCCCGCGCGGCTCGTCGTAGCCCAGCACGAGCCCGTAGTGGTGCGCATTGCCGTCGGAGCTGAGCATCACGAGCAGCGGACGTCCGACGTCGATGTTGTGCAGCAGTCCGGTCGCCGCGCGGTCGAGGCTGCCTTCGAACAGGTAGACCTCGAAGCCCAGTTGCTCGAGTGCTGCCTGCAGCTCGCCACCCGAGAGTCCGGCGCGCTGTTGTGCGGTCTGCGCGAGGCTGTTGCGCTCCTCCGCGGGGATCGCGACACCCCAGTACTGGCACAGGGCCGAGATCGAGGCCAGGCCGCAGTCGTAGAGCGCGTCCTGGTGGATGAGCGGGAGGTCGAGTCGCACAGCACTCTCGGAGAGCGGCGCCTGCGGCTTGGCCGTGCTGCGACACGCGCCCGCGGCGAGAGCCAGTACAACGAGCGCGAGGGCTCGCACGGGCGTGCGCGCGCGTCGGCTCATCCGTCCATCTCGTGCTTGGTTCGGCATCGTCCTTGCCCTTGCCGACCGCGGCCCGGGATCGCTCCCGTGACGCGACCATGTGGTGCGTCTCAGTTCTTCGGAGGCCGCGTGTTGGTCTTGCTCATGGGGCCGGTCCAGTAGACCGGGCAGCTGAAGTGCGCGTAGAGCGACGTGATCCACTTGGGATCGCACATCGAAGCGCGGTTGTCCTTGCCCTCCTTGAACTCGGGTGCGGACTCGAGCTGCTGCTTCGTGCTGGCGAGGCTGATGACGCGCTTGTCGCTCTGGTCGCCGCCGAGAGAGAACTTCAGTGCATCCCAGGGGATCGCGACGAGCTTGTCGCCCGTGCCGAGGAACCCTCCGACGGACACGGCGACGTAGCTGACGCGGCCATTCGAGTCGATCGCGAGCTCCTTGAGGTCGCCGAGCTTCTCGCCCGCGGGGTTCATGACGTTGGCGCCCTTGAGCTCACTTGCTTTCCAGGTGATGCTCGAAGTGCGCGCGCTCGCGTCGACCGCCTTCTTCGCATCGGGCGTGAGGTCGCCCGCGTAGAACGCGTCGATCTCCTTCGTCCATTCGGGATTGGCGATCGCCGGCCAGTTCTGCCTGTCGAAACCCGGTGCGCCCTTGAGGCGCTCCTTGTCGAGCGGCAGGACGAGCGCGGTGTCGTCGTCCTTCCTGCTCGAGTTCGCATCCAGACTGCGCAGCACGCTCCAGGGCATCGCGAACAACTTGTCCCCCATGCCAAGCATGCCGCCGAAGGAGAGCACCGCGTAGGAGGCCTCGCCCGCGGGGCGCACGACGACATCCTCGATCTTGCCGAGGTCGTCACCCTGCTGGCTGACGACCTTCATGCCGATCAAGTCGCTCGCGAGGCGGACGACCGGCGGCCCCTTGGCTTCGATCGACGCCGCGGCGAGCAGCGGCAGGCCGACGATTGCGATGGACGCGAACAGGAGGCTGAAGGTCTTCATGTGCTTGGCTCTCGATTCCACTGCGAGGAAGGGTGCGTGCCGCAACTTAGGCCGGCGGAGCACTCGTACAGATCGGCACATCTACCCGAGCCGTCGCGTGGATCCAGGTAGCGCACTGTGCGTCAGACCGCGACGGGGAGTTCGAAGCTGAATGGCGCCACCAGGGTCACGAGCGTGCCCGCGCCGGAGCGGGAATCGATGTCGATCGAGCCGCCGACGTGCTGCAGTTGCTCGCGGATCCCGAACAGCCCGTAGTCGGCGGACTCCACGCTCGCGGCGTCGAAGCCTGCGCCATCGTCCTCGACGCGCACACGCATGGAGCCAGCCTGCAGGTCGAGCCGGATCCCGACCGTTCGCGGACGGGCGTGTCTGGCGCTGTTGAGGACGAGTTCGCGCACCGCACGGAAGAGCATCGTGCGCATGCATCCGTCGAGCGGCGCGAGGCCCGCCTGTTCCTCGACCTCGACGTCGAAGCCATAGCGCGCGCTCGTGTCGCCGGCCAGCCACTGCAGCGCCGGGTACAGACCCAGATCGTGCAGCGACGACGGCTGGAGCTGGTACGTGGCCGAGCGCAGCGAGCGATAGGCCTGCTCGGCGAGGTGTTCGATTCGCAGCAGCGGCGCGTTCCATTCCGGGCTCGATTCGCTGCGCAGGGTCGCGATCCTCAGCTTGGCCAGCGCGAGTTCCTGCCCGAGGCCGTTGTGCATGTCCGTGGCGAGCGTCTGGCGCAGGTTCTCCTCCGCGATCACGATCTCCGCCGCCAGCGCCTGCAGGCGCTTGTGCTTCCTGTTGGCGTGTTCCTCGGCTCGCTTGCGCTCGCTGATGTCCCGGGTTACTCCGAGCACGCCGAGGAGCTTTCCGCCGGGCTCGTTCCAGGCGACTGCCGTCGTCCGCAATCGCGCGGGCAGACCGTCGATCTCGACCGTTTCCTCGAACACGCTCGGCACGCCGCTCTCCATCGTGGCGCGGTCGCTGGCCATGATCCGCTGAGCTCTCGGCCCGTCGAAGAGCGCGAAGTCGTCCTGGCCGACAACGTCCACGGCCTGCTTTCCGAACAGGCCGGCGCCCTTCGGATTGATCATCACGTAGCAGCCCCGCGGGTCCTTGGCGAAGAAGATGTCTCCCGCGTACTCGAGCAGCTCGCGCAGAATCGTGCAGCGCGCTTGCAGCTTCTCCAGCAGTCCCTCGAGCTCGTGAAGGCTGCTGTCGAGTTCCGCCGAACCGGGCGCAGCAGCCGCCAGTCCCAGATGTGCGCGTAGCTCGACGATGCGGTCGCGAGCCAGACCGATCGTCTCGAAAGGCACATGTTCGTTCATGTAGCCATTCAAGACCCACACTCAACAGGCGGCCATCGGCAGAAGCACTGAGCCCGCGATCCGGGTTCGAGGACCGGTACGGACCGCGCGCCAGGGGCCGGCGCCCGACTCACTCCTCGACGGAGGTCAGTCCTTCGCGGATCGCGTACTTCGTGAGCTCGGCCGTGCCGTGCAGCCCGAGCTTGCGCACGATGTTGCGCCGGTGCGTCTCGACCGTCTTGATCGAGATGTGCATCTCGCGCGCGGTCTCGGACGAGGTCTTGCCCTCGGTCACGAGCTGCAGGACCTCGCGCTCGCGCGCGCCGAGCGTCGCGAAGGCGGAAGTGTCGCTCCCGGGGCGAGCACTGGTCGAGCGCTCGACGACCAGGCCGGCGATCTCGGGACTCAGGTACATGAGGCCCTGGCTCGCCGCGCGCACCGCGCGCAGGAGTTCGTCGTGCGCCGCGATCTTCAGCACGTAGCCGCAAGCGCCCGCATCGAGCATGTGGTGCACGTAGCGCTTGTCGGTGTGGGTCGAGAGCGCGATCACGCGCACGCGTTCGTGCTCGTGGCGGATCCGGCGCGCGGCCTCGACTCCGTTGAGCTCGGGCATGCCCACGTCCATGACGACGACGTCGGGATCGAGCGTGCGCACGAGATCCAGCGCGCTCCGACCGTCGCAGGCTTCGCCCACGACCTCGATGTCCGCTGCGGTGGCGAGCAGGGCGCGCAAGCCCTCGCGCATCATCTTGTGATCGTCCACCAGGAGCACTCGTGTCCTCATGTTGTGTCCCCTACTTTCGAAAGTTGTCCGCTCAAGAGCGGCGCTCGGAGCTCGATGCGCGTGCCTCGTCCGGCGGCCGAATCGATCCGCATGCTTCCACCCACGTGACCCATACGTTCGCGAATGCTGAACAGTCCGAAGCCACCCGAGTCGCCGGCCCCCAATTGCATGCCCACACCGTCGTCCTCGACGGCGACGCCCAGGCGCGTTCCCTCGCGGAAGACGCGCAGGCGTACTGCCCGTGCACCGGCGTGCTTCGCGGCGTTGATCAAGAGTTCGCGGATCGAGCGGAACAGGATCACGCGCGTTCTCTCGTCCGTGGACTTGGACAGGCCATCGTCTTCGAGCACGATCTGGATTCCGTAGCGCGCCCCCAGGTGCTCTACCAGCCACTGCAGCGCTGCTTCCAGGCCCATGTCGTGCAACATCGGCGGGCTGAGCTCGAAACTCACCGAGCGTGCGGCGCGGTCGGCCTCTTCGATCAACCCGCCGATCTCGTCCAGGAGCATGGCGCGCTCGTCGGTGAGCGCGGGGCGCAGGCTGGCGAGCTTGATGCGCGCAAGTGCGATCGTCTGGCTCAGTCCGTCGTGCAGGTCGATGGCCAGGCGGCGGCGTTCGCGTTCCTCGGTCAGCAGCAGTTCCGCCGTGAGGGCCTGCAGGCGGCGCTGATTGCGCCGGAGATCGTCCTCGGCACGCTTGCGCGATGTCGCGTCGTGGATGTAGAGCGTGAGCAACTTGGGTGCTCCGAGTCCCAGGGGTGCGATCGCGACCTCGATCGCGAGTTCCGCGCCATCTGAGGTTATGGCGATCGCCTGAAAACGTTGCGTCTCGCCCTGGCCTGCCGCGCCCGCGCGCAGGCGTGAGAGGACTTCAAGGGCCTTGTGCTTCAGGCGCGACGGCGCGACGAGGTCGGAGAGCACTTGTCCGATCGCGTACTCGCGCTTGTAGCCGAACATCGACTCGGCCGCGGTGTTGAATTCGACCACGCACCCGCGCTCGTCGACCGTGATCACAGCATCGAGCGAAGCGTCGAGAATCGCGGCTTTCCGCGTCTCGGATTGTCGCAGCGCCTCTGCGCTCGCGCGCTGCGCGACGTCGCGCGACTGCATACGCTCGCAGCACATGCGTACGTCGGCCAGAATCGGCGCGCACGAGAGGGGCATCGCACCCGGCTGCTCGGAGGCAAGCCGCTCGAGTGCGGTCAGCTGCGTGCGCAGGGCTTCCAGGTCGTCTTGGAAGGAGGAGTCGCTCACACGCCGTTTCGCCTTGGCAGCCGAGGGGTATTCGCGCCGCTCCCGGGCGCCCGGAGTTGGGAGGCTGCGATTTCCCCGCATCGGGGCACGATTCTACTCCTGATCCAGCACGATGGCGGCCCCCCAGTTCCAGGTAGTTTCGACCGGAGAGCGACCTTGCTCAGCGCGAGCGGTGCCGGAAGAGCCAGCCCGACGCGGCGAGCATCAATACCGCAACCAGGCCCATGGGAAGCAGGTAGGGCGCCACCGCCGTGAGATCCGCGCCCTCCAGGAACACAGCGCGACAGCCCGCGACCGCGTAGCGCGCAGGATTGACGATGGTCGCACTCTGCAACCAGGCGGGCATGTTCTCGATCGGCGTCGTGAAGCCCGAGAGCAGCACCGCGGGCATCATCACCATGAAAGCCCCGAGCAGTCCCTGCTGCATCGTGGTGGCGAGCGAGGACACGAAAAGTCCGATGCCGAGCACCGCGCAGGCGTACACCGCCAGCAGCGCGACGAGTGCGGGGATGCTGCCGGCCATCGGCACGCCGAACCAGTAGACCGCGCCGGCGGAGAGCAGCATGCCGTCGAACAGGCCTAGGACGAAGGGCGGCATCGCCTTGCCGACCAGGATCTGCAGCGAGTCGATCGGCGCGACCAGCGTCTGGTCGAAGGTCCCCTGCTCGCGCTCGCGCGCCACCGAGAGGCTGGTCAGCAGCAGCACCACCACGAGCGCAATCTGCGCCGGCAGGCCGCTGATGATGAACCAGTGGCTGTCGAGGCTGGGGTTGAACCAGGCGCGCTGCACCAACTCGATTGCCGGCCCCGCGCGCGATGTCGCGTGCGCGCGGCTCCATTGCGAGACGATGCCCTGCACGTAGCCGAGCGCGATGCCCGAGACGTTCGAGTTGCGCCCGTCGAGGATCACCTGCAGCTCCGCCGGACGACCCGTGCGCAGATGCTCCGCGAAACCGGTCTCGACGTGCAGCACCAGACGCGACTCCATCACGTCGACGGAGCGCTCCATCGCGCGCGGGTCGTCGAACTCCGCCACGAGCGAGAAGTCCATCGAACCGGAGAAGCGCGCCAGCAGGTCGCGCGACTCGCTCGAGCGGTCCTCGTCCATCACGGCATAGGGCACGCGCGTGACCTCGAAGGTCGCCGCGTAGCCGAACACGAAGAACTGGATCAGCGGCGGGCCGATGACCACGAAGCGGCTCTTGGGGTCCTTCAGGATGGTGAGGAACTCCTTCACCCCCAGCGCGAGCACCTGCCGGATCCAGAGCAGCGGGTTCACGTGTCGAGCCTCGTTCCGGTGCGGCGCCGCGCGATCGAGATCCACACGACCGCCATCACGAAGAGCGCCAACGCGTCAGGCCACAAGACCGGCCAGACGTCGCCCGCCAGGAAGAGCGTGTGGCTGGCGCTCACGAAGTAGCGCGCTGGGACGAGGTGGCTGATGATCCGGATCCCGATCGGCGTGCTGTCGAGGTCGAAGAGCAGCCCGGAGAGGAAGAAGGCCGGCAGGAAGCCGCTGATGATCGAGATCTGCGCCGCGACGAACTGCACGCGCACGGCCGAAGAGATCGCCAGTCCCATGCCCAGCGAAGCGAGCAGGAAGAGCGAGCTCATTGCGAAGAGCGCCAGGAACGAACCCTGCAGCGGCACGTCGAAGAGCAGCACGCCCAGTCCGACCGAGAGCACCATGCCCCCCATCCCGAGCACGTAGTAGGGCACGATCTTCGCGATCAGGAACTCGCGCGCTCGCAGCGGCGTCACCAGGATCGCCTCCATCGTGCCGCGCTCCCATTCGCGCGCGACGACCAGCGCTGTGAGCAGCGTCCCGGTCAGCGTCATCACCAGCGCGACCAGACCTGGTACGAGGAAGTTCGTGCTGCGCAGCGAGGGGTTGAACCAGGTGCGCGGCTGCAGGCTGACTGCAGGCAACGCTGCGGATTCGCCGCGCGAGGCTCGCTGCGCGTTCCATGCGCCGACCACGCCGTCGAAGTAGCCCGACACGAGGCGCGCGCGGTTGCTGTCGACGCCGCGCAGCACCAGCTGCAGTGGCGCGTGTCCTTGCCCTGCGAGCGCGCTCTCGAAGTTCGGGCCGACGCGCACGATCGCGTCGACGGCGTGCGCCGCCATCAACTCCTCGGCCTGGTGGAAAGACTCCGCGCGCACCGGCGCGAAGTAGCGCGAGCCCTCCAGGTGCGCGTACAGGTCGCGCGAGGAGGCGCCCGCATGGTCGAGCACGACCGCGACGGGGATGTTCTCCGCGTCGAGCGACACGCCGTAACCGAAGAGCAGGATCAGCACGACCGGCATCACGAGGGCGAGACCGATGCTGCTCGGGTCGCGGCGGATCTGCAGCGCCTCCTTGCGCAGGAAGCCGAGCAGGCGGCGCAGCGCAGCGCCCCGGACCTCGCGCCGATGGCTCATGCGACGGCGGTCTCCTGCCGCTGCGCCAGCACGATGAAGGCGTCTTCGATGCTCGGGTCGGGCCGCTCGTCGCTGCGCGCGAGCGTGCGGATGTCCGCCGGCGTCCCGATCGCGAGCTCGGTTCCGCGCGACATGATCAGCATGCGGTCGCAGTACTCCGCCTCTTCCATGAAGTGCGTGGTGACCACGACCGTCGTGCCCGCGAGCGCGACGCCGTTGATGCGGCGCCAGAACTCGCGTCGCGCAATCGGGTCGACGCCCGAGGTCGGCTCGTCGAGGAAGAGGATCTCGGGCTCGTGCAGCAACGCCGCCGCCATCGCGAGGCGCTGCTTGTAGCCGCCCGGCAGCTCGCCCGCGGCCGTGCTGCGCCGCGAGGCGAGGTCGAACTCCTCGAGCGCCGCGTCGATGCGCGTGCGCAGTCGCGACCCCCACAGACCGTAGGCCGTGCCGAAGTAGCGCAGGTTCTCGAGCACGCTCAGCGAACCGTAGAGCGAGAACTTCTGCGCCATGTAGCCCAGCCGTGCGCGCGCGCGCTTGCCCGAGCGGCGCAGGTCGCGGCCCGCGACGGTCGCCTCTCCGGAGCTGATCGAGGACAGTCCGCAGAGCATGCGGAAGGTCGTGCTCTTGCCGGCGCCGTTGGGACCGAGCAGGCCGAAGATCTCGCCGCGGCGCACGTCGAAGGAGATCTCGTGCACCGCCTCGAAGTCTCCGAAGCGCTTGCACAGGTCGCGCACCTGCACTGCGACCTCGGCACCCGCACTCGCGCGCGTGCCGACCGCGTTCCCGATGCGGACCCTTTCGCGCCGCGGAGCGAGGTGCGCCATGAAGGCGTCCTCGAAGCGCGGGGCGACCACCGTTACGCCCGCGACACCCGCTGCGGCAGGCAGCGCCGTCGCCGGCGCCAGCACCACGCGCACACGGCCCGAACGCACGGTCGCGTCGAGCACGCCCTCGGCCCCCGAGATCTCGCCCTGGATGCTGCGCGGCAGGCTGTCGCGCTGTGGCTCGAGTTCGAAGACGCGCTCGTGGAGCTGCGCCGCGAAATCCGCGGGAGCACCATGCTCGAGCAGTTCGCCGCGGTCGAGCACGACGACCTCGTCGCAGCGCTCGGCCTCGTCGAGGTACGCCGTCGCGACCAGCACGCCGATGCCCTGCTCGCGCACGAGGTCGCCGACGATGCGCCACAGTTCGCGCCGCGATACCGGATCGACACCGACGGTCGGCTCGTCGAGCAGCAGGAAGTCCGGCGACTTGATCAGCGCGCAGGCCAGGCCGAGCTTCTGCTTCATCCCGCCCGAGAGCTGGCCGGCGAGCCGGCGCAGGAAGGGCGCGAGACCGGTCATCGACATCAGGCGCGCGAGACGCTCGGGGCGTTCGGTCTTCGGTACGCCTTGCAGGTCGCCGTACAGGTCGAGGTTCTCCTGCACCGAGAGGTCCTCGTACAGGCCGAACTTCTGCGGCATGTAGCCGATGCGCTCGCGAACCTCGTTCACGTCGCGCAGCGGGTTGAGCCCGAGCACGCTCACGCTACCGCTGCTCGCCGCGAGCAGTCCGGCCGTGATACGGATGAGCGTCGTCTTGCCCGCCCCGTCGGGCCCGACCAGGCCGGTCACCGCACCCGGACGCGCGCTGAAGGACACTCCGTTCAGGGCGGGAACGCGCGCGCCGGCGAAGCTCTTGTGAAGCGCTTCGACGACGATGCCCTGGTTCACTTGGCGCGCTCCGGAGCGTGGCCGGTGCCACCCTCCGTGTCGACGTCGACCGTGACAGGCATCCCCAGCGGCAGCTCGCCCGCCTCGTCGCGCACGAGGACGCGCACCTCGTACACGAGCTGCGTGCGCAACTCGCCGGTCTCCACCGCCTTGGGCGTGAACTCCGCGACCGGCGAGATGAAGCCGATCCAGCCCGCGTAGCTGCGCCCGCCGAAGGAGTCGGAGTGGATCGTCGCGCGCATCCCGCTCTGCAGCCGGCCTAGGTCCGGTTCGGGAACGTAGGCGCGCACCCACTTTGGATCGCTGAGAGCAAGAGTGAACACCGGCCGCTCGGGCGAAGCCATCTCGCCCACCTCGAGGATGCGCGTCTGGATCACGCCCTTCTGCGGTGCGCGCAGCTCGCTGTCGGAGAGCTGGCGCTCGAGGAGCGCGAGATCCGCGCGCAGGGAGTCGAGGGTTGCCTGCGCCTGCGCCTTGTCTTCCGCACGCGGACCGGCGAGTGCCAGCGCGAGCGACTGCTGCTGCACGTTCTGCTCCGCCTGCGCGATGTCGTAGGCCGATTGGGCATTGTCGAGGTCCTGCGCGCTCGAGGCGCCGCTCTGCGTGGTCGACTTCACGCGATCGAGCACGCGCGCTGCCGTGTCGACACGCACCTTGGCCACCGCGAGCGCGGCGCGCGCCTGCTCGAGCTCCTCCGGCCGCGTGCCGTTCGAGAGGCGCGCGACCTGCGCCTCCTGGGCCTGGATTCGCGCCTGCGCGGCGGCGAGGCTCGCCCGCAGCCGCTCGGAGTGCAGTGTCGCCAGCAGTTCGCCCGCCTCGACACGCGCGCCCTCTTCCACCAGCACCTTCTCGATGCGCTCGTTGCCGAAGAAGGCCAGTTGCGCGTCGCGCACGTCCACGTTGCCGTGCAGCCGCAGCGCGCCCGTCACGGCGGCCTGCTGGCCGGCGAGGTGGCGCCGGTATCCGAGCACACCTGCGGCGACGCCCAGGCCGAGGATGATGACGACGAGCAGCAGCTTCTTCATCGAGTCGATTCCGTCGAGTCCGTGGGGCGCAGCGTTCCGTCGAGTTCGATCGGCTCGAAGCCGCCGCCGAGCGCCCGGTAGAGTGTGATCGTCTGTGCCAGCGCCGCCTGGCGTGCGAGCAGCAGCGCGTCCTCGCTCGAGACCAGCGCGCGCTGCGCGTCGACGAGCTGCAGCAGGCTCCGCGACCCGCTCTGGTAGAGCTCTTGCGCGAGCTCGACCGTCTTGCGCGCGGACGTGGCCGCGGCCTCGAGGCGCTGCGCACGCTCGCGCGTGTGCACGACCCCGCTCGCGGAGCTTTCGACCTCGCCCACGGCCGTTAGCAGCGCGCGTTCGAAGTCGATGCGCGCCGTCTCGAGCTCCGAGCGGCTGGTCGCGATATCACTTTGGATGCGACCGCCGCTGAAGAGCGGGACCGAGAGGCCCGGTCCGACCGAGTAGCTCAGCGCGGGCGCGCCGCTTCCGAGCGTGTCGAAATCGCGCGCACGCAGCGCCAGCGTTCCGCTGATCCAGATGCTCGGGTAGCGTTCGGCCTCGCTCGCGCCCAGGCTCGCGCTCGCCGCGGCCAGACGGCGCTCGCTGCGGCGCACGTCCGCGCGGCGCGCGAGCAGGTCCGCCGGCAGGCCCAGGCCCACCGCGGGCGGGAGGCTGAGCGCGTCCGCCGCGTGCACGAACTCGTCGCGCGGTCGCTCGCCGACGAGCACGGCGATGCGGTTCTCGGCTTGTGCCAGCGCCTGCTGGAGTTCGGGCAGGCGCGCGCGCGTGCTCTCGAGCTCGCGCTGCGCCTGTTCGACGTCGATGCGCGCGCCCAGCCCCGCGTCCAGGCGCGATTGCGCGAGGCGCAGCGTCTGCTCGAGCAGCTCGACGTTGCGTCCGAGCACGTCGATGCGCTGGTGCAGCGTGTTCGCGTCGACGTAGGCGAGGGCGAGCTCGGCGAGCAGCGAGACGGCCGCGTCGCGGTAGTCCTCGACCGCGACGTCGATCTGCGCGTCGGCGGCCTCGACCAGGCGCGCGACACGCCCCCACAGGTCGAGCTCCCAGCCCGCGGTCATGCTGGCCGAGTACACGTCGACGTCCTGGCCGGGGGGCGGGCCCTGGAAGTTCAGACTCTCGTTCCCGGTGCCTGCGCGCGTGTAGCTCGCGCCGCCGTTCAACTGCGGCAGACGCGCCGCGTCGGCGATGCCGCGCCGCGCGCGCGAGGTCACGACACGCTGGCGCGCCTGCGCGAGCGAGAGGTTCTGCGAGACGAGCTGTGTCGCGAGCCCGGAGAGCTCCGGGCTGCCGAACTTCTCCCACCAGCGCGCGAGCGCGATTCGTTCGGAGTTGACCGCAGCGCCGGCGGGCTCGCGCCAGGCCGCATCCGTGCGCGCCGCGACGTCCGGGCGAGCGTAATCCGGGCCTGCCTTGCACGCGGCCAGGAGGAGTGCGGCCACGAATGCAGCGCTGCTGCGAGTGCGGAAGGAACCTGTCTGGGCCTGCATGCTCATTCGCGTGCGCATCTTGACCACCGTCCACGCGCGCGCAAGTCGATTCTTCGGCAGCCTTGCCGCTAAATCAAGCAAGCGTTTGAGTTAAATCGGACGCGCGTGTAGAGTGCCCGCGTGAGTCGCCGGAAGCCCCTCCGAGCCCAGCGCCAGCGCGCCCCGCGCAAGGACGCCCTGGTGAACCGGCAGGCCCTGCTGGACGCCGGAGCGCGCGTTTTTTCGCGTTCGGGGTTCCAGGCTGCGAACGTGCGCGAGATCTGCCGCGAGGCCGGCCTCAACATCGGGGCGATCCACCAGCACTTCGGTTCCAAAGATGGCCTCTACCGCGAGGTCATCCTGGGCGCGGGGCGCTCGCTCGTGGCGCAGGAGCCGTGCGCGCGACTCGAGGATTTCGAAACGCCCGAGCAGGCGCTGCGCGGATGGATGCAATACCACCTCACGCTGGTCCTCCTGCGCCGCGCCGCCGATCCCGTCGCCGGCCCGTTGCTCATGCGAGAATTCCGCAATCCCACGCGCGCTTTCGCGAGCTTCGTCGAGTTCGTGATCAAGCCCGTGCGCGCCGAGCTGCTGCGGATCGTCGGTGCTCTGCTCGGTTCGAGCGACACTCCGGCGCGGCGAGCCGCGGCGGCGAACCTGGTCTACGGCTTGGGCGTGTTCCAGGGCGTGGCCGCACCGGTCCTCGAACTGCTCGGACAACGGCCGCCCGCGCGCCAGCAGGATGTCACCAAGCTGCTGGACGTGCTGTACCCCTTCGCACTCGGAGGGATCCGGGCCCTGCGCACCGCGCAGCGCTAGGCAGGAGCTTGTTCCTTCGCGCGGAGGCTCTTGCACACGAGCGCCGAGGGCTCCACGGGTTCGGAACTCGTGCGCGCGCGCGCTACTCGATCAGGGCGTCGCCATCGCGAGCAGGTGCTCGCGCTGCGAGACCACCACTCCGCCAGGCGCTTCGAGCGTCACGGCGAACAGCGCGGGCTGGCGCACCTCGAGCTTGGCCGCGATGGGCACGACGACCTCCTCGCCGGGCGCGACATCGAAGACTCCGCCGTCGACCGGCTTGGCCTGCCAGTCCGCACGCGTGGAGTCGAAGATCCACAGCTGGTACTGCTGGTGCCTGGGGTCGTTGGCCGCGAGCGCGTGGAAGCGCATGTAGCCCTCCTGCCTGGCTCCACTCCAGACGACGTCGCCGCTCAGCTTGCCGGCCAGCGGATCCTCGGTCGGACTCCACGCTGCGCGCACGATGTCCGTCGCGCTTGCGAGCAGTCGTTCCCGGCGCGTGGCCGGATCGGCGGGGCGCGCGGACAAGGCGTAGAGCGCAATGGCGACGAGCAGGCTCGCCGCGACCAGCCAACCGCTGGCGGATCTCCAGTTGCGGTGCGGCTTGCCCACATGCGCGCGAGCGTCCGAGCGCAAACGACGCATCAAGGACGCAGGCGGAGCTTCGAGCTGTCCCAGGCCGGCGAGGTTCAGTTCGGCGACGGCGAGCTCGAAGGCTTCCAGGTCGTCCGCGGAGACGCTGGCCTCGAACTCGGCGCGTTCCGCCTCCGGCAGACCGATCGTGACCTCTTCCAGAGCGCGATCGAGCGTGGGCTCGTCCCAGCCGGCGAAGTGTTCGCGCTTCATGCGTCCTCCTCGCTCGCACCGCGCAGCAGCTGCGCCGCGCGGTCGAGTCCGCGCCGGATGTGGCTCTTGATCGTTCCCAACGGCATTCCTGTCGCGGTCGCGATCTCCTCGTGCGTCAGCCCCTCGACCACGGACATCAGGATCAGTTTGCGTTGCTCGGGCTTCAGGCGCGAGAGCGCCGCGCCCGCGCGATCGGCCTCGTCGCGCAGGTCGACCGCCTCGAGCGCCGCGTCCTCGGCTCCGGCGCTGGATTCCAGGAGTTCCTGGGCCTCCCCGGAGCGCGCGAATCGCCGCTGGCGATCGATCACCCTGCGGCGCGCGATCATTGCAATGAACGTAGCCTCTGAGGCCTTCCCGGGGTCGAAGCGACCTGCGCTCTTCCAGACGTCGACGAAGATCTCCTGGACGAGTTCCTCCAGTGTGGTCGCGTCACGCGAGAGCTTCTTCGCGAGCGACCAGACCAGCGGCGCATAGCGGGTCATGCAGGCCTCCACTGCCCGCGCATCGCCGCGCGCGACGCCAGGCAGGAGCAGTTCCGTGGTGGCTCGATCCTCGTGCATGTGGAAGCGCGCAGGGTGCCGCGCGAGGGGCCGAATCTAGCAGGTGTCGCCGGCGGAGTCGTTCGGCAGGGCCAGCGAGAATGCGAGGGCCAGGGATGCGCTGAGGAGCATGGACGAATTCCTTCTGGGTTCGGGTAGGAGACGGCGTGTTGCGCTGCGTGCGATACTTCGCAGGACACCGCGCGCGGGATGCAGGCTCCCGTGACTGCATCCAATCGGGCGATCGCGCGAACGCATCCACATGAAGGAATTCACCATCGAGCGCGAGCAGAAGGTCGCGCGTCCGATCGCGGAGGTCTTCCACTTCTTCTCCGATCCGAAGAACCTGGGCGAGATCACGCCGCCCTTTCTCGACTTCCACATCGTGGCGTGTTCGACGAGCACCATCGGCGAAGGAACCCTGATCGACTACAAGCTGCGACTGCGCGGGTTTCCGCTGCGCTGGCGCAGCCGGATTCGCGCCTGGGAGCCGCCCACACGCTTCATCGACGAACAGCTCTCCGGCCCGTACCGCAGCTGGATCCACGAGCACAGCTTCGAGGATCTCGGCTCCGCGACCCTCGTGCGCGATCGCGTGCGCTACTCGGTGCTGGGCGGCGCGCTGGTCAACCGCCTGCTCGTGCGGCCGGACGTCGAGAAGATCTTCGACTACCGCTCCCAGCGCTTGAACGAACTCTTCGGCAGCGCCGCGGTCAGCGCCTCACCAGGCGCGCAGGCTCTCGAGCTCCAGGCGAAACGAGCCGGCCTGCCGATCGGCGATCATCAGGCCGAGCGTTAGGATCGCGCCGGGATCCAGCGCCGGTGCGTCCGCGACGACGCGCCCGCGAAAGACGGGAACGAAGTCCGCGAACGCGAGCTGCAACTCGATCCACTCGCCCGCCCGCGTGTCGAAAGCATGCTGATAGGTGATCCCGTCGAATCCCCGGATCGTGCGCACGCGCAGCTGGTAGCGCCGCCCGTCGCCGCGCACGCGCAGCTGCAGTCCGCGCTGGCCACCGAGCGCGCGCAGCGCCTCGGGCGAACGCACCGAAGCGAATCCCCCGCCATGTTCGAGGGAGAGCGTGCCCGTGAAGAGCGCCGAGCCCTCCGCCGAAGCGACGAGCGCACTGGAGGAGACGCCGCCCATGACGACATCGTCGATGGCGCTCCAGGAGCGGACCTCCGCCGGGTCACGGAAGTCGATCAAACCCTGCGCTCCGGACCGAAGAACGCCAGCGCGACGGCCGAGAGCAGCAGCACGATCTCGAGCGCGTAGAAGGCGCGCGCGTTCCCGAGTTCGCCAAAGCCCAGTCGCAGCACCGCGATCGTGCGGAAGGCCACGATGCCGAAGTAGAGCAGCACCGACATCAACAGGGCCGCGCGCCGGTACTCGGGCACTGCGACGGCCCAGGCGAAGAAGACGCCCAGGCCGAACTCGAGCCCGCCGTAGACCGCGAGGTACTCCGACTGCCCGCCCGCGCCGGTGGGCTGTAGCCCGACGAAAGCCGAGGTCTGCTGCGGCGCGATGGCGCACCACAGCCCGAGCGCCACATACATCAGCGCGTTGAATCCGAGGTAGAGGGCGAGCACGGGAGAGAATCACTTCTGCGCGGGCAGCGCCCGGATCGCCTGGTCGAGCTCCAGCAGCTTGCCCGCGGAGAATCCGCGGTCGTGGAACCAGCGCACGCGTCCCTCGCTGTCGAGCAGCAGCACGCGGATGTTGCGCGGCTTCTCGTTGCCGGTGAACTCGGCGATCCGGCCGGCATCCGAGCCGTAGACCGTCACGACCGAAGCCCAGTCCTCGCTCGGGATCCCGCTGCGCATCCCCGAATCGATCCAGCCCGAGGCCACGCGCGGAAAGAGTCCAGGGATCGTCGGCACTTCGAGGATGGTCGCGGTCGGCTTCGCCTGCAGCAGGCCGTAGATCCAGCGGTCCGCATCGAACTGGGCGTCCTGCGCGTAGCCCACGAGCAGCACCGCAGGCCCGGAGTGCGCGGGCAGCTCCATCCGTTCGCCCGCGAGCGACTCGCCCACGACCGCGGGAAAGCCCTGGCCGAGGATCTCGCGGTTGGGGATGGCCGACTTGCAGGAAGGCAGCGCCACTGGGATCAGGAAGGCCAGCGAAAGGATGCGGAGAGCGTTCATCTGGGGTGGACCTTCGTCCGTGAGGGCCGGGCGGATGCGACAAGGGGCGATCATCGCACAGCGGGACGCGTCGCCGGGTGCTCGAACCTCACACGTGCGCCGCCGACAGGGCATGATGGCCGGCCAACGTGCCCAAGAACGACGGCTACACCTACCGTGACCTGGTCCGCCCGGCCGACGCGGGCGAGCAGGTGCTCGCGTACCACGCCGCGCGCTTCCAGCACTCCTCGCACGCCGCCTGGCGCCGCGCGATCGAGGACGGGCAGGTGCTCGTCAACGGCGTCGTCGCGGACTGCGAGCGCGTGTTGCGAGCGGGCGACCGGCTCGAGTTCCATCGCCCGCCCTGGGAGGAGCCCGAGGCGCCGCTCCACTTCGGTGTCGCCTACGAGGACGAAGACGTGCTCGTCGTCGACAAGCCCTCGGGCCTGCAGGTGCTGCCCGCCGGCGCGTACCACGCGAACACGCTGCTCTACGTCGTGCGGCGCAGTTCGCCCGCGCGCGCGCAGAGCTCGCCGGTCCACCGCCTGGGCCGCGGGACCTCGGGCCTGGTGCTCTTCGGCAAGCACACCCGCGCGCTGGCCTTCCTCTCGGCGCAGTTCCGCGACTTCAGCGCCACCAAGACCTACCTCGCGCTCGCGCAGGGCACCGCCCTGCCGGTCTCGTGCATCGCACGCCACCCGATCGGAACGCTTCCGCACGGACCGCTCGATGTCTCCTGCGTGCAGCCGGGTGGCCGGCCGTCGACGACGCGCCTGCGCGTGCTCGCGCGCGACCACGCTCACGACCGTTCGCTCGTGGCCGCGCAGCCGATCACGGGCAGGCCCGACCAGATCCGCATCCACCTCGCGGCCTGCGGCGCGCCGCTCGTGGGCGATCCGCTCTTCGGCGCGGGTGGACTGCCGATCCACGCCGTGCGGCCGGGCGACGGAGGCTACTTCCTGCACGCGACGGCGCTCAGCGTGCGCCATCCCGCGGACGGGCGCCTGCTCAAGCTGCGCTCGCGCCCGGACTGGCTCACGGATTCCAGTCCTGGATCGTGAATACGGGTCGCTGGGATGGTGTGCTGACTGCGCGCGGCATCTTTCTCGAACTCGTGCTCCGCGGCGCTGACTCCGATTCACCGCGGTGCGAGCACTCCCTCCCCGCCTCGCATCACTCTCGCTCGCGCGAGTTGGCGAATTCAGCCCCGCCGTTCGCTTCAATCGGTGATACCGCGTATTTGAAGCCGGAATCACGGCACAAACTACGAGTGCCGTCGTGGAACCTCCTCGCGACGATTCCGCGATTCGCCTGCTGATCCGCCAGCGGGGGATCGCTAGACTCGCATGCGTGCGGTTGACGGCCGCACTACGCTCGTCGGAGCGCGTGCAAAACAGTGCAATCGGCGCAGAGGGTCCCGCAACGGCGCGGGATTGCGCTGAGTTGCGGCTGCAGGCGCGCTCCTCCGCACGAGCTCCATCGTCCGCCGTCCATTCGTGTTTTCAATCCGAGGAAGAGCCCCCATGACCCAGTCCATCCATTCCGCCAAGCTGCGCTTCGTCGCCCTGGCACCCATCGCACTCCTGGCGGCACTGTCCGCCTGCAGCAGCAGCAGCGGCGGCGGCGGCGTCCCCACCGCGATCAGCGAGGACGAAACCGTCCCGAACGACACCCCGGCGGCCGCCAACGCGCTCAAGGTCGGCACGCCGATCCTCGGTTCGGTCGCGATTGCCGGCGATGTCGACTGCTTCGCACTCCCGCTCGCCGCCGGCAAGATCGTCAAGTTCGAGCTCTTCGGCACACGCAACGACCAGGCGGATTGGGACACGAACGGGAACATCCCGCGCCTCACGATCCTCGACACCGACACCAATGCCAATGCCAAGCTGCTCGAGCAGGACTTCTCGGGCAACTTCAGCGACGGCTGGAGCTGGGGCTACCACGACCTCGACATCCCGCTCTTCAAGGTGCCCGCGACCGGCACGTACTACGCCTGTGTGACGCAGGACGACGACACGCTCGACGGCGGCGCGTACATCCTGCGCGCGAGCTACGTCTCGCTGCCGGGGATGCAGGAAGAGGCCGAGGCGCGCGGCGTGAGCGGCGAAAACGACGACTTCAGCACGGCGCAGGCGATTCACACCGGCACGATCCACGGCTACCACGTCGCGGACGAGCTCGACTACTACTCCTTCACGATCAGCAGCCCGACCGTCGTGCGCTTCCAGCTCACGGCGTACCAGAACGGCGTGCACGACGACACGGCGATCTACTACGACACCATCGCCTCGCTGTACGACACTGACGGCACGACCCAGCTCTTCAGCAACGATGACGCCGTCTTCTACGACTCGGGCATCCAGTACGAGATCGACACGCCCGGCACGTACTTTTTCGCGGTTGACCAGTACGACCTGGGCATGTCGGGCGAGTACTTCCTCAGCTTCACGACCTCGGCCGCCAATGGCAGCACGGAAGTCGAGCCCAATGACGATGCGGCGACCGCGAACTCGATCGCCTACGGCGGCCGCGCCAAGGGCACGCTCGACGTCGGCGAGACCGACTTCTACAAGTTCAGCGGCAAGGCTGGCGACATGGTTCGTCTGCAGCGCTTCGACTCCAGCATCAAGCAGGACGCGACCGCCACCGTCAGCGTTACGCTCGTGGGGACCGACGGCACAACGGACCTCACCTCGGGCGGCGACGACGATTTCCAGGTCATGACCGCGATCCTGCAGGAGACGGGCACGTTCTACATCCGTGTCGCCGGCGCCGCCTCGCTGACCGACTACCGGCTCGAGCTCACGCGCTTCCAGTCCTCGACCTACGAGGTCGAGCCCAACGACCTCGACGCCGATGCCGCGCCGCTCGTCGAGCGCGTCTCGGGCGCGATCGATCCGAATGGCGACGTCGACACCTACAAGGTGGCGCTGACCAAGGACAAGCTCGTGCGCTTCTCCTGCTACGCGTCCGACTCGGCCACCGACAGCAACGGCAGCTTCAACTTCTCGGGCCACGGCTCGGACCTCGCGCCGCTGATCGAGATCCTCGACGAGACGGACACGCTCGTCGCCTCGAGCACGAGCGTGCCCGTCACGAGCGGCGTCTTCACCGAGTCCGTCACGGATTCGCTCCCGACGAACAGCCTCGTCTGGACCGCGCCCGCGAGCGGCAACTACTTCGTGCGCATCTCGGACGCCAACGCCGGCAACGGCGCGACCTACTACTACGTGCTCGAGTACGAGAACCGCTGAACGAGGGCACTCTCGACGAGTAACATGCGGGGCGGAGACCTGAGTCTCCGCCCCGCTGCCATTCCCGGTCTACGCGCTTGAAGCCGCGCATCCTCCCTCTCCTCCTGCTCGTCGTCCTCGCGCTCGGCTGGGCGGCGTGGAACTTCGCGCAGCGCGAGGCTCCCGGCCCGCTTTCGACTCCGCAACCTCCGGACGCGCCGCAATCCGCGGCGAGTGTGCACGAGGCGCCCTCTTCGGCGCGCAGCGCACCCGCGCAGGCGGCTGCCGAGCTCCCGGGCACGCTGCCCGAGGGGATTTTCGTCGAGGGCCGCGTCGTCGGTGTCGACGGGGCGCCGCTCCCCGGACTCGGCGTCGGCTTGCGCGAGGACGATCGCGACCCGCGCCCGAGTGCGACATCCGACGACGCGGGCAAGTTCTCGCTGCTCGTCGAGTCCACGCCCTGCGAGATCGAGATCGTCGCGCCGGGCTGGGCGACGGTGCGCTACGGCCGCGCGGAACTCGCAGCTGCGGGCACGGAACTCGTGGTGGTCGCCGCACGTATCGAGCCGCTCGAGGGCGTCGTGCTCGATCCCTCGGGGAGTCCGCTCGAGGGCGCGTTGGTCGTCGCGCACCCCGACACCGCGCCGGATGAGGTCAGCCCGTCCTATTTCGCTCGCAGCGGCGCCGGCGGCCGTTTCGTGCTGACCGACCTGCCCGCCGTGCCGAAGCTGCGCTTGCGCACCTCGCTCACCGAGTGGCGCACCGACGAGCGCTCGTTCGTCCTGCCCGTCTCGGGCCCCGTGCGCATCGTCCTGCAGCCCGAGGAATCGCTCGGCCCGCTGCTCGAGGGCACGGTCGTGCACGCCGACGGCTCGCCCGCTCCCGGCGCACTGGTCGTCTTCGGCGCGGCGCGCACGCACGCGGGCGAGCAGGGCCGCTTCCGACTGCACTGCGCGTGGTTCGTGCCGCAGACACCGCTCGTCGCGATCACGCGCGGCTTCCAGCCCGCGATCCTCGCGCGCTACGGGGAACGCGTCGATCCCACGGCGCCGACGCTGCCGCCCGAGCGGCTCGAGCTACCCGGGCCCGCGCTGGCGCTTGCGGGCGCACTCGTCGACGCGGACGGCAAGCCGCTCAAGGGCTGGCGCGTGCGCCTCGAGGACCCAACCGCGCTCGATCCGGGAAACAGCGCGCGAGAGTTCGCCGAGGGACTGCTCGGCGGGCGCCTCGAAGTGCGCACGGACGCCAAAGGCCTGTTCGAATTCGGCGACCTCGCCGCGCGCACGTACACGCTGCTCGCCTGGGGTCGCGATCGATCTGCACGCGGCGAGGTCGAGCTGCGCTCGACAGCTCTCGCAGCCGGCACGATCGGGATCGTGTTGCGCCTGGAGCGCAGCGGCGTGCGCGTGCTGCGCGGCCGTGTGCTCGACGAGACGGGTGCCCCGCTCACGGATGCGCTCGTCGGCGTCGGGCGCGCTGGTGCGCAGCGCGGACCCGGCGAGTTCAGCATGCGCAGCCGCATGCGCGCGCACACTGCAGCCGACGGGAGCTTCGAGATCGCGGACGCGCCGGAGGGCTGGATCGAGCTCGTGGCCACGCGCGCAGGCTGCCTGCCGACACGCATGACGCTCGCTCCTCTCGCGCGCAGCGACGCGCTGGTCGTGCGCTTGGATGCGCTGCGAGCCTTTCGCTTCGAGAGCCAGGCCGCCGACGAGCCGCCGGACCGGCTGTGTGCACGCGGAGCCGCGGGGCTCGAGCCGCTGTGGTCGCTCACCGGGGCGTTGCCGACGAGCATCGAATGTGTGCGCCTCTCCGATGGCCGCTCCGAGCGTCTCGCGTGCGGTCCGGCCGTGCAGGAGCTCGTGCTCTACCGCGGTCTGGTCGAGCTCGCACGCCTCCCCGTTCCGCCGCGCGCAAATGCGGACTCGGCGAACGGGGAGACGCTGATCCGCTGGCCCTGAGCGCGGCGCGGCTCAGGCCGTGTTGCCGCGCAGGTACGAGCGCGCGATCGTCTCCTCGTCGACGATCCCCGTGACGCGCTGCTCCTCGTCGACCACGGGCACGCGCCGGAGGTGGTGCGCGAGCATCGTCTCGAGCACGGTGCGCAAATCGTCGCGCAGGCGCACGCTCACGGGCGGACGCATCACGTCGGAGGCGTTGAGGAAGTGCTCGAGCCCGTGCTCCTTGGCCAGGATGTCGAGCTCCTCGTCGGTGACCAGGCCGAGCAGCCGGCCCGTGCCGTGCTCGAGCACGGGATAGACCTCCTGGCGCGTGCGCGCGCTGACGAGGTCGCTCGCGTGTGTCGACTCCTCGAAGCTGATCGGCATGACCCTGGGGCCCATCACCTGCTCGAGCGGGATCGCCTCGAGCACGTGCATGCCCGTCGTCGAGCGCAGGTGGATGCCGTCCTGCTCGAGCAGCGCGTCGTAGATCGGCGCGGGGCGCAGCCGGCGAGCGAGGCCGTAGGAGATCATGTTGGCGATCATCAGCGGCAGGATCAGCGAATAGCCGCCGGTCATCTCGGCGATGATCAGCACGGAGGTGATCGGCGCGCGGATGATGCCGGCGAAGACGGCGCCCATGCCGACCAGCGTGAAGCTGCCGATCATCACGTTGGTGTGGCCGAGCAGTTCCGCGTCGAGCGCGCCGACTGCGCCGCCGAGCATGCCGCCGATGAAGAGCGCCGGCGCGAAGATGCCGCCTGCGCCGCCGCTCGCGTAGCAGCAGACCGTGGCGATGATCTTCATGCCGCACAGGACGACCATCGTGGTGGTCAGTACCTGGCCATTGAGCGCCGCCTCGAGCGTCAGGTAGCCGCCGCCCGTCACGCCCCGTGTGCCGAACCAGTGCAGCGCCACGACCGCGAGCGCTCCCGCGACCGCACCACCCGCGGCGGGCTTGGCCCAGCCGGGCAGCAGCTTCGATTCGCCGAAGTGCTTGCGCAGCCAGAGCAGCGAATCTGTGAACACCACCGACACGCCGGCTGCCGCGATCCCCAGCAGCGCGTAGACGAGCAGCGACGAGACGTGCTCGAGGCCGTAGGTGCGCGGGATGTCGAAGATCGGGTGCTCGCCCAGCACGCTGCGCTCGATCACGGCCGCGATCGCTGCGGCGACGATCACACCCGAGAGCACGGTCTTGTCGAGGTCGCCCACGATCTCCTCGATCGTGAAGGTCACGGCGGCGATTGGCGCGTTGAACGCGGCCGCGATGCCGGCCGCGGCGCCGACCGGAAGCAGCCGGCGCATGTTGCGCGGCGAGAGCTTCGTGACGCGCCCGAAGACCGTCGCGATGCCGGCGCAAATGTGCACGGTCGGCCCTTCGCGTCCGAGCGAGGCGCCCGTGCCGATCTGCAGCGCGCCCACGCCGAACTTGCCGAAGGCATTGCGGATGCTCAGTTGCCTCCCGCGCTGCGCGAAGATCGCCTTGACCTCCGGGATGCCGCTGCCGCGCGCCTTGGGAAACACGTACTGCAGGAGAACCCCGCAGGCCAGGCCACCGAGCGTGGGCGTGGCGATCGTCCAGAAGATCTGCGAGGCCCCCTGCGCGTCCAGCGCGCGTTCGATCAGGTTGATCTCGAGCACGCGGATCAGCAGGTGAAAGGCCACCGCCGCGAGGCCGCATGAGGCCCCGATCAGGGCCGTGAGCACGAAGAGTCGCTGACTCTCGCTGGGCGCGAAACGGATGCGCGCGCGCAGCCAGTACAGCCTCCGCATGCGGGCGAACATGCGCACGCGCCGCCCCACCCGGGCGAGGAAGCCAGAGGGCAGCGTGCTCAACAAGCCGCTCGGCCGGGGCCGGGGCTCGGGCTCGTCCGTGGGCCGCTGCTGCGGGTCAACGGGCGTTCGTGGCACGTCGGAAGGAGTCACCGATTCATCGTTGTACTCGAATGGCCGCCTGTGCGCGAGCGAAGGACTCCCGCTCGAACGACGAGCGGGGGTCGACCTCGGCTCGCCTCCTTCCTAGGCTCTCGCCGTGGCAACCGATCTCAGGCTCCCCCCGCTCCCCGTACCGCGCACCGCGCAGGCCACGAACGTGGTCTCGAGTTGGATGCGCGCCGGCGCCGCACCCGAAGGCGCCGAGGCCCACGAAAAGCCCGAGCGCTGGTACCGCGTGCTGTGGCTCACGGGCGTCGACTACTTCTCGACGCTCGGATACCAGCCCGGCATCGCACTGCTCGCCGCGGGAGTCCTCTCGCCGATCGCGACCGCGGTGCTCGTCGCGGTGACCCTGCTCGGCGCCGTGCCGGTGTACTCGCAGGTCGCCGCGCGTTCCTTCGCGGGCCAGGGCTCGATCGCGATGCTCGAGAGCCTGCTGCACGGCTGGAAGGGCAAGGTCTTCGTGCTCGTGCTGCTCGGGTTCGCGGCCACGGACTTCGTGATCACGATGACGCTCTCGGCCGCGGACGCGGCGCAGCACGCAGTCGAGAATCCGGTCCTGAAGCCGTACCTCGAAGGGCATTCCTTCGCGGCGACGGTGGGGCTGCTCGCACTGCTCGCGGGGGTCTTCCTGAAGGGCTTTCGCGAGGCGATCCGCCTCGCGATCGCGATCGCGATCCCCTACATCCTGATCAACCTCGTCGTGCTCGGGTTCGGCATGGTCGAGATCCTCGGCCGCCCCGAGTTGTTCCGGAACTGGACCGGCAGCCTGGAAATGCACGGCGACTGGGCCGCGCTGCTGCTCGCCTCCTCGATCCTGTTTCCCAAGCTCGCGCTGGGGATGAGCGGGTTCGAGACCGGCGTGGCGGTCATGCCGCACGTCGAGGGCACGCAGGAGGACGCCACGACGCCGACCCCCAAGGGCCGCATCCGCGCCACGCGCAAGCTGCTGCTCACCGCGGCGCTGATCATGAGCGTGATGCTGCTGCTCTCGAGCTTCGTGACGACGCTCCTGATCCCGGCCGAGGCCTATGCCGCTGACGGCCCGGCAGCCGGCCGCGCGATCGCGTATCTCGCGCACGAATTGCTGGGCAATTTCTGGGGCAGCGCCTACGACGTGTGCACGATCGCCGTGCTGTGGTTCGCGGGAGCGTCGGCGATGGCGGGGCTCTTGAACCTGATCCCACGCTACCTCCCGCGCTTTGGGATGGCACCGCTGTGGACCGCGTACCGGCGGCCGCTGGTGCTGATCCTGTTCGGCATCTCGCTGCTCATCACCTGGATCTTCGACGCCAGCGTCGAGGCGCAAGGCAGCGCCTACGCGACGGGCGTGTTGGTGCTGATGCTCTCAGCAGCGTTGGCTGTGGCCCTCGCGCACTGGGGCGATTTCCGCTCGCGCGCGGGCCTGGTAGCGCGCGCCGCCGACCTCGCGAAATGCGGCTATTTCTGGGTCATCACGGGGGTCTTCGCCTTCACGCTGGTCGACAACGTCATCGGCCGGCCGATGGGCGCCATCATCGGCGGCTGCTTCGTGCTCGCGATCCTCGTGCTCGGCGGGCTGAGTCGCATCCAGCGCGCGACAGAGCTGCGCGTGTCGGAGATCCAGCTCGCGGACGAGGGCACCGCGGAACTCTGGCGCGGCATCGTCGGGCGCAAGGTGCACCTCGTTCCGCTGCGCGGCACGACCGAGGTCGAACGCAAGGAGAAGGCCGCCAGCCTGCGCGAGCACTACAAGATCGAGGGTCCCCTGGCCTTCCTCCACGTCAACCTGATGGACAACCGCAGCGAGTTCCTCGCGCCCTTGACGCTCCATATGGCGCGCATGAACGGGGACTTCGTCATCACGGTCCACGGCGCCAACGCGGTTGCGAACACGATCGCCTACCTCAGCGAACTGCTCGACCCGGTCAGCCTCTTCATCGGGCTCACCGGCGACAACCTGATGTCGCAGGCGGTGCGCTACCTGCTCTGGGGCGAGGGCGAGGTCGGTCTGATGGTGTACAAGATCCTGTTGCGCTACTGGGACTGGACCGTCGAGAAGGACGATGTCCGCCCGCGCATCTTCCTCATGAGCGAGGGCTCGGAACCCTCGTTCTCGTGGGGCCAGAGCAACTGGGGCAAGGGATTGTGATCTCGCCTGCGCGGGGAGCGCAGGCTGTTTCCGGGCAGCGCGGGTCCGTAGATTGCTTCGCGTGAGCGACACGAGTCCCCCCGACGCGTCCCTCCCGAGCCAGCCGAGCGCAGGACACGGCTTCGGCACTGCGCCGGTCTTCCTGGCCGCGATCAGCACCATCCTCGGTGCGATCATGTTCCTGCGCTTTGGCTACGCGGTCGGTCATCTGGGCCTGATCGGCGCGCTGGCGGTGATCCTCCTCGGCCACGCGGTCACGGTGCCGACGGCGCTCGCGGTGTCGGAGATCGCGACCAACCGCCGCGTCGAGGGCGGCGGCGAGTACTACGTGGTCTCGCGCTCCTTCGGACTGCGCATCGGCAGCGCGATCGGCATCGCGCTCTACCTCTCGCAGGCGATCTCGGTCGCATTCTACTCGATCGCCTTCGCGGAGGCCTTCCGTCCGCTCGCGGAGCCGATCGCGGACCTGGTCGGGATGCCCTTCGATCCGCGCATGATCTCGATCCCCTCGATCGTGGTCCTGCTGCTGCTGATGCTCTCGAAGGGGGCGGAGCTGGGCGTGCGCCTGCTCTACCCGGTGGTCGGGATCCTGGGTCTCGCGCTGGCCTGCTTCTTCGCCGGCTCCCCGACCGGCGGCGCGAACGGGACTCCGCCGCTCGACGAGCATGTCGCGCATCCGGACAACTTCTTCCTCGTCTTCGCGATCTGCTTCCCTGCTTTCACCGGCATGACGGCTGGTGTGGGACTGTCGGGCGATCTCAAGCGCCCGGGCCGCTCGATCCCGCTCGGCACGCTCGGCGCAACGGTAGCCGGCGGGCTGATCTACATGGCGATCGTGTGGAAGCTCGCGTCCGCGGCTCCGCCCGCGCTGCTCGCCGAAGACCAGCTGGTGATGTCGCGCATCGCGCTCTGGGCGCCGATCATCCCGATCGGCCTGGGCTGTGCGACCTTCTCCTCGGCGCTCGGCTCGATCCTCGTCGCACCGCGCACGCTGCAGGCGCTCGGCAAGGACGACTGCCTGCCCGCAGGCGGCCTGAACCGCTGGATCTCGAAGGGCTCGAAGAAGAACAACGAGCCGCGCAACGCGACCGTGCTCACGATCGGGATCGCGCTCGTGACGGCCATGCTCGGCGACGTCGATGCGGTGGCGCGCCTCGTCTCGATGTTCTTCATGGTCACCTATGGCGCGTTGTGCGCGGTGAGCTTCCTCGAGCACTTCGCCGCCAGCCCGAGCTACCGGCCGAGTTTCCGTTCACGCTGGTACATCAGCCTCTTTGGAGGCCTGATCTGCCTCTTGATGATGTTCCAGATGGACCCGGTCTTCGCCGTGCTCTCGCTGGGCACGATGGCCGGGCTGTACTGGATCACGGGCTTCGCGCAGGCCGCCACCGGCGGGCAGGACTTGCAGTCGATCCTGCGCGGTGCGATGCAGCAGGCCACGCGGCGCATGAACGTGCAGTTGCAGCGCTGGCAATCGCGGCACACGGGCCGCGACTGGCGCCCGAGCATCGTTTTGCTCGAGCCGCGCGTCACTACCGGCAGTCGCGACGGGCTGCGGCTGCTCGAGTGGCTCTGCCAGCGCCACGGTTTCGGGACCTACCTGCGCCTCGTGCGCGGCGAGCTCGACGAGCAGATGGCCCAGCTCAGCAAGGAGATGCGCGCGGAGCTGGTCGAGATCTGCTCGCGCGAGTTCCCGGCCATCTTCGCGGGCACGATCATCAGCCCCTCGATGGCCTCGGCGCTGACGATGACGCTGCAGATGCCCGGCGTCTCGGGCGTGGAGAACAACACGGTGCTCTTCGACTTCTCCGAATCGGAGCCGGTCGAGGTGGTGGAAGCCGTGGTACGCAGCGCGCTCTTCGCGGCCGCCTCGAAGAAGAACCTGCTCTTCCTGCGGCACGGCGAGCGGCGCTTCGGCAAGCGCGAGAGCATCCACGTCTGGCTCACCTGGCACGACACGCAGAACGCGACCCTGATGATGCTGCTGGTCTACATCCTGGTCGGCCACGCCGACTGGGAGGACGCCGAGATCAGCGTCTTCGCCGCGTTCCCCGACACCGACGTCGACGCGCAGCAGCGCCAGTTCGTGGAGCGCATCGAGGCCGGTCGCATCCCCGTCTCGCGCAAGAACGTACGCTTCCACACCGTGAAGTCGGGCGAAGACTTCCGCGCGCTCGTCTCGGTCCACTCGGCCAAGGCCGATCTGATCGTGATGGGCCTCACGTTCGAGCGACTGCGCGAAAAGGGCGTCGACCTGCTGACGCGCCACCGCGAGGCGGGCGAGGTGCTCTTCGTGCTCGCTTCCGAGAGCGTGCTGATCGACTAGCGCCACTCAGGCGGCGCGGCGCAGGCGATCCTGGTCCACGCGGCGCGCGGTCTGCTGCACGCTGCGCAACTCGCGCAGCTCGCGCTCGATCGGCCAGCGCGAGAAGGCGAGGAACAGGAAGACGAACACGTTCACGACCGGCACGAGCAGCAGCAGGCCGAAGAGCGCGTGGTAGCCGGCCTTCGAGCACAGCCGCAGGCTCGCAAGCACGAAGACCAGCGTGGTCACGCCGGCGACGATCTGCCAGAACGGGTCGTGTGCGGCGTTGACGAGGGCGTCTTGTACCGAGGGGTTGAGCTTGATTTCGTTCATCTGGACACTCCTGTGGCGGGCCCGGGGCGCGAGCGCCAACCCGAACCCTCCCCCTTCGGCAGCGACCGACGCGATTCTTGAGCGCGGCTAGGAACCGGCAGGGGGCGTCGCGCGCAGGGCGGCCAGGAGCTCCGGATCGACGTGCAGGTCAAGCTGCGGGAAGGCGATCGTCACGCCCGCCTGCCGCAACGCATGCCAGATGGCCTCGTTGAGCTTCGAGTGCATCCAGCGCGAGTGCCAGGGATCCTCGATCCAGACCGAAACCTCCCAGTCCACCGAGCTCGAACCAAAGCCCGTGAGCAGGATGCGCGGCTCCTTCGACGCGTGTCGCTCGGGAAAGCCGTCGCTGGTCTCCTCCAGCACGCGCCGCACGAGTTTCATGTCCGAGGAGTAGGCCACCCCGATGGTCGCGCGCAGCCGGTAGAGCGAATCGCGCAACGTGAAGTTCTTGACCGTCGAGGTCACGAGGAGCGAGTTGGGGATGATGATGTCCTCGTCGTCGCGCGTGCGCGCCACCGTGGCGCGGATCCCCATCTTCAGCACGCGCACGACACGCGCCTCGACCTCGAGTACGTCGCCGGGCGTGATCGAGCGCTCGATCATCAGGATCAAGCCCGCGACGAAGTTCTCGGAGAGGTTCTGCAGCGCGAAGCCGATCACGACGGCGAAGACCGCACCGGCCGCGAACAACGAGGTCAGCGGAAACTCGGCCAGATTCAGGCCCAGGAACACTCCCGCGCCCATGATCAGGTAGTGCGCCAGTCGCTTGACCACGATCTGCCCGCCGTGATCGGCCGACTTCCGGCGCTTGAAGGTGCGCGTCAGCGCGCTCTGCACGAGCTGCGACACCACCCAGGCGATGAAGATCACCGCGACCAGCAGGATCAGGTTCTTGAAGGTCAGGTCCTGCCACCAGGCGTGCTTGCTCCCGTCGGTGTTCGAAGTCCCGGTCGTGTCGGGGATCAACTGGAGGAGGACCGCGAGGAGCTTCACGCGGCCGATCGTCGCAAAACGTGGGCAGCCAGGGAACCCTCTTGACGCCTACCACACTTGTGGTAGCGTGGCGCCATGCCGCGCGAGACCCCCCTACCCAGTGATGCCGAGTGGAAGGTGTTGAACGCGCTCTGGCGCGGGCACCCCGCACCGGCGCGCACACTGCTCGAGCGGCTCGCCGACGAGGACTGGGCCTACAACACGCTCAAGACCATGCTCGTGCGCATGCAGGAGAAGGGCCTCGTGCGCGCGGAACTGCGGGGCCAGACGACCTGGTTCGAGCCCGCGATCGAGCAGCGCGCAGCGCAGCGCAACGCCGTGCGCCGCATGGTCGAGCGCGTCTTCGAGGGCGCCTCCGGGCCGCTCCTCGCGCAGCTCGCGGAAGACCAGCACCTGGGCGCGTCCGAGCGCAAGCAGCTCGAGGGCTGGATCGCTGCGCTCGAGCGCAAGGAGAAGAAGCGTGGACGCCGCTAGCTGGGCCCTCGCAGTGACGCTGCAGGCGACGCCGCTGCTGTTCCTCGCCTGGGCGGCCGATCGGCTACTCGCGCGCCGCGTCTGGCCGCAGCTCTTGCAGGTGCTCTGGCTGATCGCTCTGCTGCGATTCTTTCTGCCACCCGATCTGGTTTCGCCCTGGAGCGTGACGGAAGGCCTGGGCGAGCGCGCACTGGCTGCCGCGGAAGGCGCGCCCAGCGCTGGAACGGCTGGGCTGCTCGGCGCGGGCTGGATCGCCGGCGCACTCGTGCTCCTTGGGCTGCGCGCCGTGCGGCGCGTGCGCCTGCGCGCGCAGATCGAACGGCTCGAGCTGCCGCGCGCGTGGGAGCGCGCCCTCGAACGCAGCGTCCGCCGCGGCGGAGCTCCCCGAGTCCCCCGCATCGGGACACTCGTGGGCCTCGCGAGCCCCGCCGTACTGGGTCTTTTCCGCCCGGTCTTGCTGCTCCCGCGCAGCTGGACGGGACGCGCACCCGCTCGCAGCGACGAGCACGCGCTGCTGCACGAGCTCGCGCACCTGCAACGCGGCGACTTGTGGCTCGACGAGCTGTGCGCCTGCGTGCGTGCCCTGGTGTGGTTCCACCCGCTGGTATGGCTCGCAACGGCGCGCATCCACGCCCTGGGCGAGCTCGGCTGCGACCAGCGCGTCGCGCGCAGCCTCGGCGCGGCCGCCGGGTCGTACCGCGAGACGCTGGTGCACGCCGCGCGCGGACTGCTGCTCGATCCCGAGCACGCCGGGGTGCGTTCCTTCCTCGGCCGGCGCAACGAGCTGGTGCTGCGCATCGCGCACCTCGAGCGCGCACGCGCCCCCTCGCTCGCGCGCGTACGCGTGGCGAGCGCCGCACTTTTCCTGCTGCTCGCCGCGTGCGTGCTCCCGATGGCGAGCGCAGCCTCCGGCTTGCGCGCGCAGGCCCAGCACGTGCTCGCCGCGCAACGCAGCGGCGAACGCCAAAGTTGTTTCACCGCACACGCCGCAGCGCTCGTGCTCGCGGCGGATCCCGCTCCCCCGACCCCCGAACACTGAATCATGCAGCTCATCCCCGCCTGCCTTCTCTCCATGATCGCCTTCAGCGCCGGCGCCTTCCTGATGCAGGACGCCAAGACCGAACGCTTCACCCACGCGTTGTCCAAGGACGCCGACGGCGGAATGGCGCGCTGGATGGCGACCTGTAAGGCGGGTCCCGCGCACGCACGACTGAAGGAACTGCTCGGCAGCTACGAGATGACCATGCGCATGCGCATGGACCCGAGCAAGCCGCCGGTCGAGACGAAGGGCAACGCCGAGGTGAGCTGGCTCGTCGAAGGCAAGTGGCTGCAGCTCAAGAGCTCGATCCAGATGTTCGGCCGCAAGGTCGACAGCACCACGATCCTCGGCTACGACAACTTCAAGGAGCGCTACGTCTCCGCCGCGTGCGACAGCCTGCAGACGACGCTGAACACTGCCTCCGGCCACTTCGACCAGAGCGGCGACAACCTGATCCTGTGGGGCACGATCGACGAGCCCATGACGCCGGAACAGGACAAGGCCGTGCGCTACATCTATCGCGGCTTCGGCCAGGACAAGTGGACCTTCGAGGTCCACGACATGATGATCGGCGAGAGCGACACGAAGGTGCTCGAGTTCGAGTACGCGCGCAAGAAGTAGGCGCGCGCGTCGCTCGGTGGAACTAGGTAACTCGAACGCCTCGTGCTCGAGGCGCGAGACAGCGCATGATTCGTGCGCGTGCACATCGAAGCCAGCGCTCTTGCTGCGTGTTGCATCGCGGGAGTAGTCTGCAAGTCATGCGAAGACCCTCTTTTCGTGTCTTCGCGTCGTGCGCCAGCGTGTGTGCCGCACTCGCCCTCGAGGGCTGCGCTTCGTCGCCGTCCAACACACGCTGGTCGCGCCACTTCGAGGGCGGAGTGCAAGGCGGTGCGCTGGCTGCGCAATACCAGCAGCCCGTGTCGCTCGTTCCGGAAGCCTTCCTCCTGGGAACGATTCCGTTGAGCTTCGCCTACGACGACCAGATCCAGAAGCACGAGGAGAATCGCTCGCTCGATTCCTCGACCAAGTCCGTCGCGAGCATCTTGCAGGTCGTGCTCCCCGCGATTCCCGTGACCTTGGGTATCGTCCAATGGGGACAGGGCGACGGCGGCCGAAAGTTCGAGGTGGTGGCCGAGTCCCTCGCGGGCGTCGTCTTCGCGCAGCAGCTGATCGCGAGCGCGGTTGGACGCGAGCGCCCCAACGGCAGGGACAACAAGTCGTTTCCCTCGGGTCACACATCCTGGGCGTTTGCGTCGACGACGCTGATCGTGCGCGAGTTGCATGAACCGGGCGACAACTCCTTCCACTTCACCGACGCCCTGCTCTACGCGCCCGCCGTGTTCTCAGCCTGGGAACGCATCGCCTCCAACCACCACTGGAGCTCGGACGTCACCTGCGGCGCGCTGCTGGGCGTGCTGTTCACGAACTGGGTCTGGGACGCGCACTACGGCAGCGAATCCGAGAACCGCCCCACGATCTACGAGGACAGGCGTTCGCGTGGACTCGCCTGGCGCCCGACCTTCGACGTGCTCGACGGCGAGCTCGTCGTGGGCATCAGCGCCGGGTTCTAGTGCGAGGCCTAGCGCCAATCGACCGCGCCGAATTGCGTGTCGCCGATGTAGGTGTAGAACAGGCTGATCGCCGCGATCGACTGGTTCGTGTCCACGAAGTCGGTGTAGCGCGCGTCGCGACTGGACGTGACGTACTGGATCCCCAGTCCGTGCTGGCCAAACACGCGCAGGGTGAGCGCGACCTTGGCGCGCAGGATCGTCTCGTAGTCCGTGCTCGAGTTCGTGCCCACCGCGTTCAGGTAGTAGCCGCGACCGGTCATGTCGAGCACCGCAACGTTGCCGAAGATGCAGCGCAGCGCGCCGAGTGTCTGCGGGCTGACACCGTAGTGGTAGTCGCGCTCCTCCTGCACGTCGGCCACGGTTCCCGCGGCCGTCCAGCCCACGCCGCCGAGCAGCGTGCCCTGCAGCGCGAGTGAATCCGTGAACCACCACTGACCTGTCGTGCCCAGGGAGAGCGAGGTGGAGGAGACACTGAAGACTTCGGGCGAGATGTAGTCGTAGCCGCCGTAGAGCCCCCACACGCCGCGATACGAATTCCCCCACTCGTAGCTCGTGCCCGCGAGCAGGCCGCGGACCATGACGTCCTCGGGCATCGAGTTGGTGCTGGAGGCCGCGCTGGCCTCGAAGTGGAAGTAGTCGAAGGGACGCGTGTACTCGTAGGTCGGCTTGCCGGGCAAGCCGTAGTCCATCACGACGTCCACGACGGTCGCTTCGCGTGGCCCGGCGCTCGCGCCATCCGCGTGTCCGAGCTTGTCGTTCTGCCTCCACCCGATCCCGACGCGCGTGTACACCGCCGGATCGTGGCTGGGGAGGATGCCGTCGAAGCGATCGCCGAACGCGATGCGATTGAAGGTCGCGGAGGGTGCGATCACGCCTGCGCCGAATCGGCGGAACCAGCTCGGGTGCTCGCCGCCGGTCTCGAGGTAGTAGTTCGACATGCGGAACATCACTTCGCCGAGGAAGCTGCCCCCGAAGCTGGTCGTGATCTGGTCGTTGAGCGAAGGCGGTCCTGTTTCGCCCGCGACCTCCCACAGTGCACTGCCTGCGAAGTCGTAGGCGAGCGAAACCCAATAGCCGTGTCCCGCCGATCGTGCGAACCCGTGGTACATCGCGCCCTGAATGGGGTGCAGGAACTGGTTCGTGGCGAAGGGGTCGTTGTCGATGATCCAGCCTCGGCTCAGGTTGTCCGAGATGCTCGAGAAGCTGGAGCGGTACACGTCCTCGGAGTTGAACTCGCGGTTGAACATGTTGAGCGCGAGCTCGAACCCGACGATGTCGAGCGCCGCGATGAGGTAGCTGCGGCCCTCCCCTTCGCCCCACTTGGGCACTTCGGGCAGAGGTGCCGGGGTCCAGGGCCAGGTCGAGGACGACGCGAGTCGGGCGGGCTCTGCGGGAGGCACGAGCAGCACCGTGGGGGCGTCGGAGTGCTCGCCGGCGCACAGCGCGCCCACCGGGACAATCATCGCAAGGGTGCCGAGAATCAGCAGTTTCATCGTTCGGCTCGGCGTATTCGGTGTGCGACAGCTCGGAGAGTGCGGTCCTAGCACCGCGCGGGCCGATTTCGAATTCGGCGAATCTGGGTAAGCGGGCCCACCTGATCCAGGTTCGAACCGCTGCCGGCCGCGCCCCGCGCTGCGCCAGTCCGGGGTACACTTCGCCCTGGCGCATCCATACTCGGCCACTACCGCGGTCCCTGCCTGGGGATCGAACCACCGGCCTCGCCCCCCCCATCTCTGACATGAAAACACGCGCATTCCTGCCTGTCTTCCTGCTCTCCGTCCTCGGCGCCGGCCTTGCGGAAGCGTCGCCCACCAACGGAATCCCGGGCCAGGCTCCCGCGGCGCAGGGCGCCCTCGCTCGCTGGCGTGAAGGGAACGGCCCGCAGTGGCGCGTGGTCGCCGACCCGCGCACGGGCGAGACGAACCTGCTCTACGGCGGCAGCGCGGTGCCCGCGTTCGTGCCGCACAGCGACGCCGACTTCGTGCCGCTCGCGCGGCGCGCGATCCAGGACACGCGCGAGCTCTTCGCGCTCGACGTGGCGACGCTCGGCCGGGAGCGCGTGAGCTTCCTCCCGCTCGGCCAGATCGACTCGAGCGACAAGTACACGGTGCATTTCGACCAGTCGGTCGCGGGCGTCCGGGTCGTCGGCGGCGGCGCGAATGTGCTCTTCGATGCGCAAGGTCGCCTGCTCTCGCTGCAGTCGACGGCGCTCACCGGCCTCGACGGTTTCTCGGTGCGCCCCACACTGCCGGCCGAGGCCGCGCAGGCCGCCGCGCGCGCCCAGTTCCTTGCGGACCAGCGCATCGAATCCACGCGCGCCAGCGAGGCCGAACTCGTGATCGAGCCCGTCCTCTCCGGCAACCGCCGCGTGGCGCGCCTGGCTTGGCGCATCGATGTCCGCCGCGAGGACGGCACGAGCGTCCCGCTGGGCTTCCGCTACTCGATCGGCGCGCTCGACGGTCAGGTCCTGCGCCGCGAGAGCAGCGTGCACGAGTTCGATGTCAGCGGAACGGTCAGCAGCATGGCCTCGCCGGGCCTCGCGCCGGACCTGCCCACGAACCCCGAGACCGCGCAGATCCTGAAGTATGCGCGCGTGCAGAGCTCGGCCGGCACGGTCTACACCGATGCGAACGGCAACTTCACCTTCCCGGGCATCACCACGGCCCTCTCCTGCACGTTCACGTACGTCGGCACCTTCAACAACGTCCACAACAATACCGGCGCCTCGTACGGTGTGAATCAGACACTGCAGCCCAACCAGGCCAATACCGTGACGCTCAATCCCTCCTCGAGCGCCACGGTGACCTCGCAGGCGAATGCGTTCATCGCGGTGAATCACCTGCGCGACTGGCTGCGATCGGTCGACCCGACCGACTCGCACGCGGACTTCGTCGCGGTGGCGAACGTCAACCTCGCGCAGACCTGCAACGCGTATTACGACGGCGTCTCGACCAATTTCTTCGCCGCCGGAGGCAACTGCCCGAACACCGCCTATTCCACCGTCGTCGCGCACGAGACGGGTCACTGGCTGAACGACCTCTACAGCACGGGCAACGGCGGCGACGGCATGGGCGAGGGCAACGCCGACGTCTGGTCGATGTACTCCTATGACGACCCGATCGTCGGCCTGGACTTCTGCGGCTCGGGCTGCAACGTGCGAAACGGCCTCAACACACGGCAGTACTGCGGCGACGGCAGCGGGGGCTGCTACGGCGAAGTGCACGCCGACGGCGAGGTCTGGATGGGCGCCGCGTGGAAGATCCGCACGCACCTCAACACCACGAACGGCAACGCGCTCGGCGATGCGATCGCGAACGGCCTCTTCCTGGGATGGATGAACGGCTACAACCAGGCGCAGATCGACTCCGTGATCGAAACGCAGTGGCTGACGCTCGATGACAACGACGGCAACATCAACAACGGCACGCCGCACTACGCCGACATCGACGCCGGTTTCCGCGACCAGGGCTTCCCCGGCTTCACGCTGCCCGCGGTCTCGATCAGCAACGTCACCGACCTCCCCGATACGACGGACGAGGTCGGACCGTACCTTGTCTCCGCACAGGTCGTGGCGCAATTCGCGCCCCCGCTGACCTCGGTCACGCTGCGCTACCGCCGCAATGGCCTCGCATTCACCACGCTGCCGATGACGCAGGGCGCCGGCAACCTCTGGACCGCGGCGATCCCCGGCCAGTCGGGCGGCGCGCGCGTCGACTACTACCTCAGCGCGACCGACAGCGGCTCGCACACGGTCACCTATCCCGCAGCCGGCGCTTCGGCCCCGCTTGCGTTCGCGATCGGCACGCTCACGGGAACCTACTCCGACAACTTCGAGACCACCGGTAGCAATGGTTGGACGCACGCGTCCTACAACGACACGGCGAACCACGAGGACGACTGGCAGCACGGCGTGCCGGCCGGCCGCAGTGGCACCGCCTCCGGCGTCCACTGGGTCGATCCGGGTGCCGCTGCGAGCCCGACACGCTGCTGGGCGAATGATCTTGGCATCAGCGGCTCGGCCCCGCAGGGCGCTTACGGCACCGACGTCCACAACTACCTGCGCTCGCCCTCGATCAACCTCTCCGGCAAGTGGGGCACGCGCCTGCGCTTCAAGCGCTGGTTGTCGGTCGAGCAAGGCGTCTACGACCGCGCGCTGATCCTCGTGAACGGAACCCAAGTCTGGTCCAACCCCGACGGCTCGAACATGCTCGACACCTCGTGGTCGACGCAGGAGGTCGAGCTCGGCCCGGTGGCCGACAACAATGCGAACGTGCAGCTCGAGTTCCAGCTGCAATCCGACGGCGGACTCGAGCTCGGCGGCTGGGCCATCGACGACGTCGAAGTGCTCTACTACCAGGGGAACCCGGACAGCGACGGCGACGGCGTCCCCGACGCTAGCGACAACTGCCCGAGCATCCCCAACACCAACCAGGCGAACGCGGACGGCGATGCCTTCGGCGACGCGTGCGACAACTGCACCGACACCGACGGCGACGGCGCAGGCGACCCGGGCTACCCGAACAACACCTGCGCCCTCGACGGCTGCCCGAACGACCCGAACAAGACGGCTCCGGGCCAGTGCGGCTGCGGCGTCCCCGACGCGGACACCGACGGTGACGGCACCGCCAACTGCAACGACGGCTGCCCCAACGATCCGCTCAAGATCGCACCGGGCATCTGCGGCTGCGGCGTCTCCGATGCGGACTCCGATGGCGACGGCACCGCCAACTGCAACGACGGCTGCCCCAACGATCCGCTCAAGATCGCACCGGGCATCTGCGGCTGCGGCGTCTCCGATGCGGACTCCGATGGCGACGGCACCGCCAACTGCAACGACGGCTGCCCGAACGATCCGCTCAAGATCGCACCGGGCATCTGCGGCTGCGGCGTCTCCGACGCGGACTCCGACGGCGACGGCACTCCGAACTGCAACGACGGTTGCCCCAACGATCCGCTCAAGATCGCACCGGGCCTCTGTGGTTGCGGCGTCTCCGACGCGGACTCCGACGGCGACGGCACTCCGAACTGCAACGACGGCTGCCCCAACGATCCGCTGAAGATCGCACCGGGCCTCTGTGGCTGCGGCACCCCGGACACCGACAGCGCCGGCGACGGCGCTCCGAACTGCAACGACCGAGGGCCGAACGATCCTGCGAAGATCGCTCCCCGGCCAGTGCGGTTGCGGCACCGCCGACACCGACTCCGACGGCGACGGCACAGCCGACTGCAACGACCTGTGCCCGAGCGACCCGCTCAAGGTCTCTCCCGGCCAGTGCGGCTGCGGCGTCTCCGATTCCGACTCCGACGGCGACAGCGTCGCGGACTGCATCGACAACTGCCCCTCGACCGCGAACCTCTCGCAGGCCGACGCGGACGGCGACCAGGTTGGCGACGCGTGCGACAACTGCGCGTCGGTCTCGAATCCGGGGCAGCAGGACTGCGTCGGCGACGGCGTCGGCGACGCCTGCGCCTCGCGCTCGGAGCTCCTGACTGCAACAACAACACGGTGCCCGACGCCTGCGACCTCGCGCACGGAACGACCGTCGACACGAACTCGAACGGCATCCCCGACGAGTGCGAAGGCGGCGTCGCGTTCCCGTGCTACTCCGGTGACGGCACCAACGCGGTCGCGTGCCCGGGCAGCGACGTCGGCACGAACGGACGCGGCTGGCAACTCGCAGAACGCTGCGGGCCACTGCTCGTCGCCCGGGCACGACGACGCCCGACACGCTCGCGCTCTCGAGCTCGGGCGAGCCGTCGACGGCCTTCAGCATCCTGGTGCAGGGTGACCAGGACCTCGCCACCCCGGCGGTCTTCGGCGACGGCGTGCGCTTGCGTCGGTGGCAGCCCAGCGGCCCTACCGAGTCCGGCGAGCGGCGGCAGCGTGAGCTTCCGCCGAGCGGCGGCCTCTCGATCTCCGCGCGCTCCGCGCAGCTGGCGATCCGATCGCCACGGGCAGCACGCGCAGCTACCAGGTCTACTACGCGATCCGAGCGCGACCTTCTGCGCGGCGCCGCCAGGCAACCTGGAACGTCGGCAACGCGCTGCGTCGCCTGGTAGTCGCCGATTCGAAAGCGCGCGCCCGCCCGGACCTCGAGTCCGGGCGGCCGCGTTCCTTCAGTCGAGACCTTCGCCGGTCAGAAGCTCTGCGTGCGGCGCTTCCCGACCCAGGCGACGAGCGCAGCGAGCCCGCCGAGGAGGATCGCGGCGCGCAGCACACGGAACAGGCACAACACCCAGGCGATGCCGATGCCGAGTGCCGCCCAGCGCACCCACCACTCGCCGTGGTAGGTCATCGCGTTGACCACGAAGAGCCCCAGCAGCACGCAGGGTCCGACGAACAGGAAGCGCAGGGCGCGCACGACTCGCAGAGCTCGCAGGGGTCCCAACATGGCGGCTTGCTACGCCGCCTCCTGCCCGGTATTCGAACCGCTCAGGCCTTCGGATCCTCCTCCACGAATGCACGCAAGCGTTCCAGAGCGGCATCCCACTGCTCGGAGATGCGGTCGAGCCGGGCGCGCGCGTCCGCCAGGCCGCCGGGGAGCAGCCTCCAGCTGCTCTCCCGGCCCGAGCGCGTCGCGTGCACGAGCCCCGCGTCTTCGAGGATGTGCAGGTGCTTCGCCACCGCCTGACGCGTGACCCCGGATTCCTCCGTGAGCCCTGCGATCGAGGCCGGCCCGCCGCGGCACAGTTGCGCGACGATCCGCAGCCGCGTCTCGTCTCCGAGTGCGGCGAAGACCGGCGCACCGCTCGCAAGGGCGGCAGAGCTAGCGCGACGCGACATGGCGCTCGACGTTCTTGAGCTGAGCAACCCAGCCGCCCTCGTGCATCGGGAAGGCGAGTTCGCGGCGTGCGGGCGGAAGCTGGTCGAAGCCCGACTCCACGACCGTGAGGCGCGTGCCCTGCTTCACTTCCTCGAGCTGGAATTCGACCAGCGTGCGCTGCTCGCTCGAGTAGTCGACCTTCGGGTCGAGCGCATAGGGATGCCAGCGGTACGAGAAGAGGTGCTCGGGTTCGACGCGCTCGATCAGCATGTCCATGGTCACGTTCTCGTGGCCGCAACTGGTGAGCGGTCCCTTGAGGCGCGCCTTGGGCTTGATCTCGCCGTCGAGCTTGACGCCGAACCAGGCCCCGAACTCGGTTGCGTTGGTGAGCGCGCGCCAGACACGGGTGCGCGGGGCGCGCAGGACGATCTCTTTGTGGATGCTGTCGGTGGTCGTGTGCATGTCTTGATTCTCCCTGGGTCGTTCGGGTCGCGCCCCATGCGCAACCACATGGTTGCATATTACCCGAACCCCGGCCATGCGCAACCCTCCGATTGCCTATTCCGTGCCCTGGCCTCCCCCCGTAGCGCTGCCGCCTCCTCGTTCGCGGACACGTGCGCGTCGGAAGTCCTTTCCTCGCCCCACCGAAGACAACTTTCTCTCGGGAGATCAACCGCCGCGGCCGACGCGGCCGAAGAGTCGCACCGGACGACCGCGTTTCCTTCGATGGGCCTCCACGGCGACCTCTCCACGCTCGACCTCACGAACCTGCTCCAGAACCTGGAGGGTGCCACCAAGACCGGGCTCCTGACGGTGCGGGACGAGGCGGGAGAGTCGCATCTCTTCTTCGCGAAGGGCCAGCTCTCGCTGATCAGCTACCCGGGGCGGGCCTCGCTCGTCGACTACCTGCTCGCGAGCGGCGTGGTCGCGCCGGCCGCGCTCGAGAAGGCGAAGAAGAGCCGCAAGCGCGGCCAGGGATTGTGCGCGGCACTCGTCGACGCGCAGGCGCTCTCTGCCGAGGACCTCGCCGGCATCGTGAAGGCGCGCCTGGTCGACGACGCGTGCGAGGTCCTCGCCGCGAGCGCTCGCAAGTTCGAGTTCGCCGAGGTCGAAGGCCCTTCCGACGTATTCGACGCCGATGAGCGCGCGCTCGCACTCGCGCTGCCTGCGAACCCCCTGCTACTCGAGTCCGCACGGCGCTCCGACCACTGGGCGATGATCCGCGAGCACCTGCCCTCCGACTCCTCGCACTACATGGTCGCGCGAGCGCCGCGCGTGCCCGCCGAGGAGCACAAGGCGCGCTTCCAGGCCGAGGTGGTGAAGCTGCTCGACGGCGCGCGCAGCGTGACCGACATCGTCGCTCGCTTCCCGACGAAACGCTTCGAGGTCTACCAGCTGCTCGCCGACCTCGCGAAGAGCCAGGCGATCCGGCCTGTCGCGGTCGCGGACCTCAACGCGCGCATCCTCGAGCTCGCGCGCCGCGACCGTACGCGCGCGCTGGCGCTGCTCGCGCACGCGCTGGAGCAGAACCCGCACCACCTCGCGCTCTTGTGCACCAAGGCCATGCTGGCCGAGAAGATGGGCGATCTCGAGCAGGCCACCGAGGCGCTCAAGCTCGTCGTGCACCTGCAACTCGAGAACTCCGAGCAGGAGGCTGCGCGCGAGACGCTCGCGCGCCTCAAGGACCTCGACGAGAGCAATCCCTACGCCTTCGAGAAGAGCTTCGAGCTCGCGCTCGAGGAGGGCCGCGACAAGGATGCGCTCGCCGACGGCAAGGCGCTGATCGCGATCTACCGCAAGCCCGGACTGCACCGCAAGGTCGTCTCCGTGCTCGAGCGCCTCGAGAAGCTCCAGGGCACGAGCTGGGAGCACGCGCGCAGCCTCGCGCATGCGCGCGCCGAAGCCGGCGACCACGACGCGGCGGTGAAAGGCCTCGAGCAGTTCGCCGCTGTCCTGATCGCGCGCGAGTCGTACCCGCTCGCCTGCAAGGCCTACGAGGAAGTGCTCGTCCTGCAGCCTTCGCGCACCAAGGCCAAGCAGACGCTGGCCGACCTGAAGAGCGGCGCGCACGCCCAGCGCAAGCTGCGCTGGCGCCGCATGCGCATCCGCGCGGCCGCGTGCTTCGTGTTGCTCGTCGTACTCCCGTGGATCGGCTACGAGGCGCTCGCCCGTCGAGCCTTCGTAGAGACCACGCGCAGCGTGATGCGCGAGCGCCTGCTCGAGTCGGGCCGCTACGGCGAAGCGCGAGCACACTACTGCGCCATGCGCGCGAGCTACGGCTGGTCCACCACCGCGCACTTCGACGTGCAACCTCTGATCGACGAACTCGACGCTCTGATCGACGCGCCGAAGTGAGCGACCGCGGATAGGCGAGGCGGGTACGCGAACCCGCGCTCAGCCTGCCTTCGGCGCTCGCCGACTGGCGTCGCCGTCGAACTCCGCGCTCGGCGGTGGCTGTTCGCGCCCCACCCGCCCGATCTGGATCCCCGCGCGCGCGTAGCTCTCCGGACGCACGGCCGAACCCGCCGCACCGCGCAGGAGCGCTAGCTGCCCGACGTGCGTGAGCGCATCGGCGATCGGACCCTGAAAGATCTGCCCCGGCGCCCGCGCGCGCGGGTCGGCGGCCGCGAGCGCGGAATCAAGCGCAGCGAGCCCCGTGAAGAAGTCCTCGCAGGCCACGGACCACTCGCTCGCCGGTCGAGGATCCCAGCGGCTCTCGCCATGCGCGAGGCTCTCCGCCCAGCGCATCAGGTCGCCAAGATGCGAGACGATCTCGAGCGGCGTGCGCGAGTCGGGTGCGATGCGCTGTGCGGCCGCGGTGTCCGGGAAGTCGCGCAGCACCTTCGACGCGCGGTAGGCGAGCGTCGAGACGGTGTGGCGCAGCAGCGTGAGCTCCTCCGTGTTCGTCATCGTCCTGCGTGCTCCTTGCTCAGCGCGCCTTGCGCGTCTTCGTCTTGGTGCGCGCCCGCAGCTCGCGCAGCACGCCCAGGTCCCAGAGCTGCGTGCCGGCGAGCTTCAGCCAGCGCCGCAACGGCGCGAGCTCGAGCTCCTTCGCATCCATGTAGCGCGCCTGCGCCGCGGCGAATTTCCCGATCGGCTCGAGGGCCGCGTCGCCGAAGGCCTGGCCGTTCCAGAAGAGCAGCGAGATATCGCCCTTGGCCGTGACGTTGTAGCCGACGACGGGCGTCTCGCCGACGAACCACACGGGCGAGCCGTGCCAGATCTTCGACGTGGCTTTCGGCAGCGCGGCGCAGATCTCCTTGCGCAGCTTGCGGCACACCGCGGCCTGCGCAGCCGCCTGCAACCCGTCGTATCCGGCGACCGTCGTCGCCCCGCCCGACTTCTTCGTGCCTGTTTTGCGATTCATTTCGTGGAGCGCGTGGCGCGCGGCTTTCAGGGTATCAGGACGATCACTACGTCGTCAGCAGCCATGCTCACTTGCGCAGCTCCGGATCCTGGATCGCGGCGCCGTTGCGCTTCCACCATTCCGCGATCGCCTGCAGCACGCCCGCCGCCGAGCGCCCCAGTGTCGTCATCGAGTACTCCACGCGCGGCGGGATCTCGGCGAACTGCTCGCGCCGCACGAGGCCGTCCTGCTCCAGGGCGCGCAGAGCTTGCGTCAGCACCTTGGGCGAGATCGCCGGGATGCTTCGGCGCAACTCCATGAAGCGCTGCGGCCCCTCGCGCAGGTGCCAGAGGATGTCGCCCTTCCAGCCTGCGCCGATCGCCTCCACCGCGTCGCCGACGTTGCACGGGCCGGGGGGCTGCTTGCGTGTTCGCTTCGCCATCGATCTCTTCGGGGACCTCAGTACCCACAAGGTAACCAGTTGCAGAAGGATACCACCTGTTCCATCTTGGTCGCCATGGAAACCAAGACGAAGACGGAATCGGCGCAGGGACAGCGCAAGCGCGTCCTGGGCGTGTTCGGCACGAGCGAGTCTCACTGGGTCGGAGACGGCTTCCCGGTGCGCTCGCTGTTCTCGTACCACGACTCCGGGGAGGAGCTCAGCCCCTTCCTGCTGCTCGACTACGGCGGCCCGCGGCGCTTCGAGCCCACCACCGAGCGCCTGGGTGTCGGTCCGCACCCCCACCGCGGCTTCGAGACCGTGACGATCGTCTACGCAGGCGAGGTCGAGCACCGCGACTCCGCCGGCGGGGGAGGCAAGATCGGTCCGGGTGACGTGCAATGGATGACGGCCGCCTCGGGCCTGGTGCACGAGGAGTTCCACGGCCGCGACTTCGCGCGCAGCGGCGGGATGTTCGAGATGGTGCAGCTGTGGGTCAACCTGCCCGCACAGCACAAGTGGACGAAGCCGCGCTACCAGGCGCTGCTCGACGCGGACATCCCCGCCATCGAGCTGCCCGGGAACGCCGGCAAGCTGCGCGTGATCGCCGGCGAGTACGACGGCAAGCGCGGCCCCGCGCAGACCTTCACGCCCATCCACGTTTGGGATATCCGTCTTCAGGGCTCGGCCAAGCTCGCGGTGCCCGAGGGCTTCACCACCGCGCTGGTGGTGCTGCAGGGCGAAGTGCGCGTCGACGGCGCACAGGTCGCCGGTCCGGCGAGCTACGTCCTCTTCGATCGCAACGGGACCGCGATTGAAATCGAGAGCACGCAAGGTGCGAAGATCCTGCTCCTCGCCGGCGAACCGATCGCCGAGCCCATCGCGGGCTACGGACCGTTCGTGATGAACACCGAAGCCGAGATCCACCAGGCCATCCGCGACTTCCAGAGCGGCAAGATGGGCGGGCTTTCTTGAACGGGGCTGAGTCCTGCCGCGCCTAGCCGGATTCTAGGACCCCGCCGCGCCCCGGGAGCCGGTGGTGGCCCACGCACCGCAGGGGGCGAGGCGGGAGCGCGACCGGGGCACCACGAACGCCGCCATCCCCGGATGGTGACCGAGGACGGCGGCTCGAGAATACGCCGGGACGCTCGTCCAGACGTCAGAGCGCTTCAAATCCCCACGAGACCTCCGAGTCATTCGTGACGTCGTCTCCAGCGTCGTACATCGTGAACTCGACTTCCTGCAGGCTCAGCCCGGACGTCGTCACGTCCACCTGCATCTGCGAGGAGGTCGGGTACGTGACCGTCATGCCGAGAGACGCCAGGCAGTCTCCGATGTCAGCGAAATTGCCTCCCGCAGAATCGGCGCCAGGCTCATACATCACGGTCTTCAGGCAGGAGAACTCGTCGCCTTGAGCGTCGATGCCGCGCAAGTACACCTCCATGGCCATCGAGCCCCCGGAGCAGGCCTCTTGCGTGAAGTTGAGCGTGCTGATAAACGGCGCGCCATCGTCGGTCGTGTCGGGCATCGTGGACCACTCGCCGTGGGCCGTGAAGTCGTACATGGCAACCTTCGTCACGTTGTCCCGAATTTTCATGTGTCCGTGGTCCTCTTGCCAGTGCCCGTCGACGCACTTCTGGACCTTGGCCCGATGCAGCGAATAGCCGGCCGGGAGTTTGACGTCCCAAGCTGTATTCTCGGCATAGCGAGGGTGGGTATTCGGGGTCGGATTGCCGACAGGAATGCCGTTGCCCCGCAAGGCCTCGGCAAGTTTCGAAGCCACTTGGGCCGAGGTCGTCCCTTTCGGCACGAAGACACTGAATCCGACCGTCACTCCGTTCGGCCCCTCGACCTCTAGCGTGACTCCGTGGTCCTGATCGACTTTCTGCTGCGAGCTGCAGCAGATCTCGACGGTCACCATGCTCGAGGTTTGCGCCACGGAGTTCGAGGCTGTTCCAAAGCACAAGCTCAGCACGACGGTCAATATGAATGTAATGCGCGACAACATTGTTGGTTCCTTGGATAGGTGGTTGTGGTGAGAGTCATGATCACGTTGTGATGACGAGGGCAGTCCGCGTGGGTTGCAGGTTGGCATGTGGGCGCCACTCTGCTGCAGTGCGCGCCCGGGCGCGCGCTGGACGAACCACGTCTGGATTCGTGAGCCGCACTGGAAGTGTGAGCCCACGCTCGGAACAGCGTCGAGGCCGCCGGGTGTAACCGCGTCGAACCTCGCCATGCACCGGCGCCGTATCGCTGTCTTCGTTGGAGTCCGTCGCCTCCTCAGGCGATGGCTCCTTTGCCTGGCGAGACGTCGATGAGTTGCAGGGAACCTGGATCTACTTGGTTCCTGCAACTCCCGGAGCCGGAGGCCGCTGCAGTCGTGCAGCGCCTTCAGCCTTGGCTACCCCGACCCGAGCGCTCGTCGTCCCAAGGCTCTCCGCGAAGCGAGCCCTCCTGCACCCACCTTCGTCGACACGATCTCCCAATGGATCCGACGAAGGACGACGTGAGCTGTCCAGGCTTGCCTTGAAGCTCCGAAGGCGACTGTCTACGAACGGCCCGCGAGCGATCACGCCCCCGTTCGAATGCGGGGCACGCGAGGCTCGCACGAACGTGGCACCGGAAAGGACGTGGCGGGAGTTGCATTCCGAGGGCGAACTCCAAGCCAAGCGCGTGTTCGGATCGGAGCGTGTGGCTCGGGAGTGGTTGTACAGCGGGGACCCCCCGAGTCCGTGTCGCATGCAGCTGACCCCTCGCTGGAATCCAGCGGAGGGCCTCGTGCCGCGTGAAGGTTGCGCTGCCTCGGGCACCCGCTGGAGCGATCTGGTCGAGCTGCCGGCAACTCGTGTACTCTGACATCGCTCGCGCAATGCCCACCACCGCATCCTCCCGACCGATCGAATCGCGCTCCCCGCCAGGACGTCGGCGCTGGATTCCGCGAATCCTCGCTCTCGCACTCTCCCTGCTCGCGCTCCGCGCAGTGGATGCAGTCGTCGGGCTGATTCTCCCGGTCGCCGGCGTTGGCCGGGGACTCGTGTTCGATGCCAACCAGGCGGCCGCGGGCGGGACGACTGAATTCTCTTCGACCATTCACATCAACTCACTCGGGTTCAGGGATCGGGAATTCAGCATCACACACCCACACGTTCAGCGGATTGTCGCGTTGGGCGACTCGATGACTTGGGGCTGGGGAGTCGAGCAGGAGGCCGCCTGGCCCAAGGTCCTCGAGCGCACGCTGGTCGCCGGTGGAGCCGCTGTGGAAGTCGCCAATCTCGGCAAACCGGGTGCAAGTCCGGCCGACTACGCCGACATTGCGGAACGTTCCCTGCCGATCCTCACGCCCGACCTCACCGTGGTCGGCGTGCTCCAACTCGACGACCTCCAGCAGATGGAGTACCCGCGCGAGGAGAGCTTCAAGACGCGGCTCGGGAAGCTGAAGCGCTACACGCTGCCCAACCTGATCGGCCTCGCGCAACATGTCGTGCGCATCGCCGTCGCGAAACGAGCGACAGCTCCCTGGCTCGCGGAGTGGAAACCAGAAGCGAAGGTCCTGGAGTCCGAGTGGACTGGCGACGACGCGCGCCGCTTCGCCGCAATCGATCCGGACATCAAGGGGCTCTTCCTCCGAGGTGCGCTGAACCCCGCCGTCATCGAGACCGAGGTGAAGGACCCGACGTACTTCTCCGACTACCAGGACACGACGTCTGCCCACGTGCGGCAACTCATCGACAAGATGTCCTCGAGCCTGGCCCGCATCGACAGGGTCGCGCGAGAATCAGGTGGGCGTGTCGTGGTCGTCTCCGTGCCGCAAGGCGCGTACGCCGACCCGCGCGCGCTGGCCGCCCGAGGGCGCATGGGCTTCCAGGTCGACGACTCGATGCTGACCAGCGATGCTCCCGACGTCGAGATCCAGGCCGCGTGCATGGAGGCGGGCATCCCCTTCATCAGCGTCACCGAGTCGTTTCGCCAGGGCATTGGCCCCGAGCCCCTGTTCTTCGAGCTCGACGGCCACTTCACGCAAGCCGGCCAAGACCGCTTCGCGCACCTGCTCGCGGCGAAGGTTTCGCTCCTGCTGCATCACACCTGACCGCAACCTCCGAGCGGGGGCTGATACCGGAGAGTCGGGACCATGTTCCGCGTCTGCGCAACTCGGACACGTGGTTGACATTTCCCGGGGTGAAGGAGAGGCGCAGGGATACTGGCGTCAGGATACCCTGCGCCGCTGCCAGCCCCGTCCGACTACCCACGCCCCGCGCTTGCGCGTGTACGATTCGTCGTGCGTCGATTCGACGCTGGGCCCGGTTCGCGGTCGCGCCGGCTCCGGAAGGGCGGCGTGGAGATCGCTTCTGCGACTGACCATCCCCGCCGCAGGCGGTCGATCAGCCCCGAGATCGTCACGCGGCAGCGCTTGTCACGCGCCCAGGCCGCGGGTCCCTTCACCTCGCCGAAGGCGCGCAGCTCGGTGAACGTGAGTCCACTGCATCCGGGGAATTGGGCCGGGGACGTGATGGCGGACTTCGCGTCCCAACCGTGATCGAGACGCCGCGCGATGGTCCCGGCGGTGACGGGGCAGCGCGGATCCCTGCTCCATGCGAGCAGCGCCTTCGTCTCGCCCAGCGCCTTGATCGGCCTGCGCGCGCGCGGAGGGTGCGGCGGGGGCTTGCGCTTGCGCAGCACTTCCTCGCGCGCGGCCCAGATGCAGTTCTTGGGCGAGTAGTCCTTCGAATCATCGACGCGCGTGAGCCACAGCCCCTGCTGCGTCCCCGACTCGCCCGCCCAGCGCGAGAAGGCATCGAAGGCGGCCCACTCCTTCGCGACCGCGATGCCGCGTGCGCCGTTGTATTCGTACCCGCGCGCCTTCGGGTTCTCGCAGCGCGCGTGCAACGACCACCACAACGCGTAGAGCCGCCGGCCTTCGGGCGTCGAGTTCGGAGTCGGCTCCTTCTCGCGCCGCACACCGCGCCGCTTGAAGCCCGCGACGATCGCCGTGTAGCTCGCGTGCAGGCGCCGCGCGACCTCGGGCTGCGACAGGCGCTCCTCGAGCAGCAGCCGTTCCGCCTCGGGCCAGTCGATCTGCACGCGCGGCTTCGCGCTCTTCGTCTTGCGCCGGAACGGCCGCCGCGCGCGCAGGGTCTCGGCCATCGTGGCCCAGCGGCAGTTGAATGGCCCGAAAGCCGCGCTCTCGTCCACGCGCGCGAGCCGCAGTCCCTTGCGGTAGCCGGATTTCCGCGCCCAGGCGTAGAACGGCCCGAACTTCTTCCACGCCTCGCACACGCGCACGCCCTGCGCTCCGAAGCGCGCGTAGCTCGCGTGCCGGGGCTTCTCGCATTTCCTGTGCGTGTTGCGCCAGACCGCGTGCAGCTCGATCGCGTGCTTCCCGCGCGGCTCGGGCGGAGGCCGGCTCGCCCCGCGCTTGTTCAACTCCCTGCCGACCGTCCGTGGCGAGTAGCCGAACTCGCGCGCGATCTCGGTGTGGGTCCACTTCTCCTGCTCGTGGAGCCGGAGCGCTTCGTCCCAATCGATGTCGTAGCTGCGCGAGGCCATGCCGGGATGCGGGAGCGGCACGAGGTGGGCGGGTCGGGTGCCGGGTAGGCTGGGATTCTACCTTGGAGAAGCGGGGGCGAACTGCGCACCTGACCCCCCCGCGATGCCGCAACTCCGCGCCCGCGGTAGCCTGGAGGGCCATGTCCCACCCTTGCCCCTGCGGCTCCGGCCGCGAGCTCGCGCGCTGCTGCTCCGAGCCGATCCTCGATCCCGAGCTGCAGTACACGAGCGCCGAGCGCGAGCGCGCGCTGGTGAAGATGCAGACACTGAGCGCGCGCCCGACGCTGCGGCGCTTCGGGCGCAACGTCGCCGAGATCTTCTGGGCCGAGGCCCTGCCCGAGGACGACGACGAAGACGCCGCGCGGGCTGTGCTCGGTGACCCCAACCTCCAGACCGCCTTTCTCTACTTCACCTGCTGGGACACGAATCCCCACGGCGAGCAGCCGCTCGCCGAGCTGCTCTTCGAGGAACAATCAAAGCGCCTCTCGCGCGGCGAGCGCGCCTACCTCTGCGCGGGCCTCGAGAGCTACTGGGGCCTCTACGAGGTCCTCGAATCGCGCCCGGGCGAGGGCGTCCTCGTCCAGGACCTCTGGCGCCCGCGCCGACTCTGGGTCGAGGAGCGCACGGCCTCGAAGCAGCTGGTGCGCTTCGACGTGATCGGCGGCCGCATCCTGAAGCGCCCACGGGGCCCGCACGAGTTCGAGGGCGACCTGCTCGACCTGACGCAGCGCCACAAGGCGGCCCTGCTCGCCTTCGTGCACGAGTTGCACGACGAGGAGCTCATCAGTCGGCCCGAGCTCCCCGACCGCGTGTTCTTCAAGATCGTGCTGCCCGACCTCGTCGCCTGGTGGGTGCACGAGGTCGCGACACAGCCGCCCCTGCCGCGGATCACGACCCCCGAGGGTGACGAATTCCTCCTCTGCCGCGCGAGCTTCCGCGTGCGCGAGCGCGAGGCCTTCGTGCGCGCGCTCGACTTCGCCACCGACCTGCGGCGCCCCTCGCCCGACGCGCTCGAGTGGTCCTGGATCGAACCCCACGGCAGCGCCGAGCGCGTGCTCGGACGCCTCGAGCTCCGCGACGACGAGCTCGCCGTCGAGACGACCTCGGCCGAGCGCCTCGCGCGCCTGCGCACCTACCTCGCGCAGATCGCCGAGGGCCACCTCGCCTTCGTCGAGGCGAGCGAGCAGAGCGCCGCGGAGCTGATGGAGGAGGAGCGCCGGCCCGAGCCCGCGCGCGAGGAGCTCCCGCTCGAGGTCCAGCGCGAGGTGATCACGCGCATGATGGACGAGCACTACCGCGCCTGGCTCGACGAGCGCATCCCGATGCTCGACGGCTGGACGCCACGCCGCGCTGTGCACGAGCCGCGCATGCGCGCGCGCGTCGTGGAGCTCTTGAAGGGCATCGCGAACCTCGAGGAGCAGAAGCGCCGCAGGGGCGAGATCAGCTACGACTCGAAGTGGATGTGGAGGGAGCTCGGGTTGGAGAGCGAGGGCGCGTCCGGCGCTTCTCGGGGCCGGGAGCCTGGATGAGGTACTGGTGGGTGAACCAGAACCAGACCTTCCGGCACGAGTTCGCCGGGAAGTACCTCTGGTCGCCCAAGCGCAAAGCGGACGGCACGCGCAACCCCTTCTACGAGTCGATGCGCGAGGTCTCGCCTGGAGACCTGGTGTTCTGCTTCGTCGAAACGCGCATCCGCGCCTTCGGCCTCGCCACGTCGTACGCCTATGAGTGCCCCAAGCCCGTGGAGTTCGGTTCGGTCGGCCGCAACTGGGAGCAGGTCGGCTGGCGAGTGGACGTCTCGTTCCAGACCCTCCCGAACCCGCTGCGGCCCTCGGACCGGATGGATGTCCTGCGCGCATTGCTCCCGGAGAAGTACGCGCCGCTCCAGGCGAGCGGCCACGGCGTGCAGAGCATCTACCTGACCGAGCTCCCCAAGCCTCTCGCCTTGGCCCTCGCCGATCTCATCGGCGGCGAGATCAAGGCGCTGGCCCGCGTCGAGCTCGCCGCCGAGCGCGAACTGACGACCCCTGGCGCCGAAACGCTGCTGTGGGAGGAACATCTGCGCAAGAAGATCGAGGACGACCGCGCACTCCCGGAAACCGATCGCGAAGCCCTCGTGATCGCACGCCGCGGCCAGGGCCTCTTCCGGGAGCGGGTTCAGCAGGTCGAGCGCTGCTGCCGGGTGACGCGCGTCTCACGCGCGGAGCACCTGCGCGCGAGCCACTGCAAGCCCTGGCGCGACAGCTCGAACGAGGAACGGCTCGATGGCGAGAACGGCCTGCTCCTGACGCCGTCGATCGACCACTTGTTCGACAGGGGATTCATCTCGTTCGAGGCCACGGGACGGCTGCTCGTGTCGCCGGTTGCACACAAGCCCTCTCTCTCGAGGATGGGCGTGCCCGCCGACGCGGACTTCAACGTCGGCGCGTTCACCACGCGGCAGGCCGGGTTCCTGGAGTACCACCGCGACCAGGTGTTCCTCTGCCGGCGGACGGGGTGAGCGGTCGGTATCCGCCCTTCTTTGCCGCGCACACGAGTGCGTGCCTGGTGCGCCCGGGCAGATTCGAACTGCCGGCCTGCGGTTTAGGAATGCAGTCTCCTAAGGTGATCGAGGCGGCCAATTGCGGTCAATCGCGGACACCTGCGGTTTCCTCGCAGATTCACGCGGTCTGGCGCGGTCATGCGAGGTCTGCGAGGGACCGCGAGGTTGGCACTAAAGTGGCACAAGGAAAGGAGGAGTGGGAAGTTGCATTCCGAGATTATCCTCGGCACTCGGAGCTCCCCGCACAGAGCGTGCACAGCGTCGGACGACATGCTGCGCCAGCCGAATAGGGCTGGTGAGGCGCTGAGAAGTCGGGTCAGGACCGCAACAGCAACGCGAGCCCGCACAGCGCAACAGCCGCACCTGCGACCCGCACCAGACCGGCGTGCGTGTAGCGGTTCAGGCCGAGCGCCATCCCAACCCCGAGCGCATGGAGCGCCGCGGTGGCGATCACGAACCCCGCCCCGTACACCAGCCCGTCGGCCGAGTGCGGCATCTCCGTTCCGTGGGCATGCCCGTGGAACAGCGCGAAGACGCCGACCACGAACGCGCCCGCGAGTGTCGGGAGCCGGACCGCTGCCGCGACAAGGACCCCAAGCACGAGCAGCGAAGCGAGGATCCCCCGCTCCACGAACGGCAGGCTCAGCCCCGCCGCCCCAAGCATGCCGCCCAAGGTCATGACACCGATGAAGGCGAGCGGCAGTGCCCAGATCGAGCGGCCGCCTCGCTGGCCGGCCCAGAGCCCGACCGCGACCATCGCGCACAGGTGGTCGATCCCGCCGAGCGGGTGCTGCAGCCCAGCCGCCAGGCCTCGCGTCGAGCCGATCCCGACGTGCGCCTCGGCGACGGAGGAAAGTACCAGGGTGAGGACTGCGGCTGCCGCGAGGCGGCGTCTCAACGGATCGGTCGGCAGCTTCTGCATGATGGGATGCACTCTACGCACTCGCGCATGTCGTCGCCAGCAGGGTCGATGCTAGCGAGGAGCACTTGCCTTGGGTCCCTCGATGCTAGGAACATCCGCAAACACAACGGATTGCGGCCAGGTGCGCGTGGTTGACTATTCGATCGTTCCGTTCAGACACGAGCAGGAGGGTGGAGACCAGTGAGCAACGTCATCGTCGTCATCGGAGCCGGGTCGATCGGTCAGGCGATCGCTCGGCGGGTCAGTACCGGCAAGCGTGTCCTGCTGGCCGACCTGCGCAGGGAGAACGCCGCGGCCGCCGCCGAGGTGATGATCAACGCTGGCTTCGAGGTCAGCACCGCGACCGTCGACGTTTCCTCGCGCGATTCGGTTCATGCGCTCGTCGAGGCCGCCACGGCGCTGGGCGAGATCACCGGCGTGGTCCACGCGGCCGGCGTCTCCCCCTCGCAGGCAGCCCCTGCGACCATCCTCGCCGTCGACCTCTACGGCACTGCGGTCGTGCTCGAGGAATTCGGAGGCGTCATCGCGCGAGGGGGCTCGGGCGTCGTGATCGCATCCCAGTCCGGACACCGTCTCGGGGCGTTGACAGCCGAACAGAACAAGGCGCTCGCCACGACGCCCGCAGACAAGCTTCTGTCACTCCCCATGCTCCAGCCGGATCAGGTGAAGGACTCGCTCCACGCCTACCAGCTCGCGAAGCGCGGAAACTCCCTGCGCGTGATGGCCGAGGCGGTTCGCTGGGGCAAGCGCGGCGCTCGGATCAACACGATCAGTCCGGGCATCGTGATCACACCGCTCGCGAAGGACGAACTGAACGGGCCCCGGGGCAGGCTACCGGCGCATGATCGAGCTGTGCCCGGTTGGACGCGCAGCCACGCCTGACGAGGTCGGGACCGTTGGGGCGCTCCTCATGGGCTCGGACGGAGGCTTCATCACCGGCAGCGACTTCCTCATGGACGGGGGTGTCACCGCCTCCTACTGGTTCGGCGAACTCGCTCCGAGGTAGCCCACGACGATCGCGTTGTTCGGCGGCTCGTAGTCACCCTGGATTCGCGGGTGGATCGTCGATCCGCAGCCCTCTACACAGCCCGCGGGTTCGCGCTAGACTTCCACCCGAGATCCATCGGTGTGGCACCTCGCCATGCGAGCGGCGGGCGTGCCCGGGAAGCCCGGTAGAGCTCTCTCCCTCGGGACCGGCGGTCGCAAGGCTGCCGGTCCCCCTTCACTTCGGGCTGGCCCGGACGCCAGCACCTAGGGCGCCCAGACAATGTCGAGCTGCTGCGTGATGTTGTACGTGCTCATCGCCGGGCATCCTCCGAGCACCACAGGGTCGCGATAGTAGACCCCGTAGTACCGGTGCGTCCCCGCCACGAGCGTGTCGCCGAACTGTGCTGACCGCGCTGCGATCGCAGCATCGCCAGGCCCAGGGGCCGTGATGGAACCGCCAACGGCGGTCTTGATGTAGAGGCGCTTCAGCGAACCCGATACACAACGTACGCCCTGTCCGAACGGTACGCCCGCTTGGGTGAGCAGCGACCCCTGCAAGACGACGCTCGTCGCCGTCGGCATCTCACCTGTCGCCGTCAGCACCACCGAGTCGTTCGCGATTCGAGCAAAGCCGATCGCATCGAGGTGAGCGCCACCCGTCCCGGCGCTGTTGTTGCATCCGTTCGCGCCGCCCGACGACGGGTTTGAACACGGGCAGGCGATCACCCCTGCGGTTCCGGGTTCGCAGACCGACACACCCGGGCGATGACAGGCCGAAGGAGGTCCCCACTTCGCAATGTGGTTTGCGGGCTGGCCACCAGCCGACATGAAGGGGCCGCCAACAAACAATGCGGGGCCCGTGCCATCGTCGAAGGTCGCAAAGGCAGACCCTCGATTGTCTAGACCTGTCCCGAGCGGCAGCCAGGTAGAACCGTTCCATTGAGCAATGTTCGCTGCCGGGTTTCCGTCCGCCCAATCGAATCGTCCAGCTGCATAGAGCTTCGAGCCGTTCCCGTCATCGAACGAATGCAAGGCGTCAATGGCGAAATCATTGTGCGGCGGTGGACCTGAAGCGAACCCCGAACCGACCACGCTCCACCCACCACCGTTCCACCGTGAGACGCCCCCGGGAAACGGGAGGCCGAAGTATCCACCTGAGTAGAGAGCCTGCCCACTGCCCTCATCGTAGCTCGTCATGGTGTAGCAGGTCTCGGATCCGTAGCCGGTCGACATCGGGGTCCATTGAACCCCATTGAATCGACCAATCGACCCACCTGAATAGAAGGCACTCACGAACAACGTGTTCGCACCGCCGATGTTCAGGACCTCGAGCGGACCGTAGGCCGTCATGATCGGATCGTTGGGGCCCAGCAGACTCTGCCACGACGCGCCATTCCACTTCCGGAAGCCGCAGACGAGTTGAGGGCCTGATCCGAAGTCGTAAACTGCGAATCCCTTCACCGATCCGTATTGGTACCCCATCGGTGAATTGCCGAGCGTGACGAGTGCGGTCCCGTTCCACCGCGCAACGCCGGTAGATGGGCTACCGCTAACACTCGTGAAGTTCCCACCGACATAGAGCGCTGGGCCGCTGCCATCATCCAGCACCCTGAGAACGGCGACATTCCCCCCGGCAATGCCGCCGCCAACATTCGACCAGCTCGTCCCATCCCATTTTGCGAGGTGGGCCGCGGGAATGCCGCCCGCGTTCAGGAAAGACCCTCCCGCGTAGAGCGCTGGCCCAGTGCCGTCGTCGAACGTTGCGAGCGATCCGACGAAGCCATCCACACCCGAGATCCCAGCGAATACCGGATCCCATTCGTACTGGCATCCTGCGGTCGGGGGAGACTGCGCGACTAGGAGTCCAGAGCAAGTCAGCGCGGCGCACAGCATGCGCACGGGGAAGGAGATGAGAACGCGAGGCGAGAGGGGCATTTCGGGAACCTTCCATGTGGCCCGTTCAAGAGCACGAGGGAATCATCGAGGCGTGATCATACCCCCGGTCGCGGCAAGGAGCCGAAATGCCCGCGATGGAGCTACACCGCCCTCAACCCGTACTGCTCCGTGGCCCCCTCCACCTGCCCCAACGCCGCGCGCAGGTCCTCCAGGCTGGAGTGAACGTAGAACTTCGCGGTCAGCTCGGACGTGGAGTGCCCCAGCAACCGCTGCGTCTGCGTGATCGGCACACCTGCCCGCGCCAGCCTCGACGCGCATGTGTGCCTCAGCGCGTGGATGTCGATCACCCGCCCGTCGGCGTCCTTCGGGTCGATGCGGGCCAGGCTCAGCACGCGCGAGAGGATGCGCAGGAGTCCGCGCGAGCTCCGCGGCCACACATCGCCCTCCGGGTTCAGGAAGACCATGTCGGTCTGGGCGGGCATGTGCCCGAGCACGCGCTTGTGGGTCGGACGCAGCGCGAGCAGCTCCTGCACCAGTTCCTCGCGCAACGGGATCACCCGCGTCCTCGCGTTCTTCGTCGTCGATCCGCGAAAGGTCAGCGTCCGGTTCACGGGATCGAGGTCCGCCCAACGCACGTGCGTCATCTCGAAGAACCTCGCACCGGTCTCGATGAACGCGAGCCAAAGCGCGTACTGCGGCACGCGGGTCCGCCGATCGCGCGCCTCCCACGGGGATCCCTTCGACCCGGTGGTGATCGTGCGGAGCGCCCCGCAGCGGGCGTCCTGCACCTGGTCGTCGTCCCTCGCGGCCGTCAGGAACCGCTCGATCTCTGCGTCGGACAGCGCGCGGCGGTTGCGACGGAGCTGGTCCTCGCGGACGGGGAGCAGCTTCAGCCTCGCGAGCGGATTCTGCGTGATCAGCCCCGCGCTCGCCGCCCAGTTCAGCATCGACTTCAGGTGCAGCGCCTCATGGTTGACCGTCCGCACGCCGGTCCTTGGACCCAGGCGTGACTGCATGTGCGCCAGGACGTGGTGCACTCGCAGATCGCGCACCCGCGTGGCTGGAACGCCTGCGAGAACGCGCTCGATGCGCATCCTGGCGTTGCGCTGATGGGTCAGGCTCGTACGGGAGGCGAGGTCCTCGAAGTACAGCTGCTTCACCTCTTCGAGGGTCCGGCTCTGGCCTTCGGTCGAGGCAAGGCCCCCGAGGACCATCTCGCGCTTCTGGAGGATCTCGTTCGCGATCCGCTCGGCGGTCCGCTTGTCGTGCGACAGCAGGCGACGCTGGCGCTTGCCGTGCTCGTCCTTGTAGTCGAGCACCCAACCGGGCTTGCTCACGCCTCGACGCCGCAGGATCAGCTTCCCGGGTCCGTAGCCTCGACCGGGGCCGTTCACGAGCGCGCCTCCCTGGCGAGCCAGGCGTCGATCTGGGTCCGCAGCCAGCGCGGCTTGCTGCCGAGCATGATCGGCTCGGGCACGCGCCCGTCGTGGCGCATTCGACGCAGGGTGCGCTCGCCGACACGCAGGAGCGTCGCAAGGTCGTGCTGGTCGAGAAGGGGGTCCACCGCGTCATGGCATGGCTCGGGCTTGGCGAGGAGCGCAAGGCCACCTTCCAAGGATCTGGCGAGTTCGTTGGCGCGCTGGGCGAGGTCGTGCAGGTCGCGAGCGATGGCGGGCAGGTCGGTCACTTGATCTCTCCCCGCCGTCGCAGTCGGCCGGCGTGCTCTGTGATGTCGTCCCGCCTGGCCGGTCGATCGGGCGCATGATCGGGTGCTTCACGCCCTGCTGGTCGCGCTGCCTCGGGAAGGAGATCGAGTACACGCCGTCGGGGTCTTCCGCGAGCGTTATGCCGCTGAAGCGTGGGCGCCTGCTGGAAGTCCACCGGCGAAGCCGACCAGGCCGTTCGCCTGGTCGGGGGCGGGCCGGGAAGCGGAGGCGTGAGATAGAGCTCACGCATCCCGCACCTCGATCTCCGCGCAGCTCGGCGGGTGGCAGCGGATGCAGAACCATTCGGTCGAGCTGCCAGCGCGACGCCACCAGCGCGCGCCCGAGCAACAGCGGCAGGGGCGTTCCTCGACGATGGGCGTCAGCGGGGCGTTCGGGCAGACGACGGAGTCCCAGTAGGCCGGGTCGAGGATCGGGCGCTTGGTGTTGGCCGGGGGACTTACGCCAACGTCCGGAAGAAGGCGCAGCAGGTCGGTTTTCACCGCGTTTATCGTGTCACGCAGCTCAGGCGTGAGGCCGCTCTTGGGGCGGCAGAACACTCGACCGTGACGAACCTCGATTCGTACGCCCCGCATGGCTGCTTGAGCCGTGACGGTGGAGACGCTCACAGCTCCTCCTCGTCGGCTGCCGGGCCGGACGGCGTTTCGTCGGTTTCGTCGGGTTGGGGTGGCGTGCCGATGCCTGCATCGTCGGCATCAGAGGTTGTTCCGTCGGTTTCATCGGTACCCCCCGCCGCCCATTTGTAGATTTTCAGGTTCACCCGGTAGCGGTCACGCGGGCGGCCCGTCGCTCCCTGCTGGTGCACGGGAAACAGCCAGCTCAAATCCACCAGGACGTTGGCGGCGCGCTCCACGATGGAGTGAGTGGTCAACCCGGCCCAACCCTTGCGAAGGACCGCTCCAGCCGCGAACTCTCCTTCCAAGTCGCGCTTGAGGAGGTGCTTGGCGAAGCGTACGCGCGGCAGCCATCTGGACTGCGCGTGACCGCGTATACCCGACGTGCATGGCTCTTCAGGTACTCGCTGGCCTTGATGGCACGATCCAGCGACTCCAGCCCCACCGGCCCGGTGTTGCCGTCGGCGAGGTGGAAGATCAGCGCGAGCGCGGGCACGAGCTTGCGGTACTTCGCGAGCAACGACTCGAAGGCTTCGCCCTCGGCCCCCGAGCGAAGGTACAACTCCAAATCGCGTCTCCAGTCGTCGAACACCGGCTGCGCGTGCTCTGAAAGACGCAGGTAGGGAATGCTGATCGAGTCCCCGATCGGGCGCGTCGCCCCTACGGCTTCGGGCTCGAGTTCGTGGAGGTGCCGGAACACCTCGTCAGCCTCCTTCTGAGCGGCCTCGTCAGGCTCCCGGTCGTGGTTCACCCAGTTGGGCGAGGGATCGGGCCAGACCAGAAGCTGGAATCGCTGGAGCAGGCCGTCGTCGCCCTTGCCATCGCGCGCCGCACCGACCAGGTACTCGTGCAACGGCCCCGGCTGGATTCCGCCCAGGATCGAGACGATCGCAGCCTCGATGCGTACCGTGCCCCGACCGATCGATCGTAGGTGTAGTCGCTGTCGCCGTTCCACGCCTCAAGGTAGAAGCCTCGCGCGCTCTCCTGCCCCTGCTTGTCGAGCGAGTGCAGGAAGCCAACCAGCTCGTCGCGGTAGACGGGACGCCGTTGTGATTCTCGTTCAGGATCTCGCCAAGCTTCTCTACGGTCGAGTCGTTGACGATGCGGCGTGCGGTGGGCCTCTTCGGGCTGTCCTTCGCGATCTTCTCCGACAGTTCCTTGCCGTCACCGTCTCCCTTCAGTTCCTCTCTGAGCTGCTTCTTCAGCTCCTTCCGACGCTCCGCTGCCAGGATGTTGGCGCGGCCTGTGACTGAAGGTCGGCTGAAGGCGTCCTCCGCCTCTCGTTCGAAGCCGCTTCAGCGACCTCAGGCACTCTTCAAGTGCGGGCGTTTTCTGGAGCCCGAGCGCGCGATGATCCCGCCCACAGGTTCACGACGACGAGCCACGTCGAGCCGCTTCGGTCGGATGCCCAGCCTTGCGGCCGATGAGCGCGGCCATGACCTCGACGACGGCCACGAACAGGAAGTCGGCTGGGCACTGCATCCGCTCCGCGATGTCCCACACCCATGCCTGGAGGCGTCTTGGAATGAACTCGATATCGAACGGCGCAACGGACGGCTTCTCGTCGGGAAGAAGCAGGGGCTCTGCATCTTCTTCGGATGTGTGTGGGGGGGTACCGACGGAACCGACGAAACCCTCCGTGTGCTCGCCCAGCCAATCCACACGTGAACGGATCTGAGCGTCATCCCCCCCTGACGCCCGCTGGGCCTCGACGTACTCGACGATGTCGCCTCCCGGCGGGAGGCCGGGGAGCAGGACGATGCGGATGTCCGCCTTTGGGTCCTGAGCGATGAGAATCCTGGCGACTCTCTCGCCGTACGCGCGGCCTGCGGAGTCGTTGTCGATCAGGACCACGACGCGGCGCCCGGCGAGCGGCATCCAGTCCGTCTTCTGTGGACTCTGCGCTCCGTGCGCGGAGGTCGTGGTGTTGAGGCCGATCGCCACGGCGGCGTCTGCGGCTTTCTCACCCTCGGTGACGTAGACCGTTCCGGCCTCCAGCTTCGGAAGCCGGTAGAGCGGAAGCGGGCCAGGAGGATCTCCAAGCTGGAACCCATCCGCGTTCCTATGGACTGGCCTGAAGGTCTTGGTGGCCTTTCCGGCTTGCCCGCCGCTCAGCTCGATGCGCAGGACCCAGAGCACGGGCGTACCGTCCGCGCGCTCGTACTGCCAGGTTGCCGTGAGCGTGCCGCGTGCCCTGGCGGCTGCCGACTTAGCCGCTAAGCTCCAGCGTGGCGAAACTCTCGCCGCGCTTCTGCGAGGTGCTCGACTTGCCGAAGTCTTGGTCGCCGCTGTCATCGCGCCCACTGGATCAGGCTTGCGATCGTGACACCGTTCGACTTGGCCTTGAACGAACGCCGCCACTGCTTGGCGCACTCGCCGGGGGCGTACTTGTCGCTCGCCTGGCTCAGCGGTCCCAGTCATCGAGGAGGTCGGGCGACACCGGAGTGCAGTGCCATGCCAACCTCGAGCCAGGTTGCGCGCTGGTCCGCGCCGCGTGGGCGGTAGGAGCGCCAGGGCTTGCCGCGCAAGTGCAACATCGTCGCGAGGATCACGCTGCGAAGTGGAACTGAAATGGCTATGATTGCTCATGTTGATTCCGATCCCTGCCTTGGCCCTGATTGCGAATCAGCGGGCCAGCAGGGGTCGCCTTTCAGGCGCGGGCTCCCACGGGGTCGAGGCCGGACATCCGGCGCTCGGGGATCAGTTCCCTTGTCCGGCTCAGATCGCTGCGCCATCCGCAATCGAAAGGTGCTCACAGCGCAGCGTGTCCCGAAGCGACCGCTGGTCTGCCTGAACCATGAACCACGGTCCGAACAGGCCGTGAGGCGGATCGCCGTCCGCGCTTGGGTGGGGTCCAACCGGAACTGGACGGGAGAGATCGTCCGGGAACAGGAACGTACGGGGTCTCCGCACGCCCGCGGCCTGGACTGCGCTGCTTGTGTGGAAGATTGAGGGAACCATGCCCTCCCGGGGAAATCGGGATGGGCCGCTGGCTCAGGAATTCGACGAAAAACTTCGGCGCGCTATCCGCTCACGTCAGGGCCAAACCGCCTTAGCAGGCCCGCCTCGAGCTCCTCGACGGCTCTGCCGAGTGTCGCTCGGCTCACGCCCGTCTTCTCAGCGGAGTGTGCGAGCGGATGCCTCGCGGCGCTTCAGCCGCTCGAAATTCTCCGCCGCCAGGGGTTCCACAGAGCCCGACTCGGCTTCACTCCGCCTTTCCTGAAGCCACTGGCTCACCCTGGCAGCGAGATCGTTGTCGGCCACTTCCTCGGCGGATCCGCTCGTTGTCTGTCGGCGGGGTCGTTGTCCTCGGGTAGAGGCTCTGCGTTCTCCTGGTGTACCGGCTCGACCTCTCCGACTACGGACTCCAGGGCGTCTCGCCCCTCCGTGGCTCCAAGGCGGAACTTGCCGTCTCCCGTAACATGGAAGAGGTCCTGATCCCTGTTCTTCGACAGGAGCAGCCCCATCAGATCCGAGACATCG
>JADJLZ010000009.1 GCA_016709875.1 Planctomycetota bacterium | reverse complement strand
AAGGTGCTCGCCGCGGGGCAGCCACCGAGCACGGTCGAGTCGCGGTAGTAGACCTGGTAGATGTGCGCTTGTCCCGACTGGATCGGGATGCCGAGCTGCGCGCAGCGCGCGGAGACCGTCGCGTCGCCGGCGCCGAGTTCGGGCGCCGTGATGCTGCCGTTGGCGGCCTGCTTCACGTAGAGGCGCTTCAGCACACCGCCGGCGCAGCGCACGCCCTGGCCGAAGGCGACGCCGTTCACGGCTACTCCTGAGCCTTGGAGCAGGATGCTGAGGGGCGCTGGGTTTTCGAGCAGCGTGGTGAAGACGAGGCTGTCGATCGAGACGTAGGCGTAGCCCTGCGCGGCGAGGATCGCACCGCCGGTGAAGGAGGAGTTGTCGCAGCCTTGGCCAGGGCCGGAGGGCGGGTTGTTGCAGGGGCAGGGGAGGACGTTGTTCGTGCCCGGGTCGCAGATGCCGGTGAAGCCGGAGGCGTGACGGTCGTGGATGAAGATGTCGGCGCTGTTGTTGGTGTCCCCGGGAACCAGGTCGCTGGCCTCGCTCCGAAACGCAATGTAGCGACCATCGGGAGTCATGCTGGTCGTAAGTGGGATGCCGTTCTGGATCCCTCCTCCAGTCGGCGTGTCGACCTTCTCGAGCGTATTGGTCAGGCGGTCGCGGACGAAGACGCCACCGAGCGGCGTGATGCTTCCACCGAGAAGATTGCTCGCTTCACTGGAGAAGGACACCCAGCGACCGTCTGCGGTGATGCTCGCAAAGCCGCTATGGGAATTGCCCTGAGCGCCCGTCTGTCCGAGGCTGACACGCTCGGTTGTTCCCAGCTGCATGTCGCGGACGAAGACATCCATCGCGAAATTGGTGTCGCCCGGCACCAGAGTCGTCGCCCAACTGCTGAAGGCGACGAAGCGCCCATCGTCGGAGAGGGCGGGTTGGTACGAGTCGCCGTCACCCTCTGCTCCGTCGGACGCGACGCTCACGCGCTGGGTCGACCCGGTCGCGCGGTCACGCAGAAACACGTCTGCATGGCCATTCAGGTCCCCTGCAACCAGGTTGGATGCGGCACTCATGAACGCCACGAACCGACCGTCCGGCGTGATCGAGGGGAGGTCCGATGCTCCGTTTCCCTGCGCCCCGAGGCTGGAAACGCTGACTCGCTGCGTGGAGCCCGCCTGCCGATCCCGAAGGAAGATATCGGGTACCCCATTCGTGTCTCCGAGGACGAGATTGGATGCACTGCTGACGAACACGATGAAGCGCCCGTCGTCGGAGACAGCCGGATACATGGACTGGGCGTTCGATTGTGTTCCACCAGGACCCACGCTCACCCGCTCCGTGGTTGCGTGCCTGCGATCGCGCAGGAAGATGTCGGCGACACCGTTGGTGTCCCCGGGCACGAGATTCGTGGCCTCGGCACGGAAGGCCACAAACCGGCCATTGTGTGAAAGCCAAAGGCCCTGGTTGACGCTGGCTGCCTGCGGTACTCCAGCCGGGTCGACACTGATGCATTCGGTTGTACCGGTTTGCCTGTCTCGCAGAAGCCCAACGTTGACCCCTACGCTACTACCCGCCAACTGGCCGCTGCACATGAAGCAGACGTATCTGCCGTCCGCGCTTACATACCCCCCGTTCCCGGCTGGTTCTGCGCCGCCGGGGGATTGCTGATACCCGGGCCCCAAGCTCACACGCTCAGTGACCTGGGCGTGACAGACGGACGCCGACGTCGCGAGTGCTGCTGCGAGCGAGAGTACTTTCACGGGAAGCTCCTGCGTGCTTGCGAGGCCTTGAGTGCGTTTCGGTGCAGCGAGCTTGGTCGGCTTGCCGCCTCCACCAACTGCGGTTCACACTACCCGACGACCCAGCTCAGGGGACCTGGATTTCAGGCGATCCGCTCCTCGTCCCGCCGATGAGCGCCCCGATGCAGACGCCCATTTGTGCAACCTGGCAAGCATCTCTTACCCCCCCCCTTACACCACATCCTCGCCGCTCGCTGGTAGCGTGCGCCCGTGCTGGATCGCTTCCCGATTCCAACCTTGCCTCCAACGCCTTCCGCGCGGAGCTCCATGCCTCGCCGAATGCGATCCCGCTCGTCTGCGGATCGCATCGAACGGCGGTGCAGTTGCCCCTTGGTGAACTGGTGGCTTGCAGCTGTTGGGAAGAGGGGTGCGTTCAGAACCACCCACCGGGAACTGCTGGGCGAGGCTTCCTGAGAGCCCCGCAGTTCCAGATCGATCGGCTCGCTGAGACTTGGCTTCCCATCTCCTTCCCAATTCCTTGAATCGGAGGTTGCTCATGCAACTCGCTCTGAAACGACATCGTCTCGCTTCGCTCGCCGCTCTGTTGGTACTCGTCACGACCGCTCTCGTCTTCTCGGTCTCCGCGCTGACCCCACCGGTGCCGACGGTTTGGCACGTGGATGTGCACGCGACGGGCAGCGGGAACACCGGACTCGACTGGACGAACGCGTTCAATACGGCGACGGCGCTCGACGACGCGATCCTGGCCGCAAGCCCAGGTGACAGCCTCTGGGTGGCCGACGGAAGCTACGTGCCAAGCAACCCGACCGACGGCTTTCTGATCACCAAGCAGCTGCTCATCTACGGCGGATTCGATGGCGGCGAGGGCTCGGTCGCTACCCGAGCCGGTTTGTTCAGGAATACCATCCTGGATGGCACCACAACCATGCGGGTGATCACTGTCAGCGGCGTCACACCCGTGCCCGTCGTGATCGACGGCTTCCAGGTTACGCGTGGCCACGCATCTGGCGGCATCGGCGGCGCGAATGGGGGAGGAATGTTCTCGGAAGGGTCGGGGGTCGACCTCGCGAACATGTACTTCTTCGACAACGAGGCGGGCGGTGCGAACGGCGGAGGCTTGTACTTCACCGGGGCGCCTGGCTTCGAGCAGCGCCTGAACATCAAGACCTCGGAGTTCCGATCGAATCACGTGGAGTCGAAGGGCGGAGCACTCTTCGGGGCGTTCCTCAAGACCGGCGACATCGTCAACGTGCTCTTCAATGAGAACTACACGCTGCTCAGCGACGGCGGGGCGGTCTACCTGGAGGACATGGCTCCGACGAGCACGCTGTGGTTCACGAACTGCATCTACTACCGCAACACGGCGAATACGGGAGCCGGCGGGTCTGGCCACGGCGGCGGCCTTTGCCTGGGCACGGGCTCGAGTTCTCCTGGAAACGCGCAGGTGGTGAACTGCACGATGGTGTTGAACTCGGCACCGAGCATTGGAAACGGCCACGCCCTGTACCTGGGGACCGGAGCGAACTGCGAGGTGCACAATTCGATTCTCTACTTCAATCCGACTGCCGCGGGAGGTTTCTACCCTCTCGGGGGCGCCGCGCCAGCAGCCATGTCCTACTGCGACATCCAAGGCACCCTTGCCGCTGGCACAATCACGAATCTCAATCCTGTCTTCAGGTCGCTGGCCTCACCGGACACCCTGCATCTGCTCGGCCCCGGACAGGCCACACCGGCGTCGCCGTGCATCGACAATGCCGACCGAACGAAGCTCCCGTTCGACAACCTCGACGTGAACGATGACGGCTTCACGACCACCCAGATCATGCCCGTCTGCTACACCGGTTCGGTTCGCAACGTGGACTGGCTGCCGTCGGCGAATCTGGGCGTTCCCGCGAACACGTACGTGGACATGGGCGCGTTCGAGAAGCAGTAGCGTCTCGCTCCGACAACCGCCAGACTCCAACGCATGCGTCGGCTCCTGTGGGCCGGCGCATGCCGTCATTCGAACCGCGCCCGCGACTCAATCCCGCGCGAGGCTGCGGTAGTACATGCCGCGATCGCCGCCAGCTTCCTTCGCCGCGCGCAGCGCGCGTTCGGCGTGCGCGCGCAGCGTCCCGACCGAGTCCAGATCGCCGCCGTCGAAGGTCTCGAATCCCAGCGAAGCGGCGATCGAGAGCCCGCCGCTCGCGCCGAGCAACGGGCCGTTCAAGGCCGCGATTTCGTCGCGCATGCGGCGCACGACCTTGGCCGCTTCGACGGCACCCGTGTACGGCAGCACGACCGCGAACTCGTCGCCGCCGAGCCGGCCGGCCGCGTCTTCCGTGCGCAGGTTTCTGCGGATCACGCCGCCGACGCGCGCGATCACGAGGTCGCCGAAGGTGTGGTCGCGGCGCTTGTTGAACTCGCCGAAGTGGTCGAGGTCGAGGATCACGAGCGCGAGCGGGAAATGGTGGCGCTCGGCTGCGGCGAAGTGTTCGACGAGGCGTTGCTCGAAGGCCTTGGGCCGCAGCAACTCGGTGCGCTCGTCGAAGAGCGCGCGGCGGCGCAGCTCCTCGACCTCGAGGCCCGAGCGGCGCTGCGCGAGCAGGCGCTCCGCGCGCCAGACGATCTCGCCCGGCGTCGCGTGGCGCGGGACGAGGTCGAACTGCAATTCGTTCTCGCGCAGCGCAGCGAGCGCCTCTTCGCGCCAGGCGCCCTCGACCTGGTAGAGCAGGGCGGGAGGCGTCGTGCCGCTGGCCTGGCGCACGAGTTGGACCTCGGACGAGCCGCCCTCGATGAGCGGGTCGAGCAGGACCAGGTCGGGCTGCAGGCTGGCGAGGCTCTGGGCGGTGTCCTCCAGGCGTCCGGACTCCGCGACATCCCATCCCGCGGCGCGCAGGCCGGCCAGGACGGCCCCGAAGCCCTGACCGCGGTGATCACAGAGCAGGATTTTCTGGGCTTGGTCCATGGAGTCCGGCAAGGTGCAGTTCGGAAGTCTACCCCGGCCTAGGGAAGTCGCTTTTAGGTCCTCGCGGGCGTCCCGGCCTGCCGTTGACGGGGAAAAGGCCGCCGCTACACTCTTGGGCCCTGCATTCCGCGCCAGGGGGGCCAAGACCGGCTCCGCGCGGGGTGGGGGACGCACGGCCAGCCGAGGCCCGTCGCGTGTCCTTGGCCTGCTCCCCCTCGGCGCGATCGCGAACCGCACTCCGGGCGGCGCGCGCCTCGTGAGCTCCACCTCCGGCCCCGACGGATTTCCCGCCGGGAACGACCTGTGATGATCTCGGGCGAGCCTGGACGCCTCGAGCGGGAGCAGCTCCCGCACCAGCGAACCTCATGCAAGACATCAACCTCCAAGAACTGATCGATGCGGGTGTGCACTTTGGCTGCCGCGTGGCGCGCTGGAACCCGAAGATGGCGCCGTACATCCACGGCCGCCGCAACCTGATCCACATCATCGATCTGCGCGAGACGCTGCGCGGGATCCTGCGCGCGAAGAACCTGCTCTACCACCTCGCCGCCGAGGGCTCGAACGTCCTGTGGGTCGGCACCAAGCGCCAGGTGAAGGGCGTCATCCAGGACGCCGGTGAGCGCACCGGCATGCCGATCGTCACCGAGCGCTGGATCGGCGGCACCCTGACCAACTTCTCCGTGATCCGCAGCCGCCTGAAGCGCCTCGAGGAGCTCGAGAAGCTGGAAGAGGAAGGCGGCATGAACCAGTACTCGAAGAAGATGGGTTCGAGCCTGCGCCGCGAGCGGCGCAAGATCGTGCGCAACCTGGGCGGCATCCGCGAGATGACGACGATCCCCGGCGCGATGGTCGTGGTCGATCCCGCGCGCGAGGCCAACGCGGTCAAGGAAGCGCGCAAGATGGGTCTGGTCGTGATCGGCGTGCTCGACACCGACTGCGATCCCAGCGGCATCGACATCGTGATCCCGGGCAACGACGACGCGCTGAAGTCGGTGCGCCTGATCCTCGACAACCTCGTGCGTTCCGTGGAGGAAGGCGCCGCCAACCACCGCGAGCGCATGGCCACCACCGGCGCGGCCGAGAAGCACTCCGACGACCCGCAGCCGCGCAGCGGCGACGAGCCGCGTCCGACCGGCAAGAACCGCATGCCGGAGAACATGTCCGGCCGCTTCGCGCGCGGACGCCGCTCCGAGTCCACCGGCCTCTCCGGCGGCCTCGACAAGCTCGCCACCCCGGCCCCCGAGGAGACCTGAGCTCCGCGCTCGGCTCCCCAAACCCCAGCACACGATGAGCACGATGGAGATCACCTCGAAGATGGTGGCCGACCTGCGCGAGCGGACCGGCCAGGGCATGATGGAGTGCAAGAAGGCGCTCGCCGCGACCGGCGGCGACATGGAGAAGTCTGTCGACCTCCTGCGCCTGCAGGGCATGAAGTCGGCCGAGAAGAAGGCTGACCGCGAGATGGGCGAAGGCCGCGTCGCGGTGCACGTCGACTCCACCGCGCGCAAGGGTGCGCTGGTCGCGATGACCTGCCAGACGGACTTTCTCGCCGGCAACGACGAGTTCCAGTCGCTGCTCGGCGGCCTGCCCGCGCTGGCGGTGCAGTCCGGCCTCTCGAACGCCGAGGCGCTCAACGCCGCCAAGCTGCCCTCGGGCAACAGCGTCGAGGACTCGGCCAAGATGCTCTCCGGCAAGACCGGCGAGAACATCAAGGTCGCGCGCCTCGCGCGCTACGAGAACGCCCAGGGTTTCGTGGGCTTCTACGTGCACCACGACCAGAAGAAGGGCGCGCTCGTCTCGGTCACGACCAGCGGTCCGCAAGACAAGGCCGTCGCCACCCTGCGCGAGCTCTCGATGCACATCGTGATGCACAACCCGGCCGCGGTGACGCGCGCCGAGGTGCCCGCCGAGGACGTGGAACGCGAGAAGGCGATCTACCTCGAAGAGGTCAAGGGCAAGCCGGCCGAGATGCAGGAGAAGATCGTCGCCGGCAAGCTCGAGAAGTTCTACGCCGCGCGCGTGCTGCCCGAGCAGCCCTGGATCAAGGACGACTCGAAGACCGTGCAGAAGGTCCTCGAGGATGCGCTCGGCAAGGGCACGAAGATCGTGGCCTTCACGCGCGTCCAGATCGGCAAGTAGCCTCCTCCGGTGCTGAAATCCGGGCGTCGGTTCCCTATCCTTGGGGACCGGCGCCCGTTCCCTCTCCTGACCGCGATCCCTGCATGGCCACCTCGTACCAGCGCGTCCTGCTCAAGCTCTCCGGCGAGGCCCTCGGCGATCCTTCGAGCGGCCACGGCATCGATCCGGAGGCCGTGCAGGTCATCGCGCGCCAGGTCGCGCGCGTCGCCGGCCTGGGTGTCGAGCTCGCGATCGTGGTGGGCGGGGGCAACATCCTGCGCGGCGCGGAGTTCTCCAAGCTCGGCGCCCCGCGCGCCAGCGCCGACTACATGGGCATGCTCGGCACGGTCATCAACGCACTCGCGCTGCAGGACGCGCTCGAGCAGCAGGGCCTGGAGACGCGCGTGCAGACCGCGATCGAGATCCGCCAGGTGGCCGAGCCCTTCGTGCGCCGCCGCGCGCTGGCGCACCTCACTCAGGGACGCGTCGTGATCCTCGCCGCGGGCACGGGCAATCCCTTCTTCACCACGGACACGGCCGCCGCGCTGCGCGCGACCGAGCTCTCCTGCGAGGTGTTGCTGAAGGGCACCAAGGTCGACGGCGTGTACACCGCCGACCCCAAGAAGGACAAGTCCGCCAAGCGCTACGAGGAGCTCTCCTACATGCAGGTGCTCCAGCAGGGCCTGGGCGTGATGGACGGCACGGCGATCACCCTGTGCATGGAGAACCGCCTGCCCGTCGTCGTCTTCAACATGTTCGAAGAGGGCAATCTCGAACGCGTCGTGCGCGGCGAGACGCTGGGCACGAGGATCCGGAGTTGACCATGAGCTACCAACAGATCGTCAAGGACACGCGCGAGAAGATGGACAAGTCCCTGCACCACCTGCAGGACCTGCTGCGCGCGATCCGCACCTCGCGCGCCTCGGCGGCGCTCGTCGAGCACATCCGCGTCGAGTACTACGGCACGCCCACGCCGATCTCCCAGATGGCGGCGATCTCGATCCCTGAGCCGCGCCAGATCGTGATCAAGCCCTTCGACGCGTCGGTGCTCGGCGAGCTCACCAAGGCGATCCAGAAGTCCGACCTGGGCATCAACCCGCAATCCGACGGCAAGATCCTGCGCCTCACGATGCCGCCGCTCTCCGGCGACCAGCGCAAGAAGTACGCGGCCAAGGTCAAGGAACTGGCCGAGGAGACGCGCGTCGCGATGCGCAACGCGCGCCGCGACCAGAACAAGCATGCCGAGGCCGAGTCCAAGGGCGGCGGCCTGACCGAGGACGAGCACAAGGCGCTCCAGGACGAGATCCAGAAGGTCCTGAAGGAGTACGAGGAGAAGGTCAGCGGGGTCCTCGACAAGAAGACCGCCGAGATCATGGAGGTCTGAGGCCAGGGGCGGGGACTCGACCCGCGCACCGCTTTCGCTATCCTCTCCGCCCCGGAAACTCGGGCGCGTAGCTCAGTCGGTAGAGCAACTGGCTTTTAACCAGTAGGTCGAAGGTTCGATCCCTTCCGCGCTCACCACCTCTCCGCGAGGTGGATGCTTGCCTGGAGCGGAGCAGTTGCTATCCTCTCCGCCCATCTTTCGGAACGAGGCCGCGTAGCTCAGTTGGTAGAGCAGGTGACTCTTAATCATCAGGTCGAAGGTTCGAGCCCTTCCGCGGTCACCACTTCCGCTTCAGGCCGCTTCTGGCTGGCCTGCGCCTAGCCCGGGCACGCCATCCTCGGGCGAGAGCCCGCCCAGTTCGCGGTACATGCGCGCCCAATACGAGGCGCGCGTCACACCGACGAAGCCGAGCACGCCCAGCAGCGCCACCGGGATGAACGGGGCCCCGACACAGGTCGCGAGCAGCGCGAAGCCGGAAGCGATCATCAGCACGCGCTGCATGGCCCACAACACCAGATCCACCAGCGCCGCGCGCAGCGTGGCCCAGGGCCGATGGCGCGCGATGCGCCAGCCGTGCGTCAGGGCCGAGCTCGAGCCGCGGCGGTTGTGCGCCAGGCTCGAGAGCGCGAGCTGGTAGATCACCGAGACCAGCGCGAGGAAGACCAGGAACACGCCCACGAAGGGCGCGAGCAGCGCGGCGAACATGCCGCTCTCAGGGTCGAGCTCCAGGCCCTTCAGGAAGAAGAAGGGCGGCGCGACGAGCAGCGTGATGCCGATGCAGCCCATCAGCCACAGCTCGAGTGTCAGCGCGCAGCCCGAGAGCGTGATGCCGCGCGCGGCGCGCCACGCGTCGCGCAGGCGCGGACGGCGCGCCTCGCGCTCGAGCAGGTTGCCCGCGTGCGGCGTGCTGATCGCCGCCAGGCCGACGATCAGTCGCACGGGGAACACCAGCGCGATCATGCCGACCGCAAGGGCGAGCTGCGCCGCGATCGCGTTGGGATCCTCGCCGTGGCGCGCGAGGTTCAGGTTCATGTTCCAGACCCCTCCGGGCACGAGGTCCAGCGCCGGGTAGAAGATCCCCGCGATCCACAGCCAGCTCGGATGGCCCGCCATGCGCGCACACAGCGCCAGCGCCGCGCGCGCGCGCGACAGCGTCAGCTCCTCGCCTTCCACTCCCAGCCAGCGCGACACGCGCGGCGTCTGCGCGGAGGAGCCGGGGCTATTTCCCGTGCTCATGCGCGCGCGTGCCTCACGTCGCTCCCGCCAGGGTCCGACCGGCGCAGGCCGCCTCGACCTCCTCGACCGTCTTGGGGATGCCCGCGGTGAGCACCTCGTGGCCTGCAGGTGTCACCAGCACGTCGTCCTCGATGCGGATGCCGATGCCGCGCCAGCGCGAGGGCACGCTCTCGTCGTCGGGCGCGACGTAGCAGCCCGGCTCGACGGTCAGCACCATGCCCGGCTCGAGCAGGCGCGAGGCGCCGTCGCGGACGTACGCGCCGCAGTCGTGCACATCCAGGCCCAGCCAGTGGCTGGTGCGGTGCATGTAGAAGCGCCGGTAGCCCTCGTTCGCGAGCAGCTCCTCGGCCTTCCCCACGAGCAGGCCCAGGCGCACGAAGCCCTCGACCAGCGCGCGCAGCGCGACCTCGTGGACGGAGACGAAGCTCACGCCCGGCCGCACGTGCGCGATCGCCGTGAGCTGCGCCTGGAGCACCACCTCGTAGAGCGCCTTCTGCTCGGCCGAGAAGCGTCCGTTGACGGGGAAGGTGCGCGTCACGTCGCTGGCGTAGTACTCCCACTCCGCGCCCGCGTCGATCAGCACCAGCTCGCCGTCGCGTAGCGGCTGGTCGTTCTCGACGTAGTGCAGGATGCAGGCGTTCGCGCCGCCTGCGACGATGTTCGTGTAGGCGGCGCCGGTCGAACCGCGGCGGCGGAACTCGTGCTCGAGCAGCGCGTCGAGCTCGCACTCGTTCAGGCCCGGCTTCGAGGCGCGCATCGCCGCGCTGTGCGCGGCGCGCGAGATGCCCGCGGCGCGGCGCATGTGCTCGAGCTCGCGCTCGGTCTTGAACAGGCGCAGCTCGTGCGTGAAGGGCGCGACGTCGAGCAGTTCGAGCGGCGGCACGACCATCCCGCGCGCGGCCCAGCGCAGCTTGGTGAGCGTCTCGAGCAGCTGGCGGTCGCGCTCGGGCTCCAGGCCCGTGCGCGTCACGATGCGTTCCTGGTTCTTGAGCAGCGTCGGCAGATCGTCCCACAGACGCTCGATGGGGCGCGCCTCGTCCACGCGCAGCGCGGAGGGCGCGGCGGTGACGCCCAGGCGCCGGCCGGTCCAGATCTCACGTTCGCGGTCTCGATCGCGCAGGTAGAGGATCTGCCTGGGGCGAGCCTGGCCCTCGAGCGTGGGGAGCAGCAGCAGCGCGCTCTCGGGCTCCGCGAAGCCCGTCAGCCACCAGAAATCGCTCTCGGGGCGGAAGCGGTACTCGCAGTCGTGGTTGCGCACCTTGTGCGCGGACGTGAAGAACAAGCCGGCAGCGCGCCGGTCGCGGAGCAGGCGCACGAGTCGCTCGCGGTTCTGCTCGTGGAAGGCGGGGTCGGACATGCGGGACCTGAGCCTAGCGCTCGCCCTGCGGGAACCGGAAGGGCCTTGCTCAGGACTTGCCGCCCGGCGCCTCCGCGGCCGGCGGCGCAGGCGTGTCCGTGCCGGGCGCGGCGGCCTTTTCGGCCTCCATCACGAGCTTGCCGAAGTAGGCCGGCATCTCGACCCCGCCGATGTCCTTCATCATGTGCATCACCGGCGGGAGTGAACTCGCCATGCCGCGCAGGAAGTTGCCCGTCGCGTTGGTGCCGTCCTTGGTGCTGCCGCCGTCCCAGACGACGACCTTGTCGAACTTGACGTTGCTGATCGCCTGCGCGGCGGTCTTGGAGAGCGCGTCGATGTGCTCGAGCATCATCATCTGGAAGGCCGGCTGCGCACCGCCGCAGGCCTCGATGATGCGCTTCAGGCCGTCGCCCTTCTTGGCCAGGATCTCGAATTCGCCCTTGGCCTGCGCCGCCAGACGCGCGTAGATCGCGGAGGCCTCGCCCTCGGCCTCGATGCGGCGCTTCTCCGCGAGCGCCTCGGCATCGACGATCGTCTGCGCCTTGACGGCGCGCGCGAGCGACTCGAGCTCGGCGCGCTTCTCGGCTTCGATCTTCTTGCCCTGCGCCTCGGCGGCCTTGGCCTGGGCGATGTACTGCGCCTCGAGCACCTTGGCCTGGCTCTCGCGCTGGCGCGTCTCGCCCAACTGGTAGGCGTCGGCTTCGCGCACGCGCAGCTCGGCGTTGGTGCCGGCGATCTCGGCCTTGGACTTGTTCTCGCCTGCGACGGCCTTGGCGTTGGCCTCGGCGACCGCGATGCGCATCACGCGCTCGGCCTCGCGCACCGAAGCCTCGCGCTCGAAGCCTGCCTTCTGCTCGCCGATCGTGCGCTCCTTCTCGAGCTCGGCCACGCGCACCGCGCGTTCGCGCTCGGCTTCCTTGGTGCCGATGTCGCGCAGCTTCTCGTTGTTCGCGACCTCGATCTGGCGGTCCTTGCTGGCCGCGGCGACACCGATCGCACCGAGCTTCTCCTGGTGCGCGACGTCGATCGTGGCCTGCTGGATCGCCTCGGAGGCGGCCTTCTTGCCGATCGCCTCGATGTAGCCCGACTCGTCGCTGATGTCCTTGATGTTGACGTTCAGCAGCACCAGGCCGATTTTCTTGAGCTCGGGCTCGAGCGAGGACTGGATCTTCGAGAGGAAGGTGTCGCGGTCCTTGTTGATCTCGTCGATCTTCATCGACGCGATCACCTGGCGCAGCTGGCCCAGGATGATGTCCTCGGCGAGCTTCATGATCGCGCGCAGGTCCAGGCTCAGGAGGCGGATCGCCGCGTTGTTCATGGTCTCCTCGTCGGTGCCGATCGCGACCGTGAAGACGCTCGGCACGCTGACGCGGATGTTCTCGATCGAGAGCGCGCCCGAGAGCGGGATCTCGATCTGCATCGGATCCAGCGAGAGGTAGGCGTAGTCGCGGATCAGCGGCATCACGAACGTGCCGCCGCCGTGCAGGCACTTGGCCGAGCGCCCGGCGCTGGTCTTGCCGTACACGACCAGGATGCGGTTGGACGGGCAGCGCTTGTAGCGCCGCACGAAGACCATCAGGAAGCTGAAGACGACCAGGACGGCCAGGCCGATGCCCGCGAAGAGCGCGATGTTCGCGCCGTCGAGGATCTGGAGCAGTGCGAGAGGGGAGCTTTGCATGGTGGTCTCAGGAGAGCGCTTCGACTTCGAAAGTGTCGGAAGAGATGAGGCGCGCGACGCGCACGTCCGCGCCGGTGGGGATTTCGCCGCCGTTGGTGCAGGCGTGGAATTCCGCCGAGCGGCCCTGCAGCGAGAGCGTGATCTTGCCCTTGCCGCTGTTCTGTCCGGGGATGCGCAGGTAGACGTGCGCGACCAGCCCCACGGCGTTCGCCGGATCGAGGTTGCCCTCGGCGTGCAGCTTGCGCGGCAGCCGGAAGAGCAGCGCCACCGCGACCAGCATCAGCGAGCCCGCCGCGACGCCGACGAGCAGCGAGGCGAAGGGCGACCAGCCCGCCTGGATCCCGCCCCAGCCGCCCAGGCCGAAGAAGGCCAGGAAGGCCGCGACCGAGCGCACCGAGAGCAAGTTGAGCGCGGAGTCGTGCTCGAGCTCGCCGCTCTCGCCGTGGTCCACCTCGCCGTGATCTCCGCCAAAGAGCGAGAGCACCGTGAGGAGCACGAGCACGGCGCCACCGATTCCGGCGCAGGCAAGGCAAAGCGTTTCGATCCAGTGCATGGCGAGTCTCCTGGAGCGCGGGGGGGCGCTGCTTGGCCGCAGAGCGTAGTGTGCGCCCGCCGCCACGTCACGCGCCGCCCGTCTCCAGAGGAGGGAAGCGGCCTACGCCGGCCGCGGGGGCGCATTCAATGCGCCGCGTCGAGCACGAAACGCTCGATCGCCGCGCACAAGTCCGAAAGACGCCGCGCGCGCTCGTCTGGCCGGGATAGATCCACGCGCAGCCCACCCGGGAAGGGCGCGCTTCCGAGCACCCAGACGCGCGCCTGAAGTCCCAGCGGCGGCGCGTGGAAGCTCGCAGCGATCGCGCGCAGCAGTGTCTCGTCGGAATCGCCGGGCAGGAGCTCGAACACGAGCCCCTCGCGCGCGGCGAGTGCGGGCAGAGTCTCCGGCACGCGCTCGGGACCGAGGATCGACTGCGGCTCGATGCGGCCGTAGAGCGTGTGCACGTCCTCGCCGGGCTTGCACTCGAGCGCGAGCGGCGCGCCGTGCGTCTCCTGCACGTACCAGTCGATGTACTCGTTGGCGAGCTGGTATCCGGGCTCGCAGGGCAGCACGAGCGCGAGCTTGCAGCTCTCGCCCGCGACGTGGCCGACCTCGACCGTGATCCCGTCGTACTCGACCGCGACGCGCAGCGAGACCGTCGCCTTGCCGATGTGCAGCGCGCTGAGCTTCATCTCGCGCCGCTGGATGCGGCCGCGCGGCGCGTCGCCTGTCGCCGGCGGCAGCGCGGGTGCCAGCAGCACGCCATCGGGCAGCGCGCCCGCAAAACCGTCCTTGTCCAGCGGCGCGTCCGCGCCGACGCCGGGCAGGAAGCGCGGCAGCAGCGCGGCGCACACCCCGGGCTGCGCACCGCAGCGCGAGAAGTGCTTCCAGGCCTCGCCAGAGCGCCGCTGCTCGAGCGCGAAGAGCGCCAGGCGCGCCTCGCGCGCAGGATCGGGCGCCGGCGCCGCGCGCGACGCCTCGAGATCGGCGAACCAGCCCTGCCAGCTCTCCGCGCTGCCCGGGGCGGGCGCGGGGATCGGTGTCCCGACGACGCCGCCGTGCAGCGCCGCTGCCGTGCGCTCGGCCGCGGTCTCGGCGGGCAGGACGCGCGGCGGGGCGTCCTGTGCCAGCGCGCACAGGGCCAGGAGTGCCGGGATCATCGCCAGAAGCTCGCCCGCCCAGGGGGGCCTGTCAAGCGCCGCACTTGAGCCGCGCCCTCCGATCAGCGAGCATGGACGCGTGATCGACAAGGACCTTCTCGCCATCCTCGCCTGCCCCGAAACTCGTCAGCCGCTCGCCGAGGCGAACGCGGAGCAGCTGAAGCGCGTCAACCAGCGCATCGCCGCCGGAGCCGTCAAGAACGTCGGCGGCGGCGAGGTCAAGCAGGCGCTCGCCGGCGGCCTGGTGCGCCAGGACGGCAAGATCGTCTACCCCGTGCGCGACGACATCCCGGTGTTGCTCGTCGACGAGGGCATCGCGCTCGCCTGAGCGGGGAAGCTCGTGCGCTTCACGCACCCCGAGCATCCTGGGCGCTGTGTGCGCCTGGCGTACTGTCTCAACGTGCACGCCGCGGAGACGCTCGAGGACCTGCACGCGGGCCTGCGCACGATCACGCTGCCGCTGCGCGACCGCCTCGTGACTCCGGGCGAGTCCTTCGGCGTAGGGATGTACTTCTCCGCCGCGCTCGCGGAGGAGCTGCAGCGCTCGGAAGCCGCGCTGGGGGATCTGCGCCAGCTCCTGGCGCGCGAAGCGCTCGACCCGTTCACCTACAACGCGTTTCCCTACGGCGGATTCCACGCCGCGAGCGTCAAGCACAAGGTCTACCACCCGCCCTGGGGCAGCGACGAGCGCCTGGCCTACACGCTGCTCGTCGCGGAGCTCGGCTGCGCGCTCGCGGGCGCGGGACGGCGGCTCTCGATCAGCACGCACGCAGGCGGCTGGGGCGCGGAACTGGCGCACGGCGACCGCGCCGAGCGCGCCCTCGAAGGACTCGAGGACGCGCGCGATTTCCTGCACGCGCTCGCCGCGCGCGGGGGCGGCCAGATCGCGCTCGGCATCGAGGCCGAGCCGCGCTCGAACGCCAACGCGACCGCCGACGCGGCGGCGATCGCGCGGCGCGCGGGCGTCTCGCTGTGCCTCGACGCCTGCCACAGCGCGGTCGAGTTCGAGGACCCGCGCGCGGCGCTCGACGCGGCGCTGGGCGCGGGCCCGCTGGCGAAGTTCCAGTACACCAATGCGCTCGCGCTGCTCGCGCCGGGGAAGAACGCAGCCGGCTGGCGCGCGCTGCTCGCGCTCGACGAGCCGCGCTACCTGCACCAGGTCACGGCGCGCAGCGCGGACGGGCTGCGACGCTTCGACGACCTCGGGCCGCTGAAGGAGCACGACGCCGCGCAGTTCGACGAGCTGCGCTGCCACTTCCACGTCCCGGTCGACCGCGAGGAGCTCGGCTCGGGCCTGGTCACGACGCGCGCCCACGCCGAGGCGCTGCTCGACGGGCTGCTCGAGGCGCCCGGCCGCTGGGGGAGCGACGAGCTGCACGTCGAGATCGAGACCTACACCTGGGACGTCCTCCCCGGCGCCGCGCGCGGGCCCGGGTCGCTGGTGGAGGGGCTGGAGCGGGAATACCGGCACGTGATCGGCCGCCTGGAGGCAAAGGGCTGGACCCGGGGCGGTTGACAGTGGGGGGTGCGGACCCTACCTTTCTGCCCTCTCCGAAGCGCCGCGAGGCTCTGCGGAGGCGAATCGAACACGTGGCGCCATCGTCTAGCCAGGCCTAGGACACCAGGTTTTCATCCTGGCGACTGGGGTTCAAATCCCCATGGCGTCACCATCCACGCGGGCGGATGCCGGTCTCCGGCGTCCGCCCGCGACCTTTTTCGGTTCACTTCGGGTGCAGGACGACGTCGAGCGTCTTCAACTCGCCGGCGACGAGATCGACGGGCACGACCTCGGTGGCGAAGCCCTCGGCCTTGAGCGTGAACTCGTAGTGTCCTGCAGGGAGCGGCGGGTGATCGTTGGGGCCCTGCTCGCAGAGATACCAGCCGCAGCCGTAGCGCATGCCCGCGGTGACGCAGTAGAAATCGGTGGCCAGCTTCGCGCCCGAGGCGTCGCGCAACTCGACCGCAGCGCGCACGTACCCGCCGCGCTCATCCTTGGCGGACATGCGCAATCGCGCTCCGAGTTCGAGGGGAACCTCGCGCTCGACGGTTGCTTTCGGTTCCAGGGTGAGCGGGAACTCGCAGGGCAGGTAGTACGTCATCTCGACTCGGTCCCAGATGCTGTAGGTCCGGACGAGGGCGCGGTAGGTCCCTGGCGAGAGATCACGCAGGACGAAGGTGCCCTGGTCCGAGCGGTTCACCGATTGCCACACGGCTCCCTCGTCGTCCGAAGCGGATGGATCGAGGAGCGCGATCCGCACTCTGGCGAGCTGTTCGGGGGGCTTCGCAGCGAAGCGCAGCACGAGCGTGCTGACCTGATCCTGTGGCTTCAGGTCGAGGACGAGCGTGCGTTGCTCTCCGAACTCGAGCGCCCCTATGGGCAGTACGGTTGGAACGTACCGGCCAGGTCGGACGCGCAATTCGTAGGCGACGCCGGGGAGGAGCTGCACGCCGTAGCCAGCCTTGCTTCGCGTGAGATCGATTTCGCCCTTGCTGGACTCCTTCGACAGCGGCACGAGGTCGATGACGACACCGTCGAGTTCCGGGTCCGTCGGAGGGCGGCCGTTGACTGTCGCCCGGAGGGTGATCGACGGGGGTACACCTGCGAGGACCACTCCGGCCTGAGGTGCGTGCACCGTGAGCTCGCCTGGGTCACGACCGCCCACGTACATGCGCAGACCGGGCACGGAGTCGACACGCAATTCGTAGTCGGTCGCCGCGAGCCCGTGGATTTCGAAGCTCCCATCCGCTCGAGTCTCCGCCCCCAGGACAGAGTGCTCGAAGGCTCCAGCGATCGGATACAGCAGAAAATCCGCCCCGTACCCCGACCGAATATCGCGGCGACCCTCGTAACGCTCCAGCTTCAGTCTCGCCGCGACCCGTAGTCCGGGGCCGGCCCGACTGCCTCCGCGCTCCACCCAGCCGGAGACCGTTGCGCCGGGACCCAGTGCGAGTGAGCCCGCGTCCGTGGACGTGCCGACGCTGGCCTCGACCTGGATCGATGCGGGCCGCAATCCCTCGGCACAGGCGATCACGAGCAGCGGCCCACCATGATTTGCGCGGAGAGTCCAGCGACCCTGCTCATCGCAACTCGTGTGGCTGAGACCCTCAGGGTGAGCCGAGTCAGCGACGAGATCGAAGATCCCGGCGCAAGGGCGGTGAGGTTCGCGTCCGGAGTCTTGCGGCGCCTTCCAGTCCGACGGTGTCACGACACGCCCTGTGACGACAGCCCCCGGGGTCAGACTGATGTCGCACTCGTACACGGCATGCGGATCGGCGTTGGGGTCTGGATCGATGGTGGCGCTCCCGTAGGCCGCTCGAGCTTCGGCGAGGAGACACACGGGGTGATCCGCAGTGACAATGAGTTCGGATGGTGCCGCGTCGCGCAGCCATCGCTTGCGGATCTCGGTCACGTCGAGTTCGAAGGAACCGTCGTTGGCCGCGTTCGCGGATGCATGCTCTTGAATGTTGTACTGGCCGACGAATTGCGCTGTGAGCGTCGTTTCCGCCGCGCGTCCGCCGGGTGCGCCGTGGACGTGGCCGCGGACGATCCAGCGCTCGCGGGGAGCGGCCGTGGAGGCGGCGCCCGCAGAGCTCTCGGGCTTCAGCGCCTCGCGCGCACTGCCCACGTTCGGTTGCGCGACTCCATCGGGCGAGGATCCGAGGCTCTCAGCATGCGTCTCCTTCGCCACCGGAACACCCGCCACGGGCGCGGAGGGCTGTTCGCGCGGCCAGAGCATCCATCCCAGCCCCGCGGCGACGACCACGACGACACCTGCGATCACGAGCTTGCTGGCCAAGACGAGTCCTCCCAAGGTAACGGCGGTTCCGGCGCTGCCCGCCGCAGCGGTCGCGAGATGCGGTTCGGTCCACTTCACGAAGGCGAGGCTCCACGCCTCGCGTCCGCCGGCGGACTTGTCCATGCGCTGCCGCAGCCGCTCGTGCGCGGCGTCGAGACGCGCGGCGACGACGCGCGCGCTCAGCCCCTGCCGCCGCGCGATCTCCGCCAGGCTCTGGCCCTCGAACCAGTGCGCGAGCACGATCGAGCGGTGCGGCTCGTCGAGCGCGAGCACCTGTTCGACGAGATCGCGGTGCAGGTGCGCCCGCTCGACGAGCTCGGCGGCGGCGGGTTCGACTCCGCGCGCGGGTGCGGCCGCTTCGTGCTGGCTCCTGCGCTCCTCGGCGCGGCGCAGCGAACGCGCGGAGTTGCGCACCACGGCGGAAAGCCAGGCGCGCAGGTTCGAGCGCGTGCGCGGCGGCGAGCGCAGCGCGTAGGCCCAGACCTCCTGCGCCACATCGTCGGCCGTCCCGGCATCGCGCACGAGGCGTGCGGCGAGCTTGCGCACCCAGCCGGCGTGGGCCAGGAGCTCCTCGATGCGCACGGGTTGCGGGTCCATCGCGGTGCAGAGTGCCGGCGGCGGGTCGAAGCTACCACCAAAGCGCGGAATTCGTGGCCGGCCGCGCTGGGAGGGGCAGGGGCGAGCTGTCGTCCGCGTTCGGAATCTTCGACTCCACTGCCGCGCGAAGGCCGCCCCTGGCGTCCAGGGAGATGTCCCCAGAGACTCGAAGGAGCTTCCCGTGACCCAGCCGATGCATCTCTCTCCCAGGAGTACCGAACGGACCCGTGAGGGCCGGAGTGGCTGCCCAGCCTGGTCTGGCACCCGACCGTTGCGGGGGGTCCTGGCGGAAACTGCCGCGGGGAAGGCGAGGGAGAGCTGGTCGTTTCTGTGGAGGACGCCTTCTACCTGCACTGGCAACCGCGGCACGCCCGCCGAGCCCGCCAACGCTGGGACGCGCGGAGGGGTCTTCGCCGCCGGCCCGCCCCCTGCGGCGCGACCCCGGCGCCGGCCCCCCCCCCCCCGGACCTCGGACCAGGGTACGACGCTTTGCTGGCGCGAGCTCAAGCGCTTCGAGTGATCACTCGACCGGCTCGAACGCCACCATGCCCTCGTGGAAGGTGGCGTGCATGCACTTCACCTCGAACTCGGGGTAGCGCGCCTTGACCAGTCGCGCCGCGCGCAGCAGATCCTCGCGCTGGCGCGTGAGGCGCTGCGTGTCGTCGAGATCCGGGTAGCGCACGCGGTAGAAGGCGCAGTCGTGGTGGCTGATCAGCCAGACCGAGTCGAGGTTGTGGTACTGCACGAAGAGGTGCATCCCGTTGTCGAAGATCTTCGACTCTTCGTAGCTCGAGCTCATCGCGTCGATCACCGCCGGTCCGCCGGGCACGGCGAACATGTCGGAGCGGTGGTCGACTTCCTTGGCGACGAACTCCTGGATCTGGCCGTGCCAGCGGCCGTCGGAGCAGCACACGACGAGCTTGGAGGGGCGCTTGGCGGACCAGGGGCGCTGGGCGCGGAACAGTTCTTCCGTCATTCAGTGTCCCGCGCTCTTGCGGGTCTTTCCGGCGCGGGGGTGCGCCTTTTCGTAGGTGGCTCGCAAGCGTTCGATGGAGACGTGCGTGTAGATCTGTGTGGTCGTGAGGTGCGCGGCCGAGCAGCTCCTGGACGCTGCGCAGGTCCGCTCCGCGGTCGAGCAGATGCGTCGTGAAGCTGTGTCGCAGCGTGTGTGGGGTCGCGTGGCGGACGAGGCCCGACTCGCGCAGGTAGCGTTCGAGGATGCGGCCGAGGCTGCGCGTCGTCAACCTTCCGCCGCGCGCATTGAGGAAGACGGCCTGCTTGGCGCGCAGGACGGGCTTGGGACGCTCGGGGTGATCGAGGTAGGTGCGCAGCGCGGCGACAGCCTGCGGACCCAGGGCTCCCATGCGTTCCTTGCGGCCCTTGCCGAACAGGCGCACGAGGCCGCGCGATAGGTCGAGGTCGCCGCGGTCCAGGCCGACGGTCTCGGCCGCGCGCGTGCCGGCCGAGTAGGTGAGCTCGAGCAGCGCGCGGTCGCGCGCGCCGTCGATCTTCGCGGCGTCGGGGGCGGCGAGCAGCGTCTCGAGCTCCTCGACCGAGAGCGCGGCGGGCAGCTTGCGCTCGCCGCGGCGCTGGCGCAGGCCGGCGGCGGGGTGCGCGTCGATCTTGCCCTGGCGCAAGAGATGCTTCAGGAACGAGCGCGCGGCCGAGAGCTTGCGCTGCAGCGTGCTCTTGGCGAGGCCGCGCTCGTCGAGCGCCGCGAGCCAGGCGCGCAGCGCGCGCGGCGTGATCTCGGCCGGCTTTTCGTGGCCGCGCTCGGCCATGAAGGCGCAGAAGTGCTCCAGATCGCCGCGGTAGGCGCGCAGCGTGTGCGGCGACGCGCCGCGCGCGGCGGCGAGCTCGCGCAGGTAGGCATCGACGTGGGCGCGCATTCCGCTCAGTCGCGCTTCCAGTAGGCCTTGCGCGTCTGCGAGACGAGCCGGGCGCGGATCTTCTGCGCCGGGCGTTCCCACTGCACCAGCACGTGCAACCAGGGCGCGGCGCCCTGCGCGTGGAACCAGTAGCCGGCGATGCGCTCGCCCTTGGCATCGAAGAGTGCGAGCTCGTGCGCCTGCACCTTGCCGATCGGCAGCTCGAGCTCGCTCTTGCCGACGTAGCGCAGGTGCGCCTCGAGCGGCTCGAGCTTCGTGGCGATGTTGACGCGCTGGAAGGGCACCAGCGCGAGCGTGAGTTCGGGCTGCTTCTCGAAATCGTAGTCGCGCAGGGCGAGCGTGAGCGCGTCCTCGAAGGCGAGGTTCTTCGCCTGCGCGAACTTGCCCGAGCGGTTGCCGCCGCCGGGGAAGTAGTTCGAGGTGTTCCAAAGCGTGCGGCCGTCCTCGTCGCGCCAGAGCTCCTTCAGGCTCGCGCCGCAGTCCTCGTGCGAGCTCATCGAGAGCTTGAAGGGCGTCATGTCGGCCGCGACGCTGTAGCTCATCGTCGAGTAGTCGTAGTCGTAGTTGGGCGTCGGGATGCGCTCGCGCCAGTGGTGCTTGAATACCTCCAGGCCCTTCTCGCCCGCGCTCTTGCAGCTCGTGCGCGGGTCGACGTTCTCCTTGTTGGTGTAGACGCTCGCCTGGTAGTGGCGCGGCGCGCCGTAGACCTCGCGCTCGCATTCGTAGACCGCGACCTCGGCCTGGCCGTCGTACCAGATCGGATCGCTGCGCCAGCTCTGCTGGGTCGGTGAAAGCGCGAGAGCGAGAAGCAGCGGGACGAATTGAAGCATCGAGTCAGCCTGCCGGTCTGGCCACGATCGTACGCGGTGGCCAGAACGAATCCAGTGCTCGCGCGAGAGCACCCGGAGGCAGGCTGTGGTTGAAGGACGATTCGATCACGAGGCCCGCGGCGCCCAGATCGGCGGCGAGCGTGCGGCGGTGGTAGCGCCGACGGTTTTCGGGCTCGGTGAGCGTGGTGCGACCGCCGGGCACGAGGCAGGAGAGCGCTGTGGCAGCGACCGGGCTCTCGGGCCAGAGCCACTCGGCCACGAGCACGCGGCCCTCGGGCTCGAGCACGCAGCCGACTTCCTCCAGGAAGGCGCGCGGTTCCTCGAGCTCCACGAGCAGCCCGGAGATCCATACGAGGTCGAAGCGGCCGAGGTCCTGGCTCCAGCCCCAGCGCGAGACGTCGCGCTTCACGGCCCGCAGGCCGCGCGCGCTGACCTCGGCGATGCAGGCGGGATCGCGGTCCAGACCCAGGCTGCGCTCGGAGAAGTGCTGCAGGTTGGCGCCGCTCCCGCAGCCGATTTCGAGCACGGCGAGCTTCGAAAGATCGAAGCGCTGCGCGAGCGCGCGCAGCGTGCGGGGCAGCGGGGCCTTCGGAAGCGGGTCGCTCATCGGATTCACGGCTTGCGAGCGCCGGCCCGGATCAGGGCTTCTTGAGCTCCAGAGGCTTGGCGTCCTTGGCGTCCTTGGCGTCCTTCGCCGCAGGCAGCGGCGCGGGCACCCCCTGCTGCAGCGTCCCGAGTTCCTCGCGCCAGCCCTTCAGGAGCAACTCGCGCGAATCGGGATTGATGCCGTAGGTGAAGCCGGCCTTCTCCGACTCGTCGAGCACCGCCGCCATGGCCTTGGCGGCCTGTGCCTGCGCGTCGATGTACTTCTGCGCTTCTTCGAGCGTCTTGCGCGCGCCCTTCAACTCGACCACGAGCTGCTCGGTGCGCGTGCGCGAGTCGAGGATGTCCTTTTGGATCGCATCGAGGCGCTGCTCGAGCGGGTCCTGCTGCGGCGCGGAGGCACTGAACGCCATGGACGAGGCGAGGAGCGCGAAGGCGATGACGGCAAAGCTGAGCTGGTGCTTCATGACTGGACTCCTATCGGAGGCAAGCCGCCGACAACCTGAAGCTCGAGTGGGAAAGGAGTTCCCAGCGTCCCGCGGGTGCGCCCGATTCCTATACTGTCGCGTTCCATGGATCCCCAAAAGCCAGCCCGCGCAGGGCGGTCCCCGCTGCTGTTCATCTTCCTGACGGTCTTCATCGACCTGCTGGGGTTCGGGATCGTCATCCCGCTGCTGCCGATCTACTCGAAGGCCTTCCAGTCGAGCGGACTCGAGACGGGGCTCCTGTTCTCGTGCTTCTCGGGCATGCAGCTCATCTTCGCACCGATGTGGGGGCGGCTCTCCGACCGCATCGGGCGCAGGCCGGTGCTGATCGGCGGATTGATCGGGACCGCGGCCTCCTACGCGCTCTTCGCGCACGCGAACTCGATGGCGCTGCTCTACGCCTCGCGCTTGCTCGCGGGCTTCTTCGGCGCGAACATCTCGGTGGCGCAGGCCTACATCGCCGACGTGACCGACGCCAAGGACCGCGCCAAGGGCATGGGCATGATCGGCGCGGCCTTCGGCCTGGGCTTCACCTTCGGCCCGCTGCTGGGCGGAGTTCTCGCCGGCGTCGCGCACGTCGAGGGACAGCTTCCGCCCGTTCCCGGCTACGCCGCCGCGGCGCTCTCGCTGTGCGCCGCCGTGTTCGGCTACTTCAAGCTGCCCGAGCCCGCGCGGCACTCGGCCGGATCGCGGGTCTTCGGCATGCGCCAGGTGCGCGAGGCTCTCGCCAACGGCCGGGTCGGGCTGCTGCTGCTGCTCAACTTCTTCAACATCGTCGCCTTCGCCTGCTTCGAGACGATGTTCATCTACTTCGGCCTGGCGAAGTTCCCCGAGAGCTTCAACCAGCCCGCAGCGATCGGCGCCGCGACGATGGACGACGTGCTGCGCGCAGCGCCGATCGCGGGCTACTACCTCTTTGGCGTGGGTGTCATCTCGGCCCTGATCCAGGGCGGGTTCATCCGACGCCTCGTGCCGCGCTTCGGCGAGACGCGCCTGGCCGTCGCGGGTCCCGCGATCCTGGGTGTCGCGCTGGGCATCATCGGCGGCGCACCGACCTGGGGCGTCGTGATCGCGGGCTGCATCTTGATGCCCTGCGGATTCGGCCTCTCCAATCCGTCGGTGAACGGATTGCTCTCGCGCGCGGTGCCGGCCGAGCGCCAGGGCGCGTTCCTGGGTTTGAACCAGTCGGGCGGGAGCCTCGCGCGGTTGCTCGCGCCGGTCTTCGCCGGCACGCTCTTCGGCGTCTTCGGCGCGCGCAGCCCGTTCTTCGCGGCCTGCGGGTTGCTGCTCGTCTCGACGCTGATCGCCTGGACCTACCACCGGCGCTACGCCGCCACTTTCCCGCGCCACGGCGAAGCCGAAGTGGTCGCGGAGGGCTGAAGCGTGCGAGCCGTCCCGCGCGTCGTTCCGCTGGGGCGCACCGGACCGCTGCGCGAGTGGCTGCCGCGCTTCGCCGACGCGCGCGGTCTGGCGTTGCTCGAGGGCGCGGGCGCGGATCCCGGCCGCTTCGGCTGGCTCGCCTTCGATCCGCTCGAGCACGCTCCCGCGCCGCGTTCGATCGCGGAGATCGGCACACGTCTGCGCGCGCTCGAGCTCGCGCCGGCCCAGGTGCCCGGCCCCTTCGCGGGAGGTTTCCTCGGTGCGCTCGCCTACGACCTGGGCGCGGCGGGCGAGACGCGCGTCGCGCTGCCGCGCGATCCCTGGGAGTTGCCGCAGCTGGTCGGCGGCTTCTACACCGACTTCCTCGTGCGCGATTGCGCGAGCGGCGAGTGCTGGCTCGCGCTGGGCGACTGCGCACGGGAGGCGCGCGTGCGCGCACGCCTGGACGGTCCCGCTCCGGCGCTCTCGCTCCCGCGCCAGGCGGGTCCACTCGTGCGCCACACGAGCGCCGCAGAGCACATCGCGCGCGTCGAACGCGTGCGCGAGGACATCGCGGCCGGCGAGTACTACCAGGCGAACCTCGCGCACCGCTTCACGCGCGCGGTGCAGGGCGCCCCGGTCGCGTGGTTCGAGCGCCTCGCGCGCGTCAACCCGGCGCCCTACATGGGCTTTCTCGACTTCGGCGCGGGCGCGCTGCTCTCGGCTTCGCCCGAGCTCCTGCTCGAAGTCGATGGCGGGCTCGCGCGCTCGCGGCCGATCAAGGGTACCGCGCGCCGCACCGCCGACGCGCGCGACGACCGCGCGCTCGCACGGGCGCTGCTCGAAAGCGAGAAGGATCGCGCCGAGCTGGCGATGATCGTCGACCTGGTGCGCAACGACCTCGGCCGCGTGGCGCGGCCCGGCGGCGTGCGCGTCGAGGGCGGCTTCCCCAGACTCGAGAGCTACGCCGGCGTGCACCACCTGCTGGCCGACGTCGTGGCCGAACTCGCGAGCGGCAAAGACGCGCTCGATGCGCTCGCGGCGCTCTTCCCCGGTGGCTCGATCACAGGCGCGCCCAAGCTCGCGAGCATGGCCGCGATCGCGCGCGAGGAGCGCGAGGGCCGCGGCTTCTTCAGCGGCTCGCTCGGCTTCCAGGACGTGCGCGGCAACGCCTGCTGGAACATCCTGATCCGCACGCTCGTCTGGCGTCCGCGCACGGGCGAGCGCGACGCGGGCGAATTCAGCTTCCACGTTGGCGGCGGGATCACCTGGTGCTCGGACGCGCGCGCGGAGGAACAGGAGACGCTGCTCAAGGCCGAGCGTCTGGTCGCGACGCTCGAAGGCGAGCCCGAGCGCGCGGAGGCGGGCCGATGAGCTCTTTCGAGCGCTTCCCCAGCTGGATCGACGGGCGCCTCTTCGCGCCGGGCGAGGGCTGCGTCTCGAGCGACGACCAGGGCCTGCTCTCGGGGCTCTCGGTCTTCGAAACGGTGCTGCGCGAAGCGGGCACGGCCTGGTTCCTCGATCGACACCTCGCGCGCCTGGAGCAGGGTGCGGCGGGCCTGTGCATCGCGCGCCGCTTCGACCCGCAGCGTGCGGTGGAGGAGTACTGCGCGGCGCTGGGCCAACGCGACTGCGCGCTGCGGCTGACGCTGACGCGCGGCGTGCCGGAGGCTGGTTCGACGCTGGTGATCGGCGCGCGCGCGATCGTGCGTCCGCCCGATCCCGGCGTGCGCGTGACGCTCGAGCGCGACGCGAAGGACGCGCACGATCCGCTCGAGAGCTACAAGTCGACGAACCGGCTGCGCAACGTGCTGCTGCGCGAGCGCGCGCTCGCCGCGGGCGCCTTCGAGGCGCTGATGCTCACCAAGGACGGCGACGTGTGCGAGGGCACGCTCTCGAACGTGTGGGCCGTGGTCGACGGCGTCGTGTGCACGCCCTCGACGCAGCGCGGTTGCCTGGCTGGGGTGATGCGCGGCGTGATCCTCGAGGAACTCGAGCGCGGTTGCCTGGCGCAGCGCGTGGAGCGGCTCGAGCTGCGCGATCTCGAACGCGCGAGCGAGGTCTTCCTCTCGAACACCACCGGCCGGGTCCTGCCGGTGATCGAGATCGCGGGCCTCGTTGCGGGATTGCCCGGTTCGCACGGGCCGGTGCTGCGCGACCTGCGCGAGCGCATCGCGGCGGCCGAGGCGCATTGGCTCGCCGCGCGCTGAGGCTTATCCTGTTCGGCCATGCTTGCGCGCCTTGCCTGCCTGCTGTCCCTGCTCTGGTTCGTGTGCCTTTGCGCGGGGGATCCGGCCGAGGACTGGAAGACGCTGCGCGACTCCAAGGACCTCGCGGCGCGCATCGAGGCTGCCAAGAGCCTCGTCGCGGGCGCGCAGCAGCGCGGCGAGTGCGGCAAGCTCGCCGGCGACCTCGCCGACCTCGGGACGAAGTTCACCACGCCGCCGCAACTGCGCGAGGCCATCGCGGGTGCGCTCGCGGGCTGCCAGGACGCGCTGACCGCCAAGGAACTCGCGCGGCGCATCGGCCCGGGGCAGGAGCACGAGAAGCTCTTCCTGCTGCACGCCAGCCGCGGCTGCGTGGACGAGCTCCTCGACCGCGCCGTGCGCGAGCGCCTGTTGCCGGACCGCTCCGCGAGCGTGCGCGCCGCGGCGCTCGAGCTGCTCGTGAAGCACGCCTCGCGCGCGAGCCTGCCGGCACTCGAGGGCATCCTGCGCGAGGGGCGCGACGCCGAAATGCTCGCGCCGGTCGTACGCGGCATCAGCGAGTTGCGCCGCGGGACGCCCGAGTGGGGAGCCTGGGACACGCGACTGGTCGAGCTCACCAGCCACAAGGCGAGCGCCGTGCGCAACGCCGCGCTGGCCGAACTCGCGCGCGATGCGGATGGTTCGCGCGAGGAACTCTTCCTCGCGGCGCTCTCCTCGCCGGACTGGAGCGCGCGCGCGATCGCGCTGGACTGGATGGCGAGCCACTTCACCAAGCGCGGCCTGGGCGCGCTGATCGCGCAGCTCGCGCACGAGCCCGACGGCAGCCGCCTGCGCGCCGACCTCGCCAGCGTGCTGCAGCACCTGACCGCGATGCCGCTCGGCGACGACCCGCAGCGTTGGGCGGAGTGGTGGAAGAACAGCGCCTCGAGCTTCGAGTTCCCCGCCTCCGCGGGTGGCGCGCGCAGCTCCGAACGCAAGCGTGATGCGCGCGCTGGCTCGACCTACATCGCGGCCAAGTTCTACGGCGTCGAGATCGAGAGCCAGCGCGTGATCTTCGTGATCGACATCTCCGGCAGCATGCAGCAGCCGCTGGTGGACGTGCCCAAGGACATGCCGGCGGCCGGCACGGGCGAGAAGCCCGCGCGCATCGAGGCCGCGAAGTTCGAACTGGCGAAGATCGTCCAGGACCTCGCGCCCGGCTCGATCTTCAACATCATCAGCTTCAACGACGGGGTCGACGCGTGGCTCGAGCACCTGGTCGACTTCGGCGGCGCGGCGAAATCAGGCGCCGGCGGCGTCGCAGGTCCGCGCTCGGGACCCGAGCGCGCCCCGCCGCGCGAGGAGAAGGCCGCAGCGCGCGAGCGCGAGCGCGACGCCAAGGCCGAGGCGGAGATGCGCGCACAGGCGAAGACCTACATCGAGCGCCTGGGGGCCAAGGGTGGCACGAACCTCTACGACGCGCTGGAGACGGCCTTCGAGGATCCTCTGGTGGACACCATCGTCGTCCTCTCCGACGGACAGCCCTCGGCCGGCAAGGAGACCGATCCCGCGATCATCCGGGCCGACGTCCAGCGCTGGAACCAGGTTCGGCGGATTCGAATCCACACGGTGTCCGTCGGGACGGACTTCGAGATCCTGCGCTGGCTCGCAAAGGACTCCGGCGGCGACCACCGCTGGGTTCGCTGAAGAGCCGCTTGCTCTCGGGCACGCCGCTTGCGGTAATGGGGCCCTCGAGGTCAAAGCCATGTGGAAACCGCTGTTCTTGTGTGCCCTGCTCCTGTCCCCCGCGCCGCTCTGCGCAGCTCCCTCCGCGCCCCTCCAGGCCGAGAAGCAGGACGCGAAGGAAAAGCCCGACAAGCGGCCCGAGGTCGCCGAGAAGGTCGAGAAGCTGAAGGACCTGATCAGCGACCGCAAGGGCGAGAAGGACACTGACGCGATCGGTGTGATCGACGAACTGGTGCAGGAATTCCCCAACTGCGGCCCCAAGGATCGCAAGGACGTCGTCAGCATGCTCTCGAAGTGCTTCGAGCAGCGCCGACTCGTGAAGGAAGGGGATCCGCCGAACAACAAGCTCAACATGGCGGCCGCCGTGGCGCTCTCCACGATGGCGCCCGAGAGCACCAAGGAGCTGCTCAAGTGGATCGGCCAGAAGGACCTGAAGAAGGACCAGGCGCTGCAGACCCGCCTGGTCGATTCGCTCGGCAAGACCAAGGACAAGGAAGCGCTCAAGCCGCTCGAAATGCTGCTCAACAGCAAGGACGACTGGATGGTCGCGGCGGCCGGCAGCGCGCTCTCGAACTTCGGTGAACTGGAGCTGACCGAGCGCAAGGCGGTCTTCGAGACGGTCCTGAAGAACCTGACCGCCGCCAAGAGCCAGACCGACGGCAACCCCAACGACACCGTCGCGCGCGCGCGCTACGACGTGATCGGGGCGCCGCTGATCACGGCCCTGCAGAAGCTCTCCAAGCACGACGAGCGCGACCCGGTCGAGTGGCAGCGCTGGTGGAACAAGAACAAGCGCGACAACTGGGACGCGGAGAAGTGAGCCCGCGCGGGGAAGAACGCCGGCCGAGTGGCGTCCCGCTGCTGCAAGCTGAATGTCTCCCGTCCCCGCCAGCCTCCTGATCCTCGCCCTGCTCCTGGGCGGTTGCTCGGATTCCAGCGCGGCCTCCGCGCTGCAGGAGCCCGCGCCGCCCAGGCCGGCGGGCTCCGAAGTTGCCGATCTGCGCGCCCAGCTCGAGGAGGCGCAGGCGCGCATCGTCGAGCTCGAAGGCGAGCTGCAAGCCGAGCGCGCACAGCGCTTCGCGCGCGAGGAGGAGTGGCTGCGCTTCACGCGCGGCCTGAGCGAACTCTCGCGCGCCGCGGGAGTGAAGCCGCCGGAGTTCCCGACGCCGCTCGTGGGGGAGAACCCAGCCCCCCAGGCGAGCGTCGAAGATCCCGCGCGCGCGGGTCGCCGGGCACACGGCCGCGAGCTGCTCGCGAAGCTGCGCGCGTTGTTCTTCGCCGACGAGGTCGCCGGTCTGGACCTGCTCGAGGCGGGCGAGTTCGAGCAGGGAGCCCTTGGTCCCGTGGTCCTGCGCGAGCTCGACCCCGACGGGCGGCCTTACGGAACGCTTTGCGCGGAACGTCTGCGCCTGGAGGGCAGCCAGGCCGCGCGCACGCTCACGATCGTGCTCGAGCAGGGCTACGAGCGCCGCGGCGCACAGCGCTTCCCCTTCGACGAGCCGGGCGCGAGCGTGGTCGAGACGGCGGCGGATCCCGCGGCGCGCCGTGGCACGCGGCGCATCGAATTGCCGGAGGTCGACCCCGCGCGCTGGATCGCGAAGGTGCCCGAGCTCTTCGGGCCCGCGGCGGCCGCGCAGCCGATCGACGACGGCCGCCATGACCGCACGGTGATCCGCGTCGCGCTCAACCTGCTCCTGCGCGAGGACGCGAGCGCGGGCTGGTGGCGCCTCTCCGCGCTCGGCGGCGTGCAAGGCGACGTCCTGCGCGAGGTCGTGCTCGACGGCTTCGACCGCGACGGACGCATGGAGCGCAAGCTCTTCGCCGACCGCATGACGATCCAGGAGCAGCCGACCGGCGTGCAGTTGCTGCTCGAGCAGGGCGCGCAGGTGCGCGGCGACCAGAAGCTGCCCTTCCTCGAGGATCGCTACCGCATCTTCCTGCCGCAGGCCGACGCGCAGCTCTGGGCCAAGGCCGGCGTGCCGCTCGTGCACTCGTCCCCGAAGCGGGATTGACGCAGGCCCACGCCGCGGACATAACGAGCGCGTGAGCTTGTTCGACGCACCCGCCCCCGGCCCGCTGGATCCTTCCGCGGAGTCCGCCGGACCGCGCGTGCTCGGCGTGCGCGAGCTGACGCGCGCGATCAAGTCCAACCTCGAGGGCCTCGGCCGCCTCGCGGTCGAGGGCGAGATCACTCAGGTGAAGCGTGCCGCCGCGGGCCACGTGTACTTCGACCTCAAGGACATCGACGCCAAGATCTCCTGCGCCATCTGGCGCAGCGCGCTGCCGACAGCGGTGCGCTTCGACCTCAAGGAGGGCGCCAAGGTGATCGCGCACGGGCGCCTCGACGTCTATGCGCCGCGCGGCACCTACTCGCTGATCGTGCAGCGCCTCGAGCAGCGCGGCATCGGCGACCTGCTGGCGAAGCTCGAGGCGCTCAAAGCCGAGCTCAAGGTGCGCGGCTGGTTCGAGCGCCGCCGTCCGCTGCCCACGCTGCCGCGCGTGATCGGTCTGGTGACCAGCCGCGACACCGCGGCGCTGCAGGACTTCCTGCGCACGCGCTCGCTGCGCTGGCCGCTCTACCCCGTGCGCTTCGTGCACACGAGCGTGCAGGGCCCCGTCGCCGCGGCCGAGATCGCGGCCGCGATCCGGCGCATCGACGCCTCGGGCGTCGACCTGATCGTGCTCGCGCGCGGCGGCGGCAGCCTGGAGGACCTGTGGTGCTTCAACGAGCTGGCCGTGGCCGAGGCCCTTTGGAACACGAGCGTGCCGGTCGTCACCGGCGTCGGCCACGAGACCGACACGACGCTCGCCGACCTCGTCGCCGACCACCGCGCGCACACGCCCACCGACGCCGCGCAGACCGTGATCCCCGAGAAACGCGCGCTCGAGGCCGAGCTCGAACGCCTTGGCGGCTACCTCGGAACCGCGCTCGAGGGCACGCTCGAGGCGCGCGCCACGCGCCTGGAGCACGCGACGCGCGCGCTGCGCTTTCGCGCGGGTGCGCTGCTCGACCGGCCCGCGGCGCGCATGGCGGCCCTGGCGACGCGCGTCGAGCGCCAGCACCCGCGCGCGCGCCTCGAAGCGCTCTCCGCGCGCCTTGCGCGCGTTGGGGTGCGCCTGCGCGTCGCCGCCGAGGCGCCGCGCTCGCGCGCGGAGAAGCGCATGGAGCGCGCTTCGGCGACGCTCGAGGCGACCTCGCCCTTCCGCGTGCTCGAGCGCGGCTATTCGATCACGCGCCGGCCCGACGGCACGCTCGTGCGCCGCGCGAGCGAGGTCACCCCGGGCGAGGGAATCGAGTCCGTGCTGCACGAGGGCCTGCTCGTCTCGCGTGTCGAAGCCGCGCGCGAGAAGGGGAGCTAGGCGCGTGGAGTCCGCCGGCATCTTCGCCGTCGTCGCCAACTGGAACGGCGGCGAGGAGAACCTCGAGTGCCTGCGCTCGCTCGTCGCGCAGGAGCTCCCCGAGGAGCGCATCGTCTTCGTCGACAACGGCTCGAGCGACGGCTCGCTGGCGCTCGTGCGCGCGCGCCACCCGCGCCTGCGCGTGATCGAGAACGCCAGCAACCTCGGCTTCGGCGAGGCCGCCAACCAGGGCGCGCGCCTCGCGCTCGAGCTCGGCGCGCGCGCGGTCTTCTTCGTCAACAACGACGTCGTTGCCCCGCCGGGCACGCTGGCGCAGCTCGCGGCGGCGCTCGAGGCGCGGCCCACTGCGGGGATCGTCGGCCCGCGCGTGCTCTACAAGTCCGACCCCTCGCGCGTGTGGTGCGCGGGCGGCGAGCTCACCTGGCGCGAGAACCTCTCGACGCTGCGCGGACACCTCGAGCCCGACGGCCCGACGTGGCGCGAGTCGCGCGCGGTGGACTACGTCCCCGGCTGCGCGCTGCTCGCGCGGCGCGCGCTGCTCGAGCGGATCGGAATGTTCGACGCCGAGTACTTCGCCTACATGGAGGACGTCGACCTGTGCCTGCGCGCGCGCCGCGCGGGCTTCGAGGTCTGGCTGGTGGGGGATGCGGCGGTGGAGCACGCGACCTCGGCCGCGACCGGCGGCGGCTACAACCCGCGCCGCAAGTACATGATGGGCGTGAATTCGATCTGGTTCCTGCGCCGCCACGCGCGCGCGGGCGAGTGGCTGCGCTTCTTCGTCTTCGACGTGCTCAGCCTGCCGCTCCTGTGGATCGCGGGCCTCTTCCGCGGCCGCGGGAAGGCGGTGCTGGCGAAGGGGCTGGGGATCCTCGACGGCCTGCGCGGGAAACGCGTGACCGCCGAGGCGATCCGCGCGGGGGCGGGGTGGTTGTGGTAGCCCGGTCTCTCAGCCCATCTCGAGCACGCCCGCGCCGTCGCCGGTGACCAGCGTCAGGCTCGCCACGCGCCAGTTCGCCAGCGTGCGCAGGCCCGCGTACCACTTCCTTCCGTCGTGGTCGCAGATCCCGCCCAGCGCGCCCGAGAGCGCCGCGCGCATGCACGGCGGCTGGTTCTCGTCGGCGAGCTTCTTCGCCAGCAGCGCGAGCGCGCTGCGGTCGCCCACGTCGGCGAGCGCGAGCACGTGGCTCTCGCGCGCTTCGAGGCTGGCGTTCGACTGCGCGCCGGCGAGGAGCAGGCGCGTCAGGTTTTCGTCGCCGATCAGGCCCAGCGCCTCGGCGGCGTGTTCGACCACGACCGGGTCGTTGCTCGTCTCGAGCAGCTTCTCGAGCCGCCCGCGCTGGCTCGCGTCGTGCGCGAGGCCGAGTGCGAGCACTTCATAGCCGACCAGGTGCGACTGCGAGTTGCGCTGCAGCCGCTCGGCGACCAGCGTCGTGCCCTCGAGGTCGCCGCAGAGACCGATGCCCATCGCGATCGCGGCCTCTTCCTCGGGGCCGCTCGCGCGGCCGAAAGCCGTGCGCAGGGCTGCGCGCACCTCGAGCGAGGGTTCGAGGTCGCCCGCGCGGGCGCGGCGAGACTCGAGCACGCCCAGCGCGAGCGCGATCCAGGAGCGTTCGTGCGAGCGCACGCTCGCGAGCGCTTGCACGAGGCGCATGCGCAGCACGCCGCGCTCGGTTGCGGGCGACTCGCCGTCGCCCTCGCGCGCGGCGACGGACGCGAGCGCCATCCAGGCAAAGCAGCGCTCGGCCTCGGGCCCGCGCTCGGCGGCTTGCACGAGCGCGTTCTGCACCTTCAGGTCGACCGCGCCGCGCACGGGGCGCGCGAGCTCGCCCAGCGCCTGGATGCAGCCCTCGCGCAGGCCGCCAGAGACGGCGCTGCCGCGCTGCAGCTGCGTAACGATCGCCTGCGCAGCCGCGGTGCGCGTGGGGTTGTCCGCGTCGGCGACCAGGCGCGCGAGCACGCACGGGAGCTGCGCGCGCAAGACCTCGGGGCGATCCTTGTCGGCCAGCAGTTCGGCGAGGAAGTCCGCCATGCGCTCGCGCGAGACCCAGGGCGTCGCGTCGTCCTTCTCGCGCGCCAGGCCGGGCATCGCGGGCAGCGGCACGAGACCCAGCGCGAGCGCGCAGGCGCTCTGCAGGTCAGCCGAGGCCGAGCGGTCGCGGCTGAGCACGTCGGAGAGTGCGCGCGCCGCCATCTGGCGCACGCGCCCGCTGCTCGAGTTCTCCGCCGCGAGCCCCAGGCCGTAGGCGGCGTAGGCGCGCATGCGCTGCGAGGTCCCCTGGCCGCGTTCGCCGGACAGCTTGCGGCCCTGCGCGTCGTCGCGCAGCAGCGACTCGAGGTCGCCGAGCACCGACTCGTCGCCGCTCGCACCGAGCGCGACGAGGCTCACCTCGCGCACGCGCATGGTGCTCGAGGCGAGGCCCGCGCGGATCGCGAGCAGTGCATCGGGCTGGTGCACGCGCGCGACGCCGAGCAGCGCGCCGGTCAGGATCTCGGTCGAGCGCTCGCGCTCGATCACCGCGGCGATCGACCGCACGACCGCCTCGTCGGAGGCCTGGCGCGTCGCGGGCTGGTCGAGCAGGCGCAGGTCGGAGGTCGTCGGGCCGCTGGCGTAGTGCAGGAACTCGTCCTGGTGGAAGAACCACCACACGTTCCAGCTGGCCTCGAATGCCGCGTCGTCGCCGCCGGTGAGGGCGCCTGCGCCTCCCGCAGGCTGCGGCGTGGTCGCGCCGAGCGGCGCTTGCGGAGCGCTCGGCGCGTGGCCGGCGACGGGAGCGCCCTTGGGGCCGCTCGGTGCAGGAGCTTCGCCGCTCTTGGGACCGCTCGGCGCGGCTTTGGGAGTCGGCGTCGAGGGCTTGGGCGGGGGCACCGTGTCTCCGCCGCCGCCCCAAGTGCCGCCGTTGGGAGGCGGGGCGTGGTGGCCACCGAAGGGGAGCGGACGTGCGGGAGCGAACGCGGGAAAGAGCGTCATCGCCAGCGAGCCGGCGAGCACGGAACGAGCGAGCATGGGATCCTCCGAACGCGCCCAGGCGCGTGCCTTCTCCAGGTCGGCGAGACCACCTATACCCGATCCGGCCCCCGGTTGCACAAGAGGCCGGCGATTCAGGGCCTCAGCGTGCGGAGTTGGGCGTCCAGTCGTAGTCCTGGAACGCGAGCTTCCACGAGTTCGCGCCGCCGAGTGCGTCGAGCTTGCGCCCGTCGGTGACGTGCTTGCGCAGGAAGCTCTCGAGCGTGCCGGAACCGGCCGTGAAGTCGTCGCGGTACCAGTCGAGGAGCTTCGTGACACGCACTTCCTTGGCCTTGGGATCGAGCACGATCCCCGGGCCGTCGAGGAAGGCGCGCGTGAGCTCCTCGAGCTTGGCGTCGAGCTTCTCCTCGACGAAGGCGCGCGCGGGGAGCGGCGGGCAGCTGCGCGCACCGCAGTTGAGCGCGAAGTGCACGCGCGGGTCCTTCCAGTGCTCGCGCACGAAGCCCTCGATCTGGTTCAACGTGCGCGACTCGCCGTTGACCGTGTGCTTCTTGGCGTCGAAGAAGCCCGCGAGGTCGGTGACCTTGGCGGGCAGCTTCTCGCCGCTGTCGACGAGGTCGCGCAACACGCTCGCGTTGTAGACGTTGAGCCAGAACGCGAGCCCGTGCTCGCCGCGCGCTTCGCTGGCCGCCTTCAGGTAGGCGTCGAGCGCAGCGCGGTCCTTGCGCAAGCCCGCGTAGTCCACACGCCCGTCCGCGACGTACTTCTCGAGCAGCGCGGAGTACTTCGCGCTGTCGGGATCGACAGGCTTCTCCTGCGCGGACAGGGCGGGCAGCAGCGCGAGCACGAGCGCGAAGAGCTTCATCGCTTGGCCTTCGCGCGCGGCGCGGGCTTGCGCGGCTTGCGCGGCTTGTTCGGCTTGTTCGGCTTGTTCGGCTTGCGCGGCTTGCGCGGCTTCGCGCCGGCCAGCGGGTAGAGGCTCTCCTGCTCGAGGCGCTTGGAGTTCTTTCCGACCTCTTTCATCAGCTCGGCCATCAGCTCCTCGCGCTTGCCGAGCAGCCGGTAGCCCTCGCGCGGCCGCAGGTAGCCGCGCGCCGCGGGGTGCTTGGCGAAGAGCGCCTTCTCGCCCATGCGCTCAGCCCAGCGCTCGAAGCGCGCGCGCTTCTCGAGCAGCGCGCGCACGAGGAAGGGCATCACCATCGAGTAGTCGGCCTGCATGCTCTCGCAGGTCGAACGGAAGTGCTCCTGGTCGACCTTGCCCCAGGTGACCGCCTCGGCCGGCGGGCAGGAGGAGAGCGAACCGTCGGTGACCGGCGCGCTCGTGATCTGGATGTCGTACAGGTAGCCCGAGATGTCCTCGAGGCCGAAGATCTGGGAGAGCGCCGGTTCGGGCTGCAGATTGAAGTTCTTGGGCACGCCGCCGCCCAGGATCAGCGTGCCGATCGCGCCGGCTTTGGTCTCGCGCAGGCCCCAGTAGTGGTAGGCGCAGCTCTCGAAGACCTCCGCGTGCAGGTCGAGTTCGAAGCGGTGCTCGCCGCCCGCGGCCTGCGCGAGCGCCCAGAGCTTCATCGAGTTGAGGAACACCGAGCCGTCGCCGGGCGCGCCGACGAAAATCGGCAGCTCTTTGCGTGCGCAGAGTGCGAGCAGGCCCTCGGGGCACTGGTTGCGCGCTTCCTGCTCGGCGTAGCGCCGACCGAGCAGCTGGCGAAACACCGGGCCGGTCATGCGGCGCTGGAACTCGGGCTCGCGCAGGCAGGCGGTGATGAAGCGGTCCTGCTCGAGCAGCACCTCCTCGTCGAAGCCGATGTCGGTGACGCGGATCGTCTTCTCGTCGCGCAGCGCGCCGTCGTCGCCGAAGATCGCCACCTCGTGGAAGGGGTGCTTGCGCGCACCGTCGAGCGCGCGGTGGCCGTCGTGGTAGCACACGGCGTCCGTGGTCGAGAGCAGCATGAACCAGCCCGTGTCGAGCAGCGGGTTGAGCCAGGCGTAGTGCTGGCCCGAGACCGTCACCGGTCCGGCGATCGAGAGCGTCATCGGCAGACCCTTGCCGACGCACTCGTCGAGCAGCGTCCAGATGCGCCGCAGGTACGCGCCGCCGAAGGAGGGCAGCGAGTGCTCGAAGAGCTGGTCGAGCGACTCGGCCTGCATCACGGGGGCGGTGACGAGCTCGCGGCCGGCTCCGGGGGCGAGGCGGCAGGCCGCCTTGTGGTCTTTGCGCGTGGGCATGCGGCGCAGAGTGTACGCGCGCGCGCCTCAGGGCCGGAAGTGCACGTCGAGCGCGTTCGAGAAGTTGAAGCCCGCGCCGCCCGCCGGCGTGTCGCGGAACCAGGCCTCGAAGTTCCAGTCCGCGCCGGGCAGGATCGCGGGCACCGAGGGCGGGAGGTGCAGCAGATCGAGCGGCAGCACGAGCCTGCCGCTCGCGTCGGCGGAGACCACTCCCAGGCGGTGCACGGCGGCGCCGCCGATGCAGAGGACTCCATTGCCCGCGGGCAGCGGGGTCGTGCCGCTGCCGATCAGGAACACACCCGTCGCGTGCGGCGGGACGTTCTCGGTGCTGAGCAGCAAGCCGTTCGCGCTGACCGACGAAGTTCCGTGGCCTCCGATTGCGGCGGGGAGGCCGCTCGAGTCGGGGACCGCGCTGCAGAAAGTCGTGCCGACGAGGTCGAAGCCGGAGAGCACGCGCAGGCGACCCTCGAGGTTGCCACTGACCGCGATCTGCGGAGCGCCGACGACCAGATCGGGCACGCCGTCGCCGTCGAGGTCGCCCGCGGCCGCGAGCGCCTGGCCGTAACTGTCGCCGAGGACGGCGCCGTAGCTGCGCCAGAGCACCTGGCCGGACGCGCCGGAGACGAGTTCGACGAAGCCAGGACCGCTGACCGGACCGCTCGAATACTGTGGACCGCCGAGCGCGAGCTCCGCCCGGCCGTCGAAGTCGAGATCTCCCAGCGACGCGATCGACTGGCCCAGCCCATCGCCCGCATTCGGGCCCTGGACCGTGAGCACGAACTGGGGTGTCTGCGGCACGAGCCCGCGCGCGGTGGCGGAAGCCCACTCGCCCGAGAGCACGTACACCGCACCGACGTTCGTGTTGATCGGCGTGCCGGGCGGATCGAAGCCGGGAGCCCCGATCGCGAGATCGTCCCATCCGTCCCCGTCGACGTCGCCCGCGGTGGCGAGGGCGGTGCCGAAGAAGCTCGAGGCCAGCGGCCCGTCGATCGAGAAGAGCGCGTTCCCCGTGGCTCCCGAGTAGAACTCGACGTAGCCGCCTGCGTTGGCACCGCCTTGGCGCGCACCGACGGCGAAATCGGCGTGGCCATCGAAGTCCAGATCGCCGAAAGCGCACAGCGCGCGCCCGAAACGGTCGCCGTTCGCGTGGCCGGCGCGCGACCAGAGCAGCATCGGCGAGAGCGGTGTCTGTCCCGCGGCGGTGCGCGCGATCCACTCGCCCGACCAGACGAAGGCGTTGCCCGGCGCCGTCGGGCCGACGGTGAACGGGTTCTGCCCGCCGCCGACGTCCTCGTAGCCGTCGCCGTTGACGTCGCCCACGAACGCGACCGAGATGCCCAGGCCCTTGTGCGGTGTGCTGTAGAAGGTGGCGAGCAGCGCGCCGCTCGCTCCGGAGAACACGTTGACGCTGCCCGAGTCCGGGGCGAGACCGCCCTGGTCGTCGCCGGTCGCGCCGGCGAGCACGTCCTGCACACCGTCACCATCGACGTCGACGCCGGCGGCGAGCGCGTTCCCCAGCCCGACGGCGGCGCCGAGCGCGCCGTTCCACTGGAACAAGATGTCCGGCTGCGTTCCGTGCAGCAGGTAGGCGCCGGAGTACACGCGCACTTGTCCGCTGAAGCCGCCGCTCGCGGTGCTCATGCTGGGCATCCCGACGACGACCTCGCGCACGCCGTCACCGTTGAGGTCGGCGATCGAACCCACGGCGCTGCCGAGCGTGCTGTTCGCCGGTCCGTTGATGGATGCGAGCGGACTCTGCGCGCGCAGTGCACCCGCAAGGAGCAGCGCCGCCAAGGCGAGGGGAAGGAATCGCATGCCTCGTACGAGGCTAGCCCGGATCGCTCACCAGCGCCACGCCACGCCCAGGCCGGCGAGCCACTCGCCGCTGGTCTCGCCCAGTCCGAGGTCGAAGCCCAGGTCGAGTTGCACGTCCGTGTTCGGGAGCAGGATCAAGCCGCCGCCGACGTACAGCGGGTCGGGTTCGAGCAAGGAGCGCGGGAACCAGCCGGCCTCGAAGAAGACGCTGCCCGTGTCCCACAACGGACGCGATGCGCTCGCCGCCATGTTGACGTGGATCGACTCCGCGTCGGACTGGTACGCGACACCGAGCAGGCTGCTCACCTGCCACATGCCGCCGTCCGGCGTCCAGCTCACGACCGCGGTCGCCGAGGGCGAGAGCGAATGCGGCGCGCCGTCGAGCGTGCCGCCCGGCAGCTCCACTTCCGCGACCCACGCGGCCGAGTCGGCCCAGCTGAGGTCCAGATCGGCGAAGCTGAGATCGATCGGCCCCTTGACGCCCAGCGTCAACGGCCCGAAGCCCTGATCGCCGGCGTCTTCGAGATGGTTCCAGCCCGTGGTCGACGCGCGCAGCTCGAGGTCGTCGCACAGCCCGTAGCGCAGGCTCGTCGGCGTCGACCAGACGCCGCCCAGGCTGTCGTAGGAGAGGCCGGTCTCGAGCTGCGTCAGCCCCGTGGGAACCAGCGTCGAGCTGACGAGCAGGCCCGACCGGTCGCCGCTGATCGCCGTTTCGCCACCGAGCGCGAGGAGGAAGGGGAGGAGCATCGCGAGCTGCTAGCGTACCAACGCACGATTCAGCTCCAAGACGTTGACGCGCGGTTCTCCGAGGAATCCCAGGCAACGGCCCTCGACGTGCTGCTCCACGAGGGCGTGCACGCGCTCGGGTGGCAAGCCGCGCGCCGCCGCCACGCGCGCGATCTGGAAGCGCGCCGCGGCCGGGCTGATGTCGGGGTCCAGCCCGCTGGCGGAGGCCGTCACGAGATCGACCGGGATCGGCGCGTCGCCGCCGGGCAACGCGCGCAGCCGGTCGATGCGCTCCTTCAGGATCCGGGAGAGCTCCGGATTCGTCGGCCCGAGGTTGGAGCCGCTCGAGGCCGAGGCGTTGTAGGGCGGGGTCGTGGCCGAGAGCCGGCCCCAGAAGAACTTCGAATCGTCGAAGAACTGGCCGACGAGCTGTGAGCCGCGCAGCACCTCACCCTCGACGATCAGGCTGCCGTTCGCCTGCGAGTGGAAGCACAACTGGGCCAGCACGGTCACGAGCAGCGGGTAGAGCACGCCGGTCAGGAGGCTCAGCACGAGCAGCATGCGCGCGGCGACGTTGAGTTGCTTGAACATGGAGGACTCCTTCATGCGAGGCCCAGGCTGGAAAGCGCGAGATCGATCAGCTTGATGCCCGCGAAGGGCACGACCAGGCCGCCCAGACCGTAGACCAGCAGGTTCCGGCGCAGCAGCGCCGCCGCCCCGATCGGCCGGTAGGCGACCCCGCGCAGCGCCAGCGGGATCAGGAAGACGATGATCAGCGCATTGAAGATCACCGCGGAGAGGATCGCGGAGGCGGGCGTAGCAAGGTGCATCACGTCGAGCGACTTCAGCTCGGGGTAGGTCAGCGCGAACGCAGCCGGGATGATGGCGAAGTACTTGGCCACGTCGTTGGCGATGCTGAACGTGGTCAGCGAGCCGCGCGTCATCAGCATCTGCTTGCCGATCTCGACGATCTCGATCAGCTTGGTCGGATTCGAGTCCAGGTCGATCAGGTTGCCGGCTTCCTTGGCGGCCTGCGTGCCGCTGTTCATCGCTACGGCGACGTCCGCCTGTGCCAGCGCGGGTGCGTCGTTGGTGCCGTCGCCCGCCATCGCGACCAGGTGGCCCTGCGACTGGTGCTCGCGGATCAGGGCCAGCTTGGCCTCGGGCGTCGCCTGCGCGAGGAAGTCGTCCACGCCGGCCTCGGCGGCGATCGAGGCGGCGGTGAGCGAGTTGTCGCCGGTGATCATGATCGTGCGGATTCCCATCCGCCGCAATTCGCCGAAGCGCTCGCGGATGCCGCCCTTCACCACGTCCTTCAGGTGGATCACGCCCAGGACGCGGTCGCCCTCGGCCACGAGCAGCGGTGTGCCGCCTCCGCGAGCGATCCGTTCGACCTGCGCGCGCACTTCGGGCGCGAGGCTGCCGCGGCGCGACGCGATCCAGGCCGCGATCGCGTCGTCGGCGCCCTTGCGGATCTGGCGGCCCTCGAAATCGACGCCGCTCATGCGCGTCTGAGCGGTGAACGGTACGAAGACCGCGCCGATCTCCTGGATTCGGCGTTCGCGCAAACCGTGGCGTTCCTTGGCCAGGACCACGATGCTGCGTCCCTCGGGTGTCTCATCGGCCAGCGAGGAGAGCTGCGCCGCATCGGCCAGTTCTTCCGGCGTGACGCCAGGCGCGGCCAGGAACTCGACTGCCTGGCGGTTGCCGAGCGTGATCGTGCCGGTCTTGTCGAGCAGCAGCACGTCGACGTCGCCCGCGGCCTCGACCGCGCGACCCGAATTGGCGATCACATTGGCCTGGATCATGCGATCCATCCCGGCGATGCCGATGGCCGAGAGCAATCCGCCGATCGTGGTCGGGATCAGGCACACCAGCAGGGCCACGAGCACCGTGACCGTGACGGTCTGGCCCTGCCCGCTGGCGTGCACGGCGAAGGCCGAGAAGGGCAGCAGTGTCGCGGTCGCGAGCAGGAACACGATCGTCAACGCCGCGAGCAGGATCCCGAGCGCGATCTCGTTGGGCGTCTTCTGGCGCTTGCTGCCCTCGACCAGCGCGATCATGCGGTCGAGGAAGGCCTCGCCCGGGTTCGCGGCGACGCGCACCACCAGCCAGTCCGAGAGCACGCGCGTGCCGCCCGTGACGGCGCTGCGGTCGCCGCCCGACTCGCGGATCACCGGCGCGCTCTCGCCGGTGATCGCGCTCTCGTCCACCGAGGCGACGCCCTCGAGCACCTCGCCGTCGCAAGGAACCACATCGCCGGCCTCGACCAGCACGACTTCGCCCTTGCGCAGGCTCGGCGCGGAAACGCTCTCGTGACGGGTGCGGTCCTTCGCGTTGAGCAGGCGCTTGGCCTGCACGTCCCGGCGCGTCTTGCGCAGCGATTCCGCCTGCGCCTTGCCGCGCCCCTCGGCCAGGGCCTCGGCGAAGTTGGCGAAGAGCAGTGTGATCCAGAGCCAGAGCGAGACCGCCAGGATGAAGCCGAAGGGCGCTTCGCCGTGACCGAGCAGCGCCTGCAGCGCGAGCGCGCTGGTGAACACGGCGCAGACCCAGACGACGAACATCACGGGGTTGCGGATCTGCAGCCGGGGATCGAGCTTGCGGAAGCTGTCGCGCACGGCGCGGCGCGTGATCGCGGGATCGAAGAGGTTCTTCTTGTACATGGCGCTCTCAGTGCAGCATCTGCAGCTGTTCGACGATCGGACCCAGGGCCAGCGCGGGGATGAAGGTCAGGGCCCCGACGAGCAGCACGGTCGAGACGAGCAGCAGGACGAACAGCAGGCCGTGCGTCGGCAGCGTGCCCGGTCCGGCGGGCACGAGTTTCTTCGCGGCCAGCGCGCCGGCGATCGCCAGCACGGGCAGCATGACCAGATAGCGCCCGACGAGCATCGCGAAGCCCAGCGCGATGTTGAAGAAGGGCGTGTTGGCCGAAAGACCGGCGAAGGCGCTGCCGTTGTTGTTTCCGGCCGAGCTGAAGGCATAGAGGATCTCGCTGAACCCGTGCGCGCCCGGGTTGGCGACGCCGGCGCGGCCCGCATCGAGCAGCACCGCGACCGCCGTGCCGAACAGCACCGCCACGCACGGCGCGAGGATCGCGAACGAGGCCCACTGCATCTCGAACGCGCCGATCTTCTTGCCCAGGTACTCGGGCGTGCGTCCGACCATCAACCCCGCGACGAAGACGGCCACGATCGCGAACAACAGCAGGCCATACAGGCCCGATCCGACGCCGCCGAAGATCACCTCGCCGAGTTGGATCAGCCACATTGGCCAGAGGCCGCCCAGCGGCGTGAACGAGTCGTGCATCGCGTTGACCGAGCCGTTCGAGGCGGCCGTGGTCGCTACCGACCAGATGGCCGAGTTGGCGATACCCAAGCGCAGCTCCTTGCCCTCCATGTTGCCGCCGGGCTGGTCTGCAGCGGCCGAGAGCTCGACACCCGCCAGCTGCTGCGCATGCGTTCCCGCCTGCTCGAAGAGCTGGACCATCACGATGCAGGGTGCGAGCACGATCAGCATGCTGGCGAGCAGCGCCAAGCCCTGGCGCTTGTCCTTGACGAGCCTGCCGAAGGTGAAGCACAAGCCGGCGGAGATCAGCAGGATCGAGAGCATCTCGAGCAGGTTCGAGAAGGCCGTCGGGTTCTCGAGCGGGTGCGCGGAGTTCACGTTGAAGAAACCGCCGCCGTTCGTGCCCAGCTGCTTGATCGCGATCTGCGAGGCCGCCGGCCCCATCGAGATCGACTGCTCGGCGCCCTGCAGAGTGTGCGCCACGACCGGTGCCGCGAAGTTCTGCACGACGCCCTGCGAGACGAGCACGAGCGCCAGCACGATCGACAGGGGCAGCAGGATGTAGACCGTCGAGCGCACGAGGTCGACCCAGAAGCTGCCGATCGTCGAGCTCGACTTGCGCGTGAATCCGCGCGCCAGGGCTACCAGCACCGCCATGCCCGAAGCGGCCGAGACGAAGTTCTGCACGGAGAGACCGAGCATCTGCGTCAGGTGGCTCATCGTGGTCTCGCCGCCGTAGCCCTGCCAATTGGTGTTCGTCGCGAAGCTGACCGCGGTGTTGAACGACGAGTCAGGCGAGACCGCGGCCATGTGCGCCGGGTTGAGCGGCAGGAAGCCTTGCAGACGCTGCAGCGCGTAGACGGCGAGCAGCCCAAGCAGGTTGAACGCCAGCATCGCGCCGGCATAGGACTTCCAGCCCTGTTCCTGGTCGGCGCGCAGGCCGCAGAAGCGGTAGATCGCGCGCTCGAGCGGGGCGAGCCAGCGCGCGCAGGCCGGCATCTCGCCCTCGTAGATGCGCGCCATGAATCCGCCCAGCGGCTTGGCCAGCACGACGAGTACGACCAGATAGAAGAGGATTTGCAGCCAGCTCATGGCGGATTCCGCTCAGTCGAAGCTCTCGGGTTTGAAGAGCGCGACGAAGAGGTAGACGAAGAGGGCCAAGGTCACGAGGGCGGCGATCCAGTGCACGATGGTCATGGGATCACCGCTGTCCTTCCGGCGGGTGGTCCGCGATGCGGCCGACGATCCAGCCGAGGAAGGTGAAGAAGGCGAGCGCACTCGCCAGGCAGAAGGGCTCGAGGAACATGCCGCAGAGGCTAGGGTCTGCGCGCGTTAATGAGCTGCTAAAACGAGCGGGTTGTGCGTGAATGCGCAGGAAAAGTCTTGCTCGCGGCCTTGTGGGCGCGCGGCAACCGGCGCGAGCCGAACACGCGCCGAAGCACCGGATCGAGTGGGCCCTGCGCTCGGAGCTCACGCACTGCGTGTGCGCTGCGCTCTAGCGGAGAATGGATGCTCGCGGGCCGAGTCCTGGCAGCTCGTAAACGCGTCCGCATCGTGCAGCTGGGCCTGGAGGACACATGCGGATCGACTTTCTCATCTCCGGCATCCCGATCGCCATCTACGCGAGCGTGCTCTGGCTGTCACAGCACGGCCGTGCACGGATCGGCTCGCGCCATCGTCGGCGCTGATCCGCGCGCGGCACGCGCTGGCCGGGCTGGAGCGCGATCGCAACACCTGCTAGGCTGCGCGCCGTCCGCATGAGCGACACGCGTCCGAGCCCCGAGGAACTGCTCGCGCGCATTGCGCGCGAGAAGGCCCAGGCGACGCGCGGCCGGCTCAAGCTCTTCTTCGGCATGGCGCCCGGCGTGGGGAAAACCTACGCGATGCTCGAGGAAGCGCGCACGCGTGCAGCGCGCGGGACGGACGTGCTCGTGGGCGTGGTGCTGACGCACGGCCGCGCGGAAACCGAGCACCTGGCGCAGGGGCTGGTGCAGCTGCCGCCGAAGCGCGTCGAGCATCGTGGCATCGTGCTCGAGGAGTTCGATCTCGACGCGGCGCTGGCGCGCAAGCCCGGCCTGCTGCTGCTCGACGAGCTGGCGCACACCAATGCGCCCGGGTTGCGGCACGCCAAGCGCTGGCAGGACGTGGAGGAGCTGCTCGACGCGGGTATCGAGGTCTACACCACGCTCAACGTGCAGCACGTCGAGAGCCTCAACGACGTGGTCGAGCGCCTGACCGGCGTGCGTGTGCGGGAGACCGTGCCCGACTCGATTCTCGAGCGCGCCGACGCGATCGAGCTCGTCGACCTGCCGCCCGACGAGCTGCTCGCGCGCCTGACCGAGGGCAAGGTCTACGTGCCGGCCCAGGCCGAGCGCGCACTGCAGAGCTTTTTCCGCAAGGAGAACCTGATCGCGCTGCGCGAGCTGGCCCTGCGCAAGACCGCCGAGCGCGTGGACCAGCAGGCCACCGAGTACCGCCGCGCGCAGGGCCGTCGGCCCGGCGCCGGAGCGCGCGAGCGCATCCTGATCGTGCTTCAGCCCGGCGCGCGGGCGCTGGATGTGCTGCGCGCCGGCCGGCGCCTGGCCGTCGAGCTGCGCGCGCCGTGGATCGCGCTCGTGCCCGAGTCCGAGCGCATCGAGCGACTTTCGGACGAAGCGCGCGGCGAGGTCTCGGAACTGCTCGAGCTCGCGCGCCAGCTCGGCGGCGAGAGCCTGGTGGTGGGCAGCGAGCGAGCGGCGGAGCAGATCCTGCATGTGGCTCGCGATCGCGGCGTGACGCGTGTCGTGGTGGGCAGATCGCGCCGGCGCGGCCCGCTCGCGGCGCTCTTTGCGTCGCTCGCGGACGAACTCGTGCGTCGCGCCGAGGATCTCGAGGTGCTCGTCACGCCCGGGATCCAGGACGACCTGGCGCAGAAGCTCGCGCCGCGCACGCCGCTGGCGACGCCGCTGCGCGAGTACCCGCTGGCGCTCGTGCCCGTGGCGCTGGCCGTGCTGGTCGGCATGGCCACGCGCGAATCGCTCAACATCGCAGACCACGCGATGATCAACCTGCTGGCGCTGCTGATCTCGGCCAGCATCGCCGGTCGCGGGCCGGCTTTCGTTGCCACGCTGGCCAGCGTCGCGAGCTTCGACTTCTTCTTCATCCCGCCGTACTACACCTTCGCCGTCAGCGACCTGCACCATGTCCTGACCTTCGCCGTGATGCTGGTCGTGGGCTTCATCGCCAGTCAGCGCACCGTGGTCATCCGCGAACAGGCCGCGGCCTCGCAGGAGCGCGAACGGCGCACGGCGGCGCTGTATGCCATGACGCGCGCCTTCGCGGTCGAGGACGATCCGTCCGCGATCGCGCAGTCGAGCGTCGAGCGCGTCCGCGACCTGCTGCTGGCCGAGGCCTGTCTGTTCCTGCCCGAGCCCGGCGGTGGCCTGCGCGCGACCGCCAGCACCGAGGGCTGGCAGGCCGAGGACGAGCGCGAGGTTGCCGTCGCGCGCTGGGTGTTCGAAAACGACAAGCGCGCCGGTTTCGGCACGGACACGCTGCCGGCAGCCAGGGCTCTCTACCTGCCGATGAGCGTGCCGCGCGGCACCATCGCAGTCATGGGCGTGATGCTCGGCGCGCTCGGACGCGAGTTGCGGCCCTCGGATCACCAGATGCTCGACACCTTCGTCGCGCAGGCTGCGCTCGCGCTCGAGCGGGTGCGCCTGCGTGCCGAGGCCGACGAGGCGCGCCGCGCCGTCGAGACCGAGCGCCTGCGCACCGACCTGCTCTCGAGCGTCTCGCACGACCTGCGCACGCCGCTCGCTTCCATCGCTGGCTCGGCCGGCGTGCTGCTCGCGGGTGGCGCGGGAATCGGCCGGATCGAGCAGAACGAGCTCCTGGAGACGATCCAGTCGGAGAGCCAGCGCCTCTCCGAACTCGTCTCGAACCTGCTCGATCTGACGCGCCTGGACTCGGGCGCGCTGCAGCCGCGGCGCGAGTGGTGCCCGGTCGAGGAACTCGTCCACGGCGCGCTCGACCGGCTTCACGAACGCCTCGCAGGCCGCAAGCTCGAGCTCGAACTGCCGCGCGAGATCCTGCAGGCGCACGTGGATCCCGTGCTGATCGAGCAGGCGCTGGTGCACTTGGTCGAGAACGCGCTCAAGTACAGCCCGAGCGGTTCGCCGATCGAACTGCGCTCGAGCGGCGGCCCGGGCGAAGTCCTGATCGAGGTCTCCGACCGCGGGCCCGGCATCCCGCCCGGCGAGGAGCAGCGCATCTTCGAGAAGTTCGTGCGCCTGCCGGACGGCAAGCGTGCCGGCGGCTCGGGCCTGGGGCTCTCGGTCTGCCGCGCGATCCTGCGGGCGCACGGCGGCAGCGTGGTGGCCGAGAACCGGCTCGGCGGGGGCGCGACGTTCCGTATGCGCCTGCCCGTCACGAAAGTGCCGCCGCCCCCGGCGAGACGGCAAGAGGATGCGCCGTGAAGTCGACCGAACCGCTGGTGCTCGTGATCGAGGACGAGCCGCAGTTGCGCCGCTTCCTGCGCACCAGCCTCAAGGCACACGGCTTCGCGGTGATCGAGGCTGAAACCGGCGCGCTCGGCCTGCGCGAAGCGGCGCAGCACGTGCCCGACGTCGTGCTGCTCGACCTGGGTCTGCCGGACATGGACGGCACCGAGGTCGTGCAGCGGCTGCGGACCTGGAGCCGAGTGCCCGTGCTGGTCCTCTCGGCACGCGGCGAGGAACGCAACAAGGTCGAAGCGCTCGATGCGGGCGCAGACGACTACCTGACGAAACCGTTCGGATTCGCCGAGCTCATGGCGCGCATGCGCGCGGCCTTGCGGCGCGCGGCGCGACCCGAAGGACCCGAGGAGAGCGTGCTGACGCAGGGGCCGCTGAAGATCGACCTCGCACTCCGGCGCGTGGAGCTCGACGGCCAGGAGGTGCGCCTCACGCCGATCGAGTTCCGGCTGCTCGCGGTGCTCGCGCGCCACGCCGGGCGCGTCGTGACTCACCGCCAGCTGCTGACCGAGGTCTGGGGACCGCAGTCGGCCGAGGAGACGCAGTACCTGCGCGTCTACATGACGCACCTGCGGCGCAAGCTCGAACCCGATCCCGCGCGCGGCCGGTTCTTCCACAACGAGGCCGGCGTCGGCTACCGTCTGGAGCTCACCGGCACCCCCCCGACCGAGCCGGATATTCAGGAGCCCAATTCATGACCCAGTTCTCCCCCGAAGCCGAGAGGCGCTATTTCAAGCAGGACTACACCCCGAAGAGACGCATCGAGGGTGTCGAGATCGTCGAGCTCAAGCGCTTCCACGACGACGGCGGCGCGATGACCGAGCTCGGCCGGCTCGACCAGGGCCTGCACAAGCAGCTCCCCGGCTTCGTGGTGCGGCAGGTGAACTACTCGATCCTCGAGCCGCTGGCGATCAAGGCCTTCCACATGCACCGCCGCCAGACCGATGTCTGGTTCGTGCCGCCCTCGGACAAGCTCCTGCTCGTGCTCGCCGACGTGCGCACGGGCTCGCCGACGGAAGGCCAGATCATGCGCTTTGTCCTGGGCGACTCGACCTCGCGCCTCGTGCGCATCCCGCCCGGCGTGGCGCACGGCTGCCGCAACCTGCGCACGGCCTCGAGCAGCGCGATCCTCTATTTCGTCGACGTCCAGTTCTCCACCGACGAGCAGTGCGACGAGGGCCGCCTGCCCTGGGACCACTTCGGCGCGCAGATCTGGGAGACCGAGCGCGGCTAGAGGATCTCGAGGATCCCGGTGCCGTTGCCGGCGATCAGGGTCGAGGTGGCGGCGCGCCAGTTGACGTGCGCGGAGAAGGCGCGGTACCAGGGCAGCAGGTCCTTGTCGCACACGATTCCGAGCGCGCTGGCGAGGTTGCCGCGGGCGGAGTCGGTCAGCGCCTGCTCGCGCACCATCGCGACCAGCACCGGCACCGTGCGCGAGTCGCCGACCATGCCGAGCGCCTGCGCCAGCCAGCTCTGGCTCGCCTGGCCGGTCGCGCTGCGCAGATCCTGCGCGAGGCCGGGCGCGAGGTTCTTGTCGCCCAAGAGCGCGAGCGCGACGACGCACTGCTGCATCAGGAACGGCCGGTAGCGCGCGCTCGCGGTCACCGTGCGCACGCCCTCGGTCAGCGAGTGGTTGCCCGAGAGGCCGATGCCCAGCGCGAAATAGCCGCGCAGCACGTCGTCGCCCGCGCCCGCGAGGCGCTCGGCGAGCACGCGCGCACCGTCCGCGTCGCCCGTCAGCCCGATCGCGACCGCGCACGCGCCGGCCTCGTCGGGGCCGGCGGCTCCCGCGAGCGCGCGGCGCAGCGCATCGCGCACGGCGGGAAGCGGTTGCGCGCCCTGGTGCTGCAGCCGGAACTCGAGCACGCCGAGCGCGAGCGCCGCCCAGGGTCGCGTGCGCGAGCGGCCGTGCGCGAGCTCCTCGGCGAGGACGTCGCGGCACTCGCTCCGCGCGGAGCCGGGCTCGAGGCCGGTTCCCGCTCGCGCGGCGCACTCCGAGAGCGACATCAACGCGAAGGCACGCTCCGAGGTCGAGCCCGAAGCGAAGGTGCGGCGCAGTTCGACGCGCGCGCGCTTGTCTTCGGGGTCCTGGTCGTCGTCGGCGAGCCGGCCCAGGCCCATCAGGCAGCTCTCGCGCAGCGTCGCCTGCGTCGAATCGCGCCGCGAGAGTGCGATCAGCGCGTCGAGCACGGCGATCTTCGCCTCGGGCGTGCTGCCGCAAGCGAGTTCGGCCAGCGCATTCGCCGCGTGCGCGCGCAGCACCGGCGTCTGCTCACCGTCGTTCACGAATTCGAGCAGGAAGCGCAGCTCGGTCTGGCGTGAGAGCCACGGTGCGCTCGCGCTCTCCTCGCGCTCGAGCTCGAGCGGCACGAGGCCGAGCGCGATCAGGCAGGCCGCGCGCGTGTCGGTCGTGCAGCCCTCGCGGCGCGCGAGCTGGTCGGTCAGTGCGCGCGCGATCATCTGCCGCGGTCGATTGCCCTCGAGGTGCTGCCCGAGCACGCCCAGGCCGAAGGCCGCGAAGGAGCGCATGCGCATCGGCACTTCGCGCGTGCCTGCGGCTTCGCGCCCTGCGGCATCGTCGCGCAGCAGCCCCTCGAGCAGCGCCAGGTTCGACTCGGAGCCGAGCAGGCCCAGCGAGAGCGCCGCGATCTCGGCGATCTCCTGGTTGGGGTCGCGCAAGAGGCGCGCGCACAGCGGGGCCAGTCGCGCCGCTTCACCCGCGTCGGGGATCTCTCCCAGCCGGCCCGCCGCGAGCAGCGTGCTCGTCACGAGTTCGTTGTTGTGCTCCTTTGCGAGCAGCGTGGCGAACAGCGGCGCGACGTCGCGCGCGAGCTGCTCGGAGCTCGGCCGGTAGCCCAGGTTCGCGCCGGGCAGCAGCGATTCGCCGCGGCCCAGGCCGTCGGGTGTCGTCACCGACTCGTAGACGCGGCGCTTGAGGTCGAAGAACTCGTCCTTGTGGAAGTGCCACCACAGGTCCCAGGTCGGATCGAGGAAGCGCGCGTCTGCGCCGCTCTGCGGGCCGGTCGAACCCGAACCGCCCGGCGTGCGCGGCGCGCCGCCCGCGGGCGTCGAGGACGGGCCGGTCGGCCGCGGCGTCGCAGCTCCCGGCGTCGGCGTCGAGGGACCCGACGGCGCGGGCGTGCTCGGGCCGGAAGGGCCGGCTGGGCTCGAACCCGGGGAGGTCGGTCCTCCGGGCGGCGGCGGGATGTTGTTGCCGTGGACGCGGGCGTGCGTGGGCGCGACGAGCAGCGCGAGCGCGAGCAAGGCGGTGGGGAGCGGGAACTTCATGAGAGGAGTCGCAGCGGGGGGATGCGTGCTCAGAAGATCTCCAGCACGCCTTGGCCGTCGCCGCCCATCAGCGTGGGCGTGACCGCGATGTAGTTCCGGTCGCGCGCGAGGGGGACATACCAGGGCAGGTCGCCGCGCTCGCCCAGCATGCCGAGCGCGATGGTCGCGAAGGCGCGCGTGCTCCCCGGCAAGCCGCGGTCTTGCGCCAGCGCGAGCATCGGATCGAAGACGCGCGCGTCGCCGATCTGTCCGATCGCGCGCGCGAGCGCCGACTGCGTGCTCAGGCTCTGCGTCGAGCGCAGCGCGTCCAGGAGCTGCGACTCGATGTCGCGGTCGCCGAGCAGCGCGAGCGCCGTTGCGGCGGGTTCGAGCACCCAGGGCCGGTAGCGCGCGGCGAGCGTGATCGCGCGCAGCTCGGGCAGCGCGTCGGTGGTGCCCGTCATGCCCAGCGCGAGTGCGACGTAGCCCTGCGAGTCGGTCGGGCTCGACTTGCCCAGCTTGGCGCGCAGGAGCTGCGCCGCTTCCACGTCGTGCGCGAGTCCGAGCGCGATCGAACCTGCGCCGACCTCTTCGGGGCTGCCCTCGGCGCGCAGCCAGTCGCGCAGCTCCTTGCGCACCTGGCTGGAGGGCTCGCCGCCCGCGCCGCGCACGCGGAATTCCTGCACGCCGAGCGCGATCGCCGCCCAGGGCCGCATGCGGCTGCGGCCGCGCACGAGCTCGTTCAGGAGCGCGTTGCGGCACTGCGCGCGGCCCTCGTCCGAGCGCTCGCCGCTGCCCGGGTGCCCGCCGGCCTCGCCCAGGGCGATCAGCGCAAAGAAGCGCGTCGCCTGATCGGTGGTGTCGAGCGCGCGCAGCAGCACCGCGCGCATCTCGACATCGAGCGGATCCGCGTCGGCGTCGGCCAGCAGACCCAGCGCCTGCACGCAGCTCTGCGAGACCTCGTTCTCGAGCGCGCGGCCGCGACGCAGCTCGTCGAGCAGGGCGCGCTCGACTTCGGTGCGCAGCGTTCCGCCGGCGTCGAGCACCAGGCGCGCGAGCGCGGTGACGATGTGGGCGCGCACGGTCGCGCGGCGGTGCGGCGCGTCGAGCGACTCGAGCAGCGCGTGCACGAGCGACTGGCGCGAGACCCACTCGGCGCTCTGCGTCTGCCCGCGTTCGGGGTCGAGCCGGTCGAGCGAGAGGGCGATCACGCACGCGACCTGGACGTCCTGCGGCGGCTCGCGGCGCGCCCCGAGCGCTGCGCACAGGCCGCGCGCGGCGCGCTGGCGCGTGCGGTTGTTGTGCGCCTGCTCGGCCAAGAGGCCCAGCGAGTACGCGGCGAAGGAGCGCGTGCGCGTGCTCACCGAGCGGCCGCCTCCGAGCAGCTTGCGCGCTTCCTCGTCGTCCTGCAACAGGCTCGCGAGCAGGTCGAGACCGGATTCGTCGCCCAGGATGCCCAGCGCGAGCGCCGCCGACTCGGCGACCTCCTGCGAAGAATCCGTCAGGCGCGCGCGCAGCGCGGGCACGAGCGAGTCCTTGGCCTGCGCGGGCTGCGCATCACCGCTGCGCGCGAGCGCGACGAGCGCGGCGGTCGCGATCTCGTTGCTCGACTCGTCGGCGAGCAGCTTGAGCAGCGCGGGGGCGAGCTTGGCGCGCACCTGCTCCTCGTCCAGGCGCGCGTTGAGCAGCGAGCGCAACTGCGGGCCGAAGCCGTCGCCGCCGGTCTCGACCGCCGCGCGCTGGATCGAGCGGCGCAGGTCGAGGAAGGCGTCCTGGTTGAAGTGCCACCAATCGCGCCAGGAGACCAGCCCCGAGGCCGGATCCCCGCCGGTCGTCGGTCCGGGGCCCGGTGTGCCACCCGTCATGGGACCGGGGAAGGAGACCCCGCCCGTGCTCGAAGGCGAGCCGGGGGTGCTCGGAATCGGCATGCCCCAGCCGGTCGGCAGGTAGGCGCCTCCGTGCGCACTCGCGGGGAGTGTCAGCAGGCAGGCGGCGGCGAATGCGAGGGATGCCCGAACGAGGATGGAATCCAACCCTGTCTCCCTGGATGGGGATCAAGCTGCCAGGCTGGTTGCAGTATAGGGGCGGAGCCGCCAAGTTGCAGTTCCGCAGCGAAATCCGCTGCGCCCCCTCGCGTCTCAGGCGCGCGCGGCGGCCTCGGTGATCTCGATCATGCGCTCGAGCGCCCCCCGCGCGTCGACGACGAGGGTCGCGCGATCCGCGTCGCCCAGTCGCTCGCGGGCGCCGCTCAGCTCGTCGACGACGTCGCCGGCGAGGACGCGGTTGATCGAGGGCGCCTTGCCCTGTCGCAGCAGATCCAGCATGCCGGCGAGGTGCGGCGGGTCGTTGCGCGACATCGTCGCGCAGCCGCAACCGCGCGAGGAGAGCGTGGGATCGGGGATGTCCGCCAGGTGCACGACCTCGACGCCGCGCAGCGCGGCCTGCTCGCGCGCGTTGCGCACGAAGTGGCCCTCGGTACCGATCGAGAGGCGCGAGCCCGAGGGCGCGTCCGCGATCGCCTTCCACAGGTAGTCGGTCGAGCCCGAGCCGTCGGAGAGCGCGACGACCTCGTGCGGCGACTCGGGGTGCACGAGCACGCGGTAGCCGCGCGCGCGCCAGTACTCGACGTGCGCGGGCTTGAAGATCGTGTGCACGCCGCAGTACGAGCCCCAGAGCAGCACGCGCGCGTCGTCGAGCGACGCCGGGCCGCCCGGGATCTCGCGCAGCGAGAAGCTCGAGCGCCAGCGCTCGGGGCTGGGCAGCGCGCGGATCTGCGCCAGCGGGATGCCGAGCTTGAGCGCGCTGTTGCGGCCCAGGTGCTCGTCGGGCACGAAGAGCACGCGCTTGCGCTCGGAGAGCACGCGCGCGAGCACGTGGTGCGCGTTGGACGAGGTGCACACGGCGCCGCCGGTGCGGCCGGCGATGGCCTTGATGCGCCCGGAGGTGTTCATGTACGCGACCACCGCGAGATCGTCGCCGTAGCGCTCGAGCAACTGGTCGACGACCGGCGCGACCATGTGCTCCTTGGCGAGCATCTCCATGGTGCACCCAGCCTTGGGGTTGGTGATGTAGACCTGCTGCTCGGGGCTGGCGAGCGTGGCGATCGTCTCGGCCATGAAGTGCACGGCGGATTCGACGATGATCGACTTCTCCGGGTTGCGCGAGGCCTGCAGCGCGAGCGCGTAGGAATCGGCCACCTTGCCGCCGTAGCGCTCGACGAGCTTCACGATCTCGCCGCCCATGTAGAAGTGCGCCAGCAGCAGCAGCGCGGGCCCGAAGTGATCGAGCGCAGGCAGCGCGTAGCCGTCGAGCCAGGGCAGGATCGTCCCCGGCTTGCGGTCGGGCAGCGCGAGGTACTCCTCGGCGTAGGGTTTGAACTCCGACTGGTACCAGTCGAGCGGCAGGTCGGTCTGGCAGACGGGGAGCTCGGGCTGGAGCTGGATTCCGGAGGAGGCGATCGCGCCGGTGCGCAGCGTGGAGGTGGGGAGCGGCATGCGGGGGGAACAGGATAGGGGATGCCGGGCGCGTTCGGTACGCTCGGAGCGAACGAAGGAGAATTCAGGATGCTGATCGCAGTCTTGGCGCTGGTTGTGTGCACGGCGGACGTGAAACCCGTGGCCGGGCAGACGCTCGAAGTGCAGCAGAGCGCGAAAGTCGCTCCCGGGAAGTACCTGCTGCCCCCTCAGGGCGAGGACGGCCTGCGCGGCGTGCTGCGCATCGAAGCGGTGAAGGGCGTCACGCTCGATCTCACCGGCGTGGAGCTGCGCGGCGTGCCTGCGGGCACGGACCTCGACCGCTGCGAGGGCTACGGGATCGTGCTCGTGGGCTGCCACGACGTGACGCTCAAGGGCGGGACGATCGGCGGCTACCGCGGTTGCGTGGTCGCGCAGGACTGCGACGGGATCACGCTCGACGGCGTCAGCTTCGACGGCTGGTACGGCAAGCACCTGCTGTCGAACGTCGCCTACGAGGACGGCAGCGACTGGCTCTACCCGCACCACAACGACAAGGGCGAGTGGCTGCGCGACTACGGCGCGGCGGCGAGCCTCTCGAACTGCCGGAACGTCTCGCTCCACGGCTGCCGCGGGCGGCGCGGCCAGAACGGGATCCTGTTGACGCGCTGCACGGGCGGGGAGGTCTGGGACTGCGACTTCTCGTTCCTCTCGGGCTGGGGCCTGGGGCTGTACCGCACCTCGAAGTTCGTGGTGAGCCACTGCCTGTTCGACTACTGCGTGCGCGGCTTCAGCGACGGGGTCTACTGGCGCGGCCAGGACTCGGCCGGGATCCTGATGTTCGAGAGGTGCAGCGAGAATTTGTTCGCGTGGAACAGCGCCACGCACGGCGGGGACGGTGTGTTCTTGTTCGCGGGCCTGGACACGGTCGACGAGGGCAACGCCTTCAAGCGCGGCGAGCGCGACGCCGGCGGCTGCGACGACAACATCTGGTACCGCAACGACTTCTCGTACGCGGTTGCGAACGCGATCGAGGCCACCTTCTCGAAGAACAACTGGGTGCTCTCGAACGCGCTCAACGGCAGCCACCAGCACGGGATCTGGGGCGGGTACTCCGGGCGCATGGTCGTGCTCGGGAACAACATCGAGCGCACGCTCGGCGGTGCCGTCAGCATCGAGCACGGCCAGGAGAACGCGATCGTCGAGAACCAGATCGAGGCCAACGAGATCGGCGTCGAGCTGTGGTGGGACGAGGACAAGCAGCTGGTTGAGGGCGTCTACGGCCAGAACCGCGACACGAGCTCGCGCGACACGTGGGTCTACGGGAACGCGTTCGCGCGCAATGGCAAGGATCTGGTGGTCAACAAGACGACCGGGCTGCGCATCGGCGGCAACAGCTACGACAGCGGCGGCGACATGCGCATGGAGCGCCTGAAGGTCGAGCGCGGCGACGCGACGAGCTGGATGCGCGGCCGCGACGGCAAGACCGCCAGCGGCGAGGTGCGCGACGGCACGCTCAGCAGCTGGGACGGCAAGGAGCCCGAGTGGGTGCGCAAGGCGCGCGCCTGGAAGTGCCCCGAGGTGAAGGGCGAGCTGGTGGTCTTCGCCAAGGATCGCGGCGAGACGCAGGGCTTGAACACGATCGTGATGGGCGAGTGGGGACCGTGGGATTTCCGCAGTGGCGAGCCGCGGCCCAAGCCGAGGCTGCCGGGCGGGTTGTTGAAGGACGTGAGGTGGATCGGGAGCTGGTGGTCGTGGAGGGACGGGCCGGATCCGCGCGAGAAGGAGCGCGAGTGGCGCGCGCTGGGAACGCAACCGGCGATCACGAAGACCTGTCCGAACTGGGTCGACCCCTGGGGCGGCGATGCGCAGGTGCGCAAGGCGGTGGGCGATTCGCACTTCGGGATGAGCGCTGTGGCGGAGTTCGAGCTCGACGCGGGCGGAAAGTTCGCGCTGGCGGTGGTCTCGGACGACGGCGTGCGCCTGCGGCTGGACGGCAAGACGGTGATCGAGCACTGGGACCTGCACGCGCCGGCGCGCGACGAGGCGCAGGTCGAGCTCACCGCGGGCAAGCACAAGCTCGAGCTCGAGTATTTCCAGATCGACGGCGCGTGGGCGTTGAATGTGGAGATGAAGTTGGTCGAGTAGGATCGAAGCAGATCGGGAATGGTCCCGAGGAGGAGGTTTCCATGAAGAGGAGTGCTGTCTGGTTGATGGCGCTGGGAGCGTCGCTGGGTGCGTGGGCGCTGCCCGTGCACGCGACGCTGCAGGCGCCGACGAAGCAGGGCAGTCCGGACGCGCAAGCGACGAAGCTTGCCGGGCTGGACAAGGAGCTCGCGCTCGCGCGCAAGAGCTTCGAGGAGAAGATGAAGTCCGCGAAGGACGACGACGAGCGCGAGAAGCTCGGCGAGGAGAGCCCGGACAAGCTGTTCTTGCCCAAGTACCAGGCGCTCGCCGAGGAGGCCAAGGGCAGCGAGACCGCGGCCAAGGCGCTGAAGCAGGTCATGCTGCTCGCGGGCAACGCGGGCGACATGGACGCCGCGAAAGAGGCGGCGAAGGTGATGGTGGCCGAGCACCTGGATTCGCCGGAGGCGGATCTGCTGGTGTTCGCCGCGGGTCAGCTGCTCGGCAAGAAGGAAGGGCCGAAGGCGCTCGAAGAGTTGAAGGCCAAGAACAAGACCAAGCCGGTCGCGGCTGCGTTGTTGTTCATGGAGGTGCAGAAGGTCGGCGGCGAGAAGGGCGAGGATGCCGAAGAGCTGCACGCGCTCTACGAGAAGATGAAAAAGGACTACGGCACGCTGAAGCTGCCGTGGGGCGAGGAGACCTACGGCGGGATGGCCGATGGATGGTTGTTCGTCGCGGACAATCTGAGCATCGGGAAGACCGCGCCCGGATTCGAGGCCGTCGACGAGAACGGCGCGAAGTGGAAGCTCGAGGACTACCGCGGGAAAGTGGTGGTGATCGACTTCTGGGGCGAGTGGTGACCCCCTTGTCGTGCGATGATCCCGCACGAACGCGCGCTCGTTGAGCGCTTGAAGAACGAACCTTTCGCGCTGCTGGGCATCAACAGCGATGGCGATGCCGCGAAGGTGAAGGGAATCCTGGAGAAGGAGCAGATCACCTGGCGGCAGGCGATCGAAGGCAGCACCGCTGGTCCGCTGCCGACCAAGTGGGGCGTCTCGAGCTGGCCGACGATCTACGTGCTCGACGCGAAGGGCGTGATCCGGTTCAAGAACGTCCGCGGCGAAGAGATGGACAAGGCTGTCGATCAGTTGATCGCCGAGGCGAAGGCGGCGCCGGCGGAAAAGCCGAAGAGCGGCGAGAAGCCGGAGAAGGGCAAGGCGGGCGAGAAGCCCAAGCCCAAGCCGAAGAAGTGAGGCGCGGAAGGAAGTGAGGGCGGGGCGGCGCAGCCGCCCCGCGACTCCGCACGCTCATCGCCGCGCGGCACAGCCGCGCGGCGATTTTGCGCGCGGAGTGTTGGGTGGGAGGGCGAGGGGAGGCGGGGAGCGCAGGGGCGCAGGGGCGCAGGGGCGGGCGCTGGAGCAGCCGAAGTGCGCAGGGAGGACGTCGGAAAAGCCCCGCGCCAGCCGCCGGGGAAGTGAAGTTTCGAAGGGGTGTGCGAGCCATTCGCTCGGCCTCCATCGACGGGAGAACGGAACCCGAGCGGGCTGCGCGGGGCTCGAACGTTCGAGTGCTACGGCGCGTACAGAACCGCACCGCTCTGGGTCGCGTTGTAGGTGCTGGTGGCGGCGCAGCCTCCGAGCACGAGCGGGTCGCGATAGTAGACGAGGAAGACACGCGTCTCCCCGAGGGTGATCGCGACCCCGAGCTGCGCACAGCGCGCGGAGACCGTCGGATCGGAGGCGGCGAGGTCCGGTACGAGGACCGCTCCGTTGTGGGCGGTCTTGGTGTAGAGGCGGCGGAGAGTTCCGCCGACGCAGCGCACGCCTTGGCCGAACGGGGCGCCCGTGGCGAGGACGCTGTCGCCTTCGAGCAGGATGCTGGTCGCGTTGGGCTTCTCGCCGGTGGTGCTGAAGGCGAGCGTGTCCGCGGAGAGGGATGCGACGCCGCTCGCGGCGAGCATGGCGCCGCCGGTGGCGGAGGAGTTGTCGCAACCGCGGCCGGGAGAGGCGGGCGGGTTGTTGCAGGGGCAGTCGAGCACCGCGGCGTCGAGCGGATCGCAGATGCTGGTGAACGAGCTTGCGTAGCGGTCGTAGAGGAAGACGTCGGTGTTCGCGTTCGTGTCGTTGGGGACGAGGTTCGTCCCGGAGCTGCGGAAAACGACAAAGCGTGCGTCGGGAGAGATCGAGGGCGGATCGGTCTCTCCGTTGGGGATCGAGCCGTCGTAGCAGTAGCTGGCATACTCGGTCGTGCCGAGCTGACGGTCGCGGATGCAGATGCCCTCAGAAGGAGCGGGAAGGGCAAGATTGCTCGAATCGCTCCGGAAAGCAACGTATCGGCCGTCCGGCGAAATCACGGAGTACGTGGCGCCGTGGTCTCCCTGGACTCCCGCGGTGGAGACATTCGTGCACTCGGTTGTTCCGCTCAGCCGGTCGCGAACGAAGCCATCCAAGGTGCCGTTCGAGTCTCCTTGCAGCAGATTTGTGGCCCTGCTCGAGAAGGCGATGAAGCGGGCGTCTGTCGACAACGTGGATTCCCACGAGTCGCCGTTCCCCTGCGCGCCATTCGAACCAAGGCTCACGATCTCTGTCGTGCCCGTGAGTCGGTCGCGTAGGAAGACGTCGTAGTGCGCATTGGTGTCGCTGGGCACAAGGCTCGTGGCGGTGCTATCGAACGAAACGAATCGACCGTCTGGAGTGATGCTTGCAAACTCACTGGTTCCGTTGCTTTGGCTGCCACCGCTCGAAACGCTGATGCGCTCCGTCGCACCCGTGACCCGGTCGTGCACGAAGACATCTGCGGTGTTGTTCGTGTCCCCAGGCACGAGGTTCGACGCAAGGCTGGAGAAGGCTACGTAACGCCCGTCGTCCGTGACGACGGGATGGAAGCTAACCACCGTTTCCCTGCACTCCGTTCGAATCGACGCTGACGAGCTCGGTGGTCCCGTTGAGGCGATCGCGGAGAATGATGTGCCACGCCCCATTCGTGCCTCCGGTGACGAGGTTGGTCGAGTCGGTCTGGAATACCACGAAACGCGCGTCGCGGCTCATTGCCAGGCCCCAGATGCCCGAGTGTGCGTTCGCCTGGCCGCCACTCGAGCTCACGCTCACGCGCTCGGTCGTCCTGTTGAGCCGGTCGCGCACGAAGACATCCCACTTGTTGTTCGTGTCCCCGGAAACGATGTCCGGCGACACCGACATGAAAGCCACGAAGCGGCCATCGGCCGACACTGCATTCGCAGGGGGCGTGGGGATTTCGCCGCCACCCCAAGCCTGTGCGCCGGTCGAGGTCACGCTCACGCGCTCGGTCAATTGGGCAGAGGATGTCGCCGCGAGCACGGCCACTCCGAACGCGAGCATGAGTCGCTTCGTGTCGACTGGGGATCGCCGTGGGGCGGCGTTCGAGCGGGAACCTGCGAGAGCCTGGATCGAGAACTTCATGGTGCCTCCGCGCTGTGGGAATCTCAGCGATTTCTTGGAGCATACGCTTGACAGGGGGGGGGGGAGGCAACCGTCACGCTTCGATTTCTCGGCGGGGGTCCCTTCCCGACCCCCGGGCTCGGATGCATCCCGCCGACCACTGATCTTCCGGAGGAACCCATGATCGCTCGCTTCGTGGCTCGGCGCTCGCTCGCCCTCGCTGCATCCCTCGTCTGCTTCACGATCACGCCCGCGCTGGCGGCGGTGATCCATGTGAACGTCGCCGCAGCAGCAGGCGGCAATGGCACAACCTGGGCGTTGGCTTACAACGACCTCAACGTCGCCCTGGCGGCAGCAGCGCCAGGGGATTCGTGTTGGATCGCCGAGGGCACGTACCGGCCGGCCACCAACGCCGGCTTCGTGGTGAACAGGCCTCTCTCGTTCTACGGCGGGTTCAAGGGGACGGAGCTCACCCTTCAGGGGCGCCTGGGCTCGTTCGCGAACACGATCCTCGATGGAAACATCGGGAACCTGGCCATCTACACCGACAACGCGCTGCACGTCCTCGACATCCAGAACGTCGTGGGCACGGGTGGCTCTCCCGGCGTCGTGATCGACGGCCTCGCGATCAGCAACGGCTACGCGACCGGAGCGAACGTCTCCGGGGCCGGGATCCAGGCCATCGGCAGCGATGTGGGACTTGCGAACTGCTTCTTGACGTCGAACTACGCGGCCGTCGCTCTGACGAACCTCGGTGGGGGGATCTACGCCGCGAAGGGCATGAGCGCGGCTGCTGGACTCCTGCAGATCAAGAACTGCGAGTTCAACGACAACAAGGCCTACTTGGGCGGCGCGATCTACGCGGAGTTCGCTCACGGTGAGGTCGTCGATTCGAGCTTCAAGGCAAGCGTGTCCACCGGTGACGGAGGCGCGGTATTTCTCACGGGATTCAACTCGGGCGACCGGCTCGACTTCACGAGCTGCGTCTTCTGGAACAACTTCACCTCGATCGCCTCCACCGGAGGCGCGATCGCGCTGGAAGTCGGCGCATCCAGCTCCGGCGCCAGCTCTCGGATCGTGAACTGCACGCTGGCCGACAACCGGGGGAACGCGAGCGCGGACGGCCAGGCCTTGTACGTCGGAACCTCGTGCCAGGCGGAGGTGTACAACTCGATTCTGTACTTCAACAACTTCGCACTGGGGGCGCCGATCGGCGGTGCGGGTGCGGTGACGGTGGACTACACCGACATCGAAGGGGGCGGATACCCGGGGTTGAACATCACCCTCGATCCCGTCTTCTCCAACCACGGCCTCGGGAACCTGAGGCTCAAGATCACCTCACTCTGCGTCGATGCTGCCAACTACGGTCTGCTGCCCACCGACAGCCTGGACGTCGATGGTGACGGTGATACAACCGAAGCGCTCCCTGAGGATGCCGTCGGATCAAAGAGGCTCTTCGATCAGACCGCGGTCGGCGATTCCGGTGTGGGTTCCTCGGCGTGCAGCTTCTGCACGTACCTGGACATGGGAGCCATCGAGGCTCACTGACGGTTCCGTGGAGGTGAGCGCCGTGGACACCCCGGGTGTCCGCGGCGCTCGCCGCGGGTTGCGGGCTAGTCGCGCCGCAGCAGCGTGTAGATCCCGATCGCGATGAAACCGATGCCTGCGAGGTAGCGCAGCAGCATGGGTGAGAGGGACTTGCCGAGCAACGAGCCTGCGAGGACGCCGAGGGCGGATGTGCTGACGAGCGCGAGGGAGGCGGCGGCGAAGACCGTCCAGCGCGAGTGGCGCGCGTCAGCGGCGAAGAGCAGCGTCGAGAGCTGCGTCTTGTCGCCGAGCTCGGCAACGAAGACGGAGGAAAAGATGGTGAGGAAGGCAGACCAGTTCATGCGGGTCAGTCCTTGGCGAGGAACGGGTAGCGCCACTCGCGCGGCGGCACAAAGGTCTCCTTGATCGTGCGCGGGGAGATCCAGCGCATCAGGTTCAGGATCGAGCCGGCCTTGTCGTTCGTGCCCGAGGCGCGGCTGCCGCCGAAGGGTTGCTGGCCGACGACGGCGCCGGTGGGCTTGTCGTTGACGTAGAAGTTGCCCGCGGCGAAACGCAGCGCGTCGGTCGCCTCACGGATCGCAGCGCGGTCGGTGGCGAAAATCGCGCCGGTGAGGGCGTACTCGGAGGTGGTGTTGGCGATCTCGAGGGTCTCGGTGAAGCGCGCGTCGTCGTAGACGTGGATCGTGAGCACGGGGCCGAAGAGCTCGGTGCACATCGTGTCGTAGCGCGGGTCGAGCGCTTCGATGACGGTGGGCTGGACGAAGTAGCCTTGGGAGTCGTCGCATTTGCCGCCGAGGACGACCTTGGCCTGCTTGGAGTTCTTCGCCGCCTCGATCGCGGCCGTGAGCTTCGCGAAGGAGCGCTTGTCGATCACGGCGCCGACGAAGTTCGTGAAGTCGCGCACGTCGCCCATCTTCATCTCGGCCAGGATCGCGCCGAGTCGATCGAGCAGCGCGGGCCAGAGCGACTTCGGGATGTAGGCGCGCGAGGCGGCCGAGCACTTCTGGCCCTGGTACTCGAAGGCGCCGCGCGCGAGCGCGACGGCGAGCGACTCGAGCTCGGCCGAGGGGTGCGCGAAGACGAAGTCCTTGCCGCCGGTTTCGCCCACCAGGCGCGGGTACTGCTGGTAGCGGGCGATGTTCTTGCCGACAGCGGACCAGATGCCCTGGAAGACGCCGGTCGAGCCGGTGAAGTGCACGCCGCCCAGGTGCGGGTCAGCGATGATCGGGTCGGCGACCGAGCCGCCGGAACCGGGCACGAAGTTGATCACGCCCTCCGGCAGGCCGGCGTCGCGCAAGAGCTCGACCAGGTACCAGTTCGAGAGCACGGAGGTCGAGGCGGGCTTCCACACGACCGTGTTTCCGAGCAGCGCAGGCGCGCTCGGGAGGTTGCCGGCGATCGAGGTGAAGTTGAAGGGCGTGATGGCGAAGACGAAACCGTCGAGCGGGCGGTGCTCGAGGCGGTTCCAGACGCCGGGCGAGGAGAGCGGCTGTTCCTGGTAGAGGCGCTCGGCGAAATGCGCATTGAAGCGGAAGAAGTCGATCAGCTCGCAAGCCGAGTCGATCTCGGCCTGGTGCGCGGTCTTGGACTGGCCCAGCATGGTCGAGGCGTTCACACGGTCGCGGTGCGTGCTCGCGAGCATTTCGCCGGCGCGCAGGAAGACGGCGGCGCGCTCCTCCCAGGGCAGCGCTTCCCAGGCCGGACGCGCGGCCTGCGCGGCGTCGATCGCGGCCTGCACCTCGGCGGGGCCGGCTTGGTGGTAGCGGCCGAGCACGTGCCCGTGCGCGTGGGGCATCGTGATCTTCTCGGTGCGGCCCGTGCGCACCTCCTTGCCCCCGATCAGGAGCGGAATGTCGACCTCGTTCGAGCTCTGCGCGGCGAGCTCGCGCTGCAGCGCGGCGCGCTCGGCGCTCTTGGGCGCGTAGCCCTTGACCGGTTCGTTGACGGGGAGGGGGACGTGGAAGGCGCCGTGGGTCATGGGGGAGGTTCCTTCGTTCGGAGGGGAGCAGCGCAGTATCGCAACACGGGCTTTGCGCGTCGAGTCCGGGCTCCGTCCTTCCTGCGGCGCGCGGCACTTCATCATGATCGGCCCGTACCCACGAGTTCCGGAGCCGAACATGAACGTCCGCGCACACCTCCTGCCCCCTGCCCTCGCTGCTCTCTCCCTGCTCGCCGCGTGCGCCAGCACGCAGGGCTCGGGCTCGACCGCCGGCCCCTCCGCCCCGAACGCGCATCCGGTCGCGGACGCGCCCGAGACGGATGCCGGCGCCGGCATCGAGTCACAGACGAAGGCGCTCGACAAGAAGAAGTTCGAGCTCGAGTGCGCACGCCTGGAGGCGCGCATCGAGCGCCTCTCGACCGAGGCCTCCGCGCGCGACGTGAAGAGCGACGTCGAAGACGCGGAGTTCGACCGCGCGCTGTCGCAGAAGGAGTTCGAGAACTTCAAGGCGGTGCAGCTGCCCGCGGCGCTCGCCGACGGACAGCTCGACATCGACCGCGCGCAGCAGCGCCTGAAGGAGCAGACCCAGGAGCTGGACGAGCTCAAGGCGCTCTACAAGAGCGAGGACTTCGCCGACCTCACGAAGGAGTTCGTCGTGCAGCGCCACCAGTCGATGGTCGACTTCGCCGCGCGCGGGCTCGAGCTGGCGCAGAAGGAGTTCACCAACAAGCGTGACTTCGATCTCGTCCAGAAGGAAGCCGGCCTGGCTCACAAGCTCGAGCGCGCCGAGCGCGACTACCGCGAAGCCAAGGCCAAGCAGGAGCGCAACAAGCAGGAGACCGAGCTCAAGAACAAGAAGACCGAGCACGAGCTCGACGAGCTCGAGGCCGAGGTCAAGAAGCTCGAGGAGGCGCTCAAGGAGGCCAAGGCGAAGCAGAAGATGCCGGCCGAGAAAAAGGCCTCCGACAAGGCCAGCGACGCCCCGATGAAGGAAGCTCCCAAGCCGGAGACGAAGAAGTGAACTTCGCGTCGCTGCTCGTTTGCGCGCTGGCGCAGGCGCCCGCGGCCGCGCCGGCGCCGGCAGCCCAGGCGCCCGCGCAGGCGGGACAGCACGCGCCGGCGATGGCGCGTCCGCAGGCGCCGCTCTCCGCCGACGAGGCGCGCACGGTCGAGAAACGCGCCGTGGCGTGGATGCTCGCCAAGCAGAACCCCGACGGCTCGTGGGGCAGCGACAAGCCCGTCTCGCTCTGGGAGCAGAACTATTCCAAGGCCAGCTTCTACGCCTGGCAGATGGCCGGCGACGCGCTCTGCTGCCAGGCGCTGATGGTCGCCGACGAGACGCCCGAGCGCCGCGCCGCGCTCGAGAACGCGCTCGAGTGGGTGGTCTCGAAGCCGATCCCCAAGCGCGGCAGCGACTGGGACATCGACAGCACCTGGCCCGCGCTGATGGGCTTCAACTGCATGCTGCAGGCGGCCTGCGACCCGCGCTTCCAGTCCGCGGAGTGGCAGACGAAGCTCAAGGCGCGCGCGCTGGAGTGGAATGAGTACCTCGCGAAATCGCAGGACCCGCTCGGCGGTTGGGGCTACTACGAGGGCCCTGTCATCTCGCGCCGTCCGACCTGGTCGACGAGCTTCGCGACCGCGAGCGTGGTGCCGGCGCTGGTGGACGCGGCGAAGCTCGGCTGGCCCGTCGACCCGAAGATGACCGCGCGCGCAGTCGCCTACCTGCAGCACTGCCGCCTGCCCACGGGCGCGATCCAGTACTCGCTCGATCCGATCGCTGACCCTTCGCTGGGCGAGAGCATCAACAACGTGAAGGGCAGCCTGGGCCGCATCCAGGCCGCGAACTGGGCGCTGCGCGAGGCCGGCGACAAGAGCGTGACCGACGAGCGCCTGCGCTGGGGCCTAGAGCAGTTCTTCCAGGAGCACAAGTTCCTCGACGCCGCGTACCTGCGGCCGATCCCGCACGAGGCCTACTACCGCAACGCGGGCTACTTCTACTTCTTCGGGCACTACCACGCCGCGCGCGTGATCAGCTGCCTGCCCGAGGCCGAGCAGGAGGCCTGGCACGCGAAACTGCGCGCCGAGATCGCCAAGGCGCAGCAGGAAGACGGCTCGCTGGTCGACTTCATCGGTTCTTTCTACAGCTGGACCTACGCCACGAGCTTCGCCGTGATGACGCTCGAACTCGGCCTGCACCCTGAACGCTTCGCGCGGCCGAGCGCCGCCCTGCCCAAGAAATGAACTCCATCCCCGATCTCCTCGCTTCCGCCCTGCGCGAATCGATCCCGGCCGAAGGCTGGCGCTGGCTCGAGAAGGCGCGCGCCGAACTCGGGAACGGTGCCGGACTGGAGCGCTTCTGCGGCCTCGTCTCGCTCTCCAGCCGCTACATCCCGCGCCGCGGCGGCCCGGTTTGGAGCGCAGCACAGCGCGCGCAGGCCGGACGTTTGCTCGCGGGCTGGGACCCCGAGCGCTGGACGAGCCTGGAGTGCGGGCGCGCGCTGCTCGTGCTCGCGCTCAAGGAACTCGAGGCACCGCGCGGCGCCTCGATGGTCGAGGAGGCCTTCCGCTACGCCGACATGGGCGAATTGTGCGCGCTCTACAAGACGCTCGCGCTGCTGCCCGAGCCCAAGCGCTTCGTCTGGCGCGCCGGGGAGGGCTGCCGCAGCAGCATGAAGTCCGTCTTCGAGGCGGTCGCGTGCGACAATCCGCTGCCCGTGCGCCACTTCGACGACGTCGCCTGGCGCCAGATGCTGATCAAGGCGCTCTTCGTCGAGGCGCCGCTGTCGCGCGTGTTCGGCCTGGAGACGCGCTTGGACGCGGAGATCGCGCGCATGGCGCTCGACCTCGCCGACGAGCGCCGCAGCGCGGGCCGGCCGGTCAACCCCGACAGCTGGCGCCTGGTCGCCAAGCACGGCGGCGCGCGCGGGATCGCCTCGCTCGAGCGCGAGAGCGCCTCGGGAACACCTGCTGGCAAGGCCGCGGCGAGCGAAGTGCTGGCGCGTTCGCGCTGAAGGGATAACGTACAGACATGCGCTTCTTCGACCCGCACATCCACGTCACCAGCCGCACCACCGACGACCTCGAGGCGATGGCCAAGGCCGGCATCCGCGGCGTGATCGAACCGGCCTTCTGGCTCGGCCAGCCGCGCACGCAGCTGGGCTCCTTCGTCGACTACTTCTCGAGCCTCGTCGGCTGGGAGCGCTTCCGCTGCTCGCAGTTCGGCATCGCGCATTCCTGCGCGATCGGGCTCAACTCGAAGGAGGCCAACAACGAGGGCCTCGCGCGCGAGGTGCTCGAGCTCCTGCCGCACTTCGCGCTCAAGGAGGGCGTCGTCGCGGTGGGCGAGATCGGTTTCGACGAGATCACCAAGGCCGAGGAGCGCGCCTACATCGCGCAGCTCATCTTCGCCGTCGAGCACGACATGGTCGTGATGGTGCACTCGCCGCACCGCGACAAGAAGAACGGCATCCGGCTCTCCCTGAAGATCGCGCAGGAGTGCAAGCTGCCGATGTCGCGGCTCGTGATCGACCACAACAACGAGGAGACCGTGCAGGACGTGCTGGACGCCGGCGCCTGGGCCGCGTTCACGATCTATCCGCACACGAAGATGGGCTCCGAGCGCATGGTCGAGATCGTCAAGAAGTACGGTCCCGAGCGCATCATCGTCGACAGCTCGGCCGACTGGGGCATCTCGGATCCGTTGAGCGTGCCGAAGACGGCGAAGCTCATGCTCGAGCGCGGGATCGCGAAGGAGTGGGTCGAGAAGACCACCTGGCAGAACGCGATCGACGTCTATGCGCAGTCGGGGCAGCTCGACCTCGACGTGCTCGAGGGCGAGGGCGCGATCGACCAGTCCGGCTTCTACGGCGACAGCTCGGTCCTGCGCGGCCAGACGCCGCGCGTGGACGAGAAGGTGCCGAACTAGCTCAGGAGTCGCGCCGCAGGACGAGGTGCTCGATGAAGAACTCCATCATGCGATCGGTCGAGAGCGCCGAGTGGCCGCGGTCGGGCCCAACCTGCAACTCGAAGCTCTTTCCGGCCTTCTGCAGCGCCTGCACGAGTTGCAGCGTATTGTTGGGGTGCACGTTGTTGTCCGCGGTGCCGAAGTAGAGCATCAGGCGGCCGTCGAGCCCGTCGGCGTAGGTCATCGCACTGCCCGCTTCGTAGCCCTGCTCGTTCTCCTGCGGCTTCCACATGTAGCGCTCGGTGTAGATCGTGTCGTAGTGGCGCCAGTCGGTCACCGGCGAGCAGGCGCAGGCGGCCGCGAACACCTCCGGATGGCGCAGGAGGCACAGCGCGCTCGCGTAGCCGCCGTAGCTGGTGCCGAAGATGCCGACGCGTTTCGCGTCGACGTAGGGCCGCTCGGCGAGTGCCTTCGCTCCCGCGGCCTGGTCGTCGATCTCCGGCACGCCGAGATTGAGGTAGATCGCGTCGAGGAACTTCTTGCCGCGGCCCGCGGCGCTGCGCGAGTCGAGCGTGGCGTAGAGGAAGCCGTACTCGGTCAGGCTGTTCGGCAGCGTGAAGCGCTCGCTCGCGCCGTTGGTCGCCGGGCCGGCGTAGACGGACACGAGCAGCGGATACTTCCTCGAGGCATCGAACTGCGAGGGGAAGTGCAGCACGCCGTGCAGTTCGGTGGTGCCGTCGCCGGCCTTGAAGGTGAAGAGCTCGACGCGCTTCAGGCCCAGCTTGTCGCAGTCGGATAGGTCGCTCGAGCCGAGCTCCTTCACGAGCTTCCCGCTGCCGTCGAGCAGGCGCGTCAGCGGCGGCGTGTCGTGCGTCTGCGCGACGTCGACGATGTGCGCGCCGTCGGGCGAGACCTCGCAGCTGTGCGTGAAGGCCGGATCGGTCAGGCGCACGTCGTTCTTGCCGTCGAGCCCGACGCGGTGCAATTGCAGTTTCATGTAGTTGTCGCCGTCGCGCGCCATGTACCACAGCTGCTTGCGCGGCTCGTCGAGCTTGACGATGTTCGCGACCTCGTATTCGTGCTGCGTCAGCGGTGCGAGCAGCTTGCCCGAGAGGTCGTAGAGGTAGAAATTGCGCCAGCCATTGCGCTCGGAGACCCACACGAAGCGCTGGTTGTCCTCGAGGAAGCGCAGCTCCGGGTGGTTCTCGGTCCAGCTCGGCAGCCACTCCTCGTGCACGACGACGCGAACCTTGCCCGTGTGCGGATTCGCGGCGCACAGCTCCATCACGTTCTGGCGCCGGTTGGTGCGCTCGAAGAGCAGCTCCTTGCTGTCGGCCGTCCACGAGGGGTTGTAGGCGTAGTGGCCGACGACCGAGTCCTCGAGCGGCTTGCCGTCGCGGATGTCGATCACCTGCGTGCGCTTGGTGGCCAGGTCGTAGACCAGGATCTCGACCTCGGGGTTGGGCGCGCCGGCCTTGGGGTAGGCCTCGGTGTCGAGCGTGTCCTGGATCCCGGTCTGGTCCATCCCCAGGTAGAAGTCCGGAACCTTGCTCTCGTCGAAGCGGTAGAACGCGACTTGCTTGGAATCGGGCGACCACCACATCGCGGTCGTCTGGTCGAGCTCCTCGCCGTAGACCCAGCTCGCGGTCGCGTTCTTGATGCGCGTCTGCACGTCGCCATCGGTCGTGACCGCGTACTCGTTCTTGCCGTCGGCGTCGCTGAGCCAGAGGTTGCGCTCGCGGCACGCGGCCTTGAGCTTCTCGTCGGGCGAGAGCGCGGTGTCGAACTGGCGGCCGCGCGCGCGGTTGCCACCAGCGGCTCCGCGCTTGCCCGGGCGCGCGCGCGTTTCGCCCTGCGCGTCGGCCTTGGACGCCTCGCTCGAGGCGAGCGTCGCAAGATCGAGCCGCCAGCGCTTGCCGTCCTTGCGGTAGTCGAGCGACTTGCCGTCCTCGGACCACTCGGGCGCGAGCGAGCCGGCGTGGAACGCGCCCTGGATCTTCTGGCCGACCTCCTGGTAGCGCGCGTAGCCCGGCATCGTCTTGAGCCGGTCCTGTGCGGGAAGGAGTTCCGGCACGAGCAGAGCAAGTGCGAGGAAGGACGCGAGCGGCGTGGATCGTCTGGCCATCGAGGGGCTCCGGAGCGTTGGAGGGGCGAAGGGCGCGCGATCCTAGCAGCCGGAGTGCGACACGGCGACGCTAGTGGTCGTCGTCGTCGTCCTCGCGCTCGCGGCCGCCGCCGCCCTCGCGCGATCCGCCGCCGTGTTCGGCGTCGTGCTTGTCGCCGCTGCGGTGGCACTCGACGCAGTTCTTGAGGTCGCGACCTCCGAGCTCGTCGTGCTCGTGGGCGATGCGCGACCAGGGATGGCACTGCGCGCAGGTGTAGGTCTTGAACCCGCTGCCCGGCTCGTGGCAGGTATCGCAGCGCGGCGGGTGGTCCTTGTCGAAGCGGAACCAGCGCGAGTGCTCGTACGTGGCGGGTTTCCAGGCCTGCGTCGTATGACACGCCTGGCACTGTTCCCCGGCGTCTGTGTGCAGGGCATCCGCGGGCTTGACCTGCGCGTGGCAGCGGGCGCAATCCGAACGCAGCTCCGCGCCGAGGAGCTCGTGCGTGAAGCGCGCGGCGGGGGCGCGTCCGAGTCTGCCTGCGTGCTCGGCATGGCAGGCGCTGCACTCGAGTGCCGTGAGCCCTGCGTGCAGGCTGGCGATTCCCGGACGCGGGGTTGCGAGCGCAGTGCCGTCGGCGTGTTCGACCCCGATCAAGGCACGCGCGTGGCACTCCTCGCAGCGCGCGCTCCTGACGCCGCTCCCGAGCACGTGGCAGGCGCTGCACCGGTCGCGCAAGGTCGCGTGCGCATCGAGCAACTGGCCAGGCTGGATCGCGGGAGCGGGTGCGAACGCGGCCCAGGAGCTGGCCAGGACGACGGTGGACAGGAAGGCGAGGAGCGGGCGGTTCATCGGTTCACCACAGGAGGATCGTCGCGACGACGTGCACCAGCGCGAGTCCGGCGAAGACCGCCGTCACGGGCATGTGTACGCGGCGCCAGCGCTGCATGGCACCGGTGAGGAGCGCGAGCGAGATCAGTCTTTCTCCGATCTCGCTCTCGGTGAACGACTGCGCGCGCAACTCAGCCTGCGCAGCTGCGAGAGCGCGGCGCGCGTCGGCGAGGAGATGGCGCCCTGCCAGGCCGCTGGCGGTCACGACGAGCAGCGCCAGGATGCCGAGCCAGGGGATCCACGCGTTGAAGTGCACTCCGCCGTGCACGACCAACAGCAATGCCGCCGTCCAACTCAACACCTCGTGCACGCGCAGCAGGGCCGCCGGGTTCCCCGCGCGGATCAAGCGCCGCTTGCGCAGCGAATAGGCGAAAGAGACGACGAGCAATGCACTGCCGAGCGGGCCGGCCCACTCTCCGATCCAGCCTGCGCCGGCGGCGTGCAGCAGGAAATCGATTCCGACCGCGCCGACGGGCAAGGCGAGGAAGAGCAGCGCGCTCGGCAAGAGGCGGCGGAGGAGGAAGGTGCGCGGCATGCGTCCGATTCTAGGCACGTCGAGGGCAGCGCCTTGCAAGGCCGTAGTTCGTACGCAGAGTCGTAGGCGCGAGTGGCGCAAGGCGCGCTCGCCGTCGTACGATGAAAGCATACGATGCCTACACACCGGATCCTCGCGGCAGTGCTCCTGCTCTCGCTGTTCGCGTGCACCGCACACGAGCCGCCCAAGCCGCGTCCGAACCTGCTCTTCGTCTCGATCGACACGTTACGGGCCGATCATCTGGGCTGCTACGGCTACCACCGGCCGACCTCGCCCAACATCGACGCGCTGGCTGCGCGCTCGGTGCTCTTCGAGCACGCCGAGTCGGCCTCGTCCTGGACGCTGCCGAGCCTGACGGCACTGATGACTGGGCTCTCGGTGACGGGCCACAACTGCGATCACCTCGGCTCGCGCCTGGATCCCTCGTACACCACGCTCGCCGAACTCCTGCGCGATGCCGGCTACGACACGCAGATCGTCGCGAGCCACCTGTTCCTCGGCGCGCCCTACGGCTTGCAGCAGGGTTTCACGCACGTGGACACGAGCGTCGTGCAGGAGGAGAACGACATCACCTCGCCCGACGTCACGCGCCTGGGCCTGGAGTGGCTGCGCAACAAGAGCGCGGTGCACGACGGCGTGCCCTGGATGCTCTGGCTGCACTACTTCGATCCGCACGCGCCCTACCTCGCGCACGAGGGCGTCTCGGGCCGCTTCGGGGTGGAGAGCGACCTGGATCGCTACGACGGTGAGATCGCCTACACCGATCGGTACGTGGGCGAGCTGCTCGATGAGCTCGCGCGCTCGCCGCAGGCGCAGAACACGATCGTGGTGCTCGTCGCCGACCATGGCGAGGAGTTCGGCGAGCACGGCAACTTCGGCCACGGCTACGCGCTGCACGAGGAGTGCGTGCACGTGCCGCTGGTCCTGCACGTGCCCGGCATCGCGCCGCGGCGCGTGAGCGACCTCGTGCCGACGATCGACCTGCTGCCGACGCTGCTCGAGCTGTGCCGCGTGCCGCTGCGCCACGAGATCGAGGGCCAGCCGATGACGCCGCTGCTCTGGGGCGAGCCGCTGCCGGCCCAGCTGGCGATCTCCGAGGTGCGCTGGATGGCGGGGCAGGACCTGCGCTGCGTGCGCGTGGACCGCTGGAAGTACATCGAGGGCGCGACGAGCGCCGGCCCGCTCGTGCAACTCTTCGACCTGGACACCGACCCCGCCGAGAACTGCGACGTGCACGCGGCGCAGGCCGAGCGCAGCGCGGCGCTGCACGAACGTCTCGAGGGGCGGCTGCGCGACGCGCGGCGCATCGCGGGAGAGCACCACCAGATCGGCGAGTCGCAGGCCTCGCCTTCCGAGATGCGCGCGATGGAGAACACGGGCTACGCGGGCGAGGGCTCGGGCGGCGTGCCCAAGAAGAAGAACGAGGAGCCGCAGCCCGCGCAGCCGAAGGAGCCGCCGAAATGAGACGCCTCTTCTGCTCGCTCCCGCTGCTCGCGCTCGGCGCCTGCGGAGCGCCCGCGCCCGCTCCCGTGAAGGCGCGCACGACTTTCTATGCCGATGGCAAGCCGTGGTCGGAGATCCACTACGACCTCGGCCGGCCGAACGGCGCGTGGACCACCTGGCATGCGAACGGGCAGAAGGCTTCGCTCGGCGAGTACGACGATGGTGCGCTCGCCGGACACTGGCAGCGCTGGTACGCCGACGGCCAGCGCGCCTCCGACGCGAACTACCGCGCGGGCATGCTCGACGGGAGGTACGACGAATTCTGGCCGAGCGGCAAGCCGCACAGCCACGGCTCGTACCGCGAGGGCAAGGCCGAGGGACTGTGGACCGAGTGGGATCGCCAGGGCCGCAAGCTGCTCGAGGGCCGCTACCAAGGCGGCGAGCGCGAGGGGATCTGGACCGGCTGGGATCCCGATTCGGGCGAGGTGCGCGGCTATGCGGTCTACGCCAAGGGCCAGATCGTGACGGGTGAGGCGCGCAAGGCCGCGCTCGACGCAGCCGGGCTCAAGTAAGTCCGCGAGAGGCGGCTGCGCGTGCGGCGCGCGAGCCATAGACTCAGGGGGCCAGACCCACACCCCGGAGATCACCTCATGAAGCCCTCGTACCTCGCAGCCCCGCTGCTGCTCGCCGTCCCCGCGTTCGCCCAAGGCTCCGACTCCTGCGCCGGCGCGCAGTTGATCGCCGGCACCGGACTGTTCGCCTTCGACAACTCCGCCGCGACCACCGACGGCACGCCGGACAACCTGTGCAACTTCTTCGGCACCTCGCAGATCGAGAACGACGTCTGGTTCGAGTGGGTCGCGCCCGCCAGCGGGCCGTACACGATTTCGACCTGCGGCCAGACGACGATGGACTCCAAGCTCGCGGTCTACGACGGCTCGTGTGCCGGCGCCGTGCTCGCCTGCAACGACGACAGCTGCGGTCTGCAGAGCCAGGTGGTCTTCAACGCGAACAACGCGCAGACCTACGTGATCCGCCTGGGCAACTTCCCCAGTGCCGCGGGCTCCACCGGCTCGATCGACATCGAGAGCGCGATCCTCGTCAGCGCGACGAGCCCGGTGAATGGCCACACCTACCGGTTGCTGCCGCCCTCGAGCTGGATGACGGGTGAGAACGCCGGCGTGCTGATGGGCGGCCACCTCGCGACCGTGCGCAGCCAGGCCGAGCAGGACTGGATCACGCAGACCTTCCACAACTACCAGGGCACGGACATCGACCTGTGGATCGGCTTCAACGACGCCGCGGTCGAGGGCACCTGGGTCTGGGCGAGCGGCGAGACGCCGAGCTACTCCGACTGGGACCTCGGCGAGCCGAACAATTCGGGCGGCAACGAGGACTACGCCATCGCGCGCAAGAACAACCCTGCGGCGCTGTGGAACGACGTGCCCGAGAACCCGACCGGCTTCCACGCGGGTCCCTACGCGCTGGTCGAACTGGGCTCGAGCTACTCCAAGTTCTGCGCGGGCGACGGTCTGGATCCCTTCGTCACCACGGCCTGCCCGTGCGCCAACGTCGGCGCAGCCGGGCGCGGCTGCAACAACAGCGCGAACACCGGCGGCGCGCAGCTCGACGCGAGCGGCGGCACGACGCCCGACACGCTGGTGCTGACGGTCTCCGGTGAGCTCCCCAGCGCGAGCTCGATCTTCCTCCAGGGCACGTCGAACGCGCCGACAGGCGTCCTCTTCGGCGACGGCGTGCGCTGCGTCTCGGGGGTGCTGAAGCGCCTCTACGTGAAGCCCGCCTCGGCCGGATCGGCCAGCGCTCCCGGCGTCGGCGATCCCTCGATTTCGGCGCGCTCGGCGGCGCTCGGCGACACGATCACGACCGGCACGTCGCGCTGGTACCAGGTCTACTCGCGCGACCCCAACCCCAGCTTCTGCCCCGCTCCGCAGGGCAACACCTACAACATCTCGAACGGGGTACGCGTCAACTGGTGAAAGCAGGCTCGCGGACGGCTTGCCGACCGCGGGCTGGTGCGCGTAGGCTCACGGGGCGATGAGCGCGCCTCTCACCATCTTTGCGAGCCTGGCACTCGTCGCGGGCGCGGCCGGAACTTCCGGATCCGCGCCCGCGCTGCGCTACGACCGCGACGTAAGACCGATCCTCGCGGACCGCTGCTTCACCTGTCACGGCCCCGACGCGAAGAAGCGTCAGGCCGAGTTGCGTCTCGACATGCGCGAGAGCGCTCTCAGCCCGCACGCGGACTCCCCCGCGGCGATCCTGGCCGGCGATGCCGAGCACAGCGAGCTGTGGAAGCGCATCACGCATCCCGACGTCGCGCAGCGCATGCCGCCCGCCGACTCGGGCAAGCGGCCGCTCTCCGACGCGGAGAAAGAGATTCTGCGCCGCTGGATCGCCGAGGGCGCGGACTACGAGCCGCACTGGTCCTTCGTGCCGCCCGTGAAGCACGATCCGCCCGCGGTCAAGGACGCGCACTGGGTGCGCGGCCCGATCGACCGCTTCGTGCTCGCACGCCTGGAGTCCGAGGGCCTCGCGCCGAATCCGCCGGCCGAGCGCGAGACGCTGCTGCGGCGCGTGTTCCTCGACTTGACCGGCCTGCCGCCGACGCCCGAGGAGCTCTCGGAATTCTTGGCCGACACGCGCACGGACGCCTACGAGCGCTGGGTCGAGAAGCTGCTCACGCAGGAGCCCTACCGCTCGCGCTACGCCGAGCACATGGCCGTGCCCTGGCTCGATGCGGCGCGCTACGGCGACACCAACGGCATCCACACGGACGCGGGCCGTTCGATCTGGCCCTGGCGCGACTGGCTGCTCGGCGCGCTGCGCGAGGGCATGCCCTACGACGAGTTCGTCAGGGAGCAGCTCGCCGGTGACCTGCTGCCCGACGCCACGGAAGCGCAGAAGGTCGCCAGCGGCTTCAACCGCAACCACGTGATGACCGACGAGGGCGGCGCGATCGCGGAAGAGTACCTGGTCGAGTACGCCGTCGACCGCGTCAACACGACGAGCTCGGTCTTCCTGGGCGTCTCGATGGGCTGCGCACGCTGCCACGACCACAAGTTCGATCCGTTCACGCAGGAGGACTACTACTCGATGTTCTCCTTCTTCGACTCGCTCGAAGAGCCGGGTCTGTACAGCCAGCTGCCCGACCCCAAGCGCGCCTTCGAGCCCTTCATGGAGGTGCCCACGCTCGAGCAGCAGACCGAGGCCGCGAGCCTGAAGCAGCAACTGGCCGATCTGAGGCAGCAGCTCGACGCGCCCGTGCCGAGCGAGGAAGCCGAACTCGCGCACTTCGAACAGGAGTTCCTCGCGAGCGCGAAGCTCGAGTGGCCGGCGATCCAGACGCTCTCCGCCGCGAGCGCGAAGGGCGCCGAGGTCGCGATCCAGCCCGACGGCTCGACGCTCTGGAGCGGCGCGAACCCCGACACCGACGACCACGTGCTGCGCCTGCGCACGCAGGCGACCGGGCTGCGACTGGTCGCGCTCGAGGGCCTGACCGATCCGAGCCTGGACCACTCGAGCGTCGGCCGCGCGCCGAATGGCAACGCGGTGCTCTCCGGCTTCCGCGTCCAGGCGCACTCGATCGCGGACCCCGCGCAGTCCAAGCAGCTGCACTTTCGCTGGTGCTGGGCCGACTTCGAGCAGCAGAACGGCAACTACCGCCTGGCCAACGTGCTCGACGACGACGCGCAGAGCGGCTGGGCGGTCGACGGCCACAACCGCGCCGATCCGCGCGTCGCGCTGTTCCTCACCGACGAGCCCTTCGGCTTCGAGGGCGGCACCGAACTCACGGTCGAGCTCGACTACGACTCCGTCTACCCGCAGCACGTCTTCGGCCGCGAGCGCGTGCGCGTCGCGACGCTCGACGAGGCCGTGCTCGCGCGCCTGCCGCTCTTCGCCAGCGGCTGGTACTCGGTCGGTCCCTTCCCGGGGAAGAGCGAGGAACTCTACGAGAAGAGCTTCGGTCCCGAAGCCGACGCGCGCCTGGACCTCACGCACAACTTCGGCGCGGGCAACCAGTACTGGAACTTCTCGATCGAGTTCGCGGACGCGCGCCTGAACGTGCTCGCCGAGGGCACGAACGTGAGCTACGTCGCCAAGCGCATCTACGCGCCCAGCGCGCGCCACGTCGAGATCTCGAGCGGCAGCGACGACGGCCTGCGCGTGTACCTGAACGGCGCGGAGGTCTTCGGCAAGCAGATCGACCGCCCGCTCGCGGCCGACCAGGACAGCTTCGGCCTGGACCTGCCCTCGGGAGAGAGCTCGCTCTTGCTCAAGATCGTCAACAGCGGCGGGCAGGCGGGCTTCTACTGGCGCAGCGCGCCTCAGACCGACGAGCTGCCCTCCGACATGCTGCTCGCGCTGCTGCCCTCCGAGGGCCGCGTCGAGGCGCAGACCACGCGCATCGAGCGCGCCTGGAAGTTCGCCTTCTCGCCCAGCTACCGCGCGCTGACCGAGAAGATCGCCGCCGCGCAGGCGCGCGCGGCCGAGCTCGACGCGAGCATCCCGCGCACGATGGTGATGAAGGAGCTGGCGATGCCGAGGCCGACCTGGGTGCTCGAGCGCGGCCAGTACGACCATCCGGACAAGTCGCGGCCGGTCCAGCGGCGCGTGCCGCGCTCGCTGGGCGCGCTGCCCGCGGGTGCACCCGCGGATCGCCTCGGACTGGCCGAGTGGATGCTCGCGCCCGAGAACCCGCTGGTCGCGCGCGTGGCCGTCAACCGCGTGTGGGAGACGCTGTTCGGAACGGGCATCGTGCGCACGAGCGAGGACTTCGGCATGCAGGGCGAGTGGCCCAGCCACCCGGAGCTGCTCGACTGGCTGGCGGTCGACTTCCGCGAGCACGGCTGGAGCGTCAAGCGCCTGGTGCGCGAGATCGTCGACCAGCAGACCTACCGACAGAGCTCGCGCGTGCGAGCGGATCTGGCCGAGAAGGACCCCGACGGGCGCCTCTACGGCCGCTACCCGCGGCGGCGTCTGGGCGCGGAGGAGCTGCGCGACCAGGCGCTGTACGTCTCGGGTCTGTTGGTGGAGAAGCTCGGCGGTCCTTCGGTCAAGCCCTACCAGCCGCAGGGACTGTGGCAGGAGATCGCGATGCCCGCGTCGAACACGCGCATCTACGAGCAGGGGATGGGCGAGGACCTGTGGCGCCGCAGCTTGTACACCTACTGGAAGCGCGCCTGTCCGCCGCCGAGCCTGCAGACCTTCGACGCGCCCACGCGCGAATCCTGCGTCGTGCGGCGCATCACGACCAACACGCCGCTGCAGGCGCTCGTCCTGTGGAACGACGTGCAGTTCGTCGAGGCCGCGCGCGTGCTCGCGCAGCACGTGCTCGAGCAGCCCGCGGCCGACGCCGAGCGCCTCGCGAGCCTGTTCGAGCGCGCGACCGCGCGCGAGCCGGCGCAGGAAGTGCTCGCGCCGCTCACGAAGCTGCTCGAGCGCTTCCGCGCGCGCTACGCGGACGACGAGGCGGCCGCCAAGGAGCTCGTGGCGCAGGGCATGGCCCCGCGTCCGATGGACGCCGATGCGCGCGAGCTCGCCGCGTGGACGATGGTCGCGAGCACGGTCCTCAACCTCGACGCCACCCTGTGCAGGAACTGAAGCCATGGATCCGCGCGAGCTCTACTACCTCAACTTGACCCGCAGGCGCTTCCTCGCCGCGAGCGCGCAGACCGCCGGCGCGGCGCTCGGCGTCGGAGCGCTCTCCTCGATCCTGGGCGCAGCGCCCGCGAGCTCCAGCCTGCGCGCGGCGCGCTTCCCGCCCAAGGCGCGGCGCGTGATCTACCTGCACATGGAGGGCGCGCCGAGCCACATCGACCTGTGGGACTACAAGCCCGCGCTGCGCCAGCGCTTCGACCAGGACCTGCCCGACTCGATCCGCCAGGGACAGCGCCTGACCGGCATGACCAGCGGCCAGTCGCGCTTCCCGGTCGCGCCCTCGCTGTTCCGTTTCTCGCGCTATCCCAACCGCCAGGACGGCGCGTGGATCAGCGAGCTGATGCCCTATACCGCGAAGCTCGCGCACGAATTGTGCTTCGTGCACTCGATGCACACCGAGGCGATCAACCACGAGCCGGCGATCACGTTCTTCCAGACCGGCAACCAGCAGCCCGGCCGGCCGAGTTTCGGCGCGTGGACGAGCTACGGCCTCGGCAGCGCCAACCACAACCTGCCGACGTTCGCCGTGCTGATCACGCAGGGCTTCGGCAACATGCAGGCGCTGTCGGCGCGCTTCTGGGGCGCTGGCTTCCTGCCCAGCGAACACCAGGGCTGCAAGCTGCGCGCGGGCGGCGACCCGGTGCTCTACCTGCGCGACCCCGCGGGCGTCACGCGCGAGGATCGGCGTGCGCTGCTCGACACCGTCGAACAGCTGAACGAGACCGAGTTCGCGCGCACGCTCGACCCGGAGATCCGCTCGCGCGTCGAGCAGGCCGAGATGGCCTATCGCATGCAGATGAGCGTGCCCGAGCTGACCGATTTTTCGAGCGAGAGCGAAGCGACGCTCGAGATGTACGGCCCGGACGTGAAGAAGCCCGGCTCCTTCGCGGCCAACTGCCTGCTCGCGCGGCGCCTGGCCGAGCGCGGCGTGCGCTTCATCCAGCTCTACATGCGCGGCTGGGACGCGCACAACAACCTCCCGAGCGAGATCCGCGCGCAGTCGAAGGCCGTCGACCAGCCGCAGGCCGCACTGCTCGCTGACCTGCGCCAGCGCGGCCTGCTCGACGACACGCTCGTGCTGTGGGCGGGCGAGTTCGGCCGCACGGTCTACAGCCAGGGCGCGCTCTCGCAGACCAACTACGGCCGCGACCACCACCCGCGCTGTTTCAGCGTGTGGATGGCCGGCGGCGGCATCCAGCCGGGCATCAGCTACGGCAAGACCGACGACTACGCCTACAACATCGTCGAGAACCCGGTCGAGGTGCACGACCTGCACGCGACCATGCTCGAACTGCTCGGACTCGACCACGAGCAGCTCACCTACCGCTCGCAAGGACGCGACTTCCGCCTGACGGACGTCTCGGGAAAGGTGATCCGCGAATGGATCGCGTGAAGTTCGCGTTGCTGGCGCTCGCGCTCGCCTCGTGCAGCACGAGTGCGCCCTCGCCACTGGCCGTGCAGCAGGCGCCCGCGCCCGAGCCCGCGCAGGCCTCGCTCTACCAGGGGCGCATCGCGCCGATCCTGGCTGAGCGCTGCGGGACCTGTCACGGTCCGGAGAAGCAGAAGGGCAAGCTTGCGCTGCACACGCCGCCGGCGATCCTCGCGGGCGGCAGCGACGGCCCCGTGATCGTCGCGGGCAAGCCCAAGCAGAGCGAGCTCGTGCGGCGCCTGCACTTGCCGCTCGCCGACGAGGACCACATGCCGCCCGAGAATCGTCCGCAGCCCAGTGCGGAGGAGATCGCGGCGCTCGAGAATTGGATCGCGCAGGGGGCTCCCTTCGATGGTGGGACGGGCGCGCCCGTACCCAAGCCCGCGCCGCAGAACCAGGTGACCGGGCCCCTCGTCGGACCCGCCGACCCCGCGGCGCTCGCAGCGCTCGAGCAGGCCTTCGTGCACGTCGAGAAGGCCGATCCGACGAGTGGCCTGTTGTGGGTCGATTTCGCGGCCAACGCGCCCAAGTGGAGCGACGCGGAACTGGCGAAGCTCCTCGCGCCGCTCGCGCCGCAGGTTGCGCAACTGGGCCTCGCGCGCACGCAGGCCGGCGCGCAGACGCTCGCGCTCGCGCGGCGCATGCCGCACCTGGAGCGTCTGGATCTGCGCGGCACCGGGATCGCCGACGCAGCGCTCGCGCCCATCGCGGGACACGCGCGGCTCGAATCGCTGGTGCTCGCGCGTGCGAAGCTCAGCGACGCGAGCGTGGAGGTGCTGCTCGGGCTGCCGAAGCTCGCGCGCGTCTACCTGTGGGAGAGCGGCGTGACGCAGGCGGGGCTCGCGCGCCTGGCGCAGGAACGGCCCAAGCTCGCGATCGACTCGGGCGACGAGACGAACACGACCGCGCTCGAGGTCGAGCCCGAGCCGAAGTTCACCAGCGAGGCGCCGCCGCCGGGAGCCGCCGCGGTACCCGCGGGCGCGCCCGCGGCCGTTGCTGTCGCGTCGCTCGAACCGATCAACAGCGTCTGCCCGGTCAGCGGTGCGCCGGTGAACAAGAAGTACATGATCGTGTTCGAGGGCCGCGTGATCGGTTTCTGCTGCAACAAGTGCCCGGGCGAGTTCTGGGCCGACCCCGAGAAGTTCCGCTCGAAGCTGCCCGCGAACTAGTCCTGCAGCTCGCGCAGGATCGCCGCGATGCGCGGCACCCAGCTCTCGTGCTCGGGCTTCAAGAGGCACGAGCGCAGCACGGTCGCGCTCTGCGCGTCCCACTCGAGGTCCTTCCAGTGCGGTTCGAGCAGCGCGCGCGGCAGCGTCGCGAGCGCGAGGTGCAGGTTGCGTTTGGCCGCGGCCCCGAACAGTGCGCGCGAGCGCGCCGAGGTCGCGCGGGCGCTCTGCTCGCGCGGCGCCCACACCAGGATGTCGAGCTCGGGCTCGAAGAGCATGCGCCAGCGCTCGTCGCGCGCGAGCTCGGCGAAGAGCGCCCGCGCGGCGCGGAGCGAGCTCTCGAGGCCGCGCGCGAAGGGCCCCCCGGGCACGAGCGGGAACATCTGCTGCGTCGCCCACAGCGCCGCCGAGGCCGCGCCGGGCCGTGAGCACTCGAGCGTGATCTCGCCCAGGTGCAGCTCGTCCGAGCTGAAATACGTGTAGGGCGAATCGTGCTTGTAGAACCTGCCGACCGAGGGATCGCGGAAGAGGATCACGCCGCAGCCGTAGGGTTGCAGCCCGTGCTTGTGCGGGTCGATCGCGATCGAGTCGACGTGCGCCAGAGCCGCGAAGGCCTCGCGTGCGTGCGGCTCGAGGTTGCGCGCGAGGCCGAAGTAGCCGCCGTAGGCCGCGTCGGCGTGCACGCGCGCGCCCGCCTTGCGCGCGAGTTCGAGCACGCGCGGCAGCGGATCGACCGAGCCGGTCGAGGTCGTGCCCAGCGTCGCCACGACCAACCCGACGCCGCTGCGCGCCAGGCGCGCCTCGAGCGCGTTGGCGTCCATGCGCCCGAGCGCGTCGCTCGGGACGCTCTCGAAGGCCAGGCCGAGCACCTCGCTCAAGCGCGCGTGCGTGTAGTGCGCCTGCGCGCTGGCGAGGATCGTCGCACCCGGCTGCAGCCGTCCGGCGACCCACAGTGCCTCGAGATTCGCCAACGTCCCGCCGCTGGTCACGTGGCCGAGCTGCTCGGGCCAGCCGAACATGGCGCCGAGTTCATTGACAGCCACGCGCTCGAGGGCCGAGGTGGCGCGGCCGCCGTCGAGCGCGTGGTTGTTGGGGTTGATCCACTGCGCGAGCGCGTAGGCGCTGCGCGCGAGCGGGTGCGGCGGGGTGAGCATCTGCCCCGCGTAGAGCGGGTGCGGATAGGGGAAGTTGTCGTGCAGCCGACGGGCGAGCTCGAGCAGCACGCGGCGCATGCGCTCGAACTCCGCGGGCGGGAGCTCGGCCTCGTGCGCGGGCAGTCCGGCGAAACCGCGTTCGAGCTCGGCGAGGGCTTCGGAGAGGGCGGTTAGGGATCTTGTCTCCAGCGTCATGGCGCTACCATGCTGCCACGATGAAGACTCGAATGCTCACGCTCGGCGTTCTCGCCGCGGCCGGTTGTGCGACGATCCTTCCCGAGGCTTTCCAGCCGCGGCCGCGCGGCATCCAGTCGCTCGAATTGCGCGCGCACATCGCGGAGCTCGGCTCGGACCGCTACGAGGGCCGCGGGCCGGGCACGCCCGGGGAGGAGCTGACCGTGCGCTACCTCTCGACGCAGTTTCAGTCGCTCGGCCTGCAGCCCGGCAACCCCGACGGGACCTGGGTGCAGGAGGTTCCGATGGTCGGCATCTTCTCCAAGCCCAGCGTCGCGTTCGTGCGCGGCGAGACGCGCATGCAACTGGACTGCCCCGGCGAGTGCGTGGCCTTTTCGCGCCGCTTCACGCCCGACATCGACGTCAAGGCCGACGAGGTGCTCTTCGTCGGCTACGGCGTCGACGCGCCCGAATACGGCTGGGACGACTACAAGGGCGTCGACGTGCGCGGCAAGGTGATCGTGATGCTCGTCAACGATCCGCCGGTCGCAGATTCGCACGACCCCTCGCGCCTGGACGAGCGCGTGTTCGAGGGCAAGGCGATGACCTACTTCGGCCGCTGGACGTACAAGTACGAGATCGCCGCGCGCAAGCAGGCCGCGGCGGTGCTGCTCGTGCACGAGGAAGGTCCCGCGGGTTATCCCTTCGGCGTCGTGCAGTCGAGTTGGACGCACGAGAACTTCGACCTCGCCGACGCGGGCGGCAACGTGCGCCGCGCGCCGGTCGAGGGCTGGCTGCGCCAGGACAAGGCCAAGGAACTCTTCAGCGCCGGTGGCCTGGATTTCGAGGAGCTCAAGCGCCAGGCCGCGACGCGCGAGTTCAAGCCGGTCGCGTTCAAAGAACTGCGCGCCGAGCTGCGCGTGCACAACGACATGCGCGAGATCCGCTCGCGCAACGTGGTCGCGCGCCTGCCGGGCAGCGACCCGCTGCGCAAGGACGAGTACGTCGTCTACACCGCGCACTGGGATCACCTGGGCCGCGACGACTCGCTCCCGAACGACAAGATCTACAACGGTGCGGTCGACAACGCCTCGGGTGTCGCCGGACTGCTCGAGATCGCGGCCGCGTTCCGCGATCCCGCGCTCGCGCCGCCGCCGCGCTCCGTGCTGTTCCTGGCGACTACGGCCGAGGAGAAGGGCCTGCTCGGCGCGCGCTGGTACGCCGAACACCCGCTCTACCCGCTCGAGAAGACGCTGTGTGACATCAACATGGACAGCCTGAACCCCTTCGGACGCACGCGCGACCTCATCTCGGTGGGCCTGGGCCGCACGACGATCGACGCGCAGCTCGAGGACTTGCTGCACCGCCACGGCCGCGTGCTGCGCGGCGACAGCGAGCCGGAGAAGGGCTACTACTACCGGTCCGACCACTTCGAGTTCGCGCGCGCCGGAGTGCCGGCGGTGTACGCCGATGGCGGCGTGGACTTGATCGGCGCGCCTTCGGGCGAGGGCAAGCGCCTCTGGACACTCTACACGCGCGAGCGCTACCACAAGCCGGGTGACGAGCTGCGCGACGAGTGGGATCTCGCGGGCGCCGTGGAGGACGTCGAGTTGCTCTACGAACTCGGACGCACGATCGCCACCGAGGACGCTTGGCCAGCCTGGAAACCGGGCAGCGAGTTCCGCGCGACACGCCTGGCGCAGCTCGCGGGGGGCGCGCGCGCGAAGTGAGGCCGCCCAAGGCGCCGCGCTCGCGCTAGGATGGCGGGCGAGGAATCCGCCATGAAATTCGCGCCCATCGCCCTGCTCGTCTGCTCCGTCCCCGCGTTCGCCGGCACGGCCAACTTCGACGCCAACGCCGAGGGCATCCTCGGGGTCGTGTACACCGAGTCGGGGATCACGTTCTCGAACCTCGACAACACGCTGCAGCCGATCGGCACGGCCTCGTTCATCTGCGAGCAGGCCGACGGGACGCTCGCGGGCCAGCCCGGATTCAGCTCGCCCAACTGCGTGGGCGCGACGGGCTGGTCGCCCGGACCGGGCGCCTCGTTCGGGCGCACGAAGTCCTACGAGATGAGCACGGGCGCGAGCGCGAGCCACGCCTCGCTCGAGCTCTACCTCTTCGGTTCCTACGCCGGGAACACGGTCACGCTCGAGGCTTACCAGGGCGCGAGCGTCGTCGCCAGCAACGGGATCACGATCCCCGGCGGCTTCAGCATCCAGCACTACACACTCTCGGTGAGCGGCGTGAGCTTCGACCACCTGCGCCTGGTCGGCGGCGGGCCGAGCGACTCGGGTGTCTTCTTCGGGCTGGTCGACGGGGTCACGATCGATTCCAGCTCCTTCGACTCGGGCTGCGAGGGCGACGGCTCGCTGGCGGCCTGCCCGTGCGCGAACAGCGGACTTCCTGGGCGCGGCTGCAACAACTCGGCCGCCACCGGCGGCGCCGAACTCGACGCGAGCGGCAGTGTCTCGCCCGACACGGTCGTGCTGCACGCGAGCGGCGAATTGCCGAACGCGAGCTCGGTCTTCCTGCAGGGCACGGCGACGATCTCGCCCGTGCCCTTCGGCGATGGCCTGCGCTGCGTCGGGGGCGTGCTGAAGCGCCTGGTGGTCAAGCCCGCCTCGGGCGGCTCGGTCAGTTACCCCGTCGGGGCAGAGCTCTCGATCACGCAGCGCTCAGCGCAGCTGGGGGATCCGCTCACGGCCGGGAGCCTGCGCCACTACCAGACCTACTACCGCGACCCGAGTTCGAGCTTCTGCCCCTCGGGCGGGACCTACAACGTGACGAACTCCGTCAGCGTGCACTGGTAGCGCTCGGCGGGAGTCCGAGCAGGGCGCGCGCGTTGCCGGCGAAGATGCGCTCCTGATCCGGCGCGCTGGCGCCAAGCGCGCCGAGCAGCGCGCGCTGCTCCTCGTGGCGCTTGGCCTGCCAGCCGGCTGGAAAGACCGTCGAATCGGTGCCGAAGAGCACGCGAGCGGGCCCGAAGACCTCGAGCGCGCGTTCGAAGACCTCGCGCAGCGTGACGCGCGGGCACTGCGTCGCCATCCAGGCGTTGGAGGAGGAGCTGTCGACGTAGACGTTGGGGCACTGCGCGCCCGCCATCAGCGTCTCGCGCAGGAAGCCCGCGCCGAAGTGCGGGATCACGAAGCGCACGTTCGGGAACGCATTGGCGACCGGGATCAGCGCCAGCGGATCGGCGCGGCGCAGGTCCTGCGTGCGCGGGAAGCCGAGCAGGTCGCGCAACTTGACCACGAACAGCCCGCAGTGCACGAAGGCGATCGCCTTGCGCCGCTCGAGCACCTCGAAGAGCGGGCGCACTTCCGGCTGGTCGACGCAATAGCCGTGCAGCGCGGGGAACAGCAGCACGCCCTTGTGGCCGCCGCCGGCGAGCGCGGCCTCGGCCTTCTCGGCGCAGCCGGGGGCGCGCGGATTGAGCAGCGCGAAGCCGCTGATGCGGCCGTCCGAGGCGAGCGCCGCGGCGCCGACCTCGGCGATCTCCTCGGGCAGGCTGGCGAAGCTCGCCAGGTGCGCGATGCCGTGCTCGCGCATCACGCTCAGCCAGCGCTCGCGGTGCTGCGCGCCGTCCGAGGGCGGCAACTCGATGCCGGTCTTGCGCGCGAGCGCCTCGAGCTTCTCCGCGGGCGTGCCCGGCAGTGGCGACTGCGCGGCGAGCGTGTCGAAGAAGACGCGCGAGAAGTAGTGCGTGTGGAAGTCGACCAGGCTCATGGGTTCACTCCTCGCGCTGCGCGCGCCACATCCCGTGCAGCCGCGCCCCGAGTCCGAGCGCGTGGAAGGGCAGGCCGCGCGTGCCGTACAGGTCTAGGCCGCCCTTGACCGGATCGCGCGCGAGCGCCTGGCGCAGGATGCGTTCCTTGCGCATCGGGTAGGGCGCTGCGGTCGCCTTGCCGAGCGTGAAGCCCTGGGCTTCGAGGAAGTCGAGCAGCACCCCGGGCTGCGCGCCGCGCAACGCGTAGGGCCAGAACTCGAGCAGCAGCGCGAGCTGTGGACTCGCGGCGAGCACGCGCGGCATGCCGGACAGCGCGAGCCACTCCGAGCCCTGCGTGTCGATCTTCAGCACGCGCACGGGGCCCTCGACGAGGTCGTCGACGCGCGCGAGTTCGATCTGGACCGTCTCGCCCTCGCCCATGTCGCTGGGGCGCTGGGTGCCGTCGAGCACGCGGTTGTCGCCCTGGTTGCGCGCCGAGAGCGCGATGCGCGCGCGCCCGGCGCGCTCGGCGGCGGCGCAGCGGTGCAGCACGGCCTTGCCCGGGCCCTTGGCGTTGGCGCGTTCGAGATTGCGCGCGCAGACCTCGGCGATGTGCGGCACGGGCTCGAAGGCGTGCACCTGGCAGCCGGCGAGCACCGCGAGCGTGCTGAACCAGCCGATGTTCGCGCCCAGGTCGAGGACGCGCGCGCCCGGCACGAGGTGCGCGCGGAAGAGCGCGCTCTCGTGCGCCTCCCAGCCGCCCTGCTCGATCGCCGGTCCGATGACGGAGTCGCCCTCGAGGATCTCGAACTCAAGATCGAGAGCCTGAGGCCGGACGCGGCGGGTGCGGGGCTCCATTCGCGGCGAATGTAGCAGGCGCGCGCTCGCGCGTCTTGCCCCGCGGCGTTCAGTGCTCGGGGTAGGAGTTGCCGCTCACCCAGGCGAACTCCTGGGTGAAGTCCCGCTCGGGGCAGCGGAAACCGTGCTCTTGCAGCTTCTTCGAAGAGACCATCTCGAGCTTGCGCACGCCCAGGACGAAAGTCGGTCCGTCCGCCGAGCAGGCGAAGCTGCCTTTGGGGAAGACGCGGTAGCGGTATTGGTACTCCTCGTCGTTGAGCGGGTCGGCGGGCATCGCGGGCAGGTATCCGCCCTCGACCAGCGCCGGGATGAAGTCGCCATCCGTCGAGACGTCCCAGTCGTCGTGCGTGGGGTTCTCGTGCGCCGGCGGCCAGCAGTGGTGGTCGGTCCAGTAGCGCGTGATCGCGCTCTCGATGCGTTGGCGTCCTCTCCAGGCGCTGCGCGTCGCGGCGGGTCGCCATGCGCGCCGTGAGGCTCGGGACCATCATGAAGGCCAGGATCAGGGCCAGGGCGACGATCAACAGCAGGTCAACGCGTGAAAATCCGGCGATGCGCGGTCGGGGAGACATGGCGCCTGTATCGGATCGCCGGGGCGGTCGGGCTTGAGCGCAGCCGCTGGAAGGACTTTCCGTGTCGGAGGCGCTAACCTTGTGCGCGCATGGAACGCTGGGCCATCGACCTCCAGAAGGAGGCCTTCAAGTTCTCCGCCGCGCACTTCCTGATCTTTCCCGACGGGAGCGCGGAGCGGCTGCACGGGCACAACTACCGTGTCTTCGTCGAGCTCGAGGGCCAGCTCACGAGCCACGGCCTGGTGATGGACTTCAAGGCCATCAAGCCGGTCGTGCGCGCGATCTGCGATGAGCTCGACGAGCACTGGATCGTCCCCGGCCGGCACCCGGTGCTGCGCTGGAGCGAGTCGGGCGGCTCGATCGAGGTCGTCTACCTGGATCGCTTCTACCGCGTGCCGCGCGAGGACGTGATCGTGCTCGCGATCAACAACACGAGCTCGGAGAACCTCGCCACCTGGTTCGGCCGCGAGCTGGCGGCGCGCATCGCGAAGCTCTTCCCCGACGTGCGCATCGCGCGCATGCGCCTGGCGGTCGAGGAGACCAGCGGCCAGCGCGGCGTGTACACCTTCGAGAGCGAGGCCGGCGCTCAGCCGCCGAGGAACTTGCCCGCGACGTAGCGCCCGCTGCGCGAGGCGTCGAGCGCCCCGTCCTGGTTCCAGAAGCTCCACTCGCCGCTCATCTCGCCGTGTTGGAACTCGCCCTCGGCCAGCGGCTTGCCGTCCGGCCAGTAGCGGTGGCAGGCGCCGTCGCGGACGCCCTCGTGCAGCACGTACTCGCTCTGGACCTGGCCGTTGGCGTAGTAGTCGGTGCGCTTCTCGACCGCGGAGCCGCTCCCGCGCAAGGCGAAGACCGAGGCAACCAGACCGGCGAGGCCGACGGCGAAGATCAGGGATTTCCTCATGGCGGGAGCGTGGACGCACGGCGCCCGGGCTTCTTCCCCAACTCGTGCTGGAGGGCGCGCATCAGCGAGGCGCGCACGGCCGGTTCGGAGAGCAGGTCGAGGCTGGCGCCGCTCTCGGGCAACCGCACGCAGGCCGACAGGCGCGCGAGCACGAGCCCCGGCGAGGCCTCGCAGGCGCCGGCGCCCAGGAATTCGAGCAGTGCGGGGGTCGCGAGCTCGGAATGGCCGCGCACGAACTCGGCCAGCTCCTGCGGGCCGATGCCCTCGAGCAGCGCACGGCGCCAGTGTTCCGGATCGCGGTCGAGCCCGGCCGCCTCGAGGATCCAGTCGGCGGGGATCTGGTCTTCGTTCTCGCGCGCGGCGCGCAGACACAGCTCGTGCAGGCCGGCGATGCCGGAGCGATCCACGATGCGCTGCACGACCATCCCCGCCAGGCCGTAGAGCGCTTTCTTGACGTGCGGAGAGAGCTTCGCGGAGGACAGACCCGCGCTGGAGCGGAACACGTCCAGCGGATCGACGGGGACGCTCGCGGGCCCATCCAGGCGCAAGTGGGCCAGGAAGCGGATCTCGACGCCGCTTGGCGCCGCGTCCGCGGGCAGCGAGCCCGAGAGCTCGAGCGAGATGCTGCCCAGCGCCAGGCTCGCGCTCGAGAGCCGTCCCGCGCGCAGTCGCGCGGCGCTCGCGGGACAGACCTGCGCGGCGAGCACGTCGCACACGCCCTCCTCGAGCGTCCCGGGGAGCACCTCCCAGCTCGGACCGAGCGTGGCGTGCACGAGTTCGTGCGCGAGCGTGCGGTCGAGGTCCTCGGCCTCGCGCCGCAAGTGGATGCGGTGCATCCCCGGCGCGTAGAAGCCATCGGCCTCGGGCATCACCGTGCGCGGCAGCCAGTAGAGCTCGGGCACGTCTTGCACCCAGACCGAGAGCGGTCGCGTGCGCGCATCCGGGATCAGCGCGCGCACGCGCGGTGCGAGCGCGTCGAGCGCCTCGGCGACGATGCGCGCCTCCGCCGGGGTGCCGGCGCGCACCGAGCCCTGCGTCGCGCGCGCGCCCTCGGGAGGTGGCAGCACCTGACAGGCGCCGAGCACGAGGGCGAGCGGGGCGAGCCACGCCCGCCTGACTGGAAAAAACTGCACTCCGGATGCCTCCCCGAACCGTACCCCGCCGATGGGCGGGAGGCGGGGAGCACCGGGGAACTAGGGCGCGAGCGCGCTCGCCCCGAGCACCTCGCGCGCGCGCGCGAAGACGACCTCGACCTCCAGGCCGCTCATGCAGGGGTGGCCTGGGACCGGGCACTCGCGCTTGCGGCAGGGCGAGCAGTCCACCGGGTTGCGCACGACCGAGTGCGGCTGGCCGAAAGGTGCGGTGCGGCGCGGATCGGCTGCGCCGAAGAGCGCCACGACCGGACGGGCGAGTGCCACCGCCATGTGCAGCGGGCCGGTGTCGCCGCTGACGACCAGCTCCGCCGCGGCGAGCAGGCCGGCGGTCTCACGCAGCGTGAACTCGCCCGCGTGCGAGACGACGGGGACGCCGGCCGCGCGCGCGATGTCCGCGGCGGCGGCGCGGTCCCCCGGGCCGCCGGAGAGATGCACGGAGAGCTCGAGCTCGTGTGTGAGGCGCCGCGCGAGCTCGCTCCAGCGCTCGTTGGCCCACAGCTTCGAGCTCCAGCTCGCGCCGACGTTGAGCACGGCGATGCGCTCGCCCGCGCGCGCGCCGGCGAAGGGCGTGTGCGGCAGCCTCCAGGTCGGAATCTGCGCGGGCAGTTGCAGGAAGTCCGCGAACTCGAGGTACTGCGCGACCGTCACGCCCGGGGCGGGGTTCGCGGGGATGCGCAGGTTGGTGAACAGGTGGCTGCGCTCCTTGCAGCGCGCGGGGTCAAAACCCAGGCGCGTCTTCGCGCCGCTCGTGCGCGTGATCATCCCGCTCTTGATCAAGCGCTGCAGGTCGATCGCGAGGTCCAAGCGCCGAGCGCGCAGCTCGCGCACGAAAGCGGGCCAGCTCGTGGGCTGATGCGCGTCGAAGACCAGGAACTCGTCCACGGCGGGATGGCCCTCGAGGAGGGCGTGCGAGAGCGGCGCGATCACCCACGTGATGCGCGCCTTGGGATAGCCCGCGCGCAGGCGGTTCGCGAAGGGCAGCGTGTTGACCACGTCGCCGATCGCTCCGAGCTTGACGAGGCCGATGCGTTCGGCGGGGATCTGCGGCACGCGGCCAGTATGGCCTGTTTCGAGGGGCTTTGGCACAATCCACCGACTCGGAGCGCTCCTCCGAAGCCCGGCCATGAGCATCGCACGCTTTCTCTCGAACGACTCGGCCCCCGTTTCCGGGGAGGCCCGCGTCGCGCCCAAGCTGCACGTCGTGACCTTCGGCTGCCAGATGAACAAGTACGACTCGCTGCTCGCGGAAGGCCGCTTCCGGCGCGAGGGCTGGGTGTTGACCTCCTCGATGGAGGAGGCGGATCTGGTGCTGTTCAACACCTGCTCGGTACGCGAGCATGCCGAGGACCGCACCTGGAGCTGGGTCGGCGAGCTGCGCAGCGTCAAGCAGCGCCGGCCCGAGCTCGTGGTGGGCGTGATGGGCTGCATGGCGCAGCGCGTGGGCGACGAGATCTTCGCGCGCGCCGGCCACGTGGACATCGTCGCGGGGACGAGGCAGTTCGCGCGCTTGCCGCGCCTGGTGGAAGAGGTGCGCCGCGCGCGCGAGAACGGCGAGCGGCGCAAGGCGCGCGTGCTGGCGCTCGGGATGGAGGACGCGCTGGCCGTGGATCGTGGCGACGAGCCCTGGGACGGCGAGCTGCACGCGTACTTGACGGTGATGCGCGGGTGCGACTTGAACTGCACGTACTGCATCGTGCCGAGCGTGCGCGGGCGCGTCTTGAGCTATCCGATCGAGCATCTGGTGCGCGAGGCGCGCGGCTTCGTCGAGAAGGGCGTCAAGGTGATCACGCTGCTCGGCCAGACGGTCAACAGCTACGGCGAGGACTTCCCGGCGCCCTCGGCGGGCGAGCCGCTGTTGCGCGGAAGGCAGGGGCGGCCGAGCTTGGCGGACTTGTTGTACGCGCTGCAGGAGATCGACGGGCTCGTGCGCATCCGACTGATCACGCTGCATCCTTCGTATGTCACGCCGGCGCTGGCGCAGTCGGTCGCGGAATGCAGCAAGGTCGAGCGCTTCCTGCCGCTGCCGGCGCAGTCGGGCTCTGACCGCATCCTGCGCGCGATGAAGCGCGGCTACAACGTCGAGCTGTACGCGAAGCGCACGGAGATGTTGCGCACGGCGGTGCCCGATATCGAGCTCGGCTCGGACTGGATCGTGGGTTTTCCGAGCGAGACCGCGGAGGAGCACGACGCCAGCGAGCGGCTGCTCGCCGAGCAGGGTTTCCTGGTCAACTACATCTTCAAGTACAGCCCGCGCCCGGGGACCGCGGCGGATGCGCTCGCCGACGACGTGCCGGAGGAGGAGAAGAAGCGCCGCAACCAGCGCATGCTCGAGCTCGGTGCGAAGTCGGGGCTGGCGCGCAATTCCGCGCATGTCGGGCAAGTGCGTCGCACCTTCGTCGAGCAGGTTGCCGAGAAGCGCGACGGCGAGGTCAGCGGCCGCACGCAGCACGGCATTCTCGTCTCGTTCGCGGGCGCGCCCGAGCTCGTCGGCCGCGAGGTCGACGTCAAGATCGAGGGCGCGAGCTCGTACGGCTTGCTGGGAGTGCTCGCGTGAGGTTGCGATGGCGAATCGAATCGAACGACTGCGTGCGAAGATTCGCCGGGGTGACGCGGATGCGATGACCTCGTTGGGGTACGCGTACCGCTACGGGCGCGGCGTGACCCAGAGCATCCCGCGTGCACTGCACTGGTATCGACGTGCGGCACGGCTTGACGAGCCGCACGCGCACGCGAATCTCAGCATCACGTACCTGGATGGGCAGGGAGTCCGGGTCGATCTCGAGCGATTCTTTCGCCATGCCTCGCGGGCCGCGGAACTCGGACATACGAGATCTCGAATCCGCGTGGCTTGCGCGTACCTCGAGGCCGAAGGAACGAGGAGGAATCGCCGCCTGGGGCGCAAGCTGCTCGAGGACCTGGAGGAGGAAGGCTGGTGGCGTGCTCGACGAGAACTCGCCCGCCGACTGTGTGACGGAGAATGTCTCCCGAAGAACGAGGCGCTCGGGTTGCAGCTCTTTCGCAAGGGTGTGCGCCAGGGTGACGCGGATTGCTTGCGCGATCTTGGCACGTACTACCACGACGACGAGCACGGGCCCGCCGGATACCGGCGCGCGAGCAAGTACTACGAGCGCGCGGCACGCTTGGGTTCGGTGTTCGCGATGATCCGTCTGCATGAGTGCTTTGACGAGGGCCACGAGCACGCTGTTCGGAAGGACGTCCGCCGGGCGAGCGCATGGTTGCGAAGAGCCGTCAAGGCGCCCTACGACGAGGACTTCAGCTCCTGGGCCTGGTTCCTGCTCGCCGAGCGGCTGATCGAGGGAAGAGGCGTGCGCCGAGACCTGCCGCAAGCGATCCGGCTGCTTCGCCGCGCTGCGCGCGACGAGTATGGTCCCGCATGTCTTACCCTTGCGGAACTCGCGTTCGAGGGCCGCGGGATGCAGCGCGATCTGCGGAAGGCACGCGAGTGGATGCGAATGGCGAAGTCGCTTGGGCAGGATGTGCGCAAGCTCGAATGGCGAATGAAGCGGGGCGCTCAGCGGATCGCCCGAGCGACGGACGGAGTGTCCAACTAGGCGAGCTTCAGTCGCCGACCCTTCGGCTTGGGGACGGCCCGCCGCAGCTTCCTTACCGTACTGATCCAGAGCTCGATCGCGTCCTCGGCATTTTCGAGCGCCTTGCGCGGGGTCTTGCCGTGCGCGGAGCAACCGGGCAATTCAGGCACCTCGGCGATGAAAGCCGAATCCTCGTCGCTCCAGTAGATGATGAGCTCGTACTTAGCCATTGGCCGGACCTCCCAGATGATACCGCAGGATGACCGATCGGACCTGTCGGACCTGGTACACCTTCGCCTTGCTGCCGTCTCGCTGGAGGTTGATCAACTCCTCGATGCCGCGTTTGTGGAACATGTGGTGGCTGCCTCGAGCGCGTTCGGCAAACCCCAGATGCAGGAGCAGTCCGCGCATGTCCTCGAAGCGAATGTTGGCATCGGATCCGCCGCGAAGGATCTGAAGCAGGAGCTTCTCGTGCTTGTCCAAGGGAGGGAATCCTACCGCCGTGTTGCCGGACGCGGAACGATCATCGCCCTCGGTCGTCGAGCCGGTTGTAGCCCTCGCGCTTGTAGAGCCAGGTCATGCCGTCGGGCTGCTTGCCGGTGGGGATGACGCTCCTGACCTCGAGCGTGCGGAGGTCGATCACCGCGATCTGGTTCGCCGTTGTGCAGGCGACGAAGGCGAAATTGCCATCGGGCTCGCATAGGAGGCCCGCGGGCATCGCGTTGAATGGATCTCCCGGAGCAAAGCCCATTTGCGTCGACGGACCGAGCGGCATGAGGATGCGCGTGCGCTCCGTGCGCGTCGCGGTCTCGATCACCGCGACCTCGCCGGACTTTGCACACGAGACCAGTGCGAGCTTCCCGTTCGGCACGAACGCGATGCGGATCGGCATCTGGCCGCAGGGGAACTCGGCCTTCTTCGCGAGCGTGTGCGCGTCGAGCACGACGAGCTTGTCGTCCTCGTTGTGGCCGACCCAGACCTCGTTGCCGTCGGGCGTGACGGCGATCGCCTCGGGCTGCTTGCCGGTCTCGATCACCTCCAGGACCTTGCCGCTCGCAAGATCGATCGCGCTGACCGAGTTGCCGCTCATGTTGGCGGTGAAGGCGCGCGTCCTGTCGGGCGTCACAGCCAGCATGTGCGAGAGCTTGGCCTCGGTCGGGATGACGCGCTTCACCTTGCCGGAGCGCAGGTCCACCTCGAGCAGCGCCTGGCTCGTCTCGCTCGTCACGAGCACGGTCGAGCGCTGGTCGAGGAAGGCGATGCCGTGCGGGCGCGTGTGCGGCGCCAGGTCGATCGTGTCGATCACGTGGCGCGCGAAGGGATCGAAGACGGTCAGCGTGTGGCCGGGCGCCTCTCCGCCGTAGTCGCAGACGACGACCAGCGTGCCGTCGGGCGCGGCGGCAGCCTCGTGCGGGCCGACGCCGGTTGAGACCAGGTCGCGCAGGTGGCCCGAGTTGGGCTCGATCATGCGCAGCGTGGCGTCGGTCTTGTCGAGCACGACGAGGTAGCTGCCGGGCGGTGCGCTGGCGACGCGCGGGCCGGTGCAGGCGGCGAGGAGCAGGATGCTTGCGAGGATCGAGCGGCTCATGCGCACGAGCCTAGCGGGCGGCGGCGTGCGCGTGGGCAAGTTCGAGGTACGGGTGGGGCGTCAAAAAACCAGGCGGGCTGGTTTTTTCACGCTCCCGCTCGCGCAGCTACTTCAGCAGGTCGGCGACGACCGTGCGCTCGGACTCGAGTTCCTTCACGGTGGCGGCGATCTTCTCCTGGATGAAGGGCTGCAGCGTGAGGCCCTTGACGATCTCCCAGTTGCCCTTGCCGTCGGTGGTGACGGGGAAGGACGAGATCAGGCCCTCGGTCACGCCGTAGCTGCCGTCGGAGACGACGCAGACGGAGTTCCACGAGCCCTTGGGTGTGGGATTCACGAGGTCGCGCACGTGGTCGACCAGGCCGTTGGCGGCCGAGAAGGCGCTCGAGGCGCCGCGCGCGGCGATGATCGCGGCGCCGCGCTGTTGCACGGTCTTGAAGAAGTCGCCCTTGAGCCAGGCTTCGTCGGTGATCGCCTTCGACGCGCTCTGGCCGCGGATGGTGGTGTTGTAGAAGTCGGGCACCTGCGTGGCCGAGTGGTTGCCCCAGATGAGCGTGTTCTTGACCTCGGAGGAGTGCACGCCGGCCTTGCCCGCGAGCTGGCTCTGCGCGCGGTTCTGGTCCAGGCGCGTCATCGCGCTGAAGCGCTGGCGCGGGAGGTCCTTGGCGGCGTGCATCGCGATCAGCGCGTTGGTGTTGCACGGGTTGCCGACGACCGCGACGCGCACGTCCTTGGCCGCGTGGTCGTTGATCGCGCGGCCCTGGCCGACGAAGATCGGACCGTTGACCTTGATCAGGTCGTTGCGCTCCATGCCCGGGCCGCGCGGGCGGCTGCCGATGAGCAGCGCCCAGTTGGTGTCCTTGAAGGCGGTCGTGAGGTCGCTCGTGAGGACCATGCCGGAGAGCAGCGGGAAGGCGCAGTCCTCGAGCTCCATCGCGACGCCCGAGAGCGCCTTCATGGCCTTCTCGTCGGGGATCTCGAGCAGCTGCAGGATGACCGGCTGGTCGGCGCCGAACATCTGGCCGGAGGCGATGCGGGGGAGGAGGGCGTAGCCGATGGCCCCGGCGGCGCCGGTGACCGTGACACGGATGGGGGACTTGCTCATGGCGGATCTGGAGTTGGGGTGCGGAGAGGGCGTAGTTTGCAGCGCGGCGCGCCAAAGGAAAGCACGTCCCGGCAGGAACTTGGCGTACCGACCGCCCTCCGCAGGGGGCAGGCTTTGCCTCCCGCGCCGAGGTATCCTAGAAAGGCTGTGCCTTTTCGCGCACTGCGCACGGATGGGTACGACCGCCAACCTCCCAGGAGCCGATGTGTCCAGCATGACGCAGGTCGCCAGCGCCGCCCTCGACGAAGCCGCCATCCGGCGGCTGCTCGAGGAGCTCGGCCGCGAAGCCGCGCGCCAGCGCTTCGAGGTCGCGCCCAACCCCTGCGTCGGCGCGGCGGTGCTCGCCGGTGAGCGGGTGATCGGCCGCGGCTTCCACGCGGTCTGGGGCGAAGCCCACGCGGAGGTGCGCGCCTTCGAGGCCGCGCGCGCGAGCGGCGTGCCCTCGAGCGAGTGGGACACGCTGGTCGTGACGCTCGAACCCTGCAGCTCGCGCGGCAAGACCCCGCCCTGCTCCGAACTCGTGCGCGCGAGCGGCGTGCGGCGCGTGATCGTGGGTGCGCTCGATCCGGACGTGCGCCACCAAGGTGCCGGGCTGCGAATCCTGCAGGCGGCCGGCCTCGAGGTGCTGGTGTGCGATGACGTCGCGCCGCTCGCGAGTGTGGCGCCGCACTTCCTGCGCTGGACCGATCCCGACCGGATGCGCCGCCCGCGGCCCTGGACGATCGCCAAGTGGGCGCAGACGCGCACCGGCCAGATGCTGCCGCCCGAGCAGATCGGCGGCGGGCGCTGGATCTCGGGCCCCGAATCGCAGCGCGAAGTGCAGGTGCTGCGCGGCCGCGTGGACGCGATCGTCAGCGGCGTCGGCACCGTGCTCGCCGACGATCCGCGCTTCAGTGTCCGTCCGCCGGGCAACCCCGCGCGTCCGCCCGCGCGCGTGCTCTTCGACAGCTACCTGCGCACGCCGCCAGGCTCGGCGCTGTTCGCCAAACCTGGTGCGGGCGAGGGGGCCGGTCCGGTCCACATCCTGTGCCTGGCGGGCCTCGATGGTGCGCGCGAGCGCGCGCTGCTGGAGGCCGGGGCGCACGTGCACGCGCTGCACGTCTCGAGCGAGCGCGAGATCTCGCTGCGCGAAGCCCAGGTGTGGATGTGGGAGCAGGGCTTCCGCCGCGTGCTGCTCGAGGCCGGGCCGACGCTGCTCTCGAGCTGCCTCGCCGCGGGCCTGGTGGACCAGGTGCGCATCTACACCGGCGCCGTGAACGGAGGCCGCGGTCCCTCGATGGGAGAGTCGCTGCAGCGCCTGAAGCTCGAACAGCGCCTCGACCGCGAGAACGGCGAGGATTCGGTACTCGAGGCCTTCCTCGTCGAAGCCTGAAGCGACGATTCCGGCCTCGCGCCCGTCGCCAGGGCCGCGGAGCGGCCGGAATTCGCCTCTTGCCGAACCTTCACAGCCGCGAGACCTGTCGTGGGTGCCGATTCCGGTGTAACCTCGACAGTCAATTCTCCCGCGCGGCCAGCTTTTTCATACACCCACCGATGCTCCACAGAATTCTCCGCACCGTGTCCGTGAGCGCAATCGCCCTCGGGGCCCTCGCCAGCCTCCAGCCCGCCTCCGCCCAAATCTCCGTGGGCTCGGTCCGGGTCGCCTCCGGTCTGGTGAACCCGCTCTACGTGACGGCCCCGACCGGCGACTTCAGCCGCCTGTTCATCGTCGAGCAGCGCTCGGGCAACGTCGGGCGCATCCGCATCCTCGACCTGACTCAGAATCCGCCGGTGCTCCTGGCGACGCCCTACCTCTCGATCTCGCCGGTGAGCACGAGCGACGAGCAGGGTCTGCTCGGCCTCGCCTTCGATCCGAACTTCGCGAACAACGGCTACTTCTTCGTCGACTACACCGACGCCGCCGGCACGACGCACGTGGCGCGCTACACCGCGAACGCGCCGTTCATGACCTCGACCACCGCGGATCCGCTCTCGGCGCAGAGCGTGCTGACGCAGACCCAGCCGCAGGTGAACCACAACGGTGGCTGGATCGGCTTCGGTCCCGACAACCTGCTGTACGTCGACTTCGGTGACGGCGGCAACGCCAACGACACGGGCGCCGGCCACAACGCCTCGACCGGCAATGCGCAGGACCTGACGACTTTCCTCGGCAAGCAACTGCGCATCGACCCCAACGGCGACGACTTCCCGCTCGACTCGGTCAAGAACTACGCGATCCCGCCCACGAACCCCTTCTTCGGCTCGACCAGCGCGCTGAACGAGATCTGGCTCTACGGCCTGCGCAACCCCTGGCGCGCGTCCTTCGACCGCGCCACCGGTGACATGTGGATCGGCGACGTCGGGCAAGGCGCGATCGAGGAAGTCGACGTGATCCCCGCCGGTCAGGGCGGACGCAACATGGGCTGGCGTTGCACCGAAGGCAACAACTGCACCGGGCTCTCGGGCTGCGTGTGCAACGGGCCGACGCTCACGCCTCCGGTTCACACCTACCCGCACACGGGCGGCAACTGCTCGATCACCGGCGGCTACCGCTACCGCGGCAACGCGATGTGCAGCTTCCAGGGCCTGTACTTCTTCGCCGACTACTGCACCGCAAAGGTCTGGACCGTCGCGTGGAACGGGACCACCGTCCAGAACCTCACCGACCGCACCGCGCAACTCGCGCCCGGCGGTGGAACGGCGATCAACCTGATCACCTCCTTCGGCGAGGATGCGGCCGGCGAGCTCTACATCTGCGACCGCGGCGGCGAGGTGTTCAAGATCGTCCCCGGCCCGATCGTGGACTGCAACGGCAACGGCGTGCACGACGGCTGTGAAATCGCGGCCGGCAACGGTCACGACTGGAACGGCAACGGCGTGCTCGACTCGTGCGAGCCGACCGGCACCCCCGGCTGCTTCGGCGACGGCTCCACGCAGACCGCCTGCCCTTGCGGCAACACGGGCGTGCTCGGCCACGGCTGCGAGAACTCCGGATCGACCGGCGGCGCGCGGCTCGACGGCTTCGGCGATCCGGGCTCGGACGACGTCGTGCTCGGGAGCTCGGGCGAGCTTCCGACCGTGCTGACGATCTTCCTGCAGGGCAACACGGTCAACAACAGCGGCACGGTCTTCGGCGACGGTGTGCGTTGCGCCACGGGCACGCTGAAGCGCCTGTACGTGAAGAACGCGAGCAGCGGCACCGCCTTCGCTCCGGGCGCGGGTGATCCGAGCATCACGGTCAAGTCGACGCAGCTCGGCGACCAGATCTTTCCGCTCTCGGGAGCCGTGCGCTACTACCAGGCGTACTACCGCGATCCGAACGTGGGCTTCTGCACGGCGCCTCCGGGCAACACCTGGAACGTCTCGAGCATGCTCACGATTACCTGGTAATCCGCAACTCGGCTGATTCGCTTTCCGCGGGGGGCGCAGAGCCCCTCGCGGCCATTTCTCATCTTGGCCAAATGAGACCTTGCGGTTACGTTCGCTCTTTCCTCACAGCATCGAGATATCAACAGGATTCCCAGTGTCCCCCCGATTCCTTCGTTTCACGATCCTCGCCTCGACATGGCTCGGCGCCTGTCTGTGCGCGTCGCAAACTCTCGCGCAGAGCACGATTCGCGCGCAACGTGTCGCCTCCGGGCTCGTGAACCCGACCTTCGCGGGCTCGCCCGATGGAGACTTCCAGCGCCTGTTCCTGCTCGAACAGGCCTCGGGTTCGAACGGCTACATCCGTGTGCTCGACCTGTCGCAGACTCCGCCGCAGCTGCAGTCCGCGCCGTACCTGTCGATCAACCCGATCCTGGCTGGCGGCGAGGAGGGCCTGCTCGGACTCGCGTTCCACCCGAACTTCGCGAACAACGGCTACTTCTTCGTCTACTACACGAACACGAACGGCGACAACCAGGTCGTGCGCTACCGCGCGAACGCGCCCTTCGCGACCTCGACGAGCGCGGACCCGACGAGCGCCAACCCGGTGATGACGATCAGCCACCCGGGCGCTTCGAACCACAACGGCGGTTGGCTCGCCTTCGGGCCCGACGGCTACCTCTACATCAGCACCGGCGACGGCGGTCCGGGGATGCACTCGCAGGACCTCGGCCTGCGCCTGGGCAAGATCATGCGCGTCGATCCCGACGGCGACGCCTATCCGCTCGATCGCTCGCGCAACTACGCGATCCCACCTGGCAACCCCTTCGTCGGCACGTCCGGCGCGCTGCCGGAGATCTGGCACCTGGGGTTGCGCAACCCCTGGCGCGCGGCCTTCGACCGCGCCACCGGTGACTTGTGGATCGGCGATGTCGGCAACGCCTCCTTCGAAGAGATCGAGTTCGTGCCCGCCGGAATGAGTGGGCTCAACTTCGGCTGGGACTGCATGGAAGGCTTCAGTTGCACGGGCTCGGGCAATTGCAATTGCAATGATCCGGCGCACACCTTGCCCGTGCACGCCTATGCGCACACCTCCGGCAACTGCAGCATCATCGGCGGGTCGCGCTACCGCGGCTCGTCGCTGTGCAACTTCCAGGGGCTCTACTTCTTCGGCGACTTCTGCTCCGGGCGCGTTTGGACCGTCGGATGGAACGGCAGCGGCGTGCAGAACCTGACCGAGCGCACCGCCGAGCTCAACGCCGGCGGCGGACCGGCGATCAGCCTGCTCACGGCCTTCGGCGAGGACGCCGCGGGCGAGCTCTACATCTGCGACGCGCTGGGCGACGTGTTCAAGATCGTCGGCGGCAACCTGGTCGACTGCAACGCCAACGGCGTGCAGGACGCGTGCGACCTCGCGAGCGGTGCGAGCCACGACTGGAACTCCGACGGCGTGCTCGACGAGTGCCAGCTCGCGGGGACGCCCGGTTGTTTCGGCGACGGTACGAGCGCCACTGCCTGCCCTTGCGGAAACAACGGCGCAGCCGGCCGCGGCTGCCAGAACTCGATCACTTCGGGCGGAGCCAAGCTGCAGGGCTTCGGCCTCCCGGGCGCGGATTCGCTCGTGCTGCTTTCGAGCGGCGAACTGCCCGTCGCGACGACGATCTTCCTGCAGGGCAACACGCTCATCCCCAGCGGCCAGGTCTTCGGCGACGGCGTGCGCTGCGCAGGGGGCACGCTCAAGCGGCTCTACGCGAAGCCGGCCAGCGGCGGAACGGTGCACGCACCGCTCGCGGGGGATCTCTCGATCACCGCGCGCTCGACACAGCTGGGCGATCCGATCGCCCCGCAGTCGGGCCAGGTGCGCTACTACCAGGCCTACTACCGCGATCCGAACGCGGGCTTCTGCCCTGCACCCTCGGGCAGCACCTGGAACGTGTCGAACATGCTCACGATCACCTGGTGAGCCGGACACGCGCCTTGGCGGAAGCGCGACCGGCGGCTACGCTCAGTGCGTAGTGTCATCCGAGGACCCGGGGAGATCCGCCATGTTCCGCAGCAGCTTCCGATCCACAGCCATCGTCCTGTCCGCGCTCGCCGGGCCGCTCGCAGCGCAGAGCAGCATGCACACGATCCGAGTCGCCTCCGGCGTCTCGAGCCCGGTGGGCGTCAGCGCACCGGTTGGCGACTTCAATCGGCTGTTCATCATCGAGCAGGGCTCAGGCTCGACCGGGCGGCTGCGCCTGCTCGACCTGACGCAGAACCCGCCCGTGCTGCAGGCGACGCCGTACCTGACGGTCACCTCGATCCAGGCTGGAGGCGAGGAAGGACTGCTCGGCCTCGCGTTCCACCCTGACTTCGCAAACAACGGCTACTTCTTCGTCTACAACACGATCCCCGGCGGCAACAACCGCGTCGTGCGCTACCGGGCGAACGCCCCGTTCACGAGCTCGACGAGCGCCGATCCGACGTCTGCGATGACGGTGATGACGATCAATCACCCGAGCTTCTCGAACCACAACGGCGGGTGGATCGGCTTTGGTCCCGACGGCTACCTCTACATCGACACCGGCGACGGCGGCTCGGGCAACGACCCCTCGAACAACGCGCAGAACCTCGGCTCGCGCCTGGGCAAGCAGATGCGCATCGACATCGACGGCGACGATTTCCCGGCCGACACCGGCAACAACTACGCGATTCCGCCGACCAACCCCTTCCTCGGCGTGACCGGCGCGCTGCCCGAGATCTGGCACTACGGCCTGCGCAATCCCTGGCGCGCCTCCTTCGACCGCCTGACCGGTGACCAGTGGATCGGCGACGTCGGCCAGGGCGCCATCGAAGAGGTCGATTTCGTGCCCGCGGGTGTCGGCGGCCTCAACTTCGGCTGGCGCTGCACCGAGGGCAACAACTGCACGGGCCTCAGCGGCTGCGTGTGCAACGGTCCGCTGCTGACTCCGCCGGTGCACGCCTACCCGCACACCGGGGGCAACTGCACGGTCGTCGGCGGCTACCGCTACCACGGCAGCGCGATGTGCAGCTTCCAGGGCCTGTACTTCTTCGCCGACTACTGCTCCGCGCACATCTGGAGCTTCGAGTGGGACGGGACCTCGACCCAGCACCTGACCGATCGCACGACCGAACTCGCGCCGGGCGGCGGGCTCTCGATCTCCTCGATCAGCTCCTTCGGCGAGGACGCCGCGGGTGAGCTCTACGTGTGCGATCTCGGCGGCGAGGTCTTCAAGCTCGTCCCCGGCCCGATCGTCGACTGCAACGGCAACGGCGTGCACGACGGCTGCGACCTTGCAAGCGGCGCGAGCCACGACTGGAACGGCAACGGCGTGCTCGACGAGTGCGAGCCGACGCTGGCGACGCCCAGCTGCTTTGGTGACGGCACGACGGCGACCGCCTGCCCCTGTGCGAACAACGGAGCGGCTGGCCGCGGCTGCGAGAACTCAGACGCGACCGGCGGGGCGCGGCTGGACGGCGCCGGGGACCCCGCGAACGATGAGGTCGTGCTCGTGAGCTCGGGCGAGTTGCCCTCGGTGCTGACGATCTTCCTGCAGGGCGACGCCGCGAACCCGGCCGGCGCCGTGTTCGGCGATGGACTCCTGTGTGTCTCGGGCGTGCAGAAGCTGCTCTACGTGAAGCACGCGAGCGCGGGCGTGGCGCACGCGCCTGAGGTGGGCGAGGCCTCGGTCACGGTTCGCTCGTCGCAGTTGGGCGATCAGATCTTCCCGCTCTCGGGCGCCGTGCGCCGCTACCAGGCGTACTACCGCGATCCGGCGCCGAACTACTGCAGCGCGCCCGCGGGCAGCACCTGGAACGTCTCGAGCATGCTCACGATCACCTGGTGATCGCGCAGGGCGCTACTTGCCGCCCTGCTTCTCCTCGGCGGGGGCCCACTCGGGCCACAGCGCCCGCGCGCGCTCCGCGGCGGGTGTGGCGGCGTAGCGCTTGCCGAGCAGCTTGCGCACGACGCGCTCGAGCTCCTTCTCCTTCTTTGCGTCGGCGAGTTCCTGCGCGCTGGCGAGCAGGGCTTCCGCCTCGGCCTCGAGTTTGACCGCGGCGATCTCCTCGGCGATGTCCTTGCGCCGCTCTGCCTTCTTGAGGCGCAGCTCGATCTCCTTCTCGACCTCGAGCCCCGCACAGGCGCGCTGCAGCTGGGCGAGCTTCTTCCACGCGGCCGCGGCCTTGCCCGGTACGAGCTCGGCCGCCGTGCGCTCGAGCTCCTCGTCGAGGCCCTTGCGCGAGGCGGGCAGCGCCTTCTCCGCCTCCGCGCCGTAGGCCGAGAGCGGCGTGATCTCGCGGATGCGCGACCACTTGCGCAGCGCCGTCGCCCAGGACTTCGCCGCCTGCGCCGCGCGCGCTTCCTCGAGCGCACGCGAGACCTCGATCCACTCGGCCTCGCCCAGGCCCGGCCCGAACTTGGCGCGCAGCTCTTCGAGTCCCGCGAGGAGCTCGGCTGGTTCGCCGACGCCCGAGATGTCGATGCGCTTCACGAGGCTGCCGTCGGGCGCGAGCAGGATCGTCTGGGGGCAGTGCAGGCTGCCGTCCTCCGAGCGGTACTCCAGCGCCAGGTCGTTGAAGTTCTGCTGGTGCTGTGCGCAGGTCGAGTAGGCCGGATAGATCGAGCAGGCCTCGCGCTTCTCCTTCTTGCCGTCCACGGTCTCCTCGACGCTGGTGGAGGCGTGCTTGCCATTGTCGCTGACCAGCACGAGCACGCGGTCGCAGGCGGCGATCACAGCCGGGTCGGCGAGGAACTTCTGCCGGTACTCCACGTTCTCCTTTTCCATGTCGACGAGCAGGATGTGGATCAGCAGGCCCTGGTTGCGCTCGCGCGCGGTCTGGCGCGCCTGCGCGAGCTTGCCGGTCGCGAACTCCAGGCGCGTCGCCACAGGCTCCTTCTTCTTGTCGCGCCCCCGCTCCTTGCCCCCCGACTGCACGAAGGGAAGCAGGGCGAGCGCGGCGCACAACCCGGTCTGGAGCAGGGGAGCCATGTCCCGAGTCTCGCGCGCTCTCGATCCTCGCGCAACCGTTGCTAGTCTGGCGAGTGATGAAGCCGCGCCAGGAACGAACCCGGGACTCTCTCGCGCGCCTGGCCTGGCTCCCGGGCGCCTTTCTCGTGGCCTGCGCGGTGCTCGCCGGCGGCGCGTGCCTGGTGGCGCCGCCGCTGCGCGTCGCGCCCGTAGCGCCGGAGGCGACCGCGGCGCTCGAGCGCGCGGTCGAACACCAGCGCGAGCGCGGACTCCCCGGTCACGAGGACGCCAGTGCGCGGGAGCGCGAGGAACTCGAGCGCGCGCTCGAGCGCGCACCGGGCTGGGTGGCGCCGCAACGCCTGCTCGACGACCTCGAGCGCGACGAGCTGCGCGGCGCCGAGGCGCTCGAGCGGGAACGCGCGAAGCTAGAGCGCGATCCGGGCGACGCGGGGACGCTCTACCTCGCCGGTCGGCTCGAAGGCAGCGCTGGACGCGGACGCTTCGAGCTCGCGCTGCGCGCCGATCCGAACCTCGCCTGGGCCCACAACGGACTGGCCTGGTCCGCGGGCTCCGAGCAGCACCTGCAGGAGGCGCTCGTGCACGCGCGTGCTGCGCTGGCGCGCGCGCGCGATTCCTACGAGCGCGGCTACTTCGTGGCGGCGCTCGCGCGGCTGGAATTCGCGGCGGGTGACCACGACCAGGCCTTCGTGCGGCTCGAGGCGCGACTGGCGGCCCCCGAGGCGCCCGCCGCCGAGCGCGTGGCGCTGCGTGTGCTGCGCGCTTCGCGGCTGCTGCAGAGCTCGCGCTCGGAGCGCGTGCGCGAGGGCTACGACGAGGGCTTGCAACTGCTCGGTACCGAGCCGCTCGCCGAGGCCGAGGTCTCCGCGCTCGCCGCGCTGCTGCGCGCGGCCTCGCTCGGCGAACCGAGCCGGCTGCTCGAGCTCGCGAGTGCGCTGGCGCGCCGTTCCTCGCCCGCGCGCGACCGCGAGCGGGCACGCAGCCTGCTCGAGAGCGGTCCCACGCCGCTCGCACTCGGACTGCTCGAGCGCGCGCAAGCCACCGCAGGGGGCGCAGCGCAGACCGCGCTGCTCCGGCGCGCGCGCTTCGCGGCCGGCGAGGGCCCGCAGGCGGTCGAGCGCTGGCTCGCGGAGCTGCCCGCGGGGGCGCGCGCGCCCGATGGGCTCCCGCGCGACGAGCGCCTGCGCGCGGTGGTGCGCGCCGCGCGCGCGCTCGGTGCGACTGCGGCTCCAAGCGAAGCGCTCGGCCGCTTCGCAGACGCGCTGTGCGACGCGGGCTGGTTCGCCGAGGCGCGCGAGGTGGCCGGCGCGCTGGCGCGCACGGACCTGGAGCGGGCCCTGGCGCTCGACGCGCGCTCGCTCGCGGCCCTCTCCGCGTTCTCGGGCCTGCGCCGGGTGCTGCTGGAGGCCGACCGCGAGCGCAGCGGCGCGGCGCTGCTGGCCGACCTGGGCGTGCCCTCGAGCGACTCGGGAGCGCTGCTGCGCGCGGCGCGCGCACCGATCCGCGACCTCGACGGGCTGCTCGCGCGCTTCGACGCGCTGCTCGCGCCGACGCGACCCGCGGGCGCTCTCGCGGGCTTCGTCGATTCGCCGCGATTGAGCTTCGGCTTCGTCGGTCAACTCGTGCACCCGGGCCCGCGCTTCTCCAAGGCCGACGAGCAGGCCGATCTGGGCCGCGAGGGCGCGCCCGTTCCCGGGCTGGCGGCCGACCTCCTGCGCCTGCACCGCTTCGGGATCTTCGGCGAGATGCGCGGCGCGGGTCCCGACGGCGCGCTGTTGCCGCTGCTCGCGCTCGAGTGGCGTTCGGGCACGCACCTGGGAGTGCCCTGGGCCGGCACGGTTGCGCTGTGCGAGTCCGCGGATCTCGAGCCGCAGGCGGCGCGCCTGGGCGCGGGAATCGCCGGAGCGGCGCTGCACGAGGGCTACTGGCTGGACGTCGACACGCTGCGCGGCGAGCAGGCGCACTGGCGCGCGCTCGCGCACGAGTACGGCGGCGAAGCGGGCACGGCGCGGCGCGCCCAACTGCTCGAGTTCCGCGGCTTCGAACTGCGTGCGCACGACGAAGAGGAACTCTCGCGCATGCGCCGCGCGAGCGGCGCGCTGCTCGGCGAGGGCGACCGCGTGCGCCTTGCGCGTCTGGCCTCGGGCGGGCTGCCCGGACTCGACGAGCTCGTCGACGTGGCCGGCACGCACGAGGAGGGCCACCTGTGCGACCGCACGCGCTTCCTGCCGCTCGCTCGCCATCTGCCGCGCGCGCTGGGCTTCTTCCTGGACTGCGGCGGGTCCCCCCAGCGCGTGATGGAGATGCTCGAGTACCGCGCGCAGCTCATCGCGCTGTGCGACGCACAGGATCCGCGGCTGCCGCTGGCGCAGGTGCTCGACGCCGCCGAAGGGGACTTGGGATCGAGCCTGACTCCGCACGCGGCGGGCTACGCGCGCGTGCTCGCCGATCTGCTCGGCGTGCTCGACCGGGAGCTCGTGCGCGATGCGGCGGCCTACCCACAGCTCGACCCCGCGCGCACGCTGGCACAGCAGATGCACCGCCTGGGACCTGAGCAGGTGCGCGCTTGCGCTCTGCTTCTCGCGCGCCGCAAGGGCCTGGACCGCTCCTAGCGCCCGGGCGCGGAGGGGATCCCAAAGCGCCTCAAGACGGGGGGACGGCCGGACCGAAGAAGCCCGTTCCGACCGCCCCCGAGTACCCACGCGGAATCGCCATGGCCTGGATCGACTCACTCTTCCAACGCATGGTGCAGACCGGATCGTCCGACCTGCACATGACCTCTTCCCTGGTCCCGATGTTCCGTCTCGACGGCGAGATGGTCGCGGTCGAGGGCTGCCCGCCGATCACGGCCGAACAGATGCTCAACATCCTGTTCGAGATCGCGCCCGAGGGGAACAAGCACGAGTACCAGAAGATCTTCGACACGGACTTCGCCTACGAGCTGGCCGACGTCGGCCGCTTCCGCGTGAACCTGTTCCGCGATCACCGCGGCCCGGGCGGCGTGTTCCGACTGATCCCGACCAAGATCCCCAGCGCCGAGTCGCTCGGGCTGCCCAAGTCCGTGCTCGACTTGTGCCAGCTCTCCAAGGGACTCGTGCTCGTCACCGGTCCGACCGGCTCGGGCAAGTCGACCACGCTGGCCTCGATGATCGACAACGTGAACACGACGCGCTCGGATCACGTGATCACGATCGAGGACCCGATCGAATTCGTGCACACGCCCAAGAAGTGCCTGATCAACCAGCGCGAAGTGCGCCAGCACACCGAGAGCTTCAAGCGCGCGCTGCGCGCCGCGCTGCGCGAGGACCCCGACATCGTCCTGGTGGGCGAGTTGCGCGACCTCGAGACGATCGAGATCGCGATCGAGACGGCCGAGACGGGCCACCTCGTCTTCGGCACGCTGCACACGACCACCGCCCACTCGGCAGTGGACCGCATCATCGACCAGTTCCCGGCCGAGCGCCAGTCGCAGGTGCGCACGATGCTGGCCTCGTCGCTCAGGGGAGTCGTCGCGCAGACGCTGCTCAAGAAGGCCACCGGGGGCCGCGTCGCCGCACTCGAGGTGCTGATCGTGAACTCGGGCATCGCGGCCAACATCCGCGAGGGCAAGACGCACCAGATCCCCTCGCTGATGCAGATGAACGGCAAGATCGGCTGCAAGCAGCTCAACGACGCGCTCTTCGAGCTCGTGCTGAGCGGCGCGGTGGACGCCAACGAGGCCTACCGCAAGTGCATCCAGAAGGAAGACTTCCTGCGCAAGTGCCAGCAGGCGCAGATCAGTCTCGCGCTGCAGGACGAGGCCGCTACCGAACCGCTGATCGGCGGCCCGGCGCAAGCGGCGATGGGCGCTCCCTCGCCGCGCGGCCCGCTGCCGCACGCCCAGGCTCCCGCGCCGACGCCGCTCGCCGGCTCGCGCATCCCGAGCCCGGGCCAGTCCGCGATCCCGCGCCGCTGAGCGGCGCGCTCAGGCGAAGATCTCGGAGACGATCCGGCCCTCGACGTCCGTCAGTCGGAAGTCGCGGCCGGCCCAGCGGTAGGTCAGCTGCTCGTGGTCGATCCCAAGCAGCGCGAGGAGCGTGGCGTGCAGGTCGTGCACGTGCACCTTGTCCTCCGCCGCGTAGAAGCCGTAGTCGTCGGTCGCACCGAAACTGAAGCCGGGCTTCACCCCGCCGCCGGCCATCCACATCGTGAAGCCGTGCGGGTTGTGGTCGCGTCCGTCCGAGCCCTGCACCGTCGGCGTGCGCCCGAACTCGCCGCCCCAGAGCACGAGCGTGTCCTCGAGCAGGCCGCGCGACTCGAGGTCGGCGAGCAATCCCGCGATGGGCTTGTCCACCTCGTGCGCGTTCTGCGCGTGCAGTTCGCGCAGCTTCTCGTGCTGGTCCCACTTGTAGCTGTGCGAGCACTGCACGAAGCGCACGCCCGACTCCGAGAGCCGCCGCGCCATCAGGCACTGGCGCCCGAAGTTCTCGGTCAGCGGGTCGTCGATACCGTAGAGCGCCTTGGTCGCGGCCGACTCGCTCTCGACGTCGAGCGTGCGGCTGGCCTCGAGCTGCATGCGGAAGGCGAGTTCGCAGGACTCGATGCGCGCCTCGAGCGCGTCGTCGGGGCCGCGCCGCGCGGCGTGCTCGCGGTTCTCCTCTTGCAGGAGATCGAGCTCGGCGCGCTGCTCGGCGCGCGAGCCGTGCGTGTCGGCGAGGTGCCGGATCGTGGCCTGCTTGGCCGGCACGCTCGCGTTTCCGATCGGCGTGCCCTGGTAGATCCCCGGCAGGAAGGCGCTCGACCAGTTGTTGACGCCGCCGTGGCCCAGCGTGGGGCAGATCGTGACGAAGCCGGGCAGGTTCTCGTTCTCGGTCCCCAGGCCGTAGACGACCCACGAACCCATGCTCGGGCGCACGAAGTTGTCCGAGCCGGTGTGGATCTTGAGCAGCGCGCCGCCGTGCGCGGGGTTCGAGCCCCAGAGCGACTTCAGGAAGCACAACTTGTCGACCTGCTTGGCGACCTCGGGGAAGAGCTCGCTGACCCAGGCGCCCGACTGGCCGTGCTGCGCGAACTTCCAGGGCGAGCGCATCAGGTTGCCCGTCTGCGCGAACTGGATGCGCGGCTTGGCGAAGGGCAGCGGCTTGCCGTCGTCGCGCTCGAGCAGCGGCTTGTAGTCGAAGGTGTCGATCTGCGAGGGCCCGCCGTGCATGAAGAGGAAGATCACGCGCTTGGCGCGCACGGGCAGGGCGCCCTTGTGCGGCGCGAGCGGCGAGGGGCGCGCAGCGCCCTGCGCATCGACGAGGCCGCGCAACGCGAGCATGCCGAAACCCGCGCCGATCCCGCGCAGGAGCTCGCGGCGACCGGGGACGTGGCAGGAGCAGTCAGCTTCGTGCATCGGATCAATCCACGTAGAGGAACTCGTTCGAGGCGCACAGCGCGCGGCAGAGCGACTCCCAGGCGCGCAGCCGCGCGTCGCCGCCGGAATCGTGCGCCAGGTGGTCGGCGAGGAAGGTCACCGCACGCATGCGCTCGGCCTCGCGCGGTGCGCGCTGGTAGGCGCGCTGCCAGAGCTCGCCGAGGCGCGCCGTGTCGTCGAGCGCGCCTTGGGCGAGCAGCGAGTGCGCGAAGGCCTCGCTCTCGCCGACCGCGAGCGGGCTGTTGAGCAGGAGCAGTGCCTGGCTCGGGTCGGTGGTCGAGGAGCGCGCCTCGATCGCCATGCTCGGGTCGGCGTAGTCGAAGGTCGCGAAGAGGTCGTAGATCGAGTTGCGGATCACCGGCAGGTAGAGCGAGCGGCGCGTGCTCATGTACTGCCCCGCGTCGGCCGACTGGTCGTTGGTGACGTAGTCGCCGTCCTTGGTCGGGAGCAGCGAGCCGCCGATGGTCTCGTCGAGTCGGCCGCTGGCGGCCAGCAGCGAGTCGCGCACGGCCTCGGCCTCCAGACGCCTGCGGTTCATGCGCCAGTTGAGTCGGTTCTCGGGATCGACCTCGGCCGAGTGCTCGTCGTAGTCCGAGCCCATGCGGTACGCGCTCGAGAGCATCACGAGGCGGTGCATGGCCTTGATCGACCAGTTCTGCCGCACGAATTCGCTGGCGAGCCAGTCGAGCAGCTCGGGGTTCGTCGGCGGCTCGCCGCGCAGGCCGAAGTTGGAGGGCGTGCGCACGATCCCCTGGCCGAAGTGGCCCTGCCAGATGCGGTTCACCATCACGCGCGAGAAGAGCGGGTTCTTCGGATCGGCGAGCCACTGCGCGAACTCGAGGCGTCCGCTCGCGTTCTCGGGGATCGCGGGCGGCGGGTCGACTTCGCACAGGAGCGCCGGGAAGCCGCGCGGCTCCGCGCTGGGGGCCTTGTTCAAGTGGCTGCCGCGGATGTGCACCGGCACGTCCACGATCTCGCCCTCGCGCGCGCCCAGGGCCTTCACGATCGGAGCGGGCGCGTGCGCGTCGAGCTCCTTGCGCGCGGCGCGGGCGGCGGCGAGGTCGGTGCGCAGCGCCTCGGGGAACGAGGCCTCGAGTTGGTCCGCCGGCAGCGTGAAGATCCCATCCGGCCCGATGAGGAACTTGCGCAGCAACTCGTTCGCGGGATCGTCGAGGCCCTCCGCCTTTTCGTCCTTGGCCTGCTTCGCGCGCCATTCGTCGAGCACGAGCTTCGCGGCGAGTTGGTAGCGCGCGGCGAGTTCCTCGAGCGACGAGGGGGGCGGGCTGAGGAGGAGGTTCGAGAGCGGCGACTCCCGGCCCGGTTCGCCGCGCGTGAACTCCACCCACGCAGCGAGCGCAGGTTCAGGGGTCAGGCGCGCCTTCGCAAGGCGCAGGGCCAGTCGCGACTCCGGCAGGCTCTGGATGGCGAATGCGTCGAGGTGCGGGAGGTCGGTCGCGCACTCGAGGCGCAGCACGTGACGGCCCGCGCGCAACTCGCGCGACCCGATCGCGCGCCAGCGCTGCGCCTCGGGGAACCAACTTCCGGTCACTTCTCCGAGCGCCTTGTCGGCGAGTCGCTCTCCATCGAGCAGGACCGTGACCGGCCGCGAGTCCTGTGCGGCATAGTGCGCCTGGATCGCGACCGGTCCCTGCGCCTCGAACTCCCACTCGGCAAACTGCGGGCGTTGGCCGTTTCCGGTGCGCACGATGGGGTCCTGCGCGCTGCCCCAGGTCTCGCGATCGATGATCACGTTTCCACGCGCGAAGCTCTCGGCCTCGATCACCAGCGTGGCTGCGAGATTCGCCTGCGCGGCGAGCAGGGATCGGGCGAGCGTGCTGGGCCAGTCCGAGCTGGCCTGCTCCTCACCGCGCTTCACGAGCGCCGCGACCTTCGCGTCGGCTTCCTTGACCGACTTCTGGAACTCGTCGCGCGCGGCTTTGTGCTCGTCGGTGGCGAGCTCGACTTCGTTCCAGCGCGAGACGAAATCCAGGTTGGCGAGCGTCTTCGTGCTCTTGAAGATGCCCGCGAAGGAGTAGTAGTCGCGCGCCGTCCAGGGGTCGAACTTGTGGTCGTGGCAGCGCGCGCAGGCCAGCGTCACGCCCAGGAGCGCCTTGCTCGAGACGTCGATCTCCTCGTCGACGACGTCCATCACGAGCTTCTCCTTGTCCTGCTCGGCCAGGACCTTCGGCCCGAGCACGAGGAATCCCGTCGCGGCGAGCTGCTCGCCGAGCGCCTGTTCGTCGGCGGGTTTGGGCAACAGGTCGCCCGCGAGCTGCTGCGCCACGAACTGGTCGTAGGGCAGGTCGCGGTTCAGGGCCGACACGACCCAGTCGCGGTAGCGCCAGGCATTGGCCATGGCGAGGTTCTCGTCGAGGCCGTTCGAATCGGAGTAGCGCGCGAGGTCGAGCCAGCGCCGGCCCCAGCGCTCGCCGTAGTGCGGCGAGGCGAGCAGGCGATCGACGACGCGCTCGAAAGCCTGCGGCGAATCATCGGCCTCGAAGGCCGCGAGTTCCGCGCTCGTCGGCGGCAGGCCGACGAGGTCGTAGGTCGCGCGGCGCAAGAGCGTGCGCTTGTCCGCCGACGGCGCGGGCGCGATGCCCGCTGCCTCGAGGCGCGCGAGCACGAAGCGGTCGATCGGATTGCGCACCCAACTCTCGTCGCGCACGGCGGGCGGCGCTTCGTCGCGCACGGGCTGGAAGGCCCAGTGCTCGCGGCCGTCGGGTTTGCTCGCCGCGGCGGGCGGCGTGTCCGCCTGCTTGCGCGGGTCGTAGGCGCCCGCGCGCACCCAGGCGACGAGGTCGTCGATCTCGTTCTGCGCGAGCTTCGCCTTGGGCGGCATCTGCAAGTTCGAGTCGTCGTAGCGCACCGCGCGCACGAGCGCACTCTGGTCGGGCTCGCCCGCGACGATCGCAGGACCGGAATCGCCGCCCTGTTGCCAGCCCTCGCGCGTGTCGAGGTACAGGTTGCCCTTCAGCTTCTTCGCAGAGTGGCTGTGGCAGCCATAGCAGCGCTCCGCGAGCACGGGGCGCACGCGCGCCTCGAAGAACGCTTCTTGCGCGTCGTCCTGTTGCGCGGACGGGCTCGCCTGGAGGAGGAGCAGGAGCGGCAGGAGCACGCCCACGAATCTATCACGCCGCGCGCGCAGGCTCAGGCCTGGAGCAGCAGCAGTTCCGAGCAGAAGCCCGGACCCATCGCGAGCAGGATGCCCTTGGAGCCCGGCGCGGGCGGGCGCTCGGCGAGCGTGCGCTCGAGCACGTGCAGCACCGAGGCGCTCGAGAGGTTCCCCACGCGCCGCAGGCTGTCCCACGAGACACGCAGCTCCTCGCGGCCGATTCCGAGCGATTCGCCCGCGGCTTCGAGCACTTTCGGGCCACCGGGGTGGCAGACCCAGAACGCGATGTCCTCGCGCGAAAGGCCCTGCGCGCGCAGGAAATCGTCCACGTCGGATCCCAAGCGCTCGCGGGCGACGGCGGGCACGTCGGGCGAGAGCACCAGCGAAAAACCGTGCTCGCCGATCTCCCAGCCCATCAACTCCTCGGTGTCGGGGTAGAAAACCGAACGCGAGGCGAGGATACGCGGGCCCACGGCGCGCTCGGCTCCGAGGATCACCGCCGCGGCGGCACCGTCGCCGAACAGGCCGGTCGAGATCAGGTGCGCGGGCCGGCGATCCTCGCGCTGGAAGTTGAGCGAGCACAATTCGACCGAGAGCAGGAGCGCCGCTCCGCCCGGTCGCGCTGCGAGGAAGTCGCTCGCTCGCGCGAGTCCCGCGGCTCCCGCGACGCAGCCCAGGCCGAAGAGCGGCATGCGCCGCGTGTCGGGCCGGAAGTCGATGCGGTTCATCAGGCGCGCGTCGAGCGAAGGCGCCGCCAGGCCGGTGACCGTGGTGAAGATCAAGAGCTCGATCTCGCGCGGTTCGACGCGCGCGCGCGCGAGTGCGTCGCGGATCGCGCGCTCGCCGAGCTCGAGCGCGCACTCGATCCAGGCGTCGTTGAACTCGCCGAAGCGTTCGAACTCGAAGTAGCGCTCGAGCGGCAGCGCGCAGTGCCGGCCTTCGACGCCGCAGTTGCGGAACAGCCCGCGCAGTCGCCGCGCTTCCTCCTCCGGAAGTTTCCAGGCGCTCTGCAGCGCGTCGGCCACCTGCGCCTGCGAGTGGTAGTTCCCGGGGAAGGCGCTGGCGACGGCGGCGATGTGCATCGTGGCGGCCGCGTCTAGCGCAGTCCGGCGATCACATCGTCCGCTAGCTGAAGCATCGACGCCAGCTCTGTTTCCGTATGGTCGCCCATGTGGCCGATGCGGAAGGTCTTGCCCTTGAGCTCGCCGTAGCCGTCGCCGAGCACGTGGCCGCGCTCTTTCATGCCGGCCAGGAAGGCCGCGACGTCGAGATCGCCGGCGCGGACACACGAGATCGTGGGGGAGCACAGTTCCGGAGCGGGCAGCAGCTCGAGCCCGTTGGAGACGGCCCAGGCCTCGGTCACCTGCTGCATGCGCGCGTGCTCCTCGAAGCGCGCGTTCCAGGCCTCCGCGCCGCTCTTTTTGCGGTCTTTCTGCGGCAGCGTGAGGCCGTTCGAGATGTCCTCGAGCTGCTGCGCGAGCGCGTAGTAGAGCGAGATGCAGGGTGTCGCGGGCGTGGCGCGCGCCTCGTGCCCCTCGACGATTCTCAGGGGATCCAGGTAGTAGCCGCGCAGCGGCTGCTGCTTGGCCTTCGCGAGGTAGCGATCCGAGGCGCACAGCACGCTGATCCCCGGCGGGAGCGCGAGCGCCTTTTGTACGCCGGCGAAACCGAAATCGATGCGGTTCGCGTCGAAGTCCACCGGCGCGCCCGCGATGTACGAGACCAGGTCGACGAGCAGTTGCACGTCAGGGAAGGCCGCCAGCGTGCGCGCAAGCTCGCCGAGCGGCTGGCGCACGCCGGTCGAGGTCTCGTTCGAGACGACCGTGACGGCGTCGAAGGGGCCCTGCTCTTTCAGCGCGCGTGCGAGTTCCGCCATCGGCACGGCGCTGCCCATCGGCGCCTCGAGCTTGGTGACCTGCTTGCCGACGAGCGCGGCGATCTCCGCGAAGCGCTTGGAAAAGGCGCCGTTGACCAGGCTGAGCACACGTGGGCCGGCGCCGCGCAGCGCGGCCTCCATCAGGCCGGTCGCGCTGGTCGTGTGCACGGCGACGTGCGCGCTCGAGCCCAGTGCGAGTCCGAAGCCGAGCTTCAAACCCGGATCCAGGCGCTCGGTGAGGGCCGTCATCGCCTTCGAGCGGTGGCCGATCATCGGCCGCGCGCACTCGGCGAGCAGCTCCTTGCGCACCTGCGTCGGGCCGGGGATCCAAAGGGTGGTCTCGCTCATCATCGGGTCTCGTCTTGCAGGGCCAGGGCGCGCTCGCACAGTCCGGCGTGCTCGCGCGAGGCGGCGAGGATACGCATCTCGGAGGGGGATACCAGCAGCGGCAGCACGCAGGCGAGGTCGGGCGCGCTCGCGTGCACGCGCGCGCGCTCGAAGACCGCGGCCCGCCGCACGACGCCGCCGAAGGCGACGAAACGCGCGAGCGCGGGCTCCTCGAGCGCCTCGAGGTCGCTCATGCCGTCGCCCACGAGCGCGATCGGTGCCGCGCGCGGCGCGCTCGCGATGTGCGCGAGGACCTCGCGCTTGCCGCCCGCGCGCGCGAGTGGCGAGCTCGGGTCGAACCCGGCGTAGCTGCCGTCGGCCGCGAACTCGATGCGGACAGCGAAGACCTCGCCGCGCTCGATGCCGAGCGCGCGCGCGAGCGTCTCCACGGCGGGCGCGAGGCCTCCGCTGACGATGCAGACGCGCTTTTCGAGCGCGCGCAGCGCGCACACGAGTTCGCGCGCGCCGGGCAGCATGCGCTCGACGTAGAGCGCGCCGAGGGCCTCGACGCGCGCGCGTCCGGGGCGGATACGCTCCAATCTCCGGCCGTATACGGACTCGAGCGCGAGCTCGCCCGCCATCGCTTGGCGCGTCAGCTCGGCGATCTCCTCGCGCGCCCCCTCGGCGAGCTCGTCGATGCCCTCGATGGAGGAAAGCGTCGAGTCGCAGTCGAAGACGCAGGTGTGGTAGGGCGGGGGCGCGTCTCGGAGCGGTTTCATGGGGCCATTTTTGGCCGCGCGTGGTGACCGAGTTGTCACTGCGTTCGAGGGCGCGACCGCTGTAGAGGATGGCGACCGCGGGCACGATCGGGGAGGGGCAACCAGGAGATCCAAGGATCTCGATTCCCGACTCGCGGTTCAGGGCTCCGCCTCGCTCAAGCCCTTCGGACGAACGACCCGATGGTCGGTCCGGAGAGGGGCTTGATTCGGGCGGGGCTCGATGGCGTAGGATCTCCGGCAAGATGCAGAACGAGTCGAACTCCAGAATGCCCCTACGCGGGCTGGGCCTGCTCCTCCTTCCCGTCCTGGCAACCGCCTGCGGCGACAGTCCCTCGACCGGCTTCCAGGCCCCGCGGGAGACCTCCTCGAGCTCGAGCATGAGCGGCGGGAGCGGCAACACGATGATGCCGCCGATGCAGAGCGGTCAGAACGGAATGCTCGCGGGCGCGCCGAACCTCGACCTGGACTGCGACACGCCCCCGGGCTGGACCAAGATCCCGAACAGCTCGATGCGCTCGGCGAACTTCAAGCTGCCGGGCGACTCGAAGGCCGAGTGCTACCTGGCGCTGCTCGGCGGCGAGGCGGGCGGCCTCGAATCGAACATCGACCGCTGGCGCGCGCAGATCTCGCTGCCGCCGCTCTCCCCCGCGGAGTTCGCCGCCCTGCCGCATGTCTCGATGCTCGGCCGCGACGGCGCCGTGGTCGACTTCGCGGGCACGTGGAAGGGAATGAGCGGGACCGAGAACAACGCCGGCTGGCGCCTCGTCGGCGTCGTGCAGGTGGACAAGGAGGGCTCGGCCTTCTTCAAGATGTACGGACCCGACGCGGAGATCGAGGCGCAGAAGGACAACTTCCTCGCGCTCGCGCGCTCGTTCCGGCCCTCGCACGCGGGCTTCGCGAACACCCCGATGCCCATGCCCGAGCAGCCCAGCGCGGCTCCGGCGGCCGGCCCCGCGCCCGTACCGGCGGCCGGTGGGCAGCCGATGAGTCCGACGGATCCCGCGGTCGCGGCCATGGCCTCGCAGCAGGGCGGACTGAACTGGATGGCGCCGGGCGCGTGGACCAAGGGCGCGGAGAAGCAGATGCGCACCGTGACCTACGACATCCCCGGTGGCGGGGAGTGCTACGTGACGGTGATCCCCGGTGACGCCGGCGGCGTCGGCGCGAACATCAACCGCTGGCGCGAGCAGCTGGGCAACCCGGCGCTGACCGCGCAGGAAGTCGAAGGGCTCGAACACCTCTCGATCTGCGGGGCGGATGGGCGGATGGTGACCATCGAGGGCAGCGGTGCTGCCGCGGACAAGGCGATGACCGGAGCGATGGTGCTCGTCGATGGGCGCACGGTCTTTGTCAAGATGACCGGACCCAAGCAGGCCGTGCTCTCCCAGAAAGACAACTTCAAGGCCTTTGCCGGCACGCTCAAGGAGAGCAAGTGAAAGGGATTCTGAAGGGCATCCTCGACTTCTTCTCCTCGCTCGGGCTCTCCAGCGCGCTGCTGATCCTGCTCGCGCTGCTGACCTACCTTGGCACGATCGACCAGGTCGACCACGGGCTCTTCGAGGCGCAGAAGAAGTACTTCGAGTCGATGGTCGTGTGGCAGCAGGTCGGACCGCTGGTCGTTCCGCTGCCGGGCGCCTACCTCGTGATGGTGCTCCTGTGCGTCAACCTCGTGCTCGGCGGCCTCGTGCGCATCCGCAAGGGCTGGGCGACGGTGGGCGTGATCGTCACGCACTGCGGGATCATCCTGATGATGATCGCGGGCCTGGTGAAGTTCAAATACTGCAAGGAGGGTCACGTGACCCTCTACGAGGGCCAGGCGAAGAGCGAGTTCGAGAGCTACTACGACTGGGAACTGGTCGTGCTCGAGCCGACCGAACGCGGCACGGTGATCGAGCACCCGATCGAGCCGACCGCCGTCGAGCACTCCAAGGGTGACAAGGGGCGCACCTTCGACGATCCCACGCTGCCCTTCGCGCTGCAGGTGACGCACTACATGCGCAACTGCCAGATGATGCCCAAGGGCCCGATGTTCTCCGTCGACGTGCCCGTGGTCGATGGCGCCTTCTTGCGCGAGATGCCGCTGGAGAAGGAGACCGAGCAGAACGTGCCCGGCGTGTACGTGACCGCGATCGGCCGCGACGGCTCGAGGACCGACGGCATCGTCTGGGGCGGATCGAACGCGCCTCTGCGCGCGAACCTCGCGGGCAAGGCCTTCGGCCTGGACTTGCGGCGCCAGAAGTTTCCGATGCCCTTCGAGGTGCGCCTGGACAAGTTCACCAAGGAAGACCACCCGCGCATGGCGATGGCCAAGGTCTTCTCGAGCGACGTGACCGTGCGCGAGTCCAACAGCACACGCGCGGTGAAGATCTCGATGAACGAGCCGCTGCGCGACAAGGGCCTGGTGCTCTACCAGGCCTCCTGGGGCCCGTCGAACGCGCGCCCGGGCGAGCGGCTCTTCTCGACGCTCGCGGTGGTCAGCAACCCCTCGGACCAATGGCCGCTGTGGTCCTGTCTCGTGATCGCCGTGGGGTTGCTGACGCACTTCACGCGCAAGCTCGTGCGCCACGTGCGCCTCGAAGGAAAGAAGTCATGAACCTCCAGATCCGCATCCTGACGACCCTGCTCGCGCTGCTCGGCTGCGCGCTTCCCGCGAGCGCCCAGACGGGCAAGTTCACGCCGCACTCCGTGGATTTGTTCGAAGTGCTGCCGGTGCAGGACGGGGGGCGCATCAAGCCCGTCTCGACCTTCGCCGACTTCACGCTGCTGCGCCTTTCCGGTCGCAAGAGCGTCACGCGCGGGGACGATGCGAAGACGCACCTGCGCTCGACCGAGTGGCTGATGGAGCAGGCCTTCTTCCCCGAGCTTGCCGTGGACGAGCCGGTCTTTCTCGTCTCCGACGCCGCCGCGCTCGACGCCATCGGCCTCGCGCACGTCGACAAGAAGAAGCGCGACCGCTACACGTTCCGCGAGCTCGAGCCGGGCCTCAACGCGCTCTTTGCCAAGGCCAACGAGTACAGCCACATCGAGCCCAAGGAACGCAACTCGGTCCAGACGCAGATCGTCAACCTGGCCGAGGCGGTGCAGATCTACGACTCGCTCAGCGGCCACCTCGACCTCGCGCTCGTGCCCGCGCCGCAGCCCGAGCCCAAGGACGCCGAGTGGCTGACCCCCGAGGAAGTCGCCCTGCGCCTGACCGCGCCGATGTTCCGCGACAAGCTCACCGAGGGCCAGAAGCAGGTCGCGGCGGGCTTCAGTGCGCTGCAGCAGAGGCGCGACGACCCTGGCGCCTTCGAGAACCAGCTCGCGGCTGTCTCCGGGCAATCGATCGCGATGGCGCAGGCGCGCGGTGAGTACGGCAAGATCCCGCTCGAGCGCTTCTACTACCGCGGCCAGTTCCTGTTCTACGGCCAGATCGTCTTCATCCTGGCCTTCCTGTTCATGGCCTTCTCCTGGATGGCGCCCAAGGCCAAGCTGCCGTACCGCGGCGCGGCGCTCTTCGCCACCGCGGGGACGGCGCTGGTGATCACCGCGATCGTGATCCGCTGCATCATCCGCAACCGCCCGCCGGTCTCGACGCTCTACGAGACGGTGCTCTTCATCACCGGGGTCAGCACGCTCGTCGCCTTGGTGGCCGAGCGCATCACGCGCCAGCGCCTCGCGCTCTCGGCCGCGGCAGTGCTCGGCATGGTCGGCGTGTTCATCGCCAACGGCTACGAGTCGCTCGACAAGAAGGACACGATGCCGAGCCTCGTCGCGGTGCTCGACACCAACTTCTGGCTCGCCACGCACGTGACCGCGATCACCGTCGGCTACTCGGCCGGCATGCTCGCCGCCGTGCTCGGCAGCTTCTACCTGATCGCCAAGGCCTTCGGCTTCCGCCGCGACCAGCGCACGTTCTATTCCGGCCTGGGCCGGATGGTGTACGGCGTCTTGTGCTTCGGCGTGATCTTCTCGACCGTCGGAACGATCCTGGGCGGGATCTGGGCCAACGATTCGTGGGGCCGCTTCTGGGGCTGGGACCCCAAGGAGAACGGCGCGCTGCTGATCGTGCTCAGCCAGCTCGTGATCCTGCACGCGCGCATGGGCGGCTACCTGAAAGAGCACGGCGTGTGCGCCGCGGCCGCCGCGGGCGGCATGGTGGTGGCCTTCTCCTGGTTCGGCGTCAACCTGCTCGGCGTCGGCCTGCACAGCTACGGCTTCACGAGCGGCATCCACAACGCGCTCTGGACCTACTACGGGGTGCAGGGCGGGATCGTGCTGCTCGGGACCTACGGCTGGTGGCGCGAGCGTCTGCGCGCGGCGATCAAGGCCGAGGCGCGAGGGGAAATGCCTTCGCACTCCTCCGGCGGAACCCGCGACGGGGGAGCTGCAGGCGGCGCGACGATCTAGCCTGCCGCGGCTCAAGATCCGGCCCGCGCGCGGCCGAAGACCCGCTCCACGGGGGAACGCACTCGCATTCCGCGGGTACCAGGCCGTTCCACCCATCGGAGCACCCACGATGAGGTCCGCGCTTCTTTTCTCCCTGTTCCTGATCGCGGCGCCCTGCGCCCTTCTCACCGGCTGCAGCGTCCTCTCGGGCGATTCGAAGACCAGCCTCAACGAGGTCGACGGCCTGCTCTCGCGCATCGAGAGCGTGCAGGTCGAATCGACCGTCGCCAAGGAACGCGCGCGCGCAGCCCTCGAGATGCTCGAGAAGCTCGCGCGCCCGGACTTCGCGGGCGATGCGGCACAGACCTACAGCGGCTTCGTCGCGTCCATCGACGCGTCGGAGAAGCAGGCCGCGAAGTTCTCCGAGAGCGTCGAACCCATGAAGGAGTCCGCCGAGGACGTCTTCAAGCAGTGGACGAAGGACCTCGAGGCGATCGGGAACACGCGCCTGCGCGCCGCCAGCCACGTGCGCATGGAAGAGACTCGCGCGCGCTACGAGGCCGTCGTCACCGCCACCGCGACCGCGCAGGTGACGCTCGACGCCTTCAACGCCGACCTGCACGACCACGCGCTGTTCCTCGGCCACGACTTCAACCACGCCGCCGTCACCGCGATCGCGAGCGAAGTGGTCGCGCTCGCCGAGCGTTCGAAGGAGCTCGACCAGCGTCTGGACGCCTGCGACGCCGCCGCGCGGCGCTATGTCGAGGCCGCGGCCCTGCACGGCCAGCTGACGGCCACCAAGCCCGGCTCCAAGGGTGCGCCGGCCGCCGCAGCGCCCACGCCCGTCGCGACCACGCAGCAGCAGCCCGCGGCGCCCGTCGTCGAGCCCGCCGCACCCAAGAAGAGCGTGGCGACGCTGCCGCCGCGTGCGGACGGCCAGAGCGCTCCCGCGGCCTCGTCGCAGTCCACGCCCGATTCGACGCCCCCGAAGTTCTGATCCAGGCGCGAGGGGGAGCGCCAACCCGGGAACCGCATGAGCTGGACCCTGCTCCTCGCGCTCGTGCTCGGACTCGGAGCCGCGCTGTGCGCGCTGCTCTTGCGCCGCCACGAACTGGCGCGCATGCAGGAGCACCTCGCCGAACGCGAGCGCGTCGTGCGCAGCGGCGGCGAGCGCGCGCAGCTCCAGCACCCGGTCGTCGATCTCTCGCGCTGCCTGGGTTGCGGCGCCTGCGTGCGCGCTTGTCCCGAGGAGGGCGTGCTCGAGATGGTGCACGGCCAGGCGATGGTCGTGAACGGCGCGCGTTGCACCGGCGTCACTGCCTGTGAACGCGTCTGCCCCGTGGGCGCAATCCAGGTGCGCCTTGCGGACCTCGAGACGCGCACGGACATCCCGGCGCTCTCCGAATCGCTCGAGGCGTTCGGGACGCCGGGGCTGTTCCTGGCGGGCGAGGTGACCGCACACGCGCGCATTCGCACCGCGGTCGAGCACGGCTTCGCGGTCGGCCGCGAGGTGGCGCAGCGCAGCGCGCGCGCGCACACGCTCGCGCGCGCGCCCTCGCTCGCGCGCGAGGCGGTGCTCGTCGGCGGCGGGGGCGAGCAGCACGACGCGAGCGAGTCGGTGCCGGGCGAGGGCCCGCTCGACCTCGTGATCGTCGGCGCGGGCCCGGCGGGCCTTGCCTGCGCGCTCGAGGCGCAGCGCGCGGGTCTGGACTTTCTGCTCGTCGAGCAGGAGCAGGCGCTCGGCGGTACGGTCGCCAAGTACCCGCGCCGCAAGCTCGTGCTGACCGAGCCGGTCGTGCTCAGCGAGGACGTGCGCCTGGATCGGGCGAGCTACTCGAAGGAGGAGCTGATCGAGTTCTGGCGCGAGGTCGTCGACCGTGCAGGGCTGGCGATCGAGACCGGCATCACCTTCGAGGGGCTGGAACGCGACGCGCAGGGCGTGTTCCACGTGCACAGCTCGCGCGGCACCGTCCACGCGCGTCACGTGTGTCTGGCGATCGGCCGGCGCGGACTGCCGCGGCGCCTGGGCATCCCCGGCGAGGAGCTACCCAACGTCGCCTACGCGCTGCTCGACGCGCAGTCCTTCGAGGGCCGGCGGGTGCTCGTCGTCGGTGGCGGCGACAGCGCGCTCGAAGCGGCGCTCGCGCTCGCCGAGCAGCCGGGAAATCTCGTGCGCCTGGCCTACCGCGGCGCGAGCTTCCACCGCGCTCGCGCGCGCGTCGTCGCACGCCTGGACGCGGCCGAGTCCAAGGGCAAGCTCGAGGTGCTGCGCTCGACCGAGCTGCGCGCCATCGCGCTCGACCGCGTGCACGTCGAGCGCGAGGGCGAGGACCTGGTGCTCGAGAACGACGACGTCTTCGTCTTCGCCGGCGGCGAAGCGCCGGTCGAGCTCCTGCAGCGCAGCGGCGTCTCCTTCGATCCCGCCCTGCGGCCGAAGCAGGCGCCGGTGGTGGAACAGGGCACTGGGCTCGTGCGTGCGCTCGCGACGAGCTTCGTGCTCGCGCTCGCGGCGCTCGCCTGGGCCTTCTGGCACTCCGACTACTACCTGCTCCCGCGCGACGCGCGCGCGACGCACGTGCAGCACTCGCTCCTGCGGCCGGGCATGGGCATCGGGCTGTGGTTCGGCATCTGCGCGACTGCGCTGGTCGCGCTCAACCTGCTCTACCTCGCGCGGCGCGCCGCCGTGGGGCGCTGGGCGCTCGGCTCGCTGCCCTCGTGGATGACCGTGCACGTCGCCACCGGCATCGTGGCGCTGGTCGCGGCGACGTTGCACGCGGCGATGGCGGCCGGCGATTCGCTCGGCGGCCACGCGCTGTGGATGCTCGCGGCGCTGCTCGCGACCGGCGCGATCGGCCGCTACGTGTACGCCTGGGTGCCGCGCGCCGCGAACGGGCGCGAGCTGGAGCTCTCGGAGGTGAAGCGCCGCCTGGAGGGCCTCGTCGGCGCGCTCGATCCCGCGCAGCGCGCCTTCGCCGAGCGCGCGCGTGGCGAGGTGCTCGCGCTCGTCGAGGTGCGGCGCTGGCGCTCGAACGTGCTGCTGCGCATCGCCGCGCTGCCCCTGGGCCAGCGCGCCTTGCGCGCGGTGCTGCGCCGGCTCGCTGCCGAGGCGCGCGCGCAGCGCATCCCGGAGGCCACGATCCACGAGACGCTCGAGCTCTCGCGCCAGGCCTGGCGCACGGCGCTCGCCGCAGCGCACTACGAAGATCTGCGCGGCGTGCTCTCGAGTTGGCGCTGGTTCCACCGCTGGATGGCGGTGCTGTTGGTCGTGCTGCTCGGATTGCACATCGCCTACGCCTGGGTCTACGCGCAACACCTGTTCGGGGGAAGCACGCCGTGAACGCCCGCAAGACCTCGCTCTTCCTCGCGCTCGTTTCGCTCGGGGCCGTGATCTTCCTGGCCGTGACCGACCTGCGGCGCAGCTCGCCCGGCCCGCTCTCCGCGGTGCACGGCTCGCTCGAGCGCCTCTCGGGCCGCTCGGGCTGCGCGGAGTGCCACGGCGGGCTGCTGACGAGCATGACCGCGGCCTGCCGCGACTGCCACGACGAGATCGCGGTGCAGCTCGACGGCCGCTACGGACTGCACGGCGCGCTCGAGCCCGCGCTCGCCGAACGCTGCGCCTTGTGCCACGGCGAACACCTCGGCCCGGGCTTTGCGAGCGTCAACATGCAGAGCTTCCGCAACGCCGGCTTCGAGAGCGCCGACAAATTCGACCACGCGCGCATCGGCTTCGAGATGAGCGGCAAGCACCTCGAGATCGGCTGCGCCGATTGCCACACGAACGCGGCCAAGGCCGTGCTCGCAGAAGGCGAGCGCCGCTTCCTCGGCTTGCGCCGGGACTGCACCAGCTGCCACGCCGATGTGCACAAGGGCGAGATGCACGTCACCTGCGTCGCCTGCCACGGCCAGGCCAAGTGGAACGAACTCGCCTCGGTCGGACACGAGCGCTTCCTGCCGCTGGTCGGCGGTCACGCGGGCGTCTCGTGCCGCAAGTGCCACGAGAAGGACGGCGAGCGCGCGCTCGAGCGCGAGGGCGCCCCCGGGCGGCCGCTCGCGCCGCGTGCCTGCGAGGAGTGCCACGAATCCCTGCACGCTCCCGCCTTCGTGGACGCCGTCGCGAAAGCCGAGAAGCTGCCGCGCGCGCAGGTCTGCGTGCGCTGCCACGCCGAGGACCAGACGAGTTTCCGCGACCCCGCGCTGGCCTCGCTCCGCCCGCAGCAGCACGCGCTCTCGGGCTTCCACCTCGGCGCTCCGCACGCCGAGGTCGCCTGCGAAAAGTGCCACGATCCCAAGCTCACGGACTTCGCTCGGCGCTACCCCGGCCGTGGCCAAGACGAGTGCGCGGCCTGCCACGCCGATCCGCACGGCGGCCAGTTCGCCAACGGGCCGTTCTCGCGCGGAGGCTGCCTGGAATGCCACGAGCGCGTGCGTTTTGAACCCAACACCTTCGACCTCGCCAAGCACGCGCACAGCGCGCTGCCGCTCGAGGGCGCGCACGCCAAGGGCAAGTGCGAGGACTGCCACGTCAAGCTCGCCGATGCGCCGCGGCGCTTCCGCGGCACGCCCGACACCTGCTCGGCCTGCCACGACGACGCGCACGCGGGCTATTTCGGGATGCGCCTGGCCGGGCTGCCGCTGGTCGCGCACGGCGACTGCGCGCGTTGCCACACGGCGGAGAGCTTCACGGCGGTCGCAGATTTCGACCATTCGGAGTGGACCGGCTTCCCGGTCGTCGGCGCGCACGCGCAGGAGCAGTGTGCGGTCTGCCACGTCACGCGCAGCGCGCCCGACGCGCACGGCCGCAGCTTCGGAACCGTCGAGGAGCACTTCGGCCGCTTCACCGGCTGCGTCACCTGCCACGCCGACGTGCACGAGGGCCTGTTCGACGCCGCGCGGCTCGCGCAGCGCGTCGACGGGCGCGAGGGCTGCGCGCGCTGCCACGGCGCGAGCTCGTTCCGCGCGCTGCCCTGGGGCTTCGACCACGCGCAGTGGACCGGCTTCGTGCTCGCGGGCGGTCACGCGAGCACCGACTGCAGCTCTTGTCACGCGCAGCTGCGCACGCCGACCGCGACCGGCCGCACCTGGGGCGCCGCGCGCGGTCCGGGCTGCGCCGACTGCCATCCCGACCCGCACGCCGGCCAGTTCGTGGTCGGCGACGCGAACGACTGCGCGCGCTGCCATTCGGCCGAGAAGCCGGCTTTCCTGGTCTTCGACCACGAAAAGGACGCGCGTTTCCGCCTGGGCGACGCGCACTCGAAGCTCGCCTGCTCGGCCTGTCACGCGACCGTGGACCTGCCCGAGGGTGGCCAGGCCGTGCGCTACCGCCCGCTGCCCGTCGAGTGCGTGGATTGCCACGGGGTCAGGGAAGACGTGCTGATGCGCCGAAAGAGGGGGGGACGATGAACTTCGAGAGCAACCGCCTATTCGTGCCTTTCGTGCTCGCCGGGGCGCTCCTGCCCGCGAGCGCGCAGGAGACCGCGGAGATGACCACGATCGAGCTGCGCGTCGTGGATTCGAGCGCGGGCCGCGCCACGCTCGACCGCGGGCGTGTCGATGGCCTGCGCGAGGGCGACCGCGTCGTGCTGCGGCCGCGCGACGGCCTGCCGATCGAGGGCCGCGTGATCGAGCTCTCCGAGCGCAGCGCGCGCCTCGAGTTCGACGACGCCGCGCGCGTGGCGGCGCCCGGGACGCGCGGCGAGGCCTCGATCCCGCGCGAGCGGATCGGTGCACCGAGTTTGCCCGCGGATCCCGCCGGCGCGGCGAGCGCGCCTGAGCCCGCGCCGGTCGCGCACCCGGCCTGGCCGACGCCCGACCAGGACTGGAGACAGGGAATGCCGCTCTTGAACGAGGTGCCCGCGTTGCGTCCCTCGCAGCGCACCGCGGCATTCGACGGGCGCTGGTACCTGATCTCGGAGCATCTCGTGGACCTCGGCGGCGAGCGCAGCTTCGGCTTCGACCGCGCTGGGCTCGACCTCACCTGGCGCAACGCCTTCGGCCACGGCGGCGAACTGCACGCCGCGGGCGAGTACGACTGGCGCAACTCGGTCGTGCCCGACGCCGACGACCAGCACGAGGCCGGCTTGCGCTTCGACCGGCTCTCGTACCTGATCGGCGGCGATCGCTTTCAGCCCGAGCGCCTCGAGTTCGGACGCTTCCTGCAGCATGGCATGCCCGAGTTCGGTGTGCTCGACGGCCTCGAGTGGTCCGGGCGCGTCACCGGTGGCAGCACCTACGGTGTGAGCCTGGGCTACATGCCCGAGCCCGACTTCCGGCAGGAGTCCTTCCGCGACTTCCAGCTCGCGACCTGGTACCGCTGGGTCGCCGACGAGAGCGCGCGCACCTCGTTCCAGGCTGGATTCCAGAAGACCTTCCGCGACTTCACGCGCGACCGCGACCTGTTCGTCGTGCGCTACGACCTCGCCCCGCAGCGCGGCTGGGACCTGCACGGCAGCGCCTGGATCGACCTGTACACGCCGCACGACGCGCAGAAGGGCGCGGGCCTCGAGCTCACGCAGGGCAACCTCTCGATCGCGCGCCGCTTCGAGGGCGGCAGCACGCTGCTGCTGGGCGCGACGCACGTGGCCTTTCCCGAGATGGACCGCTGGGAGTTCCCGACGGTCGACGCGACGCAGCTTGCGAACAGCCACGTCGAGCGCGTGATGCTGCGCGCGCGCCAGAGCACCGACCACCACTTCTGGCTGCGCGAAGAACTCGGCGCGTGGACCGACCAGGACGACCAGGGCGGCGACGCCGAGGCCGGGCTCGAGATGGACCACGTGCTCTTCGACGGCGGTCGCGCGCGCATCGCAGGCTTCGTGACGCAGGGCTCGACGAGCACGCTCTGGGGCGGGCGCTTCGCGATCGGACGGCAGCTGGAGAACGGCAGCTGGGAGCTCGGCTACGAGCTCGAGCAGTACGATCTCACCGGCTTCAGCGCCGCCAACGACCAGATCCCGCAGCACCGCGTGCGCCTCTCGCGCGATTTCCACAGCGCGAGCGGCTGGAGCTTCTCCGCGCACGCGGAGTGGCTGCACTACGCGGAGGAGGACGCCATCTCCGCGGGCATCTACCTCTCGAGGAGCTTCTGATGAGCGCGATGACGTCGAGATCGAAGGGGAGCCTGCTGCTCGCGGTCCTGCTGCTCTGGCTGGGCGCGTGCGCCATCCGCGGCTCGGAGAGCGTGCCGCGCCACCTGTGGTGGTCGGGCCTGGGCCCGGTGCTGCCGCACGACAGCTTCCCCGCGGACTGCTCGCTGTGCCACGTCGCGAACGAGTGGCAGACGCTCAAGCCCGAGTTCGAATACGACCACGAGAAGGAAGCCGGCTACGCGCTCGAGGGCGCGCACGCGCGGGCGCAGTGCCTGCGCTGCCACAACGACCGCGGGCCCGCGGGCTCCTTCGCCGTGCTGGGCTGCGCCGGCTGCCACGCGGACGTGCACCGCGGCGGCCTGGGTCCGGACTGCACGCGCTGCCACCAGCAGGCGAGCTGGGAGCCCGTCGGCATGGTCGAGCTGCACCAGCACACGCGCTTCCCGCTCTCCGGCGTGCACGCGGTCGCGGCCTGCTGGCGCTGCCACCCGGGCGCGGAGGTCGGGAAGTTCGTTCCGGCTGACCCCGAGTGCGTCAGCTGCCACCGCAGCGACCTCGCGCTCGCGACCAACCCCAACCACCTCGGCCTGGGCTGGGTGGACCACTGCGGCCGCTGCCACGTGCCGAGCACCTGGCAGCAGGCGGAAGTGCACTAGTTCGTTTCAAGATCGGCATCGGACGCTGCCGATGTTGCGAAATGGAGGGGAGCACGCGCTGGCAGGCGCGGAGCACTAGAGAAGGCATGCGGCACCAAGCCATCACCCGCCTCGCGGCGGCGCTCGTTCTTACCGGATTCGCGGCCTGCGGCGGTGGAGACACCGGCACGCTCCAGCCGCAGACCGTTTCCTCCTGCATGCTGTGCCACAACGGCGCGCTGCAGGGCAACTACACCGGGACGGGCATCGAAAACCCGCACCCCTTCGGCACCGACGCGAGCGCGCTCGATTGCACGACCTGCCACGGGGGCAATCCCAACGGCACGGACGAGCTCACGAGCCACGTGCCGCCGCCGCCTGCGGTCGGCGATCGCACCTTTCAGGACAACAACGCGAAGGCCTACTTCAACCGGCTGACGCTCACGGGTCTGGACAAGTTCGCCGACTACGTCGTCGACGGCCAGACGTACACCGCGCTCGACTACCTGCAGTTCGTGAACCCGGGCGACCTGCGCATCGTCACGATCGGCAGGGGCTGCGGCCAGTGCCACACGAACCACGCCGAGGACGTGGGCTCGAGCCTGCTCGCGACCGAGGCGGGCTTCTTCTCGGGCGCGACGTACCACGCCGGCGAGCCGAACCTCGTCGCGGGCAGCCAGGGCCTGTACCAGGACACCGCGGCCGACATCGGCTTCCGCGCGATCACCGATCCGAACTTCTCGATTCCCTCGGCGGACGTCGGCGATGTCGGCAGCCTGGTCGAGGCGACCGAATGGGCCGTTTTCAACGCGACCGGCCCCGACGCGGTGTTCAACAACAACGCCTATCTGGCCAACGTGCTCGCGAACGGCCAGAACTCCGACCACACGCTCGACCCGAACTCGCCGCTCGCGCACCTGTACCAGGACCAGGTGATCTTCACCTGCGGCGACTGCCACCTGGGGAGCGCGGGCCAGAACAACCGCGCCGGCGACTTCCGCACCTCGGGTTGCTCGGCCTGCCACATGCGCTTTGGCATCGACGGCAAGAGCCAGTCGAGCGATCCCAACGTGGTGAAGACCGAGCCCGCCAACCCCGACGCGATCCAGGCGCCTGAGAAGGTGCACGTGCTCACGCATCGCATCGTCAGCGTCGCGCGCGCGCAGCAGGGCGGCGGCGTCGTGCAGGGCATCGGCGACCACGCCTGCGCGGGCTGCCACCAGGGCTCGAACCGCACCGTGATGCAGTACTGGGGGGTGCGCCTGGACCAGAACCAGGACGTGCGCAACCACGTGCAATACCCGGCCAACCCGGTCTCGTTCCAGAACACCGCCAACAACACCGAGCTGTTCGACCCGGTCATCGCCAACCAGACCTTCAACGGCCGCAACGCGAACCAGTATCTCGACTTCGAGGACTACGACGGCGACGGACGCGACGACACGCCCGAGGACGTGCACTACGCGGCCGGCATGGGTTGCATCGACTGCCACGGCAGCTTCGACCTGCACGGCGGCGACACTTCGACGCCGGGCTTCACGATCTCGAGCCGCATGGAACAGCAGGTCGGCATCACCTGCGAGGCTTGCCACGGCACGATCGAAGCCTACGCGAGCACCGTCGCGGGCACCGACTACGACAACCACGCCGCGCAGGTCGCCGTGGACGGCAAGGGCAACAAGCTCAAGCACGTCACCAAGGACCAGAACGGCAACTATTGGCTCAAGAGCCGCCTGACCGGAGCGCTGCACTACATCCCGCAGACCAAGGACACGGTCGCCGACAGCGGCCGTACGCACCCGACGACAGGCGATCCGATCTACGACCCGCTGGCCTCCTACGCGATGGGCCGTTGCGACAACACGGCCACCAACGGCGTCGGTCCCAAGCAGACGAGCGGCTTCACCGCCGGCTTCAGCCACACCGACCGCATGGACTGCGCGTCCTGCCACGGCTCGTGGACGAACACCTGCATGGGTTGCCACCTCTCGGGCGAGTACAACACCGGGAACAACTTCAGCAACATCACAGGCGAGCGCATCGTGTTCAAGCAGCGCACGGCGGACTTCACCTACCAGTCGCCGCTCTTCTTCCAGCTGGGTGTCGGCCCGAGCGGCAAGATCACGCAGTTCAGCGCCAACACGAAGGTCTTCTTCCGCTGGCAGGACAAGAATGGCGACCTGAGCCAGGTATTCACCTTCACCGACCGCAACGGCGGCGGCAACAACCCCGCGGTCCAGTACCCCGCGCTCTCGCACAACGCGATCATGGCGCACTCGATCCGTGGCAAGGTCAGCGCCACGCGCGAGGGCCCGCGCTACTGCGTCGCGTGCCACCTGACGACGGAGTCGATCGCCAACTACGGCACGCAGTACGACACTTTCCGCACGGCGATGTCGACCGGCAACTTCGGCTCGCTCGACTTCACGCTGCTGAAGAACCAGCTGGGCAAGAACACTGGCAACCAGAACGACTCGCCCTTCTTCGCGCACATGGCGGCGGGACTGGGCACGGGCCTGTTCCTCTTCGATGCCGCGGGACGGCCGATCAACCCGCTCGACAACAACGCCAACCGCAAGGGCACCGACGGCGTCGCGCCCTCGAGCTACTTCGACGTCAACCTGACGGCGCTCGATCTCGACCGCATCGTGGACGAGAACGGCATCGCGCAAGGTTCGAACAACCACACCTGGCTCGACTCCGCCGCGCGCGCGATGGGCCAGGCCCTGCGCGACGGCTGCAGTGACCCTGAACTGGCGGGTCCGCTGGGCTTGACGCTCGTGCGCAAGCTGACCGACCCGGCGACAGGCATCGTGCTCGACTCGTGGGTCGACGCCAACGGGGCCGCGCAGGGGAACACTTCGGGCTTCCTGAACGGGCCGTAGCGGCCTGGACGCGAATTCGCGGGCGGCCTAGTCTGCCCGCGATGAGACTCCTGCTCGCGGGCGGTTCGGGCCAGATCGGCCAGCTGCTCGCGCGCGCGTTCACGCACGAGGGCCACACGGTCGTCGCGCTCGGCCGCTCGAGCGGCGGCGTGCTCTGGGACGCCGCGACACTCGGGCCCTGGTGCCGCGAGCTCGAGCGCTGCGACGTCCTGATCAACCTCGCCGGCCGCAGCGTCAACTGCCGTTACACGGCGCACAACCGCTCCGAGATCCTGCGCTCGCGCGTGGACTCGACGCGCGTGCTGGGCGAGGCGATCGCACAAGTCGCGCATCCACCGCGCGTCTGGCTGCAGGCGAGCACGGCCACGATCTACGCGCACCGTTACGACGCGCCCAACGACGAACGCAGCGGCCTGCTCGGCGGGAGCGAAACGGGCGTGCCCGCCAGCTGGCACTTCGGCTCCGAGGTCGGTCAGGCCTGGGAGCGCGCGCTGGACCGGGCGCCGACACCGCGGACGCGCAAGCTCGCGCTGCGCCTTGGCATGGTGATGAGCCCCGACCGCGGCGGCATCTTCGAGGTGCTGCTCGGTCTGGTGCGCCGCGGTCTGGGCGGCCGCTGGGGGGACGGCCGACAGTACCTTTCCTGGCTGCACCACGCGGATCTCGTGCGCGCGTTGCGCTGGCTGATCGAGCACGAGGAGGTGCGTGGAGCCGTGAACCTCAGCGCGCCCGAGCCGCTGCCGCAGGCGCAGTTCATGCGCGAGCTGCGCCTGGCCTGGGGCGCGCGCGTCGGCTTGCCGGCGACGAAGTGGATGCTCGAACTGGGGGCGCTGTGCATGCGCACGGAGACCGAGCTCGTGCTCAAGAGCCGGCGTGTGGTGCCCGGACGGCTGCTCGAGGCGGGTTTCGTCTTCGAACAGCCGAGCTGGAGCGGGGCTGCGCACGAGCTGTGCGAGTCCTGGCGCTCCGCTAGAGGCGCACCAGCATGACCTCGCGCAGCGGTCCGAGCGCGCGCAGCTCCGCGAGCGCTTCCGCCGAGGGCTCGCTGTAGAGCGCCAGCACGCCCGTCGCGAGTCCGTCGCCCTGCGCGCGCGGGCCGAGCTCGATCCTGCGGATGTTGACGCCGGCGCGGCCGAGCACGCCGCCGAGCAGACCGACGACACCCGGCTGGTCGGCGTGGCGCGTGAGGAGCAGCGGACCCTGCGCTTCGAGGTCCAGGCGCAGCCCGTCGAACTCGACCACCAGCGCTGCGCGCCCGAGCAGCGTGCCCGTGACGTGGTGGCTCACGCCGTTCGCCGCGCGGCTCGTCACCTCGAGCGCGCTCTGAAACATGGCGTGCTCCTCGTGGCGGTTCTCGAACAGCTCGAGGCCGCGCTCGCGCGCGAAAATTGGCGCGTTGACGAAGTTGACGCCCGCGTCGAGGCCCTGGTGGCGCAGCGCGCCGACCAGCAGCGCCAGCGGCAGGTGGCGCGTGTCCGCGCGCGTGATCTCGCCCGCGAGCGTGAGCTCGAGCCGCGCGAGCGGGCCCTGCGTGACCTGCGCCAGGAAGGCGCCGAGCTTTTCCGCCAGCTGCACCCAGGGCGCGAGCGCGCGCAGCGTGTCGGCGCCGACCGCCGGCAGGTTGACTGCGTTGTGCGCCACGCCGAGCTCGAAGAAGTCGCAGATCTGGCGCGCGACGTCGACCGCGACGGCGTGCTGCGCCTCGTGCGAGGAAGCGCCCAGGTGCGGCGTCACGATCACGTCCTCGCGGCCGACGAGCGGGTGGCCCTGGCGCGGCGGTTCCTCCTCGAGCACGTCGAGCGCGGCGCCGGCGAGCCGGCCTGCTTCGAGCGCTTCGAGCAGCGCGGCCTCGTCCACCAGACCGCCGCGGGCGCAGTTCACCAGGCGCGCGCCCTTTTTCATGAGCCCGATGCGCTCGCGCGAGACGAGGTTGCGCGTAGCGTCGGAGAGCGGCACGTGCAGCGTGACGAAATCCGCGCGCGCGCAGAGCTCGTCGAGCGCCGCGAACTCGACGCCCGGAACGGGAGCCGCGAGCTTCGGATCGAGGTAGGGGTCGAAGGCCAGCACCTGCATGCGCAGTCCCAGTGCGCGCTCGGCCACGATGCGTCCGATGCGGCCCAGGCCGACGATGCCGAGTGTCTTGCCCGTGATCTCGCTGCCGGTGAGCGCCTTCTTTTCCCACGAGCCCGAGCGCGTGATGCGGTCGGCGCGCGGGATGTGGCGCGCGAGCGCGAGCAGCAGCGCGATCGCGAGCTCGGCGGTGGTCGTGCTGTTGCCCGTGGGCGTGTTCATCACCACCACGCCGCGCTCGCTGGCGGCGTCGCAGTCGACGTTGTCGACGCCCACGCCCGCGCGGCCGACGACGCGCAGATCGCTGGCGGCCTCGATCACGCGGCGCGTGACCCTGGTCGATGAGCGCACGACCAGCGCCTGCACGCCGGCCTGCACGCGTTCGACGAGTTGATCCTCGGTCTGCTTGAGCGCCACGACGGGCTCGAAGCCGCGCGCGCGGAAGATCTCCAGCGCGGCGGGGGAGAGGTCGTCGCAGACCAGGATCGAGGCTCGTTTTCCGGGCATCGAGTCCTCAGCCCGCGAGTGCTGCGCGCAGCAGCGATTCGAGGTCCTTCTTCGAGCCCTTCGCGGCGGCGCGCTCGACGCTCTTGCGCGCCTCCTTCTCCGAGTAGCCGATCGAGAGCAGCGCCGCGACGGCGTCCTCGAGCAGCGCGTCGCCGCGCGGGGCCGGCTGCAGCAGGCCCGGGTCCCCCGGCGCGGCCGTCGTGGCGCGCAGTTTGAGCGCCTTCTCCTTCATGTCGAGCACGATCTGGCCCGCGGTCTTCGGCCCGACGCCCTTGATGCGCGTCAGCGCGGCCACGTCGCCCTCGGCGATGGCCGCGAGCAGCGGCTCGCGCTCGATGCCGGAGAGGATCGAAAGGCCGGCGACCGGCCCGACGCCCTTGACCTGGATCAGGATCCGGAAGAGCTCGCGCGTCTCGCGCTCGGAGAACCCGCACAAGAGATGCGCGTCCTCGCGCACGACCAGGTGCGTCCAGGCACGCGTGCGCCCCGCGTTGGGAAAGCGCGAACCGATCGGGATCGAGAGCTCGTAGCCGACGCCGCCGACCACGAGCACCAGGCGCGCGGCCGAGCGCTGCGCGACCTCGCCCTCGAGGAAGTCGTACACGTCCGCCTCAGACGGTCTTGGGCTTGAGGCGCAGGTCGTACTCGGAGAGCTTGGTCTTGAGCTCCTGCAGCGAGGTCGAACCGAAGTTCGGCATGCCGAGGAATTCCTCCTCGGTGTGCTGCGTGATGTCGCCGACCGTGATGCAGCCGATGGCCTCGACCACGCGGCGGCAGCGGATCGAGAGCTCGAGCTCGGTCACCGCCTTGTTCATCACGTCGTTGGGGTCGGCGACGCCGTGGCGGCGGCGCGCGGCCTCGATGCTGGCGACCGCTTCCTCGCGGCCCATGCCCAGGCGCAGGCCCTTGCTGGTCAGGATCTCCTTGATCTCCGCCAGCGAGGTCTCGCCGAAGTTCTTGTACGAGAGCAGGTCCTGCTCGGTGTGGTGCACCAGGTCACCGAGCGTGAGGATGTTCATCTTGTTGAGGCAATTGCGCGCGCGCACCGAGAGCTCGAAGTCGGTGATCGGGATGCGCAGGATCTGGTTGAGGCGGTCTTCCTTCCGCTCCATATCCTCGTCGTAGTACATGTTCATCCCCGAGCGCGCGTCGTCGAGGAAGCGGCGCAGGCGCCGGTCTGTGGGGAAGTGGCGCACCGCGACGTCGTAGCAGGCGGCTGCCTCCTGATCGCGGCCGAGGTCCTCGTACAGGATCCCCAGGTTGATCAGCACGTTGCGGTCGATCGGCAGCATCGCGCCGAGCTGCTGGTAGGCGTCGAGCGCGCGGTCTTCCTCGCCCGCGCGTTCACACAGGTAGCCCATGCGGAAGAGCGCCGAGCGGTGCGTCGGGTCGCCGAGCAGCGCCTCGTCGTAGCTCTGGATCGCCGCTTCGGCCTCACCGCGCAGCTCTTCGGCGCGTCCGCGCAGGTACAAACCCTCCGCGCTGGTCGCGAAGGAGGCGGGCGCGTCCGCGAGGCCGCGTTCCAGCCCGGCGAGGGCCGCATCGGCGTCGCCGCTGGCCAGAGCCGCCTCCAGGCGCGCCTCGAGCAGGCCGCCGCGCGGGCGGGCCTCCTCGGGGAAGGTCTTGGAGAGGCGTTCGAAGACCGGCGCCGCTTCGGCGGGATGGCCGCTCGCCATCAGCGCCTTGGCGCGCGTGAAGGCCGCGACGTGGTCGGACTCATAGCGCGCGAGCGTCTGCGCCGCGGCGGCGTAGTCGGCCAGCATCCACAGCCCCAGGCCCTTGCGGCGGCCTTCCTCGCCTTCGTCGGCGAGCTGCGTGACGCGCGAGCGGAACGAGCTCAAGGCGTGCGGGTCGCGGAAGACCTCTCCGCGGGCGAGGCTCAGCGCGCCGAAGCTCGGGACGGGGCTGGTCTTGATGTCGAACGCGTTGACTTCGACCGTGGCGGTCGCGCCTTGGGTGGATTCTGTGCTCATCGGCGGTGTGCGAAGGCCCGGAGCCCGCGCGTGCGGGGTGCACGGGAGGCGGGGAAGGCCGTTCGCGAACTCGGGATGATAGGGGCTGTGCGAGTGGGGCGTCAAGCGAGGCGGGCGGGGGGCGGCCGGACGGGAGCGCGCCCGGAGCCCCGCCGGGGCGTTCCTGCAACTCTCCGTGGCGCAACGACTTGGAGGCCTCCGCGTGCACGGCGCTTGGAAGCGCCTCCCGCGAGTTGGTACCCAGCACTCGAACTCCCACACGCGGGAGCACACATGAGCTGCATCTTTTGTCGCATCGCCGCAGGCGAGATCCCTTCCCAGAAGCTCCACGAAGACGAGCTCGTCTTCGCCATCCGTGACATCCGGCCGCAGGCGCCGGTGCACATCCTCGTGATCCCCAAGGTGCACATCGCCTCGCTCTGGGAACTCGAGGACGAGGCGCTCGCGGGGCGCCTGGTTTCGGTGGCCGCGCGCCTTGCGCGGCAGGAGAAGCTCGAGCAGGGTTGGCGTCTGATCGCGAACACGCGCGAGCACGCCGGGCAAGAGGTGCCGCACTTGCATCTGCACGTGCTGGGCGGGAAGAAGCTCGGGCGCATGCTCCCGGGCTAGTCGAACAACGGTCGTCAGGAAGCGAAGAGGGGTCCTTCAACTTGGAAAAGCTGGTCATCCAGGGCGGTCATCCGCTCGAGGGCAGTGTCAAGGTCTGCGGTTCGAAGAACGCCGTGCTGCCGATCCTCGCGGCAGCGCTGCTGACCGAGGAGAAGCTGCGCATCAACAACGCGCCACTGCTCTCCGACGTCAACACGATGATGGCCGTGCTGCGCGATCTCGAGTGTTCCGCCGAGCGCAACTCCGACGGCTCGGTCGAGCTGCACGCCTCGAATCGTCCGGTCGAGCTCGCCGACTGGGAGAACGTGCGCAAGATGCGCGGCTCGGTCACCGTGCTCGGGCCGCTGCTCGCGCGCACCGGCCGCGCGCAGGTTTCGCTGCCGGGCGGCTGCGTCTTCGGCGTGCGCCCGATCGACCTGCACCTGAAGGGCATGCGCGCACTCGGCGCGCGGGTCAAGATCGAACACGGCTACGTGCTGGCTGAAGCGCCTCCGGGCGGCCTGCGCGGCGCCGAGATGCACCTCGCCGGCCCGATGGGCTCGACCGTGCTCGGCACGGCCAACGTGATGATGGCGGCGACGCTCGCCAAGGGCCGCACCGTGATCCACGGCGCCGCTTGCGAACCGGAGGTCGAGGACCTCGGCAACTGCCTCCTCAAGATGGGGGCGAAGATCAAGGGCCTGGGCTCGCCGCGCATCCAGATCGAGGGCGTGAGCCAGCTCGGCGGCACCGACTGGAACGTGATCCCCGATCGCATCGAGGCCGGCACCTACGTGATCGCCGGCGCGATGAGCGGCGGCAAGGTGCGCGTCGAGAACTGCCGGCCGGATCATTTGACCGCGCTGCTCGACAGGATGTGGGAGGCGCGCGTGCCCTTCGACGCGGGCGTGGACTGGATCGAGACGCAGCCCTACCACCCGCGCGATCCCTCGCGCCGTCCGGCGGCGACCGACGTCACGACGCACCCGCACCCGGGCTTCCCGACCGACCTGCAGGCGCAGTGGATGGCCCTGATGACGCTGGCGGACGGCATCAGCGTGATCGACGAGGCGATCTACCCCGATCGCTACATGCACATCGCGGAGCTGGCGCGCTTGGGCGCGAACATCCGCCGCGTGGGCACGACGGCGATCGTGCAGGGGACGGAGAAGCTCTCGGGCGCCCAGGTGATGGCGAGCGACCTGCGCGCGAGCGCCGCGCTGGTGCTCGCGGGCCTGGTGGCGGAGGGCACGACCGAAGTGCACCGCGTGTACCACATCGACCGCGGCTACGAGCGGATCGAGGAGCGCCTCGCGGGCCTGGGCGCGGTGATCTCGCGCGCGGACGAGAAGGAACTGGCGGAGGTCTAGCCGCTCACTTCTTCGGGAGGCGCGCCAGGAACTCTCGCGCGATCGCCTCGGCGAAGATCTCGTTGCCGTGCTCGCGGAAGTGGCACAGGTCGACGTAGATGTCCTCGGTGTGCTCCTGGAAGACCAGCGAGGCGTCGTAGAACGCGATCCCGCGCTGCTCGAGCCGCGCGCCGGCCTCGCGCAGACGCGGATAGACGGCGTGCACGCCCGCGATCCACTCTTCGCCGGCGCTCGAGCCCGCCTGCTCCCTTTCGGTCAGCGTCTTGCTGCCGGTGTCGTGCAGCGTCGGCTGCAGGACGTGCAGGTAGTCGATGCCGTGCTCGGCGCACATGCCGTGCAGGTCGCGCGCGCACTCCTCCCAGGAGCGCACGATCAGATTCACGAGCGCCGCGGGCTCGCGGTCGAAGGCCGGGCCCATGAACTCGCCGCCCTTCGAACCGGTCTGCAGGTGCCGTTCGAGGGTCTTGTACTTCTCCGCGTAGTCGTTGCGCAGGCGGTGGATGTGCGCAAGACCCAGGTGCGCGACGAAGGCGCTGTGCGAGAAGATCGAAGCGCGCAGGCCCTCGGCGAAGGAACTCGCGCGCTCCTGCGCGGCGCGCACCTCGTGCATCAAGTCACCCAGGTCCCAGTCCGGGCGCAGGCCCTTGCTCGCGCTGGCCCAGCCGGCGAGGTAGGGGTAGAGCGGATGCCCGCCGAGCGAGGCGTTGTGGAAGCCCAGCGCGGCCTCGTTGAAGCCGTCGATCTCGATCACCGCGTCGGGCTCGTGGCCGAGCGCGAAGAGGTAGGCGAGCAACATCGTCATCTGCGGCTGCTTGTAGGCGCCGAAGCCGAAACCGTGCACGCGCAGCTCGCGCTGTGCAAAGCGCGGATCGCGCTTCAGGCACTCGACCAGGCGCTGCGCGCCGAGCTCGCCGAAGGCCTGCGCGACCGAGCCGCCGAGGATGCAGATGTCGTAGGTGCTCTTGGACTCCGGGCTGCGGTAGTACTCGCCCTCGCGTTCGATCAGCGAGTGCGTGATCACGTGCTCCCAGCCCGTGTAGGGCTGCAGGATCGGCGTGCCGGGCGCGAGAGGCTGCTGCTCGCTCTCCTTCCCGCCGGTCTGCTCCGCGCCGGGGAGGAACGCGCGGCGCGAGAGGATGCGGCACTCGTTTTCGAGGCTCGCGCGCAGTTCGTCGGTGCTCCAGGGCTGGCCCTTGGCGACGTCGATCACGCGCGTGGCGAGCTCGGTGCCGAGGACGGCGACGAGCAGCACGAGGGGGAGCGCGAGGAGCCAGCGCCTGCGGCGAGCGGCGAGCATACGGGGGATTCGATGCTACGCCGCCCCCCCCGGGCTCCGCCCCCGGGGCACGGGCGCAGAGCCGCAATGACGCCCGGGGCGCGATCGGTTATCGTCCCTCGGCCCGCCGCTCCTCCATCCCCCGCCCTCGGAGTCCTCTGCCATGCACCTCTCCACACACAACTGGATGCGCGCCGAACCGATCGAGATCACGCTCAAGCGCATCAAGCGCCTGGGTTGGGAGAGCATCGAGATCAGCGGCGAGCCGACGCAGTATCCGCCCGCGCACTGCCGTCCGCTGCTGAAGCAGCACGGCATCCGCTGCTGGGGTGCGGTCACGCTCACGCTGGGCGAGCGCAACCTCGCCGCCAAGGACCCCAAGCAGCGCGCCGCGACGGTCGACTACATGAAGTCGGTCGCGAACATGATCCACGAGCTCGAGGGCACCGAGATGACGATCGTGCCGGCGACGGTCGGCAAGGTCGTGCCCGACGGCACGCCCGAGGAGGAGTGGAAGTGGGTCATCGCCGGGCTGCAGGAGGTCTACGCGCTGACCGAGAAGCACGGCATTCGCATCGCGCTCGAGCCGCTCAACCGCTTCGAGACCTACTTCCTGAACCGCGCCGACCAGGCGCTGGCGCTGGCCAAGGCCGTCGGTCCGAACTGCGGCGTGTGCCTGGACGCGTTCCACATGTGCATCGAGGAGAAGGACATGCACGCGGCGATCCGCGCCTGCGCCTCGCGCCTGACCGACGTGCACGTCGCCGAGAACAACCGTCTCGCGCCGGGCATGGGTGCGATCGACTGGGCCAAGTTCGTCGGCACGCTCAAGGAGGTCGGCTACACGGGCGCGCTGACGATGGAGTCCGTCGCGCCGATCGACCGCACGCCCGTTTCGCCCTGGAAGAACCAGGTCGAGACGAACCCGGTCGACATCTCGCCCGAGCAGCTCAAGTTCATCCAGGACCACGGCTCGAGCCTGCTCTCGGAGGAGTACTACACGATGCTCTACGAGACGGCCGCGAAGACGCTCCTCCCGCTGATCCGCTGAACGCGTGAAGATCTCGAGCGTCGAGGCGGTCTGGCTGCACGTTCCGCTGCCCGCGGAGAAGCAGCATCGCTCGGACTTCGGGCAGCTGCGCGCCTTCGACGGCGTGCTCGTCACGCTGCGCACCGACGAGGGCCTGGTCGGCTACGGCGAGGCCAAGCCCGCAGTCGGGAGCAGCGGCAACGGTGCCGCCCTGTGCGCGATCGTGAACCAGGAGTTCGCGCCGTTGCTCGTGGGCCAGGACGCCGCGCAGATCGGCGCACTGGGCGCGCGCATGTTGAACGGCACGCGCGCGGAGCTCGCGCTGCGCGCGGGGCGCTCGATGCCGATCCTGGGCCGCCGCGGCGTGCACATGGCGGCGCTCGCGGGCGTCGACCTCGCGCTCTGGGACCTCGCGGGCAAGGCGCGCGACTGCTCCGTGCTCGCGCTCGTCGGCGGCGCGTGCCGGCCCTCGATCCCGGCCTATGCGAGCGGCGGCTGGGCCGACGAGCAGAACCTCGGCGCCGAACTGGGCCGCTACGTCGAGCAGGGTTTCCGCGCGGTCAAGATGCGCATCGGAGCGATGGACGGCGGCCTCGCGAGGAGCCTCGCGCGCGTCGCGGCCGCGCGCAAGGCGCTCGGGCCGGCGGTCGCGCTGATGGTGGACTCGCACGGGACGCTGAACGTGGCCGAGGGCAAGCGCTTCTGCGCCGCGGCCGCGGAGCACGGCCTGCGCTTCGTCGAGGAGCCGGTCGCCTCGGATGACCGCGTCGGCCTGGCGGAGTTGCGCCGTTCCTCCACGCTGCCGATCGCAGCCGGCGAGAGTGAGAGCTCGTGCTTCGATTTCGCCGAGCTGCTCGAGCGTCGCGCGCTCGACGTGCTGCAGCCCGACCTCGCCATCGCGGGCGGCTTCAGCGAGGGCCAGCGCATCGCGGCGCTCGCCTGGGCGCACCGGCTGGAGTTGGCGCCGCACTGCTGGGGCTCCGCGATCTCGTTCCAGGCCGCGCGCACGCTCGCGCTCGCCAGCCCCGCGGGCACGCTGGTCGAGGTGCCGATGGGCGGCGCACCGCTCCTGCGCGAGATGGCGACGATCGACCTCGCGCTGCACGAGGGCGCGCTGCTCCCGCCGCAGGGCCCGGGCTGGGGCGTCGAACCCGATCCGGAATTCGTCAAGCGCTACACGCAGCCATGAACGCCGAAGCGCACATCCAGCACATCAACGTCAACGTCGACGATCTCGCGACGGCGGTCGCCTTCTACCGCGACGTGCTCGGGCTGCCGCTCGACCCGACGCCCGACCAGGGCTTCGAGTCGCAGTTCTTCCGCATCAACGCGCGCCAGCAGATCCACATGAACGTGATCGCCGACGCGCGGCCCTTCCGCGCGCATTTCTGCATGGAGCTGCCCGACTTCATGGGCGTGTTCGCTCGTGCGAAAGCGGCCGGGGCCATCGATCTCGCGCCCTGGGGACGCGTGCGCAAGCTGCCCGGCGGCAAGATGCAGATGTTCGTGCGCGATCCGCACGGCAACCTGATCGAGATCGCCAGCGTCGCGGGTGCCGTGATCGATCCGGCGCTCTTCAGCGATGAGCTCGTCGAGCCCGAGCCGGGCGTCTACCGCATGGCGCCGGGTGCGAGCGTCGGGCGGCACGAGACCGCGCGATGATCCTGCTGCTCGAGAGTCTGCACGCCGAAGCGGAGGAATTACTCGCGGCGCAAGCCGAGCTCGTGCGCGCGAGCGATCCGAACCAGCCGCCCGCGGATCTCACTCTCGTGCGCGCGATCCTGACGCGCGGCCGCGGCAGGATCGCCGAGGCGCTGCTCGCGCGCTGTCCCGCGCTGGCGGTGATCGCGCGCGCCGGCGCGGGGCTCGACAACCTCGACACGGCGGCCGCGGCACGGCGCGGGATCCCGGTGATCTTCGCGCCGGGCGCGAACACGAACACGGTCGCCGAGCACACGCTGGGTCTGATGCTGGGGCTCGCGCGCGGCATCACGCGCGACGCGCGCGCCGTGGCCGAGGGACGCTGGGAGGAGCGCGGGCGCTACCAGGGCGATGAGCTCGGCGGGCTCGTGCTCGGGATCGTCGGCTTCGGCAGCATCGGGAAGCGCGTGGCCAAGCTGGCCGAGGCCTTCGGCATGCAGGTGCGCGTGGCGGCGCACGGCTCGCGCGAGTGTCCTCATCCGATCCTCCCGTTGCGCGAGCTGCTCGCGGCCGCCGACGTCGTGACGCTGCACGTGCCGCTCACGCCCGCGACGCGCAACCTGCTCGGCCCCTCCGAGTTCGGCCTGATGAAGCGCGGCGCGCGCCTCGTCAACACCGCGCGCGGCGCGCTGATCGACATGCCCGCGCTGCGCGCGGCGCTCGGAAGCGGCCAGCTGGGCGGTTTCGCGGCGGATGTGCTCGATGTCGAGCCGCCGGCGGCGGACGAGCCGCTGCTGGGCTTGCCGAACGTGTTGCTCACGCCGCATGTCGCCTCGCTCACGGCGGCGACCTACCGCGCGCTGTGCCTCTCGACCGCGACGAACGTCGTGCGCGTCCTGCGCGGCGAGGCGCCGGAAGAGCGCAGCGTATTCCGCTAGCGACGGCTGACCAGCGTTGGGGGAGAGGGTCGCCTGCGCCCAATCTGCCCGAAGAGGCAGGCGCGCCGTGGCGCGCCTGCCCAATCGTCTCGGGAGGAGTGCCCCGTCTCAGTGATGTCCGCCGCCGCCACAACCAAGCTGGGTGATGTTGTAGGTCGTGTTCACGAAGAGGTCGAGGTCGAAGCCGTCCTCATCGAATGTGAAATGCTGCTGAGCGGTGAAGTGCAGCGTGTGCTGGCCGGGGTCGAGTTCCTTGAGGACGATGCCGAAGCCATCGGCCACCGCGCTGCCGGTGCCGCCTGTGTCGCCGAAGATCCAAGGCGAGGGGGCGTCGAAGTCGAACTGCGCCGTCGAACGGCGGTAGGCCGCGGGGTTTGCCAGTGCGACGCCGTCGAGCGTACAGCTGATGCTGGACGGAATGATGTGATCGCCCTGCCAGGCGGCGTTGTCACGCTGTTCCTGCTCCGTGGGGTAGCCTTCGAGGCTCGACCACTCGCTGCCGACGAGCAGCACGTAGAGCGACTTGTTGGCCGGAATCGTGCACGTGCGCGTGAAGGAAGCGCTCGGGTTGTCGCCAACCGGCGACGCGAGGAACCAGATCGACCCCGACTGTCCTTCCGTGACGTCGTAGTTGGGCGTGTCGGTGAAGGGGTGATCCGCGAGCGGCTGCGCGAGGCCCCACTGCCAGAACTTGACCTCCCAGTAGCTCTGGGAATGGCCATGGACCTGGGCATTGGGCGGATAGGCGAAGGACTGGTTTCCATGGCCGCCGCCCATGTCCGGAGCGGCCTGCAGGGGGCTCGTGTCGGTGACGCTCCAGACCAGACAGGCTCCTGCGAGAACGGAGACCAGGACGCGGGGAAGAACGTGTTGCTTCATCGGGATCTTTCCTCAGCTGGGTGCGACGGGCCGGGGAGGGTTCCACGGCCGTGGATCGAAGGGGAAGTTGCCTGGGAGACGCTCTGGACGGGGAGTCCGTCCGGAGGCTCCACGGGCTCCAGCGCAGCGCGCGGGCGCGACTCCGGAACATTCCCGGATATTCCTCCACGATCCCCAAGCACAGCCGACTGCTAGAATCGGCGCTCTCGCTCGCTCATGACTTCCCAGAGCTCGCTTCCCGGCGATCAGGAGAATTCAGACTCGCCCCTTCGGGACCGCGCAGGCTGGGACCGCGTCATCGAGTGGGCGGGCCCGAAGTCGCTCAAGAGGTGGATCGAGGCGCGGATGGGCAGCCGTCTGCGCGCGTACTGCGAGGTCGAAGACATCTGGCAGGAGACACTCAAGCGAGCCTGGAACGCGCGCGCTTCGCACGAGTGGCGCGAGATGGAGGCCTTCCAGCACTGGCTGCTCGAGATCGCGAACAACAGCATCCTGGACGCCGTGCGCAAGATGGATGCGGAGAAGCGTGGCGGCGGGCGGCGCACCAGGCCCATCCCCGGTTCCGAGAGCCAGAGTTCGGCTCCGGGGGTCGTTCCGCACGACTCGGTCACGCCCAGCGCGATCGCGATGGAGCGCGAGCATGAAGCAGCGCGGCTGGCCGCGCTCGCCGCCGTGCCGGAGAAGCACCGCGAGGTCGTGCGCATGTTCCTGATCGAGGAGCTGCCCATCAAGATGATCGCGGAGAAGCTCGAGATCAGCGAATCGACCGCCTGGGAGCGACTCCGCAAAGGCAGGTTGTCCTACTTCCGCGCTCTCAACAAGGGAGGCGGAAACCCAGGCCGCCCCTGACCATCGTTCTGGAACACGCGCACGCGCATGTGCGCAGATCGGGAGAGAGAAGCCATGGATGCATCCGATTCCGGCCCGAGCGGGGACGCGCTGGAGGTCTTTGCCGAGTGGGTCACGCAGCGCCAGGAAGGCCGAGGTGTCGAATTCGAGGAACTGCTGCGGCAACACCCTGCGTTGCGCGAGAAACTCCTCGGTCAGGAGGCGTTCTGGACGCGGATGGTCGGCGATGGCTCCACCCTGCGCGAGCAGATCGAGCGCAAGCATGGCCGCGGGAGCATGCCCGAGGTCAGCCTGCCTGGGCCCGAGCCGGAGGTCTCGCAGGCCGAACGAGCCTCGGACTTGATCAGCCGGATCTCCAAGCCCGGCGCTCGCTACGCGCGCTATCGCATCGACTCGGAAGTGGGACACGGCGCCATGGGCTCCGTACTGCGCATCTGGGACACGGAGCTGCGCCGCTTCCTCGCGATGAAGGTGATCCTGGGCCGGGCCGACGCGACCGCGGACGGCGATACGCCTCCGGTTTCGAGCTCCAAGGTCTCGCGCTTCCTCGAGGAGGCGCAGATCACGGGACAGCTCGACCACCCGGGGATCGTTCCGGTGCACGAGCTCGGCCTCGATCGCGAGGGCAAGGTGTACTTCACGATGAAGCTCGTGCGCGGCGAGAACCTGCGCGTGGTCTTCGAGCATGTGCGCGCGGGGCGGCACGACTGGACGCAGGCGCGCGCGCTGCAGGTGCTGCTGCGCGTGTGCGAGGCGATGGCCTACGCCCACGACAAGGGCGTGATCCACCGCGACCTGAAGCCGGCGAACGTGATGGTCGGGAAGTTCGGCGAGGTGCACGTGATGGACTGGGGGCTCGCGCGCGTCGCGGGGCACCCTGATCGCAGGGACATCCGCCCGTCCGACGCGTCGGCCGTGCTGGACGCGGGGCACGATCCCGATGCCCCGCTGCTCACCATGGACGGCGACGTGCTCGGGACGCCGAACTACATGCCGCCCGAGCAGGCGGCCGGCCGCCTCGACGAGATCGGGGCGCACTCGGACGTGTACGCGCTCGGCGCGATGCTCTACCAGCTGCTCGCCGGGCATGCGCCCTACCTCGAGGGGGGATCGAAGCTCAGCTCCCAGAGGGTGCTCGAGCGCGTGCGCGCCGGCCCGCCCGCGCCGATTGGAGCGCTCGCGCCCGAGGTCCCGGTCGAGCTCGCCGCGATCTGCGATCGCGCGATGTCGCGCGAGTGGCGCAAGCGCTACGCCGACATGTCGGAGCTCGCCGCGGACCTCTCGGCCTTCCTCGACGGTCGCGTGGTGCGCGCCTACGAGACGGGGGCGTGGGCCGAGGCGCGCAAGTGGGTCAGGCGCAACCAGGGCCTCGCCGCGGCGCTCTTCGCCGGCATCCTGATCCTCGTCGCCGGCGTGGTCGTAAGCTCGATCCTCGGCCGGCGCGCCAACGAACAGGCGGCGGTCGCGTTGCAGGAGAAACAGGACGTGCTCAAGCTGCGCGCCTTCCGGACGCTCGCGGACCTCCAGCGGCGAGCCGACGAACTCTGGCCCGCAGGCGTAGAGCGCAGGACCGAGTACCAGCGCTGGATCGAGGATGCCCGGCGTCTGACGGCCCAGCTTCCCGACCTGCGCGCGACGCTGGCCGAGATCGAGACGCGTGCGCTGCCGCAGACCGCTGAGGAGCGCGAGCAGGAGCGCGCCACACACCCGAAGCTGGCGACCCTCGAGAACCTGCGCACCGCGTCGCTCTCTTTCGAGCGCATGCTCAGGCGTGCTCCCTGGCCGAAGCAGGAAGAGGTCGAGGCGCAACTCGCGACAGAGGGCTTGCCGAAGGATGCACAGGGGCTGATGGATGCAGCATCCCGCCTGATGGATTCGCCTGGACCGGTGCCAGGCACGGAAGTTCGCGCGCTGGTGCTCTCACAACGTGCCCTCGAACTCGCCTCCCCGGACCAGCGAGTGCGAGCCCACGCCAACCTCGCCCAGGCCTACGGAGACCTCGGGCGATTCGACGAGGCCCTGCTCGAACTGGGGCGGGCCGACGAAGTGGTCACACCGGAACTGCGCCCGAGGCTCAACGCCTTCCGCAAGGGGCTGCTCGGCTTCGTGGCGATCTGGCGCGACGCCAGCGGACAGGTCCAGCCCGCCCAGCTTCAGAGCGCCGACAAGCTCCTACTCGCGATCAGGGAGCTCGAGGCGGAAATCGCGCGCCGGCGCGCGTGGCGTTTCCCCGAGAGCTCCGACGGGGAAGCGAGCGGCGACGACTACTGGCACGAGCAACTGCAGACACTGATCCAAGATCTCGAGCACTTCGGCGGCCCACAGGCCGGCCTGATCGACGGACTCTCGCCTGAGCACGGTCTGGGAGTCGCGCGCCGACTCGAGCTCGCGACGGTCGTCGAACGCGCTCGTTCGGGAGAAGCCGAAGGGCGTGCGTGGTCGGAGGCGATCGCGGCCATCGCGAAGAGCCCGGCCTACCTTGGAGTCGAGTGGCCCGGTGGCGCGGGGCTCGTGCCGCAACGCGGGCTGATCCCGCTGGGACCGGATCCTGCCTCTGGACTGTGGGAATTCGCGGATGTGCAGACGGGCGTCGCGCCTGCGCGCGACGCGGACGGCGTGCTCATCCTCACCCCGGAGACTGCACTCGTGTTCGTGCTCCTTCCGGGCGGCTCGTTCTGGAGAGGCGCGCAGCGCAAGGATCCGAAGGGTCACAACTACGATCCCGATGCGCAGGACGACGAGGGGCCCGTCAACCGCGTGAAGTTGAGCCCGTTCCTGCTCTCGAAGTTCGAGATGACACAGGGTCAGTGGCTGCGCGTCGCCGGCAACAATCCCAGCCAGTACGCGGCCGGTCTGGTGCTCTATGACAAGACCATCGACCTGCGGCATCCGGTCGAGCGTGTCAGCTGGTTCGACTGCCTCGAATGCTGCAGACGACTGGGCTTCGCACTGCCGAGCGAAGCCGAGTGGGAGTACGCCTGCCGGGGCGGAACGGACACGCCCTGGTGGACCGGTCGCGACCTCGCGAGCCTGAACGGGAAGGTCAACCTCGCCGATCAGGCGGCGAAGCGCCGGAAGACGAAGTGGGTGGATGCGGCCTTCTGGCCGGAGCTCGAGGACGGCTGGGTCATCCACGCGCCCGTCGGCACGTTCCCCGCGAACGGATTCGGTCTGCACGAGATGGCGGGCAACGTCTGGGAGTTGCTCGGGGGCGAGATGGAGGTCTACGACACTCCGAACCAGGTCGATCCGGTCCAGCCGCGCAAGGGCGACGGCCGCGACATCGCCCAACGCGGCGGTTCGTTCAGGGGATCTGCCGAAGACACTGCGCTCCGCGATGCGCGATCGCACCCCCGCGGAGAGCCAGGATCCACAGACCGGCCTGCGCCCGAAACGTGAGCTAGATCACTAGCGGTACGCTGAGGGCGGCTTGGGCACGACGCCGAGCTCGGCGTAGTCAAAGCCCGTGTCGAGCGGCTCGTAGGGTCCGTCGAACTCGACGCTGCTGTTCGGTGTGATCTTGTCCTCGAGTCCCAGACACCAGTAGGCGGCGTTGATCGCCAGGCGCCGCACGCCCGCGTTCTCGAAGTCCGTGCCGCTGCCCATCGTCATGTGGAACACGCGCGCGAGCTTGCCGCTGGAGGTGGTCCAGGTCTTGACCCACGCGACCGGCAGCGGCTCCTTCTCGGGGTTGGGCGCATCGTCGTGACTGCGGCCCAACAGCGGTTGGCCGAGCACGAGCGCCGTGCAGCCCTCGGGCAGATGTCCGCCCTTGGGATAGGTGCGGTAGACGTCCGAGGGGCCCCAGATGTCGTCGATGCCGCGCAGGATCGGATGCGCGCGCTGTGCTTCGACCAGGATCCCGCGCGTCGAATCGGCGTGCCAATTGCCGTGGTGCTCGAGAAACGTGCCCCCGAGCACGTCCTCGCCGAAGCGCACCTGCTCGCCGCCGACCTCGTAGGGGAAGGGCCCGAGGAAGCCGTGATTGGCCGTGCGGATGCCGTAGATCGGCTTGCCCGAATCGAGGTACTCGATCACGCAGCGCATCTGCGCCTCGGGCAGCGTGAGGAAGCGGTTGAAGAAGATCACGAGGTCGGCCGTGCGCAGGGACTCCAGGCCCGGGATGTCGTGCACCACGCTCTCGTCGTCGGCCCGTGTCTTCAGTGTCGGGTTGACGTTGCCGTCCTCATCGAGTGCGAAGAGCACCGTGCAGTCGAAGCCGTGGCGCTGCGAGAGGATCCGCGCCAGCATCGGCATCGACTGCTCGCTGCGGTACTCCTGCTCGGCCGCGATCAGCACGATGTGCTTGCCCGCTCCCGGCCCGTCGCCGCCGGGGTACGTGAGCCACTGCGGGCTCCCGGGCACGGGATGCCGGTGCGGGGGCGGCGCACCCCCCCCCCACCCCCGCCCACCCCCGCCCCCCCACCGGGCCACCCCCCGCCCCCCCCCCCCGGCCCCCCCCCCCGCACCGCCCCCCGGAAGAACCCCCGGCCCCCCCCCACCGGCGGCCCCCCCCCGGCGGAAGGACCCCCCCCCGGCGGCACCCCCCCCCCCGGCCCTGGGTCGGCCCGCCCCCCCCCCCCGGGCGCCCGACCCCCCCCCCCCCGCCCCCCCCCGGCGGCGCGGGGGCTCTCGCGAGGAGCTGCAGGGCCGCGAAGCAGAGCGTGCGCGCGCGCATGCCGTGCCCTACTTCGCGCGCGCCGCAGCTTCGAGGCGCGCCGCCATCTGCTTCAGCATGTCCGCGCTCGAGAGCGGAGTCCAGCCGTGGCCGCCGCGCCAGCCGTACTGGAGCGTGCCGCCGAATTCGGGCTTGGCTTTCTCGAGGAAGCGCTGCAGCCGCACGACCGCGTTGTTGAGGAAGTAGTCGTCCGCGTCGCCGACGTAGACGTGGATCTTGCCCGCGAGCTTGGGGCCGAGCGTCTTCCAGTTCTCCTGCAGCACCAGGCGCAGGTCGTACTTCTTCCACTGTTCGGCGACGCGTTTGTCGATCGCTCCCGTCTTCGGGTCCCAGATCGCCATGGGCTTGCCGCCCTCGCCGCGCGGGCTGTAGGTCGCGTTCCAGGCGCCCCATTGGCCGCCGGAGAAGACGTAGGAATCGCCCTCGCCGAGCACGTTCTCGATGCCGCACTCGTGGCGCATCGTGTACTCGGTCTCGCCGTCCACGTTGCGCTTGCTCGCGCGCTCGAAGCCGAAGCGGTTGACGTAGGCGTTCGCGTCCTCGTACACGTCGACCAACTGGAAGCAGCGGAAGTCGACGCCGTCGGGGAAGAAGGACCAGCAGCCGTTGAAGAAGTCGGGGTAGAAGACCTGCAGCGCGAAGCTGACCCAGCCGCCGGTCGAGCCGCCGGTCGTGAAGCGCGCGCGCGGCTCGCCGATGCAGCGGAACTTCTGCTCGACGAAAGGGATCAGCTCCTCGGTCAGCGCGGCGCCGTAGGGGCCGTGGTTGGCCGAATCGACCTGGTAGGGATCGCCGAGCGGGCCGGCACCGTCGAGTTGCAGCGTGACGAAGCGCTGGCCGTCGCCCTCCTCGTCCGTGCGCCCGCGTCCGCGGCCGACACTCGTGAAGCGCTGCCCGTAGCCGCCGATGCGCACGAGCAGCGGGTAGCGCGCGTCCGTGTCGGTCGCGAAACCGGGCGGGAGACGCACGCTCGCGCGCAGGAACATCGGCCGGCCCCAGAAGGCGCTGAGCTTGCGCGACTCGAACTTCAGGAACTTCAGCTCGTCGGTGTCGGCGGGGAGCTCCTCAGGCGGCTCGACGCGCGTCAGTTCGAGCTTCGTGGTCGAGGCGTTCGCGGGGTCGAGGTGCACGCGCACGGGTTCGCTCGAGAGGTTGCCCGGCGCGCGCGTGAGGCGCAGGTCGGGATTGCAGCGGAAGACGGCCTGCACGCTGTAGTCGCCCGCGGGCAGCGCCGCGAGGCTCGCGATCGGCGCGATCGCGCTCGAGCCGTCGAGCTCGAAGGTGAGGCCAGGTTTCAGCTCGGGGACATCGCAGCCGAGGATCGGCGCATTCTCGAGGCCTGTCTCGCCGATGCGACGGCGCGGGTCCTTGTCGCTCGCATCGCCGAGCACGAGCAGCAGGCGGCCCGAGTTCCACTGCGGCGTGAGGCCCGCGCCGAGCGCGACCTCGAAGCGCAGGCCACCGGGAGCGGGCAGGAGTGCGAGGGCGAGCAGGGCGAGGGACGAAATGGCCGGCATGGTCGGTTGGCGACTCCTCGTGGCGGGGTGGCGCGCCAAGCTACCACGCGAGCCCTGCCTTGCGCGCGCGCAGGCGAAGGACGAAGCTCTGGGCATGCTCCTCGCTCGCCTGCTCCCGCTCGTGTTCTTGTGCGCCTCGTGCTCGGGCTTCTTCTCCAGCAACGTGCCGAAGTCGGACGAGGCCGCGAAGTCGAGTGTCTACGATCTCAGCGTGGACGATCTCGATGGACAGCCCGAGTCGCTCGGCCTGTACCGCGGGAAAGTGCTGCTGATCGTCAACGTGGCGAGCCAGTGCGGCTTCACGCCGCAGTACGAAGGACTGCAGAAGCTCGATGTCGAGTTCGCGCCGAAGGGCTTTCACGTGCTCGGCTTCCCGTGCAACGATTTCGGCAGCCAGGAGCCCGGGACGGCGCCGCAGATCCGCAAGTTCTGCACGACGGAGTACTCCGTGACCTTCCCGCTCTTCGCGAAGGTGAAGGTCAAGCAGGGCGAGGGACAGTCGCCGCTCTACAAACTGCTGAGCGGCGCGACCGGTGAACTGCCCGGCTGGAACTTCGGCAAGTACGTCGTCGGCAAGGACGGCAAACCGCGCGCGTTCTTCCCGAGCACGACCAAGCCCGAGGATCCGGAGTTGCGTGCGGCGATCGAGAAGGCGCTGGAAGAGAAGAGTTAGGCGAGGCAGGCCAACTCCACGTCCGAAGCAGAAGCGGATTTCCTGTGGCCGAACCGCAGCCTTCCTTCGACGCAGCGAAGTACAAGCACGCCCAGCGCGAGCAATGGAACAAGGATGGCGCAGCCTGGCGGCGCTGGAATCCCACTCTCGATCGTTGGTACGGCGAGGTCACGCGCCAGATGCTCGACCTGGCCCGCATTCAGCCAGGTCAGAGCATCCTGGACGTCGCGACCGGGGCGGGGGAGCCCGCGGTCAGTGCCGCCGAACGAGTGGGCCCCAGCGGTCGTGTGCTGGCGACCGACCTAGCTGAAGGGATCGTCGAGCTTGCGCGCCAGGTCGCCCGCGAACGCAGCCTTCAACAGATCGAGACGCGCGCCATGGACGGCGAGAAACTGGAGCTCCCGGATGCAGCGTTCGATGCGGTGCTGTGCCGGCTCGGGCTGATGTACATGCCACACCCTGTGACCGCGCTGCGCGAGTGGCGCCGCGTTCTGAAACCGAACGGTCGAGTCGCGCTGGCCGTCTTCTCCACGCCCGACCGGAACCCTTGGGGTGCGCTGCCCGCTTCGATCCTCCGCCGGCGCGCGCAACTCCCGCCTCCCGTCGCGGGGCAACCCGGCCCGTTCAGCCTGGGAGCGTCCGGCGTGCTCGAAGGCCTCTTGCGTCAGGCCGGATTCGCCGAGCCCGAGGTTTGCGCGGTGCCGGTGCCGCACCGCGCGGCCAGTTCTGCCGAGTACGTGCGCGTCGCGCGCGAAGCCTTCGGTGCCTTCAACGCGATGATGGCGCACCTGCCTCACCAGGAACGCGTGTCCGCGTGGAACGAAGTCGAAAGCTCGATGCGCGGCTTTGAATCGCCCGCCGGGTTCGAGGCGCCGGGCGAGTGCCTCGTCGCTGCGGCCACGAAGTGATCGGCTCGCGTGTGCGGCGCCGTGAGCAGGGACGAAGGCCGCTCGGCCCGCGAATTGCGCCGTCTCGGGGCGCGCGAGTGCCGGTGCGCACGGGCGCGCGCCGGCTTTCCTCGACGCGCCCGCCGGTGGTAGGTTCTGCGCCACGCCATGCGCCTGGAATTCCTCCACCACGAGCTCGCGCGAACCCGCGCGCGGATGCGAATCGGGCTCCGGGTACGGTGCTGAAATGCTGACCGGTATGAGGAGCTAGGTTCATGGACTCCTTCCGTTGGATCTCCGTCGCGATCTCGATGATCCTGGGACTCGGGGTCACGCGCATCCTCTCGAGCGCGATCGTCGTCTTCCGCTCGCGGCGGCGCGCGGTGATCGACTGGATCCCGCTGGCATGGGCGTTCTCGATCTTCGTGCTGCAGCTGCAGTTCTGGTGGGCGGTGCTCGAGCTGGCCCGCGTCGAGCGGCCCTGGTCCCTCTTCGAATTCTTGACGATGATCGCGATCCCGCTGCTGCTCTTCGTGGCGGCTGCGCTCGTGCTGCCTGCAGACGAGCTCGAGGCGGGCGAACGGCTCGGGGACGCATTCGAGCAGGACGGGCGCTTCGGGCTGCTATCCCTATCGGGCTACGCGGCCATGGCCCTTTTCGTCGATCGGACGATCTTCGAGACGGGTCTGGCATCGGCGACGACTGCGTTTCTCGGCGCGGAGTTGCTCCTGCCCTTGGTCTTCCTGGCTCGCACGGGGCGAGGGGTGCGGGCGATTTCGACCGTGCTCTACGCCTTGATCGTGCTCTGGTCGAGCTGGTCGCTGTCGCCGAAGGTCTACTAGGCCCTCGGCCGCTTCGCTCGCGCTGCCTGCGAGCTCGCCGTGCGCTCGCCCCAGCCCCGCGCAGTGTCATCGGCCCTTCGAGTACCATCCCGCGCGATCCTCCCCTGATCACGAACCCGCGGAGCCCTGCGTGAACTTCAGCCCCTCGACTCGTTCCACGATTCCCATCGCACTCGCGTCCCTCGCGCTCCTTGGCTGCGCGAGCGTTTCGCAGGCTTCCGATCTGCCCGCGATCCAGCGTGAGGTCGCCAAGCGCCACGACGAAGCGCTCAAGCGCCTGCAGGACTGGATCGCGCTGCCCGCGATCGCAGCCGAGAATCGCGGTTATCCGGAGGGCGCACAGCACATGGCGCAGCTCCTGCTCGACGCCGGCTTCCAGAAGGCGACCATCCTCCAGACGCAGGGCAAGCCGGGTGTCTTCGCCACGCTCGATGCGGGAGCGGCGCAGTCGGTCGGGCTCTACTTCATGTACGACGTGAAGCAGTTCGAACCGGCCGAATGGACCTCGCCGCCGCTCGAAGCGCGCCTGGTGGACAAGCCCGGTCTGGGCAAGGTGATCGTCGGGCGCGGCGCGGTGAACCAGAAAGGGCCGGAGGCTGCGTTCCTCGCGGCCTTGCACGCGATCCGCGGCGCGGGGGAGAAGCTGCCCGTGAACCTGGTGCTGATCGCCGAGGGCGAAGAGGAGATCGGATCGACGCACATCGGTGAGCTCGTTCACCGGCCCGAGGTGGAAGCGGCGCTGCGCAAGTGCTCTGGAGTGTTCATGCCCTCGGCCTCGCAGGATGTCGACGGCCTGGTGACGGTCAGCCTCGGTGCGAAGGGCGTCGTCGAACTCGAACTCGTGGCGAGCGGGGAGAAGTGGGGCCGCGGTCCGCTGAAGGACGTGCATTCCTCGCTGAAGGCGATGCTCGACAGTCCGGCCTGGCACCTGGTGAAGGCGCTCGCGACGCTCGTCTCGGACGACGGCAATCGGATCACGATCGACGACTACCCGCAGGGGCGGCCGCTCGATGCGGCGGAGAAGGCGATGATCGCCGAGGCGTCGAGGCGTCGCGACGAAGCCAAGGCCAAGAAGCAACTCGGCGTGCAGCACTGGATCGACGATCTCTCCTGGGTGCAGGCGAACGAGCGGCTCGAATCGCAACCGACGGTCAATATCGAGGGACTGGTGGGCGGGTACACCGGGCCGGGCGGCAAGACGATCCTCGCGCACCGCGCGCTGGCGAAGATGGATCTGCGCCTGGTGCCCGACATGAAGCTCACGGATGCGGTCGCGGCGCTCAAGGCGCATCTGGCGAAGCGCGGCTTCGGCGACATCGAGGTCAACGTCACCGGCGGCTACGACCCGACCAGCACGCCGGCGAGCGCCGCGTTGATCCAGGCGCAGATCGCGGTGCTGAAGCGCGCCGGGATCGATCCGCTGCTCTGGCCGCGCAACGCCGGTTCCTATCCGGGCTACGTCTTCACCGGCGAACCGCTCAAGCTCGCCTCGGGCCACTTCGGCCTCGGCCACGGCAGCGGCGCGCATGCGCCGGACGAGTACTACGTGATCGAATCGACGAACCCCGCCGTGCAGGGCTTCGACGGCGCGGTGATGTCGTTCGTCGAGTACTTGTACGAGCTCGGGAAGTAGGGACGCGCTCGCGGACCGGGTGGCCTGGGGCCAGCGCCCCCCCCCCCCCCCCCGCCGCCCCCCCCCCCCCCCCCCCCCCCCCCCGCGCCCCCCCCGCGCTCCCCTGGCCCAAGGCTCACTCCCCCTCCCCGCCCGCGGGGGGCCCCTCTTCCGGGGCCCGGGACCCCCCTCTTCGGGGGGGACCTTGCTGCCTTTTTTTTTTCTTCTTTTTTGGGGCCCCCCCTCTTTCGGGGGGGGGGCGGCCCCCCCGGGGGCGGGGGGGGGGAACAAAAACGGGGGGGAAGGGGGGGGGGGGGGGGGGGGGGGGCCCCGAGGGGGGAACCCCCCGCGGGGGCGGGGGGGGGCCCCCCCCCCCGGCCGCCCCCCCCGCCCGGGCCCCGGGGCCACCAACCCCCAGGCCTTCCCCCGAGCGGGCGCCCCGGCGGGGGGCCTCTTCTCCCCCCGGCAAAACCTTCCCCCTCCCGCCCGGGCCGGGGGGCCCGGGGGGGGGGGAACCCCCCTCCCCCGGCCAACCGGGGGGGGGCCCCGCCCGCCCCGCGGGGGGGGGGGGGGGCGGGGGGCCCGGCCGGGGGGCGCCCGGGGCCCCCGGGGGCCCCGGGGGGGCCCCCCCGGCCCCCGGGGCCCCCCCCCCTCCCCCCGGGCCGGGCCCCCCGAAACCCCCCACTTCCCTTCCCCCCCGCCCGGGCCGGGGGGGGGAACCCGGCCGGGGCGGGGGGGGGCCACCCCCCCCCCACAAGAAGGGGGGGGCCGGCCCCCGCCCCCGGGGGGGGGGGGGGGCCCCGGCCGGGGGCGCGGGGGGCCCGGGGGCGCGGGGGGGGGGGGGGGGGGCGGGGGGGCGGGGCCCCCCCGGGGGGGGGCCGGGGGGGCGCCCCGGGGCCCCCGGGGCCCGGCCCCCCGGCGGGCCCCGGGGGGCGGGGGGGCGGGGGGGGGCCGCGGGCCCCGGCCGGGCCCCGGGGGCCCCCCCCGGGGGCGGGGGGGGCCCCCCCCCCCCCCCCGGGGGGGGCCCCCCCCCCCCGCCAGAAGGCGCGCCGACCAGCCCTGCGCCTTCGCCCGCGCGCGGTCGAGCGCGACGGCGGCGAGGATGATCCCGCCGGTGACGATCTCCTGCACCCAGTTGTCGAGGCCCATCTTCGTGCAGCCGTTGTCGACCACCGTCATCAACAGCGCGCCGAACAGCGCACCCAGGATCGAACCGCTGCCGCCCGACAAACTCGCGCCGCCGATCACCGCGGCCGCGATCGCGCGCAGCTCGAGCCCTCCCGCCGTCGTCGGGTCGCCGATCGAGAGGAACGAGAGCTGCAGCAGGGCCGCGAGGCCTGCGAGTCCCACGCCGATCACGTAGACCCACATGCGCGTGCGCTCGAGGTCGACGCCGCACAGGCGCGCGGTCTCCTCGTTCGAACCCACGGCGTAGATGTGCCGCCCGAGCACGGTGTCGCGCAGGAAGAGCGAGGCGAGAAAGGCCAGCACGAGCAGCATCCACACGCCGGGCGGCAGCGCACTGCTCCCGCCCAGCAGGTCGCCGATCCAGCCCGTGCTGTCGGGGTAGACCGGCTGGTTGTCACCGAGGCCCTTTGCGAGTCCGCGCAGGGCGCCCCAGGCGGCGAGCGTCACGATGAAGGGCGAGAGCGCGAGGCGTGCGCGCTGACGCGCGAGCGCGAGTGCCGCGGCGAGCGCGACCGCGAGCGTCACGAGCGCGGCGAGCGTGCCGGCGCGCGCGGCGAAGAGCGCGCCGATCGCGCCGGCGACGAGCGCGAGGCTCGCCGCGAGCCGGCCGACGACGAGGTTGCCGAGCAGGAAGCCCGCGCCGCAGCCGGTCGCGATGCAGGCGAGCGCGGCCAGCCAGATCGGGCCGTGCGCGCGCAGGACGAGTGCGCCGATCACGGTGCCGAGCGCGACCGTGGAGCCGACCGAGAGGTCGATGCCGCCGCTGGCGATGATGATCGTCGCACCGATCGCGGCCGTGCCGACGACGGCGGTCTGCAGCAGCATCAGGCGCTGGTTCGCGAGTGCCGTGAAGTCGCCGCCGGCGCAGAGCGCGAAGAGCACCCAGGCGGCGACGAGTCCGAGCAGCGGGCCGAATGCGGCGCTGCGGGTGAAGCGGGGGGGCATGGCGGGAGTGCGTGGGGCGGGCGGAGTGGGAAGGGTGGGGGGTGAGGGGCAGGTGTCAAAAAACCAGGCGGGCTGGTTTTTTTACGGGGGGGGTGAGCGCTTCCTCGAGCAGGCGTTCCTCGCTCCATTCGGCGACGGGGCGCGCGGGGCCGAGTTCGCCGCGGCGCATGACGGCGATGCGGTCGCACACGCCGAGCAGTTCGGGGAGGTAGCTCGAGACGAGCAGCACGGCCTTGGGGGAGCTGGTCTGCGTTCCGCAGGCCAGGCGGTCGATCCAGGCGTAGATCTGAGCTTTGGAGCCGACGTCGATGCCGCGCGTGGGTTCGTCGAGCAGCAGCACGTGCGAACCGGCCTGCAGCAGGCGCGCGAGCGCGACCTTCTGCTGGTTGCCGCCCGAGAGCTCGCCGCAGCGCTGCGCGACCGAGCTGCACTTCACTCCGAGCAGTTCGGCGAAGGTTGCGGCGGAGGAGGCCAGCGCGCGGTGGTCGATCAAACCACGGCGCGAGAAGCGCTCCATGCGCGCGAGCGCCAGATTCTCGGAGACGGGCAGGTCGAGCGCGAGGCCCTCGCTCTTGCGGTCTTCGCTGACGAAGCCGACGCCGGCGTTCCAGCGCTGGCGCGGCGTGCGCGCGCCGGTCTCGCCGCAGAACTCGAGCGCGTGCGCGCCGGCGAGCTCGTCCAGGCCGAAGAGGCCGCGCAGGAGCTCCGTGCGGCCGGCGCCGATCAGGCCGTACAGGCCGAGCACCTCGCCGCGATGCAATTCGAGGCCCGCGCCGCGCAGAACGCGCTCGCCGCGCGTGCGCGGCGAGCGCGGGTAGAGCTCGCGCACCTCGCGGCCGACCATCTGCGCGATCCACTCGCGCTCGCTCGCGTCCGCGACCGCGCCCGAGCCGACACTCTGGCCGTCGCGCAGCACCGTGTAGTGCTCGCACAATTCGCGCACCTCTTCGAGCGCGTGGCTGACGTAGAGCACGGAGACGCCGCGCGCGGCGAGTTGGCGCACGAGCGCGAACAAGCGTGCGAGTTCCTCGCGCGGCAGGCTCGAGGTCGGTTCGTCGAGGATCAGGACGCGCGGCTCGCCGCGCAGCGCGCGCGCGATCTCGACCAGCTGGCGTTCGGCGATCGGCAGGCTCGCGACGGGTGCCTCGAGCGGCAGCCCGGGCCGGCCGACCGCCTCCAGCGCCGCGCGCGCTTGCTCGCGCGCCGCGCGCCGCTGGATGAAGCCCGAGCGCGCGGGCTCCTCGCCCAGCAGCAGGTTGTCGAGCACGCAGAGCCCCGGACACAACGCCAGTTCCTGGTGCACCATGCGCACGCCCGCGCGCGAGGCCTCGCGCGGGCTGCGCGGCGCGAAGGGCCGGCCCTCGAGTTCGAGCGTGCCCGCGTCGGGTGCGAGCGCGCCCGAGAGGATGCGCAAGAGCGTCGACTTGCCCGCGCCGTTCTCGCCGATCAGCGCGTGGACGCTGCCCGCGCGCAGGTCGAGGTCGACGCCGTCGAGCGCGCGCGTCGCGCCGAAAGTCTTCGCCAGTCCGCGGATCGAAAGCCGCATCGGCGCGCTACTCGAGCAGCTTCTGAACGGCCGGGTCCGAGAGCTTCTCGCGCGTCACGAGCACGACGCCCGTGTCGATCGTGGTCTCGACCTTGCCGCCCGTGCGCTGCGCCTCGAGCGTCTGCACGGCGAGCGCGCCCATGCGGCGCGGATCCTGCACGATCAGCGCGTCGATCTCGCCGTTCTTGAGCGCCTCGACGAGCGGCGGCGAGCTGTCGAAGCCCACGAAGCGGATCTTGCCCGCCAGGCCTTCCTGCCGCAGCGCGAGCAGCATGCCGTAGGTCGCCGACTCGTTGGAGCAGAAGACTCCCTTGCACTTGCGCAGCTCGCCCATCAGGTTGAGCGCGGCGGTCTTGGCCTCGCCGCCGGTCGCACCCGCGTAGCGGTTGTCGACCGAGCAGTGCAGCGTCGTGTGCTTGCCGATCGCGTCGAGGAAGCCCTGCTCGCGCTGCGCGGTGCTGGCCGAGCCGACGAGGTAACGCAGCAGCACGACGTCACCGCCCTCGGGCAGGAGGCGCGCGAGCTCCTCGCCGCCGATCGAGCCGCCCTTCACGTTGTCGGTCGCGATGTAAGCGAGGAAGTCGGTGCCCGGCGTGCCGTCGAGGCCCGAGTCGTAGATCACGACCGGGATGCCGGCTTCGCGCGCGGCGCGCACGGGCGCGACGAGTGCGGTGTGGTCGAGCGGCGCGAGCGCGATGCCCGCGACGTGTTGCGCGGTGAACTGCTGCACGAGCTGGATCTGCTGCGCGCGGTCGTCTTCCTGCAGCGGACCCTTCCAGGCGATCTCGACACCGAGCTCCGCGCCGGCCGCCTTCGCGCCGCGCTCGACGGCCTTCCAGTACACGTGCGTCGTGCCCTTGGGGATCACGGCGTACACGGGCTTCGCGCTCGCGCCATCCGGAGCGGACTTCGAACAGCCGGCGAGGAGCAGGAGGACGCAGCAGAGCGCGCGGGCGGGGTGCATGGGGGAGGCCACTATGGATACGGTCCGGGGTGCGGCGCCGCATCTTGTATTTGCGAAAATCGGACTGTGTGCGTAAAACACAGCGCCCCGGAGATGCCCCCCATGCCGCGCCGTGCCACCGTACCGCCGAAGACCCCGGGACGCTACCGGGCACCCGCCCTCGAGAAGGGCCTCGACATCCTCGAACTCCTGAGCGCCCACCCCGAGGGCCTCTCGCAAGCCGACGTCGCGCGCACGCTCGAGCGCTCGGTGGGCGAGATCTTCCGCATGCTCAACTGCCTGGTCGAGCGCGGGTACCTCTCGATCCAACGCCCGGGCGACCGCTACGTCCTGACGCTCAAGCTCTTCGAGTTGAGCCACCGCCACGCGCCGCTCGCGCGCCTGCTCGACGCGGCGCTTCCGCTGATGCGCGCTCTGGCCGAGGAGATCCACCAGTCCTGCCACCTGGTCGTGACGCACGAGGGGCGCGGGATCGTGATCGCGCAGGCCGACGCTCCGGGCGAGATCGGATTCGCGGTGCGCGTGGGTTCGGTGATCCAGCTCTCGGCGACGGCCTCGGGCCGCGTGCTGCTCGCCTTCCAGGACGAGGAGGACCGCGAGCGGCTGCTCGCGCTCGCCGGCAGCTCCGACGCGAGCGCCGAGGCCGCGCGCCAGGCGGCGCTCTTCGAGAAGATCCGCCGCCGCGGCTACGAAGACATGGAGAGCACGCGCATCCGCGGCGTGCACGATTTCAGCTATCCGGTCTTCAACCACCGTGGCGCGGCCGTGGGCGCGCTGACCGTGCCCTTCATCGAGCGCCTCGACCGCGCCGAAGCGGGCAGCGTGGCCGTGCTGCGCGCAGCGCTGCTCGATGCCTCCGCGCGCCTCTCCGTGCTGCTCGGATCGGGGGCCCGAGGCGAACGGAACGCGCCAGGCACATGAACCCCGTCGCGAGCCTCGTGCCGAGCGATCTGCGCCAGCGCTGGCCGAGCGCCCGCGCGCCGCGTCCGATCGTGATCCTGGGTGCGGGCGGCATCGTCCACGACGCGCACCTGCCGGCCTACCGCGCGCTCGGCCTCGAGGTCGCGGGCATCTTCGACCTCGATGCGTCGCGCGCGCGAGCGACGGCGCAGCGCTGGGGCATCCCGCGCGCCTGCGCCTCGCTGGAAGAGGCGCTCGCACTGCCCGGCGCGCTGTTCGACCTCGCGCTGCCGCCGGGCGCGCTGTTCGAGACCGTCGCGCAATTGCCGCGCGGCTCTTTCGCACTGCTGCAGAAGCCGCTGGGACTCGACCTCGCCGACGCGACGCGCATCCGCGGCGCCTGCCGCGAGCGCGGGATCACCGCCGCCCAGAACTTCCAGCTGCGCTTCAGCCCGGCCATGCTGGCGCTCGCCGATGCGCTCGAGCGCGGCCTGCTCGGCCGCCTCGTGGAGCTCGAGGTGCACGTCAACTGCCGCATGCCCTGGGAGCTCTGGCCGTTCATGCAAGGCCTCGAGCGCATGGAGATCGCGCTGCACTCGATCCACTACCTCGATGCGATCCGCGCGCTGCTCGGCGAGCCGCGCGCGGTGATGGCGCGCACCGTCAAGCATCCGGATGCGCCCGCTCTCGCCTCGAGCCGCACGACGGCGATCCTCGACTACGCCGACGACGTGCGCTGCGCGCTCTCGATCAACCACCACCACAAGCACGGACCGAAACACCAGAGCTCGTCGCTGCGCGTCGAGGGCACGCGCGGCGCCGCGGTGCTGACGCTGGGCGTCAATCTGGACTACCCGCGCGGCCGTCCGGACGCGCTCGAGATCGCACTCGAGGGTTCGCAGGAATGGCAGGAGGTGCCGCTCGTCGGCAACTGGTTCCCCGACGCGTTCCGCGGGCCGATGTCGAGCCTGCAGCGCGTCGCGAGCGGCGAGGACACGGCTCTCCCGACTTCGGTCGAGGATGCCTGGCACACGATGGCGCTGGTCGAGGCGCTCTACACCTCCGACAGCACCGGCGGCACGCCGCTGCCGCGCGATCCCGCGCCGCGTGCGGGAGGTGTCGCGTGAGCGCGCAACGCATCGACGCGCACCAGCACTTCTGGCGCCTTGCGCGCGGCGACTACGGCTGGCTCGAGCCTGGGATGGGACCGCTCTACCGCGATTTCGAGCCCGCGGACCTCGCGCCGCTGCTGGCGCGTGCCGGCATCGCGCGCAGCATCGCCGTGCAGGCGGCACCGAGCGCCGCCGAGACCGATCACCTGCTCGCGCTCGCCGCGCGCACGAGCAGCATCGCGGGCGTCGTGGGCTGGATCGACTTCGAATCGCCGCGCGCACTCGAGGAACTCGCGCAGCGGCGCAGGCATCCGCGCTTCGTCGGTGTGCGTCCGATGATCCAGGACATCCTCGACGAGCGCTGGATGCTGAAACCCGCACTGGCGCCGGTCTTCGAGGCGCTCGAGAAGCACGGCCTGGCCTTCGATGCACTCGTGCGGCCCGCGCAGCTGGACGCGCTGTGCGAACTGGTGCAGCGCCACCCGCGGCTGCGCGTCGTGGTCGACCACGGGGCGAAGCCCTCGATCGCGCAGGGCAGCGGCTGGGACGGCCGCGCGCGCTGGCAGGAGCGCATGCGCGCGTTGGCGCGCTCGGGCGCGTCGGTCAAGATCTCGGGGCTGCTCAGCGAGGCGCGTCCCGGCGCAGGCCTCGCGGAGCTCGCGCCCTACGTCGACACGCTGCTGGAGTGCTTCGGTCCCGCGCGCGTCCTGTGGGGCAGCGACTGGCCGGTGCTGCTCGGTGTCGCGGACTACGAGCGCTGGTGGGAGCTCTCGCTGGAGCTCTTGCGCGCGCTCTCGCATGCCGAGCTGGAGCGCGTGCTCGGCGGCAACGCTGTGGACTTCTATCGCCTGGAGGCAGCATGAGCGGCATTCGCATCCTCGACCTCGAAGTGCTCGACGTGCGCTTCCCGACCTCCGACGAACTCGACGGTTCCGACGCGGTGCACACCGACCCGGACTACTCGGCGGCCTATGTCACGCTGAAAACAGACGCGCCCGGCCTCGAAGGCCACGGCCTGACCTTCACGATCGGCCGCGGCAACGAGCTCTGCGCGGCGGCGCTGCACGCGCTCGCGCCGCTGGTGATCGGCCGGCGGCTGGAGGAGATCACGGGCGACTTCGCGCGCTTCTGGCGCGCGCTGACGAACGACTCGCAGCTGCGCTGGGTCGGGCCGGAGAAGGGCGTCGTGCACCTGGCCACGGCGGCGCTGGTCAATGCCATCTGGGACCTGTGGGCCAAGTCCGAGCGCAAGCCGCTCTGGCGCCTGGTGGCCGACCTCTCGCCCGAGGAATTCGTCGGGCTGATCGACTTCCGCTACATCACCGACGCGCTCACGCCCGATCAGGCGCTCGCGATCCTGCGCGCGGGCGAGCGCGGAAAGAGCGAGCGCATCGCGGAGCTCGAGCGCAGCGGCTACCCGGCCTACACGACCTCGGCCGGCTGGCTGGGATACTCGGACGAGAAGATCACGCGCCTGTGCCGCGAGGGCATGGCGGCGGGCTGGAACCACTTCAAGATCAAGGTCGGCGCCGACCTCTCCGACGACCTGCGCCGCGCCGCGCTGGTGCGCAAGGAGATCGGCCCGCAGCGCAAGCTGATGTTCGACGCCAACCAGCGCTGGGACGTGGGCGAGGCCATCGCGCACATGCGCGAGCTCGCGCGCTTCGACCCGTGGTGGATCGAGGAGCCGACCTCGCCCGACGACGTGCTCGGCCACGCGACGATCGCCAAGGCCATCGCACCGATCGGCGTTGCGACCGGCGAGCAGTGCCAGAACCGGGTGATCTTCAAGCAGCTGCTGCAGGCCGCTGCGATCCGCTTCTGCCAGATCGACTCGTGCCGCCTCGGCGGCGTCAACGAGGTGCTGGCGGTGATGCTGCTCGCCGCGCGCTTCGGCGTCCCGGTCTGTCCGCACGCCGGCGGCGTCGGTCTGTGCGAGTACGTCAACCACCTGATCATGATCGACGAGGCGCGCATCGCCTGCACCAGCGAAGGGCGCGTGGCGGAGTACGTCGATCACCTGCACGAGCACTTCGAGGACCCCTGCGTGGTGCGCAGTGCGCGCTACCTCGTGCCGCAGGCGCCCGGCTACGGCATCACGATGAAGCGCGCTTCGCTCGAGCGCTTCCTGCACCCCCATGGACCGGTCTGGAGCGCGCGCGCAGCGCGCCAGAAGGCGAGGAACTGAGATGGCGGCACGCGTGCAAGGCAAGCGGGCGCTGGTGACCGCCGCCGCGGCGGGCATCGGCCGGGCGAGCGCGCTGGCGCTCAGCGCGGAGGGCGCGCGCGTCGTCGCGACCGACGTCGACGAGGCCGGTCTCGCGAGCCTCGCGGCGCAGGACGCGCGCATCGAGTGCGCGCGCCTGGACGTGACGGATGCGCGTGCGGTCGAGCAGCTCGTCGCGCGCGCGGGCCCCTTCGAGGTGCTCTTCAACTGCGCCGGGTTCGTGCACCACGGCACGCTGCTCGACGGCTCGGAAGAGGACTGGCGGCGCTCCTTCGACCTGAACGTGCTCTCGATGGCGCGCACGATCCGCGCCTGCCTGCCGGGCATGCTCGCGGCGGGCCGCGGCAGCATCATCAACATGTCCTCGGTCGCCTCGAGCGTGAAGGGCGCGCAGAAGCGCTGCATCTACGGCACGACCAAGGCGGCGGTGATCGGGCTCACGAAGTCGGTTTCGGCCGACTTCATCTCCCAGGGCGTGCGCTGCAACGCGCTCTGCCCGGGAACGGTGGACACGCCCTCGATGCGCGGCCGCGCGGCCGCGCAGGGCGATCCGGAGCAGGCCCTGGCCGCGTTCATCGCGCGCCAGCCGATCGGGCGACTGGGAACCGCGCAGGAGATCGCCGCGCTGGTCGTGTACCTCGCCTCGGACGAGTCAGGCTACACCAGCGGAACGACACACGTCATCGATGGAGGCTGGAGCACGTGAAACTGGTTCGATTCGGAGCAAAAGGGGCCGAAAAGCCCGGGATCCTCGACGCGCAGGGCCGCGTGCGCTCGCTCGAGGGCGTCGTCGCCGACTGGGGCGGCTTGTTCCTCGCCGATGAGTGGATGGCGCACGTGCGCACGCTCGATCGCGAGCGGCTGCCGCTCGTGGCGGCCGGCACGCGTCTGGGCGCCTGCGTCGCCAACAGCCCGAAGTTCCTGTGCATCGGTCTCAACTACGCCGACCACGCGGCCGAGACCGGCGCCACGGTCCCCAGCGAGCCGGTCGTCTTCGCCAAGAGCACCAGCGCGATCTGCGGCCCCAACGACGAGGTCGAGATCCCGCGCGGCGCGCAGAAGACCGACTGGGAGGTCGAACTCGGCGTCGTGATCGGCGTGCGCACGCGGCACGTCGAGGAGCGCGACGCGCTCGCGCACGTCGCGGGCTACTGCGTGGTGAACGATCTCTCCGAGCGCGAGTACCAGCTCGAGCGCACCGGCCAATGGACCAAGGGCAAGTCCTGCGACACCTTCGGGCCGATCGGACCCTGGCTGGTGACGCGCGACGAGGTGCCCGATCCGCAGCAGCTCGGGCTGTGGCTGGAGGTCGACGGCGTGCGGCGCCAGACCGGCAACACGCGCACGATGGTCTTCGGCGTCGCGACGCTGGTCAGCTACCTCTCGCGCTTCATGACGCTCGAGCCGGGCGACGTGATCTCGACCGGCACGCCGCCGGGCGTGGGGCTGGGGATGAAGCCGCCGCTCTACCTGCACGCGGGGCAGGTGATGCGCCTCTGGATCGATGGCCTGGGCGAACAGTGCCAGCTCACGGTGCCGGCCTCATGAACGCTCTTGCGCTTCGAGGTCGAAGATCGCTTCCATGGGCGTCCACCAGCTCGCGGAATCCGCGCGCGGAACCTGCTGCTGGTAGCGACGCATGCTCTGGTCCCACTCGCGGCAGCGCGGGTCGGCCGCGTAGGCCTGGTAGTCGCGCCGCGGATCGAAATCGTCGGGGACCTCGCAGTACATGAACAGCCGATTCGAGTGCCGGAAGATGCGCATGCGCTGGATGCCGATCGCGCGCAGTGCGCGCAGCACCTCGGGCCAGACGCGCTCGTGCGCGCGCTCGTACTCTGCGATCCGTTCAGGGTCGTCCACGAGCTCCAGCGTCTGTGCGATGGCTTTCATCGCGCGCGAGACTAGCACGGAGGTTGAGCATGCAACGCGCTGAGCTGCTCGTCGTCGGTGGCGGGATCGTGGGCCTCGCCACCGCCTGGCGCTTCGGCCAGCGCTTCCCCGGCCGCAAGCTGCGCCTGCTCGAGAAGGAGCCCGGCCTCGCCGCGCACCAGACCGGGCGCAACTCGGGCGTGATCCACTCGGGCATCTACTACAAGCCCGGCTCGCAGAAGGCGCTCTTGTGCCTCTCGGGCAAGCGGCAGCTGGAGCAGTTCTGCCGCGACGAGGGCGTGCGCTTCGAGACCTGCGGCAAGGTCGTGGTGGCGCTCACGCAGGCCGAATTGCCCGCACTCGAGCGCATCGCCGGCCGCGCGCGCGACAACGGCGTCGCCGCCGAGCGCATCGGCCCCGAGCGTCTGCGCGAACTCGAACCGCACGCGGCCGGCATCGCCGCGCTGCACGTGCCCGGCACCGGCATCGTGGACTACCCCGGCGTGTGCGCGCGCCTGGCCGCGCGCATCCGCGAGCAGGGCAACGAGATCGAGCTCGACGCGCGCGTGTTCCACCTCGAGCGCCGCGGCGACGGAATCGTGGCCTCGACGCCGCGCGGCGAGTTCGAGGGCCGCGCGCTGGTCAACTGCGCTGGCCTGCACGCCGACCGCATCGCGCGCCTGGACGGTCTGGATCCGCGCGCGCGCATCGTGCCCTTCCGCGGCGAGTACTGGGAGCTGCGCCCGCAGGCGCAGAAGCTCTGCCGCAACCTGATCTACCCCGTGCCCGACCCGAGCTTTCCCTTCCTGGGCGTGCACTTCACGCGCCTGGTCGCGGGCGGCGTCGAGTGCGGGCCGAACGCGGTGCTGGCCTTCGCGCGCGAGGGCTACACGCGCTCGACCGTCGACTGGCCGGACCTCTCCGACGCGCTCTCGTATCCGGGCTTCTGGCGCCTCGCGCAGCGCCACTGGCGCGCCGGGATGGGGGAGATGCAGCGCTCGTTCTCGAAGAGCGCCTTCACGCGCGCGCTGCAGCGCCTGATGCCCGAGCTCGTCGAGGACGACCTGCACCCGGCACCCGCGGGCGTGCGCGCGCAGGCGCTGACACCGGAAGGCACGCTGGTCGACGACTTCTGGTTCGAGCAGGGCGAGCGTACCGTGCACGTGCTCAATGCGCCCTCGCCCGCGGCAACCGCTTCGCTGGCGATCGGCTCGGCCATCGTGGAGCGCATCCAGGAGGCCTTGCGATGAGCGTCGAGACCGTCTTCGCGCACGAACGGCTGCGCGAGTTCTGCGAGCGCACCTTTCGCCACTTCGGCGTGCCCGCGCAGGACGCGCGCATCGCGAGCGACGTGCTGATCGCGGCCGACCTGCGCGGCATCGACTCGCACGGCGTCGCGCGCCTGCACACCTACTTCGACATGCTCGAACTCGGACGCATCAATGCGCGCTGCGCGCCGCAGATCGTGCGCGAATCGCCCAGCACCGCGGTCGTCGACGGCGACAACGGCCTGGGACTGGTCGTCGGGCCCTTCGCCAACCGCGTCGCGATGGACAAGGCCGTGGCCGTCGGCAGCGGCTGGGTCAGCGTGCGCAACACCAACCACTACGGCATCGCCGGCTGGTACGTGCTGCAGGCGCTGGAGCGCGAGCTCGTCGGCTGGTCGATGACCAACTCGACCAAGCTCGTGGCGCCGCTGTGGGGCGCCGAGCGCATGCTCGGTACCAATCCGATCGCGATCGCCTTCCCCGGCCACGAGGAGCCGCCGATCGTGATCGATCTGGCGACCTGCACCGCGGCCTACGGCAAGGTCGAGATCGCGCGCCGCAAGGGCGGCGAGATCCCGCTCGGCTGGGCGATCGACAAGCACGGCGAGCCCACCACGGATCCGCAACGGATGATCGACGGCGGTGCGCTGCTGCCGCTGGGGTCCGAGCGCGAGCGCGGCGGGCACAAGGGCTACGCGCTGGCGCTGATGGTCGACGTTCTGTGCGCCGTGTTGTCGGGCGCCAACTGGGGCCCGTTCACGCCGCCCTTCGCGCTGCGCCAGGAGCAGCCCGCGCGCTCGGTGGGCCAGGGCATCGGCCACTTCTTCGGCGCGCTGCGCATCGACGCCTTCCGCGACCCGCTCGGAGTTCAAGCGCCAGATCGACGACCTCGTGCGCACCTTCCGCAAGACCAAGCCCGCGCCCGGCACGGACGGGCCGCTCCTGCCCGGCGATCCCGAGCGCGCTTGCGAGCGCGAGCGCGTCGTCACCGGCATCCCGCTCGTCGCCGCGGTCGTCGAGGACCTGCGCGACATCTCTCGCCGCACCGGAATTCCCCTGGAATGAACATGAAGCTGAAGCACCTCTGGATCCTACTCCTGCTCGTCTCCCTCGGCGCCGGCTGTTCGTCCTCGGGAGACAAGGGGGACGGCAAGCAGGATGCGCGCACCGAGCAGGACAAGCGCATGGGCTGGTGGCGCGATGCGCGCTTGGGGATGTTCATCCACTGGGGCCTGTACTCGATCCCCGCGGGCGAGTGGAAGGGCGAGACGGGCCACGCCGAGTGGATCCGCGAGACGGCGCACATCCCCGTCGCGGAGTACGAGAAGTTCCAGGCGCAGTTCAACCCGGTGAACTTCGACGCCGACGCCTGGGCCAAGCTGGCCGCCGACGCGGGCATGAAGTACCTCGTCATCACGAGCAAGCACCACGACGGCTTCTGCTTGTTCGATTCGCCCGAGACGACCTGGGACGTCGCCGGAACGCCCTTCAAGCGCGACATCCTGGCCGAGCTCTCGGCCGCCTGCGCCAAGTACGGGGTGCGCTTCTGCACCTACCACTCGATCATGGATTGGCACCATCCCGACTACCTGCCGCGCCGCTCGTGGGAGGACCGTCCTGCGAATGGCGCGGACTTCGACCGCTACGAGCAGTACCTGCACGCGCAGGTGAGCGAGATCGTCAAGCGCTACCACCCGGGCGTGATGTGGTTCGACGGCGAGTGGGAGAACACCTGGAACCACGAGCGCGGCACGCGCCTGTTCGAATTGTGCCGCAAGCTCGACCCGCGGATGATCGTCAACAACCGCGTCGACGTCTCGCGCGCGGGCACGAACGGCTTCAGCGATTCGAAGCAGGCGCTGGGCGACTTCGCGACACCCGAACAGGAGATCCCCGCGACCGGCATGCCCGGCGTCGACTGGGAGACCTGCATGACGATGAACGACCACTGGGGCTACAACAGCCACGACACGCAGTGGAAGTCGACGCGCGACCTGCTGCAGAAGCTCTCCGACATCGCTTCGAAGGGCGGCAATTTCCTGCTCAACATCGGCCCGCGCGCCGACGGCACCTTCCCGCCCGAAGCGGTCGAGCGCCTCTCGGCCATCGGCGCATGGATGCGCACCAACGCTTCCGCGATCCGCGACACGCAGGCGAGCCCCTTCGACGCGCTGCCCTTCGGCCGCTGCACGCAACAGGCCGCGGGCAAGGACACGCTGCTCAACTTCCTCGTCTTCTCCTGGCCCGGTGACGGGCGCCTGGTCGTGCCTGGGCTGGGCAACGAGCCCGTCTCCGCGCACCTTGCGATCGCGCCCGACAAGCAGCTCGCGGTCGCGCGCGAGGGCGGCGATCTCGTGATCCGCGTGCCGACCTCGATGCCCGACCCCAACGTCGGCGTGGTGGTGCTGCGCGTCGCGGGCAAGCCGGTCATCTACCGCACGCCGCGCATCGAGGCGCCGGCCACGATCTTCGTCAAGACGCTCGTGCTCGGCATCGACAGCGGCTCGAGCGGCCTCGAGGTGCGCTACACGCTCGATGGCAGCGAGCCCTCGCTGCACTCGGCGATCGCGAGCGGCCCGATCGTGATCGAGCGCAGCGCGCTCGTGAAGGCGCGCAGCTTCGCGCGCGGGAAGCCGGTTTCCCCGCTGGCGAGTGCGGAGTTCAAGCGCGTCGCGCCCACGCCCGCGGGCACGCGCCGCGGCGGGATGGCCGGCCTGGAGTGCGCGGTGTACCCCGGCGACTTCGACCGCGTGCCGGACTTCGACCGCGAGCTGCCCGGCACGACGCTCGCCGTGAGCGGACCGAGCCTGCCGCAGGACTACAAGAAGGAGCGCGAGGCGCGGCGCTACACGGGCTACCTCGACGTGCCCGCGAGCGAGGCCTGGATCTTCACGCTCGACAGCGACGACGGCTCGCAGCTCTACCTCGATGGCCAGCTGGTCGTCGACAACGACGGCCTGCACAGCTCGCTCGCCAAGACCGGCGTCGCGGTGCTCGAAGCCGGGCCGCACGCCTTCGAAGTGCGTTGGTTCAACAAGTCGGGCGGCGCGAAGCTCGCGCTCTCGTGGCGCTCGGAGAGCCAGCCCGAACAGCCGGTGCCCGAGTCTGCCTACACGCACTAGTGCTTGGGGAAGTCGCTCGGCATCCAGGGCGGGAGCGTCGAGACCGAGAGGCAAGCCTCGTCGCTGACGCTCACGCCCCAGGCGCGGAAGAACGGCCCGAGGTCGTGCGCGGCAGCGCGCGAATAGCGCGTCAGCCACTGGTCGCGCTTCTCGGCCTCGGTCTTGGGCGCAGGCCCGTTCGCCGGGTCGCGGTAGCCGACGATCACGCGCTTGTAGGTGTCCCAGCCGAAGGCAGCGATGAGCTGTCGGTACATGTGCAGCGCGAGGAAGGGATCGGCGCACCAGCGCTCGAAGCTCGCGCCCTGCGCGAGGTACTCCTCGAGCTTCTGCGGTCCCGCACGCAGGCCCTCGTGCACGTCGGCGGGATCGACGCCGCACACCGTCTGCAGCACGTAGCAGGCGAAGACGTTGTTCGTGACCTCGCCCGTGCCTTCGAAGGTCCACAAGCCGTTCTGGTGGTTGTGCCCGAGCTCGTGCAGCAGACCCCACTCGCCCCTGCGCAGGTGCGCGAGGTCGACCATCCACGGCCCGGCGTCCGCGTGGGTCATGATCGGATAGCCCGAGTGCATGTAGCCCGCGCTGATCTGCACGTCGGCGACGAAGCGCTCGGGCCGTACGCGCGGATGCGGCAGCCCGGAGAGGTCGCGCATCGCGTCGGAGATGCGCCCCCAGAACTCCATCAGCGCCTGCGGGTCGTCCAGCGTGCGCACGCACTCGGAGGGCACGCTGAGGAAGATCTTCGAGCTGCCGATCTCGGCCCACGGAGCGGGCGCCGTGCGGATCGAGCTCTTCCACTCCTCGAGTGAGGTCTCGCCGAGCACGAAGAGCGGCGCCTCGATCGCGCCGCGCACGAGCACCTGCGCCGCGCCGGGCGCGAGGCCTTCGGGCACCTCGAGGTAGACCGGGCCGCCGAAGGCGTTGGCGACCTGCGTGGTCGGCTGCGCGAGCGGCACGCTGCGCGTGATCGCGGGCATGCGCTTCCACTCCTCCAGGTTCCAGAGCGCGTCGGTGTGGCAGCCGATGCGCAGCGCGAGCTGCTTGCCGGCGAGATCGCGCGCGATGTCGACCGTCAGTGCCGCCCCCGGCGCGGCGTACAGGCCGGTCGAGTGCCAACCGGGCACGGAGAGCTCGATGGCGAGTTTGCGCGTCACCGGCTTCGCCCCGGCGGGCACCTCGCCGGGGAAGCTCGCGGAGGAGGGCGCCGCGCGCACGGCGAGCGGCTTCATGCGCTCGAGTTCCCGCAGCTCCAGGCGCGCGAGCACGCGCAGCAGCACCTGGCTCGCGCGGATCGGGTGCTCGGGCGTCGCGCACAGCTCCGCGCGGTGCTGCTCGAGCAGGGCGCGCACGCGCGGCTGGAGCCAGGGATCGTCCTGCGGGACGCTCTCGAACGCGAGGCCGAGCGTGACCTCGGCCTGCGTGCGCTCGGGCGGCGCGAACTCGGCCGCGGACTTCGCGATGGCGTCCAGCGCAGCCAACGCGTGCACGAGCGGCGCGGGTTCCTCGCGCGCGTCGTAGCCCGTCTCGAGCGTCTTGCCGCAGATCGCGCCGGTCCAGGCCAGTCCGGCCGCGGAGAAGATGCGGTTGAGCGGGTTCTCCTGCAGCCCGAGGCCGCGCGCGCCCTGCAGCCAGCCCCAGGCCGTCTGCGCCGCGACCACGCCGCCGCCGCCGCGCAGGTACTTCGCCAGCGCCGCCACGTCGTTCTCCGAGAGTCCGGGCCCGCCGAGCAGCACGACGTCGAAATCGGCGAGGCGCGCGCCCTCGAGTGCCCCCTGCTGCGGCGTCGCACGCAGCCCCTGTTGTCCCAGCCAGTCGGAGAGATCGCTCGACCAGACCAGCACGCGCGCGCCCGGACCTGTGCGCGGGACGGCTCCCGCCGCCCAGCGCAGTGCACCGAGCACGAGTTTGCCGGTGTCGAGTTCCTTCACGGCCCCCTCGTGCAGGTAGCCGTCGTGCGCGAAGCCGACCAGGCGTCCGGAGCCGGCGCGCGCGGCCGCCACGACCGCTGCCCGAGCGCTTCCCTGCTCTCCGACCACGACGGCGAAGGCTTCCTTCCCGTAAGCTACGAGCGCGCCCGGGCTGCCCGGCGCGCCGATCCGTTCCACGCCCTCGAGAATCCGTGCACGATCCTTCTGCATCGAATCCTGACCTGCGGCGCCGCGCGCGAGCGCGGCGAGGAAGAGTCCTGCAAGGAGCGCTGAGATGAGCCGCATGCGCTTCATCCTACTCGCGCTGTGGACCCTGTGCGCGACGGCGAGCGCGGGGGAACGCGCGCTCTTCGACGGGCGCAAGCTCTCGGAAGTCGAATTTCGTGGACGCGTCTGGAAGCTCGAGAAGGGCTGGCTCGAGGGCAGTGGCGAGACCAACGAGATCCTCGGTGCGAGCGCGCTCGGCGAGGGGGATTTCGTGCTGCGCGCGCGCGTCGAACTGCCCGAGAAGAAGGGCCAGAACGCGGCCTTCGTGCTCGGTGCGAGCCGCTTTGGACTCGACGGCCAGGACGGCAAGCCCTTCGTCGAGGGCCCGCTCTTCGGCGAGCAACGCACGCTGCTGCCCGACGCCGCGCGCGCCTGGAGTGCCGGCAAGGCCTTCGAGGTCGAGCTGCGTCGCAGTGGCGAGAAGTTCAGCGTGATCTTCGACAAGACGCCGGTCTTCGAGCGCGCGATCGGCACGCAGGCGATCGGCCGCTTCGGCCTCTCGCCGGGAAGCGGGCGAATCAAGCTCTTCCGCATGTCGATCGACGGCACGCTGGTCGAGCGGGATGCGCCGGCGCCGGCCGCGAACATGCAGGGCGCGATCGACGCCGCTGTCGAACGCGGCCTGGGCTACCTCGTGCGCGAGCAGCAGCGCGACGGCTCGTGGGCCTGCAACCAGCGCGGCTACATGACCGGGCAGACCGCGCTGTGCGTCTACACGCTGCTGCGCTCGGGCCTCGCGACCGACCATCCCGCGGTCGCGCGCGGCCTCGCGTTCCTCGACCAGAACACGCCCGAGGAGACCTACTCGGCGGGCTACGCGCTGATGGCCTGGGAGGCGACGCTCGATCCGCAGTACCGCTCGCGCATGCAGACCGTGCTGGCGAACCTCATCGAGTGGCAACGCCAGGGGCACTGGAGCTATCCCGACCAGCCCAACGACGACGGCTTCACGGGCTGGAAGGGCCAGCCGGGCAATCCCGATCTCTCGAACTCGCAGTACGCGGTGCTCGGCCTGCGCGCGGCGGCGCACGCGGGCCTCGAAGTGTCCGACAAGCTCTGGGGCGAGGTGATCGACACGGTGCTGCGGCTGCAGGAGGAGCCCTACAACGTCGAGGTAGCGCTGCGCGACGGCGCGACAGGCACCGGCAAGCTCCCGGTGGCGGGCTTCAGGTACTGGCTCTCCGCCGGCGTCTCGGCTTCGATGACCGCCGCGGGCGTGTCGGTGCTGACGGTTGCGCGCAGCGAGCTCGGCTCGCGCGCGACAGCCAAGCAGGCGCTCGACTGCGCGCGCGCAGCGGAGCTCGGCATGAACTGGCTGGGCGCGAATTTCTCGCTCGAGGAAAATGTCGGCGGCGACGTGCGCTGGCGCTTCTACCTGCTCTACGGTCTGGAGCGCGTGGGCACGCTCAACGACGTGCAGTTCCTTGGCACGCACGATTGGTACGCGGAGGGCTCGCGCTGGCTGCTCGGCTGCCAGTCGGAGGACGGGAGCTGGACCGATGCGCGCTGGGCGCCCGACAACTGGGCACACGCACCCGCGCCAGTTCGACACCTGCTGGGCGCTGCTCTTCCTGCGCCGCGCCTCGCGCCCGGTCGTGCGCACCGCGGGACCCGAGCAGTTCGCCTCGCCCAAGTTGCCGCCCGATCCGGGCGAGCAAGTGCAGCTGCGCGCGAGCGGGCGTACGACGACGGTGATGTTCGTCACGGGCTTCAGCGACGCGGTGCTCGCTCGCTGGGGCGGCAGCGCGCTCTCGGGCCTGCGCATCGCGCGCGTGGAGTACGTGGCCAACGGCAACGTGGTCGAGAGCGTGCCGGGCAATCCGAAGAAGGGCTGGACCAGCGAGGACTTCGCGGTGCGCCACACGTTCACGCAGCCGGGCTCCTACAAGGTCAAGGTGCGCGTGCAGGTCGTCGCGCCGGATGATCCGGCCGACTCGACCGCGGTCGCCGTCACGCTCGAGTCGAAGGAGAAGACCGTCGTCTCCGACGGCACCTACGAGCCCTGGATGGAGCTCGCCTCGCAGGCGCGCGCGCGCAATCTGCTCGTCGGCCTGGGCGCGACCGCGAACGCGAGTTCGCGCGACGGCGGGCCTGCCACAGACGCGATCGACGGCGTCGAGAGCACGCACTGGGTCTGCGCGAGCACGGACGGAGCGCCGACGATCAGCGTGCAGCTCGCGCGCCCGGTCAAGGCGAGCGCGCTGGTCCTGGGCCAGGCGCAGAACACGCTCGCGCTGAAGGACGAGTTCGATCGCATCACGCGCGTTTCCGTGCGCCTCAACAAGGACAAGGAGGGGGCCGAGCTCGAACTCGAGGCCGACCCGCTGCGGCCGACGACCTTCAAGTTCCCCAAACAGGTGCTCGTCAGTCGCTTCGAGATCCGCATCCTCGCGCGCGAAAAGGGGAAGCAGGCCGGCAAGGCCGGCTTCAGCGAGCTCGCGCTCGAGAGGTGAGCGTGGTGGCGGCGTCAAAAAAAACCAGGCGGGCTGGTTTTTTCACGCGGGCGGGTTCACTGGATGGTGAACTCGTGCACGCGCAGCCAGTTGGGTTGGCTGGCGGTGCAGCGCAGGCGCACGGCGCGGATCGGTTCGGGGGGCAGGTCGCAGTCGACCTTGCCGTCGGTGAAGTCCGCCACGCTCTTCCACTCGCCGTTGACCGGCAGCACCTCGAGCACGCCCGACTGCAGCCTATCCAGCGGCTTGTCGGCGTCGCCGGTCGTGACGCGCGCGTGCTTGAGCGTGCGGATGCCGAAGAGCTCGAGTGTCAGGTGGTCGTCGGTACGCAGGGCGCGGTTCGTCCAGAAGAAGCTCGCTTCGTCGAGGTCGAAGGCGCGTTCGAGTCCGTTGTTCGCCTCTTGGCCCAGCGTGGTGCGCACGCGCGCCTTGCCTAGCACGACCAGCGCCTCGACCAGGAAGCTCTCGTTGCCGTCGGGGCGGTAGATGCGCGCCCGCACGCGGCAGTTGCCGTTGGGCAGCGGCATCCGGTCCTCGAGCGCGGCGCCGTTCTTGTCGGGATCGCTGCCGTCGAAACTGATCTTCGCCGTGGCGCCCGGGATCACCGCCGCGAGGCTGACGCGCGGCGGCGAGCCGCCTTCGAAAGCGAGCGCGTCGTCGAGACCCGCGGGCGGCAGCGGACGGTAGTGCACGCCCATGTACGAGAGGCGCCGCTTGTGCACGTCCATGCGCCGCTCGAAATCGCCGAAGTCCTTCTTCGCGCGCGGAGTCCAGCACAGCTCGGCGACGGCGCACGCGCGCGGCCAGAGCATGTACTCGGCGTGTGCGGCGTTGGGCACGTACTCGGTCCAGAGGTTGCCCTGCGCGCCGAGCACGTGCTTTTGTTGCGCGACGGAGAGGCCTTCGGGGACCGGTTCGTAGGCGTAGACCGCGTCGAGCGGCGTGAAGCCGCCGATCGAGAGCGGCTCGCCCGTGAGCGCCTGCGCGTGGTCGAGGTACAGCGATTCGTTGGGGCACATCACGACGTCGTGGCCCGCGCTCGCCGCCGCCAGACCGCCCTGCGTCCCGCGCCAGCTCATCACGGCCGCGTTGGGCGCGAGACCGCCGTCGAGGATCTCGTCCCAGCCGATCACGCGCTTGCCCTTGCCGTTGACGAACTTCTCGATGCGCTTCAGGAACCAGCTCTGCAGCTCGGCCGGACTGCCGAGCTTCTCGTCCTGCATGCGCTTCTTGCAGCGCGCGCACTTGGTCCATTCCTCGCGCGGGACCTCGTCGCCGCCCAGGTGCACGAAGGGGCCGGGGAAGAGCCCGAGGACCTCGGTCAGCACGTCCTGCAGGAAGCCGAAGGTGGCCTCGTTGCCCGGGCAATAGATGCCGGCGTGCACGCCCGCGGGCACGTTGACGTCGAAGGGGCCGCCGGTGCAGCTGAACTGCGGGTAGGCCGCCAGCGCGGCGACCGAGTGGCCGGGCATCTCGATCTCGGGCACGACCGTGATCTGGCGCGCGGCGGCGTAGGCGACGACCTCGCGGATCTCGTCCTGCGTGTAGAAGCCGCCGTAGCGTCCGTCCTTGTCGTAGGCGCTCGAATCCTTGGGCTCGAGTCCGAAGCCGATCGCGCCGCGCCACGCGCCGATCTGCGTCAGCTTGGGGTAGTCCTTGATCTCGATGCGCCAGCCGTGGTCGTCGACGAGGTGCCAGTGGAACACGTTGAGCTTGTGCAGCACCATCTGGTCGAGCACGCGCTCGACCTCGTCCTTGGTCATGAAGTGGCGCGAGACGTCGAGCATCAGGCCGCGCCAGACAAAGCGCGGCGCGTCGCGGATCACGACGCCCGGCGCGCTCCAGGCGACACCTGCTTGCGCGCTGCGCGCGAAGAGCTCGGGCGGGAAGAGTTGGAGCAGCGTCTGCGCGCCGTGCAGCAAGCCCGCGGCGCCCAGCGAGCGCACCACCGCACCCGTGTCGGAGACCTCGAGCGAGTAGCCCTCCATTCCGAGCTGTGCGTCGGCCTGCTTGCGCGTGAATACCACGCTGTTCGCCGGTGTCTCCGCGCCCAGATCTCCGAGCGCGAGCGCGAAGCCCGTCGAGGGCCGCGCCACCAGGCCGAAGCTCTCGGCGGCGCTGTGTCCGCCGATGTCCTCGGCGTCCGCGTAGAGTTGCGTGCCCGCGTCGAGCGTGAACGTGCCCTGCGCGCGCACGACCGAGACGGGCTCGGGCACGAGCGCCAGCACGTCGTCGGCCGGGCGCGGTGCGAGGGTCGGGAGAAGGGCGAGGGCGGCGAGGATCGAGAACATAAGCATGGCTCCAGACTGCTAGGTACCCTCGCGCGACCCACCGCGGCAAGACTCAGCCGGAGGCAATCGTGGGGGACCAGGCGTGGACGGCGATCTCCTGTGCGTAGAGCAGGTGCGGCGGCGCCGCCTCGATCTCGATGCCCGACGCGCGCGCCATCGTGTTCGTCCCGAAGTCGGCGCGCGCGCGCTGCAGCGGCCAGGGCCCGTGGTGGATCTCGGCGCAGTGCGCCACGCCGCCCTTGGCGGTGAAGAGCCGATAGCGATCGACGAGGAAGCTCTCCAGCGAACCGCGCGCGGCCACGAACGGCAGTCCCTGGGGCTGGTAGCGCGTTTGCAGCTCGGCGTCGGCCGCGCGAGCGTCGGTGCGCTGCGAACGGTACTCGTTCCACCCGCCGCGCAACTCGAGCCCCATCCGTGCGCGCAGGTAGGGCAGTTGGAACCAGGCGCGTGCGACCTCGACCGCGAGCGGGTTGGCCGCGTCGAGCGAGAAGAAGTACACGCCGGGCTTGTTGCCGAGGCGCACGTAGGTGCGCACGTTGAGCTCGAGGAACTTCGAGATCCAGGGCAGCGCAGGCAGCCCGCGCGGCGCGACGCGCTTCATGCCGAAAGGCACGATCCCGACCCAGGCCTCCTCGCCGCGGTACAGATCGAGCTCGAGCGGCTTGGGCAGGAGCAGCGCGAGCTTGCGCGCGTCGACGCGCCAGTGCGCGAAGAGCAGCCGGTACCAGGTTTGGCGCACCGACCAGCGTGTCTGCGGCGGCGGGTACGGACGGTGCGCCGTTTCTCCCAGGGAAGCGGGAACGAGCATGGCCGGGAGTGTACCGAGCCAGAGCAAACTTTCACGGATCCGCCCGCGACCTCCGCGCACGATTCCTGAGTCCCCGACGCGCAACTTTGGGCGCCCCCGAGCGTCTTGGAGTTGAAGGACCCGCATCCGATGCCTCGACACCCCCGCCTGGACGAACCGCTGCTCTGGCACCACGTGATGAACCGCGGAATCGCGCGCCGGACGCTTTTCGAGAGCCGGAGGGATGTGCGCGCCTTCCTCGCCCGTCTCGCGCTCGCGGTGCGCGCGGGCACGATCCGCGTGCACGCCTACTGCGTGCTGACGACACACTTCCACCTCCTGGTCGAGAGCCCGCTGGGCGAACTCTCCGCGGTCATGCAGCGCCTGCAGAACGAGTACTCGCGCTGGTTCAATCGCTCGCGCCGGCGCGATGGGCCGCTCTACCGCGCGCGCTTCCTCTCCAAGCCGGTCACGAGCGAGGTCTACCGGCGACTGCTCGTGCGCTACATCGACGCGAATGCGGTTCAGGCGGGGCTGGTCGCGCGGGCGGAGGACTACCCCTACGGCAGCGCGCAGGCCTACTCCCGGGCGGCGAAGCCGATCTGGCTCGAACGCAGCTGGGTGGAGAGCTGTGTGACGGGCGGATTGCGCTGCACCGAGTACCCGCCCGCGCGCTACCCCGAGGTTTTTCCCCCGGCGGAGCCGGGATCGGGCTGGGAGCTGATCGAGCGCCGGATCACCCACCCGCACGTGCTCGAGGATCCGCTCGACGACCTGCTCGGCGGGGCCGGCCCCGCGGTGCTGGCGTGGATGGAGCGCAAGGCCGCGCTGGCGGACGGGACCTCGATCGGGATCGCGGTCTGCGAACCGGCGAACGTGGAAGCGGTCGTGGAGGCGGAGGCCGCGACCGCCGGTGCGTGGCGCCTCGGCAACGGGCACCGGACGCTGGATGGATGGACATTGGCGCGGGTCGCCCTGTTGCGCGAACTCGCCGGCCTGACGCTGGCGCAGGCGGCCGAGCGCGCCGGGCGGTCGGCGAATGGCGCCTGGCAGCTGATGGAGCGGCATCGGCGGCTCCTCGCCGAGGATCGAGAGTACGCGTTGCGGATCGCGGAACTCGCGGACGGGGCGCTGCGGCTCTGTCACACGCCGACGCTTTCACCGTGCGGGGAGGCGGGAGTGGTGGGGCGTGCGGAGGTGGTGGGGCGTGCGGGGGTGGGGCCCGGATCGGTGAAAGTTTGCTCTGGCTCGGTACACTCCAATCGATGTTCGAGAGCCTCACCCAGCGCCTGACCCAGTCCTTCTCCTTCCTGCGCGACAAGAAGGAGCTGACCGCCGACAACATCGAGGAAGGCCTGGCCGAGGTGCGCGCGGCGCTGCTCGAGGCCGACGTGCACTTCAAGGTGGTGCAGGACTTCACCGCCAAGGTGCGCACGCGCGCGCTGGGTGAGAGGCGCATCGCCGGCGTCGATCCCTCGCAGCAGTTCATCGCGGCCTTCCACCAGGAGCTGGTCGAGCTGCTCGGTCCGAAAGACGCGCGCATCGACTTCGCGAAGAACGGCCCGACGATCATCCTGATGGCCGGCCTGCAGGGCGCGGGCAAGACGACGACCTGCGCCAAGCTCGGGAAGTACATGCGCGAGAAGTTCGGCCGCCGGCCGCTGCTCGTCGCCGCCGACGTGAAGCGCCCCGCCGCGGTCGAGCAGTTGCAGGTGCTCGGCAAGCAGATCGACGTGCCCGTGTTCCACGTGCCGGGCCTCACGCCGCCGGAGTTGTGCCTGCGCGGCGTCGCGGAGGCGCGCGTCAAGGGCTGCGACCTCGTGATCCTCGACACCGCCGGCCGCCTGCACATCGACCAGGAGATGATGGAGGAAGTGCGCGCGATCGCACGCACGGTCAAGCCCACCGCGACCGTGCTCGTAGTCGACGCGATGACCGGCCAGGACGCGGTCAGCTCCGCGGGCGCCTTCAACACGGCGCTCGAGCTCACGGGCGTGATCCTCACCAAGCTCGACGGCGACGCGCGCGGCGGCGCCGCGGTGAGCCTCAAGGCCGTCACCGGCAAGCCCGTGCTCTTCACCGGCGTGGGCGAGAAGATCGACGACCTCGACGCCTTCCACGTCGAGCGCATGGCCGGGCGCATCCTGGGCATGGGCGACGTCGTCGGCCTGGTCGAGAAGGCCCAGAGCGCGATCTCGGAGAAGGAGGCTCAGGCCTCGTTCGAGAAGATGGTGCTGGGCGACTTCACGCTCGAGGACATGCTCGGCCAGCTGCGCATGATCCGGAAGCTCGGGCCGCTCAAGAAAGTGCTGGGCATGATGCCCGGCATCGGCTCGCAGGTGGGCGCGCTCGACATCGACGACAAGCAGATGAACCGGCTCGAGGCGCTCTTCACCTCGATGACGCCGCGCGAACGACTGCAGCCGGACATCCTCGACATGAGCCGCCGGCGGCGCGTCGCGCGCGGTTCGGGCCAGGAGGTCGGCGCGGTCAACGACCTGCTCAAGCGCCACCGCGAGATGAAGCTCCTGATGAAGCAGATGAACAAGCTCGGCCTGGCCGCGCAGTTCGGCGGCAAGCAGAAGGAGGCCGCGCTGAAGTCGATGTCGGGCACCGGCGAACTCGCCTCGGGCGGCGCGGGCGGCGGCTTCCTGGGCGGCCTCGGCGGCCTGGGCAAGGGCATCGGCAACCTCTTCGGCGGGGGCGGCGGAGCTCCGGCTGGAATGCCCCCGGGCGGCATGAGCGGGCTCGGCGGGGGGGGCAACCCCTTCGGTCCGCGGCCGATGGGCTCCTCCGCGACGCGCAAGTCCGGGAAGAAGAAGAAGGACAAGAAGCGCCGGCGCTAGGCCGCGCTCCGGGCCCCCCGAGAGGCCCGCGCCGCATTTCCAGCGGCCGCCTCTTGCCTTCGGGCGCCGAAAAGTGTGTCCTATTCGGCCCGCTTTGCGCCCGGAGAGCACCCGGACCCAAGGCATCTCCCCAACCAGATCCCAAGCTCATGGCCGTCGTCATCCGCCTCCGCCGAACGGGGCGCACGAACCTCCCCTGTTTCCGTATCACCGCCACCGATTCGCGCTTCCCGCGAGACGGGCGGAGCCTCGAAAATCTGGGTCTGTACGACCCCCTGCGCCGTGACGTGGCGCAACAGGTGCAGCTCGACCGCGAGCGCATCGAGTACTGGCTCTCGCAGGGTGCGAAGGCCAGCGACTCGGTCGCCTCGATCCTGCGCCGCAACGGCATGGTCGTCGCGCGCCCGCAGAAGAAGCGCGAACGCGTGCGCTACAAGAAGACCTCGGTGCGCACGCAGCGCGACGCGGCTTCGAAGGCGCGCGCCGACGCCAAGCTGGCCCGCGCCAGCGTGCGCAAGCAGCAGAAGCGCGCCGCCGCCAAGGCCGCGGCCGCCGAGGCCCCGAAGGAAGGTTGAGCCGCGACGGCGGACGCGCGCGCTGCGCGGCCGCCTCCTCGTCCGGTGCGCACGTGCGCGCCGGGTTTCTTCCGCTTCCACCCGGCCCTGCCCATTCCGCGTGTCGAACAAGAACGACCAGCTCCAGAAGCTCCTCAAGAAGATCACGCCGCGGGCCGCGCTGCCCAAGCCGGTCGAGGGCTTCAGCCTCCTGGAACACGGCCTGCTGTGCGTTTTCGTGCGTTTCGTTCCGCAGGAGCGCGCCGAGAGCTTCGTCGCGACGCTGCGCAAATCGTATCCTGAGTGGAACGAGATGCGCGTCGCGCAGACCGACGAGATCGCCGGCTTCCTGAAGGGCGGCCGCGCCACGCGCGACAAGCTGCGCGGCGTCTGGGAACCCGCGCGCGAAGGCCGCGAGTACCTGCAGGAGGTGTTCCAGCGCACGCACGGCATGGACCTGGAGTTCCTGCGCGAGGACGTGCCTTCCGGCGCGAAGATGCTGGCGCAGATGCCTGTGCTCGGCACGGCGGCAACCTGCCAGCTGCTGGGACTCGCGGGCGAATCGAAGGTGCCCACGCACCCCGCTCTCGTACGCGTGCTCGAGCGCACCGGTGTCGTCGCCAAGGGCAATCTGCGCAAGGCCAAGGACCTCAGCAGTCACCTGCCCGCAGGCGAGGGCACGAGCGTGCTCGAGCGCGTCGGCGAGATCGCCGACCGCTGGTGCCACGCGAAGTCGCCCGTGTGCCACGAGTGCCCGCTGGTGGACGAGTGCCCCTTCGGCAAGAAGGCCTTCCAGGAGTGGAAGGTCGCGCAGGCGCGCGCCGAGGCGCACCGCCAGCGCGAGGACGCGCGCCGCTCGGCGCTCGAGAAGAAGGAGCGCGAGCGCCTCGACCGCGAGGCCGCGCGCCTGGCGAAGAAGAACGAGGTCATCCGCGCCAAGCAGGACCGCGAGAAGCAGAAGCGCGCCGCGGTCGAGGCCAAGAAGCGCGAAGCCGATGCCGCCAAGCAGCGCAAGCAGGCCGAGATTCAAAAGCGCAAGGTCGACGCGCAGAAGGCCGTCGTGAAGAAGGCGGCTGCCGCCGCGAAGCAGGCCGCCAAGCAGGCGGCCAAGCAGCAGTCGGCGAAGAAGAAGGCCCCGGCGCCGAAGAAGAAGCCCGCGCGCAAGGCGCGCCGGCGCTAGCGCGCCCGCGCCGGGATCGCTCACCGTGGGTGCGCCCGCGCTCTCCAGGCCGCTGGTCCTCGCCTCCGCCTCGCCGCGCCGATCGGAGCTCTTGCGCGGCGCCGGCCTCGCCTTCCGCGTCGAGGTCTCGGCCGTCGACGAGCAACTCGATCCGCGCACGCCGCCCGAAGAGGCCGCCCTCGAGCTCGCCGAGCGCAAGGCGCGCGCGGTGGCGCAGCGCCTCGCCGCGCGCACGCCACAAGCGGATGTGCTCGTGCTCGCCGCCGACACGATCGTCGCGGTCCCGATCGAGGGCCGCGGCTCCGTGATGCTCGCCAAGGCCGCCGACGAGCGCGAAGCGGAGTCGATGCTGCGCGCGCTCTCGGGCACGCGCCACCGCGTGATCACCGGCGTGTGCGCGCTGCGCACGCGCGACCTCGCGCTCGAGCGCGGCTTCGAGCGCACCTTCGTGACCATGCGTGCGCTCACCCAGGCCGAACTCGCGGCCTACGTCGCCTCCGGCGAGTGGCGCGACAAGGCCGGGGCCTACGCGATCCAGGAGAGCGCCGACCGCTTCGTCACCTCGCTCGAGGAAGGCGGCTTCGACAACGTCGTGGGCCTGCCCGTCAAGCTATCCCTGCGCCTGCTCGCCGCCCTCGACCTCCGCCCGTGAAAAAACCAGCCCGCCTGGTTTTTTGACACCCCGCGCCGCCGCGCTGGCCGCATTCGCCGCCACGCCGTAGATCCACATGCACAGGATCGGGCAGAGCGCCAAGAGCCGCACGGCGGCCTCAGCGGCAAAACTCGCCGGCGGCTCGAATGGATCCTCAGATGGTTGCGGGCCGGCGACGAGGACGCACGCCGCGGGCACGCACCACGCGAAGGCGAAGAAGCAGCCGAGCCCGAAGACTCCCGAGCAGATCCACTGCACGCGCGCGCTCGCGGGAGAGCGGAGCAGCCACGCGCCGAGGCAACCGGTCTGGACGGCGACGAAAGCGAGCATCAGCCACCAGCCGAAGTGCACGTCCGCCCGCAGGAGATCCATCTCGATCGCGATCCAGGTCCAGACTCCTGCCGGCGCGAGGACACCCAACACGAAATCGAAGCTGCGCCAGCGAATCGAGAGCGGGTGCGGCCTCATGCACGAATCCTAGACGCTCGAGCCCGCCACGGTTTTCCATCGTTCGCCCAAAAACCGCGGCCGTCGAGAAACAGCCGCCGTCAAAAAACCAGGCGGGCTGGTTTTTTCACGCTCGCGTGCGAGTCTCGCGCGCCGTCGCGCTGCCGCGCAGGATGCGCTCGAGCAGGGTCCGCAGCTCCTCGCGGTCGACGGGCTTGGCGAGGTACTCGTCCATCCCCGCCGCCAGGCACAGCTCGCGGTCGCCGCCCATCGCGTTCGCGGTCAGCGCGATCACGGGCGTGCGCCGCTTGCCGGCCTCGCGTCCGCGCAATTCGCGCGTCGCCTGCAGGCCGTCCATGACCGGCATCTGGCAGTCCATCAGCACGACATCGGGCGCGTGGCGCTCCCAGGCTTCGAGCGCCTCGACGCCGTCGTTCGCGACGATGCACTCCAGGCCCATGCGCGAGAGCAGAGCGAGCATCAAGCGCTGATTGACGCGGTTGTCCTCGACGAGCAGCACGCGCCCTGAGAGCTGACCGGGGCTAGCGGGAGCGCCCGCGAGGGCCGGTGCCGGGGGCACGCACGGTTCGGGCAGGCACAGGCCGATCACGGCGCTGAGCAGCGACTCGCGCCGCACGGGCTTGGTCAGCACGCGGTCGACCAGGGCCTCCTGCGCAGCGCCTCGCGCATCGCGCCCGCCCCAGGACGAGAGCAGCAGCACAGGCAGCTCGGCCTTCGATTTGCCCGCGCGAATGCGGCGCGTGAGCTCCAGTCCGTCCATGTCGGGCATCTGCATGTCGACGATCGCGAGCGCGAAGGGCTGCGCATCCTCGGCGCGCTCGAGTTGCTCGAGCGCCTCGCTCGCGCTCGCCGCCTCCTCGACGGCGAAGCCGAAGCTCGCGAGTTCCTGGCGCAAGACGGCGCGGTTGGTTGCGTTGTCGTCGACACACAGCACGCGCCGGCCGCGCAGCGCGGCGGGCAACTCGCGCGGGGCGAGCGACACCTCCGGGTGCAGCTCGAAAGGCAGGCGGAACCAGAAGGTGCTGCCCTTGCCCGGGACGGATTCGACGCCGATGTCGCCGCCCATCAGGTCGCACAAGCGTTTGCTGATCACCAGGCCCAGCCCCGTGCCGCCGTAGCGGCGCGTGGTCGAGCTGTCGACCTGCGTGAAGGCCTGGAAGAGCTGCTTGCGCGCCCCCTCCGAGATGCCGATGCCCGTGTCGCGCACGCGCAGCGTGACGCGCGCGCGGCCGTCGCCCTCGCGCTGGCTCTCGGCCTCGACGACGACCTCGCCGGATTCGGTGAATTTGACGGCATTGCCGATGAGGTTGACCAGCACCTGGCGCAGCCGCGAGGGATCCCCGCGCACCACGCGCGGCAGCGCGCGGTCGAGCCTGCACACGAGCTCCAGTCCCTTCGCGTGCGCCTGCCCCGCGACCACGCTGGCCGAATCCTCGATCGCGGCAGCGAGGTCGAAGTCGAGGCTCTCGAGCTCGAGGTGGTTGGCCTCGATCTTGGAGAAGTCGAGGATGTCGTTGAGCAGCGAGAGCAGCGCCTCGGCCGAGGACTGCACCGTGCGCGCGTACTCCTGCTGCTCGGAGGCGAGCGGCGTCTCGAGCAGCAGGCGGTTCATCCCGAGCACGCCGTTCATGGGCGTGCGGATCTCGTGGCTCATCATGGCCAGGAAGGCGCTCTTGGCCTCGCTCGCGGCCTCGGCCTGCTCCTTCGCGCGCGCGAGCTCGCTCGTGCGTTCCGCGACGCGGCACTCGAGCAGCTGGTTGTGCGCCTCGATCTCGGCGCGGTGGCGCTGCGCGGCGCGCGCGAGGTGGAAGGCCCCGAACACGAGCGCGAGCGAACCGGCGACGGCGGCCCAGAAGAACTGTGTCGCGGAGCGCACCTCGCCGCGCGACCAGAACTCGCTGTCGTGGCGGCCCGACCACAGCGTCCAGGGCGCGAGGTCCTGGATCGCGAGCGGCAGCGCCTGCGAATAGAGCAGCCCGGGTGCCGGCATGCCGGCGCGCACCGAGGCCATGTGTTCGCGCCAGACTCCGTCGCGGTGCGAGCCGGCCACGAACCCGCGCCGCGGGTTGGTGAGCGCATAATCGCCGTGCGGCAGCAGGTCGCGCAGCGAGTCGGAGAGGAGCACGCCCGAGATGCAGCCCTTGAGCCGGCCCTCGGGATCGAAGAAGGGCACGGACCACACCAGACCCGAGCGGTCGGCATCGTCGGGCTTGATCGGCGAGAAGCGCGAGTTGTCGCAGGTGAGCACCTCCGGCCCGCTGACCAGCGGATAGCCGAGCTCGTTCAGCGAGCTCTCGTTGGGGCAGTTCTCGCGCAGCCAGGCGAGCTGCTCGCGCATCAGGCGGTACTCGTAGACCTCGATCTCCTCGAGCTCCGAATCCTCGTGGCCGGCTGCCTGTGGCCCCGCATGGCGACCGACGATCAGTTCGTCGAAGGTCACGATCGGCTCCTCGCTCTCGTGCGTGACCGGGTCGATGCGGTCGGGGTCGAGATCGAGCGGCACGATGTAGACCTCGCTCATCGCGACGTTGAGCGCGAGGTTGTTGTAGATCTCCTGCACGCTGCGCTTGGCGTCCTCGTCGAAGTGCTCGGCGTGGCGGTCGATCGAGCGCACGCCCGGCAGGCGTGCGATCGTGCGCAGACCCTGGTAGAGCTGCAGCAGCGAACTCTCGAGGTCCTGCGCCACCGTGTGCGCACTGGAGGCGCACTCGCTGCGGTAGTGCTCGAGCGCCGTGTCGATGTCGGCTTCGTGCTTGATCGCCAGGCCGGCCCACATCAAGGGGGCCAGGCCCAGGATCCACCAGGGGCGGCGGGTGGACATGGGGAGTCGGGCTTACATCGGCCCGCACCGCAGCAGCCCTTGAAGTGGGGGAAGCGGAAGGCCGGATCCGCGGCCCGCCCCGCGAAAAACTTGCGGCAACCGGGGACTGCCGCTACCGTTCTACCCCCTCACACTCCTCCGAGGCCCCTCCCCCGGGTATCCCGGAGTTCCCGACGCCCTGCAGGGGGTACGACACCATGAAGGCCGACATCCACCCGAAGTACTTCGACTGCCTGGTCCACTGCGGCTGCGGCAACACCTTCACCACGCGCGCGACGGTGAAGGAACTGCACATCGAAATCTGCAACGTCTGCCACCCGTTCTACTCGGGCATCCAGAAGTTCGTGGACGCGGCCGGTCGCGTGGACCGCTTCAAGAAGAAGTTCGGCGAGACCACCGCCGCGCTGGACAAGAAGAAGTAGCTCCGCGCGCGGGCTCCTGCCCGCGCGAGGCCGCCCCACGGGCCTTGGGCGAGGGAGCCGGACCATGCAGTTCGCTCCCGCCATCGTCGCCAAGCTGCGCGCCCAGTCCGCGCGGCATGCCGAGCTCACCGAGATGCTCTCCAGTCCGGAGATCGTCTCGGACGCGCGCCGTCTGCCGGCTCTGCTGCAGGAGCGCGGCGCGCTGGAACCGCTCGCGGAACTCGCACAGCGCCTCGATACGCTGCTCGCGCGGCGCAAGGACGCCGAGTCGATTCTCGAGGGCCCCGGGCGCGACCCCGAGCTCGCCGCTCTCGCGCGCGAGGAACTCGAACTTCTCGAACCCGAGGAACTGGCCTTCGACGCCGAGCTCAAGGACGCGCTCGTCACCGACAAGGAGGACCTGCGCCGCAAGGTGATCTTCGAGATCCGCGCCGGAGTCGGCGGTGACGAGGCCACGCTCTTCGCGCGCGACCTGTACACGATCTACCGCAAGTACTTCGACGCGCGCCACTGGAAGGTCGAGGAGTTCGAGGTCGAGACCAGCGATGTCGGCGGCTTCAAGGAGGTCGTCTTCGCGGTCGAGGGCGATGGCGCCTGGGCGCGCTTGCGCTTCGAATCCGGCGGCCACCGCGTGCAGCGTGTGCCCGCGACCGAGGCGCAAGGCCGCATCCACACCAGCGCCGCGACGGTCGCCGTGCTGCCCGAGGCCGAAGACCTCGAGATCGAGCTGCGCCCCGACGATCTGCGCATCGAGACGATGCGCGCGGGCGGCGCCGGCGGCCAGCACGTCAACAAGACCGAATCGGCCGTGCGCATCACGCACATCCCGACCGGCCTTGTCGCGGCCTGCCAGGACGACCGCAGCCAGCAGCGCAACCGCGCCAGCGCGCTGCGCATCCTGAAGTCGCGCGTCTACGAGAAGGAGCGCGAGCGCCTCGCCGCCGAGCGTTCGGCCGAGCGCAAGAGCCAGGTCGGATCGGGCGACCGCTCGGACCGCATCCGTACCTACAATTGGTCGCAGAACCGCGTCAGCGACCACCGCCTGAACCAGAACTTCTCGCTCGAGCAGGTGCAGAACGGGAAGCTCGACCCGCTGCTCGACGCGCTCGTCGCGATGGACCGCGAAGAGCGCATCCGCAACCTCGCCTGAAGCACGCGTGCTAGGATCGCGGCGTGGCGCACACGCTCAAGGTCCTCGCGAAGCTCGCCCGGCGCTACCGCGTCGACCAGGGCGCGCGCTTCCGGCTCTCCACGCACGATCCGGCCGAAGTGCACCTTTCCGGCGGCAAGTCAGAGGCGAAGAAGCTGCTCGAAGACGGCCGCGAGCGCGTGCGCGATCTGCAAGAGCGCCTCTACGCACAGGACCGCTGGTCGGTGCTGATGGTGCTGCAGGCCATGGACGCCGCGGGCAAGGACAGCACGATCGAGCACGTCATGTCGGGCGTCAACCCGCAAGGCTGCCAGGTGGTTTCGTTCAAGCAACCCTCGCAGGAGGAGCTCGATCACGACTTCCTCTGGCGCTGCGCGCGCGCGCTGCCCGAGCGCGGCCGCATCGGGATCTTCAACCGCTCGCACTACGAGGAGCTGCTCGTCGTGCGCGTGCACCCCGAGCTGCTCCAGCGGCAGACGCTGCCCAAGACGCTCGTCACGCCCAAGATCTGGGAGCAGCGCGCGGGCGACATCGCGAACTGGGAGAGCTACCTCGCGCGCAACGGCACCGCGATCGCGAAGATCTTCCTGCACGTCAGCCGCGACGAACAGCGCAAGCGCTTCCAGGCGCGCCTGGACGAGCCCGAGAAGAACTGGAAATTCCACGTGAGCGACGTCGCCGAGCGCGCGCACTGGGACGCCTACCAGCAGGCCTACCAGGATGCGATCCGGCGCACCGCGGCGCCGCACGCGCCCTGGTACGTCGTGCCGGCCGACACGAAGTGGTTCACGCGCCTGGTGGTGATGGCCGCGCTGATCCAGACGCTCGAGTCGCTCGAGCTCCAATTTCCGAAAATCGCCGGCGAGCGCAAGCAGGAGCTCGTGCGCGCGGGCGAGCTGCTCGCGGCGGAGAAGCGCAAGCCGCGCAAGGGCGCGCGCTAGATCGGGGGTCGTTCCCGCGGAGTCCGGGGAGCGCGGGTCGAGCCAGCGCTGGGGATTCACCACCCGGGAGACAGCCAGGGCCTGGAGCTTGCGCCCCGAACATGGAAAAACTGTACGCATGAGCGCCACTCCCCCGACTCCCACCCAGCCGCGCAGCGCGCAGGAGATGCTCGCGATGGCGCGCGCCTTCCTCGCTCGCAAGGGCGTCGAGGAGGCGCGTCTGGAGGGCGAGTTGCTCGTCGCGCACGCGCTCGGGCTCGACCGGCTCAAGCTCTTCATGCAGCTCGACCGGCCTGTGAGCGGCGCGGAGATCGACCGCGCACGCGACCTGCTCGTGCGGCGCGGCAAGCGCGAGCCGCTGGCCTACATCACCGGCGAGCGCGAGTTCTACACGCGCACCTTCAAGGTCGGTCCGGGCGTGTTGATCCCACGCCCCGAGACGGAGCTGCTCGTCGACGAGGCCCGGCGCGTCGCGGCGGAGCTCGGGCGCGGCGCACTGCGCGTCGCCGACCTCGGCACCGGTTCGGGCTGCATCGCAATCACGCTCTCCCTCGAACTCCAGGGCGCGCACGTCGCGGCCTTCGACGTCTCGCCCGCCGCGATCCTGTGCGCACAGCGCAACGCGGAGCTGCTGGGGGCGCAGATCGAGTTCGTCGAGGGTGACGCGCTCGCGACCTTGCCCGCACGAGCGCCCTTCGACCTCATCGTGTCGAACCCGCCCTACGTGATGCGCGCGGAGAAACCCCTGCTCGCGCCCGAGGTCGCCGAGCACGAGCCCGAGCTCGCGCTCTACGCGCCCGATTCCGATCCCGATTTCTGGGTGCGCGCACTGCTCGAGCACGGCCGCGAGTGGCTCGCGCCCGGCGGCGCGCAGCTCGTCGAACTGGGCCACCAGCAGGGCGAACGCGTGCTCGCGCTTGCACAGACTCTCGGCTGGCAGGCATCGCTCGTGCGCGACCTCGCGGGCCACCAGCGCGTGCTGGTCGCGCGGCCTCCGCAGGGCTAGGCTTTGGCTGTGGATCGCGAGCGAGACGACACCCCCCGGCCGCCGGGCGAGTCCCCGAGTTCGGGAGCGCGCTCGAACTGGCCGACGCACAAGGGCGGTCTGCACGATCCCGAGGACGAGAGCGACGTGCGCAGCCTGAGCCCGGGCGAGCGCATGTCGATGGTCTGGCAACTCACCCTGCAGGCCTGGGCGTTCAAGGAAGGCCTCGCGCATGAACCGAGACTTCAGCGAGATGTTGGCCGCGTTGTGCGGCGCGGGAGCTGAGTTCCTGGTCGTCGGCGCGCACGCGCTCGCCGCGCATGGGCGTCCGCGCGCGACGGGTGACCTCGATCTGTGGGTCCGGCCGACGAAGCAGAATGCGCTTCTCGTCTGGCAGGCCTTGACCGCCTTCGGCGCGCCGCTCGCCGGGCTGAAGCTCTCGGACCTCAGCGATCCCGACGTGGTGTTCCAGATGGGCGTGCCGCCCAACCGGATCGACATCCTCACGGCGATCGACGGGGTCGAGTTCGAGTCGGCCTGGAAGAACAGGATCCGCGTGAAGCTGGCGGGCCTCGAGATCCCGGTTCTCGGGCGTGACGACCTGCTCGCCAACAAGCGCGCGGCCGGGAGACCCAAGGACCTCGCCGATGTGGCGTGGCTCGAGTCGAAGGCCGCGCCCTAGGCGCCCTGTTGCCCGCTCGCGCGCTCGATCGCTTCCGGCCCGAGGCCGGCGACGAATTCCTCGATCGCCTTGCGGTCGATCTCGGCCATCTCGTGCACGAAGACCGCGATCTCGTAGTGCTCGAGCGCCTTGGAGATCTTCTCGCAGCGCACGACCGCGCCCGCGCCGCGGATCCGGCGCACGCCGGCGGGCAGGCGCAGGTCGAGCGCGAGGTCGAGCACCGTCATCATCGGGATCGAACGTTCGAGGAAGAAGCACACGCCCGCGCGCGAAAGGTCGCGCAGGCGCGCCTCGCAGCGGCTCCCGCCCAGGTTGAGCGAGACCGGCATGTCGCAGGCGGCGCGCAGCCAGCGGCGGCGCTCGGGACCGGAGAGGGGCTTCTTGGTGCTGGATTCGTGGATCGACATCGCGCTGGGTGGGTCCTTCCCTGGCGCATCCTACTCTCGCGGCCTGGCGCTTGTCTCCTTCCCGTCCGGGCAACTTCCGCGCGCGATTCCCCTCGCTGCCCCGAGTCGCTAGACTGCCCCGCGGAGCAACCATGTCGAGCTACAACAAAGTGATCCTGATGGGGAATCTCACGCGCGATCCCCAGTTGACCTACACCTCGAGCAACATGCCGATCTGCAAGTTCGGGCTGGCGGTCAACCGCCGCTTCAAGGACGCGCAGAGTGGCGAGTGGAAGGAAGAGCCCACCTTCGTCGACATCACGATCTTCGGCTCGCGCGCCGAGCCCTTCGCGCGCTACCACACGAAGGGCAAGCCGGCCTTCATCGAGGGCACGCTGCGCCTGGACACGTGGGAGGACAAGAACGGCGGGGGCAAGCGCTCCAAGCTGTACGTCGTGGCCGACACCTGGGAGTTCGTCGGCGCGGGCGGCGGTCGCGGCGAAGGCGGCGCGCCGATGGGCGAGCGCGGCGCGCCGATGGGCGGTGGCAGCCAGCAGGAGGCCGCCGACGCCGGCTACTCCTCGCAGGACGACACGCCCTTCTGAGCGCGGGTTGGCCTTGAAACTGAAGCTCGAGCTCTACGCCGCGCTGCGCGAGCGCGCCGGGCGTTCGGAGCTCGTGCTCGAGGGCCTGCCCGAGGAACTCGGCGTCGACGAACTCAAGGCCGCGCTCGGGCGCGCGCACCCCGAGCTCGGCTCGCTCGAGCACGTCTCGGTGGTCGTCGGTACCCAGTACGCGCGCGCGGGCCAGCGCCTCGGTGCGCAGGATGCGATCGCGCTCCTGCCGCCGGTCTCGGGAGGCTGAGCGTGGCGGCGGACTACGAGCAGGGCGTCTTCGAGCTCTCGGCCGAGCCGCTCGAGTCCGCGGCGCTCGAGGCGCGCGTCGCGCACCCGGCCTGCGGCGCCTGCGTCGGCTTCACCGGCACGACGCGCGAGGAGAACCGCGGCCAGCGCGTCTTGCGCCTGGAATACGAGGCCTTCGAGCGCATGACCGGTCCCGAGATGGGCCGCATTTTCGAGCGCTGCCGCGCCGAGCAGCCGCAGGCGCGCCTGCGCATGCTGGTCGTGCACCGCGTGGGCACGGTCGAGGTCGGAGAGCCGAGCATCGTCATCGCGGTCGCGAGCCCGCACCGCGCGCAGGCCTTCGCGGCCTGCAGGTTCCTGATCGACGAGCTCAAGCGGACGCTGCCGGTGTGGAAGAAGGAGATCTACGCCGACGGCGCGCACTGGATCGGGGATCGGTCCTGAGGTCGTCCCGGACGGCGCCGGACGCTATCCTCTGCGGCTTGCGCACCGCCCCCCGACGACCATGAGCCAGCCGCGCCAATACTCCCTCAACCTCCCCGGCATCGAGCGCGAAACGCTCGAGGTCGACGTGCTGCTCGTCGGCGCGGGTGCGGCCAACCTCGCCTGCGCGATCCACCTGCAACGCTTGCTCGCGGCGCAGGGCATGGCCGACAAGTCGATCCTCGTGCTCGAGAAGGCGGCCGACATCGGCGACCACACGCTCTCGGGTGCCGTGATGAACCCGCGCGGGATGCAGGAGCTGTTCCCCGACTGGCGCGAGCGTGGCTGCCCGGTCGAGTCCGACGTGAAGTGGGACGCGGTCGAGATCCTCTACACGCCGCAGAAGAGCAAGCGCCTGACCGGCCCGCTCGTGCCGCCCCAGTTCCAGAACCACGGCAACGTCATCGTCTCGATGAACAAGGTCGTGGGCTGGATGAAAGAGCAGGCCGAGGCCGTCGGCGTGCAGGTCTACCCGGGCTTCGCCGCCGCGGAGATCCTCTTCGAGGACGCGCGCGGCGACGAGCGCGTCGCGGGTGTGGTCACGCGCGACAGCGGCATCGGCAAGCACGGCGAGAAGAAGGACAACTTCCAGCCCGGCATGAACGTGCGCGCGCGCACCACGGTCTTCGGCGAGGGCACGCGCGGCAGCCTCGCCAAGCACCTCGTGAAGCGCCACGCGCTCGACGCAGGCAAGAACCCGCAGATGTACGGCACGGGCGTGAAGGAGATCTGGGAGATCCCCGCCGCGCGCGGCGCGGAATGGCTCGGCGGCGTGCTGCACACCGGCGGTTATCCGCTCGGCCTGGTCGGCTACGGCGGCTCGTTCATCTACGGGCTGCCCGAGAACCGTCTGGCGCTCGGATTCGTGATCGGCCTGGACCACCCCGACGCCAAGCTCGATCCGCACGCGCTCTTCGTGCGCTGGAAGCAGCACCCGGCGATGCAGAAGATCCTCGAGGGCGGCAAGGTGCTCTCCTACGGCGCCAAGACCGTGCCCGAGGGCGGCTACTGGTGCATGCCGCGGCTCTACGGCCACTCGTACGTGCTCGTCGGCGACAGCGCGGGCTTCCTCAACGCCTCGACGCTCAAGGGTGTGCACCTGGCGATCAAGTCGGGCATGCTCGCCGCGGAGGCGATCGCCGAGGCGCTGCTCTTCGACGACACCTCGGCCGCCAGGCTCGCGCGCTACCAGGACCTGTTCTCGGCCTCGTGGGCGCGCGACGAGCTCTACGGCGTGCGCAACTTCCGCCAGTCCTTCGAGTCGGGCCTCCTGGCCGGGATGCTCGACGCGCCGATCCAACGGGTGACCGGCGGTCACGGTCTGGTCGCGCACCGGCACAACAAGGCTGACCACGCGACGATGCAGCCCGCGCTCTTCTCGAAGAGCGCGAAGCCCGCCTACGACGACGCGGGCTCGATGGACAAGTTGACCGATGTCTACCACTCGGGCACGGTGCACGAGGAAGACCAGCCCGCGCACCTGCTCGTGAAGGACAGCGCGATCTGCGTCGAGCGCTGCACCGCGGAGTTCGGCAACCCCTGCCAGCACTTCTGTCCCGCGGCCGTCTACGAGTGGCCCGCCGAGGGCCAGCCCAAGGCGCCGACGATCAACTTCTCGAACTGCGTGCACTGCAAGACCTGCGACATCGCCGACCCCTACGAGAACATCGAGTGGGTGGTCCCCGAGGGCGGCGGCGGCCCCAAGTACACGAACATGTGAGGCGCGCGCCTCCAGCTCCCGATCATGAAGCTCACCTTTCAAGCCTTCAGCTCCCGTGTCCCCAACACCCACCTCCTCGCGCTGCCGCTGTGCGAGGGCGAAAAGCCGCACGCGCCGCAGGGCGTCGCGCTCTCGAAGGTCGGCACCACCGACGTGAAGGGCGAGTGGAAGGAGACGCGCGTCGCCGACGCGAGCGCCGGTCCGGCGCGGCGCGTGCTCTTCTACGGCCTGGGCAAGAAGGCCCAGCTGGATGTCGAGAAGCTGCGCCGCTTCGCCGCCGCGAGCGTGCAGCGCGCCGAGGCACTCGGTGCGGAGAGCGTCGCGCTGCTCGCGCCGCAGTCGCTGTGCGACGCGCTCGGCGCCGAGCGCGTCGGCGTGGCGCTCGCCGAGGGCGCGCGCCTGGGCGCGTACCGCTTCGACGAAGGCAAGAGCAAGCCCAAGGAGCGCAAGCTCGCAAGCTGCACGATCCTCTCCGCGGTGAAGGGCGTCGGCACGGGCGTCGAGAAGGGCCTGGTGCTGGCCGAGGCCAACTCCTTCGCGCGCGACCTGCAGAACCGTCCCGCGAACCTGCTCACGCCGCGCGACCTCGCCGCCGCCGCGCGCTCGCTCGCCAAGGCGGGCCGCATCGCGGTGCAGATCCTCGACGAGGTGGACATGAAGAAGATGGGCATGGGCCTCCTGCTCGGCGTCGCGCAGGGCTCGCGCCAGCCGCCGCGCCTCGTGCACCTTTCCTACAAGCCCAAGGGCAAGTCCAAGGGCGTCGTCGCGCTGGTCGGCAAGGGCCTGACCTTCGACTCGGGCGGCATCAGCATCAAGCCCTCGGCCAAGATGGACGAGATGCGCTACGACATGTCGGGCGCGGCAGCGGTGCTGGGCGCTTTCCACGCCCTGCGCAAGCTCGACGTGCCCTGGGAAGTCCACGGCGTGTGCGCCTGCAGCGAGAACATGCCCGGCGGAGCGGCGACCAAGCCCGGCGACATCCACACCGCGATGAACGGCACGACGGTCGAGGTGCTCAACACCGACGCCGAGGGCCGCCTGGTGCTCGCCGATGCGCTCTGCTACGTCAACTCGAAGATCAAGCCCGACACCGTGATCGACCTGGCGACGCTCACCGGCGCCGTCGTGGTCGCGCTGGGTCACGAACTCTCGGGCATGTTCGCCTCGACCGACAGGCTGCGCGATGAGCTGCTCGCCGCGGGCGAGGAAACGGGCGAGCGCCTCTGGCCGCTGCCGCTGCTCGACGTGCACAAGGACGCGATGAAGGGCCAGTACGCCGACCTGAAGAACATCTCCGGCGGCGATCTGGGCGCGGGCTCGAGCGCCGGCGCAGCCTTCCTCGCGCCCTTCGTGGGCGAGCGCGAGTGGGCGCACCTGGACATCGCGGGCACCGCCTGGGGCGGCACGCCGCGCGACTGGGTCGGCGGCCCGCTCGGTTCCGGCGTCGGCGCGCGCATGCTGGTGCGCTGGCTGGAGACGCGCTGAGAGTTCCCGTGATCGAACCCGAGCGCGAGAAGGCGCTGGAGGAGCTCACGCTCTTCCGGGCGCAGGTGGATGCGCGCACTGCGCAGCTCGCCGCACGCCATGCCGAGCGCCTGCAGTGCAAGCGCGGCTGCGCGGGCTGCTGCCTCGACGAGCTGACGGTCTTCGAGGTCGAGGCCGAGGCGCTGCGTCGCGCGGTCCCGGAGCTGCTCCAAAATGGAACGCCGCACGCCGTCGGCGCGTGCGCCTTCCTCGACGAGGAAGGCGCCTGCCGTGCCTACGCGGCGCGGCCGCACGTCTGCCGCACGCAGGGCCTGCCGCTGGCGACCGTCGAGGAGCGCGGCGGAGACTTCGTCGAGCTGCGCGACATCTGCCCGCTCAACGAGCGCGGCGCCCCGATCGAGGAACTCGCGCCCGAGGCCGTCTGGCGCCTCGGCCCGCACGAAGCTCGCCTGCGCGCGATCGCGCAAGCGTTCTCCGGCGGCGCGCTGCAACGCGTCAGCCTGCGCTCGCTCTTCGCGCGCTCGGGCCTCGTCGATCCCTCGCTGCGTCGGCCGCTCCTGCACGCGCTCGAGGCGCTCGGGGAGGGCGGCCACTGGTCGGCCGTGCTGCGCGACCTGTTCCGCGACGAGAGCTGGATGGACGTGCGCGCGCGCGGCGCGCTGGTCGGCGCGCTCGCGGCGCTGCTGCAGGACGAGCAGCGCGCCCGCGCGGCGCTCGCGCTCGCGCTCGAGGACCGGCCCAAGAGCGAAGAGGCGCTCGCGCTGCACGTGGCGAGCGCGCTCCTGCGCGGCCAGATCCAGCCCGCACGCGCCAGCGCCGAGGTCCCCTGGGTCGACTGGGAGTCCGTCCCTCGCGCTCGACGCGCAACTCGCCGCCTCGCCCGATCTCGTGCGCGCTTTCGCGCAACGCCACTCGCTGCCGCGCTTCCTCTCCGCGCGCCTGCTCGAGGAATTCGAGCCGCAGACGGCCGACGCGCTCGCCGCCGCCCTGCGCGAGAGCGCGCCCATCTGCCTGCGCGCGAACACCCTGCGCACGACGCGCGAAACGCTGCGCGCGAAGCTCGTCGAACGCCGCGTGCTTGCTCGTCCGGGCTTGTACGCGGACACGGCCGTGCGCATCGACGGCTTCGTGAACGTCTTCGAGTGGCCCGAGTTCGAGGCCGGCGAGTTCGAACTGCAGGACGAGGCGAGCCAGCTCGCCGCGGCACTCGTCGCGCCGCCGCGGCGCAGCCTGGTCGTCGACGCCTGCGCCGGCGCCGGCGGCAAGACGCTCGCGCTCTCGGCCTTCATGCACAACAAGGGCCGCATCCTCGCGCTCGACACCAGCGAACGCCGCCTCACGGAGCTGCGCCGCCGCGCCGCGCGCGCGGGAGCGTTCAACGTCATCCCGCTGCTCGCGCCCGCCGAGGGCGCGCAGCCGGTGGCCGAACTCGCCGCCGCGCTGGGCAAGGCCGACCGCGTGCTCGTCGACGCGCCCTGCAGCGGCGTGGGCGTGCTGCGCCGCAAGCCCGACCTGCTGCGGCGGCTCGACGTGCGCGCCCTCGACCGGCTGCCCAAGGAGCAACTCGCGATCGCGCGCGACGCGCGGCGCTACCTCGCGCCCGGTGGGCGCTTGATCTACGCCACCTGCACGCTGCTGCGCGCCGAAAACGAGGCCATCGTCGAGCAGCTGGTCGCCGACGGCATGCAACTCGTGCCCGCGCGCGAGATCCTCGGCGGCGAGCTCGCCGACCGCGTCTGCACGAGCGACGGCCGCTACCTGAAGCTCCTGCCGCACGTGCACGGAACGGACGGATTCTTCGCCGCCTGCCTGCGCGAGCCGCGGCCGACGACCTGAGTGGTGGGGAAGGCGGGGGTCGAACCCGCACGGCCTTGCGGCCTTCGGATTTTAAGTCCGATGCGTCTGCCGATTTCGCCACTTCCCCGCGGGCCGGAGCGGGGCACAGTCTAGCCACGCCTTGACGCTCCACCGCCGCTCGCTATCCTCGGCTGCCCCTTTCCGGGCGGCATAGCCAAGTGGTAAGGCGACGGATTGCAAATCCGTTATCCCCGGTTCAAGTCCGGGTGCCGCCTCCAGCAGCGGGCGTCGAGTGCAAGCCGGTGCTCGGGTGAGCGGTGGCTAGACTGGTGGGGGCTTCGGCCTATTCCTCCGCCATGAAGACCATCCAGGCCTGCGCGTTTCTTGCCCTCCCGTTCCTCGCCGCGCCCGCGCTGGCGCAGTGGAACCCGCCCGCGGGGCAGTGGGGCAAGCAATCGGGCGCGGACCTGCGCGTGATGACCTGGAACGTGCAGGACGGGATCTGCTCGACCAACCAGAAGGTCGAGGGCGCCAACAACTGGTGCGCGCTCGCGCGCATCGTCGCGGTGCTCAAGCCCGACGTGCTGCTGCTCGAGGAGTGCGGCGACAACAGCGGCAACGGCACGGGGTCGAACATCGACACCGTCGTGCAGCTCACGACGACGATCGGGAACTTCCTGCACGGCGGGAACGACTCGTTCCACGGCAACACGCCGGTGACCTCGTACGTGCAGCTGTACGCGCCGGGCTACGACCTGCCGTACGTGTTCGTCAACTCGACCAACGACGGCTTCAACCGCAACGTGATCCTCTCGCGCTATCCGTTCAGCGACCTGAACGGCGATGGCCAGTCGCTCATGGGCGACATCCCGACGGTCACGGCCTCGCAGTGGGCGCCGGGCGGCAACGGCGGGATCCGCGGGTTCATGTTCGCCGAGATCGACTTGCCCGCGAGCTATCCGGGCGATCTCGTGCTCGGCTGCGCGCACCTGAAGGCCGGGAGCCAGAGCTCGGACCACGCGCAGCGCGTGACGGCGGCGGAAAACGTCTCGTACGTGATGCGCTACTGGTGGAACGGCAACGGCACTGCGCTGCCCGATCCGCTGAACAAGATCGCCGACAACCCGCCGGCGACGAGCGTGCTCGACGCGCACACGCCGATCGTGATCGGCGGCGACTGGAACGAGGACGAGTTCACGAACGGCACGAAGGGGCCGGCGGACTGGCTCTCGATGGCGCAGACCTCGGGCGGGACGAGCGACGGCACCGACGCGGACGGCACGGACGCGAGCTACGAACACGCGCTGGACTTCTTCAGCGGCAGCGACGCGACGCACGTGACCGGCTCGAAGTACGACTACCTCTGCTGGCAGGACTCGATCGTGACGCAGCACCTCTCGGCGGTCTTCGAATCCAATTCGATCCTCGGGAACTTCTTCCCGCCCGAGCTCGCAGGCTACGCCGCTCCCGCGAGCGCGAGCGCGACGGCCTCGGACCACCGGCCGGTGTTCGTGGATCTCCTGTGGAGCTTCGCCGACTGCAACAACAATGGCCAGCCGGACGACCTCGACATCTCGGGCGGCAGTTCGCACGACGCGAACGGCGACGGGATCCCCGACGAATGCCAGTGCTTCGGCCAGGACTACTGCAGCTCGCTCCCGAACTCGACCGGTCAGACCGCCGGGCTGGTGGAGTCGGGCTCGCTGAGCGTCGCGGCGAACAACTTCTTCCTCGGGGCCTACGGCGCGCCGCCGGGGGTGAGCGGGATCTTCCTCGCCAGCCAGAACGTGCAGAACATCCCCTTCGGCAACGGACGCCTGTGCATCGGGCCCTCGATCTACCGCCTGGGCGTCGCGCCGGTCGACGCCTTCGGCGCAGCGATCCGCCCGATCGACTTCAATTCGCTGCCTTCGGGCATGACGATCGCGGGCGGCTGGACCTGGCAGTTCCAGTTCTGGTTCCGCGATTCCGCCGGCGGCGGCACGCACACCAACCTCAGCAATGCGCGCCGCGTCGCCTTCTGTCCCTGATTCCGCGCGCGCGGAGCTGCCGCGCCAACTCGGCCTCGCGCTCGGTTTCGGCCTGCTCGGCGCGCTCGGCTGTCTGCCGGGCGCGCACGGTCCCGATCCGCTGGCGGAGCTCGCCTGGGTCGCGATCGTCGCGTTGCCCTGCGGCATCGGCTGCGGCGCGCTCGGGCTGCGCGCGTGGCCCTTCGCAGCCAGCGTGCCTGCGCTGTGGATGATCGCACTCGCGCTCGCCGGCGCGGCCTCGGAGCGCACGCTCGGAACGCCGCTGTGGGCCGCGCTGTGCTGGACGGGAATCTTCGCCGCGGGCTGGGGCCTCGGACGCGCGAGCGGCTCCGGCGCACGACTCGCGGCGGCAGGGCTGTGTGTGGCCACGCTGCTCGCGCTGCTGCCCTCGCTGGGTGGCTTCCTGGGCCGTCCCTGGCCTGCGCGCGCGGCCGCACGGCTGCTCGATCTCTCGCCGCTCAGCATTTGCATGGAGTCGGCTGGCGTCGATTGGCTGCGCCATCCGGCGGTCTACGAGCCGGCGGGCGCGCTCGACATCGACCCGGGCCTGCGCCAGCCCTGGCGGGGGAAGCTTGCGGGGCCCGCCCTGCTTTTGTTGGGATGCGCTCTCGCGGCCTTCGGTGCCGTCCGTGCGCGGGCGCGAGAGCGCGCTCCGGCCTGAGACGACCCAGAGCCCGGCTGCGCCGCACGCATGGCCTTGCACAAGTACTTCTGCACCTTTCCCCAGGAGCTGATCTCCGAGCCGATCGTCAGCCACACGCTGGGCGAGAAGTTCGCGGTCATCCCCAACATCCGCGCGGCGAGCATCACCGACACGATGGCGCTGGTCGTGGTCGAGATCGAGGGCGAAGAGCAGAAGATCCAGGAGGCGGTCGGCTACCTGCGCAGCCGCGGCGTGCGCGTGGACGAGATGCAGGACACGGACCCGCGCTGAGGCTTCCGATGCGCGCGATGAGGGCATCGAGCTGGCTCTTCGCGCTGCTCGCGCTGGCCGTCGCGGATTGCCGCAGCCCGGGCGACTTCGCCGTTGAGCCGACCTGGGCGACGCCGAAACAGGGTGCCGTGGCGAGCGAGCACCCGCTCGCGACGCAGGCAGGCCTCGCGGTGCTCGATTCGGGTGGCAACGCCGCCGACGCCGCGGTCGCGATGGCGCTCGTGCTCGCCGTCGTGCACCCGCAGGCGGGCAACCTCGGCGGCGGCGGCTTCGCGCTGTGGGTACCGCACAAGGGCAAGCCCGACGCGCTCGACTTCCGCGAGTGCGCGCCGCGCGCCGCGGACACCGCGCGCTACCTCGTCGAGGGCAAGCCCGTCGCCGCGCGCTCGCGCGAGGGCGCGCTCTCGGTCGCCGTGCCGGGCACGCCCGCGGGACTCGAGACGCTGCTCGCGCAGCACGGCTCGAAGCGTTTCACGCTCGCGGAGCTCGCGCGGCCGGCGCTGAAGCTCGCGCGCGAGGGTTTTTCCGTCGATCCCTGGCTCGCCGGTGACCTGCGCCGCAAGGGCGTCGCCGAGCGCATGAACCCGGCCGCGCGCGAACTCTTCTTCCCGGGCGGGACGCCGCTTGCGACGGGCGCGCTGTTCGTGCAGAAGGACCTCGCGGAGACGCTGCGCGTCTTCGCCGAGCGCGGCGCGTCGGGCTTCTACCGCGGCCGCGTGGCCGAGGCGCTCGTGGGCGAGCTCGCGCGCACGCCGATCCCCGAGAGCGAGCTCTCCGGCGAGGGCTGGATCACGCTCGAGGACCTCGCGCACTACCAGGTGAAGCAGCGCGAGCCGCTGGTGGGCTGGTTCCGGGGCCAGGAGATCCTGACCATGCCGCCGCCCTCCTCGGGCGGGATCGTGCTCTTGCAGTCGCTGGGCGTGCTCGAGGGCCTGCCGCTGGAGAGCGAGATGCAGGACGCGCACGCGCGCGCCAAGCTCAAGTACGAGCGCACGCGCGTGCAGCCGATCGACGACCCGGCGCTCTCCGAGCGCATGGCGCACTGGTGGATCGAGTCGCTGCGCGGCGCCTTCGCGGACCGCGCCGCCTTCATGGGCGACCCGGATTTCGTCGACGTGCCCGTCAAGCAACTGCTCGCGCCCGAGTGGATCGCGCGCCGGCGCATTGCGATCGGCGAGCTCGCGAATCCCTCGATCGGTCCCTGGGAATCGCCGAGCGAGGGCGGCCAGACCACACACCTCTCGGTGCTCGACTCCTCGGGCAACGCGGTCTCGCTCACGACCACGCTCAACCTGCAGTTCGGCAGCGGCATCCTCGTGCGCGGCGGCGGCTTCCTGCTCAACGACGAGATGGACGACTTCTCGCTCGCCGCCGACAGCCCCAACGCGTTCGGCCTGGTGGGCAGCGCCGCGAACGCGATCCGGCCCGGCAAGCGCCCGCTCTCGTCGATGACGCCGACAGTGGTGCGCGACGGCGGCCACACGACCAGCATGGTGCTCGGCAGCCCCGGCGGCCCGCGCATCATCTCCTCGGTCTTCGAAGTCTTCCTGCGCACGCAGCTCTTCGGCCAGTCGCTCGAGGAAGCCGTGCGCGCGCCGCGCCTGCACCAGCAGTGGAAGCCGGTCGAGACCGAGTTCGAGCCCGGCTTCGACCCGGAGATCGTCGAGGGGCTGCGCGTGCGGCTCAAGCACCCGGTGAGGGTCTCCAAGCAGCACTTCTGCAGCGTGCAGGCGATCGAGCTCGACGTGCCCGGCGGCGTGCCGGTGGCGGTCAGCGATCCGCGGCGCGGAGGCACGGCGGGATTGCAGGGAGAGCAGCCCAGCGAGCCCACCCCGCCCGGACCGGATGCCTTCGACGGCGCGCCGCCCTAGAATTGGGACTTTGGTACCGAGAACACTCTGGAGGCGCACTCAGACCGCAAACATGAATTCTGGGGCTTCAGAGTCTTGCGTGGGTAGACGGTGGCATGCCCTGGGTGTCCGCCCCCGAAGTCGGCTCCCTCCCGCTGGTGTGGGGCATCCTCCGCGGACTCCCATCCCTCCTTCCAGGGCTAGGAACGTGGGTTGGGGGCTATTGAAGGGCATCGAGAGGTCCGTGGCGCTCATCAGCCGGCTCCGGGGACCGGGTCGTCTAGCCTCGGCTACCGCCTGGCAACCCAAACGAAAGTCGGAAGCCCGTGAATTTTGTTCCGACGGCACACGTTGTAAGTATCTGCTCTACTCCAGGTTAAGCTCTCTCTGCTCTCTCTGCTCTCTAGACTCGGCCGCGTCGGGTGGCACCATGGCAAGCGTCTTTCCGGGATTGCCACCGGACTGCTTCCCCGCTCGACGCTCCACAACGGAAGTCAGATTTCATGAAGGACACGATCCTTCTCGCCCTGTTCACGCTCTGCCTCACGCTCGCCGCCCTCTCGCAGGATCCGCAGCAGACATGCCCGGGAGGCACAATCGGTTACGACATGAATCCCGATGACTTTACGGGCACCGGGACAAGTCTCGCCGCGGCGAGACAGAATGCCTGGGATAATTGGCCGGGTGTTCCTTCCTGTCCCGCGTGCGCATCTGAGGCGCATGACTGCATCCAGACGCGCGCACCCTCGGGTAATGCACTGAGCGAAGTAGATACCGGCCCCGTCAATGGGATCTACACTGTGCATGTAACCTATCGGCCAACCGTCAAGATGAATCAGACCTGCGGATGCTAGGGTCGGTGTCATTCTGAATACGAAGCGCCGGTCTCTGGTCTTTCTTGCAACCGTCGCAACGATCGGACTGGCCGTCCTAGCGCTCTGCCTGAGTATCAAGGAGAGGGTGGAGCCCGAGATCCGGGGACCTGCGAGTTCGGGACGCGAAATTCCAGCCTCTCCTACCTCTGATCTCGATCGAGCCGCAGCAATCAGCGCACGGGACCCCCTGGGTACCGCGCAACCCAATTCCGCGATACCCGAAGTCCAGATCGAGTCGGGCGACCAGCCTGTCGCGTACTTCTGCCTGCTCCAGGACGCGGCTGGAGTGGCTCTCTCCGGCGTTCATTGCTCCGTCGCGAGCTGTTCGGACGACGCAGTCGAGCAGATCGACTCGGATGCTCGCGGGCTGGCTTGCTTTCACGTGCTGCCGCTCGTCCTCGGGCACAGAACCATGGCCCATCTCGAGTTTCAGATCTCCGGCTACGCGCCCACGTTCGTCCAGGCTGAACCCGGACACTCGACGGCCGCCGAAGCTCATCAGATCGTACTCAGGCGAGGTGCACAGCTGAAGGTGATCGTGGTTCCGCCCGGAGATGAGCCGCGCGATGGGTTGCAAGTGCGCGTTCTCGCATCTCCCCGGGATCTGTTGGCGGATGTCGATCGGCCTGGATTCGCGAGGGCGACGACGGCCTCGGGGATCACGGAGGATCCCATCACACATCAGACCCACGAATTGGTCGCGGGGCTGAAGCCGCAGGAGTGGTGGCAGACCACGAACGCCTCCGGTCTCGCGCTCTTCGACGGTCTCCCGACGGATGTTCCCCTCCAGGTCACGGTGCAGGCCGGCGGCGGCAGCGTGCAGGCGCAGCGTCAGGTGGCGATCGCCGCGGGAGCTGACGGTATCGAACTTCGAATCGATCTGGAGCCGCTCGGTGCAGTCCGCGGAAGGCTCCTCCTCCCCAGCGGACAGCCGGCGGGCAATCGCGTGGTGATTGCATGTGCATCGCACTCGAAGGCGAGTTCGATCCTCCTCGACGATAGGCCCACCTACGTGGCGCGAACCCGCACCGACGCCACAGGTGATTTTCAGATCACCTCGCTGACCCCCGGCGACTACTTTGTGGGTCCCAGCCTCTCGAAGGACGACCCCTTTGGGGCCGGAGTGATCGCCCGAAGCGCGAGGAAGGTCACGGTGCGAGCGACTGGCTGCGTCGACATGGGCGCACTCCAGACGGTGCCTACCTCCGTCATTCGAGGTGTCGTCGTGGACGACAAGGGAGCACTGGTCGCCGGTGCAATGGTGCTGGCCTTCGTAAAGGGGGAACCCGGTGCGATGCGGGCTACTTCCGGGGCGGACGGAGGGTTCGAACTAGGGCCGCTCCTCGGCGGACGCTACGGGCTCTACGCAAGCGCCAAAGGCGCTGTCGGCGGGCTCGACTCGATTGACCTGGACGGAAGCTCGCCGGAGACGTGCACGCTCGTCCTCGACACCCTCGGCAGCCTGCATATCGTTGCGGACCCCAAGGCCCGCGGATCGGGCAGCATCCTCGCATGTGTCCGGCTCGGCGGGGCCCTGGAACAACAGTGGACCTACCGCGGAGCAGACTCCGAGGTCACGTTCGAGTCGATTCCGCCGGGACGCTACGACCTGTGGGCCGAACTCGGCGACGGGAGTGTTGCGCGCAAGGAGCGGATCGAGATCGCGAAGGGTGCGCCGCGGACCGAGATCGTGCTCGAACCCGAGCGCGGAGCGCTCCTGGACGCTCGCAACCTGAGCACCTCCCGCAGCCTCGAATTGACGCTGCGCTCGGCCGCAGGCGCCCTGCTCGTGCGCGAGGAGTTCGGCCCGCGCAAACACATCTCGTTCCGGCTGCCCGCCGGGACGGTCGGGGTGCGGGTCGCAGAAGGGGAAACGGAGATCGAGCAGAGGTCGATCGACCTCGAAGAGGGAGGCACGTTGAGCCTCGCGTTCGGGGGGTGAAGGGAAAACCGCCCGCCCCGCCCGGACCGGATGCCTTCGACGGCGCGCCGCCCTAGGATGGGGGGCTTGGAACGCCGGCAGACGAACGCAACCAGACCCGAGGCGGCCCGCGCGGGCCGCTTCGAGCTCGTGTGTCCCTACCAGCCGATGGGCGACCAGCCCGCGGCGATCGCGACGCTCTCCCAGGGCATCGCCGGCGGCAAGCCGCACCAGACGCTGCTGGGCATCACGGGCTCGGGCAAGACCTTCACCATGGCCGCGGTGATCGCCGAGCAGAACCGGCCGACGCTGGTGCTCTCGCCCAACAAGACGCTCGCCGCACAGCTCTACTCGGAGTTCAAGGAGCTCTTCCCGAACAACGCGGTCGAGTACTTCGTCAGCTACTACGACTACTTCCAGCCCGAGGCTTACGTGCCCTCGAGCGACACGTTCATCGAGAAGGACTCCAGCCGCAACGAGAACATCGAGCGGCTGCGCAACAGCGCCACGCGCTCGCTGCTCGAGCGGCGCGACGTGCTGATCGTGGCCTCGGTCTCGTGCATCTACGGCCTGGGTTCGCCCGAGAACTACGCCGGGATGGCGCTGCCGCTGGCGAAGGGCCAGTCGGTCGAGCGCGACGACCTGCTGCGCACGCTGACGCGCATGCAGTACGCGCGCAACAACACCGACTTCCGGCGCGGCACCTTCCGCGCGCGCGGCGACGTGATCGAGGTCTTCCCCTCCTACGAGGACGAGCGCGTGATCCGCGTCGAGCTCTTCGGTGACGAGATCGAGTCGCTCACGATCGTCAACCCGCTCCTGGGCGAGGTGCTCGAGGAGCGCGAGGAGCTGGTGCTCTACCCCGCCAACCACTACGTCGCGCCGGCGGAGCGTCTGATCAAGGCCATCGGCGCGATCGAGGTCGAGTTGAACGAGCGCCTCTCCGAGCTCAAGGCCGCGGGCAAGCTGCTCGAGGCGCAGCGCCTGGAGCAGCGCACGCGCCACGACCTGGAGATGCTCAAGGCGACCGGCGTGTGCAACGGCATCGAGAACTACTCGCGCTTCCTCGACGGCCGCGCGCGCAACGAGCCGCCCTTCACGCTGCTCAACTACTTCCCGCCCGACTGGCTCGTGTTCCTCGACGAGAGCCACGTCTCGCTGCCGCAGCTCGCGGGCATGTACAAGGGCGACCGCTCGCGCAAGGAGACGCTGGTCGAGTACGGCTTCCGCTTGCCGAGCGCGCTCGACAATCGTCCGCTGCGCCACGAGGAGTGGTCCAAACTGGTCAAGCAGGCCGTGTACGTCTCGGCCACGCCTTCCGCGCAGGAACTCGCACTCTCGAACGGCGCCGTGGCCGAGCAGATCGTGCGCCCGACGGGCCTGCTCGACCCGGCGATCGAGGTGCGCCCGGCGCGCACCCAGGTGGACGACCTGCTGCACGAGATCCGGCGCACGGTCAAGGCCGGCTGGCGCGTGCTGGTCACGACGCTCACCAAGCGCTCGGCCGAGGAGCTCACGAACTACTTCCTCGAACTGGGCGTCAAGGTGCGCTGGCTGCACTCGGAGATCGACGCGCTCGAGCGCACGGCGATCCTGCGCGACCTGCGCCTGGGAGCTTTCGACGTGCTCGTGGGCATCAACCTCTTGCGCGAGGGCCTCGACCTGCCCGAGGTGGCGCTGGTCGCGATCCTCGACGCCGACAAGGAGGGCTTCCTGCGCTCGACGACCTCGCTGGTGCAGACCTGCGGCCGCGCGGCGCGCAACGTCGAGGGGCGCGTGATCATGTACGCCGACACGCGCACGGCCTCGATGGAGCAGGCGATCGGCGAGATGTCGCGCCGGCGCGCGGCGCAGGAGACCTACAACGCCAAGCACAAGATCGTGCCGCAGACGATCCTGAAGCCCGTGCGCGACTCGCTCGAGGCGCTCTACGAGATGGACTACGTCGAGGTGGCCGACTACCCCGAGCCGGGCTCGAAGAAGAAGGCGCGCGCGCCCGCGGACCCGGCGCGCGAGTGGCCGGTCGAACGTCTGCGCGGCGAGATCGCGCGCGTGCGCGAGGACATGCTGCACGCCGCGAACGAGCTGCGCTTCGAGGATGCGGCCAAGTTGCGCGACCGCTTGAAGACGCTCGAGGAGCTCGAGCTCTCGCGCTGAGCCCGCCATGGACCCCGTCTGGTGGAAGGACGACTTCCCGCGCGAGAGCGGCGTGTACCTCTTCCGCGACGCGGAGGGCACGGTGCTCTACGTCGGCAAGGCCGCCTCGCTGCGCGAGCGGCTGCGCTCCTACCGCTCGAAGGAGGGCGACGGCCGGATCCTGATCCGCTTCCTCTCCGAGCTGGCGCGCACGGTCGAGACGATCGTCACGCGCACCGAGCAGGAGGCGCTGCTGCTCGAGGATTCCTTGATCAAGGCGCACAAGCCGCCGCACAACATCCGGCTCAAGGACGACAAGTCCTTCCTGATGCTGCGCCTCGACCTCGGCGAGCGCTTTCCGCGGCTCAAGCTCGTGCGCGCGCACAATCCCAAGGACGGCGCGCAGGGACGCACGCGCCTTTTCGGGCCCTTCGCCTCGGCCAAGTCGCTGCGCCAGACGCTGGCCGAGCTGCAGCGCGTGATCCCGCTGCGCGACTGTCCCGACTCGGTCATGAACCACCGCACGCGGCCCTGCCTCAAGCACCAGATCGGCCTGTGCTCGGCGCCCTGCGTGGGCCTGATCGACGACGCGCACTACGCCCAACTGGTCGAGCGCGCCAGCCGCGTGCTCTCGGGCGACACGCGCGAGCTCGAATACGAGCTCGAGCTGCGCATGCGCGAGAGCTCCGCACAGCTGGACTACGAGCGCGCCGCCTGGTGGCGCGACCGCCTGGGCGCGCTGCGCGCCACGAGCGAGCGCCAGGGTGTGCTCACGCGCGATCTCACCGCACGCGACGTGATCCACTTCGCGCGCGCGGGCGAACGCGCCGTCGTGCAGCGCCTGTCCTTCCGCGACGGGCGCCTCTCCGAGAGCAAGAGCCACGTCTTCCGCTCGCAACTCGACGATCCGGAACTCTTGCACGGCGTGTTGACAGCGCTCTACGCCGGCAAGGCTCGCGCGCTGCCCGAGGAGCTCGTCCTGCCCTGCGAGCCGGCCGACCCGCAGCTCTTCGAACACCTCTTCGAGGGCCGCACGAAGCTCGTCGTGCCGCAGGGCGGCGAGCGCGCGCGCATGCTGCAGATCGCCTTCGAGAACGCACGTACCGAGCTCGAGCGCTCGCGCGCGACCGAGGCGCGCGAGGAGCAGGGACTCGCGGCGCTCGCGGCGCTGCTCGACCTCGATGCGCTCCCGGAGGTGATCGACTGCTTCGACATCTCGAACTTCCAGGGCACGAACGTCGTCGCCAGCCGCGTGCGCCTGCGCTCGGGCCACCCCGATCGCGCCGGCTACCGGCGCTTCAAGGTGCGCGGCGTCGAGGGCCAGGACGACTTCGCCTCGATGCGCGAGGTCGTGGGCCGCTCGCTCAAGCGCGGGATCGACGAGGGCGAGCTCCCGGATCTGGTCGTGATCGACGGCGGCGCGCAGCAGCTCGAGAGCGCCATCGCCGCGCGCGACGAGGCCGGCGCCTGGGACGTGAAGTTCATCGGCCTCGCCAAGGCGCGCTCCGAGCGCAGGGTCGGCGGCAAGGAGAAATCGAGCAGCGAAGAGCGCATCTTCCTCCCCGGCGTCGAGCAGCCGATCGAACTGGGCACGCACAACGACGCGCGCCACCTGCTCGAGCGCGTGCGCGACGAGGCGCACCGCTTCGCGATCACCTACCACCGCAAGGAGCGCGGCCGCATCGAATCGCAGCTCGATTCGATCCCCAAGATCGGCCCCGCGCGGCGCAAGGCACTGCTGCGCGCCTTCGGCAGCGTGCAGGGCGTCAAGGCCGCCAGCGTCGAAGCCATCGCGGCCGTCGAGGGCATCGGGATCGAGCTCGCGCAGGCGATCCGCGAGCATCTGGCGCGCGAGCGCTAGATGGAAGGACTCGCCTGGGCGGCGACGGCACGCGACTTGATTGGGCGGAGCATGCTTCCCGTCGCCCCGGCGCTTCCCGCGCTGCCGGATCGCATTCTCGCACGCTGCGCGCCTCCGCCGTTCGCGTCGTGCGTCTGCGGCCGTGCTCTTCCGCACACCGGATGCTGCGCGATCGCTCGCTGCCGATCCCGGCGACACAGCGGAGCCACCTCGGGCGATCGTTCCTACGGATGAGTGTTCCCAAGCAGGCCATCATGCGCACAACCCTCGCCCTGTCGTTCGTCTCGCTCGCACTCCTTGGTTTCGCTCGCACGGCCCGCGCGCAGACCGCATGCCCCGAGCGCTGGATCCCGACCTTCGGTGCAGTCCCCGGCATAGACGGCGGCCTCAACGCACTCGCCACCTTCGACGACGGCAGCGGCCCCGCGCTCTTCGTCGCCGGTGTTTTCGCCTACGCCGGAGGACGGCCCGCGTCGCACATCGCGAAATGGGACGGGAGTTCGTGGTCCGCGCTCGGTTCGGGCATTTCCAACGGTCTCGCGACCGAGGTCGATGCGCTGTGCGTCTTCGACGACGGGAGCGGGCCCGCGCTGATCGTCGGGGGCAGTTTCCCGAGTGTCGGCGGCCTGCCGGCTTCGCGCGTCGCGAAGTGGAACGGGCACGGCTGGCACCCGCTCGGCGCGGGCCTGAGCAGTTACGTACGCGCGCTCTGCATCTACGACGATGGCAACGGCCCAGCGCTCTACGCCGCCGGCGCTTTCGTGATGAGCGGACAGACGATCGTCAACAGCATCGCGCGCTGGAACGGCAGCGCATGGATGCCGCTCGGTGCGGGGCTGAACGGCATGGCGCAGTCGCTCGGGGTCTACGACGACGGCAGCGGGCCGGGGCTCTACGTCTCCGGCGGCTTCACGCAGGCGGGCGGCGTGCCCGCGCAGGGGATCGCGCGCTGGAACGGCAGTTCGTGGTCCGCTGTCGGAAATTCGGCGACGGTCCACGCCCAGTGCATGGCCGAGTACGACGACGGCAGCGGTTCCGCGCTCTACGCGGGGGGCTCGAGCACGCTCTTCCCCGGTGGTCCCGTCGAGCACCTCGTACGCTGGGACGGCGCGAGCTGGTCGAGCGTCGGCTCGCAGGGGCCGAACGGACAAGTCAACGCCTTGCTCGTGCACGACGACGGGCACGGACCGTCGCTCCAGGTCGGCGGAGACTTCTCCGCGATCGGGGCGCTCTCGGCGCGCGGGCTCGCGCGCTGGGACGGTCAGAGCTGGAGCGCCGTCCCGATGCATCTGGGCGCCAGCGTGCGCGCGCTCGCGCCGTACGACGACGGGCAGCAAGTGCGACTGGCCGTGGGCGGATCCTTCCCCGCCGCGAACGAGGATCGGATGCTGAACAGCGTCGGGTTGTGGGACGGGACCGGATGGTCGGCGCTCGGCCCCGGACCGGGGTGGGATTTCGGCGCGGAGATCGTCTTCGACGACGCGCTCTACCTCGCCCGGCACTCGTACGGGCTCCCCACGCGCGTGATGAAGTGGGACGGCGCGCACCTCACCTCGCTAGGCCCCGAGGATTTCGATGGCTTCGTCACCTCCTTTGCGGCCTTTGACGACGGGACCGGGCGGGCGCTCTACGCCTCGGGGAGCTTCCAGCACATCGCAGGTGCGTCCATCTCGGGAGTGGCGCGCTGGGACGGCGCGCACTGGCAGCCGCTCGGGCTGGGCGTCGATCCGTATGCGAACGCGCTCTGCGTGCACGACGACGGCTCGGGGCCGAAGCTCTACGTGGCCGGGTATTTCACGCACGCCGGTGGCTTCCCCACGGTCGGGCTCGCGCGCTGGGACGGCGCGCAGTGGAGCACGATCGGCGGAATCAGCGGGATGGGCGGATCGGCCTTCTGCATACTGTCCTACGACGACGGCAGCGGTCCAGCGCTGTACCTCGGAGGCAGCTTCGACCACGTCGGCGGCGTGCCCGCGCTGCGCATCGCGCGCTGGAAGAACGGCGTCTGGAGCGCGGTCGGCGCGGGATTCGGCAGCGGGCCCAGTTGCCTGCGCGTCTTCGACGACGGGACGGGGCCCGCGCTCTACGCCGCCGGAGGCCTCTATCTGAGCGGCGGCCAGCCCGTGGGAGGCGTCGTGCGCTGGAACGGCAGTGTTTGGTCAGATGTCGGCGGCGGAATCCCGACCAACCTGGGCTCGAGCTTCGTGAATTGGATGTGCGTCGCCGACCTCGGCGCGGGCGCACGGCTCTACGTCTGCGGCAGCTTCGACTCGGCTGGAGGCCAGCCGGTGGCGAACCTCGCCTCCTGGGACGGGACCCAGTGGTCGCCCCTGGGATCCGGCGTGGACGGATCCGTGGCCCGGCTCGCCGTCTTCGACGACGGCCACGGCCCGCTGCTGCATGCCGCGGGCACGTTCCGCATGTGTCCCGACTCCGGCGACAGCCAGTTCGCGCGCTACGGCGCCGATCCCGCTTGCGCTGACGACGCGCGCGTCGTGTGCGAACCCGGACAGGGCGGCGTCGCCGGCTGTCCGTGCGCGAATCCGCCCTCTGGCGCGGGCCGCGGCTGCGACAACAGCGCGGGCACGGGCGGCGCCAGCCTGGCAGCGAGCGGCGTCGCGCGCCTCTCGAACGACACGCTGAGCTTCGCGAGCAGCGGCGAGCTCCCGAGCGCGACGAGCATCGTGTTGCAGGGCGATACGCTCGGCACCGGAGCGGTTTTCGGCCAGGGCGTGCGCTGCGCCAGCGGGACGCTGAGGCGCCTCTACACGAAGACCGCCGTCGCGGGCGCGATCTCCGCGCCGCAGGCCGGCGACGCGAGCGTCTCGGCGCGCTCGGCGGCGCTCGGCGATCCGATCGCGCAGGGAACGCAGCGCGTCTACGGCGTGATGTACCGCGATCCGATCGCGCTCGGAGGGTGCCCGTTTACGAGCCACTTCAACGTCACGCAGCAGCTCTCGGTGCTCTGGTATCCGTAGTCGCGCACATCGAGCGCGACCTCCGCCCGGCCCGACCGCGGGGAGCCCGAGTTCTCGGGCACGCTAGTTGAAACACGCGGCCCATGCTCCCCAGCATCCGCCCGCTTCCCAGCGGCATCCTCGCGTTTTTCTGTCTCTGCTTCGGGCTCGCAACCCACCTCGAGGCCCGCGGCGTGCGACTCCGCACAGCCAGCTCGCCGCAATCGCACGCCGCGGTGCCCGAGGCCCTCGCTCGAACCCCGAATCCGCCGACGACGCCGCTCGCGACCAACTGCCAGCCGCAGTGGCTCTCGACCTTCGGGGGTGCGCCGGTCGTGCAGGGCACGATCGGAGCGCTGCAGGTCTTCGACGATGGGACGGGCCCCGCGTTGTACGTCGGTGGCTCGTTCACGAACCTCGGAGGCGTCCCCGTGCACGGGATCGCGCGCTTCGACGGGACGAGCTTCACGAGCCTGGGCAGCGGGATCGAGCCCTCTGCGTACGGCGACTGCGTCCGCGCGCTTGCGGTCTGGGACGACGGCGGCGGACCGGCGCTCTACGCGGCGGGCACGTTCACGAGCGCGGGCGGCGTCGCGGCGCAGAACATCGCCAAGTGGGACGGTGCGTCGTGGACGGCGCTCGGCGCGGGGCTCGATCTGGACGCGTGGTCCCTGTGCGTGTTCGACGACGGGAGCGGTCCGGCACTCTTCGCGGGCGGGAGCTTCCAGAATGCGGGCGGACAGCCCTCGCACGGCATCGCCAAGTGGGATGGCTCGAATTGGTCGCCGCTCGGTGCGGGGCTCGGCGGTTTTTCGGGGATCGCGTCGGCGCTCGCGGTCTACGACGATGGAGCCGGTCCGGCGCTCTATGTCGGTGGCCAATTCGACACGGCGGGCGGCACGCAGATTCACGACCTCGCGCGCTGGGATGGCGCGAACTGGTCCGCCCTCGCGAATGCGCCGAACGGCTACGTCCAGAGCTTCGCCGTGTTCGACGACGGCGGCGGTGCGCGACTCTACATGGGAGGTCTGCTCTTCTCGGGGGCGCAGCCGGATCAGCACGTCATGAGTTGGGACGGGAGCAGCTTCCGAGCGCTCGGCAGCGGTACGAACGCGGTGGTCGACGGCCTGCAGGTGTTCGACGACGGCACGGGTGCTGCGCTCTTCGCGGGCGGAGCTTTCACCGTGGCCGGCGGTCACGTCGTGAAGGGCATCGCGCGCTGGGACGGCGTGCAGTGGTCGGCTCTGGCTGCAGGCACCAGCGGACTCGCCCCGAACCACATCGAGCGCTTGTGCGTGTACGACGCTGGAAGCGGGCCCGCGTTGTTCGGAGCCGGGGAGTTCACCCAGGGCGGCGGGAGCCCCGCGAACAGTCTCTCGCGCTGGGACGCCTCGGGATGGGAGCGGCTCACGGACGGAGTCGATCGCCCGGTGGACGCGCTGCTCGTGCACGACGACGGCTCCGGACCCGCGCTGTACGCCGGCGGGGACTTCGGATCCGCGCACGGCGCGCAGCTGCAGCACCTCGCACGCTGGAACGGCGGCGCCTGGACGGCGCTGGGCGGCGGCGTGGACGGGCGTGTGTACGCGCTCGCGAGCTTCGACGATGGCGGTGGTCCGGCGCTGTACGCCGGCGGAGCGTTCACGCACGCGGGCGGCGTCCCGGCGCAGCACGTCGCCCGCTGGCGCGCTGGCAGCTGGTCCGCGGTTGGCATCGGCATGGACAGCCGCGTGTCCGCGCTGGCGGCCTTCGACGACGGCGGCGGGCCCGTGCTGTATGCGGCGGGCTACTTCACGCACGCCGACGAGTCGCCCGCCGGCCGCATCGCGCGCTGGAACGGCGCGAATTGGATCCCTGTGGGGAGCGGGATGAACGGCAGCGTCCTCGCACTGGTGGTCCACGCTGCGGGCAGTGGCCCGCGCCTGTACGCGGGCGGGGGCTTCACCAACGCGGGCGGCAGCGGAGCGACCCACCTCGCGCAGTGGGACGGACTGGCGTGGTCTCCCGTGCCCGGGGTGGTGAACGGCGAGGTCCGCGCGCTCGCGGTCCACGACGACGGCAGCGGCCCTGATCTCTACGTCGGCGGGAGCTTCACGCTCGCGGGCGGCGTGAGCAGCGCCGCGATCGCGAGCTGGGACGGGAACGCGTGGTCCGCGCTCGGGAACGGGCTCGGCGGCGTTCCCGGGCTGGTCGCGGTCGATGCGCTGGCCGTGCACGACGCGGCCGGAGCGCGCGTGCTCGTCGCGGGCGGTTCCTTCGACACCGCGGGCGGTGCGGCTGCGAAATCGATCGCGCGCTGGGACGGAAGCCAGTGGTCCGCTCTGGGGGGCGGCGTGGAGGGTGCCGTCAGCGCGCTCGCGAGCCTGGACGAGGGTGGCGGCCCCACGCTGTTCGCAGGCGGCGCCTTCGCCGTGTGTGCCGACTCCGCCGACAGCTACTTCACGCGCTGGGCCTCGCCCGCGGGCTGCGGCTACTCGGGTGCGAGCGTGTGCGAGCCGGGTGTTGCGGGGGTGAGTGCGTGTCCGTGCTCGAACCCGCCGAGCGGAGTGGGCCGCGGTTGCGACAACAGCTCCGCGAGCGGAGGTGCGTCGCTCGAGGCGAGCGGACAGAGTTCGCTCGCGCACGACACGCTGGTGTGCACGAGTGCGGGCGAGAAGCCGAGCGCGCTCAGCGTGCTGCTGCAGGGCGACGCGCTGAATGCGTCGGGTTCGACCTTCGGCCAGGGCGTGCGCTGCGTCGCGGGCACGCGGAAGCGGCTGTACGTGAAGACCGCGGTCGGCGGCTCGATCACCGCGCCGGGCGCGGGCGACGCGTCGATCTCCGCACGCTCCGCCGCGCTGGGCGACTCGATCGCGCAAGGCACGCACCGCTACTACGGCGTCTACTACCGCGATCCGCTCGTGCTCGGCGGATGTGCCGCGACGAGCACCTTCAATCTCACGCAGCAGCTCTCCGTGCTCTGGCAGCCGTAGGCGGATCGGGCTCGCCTTCGAGGACCTGATCGCTATGCTCGACGTCCGCGCATGCCGAGCTACGACTACGATCTCGCCGTCCTCGGATCCGGCCCCGCCGGGTCGATGGCGGCGGTCGAGGGCGGTCGGCGCGGGAAGCGCGTCGCGCTGATCGAGCGCGCGAGGGACCTCGGCGGCGCGGGCATCAATACCGGCACGCTGCCCTCGAAGACGCTGCGCGAGTCCGCGCTGCACCTCTCGGGCTTCGACCAGCGCGGGCTCGACGGCGTCGATCTCGGTCTCTCGCGCGAGCAGATCTCGGTGGCGCAGTTCCTCGCGCGCGAGCGGCACGTGATCGAGAACGAGCTCGCGCTGCTGACCGACCTCTTGCACAGCCTGGGCGTGGTCACGCTGCGGGGCAGCGCGAGCTTCCTCGACGCGCACACGCTCGCGCTCGACGGCGAGCGCCGCGTGACGGCGGAGAAGATCCTGATCGCGACCGGCAGCCGTCCGCGGCACCCGCCGGGCTTTCCCTTCGAGGATCCCGACGTGGTCGATTCGGACACGATCCTCGAGCTCGAGCGCATCCCCGACACGCTCACGGTGGTCGGCGGCGGAGTGATCGGCTGCGAATATGCCTCGGTCTTCGCCTGCCTGGGCGTCAAGGTCACGCTGCTCGAGTCGCATCCGCGACTGATGGGCTTCCTCGACGACGAGGTGTATGCGCTGCTCGAGCGGCGCTTCCGCGCGATGGGCATCGAGCTGCTCTTCGAGGACGAGGTGCTGCGCGTCGTCGACGTCCCCGGTCCGGGTGTCGCGGTCGAAACGCGCGCGGGCAAGCGCTTCGCGGCGGGCAAGCTGCTCGTCGCGGCGGGCCGCGAGAGCAACGTCGAGGGCCTGGGACTCGAGAAGATCGGAGTCGAGGTCGACGCGCGCGGCCGGATCCAGGTCGACGCGAACTTCCAGACGCGCGTGCCCGGCGTCTACGCGGCGGGGGACTTGCTCGGGTTCCCCGCGCTGGCCTCGACCGGCATGGAACAGGGCCGCCTCGCCGTGTGCCACGCCTTCGGCGATGCGCAGGCGTGCATGCGCTACGAGACGCTGCCCTACGGCCTGTACACGATCCCCGAGGTCGGCTACGTGGGCCTCTCCGAGGAGCAGTGTCGCGCGCAGAAGCTCGACTACCTCGTCGGGCGCGCGCACTACCGCGACAACGCGCGCGGTCAGATCGTGGGGGACCTCGATGGCCTGCTGAAGCTCATCTTCCGACCCGCGGACCGCGTGCTGCTCGGAGTGCACGTGCTGGGCGAGAAGGCGACCGAGCTCGTGCACCTGGGCCAGATGGTGATGCAGCTTCGCGGCACGCTCGAGACGCTCGCCCACACGGTCTTCAACTTCCCGACGCTCTCGGTGCTCTACAAGCGCGCGGCTTTCGACGGGCTCGCGACTCTCGAACGGCGCGTGCGGGCCTGAGTTCACCCGCGCGGGTGGTACAGGCGGTGCAGGCTCGTCACGTGCTCGCTGTCCAGGTGCGTGTAGACCTCGGTGGTGCGGATCGAGGCGTGGCCGAGCAGCTCCTGCACCGCGCGCAGGTCGGCGCCGCCCTCGACCAGGTGGCTGGCGAACGAATGCCGCAGCGTGTGCGGCGAGACCGCGCGGCCGATGCCCGCGCGGCGCGCGGCGAGCACGACGCGCCGCCAGGCGTCCTGGCGCGACATGCCGGCGCCCGAGCGTGTCACGAACACCAGATGCGGGTCGCCCTTGCGCACGCACACCCGGCGCCCGCCCTCCATCCAGCGCTCGAGCGCCAGGCGCGCTTCTTCGCCCAGCGGCACGACGCGCATCTTCGAACCCTTGCCGAACAGGCGCACGACGCGCAGGCGCGGCTCGAGCGCGTCGGTGCGCAGCGAGACGGCCTCGCTGACGCGCGCGCCGGTGGCGTAGAGCAGCTCGATCAGCGCGCGGTCGCGCTGCTCGAGCGGCGCCTCGCCCGCGCACACGCCGAGCAGGGCCTCGACCTCCTCGACCGAGAGCGTCGTCGGCAACGCGCGCGCGAGGCGCGGCGAGGCGAGCAGCGCGGTCGGGTCCTTGGCGAGCTGGCCCTCGCGCACCAGCGTGCGCATCCACATGCGGATCGCGACCAATTCGCGCGCGACGCTGGCCTCCGCGCGGCCCTGCGCGCGGCGCAGTTCCAGCCAGTCGAGGACCAGCGCCGCGCTGATCTTCGCGGGCGTCTTGCAGCCGCGCTCCGCGCACCAGCGCAGGAACGTTTCGAGGTCGCGCCGGTAGGCGCGCGAGCGTGTGGGGGAGGAGCCGGCCTCGACGCGCAGGATCTCCAGGAAGTCCGCCAGCCCCGTGCGCAGCGCGGGGGGCAGCTCGGGGGGCGGAGGGGATCGCTGCGGGTGCGTCACGCTGGAGGTCGAGGGTCCTGATCCGGGAACGTCCGCGCAAGACCCAGCCGACGCGGCTTGTCGGTTCGGGAGCCCCTCGCTATGCTCCTCGCCCTCCGAAATCGAGCCCCTCTCCCGAACGCCCGTTCCGGGGGCGCGGTTCGCCTCGCACGGTTCCCGATCCCACCCCATGACGAAGAAGCTCACTCCGAAGGAACTCGAGGACTACGAGGCACGCCTGAAGAGCCTGCTGGCGATCCTCACGGGGGACATCGACAAGCTCGAGGAGGAGGCGCTCGGCGAGCAGGCGCTGCCGCAGGACGCCTCCAGCGAGGGCGGGGCCGACAGCTACTTCCAGGAGTTCAGCCTGCAGCTGCTCGAGCGCGACGAGAACACGGTGCGCGAGGTGCTGCAGGCGCTCGAGCGCCTGCGCAACGGCGGCTACGGCGCTTGCGAGGTCTGCACGCAGCCGATCCTGAAGGAGCGCCTGAAGATGATGCCCCACGCGCGCAACTGCATCGAGTGCCAGCGCAAGGAGGAAGAGGGGCTCTTGTGAGCGCAGCGGATCCCGCCGTGGCCTCTACGGAGAGCGCCGCGAACGACCGGCCCGGAGCGGCCGTGCTCTTGAATCGCTTCGCGTGGGTCGCACTGCTGGTCGCTGCGGACCTGTGGAGCAAGTCCGCGGTCTTCGCCTGGCTGCAGCCGCTGGAGGGCCAACTGCCCCGGCACGCCTGCGGCCTGTTCGGCTGCCGGACCTATCCGCTGCTGGGCGACTGGTTCTCGTTCCGGCTCTCGCGCAACCCGGGTGCCGCCTTCGGCAAGTTCGGCGACATGCCCTACCTGCTGATCGGCGGGCGCATCGCGGCCTCGCTCTTCGTCGCCTGGCTGATCCTGCGCTCGTCCCCGCGCCGGCCCTGGGTCTCGATGGCCTTCACGCTGATCCTCGCCGGGGCGCTGGGGAACCTGTACGACAACCTGTTCCTCGCCGAGGCGGGCTCGGGGCACCCCTTCGGCCTCGTGCGCGACTTCATCGACGTCTACTTCGGCGTCTGGGACTGGCACTTTCCGACCTTCAATGTCGCGGACTCCTGCATCAGCGTCGGAGCGACGATTCTGGTGCTGAACGGGCTCTTCACCCGGACCCCGGCCGAGCCGACCGCGCCCGCGAGCTGACGAACGCCGATTGCCGACGACGGCATTCGAGGGCTAGAGTGCAGGCGCATGGCGCGCCTTTCCGTGGAGTTCAGCACGCTCGCGTTGCGGAATCCGATCTTCTCGGCCTCCGGAACCTTCGGGCACGGACTCGAGATGCAGCACATCGTCCCGCCGACGCTGCTCGGCGGACTCGTCTCGAAAACCGTGACGCTCAAGCCGCGGCCGGGCAATCCGCTGCCGCGCATCTGCGAAACCGAGGCGGGTTTCCTGAACTCGATCGGCCTGGAAAACCGGGGCGTCGAGGCCTACCGCCGCGACGTGCTGCCGGCGATGGCGCGCGCGGGCACGTGCGTGATCACCAACATCGGCGGCGAGAAGGTCGAGGACTTCGAGGAACTCGCGCGCATCCTCGACGGCGAGGACGCGATCCACGCCTTCGAGGTCAACCTCTCGTGTCCGAACGTGCAGGAGGGCAAGCTGCCCTTCGCCACCGATCCCAAGATGGCCGCGCGCGTGATCGAGCGCGTGCGCGCGGCGACGCGCAAGCCGGTGCTCGCCAAGCTCTCGCCCAACGTCTCGCGCCTCTCCGACCTCGCGATCGCGGTCGAGGCCGGCGGTGCGCACGGCATCACCGCGGTGAACACGGTGCTGGGCATGAAGATCGACTGGCGCACGCGCGCGCCTGGGCTCTTCACCGTGCAGGGCGGCTACTCGGGCATGGCGATCAAGCCGATCGCGCTGCGCTGTGCCTGGGAATGCGCGCGCAGCGTCAAGATCCCGGTCATGGGCTGCGGCGGGATCACCTGCGCCGCGGACGTGCTCGAGTTCCTCGTCGCCGGCTGCAGCGCGGTGCAGGTCGGCACGGCCTCTTTCAGCGATCCTGCGACGCTCGCGCGCCTGCCGGGTGAGCTCGACGCGCTGCTCGAGAGTGCGGGCATCTCCGACGTGCGCGAGCTGATCGGCTCACTGCGCATCCCGCGCCTGCCCTCGCCCTCCGAAAAGGTCGCGCCTGCGCCCGCGAACACGGCTCGCGGGCCGCGCGAGGGCGTCGACGCGGCCAACGCCCTGGGAGGAGCCGCGAGCTCCTAGGCGCGCGGCCGGGGACCCCATGCGTCTGGAGGAGATCACGCCCGCGCACGTTCGCCGCGCCGTCGCGATCTACCTCGAGATCGCCTGGCCCGGAGTGGAATTTCCAAGGCCGCGCGTGACCGTGCGCGACCTCGAGGACGCGGGCACGCTCGAGGAGCTCTTCACGCGTTTCGAGCGCGTGCAGATGCAGGAGGGGCCGCTCTCTCCGCGCTACACGCTGCGCCTGGGCAACAAGCGCTATCCCTTCATGAAGTTCGTCGTGCAGGAGTACCTCGTCGACCGCGAGTACTTTTTCTCCGTGGACACCCACGACGACCTCGACGTGCGAGCGGACAACCCCGACTTCGTGGCCTGGCAGGCGCTGCGCGTCCACAACCGCGAGCTCAAGCACCAGATCGAGGACGCCTGGGCGGCGGCCGGACTGCCGACCAACCGCGACCTGCGCCGCATCGCCGAACATCTCGCGCAGTTCGAGCGCGAGGGCAAGAAGCGCCACCGCCTGCTGCTCGTCGACGACGAGACGGACGTGTGCCGCGGCCTGGGCGCGCTGCTCGAGGCACGCGGCTACGACGTCGAGCTCGCCTACGACGGCAAGGCCGTGCTCGAGCGCCTCGAGCAGAATCCGCTGCCCGACCTGATCCTGCTCGACTACTCGATGCCGGAGCTCGACGGCGAGGAGGTGCTCGCGCGCATCCGCGGCAACCCGCGCACGGCGACGCTGCCGGTGCTGCTCGCGACCGCTTCCTCGATCGATCTGGCGCACATGCCGCGCGCCACGGGCTTCCTGCGCAAGCCCTATCCGCGCGAGGCGCTCTTCCCGATCATCAGCAAGATGCTCGAGAATCGCACCCCGTCCGCGGAGTCGAACTAGGGCTGCACGCTGAACGCCAGACCGGCGCTGAGCGAGTACCCGCCCGCCGCCAGCGGATCGCGCGCGAAGACCTGCGCGCACACGAGCGTGCCGGGCACAAGGCGCGGGTCCAGACCGGACTGGATGCGCGGGTTGAAGTCGTAGTTGAACACCCCGCTGCAGTCCGTGCCGCTCGCGCTGCCGCCCGAGGACTGCGCTACCAGACGCGTGATCGGCTGGTCGATGCACAGCAACCCGCCCTGGAACACGATCGCCGCGGGAGTGACCGAGTACGCCATGCGCACGGGCCGCTGGTTGAGCAGGCCCACGCAGGCGATCGTGAACGGCTGTGCACTGCTGGCCGAAGCCGTGCCCGTGCCCGAAATCGCGGGCAGGCAGCCCTGGGAATTGACGAGCGCGCTGCAGTAGACCTGCGCCGCCGCGGGCTGCAGGTCGACCACGAAGCTGTCCTCGACGCCGTTGGTGTCGCCCGCGACGAGCATCGCAGCGGTCGTGTAGAGCGAGAGGTAGCGCCCGTCCGGAGTCAGCGAGCCGTCCCATCCGCCCTCGTCGAGTTGCTGCCCGCTCGGAGTGACGCTCACCCGGCGCGTCGAACCGCTGACGCGATCCTTCACGAAGACGTCCCAGCTCGCGTTGGTGTCGCCCGTGACGAGCGCGCTGCCCTGGCCGACCAGGCTGATGTAGCGACCGCCATTCGAGAGGCCGTGCACGAAGAAGTTCGAGCCGTGCGACACGTTGCCGCTGGAGTCGGTGCTGACGACTTCGTTGGCACCGCTCGCGAGGTCGTGCACGAAGAGCGCGCCGGCGTTGTCCGGGGTGAAGCCCGCCACCAGGTTCGAGGACCAGCCCAGGAACGCGACCACACTGGCATCCGGGGCAATCAGCGGCTGCATCGAGTCGAGGTTCGCCGGCGCGCCCGCGGGGCTCGTGCTGGCCTCGATCGCGCTGCCGCTCTGCGCGTCGAAGACGAAGATGCGCGCGCGGTAGGTCGAGGTCCCGGTCGTCTGCGCCAGGACCTGGAAGGCCACGAAGCGGCCGTCGGCGCTCATCGACGGGTAGTTGCTCGAACTCTGGCGCGTGTAGGACGCGGGCAGCAGGTCGACGAGATCCGTTTGCCCGGTCTGCCGGTCGTGGCGCCAGAGGCGGTACACGGGCAGGCCTGCGGGGACCGCGGCGTTGCTGCGGAAGAGCACGAAGCGGCCGTCCGCCGAGAGCGATCCCCAGTAGCTCGTGCCCGCGAGTTGCACGCCCGCGGAGTCGACGCTGACGACCTCGGTCGTGCCGACGCCGAGGTCGCGCACGAAGACGTCTTCGTTCGCGGGGTTGGTGTCGTTCGGGATGAGATTGGTCGCCGTGCTCGAGAAGCAGGCGAAGCGGCCATCGGCGGAGAGCGCGCAGTCGACCGCGGCGGCGTTGGCCTGCGCCCCGCTGCTCGAGACGTTGACGCGCTCGGTGGTCCCGAGCAGCCGGTCGCGCAGGAAGACGTCGCGGCCGCCGTTGGTGTCGTTCGCCACCAGGTTCGAGGCGTAGGAGAGCAGCAGCGCGAAGCGGCCATCGGCCGAGAGCCCTGCAGACCAGCTCGCGGCGTTCGGCTCCTGGCCCGAACTCGAGAGGCTGGTGCGTTCGATCGGCGATTGGGCGAGCGAGCAGGGGAGGGCGAAGAGGGTCGCGGCAAGAGCCGCAGGGAGGCGCGCGTTCATGGGGGATTTCTCGAGAAGGGGGAGTATGGCGTGCCAGGCCGGCGCCGCTAGTCCAGAGTCTCCCCGGCGGTCACGGAGGCTTCCTGCAAGCTCGGCGCTTCCATGTATCCCGCCCGAGGCTTCTAATGTTCGCCCTCTCCCCCGGGCCCTCGCCCGGGTGGGGGGGACCCTCGCTGCCCTCGCGGGCGCTCCCCGCTCGGTGGGGACGGCGGCCGGGGGTTCCACCCGGCCCGACAGGACCACGATGGACTGGGACCAACTCACAGACCGGATCGGCAAGTTCGGCAGCGACCTCGGACGCAGCCTGAAGAACGTCTTTGGCGCACGCAACGAGCGCGTGGTGCGCCAGCTCGAACCTCTGGTCCGGCGCATCAACGAACTGGAGCCCTGGGCCAAGGGGCTCTCGGCCGAGCAGTTCCACGAGCAGACCAACAAGTGGAAGGCCGCCATCGCCGCGGGCGAGACGACCATCGAAGACCTCCTCCCGGACGCCTTTGCGCTGGTGCGCGAGGCCTCCGTGCGCACGCTGGGCATGCGCCACTTCGACGTGCAGCTGGTGGGCGGGGTGATCCTGCACCGCGGCACGATCGCCGAGATGTACACGGGCGAGGGCAAGACGCTGGTCGCGACGCTGCCGCTCTACCTCAACTGTTTGGGTGGCAAGACGGTCTATCTCGTCACGGTCAACGACTACCTCGCGCGGCGCGACGCGGCCTGGATGGGACCGATCTACGACTACCTGGGCGTCGCGGTCGGTGCGATCCAGTCGGACATGACGCCCTGGGAACGCCAGCCGGTGTACTTGTGCGACATCGTCTACGGCACGAACAGCGAGTTCGGCTTCGACTACCTGCGTGACAACATGAAGAATCGGCTGGAGGACCAGGTGCAGAAGGTCCTCTCCTTCGCGATCGTCGACGAGGTGGACTCGATCCTGATCGACGAGGCGCGCACGCCGCTGATCATCTCGGGCCCCGCGACGGGCTCGATCGACAAGTACGCCAAGGCCGACGAGATCGCGCGCGCCCTCAAGAAGGACGTGCACTACGAGGTCAAGGAGAAGGAACGCCAGGCGACGCTCAAGGAAGAGGGCATCGAGGAGGCCGAGAAGATGGTCGGCGTGCCGACCTTCTTCCAGCCGCCGCACGAGGACTGGCCGCACTACATCGAGAACGCGCTGCGCGCGCACAATCTCTACCAGCTCGACAAGGAGTACGTGGTCGAGAACGGCGAGGTGATCATCGTCGACGAGTTCACCGGCCGAAAGATGCAGGGCCGGCGCTGGTCCGACGGCCTGCACCAGGCGGTCGAGGTCAAGCAGGGCCTGCCGCCGCGCCAGGAGAACCAGACGCTGGCGACGATCACGCTACCAGAACTACTTCCGCCTGTTCGACAAGCTGGCCGGCATGACCGGCACGGCGATCACCGAGGCGGGCGAGTTCCTCAAGATCTACGAGCTCGACGTGCTCAGCGTGCCGACGAACATGCCCGTCGTGCGCAAGGACTACGACGACACCGTCTACCGCACCGAGGACGAGAAGTGGAAGGCGATCACCGACGAGCTCGGCGCCGTCCACGCCAAGGGCCAGCCGGTGCTGGTCGGCACGACCTCGATCGAGAAGAGCGAGCTGCTCTCGGGCCTGCTGCACAAGCTGGGCGTCAAGCACGAGGTCCTGAACGCCAAGAACCACGAGCGCGAGGCGCACATCGTCGCGCGCGCGGGCGAGAAGGGCGCCGTGACGGTCGCGACGAACATGGCCGGCCGCGGCACCGACATCAAGCTCGGCGGCAACTTCGAGTGGCGGCTCAAGGCGGCGCTCGAGAAGGCCGGCCTGGTGCTGGGAGACCTCGAGAAGCTGGCCCAGATCGACGAGATCCGCAAGCGCGTGCGCGCGCAGTGCGACAAGGACGAGCAGGAAGTGCTCACCCTCGGCGGCTTGTACGTGCTCGGCACCGAGCGCCACGAGGCGCGCCGCATCGACAACCAGTTGCGCGGCCGCTCGGGCCGCCAGGGCGACGTCGGCTACTCGCGCTTCTACCTGTCGCTCGAAGACGACCTGATGCGGCGCTTCTATCGCGACTGGGTCAAGAACTTCATGCAGAAGCTCGGCATGGGCGAAGGCGTGCCGATCGAGTCGGGCATGGTCACGCGCGCGATCGAGCGCGCGCAGAAGAAGGTCGAAGACCGCAACTTCGAGATCCGCAAGAACCTCCTCGAGTACGACGAGGTGATGGATCAGCAGCGCAAGACGATCTACGGCGTGCGCCAGGAGATCCTGGGCAACATCGGCCTGAAGGAGAAGGTCGTGCAGATGATCGAGGCCAGCGTGCGCCGCCACGCGCGCGAGACCTACCTGCTCGACCCCGCGGGACTGCGCTCGTGGTACCAGCGCGCCTTCGGACTCGAGCTCGCCGAGGAGCAGGCCAAGGATGCGACGGCCAAGGCCGGCGATCCCTCGGCCGCGGTCGCCGGTGCGCTCGCGCACTATGACGTGCGCGAGGAGGCCGTGGGCGCCGACGTGCAGCGCCAGGTCGAGCGCTACATCCTGCTCAACGCGGTCGACACGCGCTGGAAGGACCACCTCTACGCGATCGACTCGCTCAAGCACGGCATCCACCTGCGCGCGTACGCGCAGGTCGATCCCAAGAACATCTACAAGCAGGAGGGCTTCCAGCTCTTCCAGAAGCTCTTCGCCGCGATCGAGGACGAGGTCTCGAGCCTGGTGATGCGCATCGAGGTGCGCCGGCCCGAAGAGGGCGGCCAGGGCGCGAAGCTCCCGCCGCCGCGGCCGATCGTCGGCGGACCGAGCGTCTCGAACCTCTTCCGCGCGCAGCGTCCGAGCGCAGCGCCGGCTCCCCCGCGGCCGCCGCCGGATGCGGACCCAGCTCCCGCCGCTGCGGCCGAGCGCCGTCCCGCTCCCGTGCAGCCCGCGGCGCCGCCGCCCGCGCGCCGTCCCGCGCCGGTGCCCGCGAGCCTCGCGTTCGATGCGCACCAGCGCCAGCAGCAGCTCGCCGCGCGCGCTGCCCCGCAGCCGGCCGCCCCCAAGGCCGACGAGACGAAGATCGAGCCCGGCAGTGTCGGACGCAACGATCCGTGCCCGTGCGGCAGCGGCGAGAAGTACAAGAAGTGCCACGGGAAGAACAGCTGAAGGACGCTCCCGCCCCGATCCCGCCGCCGCTCGTCGGAGACCCGACCCCGGGCTTCGCGCGCTTTGCGCTGCACCTTCTGTACGACGGCGTCTGGGCGCTGGCCTTCGTGCTCTGCTCGCCCTGGTGGCTGGTGCGCGGTGCGCTCGACGCGCGCTTCCGCGCGCTCTCGATCGCGCGCACCTTCGGGCCCTTGCCCGCTCCGCGCGCGGCGGACGCCCGCCCGCGCCTGCTGGTGCACGGCGTCTCGGTGGGGGAGGTCAAGGCCGCGCGTCCGCTGGTCGAGGCGCTCTCGCAGGAGTACGAGATCGTGCTCTCGACCGTCACCGACACGGGCTTCGACGTCGCGCGCAAGCTCTATCCCGGCCGCACGGTCGTGCGCTTCCCGCTGGACTTCTCACCGCTTGTCGCGCGCTTCCTCACGGGCGTCGATCCCGAGGCCGTGCTGCTGATCGAACTCGAACTGTGGCCGAGCTTCCTGCGCGTGTGCAACAAGCGCGGCATCCCGCTGTGCGTCGCGAACGGGCGCATCACCGAGCGCAGCTTCCCGCGCTACAAGCTCTTCAAGAGCCTGCTGCCGCAGTTCGCGCGCATCTCGCTCTTCTGCGCGCAGGACGAGGAGTACGCCGCGCGCTTCCGCGAGCTCGGCGCCGATCCCGCGCGCGTGCTCGTCACGGGCAACATCAAGGCCGACGGATTGAAGACCGGCGCGCTCGAGCCGCGCGAGGAGATCCAGCGCCTGCTCGGGCCGCGCGCGGGCCAGCAGGTGCTCGTGGCCGGCTCCACGCACGCGCCCGAGGAGCGCTGGCTGGCGGCTGCCTGGAAAGAACACGTTCCCGATGCGCGTCTGGTGCTCGTGCCGCGCCACCCCGAGCGCGCGGCCGGAATCGTCGAGGAACTCGCGCACATCGGCGTGCGCGTGCAGCGCCTGACCGCGCTGCGCGCGGGCGAGCGGCCCGATCCCTCGCGGCCGGCGCTGGTGGACACGATCGGCGAACTCGAGCAGGTCTATGCGCTCGCCGATCTGGTTTTCGTCGGGGGCAGCCTGATCCCGCACGGCGGCCAGAACATGCTCGAACCCGCAGCGCAGGGCCGGGCCGTGCTGTACGGGCCGCACCTGGCGAACTTCGTGCAGGAGGCCGCGCTGCTCGAGCGCGCCGGGAGCAGGGCCGGCGCCTTTCGCTCGAGGCCGAACTCGGCCCCGCGCTGCGCGAAATGCTGGGCGACATGCCGCGCGCGCGCGCGATGGGGCTGGCCGGAATGCGCGCTGTCGAGGCCCAGAAGGGTGCCAGCGCACGCACGCTGGAGGCGCTGGCGCGCGGCTGCCTGGATCGACTCGCGGACCAGCGCAGGACAGCCAAGACCCGAGCCCGTTCCGTGTGATATCCTGAGGCCATACGATCATGTCCGACAGCTCTTCACATCCGAATCCGTTTCCATGGGCCACCCCGACAAGGTGGCCGACCAGATCTCCGACGCCGTCCTCGACGCCTGCCTGCGCAGGATCCCTCCTCGCGCGTGGCCTGCGAGGTCCTGACCACGACCGGCCTGGTGGTCGTCGCGGGCGAGATCACCACCAGCGCCAGGGCCCTCGACTACCAGAAGATCGCGCGCGGCGTGCTGCGGCGTATCGGCTATACCGACGAGTCCTGCGGCATCAGCGCCGACTCCTGCTGCGTGATGGTCACGGTCGGCAAGCAGTCGCCGACATCTCCCTGGGCGTCACGGCTGGAAACGGCGCAGGGTCAAGGAGCAGGGTGCGGGCGACCAGGGCCTGATGTTCGGCTTCGCGTGCGCCGAGACGCCGGAGCCTGATGCCGTTCCCGATCCACTACTCGCACCGCCTGGTCGAGAAGCAGGCCGAGCTGCGCGAGAAGAAGATCATCCCCTGGCTGCGCCCCGACGCGAAGAGCCAGGTCACCGTCGAGTACGAGGGCAACAAGCCCGTGCGCGTGCACACCGTGTTGATCAGCACGCAGCACGCCCGACCGGTCGGCAAGGAGAACATCCGCCGCGAGGTGATCGAGAAGGTGATCAAGGCCGTGATCCCGGCCAAGCACCTCGACGACAAGACGATCTACCACGTCAACCCGACGGGTCGCTTCGTCATCGGCGGACCGCACGGCGACACGGGCCTCACGGGCCGCAAGATCATCGTCGACACCTACGGCGGCATGGGCCGTCACGGCGGCGGCGCGTTCTCGGGCAAGGACCCGAGCAAGGTCGACCGCTCGGCCGCGTACGCCGCGCGCTGGGTTGCGAAGAACGTGGTCGCCGCCGGCCTCGCGGGCGCTGCGAAGTGCAGCTCAGTTACGCGATCGGCGTCGCCAAGCCGCTCTCGGTCCGCGTCGACACCTTCGGCACCGGCAAGCTGGCCGACCTCGATCTCACCGCGGCCGTCGAGAAGGTCTTCGACCTGCGCCCGGCCGCGATCATCCAGCAGTTCGACCTGCGCCGGCGATCTACGAGAAGACGGCTTACCACGGCCACTTCGGCCGCGATGGCTTCCCCTGGGAAGAGACCAACCGCACAGCCGCCCTGCAGGAAGCCGTGGCCTCGCCGGCGCGCCGCTAGCGCCCGTCTGCGGCTCCGGCGGTGACTCGCGAGGGGGCTTAGGGTAGAACCAAGCTCCTCCCCGGCGGCACCCTACCCAAGACGAAAGCATGCGCATACCCAACCTGGTACGGCGGACCGCGACCGCGGGCTTCACGCTGATCAGGCTCCTCGCGGTGATCCTGATCTGGGGATCCTGATGACCTTCCTGATCCCGCGTGTCACGGAGGCCGTGGACGCGGCCAACGTCAGCCTGCAGGAAGAACATGCAGGAGATCTACGGGGCCCTGCTCCAGTACCAGATCCACAACAAGACCAAGGACTCGATCCCGACGCAGAGCGGCGTCAAGTTTCGGCGCGCTGATCGCCGACGGCGTGTAGGAGAACACGGAAGCGAACGGCAAGCGCCTGACCTGCCCGGGCGTCTCGATCAGCCAGCTGCAGCTGGGTGAAATCGACGACGCCGCAGGAGTCGTTCATGCACCTGGACGCGATCGACGGCAGCTATTCGGCCTACGCGGGCCGCGACCAAAACGCGTCGGGCGCCGGCAAGGCGCGAAGTCAAGGGCGGCGAGCTGTGCGGGCGCATCGGCAAAGCTGCCCGCGAGCGGCAAGCAGATCCTGGTCGCCGACGACAATGCCAGCAAGCCCGGCGAGGGCAACCACCGCGGCTCGACCGTCGTGCTCTACGCCGACGGGACGGCCTCCAGCTTCGAGCTGATGGAGCTGCACAAGAACGGCACGCTGACGGAGGACGAAGGTGCTCACGGTGGGCCCGGATTCGCCCGTCGAGCCCCTGCGCTGCCTCTCGCTGGATTGAGTCCCGCGCACTCCCATAGGCTTCGAGGCCGATGAGCTCGCTCCTCGGCCCTCGTGCGCGCTGCGCCCCAGCAGTGGTCGAAGAACGTCTTCGTCCTGGCCGCGTTCGTCTTCGCGCGCGGCGAGCACGGCGGCAACCTGATCGCCTGGGGCGACGACGCGCGGCGCACGCTCTTCGCGCTCATCGGCTTCTGCCTGGGCGCCAGCGCGATCTACCTCGTCAACGACGTGCTCGACGTCGAGAGCGACCGCAAAGCACCGAGAAGTGCCGCCGCCCGATCGCAGCCGGCGAGCTCGATCGCGCTCGCGCTCGGAACCGCACTGGCGCTGCTCGCGGCCGCCGTGGCGCTCGGTCTGGCTGCCGGCGGCGAACCGCTGGCGGTGGCCTGGGTGCTGGGCGCGCCTCGTGCTCAACCTGCTCTACAGCCTGCGCCTGAAGCTGTCGTGCTGGTCGATGCCTTCTGCATCGCCGCGGGCTTCCTGCTGCGCGTCAAGGCCGGCGCACTCGCCGCGGGAGCGCCGGTCTCGCACTGGCTGATGCTCTGCACGCTGTTCCTCGCGCTGTTCCCTCGCGCTCGCCAAGCGCCGCGCCGAGAACGAGCTCCTGGGCGGGGCCGCGGCGGACACCGCGCGATCCTGCTCGAGTACGACACGCGCTTCCTGGACCAGATGCTGGGCGTGCTCGCGGCCTGCGCGATCGTCACCTACGATGTACACGGTCTCACCCGGACGGTGGCCAAGTTCGCGCGCGGCGCCGAGCTCGTCTACACCGTGCCCTTCGTGGTCTTCGGCCTCGCGCTACCTGCTGCTGGTGCATACGCAGAAGGGCGGCGGGAATCCCACGCGCATGTTCCTGGGCGGCGACCTGCTCTTCGGCCTCAACACGCTGGGCTGGATGGCGACCGTGCTGGTGCGTCGCGCAGCGCCACTGAGCGTGGCCTTGACCTGCGTTTTTCGCGCGGCGGCGGCGCAGTCGATCCGTTCCCAACCACCGAGACCCGCATGACCGATCACCCCCAGCTCTCTTCGCGCATGTCCTGGCTCGGGACCGAAACCAACCAGATCGTCAACAGAGGTCAAGGCGCTCGAGGCGCGGAGCAGGCACATCGTGCACCTGCACATCGGCGCGCCCGACTTCCGCACGCCCGGAGCATCGTCGAGGCCGGGCGCAAGGCGCTCGCCGACGCTACCACGGCTACACGCCGGCCGAGGGCCTCCTGCCCGGGCGCGAATCGGTCGCGGAGTACGTGCAGCGCTTCCACGGCTGGCCAAAGGTCGACCCCGACGACGTCGTGATCGTGCCCGGCGGCAAGCCGACGATGTTCTACGCGATCCTGATGTTCGGCGAGCCGGGCGCGGAGATCCTCTATCCGCAACCCGGGCTTCCCGATCTAACGAATCGGACGATCCACTTCATGGTGCGACGCCGGTGCCGATCGCGCTCGAGGAGTCCGCGGCTTCCTTCGATCCCGGCGGCGGCGCTGGCGCAGATCACGCCGCGCACGCCTGCTGATCTCACCACGCCCGCCAACCCGACCGGCGGCGTCGGCAGGAAGCGCGAGCTCCGACAAAGCTCGTCGCGGCCTCCGAGAGCAACACCCGCACGTGGCGATCCTCTCCGACGGATCTACCTGCGCCTGCCTACGACGGCGACGCAGCACACGAGCCTGCTCACCTACGACTCGCTGCGCGAGCGCACCATCCTGCTCGACGGCTGGTCGAAGACCTACGCCGCCATGACCGGCTGGCGCATGGGCTTCTGGCGTCTGGCCCAAGTCGCTCGTGGCGCAGGCCGGAGAGGTTGCAGATCAACTCCAACTCGTGCACCAACGCCCGCAGTGCAGATGGCCGGCATGGCCGCCCTGCGCCGGTCCGCAGGACTCGTCGAGAAGATGCAGCGCTTTCGATGCGCGCCGCAAGCTGATCGTGAAGGAGCTGAACTCGATCCCTGGCCTCCGCTGGCACGCGCCGCCTGGGCGGGCGCCTTCTACGCCTTCCCGAACACTGCGGGACGGGCTCGAATCGCGCGGCTCGAGAGCTTGCTGCTCGAGAACGGGGTCTCGTGCCTCGGGCACGAGCTTCGGCGCCTCTTCGGCGAGGGCTTCCTGCGCTTCGTACTACGCGAACTCCGAGGCCAACATCCTCGAGGATGAAGCGCGTGCGCGCCTGTCTGCAGCCTGCGTGATCGATCCATGCCGATCTTCTCAGGGCCCTACGACATCCGCGGCAAAGGTCCCCGCGAGCCCGATCCGCCGCTCGCCAAGCGCATCGGCTACACCACTTCGCGCCTCCTGAACGCGACTGGCTCGTCGTCGGGCGCGACATGCGCACGCATTCGCCGCAGATCCAGGCGGCCGTGATCGAGGCGTCCGCGACGCGCGGCAGCGACGCGCTCGATATCGGCCTGGCCAGCACGCCGATGGCCTACTTCGCGGTCGGTTCGCAGCCCTGCGACGGCGGCCTGGTCGTGACCGCGAGCCACACCCCGGCGAGTACAACGGCATGAAGCTGTGCCGCGCCGGCGCCGCACCGGTCTCGGGCGCGACCAAGATCAAAAGGAGCTCGAGCAGCGCTGCAAGCAGGAACTGCCGCGCACGGCCGGGACGCGCGGCGCGCTGGAACGACCCCGACCTAGCTCGACGCCTACGCGGCGCACGTGGCGCGCTTCGCGCAGTCGAGCAGCCGCCGGAGGTCGCGCGATCGACGCCTCGAACGGCATGGCGCCGGCCACACGCTGCCGCTGATCCTCGCGCGCCCGAGGCCGCTCCGCGTCGCGACGATCTTCATGACGCCCGACGGAACCTTCCCCAATCACGAGGCCAACCCGCTCTGGCGAGCACAACCTCGACCTGGTGCGCGCGCTCGGTGAAACGCAGCGGCGCGCTTTGGCGTGTCCTTCGACGGCGACGCCGACCGCTGCTGTTTCGTGGACGAGACCGGCCGCATGGTTCCCAATGACCTGATGACGGCGCTGCCCGCGCGAGACGTTGCTCGGCGCCACCCCGGCGCGAGGATCGTCTGCGACCTGCGTTCCTCGTGGTCGTGCGCGAGGAAATCCGGAAGGCAGGCGGCAAGGCGCTGCGCGACCGCCGTCGGCCACTCGTTCATCAAGGCCACGATGCGCGCCCACAAGGCGGTCTTCGGCGGCGAACTCTCGGGCCACTTCTACTTCGCCGACAACTACACCTGCGACTCGGGCGAGATCGCCTTCGTGACCGCGGCGAGCCTCGTCTCGCGCTCCGAGCGGCCGCTCGCAACAGGTCGCCTCCCCGGCGCTACCACTCGAGCGGCGAGATCAACTTCGAGGTGGCCGACAAAATGCTCTGCTCGCGCAACTGCGCACGCGCTACCGCGATGGCCGCCAGGACGAGTTCGACGACGGGCATCACGGTCGAGTACGGCGACCTGGGAGACGCGCCCTGGTGGTGGTTCAACGTGCGCCGCCAGCAACACCGAGCCCCTGCTGCGGCTGAACCTCGAGGCTTCGGACGCGGCGCTCGCGCAGGCCAAGCTCTCCGAGCTCATCGGCCTGCTCGGAAAGCCGCTCGCGGACTAGGAAGGTTCAATTGTGGGAGGGCTCGCTTCCAGCCCCCGTCTGGAGCTTGCCCGCCGACTAGGGTATGCAAGTCCGTTCGGACTCCTGCCGATCGAACCCACGATGCGCCGTTTCGCCCTCCTCCTCGGCCTCTCCGCCCTCCTCGGGCCGGCTTGCGCCGGTCCGCAGGACCCGCCCCGCCGCCCCCTCACGCAAGCCGCCGAGCTCGACTGGGCAGCGCTGGTCGCCCGCGACGCGCGCGTGGGCTTGGTGCGCGCAGCGCGGGCGAGGCGGGCAGGTCTTGACGCGCAGAAGGGGCTCAAGGAGCTGCGCGCGGCTGCCTGGTACGTCTTGGGCGCCAGGGCCTCGCTGGAGCGCCGCGACGCGCTGCTCGAACTGGCAAAGTCAGGCAGCGAGCCGGAGCGCAGCGCGGCGCTGCTCGCGCTCGGGGAACTGGGACAGGGCACGAGCGTGCTGCTCGAACTCGCCCGCGGTTCGGACGAGGTCCTCGCGGAGACCGCGCTGCTCGCGCTGCTGCGCTCGCGTGCCGCGGGCGCGCGCCCCATGGTCGAGGCGATCGCCGCCGACGCCTCGGATCCGCACGCGCGCGCCGCCTCGCGCGTGCTGCTGTATCAGGCCGACCCCGCGCAGTCGCAGGAGTTCCCCGCCGCGCGCACGCTGCTCGAGCTGCGCTGGCGCGCCGCGCGCGAGTTCGGGCTGGTGGACGGCCAGAGCTGGAAGGTGCTGCTCTCGCTCGCTCGCCGAGCGTGCGGAGTTCCGCGCCGAGGTGGTCCTGCGCGCGGGTGCGCGCCTGGACCGCACCGGCGTGCGCGACCTGCTGCTCGGAGCGCTGCTGCACGGCTCGGGCCCCGGGCGCTTGCGCGCGGCCGCACGCGGCATGCCGCGCGAGCTCGCGCGGCTGGTCGACAACGGACTGTGGCGCCCGGCCGACCGCGACCGAGTGGCTGGTGATCTTCGACGAACTGGAGGCCGACCACCGAGGCCTACGCGCCGGAGCTGTTCGAGTCGGCGCTGACGCATCCTGAGCTGCGCGCGCGCGCGCTGGCGCTCTACTCGCGCGGCGGCGCGCAGGACCTGACGAAGGACATCGAGGACGCGCTCGAGGGTGCGGCACCTGCCGATCGCGTGCAGTTGTGCCGCGCGATGGGGGAGAGCGAGGACACGGGCTACCTCGCGCGCCTCGCGGTGCTGGCCGCGTCGGAGGATCCGGGCGTGCGCGCCGCGGCGCTGGTCGCCGAGCTGCTGCTCGGTTCGCGCTCGGCCGACGCCGCGCTGCGCGCGACGCTGGGCGATGCGCACGACGCGCTGCGCCCCGCGCTGCTGCTCGAGCTGGCGGCCAACGCGCACTCGAACGCGGTGCAGTTCCTGCTCGAGGGCGAGTTCGGGAAGGCCGAGGGCGAGGAGCAGCACGCGCTCGGGCTGGCGCTCGCGCGCGCGGGCGTGCGTGAGGCGCGCGCCTGGTGCCGCGAACACCTCGCGAGCGAGCCGCCGCCGCCGGCCGGCTTCGCGCGCGAGCTGGTCGAGGCGCTGCGAGCGCGCTTGTCCTCGGAGGACTCGGGCGTGCTGCACGCCTTCTTCCCGCGCGAGGACACGCCCGAGAACCTGGCCCTCAACACGGAGCTCGGACTCGCGCTGTGCGAACTGGGCGACGCCTGGTCGCACCCGTTGCTGCACGCCGCGCTGTGGAACAGCAGCTTCGAGGTCTCGGTGCTCGCCGGCGCGCTGATCGCGGAGACCTCCGGCGTGCACGCGCTGCGCGACGAGGCGGCCAACCCGCCGCCCAGCGCGCGTTCGCCCGACCTGCGCCGCGCGGGCTACGCGCTCGGCCTGTGGGGCGGCCTGCCCGAGGTCGAAGCGCTCTCCCAGCAGTTGCGCTACAACTCCGGCGCGCCCGCCCTGCAGGGTGCGCTGCTCGGATTCCTCGCGACCCGGACGCGGATGACGCATGCCGAGCCAGGAATCGAGGAGCTTCCGGCCTTGCGGCGTGGTGGCGCTGCTCTCCGACTTCGGAACGCAGGATCCCTACGTGGGGATCATGAAGGGCGCGGTCCTCTCGCGCGCCCCCGCGGCCGTGCTGGTGGACCTCACGCACGCACTGCCGCCGCAGGACCTGCGCCGCGGCGCGTGGTTCCTGATGCACTCGCGGGCGCACTTCCCCTCCGGCACGATCTTCGTGTGCGTGGTCGACCCGGGCGTCGGCGGCGCGCGCGCACCCGTGTGCGTGATCGACGGCGCCCAGGCCTTCGTCGGTCCCGACAACGGCCTGCTCGGGCCCTCGCTCTCGCCCGCGGCGCTGGCGTTCGAACTCGCGGGTTCTCCCGCCAGCGCGACCTTCCACGGCCGCGACCTGTTCGCGCCCGCGGCGGGGGAACTGCTCGCGGGCCGCGCCCCCGAGGAACTTGGACGCCCGCTCGGCCGGCCGCTCGAGCGCCTGGCCTTTCCGCGCGTCGAGCGCCGCGGCGAGTCCTCACTCAGCGCGGAGGTGCTCTTCGCCGACCGCTTCGGCAACCTGGTGCTCTCGGCCTACGAGCGCGACCTCGCCGGCGGGCCCGCCCTGTGGGACCTCGAGGTGGAGGGCCAGAGCGTGCGCTTTGCGCGCACATACTCCGACGTACAGCCAGGTGAGCTCCTGGCTTTGGTAGATTCCTACGCTGCCCTGGAGATCGCCGTGCGCGAGGGCAGCGCGGCCGACAGGCTGGGCCTTGGCCCCGGCGCGAAGGTGATCCTGCGGAGACGAGCATGACGAGCAACCGAACCGTGGCCCTGGTGGGCGTTCCGATGGACCTCGGCGGCGGCCGCCGCGGCGTCGACATGGGCCCCTCGGCCGTGCGCATCGCCGGCATCGAGGAGGGCGTGCGCGGCCTGGGCAACGATTTCGTCGACTGCGGCAACGTACCCGTGCCCGAGCCGGCCTCGCGCACTCCGGTCGACCCCAAGGCGCGCTTCCTGCCCGAGATCGCGCGCGCCTGCGGCGAGCTGCGCGAGCGCGTCGAGGGCATCCTCGAGAAGGGCTGGTTCCCGATGGTCGTCGGCGGCAACCACTCCATCGCGGTCGGCACCGTGGCCGCGCTCTCCAGCCACTACCACAAGAAGAAGAAGAAGATCGGCCTGATCTGGTTCGACGCGCACGGCGACATGAACACGCCGCAGACGACCGTCTCGGGCAACATCCACGGCATGCCGCTGGCGTGCTGCATCGGCCGCGGGCCCAAGGAACTGACGCACCTGGGCGCGCGTTTCCCGATGGTCGACGTGAAGAAGGCCGTCCTGATCGGCGTGCGCACGCTCGACGAGCAGGAGAAGAAGGAGATCAAGGACTCGGGCATCCACGTCTTCACGCTGCGCGACATCGACATGCACGGCATCCACAAGGTGATGCGCATCGCGATGGAGATCGCCTGCACCGGGACCGCCGGCTTCCACCTGACCTTCGACCTCGACGGCACCGATCCCTCGGTCGCGCCGGGGGTCGGCACGCCCGTCCCTGGCGGGACGACGCTGCGCGAGAGCCACTTGATCATGGAGCACGCGGCCGAGTCGGGAAAACTGCTCGGCCTGGAGATGACCGAGATCAACCCGATCCTCGACAACCAGAACGCGACGGCGCGCGTCGCGGTCGACCTGGCGCTCTCCGCGCTGGGCAAGGCCGTGCTCTGAAAGGCCGCGAGTGCTGGGTTTCCTGCGATCGCTGAAGAAGAACCGACGCCTGCTCACGGACCTCGTGGGCCGCGACCTGCGCGCGCGCTACGTGGGCTCGTCGATGGGCTTCTTCTGGTCGGTGATCTTCCCGATCGTCAACCTGGTCGTGTACATGTTCGTCTTCAGCGTCGTGCTCGACGCGCGCTGGGGCCCGAACCAGGCCAAGGAGGAGACCGCGCTCCTGATGCTCGCGGGCATCATCGTCTGGCAGGCCTTCGCCGAGAGCATGTCGCGCATGACGAACACGCTGGTCGAGAACCAGAACCTGATCCAGAAGGTCGTGTTCCCCTCGGAGGTGCTGCCGCCCTACCTGGTGCTCTCCTCGCTGATCAACATGCTGATCGGCACGGCCATCACGCTCCTGGGCGTGGCCTGGTTCGCCTACCTGCACCCGATCGTGTACGACCCCGCGACGCCGCCCGAGCACGTGCTCGCGCTCTCGTGGTCGCTGTGCTCGCTGCCGGTGCTGATGCTGCTGCAGGCGCTCTTCACGGTCGGCCTGGGCTATCTCTTCTCGGCGCTCAACCTGTTCCTGCGCGACATCTACCACGTGATGGGCGTCGCGCTGCAGGTGTGGATGTTCCTGACGCCGATCTTCTACCCGGCGAAGAAGGTCTCCGAAGCGGGCATGACCTGGGTGCTCGAGTACAACCCGATGTACTGGCTGGTCGACAGCTACCGCAACGCGCTGCTGTACGGGATCTGGCCCAAGCTCCCGATCGTCGCGCGCTTCGGCGCCGTCGCGCTGCTCGCCTTCGTGCTCGGCTCGGTCTTCTTCATGCGGCAGAAGCCGCGCTTCCCGGACCTGCTCTGATGGATGCGCCCAAGAAGACCGGTTCGGGCTCGAGCGCGATCCTGGCCAAGGGCCTGGGCAAGGCCTACCGCATGTACGCGCGGCCGAGCGCGCGCTTCTTCGAGCTGTTCCTGCCCGGCAAGAAACTGCACCAGGAGTTCTGGGCCGTGCGCAACGTCTACCTGGACGTCCCGCACGGCTCGACCGTCGGCATCATCGGCGAGAACGGCGCGGGCAAGTCCTCGCTCTTGAAGCTGTTGACGGGCATCACGCGCCCGACCGAGGGCGAAGTGCACGTGCAGGGACGCGTCGCGTCGTTGCTCGAGCTCGGCGCGGGCTTTCACCCCGAGTTCTCCGGGCGCGACAACATCCACCTCAACTGCTCGATCCTGGGCATGAGCGACGCGGAGATCGCCGAGCGCTTCCCCAAGATCGTCGAGTTCAGCGAGCTCGGGGAGTTCATCGACCGGCCGGTCAAGACCTACAGCTCGGGCATGTACGTGCGCCTGGGCTTCTCGGTCGCCGCCAGCGTCGACCCGGACATCCTGATGATCGACGAGGCGCTCTCGGTCGGCGACGAGCACTTCCGCGGCAAGTGCATCAACCGTCTGAACGAGTTCCGCGAGCAGGGCAAGACGACGATCTTCGTCAGCCACGACATGGGTGCCGTGAAGAGCATGTGCCAGCACGTGGTGCTGCTCGACAAGGGCGAGGTGCTCGCGCAAGGCAACGCCGAGAAGGTCGCCGACGAGTACCTGAAGCGCGCCAAGACGCGCGGCAACGAGCGCCTGGGCCTCGCCAACCGCACCAGCGGCGCCTATCCGCGCTGGGGCACGGGCGAGATCGAGACGCTCGAGGTGGACATGCTCGACGGAACCGGTGCGCCGACGCTCGTGTTCCAGACCGGCGAGGCCTTCCAGGTGCGCATCCGCTACCGCGTGCTGCGCGACGTGCGCAACCCGGTTTTCGGCCTGGGCATCTACCGCTCGGATGGGACCTACGTCAACGGCTCCAACCACCACTGGCGCGAGCACCCGCTGGAGATCGAAACAGCGCGCGCGGGCGAGCAGGGCGAAGTGCGCATGTCCTTCGAGCACATGCCGCTGCTGCAGGGCGCCTACTACCTCACGAGCTTCCTCTACGACCACAGCAAGGCCGCGCCGACCGCGATCGATCACCGCGAGCACGCCGTCGGTTTCGAGGTGCTCGACACGCGGCGCCTGCAGCACGGCATGCTCTACCTGCCGACGCGCTGGGAACTCGTCCGCCAGCGCGAGGGGCGCGAGGAGCGCACGGTGTCGCCCTCGTGAGCAAGCTCCTGGATCTGCCTTTCGACCAGTACCAGCGCTACCAGCTGGTGAGCCAGCTTCTCGAAGAGCTGCGCGAGGGCGGCGAGCAGCTCGCGATCCTGGATGTCGGCGGCCGCACCGCGCTGCTGCGCGGTTTCCTGCGCAAGGACCGCATCACGCTCGTCGATCTCGAGCCCTCGGGCGAACGCGGGCTGGTGCTCGGCGACGGGTCGGCGCTGCCCTTCGCCGACGCGAGCTTCGATGTCGTGTGTGCTTTCGACACGCTCGAGCACGTGCCGCCTGCCTTGCGCGAGCGTTTCGTCGCGGAGTGCGCGCGCGTCGCGCGGCGCTATGTCGTGCTGGCCGGTCCGTACCAGTCCGAGGAGGTCGAGGAGGCGGAGAAGCTCCTGCAGAGTTTCCTGCGCGAGAAGCTGGGCGTGCAGCACCGCTATCTCGAGGAACACCGCCACAACGGCCTGCCCGATCGCGAGACGGTCGAGCGCCAGTTCGTGTCTCTGGGTGCGCGGGTTGCGAGCCTGGGCCACGGCAACGTGCAGCGCTGGCTCTCGCTGATCTCGCTCGCGATGTACATGGACCACACGCCCGCGCTGCAGTCGCAGGCCGCGCGCCTGCACCGCTTCTACAACCGCGGGCTGTTCGAGGACGACCGCGATCCGCCGGTCTACCGGCATGCCCTGATCGCCGCCTTCCACGGCGCGCGCCTGCCCAAGCCGTTGTCGGAGCCGCGCCGGCCGCGTGCGCCCTCGCGCGAGCTGGTGCACTTCGCGCAGGAGCTCGCCGCGTTCGACGCGCACCGCGACGGCTACGAGAAGGAGTTCGCGCGTCTGCAGTCCGTGGTGCACGGCTTCGAAGCCGACCTCGCGGGGCACAAGCAGACCCTGGCCGAGGCGCTCGAGCTGCGCACTCAGGCGCAGCAGGCGCTGCGCGAGGTGAGTGCCGATCTGGAAGGCCACAAAGCCACGCTGAAGGAGCTGCGCGCGCACGCTTCCGAGTCCGATCGGGTGATCTCGTCGCTGCGCGCGGATCTCGAGGGCCACCGCCGCAGCCTCGCAGAGGCGAGCGGCCAGCGCAACGAGGCCGAGCAGGTGATTCGCACGCTCGAGGGCGATCTAGCGGGGCACCGGCGCTCGCTCGAGGAACTGCGCGCGCTGCGTGCGCAGTCGGAGGCGACGGTCGCCGAACTGCAGCGCGATCTCGCCGGCCACCGCGGCAGCCTGGACGAGATCGGCCGCAGCGTCAGCCGCTACGAGGAGCTGCTGGCCGAGCACCGCGCCGTGGTGCGCGACCGCGAGGGCGAGCTCGAGCGCCACGGGCGCGTGCTCGAGGACCTGCGCGCGAACCTGGCCCGGCTCGACGCGCAGCGGGGCAAGCAGCTCGACCTGCGCGAGCCAGACCTGCGCGAGCCAGACCTGCGCGAGTTCGAGGCCGTGCGCCTGGAGCTGCGGCGCGAGATCGATGAGCTGCAGCGCACGCGCGGCGAGCTCCAGGCCGAGCTCGCATCGCGCGGCTCGCACACGGCGGCGCTCGAGCAGCTGCTCGCCGGCCAGCAGGCGGCCTTCGAGCGCGAGCAGCAGGCGCTGGTCGAGCAGACCGAGGCGGCCGCGCGTGAATGGGAGGCGGAGCGCCGGCAGTTCGAGCAGATCGTGGCCGCGCGAGAGGGGGAGATCGAGCGCCACGCGGCCGTGCTCGCGGAGCTGCGCGAGCGCCTCGAAGTCGTCGACCGCGAGCGTGCGCGGCTGCTCGAGCTGCGCACGCGCGAGCGCGACGAGGCCGAGCAGACCGTCGCGGCCCTGCGCGATGAACTGGAACGCTCCCAGGTCGCGGGGGCGCAGGCACTGGCCGTGCAGCGCGAGTCCTACGAGGCTCACATGCGTTCCGAGCGCGGGGCCTTCGAGACCGTCGTGGCCGAGCGCGAGTCCGAACTCGCGCGCCACGTGCAGGCGCAGGCGGATCTGCGCCGCGACCTCGAGGAGCACCGCAAGGTCGTGACCGATCTCGGCGCCGACCTCGAGGGCCACCGCCGGGTCGTGGCGGAGCTGCGCGAGGAGACGCGAACGCGTTCGGCCGAGCTGAGCTCCACGGCACACGAGCTCGCTGTGCGCGATGCTGAACTCGCGGCGGCGCGCGCGCAGAACGAGGAGTTGCAGGCCGCGAACGAACGCGCCGCCGCCGCGCTGCGCGCTCAGGACCGGCTCGTCGGGGAGCTGCGCGCTGAGCTGCGCAACCGAGTCTCGAGCCTGCGCCGCGCGCTCGGCCCCCGCCGCAGGACGCCTGGGGAGTGAGCCGCGGCGCGCCCGCGTGCGCCGTGCTTCCGGCGCAGCGGCGGCTATGCTACAAGCGCGGGCAAGTGGACTTCCAAGCACAAGATCTGCACAAGCTGGCCCGGAGCCCCGGGGCCTGGATGTGCGTCCCCGGCCCGGACTCCGACGTCGCGGTTTCGTGCCGCGTGCGGTTGGCCCGCAACCTCGAGGGCTTCCCCTTCGTGACGCGCCTGGACGAGGCGCGTGCGCAGCAACTGTGCTCACAGGTGCAGAGCGAGCTCGTCGAAATCGCGATCGACGGCGAGACGCGCTTCGTGCACCTGCCGGAGGCGCCACCGCTCTTGCGCCTGATGCTGCGCGAGCGCCACCTCGCGAGCCGCGATCTCTCGCCCAGCGAAGACGGCTCGCATGGCCTGCCCGGCCGCGCGGTGGCCTTCGGTTCGAGCGAGACGACCGCGGTGATGGTCAACGAGGAGGACCACCTGCGCCTGCAGGCGCTCGCAGGCGGTTTCCAGCTCGAGCTCGCCTGGAGCCGCGCGGTCGAACTCGACCAGCAGCTCGAGCGGCGCCTCTCGCTGGCCTTCACGCGCGAGCTCGGATACCTGACTGCCTGCCCGACCAACGTCGGCACCGGGCTGCGCGCCTCGGTGATGCTGCACCTGCCGGCGCTGGCGCTCGTGCGCAGCGAGATCGAGAAGGTCTTCGCCGCCGCGCAGCGCACGGGGCTCGCGGTGCGCGGCCTGTACGGCGAGGGCAGCCGCGCGGTGGGGGACTTCTACCAGATCTCCAATCAGATCACGCTCGGCCGCTCCGAGACGCAGCTCGTCTCCGACCTGAAGGCGCTCGCCGCGCGCGTGATCGAGTACGAGCGCAAACTGCGCACGATCCTCTTCGAGGAGCAGAAGGCCGCGCTCAAGGACCGCGTCAGCCGCTCGCTGGGCCTGTTGCGCACCGCGCGTGCGATGCCGACCGAGGGCGCGCTCGCGCACCTCTCGAACGTTCGCCTGGGCGTCTACCTCGGCCTGGTGCGCGAGTTGCCGCTGGAGTCGCTCAACGCGCTGACGGTGCAGGTGCAGAAGGCGCACATCCAGGCGCTCTCGAGCCCCGAGCCCGCGCTCGAGCTCGCAGAAACGAGCGAGCGCGACCGACTGCGCGCCGCGTGGCTGCGCCAGCGCCTGGCCGAGCGCGACGCCTAGGCGCCGGAAAGCTTTTCGGGCTCGCGGTTCAAGAAGGCCTCTCGCGAGCGCCGATCGAGGACGCGGATCCCCATGCCGCGCACCCTGTGTCTCCTCGCCCTGGCGCTCTGCGCCCCGCTGCTTGCCGCGCAGGAATCGCTGCGTATCGAGGGCCTCACCGGCCGTGTCGAAACGCTGGGCACCTCGCAGCGCGTCGAGCTCCTGACCGGGCTCGGCCCGCGCGACTGCAGCGGGCCCGGCCTGCTCGAGGCGGGTTCGATGGCCAGCGCGCGCCTGTACTGGCCGACGCGCGCGAGCCTCTCGACGCAGGGACGCGCAGGCCTGGAGTGGCGCGCGGGCGAACGGGTCTTCCTGCGCGTCTTCGAACTGCAGCACGGCGAACTCGAGGTGCGCCGCGGACCGCTGACGCTCGAGCTGCCCTGGAACTGGTCGGCGAGCTTCGAGGCCGGCGCGTATCGGCTGCACACGCTGCCCGGCGGCGCGATCCAGGTCGAGACCGTCGCGGGTGAGCCGCCGCAGGTGTGGTGGAGCCGCGCGGGGCGCATCCGCAGCTTCGAGGGCCCGCGCTGCGGCGAGCGGCTCGAGCTCCCGCCGGGCTGGACTCCGGGCAGCAACGCCGAGCGCGAGTGCTACGCGCCCTGGCGCGAGGTGAGCTGGCCCTGGGGCGCGCTGCCCGTGACGGAGCCCGAGCCCGCGCTGCGCGTGACGGTCGAGCCGCTGGAGCTGGAGACGGTCCAGGCCGAGCCGACGCTCGTGCTCCCGAAGTTCGTCGCGCCCGAACCCGAGCCGCTCGCACAGGAATCCGTCGCGCCCGAGCCTCTCGCGCCCGAGCCCGAGGTGCTCGCGCCTCCGCCTCCGCCTCCGCCTCCGGAGCCCGAGCCCGAGCCCCAACCGCTGCCTCCTCCGCCCGAGCCCGTCGCGCCGCCGCCTGAGCCGCTCGCCTTCGATCCCGCGCAGTGGCACGGGCTGGCATGCTCCGCGCTCGAGCTCGTCGCCGACTTCGCGGTCGAGGCGCGCGAGGATCTCGTCGTCGAGCACACCGAGCACGGCGGCACGACGCTGCGGCTGCGCTCGGACGCCGCGCGGCCCGCGTGGGTGATGCGTTCGGTCACCGACCTGGAGATCCGGCCCGGGACACTGCTGCTGCTCGACGCGCGGGGTGAACTGGTCGCGAACCTCGGTTCCTTCCGTGTCTGCGCCGCGCCCCAGGGCCGGCCCACGCCGCGCGAAGCTGGCCTCGCCCCGCGCCGCTGAGCCTCAGGTGCGCGCGGGCAACTCGCGCTCGCGCTGGTGGCGCCGGAACCAGAAGAACTCGTAGGCGTAGTGCAGCGAGGCTGTCGCGTAGGTGAAGGAGAGCCCCCAGGCGACGCCGTAGAAGGGGATCGCCCAGGCGAGGTACCACACGACGAGCACGTTGAGCACGAGCGTGAAGGCGCAGATCTGCATCCCGGCGCGCAGCGTGTTGGTGACGAGATAGAACGTGTCGTTGGCGATCGAGAAGGACATCACGACGAACCCGGGCACGAGGATCAGCGCCATCGTCGACACCGGGTGGTGGTACTCGGCCGGGAAGGTCCGCGACACGATCCAGGGCACGCTCGGCAGCACGCACAGGATCCCCAGGCTGATGATCCCGCCCGAGGCGAGGCTGGCGCGCACGAACAGGCGCCGGAAGCGTGCCAGGTCCTTCAGGCCGGCGAGTTCGGAGAACATCGGCAGGACGTTGCGGCTGACGCCCTGCATCAGCAGCAGCGGCACGGAGAGCAGGCGCTGCGCGATGCGCATGTAGGCGACCGCGTCCGGGCCGCTCACGTGCTGCAGGATCAGGGTCGGCAGCGCCTGCGTGCCGACCGCATCGATCGAGCGCACGAAGCCCAGCTTCATGCCCAGCGGCAGGCCTGCGCGCAGCGACACGTCGCGCGCGTGGCCCAGGATCTCGCGCCAGCGCGGCAGCGGTGCGCCCTCCGCGCGCACGCGCGCGTAGACGCCCAGCGCGATCACGCTCGCCAGCAGAGAGGCGCCCAGGCCGCCGAGCACGGGGCCGAGTGCGCTGCCGGTGACCAGCGCGCCGAGCGAGACGCCGAAGAAGCGCAGCAGTTCGGCGCCGTTCTCGATGCGCGCGAAGGGCACCATGCGCCGCGTGCCCTGCAGCGCGGCGGAGGTGACGACCTTGGGGAGCTCGCAGAAGGGCGTCAGCGTCAGCCAGAAGGTCCAACGCGTGGTCTCCGCGTCGGCGTGCACGATGCGCGTGGCGAACCAGGGCAGGAACAGGAAGCCCAGCGCGACGAGCAGCAGACCGACGAGCGCGTAGGCCTTGACCAGGAAGCCCAGCCAGGCCGCGACCTTTTCGTGCAGGCCGCGCGCGCTGGCCGCTGCCACCTGGCTGACGGTCGCGCCGTGCACGCCCTGGTTGAGCAGGAAGAAGAGCAGCGCGTAGAGCGAGAGCGCAACGTAGTACTGGCCCTGCACGCGCGCACCGAGCAGGTGCGCGAGCAGCACGGTGGTGGCGAGGTTCGAGAAGGCGTTGAACAGCGAACTCGTCTGCAGCGTGAGCGTGTCGCGCAGAAACTTGTGGCCGAGCCACTTGCGCAGCCGGCCGACCCTGGCCCCGCCCTGCTCGCCGCTCACGCGCCTGGCCGCGCCCCTTGCGGCAGGAACAGGAAGTCCTGGACATCCTGCATCCCCGCGAGGTCCACGCGCGTGTAGCCGAGCGCGTAGAGCTCCTCGAGCAGCGCCAACTGAGACGCATACTCGGGATGGATGTCCTCGCGCAGGAGCTCGGCCAGGATCGGCGGGCGCTTCGCGCAGGCGGCGAGGAAGCCGAGCATGCCGCGCAGCACGCGCGAGTCGTAGCCCTCCGTATCCGTCTTGATGAAGTCGACGCGCGTGATGCCGCGCTCACGCGCGTACTCGTCGAACACGCGGCACTCGATTTCCTCGGGACGAAAGTCCATGAAGGAGCGTCGGCGCGCGACGATCTCGAACTCGATCACGTTGCCGCCCGGGTTGTGCTTGGGCTTCCAGATGCGCGTGTGCTGGGCCTTGTCACCCAGCGCGAAGGGCTCGACGGTGACGTTTTCCATCCCGGCGAAGCGCTCGCAGCAGCGCTCGAAGTGCGCGCGCACGGGCTCGAACAGGTAGGCGCGCGTGCGCGGTCGTGCGCGCAGGATCTCCTCGGTGAAAATGCCGATGTTCGCGCCCACGTCGAGCAACACGGCGCCCTCCTCGGGGATCCAGGGCAGGGCCGTCGCGACGGTCTCCTGGACCACGCGGCGCACGCGCTCCTCCCACTCCGCGGCGCTCGGCGCGCGGCCGAACCAGCGGTAGCGCAGCAGCTTGGCGGCCGAGTAGAGGCGCGAGAAGGGGGACGGGGAGGGTTGCATCGCGGGGGCGCGCGCCTGCGCCAAGCCGATTCCAATGCCCCGGAGGCGGGGCGTCAAGGCGAAGCTAGATGCGCGCGAGCGGGTCGAGCGCCAGCAGTTGGCGCAAGCCGCGCGCGACGTCGGGCGCCCGCAGCGTCGGCTCGACCTGCAGGGGGCTGCGCGGACTGCCCGGCTGGGGCTCTTCCTCGAGTGCGAGTGTGCGTACTCCCGCGCGCCAGGCGGCGGCCACCTCGTCGGTGTCGGCCGAGACGAGCCAGCTTTCGGAGAGCTCGAGACCGTCCTCCTGCGCGGCGTGGTAGAGCACGCCGGTGTTCGGGAACTGGAAGACCGAGTCCTTCTTGTGACTTCCGCGGCCCTGCGGGTCCTCCAGGCAGGCGTAGTGCCGACGCAGGGGGATGCCCTGGCCCGCGAGCAGCGCCTCGAGCTCGTCTTTGAAGCTCTCCCAGCGTGCGTCGCTCACGCGGCCACTGGCGACGCCGGGCTCGTTCCCGACGAGGTAGACCTGCCAGCCGTGCTGCGAGGCGCGGAACAGCAGCGCGAGCGCCTCGGGAGCGAGTGCCTCGGCTTCGAGGCGCGGCAGGTGCTCGAGCCCGCGCGCGCGCAGGAGCCCGCGCCAGCGCGAGACGAAGAGTCCGCGCGGAGGCAGACCCGTGCCGGGGATGGGGGGCAGACGGCGAAATCGTTGCATGCAGGTCTCGTTCGCTCTCGGGGGAGTCGGTCCGCTCGGTTGTCGGCTGATCCCGGCTGTACTTGAGCGATCGCGGCGATTCCTCCGCGACGTCGCGCGCGGAACGTGAAACACCGTCCGCGTGTGGAAAAAATGACGGCAAAATGGGGAGCGCGGCGTAGGGAGTCCGATAAGAAGGAAGCCCAGATCCTCCGCCTCGCTCGTCGCCTTTCGTGAACCGACCTCTGCGCATCGCGATCCTCGTCGATCCCTTCACGCTGCACGTGAAGGGCGGCGACCACGCGCCCGAACTCGCGCGCGAACTGCTCGGCCGAGGCCACACCGTGCGCGGCTTCGGCGCGCCCGAGGGAGTGATCCCGCGCTCGGGCTCGGACCCTTCCGCGGCGCCGATCCCCGAGGGCGCGGGCCTGGCTGGCTTCGCGCCCGACGCGATCATCGCCTACCAGTCGCTCTCGCCGGCGGCCTGGCTCGGCGCGCGCGTGGCCCGCAAACGCCGCGTGCCGCTGCTGCTCGTCGAGGTCGGGGCGCGCAGCGAGGAGAGCTGGCGTGCGCACTTCCTGCGCCGCGTGGGGGAGACGCTCTGGGGCCGCTTCGTGCGCCACCACACGAGCGCGGTGGTCGCGCTCGACCCGGGCGCACAAGAGCGCGTGCTCGGCCACGGATTCGCGCGCGAACGCGTCAGCCTGGTCCCGCCGGGCGTCGACCTCGCCGCCTTCCGGCCCGGTCTTGCGAGCGGGCTCGTCCTGCGCCACCACATCCGCGGGCGCGTGCTGCTCTACCTGGGCTGGATCGGGCCCGGGCGCGGGCTCGACACGTTGATCCACGCCTTCGCGAAAACGGTCGGCCAGAGCAGCGACTGGTCGCTGGTGCTCGCCGGCGACGGTCCCGCGCGCGCCGAGTTGCGGGCTCTGGTGGATCGGCTGGGGATCGCCTCGTGCGTGCACTGGGTCGGCACGCCGCGCATCGAAGAGGTCGCCGGGCTGATGGGCTCGAGCACGCTCTTCGCCGTGCCGGGACTCGACCGCTCCGTGCGCGGCCAGCACATCCCCAAGGCGATGGCCTGCGGCCTGCCGGTCTTGTGCTCGGACAAGCCCGTGCTGAACTTCCTGGTCGAGCCCGAGGGCTCGGGCCTGCTCGTACCCGGCGGCGACCTCGGCGCCTGGACCGACGCCCTGCGGCGCGCGGCGATGTCTCCCGAGGTGCGCAAGCGCTGGGGCCGGCGCGGCCGCGAGCTCGCGGAGGAGCGCCTGGCCTGGTCGCACATCGCCAAGCAGATCGAGGCGCGCCTAGTCGCGGGCGCGGAAGAACTCTCGGCCCACGCCGCGCACGCGGCGCAGCGCAGCCGAGCCTGACTCCGGAGGAGCCAGCCTTCTCAGGCTGGACTCGTCAGGGCTTGTCGGTGGCTTTGCGCAGTTCCTCGCGCAGGAAGGCCATGTCGCGCGCGTACTGCTTGATCGCCTCGCGCGTCTGCGCGTCGATCGCCTTGAAGGAGGCGCCGATCTTGACGCCGTCCGGTCGCTCCTCGACCTCGCTGACGACGCACACGGCCTCGCAGTAGCCCTTCTGCAGGAGCGGCAGTCGGAACTTGACCTTCCACTCGGTGCCGATCGCGACCATCTGACCCATCGCGAAGGGCGAGAGGTCCGTCTGCCCGCCGTTCCAGGTGAAGCGCAGGCCGTTCTCGTCGAGCGCGAGCATGCGCCCCGCGCCGCTCCAGGCCTGGATCTTCTCCTTGGTGATCGGGACGTTGACCGTGCGCTGGCTGTGCGAGAGGAAGTGCTCGACGCGCGCGGTGTCCACGGGCGTGAACAGCACCGAGCTGGGGTTGTCGGCGGCGTCCTCGTGCGCCTGCGTGGGCGCGTTGCCGCCCTTCGCCAGCGCGGCCGTCGCGTCCTCGTCGCTGTCGAAGACCGGGACGACGCGGTTCAGGCCGACCTTCTCGAAAATGTCGCGGCAGAAGGTCGAGGGGCGCGAGATGACCAGCTTGCCGCCCTTCTGGGAGAGCTGCTTGCTGGCCTTGATCACGGCGCCGAGGGCGGTCGAGTTGATGAAGCGCACCAGGCGCAGGTTCAGGACCGCCTTGTGGATCCCCGATTTGCCCAGCTGGTCGATCTCCTGCTGGAGGGCGGGAACGTAGTAGGTATCGAATTCGCCACGCAGGTGGAGGATGGCATAGTCCTCCCTGGGTTCGACGCTGATGTGCATTCCGGTTCCTCGAGCTTCTTGGGGGGGTGTTGGCGCGTCATCTTCGCCGCCGGGGAGGGGATCCCGCAAGGACTTTTGGAAGGCCGTCGGCGGGCCTGTAGACTCCGCCGGATGTTCTTCCGGCGCAAGAAGGACCCTGAGCCGCCCGCACCTCCGCCGCCCGCTCCCGCGGCGCCGGTCGAGGCGTCCACGCAGTTCCTGACCGGCAACAACAACATCGACCGGCGCTCGGTCGAAGTCCTGCTCTCGGCCATCGCGCGCGTCTCCGAGTCGCGCGACCTCGAGTCGCTGCTGCTCTACATCGTCGACACCTCGATCGAGATCACGGGCGCCGAGCGCGGCCTGCTGATCCTGGCCGACGAGCGCGGCACGCTCTCGATCCGCGTGGCGCGCGCGCGCGGCAAGAAATCGGTCACGGGAGACATGCGCTATTCGACCAGCGTCGTGCGGCGCGTGCTCGAGGAACAGCAGCCCGTGCGCGCCACCGTGACCTCGGAGTCGGAAGCGCTCGAGCTCGGCAGCTCGGTCTTCGACCTCAAGCTGCGTGCGGTGATGTGCGTGCCGCTGGTCTCGCTCGGCGGCGAGACCGAGATGGCGCGCGAGCGCGGCGCGCTGTACGTGGATTCGAAGGCCGCCACGCGCGAGTTCCGCCACGAGGACCTGGCGCTCTTCGCCGCGCTCTCGCAGCACATCTCCATCGCGCTGCAGAATGCGCGCCTGCACGCCGTGACGATCGAGAAGGCGCGCCTCGAGCAGAGCCTCGTGATCCTCGAGCAGATCCAGAAGGATCTGATCAGCCAGGCGCCGCGCGACCTGCCGGGCTACGACGTCTACGGCTGGTACAAGCCGGCCGAGGGCACGACCGGCGACTTCTACGATTTCGTCAAGATGAAGGGCGGGCGCCTGGGCGTCGTGCTCGGCGACGCGACCGGCCACGGTGCGGGTCCCGCGGTGCTCGCCGCGACCGCGCAGGCGGGACTGCGCGCCTTCCTGCGCGTCGTCGACGACCTGCCGCAGGCGATCACGCTGCTCAACGCCGACATCAGCCCGCGCATGGACGACGGACGCTTCCTGACGCTCTTCACCGCCGTGCTCGAGCCCGACGGCCGCGTGCAGATGATCAATGCCGGCCAGACGCCGCCGATCCTCTGGCGCGCACGCGACGGCAGCGTCGAGCACATCAAGGGCCACGGTCCCGCGCTCGGGATGATGGACGAATTCGAGTACACCGAGGGCCATGCGACGCACCTTGAGCCCGGCGACCTGCTGGTGATCTACAGCGACGGTTTCGCCGAGGCGCGCTCGATCTCGGACCCCAACTCGCTCTTCGGCGAGTCGGGCATGCGCTCGGTGGTCGAGGGCGGCGGCCGCGACCGGCTGGACGCGGCGCAACTCGTCGAGCTGCTGGTGAAGTCCGCGCTCGAATTCGCCGGTGGGCGGCGCGAGGACGACATGACCGTCGTGGTCGTGCGCCGCCACGCGGAGGGCGGCGCGTGAGCGCGGGCGAACGCGGACCCAGCCTTCTCGTCCGCGGAGCGCGCAGCTATCCGCCCGGACCGGCCGCGCGCGCGCTCGACGTGCGCATCGTCGGTGGCGTGATCGAGAGCGTGGGGGAGAACCTGCCGCGCACCGGCCTCTCCGAACTCGATGCCTCTGGCCTGACCGCGATCCCCGGCCTGGTCGATGTGCACGTGCACTTCCGCGACCCTGGTCTGGCGCACAAGGAGGGCTGGGAGCACGGCTCCGCCGGCGCGCTGCACGGCGGCGTCACGACGGTCGTCGAGGTGCAGAACAACCCGCCGCTCTCGACCTCGCTCGCAGCGCTCGAAGCGCGCATCGAGCACGTGCGCGCGCGCTCGCGCGTCGACTTCGGCTGCCTCGCGAACCTGCTCCCCGATTCCTTGCCCGAGCTGGGCGCGATGGCGCGCCTCACGCCGGCCTTCAAGTGCTTCCTCGGCGGCTCGACCGGTCTGGGCGGCCAGCCCGACCACGCTGCGCTGCGCGAGCTCTTCGCCGCCGCCGCGCGCGCGGGCAGGATGATCGTCGGCCACTGCGAGAAGGAAGAGCTCCTGCGCGCGGACAAGGAGCGCTACCCCGACGCGACCGTCGCGCAGCACCATCTCGTGCGCTCGACGCAGGCCGAGGTCGAATCGATTCGCGAGTCGATCGAGCTCGTCGAGGAAACCGGCGTCGAGCTGCACGTCTTCCACCTCTCCTCGGCCGCCGGCGCCGAGCTCGTGCGCGACGCGCAGCGCCGCGGCCTGCCGGTTTCCGCGAGCACCGGACCGCACTACATCCACCTCTCGAACGAGGACGCCGGCAAGCTCGGCAACCTGCTCAAGGTCAACCCCTCGATCAAGACGCCCGCCGACGCGCTCGGCATCCTCGCCGGCTTGCGCGACGGCACGATCGACGCGATCGGCACGGATCACGCGCCGCACCCGCTCGAGGAGAAGCTGCGGCCGTACGCGAAGGCGCCGAGCGGCATGCCGACCGTCGATCTGCTCTGGCCGCTCACGTGGGAACTCGTGCGCCAGGGAAAACTCGAGCCTGAGCTCGCGCTCGCGGTCGTCACCTGGCGCGCCGCGAAGTCGCTGCACCTGCCCGGCAAGGGCAGGCTCGCCAAGGGCTACGACGGCGACCTCGTGCTCTTCGATCCGAACGAGAAGCGCAAGGTCGTCGGCAGCGAGCTGCCCTCGCGCTCCAAGTGGAGCGCTTTCGAAGGCTGGGAGCTCGCCGGTTTCCCGCAAGTCGTCGTACGCCGCGGCGAAGTCGCCTTCGCCGACGGCCAGTGCACCGGCGAGGCCGGCGGACGACCGCTCGAGCTCGAGCCGCCGCAGCCGCGCGGTTGATCGCGCCCTTGTGCGCGCCCCGATGCGCTGCCCCGAATCGTGGGCCTAGTGCGTGACCCTGGTGCGTGACCCTGGTGCGTGCCCGTGGTGCGTGCCCGTGGTGCGTGCCCGTGGTGCGTGACGCCCGTGAGCGGCCCATGGTGGCGGGCGCAGGGCGTTGTGCGCTGATGGGAGCAAGCAGACGTGCGTGCTGTGCATTGCGCTCCTAGGGCAGCGAACCGGGGCGTGCGAACCGCGGCGTGCGAACCGGGGCGTGCGAACCGGGGCGTGCGAACCGCGGCGTGCGAACCGCGGCGTGCGAACCGGGGCGTGCGAACCGCGGCGTGCGAACCGCGCTGCGTGGGTAGGCCCGGCGCGCAGGGCGGGCAGAATTGGGGCCAGGCCGCAGGCGAGCTCACCTCCGCCCGGTCCGCTCAACCGCCGATCCTGGTTCCGATTGCGGGGGCGATGCATCTTGCCCCGACGCATCCTGGGCCGTTCGATATGCCCGCGTGAGCGCTCGCACGTGGAGAGTGCCATTTCATGCCGAATCAAGTTCGGGACGCGCACCGATTCCGGGTTCGGCCTGCCGCGCGACCTGCTCGCAGGCGTTCCCGTCTGCCGATGTCCCGGCCCGACGGAACAGCTGTGCTCGTTGCCCGGGCGAGTGAGCCTCACGCTGGACGGGCACGCCGTTTCACCCGGCCCGCCTGGACCGGCACGCCGTTGCACTCGGCCCGCCGCGAGTAAGCGTCGGGCGGTTCGAGCGCGGTTTCATGCCGAATCAAGTTCGGGACACGCACCGATTCCGGGTCCGGCCTGCCGCGCGACCTGCTCGCGGGCGCTCCCGCTCGCCGGGGCCCATGTACGACTTCGCAGTTGTGCTCTTTGCCCGGAGGACTGAGGCTCACGATCGACTGGCCTGCCGGTGCACCCGGCCCGCCGCGGTGAACCATCGGGCCGTTCGAGCGCGGTTTTATGCCGAATCAAGTTTGGGACCACTCCGCTCGCTCCACAGTGCGGACGCAGCGGTGAGTCGGGGGAGGTTCGAGACCTCGACGCGATCGGATCGCCGCCAGCCTTGTGCGAGGGTGCACGTGTGTGAGGCGATTCGAGACCGCTCCGCGTGTCGCGGAGGTGCTGCCGGTGCGAAGCAGGCCTGGATGCTGGCTGAGAGATCCACCCCAACTCGCCTTGCGAGTCGCACTCGACGCTCCCATGCGTTCGCCCCGATGGGGCGAGTTCACCCTCTGCCGAATCAAGTCCGGGAAGAGCGCAGGGCGAGCCGCGCGGTTGATCGCGCGCATTCAGCGCCGAATCAAGTCCGCGAGCGGCACCTCGAACTCGCCGGACCAGTACTGCGTCGCGTACCAGGTGCGCAGAGCCTTCGCGTTGCTCCCCGTGAACTTCAGTGTCCACTCGCGTGCACTCTGTTTCGACTGCACCACCGACTCCGGGAGATCCAGCAGATAGGCGGCCTTCTGGCTCGCTCCAAGCGACCGCTCGGCGCTCCCGCGCGCTTGTCCATGTTCGAACGCGACGCATTTCAACGCCAGCAGCACTCCCGCGGGATGCGATTCGAGTCCGAGACGCGCGAAGGCGTGCGCGGGCATGCCGGGCTCTCGTTCGAGGACGACGCACACGCCCGCCGCGATCAGCCGTTGGATTCGACTGTCGAGTTCGCGATCGACCACCCTGGGCACAGCCTCCTCGAGCGTCTTCACGGCCTGCACGGGGATGCGGATCGAACCGAGGTGCTCCGTCTGAGCGCCCTCCGCGCGCGGATCGCGGTCCCCACCTGGAACCAGCATAGTGACGCTCAGGTCGAACACGACTTCGCGGTCGGTCCAGAAGAGAGCACCGAGCACCTGGTCCCCGCCGTCCCCGCCGCCCATGCACGCTCCACCGCCGAGGTCGATCGCCCTGGCTTTCGACCAGCCGAGCGTATGCGGAGCGAGTTCGATGGAGAGACCCGCGCAGATCGGCGGGACATGCAAGCCGATCGCGAAGGGCTCCTCCTTGGGCCAGCGTTCTCGATGCTGCAGATACCCCTTCTCGAGCAGGATCGTCTGCCAGTCCGCGAGGTCGAGCACGGCACCTTTGCGGATGCGCTCACGCAGTTCGTTCTCTGCGCGCACGCCGAGAGGGGGCTCCTTCTCCCGACCGAGCTCCCAGGTGTGATCCCCGAAGTGCCGAAGCACCTTCACCAACTCGTGCACGTTGGCCTTGGAGAGATCCAGCTCGGGAGCCTGCACCGGCGCCTGGACCAGCAGCAGTGCGAGCATGGCGAGCATGACGTGCAGCGTAGCTTCGATCCGAAATGGGGTCACGCGTGAGCGGCTGGCCCGGCGAGCGTGCCGCCCCTCGGGTACGTTGCGATCGCCCGCACCGGGGCATTCCGTGCCGAATCAAGTTCGGGACGAGCGCCGGCCGCGTGGCGGTATCGAGCGTACGAGTGGTCTCCGAGCTGACGATGCGTCGAGCCACGACGACGCCGAGGCGCAGCTGCCCCCAGACGCCCCGCGCACCACGCGTGCCGCGCGCCTCCAGTCCACCGCCGGGGGCAGTGTGTGCGGCTCGGTCGGAGACTGCGCTGGGTGCTGCGGAGGTGGTACGGCACGGGTGGAGCTGGGCGCTCCGACGCGCACTCATTCTCCCCTGGCGAGACCCAGGCCGCTGCGATTCACGCTCCCGGCTGGTCGCCCGGAGCGGGCGAGTCCACTTTCATGCCGAATCAAGTTCGGGACGAGCGCCGGACGAGGCGCGAGCCCGCCGCCGCGGCTGGGGAAAGGAGGCACGGGTGCGGGCTGGGACCTTCATCGCCACTCTCCCTGCGAGCCGCACGCCGCCGCGCTCGACGCTCCCCGGCGTGCGCCCGGATGGATCGAGTTGCACTTTCATGCCGAATCAAGTTCGGGACGAGCGCCGGACGAGGCGCGAGCTCGCCGCCGCGGCTGGGCAAAGGAGGCACGGGTGCGGGCTGGGACCTCCATCGCCACTCTCCCTGCGAGCCGCACGCCGCCGCGCTCGACGCTCCCTCGCGTGCGCCCGGATGGATCGAGTTCACTTTCGTGCCGAATCAAGTTCGGGACGAGCGCCGGACGAGGCGCGAGCCCGCCGCCGCGGCTGGGGAAAGGAGGCACGGGTACGGGCTGGGACCTTCATCGCCACTCTCCCTCCGAGCTGCACGCAGCCGCGATCGACGCTCCCCGGCGTGCGCCCGGATGGATCGAGTTCACTTTCATGCCGAATCAAGTTCGGGACGAGCCCCGGGCGAGCCGCGAGGCCGGCGCAGCGGGGATTCGCGGCAGTTCCCAGACGCCGATGCGTCCCGCGCGTCTCCAGCCCTGGGCGAGGAGCCACGTATGGGGCTCGATTCGAATCCGATCCACCTGAGGCAGAGAGCTTGCGCTGCCTGGGGTTGCGCTGCCTGGGGTTGCGCCGCCTGGGTTTGCGCTGCCTGGGTTTGCGCTGCCTGGGGTTGCGTGGCTCGAACTCGGGCGCCGCACACGTGGCGGGGGGTCCGCCGGAAGCCGGAGCAAACGCTCGAGCCTGCGCAGGATCTCCTCGCGGCGCGTCCTCTCGCGTGCGGACTCGCGCCAGCCCTCGAACCAGGCTGCGGAGGAGTACGCGTCGACTCCGGACAGCGGAAGCCCGTGCTTGCGCGCGTTCTGCAGCACGTACACCAGCGCGCGCCGGACTTCGGCGGGCGTGCGCAGCGTGCGTGCGTGGTAGCGGTCCGAAAAGAGCTTGCCGGTGCGCATCCACAGGCGGTTGAGCGCGCGCGCGATGCGCACGAGCAGGGCCTTGATCCCGAGCGCCAGCGAGTCTCGCCCGCGCGCCTCGACCAGCAGGTGCAGGTGGTTCGTCTGGATCGAGAAGTGGACGACGCGCATGCCCAGGTGGTCCTGTGCAGCCCGAAGCGCGTGCAGCAGCGTGCGCAACTCTTCGGAGCGCCTCAAACTCGGGAGACCAGGCAGCAGGCGCGTCGTGACGTGCACGGGATGGCGCGAGGCGAGACGCTCGCGCGCAGCGTGCGAAACGAGCGCGAGCTCGCCCTTGGGCTTGCGGCCCGCGCCCTTGCGCGCGCCGCCCCAGGTGTGCGCGAAGAGCTCTGTCTGTTTGTCCCTCGCGGGCCGCCGACGCTTCGTGCCGCTGGGCTTGGCAGACCGCTTTCGCTCACGTGACTTCGTGCCGGCTCGCTGCTGCATGCGGACTTTCTCCCTGTTCCACGATTGGCTGGAGCGAATGCCTCGCTGACCCGCGCCATCAGGAAGACGCTCGGGAGGCGCGCGGGTTGCGTGCGCTCGCACGAAATCATCGAGGGTGATTCGCACTCCGGTGCACGCACGGGAATGCGCGTGGCCAAGATCGGACTGCCTCGCCCATCTGCGCGGCGGGGGATCCTGCTCCCGACCCTCCGCAATCCTCTAGCGGCACGGGAAGTGTCACCCATGTCCCCGGACAGATGGCTCACCACGTGCCGGGATGCACAGGCACCCCGGTGCCGAGTCAAGAGAGAGCGCGCAGGACTCCTTCGGAACCTAGGACGGCGGAAAAGGCCCGGCGAGCTTTGGTGCGGCGGGGGCGCGCTCGGGACGCCCACTCGAGACGCGACCTTTTCATGCCGAATCAAGTTCGCGCCCGGCAGAGCGTCGGAGTTTGGGGCTCCAGCAAAGGGTCGGCGAGCTTTGGGTGTCGCAGGAGCCCGCTCGTCGGAGGGTCGCTCGGGTCGCGGAGTTTCAGCGCCGAAGCAGGTCCGCGAGCGGCACTTCGAACTCGCCGGCCCAGTACTGCGTGGCGCGCCAGTCCTCGAGCACCCGCTTCGGCGTGCCACGGACTCGCAGCGTCCAGCCTGCGAGCGAACCATCTACGCCCGCGAGTGCGCGAGAGAGGAACGGGAGCGGGAGCACGCGATGTCCAGGGAAGGAGGGCTCCATCCTCCGCGCATCGATCACCCGGCCGTCGTGCAGCACCGTGCAATCCAGCGCGGCCCCGAGCCTCCTGGGCCACTCGAAACGATCCTCGAAGAGGCAGGTCCCGCGGCCAGCGAGCTGGAGATGAAAGTGCCGCACGAGCGTCCGACCCCACTCGGGATCCGTGACGGGCTCGAGTACCTCGTCGATGCTCTGCACCTGTTCGACTGCGATCTCGATCGTGCCCGCGCAGAGCACGCGCTGCGTGGCGTGGCCCGCTGGACTGCCCGCGACGTAGTACGGGCGCACGTCGATCGAGACTCGAGACTGCCCTGGGGCGAGCCAGCCGACGGTCTGATACCCCATCCTGCCCCTCAGCCATCCGTCGTCGACGCAGTGAGCTTCGCCGGAGCTCGAACTCGTCGGTGTGCCTCCCGGGAGGTGTGTTGCGAGCACGAGCCTCACGGGCAGGTAGATCGGCTGCAGGCCCAATGCGAACTGTCGGCCGACCGGCCAGCGCGCGCGGCGTCGAAGATAGCCGCGCTCGACCAGGATCGTGCGCCAGGCCTCGATCGAGAGCACCTCGCCGCGGTCGATCCTCGAGCGGAGTTCGTCGAGGACCGGCCATGAGACTGGTTCGTTCGAGGCTGCCGCCGCGAGGAGCGCGGGGTCGTCCGCGCGCGGGATCAGCGCAGCGAGCTGCTCGGTACCGAGCGTGCGGAGATCGGGCGACCGAGACTGGAGCAGGAGCAGGAGCGCGCCGAGCATCGGCCGCGATAGGTGCGTGCTCTCCTGGCAGTCACTCACGCTGGGCGAGTTTCAGCGCCGAATCAGGTCCGCGAGCGGCGCCTCGAACTCGCCGGCCCACCAGCGCGTGGTGTCCCAGTCGTAGAGTGCGTCGCCGCGCACGCCGTGCACGCGAACGGTCCAGCCCGCGGCGCTCTCGTCGCCATGCGCGACGGGCCAGGGCAGGGACTCGAGCAGGTCGTCGCGTCGGATGGGGTCCTCGGGCAGTTCCATGGACCGCCGATCGTCGAGCTCGGCCTTTCCGTACGGGCAGCCGCCGCAGACGAGCTCGACTTCGAGTTCGAGGTGCAGATCCTCGGGCCAGCGCGCCCGATCGATTTGGAGTGCGATGCCGACGAGGCGCTGCTCGTCCTCGGGCTTGGTGGCCCAGACGCGCAACCCCGCGCGCACGAGCTCCGACCAGCGCGCGTCGCGTTCGGGCGCTACGGCCTCGTCGGGCGTGTCGACGATCTCGACGTCGAAGGCGAGCGGACCAGTCCACATGCGCGGACCGGGAATCCGCTCCTGCCGCGGCCCCGCGATCGACTGAACGATCTCCGCGCGGAAATCGATGTGCCATCGTCCGCGCGGCAGCGAGCCCAGGACCCGCTGACGGTCGCGTTCGATCGTGTCCTCGATCGCCATGCCGCATCCAGCCAGAAGCTCGTTCGATTCCAGTGTCGCGAGATGGAGGCCTGTCACCGGCGGGCCGCGCCAGGCGATCGGCTGCAGTCGGATTCCACCCTGGCGCAGGACCCAGGGCCGTTCGACGCGCAGCGTGAGCGGCTCGCCCACGGGCCAGCGCGGCCGCATGTGCAGGTAGCCCTTGCCGACCAGCAACTCGCGCCATTCGTCTGCGCGCAGGACTTCCCCGCGCTCGAGGCGGCGGTTCAACTCGTAGGCGAGCGGATTCCAGCCGTGGTACCCGGGCTCGCTCTCGAGCGGATGCTGCCGCAGTTGCCTGGGATACAGCCCCACGAGCTCGTGCGTGTCGAGCGCCGCCAGCGTCTCGTCGTTCCAGCGCGGGACCTGCTCCACGGTCGGAGCCACGGCGGGGGACTGCAAGACGAGCAACAGCAGCGGAGTGATCATCGTCCCGCCCTAGACGCTCGGACTGTCCGTGTCACGCTCGGGCGGGGGATGCAGACAGCCTCGCGCCTGCCCGTGGACTCGCCGCGCGGGCTGTCCGACAATGCCCGGCGCCGATGCCGCCCTCCGCGAGACGACCGCCGCTGCCCTGTCCCACGGTCAGGCTCGATGCAGGCCTGCGCACGCGCGCGCAGCGTTTCGCGGCGCGTCTCTCCGCAGCGCGCGGACGGCGCGAGGGAGCCGCGCGCGCGGGGCTCTCGACCGGCGGCGTCGAGTTCGACCACTACCGGCCCTACCGTCCGGGCGACGATCTGCGCGCGCTCGACTGGGATGTCTACGCGCGCAGCGATCAGCCGGTCGTGCGCGTCGTGCGGCCCGAGGCGGGCGAGCGCTGGACGATCCTCGTCGACACCAGCGCCTCGATGGGCGTCGGGCCGCCGGGCAAGCTGCAGCGTGCGGCGGAGTGCGCGCTGGCCCTGGCGTTCTCCGGCCTGCGCGAGGAGGCCGAGCTCGAGCTCGTCGATCTGTGCACGCGCGAGCGCTTCCGCTGCGCGCGGCGCGCGCACGCCGCGGCGCTCGCGGGCTGGCTCGAGGCGCGCGTCGCGCGCGGCACGCTTAACGTCGCCGGCCTGCGCACCGAACTCGCGGCCGCACGCGGTTCGCAGCGCGGCTTCCTGCTCTCGGACCTCGGCGACACGGCCGAAGCACTCGACGGAGCGCTGCCGCGCGGCGTGCGCTGGACCTGGATCGGCATCCTCGCGCCGCTCGAGATCGAGCCCGGCGAGCTCGGCGCGGTGCGCTGGCTCGACGCGGAGAGCGGCGAGGAGCTGGCGCTGGAGGTCGACCGCGAGGCGCTCGGGGCCTACGCGCGCGCTCTCGAGGAGTCGCGCGAACGGCTCGCGCGCGCCACGGCACCGCGCGGGATCGCGCTCGTGCGCGGCTCGAGCGCTCTGGAATTCGAACACCTGCTCGCGCGCGCGCTGCGCGCCTGAACCCCGTGGAGCTCCTCGGCATCCGCTTCCTCGCGCCGGGCTTCCTCGCCCTGCTCGCACTGCCGATCGCGGCACTCGTGCTCGGTGCGCGCGGGGGAGCGGTGCGCGCGCTGTTCACCGGCACGCTCGAGGCCTGGCGCGCGGCCGAGCGCGCGCATCCGAGCGCGGAGCGGCGCAAGCGGCGCGTGCCACTCGCGCTCGCCTGCCTGGCGCTGGCGCTGTGCCTGGGCGCGTTCGCACTCGCGCAACCCGAGCACGTGCGCGCGGAGGCGCCGCGGCGCTTCCTGCTGATCGTCGACCGCAGCCAGGGGATGTACCTCACCGACGGCGGTCGCACGCGCCTGGAGCACGCGCTCGAGCCGCTGCGCGCCTGGATCGCGACGCAGCTGCGCAGGCAGGACGAACTCGTGTGGATCGACGAGGCCTGGCCCGAGGGTCTTGTGGAGCGCGATGTGCCCGCGGAACTCCTGCGTACGCCGCGTGCGCGCCGCGCGGCGCCCGATTGGGCGCGCTACGACCGTGCCGACGCGCTCTGGATCTCCGCGCGCTTCGACACCCTGCCCGTGCGCGCGGGATATTCGGCCAGCGGTGGCGCGGCCGTGCCCGGTGCGATCGGCCGCGAGGGGCGCGCGCGCCTGGACTGGGACGGCGAACGCGTCGTGCGCGTCGAGGACGCCTACGGCGAAGCCGACCTGGGTGTGTTCGTCGACACACGGCTGCCCGAGCCGCTGCGCGCGCTGGCGCAACTGTGGGCCGGGAGCGAGGGGTTCGCGCTGCGCGCCACGCGCGAGGAATCCGAGCTCTTCGAATTCGTACTCGAGTCGGAAGGCGCGGCGCGCGAGCTCGAACTGGCGCGCGACGGCTGGAGTGCGCGCGCGACCATCGGGCCTGCGCTCGTGCCCACGGTGGGGGAGGCGAGCTGGCTCTCCGCGGGCGGGCCGTGCGTGCTCGCCGCGCCGGGGCGCGTGCGCACCTCGATCCGCGCGCTCGAGCCGCCCGCGGGCGACCCCGCGGCCTTCGCGGTCTCGTGGGGTGAGCTCTTCGACTCGCTGCGCCTCCAACCGGTCGGCGTCGTTCCCATCGAGGCGCGCAGCGCCCAGGGTGCGGCCGCCTGGCGCGCGCCGGCGGCCTCCGTCCCGCTCGAGCAGGGCGAAGCGCGGCCGCTCGGCGGCTGGCTCGCGCTCGCGGCGGCTGTGTGTGCTCTCGGCGCCTGGGTCGTGCGCGCGCTTCGGGCATAATCGGGCCATGATCGCGGCGCTCTTCCTCGCACTGTGCAACGGCGACGGACTACCGATCGGCGCCAGCGTCGGACGCGTTCCGTTCACGGACACGCGCTGGCTCGCGCGCGAGCTCAGCGATCTGGGTCCGCACGCGGCGACGGTGGTCGTGTTCACCTCGATCGACTGTCCGATCGCGGCGCGCGTGCTGCCGCGCGTGGCCGAGCTGGAGCGCAAGTTGCGCCCGCGCGGCGTGCAATTCCTCGCGCTGGACGTCGGCCCCGACGACGACCTCGTCGAAGCCGCGGCGCGCGCCCTGGACCAGGGCTGCGAGTTCCCGCTCGGCCGCGATTTCGACGGCGCTGCGACGCGCGCGTTGGGCGCGACGCGCACGCCCGAGTGCCTCGTGCTCGATGCGCACGGCACGCTCGCCTACCGCGGTCGCTTCGATGCCGCGCAGCGCTACTCGGGCAACGTGCCGGGCGAGGTGCGCGCGGATCTCGCCGAGGCGCTCGAGGACGTGCTCGCCGAGCGCGCGGTGCGCGTGCCGCAGACTCCGCTCGAGGGCTGCCTGATCACGCCGCCGGTGGAGATCGCGCGCGCGGATCCCGCGCACACGCCGACCTGGGTGGCCCAGATCGCGCCACTCGTCGCGCGGCATTGCGCTGCGTGCCACGTCGAAGGCGGAATGGCGCCCTTCGCGCTGGGAACGCGGGCGCAGCTGGCGGCCAAGGCGGCGATGATCGAGGAGGTCGTGCTGCAGCGGCGCATGCCGCCCTGGTTCGCTGCGCGTACGCAGCACTTCGAGAACGAGCTCGGTCTCTCGCGCGAGGAGCGCGTCGAGTTGGTGCAGTGGCTGCGCGCGGGCGCGCCGCCGGGCGAGAACGGCGAGAGCGTGCGCGCCGAGCCCGAGCACCCGCCGCAGGAAGGCTGGCGCATCGGCAAACCCGATCTCGTGCTCAGTGTGCTCGGCTCGACCAAGGTGCCGGCGACAGGTTATGTGCCTTATGCCTACCAGGTCATCCCGCACCTCTTCCTCTCCGACACCTGGGTCGAGGCGCTCGAGATCCGGCCCTCGAATCCGCGCGTCGTGCACCACGCGAACCTCGGCTGGTACAAGCTCGGCGACCGCGTCACGGCGCAGAACTTCCTCACCGGGCAGGTTCCCGGCGGGGATGCGATGCAACTTCCCGAGGGGGTAGCCTGCTGCATCCCGGCCGGTTCGCTGCTCGGATTGCAGGTGCACTACGTCACCAGCGGCCGCGCTGAGGAGGACCAGATCTCGGTCGGCCTGCGCTTTCCGCGCGGTAAGGTCGAACAGCGCTTGCGCCACTTCGAGCTGGCCGACTTCCGTTTCGAGATCCCGCCCGGCGCGCCCGCTTGGCCCGTTCGCGCGCAGCGCACCTTTGCCGAGGACGCGATCGGGGTGGGCCTGTTCGTGCACATGCACCTGCGCGGCCGGGACATGCGCATCGTCGAACAGGATCCGGCCGGGGCGCGTGCGGATCTCCTGTGCGTGCCCAACTACAGCTTCGACTGGCAGCTGCCCTACGTCTGGCGCTTCGGCGAGAAACGCTTCGCCAAGGGCACGCGCCTGGAAGCGCTGGCGCATTTCGACAATTCAGGCTTCAATCCCTTCAACCCCGACCCCGCGAAGGCCGTGCGCTTCGGACAAGAAACCTACGACGAGATGATGTACGGTTTCGTGTTCTACGTCGACGCGCACGAGCAACTCGAACTCGAGGTCGAGCCTGCGACTGGCCAGAGTGTGACCCGCTGAACCCCCGACCGCCCCAAGACATGGACGCCTACACACCCAACAAGTCCGACCGCTTCACCTTTGGCCTCTGGACGGTCGGCAACCCTGGCCGTGATCCCTTCGGGCCCGAGACGCGCGTGCCGATGCGGCCGACGTACATCGTGCAGAAGCTGGCCGAGTGCGGCGCGTACGGCGTCAACCTGCACGACAACGACCTCATCCCCTTCGGTGCGAGTGCCGCGCAGCGCGACAGCATCGTGCGCGAGTTCAAGGGCGCGCTCGAGGACAACGGCATGGTCGTGCCGATGGCCACGACCAACCTCTTCTCGCACCCGGTCTTCAAGGACGGATCGTTCAGCTCGAACGACCCCAAGGTGCGCGCCTTCGCGCTGCGCAAGACGATGGACGCGATCGACCTGGGGGTCGAGTTGGGCGCGAAGATCTACGTCTTCTGGGGCGGGCGCGAGGGCACGGAAGCGGACGCCTGCCGCGATCCGCGCAGCGCGATTGCGCGCACGCGCGATGCGATGGACTACCTGTGCGAGTACGTGAAGGACCAGCGCTACGAGCTGCGCTTCGCCCTCGAAGCCAAGCCCAACGAGCCGCGCGGCGACATCTACTTCCCGACCACGGGCCACATGCTGCATTTCATTTCGACGCTGGCGCACCCCGAGATGGTCGGCGTCAACCCCGAGGTGGCGCACGAGAACATGTCCGGGCTCTCGTTCGTGCACGCCGTCGCGCAGGCGATGGAGTGCGCGAAGCTCTTCCACATCGACCTCAACGCGCAGAAGATCGGCCGCTACGACCAGGACCTGCGCTTTGGCTCCGAGGACGTGCGCCAGGCCTTCCTGCTGGTGCGCCTGCTCGAGGGCACGCTCGGCGGCGCGCCCTACACCGGGCCGCTGCACTTCGACAGCCACGCCTACCGCACCGAGGACGAGGCCGGCGTGTGGGACTTCGCGCGCGGCTCGATGCGCACGTACAAGATCCTCAAGGCGAAAGCCAAGCGCTTCGACGCCGATCCGGAAGTGCGCGCGCTGATCGCCGAGCAGAAGGACGCGGCGCTCGACCCGCTGCTCTCGGGCTACACGCGCGAGAAGTCCGCCAAGCTGCGCGGCGCGGTGCTCGATCCCGAAGAGCTCGGCCGCAAGGGCCTCTCCTACGAAAAGCTCGACCAGCTGATGATGGAACACCTGCTCGGCGTGCGGGGCTGAGAGACGCATGGCGGCGAAGTCGCTCTTCCTCGGCCTGGACGTCGGCACCCAGGGCACGAAGGCGCTGCTCATCGACCTCGAGTCGCAGCGCGTGCTCGCGCGCGCGAGTTCGGCCTACGGCCTGATCGAAGGCCTGCCACCGGGCGCGGCGGAGCAGCATCCCTCGACCTGGATCGAGGCGATCCGCGCGGCCTGCGCCGAGCTCTTCCGCGAGCGTCCGCGCGATCGCGCGCGCGTCGGCGGTGTCGGCGTCTCGGGCCAGCAGCACGGTCTGGTCGTGCTCGACGAGCAGGGTGAGGCGCTGCGCGCTGCGAAGCTGTGGTGCGATACCGCAACCGCCAAGGAGGCCGAGGAGCTCTCGCAACGCCTGGGCCAGCGCATTCCGGTCGGCTACACCGCCTCGAAGATCACCTGGCTCGCGCAGCAGGAGCCGCGCGTTTTCGAGCGTGTCGCGCGCGTGCTCTTGCCGCACGACTACGTGAACTTCGTGCTCACGGGCAAGGCCTGGATGGAGTGCGGCGATGCCTCGGGCACGGGCTTTTTCGACGCGGCGCAGCGGCGCTTCGACGCGCGTGCGATGCAAGCTGTGCACCCGCGCCTCGCGCAACTCCTGCCGCCGCTCGTCGCGGCGGACGCGCTGCCGGGTGTGCTCGATGCGCGCGGCGCGCAGCTCACGGGCCTCGCGCAGGGCACGCCCGTCTCGGCCGGCAGCGGCGACAACATGTGCTCCGCGATCGGCTCGGGGGCGACGCGCGCGGGCGTGCTGGTGTGCTCGCTGGGAACCTCGGCCACGATCTTTCACCGCAGCGAACGTCCGCTCGCCGATCCGGAGGGCCTGATCGCGCCCTTCTGCGACGCGAGCGGTGCGTGGATGCCGCTCCTGTGCGTGATGAACGCGACCGGCGTGAGCGAGGAGGTGCGGCGCGCCTTCGCGCTCACGCACGAGCGCTTCGACGAGCTCGCGCTCTCGGTCGACCCCGGCGCGGGCGGCCTGCTGTTCCTGCCCTACCTCGCGGGCGAGCGCGTGCCGGACCTGCCGCAGGCCTGCGGCGTGCTGCACGGCGTGCGCGGCGGTTCGCTCGAGCCCGCCGCGCTCGCGCGCGCCGCGCTCGAAGGCGTCGCGCTCAACCTTGCCTGGGGACTCGAGCGCCTGCGCGCACTCGGCACGCACGGCGAGGAGCTGCACCTGGTCGGCGGCGCCTCGCGCAGCCGGGCCTGGAAACGCGTGCTGGCCGACGTGCTCGGCTTGCGCGTGCGTCCGCTGGCCGAGCCGGAATCGGCGGCGCTCGGGGCTGCGCTGCAGGCGGCCTGGGCCGTGAGCCGCAGCACGGGCGGGTCCGCGAGCCTCGACGAGCTCGCACGCGGGTTCCTCGCGGGGGCGGGCGAGCCTCTGGATCCCGATCCGCGCGCAGCAGCGGAATACAGAGTGCTCGGGGCGCGCTTCCGCGAGCTCGTGCGCCGGAACTTCGACTAGCGCGTCGCGTCGGGTGCCAAGTCGAACACGCACAGCTGTGCGTCCTCGAAGCGCGGCGGGCCGAAGCGCTGCTTGTAGTCGCGGATCGACTGCTCGACGTAGCGCAGGTCGACGTGGAGCGCGTCGGCGAGGCTCGCGGGTGGCCGGCGATGGAAGAGCACGAAGCGCACGTGGCGCGTGTGCAGCTCGTCGAACTGCAGGACGTGCAGCGCGTTGCGGAAGCGGAAGCGTACATCGTCGGCGCGCACCTCGCACAGCGGCAGCGGAACCTCGGCCGGCGTCACGAAGCCCACGAGGAACGGCAGCCGGTGCGAGCGCTGGTAGATCGGGAAGGCGGAGAGGTGCGAAGCGCCGTAGTTGGGGGCCTCGAGCAGCACCTCGCCCGGCCGCGCGTCGCGCGCGAGCTCGGCGTAGATCGGCGGCACGCCCTCCATCTTGAGCACGCCGCGCGCGAAGGCGTAGGGGAAGGTGCGCTCGTAGTTCGCCTGGTAGACGAGCGCGTTGCTCCAGCTGTTGGGCCGCGACTGGATCCAGGGCAGCGGTCCGAAGGCGTACAACGCGGCGCAGCATCCGAAGGCCGCGAGCTCGCGCGGCAGGCGCGGGAACTCATCGCGTGCGAGCCGGTCGAGGCGCTCGAGGCCGAGCGCGACGGCGACCAGCGCCAGGCCGTGCAGCGGGAGCAGGTAGCGCACGAAGATGATCGGCTCCTCGATGCCCGAAGGCCGTGCGAATGCCAGCAACAGCACCTGCGCGAGGCTCGGCACGAGGAACCAGGTTCCGAGGTTTCCCGTGTGGCGCAGGACGAGCGCGCCGAGGAGCAGCGCGAGCGCGAAGGAGAAGACGAGCAGGAGGCGAAAGCTCCCGGACACCAGCTCGAAGCACACCTGCCCGTCGGGGAATCCGAGCGCGCCGCCCAGCGAGCGCTGCTCCATCGAATGCAGGTCGCCGTAGAGCGGGGGACCGACGAGCAGCGCCGCGGCGAGCAGCGTGACGCATGCCAGGCCGGCGATGGCAGCGCGCGAGCGCACGTGTCCGCGGCATGCAAGAAAGCTCCAGGCGAGCGGCGCGAGGACGAAGGGCAGGACCACCAGGTGGAACCACAGCGCGAGCGCTGCGCACACGGCGTAGCTCGCGGCCCAGCCCCGGCCCCCGCCGCGCAGCCAGCGCCGCAGTGCGAGCAGCGCGACGAGCGACAGCAGGAACACGACCGGGTAGGGGCGCGCGATGCGCGAGTAGAAGACCTCGAGCGGAGCGATCGCGAGCAGAGCCGCGAAGAGCAGGCTCGCGCGCTCCCCGAGCTCCGCGCGCAAGAGCCAGGCGAGCAGCGGTACGGACAGGCAGCCCGCCGCGAGCGGCAGCGCGCGCATGCCCATTTCGCTCAAGCCGACTGTCTGCGCCAGGATCCAATCCAGGGCTGTCAGCGGCACGCAGTGGTCGCAGATCCCAAAGTGCGTCAGGATCCAGGTGAGGCTGCTGTCGCGCACGGCGTGCAGCGAATGCCACTCGTCGTCGGCCGCGATCTGCAGCCCGATCTGGTCGAAGCGCAGCCTGATCCCGAGCAGGGTCGCCAGACCCAGGAGCGCGAGCCAGCGGCGCGAGGGCGGCCCTGCGGCGCGGGATCCGGCTCGTTGGCGATCGTCCATGCGGGGAAGGAGTCTAGAGGACGCTCGCGCTCCAGGCGCGCTTGTGGGGGAGCGCTCGGCCGGGGATGATGCGCGCATGCGCCCCCACATCGCCGCCCTGCTCCTCGCCCTCAGCTCGTTCGCGTGCGCGAGCGCGCCCTCCAAGCACCTCATCGCCGAGAACGCCCTGGGTCCTTACTCGGCCTCGGTCGAGGCGCACGGCCTGGTCTTCGTCGCCGGCAAGGGCGGCTCGAGCGCCGGCAGCTTCGCCGAGGAGGCCGAGGGCGCGATCCGCGCGGTCGAGAAGGAGCTCGCGCGCTCGGGACTGGGGCTCGCGGACGTGGTCGACGTGACGGTCTATTTGACCGACATGGCGCGCTACGCGGAGTTCAACCAGGTCTACGCGCGCGTGTTCCCCGCACCCTACCCCGCGCGCGCTTGCGTCGCGGTGAGCGCGCTGCCGGCGAACCTGCACGTCGAGATCAAGGCGACCGCGGCCCGGCCCTGAGCGGATCCGCGCGGCGGCCTCAATTCTTGCCGTCGCCCTTTTCGTCGCTCTTTTCGAGGTCGAGCTCGATCCAGGGCGAGTCGTAGCCGAGGTCCTTGCCGAGCGCGATCATGCGGTTCGCCTCGGCGTTGCTCGGGGCGTCCTTCTTGCCGTAGAGCAGCGTGTGCCCGAGGCTCGAATAGAACTTGCCGTTGAGCGGGTCGATCTCGATCGCCTTCTTCCAGGCCTCGACCGCGTCGAGGCGCCGGCCCTTGCCCGCGAGCACCTCGGCGTAGCGCGCGTGCACCAGCGGATTGCGGCTGCCCTTCTCGATCGCCTCCTTGAGCAGGCGCGTGGCGCGCAGCGGGCGGTTGTTGCCCGCGGCCGAGAGGCCGGCCTGCTCGAGACCCGAGACGCTGGTCGGGGCGAGCTTCTGGATGTACGCGTACCACTCGCGCTCGAGGTTCTTGACCGCCGCGACGTCCTTCAGGCCGAGCTCCTCGCGGAAGATGCGGAAGACCTCCTCGCCCTTGACCGTCTGCAGGTTCGCGATTCCCATCGGCTCGCGCAGCACGCCCTTGCCGCGCGCGAGCGTGAAGACGAACTTCTGGAACTTCGGCTGGTAGCGCGGATCGTTCATCAGGAAGTACACGAGCGACCAGCCCCAGGTGTAGTGCTTGTAGTCGCGGTCGGTGCGCACGAGCTCGTCGAGCGGCTCGAAGTCGCCCTTGACGATGTCCTCCTGCACCTCGCACAGCCGGCCCTCGAGGATCAGGCCGGTCGAGAGCTTCTTCTTCTCCGGATCCCAGTGGCTTGCGCCGTAGTACTCGGCCAGCGACTCGCCCGGGAAGTGCGGCACGGCGAAGTCGAGCTCGATCAGTTTCTGCAGGTAGTGGTTGGCCTCGTGGAACATCACCTCGGTGGTGAAGTTCGGATCCATGCGCTCGTAGAAAACGTTCAGGTCCCAGGGCTTCACGAAGCGGAAGTAGCCCAGCACGCCGAAACCCACGCCCGAGACCTGGTGGAAGGTCTCCTCGTCGCCGTGGAAGCTGACGTTGAGCCTGTCGTCGCGACCGGGCGACTTGAGCTTCCAGGTCTTGGCGAAGTCGGTGTAGTAGGCCTCCATCAGGTCGCGGTAGCCCTCGAAGATCGGATCGGGGACCGTGTACTCGAAGTGGAAGTGCTGCGTGTCCTGCTGGCCGCGGTTGCGCCATTCCTTGCGCGCGGCCATCTGCTCGAGGTCGGCGCGGCGCGCGTCGAGGCGCTTCTTCAGGATCTCGTCGCGCTGGCTGGTGCGAACCCACTTGCCCTCGAAGCGCACCATGCCCTTGGTGCTCATCTCGCGCTCCTCGTCGGTCGCGGGCGGGAGTGCCGAGTCGGAGTCGAGCACCGCGTCGAGGATCATCTCGGTCGGAATCAGGATCGTGCCGTGCTCGTAGGCGAGCTCGATGCCCTTCTGGGTGCGCGTCATCTTCGGCCCTTCGATGACGCGGCCGTCCTTGAGCGAGAGGATGTCGCCCGCTGCTGCGGGCAGTGCGAGCGCGCAGAGCAGCGCGGCGGTGCGGATCGGATGCTTCACTCGAGCGCCCTCAACCGAAGGTCTTCAGATACAGGTCTTCGAACTTCTTCCAGTCGTCCCCGCTCCAGCCGGCGGAGGCGCGCTCGAGCGTCTGGTCGAGGATGCGTTTCTGGTTCTTCTTGATCCCGTCACGCTGGTTCTTGAGCTGCGCGTCCTCCTCCTCCTCGGTGGAGGGCGGTTTGTTGGAGAGCGTGCCGTTCTTCTCGTCCTCGGCCTTCACTTCGGCCAGCACGCCCTTCAACGCCTTCATGTAGTTGGGCAGGAATTCCTTCGAGAGCTTCGACTTGCCCGCGGGGCCGGTGACGAGGAAGGCGACCAGCGCGTCGCCCTGCTGGAAATTGACCCACTCCTTCCAGAACGATTCGGCGTCCATGGTCATGATCTGGCGCGGGCTGAGCGCCTTGCCGTCGCGCACGACCTCGCGCACGTCGTCCTTGATCCAGTAGTTCGTGCGGAACTCGAGCTTGCCCTTGTCGAGATTGGCCTGCTCCATCAGGTCCGAGAGGCCGTTGCGCAGCCACATCGGCATGCCCAGTGCGAGGTCGCGGTCGCGGTCCTGGAACCAGATGTCGACCAGCCGGCTGATCACGTTCTTGATCGAGTAGCTCGTGCTGCCGCCGTTGTCGTCGTAGGTCACGACCTCGATGTTGTTCCACGACCAGTCGCTGCTCTTGAAGAAGGCGTTGTACTCGGCCGAGTCCTTGCAGATGCGCAGCACGGGCGCGCGCACGTACTCCTTGTCGCCCAGGAAGTCGAAGGTCGTGTCGAGCCACTTGAGCACCGCCTCCGAGCGCTCGACCATCTTCTTGGCGAACTTGTCGTCGCCGTGGTTGAGCACGAGGAAGCGGCCCATCTGCTTGGCGCTCCAGCCGTCGGGCAGGTCCTTCTGCGCGCGCTCCTGGGCCAGCTTCTCGATCTTCTTCTTGTGCGCGGTGCGCTCGTCGGGCGTGAGCTTGTCCCAGTCGAAGGCGACGAAGTTCGATTCGCCGGTCGAGGCCTGCACGAGACCCTCGCCCGAGCGCTCGATGCCCTTGAAGGACTTGAGGCAGCGCTTCATGTCCGCCTGCAGCTTGGGCCAGGCGCTCTCGAGGCACTCGAACTGCACCGCGAGGTCCACGTCCTGCAGGTGGTAGACCCAGGTGAGGATGTGCTTGGGCCCGTCGTAGGAGAGCTTCTCGACCTTGATCTCGAAGCAGGTGACCGGCACGTCGCCGGCCTTCGATTCCTCCTTCTTGTCCACGAACCAGCCGCCGCCCGAGTAGCGGCGCTTCATGTAGTCCTCGTAGTCCTTGTACGGGCTGTCGTAGACGATCAGCACTTCCTTGGTGCCGTCCTTCTTCTCGCGCTGCTCGACCTTGGCGCGCTCCTTCACCGCCTCGGCGACGAAGGCGATCGTGGTCATGTCGGGCTTGTGCTCGTTGGTCCAGCCGGTCGACTTGTCGGTCCAGAAGTAGCTCTTGTCCGAGGTGCACTTGGCGACCACCCAGCGCTCCTCCACCGAGGTGGGCACCTCGCTCCAGTTCTTGGGCGTCTGGATCTGGTAGCCCAGGCGCGCGTCCTTGTGGTCGGCGCGGGCGAGCGGACCGAGCAGGGCGAAGGCGAGCAGAGCGAGTGACAGGCGCGGCATGCGAGAACCTCCTGTGTGGCGGCCAGATGGGATGCGGGCCGTCCGCGGTCCGATTCTAAGGGGATCCGCGCGGGATGTGCCAGCGATCCTTCGTGCGTCGGTCTTGAGCGGCTTCGCCCGCAGGAGCTAGGCTGGCGGGTTCACCGCCATGCCCGCCACCACCGATCCCCTGCTGCTCGTGCTCGCCGCAGCGCTGCTCGCGGCCTGCGCGGCCGCCGCGATCGCGGCCTGGCAGATCCTCGGCCGGCTGCGCGCGAGCGAGAAGCACCTCGCGCGCCTGGAGGACCTGGCCGCGCTGCGCGAGCAGCTCGAGCGTCTCGCGGGGGCCACGCCCGAACTCGATCTGCGGCGCCTCGAGCACGTGCTGATCGACCTGCGCGATGCGCAGAAGCGCAGCGAGGAGCGCATGCTGGCGCTGATCGAGAGCACGCGCGCGGGCGCCGCGGCGGGGCAGACGGTCGCCGTCGCGGCCGGCGGTGCCCTGCTCGCCGAGCGTGTCGTGACGCGCATGCTCTCGCTGGGCTACGAGCGCGTGCAACTCGTGACGCCGATGGCCGAGCTCGAACCGCTGCTCACGGGCGAGGGCCACGTGACGCTCGAGGCGCGCCGCGAGGGCGTCGTGTGCAAGGGCCGCGTGAAGGTGCGCGCCGGCGCGATTCAGGACGTGCAGATGCAGTCCGCCTACTCGGCCTTCCCTTGAAGGACCGCGAACGAAGAACATGACCACACCCCCCGTAACCACGATCGAGAAGCTCTCCCAGCACGTCGGAGAGACCGTCACGCTGCAAGGCTGGCTGTACGACAAGAGCTCCAAGGGCAAGCTGCACTTCGCCAAGCTGCGCGACGGCACCGGCATCGTGCAGTGCGTGCTGTTCAAGAACGACGTGCCCGAGAAGCTCTTCGAGGACGTCGGCCACGCCGGCCAGGAGTCGAGCATCGTGCTGACCGGCCTGGTCAAGGCCGAGCCGCGCGCGCCGGGCGGCTACGAGATCGACGTGCAGAGCGGCCGCGTGCTGCAGGCCGTGCAGGGCTACCCGATCACGCCCAAGGAGCACGGCCCCGACTTCCTGCTCAACAACCGCCACCTGTGGCTGCGCTCGCGCCGCCAGTGGGCGCTGATGCGCGTGCGCGACGCGGTGATCACCGCCATCCGGCGCTTCTACGACGAGCGCGGCTTCGTGTGCATCGACTCGCCGATCTTCACACCGTCTGCCTGCGAGGGGACCTCGACGCTCTTCGAGGTCGACTACTTCGAGCAGAAGGCGTATCTGACGCAGTCCGGCCAGCTCTACGGCGAGGCCGCGGCGATGGCGATGGGCAAGATCTACACCTTCGGGCCCACCTTTCGCGCCGAGAAGTCCAAGACGCGCCGGCACCTGACCGAGTTCTGGATGCTCGAGCCCGAGGTAGCCTTCGCGAGCCTCGAGGACATCATGCAACTGGCCGAGGACATGCTCGTGTTCCTCGCGCAGGAGGTGCTGCGCCGGCGCCGGCCGGAGTTGGAGGCGCTCGAGCGCGATCTCTCGAAGCTCGAGCGCATCGTGGCGCCCTTCCCGCGCCTCTCCTACGACGAGGCAGCCGCGCTGCTCGCCAAGCACCCCGAGTCGACCTTCAAGTACGGCGACGACTTCGGCGCGCCGGACGAGACGATCATCTCCAACAGCTTCGACCGGCCGGTGCTGGTGCACCGCTACCCGCACGAGGTGAAGTCGTTCTACATGAAGCGCGACCCCGCCGACCCGCGCAAGGCGCTGTGTGTCGACGTGCTCGGCAGTGAGGGCGTGGGGGAGATCATCGGCGGCAGCCAGCGCGAGGACGACTACGAGACGCTCAAGGCGCGCATCCTGGAGAGCAAGCTGCCGCTCGAGCCCTACGAGTGGTACCTCGACCTGCGCCGCTACGGCAGCGTGCCGCACTCCGGCTTCGGCCTGGGGCTCGAACGCACGGTCGCCTGGCTCGCGGGCATCGAGCACGTGCGCGAGGCGAGCCCGTTCCCGCGCATGATGTACCGGCTCTCGCCCTGAACCTCCTGCCTGCGACCTCTTGACAGTCGCACGCGCAAGGCGTTCTGTGTGCGTGCGCGGCACGACGCCGCGCACCCCCGAAGCTTTAGACGGAGACCCTCATGTCCAAAGGCGAGACTCACAAGAAGGACGACAAGAAGCCCAAGCTCTCCATCAAGGAGAAGCAGGAGAAGAAGAAGGCCAAGCAGGCCAAGAAGCAGGGCATGTCCTCCTGAGCGAGGCACCGGCACCTTCGTCGCAGGGAGCGCGCTGGCGCGCGCGGGGGAGTTGGTCCCGTCCGGAGACCGCCCTCGCGCTCGTGGTCGCGCTCCTCGCGCTTTCCTCGGCCTGGGCCTTCGGCGAGCGCTGGCCGGGGATCGACTTCTACCAGTTCTGGACCGCGGGGCGCGCGCTGCGCGAGGGACGCGTCACCAACGTCTACACGGCGCAAGCGCGCGCGCAACTCGGCGAAGAGGGCTTCCAGGCCGCGCTGCGCACAGCCGGGCCCGAGGCGGCGAAGAAGCCCACGCTCGAGCTGCAGGTGGCGCAGTACCGGCGCCAGATGGAGACCTTCTCGACGCCGCTGCTGTACGGCGTCTTCGGCGCGATCGCGACTGGCGACTACGCGCGCGACAAGAACCGCTGGCAGCATCTCGCGGTGCTGCTGCACGCGCTCGCGATCCTGCTCGCCGCCGCGGCGTTCGAACTGCCGCTCGCCGCCGCGCTCTTCGCGCTGGGCGCCTTCGGCCTGTGGTTCGAGCCCTTCGCGGTCGATCTCGGCAACACGAACGTGAACGCCCTGCTCGGTCTCTCCCTCGCCGGCGCGCTGCTCGCGCACGCGCGCGGGAAGCACCTCGCCGCGGGCGCGATTCTAGGTTTGGGGATCGCCTTCAAGCCGACGCTGGGCCTCGCGCCGCTGCCGCTCCTGCTCGCGCTGGGCTTCGCGCGCGAGTGGAAGCTCACGGGTCGACTGCTCGGCGGCCTCGCCGCGGGTGGGCTCGCGGGGATCGTGCTCGGTGCCTGGCTCGGCGGGGGATTCGGCGCCTGGATCCACTGGGCGGGCGAGCTGCCCAAGCTGCTGCGCGAGGGCGCCGCGTACGAGGACAACTTCGCGCTCGCGCGCTGGCTCTCCGACCACCTCGGGCTTGCGCTCGGACCGGGCCTGGTCGCGCTCGTGCTGGCACCCTGTGCGCTCGCCGCCTGGCGCGCGCGCACGAGGGCGCCCGACGCGCGCGCCTGCGCCGCGTGGCTCGCCACCGGCGCGCTCTTCGCGCTGCTGACGCCGGGCCTGGTGTGGATCCACTACTACGAGCTCGCGATCCCTGCGCTCCTGTGTCTTGTCTCGGGGGCCAATCCGCTCGCGCTCGGCGCCGCCGTGCTCGGCGCGCTCGCGCTCTCGGCACAGCTTCCCGGCCAATGGTTCGGCCTGGTCGGGACGAAGGAGCAGGCGAGCCTCGTGCTCGCGGGCGCGCTGCTCGTGTTCGTGGCGCTGCTCGCGCGTCTCAGCGCCCCGGCAGCGCGAGCGTGAGCTTCGTGAAGGCGCCGCCCGCGAGCGCGCACTCCGCGCTCGCCGAGCCGCGCCCGTAGGCCTGCGCGCCGATGCGGTAGCGTCCCGGCGGGAGCAGTTCTCTCGCGCGCGCAGGCTGGCTCGGCTCGTTCGTGAAGTGCAGCGCGAACTTGCCCTGACCCTCGAGGCCCTCGGCCTCGATCTGCGCCTCGGCCGGTTGCGTTCCCGCCAGTTCCAACTCGACGCGCGCACCGAGCTCGAGCTCGATCGTGCACTCGAGTTCCTGCTTCGACTCGAGCGCGAGCGCCTTGCGCGTCTGGGTCGGCAGGTACCAGTTCAGCGTTCCCGCGTGCTCGGGGAAGCGCAGTGCGAACAGGTACGAGCCCGGCGGCAGCGGCGGCAGCCAGCCCTGCGCATCCAGCGCGAGCGGCTCGGCCTCGGGATCCGGCGAGCCGTAGAGCGGCGAGACGAGATCGACCGCGATTGCGCCGGGCGCGAAGCCCTCGACCGGCTTCACGGAGAGGCGCACGCGACCGGGCGGCCGCGCGGGCTCGAGCCGGTACTCGTGCAACTGCTCGAACTCGTTCTGCGCGAGCATCACGAGGTCCTCGTGCGTTGCGTAGCCTTCGAAGCTGACGCGCACGCCGTAGGCCGACTCGGGCTGCACGTCGAAGCTCGCGCAGGCGAGCGCTCCGCCGACCTCTTCCTTCCACATCTGTCCCGGCTGGTAGCGGCCCGTGCCGGTCTCGTTGAGTTCGACCAGGCGCACCTTCGCGCCCAGCAACTCGCGCCCGTCCGGCGCGAGCGCGCGCACGCGCAGACGCGCACTCTGCACCGAGAGCGCGATGTTCTCCGTCGTCGCGTGGTAGTACCCGATGCGCGGCTCGAGCACGACCTCCGGTCGCGGACAGCGCAGCATGTAGCGCCCCTCACGCAGACCCGCGAGCCGGAACCCACCGTCGCCGTCCGTGCGCACGCGCGTCGTGAACAGTCCCTCGCCCGCGAGCTCGTGCTTCTGAGCTTCCTCGACGCACAGGATCAGCGCGTTGGGCAGCATCGCGACCTCTTCCGGCACCGCCCACAGCTCGACGTCCGCCGCGGGATGTCCGTCGGGGAAACTCGCCCGGCCACTCAGCCAGGCCGGCCCGACCAGCGCGAGGTCGCCCAGCGCGCGCGTCCCGCTGCCCGCCTCGAGCGCAAGCGTGCGCACGCCCTCGTTCTCCGCGCGCACGAACAGCTGCGCCGCGCCCGCGTCGCTCGCGTGCAGTTCGAAGCGCCCCTCCGCGTCGCTGCGCACCTGCGCGAGCCGCCTGCGCGCTTCGTCGTTTCCCGTCGCCGGCGCGAGCAGGAGCACCTCGGCATGGGCGACCGGCTTCGCATCCTGCGCGAGCACTCGGCCGCTGAGCACGCGCCCCTGCACTCCACGCGAGGGCGCGGGGCCCGCCAACACCAGCACCGCCAAGAGGAAGATCGGCAACATGCGTCTACTCCTCGCGCGGAGCGAGTTGGGTCTCGAGCACACGGATATCCTCCTCGCGCTCGTCCAGCGGCTGCAGCGGCCGGAACCGGCAGGCCCGACCCGCACGCTCGCACAAGGCCTCCGCCGCTCGGCGCTGGCAGAACTCCATCTGCGCAATCGGCTTCCACCCCGAGCTCGCGACCTCGAGCCGCGTCCCATGCTTCAAGATCTGGATCAAGAAGCGCAGCGCACGCTCGCGTCCCAGCCGCAGCGCACTGCAGGCGCACTCGACGCGCACCTCCAGATCCGGATGCGGACGCCCCCCATACGCCAGTGACTCGAGCCGGCCCGCGCCATTGCGCGCCCCGGCAACCTGCGCCAGCGCCGCCGCACTCGCGATGTCAATCGCCGCGCCCGCATCTCCCTGCTCCCGCGGCCTGCGCTCGAGCCGTTGCAGCAGGATCTCCGACGCCAGCACATCCCGGCAACGGGCGAGCCACGCCAACGCTCGCAGCGCCACCCGATCATCCGAGCGCAACGCACTCGAGAGCTCCTCGAAAGCCGAAGGCACAAACGTGCGCGCCTCGCCCCCCGGAAACGTCTCCACCAGCAGCGCCGCGAACGTCTCCTCGCTCACCCCGGCCCATCCTACGGGCAACGGGACCGCCTTCGCGGGCGCAACCACCGGCGGCACCGGAGCCGCAGGCAGACCCGACTCCGCCGGCGCGAGCTTCGGCGGAACGGGAGGCTCGTTCACCGTCGGCGGAGGCGTGCTGCGGCAACCGAGGCAGAGGAGCAGGGCTGCGGCGAGGGCGGGGCGGGGCATGCGGTCCCGAGCCTATCGCGCCAGGGACTCTGCCGCCCTTCGCTGTGCAGGAAATCGGTCCGGCGCGCGCAACCTTCGCCTCATCCGAGCGTCTTCCGTGTGGACGCGCCTCTCCCGGGCGCGCCGAGGAGGACGCCCGATGGAATTTCGCCCAGATCATTGCCCCTGCGAAGAACCCAAATGTGCCGGCTCCGCCGGCTTCCAGTACCAACGCCGCGGCCACTACACGCGCGCCTGTGACGGCCGCCGCGTGCAGCGCTTCCAGTGCAAGGCCTGCAAGCGCACGTTCTCGACGCAGACGTTTCGCGTCGACTACGGCCTGAAACGCGTCTCGCTCGACGTGAAGATCTTCCTCGCGCTGATCTCGAAGGTGACGCTGCGCCAGATCGCGAAGACGCATCACTGCACGCTGCGCACGGTCGCGCGGCGGCTGGATCTCTTCGGCAAGCAAGGCCGCGGATTCCACGAGTGGCGCATGCGCATGCGCGGGATCGCGACGCCCTGGGAGGGGCAGTTCCAGCTCGACGAGCTCGAGACTTTCGAGCACAACCGCCGCTTGAAACCCGTGACCGTGCCCGTGCTCGTGCACAAGCCGAGCTACTGCATCCTGCACGCGGAGGTGGGCACGCTTCCAGCGCGGAAACCGCTCTCGAAAGCGAACCTGGCCAAGCTCGCGCGCTACGAGAAGCTCGAGGGCGACGTCAAGCGCAAGAGCGAGTCACGCGAGAAGATGACGCGCTGCTTCGAAGTGCTCGCGCGCGTTTGCGATCCGAAGGCGAAGGTCTTTGTCGGTACCGACGAGAAGCACACCTACGGCGTGGCGCTGAAGCGCCTCTTCGGCGCGCGGCTCGTGCACCAGAAGACGCACTCGAGCGTGCCGCGCAGCTACAAGAACCCGCTCTTCCCGATCAACCACACCTTCGCGATGCTGCGCGACAACTTGAGCCGGCTCGTGCGGCGCAACTGGGGCGCATCGAAAAAGCGCGAGAAGCTCGAGAGCCACCTGTGGATCTACGTCGCCTGGCGCAACTACGTGCGGCCGATCACCAACCGCAACCACACGCAGACCGCGGCGATGGTCGCGGGGCTTTGCCCGCGCATGCTCGAGGTGACCGATCTGCTCGCGGTCAGGATGTTTGATTCCAAGCCCGCACAGCGAAGGGCGGCAGAGTCCCTAGGGGGCAAAGCTCCGTAGCCCCTTCCCATCCGAAATCCACAACCGCCCCCGCGGCGCCGTCCCCGACGGAGACTCGAAAGCCGCGTAGACCCAGTCTCCCACGATTTCGACGTAGAACACCGGCGCGCTGCCCCCGCGCTTCCCGAGGCGGCAGCGTCCGTCGGCGATCTCGAGGGTCAGGTCGTTCCAGGGCGAGTCGAGGTGGTTGCCCTCGGCGCTGGTGCGGCGGAGGGTGGCGAAGTTCGAGGCGGCGCCGAGGCGGGCCTCGCTGTCGCTGGACTCGGCTTCGAAGCGGGCGAGGAGCGACTTGGCCTCTTCCTCGGGGACCGGGTCGGGTGCGGTGCTCGTGCTCCAGCGCCAGACGGTGCTGTCGCGGAAGCGTACGAGGACGTCGGATCCGACGAGGTAGGGGCCGGCGAGAGGCGCGACGTTGCGGTTCCAGGGGCCTTCGGCGGTGCCTTTTTCGGCGTCGACGATCCAGGCTTCGCCGTCTTCGCTGACGACGAGCAGCGAGCCGGGGCGCGCGGGGAGAGCGACCGGCGAGCGGGCGAAGCCGCCGAGGGTCTCGAGCTTGAGCGTCCAGCCGCCCTTGCCGTCGGCCGGCAGGCGCGTGAGGTTGCCGTTGCGGTCGGCGACGAGGTGGTCTCCGCCCACGGTCAGCGGCAGTGCGTCGATGCGGCCGCCGGGTTTCCAGTTCTCCTCGGCGGAGCGCGAGAGGTAGACGATCTGGTCGGCGGGCTGGGAGATCGTGACGCGGCGCGACTCGTAGCCGGGCGCCTCGAAGGCGAGTTCGACCGACTCGAAGAGCGTCGTCTCGACCGTGAAGGGCGTCTCGCGCACGCTGCCATCGGGGAGGCGAACTTTGGCGCCGGCGGGCGAACTCGACACCTTCCAGGGCAGGAGATAGTCGCCCGGCCTCGGCAGCGCGCGTTGCAGCAGTGCACGCGCCTCTGCGTGCTTGCCCTGCTCGCACAGCGCGCGCGCGTCGCGCAGCGCCTGCAGGCAAGTATTGGTCTCGGCCATCTCGTGCTCGAGCAGCGCGGCCAGCTTGTGCGACGTGTCGGTCTCGATCAGGCTGTCGTAGGCCTGGCGCGCGCGGTCGTAGTCGCCGGCGCTCTTGTAGGCGCGCGCGGCGCCGAGCAGCATGTTCTGCTTGTTGCTGAGGTTCTTGTTCTCGATCTGCTTGCGCAAGACGGCGCGGTCCTCGCCGCGCTTCTGGATGCGTTCGGCGATCTCGATCAGGTGGCCGCTGAATTCCTTCGCGGCGGCGGAGAGCTCGCGTCCCTCGAGCTTGGCCTGCATGTCCTTGATCAGCGCGAGCGCGCGCTGCTCGGCCTGTTCCTGCACGACGTTGACCTCGATCTTCTCGCCGCAGTCGCGCACGGACTGCTGCACGCGCGCGGCCAAACCGTTGAAGAGGTCGGTGGTCAGCGGCCAGGGATCGTTGGAGGTGACGTCGCGCGGCGGCGGCGGCACGTCGAGGGCGCGCTGCAGTCCGACGACGGCGTCCCCGAGCGTGCACTCCAGTTGCGCTTCGCGGTACTTGTCGGTCCAGGCGGTGCGCACCGAGTTGTCGTGGTCGCGCTTGCGGTCCAGGATGGTCTCGCGCAAGACCTTGATGCGCGCGCTGTCGTCGTCGCCGAAGTAGCTCTCGAAGAGCGAGAGCGCCGTGTTCGGGTCGTCGAGGTGCGCCTCGACCTCTGCCACGCGCGTGCTGCGCACGTGCGCGTTGCGGTACTGCACGACGGCGCCGACCGAGAGCGCCATCAGCACGGCCATCGTGGCCAGCGAGTTCTTCTTGACCAGCGCGCGGCGCACCGAGAACGCGCGCGCGCGCGTCAGCAGGCGGCGCGTCTCGCGGTCGCCGGGGACGAGCTCGACCAGCTGGCGCAGCGGCTCGACGGCGCGCTCGGGCTTGCCCTCGTCGAGCAGCGTCGAGCAGGCGGCGATGATCCAGGGCACGGCCTCGGAGGGCTGGCGCGCGGCGAGCATCGCGGTGCCCAGCTGCAGGCGCTCGTCGGTCTGCACCGGCTGGCGACCGGCGGCGACGCGCAGGATCGCGGCGCCGCGTCCGGGGTGTCCGATCTCGGTGAAGCCGCGCGCGACCTCGAGCAGCGACTTGAAGGAGGGCACGTTGGGGTCCACCGCGGCGCGGATCTGCGCCACGAGCAGGTGCAGGTCGACCAGCGTGTCGTGCTGTGCGATGCGCGAGAGCTCGGCCCAGTGCTCGACGGTGCGCAGCGGCTGCGCGATCGTGCGCGAGAGGCGCTGCACGAGGCGCCGCGCGCTGGGCAGCGGCATGCGCGAGAGCGCGGGCGAGAGGCGTTCGGCTTCCCACTCCTGCGCGAGGATGCCGGCGTCTTCGGGCTCGAGCAGGCCCGGCGGCGAGCACTCGATCCAGGACACCAGGCGCGAGGCGGCGCGCTCGCAGTTGGTCTCGACCAGCTCGGCGTGCGCCAGGCGCAGGAGTTCGATCGGCGCCGCCGCGCGCACGAGGTCGCGGCGGAAGAGCTGCTCGGCGGTGATCTGCACCTGGCGCAGCGTCCAGCCCAGGCGATCCGCGAGCTCGCGGATGTTGGTGTCCCCGTCGCAGTGTTCGAAGAAGGCCTCGAAGCTCGTGCCCGGGGGCGCCTGGTCGAGCGTGCACAGCACCAGATGCTCCGGGATCGACTGCCAGCGCCCGGTTGCGGCGCCCTCGTCCTTCAGGCGCGCGTACTCGAGCAGCAAGCCCTCGATGGGGAAGGGCTCGACGTAGACCGCATCGCGGCGCGGACCGCTGGGTGCGACGCCCGACTCGCCCTGCGAGAAGCCGGCCGGCGTCTCGGGCGCCTTGGGCACATCGCCCGGGTTGAAGCGGAAGTGCACACCGTCGCCGTCGAGCAGCACGTACAGCGTCTCGAGCCGCTGCGCGCGCGCGATGTCGACCATGCGCAGGCTTTCGAGCGCGAAGTCGGGCGCGTGCACCCAGGCCTGTCGCGCGCGGTTGCGCCAGTACTCCGGATCCTCTTCCGGCTCGGGCAGCAGGTACGCGTGGCCATCCTCGACGCCTACGGTCGCCCGCGGGCCCCCCTTGGCACTCAAGGTAAGGACCCCTTCGCGGCCGCGCGCCAGACTTTGGAGAAGGTCTGCGAGGCCGATTCCGCCTACGTCGCCCTGGAAGCTCATCTCTTCTTCGAGGCCCTATCGGCCCGCGCAGGCTCCCGGGCTGAGGTCAGAATCCGCGCCGTGCGCGCAATCGTGCGAGATCCTCGGGTGTGTCGAGGTCGTCGAGCACTTCGTGCACCTGGACTTCGATCTCGAGCAGCGGCTGCGCGCGGGTGCGAAAACTCTTCAGGGTCCGCTCGGGCGGGCCCTCCAGGAGCTCGCGCAGCAGCGTTCGGCCGAGCACGACGGGGTGTCCGTGGCGCCGTGCGGGCCCGGATCCGACGCACGGCGCGAGCCAGCCGCGCTCGGGCGCTCCGGCCGCTTCCCAGGCCTGCGCGAGCGACACAAAAACGCCCGCTGGCACGAGCGGGACGTCCACCGGCGCCAGGCACAGGTCGCGCCCGGGCCGCGCGCGCACCGCGCAGCGCACGCTCGAGAGGCGCCCGCTCTCCCATTCGGCGTTGTGCGCGAACTCGACACCCGCGGGGAGCGCCGCGCGGATCTCGCGCGCGTGCGCGCCGCCGACGACGAGCTCGGCGCCCGCGGCGCACAAGTGCGCGAGCGGCGTCAGGCCGCCGCCCAGATCCGCGAGCGCCTTGCACTCGCGCAGGCGCGTGCTCGCGCCGCCGGCGAGCACGACGATCGGGGGGGGGCTCATCGGCCGAGGTAGCGGTCGTAGAGCGCCAGCGCGCGCCCGACGTCCTCGGTGCCCTCGACCAGCGCGCGCCCGTCGGGGAACACGGTGATGCGGCCCTCGTCCACCTCGAAGCGCAGGAGCAGCTCGTTGCGCTGCAGCGAGCGCGCGACGCCCGCGAGCGAGCGTTCGAGGCCCGCGAGGTCGGTCTCGCCGCGCGCGCCGCGCACCTGCACCGTGTTGCGCCCGCACAGGCGCACGGCGCGGTGCGGCTGCGCGTCGTTCAGGAAGGGGAAATCGCGCTTCGAGCAGCACGGGCAGTTCGGATCGCGTTCGATCGTGAGCGCGCGCGTGCGCGGCTCCCACGCGTCGAGCTCGAAGAGCTGCGTCTTCTCGAGCGGCGGCCCGGCGAGCAGGCGCAGCGCGAGTCCGGCCTGCAGCGCCGCGACCAGCGCGACCGCGGGCTGCAGCACGCCGGCCGTCTCGCAGGTCTCGAGCGAGCCCTGCGGCGCCGGCTCGGGAAACAGGCAGCGCAGGCAGGGGCCCTTGCCGGGCAGCACGGCCAGCACGAGGCCGCCCGAGCCGACGACGCCGCCGTAGATCCAGGGCGTCGAGCTCTGCACCGCGAGGTCGTTCAGCAGGTAGCGCGTCGCGAGGTTGTCCGTGCCGTCGAGGACGAGGTCGCAATCCTCGCTGAGCTCCTCGGCATTCGATTCGTCCAAGTGCGTCGCGTGCAGCTCGAGCGCGGTCGGGCCGCCGATGCGCGCCAGCGTTTCGGCCGCGGCCTGTACCTTCGGTGTCGATTCGCGCGCGTGGCGCTCCTCGAAGAGCACCTGGCGCGGGAGGTTCGACTCTTCGACCAGGTCGCGGTCGACCAGCACGAGTTCGCCGACGCCGCTGCGCACGAGGGACTGCGCCAGCGCGCCGCCGAGCGCGCCGCAACCGACGAGCAGGACGCGGGAGTCGCAGAGCCGCGCTTGGCCTTGTTTGCCGAGCGGCGCAAAGCGCGTCTGGCGTTCGAATCGGCGCGTGAAATCGGGCATGGGGGCGATCCTAGCAGGAGCTCGGTTCTAGCGACCCCACACCCACCACGCCACCCAGCCCGCGATCGCGAGCACGACCAGCGCGCCCAGGAAGAAGGGCAGCAGCGCGCGCAGGTATTCGATGCCTTCCCCAAAGGGGCGCTCGGAGGCCGAGGGGGCGACGTGGCGGTACATGTCGCGCCGCAGGCTGCGAAAAAGGGCCTTGCGGGGCACGGGTAGCTGGGTAGGCTTGAGTTGTCCCCTCGCTCGCGGAGAGTTCTGCACCCGGCCGTCCTTTCGAGGGCCGGGATCCCCGGGAGCCAGGGACCGACGGAGGAGGTCGGCATGCTCGCAGTTTCTCTCTCTCTCTCTCTCTCTCTCTGCTGTGCCCGCCGCTCGCGGCCCAGCAACAGGGGCTGATCCACACGCTCGTCTCGGCGTACACCGACGGTGACCAGCTCAGCATGGAGATCACGCCCGACGGAACGCGAGGCTTCGTCGCCCGCGGCGCGACGATCTCGGTGGTCGACCTGACACAGACCCCGCCGGTCGAGATCGATTCGCATTCCGTCCCGGACTGCCAGCCGCTGGCGCTGCGTTACTACGCGGCTCCCGGGCAGTCCCCCCGGTCTCTGTTCGTGGCGGGCGGCGCGTTGGGAGTCTGGCGCTTGAGCCTGTGCTCGAACCTTTTCAACGTCGCCACTCCCTCGGCGTGCCAGCCGTCGACCTACGCACCGATCCTGGTCCAGGCTCCGATCGAATTTCCAAACACGTTCCTGCGCAAGCGCTGCGTGGATGTCGAGGTCCTGGCGAGCCATTCTCCGCCGATCCTCTTCGCGCTGTTCGCTTCGAGCAGCAAGCACACCAATCCCACCGAGGTGAACGAGTTGCGCGCCTACAACCTCGGCGTCGAGCCGCCCGCACTGCTCGCGGCCTGCACGTTCACGAGTGGCACGACGACCGACGACACCGAGGAACTCGCAACCTCGCTCGCAGTCGACCCGGCCGACAGCGACTCCATCTACGTGGGCCTGGGCAAAGGCGGGATCTACCGGGCGGACCTCGCGTCCACGGGTGGAGGCGGCTGGAACCTCACGCCGAGCGCGAGTCCTGTCTGGAGTCCGGCGGATTGCGTGGGCGTCTGGGGTGCCGGCGAGCCCGAGCACGTGCGCGACCTCGCGATCGTGAGTGTGCCGACGACCCCAGCAGTCTCCGTGCTCTACGCAGCGCTCAACTACAGCGAGGTCCTCGAGATCACGGACTTGGGCCCGAACCAATCCTGCGCCCGCACGAAGCTGCAGGATGCGGCTGGGACGAACGCGGGATTCGTGGAGCAGCTCGCCGTCAATGTGCTCGCTGGTCCAGGACATGCGTCGCCGTGCTCGCCGACAAGATGCCCGGGAAGGATGACGACACGATCGGTCCCTACAACGTGAACGGTGTCTGGACAGACCAGTGCATCACCCACCAGACGCAGGACCCCAGCGTGCCTCCGGCCATGGACCAAGTGATCCTCGCCAGCCAGGTGCGGGTGTTCACGAGAGACTTCTCGCAGCCAGGGACGACGCTTGGATCCCTGGTTCAGTGGACCGCCCCGGCCAATAGTGGTTGGAACTCCATCCGCATGGTCCCAACGATCCTCAGCAACATCCACGATGTCTATGTCTGCTCCCGTGCTTGGGGGACGCAGAGTTTCAGCCTTCACCTGGGCCTTCCCACCCTCACAGAGGTGTCACCGGCGTACCAAGGACCGGCATTCGAGGGCCAAGACAGCGCAAGCTCCGACACGAATCCTGGTGTCATCCGTTTTGTCGCGGAGCCGGCGGGCCTCACGGACAAGCCGCCGCAGATGATGTACCTGGATCCTTTGCCGCCGTACGGATTCACTCCCGTGCCGGGCACGGACTACTCGTTCTGTGGAGGTCCGCCTACGTGCAATGGCAAGGAACCGTCCTTGTTCGCCGGCAACATCCTGGACGAGGCGCATTGGGTCGACCCTGCGCCGACGAACCCTCCTCCGCCGGGAAACCAGTACGAGTACTTCGTCTGCGGGCGGAAGTTGAGAGATGCCACAGGCGGATCCTCGTGCTCCCCGATGCTGGATTGCGCTTGGGGGAGTGTGGGTCCGTGCAGCGGGAGCGGGATGCCGACGGTCGTCTGGGAGAACCTCTCGGGCGGGGCTGTAACACCATCGGGATGGAACCTCGTCCGACTGACCTTGCCGACCGGGAACATGCCGCCTGCGAGCGGGCCCGCGATGGATCCGAGGTTCTGGACGCTCGAGGATCCGATTGTGCCTTGGATGGGGGCGTTTGGGCCCGGAGGTCACGGCCCAGCGGGTGAACTCCAGGCGACCGGAGGCGACTACACGCAGTCGGTTCGCGATCCGAGACTGATCAATGGACTGCCCGCGGCGGTGTACCTATCCAAGGCGGGCACGTCGTACGGCGTGGCGGCGTTCAGGCCCGGGGAACTTATCACACAGGCCGAGGCGGTCTGTCAACCCCAGGGCGCCTGGAAGGGGCTCGGGGAGCGGCTGCCTTTGGCGTACCAGTCGGTACTGACGCATGTCGAGTTCGAGTGGAATGAGGCAATACCTGTCACGCCACCCGCTGATCAAGTGTGGGGGAATGGATGCTTGCCGATTGTGAACTGCTCCAATCAGTGGTTTTATGATACGAACGCCTCACAAATCCACACCGAGTTTGGTCGACGCAAGGCAATGCAGGAGCACTCGGATATCTATGAGACAAGAGATCTCAGCGGGCAACCGATGTGGGTGCTTGCCATCGCCTCTGGATTTGTGGCGGCTTGGGACGGTGCATCTGGGCCGCCGCTGGGACAGCCGGCTTCTTGTCAGTGGTCAGCTGTGGCCGGGCGCCCCATGCTGGCGCTTGTAGACGTCACGAAGACAGGCACTGCCAACTTTGGGCCAATGCAACTCGTCCGGATCGGCTTGGGTACTATCCCAGCGGGCCGCCAATCCGGGCATGCGTGGTCTGTCCGAACAAAGACCGTGGGACGCAAGGCCTTCGCATACGTTGGCGGAATGCTCGGCCGGGTTTCCGTTTACGAAGTCACTGGTTCCAAGATCCTTCCAATTGCGCACTCTCCTTATCTCGATCCCGTGCAAGGGAACCCGGATGAATGGTTTCTTGCGCCCCTCGCAGAGTTGGACCTTCCAGGCGACCCCTGCGACAACGGGCCGGCAAACTGCATTGACATGGAGATCGTCGGGGACTTCCTCTACTGCGCACTTGGACGACTCGAGTTTGCATTATTGATATCACGCATCCGACTGTCCCAGTCTTGATCGACGTGATGGATACACCTGGTCTCGCAATGGGGCTCTCGACGCGACAGGTCTCCAGCGGCAGCGGCACGACGACAGAGTTGATCGTAGGTGATAGCCGCTGCGGGGTGCGGGTCTACGAGTAGAAAGGATGAACTGTCCAATGAACCGACAGTGCAAAGCGACGAGCGTGTGGAACTGCGCTGTGATGGTGATGGTTGTCGCTGCCGTCGCTCTGGGTCTTCAGGGGCCGGCGTCTGCACAGTGCTCGCACTGGGAGCCGGTGGGTGGAAACGTAGGGTCGCGGTGGGTCATCGATACCGGTTCAGGGCCGGAAATGTACGGCTATGTCATAGTCTCTGGAAGTGGACACTCTGCGATTGCTCGTTGGAACGGCGCGTCCTGGACGTATCTCGTCGATCCAGCGCAGGGCTGGTTCAACGAGCAAATCAACGGCCTGTGCAGCTACGATGACGGCACAGGTCTGGCGCTCTACGCCTCGGGCAGATTCACCGAGATGGATGTCAACCACCAGATCATTCGCTACGTCTCCAAGTGGTCAGGTACACAGTGGACCTTCATCGGGCCGCCGATACAGTTCCCTGTAAACCAAGTTGGGCCGATGGCGGTGTTCGACGATGGATCGGGTCCGGCTCTCTATGTGGCTGGTTTCTTCAACACTGCAGGACTGTCCGACAACATCGTGCGCTTGAAGGGTACAGTCTGGGAGAGTGTTGGAGGTGGGCTCCCTTCCTTTACAAATGGCCTCTGCGCATTTGATGACGGGAGCGGCAACGCGCTGTTCACGTCGTACGTCGAGTTCAGCGGTAGCTCCTACGTGGGAAAGCTATGCAAGTGGACGGCTGGGGGGTGGACTACCGTATTGTCCGGCTTCACCTGGAATGGCGGATCTCCCACTTCACCGTGGGGATTGGCTGTCTATGATCATGGCATGGGGCTGCGGCTGTTCATGGCCGGGATCTTCGACATGATTGGGGGGGTAGTCGCTCCCGGCTACGCGGAATGGGACGGCTCCACACTCTTTCCGGTATCGGGTGCCCCCCACGTCCCTGCCGCAGGTTCTGGAGTGAATCTGGCACTTCACGATGACGGCACGGGCCCTGCTCTCTATGTGCAAACGGGCTACTCGCTGATCGACCGCTGGGATGGGCACACATGGTCCGTGGTCGGCGCGGGCGGTGAGAACCCACAGTCCTTCG
>JADJLZ010000008.1 GCA_016709875.1 Planctomycetota bacterium | reverse complement strand
GGAGTTCGAAGGAGGTGGAGGTGGTGGGCGGCTAAGCCTCCGTTTCGAGTGCACCTTCCGCTCGCGCGAGGGGGATTCGCAAGCTCGGAATTCGAGGCGCCCACCCATCCCGGAGTGTTCTCGGCCTCCGGCCACCACGGAAGTGCGCGTAGGATTCAGCGGCGGAAGGCTCGGTGGCCGGGGTTCACACGTGGACGACCGCCCGCGAAATCCCACTGACGAACTCGCTCCGCGCACCCCTGCCCCGAACGTGCCACCGACCGTTCTCGAAGCTCACCTCGGCGAGGACGGCTGCGCGTGCTTCCGAACCCCTTGAGCACGTGCCCGTGGACGCTCAGGCTCCACTGCTGATCCATACCACGCAACGCTGGAGATCCCTGCCAGCAGCAGAGGCCGCTCGCTTGCAAGCGCGCCTCGCGCTCGACACGCTCGGAGACGAGCCCGCACAGATGCCCCCTCGAGTGGGAAGCGCGAGGGCCCGGAAGATGAGTTCGTTCCCAGAAGACCTACAGTGCCGACGGGCGCGGCGCTACCAGGAGCTGAAGAAGCCCAGGAAGCATCGTGCGGAGATGCAACGTAAACGCCTTCGAACTCGTGCCGCGTGAGCACCGTGCTCGACGCGCCCTGCGGCTACGAGGCGCGTGATGCAGCACCTGCACGCGCGTTACCGTGTCGACGGCGCGGATCTCGCCAGGCGATGCTCGAGCGCGCGCCAGGCGAACCTCGCCGAGGCGGGCTGGTCGGAGCGCTCCAGCGCGAGGACCTGCAGCGGCTCTCCTACGCCGAGCGTGCGTTGACAGCGTGGTCTGCTTCCGCGTCTTCCACCACTTCCCCGAGGCCGCGATCCGCGCCTGGGTGATCTCGCAGCTGTGCCGCGTGGCGCGGCACAAAAACAGTAACTCTCGTACTTCAACCCGGGTTCGTTCAGTCGCGGCTCTCGGATCTGCGCGTCGCGCTGGGGCTGAAGCGGCCGACGCGCTATCGACCTCGCTGCGCGAGCTCGGGCGCTACTTCGCGCCGCATGGCTTCCAAATCGAGGGCAGCGACTGACGCGCGCCTGCGCCTGGTCCACTCGCTGCACCCTGTGTCTGGACACGTGAGCCCGTGCCTGAGCCATCAGGCGCCCTGGCAACCCGCGTCGCGCTTCGCTTTCTCCACTCCGCAGCCTTGGCTGCGCGCGATCGGGCTGCGCGGCATTCCAGGCCTGGTAGCACTCGAACAGCGCTTGCGCCGCTGCGCTGTGTCCTTGTGCGCCCCTCCACGCGTCGTGACGAAGAGCGAAGTGCCCAGCTCGAGCAGCGCGGATTCCGCGAGCGGATACTCGCCCGTCGCGGCGTACGCGCGACCGAGGCTGACCAGCAACTTCGCGAGCCAGCGTCCGCGGGTAGGCACCCGTGAAGGCCTGGCGCGCGGGCGCTTCGATCAGCGCGAGCCCGGTTCGAGCGCTTCCGCGGGGCGGCCGAGGCCAGACGAAGCGCTGTGCCGGTGTTGATCGTCGTGATGAACGTGTTCGGATGTTCCGGGGCCGAGCACGCGCCGGCACATCTCCATCAGCGTCGCCCAGGTAGGGCTCAGCTCCCGGCCGCCCTGGCCCTCGGCCTCGAACAGCGCGCCGAGGTTGTTGATCGAAGGTGGAAGCGCATCAGGATCTCTTCGCCGCGCAGGCGCCGCTGCTCGAGCGCCTCGCGCGAGGGGCAGCTCCGCATCGGCGTAAGCGCTCCTGCGCCAGGGACTAAGCGGCCGAGGTTGCCGCTCCAGAAAGGCCAGCGTGTCAACGTGATCTTCGCCGAGGACTAGGCGGCGCAGGTCGAGCACCGTGCGCAGGTAGGGCTCGGCCTCCGTCAGCTTTTGCCCTCGTCCTGCAGGAGGAGGCCCAGGTTGTTGCGCCGTGGGATCGGGGTGCCGCTCGCCGAGCATCGCACCGCACTTCTCCGAACTGCTCGCGCTGCAGCACCTCGGCTACTGGCGAGCCGACCCTGGTTCTGGATCGACAAGCCCGGGTTCTGGATCGCGATCGTGTCGGGATGCTCGGCGCCGTGCGCAGCCATGGCATCGAACGTTTCGCGGAAAACGCATCATCTCAGCGAACCTGCCCTCCAGGGCGAGCGCGTGTCCGGATTTGTTGGGGTCCGATCAGCAGGCGGGTGATCCCCTCCCCGAGCGCGTGCCGGGAGCGCGCCAGCGACGTGCGGAAGAGCGCCTCGGCCTCCATTCTTGCCTTAGGGAGAGGGGCAGAGCGCGCAGATTGTCCGCAAAGGTCAGCCATCTCTCTAGGGTTCTCGGGCCTTCGACGCGTTCCCCGTCCTCGATTGCCTGGCGGCAGAGCGGTTCGGCTTCGTCGAGCTTGCCCTCGCCGGGGCACAGGTATCCGAGTTCCCGCGCGCGGTCACGCAGTACGGGTGATCCTGGCCAGTACGCGGACGCTCTTCTCGAACGCGTCGCGTGCGCAGATCTCCCAGCGCTTCGAAGCTCGCCTGTGCGATCAAGATGCACACCAGGCGATTAGCAGAATCGAGCGTGTCCGCCTGCTCCCTGCGCCGAGCACCTGCCTGCGTGGCGAGCGCCTGCACTCACGGGGGCAAAGGCGGCATCCCGAGCAGGCCCATGCCCTGGTACAGAGCCGCCGGGAATAGGCGCAGGCGCGCCGCGACCGCTGGCTGCGCTCCGAACTGTTTGTCGGTGGCTGCGACGGCGGGAAGCTGGGATCGTGCGATCGATCAGCAGGCGCGCGGTGTCGGTCGCGTTCACGCTGCCGCCCCGCGGCGAAACCTGGCGCTGGTCACGCTGCTCGGACATCCCGTAGGCCGCGAGCGCCTGCTCATGCCTCGTCTGGACGTCGGCGGCGAACCACATCCGACCTGGCTCAGGTCGATCTGCTCCAGCATCTGCGACTGGAACGACGCGACCTGCTGCGGATTCGTCGGCGCGCAGGCGCGTTTCCTTCTCGGCCAGCACGGCGCGGTCGCGCTGCTCGCTGGCCAGTCGTAGCTACCGCAGGCAAAGCCGACCGCGCCCACGAGCAGCGCCAGCGCCACGGCTGCGCCCGCGAACGCAACGCCGCGATTGCGGCGCGCACGAACTTCCAGAAGCCGGTAAGGCCGCGCTGCGGGCGCTGCGTGCCCGACCGCTTCGCCCGCGCAGGGAAACGGCCGATGTCCATCGCGAGCCCGTTGGCCGTCTCGTAGCGGCGCGCGCGGTCCTTCTCGAGCGCCTTCATCACGATCCAGTCGAGGTCGCCGCGCAGGAGCGCGCGCGGGCGGCTCGACGCGCCGGCGCGGCGATGGCGGCCAGCGTGTCGCCGAGGTGCGGAGCCGCGTGGAGGGCTTGGGCGGATCGACCTCGCGGATCATGCGCTGGATCTCGCTGTAGCCGGCGTCGCAGCAGCGTCTTGGCGTCGAAAGGCGTGGTGCCGGTGAGCAGTTCGTAGAGGAGCACGCCCAGCGAATAGACGTCGGTGCGCGTGTCGATGTCGAGAGAGCCTTCCGCCTGCTCAGGGCTCATGAACTGCAGCGTCCCGATGACCTGCCTGTGTCGGTGAACAGCGTCTTGTCCGGTCAGCTTGCCGGAGGTCGCCTTGGCGATGCCGAAGTCGATCACTTTGGCCGTCGGGCGGCCGTCCTGCGTCCCGACCAGGATGTTCGAGGGCTTGAGGTCGCGGTGGATGATGCCCTTCTGGTGCGCGTGCTGGACGGCGCGCAGACCTGCGCGAAGAGCGCCAGGCGCTCCTGGATCGAGGCTGTTCTTGTCGCAGTATTCGACGATGGGACGCCCTGACCAGCTCCATCACGAAGTAGGGTCGGCCAAGGTCCGTCGCGCCCGCATCGAGCACGCGCGCGATGTTGGGGTGGTCCATCAGCGCCAGCGCCTGGCGTTCCTGCTCGAAGCGCGCCACGACCTGGCGCGTGTCCATGCCGAGCTTGATGATCTTCAGCGCCACCTGGCGCGCGACCGGCCCGCGCTGCTCGGCCAGAACACCGACGAAGCCGCCCTCGCCCTGGTGCTGCAGCAGCTTGTAGGACAGCTGTGTGCCCGGCCCCTCGCGCAGTCATCGGAAGCCGACGAATCGTCTGTGAGATCCAGTCATGGCTCGCGCGTCGCGGTGCGGTCAGGGCGCGAAGTATACGAGCGCGTGCCTCAGGCCCGTGTAGATGCGGTGCGAATCGTCGTGGTCGTCGATGCGCTCGAGGAATCTTCGTGCGCGGCGCGCTGCTCAGGCGTCAGTTCGGCCTTCTCCTGGGACGGAAGCCGAGTTCCGACTGGGTGATGCTCCAACCGGCCTTGCGCAGCTCGGTGGTGACGGCATCGAGCACGGTGGGCTGCGTGTAGAAGCGCACCGCGACCCTCGGAGGAGTCTCCTCGAGCGCCTCGACATCGTCCGCGCCCGCTTCGAGCGCAGCCGTTTCGAGATCAGGCTTGCGTCGGATGCGTCTGGCCTCGACGATCCCGGGTGGTCGAAGAAAGAGCACCTTCGCGCCGAAGCGGCATCCTGAACAGCATGCGCATATCGGGCGCGGTGCGGTTGCGGTTGTCGGTCAGGCACTCGATGATCACGGGCACGTTCTGGGGCGACATGCCCTCGAACGTGACCAGCTCGAAATTGGCCGCGTCGCCGCCCTGGCCGCTGCCCTTCTTGACCGCACGCGCGATGACGTCGTTGGATACCGACTGTTTGCGCGCGAACTCGATCGCTGAGCGCGAGGCGCGGGTTGAAGGCCGGGTCAGGCGCACCCATCTTCGCCGCGACCGTGATTTCGCGCGCGAGCTTGGAAGTGATCTTGGCGCGCTTCTCGGCGTTGAGGCCGCGCTTCTTCTGGAGCCACTGTCGTCCCATGGATCGATTGTAGGGGGCTCGAGGCGCGATTGCCCATGCTGAGGACGGGTGCAGTCGAGTAGCCTGCGGTCATGGCTCGCAAGCTTCTCTTCCGCTGTGTCGCATTCTGCACTTCCACTCCTCCCCGGCGCAGCAGCGCTCGCCCAGTCCGGTGTATCCGGGTGGGGTGTGCGGTCGTTTCATTCGAGTGGAGCCACGAGTCCTTCGTGTCGATCTCCGCTGAGTCAACCACACGGTCGCATGCCGCAGCGATGGGACGATCGCCATCTGGGGCTTCGGCGATCACGGACAATCTCAACCCCGACTCTGCCGCCGGGTGTCACCTTCACGAAGGTTGCAGCTGGGGATGAGCAACGTCGGCCTTTGCAGCGACGGGACGGCGATCGTCTGGGGCACGGACCTCGCGCCCGCGCCGGCTCCGTCGCAGGGGACGAGCTTCGTGGACGTGACGACGAGCAGTCTGTGGTTCTACCCACCCTGGGGTTACTACACGAAGCCCCACGGCCTGGCGCTGCGGAATGACGGACAGGTCGTTGCCTGGGGCAACAATGCGTTCGGGCAGTGCGACGTGCCGACGTTGCCCACTGGGTTGTCCTACATCGGGATCGCCGAGGAAGCTACCACTCCTCGCACTGCGCAGCGATGGGTTGGTTGTGGCCTGGGGGGCTCGGAGGGCGCAGTTGCTGGTTCCGCAACTCCCACCAGGTGTCTCCTACTTGCAGGTCGCGGCGAGCGATGCGCACTCGCTCGCTCGGTGCAGTGATGGATCCGTCCTTGCTTGGGGAAGCAACCTCTTCGGCCAATTGAACGTCCCCGTGCTGCCTCCGGGAGTCACATTCGTGGATATCGCTGCGGGTCCGCGACACTGCTTGGCCCGTTTGAGCGACGGGAGCATCGCGGGCTGGGGAGATGACAGCCATGGCGAGTGCGATGCACCTCCCGCGCCGCCGGGATTGACGTACGTGAACATCGCCGCCGGTCAGGGGCCACAGTGTCGCGCGGCTCAGCGACGGAAGGGTCATCGGCTGGGGACCAGTCGCTGAGCCAGTGCAACGCTCCCGTGCTCCCGCCGGGGATCGCCGTGACGCAGATCGACTCCGGTGGCGCGGTCTCGGCCTGGTTCGGACTCCGGACACACTGTGGTTCTGCTCAGCGATGGAAACATCGTGGCTTGGGACAGAACGCTGTCGGTCAGTGTGACGTCCCCGCGCTGCCAGCGGGGATGTCGTACGTCCACGTCTGGGCCGGAGGCGAGCACACGCTGAGCCTGCGCAGTGACGGGGAACTGATCGCCTTCGGCAACAACAACCATGGCCAGTGCAACGTGCCCGCCTTGCCGCCTGGCACGTCCTGGCTCGACGCGGCCGCGGGAGACTTCAACTCTCGGGCTGCTCAGCGACCACAGCGTTCTCGCTTGGGGCTCGGGGCAGCCCGTCCCCACGCTTCCCCCGGGGATCTACTTCGTTTCCCTCTCATCCGGTAGCACTCATTCTGCTGGAGTGTGCAGCGACGGATCGGTCGTGGCGTGGGGAAGCAACACGTCCGGGCAATGCAATGTTCCGATGTTCCCCCCAGGCGTGGTCTGCCTGAAGGTGGAGGCGACGTGGAGAAACACGGTTGCTTTGCTCAGCGATGGGTCGATCCTGGAGTGGGGCGCCAACGGTGGGGGAGAGTGCAACGTCCCGCCTCTCCCGACGGGCGTGCGGTACGTGGACTTGGCTTCGGGGTTCGACCAGTCCTGTGCGCTGCGCAGCGACGGCACGCTCGTCAGCTGGGGCGTGTTTCACGGCACGTACCAGCCTCCGTCACCTACCCTCGGGAGCGCGGTACGAGCACATCGGCGCCGGCGGTCCCTTGTGCCTGGCGACGTATTCCATCTGCGCGGCCTGCTCGCCCTTCTGCCTCGGCGACGGTAGCGCGACCAGCGTGCCCTGTCCGTGCTCGAACGACGGCGCCCCCGGAAACGGCTGCGACAACTCGTTCGCGACCGGCGGCGCTCACCTGGCTGTCACTGGAACGGTGAACCCGGACACGATCGTGCTCTCCGCGACGGGCGAACTTCCCGTGGTGTTTTCGGTCTTCCTGCAGGGGTCGTCCACGCTGCCTGCACCAGCCCCCTTCGGCGACGGGGTGCGATGCATCGGCGGGTTGATTCGCAGGATCGGATGGGGGCTCTCAATCGGCGGTGCCGCCAGCTATCCGCACGCGGGCGAGCTTTCGATTCGCGAGAAATCCGCGGCCCTCGGTGATCCTCTGCTCCCCGGGAGCGTGCGCTACTACCAGATCGCGTACCGCGATCCCGCGCCTTCGTTCTGCGTCCTACTCGGGGGCACGTTCAACGTATCGAACGCCCTTGGCGTAGCCTGGTAGTGCGGGGCACTCGCGCTACTTCACCGACAACACCGCGGCGATGTCCACGTCGTACACGTAGCCCGCGCGGGTTTGGAAAATGAAGCTCGCCGGCCGACCGTCGAGTTGCTTGCCCTCGTAGACGTACGACGGGCCCTCGGAGTCCGCGTGGATGGAATCTGGATCACCGTAGCGGCTGCGCAGCTCTTCGGCCGTCCAGGACAGATGCGAGCTTTCCCAGCGGCGCACCGCCTCGCCCCAGGACTTGTTCCAGGCCTCCACCGCGCTGTCGTTTCCCGTGGTTGGCCGCACGCTCGTGAGCGCGTCGAGCTCATCGAAGAGCGCCCTGCGAGAAGCGCTGCCGGGCGCCGCGATCGGATCGCGCACGCTCGGCAGGAGCGCGGCCCCGCCGCGTCGTTCCGCGCGCGCGGCGGCCAATTCGCGCCGCAGGGCCTCGATCGTCTCGACCAGTTCCGTCGGCTCCTGCGTCGCGGGCTCGAGCGCCACGCGCGTCGACGGTACGGCGGGACAGGTGTCGAGTGAATGCCTCAGGAGTCGCACCTCGAGCGCGAGCGACTGCATCGCGCGCACGAACTCGGGGTCGACGGCCGCGGGGGCCGCGCTCGGAGCGGGCGGTTCGGGCAACGCGAGCACGTCCGGCGCGGCGATCCAGTGGCGACCGAGCCACGCTCCAAAGAGCAGGCAGGAAAGGCTGGCGCCCGCCACGAGCAGCCGGGCGTTCATTTCGGTTCCGGCACCGGCTTCTTCGCCTCGACGAAGGCCGGATCGTCCTTCCCGAGCAGCAGCATCACCACGCTGGTGTCCGTGGTGGTCTCCATCGTCATCGGCGGCTTGGAATCGTCGCCGGTCGGAAAGGCGATCTTCATCGACATCGACATCTCCGCCTTCGTCTCGAGGATCCGGCCGCGAGAGGTGCTGAACCATTGCGTCGTCTTGCCCTCGCTGTCATCGAGCTTGACGTTGAACTTCGCGGCTGCCTCCGGCTTCGCGGCCTTCTGCATCGAGATCTTCGTGGCGACATCGATCTTCGCACACGGCTCTCCGGCGTGGTCCTCGATGCCCGTGAACGTGTTCTCGAGAGCGAACTGCATCGCGCCGATCATCGGGTTGGGCACGTCGAAGCTGCGCTTCCAGGAGTGGCCGGGCTCGATCGCCTCGGTGGGGAAGATGTTGAGCTCGACCATCTTGCGCAGTGAGGGCTCGCCGAAAACCTGCTTCATCATCTCTGCACTGCCCGGCGCCGAATCGCTGGGCATCCCTTGCGCGATCGCATCGATCATCTCCTGGAGTCCGGCGATGTCGGTGACCTGCCCCGTCGGCTTCAGCTTCAGTTGGATCTTCGCCTTGAGCATCGTTTCGAAGGCCTTGGACATGTCCGCTCCGTCGCTGTCGGCGCCCGCCGCCGGCTCGCGCGCAGTCGTAGTGCATGCTCGAGAAGCCCATGTCCATGTCCATGCGCACCGCCTCGTACGAGAGTTCGATCGAGGCCGTCCCGTCGGTCGCGACCTCGCCGACCTTCTCGTCGACCACCGCGACCATGCTCATCTTGACGCCGCCATCGGGCATCATCGACATCTGCGTGTCCTGCTCCATCGTCATCCGATAGCGCAAGGTCTCTCCCGCGGTCAGGTGCCAGCGCAGCGCCGTGGCCCCCGGCGCCGATACGGGCGTCGCAAGAAGCGGGAGGGAGAGGATCGCGAACGTGAATGGAAGCGTCGAGAGGGTGCGGAACATGCCGGGGTCTCTTGTGCCGGGTGGAGGAGGGGCGCAGCGATTCTCGCTCGTTTGCGGGGCCCGTTCCACACTCGCGCGGGAATGCCTCCAAACCCGTGCGCGACCGGTGTACCGGCCGCGCGCGGATCGTGGGCCCCCAAGCCTCACCAGTTCAGGATCACGCCGTTGGTCACGTTGAACGTTCCGCCCTGGGGCGCCGCGCAGAAGCTGGGGTTCGGGTCGCGGTAGTAGACCTGGTAGTAGCGCGTCGAGCCCTGCGTGATCGTGTCGCCCAGCGCCGCCGAACGCTGCGTGATCGACGGATCGCCATCGTTCACCTGCGGAGCCTCGACCGAGCCCGCGCTGTCTGCATTCCGAATGTAGAGGCGCTTCAGGGTTCCGCCCACGCAGCGGATGCCGTCGCCGAACACGGCGGCGCTCGAAAGCTGCGCGTCGCCTTGCAGGAAGACGGACAGTGCGCCGGGAATCACGGCGCTGCCGGAGAGCTTGATCGTGTCGGGATTCGTCGCACCGTGGAAGTTCAGTTCCCCGCCTCCGGTCGCTGCCGAGTTGTTGCAGCCGCGGCCATTGATGCCGGTGTTCGCGCATGGGCACGGGCCGCTGCTCCCGTTGCCGAAGCAGAACGTGCTGTTCTGAGCGCTTGCGAGGCTGGAGAGGACGAGGGTTGCGGCGAGGGTTAGAGAGTGGAGTTTCATTGTCGTATCTACACTTCGGATGACGGATCGGGAGCGCGCCCTCTCGGGCACGCGTGCTCGCGAATCGCACGAGCGACGCGGATCCCGTATCAAGCTGCGTGCCGAACCTCCCCGCGCACGCGCTGCACTCCGGGAGTGCAGCGCGTGCCGAATTGCGGACGCCAATCCAGCGCCTGGACGAATCGCCGTGCTCGTGGCGGCGCTTAGGGCGCCCAGGTCACCGCCACGCCGTTGGAGATGTTGAAGGTGCCGCCCGCGGGGGCAGCGCAGAAGCTCGGCGACGGATCGCGGTAGTACGTCTGCAGGTAGCGCAGGGCTCCCGAAGCGAGCGGATCGTTGAGCGAGGCGGAGCGCGTCGAGACGCTCGCGTCGCCGGTTCCGGGCGCGCTCGCGACACCACTGGCCGCGCTCTTCGTGTAGAGGCGCTTCAGGCTCCCGCCCGCGCAGCGCAGGCCGTCGCCGAACGGAACCGCCGCGATCGACGCGTTCCCTTGCAGGAAGATCGAGAGCGCCGAGGACAGTTCGCCGCTGGAGGTCAGGACGAGCGTGTCGTGGGCGAGGCTCGCCGCACCGCTCGCGACCAGGCGCGCGCCCGTGGGCTGGGCCGAGTTCGCGCAGCCGCGACCCGTCGCCCCACTGTTCCCGCACGGACAGGCGGCCGAACTCCCGTCTCCAAAGCAGAAGGGTGCGAGGTTCGCCTGCGCCGTGCGGTAGGCCTTGACGTTCGTCCCGACGCCGGCGACGACCAGTGTTCCATCGCGACCGATCGCGGGCGCGCCGATGTTGATGTTGGGGACGGCGATCGACCAGCGCGGCGTGAGGTCCGCGTCGAAGGAGAAGAACCTGCCGTTGGCGAAGCCGCCGTTCGAGACGAAGACGCGCCCGAGCGCGTCGGCCGCGATACGCGGCGCCCAGGTGTCGTGCGCGAGCGGCCCACTGCTCGCCGTCGTCGCGCCGGTCGCAGGATCGAGCCGGTGGATCTCGTCGCCCGGAGCGAGGTGGTACACGCTGCCGTCCGGCCCGACGCCGAACTCGCTCGCGTACGAATAGCCCGCGGGAACGTGCCACTTTTCGACCAGCGCGCCGCCGCTGTCCTGGAAGGCGAAGAAGAAGTCCACCGCGACGTTGTTCTGTACGCGCGAGAGGTAGATCGCCCCGTCGGGGGCGACCATCGGCGTGGTCTGGATCGTGAAGCCCGCCATCACGGGGCTCTGGTAGAGAAAAGCACCGCTGGCGAGATCGAACTTCTTGATCGCGTGTCCGCCGACCACCGCGTCCGCGACGTAGAGCGCGTCGCCTCCGATCGCTCCGCCGCAGTCGCCGCTCACCGAGCCGACGCGGCTCGCGCTCCACACGACCGCACCGCTCGTGTGATCGAAGCGCCAGATGTCGTGGAAGCTCGCGACGACCGGATCGCCGTTCGCGGCGAACACGACGCCGTCGTACGCGCCCGCGTTCTGGTTCACCGTCGAGACCCACAGCACCGCACCGCTGGCCGCGTCCAGACAGTACAGCGGCGCGGAGATGCTCGCGCCGTTGCCCGAGCGCGAGGCGTACACGCGGCCAGCATTCACGCCCGCGATCCAGGTCGTCCAGTCGCCCGTGTTCGCCGGCACGTTCGTGGCCCACAGTTCCGCGCCCGTGTCGAGATCCTGGCACACGACCGGCGAGCCCGTCGTCTCCGGCGGAAAGCTCGACTGCCGCACGAGAAACACGCGCGAGCTCTCGATCACGGGCTGCCACGCGATGATCGAACTGCGCCCGCCACTCCAGAGCACGCCCGCGGAATCGGGCCCGACCTCCGCGGAGAGCCCGTTGCGCCCGGCGTTGCCGCCGGCGTTGCCCCAGTCCGAGGCGAGCACGGGCGCGGCGAGAACGAAGAGTGCGAGGAGTCGTGTGGGCTGCATGGTGCGTGGCTCCGGTGAGGAAAGGGCACTTCGGAGTACCCGCGATCTGCGCGGGTGTCAACGCTGGGTGGCGTGCGCGGGGTCGTCCATGCGCTCGCGGGATCCCGTGTTGCGGTTTCGCGCTCCGCGCAGGGGACGAGGTATCCTGCGCGAACCATGAACATCCGCATCCTGTACTGCCAAGCCTGAGGCTACCGCGAACGGGCAGCGAGTCTCGCTGCCGCCATCGATCAGGAATTCGGAACGTCGACCGAACTCGTGGTCGGCACTCCCGGCCAATTCGAAATCCAAGTCGACGGCCAGACCGTCGCGGCGCGCGGCGGGGGATTGTTGAGCAGGCTCTTCGGCGGCGGGTGGCCCGCGGCCGGCGCTGTCGTCCAGGCCGTGCGCGCGAAGGTCGGCTCGGGGTCCTGATGCACGGCGAACACCGGGTTTGGCTATGATGCCGCGATGCCCAACACCACAGACATCGATTCCCTTGTTGCCCAGTTCGCCAGCGACCTCTCTCTGCTCATGCGCCGCGCCGCGCTGGAAGAGGTGCATGCCAAGCTGAGCCTCGTCATCGGTGACGTGAAGCCCACGCGCGCGGCGCCGCGCAAGAGCGCCCGTCCCCTCGCGCGCAAGCCCGCGGCCGCAATCGGCGCTAAGCGCAGCGCCGCCGACCTCGAAGCGTTCAGCGATCAGCTGCTTGCGCACGTGAAGGCGAATCCCGGCGCGCGCGGCGAGCAGATCGCGGCAGCGCTCGGTACCGATGTGAAGACCATGCGCCTCCCGATGCAGAAGCTGATCGCCGGCAAGAAGGTCAAGGTGAAGGGCCTGAAGCGCGGGACGATGTACTTCGCGAAGTAGGGGCGCGCGTTGGGATCCCAGTCCGGGGCCGCCATGATCTGCGCGTACTGCGGGACAAGAACCTTCTTTGACCGTCCCACCTGCCCGAAGTGCGGACGATCTCCCTACTCGGTGGCGGGAGAACCGGTCGGCAGCGACGGCCCTGAGGGCCGTTCGACCGCCACCATCGGACCGAATCGCGAAAACACCGACGGCGGGGCAGTCTTGGTCCTTCGAGTGTGCGCCTGGATCCTGCTCTGCACCGGAGGCGGCGCCGCGATCTGGATCTGGTTCGCGAGCCCGTTCGCGGGCGGACCTTCCGGCCTCGACGATCCACGCTCGTGGTCGATCGTGGCGGGAATCGCCGCGATCTTCCAGGGAGTCCTCGGCTGTGCCTTCCTTCTCGTCGTCGCAGGCATCGCAGAGGCCGTGAACGACATGCGACGTTGCGGGAGCCGCCCGGCGAGCGAGCGCCAGCGCCTGTAGCTTCGGCCTGCGGCATGGGGGAATGCGGGCTGGGGATCCCAACGCGCGAGGCCCGCGGACCCCTCTCGAGCTCCAGCGACTGTGCGCTTCCTCCGTGCTGCGAGCCTGGAGCCCAGAGTGCTGCGCGGTGCCCCGGAATTCTCCTCAGGAAATCGCCCGTCGCTCGCGCACGCATCCAGACGTCCGCGCGCGACCGATTCCAACACGGGTAGGCTGATCCATCGATATCTCTTTCCTGTCCCAGGCCCAGAGGAGTTCCGCATGTTCCAGCTCTGCTCTCTCGCTTTTCCTCGCGCTCGTCGCCTCGCTCGGCTTCTCGACCGCAGAAGCGCAGGTCCGGCGCGTCACCGAGCTCAACACGACGCAGATTCGCGCGCTCGATCGCCTCGAAGACCCTCGTGATCTTGCCGGGCGGAATCCTCGAGGAGCACGGGCCCTATCTGCCGGCCTACACCGACGGCGTGCTGAGCGAGCGCTTGACCGACGAACTCGCGCGCGGGATCGCCGCCCAGAAGCCGGGCTGGACCGTGCTCGTGTTTCCGCAGGTTCCGCTCGGTGCCAGCGGCTCGAACGAGCTCGGCGGGCACTTCAGTTTCCCGGCACCTACGCCGTGCGACCGTCGACGCTGCGGGCAGCGTTCATGGACCTCGCCACCGAACTCGGCGACCAGGGCTTTCGCTGGATCTTCGTCGTGCACGTGCACGGCGCACCGCTCACAACCGCGCGCTCGACCAGGCCGGCGACTACTTCCACGATGTCTACGGCGGCCGCATGGTCCATCTCTGGGGCCTGATCCCCGTGCTCGGCGGCTGGGGCAGCGCGCTCCAGGGACTCACGGACGCGCAGAAGAAGGCGTCTCGCTCCACGCGGGCATGGACGAGACGAGCCTGTTGCTCTACCTGAAGCCCGAGTTGGTCTCACCGCTCTACAAAGAGGCGCCGATCGTCACGGGCGCGACACTCGCGCAAGCCTTCGACGCGACCAAACCCGCCAGTTGGCCCGGCTACCTGGGCTCGCCGCGCCAGTCGAGCGCAGCGCTGGGCGAGACGATCTGGAAATCCTTCGCTGCAGCCGCGCTCGAGGTGTCGCTCAAGATCCTCGACGGCGTCGATCCGGCGACGTTTCCGCGAACGAGCGCGACGCCGCGCTCGAAGCGAAGCAGCGCGCCTGGCTCGAGAAGCAGAAGAAGTAGGGCGCGGAGCAGGACGGTGACGGGCGGGGGCGTGGTGGAGATCCGTCAGCGCGGGTCGGATTCTCGGACGGTCTTGCGCGCCTCCACAAACACGCGAAAGGACCCCGCGTAGCGGACTCAACCCAAGGATGGATAGACCATGAACACGACTAGCGCTCGCCCTGGTCGCCCTGGTCGCCCTGCTCGCACCACAGCCCGTTCCCCCTGCCTCCGCCCCTGCACCCGAAGTGCTCGACAAGCGTTGGATCCAGGGACTCGGTACGGTCGCGCTCGCCACGCCCGGCGGAAACAAGCTCACGGTGGAGCTTCGCGGCGAGGCGGGTTTCGCGAGCACTCGCACTCTGGAGCTGGACCTGCTCGATCCCGCGGCGAGAGTCGTGGAGGGCGCACTCCGCCTCCTTCCTTTCGAACGAGGGGCTGCTCGTCGGTCTCGCGGCCCAATCGGGGCCGACGACCTCCTACCACGCGCTCCTCATCCGCCGGATCGCGGATCAGCCTGCGGACGCGCGCACGAACGCACCGGTTGAGCAGGAGGGCAAGGTGCGCTGGGTGTTGACCAAGCCGATCTTCACTTCGAGTGGCACGCCCTACCGCATCATCGATGTCTATAATCCTGGCGGAGACGGGGTCGAGATCACTTTCCGGCGCGGGTCGGCGGAGCCTCTTGGGAGGCGGATGGCCACGCGTCGACGAGAGGATCTACGTGAACGCGTGTGCCGGAGGTGAGGATCCCATGATCTTCGGCTCGCTGCTGAGCGTCTCTGCGACCGGAGTTCCTCGATAGAGTGGCCGGGTCGTCGCTGCCGTGCAGGCGCGACGCTCGCGACCTGAAGGGTTGGGAGGGAGCACTCGCTGGGCCCCAAGAGCAGGGTATTCCTCGCGATCGGGAGGTCGCGCTGCGGGAGCCGATTCGGGTTGATCGGTGATCGACTGAGCAGCCTCCGGAACGATCGGGACGCGTGGTTTGACCCGTGTGTTCACTATTTTCGCCTCCCGGATCGATTCTCCGCTGCGGCTCAGAGACGCGTCCTGGGTCCGAGCGATTGTGTGCCGAATCAAGTGGGGGACCCGGACGATGCACGCGAACCAGAGACTGCGCGGCGCGCGGAAATCCTTGGATCCGCTGGGTTTCCTGCGCACCCGCGCGGCTCCCGTTAACCGCCCTGCGCGTCACGCCGCACGCGTTTCGCCAGAAGTGGCTCCCCGGGCGGGGATGGATCGATAGGTGGGCTCTGGTGAAGGGGCGGCGGAGGTGATCCGAGGGGCGCAACCGGCCCTGCCTGACACGAATCCCAGCCGGATCGAGCATGGCCGCGATGAAGCGCCCAGGCGAGCCGAGGATCGCGCGGCTCTTGTTCGTCGCCGGGCTTACAGCCACCTCGGTCCTCTGCCCGGTCGTCGGCTGGAGGCTCCTCCTTGGATCCCCGATCCTCGCCTCTCCGGCAGCGGTCCCCACGGAAACGGCTCCGTGCACTGCGGTTGGAGCGAGCCGCCTGCATCGCATGGTCCAGAGCTGCTCGCCTCGCGCTTCTCGGCGCGACGGTCCTTGTCCTCGGTCTGGGACGGAGTTGGGCCTTGCGCGTGGCACGACGGGAGACGGGGAGCCAGCGGTGATCCCGATCGAGATCTCGTGGCGACAGCGGCCCGTGTCAAGGCTCCCGTCTTCGTCACGGTCCTGATCCCAGCACTGCTCGCGCTTGGAGCGTGCCGTCCGGCATCGAGCGCGATCGAGGGACACATCAGGTTCGGGCCGCTCGCGCAGACGGAACTGTGGGGGGTGATGCGGACAGCGTACTTTCCGGCGATCCACCCAGACCGTGGGTCCAGTTGCTGCGCGAGTCCGACGGGAACCTGGTCCGCGACGTGATCCCGGCCTCCGATGGCAGCTTCCGCCTGGAAGTTCCTCCGGGCTCTACATCATCCGGATGGGAACACCGCGCGCCGCGCCTGGTGGCGGAGGAGACACCGACATGCGTGTCGAACTCCTGCCGGGTGTGACGATGCCCTTCGATGTCACCCTGGGTACGGAGTCCAAGTAGCGGAGGCTGTCCCGCCGCAATGAAGTTCAAGAATCCGATGGGCGTCGCGGTCTATGCCTCTTCGGCTCCCTTATGGCAGCTGCGCGATGTGTCCGCTCTTTGGGCACGCATCCTGCTCGCGGCGGCTACTGGCGTCGTGCTCGGTTTTCTGCTGCAAGCATCGCCGCGGCCCGGCCTCCAGAAACCCGAGGCACGCTGTCCTACGACGCCCTTGAAGTGCTCCCGGCGTCGACAGCCCCGCGCAGGAGGCGGACGATCGTTGCGCCATGACCGCTCGCGTGATCAGGAACCGCGCACTCGCCGTGCTTCTCGGCGTTGGGCTCGCCGCAGTGGTCGTGATGGGCGTGGTGACGTGGTTCGTCTACATGGCATCCCCAGTCGTTGGCAACAGATGACGCCATGAACCACCGCAGAGCCCTCATCGCCCTCGTCCTCTCCGCCTCCGCCTTCGCAGGGCTCGCCATGCTCATCGCGCACCGAGCAGGCCCAGAGCCTCTCGAACCCGACGCGATGGCCATGAGCACGGCGCAGCCCGACCAGGTACCGACCGTCCTGGACTACACCCCGACGCCTTCGATGCGCGCAAGCGTCGAGCCTGATCTAGCGACCGCTGCACCCGATCAACATGCGCTCGTGTGCCGTGTTGACTTCGAGGCACGGCTGCGGGAGGCCAGGATTTCACCATCGAAGCTCGTGTGCCGTTTCGACTTCGAACAGCACATGATGGGTTCAAGATGCGTCCGGCGCTGTCGGCTGAGTCGGACGCGGTGTTCGATCGAATCCTGATCGATGCGCTCGGAAGCAAGCCGGGCGAGACTCGGGTGGCGGTAGTGAGAGCGCTGGCCGGCTGCGCAACCCGAGGCGGTGTGCTCATCTCGCCCCCTGCCAGTGCAGGTGTTTCGTGATCACCACACTTAGCATCATGGAGTTATCGTCCTTCAGCCCATTGTCACTAACCCATTCAGTCGCATGAATCCCCGATCGGTTCTTTTTCAGTTCGTTGAGGCTAGCGCCTTGCCCTAGATAGCATCCGGCTGCGCGACGACGTATCACATCACGTACGCCTCGACGCTGACCTCGCCTGCGACGGATGAGCCGCTGAAGTACGCCGACGGAGTCTTTTCGCGTTCGAGTTCTTCCCCACGACTGCCGGCATCGCGTTCCGCATCTTCAACAAGACATCCACGGATGCCAGCCTTGACTGGGATCAAAGTTAGTTTCATCCAGCCGGATGGAAATAGCTACAAAGGCCCTGAATACGGATACACTGGGGAGGATTCGACTATCGCCATAAAGTCACGATACTCACAATTATTCCAAGCAAGGCAAGCGTGATGCGATTTTACGACCGCATCGGTCAATACGCGTGAGAGCACTTCCATCCGAATTGACCAGCTAGGC
>JADJLZ010000007.1 GCA_016709875.1 Planctomycetota bacterium | reverse complement strand
GCGCTCCCGGCGGTGCGTGCGATAGCTGGACACGGGCGAGCGCGAGGCAAGGAACACCAGGGAGATGCAACGAGGGCGGAGGCAGCAATGGATGCGGCCCGTGGCGCTAGCCGCGGTGCTCGGCTGCGCATTGGGCCGCCCCGGCGCCCAGGCCTCGCCCCGGCTCCAGGACCCCGCACCCGCCCCCGCCCCCGCACCCGCCCCACCCGTCCAGGAGCCGCCCGCCGAGCCTTCGGGGGGGCAGGAGACCCCGCCCGCCGCTGCTGTCCCGACCCCGGCGGCCGCCCCGCAGGCGAGCGTGCCGCCCGTCTGGGCGCCGCGCTACCACTCGCAGGCCGAGATCGACGCCTTCGTCGAGGCTCTGGCGAGCAGCCCGGGCGCGCTGCAGGTCGAACGCCTCGAACTGGGTACCTCCGCGGGCGCTCACGCAGTGCACGGGATCGCCTTCGGCAACCCTGAGGGCGCCGAACTGGCATCGCGGCCGACCGTGTTCCTCGTCGGAGGCCTCGACGGGCGTTCGTACTCGGGTTGCGAGGCGGTGCTCAAGGCCTGCTCCGAGCTCTTCGCGCACGCCGCCGAGCTGCCCGCCGGCATCGCGATCTGCGCGCTGCCCTGCGCCTCGCCCGACGCGCTCGAGCTCGCGCGCTCGGGCAAGGGCGACGGCCGCGATCTGACGCCGGTGGACGACGACGGCGACGGCCGCGTCGACGAGGACGGGCCCGACGACCTCGACAAGGACGGCGCGATCCTCGAGATGCTGATCGAGGACCCCGACGGCGAGTGGACGCGCTCGAGCGATCCGCGCTTGCTCGTGCGCGCGCGACCTTTCGATCCAGTGCGCTACAAGCGCCTGGTCGAGGGCCGCGACGACGACGGCGACGGCCGCTACAACGAGGACCCGCCCGGCGGCATCCAGCTCGACCGTTCCTTTCCCGTGGGCTGGGAGAAGCGCGACACGGCGACCTGGTCGCGCCCGCTGCCGCTCAGTGCGCCGCTGGCGCGCGCGCTCGCCGACCTGTGGCTCGCGCGGCGCACCGTGCTCGTGCTGCTCTTCCAGGGCGAGCACGGCGAGATCGCCTTCGCCTCCGCCGAGGGAACCGCACGACCGCCGCTCGAGGCCAATGCCTGCGACACGCTCGCGAGCCTGCTCGCGCGCACGAGCAACCGCGCGTACGTGCAGGCGCGCACGCTGGCTCAGGCGCACGGCGCAGCGCAGCCCGGCGCCGCGCTCGAGTGGGTGCACGAGGTGCTGGGCGCGATGGGCGCCGAGGTCGCGCTCTGGGGCCCGCTGGTGGAGTCGGGGCCGGGCGCGCGCTCGGTCAACCTGACCGACGCGCGCCTGGACGAACCGCACGCGCAGTCCGACAGCAGTCCGCCGCCGCCCGACGAGGTTGGCTTGGCCTGGATGCACTGGCTCGACAACACGCGCGGCGGCATCGGCTTCACCGACTGGCACCCCGTCGAGCTCGAGGGCGGACGCACCGCGCTCGTCGGCGGCTTCGATCCGCTCCTGCGCCTCAATCCGCCCGAGAAGAGCCTGGGCGCGGCGGTCGGCCCGAGCGGCGCGTTCGTGCTCGAATGCCTGCGCGCGCTGCCCGCGCTCGACGTGCGCGTCGTCGAGCGCAAGCGCGACGGCGAGGTGTGCACGATCCGCGTGCGCGTCGAGAACAAGGGCCGCCTGCCGAGCGCACTTTCGACCAGCGCGAACTGGGCCAAGAGCCCCGGGCTCGCCGTCCGTCCGGCCTCGCTCGAGCTCGCGCTCGTGCTGCCGCCCGGCGCACGCCTGCTCGTAGGCGAGGAGCAGATCCTGCTGCCCGACCTGCCCGGCGGCGCGAGTTCGCGCGAGCTGCGCTGGGTCGCGACGGCGCCGCCGAACTCCGTCTTCCAGGTCGCGATCCAGAGCCCGTTCACCGCACCCATCCGCCGCGAGGTCAAGCCGTGAGCTGGTTCGCGATCGGACTTGCGCTCGTCCTCGCGCTGCAGGACCCGCCGCCCGCTCCGGCGCAGGATCCGCCTGTCCAAACCCCGGTGCAGACGCCGGTGCAGACGCCGCCCGTCCAGACGCCGCCCGTCCAGACGCCGCCCGTCCAGACGCCGCCGGCGCCCGTCGTCGAACCGCCCGCGAGCGCGGCCGCGCAGGAGAACGCGCCGGTGCGCGTTCCTTCCTTTGCGGCCCTCCCGCGCGACGCGCGCGGCCGCGTCGACGAGCAGGCCTGGCTCGCCGCGCTCGACGCTCTGGCGCACGCCTACCCCGACCGCATCGAGCGTTTCTCGATCGGCAAGACGCGCGCAGGCCGCGAACTCGTCGTACTCGCGCTCGGCGAGCACGCGGGCGCCGAGCGCGACCACCGTCCGGCCTTCTTCGCGACGCTCGACCCGCGCTCGCCCTTCGCCGCGGGCGCCGCGACCGCCGAGCTCCCGCCGCCCGCCTCCTTCGTGTTCCTCGACTCGGTTGCCGCGCTGTGCGCGCAGCCGAGCGACGCCTGGACGAAGTTCCTGAAGGAGAATGCGCTCTACCTGATCGCGCTGCCCGAGCCCGACCGCGCGCTGCACGGGCCGGCCGACGAGCTGCAGGCCGGTCCCGCGGTCGAACTCGCGCGCGATTTCCCGCAGGGCTGGGACGCGCGCGGCGGTGCAGCGAGCGGCCAGGGCCCGTACCCGCTCTCGCGCGCCGAGTCGCGCTCGATCGCGGAGTTCCTGCAGCGCCGCAGCAACATCGCCTGCGCGATCCTCCTGGCGCGCGAAGGCGAGCGCGCGGCCGCGCCCGGGGCGGGAGACGACGCGAGCCCCGCCGGCGCGAACATGCGCAAGCTCTCCGAACGCGAACTGGCTTCGCTTCCCGCGAGCCTCGAACGCTTCGCCGCGAACGAGCTGCTGCTGCCGGTGCTGCTGCTCGAGGTCCCTCTGCCCGGAGAGCTCTCGAGCAGCGACCCCGCCACGCTCGTCGCGCGCCGCGCGGGCGCGCTGCCGCACCTGGTCGCCGGCCCGCTGCGCATCGAGCGCCTCTCGAACACGACCTGGCTCGTCGACGTGCCGGTGCGCAACGCGGGCTTCTTCTCGACCGCCGGCGAGGGCCAGCGGCCGCTCGTGCGCCCGCGCTCGCTCTCGCTCAAGGTTTCGGGTGCGCGCTGGATCAGCGCCGCCGCGCGCAGCGGCGAGCGCGAGAGCTTCGAGGAGCTCCCGCTGCGCGCGCCGCCGCTGTTCCTCGACGCGCTCGCGGGCGGGGAGGAGTGCACGCTGCGCCTGGTGCTCGAGGCAGAGGAGCGCTCGACGCTGGTGCTCGACTTCGACTCGCTGCGCTCGGGCTCGCTGCGCCTGGCGCAGCCGCTGGTCTCGGTGGTCGCGTCCGGGAAGTGAGCGCGCGCGCCTAGCGCGTCCTGCGGAAATCCTTCTCCAGGCCCGGCAGCCCCGCGAGCACGAGCTTGCCCGCCACGTCGAGCGAGTCCTTCGAGCAGTGTTCGAGCGAATCGTCGGGCGTGTGCCAGTAGGAGTTGCCCGGCCCGAAATCCAGGTCGATCAGGTCGAGCGTCGGGATGCCCGCGTCGCGGAAGCGCAGGTGGTCGTCGCTGATCTCCTCGGCGGTGCCGTCGACGTGCTTGCCCAGACCGGCCTTGCGCGCGGCGTCGAAGAAGATGGTCTGCAACCGGCGGTCGGAGTTCGTGTCGCGGAAGATCTTGAGCTCCTGGTCGCCGACCATGTCGAGCAGGATGAACGCGCGACTTGCGCCGCGGCGCCCGCTGGGAGCGCCTGCGCGTGCTGGCGCGAGCCGTAGGTGTTGTCCTCGCCGGCCCAGTCCCAGCGCACGGCCTCCTCGCCGTCGAGGAACAGGAAGCGGTAGGTGAGCGTGCGCGGCCCGGCCTTCGCCAGCGCGCGCGCGAGTTCGAGCAGCACGGCCGTGCTCGAGCCGCCGTCGTTCGCGCCGACGAAGGGGCGCGCGAAGCGTCCCCGGGCGAGCTTGGTGTCGTAGTGCGAGGCGAGGATCACCATCTCCGCCTTGGGTCGGCCGCGGCGAGATCGACGTAGACGTTCTCCATCGCGATCGGGCCGGCGGGCGTCTGCGCTTCGAAGGCCTCGCGCTTGGGCTCCATTCCGGTCGCCTGCAACTCGGTGACGAGCCATTTGCGCAGCTCGCCGAGCTCCTTGGATCCGGCCGGGCGTGCGCCGAAGGCGACGATGTGCTCCAGGTCCTTCCAGCAGCGTTCCGAATCGAAGTGCAGCTCCGCGCCGCCGGGCGAATCGCAGGCGAGTGGGGCGCTGACGAGGCTGGCGAACAGGCAGGCGCGCAGAAGAGTGCCGAGGAGCTCCATGCCCGCGATCTTCCACGATCCGCAGGGTTCCCGTCCAAGGAATGAACCCCGCTCCCTCGGAAGCCCAGCCCGCGCGTCCTAGGGTCCGGCCCGAGGACTACAGCTTTCAGGGGATCGCGACGATGGGGGGGAAGTGCCCCCCCCAGGCCTCCCCGAGGCGACGGAACGCCAGTCCATGAGCGAGCAAAACCAACCGATCTTCGACCTGGTGCGCGACAACCTCCCCGGCTCGAGCTGGGCGGCGGCGAACTGGGAGGGCAGTTTCCAGGAGTATCTGCAGTTGGTCGAGGCGCGCCCGTTGCTCGCGCGCAACGCCTGGCAGCGCCTGCTCGACATGATCGAGAGCCACGGCTGCGTGCGGCCGCAGCGCCGCGGTGCGCCGGTGCGCTGGAAGCTCTTCGACGATCCGCTGGGCGAGGGCGAGGACGCGGTCTTCGGTCTGGACGCGCCGCTCGACCGCCTGGTGCAGACGCTGCGCGCGGGCGCGCGCGGTCTAGGCCCCGAACGGCGCGTGATCCTGCTGCACGGGCCGGTGGGCTCCTCCAAGAGCACGATCGCGCGCCTCTTGAAGCGCGGGCTCGAGGCCTACTCGCGCACCGAGGAAGGCGCGCTCTACACCTTCACCTGGAGCGTCGACGGCGTCGAGGTGCCCTCGCCGATGAACCAGGAGCCGCTGCTGCTCGTGCCCGAGGAGGCACGCCGCGTGGTCGAGGAACGCCTCAACCGCAAGCAGAAGCGCGACTACCGCATCCGCATCGACGGCGAACTCGACCCGGTCAGCCGCTACTACCAGCAGCTGCTGATGCAGCGCCACGGCGGCGACTGGCAGAAGGTCGTCGGCCACGTCAAGGTGCGGCGCCTGGTGCTCTCCGAGCGCGACCGCGTCGGCATCGGCACGTTCCAGCCCAAGGACGAGAAGAACCAGGACTCGACCGAGCTCACGGGCGACCTGAACTACCGCAAGATCGCCGAGTTCGGCTCGGACTCGGATCCGCGCGCCTTCAACTTCGACGGCGAGTTCAACATCGCGAACCGCGGCCTGCTCGAATTCGTCGAGGTGCTCAAGCTCGACGTGGCCTTCCTGTACGACCTGCTCGGCGCCACGCAGGAGCACACGATCAAGCCGCGCAAGTTCGCGCAGACGCACATCGACGAGGTGATCCTCGGCCACACCAACGAGCCGGAGTACAAGAAGCTCGCCGCGAACGACCTGATGGAGGCCTTCCGCGACCGCACGATCAAGATCGACGTGCCCTACAACCTGGCCTACTCCGAGGAGGTCGGGATCTACCGCCGCCAGTTCGGCAAGAAGCGCACGAGCGGCACGAGCCTCGCGCCGCACACGCTCGAGATCGCGGCGCTGTGGGCCGTGCTCACGCGCCTGGACGATCCGACGCACCCGAGCCTCTCGCTGCTGCAGAAGGCCAAGCTCTACGACGGCCAGGAAGTGCAGGGCTTCCACCCCGAACAGGTGAAGGAGATCCGCGAGGCCTCTCCGCGCGAGGGCATGCAGGGCATCTCGCCGCGCTACGTGCAGGACCGCGTCGCGACCTGCCTCGCCTCGCAGGTGCAGAGCGTCGGTCCGCTCGAGGTGCTCGAGGCGCTCGAGGAGGGCCTGCGCCACCACAGCCTGGTCTCGAACGAGGAGACGCGCAAGCGCTACGTGCAACTGGTCGCCAGCGCGCGCGAGGAGTACGAGGAGATCGTCAAGCACGAGGTGCAGGTCGCGATCGTGGCCGACGCCGAAGCCATCGGGCGCCTGTGCTCGAAGTACATCGACAACGTCAAGGCCTGGGTCACGCGCGAGAAGGTCGTCGATCCCGCCGGCCGCGAGAGCGATCCCGACGAGCGCCTGATGCGCTCGATCGAGGAGAAGATCGAGATCCCTGAGTCGCGCAAGGGCGACTTCCGCCACGAGCTGATGAACTACATCGCCGCGGTGCACCTCGAAGGCGGCACCTTCGACTACCGCGAGAACGCGCGTTTGAGCCGCGCGCTCGAGCTCAAGACCTTCGAGGACCGGCGCGACACGATCCAGCTCACCAGTCTCGTCTCGACCGTCGTCGATCCCGACGCGCAGGAGAAGATCGCGGTCATCCGCGACCGGCTGATGCGCGAGTTCGGGTACGACCAGGTCGCGGCCGACGAGGTGCTGCACTACGTCGCCAGTCTGTTCTCGCGCGGCGAAGCCAAGCGCGGCGGCGAGGTGCCGCAGGCCGCCTGAGCGGCGGGAGAGGGGCACGCATGTTCCGCATCGAACGCGATCGGGCGCGCTTCCGCGAGATCGTGCGCGGGCGTTTGCGCGGCGACCTGCGCAAGTACCTTTCCACGAGCGAACTGCTCGGCCGGCGCGGCGAGCACGCGGTCTCGATCCCCGTCCCGCAGATCGAGTTGCCACGCCTGCGCTTTGGCGAAAACAAGAAGGGCGTCGGCCAGGGGCCCGGCGACAAGGGCGATCCGGTCGAGGGCGAACCCAAGGAGGGCGAGGGGGCGGGCGCCGCCGGCGAGCAGGAGGGCCAGCACCTGTTCGAGGTCGAGGTCGAGCTCGAGGAGCTCGCGCGCATGCTCGGCGAGGAGCTCGAGCTGCCCGACATCCGTCCGCGCGGCGACCGCTGCATCGACAGCGAGGGCGGCCGCTACAGCGGTCTGCGCGAGCGCGGCCCGCGCTCCTTGCGCCACTTCCGCCGCACCTACCGCAACGCGCTGCGGCGCGAGATCGCCAGCGGCAAGCTCGATCTCTCCGATCCGCGCGTGGTGCCGATCGCGGAGGACGAGCGCTTTCGCTGGCGCAAGAGCCAGCCGCAGCCCGACTCCTCGGCCGTGATCTTCCACGTCATGGACGTGTCGGGCTCGATGGGCCGCGAGCAGAAGGACATCGTGCGCATCAAGGCCTTCTGGATCGACACCTGGCTGCGCAGCCAGTACAAGAACCTCGAGGTCGTCTACATCGTCCACGACGCGGTGGCGAAGATCGTCGACCAGCAGTCCTTCTTCCACCTGCGCGAATCCGGCGGCACCAAGATCTCCTCGGCCTACGAGCTGGTGCTGCAGCTGGTGCTCGACAAGTACCGGCCCGAGGACTGGAACATCTACCCGTTCCACTACTCCGACGGCGACAACTGGTCGGCGCGCGACACCGAGCGCTGCGTGTCGCTCTTGCGCGACGAGTTGCTGCCGCGCGTGAACCAGTTCTGCTACGGCCAGGTGAAGAGCGCCTACGGCTCGGGACAATTCAAGAAGGACCTCGACGCGGCGCTGGTCGGCACGGAGAACCTCGTCACGGCCTCGATCAACGACCGCGAGGGCATCGCCGACGCGATCCGCGAGTTCCTGGGGCGGGGACGTTGAAATGAGCCGCGCGAACGAGCTGCCGCCCGGCCTGCGCGACGAGGTGCAGCGCATCCAGGCCATCGCGCGCGCGCGCGGCCTGGACTTCCTCGACATCGTCTTCGAGATGGTCGACGCCAGTGACGTCAACGCGCTCGCGGCCTACGGCGGCTTCCCCGTGCGCTATCCCTCCTGGCGCTTCGGCATGGACTACGAGCGCCTCGAGAAGGGCCACAAGTACGGGCTCTCGAAGATCTACGAGCTCGTGATCAACAACGACCCGGCCTACGCCTACCTCGTGCGCACGAACTCCGACATGGAGCAGAAGCTCGTGATCGCGCACGTCTGCGGCCACGCCGACTTCTTCAAGCACAACGTCTGGTTCCAGCCGACCGAGCGCAAGATGCTCGACCGCATGGCCGACCACGCCACGCGCCTGCGCGAATTCATCGATCGCCTGGGACAGGACACGGTCGAGATCTTCCTCGACCGAGCGCTGGCGCTGGACAACCTCGTCGATCCCTTCCTGCCGCTGCGGGAGTACATGCAGAACCGCCGCGGCGAGGACGAGCGCAGCGGCGCCGTCGAGCGCGCGCGCCGTTCGCTGGACGCGGTCATGCAGGGCGGCGAACGCCGCAGCGGGACGCCGCAACGCGAACGCTCGCGCGCCGAGCTGCCCACGCACGACGTGCTCGGATTCCTGATCGAGCGCTGCGAGCTCGAGCCCTGGCAGTGCGAGATCGTGCGCATCGTGCGCGACGAGGCCTACTACTTCCTGCCGCAGCGCATGACCAAGGTCATGAACGAGGGCTGGGCCTCGCTCTGGCACAGCCGCATCCTGACCGGCGGCGTGCTCGAGCCCTCCGAGGTGGTCGACTTCGCCGATTGCCACAGCGGCGCGACGGCCACCGCACCCGGACAGCTCAACCCCTACAAGCTCGGCATCGAGCTCTGGCGCCACGCCCAGGAGCGCGGCCTCGACCTCTTCCGCCTGCGCCGCATCCACAACGACGCGAGCTTCCTCGACGAGCTCGCCGATGAGGAATTCGCCGAGAAGAGCGGGTTTTTCGTCTACGGCAAGAACAGCCGCACGGGCCGCACCGAAGTGCTCGAGCGCGACTGGAAGACCGTCAAGGAGAAGTTGCTGCAGCAGTTCTCGTGGGCCGGCATGCCGCGCATCGAGCTCGTCGACGACGACCACCAGGGCCGCGGCGAGCTGGCGCTCGAGCACCACCACGACGGCCGCGACCTCGAGCTCGCCGCGGCGGGGGAGACGCTCAAGACGCTGGCGCAGATGTGGAGGAAGCCCGTGCACCTCTTCACGCAGGAGGAGGGTTCGCCGCGGCACTTGACCAGCGACGGCAAGGAAGTGCGCTTGTCCGAACCCGCGCCGGCGGGCGCGGGCAAGGAGACGGCCTAGCAGGCGTGCTCGCGCGCCGCGCGGCGGGTATCCTGCCGCGCCATGACGCGCCTCCTCCCTGTCCTCTCCCTCCTGGCCCTCCTCGGCTGCAACTCCGTGACGAACTCTCCGAGCCCCACGAGCCCCGCAAAGCCCGCCAGCAGCAACCCGCTGCTCGCTCCCTGGTCCGGTCCCTTCGGCGGCCTGCCGCCGCTCGCGAGCGTGCGCATCGCCGACTTCAAGCCCGCGCTCGAGAGCGCGATGGCGGAGAACCTGGCCGAGATCGACGCGATCGCGAACGACAAGGCCGCGCCCAACTTCGAGAACACCATCGCGGCGATGGAGAAGGCCGGCCGCAGCTTCGCGCGCGTGCGCACCGTCTTCGACATCTACCAGTCGACGATGAGCACGCCCGAGTTCCAGGCGGTCGAGAACGAGATGGCGCCCAAGCTCTCCGAGTTCGGCGACAAGATCGTCCAGAACGAGAAGCTCTTCGCGCGCATCGCCGCGGTCTACGCCACGCGCGAGCGCTCGAAGCTCACGAGCGAGCAGCAGCGCCTGGTGTGGCTGGACTACTCGAACTTCGTGCACGCCGGCGCGAAGCTCGACGCCCAGAGCAAGGCGCGCATGACCGAGATCAACTCGCGCCTCGCGAGCCTCTTCGCGAGCTTCAACCAGAACGTGATGGCCGACGAGAACGGCTACGTGATGTTCCTCGAGCAGGAGAGCGATCTCGCCGGGCTGCCGGACTCGGTCAAGAGCGCGGCCGCAGCCAACGCCGAATCGCGCGGCAAGCCGGGCCAGTGGGCGATCCTCAACACGCGCTCGAGCATGGATCCCTTCCTGACCTACTCCGACCGGCGCGACCTGCGCGAGAAGGTCTGGCGCAACTTCTACAGCCGTGGCAACAACGGCGATTCACACGACACGAAGCAGCTGATCACGCAGATCCTCGAGCTGCGCGCCGAGCGCGCGAAGCTCCTGGGCTTCGCCTCGCACGCGCACTGGCGCCTGGACCAGTCGATGGCCAAGACGCCCGAGGCGACGCTCAAACTGATGGAGGACGTCTGGAAGCCGGCCGTCGCACGCGTGCACGAGGAAGTCGCCGACATGCAGGCGCTCTCCGACAAGGAAGGAGCGGGCATCACGATCGAGGGCTGGGACTACCGCTACTACGCCGAGAAGGTGCGCAAGGCGAAGTACGACCTGGACCAGAACGCGATGACGCCCTACCTGCAGCTGGACAAGATGCGCGACGCGCTGTTCTACACGGCCAAGCGCCTCTTCGGCCTGGAGTTCAAGCCGCTCTCGGGCATCGCGACCGTCGTCCCCGAGGAGCAGGTCTACGAGGTCACGGACGCCAACGGCAAGCACGTCGGCCTGTGGTACTTCGATCCCTATGCGCGCAACGGCAAGCGCTCGGGCGCGTGGATGAACGCCTACCGCAACCAGGAGCGCTTCGACCAGCCGATCACGACGATCGTCTCGAACAACACGAACTTCGTGAAGGGTACGCCCGGGCAGCCGGTGCTGATCAGCTGGGACGACGCGACCACGATGTTCCACGAGTTCGGCCACGCGCTGCACGGCCTGCTCTCGAACGTCGACTACCCCTCGCTCTCGGGCACCGCGGTCTTCACCGACTACGTCGAGTTCCCCAGCCAGGTGCTCGAGCACTGGGTCGAGACGCCCGAGGTGCTGAACCAGTTCGCGCTGCACTACCAGACCGGCCAACCGATGCCGCACGAGCTGGTCGAGAAGATCGAGCGCGCTTCGACCTTCAACCAGGGCTTCGCGACGGTCGAGTACCTCTCGGCCGCGCTGGTGGACATGAAGCTGCACCTCGCCGCGACGCCCGACAAGCCGATCGACCCCGCGGCCTTCGAGCGCGACACGCTGGCGGAGCTCGGCATGCCCAAGGAGATCGTCATGCGCCACCGCACGACGCAGTTCCTGCACCTGTTCGCCGACGACGGCTACGCGGCCGGCTACTACTGCTACCTGTGGTCGGACACGCTCGCGGCGGACGCCTGGGAGGCCTTCGTCGAGGCCGGCAGCCCCTGGGATCCCGCGACGGCGAAGAAGCTCAAGGAGCACGTCTTTTCGGTCGGCAACACCGTCGATCCCGCCGAGGGCTACCGCGCCTTCCGCGGCCGCGATCCGGGCACGTCGGCGCTGATGCGCAAGCGCGGCTTCCCGGTCAAGTAGCGCTCGCGCGCGCTGTGCGCTTGCCTCGGGAACATGCGCGAGCGAGACTGCGCGCATGTTCCCGCGTCCCCGCATCTGCGCGCTGATCCTCGCCACGAGCCTCGTCCCGGCCTGCCGCAACGCCTCGAGCGACGGCAGCTCGAACGGGGCACCGACGCTCACGCCCAGCACGCTCGGCGCGAGCGGCTGCGTCGGCCCCAACCAGGTCTTCACGGCGCCGCAGGCACCCGTCGCGGTGCCACTCGCGACGCTCGTGCCCGGCGCGTACTCGCAGCTCACCGCGGCGCAGGGCGCGGAGCTGCTCTACGCCACCGGTCAGGACGCGACGGTCGTCGCGATCGACGTCTCGGGCGCGAGCCCGGTCGAGACCGAGCTCGTCGGCGCGGGCGCCGTGGCCTTCCTGCTCTCGCTCTCGGGCCTCTCGGGCACGCCCGAGCTCTCGGGCGTCGCCGTGCTCGACGCGACGCATCTGGTGCTCGTCGAGCACGACTCGAACACGCTGATCACCTGCGACCGCACGAACGTGAACACGCTCGGGATCTACGCCGGTCTGCCGGACGAGACGCCGGGCTTTGCCGACGGCCTCGCGGCGAGCGCGCGCTTCAGCTTCGGCGCGCCGACGCAGCTGGCGACCACCAATGAGAGCGAGCCCTCGGTGCTCGTCGCCGACGTCGGCAACCACGCGCTGCGCCTGGTCTCCACGCAGAACGGCGTGAGCGTCGTGAGCACGCTCGCCGGCACCGGCACCGCCGGGGCTTCGAACGGCAGCGTCGCCTTCGCCGCCTTCGACACGCCCTGCGGCGTGACGCTGGGCTGCAGTCAGAGCGTGATCCTCTCCGAGCGCGGCGACAACGGCGCCGGCCAGCGGCTGCGCTCGGTGACGATCAGCGGGCCCAACCCCTTCGGCGGCTGGTTCGGCAGCGTTGCGACCGTCGCCGGCTCCGGCACGCAGGGCACGACCGAGGGCCCCGCCGCGAGCGCGGAGCTCGACACGCCGCTCTCGCCGCTCTCGACCTCGGCGGGGGAGCTCTACTGGATCGACGCGGGCACGGGCGTCCTGCGCCGCAAGCAGGCCGATGGAACCTGCGACTGCCCGCTCTCGGTGGACTGCGCAACCGCTGTGACGACGCCCAATTTTCCGGCGGGCCACCTCTATTCACTGACGCAGACCTCGAGCGGCGTGCTGTACGTGCTCGACGGCACCGACGGCGTGCTCTGGCGCGTCACGCCCTGAGGGAGCGGCTTGGAACGCCCCATCCGGGGCGATAGCATCCGCGCTCCCCCCCGTGGAGGCGCCGCGCGCGCCTCCCACATCCACCTTCCAGGAGGAGCGCCTTGGGACACGGCCCCGCTGCGGACGAGACCTCGAAACCTGAGGTCGAGCACAAGCCCTACATCTCCGCCGAGCAGAACATCCCCGAGTTCACACCCAAGGCGGTGGTGCTCGGCGCGCTCTTCGGGATCCTCTTCGGCGCCGTGACCGTGTACCTCGCGCTGCGCGCGGGTCTGACCGTCTCGGCCTCGATCCCGATCGCCGTGCTCTCGATCGCGGTCTTCAAGCGCATCGGGAAGTCGACCATCCTCGAGAACAACATCGTGCAGACGATCGGCTCGGCGGGCGAGTCGATCGCCTCGGGCGTCGTGTTCACGACGCCGGCCTTCCTGTTCATCGCGGGTGGCGAGCAGTACTTCCGCTACCTGCCGATCATGACGCTCGCCGCGGTGGGGGGCATCCTGGGCGTGCTGCTGATGGTGCCCATGCGCCGCGCGCTGATCGTGAAGGAGCACGCGACGCTGCCCTACCCGGAGGGAACTGCCTGCGCCGAGGTGCTGATCGCCGGCGAGCGCGGCGGCGAGATGGCGAAGACCGTCTTCGCCGGGTTCTGGATGGCGATCGCCTACACGCTGCTGCAGAAGCTCGGCCTGCTCTGGAAAGAGGTCTTCGCCTTCGTCAGCGGTCCGAAGGCCGTCTTCCCGAACGCCACGCTCGCCTCCGAGGTGACGCCCGAGTACCTGGGCGTGGGCTACATCATCGGTCCGCGCATCGCCGGGATCATGGTCTCGGGCTCGGTGATGTCCTGGCTGGTGCTGATTCCGCTGCTCTCGATGTTCGTGCCGGACGCGACGGTGCACGCCGATCTCGCGAAGCTCGGCTTCACCCAGGGCTGGATCGAGGGCCACTCGCCGGCCGACTGGTACTACCGCGCCTACATCCGCTACATCGGCGCCGGCGCGGTCGCGATGGCCGGACTGCTGACGCTCCTGCGCACGCTGCCGACGATCTACTCCTCCGTGCGCGATTCGCTGCGCGAGGTGCGCGCCAACCGTGGCGGCGGCGGTCCGGTTCAGAAGCGCACCGAGCGCGACATTCCGATCACCTGGGTGCTGGTCGGCTCGCTGGCGCTGGTCGTGGTGCTGGCCGTGCTGCCGATCCTGCCCATGGGCGGTTTCCTGCCGAGCATCCTGACCGGCGTGCTGATCCTCGTCTTCGGCTTCTTCTTCGTCGCGGTTTCCTCGCGCATCGTCGGCCTGATCGGTTCCTCCTCGAACCCGATCTCGGGCATGACGATCGCGACGCTGCTCGGGACCTGTGTCATCTTCCTGTGGGTCGGCATGGGCGGCGATGCCTACCAGGGCGTCGCGCTGTGTGTCGGCGCGATCGTGTGCATCGCGGCGGCCAACGCCGGCGCCACGAGCCAGGACCTGAAGACGGGCTTCCTCGTCGGCGCGACGCCGATCCGCCAGCAGATCGGCCTGGTGATCGGTGTGGTCGTCGCGACGCTCGTGATCGGCGTCACGATCCTCGCGCTGCACCACTCGAACATGGGCCCGATCGGCGGCGAGAAGCTCTCGGCGCCGCAGGGCACCCTGATGGCGACGATCATCAAGGGCGTGCTCTCGCGCGACCTGCCCTGGGGCTTCATCGCCATCGGCGCGGCGATGACGCTCGTGATCCAGCTCTGCGGCGTCTCGGGCCTCGCCTGGGCCGTCGGCGCCTACCTGCCGATGTCGACCACCTTCCCGATCTTCATCGGCGGCGCGATGCGCTGGGTCACGGACGCGATCCGCGGCAAGAAGGACGAGAGCGAGCTCAGCTCGGGCATGCTGTACTCGACCGGTCTCGTCGCGGGCGGTTCGATCGCCGGTTTGACGATCGCGATCCTCTCCTCGGGCGACTGGAGCAAGGGCTTCCTTGCGAGCGTCGGCATCGGCGAGAAGTGGAATGTGCTCGAGATCTTCGGCGGCGCCGGCCAGTGGAGCGCGCTCTTCGTGTACGCGCTCTTGTGCTTCGTGCTCGTGCGGAAGTCGCTGAAGAAGCTCGAGTTGTGAGCCCATGAGCGAGACGACCCCGGCCTTCGAGCCCGCCGTACCGGCGGGGGAGATCCAGCCCGAACTGACACTGCGCGCGCTGCTGCTCGGCGCGTTCCTGGGCGTCGTCTTCGGCGCGGCCTCGACCTACCTCGCGCTGCGCGTGGGCCTCACGACCTCGGCCTCGGTGCCGATCGCGGTGCTCTCGATCTGGGCCATCAAGCGCCGCAAGGGCCAGCGCGCGATCCTCGAGCACAACATCGTGCAGACGACGGGCTCGGCGGGCGAATCGGTCGCGGCGGCGGTGGTGTTCAGCGTGCCGGCGCTGATCTTCCTCGGCTATCCGCTGCAGGTCGGCCTGACGACGCTGATCGCGCTCACGGGCGGCGTGCTGGGCGTCTTGATGATGGTGCCGCTGCGGCGCTACCTGATCGTCAAGGAGCACGGCGTGCTGCGCTACCCCGAGGGCAAGGCCTGCGCCGAGATCCTCGAGGCGGGCGAAGAGGGCGGCACCAGCGCCAACAAGGTCTTCATCGGCCTGGGCGTGGGCGCCTTCATCAAGCTCTTCATCAACGTGCTGCGCGGCGCCAAGGACTCGATCGCGACGTCGATCCACGGCTTCAAGGGCGCCGCACTCGCGAGCGACATCGCGCCCGAGCTCCTGGGTGTCGGTTACATCATCGGCTACCGCACCTCGACGATGATGGTCGCGGGGTCGCTGCTCGCTTCGCTGATCCTGATCCCGATGATCGCGCTCTTCGGCGCCCACGGGGTCGGTGTGCTCTCCCCGGGCACGATGCCGATCTCCGAGATGAGCGATGGCGACATCTGGAGCGCCTACGTGCGCCACATCGGCGCCGGCGCGGTCGCGGCAGGCGGGATCTTCGCGCTGATCCGCGCGCTGCCCTCGATCGTCTCCTCGATCCGCGCCTCCGCGAGCGGCCTCTTGGGCGGCGCCGCCAAGACCGTCGCCGCGACGCTGCGCACCGAGCGCGACACGCCCGTCGCCGTGCTGGTCGTCGGCGCAATCGGCATCGTGGCCTTCATCTGGGGCGTGCCGATCTTCCACATGAACCTGCTCGGAGCCTTCCTGATCCTGGTGCTGGGCTTCCTCTTTGCGGTCGTCAGCTCGCGCATCACGGGCGAGGTGGGCTCCTCCTCGTGCCCGCTCTCGGGCATGACGATCGGCGTGCTGATGGCCGTCTGCGGCGCGTTCCTGCTCTGCGGCTGGGAGGGTTCGGCCTACAGCCGCCTGGCGCTGATGATCGGCGCGATCGTGTGCATCGCGATCAGCAACGCCGGCACCTGCTCGCAGGACCTGAAGACCGGCTACCTCGTCGGCGCGACGCCCGTGCGCCAGCAGGGCGCGCTCCTGATCGGCGTCCTGACCTCGGTCATGGCTGTCGGCTGGACGGCCTACCTGCTCAACCAGTCGGCAACCACCGAGACGCCGCTCGAACAGCCGTTCGCGGTGCCCGCCGCGCTGCGCGCCGACGCGCAGTCGATCGAGTCGCTGACCGACCACGCGCAGTACCAGTTCGTGCGCCTGCACGCCGACGAGGTGCCGCAGGGCCAGAAGGAGGGCATCTACCTCGTCGACGCACCCAGCGGCGAAGCGCGCATCCTGCGCGAGGACGGAATCGGCGCCGGCAAGCTGCGTGCGCCCCAGGCGAAGCTGATGGCGACGGTCATCGAAGGCCTCTTGACGCACAAGCTGCCCTGGGGCCTGATCCTGATCGGCGTCGCGATCGCGTGCTTCATCGAATTGCTCGGTTTCCGCGCGCTGACCTTCGCGGTGGGGGTGTACCTGCCGCTCGCCGCGACCATGCCGGTCTTCCTCGGCGGCCTCGCGCGCCTCATCTCGGACAAGGTCTACAAGCGCACGCCGGACGACGAGAACGAGCGCGAGGGCACGCTCTACTGCTCGGGCCTGATCGCGGGCGCGTCGATCCTGGGCATCCTGGCGGCGCTGACCTCGTTCCTGAAGGGCTACGACAAGGAGCTCGGCTACCACCCCGACTTCGCGCTGCTGCTCGGTCTCGGCGACCGGGGCGGCGACCTGTGGGGCCTCGCGATCCTGCTCCTGATCGGCTTCCTGATCTTCCGCGGTGCCGCGCCTCGCAAGAGCAGCTGATCGCCGACCATGGGGGCACCCCGCGTCTCGATCCTGATCCCCACGCGCAATGGGGAGCGCGACCTCGCGCGGCTCCTGCCCGTGCTCGCGGCGCAGCGCGTCGAGGGCGGGATCGAGTTCCTCGCGACCGACACGAGCTCGAGCGACGGCAGTGTCGAGCTCCTGCGCGCGCACGCTTTCGCGGTCGAGTCGATCGCTCCCGCGCAGTTCGGCCACGGCCGCACGCGCAACGCGCTCGCCGCGCGCGCGCGCGGGGAGTTCTTGGTGTTCTTCTCGCAGGACGCGCTGCCCGAGGGTGCGGACTTCGTCGAGAAGCTCGTGGCGCCCTTCGCCGAGGAGCGCGTCGCGGGCAGCTACGCGCGCATCCTGCCCCATGCGGGGGACGACGCGCTGACGGCGCGCAGCGTGCTCGCGAGTCCGCAGGCCGCGAGCGCGCCCGCGCTCTTCGCGCTGCCCTCCGGGAGCAAGCTCGAGGATCTGCCGCTCGAAGAGGCGCTGCGCATGCTCGGCTTCTGCAACGTCGCGAGCGCCGTGCGCGCGAGCGCGCTGCGCGAGCTCCCGTTCCCCGAGCTCGTCTTCGGCGAGGACTTCGCCTGGGCTGCGCGCGCGCTGGGCCTGGGTTGGGAGCTGCGCTTCACGCCCGAATGCGTCGTGCGGCACGCACACCACTACGGACCGCTCACGGCCTTCGAGCGCTTCCGCGTCGACGCCGCCTTCCACCGCCGCGCCCACGGCCACCGGCTGCGTCCAGGGCTCGCTGGGCTCGTGCGGGGCTTCGGGCACGAGTGCCTGGCCGATTTCGCCTACGTGCGCGCACACGGCGGCTGGGGGACGCTCGTGCGCTCGCCCTTCCTGCGCGCGGGGCAGGTCCTCGGCCAGCTGTATGGCAGCCGCGGCTGGCGGAATCCCTTTCCGGGCTCCGAGGCCACGCGCGAGATGGTCTAGCCGCGGGGCGCGGCGGACGGTCTACTCTTCCGGCCCCCCCGCCGATAACCCCACGCCATGCGCCCCATCCGCACGGTTTCCGTCCTCATGCCGACCTGGCAGGGGATCGAGTTCCTCGAACGCGCCCTGCGCGCCCTCGCGGGCCAGACGTGCACGCTCCCGTGGGATTTCCTGGCGATCGACTCGGGCTCGACCGACGGCACCTGGGAGCTGCTCGGCCGCGTGCAAGCGGACTTCCCGGTCCCGTTCCAGCGCCTGCAGATCGACGGCCTGGAGTTCGACCACGGCGACACGCGCAACGAGCTCGCGGCGCGCTCACAAGGGGACCTGCTCGTGTACCTGACCCAGGACGCGATCCCCAGCTCGAGCGATTGGCTCGAGCGCCTGGTGGCGAACTTCGAAGTCGAGCGCGTCGCCGCGGCCTACTGCCGCAACGTGCCGCGCCCGGACGCGCACCTCTTGACGCGCATCTTCTCCAACCAGGACCCGGGCTACGCGCCCGGCCGGCGCGAGCAGCGCATCCACGATCTGGCGGCCTACGCGCTGATGAGCGCGCACGAGAAGCGCGTGCTGTGGAACTTCAACGACGTCGCCAGCGCGCTGCGGCGTGAGCTGTGGGAGCGCTGCCCCTTCGCGCGCACCTGGTTCGGCGAGGACGTGCTGCTCGCCCGCGCGCTGCTCGAAGCGGGCCACACGGTCGTGTACGACGACGAGGCCACGGTCGAGCACAGCCACGACTACTCGCCCGAGCAGTCCGCCGAGCGCGCGCGCATCGACGGACGCTTCAACGCCGAGTGGCTCGACCGCGTCTGCGTGGCGAGCAAGGCCGACGCGCGCGTGCTCGCCGAGCGCCAGCTCGCGCGCGACCGCGAGACGCTGCAGGCGGCCGGGCTCTCCGATGCGGAGTACGGCCAGCAGCTCGAGCTCGCCGCGCGCCTGCGCGGCGCGACCTTCGAGGGCCTGTACGAGGGCGGCCTCGCGCAAGCGCGCCACGCGCCCGCGCGCGTGCTCGAGCGCTCGCAGCTCTCGATCCTTTACGTCGTGCACGGCTTCCCGCCCGAGGCCTGGGCCGGCACGGAGATCTACACGCTCAACCTCGCGCTCGAGATGCAGCGCCGCGGCCACAGGGTCAGCGTGCTTGCCCGCACCGACCGCGGCGAGGGCCCCGACGGCACGCTGCGCGAAGAAGAATTCCGCGGCCTGCGTGTGCTGCGCATGCTGCGCCGCGAGCCGCACCGGCGCATCGCCGACAGCTACCGCGACGAGCGCATCGAGGCCGCCTTCGGCGCGCTGCTCCTGCGCGAAAAGCCCGACCTGGTGCACTTTCAGCACCTGATCCACCTCTCCGCCGGCCTGGTGCACGTCGCGCGCGAACTCGACCTGCCGACCGTGCTGCACTGCCACGACTTCTGGGCGCTGTGCGCGCGCGTGCAGATGATCCGGCCCGACGGCGTGCGCTGCGAGGACGGCATGGACGCGGGCTGCTTCCTGTGCGTCAAGGAGCGCGGGCTGCGCTCGATCCCGCGCTTGAAGCGCATGGCGCAGGTCACCTCGCGCGTGTGGGAGGCGCTCGAGAAGGGCACGCGCAAGGGCCGCATCCTGCCGCCCGAACTGCGCGCGCGCTGGGAGGGCTTCGGCGACATGGTCGAGCGCCGTCCCTACGTCGTGGGCTGCTACGCCGCCGCGCAGCTGCGCGTCTCGCCCAGCCGCTTCCTGCGCGCGATGCTGGTCGAGCAGGGCGGTCTGGACGCGCACACGACGATCTTCTCCGACAACGGGCTCTCGACCGGGCACCTCGCGGCGCTCGAGAAACGCCCGGATCCCAAGGGCCGCGTGCGCTTCGGCTTCGTCGGCTCGCTGGTCTGGTACAAGGGCGACCAGACGCTCGTGCGCGCGATGCGCGAGCTCGATCCCGAGCGCGCCGTGCTGCACGTGTGGGGCGACTTCAAGCCAGGCGAGGACGCGCACCACGCCGAGCTCGCGCGCCTCGCGGGGCCCAACGTCGAGTTCAAGGGCCGCTTCGACAACGCCCGGCTGGCCGAGGTCTACGCCGAGCTCGACGTGCTCGTCGTGCCCTCGCTGTGGTGGGAGAATTCCCCGATCACGATCCACGAGGCGCACCTCTTGCGCACGCCGGTCGTCACTTCGGGCATCGGCGGCATGGCGGAGTTCGTGCGCGACGGCATCGACGGCCTGCACTTCCGCGTCGGCGACGTGGGGGACCTCGCGGCCAAGCTGCGGCGCTTCGTCGACGAGCCCGAGCTCGCCGCCGAGCTCTCGCGCGACTTCCCGCCGCTCAAGACGCTCGAGGAGGACGGGCGCACGACCGAGTACCGCTACCGCGCCCTGTGCGCGCGCCAGGCATCCTTCGGACCGCGGCCGCTGCGTCCGCGCACCCTCTGGGAGCGGGCCGGGATCGCCAGCGCGCGGCGCGAGGGAGCTTGCGAGCAGCAGGGCGCGCAGATGCTGCTCCTGCGCCCGGGCTCCGCCGCCGAGTACGACCTTTCGGGCGCCGCGGGCGGAGCGCGCACGCTGCGCGTCGAGCAGTTCGCGCTGGCCGCCGAGCCGTCGCTCGCTCTGGGCCTGCGCGTGCTCGTGGACGGCGTGGAGCTGGGGCGGATCCCCGCGCGCCGCGCCGGCGCGAGCGACGAGACCTTCGGCGCCGAACTCGAGCTGGAGCTCGCAGCGCTCGCGCGCGTGCTGCGCCTGGAGCCGCTCGAGGGCTGCCACGGACGGATTTCGCGCCTCGTGCTGGCCACGCGAGCGCGCGTCGGAGAAGGTCTCCCCGCATGAGCTGGTTCAAGTGGTTCGGCAAGCCCGACGCGAGCGAGCCCGAGGGCGCCGCCGAGGGTTTTCCCTTCGAGTTGCGCGTGCAGCCGGGCGCGCCCATCGCGAGCGAGGCGCTGCCGCGCGTCTCGATCGTGATCCTGAACCTGAACGGCCGCCACCACCTCGAAGGCTGCTTCCAGTCGCTCGCCGCGCTCGAGTACCCCAAGGAGCGCATCGAGCTGATCCTGGTCGACAACGCCTCGACCGACGGCAGCGTCGAGGAGATGCGCCAGAAGCACGCCAACGTGCGCCTGTTCGTCAACGAGCGCAACGTGGGCTTCGCCGCGGGCTGCAACCAGGGCGTGCGCGAAGCCAGCAACCCCGCGTTGCTCGTGTTCCTGAACAACGACATGCGCGTCGAGCCCGACTGGCTGCGCGAGCTCGTCGCACCGATCGTGCGCCGCGAGTGCAGCGCCACGACCTCGAAGATGCTCTCGTGGGACGGCAAGCTGCTCAACTCCGCCGGCGGCGCGATGAACTTCCACGGCATGGGCATCCAGGTCGGGATGGACGAGAGCGAGGAGGCGCGCTACGACGTGCCGCGGCGCACGCTCTTCCCCTGCGGCGGCGCGATGGCCATCGACGCCAAGGTATTCGCCGAGTGCGGCGGCTTCGACGACGAGTTCTTCGCCTACTACGAGGACGTCGACATGGGCTGGCGCCTGTGGGTGCAGGGCTACGAGTCGCACTACGTGCCGAGCTCGGTCTGCTACCACCACCATTCCTCGACCAGCAAGCGTCTGCCGCTCGAGATGCTGCGCCTGATCCAGGTGCGCAACCCCATGCTGGCGTGCTTCAAGAACTACGACGACGAGAACCTGCGCCGCCTGCTCGGCCCGCTCTTCGCGCTCGCGCTGCGGCGCACGTGGATGATGATGGGCATCCCCGACGAGCAGTCCTTCCGCATCGAACACGCCGAGGATCCCGCACCCGCGGGCATGAAGCGCCTGCTCGGCCGCGCGCGCTCCTCGCGCGAGAGCGAGGTCGACGTGCGCCGCGTGGGCGTCGCCGACCTGCTTGCGGTGAACGACCTGCTCGGCCGCTGGGAGCACTGGATGCAGCGTCGCGCGCAGGTGCAGGGCCGCCGCCGGCGCAGCGATGCGGAGATCTTCCGGCTGTTCCTGAAGCCGCACTGGTGCATCGAGGGCGAGCGCGGCTACGAAGAGCTGCAGCGCGGGCTGACGGGCTTCTACGGGCTCGACGAGTTGTTCGGGCCCGACCGCCTGCCCAACGCCCGGAAATGAACCGGCCGCGCCGGGTGTGCTCGAGTGCGCGTGGCTCGGGTCGAGCACGCGACTCAGGCGATCACTTGACCGGGTTGTCGCCGCCCCAGAACTCGATCGAGTTGAAGACGATGATGTCGGCCAGGTAGCACAGGCCGTAGACCGGGATGATGTTGAGGCCGAGGAAGATCGCCTCGTTGCCCCACTTGTTCTCGGTGGCCTTCGTGTTCCAGTCGTGGAGCTTGTTCCAGGTCTTGTTGGGGCCCAGGCAGCTCGTGCCGAGCAGGGCGAGGCCGAGCGCGCAGGCGAGGATGGTCTTCTTCATGAGTGGTTCTTCTCTTCTTGGATAGGGGGGAAGGCGCGCCACGCGCCCGCCGGTGCGCACTTCTATACCGGGCCGGGGGCTCCAGATCCACTCCCCTCCGCTCAACGCTCGATGGGCGTGATCCGCAGGTTCCGGAACTGGATCCGCGAGCCCTCGGACTGCAGGCACAGGTAGCCGGGGATCTGCGCACACCAGCTGGCGCTGTTCTGGAGCACCCCGTTGACCCACAGGCGCAGTTCCCCGCCATCCAACAGGATGTCGTAGCGGTTCCACTCGCCGAGCGGTTTTTCGTTGGTGGGCGCCAATTTGGTCGTCCGGCGGCCTTCGGTACGCAGTGGGTCCACTTGCATCGGGAAGGCGTCGATGTTCCAGATGTCGCCCGCATTGCGGTGCTCGAGTTGCGCCTCGATGCTCGAGGGCCAGACCTTGTCCGCGCCGTGCATGCGCATCAGCACGCCCGAGTTTCCCGGTTTCTCGCCGGGCACGAAGCGCCACTCGAGCGAGAGTTCGAAGTTCGTGTACTGCTGCTCGGTGCGGATGTAGCCGATCGGTTGGCCCTTGCAGTCGATCACGCCCTCGTCGGTGACCTGGAACACATCTTCCAGGCGCGCCTTGGGGTCCTCGCTGTGGAAGCTCCAGCCCGCGAGGCTCTTGCCGTCGAAGAGCGACTGCTCCGAGGTGCGCCGGCCCGGCAGGCGCGGATTGGTCGAGACGAACTCGACGAGGTCGCACAGGTCCTGCGCCGAGAGCCCCGCCGCGACGTCGCTGGGCATCGCGGAGACCGTCTGGCGCTTGCGCGCGGCGATCTCGGAGGCAGCCAGCACGCGCCGCTGTCCGCTGGTGTCGCGCAGCACGACCGGATCGCCGTCGGAGACGAGGAAGCCGGGCACGAGCTCGCCGTCCTGTGTCTCGAACAGCCAGCTCTCGTAGCCGAAGGCGATCGCGGCGCTCGGATCGAGGATCGCCTCGAGGATCTCCTTGCGCGCGAACTTGGTCGAGATCGAGGAGAGGTCGGGACCGATCTCGCCGCCGCGGCCGTAGTAGCCGTGGCAAGTCGAGCAGCGCGCGCTCTCGCCGAAGAAGAGCTTCTCGCCCGCGCGCGCGTCGGCCGAGAGGTGCAGCACCTCGAAGGTCGAGAACTTCTTCGAGGCCGCGGGCGGGAAGTACTGCAGCGCGAGCGCGCGCACGCTCCCGTCGGGGCAGCCCGCCATCGCCGTCGCGCAGGGCGCGCGCGCAGCCTGCACGAGCTTGCCCGAGGAGGCCAGGCCGAGCAGCGCGAGTCCGCCCTCGCGCGTGGCGCACAATTCGCGCGCGGCGGCCGCGAAATCGGCCTCGGACGCGCCCGCGCGCGCGAGCGTCCCGAGCAACTCGCGCTCGCGGCGCGTGTCGCGCGGCCCGGAGAGCCAGACCTGGAACTCGACGCCGTCGCTGCAGCCCTTCTCGAGGCCGGTCGAATCCAGGCCGACGCTCGCGCGCAGGCGCGTCGCGCCCGGTGGCACCTCGTACACGATGCGACTGGGCGCGTGCGTGCCGATGCCCTTGGCGGGCTTTCCGCCGGCGAGCGCGAGCGCGCCGCCCTCGCAGTCCTGGTCGACGTGCACGCTGCCCCAGCCGCTCTCGGCCGAGAGGTAGCGCAGGCTCGTGAGCGGCTTCTCCTGGGTGCCGATCACCAAGCGCGGCGCGACCCAGTCGCTCCAGTCGCAGCCGTTGCCGCCCGCGCCCGGTTCGACGCGCAGCTCGATGCGCCGCGCGGGGCCGAGCTCGAGATCGAGCTCCTTCGTCTCCTGCTTGAGCGTGCCGCTCTTCCAGGCCAGCGTCGCGGGCTCGGATTCGCCGCCCGAGAGCTGCGCCACCAGACCGTACGCGGCCCAGTCGTTCGTCGCGCGCTGTTCGACCCACCAGCGCGCGAGCTCACGCACGTCCGTGGGTCCGCCGAGCGCCACGGTCAGCAGCGCCTCTGCCGCCTCGCGCTGCTTCTCGAAGGCCAGCGACTCGACCGCCTGGCGGCGCGTCGCGGCGTCGAGGCTCGGCGCCATCGCGCGCGCGAGCAGGTCGGGTACGAACTCGGGCGCGTGGATGCGCCAGGCGAGCAGCGCCGTGCGCGGCGTCCACTGCAGCGGATCCTTCTCGATCGTCGCGCGCTGCGTGTAGAACATCTCCGGCAGGCCGTTGTAGGCCTCGAAGAGCGTCTCGAGCTCCCAGCGGTCCGTTCCGTCCCAGCGGTCGAGCAAGAGGCGCGGGTCCAGACCGGTGAACGCGCGCCAGCGGCCCGTGGAGTCGATCGTCCAGCGCCCGCAGGCGGCGAGCTCGCGCTGCACGCCCAAATCCTTCTCGGAGAGCGTGGCGCCCTCGGGGAAGAGCAGGTCGGGCGAGCGCGATTCCTCCAGGCGCAGCCGCTCGTAGGTGTGGCGCCAGGCGCGCAACACGGTCTCGCGCAACTCGGGGTTGGGATCTTCGCGCCGCGCGAGCACCTTGGCCAGACCGCGGTCGCCCATGCCCGAGAGCGCCCACAGCGCGCGCGCGACCACGCGCGGGTTCGCGTCGGCGAGCAGCGCATCGAGCGCGGGCACCGCGGACGGGCCGGCCGCGAGCAGGCGCGCGAGCGCCTGGCCGCGCACGCTCGCCGCGGGCGAGCGCAGCGCCGCGGCGGCGTGCTCGGGCGTGTCGAGCGCGACCTTCGGCGCGCGCGTGCGGTCGCCCTTGGGCGCGATGCGCAGGATCCGTCCGCGCGCTTGCGTGTCGCCCGCCGCGTGTCCACCGACGCCCGGGTCGTACCAATCGGCGACGTAGATCGCGCCGTCGGCGCCGACGCACACGTCGCTGGGGCGGAACCAGCGCCACAGATCGTCCTTGGGATCCTCCTTGGCCTTGAGGAACACGCCGTGCTCGAGCGCGTAGCCCGCGCCTTCGCGCTTGGGCCGGTGCGCGTAGACGCAGTTGCGCCCGGCGTCGCAGCCGAGCACCAGGCCGACGTCGCGCTCGGGCAGCAGGCCGCCCTCGTAGACGCACACGCCCGTCGGCCCGCCCGCGCCGTCGATGCACGAGGTGGGCATCACGCCCGGGTCGTCCTGGTGCCAGTGCGCGGTGGGCACGCTCTGTCCGGGCCGGCGATCGGCGCTCCAGTAGCGCGAACCGTCGGCGCTGAAGTAGCCGTAGTTGCCGCCCTCCATGACCCACAGCGTGCGGCAGCCCTGGTTGCCGTCGTCGTCGTTGTCGCTGGTGAAGAGCTTGCCGTAGGAATCGAGCGCCACCTCGTACTCGTTGCGGAAGTTGTGCGCGAGCACGCGCAGCCGGTCGCCTGTGGGGGAGACGCGCCAGATCAGGCCGCCGGTGTACACGCGGCCGTCGTCGCTCTCGAGACCGGGATGGTTGTCGGTCAGCTCCGGTCCGCCGTCGCGGTAGATCGAGCCCGAGCGCAGCTTCCAGCCGCGCTTGTCGGTCACGATGTGCGGGCCGGCGTTGCCGACCGCGCCGTACCAGTCGCCGTCGGGGCCCTGCACGACCGAGTGCAGGCCGTGGTCGTGGTCGCGGCCGCCGAAGCCGGAGAGCAGCACCTCGCGCGAGTCGGGCACGTCGTCGCCGTCCTTGTCGGTGTAGACGATCAGGTCGGGCGAGCACGAGACGATGATCTTGTCGCCCGCGACGCAGATGCCCAGCGGCGCGACGAGTTCCTTCTCCTGCACGAAGACCTTGGAGGAGTCGCACACGCCGTCGCCGTCGGTGTCCTCGAGGATCACCACGCGGTCGCCTGCGTCGTGGTGCAGGCCCGGATTGCGGCCGCGCCACTGGCGGTAGTTGACGGCCTCGGTGACCCAGATGCGCCCGCGCGCGTCGACGTCCATCGCGGTCGGGTTGTAGAGCTGCGGGGAGTCGGCCCACAGGCGCACCTCGAGGCCGGGCTCGGTCTCGAAGGCGGCCGTGAGGTCGCGCGGGTCTTGCGGGGCGGCGAGGAGCAGCAGGGGCAGGAGCAGCATCGTCAAACCTCGATCTCGGGGCCGATTTCTTCCTGGGAGGCGATCAGTGTGCGCACGTGGCCGAGGCCGGCGCGCTCGAGTTCGGTGCGCGCAGCCTCGAGGGCGCGCGCGGGAGCGTTGGTCTTCTTCGAGAGGTGCGCGATCACCAGCGTGTGCAGGTTGGCGCCCGCGAGCAGGCGCAGCATGCGCGCTCCCTGCTCGTTCGAGAGGTGGCCGCGGCCGCCGCTGATGCGCCGGCGCAGCGCTTCAGGGTAGGGGCTCGTCTGCATCAGCTCCGGATCCCAGTTGAACTCGAGCACCAGCACGTGCGCGCCGGCGAGCGCGCGTGCGATGTCCTCGTCGGGCCGGCCCATATCGGTCAGGATCACCGCGCGCCGGCCGCCCTGCTCGAGCGCGAAGGCGACCGTCGGATCGCAGTCGTGCGGCAGCGCGACGGGCAGCACGCTGATCGGGTCGGCGCCGGCGCGGTTGGGCACGTCGTAGCGCGCGCCGATGCGCAGCGTCGCGAGCGACTTGCGCGCTTCGCGGAGGGGTGCAGCATCATCGCCTCGGCGCAGTGCAGCGTCGCGTGCGCGCGCTTGGCGATCATGCCCACCGAGCGCGCGTGGTCGAGGTGGCCGTGCGTCACCAGCACGTGGTCGATCGAGGCCGCGGGCACTCGCGCGGACTCCAGCCGCGCCTCCAGCGCGATGCGCGTCAGGCCGGCGTCGACGAGCAGCGTCGACTCGCCGCCGCGCACGAGCGTCGAGTTGCCTTCGCTCCCGGAGGAGAGGACCTGGAGGCGCATCCGGCAGAGGTTATGCGACCCTGCGCGGCCGCGCGAGCAGAACCAGGAGTGTCAGCGCGCAGAAACTCGTCCACGCGCCAAGCCGCAGCGAAAAGGGCTCGAATTTCGTGCGAACGATCAGCGTTCCGGCCGGCAGGCGCACGCCGCGGTAGAGTCCATCGACGCACTCGACCGGCGCGTCCTCGCCCGCGACAGTCGCCTTCCAGCCCGGATGCCAGGCCTCGTGAAACACGAGCAGGCCGCCGTGCTCGCTCGCGACCGAGGCGTCGAGCCGGTCGGGCGCCTCGCGGTTCTGCAGGATGCGCGCCTGTGGATCGCCGACGAGCTGCGGCGGCGCGCGCGTGCCCGCGTGCGGCGTCCACGAGCGGCTCTCGAGCAGTGGAACCCACGCGAGGGCGGCCAGGCACACGCCCAGCGCGAGCCATCCGAGCATGTGCCTGTGCGCGAGCAGCAGCGAGAGGAGCGCGAGGCCCAGCGCCAGCAGGCTGCAGAGCGGCACGCCGCCGAGGATCGAGAGCGCGCTCGCGACGCACAGCTCGCGTCCGCGGCGGCGCTCGATCGCCCACAGCATCCAGGGCGCCCAGAGAAACGCGTCGAGCGCGCTCGGGCTCGCCACCGACACCAGGCACAGGCCGGCGATTTGCGCCGCGAAGGCGTCGGCGAGCGCCACGCGCGCGCCGAAGCGCGCCACGTGCCAGAGCCACGTGCCGATGCCTGCGAGCGAAAACGCCGCAAAGAGCCGCAGCACGTCCGCGAGGCCGAGCGGCACGAGCAGGATCAGCGCGTTGAGCGGATACCAGGGCCCCGCGCGCGTCGCGGTCAAGAGTGGACGGCCGAGCTCGCTCGAGGGATCCCAGCCGGGCATCTGACCCGCGAGCCAGCCTGTGCGCAACAGCGCCTCGTCCGGCCGCGCGGGGAGCGCGTAGAAACGCGTCGCCAGGCACAAGATCAGTGCGGAGAGCAGCAGGTAGCCTGCGGTGCGGCGCGGGATCACGAGTGCCACGTTGCCGCGCGGCGCGAGGGGAATCCAGGCCCGCTTGCCGCTACCATACGCGCATGCGAGCCCTCCGCCGGTCCGTCCCTCTCCTGTCCCTCGCCCTGGCCGCCTGCGCCGCCTTCGAGACGACGCCCAAGCACCCGGTCTCCGCCGTGCCGGCCGTGGCCGAGGCCGCGCGCCTGCAGACCGACGTCGACTGGCTCGCCGCCGACGCGCGCGAAGGCCGCCGCGCGGGCACGGAGTCGGCGCACCAGTGCGCGCTCTGGCTCGCACAGCGCATGCGCGCGGTGGGCCTCGAGCCCGCGGGCGAGAAGGGCTTCCTGCAGGAGTTCGCGGTCGCCCTGCCCGCGCGGCCGGGCTACGGGACCTACGCGATGGTCGGCACGCGGCGCGTGGGGGGCACGCAGGCGGCCGTTCCGCTGGTGTACTCCGAGTCGGCCGACGCCTCCGGCGCGCTGGTCGACTGCGGCTACGGCATCGAGATCGACACCGACGCGCACAAGCGCAACGACTTCGAGCTGGCCGACCCCAAGGGCGCGATCGCGCTCGTGCGCCGCGGCATCCCCGAGGACGGCTCGGACGCGAAGAGCTGGGGCGCGAGCGCCGACATCCTGACCAAGATCATGAACGCCAAGCGCCACGGTGCGCTCGGCGTGCTGCTCTTGTGCAAGGATCAGAGCGACCTCCCGAGCTTCAACACCAGCCACGCCGGCAAGAGCGGGCTGCCTTGCGTCGCGACCACAGCGGGCCTGCTCGGCCTGCCCGAGGGCGCGGAAAAGCTCGTCGGCCGCACGGCCGAGCTGCACGCCGAGATCGTGCGCGAGAACGGACCGGCCTACAACGTGCTCGGCCGCCTGCCGGGCAAGGATCCCAGCCGCACGATCGTGATCGGCGCGCACTACGACCACCTCGGCCTGGGCGGCGAAGGCTCGCTCGCGCCCAACGAGATCGGCCAGATCCACCACGGCGCCGACGACAACGCCAGCGGCACGGCGACCACGCTCGAGATCGCGCGCCTGGTCGCCTCGCGCGGCGTGCCCGCCTGCGACCTCGTCTTCGCGCTCTGGTCGGGCGAGGAGGAGGGCCTGCTCGGTTCGGAGTACTGGGGCGCGCATCCGACCGTCAAGCTCGCGCAGGTCTCGGCCAACCTGAACCTCGACATGGTCGGTCGCGCGGGCAACGGCAAGCTGCAGGTGCTCGGCGCGGGCACCGCGCCCGAGTTCGCCGCGCTGCTCGACGCCGCGAACGCCGACAAGTTGCTCGAGCTCAGCGTGAGCGTCAGCGGCGCGACGCTGGGCGGCTCGAGCGACCACCAGAGCTTCCTGAAGCGCGGCATCCCGGCGCTGTTCTTCTTCAGCGGCCTGCACGCGGACTACCACAAGCCCAGCGACACCGCGGACAAGTTCCAGGCCGACGGTGCCGCCAAGGTCGCGACGCTCGGTGCGGAAGTCGTGGAGCGCATGGCCGCGGCGCCCAAGTTCAGCTTCGTGGACGTCAAGCCGCCCAAGGGCGCCAAGCAGGAAGCGCCGGACAAGAATTCGCCGCGCGCCTGGTTCGGCTCCGTGCCGAGCTTCACCTACGACGGCAAGGGCGTGCTGCTCGACGGCACGAGTGCCGGCAGTCCGGCTGAACGCGCTGGCTTCCAGAAGGGCGACGTGATCGTGCAGATCGCCGACGTCACCATCGACGCGCTCGACGACATGCAGTACGCGCTGACGCACTACAAGGTCGGCGACACGCTCACCATCGTCTACGAGCGCGACGGCAAGCAGCTGGAGACGCGCCTCACGCTCGCGGCGCGGCAGCAGGGCGGGCAGTAGCCACCCGACCTGTGTGAAAAAACCAGGCGGGCTGGTTTTTTGACGCCGACCTCCACGGCTTTCCTGACCCGAGCGAAACGGTCTCGGAGAGGTTGGGTATGCTCCTCACAGCCTCGTGCGTCTGGACGTCGCGTGCGCCGCATCCTGATCCATACATGCCCTGCAGCCTGACGCCCACCCGCCTGTGAACCCGAGGACACGAAACGTGCCCGTGGGTGGTGGTCGCTCCAGGCGTGCCGCCATGCTCTCGAGCGGCCTGGCGCTGCTGCTGGCTGCCGGCGTCTTCCTGTGGAGCTGCCAGAAGCACGCAGCGCCCGTCCTCGGCCCCGAGGGCGGCTTCCGCAACCTGCTGATCGTGAGCTTCGACACGACCCGCGCTGACCACCTGGGTTGCTACGGCGCGAAATCGGGCGCGACGCCCGTGCTCGACGAACTCGCGCGCCGCGGCGTGCTCTTCGAGACCTGCATCACACCCGCGCCGATCACGCTCCCCGCGCATTCCTCGCTGCTCACCGGCCTCTTGCCCTACGAGCACGGCGCGCGCAACAACGGCACGCACCGGCTCGCCGCAGACGTCCCCACGCTGGCGGAGCGGCTCAAGCAGCAACGACTCGCGCTACGGCCTGGACCGGGGTTTCGACGCCTACGACGACAACCTCTCCAGCGGTGTGCTCACGACCGCGTTTGCGGAGGAGACCCGGGGCGAGGACACGGTCTCGCGCGCCAGCAAGTGGCTCGACCAACGGGGAGCGGAGCGCTGGTTCCTGTGGGTGCACATCTTCGACCCGCACGCGGACTACAACGCGCCGGAGCCCTTCGCTACACGCTTCCGTGACACGCCCTACGACGGAGAGATCGCCTACGCCGACGCCTGCTTCGGTGCGCTGCTGAAGAAGCTCGAGGGCCGCAAGCAACTCGACGACACGCTCGTCGTCATGACCGCCGACCACGGCGAGTCGCTGGGCGAGCACGGCGAGCCGACGCACGGTCTCTTCGTCTACGACGCCACGACGCACGTGCCGCTGATCCTGCGCCACCCTGCTCTTCCAGCGGGTCTGCGCGTGCCCGGAGTCGTGAGCCTGATCGACGTCGCCCCGACCGTGCTCGGAGTTGCTCGGCGCCCCGCTCGAGGCGCAGCTCACCGCTCGCTCGCTCGCGGGCGTCGTGCTCGGCACGCAGCCGGCTCTGGACTCGATCCCGGCCTATTCGGAAGACGAGATCACCTACTACAACTACGGCTGGTCCGACCTGCGCGCGCTGCGCGACGAGAACTACCGCTACATCCGCGCTCCGAAGCCGGAGCTCTACGACTTGCGCGCGGATCCCGGCGAGACCCACAACCTGATCACGGACGAGCCCCAGATCGCCGAACGCTACGCCGCGCTGTTACGCAAGCGGCTCCCGGCGCAGGAGAAGAACACGCGCACGTCGGAATCGGGCAGACTCGAGCCCGAGGTGCAGTCCGCGCTCGCCGCGCTCGGCTACACCCTCTCCGACGCAGCGCCGGGGAACGACGCCGATCGCCCCGACCCCAAGGACCAGCTCCACGACCTGCTCGCGCAGCAGCACGCGGAATCGCTCATGCACGCGGGCCGCCTCGAGGAGGCGGAGGCCGCCTACCGCGCCGTGCTGGCGTCGAACATCAGGGCGATCGCCGTGCGCGACGCGCTGGCGAACGTGCTCACGCTGCGCGGGAAGCTCGCCGAAGCGCTCGAGATCCAGCGCGGCTCCCTGACGCTGCCGGGCTCGACCGTGGGGAACTTCCTGATCGTCGCCGAGCTCGAGTTCAGGCTCGGGATCGAAGGCTGGCGGCACTCGCTCGAGGTCGCGAAGGAGTTCAACCCGCGCGCGCCCATGCCTTGGGTCCGCGAGGGAGACCTGGTCCACCTGCCGGCCAATCCCGAGGCGGCGCTCGCGGCCTACCGCTCCGCGCTCGAGCGCGACGACCACTGCGCGCCGGCTTGGCTCGGGATCTCCCACGTCGAAGCGCTACGGCGCAACGCCAAGGGAGCGCTCGAGGCCGCGGTCCGGGCGACCGAGCTCGATCCGAAGCTCGTCGAGGCCTGGTTCCTGCGCGGCTCGATGAATGCGGCGGGCGGGAACCGGGACGAGGCCATCGCGTGCTTCGCGCGCGCGCGCGATCTCGAGCCGGCGGATGTGAAGCCGCGCATGGCGTTGGCGCTCTTGCGGGTGGCAGCGGGCGACGAGGCTGCCGCGCTCACCGAGCTGCGCGATGCGCTCTCGATCGCTCCCGAACAGGTGCGCCAGGCCGCTGCGGGCAACGCCGTGCTGCTGCGCTTGCTCGAGCGCGCGAAGTGAGCGCGCGGGCGAGAGTGCGTGAAAAAACCAGGCGGGCTGGTTTTTTGACGCTCACTTCCACTGCGCGAGGAACAGGTTCGTCTCGTGCGGGCCGCCGCCGCGGTTTGAGCAGAAGGCGAGCCACTTCCCGTCGGGGCTGAGCATCGGGAAGCCGTCGAAGCCCGAATAGGTCGTCAGGCGTTCGAGGCCCTCGCCGCTCACATCGACGGCGGCGAGGTCGAAGTCGGGGCCTTTGGGGTTGGTGGCCCACTTGTTGGTCGAGAAGAGGATGCGCTGGTCACCCGGGAAGAAGTACGGGCCGAAGCTCGCGACACCCAGGTGCGTCACCTGCGTGCGCTCGCTGCCGTCGGGCCGGATCATCATCAGCTCCATGTGCGTCGGGCGCACGAGCCAGCGCGAGAGCAGCTCCTGGTAGTCGGCCAGTTCTTCGGCCTCCTTTCCGGGCGCGAACGCGGTCGAGCGGAACACGAGCCACTTTCCGTCGTGGCTGTAGAACGCGCCGCCGTCGTAGCCGGGCGTGTTCGTGACCTGCACGAGATCGCTGCCGTCGAGCTTGCAGGTCCACAGCTCGAGGTCGCCCGAGCGCGTGGAGGTGAAGACGATGCGCTGGCCGTCGGGCGAGACGGTCGCCTCGGCGTCGTAGCCGAACTCGGTCGTGAGCGCGCGCTCCTTGCCGGTGGCGAGGTCCTGCACGTAGATGTCGTACTCGGGCCGCACGGCCCAGACGTAGCCCTTGCTCATGTCGGGCCGCGGCGGGCAGTCCTGCATCCAGGCCGCGGTGGTGGCGTAGAGCAGCTGCTTGTCGCCGGGCAGGAAGTAGGAGCAGGTCGTCGCGCCGAAGCCGTTCGAGATGCGGCGGTGCGTGCCGTCGCGCTCGATGACGAAGATCTGGTCGCAGTCGACGCCCTGGGGCATGCCCTGGTAGCACAGGCGTGTGCCGTCGTTCGACCAGTAGCCCTCGGCCGCCTGCGTGACGCCCTTCGTCAGCTTCCACAGGTGTGCGAAGTGCGTCTCGCCCGGCTGGATCAGCTCGTCCGCCGGGACCGCGCCCGCGAGCGGAACACCGGCGTTGGCGCGCGCGGCGGACGGCGCGGCGCCCGGGCCTGCACTGGGACCCGTGTGCGAATCGGAGGGCGTCGAGCTGCAGGCGGCGAGGAGCGGGAGGAGCGCGGGGAGGAGTCTTCGCATGGGGGAGTGGAGTGCGGGTCTCAGGCTTGGCGCTCGCGCGGCGGCGGGACCGGATCGTAGCCGCCCTTCGCGAAGGGCTGGCAGCGCAGGATCCGCCACGTGGCGAGCCAGGTGCCGCGCAGGATACCGTGCGCGCGCAGCGCTTCGATGGCGTACTGGCTGCAGGTGGGCGAAAAACGGCACGAGGGCGGCTTGAGTGGCGAGAGGAAGCGCCTGTAGACGCGCAGCGGCAGGACGGCGAGCTCGCGCACCCAGCTCACGTGCGCGGCTCCTCCTTGGCGGCGCGCGGTTCGCGCGGTCGGTGCGCTTGGCGCTGCTTGCCGCCCCGATCGTGCGCATCCCGCGGCTTCTGCGGGCGCGCTTCCTTGCGCGCGATCTTGCCGGCTAGCTCGATCAGTTCGACGCACGTGGCCGCGAGCTCGGGCTCGAGCTTGGGACGGCCGGGAATCAGGATCAGGTCGAGCCCAGGCGGCAGATCGTGCTGCGAGAGGCGGAAGGACTCGCGGAAGATGCGCCGCACGCGGTTGCGCGCGACCGCGCTCTTCCAGATCGTGCGCCCGACCGAGAGGCCCAGGCGCGCGTGCGGGAGCCCGTTCTCGGCGCCGACGACGAGCATCGTCGCGCCGCGCGCGCGCAGGCCCTCGCGGTACACGCGCTCGAAGTCCTTCTTGTGCACGAGCCGCAGGTGGCGCGGATAGGAGAGGGGCTTGGGCATGCTGCCGCGGCTGTTCGCGCGCGCTCGGGCGCACTAGCATACGTCGCGCTTGGGTCCGTCGTCGCGCATCGAGGAAGCCCTGCGGTCGTTCGCGCCCGCGGGAGGCTCCGTGGGCCGCGCGGAGCTCGCACGGCGGCTCGCGGGCCTGAAGCTCGAGTTCGAGGCGCCCGCCTGGAGTGCCGCGGAATGGGCCGCGCACCTCGCGGAGGAGCTGCCTACGGGCTTGGAGCTCGACGCGCCGATCGAGGGCGTCCTCGCGCTCGCGCCGCACGAGAGCGAGCTCGCGCTCGCGCCGCTCGCCCGCGCGCTCGCGCACCTCGAACGCGGCGAGCGAGTGCTGCTCGTCGTGCCCGAGTCGCTGCCCGTGCTGGGCGAGATCTGGGCCGCCGCGCTCGAGGGGGTCGGGGGCTGGAGTCGTCTGCAGGATGACGGTTTTGGAATCCTGCGCGCGCTGGTCGCGGAGCCGCGCATCGGCGCGCTCGAGGCGAGCGGCCCGCCGGCGCGCGTTGTCGAGCTCGCCGCGCTCGGCGCACAGCGGGTGCGCACGCTGCGCAACACGAGCCTGGTCGTGCGCGCTGCGGACGATCCGCAGCAGGCCGCGCGGCGCGCGGCTCAGCTCGCCTTCGGGCGCGTCGGCGCGCTCTCGGGCCAGCGCGCGGGCGCGCTCGGCCGCGTCGTGTGTCACGAGTGCGTGTTCTCACGCTTCCAAGCTGCGCTGCTCGCGATCCTCGAGCAGCCGGGCGACTTCGCGCGGCCCGTGCCGCTCTTCGAACGTGCGACGCGCGAGCACCTCGACGCGGCGCGCACGCTCGGCCTCGACGAAGGCGCGACGCTCGTGCTGCAGCGACGCTCCGACGGCGCGTGCGTGTTCACCAATGTCGACGAGCGACTGCGTCTGGCGACGCTCGCGCGCTGTGCAGGCCTGCTGACCCTCGTGCGCGCGACCTCGGACGAGCAAGCCGACGAGTTCGCCCGCCGACTCGACACCGACGAGCACGCCGAAGACCTCGCGTGAAAAAACCAGCCCGCCTGGTTTTTTGACGACCAGACGGGCGGAAGTGCGCGAACGATGGAGAGCCATACCAGCGTCCCTAGCGAGGCGAGCAAGGGCGTCGGGTGTGGAATTTCCAGCCCGCCTGGTTTTTTGACGCCCACTCTGGGGCGTTCGCGGCTGCCCGGGGCGCCTCCGCCGGGGCGTCAAAAAACCAGGCGGGCTGGAAATTCCACACCCGCCTGGTTCGTCGGTGTCGAGCGGGAGCTACTTGCCCTTTTCGAGGCTGTGCGCCATCTCGATCAGCATCGACGCGAGTTGCGCGCGGTCGAGCTTGGTGGCCTGGATCTGCCGCGTGCGTGCCTCGAGTTCCTTCTGGGACTCCTCGGCCGCCTTCTTGAGCTCGTCGCGCAGCGTGCGCACCTCGGAGGCGAGCTCGGCCTGCGCCTCGCGCAGCGCCTTGACGAACTGCGAGTCGATCTGCGCGATCTTCTTGTCGACGGTCTTGGCGATCTCCTGCAGCGCGCGGCCGAGCTCCTTCGAGAGCGCTTCGCGCTCGGACTGCTCCAGACGCACGGCCTTCGAGAGGCCGTCGATCTCCGCGCGCGACACGCTGTCGAGCGCGTCCAGGCGCTTCTTCGTGTCGGAGCCGAGCGCCGTCAGCTCCTTGACGAGGCGTTCCTCCATCTTCGAGAAGCGCTGGTCGTTCTTGCGCAGCTCCTGACCGAACAGGATCTCGCGCACCTTGTCGAGACTGGTGGCCGTCAGGTCTTCGACGGCCTCGCTGGCCGCCTCACGTTCGCGTCGTGCGTCGCTCATGGATTTTCCTCGCGCACGTTCCATGGTGGCCGATTTCCCGCGCGCGGGACCGCCCTTGCGCTGGGGCGCGGGGCGGAGGATGACGGAACCCTTCGAGCGGCGGATCTGCTTGCGGGATTGGGCGGCCATGGACTTCGTGCTGTGCTTCCTGATGTGTTGTGGCGTGGAAAGGGAAAGGGGGGAGAGATGGATACCGAGTCTGGCCGGCGCTTCCAAGACCCGAGGCCTCGAATTGGCTATCATGTTCGCCTTCCATTCCGGCCGGCAGCCGGAGGGAGCCCCCCCCGACACCGCACAATCGGAAACTCACTGGAGCCCCTGACATGAGCATGATGCAAGAGTTCAAGGCCTTCGCCCTCAAGGGCAACGTCGTCGACATGGCAGTCGGCGTCATCATCGGCGCGGCCTTCGGCAAGATCGTGAGCTCGCTCGTCGCGGACGTGCTGATGCCTCCGATCGGCCTGATGATGGGCAAGGTCAGCTTCGGCGACCTGTACGTCAACCTCGGCAGCGAGACCTACGCGAACCTCGCCGAAGCCACCAAGGCCGGCGCGCCCGTGATGAAGTACGGCGCCTTCCTGCAGACGGTCTTCGACTTCCTGATCGTCGCCTTCGTGATCTTCCTGGTCATCCGCCAGATGAACAAGCTCATGCCCGCGAAGAAGGCCTGAGCGCGTCCTCGATCCGTCTTCCGGGGGGCGGGACGAGTCGTCCTGGCCCCCCGCTTCGTACTCCCCCCGACCCCAGGAACCCGGCCCTGGTGTCCGATACAGTGCTCGCCCAGACCCGCCATGATCGACCCCAAGCACGTCCACGAGACCCTCAAGCGCCACCAGCTGGCCGACGGCTACCCGTTCGTCTTCGACCTCGACCGTTCGCACGGCTGCTGGCTCTACGATTCGCGCACCGACACGGAGTACCTCGACACCTTCACCTGCTTTGCGAGCTGGGCGATCGGCTACAACCACCCGGGGATGGCGGACGAGGGCTTCCGCTCCGAGCTGCTCAAGGCGGCGCTGAACAACCCCTCGAACGCGGACCTGTACACGACGCAGATGGCGGAGTTCGTGCAGACCTTCGCGCGCGACGTGACGCCCGCGGGCTACCCGCACCACTTCTGGGTCTCCGGCGGCGCGCTGGCTGTCGAAAACGCGATGAAGGCCGCCTTCGACTGGAAGGCGCGCAAGATCGGCCTTTCGAACATCACCGACGACGGCGCGAGCCTCGTGATCCTGCACTTCAAGCAGGCCTTCCACGGCCGCTCGGGCTACACGCTCTCGGTCACGAACACCGTGCCCGACAAGACGGCGCTCTTCCCGAAGTTCGCCTGGCCGCGCGTGCACAACCCGGCGATCGTCTTCGACCTCGATGGGCACATCGCCAACGACATCGAAGCCGAGGAGCAGCGCTCCCTGGCCGAGATCGACCAGGCCTTCGTCGCGTTCAAGAACCGCATCGCCGCGATCCTCGTCGAGCCGATGCAGAGCGAGGGCGGCGACAACCACTTCCGCCCGCAGTTCCTGGCCGCGCTGCGCCAGATTGCCGACGAGCGCGAGGCGCTGCTCGTCTTCGACGAGGTCCAGACCGGCTTCTTCGGCTCGGGCAAGCCCTGGCTCTGGCAGCACTCCGGCGTCGCGCCCGACATCGTCGCCTTCGGCAAGAAGACGCAGGTCTGCGGTATCTACGCGAACACGCGCATCGACGACGTCGCGGACAACGTCTTCCACAAGGTGAGTCGCATCAACTCGACCTGGGGCGGCAACCTGACCGACATGGTGCGCTCGCGCCGGATCATCGAGATCATCCGCGACGGCAGGCTGATGGAGAACGTCGCGAGCTATGGCGCGCGCTTCCTCAGCGGCCTGCGCGAGATCGCGCGCGATCACAAGGAGATGACCAACGTGCGCGGCATCGGTTCGCTGGTGTCGTTCACGCTGCCGAGCCCCGAGCTGCGCACGGAATGGCTGAAGCGCATGCGCGAGCAGCACCTTCTGGCGCTCGCCTGCGGCACGAGCTCGGTGAGGTTCCGCCTGTCCTTCGTGATGGGCGAGAAGGAACTCGAGGCCGGCCTCGCGCGCGTCGCGGCGGCCGCCGAGGGTGTGCCGGCGAAGGCAAAGGCCTAGCGCGCTCAGCTCTCGCGACGATGTCGCACGGCGCTGTGCCCGGCGCGTCGGGTGGATCCGCTGTGCCGCCCGTCCGCTGTGCCGCCGTGCCGCCGTGCCGCCCCGCGCGTGCCGCTGTGCCGCCCGTCCGCTGTGCCGCCGTGCCGCTCGTCCGCGCTCGGACCGCTCGTCCGCGCTGACCGCTCGTCCGCTCGGACCGCCGTGCCGTTCGCGCGCGGTTTCGTGCCGAATCAAGTTTGAGAACAGCTCCGCCTCCGCGATCCGCCGGCCGCGCCGCTCGCAGGATGGCGTTCCGCTTCGCCCACGACTCGCACACGTTCCCGGTCGCGGATGCCCCGCGCGCGTGCCCGTGTGCCGACGCCTCGCGCGCGTCGCCGCGGCCGCCGGAGGGGCGCAGGCGAAGACCAAGGCCGAGCGCGCTCAGCTCTCGCGACCGAGCCGCGCGCCGTTGTGTTCGGCGCGTCTGGTGGATCCGCCGTGCCGCTCGCGCGGTTTCGTGCCGAATCAAGTTTGGGATCGGCTTCGCCTGCACGCTCGGCTGGCCGCGCTGCCACCACGATGGCGTTCCGCTTGGCCCACGACTCGCACACGTGCCTGTTCGCGGATGCCCCGCACACGTGCCCGTGTGCAGATGCCCCGCGCGCGTGCCCGTGTGCCGACGCCTCGCGCGCGTCGCCGCGGCCGCCGGAGGGGCGCAGGCGAAGACCAAGGCCGAGCGCGCTCAGCTCTCGCGACCGAGCCGCGCGCTGTTGTGTTCGGCGCGTCTGGTGGATCCGCCGTGCCGTTCGCGCGCGGTTTCGTGCCGAATCAAGTTCGGGATCGGCTTCGCCTGCACGCTCGGCTGGCCGCGCTGCCAGAACGATGGCGTTCCGCTTGGCCCACGACTCGCACACGTGCCTGTTCGCGGATGCCCCGCGCGCGTGCCCGTGTGCAAATGCCCCGCACATGTGCCCGTGTGCAGACGCCTCGCGCGCGTCGCCGCGGCCGCCGGAGGGGCGCAGGCGAAGACCAAGGCCGAGCGCGCTCAGCTCTCGCGACCGAGCCGCGCGCGGTTGTGTTCGGCGCGTCTAGTGGATCCGCCGTGCCGTTCGCGCGCGGTTTCGTGCCGAATCAAGTTCGGGATCGGCTTCGCCTGCACGCTCGGCTGGCCGCGCTGCCAGAACGATGGCGTTCCGCTTGGCCCACGACTCGCACACGTGCCTGTTCGCGGATGCCCCGCGCGCGTGCCCGTGTGCAAATGCCCCGCACATGTGCCCGTGTGCAGACGCCTCGCGCGCGTCGCCGCGGCCGCCGGAGGGGCGCCTTCCGCTTGGCCCACGACTCGCACACGTACCTGTTCGCGGATGCCCTGCACACGTGCCCGTGTGCAGATGCCCCGCGCGCGTGCCCGTGTGCAGACGCCTCGCGCGCGTCGCCGCGGCCGCCGGAGGGGCGCCGGCGAAGACCAAGGCCGAGCGCGCTCAGCTCTCGCGACCGAGCCGTGCGCCGTTGTGTTCGGCGCGTCTGGTGGATCCGCCGTGCCGTTCGCGCGCGGTTTCGTGCCGAATCAAGTTTGGGATCGGCTTCGCCTTCACGATCGGCCGGCCGCGCTGCCAGCACGATGGCGTTCCGCTTCGTCCACGACTCGCACACGTTCCTGCGCACGGAATGGCTGAGGCGCATGCGCGAGCAGCACCTTCTGGCGCTCGCCTGCGGCACGAGCTCGGTGAGGTTCCGCCTGTCCTTCGTGATGGGCGAGTACGAGCTCGATGCAGCGCTGGCGCGAGTCGCCGCCGCCGCCACGGGCGCGCAGGCGAAGGCAAAGGTCTGAGCGTCCGCGCGCGTGGCGCACTTGACAGCTTCGCCCTGCGGGGAGAAGCTCTGACTACTTCCCGTGCTCGCAGACCCGTGGGTGATGCTCCCATGACACCTCGTTCGATCCTCACTTCCGTCGCTGCAGTCGCTCTGGTGCTCGTCGTTGCATTCGTGTGGCGATCCCGGAGTTCAGCGCCTTCGGGCCCTCTCGACCTGCCCGCGAGTTCGGCCCCGACACAGCGCGCTGCATCCGAACCCGAGGCCACGCAAGCGGCGACGCCGCCCGCGGCCAGCCAGGCGGAACGCGCAGCCGTGGAGCCGGCTCCCGCTCCCGCCGCGAAGCCTCCCTGGGATGCTGCCTGGTCCCGCGCCGAGGCAACCCAGCGGACCAACCAGCTCAACAAGGCGCTCGGCGAAGGCACCGCCAGCCTCAGCGACGTGCTCGATTTCGCGACGCAGGCGCTCGAGGGACTCGACACCGCCGACGCGCAGCCCGGCGCCGACGGCTCGGTCGCGCTGACGCTCAAGGCCAGCGACGGATTCGCGCTCGGGACGCTGCGCGTGATGCCCGCCAGCGCAGCGGGGATCCGCTCGATGCAGCTCTCCATCGACGGCGAGGCGCAGGGGGAGATCGTGCGCTTCGCCGACAGCGGCGCAAAGAGCACGAGCAACCTGCAGGTAGCGCTCGGGTTCGGCACGACCGCACCCGAGTACGGCGTGGCGATCAGCCAGGCCGAGTTCAGTCAGTCACGCGCGTTCAAGCAGCGGATCATGGACATGGATCCGTTGCGCGTCGGCGGCAGTCTGCGCGTCGACAAGCAGGGCGCCGCGTCCTGGCAGGGCTTCGAGATCCGCGCCTACATGGACAAGACGAGCAACGAGCCCTCGCTCGAGTCCAAGATGACGTCCGCGGAATCGCGCGGGAGTGCGTCGCTCTCCGATCCGCGCTTTTCGAAGCTGCAGCAGGTGCTCGAGTCGGTCGGGAAGCACTGAGCGGCGGGGTCAGCGCGCGTTGCGCAGCCGCAACTGACCGCAGGCGGAATCGCTCTCGAGGCCGCGCGACCAGCGCACGGTCGCGATGATGCCCTCGGCCTCGAGCTCGGCGCGGAAGAACTCGACCTCGCGCGAGCCGGGGCGCTTGAAAGGGCTGCCTTCGACCGGGTTGAAGGGGATCAAGTTGACCGTGCAGCGCCGTCCGCGCAGGCGTTGTGCGAGCCGCTCGGCGTGTCCGAGCGAGTCGTTGTCGCGTCCGAGCAGCACGTACTCGTAGGTGATCTCGCGCCCGGTCTTCTGGAACCAGTCGTCACCGGCCGCGAGCACGTCCTCGATCGGGACACCCTTCATCGCCGGCACGAGCAGGTCGCGCTGCTCCTGGTCGGGCGTGTGCAGCGAGATCGCGAGCTGGAAACGCGGCTTCTGCGGCGCGAGTTCGCGCAGGCGCTCGGGGAAGCCGACGGTCGAGACCGTCACCTTGCGCGAACCCAGGCCCATCTCGTCGTGCACGGCGTCGAGGGCGGTCGCGAGCGCCGTGTAGTTGAGCAGCGGTTCGCCCATGCCCATCACCACGCTGCGCGCGAGCGGTCCGAGCGCCCTCCCGCGCACGTACTGCTCGAGGATCTCGTGCGCCTCGAGGTTGCGCGCCAAGCCGAGTTGTCCCGAGGCGCAAAAGGGACATCCGACCGGGCAGCCCGCCTGCGTCGAGACGCACAGCGTCGCGCCGGGCACGTGCTCGCCCTCCTCGGCCTCGTAGAGCGAGGGCATGTGCACCGTCTCGACCGAGACGTCGCGCGCGGCCTTGGCCTGCGGAAACGCGATCAGGAGCTTGGTCGTCTTGTCCGCGGCGACGCTGCGCGCCGATTCGCTGCCGGCGAGGATGGGCAACTCCGCGCGCAGCGCCTCGCGCAGACCCGCGGGAAGCGAGGTCATCTGCGCGTAGTCGAGCAGCCCCTTCGCGAGCACGTTCTCGCGTGCGATGCGCGCGTGGAAGGAGCGGCCGCCGAGGGCGATGACGCGCGCTTCGAGCTCTTCGCGGTCGAGCGAGAGCAGCGTCTGGGGCTTCTCCGCGCTCATCGCCGGCTCACTTCGTCTGCAGTTTGAGGCGCAGCTCTTCCGCGACCTCGGCCGCGACGCGCCGCGCGTCCTGCAGGCTCTCGGGGTTCGCGCCGCCGACGCCGCGGTGGCCGCCGCCGCCGTAGCGCTCCATGATCGTGCCGATGTGCGCGCCCTCGAGGCCGGCCTTGGCGGGCGTGTTCCAGGGGTTCTCGCCGGCTGAGACGTGGAAGCCCGAGCGCGTCGGGATCACGCCCACCGAGTAGAAGATCTTCGGGTGGTGGTAGAAGGCGGCGAAGCGCTCGCGCCGGATCTGGTTCGAGCTCGCGTCGAAGAGCAGCACGCCGTCCTTGTTCCAGGTCACGGTGGGCGGGAACTGCTGCAGCGCGCGGTCGCGGTTGCGGCTGGCGCGCTGGTGCGCCTTCTCGACGTCCTCGCGGTCAGCGACGCTGGCGAGATCGCCCTCGATCATCGCGCCCACGAGCTGGTCGATCCACTCGACCGCGGGCGAGGCCGTCAGCGCGCGCATGATGCGCAGCGCGGGCTCGTCGCCGAAGATCGCCTGGTCCACCGTGGTGAAACGCGCGGCGTCGATCACGTCGGACCACTTGGCCATCTCCGCGAAGCGCGCGTCGGTCTTCCAGCCCCAGTGCTTCTCCGCGTGGCGCAGGATCAGCGGCGGGCAGGAGGGCGAGTGCATGTCCCACTCCCAGCGGTCCGAGGGCGCGTACTGCGCGCGCAGCTCCTCGGTCAGGAAGGTCGTCGAATGGTGGTCGAACCAGTACTCGCAGCGCGGGTGGAAGTGGAAGTCGACGATCGCGAAGCGCTTGCCAGCCTCGAAGTTGAGCCAGTCCGTGCGCTGGTCGTAGTTGACGCTCTTCCACTGCGGCTGGACGCCCTCGCGCTGCGTGAGGATGCGCGCGAGCACGGCGGCGGAGACCATGCCGTCGAAATCGCGGTGGTAGTGGATGGTGAGCGGATCGGCCATCGGGGGCGAGGAGCATAGTCGATGGGTGGGGGTGTTGCGACCACGCGGTTACCCGGCGACACTCCTCCGGTAGCCCGCACCCCATCCGATGCTCCGCCTCGCCCTCCTCGCCCTTGCGTTCCTCGCGCCCTTCCTCGCTCCCGCTCCCGCGCAGCAGAAGAAGGGCAACTCCCTCGCCGCCGAGAACGAGTTCGTCGAGCGCTACTTCGCCGCCGGCGAAGCGGCGCTCGCGGCCGGCAAGCCCGACGAGGCGCGCGCGGCCTGGGCCAAGGTGCTCGAACGCGAGCCGCGCCACCTGCCGACGCTCTCCGCGCTCGCGGCGCTCGAGAAGGACGCGAACCAGCTCGACCTCGCCCTCGACTACGCCGGGCGCTTCCTCGACATCTGGCGCTACCTGAAGCAGAAGCCGCAGGGTCAGATGGCGCGGCAGCAGGAGCTCTACGGCTTCGTGCACACGGCCGATCCGCTGCGGCGGCGGCTCGATTCGCTGCGGCGCGAGTACGTCTCGCGCCTCTTGAAGCTCGCCAACGAGCAGATGGATCACCTCGCGTGGCACTCGGCGCGCGCGATGCTCTCGGAGGCGCAGTTCACCGACCCCGAGCACCCCGAGCTCGCCGCGGGGCTCGAGCGCATCCGCAAGGAGGGCGGCAACGAGCTCGCGGTCGCGGACGAGACCGGCGGCAGCGATCCGCTCGCGGGCGTGACACCCGAGTGGGTGGCGAAGAACGATCCGCTGCACAGCGAGTGGGACACTGCCTGGGAGCTCGAAACCGAGCACTACAAGGTCAAGACCGACGCAGGCTACCGCGTGTTGATGACGGCTGCGCGCGCGATGGAGCAGGTGCAGGTCTTCTATCGCCTCTTCCACCAGTACAAGACGAAGAACGAGAAGATCCCGATCGCGGGCGTGTGGATCTTCAAGAACCACGACGAGTTCATGACGCTCGGGAAGCCGTCGGTGACCTGGGCCGCGGGTTTCTGGAACGGCTCGGAGGTCGTGACCTTCGACCCGCGCGGCGAGGGCAGCACGGCGGGGCTCACCGACCTGCTCGACGTGCTCTTCCACGAGGCGAGCCACCAGTTCACCTCGCTCGCGGGCGGCGGCTCGGTGCCGGCCTGGTTGAACGAAGGCATGGCGAGCTTTTTCGAGGGCACGCGCCTGCTCTCCAACGGCAAGCTCGACTGGAACCTCGTCGCGAGCGGGCGTTTGTATCCGCTCGTCGACGACATCAAGGCCGGCACGCACAAGCTCGCCGACGTCATCCAGGGCAACGTCGAGGACTACCGCGTCTTCTATCCCTGGGGCTGGGGCATCGTGTACTACCTCTTCAACGCCGAGGATGCGCAGGGCCACCTGATCTACCGCGCGAGCATGCGCGACTACTTCCAGAAGTACTCGACCGACCAGCACCTCGCGCGCTTCACCGAGTTCTTCGTCACAAATCCGAAGGTCGAGGGTGTGGCGACGATCGAGGACTTCGAGAAACGCTTCAAGCAGTGGATCCTCGACCTCGCCGACGCGGACCGCGGCAAGATCGACGTCGCGCGCAAGTTCGAGGAGCGCGGCGACCAGCAGGTGCGCTTGGGGGACTGGAAGCGCGCGGTCGAGCTCTACGACCGCTCGCTGGAGCGCGATCCGGACTATCCCGAGGTGCTCTGGAAGCTCGCCGCGGCGCTGGAGCAGACGGGCGAGACCGACCGCGCGGCAGGCATCCTGCGCCAGTGGCTGACGGTGATGGCGCCGGGCTTCCTCGATGGCTCGGCCGATGTGGACACGCTCAAGCGCCGCGCGGACGCGCAGGCGCGCATTCCGAAGCTCGACACGAGCGCCAAGCAGCTCGCGGAGATCCGCGTCAAGTTCCACGGCGATTCGCTGCTGCTCGCGAGCGACTACGACAAGGCCGGCTTGCCGCGCATGGCGCTGCGCGTCTTGCGCGGACCGGCAACCGCCGAGCCGCCGAGCGAGAGGGCGCGCGAGATGTACTTCGCGATCGCCGACAAGAGCGGCGTCAGCCTCGAGAGCTGGCGCCTGATCTTCAACGAGCGCGATTTGAAGGGCTTCTACGGCGGCGGCGAGGGTGACTTCCAGGTCGAGGACGGGGTGCTGGTCGCGTCGATCAAGGAGGACTCCGACAATGCCAACAAGAACGGGCCGACGACGGGCTCGGCCGGCGGCGCGGATGCGGCGGCGGCGCGGCCCGACCTGTTCGCGTTCCGGAGGCTGTTCGTGGACGTCGAGCCGGCAGGGGACTGGTCGCTCTCGGCCGAGGTGCTGCTCGACAAGAGCTCGACGCTCGCGGGGTTGTGTTTCGGCAAGAAGGCCGATGGGCGCTTTTGCGGAGTGGGGCTGCTACCCAAGGGCTACGTCGACCTCGCCACGCTCGGCGCGAGCGACGGCAAGCCGCTGACGCGCAACAAGGTCGATCTGCTCTCGGGCTGGAACAAGCTGCGCGTGGATGTCGCCGGCACGCGCGTGGTGGTGACGCTCAACGGCAACGAGGTAGTCGACTATTTGTTCGAGACGCGCGCGGAGATCAGGGGCGGGTTTGGGTTGCTCGCGGGTCTGGGGAAGGCGAGTTTTCGCGAGATCAAGGTGCTCGAGTACGACCCGAGCCTGCCGCGGCGCACGAAGATCGGCTGGCGCAAGCCGGTGCCGGAGTACGACGCCGAGTCGGGCAAGATGAGCGTGCAGCGCTCGGAGCCGGGCAAGCCGAATTACTTGAACCAGGCGCCGCCCAAGCTCGACGTCGAGGGCTGGGTCGGGGATGTGCCGATGGACGGTGATCTGGACCGGCTGCTCGGCTGGCCGGTGCTGCTCGTGTTCTGGACGCCGGACCAGGAGAAGGTGCTGCCGCAGCTCCCGGGCATCGACGCGATCGCGGAGAAGTACGCGGCGCTGAAGATTCCCATCCTGCTGCTGTGCAACCAGAAGAAGGAGACGGTCGAGGCCTGGGGCAGCGCGCACGCGTTGCGCTACCCGGTCTGCTACGACTGGTCGCAGAAGCTCTACAAGAGCTACGCGATCGACAAGGTGCAGTTGCCGCACGCGAAATTGATCGGCATGGATGGGCTGGTCGCGTGGGAGGGGAATCCCGACTGGAAGGCGGAGTTCGGGAGCTATCTCGACGAGCCTTTTGCGGACATGGTCAAGAAGGGGCGCCTGGCGGAGTTGGGCCCCGCGCGCGAGAAGTTGACCGAGATCGAGGCGCGCATGGGGAAGGGCGAGCGCGCAGGGATCGCGGATGAGTTGCAGGCGATCGTGGGGCTCGGCGTCGAGCATCCGGTGGTCGCGCGCGCGAAGGTGTTGGTCGCGCGCATCGAACTCGAGGCGGCGGGCGCGCTCGAGGCGGCGGAGGCGAAGTTCAAGGAGGGCCGCTTCATCCAGGGTGTTGCGGCGCTGCAGGCGGTCGAGCAGCGCTACAGCGGCGTCGCGCAGTCGGGCGAGGCCAAGAAGCGCGCGGAGAAGCGGATCAAGGAGAAGGGCTACCTGGGCGCGAAGAAGCTCGAGAACCGGCTGAGGATTACCGAGCGGCATCTGGCGGCGGGAAAGTTCGACGACGCCAAGGAGAGCCTGGGAGTGACGGTGTCGAAGCTCGAGGCAGGCGCTGATCCCTGGCTCACCGAGCGCGTGCACTTCCTCGAGCAGGGGCTGGCCGCGAGCACGGACGCGAAGGCGCTCTACGCGGAGTACAAGAGCTTCTTCCCCGGCGCGATCGAGTAGGGCGCGCGTTCGGTGCCTGGCTCCGTTTCACCGCCGCCCTTGCTCGGCTCTTCGCCCTGTGTCGCTCTCCGGCGGTGAAAGGGTGCCTGGCTCCGTACGCTCGCCCTGCCGTCCAGACGTGAGCTTTTCTCGCGAAGGGCCGGCGTGGTTTGTCCGCAGCCGGTCGAGCGTACGGAGCCAGGCACCGTTTCACCGCCGATGAGCGGGACAGGGCAGAGCCGCGGAGAAGGGCGGCGGTAAAACGGAGCCAGGCACCGAACGCACGACCGCGATGATCGGTGTACGACAGCGGTGGGCCAGGCACGACCGCGGTGATCGGCGCGCGCCTGTTACGCGCTCTCGCGCTGCATCCCGATCGACGGCGGGGGCTCTTCCGAGCTCTCGTCGGCCTCTTCCTCGGGCAGCGCCTCGAGGCCGATCGCGAGCGCCTTGGTCTTGCGCACGACTTCTTCGTCGATCACGAAGGCCGTCTGGTCGGAGCGCTGCGGGAGCTCGTAGAGCAGGTCCAGCAGCATGTCCTCCAGGATCGATCGGAGCGCCCTCACGCCCGTCTCGCGCTGGATTGCGAAGTCGGCGATCACCTCCAGCGCGCCGGGGGTGAAGCTGATCTCCTTGCCGTTCATCGCGAACAGCGATTGGAACTGCTTCACGAGCGCGTTGCGCGGCTCGGTGAGAATGCGCACCAGGGCCGTCTTGTCGAGCGTGTCGAGCGTCGCGATCACCGGCAGGCGGCCGACGAACTCGGGGATCATCCCGAACTCGACCAAATCCTTCGGAATCAGCGCGCGGATCAGCTCGTCGCGCGTGCGCGCCTTCTCGAGGCGTTCGATGGCGTCGTTCGCGCCAGCGGTGACGGCCGAGTGCTCGAAGGCCTTCTTCATCATCGCGCGGCCGGCTTCCTGGCGGCCGAACCCGATCACGTCGCGGCCGACGCGGCGGCCGATGATCTCCTCGATCGAGCTGAAGGTGCCGCCGACGATGAAGAGGATGTTCGAGGTGTCGAGCTGGATGTAGCTCTGCTCGGGGTGCTTGCGGCCGCCCTGCGGGGGGACGTTGGCGATCGTGCCCTCGAGGATCTTGAGCAGCGCCTGCTGCACGCCCTCGCCCGAGACGTCGCGCGTGATCGAGACGTTGCTGGTCGTGCGCGCGATCTTGTCGATCTCGTCGATGTAGACGATGCCCTGCTGCGCGCGCTCGACGTCGAACTCGCAGTTCTGCAGGAGCTTCAGCAGGATGTTCTCGACGTCCTCGCCGACGTAGCCCGCTTCGGTCAGCGTGGTCGCGTCCGACATCGCGAAGGGCACGTCGAGCATGCGCGCGAGCGTGCGCGCGAGCAGCGTCTTGCCGCAGCCCGTGGGGCCCACCAGCAGCACGTTCGACTTCTCGATCTCGACCGAGCCGGAGTGCCGGCCGGGATTGAGCGCGTTGTGGCGCAGACGGTTGTAGTGGTTGTAGACCGAGACGGCGAGGACCTTCTTGGCGCGCTGCTGGCCGATCACGTACTCGTCAAGGTTGCGCGCGATCTCGATCGGCGTCGGCAGGCGCTTGTGGCTCTCGCTGGCGCTCGCGCGGCGCACGCCGGCGGGGCCTGTGCCCGCGGCCTGCGCGCGCGCCTCGGGGGAGCGGCGCTGCTCCTCCTGGAGGATCGAGTTGCAGATCTCGATGCACTCGTTGCAGATGTAGACCCCGGGCGGGCCGGCGATCAGCGACGCCACGTGGTGGCGCCGCTTCTCGCAGAAGGTGCAGCGTTCGATGTGCCGTCCGCGCCCGGTGGAAGAGGTCATGCTCTCCCGATCCTACTTGGCCTCGGATTCCTTGCCCACGGAATCCCCAGGCGGGGTCTCCTTGGACACGATCTGGTCGATCAGGCCGAAGTCGGCCGCTTCCTTGGGCGACATGAAGTTGTCGCGCTCGCAGGCCTTGCTGAGCTCCTTGGAGGTGCGGCCGGTGTGGAAGGCGAGCAGCTCCTCGAGCGCGGCCTTCATCTTCAGGATCTCCTTGACCTGGATCTCCATGTCCATCGCGGTGCCCTGCGCGCCGCCCCAGGGCTGGTGGATCATGATGCGCGAGTGCGGCAGCGCGAAGCGCTTGCCCTTCGCCCCGCCCGCGAGCAGCACAGCGCCCATCGAGGCCGCCTGGCCCAGGCAGTAGGTCTGGATCTGCGGCTCGATCAGCTGCATCGTGTCGTAGATCGCCAAGCCCGCCGTGACGGAGCCGCCCGGCGAGTTGATGTACATCTTGATGTCCTGGCTGCGGCCGGTCTTGTCGAGGAACAAGAGCTGCGCCATGACCGAGTTCGCGACGTGGTCATCGATCGCGGTGCCGATGAAGACGATGCGGTCCTCGAGCAGGCGCGAGTAGATGTCGTAGGTCCGCTCGCCGCGCCCGGTGCGCTCGATCACGTAGGGGATGATGTAGTCCGACACGTTCATGCTCTGGGTGGGGTGGCCGAAAGGAGGGATCTGCAATGGGATGAATCCGGGCAGGTTTCGAGGGGCCTGACAGCCTTCCATCGGCAGTTCAGGAGGGTTCCTTGACCGCGGCGTTCTCGCGCAGGAAGCGCCGGACCTTGCGTTCCAGCAATTCGATGGCCATCTGGTCGAAAAGTCCGTTCTTCTGGTAGTACTCGACCACCTCTTCGGGCTTGGCATTGTTGCGGGCGGCGATGGTCTGGACCTCGCTGCGCATGTCGTCCTGGGTCACCAGGAGCTTCTCGGCCTCGGCCACGGCCTGCATCAGGAACAGCGCCCGGCAGCCCTTCTTGGCGGCCTCGGCGGCAGCCTCGCGCTGGGTTTCGAGGTGCTCCTTGATCTTGTCCGTGGGGATCTGCTGCTGGGCCATCTGCTGGCCGAGCTGCGAGAGGCGCGCCTGCGTCTGCTCGTCGACCATCATCTGCGGCAGCTCGAACGTGTGCTTCTCGATCAGCTGATCGACCAGCAGGGCCTCCTGGCGCTGCTGCTCGCGTTCGAGCTTGGCCTCGCCGATCTTCTCCTTGACGATCTTCTTCAGCTCGGCTTCGTCGGCGGCGCCGACGAGCGTGCGGATCTCTTCGTCGCTGGGCGGGATCATGCGGTAGGCCTGAGCGACCGTGACGCGGCAGGTGCCGCTCTTGCCGCGCAGATCCTCGCGCTCGAACTCGGCCGGGAAGACGATCGCGCACTCGCGCATCTCGCCGTCCTTTGCGCCGCTGAGCGCCTTTTCGAACACCTCGGCCTCGACGCCGGGCGGCGGCGTGCGCGGCGAGAGGCGGATGCCGTCGCGCGAGAAGACGCTCTCTTCGCCGACGAGCCACTCGACCTTCGCGAGCGCCATGCCGTCACCGGGCAGGCCCGCGTCGCCGGCGGGCTCGGGCTGAGAGCGCTGCAGCTTGAGGTTGGCGATGGCGTCGTCGACCTCGCGCGGCATGACGGGTTCGAGCTCGCTCTCGAGCGCGAGGCCCTTGTACGTGCCGAGCGCGATCTCCGGGCGCAGGCTGACCTCGAGCTGCTGGCTGAAGTCGGTGCCCTCGAGCACGGTGATCTGGTCCAGGTTGAGGCGCTGGAAGCCGACCACCTTGAGGTCGTTCTCCTTGATCGCCTGGTCCATCGCCTGCTGCACGAAGTGCTGCATGGCGTCGTTGCGGATCTGCTTGCCGAACTGCTTCTCGACGATCTGCGGCGGGATGTGCCCGGGGCGGAAGCCCTTCAGGTTCATCGTCTTGCCCGCCTGCGCGACGGCGCGCTGGACGGCGCCGTGGAACTCGGATCCGGGGACGGTGAAGCGCACTTGCGCCTGGCAGGGGCCGGTCTTTTCGACGGTGACTTGCACGGCAGGTTGTCCGGCGCCGGACGCGCCGGCGGGCCTTTCTCCAGCAGGAGGGAGGGGTGTGCGGCGGAGGTCTGGCCCGCGCGGGGCGTGGCCTCGGCCAGGAAAAGGGAGCGAAGGAATCTACCGGGTCCGCACGGGCGCGTCCACCGCAGGGCTCAGCCGTCCTTGCGCACGCCCTCGCGCAGGTTCGCGAGGCCCTTCTGCAGCGTCGGCATCAGCCCCTTCTGCATGAACCCGATGAAGTAGCGCGCGAACAGGTTGCCCTCCAGGTCGCCGGTGTAGAGCCAGTGCACGCGGGTCTGGGTTCCATAGGGCTCGAGCCGCACCACGCCGCGGCCGGGCGAGCCGTCCAACTCGAGTTCGTAGGCGACGCCCTCCGCGGGGCTGACGGAGAGGATCGTGAGTTCGCCGTGCTTCTCGGTCGAGCTCCACTTCATCCTCGCCCCCGGTCCCGATTCCGGGCCTTCGTAGCTCGCCTGGAACCCGTCGGCTGTCGGGTCGCACCAGGGCATCCACTCCAGCCAGCGCTTGGGGGCTTCCACGTGCGGGAGCACCTTCTCCGGCGCGGCCTCGATCACCATCACGCCCTCGGCGCGCCAGGTCGAGTCCTTGAAGTAGGCGTAGCCGAAGACCGCCGCGAACAGCGCAAAGACCGCGAAGAGCGCAAAGCGCATGACTTTCATCGGAGGAGCGGATTCACGGCCGAAGATCCCGGCCGGAGAGATGCCTGGCTTGTGCTGGCGCAGGCGCGCCGAGCGGGAGTGTTTGACCATCGGGGGTGCGTCTACGATAACGTTCCGAACATGAGTTCCGAGCCCTCCCTCGAGATCGCCACGGCCTGCGCGCGCAAGGCCTGGACGCGCGCTGAACTGCGCGCGCTGCCCTCCTCCGCGCAGGTGGCCGACGCGGGCATGCTCGTCCCGGGCAAGGCTGGACGCGCGGTCTGGCTCGCGGCGCTGCTCGGGGACACGGGCCCGGCCGCCTTCGTCAACCTCGAGTCCTCCGATCCTGGGTTCCGCGTCAGCCTGCCGATCCAGGAGCTGCCGCGCGGCGCGCTGGTCGTCTACGAACTGGGCGGCGAAGCGCTGCCCGCGCACAAGGGCGGCCCGTTCCGATTCCTCGTCCCCGGACACGAGGACGAGTGCGTGCACGTCAAGTCGCTCGCGCGCGTCGAGCTCGCCGCCACCCGCGGCCGCGATACGCGCCCGGCCGACGACGAGGCGCACCGCGCGCTGCACGCCAAGAAGAAGCCGATCTAGCCGACGTCGCGGAGCGCGCGTGGTCTACGGTGGAGCCCATGCTCCTGCGCAACCGCTTCCGATCGTTCCAGAACAAGCTCCAGAAAGTTCCCGCGGGAAAGCTGCTCGTCTTCGGCGAGCTCGAGGGAGGCCAGCGCGAATTCGGGCACGCGGAGCTGGCTGCGATCGACGTGGATTTTCAGACTGCGGACGTCTCGGAGCTTCAAGGAGGGCTTCCACGGCCGCGCCGTGCGCGTCGCGGGCCTGCTGCAGCAGTGCGCGCCCAAGAGCGGACCGCTGTTTTTCAACGCCGCGAGTCGCGACGGCACCAAGCTGCTCTCGTTCTGGCTGAACGAGATCGAGCCGCTCGCCTGGGTCGTGTACGAGCCTGGGAACTTCCAACTCGTCGTCCCTGGCTCGAGCGGCGCGCGCGAGTCGATCGCCGACCTCGCCCTGATCGAGATCGCCAACCAGGCGGAGCCCGGACGCTGGGTGTGAAAAAACCAGCCCGCCTGGTTTTTTGACGGTCCTCCTGCGATGGCCCCCACGAGTGGCCGCCCGCTCTCGAGTCCCACACGCCCGACCCCGAGCTCGCCGGCGGGCTGCTTCCTGGAGGTGTCAAAAAACCAGGCGGGCTGGTTTTTTCACGCGGGGCCGAAGGCGAGCGTGAAGAGTCGGCGCACGCTGGCGTCGGTGTCGATCGCGCGCAGGCCGGCTTCGTCGAACCAGGCGAGCGAGTGCGACTCCTCGCTGAGCGTCTCGCGCGCGCGCGCGGGCGCGTAGACGTGGAAGCGCGTGTCCAGGTGCAGGTGCGCGGGCTCGTCCTTGCGCGCGGGGATCAGGTGGATGTCGAGGTCGATGGGTTCGGGATCGATCTGGAGCCCGTCGATGCCGCTCTCCTCCCAGCACTCGCGCAGCGCGACGCCCGCGAGGTTCGCGTCGCCGTCGCAGTGTCCGCCGAGCTGCAGCCAGCGGTTCAACTTCTTGTGGAAGGTGAGCAGCGCCTTGCCGCGCGAACGATCGATCACGAGCGCCGACGCCGTCAGGTGTCCCTCGACGCACGTGCGCAGGTGCGCGTCGCGCGGATGCAGCTCGACGAACGAGAGCATCGCGTCGCGCGTCTTGCGCTGCTCGCTGTCCTTCGGCGCGTAGCGCTCGAGGATCGTTCGCGCGAGCGCGAGATCGCGATCGCGCGGCAGTTCGGCCTGTCGCAGCCGGGCCATTTCAGTCGCGCAGCAGCTGGCGGTACTTCCCGGCGCGCGACTTCGATCCGAGGCCGCGTGCGGCGCGATCCTTCTCGCGGAACTCGTGGTAGGACTCGTAGTCGCCCGGGAAGAAGACCACTTCCGGCCCCTTGCCCGGGTCGACCTCGCCCTCGAAGGAGAGGATGTGCGTCGCCACGCGGTTCAGGAAGTAGCGATCGTGCGTCACGACGATCGCCGAGCCGGTGTACTCCTGGATCGCCTCCTCGAGCACGCGCAGCGTCTCGAGGTCCAGGTCGTTGGTCGGTTCGTCGAGCAGGATCACGTTGGCCGGCTCGCGCAGCATCTTCGCCAGCAGCACGCGGTTGCGCATCCCGCCCGAGCACTCGCCGAGCAGCTTCTGCTGGTCCTCGCCCTTGAAGTTGAAGCGCGCGACGTAGGCGCGGCCGTCGAGGATCTTGTTGCCGAAGGGGATCTGCGGGTTGCCCTCGGTGATGTTGTCGTAGACCGTCTTCGTGTCGTCGAGCACGGTGCGCGACTGGTCGAGCCAGACCATCTTGACCGTCGCGCCGATGTCGACCTTGCCCTGGTCGGGCTTCTCGCGCCCGGTGATCATCTTGAGCAGCGTCGTCTTGCCCTGACCGTTCGCGCCGATGATGCCCAGGATGCCGCCGGGCGGCACTTCGAGCGAAAGGTCCTGGATCAGCGTGCGCCCACCGAAGCCCTTCGTGACGTGGTCGAGCACGATCACCTTGTCACCCAGGCGCGGGCCGGGCGGGATGCGCAGGTCGAGCGAGTCGAGCGCCTCGTCGGCCTTCTGCTCGAGCAGTTCCTTGTAGCGCGCCAGACGCGACTTCGAGCGCGTCGAGCGCGCCTTGGGCGACTTGCCCAGCCACTCGCGCTCGCGCTCGATGAGCTTCTCGCGCGTCTCGTTCTGGCCCTTCTTGTTGGCCAGATCCATGCTCTTTTGCGCCAGGAAGGCCGAGTAGTTGCCCTTGTACGGTCGGCCCAACCCGCGCTCGACCTCGAGCATCCAGCCCACGACGTTGTCGAGGAAGTAGCGGTCGTGCGTGATCAGGATCACCGAGCCCTGGTACTCCTGCAGGTGGTGCTCGAGCCACTCGACCGCATCCGTGTCGAGGTGGTTGGTCGGTTCGTCGAGCAGCAAGAGGTCGGGGTGGTTGAGCAGCAGCTTGCACAGCGCGACGCGCCGGCGCTCGCCGCCCGAGAGCTTGGTCACGTTCGCATCCGGCGGCGGCAGACCGAGCGCGCCCGCGGCCTGTTCGAGGCGCGATTCGAGCTCCCAGATCTCCTTGTGCGTCATCTCCTCGGTCAAGTGCTCGAACTCGGTGTTGAGCTTGTCGGCTTGCGCGCCCTCGGCCGTGCCGAGCAGCTCGGAGACCTCGTCGTAGCGCTTGTGGATCGCAACGAGCGGCGCGACGGCCTCCTTGAGGTTGCCCATCACGTCGAGCGACTCGTTGAGCGGCGGCTCCTGCGAGAGGTAGCCGATCGAGAGCCCGTTGATCGGCTTCGCCGTGCCCTCGAACTGCTTGTCCTCGCCCGCGAGGATGCGCAGCAACGTCGACTTCCCGGCGCCGTTGGGGCCGATGATGCCGATCTTCGCGCCCTCGAGGAACGAGAGCGTGATACCCTTCAGCACCTGGCGCTGGCCGTAGTACTTCGAGAGTTCCTGGATCTGATAGATGATCTTGTCCGCCATGGGGGGCGGAGATGATAGTCGAGCGGACGCAGCCATGGAATGGCGCGCCCGCCCATGCACGGAGGACCCATGAAACCGCCGCTCGCCACACTCCTTGCGCTCCTGCTCGTGCTCGCCGGCGCCTGCCGCTCCGCGCCGCGCCTCGTGACGAAGCCCTGGCACGTGTCCGCGGGCTGGCACGCCGAGGCCTACTCCTCGACCGCCTACCCTGAGGTCGACTGGTCCGTCATCGAGAAGCTCCACCCGGGCATGCGCGCGGCGCAGGCGTGCGCGCTGCTCGGCGATTTGCAGAGCTACCACCACCCCGTGAACGCGATCGCCTTCGCGCTCAATCCCGCGGATGGAGAGCGCTACGAGGTCGCGCTCGAACTCTCGCCGGACAAGTGCATGATCGTGGACCTGAGCTTCAAGCGCGTCGTGCGCCCGTGAGCACGGGGTCGGCTCGGCTCCCGTTCGCGCTGGGGGCGGGTTAGGCTTGTGCTCCATGAGCAACCACAGTGCAACCGTCCGCGGCCTCTACGAAGCCTTCGCCCGCGGCGACGTGCCGAACGTGCTCGGCGTCCTCGCACCCGACGTGAGTTGGACCGAGGCCGAAGGCTTTCCCTACGGCGGCACCTATTCGGGACCCCAGGCCGTGCTCGAGAACGTCTTCATGAAGCTCGGCAGCGAGTGGGAGGGCTTCGCGGCCGTCCCGCAGCAACTCGTCGCGGAGGGCGACACCGTCGTCGCGCTCGGAACCTACAGCGGCAAGTACAAGGCCAGCGGCAAGAGCATGCGCGTGCCGTACGTGCACGTCTGGAAGTTCAAAGGCGACAAGGTGCAGACCTTCGTGCAGCACACGGACACGGCGGTGGTGCAGCGCGCACTGAAGTGACTTGACGGCACCCGCGTACCCGCTCTCGCGCGAGGAGTTCCGCCGCGCGCTCGCGACCGGCCTCGGCCGCGCGAAGATCCACGTCGCGCGGCATGGGGTGGGGGAGTTCCGCGACGAAGTGCTCACAGCGGCGACGGTCTGTGGCGTCTACGATCCGCAGTGTCACGGAATGCGCGAGGACTGGCTCGCGGATCTCGTGCTCGCGGCAGGCGTCGAGCACGAGGTGGTCGCGCTGCCCGTGCCGGAGGATCCCCACGACCGCGACCAGCGGGCGGCGCTGTCGAAGGAACTCGCGCGACGCGGAGTCGCGGGCGCGCGCGAGGCGCTCTACGCCTGTTTCGGTCCCGGTCGCGACTCCAACTACTACGCTGTGGGAGCCATCCTCGCTCTGGACGGAGACGCCGGGTTGCTGTTCCTCGCGCGCGAGTTCGGCAAGCGCTGCGCGCAGGACGCGGACTTCTCGGCGGATGAGGACGACTTCCTTGAGTACGACCAGCCGCGCTCCGAGGGAGCCGCGCTCGCGCTGATCGCCACCCATGCCGCGCGCGATGCGAACCTGCGTGCCTACCTTGAGCGCGTCGAACGGAGTCGCGAGCAGGCTCACGCACCCGCAAGTCGGCCCGCCCGCGCGCGCCCGACGATCGAGTTCGTGATCCGCGAGATCCGCACTGCGGCCGAGCCGAAGGGCTCGATCTGGGCGCCCGCGTGGGGGCGCAAGGCGACGCGCGAAGAGCTCGGACGCCTGCTCGACCTGCTGCTCGAACTCGTGGAACCACGGCCGCTGCATCACGCGCTCTGGTGTCTGGGCATGTCGACGATGGCGCCGCTCCACCCGCGCATCTTCGAACTCTCGCGACACTCCGACGACCAGGTGCGCTACTGGGCCGCGCGCTGCCTGTCCAAGCACTCGGAGCCTGGCGTGCGCGCGTGTGGCCTCGAGGCGCTCGCGCGCGGCGACCTGCTCGTCGGCTTCGAGATGCTCGCACGCAGCACGCTCGCGCGCGACGCCGAGGCGATCGTCGCCGCGCTGCGGCCGCTCGAGGACGTGGACGAACAGCACGGAGTCTGTTGGGGCCTGCTCGACATCCTGAAGGAGTCCCCCGAGGTCGTCGACCCGCGGCTCGCGCTCTACGCCTACGAGCGCAATCCGTGCATGGGCTGCCGTGAGCGGGCGCTGTGCTGGCTGCGCCGGTTCGAAGCGCTGCCACGATGGATCATCGAGGAGTGCGCCTTCGACGCCAGAGCGGACATCCGCAGACGCGTGGCCACGATCAGCCCACCGGCCAACCCCGCGCGCTGAGCGGCCGCAGGCTCCTCAATCCCTTCGCCTTCGGTCTCAGCTCCTCCTCGCGGTGTGTGGCTACGAATTGGATCGGCACCGCACGCGTCGCGCGGTGCCGATCGAGTCTGCCTCACGCGCTCACGGCGTGTAGGCGTTCGCGACCATCTTCGTCACATTGGGATTCGCCGTCGGCATCGGCCAGACGACCGAGACGGCACCCGAGCCCGCGGCGACCGGCATCTGCGTGTTCCACCAGCAAGTGCCGATGGTGTCGACCGTCCACGCGCCGCGCAGACGGCCGAGAGCGGCGTGCGCTGCGAAGGTATTGTTGTCGGTCCAGGTGACGCTCGCGATCGAACCGTCGGCCGCGATCGCGGCGCTTGGATAGCTCGCATCTTGCAGGCCCGAGGAGAGCACCGTGACCGGGCCCCAGGGCGCGAAAGCGGGCAGCGTGCGCTTGGAGACCGTGCCGTAGTTGGATGGGTCGAGCGACTGCCAGGCGGCGATCACGTCGCCGTCGGCGTCCATCGCCAGGGCGCAGGAGTAGACGGAGTCGCCCATCGGCGAGATCTGCTGCGGAAGGTCCCAGCGGCTGCCGTAGGGCTTTTCTGCGAGCACGAGGTGGTTGCCGTCGAGATAGCCGACCGCTGCGTCGCCGTCGGCGTCGATCAGTGCCTTCGGACTCCAGGTCTGCGCGCCGGTGCCGGCGGATACGACCTGCGACACTCCGAATTCCGAGCGCGCGGGTGCGGGCCTGTACGCGGCTGCGATCGCGCCCGGGCCCGTGCCGCCGGCGAGCGTCTCCTGCCAGACCACGAGCGCGGCTCCCGCGTCGTTGACGGCGAGATCAGGCAGGCGCGAGGTTAGGCCCAGCGGCGAGAGCGCGCGCACCGGCGACCACTGGCCCGCGCTGGTGCGCAGCGCGGACTGGATGCGGTTCGACTGGCTCCAGACGACGGTGACCGAGCCCGACGCGCACACGTCGACCTTCGCGTCGAAGACGTAGACGCCGGAGACGAGTTGTTTGGGTGCGAGGAAGGCACCGCCGGCGGGGCGCACGCTCGCCATCAGTTTCGGCGGATTGAATTCCTGGCCGGGCGTCACCCACGTGACCGCGACGAGCCCGTTCGCGCCGATCGCGACCTGCGGGGAGAAGCCATCGAGCGCGGTCGGGACTGTCATCGGGTTCGACCAGGTCGCACCGGGATAGCGCTCGGTGAACACGACGCCCATCGAGGGCGAGGTCCACACGCAGACCGCGTGACCGACCGCGTCGCTGTCCACGATGGGCGCCTCGGGCGGCCCGGAGGAGAGCATGCTGGGTTCGAGGACGGTGACGCCCGTCCAGTTCCCGAGCGCCGACGCAGACGCGGCGACGAGCAGCAGCGCGGCGGCGGTGCCGAGGGTCGAGGAGACGAGCGGAGTGAGCCTGGATAGGTTCGGATTCATGGAGACCGATTCGCTTTCTGTGAGCGCGGCGGGCTCCATGTTCCTGGCCTGCGGATTCGCAGAGGGGGAGCCGCAAGGACTCACGGCATTCGTGGCGCTAGCGTGGACTGATACCCGCGCGGGGCTCAGGTGTCTGAAGTCGTAAGGCAGGCGCGCGTAGTGCTCGGAATCATCCGGGGTGCTGCGCGGACATCCGTAGATCGAGGGGAGGCGCGCACGGCAGGACAGAAGGCCTCTGGCGTGCCCGGATACGAACTTGCGCAGGGCCCGGCCGCCTGCCCCTGACAGCCGCGCGGACCTGCGCTACCTTGTGCGGCTCATGAAGCTCCTCACCGACCTCGGCATCGATCCTGTTCACTCCGGCGCCTACGCGGGCAAGTGGCTGAAGACCACCGGCCCGATCCTCGAAAGCGTCAATCCCGCGACCGGCGAAGTGCTCGGGCGCGTGCAGCAGGCGACCGCGAAGGAGTACGAGACCGTCGCGCGCGCGGCGCACGCGGCCTTCCTGAAGTGGCGCGAGGTGCCCGCTCCCAAGCGCGGCGAGATCGTGCGCCAGCTCGGCAACGCACTGCGCGAGAAGAAGCAGCAGCTGGGCGAGCTCGTGACGCTCGAGGTCGGCAAGATCCTCGCGGAGGGCCAGGGCGAGATCCAGGAGGCGATCGACATCGCGGACTTCGCGGTGGGGCAGTCGCGCATGCTCTACGGCCTCTCGATGCACTCGGAGCGGCCGGGCCACGCGATGCGCGAGCAGTACCACCCGCTGGGTGTCGTCGGGATCATCAGCGCGTTCAACTTCCCGGCCGCGGTCTGGGCCTGGAACTCGATGCTGGCCCTGATCTGCGGCGATGCCTGCATCTGGAAGCCGAGCGCCAAGGCGCCGCTCACGGCGATCGCGATGACCAACGCTTGCCGGCCGGTGCTCGAGCGCGAGGGGCTCGGTGCGCTGTGCTCGCTCGTGATCGGCAGCCACGACGACGTCGGCAAGGACCTCGTCGCCGACAAGCGCATCCCGCTCGTCTCGTTCACGGGTTCGACGCAAGTCGGCCGCGACGTCGCCGCGAAGCTCGCCGCGCGCTATGCGCGTGCGATCCTCGAGTGCGGCGGCAACAATGCGATCGTGCTGATGGACGACGCGGACCTCGAGCTCGCGCTGCCCGCGATCCTCTTCGGCGCGGTCGGCACGGCCGGCCAGCGCTGCACGACGACGCGCCGGCTGCTGGTGCACGAGAAGGTTGCCGACGCGGTCGAGAAGCGCCTCGTGAAGGCCTACGCGGGCATCAAGATCGGCGATCCGTCGAAGAAGGACACGCTCTGCGGACCCTTGATCGACGAAGGCGCGATCGCGGGCATGGAACGGGCGCTCGCGGCCGCGAACAAGGCGGGCGGCAAGCTCCTGTGCGGCGGCAAGCGCGTGAAGCTCCCCGGCAAGCTCGGCAAGGGCTCCTTCGTCGAGCCCGCGATCGTGCGTGCGCAGAACGAGTGGGAGTGCGTGCAGGAGGAGACCTTCGCGCCGCTCCTGTGGGTGATTCGCGTCAAGAACCTCGACGATGCGATCGCCAAGCACAACGACGTGCCGCAGGGCCTCTCCTCCGCGATCTTCACCATGAACATGCGCGCCGCGGAGAAATTCGTCTCCTCTGTCGGCTCCGATTGCGGCATCGCCAACGTCAACATCGGCACCAGCGGTGCCGAGATCGGCGGCGCCTTCGGCGGCGAGAAGGAGACCGGCGGCGGCCGCGAATCCGGCAGCGACGCATGGAAGGCCTACATGCGTCGCCAGACCAACACCGTCAACTGGTCGACCGAGCTCCCGCTCGCGCAGGGAATCGTCTTCGGCTGAGCGGACGAATGCACCGATCGGTTAATACGGTGCCAGTCCAAAAATCCCACTAATGCGCGAACGAGTTCGGGCGGCCGTTGCCGTACAGGGCATTAGTGGGATTTTTGGACTGGCACCGTATTAACCGATCGGCACCCTCGTTCGGAACCGCGACCGCGACCGCGAAGGTTTGGGGGTCAGTTCGCGAGGTCGTCGAGCAGCGGGCGGGTGGTGGCTCTCCAGTCGTAGCGTTCGAGCACGCGTGCGTGGCCGCTGGCGGCGAGGCGTGCGGCGCGTTCGCGGTCGGTTGCGAGCGCGAGGATTGCGTCGGCGAAAGTCTGCGCTTCGTCGGCGAGCAGCAGATCCTGGCCATCGCGCAGGTCGAGGCCTTCGGCGCCCACGCGCGTGGAGACGAGCGGAAGCTGCATCGCGAGCGCCTCGAGGATCTTGAGCCGCGTCCCGCCGCCGATGCGCAGGGGCACGACGAAGATGTCCGCGGCGCGTGCGTGCGCGCGCACGTCGTCGACGCGGCCGGTGAAGACGATCTGGCCCTCGCGCGCGCGGGCGCACAGGGAGTCGGGCGGGTGCTTGCCGACGAAGGTGATGCGCGCGGCGGGGCGCTCGCGCAGCACGAGCGGGAAGATCTCGTCGAGGAACCAGCGCGCACCGTCCTCGTTGGGGAGGTAGTTCATGCCGCCGGTGAAGACGAGCTCGAGCGCCTCCGCGCGCGGCGGCGCGAGGGGGGCTGCTGTCGCGCTCGACCTCTCGCGCGGCGTGAACTGCTGCGTGTCGACGCCATTGGGTACGACCAGCACATGATCCACGCCGAGCACGGAGAGCTGGGCACGCTCCTTCTCGGAGCACACGAGCACCCGATCCGCGCGGCGCAAGAGCGCGGGCTCGTAGCGGCATGCGCGTCCATTGCAGCCAGGTGTAGGCGCGCGCGAGCGGATTCTTCGTCGCGCGGACAAGGTGCGCGTACATCCCGGCGAGCAGGTTGTGCGTGTCGATGAGCGTGCGCACACCTGCGAGCGAGCTGTCGAGCGACTCGAGGTACTGCGCCGCGTCCAGGTGATTGAGGTGCAGCACGTCGACGCTCCCGGTGGCGAGGCGCGCGCGGATCTGCGCCAGCATCGCGCTCGAGAAGTTCTTCGGCAGCGGGTGCGGGCGGCTGGTGAAGAGCGCGCGCAGGCGCTCGAAGGGCAGTTTCCACGCGCTGCGGTGGGGTGCCACGAGCACGACCTCGATCCCGAGCGCACGCAGGGGCTCGAGCGCGGCTGGGTCACCCGGATCCGTAGAGAGCAGCGTCACGCTCCCCGCCGCTGCGAGCGCGCGCAGGACCTGGAAGCTGCGGATCTGCCCGCCGTCGTCGAGCGGCCAGGGGTGCTTCTCCGTCACGAACAGGACGCGCGGCGGCTGCGGCATCGGGCGGAGTATACGGGGTGCGTGGGGCGCGACTACCCACCCTTCCCGGTCGATTGCACGCCCGCGACGTGCGAAGGGAGCACGGAGGTATTCCATGTTCGGCCTGTCTCTGCTCTCGCTGCTGCTCGCCCTTCCCGCGCAGGTCACGCGTCAGGACCTCGAGCCCTTCGTGCGCCAGCTGGTGGCGCCGGCCCTGGAGCACGAGGGCGTGCCGGGGATCTCCGTCGCGGTCGCGATCGACGGCGAACTCGTGCTCGCCAGCGGCTTTGGTTGGGCGGACGAGATCCGTGGGATTCCCATGGGCGCCGAGACGGTCTTTCCCATCGGTTCCCTGGGCCGTTCGCTGGTGGCGGCGGCGGCCTTGCGCGAGGTCGAACGGAAATCCATGCGCCTGGAGAGCACGCTGGGCGAGCTCGTCCCCGAAATCTCTGAACCCCTGCACGCGATCGCGCTGCGGCAACTTCTCGATGGCACGAGCGGACTCCCCTCGAGTTCGGCGCTCTTCCAAGGCCTGGCGGCGCGCAAACCCGCCGGTGCGCTCACCTGGCCCCAGTTCCTGACCGAGCTGGCGGCGCTGCCGATGCAGGCTGAGCCGGGCGCGGGATTCTCCGCCGACTCGAGCAGCTGGCTGCTGCTGCCCCTGGTGATCGAGCGGGCGAGCAAGCGCAGCTTCAACGACTGTCTTGCACAGGAGATCTGCGTGCCGCTCGGCCTGCGCGAAACGCAAGTGCGCACGGAACTTGCGGGAGCGGTGGGCCACGCGGCCGACTGCCTCGCGGTCGAGCAGGGCACGACGCTCGAGCTGTGGACCGGCCTCGAGCCGAGCGCAGCGCGCGCGCACCTCTTCAGCACGGCGCGCGACCTCGTGCGCTGGCAATCGGCGCTCTTCCAGCACGCGCTGCTCACGGAAGCCTCCGCGCACATCCTGCTCGACAGCGCGCGCTCGCAGGACGGTACCGCGCTCGGCGCCAACGCCTGCTTCGAGCTCGGCGAACTCGGCGGCGCACCCATGTGGCGCCACGTCGGAGGCCTCGCGGGCTGGCGCGGCGCGCTCGCCTGGCACGAGCAGGGCCGGCTCGCAGTGTGTGTGCTCGCCAACTGCGAGGGTGCACAGGTCGCGCAGCTCGAGGAGGAGATCGCGCGCTACGTGCTCGGGCTTCCGCCGCTGCACCCGCTCGATCTGGAGCTCGTTTCAGGGGAGTCGGCGGCGCTGTGCGGCGTCTACATGCTCGGCACGTTGCGCGTTCGCATCCACGAGGAGTCCGGCAGCCTGTGGTACGAATCGGCCACGCAGGAGCCCGTCCGGCTGCGCAACCAGGGACTGCGGCGTTATCTGGCGGCCGGCGGGGAGTTCTGGCTGCGCTTCAAGCCCGAGTCGGCGAACGCCGCGAGCTTCGAGGTGCACAGCAAGGGCACGCTGAGCGTGGCGCTGCGCACCGACGGCTAGAGCGCTGCAGCCCAAAGGTGGCCGCACGGCGAACCCGGCCAGACCATCGGGGCGAGCAGCCGGAGCGGCTATCATTCGCGCCCCATGAAGGCCGCCATCCGCTGCCGCGACCTGCGCAAGACCTACGACGCGAAGCCGCCGGTCGAGGCCGTGCGCGGTCTGGATCTCGAGGTGCGCGAGGGCGAGTGCTTCGGCCTGCTCGGGCCCAACGGTGCCGGCAAGACGACCACGGTCGAGATCCTCGAGGGCCTGGTCGAGCCGACTTCGGGCGAGGTCGAGTTGCTCGGGCGCAGCTGGGAGCGTGACGAGCGCGAGCTGCGCGAACGCATCGGCCTGACGCTGCAGGAGACGCGCTTCGCCGACAAGCTGCGCGTGGACGAGACCCTCGCGCTCTTCGCCTCGTTCTACCTGCACGGCCGCCCGGCCGAGGAATTGCTGCAGGCCGTCAGCCTGACCGAGAAGCGCAGCTCGTGGGTGGTCAACCTCTCGGGCGGCCAACGCCAGCGCCTCGCGGTCGCCTGCGCGCTCGTCGGCGATCCGGAGCTGGTCTTCCTCGACGAGCCGACCACCGGTCTGGATCCGCAGTCGCGCCGCCAGCTGTGGGACATCGTGCGCGAGCTGGGCCAGCGCGGCCGCACGATCGTGCTCACGACGCACTACATGGACGAAGCCGAGAAGCTCTGCGACCGCGTCGCAATCGTCGACCAGGGCAAGATCATCGCCGAGGGTTCGCCCGCGGAGCTGATCCGCTCGCTCGGTGGCGACCACGTGGTCGAGTTCGCCGTCGAGGGCCTCGAGAGCGAGAGCGTGCCCGAATCCGATCTCGCGGCGTACCGCGCGCTGCCCTCCGTGCGCTCGGCGCGCGCGGAAGCGGACGGCCTGCTGCTGACCGTCTCCGAGCCGCACGTCGCGATCCCCGCGCTGCTCGGGCAGGTCCAGCAGCGCGGACGCGTGCTCTCGCGCCTCACGACGCGCCACGCGAGCCTCGAGGGACGTCTTCGTCTCGCTCACGGGGAGGCACCTGCGTGAAGCTTGAACGCAACGCCTTCGCGCAGCTGCTCTTCGCGCGCCTGCGCGAGTTCGCGCGCGAGCCCGAGGTGCTCTTCTGGGTCTTCGGCTTCCCGATCCTGCTCGCGATCGGCCTCGGTCTGGCCTTCCGCAACAAGCCGGCCGACCGCATCGCCGTCGGAGTGCTCGACGGGCCGGGCGCCGCGCACGTCGTCGAGTCACTCGAGGCGCGCGAGGGTTTTGACCTCCAGCGCGTGCCCGCGGACGAGGCCGCGACGCGCCTGCGCCTGGGCAAGGTCGCCGTGCTCGTCGTGCCCGGCGATCCGCCCGAGTACCGCTTCGATCCCACGCGGCCCGACAGCCTGCTCGCGCGCGAACGCGTCGACGACGCGCTGCAGCGCGCCGCGGGCCGCGCCGACCTGTTCCACGCCGTCGTCACCGCGCAGAGCGAACCCGGTGCGCGCTACATCGACTTCCTGATCCCCGGCCTGCTGGGCATGAACATCATGAGCGGCGGGATGTGGGGTCGGCTACGCGATCGTCGACATGCGTTCGCGCAAGCTCCTGAAGCGCCTCGTGGCGACGCCCATGCGCCGCTCGCACTTCCTGGGCGCGCTGATGACCAGCCGCGTGTGCTGGTCTTCGCCGAGATGCTGCTCTTGCTCTTCTTCGGCTGGCTCGTCTTCGACCTGCGTCTGGCGGGTTCGATCCTGAACGTGGCGCTGCTCCTCGACGCTGGGCGCGTTCGTCTTCGCGGGCCTGGGCTTGCTGGTCGGCAGCCGCGCCAAGAAGGTCGAGAGCGTCTCGGGCCTGATGAACCTCGTGATGCTGCCGATGTTCGTCTTCTCGGGCGTGTTCTTCTCGTCGGACCGCTTTCCCGCGGCGATCCAGCCGCTGGTGAAGGCGCTGCCGCTGACGGCCCTGAACGACGCGCTGCGCGCCGTGATCCTCGAGGGCGAGGGCCTGGGCACGCAGCTTTCGAGGATCGCGATCCTGTGCGCCTGGGGGCTCTTCTCGTTCGTCCTGGCGGGACGGATGTTCCGCTGGAACTAGCGCACGGGTCCGCGCTTACCAGCGCAGCGTGTGCAGTTCCCCGGGCGTGAGCGCGACTGGCAAGCGGCCGACCTCGACGCCAGCGAGCAGGAACACAGCCTCGCGTGCGCCCTCGCCCAGCGAGAGGATCTGCGAGCGGCCCTCCTCGATCGAGGCCTTGCGGCCGGTGAAGGAGGACTCGCCGCGCATGACGCGCAGGACCATCGGCTTCCCGGACGCATCCAGGACCTGCAGCGTGTCGGCGCGCGCGAGCGGCGCCTCGAGTTCGACCTGCAGGTGCACGCGTCGGTCCGCGAGTACGTCGAAGTGCTCCGCATCCGAACCGGAATGCAGGTCGCGGCCCGCGAACAGGATCGCGTCGCCGTAGGCGAAGATCTCGACCCCGTCGCGCGGCACGTCGCGCAGCTCGTAGTAGCCGTCCTTGCCACTCGTGACCGGCTCGCTGTCGGCCCACTGGTCCTGCGTGCCTCCGGGGATCTTCACCTCCAGCACGGGCCGCTGGAACTTGACCGAGACTCCGGCGAGGCCGGTACCGTCGCGGGCGACGATGCGTCCACGGACGTGTTCGCGCAAATCGCCTGGAAGCACGAGCTCGACATCCCGGCTGCCGGCCGCGACGTGCGGGGCGTCGACACGCGCGAGCGTGCGCGGGTCGATCGCGGCGAGCGCATAGGCACGATCGCGCACGCCGGGGATCGTGAACGTGCCGTCCGCGGCGCTCGTCTGGTAGTTCCAGAAGCGTGACGCGCCGCCGGCGATGAGCGATTCGGCGAGCGCCGTCTCGCCGTCGGCCTGGCCCAGGCACAGTGGATCGACGAGCCACACGCGCACACCCGCGCGGCGCGCGATCCGCACCGAGCACGCGGCCGGCGATCTCGAGCGACGCAGGACCCAGGTGCAGGACGACCCTCGAGGGCCAGCGCGGCTTGCCCGACTCGAACTCGGGCTCGAAGAGCGCAGGTTGGCAACCCTCGGCGAGCGCCACGATGCGCGGCAGGAGCTGCTTGCCCTCGATCTCGAGCGCGAACTCGCCGTGCGCGTCCGTCAGCGCGACCTCCGCGCCGGCGCTGACGCGCGCGCCCGCGACGCTCGCGCCCGCGGAGTCGAGCACCACGCCGCGCAGGAGGTCTTCGGTCGTGCGCGGCCGCTCGAGCACGAAGAGCAGCGAGCCCTCCGGCGCCGCGGGCAGTGTTTCGACGCGCGTCACGTACCCCGAAAGGGAGAGCTGCAGCGTCGCGTGCTCGACGAGCGGCACGTCCGCGAGGCTCCACTGCCCGTCGGCATCGCTGCGCGTGCGCCATGCGCGAGGCAGCGAGAAGTCGAGCAGGATCCCGAGCTCCGCACCGAGGTGCTGCGCGACGTGCAGGCCGATCTCGACGCCCTCGAGCGCTGCGCCGGTCTCGTCGACGACGCGGCCGCCGAGGTCCAGGCGCGGCGCGACCAGCAGGCACGCCTCGTTCGCGGGCGCGATGCGCGCCGAGCCGGAGAGCACCGTCGACCAGCGCGCGTCGACCGAGACGATCGAGTTCGCGCTGGCGGGCCGTTCGAGTTGGAAGCGCCCGTCCGGAACTCTGGCCGAATTCGTGCGCAATCTCGTTCGCTTCCCATCCCAGGCGCACGTTCGCGACGCCGCGTCCGGCGAGGTCGAGCACGCGGCCGCGCAGCGGAGAGGGCTCCACGCGGACCGCGACGCTCGCAGGCGGAGCGGTGGGCGTGCCCACACTGCGCGCATTCGCGACGCCGGTTTCGAGGGTCGGCTGGAGCTGAAGCTGGAGCTCTGTCGCGCTCGCGGGCTCGTTCAAGGGCGCTGCGAGAGCGCTCGCGCGAGCCTGCTCCGGTTGGAGGAGCTCCGTGCGCGGCCAGAGCCAGTAGCAGACGAGTGCCAGGGCCGCGGCGCACAGACCGATCTTGAGGGTTCCGTTCACGATCGAGACTCCTACGGTCCAGGGGACGAGCGGGGATGGGGCGCGCGCCAGCGGCACGAGCGCTGCGAGCCAGTTCGAGCGGCCCTGCGTGCGGTCGAGCGACTCGCGCAGCTTCGCGAGCGCGCGCTGCAGGCGGCTGTTCACCGTCGGCACGCTGGCCTGCATGCGCCTTGCGATGGCGCGCGGGGGCAGACCCTCGAAGAAGCGCAGCAGCACGGTGGTGCGCTCGGGTTCCGTGAGTGCCAGTACGGCGGCGACGAGCAGGCGCTGCTGCTCGGCCTTGGCGACGACGTCGTCGGTCGGCGGGAGTGCTTCCTGGCGCGAGTTCTGGGGTCGCGTGCACTGCGCGCACCCTGCTCGCGCTGCCTGTCCACTCCAGCGCCCTCGCAACACGGTCGCGAGCCAGCCACGCAGCGGACGGTCGCCCTGCGGCGGATGCGCCAGCGCTGCCGCAAGCGTGTCCTGTGCGAGATCCCCGCCCCGCCGTCGGCGACCAGGCGGCGAAGCGAGTGCCGCGAGCCAGCGGCTCTCGGCCAGGAGTTGGGTCAGGTCGGGACGTTCGGGCATGGGCGCAGGCAGGACACGGAGCGTGTCCTCGATCCTACGCAGCCATCTCGGATTTCAGGCCCCGAGCTTCACGTACTCGTAGTCGATCGGCTTGTTGTCGAGCCCCTTGGCCGGCGGAGCGATCCAACTGGCGGTCTTGCCCGGTTCGAGGCAGGGCTTCATCAGCGACTGCACGAAGGCGCGGTCCTTCTCGGTCGGGAGCCACTCGCCCACCTTCTGGTTCCACTGCGCCTCGCTGATCGGGTTGCCCTCGTAGTCGAACTTGCCCGCGGCGTAGTCGCCGATCTTGCGGTGAAAGCGGCGGTGGGGGAGCTTGAAGCGGAACTCGACACCGTGCTTCTCGGTGATGCGATTCCAGTAGTCGATGCCCTTCTGGCAATCGGCGAGGTACTCGCCGCGCAGCACCTCGTTCATCGCATTGCGCAGCGCGACCTCTTCGGCCGCGAGCTTGCCCTCGATGAAGCGCTCGATCTTGAGCGAGCCCTCGAGCGCCTTGTGCTCGTCGTAGCGCTCCTCGAAGGCGCGGCCCTTGAGGCCGGCGGCGAAGAAGTTGGCCGAGTTCGACGAGACCTCGGAGCCGTAGAGGTCGGTCGAGGAGGAGTACCAGAAGTTGATGTAGCGCTGCACGAGCTCGAGCGGGAAGGCGCCGAACTGCGCGGGATCCCTGCCCGGGTGTTCCTTCATCACGCTGCATGCGCTCGATCACGCGCCCGACGCCGGTCTGGCCGACGAACATGTGGTGCGCTTCCTCGGTCAGCATGAAACGGCAGGTGCGCGCCAGCGGGTCGAAGCCCGACTCGGCCAGCGCCAGCAGCTGGAACTTGCCGTCGCGGTCGGTGAACATCGTGAAGCAGAAGAACGAGAGCCAGTCGGTGCAGGGGCTCGTTGAACGTGCCCAGGATGCGCGGGTGGTCGGGGTTGCCCGAACGGCGCTGCAGCAGCTCGTCCGCCTCCTCGCGGCCGTCGCGGCCGAAGTAGCTCTGCAAGAGGTAGACCATCGCCCACAGGTGGCGGCCCTCTTCCACGTTCACCTGGAACAGGTTGCGCATGTCGTAGAGCGAGGGAGCGGTGTGTCCGAGCAGCCGCTGCTGCTCGACCGAGGCGGGCTCGGTGTCGGCCTGCGTCACGATCAGGCGCCGCAGCCAGTTGCGGTACTCGCCGGGCACCTGCTGCCAGGCCGGCTCGCCGAGGTGGTCGCCGAAGCCGACCGTGCGGCTCTCGTTGCGCGGCTCGAGGAAGATGCCCCAGCGGTAGTCGGGCATCTTGACGTAGCCGAAGTGCGCCCAGCCGTCGGAGTCGACGCTGACCGCGGTGCGCAGGTAGATCTCGTTCGCGTTGAAGTCGGTCGGGCCGACCGAGTTCCACCACTCGAGGTAGTTGGGCTGCCATTCTCGAGGGCACGCTGCAGGCGCTTGTCGGAGGAGAGGTCGACGTTGTTCGGGATCTTCTGCGAGTAGTCGATGCTGGCCATATGCGTGCGTGGGAACGAGGTCTAGGTGCGTTCGGTGTTGAACTCGGGCCGCGTGGGCGTGCCGTAGCAGGTGAGCGCGCCGCGCGCCGCCGACGGCGTTGGGGCGCTGAAATATCCAGTTCTGCCAAGCCGTCAGGCGCCCGAAGATCTTGGTCTCCATGGTTTCGGGGCCGGCGAAGCGCAGGTTGGCTTCCATGCCGGTCAGCGCGTCGGGCGAGAAGGAGCAGCGCTCCTCGATCGCCAGGCGCAATTCGTCGTCCCAGTCGATCTCGTCGGGAGCGAAGGTGGCGAGCTCGACAGCGCTCATGCGGCCCTCGACGAGCTCGGCCACCTGTTCGGGCGTGCAGTAGAAGCTCTTCGCGGAGAGGTCCATGCGCTTCAGTACGCGGCGCACGAGGTTCTTCACCTCGACCACGAACCAGTCCTTGGACTCCGCGAGCAGCTTGTCGGTCGCGCGCACGGTCGCCGCGCTGCCCTTGGCGCGCACGAGCACCAGCGCCACCTGCGGCAGGTTCATGCGCAGGTGCAGCAGCGCGTCGTCGAACTCGCGGAAGGCGCGCAGCACCCACCAGTCGGCGGACTGCTTCTGCGGCCCGTTCTCCGGCGCCGTGATCGTGAGCTCCGCGACGCGCGGTGGCGTTGTCCCACGTGAGCTCGACGTGCTGGTACGAGCGGCGATTCTCGCTCGTGCCCGCGGCGGGCTCGATCGCATCGAGCTTCACACCTTGCGTGCCGCGCACAGGGACCGAGTCGGCCAGTTCGCGCGCCCACTGCGTGACGGTCTCCTTCCAGCGCGAGAGCGGCGCGATGCCGTCGACGAGGTTCCACTCGACCGCGCGCTTGCCCTTGATGCCTTCCGCGACCGTCGAGAAGACGTCCGTGCGGTCGCGACGGATCTTGCGCTTGTCGGTGATGCGCGTCAGGCCGCCCGTGCCGGGCAACACGCCGAGCAGCGGCACCTCGGGGAACGAGACCGCGCTGTTGCGGTCGTCGACGAGCAGGATCTTGTCGCAGGCCAGCGCCAGCTCGTAGCCGCCGCCCGAGGCGGTGCCGTTGAGCGCGGCGAGGAAGCGCAGCCCCGAGTTCGCGCTCGCATCCTCGATCGAGAGGCGCGTCTCGTTGGTGTACTTGCAGAAGTTGACCTTGAAGGCGTGCGTGCTCGTGCGCAGCATCACGATGTTCGCGCCGGCGCAGAAGACGCGGTCGAGCGCGCCGTCGATCACGACGCAACGCACCTGCGGGTGCTCGAAGCGGATCCTCTGGATCGCGTCGCAGAGCTCGATGTCGACGCCGAGGTCGTAGCTGTTGAGCTTGAGCTCGTAGTCGTCGCGCAGCCCGCCGTAGAGGCTCCGACCGCCATCGACAGGCGCGCGAGGTCGCCCTCGAAAGAGAGCTTCCAATGCTTGTAGCGGTCGGGGTGCGTCTGGAAGGAGACGGGGCGCGAGGGCGGTGGTGGTGCTGGCGGCCATGGGCGGTTCGAGTGGAAATATAGTTCCTAAGCGGTTGTTCGTGGGTACTATAGGGCTCGACCTCATGGATGGCCAGCACCTGCTCACCGAATTGGCCCGCCGCCTGCGCGAGGCGCGCGCGCGCGCGGGAATCGGGGTCTCCGACCTCGCGCAGCGCGCCGGCCTCTCGCGCCGCTTTCGTGACCGAGGCCGAGGCCGGGCGCGCGAACCTCTCGATCCTGAAGCTCGCGCAACTCGCCGAAGCGCTGCGCACGCCGCTCGCGCAGCTCGTCGACCTGCCGCTGGTCTCGCCGCACTCCGAGCGCATCGCGCTCGTCGGCCTGCGCGGCGCGGGCAAGTCGAGCGTCGGCCGCGCGCTCGCGCTCGCCCTCGAGGCGCCCTTCGTCGAACTCGACGCGAAGGTCGAGGAGCTCGCGGGCATGCCGCTCTCGGAGATCTTCTCGTTGCAAGGCGAGGAGCACTTCCACCGGCTCGAGGCCGAAGCGCTCGAGAGCGTGCTCGCGTCCGGCGAACGCCTCGTGATCGCGACCGGAGGCTCGATCGTCGCGTCGAGTGCGAACTTCGAGCGCCTGCGCGCGACGTGTCGCACGGTCTGGCTCTCGGCGACGCCCGACGAGCACTTGCAGCGCGTACTCGAACAGGGCGACCGCCGTCCGATGCGCGGCCGTCCGCGCGCGCGGCAGGAGCTCGAAGGAGCTGCTCGCGCGCCGCGAGCCGCTCTACAAGCGCTGCGAGTTCGAGCTGCGGACCAGCGACCTCACCGTCGCGGCCGTCGTCGCCGCCATCCAAGCGCGGCTGGCCGGATAGCCGGCGGCGGCGCAGAGCCCGGGAGCGCGGCCCCGCGCCGCAACGGCGTGTGCTCTGATTGCGGGCCCCGCGATTCGCTCGATGGGGATAGACTGCCCAGAGTCCCTTCGGAATTCCCCGGCCTGCAGCCCAAGGCTCCCCCCATGCTCCTCGACCTCCTCGTCCCCGCGGTTCTCTCGTTCGGGTCAGCGCTGCCCGTTCCGCCGGCGCAGTCGCCGCTGGATGCCAGCGGTCCGGTGTTGCGCAGAGGGGAGCGCGAGCTCGTGCTGCGTCCGCTCGCGGTCACGGAACTGCTCGAGCGCACGCGCGTGCTGCTGCTCGGGTTTCCCTCGAGCGACGGCACGAGCGTCGATCTGGAACTCGAGCGGCTCGACACGCAGCGGCTGGATTTCGGCTTGCGCATCGACGATGTGGACGCCGTCGGCTTCGAGCAGAGCCTGGAGCCAGCGTGTGGTACGGCCACGTCGCGGGTCGCGAGGACTCCGAAGTGGCGCTCTCGTTCTCGGAGGCCGGTGCCAACGGCTGGCTGCGCATCGGGGAGCACCTCGACCACATCGCGACGCGCGGCGACGGAAGCGTGCGCGAGTTTTCCGAGGAGCGCAGGTTGGAGCTCGGCGGAGCGGCGCGTCCGACCTGCGCGAGCCCGCTCCAGCAGGCGAACCTCATCGCGACGCGCAGCTCCGCGGGCGCACACGTCGAGACCGGCGGCGCCCAGGCCTTGTACACCTGCAAGATCGCCATCGAGACGGACTACCAGCTGCTGCAGGTCTTCAGCGGCAACCTCTCGGCGGAAGTGGCCTACATCACCAGCCTGCTCACCTGGGTCAGCTACCGCTACGAGGGACAGATCGGGACGCGCCTCTCCTTTCCCTACGTGCAGTTCTACACCGGCTCCAACGATCCCTGGACCTCGCAGGACAGCGGCGGCAACTGTCTGGACTTGCTCACGGAGTTCCGCGCTGCCTGGACGGGCAACCTGCCGGCCGGCGCCGACCTCGCGCACTTCCTCTCCGGCGCGAACTTGGGTTGCGGCGCGGCCTACATCGGCGGCCTGTGCGATCCGACGCGCAACTTCGGCGTCACGGGCAACATGGACGGCAACAACCAGTTCCCGATCCAGGTCGGCCCGTCCAACTTCAACTTCTTCGGGTGTGCCATTAGCTCGGGCACAACTTCAACGCGATCCACACGCACGCTTACTGCCCGCCGATCGACCAGTGCGCTCCGGCCGGCTACTTCGGCCCGTGCCAGACGCAGCAGCTGTGCAGACCCAGGGCACGCTGATGAGCTACTGCTACGCGTGCCCGGGCGCGTTCTCGAACATCACCACCTTCTTCCATCCCCGCAGCGTCGCCGACATGCGTGCCTGGGTCGTCTCGGGATGTCTGCCGTTCCAGTGATCTGATCGCGCGCTCGGGCTCCAAGCGCTCGTTGTCGAGTTCGACGCGAAGGATCTGGCCCTGACGCGGAGGCAGCCCTCTGCTCAGCCCTCGGCGAGCCGCGCCTTCACGAGCTTGCGCACGAGCGAGGGCGGCAGCGGCGAACTCGGCGTGAAATGCAGCGCGCTCTTCGTGGACGACAATCCGCCGATCTCGCTCGCGAGGCTCGCCAGGGTCGAACCGCTGAAGGGGTAGTACGAGCCGCCCTTCGACGTCGCCGCGAAGCCGGCGACGATCCGGCCCTCGAGACGGTACGCGGGCACGCCGTAGGAGATGCACTCCTCGGCCTTCGGCAAGAGGAGCGGAGGAGTCGGCGCAAATCATCGAGCGCTCGGCGCCTCGCGCCGCCTCCGGCTTTGCGGGGTACTCGTCGATCGTCTTCGACTTGCCGACGGGGCGAGTGGGCCTGCGCTTCGAGACGGACGGGCTGCGCTTCTTCTTCGCCATGCGGCTGCTCGATTCTCCCCCGACTTCTCTGGGAGCGGGGACGGCAGGATAGCCCGTGCCTGTGCGCCACGCGCAGACCCACGGCCTCGATCCGTGGCCGCTGCGCGCGCTTCTTGCGGCCGAATCTCACGCTGTCGCGATCCGCGCGTGCGGGGTACGATCGACTCGCTCCGCCTTTTCACGCCCGTCCACCGCAAGGTGGATGTCCTCGGGCTTCCCTGGTGGCCTCGATGCTCACTCGCACCTCCTCGCCCGTTTCCCGCGCCCTGCGCACCCGGTGGCTCCCCACGGCTCTCGCCGCCGGTGCGTGCGCCGCGAGCGCGGCGCTCGCTGCGGCGCAATGCCCGGGCTGGGACGTCCCCTTCGGTTCGGCCGCACAGCCCGGCGTGGTCCAGGCGCTGCAGGCGTTCGACGAGGGCTCCGGGCCCGCGCTCTTCGCCGGTGGCCAGTTCAGTTCGCTCGGGGGCGTTCCCGCGTCGAGCGTCGCCCGCTGGAACGGGACGCACTGGTCTGCCGCCGGCGCGATCACGACGATCGCGGTCAATTCCTTCGCAGTGCACGACGACGGCAGCGGCCCTGCGCTCTACGCCGGCGGCGGGTTCGGCGCGGATATCGGGGGGCAGGTCTGGCGCTGGAACGGCGGCGCGTGGAGCCAGGTGGGCTCGACTTCGAGCGCTTCCTCCATCTATGCGCTCGCGTCCTTCGACGACGGCACCGGTCCAGCGTTGTACTCCGCGAGCTGGGGACAGGTGCTCTTCCCGCCCAGCAGCTACACTCAGATCTCGCGCCTGAGCGGCTCGAGCTGGCCTGTGCTGCTCTCGTGCACGAACAGCGCTCCGGTGTTCCGCTTCGCGACCTTCGACGACGGCCTGGGAGCCGGTCCTGCGCTGTACATCGGTGGTTCGTTCACGAACATGACCTACCCCGGCGGCACGATCGCGGCCTCGGGCCTGGTGCGCTGGGACGGCACGACCTTGACGGCGATTCCGCTCGCGCCCGCGGGCTTCACGGCGCCGTTCGTCGGCGCGCTGTGCTCGTTCGACGACGGCTCCGGGCCGGCACTCGTGGGCGGACAGTTCGGCTCGGTCAACGGCGTGGCAGCGCACAACATCGCGCGTCTGCAGGCGGGCTCCTGGTCCGCGCTGGGATTGGGCGTCGGCACCAACTCGGACAGCGTGAGCTCCATCGCGGCCTACCACGACGGCTCCGGTCCCGCAGTCTTCGCGATCGGCAGCTTCCTCACGGCCGGCGGAAACCCCGCCCAGAGGATCGCGCGCTGGGACGGCCTCGGCTGGTCGGCGCTCTCCACTGGGCTCGCAGGCGGCAGTCCGATCGCAATCGCCGCTTTTGACGACGGGATCGACGGCGACGCCGACCTTTATGCGGGCGGGTACTTCACGAGCGCGGGCGGGTTCACCGCCAACAAGATCGCGCGCTGGTTCGGCTGCTCGACCGAGGTCTTCTGCGCGGGCGATGGCACGCAGGCCGCGTGTCCGTGCGCGAACTTTGGTGCGGCTGGGCACGGCTGCGAGAACTCGGCCCAGACCGGAGGCGCGCCTGGCCGCCACGGGAAGCGCGACCCCGGACACGCTCGTGCTCACCTCGAGCGGGAGCTCGCCAGCTCGCTCTCGATCTTCCTGCAGGGCGATGCCACGGTCGCGCCGACCGCGTTCGGGGACGGCCTGCGCTGCACGGCAGGAAACCTGAAGCGGCTCTACATTCGCAACGCCGCGAGCGGCACGGCCAGCGCGCCGCAAGCGGGAGATCCCTCGATCACGGCGCGCTCCGCCGCGCTCGGCGATCCGATCGCGCCGCGCTCGACACGCTACTACCAGGTGTACTACCGCGATCCGCAACTGGGGTTCTGCGCCGCGCCGCAGGGTTCGAGCTTCAACGTCAGCCAGGCCGTGCGCATCGTCTGGTAGGCGTCGGTCGCAGGAGCTCTGGCGATTTGGCGGTCGCCTGCGACCCCGGCAGGCTGGCTGCGGCGGATCGCATCCGCGATGCCCACCTCGGCTCTGCTGCTTGCTGGCGCGGATGCGCAGCGTGTCCGTGGCTTGCGGGAAGGATGCTTCGGCCTGTGGAGCATGCAGGAGCGCGCCAGCGCCGTGGGAGGTTCGCTGCTCGTGAAGTTCGCGGGCAAGGCCGGCACGCAGGTGCGTACCGCTGCAGGCCTTCCCGGGACGGGCGGCTAGCGCCTCGGAACGATTCCGTGCGGCGCCCGGCGCGCGCAGGCTGGAAGGCTACTGCCAGGACACGTCGAAGGCGTTCGTCGAGTTGAAGGTGCTCGTTGCGGCACAGCCGCCGAGCACCGTCATGACGCGGTAGACGGTGTAGTAGCGCTGCGTGCCGCTCGCGATGGGTGCGCCGAGTGCCGCCGAGCGCACCGACACCGAGCTCGCGCCGGCCGGCGGGAAGCTCGCGCTCCCTCCCGCTGCAAAGGCCTGGTAGAGGCGCTTCAGGTTGCCGCCGACACAGCGCACGCCCTGGCCGAACACGACGCCCAGCGCGAGGCTCGCGTCGCCCTGCAGCAGGATGCTGCTCGCCGTCGGCGTCTGGCCGCTGCTCGTGAAGCTCAGCGTGTCGTTCGGCAGCGCCGCACTTCCCGAAGCGTGCAGGCTCGCTCCGCCGGTCGCGGCCGAGTTGTCACAGCCGCGACCCGCTCCGCGGCCGGGTTGGAGCACGGGCAGCTCATCACGCCCACGCTGCCCGGATCGCAGTAGGCGAGCCCCGGCGCTTCGAAGACGAGTTGGAAGCCGTTGACCGACGCCGAACCGCTCGCGACCGAGAGGTTCATCACGACGTTGCTGCCCGTGACGACGTGGATGCGATGACGCGCGTGGGTCACGCCCGCGACGTAGCCGCCGGGCCACGCGCCGCCGACCACTTGCGCGGGATCCGGCGAGCCCGTCACGGAGACGAGCGAGTGGAAGAACGCGCTGTCGGGCGCCCAGGCGTACGTGTAGAGCACGTAGTCGCCCGCGGCGAGGCCGGCGAAGGTCCAGGTGGAGAAGCCCAGCGGGTCCGAGCTGTCGTCCATCAGGCTCTGGTCATCTCCGCTCGTGCCCGAATTGTTGGAGAAGAACTCGGTGCTGCTCGGCCCCGAGCAGTGGAGCGATCACGTTGGTGGGTGTTCGGTGACATCCAGCAGCGGACTCGTACCCTGGCTCGCGGACGCCGTTCCATACGCCCGCGACTCCGGCCGCTGCCCCGAAGGGCCGAGCTCGGTGTGCCGTGGAGGTCGATCCGACGTCGACGTCGAATTGCTGTGCGCTCGCGCGCGCGCCGAGCGTGCTCGCGAAGAGAAGGAAGAAGACAGAGCTGTACTTCATGGAGAGACCTTGCTGCGCAGCGCACTCGCGCTCGCGCACGAGTGACGCTACGCCTCCTCCGTGTGCGCTGTCGGTACGGCACAAGGCCCACGCAGGTTCGCGCCCCCGCCTGCGCATGCTTGGGGGCTTGAAGCATGCGCGTCCCGCGAAGCGTGCTACGGCGCGAGCTTGAACACGCCCGCGTGATCGCTCGTGAGCTTTCCCTGGTTGTCGGTCCACCACTTCTGGAGTTCGCCCGCCGAGCCCTTCTCGAGCCCCGCGGGCACCGGAAGGTGCGCGCGCAGGTGCTCCCAGGCGTCCTTGCGCGCCTGTTCGGCTTCGCCGTCGGTGATCACCGCGAGGATCGGTGGCACGCCGCGCAGATCGCCGAGTTCCAGTAGCGCCTCGCCGAACTCGACCTTGAGGTACTCGTCCTCCTCCTTCTGCGCCGCCTCGAAGAGCGCCGGCGCGCTGTCCTTGGAGGCGAGGTCGCGCACGCAGCGCAGGGCCTTCTCGCGCACGTCGTCGTTGGAGTCGAGCAGCAGCGGGTGCACGGCGGCGAGCAGGCCCGTGTCCTTGTGCGTGTCGATCAGCGCGAGCACGTCGGCGCGCACCTCGTTCTCCGTCCCGCCGAGGAGCTTGGCGGCGAGCGGCCGCACTTGCGGCCACAGGTCGGGGTTCTTCGCCACCTCGCCCAGCGCGATCGTGCGCTCGGCCTTGCTGCCGGTCTCGAGCACGTGCGCGAGATCGAAGCTCGCCTGCTTCTTCAGGAGGAACGAGCCGCCGACGGGCGCCGCACAAGCGAGCGCGCCGCTGCCGACGTGCGCGAGTCCGCGGCCGCGGTTCGCCGAGCGCACGCGCCAGGCGAAGTGCGCGACCCGGCGAGCACCAGTGCGCCGCCGAAACACCGAAGTACGAGACCGAGCAGCCGATCGCGCTCACGAGCGTGCCCACGACCCAGCCGATCGCGAGGCGCACGCGGATCGAGTCCGCGAAGAGCATCGCGACGACGGCCGGGATCACGAGATAGCTGAAGACGAGCAGCACGCCCGCGATCGAGACGGCACTCGTCACCGCGAAACCCAGCGAGGCGTAGAAGGCGCGTCAGCGTGAAGACGCCCGCGCCCAGCAGCGTGAACGCCAGGCTGAAGCCCTTGATGTGCCAGGGATCGTCGTGGATGTCCCAGCCCAGGAGCACGCCCCAGACCGAACCCAGCGCCGCGATCTGCGCCAGCGCGAGGTCCACGAAGATCACCTTGCGCGAGATGACGTGGATTCCCAGATAGACCAGGATCCCCGCCAGCAGCAGGCAGGCCACGAAGGGCCGCTCCATCGACTGGAAGAAGACGTTCATTTCGCAGGGGCCGCGGCGTTCTCGGCCCCGATCAGTTTGGAGAGGATCAGGTCGATCAGGTAGTAGTCCTTCACCCGGCCTCTTCGCCGACGTCGATCGGCACGATCACCTCGTGCGCGCCGGTTTGCGCCGCGAGATAGTCGGCCGCACCCTGGTCGTAGAAGACCTCTTCGAGCACGGTGTGCACGCCTTGCTGCTTCATCAGCGCGACCACCGCGTCGCGGTGGCGTGCCGAGGGCGGGATGCCGGGCTTCTCCTCGATCTCGACCGGGATCGCAAGCCCGAAGCGCGAGGCGAAATAGATCCAGCTCTTGTGGTAGGTGACGACCGAGCGGCCTTGCAGCGGCGCCGCCTGCGCGAGCCAGCCGCCGAGTTTCGCGGTGAGACCCTTCTCTTCGAGCCACTTGGCCAGGCGATCCTGGCGCGCGAGGCGCGTCAGCATCTTGCCGCCGACTTCCTTCACGAGCTCCGCGCCGAAGAGCGCTTCGTCGATGCGCGCTTCGTAGCGCTTGAGATTCGCCTCGTACTGCTCCTTGTGGGCGGGATCGACGGCCGCGAGACCGAGCTCGATGTTGGCCGCCATGTCCTTGGTGTTGAGCGGATCGAGCCAGATGTGCGGGTTGCCGTAGGTGCATCGTCGCCCCATTCGCGCGAGAGCTCGCGCGGCAACTCGAGTGCGGTGACGCCAGTGGAGGCGACCACGCGCGCGGGCTGGCCGGGCTGGATGCGCGGGTTGCCCGAGCCCTCGACGACTTTCTGGGCCCACAACTCGAGCTGCATGCCGAGTTCGACGAAGACGTCGGCGCTGCGCGCCTTCTCCATCAGAGTCGGGCGCGGCTGCACGAAGTGCGGGTCCTGCTGCGGATTGGCGAGCGCCTGGGCTTCGACGTAGTCGCCGCCGACCTCGCGCGCGAGGCTGGCGAGCACGCCGAGCGTGGTGACGACCTTGAGTTTGGGCGCGGGAGCGGGGACGGATGCGGACAGGGATGCGGTGAGAATCAGTGTGAGCAGCATGAGGTGGCTCCTAGCGGTTGACCCAGTAAGGCTCCGCGGGGTGCGAGCCGTAGATGAAATTGACTTCGAGGAACAGGGAATCGAGGCTGTCGAGCCACGCGAGCGAACTCGAGGTGTGCTCCACGCCGACGCGGAAGCGCAGGAACTCGGTCGTGTAGTAGGTGACGAAGGCGCCCAGCGTGCGCGTCTGCGCACCGGGGACCTGCAGTTCCTCGAGCCAGTCGAAGCGCGCTCCGACGTACAGGTTCTGGTCGAGTTGGTGCTGCGCCCAGATGTCGACGCTGGTCGCGTGGCCCGCGAGCGCGCTGTCCTGCTCCTCGGCGTGGAACACCTCGCCGCCGATGAGGAAGGACTTCCACTCGCCCGCGACGTAGGGCTTCCAGCGGTAGGTCCAGTCCAGGCCGCACAGCTGGTGCTGCGCGCCCGAGGTCCAGCCCGACGCGCCGAGCTCGAGATCGCGCCCGTCGGTGTAGTCGTGGTACCAGGAGACGTGCGCGAGTGCGGCGATGTCCTGATTGCCGTTCGAGCCCGCGACCGGCGCGCTGCTCGCGTCGAGGAACGCCAGAGTGCCCTCGAGCGAATCGTTCGGCCCCGGTTTGGGCAGGAAGAAGCGCCCCGAGACGCCATCGGAGATCATGCCCTCGGGTCCGAGCACGTTCTGCAGCGCGCGCGGGTACGAGGACTGCGGCAGGTCGTGCAGGTGGATCGTGTTGAGGCGGCCGAATCCCGGACGGAAGCGTCCGACCTGCAGCTTCAAGCCCGCCGGCGCGGAGTCGCTGAAGGGCAGCTTCTTGAGCGTGACGTAGCCCTCCTCGACGTCGGCGCCGTACACGCCGGGCTCGTCCTCGCTGACCGAGAGGATCATCACGCCGTCGGCCCAGGGGTCGATCGGCGCGCGGAAATCGAGCTCCATCTCGCGCAGCGCCATGCGGTCGCCGACGCGCGGGTTGGCGGGGTTGTCGTCGAGGTACACCGCGCGGTCGTCCGAGCGGCCGAGGAAGTTGCCGAAAGCCGTGATGGCCGGGTTGAAGGCGCCCAGCGTCTGCGTCGGCGGCTTCGTGGCGTCGCGCTTCACGCGCGCGAGCTCGTCCTCGAGTTCGTCGATGCGCGAGCGCAGGTCCTCCAGATCGGATTGCGTGACCGCCGGCTTCGCGTCGGCGGGTTTCTGCTGCGCCGCGGGTGCTGGGGGCGCGTCCTGTGCGGACGCGCTGGCGGGGAGCAGGGGGAGTGTGAGCAGGAATGGAAAGACGGATCGGTAGCGTGTTTCGATGTGCATGAGCGCGTGCCGCGCCGTGCGCGGCGAGAGACCGGGTGTGGAAAGGGACTAAGTCAGGGGCGAGAGCCCCCACGTCGACTCAGCCCGCCACAGGCGGTGCGCGCGCATTGCCCTGCTCTGCGAGCAGGTGATCCGGGACGTGTGCGGAAGCCTCGGGCTCCTCGAGCGCCTCGACACAGATCCAGAAGACGACCGGTTGGAAAGTCGGCGCCTCGGGGCTCGCGAAGTGGCACACATCGCAGCCGCCGATGTCCTGCGCATCGTGGTGCAGGATGTTGTGCGCAGGTCCCGCGACGAACAGGCTCGCGATGAGCAGGATCCCGAAAAGGATCCAGAGGACCTTCCGCGCACGCGGCTTCATGCTCGCGATGCTAGGCGTCGTCCGAGCGCTCCGCAAGAGCTCCCGCTTTTCCCATTGACCGTCTAGGGGAGCGCGCTAGGCTGTGCACGGAGGCTCGAAATGGCCGATTCACGCGCGGAACTGCTCCAGGGCACGCTGCACCTCTTGATCCTGAAGGCGCTCGAGCGCGGGCCGCTGCACGGCTACGCGATCGTGCGCCGCATCGAGGACACGAGCGATGCCTTCCTGCGCGTAGAGGAGGGTTCGCTCTACCCCGCGCTGCACCGCATGGAGCGCCACGGCTGGATCGAGAGCGAGTGGGGCCTCTCCGAATCCAACCGGCGCGCGAAGTTCTACGAGCTCACGAGTTCCGGCCGGCGCCAGCTGCGCGAGGAGCAGACGCTCTGGGAACGCACCGCCAAGGCCATCGACGGCGTGCTGCGCGCGCAGCCGAAGGGAGCCTAGCGTGCGCGGTTTCTTCGACAGTGTGCGTTCGCAGGCGCAGATCGAGGCCGAGATCGACGCCGAGCTCGAGTTCCATCTCGCCGAGCGCGCGCGCGAGCTCGTCGAGCAGGGAGTGAACGTGGAGGAAGCTCGCACCCAGGCGCAGCGGCGCTTCGGCTCGCTCGCGGACGTGCGCCGCAGGTGTCGCAACATCCAGATGGGGGAGAGAATCATGCTGCAGAGAATCAACTTCGTGCTGAACGTGGTGCTCGTCGTCGCGATCGTGCTGCTGGGATGGAGCGCCTGGCGCGGCAAGCGACAGGACGCGCAGGTGATGGCGGCGCTTCAGGCGGAAGTGCAGAAGCTCTCGAGCCTGCTCGAGCCGCGCGCGGCGGCACTCGCACCGCCGCAGCAGCCGCTGACCCCCGATCCGATGCTCGTGCGCTTTGGCGCCCTGAAGACCAGCGAGGAGGCGACAGCCTTCGCGACGCAGCTCGCGGCCCTCGAGCCGCGGCGAGGCCGGGACTTGATCTGCGCGGGCTGGTCGGCTGTGACCGATGGCACGCTGCGCCTGGCACTCCTGCGTCCCTTCGTGGAGGGCGGCGGACACGGGGAGGCGATCGAGCTCCTCGACCTGGCCGCATCGGATCCGGATCCAGACGTGCGCGCCTTCGGCTTCGAGTGCCTGAGGAACTACGCCTGGCAGGACTTCGCCGACAGGCCCAGGCCGATCTACCGCGAGTGGTTCGAACGCGTGCGGGATCTCGACCTGCATGACGCACTCGAGTATTCGGTGGATCAGTACCACCGGCGACTGCGAGCGGCGCAGGGCACGGAGTTGTTGCGCGAACTTGGATTCATCGAGGTTGTCGATCTCCAGCCCGCGACGGCGCGTGGATTTGATGCCCTGCACGACCTGTGGTGGTCCGGCGGCGAGGCCGGAAACATCCTCGATCGAGCACCGGCGTGGCTGCGTTCGGAAGATCCTGAACTTCGCGAAGCTGCGGAGCGCTTCATTGCGCACTTCACACTGGTCTGCGACGAGGTGCCCGGGATGCTTCGAGAGGCCAAGAAGCGCTGATGCGCCGCGCCCGCGACGCGGTTCAGAGGCTGATCTCGACCGGCAGCCCCGCGGCGCGGATCTCGAACGCGAACTGTTCCATCCACTCGCGCGGCAGGGCCGAGAGCTCGCTCGCCTCGGGCTGGTAGGACGTGCGCGCGAAGCCGTAGAGCAGCACGCCCTTGAGCGGGACCCTCTCGCGCACGAGCCCGCGCACCAGATCGAGGTAGGCCGCGCGTTCGGCGGCGCTGGGCGGGAGCCCGTTGCGCGCGAGCGCCATGGTCTGGATCCAGGTCGGCGCGAGCGCGGCGCAAGCGACGAGGTTGCGGCGCTGCTTGCCCGCGCCCAGCGCGCTCGAGTTGAGCGCTTGCATGCCCTCGTCGGTCGCGCTGTCGAGCTTGAACCACACGCGCCCGCCGATGCGCGCGAGGCCGGCGAGGCCCGCCTGCACGAGCGGGTGCTGCACCAGCGAACCGTTGGTGATCAGCGTCAGCGGCACACGCCCCGCGTGGCCGAACTCGAGCATCAGCCGGCCGATGAGCTCGACCACGTCGGGGAACTCGGCCGCGCTGGTGGATTCGCCGTCGCCGGAGAGCGCGAGGTCGCGCAAGACGCGCGAGCCCTCGGGCGCGTTCGCTGCGAGCCAGGCGCCGAGCACCTTGGGATCGAGGAACTCGCGCAGCTCGCGCTCGAGCCGCTCGAGGTCGATCTTCGGCGCGTTGCCCGCGACGAGGCCGGGCACCTGGCAGTACACGCAGCGCCAGTTGCAGGCCTTGTTCGGGTTGAGGTTGATCCCGACCGAGAGCCCGCGCGCGCGGCGCGAGAGCACGGGGTAGACGTAGGTCTTGCCGATGCGGCCGCGGTCGTGGTCGGCGGTGGTGAGCTCCATGTGCTAGCGTGCAGACTAGCATGAGCGACTACCCTCTCGGCACCGACCCGCTCGAGCTCGAGCGCCTGGGTTTCCAGCACCAGGTCTGGAGCCCGGTCACGAACGCCTTCTTCGAGCGTCTGGGCGTGAAGCCCGGCATGCGCGTGCTCGATCTGGGTTGCGGTCCGGGCTTCGTCAGCCTCGAGCTCGCCGAGCGCGTCGGGCCGAAGGGCTCGGTCGTCGCGCTCGACGAGGCGCGGCACTGGACCGAGTGGCTGCGCGAAAAGGCGAAGGAGCGCGGGTTCTCGAACGTGACGACGGTCTGCGCGCGCATCCAGGACGCGGATCTGCCGGCCGCGAGCTTCGATGTCGTGTTCTCGCGCTGGGTCTTCAGCTTCCTCTCCGACCCGAGTGCCGTCGCGACGATGCTCGCGCGCTGCCTGAAGCCCGGCGGCGCGCTCGCGATCCAGGACTACAACCACGAGGGCGTCTCGATCTTCCCCGAGTCCGAGGGCTTCCGCGCCGCGGTGCGCGCGACACGCGCGTTGTACAAGCTGCACGGCGGAGACCAGTTCGTGATGGGGCGCATCAGCTCGATCTTCGCCACCGCCGGCCTCGAACTGGCCGAGCTGCATCCCAACGTGCTCGCCGGCGGCCCCGAGAGCGGCGCGTTTCGCTGGGCCGACTCGTTCTTCCCGCGTTTCAGCGCGGTCTACGTCGAGAAGGGCCTGATGAGCGCCGCCGAGCGCGGACAGTTCCTGCGCGAGTGGGAAGAGCGCAAGCAGAACCCGCACGCGCTCTTCTACTCGCCGATGGTGGTGGATGCGGTGGGGCGCAAGCGCGCCTGAGTTCGTCCGACGCCGTGCCTGTAGTTCGGGCGGATCCTGTTCTGCTTCGGCGCGCTTGCATGCGGCCCGGATTTGTCTGCCCTTTCAAACTTCCGGTAGCATGCAGGCCGTCCGCGCCATTCCTTGGACGCGGCGCCTCGCAAGTCACGCACGGCGCTCGGGCGCGGGAGAGAGATCGATGAGCACGCAGACTGTTCGCAGCATTCTCCGGATCGTCGCCGTCGTGACGGTGTTCGTGGGCCTCCTTGGTTTCAGTACGGCGCTGGTCGGCGCGTTCAGCGTGCGCTGGTTTGCGAACTCGATCTCGAACGAGTTCGACCTGCGACAGTCCGTGGCCAGCGTCGGTCTCTTCGGCGCGATCAGCTGGTTCGTGGTCATGGCCTGGGGCTGCGCGCTGTTCCAGATGAGCCAGGGGCTCGCGCGCCTGGTCGCGAGCGAACCGGAAGAGACACAGACGTCGTCCTCGAACCAGACAGTTGCGCGTACCTGAGCCCTAGGGGCGGGCAAGCGACTGTACGTGCGCCTCGACGCTCTCGGCGAGCGCGTCGAGGTCGTAGCCGCCCTCGAGCAGCGAGACGACGCGGCCCTGGCAATGTGCATCGGCGAACTGCGTGCACATCTGCGTGATGCGGCGGTAGGCATCGGTCGTGAGCTTCGTCTGCGCCAGCGGATCGCGCTCGTGCGCATCGAAGCCGGCGGAGAGCAGCAGCAGTTGCGGCTTGAATTGCTCGAACTCGGGCAGCACGAAGTCCTCGAGGGCCGAGATCCACTGCGCATCGCCCGCGCCGGGCGCCTGCGGGCAGTTGCGCGTCGTGCCTGCGCCCATTCCCTTGCCGCGCTCGCCCGCCGCACCGGTGCCCGGATACAGCGGGTACTGGTGCAGGCTGGCGTAGAACACACTCGCGTCCTCCTCGAAGATGTGCTGCGTGCCATTGCCGTGGTGCACGTCGAAATCGAGGATCGCGACGCGCTCGAGGCCCAGGAAGCGCTGCGCGTAGCGCGCCGCGATGGCGACGTTGTTGAACAGGCAGAAGCCCATCGCGAGCGCGCGCTCGGCGTGGTGGCCGGGCGGGCGCGCGGCGACGAAGGCGCGGCGCCACTCGCCGGCGAGCACTTTCTCGACCGCGCTGATCGCGCCGCCGGCCGCGGCGCTCGCGGCGCGGAAGGAGTCGGCCGAGACGCGCGTGTCGCCCTCGTCGAGCACGCGCGCGCCCGCGTGGATCGCGCGCGCGACCGACTCGACGTGGCGGCGGTCGTGCGCGAGGGCGAGGAACTCGGGATCGCAGGGCTGGGCTTCGAGGCGCTCGAGCTCCTCGACCAGGCCCGACTGCGCCAGGCGGCGGTCGAGCGCCACCAGTCGCGCGGCGCGCTCGGGGTGGCCCGGCCCGGTGTCGTGGCGCAGGAAGAGCGCGCTCGAGACGAAGCCGGTGCGCGCCACGGTTTGCCTCAGAGCGTGAAGGCGGGCAGCTTGACGAGCGCGCCGCCTGCGAGCGCCGACTCGTGCGCGCACAGGCCGACGCAGGTCCAGTTGGCGCTCTGGCGCGCGTTCGGGAACGGCGCGCGCTCTTCGGCGAGCGCGGAGAGGAACTCGTGCACCATGTGCGGGTGCGAGCCGCCGTGGCCGGCGCCCTGCGTGAAGGAGAGGTGCGTCTTCTTCGCGATGTCGTAGACGCCCTGGGTGGTGAAGGCACGGATCGGCTTGGGCAGGCGCTTCCCATAGTCGGGCGCGCGCACGAAGCTCGGGATCTTCGGTTCGGGGCGCTTGGCGGTGTGCAGCACGAGCGGCTCGTGCTCGATCAGCGGCCACTCGACGCTGGCCTTGGAGCCGTAGACGTCGATCGACTCGCGGTACTGGCGCGCGGTGTCGAAGAGCGAGCGCAGGATGCGCGCCGAAACGTCGGAGTCCTGGAACTTGACGTGCGCGCTCTCGACGGCGAAGGGCGAACCGTACTTCCGTGCGAGCTCCTTGCGGATCGTGCCCGATCCGAAGCAGGAGACGTACTCGGCCGAGAGTCCGGCGAGCGCGCAGACCGGTCCGACGCAGTGCGTCGCGTACCACATCGGCGGCAGGCCGGGCCAGTAGTTGGGCCAGCCGTCCATGTCCTGCTGGTGGCTCGCCTGCAGGAACTGCAGCTTGCCGAGCTTGCCCTGATCGTAGAGCTCCTTCATGAAGAGGAACTCGCGCGCGTAGACGACGGTCTCCATCATCATGTACGCGAGGCCGGTCTTCTTCTGCAGCGCGACGATGCGCTTGCAGTCCTCGATCGATGTCGCCATCGGCACGGTACACGCGACGTGCTTGCCCGCCTCGAGTGCGGCGATGCTCATCCAGGCGTGGTCGGGGATGGGCGAGTTGATGTGCACCGCGTCGACCTCGGGGTCGCGCAGGAGCTCGGCGTAGTCGCGGTAGCGCCGTTCGACCCCGAAGGCGTCGCCGATCGCGTCGAGCTTCTTCGCATCGCGCTGGCAGATCGCGTGCATGCGCGCGAGCGGGTGCCGCTGGTAGATCGGGATGAATTCGGCGCCGAAACCGAGGCCGACGATCGCGACGTGGATGGGGCGTTGCTTCATGGGGGGGGGAGCGGCCGCGTGGCCGCGCACACGGCGCGAGCGGCCTCAGCCGTCGAGGCGGAAGACGCCGCGGAACTTGTTGTTCTCGAGCAGCTTCTGGAACACGGGCTCCTTCGAGAGCTCCTGCAGCTGCTTGAGCGAGATGGGCGCCTTCTCGAGCGTGTCGCGCGCCTCCTTGAGCTTGTTCTGCTGCATGTAGCAACGCGCGAGCCCGATGTAGGACTCCTCCGGCCGCGCGCGGAAGTCGTCAGCGGAGAGCTTGATCGCGCTCTGGAAGTCCTTCTGCGCGTCGCGCCACTCGCCGATGCGGTATTCCAGACGGGCGCGCGTCTCGTAGTTCTGCGCGAAGTTCTTGTTGCGCTGGATCTGCAGCTCGATGTCGGCGAAGAGGTCGCGCCGGGCGTTCTTGTCGCCGCCGATCACGAGCACGACCAGCGCCGCCTCCTTGACCTCCTTGGTGGGCGACTCGGAGAGGTCCTTGAGCTCCTTCTTGCAGTCGTTGTCGAGCTTTTCAGCGAGCAGCGGCAGCGTCTCGAGGATGCGCGCCCGCTGCTCGGGCGGCGGCGTGAAGTCGGCCGCGAGCTTGACCAGCGCGAGTATGTGGCGCTTGTCCGCGGCGGCGGGCACGTGCGAGTAGTAGTAGAGCAGCGGGTCGATGTACTGCACCGCGTCGCGCGGCACCTCGACCAGCTGCAGGATGCGCGGTGCGAGGCTCGTGTTCTTTGCGGCGGCGAGCGCAAGCAGCGTGGCGCGCACGACCTGCGCGTTGGCGTCGGCGAGCGAGTCCGAGAGCGTGCGGTCGCCCTCGGGCGTCCCCAGCTGCGCCAGCGCGGTCAGCGCGGCGTCGCGCAAGTCGACCTGGTTCTGCTTGACGATCCCGATCAGCACGGGCGCGGAGCGCAGCGGCTCGGGCGAGGCGCCGAGCACGGCGATGGCGTTGCGCCGGCCCTCGATCGAGCCGGTCTGCGCGAGCTTGACCAGCCGGTCGGTGGCCGCGGGCGAGGCGAGGTCCTGCAGCGCGCGCATCACGAACTGCGAGCGCAGCTTCTGCGCGTCGGTCGCCTCCGGTCCAGGATCGAGTCCGTCGAGCAGGAGCGGCACGGCTTCCTGCCCGAGCGCGACGAGCTTGCCGCGCGCCTGGTCGAGCGCCTCGAGCCTGCGTGCGAGCGCGTCGGACTCCATGCCCTTCAGGATCGAGTCCACGCCGCCGCGCAGCTGCGCCTCGAGGCCGACCTGGTGGCTCTTCAGGTGCTTCAGGAACTCCTGCAGCGACTCGCGCTTGGGCGCATCCTGCTTCGTCTCCGCGCGTGCGGAGGCGGCCGCGGGAGTGCCCGCGAGGGCGAGGAGGGCAAGGTAGGACGCGAGTCGCATGCGCGGCGAGGATAGCGCATGCGACTAGCGCTCGGGGAGGCCCGGGTTTCGGAACTAGGCCAGCTCGGGCACGTTCGGGCGCATCCAGACGGTCGTGCCCCGCCGGCTCCATTGGCCGGGTGCGAGCCCCTGCTCGAAGCGCTTGCCACGGCGCGGCGCGAGGCCGGCTTCGGCCTTCGGCGCCGGCGTCCGGGCGCCGTAGACCGCGCGCAGGCGCAGTCGCTGTCGGAAGATCCACGAGCGCATCGTCGCCGCTCTTTCGACGCCGCGCGGCGCGACTTTGGAGCCGAAGGTGCAGAAAGCCGGGCCCGCTGCGCCGACCGCGACGCCCCAGGTTGCCAGGCATGCGGGGCACCTGTTCTGATGGGGGGTCGAGCAACGGATGGAAAAGGCTTCGCACATGCACCCGACCCCCGCGCGCGGGCCCGCCGACTACGACGTGATCGTCGTCGGCGGCGGCCACGCGGGCGTCGAAGCGGCGCTCGCGGCCGCGCGATTGGGTGCGCGCACCGCGCTCGTCACACTGCGCCTGGACCGCATCGGCGAGATGAGCTGCAACCCGGCCATCGGCGGCCTGGGCAAGGGCCAGATCGTGCGCGAGGTCGACGCGCTCGGCGGCGCGATGGGCGAGGTCGCCGACCGCACCGGCATCCAGTTCCGCGTGCTCAACACCGGCAAGGGCCACGCCGTGCGCGGCCCGCGTTGCCAGTCCGACCGTCACCGCTACCGCGAAGAGCTGACGCGCCTTGTGAGCGAGCAGCCCGGCCTCGAACTCGTCGGCGAGGGTGCGGCGGGCCTGGTCCACGAACGCGGGGCAGATGGCGTGTCCGTGGTGAGCGGAGTGCGCCTGCTCTCGGGCCGCGTGCTGCGCGCTCCCGCGACCGTGATCACGACCGGGACCTTCCTGCGCGCGGTGATGCACACCGGCGAGGCGCAGTCGGCGGGCGGCCGCATCGGCGAGGGCACCTCGAGCGGCCTCTCGCACGACCTCGAAGAGCTCGGCCTCGCGCTCGGCCGGCTCAAGACCGGCACGCCGCCGCGTCTCGCTCGCGATTCGATCCGCTGGGAGGAGCTCGAGGAGCAGCGCGGCGACGCGCGACCCTTGCCGTTCAGCTCGCGCACCGAGCGCGCGCGCTTTCCCGAGCTGGAACAGGTCGCTTGCCACATCACGCACACCAACGCGAAGACGCACGCGATCATCAAGGCCAACATCCAGCGCGCGCCGATGTACGCCGGCCGCATCCAGGGCGTCGGCCCGCGCTACTGCCCCTCGGTCGAGGACAAGGTGATGCGCTTTTCCGACAAGGACGCGCACCAGATCTTCCTCGAGCCCGAGGGCCTCGACACGGACGTGATCTACGTCAACGGCGTGTCAACGAGCTTGCCGGCGGAGGTGCAGGAGGAGTTCCTGCGCACGATCCCCGGGCTCGAACAGGCGCGCTTCCTGCGCCACGGCTACGCGGTCGAGTACGACTTCTCACAGCCGAGCCAGTTGAGCGACACGTTGATGGTGAAGAGCGTGCGCGGTCTGTTCCTCGCGGGACAGATCAACGGCACGAGCGGCTACGAAGAAGCCGCGGGCCAGGGATTGGTTGCGGGCGCGAACGCGGCCTTGTGGGTGCAGGGTCGCGGCGCCTTCACGCTCGGGAGGCACGAAGCCTACCTCGGCGTGATGGTCGACGACCTCGTGACGAGCAACCCGAGCGAGCCCTACCGCATGTTCACCAGCCGCGCGGAGCACCGTCTGCTGTTGCGCAGCGACAACGCGGAGGAGCGCCTCGTCCCGCGCGCGGCGGAGATCGGCCTGGTCGGGAAGGAGGCGCTCGCGCGGTTGGAGTTCTGGCGCGCGGAGAAGGCGCGCGCGCGCAAGCTGCTCGAAGCCACGCGCAGCAAGGCGCACGGCGGCAAGACGCTTGGCGAGCTGCTCACGCGGCCCGAGATCGGCTGGAAGGCGCTCGCGGAGCTCTCGAGCGAGCTCGCCGCGGCGCAGATCGAGCCCGAGATCGCCGAGTCGCTCGAGGTGGACATCAAGTACTCGGGCTACGTCGCGCGGCAGGAGGAAAACGTCGAGCGCCTGAAGGGCCAAGACGCGGTCGAGATCCCGAGCGAGCTCGATTATCTCGCCATGAAGGGTCTCGCGACCGAAGCGCGCGACAAGCTCGCGAAGCTCCGCCCGCGCACGCTCGGCGCCGCGGGCCGCATCGCCGGCGTGCGCCCGCCGGACGTGGCGCTGCTCGCGATCCACGTCGAGAGGTGGCGCAGGGAGCGGGCGGGGAGTCAGGGCAGCGCGTAACGCTCGATCGTCGTGTTCCAGCCCCCGCGGCGCAGCCACAACTCCCGGCCGCCGCGTGCGAGGTGCGCTTTGAAGAGTCGCGAGGGTTCCATGCCGCAATCGCGCGTGCGGGCGGGCTCGGCGAGCGTCGCGCGGAACCACGGGCTCCCGTCGGCGCGCCAGGCGATCACCTGGTCGAGCAGAACCAGCACGACGCTCTGGCCGTCGAAGTCGAAATCGCAGTAGGTGCTGGGCAGCGGAGGCAGGCTCCAGCGCGCGCGCTCGGCGCCGCTCGCGTCGACGATCCGGATCTCGCCCGCGCGCTCCTCTTCGGGCCTGCGCAGGAACGCGAACGAACCGTGTCCGTCGCTCGCGATCTCGCTCTGCGGATCGGCGTGGCGGGCAGCCTTGCTCCACGACAGACCGAGGCGGTGTTCCTCGTCGAAACCCGCAGGCGGCTCGTCCCACTGGGCGTGCCATTCACTGCCCGAGGGCCGGGGCGTCACGTGCAACCTGCGGCCCTGCGGATCGAATTCGTGCAGCGCACCGTCGCGCGCGGCGAGCGCGAAGGCGTGGTCGTCGCGGTCGAACGAGATCCACTGGGCTTCGTCGAGCCGGTGAGCCTGCGGCGCGTCGCCGACGACGAGCTCCACCTCGCCCGAGGGCCCGATGCGGCACAGGCACGCGCCGCGGTCGCTCATCCAGACACTGCCGCCCGGGCTGAGCCGCAGCTCGCCGCGCACGTCGCTGTGGTCGGAGTGCCAGACCTCGCTCCAGCGCAGCGGACGCTTGCCGGGGAAACCGTGCACGATGTTCGTGGTCCGGCTCCCGAACCCGCTGAGCCAGAACTGGCCGTCGGGCGCGCATTCGATGCGCTGCAGCCCGTCGGTCCACTCGCTCGGCCACTCGAGGCGCTCGTACGAGCTCCACCAGCCGTTCCAGCGGAAGGTCTGCACGGCATCCTGTCCGGCGTCGAGCACGGCGACGCGACCTTCGGCGGTGAAGCACAGGTCCGCGCCGCAGCACACGCGCTTCGTGCGCGTCCAGTCGAGCGAGCCGTCCTGCTCGTACACGCACAGCCGCGTCTGGCCGCGTTGGGGGGCGATGAGCAGCGCGAAGCCGCCGTCGGGGGAGCCGGCGATGTCGAGGCCGCCCTCGCTCTTTGGGATCAGCGCGGGCACGCACATGCGGCCCGCGGCGAGGTTGATCTCGAGCAGGCCAGCGAGTTCGTCGCCCCACACGAGCTTCGGCCCGAGCAGCACGCGCTCCGGCCCCGTGCGCACGATGCGGTCGAAGCGTTCGAGGCGGACCGTCAGCGGACCGATCGAGAGGCGCAGGTGCGGCAACGCGACCTCGTCGAGCAGCACGCCCTCGTCGGTCACGAGCACGAGCCGCCCGTCCGTGCGCAGGACCGCGATGCGGTGCTCGTCGAGCAGGCAGAAGTCGGCGATCGGGCGGATCGGGCTCGGCGGACCGTCGGCATCGTCCAGGTCGATCGAGGGCGCCGCGGCCAGCGCGCGCTTGGGGAAGCCGCTCCACTCGTCCGCGCGCGCCGCTACGTGCGCGGCACCCGCGAACCAGCCGCCGAGTGCGAGTGCGAGGGGGATCAAAGCGCGGAAGAGCACGGCCGACGGACACTATCTCCGCCCTCGGTCCGGTTTCGGGAAGGGAATGCGAAGAATCCCCGCCCACCCGCGTACTCGCGCGCCTACCCGAGGTGCCCCCGATGAGCGAAGCGACCGTCTATCCCGCCCAACCGCCCTCCGCCGGTGTTCCTTGCCGTTCCACCAAGGACCCGGCGGCGGCCGTTCTGCTCGAGCTCCTCCCGGCGATCACGCTGCACACCTTCGGCGTGGGCAACATCTACGCGGGGAACATCTTTCTCGGCCTGCTGATCATGATCGGCTACTGGATCTCGATGGCGATCAACTTCGCGCTGTGCTTCGTGCTGGTCGGCTTCGTCACCTGGCCGCTGACCTGGGTGTGCTTCGCGGTGGGTTCGAGCTACCTCGCCTACCACAAGGCGAAATCCACGCACCTCCAGGACTGAGCACCGCGCCGAGCACCCCGAAGGGGGACCTCGACTGTCCGGAGAACTGGACGTGCGGTCTAATGTGGGCATGCGAACCATGCTCCACGTGGCGTTCCTCGCGGCGGCCGCCGCTCCTGCCCAGGCAGATGTGCGCATCGTCGCTCCCGAGCGGGGCCCCCTACGCCCAGATCCAGGACGCGGTCGACGCGGCCCAGGAGGGCGACACGATCCTGGTCAAGACTGGAACGTATGCGTCCTTCGTGGTCAGCGCGCGCTCCCTGACGATCGCGGGTGACGCCGGGCACACGGTCGACGTCGTGGGTGCCGTGCGCGTGCGCAACCTCGGGGCCGGCCAGCGCGTGGTGCTCGCGCAGTTGCGTGCGACGGGTGTCGGCGCGCCGAGCGGCTTCGGACAGTACGGACTGTACGCATCGAACAACACCGGTGCGCTGCGCGCGGACCGCTGTGCCTTCGTCGGAGCCGACGCGGACGCAGGTCATCCCGACGGCTATCCCGGTGTGGAGCTGATCAACTGCCAGGATGCCGCGCTCGCGCACTCGAGCGCGCGCGGCGGCTCCGGCCGCGACGGCTGGTCCGGGATCTCGGCCGGGCGCTCGGGCGACGGCCTGCACGCGAGCGGTTCGACCTTCGCGATCTCTGCGTCGAGTCTCGCCGGCGGCCGCGGGCAGAACGGATCGAACTGCTGGAACAGTCCCGACGGGGCCGACGGTGGCGACGCCCTGCAGGTCGAGGGTTGCGTCGTGCTCGTTTGCGGCGGCGTTGCGCTCGCGGGCGAAGGCGGAGACGGGGTCACGCCGACGTTTGGCTGCAGCTGCCTGGTCGGATCCTACGGCGGGGTTGCCGGCAGCGCGCTCGCTTCGTTGGCGGGCTCGATCGTGCACGTGCAGGCTTGCAGCGAGGTCCCGGCTCGCGACGGCAACGGCTACGGCTCCTTGTGCTCCTTCCAGTCCGGCAGCCTCGAGCCCGCGCGGCTGGGAGCGGGCTTTGTCGAACTTTCCGGGCCAGCGCGACTCGTCGAGGCGGCCGTCGTGACGCGCGAGACGCAGGACCTCGCGTTGCGCGTCCACGGGGCGCCGGGCGACCGCGTGTACCTGCTGCAGGCTGGAACGAGCGAGCCCGCGGCCTACCTCGGAGCCTGGGAGGGCATGTTGCTCGTGCCGCGCACGAGGCCGATGCTGCTGATGCTGCTCGGCACCATCCCCGCCAGCGGGGTGCTCGACGAGGGCCTTCTCGCCGCCGACCTCGGGCCGGGCGTACTCGCGCGCACGCGGCACCTGCAGGTGCTCGTCGACGACGCCGCCGGAGCCCGCAGGCTGGGTGAGGCCGTCCGAAGCCTGGCGCTCGACCAGCAGTTCTGAGAGTTCGCGACGCAACCAATTCCACGAACTCTCCGTGTGCTTGTGGGGCCGCGCGGAACCGCGCGCGGTCCGGCGAGCCTGGGAATTCTTCCCAGGCTACGAGCCCGCCTCACTCGCAGAGCGGCACGCCCAGGCCGTCGCTGAGGTTCGTCCCCGCCGGCCCGAAGCCCGGGTCGCGGTACCACAGCTGGAAGTAGCCCGTCTCGCCTGCGTGCAGCGCGCCGGCGCCCGCGGCGAAGGGCGAGTGCGACCAGTCGAGCGGCAGCACGGCGTCGCCGAAGCTGTCGGTCTGCACGACGCCGACGCGGAAGATCGGCGAGGCGACGCAGCGGAAGCCGTCGCCGAGCGCGACCTGCGCCTGGCTCTTCGAGTAGAGGAAGATGCCGAGCTTGTTGGTCGGGTTGCCGTAGGAATACAGCGTCAGGTCGTTGCGGCCGTAGCTCTGCGAGCCGGCGCTCGACATCACGCTGCCCGGACCGGCGGAGTTGGGCGCGCCGATGCAGTAGTTGAATTGCGCGGGGCAGGCGGGCGGTGCGTCGTAGACGAGCGTGATCGTGCCGGTGTTCGAAATCCCGCCCGCGTTGCTTGCGCGGTACTGCAGGGTGTCGCTGCCGCCGGCGCCGGGGTTGGGCTGCAGCACGACGAAGCCCGAGGTGCCGCCGCCCAGAATCGCGGACTGCGAGGGAGGCGCTGTCACGCTCCAGCTGACGCTCGCGCTCGCGGAGTCGAAGCTCGCGGGCAGCTCGAGCACAAACGCCTGGTCGCTGCGCAGGTGGCGCGTGAACGAGAAGGCCTGCGGTGCGGCGTTCGCGGGTGCGCCCGGCGCGTAGGCGATGTCGAGCGCGAGCGGGGCGCTGCGGGCCAGCTTTCCGTCGCTGAACTCGGCCTCGAGCTGCACTTGCACGCTGCCCGCGCCGAGATTCTGGCCGAAGACGTCGAGCACGCCGTTCGAGCTCGCGGCGGCGACGACGCGCGAGCCCTGCAGCAGGCGCAACTGCGCCAGTGTGCCGCCTGCGGCGCTCGCGCCCAGGCTGAACATCGTAGCGAGGTCTCCGCTGCTCGCGTTCGGCGCGAGCGCGGCGCTGCGGCCGAAGTTGTCGCTCTGGAATGAGCCGATCCAGCGCCCGACGTTCTTGTTGGTCGTGTTGTCGTAGGCCAGCGCGCGCAGCTCGTGCCAACCGTCGGCGAGGCTCGTCGTGTCCACGGTGAAGTGTCCGCCGGTTCCGCAGGTCGAGAGCGAGCGTCCATCGACGAGCAATTCGTAGCTCGCGATCGCGGCGCCGGCGAGGGTCGTGCTCGCACTCGGCACGGGCGCGAAGACCCCCGAGACACTCGTCGCAGGCACGCCCGCGAGCGTCACGACCGGCAGCGTCGCGAAGGGCCGGCAGAGCGCGTCGCCGTTGAAGAGCTGCTGCATCGGCGCGAAGTCGAGCGAGCGCAGCCAGGCTTCGCCGAGCGACTGGCCCTGCTGGTACCACACGTGCAGGCGCGCGTTGGGGAACTTGCCCGAGTAGTTGCAGGGCTCCTCGACCGCGCCCGAGGTGCCTGAGGCGCCCTTCCCGATCCATTGCGACATCTTCGTCTGCGAGGTGCTGTCGTAGGTCGCGGCGTAGCTCGTCAGGTGGTCGCAGAAGGCGCCCGGCAGGATCGCGAGGTTGGCGTTCAGGATGTCGGGCTGCGCGAGGCCGGTCATGATGCCCAGGCAGTCCAGTGCGCCGAGCGGCAGGTCGGCGAACTGCAACTGCGCCGCGCCGCCGTGGCTGGTGATCGAGCTCACCGCCGCGGGGTAGACCGGATCGCGCGGGCCCGAGCGCGCCACGTCGCTCGTGTGCTCGAAGTAGAAAGTCCCCACCGGATGCGTGCCGTCGACAGCCGCGCTGCGGTCGATCATCGCCAGCACCTCGGCCAGCGTGTTGCCGTTCGCTCCGGTGTAGCCGAGCATCGTCCCGATGAAGTAGTGCTGTCCGGTCGGGAGCGGGAGGCCGTTCTGCCAGCCCTGGTTGCTGTCGAAGGCGCGCGGCGTGTCGCCCGCGCCGGCGTAGTGGTTGTGCAGCGCCGAGTCCGTGCCGCTCGCAAGCAGCGCACGCTGATGGACGAGCGTGTAGGGAGCGCAGGCGGCGAAGCGGTTGACCGGGGCGCACTGATCGGTGATCGCGCCGCTCGAGGCCATGTAGAACGGCCCGCCGCTGGGCAGCACGACGTAGTCGACGTGGTCGGCCAGTCGCAGGTTCTCGAGCATGCCGAGGAAGGCCGGGGCCTGCGTCGCGCTCCACTGCGCGAAGCTCGCCGGAGTCGGCGCCATGTAGATCACGTTGCCGCGCGGTATGCCGCGCGCGTCGAGGTAGTGGTTCGCGACGTAGAGCGACTCCGGATTCGTCGGATCGACGATCAGGATCGCGTTCTCGGGAGTTCCTCCCGCGCGCAGCGCGCCGGCGAGCAGGGCGAGGGCGATCGGGAGGTGCAGGCAGGCGCGGGGGCTTCGCATGCGTCCAGGATAACCGCGCCACACCTCGACGGGGGACTCAGGGACTCTGCCGCCCTTCGCTGTGCAGGAAATCGGTCCGGCACGCACAACCTTCGCCTCATCCGAGCGTCTTCCGTGTGGACGCGCCTCTCCCGGGCGCGCCAAGGAGGATCGCCCGATGGAATTTCGCCCAGATCACTGCCCCTGCGAAGAACCCAAATGTGCCGGCTCCGCCGGCTTCCAGTACCAACGCCGCGGCCACTACACGCGCGCCTGTGACGGCCGCCGCGTGCAGCGTTTCCAGTGCAAGGCCTGCAAGCGCACGTTCTCGACGCAGACGTTTCGCGTCGATTACGGCCTGAAACGCGTCTCGCTCGACGTGAAGATCTTCCTCGCGCTGATCTCGAAGGTGACGCAGCGCCAGATCGCGAAGACCCACCATTGCACGCTGCGCACGGTCGCGCGGCGCCTGGATCTCTTCGGCAAGCAAGGCCGCGGATTCCACGAGTGGCGTATGCGCATGCGCGGGATCGCGACGCCCTGGGAGGGGCAGTTCCAGCTCGACGAGCTCGAGACCTTCGAGCACAACCGCCGCTTGAAACCGGTCACCGTGCCGGTGCTCGTGCACAAGCCGAGCTACTGCATCCTGCACGCGGAGGTGGGCACGCTTCCGGCGAGGAAGCCGCTCTCGAAGGCGAATCTCGCGAAGCTCGCGCGGTACGAACAGCTCGAAGGCAATGTCCCGCGCAAGAGCGAGTCACGCGAGAAGATGACGCGCTGCTTCGAGGTGCTCGCTCGCGTCTGCGATCCGAAAGCGAAGGTCTTTGTCGGTACCGACGAGAAGCACACCTACGGCGTGGCGCTGAAGAGGCTCTTCGGCGAGCGCCTCGTGCACCAGAAGACGCACTCGAGCGTGCCGCGCAGCTACAAGAACCCGCTCTTCCCGATCAACCACACCTTCGCGATGCTGCGCGACAACCTGAGCCGGCTCGTGCGGCGCAACTGGGGTGCATCGAAGAAGCGCGAGAAGCTCGAGAGCCACCTGTGGATCTACGTCGCCTGGCGCAACTACGTGCGGCCGATCACCAACCGCAATCACACGCAGACCGCGGCGATGGTCGCGGGGCTTTGCCCGCGGATGCTCGAGGTGACCGACCTGCTCGCGGTCAGGATGTTCGATTCCGAGGACGCACAGTGAAGGGCGGCAGAGTCGTACTTAGGTTCCCTTGCGCAGAATCACCGTCTTGACCGTGTTGAACAGGATCGAGACGTCGAACAGGAGCGACTGGTTCTTGATGTAGAACAGGTCGTACTGCAGCTTCTGCACGGCGTCCTCGAAGGTCGAGCCGTAGCGGTAGTTGATCTGCGCCCAACCCGTCAGCCCGGGCTTCACGATGTGGCGCTGGCCGAAGTAGGGGATGCGCGCGGCGAGGTCGGCCACGAAGTGCGGGCGCTCCGGGCGCGGTCCGACCATCGACATGTCGCCCGAGAGCACGTTGAAGAGCTGGGGCAGCTCGTCCAGGCGCGTGCGGCGGATGAAACGGCCTACGCGCGTGATGCGCGGGTCGTCGGCGGTGGCCCAGACCGGCCCCGAGAGCTTCTCGGCGTCCGCGCGCATGCTGCGGAACTTGTAGAGCGTGAAGTTGCGGTTGTCGCGGCCGACGCGCTCTTGGCTGAAGAGGATCGGCCCGGCCGAGTCCAGGCGCACCGCGATCGCGGTGAAGAGCATCAGCGGCCAGGTGAGCAGCAGCACGAGCAGCGAGACCGAGACGTCGAGCAGGCGCTTGCCGAGCTCGTTCCAAGGCTGGCGGCTGAAGCCCTCGTTGAAGATCAGGTAGGAGGGCCGCAGCGATTCGATCGCGATGCGCCCGGTGATCTGCTCGTAGAGCGCCTCCTGCTCGCGCACCGCGATTCCGGCGAGGCGGCACTCGAGCAGCTCTTCGGTGGGCAGGTTCTTGCGCCGGTCCTGGATCGCCACCGCGATCAGGTCGATCGACTTCGCCTCGGCGATCTGCTGCAGGCGTGGCGCGTGCTGGCCGTGGCCATTGCCGTTGCCCGGGACGGCTGTGGCGGGCTCGAGCACGGCGGTGCCCGCAAGCGGCGCCACCACCAGCGAACGCGTGTCGATCGTCGTGCCGTCCTGGCGCTGCGCGACCGTGTCCAAGTCCGTCTCGGCCGAGAGCGCCGGGATGCCGCGCTGCCCGCCGCCCGGCCGCGTGCGCGTGAGGTCGTCGACCTCGCCCTCCTGCACCAGCGCCACGACTTCGAAGCCCGCGTCGGGCCGTTCGATCATCTCGCGCGCGAGCTGGTGCGCGACACGGCCCGAGCCGAGCACGAGCACGCGCTCGGCGAAGTTCGCGCGCCGCAGCAGCCAGTGGAAGAAGCCGCGCCACAGGTAGAGCAGCAGGAAGCCCGAGAGCAGCGCGAAGATCAGCGCCTGCACCTTTTGACCCAGCGTGAGCGGCGGGAACTCGAGGATCGACGACAGGCGCCAGATATGCGCGAGCCAGGTCGCGAAGAGCACCAGCATCAGCGCCGAGCCGGCCGACTCGACGAAGCGCGAGGCGCGGTTGTAGCGCGAGCCTGAGATGCGCACGTCGTAGAGCTCGTTGAAGGCCACGGCGACCTGCGCGACGACGGCCAGGATCAGCGAGGACCAGAAGCACTTGCTGAGCGCGGCGGCCGCGGTGTAGTTCTCGGGGACCATGCTCGCCATCGCGCCGAGTACGCCCGCGCTCGGCGACCACAGGTGCGCGCTGGTCCAGGCCCACAGCGAAAGCGTCAAGAGCACGGTCTCGCTCGCGATCAGCAAGGCCTTGCGGATAGGCAGATAATGGCGGAGGACGCGCAGCATGGGCCGGACCCGGGGGTTCTAGCATGATCGGCCCGCGGACGCGTGCGGGTGAAGTTCCCCCCCCGCCATGCAGGAACCGAATTCCTACCCGCGGCGATGACGCAGCTCGACGCGCGCGCGGTGCGGCTCGAGCACGACCTCGACCAGGTCCACCCGGGCGTCCGCCGCCCCGTGCTCGCGCGCCACCAGGCGCGCCGCGCGCGCGAGGCGCCCGGCCTGCGCCGGCCTCCAGCGCTCGCCCGGCTGGTCGTTCGTGCGCGCGAGCGCGGGATCCACGCCGCGCGGGCGGGGGACCGGCACGGCGCGCGAGGTCTTGACCTCGACGCACACGAGCTGGCCGCGTTCGCGCGCGAGCAGATCGACCTCGCCAGCGCTCGTGCGCAGACGCCGTCCGAGCAGCTCCCAGCCCTGCGCGCGCAGGTGGCGCGCGGCGAGTTCCTCGCCCAGTTCGCCGAGCTCCGCGGAGTCGGGCTCGCACCAGCGCGCGAAGAGCGCCGGCGCGTGGCGGATCATCCAGCGCCGCGCGAGCAAGCGGGGCTCCTTCAGCTCTTGGCCGTCGCGGCCGCGTTCTCGTCGATCACGGAACCGATCGCGGAGAGCGCGAACTTCATGCGCACGCCCTCGGCGACCTGCAACGTCACGACCGAGTCCTGCACCTGCACGACGTTGCCGTACATGCCGCTGTTCGTGAGCACCTCGTCGCCCTTCTTGATCGCCTTGAGCATCTCCTCGCGCTTCTTCCGCTGCTTGCGCTCCGGGCCGATCATGAAGACCCAGAAGACGACCACGCACAGCAGCATCGGCACGGCCATGCTCGTGAGCGAGTCGCCGATGCTGGGCGGGGGCGGTTGGCCTCCGGGGCCGCCGGGCGCGGCGCCGGCGCCTTGGGGCGCGCTCGGGTCACCCTGGACGAGGAAGGCTAGGAAGGTGTGCAACATGGCGCTGGATTCTCCTCAGGCTGCGACTTGGGGGGGAAGAGGGTACTAGAATCGCCCCCTGGAGCCAAATGGACCTCGATCGATCCACAGCGGGAACCGGACGCCTGGTCGTCGCCATGAGCGGCGGCGTCGACTCCTCCGTCGCGGCCTGGATGCTGCGCGAGCAGGGCCGCCCGCTCGTGGGACTGTTCATGCGCAACGGCGTGCACGTCGAGGAGCACGAGTCGGCCAAGAAGAGCTGCTGCTCGGTCTCCGACGCGCGCGATGCGCGCATGGTCGCGGCCCAGCTCGGCGTGCCCTTCCAGTCGGTCGACCTGAAGGACGAGTTCCGCTCGATCATCCGTTACTTCATCGACGAGTACGCGCGCGGACGCACGCCCAACCCCTGCGCGGTCTGCAACCGCGACTTGAAGTTCAACCGGCTGCTGTCCTTCGCGCGCGAGCTCGGCGCCGAGGGCGTCGCGACCGGCCACTACGCGCGCATCGAGCGCGTCGGCGAGCGCGTCGAATTGCACCGCGGCCTGGATCCGGACAAGGACCAGTCCTACCAGCTCTTCGGCGTCGCGGAGGAACACCTGGCGCGCACCTGGCTGCCGCTGGGGCAGCTCAAGAAGAGCGAGGTGCGCGAGCTCGCGCGCCAGGCGGGGCTCAAGACCTCGGCCAAGAAGGACAGCCAGGAGATCTGCTTCGTGCCCTCGAACGACTACCGCAACCTGCTGGCGCAGGAGCAGGCGCAATTGCACCCGGGCCTGCTGGTCGACACCTCGGGCGCGGAGCTCGGCCGGCACGAGGGCACGGAGCACTTCACGATCGGACAGCGTCGCGGACACGGCATCGCGGCCAAGGAGCCGCTGTATGTCGTCGCGCTCGAGCCGGAAGCGGGCCGCGTCGTGCTGGGCACGCGCGCAGAGTGCGCCTCGCCCTCGATGCGCGTCTCGGGGCTCAACTGGATCGGCTTCGACCTGCCCGCGAACGGCGAGTTCCGCTGCGAGGTGCAGCAGCGCTACCACGCGACGCCCGCCGCCTGCAGCGTGAGCGTCGCGGGCGACACGGCCGAGATCGTGTTCGACGAACCGGAGATCTCGGTCACGCCCGGCCAGGGGGCGGCCTTCTACCGCGGCACGCGCCTGCTCGGCGGCGGCTGGATCGATTCGAGCACGCGCGCGGCGGCGCTCCCGCATGGCGCTTGAGCGCTCGGCGCTCGCGCGCGCGGCGGCCGTGCTCGGCACGCTCGCGCTCGTCGCCGGGGCCGCTCTCACGCTCTGGCGGCGCGCGGGTGCTGCCGCTGCACCCGAGCGGCGCGTCCTGCTGGTCGACCTCTCGCGCAGCATGCGCGCGCGCTGGAGCGATCCGGCGGCTGTGATCGACCGCATCGCGCAGGCCTCCGGCGCGCGCGAAGTGGTCGCCTTCGGGGCCGAGGTCGCGCGCTGCGACGCGGCGCAGCTGCGCGGCCTCGTGCATGGTTTCGACGGCTCCGCGACCGAGCTCGCGGCGGCGCTCGAGACCGCGCGTGCAGCGCTCGGGGAGGCGGGCAGGCGCACGCTGCTCGTGCTCTCCGACGGCGGCTTCACCGGCGAGGATCCGCGCTCGCGCCTGGCCGAGCTCGCGCGCGAGGGCATCGGCATGCGCTGGATCGAGCCGCCGGCGCGCGAGCGCTCGGAGCTCGTGCTCGGCGAAGCGCGCGCGGGCCAGGCGCGCGTCGGCGCCGCGGTCGCGCTCGAGCTGCCGCTCGCGCTGCTCCCCGCGCCGTCCGACCGCGCCGCGCGCACGCTCGAGATCGAAGTCGAGCACGCCGGCGCGACTCAGCGCTCGACGCGCGCGCTCGCGCCGCCCCTGGGCGCTGCACCCGATGCACACGGCTGGCTGAGTTGGCCGCTGCGCCTGGAGATCGGTCCGCTCGAAGCGGGCCAGACGCGTGTGCGCTTCACGCTCGCGGGCCAGGCGCAGGCGCAGCGCGAGCTCGCGCTCGTGCCCGCGGGTTCGCGCCCGCGCGCCGCGGTGTTCGGGCCGCTCTCCGGCCTGGGCGCGCTCGCGGACGGCCCCGAATGGGTCGCGGTCGACGCTGTGCGCCTCGCGCGCGAGCTCGAGACTTTCGACCTCGTGCTCTCGAGCGACGCGAGTTTCGCGGGGCTGCCGAGCGAGGCGCTCGAGGCCTGGATCCGGCGCGGCGGTGCGTGGATCGCGTGCGCGGGGCCGGCGAATTTCCCACAGGACTGGGGCGAGCACGGTGTCGCGCGCCTGCTCCCGCTCGCACCCGCGGGCGCGGGGCTCGCGCCGCGCGACGTGATCTTCCTCCTGGATGGATCGGGCAGCATGGTCGGGGATCCGTGGAAGACCGCGCGCGCGGCGCTGCAGCCGCTCGCCGACGCCGCGGGCAGCGACGAGCGGCTCTTCGTGCGCAGCTTCGCCGCCGCACTCGGCCCCGCGCAGCCGCTCGGGCCGGGCGTGCCCGCCGCGGACGCGCCCGGCGGTCCGACCGCGCTGTGCGACGCGCTCGCGGCGCTCGCGCGCGAGCCGGCGCAGCGCGAGCGCCTGGTCGTGCTGCTCTCCGACGGCGAAGACCGCGGCGGGAAGGAGGCGCTCGCGCGCGCGGCGGGGATCGCGCAAGCGCTCTCCGGCGCGCGCATCACGCTGGCCGTGATCGCGATCGGAACGCACGCGAACACCGAGCTCCTGCGCGCGCTTTCGAGTCCGGGCCAGGAGCTCTTGCGCTGTCCCGAGCTCTCGAGCGGGCTCGAGAGCGCCGCGCTCGAGGCACTCTTCCGGCGCGCGCTCGGCGCGCGGCAGTGGGCGCGCGATCTTCCCGGCCTCGTCGCGACGCAGGACGGGCCGTCCGACTTCGCCGCCGCGCTCGCAGCGCTCGATCCGGGCCGCCCGCTGGCGCGCTGCGCGGCCCTGCGCGCGCGCGCGGGAGCACGGGTGGTGCTCGTGACGCCCGAGCACGCGCCGGCCCTGGCGCTCACGCGCGCGGGACTGGGCTGGACCGCGGCGGCGGGTTTCGATCCCTCGCTGGCGGCCTTCGATCCGTGGGACACGCTGGCCCTGTTCCTCGCGCGTTCGCGCGGCCCCGAGCGACCGGCGCTGGTCGTGCGCGCGGGCCGCGTGCGTGTCGAGGGGCTCGCCGCCGATCCGCTGGGCTGGGCGCGCGCCGAGCTGCGCGCGTCCGACGGCGCGCGCGCCGAGCTCGCGCTCGCGCAGACCTCCGGCGGGCTCGAGGCGCAGCTCGCAGCCCCGCTCGCGCGCCACGCGTGGCGCGAACTCGTGCTGGCGCCGGGGACGCCGCGCGAGCAGTCGCTGCCCTGGCCCGCGCAGGCCGATCCCGAGGACCGGCTGCCGCGCAGCGAGCTCGACGCTTCCGAGCGCCAGGACCTGCCCGCGCGCGAGGTCCCGGCCGTCGCAGGCGAGGGACCGCTGGCCCTGGCGCTTGTCGGGGCGGGCCTGGCATTCTCGTTCCTGGGCGCGGCGCTGGGCTTTTTCTCGCGCGTGAGAGCGGCGGGCGGAACGAAGTTCTAGGGGCTCAAGCCAGCACCCGATCGGTTCGATCCCTCACGCGATGGCATCCAAGCACCTACTCCGCGTCGCGTTCGCCCTCTCCCTCCTCGGCCTGGTCGCAGCCGGCAGCTCCTGCGCCACCACGCACTCCTCGGTGCAGGGCGCTGACACCTGGCTCGAGCCTTCGCCGGCGCTCGCGCGGCGCATCGAAGACGAGTCCAAGCGCGTCCCTTACACGCACGGCGTCGAGCGCATCGAGCTGATCCGCTGGTTCGCCTCGGTCGGCGAGCCGGCCTATCCCAGGCTGCTCGAACTCGCCGCCGATCCGCGCAAGGACGTCGCCATCGCCGCCTTCGCCGCGCTCGGCGCGACGCGCGACACGCGACTGGTCTCGCACCTGCAGGCGATCCAGATCACCGACGGCCCCGACGCGACCGACCTGCGCCTGGAGCGCTCGCGCACGCTGCTGCGCCTGGGCGACTGGAGCTCGGCGCCGGTGCTGATCGCGGGCCTGCGCGACGAGCGCGCGTTCACGCGCGCCCTGTGCTCACAGGCGCTCAACGAGGCCACGCACGAGAGCTTCGGTTTCGACCCCAAGCTCGAGCCCGCGCAGTCCGAGGAAGCCGTCGCGAGGTGGGAGGCGTGGTGGAAGTCGCGCCAGTCCGACGCGCTGCTGCCGAAGTCTGCGCCGCGCAACACGCGCACGTCGGGCGACTAGCCCGCGAGGCTGCGCAGGAAAACCGCGTAGCGCGGATCGCCGCGCAGGCTGGCGAGGTCCTCGTCCTGCTCGAGGTGCGCCGCGTCGCAGTAGCCGAACTCGCGTGCACGCCCCAGCGCCTGGAAGGCGCCGTCGGCATCCCCGCTGCGCGCGAGCGAGCAGGCGAGGTTGTAGTGCACCGTCGGATCCTCCGGCATGCGCCGCACGAGCTCGCGGTCGACCGCGAGGCCCTCATCGATCCGGCCCAGGCGCGTGTACACGTGGCCGAGCTCGACCAGCGCGGCGAGGTTCTCGGGCTTCTGGCGCAGCTCGGTCTCGAAGAACCCGGCCAGGAACTCGTCGCTCGCGCGCTCGAGGCGGCGGCGCAGCGCGGGGGCGGGTTCATGACCAGGTTCCATGCTCGCGAGCTTAGCCTGCGGGTCGCGGCTTGGCCCCGGCTTTGCGGTCGGTAACCTCCCGTCCTAGGCTGGGTACCGACGCGGCCCCGGCAGGAGGCGCGCCTGATGATGAAGATCCACTTCTGCGACCTGTGCAACGAGTCCGTTCCGCAGTCCGACCTCGACCAGGGCCGGGCCCAGATGGTGAAGGGACGCGTGGTGTGCAGCGTGTGCGAGCGCGCGATGTCGCTCGCACCCTCGAGCGTTCGCGCACTCGGAGCCGAGGCCGCCATCACGGCGCCCGCGCAGGGTTCGAGCCCTCAGCCCGAATTCGCCGCGCCCGCCGCCGCGCAGGGAACGGTCGCGAACAACGGCTCGGCCGCGGTCTGGATGGCCGCCGCGAGCCTGATCGTGTGCGCGATCGTGATCTACGTCTTCCAGCAGCGCATCGACCGGCTCGAGGGGACCGACCTCGACCTCGCGCGCGGGATCGAGTTCCAGCGCGGCGACGTGCGCGCGCTCGACGCGAAACTCGGACGCGTGCCGGCCGAGACGAGCGCGCTCGAGAAGCGCCTCGACGGACGCATGCAGGAATCGCTCGCCGCGGGCGAGAAGCAGCGCGCGGAGCTCGTCGCGGCTGCGCAGCGCGCCGAACAGGCCGTCGCCGCGCTGCAGGGCACGCTCGCGCAGATGCGCGAGGACGTCGACAAGGGTGCGGTTGCGCGCGAGCAGCGCCTCGACGAGCTCTCGCACCGCCTCGCCGCGAGCGAGGACGAGCGCCGTGCGCTCGCCGAGCGACTCGACGAGTACGCGCAGTCCGCGGAGAGCGCGCGTGCGGCCTCCGAGGCGGCGGCGCGCACACTGCCGGAGAAGGCGGCGCCCGCGAGCGCAGCGCCGGCCTGGAACGCGCTGCTGCCGAATCTGGCCGACGCAAACCCTTCTACGCGCTGGGAGGCGGTCGACGAACTCGGGCGCACGAAGGACCCGGCCGCGATCGAGCACGTGGTCCCGTTGCTCAAGGACAGCGACCTGTTCGTGCGCATGTGCGCCGCGCGCGTGCTCGCCGATCTGGGCACGCTGCAGGGTGTGCCGGCGCTGATCGATGCGCTCGAGGACGCGGAGCCGACCGTGCGCGAGAGCGCTTGGCACGCGCTGCAGACGCTCACGGGCAAGGACTTCAAGTTCGATCCGCAGGCCAACGAGGGCGAGCGCTCGCGCAAGGTCAAGCAGTGGCGCGACTGGTGGAAGAAAGAGGGCGAACCGCTGTTGAATGGCGGCGGCTCGGGCGACCCCAAGCAGCCCTCCCAGAAGTCCGGTACGCAGAAAAGCTAGCGCCGACTGCGCACGGCGAGGATTGCGAGGGGGGGAGTGCCTCCCTAGACTCCGCGGCTTCCCCTCCGCGAACCGCTTTTCGAAGAGCCCCCATGCGCCACCCCGTGACTCTCATCCTCGGCGACGGCACCGGCCCCGAGCTGGCCGCCGTGACCAAGTCCGTTCTCGAATCCACCGGCGTCGCCTTCGAATGGCACGAGGTCGAAGCGGGCGTCGATGCCATGGAGAAGTACGGCACTCCGCTGCCCGACGCCGTGCTGGCCTCGATCAAGAAGACCAAGACCTGCATCAAGGCGCCGATCACGACGCCGGTCGGCACGGGCTTCCGCTCGGTCAACGTCGCGCTGCGCAAGGAGTTCGAGCTCTACGCCTGCCTGCGGCCCTGCAAGACCTACACGGGGGTGCGCTCGCGCTACGACAACATCGACCTGGTGATCTTCCGCGAGAACACCGAGGACCTCTACGCGGGCATCGAGTTCGAAGAGGGCGCGCCCAAGACCAAGGAACTGATCGGGAAGATCATGGAGCTCTCGGGCGCCAAGATCCGCCCCGACTCGGGCATCTCGATCAAGCCGATCTCGATCTCGGGCAGCGAGCGCATCGTCAAGGCGGCCTTCGAGTACGCCGTCAAGAAGAAGCGCAAGAAGGTCACGGCGGTCCACAAGTCGAACATCATGAAGTTCACCGACGGCCTGTACCTCGCGACCGCGCGCAAGGTGGCCGAGCGCTATCCCTCGATCGCCTTCGAGGACCGCATCGTCGACAACATGTGCATGCAGCTCGTGCAGAAGCCCGAGGACTACGACGTGCTCGTGCTGCCGAACCTCTACGGCGACATCCTCTCCGACCTGTGCGCCGGCCTGATCGGCGGCCTGGGCATCGCGCCTGGCGCCAACCTGGGCGACGGCGGCATCGCGATCTTCGAGGCCACGCACGGTTCGGCGCCCAAGTACAAGGGCCAGAACAAGGTCAACCCGACCGCGATGATCCTCTCGGGCGTGCTGATGCTCGAGCACCTGGGCGAGATCGAGGCCGCCAAGCGCCTGGAGGCCGCGGTCGCGCACGTGATCCGCGAGGGCAAGTCGGTCACCTACGACATGAAGGCCGACCGCAACGACAAGTCGGCTGTCGGCACGCGCGAGATGGGCGCGGCGATCTCCGCGGCCCTGGGTCTCGTGCGCGTCTAGCTCCCGGCCCTCCCGCGCGCGTCGCGGGCCCAGCCGACCTCGGGTAGAATCGAGCCCTTCCATGCACAGGGAGAGCGAGATCACACTGCTGTTGCGCGAGGCCCAGGAGGGCCGCGCCGAGGCTTTCGATCGGCTCGTGCCGCTGGTCTACGACGAGTTGCGCTCGCTTGCGCGCGGGATGCTGGGCGGCGAGCGCTCGGGCCACACGCTCGGCCCGACGGCGCTGGTGCACGAGAGCTGGCTGCGCCTGGCTTCGCAGGAGAGCTTCGGCTTCGAGCATCGCGCGCAGTTCTTTGCCGCGGCCGCGACGAGCATGCGGCGCGTGCTGGTCGACCACGCCCGCGCGCAAGCGCGAGAAGCGCGGCGGCGACCGCGAGCGCGAGCCGCTGGACCAGATGGTCGAGGAACTCGAGCGCTCCTCGGGCGACCTGCTCGAACTCGAGGCGGCGCTGGTCGAGCTCTCGGCGCTCGACGAGCGCAAGGCGCGTCTGGTGGAGCTGCGCTTCTTCGCCGGCCTCGACGTGCGTGAATCGGCGCGCATCCTGGCCGTCTCCGAGCGGCAAGCCGAGCGCGACTGGACCACGGCGCGCGCCTTCCTGCGCGGCCGGCTCGAGCGCGCTCGAGCCTGAGGCCTCCATGCAGGATCCGCGCGAGCGTTGGTCGAGGTCCGAGGAACTCTTCCAGCGCGCGCTCGACCTCGATCCGCAGTTGCGCACGGAGTTCCTGGCCCGCGAGTGCGCGGGCGACGCGGAGCTCGCGGCGCACGCAGCGGAACTGCTCGCGGGACACGCGCGCGTCGAGCCGGGCTTTCTCGAATCCGACGCCGGCACGCGCGGCGCGGGCACGCGCGTGGGGGAGTTCACGCTCTTGCGGCGCCTGGGCGCGGGAGGCATGGGCGAGGTCTGGGAAGCCGAGCAGGATCGTCCGCGGCGCCGCGTCGCCGTGAAGCTCGTGCGCGCGCGCCGCGGGGGCGAACGAGCCGCCGCGCGCCTGGAGATCGAAGCCGAACTCATGGCGCGCCTGCGGCATCCGCACGTGGCGCAGATCTACTCGGCCGGGACCTGCTCGGGCGAGGCTGGTGAGCAGGTCTGGTTCGCGATGGAGCTCGTGCCCGATGCGCGCAACCTGCTCGAGTTCGCGCGCGCGCTCACGCTCGAGGCGCGCGTCGCACTGCTCGAACGCGTCGCGCGCGCCGTGCAGCACGGGCACGACCGCGGCGTCCTGCACCTGGACCTCAAGCCGGAGAACGTGCTGGTCGACGACGCGGGCGCGCCCAAGGTGATCGACTTCGGCATCGCCCGCGCGGCGGGGGCGCTCGCCAGCGAGCCCGAGCGCGCGGCGCTCGCCGGCACGCCGGCCTACCTCGCGCCGGAGCGCTGCGAGGAGCCGCCGCTCGCGCCGGACTCGCGCTGCGACGTCTACGCGCTGGGCGTGCTGCTGCACGAACTGGCGACGGACAGCCGCCCGCTCGAGCTCGAGGGGCTCGCGCTGCCCGAGGCCTTGCGCGCGATCCGCGCTGGCGCACGTGCGCGTGTCGAGGGCCTGCCGCGCGACCTGGGCGCGATCCTCGCGCGCGCGCTGGCGCGCGATCCCGCGCAGCGCTACGAGAGCGCCGGGAGCCTCGCGGACGATCTCGCGCGCTGGCGTGCGCACGAGCCTGTCGCGGCGCGACCGCGCGGCAGCCTGGGGCGCGCGGTGCTCTTCGTGCGCCGCAACGCCGGTGCGGTCGCCGCCGGGCTGCTGGTCTTCGGGGCGCTGCTCGCTGCGACGCTCGTCTCGCGCGCCGCGGCCGATCGGGCGGAGCTCGCGGCGCAGCGCGAGACGCGCGCACGCGAGCGCGCGGAGGGCGTCGCGGTCCTGCAGCGGCGCATCTTCTCGGCCGCGCGTCCCTCGCGCTCGCTGGGCCGCTCCGTGACCGTGCGCGAACTGCTCGACGACGCGCTCTTCGCGCTCGAGCGCGACCAGGGCGACCCCGCGGTGCTCTCCGAGCTGCTCTCGGTCGTCGGATCGACCTACGCGCTGCTGGGCGAGGCGGCACTCTCCGAGCGCACGCTCGCGCGCGCGATCGAACTCGCCGAGCCGCTGGGCGACGAGCTCCTGAGCGCGCGTCTGCGCTCCGACTCGGCCGAGGCCGCGCTGCGCCAGGGCGAACTCGAGCGCGCAGGCGTGCTGCTCGAGCAGGCGCTCCCCAAGCTCGAGACGGGCGGCGATGCGGGGCGCGAGGAGCTGGCGCGCTGCGTCTGGCGTGTGGCCGAGCTCGCGCGCCGGCGTGGCGAGAGCGCGCGCGCCGGCGAGTCGCTCGAACGCGCGCTGGCCCTGCTCGAGCGGGGCGACGAGACCGGATTGCGGCTCAACGTCCTCGACACGCTCGGCCAACTGGCCTACGACGCGCGCGACTTCAAGCGCGCCGAGGCGCTGCACCGCGAGGCGCTCGAGGGCGCTCGCGCGCTGCTGCCGCCCGAGCACCCGCTCGTCGCGGGGCTGGAGAACGGCCTCGCCAACGATCTCTTCGACCAGGGCCGTGTCGAGGAAGCCGGCGAGCTGTGGAGTTCCGCGCTGGCGTCCTTCGAGCACATCCTCGCGCCCGGCCACCCCGACCTCGCCACGGTCACCGGCAATTTGGCGCAGGTGCACGAGCGCCGGCGCGATTTCGTCCACGCCGCCGAACTCTACGAGCGGGCCATCGCGCTGCGCCGCGCGGCGCTCGGGCCCGACCATCCCGCACTCGCGCCGCTGCTCGGAAAGTACGCCGGCATGCGCAACGTCGCCGGTGATCCGGCCGCGGCCTGCGAGCTACTGCAGCAGGCGATTGCGATCCGGCGCCGCTCGAACGAGGGCGCCGCGCACGACCGCGCGCTCGCGGGAGACCTGATCGGTCTCGCGGCCGCGGAACGCCGCCGCGGGCGGCTCGAGCAGGCGCTCGCGGCGGCGCTCGAGGCACTCGCGATCCAGCGCGTGGCGCTCGAAGCGCAACATCCCGACCTGGCGCAGGCGCTGACGCTCGCCGGCGCGCTGCAGGTCGAACGCGGCGTACCGCTGCAGGCCGAACCCCTGCTGCGCGAGGCCTTCGCGATCCGGCAGGCGAAGCTGCCGGGCAACTGGCTGACCTCCAACACGCAGAGCGTGCTCGGCGGTTGCCTGTGCGCGCTGGGCCAGTTCGAGGAGGCCGAGCCGCTGCTGACCGAGTCGCTCGGGGCGCTCGAGGGCGCCTTGGGCGAGCAGGACTACCGCGTGCGCGAGGCGCGCGCTCGGCTCGAGGCCCTGCGGGCGGCCAAGCGCTGATTTCGTCCGAATTCGTGGCGGGTTTTGCGCCGGGCGACGCGGAGGGATGGCGGTACCTCCGCCCCTCATCACCCCCTCGGATTCGCACCCCCATGTCTCGACTCGTCCTGCCCCTCGTGTTCGCATCCCTGATCCTCGGTTCCTGCTCCGGCGGCGGTAGCGGCGGCGGAGGCGGCGGCGGAGGCGCCACGGCGCTCGGCTCGCTCGGCCTTGCGACCGTCGACCTCGGCGAGAGCGCCACGTTCACCGCCGTGACCAGCCTGCGCTGGGCCACCGACGACACGCTGATCTCCACGCTCACTTCGGGTTGTCCGACGGCGACCGCCGGACCGGACGACGACTCCTCGGGTACGGCCGATTGGCTGCATGTCGATTTCGACTGCACGATCACGGACGAGAACCTGACGCTGCTGGGCAACATCTTCCTGGGCGAGAACCATGACCCCGCGTTCTTCTTCGATCACGTGCCGGTGGACTACCTCGCCGACGTGGGCGTGAGCGACCAGGACACGATGTCCTGGGCCATGTCGGGCCAGGGCCTGCTGGAGGTCACCGGAGTGAATGGGACCTGCACGCTGCAGGTCGGCGTGCAGATCGCCGAGTTCCCCGCGCTCAACAAGGTCGTGTTCTTCGTGACCAGCACGATCGGCGACTTCCCCGTCGCGAGCGGGATCCAGATCCAGGTCTTCAGCAACGCGATCTTCACGCTGCCCGCCGACGACTCGAGCGACATCCCCAGCGGCTACGTCGACACCTACATGTGGCACATCGGCGGCACGTCGCCCTTCGCGACGTTCGAGTGTCAGATGCTCGACGACGGCACCTTCCACTTCGAGCTCTTCAACGCCAACGACGGTCTCGTGGCCCGTGGCCTGATCGACCTCGCGCAGGGCGACGAGGACGAGATCATCTTCCAGTAGGTCCCGAGGGAGGTTCTTCCCGCGCCGCCGATCCTCCGCTCGCAAGCAGCCGGAGGATCGGCGGCGCCTCTCCCGTTCCGGAATTGCCAGGCTGCATCCCACGCTGGCCCGCGTCCGGGCTACCATCGTGCGCATGAAGGTCCTCGTCCTCCTCTGCCTCGCCGGGCTCTCCCTGCTCGGATGGGCGGCCACGGGTTTCGGGCGGCCGTGCTGCTCGCGTGGCGGCGCGTGCGAAGGGCCGCAGGTTCCAAAGCCAGCACCCAGCGCGCCCGGTGCGCCGACAGCGGTGCTCGAAGCGCTCGAAGCGGAACCCGCCATGATCGCGGGGGAGGACACGGCGACGCGCGCCAGCGTCGAGACGCCGGCCCTGGCGCCGCCCGAAGCCTCGCTCGAGGGTTCGCGCGACACGAGCGACCTCGCGCTGACGGATTTCACGGACCCACAGGTGCTCGAGCGCAAGCGGGCCTTCGCCGAGGGCGCGCAGCAGAAGCTGCTCGCGCAGAAGCTCGCGCAGCAAAAGCAGCAGCGCATGATCGAGGAGAAGCTCGCCACAGCGCAGAAGAACGGCAGCGCGGACGCGGCGCTGCTCGCGAAGTGGAAGAAGAAGGCGGCGCTCTCGGCCGCCGCGTCGCCGCTCGTCAAGCTGCCGCAGAAGCAGTAGCCGCGCGACGCGCTCAGAATCCGAAGCGCAACCCGTAGAGGATCTGGGTCAAGCGCGCATCGTGGCTCGCGCCCTCGATGTGGTAGTTCCACCCGTCTGCCCAGCGCACATCTGCGCCCAGCGACATGGCCTGGGTCACGCGGAAGTACAGTCCGACGTGCGCGTACACGCCGGTGCTGTCGTCGCCGTCGACGCGCCGATCGGCGTAGAGGCCGGCGACGTCGGTCTCCGCTTCCGCGTAGCGCAGCCCGGCGCCAGCCAGGAGCGAGACGCGCGAGCCGAACTGCCACTCCTTGAAGGGGCCGATGAAGACCTCGCCGATGCTGAACGAGCGGTCCAGGCCCGCCTCCTGCGTGTTGCCGAACCCCAGCTGCATGCCGATCTCCGCGCCGGTGCTGGAACCGTGTCCTCGGAAAGTGAACGCGACCTGCCCCGCGCCCGCCGGGTTGGAGTTGTGCCATCCCGGTGGTCCCGGAGAGATCTCACCGCCGAGGAGGATCAGGCTCTGATCCGCATCGTCCGAGTGCATCGACTTGCAGGCCGGGAGGAAGAGCGGGAGTGCGAGCAGCCAGTGGAGGGGAAGCCTCATGCCTAAACCCTAACTCCGGGCGCGCTCCGCGGGCATGGGCTGCCCTTGGAGCCTCCCGCGCGGGCGGATACGCTCTCCCGCTGCACCTCCCATGAGCAACTCCATCCCGCAACGCAAGATCACCGTCGTCGGCGCCGGCTACGTCGGCTCGACCGCCGCGCAACTGTGCGCGCAGAAGTCGCTCGGCAACGAGATCGTCCTGATCGACATCCTCGAAGGCCGACCGCAGGGCATCGCGCTCGACCTCAACCAGGCCGCCGCGGTGGAGGGACTCGGCGCGCGCGTCGTTGGCACCAACGACCCGCGCGACACGGCCAACTCGGACGTCTTCATCGTCACCGCGGGCGTCGCGCGCAAGCCGGGAATGAGCCGTTCGGACCTGCTTGCGATCAATGCCAAGGTGATCATCAGCGTCGCGGAGTACGTGCGCAACCACTCGCCCGAGGCCTTCGTGATCGTGGTCACGAACCCGCTCGACTCGATGGTGCACCTGTGCCGCGCCAAGCTCGGCTTCCCCGGCCAGCGTGTGATGGGCATGGCCGGCGTGCTCGACAGCGCGCGCTTCTCCTGGTTCATCTCGGAGGCGACCAAGAGCTCGGTCGTCGACGTCAAGGCGATGGTGCTCGGCGCGCACGGCGACTCGATGGTGCCGATCCCGCAGTACTGCACCGTGAACGGCGTGACCTTGAAGGACCTCGTCGACCGTGCCTCCATCGACAAGATGGCCGACCGCACGCGCAAGGGCGGCGCGGAGATCGTCAACCTCCTGAAGACCGGCAGCGCCTGGTACGCGCCGGCGAGCGCCAGCGTCGCGATGGCGAGCTCGATCCTGAACGACCAGAAGCGTCTGCTGCCGTGTGCGTGCCTCTTGAACGGCCAGTACGGCTTCGAAGGCATCTACATGGGCGTGCCGGCGATCCTGGGCAAGAACGGCGTCGAGAAGATCGTCGAACTGCCGCTCGACAACGACGCGCGCATCCTGATGCACAAGACCGCCGGCGCGATCGAGGCGGACGTGCAGCTGATGCGCGACATGAAGCTCTTGTAGTGCTGGAAATGCGCTGCTGCCCAGGCTGCGCTCGAGCGACGCCCTACTTCGGTTCCTTGCCCGTGTAGCCCAGAGCCTTCAGCTCCTGCATCGTCTGCTCGTCGATCACGAGTTCGCCGGGCGCGCTGTCGAGCTTCGCGCGCAGGAACTCGTCCTGCCGCCGCTGCTGCTCGATCAGCGACGAGAGGCGCGCGAGCACCTCGGGATACTGGCCCGACACGTCCTTCAGCTCGCTCGGATCGTTCTCGTGGTCGTAGAGCCACTGCTTCTTCGTCTTCGGTTCGACGATCAGGCGCCAGCGGCCGTCGCGCACGCTGAACTGCGGTGGCTCGAACTCGTCCACGTGGCGTGCGTGGCTGAAGGCCAGGTGGTCGGCTTGCGTGTGGCCGAGCATCAGCGGCACGAGGCTCTCTCCCTGCAGCGGCAGGCCGCTCGCGTCGATGCCGGCGAGTTCGAGCAGCGTGGGCATGACGTCGATCGAGCGCACCTGCGTCTTGACGCGCCGCGGCGCGAACTCCTGGCCGGGCGCGTGGATCAGCAGCACGACGTGCAGCGCCTCCTCGTGCAGGTTGTGCGAGTGCTCGATGCGCTCGTGCTCGCCGAGGCCTTCGCCGTGGTCGCTGACGACGACGAGGATCGTATTCGACTGCAATTGCAGCTCGTCGAGCAGGTTCCAGAGCAGTTCGAGCTGATCGTCGGTGTAGCGGATCGCGCCGTCGTAGAGGTCGCGCACGAGCGCGAGCAGCTTCTCGTTGTGCACGGCGTCGTCGGGAGCGCAGCCGTACTTGTGCGCCAGGCGCTCGAAGCCGTCGGGATCGAGCAGGTCGGGCAGGCCGGTGCGCGGGCACTGGTAGAGGTGCTCGAGCAGCGTCTGGCACTCCTCTTCGCTGGCGGCGTGCTCGTGGTCCCAGCGCTGGATCGCGGCGGCGGTGCGCGCGTGGTCGGCGGCCTCGTCGAAGCCCGGCCGGAACATGCGCATGTAGTCCTGGCGCGCGTAGTTGGGCTGGTGCACCTCGTAGGTGTGGAAGAAGAGGAAGAAGGGCTGCTTCACGCCGCGCAGCCAGGTCTGGGTGCGCGCGAGGTTCTCCGAGAGGCGGCTCGTGCCGAGCAGGTTCGAGACGTTGGGATCGCTGTCGTTGGGGCTGGCGGGGAAGGTCTGGAAACCCTGACCCAGGCCGAAGCGCGGGTTGGCGTAGCCGCCTTCGGTGAAGGCCGCGGTGGTGTAGCCGTGCGCAGCGAGCACTTCGGCGAGCGTGGTGACGTGCTCGCTCATGCGGCCGGGGTTGAGCTCGCCTTGGACGCCGTGCACTGCGGGGTAGAGCGAGGAGACGAGCGAGAGCAGCGAGGCCACGGTCAGCGGTGCGGCGGACTGCGCGTTCTCGAACAGGCACGAGCGCTGCGCGAGCGAGTCCAGGCGCGGCGAGGTCGGGCGCGAGGAGCCGTAGCAGCCCAGATGGTCGGGCCGCAGCGTGTCGAGCACGACGACCAGGATGTTCGGCGGCGGCTTCCCCGGAGCGCGCGGCTCGACCGGCGTGGAACGGTTGCAGGCCGCGAGAGCGGCGAGGAGGACCCATGCGGCGGCGCGTGCGTGCATCGCGGGCCATGATAGACCGCGGATGCGCAAGGATGGAACGGGCGCGCCCGGTCGCGCACAATCGCGCCGCCCTCCATGGCCCGACGCCTCCGCTCCCTTCTTGCAGGCCTGTGCGCGCTGGCGCTGTTCCTGTACGTCGCGCTGGCGCTGATGCGCTGCGTGCACCCCTTCGAGCTCGAGTGGCAGGAGGGGGGGATGTTGCGCGAGGTCGGGCGCGTGCTCGACGGGGAGGCGCTCTACGCCGAACCGAGCTTCGACTACATGGCCTTCCCGTACACGCCGCTGTTCGTCTGGCTCGGGGCGGCGAGCACGAGGCTCTTCGGCGAGGGATTTCTGGCGCTGCGCCTGGTCTCGCTGCTCGCGAGCGCGCTGTGCTTCTTCCTCGTCTTCCGCAGCGCGGCGCGCAACGGCGGCAGCCGCTTCGCCGGTTGGTTCGCGATGGGGCTCTTCGCGGCCTCCTATCGGCTGTGCGGCGCCTGGTTCGACGTCGCGCGCGTCGATTCGCTCTGGCTCGTGCTCGTGCTCGCGGCACTCGAGGTCCTGGAGCTGCGGCCGAGCCTGGTCGGCGCCGCGTGCGCGGGGACGATCTTCTTCGGCGCCTTCCTTGCCAAGCAGACGGCACTCGTGCCCGCCGGCTGCGTGTTCCTCGCGCTCGCCTGGCGCGACGCTCGGGCGGCGCTGGTGTTCGTGCTCGCGCTGGGGCTGCCGCTCCTGGCGGGCACCTGGCTCGCGGATCGCCAGAGCGACGGCTGGTACGGCTGGTACGTCTTCGACCTCTTGCGCGGCCACGCCTGGGAGCGCGAGCGCATCCTGGGCTTCTGGCTCGAGCTGTGCGGCGCGCTCGCGCCGGTGCTCGCGCTCAGCGTGCTGGCGCACTTCGTGGGCGTCCATCCGCCGCGGCCGGAGGGCAAGCGTGCGCCGGTGCACGCCTTCGCACTCGCGGGGCTCGTGCTCGCCGCGTGGCTCTCGCGCGTGCATGTCGGCGGCTACGACAACGCGCTCATGCCCGCGGCGCTCGCCGCGGCGCTGGTCTTCGGTCCTGCGCTGGCGAGCCTGCTCGCGGCGGCCGGGCCCGTGCCCGTCCTGGCCAGCGTGCTGGCGCTGCTGCAGCTGTGGCTGCTGCGCTACGACCCGCGTGTGCAGCTCCCGACCCGCGCGGACGTCGCGGCGGGGGAACTGCTCGTCGAGCGGCTGCGCGAGGTCGAGGGCGAGGTCTGGGTACCCGACCACGGCTATCTCGCCGAGCTCGCGGGCAAGGAGAGCTTCGCGCACGGCATGTCGCTCGTCGACCTCTTCAACTCGACCGACCACGATCGCGCGCAGCTGGTTTCCGACGACCGCGGCCGCGCGCTCGAGGACAAGCGCTTCGCGGTGATCGTGCTCGAAGAGGACTGGAGCGCGGATTTGCCCGCGCTCGCGCGCAACTACACGCGCACCCAGATCGAGTACCCCGAGGCGCGCACGCTCGTGCCGGTCACGGGCGCGCCGCGCCGGCCGCGCTACTGGTATGCTCGGCGCTGAGATGCACAGCGCGAGCGAGCGTCCGGCGTCACGCGGGCCGGGCCACCTGGCCTGGATCGTCGCCGCGCTGTGCGCGCTCGGGATCTGGCTGCTGCTGCGCGACAGCGGGCCCTGCGACGACGAGTACATCGTCTGGCGCTACGCGCGCAATCAGCTCGGGACGGGCGGGCTCTCCTTCAGCCCCTACGGCGAGGAAGTCGAGGGCTTCACCTGTCCGCTGTGGCTGGTGCTGTGCGCGCTGGCGCTGAAACTCTCGATCGCGCCGCTCGCGCTGGTCGCGTTCACGGGTCTTGCGAGCACGCTCGGCTCGGCCTGGATCGCGCTCGCCGCGCGCGGGCGCGCGCGCGCCGAGAGCGATTTCTGGTGCGCGCTCTCGATCGCGCTGTGCGTGGCGCTCGGCTACCACGCGGCGCAGGGGCTCGGCACGGCGCTCGCCGCGGCACTCGTCGCGGGCTGGTACGTGCTACTCGCGCGCGAGCGGCGCAACCTGGCCGGCCTCGTGCTCGGCGCCGCGACGCTCCTGCGGCCCGAGCTGCTCGTGCTGCTCTTGTTCCACGCCCTCGGCGCGCGGCGCGTGCTGGCCACGCTGGTCGCGCTGGCGCTGCCGCTGTGCTGGTTCTGGATCCGGCACGAGACCTTCGGCGAGTGGCTGCCGAACACCTACTACGTGAAGCAGCTGCCGCTGGGCGCGGAGCTCTCCTTCGGCTTCGCGTACCTGGGGCGCGCGACGCTCGACTGCGGGATCGGCGCGCTGCTGCTGCTGCTCTTGGTCGTGCGCCCGCAGGCGCGCGTCGCGCGCACGGCGCTCGCCGGCGCGCTGGCGGTGACGGCGGGTGTCGTGTGGGTGGGCGGGGACTACATGTTCCTCGCGCGCTTCCTCGTGCCGATCCTGCCGCTGGTGCTGATGCTGTGCGCGGATGCGCTGGCGCGCTTCGAGGCGGGCGCGCGCCGTCGCGTGCGCTTGTTGTGGATCGCGATCTTGCTGCTGCAGTTGTGGCCGATCGCGCGGCTGGGGGAGCTGCGCGACAGCCAGCGCTTCTACGAGCAGCGCTGGATCGCGATCGGCAGGGCGCTGGCCGAGCACGCCCCCCGCGGCTGGAAACTCGCGACCTCGCCCATCGGCGCGATCGGCTGGTATTCGAAGCTCGAGATGGTGGACATGCTCGGTCTCACGAACCGTGCGCTGCGCGACGTGCCGCCCGACCTCTCGATCGAACTCAAGGGCCACCAGCGCCACGACGCGCACTGGGTGCTCGGAGAGCGGCCCGACGGGATCATCCTCGGCAACGGCATCAGCCCGCGCGGCGAGAAGAGCCTGGACGTCAACGCCTGGGAGAAGGAGCTCTACCTCGACCCGCGCTTCCAGTCGGACTACGAGCCGCGTCTCTTGCCGATTCCCGGCCAGCTCTCGCTGCTGTACTTCCAACTGCGCAGCGGCCAGCCGCTGCATTGAGCGCGGCGCTCGCGTGCTCTACCATCGGCGGTTCGCCATGAGCACCAAGACCCCGACCGTGAAGCCCGTCCCCGCGCCCGAGATCCGCACCGCCACGCGCACCGAGAGCGACTCCTTCGGGCCGATCGAGGTGCCCTCCGAGGCGCTCTGGGGCGCGCAGACGCAGCGCTCGAAGGAGAACTTCAAGATCGGCGGCCAGACCTTCCCGCGTGCGATGATCCGCGCGCTGGGCATCGTCAAGAAGTGCGCGGCGCAGGCCAACATCGAGCTGCGCGAACTCGAGATGCTCTCGAAGAAGCAGCACAAGGCGCTGCTCGAGGCCTGCGACGAGGTCATCGCGGGCCAGTGGGACGAGCACTTCCCGCTGGTCGTGTGGCAGACCGGCTCGGGCACGCAGTCGAACATGAACGCCAACGAGGTCATCTCGAACCGTGCGATCCAGATGCTCGGCGGCAAGCTCGGCTCGAAGACGCCGATCCACCCCAACGACCACGTCAACCGCTCGCAGAGCTCCAACGACGCCTTCCCGACCGCGATGCACATCGCCGCGGCCGAGGAGGTCGTGCGCCACCTGCTGCCCGCACTGCACCTGCTCGAGAAGGCGCTCGAGGGCAAAGCGCGCCACTGGAAGAAGGTGGTCAAGATCGGCCGCACGCACCTGCAGGACGCGACGCCGCTCACGCTCGGCCAGGAATTCTCGGGCTACGTGCAGCAGTTGAAGGACGCGCAGCGCGCGATCCGCGCGGCGCTGCCCGCCGTGCACGAGCTCGCGCTGGGCGGCACAGCCGTCGGCACGGGCCTCAACACGCACCCGAAGTACGCCGCGCTTTCGGCGAAGAAGATCGCGGCCGAGACAGGACTCGCGTTCAAATCGGCACCCAACAAGTTCTCGGCCCTCGCGGCCCACGACGCGCTCGTGTTCCTCTCGGGCACCTTCCAGACCACCGCGATGGCACTGATGAAGATCGCCAACGACGTGCGCTGGCTGGGTTCGGGCCCGCGCTGCGGCATCGGCGAGCTCAAGCTGCCGCAGAACGAACCCGGCAGCTCGATCATGCCCGGCAAGGTCAACCCGACGCAGTGCGAGGCGCTGACGATGGTCTGCGTGCAGGTCTTCGGCAACCACTCGGCCGTCGCCTTCGCGGGCTCGCAGGGCAACTTCGAGCTCAACGTGTTCAAGCCCGTGATGATCCACAACGTGCTGCAGTCGATCGCGCTGCTTGCCGATGCGTGCGATTCGTTCCGCTCGAATTGCATCGACGGGCTGGAACTCGACGAGCAGCGCGTCGACGCGCTGATGCACCAGTCGCTGATGCTCGTGACCGCGCTCAATCGCCACATCGGCTACGACAACGCGGCCAAGGCCGCGAAGAAGGCCTACCACGAGGGCACGACGCTCGAGGCGGCGGTCGTGGGCCTGGGGTTGATGAACGCCGCGCAGTTCAAGCAGGCGGTCGTGCCGAGCAAGATGGTCGGGCCGAGCGGCGGGGGAGCAGGGGGCGGCTGATCTGAGCCCTTTGCCGTAGACGCTGGACTCGCGTGGTGGGCTACCCTCAGCCCACCATGTCCAAGAAGCAGCAGTACAAGCTCACGACGCGCCTCGTCCACGGCCCCGAGCACTCGGCGAAGTGGGATTTCTCGCACCACGTCGTCCCGCCGCTCTCGAGCTCCACCACCTACCGGCTCGACAGCGCCAAGCGCGGCGCGCGCGGGTTCCAGGAGTTCGGCCAGCTGGTCGAGGACACGGGCGAGGCGCCGGTCTACATCTACGACCGGCTCGACGAGCCGACGCGCTCGATCCTCGAGGGCGAACTTGCGGACATGGAGCAAGGCGAGGCCTGCGTCAGCTTCGCCTCGGGCATGGCGGCGATCTCCGGGATCCTGGGCTCGATCCTGCAGAAGGGCGACGAGGTGATCGCGCACCCGGTGCTCTACGGTTGCACGCACTCGCTCTTCACGCACTGGTATCCGCGCCAGGGATTCGGTGTGCAGCGCATCGACTTGAACGACATCGCGAAGCTCAAGAAGCAGGTCAACGACAAGACGCGCGTGCTCTACTGCGAGTCGCCGGTCAATCCGACGCTCGAGCTCGTCGACCTGGGTGCGCTGCGCAAGCTCGCCGACGCGATCAACGCGCAGCGCAAGCCCGCGCGCAAGCTCCTGATCGTGATCGACAACACCTTCGCGACACCCTTCGCGCAGCGGCCGCTGGCGCTGGGCGCCGACGTCGTGGTGCACAGCCTGACGAAGAACCTGGGCGGCTTCGGCACCGAGGTCGGCGGTGCGGTGATCTGCCCGAAATCGATGCTGGCCTCGCTGCTGCTCTACCGCAAGGACTTCGGCGCGATCCTCTCGGCGAAATCGGCCTGGGCGATCCTGGTCTACGGCCTGCCGACGCTCGCGGTGCGCCTCAAGCGCCAGCAGTACACCGCGCGCAAGGTCGCGGCCTGGCTCGAGAAGCAGCCGGCCGTCGCGCGTGTCGTGTACCCGGGCCTCGCGAGCTATCCGCAGCGCAAGCTCGCCGAGCGCCAGCTGGTCGACGTCGACGGCGATTTCGCGCCGGGCAACATGATCTACTTCGAACTCGACCCGAAACGGGTCGAGGCCGAGCGCTTCGTGGACGAGATCGCGAGCTCGGCCTACTCGATCACGCTGGCGGTCAGCCTGGGACACACGAAGACGCTGATCGAACTGCCCGCGAGCATGACGCACAGCTCCTACGGCAAGGCGGGCGGCGCGGTGCGCCTCTCGATCGGCCTGGAGAGCCCGAGCGACATCCTGGCCGACCTGAAGAACGCGCTGGCGGCGACGCAGACGCCGGCGTCGAGGAATGGCCGCGCAGTGAGATAGAATTCGGGAGATGAACTCCCGCCGCCGGGTCACGACCGCACTCCTCGCCTGCCTCGCGCTCGCGGCCTGTTCCAAGCCGCAGCCCAAGCCGGTCAAGCACGTGATCGTGCTCTCGATCGACACGCAGCGCGCCGATCGACTGGGGCCGTACGGCGAAACGCGACCGCTGACGCCCGCGATCGATGCGCTGGCGAAGCAGTCGGTCGTCTTCGAGCGCTGCGCCGCGCAGGCCTCGTGGACCTCGCCCAGCATGGTCTCGCTGATGTCGGGCTGCTACGTCGCGCAGGAGCTGCTCACGATCCCGCCCGACAAGCAGACGCTGGCCGAGTGCTTCCAGAAGGCCGGCTGGGTGACCGCGGGTTTCGTCTGCAACGACATCCTGAACCACGAGCACGGCTTCGACCGTGGCTGTGGGACCTTCGAGGGCGAGCTCAAGCCCTACCAGCCGAACACGCCGATCCTCGAGTGGCTGCGCGCGCACAAGGATGAGCAGAGCTTCGCATGGATCCACCTGAACGAGGTGCACGACGAGGGCTACGCCTACCGCCCGCAGCCCGAAGGGGACTGGCGCAAGTACCGCGATGCGCACGAGCCCTTCGGCGCGCAGCGCATGGCCTACTACGACGAGCTCTCGCAGCGCCTGAAGCTCACCGACCGCGAGGCGAGCCTCGCACGCATGCAGGAGGAGGACGGTTCCTACGACGACGACGTGCACTACGAGGACCACCGCATCGGTGAGATCCTCGACGAGTTGCGCAAACTGGGGACCTTCGACGACACGCTGCTCGTGCTGTGCGCCGATCACGGCGAGGGGCTCTTCACGCGCGAACAGTTCTTCAGCGGCACGCGCAAGAAGGCCGCCGACAACGGCGAGCCGGCGACGCTCTTCAACACGCTGCAGATGACGCACGGCAGCCAGGTCAACACCGAGCTGATCCACGTGCCGCTGATCGTGCACGCACCCGGTCTCGCGCCCGGGCGCGTCGCGGGCTGGGTCGAGAACGTCGACATCGCGCCGACGCTGCTGGAGCTGGTCGGGATCGCGCACCTCGCGCAGCACCAGGGCCAGAGCCTCGTGCCGCTGCTCGTCGATCCCTCCGACAAGGCCGCGCTGCGCCCCGCGGTCTTCTCGCACTCGCGCTACAACGACTCGGTGATCGACCAGGACTCGTTCCAGCTGATCCTCGCGAGCTCGACCGGCCAGTGCGATTTCAACCTCGCGAACCAGCTCTACGACTTGCGCGCTGACCCGGAGGCGCGCCACGATCTCGCCGGCCTGCAGTCCGCGCGTGCGAGCGAGCTCAGCCAGCTCGTCCCGCGCCGACTGCGCGAGGGCCTCGGCGGGGGAGTCGGACCGATCTCGGCCCAGACGCAGACGATCCTCGAGGGCTTGGGCTACGTCGGGAGCACGGTCGAGACCCTGGCCGAGCGCTTCCGCCCCCGACCGACCGCAGAGCTCCTCGGCCTGATCGACCACCTGGCGGGTGACTGCCTGACACGCCGCGAGATCGCCAAAGTGCTCGAGGAGCGCTCCCTCAGCCCGGAGGAGCGCAGCGGAGTCCAGAATTGGCTCTCCAAGGAGGGCTCGCCGGCCGTGCGCGAGATCCTGGAGCGGATCCTGAAGAAGTAGCCCGCACTGGCGCTCCCGGGAGGCCTGCCGCTAGACTCTCCGCCCCCCATGCACCAGAACATCCGCAGCTCCACGACCAAGAAGAAGAAGCAGACCGGCTACCGCACGCGTCAGAAGACGAAGGGCGGTCGCAAGACCAACCGCCGCCAGCGCCGTCGCCACGGGAAGATTTGAGCGCCGGGGCACTCGCCCCATGAACACCAATCGCTCTCCGGCCGACTTCCTCCCCCGCACGCGCGCCCAGATGCGCGCGCTCGGCTGGGACGAACTCGATGTGCTGATCGTCACCGGCGACGGCTACGTCGACCACCCCTCCTTCGGGCACGCCGTCATCGGCCGCTACCTGGAGTCGAAGGGCTACCGCGTCGGGATCCTCGACTGCCCCGAGACCGAGCCCGAGGGCGAGGGCTGGAAGCGCTTGCCGCCGCCGCGGCTGTTCGTGGGTGTGACGGCGGGGACCATCGACTCGATGGTCACGAACTACACCGCCTCGAAGAAGAAGCGCAGCATCGACGTCTACCGGCCAGGCGGCGCGATGGGCCGGCCCAACCGCGCCACGATCGCCTACACGGCGCTGGCGCGGCACCACTTCCCCGGCCTGCCGGTCGTGGTCGGCGGGCTCGAGGCGGGGCCGCGGCGGCTGGCCTACTTCGACTACTGGGAGGAGAAGCTGCGGCGCTCGATGCTGGTGGACGCCAAGGCGGACCTGCTCGTGTGGGGGATGGGCGAGCGCGCGGTGCTCGAGGTCGCGCAGCGCCTCGAGCGCGGCGAGTCGCTCACAGGCATGCGCGGCACCTGCGAGATCGTCAAGCCCGCCGACGTGCCCGAGGGCGCGCGCGTGGTGCCGAGCTTCGAAGAGCTGCAGGCCGACCAGGACAAGCTGATCGAGCTCTTCCACGCGGTGCGCGAGGAGAACGCCCCGAGCTCGCGCGTGCTGGCGCAGACGCACGGCGCGCGCGTGGTGCTGCAGCATCCGCCGCTCGCGCCCGCCTCGCAGGCCGAGGTGGATTCGTTCTACGACCTGCCCTTCCAGCGCGCTTCACACCCCGACCACGACGCGGCCGGCGGCATCGCGGCGCTCGAGCCCGTGCGCTGGTCGATCAACACGCACCGCGGCTGCATGGCCGACTGCTCGTTCTGCTCGATCACGTTCCACCAGGGCCGCACGATCCAGAGCCGCAGCGAGGAATCGGTGCTCAAGGAGGCCGCCGCGCTCACCGCCAGCCACGACTTCCGCGGCACGATCACCGACATCGGCGGGCCGACCGCGAACATGTGGGGGCTGGGCTGCAAGCTGCTCGAGAAGGGCGAGCCCTGTCTGGGCCGCGACTGCCTGACGCCCGATCCCTGCCCCGCTCTGCGCCTGGACAAGACCAGCGAGGGCTACCGGCGCCTGCTCGGTCTCGTGCGCGGCACGAAGGGCGTCAAGCACGCCTTCGTCTCGAGCGGCATTCGCTACGACATGCTGCGCGGACGCGACGGCAAGCTCCTGCCGCTGCATCACGACCTCGTCGCGCACCACGTGCCGGGCCGCATGAAGCTCGCGCCCGAACACGGCAGCGACGCCACGCTGGCCGCGATGAACAAGCCGCGCTTCGAGGTCTACGAGCAGTACGAGGCCGAGTACAAGGAAGAGTGCCGCACGGCGGGCAAGGACCAGCACCTGGTCAACTACTTCATCGTCGGGCATCCGGGCACGAGCCTGGAGGACGCGATCCTGCTCTTCGAGAAGCTGCTCGAGCGCAACTACTCGCCCGAGCAGGTGCAGGAGTTCATCCCGCTGCCGATGACGCGCGCCTGCGTGCAGTTCGTGACCGGCAAGGACCCGATGACCTTCGCCGAGTTGCACGTGCCGCGCGGCGAGCGCGAGCGGCGCATGCAGAAGGCGCTCGTGCGCTGGAAGGCGCCCGAGTCGCGCGTGCTGGTCGAGGAGGCGCTCGAGCGCGCGGGCCGGCCGGATCTCCTCGCACGCTTCCAGCGCGCGCTGACCAGCCAGCGCCGGCGCGAGCGCGACGACGAGTCTTCGGACCTCGATACCTGCGGCTAGGGACTTTGCCGGGACCTGACGGAGGTTTTTCCCGACTTCCCTTGCACAAACGCCCGGGGATGACGTCTGTTGGACGCGCAGCGCGGGATCCACTTCGTCCCGCGCCACCCGACCTTTTCCCAATCGAGTCCGGGAGGAAACCATGACCGTCGAATCGCATGAACTGAACGTCCGCGTCGAACGCCTCGAGAAGCAGAACAAGAGCCTGAAGCGCCTGGGAGCCGGCCTCGCCCTGGGCCTGGGACTCTTGGGTCTGGCGAGCGCGAAGATGGTCTGCGACACCGTCACCGGCGAGCGCCTGGTGATCCACGATTCCTCGGGGCGCACGCGCGTCTCGGTCGACGCCTACACCTCGGACACGCCGGGCCTGGTGTTCCACAACCGCGACGGGCGCGCGAGTGCCCGCATGGGTGTCAACGAGCAGACCGGTGAGCTCGTGATGAACGTCTACGACGCGCGCGGCAAGGTCAAGGCAACCTGGAGCCTGGGCAACGAAGCCCCGAAGACGCAGGAAGCCGCGCCGACCAAGAAGGCCGACGGGCCGCTGACGATGGCGCGCTGAAGCGCGAGCGCCATTCGTCCCACGCAGGCCGCGCCTCCGAGCGCGGCCTGCTCGTTTCCACGCTAGGCGCGCGGCTCGCGAGCGACTTCGACCGGCTGGAGCGCAGCTTCGATGCGTTCGGTCCCGCGCAGGAACACGACGCGCAGCTTCGCACCGATCGCCTCGGCGCCGAGTGCGCGCTGCAGGTCCGACACCGAGGCGAGCGCGCGCGGCCCGAGCTCGAGCAGCACGTCTCTCGCGCGCAGGCCCGCACGCGCGGCCGGGCTGCCTGCCTCCACGCTGCGCACCGCGAGCGCGCGTTTCTCGTCGCGACCGATGCGCTCGAGCGCGGCCTGCGAGAGCAGCACTTCTTCGAGCCCCAGTCCGAGCCAGGCGCGGCGCACACGACCGTGCGCCAGGATCTCGTTCTTCACGTAGCCCGCGGTGTTCGAGGGCACCGCGAAGCACAGTCCCTGCGCACCCGCCACCACGGCGGTGTTGATGCCGATCACGGTGCCGCGCGCGTCGCACAGCGGACCTCCCGAGTTGCCCGGGTTGAGCGGCGCGTCGGTCTGGATCACGCCCTCGATGCGCCGGCCGGGGACCTGGCTCGCGAGCGTGCGTCCGAGCGCGCTCACGATGCCGAAGGTGACCGTGCGCGCGAGGCCCAGCGGCGATCCGAGCGCGATCGCGACGTCCCCGACGCGCAAGCCATTGGAGTCGCCGAGTTCCGCGGCGTGGGCACCGGCCTGTGGACCCAGGGCGAGCAGTGCGAGGTCGCTGGCGGGGTCGTCGCCGACGAGGTCGGCGAGGTGCGTGCTGCCGTCGGAGAGTTCGACTTCCAGGCCGCTCGCTCCCGAGACCACGTGCGAGTTCGTGAGAGCATGACCCTGCGGATCGACGACCACGCCCGAGCCTTGGGAGAGGCCGCCGCGCACCGAGCGCAAGGCGCGGACGTGGATGAGGGAAGGGCCGACCCGCTCGGCGATCGAGGCCACTTCGTCGGAGAGCGAGTGCAGGGTGCCCATGGGGCGCGGTCTGTGGGACGCGGGGCGCGGGGCTTCAACCGCGACGTTCCGGCTGGGCCTTCGGGAGGGCGGCTTGTGCGAAAGCGCACAGCGGCGCGCGCTCCCGACCGGGGCCCCGGCGGCCGAGGCCCATTTGGGGTCTTCCGAACGGCAAAGGAGCGCAGGCTGGGACGGCGGTACGCAGTTTGATTACACTGGGGAGTGTGTGTCCGCCGCTCGCTCGCACCCGAGTGCGAGTCGCGAGGGCCGCGCCCTCGTACCTCAGTCCCAGGTCCTCATCCATGAACGCAACGAACCTCGAGATCTCGTTCGCTCCGCGCCTCCGCAACCTCCCGCTCAGGATCGCCTCGAGCAGCGCGATCGTCCTCGGCTTCCTCGCCGGCGGATGCATGAAGGGGACGCCTGCGCCGATCACCTCGGGCGCCGCGGTCGGCACGGTACTCGACCAGCCCGATCCGGGCATCGGCTCGAAGACCTTCGTCGTCGACGCCAACCACGGCGGCCAGGCGAACTCCGTGCGGTTGGTCGCGTCGATGTGGGGGCGCCTGGTCAATGTGCGCGACTCCAGCGGCGAGGTGCAGAACACCGGAGTCGTGATCGGTGAGGACATCCGCACCGACAACATCGACTTCGTGCTCGACCAGAACGGGATCACGGAGGAGACGACGGTCACGATCCTGCACTTGGCGGACACGCAGGCGTACAAGGACGCGTTCGCGCGCCTGGACCAGAACCTGACGCCGGTCGTCGACAAGGACCTCAACCCGAACACGCTGCCGCCCTTCACGCTGCTGCCGCGCAACTCCGCGCTCGTGCTGAAGTTCGACGACCTGATCGACACCTCGACGATCCGTCGCGAGACGATCCGACTCGTCACCGGCTACCCGGCCTTGACGCCCTTCGACTACCACGCGCTGCAGGACGTCAACCACGGCGATCTCTTCGACGAGGACGGCGATGGCGTGCTCGAGTTCCACACCACGCGTGTGATCCTCGACATGACCGTCTCGACCATCGAGTCGGGTCAGTCCGATCCGCCGTTGCCGATCAACAACCTCGGCCTGCCCGCGAGCATCAACACCTCGCAGGCCAACGTCGGCGTGCGCGTTCCGACGCAGCGCGACGCGACGATCGGCCAGCTGACGGTGCTCTCGAACCTCGCGGGCCACGGTCTGTCCTTCAGCACCAACGGCTCGCACGACAGCAGCGTGAGCACGTTCGACATCGTGCGCGGCCTGCGCTCGGGCGGCTCGACCGCCGTGACGAACGACCCGCACAACGGCTTCCTCCTCGACGAGATCCCGCCGCGGGTCGTCGGCGTGCAGCCGGTCCAGATCTCGACACCGACGGGCGTGGCCGGGGACTACGTGATCTCGATCGACTACTCGCTCGACTTCTGCGCGCTCAAGCCCAAGGTCGGCGACGTCATCCAGCAGCCGGGCTACTTCGCCGAGATCACCCAGGGTCCGGACAACCCCTCGGGCGGCACGGTCTCCAACGTGCACTTCCGCATTGTCGCGCCGACCACCGGCGTCCTCGCCGCCGGCCCCGCGCAGATCTACACGGTCTGGGATCCGGTCGCGAACTTCGGCAAGCAGGGCTGCTTCGCGCGCTACTCGACGATCGCCCCGGGCATCACCACGCCGGGCACCGGCGTGTCGACCGATTCGCGCGTGCTGCTGCGCTTCAGCGAGCCCATGGACCCGAGCACGGTGACGGCCTTCGACAACATGAAGGTGCTGCGCGTGGATCCGTCCACGACGACGCCGACGGCGCGCGACTACGTGATCGCCCAGGTCGAAGGCTCGTCCGACCTGAAGGAGTTCAGCTTCAATCCGATCATCAACTTCAAGCACACGCTCGGCAGTTCGAACGACCGCTACTACCTGAGCACCGGCAGCGGCGTGCTCGGCCCGGCGGACCTCGCCGGCAACCCGATCGTCGATGCCCTGCCGGCCGTGACGTTCACGATCGACCCGAACAAGGCGACCGAGAACAACGGCGGCCTCGTGTTCCGCTTCAGCAGCCAGGACGAACTCGGCGCTGACGGCAAGCCCGAGTGGCGCGGCCAGTTCTCGCCCGACCTCAACACCGGGACGATCCGCCCGCGCCCGGTGACGCGCCTGCGCGCGACCTGTGACCGCACGGTGCAGGTGCCCTCGGCGATGTTGCCGTTCACGCAGGGCCTGCAGACTCCGATCTCGGGCCTGGGCAGCAAGCTCCAGGCTCTCTGGCGCTACTGCGACGTCGGGTTCACGCTGCTCGACGAGAGCGCGTTCAACGTCGACGTGGAGCACATCTACTGGGCGCCGGTCGGCGGCAACGTGGTCGCGGACTCCTTCGACGAGTTCGAGATCCGGCTCTCGCACACGAAGGTGCTGCCGGACGAGACCTTCGACCCGATCGCCAACGCGGCGGTGTTCCCGAACTCCGGCCTGGTGGCCGAGTTCGACAACAACCTTCTCGACGGCACGAACGATCCGCAGTCGGTCGTCCACCCCAAGGGCCTGGGCTACATGCTCGATCCCGCGGCGAGGAAGCCCTCGGCGACGGGCGCCACGACGGTGATGCCCTACCCGCTGAACCAGGGCATCCCGGTCGCCAACTACAAGTACTACACCTGGCGCGACAACTCGCTCTTGGCCAAGGGTGCTGTCGACCCGGCCATGCCTGGCGCGGAGCTGCCGATCGTCGTGACGCTCTCGGGGACCGGCGTCGCCGGCTGCCCGTACACCAACACCTCGGGCAACAATCCCGCACCCTCGATCGCGCTGCCGCTGCTGATGGAGTTCCGCTGCTTCCCGGACACGGGGGCGCTCGGATTGAACTCGCTCGACGTCAACACGGCCAACCCGGCGACGCGGCCGAACTTCCGCGCCTTCTCGACCGGCGGCACGAACACCTCGGGCCAGCAGGTTTCGATCAACCCCGACCTGGAGGCAACCGCGCACGGCGGCTTCAACCCGGGCTCGGTGCCTCCGGGCGGCCCGACGCCGCCGACCGACAACACGGTCTACCTCGGTGAGCTCGACCTCGTGCTGCGCATCAGCCGCATGCACTCGATCTGGCTCGACACGCAGATCAATTCGCCGACCTACCTCGCGCCGGTCCTCGAGCCGCGCGCCTCGGACCAGCCCGCGGGCGCACAGATCGACATCGCCTACCGCGGTGCGACGAACATCAGCGGGACGAACATCCTCACGGACGCGACGTTCATCGACCCCTACGGCAACCCGGCCCTGTGCGTCGTCGTCCCGCCCCCGCCGCCGGCCCCGCAGTGCACCTTCGCGCCCTGCACCTCGAACGGTGTTCCGACGTTCTTCCAGTCGAACAGCACCTGGCGCTCGACGATCACGAACATCAACACCGCGAAGTACTTCCAGGCGCGGGTGACCTTCGTGTCCAACACGGTCACGAACCTCTCGCCGACGCTCTCGGCGCTGGGTTTCGCGTTCCGTCAGTAGTCCTCGCGCGGGACACCGCGCGCGGCGGCCTGCGACCGGCCGGGGCTCTCTCAGCCCCAGGCCGGTGCGAGTCGGCCGTCGCTCGTGCGCCAGTGCGGCATCCATGCCAGCACGAGCGTGCGCACGGCGATGTTCGTCTTCTTGGGACGGACACGCAGCCGTTCGAGAGACTCGCGCAGCGGGTCGTAGACGTGCTCGAGGCCCGTGAGCTCGTCGCGGAAGGCCTGCTCGAGTTCGTCGAGCTGCCGCCCGAGCGCGGCGATGTTCTCCTCGGCACGGCCCACGTCCGCACCCTGTTTCGCCGAGCGGCCGACGGCGCGTGCGCCGGTCGCGACGCGCGAGACCTTGGCGGCGCTGAGCGTCTTGCGCCCGGTGAAGGCACCCAGCAGTGAGGCGCCGATCGAGAGGAAGCTCGAGACCTTGGCCTCGCTCGCCTCGGCCCGCTCCTTTTCCAGTTGCTGCTCGGCGCGCCGCAGGCGTTCGTCGAGCACCGCGCGCTTGGGCGCGTACTTCGAGCGCAGCTTCTCCGCAGCGCGGTCGCGCTCCTCGCGCGCGGCTTGCTGCAGGCGGATGCGAAAGGCGCGCTCGTCCTCGTCGGCGCGCGAGACGAGCTCCAGGCTGGGGCTCTTCCACAGCGAGAGCTCGAGGCCGCGGAAGAGCGTCTCGACCAGGGCCTTCGACCAGGCGTCATAGGACTTGGGCTTGGATGCGGCCGCCGGCAGTTCGCCGAACTCCGCGTCGGGCCGCGGTTCGAGCTCGAGGTCCTCGGCGATCACGCCGGCGCGGCTGGCCTGGTTCCAGTCGAGCGCCACCGCCGCAGGCTCGAGCTCCAGGATCACGTCGGCCTTCTGCTCGCTCGAGAGCTCGAGCTTCGCGTCCTGGAACCAGACCGAGGTCGAGGCGAAGAGCGCGGGCAGGTAGACGAGCTTCGCGTTCGGCGCGGGCGCGACGCGCGTGGGCAGGAAGCGCTGCGTCACCTCGGGCGGCAGTGCCGGCCGGCCGGCGGCTGCCGCGGGGCTGGCAACGCGGTTGCGCTCGGGCGCAGCAGCCGCCGCAGTCGCAGTCGGCGCCGGTGCTGTCGCGTTTGGAGCGCCGCGCCGCGGATCCATCAGGAGCTTGATCTGGTTGCGCGCCATCGGGCCGGCGAGGTACGAGAGCGTCCAGCGCGTCTCGAACACGACCGGCTGCGAGTCGTGCACGTTGTTCATCAGGAACACGCGCTTGCCCAGGCCCGCGAGCGTCTCCTCCATGCGCGCGCGGTCGAAGCCCGAGCCCGCCTGCGCCGCGGCGCCTTCGAGTCCTTCGAGCACGCGCTGCTTGTCGCGCTCGGTCTGCAGCCGGCCGAGGAACCACGTGCCGCAGTTCGAGAGGCCCTTGTAGTCCAGATCGACGGGGTTCTGCGTCGCGAGCACCACGCCCAGGCCGTAGGCGCGCGCCTGCTTCAAGAGCGAGAGCAGCGGCTGCTTGCTGGGCGGGTTCGCGACGGGCGGGAAGAAGCCGAAGATCTCGTCCATGTAGACCAGCGCGCGCAGCGAGGTCGTGCCCGGCTGCGTGCGCATCCAGGCTACGATCTGCGAGAGCAGCAGCGAGACGAAGAACATGCGCTCGCTCTCGCTGAGGTGCGCGATCGAGTAGATCGAGATGCGCGGCTTGCCGCTCTTCGTCCACAGCGCCGCGCCGACGTCCAGCGGCTCGCCCTCCATCCAGGCCGCGAAGGAGGGCGAGGCGAGCAGGTTGTTGATGCGCATCGCCAGCGCGAAGCGCTCCTTGGCGGGGAAGAAGGCCTCGAGTTCGAACACGCCCACGCGCTGGACGGGCGGCTTCTGGATGCGCTCGATCAGCAGCGCGAGGTCGAGGTCCTCGCCCGCGCGCCAGGCGCGGTCGAAGATCGTCGCGAGCAGGATGTGCTCGCGGCTGGAGAGCGGATCGGCGTCGATGCCGAGCAATCCGAGCAGGCTCGAGGTCGAGCTCGCCACGCGTTCGCGCAGGAGCTCCTCGTCCTCGACGAGTGCGGCGGGCGGCGCCGCGAAGGACTTCAGGATCGAGACCGGCAGTCCCGCGGAGCTCCCGGGTGTGTAGATCGCGAAATCCGCCGCGTCGAGCATGCGCGCGATGCGCTCGCCGTCCTGGCTCCAGGAGGCCAGGCCCTCCTTCCAGCGCGCGGCTTCGCGCGTCGCGAGTTCGGCGCTGTCGATGCCTTGCGTGCGCGCCTCGTCGGCGTTGACCCAGGGACGGAAGTCCTCGGGCGCGAGCTTCGGGAACGCGAGCAGCAGGTTGCCCAGATCGCCCTTGGGATCGATCACGATCGCGGGGATGCCGTCGATCGCCGCTTCCTCGAGCAGCGACAGGCACAGGCCCGTCTTGCCGCTGCCGGTCATGCCGACGCACACCGCGTGCGTGACGAGGTCCTTCGAGTCGTACAGCAGCCAGCCTGCTTGCGGCTTGCGCTGCGCGAGGTCGTAGGGCCGCCCGAGGTAGAAGACACCGAGCTTCTCGAAGTCCTGTTGCATGCGCGCTGAGGTTAGCGCCCGCGCTGCTCGACGCGAAGCGCGCCGGGTTCGCCACGGAAGACGAGCACGCCGTCGGCGATGGGCGGATCGAGTGCGATCGTCTGCCGCCCGGCACGGCCCGGGAAGGCCAGCTCGAGCCTCTGCAGCGGGCCCGCGGGGAGCGGCAGGTAGATCTCGTCCGCGCTCTGGCCGAGGTAGGAGGACTGCGCTCCGCTCTCACGCGACCCGCCGCGCGAGTTGCGGGGCAGGCCGCGCAGCGTCAGCGACGGTGTCCCTGGATGCGGAGCCCGGAAGACTCGCGCCGGTCCGTTGCACTGCGTCAGCACGAGTTCGGGAGCTCCATCGCCGTCGAGATCGCCCATGTACAGCCCGCGGCCGACAAAGGGCGAGGCCGTGAACGCTCCGCCGTCGATCGAGGTGAAGTGGCCCTGCCCGTCGTTGCGGAAGAGCAGCGCGCGCTGCGCGTGAGTCTTGCCGTCGTTGTAGAGCTCGATGTTGTCGAGGATGTGGCCGTTGGCGATGGCGAGGTCGAGGTCGCCGTCGAGGTCGAAGTCCTCGAGCACACAGCCGAAGCCCACGGGCAGCATCGTGGGCGCTTCCAGGCCGGCCGCGACGGTGCGGTCGTCGAAACCGCGCGAACCCAGGCCCAGGTAGAGCGTGTCGGATTCGTCGTCGAAGCCGGTGACGAACAGGTCCAGCTTTCCGTCGCCGTCCACGTCGCCGATCGCGATGCCCATGCTCGCCTCGGTCCGCCCGAAGCGGTCGACTCCCAGGCCCGAGCGCAGCGTCGCGTCCTCGAAGGTGCCGTCGCCCTTGCCGCGGTAGAAGCGGTTCTCGGTCGAGTCGTTGGCGACGTAGAGATCGACGAAGCCGTCGCCGTCGAGATCGCTGGCTGCGACGCCCAGGCCCTTGCCGCCGGGATCGGAGAAACCCGCCACCTTCGTCGCTTCGACGAAGGTGCCGTCGCCGTTGTTCTTCCAGAAGTGATCCTCCAGGCCGGGATACGCGTCGGGATGGCAATACGAACGCCAGCCCGGCTTGCGTTCGCCGCACCACAGCGGATGCGCGAGGTCGATCGCGACGTAGGTCGCGACGAACAGATCGAGATCCCCGTCGTCGTCCGCGTCGAGAAAGGCGGCACCCATGGTCCACTCGTCGCCCGTGATCCCGCTCTGCGCCGTGGCATCGCGGAAGTGCGCCTTCCCGTCGCCGAAGAGCAGCGCATCCGGCCCGAGGTTCGTCAGGTAGAAGTCGACGTGCCCGTCACCGTTCGCGTCGCCGCAGACGACGCCCATGCCGTAGTTCGACTGCGCCCCGTCGCCGGACTCCTTCGTCGCGTCGCGGAAGTGCGCCTTGCCGTCGTTCAGGAACAGGCGGTTCGTCGGCCGGTCGGCCGCGCGCTGCGTGCCCGGGATCGGCAGCGGCCCGCTCTGCACGAAATACAGGTCGAGGTCGCCGTCCTCGTCCACATCGACGATCGCCGCGCCGGCACCCATCGTCTCGGGCAGCTGCTTCGCCTCTGTCTTGCCCGCGTCGTGCACGAAATCGACGCCGCAGGCGGCCGTGATGTCCGTGAAGGCGATGCCCGTTGCGGGCGCGGGTTGCGGCTGCGGGGGAGTCTCGCGCCCGCAGGCCGCGAGCGCGAGGCACACGACGATGCGCCTCACTTCGCCTCCCGCGCGCGCGCAAGGCGCTTCTGGATCTCTGCGTCCTGCGGCCGCAGCTTCTGCGCCCTTTCAAAGAGCTCGAGCGCGCGGGCTGTGTCCTTCGCCTCCAGCGCGAGATCGCCGGCGCGCACGAAGAGCCGCGCGTCGGGCGCGCGCTTGGCGGCCTGCTCGAGGCGCTCGATCGCGCCCTGCGCGTCGTGCTCGTCCTCGGCGTACAGGCGCGCCTGCCGCAGCGCGATCGGCACGAGCTGCTCGGCGCCCTGCGCGAACTCGACCGCGCGCGCGTAGAGCTCCGCGGCGCGCGACAGGCGCCCGAGCGCGCGCTCGGCGTCGCCCAGCGCGGCGAGGTTGGGCGCGTGCAGCGGCGCGAGATCGACCGCGCGGCGCGCGAAGTCCCACTGGTCGAGCAGCGGCGTCAGCTTGCGGTGGTGCTCGAGCGCCTGCAGACCCTCCTCGTCGCGACCGGCGGCGAGCAGCGCACGGCCGAGGCCGAACCACGCTTCGCCGGCGCACTCGTCCTGCGCGAGGGCCTTGCGGAAGGCCGCGACGGCCTGCGCGGAATCGCCGACGCGCGCGAGGCGGCGGCCCTCGGCGCTCCACAGGCGCGCATCGCCCTCCTGCGCCGCGGCCAGTGCGCGCGCGAGCACCGCGTCGGACTCGGCGAGCCTCCCGAGCGCCTCGAGCGCGTCGATCTTCATCAGCTGGTGCTCGACCGAGGCTTCGTCGAGCAGCGGCGCCGCCTGCTCGTACTGCGCCAGCGCGTAGTGCGCCTCGCCGCGCAGCGCGTCGGCTTCTTTCCCGAGCGGCGCGAGGTGGCCGAGCGCAGCCTCGGGCCGGTGCACCGCGAGTTCCCAGCGCGCGAGCTCCAGGCGCAGCTCGGCCTGCGCGCCAGGCGCGGCGAGCTCCTTCGCGCGCTCGGCGATCGCCTCCTCGCGCGCACCCTGCTGCCACAGAGTGCGCGCATCGAGCGCGAGGAACAGGGCCAGGAGCAGCGCGATCATCCGGACACAGGATAGGGGAGAAGGACCCGGACGTACCGCACGGGCTCAGCCGAATCCGCACTCGCGCCAGACGCGCGCGACATAGGCGCGCTGCAGCTTGCGCGCCAGCTCACCGGGCGCGCCCAGGCCGATGCGGCGGCCGTCGATCTGGGTCACGGCGGCGATCTCGGTCGTGGTGCCGACCACCAGCACCTCCTGGGCCGCGAAGAGCCGTTTCACGGCCGGCCGCTCCTCGCGCACCGTGATGTGCTCGGCCTGCGCGATCTCGAGCACGATGCGGCGCGTGATCGAGTCGAGGATCGTGCCGTCCAGTGGGTAGGTGACCAGCGCCCCGCGCTCGACCAGGAAGAGGGTGCGCGAGGGGCACTCGGTCGCGACGCCGTTGCGCACCAGGATGGCCGTGTCGGCGCCGGCCTCGTGCGCGGCCTGGCTGTCGAGCAGGTTGGGGAGCAGGTTGATCGACTTGATCGCGCAGCGCTTCCAGCGCATGTCGGGCCGCGTGATCGCGCTCAGCGTGCGCACGTGACCGGCGATCTCCAGCGGCGGCTCGGCGTAGCACAGCGCCAGCACGGTCGGCGCGACCTCGGGGCCGGGGAACAGGTGCTTGCGCGGCGCGACGCCGCGTGTCACCTGCCAGTAGACCTGCGCGTCGGGGAGCGCGTTGCGCGTCACCAGCTCGTCGCTGATCGCGGCCAGATCGTGCGCGCTCGCGTCGAGCCGGATGCGCACGGCCTCGAGGCTCTTGCGCAGGCGCGCCACGTGCCCGGGCATCGCGAAGGGCCGCCCGCGGTAGTAGCGCACCACCTCGTACACGCCGTCGCCCAGCATGAAGCCGCGGTCCTCGACGCTGACGTGCGCCCGAGCGGGCGTCACGAACTTGCCGTTGAGGTAGACGGCGCCCTTCACGGCTCGTCTCCGCGCCTGAAACAGCGCGCGAGCGTCAGGTCCTGGTCCTGGTAGGACTGCGCGCGGCCTTCGCCGTAGACGCGCTGCGGGCGGCCGCCGGTGCGGAAGAAGCGCAGGCGGCAGAACACCTGGCCGTCCTCGACCAGGAAGGGCACGTCGTGCGCGCGCACCTCGAGCACCGCGGGCGTGCCCAGGCGTGCCTCGCCCGCGCCCTCGCGCCAGCCGAAGCCGTTGTCGAAGAAACCGGCGTAGTTGTTGCGCAGTTCACCGATGCCGACGTCCACCGGCAGCATCTCGGCCGCGTACTCGGGCGGCACGCGCAGGCGCTCGCGGCTGGCGAAGATGTAGAAGCTGCCCGGCTCGAGGATCGAGCGGCCGTTGCGCGCGTGCACCGGCTCCCAGAAGTCGTGCACGGCGTGCGCGCCCTCGCGCGCGAACTCGACCACGTCGGTGTGCGCGCCGGCGCGCCAGCCGGCGGGATCGCGGCCGGCGAGGCCGACGCACAGGGCCAGGCCGCCCTCCTCGTCGATCGGCACTTCGTCCGCGGCGAGCGCGCGCGTGCCGCTCGCGTCGAAGCACAGCGGCGTGCTCGCATGCAGCGCGCGCAACTCGTGCGCCGAGAGCGCCGCGTTGCCGCGCGCAAGGCGCAGCTGGGCCAGGCGGTCGCCGCGTTTCAACCGCACGGGGAAGGAGAGCGGCGCGATCTCGATCCAGAGTCGGCCGCGGTAGCCCGGTGGCGCCTCGTCGAAGCGCGCGTGGCCCTCGCACAAGACGCGCGTGAAGATGTCGCAGCGTCCGGTCGAGCTGCGCGGGTTGAACCGTCCGCGCAGATCGGCGGGCAGCGCGAGCTCCTCCTCGAGCGCCACCAGGTATGCGCAGCCGCGCTCGAGCACGGCGCCCTCTCCCTCGAGCGAGAGTTTCCCGAGTGCGAGCTCGGCGAGGCGGCTCTCGACGCTCGTCGCGGCCGGCAGGAAGCCCGCGCGGATGCGCCAGGCCACGCCCGAGAGGCGCAGGTCGACGCTCGCGGGCGAGATCTGGGCGCGGGTTGGCGCCTGGGCGCCGGGAGCTGCGCGCAGCGCCGTTCCGAGCAGAGCCTCGAGCTCGCGATCGACGAGCAGTTGGCCACCGGGAGGGGGAGGAGGCGTCATCGCGGGCGCACAGTAGAGCAGCCCGCTGTGCACGGCGCCACCGCCCGCGAGGGTGGCCTCGGGCCCCGCGCGACCGTAGACTCTGCGCCTCGTTTGTTCCGGAAGGACCTGCCCCAAGCGCGATGAAGATCCACGAGTTCCAAGCCAAGCAGCTGCTGAAGAAGTTCGGCATGAACGTCCCCGACGGGCGCGAGTGCCAGAGCGTCGCCGACGTCGAGAAGGCCTGGGCCGAGCTCAAGGCCCCGCTGGTGGTCGTCAAGGCGCAGATCCACGCCGGCGGCCGCGGCAAGGCGGGCGGGGTCAAGCTGTGCAAGTCGCTCGAAGAGGCCAAGGCGGCCGCGAGCGCGCTGCTCGGCAAGACGCTCGTCACCTACCAGACCGGGCCGCACGGACAGGTCGTGCGCCGCCTGTGGGTCGAGAAGGGCTCCTCGATCGCGAAGGAGTACTACGTCGGCATCGCCATCGACCGCGAGCTCAAGCTGCCCGTGATGATGGTCTCCTCCGAGGGCGGCATGGAGATCGAAGAGGTCGCCGCGAAGCACCCCGAGAAGATCGTCAAGGCGGCCTTCTCGCCCCGCAAGGGCCTCCCGATGCCCGAGGCGCAGAAGCTCGTGCGCGCCATCGGCATCCGTCCCGGGCAAGAGCCCAAGGCCGCGACCTTCCTCGTCAACCTGGCGAAGATGTACGTCGATCTGGACTGCGCGCTGCTCGAGATCAATCCGCTCATCACCACGCAGGAGGGCGACGTGATGGCGCTCGACGGCAAGGTGAACTTCGATTCGAACGGCCTGTTCCGCCACCCCGAGCTGCTCGAGCTGCGCGACCTGCACGAGGAGGATCCCAAGGAGATCGAGGCGAGCAAGTTCGACCTCTCCTACATCGCGCTCGACGGCAACATCGGCTGCATGGTCAATGGCGCCGGCCTGGCGATGAGCACGATGGACGTGATCAAGCTCTACGGCGGCAACCCGGCCAACTTCCTCGACGTCGGCGGCGGCGCGACGGCCGAGAAGGTCGCCGCGGCCTTCCGCATCCTGCTCTCCGACGCGCAGGTGAAGGGCGTGCTGGTCAACATCTTCGGCGGCATCATGAAGTGCGATGTGATCGCCGCGGGTGTGATCGAGGCCGTCAAGCAGACCAAGCTCGGCGTGCCGCTGGTCGTGCGCCTGGAAGGAACCAATGTCGAGAAGGGCAAGCAGATGCTGGCCGACTCGAAGCTGCCCATCATCGCCGCGGACGATCTCGACGACGCGGCCAAGAAGATCTGCAAAGCCGTCGCGGCGCACTAGGAACACACGGAGCACTCCCCATGAGCATCTGGGTCGACAAGAACACCAAGCTGATCTGCCAGGGTTTCACCGGCAAGACCGGCACCTTCCACAGCGAGCAGGCGATCGCCTACGGCACCAAGATGGTCGGCGGCGTCAATCCCTCGAAGGCGGGCACGACGCACCTGAACCTGCCCGTCTTCGGGACTTGCAAGGAAGCGCGCGAGAAGACCGGCTGCAACGCCAGCGTCGTCTACGTGCCGCCCTCCGGCGCCGCGGACGCGATCCTCGAAGCGATCGAGGCCGGCATCGAGCTGATCGTCGCGATCACCGAGGGCGTGCCCGTGCTCGACATGGTGCGCGTCGCCGAGCGCCTGGCGCAGCCGGGCACCAAGTCGCGCCTGATCGGCCCCAACTGCCCGGGCATCATCACGCCCGCGCAGTGCAAGATCGGCATCATGCCCGGCTACATCCACAAGCCGGGCAAGGTCGGCGTGGTCTCGCGCTCGGGCACGCTCACCTACGAGGCCGTCTGGCAGCTGACCTCGCGCCAGATCGGACAGTCGACCTGCATCGGCATCGGCGGCGACCCGGTCAACGGCACGAACTTCGTCGACGTGCTCACGGCCTTCAACAACGACCCGCAGACCGAGGCGATCGTGATGATCGGCGAGATCGGCGGCAGCGCCGAGGAGCAGGCGGCCGAGTACATCGCGAAGAACGTCAAGAAGCCCGTGGTCGGCTTCATCGCCGGCATGACGGCGCCTCCGGGACGGCGCATGGGCCACGCGGGCGCGATCATCTCGGGCGGCAAGGGCACGGCCAGCGAGAAGATCGCCGCGCTCGAGAAGGCCGGTGTGAACATGATCAAGAGCCCCTCGCTGATCGGCTCGACGATGGAGAAGGTCCTCGCCGAGCGCGGCATGCTCGCGAGCGCGCGCAGCTGAGGCGGGCCCGGCGGCCTGGGGTGCGCGCATGAGCGAACAGCCCCCTCTGGAGGGCCTCTGGACCCCTGTCCGCACCGCGGACGGTTCGTTCACGCTCGCGCATCCGGTTCACGGGGAGGCCTGTCACTCGCGCGCGGGTGCGTGGGAGGAGTCGCGCTTGCGCTACGCGCGCGCCTGCCGTCTCGCCGAACGCGCGCGAGGCGAACGTGTGCTGCGCGTGCTCGACATCGGCACCGGCCTGGGGCTCAACCTCGCCGCGGCGCTCGAGAGCGTGCGCGGCACGAGCTGCCGGCTCGAGGTGCTCACGCTCGAACTCGAGCGCGGAGTGATCGAGGCGGCCCTCCAACTCCTCGAGCGCGAGCGCGCGGCGCTCGAGGCCGAGCTCGCGCGCGAGTGGTCCGAGGCGCTCGCACTGCTGGCCGCCGCGCTTCGTGATCCGGCGGGGCGCGCGCAGGGAGCGTCGGTCGCGCTGAGGCTCATGCTCGGCGACGCGCGCAAGACGCTCCCGAGCGCGCCCGAGGAGACCTTCGACGCGGTGTTCCTCGACGCCTTCTCGCCGGGGGTCGAGCCCGAGCTCTGGTCGGCCGCCTTCCTGCGCGAGGTCGCTCGCGGGATGGCCCCCGGCAGCCTGCTCTCGACCTATTCGGCCTCGACCGCCGTGCGCGCGGGCCTCCGGGCCGCCGGCTTGCGTGTCGGGCAGGGGGGACGCGTCGGCACCAAGGCCTCGGGCACCCTGGCCAGCCCGGACCTCGCCCTCGAACCCTTCCCGCCGCGCTTGGAGCGTCGGATTGACCGCAGGGCCGAGGAGCTGCGGGGGGAATTCTGAGCGCGCCGGGGGACTCGACCCGGGCAATACCCTAAGATGGCGGCAGTCTGCGGACTCCCCCTGGGCCGGGGAGTACGCGACCGCGACAACGCCCGGCCCAAAGAGAGTTCCGCATGCTGCCGTTTGCCGTCTTCGGGTGGACCGAGGCGATCCCGATCATCCTGATCCTCCTGCTGCTCTTCGGAGCGCGGAAGTTGCCCGAGCTCGCCCGAGGTCTGGGGAGCAGCGTGAACGAGTTCAAGAAGGGCATGGCGGAGGGCGCCAAGGACGATTCGAAGTCCTCCACCGACGTGTCCTCGACGCCGAGTTCGGGCGGTCCGGGCAACGGCAAGCCCCACAACAACTGACCGGCATGCTGGCCCCCGCCACCCGCGAGGCGCCGCTGTTCGGTCTCGTCCTGTGCGGCGGGGAAAGCCAGCGCATGGGAAGTGACAAGGCGTTGCTGCCGCTCGAGGGCCGCAGCCTGCTCGAGCGTGCGATCGCATGCCTGGAGCCCGTGTGCGAGGAGGTCTGGCTCGGCAGCGGCCCCTCGCCGCGCTACGTGGCGCTCGGTCACCGCGAGCTGCTCGACCGCCGCAAGCGCGGCAGCGGTCCGCTCGCGGCGCTGGAAGCGGGCCTCTTCGAGCTGCGCGCGCGCGGCCGCGGCGGCTACCTCGCGCTGCTCGCCTGCGACATGCCCGGAGCCTCGACGGCGCTCGTGCGTGAGCTCGCGCGCCGCGCCCAGAGCGAGGACCTCGACCGCTGCGCGCTCGCCGGAGAGCGCGGCCTCGAGCCCTTGTGCGCGGTCTACTCGGATGCGCTGCTCGAGAGCGTGCGCGCCGCGCTCGACGCAGGGGATCCGCGCATGAGTGCCATCGAGGGCTTCCCCGCACGCCACGCGGCGCTGCCGCGATGCGCCACGCTCGCGAGCGCCGATCCGCTCGTCTTCCGCAATCTGAACACGCCCGCGGAGCTGGAGGCCGCGCGCGCATGGGCCCCGCCGATGCACGCCTCGCGCGCCTGGTCGAGCCCGTGCTCGAGGGCCTCGCGCGCATGCGCACGATCCTCGAGGCGCAGATCGCCGAGAGCTCGCGCGCGGTGAGCGACATGACCGACCACGTCGGGCGCTTCCGCGGCAAGCAGCTGCGCGGCGCGCTGGTGCTGCTCGCGGGCGACGCGACCGGCAATGCGACCGACGAACACCCCGCGATCGCCGCGATCGTCGAGATGATCCACCTCGCGACACTGGTGCACGACGACGTGCTCGACGGCGCGAAAGTGCGCCGGCGCGTGGCCTGCGTCAACGAGCGCTGGGACAACCAGACCGCCGTTCTGCTGGGTGATTTCCTCTACGCGCGTGCCTTCGGCCTCTCGACCGATCTCAGCTCGCGTCTGGCGAGCCGCGTGCTCTCGGATGCCACGCGGCGCATCTGCGTGGGCGAGATCGAGCAGGCGGCGCTGCGTTACGACTTCGAGATGCCGCAGGAGACCTACGAGCGCATCGCGGGCGCGAAGACCGCCGTGCTCTACGGCGCGGCCTGCGAACTGGGCGCGCGCTACCCCGGCGGTCGCGACGAGGCCGGCGCGCTGCTCTCGCAGTTCGGCAACTCGATCGGCCTGGCGTTCCAGATCATCGACGACTGTCTCGACCTCGTGGGCGAGGAGGAGGTCGTGGGCAAGTCGGTCGGCAACGACATCGAGGACGGCAAGATCACCCTGCCGGTGCTGCACGTCTACGAGCACACCGACGAGGCGACGCGCGCGCGCATGCGCGATGTGTACACCGGCGTGGGCGTCGAGAAGCGCCTCTCGAAGCTGCGCGCGGTGGTCGAGCTGCGGCCCGGAATCGAGTTCGCGCTCGCGCGCGCGCAAGCGCTCGTGCGCGAGGCCCAGGCGCGCATCCAGACGCTTCCGCCGAGCACGTCCCGCGAGGCGCTGTGCGCGCTCGGCGACTACGTGCTGGAGCGCAGCTGGTGAGCCCGGCGCGCATCCTCGACGGCAAGGCGACCGCGGCCGCGGTGCGCCTGGAGGTCGCCGCCGAGGTCGCACGGCTGCGCACGGCCGGCCTCGCGCCCAAGCTCGTGGTCGTGCTCGTGGGCGAGGATCCCGCGAGCCAGGTCTACGTGCGCAACAAGGACAAGGCGGCGCAGGAAGCGGGCTTCGAGGTGCGCACGCTGCGCCTCCCGGCCAGCGCGACGCAGGCCGCGCTCGAGAGCGAAGTGAAGGCGCTCAACGCCGACGCCTCGGTGCACGGGATCCTGGTGCAGTTGCCGCTGCCCAAGGGTCTGGATGCCGACCGCATCGTGCGCCTGCTCGACCCGCGCAAGGACGTCGACGGCCTGCACCCCGAGAACGTCGCCGCGCTGGTGATGGGCGGGAACGGTCTGCGGCCCTGCACGCCGGCGGGCTGCGTGGAACTGCTCGACCGGCACGACTTTGCGCTCGAAGGGCGGCAGGTCGTCGTGCTCGGCCGCTCGATGCTGGTGGGCAAGCCCCTCGCGCTGCTCGCGCTCGAGCGCAATGCGACGGTCACGGTCTGCCACTCGCGCACGCGCGATCTCGCCGAGGTCTGCCGCAACGCCGACGTGCTCGTCGCCGCCGTGGGGCGTCCGCGCCTCGTGCGGGCCGACTGGATCCGCCCTGGGGCGGTCGTGCTCGACGTCGGCATCAACCGCCTCCCGGACGGAAAACTCTGCGGTGATGTCGACTTCGCGGCCGCGTCGCAGGTCGCGGGCGCGATCACGCCTGTGCCCGGAGGCCTCGGCCCGATGACGATCGCGATGCTGCTCTCGAACACGGCCCTGGCGGCGGCACGGCAAGCGGGACTGGAAAAGGATTCGCTGCTGTTCCGCGAGCGGCGCTAGGCCGATAGAGGCAGGCGATGGCCAGGCCCAGCTTCGACGACGGCGATTTCGGGGGAGCCGGGATGCAGATGCGCTCGGTCTATCCGCCGCTCACACCCGCGCTCAAACGGCTGTTGATCGCCAACGGCGCGATCTTCCTCTTCAGCTTCCTCCTGAGCCTGGGCTCGGAGGAGCTCTACGGGCAGCTCTTGCATTGGTTCGGCATGGACGTCGGGCTGTGGCGCGAAAACGCGCCCTTCGTGCCGGTTTGGCAACTGCTGAGCTACGGCTTCCTGCACAGCACCACCAACTTGATGCACATCGTGATGAACATGATCACGCTGTACTTCTTCGGGATGATGCTGGAGCAGGAGCTCGGCGCGCGGCGCTTCCTGATCACGTACTTCGCGTCGCAGGTACTCGGCGGGCTGTTCTTCCTCGTGCTCGCGCTCGCCACCGGCATCGACTCGCTGATGATCGGCGCCTCGGGCGCGTGCTTCGGCGTGATGGTCGCGGCCGCGACGCTCTGGCCGCGCCGGCCGGTGATCCTGTACTTCGTGCCGCTGACGCTGCGCACCTTGGCGCTGATCTTCGTCGGCATCGAGGTCTTCTCGTTCCTGCTCGTCCTGAAGGGCGGCGGCTCCGACGGCGTCTCGCACATTACGCACTTGGGCGGGATCGTCTACGGCTACTTCGCCGTGCGTTCGGGGCTGGTCTACTGGGACCCGGTGGGGGCCTGGGGCGAACGCCGCGCCACGAAGGCCGTGGAGAGCGCCGCCGCCGACGACCAGCGCATGGACCAGCTGCTCGAGAAGATCCACCGCGAGGGCATGGCCTCGCTCTCGAAGGGTGAACGCGAGTTCCTGAAGCGCGTTTCCTCGCGTCGCTAGTCGGGCGGGCTTTGTCCGCCCGCGGGGCGGTGGCTAGACTGCTCCGGCCATGAAATCTGCCCATGCTTGGATCGTGACCGGGCTGTTCCTCGCCTCGGCGTTCACGCTGGCGCGCGCGGGCGCGGCGCAGGATCCCGACGACGTCTTCCGCACCCAGTTCCTGAAGGCGCTCGAGGGCGCGCAGAAGCCCGAGCAGCAGAAGCTCGTGAAGCAGGATCCGCTGCTGGCCGAGCTGTGGATCGTGCGCAGCGCCGAGAGCGTGGCCGAGGATCCGGGCTCCAAGGACAAGGCCTTCTACGACGCGCTGGCCGAAGCCTGGAAGGGCGCCTGGAAGTGCGAGTTCCCCGAGCGCGAGCTGAAGTACCTGCAGGGACTCGACGCAGCGAAGAAGAAGACGCGCGCGGAGCTGTTCGGTCGCTGGAAGCCCGCGCTGCGCGAGTTCACGGGCAACCTCGAGAAGAAGGACGGCATGGTCTTCGCCAACCTCGTCGACGAGGTGGATGCGCTCTCGGGCGCCTTCGACAGCGAGGGCGACCTGTACCACGCGAGCGAGGCGTACCGCACCTTCGCCATGTGCTACGACGAGACGCTGCGCGGCGCGGCGGGGGACCTGCACCGCGCCTGGATCGGCTACGGGCACGCGATCGAGATGCGCGACAAGCTCGACCTCAAGGACCCGGTCTACGACGAGCTGACCAAGCGCTACGCGGCGCTCGGCGCGCGCGGCGCGGGCGAGAAGGGCGGCGCCACGCCCGGCGCCGTCGAGCCCAAGCAGGACGGCCCGAAGAACGCGCCCGTGCCCGCCTCGGTCATCCCGATGACCTTCGACATGCTGACCTCGCCCGACGCGATCACGCGCCCGATCTACGGCTGCGACGAGATCTACGAGATGTGGAATGGCCTGGGCCTGCAGATCAAGGGCACGGTCGCGACCTTCCCGACCAACACCGAATGTCCGCCGATCGTGCGCACCGGATCGAGCGACCTGCGCTTCGACACCGACGGCGACAAGCAGGGCGACGAGAAGATCCCGATGACGGGCAACATCGCGCCCGTGCGCGTGCCGATCGGACAGGGCGAGAAGCAGCGGCCCTGGGCCTTCTTCGCCGTCAGCGGAACGCAGCAGGACAGCTTCCAGGGCATCCAGGTCAACCTGGCGCCCGACGACCGGCAGTACCAGATCTACACGCTCGGCGCGGCGTCCATGATCGGGACCTTCGGGACGACGAGCTTGCGCATGGTCGACGATTCGCTCGACGGCATCTACGGCAACGAGCCGCAGCGCTTTGGCACGCAGGGCATGACCGACGGCGAGTACGAGCCCTGGCTCGACTCGATCGTGGTCGGCAGCGGCAAGCGCGCGCGGCCCTGGAGCGGCATCCAGGAGATCGACGGCAACTTCTACCGTCTCGAGGTGCAGGAGCGCGGCGCCAAGCTCGCGATCTCGCCCGCGGGCGTGGACACGGGCGTGTTGAAGCTCGACTTCAAGGGCTCGATCCGGCCCACCTACCTCGTCGTCGTCGGCTCGAGCGAGCTCAAGGACTGCTACTTCGACCTGGTCGAGGGCGGAGCCAAGGGCGTGCGCGTCCCGACCGGCAACTACTCGCTGTTCTACGGCGAGCTGCGCAAGGGCAAGAAGAAGCAGATGCAGAAGGCGCTGATCCTCCCGCCCGCGAGCAACGGGCCGAGCTGGAGCGTGCGCAAGGGGGAGACGACGACGGTCACGCTCGGCGCACCCTTCGTGTTCGACTTCCGCTACGAGGTCAACGGCAGCAAGCTCAAGGTGATCGGCAAGTCGGTGGTCGTCCTCGGCAGCGCGGGCGAGCACTACGAACGCCTGTGGAACTGCGTTTCGCGCCCCGAGATCGCCTGGCGCAAGAAGGGCAGCCGCGCGACGCTGGGCGACTCGAAGATGCCCGTGGCGGACTACTCCACGATCGAGAACAAGGATCTCAGCTGGCCCGCGGTCTGGTTCCCGCTCGATCTCGAGGCGGATACCAAGGACAAGGGCGGCGGGCTCGAGGTCCAACTGGTGCAGAAGAAGCACGACCTCTTCGGCAAGGTCGAATCTCCCTGGAAGGAATGAACGCTTGATCGACATCCGACTGATCCGCGAAACGCCCGAACGGGTTGAAGCCGGCGCGCGCAAGAAGCGCATCGCCCTCGACCTCGGCCCGCTGCGCGAACTCGACGCACGCAAGACAGCCCTGCAGCAGGAGCTCGACCGGATACGCTCCGAGCAGAACGCCGCGGCCAAGTCGATCGGCAAGGCCCCGCCGGAGGAGCGCGCGAAGCTCGCCGAGGGCCAGAAGGCCGCCAAGCTCCAGCTCAAGGAGAAGGAAGAGGCCTTCGGAAAGCTCGAGACGGAGCTGCGCGCCCTGCTCCTGCGCGTGCCGAACCTGCCCGCGGCCGAGGTGCCCGAGGGCAAGGACGACAGCGAGAACGTCGAGGTCAAGAAGTGGGGCGAGCCGCGCCGCTTCGAGTTCGAGCCGCGCGACCACATCGCGCTCGGCGAGGCCCAGGACTGGATCGACGTCGAGCGCGGAGCGCGCATCGCCGGCTCGCGCAATTACTTCCTGAAGGGCGATCTCTCGCTGCTCGAGGGCGCGGTCATGCGCTTCGCGCTCGAGTCGATGTGCCAGAAGGGCTTCGTGCCGCTCTCGGTGCCCACGCTCGTGCGCTCCGAGGTGATGATCGGCACGGGCTACTTCCCCGGCGGCGAGGAGCAGGCCTACCGCTGCGACGAGCGCGACGACCTCGTGCTCGTCGGCACGGCCGAGGTGCCGGTGACCGCGTTGCACCAGGACGAGATCCTGAAGTGCACGGATCTCCCGCGGCTCTACGTGGCGAGTTCCTCGTGCTACCGGCGCGAGGCGGGCACCTACGGCAAGGACACGCGCGGACTGTACCGCGTGCACCAGTTCCAGAAGGTCGAGCAGGTCGTGATCGACATCGCCGACCCCGCCAAGAGCCTCGAGCACCACCACATGATCGTGCGCAATGCCGAGGAGGTGTTGCAGGCGCTCGAACTGCCGTACCGCATCGTCAACGTGTGCGGCGGCGACCTGGGCGCGCCGCAGATCCAGAAGTTCGACATCGAGACCTGGATGCCCAGCCGCAAGAGCTACGGCGAGACGCACTCGGCCTCGCGCTTTCACGACTACCAGGCGCGGCGGCTCAACATGCGCTACCGCGACGAGGCGGGGAAGGTGCACTTCTGCCACACGCTCAACAACACCGTCGCGGCCAGCGTGCGCATGCTGATCGCCTTGATCGAGAACCACCAGTGCGCGGACGGCACCGTGCGCCTGCCCGCGCCGCTGCGGCCCTACATGGGCGGACGCGATTCGATCGGCAAGCCGCTCGGCTGAACGAGGACGCGCCGCGACTCAGTGATTGCCGCCACCGCCAGCCGGCGGGGCGGACTGGATCAGCTTGGTGCCACCCACCTTCCCGCCCTTCGCGCCACCCTTGCCGCCAAAGCCGGCGGCCGAGCCTCCGACTTCCATCGGGCTGTTGCCCGCCGCGCCACCCGACTGGCCGTTGGCGTTCGCGGCGCTGCCCGATCCGCCCGGGATCGTGGGAATCGCCGGGATCGGGATCTTCGCCTCGGCGCCGCGCAGTTGCTCGGGCATGCGCAGGACGCGCTTGTAGATCACCGTGCGCCGGTCGACGGGGGCCACACGCAACTGTTCGTGCACGATGCGCGGCGCGAGCTCGAGCGTGAGCGTGATCTCGATCCGGGCGGGGAGGCCGATGTCCTCGCTGCCCTCTTCGGTGTTCCAGTGGTCGACCGGTTCCTCGTCGGGCCCGTCCTTGCGGAAGACCTGGATGTCGAAGCCCTTCACTCGGTCGTGCAGAAACTGGTAGGCGCCGCCCTCGAAGGGGTCGTCGTCCACGCCGAAGCTCTCGCGCCGGTAGATCTCGAGGAACTGGTCGTTCTCCGGCGAGGGCCGCAGCCGGTATCCGACCTCGTTGACGTCGGCGCGCACGAAGCGCTCGTCGATCTGGTGCAGCACCAGGCTGTCGGTGTTCGAGACGAAGTCGATCGAGTCCGCGTCGAAGCCCATCACGACGCGGTTCTTGACGCGCAACTGGCGCGCCAGCGTGGTGTCGTAGGTCAGGATCCCGCGCAGGTCGCGCTCGACGAGGTCGAGGATCGCGGGACCGGCCGTCTGGGTCTCGAGCACGTTGTGGATCGTGTCGCGCGCGGTGCGCGCCGCGCTCAGGATTTCCGTCAGCGCGACCATGATCCCGCTCATGATCAGCAGCGTGATCAGCACTTCGACGAGCGTGAAGCCCGAGCGTTTTCCCTGGTCGAGTCGTCTCATGGCCTGCTGGCTCCGTTGTTCGCCGGCGTGGTCGTGCCGTTCGCGGTGCCGGACTGGCCGCTCGCGGACGGGTCGTCCTGCTTCTCGCCGTACACCTGCACCCAGGGGAACCACTGTTCGAGCGTGAGCTGGTTCGAGAACTCCTGGATCTTGGGCGATGTGACGCGGATCTTGACCTTTTCGAAGGGCTGCTCGACCGGCTCCGCGTTCGGGTCGGTCGGGTCCTTCTCGTCCTGTTTGTTGGGCGGGTTCCAGCTGTCGAAGTGGGCGTTCTGGGGCTGGTTCTCCTGCTCGCGGAAGGACTCGTCGCCCACGACCACCTCGTAGCTGAAGTCGGGGTAGCCCTCGTCGGCGAAGGTGCCCGTCAACCCCTTGTCGATGTCCTCCTGGAAGATGCCCGAGCCGACTTGGCCGAGCTTCTGCAGCGCGAGTTCGCGCGAGAGCTTGTTGTTGCGCGTCTGCGCAGCGAGCAGCTTCGTGCCGTTCAGCCCCTGCAAGAGGTAGATCAGCATCGTGCCCACGATCACGATCGTCACCGCGACCTCGGCCAGCGTGAAGCCCGAGCGTGCGTGGCGACGTCTCATCGGAAGTCCGCGTCCTTCGGCGGTTCGCGCTGGAAGGTGCCCTCGTAGAAGCGGATCAGGCCGGTCAGGCCGAGCACCTCGACCGTGTAGATGTTGTTCTCGGGTTCCTGCGCGAGCACGATCGTGTGGCCCGAGGTCGAACCCAGAGCGTCGAAGCGCACGAAGCACTGTCCCTGCGTGTAGGAGAGGCCGTCGATGTCGATGCGCAGGAACTTGATGCTGCCAGGCAGCTGCTTCCAGGGCAGCGCGAGGCGCTCCTCCTCGGTCTGCGCCATGTTGCCGCTGCCGTCGAGCTTGAAGGGCGAGATGATGCGCCAGGCACGACGGTCGAGGTCGTACTGGATGCGGTACTCGGCGTTGCGGCCGATCGCCTCCGAGCGCGTGCCGTTCAGATCCTCGGAGAGGTTGCGCACCGCCGAGTGCAACTCGGACTTGGGCAGGATCGCGCGCCAGCTGACGGTCACCACTGTGGCGATCATGCCCAGGATCACGATCACCGTGAGGATCTCCGCCAGGCTGAACCCGGCGCGCGCGCGCCTTGCCAGCCGGATCGGGGATCGTCTCATGGGTGTGTTCCTCGCGCGCTGCGGCTCACTGGTCCTTCAGGTGGTCGCTGTCGATGTCGGCGTCCTCGCCCTCGCCGCCGGGAGCACCGTCCTTGCCCATCGAGTAGACGCGCGGCTGCGGGTGACCCTGCTGCGGCGGCTCGTACTGGTACTCGAAGCGCCAGGGGTCTTTGGGGATCTTGCCGTTGTAGCCCTCGAGGAAGCAGTGTCCGTTCTCGTCCTGCGTCACGAGCGCCTCGAGCGACTCGGGATACTTGCCCGAGTTCTGCATCGCGTACTCGGTGAGCGACTGCGTGATGGCCGAGATGTCGGCCGCGGCCTTGGTCTTCTGCGCGGTGAAGAAGCGCTGGATGACGCTGGGGACCACGAGGGTCGCCAGCAGGCCGATGATGACGATCACGACCATCATTTCGGCCAGGGTGAAGCCGCGGCGCGCGCGGCGGGGCTGGAGGTTGGGTTTCATGGCTCTGGGCTGCTCCCTACTTGCCGATCTGTCCGATCTGCAGGATCGGTAGGACGATCGAGATCACGATATAGCCTACGATAACCGCCAGAAAGACGATCATGATCGGCTCGAGGACCGAGGTCAGGCGCTCGGTCGAGATGTCGATCTCCTCGTCGTAGGCGCTGGCGATGCGGTCGAGCATCTGCTCGAGCTCGCCGGACTGCTCCCCGACGTTGACCATGTAGCCCACCACGGCGGGGAAGACCCCGGTCGCCTTGAGCGGTGTGGCGATGTCGGTGCCCTCGAGGATGCGCTGGCGGATCGTGTCGGTCGCGTCGGCGATGACGCGGTTGCCGACGACGGTCTTCGTGATCTCGAGGCTCTGCACGGCGGGCACGCCGGACTGCAGCAGCGTCGAGAGCGTGCGCGTGAAGCGCGAGACCGCCTGCTTGCGCAGCAAATCGCCGATGACCGGCAGGCGCAGCATCGTGCGGTCGATCCACAACCGGCCCTTGTCCGAGCGGTTGTAGATGCGCTCGAAGATCGTCGAGAGCGCCGCGATGGAGAGGAAGCCGGCCCACCACCAGTTCTTGAACAGGTCGCTGACCATGATCAGGATGCGCGTGGGCGTCGGCAGCGTCTGGTTCATGTCGGTCAGCATGGTCGTGATCTTGGGCACGACCACCGCCATCAGGATGCTGACCACGATCATGCCGATGCCGATCATCAGCGCCGGGTAGGTGAGCGCCGAGACCACCTTGCGGCGCAGCGTGCGCTGACCCTGCAGGTAGTCCGCGAGGCGCCGCAGCACGACGTCGACGTTTCCGGTCGCCTCGCCCGCGCGCACCATGTTCACGTACAGCTCGCTGAACATGTAGGGGTGCTCGGAGAGCGACTCGGCCAGCGAGGCGCCCTGGTTGATGCGCTCGCGGATCTCGCGGAACATCGTCTCGACCGTGCGGCTCTCAGCCTGCTCGATCATCGCCTTGAGCGTCTCGGCCAGTGGGATGCCCGCGCCGAGCAGCGTGCCCATCTGGCGCGTCGAGGCGGTGAGCACGTCGAGATTGCGCGCGCTCGGTCCGCTCGCGCGCTGGCGCGCCTTCATCAGCGCCTGCAGCCGCGAAGGCCCGCCCTTCTGGCCCTTCGTGGCGCCGGCGGCCTTGCCGTGCAGCTCCTTGATCTCCTTGACCAGCAGATTCTCGCGCCGCAGCCGTGTGCGCGCCTCGCGCGAGGTGTCGGCGTCGATCACGCCGCTCTGCACGGCTCCGCCCGGAGCGTAGGCCTTGTACTCGAAGATCGGCATGGCCCCTGGCTTCGTCCTACTCGAGGTCGAGCTGCGTGACGCGCAGCACCTCGTCCGCGGTGGTGTGGCCCGAGAGGATCTTCATGCGGCCGTCCTCGCGCAGCGTGACCATGCCGCGCTCGACGGCGTTGCGCTTCATCACCGAGGCCGAGACGCCCTCCATGATCTGCGTGCGCAGCACCTCGTCCACGGGCAGGAACTCGTAGATCGCGGTGCGGCCGGAGTAGCCCGACTGGAAGCACTCGTCGCAGCCGCGGCCCACGGCGACGCGGTTCTCCATCTGCTGCGGCGTGATGCCGATCTTCTTGAGCTTGGCGGCCCACTCGTCGCTCATCGGCTGGAACTCGTGGCAGTGCTTGCAGATCGTGCGCACGAGGCGCTGCGCGATCACGAGCACCATCGAGCTGGCGACGAGGTAGGGCTCGATGCCCTGGTCCACCATGCGCGTGATGGTCGAGGGCGCATCGTTGGTGTGCACCGTGGAGAACACCAGGTGGCCCGTGAGCGCGGCGCGGATCGCGACCTCGCCGGTCTCGTGGTCGCGGATCTCACCGACCATCATCACGTCGGGGTCCTGGCGCAGGAAGGAGCGCAGGCCGTTGGCGAAGGTCAGGCCCTTCTTGGTGTTGACCTGCACCTGACTGACGCCCGGCAGGGAGTACTCGACCGGGTCTTCGATCGTGAGCACGTTCTTCTGCGTCGTGTCAACCTCGCTCATCGCGGCGTAGAGCGTGGTCGTCTTGCCCGAACCGGTGGGGCCCGTGACGAGGATGATGCCGTGGCTGAAGTTGAGGTACTCGCGCAGCATCGCGAGGTTCTTGGGCGCGAGTCCGATCTCGTCGAGCGTGTAGACCTTGGAGGTCTTGTCGAGCAGACGCATGACGATGCGCTCGCCGTATGTCGTCGGGATCGAGCTGATGCGCACGTCGACCTCGCCGTCGCCCAGGCGGATCGAGGCGCGCCCGTCCTGCGGCAGGCGCCGTTCGGCGATGTCCATCTTGCCCATCACCTTGATGCGGCTGACGATGGCCTCCTGCACCTTGCGCGGGATCGGATCCATGTCGTACAGGATCCCGTCGATGCGGATGCGCACCTGCATGCGGTCCACGTAGGGGTGGAAGTGCACGTCCGAGGCGCGCATCTTGAGCGCCTGGAAGAGGATCGTGTTGACGAGCTTGATGATCGGCGCCTTGTTGGCGACGTCGAGCACGTCCTCCGACTCGTCGATCTGGTCGGCCAGCGCGCCGATGTTGCCGTCCTCGGCGACCTCGTCGAGCGCCTCGTCGACGCCGTCGGCCTTGTGGCGGTAGGCGCGGCCGAGCAGCGTCGTGATCTCGACGCGCGGCGCGAGCACCGGGTCGATCTCGGCGCCGAGCATGCCCGCGAGGTCGTCCATCGGGTGCGGGGAGAGTGGCGTGCAGGTGGCGACGCGCACCACCTTGTCGGCCGTCTCCTCGAGTGCCACGAGGTTGTAGTTGCGCGCGAAGTGCACCGGCACGCGGTTCACGAAGCTCGAGGGCACCTTGACGCCTTCGAGCGACTTCTTGAACTCGTAGCCCAGGTGCTTGGCGTAGACCTGCAGCAGGGTCACCTCGTCGAGGTAGTCCTTGGTCAGGATCACGCGGTCGAGCGAGTCGCCGCTCGCGGCGGCGACCTGGCGGCATTCGTCCAGCTTCTCGCGCGAGAGGCCGGCGTCGATGAGCATCTCGGAGATGCTGGTCACGTTTGGATCAGCCTTGGTGCTGGGCAGCGCCCTGGGGCGCGGCCGGGTTCTTGGGGGCCGGATCGCTCTCGCCCTGCGACTTGGGCTTGTCCTCGATCTTGGGCGGCTCCTTGGCGTTCTTGAGCAGCTCGTTCATGCGCGCGGGATCCATGCCCACGTCTTCCTTGCTGACCTCGCCCTTGGCCGGGCTCTTGTAGAGCGGGACCTCGAAGGACTGCAGGTCGAGGTGCTCGCCCTCGTGGCCGAACTGCGGGTCGATCACGCGCAGGCGGTCCGAGCCGATCGTGTCGGCCGCTTCGAGCTTCTTCTTGTAGGACATCTCCGCCAGGTCGGCGAAGTCGGCGTCGCGCATGATGTGCGGCGTGACGAAGAAGTAGAGCGTGGTGCGGCTCTGCGAGTCGCTGTCGTTGCGGAACAGCGCGCCCAGGATCGGGATCTCGCCCAGGAAGGGCAGCGAGTCGCGCGTCTTGCCCTTGTTGTCGGTGATGATGCCGCCGACCACCATCGTCGCGCCGTCGGGCACGTTGACGGTCGTGTCGATCGTGCGCGTGGTCTTGGGCGGCGGGATCGCGCCCTGGACTGCACCCAGGAAGTTCGAGACCTCGAGCGAGATCTTGAGCCGCAGGAAGCGGCTGGCGCTGATCGTGGGGGAGATCTGCAGCGTGATGCCCGCGTCGACGTACTCCTTGAAGTTCTCCTGCGTCTGGCCGTTCAGTCCGCCGGTCGCGGTGACCGTGGTCGTGGGCTGCTGGTCCTTCGAGGTGACCTTGGCGTTGCCGTTGTTGTTGACCAGCACCGAGGGCACGTTGAGCACGTTCGTGTCGCGCCGCGTCTGCAGCGCCTTCAGCAGCACCGGCATCGAGAAGTCGCCACCGCTGATGATGCCGGCGGTGATGCCCTTGCTGACGGTCGGCACCTTGAGGTCGGGGATGCCGTCGCTGTTGGTGTCGGTGTAGGTCGCGAAGCCGAAGTCCGTCACGCCGAACTGGCCCGTGCCCGAACCGATGTTCGCGCCGCCGATCTCGACGCCCAGGTCGAGCTGGTTGGTGTTCGAGAGTTCGACCAGCGCAGTCTCGATCAGCACCTGCGACTGGCGCCGGTCGAGGCTCTGGATCAGCTCGAGCACCTCGTCGTAGCGCGTGCGGTTGGCCGCGATGAGCAGCGAGTTCGAGACCTTGTCGGAGACCACCACCACGTCGTTGCGGCCGCTGCTGGACGTGCTGGCCTGCGCCTGGCCGCCGCGGCCGCCGGTCGCGCCGGGTGTGCCGCCGGGCGTCACGCGTTGGGCGTCCTTGATGAAGCCGTCGAGCGTCTTGGCCAGGTCCTCGGACTGCACGTTCTCGAGCTTGTAGATGTGGTAGGTGCGCTCGCGCTCGACCGTGTCCACGTCCAGGCGCGCGACGAGCTCCTTGATGCGCGGCATGTCGGTCGGCATGGCCATCACGATCAGCGAATTCGTGCGCGGATCGACCATGATCTTCGACTCGGCGTTGCCACCCTGGATCTGGGCCGAGACGCCGTTGGCGGTGGCCACCTGCGCGCGGCCGGTGACGGCGCGGCGGCTGGCGTCGAGCAGCTCGTCGAGCGTGTTCGAGATCTCGTCGGCCGAGGCGAACTCGAGCTGGATCGTCTCGAAGATCGGCAGGTCGCCCTGCGCGCGCAGCGACGCGTCGTCGACGAACCTGAGCATCTTGACGATTGCCGCGACGTCGCTGCCAAAGCCGGTGATGATCAGGCTGTTCGAGTTGCCGACCGGGATGATCTGCTGGGTCTGCTGGTCGCTGAACATCTGGCGCAGCGAGTTCGAGAGCGTGCGCACGTCGGTGTTGGGCAAGTCGATCACGGTCGTGATCAGCGTCGCGGGCTGGTCGGCGAACTGCTCGACGTCCTCGGGCATCACCTGGGTCGCGTCCTTGCGCGGGTTGCCCTTGCCGGCGACGTTCGTGCTCGAGATCAGGACGACCGAGATGCGCTCGGGTCCGATGCGCGAGCAGATGAAGTCGTTGATCACCATCATGATCTGGAAGAAGCTGTAGAAGTCGGCCTTCGGGACGCGCTTGGTCCCGAACATCTTCAGCTTGAGCGTCTTCAGCTGGTTGCCCGTGTCCTGGCCGTAGGTGAAGTTGATGCCCGTGACGGTCTGGCAGATCTTCACGAACTGCTCGAGCGAGAGCTGGTTCTCGCCCGAGGACTCGTCGAAGTTGAGGATGTAGTACTCGCCCGCGTCCTGAATGGCCGGGACCTTCTGGCCACCGGCTGCGGTGCCGCTATTTGCGGCGGGACTGTTTGCGGCGGCCGGATTTCCAGCGGGCTGGCCTTGGGCTCCGGCCGGATTCTGAGGCGGCGGCCTCTGGGGGGCCGTCGGGGGCGGCACGGCGAGCGCGGTGAGCGTCCAAACGGCGAGGATCGGGAGCATGTGGGGTGCGCCTCTACTGGTTCTATCTTCTTGATCTCAGCGGAGTTAGGCCCCGGTTCCCCGGGAGCCGCGCGGGCACTCTAGGAAGCCGTTCCGGGCCTGTCAAAGGGCGTCTGGGATCCCCAAGCGCGCTCGGACGGGCCGCATGGACGCACCAAGTCGCCGCCTCTTCCCGATTCGCGCCGGAGTCCTCGCAAGAGCGCGCTCGGTGCGCCGAGCGCTTTCCAAGCGCGGTCTCGGGGGGCTATGCTGCCGGGATCCATGCGCCTGTCCGAGCTCTTCCGTGCCGAAGACCTGTTGATCGGGTTCCGCCCCTCTGACAAGTGGGACGCGATCCAACAACTTGTCGACCACCTCGTCGGCCAAGGCCGGCTCCCCGGTGCCCAAGCCGGCGCCATCCGCGACGCCGTTGTCGCGCGCGAGCGCTCGATGTCCACCGGAATGGAGCAGGGCATCGCGATCCCGCACGCGGCGGTAGACGGTGTCGAGAGCGTCGTCGCCTGCATGGGCATCGTCGGCTCCGACTCGGGACTCTCCTTCGACAGCATCGACGGCAAGCCCACGCGCATCGTCGTGCTGCTCGTGATTCCGCGCGCAGAAACTGCTGCACATCCGCACACTGGCCGACATCGCGCGCGTGCTCGGCCGCGACGCGGTGCGCGAATCGCTGGTGAACTCGGGGGACGCGAAGGCCGCCTGGGGCGCGCTCGCCGAGGGCGACGCCGCGCGCCGCTGAGCGCCAGCCTCCGGTGAGGCGCGCGCTCGCTCTGGTCTCCGCCTTCCTCGCCGGCGCGGCGGGACTGGGCCTGGAGATCCTGCTGCTCGAATGCGCCGGCCTCGCGTTGGGTCAGGGCCGAGCCGGAGCCTGGGGCCTCGCGCTGTTCGTCGCCGGATGGGCGCTGGGCGCGTTCTGCGCCGGAAGGCTGCGCGCGAAGCCTGCTCCCGCACTCTTCCTCCTCGGCGTCGTGCTGCTGTTCGCCGCGCCCTGCAGCGTCCTGCTCGTGCTCCACGCCGCGACGTTCGCGGAGCAGTGGCAGGCCGACCTGCTCGCGTGCGGCGCGCTGGCCGCCGCGGCCTTCGCGCAGGGCTTCTTCCTGCCGCTGCTCTTGCGCGGCCGCAATCCGGCCGGGCGCTGGAGCGAGAGCGCGGCTGCGCTCGTCGCCGCGAACCTCGCCGGGAGCCTCGCGGGTGCCTGGATCCTCGGCGTGCAGCGCCTCGAACCCGAGCGATTCCTGGCGGGCGAGTGCGCCGGAGGGCTCGCGCTGGGCGCAGGGATCGCGGGCGCGCTCGCACTGCGCGGAGAGGCGCCACCCGCGCGCGCGAGCGGCCCAATCGCGTGGCGCGCGGGCGTCGCGATCGCGTTCGCCACGCTGTGGACGCTCGCACTCGAGTACACCGGCCTGCGCCTGGCGGTCTTGTGGATCGGCGGGATGCAGTTCGCGCTCGGCGCGGCCATCGCGGCCTCGGTGTGTGGCTTGGCGCTCGGCGCCGCGCTCCTGCCGCCGCTCCTGCCGCGCGGCGAGCGAGGAGTCCTGGTGCTGCTCGCGCTGGCGCTCGTCGCGAGCGTCTGGCCGAGCCTCGCGCACCTGATGCTGGCGCGCGTCGATCCGGCGGCGGATCCGCTGGGCCTCGCGCGTGCGGCGCTGCTGCTCGGGCCCGCGCTCCTGCCGCTCGGCGCGTTTCCGGCCGTGCTGCACCGCACGCTCGACGGCGACGGCGGCGAGCGCCTGGGTGCGCTCTATCTGCACGAGGCTTGGGGCGCGCTGCTCGGCCTGCCGCTCCTGCACGCCTTTGTCCTCCCGCGCCTGGGGCTGCAGGGACTGCTCGCGTCCGGCGCGCTGGCGGGCCTGGCCATCGCCTGGGCCTTCGCGCGCGCCTCGCGCGTGCTGGCCGGCGCGTGCGCTGCGCTGGCCCTGGGAGCTTGCCTGTTCGTCTTCGCGGCGGGGCCGCCCGCGCTGCGCTCTCCGCCGCTAGCGCAGCCCGCGCTCGAGCTGCGCAGCTTCACGGAGGACCGCGACTTCGCCGTCAGCGTCGTCGACGACGGGATCCTCGGCGAGCGCACGCTGCTGACCGACGGCTTCCGCGCCGCGGGCACCAGCCGCGACTACCTCTACATGCAGGTGCTCGGCCATCTGCCGCTGCTCTTGCACCCGCACCCCGAGCGTGTGGCGGTGCTCGCGCTGGGAACGGGCACGACGCTGGGCGCGGTCGCGCAGCACCCGGAGGTGCGCTCGATCGAGCTGCTCGAGATCTCGCGCGCGGTGGTGGACGCAGCGCCCTTCTTCGAGGCCAAGAACCACGGCGTGCTCGGCCCGGCCGCGATGGATCCGCGCCTGCTCGTGCAACTGGGCGACGGCCGCCGCACGCTCGCGAACCATCCGGCGAGCTACGACGTGCTCACGATGGAGCCGTTGCTGCCCGATTCGCCCTTCGGCGTGTACCTCTACACGCAGGAGTTCTACGCCATCGCGCGCCGCGCGCTGGCGCCGGGCGGCTTGCTGTGCCAGTGGGTGCCGCCGCACGCGCTCGAACCGCGCACCTTTCAGGCCGTCTTGCGCGCCTTCGAGGAGTCCTTTCCCTGGTCGGGAGTGTGGGTCTTCGGCACGCAGGTGATTCTGGTGGGAGGCGAGGCCGCTCCGGATCTGCTGCCCGCGCGCTTTGATCCGTCCCTTGCGTACCTGGGTCTCGACACTCCGCAGGCGCTCGCGGCGCGCTGCGTGCGCGCGTCCGCTCGGCACGCGGGCGAGGGACAAGTCGAGCTCGCGCCGCCGCTCACCGACGGCGAGCCCTGGATCCTCTACCTTCCGCGCCGCAGCGGCGCCGTCCTGCTCGGAGACCTGCCCGCCAACCTCGGGGCCTGGCACGGCACCCCCAAGCTGCCGGAGCGCTGGCACGCCGATCCCAACCTGGTCGAGGCGTTCCGTGCCCTGCGCCACGCGCGCGAGCTCTTCGCGGTCGAGGAGGCGCGCCTGCGCGGTCTGGACGTGCCGCCTGAGCCCGGCGCCGCGGCGGAGCTCGCCCGCGCGACTCGACTCGCGCCCCTCGACCCCGAGGTGCAGGCCTTCGTCGAAGAACGCGAGTTCCTGGTCGTCCTGCGCCGCGGTGTCTCGCAACTCGCCTCCGATCCGCAAGCGGCGCTCCCTGATCTGGTGCGCGCGGCGGAACTGCGCGGCGAGCGCGCGGACGTGCACCTGTACCTGGCTGTCGCTCTCGAGCGCACCGGCAACCCGAACGCGGCGAAGGCACTGCGCGCCGCACGCCAGCGCTGTCCGCAGATCGCGCGCACGCGCGAGGGCCTGCGCGCGCGCCAGCTCGGGCTCTCCGACGCGGGGTGGGCGTCGCTCAGCGCGCCCGCGCAAGACTTGCGTTAGTGCAGCCGTGCGCATGGAACCTTTCAGGAGGTTCCTGCAAGATCGCGAGCGCGCCGGACGTCCAGGCAGGCCGTCCGGAACGGAGGAACCGCAATGCTGGCAGCGACCCTGGCCCTGGGCCTTCTCGTCTCGAGCGGGGGCCGAGACTTTCCCTTTCAGAAGACCGCCGAGACCTTTCTCTCCGAGCACGGGCTCTCAGGGAAGACCGTCGACGAACTCGATCTCGACGCGGTCCTGGGCGGCCAATTCCTCTCGGCGCCCGTCGGCGCCTTCGAGGTGCGCTACCCGATCGCCTCACTCGAGAAGCGCTCCGGGGAGCTGCTCAAGTGCGCGCGCGCGCTGCTCGACGGCGAGGAGCACCTGCTCGACTGGCTGAAGCCCAGCGGTCTCGACCAGAAGACCGCGCGCGAGGACCTCAAGTCCGTCCAGAAATGGATCGGGACCCTCAAAGAGGGGCAGTTGCAGCGCCTGAAGGAGGCCGGCGGCAAGGACTGGATGGAGCTCCTCAACTGTCCCGATGCGACCAAGGCGGCCCAGAAACGGCTGGCGGAAGCCTTCGAGACCGGCGCGCTCTTCGGGGGCAAGCACGACGCGATCGGCCCGGTGCGACTGGTGCTCACGCCCTCGCGCAAGGACTTCGTCGAGTTCCTCTGCTATGCGGGCTGGCAGTTCGAGGAGGACCGCGGTCTGTACTGGGTCGAGGGCCTGACGCAATGGACTTCCGCCTTCGTGCACGAAGACCAGGTGATCACGCTCGAGTACTCCGTCGCCGGCGCGAAGCCCGAGGACTACGCGCAGGGCACCGCGATGGCCGACGTGATGGGCGAGCAGGTCGTGCAACTCGCGTTCAACTCGCTCTTCGAGCACCTCTTCGGCGAGCGCGCGCCCTCGGCCTTCGTGACCGGGCTCTCGATGAACCTCGTGATCGAACAGTTCAACGAGGTCAACACGCGCGTCGACGGCGACACGCGCGGACGCCAGACCGGCAAGCGCGAGGTCTTCGTGGCCGGCGGTCAGTCCGAGGGCGGCCAGCTGGGCAAGACCTCCGCCGACACGCGTTGGCGCGAGTTGCAGGGCTCCGACCACTTCCTGAAGATCCTCAAGCTCTCGCAGAAGGAGGGCGCCGAGGCCGACAAGAAGGCCAAGAGCAAGATCGCCGCGCTGGGAATCCGCAACGACAAGGGCACGGAACCCAAGGCGATCCCCGCGCCTTTCTTCGGTTCGGCCGCGGGCGAAAAGAACGTCCCCGACGAGTACCGGGGCGACTTCGCCGAGTCCATGCGCGCCTACAAGAGCGCGTTCCTCTACTACCTGCAGACACAGGCCGGCGGCGCCGGTCCGAAAGCGCGCGAGAAGTTTGCCCAGCTCCTGTGCAAGCTCGCCGACCCGGCGACCAACGCAGATTTCGAGCCGCTGTTCCCCGAGATCTTCGATGGAGCGCTGCTCTCCGACACCGAGTGCAGCAAGAATTCGCTCGAGGGCCGCTTCCTCGCCTGGCTGCCGAGCGCGCGCTAGGCCCACTCCTCGAGGCGCGACTCGAGGTACGAGCGGATCGCCTCCGCGGTGCGCAGGTAGTCCTCGCGCGTGCCTCCGATCGGATCGGGAACGTCGCGGCCCTGCGGGTCGAGCAGTTCGATGCGCTTGTCCTTGCCGGGCGGAAGCAGGCCGATGAGCGCGGCGCGGTGGCCGCGCGTCATGCAATAGACGCGGTCGAAGCCCGCGACGTCCTCGGCCGCGGCGGCGCGCGACTCGTGGCCCGAGAGGTCGATGCCCAGCTCCTCCATCACCGTCACCGCGTGCCTGGACGCAGGCTGTCCGACGGACGCCTGCACGCCCATCGAGACCACCTCGAAACCGAACGGACCGATCTCGTCCATGCGCACGGAGAGGCGCTCGGCGAGCAGCTTGCGCGCGAGGCCCTCGGCCATCGGGCTGCGGCAGGTGTTGCCCGTGCACACGAGCGCGATGCGCAGCCCGGCGACCGGGCGCAATTGCTCGAGCGTGAACAGGCCCGGCCGCAGGAGTTCGAAGTGGCCCGGGCCCAGGCGCAGCACGCTCGAGGACTCGGAGAGGCGCGAGGGGCCGCCATCGAGGACCCAATCGATGCGGCCGTCGAAGGCCCGCGCCAGCGCCTCCGCGTCGGTCGCGGGCGGCGCGCCGTGGAGGTTGGCGCTGGTCATCACGATCGGGAACTCGAGCGCGGCGAGAATCCCCGCGGTGCCGCGGTGCGCGGGCAGGCGCACGCCGGTCCAGCCATTCTGCGCGGTCGACTCCAGCCCCGCGGGCACGCCAGGGAGCACCAGCGTCAGCGGGCCGGGCCAGTAGCGCGCGACCAGGCGCAGCGCCATGGGCGAGACGCGCGGGAAGCGTTGCAGCGCACGGCTCGAGCCGACGTGCCAGGTGAGCGGCATCTGGGACGGGCGGCCCTTGAGTTCGCGCAGGCGCTCGAGCGCAGGCGCGCGGTCGCCGCGCGCGGCGAGGCCGTAGACCGTCTCGGTGGGGAAGGCGACCACGCCGTCTTCCTGCAGGACCGCGCGCACGCGATCGACGAGGTCGCGATCGGGCGCTTGGTCGGGGAGTGATGCCCGTCGCGTGGAATGGCTCATGAGTCCGGTGCGGATTGGAGCGCGTGTCCGCGCGCTGCTAGCCTACCGGGCCACGCGGCCGCGCCCAAGCTGGCCCCGCGAGCAAGCGCATGACTTCTTCCGATTCCGTCCCGCCCCTCGAGCCGATCGTGGACACCCCCGCGGGGGCGGCCTCGCGCGCTGCGCGCGCCGAGGAGGACAAGGCCACCTTTCTGGTGCGCCTCGCGGCCGGCCTCGCACACGAGATCAAGAATCCACTCTCGACGATGGCGATCAACCTCGCCCTGCTCGACGAGGAGTGGGGCGGAGCACGCCGTCCGTCGGGTTCCCCCGAGCCGGGTGCGCGCGAGCTGCGCTGTCTGAAGCGCGTGCACACGCTGCAGCGCGAGGTGCGCCGCCTCGAGACCATCGTCGAGGACTTCCTGCGCTTCGCGCGCGGCGGCGAGATCAACCGCGCCCCGGCCGACCTGTGCGCGCTGCTGCGCGAGGTGCTCGAGTTCGTCGAGCCCGAGGACCGCGTGTGCGGCATCCGCCACCTCGCGCAACTGCCCGCCGGTCTGCCGCTGGTGATGCTCGACACGGGCGCCTTCCGTCAGGCGATCCTCAACCTGCTCGTCAATGCCCGCCAGGCGATGCCCGAGGGCGGCGAACTGATCGTGCGCGTCGAGCGTCAGGGCAACTTCGTCGAGCTGACGGTGACCGACACAGGCGTCGGCATGCCGCCCGAGGACATCGAGCGCATCTTCGAACTCTACTACTCGACCAAGAAGGGTGGCACGGGCCTGGGCCTGCCGACCACGCGCCGCATCGTCGAGGAGCACGAGGGCACGATCACGGTGGTCTCCGAGAAAGGGCGCGGCACGAGCTTCTCGATCGTGTTGCCGCTGCTGGTGGAGATCCACGGAACGGCGGCCGAGGGCCGCGGCGAGGAATCCCGATGAGCGCGCAACCCAAGCCCTACCGTGTGCTGATCGTCGACGACAACGAGTCGCACGCCGAGGCGCTCGCTGACGGTCTCGAGCTCGACGGCCACAGCTGCACGCTGGCGCACTCGGGCCGCGAGGGGGTCTTGAAGCTCTCCGAGCAGCTCTTCGACGTCGTGCTGACCGACCTCGTGATGCCCGATCTCTCCGGGATCGAGGTGCTGAAGCGCGCGCGCAGCGAGCAGCCCGACGCGGTCGTGATCCTGATCACGGGCAAGGGCTCCGAGCGCGACGCGGTCGAGGCCTTCCGCGATGGCGCGACCGACTACCTCACCAAGCCCGTCGACATCGCCGAGCTGCGCGCGCGCCTTTCGCGCGCGGTCGAGAACGCGCGCCTGCGGCGTGACTACGTCGAGCTGCGGCGCCAGATCGACAAGCGCGCCGGCTTCGAGGGCATCATCGGCAGTTCCTCGCCGATGCAGCGCCTGTTCGAGGTCCTCGGCCAGGTCGCGGGCACGAACGTGACGGTGCTGATCCTGGGCGAGAGCGGCACGGGCAAGGAGCTCGTCGCGCGCGCGATCCACGAGAATTCGCCGCGCAAGGAGGAGCACTTCGTCGCGGTCAACTGCGCCGCGCTCTCCGAAGGCCTGATCGAGTCGGAGCTCTTCGGCCATGTGAAGGGTGCCTTCACCGGTGCTGTCGCGCACAAGGAGGGCCGCATCGCCTACGCCGACCGCGGCACGCTGTTCCTCGACGAGGTGGGTGACATGCCGCTCGCCACGCAGGCCAAGCTACTGCGCGTGATCGAGTCGCGCGAGGTGCAGCCGGTCGGCGGCAACCAGCTCCAGAAGGTCGACATCCGCCTGCTCGCCGCGACCAACCGCGACCTGAAGCAGATGGTCAAGGACGGCACTTTCCGGGAGGACTTGATGTACCGCCTCGCGGTGGTCTCGATCGAGTTGCCGCCGCTGCGCGAGCGCAAGAGCGACATCCCGCTCCTGATCGATCACTACGTCGGCGAACTCGCGACTTCGCACAAGCGCAGCGTGCGCGGCATCACGCCCGAGGCGCGCAGCGTGCTCTTGCGCTACGACTGGCCGGGCAACGTGCGCGAGCTGCGCAACGCGCTCGAAAACATGGTGCTGCTCGCGCGCGGCGAGGTGCTCGGCGTCGAGGACATCCCCGAGACCGTGAAGGGCGCGCCCGCGGGCGCGAGCGGCGGCGGGGGAGGCTACGAGCTCGCGGGCCGTTCGATGGAGGAGGTCGAGCGCGCGCTGATCGCGGCCAACCTGCAGCTGATGGGCGGGAACCGAGAGAAGACCGCCCACGTGCTCGGAATGGGCGAGCGCACGCTCTACCGCAAGATCAAGCAGTACGGGCTGTGAGCGCTGTCTGATTGGCAGCCTCGGGGAGTCGATCCGGAACGCGCTGCCACTTTGGCGCGCCAGGATTGGGGGCTCCAATCGCAAACGGCTTGTATCAAACGACTTCTGGCGTTCGCTTCGACTGGCACGCCATTTGGAAAAGGGGTCCCCGTCACGCGCCCGGCGCGGACCCAGAACACCCATGAGCAATCAAAGCAAGATCATCGGCATCGACCTCGGCACCACCAACTCTGTCGTGGCGGTGATGGAGGGCGGGCAGCCGGTCGTGATTCCCAACGCCGAAGGCGGACGCACCACGCCCTCGGTCGTCGCCTTTCAGCCCGACGGAGCCAAGCTCGTCGGCGCGCCCGCGAAGCGCCAGGCGGTCACGAACCCCACGCGCACGGTCGCCTCGATCAAGCGCTTCATGGGCCGGCGCCACCACGAGGTCGCCGCGGAAGAGAAGAACGTCGCCTACAAGATCAGCGGCGGCGCGGACGAGCTCGTCAAGGTCGAGATCGACCAGAAGAAGCTCACCCCGCCCGAGATCAGCGCCTCGGTGCTCTCGTACCTGAAGGAGGCCGCGGAGGCCTACCTCGGCGAGAAGGTCACGCGCGCCGTGATCACCGTGCCGGCCTACTTCAACGACAGCCAGCGCCAGGCGACCAAGGACGCCGGCACGATCGCCGGCCTGGTCGTCGAGCGCATCATCAACGAGCCCACGGCCGCGGCGCTCGCCTTTGGCCTGGACAAGAAGAAGTCGGGCAAGGTCGCGGTCTTCGACTTCGGCGGCGGCACCTTCGACATCTCGATCCTCGAGATCGGCGACGGCGTCTTCGAGGTGCTCGCCACGAGCGGCGACACGCACCTGGGCGGTGACGACTTCGACAAGGCGCTGATGGACCACGTTGCCGAGGAGTTCCGCAAGAGCTCGGGCATCGACGTGCGCCGCGACCCGATGGCGCTGCAGCGCCTCAAGGAAGCCGCGGAGAAGGCCAAGATCGACCTCTCCTCGCTCAACCAGACCGACGTCAACCTGCCCTTCATCACGGCCGACGCCTCGGGCCCCAAGCACCTGCAGATGACCGTCACGCGCGCGAAGTTCGAGTCGCTGATCGACGGCCTGGTCGAGCGTGCCAAGGGTCCCTGCCTGCAAGTGCTCAAGGACTCCGGCCTCGCTCCCGCGCAGATCGACGAGGTGATCCTCGTCGGCGGCTCGACGCGCGTGCCCGCCGTGCAGGCGCTGGCCAAGAAGGTCTTCGACAAGGAGCCCAACAAGAGCGTCAACCCCGACGAGGTCGTGGCCATCGGGGCCGCGATCCAGGGCGCGGTGCTCGGCGGCGAGGTCAAGGACGTGGTCCTGCTCGACGTCACTCCGCTCTCGCTGGGCATCGAGACCCTCGGCGGCGTGTGCACCAAGCTGATCGAGAAGAACACCACCATCCCGACCAGCAAGAGCCAGGTCTTCTCGACCGCCAGCGACAGCCAGCCGAGCGTCGAGATCCATGTGCTGCAGGGCGAGCGCGACTTCGCGCGCGACAACCGCCCGCTGGGCAAGTTCCACCTCGACGGGATCGCCCCGGCGCCGCGCGGCATGCCGCAGATCGAAGTCACCTTCGACATCGATGCCAACGGCATCCTGAACGTGACCGCCAAGGACAAGGGCACCGGCAAGACCCAGCAGATCCGCATCGAGTCCTCCTCGGGCCTCTCCAAGGAGGAAGTCGAGCGCATGCGCCAGGACGCCGAGGCCCACGCGGCCGAGGACAAGCAGAAGCGCGAGCTCGTCGAGCTCAAGAACCGCGGCGAGCAGGAGATCCACGAGATCGAGAAGTCGCTCGCGGAGCACCGCGCGAAGCTGCCCGAGGCGGACGCCAAGGCGATCGAGGCCGGCCGCGACGCACTGCGCGAGGCCCTGAAGGGCGAGGACAAGGCCAAGATCGAGGCCGCGCTCGAGAGCTTCCGCAAGTCGGCGCAGCAGCTCGGCCAGATCCTCTACCAGCAGCAGCAGGCCGCGGGCGCGCAAGCCGCCGGCGCTCCCGGCGCGGGCGCGAGCTCCGAGGCCAAGGGCAGCGACGAGCCTGTGGACGCCGATTTCGAGGTCAAGACCTGAGCGAGGGGAGTGCTCGCGCGTGCTGTGCGGAAGCGCAGCGCGCGCTGTGCGCCGCCGCTCGCACTTCCCGCTCGGAACCGTTCGCGCGGGGTCCCCGGATGTGCCGCAGCCTGTTCCGGATTGCGGCACGCGCTTTGCCAAGTACCTCCTGAAATTGGGGAACCGCCGGCGAGCGTGTCTGCCAGGTCGGTCTCGCCGGCGGTACCCGTTTCCCTTCCGCGCAGTGGATCGACATTCGTTGAGTGACCTGCGCTTCGTCGCTAGGCTCCCCGCGTGATCTCGGTCTCTCATCTGACGCGCACCTACGGCAGCGTCAAAGCGCTCGACGACGTCTCCTTCGAAGTGGCGAAGGGCGAGGTCGTCGGCCTGCTCGGCCCCAATGGCGCCGGCAAGACGACCGCGATGCGTATCCTGACCGGTTTTCTGCCCGCGACCAGCGGTGCGGTCTCGGTCGCGGGCTTCGACGTGATGAATCGTTCGCTCGAGGTGCGCCGGCGCATCGGCTACCTGCCCGAGAGCGTGCCGCTGTACCGCGAGCTGCGCGTCGAGGAGATGCTCGGCTTCCACTCGCGCCTGCACCGCATGCCGCGCGCACTCGCGCGCCAGCGCATCCCCGAGGTGCTCGAGCTCGTCGGCGTGCGCGAGCGCTCGCGCGACCTCGTCGGCAACCTCTCACGTGGCCTGCGCCAGCGCGTAGGCCTGGCCGTGGCGCTGCTGCCCGATCCCGAGGTGCTGATCCTCGACGAGCCGACGAGCGGCCTCGACCCGCTGCAGCGCATCGAGGTGCGCTCGATCCTGCTCGACCTGGCCCAGAAGCACACGGTGCTGGTCTCCTCGCACATCCTGCCCGAGATCGAAGCGGTCTGTCCGCGCGTGATCATCGTGCACAAAGGCCGCATCGCGGCCGACGGCACGCGCGGGGAGCTCGTCGCGCGCCTGGCCGGCGGCAGCCACGTGCGCATCGAGGCCGTGCTCGGCAAGGATGCGGGCTCGGCCGCGCGCCTGCTGGGCTCGATCGCCGGCGTGAGCTCGGTGCGCGACTGCGGGAAGGCGGGGATCCACCAGCAGTTCGAGCTCGTGTGCGAGACCGACCTGCGCGAGGAGGCCGGCGCGCTGGCGAGCATGCGCGGCTGGGCGCTGCGCGAACTCTCGTGGCGTGCGCCGACGCTGGAACAGATCTTCGCGCGCTTCGCGATCGGCCAGGACGAGCCGCTGCCCGTGGCGGCCGCTCCCGCGGCGGCCCCCGCGGCCGTGCACACCGCTCCCGAGCGCGTCGAGATCGATCTGGGGCGCGCGACGGCCGTCCCGGCCTCGAAAGCGGCTCCCGCGCCCGCGCCCGAGAAACAGATCTACTCGCTCAACCCCTTCGATCGCGGCGCGCAGCGCGACCTCTCGCGGCCCGTCTCGAAGGACGACCCCCCCGCGCCGCCGGCGGGCCCCAAGCCGGACTAGCGCATGCGCGGATTCGGTGCCATCTACCGCCGCGAGCTCGCGGCTCTGTTCCTCGGCCCGCTGGCCTGGACGCTCTTGTGCATCGCGCTGCTCCTGAACGGCTACCTGTTCCTGATCTACCTGCGCGGCAGCGGCGGTGACGTCGATCTCGCGCTGCGCTTCTCGCTGGGCGAGTCCTTCGTGTTCTGGGCGCTGTGCGTGCTTTTCCCGCCGCTGCTCACGATGCGCATGCTGAGCGAGGAGTCGCGCACGGGGATGCTCGAGTACCTGCTCACCGCGCCGGTCAGCGACGTGGCGGTGATCTGCGGCAAGTTCGCGGCGGCGCTGTCCTTCATGGGCATCCTGTGGGGCAGCGTGTTCGTCTACGCGGGCGTGCTCGCCTGGCAAGGCGCGCCGATCGACTGGGGGGTGGTGTGCGCCAGTTGGCTGGGTGCCGTGCTGTGCTCGGCGCTCTTCTGCGGCACGGGCCTGTGGACGAGCAGCTTGACCGGCACGCCCGTGGTCGCGGCCTTCGCCGCGGTCGTGATCAACCTCGTGATCGTACTCTTGCCGCTGCTCGCGGGCCTCTCGGGCGTCACCGCGCTGGCGATCGCGAGCGAGACGGTCGACGTGCCCTCGCACCTGCGCAGCGCTTTCGTCTTCGGCGTGATCGACACGGCCTACGTGGTCTTCTTCCTGGCCTGGTCGGCCTTCTTCCTGTTCCTCTCGACGCGCGCACTGGAGGCCCGGCGATGGCGCTAGGCAAGCAGCCCGCAGCGGAGAGCGCGGGGCGCGCCACGCGCCTGCGCTTTGGCGTGCAGTTCGCGCTCGCGGCGTTCCTCTTTGCGCTGCTCGCGCTGCTGCTCACGCGGCTCTCGGAGCGCACGAGCGTGCGCTGGCGCTTCGACTGGACGCGCGGTTCGGAGAACACGCTCGAGCCGGCGGCGCTCGAAGTGCTCGCGCAGCTGCCCGAGGACGTGACGATCGACATTTTCTTCCGCGCCGCCGAGTACCCGCTCGAGGAACTGGTGATCCGCGCCCAGGAGCGCGTGCGGCGGCTGCTCTACATCCTGCGCGACGCCTCGGGAGGCCGCGTGCGCCTCGTGCAGCACGACCTCTCCTCGGGCCGACTCGACGAGCTCTCGCAGACGCGCCTCAATGAACTGGGCACGCGCGAGGTCGAGCCCGGCGGCCTGCTCGGCATCTCGGCCGGCAAGCGCCACGCGCTGGTCAAGCTGCGCGGCGACATCGCCGACTTCGACAAGGGCGATCCCGCAGGCATGCAGGGCGTCCCGCGCCCGCCGAGCATGGTCTCCTTCCGCGGCGAGGAGGCGCTCGTCAACGCGCTGATGAAGGTCGCGCGCAACGACGCGCCGCGCGTGCTGTTCACGATCGGACACGGCGAGTACGACCTGGAGAGCGCGGAGTTCCTCGGCCTCTCGAAGTTCAAGGCTGCGCTCGAGGCCGACGGCTTCGTGGTCGGCAGCTGGGACTTCCAGAAGACGCCCGAACTGCCCGAGGACTGCCGCGTGCTCGCGAGCATCGGGCCGGTGCAGCCCTTCGCGCCCAACGAGTTCCTGGCGCTCAAACGCTACGTCGAGCGCGGCGGGCGCTTCGTGGCCATGCCCGCGCCCGATCCGCTCCCGCCGCAGGACTCGCTGCGGCAGCTCGCTTCGCCCTGGGGCCTCGAGATCGCCGAGAAGGGCCTGGTCTGCGCGCCGCAGGTGGACGTCTCGGGCCGGCCCCAGACCGGCAATGCGCAGTGCGGACAGCAGCTGGTCGACCAGACCGGCCTGTCGCAGCACCCGATCGTCGAACCGCTGCGCCGCAGCGGCCGGCGTGTCGCGATCCTCAACGCGCACGCGCTCGACGTCGGCCGCGGCTTCCCCGGCTCGACCGTCCTGCCGGTCTTGCGCGCGGTCGAGGGCTCGTGGCTCGACCTGCCCGAAGAGGGCGCGAAGGTGGGAGACTGGAAACCGTCGGCCGACGAGAGCCGCCGGCCCTTCGTGCTCGGCGCCGCGATCCTCTTCCCGCCGCAGCTGGGCGCGGGCGCGCCGCTGCGCAACGCGGAGGACCAGCGCCCCGAAGCGCACGTGTTCGTCTTCGGCGCCGCGATGTGCGCGGTCAACGGCAACTTCGAGGCCGACCGCGACCTGTTCCTCAATGCCTTCAACTGGGCCGCGGCACGCGACTGGCGCGTCAGCGTCGGCGCGCGCGTGCCCGAGGAGCACCGCCTGGACATGCAGGACGAGAGCAAGGTCGCACGCACGAACTTCGCGCTCGTGATCGCCTTGCCGCTGCTCTCGTTGCTGCTGGGCCTGTTCACGGCCTGGAGGCGGCGCCGGTGAAGTGGATGCGCGAACTGGTGCTCCTGCTGCTCGTCGTCGGCGTGGGCGCCGTGTGGTACGCGAGCGTGAAGAAGGATCTCGAGCACGACGCGCAGCAGGACGAGGCGCTCTTCCCCGGCTTCGACGCCGGGCGCGTGCGTTGCATCGTCGCCGAGAACATCGGGCGCGACTGGCACATGCGCATCGAGCGCGACGAACACGGTGGCTGGCGCCTGATCGACCCGAGTGCCGTTCCGGCCAACTTCTGGCAGGTGGACCACCTGCTGCAGACCGCACTCGCGGCGCGCGGGCGCGAAGTCCCCAAGAGCGAACGCGACCCCGTGCAGCTGGGTTTCTCGCCGCCGCGCCTGGTGCTCGAGATCGAAGAGCTGCTCGACGGGAAGAGTCACCACGAACGCGTGGAGTTCGGCGCGCTCGACGCGGACAACCGCAGCGTCAACGTGCGCGTGCGCGACCACTACCTGCGCAGCGGCCGCGAGCTGCACACCGCGCTCGACCGCGACCTGCAGGACTTCAAGACGCAGCTCGCGCTCGAGTTCACGATCCTCGACGTCGTGCACGTGCACCGCGAGGGCTCGCTCTTGCAGGAGGGCGCGACGCAGCCCGCGAAGGCCGACCTCGACCTGGAGAACACCGAACAAGGCTGGCGTTCGCTCGAACCCGCCGGCGGACTGCAGCTCGACCCGACGCTGGTCATGACCTGGCTGCAGGGCCTGGCCGCGATGCAGCACGCGGGCTACTACGATGAGCTCGGCGCGCCGGTCGCGAACTACGGCCTGGACGATCCCGAACTGCGCCTCGAGTTGACGCTGCGCGACGGATCGAAAACCGGCCTGCTGCTCGCCCGGCCGGGCCACGCCGAGGGGCAGATCTGGTACGGGATGCGCGAGGGTCTGGGCCTCGTGTGGGGCTTCGAGCAGCGCAACATCTGGCTCGTGGGCTTCCCGCTTGCGGACATGCTCGACCCGCGCGTCCTGCGCGCGCGGCGCGAGGACGTGACGACGATCACGCTGCAGCGGCCCGAGGGCGATCTGTACTTCACCGCGGAAGGCAAGGCCTGGCACGTCGCGATGCGCCGCAAGGGCGAGAAGGCGCTCGACAAGGCGCTCTGGGCCGACGCCGACAAGGTCAGCGCGCTGCTCGGAATGCTCGAAAAGACCACGCTCGAGGACTTCCGCGTCGGCGAGACCGTGCCCGAGAGCGGCGAGGGCCCCGCGCTGTGGGTCGCCGTCGGCGGCGAGACGCAGGGCGGCTGGTTCGGCGACGTGGTCAAGGGCAAGGGCGGCGTCGAGTACCGCCTCTTCCAGCGCCGCGGCGAGGCCGCCTGCTCGCTCGCACCGCTCGCGATGTACGCGGCCGCCAGCGAGCCGATCGAGCATTTCTGGAGCTCGAAGCTCGTCGACATCGCCGAGCACTCGCAGCACACGCTCCTGATCCAGGGCCTGGGCAAGGACCTGCACTACCAGCACAACTCGCTCGGCAAGTGGTCGCGCGTCGGCAGCGACGACGAGGCCAAGGAACTCTACCCGGTGCTCGATTCGCTGTGCTTCTTGCGCGCCGCGCGCTACCTCGCGCCGCGCATTCCGAGCGACGCGCCCTGGGACGATCCGGTGAAGGTCGAGTTCGAGAACGACTTCAACCAGAAGCAGACGATCTGGGTCGGCCGCTCGCGCGAGGGCGAGCAGGGCGAGGAGGTCGAGATCGTGTACGACAAGTCGCGCGCGGTCGCGAAGGACCAGAAGCTGCACGAGCACCTGCTGGCGATCCTGGGCAAGCCCTGAGAGAGGCTTGCGGCTGCGAGGCGGGAACCCTAACATCTGCCTAACCGGCCGCGCGGGGCGGCGGGTTGCAGCGGGGGAACTCGATTGAGCGGTGATGCAAGGAAGGGCGGCGCGCGGCGTGCGCGCGGGGCGCAGGATCTCGGCGAGCTCGTGCGCGCGCTGCAATCGGAGGCGCGCTGGCGCACGCGCTTCGAGCGCTGGCAAGTCGTGCCGCCGCGCGTCGCGCGCGTCGAACCCTTCCCCGAGGGCATCGACCCGCGCCTCGTCGCGATGTGTCGCGCGCGCGGGATGAGCGAGCTCTACGAGCACCAGGCGCGCTTCGTGCGCGCCGCGCTCGCGGGCGAGGACGTGCTCGTTGCGACACCGACCGCGTCGGGCAAGACGCTCTGCTACACGCTGCCCGTGCTGCAGCGCCTGCTCCAGACGCAGGGCCGCGCGCGCTCGCTGTTCCTCTTTCCCACCAAGGCGCTCGGCCAGGACCAGTCCGCCGTGCTCACGCAAGAGGTCGAACAGCTGGGCGAGGACTGGCACGCCTGCACCTACGACGGCGACACGCCGCCCTCGGTGCGCCGCACGCTGCGCGACCGTGGCCACCTCGTGCTCACGAACCCTTGGATGCTGCACGCGGGGATCCTTCCCAACCATGCCAAATGGAGCGAGCTCTTCCGCGACCTCGCGTTCGTCGTGATCGACGAGGTGCACACGCTCTCGGGCGTGTTCGGTTCGAGCGTCGCGAACGTGCTGCGCCGACTCGTACGCATCGCGCGGCACTACGGCAGCAACCCGCGCTTCCTGCTGTGTTCAGCGACGCTCAGCGAGCCGGGCGCGCACGCCGAGCGCCTCGTCGGCCGGCCGGTGCGCGTGATCTCCGAGGACGCTTCGCCCTCGGGGATGCGCACCTTCGGCGTCTACAACCCGCCGCTCTTGAACGCGGTCGCGGGGCTGCGCTCGAGCGCGCTCGAGGAGGCGCGCGAGCTCGCGCGCAAGCTCTGCGGACCCGGACACCAGACGATCTTCTTCTGTCAGCGACGCACCGCGGTCGAGGTGCTCACGCGCTACCTGAAGGAGGCCGCGCCAGCGCTGGGGCTCGCGCCCGAGGAGATCCGCGGCTACCGCGGCGGCTACCTGCCCGACCTGCGGCGCGAGATCGAGGTCGGATTGCGCACGGGCAAGGTCAAGGTCGTCGTCTCGACCAACGCGCTCGAACTGGGCATCGACATCGGCGCGCTCGACGTCGCGGTGCTCGTCGGCTACCCCGGCTCACAGGCCTCGTTCTGGCAGCGCGCGGGCCGCGTCGGCCGGCGACAGAAGCCCTCGCTGGCGGTGCTGATCGCGCGCTCGGATCCGGTGGACCAGTACCTCGCGCACCACCCCGAGCAGCTCTTCGGCACGCCGCAGGAGAAACTCGGGCTGGACCCTGACAACCTGGTGATCCTCTCCGAGCAGTTGAAGTGCGCGGCCTTCGAGCTGCCCTTCCGCGCGGATGCCGACGGCGAGATCGGTTCGGACGCGGGCTTCGGCCGCGCGCGCGACGCCGCGGCGGTGCTCGACTACCTGGCCGAGGAGTCGCGCTTCCTCACGAAGCGCGAGGGGACCTGGTGGTGGATGGCGGACGCCTACCCCGCGCAGGACGTCAACCTCGGCGGCGAGGACCCCGACAACGTGCTTGTGCTCGACGCCTCGACCAAGAAGGCGATCGGCGAGATCGACCGCGCGGCCTCGATCACGACCGTGCACCAGGGGGCGATCTACCAGGTCGAAGGCGAGACCTGGAAGATCGAGACCTTCGACCACAAGAACCGCCGTGCCTACGCACGTGCGGTCGAGAGCGACTACTTCACCGAGGCCGAGGTGGACGTCGACGTGCGCGTCCTGCGCCTCGAGGAGCGCGCGGCGCGCGATCGCACGCAGCCCGAGCCCGATGGCGGGACGGCCGAGGACTGGTCGATCTGGCGCGGCGAGGTACACGTCACCACGCTTGCGACGCAGTACAAGAAGATCCGCTTCTACACGCGCGAGAACGTCGGCGCCGAGGACATCCATCTGCCCGCGGAGGAGCTCGACAGCGAGGCCTTCGTGCTGACGCTCTCGGAGCCGAGCGCCGCCGATCTGGGCTTGATGGGGGGCGACCGCGGCGCCGCCTGGCGCGGCCTGGGCATGCTGCTGCGCCGCGTCGCGCCGCTCGTGCTCTCCTGCCAGCCGCGCGACCTGGGCCTCTCGACCCAGGTGCGCTCGCCGCACTTCCGCAAGCCCGCGATCTTCCTCTACGACGCGGTGCAGGGCGGCGTCGGTCTGTCGGAGATCCTCTTCCGCTCGCACCGCGAGCTGCTCGGCGCGGCGCTCGAAGTGATCGTGCGCTGCGCCTGCACGCACGGTTGCCCCGCCTGCGTTGGCCCGCTCGAGGAGGTCGGCGCGCTCGGCAAGGAGACCGCGCGGCGCTTGCTGGAGCACCTGCTCGCGGGTCCGACGCTCGCGCCGCGCGAACTCGCCGGGGACGCGAACTCCCAGGCCGAGACGGCCGAGAATGCCGAGGCACCCGCGTGAGCGAGAGCCTGCGCGAACGCTTGGCGCGCCTGCGCCGGGAGGACGAGCGCGCCAGCCCGCCGCCCGCCTCGAGCGTGCGCGAACGGCTCGCGCGCCGCGCGGCGCGTGTGCCGGTCGCGATCCCGCCCGAACGTCTCGTACAGGAGGGCACGGTGCTCGCGCGCCGCACGGCCGCAGAGCGCCACGGCGGGCTGGTGCTCTGCGACGCGCTCTCCGCCGACCGCGCGCTGCTCGCGCGCGAGGCGCGCGACGAGCGCATCGCCGACCTCGATCCCGCGCACGCGCTGTACCTAGACACCGAGACCACGGGCCTTTCGGGCGGCAGCGGCACCTACGTCTGGCTCGTCGGCCTGGGCGCGTTCGAAGCCGGCCGCTTCGAGGTCTGGCAGGGCTTCCTGCCCGAACCGGCGCAAGAACAGGCGCTGCTCGCGCACGTCGCCGAGCGCATCCGCGCGGCCGCCTACGTGGTCAGCTTCTTCGGCAAGTCCTTCGACAGGCACCGACTCGAGGACAAGATGCGCATGCACGGCATCGAGCCGCCTTTTGCGGAGAAGCCCCACCTGGATCTGTACTGGCCGCTGCGGCGGCGCTACCGCGGCCACTTCGGCGACTGCCGTCTGCGCACGCTCGAGTCCCAGCTGTGCGGAGTCGAGCGCGAGGACGACCTGCCGGGGTCCTTCGCGCCCGCGGCCTGGTTCGACTTCCTCCACGGGCGTCCGCATCGGCTCGAGGGGGTCTTCCAACACAACCTTGACGACGTGAAGAGCCTCGTGACCCTCCTCGCGCACCTCGGTAGGGAGTTACCGTCGCCGTCCGCCCCCCGCGCTTCCTCCGAGGAGACCCTGCCGTGATCGCCACCCTCGCCCTCGCCCTCGCCCCCTCGTTCCTGCCCCTCTCGGACGAGGATCACCCCGACTACGCCGCGCTCGGGCAGGGCTTCTTGAAGGAGCGCCTGCACGCCGCGAGCGCGGCGGACGCGCCCGCGGACAAGCTGCTCGCCGATCACTGCGCGCGCCTGCAACTGGGCCTCTTCGACATCGCCTACCCGGCCTGGGCGCTCTCGCAGAAGGGCGGGGTCGAGGACCTGCGCGCGCTCGCGGGTGCGCTGCTCGACACCGAGCGCACGTGGATCGAGTGGCTCGCGAAGGGCGAACCGGCCACCGCCGCTCCGCTGGCGGACATCGAAACGCTCAAGGCTTGGCTGAAGACCTGGAAACCCGCGGCCCTCGCCAAGGTCGAGAGCGCCACGGACAAGAGCCTGTTCACGCTCTTTGCTGCCAGCGAGGCCCAGAAAACCGCCGCGGAACACCTGCGCGACACGCTCTGCCATCCCGACGCGCTCGGCCTGGCGCCCAAGAACGGTGCGCCGCTCTCGATCCTCTTTGCGCCCACCCGGCGCGATTTCGTGGAACTGCTCGGCTACACGGGGCTCGTCGATTCGACGCAGCAGGCGCAGCTGTGGACTGCCGACGCCACCATGTGGACCACGTTCTGGCTCGAGTGGAACTTCGTCGTCGCGCTCGAGTACCCGCCCTGGGTCTACGACAAGGAATTCAAGACCTGCATGCCGATGAACAAGTTCGAGCCGACGGGCAAGCTCGAACACGCGGTGCAGCAGGCGACGCTGGCGCTCCTGTGGATGTACTACGGCGACAACGACGCGCTGCACCTGCAGCAGGCGATGGCGATGAACATGGCCATCGAGGTGTGCGGCAGCTGCAACGCGCTCGAGGGCGACGGCGGCCGCGGCACCACCGGCGCGCGGACGCAGCCCTACGAGAAGTTCGTGCCCGGCGGCGATCCCAACGGCGGCACGCTGCCGGCCATTCCCGCGGCACCCTTCGACGGCGTCGCCAAGAACCAGTGGCACGAGGGGATGGGCAAGGACCACTACGCCAAGGCGCTGCGCAACGGCCAGAAGCAGGCGCAGAAGCAGATGCTGCACGAGAAGCCCGCGGATCTGGATCCGATCGTCGCCAAGGACAAGGACGCGCACTTCCTGCTCGTGTCCGAGGACATGACCAGCAAGGGACTGGTGTGCGCCCCCTTCTTCGGCAAGGCCGCCGGGGACAAGGCCTACCCCTCGCAGGACATCATCGCCGACTACAAGGAGTTCTTCCGCGCCTACCGCAGCGGCTTCGCGTGGTACCTGGAGACGATGGGCGACAAGGCGGGCGCGGCTCCCAGCGCGGTGAAGTGGAAGCAGCTGATGAAGGCGCTCGCCGCGCGCGACGAGTCGAAGACCTTCGAGGACGTCGTGCTCGAGATCTACGGCGTGCCGCTCTCGAGCAAGAACGGCTCGGTCGACAGCCTCGAGTGGCGCTACCTGGGCTGGCTCGCGAAGGGCAAGTAGCGCGGGTCGCTAGCGCGCGGCGCGCTCGAAGTGCTCGCGGATCGCCGCGGGCAAGGCTTCCTTCTCGGCTTCGAAGACGCGCGTGGCGAGCGCGTGCACGTCGTCGCCCGCGCTCACCGCTACCTTCTGCTGCAACAGCACCGGTCCCTTGTCGTACTCGTTGGTGACGTAGTGCACCGTGCAGCCCGTCTCGTGTTCGCCCGCCGCGAGCACGGCCGCGTGCACCTTGTCGCCGTAGAAGCCCTTGCCGCCGTACTTGGGCAGCAGCGAGGGGTGGATGTTGAGCACGCGGCCGATCCACTCCTCTGGGATCACCAGCAGGCGCAGGAATCCGGCCAGCACGACCAGTTCGGCGCCCGCCGCGTGTGCCGCGGCAAAGGCCTCGCGCGAGAATTCGACGGGGGAGAGCGCGCGAGCGGGATCGACGACGAGTGCGGGGATCGAAAGGCGCTGCGCGCGCTCGAGCGCGAAGGCCTTGGGATGGCTCGAGACGACCAGCGCGAGCTGCGCCTGGAGCTCACCGGTGCCGATGCGCTCGGCGAGGTTCTCCAGGCTGCGGCCCGAGCCCGAGACGAAGACCGCGATGCGGGGCTTGGGCGTCATCGCGCGCGCCTCAGGCCCGCTCCTCGATCCCCAGCGCGGCCGCTGCGGCGCCGATCGCGGGCGCGAGCTCGAAGAGCAGGTCCTCGAGGCCCGGCGCGATCGCGAGCGACTGTGCGACGAGTCCAGCCATGTCCTGCACCGATTCGCCGCGGTCGGTGACGGCCACGAGTTCGAGCACGGAGAGGCCGGCGTGCGCACAAGCGTGCAGCGTGTGGACGAGTTCCTGCACGGCGACGTCCGCGCCGGCGCGCGCCCAGTAGCGCCGTTCGGCGGGCGTCTCGAGCGCGGGGCCCCCGACGCAGGCGACGACGGCCTCGCAGCAGGGCAGACCGAGCTTGCGCGCGCGCGCGAGCGCGAGCTTGCGCAGTTCCTCGTGGTGCAGGCGCGATTGGTCGGGGAAGAGCGGGCCCAAGCGGGACTCCGAGAGCCCGACGAGCGGCGTGCGCCCCGAGAGGTTCAGGTGGTCGCGCACGATCGCGATCATCCCCGGCTCGGCTGCGCCGACTTCGGCGAGGGGGAGCGCCGGACCCGCCGAGGTGTGCACGCACACGCTCGCGCCGGCCGAGGCGGCGAGCCAGCAGGGCCAGCCCGCGACCCACGCCGGCTCGTCGGCGGGCAGCGTATTGCCGAGCTCGGGCGCGCCGGGCGCGTCCTCGAGGATCCACACGGGTACGCCGGCGAGCTCACCGTGGAAGAGCTCGAGCTCGCGCCACGCGCGCGGCGCGGACTCGAGCTCGCGCAGCGGCAGCGCACCGCCCTGGCGCAATTTCTGCGGCAGCAGTCCGGCGCCCGTGCCGAGCAGGAAGAGCGCGTGCGGCGCTGCGATGCCGCGCTCGGCGAGCTCGCCCAGCGTGGCTTCGACGGAACGATCGAGCGGGCAGTCCTTCATGGATTTTTCGTGTCCGGGTCGAGCCGTTCCGCCAGGCGCGTGCGCACCTGGGGACACGAGAGCTCGACGCGGAACTCCTTGTTGCGGGCGCGCTCGCCGGCGACGAGCGCGACCTGGTTGCGCCGCAGATCGAGCAGCTCGCACAACAGGCGCGCGAGGCTGTCGTTGGCGCGCCCGTCCTCGGGAGGGGCGCTGACGGCGAGCTTGAGCATGCCGTTCCAGGTCCCCGCGAGGCCCTCTCGACGCGCTCCGGGTTGTGCGCGCACCCGCAGGCGGCAGGCGCGTCCTTGCGCTTCGTCCCGGCATTCGAATTCGTGGGCCAAGGCGCGGATCCCCTTCGAGCAGCGGTTCTACACCATCCGCGCGGGCACTTCCACGAGCACCGGCGGTTGCTCCGCCGCCCGGCGCGGCGCAGAATCCTCCGCCCATGGCCCCTCGCGCCCAGAGCTCCGATCGCGGCCGCTTCCTCGTGCTCGACGGCATCGACGGTTGCGGGAAGAGCACGCAGGCAGATGGGCTCGCGCGGCGCCTGCGGCTTGCGAGCGGCCGGGTCGTGCAGCACCTGCGCGAGCCGGGCAGCACGGCGCTAGGCGAGGGACTGCGCGAACTGTTGCTCGCGCGTGAGCACCCGATCGGCGCGCGCGCGGAGACGCTGCTCTTCGCCGCGGCGCGCGCTCAGATGCTCGAGGAGCTCGTCGAACCGGCGCTCGCACGCGGGGAGCACGTGGTCTGCGAGCGCTTCCATCCCTCGACCTTCGCCTACCAGGCGGTCGCGGGCGGCCTGGGCGAGGAGGCGGTGCTCGCGCTGCTGCGCGGCTGGGCCGGTTCGCCGGAGCCCGACCTCGTGCTCTGGCTCGACCTGCCGCTCGAGCGTGCGCTGGAGCGCCGCGGCGCGGCGAGCGACCGCATCGAGCGGCGCGACCTCGACTACCAGCGCGCGGTCGCCCGCGGCTACGCGCGCTACGCCGAACTCGACCCGCGGCTGGTACGCATCGACGCCGCGGCGGCACCCGCGCAAGTCGCGGCGGCCCTCGATCAGGAGGTCGCGCGTGTCCTCGGCTGAACTGCTCGGCCACCGCGAGCTCGTCGAGGGCCTGTTGCGTGCCGCGCGCGCGGGCCGCCTCGCTCACGCGCTGCTCTTCCACGGTCCGGAGGGTGTGGGCAAGTTTCTCGCGGCGCACACCCTCGCCGCAGGCCTCTTGTGCGAGCGCGGACCCGCCTTCGCCTGCGGGAGCTGCGGCGCCTGCCGCCAGCTCGCGGCCGGCAGCCACGCGGACCTGTTCGTGATCGACGCGCAGACCGAGGGCGAGGACGCGATCCTCGTCGAGCGCGTGCGCGCGGGCGGGGATTCCGCGCAGGGCGCCTCGCTGGGGGACTTCCTGGCGCTGCGCGCGCGCGAAGGCGGCTGGCGCGTCGTGCTGCTGCGCGACGCCCACCGCATGAACGCCAGTTCGCAGAACGCGCTCCTCAAGACGCTCGAGGAACCGGGCGAGCGCGTGCTGCTCGTGCTCGAGACCTCGCGCATCGACCGGCTGCTGCCGACGACGATCTCGCGCTGCGTGCGCGTCGCCTTCGGGACGCTGGAACTGGAGGACGTGCGCACGGTGCTGCGCCGCAAGGGCGTCGACCTGGCGGCGGCCGAGCCGCTCGCGCGCTGGGCGCAGGGCGCGCCGGGCCGTGCGCTGAGCCACGCGCGCGAAAACGCAGGCCGGCAGCTCGAACTGGCCTGGTCCGTGCTGCGCGGTGAAATCGGTCGGGCGCAGGCGCTGGAAGAGCTGCTCGAGCTCCCGGGCGAGTTCCACGGCGAGACGCCGGCAGCGCTGCTGCGCTCGCGCGCGCGCAGTTTCCTCGACCTCGCCCTCGGCCTGCTGCTCGACGCCGAGCGCGCGGCGGCGGGCGTCGACCCCGTGCAGCTGGCGCATGGCGCGGGCGCGGCCGAGCTCGCGCGCCTTCCGGCGGCCTCGCGCGAGCGCCGACTGGCAGAGCTCCGCTCCGCGCGTCAGGATGTCGAGCGCAATCTGGCCGGGGAGGGGCTGCTCGAACGCGGGCTGCTCGCCCTGCGCGGCCCGCGCCGCGACCGGAGCGCCCAGCGATGAACGACCCCCTGCGCAAGCTCGCGCTGCGCGACAAGCGCTACGCACCCGAGGCCTTCGCCTTCCTCTTCGAGTCGCTCGAGCACGCCGTACGCCTGGCGGGGCGCGAGGCGAACGAGGGCACGGACCGGCACGTCACCGGCCAGGAGCTGCTCGCCGGACTGCGCGAGCACGCCAGCGAGCTCTTCGGGCCGCTCGCGGCCGAGGTCTGGCGCCGCTGGGGTGTGCGCGAGTCGATCGACTGGGGGCAGATCGTGTTCCTGCTCGTCGAAGCGGGCATGTTGAACCGCCAGGAGAACGACACGATCGAGGACTTTCGCTCGGACCTCGACTTCGACCGTGCCTTCGTCACCGGCTACCGGCCGCAGTTGCCGCCGGAGCTCTTTCCGCGCGCGGGCGGCTCCAAGGGGATTTGACGCATGATCGATCGCCTGACCCCGACCTGGCGCCGCATCGCGCTCGCCATCTTCGCGCTCATCGTCGTCTGGTTCTGCTGGACGGTGCGCTCGGTCCTGAACCCGCTGATCCTCGCCTACCTGCTGGCCTTCGTCCTGCACCCGCTGGTGCTGAGCCTCGAGCGGCGCGGGTGGAAGCGCAAGCGCGCGGTCAACTTCATCTTCGGTGCCTTCGCCGTGCTGCTGATGGCGAGCGGCTCGGTGGCCTTCTTCCAGGGCCGTGGCCTCGCGCGCGAGCTCGCCAGCGAGGAGGGCCTGGGCGCCAAGGTCACGCAGCGACTCGACGACGCGCTGGTCAAGTACCGGCCGCAGATCCACTGGGTTCTCGAGCACCTTCCGCGCGACACGCCGCCCAAGCCCACCGGCGAAGCTCCTGCAGGCGAGGAACAGAAGCCCGTCGACGAGTGGCGCGCCGAGGACCTGACCAAGATGTTCCGCGAGTGGTGGCAGTCCTGGCTCACGCCCGAGCGCAGCGAGACCGCGGGCAGGGTCGCCTCGAGCGCGCTGGGGGCGGGCTACGGCGTGCTCAAGGGCGTCTTCGGCTCTGTGATGGAGTTCTTCGGGCTGCTCGTGCTGCTGCCGATCTACACCTGGTTCCTGCTCTTCGAGCTGGAGCGCATCCACACCTTCGTGGCGCGCTACCTCCCGCGGCGCGACCGAGAGCGCATCATCCGCATCGGCGGGCAGGTGGGCGAAGTGCTGGCGAACTTCTTCCGAGGCCGCCTGCTCGTGTGCGTCATCAAGGGCGGGATCCTGGCGCTGGGCCTGTGGCTCGCCGGCGTCGATTTCGCGCTGTTGCTCGGCCTTGGAACCGGCTTTCTCTCGCTCGTGCCCTTCGTCGGCTCGCTCGTCGGATTCGTGCTCGCGCTGATGGTCGGCATGCTCGAGTTCGAGGCGGTGACCGCGCTCTGGCACGTCGGATTGGTGTTCTTCGTGGCCGAGATGATCGAGAACTACCTGCTGCTGCCGCGCATCCTCGGCGAGAGCCTGGGGCTGCACCCGATCGTGGTGATCTTCGCCTTGATGGCGGGCGCCTCCTCGATGGGCATGTTCGGACTGCTGATCGCCCTCCCACTGACCGCGACGATCGTCATCCTGTGCCGCGAGTTCCTGCTCCCGGTTCTGGCCGAGATCGCGGACAAAGACGGGAAGCGCGCGGCTCGCTGACCCTCTCGCGCGCGAGGCGAACCCTGTCGCGGGAGGCGCAGACCCTTTCGCGGGAGACGTTCACCCGGTCGCGGGAGACGTTCACCCGATCGCGGGGGGCGCTGACCCGGTCGCGGGGACGCGGCGGTTTGTTGCGTACGGTGCCAGTCCAATCAACACACAAAGTCCGCCGGCGCGAACGGCGCCGGCGGACTTTGTGTGTTGATTGGACTGGCACCGTACGCAACAAACGCGGGAGCTCAGCCGATCGGCTGTCGCGGAGGGCTGGGATTCAGCGCGGTTGATCGCCGGGCTTGAGGGCGTCCTGGAGGGCGCGCTCGAGTTCGGCGGCGGTCTTGGCGTCGATCTGGCCGTGCTCCTTGGCGTCGGTGACGAGCGTCAGCGCGTTCTTGAGGCGCGAGAGCTGGTCGTCGCGCGAGGCGGCGGTCACGAGCTGCGGGCCGGCTTCCTTGGGAGCGGGCGCATCGAAGGTGCGCGCGAACTCGGGGATGTCGCTCGACTTCTCGTGCAGGCGGTCGAGCACGCTGGTGATCGCGGCCTGCAGCTGCAGATCCTCTTCGAAGTCGCCGTCGGGGAAGGCGGCGCCGCGGTCGTCCTGCACGCGCCGGCGTACCTCGCTGCGCACGAGCATGCGCACGTCCTGCTGCGGCAGCACGGTCTTGAGGCTGTCGAACAGCTCCTGGAAGCCCGGGTAGCGCGAGACGTCGTCCTCGTCGCAGGTCGCGAGCTGCTTGAAGACCTCGCGGTCCTTCGCGTAGTTCTGCTCGACCCAGTCGCGGATCTTGTGCTCGCGGCGCACGAGGCGGTACATCTCTTCGGCGCGCCAGCCCTCGATGCGGCGCGGCACGACGACGAGCTCGGGCACGACGCCGCCTTCGGAGATGAGCGTGCCGTCCTCGGCGATCTGGCGGTGGATCGAGCGGCCCGAGGGCAGCAGGTAGCGCGCGATCGTCATGCGCGCACGCGGCGCGAAGTCGAACTCGCCGTTGCCGTTGCGGTCGAGCGTCAGCTTCTCCCAGTTGTCGAAGCGTCCGTTGCCGTTCTCGTCGATGAAGCGGTCGTCGTCTTCGCCGGGGATCGGGAGCAGATTCTGCACCGAGCCCTTGCCGTAGCTGCGTTGGCCGACGAGCACCGCGCGCTCGTGGTCCTGCAGCGCACCCGAGACGATCTCGGAGGCCGAGGCACTGAAGCGATTGATGAGCACGGCGACGGGCATGTCGGCGGGGATCAACGGCTCCTCGCGCGTGTAGAGCTTCTCGCTCTTGTCGGCGCGGTTCTCGGTCGAGACGACGAGCTTGCCCTTGGGGAGCATCAGGTTGGCGACGTTGCAGGCCTCGGTGAGCAGGCCGCCGGAGTCATTGCGCAGGTCGAGGATCACGCCCTTCATGCCCTGATCGAGCATCCCCTTCAGCTGCTTGGAGAGCTCCTCGCTCGCGACGCGTGTGAAGGAGGAGAGCTCGACCAGACCGATCTTGCCGGGCAGGAGCTGCGCGTTGACGGGCGGGATCGTGATCTCCGCGCGCGTGATCGTGAGCGCCATGTCCTCGGTGGGGCGGTCGATCAGCGAAGGATCCATGCCGCGGCGCCAGATGTAGAGCTTGACGCTCGTGCCCGGCTTGCCCTTGAGGCGCTTGATGATGTCCTCCTGCTCGTGCGAGCCCGAGGGCGTCACGGTCGGCCAGTCGTCGATGCGCACGATCTTGTCGTCCGAGTGGAGTCCGGCCTTGTACGCCGGTCCCGAGTAGATCGGCCGCGTGATGGTGAAGATGTGGTCCTCAGGGTCCTCGCCGACGTAGGCGCCGATGCCGCCGTACTCGGGTGCGAGCAGGTCCTGCTCGAACTTCTTGTAGGACTCGCCCGTCATGAAGCTCGAGTGCTCGTCGAGGCTGCGCATCAAGCCGTCGCAAGCCGCGTCGATCAGGTCCTGGCGCTTGACGACCTCGCCCTCGAGCGACTTGCGACGCACGAGGTCGATCAACTTCTCGAGGATCGCCATGTCCTTGCGCGCGGCCGGGTCGGAGTCCTCCGAGCTCTTCTTGGCGTACTCCAGATCGTTCTTCGCGCGGCGGTCGTAGATGCGGCGGATGTCCTCCTGCTTCAGGAACGCCGCCGCGAGGCGGCCCTGGCTGGTCGGGACCAGCGCCAGGCTCTCGAGCTGCTTGCGCGGGGTCTCGAGGTCGCCGACCTCGGCCAGGGCGAGCGCACCCTGCGCGCGCAGTCCCGCGTCCGAAGAGGCGAGGAACTCCATCATCAGCGCGCGCGCCGTGCGCTGGCCCTCGGCGCGGCCCTGGACGTGCAGGGCGACGGCGCAGGCGAGGCGGTAGCTGGGCGAGCGCTGCGCATCCTTCGCGCCATCGCCCAGCGCCTTCACCGCCGGCTCGATCTCGTTGTCGCGCAGCGTGCGGAAGACGCGGTCGGAGAGCAGCGAGGCGGCGGCCTGACCGACGGACTCGTCCTTCGATCCCACCAACGCCACCAGCTGGGCGGAAATGCCGTTCAGGTCCGCCTCGCCGACACGGCTGCGCGCCGCGAGGACGAGGATGCGCGCGGGCTCCGAGAGCTCCGCGGCGCGCGCGATCCAGCGGTCGAGGTCGGCCTGCAGCGCGGCGCGGTTCTCGTCGGTGGCGAGACCTGCGATGTTCCCGGCCTGCTCGAGGGCCGACTCGACGCTCGCTCCGGACGCGGCTTGTACGCGCTGGTCGATCAGGGCTCGCAGGTCACCCGAGCCCTGGGCGCGGGAGAAGGAGGCGAGCGTGGAGAGGGCCAGGACGTAGAGCAGGCGTTGCAGCATGGAGGTTCGCATCATCGCGGTGGAGGATCGGACGTCCCGGGCGCAGTTGCCACGGGCTTCGCAGGCGTGCGGCGGACACTGTACGCTTCGGAACCCCGACGGCAGGGCCATGAACGGAAATCATACCCCTGCCCGATTCTTCGCCCCGCAGCCCGCCGTGCGGAAGGAAATGCACTGCGAAGGGCGCTAGAGTGTCGCGCCCCTCGATGAAGAGCAGGACCTCCAGGACTCGTCGCGCGCCGCGCAGCTTGAGCCACCTCGAGGCGGCTTCCAAGGGGGGCGCCTCGCGCATGGTCGACGTGTCGAAGAAGCGCGTCAGCTCGCGCTCCGCCCTCGCGCGCGCCGCGATCGTCTTTCCTCCCGGGCTGCTCGAGCGCGTGCTCGCGGCGCAAGGTCCCAAGGGTGCCGTCGAAGAGGTCGCGCGCGCCGCCGGAATGCTCGCCGCCAAGCGCACGGGCGAGCTGATCCCGATGTGCCATCCGCTGGGCCTGGATCACCTCAGCCTCGAGTTCGTGCGCGCGGGGCGCGACCGCCTCGAGGTACGCTGCCGCGCGGCGTGCCGCGGGCGCACGGGTGTCGAGATGGAGGCGATGACCGGCGCCGCGGTGGCGGCCCTGGTCATCTACGACATGACCAAGGGACTCGACCACGGCATCCGCATCGAAGCGCTCGAGTTGCTCGAGAAACGCGGCGGGAAATCGGGCACCTGGAAGGCAGCCAAGACGAGCTCATGAGCACCAAGGAACGCGGCATGATCCCGGGGAACGAAGGAGCGCCGTGGGGCTGGACCGACCGCCACCGCAGCCAGCACGTCGCGATCGTCGGCGCCACGGGCGCCGTCGGCCGCGAGCTCGCGCAGCTGCTGCTCGCGGCGGAGCATCCGCGCGAACGCATCGACTGCCTCGCGCGGCGCTTCGGCAAGCTCGAGTTGGCGCTCGGGCGCGTCAAGCTCGACGTGCGGCCGCTCGAGTCCACGCGCGAGGCGACCGATTTCGAGGGCACCGACCTGGCCTTCCTGTGCACGCCGAGCGGGATCTCGCGCGAGCTCGCGCCGGCGCTGTGCGAGGCGGGCGTGCGCGTGATCGACCTCTCGAGCGCGCTGCGCATGCGCCCCGACGTCCCGCTCGTCGTGCCCGAGATCAACGGCGGCGAGCTGCGCGGCGCGCCGCGTCTGGTCGCGAACCCCAACTGCACCAGCGCGATCGCGGCGCTCCCGCTGGCGGTGGTGCAGCGGCTCTTCGGTCTCGAAGAGCTGATCCTCGTCAGCTACCAGGCTGCCTCGGGCGCCGGCTCCGCGGGCATCGAGACCTTGCACTACGAAGCGCGCGAGGCCTCCGGGGCGCCCGCGCAGGGCGCGCCGCCGCAGAGTCCCTTCGTCGCGCGCCTGCACCAGAACGTGATCCCCGCCGTCGCCGACGTAGGCCCGGACGGCACGAGCGGCGAGGAGCAGAAGATCTGCGAGGAGCTGCGCAAGATCCTCGGCCTGCCCGGGCTGGTGGTCGAATCCACGACGGCGCGCGTGCCGGTCGAGCGCTGCCACTCGGTGGCCATCCATTGCCGCCTGGGGGCCGACCTCGACCTCGATCGTTTGCGCGCCGAGCTCGCCCGCGCACCCGGGCTGGCCCTGACCGAGGATCCGCACGGCCCCCGCCCGCTGGAGTGCGCAGGCAGCGACCCGGTGCACGTCGGGCGGATTCGAGCGGGAACACGGGGGAAGCGCTCGCTATGCTTCTTCGCCGTCGGTGATCAGATCCGCAAGGGCGCTGCCCTGAACGCGCTCCAGATCGCCGCCGCGCTGCCCGCCGAGCGCTAGGCGCTCGACCCCCCCAGAGAGTCCAGACCCCCCCGGAACCACGCATGGACGTCAAGCTGATCCAGAGGCTGATCAAGTTGATGAAGGACGGCGAGGTCTTCGAGCTCGAGCTCGAGGACGAGAAGGCCGGCTCGCGGCTGCGCCTCAAGCGCGGCCGTCCCGAGGCCCCCGCGGTCCCGATGCCGATGGTCCACGTCATGCACGCTGGCGCTGCCCCCGTGCCGCAGGTCGCGGCGCCGGGCGCCGCCCCCGCCGCACCCTCGGCGCCCGAGGCCCAGAAGCCGGCCGCACACAAGGGCACCACGATCTCTTCACCGATGGTCGGGACGTTCTACCGCTCCTCCTCGCCCGAGGCCGAGGCCTTCGTCCGCGTCGGCTCGCGCGTCGAGCTCGACCGCACGTTGTGCATCATCGAGGCGATGAAGGTGATGAACGAGATCAAGTCGGAGATCTCGGGCGAGATCCTCGAGATCCTGGTCGAGAACGGCGAGCCGGTCGAATTCGGCCAGCCGCTCTTCCTCGTGAAGACCGACTGATGTTCCGGCGCGTATTGATCGCCAATCGGGGCGAGATCGCTCAGCGCGTGATCCGCGCTTGTCGCGAGCTCGGCATCGAGACCGTGGCCGTGTACTCCTCCGCCGACGCGGATGCGCTGTACCTGCGCCAGGCCGACGAGACCATCTGCATCGGTCCGCCGCAGAGCGCCAAGAGCTACCTCGACATCCCGGCGATCATCGCCGCGGCCGAGGTCGCCGACGCCGACGCGATCCATCCGGGCTACGGCTTCCTGGCCGAGAACGACCACTTCGCCGAGGTCTGCCGCTCGTGCAAGATCAACTTCATCGGCCCCACGCCCGAGGTGATCGCGGCCCTGGGCGACAAGGTCCGCGCGCGCGAGCTCGCGCGCAAGGCCGGCGTGCCGATCGTGCCGGGCTCCGACGGCGCAGTCGAGGACGAAAAGAAGGCGCTCGAGGTCGCGCAGCAGATCGGCTACCCGATCATGATCAAGGCCGCGGCCGGCGGCGGCGGGCGCGGCATGCGCGTCGCGCGCAACGAGCCTTCGCTCGTGGCGAGTTTCCACCAGGCCTCGTCCGAGGCCAAGGCGGCCTTCGGCGACGGCACGGTCTACCTGGAGAAGTTCGTCGAGAACCCGCGCCACATCGAGGTGCAGATCCTCGCCGATGAGCACGGCAACATCGTGCATCTGGGCGAACGCGACTGCTCGGTGCAGCGCCGGCACCAGAAGCTGATCGAGGAGTCGCCCTCGCCCTCGCTCACGCCCGAGCTGCGCGCGCGCATCTGCGAAGCGGCCGTGCGCGTCGTGCGCGAGGCGAACTACACCAACGCCGGCACGGTCGAGTTCCTGCTCGCGCGCGACGGCAGCTTCTACTTCATCGAGGTCAACGCGCGCATCCAGGTCGAGCACACCGTGACCGAAATGGTCACCGGCCTGGACCTGATCCAGCAGCAGCTCCTGATCGCCTCGGGCGAGAGGCTCGCCTTCAAGCAGGAGGACGTGCGCTGGAGCGGGCACGCGATCGAGTGCCGCATCAACGCGGAGGATCCCGAAAAGGACTTCCAGCCCTCGCCGGGCAAGATCGAGCTCTTCGTCCCGCCCGGCGGACCGGGCGTGCGCCTCGACAGCCACTGCTACAGTGGCTACCGGATTCCGCCGAACTACGACTCGATGATCGGCAAGCTGCTCGTCCACCGCTCCACTCGCGACGCCGCCGTGCGCACCATGCTGCGCGCGCTCGACGAGTTCGTGATCGAGGGGCCGAAGACGACGATCCCGCTGCACGGCAGCATCCTGCGCCACTCCGACTTCCGCGCCGGCGACCACGACACCGGTTTCGTCGAGCGCTACTACGGCAGCCACCCCGCCATCCCGGTCAAGGAGCCGCGATGAGGAGCGCGGGGGCGAGCCTGGCCGCCATCCTCGCGTGTGCGGCGCTGCTGCCTGGCTGTGGTGGCCTGTGGCGCTGGCCCTGGGGCAACACGCAGCGCTGGCCGGGCCCGATGGAGCCGCTCGCCAACCCGCTGCCGCCGGGTGACCGCGAGCTCTTCCAGGAGGGCCCCGAAGAGATGCTCGTGCTGCGCCACGCCGATCCGTGCCAGGTGCGGCCGGCGGGCTACGCCTCGAGCTTCCCGCTCTCGTTCTACCGCAAGTCGCTGCGCCTGCATTCCGGCTCGCGCGTCTACACCGCGCCGGGCGGCAGGCTCGAGGTGCTCTGGCCGAACGGCAGTTCGATCACGCTCTACGGGCGCGGCGCCGGCATCATCGGCTCGAAGAGCCGCGGTGAGCCGGCCTTCGTGTTCCAGCAAGTCGAGCGCGCGCAGATCGACCTTGTCGAAGCGGACGAGATCGACCTCGTCGGCGGCGCACGGCTTTCGGCCAAGAGCGGGCCCTTCGAGGTGCAGCTCATGACCGCCGACCTGATGCGCGTGAAGAACCAGTCCAAGGAGCCCGGCGACGTCGCCTACCGCTCCGCGGTCTTCCACCTCGATCCCGGCCAGATCGTCGATCTGCCCCTGGGCACCACGCCCGGGGCGCCGCTGCCCGAGGCGGGGGACTGGCAGGGCGCGCAGGTGCGCGGCCTTGACGTCGAGTGGCAGGGCGGGCTGCAGCGCCTGGACTCCGACGAGGAAGTCGGTCTGCGCGCGAACGGCGACAACGAGATCCGCGCACTGGGTCTGCGCGTGCGCCTCGAACGCGACGAGGAGGTGCGATTCCGGCCGCTGGGCAACCAGCCGGAACCGCGCTAGAGCATGTCCCGCGAACGCGTCCTGATCACCGGCGGCGCCGGTTTCCTCGGCAGCCACCTCTGCGAGCGCTTCCTTCAGGAAGGCTACGAGGTGATCTGCATGGACAACCTGATCACCGGCGACGTGAAGAACGTCGAGCACCTGTTCTCCGAGCCGGCCTTCCACTTCGAGCACCGCGACGTGACGGAGTACATCCACGTCCCCGGCAAGCTCGACGCGATCCTGCACTTCGCGTCGCCGGCGTCGCCGATCGACTACCTCGAGCTGCCGATCCAGACGCTCAAGGTCGGCTCGCTGGGCACGCACAAGGTGCTCGGCCTCGCGCGCGCGAAGGGCGCGCGCTTCCTGCTCGCTTCGACCTCCGAGGTCTACGGCGACCCGCTCGTGCACCCGCAGCCCGAGAGCTATTGGGGCAACGTCAACCCGATCGGCCCGCGCGGCGTGTACGACGAGGCCAAGCGCTTCGCCGAGGCGATGACGATGGCCTACCACCGCTTCCACGGCGTCGACACGCGCATCGTCCGCATCTTCAACACCTACGGCCCGCGCATGCGCCTGCGCGACGGCCGCGCGCTGCCGGCGTTCATGACGCAGGCGTTGCGCGGCGAGGCGCTGACGGTGTTCGGCGACGGCTCGCAGACGCGCTCGTTCTGCTACGTCGACGACCTCGTCGACGGCATCTACCGCCTGCTGCGCTCGCAGGAGCGCGAGCCGGTCAACATCGGCAACCCGCGCGAGATGACCATCCTGCAGTTCGCGCAGGCGGTCATCGCGGCGACCGGCGCGGACTCGAAGATCGAGTTCAAGTCGCTGCCCGTCGACGACCCCAAGATCCGCCAGCCCGACATCACGCGGGCGCGCAAGCTCCTTTCCTGGGAGCCGAAGGTCCCGCTCGAGGAAGGGCTGGCGCGCACGCTGGCCTACTTCCGTCCGCGCGTCGAGGCACGCGCGAGAGGCGTGTAGCCCCATGTGCGGCATCGTCGGATCGATCCTGGCCAAGGGATCGGCGCTCGAGGGCCTGCTCGAGGGCCTGCGCGTGCTCGAGTACCGCGGCTACGACTCCGCCGGCGTGGCGGTGATCGACGGCCAGGGAATCACGATCCGGCGCAAGGCCGGGCGCATCCAGAATCTCGAGGCGCTGCTCTCCGACGGCGCGCTCGCCGGAGCTCGTGCGGGCATCGGCCACACGCGCTGGGCGACGCACGGCGTGCCCAGCGACGTCAATGCGCACCCGCACACCGACGAGCGCGGCCGCGTCGCGCTGGTGCACAACGGCATCTTCGAGAACTACGCCGAGCTGCGCGCCGAACTGGTCGCGCGCGGCGTGAAGCTGCAGTCGGAGACCGACACCGAGGTCCTGGCGCACTGGATCGGCATCGAACTCGAGGCGGGCCGCACGCTGGCCGAGGCCATGCGCCTCTCGCTCGGCCGTGTGCGCGGCTACTACGCCGTCGCGGCGCTCACGCTCGAGGGCGACGAACCGCGCCTGGTGTGCGCGCGCCAGGGACCGCCGCTGTGCGTCGCGGTGACGCCCGACGCGGCCTACCTCGCCTCGGACGCGCTGGCTCTGCTGCCGCACACGCGCGAGGTCGTGTTCCTCGAGGACGGCGACATCGCCGAACTGCGCGTCGGAAAGCTGCGCGTCTTCCGCCACGACGGTTCGCCGGCCGAGCGTCCCGCGCGGCGCATCGACTGGGACCCCGAGGCGGCCGGCAAGGGCAGCTTCCCGCACTACATGCTGAAGGAGATCCACGAGCAGCCCGACGTGCTCGCGCGCACCGCCTTCGGGCGCATCCGCGAGGAGCGCGGCGACGTGGAATTCGAGGGCGCGGGCTTCGCCGACGCGGATCTGCGCGGGATCGAGCGCCTGCTGATCGTCGCCTGCGGCACGGCGCTGCACGCCGGCATGATCGCGCGCTACCTCGTCGAGGGCCTGGCGCGCCTGCCGGTCGAGATCGACTTCGCGAGCGAGTTCCGCTACCGCGATCCGCTCGTCGCGCCGAACACGCTGGCGCTGGCGATCTCGCAGTCGGGCGAGACGGCCGACACGCTGGCCGCGCTGCGCAAGGCCAAGGAGCTCGGCGCGCGCACGGCCGCGATCTGCAACGTCGAGGGCAGCACGCTCGTGCGCGAGGCGGGCGCCTTGATCCTGACGCACGCCGGTCCCGAGATCGGCGTGGCGAGCACCAAGGCCTTCGTGGCGCAGGTCACCGCCGCCTACCTGCTCGCCGTGCGCCTGGGGCGCGCGCGCGGCACGCTCGACGCGCGCCGCGGGACGGAGTTGCTGCGCGATTTGCGCCTCCTGCGCCCCAAGATGGAGGCCATGCTGGGCGAGCGCGCGGTGGAGGAAGTGCGCGCGATCGCGGGTCGCCACCAGAACGCCAAGGGCTTCCTGTTCCTGGGTCGCGGGATCGAGTACCCCGTCGCGCTCGAGGGTGCGCTCAAGCTGAAGGAGATCAGCTACGTGCACGCCGAGGGCTACGCCGGCGGCGAGATGAAGCACGGACCGATCGCGCTGATCGAGCCCGCGATGTCGATTCTCGCGCTGGTGCCCAAGGGGCCGCTGGCGGAGAAGATGCGCTCCAACGTCGAGCAGGTGCGCGCGCGCGGCGGCAAGGTGATCTGCATCGGCTCCGACGAGGAGGCCCTCAAGCTCGCCGACGAGCGCGTCGAGGTGCCCGAGTCGAGCGAATGGCTCGCGCCGCTCCTGAACGTGATCCCGCTGCAGCTGGTGGCCTACCACGTCGCCGCATTGAAGGGCTGCGACATCGACAAGCCCAGGAACCTCGCCAAGAGCGTCACGGTGGAGTGAGCGATGCGCATTCTGGTCACAGGCGGAGCCGGGTTCATCGGATCGCACGTGTGCGAAGCCCTGCTCGCGCGCGGCGACGAGCTCACCGTGCTCGACGATTTCGACGACTTCTACGACCCCGCGCGCAAGCGGCGCAACGCGGCTGCGCTGCGCGGAGCGCGCATCGTCGAGGGCGACATCCGCGACCGCGCGCTGCTCGCCCGACTCTTCGCCGAGGGCCGTTTCGAGGCCGTGGTCCACCTCGCGGCGCGCGCGGGCGTGCGGCCCTCGCTCGTCGACCCGCTGCTCTACGAGGACGTCAACGTGCGCGGCACGCTGGCGCTGCTCGAGGAGCTGAAGCAGCGGCCCGCGACACGGTTCGTGTTCGCGTCCTCCTCGAGCGTCTACGGCGCGAACGACCGCGTGCCCTTCCGCGAAACGGACGACATCCACCAGCCCGTCTCGCCCTACGCCGCGACCAAGCGCGCGGGCGAGCTGCTCTGCTACACCTACCACCACCTCTACCGCCTGCCGGTGGCCTGCCTGCGCTTCTTCACGGTCTACGGCCCGCGCCAGCGGCCCGAGATGGCGATCCACAAGTTCGTGCGCGCCGTGCACGAGGGCCAGCCGATCCCGTTCTTCGGCGACGGCTCGACGCGCCGCGACTACACCTACGTGGCGGACATCGTCGACGGAGTCGTGCGCTCGCTCGATCGTTGCGCAGGCTACGAGATCTACAACCTCGGGGAATCGCGCACGATCTCGCTCTCCGAGCTGGTGGGGGCGATCGAGACGGCCTGCGGACGGAAAGCGCTGCTCGACCGCCAGCCGATGCAGCCGGGCGACGTGCTGGTGACCTACGCCGACGTCAGCAAGGCGCGCCAGAAGCTGGGCTACGCGCCTTCCACGGGCCTGGAAGAGGGTCTCGCGCGCTTCGTGGAGTGGTACCGTGCGGAGAATGCGCGTCCGGTTTGATGGATCGGCGGTTTCGGGATACCTTTTTCCGATTCTGGACCGCACGACGCACCCGCGCACAGAGCACCGACCGCACCAAGGACATCCATGAAAGGCTGCATACTCGCCGGGGGACTCGGCTCACGCCTGTTCCCGCTGACCAAGATCACGAACAAGCACCTGCTGCCGGTCTACGACCGGCCGATGATCTACTACCCGATCGAGTGCCTGGTGAACGCGGGCATCGACGACATCATGATCGTCACGGGCGGGCGCAAGTCGGGCGACTTCCTCGAGCTGCTCGGCAACGGCAAGGACTTCGGCCTCAAGCACCTCAACTACACCTACCAGGAGGGTGAGGGCGGCATCGCGGCGGCGCTCTCGCTGTGCGAACACTGGGCCAAGGGCAGCCCGCTGTGCGTCGTGCTGGGCGACAACATCATCGAGCGGAACATCCGCAAGGCGGTCGCGAACTTCAAGGAGCAGAAGCAGGGCGGCAAGATCCTGCTCAAGGAAGTGCACGACCCGGAGCGCTTCGGCGTCGCGACGCTCTCGGGCGACAAGGTCCTGCGCATCGTCGAGAAGCCCAAGAACCCCGAGTCGAACCTCGCGGTGATCGGCATCTACATGTACGACGGCCGCGTGTGGGACATCATCAAGACGCTCAAGCCCTCGGACCGCGGCGAGCTCGAGATCACCGACGTCAACAACTGGTACATCCAGGACGGCTCGCTGACCTGCGAAGTGCTCGAGGGCTGGTGGACCGACGCCGGCACGCCCAAGTCGCTGCACCAGTCCGCCTGCCTCGTGGCGAACGGCGGAGCCAACCGGCTCGACTGAGCGGCTGCGAGCGGCGATGCGGCGTGTGCTCGTCAGCGGTGCGGCCGGGATGCTCGGCAGCGAGCTCCTGCTGCAGGTCCCGCGGGACTGCGAGGCCGTGGGAACGGACCTCGCGAGCGGAGTGCGCGCCGGCGGCGTCGACCTCGCGGATCCGGCCGCGGTCGAGCGCCTGTTCAGGGAGCACGGGCCCTTCGAGGGTGTGATCCACTGCGCCGCCTTCACGGCAGTGGACCTGGCCGAAGAGCGCGAAGCCGACGCCCTGCGCGTGAACGCCGAGGCCTCGCGCGTGCTCGCGCGCGTCTGCGCGCGGGCTGCGATCCCGCTCGTGCTCGTGAGCACCGACTTCGTCTTCGATGGGCACGGCACGCGGCCCTACCGCGAGGACGACTCCGTCGCGCCGCTCTCGGCCTACGGCCGCACCAAGCTGGCCGGCGAGCGCGCCGCGCAGGCTGAGCACCCGCGCGGCACGCGCATCGTGCGCACGCAGTGGCTCTACGGCCCGCGCGGCAAGCACTTCCCCGGCACGATCCACGGGCTCGCGAAGACGCGCCCCGAGCTCACGGTCGTCAGCGACCAGCGGGGTTCGCCGACGACCACGCTGGAGCTCGCGCCGGCGCTCTGGGACGTGCTCATGCTCGGCGAGGCGGGCGTGTACCACGCCGCCTGCGAGGGGAGCGCGACCTGGCACGAGCTCGCCTGCGCGACACTCGAATTCTCGGGTGTGCGCGGCGTGAAGGTGCTGCCCTGCAGCACCGCCGAGTTCCCCCGGCCCGCGCGACGTCCCGCGTACAGCGTGCTCGACTGCGCGAAGCTCGCGCGGCTGCGCGGCAAGACCCTGCTACCCTGGCGCGACGCGCTCGCGCGCTTCCTCGAATCGAACCCGCTATGAGCACGACCTGCATCGTCACCGGCGGCGCCGGCTTCATCGGCTCGAACTTCCTGCACATGCTGGCCGAACTGCGGCCCGACTGGCGCGTGGTCAACCTCGACGCGCTGACCTACGCAGGCAACCTCGAGAACCTCGAGGCACTCGCCGGCCGGCCGGGCTACAGCTTCGTCCACGGCGACATCACCAAGGGCGAGGACGTCGAGCGCGCCTTCGCCTCGGCCAAGGGCTCCGAGCGCACGCTGCTGGTGCACTTCGCCGCCGAGAGCCACGTCGACCGCTCGATCCAGTCCGGCCTGCCCTTCGTGCTCACCAACGTCGCTGGCACGCAGGTGCTGCTCGACGCCGCGCGCAAGCACGGCACGCAGCGCTTCGTGCACGTCTCGACCGACGAGGTCTACGGCTCGCTGGGCGCGAGCGGCTTCTTCACCGAGGACACGCCGCTGCAGCCCAACTCGCCCTACTCGGCGAGCAAGACCGGCTCGGACCTGCTCGTGCGCGCCGCGCACCACACGCACGGCATGGACTGCGTGATCACGCGCTGCTCGAACAACTACGGGCCCTACCAGTTCCCCGAGAAGTTCCTGCCGCTGATGATCGCCAACGCGAGCGCGGACAAGTCCATCCCGGTCTACGGCGACGGCCAGCAGGTGCGCGACTGGCTCTACGTGCGCGACCACTGCGAGGCGATCCTGGCGGCGCTCGAGAAGGGCAAGTCGGGCGAGGTCTACAACATCGGCGGCAACAACGAGATGAAGAACCTCGACCTGGTGAAGCAGGTCCTGGGGGCGCTGGGCAAGCCCGAGAGCCTGATCACCTACGTCAAGGACCGCCCCGGCCACGACCGGCGCTATGCGATCGACGCGAGCAAGATCCGCAGCGAACTCGGCTGGAGCCCGAGGTTCACCTTCGCCCAGGCCCTGCCGCTCACGATCCGCTGGTACCAGAGCCAGGGCCCGTGGTTGCAAAGGGTCACGAGCGGTGCGTACCGTGAGTACTACGCCCGGCAGTACGGCGGCTAGTTCGGACTCCACCTCGCGATCGGTCGTGCCGATCTAGGCCTGGGTTCCGGCTCTGCCCCACGGACCGGAAAGCCTTTCCCCATGCCCACGACCCCGCACCTGCGCTTCTGGCTCTTCCTCCTCTGCGCCTGCCTGGCCGCCTGCAGCACGGCCCCGGACAAGCGCCTGCTCGACCGGATGAACCAGAAGGGCTTCGGGAAGAAGTACACCGGCAACGTGCTCGAGGAGAACTACGCCACGATCGGCGACACGATCTCGATCTCGGATCCCTACAACAAGTCCGAGTTGACGCTGAGCAAGCGCATCGACATCGACGGCACGATCCTGCTGCCGGAACTCGGGTCGGTCGCGGTCGCGGGCTACACGCGCACGGAGCTCGAGGCGCTGCTGATGGAGAAGTACTCGCCCTACTACCCGCAGCTCGACATCAAGGTCGACATCGCGAACACGGGCGGGAGCAAGAAGTACTTCATCTACGGCGAGGTCGCCGCGGCGGGCGAGAAGACGCTCACCGGCGACGAGACGATCTTCGAGGCCGTGATGAAGGCCAGCCCCAAGGACGACACGGCGAACCTCGGCCGCGTGCGCCTGATCAAGGCCGACCCGCGCGACCCCGAGGTCTACGAGGTCAACATCGGGGACCTGCTCGAGAACGGCGACTCGAGCTTCAACATGGGCATCGAGGAGCTCGACATCATCTTCGTCCCGCCGACGATGCTCGCGCAGCTGGGCTACTTCCTCGACTCGATGCTCTTCCCGGTCAAGAAGGTGCTCTCGGGCATCGGCGGCGCGTTCTTCTCGCTCAACCAGTTCTCGTACTACAACAACAACGTCCTGCACTGAGAACGGGGCATGGCCGTACAGATCGAGACCCAGGGCCAGCTGGCCGAGTTCACCGAGATCCTCTCGAGACGCCGTTGGCAGCTCGCGCTGCCGGCGCTGCTCATGCTCACGCTGGGGGTCGCGTTGGCGGTCTTCATCCCGAAGAAGTACCTGATCGTGACGCAGGTCGAGGTGCGGCCCGTGAGTGTCAGCTTCTCGGGCAAGGAGGCGGACAACGCCGGCAACCAGATCCGCTCGAACGAGCGCATCCGCAAGGTGCTCGAGGAGATGAAGCGCACGGAGTACCTGCTGCTGGGAACGCGCGAGCAGGGCGACTTCGTGAACGACGTGCGCGACGACCTGAAGGTCAAGACCGAGAAGCCGACCGGCGCGGGGCCCTCGACGAGCACCTTCGTCACGATCGAGTACATGCACGTCAACGTGAAGTTCGCGATGGACTTCCTGAAGGCGCTGCGCGACGACTGGAAGCAGGACGTCATCGACCGCGACCGCAACAAGGTCGACAACGACGCCAAGGTCGCCAACGAGGAGGTCGCTGCGCTCGAGGTGCGCCTCACGGGCGAAGAGGATGCGCTGACGCGCCTCTACAAGGACAACAAGATCACGACGACGCAGCCGATCCCGGGCGGGAGCGAGCAGCGTTCCGAGGATCCCGAATTCCAGCGCCTGCAGAAGCAGAAGGACGAACTCGAGAAGACGCGCCTGGACCTCGACCAGGCCGAGCGGCGCTACACCGACTTCGAGGTGCGCCTGAACGAGACACCGCCCAAGCTGAGCGAAGAGCAGCTGCTCCAGGGGGTCAACACCTCGAGCGAGCTGATCGCGATCGAGAAGCAGATCTTCGACAAGCAGGCCGAGCTCGAGCGCTACCGCGACACGCACAGCAAGTACAAGATCCTCTCGGAGCAGATCTCGCAGCTGACCGAGAAGCGCGACCAGATCAAGCGCCTCGCGACGCGCAGCGACATCGCCAGCATCGACAAGCCCAACCCGCTCTTCCAGGAGCGTCAGAAGCAGCTCGACGCGGCGCGCCTGGAGCGCGAGCTGCTGCGCGGCAAGAAGGAGAGCCTGGAGGCGGAGATCCTGAAGAAGGAGGCGGAGGTCGACCGGTTGTACCTGGTCTACAGCGAGATCCGCAGCCACCGCAGCCTCTCCGACCGCTACCAGGAGGAGCTCACCGCCGCCTCGCTGCGCCGCGACGAGAAGGTCACGCTCGCCAAGCAGATGGCGAGCCGGCTGAACGACCCCTTCAGCGTCACGCAGGAGGCGCTGGAGCCGCTCAAGGCCACCGAGCCCAACCCCTGGCTGATCATCGCCTTCGCGCTGGTCGCGGGCCTGGCGCTGGGTCTGGCGATCTCGCTCTCGGCCGAATACGGGCGCAACTGCTTCCGCAGCGTGCACGACATCAGCCGCGTGATGGTCGCGCCGGTGCTGGGGAACATCGGCAGCATCCTGACCAGCCGCCAGCGGCGCGTGCGCCTGCTGCGGCGCGCGCTCGTGGGCGTCGCGAGCGCCGCCTTCATCGTCTCCGTGGGCTTCGTGACCTGGGCCTGGGCGCGCAATCCCGAGCTGCTCTCGCCGCAGTTGCGCGCACGCATCGAACAGGTGCGAGGCAAGCTGCGCTGAGGGCCCGATGCGCGATCTCGCCGTCGCCCTGTTCATCATCGGCACGCTGCCGAGCTGTTTCCGGAGGCCCTTCATCGGCCTGCTGGTCTTCTCGATGCTGGCCTACATGCGCGTGCAGGACCTGACCTGGGGCTGGGCGCGCGACCAGCGCTGGTCCTACTACGTCGCGATCGTGACGCTCACGGGCTACCTGTTCTCGCGCATGCCCGACAAGCGCTTCTTCCGGCCTGATCTGCGCTGCTGGACGATGATCGCGCTGGCTCTGCTGATCGGACTCTCGCTGCTCTTCTCGAGCAACCTGAGGCCGCACGATTTCGAGAACTACACCGAGTACTGCAAGATCATCGGCGTGGCGCTCTTCACGACCGCCATCGTGCGCTCGCGCGAGCACCTGCGCATCCTGGTCTGGGTGATCGCGCTGTGCTTCGGCTTCTTCGGCGTGAAGAACGGCGTCAACTTCATCGTGCATGCCGGTGGCCTCAAGATCGAGCAAGGTCCGGGCGGCGCGCTGGTGGACAACAACGACTTCGCGTTGGCCCTGTGCATGGCGATCCCGCTGCTCTTGCATCTGGGGCTCTCGGAACGGCGCGTGCTGATCCGGCGCACCGTGCTGGCGATGGTCCCGCTCACGGCGATGACGATCGTCGCCACGCACAGCCGCGGGGGCTTCCTCGCGCTGGGCATCACCGCGCTGGTGCTGGCCTGGCGTTCGCGCAACCGCGTGGCGTCCTTCGCGCTGCTCGGGCTGTGTTTCCTGGGCGGGCTGATGATCGTGCCGCGCTCGTTCGTCGACCGCATCGGACGATCAGCCAGTACGAGACCGAGGGCTCGGCCAAGGGCCGTCTGGATGCCTGGATGGTCGCGCTGCACATGATCCAGGCCAAGCCCGCTGCTCGGCGTCGGCTACGAGAAATTCCAGGAGAACTACCGCCGCTACGATCCCAAGGCGACGACCGACGCCGAGGGCGGGCCGGGAACGCGCGTCACGCACAACAGCTACCTGCAGATCTGGTCGGAGTGCGGCACGCCGGCCTTCCTGCTCTACCTGACGCTCTTCGCCTGGAGCTTCATCGACCTGTGGAAGTTGAGACGCGAGGCCAGCGCGCGCTACCACTCGAGCTGGATCCTCTCGTACACGACGATGTTCGAGGCCTCGCTGGTCGCCTTCGCGGTCGGCAGCTTCTTCCTCAACCGAGCGCACTTCGACCTGTTCTATCACCTGGTGGCGATCGTGCTCGTGTTCACGGCCATCGCGCGTGCCTCGATGGCCGACGAATTCTCCTATCCCAAGCGCGAAGGCGTGCGCGGCCGGCTCGCGCACGAGCGTTCGCGCGGCTTCGGCGCGCGGCCGGGCGATCGCGGCTTCGGGCGCGAACGCCGTGCGCCGGCCTTCGGAGGCTGAGCTGTGTGGATTCGCCGGCATCGCCTGCGAGGACCCGCGCGGCCTGCCCGCGCGCGAAAGGCTCGCCGCCATGGCGCGCTCGATCGCGCACCGCGGCCCGGATGACGAGACGCTCGAGTTCCGCGCGCCCTTCGGTGTCGGCTTCCGGCGCCTGGCTGTGATCGACCCCGAGGGCGGCCGCCAGCCGCACTGGAACGAGGCGCGCGACATCGCGGTGTGGTGCAACGGCGAGATCTACAACTACCGCGAGCTGCGCGGTGAGCTCCAGGGCCGCGGCCACGTCTTCCGCTCGAACTCCGACGTGGAGTGCATCGTGCACCTCTACGAGGAACTCGGCGAGCGCTTCCCCGAGCGCCTGGTCGGCATGTTTGCCGTGGCCGTGCTCGACTGGCGCGCCAGCGCACGGCCGCGGCTGGTCCTCGCGCGCGATCGCATCGGGATCAAGCCGCTGTACTTCGCGCGCGCGGCCGGCACGTTCCTCTTCGGCAGCGAGCCCAAGGCGCTGCTCGCGAGCGGCCTCCTGCCGCGGCGCCTGCGCGCGCGCGCGCTGCTCGAATACCTCGTGCAGGGCTGGATCGGCGGCCCCGAGGCGGCCTTCGAGGGCATGCAGCGCATGCCGCCGGCCTCCGTGCTCGTATGGGAGGGCGGCGAGCCGCGCCTCTCGCGCTACTGGGACCTCCCGCACGAGAGCCTGCGCGGGCCCGCGGCGGGCGAGGAGATCCTCGAGAGCCTCGATCGCAGCGTGCGCGAACAGCTCGTGAGCGACGTTCCGCTGGGCGCCTTCCTCTCGGGCGGCATGGACTCGAGCGCCGTGGCCGACTCGATGGCACGCGCCAAGGTAGATCCGCTGGTGCTCTGCACGGTCGGGTTCCGCGAGGAGGAATTCGACGAACTCGCGATCGCCGAGCGCACGGCGCAGCGCCTCTCCGCGCGCCACCACACCGCGCGCCTGGAAGCCGATCCCGCGCTCGCGCTCGAGGAGCTGCCCTGGTTCTTCGACGAGCCCCTGGCCGATCCCTCGTGCGTGCCGACGCTGCTCGTCTCGCGCATGGCGCGCGAGCACGTGACGGTCGCGCTCTCCGGCGACGGCGGCGACGAGGTCTTCGGTGGCTACCGGCGCTACGTCTTCGACGTGGCCGAGAACCGCGCGCGGCGCCTCCTCGGCCGCGCGGGCTGCCGCGCGCTCGCGGGCGTCGGCCGCGTCTACCCCAAGCTCGACTGGGCGCCGCGCTTCCTGCGCGCGAAGAGCACGCTCCTGGAGCTCGGCCGCGAGCCTGCGCGCGCCTACTACGCGAGCCTCACGCAGCTCGCGCGTGAGGACGCGCTGGCGCTGCTCGAGCCCGGGCTCGCGCGCTCGCTCGCCGATCACGATCCCTTCGATGCCTTCGAGGAGCACTACCGCCGGCCCACTGTGGACGATCCGCTGCTGCGCGCGACCTACGCCGACTTCCACACCTTCCTGCCCGACCGCATCCTGGTGAAGAGCGACCGCGCTTCGATGGGGGCCAGCCTGGAGCTGCGCCCGCCGCTACTGGACCACCGCCTGGTAGAGCGCTTCGTGCACTTGCCCGCGGGCGAGAAGGTGCGCGGCGGCCGCGGCAAGCACGCGCTGCGCGAGGCGCTGCGCGCGCGCCTGCCCGCGGAGATCCTCGACGGGCCCAAGCGCGGTTTCGACATCCCGCTGCGCAGCTGGATCGCGGGCCCGCTCGCGGGCGTCATCTCCGAGGCGGTCGAGTCGCTGCCGCAGGAGTGGTTCGCGCGCGAGCGCCTGCGCAGCGCGCTGGCGCAGCACCGCTCGGGCCTGCGCGACCACTCCCAGCTCCTGTGGAGCGTGTTCGTGCTCGAACGCTGGCGCCTGCGTCACGCGCTTTCCCCGACTCTGGCAGACTGAGGTCCCCGTGCTGCACGCGCTCAGCTTCGACGTCGAGGAGTACTTCCAGGTCGCCAACCTGCGCGGCCACTTCGCGCGCTCGGACTGGGACGGTGTGCCCTCGCGATTGGAGCAGGGCCTGGGCGCGATCCTGCGCGCGCTCGAGAAGCAACGCGCGCACGCGACCTTCTTTTGGCTCGGCTGGGTCGCCGAACGCCACCCCGAGTGGGTGCGCCGCTGCCTGGAGGCGGGCCACGAGATCGCGAGCCACGGCTACGAGCACGCCTTCCTGCAGGATCTGGGGCGCGCGGGGCTCGTGCGCGATCTCGAGCTCACCGAGGCGGCGTTGATGGCCGCCGGCGCGCCGCGCCCGGAGGGGTTTCGCGCCTCGACCTTCACGCTCACGCGCGCGACCTGGTGGGCCTTCGAGGTGCTCGCCGAGCGCGGCTACCGCTACGACTCGAGCGTGCACCCGATCCGCCATCCGGTCTACGGCGTGCCCGGCTTCGAGCCCGGCATCAGCCGCGTGGACGCGGGTGCGCAGCGCAGCGTGGTCGAGTTCCCCGTCTCGACCTGGAGCTTCCTCGGCCAGAGCCTGCCGGTCGGCGGGGGAGGCTACTTCCGCCTCTTGCCCTTCGGGATCACACGCGCGGCCTGCGCGAGCATCGAGCGCAGCGGCCGTCCGCTGTGCTTCTACCTGCACCCCTGGGAGTTCGATCCCGCGCAGCCGCGCATCGACGCGCCCTGGTCCAAGCGCACGCGCCACTACCTGAACCTCGCGCGCACGCTGCCGCGGCTCGAGGCCTTGCTCGCGCACTTCCGCTTCGGCTCGCTGCGCGAAGTGCTGCGCGAGGCGCGCGCGCTCGACTGAGTCAGGGCGTGCGCTTTGGGGGCTGCGCCAGGCCGCGCAGGGCGAGCAGCAGCGGACGGCGCGCGGGGTCGCGCTCGAGCTTGTCGAGCACGGTCGTGCGCAGGCGCGCCTGCACGAGATCGTCGCCCTCACCGCGCGCGAGCAGGGCGATCGCGTTCAGCCAGTGGATCTCGGCCCGCAGCGCCGAGGGTTCGCGAGCGAGGCGCGCGGGATCCAGAGCGGCGCACAATTCGAGCGCCTTGGCCACGCCGCGCGGGCCCAGGGTCAGGTAGGCCCGCAGTTCGACCGCGAGCGTCGCCGGCGCGACCGCGGCCTTGGGATCCAGGCGCTGGATGCGCTCACGGATCAAGTTGACCCCCTCGACCGACCAGTCGCCGCGCGAGCGCACGCGCAGGTATTCCGTCAGGCCCTCGCGACCCGGCGCGAGGCGCTGGAGGAACGCGACCTCGGCGAGCGCATCCTCGTCGCGGCCCTCTTCCGCGCTGCAGCGCGGAAGCAGCGCCCAGGCGTCGACGTTGCCCGGGTCGAGCTCGAGCTCGTCTTCCAGGAAGCCGCGCGCGCGCTGCGGGTCGAGCTCGAGCAGGAAGCGCGCCCAGCTCTCCGTGCTGCCGCGCGCGAGCGACTCGAAGGGGCTCTGCGGGTGCTTGGTGCGGAAGCGCGCAAGGCGCTGCGCGGCGCGGTCGGCACCGAAGGAGGGGTCGTTGGCGCTGGTCTCGAGGTCGTTGCGCGCCTGCGCCAGCAGCACGCGCGGGTCGTCGGGCCGCCGTGCGGCCAGCGCCTCGAGCTCGCTGCGCTCGCCCTCCGCGTCGAAGAGCGCGGGACGCGCTGCGCGGCCTTCCTCGACCAGGCGCAGGAACTCGGCCGTGCTGCGCGCTCCGCTGGATGAGGGCAGCTGCGCCAGCGCGCTGCGAAACGCGGGCAGCGCGAGATCGAGTCGGCCCATTCCGAGCGCGAGGCGGCCGAGATGGTGCTGGATCGGGCCGGAATCCGGGGCTGCATCTGCGGCCGCGCGCGCGGCCGCGAGCGCATCCTCGAGCTTGCCCTGGCGTTCGAGCGCGCGCGAGCGATCCCAGTCGCACTCGGCCGGAATCGCGGCCTCGTCTCCCAGCGCGGCGCTGCGCGCGAGGCGCAGGTCCAGATCGGACTCGCCCTCGTCCTCGGGCGAGCTGCGCAGCTCGAGCAACCGGTTCCAGGCCGGAGCGAAGCCGGGCGTGCGCGCGACGAGCGCACGCAGCAGCGCCTCCTCGGCGCGCGGCTCGCCCGCCGCGCGGTGCATGCGCGCGCGGAACCAGTCGCGCCAGTCCGCGTTCGCGTCCCCGTCCAGCGCGTGCAGGCGTTCGGCGGCGCACGCACCGAAGGCCGGCTTCTCGAGCGCCAGCACGAGCAGGCCCAGTGCTCGCGCCTCCGCCGCAGCCGGCGGGAGCTCGGCAAGGCGCTCGCAGGCGGGGTCGAGCGGGCCGGTCGCACGCGCCTCGGCGAGCGCGCTCTGCAACCCCTTCGCGTCGCCCGCGAGCGAGGCGAGCGCGATCCGGGCGGCCGGACTCGGAGCAAAGGCGCTCTTGCGCAGGGCCTGCACGGCCCCGAGCAGCGTGTCGGAGTCCGAGCCCGCCGGCAGAGCGAGCAGCGCGAGCAACTCGACGGCTCCGTGGGTGTCGAAGGCGGCGGCGCGCTCCTGGAGTGCGTGGAATTCCTCGCTCTTGTCGAGCGCGAGCGCGCACTCCGCGAGACGCCAGAGCACGTCTCCGCCGCCCAGATCGCGGCCCGCGCCGTCGAGCCGCGCGAGCAGGCCATGCGCGAGCGCGGCCTGATCCGAGGCCAGCAGACGGTCGGCGAGCGCGAGGAAGCGCGGGCGGTCGAGTGCGAGCGCCTGCGCCCGCGAGGGCAGTTCGGCGCGCAGCTCGTCGAGCTTGCCGGCGCGCAGACCGGCGTCGATCCAGGCCTCGAGCGCACCCGGGGTCTGCGCGAGCTGATCGCCGAGCTTCGCCAGGCGCGCGAAGGCGGCCGCGGGGTCGTTGGACTGCAGTTGCAGCCGGGCCGCGAAGAGCTGGTCCGCGCTCTCGAGTTCGCTCGGCGGGATCTCGCCCAGGAAGCGCAGCGCCGACTCGCGGTCGCCGCGCGCGGCGAAGGAGCGCGCCACGGCCCGGCGGCCCGAGTGGTCCGGGTCGGCCTGCACGACGCGCCGCATGTCGGCCGAGGTGAGCGCGCCCGCGGGCAGCGCGTCGAGCGTCGCACGCGAGCGCTCGTCGAGCCCGACCTTGGAAAGACGCGCGAGGAACGCGTCCACGATGTCTCGCGTCCGTCCCTGCGTGCGTGCGATCTCCAGGCGCAGGTCGAGCGTTGGAACGAAACCCGGCACGCTCGCCTCGAGCTGCTGCAGCAGCGATTGCGCGTCGTACAGCCTGCCCGCGTCCAGATGCGCGCGGGCGAGCGTGTAGAGCTCGAAGGGTGCCGCGCCCGTCGAGGCGCGCACGCGCAGCCCGCTCTGAATGTCCTGGCGCAAATTGCGCGGGTCCAGACCCAGCGCGCGCAGCTCCTGCGCGCCGATTTTCTCCCAGCGCGACTGCAACTCGGCGCTGCGCGCGGGCAGCAGCGCCATGCCCTTGGCGTAGGAGAGGTCGGGCGCGCGGAAGCCGCCGAAGGCCGACGCGAGCTGCAATTCGGCCAGGCGCAGCCAGCTCTCGCCCGAGCCGTCGGGATCGAGTGCGACTACGCTCTCGAGTGCCTCGCGCTCGTCGACGGCGAGCCCCATGCGCTTGCAGCAGTCGGCGAGGTGGCGCAGCGCGACGATGCGCGCGCGGGGGAAGGGCTCGGGCCCATCGGGCGCCGCGTACTGCGAGAGGTTGTTGCGCGCGAACTCGAGCATTTCGCGCGTCCCGATGTCGTAGAAGGCTTCGCCCTCGTAGAAGGCCCACGCGCTCCCGATCTCGCTCGTGCGCACGAGCAGCAGGGCCATGGCCCAGTTGTAGAGCACGCCCGCGTTGCCGTCGGGAGTCCCGCGTGCGCCGTAGACCGAGCGGCAGGCGTCCATCATGAACTGCGTGCTGCCCTGGTGCTTGTCGAGCCAGGCGGCGGCAGCCTGCGTGCCATAGCGCCAGCGGCCGCGCTCGACGAGCGAGTGCAGGAGGAAGCTCGCCGCGGACTCGCTGTCGGCCATGCCCGGCCGGCCCGAAGCCGCGAGCAGCAGTTCGAGCGCTTCCTCGCCCAGCCCCGCCTCGTCGCACAGCTGCGCGAACCTGGTCAGGACCTCGGGGTCGAACTCCAGGCCCAGGCTGCGGCCCGCCGAGTCGCGCGCGGAGGCGTTCGCGCGCGCCGCGCGGGCGCAGCTCTCGAGCACGCGCTCGACCTCGCTCTCCAGGCGCACGCCGTAGATTGCGCGCAGGTCGCGAGCGAGCGCGATGCGGCGCGGGTCAGAGGCCGGCCGGGCAGAGAGCTCGCGCACGCACTGCCGCGCAGCGGGCGTGGACTCGCTGATCAGCACGCGCTCGGAGGCCTTCAGCGCCTCGTCGCGCGCGGCGTCGGCCTGCACGCGGGAGAGCCCGCTCGAGAGCGACCAGGCGCGCGCGTCGTCGGGGTGACGGGCGAGCCAGGAGTGGGCGAGTTCCAGCCCCGCGGCGGGCTCTCCGGCCTCGAGTTCGAGCTGGATGCGCAGGAGCTCGACCTCGCGCTGGTCCGCGCCCTCGGCGGCCACGGCGGCGAGCTCGGTGCGAGCGTTGTCGAAGGAGCCCAGCTCGAGCAGCACGCGGCCGCGCTCGAGCTGCACCTGCGTCGCGACCGAGTGCAGGCCTTCGATCTCGGCCTGCGACTGCGCCAGGGCGAGCTCACGCAGGAACTGCTGGCGATCGATCGTCCCGGATGCGTAGCGCTTCTCGACGGAGGTCCAGAACTCTTCCGCGGTCTGGCTGCGCTCGCGCGAGACCAGGGCGACGAGCGCCAAGGCACCGCCCGCGGCCAGCGCGTAGGAGACGATCGTGCTCCACTTCATGTGCGGGGTCGAGCGCGGGAGTGTAGCAGCGGCACGGGGGGAACTCTCTAGTCCCGCGAACGGGGAAAGGAGAGCAGGTCGTACTTGCGCATCTTGTTGAACAACGTGGCGCGGTTGAGTTCGAGCATCCGCGCGGTGTCCTGGCGGCTGCCGTGGTTCAACTCGAGCGTGCGGCGGATGATCTCCCGTTCGGGCTCCTCGAGCGCCTTGCGCAGCGGCAGGCCCAGGCGCAGGGGCAGCAAGGAGGCGGGCTCGGGGCCAGGGGGCGCACCCGTGCGGGTGAGGGCCGCGGCGCCGCCGCCCAGGCCCGGACCGAGGTCGGCAGCCTCGATGCTCTCTCCCGAGGCGAGCAGCACCGCGCGCTCGAGCGCGTGTTCGAGCTCGCGCACGTTCCCCGGCCAGGCATGCGCCAGGAGCTGCTCCAGGGCGGCCGGCGAGAGCGGCCGCTGGAGGCGGCCGTGCTCGCGGGCGAAACGCTCCAAGAAATGCTGTGCCAGCAGCGGCACGTCCGCCGCGCGCTCGCGCAGGGGCGGCAGGCGCAGGCCGACGACGTTCAGGCGCCAGTAGAGGTCCTCGCGGAAGCCGCCCTCGCGCACGGCAGCCTCGAGGTCGCTGTTGGTGGCGGCCAGCACGCGCACATCGACCGTGCGGGTCTTCGTCTCGCCCAGGCGCTCGAAGCTCTTCTCCTGCAGCACGCGCAGCAGTTTGACCTGCAGGTCCGGCGGCGCGACGCCGATCTCGTCGAGGAAGATCGTGCCGCCGTCGGCGGCCTCGAACTTGCCGGGCCGGTCGCGCAGCGCGCCCGTGAAGGCGCCGCGCGCGTGGCCGAAGAGCTCGCTCTCGAGCAGCCCCGAGGGCAGGGCGCCGCAGTTGACCTCGATGAAGGGGCCGCTGCGCCGGCTCGAGAGCTCGTGGATCGTGCGCGCCAGGAGCGACTTGCCGGTGCCGCTCTCGCCCTGGATCAGGATCGTCGCGCGCGTGTCGGAGAGCGACTCGACCGTCTGCAGGATGCGCTGCAACGCGGGCTCGCGCGAGACGATGCTGCCGAGCTGGAAGCGCTGGCCGATGGCCGCGAGCAGGCGCCGGTTCTCGGTCTCCAGGCGGCGCTGCTCGAGTGCACGCTGCACGGTCAAGACGAGTTCCTCCGGCGGGAAGGGCTCGCACAGCCAGGCGAAGGCGCCCAGCTCGAGCGCTCGCTGCGCGTCGCCGCCCGCGTCGAAATTCGAGAGCATCACCAGCACCGGCGGGGCCTGGGGTCGAACTCGGCGCGCAAATCCGCGGCGTCGAAGATGTCCGAGCGCAAGACGATCACCGCCGGCGGCGCCGAGCGCAGCGCGCGCCGCGCGCGCGCGGGCGTGTCGCACAGCGCGACCACCAGCCCGATGTCCACCAGCCCGCCGGCGTAGGCACGCGAAGAGGGGCGATCCTCGTCGAGGACGAGGACGCTCTGGGCCGGCAGCGTCATGTCGCATTCTTTCGACAGACGGCCCGGCCCGGGTTGAATCCAGCGTGCGGGACGTGCTGCGCGGACTCGACGGAGGGCGCTACAGGGCCCGGGCCGGCCTTCCGATAGCCCCCAGGTGACTTCCACCCTCGAAACGCCCGAGCTGGCGGTGATCTTTCCGAGCTGCGGCCGGCCCGAGCGCGCGCGGGCGCTGCTGGAAAGACTTTCCGCCCAGTCGCTCGCTCCCGAGCGCTTCGAGGTCGTGTGCGTCGACGACGGCAGCGAGCCCGCGCTGGAACTCCCGCGCGAGTGGCCCTTCCGTTTCACGCTGCTGCGCCAGGAGAATGCCGGACCGGGCGCGGCGCGCAACCGCGCACTTCCCGAAGTGCGCGCGCCGCTGTGCCTGATCCTGAACGACGACGCGGTCCCGGCGCCCGACCTGCTCGCCGGTCATCTCGCGGCGCATGCCGCGGCGCGCGCGAAGATCGCCGTGCTCGGGACTTTTCACTTCGACGCGGCCTCGAAGGAGAGCGCCTTCGTGGACCTGCTCGACCGCACGGACCTGCTGTTCGACTTCTCGGCGCTCGAGCACGGCGAGTTGCACGGCTGGCCCTTCTTCTGGACCTGCAACATCAGCCTGCCGACCGAGGTGCTGCGCGCGAGCGGAGGCTTCGACGCCGAGAGCTTTCCCGGCGCCGTCCTGGAGGACGTCGAGCTCGGTTGGCGCCTCCAGCGCGCGGGCTACCGCATCCTCTTCCGCTCGGACCTCGTCGCCGAGCACGCACACCGCTACGGGATCCGCGCCTATTTCGAGCGCGCGGTGCGCCTGGGCCGCAACCTCGTGCGCATGTACCGCAAGCACGGCGACGCGAGCGTGCTGCGCCTGCCCGCCGGCAGCACGCCTGGCGAGCCCTGGTTGCGCACGCTGCAGGCGACCTTCGAGCTGGCCCAGGAGCAGTTCCGCCGCGCGCAGGAGCTGCTCGAGCAGGTCGAGCGCGAGCACTCCGGCCGGCCGCTCCCCGACGCGCTGGTGTCCCAGCTCGCGCCGCTCGTCGCGCGCGTCCAGGCCGTTCCGCTGGCGCGCGGCATGCTCGCGGAATGGACCGGCTGTGATCCGCAGCGCGCGCTCCAGGAGGGTCCGCGCCCGGGCCTCTTGACGAGCGTGATCGTGGTCGCCTGCGGCGAGGGACGGCGCCTGGAGCGCTGTCTGGAGGCGCTCGAGCGCACACGCGAGGACGCGCACCCGATCGAGATCCTGGTCGTCGACAACGGCTGCGACGAGGAGGCGCGCGCCCGGCTCGCCGCGCGGCCGGAGGTGCTCGTGATCCGCAACACCGAGAACCTCGGCGCGCCCGCCGCGCGCAACCAGGCGCTCGCACGCTCGGGCGGCGAGTACCTCGTGTTCCTCGACGACGACGTGGTCGTGACCGCGGGCTGGCTCGGCCGACTCTTGTGGCACGCCGAGGTCGATCCGCTCGCGGCTTGCATCGGTCCGCGCACCGACCGCTCGGCGCACGGACAGGCGCTCGCCTACGACGGCGGCGAGCAGACCGCGGGACTGGAGGCCTTCGCGGCCGCGCTGCATGCGCGCGAGCGGCACAAATTCCGCCACGCGCTGCTGCTCTCGTCCTTCTGCCTGCTGACGCGCCGCAGCGTGGTCGAACGCCTGGGCGGCTTCGACACGCGCTTCTCGCCCTGGGGCTTCGAGGACGACGACTTCACGCTGCGCGCCGCGCTGCTGGGGATGCACAACCGCGTCGCCGAGGACGTCTTCGTGCGCCACGCGGCCTATTCCTCGGGCCAGCGCGCCGCGCGCCACGAACAGCTGCTCGACCAGAACTGGCGCAAATTCGCCGAGAAGTGGAGTCTGCCGCGCGGAGCCAAGCGCGGCGACTACGCCGGACTGGAGGCCGCGCTCACGCGCGCGGGTTGAACACGATGCGCGATCTGGTCATCCTCGGTTCGGGGCGCAGCGGCACCAGCATGGTCGCCGGCACGCTCGCCGCATCCGGCTGGTGGGTGGGGGACGATCCCTATCCCGCGCGAGAGGCGAACCCCAAGGGCTTCTTCGAGACGGCCGAGATCAATGGCATCAACGAGGAACTGCTCGCGCGCGTGCTGCCCGTCGGCGCGCGTTTCGAGCACGGCCAGCGCTGGCTGTGCACGTTGCAGCCGGGCGTAGAGCCGTGCCTGGACGAGGCGCTGCGCGGGCGCATCGCCAAGCTCGTCGAGCACCGACCCTTCGCCTTCAAGGATCCGCGCCTGTGCTACACGCTGCCCGCCTGGGAGCCGCTGCTTCCCTCGCAGACAGGGCGCGTGTGCGTCTTCCGCGAGCCGGCCGCGACCGGCCTCAGCATCCTGAAGGAGTGCCGCGACGCGGCCTACCTCGCCAGCCTGGAGATGGACACCGAGCGCGCGCTCGAAGTCTGGGTCTGCATGTACGAGCGCGTGCTCGCGCAGGCCCAGCACGGCGACTGGCTCTTCGTGCACTACGACCAGATGCTCACGCGCGACGGCCTCGACCGGCTCGAGCGCTTCGCGGAAGCGCCGATCGACCGGCGCTTCCCCGAGGCCGGCCTGCGGCACGCGCGCGGATCGACGCCCGCGGGCGGCCGTGCGGACGAGCTCTACCGCGAGCTATGCGCGCGCGCCGAATTCCAGCCGCGCGCACGTGTGCAGGTCGGCTCGAGCGAGAGCGCGCCGGAGCTTTCGGTGATCCTGTGCACCTACCAGCGCCGCGCGATCCTCGAAAAGAGCATCGCGAGCTTCGAGGCGCAGGATGCGCCGTTGGGCAGCTTCGAGCTCGTGGTCGTCGACGACGGCTCGAGCGACGGCACAGCCGAGTGGCTCGACGCGCACGCGTTCGCGATCCCCGCGCGCGTGCTGCACAAGCCCAATGGCGGGCTCGCTTCGGCGCGCAACGTGGGCCTCCAGGCCGCGCGCGGACGGCTGCTGCTGTTCGTCAACGACGACACGCTGGCCTTCCCCGACCTCGTGCGCGAGCACCTGCGCGCGCACGCCGAACTTGCCGCGGGCGGGGTCGAGGCGAGCGTGCTGGGCACCTTCGAGCAGCCCAGCGCGCACCTTGCGAGCGCCTTGATGCGCCATCTCGAGCACTCGCCCGAGGTGTTCCGCTACCACGACATGCGCTCGGGCGAGTTCTACGACCACAACCGCTTCTGGACCTGCAACGTCAGCGTCGCGGCGGTGCGTGTGCGCGAGGCGGGCGACTTCGACGAGCGCTTCAAGCGCTACGGCTGCGAGGACATCGACCTGGGCCTGCGCCTGGAGCGCCTGGGGCTGCGCGTGTGCTACCACGCCGGCGCGCGCGCGCACCACGAGCACCTGCTCGGCTTCGACTCGCTCAAGCGCCGCCAGCTCTCGTGCTCGGCCTCTTTCGTGCACTTGTTCGCGAAACACCCCTCCGAACTGGATCACCCCGACTGGAGCTGGCTGGCCGGACGCGGAGCGCAGTCGATGCGCGCGGAGCTGCGCTCGCGCGAGCAGCGCCGTGCCCAACTCGAGGGAGCGCTCGCAGCGCTCGCGCGGGTCGAGCTGACGTCGCTCGAGGCCCTGGGCGAGAACGCCCTCGCGAAGCTTGCGCTCGAACGCCTGGGGGTCGTCCTCCACGAACTCAACGCGCTCTGGTGGCAGGAAGGGCTCGCGCAGGGGCTGGACGAAGTCGGCTGCGCGACCTTCGCGCAGTTGCGCGAGCGCGAGCCGCAGACGGCCTTCGGCGGCCTGCGCCGCGATGCCTTCCGGCTCGAGCACGCGCGCGCGCAGCTCGAGCTGGTGCGCAGCGAGAGCGGCGGCGGGGAGACCGTCCTGGCCACGCTGCGTGCGATCGGTCTGGGCTGCGCCCTGCGCCGCACGGCTCCGCACGAGGTCGAGTTGCGCGTCAAGGTGCTCTCTGACCTGGCGGTGCTGCGCCACGCGGCGGGCGACCGCGAGGCCGCGCACGCGATCCTGCGTCGCGCGCGCGAGGTCGACCCGCGGAATCAGCTCGTGCGCGAGAACCTGGCCGCGCTCGAAGCCGCGCCTGCGGCGCCGATGCCCCGTCCCGCGGCGCGCGATGCGCTCGAGCAGGCGCGCAAATCCGCGGCCCTGCTGCGCGCGCGCGTCCTGTGGCTCGGCAGCGAGCCCGCGCCAGAGCGCATGCAGGCGGTCGGCGCACGCAGTCTGGTCTGCTGCCAGCGGCCCGAACAGCTGGCCGCGCTCGAGCTCGAGGAGGCCAGCCTCGACGTGGTCGTCGACGGCGGGGAACTCGCGCGCCTCGCGGATCCTGAGCCCGTGCTGCGCGAGGTCGCGCGCGTGCTGCGGCCGGGCGGCCGCTGCGTGCTGTCCTGGAAGCCGTTCTGGTGGGGTGCCGAATCCGCTGCGGGCAGCCTGCCCGACTACGCGCACCTGCTGCTCGACGAGCGCGAGCTCGACTGGTACACGACCCTGACGCTCGGCCCCGCGCGCGCCGCCGAACTCGCACGGGAGCTTGCACGGAGCTGCCGCCTGAGGGAGAGCGAGCTCGTGCGCCTGCTGCACGAGTGCGGGTTCGAGACGGGAGGCCTGAAGGCCGTCGCTCCGCGCGATCCCGCGCGCCTGCCGGGGCCCGCGCTGCGCCGCGAACTCGAGCGCGCGCACACCGGAGCATCGAACTTCACGGCCCTCGCGCTCGAGGGCGTGCTGGTGCGCCGCGGGCGCACGCTGATCATCGGAGACCTGGCGGCGAGCGCCGCGGGAGACTGAACATGCACATGCAAGACCCGACCTGCGCCCCGGAAGGCATCGACCCGTTCCTCGAGCTGGACGAGATCCGCGCGCTGGCGCTCGCGGGCGAGCTCGACCTCGCGACCGTGCGCGCCATCCGCCTGGGCAGCGCGCTCGAGTCCGTACGCGCGGGCGGTCCGCCCGAGCTGCGCCTGGTCGAAGCGGAGCTGCTCTCCGACCTGTGCGTGCTGCGCCACCGGCGCGGCGACCAGTCGGGCGCGCGCGGGCTGGCGCGTGCGTGCCTCGCGCTCGCCCCTGAGCACGCGGCCGCGTCCGAAAACCTGCACGAACTCGAGCAACTCCCCGCACCGATCGCCGAAGATCGTTCGGAAGACCCCGTGCCCAGCAAGCTCAACCCCTGGGTGCGCCACGCGCTCGATCTGGGCCAGCGCGAGGAAGGTTTCTTCGGCAAGGACGTGATCGAGGTCGGTGGCGCGGTGCCCGAGGAACACGCGCGCGCGACCGGCGCGGCGAGCTGGTCGGGCTTCTACCTCGGCGCGCAGGCGCAGCACAGCCCCGGTTACGAGATCCGCGATGCGGACGCGCGTTCCATACCCTGGCCCGACCAGAGCTTCGATCTGGCCTTCTCCAGCTGCGCTTTCGAGCACATCCAGGACCTCGGGCGCGCGCTGCGCGAGATCGCGCGCGTACTGCGCCCCGGCGGCGTGCTCGTGACCTCCTTCGCTCCGATCTGGTCCTGCGCGGTGGGCCACCACTTGTGGGGCCGCACCGAGGAGGGCGCGCGCGTGCAGTTCCTCGACCCGCTGATCCCGCTCTTTGGCCACTTGCTGCTCGAGCAGGGCGAATTGGCCTGGTTCCTGACGCAGACCGTCGGGAGCGCGTGCGCGCAGCGCTTCAGCGAGCAGGTCTGCCGCCATCCGCACATCAACCGCGTGCACGAGGAGCAGTATCGCCAGCTCTTCGCCGAGGCCGGCTTCGACGACTCGCGCCTGTGCGAGCAGGGGCCCTGGCATCCCACGCACGAGCCGACGCCCGCGCTGCTCGCGGCACTGCACGAGCGCCACCCGGGCATGGCGGGCTTCCGCTCGCCGGGCTTCGAGGGTGTGCTGCGCCTGGGCCGCAAGCGCGCCGGTGAAGCTCCCGCGCGGCGTCCGCTGGGGCGCACGATCTTCCTCGGGGTGCAGCCGTGAGCCGCGCGCTCGATCTGCTGGTCGTCTACGAGAAGCAGCCCGAACCGCGCGCCTGCGGTTCGGACCTGCGCCTCGTCCAGCTCGTCGAGGAACTCGCGCGCGCGGGCCACCGCGTGCACTTCCTGGGCCGCAACCCCGGAGGTTCCGAGCGCGACCGCGCGGAACTCGAGCAGTTGTGCGAGCGCGTGCACGGCCCGGACCCCGAGCGCATCCACTGGGGCACGCTGCCCGAGCCGGCGCTGGACATCACGGGCCTCCTGCGCGCGCAGCGCTTCGATCTCGTGCTCTTCGACCAGTTCTTCTGGACCGGACTCTCGGTCACGGAGCAGTACCTGCCGCTGGTGCGCGCGCTGCAGCCGCAGACGCCGGTGATCGTCGTCTCCGACGACTGCCATTGGCTGCGCGAAGAGCGCCGCGCCGAGCGCGAGCACTCGCGCAATGCGCTCGAGCGCGCGCGCGCGCTCTCGAGCAAGGAGCGCTGGACGCTCGAGAACGCCGACCTCGCCGCCGCGATCACGCCCGAGGACCTCGCGCGCCTGCAGTCGGAATTCCCCGCGGCGCGCTTGCGGCCGCTCGCCTTCTGCCAGAGCGAGATCCCCGACTCGACGCCGGGCTTCGACGAGCGCGCGGGGCTCGTGTTCCTGGGCTCGGGCGGCAACGAAGCCAACGTGCAGGGCCTGGCCTGGTTCCTGCGCGAGGTCTGGCCGCTCGTGCGCGCGGCGCAGCCTGCGCTCGAGCTTTCGGTCGTCGGCGTCCCGCCCGCCTCCGGCTGGGGCGCGGAAGGTCTCGCGGGCGTGCGCGTGCTCGGCCGGCTCGACGAACTCGCGCCGGTGCTCGAGGGCGCGCGCGTCTTCGTCTCGCCCGTCGCCTGGGGCACGGGGATCAAGACCAAGAACGTGCAGGCGATCGGCCACGGTCTGCCGCTGGTCCTGAACGCGATCAGCGCCGAAGGCATGCAGCTCGAGCACGACCGCGCCGCCTTCGTGCGCGAGGAGCCGGCGGCGTTCGCCGAGGCCGTGCTGCGCCTGCACGAGCAGCGCGAGCTCTGGGAATCGGCCTCTGCGGCAGCGCTCGCGCACGCGCGCAACTGTTTCGGTCGTGAACGCGTCGCGCACGATCTGGGCGCGCTGATCGAGGAGGCGCTCGCCTCGCCCGCACGCTCCAACGCCGGACTCGAGCCCGGACCCGGCACGCAGGCGGAGCTGCGCTTCCCGCAGATGCGCGAGGCGCGCAAGCTCTCCGAGCGCTACAGCGCGCTCGTGCGCTGGGCGCGCGAACTGCTCGCGCAAGGCCGCCTCGACGAGGCGCTGCAGCAATTGCGCAACGTGTTCTGTGAACTGGCCTGCTCGCAGGTCTCCGAGCAGGTCTACCTCGAGCCACACGTGCTCCTGACGCAGATCTACACGCGCCGCGGCGAGTACGACGAGGCCGCCGGGGCGGCCAGCGAGGCGTTGCGCCTCTTGCCCGCGGGCGAGAGCTCGCAACGGCCGGTGCTCGAACGCGTCGCGGCGCTCGCGGGCGCGCGCTAGCCGCGACCGGGAGCGCGCGGCAACTCGATGCGCCAGCCCAGGCGGCCCTGGCCGTTGCGTTCGAGCAGCGCGCGGCCGCCCTGGCCAGCGATGATCCCCGTCGCCGCGGCGAGCGCGTTGGGACCGAGTTTGGGGATCGTGCGGCGCAGGCCGTAGGGCTGCAGGATCTGCTCGGGCTCGATCTCGGCGAGCGGGCCGGGCGGGAACTGGATCGTGAGCACGCAGATCTCGCCCTCGGCGCGCGTCTGCAGGCGCACGATCTCGCCCTTCGTGGCACAGCTCTGCGCGAGGAACAGGAACGCGTCGAGCGCCTGCGAGAGCAGCGCGCGGTCGGAGCGCACCGGCAGCGCGCCGCCGCCGCGGAAGAGCAGGCGCGGGGATTCGGGCGTGCGCGGTGCGCCCGCGAGGAACACGTCGACCATCTCGGAGAGGTCGAAACTCTGCGTACCGGGTGACGGGGGAGACACGAGATATCCGAGGGTGCGGGTGAACTGTACCAAGCGCTCGACCTCCTGGCCGACGTGCTGGAACGCCTCGCCATCGTCCGTCTGCGCGGCGTCCAGCGAGAGCTGGATGCGCTGCGCGATGTCGGCGAGATCGGCGACCTGGTCCTTGAAGTAGGCCGGCGGCGGGTCGAGGCGCACGGCGCTCCCGAGTGGCGCGGGGGCGGGTGCCTCCGGCGCGCCAGCGAGACTCTCGGCCTCGTCGGTGGGCGCGTTCGCGGCAAGGCGCGCGCTCTCTCCGCCGGAGAGGATGCTCTCGATCTCGGCCAATTCGTCGTCGGGCTCGATGCGCGAACGCTCGGGCGCGGAACGCGCACTCGCAGCGGCGCTGGGTGCCGTGGTCGCGACGGCGGCTCCGGAATGCTCGACGAGCGCGCGCAGGTCGTCGACGTCGGGCGGCCAGGGCAGGAAGCGCACGCGTGCATCGCGCAGCAGCGAGCGCACGCCGCGGCGCGTCACGTCGTCGCCGACGAGCACCAGCGAGCCACCGCGGCTGCGCGCGACATGCCGGCGCAGGAAGCCCAGTTCCTCTTGCGCGAGCGTGTCGGCGTCCCACACGAGCAGCACCGGAGCTCCGTCGAGTTCGCACAGATCGCCGGCCTCGTCCAGGCCGCCCGAGGGCTCGGAACCCAGCGCCGAGAGCAGCGCCGCCAGCTCTTCGAGCCGCGCGCCAGGTCCAAACCACAGGGGTGCACGCTCGGACGCTTGGGGGGGCTGCATGGGGCTGGATCGTAACGGGAAAAAATCAGCGCACAAGACTCGTTACGAAGGACGTTGCAATGTGTGCACCGCGCGGGCCGCGCGGCGGGGAATTCACTGGGGCGCGGGGGCAGATCTGCCCGATCCTGGTTAGGCTGCTGTCTGGAGCGCGTTTCCCACGCGCACCGGGCTCGCAGCTGGTTTCCATGAGCCCCCCGCTAGCCATCTCCGTCGTCGTCCCGATTTTTGACGAACAGCCGAGCCTCGAGCCGCTGCAGGCCGAGATCGCGCGCAGCCTCGACGCCTTCGGCCGCCCCTGGGAGTTGCTCTACGTGGACGACCGCTCGCGCGACGGAAGCTTCCGCACGATGCTCGAGCTGCGCCGGCGCGACCCGCGCGTGCGCGTGATCCGCCTGCGCATGCGCTGCGGCCAGACCGCGGCGATGCAGGCCGGTTTCGACCACGCGCGCGGTCGCATCGTGGTCACGCTCGACGGCGATCTGCAGAACGATCCGGCGGACATCCCCGCGCTCGTGCAGCGCCTCGAGGAGGGCTACGACGTCGCCGCGGGCTGGCGCAAGCAGCGCTACGACGGTTTCGTGCTGCGGCGCCTGCCCTCCGTGATCGCCAACCGCCTGATCCAGTTCGTGACGGGCGTGCGCATCCACGACACCGGCTGCACGCTGAAGGCCTTTCGCCGCGAACTGCTCCTGCGCATGCCGATCTACGCCGAGCAGCACCGCTTCCTGCCGGCGATCTCGGCCGGCGCCGGCGCGCGCGTGTGCGAGGTCATCGTCAACCACCGGCCCCGGCGCTTTGGACGCAGCAAGTACGGCTTGGGTCGCGCGACACGCGTGCTTCTGGACCTCCTGGCGGTCAAGATGATGGCCTCGTTCTCCCAACGTCCGCTGTCGTTCTTCGCCGGGCTCGCCACGCCCTTCGCGCTGGCCGCGCTGGTCGTCTTCAGCTATTCGCTCTACCACGGCTTCGCGCTGCAGACCTCCTGGGGCTTGCGGCTGGTCTACGGTTTCACGCTCTTGTTCCTCTCCGTTCCCTACTTCCTCCTGCTCGGTTTCCTGGCCGAACTCGCCGTCAAGGCCAGCGGGATGCACGGTACGCGCCACGCGCGCGTGATGGTGCAGACGCTGGAGCCGCGTGCCCATGGTCGGACCGCTGGCTGAGATGCAAAATCGGCCCGGACCGGCTGCAGAGGCGCCGGGCGACGAGCGCGCGTCCGCGCGTCCGGCGGCGACGCTCGACGTGAGCGTGATCGTGCCCGTGCAGTCGCCCGGCGCCGAGGTGCGCGACGTGGTGCGCGCGCTCTCGTCCGAGCTCGAGCGCCTGGGCAAGAGCCACGAGTTCGTGCTCGTCTTCGACGGCGTGCGCGGCAAGGCCTGGGCCGAAGCGCTGGAGCTGGGCTCCACGCCCGGCCTGCGCGTGCGCACGGTCGGGCTGCAGCAGTCCTTCGGCGACTCGGTCTGCCTCTCCGCGGGCTTCGAGCAGGCGCGCGGTCGCGTGATCCTGACCTCGCCGCAGTACGTGCAGATCGACCCGCACGAACTGGGCGCGGTGCTCGGCGCGATCGAGGAGGGCGCGGACCTCGTGACCTCCTGGCGCCATCCGCGCATCGACCCGTTCCTGAACCGCATCCAGTCGGCCTTCTTCAACTGGCTGATGCGGCGCGTGGTGCACATGCGCTTCCACGACCTCAACTGCACCTTCCGCGCGCTGCGGCGCGAAGTGCTCGAGGAACTCGTGCTCTACGGCGACATGTACCGCTTCCTGCCGGTGATCGCCTACCGCCAGGGCTTCAAGGTGGTCGAGGTCAAGGTGCGCCACCTGCAGGAGTGGGGCGGCGCGGGCTTCTTCGGCGCGGCGGTCTACGCGCGACGCCTGCTCGACGTCCTGGGCATGGTCTTCCTGGCCAAGTTCACGCTGCGGCCGCTGCGCTTCTTCGGCGCGCTGGGCGCGATGCTGATCCTGCCCGGTGGCCTGGTCGCCGGAACCATGTCGCTGCAGTGGCTGCTCGGCAGCGAGGGCCTGTGGGGCCGGCCGATGTTCCAGATCGCGTTCATGGCCATCATCCTGGGCGTGCAGATCATCGGCTTCGGCCTGGTGGGCGAGATCATCATCTTCACGCAAGCGCGCAACCTGCGCGAATACCGCATCGAGCGCATCTACGAGGATCGCGTGGGAGAGGCCGAAGGGGAAGCCGGGGCGGGGGAGAGCGCCGCGGACACGGATGAGCGCGGAACAGTCGCCTAGCCCGGCGGAAGGGAAGCTGCTCGTGCGCGCGTCGGCCGCGGCCGATGACGCGGCGCGCGACCGTTTCGTGCGCACGCAACCCCGCGGGACCTTCTTCCACCTGGCCGGCTGGCGCCGCGCAGTCGAGCGCGCCTTCGGCCACGAACCGCTCGATCTTGTCGCCTGGCGCGCCGACGAGTTGGTCGGCGTGCTGCCGCTGATGCGCTGCGAGCGCCCGCTCTCGGGCTCGCACCTGGTCTCGATGCCTTACGCCGTGTACGGCGGGCCGGTCGCCTCCGATGCGCAGGCCGCGCGCGCGCTGGTCGAGCATGCCGAGCAGCTCGCGCGCCGCGAGCGCGTCGGCCGGATGGAGCTGCGCTGCGCCGAGGACCCGGATCTGGGCGCTCCCTTCCAGCCCTCGAGCCTCTACGCGGCCTTCGTGCACCCGCTGCCCCCGACCGTGCCCGAGGTCATGGCGCGCATGCCCAAGCGCGCGCGCGCCGAGGTGCGCAAGGCGGCCGACAAGCACGGCCTCACGCTCTCCGAGGGCCGCTGGTACCTGGGCGACCTCGAGCGGCTGTTCCTCTCTTCCAAGCAGTCGCTCGGTTCGCCGGGCCTGCCGCGGCGCTGGTTCGAGGCGCTCGCCGAGGAGTTCGGCCGCGACGTGCTCGTGCACTGCGTGCACAAGCAGGAGCGCGTGCTCGCCGCGACGATGTCCTTCGTCTTCCGCGACACGCTGCTCTTCTACTACATCGGCACGACCCCCGATGCGAACCGCGAGTACTCGGCGACGAACTTCCTCAGCACGCGCCTGCAGGAGCTCGGCGTCGAACGCGGCCTGGCCTGGTTCGATCTGGGTCGCAGCCGCGTCGACTCGGGCCCGTACCAGTTCAAGCAGCACCAGGGCTTCGAGCCGCGCGCGCTGCCGTACCGCTACCTGCTGGTGAAGAGCCGCGCGCTGCCGAGCTTCAACCCCTCGAACCCGCGCACCGAGAAGCTGCGCCGCATGTGGGCCGGGTTGCCGCCCTGGATGGCGCGCTCGCTCTCGGGCTCGCTGATGCGCTACTTGCCCTGAGCGCGCGCCAGGATCCAGTCCGCGGCTGCGGGCAGGTCCGCGACGAAGGCCGCCGGTGCGCGACCGCTCGCGCGCAGCTTCCCGATCTCGCTCGCACCTTTTCCGGTCGCGACGAGGATGCCCGGGACGCCCGCGGCCCAGCCAGCCTCGAGGTCGCGCGCGGCGTCGCCGACCATCCAGCACGCGCCCAGATCCAGGCCGAGTTCGCGCGCGGCCTGCAGCACGAGACCGGGCTTGGGCTTGCGGCACTCGCATTCGCGCGTGAACTCGCCGTGGCCCTCGGTGGGATGGTGCGGGCAATAGTAGATCGCGTCCAGGCGCGCGCCGTGGGCTCCCAGCTGCTGTTGCAGTTCGGCGTGGATCTCGGCCAGGTCCGCGCGCGTGATCAGGCCGCGGGCGATCGCGCTCTGGTTGGTGACCAGCACGAGCTTCCAGCCCGCGGCCGCGAGTCGCGCGAGCGCATCCGCCGCGCCCGGCACGAGCACCAGGTCCTGGCGCCGGGTGATCCATTCGCCCTCGACGGTCAGCGTGCCGTCGCGGTCGAGCAGCACCGCGCGCGCTGCGCCGGGTGTGCTCACTTGTCGGCGCTGCGCTCGAGGCGCACGAAGATGCGCGAGGGCGAGAAGCGCTTGTCGATCTTGAGTGGCTCGAACAGGTCGCGCGTGTTGAGCCAGAGCGGGAAGTGCCACACCTCGCTGCGCAGGTACATGTCGCTCCACAGGATCAGGCTCGCGTCGCGCTCGGGCACGAGCATGCGGCGCGCGGTCTCGTAGCCGGGCAGCACGAGCTCCATGCGCGTGCGGTCGTCGGGGTCGAGCTCGAGCACGCAGGGCGTCACGAAGCCGCTGTCCTGCTGGTCGATCAGGACGCGCGCGCCGGGAGGATCGCTGCCGAGCGCGACCTTGGCCGAGTGGTCGAGCAACGAGCAGCCCGTGGCGAGGAACGCCAAGGCCAGGGGCGAGGAGAGGCGGCGGATCATCGGTGGGTGGATTCTCCCCTCCGGAGCGCGGCCAGGGCAAGCCGGCGTTTCCGGGCTGTTGCCTTCGTCGGCCGGCTGTGGAACCCTGCTGGAGTGCAAAGCTCGCACCTGGCACCCCCCGCGGACCGAGCACCTTCCGAGCGCGAACCGCGCGACGGGTTCGCCATCGGCCTCCTGGTCCTCGCGCTGCTCCTGGGCCTCGTGCGCTTCTGGCGCCTGGGGGAGTGGAGCCTGTGGTACGACGAGGCCGCGACCTGGTTCGACCTGCAGGCGAGCCTTGCGAACCCGGAGCTGCACAACAAACTCGGCTACTCAGCGATCGGCGCGCTCGTGCGCCTGCTCGGCGGGGAGCCGACCGAGTTCAACCTGCGCCTCTTGCCCGCGATCGCCGGCTGGCTGGTGATCCCCGCGACCTGGTTCGCCTTCCGGCCCGTCGCCGATGCGCGCCGCGCGGCGGCGGCGGCCCTGCTCGTGGCGGCGAGCAGCTGGCACGTGTACTGGTCGCAGAATGCGCGCTTCTACACGCTCGCGCAGCTCACGGCACTCGTCGGCGGAGGCCTCGTGCTGCGCGCGCTGTGGAATTCGCGCCTGTGGCAGGCGCTCGCGGGGTGTGCGCTCGTCGCTCTCGCGGGCCTGTTCCATCCCTCGGCGGTCGTGCTGCTCCCCGCGCTGTGCCTCGCGCCCTGGCTGCTCTCGCCGCTGCGCCTGCCCGAGCTCGAGAACAGCCGCCGCGTGCGCGCCGCGCTGCTCGCGCTGCTCGGAGCAGGAGCGCTGCTCGGCTGCGCCTGGGCCTGGCGCACGTGGCAGACCTATCTGCACCGCGCGCCAGACAGCTCGACGGTTCACTACCTGCTCACGACCGGCTTCTACGTCACGCCGCTGCTCGGAGCGGCCGCGTTCTTCGGCATCTTCGCGGCCTGGGTGCGGCGCGCCGCCTTCGGCCTGATCGCGGCGCTGGTGGTCGTGCTGGGCTTGTGCGCGATGCTGCTGTGCTCGCTGCAGGTGGTCGTTTCGGCGCAGTACGTCTTCGTGCTGCTGCCCTGGATCGCGATCCTCGCCGCCTGGCCGCTGGCGCACCCGCCGGAGCGCTCGCGCCGCGGCGACGCGATCGCCGCTTGCTGGCTCGCGCTGCTCGTGCTGCCGGCGCTGGCCAGCACGCTGCTCTACTTCGGCCCGCGCGCGGGCGAGCGGCCGCCCTGGCGCGAGGCCTACGACTATGTCTGGAACCAGCGCGAGAGCGGCGACCTCGTGCTCGGCATGGAGGCGCCCGTGGGCGAGTACTATCTCGACCCGCAGAGCACCGACCTCGCGACGCCCCAACGCGTGCCCTGGCTCGACCGCTGGCGCACGCAACGGCCGCGCGAGTGGGCCACGCACGCGCGTCGGGCGTGGTACGTGTTCAACCCCGAGCAGATGAAGGGCTGGGAGCCGCAGGACGCGCGCGAATTCGAGCGCTTCCTGCGCGAGCGTTGCCGGCTGGTGAAGTGCTTCCCGCTCTACGTCGAGACGCGCGACCTGTCGGTCTGGGTCTACCTGCGCGGCTGAGGCGGGCGCGGCTGGATCAGGCGCGGCCCTGGAACTCGCCATCGGCCGTGCTGATCTTGACGTCCTCGCCGGCCTTGATGTGCGAGGGCACGCGGATCTTGAGCCCGGTCTCGAGCACGGCGTCCTTCTTGACGTTGGTCGCGGTGTCGCCGCGCGCGGCGATCTCGGCTTCGACCACCTTGAGCACCACGGTCGTGGGCAGCTCGACGCCGATCGCGAGCGCGTCGTGGAAGGTCACGTCGACGACGGTGTTCTCGCGCACGAAGCCCATCTTGTCGCCGACGAGGTCCTCCTGCAGCGGGAACTGCTCGAAGCTGGCCTGGTCCATGAAGACGTAGCCGCTCGAGTCCTTGTAGAGGTACTCGCACTTCTTCTTGTCGAGGTACGCGACCTCGAAGGAGTCGCTCGAGGACAGGCGCATGGGCATGCTCTGGCCGGTCTGGATGTTCCGGACCTTCATGTGGATCACCGCGCGCAGGTTGCCCGGCGTGTGGTGCATGTACTCGGTGATCAGGAGCAGCTCGCCGCGTTGGCCGATGATGACGGTGCCTTTGCGGAGTTCGGTGGACCTAACGGCCATGTCGGAATGCGTGGGGGCTTGGGTTTCGCGGGCGGGGAAGAGCGCTGGGCGGCTAGAACGCCTTGCGCTCGCTGGAGGAGGGGATGCGCAGCGCCTTGCGGTACTTGGTCACCGTGCGACGCGCGATCTTGATCTGGTCTTTTTCCTCGAGCAGGGCCGCGAGTTCCTCGTCGGAGAGCGGCTTCTGCGGATCTTCGCCGGCCACGAGCTTGGCGATCATCTGCTGGATCGACTGCTGGCTCTGGACCTCGCCGGTCTGCGAGGTCGTGCCGCTGGTGAAGAAGTACTTGAGCGGGAAGATGCCGCGCGGCGTCTGCGCGTACTTGCCGGCGACGGCGCGGCTGACGGTCGAGATGTGCACGTGCACCTCGTCGGCGACCTCCTGCATGCGCAGCGGCACGAGGCCCTCGACGCCGCGGTCGAGGAAGCCGCGCTGGCGCGCGAAGACGGACTTGGCGACGCGCTCGAGCGTGTTGGCGCGCTGCTCGACGGCCTCGAGGAACCAGCGCGCGGACTCCATGCGCTTCTTGATCCACTCGCGCGCGGCTCCCTCGCGGTTGCCTTCCTTGGCGCTGCGCAGGAACTCCTTGTAGGCCTGGCTGAGCGTCAGGCGCGGCAGGCGCGCGCGTTCGAGGCGCACGAGGTACTCGCCGTCCTGCTCTTCGACCATCACATCGGGCGCGATGACCGCGGCGCGGGTGTCGCCGTAGCCCGAGCCCGGGTGCGGATCGAAGCGCTTGAGCACGTCGACGGCCTCCTTGACGTCCTCCATGCTGCGGCCGGTGACCTTCGCAACGCGCGGCAGGCGGTTGTGCTCGAGATCCTCGAGGTGGTTCTCGACGATCGCGGCGAGCAGCGGGTCCTCGTGGCCCGAGGCCGCGAGTTGCAGCAGCAGGCACTCCTTCAAGTCGCGCGCGCCGATGGCCGGGTGCGAGAGGTGGCGCAACTCGGCCAGCCAGTGCTCGACCTCGCTCAGGGCGACGGGCGGCTCGCCGGGGACGCTCGACTCGCTCGCGACCTCCTCGTGCGTGCCCATCAGGTAGCCGCGCTCGTCGAGCGAGTACAGGATCTGCTCGCAGATGCGCCGGCTGCGCTCGTCGAGTTCGAGGAAGGCGAGCTCTTCGGAGAGTTCCTCGGCCAGTGTGCGTCCGCTGTCGGGCGTGTTGGCCATCGCTTCGAGCTTGCGGTCGGACTCTTCCTGTCCGGCGGCGGTCACGCGCCCACGGTCGTCACCGCCGCGAGTGTAGTGCTCGAGTTCGCTGACCATCCCCGAGAGCTGCGCCTCGTCGGCGCTCGAGCCCTCGCCGGTGTCGATCACCTCGGGGCCTTCGATGCTTTCCGAACCCTCGGAGCGCTCGCCGTCGGCGACTTCCAGGAAGGGATTCTCGACCAGCTCCTGCTGCATGCGGTCGAGCAGATCCTGCGACGACAACTGCAGGATCTGCATCGCCTGGATCATCTGCGGCGATTGCAGAAGGCGCTGCTCCATGCGCGCCGATTGACTGAGTCCGAGCTTCACGCAACAAGTATAGTGCCACGCGCCCCGGCGGCTTCCACTTGCCCGGCGGAAAGCTGGGCCGACCCTACTTTTCGATCAGCGCGCGCGCAGGGCGAGTTGCAGCCGATCGGCGCCGCCGAAGAGCTCGGTCTGCGGGTGCTCGAGATCCAGCCGGCCGGCGGCGCTGCGCAGCTCGCGCGAGAGCGACTGCAGGCTCCCCAGACGCACCGCCTCGCGACCCAGGACACGCGCAGGCGCGGTGCGCACACTCCAGGCGGCGCAGCGCGCGGCCTGTTCGCGCGGGCCGATCCAGACGCACAACCCGTCGAAGCCCACCGCGACCTCGGGTGCCGGCATCCAGGTCTGGGGCGCGAGCTCGGTGTGGTAGCCGATCAGCCAGGGTTGCTCGCTGCCGACGAGCAGGCGCGCGGGGAAGCCGCTCGAGACCGGGAAACGTGCGCTCACGCCGGCCTGTGCGAGTTCGATCGTGCTCGTGCGGCCGCGCAGCGACTCCGCCCCCGAGACGAGCTCCAGCGCGCGCTCGGCGAGCGGCGCGTCCGCGCGCGGGACGAAGAGCAGATCGTCGGTCCAGTACATCGGCGGCGGGTTGCGCGCCAGCGCGTCGGCGCCCGCGGCGCGCGAGTCCTGCAGGCTCGCGGCGATGGCAGAGGGCGGCAGGGCGACACCGGCGGGGGACTCCTCGGTCCAGCTGAAGTCGCCCAGGAGCAGCGCGCCCGGGCCCAGGCGCGGCAGCGCGCGCGCGTCGCGCGCCAGGAAGGCGAGGTCGAGGATGCGCCAGCCGCGTGCGTCGGCCGCGCTCGGCGTGGCGAGGGTCGTGGCCTGGATCGAGAGCGCGTAGCGCGGACCGCCGGCCTTGGGGCAGAACTCGAGCTCCAACCGCTTTCCGCTCTCGACCAGGCCGGAGAAGGCGCACTGCAAGACGTCCAGGCGCGGCTGTTCGAGCGTCCCCAGATCGTTCGTCTGCGTGTCGAAGCTCGTGCGCTCGGCCTGCTTCGCCGTGTCGAACAGTCCCGAGAGGAAGATCGAGCGGCCCTGCGCGACGCGCGAGGCCCACACGTGCAGCGTCGTGCCGGTCGCGAGCAGCGAGATCTCGGGCCGGCTGACGCCGCTGTCGGCCGCGACCTCGACCTCGAAGGACTCGACGAAGCTCTCGCTCTTGCGCGATCCGAAGCAGGCCTCCTCGCCCGAGTCGCAGCGCGCGCGCTCGGCGAGCAGCTGGGTACCCGCCGCGTCGGCCGGCGCTCCGTTCGGGAGCTCGCGCAGCGTGACTTCGAGGTCGACCGCGAGCGCACCCGCCTGCTGGTCGAGGTCGGCGAGCAGCGCGCGGGCGCGCGCGAGCGCCGCGGGAGCGCCGCGCGCGAGCAATTGCGGCGAGCCGCGGAAGAACTCCAGCGGGCTGCCGCTCGCGCGGGCGTCCTCTTCGAGCATCTGCGCCACCGTCGAGAGCGGCAGTCGCGCCCCGCCCGCACGCGTGCTCGTGTCAGCCCGCGCAGCGAGCGGCCGGATGTGACTCCCATCCCAGAGCGCGGGCGGATGGCCGTGCGGGGGCGGAGGTGCACACAGCGCGGGCGCGGGGAGGGCGGTCCAGTCGCCGCTCGCCTGAGACACGGCGAAGAACAGGCAAAGGCTGGCGAGGGGGATCATGCGCGCGAGGGTCCTTGGACTGGCGCCGAGCGCGCCCGTGGCGCCGAGGATAGTCCGGCCCGGGGTCCAGGGCTACGCTGGCGCGCTGCGCGGGAGTGACGCACCGCTCCGGGTGGTGTACAAACCAGCGCGGAGAACCAGACAGCCATGACCGATCCCCGATCCCAGGCGTCCACTCCCCGTTCGCACACTCCGCCCGAGGAGCGCGGCCTGTACTCGGTGGCGCAGATCCAGCACCTGCTGCGCATCGAGTTCGCGCGCGCCCAGCGCTACTCCTACCCGCTCTCGTGCATGCTGCTCGCCGTCGACCAGCTCGACGCGCTGCGCGACCGGCACGGCTATGAGTTCAAGGAGCAGGTGCTCGAGCGCCTGGTCGACCTCCTGAAGCGTGCGACGCGCTCCTCGGACTTCCTCGGTCGCACCGCGGACGACCGGCTCGCGCTGCTGCTCCCACACACGCCGCCGCAGGGCGCGCGCACCCTGGGCGCGCGGCTGATCGAGAACTCCGGCGTGCTCTCGGCCGAGCTCGGCGGCAACCTCGCGCGCGTCAGCGTCTCGATCGGGCTGTGCTCGCTCGAAGGCGAGGGGATGCTCTTCCACGACGCGCTCTACCGCGGCGCCGAGCTGGCGCTCGAGGAGGCCATCGCCGGCGGCGGCGGCCGCCTGTGCGTGCGCGCGGCCGGGGGACCGAGCTGAGGCCCGATGCGCGTCCTGCTGGCAGAGGACGAGATCACGATCCGTGTCACCCTCGGCGATGCGCTCGAAGAGGCGGGACACACGGTCGTGGCGGTCGAGGACACGTCCGCTGCGCTCGCCGCGCTCGAGCGTGATCCGCCCGAGGCGGTGATCACCGACATGCGCATGCCCGGCGCGGGCGGGATGGCCGTGCTCGAGCGCTCGCTGGCGCTCGAACCGCGCCGGCCGGTCGTGCTGATCACGGGCTTTGCCAGCGTGGACCAGGCCGTCGAGGCGATGCGTCTGGGCGCCACCAACTACGTCCAGAAACCCTTTCGCAACGAGCATCTCGTGCGCATGGTCGACACCTTCGCGCGTCTGTCGGCGCTCGAGGCGGAGAACCTCGCGCTGCGCGCGCAGCTCAAGTACGACGACTTCGAGGGCATCGTCGGCCATTCGGAGACCATGCGCGTGGTGTTCGAGCGCGTGCGCACCGTCGCGCCCAGCGACGTGACCGTGCTGATTCAGGGCGAGTCGGGCACGGGCAAGGAGCGCATCGCTCTCGCACTGCACCAACTCTCGACGCGCAAGGATGGACCCTTCGTCGCGCTCTCCTGCGCTGCGCTGCCCGAGACGCTGCTCGAGGCCGAGCTCTTCGGCTTCGAGAAGGGCGCCTTCACCGACGCGCGCAAGGAGCGCCGCGGCCGCTTCGAGCTCGCCGACAAGGGCACCTTCTTCCTGGACGACATCGACGACATGCCGCTCGCGGTGCAGGTCAAGCTCCTGCGCGTGCTGCAGGAGCGCTCCTTCGAGCGCCTGGGCAGCGAGGACACGCGCTCGATCGACATCCGCATCGTCGCCGCGACCAAGCTCCCGCTGCGCGACCTCGTGCGCGCGGGCAAGTTCCGCGAGGACCTGTTCTACCGCATCCAGGTCGTGCCGGTCGTGCTCCCGCCGCTGCGCGAGCGCAAGGGCGACGTGCCGCTGCTGGTCGCCGCGCTGATCGAGCGCCACGGCCGCGGCCGGCGCTACACCGTCGCGCGCACCGGCATGGCGCTGCTCGAGCGCTATCCCTGGCCGGGCAATGTGCGTGAACTCGAGAACGCGATCCAGCGCGCGATCGCGCTCGCCGGCACGAAGAGCGAGCTCGCGCTCGAGGATCTGCTCCCGATGGACCCGCGCTGGCGCGGTGCGGCCGAGGTCACCGACGAAGTGCGCCCGCTGCGCGAAGTGCTGCGCCAGCACGAGGTGGCGCACATCCAGCGCGCGCTCGAAGCGACCGGCGGCCACCGCTCGCAGACCGCCGACCTGCTCGGCATCTCGCGCAAGGTGCTGTGGGAGAAGATCCGCGACTTCGGCATCCACGCGCCGGGAGACGCGCCCGAGGAGGGCTGAGAACGTGGGCGCGCTGCCCCAGATCGAGTTGCACGAGGGCGCGCGAGTCATCGCGGACCTGCACCTGGACTTGGGCGACGCGCAGAGCGTCGAGCCCTTCCTGGCCTTCCTCGCGGGCTTGAGGGACTGCCCCGAGCTGGTCGTGCTCGGCGATCTCTTCGACGTGTGGGTCGGGCCGGCCCAGATGAGCGAGGGCCAGGCGCCGCGCGTGCTCGGCGCGCTCGCGCACCTGGAGAAGCAGGGCACGAAGCTCTTCATCGTGCACGGCAACCGCGATTTCCTGCTCGAGCAGCGCTTCGCCGAGCGCGTATGGGGGAGCGTGCAGCCGGAGGGCTTCGTGGCGAAGTTGCCGGACGGCACGCGCATGCTCTGCGTGCACGGTGACACGCTGTGCACCAAGGACACGGGCTACCAGCGGCTGCGGCGCGTGCTGCGTTCGCCGCCGATGCTCTGGATCGCGCCCCGGCTGCCGTACTGGTTCGCGCGCGCGCTCGCGCGCCGTTTGCGGCGGGCGTCGGTGAGGGCGATCGCGGCCAAGCTGCCCGATGAGAAGTCGATCCAGCGCGACGCGGTCGAGGCCGCGGCGCGCGAACACCACGCCTCGATCGTCCTCTGCGGCCACGCGCACGAGTTCCGCGACGAGCGCGTGGGGGACACGCGCTGGCTGGTGCTCGACGCCTTCGGCGGGTCGCGCGGCGAGTTGCTCGTCGCCTCGGGCGGCCTGGCCTGCGGCTGAGGCCCGATCGAGAACACCTATCGCCCTGATGTAGCGGAATGATTCTCGGTTGGCGCCTCGTGCGCGTACGTTGCCTCTGTCGCTACAACCGCAAGGAGGTTCCCATGACCACGACCGAAGCCAAGTGTCCGTTCCACCCCGTCGCCGGCAGCGGCACCACGAACCGCGACTGGTGGCCCAACCAGCTCAAGCTCGACGTCCTGCACCAGCGCTCGAGCGCCTCGAACCCGATGGGCGAGCACTTCGACTACGAGCAGGAGTTCAAGAAGCTCGATCTCGCGGCCTTGAAGCAGGACCTGCGCGCGCTGATGACGCAGTCGCAGGACTGGTGGCCGGCCGACTTCGGCCACTACGGCCCGCTCTTCATCCGCATGGCCTGGCACAGCGCCGGCACCTATCGCACCGGCGACGGCCGCGGCGGCGCCGGCAACGGCAGCCAGCGTTTCGCGCCGCTCAACAGCTGGCCCGACAACGTCAACCTCGACAAGGCCCGCCGGCTCTTGTGGCCGCTCAAGCAGAAGTACGGCGCGAAGATCTCCTGGGCCGACCTGATCATCCTCGCAGGCAACGTCGCGCTCGAATCGATGGGTTTCCAGACCTTCGGCTTCGGCGGCGGTCGCGTCGACATCTGGGAGCCCGAGAAGGACATCTACTGGGGCGCGGAGAAGAAGTGGCTCGACGACCAGCGCTACTCGGGCGAGCGCGACCTCGACAATCCGCTCGCGGCCGTGCAGATGGGCCTGATCTACGTCAATCCCGAGGGACCCAACGGCAAGCCCGATCCGCTCGCTTCGGCCAAGGACATCCGCGAGACCTTCGCGCGCATGGCGATGAACGACGAGGAGACCGTCGCGCTGATCGCCGGCGGGCACACGCTCGGCAAGACGCACGGCGCGGCGAGCGCCTCGAACGTCGGAGCCGAGCCCGAGGCGGCCGGAATCGAAGCGCAGGGAATGGGCTGGGCCAGCAAGTTCGGCTCGGGCAAGGCCGGTGACGCGATCACCAGCGGCCTCGAGGTCACCTGGACCACGACGCCGACGAAGTGGAGCCACAACTTCCTCGAGAACCTCTTCGGCTACGAGTGGGAGCTGACGCAGAGTCCGGCCGGCGCGCACCAGTGGAAGCCCAAGGGCGCGGCCGGCGACGGCACGGTGCCCTCGGCGTACGACCCGAAGAGGCGCAGCGCGCCCTCGATGCTGACCACCGACCTCGCGCTGCGCGTCGATCCCGCCTACGAGAAGATCGCGCGGCGTTTCCTGGCCGAGCCGAAGGCCTTCGCCGACGCCTTCGCGCGCGCGTGGTTCAAGCTGACGCACCGCGACATGGGGCCCAAGGCGCGCTACCTCGGGCCCGAGGTGCCCAAGGAAGACCTCGTCTGGCAGGACCCGATTCCCGCGCTGAACCATCCGCTGGTGGACGCGAAGGACATCGCGGCGCTGAAGGAGAGACTGTTGGCGTCGGGCCTGTCGGTCGCGCAACTCGTCACGACGGCCTGGGCCTCGGCCTCCACCTTCCGCGGCTCGGACAAGCGCGGCGGCGCGAACGGCGCGCGCCTGCGCCTCGCGCCGCAGAAGGACTGGGCCGTCAATCAGCCGGCGGAGTTGCACAAGGTGCTCGCGAAGCTCGAGGAGCTCCAGAAGGGCTTCAACTCGGCTGCGGGCGGCGGCAAGCAGATCTCGCTCGCCGATCTCGTCGTGCTCGGCGGCAGCGCGGGCGTCGAGGCCGCGGCAAAGAAGGCCGGCCATGTGGTGAGCGTGCCCTTCACGCCCGGCCGCATGGACGCCTCGCAGGCTCAGACCGACGTCGAGTCCTTCGCGGTGCTCGAGCCGCTCGCGGATGGCTTCCGAAATTACCAGAAGCAGAAGTTCAGCGTCTCGGCCGAGGAGCTGCTCGTCGACCGCGCGCAGTTGCTGACGCTCTCCGCGCCGGAGATGACCGTGCTCGTCGGCGGCCTGCGCGTGCTCGGTGCCAACGTCGGCGCTTCGAAGCACGGCGTGTTCACCGACAAGCCGGGCGTGCTCACGAACGACTTCTTCGTGAACCTGCTCGACATGGGCACGCAATGGAAGCCGACCGCGGCCGACCCGGAGGTGTTCGAGGGCAGCGAGCGCAAGAGCGGCAAGCCGAAGTGGAGCGCGACGCGCGTGGATCTCGTCTTCGGCTCGAATTCGCAGCTGCGGGCGCTCTCCGAGGTCTACGGCAGCGCGGATGCGGGCGGCAAGTTCGTCGCGGACTTCGTGGCGGCCTGGGCCAAGGTGATGAACCTGGATCGGTTCGACCTCGCTTGAGGCAGGCAGGTTGAGGATCGCGGGGGCGGCAGTGGGTATCCTCTGCCGCCTCCACGCATGATCATCGCCATCGACGGACCCGCCGGATCGGGCAAGAGCACGGTCGCGAAAGCGCTCGCGCAGGAACTCGGACTCTCCTTCCTCGACTCGGGCGCGATGTACCGCGCGGTCACGCTCGCGGTGATCGAGCACGATGTCGACCCGATGGACGCCGAGGGCTGCGCGCGCATCGCGCGCGCTCTCTCGCTCGAATTCGACGCGCAGGGCCGGATCCAGATCGACGGCCGGCCGGGCGAGCCCGCGATCCGCAGTGAGACGGTGACCAAGGCCGTCTCGGCGGTCTCGGCGCACTCGGAGGTGCGCGCCGCGATCGTGCCGCAGCAGCGCGCCGAGGCCGTGCGCCGCGGCGGCCTGGTCGCCGACGGTCGCGACATGGGCTCGGTCGTGTTCCCGCAGGCCGACTACAAGTTCTTCCTGACAGCCAGCCCGGAGGTACGCGCGAAGCGGCGCGCGCACGAACTGCACGAACAGGCGCGCTTCGCGGAGATCCTGGCCGACATGCAGCTGCGCGACCACCTCGACAGCTCGCGCAAGGACTCGCCGCTGCTGTGTGCGCCGGACGCGATCCCGGTCGAGACGAGCTCGCTCGACGCGCAGGGCGTGGTGCGCCTGCTGCTCGCGCGCGTGCGCAAGGACGCCAAGTCGTGAGTGCCACCGAGGAGCGCGAGGTCGAGTCGCCGGTCGAAGTCCGGATGGACAAGACCCTCACGTACCACTTCCTGCGCTCGGTCTGCTGGCTGTTCCTGAAGCTCTACTGCCGCATGCGCATCGAGGGCGCGGAGAAGCTCCCCAAGAGCGGCGGCTGCGTGCTGGCCGCGAACCACGCCAGCCACCTCGACATCCCGATCCTCTCGACGACGACCCTGCGCCACGTGGCTTTCGTCGCGCGCGACACGCTCGACGAGTCGAGGTTCCTCTCGTTCATCATGCGCGAGACGCGCGCGGTGCTGGTGAAGCGCGGCACGGCCGATCGGCGCGCGATCCGGGCCATGGTGGACCACCTCGCCGTGGGGGATTGCGTCGCGATCTACCCCGAGGGCACGCGCACGCACGATGGCAAGCTCGGGGAGCTGAAGGGCGGCGCGCTGCTCGCCGCGCGCATGGGCAAGGTGCCGATCGTGCCGATCGGGCTCGACGGGTCCTACCGGCTGCTCTCGCGCCACATGAAGTTTCCGCGGCCGGCGAAGCTCGTCGTGCGCGTGGGGGACCCGATCGATTCGAGCCTGCCGGATGCCCAGGAACGGCTGCTCGCGGCGCTGCACGAGCTCTCCCGTACCTAGGCCTCGGCAGGGCTTGACTCCCGGAGCGGATAGGGCCGATGCTGGATCTCTTCGATGAAGAGTCAGGACTTCAGACAGATCAGTCTCTCCGAGTTCAAACGGCGGCTCTCGCATTGGGTCGAGGAGGCTGAGGCCGGAGAGACGATCGAGATCACGCGCCACAACCGCACGGTCGCGCGCATCGGGCCCGCCGAAGCGGCCTCATGCCACACAGGGGACCGCTTCGGGAAGGGCGGGATCAGGCCTCTGCTGCATTACGCAGGCATCCTCGAGTCTCTCTGGGACGGCCGCGCGCAGGACCGCTGAGCTTCCGCGTACGCGTCTGCGTCCATTCCTCCGCGTTGCCTGGCCGTCCTCGTCTTCGAGTCCGGGGCGGAGGCGTGCCTTGCGACCGGGGGAAGATCGCGCTTCAGCACCTGCCCCTTGCGCTGTGTTCGGACCCGCCGATGCCCGTACGTAGGGCGCGGCGCTCGTTCGACCTGGTGCACCTTCACACGGCGCTGTGATTCCACGAGCAGGACCCCTTGACTCGCTTCCTGAGCCTCGATCGCGATCAGGTCCAGGCCGCGCGTGAGCTCGGCCTGCCGGTCTAGACCGGGCTGCCCATTGCCCTTCCCGCCTCGAACTCCCTAGAATCCTTGGCCCTCGACCGCGCGCGTCGTGGTCGTTTCGTGCGTGCCGGAACCCTCCGGTCCGCCTTCCCGAACCCTGTTCACCGCCGAACCCAACCCTTTTCGTCCTTCATGTCCCTAGCCTCCAAGCGCCTCAAGCAGTTCGAACTCGACTCCACCCTCCTCGACCAGCAGGTCCAGGCCGCCCTGGGCGGGATGACCGAAGCGCAGCTCTCCGACAAGCTCGCCACCGCGGTCAAGGACATCAAGAACGGCAGCATCGTGCAGGCGCGGGTCGACTCGGTCGACGAGCGCACCGGCATGGTGGTGATGGACATCGGGGGCAAGTCCGAGGGCCAGATCGCGCTCTCCGAGTTCGGCGAGACGCTGCCCAAGGCGGGCGACGTGTTCGAGGTCTACTACGACGGCCTCGACAATTCGGATTCGGCGATGCTCTCGAAGCGTCGCGCCGACCGCTTGCGCGCCTGGGAGCGCGTCTCGGGCAAGTACCACGAGGGCGACGAGATCCAGGGCATCGTCCAGCGCAAGATCAAGGGCGGTCTGCTCGTCGACGTCGAAGGCGTCAACGTCTTCCTGCCCGCGAGCCAGGTCAACCTGCGCCGCACGCACGACATCTCCGACTTCATCAACGAGCCGGTGCGCGCGCGCATCATCAAGATCGACTCGGAGCGCATGAACATCGTCGTCAGCCGCCGCAAGCTGCTCGAAGAAGAACGCCAGAAGAAGAAGGAGGATCTGCTCAAGGACATCCAGGACGGGCAGGTCCGCAAGGGCACGGTCAAGAACATCGCCGACTTCGGCGTGTTCGTCGACCTCGGCGGCATCGACGGCCTGCTGCACATCACGGACATGTCGTGGGGCCGCATCAACCACCCGAGCGAGATGGTCAAGCTCGACCAGGAGATCGAAGTGGTCGTGCTGCGCGTGGACCAGGACCGCGAGCGCATCGCGCTGGGCCTGAAGCAGAAGCAGGCCAGCCCCTGGGAGGGCATCGAATCGCGCTACCCGGTCGCTTCGAAGCACCAGGGCGAGGTCGTGAACATCATGTCCTACGGCGCCTTCGTGAAGCTCGAAGACGGCGTCGAGGGCCTGGTGCACATCTCCGAGATGAGCTGGACCAAGCGCATCAACCACCCCAGCGAGCTGGTCAAGACCGGCGACAAGGTCAACGTGGTCGTGCTCGAGTACAACCACACCAAGCAGGAGATCTCGCTCGGCATGAAGCAGGCCGAGACGAACCCCTGGGACATGGTCGAGGAGCACTACCCGATCGGCACGGTCATCGAAGGCACGGTGCGCAACCTGACCTCCTACGGCGCGTTCGTGGAGATCGAAGAGGGCATCGACGGCCTGCTGCACGTGTCCGACATGAGCTGGACCAAGAAGGTCACGCACCCCTCCGAGATGGTCAAGAAGGGCGACAAGCTGCAGTGCGTCGTCCTGACCGTCGACAAGGAGAAGAAGCGCATCGCGCTCGGACGCAAGCAGCTCTCGCCCGACCCCTGGATGGAGACCATCCCGCAGAACTACCACGTCGGCGACCTGCTCTCGGGCTACGTGACGAAGATCACCAACTTCGGTGCCTTCGTGAAGCTCGAGGAGGACCTCGAGGGCCTGCTGCACATCAGCGAGCTCTCCGACAACAAGGTCTCGAGCGTCGAAGACATCGTCACGCCGGGCATGAAGGTCGAAGTGCGCGTCATCCGCGTCGATACGGAAGAGCGCAAGATCGGCCTCAGCTTCGTGCACGCCGACTTCGAGGAGAACGAGCAGGTCAAGAAGGCCGCGGCCGAGGCGCGCGCGCGCGAGGCGGCCGAGGGCCGCAGCGCAGCGTCCCTCGAGGGCGAAGGTGATCCCCAGGCCGAGGGCGTGGCCCAGTCCGAGGGCGGTCCGGCCGCCTGAAACGGAGCTCTCCCGTGCAGAGCCGAGCGCTCGCCGCTGTCGCCGTCGCGCTGCTCCTGGCAGCCTGCCGGGGGACGGGCGAGCGCGCTGCTTCCCCGGGCGCCGCGCGCGCCCTGGGGACGCAGGAGTCGCCGACGGCGCTCGGCCCGCAGTTCGCTTCGCAGGTCGACGCGCGCTTCACGCCCGGCCTCGAGGCGCTCGAGCGCGCCGTCACCGCGGGCGAGGACCCGCTCGCGCGCTCGCTGATCCAGCACCTGGACTCGCAGGGTCCCGATCCGCGCGTGTGGCAGTTCCTGCGCAGCTTCGAGCGCATCCTCGACGGCCGCGCGGCGGTCGGCTGCCTCGAATTGAAGCTCGTCTGCGCTCCCGAGCCGCTGGAGACGCTCTTTCCCGGCGCGGAGGCGGGCGCGCAAGCCTGGCGCCTGCTCTTCCGCGCGCAGAACACGAGCGCCGACGAGATCGAGCTCAGCCCCGGTCCGGCGACGCTCTTCTCGACGCGCACCGATCTGGGCCGCCGCGGCGCCCAGACGAGCACGCAGGAGACGCGCAACTTCGATCGGCTGAAGCACCTGCGCCTGGAGCCCAATGGTTCGGCCGAGGTCGAGCTGGCGCGCTTCTTTCTCGCGCCCACGAGCGAGCAGCTCGCCGTGCGGCTCTCGTTCGAGCTCGAGCTGCGCTCGGGCGTGATCGAGCGCGGCGGCCGCGAACTGCCCGCCATGCGCCTCAGCGTTGCGTCCTCGCGCGCCACGCGGCACGCCGACGACCTGCCCGAGGGCACGCTCACGCCGAGCGAACTGCTGGCCCAGGCCAGCGGGCCGATCGACACGCCCGGGCTGCTCGCGCTCGCCGTGCGCACGGACCCGGGCGAGAACGGCGCGGGGCTGCCTGCGCTCGAGGATGCGCTGGCCGAGCTCCCCCGGCCGCGTTTGGAGCTGTGGATCCCCGCCCTGCGCTGGCTCGCGGGACCGGAGGTTCCGACCGATGCGAGCGGCCTGCGCGCGTGGTTGCGCGAGGGGCGCGACTCGCGCGCGGCCAAGACGCCGCGCCCCAAGCTCGTGCTGCCTGGAGAGTCGCGTGCAGCGCCGGGCGGCGGGGACTAGATTCAGCGCCCATGAATCCGGCCGTCCCCGCGAGTGACTCCCCGCAAGTGCGCGCGCAGCTCGAGATCTTCGAGCGCGGCGTGGTGGACCTGATCGAGAAGCGCGAGCTCAGCGAGCGCATCGCGCGCTCGCTGCAGTCGGGCAAGCCGCTGCGCATCAAGTTCGGCATGGACCCCAGCTCGCCCGACCTGCACGTCGGGCACTGCGTGCCGCTGATGAAGCTGCGCGACCTGCAGCAGCTCGGCCACCAGATCGTGCTGATCGTGGGCGACGCGACCGCGATGGTCGGCGACCCCTCGGGCCGCAACAAGCTGCGCCCGCAGCTCTCGCGCGCCGAGGTCGAGATCAACCTGCAGACCTACGTGGAGCAGGCGGCCAAGGTGCTCGACATGTCGCGCACCGAGGTGCGGCGCAACTCCGAGTGGTTCGACGCGATGCGCTTCGAGGACGTGCTGCGCCTGTGCGGCAAGATGACCGTCGCGCGCATGCTCGAACGCGACACCTTCCAGAAGCGCGTCTCCGAGAACGAGCCGATCGGCATCCACGAGTTCCTCTACCCGCTGATGCAGGGCTGGGACTCGGTCATGATCCGCTGCGACGCCGAGCTCGGCGGCACCGACCAGCTCTTCAACCTGCTGCGCGGCCGCGACCTGCAGGCGGGCGAGGGCCAGACGGGCCAGGTGTGCTTCACGACGCCGCTCGTCAACGGTCTCGACGGCCGCAAGATGAGCAAGAGCTACGGCAACGCGATCACGTTGACCGACAGCGCGCGCGACATGTTCGGCAAGGTCATGTCGATCCCCGACGAGGTCATGCGCGATTGGTTCCTGCTGCTCACGCGCGTGCCGATGGTGGAGGTCGACGCGCTGCTGGCCGGCGGCTTCCGCGAGGCCAAGGCGCGACTGGGCCAGGAGATCGCGGGCTTCTTCCACGGCGCTCTGGCCGGACGTGCTGCGCGCGAAGCCTTCGACCGGCAGTTCCGCGACAAGCAGCTCCCCAGCGACATCCCCGAGCTCGCCTACCCCGCGGGCGCTCCCGAGCAGGGCTGGATGCTGCCGAACCTGCTCAAGGAGCTGAAGCTCGTCGCGAGCACATCGGATGCGCGGCGCATGATCGAGCAGGGCGGCGTCAAGCTCGACGGCGAGCCGGTCAAGGACGCGAAGTACCTCGTCAGCCCCAAGGGCATGACGCTGCTCGTGCAGGCGGGCAAGCTCAAGTTCGCGCGCGTGAAGCGCGGCTAGGGCTTCTCGCCGCTCGTGACGACCGTCACCGGCACGCGCAGCTCGGGGATTTCGGGGTCGTCGAGTTCGAGCACGGCCGTGCGCGTGTAGCCGCCGCCCATTCCCTCGCGCGAGAGGGCGAGCGTGATCGACCACTTCGCGGAGCGGCCCTGGTCGGGGTTCTGCGCGGCCGTTTGCACCACGAATTCGGGGCCCGGGCCTTCGAAGCGCACCTTGCGCAGCGCGACCTTCTCGCCCGGCACGAGGCACTCGAGCACGAGCGTCGCCTGGTCGCGCACCGTGTCGAGCCGCAGCTGCGCGGGCCGCGTCAGGATGCGCGGGACGAAGTTGGCGCTGACGGGGACCTCCAGCATCCGACCCTCGCCCGTGCCGTCGCTGCCGGTGGCGCGCAGCACGACCTTGCCGTGCGTGTAGCCCGGCGGCGCGTCCTTCGCCGCGCTCACGACGAGCACCCAGGTCGGCACGCCCGCGACTTCGGTCTCGTCCACGGTCGCGCTGAAGGGACCCTGCGCGCGCTCGACGCCGAGGATGCGCGCGTGCGAGACGCGCGAGTCGGCGACCACGCTGGCGCTGGCGCGCTTGTCGTAGCCGCGCGGCACCTCGCCGAGCTCGACCAGCGCCGGTGTGCAGAAGAAGTCGCGCTGCACGCGCAGGTGCGCCTCGACCACGAAGTAGGGCGTGCTCTCCGAGTCGCTGATCATGCGCACCCAGACGAGCTTCTCCGTGTTCATGCGCTCGATCGCGGTCGTATCGACCTTGATCTCGAGTTCGAACTCGGCGCCGGGATCGACGCGGAAGGGCGGCGCGTCCTCGCCCAGGACGCCGCGCACGAAGCGGCTGCCGTCGGCGCTGCGCAGCGTCGGCTGCACGCAGCCGCAGGAGGGCGTCATGCTGCGGATGGTGACGACGTGCTTCTCGAGGTTCTTCAAGCGGAACACGTGCGTCGGCTGGTCGCCGTACGAGGCGACGTCGAAGTCCCAGAAGTTCGGCCGCTGCGGGTTGGCCTGGAGGATCACGATTCCGCGGTCGGTGTAGTTGGGGATCAGGTCGTCGACGCCGGTGTTCGGGCTCTGGACGTCGAGCGCGTTCGAGAGCAGGGGATCCCCGCTCGGGGGCGGGGCCTCCTTGTGGCAGGCGCCGGCGAGGAGTGCGAGCACCAGGCAGGCGCCGCGAGGAATCGAGGAGTGCATGCTTCCTGTCTACCATTCCGGGGCATGACGCGCCCCTGTTCGGGGCCCGCGGCCCTGCTAAGCTCGTGCCGATGGCCTTCGGGAGACGCCTGCTGCTGCCCGCCCTCGCCGGATGCGCGCTCGCGCTCGCACCGCGTGCGGCCAGCGCACAGTCGGGCGTGAGCCTCGAGCTGCGCGTGCAGCGCGCGATCGAGCACGGCGTCGCGTGGCTCGTGAAGGAGCAGCAGCCCGACGGCCGCTGGCCGGGCAACGAGAACGATCACCCCGGGGGCGAGACGGCGCTCGCCGCGCTGACGCTGGTGAAGAGCGGCCTGGAGCGCGACGACCCGCACCTGCGCGACGCGCTCGCCGCGCTGCGCAAGGTCGAGTGGAAGAGCACCTACTCGGCCTCGGTCTACCTGATGCTGCTCGCCGCGCTGGTCGACAAGTCGCACACGAGCGTCGCGGGCGAGGGCCGCCCCGCGTTCGATCTGCTGCTCGCGAACCAACGCGAGGGGCTCTGGCCCTATCCCTGGGGCGGGGCCGACATGAGCAACACGCAGTTCGCGCTGCTCGGTCTGCGCGCCGGCGCGCAGCTGGGTTTCGAGGTGCCCGACAAACTGCTCGAGCAGGCCATCCCCGCGCTCTTCCGACTGCAGCGGCCCGACGGCGGCTTTCCCTACGACCTCGGTCGCGAATCGACCGGCAGCATGACCGCCGCGACACTCGGCGGGTTGTGCGCGCTCGCGGAGCTTGGACGGCGCGACGAGCGCGTGGTGGCGCTGCTCGTGCGCCACAGGGCCGACCTCGCGCGCGCGGAGAGCTGGATGGAGGCGCGCTTCCGGACCGGCGCCAATCCCTACGGCGAGCGTTACGAGACCACCGGCTGGCACTACGCCTACCTGTGGGCGATCGAGCGCTGGTGCGGCCTCGCGCAGCGCACCAAGCTCGGCACGCACGACTGGTACCGCGAGGGAGCTGCCTGGCTCGTCGACGAGCAGCAGGCGGGCGGATCCTGGGGCTACGCCGGCTCGTCGGAACGGCTCAATACGTGCTTCGCGCTGCTCTTCCTGCGCCGCGCGACGATCAGCGCGCCCTTCGAACTGGGCGAGATGTGGAAGCAGATCGAGCGCGAGAAAGCGGCGCAGTCGGCGCGGCCGCGAATCAGTCCGGCGGGGGAGATCCGCTTCGAGAGCGACTGGCTCTACTGCGGGCCGCTGCACGACAAACCCGGGCTGCCGCAGTTCCTCGACCCGTCCGCGCTGCACCTGGACAAGCTGCACGCGCGCGAGCGCGTCAAGCTCGCCGGCGGGGATTTCGAACGCGTGACGCTCAAGAGCGACGACTGGACGAACCTCGACGAGCTCACCAAACGCGAGATGGAACCAGGCGAAGGCGTGCTCGCGGCGGTGCTCGTGTGGGAACCGGGCAAGGACGCGCCGGAGCCGGCCCTCGACGTGCTCTTCTGGCCGCGCTTCGAGGACGGGATCAAGGTCTGGCTCGACGGCAAGCCGGTCGTGGAGAGTCTGCGCATGCAGTCGGCGATCGAGGACTGCATGCACGTGGACCTCTCGCTCGCGCCGGGTGTGCACGAACTGGTCGTGCTGATCGGCGACGTCGGTGGCGCCGCGGCCTTTGGCGCGCGCTTCAGTGACGCTCAGGGGAAGGCCTTGCCCGCGGGCTTCCGTTGCGTGGCGGAACCGCCGCGCGCGCGCAAGCGCTGAGCCGCCTCAGGGCACGAGCTTCTGCTGCACCAGCGCGTCGGCGATCGTGCGCGCGATCAGCTCCGAGCCCTCGTCGAAGGGGTGCACGTCGTTCTTGAAGAGATGCTTGCCGGTCGCCTCGAAGACGCGCTTCTCCTCGGTCTCGATCGCGGCGCCCGTCTCGGCGATCGAGGCGCCCATCGCCTGCGCGACCTCGCGCTGGATGTTCTGGATGCGGCGGAAGCTTGCGACCTGGATCTCGGCGCACTCGCGCGGCGGGAAATCCCACTCCATCAGCGCCTGCGTGGCGATGAAGACCTTGATGCCGTGCGACTGCGCGAGCGCGAGGATGCTCTCGAGGTTGCGGCGGTAGTTCAGGAAGCCGCGCTCGGGCACCTTGCCGTCGGGGTAGCCGCCGCGGCTGCGGTTGCAGTAGAGCTCGGTCGAAGCCGGGTCGTAGCCGGCCATGGCGAAGAAGCCGAGGTCGGCGCGCTCCTGCGTGTAGTTGGTGAAGAAGCGCCGCCAGACGAGGTAGCTGCGGCTGTGTTGGAGAAACTTCTCGAAGGCACTCGGCCGGTCGACGGGCCAGGTTTCGCGCCAGTGCGTGTTGTCGCGCTCGGGCTCGGGCTCGGCGGCGGTGTAGAGCGCCGCGCGCATGTCGTTGACGCTCTCGTAGAGGATCACGAGGTCAGGCGAGAGGTCCAGTCCACGGTAGGCGAGCTGCCCGAGCATCTCGAAGCTCGTCCAGCCCGAGCAGCCGCCGTTGACGACCTCGATCTTCTGCGCGGGTTTGCGCTCCTCGAGCAGGTCCTCGAGGCGCTGCGACCAGACCGCGGAGTCTTTCGACTCGCTCTGGCCGTAGGTGCTCGAGCCGCCCAGCGTGAGGATGCGGAAGGTGTTGGCGGGCTTCTGCCAGGTGGTCTCCTTGCCGCGGAAGCCGAGCGAGTTGTGCGAGCACTGCTGCGCCGCGCCCTCGGGCGTGTGCCAGGAGGGTTTGAGCACGTAGCCCAGATAGGGGTGCGGGATCGTGCGAAAATCGCGCAGGCGGGCCGCGCCCGGGTCGAGGTAGTCGAACGCGAGTTTCTGCATCAACCCGGGGCTCTGCTTGGGAGCGGGGGGCGCGACCGAGTCCGCGATGCGCGAGAGGACCTCGAGCGCGATGCAGACGAGCGCGAGGGCGGCTGCGGCGAGGAGCAGGACGCGCTTCCAGGAGTTCATCCGATCGAGCTTAGCCGTCCCCGTGCATCCGGGGAAGCGCGCGCGCTAGCATGGCCACCCTCGAAGAATGGACGCCTCCACTTCCACGCCGCGCCGGGTGATTTTCTGGCTCGTGCTCCTCACCCTGGGGACGCTGGCTGTGCGCCTCGTGGGCATCGGTTGCGGTTTGCCGCACCACGTCGAACCCGATTCGATGCTGGTCAAGCACGCGGCCTGGTTCGCCCGACCGGAGGGCGCGGGCGAGGGCTTCCTGTGCGCGCCCGACACGTTCTATCCGCGACTCCTGGCCTGGTTGATCGCGCGCTTGCCCGGCCGCTCGTACCCCGCGCCGGCGCCGCTCGACGCGGGCCTCGCGGCGCACCTCGCCGCGCTCGCCGTGCCGTACCTGAAGGCGCGCATCGTGATCGCGTGCCTGTCGGTGCTCGCGGTGCCCTCGACCTTCTTCCTCGCGCGGCGCTTCATCGATCCGCGCTGGTCGCTGCTGGCGGCCGCGTTCGTCGCGACCAGCCTGCTCGAGACGAACTACGCGCAGCAGGCGCGGCCGCACGCGGCGATGGCGGGACTGATGTCGCTGGGGCTGGTGCTCGCGCTGCGCTTGCTGGACGCGCCGAGCTTGTGGAACTACGCGCTGGCAGGCCTGGGCGCGGGTCTGGCGATCGCGGGACTGCACAACGGTGCGTGCGTCGCGCTGGCGCTCGCCGCGGCGCACTTCCTCGCGCGCAAGCGCAGCTGGCTGGGCGCGCTGCTCGCGCTGCTCGCGTTCCTCGCCTGCTTCCTGCCCGCTTGGTGGGAGATCCTCGCGGCCGGCCTCGCGCCCGGCGAGCGCGGCGGGGTTTCGATCGGCGGCCAAGAGGTCAACGGGACGCTCTTCAGCGGCCGGGGCTTCCCCGACATCGCGCGCTACCTGTGGGGCTACGAGCCGGCGATGTGCGTGCTCGTGTGCGCGCTGCTCGTGCTCTGGGCCGCGCGGCGCGCGCGCGTCGGGGAGTCCTGGCGTGCGCTGCTGGTGATCGCGGCCTGCTTCGTGCCCTTCGTGCTGGTCTTCGGCACGCGCAACATCGTCGAGTCGCGCTTCTTCGTGCCCTTCGTGCCGGTGCTGGCGCTGCTGGCGACGGGCGCGCTGCACGCGCTGAGGCTGCCGCCGGTTCTGGCCGCGCTTGCGCTCGTGCCACAGACCTTCGTGAGCGTGAAGCTCGTGCTCCTGCGCTCACAGGGCGAGACGCTCGCGACCGCCGCGCACTGGTTCGAAGAGCACGCCGACCGCGAACGGGACGCGATCGGACTGCAGCCGACCTTCTCGCTGCCGCTGTTTTCGCGCCGCGCGGACCTCGATGCGATCCAAGCGCGCTTCCGCGGCAGCTGGGAGCTCTACCAGCTCGCGCTGCCCGGCGAACCCGCGGGAGCCTGGGACCTGCGCAGCCTCTCACGCGAGGAGTGGTGGCGCACGAGCCCCGCGGCGAGCGTGGCGCAGTATGCGCGCGCGGAAAGGCTCGCCTACGGACTGGGCGTCGTGCCCACCGGCAAGGCGGCCGGGCACAACCAGGTGCTCGAGGGCCTGCGCTCGATCGGCGAGCCGGTGCTCGTGCTGCATCCCTACGACCCCGTGGACGACGAGCTCTCTTCGTCGGCCTACGAGATGGGCTACTACGCCTTCGAGCGCGTCTGGCGCTCGCGCTGCTGGGGCCACCCGGTCGAGATCGTGCGCGTGAAGTGAACGGCATGGCCAAGTCGCGCACACGCAGCCGCAATCCGCTCTCGCACGCGCGCCTGGTCGCGGTCGAGGCGCTGCTGCTCGCTGCGTGGCTGCGCTCGCTGCTCTCGAACCTGATCCTCGACTCGCAGCTGGAGAACTGGGCCAAGGTGCTGGTCGTGATGGGCATGACCATCGGCGTGCTCGGCGGGTTGCTCTTGTGGATCGAGAGCTTGACGCGCGAGGGCATGAAGCACGGCCACCGCGTGGTCGGCGGTCTGGCGGGCGGCTTCTCGGGGCTCTGGATTCACGCGCTGGTGTTCTTCGGCCTGTTCCTGCTCTACGCTCACATGCTGCACCTCTCCGTCTTTGGAGGAACCCACGCGTGAAGCCCGCATCGAGCACCTGGAGCAAGTCCGCTCCGCCCAAGCGCAGGCGCGCACCCGCGCCGAAGATCGAATGCACGCACTGCGGAGCGCCGATGCGGCTCCCGATCCCCGCCGCCTCGACACGCGTGTGCTGCTCGGCTTGCGGCCAGGGTTTCGCGGCCGCGACCGTGCACCGCGACCCGTTCGTGATCGTGCTCGTGCCCGATCCGCGCGTGAGCGCGACCCCGATGGCGCGCGAGATCCCGCCCGAGATCCGCAGCGCCTTCGCCTGCCTGGGGATCGAGCCTCTGTTCGACCTCGCGCGCGTGCGGACGCACTACCGACGTCAGATCGCGCGCCACCACCCGGACAAGAAGGCCGCGCTCGGCCCCGACGCGCGCCGCAAGGCCGAGCTGAAGACCCGCGAATTGATCCGCGCCTTCGAGGAGCTGCGCGCCTTCCTCGCGCCCTAGCGCTGCGGAGCGCTACAATCCGCGCATGTCCTCCGAACGCACGGATCTGGTGGCCAAACGCCTCGAGTACATCGAGCGCATGAAGCGCGCGAAACCCGGAACCGTCGACGTGCGCTTCGAGGGCCGCAAGCCGCTGGGCACCGGCTCCACGAACCGCCACGGCATGCCGCAGCTCCCGACCGGCCAGCGCGAGGTCAAGACCTGGCCCGTGCTCGACCTGGGCGACGTGCCGCACATCGCGCTCGCGGACTGGCGCCTGGTCCTCGGCGGGCTGTGCGAGAACCCGGTCACGCTCGACTGGCAGGCCTTCCTCGCGCTGCCGCAGACCCAGGACACGAGTGACTTCCACTGCGTCACGACCTGGAGCCGCATGGACAACCGCTGGAAAGGCGTCAGCTTCCGCGCGCTCGCCGAACTCGCGCTGCCCAAGTCGAACGCGCGATTCGTGCGCACGACCGGCTACGACCGTTTTCCAGGCACGCCGATCCCGTACACGACCAACCTGCCGCTCGCGCGCGCGCTCGATCCCGACGTGCTGCTCGTGCACGAGTGGGAGGGCGCGCCGCTGCCGATCGAGCACGGCGGTCCGTGCCGCATGATCACGCCGCGCCTGTACGCCTGGAAGGGCGCGAAGTGGATCCACAAGATCGACTTCCTCGAGCAGGACGAGCCGGGCTTCTGGGAAGAGCGCGGGTACTCCAACACGGCTGAGCCCTGGTTCGACGACCGCTACAGCTCCTAGGCATGCGCTTCCTCTCTCTGCTGCTGCTGCTGGTCGCGCTACAGGATCCCGCCAAGGACCTGAAGTCCAAGGATGTGCAGAAGCGCCTCGCCGCGGTGGACGCGCTCGGCGCCGACGAGAAGGGCGAGAAGGCGCTGCTCGGCGTGCTGAAGGACAAGCGCGAGGACTGGGAGGTGCAGGTCGAGGCCGCCAAGGTGCTCGCGCAGCACGGTAGCGCCGCCGCGACGGACGAACTCGTCAAGCAGGCCTACGACGCGCCGATCCGCATGCTGCGGCTCGCGGCCGCGCGCACGCTGGGCAAGCTCGCGCCCAAGGCGGGCGCGGAAGCGCTGCTCAAGAAGGCCAACGGCGACAGCGCGTTCGCGGCGCTCGAGTCGCTCGAGGCGCTGCTGGGCGAGACGCAGGAGCCACTCGAACTCAAGGGCCTCGAAAAGCTGATCGAGAAGGCCAAGGAACCCGCCGTGCGCGCGGCAGCGGCGCGCGTGCTGGTGCACTCGCACCGGGCGGACCGCGCCGCGGTCCTGGCCAAGCTGCTCGCCTCGGGCAGCATCGCGCAGCGCTGCGCGGCGCTGGAGGTGTGCTGCGCGGATCCGCGCGCGGACTGCGCCGACGCGCTCGCCGCCTTCCTCGGCAAGCCGGGGATCTCCGACCTCAGCGAGCGAAGGGGCGAGCGCGCGCTCGCCGCCGCGCTCGGGGCCGCGCCCGCGGCCGGCCTGGACGTCCTGCGCCCGCTGGCCTCCGCCAAGGACGGCGCCGTGAGCGCACGCGCGGCGCGCTGCATCGAACAGCTGCCGAGCGCCTTCGCCGGCACGCTGCGCCTTGCCTCGCTCGCGCCCTGCTTCGAACACAAGGACGCCGGCGCCCGCGCCGCGGCGGCCCACGCGCTGGTCGTGCTCGCAGCGCAGGGCGCTGCTCGTGCGCGCGGCCTGTTCGAAGGCGACCGCGAGGCGCGCGTGCGGCTCGCGGCGCTCGAGAGCTGGGCTGCGCTCGCGCCGGAGGCCGACGAGGACTTCGGGAAGAGCCTTTGCGCGCGCCTGCCTGTCGAGGACGACGCGACGGTGCGCGAGCGCATCGCCGTTCACCTGGGGCGCAAGGGCCTGCTCGCCGCCGTCGAGCCGCTCTCGCGCGCGCTCGAGGACGCGCAGTGGGGCGTCGCGGTGTGCGCCGCGGTCAGCCTGGGGCAGACGCAGACCGGACCAGCCGTCGAGCGCCTGACGCGCTTGCTCCGGGAATCCAAGGACTGGAAGCTGCGCGGCGCCGCGGCCGCGGGACTGGGGCAGAGCTACGTGATGGCGTGCCTTGTGCCGCTCGCCGAAGCGCTCAGCGATCCCGACAAGAGTGTCGCGGCGACCGCGCAGGCCTACCTCGTCTCGCTCACGCTGCAGCCGCTGCCGCCCAAGCCCGAGGCCTGGAAGGACTGGCTCTCCAAGAACGCCTCCAAGCTCGAGCTGCACGATCCCAAGTCGCGCGATGCGATCGCGCAGCGCGAACGCGAGCGCGGCACCTTCGTCGACAGCCGCGCGCGCGACCTCGAGCTGACGCGCGTCTTCAAGGATCTCGCGCTGTTCGTGCTCGACAGCCGCGGCGACCACATCCAGACCTCGCTCGCGCGCTTGGAGATCCAGCACACGCTGGTGCAGGCCGGCAAGGTGAACGAGTTCGCGCTGCAACCCGACGCGCTCTTCGTGGCCAACTGCACCGGTGAGATCGAGGCACAGGACGTCGAGCGCCTGGCTTGGTTCGTGCGCGCGGGCGGACACCTCTTCGGCTCGTGCTGGGCGCTGACCGAGACGATCGACCGCATCGCACCCGGCGTGATCCACAAGGCCGAGACCGCGAGCGAGGTGCTCGACCACGTGCCCGCGATGCCCGCCGACGCCACGAGCCCGTTCCTCGAGGGCGTCTTCGGCCGCGACGTGCAGCCGATCTACGAGCTCGAGGGCGCGCACCTGATCGAGGTCCAGGACCCCGAGCGCGCGCACGTGCTGGTCGACAGCCCGCTGTGCGCGGAGCATTGGGGCAGCGGCAACCTCGCCGCCTGGTTCCCGGTCGGCCACGGCCTGATCCTCGACAGCGTCAACCATTTCGAGGCGCAGGGACTCGAGCTCGCCGAGGGCCTGAAGACGCGCGAGGACCGCCAGGCCTACGCCCTGGACCACATGGGACTCGCCTGGGCCGACCTGCGCGCGACCAAGGACGAGAAGTTCTGGGACAACAGCCTGCGCGCCTCGGAGAAGATCGCCGACCTGTCCGTCTTCCGGCTGGTGACGAACTTCGTCGAGCGCTGGCGGATCGAGGTGGGACGATGATCGTGACGGCGGCCCTGTTCGTGTGTCTGCAGGGCGCGACGCTGCGCCCGGTTCCGTTCACGCAGGTGAAGCTCGAGGACGGCTTCTTCGCGCCGCGCCTCGCGACCAACCGTACGGTGACGATCCCGACCTGCCTGGATCGCTGCGAGGAGACGCAGCGCATCGAGAACTTTGCCGTGGCGGGGAAGGTGCGCCCCGGCAAGCACGTCGGCGCGCTCTACAACGACTCGGACGTCTACAAGGTGCTCGAGGGGGCCGCCTACGCGCTCAGCGAGCAGCGCGATCCCGAGCTCGAGGCGCGCGTGGACGGCGTGATCGACCTGATCGCGGCCGCGCAAGAGCCCGATGGGTACTTGAACACCTACGTGCAGCTCGAGAAGCCGGACCAGCGCTGGAAGAACGTGCGCCACGGCCACGAGCTGTACTGCGCGGGTCACCTGATCGAGGCGGCGATCGCCTACGAGGCGGCGACCGGCAAGCAGAAGTTCTTGGACGTCGCGCTCAAGCTCGCCGGCTGCATCGACAAGGAATTCGGCTGGGGCAAGCACCAGGAGCCCACCGGCCATCCCGAGCTCGAGCTCGCGTTGGCGAAGCTCGCGCGACGCACGGGCGAGCGCCGCTGGGCCGAGCTGGCGAAATTCTTCGTCGACGTGCGCGGGAAGAAGGACCGTGGCACCGAGCTCTTCGGCGAGTACGCGCAGGACCAGGCGCCCGTGCGCGAGCAGAAGCAGATCGTCGGCCACGCGGTGCGCGCGATGTACCTGTACTGCGGCATGGCGGATCTGGCCGGGTACTTCGGCGACCCGACGCTCTCCGCGCCGCTCGACGCGCTCTGGCACGACGTCGTCGACACGCGCATGTACCTGACCGGCGGGATCGGCAACTCGGCCGCGAACGAGGGCTTCACGGTGCCCTACGAATTGCCGAACGACACCGCCTACTGCGAGACCTGCGCGGGTATCGGCCTTTCGCTCTGGGCGCACCGCATGTTCCTCGCGACCGGCGATCCCAAGTACATCGACGTGCTCGAGCGCGCCTCGTACAACAACGTGCTCTCGGGCGTCTCGCTCAGCGGGGACAAGTTCTTCTATGACAACGTGCTCGCGACGGACTCCGGCGCCGAGCGCGTGCCCTGGTTCGACTGTTCGTGCTGTCCGACGAACGTGGCGCGCTTCCTGCCCGCGATGGGCGAGCGCATCTACGCCACCGACGGCGAGTCGCTGGATGTGTGCCTGTTCGTCGCGAGCGAGGCCGACCTCGTGATCCGCGGGACGAAGGTGCACGTGAAGCAGGAGACGAACTATCCGTACGATGGGACGCGTGAAGCTGCAGATCGTCCCCGAGAAGCCCGCGACCTTCGCGGTCGATCGGGTATTCCTGCGCGCGTCCGCGTCGGGCCGGGCTGGTGCCATTCGCGTCTGGTGGCGGACGCCATGGGTGAGTTCTCGCAGGCGTGCGGATCGGCGTCGCCGCGGAAGGCCGTCGCCATGCTGGAAGACCCTTCCAGCAGGACTGATGCCCGAGTCAAGGTGTGCTCGGAGGTGGGGCTCTAGGCATGCCCGTTGCTTCTGGCAAGACACACGCCGATCCGCAGGTCGTGGCGGATACCGGGCGTGTCGCCCTCGAACGCGGGCCGCTGGTCTACGCTTTCGAAGGCGCGGATCTGGCGGGCCTGGTCGAGTGCCCGAGATGAGGTTCACGCAGGAAGCCTCTGGTTCGACCGCTCTTCGGCGGCTCCGAAGTCGTGCGCGGCGGCGAACCTGGAGCCGATCGAGGCGGGTATCCGCTCGTGCTCGACTTCTGGAGCCAGCCGCGCTTCCGACGCTCTCCGGCCAATGCGCGAGGTCTGGCCCGGCTCTCCGCCGCGTGCTCGAATGGAGTCGACGCGAGCCGCTCGTCCACTGGGGCACGTCCTCCTGGTCGGAGAAGGGCTGGGTCGGCCCGTTCTACGCGAAGGGCACGCCGCCGGGCGAGTTCCTGTCGCAGTACGCGCGCCACTTCTCCGCGGTCGAGGCCGACAACACCTACTACCACGCGCCCGCGCGGCGGCTGGTCGAGGGCTGGGACGCGAAGACGCCCGCGGGCTTCGTCATGGCGGCCAAGTTCCCGCGCGAGAACGTGCACGGCGGCGAGGGCCCCAAGCCCGACCCCGAACGCGTGCTCGTGCCCGAGTTCGTCACGGCGCAGGCGCGCTCCTTCGTCGAGACGATGCAGATCCTGGGCCCCAAGCTCGGTCCACTGGTGCTGCAGTTTCCGTACTTCAACCAGAGCTGCTTCAAGACCGTCGAGCCCTTCCTCGAGCGCCTGGAGCCCTTTCTGCTCGCGCTGCCCAAGGGTCCGCGCTACGCGGTCGAGGTGCGCAACAAGAATTGGATCGCGGCGCCGCTGCTGCAGCTCTTGAAGCGCACGCGCACGGCGCTCGTGCTCGTCGATCTACTCTACATGCCGCCGCCCTGGGAGCTGGCCGAGCGCCACGAACTCGTCACGGGCGACTTCCTCTACGCGCGCCTGATCGGCGACCGCAAGGCGGTCGAGGAGCGCACGCAGAGCTTCGACCACGTCGTGGTCGACCAGTCCGAGCGCCTCGAGCGCTGGGCCGAGCTGCTCGCGCGCCTCGCGCCGCAGGTGCGCGAGACCTTCGCCTTTGCGAACAACCACTACGCCGGCTACGCGATCGACACGATTCGCGATCTGATCCGGCGTTTCGACGCGCGCACTTGATTCCGACTCCCGCAAAGCGGGAGGATCCAAGAACCACGGGCGGCGTGCCGTTCTCGCGCGGACACCCTCCGGGGAAAGGAATTCCATGCTGCGACTGGCCGCCCTCGTTCTCGCCACCTTCCTGCAGTCTCCGCTCGCGCAAGAGGAACAGCGCGCCGAGGCGTTCTACGCCCAGCAGAGCTGGGAGCTCGCGCTCGAGAGCTATCGCGCGATCCCGCTCGCGGACCTCTCGGCCGCCGATCGCCGGCGCATCGAGGAGCGCATCCTGGAATGCGACGCGCGCTCGGCCGCTTCGACCGACAACCCTGATCCGAGCCGCTTCGAGCAGGCGGTCAAGGGCCTGACCGAATTCCAGCGCAAGGCCGAGCGACCCGAGGACAAGGACGAGGCCTGGGTGCGTGCCGAGGAGGCGCTCGGCGACGTCTATTTCCTGGGCCGCAACCGGCGCGACTGGGGCACGGCTTGGCCGCACTACAGCTCCGCGCTCGACTGGTGGGCGGGCTCCGGCGAACTCGAGCGCGCGCGCACGCACTACCTCTCGATCCTCTTCCGCGTCAGCTGGCCCGACCAGGATCGCTGGTACGGCAACTGGTGGCAGGGCCAGATCCCGCTCATCTTCGTCGAGAACGCGATCCGCATCGCGAAGAGCGCCGAGGACCGCGCGCGCGCGCAGTTCCTGTTCGCGATCATCGCGCGTCAGCAGGGCTCCGACTACGGCGTGCAGCAGCGCGCGCTGGCGTTCCTGCGCGAGGCGGTGGCTTCCGGCAAGCAGAACCGCTGGCACGACGACGCACTCTTCCTGCTCGCGCAGTGGCTCGAATCTCCCGGCGTTCCGGAAGTGGACGAGAACGGGGCCTGGCAGGTGCAGCCCGACTTCGTGCAGGCGCTCGCGCTCTACCAGAGCCTCGTGAAGCAGTACCAGCGCGGCGAATCGCGCTACCTCGACGACGCGCAGCGGCGCATCGAGTGGATCCTCGACGAGGACGTGGGCGTCGCCGTGCCCTGCGCGTTCCTGCCCGGCTCGGAGGTGGGTTTCCAGCTCAGCTGGCGCAACTTGCCGAAAGTCGGCCTCGCGCTCTACGCGGCGGACCTCACGCAGGACGTCTCGTTCCGACAGTCGAGCGACAGCTCCGGCGGTTTCCTGACGCAGTTCGACACGCGCGGCCGCCAGCCGGTGTGGTCGAGCGAGTACGACACGCACGACGCGGGCGCACACCTGCAAGGTCAGGCGGAGATCCACATCGATCCGCGGCCCGCGCCGGGTGCGTACGTGCTCGAGGCGCGCCGCGGGTCGAAGTCCGCGCGCGAGCTCGTGCTGATCGGATCGACGAGCCTCGTCGCGAAGGCCTCGCACGAGAAGCTGCTCCTGTGGGCCACCGATGCGATGACGAGCGCGCCGCTCGCGGGCGCGAGCGTCAGCGTCTGGGTGCATTCCTACCGCTCGAGCACGTGGACTTGGAAGCACCTGCTCGCGACGACGGGTGAGGACGGCACGGCGCTGCTCGCGCTGCCGGAGAACGACGGCAGCCAGGACTGGTTCGCCTCGATCCGCGAGGGCGAGCGCCAGGCCTTCGTCGTCGGCAACGGCAGCAGCTGGCGCGGTCCAGACCAGGGCTGGAAGCTCTTCGCCTTCACCGACCGGCCGGCCTACCGACCCGGACAGAGGATCTCGTGGAAGCTCGTCGCGCGCCAGAAGGTCGAGGGCCGCTACCAGACTCCGACCGGGCGCAAGCTCGGCTACCGCCTGCTCGATCCGCGCGGGCAGGAGGTCGAGAAGGGCGAGCTCGCACTCTCCGCCTTCGGTTCGGTCTTCGGCGAGTTCGCGACGAAGGAAGCGCAAGCGCTCGGCGAGTACCAGGCCGACTTCTTCGACGGTGCGCCCGATCAGGGCCGGCATCTGGGGCGCGCGACGCTCTTCCGTCTCGAGGAGTACAAGCTGCCCGAGTTCCAGGTCGCGGTCTCGCTGCCCGGACAGGATGGCAAACCGCGCATCTTCCGCGTCGGCGATCGAGTCGAAGCCAACGTCGAGGCGCACTACTACTTCGGCGGCGTGGTCTCGCAGGCGAGCGTCGAGGTGATCGTGCGTCAGCAGCCGTACTGGCGCCAGTGGCCGGTGGAGCGCGAGTACCCGTGGTACTTCGAAGAGCCGCAGCGCTACTGGGGCGGCGAGGGCCAGATCGTCAGCCGCCAGACGCTCAAGACCGACGCGCAGGGCAGGGCGCTGGTCGTCTTCGACACGCCTGCGAACGGCGGACAGGACTTCGAGTACACGATCGAGGCGCGCGTCACCGACGCGTCGCGGCGCGAGGTCGCCGGTTCGGGCCGAGTGCGCGTCACGCGCACGGCCTACGCCGTCAACGCGCGCACGGAACACAACCTCTTCCGGCTCGCCGGCCGCGCGGACTTCGTCTTCAGCGCGCGCGACGCGAACGACAACCCGGTCGAGGCCGAGGGCAAGCTCGCGCTGGTGCGCAGCCGCTGGCACGAGATCTGGGTCAACCCCAGCGGCCAGCGCATCGACTCCGACGGCCAGCACCGTCCGTCCGATTTCACGGGCTGGAAGGTGATCGAGCGCGGATACCTCGAGGAGGAGATCGCGACGGCGATCGTGCGCACGAACGCCAGGGGCGAGGCGCTCTGGAATCCCGTGCTGCCCAAGGATGGCTACTACACCGCGCGCTGGACGAGCCGCGACGACCGCAAGCAGCAGATCACCGCCGCCGTCTCGCTGTGGTGCTCCGACGAGCGCTCCACGGAGCTCGGCTACCGCTCCGAAGGCCTCGAGATCGTGATCGACAAGGACAGCGCGCGCGTGGGCGAGAAGCTGCCCGTGATGCTCTCGGCGCCGGTCAGCGGCCGCTACGTACTGCTCGCGGTCGAGAGCGAGGTGCTGCACTCCTACCAGGTCGTCCGACTCGACGGCACGATCAAGCTGCTCACGCTGCCGCTGGCCGAGGAGCACGTGCCGAACTTCTACCTCTCAGCCTGGAGCTACACCGACGGCAACCTGCTGGCCGACACCAAGGAGGTCGTCGTGCCCGCGGTCGAGCAGTTCCTCGACGTCACGGTCGAGCCCGACAGCCCCACGCACATGCCCGGCGAGCAGGGCACCTTCACCGTGCACGTCGTCGACCACGCGGGCAGGCCCGTCGCCGCGGAGCTCGGCTTTTCCGTCGTGGACGCCTCCGTGCTCGCGATCCAGAGCGAGTACAACCCCGACCCGCGGCCCTTCTTCTTCGGCGAGAAGCGCGGACAGTGGATCCGGACGAGCGCGCAACAAAATTGGAAGGACTTCGCGCGTCTCAAGTTGAACGAGCAGCAGCTCCTCTTCGATGCGCGCCAGGCTGGCGCACGCGATGAGTCCGGGGCCTACCGCGGCCCGGGTGACAGCCCGCCGCCTCCGGGAAGCGCACGCGGCGGATTCGCTGGAAGGGCGATGAGCAAGGCCTCCGCAGCACTCGAGGCAGGCGGCAAGGAGAAGAAGGACCGCTCCGATTTCGACGCGGCGGAGTCGTTGAACTTCATCCCGCCGGTCGGCGAGCAACAGCCGCAGGCCGAGATCGTCGTGCGCAGCGACTTCCGCGAGACCGCCCTGTGGAAGCCCGACCTCGTCACGGGCGCGGACGGCACCGCGCAGGTGACTCTCAAGTACCCCGACTCGCTCACGCGCTGGAGCGCGCGCGCTCGGGCCTTCGGCACGGACGCGCGCATGGGTACCGGCACGGCCAGCGTGCAGACGCGCAAGCCTCTGCAGGCGCGCCTGCAAGCCCCGCGCTTCTTCGTCGTCGGCGACACTTGCACGCTCTCGGCGCTGATCGACAACCAGGGCGAGGGCCCGCTCTCCGTGGACGTCAAGCTCGACGCGAGCGGGATCGAGCTCCTGGATGCGCCCGCGCAGGTCGTCACGGTCGCCGCCGGCGAGCACGCGCGCGTCGACTGGCAGGTGCGCGTCACGCACGCAGGTCGCGCGGAGCTCGTGCTCTCGGCGCGTTCCGGATCGCTCTCGGATGCGATGAAGAAGAGTTACCCGGTCGAGGCGCACGGCATCGAGGCGCTGGTTGCGGGCAGCTGGAAGCTCGGCCACGGCAGCCTGATCGCCTCGCTCGACGTTCCCGCGGCACGCACGAAGGCGTCGACGCGCTTCCTGGTCCAGGTGACGCCCAGCCTCGCGGTCACGATGCTCGACGCACTGCCCTACCTGGTGCAGTACCCCTACGGCTGCACGGAACAGACGATGTCGCGCTTCCTCCCGACCGCGATCGTGGCCAAAACGCTGCGTGAGCGCGGGCTCTCGGTGGACGACGCGCTTGCGCGCGTCTTCGGCGGGATCGAGGAGACGACGCCGCAGAAGAGCGGCAAGCACCTCGCCGAGCTCGAGGCGATCACGCAGCAGAGCCTCGCGCGCCTCGCCGACTTCCAGCACGCCGACGGCGGCTGGGGCTGGTGGAAGGAGGGCGAGAGCGACCTCTACATGTCGGCCTACGTCGTCTGGGGCCTCTCGCTCGCGCGCGACGGCGGTATCGCGATCGACCCGAACGCGCTCGCGCGCGGGGTCGAGTACTTGCGCACGAACCTGGTCGAGGCGGAGGAGCTGGGCGACCTCGCGGCCTGGATGCTGCACGCGCTCTCGACCCACGCGCGCGAATCCACGGACGACGTGCGCGTCGCGAAGGCCTTCGACCGGCTCTGGGAACGCAAGAGCGGGCTCAACGCCTACGCCAAGGCGCTCTTCGCGCTCGCCGCGCACGGCTTCGGTCGCGAAACGGAGGCCAAGGAGCTGCTCGGGAACCTCGCCAATGGCGCGATCATCGACGAATCGCCCGAGGCGAGCGTGACCGTGCCCGGCGGGGGACAGAAGCATGCGCTCACGACGCGCAGTGCGCACTGGGGCCAGGATCGCATCTGGTCGCGCTGGTCCGACGGGGGCGTCGAGACGACGGCTTTCGTGCTGCGCGCGCTGGTCGCGATCGATCCCAAGAACGCGCTCGTCGATCCCGCGCTCACCTGGCTGCTCAAGAACCGCCGCGCGGCGCAGTGGTCGAACACGCGCGACACGGCGATCACGGTGCTCGCGCTCGACGCGTACCTGTCGGCGTCGGGCGAGCTCGCGCGCGACGTCGAGTACGCGGTGCTCGTGAACGGCAAGACGATCGCGCAGCGCAAGCTCAGCGCCGCGGACATGCTGCGCGCCCCGAGCCAGTTCACGCTCGACCCCAAGGACATCGTCGACGGCGCGAACGCGATCGAGGTGCGCATCGTCTCGGGCGAGGGCCCGCTCTACGTCAGCGCGCGCGCAGAGTTCTTCAGCCTCGAGGAACCGATCCCCGCGCGCGGCAGCGAGATCTTCGTGGCGCGCCAGTACTTCAAGCTCGTGGCGAAGCCCACGCTGCTCAAGGGCTTCGTCTACGAGCGCGTCCCGCTGCGCGACGGCGACAGCGTCCAGAGCGGCGAGCGCGTCGAGGTCGTGCTCACGACCGAAGCCAAGAACGATCTGGAGTACCTGCTCTTCGAGGACCTCAAGCCCGCCGGCCTCGAAGCGGTCGAGGTCAAGAGCGGCGGCGGACTCGACGCGCGCGAGATCAAGTCCAGCGAGGTCGCCTACCGCTTCGGCAAGGGCACGCCGTCGGACGCGCCGCGCTGGGACGACCCGCAGCGCTTCACGGGCCGTTCGCGCGGCCTGCACGCCGAGTGGCGCGACCGCAAGGTGGCGCTCTTCGCCGACAAGCTCGCGCAGGGCGTGTGGGAGCTGCGCTACGAGCTGCGCGCCGAGGTGCCGGGCACGTTCCACGCGCTGCCGGTGCTCGCGAGCGCGATGTACGTGCCCGAGATCAAGGGCAACAGCGAAGAGATCCGCCTCACGGTGGCGGAGCGGCGGGAGGACTAGTTGCGCCGGGCAGGGTATCCTGGAGTGATTCCCCCGGGAGCCCCGCCATGGTCACTCGCGACAAACGCATCGACGCCTACATCCAGAAATCCGCCGGGTTCGCGCGCCCGATCCTCGAGAAGCTGCGCGCGGCGGTGCACTCCGCCTGTCCGGAGGTCGAGGAGACCGTCAAGTGGGGCCATCCGTGCTTTCAGTACAAGGGCATGCTGTGCAACATGGCGGCCTTCAAGCAGCACTGCAGCTTCGGCTTCTGGAAGCACGCGCTCGTCGTCGGCAAGGACAACGAGGGCGACGAGGCCTGGGGCAGCTTCGGCCGTCTCACCACGCCGAAGGACCTCCCGCCGGCCGCCGAGATGAAGCGCCTCGTGAAGAAGGCGATGAAGCTCAACGACGAGGGCGTCAAGGTCGTGCGCAACAAGACGGCGACGAAGAAGCCGGTTGCGATGCACCCGGCCTTCCAGAAGGCGCTGGCGGCGAACAAGAAGGCGCGCGCGACCTTCGAGAACTTCTCTCCCAGCCACCAGCGCGAGTACATGGAGTGGATCTCCGACGCCAAGGCCGAGGAGACGCGCGAACGGCGCCTGAAGCAGGCGCTCGAGTGGCTCGCCGAGGGCAAGTCGCGCAACTGGAAGTACGAGAAGTGCTGAAGTCCGGGCCCGGCGATCCGCCCGAGGCCTCCGATCGCCAGAGTGCCCTGGCCCTCGTGCGCGCGTACCACGCGCGCACGATGCACCACTTCCAGCGCTACGCGCGCGGGCCGGGCGGGCTCGACTGGGAGACGCAGCCCGATCCGTTCCGGCGCTACGCGGGCGCGGAGCTCTTGGCGCTCGAGCACGTGCCGCTGGAACAAGGACCGCTCTACCGCGAGGTCTTCGGCGGGTCGCCGATCGCTCGCGCGCCGCTCGACCGCACGAGCCTCTCGCGCCTCTTCGGGGATTCGCTCGGACTCTCCGCGTGGAAGCAGTACGGCGATTCGAGCTGGGCGCTGCGCGTCAACCCCTCGAGCGGCAACCTGCACCCGACCGAGGCGCACGTCGTCGCGCCGGCGATCCCCGCGCTGTGCGACACGCCGATCCTCGCGCACTACGCGCCGCGCGAGCACGCGCTCGAAGTGCGCGCGCGCCTTCCGCGCGAGGCGTCGGGTGCGCTGGCGCTGCGCGAGGGCGAGCTGCTCGTCGCACTCACCTCGATCCACTGGCGCGAGGCCTGGAAGTACGGCGAGCGCGCGTACCGCTACTGCCAGCACGACGTCGGCCACGCGATCGCGGCGCTGGCGATCGCTGCCGCCGGCCTGGGCTGGCGCGTCACATTGCTCGACGATCTCGGTCGCGAGGACTTGTTGCGTCTCTTGCGCCTCGCCGATGACCGCGCGGCGGAACCCGAGGAGCCCGACGTGCTGCTGCTGGTCCAGACGAAGCCAAATGGGGGAGTTGCCCGCAGCACGCTCGAGATCCCCGCCGCCTTCGACACGCTGAAGCCCATCGGCCAGCCGAACACGCTCTCCTCCGACCACGTCGAGTGGGAGCTCGTCGACCTGGTCGCGCACGCCGCGCGCAAGCCGCGCACGGAGAACGCCTACGCCGCCGAGACCCTGCTCGCCGAGCCCGCCGCCGACGCGCGCCTGCTCGCGAGCCCGCTCGCGCTGCGCCCGATCCTGCGCCAGCGCCGCAGCGCGGTCAGTTTCGATGGCGAGACGGGCATGCAGCTCGCCGAGTTCCTGCGCATGCTGCGCGCGACGCAGCGCTTTCCCGCGCGCGTGTTTCCCTGGCGGCCGCGCGTCGCGCTGCTCTGCTTCGTCCATCGCGTGCGCGATCTCGCGCCGGGGCTGTACCTGTTCGCGCGCGATCCCGCTGCGCTCGAGCGCCTGCGCGAGGACTCCGCGCGCGCGTTTGCCTGGGCGAAGCCCGCCGGCGTTCCCGAGGACCTGCCGCTCGTCGAACTCGCGCGGGGCGACTGGCGCGCGCACGCGGCCGCGCTCAGCTGCCACCAGGAGATCGCCTCGGAGGGCGCCTTCAGCCTGGGGATGCTCGCGGAATTCGACGCGCCGCTCGAGCGTTTCGGCCCGTGGTTCTATCCGCGTCTCTTCTGGGAATGCGGCGCGATCGGGCAGGTGCTGTACCTCGAGGCGGAGGCGCTGGGCCTGCGCGGAACCGGGATCGGCTGCTTCTTCGATGAGCCGGTGCACCAGGTCGCGGGCCTCGCGACGAGCGCCTGGCGCAGCCTGTACCACTTCACGGTCGGCGGGCCGGTGGAGGACACGCGGCTCCAGACCTGGCCGGCGTACCCTGCGCGTTGAGCGCGCTCACCACTGGATGCGTACGGCGTTGGTGATGTTCCAGTTGTTCCCCTGGGGGCTCGCGCAGAAGCTCTCGCTCGGGTCGCGGTAGTAGATCTGGTAGCCGCGAATCGCACCGGTCGGGATCGTGTCTCCCAGCTGCGCGGATCGCTGCGTGATGCTCGGGTCGCCTGGAGCGGGGACGCTCAGCGCACCTCCGCTGGCGTTGCGGATGTAGAGCCGCTTCAGGATCCCGCCCACGCAGCGCAGTCCGTCGCCGAAGGGAACCGCGACCGCAAATTCCTGATTGCCCTGCAACACGATCGAGAGCGCATGCGGAAGTTCGCCGATCGCGTCGAGCACGACCTGGTCGGGATGCACAGTTCCGCTTGCACCAAGGCGCGCTCCTCCTGTTGCAGCCGAATTCTCACAGCCATGTCCTGCAAGTCCATTGTTGTTGCACGGGCAAGGCTGAGCGCTTCCGTCGCCGTAGCAGTAGGGCGTCCCGCCCTGCGGCTCGTCGAGCTGCAGGTGAATGCGCCAGGTCCCGAAGCTGCCGGCCTCCGCGACCGTGCTGGCGATGAGGGCGCGCTGGTTGCCGCCAGCGACCGCACTGCGCCCTTCTGCGGTTGGCCAGCGGTTCTGTACCGGAAGGTCCGGCACGTCCAGTACGACGTTGGAAGCGGACACGTGCGCCGCGTAGATGTCTCCGATCCCCGGTTCCAACAGCGGATGGTCGCGGTAGTCGGTGTAGGTGACGAGGTACTGGTCGCCGGTCCACACGGCCGCGGGAGCAAACTGGCCGTTGGGGGCGCTCGAGACGAAGGAGCCGGTCGCGCTATCGAGGAGCGTGCCGTCCTTGCGGATTCGCCGCGCGCGCATGTCGGCCGTCAGGAGTGAAGAGCCGTTGTAGAGGAAGCTCAGCAGCGCCTCGTCCCCGTTGCGCGCGAGGTTCGGCTGTGCCTCACCGTTGCTTCCGGTGTTCGCCGCCAGGAAGGGCGTCTGCACCGAGCCGTTGCCGAGGACGAAAGCTCCACTCACGCCGCCCCAGACGATCAGCCAGCGATCGTCGAATCCGACGAGGTCGCTCGAGCCGCTGCCGCCGCTGATGACCACCTCGCTTGGGTCGAGTTCGGCCCCCGTGGCGCCGTCCACGCGCTTGAAGTGATAGATCTCGTTCGACTGCACGGGCGGGAAGTGCCAGTGCGTGCTCACGAGAAAGGTCCCTCCGACCGCGGCCACCTGCGGGTTGTCGCCGTTCATCAAATCCACGGGCTGCGGGTCGAGCACGATCCCGTCCGCGCGCACACGCCGAAAGAAGCTGCGCACAGGCTGCGGCGGCGGTGCGCCGATGATCTCGTGCCAAACCACCATCCATTCGCTGCCGTCCCAGGCTACGTCGATTCGTCCGACTGAGCCGCCCCCGGAGTGCAGCACGATCGGCTGCGGATCGAGCACGGTGCCCAGCGCATCCAGCCGCTGTGCGACGACCTCGATGCCGCTCGAATCGCGGCTCTGGAATGCGATCAGGTAGCCGGCGATTGCATCCCCCGCGATCGCGGGCTGCACCTGTGTGCGCGGCGAGACTGTGATCGGAAACGCGTTGCCCGTGACGCCGCCTGTCTGCTGCGTCGATGCATAGATGTCGAAGGGATCCGCGGAGTAGATCCCGCCGTGGCGCCAGTCGGTCCAGAGCGAGAGTGCGAATCCGGTACCTGCGGTCGCCGTCGGTTCGTTGACGTAGGCGACGCCGGATGTGACCACGAACGGACCGCTCGCCAGCGGATTGCCAGCCGCGTCGGTCTGCGAGCCCCAGAGCCCGGTGTAGTCGCTGTACGTGACCGTCCATCCGACACCGTCCCAGGCCACCGCAACATGCGGATCGCCGAGCGCCTGCGTGCCGGAGAGCAGTGCGCCACCGGGGATCGCAACGCCGCCGGTCGTGCTCACCGGGGTGCCGCGCACCCCGCCGGCGCGCCAGCTGACGTAGAACTCATTCCCGTTCGTGCCGAGATCGGGGAGTGTTCCCGCGGCCAGCGAGACCTCCGTTCCTACCTGAACGAGCGTCGTGTCGAACAAGCGCGCCGCGATCCCGCCCGAGTAATTGCGTTCGAAGCTGATCCCATAGCGATTCTGTGCGAACTCGAGCTTGTAGTTGGTGGGCAGCGGGCTGGGCGAGGGGACGAGCACGCGCTTCAGGAATACGAGGCCGCTGGGATCGACGAGCGCGCCCGAGAGGTTCACGGCGTTCTGGTTCGGCTGATCGGTCCAGGCGACAGCCCAGTTCACTCCGTCGCTAGAGACGACCGGGAAGCGCTCGTCGAAGTCGTCCGAGTCATCGATCGCGATCGGCGGATCATCGAGCACCACTCCAGCCGGCGTGACGCGCGTCGCATAGATCCCCTGCGTGTGCCAAAACTGCGTCAGGCGTGTCGTCTCCCAGACGACGAGGTAGTTCGTCCCGTTCCAGGCGACTTGCGGCGAAGTCTGGTCCCAGGGCGCCTGGTTGATCACGATCGGTGCGCTCTGCGCCACCGCTCCGGTGGCATCGAGCAGGACTCCGTAGACATCGCTGTTGCCGCTGAAACCGTTGGGGCTCGAGACGAATCCGCCCAGCGCACTGCGGGTGTCCTGCCAGACGGCCAGAAAGTGCGTTCCGCCGCAGGCAACGTCGGACTTGAGCTGGTTTCCAGCCGACACGGAGGCCGCAAGGTCGCCCGGTAGGGCGGCCGAAGGCGTGAACTGGGCGTTCGCAGAGCTGCCGAGCGCCAGGGTGAGGAGGAAACACGAACAGAAGCGGAGCATACTCATGAGGGGATGCGCTTGGTCAATCGGCGTGCCTGGACCTGCGGCCGAGTCCTGGGCCGCGCAGCAGCCGCGCGCGTCCACACACTGGACCGCGCTCCAGAACCCGGACACGCAGTCGCCTCTGCGTGCCATCCGCGCACTCGCATGGACGGCACGCACCTTGACATGCAGGTCGACGGACTCCGCTCGAAAAAAGGCCTATCGCATGTACAAGCAATCCCTCTTCGTCTCCGTCTTCCTCGCGGCCAGCGCAAGCGTGCCCGCTCAAACCGGGCAGTGGACGCGGACCTTTCCGCCGGTCCAGCCCTCGAACGTGGACGCAGCCATGCTCTCCGCACTCGACGGCTGGATCGCCGACGCGAACGGTGGCGTGCACCACACGACCAGCGGCGGGATCTTCTGGTCCGACTCCACGGTTCCCACCGACGAGTTGCGCGCGCTGTGCTTCCGCGGAGTCACCGGCTGGGCGGCCGGGAACGGGATCTTCCGCAGCACCGACAACGGCCAGACCTGGGCGCAGACGAACTCGGCCGCGGGCGTCGAGGACGTGCTCTTCCTAGGGGACCTCGTGCATGGCTGGGCGGTCGGCAGCGTCGGCCGCACGTGGCGTTCGACGAATGGCGGAGTGAGCTGGTCGCTGGTCACGCTCTCCGGCATCGGCCAGTCTCTGCGAGCGGTCCACTTCCTCGACGCGAATGCGGGCTGGCTCGTCGGTGACGGCGGTCTGTGCGAGCAGACCGGCGATGGTGGCCAGACTTGGAGCGTGCTCGCCGTCCCGAGCAGCGCAAACTTCAGCGACGTGTACTTCTCTGACGCCTTGCACGGCTGGATCGCCGCTGGCGATCGCGTCCTGAGGACGACCGACGGCGGCAGCAACTGGGCCAGCGCCCTTCTGCCCGCCGCGGCTCGCGCGGACAGGCTCAGCGTGCTCGGGAGCAACTGGCTCTGGACCACGGGCAGCGCAGGCAAGATCGCCATGTCGAGCGACGGCGGAGCTACCTGGAGTGTCTCCCTCAGCGCAGGTGTTCCGCTCTTCGACATCGCCATGGGCGATCTCAGCTCCGGCATCGCCTGCGGCGTCGATGGCCGGACATACCGGACGGTCGATGGCGGTGCGAACTGGACGCTCGTACACGGCGGGAGTTCGACGAATACGACGCTCGTGATGGACGTGTGCAGGCAGGGCGCGAACCTGGCCTGGGCGGCCTGCACGGGGAGCAAGATCCTGCGTTCGAGCGACGGCGGATCCAACTGGACCGAGGTGGTGGCAGGTCTGCCGCAGATCAACTACCGCGCGCTGGACTTCTTCGACGCACAGAATGGGTACGCGGTCGGCAAACGTCAGGGCTTCTACCCGACGACGGCCTGGACCAGCGACGGTGGGCTCAATTGGAACCCGACCTACTGGACCGGCATGTACGACATCGGCGACGTCGACGCCCTCGATGCGCAGACGGCGATCGCCTGCACGACGAGCGGCATCTGGCGCACGACCAACCACGGCGTGTCGTGGACCACGATCCCGACGGGGCCCTATTACGACTTCTTCGGCGCTGATTTCGTCGACGCGCAGCAGGGCTGGGCCGTCGGCTACGACATCCTCAAGACCATGGATGGGGGCTGAGCTGGAGCCACCTGGCCGCAAGCGCGGTTGCACTGCGCGCCGTCTCCTTTGCTGACGCGAACACGGGTTGGGTCGTGGGCGACAGTGGCACGATCCGGCGCACGAGCGACGGCGGCCAGAACTGGTCGACACAGGCGGTCGGCCTTACGAACGCATCGATCTCGATGGTCGAGGCGGCCAGTCCGCTGGTGGTCTGGATCGCGGGCAGCGGCGGCTTCGTCGCGCGCACTCTCGATGGCGGTGCGAGTTGGAGCCCGCTCGCGCCCGCCGACGCGGGCGTGACGGACTGCTATGGGGGCAGCTTCGACGCGGTGGACCGCGGTCTGCTGGCCGGGTACTTCCCCGTGGCGGGCATTTGGCGTCGCGACCCGCCCGGCTGTGGCTGGACGAACTACTGCCAGGGCAAACTGAACTCGGTCGGAAGCATCGCGAGCCTCTCGGTGATCGGGGTCCCAAGCGTCGGACAGAGCCCGTTCCAGGTCCACGTTCTCGAGGCGGTGCCGCTCAAGCTCGGCATGCTGCTGCGCAGCTCGACCGGGCCGGCCACGACGCCATTCTACGGCGGCGTCCTCTGCCTGGCCGCCCCGATCGTGCGCCTGGGAGCGCAGGCGGCCGATCCAACCGGACAGCTCGACTACCTGATTCCGGTGGACGCGGCGATGGTCGGTACGACCGGCTGGTACCAGTTCTGGCAGCGCGATTCGCAGAACCCCGACGGCACGGCCGTCGCTCTGAGCGATGCCCTGTCCGTGAGCTTCTGCCAGTAGCGGCCTGCTCCCGGCTTGATCGGGGAGGGCGGCTGCGCCAACCTAGCGCCCAGCCACGCACGCTACCGCCAACCACTGAATCAGGAGAACGAATCATGGCCGACCTCAAAGGCTCCAAGACACACGACAACCTCAAGGCCGCCTTCGCCGGCGAGAGCCAGGCGAACCGCCGCTACCTGTACTTCGCGAAGCTCGCCGACGTCGAGGGCTACCCCGAGATCGCCGGAAACTTCCGCGACACCGCCGAGGGCGAGACGGGCCACGCGCACGGCCACCTCGACTTCCTGCGCAAGGCCGGCGACCCCGCCACGGGCCTGCCGATCGGCTCGACCGAGAAGAACCTGCGCGCCGCCGTCGCGGGTGAGACGCACGAGTACACCGACATGTACCCGGGCATGGCCAAGACGGCGCGCGCCGAAGGCTTCACCGAGATCGCGGACTGGTTCGAGACGCTCGCGAAGGCCGAGAAGGCCCACGCCGGCAAGTTCCAGTCGATGCTCAGCAGCATCTCCTGATCCTCGAGCCGTTCGACCGCGGATGCCGCCGTCGCCGACCGCGCGGCGGCGGCATCCGTTTGTTTTCGCGAGCGTGCGCATGAGCGAAACGAAGCACTCGATCACCCTGCAGCCCTCCGACGGGCTCAGCTACGACCCGTCGCAGGCGAAGTACTGGGACGCAGCGGCCCTCGGCAAGGAGGTCACGCGCGCGTTCGAGATCTGCCACAGCTGTCGCATGTGCTTCAAGTACTGCGACTCGTTCCCGATGCTGTTCAAGATCGTCGACGAGCGCGACCAGGACGTGCGCAACGTCACGGCGGTGGAGACCGAGGCGATCTTCGACGCCTGCTTCCAGTGCAAGCTGTGCGAGGTGCAGTGCCCGTACACGCCGCGCGACAAGCACGAGTTCCAACTCGACTTCCCCAAGCTCGTGCACCGCTTCAAGGCGCTGCGCCACAAGCACAAGGGCGCCAAGCTGCGCGACCGGCTGCTCGGGGATCCCGACGGCAGCGCGAAGCTCGCGCGCGCCTCCTTCGGCATCGCCAACGCGATGAACCGTGTCCCGGCACACCGCTGGTTCATGGAGAAGCTGCTCGGCATCCACCGCGACAAGCTGCTGCCGGAGTTCGCCCCGCAGACCTTCGAGCGCTGGGCCGAGGGCGAGGGCTGGATCAAGGAGCCCGGCGGCGAGGCGGTGCTCTTCCCGACCTGCTACGTGCAGAACAACGAGCCGCAGGTCGGCCGCGACGTGCTGGAAGTTCTTTCGAAGAACCAGGTCGACGTGCGCTGCACGAAGGGCCAGCAGTGCTGCGGCATGCCTGCCTGGGAGCACGGCGACCTCGAGACGCTGCGCAAGAATGCCCACGCCAACCTCGACCTGCTCCTGCCGTACGTCGAAAAGGGTGCCAAGGTGCTGGCGATCAATCCGACCTGCTCGATGATGCTGCGCCGCGAGTGGCCGGAGCTCCTGGAGGGCGCTGACCGCGAGCGCGCCAAGCAGCTCTCCGCGGCGGTGATGGACCCCGGCGAGTTCCTCTGGAGCCTGCGCAACCAGGAGCGCTTCTCGACCGCCTTCGTGACGACACCCGGCGGGCCGGTCGCCTACCACGCGCCCTGCCACCTGCGCGCGCAAGCGGTCGGCTTCCGCGGGCGCGACCTCTTGCGCAAGATCCCCGGCGTGCAGATCGAGTCCACGATCGAGTGCTGCGGCCACGACGGGACCTACGCGATGACGCTCGAGGGTTTCGAGCCCTCGCAGCGCGCCGGCGCGAACTCCTTCGAGGGGATGCAGGAGGCCAAGGCGCAGGTCTGGGCGACCGACTGCCCGCTCGCGGCCTTGCAGTTCGAGCAGCACGCGGGCACGCGGCCTGCGCATCCCTTCTCGATCCTCGCGCGCGCCTACCGCGGCCAGGCTTTCCCCGGCGGCAAGCGCGTCGACGAACTGCCGCGCGCGGAGGAGAACAGCTGATGAAACACGTGCGACGCGAGGAACTGTGCGACTGGATCACCTGGACCGAGCGCCGGCCGCAGGAGCTGCCCGCGATCCTGGCGCAGAAGGCCGCACGGCGCGTGCACCTGGGGCCGGAGCTGACGCTGCTGTTCGAGAATGCGGCAACGGTGCGCTACCAAGTGCAGGAGATGATGCGCGTCGAGCACATCGTGCGCGAGGCGGACATCCAGCACGAACTCGAGACCTACAACGAGCTGCTCGGCGGCCCGGGCGAGCTGGGCTGTACGCTCCTGATCGAGATCGACGACCCGCGCCGGCGCGAGGAGGTCCTGCCGCGCTGGCTCGACCTGCCGCGGCGCATCTACGTCGCGCTCGAAGGCGGCGAACGCGTCCACGCGCTCGTCGACGAACGCCAGATCGGAGACACGCGCGTCTCGGCCGTGCAGTACCTGCGCTTCCCCACGCGCGGGCGTCCGCCGGTCGCGATCGGCACCGATTTCGCGGAGCTCGCGATCGAGAGCGCGCTCACGCCGGCTCAGCGCGCGGCGCTGGCGGAGGACCTCGCGTCATGACCCTGCTGCTCGCGCTCTGCCTGCTGCTCGCGCAGGATCCCGCTCCCAAGCCGGAGGTCTGGCCGGCCGACCTGCCGCCGCGCGCGAAGGTCTCGACGCCAGCCGACCACGCGCGCCTCGAAGAGGCGCCGCTCGAGTTCTTCGAGGGCGTGCCCGTGAAGCGCGTCGACATCCTCTACCCCGACGGCTCGCTGCGTCGGCGCAGCTACACGCGCGAGAACGGCCGCCACGTGCCGGTCGACCACGGGCCCGATGTGCGCTGGTACGAGAACAAGGAGATCCAGCTGCGACGCGTGTGGATCGACGGCAAGCAGAAGGGTCTGTTCCAGGAGTGGTGGGAGAACGGCTTCCAGAAGTCCGAGGGCGAATTCGAAAACGATCTGCAGCAGGGCAAGTGGATCACCTGGCACGAGAACGGCATGCCCGCGAGCGAACGCACCTACGCGAAGGGCGAGATCGAGGGACGTGCGCGCGAGTGGTTCCAGAACCGCCTGCTGAAGAGCGAGGGCAGCTACCGCGCGGGCAAGGAGAACGGCTGCCTGCGCGTGTGGTACCTGAACGGAGCCCCGCGCACGGAAGCGAACTACGTCGACGGCGTGCTCGAGGGCCTCTGCCGCGAGTGGAACGGCGAAGGCGCCTTCAAGTTCGAGGGCAGCTATCTCCACGGGCGCGAGGACGGCGCGTGGAAGCGCCTCGAACAGGACGGCACGCGCACCGAGGAACACTACAAGGATGGCCAACTCGACGGCCTGAAGCTGACCTGGGACGCGAAGGGCACCCAGCGCAGCGAGTGCACGTACGTGTCCGGCAAGGCCGAGGGCCTGATGCGCAGCTGGTCCGAGGCGGGCAAGCTCTACCAGGAGATCACCTACGCCGAGGGCGTGCAGCAGGGTGGCTGGCGGCAGTTCTTCGCGGACGGCACGATCGAGATCGAGGGCACGATGAAGGACGGCAAGCGCGAAGGTGATTGGCGCTATCATCGACCGGACGGTTCGCTCGATCCTCAGTGGAGCGGGACCTACCACGAAGACCGCAAGATCAAGGACCTCTCGGACCACCCGTGATCCAACCCAGCCCGATCCTGGCCGCGCTGCTCGCGCTGCTCCCCTTGCAGGCCCCTGCGCCCGTTCCCGCGCAGGAGCTCGCGAAGCTGCCCGACACGATCACGATCTTGCACGAGAACGGCCTCAAGGCGCGCGAGGGACGCATCGTGCGCGGCCGGCGCGAAGGCCTGTGGCACGGCTGGTTCCCGAACGGCGCGCAGGAGTACGAGGGCGAATTCCACGAGTACCGCCGCGTGGGGTACTGGAAGTACTGGAACGAGTCCGGCAAGCCGCGCATGGAGGGCGAGTGGAAGAACGGCGTGCAGGAAGGCCCGTGGATCCTCTACGACGACGCCGGAACCAAGCAGGCCGAGGGCAACTTCGTGCGCGGCCTGCGCAACGGCCACTGGAAGATGTTCTGGCCCAGCGGCAAGCCGCAGAAGGAAGGCGACTTCGCCCTCGACCAGCGCGACGGTCCGTGGATCTTCTACACCCCGGACGGAGCCCGTCTCTCGCAGGGCGCGTTCCGCTTCAACGCGCAGGACGGCCCGTGGGTGCGCTGGTACGAGAACGGCCAGAAGGAGTTCGAGGGCAGCTTCCGCGCCGACAGCGAGGACGGACCCTGGATCTACTACCACAAGAACGGCGCGCAACGCGCGCGCGGCAACTACGTCGCCGGCAAGCGCGTCGGCGAGTGGATCGACTTCCACGACAACGGCCAGAAGTCGCGCCTGGGCTCCTACAACGAGGGCGTGATGGAAGGTACTTGGACCGCCTGGTACGAGGACGGCCAGAAACAGAGCGAGGGCATCTACCTCGCGGGCCAGGCGAGCGGGACCTGGCGCTACTGGGCGGCCGACGGCTCGCTCGACACGCAGAACTCCGGCGAGTATCGCGACGGGAAGAAGGTGAAGCCGTGAGCCTCGTCCTCCCGTTGCTCTTGTGTGCCGCGCTCGGCAGCGAGAAGGTCGAACTGCGCTTCGCGCCCGCGGAGGGCACCAAGGTGCGGCGCACGATCGTGCTCGACCAGGCGCTCGTGATGCAGGAGCTGAAATCGATCACGCCCGCTGGCGTGCAGACCAGCCAGGACCAGATCCAAATCACCTCCAAGCAGACGCTGCGCACGCTCGACGAGTACCGCAAGGTCGCCGACGGACGGCCGACGCTCCTGCAGCGGCGCTTCGACGCAGTCAGCTGGGACGGGACCTTCGCCACCGGCGGCCTCAAGGAACCGATCAAGGGTGTCAGCCCGCTCGCCGGCACGAGCGTCGTGTACACCTGGATCCCCGAGGATTCGGACTACGGCAAGTACTACGACGCGCGCGAGGCGCCGGAGGAAGAGCTGCTCTTCCTGGGCGAGGACCTCGAGTTGGAGACGCTGCTTCCGCAGCTGCCTGTCGCGCCCGGAGACAGCTGGGAGGTCAAGCCCGACGCTCTGCTGCCCGTCCTCGCGCCCTGCGGGCGGCTGGACCTGCGCCTGGAGGCCAAGCGCGCGCGCACGAACCTCTTGCGCGCGCTGCGCAGCGGCCTCTCGGGCAACTACGGCGAGTACTTCGGCGGCGAATCGACGGGCCAGTGCAAGGCGACGCTCGCCGTGGTCGCGGGCACGGCCGATCATCCTCTGGCCGAGATCGAACTGGAGGTCACGCTCGAGAACCGTGTCGACCAGCGCGCGTTGCAGCAGGCGCAGCTCTCAGGGCCCGAACTCGCCAACGGATTCCTGTGCAAGTCCGCGCCCGTGACGTGGAACTTCGAGGGCAAGGGCAAGCTCGTGTGGGATCTGCACGCGCACCGTGCGGCGAGCCTCGAGTTGCAGGGCACGCAGAAGGTGAAGATGGAGATCGAACTCGAGGTGCGTGGCAAGCCCGCGATGACGCAGGACATGACACTCGCGGGCGGGCTCTCCTTCGACTGGAAGATCGAGGAGCTGCAGGGTCCGAGCGCGCCTCAGGGGCAGAAGTAGACCTGCAGCGCGTCGGAGAGTCCGACGCCGAAGGCATCGCCCGCGTCCGCGAACCAGAGCTGGTAGAAGCGCCGCGTGCCGACCAGCGCAGGTGCCACCGGCACGTGCAGCTCGATTCCTCCGAAGAAGTCCAGCGTGGCCGGCGGGTAGCGACGCAGCGCGCCTCCCAGGTACAGCGTCCCGCCCTGGAAGGGCAGGTTCGCCCGCTGCGTCCCCGAGAGCAGCACGCAATTGGCGTTGGGGATTCCGCCCGTCGTGCCGATCACGAAGTCGTCCGTCGTGAGCGTCGGCCGACCGCTCCAGTACAGCGCGGGCAGCGTCGCCTGTGAGGTCGTCTTGGGCGTCCCGTAGGCGACGATCGGCGGGCACGAGGGCTGGCCGGGTTCGAAGGGGAACGCGTTCGAGAGCGTCGCTCCGCTCTGTCCGGGCACGTGCACGAGCACGTCGCCCGCGGCGGCATTCGGCGGGAGCACGCAGGTGATGCGCGTGCGCGTCGCGTCGGAGGGCAGTCCGCCGATGACCAGCGGCGTGCCGTCCGCGCCCACGCTCCCGTCGGGGAACCAGAGTTCGTTGCCGTTCGCAGCGAAGTTGAGGCCCGCGACGACCAGCACGAGGGGCGCGGGAACGAAGAGTGCTGCGATCTCGGGCTTGCCCGCGCTGCGCGCGCCGTACAGCGCCTGCACGCCCGCCTGGTCGTCCGGCGCGAGCGAGCGCCAGGTGACACCGCTGCCGATCAGCGCGCCGAGCATGGTCGCTTCGGGGATGTTCGAGTGATCCAGGCCGAGCGCGTGCCCGAGCTCGTGCGTCGCGACGCCCTGAATGTCCTTGTGCGTGTTGCCCGGCGGCGGCGAGTCCGGACTGTCGTGCCAGACCGCGGCATCGGAGTAGAAGCGGATGCGCCAGCCGTCGGCGATCGGCGTCTCGCAAAAGGCATAGATCCCGCCGCTCGTGCCAACCAGTTCCGAGACGATGTTCTCGTTCGTGCCGCCGACCGTGTTCGTCTCGCCCTGCCAGCTGAAATCGAAATCCGCTCCGCCCGAGCCCAGGCCGTCCATGTTGTTCGGGTCGCCCAGACCCGTGCCGTGGCGCTGGCTGCCCCACTCGACCGCGGCCTTCCAGATCGCGAGCGGTGCACCGATCGCACCCGGAAAGTCGGGGTCGGGCTGCGTGTTCGCGTTTGCCTCGGGGTCGCTGAAGTTGTTGAACACGCGCACGTCGCGCTGCGCGAGTCGCAGCGAGCCGCCGAGGAAGGCGTAGCCCAGCGCCTCGGGCGGCAGGCACACGAGGCCGGCCAGGCCCAGGGCGGCGCTCGCGCAGGCCGTGCGGAAGAGGATCTGCGTTCTCACGTCGCTCTCAATCCTACCCCCGGCCGGCAAAGCATGCCGGACTTGCATGCCGGGCCCGGACGCCCAGAATGGCACCCGCCATGAACAGCACGACCGAGACCCTGCGTTTCCAGGCCGAGGCGAGCGAAGTGCTCGGCCTGATGATCCACTCCCTCTACCGCCATCCGGAGGTGTTCCTGCGCGAGCTCGTCTCGAACGCCAGCGACGCCCTCGACAAGCGCCGCTTCGAGGCCCTGACCAGCCCGGAGCTCGCCGCGAGCGAGGGCGAGGCGCGCATCCGCATCGAACTCGACGCCGCGCAGCGCACGCTCTCGGTCCTCGACGGCGGCGTCGGCATGAGCCGCGAGGAGCTCGTCTCGAACCTCGGAACCATCGCGCGCTCGGGCACCAAGGCCTTCCTGGCGGAGCTGCGCAAGGCTGAGTCGAGCACCGCGCCCGAGCTGATCGGCCAGTTCGGCGTCGGCTTCTACTCGAGCTTCCTCGTCGCCGAGCGCGTCGAGGTCGTCTCGCGTCGCGCGGGCAGCGACGAGAGCTGGCGCTGGAGTTCGGATGGCCGCGGCGAGTTCACACTCGAGCCGGCCGAACGCGCCGAGGCGGGCACGAGCGTCGTGCTGCACCTCAAACCCGACGAGCCGCAGAGCGAGGACTCGGGCGAGCACGTCGACTGGCTCGACGAGGGCTCCGTGCGCAACGTGGTCAAGCGCTACTCCGACTTCGTCGCCTGGCCGATCGAGCTCGGCGGCAAGGTGCAGAACGCGCAGAAGCCGCTCTGGACGCGCTCGAAGGACGAGATCAAGCCCGAGGAGTACGCCGAGTTCTACAAGCTCATCGCGCACGACTGGAAGGATCCCGCCCTGACGGTGCACTTCAAGGCCGAGGGCACGAGCGAATACACAGCCCTGCTCTTCGTGCCTTCCGAGAAGCCCTTCGACATGTTCGAGCGCGGCGAGCCGCGCTCGCGCATCGCGCTGTACGTGAAGCGCGTGCTGATCGTGCAGGACTGCGAGGACCTGCTGCCGCCCTGGCTGCGTTTCGTGCGCGGCCTGGTGGACGCGAGCGATCTGCCGCTCAACGTCTCGCGCGACGTGCTGCAGTCCACACCGCTCGTGCGCCAGATCAAGAAGCGCCTCACGCGCCGCGTGGTCGACGAGCTGGCGCGGCTCCTGGCCGAGAAGCGCGCGGAGTTCGAGACGCTCTTCGCGCACTTCGGCAGCGTGCTCAAGGAGGGCATCTACGCCGGCGAGGACGAGGACAAGAAGCTCGCGAAGCTGCTGCTCTTCGATTCGACGCGCGAGGAGGGCCGCACGACGCTGGCGGAGTATGTCGCGCGCATGCACAAGGAGCAGAAGGCGATCTACTACCTCGCGGGCAACGAGAAGAGCGTGCTCGAGAGCTCGCCGCACCTCGAGTCGTACAAGAAGCGCGAGCTCGAAGTGCTGCTGATGAGCGACCCGGTCGACGAGTGGCTGCTCTCGCGCCTCTCGGAGTTCGACGGCAAGCCGTTGCAGGCGGTCGACCGCGGCGCGCACGAGATCGCGAGCGACTCCGAGAAGCAGGCCGCCGAGGACCTCGCGCGCGGCCAGCGCGCGCTGCTCACCTCGATCGAGGAGCAATTGACGCAGGACGTCTCCGAGGCGCGCTTCAGCACGCGCCTCTGCGACAGCCCGGCACTGCTCGTCGGCGATCCGGGCGGCATCTCGCCGCAGATGGCGCGCGTGCTGAAGGCCGCGAATCAGCCGGTGCCCGAGCAAAAGCGCGCGCTCGAGCTCAACCCGGATCATGCGCTGGTGAAGCGCCTGATGGACGCCTACGCCAAGGATCCCAAGGCGGCGGGCGTGGGGGACCTCGTCGAACTGCTGCACGGCCAGGCGCTGCTGGCGGAGGGTTCGCCGCTCGCTGACCCGGCGAAGTTCGCGAAACTGCTCAGCCGGATGGTGGTAGGCACGTCCCAGTGATCCCTGCGCGGATCGCTCACTTCACGCCCAGCGACTGCAGCCGCGCGTAGAGCGGCAGACTGTTCGTCGTTCCCTCGCGCGCGGCATCGCGCAGCTGTTCGAGCAACTCGCGCGCGAGGGATGCGTAGTCCGAGTGCGGCAGCCCGTACTCGAGCGCGCGCTTCAGGTACTTGTTCTCGAGTCCCACGCCGGCCTGCGGCTCGCTGAGCTCGCTCGCCCACTCGAGCACCCACCATCCGTGCGTGAGTTCGAGTCCGCCGCCCGTGCCGTCGGGCGGAAGGTAGGCCTCTCCCCAGCGCGCGCGGTCGCAGAAGGGCGGCGTAGCGTAGTCGTCGTCGTTCGCCACGGCGAAGGCCAGGCGTGGCCCCAGGATCGAGGGGCCGGAGCGGGCGCGCGCGAGCGGCTGGAAGGGCGGCCCCCAGAAGAGGTAGTCCGTCGCGCGCAGCGCGAGCTCGTCGATGCGCCCGCAGAGCTCGTCGTCTTGGCCGCGCAGCACGCTGCGGTCGAGCGCGTGCAGCGCGTGGATCAGGAACTCGACGTCGCTCGACTGCGCCAGCGCGTAGCGGTCGTCGCCCAGCAGCATCGAGCCGCTGCTGCGCTGCAGGATGCCCGAGGGCATCGCGACCCCGAGCAGCGCGCGTGCGACACGCTCGAACCACTCGCGCTGCCCGGCGCGCCAGGCGGGCGAGGCCGTGGAATAGCCGGCGCAGGCAGCGTCCAGACCGAAGGCGAATTCGCGGCCGACCCTCGCGCCCTGGTGCGGATGCTCCGCGGCGAGGCGCTCGAGCTCGCGCAGGCTGACCCTCTGCACGGCGGAACCGCCGGGATCCGTTTCGGCCTGCAGCGCGAGGCGGAAGAGCTCCGCGCCGAGCAGCAGGTCGTCCTTGGCGAGCGAATCGTTGCCGAGCCAGACGAGCGCCTGGGAGTTCTTCGTGTACACCTGCAGATGCCGCTCGTCGCGCGGCCACCAGGCGAGCAGGCTGTCGACGCGCGACGTCCAGCTCCCGCGCGGCTCGAACCAGTCGCCCAGGTCGTAGGGCGGGCGCAGCCCGCGCCGCGCGACTTCGAGCACCTGCGCGTTGGGCACGGGACCACCCTCGCAGGGGAGCGCGAAGCCGGGCATACTCTCGCCGAGTGCGGGATCGCCGCTGCGCGTCCAGGCCGCCTCGCTCTGGCGGCAGACGCTCATGCGGTGCAGGTACTCCAGGCGCCGATAGCCGTCGAGCGAAGCGCTGTACGCGGTCGTCGCGCCCTCGCACAGCGCCGTGGCGTCGGCGAGGAGGTTGCTGCGCGTGAAGTGGAACCAGGGGTGTGCCCAGCCCATCGCGCTCGCGGTCGTGTTCCATCCGCGCGGTTTGCCGGTCGCGAGCGCCGCGGCGTACTCGTCCGCGCGCGCGCGCTCCATCGAGCGCAGCGCCGACGCACCGCGTTCGGAGCCTCGCGAGTAGCCCTCGAGCAGCGGGAGCGCGGCGCGCTGGGAGAGCCAGCGTGCGCAGCGCGGCTCGAACCAGGACCACAGCCCCTGGCCCGGATCGGCGAAGGCGAGCCCAGCGTGATCGAGCTCTGCGCGGGCGAGTTCGGGGGAATCCGACGGCGCGAGGGCGAGGCGGCGCACGAACTGCGACTGCGGCGGCATCAGGTGCAGCTTGCCCTCGGGCAGCGGCGCGACGAGCTCCAGCACGCGGTAGCGGCCCTCCTCGCGCGTCTGACCGAGGAAGGGATCCTCGATCGAGGGCAGCGCGACCCACTCGCGCGGCACGAGCAGTTCGAGGCTGCGCCAGTAGACAGCGCCGAGTGGCTGCTCGAGCGTCGAGGCCGGCTGGCTGCCTGAGCTGCAGCCGTTGTGGATGCGCAGATCCAGGCCGACGACGCGCTCGCCCGCGCGCTCGCGCACGAAGGCATGCACGCCCATCAGATGCGGCAGCGGCTCGCCGTCCGCGGTCGGCGTCGGGAGCGGGACGAAGGTCGTCGCGAGGCGCAACTCGCGCTCGTGGGCGCCGTCCTTGGCGAGCCGCAGCGAGCCGAATCCGCTCGCGCGTGCGTCGCCGCACAGATCGGCGACGTACACGTTGCCGTGCACGTCGGTCGTGCGCAGCAGCAGGTTGCGCGAGTTGCGGCCGAGGAGCTCGTCCACCTGCGGCAGCGCGTGGAAGGGTGCGGGTGGTGCAGGATCGGCCTGCAGGACCCAGAATTCCGTCCGGCCGCTGCGCAGCTCCTTGGGGCCGAGTTCGACCCTCGCGAGGACCTCGATCACGTCCGGCTCGCCAGCGGGCGCGCGCGACACGATCTGGATCTGCGCGGGGACGCGCGTGCGGGCGGGATCGTGGCTCTCGACGTAGAGCGTCGAGCGGCCCTCGACGAGCGGGTGCGAGCCGGCTGGGACCGGCAGCGTGGCGTGGATCAGGAACGGGCTGCCCGTGGGCGCGGGAAGCTCCAGGCGGGCGACGCGCACGGGATCGCCGGGCAGGGCGAGCGCGAACAGGAGGCTGGGGAAGAGCATCGGGGATGAGACTCGCGCATCCGCGGGAGCGGTGCAAGCCGGTGCGGATCGGCTCGCTTTTCGGGCCAGCGGATGCCGATCGAGGGATACCCGGCATGCCCTTCCTGGCCCTCATCGATGACACCGCCGCCCCGATCGCGGAGAGCTCGTCGGGTGTGCTGCTCGACCTGGCGCTGATCATGTGCGTGGCCGCGGTCACGACGCTGCTCTTCCAGCGCCTGCGGCAGCCCGTGGTGCTCGGCTACCTGCTGGCGGGCTTCCTGCTCGGGCCGCACCTGTTCGCGAACCTAATCGAGGAGCACGGCACGCTGGAATTCCTTTCGCAGCTGGGCGTGATCCTGCTGATGTACTCGCTCGGCTTGGAGTTCCGCCTGCGCAAGCTGCGCTCGCTCGGCCCCTCGGCGGCCTTTGTTTCCGTGCTCGAGGTGGGCGTGATGCTCTGGCTCGGCTTCAGCATCGCGCACGTGCTCGGCTGGAGCGCACGCGAGGCGCTCTTCGCGGGCGGCATCCTGGCGATTTCGAGCACCACGCTGATCCGCAAGGTCTTCAACGAGCGCGAGGTCGAGCGCGCGACCCGCGAACTGGTCACGGGGGTGCTCGTCTACGAGGACTTGATCGCGATCCTGCTGCTCGCCGGTTTGACCGCGGTGGCGACCGGCGAGCGCCTCGAGCTCGTCAGCGTGGGACAGTCGGCCGGGCGCCTCTTGCTCTTCGTCGCGCTGGTGCTCGCGGTGGGAAAAGTCTTCGTGCCGCGCCTCGTGCGCGCGACGGTCGCGCTCGGCCGGCGCGAGACGCTGCTGATCACGGCCTTGGGAGTGTGCTTCGCCGGCTCGATCGTCGCCTTGCGTGCGGGCTACTCGGTCGCGCTGGGGGCCTTCCTCGCCGGCTCGCTGGTGGCCGAGTCCGGCCACGGCGAGCGCATCGACAAGCTCGTCGAGCCCGTGCGCGACATGTTCGCCGCGCTGTTCTTCGTCTCGGTCGGGATGCTGATCGATCCCGTCCCGTTGCGCGACCACTGGCGCACGGTGCTGCTGCTCGCGCTGCTCGTCGTCGGTGGCAAGGTCCTGGGCGTCAGCCTCGGCGCCTTCCTCTCGGGGAAGGCGCCGCGCAGCGCGCTGCGCTCGGGGCTGTGCATGGCGCAGGTGGGCGAGTTCTCGTTCATCATCGCCGGCCTGGGTGTCTCGAGCGGCGCGACGCGCCCGGAGTTCTATCCGCTGGCCGTCGGTGTTTCGCTGCTGACTGCGTTCGTCTCGCCGATCCTGATCGCGAACGCCGAGCGCATCAGCAACCTCGCGGCGGGCGCGCTGCCAGGCCGCCTGGCGACCTTCGCGAGACTGTATTCCGGCTGGCTGCACTCGATCCGTTCCCAGAGCTCGCGCAGCACGCGCTGGGGAGTCGTGCGCAGCACGGTGCTGGTCGTGATGCTCGACGCGGTCGTGCTCTCGACGCTGGTGATCACCGGCGCACTCGCGCACCAGCAGATGGCCACGCTGCTGAAGGACAAGGTCGCCATCGCGCCGATCCTGGCGCAGTCGGTCGTGATCCTGGTCGTGGTGCTCTTGTGCGTGCTGCCGCTGCTGGGCCTCGTGCGCGGTTCACGGCGGCTGGGGGTCGCGCTGGCGGCGCTCGCGATGCCCGTGGGCGGGCGCGACCATGGATTCATGGCCCGGCGCGCGCTGACCGCGGGTTTGCAAGTGGCGGTGCTGCTCGTGGTCGCGCTGCCCGCACTGCTCGTGACCGAGCCCTTCCTGCCGGGCTTCACCGCGCTGGGGCTGCTCTCGGTGCTGGTCGTGATGTCGATTTCGATGATCTGGCGCAGCACGGGCGAGCTCCAGGGCCAGGTGCGCGCGGGTGCGCACGTGATCGCCGAGGCGCTCGGGCACCTTGGCCGGCGCGAGACCATCCCCGTCGACGATGTCGCCTGCCTCCTGCCGAGCCAGGGCGCGAACGTGCGCGTGCCGATCCCTCTCGATCACCCCGCGGGTGGCTCCACGCTCGCCGAGCTCGGGCTCTCGTCGCAGCGCCGGCTGACGGTGCTCGCGATCACGCGCGGGAAGCGGCGCTTCGTCTTGCCGGGCGGAAACGCGCGCATCTTCGGCGGCGACGAGGTCGACCTCGCGGGATCGCCGACGGCGCTGGGCGAGGTGCTGCACGGCCTGGACCTGTGGGCCGAGGCCGCGCACTCAGCGATCACCGAGGAGTAGCTCGCGGTCGGTCGCCCGCGGAACGCGGCTCTCGATGCGCGCTCCCGGTCTCGAGTAGAAGAACGCGACGCGCGCGGGTTCGAGCGCTGCGTGCGCAGCGAGCTCGAAATCGAGGCGCTCGCGGAAGGGGGCACGGTCGAGCCAGCCGAGCACGGGCGGGAGGTCGAGCGCGCGCGCATCGAGGCGCGCTTCGAGCGTCCGTCCGCCGCGCAGGATCCCGAGCAGCACGCCCTGGCCCTCGATCGCGAGCTTGGCCGGGCCGCGCGGCGCGATCCAGCGCGCGCCGAAGTGCAGCGAGCGCTCGTCCCAGCTCCATGGACGCGTGTACAGCGCACCCGAGACGTGCGTGTCCTTGGGGCCGAGGTTCTCGATGCGCAGCTCGATCCGCTCGCGGTAGGGCATGACGCAGCGCGCACCGAGGTCCTTGGTCCAGCCCAGGCGCAGGCGCGGTTCGGACTCCAGCGCGCGAAAGAAGGCCGTGACCGGGCAGACGACGGTCTCCTCGCCATCGAAGGCGATGTGCAGCACGAGCCCGCGCAGAGCGAGCTCGGGATCGGCGCCGTCGGCGCGCAGCACGAGCTCGCTCACCGCGCGCGGGCCCTTGGCCAGGCGCGGATCGGTGGCGAGAAAATCTCCCGCGGGGTTCTGCTGCGCGAGCGAGATCGTGAAACTGAGTTCGCCCGAGGGCGCGCGCCCGCCCTCGCCGCCAGGCGTCTTGGGCACCGCGGGGCGTCCGCTGACGGCATCGCGCACGCTCGTTCCCTCGACATAGCTGCGCCAGGCGATTTCGAACACGGGCTCGCTCTCGCACTCGAGCGTCAGCTTCGCGCCGCGCGCAAAGGGAAGCGCGGGTCCGTTCGAGCCCTCGCGCAGGGCCTGCGCCGCGTCGAGTTCGAGCACGGGCGCATCGGCCGCGTACAGACGCAGCTTGCCCGCGGGTGTGGCCAGATGCAGTCGCACGAAGCTGCCCGCACCCGTGCATTCGGCGAGCACGTGCTCGCGCCGGCCGGAAGGTTCTTCGACGCGCAGGACACGTGTGGAGCGGGAGAGTGTGTACTCGGGGCTGGGCCAGCGGGCGAGCTCCTCGAGCGCCGAGTCCTCCGCGCGCAACCCGGCGACGTCCACGACCGGCGCCTGCGCGGCGAGTTCCGCGAGCAGCGCGCACAGCAGGAGAGGAGCGGCCATGGCGTCCACGCGCTCAGAACATGTCCGGCATCGACGGAGTCGAGCCTGCGAAGATGCCGTCCGCGAGCGCGATCGCGCCATCGCTGCCCTCGATGCGACCTGCCGCGGCGAGCGTGCTGGCCGAGAGCTGGCCGGTGAAGAGCGTCGAGAGCGCGCGCACGTCGAGCTTGAGGTCTCCGCGCCCGCCCTTCTCGACCTTGCCGCGGCCCTTCTCGATGCGCAGGCGGAAACGGCCGCGGTTGTGCGCCAGCAGCGTGTCCGAGAGCTCGAAGCCCAGCGTCGCGGAGAGCGCCGGTGCATAGCCACGCGTTTCGAGCGCGCCCGGCGCGTCGACCATGCGCGTCATCCAGGGCATCGAGAGCTTCACCTGCAAATGCGGCGCGACGGCCTCTTCGAGTGTCAGGAAGAGCGGCTCGTCCTGCCGTCCGAACCAGACCGCGCTGTCGGCCAGCGAACGGTGGCTCGCGAGCAACGCGATCAGCGTCTCCGCCGCTTCGACACCGTTGCAGACGAAGTCCGAGAGGAAGACCTCCTGGCGCGCGATCTCCGGGCGCCGGCGCGCGAGCCAGCAGTAGCCCGCGAGCTCCTTGCCGCGCTCGAAGAGGTACAGCTCGCGCGTCTCCTCGCGCCAGACCTTGACGCGGCCCCAGATGTACTCGTGGCGCTGCAAATGACCGGGACTGCGCGCGGCCTGCTGCGCGTACATGGCGCGCACGGCGGGCTCGTCCTTCTCGTCGCCGCGCCGGATCGAGAGCGGCGGGCGCTTGGCGCGCAGCGAACCGAGCGCGAGCCGGATCTCGCAGCGCGAGCCCGCGAGCTCGTAGCCACAACGGCGGTAGAACGCCGTGGTCGAGGGGAAGAGCGTCGAGATCATCAATCCGCGGTCGCCGAGCTCGCGCAGCACGCCCTCCATCAGCGCCTTGCCGACGCCGAGCGCGCGCACCTCGGGCTCGATTCCGACGGCCACGATGCCGGCCATCGGAACGGCACGGCCGCCGAACCACTGGCCCATCGGGAGCAGCGCCAGCGCGCCGCGCGCGACACCCTTCTCCTCGACGAAGCGCAGGTTCTCGCGCCCGATCAGGGAGAGCCACTCCTTCAGTCCGGCCAACGGAAAGGCGAACGAGCGCGCGGTGATGCGCAGGAAGTTCTCGTGGTCGTGTTCGTCGCGCGCGGGGCGGTAGCTCAGGCGGGGCATGCAGCCTAGACTAGCCAAGCGATGGCCTCCGACTCCAATCCTTCACGACTCTCGCGCCGGCTCCAGGGCCTGGTGCAGTCCGACATCCGCCGCATGACGCGCGAGTGCGAACGCGTGCAGGGGATCAACCTCGGTCAGGGGATCTGTGATCTTCCGACCCCTGCCCCGGTGCGCGAGGGCGCGCTCGAGGCCATCCGCGCCAGGAAGAGCACGTACTCGTTCATGGAAGGGGTGCCGGAATTGCGCGCGGCCATTGCGAAGAAGCTCGAACGCAAGAACGGGTTGAAGGCCGACCCCGCGAGCGAGATCGTCGTGACGGTGGGGGCGAGCGGGGCGTACACGTGTGCGCTGCATGCCTTGTTGAACCCCGGCGATGGCGTGCTCGTCTTCGAGCCCTTCTACGGCTACCACGTCAACACGGCGCTCGTCGCGGGACTCGAGCCGCAATTCCTGCGCTTGGACGCGCCGAAGTTCGCGTTGACCGAGGTGGCGCTGCGCGGCGCGCTGAAGCCCAACACGCGCGCGGTCGTCGTCTGTTCGCCCGGGAATCCGTCGGGCAAGATGTTCACGCGCGCGGAGCTCGAGATCGTGGCCAAGGTGGCGCGCGAGAAGGATCTCGTCGTGATCACCGACGAGATCTACGAGGACATCCGCTACGACGGCAGGGAACACATCCCGGCCGCGACGGTTGCGGACCTGCGCGAGCGCACCGTGACGATCATGGGGCTCTCGAAGACGTTCAGCATCACCGGCTGGCGGCTTGGATATGCGGTGGCGCGCGAGGACTGGGCGCGCGCGATCGCGCTCGTCAGTGATCTCTTCTACATCTGCGCGCCGACGCCGCTGCAGCACGGCGTCGCAGCCGGTTTTGGCATGCCGCAGACGTTCTACGACGAGCTCGCGGCGGGCTACGCGAAGAAGCGCGAGTGGACCTGCTCGGCGCTCGAGCGCGCGGGCTTGAAGCCGGTCTGGCCCGAGGGCGCGTACTACGTGCTCGCGGACATCGGCGGGCTGGGATTCAAGACCGCGCGTGACGCGGCGATGGATCTGCTCGAGAAGGTCGGCGTGGCGACGATCCCGGGAACGGCCTTCTTCACGGGCGACACGGGCGAGCGCTTCGTGCGTGTGTGCTTCGCGAAGGAAGAGGACGCGCTGCAGGAAGCCTGCAAGCGCATCGAGCGCTGGAAGCCGTGAGCGCCGCCGAGCTCGCAAAGCTCGAGCGCGAGATCGTGCGCTGCGAGCGCTGCCCGCGGTTGCGGGAGTGGTGCGAGGAGGTCGCGCGCGTGAAGCGCAAGGCGTACGCGGACGAGACGTACTGGGGCAAGCCGGTGCCCGGTTTCGGCGATCCGAAGGCGAAGCTCTGGATCCTCGGTCTCGCGCCGGCGGCGCACGGCGCGAACCGCACGGGGAGGATGTTCACCGGCGACAAGTCGGGCGAGTTCCTCTACGCCGCGCTGCACCGAGCGGGGTTAGCCAGCCAGCCGAACTCCGACGCGCGCGACGACGGGATGGTGCTGAAGGGTGTCTGGATCAGCGCTGCCGGCCGTTGCGCTCCGCCGGCGAACAAGCCCACACCCGAAGAGCTCGCGACGTGTTCCGAGTTCCTCGACCTCGAGCGCAAGGCGCTCTCGGAAGTGCGCGTGATCCTCGCGCTCGGCGCGATCGCCTGGGACGCGGCGCTCGCACTGCTCTCGCGCGCCGGCTCCACGATCCCGAAGCCTCGCCCGAAGTTCGGCCACGGCGCAAAGGTCGAACTCGGCGGCTTCACGCTCCTCGGCTGCTACCACGTGAGCCAGCAGAACACCTTCACCGGCAAGCTCACGCCGAAGATGCTCGACGGAGTGCTCGCTCGCGCGGGTTAGGGATCGCTGGCGTACAGCCGCAGCTCCTCCGCATCCTCGGACAGGCGCACGTTGCGCTCGAAGCGGAACCCGAGCTTCAGCAGCAGCTTCCCGGATGTGTCGTTCTCCTGCGAGGTGATCGCGACGATGCGCGCGAGGCCCAGGGTCTCTCGCGCGTACTCCATCGTCCCGGCGGCCGCCTCGTGCGCGAGCCCCAGGCCGCGGTAGTCCGGCAGCAGCGCGAACCCGAGATCGGCATGCTCGAGCGAGTCGCGTTTCAAGATTCCGCACAGCCCGATCGCCGCGCCATCGGCTTTCTGCTCGACGAGGTAGAGCCCGAAGCCGAGCCGCGCGTACATTTCGAGCGGTCCGTTCTCGATGTACCTCCGCGCATCGTCGAGCGTCCGCACGCCGCGATCGCCGATGTGCTTCAGCCAGGCCGGATCGTTGAGGAGCTCGACGATGAATGGCGCGTCACCGGCGTGCAGCCGACGCAGGATCAGCCGCTCGGTTTCGAGAACCCTCACGGGGTTGCTGTTACCGCGACCAGCTCGCAGAACTTCTTCAGATCGATGTTCCCGCCCGACACGATCGCGACCACGGGGCCCTGACCGGCCTTTCCGCTGATCGCCGCGGCGACCGCGAGCGCGCCCGCGCCCTCGGCGATCACGCGCGTCTTCTCGGCCACGAGGCGCATGGCCTTCTGCGTGTCGGCGAGGCTCGCGACGATGCTGCCGTCGACGAGCGGCCGCATCCGCTCCCACATGCGCGGGAAGACGCTCTGGCCGCCGGCGCCGTCGACGAAGGAGGGCTTCCAGGCCTCGAACTTCTGCGGCGAGCCTTTCTCGAGGGAGAGCGCGAGCGGCGCCGCGGTCTCGGGTTCGGAGGCGTAGAGCTTGATGTGGGCTTCAAGGCCTTGACCGCGCTGCCGACACCGACGAGCAGTCCGCCGCCGCCGACGCTGCCGACGACCGCCGCGGTCTGTGGCAAGTCCTCGAGGATCTCGAGGCCCATCGTGCCATGGCCGGCGATGAAATCGTGGTCGTCGAAGGGATGGATGAAGGTGCCCTCGACGCCCGGATAGGCGCGCGCCTCGAGCGTCTTCCAGGCGACGTCGTAGGAGACGAGCACGAGCTTCGCGCCGAGCGCCTGCATGCGCTCGAGTTTCGAAGTGGGCGCCGTCTCGATCGCGACGACTGTGCAGGGTACGCCCGCCGCGCGCGCGGCGTAGGCCACGCCCTGGCCCGCATTGCCGGCGGAGATGGTCCACACGCCCTGCTTGCGCTCGGCGTCGGAGAGCATCGCCACCGCATTCGCCGCGCCGCGCAGCTTGTAGGCGTTGATCGGCTGCAGGTTCTCGAGCTTCAAGTGCACCTCGGGAAAGCCCGGGCCGAGCTCGAGGCGCACGAGCGGCGTGCGCAGGATCGTCTTCGCGATGCGCTCGCGCGCGGCGCGGATGTCATCGAGCGTGATGGGCCGGACAGGATCGGGTGCGTTGGGCATCGCGGGGGGAGTCTAGCGAGCTCGGCGGCGGCCTGCTGCGGGGGCGTCACTTGGTCTCAGTGCCGGATAGTACTGGATGTGGACGAACGGGGCTCGCGGCACTACCCTCGTGTCATGTCGAACCAGCATCCGCCGCTCGAGCCGGTCCCGCTGCCCGCCCTGCTGCGGCACGCGCGCACGACCTACGGCAGCGCCATGCGCGCTGCGCTCGTGAAGGCCGGATACACCGACATCCCCAAGAATGGCCTGTACGTGATCGGCGGCCTGGCGCTCGAGGGCGAGCGCCCGTTGAGCGCGCTGATCGACGATCTGGAAATCTCGAAGCAGGCCGCCGGACAGCTCGTCGACGCGCTGGTCGAGCGCGGCTACCTGGAGCGCGAGGTCGACGCCGAGGACCGCCGGCGGCTCACGATCTCGCTTTCCGCACGCGGGCGTGCGGCGGCCAAGGTGCAGACCGTGGCGCGCGAGAAGATCGACACCGAGCTGCTCGCGCGCGTCGGCGAGCGCAGCGTGGCGGCGGCGCGTCGGGCACTGTTCGCGCTGATCGAGATCCGCAGGGAGGCACGATGAAGCTGCACAAGACGCGCGAGCGGATCGAGGCCGAGAACGCGAACCTGGCCGATTCGAGCTTCGACGACGTGAACCTGCGCGGCGCGAGCTTCACCAACGTGAATCTGAGCGCGGTCCGCCTGGAGAACGTCAACCTCTCCGGCGCCACGATCCGACAGGCGAACCTCTCCGGCATGCGCATCGAGGGCGTGCTGGTCTCCGAGCTCCTCGCGGCCTACCGCAGCCAGGCTGGCGCAGTGCTCTTCGCCAAGGATCTTGAGCGCGTCCGCTCGTTCTACCGCGAGGTGTTCGGGCTGGAGACCTCGAGCGCCGAGGCGACCCACCTGGTCCTGCGAGCACGCGGGATCCGATTCGTGGTGCATGCGATTCCTGAGCCCATTCGCGCGAGTATCCAAATCGAGAACCCGCCGCAGCGCCGCAGCGAGAGCGCGCTCAAGCTGGTGTTCGAGGTCGAGAGCCTCGCGCGGGCACGCGAGCTCGCCCGGGAGCGTGGAGGCGAACTCTTGCCCGCCGATCACGAATGGGAGGACGCCGGCCAGCCCCTCTGCGACGGGGTGGATCCCGAGGGCAACGTGTTCCAGTGCTGCGAGCGTGGCAAGTCGGGGGCGGATTGCCACCCGCACGCAGCCCATCCGGCCTGAGTCCGGGCGCGTTCAGCCCTCCCGCTTGAACATCTGCGCGAGCGTTGCGGCGACCTCGCGCCGCTGCTGTTCGTGCGCCTGCGCGAGGTCCTCCGGCGTGAGCTCGAGCGTGGGGCCCTCGACGCGAAACACGATCCGCGAGCCCATGCGTACGGCGTGCAGCGCCCCGGGTTCCGCGAGCACGAGCTGGAGCTCGGCGAGCGTGGGGAAAGTGTGCTCGAAATGATCGATGTAGCAGAGCAGTCCCACGAGGCTCGCCTCGACACCTGGGAGCGCGTCGGTAGCGAAGTAGGCCCGCACGCGCGCGACGATGCGCGTATCGGGCTCCGGTGTCGTCCGCGGGAGACGGGTGGTCCCCGGCCCGGGGTGGGCCTGGGCCTGCTTGGCCCTGCGCGACAACTGCTCCGCGCGTTCGTGCAACTGCATGCTGCTCGCCGCGAGGCCGAGCTGCGCCCAGCAGTCTGCGTTCGCGTCGGCCAACCGGGCCGCTTCTTCGAGGCAATCCAGGACCAGTTCGAGTTCATTGTGGTCCTCGTAGTCGAGACTTTGCCTCAGCGCGAGTTGTACGTCAGGACCCCGTGCACTGTCCGAGGAGAGCAGAGCCTCGCGAGAATGCGCCAGGTGTCGGCGCGTGATTTCCCAAGAGCGTTCGAGCTCTGCACGTCGCTTGGGATCGGCGTCATTGCGCATGGTCGGGGACGCGCCTCCTTCAGCGCTCGAACATCAGCATCAGGTAGGCGCCAAAGAGCAGCAAGTGCACGCAGCCCAGCAGCAGGTTCGTCCGCGGCAGCGAGAAGGTCAGCACGCTCGTGAAGAGCGTCAGCACCAGCATCACCACGTCGACCGCCGCGAGACCCAGGTCGAGCGGTCGGCCGGTCGAGAGCGAGATCGTGATCACGAGCGGGATCGTCAGGCCGATCGAGGCCAGCACGGAGCCGAGCAGGATGTTGACCGAGCGTTGCAGCCGGTTCGCGCGCGCGGCGGCGATCGCGGCGATCGACTCGGGCGTCAAGACGAGCAACGCCATCACGAAGCCGCTCAGCGCGGCCGGAGCGCCGAGCCTGCCGACCATCGCGTCGAGCGGTGTCGCCATTTGCTTGGCGAGCATCACGAGCGGCAGGCCGTAGGCCGCGAGCAGCACGGCGTGGTACGCGGTCGAGCGCACGGACTCCTGCGCGGGGGCGGCCTCGACGACGTCGGCGGCCTCCTCGGGCGCGAGGAAGAAGCCCCGGTGGCGCCGGTTCTGCACGAAAAGGAACACTCCGTAGATGCCCAGCGACATCACCGAGAGGAACACCATCTGGAAGCTCGAGAGCGTCGGCCCGGGCGTCGAGTTCGTGTAGTTCGGGAGCACGAGACCAAGCACGGTCAGCGGCACGATCAGTGCGAGGAAGGTGTTGGCGCTCTGCAGGTTGAAGCGTTGCTCGCGGTGGCGCAGGCCGCCGAGCAGCAGCGCGAGACCCAGGAAGCCGTTCAGGACCAGCATCACCACCGCGAACATCGTGTCGCGCGCGAGCGCGGGCTTGGGCTCGCCGGTGGACATCACGAAGCCCACCATCGCGACCTCGAGGCCGGTGATGGTAAGCGTCAAGAGCAGCGTGCCGGCGGGCTCGCCCAGTCGGTGCGCGAGCACGTCGGCGTGGCGCACGATCGCGAAGGCGGCGGAGAGGATCACGCCGCACAGCGCGACCAGCCAGAGCACGAGCCCGGCGGGCGAGTCGAGCGCGGAGACGAGCCAGGACTTCGCCAGCAGCGAAGCCGCGAGCGCGACGACGGCGAGGGCGAGCGGCCACTCGCGCGTGAGCGGTTCGGGGGCGGGTGTGCGGGGCGTGTTCATGCGCGGTGGGGGGGGCGCCATCCTCCGCTCGCGACGCCTCCGAATCCAGGGGCGGCGGCGTGCGAGGCGGCTGTCAGCCGCGTGCCGCGCGCGCGCGCAGTTGCCGCAGTTGCGCCGCTGTGAATGGGGCGGTTCCGGCCACGTGTCGGGTGCCCCACTTCAGCGCCTCGACGAGCAGCGGGAGCAGGTCGCGGCCCTTGGCGGTCGCGATGTAGCGGCAGCGCTTGGGACGGCGCTGGTAGACCTCTTGCCGCAGGAGTCCGGCCCGCTCCAGGCGCTTCAAGCGCTCGGCCAGGGTGTTCGATGACAGCTTCTCGGGGGAGGCCAGGAATTCTCCGAAGAGCGCCTTCTTGAAGACCAGCACATCGCGCAGCACCAGCAGCGTCCAGCGGTCGCCGAGCAGGTCGAGCGCCGCGGCGATCGGGCAGGAGGAGCGCAGGCGTGCGGGTCGGGCGTGGGAGGGCACGCGAGAAGTCTAGCGAGCGGTTTGCCGCTTGCGAGCCCGGCAGCGGGCCAGTAGCCTTCGAGAGACTTCAACAAGTGAAGTCGAGGAGACCCACGCATGAGCCAGCCCACTGCCTTTGCCGTCGCCTTCCTCGTCGAACTCGAACAGGAGTGCGGTCCGACTCGCAGCCTGCTCGCGAAGCTCCCCGAGGGGAAGCTCGACTGGCGTCCGCATCCCAAGTCGCAATCGCTCGGACAACTCGCGATGCACGTCGCGAGTCTGCCGGAGAACATCGTGGGCATGGTCGCGGCGGGGACCTTCGATGCGTCGACGGTGGACTTCAAGTCTCCGCAGCCCAGGTCGACGCGCGAGATCCAGGAGGCCTTCGAACTGGGCCTGCCCAAGGCGCGCGCCGCGCTCTCGGGCTGGAGCGAGGCCGATTTCGAGGCGAGCTGGCGCCTCGTCATGGGAACCAAGGAGCTGATGGCGATGCCGCGCGGGACCGTGCTGCGCAAGCTGCTGCTCAACCACCTCTACCACCACCGCGGGCAGCTGACCGTCTACCTGCGCCTGCTCGACGTGCCTCTGCCTTCGGTCTACGGCCCGACCGCCGACGCCGCGGTCTTCGCGAACGCATAAGGGATCCGATCAGGGCGTGCGGATCACGAGCATCCGCAGCTGCGTCATCTCCTCGATCGCGAAACGCGGGCCCTCGCGGCCCGTCCCCGAATCCTTCACGCCGCCATAGGGCATGTGGTCCACGCGGAAGCTCGGGACGTCGCCGATCAGCACGGCGCCCACCTCGAGTTCGTCCCAGGCGCGCTGCGCCTTGTACAGGTCGCGCGTGAACACGCCCGCCTGCAGTCCGAAGCGCGAGCGGTTCACCTGCGCCAACGCCGCGTCGAAATCGCGGAAGCGCGAGAGCACGGCCACCGGGCCGAAGGCCTCCGCGCACACGAGTTGGGCGTCCTCGGGCACGTCCTCGAGCAGCGTGGCCTCGAGCAGCGCACCCGCGCGCGTGCCGCCGCACAGGAGCTTCGCGCCGGCGGCGCGCGCCTCCGTGATCCACTGCTCGAGCCGCAGGGCGTCGCCCTCGGTGATCAGCGGCCCGAGAAAGGTCTCCTCGCGGTGCGGATCGCCGCACTTCCACGAGCGCGCCGCCGCGACGAGTTCGGCGCGGAAACGCTCGTAGAGCTCCTCGTGCACGAGGATGCGCTGCGTCTTGATGCAGCTCTGGCCAGACTGGTAGAAGGCGCCCGAGGCGATGCGCTGCACGGTGTCGGCGAGGTCGGCGTCGCGATCGACGATCACGGCCGCGTTGCCGCCGAGCTCGAGCGCGACCTTCTTCTTGCCCGCGCGGCGCTTCAGCTCCCAGCCGACGTCCGGCGAACCGGTGAAGGAGAGCAGCTGGAAGCGCTCGTCCTCGCAGAGCGGCGCTGCGTCGGCGGAGTTCATGGGCAGGATCGAGAACGCGCCGGCGGGCAGCTGCGTCTCTGCCAGCACCTCGCCGATCACCAGCGCGCCGAGCGGTGTCGCGCTCGCGGGCTTGAGCACGAACGGGCAGCCGGCGGCGATCGCCGGCGCGACCTTGTGCGCGACGAGGTTGAGCGGGAAGTTGAAGGGCGTGATGAACGAGCACGGCCCGATGGGCACGCGCTGCCACATGGCGCGGTGCGCCGTCGCACGCGGCGTCACGTCCATGGGCAGCAGCTCGCCGCCGATGCGCGTCGCCTCCTCGGCGGCGATGCGGAAGGTGTCCACGAGGCGGCCGACCTCGCCGCGGCTGTCGCGGATCGGCTTGCCGGCCTCGGTGCAGAGCAGCTGCGCGAGCTCCTCCGCGCGCTCCTCGAAGCGCCGCGCGCAGTGCAAGAGCACGTCGCGCCGCTCGCACGCAGGCAGCCGCCGCAGCGCCGGCGCCGCCGCGACACAGGCCGCGATCGCCTCTTCGAGCAGCGCCGCGTCCGCGCGCGCGACGCGCGCCGCGACGCGGCCGTCGAACTTGTCGCGCACCTCGAGCGTGTGAGCGCTCGTGCGCGCCTCGTTCGCGAGCCACAGCGGTCGGAGGTCGGCATCCATGCGCTCCCATGCTCTTGATCGGCCGCGCGCGAGGCAACACAATCGTGGACGTATGCGACCGAGCCCCTGAGCAGAGCGACGCAAGGCGCGCCCGTGAGGCTCGTGATCGTCACACCGGCTCCGGCCGGTTCGCGCCTGGGCAACCGCATCACGGCCTTGCGCGTGGCGCGCATCCTCCGAGGGCTGGGGCACTCGGTGCGCGTGCGGACGGAGTGGAAGGGCGAGCGCTGCGACGTGCTGATCGCGCTGCACGCGCGGCGCAGCCACGCCTCGATCGTGCGCTTCGTGCGCGCGCACCCACGGCGGCCGGTGTGCCTCGTGCTGACCGGAACCGATCTCTACGTGGATCTGCCGCGCAGCCGTAAGGCGCACGAGGCGATCGAGCTCGCGGACTCGCTGGTCGTGCTGCAAGCGGCGGCGCTGCGGCGGCTCTCGGCCCGAAACCGGCGCAAGGCGAAGGTGATCCTGCAGTCGGCCGAGCGTGTCGCGCCGCGCCGCGGGAAGCTCCAGCGCGGTTTCGAGGTGCTCGTCCTCGGCCACCTGCGGCCGGTCAAGGACCCCTTCCGCACGGCGCTGGCCGCGCGCGGAGTACCCGAGGACTCGAGGATCCGCGTGCTCCACGCCGGGAGCGCGCTCTCGGCCGCGATGGCGCGACGCGCGCAGGCGCAGATGCGCCGCAACCCGCGCTACCGCTGGCTCGGCGACCTCCCGCACGCGCGCGCGCGGCGGGCTGCTCGCGCGCGCGGACGTGTTCGTGCTCAGCTCGCGTTCGGAGGGCGGCTCGATGGCGCTGGCCGAGGCTATGGTGCAGGGCGTGCCCGTGCTCGCGAGCCGGATCGAGGCCAATCTGGCCATGCTGGGGAGCACGCATCCGGGACTCTTCCCGCTCGGCGACACGCGCGCGCTCAGAACGCTGCTGCTGCGCTGCGAGCGCGATGCACACTTCCGCGAGCGGCTGGCGCGCGCGGGCGCGGCGCGCGCGAGGCTCTTCGATCCCGCTCGCGAGCGCGCGGCCTGGCGCGAGCTCCTCACCGGAAAAGAGAAACCCCCGCGGTCACAGTGACCACGGGGGCGAGTCCGGACCGGTCCCCATCCAGACCTACAGCCCGGCCTGTTCGAGGGGCGCGCTAGCAGTCCTGCCAGTGGCCGCAGACCCAGACCTGGACGCGTCGGGATTCGAAGTGACCGGGCTGGCAGATGGTCTTCCAGTGGCCGACCTCGAGCTGAACCTTGTAGGGCCGGCCGCAGGGGTCGTAGCGCCAGTCGTACACCGGCGCGACCCAGACCTTCTGCTCGACACCGTCGACCCACACCTTCTGCAGCTGCGTCTCGTAGTGCGCGGGCACCCAGGTTCGCGCGTGCTCGTGGCCGTGTCCGTGCTCGTGCCCGCCGAAGAGGCGAATCTCGATCCCCGCGTGGTTCGTGCGCTGGCCGAAGCGCAACTCGATGTCGGAGTTCGCGCGCGCGGCGGGGGCGAGCGCGGCGGCGAGCAGGAAGGGCAGTGCGAGGTTCTTGGCGAACATGACGGGCTCCTTTGGGGTTGTGTCCACGAGGACGCGAGCCACAGAGCGAAGCCTGTGCCAGCTCCCGTGTGAAAAGCGCAAGTCCACCCCGGAGGACACCCCGTCCGCGCTGCAGCGCGCGCGCCGGCCGGCCTTCGCCGCGAGAGGACAGCCGTCCTCCCGTTGCACGGCGCGGATGGTGTAGTCTCACGCCATGCGCACTGTCCTGCCGAGTGTCCTCGTCCTCGCCCTGTGTGCGTGCCAGAGCACATCCTCCAAGGCTCGCACGTCCCCGCCCGCCGTCCGCGCGCCCGAGCCCGAACTGCAGCAGCAGGTTTCGGCGCAGGAGGCGGCCAGCGCTCCCGGTCCGATGCACAAGAAGCTCGAACCGATGGTCGGCGAGTGGCAGACGACCCTGACGCGCCTTGCGCCAGACGGGTCCGAGGTGCCCGGTGGGGGCGGTGTGACACGCATCACCGAACTGTTCGGGGGCCGCTACCAGCGCTGGGACTCGGCGCTGGAGATCGGCGGCAAGGCGCGCGAGCTCACCGGCTGGCTCGGCTACGACCGCAACGCGCTCGAGTACCAACTGAGCATGATCACGAGCTTCTCGAGCGGGATGGCGATCTACCGCGGCCACGGGGACCTCGCGAAGGAGGGCATCCTGTTCGTCTACGACCAGATCGATCCGACGACGGGCACGCACTTGAGCTCGCGCAACCGCGTGAAGCTGCTCACGCACGACCACTTCGTGATCGAGGACGTCGACGAGGACCTGCGCGTGCACGCACGCTCACACTACCGGCGCGTGAATGCGGCGGTGAAGTGAGAGCGCCGCTCAGGAGCTGAGCACGAATTCCTTGCGCCGGATGCGCCAGCTGCCGAGCGCGAGCGCGAGCGCGGCCAGCAGGCCCAGGCGCAGCAGCACGCCTGCCGGGCTCTGGAAGTCCGCCAGGCCGAAGCCCTCGAGCTTCGACCAGCCCTGCGCGCCGTGCGCCGCGATCCAGGAGCGCAGGTAGTACTGCACGGTCAGGGCCTGGTTCGAACCGGGAAGGTTGGAGAGGAAACCCTCGACCGCGAAGGTGTACAGCAGGCCCAGGATCATCGGGTGCCTGGTGAACACGCCCAGCGCCGCGAACATCAGCGTGTACGCCAGCGAGCCGAGCAGCACCGCGCCGAGGATCGGGAGCACGACGCCGTCTCCCGACCAGGGCGCCAGGGGGAAGCGTTCGGGGTTGGGTACGAGGCCCTGCGGCGCGAAGCTCGCGGCGTAGCACAGGAGCAGCGCGCCCGCGCCGAGCAGCAGCGCGGTGAAGCCCAGCGCGCCGAGCGCGCGGCCGACGAACATCGCCGGGCGCGAGATCGGACGCGAGAAGAGATACGTGATCGTGCGGTCGTCCACCTCGCGTGAGATCACGGCCTGGCCGGCGAGCAGCGTCACGAGCGGGACGACGACCTGCAGGAACAGGAACCAGGAGAGGTGCATCGCAACACCCTCGGCGTCGATGCGGCGCGCATTGAGCCCGATGGCGAGCGCGACGAAGGAGGGCAGCAGCGTGAACACGTACACGAGCCAGCTCTGACGCGGCGCGAGCGAGCGCAGGAACTGCGTGCGCGCGAAGAGCCCGAGGATGCGCAGGTTCTGCATGCTTCAGCCGACGAGGTAGTCGAACACGGCGTCCAGGCCGGCGTCCGTGGATTCGAGCGTGTGGATGCCGGCGCGCTCGCGCGCGGCGATCGCCGGGAGCTCGGCGTGGAAGCGCGCGAGGTCGAAGGTCTCGATCGAGAGCCGGCCACCCTCGGGGGCGACGTGCACCGTGCTCGTGCCCTCGAGCTCGAGCAGCGCGCGCGCGAGGCGGCGCGCGTCGCGCGCGTGGATCTCGACCTTGTGCGGGTAGCGCGAGAGCAGCTTGCGGATCTCGGGCACCGGGCCCTGCGCGAGCAGCCGGCCGCGGTGCAGGAGCAGGATGTCCTGCGTCACGCTCTCGATCTCGTGCAGCACGTGGCTCGAGATCAGGATATGCACGCCCTCGCGGCCGAGCTCCTGGAAGAGCGCGATCATCTCCGTGCGCACGAGCGGGTCGAGGCCCGTGAGCGGCTCGTCCACGATCAGGAAGCGCGGCTCGTGCGCGATCGCGGCGGCGAGCTTGGTGCGCTGGCGCATGCCCTTGGAGAAGCCCGCCGTGCGGCGCAGCATCGCGTCCGCGAGCCCGGTGCGCTCGAGCGCGCGCTCGGCGCGCGAGCGGGCCTCGCGCGCATCGAAGCCCGAGAGGCGCAGCAGGAAGGAGACGAACTCGCGCGCGTCGAGCTCCTCGTAGAGCGCGTCCTGCTGCGGGCAGAAGCCCAGCACGCGGAAGTACTCGCGGTTGGCGAAGGGCTCGAAGCCGAGCACGCGCACGGAACCGCGCGAGGGCCGGATCTCGCCCGCGACGAGCTTCAGGAAGGTCGACTTGCCCGCGCCGTTGGGGCCGAGCAGGCCGACGATGCCGCCGTCCACCTCGAGCGTGAGGTCGTTGACGCCCACGACCGGGCCGTACCAGCGCGAGAGGCCCTGCGCGGAGAGCAGCGCGCCGCTCATCCGTTCTGCTCCAGTCGGCGCGTGCGCCAGAAGAGCACGACCCAGGCGACGAGCACCCAGCCCGCGAGCACGAACCAGGTCGCGGCGAGGCTCCAATTCGCGCGGAAGTGCAGGATGCGCTGGACGTCGAAGAGGCCGGCCGAGACGCGCCGCAGGCATCCGAAGACCGAGAGCAGGTTCCAGGCCGGCTCGTGCACCAGGCGCGCGAGCATCGATCCCAGTCCGCCGAGCAGGGCGAAGCAGCCCAGCGAGACTGCCAGCGCGTGCGTCTTGCGCTGGGCGAGGCTCGAGATCGCGAGCACGATCGAGGTCTGCACGACCAGCGATACCAGCGAGTAGGCGATCATCTTCAGGATCGTGTCGCCCTCCTGCGTGACGAAAGACCAGTTGGGCGAGGCGAAGGCCGCCACGCTGCAGATCACCAGGCCAGGCAGCAGTGTTCCGCACGCGCCCATCAGGACCAGCGGGAGCCACTTGCCGAGCAGGTAGTCCAGGCGCGTCAGCGGCCGCGCGAAGTAGAGCAGGTGCGCCTTGCGCCGCGCGTCCTCCGCGATCAACCCCGATCCGTACCAGGCGACGATCAGCAGCACGAAGAAGTCCATCGCCGCGTGGAAGCCGATGATCTGCGTGCGCACCTCGATCAGGTTGCCCGCCATGCCGCCCACCGCCGCCATGGGCGAAGCCCGACCGTCCTCGGTGCCTGGCAGGGGATTGGTGCCGGCCTCGAGCGCGAACTTGGCGTAGACCACGAAGGAGAAGATGACCGTCGCGATCGCGGGCGGCGCGAAGAGCAGCAGCGGGAGCTTCTTGCGCAGCGCGCCGCGCAGCGTGCTCAGCGCGAGCGGCTTCCAGCGCGAACGCCGCGCGGCGAGCGTGCCACGGAAGGGCCGGTAGATCTCGGTGTGCGTGGAGGCCTTCACGCGGGCTCCTCGCGCGCGATGCCTTCGAGGAACACCTGTTCGAGCGAGGAACGCAGCTGCGAGAGCGACTCGATGCGCACGCCTGCGCGGTGGCACAGCGCGAACAGGCTGTCGGCGTCGCCCTCGGACTCGGGCAGGACCAGCACGCGCGCGTTCCCGTTGCGCGACTCGACCGCCACGCCGGCCTGCTCGAGCAGCGCGTCGAGCGGCTCGAGTGCGCCGGCGAAGTGCGCGCGCAGGCGCCGGCCGCGCGTGTGCGTCAGCTCGGCGATGCTGCCCTCGAGCACCGCGTGGCCGGCCTTGAGCACGACCACGCGCGCGCAGGTGCGCTCGATGTCCGGCAAGAGGTGCGAGCACACGAGCAGGCTCTTGCCCTGCGCCGTGCCGAGGTCGGCCACGAGCTCGAGCATGTGCTTGCGGCCCTTGGGATCCAGGCCGTTGGTGGGCTCGTCGAGCAGCAGCAGCGCCGGGTCGTGCACCAGCGCCTGCGCCAGCTTGAGGCGCTGCTTCATGCCGGTCGAGTACTGCTCGCTGTCGCGGTAGCGCGCCTCGTCGAGGCCGACGTAGTCGAGCACCTCGTGCGCGCGCGTCATCGCGTCCGCGTGGGAGAGGCCCGAGAGCTCGCCCAGCGTCGCCACGAGCTCGATCGCGCTCATCCCGGGGATCAGGCAGTCGGACTCGGGCATGTACCCGACCGCGCGGCGCAGGTCGAGCCGGCCCTGCGCGCTGCGCGGATCGGCGCCGGCGATGCGCGCCGAGCCCGAGTCGGGCACGAGCAGGCCCAGCAGCAGCTTGATCAGCGTCGTCTTGCCCGCGCCGTTGGGGCCGAGCAGGCCCACGGCGCCGCCCTCGACGCGCAGCGAGAGCTTGTCGAGGGCGCGCACGCGCCCGTACGACTTCGAGAGCTCGTGGATCTCGATCACGGGGGCCGCGCTTGCGCTCGTCATGGGAGGGGATTTCCGTCCCGACCCGGAATCACGCAGCGCGGCGCACGATCCAGCGCGCGAGCATCGAGACCAGGTCGGCGGCGAGCACGATACAGGCTCCGAGCGCCACGAAGAACAGCATCTCGTCGTAGAACTGCCGCGTGCGCGAATCCTGGATCCAGTAGCCCAGGGAGGCGACCCCGAGCATGCCGAGCACGGTTGCCTCGCGCACGCAGGTCTCGAAGCGGTAGAAGAAGTAGAGCAGGTAGCGCGAGAGCGAGAGCGGCAGGATCGCGCACAGCGCCACCTGCGCGCGCGAGGCGCCGATCTCGCGCAGGCTGCGCAGCGTGCGCGGATCCAGGTTCTCGACTGTCTCGGCGCCGAGCTTGCCCAGGATCCCCGCGTTGTGCATCCCCAGCGCCAGCACCGCAGGCCAGGCGCTCGGCCCGAGCATGCCGAGCAGCAGGAAGGCCCAGATGTACTCGGGGATCGCGCGCAGGAACACGAGCAGAGTGCGCACGAGGCCCGAGAACAGACGCCAGCCGCCGCCGCGCGAGCGCAGGCGCGCGCTCTCGCCATCGCTCGAGACCCACGACTCGAAGGGCTCGCGCGAGGCCACGTTGCGCGCCGCGAAGAGCATCAGGATCGAGGCCCAGATGCCCGCCAGCGTGATCGCCAGGATCGAGATCTCGAGCGTGGCGAGCGCGCCCGCGAAGCCGCGGTCCGTGCCCAGGTGCCAGCACCAGGCGAGGTGCTCGGAGAGGTCGAAGGGCTTCCCGCGCAAGTCGTAGGGCCGGATGTCCTCGCTCAGGAAGCGCCGCAGGTTCTCGAGTCGCCGCGCGCCGAAAGCGCCGGCGACGTCGATCTCGCCGCCCGCCCAGGCCCAGACGGCGAGCAACGCGAGCAGCGCGAGGCTCCAGCGCAGCAGCCGGCTGCGCGGGCGCGTGCGCCGCAGTTCGTCGATGCGTGCGGAATTCACGCGACGAACCTCCGGCGCAGCGCACCGCTCCACAGCTCGATGCCGACGACCAGCGCCATCAGCATGTACAGGTAGGTCCAGACCTCCGCGTAGTGCAGGTTCTCGAAGGCCTGCGTGATCGAGTAGCCCAGCGTGGGGAAGCCGAAGAAGCCCAGCACCGCCGAGGAGCGCACCGAGCACTCGAAGCGGTAGAAGGTGTAGGCCGCCATGTCCGGCACGGCGCGCGGCAGCTGGCCGAAGAGGAAGATCTGCAGCGGTCCGGCGCCGAGTTCGCGCAGCGCGCGCGCGCTGTCGCGCGGGGCCTCCTCGAGCATCTCGCTGAAGATCTTGGCCAGCGTGCCGCCGTAGGGGATCGAGATCGCCACCACGGCGCCGAAGGTGTTCAGTCCGAAGGCCGCCAGGAACAGCACCGCCCAGAGCAACTCGTGCACCGAGCGCATGCCCACGATCAGCACGCGCGCGCTGCCCCACACGAGCGGGCCCAGGCGCTGGCGCAGCCCCTTGCGACCGCCCGAGTCCTGCGCCCACCAGCTGCTCGAGGCGAGAAAGCCGAGCAGCACGCCGAGGACGAGCGCGAGGCTCATGCCGGCGACCGCGAAGACCACGGTGCGCCGCGCGGCGGCCAGACCGGAGAGCAGCAGCGGACTCGTCCCGTCGGGAACCTCGGTCTCGTAGGTGAAAGCCGGCCTGAGCGCGTGGCCGAAGAAGCCGCGCGCCACATCCCAGCCGCCCTCGCGCGGCACGAGGCCGGTGAGCGGCGCGTCGAGCGCCAGCCAGGCGCACAGCGCGGCCAGCGCGAGTGCGGCGAGCACCAGGCCGCGTCCGGAGACGCGCCGCGACTCAGGCAGTGCCGTCGCGGCCATCGTCGTCGAGCTCCAGTCCCTCGAGCGAGTACAGGCGCTCGATCTCGGCCTGGCCGACCTCACCGGTGGCCTTGTCGAAGACCACCGCGCCCGCGCGCAGGCCCACCAGGCGCGGGAAGAACTCGCGCGCGAGCGCGATGTCGTGCAGCGAGACGACCAGCGTCAGCCCGCGCTCGCGTGAGACCTCCGCCAACAGCTCGACCAGGTTGCGCGCGCGCGCGGGATCCACAGCGCTGACGGGTTCGTCGGCGAGCAGCGCGCGCGGTTCCTGGTAGAGCGCGCGCGCGAGCGCCACGCGCTGGCGCTGGCCTCCGGAGAGGCTGTCGGTGCGCTGGTAGAGCTTCTCGAGGATGCCCACGCGTTCGAGGATCGCCGCGGCGCGCTCGATCTCCTCGCGCGGCGGGAAGAGCTGCGAGCGCAGCGAGGCGGCCAGGCCTTGCTGGCCGAGCCGACCCGCGAGCACGTTGGCGAGCACGCGCACGTTCGGCACCAGGCACAGGTCCTGGTGCACGAAGCCCACGTGCGCGCGCAACTCGCGCAGCTCGCCCGGGCTCGCCTGCGCGAGCGAACGGCCGTCGATCGAGACCTCGCCCGAGCTCGGCAGCACCGCGGCATTCAAGAGGCGCAAGAGCGTCGTCTTGCCCGAGCCGCTCGGTCCGACGAGCGCGAGCGACTCGCCCGGGCGGACCTCGAGGTCCACTCCGGCGAGCGCGGCGCGCCCCGCGAACCAGACGCTGGCCCGCGCGAGGCGGAATCCGGCGGCGCTGCTCACGGGACGCTGGGGTGCGCGGCGTTCAGCGGTTCGGCTTGCGTTCACGCACGAGCTGCAGTTCGATCGCGAGCGCGCGCAGCGAGTTGAAGTTCTCGTTGGTGCACTCGATCAGGCCGCCGTCCTGGCGATCCATGGCCGAGAGCAGCTTGCGCTCGTCGCCCTGCATCGAGACGAGCACCTTCTGCAGCTTTTCGGTGAAGCCCGCGCCAAAGTTCTTGTCCAGGTCAGGGTGCGCCGTGAAGTTGTAGTCGGCGTATTCCGGTGAGACCCACACCACGCGCACGAGGTCGGGGTCGAACTTGCCCTCCGCCACGCGCTTGTCGTAGACGGTCGAGTCGAGCACGCCGCATTCGAAGGCGCCGGTGGCGATCAGTTCGAGCGTCTTGTCGTGGCTGCCGGAGTAGCTCGGCTCGGCGCCGAAGAAGTCCTTGGGCGACATCTTCGCGTGCTGGCGGATGAAGTACTCCGGCATCAGACGGCCGGAGGTCGACTGCGCCGAACCGAAGGTGAACTTCTTGCCCTTGAAGGACATCGGGAAGTCCTCGGACTTCTCCAGGCCCATGCTCTTGTTGGCGATGAAGTAGCTCTTGAACTTCATGTCGCGCGGGCCGCAGCAGATGGCGCGCGCGCCCTCGACCGCCTCGCGAGCCTGCACGCCGGTCAAGCCGCCGAACCAGCACAACTGCAGGTCACCGTTCTTGAACGCGTCGACGGTGGCGTTGTAGTCGGCCGCGGGGACGTACTCGACCTTGACGTCGAGCTTCTTCGAGAGGTATTCGGCGAGCGGCCGGTACTTCTCGGCGAGTTCGGTGGTGTTCTGGTTGGGGATCCCCGAGAAGCGCAGCACCTTCTCCTTGCCGGCGAGCGGCAGGGAAACGGTGGCGGCCAGGGCAGCGGGTAGGAAAACGAACGCGGACAGGCTCAAGGCGAGCCAGGGGAGCAGCTTCTTCATGTTCACGGCATCCTTTGGTCGCGCCCGTGCAGTGGAACAGACACCGCGGAGGCGGACACGAGGGTCCAAGGGTCGGGACTGGAAATGCGAGCGAGATCCTACCCAGCGACGGCGGGCTCGACCAAGCGCTAGAATCCGGCTGCGATGAGCAAGACTCCCGACGCTGGCGATTCCCCCGATTCCAAGGCGCTCTCCCGGCGGCGATTCCTGCGCGGCGCGGGCGGCGTCGCCGCGGGCGGCGTCCTCGCCCAGGGCCTGATCGGCTGCGCCGAGGCGCCCGCGCGCGCGACCGCGCAGGAACCGCCCGAACCGGCGGCTCCCGCGGGCGGCGAGACGCTCGAGGGCGAGCTCGAGATCGAACTCTCGATCAACGGCCAGGCGCGCAAGCTGCGCTGCGAGCCGCGCACGACGCTGCTCTCGGCGCTGCGCCACCGCTGCGAGCCCGCGCTGACCGGCACCAAGGAGGTCTGCGACCGCGGCAACTGCGGCGCGTGCACGGTGCACGTCGATGGAAAGCCCGCGCTCGCCTGTCTCCTGCTCGCGGTCGACCAGCGCGGCAAGCAGATCACGACCATCGAAGGGCTAGGCTCGCCCGAGAAGCTGAGCGCGCTGCAGCAGTCGTTCTGGACACACGACGGACAGATGTGCGGCTTCTGCACGCCGGGCTTCGTGATGTCGATCCAGGCCTGCCTCGACAAGCAGCCCAAGGCCTCGCTCGAGGAGATCAAGCGTTCCTGCTCGGGCAATATCTGCCGCTGCGGGACCTACCCGGCCGTCTTCGAAGCTGCGCTGGCCGTCGCGCGCGGAGGGAAGTGACATGGCGAACCTCCAGCAGCCCGGCAAGAAGAAGATCAAGGTCACGAAGAACGTCGACGGCCATCCGGTCGAGGAAGAGATCGAGGTCGACGACACCGGCGGACCCAGTTGGGGGCCGCGCGCGGCGCACACGCTGCTCAACACCGAGCTCCCGCGCGTCGACGGGCCGGTCAAGGTCACGGGCCGCGCGGTGTACTCGCAGGACGTGCGCCTGCCGGGGATGCTCTACGCGCGCGTGCTCGTCTCGCCTTTCCCGGTTGCGACGGTCGAACTCGACCTGGACGCGGCGCGCAAATCGCCGGGCGTCGGGGCCGTGATCGACCTCGAGGTGAAGGGCGTCAAGTGGCTCGGCCAGCCGGTCGCGGCGGTGGCGGCCGACACGCCCGAGCGGGCTGACGACGCGCTGCGCGCGCTCGCGCCCAAGTGGAAGCCCGGCAAGTGGGCCGTGACGCGCGAGCAGGCGCTGGCCGCGAACGCGCCGCAGGTCGGCCGCAAGGGCAACCTCGGCAAGGAGTCGAGCAAGGGCGAGCGCGCCGAGACGGAAGCCGCGATGCAGGGCGCCGCGGCGGTGGTCGAGGCGGTCTACAGCGTGCCGGTGCAACACCACGTGTGTCTCGAAACGCACGGCGTGACCGTCGACTTCAGCGGCGGCGATTCGGCCAAGGTCTACGCCTCGACGCAGGCGACCTTCAGCATCCCCGGCGACGCCGCGCGCGAGCTCGGGCTCAAGGCCAGCGCCGTCGAGGGCATCGTGCAGTACATGGGCGGCGGCTTCGGCTCGAAGTTCGGCCTGGGCTTCGAGGGCCAGCTCGCCTGCCAGCTCTCCAAGCAGGCTGGCAAGCCGGTGCACCTGCTGCTCACGCGTCCGGTGGAGTTCACCAGCGGCGGCAATCGCAGCGGCGTGCACGTCTCGATGAAGGGCGCGATCCGCGCCGATGGCACGCTCGTGGCGCTCGTCTCCGAAGCCGAGCGCTTCGGCGGCATCGGCGAGGCCGCGCGCCACCCGCAGCCCTACATCTACGAGTTTGAGAAGTCCTTCGCGAGCAGCGTCTCGGTGCTCACGCACACCGACTCGAGCCGCGCGATGCGCGCGCCCGGCCATCCGCAGGCGAGCTTTGCGATGGAGTCGCTGATCGACGAGCTGTGCGCCAAGGCGGGCCTGGATCCGCTCGAGGTGCGCAAGAAGAACCTGAAGCACGAGGCCTACCAGCGCCAACTCACGCGCGTCGCGCAGGAGATCGGCTGGAATGCGCACCCCAACAAGACCGCGCCCGGCAAGCCCGAGGGACGCTGGTGCACCGGCATCGGCTTCGGCGTCTCGGTCTGGGGCGGCGGCGGCCATCCCGAGTGCGAGGTCGAGGTGCGCATCGAGCGCGATGGCAGCGTCAGCTCGGCCGTCGGTTCGCAGGATCTGGGCACCGGCGTGCGCACCTACGTCGCCTCGATCGTGGCCGAAGAGCTCGGCCTCCCGCTCGGGGGCGTCGAGGCGCGCATCGGTTCCAGTCGCCTCGGACAAGCCAACGGCTCGGGTGGCAGCACGACCACGGGCTCGCTCGCTCCTGCGGTGAAGAGCGCCGCCTGGAACGCGCGCACGAAGTTCGCCGAGCACCTCGCGCAGGCGCTCGGCTCCGATCCCGCGCAGATCCGCTTCGCCGCCGGCTCGGTCGAGGACCAGAAGTCCGGCCGCAAACTGTCCTTCGCGCAGGCCTGCGCGATGCTGCCGCAGGAAGGCCTGACGGCCAAGGGCGAGTGGGTCGCCGAACTCGCGGGCAACGGCATCCAGGGCGCGCAGGCCGCGAAGGTGCGCGTCGATCCGCTGACCGGCAAGGTCGAAGTGCTGAAGCTCGTCTGCGTGCAGAACTGCGGTCTGCCGATCAACCGCCTGACGCTGCGCTCGCAGATCGCCGGCGGCATGGTGCAGGCGCTCAGCTACGGACTGCTCGAGGAGCGCGTGATCGATCCCGACCTGGGCCTCGCGCTCAACGCGAACCTCGAGGACTACAAGGTCGCCGGCCCGCTCGAGATCGGCGAGATCGTCGCGCTGATCGACGACGAGGACACGCGCGAACAGGCCATCGGCGTCGCCGAAGCCACGGTCATCCCCGGCCACTCGGCGATCGCCAACGCGGTCTTCAATGCCTGCGGCGCGCGCGTGCGCGACATGCCGCTCACCCCCGACAAGGTCCTCGCGGCGCTCGGCCGCGTCTAGGCGCGCAGGAACGAACATGAAGGCCTTCAAGCTGCACAATCCCACCGACCTCGAGAGCGCGCTCGCGCTGCTCGACACCCCCGAGGCGCGCTCGGGCGCGACGCGTGTCCTCGCCGGCGGCCAGGACCTCCTGACCGAGATGAAGGAGCACCTCGCCGAGCCGGACGCGCTCGTGAACCTGAAGCACATCCCCGGTCTCGACCAGGTGCACGCGGGCGCCGACGGTTCGCTCGAGATCGGTGCCCTGTGCACGCTCGCGGCACTCGAGGAGCACGCCGAAGTCGCGCAGCGACTCCCCGCACTCGCGCAGGCTGCGGGCGTCGTCGCCAGCGCGCAGATCCGCAGCCAGGCCACGCTGGGCGGCAACCTCAACCAGCGGCCGCGCTGCTGGTACTTCCGCAGCGAGCACGCGCCCTGCCTCAAGAAGGGCGGGACCGAGTGCTTCTCCTACGGCGGGATGAGCAAGTACAACGCGATCCTCGGCGGCGGGCCCTCGTACATCGTGCACCCCTCCGACCTCGCGCCCGCGTTGGTCGCGCTCGGTGCGAGCGCGGAGATCGTCTCCGCCAAGGGCTCGCGCACGGTCGCGTTGGAGAAGTACTTCACGCTGCCCTCCGAGTCGGACGTGAAGCGCGAGACCGTGCTGCAGCCGGGCGAAATCCTGCGCCGCGTGCTCGTGCCCGCGCCGGCGGCGAACACGCGCTCCTCGTACACCAAGTTCCGCGAGAAGGGCTCCTTCGACTTCGCGCTCGCGTCGGTCGCGCTTGCGCTGGTCCTGGAGGGCGGCACGATCCGCTCCTCGCGCGTGGTGCTCGGTGGCGTCGCCCCGATCCCCTGGCGTTCCAAGGCGGCCGAGGCGGCGCTCGAGGGCGGCCAGCCCTCGCGCGCGTTGTTCGAGAAGGCCGCCGCGGCGAGCGTGCGCGGCGCCGAGGCGCTGGCGCACAACGGCTACAAAGTGCCGCTCGCCAAGGGCCTCGTGATCCGCGCCCTGGAGGAGCTCTGCGCATGACCGACCAGCCGAAAGCCCCCCAGACGGCCGAGGGTCAGGCCCTCTTTCCCTACTGCACCGAGCTGCGTTCGAAGAAGTTGACCTTCGCTCGCCAGCCGCCGCGAACGGAGGAGGACATCCTCGATGCCAGCAACCGCTGCTGGTGCGCGCGCACGATGCAGACGCTCGGCCCGGATGACGAACTCGTCAGGCCGGACGAATGCCAGTCCGGTCGCACCTGCTTCCGGGGCGTGCTCTAGTATCGTCGGCCGAGGGCCCGAAGAAGACTGCCATGCTGCCGATCGTCGTCCTGCTTGCGATCCCGTCCGTCGTCCCCGTCCCCAGTGGCCACTACGTCGAGTCGCGCACCGCAGCGGTGTTCGCGGGCGCGTGCCACTACAACGGCGAGTACTGCACCGACGGACGCGAAGCGCTGTGCGTCTGGCACTTCGATGCGGGCCGCTTCGCGGGAGCGGACCTCGCCGGTGTCGACGTCGCGCTCTCGCTGCGCGGCGACGACAACCTCGCCGCCAAGGGCGTGCACGTCGCGCGCTCGGTCTACCTCTCGAGTCGCGCGAGCACCGAGCAGCGCGAGGCGGCGCTGGCGCTGCTGCGCGCGCGTGAGCCCGCACTCTTCGCAGGTGCGCGGGTGCTCGACGCGCTGCCGATCCAGGCCAGCTTTGGCGCGGACGGAAGCTACTCGGTCGAGGGTGGACGACTTTTCGCGCTCTCGGGCAGCACGCTCGAGGACCGCGCCTGCTGCAAGATGCCCTTCAACGTGTGGTATGAGCCCTTCGCGCGCATCGACGGCCGCGTGGTGGGCGACAACGACGTGTTCCGCATGAGCGACACGCGCCTGGGCGGCGTCTTCGATCGCCCGGGCAGCAATGCCGCCTTCACCGGAAGCTTCCGCTACGCCGACTGAATCCGTGCGCCGACCGCTTTGGATCCTGCTCTCGGTCCTGCTGCTCGCCGCGGCCTGGTTCCTCGTCGCCACCCTCGACCACGATGAGCGCTCGCGCGACGAGCGCTCGCGCCTGGCCGCGTTGGCGCTCGGCAACGGACCCGCGCGGCCCGCGCTCGCCGAGACGCCCGCCCCGCGCGCGGCCCTCGAAGCCGACGGGGCGGCCGCTTCGAAGGCGAAGTCGCGCCAGTCCGGCGTGCTCGAGGCCGATCCCGAGACGCTCGTCGCACTCTGCGGACGCGTCGTGGACGAACAGAGCGGGCTGGGCGTCGAGGGAATGCGCCTGTCCTTCCTCTCGCGCCGTCCGCGCACCGCGGTGGTCGAGACCGGCCCGGACGGCTCCTACTGCACCGAGTGCGTGCTCTCCTGCGGCGTCGTGAGCGTGATGCACCTGCCCGACCCCGGCGACCCGCGCTTCGACGCGCGCTGGACGGTCGAGCCCGCACAATTCCTGCTGCGCTCGGACGTCGAGGCGCCGCTGCGCCACCTGGACATCAGCGTGCGCTCGCCGGCGCAGGTGCTCGAAGTGCAGGTCGCGCACGCCGACGGCAGCGCGGGCTCGGCGAGCAACGTCTCGCTGGTCTGGGGCGATCGTTCGAGCGCGGGCGGCTTCGACGTGCTCGGGCGCGACTTCCAGCTCGCCGACGCGCACGGCCGCGCACGCTTCGCGCTCGCCGGCGAACCGCCCGAGGGCCGGCTCTTCGAGCTCGAGGCGGAGTTCTCCGGAGGCGAGGTGAGCGATGCGCTCGCGCTGACGGCGCCGCTCGTGCCGCGGCCGAACCGGCTGGACTTGTACACCGGCGGTTCGCTGACCGTGCGCTGCACCAACGACCGCGGCGAGCCGCTCGCGGGCGTCTCGCTCTGGCTCGCGAGCGCGGACCCCTCGCGCGCCCCGCGCGGACGCGTGGGGGACACCGACGCGAGCGGCGAATTCCGCTTCGCTCCGCTGGCGTCGGGCTGCTGGAGCGTGCACGCCGTCCACCCGCTGACCGGCGAATCGGTGCTGGGAGAGTGCGATCTGCCGCGCGGCGCGCAGCGCACGCTCGGCCTGCAGTTGGGGCTCGCGAACTTGCAACCCGGCGTGCGCGGCGTCGTGCTCGACGAACTCGACCGGCCGCTCGGGGGTGTCCCGATCCGCGTGCGCAACGGCAACTCCGCTCCGGTGACGATCCAGAGCGGCGCGGAAGGCCGCTTCGAGTACTGGGGGCTGGCCTCGGCGGGGATCGAGCTCAGCGCCGGGCCCGGATTCCTGGACGACGACTTCGTGCCGCCGCGCATGGAAGTGCCCTTCGGCACGAGCGGCGTCCAGATCCGCCGCGCAGGACACGACGAACCGCTCTCCTACGCGGTCGAGTGCGTCTCGCGCGACACGGGTGAGCGCGTGGGCGATGCGACGCTGCGCCTGCTGACCGAAGAGCCGCTCGCGACCGAGCAGCGCTTCAGCGCGCCGGGCGGCGTGACGCAGATCCTCGTGCCGCGCTCGCGCCACGTGCTCTACGCGGTCGAGGCCGCGGGCTACAAGGCGGCGCAGGGCGAGCTCTCCGATGCGATCGAGGCGCGCCGCGGCGGTGTGCTGCGCCTCGAGCTCGAGCCCGGCTTCCAGACCGACTTCGAGGTCCGCGACCGCGTCACGCGACGCGCGATCGAGGGTGCGCGCGTGTGGCTCGAACGCGTCCAGCTCGCGAGCTCGGACGCGCAGGGCCACGTCCACGTCGAGCTCGACGAATGGCCCGCCGCGCTGCGCATCGAGTGCGCCGGATACGCCTTGCGCGAGTGGGATCCGCGCAGCCTGGGCGAACGTGCGGGCGAGGTCCTGCTCGAGCCGCTCAGTCCGCGCTGAGCGCGTCGGACTTCGTGAACTCGCGCAACACGACGGTCGCGTACGAGCCCTTGGGCAGTTCGAAGCCGACCCACAGACCCTGCGCTTCGGCCTCGAGCTCGAAGCCGCGCGGGTAGATCCAGGCCGCGCGGCGTGTGCCGGGCAGGCGCGCGCGCGCGAGCGCCTGTGCGTCGATGCCGCTCTCGCGCAGCACCGACTCCTCGATCTGCAGCGCCGCGCCCTTGGCCCAGCGCATCGACTCGCCGAAGAGCGGCCCGGTGGGCACGATCTCTCGCGCGCGCAGGCGCGGCTCTTCGAGCGCGAGATCCAGGACGTCGAAGATCGGTCCGTCGTGGCGCTTGGCGACATCGCCCTCGAGCAGCCCGGGCAGCTTGCCCAGCGCGTGCCGCTGCGCGAGCCAGGCGTGGAACTGCGCCGATTGCCAGGCCGAGAGCAGGAGCTCCGCCGTCCAGCCGCGCTTGGGCTGCGCGAAGAGCGCGCGCGCGCGCTCGGCGTTGTCGCCGTCCGCGCCGAAGCGCTGCGGACCGAAGGCGTTGGGCAATCCGTGCGCGGAGAGCTCGTCGGTGATCGCCTGCGCACGCGTGAGCGCCTCGGGGTGCGCGTCGCGCAGCAGCACGCGGAAGCGGTTTCCGAGCAGGTGACCCATGCGCAGCTTGTTCGCGTGGCGCGCGGAGGAGAGCACGCGCAGGCCGAGTTCGCCCTCGACGCGCCGCGCGAGTTCGAGCGGCTCGCCCTCGTGCAGGTGCAGCGAGAAGGTCTGCGTCGTGCGCGCCTGCTTGTCCTTCATCCCCGCCGTGCCGATCGCGCGCGACGGCAGTGCGAAGAGCCGGCCGAGCGCGCTCTCGATCTCCTTCGTCGTGGCGCCCTCGCGCACGATGCTCAGGTAGACGTGTTCGCCGCTGCCGCTCGGCAGGTAGAGCGGCAACTCCTCGACCACGAAGTCGGCCGGGCGCGATTTGAGCGCGCCACCGACGCCGGGCAAGTGCGCCGTCACGAGCGGCATCTCGGCGTTCACGGGAGCTGCTGTCCCAGCAGGAATTCGACTGCCGCGCCGAGTCGCTCGCCGACCACGAGCGTGTGGCCGAGGTCGGGGACGCGCTCGAACCGGACGGTGAGGCCGCGCGCAGTGAGCGCCTTGGACGCCTTCTCGAGCGAGTCCGGGTTGGCGATCGGGTCGAGCGCGCCGACGCTGATCCAGCTCGGCGGCAGCTTCTCGGCCTTCGCGCCTGGACCGCCGGCGAAGCACGCCAGGCCGGCGAAACGTTCGGGCGCGCGCGCGGCGATCGAGGCCGCGAGGCCAGAGCCCATCGAGTGTCCGAGCAGCAGGATGCGCTTCTCGTCGATCGCGTAGTCGTACGAGAGAGCCCGGATCAGCCGTTCCAGCGTCGCGCCGGAGAGCAGCCAGTTCGCTCGCGGGCAGGCGAGCAGGAATCCGCGTTGCTCGGCGAGCGCCCGCAGTCGGCCGGCGCCGTAGCCCTCGAAGAACATGTTCTCGTCGCCGCCCATACCGTGCAGGGCGATCAGCAGCGGCAGCGGCTCGTCTTGGGCGGCGGCGGGCGGCGCGTAGAGGTGCACGGGCAGCTCGCCGCGCTCGAGCGCGACCACGCGCCACAGGTCGCCCGTGCGGCGGCGGTAGGGGTCCTCGCCGCGGACGACGAGCGCGAGTTCCGCTTCGACCTCGGCCGCGAGCTTCGGCCGCTCGACCAGGAATTGCGCCGAGTCGCCGGGCGAAAGCGTGTTGCGCAGCAGCTCGATGCGCGCCCGCACGGCGGCCAGCGCCTGGCGCTGCGGCTCATTCTCGGGCGAGACCCCGGGGAGCTTCGCGAGCAGGGCCAGGCGCGCGGCATCCCAGTCGTGCGCCGGTTCCTCGGGCGGCGCCGCAGGCGGGGGAGCGCCGAGGCTGTCCGAGAGTCGTTCCAGATCCGCGATCACCTGCGCGCCCTGGCCCATGAAGAAGGCCATGGTCGAGCGATCGAAGGCCAAGTTGAGCTCGCGCTTGCGTTCGGGCGTGAGCTCGGCGGACGCGTAGGCCTTGTCGAAACGCTGGTAGGAGCGCGCCAGGTCGGCGCGCGTCGCTGTCGGCTGCTGCGGCGCCCATAGGCCGCAGGACACCCACACCAGCCCGAGCAGGGCGTTCATTCGGAACGGCGGTGTCCGAGCACCCAGTCGATCGCGCCCGCGAGCTCTTCGCCGACGATCAGCGTGTGGCCTACGTCCGGCAGCGTCTGGAAGTCGATCGCGAATCCGCGCTCCTTGCGCTTCTGCGCGATCGCCTGCATCCCGGCCGGATCGGCGAGCTGGTCGATCACGCCCACGCGGATCCAGGTCGGCGGCAGCTCTTGCGCATCCTCGCGCGGTCCGCCCGAGAAGCAGGCCAGCGCGCAGTAGCGCCCGGGCGATTCGGAGGCCAGGCGCGCCGCGAGCGCGGCGCCCATCGAGTGGCCGACCAGGCCGATGCGCTTCTCGTCGATCGCGTAGTCGTAGCCCAGCGCGCGCACGAGCGCGTCGATCGTCTCGGGCGTCAGCTTGCCGCTCGAGCGCGGGCAGGCGAGCAGGAAGCCGTGTTGCTCGGCGAGGTCTCGGATCCGGCCGCAGCCGTAGCCCTCGAGGAACATGTTCTCGTCGCCGCGCGCGCCGTGCAGCGCGATCACGAGCGGCAGCGGCGTGTCCTTGGCGGCCTGCGTCGGCGCGTAGATGCGCACCGGCAGTTCGCCCTCGGGGATGCGCAGCACGCGCCACAGATCGCCTGTCGCACGACTGTACGGGTCGTCGCCGCGCTCGAGTGCACCGATCTCGCGATCGAGCGCCGTGGCGAGCGCACGTCGATCGACGCGGAATTCCGTCGGTTTGTCGGGCGAGGGATGCGTGTGCAGCAGGGCCGCGCGCGCGCGCGCGCACAGCGCCTGCTCGATCGCCGGGCTCGTGACCGTGAGCTTCGAGAGCGTCACGAGCATCGTCATGCGGCAGCCGTCCCAGTCGTAGGGCTTCTCCTCCGGCGGCGGTGCGTCGGGTTGCGCACCCAGCGCGAGCGACATGCGCTCGAGTTCGTCCACGAGCTTGCGTTGCTCGCCGCCGAAGTACGCCAGGCAGGCCTCGTCGTAGGCGCGGTTGAGCTCGCGCTTGCGCTCGGGCTCGAGCTTGGCCGCGAAGTAGACCCGCTCGAAGCGCTCGTAGGCCTGCGCGAGTTCGGAGCGCGTGACCGAAGTCTGCGGAGCGAGGGCGAGGAGCAGGGCCGCGAACATGCGCGCGAGACTACCTCAGAAGCGCCCCTCGAGCGAACCGGCATAGCCCGTGAGCTCGGCGTAGCCGCCGCCGCTGGCACTGCCCTCGACCTTCACCGGGCCCTCCCAGTACACGACGCCGGTCGAGTGCGAACCGTCGATCTCGCAGTCGGGGGCGCGGGCGCAGAGGTGCAGCTCGAGTTTTTCCGACGGCACGGAGAGCTTCCAGCGCGCGGGATACTCGGCCAGCGTGTGCGGGCTCTTCCAGCGCTCTTCGACCGCGAGCTCGACCTCGGAGCTCGCGAGCGGGCGCGAGCTGCCGTCTTTGCGCACGAGCGTGCCGGCGCAGATCGGCAGCACGCTGCCGCCGGCGCGGCGCAGGCGGTAGATCATCAGCTCGCGGCCGTCGGTGAGCCGCAGGCCGAACCAATCCCAGCCGACGACGTCCTTGCCCAGCTGTCCCGAGCCCCACTCGTGGTCGAACCAGCTCTCGCCGGTGACCTCGAGCGCGCGGCCGTCGAGCGTGACGTGCCCACTCGTTGCCAGGCGCGTGAAACTGACGTAGGCCGAAGCTTCGCCGGCTTGCGTGCCCTTGGGGGAGAGCCCGTCGGGGCCGTGCAGCACGGCGGGTTTCGCGGGGCGCAGATCGAGCTCGAGCGCGACGCCGATCTCGCGCGCCCTGCCGCTCGCGTGCAGCGTGCCGGTCGAGGGGTCGCGCACGATGCGCCAATCGCCGATCCAGGCGTCGAGCTCGTCGGTGCGCGCTCCCGCCAGACCGCCGTTCGCGCGCGCGCTGCGTTCGGCGCTGCGCGTCGTGCGCGCGCCGATGTGCGTCAAGGCGAGGTGGCCGGAGTAGAGCGTGCGCGCGGACCAGTACGATTCGCCCTCGGGGGGCAGCCCGGGTTCGAGACCCAGGCGAAAGACCGTCAGCTGGTAGCCGAAGTGCTCGCCGCCAGCCGCCTCGAGTTCGCCGGTCGCGTACCACCACTCGTTCTTGAACTCGGGGTGCGCGCCGTGGTCGGCGGGGAAGTGCGCCTCGAAGGGCGAGGCGTGCTGCTTCCAGCCCGAGAGCAGCGCGAGACACGCGAGGGACGCTGCGAACTTCATCCTTCCTCCCGGAGCACGACGCTCATGCTGGCACGCGCCGCGAGCCAGGCCGGCGCGAGACCCGCGACGAGACAGGCGAGTGCGACCGCGCCGAGCACGCCCAGAATCGCGTTCCAGGGCCGGTGGAACTCGAGCGTCCAGCCGAAGCTCTGCAAGTTGACAACGGTGACGAGCATCACGCCGATCACAATACCCGTCACGGCCCCGAGACGGCACCCAAGGGCCGAGCAGCCCCGACTGCAGCGTCACCTGCGCGCCGAGCTCGAGGCGCGAGGCGCCAAGGGCGCGCAGCAGCGCGAGATCCGCCGCGCGCTCGCGCAAGAGCGCGAAGAGCACGGTCAGCACCGCGATCACCGCCACGAAGGCGTTGACGAGCACCAGCGCGTTGGTGATCGCGAAGGTGCGGTCGAAGATCGAGAGCACGTTGGTGCGCAGCTCGGCGTTGGTCAGCACCTCGACGTGGAAGCGCCCGCCGAGCGCATCGAGCAGCTGCCCGCGCGCAACTTCGACGTCGACGTCCGCGGGCAGGTAGACCTCCACGTGGTGCGTTGCACGCGCGGGGTAGAGCGGCTGGAAATCGGCGAGGTCGACGATCACCGTGCCTTGGCTGTCGCCGTAGTCGTAGTAGACGCCCTCGATGCGTCGCTCGATCGTCCCGCCCGGAGTCTGGACCTGCAGCGTGTCGCCTTCCTTGCGGCCGAACTGCAGCGCGAAGGACTCGCTCACGACGGCGGAGTGCTCCGCGAAGGCGCGCGCGAGCACCTCGCGCGAGTCGCGCCCGTCGCGGTAGCCGAAGCCGCCGCGACGTGCGACCACGTCGAGGTTGGCACCGGTGAGCGTGATGCGGCGGCCGTCGACCTCCGCCGCGGCGGCGTGGTAGTCGTCGATCGCCTCGGCGCCGAAGACGCGCTTGCAGATCTGCGCCACCTCCGGATCAAGCGTCCCCAGCGGCACGCCGCCCGGCGGCGCGAGCGTGCGCACCTGCAGGTCCGTGCGCAGGCTGCTCGCGGTCCACTCGACGACCGTGGTGCGGAAGGAGTGCACCAGCGTCGCGATCGCCACCGAGAGCGCGACGCTCATGCCAACCGCGCCCGCGGCCCAGGCCGAGCGCCTGCGGCCGGCCGCCAGCGCGGCGAGTGCCAGCCGCAGGGGGCCGGCGAGCACCAGCAGGCGTGGGATGCGCGCTGCGAGGCGCGCGAGCGCGTCGCACAGAGGCCCCTGCAGCGCGAAGAGTGCTGCGAGCAGCGCCGTGGCCGAACCCAGCGCCGCGATCGGCAGGCCGTGCCAGGCGGGCAGGCGCAGGAGCTCGTGCGCGGCCAGCGCGGCCAGGATCGCGACGCCCACCGCGCCGACGCGCGCGCGCGGCGTGAGCCAGTCGGGACGTTCGCGCGCGAGCGACTGCAACGGTGGCGTGCGCAGGATCTCGAACAGGGGCAGCACGGCGCTCGCCGCCGCGACCACCAGTCCGAGCGCGAGGCCGAGCCAGACCAGATCGAACTCGAAGCGCACCGGGTTCTCGGGCGCGGAGCCCACCACGGTGGTCAGCGTCGCGCGCATCGCGGGCACGACGGCGTGCGCGCCCGCGTAGCCGCCGAAGGCTCCGAGCAGGCCGCCGAGGAGTCCGAGCGCGAGCGCTTCGACCACCAGGGCCGAGACCAGCGCCGCGCGACCGGCGCCGAGCGAGACGAGCAGCGCGAGCGTGCGGCTGCGCTGCACGACGGAGGTCGCCAGCGCTGTCGCGACCAGCACACCCGCGACGAGCAGCGAGATGCCCGAGAGCGCCAGGAGGTTGAACTCCAGACTGCGCACGAGGCCCTGCGTCTGCGCCGCGCGCGCGCCCGTCGAACGCAGCTCGAGCCCGAGCGGGACGAGCGCGCGTGCCTCGCGCTCCAGATCCCGTGGGTCGACTCCCGGCCGGGCGAGCAGCTCCACGCGGTCGAGCCGACCCTTGCGCCCGGCGACGCGGTCAGCGAGCGCGAGATCGGCGACGATCGTGGTCGCGAAGGGCCCGTCGGAACGCGCGGCGGGCAGGGTGCCGAGCAGCCGCAGCTCGAAGATGCGCCCATGTGCCTCGACGCCCAGGTCGTCGCCCACTCGCAGGCCGAGCGTGAGCGCGAGCGGCTCGGCGATCCACACGCCCTCGCCGCGCAGCGTGCGCAGCGCGAGATCGCCGCCGAGCGCCTCGCCTGCGAGCCCGCGCGCGCGCGGATCGAGCAGGGGATCCAGGCCGAGCAGGCGCAGCACCGCTCCCGAGCGCGGCTCGAGCACGAGTTCCTCGATCACCGGCAACAGTTCGGCGTCGGCCTCGAGCGGCCGCAGGATCGGCAGCGCCTCGGGCGGGACGAGCGCGGCCGAGCTGATCTCGAACTGCGCCGCGCCGGCGAGTGCGCGCGTGTCCTCGCGCAGCGAGGCCAGCGCGGCGCGGTTCGAGGCCAGCGTCGCGACGAAGGCGGCCACGCCGGCGCTGATGCCCAGCAGCGTCGCCAGAAAGCGCAGCGGCGCACGCACGAGCGGACGCAAGAAGAGCGCGCGCAGGATCATCGCGGGGGACCGGGGTCGTCCTGCGGACGCCCGTCGTACACGATCCGGCCGTCCGCGAGGCGCACGAGCCGGTCCGCGCGCGCAGCCAGGCGCGCGTCGTGCGTCGCGATGACCAGCGCGCTGCCGTTCTCGCGCCGCAGCTCGTCGAGCAGGTCGAGCACGCGCGCGCCGGAGGCCGAGTCGAGGTTGCCCGTGGGCTCGTCGGCGAGCACGAGCATGGGCTTGTGCACCAGCGCGCGCGCGAGCGCGGTGCGCTGCTGCTCGCCGCCCGAGAGCTCGCTCGGGAAGTGCGTCGCGCGCGGCGTGAGGCCGACGCGTTCCAGCAACTCCGCGACGCGCGCGGGGTCGCGCTTGCGGTCGAGTGCGAGCGGCAGCGCGATGTTCTCCTCGACGGTCAGGTGCGGCACGAGGTGGAAGGACTGGAACACGATCCCGATCCCGCGCCGGCGCAGCAGCGTGCGCTGCGATTCGGTCGAGCGCGCGAGCTCCAGGCCGCCGACCTCGACGCTGCCCTCGTCGGGCTGGTCGACGCCCGAGAGCAGGTTGAGCAGCGTCGACTTGCCGCAGCCCGAGGGCCCGACGAGAGTGAGCCACTCGCCCGCGGCGAGCGTGAGATCGACGTTCTCGAGCGCGTGCACGTCCTCCGCGCCGCGGCTGTAGCGCCGTGTCGCGCCGGTGAGGCGCGCGAGCGTTTGCGCTGCGGTGGGGGCGGAGTCCATCCCTATCAGTGTGCGGATCGTACGGACAGCTTTCCAAGGACCTGCATGAAGCTGCTCGCGTTCCTGGCACGGCGCTCCCTCTCGCGCGTGCGCCGGATAGGAGGTCTCTAGGTGGCGAGCAGCGCCAGCGGCCGCGTCAACCAGCCGATCGATTCTTCGAGCCCGCCCGGCCGCGAGCTCTCGAGCCAGAGCGTGCGCTGCGTCCCGACCAGCTCCTCGAGCTCGCGCGCGAGCCGGCGGCGCTCGGCCTGCGGCAGCATTTCGAGCGGCGTGCCCTCCGGCGCCGCCAGTCGCGTCACTCCCAGCCGGCACGCGAAGGCCAGCATCGCCGCGACCCAGCCGAGTTCGTCCGCTGCTCCGCGCGGTGCTGCGGGACGTCCCTCCAGACGCACGCGCAGCAGCATGATCGATTCGAGCGCCTCGAGCAGGCCCTCGCGCGTCAAATTCTGCACGCGCTCATGCGGGAACTTCTGGTCCGCGAAGGCGACCAGGAAGAAGAGCGGCGAACCGTTGGTGCTGCGCGCGCGCGTGGTGCGGTAGACATCGCCGAGTTCGAGCGCGAGCTTGCCCAGGCCCGCCGCCTCGTGGCCGAAGATGTGCGCATCGAGCAGTTCGTCCAGGCGCGCGCGAACCGCACCCGCGCTCGAAGCGTTCCAGGAGAGCGCCGCTCCCGCGACGATGCCAGGCCAGCTCACGACCGGCGGCTGCAGGTGGCCGCGGTCGCCCCAGTCGGTGACGAGGTAGCCGCTCGCACAGGTGCGTTTGCCCTCGGCCGCGGCGCTCTCGAGGTTCGCGAGCATGTTGTGCGTGCGGCCCGCGAAGCTCTGCCAGCTCGAGGTGCCCGGACAGACCTGGAACTCCAGGCCGCTCTTGCGGAAGGCGTCGAGGTTGTGAGCGAAGGGATGGTCCTCCTCGTAGCCCCATTCGAGTGCGAGCGCCTCGCGCGGGAGCTCGGCCAGGAGCCCGGGATGCTGCAGCACGATGTCGCCCCAGAACTGCATGCGCCGGCCGCGCGCGCGCACGCGCTTCTCGAGCGCCTTCAGGAAGTCGAGGTAGACGCGTCCCTTTCCGTGGCGATCGCAGAGCGCCTTGGAGCGGCCCAGGCCCAGATCGAAGGTCTCGTCGCAGCCGACGTTGAAGCTCGCGCTCGAGAAGTTCGGCAGCAGCTGGTCCCAGAGTTCCCCGAGGAACGCGAGGCTCGCCGGGTCGGTCGCGCACAGTGCGAAGGGCTCGCGTTGGCGGCTGAAGGCGTGCTCGACGCCCTCGGGCACCTCGGCCAGCGGACGGTAGCGTTCGTGGATCAGCCAGCGGTGCAGATGCCCGAAGCTCTGCTGGTTGGGGACGAGCTCGATGCCGTGCGCTCGGCACAACGCATCGAGCTCGAGGATCTCGCCGGGCGTGATCGGGCTGGCGTTGCGCCAGACTTCCTCGTGGCCGAGGTAGGCGAAGGTGTGCTCGGTGTAGAGCTGCAGCTGGTTGATGCGCAGCGCGGCGAGCGTGCGCACGAGCGCGCGCAGGCGTGTCATGCTCGGCACGCGCGTGCGGCTGACGTCGAGCACGTAGCCGCGCACGGGGAAGTCGGGCCAGTCGGAGACCTCGAGCAACGGCAATTCGAGCGCGACGGCCTGCGGATCGTGCGCGAGCTGGCGCAGGATCTGGCCCAGGCACTCCAGCCCGTAAGCGAGCCCGCGCTCGTCCGCGCCCTCGAGCAGGATCCCGTCCGTCCGCACGCGCAAATCGAATCCTTGGGCTGGGAGTCCGCGCTCCAGGCCCAGGCGCAGTTCGCCCTGCGTGCGTACGCTGGCGATCGCGTCGATCCGCGCGGGCGGCCGCGGCCAGCCGCCGATCACGCGCGCGACGCTGGCGTAGAGAGCCTGCGCGTCGTGCTCGATCACCACGCGCAGTGGCAGCGGGAGCTCGAGCCTGCCCCCGCCCAGATGTGCCCGCTGCGGGGCCGGACACAGAAGGCCGAAGTCGATCATGCGCGTCTCAACGGATGGCCCAGGTGCCCAGCGCGCGGGCGATGACCGCGCCGTCCTCGCGCGTGCACTCGCCCTCGAGGAAGGCGACCTCGCGTCCACGGCGCACGACGCGGCCGACGGCGCGCAAACGGCCCTCGGCGGGGAGCAGGAATTGCGCCGTGAACTGGATCGTCGCGCACATCTGACCGGGCTTGAGCGTGCGGCCCGCCGCGCGGCCCATCGACCCGTCGAGCAGCAGCATCGTGATGCCGCCGTGCACGGCGCCGATCTCGTTGGTGTAGCTCGCGTCGGTCTGCAGGCTGAGCGCGACCGTGCCGTCGGGGAGGTCCTCGGTCTGGATGCCGAACTTCTCGTTCAGGGGGGAGTGCATGCTCAAGGGAGCTTACGCACCGCGCCCGCTCCGAGGAACCACAACTCGGCGCGCGGCGTCGGCTCGTGTGGCAGGGCGAGAGCGAGGGCCTGCGTGTAGGCGCGCAACTGCGGTTCGTGGTGCCGGGCGCGCTGCTCGAGCGAGCCCACGCCCTCGACGACGTCGCTCTTGTAGTCGACGACGACCAGCCGGCCGTCTTCGTCGCGGTAGACCAGATCCATAGACCCCGAGAGCGCGCAGCTCGCGCCGCTCGAACCCGGAGCGGCGACGAAGGCCAGCTCGCGCGCCACGAGCGCACGCCCCGCGGCGAGGAAGCGCGGCAGGAGCGGTCCGGCGGCAAAGCGTTCGAGCAGCGCGCGCGCGGCGGGTTCCGCCTGGGCGAGGCGCGCGCACTCCGCGTCGGGATCGGCCTGGAAGTCCCAGCGCTCGAGCGCGCGGTGCAGCGCGCTGCCCGCCTCGCGGCCGACCGGCGCACGCAGGCGCGCGCGTCCTTCGTCGGGCTCGTCGTCCGCGCCCTGCGCCAGGTGCGAGGGTGAAGCGCTCCACGGCCGCCGAGCCTGTGCGCATGCGTTTTCTCGGGTTGCGATCGCAGCCGCGGCGTCGATCGGGGCAGGCTCGGCGCGTGTGCTGGGTGTCTCGCGTGGCTCGAGCGCGCCCAGGTCGGCCGCCGCGGGCAAGCGCACGCACAGCTGCGGCTCGCTCGGCAACTCGCCGGAGCCGCGCGCAGCCGCGTCGACGGTGGCGTACCAGTCCGCGGGCGCGCTCGCGAGCAGCAGTTGCAGCAGGTTGGGCTTCAAGGGCGCGAGCTTCGGGGCTGCGCCAGGCCACTTGCCGGAGAGCACCAGCCGGTCCTTGGCGCGCGTCAGAGCGACGTAGAGCGTGCGCACCTCCTCCGCGTTGCGCACGCGCGCGCGGCGCGCGGCGCACTCGTGCCAGCGCGGGCCGGGGATCCCGAAGAGCACGCACTCGGAGCCGGCGCCCAGGTGCTGGAACTCGACCTCGCCGAACTTGTCGTTCTGCGAGCCGCGTCCGAGGCCGAGCAGGTACACGTGGCGGAACTCAAGCCCTTTGGCGCCGTGGATCGTCATCACGCGCACGGCGTCGGTCTCGAGCTCCTCGGGGCGCGCGGTCTCCATGTCGCGTTCCTGCGCGAGGTCCTCGCGCACGAGCGCCAGCAACTCGTCGAAGTCGCCGTGGCGCTCCTCGAGCCAGCGCGCGAGGCGCGCGTAGAGCCGTTCGAGGTTCTCGGCGCGCCACTCGCCCTGGTAGCGCGCGGACTCGAGCGCCTCGAAGAGCGTGCGCGTTCGCAGGCACTCGAAGAACTCGGCCAGCGAGCGTTGTTCGCGCGCCTCGCGCAGGGCACCCAGGGTCGCCAGCGCGTCGAGCAGGCTCTCCTCCCAGCCCGCGGGCAGCGCGCGGCCGCCGACTTCGCGTGGGATCGAGCGCGAGGCCCTGCGCACGCAGCGCTCGAGTTCGGCGAGCGCCGTGGTTTCGGAGCTGCGCAGCGCGCTCACGAGCACGGGGAAGCCTTCGGCCCACAGCGCCGGCAGCGCCGCGTCCGGCAGGCCGCAGGCAGAGGAGCGCAGCGCGCCCAGCAGCGCGACCTGGTCGCCCGGATCGATCGCGGCTGCAATCCACGCCAGCGCGTCGACGACCTCGCGTCTGCGGTAGTAGCTGCGGTCGCCGGAGACCTCGTGCGGGATGCCGCGCGCGCGCAAGGCCTCGAGCACGCCGGGGATGTGCGTGCGGTTGCGCACGAGCACGGCGCAATCCTTCCAGGGGACGTGATCGAGAGCGAGACGCTCGAGATCGCGCGCGAGCATCGCCGCTTCGATCTCGCTCGAGCGCTGCGAAGAGGTCCTTTGGAACGCGCTTGGAGCAGCGGGGTCGGTGTCCCAGGGGACCCAGAACTCCAGCGCGGGCGCGGCGGGCGTTTCGGTGCGATGGGCGAAGAGCGCCTGGAAGCTCGGCTGCAGGCCGGCCTCCGCCACCATGCTGGGCGCGACCCAGCGTTCGACCGCCTCGAGCACCGCCGCGCTCGAGCGGAAGTTGCGCGTCAATTCGGCGCGCGCGGCAGCGCGCGGCGCGAGATCGTCGAGAAAGCCCTCGTAGGCGGCGAGATCCGCGCTGCGCCAGGCGTAGATCGACTGCTTGGGATCGCCGACGAGGAACAAGGCCGGGCCGTCGCCTGCGTCGGGCTCGAGCGCGAGCGCGGCGATGAGTTCGCACTGCAGCGCGTCGGTGTCCTGGAACTCGTCCACGGAGAGCTGGCGGATCTCGGCCTGCAGCGCGCGGCGCACGCGGGGGTTGCGCAGGAGCTCGCGCGCCTCGCGCAGCAGGTCCTGGAAGCCGAGCACGTTCGCCGCGCGCAGGCGGCGGCGCACCTCGGCGAGCAGGGGCCCGAGCAGCGCGCGCGCGTGCTCGAAGAGCTGCGGGTGCTCGGCCAGTCGCGGACGCAACTGCGCGTGCAGCGCGGCGCAGGCGCGCGCGGCGCGCGCGGCGTCGTCGCCGAGGAGCTTCTCCTCGGCCCTGCCGAAATCTGCGCGTCCGAATTTCTGGATCCGCTCGATCAGGTTCTTCGGACACGAGGCTTCGGCCTTGCGCACCCACTCCTCGAGCGCCGCCGGGGTGCCGGGATCGTCAGCGTGCAGCGAGTCGAGCAGCTGCTCGAGCATCGCGTACGCCTTGCCGGCGTTCAGCTTGTTGGACGCAAGGGCGCGCATCGTCTCGAGCGCCTCCTCGAGCGCCGCGCCGAATTCGTCTTTCCAGCGCGCGATTCCGTGCGCGTCGTAGCGCGGCCGCGCGAGGTCGGTCTCGCTCGCACCCTGCTCGCACAGGCCCAGCAGCACCGGCCCCAGATCCTGGGGGGCCACCTTCTCGCGGAAGAGCGCCGTCCAGCTCGGGTCGAGCTCCTGCGCGAGGATCCCGGCCAGCGTCTCCTCGACCAGTTCACGCACGACGCGCTCGCGCTCGCGACCGTCGGCGTCCACGGCAAACCCCGGCTGCAAACCCGCCTCGAGAGGGAAGCGCCCGAGCAATCCGCGCGCGAAGGAGTGGATCGTGATCGCGACCGGCTCCTCGAGCGCGTCGCGCAGCGCGGCGGCGCGTGTCTTTGCCTCGGGCGGAAGCTCCTCGCGCGGCAGTCCCGTGGGCGCGTCGCCCCCGGCGAGTCGCGCGAGCGCGTCCGTGAGGCGCTCGTGCATCTCGGCGGCCGCGGCTTCGGTGAAGGTGATCGCGACGCTGCCGCGCAGCGCGACGCGCGCGATGCGGGCGTGGGACTCCGAGTCGCTCGAGCTGCGCGCGTCTTCCCAGCCGGGGCCGACGAGCCAGGTCACCAGACGTGCGACGAGCGTGGCGGTCTTGCCCGTGCCGGCGCCGGCGGCGAGCGAGACGGGCCGGTCGAAGACCGTGCGCGCGATCCGTCGTGCTTGTGCGTCGACGTTCACGGGCTGTCCGCCTCCGGCGGCCGCTTCAGGCGCCAAATGCCCTGCATCGCGCCCGCGAAGCCGGGCTGCGCTTGCGCATGCGTGTCGTTGCGCAGCCACTCGACCGTGCGTGCGCGCATGCCGCTGTCACCGAGCTGGCAGGCCATGCGGAAATCGCAGCGCGCGCAGCCCTTGTGCTCGCGTGCGAGGTTCGACGAGACCAGACGCGGCGGGAACGCGCCCTCCTCGCTGGCCTCGTACAAGCGTGCGAGCGCGCGCTCGAAACCGCTGCGGACTTCGGGATCGTCGCCTTCGGCGTCCTGCAGCCGGTGGTCTGCATCGATCGCAGGATGCAGGTAGACGTAGCGGCCGGTCGCCTCGGGCCCCGCCGCGAGCGCGTAGGCCGCCGCCTGCAGCGCCTTGCCCTCGCGGATCGCCTTGCGCATGTGCTCGAGCCGCGTCTGGGGCTTGACCTTGTCGGACAGCGGCCGGCGCGAAGTCTTGAAGTCGATCCACAGCACGCGCTCGAGGGGCGGGTGCTCGACCCGGTCGGCGCGGAAGCGCAGCCGGCGTCCCGGACCGAGCGCGAGTTCGCCCTCGACCTCGGCCTCGACCTTCCCGTCGCGCAACTCGTCCATCCGTCGCGCGACCTCGAGGAAGCCGAGCGCGCGCAGCGCCAGCAGCCGTGCGAGCCCCGCCGGTGCGAGGTGCTCCGCACTCACGACCTTGTGCGCTTCCTCGGCGCACAGCTCGCGCAGGCCCGCTTCGTCCGGCCAGTGCGCCTCGCGCACCTCGACGATGCGCGCGAGCACGCCGTGGACGACACTGCCGACGTGCGCGGGCTCGAGCACGGCGCCGAGGTCGCGCACCGGCACCGCGGGCGCGATCCCGAGCAGCCGGCCGAGGAACATCTGCCAGGGACACTCCGCGAGCGCCTCGAGCTTGCTCACGTAGGGCACCTCCGCGCGCGCGTCCGCGGCGTGCAGGCGCCGCCCGACGCTGCCGAGGTAGGCGTTGGGGTAGGCCGGCCGCCCGCGCTCGGGCTCGAGTTCGGCGAGCACGGCCAAGCGCGTCTGCGCCAGCGCGCGCGCCGTGGCCGCCGGTCGGCCGTGCGCGGTGAGCACCTCGGCCAGCGCCGCGCCGAACGCGGCCTGCCCGCGGCGGGCGTGCGCGGCGAGCGCCTCGGTCTCCGTGAGCGCGAGCGCCACGCGCGCAGGGTCGCTCGCGCGCTCGGGCGCGAAGCTCGCCAGCGGAACCTGCGCTGCGCTGAGCTCCGTGCCCGTGCGCTCGCGCCAGACCTTGCGCAGGAAGGCCGAGGGCGCGTGGCTCTTGCCCTCGTCGTCGCTGCGCGTCCAGGAGAGCGTCGCGCGCGGCGCGCTCGCGAGTAGGCCCGCAAAGAGCGCCTCCTCCTCGGCCAGCGCCGCGGTCTTCACCGGCAGGTCAGGCAGCACATCGGTGAGACGCTGACGAATTCGGTCAGGCAGGAGCGGTTCCTCGCGCACGCTGCGCGGAAAGACGCCCTGGCGCAGGTCGACCAGGAAGAGCTCGTCGAACTCGCGGCTGCGCGCCTCGATTGCTTCGAGCAGCTGCACGCCGCTCGCTCCGCCGCCCAGAGGCGAGTTCTCGGCCGCCCGCAGGCCGTCGGCGGCGAGTTCGAGGAACTCCGCGCGCGTGAGCACGAAGCGCGGCGGCAGCGCCTCCGCGAGCGAGCTCAGCACCGTCTCGAGCGTCTGCGCGCGCGCTGCGAATCGAGCGCGCACCAATGCCTCGAAGGGGATTGCGAAGGCCTCGAACGCGCCGCGCGCGGGCAGCGCGGCGAGCCCGTCCTTCCAGGCGCGGGCCTGCAGCTGGATCCATTCGAGCGCCTCGCGCCCGACGCGGCGGCGGTTCTCCGGGGGCGCGTCGTCCTGGCCCTCCTCGGGCGGCTCCTCGCCGTTCTCGAACTCCTCGTCCTCGTCGTGCTCCTCGGCCGCGGGCTCACGCGCGCGCCCGCGCCCGCCGGGCAGGCGCAGCTCGCGGGCACCCTCGAGCGCGCGCTCGAGGTCGAGCGTCGTGAGCGCCTCCAGGCGTGTCGCGCCGAGCAGTCCGCACGCGGCGAGCAGCTCCTGTTCGGTCACGCCGAGCTCTGTGGGCGGGCTCCAGCCGGCGCGCAGCGCACGCACCACGTGCACGCGCGGCGCGTCCTCGACCAGATCGGCGAGCGCGTGCGCGGCGCGCGCGGCGGGCGTCAGCGAGCCCTGCGCCGCGAGGCCCGAGAAGGGCACGCCGAGCGCATGCAGCGAGGCCGCGAGCTCGCCCGCGACTCCGGAGAGGTTGCGCGCGACGATCGCGATGCGCTCGGGCCGTGCGCCGGACTGCAGGCGTGCGCGCACCGCGGTCGCGACCGCGCGCGCCTCGGCGCGCAGGCCGAGCGCGTTGACGAACTCGAGCCGGACGCTCTCGTCGGCGAAGCGCTCGCGCGCAGCAGGCGGCGCGAGGCCCAGGCGCTGGGCGAGTGCCTCGCCGTAGTGCTTGCCCGTCGGACCCTGGGGCAGCGCGAGTGCGAGTGCGTCGAAGACGACTCGCGCCCCGGCGCGCTGCACGAGCGCCTGGAGCAGCTCGCTGGTTGTCCCCGGAGCATCCTGGAAACCGTGGATCCAGATCGCGCGCGCGTGCGCGAGCTCGGGTCGCTCGCGCAGCAACTGCGCCGCGGACTGCGCCCAGGCGCCGCTTTGTTGGCAGCCTTCGCGCTCGAGCGCCTCGTGCAGCTCGCAGGCGAGCGCGAGCAGCGCGCGCACGCGCGCCTGCGCGGGATGGCCGCCGAGCTCGGCCAGGCACTCCTCGAGCGCCTCGGCGTGCGCGGGCGTGAAGCCGGCGTGCTGCAGGTCGCGCAGCGCCGCGCCGAGTGCCGCGAGTCCGTCGCGGCTCTCGGCGAGCGCTGCGAGCTCGGCGTGCGCAGGCGCGAGGCGTCGTGCGAGCAGCGCGAGCAGTGCCTCGCCGCGCGGCCAGGCGACGAGCGCGCGCTCGTGCAGCCCGCGCGCGAAGCGGTGCAGCGTCACGACCGAGATCCCCAGCGCCGGGCCGGCCTCGCGCGCGGCGAGACGTTCCTCGAGCGCGCGCCGCAGGCTCTTCGAGGGGACCAGCACGAGCAGCGGGCGCGCGAGCCGTTTCAGGTTCGCGCGAACCTCGTGCTGGTCCTGCTCGAGCGCCTTGAGCAGCCGCGCCTGCGCGGCGCGCGGGCCGAGGGCGAGCTCGACGGCGGGAGCGGGAGAGGGCATGCGCCGCAGGAGATCAAATCTCCCGCGGCGCGTCCATCAGTGCTGCTGCTGCGCGAGCTGGATCTGCTTCTGCATTTCGGCGTCGTCGGGGAACAGCGCCAGGCCCTGTTGCCACATCTCGAGCGCCTGGTCGGACTTGCCCGTCTGCTTGTAGAGGTTGCCCAGGATCAGGTAGGTCTGCGCGTAGTACGGCTGGACCGGGCCCTGGGACTGCTGCTTCACGAGCGTCTCGAGGTTCGCGATCGCCTCGGGCTGCTTGCCGAGGAAGGCCGGCCAATTCGAGAGGCTGACGGCCTTGACGTAGCGTGCCTCCCAGTTGTGGTCGTCGAGCGCGAGCGCGCGGTCGAAGGCCTTGTCGGCCTTCGTGCCCCAGATGCCGGCCTCGGGTCCCTGCGGGCTGTTGAAGAGCTTGTTGAGGTAGGCGTTGCCGAGCGCGGTCTGCGCCTTGGTGTCGTCGGGATTGTCCTTCGCGTCCTGCTCGTAGAGTGCGAGCACTCCGTCGAGCAGACCGGCCTTGGCGAGCTCGCTCCACTTGGCGCGGCGCTCGTCCCAGCTCAGAGCGGGATCCATCAACTGCGCGTAGGCGCTCTTGGCGTCGAGCTTCCCCGCGGGGGCGGCAGCCTTCGTGGCGGTCGGCACGGGCTGCGTGTCCGTGCGCGAGGCGAGCGCGCGCTCGACCGCGGCATCGACGTCGCTCTGCGAGAGGCGCGAAGCCCCGCTGGACTCCAGATGCGTCGCCTGCTGCATCGAATCGAGGCGCTTGGAGAGCGCCTGCACGGCCGCCTGCAGTTCGGTGAGGTCGTTTGAGGAGACGGACGAGGCGGCGGAGGCCGCGGGTGCGTCGCTGCCCCGGAAGGCGACGACGGCGATCAGGGTGGCGAGCAGAACGCAGACGAGGAGCAGGAGTGCTTTCATGGGGAGCGGTTCTAGCGGGACTCGAGGTGGATCTCGTGGTTCGACGGAACGTCGAGTTCGAGGTGGAGGGTCTGTTCGAAGGCGGCTGCGTCCTTGGAGACGCGCAGCTTCCACTCGCCGGCGGGCATGCCGTTGACGTGGTACCGGCCGAGGCCGTCGCTGCGGTCGCTCGCGCCGAACTGCCAGCTCTCGCCGTGCTCGTCGCGCAGTTCGATCCGCGCGCCCTCGCAGGGCGCGCCCGCCGTGTCGAACACGCGCAGGTTGAGTTCGGCGCCCGGGCCGAGCGCCAGCGAAACCTCCTGCGGCGCTGCGAGCGCATCGAGCGCGATCGCCGAGCTCGCCGCGGGCGCGAGCCTCTCGTTCTCGGCGTACGCGACCACGCGCCAGGTGCCGGAGGGGAGATGCTCGAAGCGCCAGCGTCCCTGCGTGTCCGCCTGTGTCTTGCCCGCGAAGCGCCAGCGCTCGCCCTCGCGCTGCTGGACGATCAACCAGGCGCGCGGCAGGGCCGCGTCCGTGGGCGCAGCACGCACCACGCCGCGCAGCTCACCGCCCGCGAGCACGATCTCGCGCACGAGGTCGAGCGTGCCGACCTGCGGCCGGTCGATCTCGACGAAGTGGCGGCCCAGATCGCCCAGGTAGAGGCCGTACTCGCCAGGGCGCACGCCCTCGAACTGGAAGCGGCCGCTCGCGTCGGTGCGCGTCGAGCGCCAGCGCGCGTCGCGCTCGTTCTCCGGCTGCAGCATCAAGTCGGCGCCGGGCACGGGCGCGCCCTGTGCATCGAGGATCCGGCCGTCGAGCGCGTGGCCGCTGGGCGTGGTTCCCAGCTGCACCTGCGTCAGCGCGTCCTCGCGCACGCTGGCGAAGCTGGCATTCGTCAGCGTGTCGCCATCGTTGCGCAGCACCACGAAGGGACCCGCGGGGAGGTTCTCGAAGCGCGCCTGTCCGGCCGAGTCGGTCTGCGCGTGCGCGAAGGAGATGCACGGCCGCTGGAAGCCGTAGTCCACCGCGCTCGCGATGAGCGTGACGTCCGCCTGCGGCGGTTCGAGCTGCACGGTGAGTGCGCCGCCGTGGCCGAGTGCGAGTTCGAGGTCCTCGGGCGGCGTGCGCGCGTCCAGGCGCGCGGACCAGCTCGCGGCGTAGCCGACGCTGCTCGCGCGCAGCGTGTGCAGGCCGCTCGAGAGGTGCTCGAGCACGAAGTGGCCCTGCGCGTCGGTCTGGGCTCGCGCGTGGAGCTCGGCGGGCAAGCCGGCCGGGTCGAAGGCGAGGATCTGGGTCGGGGCGTCGTCCTCGGAGACGACCGTCACGCCCGCAAGCGGCGCGCGCGTGCCGGCGTCGACCACGCGCCCCGCGAGGCTCACACCCGTCTCGAGTCGCAGCTCGAGCGCCGGCGCGTCGAGCGCGGGCTCGAGGCCCGCGCGTCGCAGCGTCGCGCAGCCGGAGCCGAGCGCGAAGAGCGTGTAGCGGCCGCCGCGCGTGAGCGTGAAGTCGAAGCCTCCCTCTGCGTCGTGGAACGTGCGCGCGAGGGCGCTCCCGACCTCGGGCAGGCGCTCCTCGCGCAGCGCGACCAGCGTGAACTCCTCGGTCCAGGGCGCGCCCTGCGGGTCGAGCAGACGGCCGCGCAGATGCAGCGCCGGCGTCGGGAGTGCCGCGACCGAGGGCGCGTCCTCGCGCGGCGCGACGCCGCCGGGGAAGGGCTGCCGCGTGGGCATCTGGCCGCTGCTCTCCAGCGCGCTCGTGGAGGCCTCGGGCCGGCCGCCGCGCAGGCGCAGCTCGCGCCGCAGCGGGAGCGGCCTGCGCTCGGCGCCGTAGCTCGCCGTGCCGGACTCGAGGAAGGCGACGAGCAGCGCGCCCTCGCGCTCGACGCGCAGCGCTCCGCTCGCGAGCGCGAGCTCACTGCCGGCGCAGCCCAGGCTCCACTCTGCGCCGGCTTCGACGCGTTCGAGCCGCGCTCGGCCGGCTCGGAGCTCGATGCGCGGGGCGGCAACGTCGCCCGAGATCCGCGCGTCTGCGCCCGAGTCCAGGCGCAATTCGCCGTGGGCTCCGATCCAGACGCGTTCGGCCGCGCGAGTGGGCGCGACCGCGAGCTCGAGCTCGCCGCTGGAGTACTCGACGCCGCGCGCGGCTTCGGTCGGGGTGAGCGGGCGCCAGTCGAGCGCGCCGACGCGCACGCGCGAGTGCCCGAGCGGGTCCTCGACCGGCGCGAGCGCGAGCCGCAGCACGAGGCCGAGCGCCACGAGCAGCGAGGCGGCGAGCGCATAGCGCACGAACGGCGCGGGGCGCGCACGGCGCGCGGGTTCGAGTTCGCGCAACAGGCGCGCGCGGAAGGCGCTCGAGGGCAGCACGGGCTCGTAGCCGCGGGTGAGCAGCGCGCGCAGGTTCGCGTCGAGAACGTCCTCGGGCTTCACTCCTCGAGTCCTCCGCGCCGCTTGGCGAGCAACTCGAACACGCGCGCGAAGGCGACCCTGGCGCGGGTGAGCGTCGATTCGGCGGCCTTGGCGCTCTTGCGCGTGCGCAGCGCGAGCTCGCCGGTCGAGAGGCCTTCCACGTACTTCGAGAGCAGCGCCTCGCGGTATTCGGACGGCAGCGAGGAGAGCGTCGCGCCGACGAGCTCGCGCGTCTCCTTGCGTTCGAGGACCTCGAGCGGCAGCGGTTCGCGCGCGACCTCGGCCAGGATCGAGTCGATCTCGGGGTCGCTCTCCTCGAGCGCCTGCTCGAGGCTGCGCGAGCGGCCACGCGCGCGACTGGCGCGGATCTTGTTCTTCGCGATGCCGCACAGCCAGGTGTACAGGCTCGAACGCCCGTCGAAGGCGCCGACGCCCGCGAGCGCGGCGGTGAAGGTCTCCTGCACGACCTCCTCGACCTCCTCGCGCCGTGCGCCGAGGCGGAAGTGCACGAAGGCATAGAGCGCATCGAGGTGGCGCTCGATGAGCTCGCCAGCGGCGCCTGCGCGGCGCTCGAGCAGGGCGCTCTGCAGCTCTCGATCGGGGGGCGGAAGGGGGGCGGGCATGACGGACAGGAGCGTTGGTCTCCCTCGCGGGCCCATCCTTCGCAGATTGTCGGTTCTTCTTCCGGCCCTGTCGCGTGGCTAGACTCCCTGGAGCGAGGCCTCCATGAAGATCCGATCCACTGTGCTCGTCCTGGCCCTCTCCGCCCTGCTCAGCGCCTGCGACGAGACCGATGCGGTCGCGGTGCGCATCCACGTGCGCCCCGACTTCTCGGGGACGCTCAGCGCCAGCGCCCTCGCGCGGCCCCCCGAGGGCGCCAGCGCGCCGCTCCAGACGCACGGGGTCAGCTGGAAGAGCCAGGTCGACCTGCGCTGCGCGAGCGGGGACTTCGCCAAACTTTCGGAGGTCGGCCTCTCGGACGCGACGCTGACCGCGGGCGAGGGCGAGGGCGGCCTGTGCTTCGTGCGCCTGTCGCTGCCGCGCGGCCCGGAGGTGCACTGGGCCAAGGAACTGGTCCCGCTCGATGCGCTCGAGCGCAAGCAGGTCTCTTCCGCGCTCGACGCCTCGGGCACGAACGCGGAGGTCGGTTCGACGGTCAAGTTCGAGATCACGCTGCCCACCGAGGCGATCGGAAACGGCGTTGCGCCGCGGCCGCGCGGGACGAAGGTCAAGGCCGAGAGCAACCTCGTGACGCTGATCGTGCCCGTCGAGACGGCGCTCACGGCCGGGGATCCGATTGTCTGGCACGTGACCTGGCAGAAGTAGGCGCGGGATCGGCGCGGGCTAGGCGCGCCAGCGCGCGAGGTAGGGCTTCACGTCGAGCTTGCGCGCCGTGTTGGCCGAACTCATCCAGCGGATCGAGCCGAAGACCGCTCGCTGCGGCGCCCAGGGCCGGTCGAAGCGTCCCAGCGTCCAGGTGATGCCCGAGGTCGAGTTCGGATCGCGGCCGTCGAGCGCGTAGCGGTTGTTGAGCTCGAAGAGCACAGCCAGCGCCTCGCGCGGGCTCGCGGTCCACTCGAGCACCTTCTTGCCCCAGAGCATGCGCAGGTAGTTGTGGATGCGCCCCTCGCGCACGAGCTGGCGCTGCGCGGCGTTCCAGAGCGGGTCGTGTGTCGAGGCCTGCGCGAACTGCTCGAGCGTGTAGACGTGCTCGCGCGCATCGCTCGTGTGCAGGTCGAGCGTCGCGCGCGCCCAGGCAGGCAGCGTCTCGTAGCGCTCGCAGTCGGGGACGTGGCGATGCAGGTGGAAGCCGAGCTCGCGCCAGGTGACGAGCTCGTCGAGGAAGCTCTCGGACGTGGCGCCCATGCCCCACCAGCCCTCCTTCTTGCCGGCGGCGGAGCTTCCGAGTGCTGCGCTGGTCCAGCCCTCGCGCGCGGCGACCGCGCGGAAGACCTCGTGCGCGGAGAGCTGGCCGAAGTGCAGCCAGGGCGAGAGACCGCTGGCCGCGTCGCTCTCCGGCTCGCTGCGCTGCTCCGCGTAGCGCGGCAGGCGCTCGGCGACGAAACGCGCCAGCGCGTGGCGCGCGGCCGTGCTCCCGCCGCGTTCGAGAGTGGGGGGCACGCTGTGGTCGATCGGCAGCGAGGCGAGCTCGGGCAGCGCGAAGGACCAGCGCGACTCGATCTCGCGCGGCAGGGCCGCCTCGCGCGGCAGCTGCGCGCGTTCGAGACGGTCGGGCGCGGGGAACTCGTCCAGGAACGGGCGCAGCTCGCGCTGCAGGAAGCGCCGGAAGGCGTACGCAGTGGGAAAGGCGGCCGGGCTCTTCGAGAGCGGCAAGAGCCCGTTGGAGTCGACGGCCTCGACGCGGCAGCCGATGCGCGCGGCGGCGGCCTGCTGCATGCGCGGCACGAAGAAGCACGGCCAGTCGTCGGTGACGACCAGCGCCGCGCGCGCGGCGAGCGCCTCGAGCAGGCCGCGGCCCGCGCCGCTCTCGCGCTCGACGTAGTGCAGATAGCGCACGCCGCGCGCCTGGAAATCGCGCGCGTTGTCGCGCATGCCCTCGATCACGAAGGCGTGCAGCCGGTCGCTCGCCCAGCGGTAGCCGCAGCGCAGCGCTTCGAGCACCACGAGCGGCTTCCCGAGCGTCTCCGCTCGGCGTACCGCGCGGTCGAGCGCGAAGTTCGAGTGCGCGCGGCGCTGCGCGACCATCCAGTACAGCACGTACTCGCCCGCGCGCGACTCCGCGGCCGAGTTGAGCGCGCGGATGCGCGGGTGCGGCTCAGGTGACGAAGCCATCGGCCGGCCAGGCGAGCCAAACGGCGAGCGCGGTCAGCGCGAGCTGCGCCCCGAAGGCGCGCGGGAACGAGGAGAGAGACGAAACGGCCAGCGCGGCGAGCAGCGCGAGCGCGGCGTAGGGACTGAGTTCGCCCAGGAACACCGCGCAGGCGAGCGTGCCACCGAGGGCCAAGAGTGCCACGTCGCTCCCGGGGGCGCCGAAACTCAGCTTCGGCCAGCGCAGGCTGACCAGGAAGCTGGCGCCGCAGCAGGCGCCGATCCCGGCGGCGATCAGCGCCAGCGAGGCGACCCGGCCGCAGATGCAGGCGAACGCGATCGCGCCGGCGGCGGTGCCGAGGACCAGCGGCAGCCTCCACGCCGGCCGTTCTCGATCGCCCGAACGAGCGGCAGCCCAGGCGGCGGCGAAGGCCAGCATCGAGAGCGCGCGCACGCTCCACGCCGGCGGTGCGCCCAGGCGGGAGAACAGGCTGACCAGGAAGCCGGCGGCGAGGACGACCGGCGTGGTGCGCCACAGGAGTCCACGCGGTTTCAGCGCCGTGGCCAGCACCACACACAAGAGCACGAAGAGCGGCACGAGGTCCGTCGCGGACCTCTGCGGCATCAGCAGCGGCACGCAGCCGGCGATCAGCAAGTAGGGCAGCGCGCAGGCCAGCGCCTGGACCAGCCGGCGTGCGACACCCTCCGCCGTGCGCGAGGCGAGTGCGCAGAAGAGCACGCACACCAGCGCCGGCAGGAGGATGCGCAGCAGCAGATCGGCTTGCGAGACCACGCGCGGCTCAGTGCGTGAGTTCGAGCGCGAGCGTCAGCCCGACCTCGTCGCTGGCGCCCTCGAGCATGTTCTTCATGCCGAAGTCGCTGCGCTTGATCGTCGTCTGGGCGAAGAAGCCCACGCGCGGGCCGCCCATCTCCTTGATGTCGCTCTCGCCGACCTTCTCGGCGCTGAAGTGGATGCTCTTGGTCACGCCGTGAAGTGTCAGGTCGCCCGTGAGCGTGAACTTGTCGGCGCTGCCCTCGACCTTGGTGCTCGCGAAGCTGATCTTGGGGAACTCCTTGACGGAGAAGAAGTCGGGGCTGCGCAGGTGGTCCTCGCGCGGCTTGCAGTTGGTGTCGACCGTGCTCGGGTCGATCTCGACCGTGATCTTGCTCGAGCCGAAGCTGGCGGGGTCGTACTCCAGCGCGCCCGAGATGCCGTTGAAGCGGCCGAGCGTGTAGCTCGTGCCGACGTGTTTGATCTTGAACAGCACGGTCGAGTGCACGGGGTCGATCTTCCAGCCGGCGGCCGAGGCGCTCGCACGGAGGGGCGCGGCAGCGGGCGTCGGCGAACGGAAGGCGAGCGGGAGCGCGAACACGGGGGCGAGGAGCAGCAGTTTGAGCTTCATGATTCGTCTTTCTTCCAGGGTGGAGCGCAGCACTTCGCACTCCGCGCGAGGGCTTTTCAAGTCCCGCGCGCGCTTCCGGCGGAACCACGGCGGCCGCGGCGGGTTGGACGCACGCCATGAACGCTTCCCGGCCTTCCCCGAAATCGTCCGCGCGGCGCGGTGTTTCCCTGGCCGAGGTCGCGCTGGCGCTCGCCTGCCTGCCCTTCGCGCTGTTTCTCGCCGTGCGCCGCTGGAGCGGACACTCGGGTCTGGCGAGGATCGGTGACGACCAGGTCGGTGTGGTGATCGACCAGTGGAGCGGCGCGCGCGAGCTGGTGACGACGCCGGGCTACCGCGCGTACCTGCCCTGGCTGCAGGAGGTCGAGACGCTCGACCGCGCACCGAACACGCTCGTGTTCGCCGGGAACGAACCCCAGGATCGCGCGAGGACGCCGCGGTTGATCGTGCGCGCGCGCGACGGCTCGACCTGCTGGTTCGAGAACCTGACCGTGCTCTATGGCTTGCGCAGCGAACGCGCGCCGCGGGTGCTCGACGACGCCGGTTCGGGTCAGGCCTGGAAGAGCGAGCTGGTCGCGTTCTACGCGCGCTCGATCCTGCGCGACGAGTTCGGCCGCTTCGGCACGCTCGAACTCGCGCAGGTGCAGTACCTGCGCTCGGCCGTGCGCGCTGCGCAGGAGCGGCTCGACCGCGCGCTCGAACCGCACGGGATCGAGGTGCTCGAGATCTCGACGCCACAGCCCTCCTTCGACAAGGCCTACGAGGACCACATCCGCCGGCGCAAGCTCAACGACCAGGAGAGCGCGCGCCTGTCGGCGGCGCTCGATGGTCTCGCGGAAGAGCGCCACCAGCTCGAGGCGGCCGCGCAGCGCGTCAAGGAGGTCGAGTACCAGAAGCTCGGCGACCACCTCGAGCACGATCTCAAAGCCGCACACAACGACGAGGTGCGCATGCGCGCAGAGGCCGAGCGCTACTACCTCGAGCGCGTGCGCGCCGCGGAGGCGACCGGTATCGAGAAGCAGACCGCCGCCGCGGCGCTGCGCGAGAGGTACACCCGCGAGGCGGCTGATCTCGAGCAGCAGGCGCGGGACCTCGAACGCTACGGCGAGCTGGGCGTGCGCATGGCGCTCGTCGACAAGCTCGCGAGCATCGAGTTCAGCCTGGTGCCCTACAGCCGCGATCCAGCCCCGCAGCGCATCGAGCTGCTGCAGGCGTCCCCGCTCCCCGTCAACGGAGTCCACCCATGAAGTCCTTCCTCGTCTCGATCGTTCGCGGCCTCGCGTTCTGCTGCAGCGCGCTCTTCGATCTGGCCTACGGCGGCGTGCTCGCGCTCCTGCGCGGTCTGCACTTGTTCTGGAATGCGAGGTCCACGCGCCTCTTGCTGCGCTACGGCTGGCGCACGCTGCGCGTGGGCTTCCTGGTAGCGCTGCTCGTGTGCGCTGCGCTGGGGGCGGGCTGGCTGTTCTTCGAGCGCGTGCCCGCGGGCTACGTCGGCGTGCGCCAGCGCAACTTCCTCGGCGCGGGTCTCGATGCGCAGGACCATCCCGCGGGCCTGGTTTTCTGCGTGCGCGGCCTGCACACGCTGCACGTGGTCGAGACGCGCACGCAGCTGGTTTCGTTCGCCTGGGACACCGAGGGCGGCCGCGCGAAGGCGCTCGACGTGCGCACGAGCGATGGCAACACGGTCAACGTCTCGGTCGCCGTGCCCTACCGCGTGCGGCCGGGCGAGGCGCACCTGCTCGTCGCCGACGGTCTGAAGCTCGCCTATCCGCTGCGCGTGCAGTCGGCGACGGAGAAGGTGCTGCTCGAGGAGTTCGGGGCGCTCGATTCGGACCAGATGATGCACACCGACCTGCGCGACGAGCGCGTCCAGCACGCGCTCGAGCGCCTGCGTCCGATCCTCGAGGTGTTGCACGTCGTGCCCGAGGCCGTGCTCGTGACGCAGGTGCTCTTCAAGGGTGACTACGAGAAGAAGCTCCAGGAGAAGCAGCTCACGCTGCAGGAGGCCGAGCTGCACCGCACCGCGGCCGAGGTCGAGGTCGCCAAGAAGAAGACCGAGCTCTACGAGCAGCAGACCGACGCGCTCGTCAAGGGAGTCCTCTCGTCGACTGGGACGGCCGCATCGCGGAGCGCTACGCCGCGGGACAGCGCAAGATCGTCGAGGTGCAGGCCGAATCGCGCTTCTACGACAAGACGCGCCGCGCCCAGGCCGACGCCGATGCCGAGCGCCGACTCGCGCAGGGCGAGCGCGAGCTCGCACAGGCCCAGGCGACCAAGACGGAGCTCGCCAACAAGGTCTACGGCAGCGCGGGCGGGCGCCTGATGCTCGCGCGCCAGGCGGCGCAGAACCTGAACCTTCGCTCGGTGACGCTCAACTCGAACGACCCGCGCGTGCCCTTGATTCTCGATCTCGATGAGCTCGCGGCGCGCCTTCTGGGTGTTGCGAGCACGGGCTCGAGCCCGTGACGCACCTCACAGCCCGGGCAGGATCTGGCAGGGCGCGTTCCCTACCTGCAGGGTGACGGGCGCCTGGGCGCTGATCGGCCATGTGGCGCCGGTGACGGGGCTATTCACCGAGAGGGCGATCGAGCCGAACTGCGTGAACCCCAGCGCCGGGCCGATGGGCAGCGAGTTCGGATTCCAAGTCTGCAGCGTTCCGCTGGGCATGTGCAGGCGCTCGAGGGTCTCGCTGCCGCCGCCCAGGGGTTGGCGGGCGACGAATGCGATCCATCCGTCGCGCCGCGCGGCGAAGCGGGTGAAGTCGCTGCCGTTGCCCGCACTCTGCACCAAGGTCGCCGGCGTCGCGAGATTCAGCGGCATGCGCCAGAGCTCCTGCGCATGCCCGCTGTCGGAGCGCCGGATGTCTGCGAGCAGCCAGCGGCCCGCGGTCTCCAGCCCGTCGAGCGAGCGCACGAATCCGAGCACCGGCTGCGCGCCGCCCGTGCCGAGAGCGACCGCGTCCACGAATCCATCGGCGGGGAGGTCATCGTGCACGAGCAGCGTGGTGCGGTCCGGCAAGAGCCGCCAGTCGCGAGCCTTCATCGCGGGCGCCTGCAGGAAGGGAACCGTCGCGTCGCCCGAGTAGAGCGAGAGGTTGACGAAGCTCGCGGGGGCCCCGTTCGCCGGCAGGGTGACCGCGTAGGTGTCGAAAGACTCGAGCGCGTTGCCGAGCCCCGCGGGCGACTTCCCGATCGCGACGTGGAAAGCGCCGCTGGGCATGAAGATCGCAAGGCCGATCTCATCGAGCGTGTCGAGGAAGTTCGTCGTCGCCGAGAGTTCCTGCGGCAATTCACCCGCGAGCGGCTGCACGTGCGCGAGCAGCACCTCGCGCGTGATCCCCGCTTCGATCCGCCATGCGGCCTGCTGGCCGTCGTCGCGGATCGCCATGTAGGGACCGTCGCTCGCTTCGGGCTCGTATCCCGCGATCGAGATCGCCGCAGGCTGCTGACTCACTGCGGTCGCGCCACCCGTGCCGCCGATCGCGAATGCGAGCTGATGCGCCGGGTCGGCGCCCGCGCTGGTCAGGAACCAATCCCCGTTGTGACTCGCGGCAAGCTCGCCGCTGAACCAGGCTGGCGCCGTGGAGAAAGGCACGAACTGCGCGTCTCCGGCCGCGCCGCGCTGGAAACGGAGCACACCGTTCTTCGTGGCGGCAAGGCCCAGCGAGTGCTGCAGCGAGAGACCCGCGCTCGAGAAACGCAGCGGTGGCAGCGCCGAGGTACGGTCGGTCCAGGCGCCCGTCGAGAGGTCGATCTCGTACAGGTTTCCCCCCGCCGCAACGGTCGATGCGGCGAGCATCCCCGTGCTGTCCGGTGCGATGGCAACACGCGCGAGGAACGGATCGGTGCCCCCGGTGGGGCCCGTCCCGGGCAACTCGAGCAGCGGGAGGACCGTTCCATCGGACGCGATCCGGAAATAGCCAAAGCTGCTGCCGCCGCCGGCTTCCGCGCGCGCGAAGTGGTACAGCGATCCGCGCTGGCCAAAGAGTGCGAGCCGGCTCGCGCCTGCGATGTCCTGCTTCCGCCGCGGCCGGCCGGGGAGCAGTTCCTCCAGTCGCGTGCGACCCACGAAGTCGATCTCGAGCAACCGGATGCCCTGGAGCTGCGCCGGTGCCCCGCTGCTGAGGCCGGAGAGTTCGTCGAAGACCTCAACGTCGCCCGTCGCCGCGGCAGGACCCCGGAAGATGGCAATCCCACCGGCCCAGCCCGGGGTGCTGGTGAGGACCAAGCCTAGCCCCACGAGGGAGGCACGGAGGCTGCAATCGAAGGCGGTGCGGTGCACAGGAAGATACTCCGGGATGCCGTGAGTCAAAGCATATGCCACTGTAGGCGACCCGACCGGAAGACGGTCCCAAGTTCTCTGGGCGGAGCCCGCTGTCTATCGCCTGGAGCCTCGTCTAGTATTTGGACGGATGGCTGAGTCCGATCTCAACATGCAGGTGCCGGAGGGGTATGCCCTGCTCCGGGTGCTGGCACAGGGCACGCAGGGCACGGTGATGCTCTGCGAGCGCGGGGCTCGCCCGGTCGTCGTGCGCAGCATCCGGGCCGGCGCGGCACGCGACGCCTTGGCGGAGTTGCGCGTCCTGTCGGCACTCGAACATCCTCAGCTTGCGCGGCTCGTGGATCACGGTCTCTCGCGCACCCCGGGAGAGGTGTACTTCGCGAGGACTTGGATCGATGGGCACACTCTGGACCAGCATCTGGCTGCTCTGCCCGCGACGGGTCCTGCGCGCGAGCGCGAGGTCGCGCGCGTCTTCGCCGGGATCTGCGACGGACTACAAGCGCTCCACGACGCTGGGTTCGTGCACGCCGACCTCAAGCCCGGAAACGTGCTTGTGCGCCTCGACGGCCTGCCGGTGCTGACCGACTTCGGACTGGCGTCCGCGCTCGGCCGCTCGCGCGCCGACGGCGAGGTCGCCGGAAGCCTTGCAACCCTCGCGCCGGAGCAACTCTCCGGCGGGGTGCTGGACGCACGCACGGACCTCTTTGCGCTGGGCGCGATGCTCTACGATGCGCTGGCGCCGCGCGCGCGCGACCTGGGGAGGTTCTACGCGCGATTCCCCGCCCAGGATTTCTTCGTCGCCGCGGGGGGGGAGCTGGGAGACCTGTGCGAGTGGGCGCGCACGCTCGTCGGGGAGTTGCTCCTGCGCGACCCGACGCAGCGACCCGCCTCCGCGAGCCTCGTGGCGGCGCGCCTGCGCGCGAGCGTGGGGGGGGCACACGGCGCGGCCGATACTCAGCGCTGGGTCTGGCCGCCGAGCGCTGGCCGAAGGGCCTGGTTCGAGGATCTGCTCGATCGACTGCTCTCCACCGACGGGCAGACCTCGGGCGTTTTCCAGATCGCACTCTCCGACGACGAGGGCGGCGCGGCCCTGGTCGAGGAACTGCGCCTGGCGGCAAGCCTGCGCGGGGCGCGCGCAATGACGCTCGATCCGCGCACCGACCTGCGCGCGTCCGCATCGGCGCGCGACCTCGACCAGTGGTGCGAACGCGCTCTCGAACGCGGCGAGGGGGCGCTGCTTCTCGCTGCTCTGCCCGCGCGGGAGCCGCTCGGACGTCGAGCGCTCGAGTACCTTGCACGCACGCTGATCGCAGGCGGGGACTCGCACGGAACGCGGCTGGCGCTCCTGGGCCTTCCCATCGCTCCCGCCGGGGAAGGCTGGCTCGAGCCGTGGATCCCCCCGGCGGTCGGGATCGCTGAACTGCGCCTTGAACTCGCCCGCGGCTTCGATGCCTCGGCGCACGCGCGCCTGGACGAACTCACGGCCGTCCTGTGGGCGCAGTCGCGCGGCTTGGCGCCCGCCGTGCAAGCCTGGCTCGATGCTGCGCGGGCCGCCGGCGTGCTCCTGCGCGGGGAGGGCGGCTGGCGCATCGCGGGCAGCCTGGCCGCGGTGGATCCGGCCCACGGGCTCGCCGAGCAACTGGAGGGGGACGCGCGTGTGCTCGCAATCGCGCTCGAGGTCTGCGGGCCGGAGAGCGATCCCGCCGAACTGTGTGCGATCGCCGGCCTCGATCCGCAGCGATTCGAAGGTGCTGCCGAGGAACTGCGCAATGCCAGTCTGCTGGATTCGGGCGCCGACTCCCAGCCGGTGTGGACCTTGCGTGGGCGTGCACCCGCCGAGTCCTGCCCGGGAGAGCGCCGGGCCCAACACGCCGCGCGCGCTGTCTGGCTCGCGCAGCACGGTGAGCCGGACTACCTCGTGCGCCTGCACGGCCTGCTCGGGGCGCGCGACGCCAAGGCCCTGGCGGCTTTCTTCGAGGCGCTCGCCACACTCCGCGATCGTGGGCTGCCCGAGCGTGCGCTCGAGGCCTGCGCACGCGCGCGGCGTGAGTACGAAACCGAGGGCATGCTCCCGCCGCCAGAACTTCTGGCCGAAGAGGCGCACGCCTGGGCTTCGCTCGGGGAACTCGAGCGTGCCCGCTCGCTGATCGAGGCGATGCCTTCGGGCACAGGCGGCAGCGGGGAGGCAGCGCGTGAGCGCGCCCTCGGCACGATCTGCGCGCGCAGCTACGAACACGCTCAGGCGCTGGAGCATTTCACGCGCGCTGCCGAGCTCGACCCCGCGCAGGCGGGCGAAGCGGCGTTGGGCCGCGCGCTGGTCTTGTACGAGACGCGTCGCGAGGGCGAATTGGCGGCCTTCCTCGACTCGCTCGCCGGGCCCGGGAGGCGACCCTTCCAGGCGCGCACGGAGATCAACCTCGACATGCTGCGCGCCTTGAGCCTGATCCGCGTCGGCCAGTTCGAGCCCGCCGAAGAGCTGCTCGAGCGCCGGCGTGCGGCCGCCGCAGATGCTGGCGACGCACTCGCCGAGGCCGCAGCCCAACTCAACCTGGGTACGCTGCGGCGGCGGCAGGGCAACCACGCCGAAGCGCAGCGTTGCTTCGAACGCGCCGCCGAGCGCTCGGAGGCTGCGGGTGCACTCGCGGGGGTCGCGCAGGCGCGCGCGCTGTTGGGCGTGAGTCTGCGCGAGGCCGGTGAACTCGGGCGCGCGCAGCCGTTGCTCGAGTCCGCGCTGCTGATCCGCGAGCGGCTGGGAGACCAAGGCGGTGCGCGCCTCGTGCGCGGGATGCTCGGCATGCTGCTGGCCGACCGCGGCCGCGTGCTGCCCGCGCTCGCGGAACTGGGGCGCAGCGCTGCGGCGCTCGAAGCCGCCGGACGGCCGGCGGATGCGCTGCTGCCGCGCGCGCGCGCCGTAGAGGTCGCCGCGCGTCTGCGCCCGCTGGACGCGCAACCCGCGCTGATGCAGGATTCGGATCCGCGCGTGCTGCTGTTGCGCGCGCGCGCCGAGAGTTACGGGGGCCGAGCCTGGGGTGCGATCGCGGGTGCCCAGCGCGCGCTCGAGATCGCCGAACACCTCGGGCAGGCGGCCGTCGCACTCGAGGCGCGTGACCTGCTCGCGCTGCTGCGCCTGGATGCGCAGGTCTCCAATCCCGACGAACGCGCGCTCCTGGAGCTGCTCGGCAAGGACTCCTGGAGCGAGGGCGACCGGCGTCGGCTGCGTTCGACCGCGGAGGCTTTCGAGCGCACCGGACGCGATGATCGTGCGGCGCGCGCCTGGCTTGGGCTTGCTGCGCGACTCGAGGATGCCGCGGAGGCCCAGGGCGCGCTGGCACGCGCCGACCGGCTGCTCTCGGCCTGCACGGCAGGACTGCTGCCCACGGAGCGCGCGCGCTTCGAGCTCTCGCTGTTGGGGAGGCCAGATCCCTGGCCGCGCGACATCTCTCGCGCGCGCAACCGCGCGCAGGACGAGGAATTCGACATGGACATGCTCAAGATCCTGGAGATCAACCATCGTCTCGTGCTGCAGGAGGACCTGCCGGGCCTGCTCGGGACGATCGTCGAGAGTGCACTCTCGGTCAGCGGTGGCGAACGCGGCTTCCTCGTGCTGGCCGAGAAGGGCGAGTTGCGCATCGACACGGCGTTCGACTCGCGCCGCGGAGGCATGGACGAGCCCGAGCTCGAACTCTCGCGCAGCATCGTGCGCCGCGCGCTGGAAGAGGGCAAGCCCTTGCGCTTCTCCAACGCGTCGGACGATCCGGATCTCGGCGCGGCGCCGAGCGTCACGGCGCTGGAACTGCGCTCGATCCTGTGTGTGCCGTTCGTGATCGACGAGCAGCTCTCGGGTGTCGTCTACGTCGACCACCGCGTGCGCGCGGGCGCCTTCGCAGAGCGCGCCGAGCGACTGCTCTCGCTGCTGGCCGACCAGGCGGCGCTCGCCATCCGCCAGGTGCGCCGTACCGAACGCATTCGCGAACTCAACCTCGAGCTCAACCGCGAGGTCGTGCGCAAGGAGAGCGACCTGCGCACGGCGCGCGCGGTCATCCGCCACGCGCAGCTCGCCGTTCCCCCGAGCGGCCTCGTCGGGAGCTCGCCCGCGATGCGCCGCGTGCACCAGCTGATCGAGCGCGCCGCGCCCGCGCGACTGCCGGTTCTCGTCTCGGGCGCGAGCGGCACCGGCAAGGAGCTTGCTGCGCGCGCGCTGCACGCGCTTTCGCCGCGCAAGGACAAGCCCTTCGTCTCGGAGAACTGCGCCGCTTTTCCGGCTTCGCTGATCGAGGCCGAACTCTTCGGCTCGCGCAAGGGCGCTTTCACCGGGTCGGAGGAGGACCGCCAGGGCCTGTTCGAGCGCGCCGACGGCGGCACGCTGTTCCTCGACGAGCTCGGCGAATTGCCGCTCGAGTTGCAGGCGAAGCTGTTGCGCGTGATCGAGACCTCCGAGGTGCGCCGTCTGGGCGACACGCGTGTGCGCGAGGTCGACATCCGCCTGGTCGCGGCGACCAACCGCGACCTCGAGGCCGAGGTGCGCGGCGGACGCTTCCGCGCGGACCTCTACTACCGCCTCGACGGGATGCGCATCGAACTGCCGACGCTGGCCGAACGCGTCGAGGACGTCCCCGAACTCGTCGACCATTTCCTGCGCTTGGAGTCCGTGCGCAGCGGTCGGGTGCGCGCGGTCTCGCCGGCGGTGCTCGCCGCGCTGTGCCGGCGCGAGTGGCAGGGCAACGTGCGCGAGCTCTCGAACGAGATCGCGCGCCTGTGCGTGCTCAGCGAGGGCGACCTCGAGGACGCTGCGCTCGTGCGCGAGCCCGGCTCCACGCGCCTGGACTCCTCGGGCGAGGCTGCCGCGCCGATCGAGTCGCTCGACGCCGTCGAGCGGCGCGCGATCGAGCGCGCGGTCGCGGCCTGCGGCGGCGACAAGACCAAGGCGGCGGAGTTGCTCGGCATCTCGCGCGCCAAGGTCTACCAGCGCTGGAAGGAGTGGTACGGCTAGGGCTTCTTCTTCTTGCCGAAGAGGTCCTTGACGCCCTTCTCGGCCTGGTCGAGCGCCGCGCCGGGGTCGACTTTCTTGCCCTGCAGCGCGTCCTTCAGCTGCGACTCGACTTGCTTGCCGAGATCCTGGCCGACCTGCTTCAGCCCGCTCTTCAGGTCCTTGAGCACGTCGGCGGGGAACACTCCATTGCCCGAGCTCGCGGCCTGCGCGAGCACCGCTTCGACGATCGCCTTGGTGATCTTGCCCGCGATCTGCGCCGTGCTGCCGCTCGTGTCGAGGTTCTCGATGCGGATTTCGGGCACCTTGACCTCGTAGTCGCCGTCGAGCGCGGGCAGGCCGGAGACGTGCAGCGCGCAGCGCGTGTCGCGGATCGTGAGCAACTTGATCGCGAGCGTGCGTCCGCCGCTCTCGCTCGCGGGCTCGGTGGGCTGCGCCGGTCCCTGCGAGCCCGAGCCACCCGCGGATTTCTGCAGGTTGGAGAGGATCGTGTCCCAGTTGCTGCCCGACGCGTTGCGCTCCAGATCCAGCTGCAGGCCTTCGAGCGCGAACTCGTCGATGGCGAGCTTGTCGGAGAACAGCGTGCCGTTCTGCCAGCGTGCGCGCGCGCTCTTGAGCGCGAGGAAGGGCTCTGGGCGGTATCCCGGGGGATTCGCGATCGCGAAGCCAGCCAGGCCGAAGGATCCGGAGAACGGCGAGGCGTCCACCGCTTCGAGCGTGGTCGGAACCCCCGCGGCCGCGCTGCCGCCCGTCTCGACCGCCTTGCGCACGATCGTGCCCAGGAACAGGAACACTCCGCCCGCGGCGAGGAGGAGCAGGAGGAAGCCGAGGACGAGCAGACGCTTGAGGATCTTCATGACTTGGGTGCAGCATAGTGCTCCTGGAGGTGTCCCGTGAAGCTCGCGTCGATCCTGCTCGTCAGTGTCGTGTGCGCCGCGCAGAAGAGCGCGCCGTCGAAAGCCGCTGATCCGGTCGCGCTCGTGAACGCGCTGTGCGCGACCGACGGCTGGACGCGCGAGGGGCGCGGCGAGCGCGCGCGCCTGCTCGCGCAGCTCGAGGGCCTGCCGCCACTCTCCGACAAGGACGTCGCGAAGTGGAAAGGCGTGATCGGAAAGGCGCTGGCGAAGGGCCGCAAGCTCGAGAAGCAGAGCGGACGGCACTGGTTGTGGGACAAACCCAAGGAGCGCGGTCTGTACATCGTCGGCGGCGAGACCGGACGCCCCAAGGGCCTGTTGATCGCGATGCACGGCGGCGGAGCGGGCGCGGGCGACGCGGGCGAGGCGGCCGATGCCTACCAGGCCGCGGCGAAGAAGCTCGACTGGCTGATGATCGCGCCCGAGGTGCTTGAAAAGACCGAGCACGGCTGGACCGACAGCGGCAGCGAGGAGTTCGTGATGCAACTCGTCGAGGCCGCGCTGCGCACGTGGAAGATCGAGGCTGACCACGTCTATCTCTCGGGCCACTCGATGGGCGGCTACGGCACCTGGACGATCGGCGCGCACCATGCCGACCGCGTCGCGGGGCTGGCGGCCTCGGCCGGCGCACCGACGCCGGTCAGCGGCCCCTCGGGCGGCTACGAGGACGTGATCGAGGGCGTGATCCCGAGTCTGCGCAACGTTCCGATCGTGATCTACCAGAGCCTGGACGACCCGCGTGTGCCGCCGGCGGCGAATCAGATCGCGGTGAAGAAGCTGGGGGAGGCCCAGGCGCGCTGGGGTGGTTTCGTGCACGAGTACTGGGAGCTCGACGGCCACGCGCACGAATACCCGCCGGGCGGGATGGCGGCGCTGCTCGCGAAGATCGCGGCCGATGTTCGCGACCCGCGCCCGCAGAAGATCGTCTGGCAGCCGGTGCTCGACTGGAAATCGCAGTTCTACTGGCTCGCGTGGGAACACCCGCGGCGCGGCGCGCTGCTCGAGGCCGAGATCGACCGCGAGAAGAACGAGATCCGACTGCGCGGCGATCCCAAGCCCGAGCACCTCGAAGTGCTGATCGACGAGCGCGTCGCGGATCCGGCGCGCGAACTCGTCGTGCTCCTCAACGACAAGCAGGTCTACCGCGGCAAGCCTGTGGCGAGCCTTGCGACGCTCGTCAAAACGTCGCTCGCGGGCGACGAGGGTCTCGTCTTTCCCGCGAGCGTCGCGATCAAGCCCTGAAGGGCGAGCTCACTGGCTGAACTCGACGTGCAGACCGTTGGTGAGTCCGACTCCGTGGGCATCGCCGGGGTCGCGCATCACGACCTGGTAGTTGCGCACGTCGCCGGGCTGGATGCCCAGGTTCGAGATCGGGATCGTGCCCGAGCCGGTCGACGAGAGCGTGACCGCGCTGGTGCGGAAGCTCGGGCTGCCGACGTAGCGCGTGCCGCCCTGGAACGGTGTGCAAGCCATGTTCGGGCTCCACAGCGCGAGCGCGATCTGGTTCGGCACGCCGACGCGGATCTCGAGGTTGAGCGAACCCGAGCCCAGCTGCGCGGTGCCGCTGTAGCCCAGTTCGGGAACGCGGCCGCCCGAGAGGCGCTTGGCCAGACCGTAGGCGAGCGGGTCGAAGTGCGCGCCCGCGCTGAGGTCGATCGTCGCCAGCTGCATCTGCACCGGGGCGCTCTTGCCGTGCGCGAGCCACTGGTTGTAGGCGGTCTGACCGGCGTTGTTGGTCGTGTTCTCGTTCTGCAGGAACTCGATGTATTCCTTGGTGGTCGTCTGGTGGTAGAGCCGCACCTGCGCGCTCGCCGCACCAGCGGGGGGCACGAAGAGCGTGTCATCCCAGTACTGGCAGTCGGCGTAGTTCGCGGCCACCGGCTCGTCCTGGATCTGGTAGAAGCCGTAGTTCGTGAAGCCCGGCGGCGGGATGCGGTTGTCCTTGACCACGGTGTTGTTGAGCACGAAGTGGAAGCTCGGGCCCTGCGGCAACCCGGTCACGCCCGACATGTACGCGTCGAGGCCGTGGCGGATCTCGTAGACCTTCGTGTTGCTCTCGGTCAGGATCGCGGTGTTGTCGTCGTAGGCGCCGCGCTCGTCGATCTGCTGGCCGAGGCTGTCGAAGAAGCGCACGTTGACCCACGCGCGGCGGCCTTCGCCGTAGCCCGTGGGCAGCTTGTGGCCGCCGTGGTTCACGACGCGCACGTGCAGTCCGCTGGCGTCGTAGAGCAGGTCGAGGTCGCTGCCCGCGGTCAGCATGGCGCGGTTGCGCGCCTGGCTCGCCGCGACGCTCGCCGCGGTCATGCCGGTCTGGCCCGGGTACAGGCTCAACACGGCCGAGAGCACCCATGAGTTCGCGCCGCTGAAGTTGTGCTGCGGCAAGTCGGGGCGCACCGCGCCGCCGAGCACCGGGATGCACGCGGTGCCGGTGATCTTCGGCATGTGGCAATCCTGGCAGCTCGAGACGAAGCGCTTGTCGCCGCCGAAGCGGCCGTTGGTGTCGAGCGCGCGCTTGGCGTAGTCGCTCAGGCTCCACTCGCTGAACGTGCGCTCGACGGGGAACTCGTCCGCGGCTTCCTGCGTCGGGTGCGGCTGGCTCGTGGCGTTGAGCTGGTAGCTGCCGCTCGGCTGGCGCGAGAAGGCCGGGTTCGACACGTCATGGCAGTTGCCGCACAGGCGCGAGTCGAGGTGGTAGGGCGACTGTTCCCAGGCGTGGTAGCCAAAGAGCGGGCCCAGATCGAAGGGGCCGCGACGGCGGTCGTAGGGGTCGATCACGTACTGGCCGGTGTGCGGCGAGGCGACCGGCGGCTCGGTCAGACCGGCGATCACGGCCTGGTCGTCGAGCGGGCTGATGCCCGGCTGGTAGACCGGGTCGGTCAGCCGGTGACAGAAGTTGCACGTGACGCCGTCGAGGTCGCCCTGCGCGGGATCGAGCGCCGATCCGTCCCCGGGCGCGCCGCGTCCGTCGAGGAAGGCGCCCGGCGCGTGGCAGCGCAGGCACAGCTGACCGGACTCGGCCGCGTCCTGGTTGGCGATCGCGAGCGTGGCGTAGAAGATCGGGTCGCGCCCGGCCTGGCCCATCATGCTCGAGGCCCAGCGGCGGTAGGGCTCCTGCGTCTCGTCGTAGTAGCCGTGGCAACTCGAGCAGTTCGTCGAGTCGAGGATCGTGTTCTGCAGCGTCAGGGGCTGCGTGCCTGGCTCGTGGAAGTCGTTCCCGTCCGTCGGCAGGGGCAGGTTCGTGAGGAGGGTCGTGGCGGCGATGCCGAGCCCGGTCGAGAGGAGGACGGCGGCGAGGAGCGCGGCGCGACGGGACGAAGTGGGGAGTCGAAGGTGCATGATCCTGGATGGGTGAGCTGGAGGACGAGGATCGCGGGGAGTTTTGGGCCCTCCGCAGATAGAACCCGCAGAGTGAATGTTCCCCCGCTTCCGCGCAGCGGTCAAGCTCCCCGCAATGCGTAGCCTCCCCGGGGCGCGGAATTTTCCACCTCCGGCCGCGAGCGGGTCGATTCGGGCCCCCGGGGCGTCCTCCGGGCACAGGCCCCGCACTGGTGCGGGGGCTGCGCACACACCCGGAGACATCCCATGAAATTCGCCCTCGGCCTTCGAATCGCCTGTTTCGGCTCTCTCGTACTCCTCGCTGCCCCCGCGGGTGCGGCACCGCAATCCCCCGCGACACCTTTCGCCTGTCAGACCGTCGCGCCGCCCGCCTTCCAGAGCTCGTGGCTCGCGCTCGGCTCGCCTGCGCAGAGCGGCCAGGTGGTGATCACCGAGTTGCAGAAGGACCCCACGATCGTCAGCGACGCGCACGGCGAGTGGATCGAGATCTGGAACTCGCTCTCGTGGCGCTGCAACCTCGACGGCTGGACGCTCTCGGACGATGCGGGCAACTCGCACACGCTCTCCAGCGGCGGGACGACCGCGCTGATCATGCGCCCGGGCGAGCGTTTCGTGCTCGGGATCGACGGCAACATGATGACCAACGGCATGGTGCCGGTGAACTACGTCTACAGCGGCTTCACGCTCAGCAACAGCGCGGCGGACCAGATCGTCCTCTCCAAGCCCGACGGCACGCTGGTCGACCGCGTCGAGTTCGACAACGTCAACTACCCGCACACGCCGGGCCGCTCGATCCAGCTGAACGAGAACTTCCGCTCGGTCTACTACAACGACGACCCGGGCGAGTGGTGCGAGTCGCAGTCGCACTGGGAGCTCGGCAGCCCCGATACGGGCACGCCGGGCCAGCCCAACGATCCCTGTCAGTAGTTCCGTGCGCGGGGCGGGCGTCGAGCGGCGCCCGCCTAGCGCCCGCGTACGAAGGGCAGCATCGGCGAGCCGCACTCCTTGCAGGGGCGGTTGCTCTCGAACTCGGTCTGCGGATGCGCGGGACAGGACCAGCGCCAGGCCTCCGCGGCCGGGCCGCTGCGCGCGGCGGCGGTGTAGCCGAGGGCCTGCAGCACGTTGCTCACGCCCTGCTGCTGCGCCGGTTCGTCGGGGAAGGGCCGCGTGACGAAGGGCTGCTCGCGCGCGAGGGCGAGCTCGAGTTCGAGCGCGCGCGCGGGCTCGCTCGCGAAGCGGTTGCGCGCCTCGCGCGGATCGCTCGCGAGCTCGAAGAGTTCGTTCGCCTCGCGGTGTGCGGGCCGGTAGAGGAGCTTCCAGCCCTCGCGCACGACGGCGTACACGAAATCGTCGAGCGGCCGCTGCGCGAGCATGGCCGCGTTGTGGTCGTAGCCGTTGATCGCGTCCGCGAAGGCCGTGCGCGGTTCCTCGCTGCGGCCGTCCAGGAGCGGCAGCAGCGAGCGCGCCGATCCGTGCGGGGTCGTGTCCAGGCCGAGCGCCTCGAGCAGCGTGGGGTAGATGTCGATCGTGCGCACCAGCGCCTCGACCGGAGGCGTGCTCGCGCGCCCGGGCACGACGAGCAGGAGCGGCACGCGCAACTCCTCCTGGTACAGGATGCGGTGGTGCCACCAGCCGTGCTCGCCCAGGCCCTCGCCGTGGTCGGCGACGACGACGAAGAGCGTGCGTTCGTATTCACCGCTGCGCTTCAGTCCTTCGACGAGGCGGCCGATCTCGCGGTCCATGTAGCGGATCTCCGCGTCGTACAGCGCGCGGCTCTCGCTCGGGTGGCCCTGTGCGTCGCGCGGCAGGTCGGCGGGCAGGAATTCCTCGGGCGGGATGAGCAGCGGGTCGTGCGGATCCCAGTAGTGCGTCCAGAGGAAGAACGGTCGCCGCGCGCCGCGCACGCACTCCAGCGCCAGGTCGGTGACCGCGTCCGAGCGGCGCTGGAACTCGAGCACGTTCCAGTTCTTGCGTTCCGAGCCGGGGTCGATGCGCGTGTCGAAGCTCTCGAAGCGCTCGAAGCCGCGGTCGAAGCCGAACCAGCTCGAGACGGGGAAAGCGCCCTGCACGGCGAGCGTCGCGTAGCCCTGTTCGCGCAACACGCTCGCGAGCGTGGGTACGTCCGGTGGAAGGCGGAAGCCGCTGCCGGCGGACATCACGCGCAGGCCGTGCTCGCGATTCTCCAGGCCGGTGAGGATCGAGGCGTGCGCGACCGGCGTCAGCGCAGCGCTCGAGAGTGCAAGGTCAAAGCGCGTGCCCGCGGCCGCGAGCGCGTCGAGCGCGGGCGTCGCAGCGCTCGGTCCTCCGTAACACGAGAGCGCGTCGGCGCGTGTCGTGTCGAGCGTGATCAGCACGACGTTCCAGCGCGGCCCGGGCCGCGAGCAGGAGAGGGGCAGCAGCCAGAGGGCCGCCGCGCGCAGCCAGGTTCGCGCGTGGCGCGCTCGGGTCGGGTGGGGTCCGCGCATGTCCGGCGCGCCAGTATCCACGCGCCGCCCCGGCCTTCCAACGCCCGTCTTGGTGCCCGGCGAGCCCCTGGGATAGCATCAGGGGATGAAGACGAGTGCCTCTTTCCCCGCGTGGCTGTGCGCCGCCGCGCTGTGCCTGTGCTCCTGCGGCGACGACTCCGGCTCGAAGCCGGTCTCGCTCCCGGGCGCGACGCCGCCCACCCAGCCCGCAGCGCTCGCGCAGTCCGGCGCACCGGCGCCTGCGCCGCGAGCACCCGCGGTGCGCGACGGCGTCGACACCGAGTGGTATCCGGGGGCCGAGGGCCGCCAGAAGAAGGCCGAGGGCGAGCGCAAGGACGGCAAGCAGGTCGGCAGCTGGACCTGGTGGGACTCGAGCGGCCGCATCCAGGTCGCCGGGCAGTTCACCGACGGGCTCGCGAGCGGCACCTGGATCGAGTACTACCCCAGCGGTCGCAAGAAGAAGGAAGAGCAGTGGGAGGCCGGCAAGCGCGATGGCCTCTCGACCACCTACGACGAGAGTGAACGCAAGCTCGAGGAGATGCACCTCCAGCACGGCCTCCCCGAGGGACTCTTCACGCACTACCACCCGAACGGACAGAAGGCAGCCGAGGGCTTCTTCAAAGCCGGCCACAAAGAGGGCGAGTGGAAAGAGTGGCACCCGAGCGGGATGCTCGCCAAGCAGGGCGCGATGAAGACCGACAAGAACGACGGCAAGTGGTCGGTCTGGTACGAGAACGCGCAGCTCTCGCAGTCGGTCGAGTTCCAGGAGGGCGCGATGAACGGCGAACTCCAGGCTTTCTACGAGGACGGCAAGCCCAAGCTCGCCGGCCGCTACGAGCTGGGGAAGAAGACCGGCGAGTGGCGCTACTGGAGCGCGACCGGCGAGCTCGATGCGGAGAAATCGGGCCTCTACGCGGCCGACAAGCGCACGGGCGCGCTGCCCGAAGCTCCCGCCGACGGAGGTGGCAAGTGAGCGGCCTCTCGATCGCACCCGCGCCGACGGGACACGCCGACGGCGCGCTGTGGGCCGCGGTGGAAGCCGAGCGCGCGCGCCAGGAGGCGCAGCTCGAATTGATCGCGTCGGAGAATCACGCCTCGCGCGAGGTGATGGACGCGATGGGCACCGTGCTGACGAACAAGTACGCCGAGGGCTACCCCGGCCGGCGCTACTACGGCGGATGCGAACACGTCGACACCGTCGAGGAGCTCGCGCGCACGCGCGCCAAGCAGCTCTTCGGCTCCACGCACGCCAACGTGCAGCCGCACAGCGGCACGCAGGCCAACATCGCGGTGCTGATGGCGCTCTTGCAGCCGCGCGATCGCATTCTCGCGCTCTCGCTCGACCACGGCGGGCACCTCTCCCACGGCCACCCGAAGAACTTCTCGGGCCTGTTCTACGAGATCCACTCCTACGGCGTGGAGAAGGGCAGCGAGCGCATCGACATGCAGCGCGTGCGCGAGCGCGCGCTCGAGGTGCGGCCCAAGCTGCTGCTCGCGGGCGCGAGCGCCTACTCGCGCACGCTCGACTTCCCGGCCTTCGCCGCGATCGCGCGCGAGGTCGGAGCGATCCTGATGGTCGACATGGCGCACATCGCCGGCCTGGTCGCCGCGGGTGTGCACCCCACGCCGGTCGGGCACGCCGACGTGGTCACGCTCACGACGCACAAGACGCTGCGCGGCCCGCGCGGCGGCCTGATCCTGTGCGGCGCCGACACGATCAAGCCGATCAACAGCGCGGTCTTCCCCGGCGACCAGGGCGGCCCGCTGATGCACGTGATCGCGGCCAAGGCGGTCGGCCTCCTCGAGGCGTTGCAGCCCTCCTTCGCCGCCTACCAGCGCCAGGTGGTCGAGAACGCGCGCGAGCTGGCCGAGCGCCTCACTGAGCGCGGGTTGCGCATCGTCTCGGGCGGCACGGACAACCACCTGATGCTCGTCGACGTCAACAGCATCGGCCTCTCGGGCAAGCAGGCCGAGGACCTGCTGCACGCAGTCGACCTGACCTGCAACAAGAACCTGATTCCCTACGACCAGCGTCCGCCGATGGAGGCCTCGGGCATCCGCCTGGGCACGCCCGCGGTGACCACGCGCGGCCTGAACCGCGCGGACATGCAGCGCCTGGCGGGCTGGATCGCGGATGTGCTCGCGCATCCCACAGACGAGGGCCTGCGCGCTCGCGTGCGCGGCGAGGTCGGCGAACTCGCGCGCGCGCGGCCGATCTATCCGCAGCTGCGCGGCTGAAGCCCGCTCAGCTGGCGCGCTCGTAGCCGAGCGTCTTCACGATCTCGAGCACTTCGCTCCAGGTCGGGAAGGGTCGGCGGTGCACGCGCTTGTACTCGTCGATGGCCTGGATGAACTCCAGCACCTCGGGCGGCATCTCGTCGGGACGCGGCGTGCCGCGGCGCTCGTTGCCTTCGGATTCCTCGGCCGGCTCCGCGCTCGCGCGCGGCGTCGCCGCCGGCTTGCTGCTGCGCTTGGCGGGTGAGGACTGCTTCGAGGCCGGGGTCTTCTTGCGGGGGGATGCCATGGTCGGGTCGCTTCGTGTCTGCCGGGGAGGAGTCCGGCGAAGCTGCCGGAGCGCCGAATTCATCGGACGCATCCAGCCCCCGTCTGCACGGAAGTTCTTTCAGGTCCCCGGCCGACGGCCCGAATGCGCTCGCGGCGCATCCGGATCGACGCCGGCGCCGCGCAGGAGCGCGAGCACGCGCGCCTCGTCGGGTTCGCGCACGATCCCCGCCTCGGTGATGATCGCGCTCACCAGGCGCGCAGGCGTCACGTCGAAGGCCGGGTTGTAGACGCGCACACCCTCGGGGGCGGTGCGCCGGCCGAAACCCTGCGTGACCTCGTCCGCGGCGCGCTCCTCGATCGGGATGCCGGCACCCTCGCGCACGCTCGGGTCGAAGGTCGAGAGCGGCGCCACGACGTAGAAGGGGATCGAGTGCGCGCGCGCCAGCGTCGCGACCGAGTAGGTGCCGATCTTGTTGCACACGTCGCCGTTGCGCGCGATGCGGTCGGCGCCGACGAAAACCGCGTCGATGCGGCCCTCCTGCATCACCTTGCCAGCCATGTTGTCGGTGATCAGCGTGACGTCGATGCCGTTGCGCGCCAGTTCCCAGGCCGTCAGACGCGCGCCCTGCAGCAGTGGACGCGTCTCGTCGGCGAAGACGTGCACGCGCTTGCCCGCGCGCGCGGCGCAGTAGATCGGGGCGAGCGCGGTGCCGATGCCGGCCGTCGCCAGCGCACCCGCGTTGCAGTGCGTCAGCAGCGTCGCGCCGTCGGCGATGAGCTCGGCTCCGTACGCGCCCATGCGCTCGCAGGCCTGCGCGTCCTCGCGCGCGATCGCCTGCGCCTCGGCGAAGAGCGTCTCCCCGATCGCCTCGCCGCTCTGGCCCTCGGCGCGTGCGGCCTCGGCGCGCGCGACCATGCGGTCGAGCGCCCAGAACAGGTTCACGGCCGTCGGCCGCGCCTTGGCGAGCGTCGCGGCCGCTTCGCGCACGACCCCGACGACGTTCGTCGGGGTGTGGTCGTCGAGTCCGCGCAGCGCGAGCAACACGCCGAAGGCCGCGGCGACGCCGATCGCCGGAGCGCCGCGCACGGCCAGGCGCCGGATGGCGTCGCGCATCGCGTCGACGTCGCGGATCTCGAGCACGACGTGCTGCAGCGGAAGGAGAGTCTGGTCGAGCAGACGCGCGTGGCCGGCGAGAGTGCCGGACCAGGAAATGGTTTCGAGGTTCATGCTTTTCTGGGTGACAGTAAATACAACTTCGAAAGGAATGTCGATTCGCATTACGGTCTCGAAAGGCTCTGGATCGAGACACAGGGTAACAGCGAACTCACGCGCGGGTTTCCCAAGCAATCCAGGAAGTTGCAGTGAACCTCTCTCAGAAAACCGCCCGTCGGTCACGCTCGGGCTTCACCCTCATCGAGGTCATCGCCTCGGCGACGATCCTCGTGATCGGCTGCCTGGGGCTCTCGGCCGCGATCACGAGCAGCGGACGCCTGTCCGAGCTGACGCGCGAGCGCATGCTCGCGCACGAGGCCGCGCGGGCGCAGATGGAGCAGCTCGAGAACGCCGATTTCGGCGGGTCCTTCGCGCTGTACAACTCTTCGAAGGCCGACGATCCTTCCGGTCCGGGGACTGCGCCGGGCCCGAACTTCGCCGTCGTGGGACTGAACACGCAGCGCGACGACGCCGACGGCTTCGTGGGGGAGGTCGTCTTCCCGACGCTCGGGGGGCTCGGGCAGCAGCTCAGCGAGAACCTCTTCGACTCGCACATCGGCATGCCACGCGACCTCAACGGCGACGGCGTGGTCGGTGCCGGCGCCATGACGGGCGCCTACGTGGTGCTCCCGGTGCGCGTGATCGTGCGCTGGCGCGGCCCGGCAGGGAACTCGAGCCTCGAGATCGACAACGTCCTCATGGACAGGACTCGCTAGGGATGAAATCGATGCTGCATTCCGCCCGAACGTCCCGGACCGGACTCACGCTGCTCGAGGTCGTCGTCTCGACCGCCGTGATGACGCTGGTGCTGCTCTCCGTGGCGCTCGTGACGAAGACCGGCAACGAGGTCTTCCGCTCGACCCTGGCGCGCGACACCCTCAGGCAGCGCGCGCAGCTCGTCGTCGCGCGCATGGTCGACGAATTGTCCACGGCGAGCAAGGCGACCTTCTCCGCGGCGCCGAGCGCGCCCTTCGGCAGCTCGACGCTGGACTTCCGCACTCCGACCGGGATCGCCGGCGGAGTCGTGAGCTGGGGCCCGAAGCTGCGCATCTGCTACGAGCTCGCCTCCTTGTCTGCACCGCACAGTGAAGGCGACGAGCATGAGCACGGGGGTGAACACGCCGGCCACGCGGCGGCGCCGGACGCCGACGGCCGGATCGTGCTCGTGCGCGATCCGGACGGTCCGAGCCAGGTCGAGACCGTGCTTGCCACGCACGTGGCGGCCTGCTTCGAGGGCGAGACCGCGAACGGCAAGGACGACAACGGCAATGGCCTGATCGACGAGAAGGGACTCTCGTTCCTGCTCGTGGGGGACCAGCTCACGATCCGCGTGACGCTCGCCGACCTCGATCCGGACGGGAACCAGGTTTGGGTGACGAGTCAGACGCAGGTGCGCCTGCGCAATTGAGGGCAACGCGACCATGATCCTGAGGCAACACCGAGGCAAGTCGAACGAAGGCAATGCGCTGCTCGTCTCGATCGTGACGATGACCGTGCTGCTCGGCCTGAGCGCCGCAGCGCTGACCAGCAGCATCGCCAGCAAGCGCCAGATCGGCGCGGAGATCGAGCGTACGCGCGCGCTGTACGCGGCCGAAGCCGGGGTCGCCAGCGCGATGCAGCAACTCGTTCGCGGCCAGCAGCCGAGCCTGGGCAGCGTCGGCGCACCAAGCGCCTTCGCCTCGGGCGGATTCTGGGGGGGCGCCGTGCAGAACCTGGACAAGAGCTGGACCATCACCAGCGTCGGAACCACCGGGCTGGCGCGGCGCGCGCTCGAGGTCACGCTCACGCCGCAGTCCGGCGGCATCTACGACAACGCGCTTTTCGCGGGCAATTCCTCGGGAGACCCGAGCTACGTGATGAAGTTCGGCGGCACCAAGACCTCGGCCGACAAGATCTCAGGCAACATCTACAGCGGACAAAACGTGGTGTTCAACGGCGACGCGACCATCGACGGGACGCCGCGCGCGCTGGGGCTCGTGAGCGCGTCTTCCAGCACGATCCTGCCCGAGAAGGACGGCACGCCGCGCGCCGCCGTGCAGGGCCAGTCGCAGCCGCTGCCCGACATCACGGGCATGCACTACGCGACGAACAACGACGTGGATGTCGCCAAGACGTTCAAGGCGGCCAAGTACGCCTCGGGAACGGGCGGCGGAAAGGCCTGGCAGATGCCCGCGACGGATCCGGCGCACATCTTCCGCCTGAATCCGAACGACCGCACCGCCAACACGAGCACGACGGCCAAGGACGACTACTTCCTCGAGGACCCCTACGTCGCACTGCACACGGACCCGAAGTCGGACGGCTCCGATCCGTTCATGATCCAGCTCAGCGATCCAGCGGTCACGAAGGGCGCAACGCAGGGCAATAACAAGGTCTATTACATCGACGGCAATCTGTGGGTGCACAATTTGAGCAGCATGTCGATGGAGTTCGCCAGCCCCAGCGGCGGCGTGCAGATCACGATCGTCGTCAGCGGGAACATCTACATGTCGGACAACCTGTACCTGAAGGACAAGAACAAGGACGGGATCGCGCTGATCGCGCTCAAGGATCCGGCGGTCAAAGACAGCGGCAACATCTACTTCGGCGACCCGACCTTCGGCACGCTCGAGCACATGTCCGCGTACATGTACGCCGAGAACAACTTCTACGACAACAACCTGAGCGCGACCGGGTCGGCGATCGTGAGCGTCGACGGCAACATGACCGCCGGCAACCAGGTCGCGATCAACCGCGACGTCGGCAAGGCCCACTCGAAACTGACGGTCAACTTCGACAACCGCATCTCGACCAAGAAGATCGCGCTGCCCGGACTCCCGAAGACCACGGCGACCTCGAGCGGCCTCAAGATCAGCCTGTGGCGCGAGGTGGCGGTCCCGTGAGGCTAGAACGCTGGCTGCCCCTTCTCGCGACACTCGTGGCGCTCTCGGCGATCGGGAGCGCGCAGGAGGACGCGAGGGAATCGCGCTCGGTGCGGCGCCTGCTCGACCCGCGCCACCGCGGCGGACGGCCGGACGCGGAGCTCGTGCAGGAACTCGTGGGAGTCGGTGCGCGCGCCGCTCCGCTCTACGTCGGGCTGCTCTGCGGAACGATCCCGCCGACCGACTGGGAGGCGAGCGGGCTCACGCGCGCCGAGGCGGAGAACGAGCGTGCCGGCGAGGCCGCCCTGCTCTCGGCCGCGCTGCTCCAGTTGCCCGCCGACTCCGTGACGCTCGCGCTGCAGTTGCAGTGCGGCGGCCGCTCGGAACTCCCGCTGCGCCTGGTGGGCTTGCATTTGCTCGCCGAAGTGGGCCGCGGGCGTGGCGTGTTCCCCTGCTGGCTCGAGCTGGCGGGAGGCATCGAGGAGCTCCATCTGCAGCGCGCCTACGTGCGCGCGCAACTCGAGGAGGCGCTCTCGTGCGGCCTCGCCCGTTCCCCCGAGAGCTTCGAGGCCCTGGCGAAGTCCACGCGCACGCTCGAGCGCAGGCTGCTGCCCGCGGTGGTGAATGCGTGTGCACAAGCCGCTCAGCGGCAGGGCATGGACGTGCTCTGGAACCTGCGCGGACGCGATCGCGAGCTCGATCTCGCCCTGCTCGAACGCCTTCCCGAACTGGGCGCGGCGAGCCTGGGCGCGCTCGACGAATTGCAGCTCGCCTGGCTCGGGAGCTTCCTCGCCGACGAGGATCCGCTCGTGCGCTCGAACGCGCTGCTCGCCTTCGGGCGCGTGTGCGATCCGACACATGCGCAGGCGCTGTGCGACGCACTCGCCGATCCCGACGGACGCGTCGTGCAGGCGGCGCTGTGGGCCTTGAAGCGCGTCTCCGGCGGGCAGCTGTTCGTGGAGCGCGCGGACTGGGAGTCCTGGTTGCGCTCTGAGGTCGCCTGGTCGGATGCGGAGCGTCCGCTCGAGATGCAGGCTCTCGAATCCCCGGATCCCGCGCGTGTGGTCGAGGCACTGCGCGAGCTCACGCGCCATCCGCTCTACCGCCACGAGTCTGCCGGAGCGGTCTCGCGGCTGCTCGTGCACGAGGATCCCGCGCTGCTCTGCGCGGCCTGCGCCGCGCTCGAGCAACTCGGCTCGATGGCCGGCACGCAGGGGCTCGACAGCCTGTTGAACTCGGCCGATGCTCAAGTGATCGCCGCGGCGCAGCGGGCGCAGCGGACACTGACGGGGCGTGCTTCGCTGCGCGACTAGCCCCCGAGCTTCTTCTGCAGCGCGCGGTCTTTCGCCAGCACGCCCTCGGCCTGGCTCTCGCGGAAGCGCTTCACGCGCGCGGCGAGGCCCGCGTCGGAGAGCGCGAGCACGCGCGCAGCGAAGATCGCCGCGTTGACCGGGCCGCCGCTGCCGACGCCGAAGGTCGCGACGGGCACTCCACCGGGCATCTGCACGGTCGCGAGCAGCGCGTCCAGGCCGCCGAGCGGCGGGTTGTCGAGCGGGATGCCGATCACGGGCAGGTCGGTGTGGCCCGAGACCACTCCCGCCAGGTGCGCCGCGCCGCCGGCGGCGGCGAGGAACAGCTTGACCCCGCGCGCGGGCGCGCCGCGCACGAACTCGACCACCTGGTCGGGCGTGCGGTGCGCGGAGAGCACGCGCACCTCGACCTCGATCCCGAACTCCTTCAGGCGTGCGACGCAGGGCTCCAGGCGCGGGTAGTCCGAGTCCGAACCCATCAAGAGCGCGACCTTCATACGGCCACCCCCGTCGGCATGCCGCCGGTGATCTTCTCGCAGATCTCGAGGTAGCGCTCGCCGACACGCGCCATGACCTTGGGGTCGAGCTTGGGCGGCGGCGGATTCTTGTCCCAGGGTTGTGCTTCGAGCCAGTCGCGCAGGATCTGCTTGTCGTAGCTCGGCGGGCTGATGCCGAGCTTCCAATCGGCGCGATTCCAGAAGCGCGAGCTGTCGGGCGTCAGCACCTCGTCGATCAGCATCAGCTTGCCCTCGCGCAGGCCGAATTCGAACTTCGTGTCGCAGAGCAGGATGCCGAGCTTCTCGAGCTCCTGCGTGCCGCGCGCGAAGAGCGCCAGCGCGGCCTTCTCGGCCGGGTCGAAGAGCGCCGGGCCGACGCGCTCGCGCGCTTCCGCGGGCGTCAGCGGCAGGTCGTGCGTCTCCTCCTTGGTGGTCGGCGTCAGGATCGCCTTGGGCAGCTTCGAGGACTGCTGGAGCCCCTTCGGCAGCGCGATCCCGCACACCGTCCCGGCCTTCTGGTACTCCTTCCAGCCCGAGCCGGCGAGGTAGCCGCGCACGACCCACTCGACGCTCGTCGGCTGGGCGCGCTTCACGATCATCACGCGGCCAGCGAGCTTGTCGCGCCATTCCGCGGACAGGCCCGGGATGTCTTCGACGCGCGCGCTCTCGAGGTGATTCTGGATCACGTCGCGCGTGCGTTCGAACCACCAGACCGAGATCGCGGTCAGGACCTGGCCCTTGTAGGGGATGCCTTCGCGCATGACCACGTCGAAGGCCGACACGCGGTCGGTCGTGACGAAGAGCAGCCGCTGGGCGTCGAGTTCATAGATGTCGCGGACCTTTCCCGAAGCCAAGAGCTTCAGGCCGGGCACGCGCTCGTCGCGCCCAAGAAACACGTGTGAGGTGGCCATGGTGCGGAGTATGGCAAGGCGCGCGCGCCGCTACAATCCGGGCCCACACATGGACGATTCCTCGATCCTAGGGCTCTGTCCAGGAACGGAGTTGCGCGGAGCAGCTCGCGTTCCCGGATCGAAATCGATCGCGCAGCGCGCGCTCTTGTTGGCCTCGCTCAGCGGAGGTCGGACGCGTTTGGCGGGCCTCCCCGGGAGCGACGACGTGCGCTCGACGCGCGGCCTGATCGAGAGCGCCGGCGTGCGCGTCGAGACGCTCGCCCCGGCCGCCGTCGCGGTCGAGGGCCGTCCGCCGGGTCCCGAGCGCGGGTGGCAGGCGAGCGATCCGCTGCTGCTGGGCGAGTCGGGCACGCTCGCGCGCATGGCGACCGCGATCACCGGCCTGTGCGGCCGCGCGAGCGGGAGCTTCGACCTCGTCCCCGCGGGCACGCTCGTGCGCCGCACGAGCGCGCCGCTGCTGCGCGCGCTGCGCCAGGGTGGCGTGCGCATGGAGCCGGACGATTCGCTGGGCTGGCCGCTGCGCGTGCACCCGATCGGGCCGCCCGACACGTTGAGTCTCGTCGACCCGGTCTCGAGCCAAGAAGTGAGCGCGCTGCTCGTCGCGCTCTCGGCCTGGCCGGGCGAGCACCTCGTGCGCGTCGAGGGCGCGCTGCCGAGCCGGCCCTACCTCGAGCTGACGCGTTCCATGCTGCGCCACTTCGGCGTGCGCGTCACGGCCACGCCGGGCGACGCCTCGCTCTACTTCGAACTGCGCGGCGGATTGCGCGCGCCCGAGGAGCCGATCACGATCGAGCCCGACGCCTCGAACGCTGCGGTCGTGCTAGCCGCGGGCTGCCTCTCGGGCGGCGAGGTCGAGGTGCGCGGCCTCGGCTCAGGTTCGAGCCAGGGCGACGTGCGCATCGTCGACCACCTCGCGCGCTTTGGCTGCGAGACCGAGGCGCTGCCCGACCGCCTGCGCGCGCACGGCCGGCCGACGCGCGAGGTGCTGCTCAACTTGCACGACGAGCCCGATCTCGCGCCCGTGCTCGCCGCGGTCGCAGCCGCGCACGCCTGGGAGGGTGGCGCAGGGACGCTGCTCACGGGCTTGGGCACACTGCCGTTGAAGGAGAGCCCGCGCATCGACGTGCTCGCGCACGGCTTCGAGACCGCCGGCATCGCCTGCGAGAGCGGGCCGGATTTCCTGCGCGTGGGGCCGCGGCAGATGGGGGAAGTGCGCGATGTCGTGCTCGACCCGCGCGCGGACCATCGCATGGCGTTCGCCTTCGCGCTGCTGGGTCTCGTGCGGCCGGGCGTGCGCGTGAAGGACGCGAGATGCGTCAACAAGAGCTGGCCGGGATTCTGGAGCGAGCTGCAGAGGTTGGGCGCGCGCGTTTCGGGGACCTGAGCGGCGAGGTGCGATCGGTCCGCGAGTCTGGGGGGGGCCTCGGCTCCTCTGGGAGCCCCTGGGGCTTCGACGACCCGTGGTCCCGACAGAGATCCCCGACCCACCGGAGTGCTGGCATTTTCCAGCTTGCAGGATGCGGGGGGGCTGGATAGCTTTCAATCAGCCTCGCGCTCGAACTTGCTGACTATTCCCTCGGCTGCTTTCCGCCGACGACAGGCCAGACGCGTGCGGGGAGAAGGAGGCCACGGAATGCTCGCGATGTCGCTCTCTCGCTCTGTCGCTCTGTCGCTCTGTCGCTCTCTCGCTCTGTCGCTCTGTCGCTCTGTCGCGATCGCGGCAGCGATGCAGGGACCGCTCGATCACCTCGTGTCCTCGCAGACGGAGGGTGAGCAGCTGTGCATGGAGGTGACGCCCGATGGCACGCGAGCCTTCGTAGCACGCGGGGCGACCATCGACGTCGTGCGGGTGGACCAGGGCTCGGCTGTCGCCCCGATCCGAGTGGACAAGCACTCGATGCCCGATTGCCAGCCGCTCGCGATGCGCTACTTCGCCCCCCAGGCCGGACACCTGGACGACAGCCTGTTCATCGCGGGCGGGGCGCTGGGTCTGTGGCGCATGCCGCTCTGCTCGAGCCTGTTTCTCGGTTCGAATCCAACAGGCTGCGCGCAGTACCTCGACGACCTCGTCGAGCCTCCGATTGCGCTTCCTGCACCCAAGCAGTTCGAGCGCAAGCGCTGCGTGGATGTCGAGATTCTGAAGGATCACCAGCCGCCCGTGTTGTTCGCGCTCTTCGGATCGAGGAGTGACCACGCGACCGCGGGCGAGGTGACGGAGCTGCGGGCCTACGACCTCAGCACGCCGGTCCCTCTGCTGATGGCCACCTGCTATTTCAGCGTGACCACGGGCGCGACCCCGTACGAGGTCGGCACGGCGCTGACCGCTGACCCAGGCGACAGCGATTCCATCTACGTCGCGATGGGCGAAGGTGGCATCCAGCGCGTGGATCTCTCGGGCAGTGCGGGTTCGTGGTCGCTCGCCGAGACGAAGATCTGGCCGGCTGCGGGGTGCGCTGGCGGGCTCCCCAACGAGCACGTGCGCGACCTCGCCATCGTGCGCGTGGCCTTCGGCGCCCAGACGAAAGCGATGCTCTACGGCGCCCTGAACCACGGCGAAATCCTCGAGATCACCGACCTCACGGGTGCGCCGAGTTGCGCTGTCCTTCCGCTTGGCGCGTCGACGGCCACAGCAGTCGTCGGCTATCCGGAGAAGATCGCGGCCATTTGCACCGGGCAGAGAGTGTGCGTCGCGGTGGCGCCGGACGTAATGGCGAGCAAGGCGGACGACAGTTTCGCGCCCAGCACGCCGAACGGATTCTGGAACACGATCTGCTTTACGCAGCCTGTCCTCGATCCATACGCGCCTGACTTGGTGAGCGGCTCCCCCGCGCTGCTCTGGATCTATGACCATGACTTCAGCGCGTCTGGAAATTCCTTGGCCCTGAGGACCACCCTGTCCTATCCCAAGGACCCGCTGTGGAATACGCTGGAGTTCTGGCCCCAGGTGCCCGGCATTTCCAATCGGCTCTACGTGAATTCAGAACTCAACGCGACCGAAGCGTACGATGTTCCTGTCGGATCGGGGGCCGTCACACCAGCGTGGCCACGGTATGCCGGGGCGGCGTTCCATGCCCAAGACAGTCTCGTCTCCAGTCTCAACTCCGGCGTGGTCCTCTTTCAGTCGGAATACTTGAGTCGTGAATCCGTGCTTGCCCCGCCCAAGCTTGTGTACATCGATCCGCTCAATTACGCGATCACGCCGGTCGCAGATACGGCGAATTCCCCGTGTGCAAATCCGACTCCCTACCTTCCGAACTGTCCAGACTCCACGGCGCAAGGCGCCGGCCCGCAGGATCCCGCGCTCTACAGTGCCAGCCTGCTCGATGAAGCGCACTGGATTGACCCGACGGACCCCCAATACGAGTACTTCCTTCCCGGTCGACAACTCCTGGACCGGCACAACCAGAACGTGGCCGGGCCTCCCCCTTGTCCGATCATCCTCGATTGCGACCCTGGATTCACAAGTTGGTGCAACGGGGCGAATGTCCCAAGCTGGAATCTTCAGAAGCGTGCACAGGCTGAGATTGGCTGGAGGCTAATCAAACTGAGGATCCCTGCGCCGCCCTTGGCGCCCCCGAACGGCCAATACATGGAGGCCAAGAGCTGGCAGTTTCAGGATCCCGTAACTGGCGCAATGCCGGGAATGCCAGCCGAGCAGTATGCTATGTCGGATGACCGCACACAGTCGCTCGTCGATCCGCGTATGACCGCTTCGGGATACCCGACGGCCGTGTATTTGACTCGCGCGGGAACCTCTCATGGAGTGACCGCATTCAGGCCGGAGGATATTGTTGCGAATGCCGTGGCCAGCTGTGATCCGATTCGGAGGGGTACAGGTGAAAGGCTGACGGGGATCGATAATCGCTCTATCCTGACTCATCGAGAGTTAGAGGCTAATACGGCATCTGGGCAGCCTCCGAACAATTTCTCGTGCAAGCCAATTATTCAATGCAATGGTGAGTACTTGGGTGCCTCACACCATCTCTACCAAGGGCGTACCGACCTCTATACGACGCGAGACGACACTGGCGCAAAAATGTGGATTCTCGCAATAGCTACTGGCTCTGTTGCCAGCGACAACGATCCCAGCCAACCGCAGGGAGCGTCTACACGCCAACTTACATCCTGCCGGTGGGGTGCGTATGCAAATGCTGCGTTGCTGTCTCTTGTTGATGTGACGGCTGTTGGCGACGGTTCATTTGTCCAGCCGGCATTGTTGCGTGTCGCGATAGGTGCGCCAAGTAGTCCGCCGCTCAATCCACCTCCTGGGAACGCCTTTTCCGTCAAGGTGAAGACGGTCGGAAGCCGCGCATGGGCCTATGTCGGTGATCTTACAGGACAATTGTATGTATTCGACGTGTCTGGACGTCAATTGCTGCCCGCGGTGAAGAATAGTATTCCCTACTTGAATGCGACGTTTGGTGGCATTGACCAACCAATTCTGTTTCCAGTTGCGACCATCGCTATGCCCTCTGACCCATACGATGGTCAGGCAGAGGGTTGTATCGACATGGAAGTTGATGGGGACTACCTATATTGTGCCCTCGGTCGCCAGGGGATCGCTGTGTTCGGTATCTCTAATCCTGAAACTCCCGTTCTCCTCGAAGTCATGGATACTCCCGGTCTCGTCCTCGGATTGTCTACCCGCACGGTCGGCGGAGGGGCCTCCAAACACACCCAGTTGATCGTAGGCGATACCATGTGCGGTGTGAGGATCTATGAATAGGGCGCGCGGCAATCAATTGATCAACACGGGTGAGGAGGTTCTCATGATTGTTCAACCGCGCGTCCGGACGCTCGTACGCGTCGTGGTATGCTTTTGCGTGGCACTATTCACTGCAAGGAACGTCGAGGCGCAATGCATGCAGTGGCAAGCGACGTCCATGCCACCGGGCGGGACTTCAAGTGGGGGGACGGTCTACGACATTGGGAACGGTCCCGAGTTGTTCGTCGACTTGGAGGGCACGGTGCAGAAGTGGACGGGTTCGGGCTGGGCTCCTGCGGCGCTCGGGCAGTTCGACGACTACATCTGGCGCATGTGTGGCTACGATGACGGTACTGGTCCGGCACTCTATGCGACCGGTCCATTTCAGTACGAAACATACTGGACGGGGCTGAACATGTGGCACTGCGCCCGGCTCCGCGCGGGTGCCAACACCTGGGAACCCGTGTATTTGCCCACGTCTTCTTCCGCAGGCTACGCGAATGCACTGACTGTACATGACGATGGCTCGGGGCCGAAACTCTACGCAGCGGGCCAGGCGACCTTGGGGGCCGCACTCGGATCGCCCGGGATCGTTCGATGGAACGGCACCGCTTGGAGCGGCGTGGGCGGAGGACTTCCGGGAACCGGCAATGCGCTTGCCGCCTTCGATGACGGAGGCGGTCCCGCACTGTACGCCGCCGTCGGAATCCTCGAGCCGAGTGGGCTCATCAACGAAGTCTTTCGCTGGGACGGGGTTTCGTGGGCCAGCGTCGGAGGTCGCTTCACGATCGGAGGAACGGCTGGTTCGTCCGTCACCAGTCTTGCGGTCTTCGACGACGGGACCGGATCAGCGCTGTGCTGTGCTGGATTGTTCTCCCGGGTCGGCAACGTCGACCTGAATGGATTCGCCAAGTGGAACGGCACGAGTTGGCAACCGTTCGGCGGTCTGCCACCGACACCCCTCGCGATTGTGACTCAGTTCATGGTCCACGATGACGGCAATGGGGCTGCGCTGTATGAGGTCTCAAGCGGGCCGGCGCTGTCAAGTGGTCTTGCGCGCTGGGACGGAGAGCACTGGTCGCATAGTGGTACTGGAGGGGGAGGGACGGACCTCGTCTCCTTCGACGACGGACAGGGAGGTGGTCCCGCACTTTGGGTCGTCGGCTACTCCTACATCCTCGGCGGAGGTGTCTTCTCGAACCACGTCGCCCGCTGGCACGGCGGCTGCATGCACGCAATCGATCCGATGTGCTTCGGCGACGGGACGTTCGCAACCTGTCCCTGCTCGAACTACGGCGCGAGCCAGCACGGCTGTCGCAACTCCGCGAGTGCTGCCGGCGCGCTGCTCGGTTACAGCGGCGCTTCGCAGCCCGACACGCTCGTGCTCTCGTCGTCTTCGGAGCCCGCGACGAGCACGACCATCTTCCTGCAGAGCGACCTGCTCTACCCGTACGGGCAGTTCAACTTCGGCGACGGGATCCGTTGCCTGGGCGGGCAGCTGCGTCGCCTGTACCTGAAGTCCGCCACGAGCGGGACGGCGCAGGCCCCGGAGGCGGGCGACCTCTCGATCACGCAGCGCTCCGCGGCGCTGGGAGATCCTCTGCTGCCCGGCGCTGTGCGCTACTACCAAGCCTGGTACCGCGATTCGACGCCCTACTGCCTCTTTCACACCTTCAACATGTCGAACGGCCTGCGGGTCGTGTGGTGAGCATGGAGCCCTGCAAGTCTGTTCCGAGGTGCGAGCGATGAGACCCTGCAACCAACGACTGTCGTTCGTGTGCGCGGCAGTCTGTGTGGCTCTATTCACTACGAGTCACGCCGAGGCGCAGTGCATGCAGTGGGAGGCGACTCCCATGCCGCCCGGAGGAACGACGAGCGGGGGCACGGTCTACGACATGGGGAACGGGCCCGAGTTGTTCGTAGATAACGAGGGCACGGTGCAGAAGTGGACAGGTTCCGGCTGGACGTTCGCAGCGCTCGGGCAGTTCGACGACGTCATCCGGCGCATGTGCGGCTACGACGATGGTACCGGTCCAGCACTCTATGTGACCGGTCCCTTTCAGTACGAAACCTACTCGACGGGGCTAAACATGTGGCACTACGCCCGGCTCCGTGCCAGCTCGAACACGTGGGAGCCTGTCTATCTGCCGACCTCGTCCGTCGCGAACTACCCGAACGCACTGATGGTGTATGACGACGGCTCGGGTTCGCAGCTTTACGCCACCGGGGCCCCTCCACTGGGAGCTGCTCTCGGATCTCCTGGCATCGTGCGGTGGAACGGCAGCGTATGGAGCGGCGTCGGCGGTGGAATTCCCGGTGGGGCCGGCTCGATGGTCGCGTTCGACGATGGCACCGGTTCGGCGCTGTATGTCGCCGTGGGCAGTGCCGTATTTGGCGGAAACGTCGGCGAGGTGTTTCGGTGGGATGGCGTCTCATGGACGAGTATTGGTGGGCGGTTCACGATGGGGGGATGGTTCGGCTCGTACATTTCGAGCCTCGCCGTGTTCGACGACGGCGCGGGCCCCGCGCTCTATTGCGGGGGGCATTTCTCCCGGGTCGGGAACGTCGACGTCAACGGGTTCGCCAAGTGGAACGGCACGAGTTGGCAACCCTTCGGCGGTGTGCCCATGACGCCGCTCACGACCGTGTTTCAGTTCACGGTACACGACGACGGCAACGGTCCTGCACTTTATGAATTCTCAGGTGGGCCACCGAGACGGTGCCCTTGCCCGCTGGGACGGGCACCATTGGACGCATTGTGGCACGGGCCGTGAGGAACAGACATGGTCTCCTTTGACGACGGACTTGGTGGTGGGCCGGCGCTATGGGTGATCGGCTGCGGGGCCGCCGGTGGAAACGTGACCACGAACCACGTCGCCCGCTGGCACGGCGGCTGCGTGCACACGATCGATCCGATGTGTTTCGGCGACGGGACCTTCGCGACGTGTCCCTGCTCGAACTACGGCGCGAGCCAGCACGGCTGTCGCAACTCCGCGAGTGCTGCCGGCGCGCTGCTCGGCTACAGCGGCGCTTCGCAGCCCGACACGCTCGTGCTCGCCTCCTCTTCGGAGCCCGCGACGAGCACAACCATCTTCCTGCAGAGCGACCTGCTCTACCCGTACGGGCAGTTCAACTTCGGCGACGGGATCCGGTGCCTCGGCGGGCAGCTGCGCCGCCTCTACCTGAAGTCCGCCACGAGCGGGACCGCGCAGGCTCCCGAACCCGGCGACCTCTCGATCACCCAGCGGTCGGCGGCGCTGGGAGATCCTCTGCTGCCCGGCGCGGTGCGTTACTACCAAGCCTGGTACCGCGATTCGACGGCCTACTGCACCGGCCTCACGTTCAATATGTCGAACGGCCTGCGGGTCGTGTGGTGAACCCGGCCGGTGGCGCACTCTCGCATCCTCGCGCTTCCCACTGCTTCCGCCTCGACTTTCCCGAGTACCCATCCAACCCCAGGGAGTCCTTCCCATGCCCTCCTCGCGCTCGCTTCCCTTCGTCGTCCCGACTCCTGGCGTGATGCTCGGCACGTTCGCGCTGCTCGTGGTCGTCTGTCTCCGATCCGCGCCGGCCTCCAACACTGTCCTGCCCACCACCCGGCTCGCGAGTGTGACCGCCGGCGGGCACCAAGGCTCGGACGCGAGCCACTACCCCGCGGTTTCCGCAGACGGCCGTTTCGTCGTCTTCGCCAGCGATGCCGCGAATCTCGTCAGCGGGGACACGAACGGCGCGGGCGACATCTTCGTGAAGGACATGAACGAGGGCGGGGTCGTGTGCGTCAGCCGAAACGCGGCCGGAGGTCCTGCGCAGGGCGAGAGCTACGCCGCTTCGATCAGCGGCGCTGGGGCGCGCGTGGCCTTCGCGAGCGAGGCGGCTGACCTCGTGGTGGGCGACACGAATGGACAACCGGACGTGTTCGTGCGCGATCTCATCGCCGGAACCACGACGCGGGCGAGCGCGGGGGCCGCAGGCGAGGGCGACGGGGCGAGCGCCGCGCCTTGCCTCTCGGCCGACGGGCGCTTCGTGGCCTTCGCGAGCCGTGCGACGAACCTGGTCTCGAACGACACGAACGGTGTCGCGGACGTGTTCGTGCGCGATCTGCAGACCGGCCTGGTCGAGTGCGTGAGCGCAGCTCCCGCTGGTGTTCCAGGCAACGATGCGAGCGCGAGCCCGGCGTTGTCGGCCGACGGCCGATACGTGGTCTTCGCCAGTTCGGCGACCAACCTGATCGCGGGGAGACGCTCCAGCGCCGAGAGCGGATACTGGTGCATCTACCGCCGCGACCGACAACTTGGAACCACGATCCGCGTGAGCGCCAACACGGCAGGACTGCGCGGGAACTCGCTCAGCTCCCAGCCCGCCGTCTCCGCCGACGGTCGGTATGTGGCGTTCGCCAGCCTGGCGACCGATCTGGTCGGAAGCGATCTCGATGGCCAGCAGGACATCTTCGTGCGCGATGTGGTCGCGGGCACGACCGTGCGCGCGAGTCTGGGTCCGGCGGGGATCGAGCCGAATGGTCCGAGCAGCCGACCGGCGATCTCGGCCGACGGGCGCTACGTCGTGTTCGAGAGCGAGGCCGCAAACTTGAACGACGGATACGTGCCGCCCGGGAGTGCGTGGTGCTACGGCGCGATCTGGTAGCCAACACGACCGTGCGTCGTCGCTCCGCACCCGAACAGACGCCGGATGGAGGCACGCAGTGTCCCGCCATCAGCGCGGATGGCCACTGGATCGCCTTCTCGTCCACGGACGCGGCCTTGATCGGCGGCGATGCCAACGGCCGCGAGGATGTCTTTCTGCGCGGAGCGCAGCCCTGATCTGCCGGCGGCTTCGGATTCCGACCACGCCAGGCGCGGAGGGGCGCGCGCGTACACTGAGCGCGGTGATCCTCCCTCCTCGCCGCGCTGCTCTTCGCCTCCCAGTCCGGCCCCGCGCCCAAGCAGGTCGTCGCGCCGCCCGCCGACATCCTCTCTGGGATCGTGCGTCTCCCGGATCCCGCGAGCGCGCCGACCCGCACCTCTGCCTTTCTCGCACCGCTCGCCTTCGAGCGCGGGCCGCAGGGCTGGAGCGCGCAGACACACCTCGCGCTCGAACAGCGCGGCCCGCTGCGCATCGCGCTGCTCTCGCCCGGTGCCGCCGACCTCGCGCTCGAGATCGACGGCCTCGCGCTGCACACGCAGCTGCTCTCCGCGGGTGAGGACTTCCCTGGCTGGATGCTGCTCGCGGGCGAGTGCGCCGACGCGCCGGCAGGCGAGCTCGCGCTGCGCGTCACCTGCAGGGGCGAGCGCACGCCAACCGAATGCTGGGCGGTGCTGCGCGGCGCGGGGACGCTCGAACTCGAGTGCTGGGTGGACACGCAAGAGCTGGTGAGCGACGGCCCGGTCGGCGTCGCCGCGCAACTTGCGCACGCTCCGGAGGGCACCCAGGTCGATTTCACGCGCCTCACGCTCGAGTGCGAGGGCCGCACGGCCGACGTCGCGTTCACGCCGGGCGAGCCCTGGCGCGCGGCCGTGCCCGCGGGCTGGAGCGGCGAGGTGCGCGCGCGCGTCGAGTTTGGCGGCCAGCTGCCGGACGGTGCGCGCTTCGCGCAGCACGCCGCTCACGTTCCCGCTGCGGCCGCGCGCCTGCCTCTTCGACGGACGCGTGCGCATCGAGGGCGCTGAGATCCTGATCGGCGCGCTGCCGCTCGCGCCCGCGCCGCGGCTGCACGTCTCGGCCGAGCTGTGGGGCCGCGACGCGCGCGACGAGCCGATCCCGGTGTGCTGGCTCTCGCGCATGCTCGAGCCGCGCCGAGCGGGCGAGCGCTGGGAGTTCGCGCTTGAGCTCGACCCGGCCTTCCTCGCCGCCGCGCAGGCGACGGTGCCCTTCGAGTTGCGCGAGCTGCGCGTGCAGGACCCGGACTCCGAGGTGGTCTACGACCGTCTCGCGCGCCTTGCGATCGTGGACGAGTTTCCGCGAGCGCTCGCGCAGCAGGCGGGTCCGCACACGCGTGCGAACGTCACGGGCTTCCAGCCGGCGCTGATGCTCGTGCACGGCCACTGCTCGGGCGGCTCGATCTGGCCCGCGGCGGACTTCGCGCAGCCCAAGCTCGAATTCCTCGACCCGAACGCGAATCGCACGCACGACCAGTTCGCGCAGCTGATCGCCGCGCGCGCAGGCGGCGGGGCTCCTTCCTTCGGCGTCGTCGCGCACAGCCAGGGTGGCGCCGCGGCGTTGCAGCTCCTGACCTACCACACGAGCGGTCTGATTTTCGCGATCGGCGGCCGGCGCATCCAGAGCCTCGCGACGCCCTACCAGGGGACGCCGCTCGCGTCGCTGGGCGGTTTTTCGTGCGGCGTGAACAACGACATGACCCCGGCGGTTCAGCGACCTGGCTCGCGGGCATCCCGAGCGCGCAGCGCCGAGGTCTGGTACTGGACGACCTCGAACCTGGGCTCGGTGTGCAACTTTCTCGCGAGCCTGATCCTGAGCGCGCCCGAGGACGGCGTGGTCGAGCAGTTCCGCGGCCAGCTCCCGGGCGCCAACAACCTGGGACACAGCATCGGCTGGTGCCACACGACCGGGATGTCGAACCCGGCCGGGTACACCGACCACGCGCGCAACCAGGGGATGGATTCACCGCGGCGCGGTGATACTCAGGGGGATGCACACGCCCCCGCATGGCCTCCGATCGACCCCCGACCGCGCGAATCCCGCGGGTCCGGTACTCGTCGTCGGCGGCGCCGGATACATCGGCAGCCACACCGTCCGCCTGCTCGAGCAGCGCAGGTCCCGGTCGTCGTGCTCGACAACCTCTCGACCGGCCATCGCGAGGCCGTGCGCGTGCCTTTCGAGCACTGCGTGAGCTCTCCGATCGCGCGGCGATCGCGAAGGTGCTCGCCGAGCACCAGCCCTGCGCGGTCGTGCACTTCGCCGCCAAGTGCTACGTGGGCGAGTCGGTCACGGATCCCGCGAAGTACTTACCGCGAGAACGTGATCCACACGTTCCATCTGCTCGAGGAGATGCGCGCGGCGGGGATCCAGGATCTGGTC
>JADJLZ010000006.1 GCA_016709875.1 Planctomycetota bacterium | reverse complement strand
GCAGCTGGCGCAGCTCCTGCATCACCATCGAGCCGATGACCGAGCTCTCGACCTCGCGATCGTACTCCTCCGAGCAGCGTGCCTCGACGCGCGCGGCTGCGGTTTCGATCGCCTCGATCGGGATCGGGAGCTTCTCGCAGGCCTTGATCATGCCGGCCAGGATGCGGTCACGGTCGAAGCGCACCCGCTCGCCGTTCTTCTTGATCACGCGCAGCGGCGTGTCCTCGACGCGCTCGTAGGTGGTGTAGCGCAGGAAGCACTCCAGGCACTCCCGACGACGACGGATCACGCTGCCGTCCGCGGAGGTCCGGGAGTCGACGACGCGGTCGTTGTCCTTCTTGCAGCGCAGGCACTTCATGGGGCCCCCCCCCGGGGCGGCGTACCCACAATCAGTCGTGGGTAGAGGCGCGGCCGCCCGGACGGGTGGAGGGTCCGGCGCATCCTACCAAGCGCCCAAGGCGCACCGATAGCGCTCAGCCGCGAAGCGCGCCGCGGGGCGCCCAGCGCTGGACGTAGGGCCCCAGATCCGAGCGCCGAAGGGTTTGCGCGGTGGTGGTCGTCCGCCCCGCCGCGCGTAGGCCTCGATCTCCGAGGGGGGCCGCGTTGGCGGTCAGCGCCAAGATCGGGAGTCGGCTCTCGGACTGCCCCTCGCGCGCGCGCCAGCGGCGCGTCGCCTCGAGCCCGTCGAGCACCGGCATCTGACAGTCCATCAGCACCAGGTGCAGCTGTGCGTGCTCGCGCTCGAGCACTTCGAGGGCGCGCGCGCCGTTCTCCGCGCACAAGACGACCGCCCCGGCTTGCAGCAGCATCGCCTGGGGCCACGCGCCGGTTGACGAGGTTGTCTCGACGAGCAACTACGCGCACGCCGAGATCAGACCGGTGCGCTCGGGTCAGCTGCGCCCGCAGCCTGGTCGGCGAGCCCACCCGAGCGCGGAGCGAGCGGCAGTTCGATGCGCACGCTGGTCCCGGCGCCCGGCGCGCTCTCGACCGCCAGGGTGCCGCCCATCAGCTGGACGAGGCGCTGCGCGAGCGGTAGGCCCAGGCCCGCGCCGCCAGCGCGCAGCACGCTCGGCCGGCGGGTGCCGGAGAAGGGCTGGAAGAGGCACTCCTGCGCCTCGCGCGCGATGCCCACGCCGGTGTCGCGCACCTCGATGCGCACGCGCACGCGGCCCTGCGGATCCGTGCCGGCGGACTCCGCGCGCAGCCAGACCGATCCGGTGGGCGTGAACTTCAGGCTGTTGCCGATCAAATTGCCGAGCACTTGAGCCAGGCGCACGGCATCGCCCTGGAAGCGGCGCGGCGTGCCGTCCTCGAGCGTGCTGCTGAACTCCAGCGAGCGCGCTCGGCCGCAGCGACGCTGTACTTCGCTGAACGCTGCCGAGCGCCTCCCGAGGTCAGAACTCGGGGGAGCAGCGAGCGTACCCCAACGGGACGCGAGAGGTCGACACAATGTCGTGCACCACGCCCAGCAGCGCCCCACCCGAGGACTGCACCGTGCGCACGAGCTCGCGCTGTTCCAGCGAGAGCGGCGTGTCGGCGAGCAACTCGGTCGTGCCGAGCAGCCCGTTCATCGTGGTGCGGATCTCGTGACCGACCGTCGCGAGGAACGTGCTCTTCGCAGCGCAGACGCGTTCGAGCTCCGCGCGCGCGCGCCCTCGAGCTCCGCCGCTCGCTCGCGCGACGCCGCGAGTTGCGCACGCTCACGCCACAGGCGAGCGCACGCGTAGGCCAATCCAAGGCCGAGGGCCCCGGCGATCCAGGTGGACGGGGAAGACATCCGCCGCTTCTTTCGGCATCCGCGGGCCGGAGCCGAAGCCCTATTTCCCGATGCAGAAGCGCGCGAAGATGCGGTCGAGGACGTCCTCGCGGGTGCTGGCGCCGCAGATCTGGTCCAGGGCCGAGAGGGCCAGGCGCAGGTCCTCCGCAAAGAGTTCGGGTGGCGCCCCCTCGCGCTGGGCCGCGAGGCCCGCCTCCAGGCGTGCGCGCGCCTCGCCCAGCGCCTGGGAATGCCGCAGCGACAATTCGCGCAGGGCCCCCGCGCTGGGGGCACCGGCCTCGAGCAGCTGCCCGAGGGCGCGTCGCAGTTCCGGGAGGCCCGCGAGGGTGCGCGCGCTCACCCCGACCCAGCGCTGCACGTTCGAGCAGGGCAGCCGGCGGCTCGGGCAGCGCCCCGGGCTTGTCGATCTGGTTCCAGACCAGCAGGCAGGTCGTCGCGGCGGGGAGCTCCTCCGGCCCGCTGGCGCGCGGATCCGCGGCGTCGACGACCCACAAGACTGCGTCGGCGGCGCCGAGCGCAGCGCGCGTGCGCAGCTGTGCCTCGCGCTCGGCCGCGCCGCGCACGGGTTCGAGGCCGGCGCTGTCCTCCAGCAGGCACAGGCCGCTCTCGAGCGCGAGTTCTGCGCGCAGCAGATCGCGCGTCGTTCCCGCTTGCGCGTGCACGAGCGCCTCCTCGCGGCCGACGAGCGCGTTGAAGAGTGTGCTCTTGCCCGCGTTGGGCGCCCCGGCGAGCAGCACGCGCGGCTCGCCACCCCGGCGCGCGCGCGCGGCCTCGAAGGAGAGCGCGCGTTCGAATTTCGCGCGCAGGCTCGCCCCGCGCGACTCGAGCTCGGCGCGCTCGACGTGCCCCGTGTCGGACTCCTCGAAATCGAGCGCCGCCTCGCACAGGGCACAGCGAGCTCGAGCAGCTCCTCGCGCAGCGCCTCGACGCGCCGCGCGAGCCCCCCCGCCGACGAGCTCGAGCGCCGCGGCGCGCTCGGCCTCGTTGGAGGCGAGCACCAGTTCGAGCAGGCCCTCGGCGCGCGAGAGGTCGATGCGGCCGGAGTGGAAGGCGCGGCGCGTGAACTCGCCCGGTTGCGCCGGGCGCGCGCCCAGTTCGAGCACGCGCTCTAGCACGGCACGCACGAGCGCCTGCGCACCGCTCACGTGCAGCTCGGCCACGTCCTCGCGCGTGAACGAGCGCGGCGCGGGCATCCACAAGAGCAGCGCGGGCTGCGTGCCGCGGCCGTCGTCGGCGCCCTCAGCACTCCAGCGCGCAGCGGCGCTCAAGGACGCGCCAGAGCTCCGCGAGGATCGCGGCCGTGCGTGGACCGGAGAGCCGCACCAGCGCGCGCATGGCGCCGCCGGGCGGCGTGCCGATCGCGGCGATGGTGTCGCCCGTCATACGCGGCCTCCTAGCGCTTCTTCGGGTCGCGCTGGCGCTTCAGGCGTTCAGCTTCTTTCTGCGCATCCTGGGCCTTGGCCATCATGCGGCCGAGCACGCCCTCCTTCTTGGGCTTCTCGGTCGTGTCCGGCGGCCAGTGCTTCTTGATGAACTTCTGCTCGAACACGCCCAGGCCCGACTGCGTGATCATGTAGAGCGACAGGCCGGCGGCGTAGTTGTAGAGGAAGACGCCCATGACGATGGGCATCCACATCATCATCTTCTGCATCTTGGCCGCTTGCTCGTCGGCGGGCATCGGCATGCCGCGCTGCTGCCAGATCCACATCGAGCCACCCAGCGGCGGGAAGGCGCCCTCGGACTGCAGCAACTTGGCTTGTTCCTGGTTGAGCTTGGCCTTGTCGTTGGCGTAGCGCTTCTTCAGCTCGTCGACCTTGGGCTGGATGCGCTTCATCTTGCTCTGGTAGCGCGCCATCGCCGTCTGCGAGCGGCGATTGATCGGGAAGAGCACGCCGCGCACGAGGATCGTGAGCAGGATGATCGCGACGCCCCAGTTGCCGGTCAGTCCCTCGAGAAAACTGAGCACCGCGAGCAGCACGGCGGCGATGCTGTGAAAGAAGCCCAGGTCCTTCTTCGTGAGCAGCGCCTGCTCGGGGAAGGACTCGGTCAGCGCCTGGCTCGACTTCGGACCGGCGTAGAGAACGTACGACCAGCTGCGCTTCTCGCCCTGCTTGGGCAGCGTGAGCTCGAGCTGCAGGTCGGTGACGACCTGCCTCCAGCTCTTGGCCGCTTCGGCGGGGTGTGCGCGCACGAACTCCTGGTCCTGCAGCGCTCGCCAGCTCGCGCCCGTGATGCTCTTGCGCTCGTCCTCGCCTACGCCGCGGAAGAGCGTCGCGAAGTACTTGTTCTGGACACCGGCGAAGAGCGGCGGACGACCGAGCAGCTCGAAGGCGTCGCTGGGCGTGTGCCCGGTGTCGTCGCGCGGCTTGACGAGCACCTCCGCGGGTCCGTCGGGCGGGCTCACACACACCAGCGCCTGCGGCTCGATGTAGTACTGGTCGGCGGATTCCGCCGGCATGCACGCGACCGGCGTGAGCACGAAGCTCATGCGCGTTTCGTCGCCTGCACGGCCCTGGTTCTCCAGCCCGAGCTGGAAACCGATCTCGCGCTTGGAGGTCAGCTCGCTCGGGAAGGTGAAGCGCTTGGTGAACACGACGCCCGTGCCGGGGGCGAGTTGGAATTCGACCGCGGTCGTGTGGCCCTCGCTGCCCTCGACCTTCACGGTCCACAGTTCGTCCTCGAGCGGCTGCGTGGCGAGCGCGCTGCTCGAAAGGCTCGTGCCGAGCAGGAACGAGCGCGACACACCGTGGCCGGTGTCCACCTGCGTCACGAGCTTCGTCCAGTGCTTGGTATCGGCGCGCTCAGCCTCCTTCAGGCCAGCGGTGTCGAAGTAGTCGCCGAGCAGCAGCTCCTTCAGCGCGCCGCCGCGGTTGGTGAAGACGGCCTCGTAGCTGCCGGCCTCGCCGGGCTTGCCGATCTGCACGCGGATCTCGCGCTCGCTCTCCTCGCGCAGCACGGGCCCGAGCGTCGCGCTCGGCAGCGCTTCGGCGGGCTTCACGGCGGGAGCCGTCGCCCCGGGAGGGATCTGCGCCGTGCTGCTCGCAGCGGCGGGCACGGAGGGATTCGCGTTCGGGCGGACGTGCTTGGGCGGGAACAACAGGTTCCAGCCGATGACGATCACCAGGCACAGCGGCAGGACGATCAACAGGCGCTTGTCCAAAATGCTCCTTCGAAATCGCTCGCGAGAGGGTCAGCGCCCGACGGCCAGGCGCTCGGCCAGGAACTCGGGCAGCGCCGGAACGGCGCGGATGGCCGCGGCGGCGGCGGCGTGGTCGTACTCCAGGCGCACGAATCGGATTCGACGCCCGTCGAAAAGTCCGTAGGAAAGGCGTGGGTCGCCGTCGCGCGGCTGGCCCACCGAGCCGACGTTGACGATCGCCCGCGGCGCGTCCTCGTCGCCCAGGTCGAACTCGGTGTCCGGGCCCTTGGGCCGGAAGAGCTCGCCCGATTCGAGGTACACGGCGGGCACGTGGCTGTGGCCGACGAAGCAGACGCGCCGCTCCATCGCCGCGAAGCAGGCCTTCAGCTTCTCGGGATTGCGCGAGTCGCGCGGCAGCATGTACTCGCGCACCGGATCGCGCGGGCTGCCGTGCGCGAACATCGCGACGCCGTCGCACATCGCCGGCACGAGTGCTCCGAGGTAGTCCCAGAAGGCTGCGTTCTGCTCGCGCGCGTCGCTGCGGTTGAGCTCCTCGCGCGTCCAGTCGATCGCCGCGCGCGCCTTGTCGTTGAAGTCGACGCCCGAGCCGAGCAGGGCAGCCTCGTGGTTGCCCATCAGGCACAGGCCGGGATAGAGCGTGCGCGCCTGCGCGGCGCCGGGGTCGACCGGGTCCTCGACGCACAGGCGCATGACCCACTCCAGGCACTCCCGGGGCCGCGCCCCGTAGCCGATCACATCGCCCAGGCACACGAAGCGCTCGGCGCCGCGCACGCGGGCGTCGGCCAGGGCGGTCTCCAACGCCGGCAAGTTGGCGTGCAGGTCGGAGATCAGGGCGGTCAGGGGGTAGTTCAAGGCGTCCGACCCGGATCGCCGGGCGGAGGATTATCCGGCCCTCGCCGGGCGGGGGCAAGGGTCGGGGGCGAGGAGCAGCGCAGCGGCGAAGAGAATTGCGGTCGCTCCTGCTGCCCAGGCGGGCTCGAGGAAAAACGCCGGTGAGGCGACCGCGAGCAGCGCCAGCGCGACCGCGGTCGGCCCCAGTCCGCGCGCCTGCAGACGGTGCGCGAGGTGGCGCCGGTCGCCGATCCAGGGCCGGCTGCCCGCACGCCAGCGCACGAACGCAAGGCGCACAAGATCGAGCGCCGGCAGCACGAGAAAGGGCGCGCTGCGCGGATCCGACACGAGCAGGATTCCGAGCACGTGGCTGCCCGCATCCCCGAGGTAGGCCGCCGGTGCACCGCTCTTGGCGCGGATCCACAGGTTCCAGGGCAGGAAACCGCCCAGGATCGCCGCAGCGTAGGGTACGGACAGCGCAAGGCCCGCGCAGCCGAGCGCGCCGAGCGCTCCGTCCGCGTTGTCGAAGGTATTCGCCGCCGACAGCGCGAGCGCGGCCAGCGCGAAGCCGAGCGCGCTCGATCCGGGGTACTGCCAGGCGAAGAGCGCGCAGACGCAAGCCTCGAGCGCGAACTTGACGACGCGCGGCAGCCCGCGCGGGGAAAGATCGTCCGCGAGGCCGACCGCGAACGCGAGCACGAGTGCCCAGGTCGCGTCGAGCGGCCAGATCCAGGCCCACGAGAGCACCATCCAGCCCAGCGCGAGCACGATCCCGCCCACGCGCGGGACCGGAGTGGCCTGCAGCTTGCGCTCGGGCGCGCTCTCGCTCCGATCCACGAGGCCCACTCGCGCCGCGAGCGCCGCGAGGATCCCCGTCCCGATCCAGCCCGCGCAGACCAGAGCGAGGTAGAAGATCACGCGTGCGGCACTCCGTACAAACCGTGCGCGCGGATGTACTCGAGCAGTGTGGGCGGCAGGAGCCGCGCGTCGAGGTCCGCGCCGGGCAGCATCTCGCGCAGCTCGGTCGAAGACGCGCGCACCGGCGGCAGGTCGAGTGCGCCGCGCTCGAGCTTGCGCAGCAGCTCCTCGGGCAGGCGACCGGCGAGCGCGGAGATCTCGCTCGCAAGCGTCCCCTCGCGCCGCACGACCACGGGCTCGACGCGCTCGAGCAGCGCGCGCGCCTCGCGCCAGCCCGGCAGGCCGGCCAGGTTGTCGCTGCCGAGCAGCAGGTAGATCGCGCAGTCCGCGGGCTCGCCGAGTGCGGCGGGCAGGGCGCGCACGGTGTCGATCGTGTACGAGCGGCCGCCGCGCGCGAGTTCGAGCTCGGAGATCTCGCAGCGCGGCTCGTCCGCGAGCAAGAGCCGCAGCAGCGCGACCCGCTCCGCACCGCTCGCGAGGCGTCGCCCGGGCTTGAACGGGGACTCGGCGGCCGGCACGAAGACCAGCCGGTCGAGCGCGAAGCGCCCCAGGGCCGCCCGCGCGACGTGCAGATGGCCCAGGTGGGGCGGGTCGAAAGAGCCCCCGAAGAGGCCGATGCGCCGGATCCGGGGTACCGCTTCCATCAGCCGCCCCCCCGGTTACCCCGCCGCTGAGCCGGGTAGAAGGCCTGCAGACGCTGGAAACGCGTCCTCACGGCTCCAGGCTCTGGACATTCCCGCGGCTGCGCGCGAAACTTTCGCCCCTCACGGGAACGGCGCACGACTGCCCGCCCGCTCACAGGCACAGGAACTCCCCCCCCATGAAGCTCCTCCCCCTCCTCGGCATGGCCTCCCTCGCGTTCGCGAGCGCTTGCCAGTCCCAGGGTCCCTACGTGAACAAGCATTGGTCCGAGCGCTACGTGGGACCCAGCATGGCGTACCACTTCCTGGGCTACAACCCGGAGTTCGACGGCAACTACCGCGACTTCGCCTGGAAGAAGAAGCAGTCGATCAACACGACGATCAAGCGCCACTTCTTCAACCACAACCCGGAGAACCCGTTCCAGGCCGAGGACAAGGAAGCCTACGCGGCGCGTCCCAACAACAGCCTGGTCCCGCACCCGGAGAACTACATCCACTACGAGGGCCTCGCGATGGGCGCGATCTCGCTCGGAGTCGGGAGCGTCTTCACGCCTCTGCCGATCGACTCGATCATCGGCACCTTCGAACCGGGCGGCGGACAGGAGTTCGCGGCCGGCTTCCACCAGCTCTTCAGCCCGCTGGCGGTGATGACCACGAGCTTCCTCTACGACGCGGTCGGCTTCGACGGCGGCAAGAAGCAGGGGCAGTCGGTCGCGATGATCGAGGTCGCACCGTGCTGCCAGGACGGCACGGCGACGGTCGACGTCGGCAAGTAGCACCCGCTCAAAGCTCCAACGCTCGGGCGAGCTCCTCCAGCCGATCGGCGGAGGGCTCGCCCGAGCTGCTTTCCGGGAGCACCGGAAACCAGCGCGCGTCGAGCTTGCGCCACCAGGTGTGCTGCCGGCGCGCGAACTGGCGCGTGGCGCGTGCGATGCGTTCCTCGCACGCCTCGCGCGCGAGCGTCCCGTCGGCGAGCGCGAGCACCTCCGCGTAGCCCAGCGCCTGGATCGCGGTCGGGCCGAAGCCCGGCGACTCGCGCAGCGCGCGCGCCTCCTCGACCCAGCCTGCCGCGAGCATCGCGCGCGTGCGCGCGCGGATGCGCCGTTCGAGCTCGGGCATCGGGCACCCCAGGCCCGCGATGCGCACCGCGCGCGGCGTGGCGTCCGCGCCGTGCCAGCCCCACTCGCGCTGCCAGTCCGAGAGCGCACGGCCGGTCTGCTCGAAGACCTCGACGGCGCGCAGCAGGCGCTTGCGGTCGTTGGCGTGGATGCGCGCGGCGGAGGCGGGATCCGCGCGCGCGAGTTCGGCGTGCAGCACCGCGGCGCCCTCGCTCGCGTAGCGCTGCTCGAGGCGCGCGCGCAGCTCGCGGTCGACCTCGGGTCCCTCGAACAGGCCGTGCGTCAGCGCCTTCAAGTAGAAGCCCGTGCCGCCGACGAAGAGCGCGCGCACGCCGCGCCGTTCGAGGTCCGCGCTGATCGGCTCCAGCTCGCGCAGGAAGCGCTGCACGTCGAAGCGCTCCTGCGGCCCGACGAGGTCGAGCATGTGGTGCGGCACGCGCGCGCGCTCGGCGGCGCTGGGTTTGGCCGTCCCGATGTCCATCCCGCGGTAGACCTGCATCGAGTCGAGCGAGACCAGCTCGCAGCCGGTGGCCTCCCCGAGCGCGAGCGCGGCGGCACTCTTGCCGACGGCGGTCGGACCGATCAGGAAACGCAGGATTTGCGGGGCGGGAGCGCTCAAACGGGGTTTCGGGGACCTGCCCCCGCTCCGCAGTCTAGCAGCGCGACTCCCGGCCCCGTACGCTCAGAACCGCCCCATGATCACCCTCCTCCTCGCCAGCGCCCTGCTGTTCCAGAACCCGCCGCCCGCGCCGCCGCCCCTGCCTGGCTCGCAACCGGAGGCCGGACCCGCCTCCCTGCCGCAGACGCTGCCGCTCGTGCCGGGCGCGATCCCCGCGGGCGCCTCGGCGGAGGCGCGCGCGCTGTGGAAGCAGTTCTGCGACGCGACGCTCGCGCCCCAGGCCACACGCGTGCCGCTCACGGCCTTCGACCTGCTGCTCGACGCGCAGATCCGCAACGCGAGCCATCAGAGCAACGAGACGCTGACGCCACTGCGCTACCGCTTCCAGCAGCCCGAATGGGTGCGCGCGATGACCGAGCACGGCTACGAGCTCCTGCACGGCCCCAAGGGCGACTTCCTGATCGACCCCAAGCGCGGCGAGCAGCTGAGCCTGCCGGTCGGACGCGAGGGCGACGAGGACCGCAAGCAGCTCGCGGAGATCCGCGATCTCGCGCGCAACTTCCTCGCGCTGACCGATCCCGCCGCGCTGCGCATGGCGCAGCTCTGGCTCGGCAGCGCGGATCCCGTGCTGGGCGCGGAAGCCGCGCCGCTCGCCTGGCTCGAGATGGAGACGCCCGACTTCCACATGCCCGGCAGCGCGCCCGTGGGCATGCTGCGCGTGCAGCTGGGTCTGCGGCGCGACAAGTCGCTGCCGGTGCTGTGCCTGGTGGGATCGGTCGCGCCCGGCGCGCGCCCCCAGACGCTGATCCGCATCAAGGACTACCGCGAGAAGCAGGGCCTCGCGGTGCCGCACGACCTCTCCGTGTTCCCCTTCGACCTCGCCGCGGGGAAGTTCCCCGAGCAGCCGCCGCTCGAGATCTGGCGCAAGAAGGCCTCGGACCTGCGCCCGATCTTCGCGCCGGAGACGTTCCTGCCGAAGTAGGAGCGCGCGCGCGCTTCAGGTCGTGCGCAGGAACGCGCGCTCGAGGTCGGTGAGCGTGAAGCGCACGCGCGTCGGACGGCCGTGCACGCAGGTCTGGTCGGACTCGAGCGCGCGGCCGCGCTCGAGCAGCTCGCGCATCTCGGACAACTCGAGTTCGTCGCCGGCCATCACGCTCGCGCGGCAGGCGGCGCGCTGCAGCACGGACTCGAGCAGCTGCTCGCGCCCAAGCGTGCGGCCGTCCTCGAGCGCCGCGGCGATCGCGCGCACGAGTTCGCCCGCGCGCAGGCGCTCCAGACGCGCCGGATAGGCCTGCAGCGCCAGCGTGGTCTCGCCGAAGGGCTCGAGCTCGAAGCCGGCGCGCGCGAGCTCCTCGCGCGCGGCGACGATGCGCACCAGATCCGCGCGCGAGAGCTCGACCAGCTCGGGCACGAGCAGACGCTGGCGCTCGCAGCGGCCCGCGCGCAGGTCACGCAGCAGCGCCTCGTACGTGATGCGCTCGTGCAGCGCGTGCTGGTCGATCACCTCGAAGCCCTCGGGCAGCGCGCGCACGATGTAGGTGCGCGCCACCTGCAGCAGACCTCCGGGTTCGAGCGCCGCCAGGCCGCCCGGGCGTTCGAAGACCTGCAGCGGCGCTCGGGCTTCCGCGCGCGCGGGTGCGGCGAGCACCTCCGGCGAGGAGAAGGGCAGCCCGCGGTTGGGCTCGAAGCCCTCGCGCGCGAGCGCGCGGTCGACAAGTTGCGCGCCGGGCGTCGCCATGTCGCAGCGCTTGACCGCCTCGCGCACGGCGTGCGCCACGCAGCCGAAGATCGCGCGCTCCTCGCGGAAGCGCACCTCGCTCTTCTGCGGGTGCACGTTGACGTCCACGCGCGCGGGATCGAGCGCGAGTTCGAGGAAGGCGACCGGCGAGCGCGAGTCGAAGAGGAAGCCGCGGTAGCCCTCCTTGAGCGCGCGCACGAGCAGCTTGTCGCGCAGGAAGCGGCCGTTGAGGAAGAACATCTGGCGCGAGCTGTCCCCGCGCGCGAAACGCGGCGGCGCGACGAAGCCTGAGAGACGCAGGCCCGCCTGCTCGGCCTCCAGCGGCACGAGCGAGGCTGCGAGCTCGGCTCCGAAGGCACGCCGCACACGCGCGCGCAGGTCCATGCCCGCCTCGACGTCGAAGACGCGCTTGCCCTCGTGCGTGAGCACGAAGGCGACGCCCGCGTGCGCGAGCGCGAGGCGCTGCACGACGTCCAGGCAGCGCGCGAGTTCGGTCGCGGGCTGCTTCAAGAAGCGCCGGCGCGCCGGCACGTTGAAGAACAACTCGCGCACCTCGACGCTCGTGCCCTCCGCGGCGCCCGCCTCGAGCGGCCCCGAGAGCGCGCCGCCCTCGTCGTCCATGCGCCAGCCGACCGGCTCGCCGCGCTCGCGCGTCGTGATGCGCGCGCGCGAGACCGAACCGATCGAGGCCAGCGCCTCGCCGCGGAAGCCGAGTGAGGCGATGTGCTCGAGGTCGTCGCTCGTGCGCAGCTTGCTGGTGGCGTGCGGCGCGAAGCACAGCTCGAGGTCGGCGACGCTCATGCCCGAACCGTCGTCGCGCACGCGCACGAGGCGCGCGCCGCCCTCCTCCAGGTCGATCTCGATGCGCGTGGCGCCTGCGTCGAGCGCGTTCTCGACCAGTTCCTTGACCACCGAGGCCGGCCGCTCGACGACCTCGCCCGCAGCGATCTGGTTGCGCACGTTCTCGGGCAGGAGCGCGATGCGCGCGCGCGCCCCCGCTGCGCCGGGCCCAGGCTCACCGCGACCTCCGTTGCGCGGCGGCCGGCGCGCGCTCGGCGCGGCGTGCGCGCGTGCGCAGGGCGAAGCGGCAGAATTCGTGCACGTCCAGGCCGCCGCCGACGCGCGCGCGCGCCTCGAGCGCCCAGAACTCGTGCGCAAAACGCAGCCACTCCTCGCTGCTGCGCGCGGACAGACGCCGCTGGAGCTCCTCGCGGCTGCGCGGGTTCGCGGGCAACTCGGGAGGATCCTCGAGCGCCGCGAGCGTGGCCGAGACCTTTCCGTGCAGCACGCTGAGCAGGATCGCGACCAGCGCCGACTCGTTCGTCTCGCGCCCCTCGCGGCCCTGGAAGCCGCCGCGGAAGAGCGCCTCGAGTTTGGAGAGCGAGCGCGGCAGGTCGCCCGTGGCGAGTTCCTCGGCGACCTCGAAGGGCGAGCCGCCGGAGGTCCAGGGCACCGATTCGCGCACGCCCGCAGCGCCGCGGTTCTCGATGCGCTCGAGCTGCGCTTCGAGCGCCGCGAGCTCGTTGCCGGTCGCGGCGGCGACGAAAGCCGCATCGTCGGGCCGCAGGTCGAGTTTGCGCGCGCGCGCGCGGGCAAGGATCCACTGCACGAGTTCGGTGCGGCGCGGGTCGGGATCCCAGGGCGGCGGCGTGTCGTACAGCTTGCGCAGCGTGAGCGCGGGCCCGCCGGCTTCGCGCACCGCCTTCGCGAGCACGCTGTCGGCGCGCAGCGCCTGCGCGTCGAGCACGAGCACGCCGGCCTCGCCCTCGCGCCGCAGGAAGGCGAGCGCGGCCTGCACGGCCCCGCCGGAGGAAGAATCGCCCTCCTCGCCCTTCACGATCTTCGCGGCGCGGCGCAGCACGACGCAGCGCGCGGGAGCGAACATCGAGGCCGAGGAGAGGTCGTCGCACAGCTCGCCGGCCTTGAAGTCCGGGTCGCCCGCGTCGTGGCGCGCGATCTCGAGGCCGGCGCGCGCGGCCGACTCGCACACGGCACGCACGGCGCGCTCGCGGAAGTAGCCCTCATCGCCGCGCACGAGGTAGGCGCGCGCGAGCGGCTTGCCGGCGGCGAGCTCGCGCTCGAGGCCCTCGAGCTGCTCGAGCGGACCGGCCTCGCGGGGCTTGCGCGCGGCGCTCACGCGCGGCCTCCGCGCATCCACAGGTCGAGCGCCAGGCCCGCAAAGAGCAGCACACCCAGCCAGCCGTTGAGCGTGAAGAAGGCCATGTTCACGCGCGAGAGGTCGTCGGGCCGCACGAGCCGATGTTCCCACAAGAGCAGCAGCGCAGCCAGTGCCAGGGCCGCCCACCAGCCCCACGCGAGCCCGGCCGTCCAGCCGACCAGCACGAGGGCCGCGATCGTGCCCGCATGCAGCAGGGCCGAGATTTGCAGCGCGCGCGCGACGCCGAAGCGCGCGGGGATCGAGTGCAGGCCGCTCTCGCGGTCGAAATCGGCGTCCTGGCAGGCGTAGACGAGGTCGAAGCCCGCCACCCACGAGAGCACGGCCGCCGCAAGCCACACGACCGGCGCGACGCTCGCGTCGATCGCGCCGCGCACGGCGATCCAGGCACCCAGCGGCGCGAGTCCGAGCGCCAGGCCGAGCACGAGGTGCGCGCTCCAATGCACGCGCTTCATCAGGCTGTAGCCCAGCAGCACCGCGAGCACCGGCAGCGCGAGCCAGCCCGCGAGCGCGTTCAGCCCCCAGGCCCCGCCGACGAAGACCGCGGCGCTGGCGAGTACCAGCGCGCTCGCCGCGCCACGGCCCACGCGGCCGGCGGGGATCTCGCGCGAAGCCGTGCGCGGGTTGCGCGCGTCCACTCGCGCGTCGACGAGGCGGTTGAAGCCCATCGCCGCCGTGCGCGCGGCGACCGCGCACAAGATCACCAGGGCCAGCGTGCGCAGCGAGGGCACCCCGCCCGCGGCGAGCCACGCACCGCACAGCGCGAAGGGCAGCGCGAAGACGGAGTGGCTGAAGCGCACGAGCGAGAAGTAGTCGGCGACGCGCGACATGTCCGTCTCCTAGCCCCGAGGATCCGTGCCGCGCTCGGCCGGCGGCTCCTCGGTGCCCTTCCAGCGTGCGCCGGCGTGCTCGACGCCCAGGCGGTCGAGGATCTTGCCCACGACGTGCGCGACGAGATCCTCGAGCGTGCGCGGCCGGTGGTAGAAGCCCGGCATCGCGGGCAGCACGACGGCGCCCATGCGCGCGAGCGCCAGCAGGTTCTCCAGGTGGATCTCCGAGAGCGGCGTCTCGCGCGGCACGAGCACGAGCTTGCGGCCCTCCTTGAGCGCGACGTCCGCGGCACGCTCGACGAGGTTCGAGCTGAAACCCGCGCGCACGCGCGCGAGCGTGCCCATGCTGCACGGGCAGACGATCACCGCGCCGGTCAGCGCCGTGCCCGAAGAGGGCGGCGCCTCGATCGCGTCGGGAGCGAAGGCGCGCAGCGAGCGCGCGCTCTGCGCGCCGAACCACTCCGGCAGTGCGCGCGCGAGCTCGCGACCGCCCTCGCCGCTCTCGATGCCCAGTTCGTGGCGCAGCACTTTCGCGCCGGCGGGCGTCACGCACAGGTCGACCTCGTGGCCTGCGCGCACGAGCGCGCGCACGAGCGCGTCGGAGTAGGCGTGCCCGCTCGCTCCGGTGATGCCGACGAAGAAGCGCGTCATAGGAAGACATCCGGTCCGGCGCCGATGGAGAGGGCCAGGTTGAAGAGCGCGTGCGCCCAGGCGGCCACCCCCATCCCGCGCCAGCGGAAGAGGATGCCGAGCAGGATGCCAGCCAGGACGCGCCAGGTGAAGATCGCGGCGTCGAAGGGCTCTCCGCCGGGCCCGAAGAGGGGTCGCACGACCGCATCCAGGTGCGAGAGCGCGAAGACCACGGCCGACACCCCGACCGCCAGCGCTCCCGCGCTGCGGTCCGCGACGCTCGTCGGTGCGCGCGCGAGGAGCAGCAGACGCCGCAGCGCGAGGTAGGCGATGCTCAGCACGCCGAGGCGGAAGACGATCTCCTCGAAGGCCGCACCGCCGCACACGACCCCGGCGAGTGCGAGCGACGGCACGTGCGCGGGAGCTCCCGCGCGCAGCGTCGTCGCGCTGCCGGCGAGGCCGAGCAGCCAGCACAGGAAGACGAGCAGCGGACCGAGCGCGATCGCGAAGCCGAGTCCCTCGCCGAGGATGCGCAGGAGCCGCGGCGCGAGAGCGTAGTCGGCGCGGTAGAGGCGCACGAGGCTCGCGATCGCCAGCGCCGCGTAGATCACCCAGCTCGCCTCCAGCGCCGCACGACCCAGCGGCGCGAGCGGCAGCGCGAGCAGCACGGCCGCGAAGTTGACCAGCACGCGGTGATCCGCGCCCGCGCCCCATTCGTGCGCCACGATCAGCGGCACGAGCGCGAGGTAGCCCAGCGCCAGCGAGGGCGCGGGGTCCTCCGCGCCGCGCTCGCGCGGGCGCTTCAAGCCGCGGGCGCCTGTCCCCAGTGCAGGCAGGCGATGCCGAAGGTCAGGCGCCGGAAGCCGCAGTCGACGAAGCCCTCCTGCTCCATCTCCTGTTGCAGCGCCGGCGGCTCGGGCCAGGCGAGCACCGTGCGCGGCAGGTACGAATAGGCGTCGTCGTGGCGCGAGACGATCCGTCCGATGAGCGGCAGAACACGCGTGAAGTAGGTGCGGTAGACCCAGCCCGTGAAGCGACCCGGCGGCATGCTGAACTCGAGCACGAGGCCGCGGCCTCCCGGCACGAGCACGCGCCGCATCTCGCGCAGGCAGCGACGGCGGTCGGCGACGTTGCGGATGCCGAAGGCGACCGTGCACGCCGCGACGCTGCGGTCCCCGATCGGGAGCGCGAGCGCGTCGCCGGTGGCGAAAACTCCCGGCTGCGCACCGCGCACGCGCTTGCGCTCGGCGTGCGTGAGCATCTCGGGCGTGAAGTCCACGCCGACCACGCGCGCGCCGGCGCGGGCGAGGAACAGGCTCACGTCGCCCGTGCCACAGCACAGGTCGACCACCGGCTTGTCGTGCACGTCCCCCGCCGCGGCCAGCAGGCGCCGCCGCCAGCGCTGGTCGATGCCGAGCGAGAGCACGCGATTGAGCAGGTCGTAGCGCCCGGAGATGCGCGCGAACATCGTCCGGACCTGGCGCGGGTCGGTCATGGGGGCCGAAGGTGTAGCGAATCGGGGGCCGGACTGCATCCGCGGAACTCGGAGAGACGTCCCTAGAATGAGCGCGGCGCCCGGGAACTGCGTCCAGAGCGCCGCGCAACGACTCGTCTCAGGCCCTCTGGGCCTGGAGCATTCTCACTTCAGGCCCGCTGGGCCTGGAGCATTCTCACTGCCGGAAGAAGTCCATCAGCACCTGGACGTCGGGGGCCGGGATCGACTGCGTGCCCGACTGGTACGCGCTGGTGTCCACCCGCGAGTTGTTCTGGTCGATGCGGATCACGTCCACGACACCCTGGCCGACGAGCGGCGTGGGCACGGCCACGAACATGTAGCGCGGGTGGTTGTTGGCGATGATGCCCGGGCAACCGGGGTTGTTCTTCACCAAGCCCTTGCCGTTGACCGGGATCGAGGTCGACGAGGTGAAGGTCGAGAGGGTGTTCGGCAGGCCCGCGACGTTGCGCAGGTTGTCGAAAGCGATGTCGACCGGAACGCCCGAGAGCTTGTCCGCCCCGAGGGAGACCGGCACGCCCAGGTACATGTCGCGGAACTGCGGGATCGTCAGCGACTGGAAGTTGAGCGGCAGGGCGCCGGGGATCGCGCTCTCGATCACGAGCTTCGAAACCGCGCCCGTGGTTTCCTGTCCGGGGAGCGCAGCGCCGGTGCCGATGTCGAGCGGACCTTCGTGCACGATCCAGACGCCGCCGCGGAGGTCGACGTGGTCGGGCTGCAGCGTCTTGGGCTGATTGAAGGTCGAGTTGGCGATGCCGATGATGTTGTCGTAGCCCCAGCCGTTGACGGTGTTGGGGCCCGACTCGAAGATCGCGACGCGGCCGCTGCGGTTCAGCACCCAGCCGAAATACACCTGGCGGTTGAAGCCCCAGCACAGCTGGCGCGGCGTGACGGCGACCTCGAAGGGGCCGTCGAGCTGCGAGCTGACGGTCTTGCGCACCGTGAGCGAGGCGGCGGAGATCACCGAGAGCGAGTTGTCGGACTCATTGCAGCACAGGATGTCCTCGTCGCCCGGCTCCCACGCGATGCCGCGCGGGCGGTGGCCAACGATCGTCTCCTGCACGATCTGGTGGAAGGTCGCGGAGTTCGGGTCGATGTCGATGAACGACACGAGGTCCGAGAGCTGGTTCGCGACCGCCAGCAGGTTGAGGTTCGGCGACATCGCCATCGTGGTCGGGTCCGCGAGCGGGATGCGGTCGAGGACCGTCATGCGGTTCGAGTTCAGCACGACGATTTCCTGGCGACCGCGGTCGATCACGTACAGGAACTGGCCGATCTGCTGGCGGATCATGTAGGGCGTACAGTTGCTCGGCGGCGTCTGGCTGAGCGAGGGCCCTTCGAAGAAGCTGTTCTGCTCCGGGGTCAGAAGGCCCGAGGGCGGGATCGACAAGGGCGTGTGGTGCGGGTCACCGAAGGGATCGCCGGGGCCGAGGAAGTTGAGTCCAGGCGAGTCGATCGAGGTCGGTTCCTGGCCGCCGATGAAGGGCGAGATGCACAGCGGCGGGAAGGCGAGCGTCGGCGGATTGGGGTGCGGAGCCCAGCACACGACGTTCTCGGCGCCAGGCGAGATCGTGCCGTTCACCTGACCGGTTCCGGTCGGAACCAGCGTCACGCCGGTCGCACCGTTGATCGTAGGGTTCAGGATCTTGATCTGGTCGAAGGCGCACAGGTTGCCGCCACCCGACTGGCAGCCGAACGGCGCGGGGCCGTTGTTGAACGTGCTGTCGAGCGAGTGGCCGACCATCATGTCGCCGATCGAGGTCAGGACCGGAGCGCGCACGAGCAGGTCGTTGAGGCTCGAGTCCTTGGTCAGCGTGAACACGCCCGCGGAACCACCGTTGATCGTGCAGTCGCCCTTGACGAGCGGCGGGATCAGCGACGCGCCCTGCAGGGCGAGGTTCGGGTTGTTCGGGAAGTTGGTGTCGCCTTCCTGCGGGACCTCGTTGTTGCTCGCGTCGTAGAAGTGCGGGTTGCCGGTCGACTGGCCAAAGCCGTTGAGGTCGATCACCGACAGGCCCGGGATCGCGCCGCTGCGGCCGACGTAGATCGTGTCGGGCAGGACCGGCGCGTTCACCAGACCCGGGCCCTCGCCCGTGTCGAAGAAGGTGCTGCCGCCGAGCAGGTTCTGGTTGGCGACGAGGTCCTTCACCTGCTGCGGGTTGATGCCGATGGTGACGCGGTTGAAGACACCGCACTGCGCGACGTCGGGGCCTTCGCCGGGGAAGTTGAAGCCCGGGATCAGCTGGTAGGTGGTCAGGTCATAGACGCTGATCGGCATCACGTTGAACGGCACGGCGACCGTCATGGTCGAGGGGCCGAAGGTGATCGAGAGCGCGGAGCTCGGCAGCGGCGGCGCGCCCGTGGGCAGCGAGCCGAGCGACCAGGGCTGGATGTCCTCGGTGAACTCGATGCGCACGTTCGTCAGCGGGTCGACGCCGCTGGTGCCGTTGCTCGGGGTGACGAGCGGCTCGTTCAGCGGCGGCGGCGTGCGCGCGACCTCGGGCCGCAGCACGTCCGCGCCGACCGTGAAGGTGACCGTCGCCTGGCGCTTCATGAAGGCGCCCTTCATGTTGCGCACCGCGGTGGTGATGCGCAGGCGCAACTCGCGGTTGGCCGGGAAGGTTTCGTTGTCGGTGAGGTCGCCGTTGGTGTCCGCGACGAAGACGATCGTGCGCGGCGAAAACAGCTTGTCGGCGCCCGCGAAGTCGTGGGCGACCCCCGGGAAGTTCGCGCCCGGGAACTGGCCGTCGACGGCGACCGCGATCGGGCGGCCGAAGGTCGCGCTCTGATCATCGGGGTCGAGTGTGGCCCACTGCTCGAAGGGCAGCGCCGGCGGATTCGAGTCGGGGATGACCGAGTTGCCGAAGGTGTAGCCGTTGATGAACGCGCGCGCCTGGACCGGCGTGATCGCGCCCGTGGTCGGGTCCAGAGCGACGAGTGTCACCGTGCCGGTGAGGTTGCCGTTCGCCTGGGCGCCCGGCGAGGCGTCGAGCACGCTCGCGATGTCGATGTCGCTCGTGAACTCGGCGAACACGAAATGGTTGCCCACGTCCCCCGAGGGCAGGATCGCGCTCGTCGGGTACTGCGGCACCGGCAGGATCGGGTTGGTCGAGGTGACGTTGGCGAGCAGGTCCGCGTCCGTGCGGATCGAGATCAGCTGCTGAGTGGGGTTGCCGTTGGCGTCCAAGCGCAGCGCCTGGTGCGGGAGCAGCTGGTTGAAGCCGCTCGAGACCTGGTTCAGGTCCATCGAGGCGGAAGATCCGCCGCTCGTGCTGCCTCCGCCGTTGTTGCACGCCGGGAAGACGAGGACCGCCGAGCCGAGGAGCGTCAGTGCCGACCAGTACTGCTTCATGGTGGGATGCACCTGTTGACCGAGGTGCGTTCGGGAATCGAGTCGAGAGCGTGGTCCGCCTCAAGATCGCCACGGGGGAGCGGCGAGCGGTGGGAGCGGCGTGCGGCCAAGGAGTGTAGGGAACGGGTCCGAGGAGGGCCATGCCGGGCGCGCCGAGCACGGATCCCACGGATTTGGGGAACCGGGGAACAAGTGTCATGCCGCTGCCCGTCGGACGCGCCGACGGGATGCGCAGGGCAGGTGTTACCCCTTGGATGGATTGTAGTTACCGAGGACGCTCGAGCGGCCTGGGTGGCGGAACGCTCCCGCGACAGGGCTCTGGCTGAGCGGAGAGCACGACTTTCGCGTGCGCTCCCGCACGCCGGGGGGGCCGGGGGGGGCCGCCTAGTGTCCGGACACACCCCGCATCCTGTCAAGCGCCCGGGCGCCGCTTCTTCGCCCCTCCTCCGCCCGCCGCTATGCTGCGGGCATGGCCGAGCTCCCGCGCGTCTTCGATCCCTCCGCACTGGAGGAGGACCCCAAGGCCCCGCTCGGGGCCGAAACCGCCGAGCGCGACCTCGAGGCCGGCCTGCGGCCGCAGAACCTGACCGAGTTCGTGGGCCAGGAGCGGCTGCTCTCGAACCTGCGCGTGGCGATCCAGGCCGCTCGGGCGCGCGGCGATTCGCTCGACCACACGCTCTTCTCGGGCCCGCCGGGACTGGGCAAGACGAGCCTCGCGCGCATCCTCGCGCACGAGCTCGGCACGCGCCTGGTCCCCACCAGCGGCCCCGCGCTCGAGCGCCCGCGCGACCTCGTCGGGATCCTGACGCAGTTGAAGCGCGGCGACGTGCTCTTCATCGACGAGGTGCACCGCATCCCCGCGCCGGTCGAGGAGTACCTCTACTCCGCGATGGAGGACTTCAGCGTCGACTTCACGATCGACCAGGGGCCGCACGCGCGCGTCGTGCCGCTGCAGATCGCGCCCTTCACGCTGGTCGGCGCGACGACGCGCGAGGGGCTGCTCTCCGCACCCTTCCGCTCGCGCTTTGGGATCGCCGAGCGGCTCGTCCCCTACCCGCCCGAGGATCTCGTGCGCATCCTGCTGCGCTCGGCTTCGATCCTTTCGATCGGCCTCGACGACAGCGGCGCGCAGCTGATCGCCGAGCGCTCGCGCGGCACACCGCGCATCGCCAACCGCTTTCTGCGCCGCGTGCGCGACTTCGCGCAGGTCGCGGGCTCGAAGAGCGTCGACGGACGCCTCGCCGCCGAGACGCTCGCGCGCCTGGGCGTCGACCAGCACGGCCTGGAGGAACTCGACCGGCGTATCCTGGGCGTGATGGCGCACAACCCCGAGCTGCCCGTGGGCCTGAAGACCATCGCCGCCGCCGTGGGCGAGAGCGAGGACACGATCGAGGAGGTCTTCGAGCCGCACCTGTTGCGCTGCGGCTTCCTGCAGAAGACCGCGCGCGGCCGCATGGTGACGCCGCGCGGACTCGAAGCGCTCGGCCTGGATCCGCGCTCCGCCGGGGAGCCCGGACTGTTCGCCTGAGCGCCCCGCCGATGGAGTTTCGCCGCCACGGATTCTCGTTCCGGCTGCTCGCACGTTCGACGCAGTGCCGCGCACGCAGCGGCCTCTTCGGCACGCCGCACGGCGAAGTGCGCACGCCGGCCTTCATGCCCGTCGGCACCAAGGGCACGGTCAAGGGCGTCTTCCCGCGCGATCTCCTCGAGGTCGGCTCGACGATGGTGCTCGCGAACACCTACCACCTGCACCTGCGGCCGGGCGAGGACATCGTGCAGCGCCTCGGCGGCCTGCACGCATTCATGGGCTGGAAAGGCCCGATCCTGACCGATTCGGGCGGCTACCAGGTCTTCAGCCTGGGCCACCTCGCCCAGCTCGACGAGGACGGCGTCACGCTGCGCTCGGTCGTCGACGGTGCGCCGGTGCGCCTGGACCCCGAGCGTGTGATCGACATCGAGCGCAAGCTCGGCGCGGACGTCGCGATGGCCTTCGACCACTGCCCGGCCGACCCCGCCGACCGCACGCAGGTCGAAGCCGCCGTCGCGCGCACCGCGCGCTGGCTCGAACGCTGCGTGCGCCGCCACCGCGAGCACGGCGCCGAAGAGACCGGGCAGGCGCTCTTCGCGATCGTGCAGGGCGGCGTGTTCGAGGACCTGCGCCGGCGCTCGGTCGAGGACGCGCTGCGCCACGAGCTCGTGGGCTACGCCGTCGGCGGCGTCAGCGTGGGCGAAGTCGCGCGAGCAGTCGCGCACCGCGGTCGAGCTCGCCGCCCCGCTCCTGCCCGAGGACCGACCGCGCTACCTGATGGGGGTCGGCACGCCCGAGGATTTCTTCGACGCGATCGAGCGCGGGATCGATCTCTTCGACTGCGTGACGCCCACGCGCCACGCGCGCAACCACAACGCCTTCACCAGCCGCGGCAAGGTCAACCTGCGCAACCAGCGCTGGCGCGAGGACACGGGGCCGCTCGACCCCGAGTGCGACTGTGTCGCCTGCCGCGAATTCCCCGTGGGCGTGCTGCGCCACCTGTGCACCAGCGAGGAGATGCTCGGCCCGATGCTGCTCACGCTGCACAACCTGCGCTACTTCCACCGCCTGATGGACGAGATCCGCGCCGCGATCGAGGCCGACCGCTTCGCCGAGCTGCGCGCGGCGCGCCTGGCGACGCTGGAGAAGAAGCTCGTGGAGTAGGGCGGCGTGTCGCCGCTTGCTCTTCAGGCCGACCGCTTGCGGAACGGGCGCACGCTCACCAAGTCCGAATCCCAGTACATGCACTGCGCCTGGATCGGGGTGCTCGCGCACATCCACATGACAAGCGCAGACAGGAGTCCAGGCACGGCCGAGGCAGCACGCAGGCAGGCCGACTCGATCGAACACCTGATCTCATTCTGACTCATTGATATGCCCCCCGTTCTCACCACACCACCCGCAGCCCGTTCGAGAGGTTGTAGCTCTGCGCCGTGCAGAAGCCCGGCGCGCCGTCGCGGTACCAGACCTGGTAGCAGCGCACCCTTCCGGGCGAGATCGGATCGCCCAGCGCCGCGGAACGCTGCGTGATCGAGGGATCGCCCGCGCTCGCCATTCGCGCCCACCTCGAGGGAGAGGTGTTCACCGGCGGTGCAGGAGCGCGCCAGGTCGATGAGCGGCGTCCGAGGCAACGCGACGGCTGGGGACTCGCCGAGCAGGAGCGCGAGAGGGAGCGTTCGTGTTCCTGCGAGCATGCGCCGGTCCTCCGTCGACCGCGCCCGCAGCCCACCAGGCTGGCGACCCAGCCGTCGTGTGGGAAAGAAGGACCGCCTGCGCTGCCGACGGTTTCGACGCTACCTCGCTGGAAGCAAGGCCGCAAGGGCCCGCCCTCGGGGGACAGGGCTGCCCTAGAACACCCCGGCCTCGCTCGCGAACCGCGGGGCCCGTGCCCCTCTCCGCCCGGGCATGCGGGTGATCCGCTTCCCCGCCGGAGGGCCGGGCGGATTCAGCGGCAGCGCGGTTGGATTCGACCCGAGGATCGAGGCCGACCGCTTCGCCGAGCTGCGCGCGGCGCGCCTGGCGACGCTGGAGACGAAGCTCGAGGAGTAGCTACCAACCCGCGCGCAGCGCGCCCCAGAGCAGCACGAGCACCACTCCGGCTCCGACGCACATCCACAGCGGATCGGAGACGAACGAGTCCGCGCCGATCAGGAGCCCGGTCAGCATCTGCGGCAGGCGCGATTGCTTCTTGCCGTAGAGGAAGAACCCGCCGCCGACGGTCCCGACGAGCATCGAGGTCATCAGCCAGGAGCCCGAGATGTCCATGAGGGCGATCATCGTCCAGGTGCAGTGCAAAGCTTCAGGGGACCTGCTTCTCCGCCAGAACCAGCACCTTTTCGCTGAACCCAGGCGCGAACCAGCGCTTTCCGCTCACCGCGAGGCCCGCGGCGGCAAAGAGCGGGTCGATCTCCGCGGGCCGCATACGTGGCGCCGCCGCGCGTGCGAGAAGTTTGCCGCGCAAGGCGCGCGTCCAGGCGCTCCATGCACAGCCATGGCGCACGTCGACCGCGACGAAGCGGCGCGAGACGCGCGCGAGCTCGGCCAGCACGCGCGGCTGCAGCTCGCGCGGCACGTGGAACAGAAAGCGCATGCACAGCACCAGGTCGAAGCTCGCGTCGGCGAAGGGCAGTGCGAGCGCGTCGGCCTGCACGCGCGGCACGCCGCTCGTGTGCGCCTGCGCGAGCATCGCGTGCGAGAGATCGGCCAGCACGCAGCTGCGTCCCTCGCGCGCGGCGAAGGCGGCGAAGCGGCCCGTGCCGCCGGGCGTGTCGAGCACGCTGTGCACGCGCGCGAGCTCGGGCCCGAGGCCCTGCTCGATCGCGCGCCAGAAGCGCGCCGTGTCGCCGCTCTTGCGCGCGCCGGCGAAACGCCGCGCGTCGTACTCGCGCGCCACCGCCGGATCCTGGTAGTGCGCCTGCTTGGCGCGCCAGCGGTCCGCGGAGGGCGCCTCGCTCACGTTCGCAGCGCTCCTACTTGTGCTTGTAGTCGGGGCAGCGCAGCGCGTTCGGCCGCTCGGGCCGACTGCACGCGCTGGGGTAGTCGTACTTGCAGCTGTCGCACAGGTAGCGCTTGCTCTGCACGGCGAAGATGCGCCGCACAGCCTCGGTCAGCTTGCGCCACCAGGGAAGATCAGTGCTTCTCCGTGCCACGCGCGTCCAGGACCTCGATGCGGCGCACGTCGAATCGCGCGGGACCGTCGCTCGAGGCGCCGCGCACGAGAGCGCCAGTGATCCCGAGCTGGTAGCCGGCGAAGAGCGACAGGTCGTAGCGCTGGCTGCTGCAGGTGATCTCGCTCGCGAGCTTGCCGGCCCAGCGCACGACCCAGCGGTCGCCTTCTTTCTCGAGCCAGCCGCGCGTCTGAAAGCGGCCCCAGAGCGGATCGCTCGAGAGGCTCGCTTCGCGCAGGTCCTTCTCGGCCTGGGCCAGGCGCTTCTCGCGATCCACTTCGAGCGAAGCGCGGTCGTTGCGGATGCGCACGATCTCCTCGTGCAGCGCGATCTTCTCCAGGCCGATGCGCGCGGAGTCCGCAGCGCTCGACTGCGGAGCGGCGTCGACGACCTTTTGGAAGGCGGACTTGGCCGCGCTGAAGTCGGAGCTGTCGGAGGCACAGGCCTTCTCGTACAGCTCGTTGGCCTTGGCGAGGTCCGCGCTGGTGGTCGGAGCCTGAACCGCCGGCTTCTCCGGCTTTGAATCCGCGACCTTCGGCGCGCTCGCGCTCGTCGTGCTCGCGGCCACGGGTTCCATCCACAGCTTGGCCGCGGCGCGCGCGTCCTTCTGTGCCGTGGTGAACAGGCTCGCGACGTCGGCGCCGGTCGCGTCCGCGACTTCGGCCCTGCGGCACCAGGCGTGTGTTCCCGCGGGGGCCCAGACGTGCACCCAGTCCTCGCTGATCGGCTTCTCAGGATGCGCGCGGCCCGCGACGCGCACCTCGTCGCTCTTGTTGAGCGAGCGCGAAAGCGGATAGCTGTTCTCGCTCGCGCTCGTGGGGCTCGGGCGCATGTTGATGCCGTTGCCGGTGACCTTGAAGACACCGGGAGTTTCGCTGGGCGCGAGGTATTTGCCCGAGACCCACACCTGCATGCCTTCGGCGGGTTCGACCTCGAGGAAGCCCGCGCTCTCCGAGTAGACCGCGAGCAGGCCGTCGGTCTTGACGGTCAGGAGCTCGACGCCCTTCGTGTCGGCGAGGTTGTAGAGCTTCGCACCGGGCGACTTCGCGCGCGCGTAGCGCAGCGGTGTGGTCGTGCCCGACTGCGGAGCAGCGTGGAGTGCGGCGCCGAAGACGCCGAGGAAGAAGAGGGCGAACGAGCTCGCGCGAAGTGCGGTGGTCAAGGATGCCTCACGAGACATGGCCAGCGGGTCCCCTCCCTCCGCGCGGCCATGGGATTGCGCATTGCTGCGCACCGCGGAGGTTCGCACGGGATCCTAGCGGTCCGGAGCGGCGCGATCCAAGCACAAGGGCGCGCTTTCTCGCGCTTGCTAGACTGCCCGGCCATGGAACGGATCCGCTTCCCCTACATGTTCTGGGCGCACGAGCAGTGCGCGCGGACCCCGCACGTCCTGACGCAGTCCGGCATGCCGAACGCCGACCCGGCCCTCTTCGCGGGCTTGCCCGGGATCGACCTCGGCCACCCCTCGGAGAGCGCCCTGCCGCAGGTCGAGGAGCGCCTCGCACGCAAATTCGGCGTCGACCCCTCGCGCGTGATCGTCACGCTGGGCGCCTCGGGGGGCATGTTCCTCGCCGCCGCGCGCTGGTTCCGGCGCGGCTCGCGCGTGGTCGTCGACCGGCCCTCCTACGAGCCCTTCCGCGCCCTCCCGCCGCACTTCGGGGCGGAGTGTGTGGCGCTGGACCGCCGCCTGGAGACCGGCTGGAGCCTCGATCCCGCCGAGGTGCGCGCCGCGCTCGCGGGTGCGAAGGGCCCCGGCCACGTCTTCTTCGCCAACCTGCACAACCCGACCGGCGCGCGCGCCAAGGCCGGCGACCTGCGCGAGATGGCCTCCGCCGCGGCCGAGCACGGCGGCAGGCTCGTCGTGTGCGAGGTCTACATGGAGTACGCGCCGGCCGAGGAGCGGCTGCACGCCTTCCAACTCGCGCCGAACGGGGTCTCGATCGGCAGCCTGACCAAGGCCTACGGCCTTGGCCCGCTGCGCGCGGGCTGGATGGTGCTCGGGGAAGAGGTCGCGGCCGAGCGCCGCGAGCTGATCGACCACTTGTATCTGGACTACGTCGATCCGCCGACGATCGCGCTGCGCGCCTTCGCCTCGGCGCTCGACCAGCTCGAGGTGCTCGCGCGGCCGATCGCGCGCGTCGCGGAACAGTCGCGGCCGGTCTGGGAGCGCTGGCTGCGCGAGACCGAGGGCATCCAGGCCCACGTGCCCAAGCGCGGGATCATCGCCTTCCCGCGCGTCGAAGGGGTCAGCGACACCGCCGCCCTGTGCGAGTACCTGGTCGCGCAGCACCAGGTCGACGTGGTCCCGGGCGAGTACTTCGGCCTCGCGGGGCACATCCGCGTCGGTTGCGCGCTGCCCCCCGAGCTCCTGAAGGCCGGTCTGGAGCGCCTGGAGGCCGGAATCCGGGCCTTCCGGGCCTCCGCGGCCCCCGCCGCGAAGCTCGGCCGATAGCCGGGTTTGCGATTCCCTTCGGGCGAGCTAACTTGGTTGCCCTCGATGCGCCAGTTCCTCCGCAGCAAGATCCACAAGGCCCGCGTCACCGGTGCCGACGTCAACTACATCGGCTCGGTCACGCTCGACCAGGAGTTGATGGAGCGCGCCGGCATCGCCGAGTGGGAGAAGGTCCTGATCGTGGACAACACCAACGGCGCCCGGCTCGAGACCTACGCGATCGTGGGTGAGCCCGGCAGCGGCGTGGTGCAGATCAACGGGGGCGCCGCGCACCTCGTGAAGCCCGGCGACGAGGTCATCATCCTGACCTTCGAGATCGCCGATTCGCCGAGCGGCCCGATCCAGCTGCTCGTGGACGCGCAGAACAAGTTCGTGCGCTACCTGTGAGTCCGCCGTTCGCGGCGCGCGCGCGCGCTGGCTAGGCTCTGCCGGAGATGAGTTCCGGCTCCCCCATCGTCGTCGCGCACGTGCGCATCGTCAGCGGCGCTGGCGGCGGGCCCGAGAAGACGATCCTGGCGACGCCCAGGATGCTGGAGGGCAGCGGCTACCAGGCCTTCGCGCTGTACCTGCACGCGCCGGGCGATGCGGGCTTCGAGGTCCTGCGCGAGCGCGCGCGGGAGCGGGGGTGCGAACTCGTCGCGATCGAGGACCGCTGGCCCTACGACCCGCGCACGCTGAAGAAGATCGCGCAGGTGTGCCGCGAGCGCGGCGTGCGCGTCTGGCACGGCCACGACTACAAGTCGAACTTCTACGGCGTGCTGCTGCGCAAAGAGCTCGGGCTGCGGCTGGTGAGCACGATGCACGGCTGGGTGCAGCCGAGCTGGAAGACGCCGCTGTACTTCGCGATCGACCGCTGGTCGCTGCGCAGGTACGAGCAGGTGATGGCGGTCAGCCAGGACTTGTTCGATGCGGCGAGAGAGGCCGGCGTCGCGCAGGAACGCTTGACGCTGATCGAGAACGCGATCGACACCGAGGAGTTCCGCCGTCGCGCGCCGACCTCGGGCAAGCCGTTCGTGATCGGCGCGGTCGGAAGACTGTCGGAGGAGAAGGGCTTCGGGCTCCTGATCGAGGCCTGCGAGCGCCTGGCCGCGAAGGGGCGCGAGTTCGAACTGCGCATCGCGGGCGAGGGCCCGCAGAAAGACGCGCTCGCCGCGCAGATCGCGGCGTCGAAGTTCGGTTCGAGGTGGAAGCTGCTCGGCTTCCAGAAGGACACGCGCGCGTTGTTCGAGGGCTTCGATCTCTTCGCGCTCTCGTCGCTGCGCGAGGGATTGCCGAATGTCGTCCTCGAAGCGATGGCGATGGAAGTGCCGGTGCTCGCCACGCGCTGCGGCGGAATGGAAGCCTTCGCGAAACACGGCGAAGACGCCTTCCTCGTCGCCCCCGGGTCGGTCGACGAACTCGAACGCGGCCTCGAGACGCTGCTCGAGGACTCCGCCCTGCGAGCCAAACTCGCGCAGACGGCCCGCGCCCGCATCGAACGCGACTCCAGCTTCCGCTCCCGCATCGCGAAAGAACTCGCCGTCTACGCACGCCTCGGTCTGACCCTAGGTTGAAGGCAATCGATCGAGGGCGTCGAGGTCGTCCGGCCCGCTGGAATCCCCCATGGGGAAACCGTCCTCGGTACAAGGCGTGACTTGAACGCACTCCACCGTACGGCAGCGGAAGGAGGCCCACATCCCATACGCAGAATCGAGTCGAACTTGGAACCGGTTGGGAGCCGACTGCACGTCCGGCACCTCTGTGACTTCGAGGCCGAACAGCGCATTCTGGTGATTGAAATCCTCGAGCTTCAGGTCAACCACGCGACGAAACCGCAAGTGCACGAGTACGTGGTGGCGCAGGGCCAGCTGGCCGATGGCATCCGCGTCTCGGGAGATCTCGAAGGTGTGGACGAGTGCTTCGAGGGTTGGACCAGCCCCGTCCATCTGCTCCCCGCGATCGAGGTGAATCCAAACGACTTCCGCGTCGTGGAAGGAAGGCCAGTAGCCAAAGACAGCGGTGAGCTTCTCTGCGCCCGCGATCTGGCCCTCGATGTGCATTCCGATACTGTACCCGGACACCCCAAGCCACACACCGTACGTCACGAGCAGGTTTTCGTACTGAGGACGAGCAACCGGGCAAGCCCTCGAGCGTCTTCCTTGCGGAGGCCAGCACACGTCCACACCTGCGCAAGCCGCACGCTCGTCCATGAAGGTAAGGGAGGTGATTCGATGTCTCGAACGCGACGGCTGGTTCCTCGTTTCGACACGGGGCAGCCACCGGCAGTTCAAGCACGGGAGCAAACCTGGGCGAGTCACGGTGAGCGGCAACCTCGGACGGGACATGACTCCGGGTACACTGGCTTCCGTGTTCCGCCAGGCACAGCTCTGGAGGAAGCTCCCATGAGGCAACTCTCCTATCTCGTCCTCCTCGAGAAGTCCCCTCGCAGCGACTGGGGCGCGTCGGTTCCCGACCTCCCCGGATGTGTCGCCGTGGCCAAGACCGTCGACGCCGCCCTGCGCCGGATTCACATCGCGATCGAAATGCACCTTCGGGGCCTGCGCGAAGACGGGCAGCCCCTGCCGCGCCCGAAGGTGCGCTCGATCCGCCCGAACCTCAGAAAAGGCAGCTGCGAGTTCTTCGCGACGGTCCAGGTCGCGGCCTGAAACGCTAGGCGATGCGAGCGCGCGCGAGGTCGATGGCGCGGCGTTCGACTTCGCGGAGCGAGAGCCCCAGCGCGGCCGCGGCGCGTGCGACGTCGTCGTGCTCGGGAGAGAGGTCGCGCTCGCCGTCGTGGCTGCGGCCCGGGTACTCCGGGCGCACGCGGTGCTTGACACGCACCCGCTGCCCCTCGACCTCGACCTCGAGCACCTCGCGGCCGCACTCCACGCGCTCGACCTCGCGCCACCTCAATCCCAGGCTCGTCGTGTGCTCGAACACCACCGCCTCGAGCTTCGCGCGCGCGTCTTCCCGGGCGAGGAACGAGACGAGCACGCCGGGCCGGTCCTTCTTCATCGCCGCCGAGGTCCACCACACATCCAGCGCGCCCGCCTCTCGCAACGCGCCAAGCGCCACGCCGATCTCCTCGCCGGTCATGTCGTCGAGTTGCAGCTCCCCGAGCCACGCCTGCGCGCGCGCAGGCCGCGCAACGCCCACCCCACTCGTCCCCAGCTGCACGCGGCACAGATTCGGCGGCCCTTCCTTCGGATCGCGCGTGCCCGCGCCGTAGCCGATCTGCTCGGTCCGGAAGTGCGCGGGCGGCGTGAAGTCCTCGCACAGCTCCGCCAGCAGCGCGGCGCCGGTCGGCGTCAGGCGCTCGCAACCTCCGCCGTGCAGCAACTCCCGTCCGCGCAGCAATTCAGCCACCGCCGGTGCGGGCACCGGCATCACGCCGTGCGCGCACTTCACCGTGCCCGAACCGACGAGCGGCGGGCTCGCGAACACGCGCGTCACGCCCAGGCGCTCGAGCGCGAACGCGGCGCCACACACATCGACCAGCGTGTCCACCGCACCGATCTCGTGGAAGTGGATCTCCTCGGGCGCGCAACCGTGCACGCGGCCCTCCGCCACGGCGATGCGCCAGAGCACGGCCAGCGCGCGAGCCTGAGCACTCGCGGGCAGCGACGAAGCCTGAACGAGCTGCTTCAGACTCTCGTAACCCCGGTGCGGCATCGTGCCGCTCTCGCTCGTCCGCACTTCGAGGTGCTTGCCCGACAGGTTCCCGCGCCACGCGCTGGAGAGCTCGAGGCTGCATCCGCCGGGCACGAGCGAGCCGATCGCACGCTGGAGTTCGGGCAGCGTGAAGCGGGCGTCATCCAAGTCCAGCAGGGCGGCGAGGAACATGTCGCCGGCCAACCCGCCGAAGGCCTCCACGTACAACTCGCTCATCGGGAAGGCGAGACTAGCAGATGGCGCGCAATGGGCGCAGTCGCTAGCATTTCGAGCCCACCCATTCGTCCACCACGGAGAAATTCATGACCGTCTGCAGCACGACCAAGTCTCTCTGCTTGCCTCTCGCACTCCTCGTCGGCGCGGGCGCGCTCGCGTTCGGCGCGAGCTCGTTCGCCAGCGCGCAGGATCCCAAGCCGCCGACCGAGAAGCCCAAGGACGGGCCGGGCGGCGAGCCGCCGCGCGAGGGTGGTCGCCAGGGCCGCGGCTGGGGTCGTGGGCCGGGTGGTCCCGGCGGTCCGGGCCTCGAAGGCTCGATGCAGGCGATGAAGGCGGCCTCGAAGGCGCTCGAGAAGGAGCTGCCCGCGAAGGACCCGAACGCGTGGAAGTCGATCTCGCAGTTCGAGCGCGGCGTCGCCGGCGCGAAGCTGGAGGAGCCCAAGCTGATCAAGGAGATGCCCGAGGGTGAGCGCGCGAAGGCGGAACGCGAGTACCACACGAGGCTCGCCGACCTGCTGCAGGCGAGCTGCAAGATGGAGCACGAGATCCTTGCCGGGAAGTGGGACGACGCGACCAAGACCTGGAACGAGACGATCAAGCCGATGCAGAAGCCCGGCCACGACAAGTTCAAGGAAGACGACTAGTCGAGCCCGGAACGCTCGAGGCGCGCGCGACGAGCGCGACGCCGACCCTCGCTGCGCCCGCGTGCAACAACACGCGGGCGCACTCGTCGGCGGTGGAACCGGAGGTCGAGACGTCGTCGACGAGCCACAGCTCCTGGCCCTGGATCGCCCGCCGCGCGAGGCGCCGCACGCGGAAGGCCCCGCGCACGTTCGCGTCGCGCGAGAGCGAGAGCGCCGAGCCCTGCGGCCGCGTGGCGCGCGTGCGCACGAGCGCGTGCAGCTTGCGCAGTCGCGTGCGCCGCGCGAGTTCCCCGGCCAGCAGCGCCGCCTGGTCGTAGCCGCGCTCGAAGTGCCTCAGCGGGTGCAGCGGCACAGGCACGAGCAGGCCCGCGGCGCCGTGTTCGAGCAGGCGCTCGGCGAGCAGCGCGCCGAGCGGCAGCGCGAGATCGCGCCGGCCGCCGTGCTTGAAGGCCAGCACCCAGTCGTGCAATCCGCCGCGGTAGCTGCCGATGCACAGCGCGCGCTCGAAACGCCGGCCGTGGCGGCGGCAGTCGGGGCACAGTTCACCGTCGGGCAGCGCGGGCGGGAGCTCCGCCGCGCAGCGGCCGCAACGCGGGCTGGCGCGGTCGAGTTCGAGCGGGTGCGCCGCGCAGGCGAGCGTGTCGGTCTCCAGCGCCGCTCCGCACAGGCGGCAGCCGAGCGGGTAGAGCGCGTCCACGAATCCGGTCCAGAGTTCGAGCATGCGCTCCTCCACCGGGAAGACGCCCGGGAGCCCGCCAGGTTGCGCGCGCGCGGCTCTTTTTTCGCGAGCCGCCGCGCGGCTTCCCTCAGAGCGTCGCCTGCTCCGCCGCGCCGAACAGGCTCGGCGTCTGGGGCGCCTGCGCCGATCCGGCCAGCGCGTGCTCGAGCACCTCCTCGACGCGCTCGACCCACACCGGCGTCAACTCGGCGCGCGCCTTGGCGGGCACCTCTTCCCAGTCGTGCTTGTTGCGCGCGGGCAGGATCACCTTGCGGATCCCCGCCGCGAGCGCCGCGAGCACCTTCTCGCGGATGCCGCCCACCGGCAGCACCAGCCCGCGCAGGCTGATCTCGCCCGTCATCGCGACGTCGTTGCGCACGAGCCGGCCCGTGAAGAGCGAGACCAGCGCCGTGTACATCGTGACGCCCGCGCTCGGACCGTCCTTGGGGATCGCGCCCGAGGGTACGTGCATGTGCACGTCGAACTTCTCGAAGCTCTGCGCCTTGATGCCGAGCTGGCCCGCGTTGGCGCGCACGAGGCTATAGGCCGCCTGCGCGCTCTCCTTCATCACGTCGCCGAGCTTGCCGGTCAGCGCCAGGTTGCCCTTGCCGGGCATGCGCGTGGCCTCGACGAAGAGCACCTCGCCGCCGACGGGCGTCCAGGCGAGCCCGGTCGCGACGCCGCTCGAGGCGGTGCGCAGGAGCACCTCGCTCTCGAAGCGCGGCGGCCCGAGCACCTCGTGCACGTTCTCCATCGTCCAGCGCGTCGGCGCCGTTTCCCCTTCCGCGACGCGCATCGCCGCGCGGCGCGCGAGGGCCGCGATCTCGCGTTCGAGACTGCGCACGCCGGCTTCGCGCGTGTAGCGCCGGATGACCTGCTGCAGCGCGTCCTCGCTGATCGCGCACTGGCCGCTCGCGAGACCGTTCTCGGCGATCTGGCGCGGCACGAGGTACTGCTGCGCGATCGCGAGCTTCTCCTCCTCGACGTAGCCCGGCAGGCGCAGCACCTCGCAGCGGTCGCGCAGCGGTGGCGGGATGTCGTCCTCGACGTTGGCCGTGGCGACGAACATCACCTTGCGCAGGTCGAAGGGCAGGTTGAGGTAGTTGTCGCGGAAGGTGTTGTTCTGCTCGGGATCGAGCACCTCGAGCAGCGCCGAGGAGGGGTCGCCCTGCGGCCCGCGGCCGAGCTTGTCGATCTCGTCGAGCAGGAAGACCGGGTTGTTCGTGCCGGCCTTCTTGAGCGACTGCAGCACCAGGCCCGGCATCGCGCCGATGTAGGTGCGCCGGTGGCCGCGGATCTCGGCCTCGTCGTGCACTCCGCCCAGCGAGAGGCGCACGAACTTGCGCCCCATCGCGCGCGCGATCGACTGGCCCAGCGAGGTCTTGCCCACGCCCGGAGGACCGACGAGGCACAGGATCGGGCTCTTGCCCTCGGGCTTCAACTTGCGCACGGCGAGGAACTCGAGGATGCGCCGCTTGACCTTGTCGAGGCCGTAGTGGTCCGCCTCGAGCACCTCGCGCGCATTCGCGAGTTCGATCGAGTCGGTGCTCGAGCGCTGCCAGGGCAGGTCGATCACCATCTCGATCCAGGTGCGCAGCATCCCGTACTCGGCCGAGCTCTGCGGCATGCGTCGCAGGCGCGCGAGCTCCTTGTGCGCCTCGGCGAGCGCTGCTTCGGGCAAGCCCGCCTTGGCCAGGCCCTCGGAGAGGCGTTCCATCTCGGCTTCCTGCGCGTTCTCCTCGCCCAGCTCCTTCTGGATCGTCTTCAACTCCTCGCGCAGGTAGTACTCGCGCTGCGCCTTGTCGAGCACGCCCTTGGTGCGCGAACGGATGTCGCGCGAGAGCTTGAGCACCTCGATCATGTGGCCCAGGCGGCGCTGCACGGCCGCGAGGCGTTCTCCGACGTCGAGCATCTCGAGCAGCTCCTGCTTCTCGAGCGGCGGGATGTCGAGGAAGGTCGCGACCATGTCGGCCAGCAGCACCGGCGAGCCCACGTTCTGCACCACGTTGGGCAGCTCGTCGGGAGCGCCGGGCATCAGCGCCAGCGCCTCGCGCGCCTGCGCCTTGAGCGCGACGAAGCGCGCCTGCATCTTCGCGTCGGGGACGACCTTTTCCTCGATGTGCTGCACCGTGGCGAGCATGTAGGGCTCGACCTGCTCGACCGAGAGGATCTTGAAGCGCGAGCGGCCCTGGCACACGGCGTGGTGGCCGCTCTCCTCGGTGCTGACGAAGCGCAGCACCTCGACCAGCGTGCCGATCTCGTGCAGGTCCTTCGCGCCCGGATCGTCCTGCGCCGGGTTGCGCTGCATCACGATCCCGATCGGGCGCGAGCGGCGCACCGCCTCCTGCATGCCGCGCAGCGAGCGTTCGCGGCCGATGCCGAAGGGCAGCACGACGCCGGGGAAGATCACGGCATTGCGCACCGGGAGCAGGATCAGGCGCTGCGTCTTCGGGACGCGCGCCTTGCGCTTGGTGGACTGCTTCTGCCTGGGCCGGGGCTTGGGTGCGGTGCGGGCACGGATCTTCTTGCGCATAGTTCTCCTCGAGGGGCCCATCTCTAGCCTGTCTCCCGCGTCAGTCGAAGGGGTCCTCGTCGTGGACGGGCGAACTCGCCGCGGGGCGGCGGCCGGGAGCGGAGAGACGCAGGCTCGCGCGCAGGCGCGCTGCATAGCTCTCGACCGTGTCCTCAGGCTGCGCGGCGACCTCGAACAGCTCGCCCAGCTCGCGCGCGAGCTCGCGGTCGTTCTCGAGGTCCGGCGGGTGCGCCTGGAAGTGCTCGCGCAGTGTGACGCGGAAGGAGTGCGAGGCGTAGAACCAGCCCGCGACGAGCAGCACCAGCGTCACGACCAGCAGCGCGCCGGCCCACAGGCTCGGGAAGCTGCGCGGCGCACTCGGATCGCCCGGCTGGTAGCGGCCGAAGAGCTCGAGCGCGAAGCCGCCGGTCAGGTACAGGAAGCCCACGCCGACCTGCACCCTGTGGAAGACGTACTCGCGCACGGCCGCCAGGCGCCGTCGGCGCAGCTGGAAGAGTTCCTCGATCAGCACGCGCGGCGGGCGGAAGAGGATCGCGTTGCCGAGCAGGAACGAGCCCACGATCGCGAGCAGGATTCCCAGGCTCGTCCAGTCCGGAACGCTGGCGTCGTTGACGGGCATGTGCAGCGCCCACGCTAGAGCTCGCACCCCACGCGCTTCAAGCAGCGTCGTGCCCTTCGCTGCTGCAGTCCCTAGAATCCCCGCGCATGAGCGAGCCCCGAATCCAGACCGTGCGCCGCATCGCCGCCCTCGCGCGCCTGGAGGTCGGCGAGGAGGAGGCGCGCGGGCTCGGAGAGACCTTCGAGCGCATCCTGGGCCACTTCCAGGTCCTCGCGCGCCTGGACGTCTCCGCGCTGGAGGACGAGGTTGGCCCGATCCGACCCGCCGAGCAGCGCCGCGCCGACCGCCCAGCGCTCTCCTTCCCCGTCGAGCTCGCCCTGCGCGGCGCCCCCGCGCGCGAGGACGACTTCTACCGCGTCCCCAAGACCGTCGGGGGCGAGGAGTGAGGCCCTACACCGAACTCGACGCGAGCGCCCTGCGCGAGGAGGTCGCCGCAGGTCATCGCAGCGCCGTGCAGACCGTCGAGGAATGCTTCGCGCGCATCGACGCGCTCGACGCGCAGCTGGGCGTGTTCCTCTCGACCGAGCGCGCGCTGGCGCGCTCGCGCGCGGCCCAGATCGACGCTCAACTCGCGCGCGGTGAGCCCGCGGGTCCGCTGTGCGGCGTGCCGGTGGCGCTCAAGGCCAACATGTGCCTGGAGGGCTTCGAGGCGAACTGCGGCTCACGCATGCTCGCGGGCTGGCGCGCGCCTTACAGCGCGACCTTCGCGCAGCGCCTGCTCGACGCGGGCGCGATCCCCGTCGGCATGACCAACATGGACGAGTTCGCGATGGGCTCCTCCTCCGAGAACTCGGCCTTCCACGTCTCGCGCAATCCCTGGTCGCGCGAGCACACGCCCGGCGGCAGCTCGAGCGGCAGCGCGGTCGCGGTCGCCGCGGGCCTCGTGCCGCTCGCCTTCGGCTCCGACACGGGCGGCTCGGTGCGCCAGCCGGCCGCGTTGTGCGGTATCCACGGTTTCAAGCCCAGCTGGGGGCGCGTCTCGCGCTACGGACTGATCGCTTTCGGCTCCTCGCTCGACCAGGTCAGCCCCTTCGCGCGCAGCACGCGCGACCTCGAGCTCGCGATGGGAGTGATCTCTGGTCGCGACGAGCGCGACGCGACCTGCATGGACGAGAACGCCCTGCAGCCGATCGTGCCCGACGACGAGCGCAGCCTCGCGGGCGTGAGCATCGGCGTGCCGCGCGAGTACCTGCCCGATTCCGACACGGGCGAGGTCGCGCAGTGCGTGCGCGCGGCGCTCGAGAGCCTGCGCGCACTCGGCGCGGAGCTGCGCGAGATTTCGCTGCCGCACACCGCGTACGCCATCCCGACCTACTACGTGATCGCGACCGCGGAGGCCTCGAGCAATCTCGCGCGCTACGACGGCGTTCGCTACGGCCTGCGCGTCGAGGGCTCCGGCTCGCTGCAGTCGATGTTCGCCGCCACGCGCGGCGCGGGCTTCGGCGCGGAGGTCAAGCGCCGCATCCTGCTCGGGACCTACGTGCTCTCGGAGGGCTATCACGACGAGTGGTACGGCCGCGCGCTCAAGGTGCGCACGCTGGTCGCGCGCGACTTCGAGCAGGCCTTCGAGGAAGTCGACCTCGTCGCGGGTCCGACCTCCCCCACGACCGCCTTCCGCCTGGGCGAACGCGCGGCCGACCCGGTCGCGATGTACCAGGCGGACGTGCTCACCGTGCCCGCGAGCCTCGCGGGCCTGCCTGCGATCAGCACACCCTGCGGCTTCGGCGCGGGCACGCCGCGCCTGCCGATCGGACTGCAACTGGTCGGCCCCGCGCGCTCCGACGCGCGCGTCTTGCGCGTCGCGCGCGCCTTCGAGGCCGCGACGGCGCACTCCAAGGAGCGCCCGCCGCTCGCTCTGGAGCCCGCGCGATGAAGCTCGTCGATTCCGCCTACGTCTCGCCCAAGACCGGCAAGCGCTGGATCCCCGTGATCGGACTGGAGGTGCACTGCCAGCTCAAGACGCGCACGAAGCTCTTCTGCGGCTGCGAGTACACCTTCGGCGCGAGCCCCAACTCGCTCACCTGTCCGGTCTGCACCGGCCAGCCCGGCGCGTTGCCGGTGCTGAACGAGGAGGCGCTGGCCCTCGCCGTGCGCACCGCGCAGGCGCTCGGTGCCGAGGTCGCGAGCGAGAGCCGCTTCGACCGCAAGAACTACTTCTACTGCGACCTGCCCAAGGGCTACCAGATCAGCCAGTTCGACCGGCCCTACTGCAAGGGCGGCGGCATCGCGCTCGCGAACGGCCGCTTCGTGCGCCTCGCGCGCATCCACATGGAAGAGGACGCCGGCAAGGCGATCCACGACCGCGGCGACGCGACGCTCGTCGATCTCAACCGCGCCGGCGTGCCGCTGATCGAGTCGGTGACCGAGGCCGACATCCAGAGCGCCGCCGACGCGCAGGAGTACCTGGCTGCGCTCAAGGAGATCCTGCAGTACACGGGCGCCTCCGACTGCGACATGGAGAAGGGCTCGCTGCGCTGCGACGTCAACATCTCCGTGCACCCGCCCGGCGAGCCCTGGCGCACCAAGGTCGAGATCAAGAACCTCAACTCCTTCCGCTACGTCGGCGCCGCGATCGAGCACGAGATCGCGCGCCAGGTCGCGGCCTACGAGTCCGAGGATCCGTCGCGCTATCCGGTGCAGGAGACGCGCCTCTACGATCCGCAGCGTGGCGAGACGCGCTCCATGCGCGGCAAGGAGAGCGCGCACGACTACCGCTACATGCCCGATCCGGACCTGCCGCTCGTGCACGTCGACGCGGCCTTCCTCGAGCGCCAGCGCGCGCACCTGCCCGAGCTGCCCGCCGCGCGCCGCGAGCGCTACGAGAAGCAGTACGGCCTCACGCCCACCGATGCGGGCGTGCTGACCTCCGAGCGCGCCGTCGCCGACTTCTTCGAGGCCGTGGTGCGCGCCGGCGGCCGCGCGAAGGAGGCCTCGAACTGGATCCAGAACGAGCTGCTGCGCTGGGTCGGCGACCAGGAACTCGGCCTCGAGCGCTTCGACGAACTGCAGTTGCGGCCCTCCGAGCTGGCCGAAGTGGTCGATCTGGTCGAGCGCGGCACGATCCAGAACCAGGCCGGCAGGAAGCTCCTGCGCGAGATGGCGAAGAGCGGCCGGCCCGCGAAGGTGCTCGTGCAGGAGCTCGGCCTCGAGCAGGTGCAGGACGCAGGCCGGATCGAGGAGTGGTGCCGCGCCGCGCTGGTCGGCAAGGAAAAGGTGATCGCCGACGTGCGCGCGGGCAAGGAAGCCGCGCTGAACGCGCTGCTCGGGCCGGTCTTGAAGCTCTCCGGCGGGAAGGCGAACGTGCAACTCGTGCGCGAGACGCTGAAGCGGTTGATCGCGGAGACCGAGCCGCCCCTCAATCCTTGACGCGCAGCTCGCTGAAGCTGACACCGCTCTCGGCCTGGGCGCACAACCCGATCCCGCCTACCAGCTTCCCCGGCTCGTATCCGCGCTTGCCGACCGACTCGCCGTCGAGGAACACCTCGACCTCACCCTCGCGCACTTCGATGCCGAGCGTGAAGGCCTTTCTCGGCGCCATCTTCGCGAGGAGCGCGTCGTCGTCGACCTTCCAGCCCTTCTTGCCGTACTCGCTGGCCAGGATCGCGGGCCCGTTGACCAGCACGCCCTGGATCGCTTCCGCCTCGGTGCTCTCGCCGAACATCAGGCCCACGATCGCGAGCTTCTTCGTGTCGCGCTGCTCGACGTGCACTTCGAGGCGGTAGGGAATCTCGGGGACTTCGTCGGCCCACAGGAATCCGTGCCCGTCCTTCGCGACGGTGATCTCGTCGCCCGCGAGCTGGAAGGCCTCGGTGCCCTGCCAGCCGGCGAGCCCCTCCTCGAGCGGCAGGCGGCGCCAGCGGCGCGTGTCTGCGCCGCTCTGCTGCGCGAGCTCTCTGCGCAGGTCGGTGAGCGCGCGCGAGCCGCCGAAGGAGCCCTGGGCGCGCGCGAGGAAGCGCAGCGCGTAGAGCGGCAGCTGCTTCTCGACGTAGGCCTTGGCGGCCTCGCTCGCGCCGGCCGCGAAGCCCTCGTCCGCGCGCGCGAGCTTCTCGGCGAGCTCCTTGTTGAGCTTCGCGATGCGCACCTGCGCGTCGGCGGCGAGCTCGCTGGCCTTCTTCGTGCTCGAGGGCGGCTGCGTGCTCTCGTCGGCCATGGAGCGCACGGCCTGCACGCACCTCTGGAAGTGGTAGAGCGCCGCGTCGGACTGCTTCTGCGCCGCGAGGGTCTCGCCCAATTCGAAGTTCGCGACCACGTCGCCGGGGCGCTTGCGCAGCGCGGCGCGGAAGCTCTCGAGCGCCGACTCGGGCTGCTTGTCGTCGCGCTGTCGGCGGCCGCGCTCGATCAGCGTGTCGGCCACCGCGGGAGCGCCGAAGTACAGATCGTGCTGCTCCAGGCACCACTTCTTCCAGCGCGCCTCGAAGTCCTCGAAGCTCTTGACCGCGGGGTCCTTGGCCTTGGTGATGAAGTACTCGAGGAAGCGCTCGTAGGCGCCGTTCTTGCCGCCCGACTTGTAGGAGGCCATGAGGTCGCGGTACAGCGGCGCGTAGATGCGCTGCGACTTCGCGTTCTCGTAGTTGAGCAGGAAGTACACGACGCCCCAGCCCATCGGGTAGTAGTCGGCGTCGTAGGACTCGGCCTCGTTGTAGCTGACGACGTCCTTGAGCGTGGGCTCGCCCTTCTTGAACAACTCGGGCAGCCAGGCGAGGCGCTCCTCGGGCACGAGGTTCGTCTCGACCGAGCCGTTGGGCTGGAGCCGCGCGCCTTCGAAGTAGCTCGCGGTACCCTCGTTCAGCCAGCCGGGGATCTCGTCGGCGGAGATCAGGCCAGTGAACTGGTGGCTCGACTCGTGGAAGAGCGTCGACCACAGCTCCGAGAGCGCGCGGCCGTCCTCGCGCGGATCGTAGGTCGCGACGCGGTTCTCGCCCGGCACGAAGAAGCCCAGCACGTCGGAATCGGGCTTCTTCTCGTGCTCGTCGAACTCGGCGCGCGTCTTGTAGACGCACAGCGTGACGCGCGCGGTGTCGCCGCCGCCGTGCTCCTTCACGTGGAACACCTTGCGGTAGTAGGCGTTCATCTGCTCCATCGCGAGCGAGATCTGCTCGGCGAGCTCGCGCGGCATGTCGGTCCTGACCGTGTAGCAGTTGCCCTTGATCTCCCAGGCCTTGTCCCAACTCGAGTGCTTGCGGTCCTCGGCCGCCGCTTTCTGCGCCGAGCTGCGGCGCTTGCGCGCGCGCACGGGCACGTCGAGTCCGCTCTCGAGCAATGCCTCGACAGCCTTCTTGTTTTCGTAGATGCGCGCCAGCGCCGCCTCGCCCGCAGCGGCCGAGGGCGAGCCCTGAGTGCGACCGAGCAACGCGACGGCGTTGACCCACAGCTTGCGCGTGACGCACTCGTTGCCGAGCGCGAGCAGGGCTGTGGCGTATTCGCCGAGCAGTGCCTGGTCCTTGCCCGCGAGCGGGTCGAGTTCCGCGATGCGCTTCTTCAGCGCTTCCGCGAGCGCGGCGTTTTCCGGCGCCGCAGCCAGTTCGAGCGCCTGCGAGGCGTAGCACAGCGCGAGGTCGGGCTCCTGCTCCGCCGCGGCCGCGCGCGAGGCGAGGTCGAGCAGCGCCAGGTCGTCGGGCGCCCATTCGAGCGCCTCTTCGGCCTTGTGCAGCGCGTCGAGGTTCGAACCGGCCTCGAGCGCCGCCTGCGCCTGCGCGGCGAGCGCGCTCGTGTGGTCGGTCGGAGCGGGAGGGAGTGCGAGGAGGACGAGTGCCAGCGGGAAGGCGAGCATCGCCTCATCCTAGCTGCCCCCGCCGCGCACTCACTTTTTCTCGGTCGGCGTCTCGGCGGCCTTGGCCGCGCCCTTGCCGGACTCGAGCTTCCAGCTGCCCTTGCCCGAGATGCCCATGTTGGCCTTGAAGTTCATCTCCTGGCCGCCCTGGTCCATCGACGCGTCGGCCTTCATGTTGAGCTGCAGGTCCGTGTCGAGCGTGTAGCTCTTGAGCGTGTGCGTCGCGTTGTCCCAGAGCAGCGCGCCGTCGCCCTTGATCGACCAGCTCACGCTCGCCTCGACCGTCGGCTCGGGGCCGCCGCCCCGGCTCTGCTCGGCCGCGATGCGCTCGAAGACCGGCCCGAGGTCGAGCTTCATGTCGCCGTCGACGTGCAGCTTGATGTCCGCCACTTCGACGCCGTCGGCGTCGTGGCTGCCGTCGTACTCGCAGGTCACCTTGAGGTGCTTGAGGCCCTCTTCGAGCTGCGGGCCGAGTTCGTCGATCATGATCTGGACCGCCTTGGCCTGCTCGCCGTCCATGCCGGCCTTCTCGGGGTCGAGGTTCCCCGGCTGCATGCCGGGCAGCAGGATCGAGAAGACTTTGCTGCCCTCGACGTCCCACTTGTCGCCCTTCGAGACCTTCTTCGACGGCAGCAGCGAGCGCAGGTCCATGTCGGCGGAAAGCGAGTTCAGCAGCTCGTCCTTGCCGGTGCACTCGTGCCAGGTCTTGGTGTACTCGGACTTGGCCTCGTCCCACACGAAGTGGACGGTCTTGCCTTCCATCTCCTCGACCGACTTGTCGCTCGAGCCCTCGCCGGCTTCCGCGCGGCCGTGGACCGAATCGAAGGTGCGCAAGAGATCGGTCGCGCGCCCGTCCTTGACGCCGACGAGCTTCTCCGTGACGCCCATCGCGAGCTCGAGCGTGATCGCCGTGCCCTGCACGCCTCCCATCGCCTCGGCCGGAAGCGGCTGGCCGTTCATCTCGACCGAGAAGTCGTCGACGGAGAGCTCGAGCGAGACGTCGAACTTCTTCGTGAGCTCGGTGCCCGGCTTGGGGTCGAAACGGATCTCGTCCGCCGCCGGCACGAAGGCCAGGAACAAGGGGGCGAGGAGCGTGAGGGAGCGGCGCGAATGGATCTTCATGTGGAATGGCAGGTTCGGGGGAGGGGCGCAAGCATACCGACGGCCGGCAAAAAGCGTTACCGGGACGGGCGGAGGGGGCGACGGCGGCGTCGCGGGGCCCGCGCCTACTCCCACTCGATCGTCGCCGGGGGCTTGCTGGAGATGTCGAGCACGACGCGGTTGATGCCGCGCACTTCGTTGATGATGCGGTTGGAGATGCGCCGCAGGAGTTCGTGGTCGAGGTAGGCCCAGTCGGCCGTCATGCCGTCCTGCGACTCCACCGCGCGGATCGCGCAGCAGCTCTCGTAGGTGCGCGCATCCCCCATCACGCCCACGCTCTTCACCGGCAGCAGCACGGCGAAGTACTGCCACAACGGCTTGTCCGCGCCTGCGGCCTCGACCTCGCTCGTGACGATGTGGTCGGCCTTGCGCAGGAGCTCGCAGCGCTCGCGCGTCACCTCGCCCACGATGCGCACGGCCAAGCCCGGCCCGGGGAAGGGCTGGCGTCCGACGATGCGCGGGTCGAGTCCGAGGTGGCGTCCGATCGCGCGCACCTCGTCCTTGAAGAGCTCGCGCAGCGGCTCGACGAGCTGCATGTGCAGCGTGTCGGGCAGCCCGCCGACGTTGTGGTGGCTCTTGATCACGGCCGTGTTGCCGCCGTGCACCGCGACCGACTCGATCACGTCGGGATAGAGCGTGCCCTGCGCCAGGAAGGTCGCCTTCGCGAAGCGCTGGGCCTCCTTCTGGAACACGTCCACGAAGTCGCGCCCGATCAGCTTGCGCTTCTGCTCCGGGTCGGTGACGCCGGCGAGCGAGCCGAGGAAGCGCTCGGAAGCGTCGATCACGGAGAGGTCGAGCTTGAAGTGCTCGCGGAAGGTCGACTCGACCACCTCGCGCTCGCCGTGCCGCAGGAGCCCGTTGTCGACGAAGATCGAGTGCAGGCGCGGGCCGATGGCCTGGTGCAGGAGCAAGGCCGCGACCGAGCTGTCGACGCCGCCCGAGAGGCCGAGCACGACCTCGCCGTCGGGGCCGACCGTCTCGCGAATCTTCTGCACCTCGCGTTCGACGATGTTGCCCGGCTTCCAGTCGAGCGGCAGCTCGCACACGCGCGCGAGGAAGTTGGTCAGGATCTCGAAGCCGCGCAGCGTGTGGCTGACCTCGGGGTGGAACTGCACGCCCCAGAACTGGCGCCGCGTGTCGCCCACGACGGCGAAGGGACAGCTGTCCGAGCTGGCGTAGACCTCGAAGCCCGCCGGCAGGCGCTCGACCTTGTCGCCGTGGCTCATCCACACGACGGTGCGGCCCTCGACGGCCTCGAGCAGGCCCTCGGGTCGCGCGACCGCCATCGAAGTGCGGCCGAATTCGCGCTCCTGCGCGGCCTGCACCTCGCCGCCGAGCTGCTGGCTCATCCACTGCATGCCGTAGCAGATGCCGAGCACCGGCACGCCCAGGTCGAGCAGTTCGCGCGGGACCTCGGGCGCATCGGCCGCGTAGACCGAGGCCGGACCGCCGGAGAGGATCACGCCCGCGAGGTGCATGCGGCGCGCGGTCTCGAGCGCCTTGCGCGGCGGCGCGATCTCGCACCAGCTGCCGGCTTCGCGCACGCGGCGCGCGATCAACTGGGCGTATTGGGTGCCGAGGTCGACGATCAGGACGCCCCGGGGTTCGGATGAAATCGTGCTGGCCATGCTGCGCGTTCGCCTGCTCAGTCGCCGTGGAAGTAGTTGGGCGATTCCTTGGTGATCGTGACGTCGTGCGGATGGCTCTCCTTCATCCCCGCGCTGGTGATGCGCAGGAAGCGCGCGCGCTCCCACAGTTCGGGGATCGTGCGCGCGCCGACGTAGCCCATGCCCGCGCGCACGCCGCCGCACAGCTGGTAGACGAAGGGACCGAGCTTGCCCTTGTACGGCACCATGCCCTCGATGCCCTCGGGCACGAGCTTGTCGGCCTCGGTCACGTCGCCCTGGCGGTAGCGTTCCTTGCCGCCGGCCTGCATCGCGCCGAGCGAGCCCATGCCGCGCACGGCCTTGAAGGAGCGGCCCTTGTAGAGGATCGCCTCGCCCGGGCTCTCGTCCAGGCCCGCGAAGAGCGAACCGAGCATCACGCACGAGGCGCCCGCGGCGAGCGCCTTGACCATGTCGCCCGAGAAGCGAATGCCGCCGTCGGCGATGAGCGGCACGCCCTGGTCGCGCAGCGCGCGCGCGCACTCGAGGATCGCGGAGAGCTGCGGCACGCCGATGCCCGCAACGATGCGCGTGGTGCAGATCGAGCCCGGCCCGATGCCGACCTTGACCGCGTCGGCGCCCGCGCGCGCGAGTTCCAGCGCGCCCTCGGCGGTCGCGACGTTGCCCGCGGCGACGTCGACCTGGAAGCGGCGCTTCAGCTCCTTGACCGTGTTGACCACGTTCGAGGTGTGGCCGTGGGCCGTGTCGACGACCAGCACGTCCACGCCGGCCTTGACCAGGCCCTCGCAGCGCTCGTAGTCCATCACGCCCACCGCGGCCGCGACGCGCAGGCGGCCGCGCGCGTCGGTCGCGGCGTTGGGGTAGGCCGAGAGCATGTTCACGTCCTTCATCGTGATCAGGCCCATCAGCTCGCGCTTGGGCCCGACGATGATCAGCTTCTCGACCTTGTGCTTGTAGAGCATCTCGCGCGCCTCCTCGAGCGAGGTGCCCGGCGGCGCGGTGACGAGGTTCTCGCGCGTCATGATCTGCGCCACGGGCGTCTCGTCGCGCTGCTGGAAGCGGCAATCGCGGCGCGTCAGGATTCCGACCACCGTCTTGCCCTCGACGATCGGCAGGCCCGAGATGTTGTAGCGCGCCATGATCTCGCGCGCCTCGCGGATCGTGGCCGAGGGCGGCAGCGTCACCGGGTCGAGGATGATGCCGTTGGCCGAGCGCTTGACCTTGTCGACCTCGCGGATCTGCGCGTCGATCGAGAGGTTGCGGTGGATCACGCCGATCCCGCCCTCGCGCGCGAGCGCGACGGCGAGGCGCTCTTCGGTCACCGTGTCCATCGCCGCCGAGGCGAGCGGGACGTTGACCGGGACGTTGCGCGAGAAACGCGTCGAGAGCTTCGCGTCCTTCGGCAGCACGTCCGAGTCGCGCGGGGCGAGGAGCACGTCGTCGAAGGTCAGACCCTCGGGGAACTGGAATTCGGTCATCGCAGGGATCCTCCGCGGAGGGGCGAGGGTGGCAGCGCAGGGGCGATCCGCCCGCCGACCGCGGCGGGCCGGCACGCAACTCCTCCGCGGCAAACAAGGCGAAGGCGGGCGCTGCGAGGGTGGGGCTGCAAACCGCAGATGCTACCCGCGCCGCGCGCGAAATCCAGAGGCTCGCGCAGTGCGACCAAGAAGAGGGCCCGGCAAGCGCGCCGAAGCGCACCTGTCGGGCCCAGAAGGAGGAGATGCCTCCTTTTCGGCCGCGGCGGGGGGCTGCATGAGCCGAATGCGACCGTGTTCGGATCGGGAAAGAGCTTCCGCGCGCGCGGATCCATTCGAAGCCCCTGCGCGTCCGAAAGAGCCCTCTCCAGGTGGCCCTCCGCAAGCTCGCCGGCGGCGGCACCTGGAACACCGCCCCGGCATCCCTACGATGGCGCGCCCGCGCTGCGCCGCCCCCCCCACCCGCGTGTACGACCAGGAACACCAGGACAAGACGCCCTCGTCGCGTTTCCGCGTCGCCCTCGTGGGTGCGGGGATGATCGCCGAGTACCACCTCACGATCCTGCGCACGCTGCCCTTCGTGGAGCTCGTGGCGATCGTGGACCGCGATCTCGAACGCGCGCGGCGTCTGGCGGCGCGCCATGGCGTGCCGCACGCCTTCGCGGAGCTGGTCGAGCTCTCCGAGCTGCGCATCGACGTCGCGCACGTGCTCGTGCCGCCCGACCAGCACGCGCGACTGGTGCGCCTGCTCTTCGACCTCTCGATCGGCGCCTACATCGAGAAGCCGGCGGCGCTCTCCTCGAGCGAGGCGCTCGAGCTGGACCGCCAGGCGCGCGAGCGCGAGCTGCCCCTCGGCGCGCACCACAACAACGTCTTCCATCCCGCCTTCGCGCGCCTGCGCGCGCGCGTCGAGGCGGGTGAGATCGGCCGCGTCGAGCACGTGCAGTCGACCTGGAACCTGCCGCTCGCGCAGCTGGATGCAGGCAACTTCTCACACTGGATGTTCCGCTCGCCGCGCAACATCGTCTTCGAACAGGCCGTGCATCCGCTCAGCCAGGTGCACGCGCTGCTCGGCCGCGTGAAGAGCTCGCAGGCGCACGCGCTCTCGACGCGCGAGCTCGAGACCGGACAGCTCTTCGTCGACCGCTGGTCGCTCTCGGCCGTCGCCGAACGCGGCACGGCGCAGCTCTTCCTGGGCTTCGGCCAGGGCGTCCCGCGCAGCACGATCCAGGTGATCGGCTCCGACGGCTCGCTCGAGGCGGACCTGATCCACGACACGCTCTCGGGCGAGCAGAAGAGCTCCTGGCTCGAGTTCTGGAACAGCTACCGCGCCAGCCAGGGTCGCGCGGACGCGCTGCGCTCCGACGCGCGGCGCGTGCTCTCCTCCTATCTCAAGTTCACGCTCGGCATCGGACCGCGGCGCGACGCGTTCTGGGTCGGGATGCACAACGCGATCCACGCCTTCTACAACGCGCTGCGCGCCGGCTTGCCGGTGCCCTGCGACGGCGAGCGCGCCGCGCAGGTGCTCGAGTGGTGCGAGGCCGCCGCCGCCCCCGCTCCGCCGCAAGCGCTGCGCGAGCCGCCGCTGCCCGAACCCGGTCCGGTGCGCGCGGGCGAGGTCGTGCTGATCGGGGCGACGGGTTTCATCGGCAAGCGCACGGTCGAGAAGCTGCTCGAGGCCGGCCGAGCGGTGACGATCGTCGCCCGGCGCGTGAGCGGACTGCCGCCGCGGATCGGCGAGATCGTGCGCGAAGGCCGCGCGCGCCTCTTCCAGGCCGCGCTCGACGACGCCCAGGGCCTCGCGCGCGCCTTCGAGGGCGCCGAGGTCGTGATCCAGCTCGCGACCGGCGGCGGCGACACCTGGGCCGAGGTCGAGAGCGCGATGGTCAAGGGCTCCGTGCGCACGGCCGAGCTCGCGCTCGCCGCGCGCGTCAAGCGCTTCGTCTACGTCTCCTCGATCGCCGCGCTCGACACCAGCGCGAGCGGCGGCAAGGCCCTCGACGACTCGCTCGCGACCGATGCGCAACCGGAACAGCGTCCGCTCTACTCGCGCGGGAAGATTGCGACCGAGCAAGCGCTCCTCGAACTGCACAAGACGCGCGGGCTGCCGCTCACGATCGTGCGCCCGGGCATCGTGATCGGCGCCGGCACGCCGATGCAGCACTCCGGCTACGGCATGTGGGCGCGCGACAACCACTGCATCGGCTGGGGCGAGGGCGCGCACGCGTTGCCGCTGGTGTGGGTGGACGACGTCGCCGACGCGCTGGCGAAGCTCGCGACGCACCCCGGCTACTCGCTCGACGGCAAGGCGCTCAACCTGTGCGCGCAGCCGAGCCTGTGCGCGCGCGACATCGTCGCTGAGCTCGCCAAGGCCACCGGCCGCCCGATCGCCTTCCACCCGCGCTCGCTCTTGCTCTCGTGGTGGATGGAAATCGGCAAGTGGCTGGTCAAGAAGGCCGGCCGCCGAGCGGGCGTCGAGTTCCCCAGCCTGCACGACCTGCGCTGCCGCGCGCTCGACGTGAGCTTCGGCTGCACCCTCGCGCGCGAGGAACTCGGCTGGAAGCCCGTCGAGGGAACGCAGGAGCTGCTCGAGAAGGCGATCCGGATCTACAAGCGCTAGGATTTCGGCGCCATGCCGCTCCTCGCACTGCTCGCCACGCTCGTCCTGCAGTCGCCCGCCCCGGTTTCCGCGCCCGCCGCGTCGCCGCGCACGATCGCGTACCGCGCCGCGAAGGTGCTCACTTGCGAGCGCCACGGTCCGGGCTTCCTCGACCACGCGCTCGTGCTCGTGAAGGACGGGAGGGTCGAGAAGGTCCTGCCCGCGCGCGATGCGACTGTGCCCTCCGGCTACCAGATCGTCGACCTCGGCGCGCGCTGGATCATGCCCGGCATGATCGACCTGCACAGCCACCTGGGCGGCTCGAGCGGCGATATCAACGACATGGTCTTGCAGCTCAACACCGGCCTGCGCGTCTCGAGCACCGTCGTGCCGCGCAACCCGGCGCTGCAGCGCATCCTCGAGGCCGGCGTGACGACCGTGCTCTTCATCCCGGGCTCGGGCACGAACATCAGCGGCGCGGGCATCCTGCTCAAGACATCGCCCTCGCGCTTCGAGGAGATGAAAGTGCGCGATCCGGGCAGCCTGAAGATCGCGCAGGGCGACAACCCCACGCGCTGGGCCTACGGCATGGGCCGCGGAATGATGAACTACCACATCCGCGGCGAGCTCGCGCGCGGGATGCACTACGCGAAGGAGCGCGCCGCCGATCCCGCACGCGAACGCGACCCGCGCTTCGACGTCTTCGAGGATCTCGCCGCCAAGCGCACCCAGGTCTCGACGCACACGCAGCTCTACCAGCTCGTGATGCAGTCGCTGCGCATCATCCGCGGCGAGTTCGGCATCGACGTCTACATCGACCACGGCGAGTGGAAGGGCTACCTCGCGACCGAGCAGGCGCTTGCGCTGGGCGTCGCGACCATCAGCGGCCCGCGCGAGATCGACGTGCCCGGCGGCCACGGCCTGGACACCGACGGGCGCATCGTCGGCATCGCGGGCGAGTACCAGAAGCGCGGCATGGAGCTCGTGGGCTTCAACACCGACGCGCCCGTCGTGCCGGGCGAGGAATTGCCGCTGCAGGCGGCGGTCAGCGCGCGCTACGGCTTCGACGCGAGCGAACTGCAGGGCGTGAAGGGGTTGACGATCGTGCCCGCGATCGTCGCCGGCATCGAAAAGCGCGTCGGCAGCCTCGAGCCGGGCAAGGACGCGGACTTCCTCGTGCTCGACGGCGATCCGCTCGACCCGCGCACGCGCATCGAGCAGGTCTTCGTCGAGGGCGCGCGCGTGTTCGATCAGCGTGCGCGCTAGGCGGCCGCTGCACTTCCGGCTCTCGCGCACAGCCCTGACCCGCTCCCCGCGGCTCGCCCCGCACGGGCGGCTTTGGTAAGACCACCTCCGTGCCGCACCTCCTGCATGTCTTCTCGACCTTCGTGCCCGCCGGGCCCGAGATGCGCACGGTCAACCTGATCCACGGGTTGCCGCCGGGCTGGCGCCACACGATCGTCGCCATGGACGGCCGCACGAGCGCGCGCGCGGAGCTCACGGCGGACGCGCCGGTCGCCTTCCTCGACAGCCCGCCCAAGGCCGGCTCCTTCGCGACCGTGCGGCGCATGCGCGCGCTCCTGAAGGAGCACGAACCGGATCTGGTGTGCACCTACAACTGGGGCGCCTTCGACACGGTCGTCGCCGCGCGCACGCTCGGGCGCAAGCGCATCCTGCACCACGAGGACGGCTTCAACGCCGACGAGACACAGGCCTACAAGCGCCGGCGCGAGCTCTTCCGGAAGATCTTCCTGCCCGGGACCGCGCGCGTGATCGTGCCCTCGCAGAAGCTCGCCGGCATCGCGCGCGAGCGCTGGAAGCTCGCGGCCGAGCAGCTGCGCTGCATTCCCAACGGCATCCGCTTCGAGCGCTTCGCCGCGCGCGATGGCAATCCCCAGCTGCGCGCGCAGCTCGGCATCCCGCTCGAGGCGCCGCTGATCGGGTACGTCGGCCACCTGCGGCCCGAGAAGAACCCCGCCCGACTCCTGCGCGCGGCCGCGCGCGTCGAGCGCGAGCTCGGGATGCACGTGCTGGTCCTCGGCGACGGGCCCGAGCGGCCGGAGCTCGAGCGCCTGGCCGCGAGCCTGCCCGCGCTCTACGGCCACGTGCATTTCGTCGGACACCAGAGCGATCCGATCCCCTACTACCGCGCGCTGGACCTGTTCGCGCTCAGCTCCGACACCGAGCAGATGCCGGTCGCGCTGATCGAGGCCATGGCCTGCGCGCTGCCGGTGGTCGCGACCGACGTCGGTGACGTGCGCGCGATGCTGCCCGACGCGCAGGGCGAGTTCGTGCTCCCGCTCGAGGAGCACGAGACCGCGTGGCCGATGGCGGAGAAGCTGACCGAACTGCTGAAGGACCGCGAGCAGAGCGCGCAGCTCGGTGCCGCGAACCGCGCGCGTGTCGAGGAGCGTTATACCTTCGAGGCGATGCTCGCGGCCTACCGCGAGGAGTACGAGCGCGCGCTGGCGCGCTGAAAGCCCTCAGCGCCCCGCCGCAGCCTTGCCGTAGGAGACCAGGCGCAGGCTGCCGTCCTTCACGAGGCCGACGCCGGGCGCGTAGAGCTTTTTCTCCTGCGTGTCGTACTCCAGCGGCGTTGTCTCCTGCACCTCGAGGCAGTTCGAGAACTTGCCCGCGGGACAGTCGAAGCGCGCGTCGAGCGCGAGCACCTCGCTGCGGTCGAGCGCGACGTCGGGCGCCTCCTCCTGATACCACTTGTCGCCGACCGCGAGCTTGCCGGGGATCGCCAGGCCGAAGAGCGCGAGGTCGCGGCCGGACTCCCAGCTGCCTTCGTGCGAGCTGACGACGCCGTCCTTGTACATGTCGACCTCCTCGCCGAAGTAGTAGATGTCGCGCGTGCTCTTCGACATCGCGAAGTAGTTGCGCGAGACCTCCTTGAGCTTGCCGAAGGCCGTCTCGCGCTCCTCGACCACACGCGTCTCCACGTTGTCGACCAGGCGCGTCTCCTCGAGCACCGTGATCACGAGCGTCCCGGTCTTGCGCTCGTTCTCGAGCACCAACTGGTAGCCCGGCTCGAGCACGAAGTAGTCGTTGCGGCCGGTCGCGCTCCAGTCGCTCGGGTCGACCTCGAACTCGACCAGCCAGCCCTCTGCGTCAGTCCCGGGCGCGGACTCCGCTCGCGTACCGGCGCAGCCGGCGAGGACGAGCAACGGGATGGCGAGCAGGGTCTGGCAGCGGGATTCGAGTCGCATGGGAGGCTCCTGGGGCCGAGTCTAGCGCGCGCGTGGGGCCCGCGCTCAAGCCGCGCGCGGCCCGCGGCCGATCGGGTCATGAGTGCGCCTCCTCCGCCCCGACGAACTCCCCGAGGTCCCCAGCGAGCGCGTCCTGCGCCACAGCGCGGTCGGCGCCTTCGTGCTGCTCGCGCTGATCGCCGCGCCGGTGTTCGGGGCGGCGCTGTGCTGGAGCACGCTCATGCAGAGCCTGCACCCGCTGCCTTGGTTCCTGTGGATCATCGCCGGTCCGCTCGCCCTGCTCGCGGGGCTCTTGTGGCTGCTCGTGCTGCAAGCCGCACGCGCGAGCGCGCAAGCGGCGCTGCTGCCCTCGAACTGGCTGCTGCGCGTCGGGGGGAGCGGCCTGGCGATCCAGCTGCGCTCCTTCCGCAACTTCCACTTCCGCAAGGACGTGCCCACGATCCTGTGGCTCGAAGCGAGCGAGGTCTCACGCGTGCGCCGTGTGCGCGAGAGCCGCTCGAGCGCAGACGCGCACGATCGTTCGCGCGTGTACAGCTACCGCATCGAGATCGAACTCGCCGGCGTCGACACGACCCCGATCGCTGAACGTCTCGCCGCCGAGCAGAAGGATCCCGGGCCGCGGCAACGTTTCCTCGGCATCCCCTACAACTCGCGCTTCAACGAGACTCCCGTGATCGTCGCGCGACCGGGAGTGCTCCAGCTGGAATACCTGGGCCGCCGCATGCTGCGCACGCTCGGAACGCTGGTCGAGGTCGCGCCCGATCGCGAAGTGGACCTGGATCGCGACCTGGGCGGGGCGCTGGAGCAGCGCGTGCAGGCGCTGTGCGAGCGCGGAATGCGGCTCGACGCGGTGGCCCTGCTGAGGCACGAGCGCGGGATGAGCCTGACGCAGGCCAAGCTCTTCACGGACAGGTTCGTGAAGCAGGCGGCCTGAGCGCCGGGCGCAAGCGTCCTGAGCCGGGGATTCCAAAGGCACACGCGCGTCGTCGCGCAGCGAGTCAAGGGCGCGGAAGGTCCGTGCCTGGCTCGTTTCTGCCGCGTCCGCCCTCGGCTCCTCGCTTCTCTTGGGCTTCCGACGGACGCGGCGGAAGCGTGCCTGGCTCGGTACGTTCCGCGCGGCGAACCGATGCGACGCGGAACGTACGGCGCCAGGCACGCCTTTCACGCGTTCGATGAGCGCCAAAGGGGAGCGAGAGCGAGAGGGCGAACGCGAGAAAGGCGAGCCAGGCACCGACCTTCCGCGCCTCGTGCTCGGTGTGGGCGAGGGGCCACTCTCGACTCGGGAGGCTATTCCTTCTTGGCCGGCCGGTGCTCGAGCTCCCAGCCGGGCATCTTCCCGTCACCCTTGAGGTACGTCTCGAACCACTGCATCATCCGCTCGCTGTAGTCCAGCCGCGCGCAGGCCTTGCGGTTGCCGTGGCCTTCGCCGGGATACAACACCAGGCGCACCGGAACCTCGCCGCGCACCTTCAGCTGGCGGTACAACTCGCGCGACTGCCCAGGATTGACGCGCGGGTCGTCCTTGCCGTGCAGGATCAAGAGCGGCGTCCTGCACTTGTGGGCCCAGTAGATCGGGCTGCGCTCGAGAAAGAACTGCCAGTCGTCCCAGACGCGGTGCAGCGCGTGCACGTAGAACTCCTCGTCGGGGATGTCGGTCGTGCCGACCTTGGAGATCTTGTCGCTGATGCCGACGAACATCACTCCCGCGGCGAAGCGCTCGGAGTAGCGCGTCGAGCACCAGGCTGTGGCATAGCCGCCGTAGGATCCGCCGGTGATCCCGACCTTCTTCTCGTCGACGAGGCCGCGCGCGACGAGCGCGTCGACGGCGTCGATGAGGTCGTCGAACTCCTTGCCCGCCGCGTCGCCCTGCGAGAGCGTCGCGAACTGCACGCCGCGGCCGGTCGAGCCGCGGTAGTTCGGGTAGAAGACCGCGATGTCCTGCGCCGCGGCCATCTGGCCCGGCTTCGAATAGCTCGTCTGCCAGCCGTTCACCTCGTGCGCTTCGGGGCCGCCGTGCACGCACAGGATCAGCGGGTAGCGCGCGCCCGCCGTCTCGTGCAGCGGGTGCACGAGCAGGCCCTCGAGCTCGAGACCGTCGCGCGAGCGGTACTTCACGATCTCCTGCGCTGCGAGCGCGACCGTCGCGAGCCAGGGATTCGAGTCGCTGACGCGCGCCAGCGCGGCGTCGCCGTGGCTGATGCGGAAGACCTCGGCCGGATGCTGCGGGGTTTGGCCGACGACGACCGCGTGCAGGCCGTCGTGCGAGGCGGAGATCGAGCTCAGCACGGGGCCGCCCGGCTCGACGATCAGCTTGCGCGCGCCGTCCTGCACCAGCGCGCCCTCGCGCAGCACCTCGAGTCGCACGAGGCTCGACTGCGTGCCCTGATCGATGCAGCACAGGATCGCGTCGCTCTCGCCGGCGGCGCCCTGCCAGTCGAAGGCCAGCGTGTCGCCCTCGAAGCCGGGCAGCAATTCGAGCGGGCTCCCGCCGTTCGCGGGCGCGACGCACAGCCGGCCGGCGACCGGATCGTGGATGTCCGAACCCGAGAGCAGCGCGATCCAGTGTCCGTCAGGGCTCCAGTCGAACGAGCCGAGCTTGCCCGGGTTGTCGATCTTCGCGACCACCGCGCCGCTCGAGGCGTCGACCACGTGGATGCGCTGGCGCATGTACTGGTCGTCGGTCAGCGGGGTCGGCGCGAGCGCGACGGCGATGCGCTCGTCGAGCGGACTCCACTGCGCGGAAAAGGCCGAGCCGGGGAGTTCGAGCGGCTTCGCGCTCGACTCGTCGAAGAGGGTCGCGATGTAGAGCCGCGTCGGACGCCAGTCCTCCTCGTAGATCTCCTCCTGGAAGCCCTTGTCCTGCTCCTGCTTGCGCGCGCCCTCGGAGGGAGGCGTGCCGAGCAGCGCGACGCGCTTGCCGTCGGGGGCGAGCGTGTAGCCGCTGATCCCGCCCGGCAGCAGCGCGGCGCGGCGCGCCTCGCCGCCGTCGCGCGGCAGGTAGTAGAGCGCGTTGGATTTGTCGTCGCCGCGGCGCGCGAGGAAGCAGAGCGCCTTTCCATCGGGCGTCCAGTGCGGCGCGCTGAAATCGGCCTTGGGGCCGAGGAAGCGCCGCGGTGTTCCGCCGGCGAAATCCTCGAGCCACAGTTCGCTCCAGGCTCCCCCGTCGGGCTCCACGCCCGGATCGCGCGGCACGGAGAGCACCCAGGCGATCGTGCGCGCGTCGGGCGAGAGCAGCGCCGTCGAGACCGAGCGGATCGAGGCCACGCGCTCGGCCGTGAGCACGTCGGCGCTGGCGCGGGGAACGGGAGCGAGGAGCAGGGCGAGTGCGAGGATGGGGGTCGGCATGGGATCTCCGGAGTGCGCGGAAGGATAGCGAGCCGCGACGCACTTGGGCTCGCGCCTCGCCGAGGATTATGCTGGGACGTTCCAAGTCCGCACCCAGAGCGCACGCCGATGCCCCAGACCCTCGCCCGATCCTCGACCGCCCTCCTCACCCGTATCCTCGATCGCGCTCACGCGCAGACGATGGCGATGATCCACATCGCCAACCACCGCTCCGAAAAGCGCCGTGGCGATCCCAAGGTCGGCGGGCACCCGGCCTCCTGCGCGTCCTCGATGCACCTGCTCGGCGCGCTGCACCTGGTCGCGCGCGAGCCGCAGGATTTCGTGTGCTGCAAGCCGCACGCTTCGCCCGTCGACCACACCTTCAGCAACCTGCTCGAGCTCTTTCGCCGCGAGTCCGACGGCCGCTGGTTCACGCCCGCCGAAGGCGCCGCGCTGATGCGCAACCTGCGCAAATTCCCCGAGCCCTTCGAGGAACCGGTCTTCCAGAGCTACCACGCGCGCACCGACCCCGACTCGTTCCACTTCCTGCCTTCGGGCTCGGTCGGTATCCCGCCCGTCGCCGCGGTCTACCTCGCGCTCGCGCACCGCTACGCCAAGGACCACGGCTGGAAGACGCCCGAGGATCCGCACTTCTGGTGCATGATGGGCGACAGCGAGTTCCGCGAGGGTTCGCTGCTCGAGTGCCTGCCCGATGTCGCCGAGCGCGCGCTCTCCGAAGTCACCTGGATCATCGACTACAACCGCCAGAACCTGGACGGCACGCGCATTCCCAACGAGCGCGGCCTGCACGGACAGGATTGCGACCGCATCGAGAAGACGGCTCTCGCGAACGGCTGGAAGGTGATCCAGCTGCGCCACGGCGAGTTCCGCGAGCAGCTCTTCGCGCGTCCGGGCGGCGCGGGACTGAAGAAACTCTTCGAAGGCGCGCTCTCCGACTACGAGTACCAGATGCTGCTGCTCTCCGGCGACGCGAAGGAGATGCGCCGCGTCGGTGCACAGAAGCTGCCCGAAGCCGCGAAGCTCTTGAAGTCGCTCACGGACGACGAGGTGCGCCGCGCCTTCCTCGATCTGGGCGGCCACAGCCTCGAGAAGCTGTGCGAGGCCTACCGCAGCGCGCGCGCGGACCGCGACGCGCCGTACCTGATCCTCGCGCACACGCTCAAGGGCTGGGGTCTGGAGTGCGCGGCCCAGCCCTCGAACCACTCGACGCTGCCGAGCGAGCAGGAGATCGTGCAGCTGCTCGAAAAGCAGGGCCTCACGCTCGAGGCGCCCTTCGAGCTCTTCAGCCCGAAGACCGAGGAAGGCCGTTTCCTCGCCGGGCGCCGCGACACGTTCCGCCAGGGCATCGAAGCGGTGGTCGCGATCCGCGCGCACAACCGCGGCGAGCTGCGCAAACGCATCGCCGCCGATGGCGGCATCCCCGAGACGCTGGGCATCGACCTCTCGCTCTTCCCGCTGGCGCACACGCAGTGGATGTGGGGCCAGCTCGCGGCCAAGCTCGTGCGCATCGGCGTGCAGGACGAAGGCGGCCCGCAGACCGGCATCGGCAATCGCGAACTCGGCGCGGACGAGGTGCGTTGGAAGACCGCGGCCGACATGGTGCTCACGCTCTCGCCCGATGTCGGCACGAGCACGAACATCTCGCCCGTGCTGGACCAGCGCGTCTACGGCCCGGACCACCAGAGCGATCTTGGCCGCGAGCTCAAGCTCGACCCCAAGCACCCCGACCTGATCGTGCGCGACGATCCCTGGACGCGGCACATCCGCTTCGAGATCGCCGAGGCCAACTGCATGAGCGCCGCGGGCTCCTTCGGCAAGATGGGCCACTACCTGGGCGTGCCCTTCTTCCCGATGATGACGGTCTACGACTTCTTCATCAAACGCGCGCTCGACCAGCTCTACTACAACCTCTACTGGGGCGGCGAGTTCGTGCTGGTCGGCACGCCCAGCGGCACGACGCTCTCCTCCGAGGGGGCGCAGCACTCGTGGAAGTCCGACATCCAGATCCCCAACCTCGTCACCTGGGAGCCGGTCTTCGCGATCGAGTTCGACTGGATCCTCTCCGATGCGCTGCGGCGCCAGATGGAGGACGACAACGAGCAGCGCCGCGGCGTGCTGATCCGCGGCGTGACGCGCGCGATCCGCCAGACGCTGCTGATCGAGAACCTGCGCCGCTGCGCGGCGAACAAGCTCGACCTGCCGGGCGCGCTCAAGCCCGCCGGCGCGAGCGCGGAGTGGGGCGAGAGCTTCGACGAATCCACCGTGCCCGCGCGCTCGGACGCCGAGTTGCTCGAGCGCGCGCGCCTGGAGTGCTTGAAGGGCGCGTACTACCTCGTCGACTGGCGCGGCTACGCCGGCTATGAGCCGGGCGACAACGTCGTGCACCTGTTCACGATGGGCTCGGTCACGACCGAGGCGCTCGAAGCCTCGCAGAAGCTCTCCGAGCGCGGCATCTTCGCCAACGTGATCGTGATCAGCTCGCCCGAACTCCTGCTCGGCATCCTGGGCGAGCACGACGGGTACACACACCTGCGCGCGGGCCTGGACGTGAATGGCGACCTGCACGGCGTCGCGGGCGCGGCCGAGAGCGAGGCGGGCCTGGTCTCGCTCGCCGGTCGTCGCGTGCCGATCGTCGCGGTGTGCGACGGCGAGGCGGGCCTGCTCGACAACATCGGCTCGATCGTGGGCGTCAAGCAGCAGACGCTGGCCGTGCGCAAGTTCAGCAAGTGCGGCCGACCCGACCAGGTCTACCGCTACCAGCACCTGGACGCCGACAGCCTGGTCGAGGCCTGCGGCAAGGCGCTGGCCGAGACGGCGCTCGAGGACCTGCGCATCTCCCCCGCCCTGCTCGAACGCCTCGCGGGCCGCGCGAGCGTGGTGCGCGACTGGCGCACGCTCTGGCCCGAGGCCGACGGCGACGCGCACGCGTGAGCGACGCGCAGGTCCCCGACAACCCGCCGCCCTTCGAGCCTTACAAGGTGCTCGAGACGCAGCGCATCTACGCCTCGCGCTGGTGCGGCCTGCGCCGCGACATGATCGAACTCGACGACGGCTCGCCGCAGGAGTACCACGTCGTCGAGATCCCCGACGCCGTCGCCGTCGTCCCGCTCACGAGCGACGGTCGCGTGGTCTTGATCGGCCAGTACCGCTACCCGCACGGCAAGACGCACTGGGAGATCCCCGCCGGCCGCCTCACGGACGGCGAACCGCCCGAAGAAGGTGCGCTGCGCGAGGTGCGCGAAGAGACCGGCTACGTCCCGCGCGTGCTCGAACCGCTGCCTGGCTTCTACGCCGCCAACGGCATCAGCGCGCACTGGGCGCACCTCTACCTCGCCCGTGACTGCACGCTCGCCGGCCCCGCCGAGCCCGAACCCTGCGAACGCATCCTCGTGCAACTCTTCACGCGCTCCGAAGTCGAAGCCCTGCTCGACGCCGGCCGAATCGAAGACGGGTTCAGCGCGCTCGCGCTGTGCTACTGGCTGCGCCGCGATACGGTGCCAGTCCAATAATCCCACTAATTCCCCCCCGCGCGCGAAGGCGCGCGGGGGGGAATTAGTGGGATTATTGGACTGGCACCGTACTCAACGATCTTGCCCGACCTTTGTGAGCACCTCGAGCGCGTCGTTGTGCGAGTGCGTGAAGCCGCGCGCGCGCTCTTCGGCGACGGTCGCCTGGGAGCGGAAGGCCATCACGTAACCGCGCCGCCAACCGTCGCTCGAGTTGCCGCCGGAGCCGTGCACGGTGCGCTCGTGGTGCACGGTCGCGTCGCCGCGCGCGAGCAGTGCGGCTACGACGCGTTCGCGCGCTTCGTCGACGTGCGCGACGAGCGTGTGCGACTTGGAGCGATCGCCGAGCATCGGCTCGTGTGCACGCAGCTTCGGTTCGGTGTGCGAGCCGGAGACAAAGCGCATGCAGCCGTTCTCGAGCGTGGTCGCGTCGAGCGCGAGCCAGAAGGAGGCCGTGCGCGTGTCGGGCGTCACCGGCCAGTAGCCCAGATCCTGGTGCCAGTGGAAGACCGCGTCGGCCTTGTGTGGCCGCTTGGCGATCAGCTGGTCGTAGTCGATGCACATGTCGGGCCCGCACAGTTGCCGCGCGACGGAGGCGGCGCGCTGCTCGTAGAGATTGCCGACCCAGTTCGGGAAGTAGCGCCGCGGCAGCATCACGTTGAGGATCGAGAAGTCCGCGAGCGGCTTCTCGTAGTCGCTCGACATGTCGCAGAAATCGCGACCGGGGACCTCGATCTCGCGTGAGAGAAAGCGCTCGTACACGAGTTCGAGCGGGCGCAGCTCGTCCCCGGAGAGCAGTCCGTGCAGTTTCACCCAGCCATCCGAGCGGAAGCGCTCGAGTTCATCGGCGCTGAGGTGGTAGTCGGTTCCTTCGCGGCGTCCCATGCACATCCTCCAGGTTCGAGGATCCTAACCGGGCACGGGATTCCAAGCTCGGTTCCCCTATCGGAGTTCGGCGCGCACTGCTAGGCTCACCGCTCGGTTCCTGTTCCTTCTTCCCAAGGAGTTCTCCGATGAATCGTGTTCGCAACGCGCGCGTTTCCTTCGCCCTTCTCGCACTCGCCGTCCCCGCCGCAGCGCAAGGATCGTTGCGCACGCAGGTCCAGCCGGTCACGGCGCCCGTCAAGTACGCCGGCGTCTACCACCTCGGCACGGGCACGTGGACGCGACCGGTCGCGGGCAGCCTCAGCGCGCCAGGCGCGGGCAGCGGCGCGGCGATCCTGTACGACAACACTTGCATCGCGAGCTACTTCGCGGCGCTCGACCTGGGTGCGCGCATCGTCGACGAAGGCCGACTGCCTTCGCCTTCCAGCCCCGTGCTCGCGAATGCCTGGGGACTCGGCAACGATTCGGAACGCGGCACGCAGGCGCGCTACACGATCGACGGCTTCCAGATCGGATACTGCAGTTCGTCCGCGACTCCGGTGGACTTCACGATGAACTTCTACCAGGCCTACCAGGCCTGCTCGGCCTCGCCCGCCGCCTCGACCGCGACCTTTGCGCTGACGGGACTGCCCGGCGCGCAGTTCGTGGGGAGTCAAAGCTGCTGGACGCTCGACATCGACCTGTGCGCCGCGTCGCAGTCGTTCACGATGCTCGCCGACGCGGACCAAGTCTACAACGGCACGGCCGGCGGTCTCGACGACACCTTCGGCTGGTCCTTTCAGCTCACGTCCAGTTCGACGCCCACACTCGACGGGTGCCTGCTCGCAGGAGGTGCCATCGCCGCCAGCTCGTTCGTCAGCTGCTCGGGATCGGACGGCACCCTCTTCGACACAGGCACGACCTCGCCGATCTACCCGTTGAACTCGGACGCGATCGCGCTCGGCTGCGGGACGCTCGCTGCCGGCGCTGCGCCGGAGGCAGGCAGCGGCATGGGAACGCAGGACCTCTTCCGAGTCGAGAACTCGGGCATGCTCCAAGACGGTTGCTACTTCTTCGGCGGAAACCCGCTGGGCAGCTTCTACCTGCAGCTCTACAGCGTGGACGTCGCGCTGCAGGACCCGAGCGCGGCCGTCTCCTTCTGTTCGCCCGCGCTGGGTGGGACGCCTGCGTGCCCGTGCCAGAACATCCCGGATCAGGCCGGCCGCGGCTGCGACAACAGCGCCATCACGGGCGGAGCGAGTCTGGTCGGCAGCGGCGCGCCCACGCTGGCCGCCGATACGCTCTCGTTCCACGTCACCGGCGCCGTCTCGCGCACGGTCAGTGCGCTGCTGCAGGGCAGCAGCGCAACCCCGGGCGCGGTCTACGGCCAGGGCATCCGTTGCGTCGGCGGGGTGACGAAGCTGCTCTACCTCCACACGACGCTCACGGGCGGTTCGACCTTCCCCGCCTCGGGCGAGGCGAGCCTTTCCGCGCGCTCAGCCACGCTCGGCGATCCGATCGCGCCTGGACAACCGCGCTACTACTACGCGGTCTACCGCGACCCCGTCGTGCCGAGCGGTTGCCCGGCGGCGGCCACGATCAATGCCAGCGACGCCAACGCGGTGCTCTGGAACTGAACGCGCCGCTCAGCGCTTCTCGTACCTCTGGTTGACCGTCGGCTCGGCCGTCGGGTCGACGATGTCGAGGAAGGGTACATTCGCCGCCTGGTGACAGCCGTTGCACGCGGAGGTCAGCGCCTCGAATCCGCGCGAGAAGAGCTGCTTGTCGCCCTTCTCGATCGACTCGTGCAGCGGCTTCATCACCGGAGGGAGGATCGACTCGAGCAGCGACTTCACGTCGACCTTCTCGTGCAGCGGCTGGAACTCTTGCGCGTCGCCGAAGCCTTCTTCGAGCTCCTTCAGCTCGAAGGAGGCGAGCTCCCAGTTGCCCGCCTTGCCCGCGAAGAAGAGCGCCGCGTGGTGGCGCTGGATGCCGACCATGTACTCGCCCAGGCCCGGTTGCCAGGGCTTGTGCTGCGGGACGGGAGCGCGGGCGAGGAGCGAAGCCGTCGCGATCGACACGGCGGCACTGGCGATCAATAGGCGCGTGAGCATGCGCTCACTCTAGCGCGTAGAACTCCAGGCGTGGGCCCGGGCGCGCGACGCTCCAGAGTGCGCTGAGCGGAAACTCCATCTCGGTCGGCAGGAATGCCTCGCGCGTGCCCGCCGGCCCGCTCGCGGGATCGATCACCCACAGCGGCTTGCGGCCTGCCACGAGCCGGTCGAGCAGCAGCGGTTCACTGGAGTCCACCCGTCGCTGCACGCGCAGGTAGTGCGTGGCGTGCAATGCGCGCAGCACGCTCGCGGGGTCGGAGCCGAGCGGCTCGAGCCCCTCGCGCACCTTGACCGTACCGGCGCGCTCGTCGACCAGGAAGAGCTCCTCGGCGCGCACGGCGTCCACGCCGGCGCGTTCGTCGAGTTCGCCGCGCTCGAAGCGCTCGAGGCGGTGCGCTTCGCGCGAGCGCAGCTCCTCCCGCTGCGAGTTGCGCAGCGTCTGCAGCCGGTACAGCGAGGCGCGGTCGAGCTCGACCTCCGGTCCGTAGGGCGCGATCGCGACCACCTCGCCGCTGGGGAGCGACTCCAGGCGCCGCTCGCACTCCGCGCGCGTGTCCTCGCGCCGCAGCAGCACGTCCAGGCGCAGCACCTCGACCAGCGGGAAGCACAAGAGCACGCACACGGCCGCCATCGACATGCGCGTCGTGAGGAAGCTCTCGGCCGCCAGGCCCGCGGGCAGCGCGAGCAGCACCGCGACCGGCAGCAGGTAGCGCACGTGGTCGGACTGGTTGGTCATGAAGAACGCGGCCCAGGCGACGAGGAAGATCATCGGCGCGCGCAGCTCGCGGCGCTTCCACGCCTGCAGGAAGCCCAGCAGGCCGAGCGCGACGAGCAGCGGGTCGTACCCAAAGAGCGCGCGAGAGAGGCGCACGAGGCTCTCCCAGCGCACGTGGAACACGAGGCTCATTGCGCCGATGTGAATGCCGCCCTGCTGCGCGACCTCCGCGCCCAGGATCACCTTCTCGGTCGGGTGATCCGGATGCACGAGGTACTGCGCATAGCCGGCGAAGAGCGCGAGCAGCGCAAAGGCCCCCACACACAGCACGCCCGCTCCGATGCGGCGGCCGAGCGCGGCTCCCTTCCAGCCGCCGGGCGCGAAACCCCAGGCGAGCGCCGCGATTCCGAGCGCTCCCAGGCCGCCCTGGTGCACCGCGAAGGCCAGCGCCGAAGCGAGCCCCGCGAGCACGAGCTGCCGCGTGCGTCCGTCGCGCGCGTAGAGCACGGCGGGCCAGGCGCTGAGCGCCATGAAGAAGGTCATCGGCACCCAAGGCCGCTCCTGCACGGAGAAATGTGTGTGCAAGAGTCCGGTGCCGACCAGCCAGGCCGCGATCCACGCACCGTGACCCATCCCGGCTGCGCGCGCGATCTTGAACACGACGAAGGGCGTCAGCGCGCCGAGCAGCGCGACGAGCAGTCGCGCGGGCAGCTGCGCGTCCTCGGGGTTCTCGAGCACGTGCGCGCCGAACTCCTTCGAGTTCTTCCAGTCGCCGCGCAGCTTGCCGGCCTCGTATTCCGCTGCGTAGACCGGCAGCAAAAGGTACGGCAGCAGGTTCGGGTATTGCGTGTAGCGGCCCGAGGGCGGCGCGAAATCGTGGTCGCGCGCCATCGAGAGCGCGGCGCGCGCGATGCTCGAGTCGGGGATGTAGTTGCGCGGCAGCCCGTGCTCGATCGGCCACAGCCGCACGCAGAGCGGCAAGAGGAAGAGCACGATCAGCGCGGCAAGACGCGCGGGTTTCATCACGCTTCCGGGTCGACCTCGAAGCGCTTCAGGAAATCATCCGTCTTCTCGACGTCCTGCAGTTTCGTGATCAAGAGGTCCATCGCCTCGGCGAAGTGCATGCGCGTCAAGACGCGCCGCAGCACCTGCACCGACTTCAGCTTCTTCGAGCTGAGCAGCTTCTCCTCCTTGCGCGTGCCCGACTTCTCGATGTCGATCGCGGGGAAGATGCGCCGGTCGGCGAGCTTGCGCGAGAGCACGAGCTCCATGTTGCCGGTGCCCTTGAACTCCTCGAAGATCAACTGGTCCATGCGCGAGCCGGTGTCGACCAGCGTCGTGCCCAGGATCGTCAGCGAGCCGGCCGTCTCGGTGTTGCGCGCGCTGCCGAAGAACTGCCGCGGGCGCTCCATGGCCTTGCTGTCGAGGCCGCCGGACATGGTCTTGCCCGAGCCGCCCCCGAGGTTGTTGTAGGCGCGCGCGAGGCGCGTGATCGAGTCGAGCAGCAACACGACATCCTGCCCGAGTTCCACCAGGCGCATGGCGCGCTTCCAGACGAACTCCGCGATCTGCACGTGGCTGCGCGGCGATTCGTCGGAGGTGCTGCAGTAGACGTGGCCCTTGATCGAGCGCTTCCACTCGGTCGCTTCCTCGGGACGCTCGTCCACGAGCAGCACCATCAGCTGCACCTCGGGGAAGCCCTCCTCGATGCCGCGCGCGAACTGGCGCAGGATCGTGGTCTTGCCCGAGCGCGGCGGCGCGACGATCAGTCCGCGCTGACCGCGGCCGATCGGGCAGAGCAGGTCGATGATGCGCATCGAGACCTCGTCCGTGATGTCCCCCACCGCGTAGTGGAAGTCCGGATCGATCGAGGTCAGCGTGCGGAACTCGGGCAGGTTGCGCACTTCGGCCGGCGGCTTGCCGTCGACGCGCAGGACGTCGTTGAGCGCGTACTTGTGCTTCTGTCCGCGACCGAGCCGGCCTTCGACGAGGCTGCCCTCGCGCAGGCGGTGCTGCTGGATCAGGCGCTCGGGCACGAAGATGTCGCTCCGGCCGGGGAGGTAGTTCGCCTCCTGCACGCGCAGCGTGCCGAAGCCGCCCATCTCCTTCACCAGGATGCCGCCGCCCTCGCGCGGGATCGGCTCGCTGGTCTGCACCTCGTTGCGCACGGGCGCTTGGGCCGTGGCCTGTGCGCCGGAGTCTTCGTCCGCATCGAGGGCGGGCTCGCGCGGAGCTGCGTTCCCCTCCGGACGTCCCGGCTGGCCCTGGCCCTGCTGCGGCTGGCCTCCACCCTGTCCGTCCCCGCCGCGCCCGCGGCGACGTCGGCGCCCACCGCGGCGGCCCGATCCGCGGCGACGTTCGGGCGCGCGCCAGTCGTTGGGATCGTCGCCCGCCGGATGCGCGCCGTTCGAGAGCTCGTCGACGGGTCGCGCGGGAGCGGGACGCTCGGCCTGGGGCTCGCGCGGGGCTTCGCGCTGCGGCTCGCGCAGGGCTTCGCGCTGCGGCTCGCGCGGCTGTTCCCGCTGCGAGTCGCGCCGCGGTTCGCGCGGACGTTCACGCGGCGCGTCCTGCTGCGGTTCGCGCTGCTGCGGTTCGCGCCGGGCTTCACGTTGCGGCTCGCGCGGGGGCTCGGGAGCTCGCTCGCGGCGGCGCGGCCGTTCGCCCTGCGAGGCGGCCTGACGCGTGCGCGCTTCGCCGGCTCGATCGAGGTCCAGCCCCGCGCCGAAGGCGTCGGCTGCGGGCGGTCGTGCGGGGGCGGGGCGCTTGGCGCGCGAGGGGCCGCTCCAGGAAGTGTTCGAATCGTTCGGGTCGCTGGGTTCGGATGCCAATGGACACCTCGGACGGAATCGGGAGTGCGGGGGCTCGGCTCGCGGCCGGACCTGTCTCCCTGGGCTCGGGCCGGTGCCTCGAATCGAGGCCGGCCCAGCGTGCATGTCATTCGATCGCGATCCTCACGCTCCGCCAGCGTGAGAATGGCTGCCCGGGCCGCTTACTCGGTCCCTCGGACATTCGCTCCAGCGCGAGGACCCGGCGGGTCCCTCTTCGTCGTCACGCCCTCTCGTGGAAGGAGTCAGGAGTGCTCTCGAAGCACCGACGGCTGGGGCAGCGTTGCGTAACGGAACAGCTGCAATCGCGAGGGGGTCGGAACCGCCCTCGACCCTGGCAACATGCCTTATGGATCGACCCCGGGGAACAGGATTCTCAGGAAAAACCAGCCCTTGGGGCCCGGAGCCCGGCGGGGAGCTTTCCCCCCCGAGCGGGCGGGTTCGCACCCCATAGACTGCATCCGATGCTGCGAGTGGACCTCCCCGAATTGCTAGACGACCCCGCGCTCCCCGAGAGCGTCGTGGCGCAGGCCTACCGCGACCTCGCGCGCACGCACCGCTGGCTGGGGAACACGGCCGTGCTGCTGCGCCTTCTGCGCGAGAATCCGACGCCCGTGCGCCGCGTGCTCGATCTGGGTTGCGGCCAGGGCGCGCTGCTCGCAGAGCTCGAGCGCGCGCTCGGCGTCGAGGGCACCGGCCTGGACTTGCGCGCGGGGCCCGCCTCCTCGCCGGTGCGCATCCTGCGCGGAGATGCGCTGCGCGACGCGCTGCCGCCGGCGGACGTGACGCTCGCGGTGTGTCTGGTCCACCATCTCACGCCCGAACAGATCGTGCTGCTCGTGCGCAATGTCGCGCGCAGCTCGAATCGCCTGATCGTGCTCGACCTCGTGCGCCATCGAGTGCCGCTGGTGCTGTTCCGCATCTTCGCGCCGCCGCTCCTGCATCCGATCAACGTCGCCGACGGTTTGACTTCGATCCGGCGCGCGTACACCGCGCAGGAACTCGCGCGCATCGTCGAGGGGGCTGTGCGCGGGACGGACGCGCGCGTAGTGCACACGATCAGCTTCGGCTGGACGCGGCAGATCATGGACATCCGCTGGTGAAGCTGGACCTCCCCGCGCAGATCGAGGTGATCGGGGCCGGCCCGGCGGGGAGCGCGGCCGCGCTGGCGGCGCTCGCCGAAGGAGCGCGCGTCACGCTGCGCGAGAAGTCGCGCTTCCCGCGCCACAAGGTGTGCGGCGAGTTCCTCTCGCCGGAGATCCTGCCGATCCTCGAGGCGCTCGGAGCCGCTCCCGCCTTCGCCGCCGCCAAACCCGCGCGCATCGAACGCGTGGTGCTGCACGTGCGCGGCCGCGAGAAACGCTTCCGCCTGCCCGAGGCGGCCTTCGGTCTCAGTCGCAGCGCGCTCGACGCGCTGCTGCTCGACGAAGCGCTGCGACGCGGAGCGCAGCTCTCGATCGAGCGTGCGCAGCCCTGCGCCGCCGCGGGGAGCGCGCTCGTGCTCGCGCACGGCCGGCAAGCCCCAGCCCGGAGCGGCGCGCGGCTGTTCGGATTCAAGGCGCACTTTCGCGCCGCGTCGCCCGCGGCGCTGGAGGAGTCGGTCGAGCTCTTCTTCTTCGAGGGCGGCTACGCCGGGCTGAGCCCGGTCGAACAGGGCGAGCTCAACGTCTGTGGCCTCGCGCCCCAGGCCGCGCTGCGCGAGTGCGGCTTCCAGCCCGAGGAGCTGCTGCCCGAGCGGCTGCTTTCGCGGCTGCGGCCGCTCGAGCGCAGCTTCGACTGGCTCGTGACCGGACCGCTCGTGTTCCGCAACGAGTTCCGCGGCCATGCCTCGGCCTACCTCGCGGGCGACGCACTGGGCTTCGTCGATCCCTTCACCGGCTCGGGCCTGCTCTCGGCGCTGCTGACCGGCAGGCTTGCGGGGCAGGCCTCCAGCCGCGGGACCTCGCTCGAGGAGTACTACGCGCAGTGCCGGCGCACGCTGCGGCGCCAGTACCGCGTCGCCGCGACGCTGCGCGGAATGCTCGGAGCGGGTCTGACGGAGAGCGTCGCGCGCTGGATCCCGGGCGAGTGGCTCTACCGGCTCACCCGGCCGCGCGTCTAGCGCGCGGGCCCGCCCGCACACGGGGCGGGAAAGTGGTCGGGGCGAGAGGATTTGAACCTCCGACCTTTGCGTCCCGAACGCAACGCTCTACCAAGCTGAGCCACGCCCCGACAGGGAGGGCAAGAAGATAGGGCGGCCCGGGGGTGGCGTCAACCACCCGACTCCTTGGACGATTAGGAGGGGCCTACTTGCCCAGGTCCACGAACACGCCCGGGCCGTTCTGCTCGGCCAGGCGCTGCATGAAGTCCTTCTGGAACTCCCCGATCGCAATCGTGTGGATGATCACCCGGCGCAGGTCGTTGAGCGACTTGATCTCGCGCAGGATGTCGTCCGGATCGACGTAGTCGCCGACCGTGGGACGGCCGTCGGAGAGGAAGAAGACCGTGTCCGCCGCGACCTTCTCGTAGTTCTGGTCGGCCGTGCGCACCTCGTTCACGCCCAGCGCGATCTTGAGCGCGCCGAACGTGTTGGTCTTGCCCTTGTCGAGGTTCGCGGCGCCGATGAGACCCACGGTCGCGAGGTCCTCCTTCGAGGCGCCGCCGATCGCGTAGAGCGTCTTGACCCAGTCCTTGGCCGAGGACTTGACCGTGATCGAGGCCGTCTGGAGCTTGTCCTTCCAGGGCTTCACGTCGGTGGCGAAGGAGATGATGTTGAACTTCACGTAGGGCTCGAGCCGGTCGATCGTGCGCATCAACTCCGTCTTCACGATCTCCATGCGCGAGTAGTCGGGGTAGTTGCCGTCGGCGAAGCGCTCCTTCTCGGTCACGAGCGTCTCCATCGAGCCCGAGCAGTCGATCACGAAGACCATCTGCCGGCTGGGCGTCTTGGTGCCGAAGAAGTCGCCGCCGACCTTCGACTTGGGGATCTCCCAGCCGCCGCTCGTCCCGGACTTCGCCTCGCGCTTGCCGCGCAGGTAGGCGATGCCCTCGGGCGTGGGGATCACGTACGTCTCGTGATTCTCGCCCGCCCACCACTTGTTCCACTCGTCGGGGTTGGGTCCGAACTCCTTGCCGGTCAGGTTCGCGAGCGCCTCGGCGAGGTCGAGGATCAGCACGCCCTCTTCCTTGTTCATGCGCGCGAGCAGCGGCTCGAGGGCCGAGCGGTCGCGCATCACCGTCAGCGCGTGGATCGCGCTCTGCTTCACCTGGCGCGAGTCGTTCGTGAGCGAAGCGACGGCCTTGGGCACCACCAGCGGCGACTTGAAGGAGGTCAGCGCGTCGAGCGCCGCAAAGCGCACGGCGGGCTCGTTGTCGTCGCACAGCTGCGCGACCTTCTCCGCCACGCCCGCGTCGCCGCCCACGAGCAGCGCTTGCAGCGTGAAGCGCCGCACCTGCCAGGACTTGTCCCCCAGCGTGACCTGCAGCACGCCGGTCTTGTCGGCCCACTTCGCCTGGCCGATCACCTTGAGCAGCGCGACCTTGGTCGGCTCGGATTTCTCCGTTCGCAGCGCTTCGAAGACCTGGGTCTGTTGCGCCTCGGAACCAAAGCCGCGGAAGACGCGCACGATCGCGTTGACCACGTCCGGCTCGACGGTCTTGTCGCCCAGCAGATTGTAGAGCAGCTCGAAGACCGCCGGATCCTCGACCTTTTCGAGCGTCAGGACCGCCTCGACGCGGCTGGGCGTGTCCTTGTACTGCTTGAAGTACTTCTTGAAGAGCGCGACCGGCGAGTCCTGGTCGGCGTGCGCGGGGGTGAGACCGCCGCACAGGACGGCAAGGACGATCAGCAGGGCGTGCAGGAGTCGGGGCATGTCGGGGAGGTCACTCCGGGGTTCCGCCCCATCCTAGTCCCTCCGCGCCCCGAGGTATCCATCTGCTGTGGGCTAGGGGCGCCGCAGCAGCGATCCGGGCTCGACGGGCTGTACCTCGGCGTCGTCCAGGGTGACCTGGCCGCCCTCGGCGGTGAGCAGTGTCACGCGGCCCTCCTCGCGGCGCAGGAGGCGACCCTGGAAGATCCCGCCGGGCGTGCGCACGCGGACCAGCGGGAGCTCGGGCAGTACGTCGTCGGACTTCGGCTCGGCGAGCGGCGGCAATTGTCGCAGGCTCGTGACCTGCGCGCCGAGCAGCGCGACGCGCCCAAGATCGTTCTCGATCCAGACCTTGCCCTCGCCGATCGAATGCAATCGGCCTTCGAAGGAAGTGCCGTCGGCAAGTTCCGCGCGCACGCGTCCGACCGAGGGCGTCAGCCAGCGCGAGGGACCGTCGAGCGCGTCGAGCGGCACGGTCGCGCCTTCCCACACGCACGAGACGTTGCCGTGTCCGAGCACGCGCATCGCGGGCGCGCTGGCTTCGACCACGGGCGAGCCGAAGGGATCGCCGGCCGCAGCACTGGGCGCGCTGGAGGATGCATTGCCGAAGAGACCCAGGCCGCTCTCGCGCGCTTCGAGCGCCTGCTGCAGCATCAGTCGGCGCCACAACACGGCGGCGTCGCGCACGGCAGCACTCTCGCGCTCGTCGAACTCGCGCTCGAGGCGCTTCTCGAAGCGTGCGTCGCCGCCGCGCGTCGCGTTGGCGGCCGGCTGCAGCGCCGGCTCGAGCCGGTCTCCGCGGTCGGCGGAGCGCTCGTTCGGAGTCGGGAGCGCGATCAGCGCCAGGATGGCGAGCAGCGAGGCGAGCAGCGGCCAGCTGCTCGGGCGGGTGGCGAGGGTGCTCATGGGAGGACGCTCCCCTATCGGCAGGAAAGGCCTTCCGGGTGGAGCCTGGGGCCCCCGAAATTCCCGCGCGCGGGCCTAGCGCTTCTTGAGGACCCGGTTGGCGCCCTGGCGCAGCGTGACCCCGATCGCATCGAAGTGCTCGAGCAGCGGAATGATCCACTTGCGCGTGGTCCCGAGCCCGTCGCGCAGCGTGGGAATGTCGAGCGAACCGTTCTTCTGGCAGTTCTGCACGATCGACTCGCGCGCGGCCTCGTAGAGCGCGCGCGGCAGCGCGAAGTCGCGCGCGACGAAGACGAGCTCCTTGCGGTCGCGCAGCAGTTCGAGCAACGGCTGCAGCGTCTTCTCGGGCAGCGCGAGCGCCTGCGCGAGTTCGACCGGCGAAGGCGGCTGGTAGCGCGCCGCCTCGAGCGTGCCGAGCACGCGCGTCACGAGCGCCTGCGTCTTCTCGTCGAGCGCGGCGGCGCCGCCCGCGCGGCGTACCTCGCCGCCCGCGCCGTGCACGAGCCGGCCCTGGCGCTGCGATTCCGCGAGCAGCAGGTCGAGGTGCTCAGCCTCGAAACCGGTCGCGCGCCGCAACTCGCGCACGTCCATCACCTCGCGGTGGCTGTGCTCGCCGAACCAGGCTTCGAGCGCCGCCTCCAGCGCCGTCAGGTCCAGAGCGAGGCGTTCGGCGTGGATCCAGCGCCCGGGTGCGAGCGTGCGCGCCTTGCCCTGGGCCTTGAGATCGTTCAGGAAGCGCTCGGTCTCCTCGCGCGAGCGCTTGATCTCGACCGAGAGTTCGGCTGCATCGTGCGCACCCGCCTTCGAGCGCAGCAGCACGACGTCGAGCAATTCACGCGGTGACTCCAGGCTCGTCGCGGCGCGCGAGAGCTCCTCGACGACGAAGTTCTTGAAGCGCTTGAGCCGGTGCTTGGACTCCTCGAGCACGACGCCGCCGCCGAGCGTCAGCGCGGGCGAAGCCAGGCGCAGCACGAAGCGGTCGCCGGGCGCGCACACGACGGGCTCCTCCAGGCGCAGCTGCGCGAGACCGGTCTCGCCCCCCGCGAGCACCTCGCGGTCGAGCAGCACCAGTTCACCGAGCGCCTCGGCCGTGCCGATGTGCAGTCGGATGTGCGCGCGGTCGCTGAGCGGCGACTCGAGCGTCGCGAGCGCCGTCAGCTGCGTGCCGATCATGCGCACGCCGCGGTAGAAGCCCGGTGCGGCGGCCACGTGGCCGCGCGTCACGGCGTGGTGGTCGACGTCGGCGAGGTTGATCGCGCTGGAATGTCCCGCGCGCGCCGTGTCGGTCGGCTCCTGGTAGGCCTGGATGCCGCGCACCTTGCCCTTCAGGCCGCCGGGCAGGATCTCGAGCGTCTCCCCCACGCGGATCGTGCCGCTCATCGGGATGCCGGTCACGATCGTGCCGAAGCCGTGCGCGCTGAACACGCGCTGGATCGGCATGCGAAAGACTCCCTCGGCCGAACGCGGCTTGGTCTGCGCCGCCAGCTGGAACAGCGCGCGCTTGAATTCTTCTAGACCCTCGCCCGTGATCGAGGAGAGCGGGAAGATCGGCGCGTCCGCGAGGAAGGTCCCCGCGACCGCCCCGCGCACGTCGTCGCTCGCGAGTTCGACCATCCCCGGCTCGACCATGTCGATCTTGGTCAGCGCCACCAGGCCGCGCGAGAGGCCGAGCAAGCTCATGATCGCGAGGTGCTCGCGCGTCTGCGGCATCACGCCGTCGTCGGCGGCGACGACGAGCACGACCAGGTCGATGCCGCTCGCGCCCGCGACCATGTTCTTGACGAAGCGCTCGTGACCGGGGACGTCGACGATGCCGACCTTGCGGCCGTCGGGCAGCGTGAAGCGCGCGAAGCCAAGATCGATCGTCATGCCGCGCTCCTGCTCCTCCTTGAGCCGGTCGGGGTCGATGCCGGTCAGCACCTTGACCAGCGTCGACTTGCCGTGGTCGATGTGGCCGGCCGTGCCGATGACGATGGGCTGGATCTGCATGCGCGCCGAGTGGAAGCGCACAGGCTAGCATCCCGCGGCTAACCGGGCCTGCGTTCGGACGCGGTTCCGCCCGGCTGCCCGATCCAGCGCGTGCAGGCCGCGAGCAGGGCCGCGCGGTCGATCGGCTTGGTCGTGTAGTCGTCGCAGCCCGCTTCGAGGCAGCGCTGACGGTCTTCGGCCATCGCATGCGCCGTGAGCGCGATGATCGCGAGCGTGCTGCCGCCCTCGCGCAGCGTGCGCGCGAGCGAGTAGCCGTCGAGCTCGGGCATCTGCATATCGGTCAGCAGCAGGTCGAAGGGCTGGCCCGCGATCCGAGCCTGCTCGAGCTTCTCGAGCGCGATGCGGCCGTTGTCGGCGATCACCACCTCGGCTCCCGCGCGGCGCAGGTGCAACGAAACCAGCAGCTGGTTGTCGCGGCCGTCCTCGGCCACGAGCACGCGACCCTGCAGCCGTGCCGCGGGCAGCGCGGGGCGCGGCTCGCTGCGCCGCTTCCCCGGCTCGATGCTCGCAACCAGCACGGCGCCGGGCGCGGGCACGAGCGGCAGGTCGACACGGAAGCACGAGCCCTGTCCTGGAGCGGTGCGCGCGAGCGTCACCGTACCGCCCATCAGGCCCGCGAGCCGGCGGCAGATCGTGAGGCCCAGCCCCGTGCCGCCGTGCTTGCGCGTGACGCTCGCGTCGGCCTGGCTGAAGGCCAGGAAGAGCTGGTTCGAGAGCTCGGGCGCGAGCCCCGGCCCGGTGTCTTCGACGTCGAGCACCAGTCGCGCACCCTCCTCGCGTAGTTCTTCGCGCGCGCGCAGCGTCACGCTGCCGCTCTCGGTGAACTTGACCGCATTGCCGGCGAGGTTCATCAGGATCTGGCGCAGGCGCGTGGGGTCGCCGAGCGTGCGCTCGTGCACGGGCGAATCCAGCACGACGCGCAGCTCGAGTCCCTTGGGACCCGCGCGCGGTCGCATCAGGTCGGCCACCTCGCCCAGGATCTTGATCACGGAGGTCTCGACGAGTTCGACCGTCATCTTGCCGGCCTCGATCTTCGAGAGGTCGAGCACGTCGTTGATCACCGTCAGGAGGTAGTTCCCCGCGCTGCAGATCGTGTCGACCGCCTCGACGTGGCGGTCGGTCGCGCCGTGCTGCTCGCGCTCCTCGCGCAAGAGTTCGGAGTAGCCGAGGATCGCGGTCAGCGGCGTGCGGATCTCGTGGCTCATGTTGGCCAGGAACTCGCTCTTGGCGCGCGTCGCGGCCTCGGCGCGCACGCGCGCCTCCTCGAGCTCCTTCGAGACCTGCTTGGATTCCGTGATGTCGACCAGCACGCCGCGCAACAGCAACTCGCCGCCGACGCCCTTCTCCAGGCTGACGAAGTCGTCGATCCAGACCACGCGGCCGTCCGCGGCGAGCATGCGGTACTGGAAGCGGTGGTTGCGGCCCGCATCGGTCTCGCGCGAGGCGAAGTCGACGGCCTGCTCGCGGTCCTCCGGGTGCAAGTGCGCGTTCCAGAAACCGGGCGCAAGCCAGGCCGAGAGCGGGTAGCCCAGGCGCGCGGCCTGCGGCGAGACGTAGCTGAAGACGTCGAGCAGGGCGTCGAACTCCCACACGATCACGTCCGTGCCCTCGACCAGCGAACGGAAGCGCCGTTCGTTGGTCGCGAGCGCCTCGGCCATGCGCAAGCGCGCGACCGCGCTGCCGAGCGAAGCCGCCGCGCTGCGCGCCGCCTGCACGCGCGCGGGCGTCATCGTGCCCAGCTTGGAGGCATACAGCATGAGCATGCCGATCACCCCCTTCTCGGTGGCGACGGGCACGTAGGCCAGCGAGGCGATGCCCTCTTGACGGAAGAGCTCACGGTAGATCGAGAGCGAGGGATCGGAGGCGACGTCGTTGACGACCATCGGCACGGCGTCGGGCTCACCGCGCTTCCACGGGCAGTGGCCCTCGACCGCGCGGCGGAACTCCATGCTCAGCCCGCGCCAACCGACGAAGCGGCAGAGCGCGTCGTCGTCGAACAGCAGCACTGCGCTGCGCGAGAGCCCCGTCGTCTCGCCCAGCGCGTCGTTCACGGCGCGCGCGGCCTGGCGTGCGTCGCTCGAACGCGCGAGAGCTGTCGCGAGCGCGAGGGCCGCGGCCTGTTCGGCCTCCGCCTGTTTGCGCGCGGTGACGTCCGTGCGGATCGAGAAGTAGCGTTCGATGCGTCCGTCCGCGCCGACGAAGGGAGCGATGACCGTGTCGACCCAGTACACGGCGCCGTTCTTGGCGCGGTTGCAGACCTCGGCGCGCCAGGGCCGACCAGCGCTGAAGCTGCGCCAGGCGGCGATCCAGAAACTGCGCGGGTGGTGGCCCGAGTTGATCAGCCGGTGGTCCTGGCCGATCAGTTCCTCGCGCGTGTACCCGCTGATGCGGCAGAAGGCCTTGTTGACGTCCAGGATGCGTCCGCGCGCATCGGCGACCGAGACGATCGAGTGCTCGTCGAGGGTCGTGCGCAGCGCGTGAAAATCGCGCAGCGCGTCCTGCGCCTCGTGCGTGGCCTTGGCGAGGTCGGCCGTCATCTCGCTCGCCAGGCCGAGCGCGCGCGCGCGGGCCAGGCCCATCGAGAAGATCACGTAGGCGAGCAGCGCGCTCAAGAGGCCGCCCGCCAGGCCGATCAGCGCCGGTGTCCCGCTCGCCACCTGCTGGTCGAATTTGGGCGTCGTCGAGAACGCCAGGGTCCACGTGCGGCCGCCCAGCTTGAGCGCGCGCAGTTCATGGAACATCCTCCCCGCGTAGTCGGGCGAGTCCCCGTCGGTCGAGCCAGCGACGAATTCGCCGTCCCAGTCGTAGATCAGTCGCGGGTCCTCCCCGGGAGAGTGCTCGAGGATTTCGAGGTCGAGCTTGCCCTCGGCCGCCTCGTCGGAACCCGCGAGCAGGTCCTCGAGCACCACGGGCGCGAAGAGCAGGCCGTCGAGGCAGCTCTCGCGCTCCGAGGGCGTCGTTGGATGCGTGCCGTTGCGGTAGACCGGCAAGAGGAACAGGAATCCGGGCCGTTTGCGCGCGTCCTGGACGAGTTCGATGCGCGGCGTGAGTGTCGGCTCTCCGCTGCGGATCGCCGACTCGATCGCGGCGCGGCGCACGGGATCCGCCCCCAGATCCAGGCCCCATGCAAGCCGGTTGCGTTCGAGCGGATCCAGGAACTTGGAGACGAAGAGGTCCCGCTCGTCGCCGCTGGTCCGAACCTCGAAGTCCGGCGCTTCGTCCGCGCGCTCGCGCTCGACGAACTCGGCGAGCTCCGCGCGCGGCACGCGCTGCAGGAACCCCAGGCCGAGCACGCCCGGCAATTCGCGCACGATGTCGCGCGAGGTCGCGTAGGCGCGGAACTCCAGGCGCGTCACGCTCTGGCTCGCGGCATAGACGCCGCGCGCGCCCTTCAGTCCGTACATCGGGAGGTTGACGCGCCGTTCGGTCTCGGTCGAGAGGCGGTCGACCAGGCGGTCGAACTGCGAGCGCGCCTCCAGCCGGGTGCGTTCCACGGCCCCGAGCACGGCCAGCGTCGTGACGCCCAGGCCGATCACCAGCGCGGAGAGCGTCGCCGCGAGGATGGCTCCCTTGCCGGCCGGCCGCTCGAAGGCGACGGCCGCCGCGAGCGCCTTGGCGGAACGCTTGACACGCCAGTAGATCAGCGGCGTGCTGACGAGCACGAGCAGCGCTCCATCGAGCAGCACACGCTCGAATTGGCTCGCGTCGTGCGCGATCAACGGAAGCGCGAAGAGCATCGCCAGCTCCGCGAGGAGCAGGATGGCGACGATCTCGACGAGCAGTCGCAGGAACTGGTGCTTGCGAGGCAAAGGGGACGGGGCCGGGACGGGTTTCCCGTCGGCTTGCAGGACTATCGGTGCCCGCCCCCGCCCAGCCTGAGCGCGGACGCCCCTTCCACGCTCTCACATGCGGAAAACTTTGCGCCTAGCCGTCGAAACGCCAGCGGGCCTTCCAATCGCGGGTGAGCGGCAACTGCTCGATGCGCGCGCGAACCATCTCGATCGGCATGTTCCCGCCCTGCAGCACGGCGTCGTGGAACTCGCGTTCGCTCATCTTCCCCGCGCCGACCACCTCGGCGTGCAGCGCGCGCAGCTGCAGGCCGCCGATCATGTAGGCGATCTGGTACAGCGGCCCGTAGCCGCCGTTGAAGGAGCGCCGCACCTCGGCTGCGGCATTGCGCCGTTCGTGACCGACTTCGTTCACGAGCATGTCCACGCACTGCTCGGGGGTGAGCTGGCCGAGGTGGAAACCCAGGCTGAAGCGGATGCGCGCGCAGCGGTGCATGCGCCAGAAGAGCGCGCCGATGCGGTCCTCGGGCGTCTTCTGGAAACCGCGGTCCCAGAAGTCGAGCTCCCAGTAGAGCGCCCAGCCCTCGGTGTAGAAGGGTGTGGCGAACATGCGCCGCTCGGTGGACCAGCGCTCGCTCATGAATCCCTGCAGGTGGTGGCCGGGGATGAGCTCGTGCCCGACCGTCGCGCGCGAGAAGTGCACGTTGTTGCCGCGCATGCTCATCTCCTTCTGCTCCTGCGTCATCGAGTCGGTCGGGAAGGAGACCGAGACGACCTCGCCGCCGGTGAAGAAGGGCGTCACGAGCTGGCGTTCGGGCGACATCATCTGCATGCGCCAGCTCTCCTTGCACAGGGCCGGCACGGTCACGAGCTCGTTCGACTCGAGAAAGTCGCTCGCCTCCTCGGCGAGCTTCGCGATCAGCGCCGGCTGCTCGCCGGGTGCGACGTGGTCGCGCTTGACCCGCTCGAGCGCGGCCTTCCAGTCGTCGCCGCAGCCCATCTCGCGCGAGGCCTCGAGCATGCGCGCCTGGCACCAGGCGAACTGCTTGTCGGCGATCGCGATCAGCTCCTCGGGCGTGTACGGGATCAGCGCGGCGCGCAGTTCCTCGAGCAGCGCCTCGCGTCCGATGGGATCGCCGACGACCGGCTCGTCGTCGCCGCCCTTGAGGCCCGCGACGTCCTCGCGCAGGTACTTGGCGTAGCCCTCGAGCTCGGGCCGCAGCGCCTCCATCGGCTTGCGCATCCACCAGTCGAAGGCCGGGTCGTATCCGGCGCGGAAGCGGTACCACTCCTCGAGTGCGCCGCGCAGGTCGTCGAGCGCCCCTGCCGCCCGGTTGGCGACGCTCTTCTTGAGGCTCTTCACGGCCTCGGGCGCCTGCTTGCGCTGCTCGGCCAGCGCGGCGCGGAGCGCCTCGAGTTCGGCCGCCTCGGCCTCGGGCTCACCGGCCACGCCGCGGCGCGCACGCTCGACGAGCTGCGTCGCGTGCGGGCCGAAGGGCAGCAACGAAGCCATCTCCGCCGCGCGCTGCTGCTCCAGGCGCGTGCTCGCGAGCTCGCGCTCGATGCGGTTGCGCAGCAGCAGCCAGTCGATGCGCGCCTCGGGGTCGAGCGCGTCGAAATCGAGCGCGTCGGTCTGCGCGAGCGCCTGCTGGTCGAAGGTCGTGAGCCGCGCCGCGCGCGAGGGCGAGAGCTCGATGGGGTATCCGCGCTCGAGCGCACCGCGGTCGGCACGGTAGCGCTCGATGCGCTCGCGCAGGCCGGAGTGTTCGGGGCCGGGGAGCGACTGCGCCGGTGCGATCGCGGCGCAGGCGCACAGGAGGAGCGGGACGAGGGTGCTGGGGAGGGCTGCGCGGTGCACGGAATTCCTTTCCAGGGGAAGCTGCGACGGACAATCGAGCTGCATTGAAGCGCGGCAGCGCCCACACCGATACAGGAAAGGTGTCCACCCTCACCCAACGCGCCCCGCTCGACTGCCCGCGCTGTCGCCAGCCACAGCCGCGCGGCACGCACCACTGCCTGCACTGCGGGGCGCGCATGGTCGTGCGCCCCGAACAGCGGCGGCTGCTCGACGAGTACTCGGGCGTCGATCCGTGGCTCTACCTGGGACTGGGACTCGTGACCGCGCCGGTGCTGGCGTTCCTGCCCGTGCTCTCGTTCATGGGCTGGTTCCTCTCCTCGCTCGTGCACGAGATGGGACACGCGTGCGCCGCCTGGCTGTGCGGCATGCCTGCGTTCCCGGCGATCTCGCTCGAGGGGCACGCCGCCGCGGTGCACTCCGAGCAGTTCGTGCCGCTGGCGCTGCTCTTCACCTTCGGCATGTGTTTCTTCGCCTGGCGCGCGCTCGAGGGCCGCACGCGCTACGTGGTCTGCGGCGCGATCGTGCTCGTGCACTCGCTCTTGTGCTACACCGGCGCGCGCGAGGTGCTGCACCTTTCCGCCGGACACCTCGCCGAGTACGCCTTCGCGTGCATGTGCCTGTTCCGCGCCCTCTCCGGCGGCTACACGAGCTCGCGTACCGAGCGCGCGCTGCACGGCACGCTGGGCTGGTATCTGCTCGGCAAGAACCTCTGGCTCTGCTGGGGCCTGGTCACGAGCGGCGGCGCGCGCGCGCTGTACCACTCCAACGGCTCCTTCGGCATGACCAACGACTACATTCGCCTGGCCGACGACGTGCTCGGCTGGCAGTTGCAGACAGTGGCCGGCGGGATGCTGCTCGTCGGCGCGTGCGTGCTGCCGGCCGCGTTCGTGCTCTGGCGCTTCTACGAGCGCGCGCGCGACTGAGTCGGCGCCGCGCACTGCGTGCTAGGATCCGCGCCATGCACGAGGCGCTCCCCTACCGCACGCTCGCGCCCTGGCTCGAGGCGCGTTTCGGCGGGCCCGTGCACCGCGTGGCGCTCGACGCGGGCTCCTCGTGTCCCAACCGCGACGGCACGAAGGGTTTCGGCGGCTGCACCTACTGCGACGTCGAGGGTTCCGGCACGGGCGCGCTGAAGAGCGGCCTCGAGCTCGCGCGCCAGCTCGACGAAGGTCTCGCGCGCGTCGCGCGGCGCGGCCCGGGCGTGCGCGCAATCGCCTACCTGCAGTCGTACTCGAACACCTACGTCCCGCTCGAACGCCTCTCCGAGGTGCTCGGCGTGCTCGAGCCCTGGATCGAGCGGCCCGACGCCCCGCTCGCCGCGCTCAGCATCGCGACGCGGCCCGACACGCTGCCCGACGAGAGCCTGCGGCTGCTCGAGGAGCTTGGCCGGCGCATCGAAGTGTGGGTCGAGCTGGGACTCGAGAGCGCCAGCGACGAGGTGCAGCGGCGCATCCGGCGCTTCCACACGTTGGCGGACTTCCACGACGCGGCGCGACGCGTGCGCCAGGCGGGCCTGGTCTGCATCGCGCACGCGATCCTGGGCCTGCCGGGCGACGGCCGCGAGGGCGCGCGCGCGACCGCGCTCGAGCTCGCGCGCGCGGGTGTCGAAGGCGTCAAGGTGCATCAGTTGATGGTCCTGAAGCGCACGCAGCTCGCACGGGACTGGCGCGCGGGCGCGCTCGAGCTGCTCGACGAGCCGACCTACGTCGAATGGCTGGCGGATTTCGTCGAGCGCCTGGCGCCCGAGCAGGTGCTGCACCGGCTGACCGGCGACGCGGATGCCGACGCGCTGCTCGCGCCGCTGCCAGCCTTCGACAAGAGCCGTGTGCGCGCCGCGCTGGCGCGCGAACTCGACCGCCGCGGCACGCGCCAGTCGAGCGCGCGCTAGACGCGCCGGACTCGGTTTCCGCCGCGCCGGACCCGGCTCTAGCCGCGCTGAAACAGGATGCGCGAGCAGCCCGGGCAGGGCACCAGCTCGCTGCCGCGCTGCACGCGCACGACCACGTTGGCCGGCACGTCGATGAAGCACGCCTGGCAGGCGCGTCCGTCGAGTTCGGCGAGCGCCTGACCTTCGCGCGCGGCGAGCAGCCGGTTGTAGCTCGTGAGCGCCTCGGGCGGGATCGCGCCGGTGAGGCGCTTCTTGCGCTCGGCGCCGAGTTCGTCGACGCGCTTCTGCGCGGCCGCGAGCTCGCCCTGCACGTTGGCGTCGTACTCGCCGAAGAGCTGCTTCTCGGACTCGAGCCCCGCTTCCTGCGCGGTCGCGTCCTTGTCGAGCGCCTCGGCCTGGCCGACGAGCTCGAGCCCCTGCTCCTCGCAGGAGTTCATCTCGCGCTTCAACGTGCGGATCTCGTGCTGGAACGCGACCAGGAGCGCCATGTCCTGGCGCGCGGAGGCCGCTTCGCTCTCGACCTTGCGCACGCGCAGGCGGTGGGCGCTCGAAGTGTCCTCGAGCTCCTTGATGCGCACGCGCAGCTTCTGCGCCTCGTTGCGGGTGTCCGCCAGCTTCTGCACCCGGCGCTCGATCTCGGCCAAGCGCTGCCCGCGTTCGGCCGGCAGCCGTTTCAGCTCCGCCTGGGCGCGAAAGATGTGCTGGTCGAGCTCTTGGAGACGGAGGAGCGCAGCCAGGACTTCCTGCATGGGGGCCGAGAATCCTACCGACGGACGGACCTGGACACAAAGTCCAGGTCCGGAAAGCCGTGCGGAAGGGCTCTCATTCGTCGATTTCGACGGGGGCGGCGGCCTCGACCTCGACCTCGGTCTCGACCTCGAGGTCGGAATCCAGGTCCAGGTCCAGGTCCCCGCCCAGCAGCAGGTCGTTCTCGTCGGGGATCTTGACCCCGTCGAGGAAGCCCGCGAGCTGGCGCGCGCGGACCGGGTGGCGCAGCTTGCGCACGGCCTTGGCCTCGATCTGGCGCACGCGCTCGCGCGTGACGCGGAAGATGCGGCCGACCTCCTCCAGGGTGTAGGTGTAGCCGTCGCCGATGCCGTAGCGCAGCTTGATGATCTCGCGCTCGCGGAAGGTCAGCGTCGAGAGCACCTCGTCGATGCGTTCCTTGAGCATCTCGTGGCCGGCGGCCTGGATCGGGCTCTCGGCCGATTCGTCCTCGATGAAATCCCCGAAGTACGAGTCGTCCGACTCGCCGATCGGCCGGTCGAGGCTGATCGGGTGCTTGGAGATCTTCATCACGCGCTTGGCCTCGTCGACCGAGATGCCGGTGGCCTCGGCGACTTCCTCCACCGAGGGTTCGCGGCCCTTCTGCTGCACGAGCTTCTTGGTCACGTTGCGCAGCTTCGACATCGTCTCGATCATGTGCACCGGGATGCGGATCGTGCGCGCCTGGTCGGCGATCGAGCGCGTGATCGCCTGGCGGATCCACCACGTGGCGTAGGTCGAGAACTTGTAGCCGCGGCGGTACTCGTACTTCTCGACGGCCTTCATCAGGCCGGTGTTGCCCTCCTGGATCAGGTCCAGGAACGAGAGCCCGCGGTTGCGGTACTTCTTGGCGATCGAGACGACCAGACGCAGGTTGCCGCTGGAGAGCTTGCGCTTGGCTTCCTCGTACTCGGCGAAGTGCAGGCGCACCTGGTCCACGCGGCGCTTGAGACGCGGCGCGGGTTCGAGCGCCTCGTACTCCATGGCGCGCAGCGCGTCCGCGAGCTCCTTGGTCTGCGGAGACGCCTTCTTGTTGCCCTTCAGGGCCGCGATCTTGCGCTCATGCGTGCGCATCTCGCGGTAGTGCTCCTCCATCAGGTCGATGTAGGGACGCACCTTCTTCACCTGCAGGTGGCACTCCTCGATCAGGATCACCAGCTTGCGGCGCAGGCGCTGCACTCGCTCGAGCACCTCGGAGCGCTCGGCCTTGGAGAGCCGGTTGTCGACCAGCGGCTTGTACTCCTCGCGGATCTGCGCCACCAGCCGGCGAATCGTCGCCAGGTTGATCGGCAGGCGCTTGGCGAGGAAGTTCTTGCCCAGCGTCTCGACGATCTTGGGGTCGTCGTCGGGCTTGGGGTTGGGGTTGACCTTGAGCGTGCGGTCGAAGGCGAGCTCGCCGCGCTGCACCTCTTCGAGCGTCGCCAGCGCGGCCGTCATGGCCAGACCGGAACCGATCGCCTTCTTGCGGAAGCGCTTGCGCGTGATCTCGATCGTCTTGGCCAGGAAGATCTCCTGGTCGCGCGTGAGCAGCGGGATCTCGCCCATCTGCGTCAGGTACATGCGCACCGGGTCGTCGATCTTCTCGGGCATGCCGCCGCGGTGGAAGAGCATCTCGGGCACTTCGTCGTCGTGGTCGGCCTCCTCGGCGCGCACGGCGAGCTTGCCTTCGCCGTCGTCCTTGTCCTCGCGCAGGCTCGTGTCCGCGTCGTCCTGGACCTCGATGCCGCTGTCCTCCAGCGCCACGAAGACCTGGTCCATGCGGTCGGGAGGCAGGAACTGGTCCTCCAGGATGCGATTGATCTCCGAGTACGTGAGTACGCCGCGCTTGCGGCCCTCGGTGACCAGATGCTTGATGGTGTCCTCGATCTTCTCGGCCATATCAGGTGTGGGTTGGGACGGCGTTCTTCTGGAGCGAATCGGAATGGACGGATCCGGGGGCGAGCGCATCGCGCGCGCGCAGTTCCTCGGACTTGAGCTGTTGGAACTCCAGCGCGCGCCGGCGTTCCTCCTCGGGCGAGAGGTCTTCGTCGGCCAGCGCGGGCTCGAGCGCCCGGCGGCGCGCCTCGAGCGCCTGCGTGCGCAGGAAGCGCAGCTGGCCCTCGAGCAGCACCCGCGCGCTCTCGGCGGCGCGCGCGTGTTCGTAGAGCGGCACGACGAGCTCGCGCGCGGGATCGTCGCCGAGCAGCGCCAGGATCGAGGCGCAGTCGAGCAGCGCTTCCTCGTCGGCGTAGAGCGCGTGCAGCGCCTCGAGCACGCGCGCGAGCGCGGGATCGGGACACTCGAGTTCGGAGCGCTGGACCAGCGCGAGCAGGCCCGGATCGACGAGCAGCGCGCCGACGAGCTGCTTCCAGGCGCTCTGCGTGCGCGCGTCCGCACCCGGCTGGGCGGGCGCGAGCGGAGCACGCACAGCGCTCAGCGCGGCGTTCGTGGGCGCCGGACGGCCGCGCACGAGCGCGTTGCCCTGCGCACGCAGCACCTCGACGGGGATCTGGATCGCCTGCGCGAGCTCGCCGACGAGCGAGGCGCGGTAGACCGGCTTCGAAAGCCGCGCGAGCAGCTCGAGCACGCGGTCGACCTCGCGCGAGAGCTCGGCGCCGCTCTTGCCCTTCAGGCCCTCGACCAGGAACTCGAACCAGCCGCGCGCGAGCTCCATCGCCGCCGTGAGCGGCCGCGCGCCTTCGCGCACGAGCACGTCGCAGGGATCCTGGCCGCCTTCGAGCGTCACGACGTCGATCGGCAATTCGAGCGGCAGCAATCCGTGCAGCGCCTTGTAGGCCGCCTTCTGTCCCGCGGCGTCGCCGTCGAAGACGAGCGTGACGCGCCGCGCGCCCGTACGACGGATCAGGCCCGCGTGGTCGTCGGTGGTCGCGGTGCCGAGCACGGCCACGACCTGCTCGAGGCCGACCTGGTGCGCGGCCATCACGTCGGTGTAGCCCTCGACGAGCACGATCTGTCCGCACTTGCGCACCGCGGGCAGCGCGCGGTCGAGCGCGTACACCAGGCGTCCCTTGTGGAACAGCGGCGTCTCGGCGGTGTTGATGTACTTGGGGCCCTGCGTTTCGCCGTCGCCCAGGCGACGCGCGCCGAAACCGACCGCGCGCCCGGCGAGGTCGCGGATCGGGATCATGAGCCGGCCGCGGAAGAAGTCGTAGGGCCGGCCCTGGTCGTTGCGGCGCACCAGGCCCGCGGCCTCCGCGCGCGCGAGGTCGACATCCTTGGAGCGCAGGTGGTTCACCAGCGCCTGTCCGCTCGCGGGCGAATAGCCCACGCCGAAGGCATCCGAGGTCTCGCGCGTGAGGCCGCGCTCTTCCATGTAGCGCGTCGCGGTCTGGCCCTCGGAGCTCGCGCTCTGCGCGCGGTAGAAGCGCACGGCCTCCTCGACGAGCGCTTCGAGGCCCTCGTTCTCGCTCGAGCGCGGCTCGCTGCGGCGGCGCGGCAGTTCGACCGCCGTGCGCGCGGCGAGGATCTCGAGCGCCTCGTAGAAGGTCAGGTTGTCGAGGCGTTCGAGGAAGCTCAGCTGGTCGCCGCCGGTGCCGCAGGCGCCGAAGCAGTGCCAGGTTCCACGGCGCGGATCGACCTTGAACGAGGGTGTGCGCTCTTCGTGGAAGGGGCAGCACGCGACCCACAGCGCGCCGGTCTTCTTGAGGCTCGGCACGCGCTCGCGCACGATCTCTTCGATCGGGGCGCGAAGCTTGATCGCTTCGATGGCGCGGCGGAGATCTTCGGACAACACGCGGGTGGAGAAAGGGCTGGGGAGGACGAGGACCCCTCTACCCTTGGGGATGGGAGCCCGGGATGGCCCTGGGCGAAGTGGGGAACGCGGTGGCGGTGGGCGAAGCTGCCAAAAGGTACTCCGAAACTGGACCTCGCGCCGGTGCGGACGGGTCAAGGATTTCCGGGGGCTTCGAGCCCGGGAGTCCACCGGGGGCCAGAAGGCCGGGAAGATAGCACACGCCCCCCCGCTGACCAACCTACGCAGGCGGGGGAATAGGACGCTTGCAAAGATCGAGCAGTTCCCGCAGATCCAGCTCCTCGGCCCGGCGGCTGGGCTCCCAGCCCAGGGCAGCCAGGGACGACAGGGCGGCCTCGCGCCCGCGGATCTCCCCCAGCACCCGACCCAGGGTCTGCCGGCGGCGCTGGAAGAGCCGCGCGCAGAGCTCGATGAGCTCGGTACGCAGCGCGCGGGGCAGCGGATCAGGCTTGCGCACGAGGCGCACGACGCTGCTGTCGACCTCGGGCCGCGGCCAGAAGAGCTGCGGCGGCACGTGGCGCACGAGTTCCGCCGTGTAGTCGCATTGGAGCACGATCGAGAGCAGGCCCCAGTCGGAGCTCCCCGGCCGGCCGGCGATGCGCTCGGCCACCTCGCGCTGGACGAGCACGGTCATCCCGCTCGGTGGGTGTTCGAGGTCCGCGAGCACGCCGAGCAGCGGCGCGGCGACGCTGTAGGGCAGGTTGCTGACGAGCTGCCAGTCCGAGTGCGCGGGCAGCGCGGCCGCGACCGCCGGCGCGAGCCGATGCTTGCCGGCGAGCACGTCGCCGTGCACCCATTCCGGGCCCTCGATCCAGCTGCGCGCGATCTCGAGCAGGCGCTCGTCGATCTCGGCGCACACCAGGTGCGCGCCGCACTCCAGCAGGTGGCGCGTCAGGAATCCCAGGCCGGGACCGACCTCGAGCACGGTCTGGCCCGGGGTGATGCGCGCGTCGCGCGCGATCGCTTCGAGCATGTTCTCGTCGAGCAGGAAGTTCTGGCCGAAGCGGCGCGAGGGGCGGAAACCCGCCTCGCGCAGCTGCTCCTGGAAGTGCTGCCAGCTGGGGCGTTCGCTCACCGGTGCGCCCCCGCGGAGAGCCAGGCGAAGACGCGCACGTCCGGGTACGCGCGGGCGAGTTCCTCGAGCAGCGCCGAGGCCGCGGGTCCCCAGCGTCGGCCGACCGCGGTCAGGCGCGCCTGCGCCGCGGGGATGTCGGCGAAATCCGCTGCGTGCGCGAGCAGCCAGGCGCGCGCGTTCGCGACCAGGCGCAGACCGATCTCGTTCGAGCGCCCGCGCTCGTCGATCTCCAGGTGCAGCGTGCCCGACTCGTCGGAGCGCGGATCAAAGAGCGGATGGCGCAGCGTCAGGTACGAGCCCCCCATCGCCCAGGCCCAAGGGCCGCGCACGATCGTCGCATCGCCCTTGCCCGGCGGCGCGTCGACCCACTCCCAGGCGTTCCCGAGCAGGTCGTAGATCCCCAGCGGCGACCTCCCCTGCTCGAAGGTCCCGACCGGCGTCGGATGTCGCAGCCCCAGTTCGAGCGTGTTCGCGACCGAGGCCGCATCGTTGGGGCCCCAGGGGTAGGACGCCGCGGAGCTGCCGCAGGCGATCGCGAGCCACTCCGAGGCGCTCGGCAAGCGCATGCCCTGCGCGCGCGCGTACTCGCGTGAATCCTCGAGCGAGACGTAGTCTGCCGGCCAGGTGTCGCTCGCGCTGTCCCAGCCCGCCTCGCGCATGCGCGCGGCGGACTCGCCGCCGCGCTCGAGCGCCCAGGCGCGCCACTCGCCGCGCGTGACCTCGAAGCTCGAGACGAGCAGCGCCGCGTCGACGCTGACCTCGAGCTTGCTCGAGAGCGCGACGCGCGCGGGCGGAACGAAGGCCAGGCGCTCGATCTGCACACTCGGCGGGCTCGCGGCCGGCCGAGCGGGTTCGCAGCCGCAGGCGAGCGCCAGAACGCAGGACGCCGCGACCCTCGCGGGCCGCGGCGCTCCTCGGCCCGGCCTGGCGGCCGAGCGCATTCCTGGGCTCGCCTTCGCGCTCACTTCTTCGGCGCGGGAGCGTCGGCCGGGACGGCCTTGTCCGCTCCGCTCGAGGAGGCGTCCGAGACGAAGATCTCGACGCGCCGGTTGAGGCGCTTGTTGTCGGCCGTGTCGTTCTTGTGCAGCGGGTCGTAGGAGCCGAACCCGGCGACGACGAGGTCGCGCTGCTTCACGTTGCCGGTCGCGGCGAGCGCGTCGGCGACGACGATCGCGCGCATCGCCGAGAGCTGCAGGTTCCCGTGCGGGAACGCGGCCTTCGTCGCGGGCTTGCTGACCGGATCGCTGTCGGTGTGGCCGCGCACCCAGATGCGGCCGTGCGCCTTGGAGTTGATCTCGCTGGTGATGTGTTCGAGCGCCTTCTTCGAGTCGGCGTTCAAATCGGCGGAGCCCGACTCGAACAGGATCTTGTCCTGCACCATCAGGAGGTAGCCGCCCTCGACGTCGAAGCGCTCGATGTCCTGCAGCGGGCGGCCGAGGCCGTCGATGCGCGACTGCAGGTCGGACAGCCGCGAGTCGAGATCGCCGGAGTTCGCCTCCGAGAGGCCCTTGACGTCGTTCTCCGCGAGGCGCTTGCGCAGGCGCCCGTTCTCCTCGTCGGTCTTCGCGAGGCGCAATTCGGCCTCGTGCAATTGCGCCTGGTAGTACTTCGCGTTGGAGATCGCGTCGTTGTAGTCCTTGGTTGTCGCGCAGGACGTGAGCGGCAGGAACGCGAGTGCGCAAAGAGCGCTCGCAAATACGTGCTTGAACATCGTTGCAGTCCTCGAAGCTGAATGGGGAAGCGTGGCGCTCCCCTTGTGTTCGTCGTTGTCCGCACGAGCGCGGACACCCCTCTTCGTTCCGCACGCACGAGTCGTGCGGAGCGGTCGCAGTCTAGGAATCGCCCAGGCGCGAATCCACGCCCGGAGCGTGACGAAATCGAGGGACTCGAGGGCCATCGGCCCCCGAGCTCAGCCCTTGTTCAGCCCGAAGAGTCCGGCGATCGTCTGCGCGGCACTCGAGAACTCGCCGCGGCTCGCCGAGAGGCACAGCGGGATGGCGAGGACCAGCAGCAGCGTGGTCAGGATCAGCGCGATCTTCAGGCCCGCACCCTCGGTCGGACCTTCCTGTTCGACGACGGCCGAGGCGAGGCCGGTCGAGGCGAGCTCCGCCTCTTCCGCTTCCTCGGCGGTCTCGGTCTCGAGTTCCTCGATCTCGAGCTCCTCGGTCACCTCGACCGGGGCGTCCTCCTCGAGGATCGTCTCGACGTTGGCGATGGCTTCGGTCGCCATCCCCGCCTCCTCCTGCATGGAGGCGTCGTCCTCGAAGACCAGCTCTTCCTTCACGTCGCCAAGGTCGACGACCTCGCCGCCGGAGAGCTCGCTCTTCAGGTTCTCGACGTCGGCCTTGCGCAGGCGCATCGTGTCGCCCTCGCGGAAGGCGCGGATCTCGCCCTCGGAGACCAGGCGCTTGAGCTCTTCTTCCTTCAGGCGCAGCTCACGCAGCGCCTCCTCGAAGCTATAGAACTGTTCCTTTTCGGCCACGGCAGGGGGGATCGGACGGGGTTGGGGGAGGGAGTGGAGGGAGTGCCGGGAGCCCGCGGGTCACTTCGTCGGCGCTTTGCCGAGCTTGTCGAAGCGCTTCTGCAGCTCCTCGTAGTTGTACTGCGACTTGTCGTTGAAGCCCTCGATCTGCAGGTCGAGGTCGATCCGGCGCGCACCGACCAGACGCAAGCTCTGCGTCGGCTCGCCGCCGCCGTTGGCCTGGTAGACCGCCAGCTGCTTCTTCTCGGTGTCGACGAGGTAGAGCACCGAGGAGCCGGTCATGTCGATGCCCGTCACCGCGATCATGTTGCGGTTGGAGTCCGCGGTCGCCAAGCCGCTCGGCGAGCGCGTCTGCAGCAGGCGCTGCGCGATCGCGTCGAGGTCGGCAGTCGTCAGCGTGCTCCCGCCCTGGGTCTGGGGCGCGGGCGAGGCGGAGGGCGGCAGCGAGAGCCCGACCAGCGCGAGAGCGACACCGGAGAGGAGCAGGGCAGCCTGGCTTTGGAGGATCCGCATGGGGGGCGCGCACAAGACGCGGGCCGGGGAGTATCCCAGGGGCGGCCGGAGGTTGCAACCTGGGTAGGAGAATCCTCCCCTACCAGGCCGCCAGCTCGCCCGAGATCTCCTCGACGAGGTCCTTGAGCGTCACGATGCCCTGCGGTGCCGTCCGGGTGCCGACGATGGCGATGCGCTGGCCGCTGGAGCGCAGCCGGGAGAGCGCCTTGTCCACCGCCAGGCCGGGCGGGATCTCGATCAGCTCGAGCAGGGCGTCGAGGACGGCCTCGTCCGGCCCGTCGCCGAGCACGTCGAGCTGGTGCAGGTAGCCCTGGACCTCGCCGTCGGCCCCCACGACCGGCAGGCGCGTGAAGCTCGAACCCGCGACGACGGCATACAGCTCGGCGTTGGAGCTGGAGGCCTCCAGGTGCTGGACTCGCTCCCAGGGCACCATCGCCCGCGCCACCGGGGTCGAGCGCAGCTTGAGCACGTTCTGCGCGAGCGCCTCGGCCTGCGGCGGCAGCGCGCCCGCGAGCCGACCCTCCGAGAGCAGTTTGAGCAGCGCCTCGCGCCCGCCGTGGGTCGAGATCGCGCGCTCGGGCACCGAGAGCACACGCGTCACGATCCAGGTCAGCAGCCGCAGGAGGCGCTCGAGCGGCCAGAGCACCAGGCGCGCGAGCGCGAGGATCGGCGCGCAGTCGACCAGGAACTGGTGCGGCCGGCGGCGCGCGAGCTCCTTGGGCAGCAGGTCGCCGAAGAAGAAGAACAGCGGCGCGAGCGCCAGCGCGAGGCCGAGCTGGATCGCCCAGTGCGGGAACCCCGCCGCCGCGGCCCACGCCTCGGTCACCCAGGTCGCCAGTTCGACGAGCAGCGTGTTCCCCAGCAACACGATGATCAGCAACGCCGTCGAGTCGACGAACAACCAGCGCGCCAGGCGCGAGCGCCAGCGGCCCTGGCGCGCCTCGAGGTCGATGCGTACGCGCGAGACCGCGTACGAGGCCGTCTCCGAGCCCGCGAAGGCCGCCACGCCGAGCAGGCAGGCCGCGATCACCAGCGCCTGGCTCCAGCCGCTCACGACGGACCTCCCTGCGAACCCTCGATGTAGAGGTCCACGCTCGCCACGCGCCGGCCGCGCACTTCGCGCACCTGCGTGACCAGTCCGTGCGCGCGCACGCGGTCGCCGGCGCGCGGGATGCGGCCGAGCAGCGCCGTCACGAAGCCGCCCACGGTCTCGAAGCCCTCGGGCACGACGCGCCGGCCGAACTGCTCGTTCCAATCGCGGATCGAGAGCGAGCCCGAGACGCGGAAGCGGCCGCCACCGAGGGCCACGACGGGCGCGTCCTGCGCCTCGCCCTCGACGCGCAGATCGCCCACGATCTCCTCGAAGACGGCCTCGATCGTGACGGCGCCGGCGGTACCGCCGTACTCGTCGATCACGATCGCCTCGGTCGCCTTGTGCTCGCGCATCTGCTTCAGCAAGTCGAGCACGCTCGCGACCTCGGGCACGAACAGCGCGGGCTTCACCAGGCTCGAGAGCGGCGTGTCGCCCTCGCGCAGCAGGTCGCGCAGACGCACGATGCCGACCAGATCGTCGGCCTGGCCGCGGATCGCCGCCAGCCAGGTCTGCCGCCGCGCGAGCGCGCGCGCGACGATCTGCAGGTTGTCGTCCTCGGAGGCGTCGAGGTCGAGGCTGAGCAGGTCGACGCGCGGGGTCATGATCTCCCCCACGCGCAGGCCCTCGAGCTCGACCACCTCCGCGAGCAGGTCGGCCTCGCCGACGCCGATCAGGCCGTGGCCCGCGCTCTGCTCGAGCACCTCGGCCAGCGACTCGTTGGTGATCGGCGGCTCCTCGCGCGCGACGTCGCCCAGCGCGCGCAGCGCCAGTTGCAGCACGCCCTGCACGAGCCGCCGCACGGGCCGGCTGAGCAGCACCAGCGTCTGGATCGGCAGCGCGACCAGGCGCGCGACCTTGGCCGCGCGCTGCAGCGCGATCGCCTTGGGCACGATCTCGCCCAGGAAGACCACCGCGAAGAGCGCCAGCGCGGCCCACACGAGCTTCTGGTAGGCCTCGCCCTGCGGCGCGATGCCGGAGACCACGGCGAAGAAGAGGATGTTCGCGACCAGGTTGAGCAGCAGCACCGTCACGAGCAGGGCCTGCGGGTCGCGCAAGAGGTGTTTCACGCGTTCGCTCGTGCGCTCGCGCTGCTCGAGGCTGAGCGCGAAGAGCGAGGTCTCGCTGCCGGAGAGGAACGCGGACGCGCAAAGCAGCAGGCCGGCTGCGATCCACTCGACTTCGAGCGAGCCGATCACGCGTCCTCCCGGCCGGTGAGCGGCAGGTGCAGGTCGACGCAGAAGCCCCCGCCGCTCGCGTTCGAGAGGAACACGCGTCCGCCGTGCGCGGCGACGACCTTGTGCACGATCGAGAGGCCCAGTCCCGTGCCGCGGCCGACCTCCTTGGTCGAGAAGAACAGGTCCGCGATGCGCGAGAGATTCTCGGGCGCGACCCCCGGGCCGTCGTCGCGCACGCGCAGGTGCAGCTCCTCGCCCTCGCGCTCGAGCGAGAGCTCGATGCGACCACCGGGCAGGCCGTCGTCCTCGAGCGCGTCGAGCGCGTTGACGAGCAGGTTGAGCACCGCCTGCGCGAGTTCGCCGCGTTCGCCCGAGAGCGGCGGCAGCGCGTGCCAGCGCGCGAGCACGTGTTCGCGCGGCTCGCCGGGGACCGCGGAGACCAGCGCCAAGTCCACTCCCAGGCCGCGCGCGCGGTGCGCCACGAGTTCGAGCGCGTCCTCGAGCGCGCGCGCGAGCGAGAGCGGTCCTACCGGCGCCGCGCGCGGCGTGAAGCGCAGCAGGCGGCCGACGGTCGCCTGGATGCGCTCGAGTCCATTGCGCAGGAGCTCGAAGTAGCGCGCGTGCTTCTCGGGCGGGAGCTTGCCGCGCTCGAGCGACTCGACCGCGTTGAGCAGGCCGCCGAGCGGGTTGTTGATCTCGTGCGCGATGCCTGCGGCGAGCTCGCCCATGGCCGCCAGGCGCCGCTGCGTCAACGCGGCGGCCTCGGCACGCCGCGCTTGCGCGGTCGCGTTCTCGACTTCCTGCTCCAGGCGCGCATTGAAGCCCTGCACGTGCGAGGTCATCTCGTTGAAGCTGCGGATCAGCTGGCCGATCTCGTCCTTGCGCGCCGGCTCGGGCAGGCGCGTCGCGAGGTCGCCGCCCTTCACGCGCCCGGCCGCGCTGGCGAGCTCGCCCAGCGGGTCGAGCACCGAACGACGCAGCACGAAGAACACTCCCAGCGTGAGCAGCAGGAGCGAGAGACCGAAGAAGGGCAGCAGCTGCGTCACCAGGCTCGCGTGTGCGACTCCCGGAAGCGGCAGCCACAGTCCGCCCCACACATTGCCGCGGTTGTCGGGGATCGGGACGGCGATCCCGCCCGTCCCCAGCGAGAGTGGTCGATGCTCGATCGCGCCGACGATCTCCTCCAGGCGCGGCTGCACGTCGTAGTTTGCGGCCCGCGCCCAGCGCCCGCGCGGGTTGAGCAGGGCGCCCAGCGGCCGGATGCGGCCGTGCTCGTCGCGCTCCCAACTGGCGCGCATCACCAGCGCGTCGTCGAACCCGTCCCACAGGCTCCAGGCCAGGATCGGCGAGACCGAGAGCTCGCTCTGCGGCGCGATGTTGGCCGCCAGGCGCCGCAGCAGCGCGTCGATCGTCTGCGCCGCGTACTCCTGGCGCGCGTTCTCCGCCTGGCGCGAGAGCAGCCACAGTCCTGCCCCGAAGAGCGCCGTGTTGAGCGCCATCACGAGCAGCAGCACGCGCACGCGCAGCGAGAGGCTCATCGGGCCGCCTCCCCGCGCGTTTGCGCGCGATGCTGGCCTGGTCCGGGCTTCAAGCGCTCTGGATGCCCTTCATGATCTCCATCAGCGGGAGGAACAGCGCCACGACGATGAAACCCACGAGGCCGGCCACACACAGGATCAGCACCGGCTCGATCAGCTTGAACATCGTGTCGATCGTGCGGTCCACCTGGCGTTCGAAGGAGTGCGCGACCTTGAGCAGCATCTTGTCGAGCTCGCCCGTCGCCTCGCCCACGTCGACCATGTTCACGACCAGGTCGTCGAACAGGCCTGTCTCGCCCATCGGACGCGCGATGCCCTCGCCCTCGCGCACCGTGCGGCGGATGTCCTCGACGCCCTCCATCAGCACCTCGTTGCGCGTCGCATCGCGCACGATGCCCAGCGCGTCCAGGTGCGGCACGCCGGCCTGGATCAGCGTCCCGAAGGTGCGCGCGAAGGAAGCCACCAGCGAGCGCGAGAGGATCGGTCCGATGCCCGGCAGCTTGAGCAGCAGCTGGTGCACGCGGTAGCGGTAGCGCTGCACGCGCTTCAGCAGCACGAAGTGCGTCACGATCAGCACGATCGGCAGCCCGAAGACGAGGTACCAGTACTTGACCGTGAAGGTGCTCGTGTCGAGCAGGAACTGCGTCACGCCCGGCAGCGAGATGTGGAAGGAGCGGAAGATCTCGTCGAAGCGCGGGATGATGAACATCACCACCGCTGCGACGACCGCGACCGCCACGCACACGATCACCAGCGGGTAGACCATCGCGCCGATGATCTTGGCGCGCACCTCGCGCACCTTGTCCATGTACTCGGCCTGGCGCGTGAGCACCGCGTCGAGCACGCCGCCGGCCTCCCCCGCGCGCACCATGCTCGAATACAGGCGCGAAAAGACCTTCTCGTGCTTGGCCATCGCCTCGGAGAGCGGCGTGCCCGAGGAGACGTCCTCGAGCAGCGCACCGAGCACGTACTTCAGCGGTCCGGGGCGCGCCTGACCCTCGAGGATCGCGAGCGCCTTCGCGATCGGGATGCCCGCCTCGGTCAGCGTCGCGAGCTGCAGCGTGAAGTCGGTCACCGCCTGTGCGGAGACGCGCCCGCGCCGGCTGCGCGGAGCGGCTTGTGTCTCGCCGGGCGCCGCCGCGGCGCCGTTCGCGGCGGACTTGGGTGCGCTGCGTTGGATTCTCTTGGCCATGCTTGTCGTCTGGAACGGGGAGTCAGGATCCGCTCGGCGTCAAAGGTTGGTCTCGCGCAGGACTTCCTCGAGGGTCGTACGGCCAGCCGCGATGGCCGCGATCCCGGAGTTGCGCAGCGGGCGCATGCCCGAGGCGAGCGCGATGTTGCGCAGCTCCTGTGTCGAGGCGCGCTGCAGGATCGCGCGGCGCAGGTCCTCGTCCACCACGAGGATCTCGAAGATGCCCATGCGGCCGCGGTAGCCGGTGTGGTAGCAGCGCTCGCAGCCCTTGCCGTAGTGGAACTCGACGCCGCGCAACGCCTCGGCCTCGCCGCCGAGTTCGAGCAGTTCCTCTTCCTCCGGAACGTAGGACTGGCGGCAGTCGGGGCAGATCGTGCGCACGAGGCGCTGCGCCACGATCGCCTCGACGGTGGCAGTGATCAGGAAGGGCTCGATGCCCATGTCCACCAGACGCGTGACGGTGCTCGGCGCGTCGTTGGTGTGCAGCGTCGAGAAGACCGTGTGGCCCGTCAGGCTCGCCTCGACCGCGACCGCTGCGGTCTCGGTGTCGCGGATCTCGCCCACGAGGATCTTGTCGGGGTCCTGGCGCAGGATCGTGCGCAAGACCTTGGCGTAGGTGACGCCGATGTCCTCGTTGACCGGCACCTGCACGATGCCCTCGATGTCGTACTCGACCGGGTCCTCGACCGTGATGATCTTGACCTCGGGCGTGTTGGCCTGTTGCAGCATCGCGTAGAGCGTGGTCGTCTTGCCCGAACCCGTCGGCCCGGTGACGAGGATGATGCCGTGCGGCAGCTGCGTCAGGCGCGTCAGGCGCTGCTCGTCGTCGGGCTGCAGGCCGAGCTTGATCAGGTCCAGGCTGACGGCGCTGCGGTCGAGCACGCGCATCACGCAGCCCTCGCCCGAGACGCCCGGGATCGTCGCCACGCGCAGGTCCACCGGTCGGCCGTCGATCGAGAGCTCGATGCGCCCGTCCTGCGGCATGCGCACTTCGGTGATGTCGAGGTCGCTCATGACCTTGATGCGCGCCACCAACGGCAATGAGAGGTGCGGCGGCGGCGCCTCGACCTCGTAGAGCGCGCCGTCGACGCGGTAGCGGATGCGGAATTCCTGGTCGAAGACCTCGAAGTGGATGTCGCTGGCGCGGTCGCGGATCGCGCGGTGCAGGATCGAGTTCAAGAGCCGCACGACCGGCGCGCTCGCCGCCGCGGCCTGCGCGTCGAGGTTGCCTGTCGCGCGCGCCGCCTCGGCGATCGCGTCCTTGAGCGAGCCCTCCTCGCCGTAAGAGGCGAGCACGAGCTTCTTGATCGCGGCCGAGTCGGCGATCACGCCGCGCACCTCCAGACCGGTGGTGAAGGCCAGGTCCTCGATCACCGCAGTGTTGAGCGGATCGGAGATCGCGACCACCAGCGTGCGGCCCGAGAGCTCGAGCGGCAGCACGCCGAAGGTGTGCGCGAAGCTGCCGTCGACGAGCGCCAGCGCGGCCTTGTCCGGCGTGCGCGCGCTGAGGTCGGCCGACTCCATCCCAGCCTGCTCCGCGAGCGCGCGCGCGACCTGCGCGCTGGTGCAGTGGCCGAGCTCGACGAGCACCTGGCCGATCAACCCGCCCTGCTTGCGCTGCGCGGCGAGCGCTTCCTGCACCTGGCCCTCGCGGATTGCACCCTGCGTCTTCAGGATCTGGCCCAACAGGCGCCGTCCCTCGGCGCGCGCCGCCGCGCCCGCGGCGCGGTGCACGACGCCGCTCTGCTTGGCGGTCGTCTGCGGCTCGCTCACAGGCGAACCTCGAGATCCTTGTCGTCCTGCGCCGCCTCGAGCGCGACCTCGCGCGTGATCAGGCCCTTCTTGAAGAGATCCAGCAGGCAGTCGTCGAGCGTCGTCATCCCGAGCTTTCTCGAGGTCTGGATCGTCGAGGCGATCTTGTTCGTCTCGTTCTTGCGGATCAGGTTCGAGATCGCGGGCGTCATGATCATGACCTCGAAGGCCGCGACGCGCCCGGGGCTGTCCTTCTTCGGCAGCAGCACCTGGCTCACCACCGCGAGCAGCGCGACCGAGAGCTGCGCGCGGACCTGCTCCTGCTGGTTCGCAGGGAACGCGTCGATGATCCGGTCGACCGTGCGCGCGGATCCGGTCGTGTGCAGCGTGCCGAACACCAGGTGACCGGTCTCGGCGGCGGTGATCGCGGCCGAGATCGTCTCCAGATCGCGCATTTCACCCAGCAGGATCACGTCCGGGTCCTGGCGCAGCGCGCGGCGCATCGCCTCGGAGAAGTCCGGCACGTCCACGCCGATCTCGCGCTGCGTCACCAGGCCGCGGCCGTGGCTGTGGTAGTACTCGATCGGGTCCTCGATCGTGATGATGTGGCAGTCGTCGTTGTGGTTGATCCAGTCGATCATCGTCGCCAGCGTGGTCGTCTTGCCCGAGCCCGTGGGACCGGTGACGAGGATCAGCCCGCGCGGCTTCTTCAAGAGCGGCTTGATCGAGTCGGGCAGGCCGATCTCGTCGAAGCTGAGCAGCTTGCGCGGGATCAGGCGCAGCACCGCCGAATAGCGCCCGCGCTGGCGGAAGACGCTCACGCGGAAGCGGTTGCCGTCCTCGTGCGTCAGGCCGAAGTCGGTCGAGCCGGCCGAGGCGACCTCGGCCCACTGCTTCTCGTTGCACAGCTCGCGGCAGAGCTTCTCCGCCGCCGCGTCGTCGAGCGGGGTCTCGGTCAGCGAGACCAGCGCGCCCCCGCTGCGCCCCACCGGCGGCCGGCCGGGGTTGAGGTGCAGGTCGGAGGCCTTGCGCCGGACGATCTCGGACAACAGTTCGCGGACGGTGGAGGCGCTCATGCGGGGGGGGGCCAGATGATAGGCAATCGGGGCGGGCAGCGAGAGCAGCTTGACCCGCGGACGCCCCTGGCGCGTACTTCCGCCTTCTAGTCGCCTACCCCCCGGAGGAAACCATGATCGACTGGTCCCAGCTGCTCCTGCCCGCGCTCTACTCGGCGGTCGCCGTCTTCATCCTCTCGTCGCTGATCCACACGGCCTTCAAGTGGCACACCCCCGACTACAAGGCGCTCGCCAACGAGGACGAGGTGCGCGCCGCGATCCGCAAGTCGGGACCCGGGCCCGGCCAGTACATGATCCCCTACTGCAAGGACGGCGGAAAACAGAGCCCCGAGGCCGTCCAGAAATTCGTCGAGGGCCCCGTCGGGCTGCTCGTGCTGCGCCCCAGCGGACCGATCCAGATGGGCGGCTTCCTCGGCAAGTGGTTCGTGTACTGCTTCGTGGTGGCGCTGGTGTCGGGCTACGTGGCGCACTTCACGCTGCCGCCCTCGCGCACGTACATGGACGTCTTCCGCCTGGTCGGGACGGTCTCCTGGCTGGCCTTCGCCTGGGCCGGTCCGAGCGATGCGATCTGGATGGGCAAGCCCTGGGGCTCGACGCTCAAGTTCATGTTCGACGGGCTGCTCTACGCGCTGCTCACGGCGGGCTGCTTCGCCTGGCAGTTGCACACGGGCGCCTGAGAGCACCCTCGAGGCCGTTTCAGATCCCCTGTGCATCCGCCGGATGCTGGAAAAGCGCGCGGATCTCCGCGCGCATCAGGACGCGGTATTGCCAGAGGACGAGCAGGAAGATCGGCAGCGCCAGCACGGGGGCCGAGACGTGTCCCGTCGGAATCCCTGCCAGTCCCACGAGGAAGACGCACGGAAGCAGGACCAGTTCCAGCTGCAGCATCACGATCGTGCAGGTGCGCCAAGCGTTGCTCTTCGACATCAGCCCGAAGTAGATCGGGACACCGAGAACGCTGAAGTCGAGGAAGTAGCGATTGTGGGCCGCCTGGAACGCGACCGTGACGACCGAGCACAGCCCGCAGAGGAGCTGGATCCAGGCCACGAGCCGCAGGTCCTTCGGGATCGTCGACTGAGTGTGGCGCTTCACGTCCGCACCAGCTTCTTCCCGCGGAACTCGACCTCCAGCCCGCCGTGCTCGCTCTTCTTGAGCGTGAACGCGAAGCCGTGCCGGTCGCTGACGTCCTTGGCGATCGACAAGCCCAGCCCCAACCCGTTCGGATGGCGCGAGCGCGCTTCCTCGCTCCGGAACGAGCGCTCGGTCAAGCGCGCCAGCTCCTCGTCGCTCGCACCCGGTCCGTCGTCCACCACGCGCAGCACGAACTCCTCGCCCTGCTCCTCGAGCAGCACGGCCGCGTGGCCGCCGGCTTTGTTGTAGCGCAGCGCGTTGTGCACGACGTTCGAGAGCGCCTGCTCGAAGAGCGTCACGTCGCCCGAGGTGAAGAGCTCGGCCTCGGGCACGGCGTGCACGAGTTCGATCTCCTTGGCGCGCGCGATCGGCTCGTGGCGGCCCATCACGCGCGCGACGAGCTGGTTCAGGCTGAAGGGGTGGCGCACGAAGCCCGGCTCGCCGGCCTCGAGCTTGGCCGCGGCCGCGAGGTTGTGCACCAGCGCGCCGAGGTAGTAGGCCTCCTCGAGCGACTCGCGCACGCGGTCGCGCGCGATGGGCTCGTTCTTCTCCAGGCGCTTGTCGAAGCTCGAGAGGTGGCCCTGCAGCACGGTCAGCGGGAGCATCACGTCGTGCGTGGTGTTCTCGACGAAGGCGCGCAGCGTCTTCTCGCGCCGCTCGATGGTCGAGAGCTTCTCGCGCACGGTGGAGCCGGCGGAGTTGAAGGCCTGCGCGAGCTCGGCGATCTCGTCCGAGCCCGTGTCGGCGACGGGCGCCTCGTAGCCGCTCTCGGCCGAGCGCCGCACGGAGCCCGTGAGCGAGCGCACGCGGCGCACGATCGGTCCCATCGTGAGCAGCGCGACGGCCAGGATCGAGAGCGAGAGCGCGAGCGCGCCGCCGTAGAGCGTCCAGACCTGCTCGGGCGGGCCGGACTCGATGCGCTTCAGCAGCACGAGCGCCGCCGGGCCCTCGTTCCAGGGCATGCGCACGCCGACCAGCGTGCCGTGCTGCACGCCGTCGTCGAAGCTGCGGCCGGCGAAGGGCTCGTTGCCCGAGAGGCCGCTCTCGAGTTCGGTCGGGAAGGCCGGCGCGCGCGGGTTGTCGGACTGGAAGTCGGGCTTGTAGGCGAAGAGCTCGAAGCGCACGTCGCTGCGCGAGAAGCCGAACTGGCCGCGCCGCAGCCGCGCGAGTTCCACGCGCGAGAGCCGGCCGGAATCGGGCGATCCGTCCTCGGGACGCGGCGGCGGCCGCGCACTCTCGGGCGGATCCTCGGGTCGCGGCGCGCGCGCGGGGCCGGCGCTCTCGCCATTGCGGCCGCGGCCCTCGCGCATCCACTGCGGCGGCTCCTGGAACTGCGCGGGATCGGCCTCGCACAGTTCACGCCCGCCGCCCTCCATGCGGTTGCGCGCGAACTCGGCCAGCGAACGCTCGGTCGCGGCGGCCTCGACGCCCTGGTGCAGCGCCACCAGGCCGAGCGAGAGCGGCACGGCGGTCAGCGCGAGCGTCAGCGCGAGGCGTGTGCGCAGTCTCACGCGGGACTCCCCTCTCCCAGGCGGTAGCCGACGCCCCAGACGGTTTCGATGCGCGCGCCGGCGCTGCCGAGCTTCTTGCGCAGGCGCGAAACGTGCACGTCGAGCGTGCGCTCGCCGCCCTCGCGCTCGGGGTCGAGCACGTGCTCGACCAGCCACGAGCGCGCGATCGCGGCGCCGGGCCGGCGCGCGAAGGAGGCCAGCAGTTCGAACTCGACGCGCGTGAGCTCGATCTCGCGCTCCTCGACGAAGGCGCGGCGCGCGTTGAGATCCACGCGGATCGTGCCGCTCTCGAGCACGCCCTCGCGCGCCAGCGCCGGACGCCGCAGACGCGCCGAGACGCGCGCGATCAGCTCCTCGGGCCAGAAGGGCTTCGTGAGGTAGTCGTCCGCGCCCAGCTCGAGCGCGCGCACCTTGATCGTGGTGTCGGTCTTCGCCGAGAGCACGAGCACGGGCGAGTCGCTGCGCGAGCGCCAGTGTTTGAGCACGTCGAGGCCGTGCGCGCCGGGCAGCATCAGGTCGAGCACGAGCAGGCCGTAATCGCGCGGCTCGATGCGCAAGGCACTCGCGCCGTCGCGCAGCCAGGCGGCCTCGTGGCCGGCCTCGCGCAACTGCTCGACCACTTGGGAGCCGAGCTTCTCGTCGTCTTCGACCAGCAGGATTCGAAAGGCCATGAGGGGTGTCCGCGCGCGTGCGAACTTCGCCGCAGCGCGACAGCCAAGAATCCCCCATGGCGCGCACCTTTCCAAGCCGCAGCATTTCTTTTCGTACTTCAGAAGGGCGCAAGATCGCTCCGGCATTGTTCTCGTCGCGCGGCCTCTGGCAGCCGCGCGCGGAAAGGCCACTCCCTCATGCATTCGAAGCGACTGATCCTCCCTCTCCTTGTCCTCGCCTCCGCCGGCGGCGTGCTGCTCGCGCAAGGTCCGCCGCCTCCGCCTCCCCCGCTCATCCAGCCTCCCTCTCCGCCGGGCAACCCGGTCACGCTCGCGAAGACGAACCTTGGCAAGGTGCTCTTCTGGGATGAGCAGCTCTCCTCGAACCGTTCGATGGCCTGCGGTACTTGCCACGTGGTGTCGCAGGGCGGCTCCGATCCGCGCACGCACGCGGCCAACCCCGCCAGCGCCAACGCCGGCCCCGACGGCCAGCTCGGCACGAGCGATGACATCCTCGGCTCGCCCGGCATCAGTCGCCTCGACGCCGCGGGCAACTATTTGCTCGACCCGCAGTTCCGCCTGCAGCCGCAGGTCGGCACGCGCCGCGCGCCGAGCGTGCTCAACGCAGCCTACGTCCCGCAGCAGTTCTGGGATGGGCGTGCCCAGCCGCAGTTCGTCGATCCGATCTCGAACAACGTGATCCTGCAGGCTGGCGCGTCGCTCGAGAGCCAGGTGCTCGGCCCGCCGGTCAACAGCGTCGAGATGGCGCACCAGCACCGCGACTGGAATCAGGTCGCGGCACAGATCGCGAGCAGCCTGCCGCTGCGCCTCTCGCCCTCGATCCCCGCGGCGCTCGCGAGCTGGATCAACGGACGCGACTACCCTGCGCTGTTCCAGGAGGCCTTCGGCACGGCGGGTGTGACGCCCGTGCGCATCGCCGAGGCGATCGCGACCTACGAGCGCACGCTCTGGACCGGGCAGACGCCGATCGACGCCTTCTTCGGCGGGCAACAGAACGCGCTCACGCCGCAGGAGCTCGCCGGACAGGCGGTCTTCACCGGTCCGGGCCAGTGCGTCGTGTGCCACGTCGGGAACCTTTTCACCGACCACAGCTTCCGCTACACCGGCGTGCGCCCGCCGGCCGAGGACGAAGGCCGCTTCGCCGTCACCGGCAACCCCGGTGACCACGGACGCATGAAGGTCCCCGGCTTGCGCAACGTCGAACTGCGCGCGCCCTACTTCCACAACGGCCGCATGGCGACGCTCGAGGACGTGATCGAGTTCTACGACCGCGGCGGCGACTTCAACGCGCCCAACAAGGATCCTGCGATCCATCCGCTGAACCTGACGGCGATGCAGAAGGCGAACCTGGCCGCCTTCCTGCGCCGTCCGCTCACGGATCCGCGCGTGGCGCAGGCGAGCGGGCCCTTCGAGCACCCCGCACTCTTCTCGGGTTCGCCGCTCGTGCTGCAGTCTTTCGGCCAGGGCACGAGCGGCGTCGCGGGAGTCGTGCCGAGCATGCTCGCGCTCGAGCCGGCCTACGCGGGCAACGCGCGCCTCACGTTCGCACTCGACCACGCGCGCGCCGGTCGCATCGCGGCGCTCGTCGTCGGCAATGGCTCGATCGTGAACGGCACGCCCTTCTTCGGCACGGACCTGTACGTCGATCTCGCACAGACGCACTCGCTCGTGCGCGTGCCCGCACTCGCGGGCAACGGCGACTCGGGCGGCTACGGCTCGACCTCGATCGCGATCGCGCCCGACCCGCTGCTCGTGGGCGTGCCGCTCTTCGCGCAGTGGATCGTGTTCGACTCGACGCCGGGCGTGCGCTTCGCCGCGACGGCGCCGGTCGGCGGCGTGCGCTTCTAGGGCAACTCTCCCCGCCCGGGTCCGCGGTCAGAGCTCGATCGCGGACTCGGCCAGGAGGCGCGTGACGCGCATCACTTCCTGGATGCTCGTCTGGCCGCGCACGACCTTGCGCGCGCCGTCCTCGACCAGGCCCGAGAGCGCGCCGCTCGCGAGCGCGTTCTGGCGCAGATCCTCCAGGCTCGCGCCGCGGAAGCACAGTTCGCGCAGGCTCTGGTCCATCTCGAGGTGCTCGAAGAGCGCGACGCGGCCGCGGTAGCCGGAGTTCTCGCAGGCGCGGCAGCCGCGCGCGCGCTTGAATTTCGCGCCCTCGAAGGAGCGCGGATCCAGGCCCAGCGCCGTGAGCTCGAGCTCGGAGGGCGTGTAGCTCTCGGCGCATTCCGCACACAGTCGCCGCACGAGTCGCTGCGCGATCACCGCCTGCACCGAGGCCGAGACGAGGAAGGGCTTGACGCCGATGTCCGAGAGGCGCGTCAGCGCGCTGGGCGCATCGTTGGTGTGCAGCGTCGAGAACACGAGGTGGCCCGTGAGCGCCGCCTGGATCGCCATCTCGGCCGTCTCGGCGTCGCGGATCTCGCCCACCAGGATGATGTTGGGCGCGGCGCGCAGCATGGCCTTCAGGATGCGCGCGAAGGAGAGCCCGATCTTCTGGTTCACCTGCACCTGGTTCAGGCCGCGCAGGTGGTATTCGACCGGGTCCTCGGCCGTGATGATCTTGACGTCCGGGCGGTTGAGCTCGGAGAGCGCCGCGTAGAGCGTGGTCGTCTTGCCCGAGCCGGTCGGGCCCGTGACGAGCACGATGCCATTGGGACGCTGGATCAGGCGCTTGAACCAGCGCTGGTCCTCCTCCTCGAAGCCGAGCTCCTTGAGCGAGATCAGCGAGCGCGTGCGGTCGAGCAGGCGCATCACGATCGACTCGCCGTGGTTGGAGGGCAGGATCGAACAGCGCACGTCGATGTCGCGGCCGTCGATCTTGATGCCGATGCGGCCGTCCTGCGGCTTGCGCTTCTCGGCGATGTCGAGCGTGGCCATGATCTTGAGGCGCGAGAGCAGCGGCGCGTGCAGGTGCGCGGGGTGCTCGGCGATGTCGCGCAGCATGCCGTCCACGCGGAAGCGCACGCGCACGCGGCCGTGGCCGGGCTCGATGTGGATGTCGCTCGCGCGCTGCGTGAGCGCCTCGTGGAAGGTGCGCGTCACCAGGCGCACGATCGGCGCGTCGGCCTCGTCCGCGCCCTGCGCTGACTGCATCGAGCGCGCGACGCTCTCCTCGGTCTTCTCGCCGTAATAGCGTGCGATCGCGCGCTGCAGGCTGGCCGGCGAGGCGAGCGCGCACACCACCGGGGTTCCGATCATGAACTGCAGCTGGTCGGCGACCAGGCGCTTGAGCGGGTCGTCGACCGCGACGACCAGCTTGCCGTCCTTCTCCATCACGGGCAGCAGCACCTGCTCGCGCGCGAACTCGGAGGGGATGCGTGCCAGCACCGCCTCGGCGATGCGGCCCTTCTCCAGGTCGACGAAGGGCAGGCCTTGCTGCTTGGCCAGCGTGCGTGTCAGCGTGGTCTCGTCGACGAAGCCCAGGCGCAGGAGCGCCTCGCCCAGGCGCAGCGACCCGTTGCGCTGGTAGGTCAGCGCCTCCTTGAGCTGCGCGTCCGAGATCACGCGCGCCTCGATCAACATCTCCCCCAGCGTGCGGCTCAAGCTCGTCGTGTCTCCATGTGTGGGGTCCTACCCGCGCAGGCGGGTGCAGTAGCCTACGAAACAGGACGGCGCCCCGCGCGAGGTTCGCGCGGAGCGCCGTGAATCCGGTCGCGGAGCTCGGACTAGCCGCCGCCGCGGCAGACGCCGGTGATCGGCAGCTTGAGCTCGGGCTTGTCAGGGTGCTTGACCTTGATCAAGAGCTCGCCGGCGAAAGAGCCGTTGAGCGTCTCGGGCATGCCGTTCAGGCGCACCTCGATGTCGACCGCGTTCTCGTTGGCGACCGGGCGGCAGAAGGTCTGGAAGCTCTTCGAGTACTCCCAGGGCGTGCCGTCGCGGCCGCGGACTTCGCACTCGAGCTCGCCCAGCTTGAAGGCCGGGTCGTGGCTGGTGACGCGGATCGAGGTCGCCTTGACCTGGCCGGGCTTGATCAGGCCGAGCGAGATGAACTGCGGCGTGTAGGAGATCAGGCCCGTGACGCGCGCCATGATCGTCACGTTGGTGTCGTAGCAGGGCGCCTGGCCGTTGGGCATCTTGTCCGCGCCCGGGATCGGCAGGTCGCTGTGGATCGGGACGGCGTAGGCCAGCTGGCCTTCGCTGCAGCCCGGGCCGACGATCGCGACCAGCTCGTAGCGCGTGGCGCGGCCTTCCGCGTCGGCGTCGAGCGGGTTGAGCTGGATCTTGACGCCGGGCGGGACGCTGTCGGTGACGGCCGTGAGCTTGATGCGCTCGCCGCGCGTCGTGCTGATCGTGGCCTTGTCCTGCACCTGGTCCTTCGACGAGACCTGGTTGAAGTTGATCACGCTCGGGTTGACCTGGAAGAACGGGTCCACTTCGGCCTCCAGGCCCATCGAGACCTGGCCGCGCGGGTCGTTGGTGAACATGTTGATCCGGCTCGAGGCGTGGCCGCGCTTGTTCTGCGTGTGCAGCGTGGCGAGGATCTCGATCTTGCGTCCGGGCGGGATCGGGTTGCCGAAGGTGTAGGGCCCCATGGTGCCGTCGGCCTGCTCGCAGGCGACTTGGGCGACCGTGCAGCCGCAGGTCGGCTTGGCCTGCTTGATGACCAGGTCCTCTTCCCCGCTCGACTTCATGCTGAAGGTGTTGTTGAGCACATCACCCTGCATCACCTTGCCGAAGTTGTGCGTGTCGGTGCCGAACTCCCAGGTGATGCGCGCCTTGGAGTTGGGATCCGGCGGATCCTGTGTCGGGTCGCCGCCGGGGGCGGGCTTCTTGGTCACGTCGCCGCCAGGGCCCTGCTTGACAGGCGGTGCCTTGACCGGGGGCGTCTGGCCCTTCGCGGACGAGACCACGGGGGTCTGCGCCGGGACGGTGCTCGCGCCCTGCGCCTGGGTGGCGAAGGAGGGCAGGAAGGCGAAGCAGAGTCCGCCGATCAGGATGGCCGCTCCTGAGCGGCTGGGAAGGGTGGGTCGCATGGGTCGATCTCCGTTGGGTGGTCCAGAATGCTAGCACTCGCGGGTGCGGCGGGGCGACTACGCAACGAAAGCGTAAGTGGTTGGATGGTTCTTCCGGGTTTCTGGCGCGATTCCAAGCTCCAGGCCGGCCTTGGCTGGCTCGCGGGCTTCCGCCGCCCGTAGAATCCGCGCCCCATGGAGCTCCAGCGGTGCGTGGGTAGTGTTTTCCTGGCCGCCCTGGCGGCGCTGCTCCCGATCGCCTGCACCAGCGTGCCCAAGCCGGGCGAGATCCTCGGCTCGAGCTTTCGCAGTCCGGAGCAGTGCTTGCGCTCCTTCCAGTTCGCGGTGCGCTCCGACGAGCCCGCCTGGGAGTACCGCTGTTTCTCGACGCGCTTCCGCGCCGAGAACCACCTCTCGCAGCTCGCCTGGCGCGAGTTGCGCGAGCAGCTGTGGGGGCAGATCGGGATGCGCTGGGCGGTCGCCAAGGCCGAGCCCCGCGCCCCCGCGAGCGTCCACGGCGCGCGCGCCGAGATGGTCGTCGAGGCCCTGGGAAAACGCGTCCACCTGAGCTTCCTGCGCGAGGACTTCGGGGAGACCTGGAGCGGCGAGACGCAGCTCTCCGACGACGAAGTCGACTTCCGCACGCACACCGGTACGCAGGACGGGAAGTTGTTCTACGGACAGGTCCCGATGCCGCCCGATCTGGATTCCGCGAAAGTGACGGAGATGCGCATCGGCCGGGAGTGGAAGCTCGACGACATCCGCTTCGACGCCGCCCCCTAGGCCCGCAGCCCCCCCCATGCCCAAGCAAAAATCCTCCTCCAAACGTCTGGTCTATTTCTTCGGCGATGGTCGCGCGGACGGCGACGCCACGCAGAAGGAACTGCTCGGCGGCAAGGGCGCCAACCTGGCCGAGATGTGCCGCCTGGGGATGCCGGTTCCGGCCGGCTTCACCATCACGACGGAGGTCTGCCGCTCCTATTTCGAGCACGACCAGCGCTACCCCGCGCGCCTGTGGCCCGAGGTGCGCGCGGCGCTCGCGAAGATCGAGCGCTCGACCGGCAAGCGTTTCGGCGCGGGCCCCAATCCGCTGCTCGTCTCGGTGCGCTCGGGGGCGCGCGTCTCGATGCCCGGGATGATGGACACCGTCCTCAACCTGGGCTTGAACGAGAAGACCGTCCTGGCGCTGGCCGAGATCTCGGGCAACCCGCGCTTTGCCTGGGACGTCTACCGGCGCTTCGTGCAGATGTACGCCGACGTCGTGCTCGGCCTGAAGGCTGAGAGCGAGACCGACGACGACCCCTTCACCGCCGCGCGCGAGGCGCTCAAGCGCAAGCGCCGCCTGAAGGAGGACCACGAGCTCGACACGGGCGACCTCGAGAAGCTCGTCGCCATCTACAAGAAGATCGTACTCGAGAAGACGGGCAAGCCCTTCCCCGAGGATCCCTGGCAGCAGCTGCAGCGCGCCATCGGCTCGGTCTTCGAGAGCTGGAACTCCGCGCGCGCGATCGCCTACCGCACGATGAACCACATCCCTCCGAGTGGGGAACGGCCTGCAACATCGTGGCGATGGTCTTCGGCAACCTCGGCACCGACTCGGGCACGGGCGTCGCGTTCACGCGCGACCCCGCGACCGGCGAGCGGCGTTTCTACGGCGAGTACCTGGCCAACGCGCAGGGCGAGGACGTCGTCGCCGGCCTGCGCACGCCCGAGCCGATGGACGTGCTCGCGCAGATCCAGCCGCGCGCTTGAAGGGAGCTCACGCGCATCCAGAACGCTCTGGAGCGCCACTACCGCGACATGCAGGACATCGAGTTCACGATCGAACGCGGTCGCCTGTGGATGCTGCAGTGCCGCAACGGCAAGCGCACCGGCCTGGCCGCCGTGCGCGTCGCGGCCGACATGGCCGGCGAGGGGCTGATCACCAGCGCGACGGGGCCGTGCTGCGCGTCCCGCCCAAGGCGCTCGACCAGCTCCTGCGCCCGTCTTCGCGCAGCAGGAGCTCGAAAAGGCCGCAAGCAGCGCCGGCTCCTCGGCAAGGGCCTCGCCGCCGGGTCCGGGCGCCGCCAGCGGGCGGATCGCCTTCCCGCTCCGCGCAGCGCCGCCGCGCACAAGGCGAGAGCGTCGTGCTCGTACGCATCGAGACCTCGCCCGAAGACATCCTCGGCATGCAGGCCTCGGCCGGCATCCTCACCGCGCGCGGCGGCATGACCAGCCACGCGGCGCTGGTCGCGCGGCAGATGGGCAAGGTCTGCATCGTCGGCGCCGGCGAACTCGAGATCGACTACAAGGCCGGCACGCTCAGCTGCGGCGGCACGAAGCTCTCCGAGGGCGACTGGCTCTCGATCGACGGCTCGACCGGCGAGATCTACGCCGGCGCGATCGCAACGCAGCCCTCCGACGTCGCGCGCTGGGTCTTCGCCGGGCGCGGGAAGCCCAGAAGGGCTCGCTCGCCTGCGCTACGCGAAGCTGATGCGCTGGGCCGACGCGACCGGCGCCTGCGCGTGCGCGCCAACGCCGACCAGCCCGACCAGTGCCAGAACGCGATCGCCTTCGGCGCCGAGGGCGTCGGCCTGTGCCGCACCGAGCACATGTTCTTCGCGCCCGAGAAGATCGACGCGGTGCGCGAGATGATCGTCTCGGAGACCGAGACGCAGCGCGTCAAGGCGCTGGCGCGCCTCTTGCCGCTGCAGCGCAAGGACTTCGAGGGCATCTTCACCGCCATGGGCCCGCGCCCGGTGACGATCCGCAGCCTGGATCCCCCGCTGCACGAGTTCCTCCCGCACGACGACGCCACGATCAAGCGCCTGGCGCACGAGATGAAGATCCCGCACAAGCGCCTCGCGGCGAAGATCGAGTCACTGCGCGAGATGAACCCGATGCTCGGCCACCGCGGCTGCCGCCTGGGCATCAGCTTCCCGGAGATCACGCGCATGCAGGCGCGCGCCATCTTCGAGGCGGCCTGCAACGTCGCGCGCACCAAACGCTTCGTGCCGCGTGTCGAGGTCATGATCCCGCTCGTCTCGACGCAGTCCGAGCTCGTGCTGCAGGGCGGCATCGTGCACGAGGTCGCCGAGCAGGTATTCGCCGAGAAGAAACGCCGCATCCCCTACCTCGTGGGCACGATGATCGAGCTGCCGCGCGCCGCGCTGCGCGCCGCCACGATCGCCGAATCGGCTGACTTCTTCTCGTTTGGCACGAACGACCTGACGCAGACGACCTACGGCATCAGCCGCGACGACGGCACGCGCTTCCTCCCGATGTACATCGAGGAGGACATCTATCCCGAGGATCCCTTCGCCACGCTCGACACCCTGGGCGTCGGCCGCCTGATGCAGATCGCCGTCGAGGAGGGCCGCAAGACCAAGCCCGGCCTGAAGATGGGCATCTGCGGCGAGCACGGCGGCGATCCGCGCTCGATCGAGTTCTGCCATACGCTGGGCCTGGACTACGTCTCCTGCTCACCCTTCCGCGTGCCGCTGGCGCGCCTGGCGGCGGCGCAGGCGGCGTTGCGCGAGAAAAAGAAGTAGGCCGCGCGCGCGCAGCGACTGGATCGACGGCTCAGCCGTCGATCTTGTCGTCTTGCAACCCGTCGAGCATGCGCAGCACCAAGCGCGCGACGCGGTGGATCTTGTCGTAGTCGATCTTGTCCGGGTCGTCCGTGGGCTTGTGGTAGTCCTCGTGCACGTCGGAGAAGAGGAAGCAGGCCGGGATGCCTGCCTGCACGAAGTTGTAGTGGTCCGAGCGGTGCCAGTACTCGTCCGCGCTGCCGAGCTTGGGGAAGCCCTCGAGCGGCGCGTAGGTCTCCGCGACCTTGGTCAGGAAGCTGTAGCTCTTGTGCTCGTGCGTGGGAGTGATCAGCAGCTTGTCGGGCGCGTTGCGTCCGACCATGTCGATGTTGATGTCGGCGACGGCCTTGCAGCCCTCGGGCAGGTACGGGTGCTTGTTCCAGGCCTCCGAACCCCACAGACCCTTCTCCTCGCCGCAGACCCACATCAGCATCACACTGCGGCGCAGCGGGCCGTACTGCTTGAGCGCCTCCGCCAGCGAGAGCAGGCAGCAGGTCCCCGAGCCGTTGTCGTCGGCGCCGTTGTAGATCTGTCCGCGCATCACGCCCACGTGGTCGTAGTGCGCCGAGACGATGAGCACCTCGTTCTTCAGCACGGGATCGCTGCCCGGCCAGAAGCCGCACACGTTCTGCACGTCGACGAGTCCGCCGTTGCCCGCGAGCGCGCGCGACTCCTTCAGTTCGACCGCGAGCTCCTTCCCGACGGGCGTCTGGCCTTCTTGCACGCCCAGCGCGCCGAAGAGCGCCGCCTTGGCCTCGGGCAGGACGAACACCGTCGGCGCGCCGCGCGGGCGACGGCTGCGGTCGGAATCCTCCTCGGTGGCCGGGCTGGCTTCGCGCACCTGCGCGACGCTGCCTTCGATCTGGCGCTCGAGGTCTGCGCTGAAGCGCTCGGTGTAGGGCTTGTCGGCGTAGTCCGCGGCGGGCACGCAGACGATGCCCGCGAGTCCCTTGCGCAGCAGCTCGCGGCGCAGCGCGCCGAGGTCGCGGCCGTGGTCGGAGAGCACGAGCCACTTGCCGTCGAGCTCCAGCTTGCCGAGCGCGTCCTTGTCGCCGTCGCCGCCCCAGATCGCCTTGCCGCTCGTCTCGCGCGCGGAGGCGATGCCGAAGCCGGAGAGGAAGTAGTCCTTGCCGAGCGTCAGCGTGTGGCCAGCGAACTCGACGTGGCAGTTCGCCGGCTCGAGTCCCTTCTTCTCCACCTGCCAGACGTAGTCGTAGCCGTCCTTGGCGCCCGGCTGCCAGCCCAGACGCTTCAAGCGCGCGCGCAGGTAGCTCGCCGCGACGTTGAGCCCCTCGCTCGGCGTGTCGCGACCCTTCAGGTCGTCGGACGCGATGAAGTAGAGGTCGGTCTGGATCTCGTCGGCCTTGACGGTCGAGAGCGCGCTCTCGAGCGCCGCCTTGTTGCCGGACGTGCGCGCGGCGGCGGGGACGAGCGAGAGGGTGGCGAGGACGAACAGGGACGCTAGGGAGCGGACGTGCATGAGACGCTGGACCTCCAGCGCGACATCTTATGCGCGCGGCGCCCCGGCGCGTCCAGCCCGCGCGTTCGAACTGTGTCGGCTCAGGCCGGGGGCTGCGTGCGCGAGTGCAGGTAGCGCAGCGTCGAGGCTTGGAGGGAGCCGAGCAGCGGCTCGAGCTCGGCCTCGCGTCCCTGGCGCTCGAGGTCGTCCAGGTTGGCCTGGCACCACTCGCAGTGCATCTCGCCCAGGTGGAAGCGCACGAAGTCGGCCGGCCCCTCGGGCAGCGTGCCGGCGGCCTGGCGCGCGAGCCAGTGGCGCGCGGGACACGACGCGCGCGAACGCTTCCACAGCTCGGCCACGTCGAAGTGCACATCGCTCTCGCCCGAGTCGAGCGCCTCGGCGAAGAGCGCTGAGAGCGAGCCCTCGGGATCGCGCGCGGCGGCGAGTTCGCGCAGGCGTTTCAGCGCGCGGAACTTGATGCCCGCGACCGAGGTCTCGTCGCGCAGGCCGAAACGTTCCCAGGTGTCGCGGTTGCGCCAGCCGCCGGAGAAGAGCGCCTCGATCACCATCAGGCGCGCGAACTCGCGCTCCTCCCAGGTCTCCTGCACCCAGGCGCGCAGCGCGGCCGCGAGGAGCCGCGCGCCGCTCGCGGCGAGATCGCGGCGCTGCACGATGCGGCTGGGCGTGTCGTTCTCGCGCGCGAGAGAATCCAGCGGCGGCGGCGCATCGTCGTCGGCGCCCGAGGAGAGCGTGCGCGCGTGTGCGGCGCAGGTGGTCGATGGTACGGTTCTTCGCGATGCCGAAGAGGTACTGCTCGAAGGTGTAGGCGTCGTCGAAGCCGCCGATGCCGCGCAGCGCGCCGAGGAAGGTCTCCTGCAGCACGTCCTCGCGCGCCTCGCGGTCGGCGACGCGCCGCGCGACGTAGGCCATCAGACGCCCGCAGTAGTGGCGCTGGACGGCGAACCATTCCTCGTCCACGTGCGCCTGCAGGCGCGCGACATCCGGCGTCCACTCGCTCACGTGACCCCCTTGCGCAGGACGACGATCGAGAGCATCACGACCCCGCCCAGCGCCGCGAGCAGCAGCAGGATGCCCACCAGGCGCAGCCAGAAGAGCCCGAAGCGGACGAGGAAGGGCCGCTGCTCCATGTTGGCGAGTTTCTCACGCCGCGCGCGCACGCCGCGCGCGATCGTGCCCGCGATGCCACGCACGAGCGTCACGAGCACTTCGATCGAGAGCTGCAGCGTCGCGCCCAGTGTCGCGACGAGCCCGCCGTGCGCGCTGGGCGGCACGGGGATCGTGCCCGCCGTGCCGCTCGAAGGCGCGACGCGCGGCGCGGGCCGTTCGGAGAGCGTGTGCAGCACGAGCGTGTCGCCCGCGAGCGGACGCGCGGCGGAGTCCGCCGCTCCACGCGAACCGCGCAGGCCGTCCCAGACGCCGCGCGCGACGTCGACCGCGCCACGCGTCAACTCGGCCGCGGCGCTGCGCGCCTCGTTCGCCATCGGCGCGGGTGTCGGCAGCGGCAGAGGTGCGAGCGGCAGCGGGGTCGCGAGCGGCGCCGGCCCCGCGGGCGGCACGTCGAAGCCCAGGTTCGAGGTGCGTGCGCGCAGGTCGAGCTCCGCCACGAGCTCGGCCACGCTCGGGAAACGCTGCGAAGGGTCGACGCGCAGGCAGCGCACGATCGGATCGCGCAGCGCTTCGGGAAAGTCGTCCTGGAAGTGCGGGGGCGCGTCGCCCTCGCGCTGCGGCAACGCGCCGGGGATGTCGCTCTCGAAAGGCAGCCGGCCGGCGAGCGACTCGTACAGGATCACGCCCAGCGAGTAGATGTCGGCGCGCTCGTCGGCGCGGTTCTTGACCATCTCGGGCGCCATGTACTGCGGCGTGCCGCGGCCGAAGGAGAGCGTCTGCCGCCCGTCGGACATCATCTTCGAGAGGCCGTAGTCGCCCACGCGCGCGACGTCGCCCTTGAGGAAGATGTTGCTCGGCTTCAAGTCGAAGTGCACCAGGCGCCGCTCGTGCAGCGCCTGCACGCCGCGGCAGGCCTGCACGAAGTACGCCAGCGCCTGCTGGCGCGAGAGCCGGCGCTCGCGCAAGGCGCGCGAGAGCGTCTCCTCGCCGGCGTAGCCCATCACAAGGTAGGGCACGTCCATGACCAGCCCCAAGTCCTCGATCGTGACCAGGTTGGGATGGTCGATCGCGGCGAAGTGGCGCACCTGTTCGAGCTCGCGCTCGACCGCCGAGCGCGCGGCCTCGTCGTCGAGCTTCAGGAACTTGATCGCGTAGGCCTTGCCGATCGAGTGCTTGCGCGCCTTGTAGACCTCCCCGAACGCCCCGCCGCCGAGACGGTTCTGGATCTCGTAGCCGGGGATGAAGTCCGGCGTACGGAAGCGGGAGTAGAAGGATTCCCAGTCCATGAGGCCTAGGCTCCCATCCTACGCCGCGGGCTCACGAAGTGCTCCCCGCGCGCGAATGCTCGGAGGGCCGCAGCGCGAGCGTGAAGGGCGCGCGACCGACCGCGCGCGCTCCGGTCTCGACGAACAGGCTGCTGCGAATGGGCAATTCGAGCGCCAGCGAGGCCTGCGGCCCGGCGCTCACGCGCAGTGCGCCGCAGGCAAGGCCGCCCGAGCAGCGCAGCAGGAGCTGCGCCTGCGCGAGCTCGAGCACGACCTCGCGCTCGAGCTCGGGAACGGGAATCGGTCGGTGGCGCTTGGAGCCGATGCGCACGCGCCCGGAGGGGCCTTGAGAGAAAAGCAGCACGTGGCGCGCGCCCTCGCACTCGGCCTGGCCCTCGAGCTCCAGGAAGGCCGAGCTCGAGGCGCTGTCGAGCGCGCGGAACGCGAGCCCGAGGTTGCGGCCCAGCTGCAGCCGGTCGCCGTGCACCAGCGCGCGCGCGCCGGAAAGCGCCACGCCATTGACGCGCACGCTCGCCGAACCGAGCGGCTCGACGCGCCACTCGACGCCGCCGTGGAAGCTCTCGTGACGTTCGAGGCGCGCGTGTTCGCTCTCGACGTCGGCGAGGAAGCGCAGGTCGGCTCCGTTCGAACGCAGATGGCCGAGCACGAGTGACTCTCCGGCGAAGACCAGGAATTCGCCGCCGTCGTCGACGGCCAGGTGGAAGAGCGCGGAAAGCGGCATGAACGGCGCTCCCTGCGCGGGCGGGGCAGCGGGATTTCCGGTGCGCGGCGCTGCTCAACCCGCGGCGACGACCCCGCCGCCGACCTCGCGGGCCGAGAGGAAGGCCTTGCGCGCCTTGGAGAACAGGTCCTCGCGGCGCTTGACGCCCGCGGCGGGCGCGTTGGCGATGCCGACCGAGATCACCAGCGGGTCGCCGACGAGGTCGGAGAGCCCGCGCTTCTGCGCCAGGTCCCCCACGCGCCGCGCCATCACGGTCGCGCCGTCGGGGCCGGTGTTCGGCAGCAGGAACAGGAAGGAGTGCTCGTCGAAGCGTCCGAGCACGTCGGTGTCGCGCGAGGCCTCGAGGAAGATGCCCGCGAGCTCGCGCAGCACCTGCTCGTCGACCTGGCCTTCGAAACCGAGCATCACGCACGCCAGCGGATCGCCGAAGCGCCGCGCGCGCTTGAACTCCTCGTCGAGCTTGTACTCCAGGAAGGCGTAGTTGAAGAGCCCCGTGTCGGGGTCGGTCAGCGCCGAGACGAGGTTCGCGCCGGGCGCGCCGGCGAGGTCGGTGAGCAACTTCTGGGGGAAGAGCGTCGTCTCCTCGTTCGCGCCGCGGTGTTCGCGCGGCAGCGCGGCCGGCGGCGTGCTCGTCGGGGCCAGCGCCTCGCGCAGGCGCGTGGGCACGATCGGCCGGTTGAGCACGCCCGTCGCACCGCAGAAGCGCGCGATCGGCTCCGCCAGGCGGTTGTCGTGCTCGACCACCACGAAGGTGCGGCAGCGCGTGTTGCCCGTCAGGCGGCGGCAGTTCTCGTAGACGTTGCCGCTGCGCAGCCAGCCGTCGAGCAGCACCACGTCGCCGAGGGCGGGCACGCTGCGCATGAGCTCGTCGACGTTGGCCGAGAGCGCGACTTCCCAGCCGTCGATGGAGCTCGCCGCCGCACGCACATTGGCCAGCAGCGACTCGTCGGTGGTCACGACGCGGATCGTACGCAGTCCGTCGCCCATGGGCGGCAATCCTCGGGGGTCAGGGGCTTCGGGGAGGGGCGACAGAGCTTGCCCTAAGGCGCCCCGGCCTTCAACTGCGGGCTCAGGTCGAGAGTTCCTCGATCCACTCGCCGGGAATGTCGTAGTTGGCGTAGACGCTCTGTACGTCGTCGAGGTCGTCGAGCGCCGCGACGATCCGCAGGACCTTCGAGGCTGTCTCCTTGTCGGCGACCGCGACGGAATTGAGCGGCACGTAGCCGATCTCCGCCGAGTGCAGCTTGACGCCCCGCGCCTCGAGCTGCGCCTTGAGGCCCAGGTACTCGGTCGGAAGCGCGAGCAGCGTCGCGACGTCCCCCTCGAGCTGCACGTCTTGCGCTCCGCACTCCAGGCCGAGTTCGACCCAGTGGTCCTCGTCCTCGCCCTGCGCGTCGCAGACGAAGATCGAGCGCTGCTGGAACAGGAAGCCGACCGAACCCGGCGTCCCCAGGTTGCCGCCGAACTTGTCGAAGACGTGCTTCAGGTCGGGCGAGGTGCGGTGCCGGTTGTCGGTCAGGCAGGCGACCATCAGCGCGATGCCGCCGGGCGCGTAGCCCTCGTAGACGACCTCCTCCATGTCGCCGCCCGCCTCGCCCGCGGCGCGCTTGATCACGCGCTCGATGTTGTCCTTGGGCACGTTCGCCGCGCGCGCCTTCTCGACGGCGTACTTGAGCTTGAGGTTGGACTCGATGTCCTGACCGCCTTGGCGCACGGCCGACATGATCTGGCGCGAGAGCTTGTTGAAGTTCTTCGAGCGCTGCTTGTCCACCGCGCCCTTGCGCGCCGCGATGTTCGAGGAGTGGGAATGGCCGGCCATGCGTGGCTAGGTGCTCGTGTTGGAGAAGCAGCCCCAGAGGTCTGCGACCCGCGGGGCTGCTGCTCGTGAGTCGCTGCGGAGAACGGCTCTCAGCGTTTCGAGAACTGGAATCCGCGACGGGCGCCGCGGCGGCCGTACTTCTTGCGTTCCTTCTTGCGGCTGTCGCGCGTGAGCAGCTTGTTCTCGCGCAGGAGCGGTTCCCAGGTCGGGTTGATCGTCATCAGCGCGCGGGCGAGGCCCATCACGACCGCGTCGGCGCCGCTCATCGGGCCGCCGCCATCGAGCTGGCAACGGATGTCGTAGCTGCCCTCGGCGCCGGTCACCTTGAGCGGTTCCAGCACGCGATTGCGCGTCTGCAGGTTCGGGAAGAACTCGTCCGCGGGGCGGCCGTTGATCAGGAATCCGCCTGCGCCCGACGTGACGCGCACGCGAGCGACGGAGGTCTTGCGGCGTCCCAGGCCCCAGATGTACTGCGTGGTGCTCATGCGCTCTTGAACTCGACCTTGACGGGTTGCTGGGCGGAGTGCTTGTGCTCGGCTCCGCTGTAGATCTTGAGACGGCTCAGCATGCCGCGACCGAGGATCGTCTTGGGCAGCATGCGGCGCACGGCCTCGCGGATGATCTCGTCGGGACGGCGCTTCTGCAGCGAGGCGTAGGACTCGGAGCGCTGACCACCCGGATAGCCCGTGTAGTGCTCGTAGGTCTTGGCCTGCGCCTTGTTGCCCGTGACGACGATCTTCTCGGCGTTGACGACGACCACGAAGGCGCCAGTCAGGGCGTTGGGCGTGTAGCTGGGCAGGTCCTTGCCGATCAGCTTCATCGCGATGTCCGAGGCCAGGCGGCCGAGCACCTGGTTGGAGGCGTCGTAGAGCAGCCAGCGCTCGGTGGCGGTGATGTTGGTGAAGTGGGTCGTTGACATGTTCAGACGAGGGATTTCGGGAATCCGGGGCGGAAAAGGTACTGGCCCGGGCCTGGGCCATCAAGGGCCAAGGTCGCGGAACCAGCGCGGGATCGTTCCCTCGGATCGCGCCAGGCACACGCGCGGCCCCTGGGGCAGGCCGCTCTCGAGCCAGCCGGGCGGCGCCTCTCCCGCTCGAGCGCCCGGCAGCTCCGCGCCGCGCAGCCAGGGACCGCGGAAGCTCCACTCCCCCTCCGCGCGCCACCAGACCGCCGCGAAATCGGCACAATCCTGGCCTTCCTCGCGGATCCGGCCCGGCCCGGGCTCCAGCGCCCGGCGTGCGTAGAGCGCCGCCCCATTCGCGCGCAGGGTGAGCTCCCCGCCCGGGGCGAGCGTGGTGCGCAGCGCGATCGCGGCGGCCTCCGGCTCGCTCTCCAGTTCGAGCGGCAGGGCGTCGGCGGCGAGCACCAGCGTCTCCCAGCCCGCGCGCACTTCGATCCAGGGAGAGGCCTGCCCCGCCCCCTCGAGGACGATGCGTTCGGGCGCGGCGAGCTCCGCGCCCGCGCCGCCGAGGAACCAGGAGAGCGCACAAGCCGCGGCCGCGGGCAGCGCCGCGCCGAAACGGCCGCGCCGCGCGAGGGCGACGCTGGCGAGCGCCGCGCCCCCGAGCAGCAACAGCAGCGCCAGCGGCGGCGTCGTGTCGGCCGGGAACACCGGCGGCCGCGGCCGCGCGCGCAGGCCGAGCGGCAACGCGCTCCAGCGCGCCTCGCCCTCGCGCACCCAGCCGCGAAAGTGCGCGCGGCCGCTGTGCTCGGCGTCGGGCTCCCACTCCAGGCGCGGCTCGCCGTGCGGGCCGAGCGCGTCGACGACGACGGGCAGCACGCGTTCGACGTGTTCGCCGGCGAGCAACTCGCCTTCGAGCAGCGTGCGCGAACCCGACACGAGTTCGAGCGTCGGGCGCGAGATCGGCCCTTCGAGCTCGTAGCGCGCCCAGGCCAGGCGCGACTGCGCCGGCGCGCGCGCTGCGCCGAGTGCGAGCGCGAGCCCCGCGAGCGCGAGCCTCAAGGGCGCGCCTCCAGCGCTCGGCCGACGAGCCACAGCGCCGCGCCGAGCGCGAGCGCGATCCACGGCAGGCCCGCTCCCGCGCCCGCGCGCAGCGTGCCGAGCCACCACGAGAGCGGCGAGAGCTGGGCTGCGAGCGCAAGCGCGTTGCTCGCGCGGCCAAAGAGCGGCGCGCCCGCGCTCTCGAGCGTGTGCACTGCGAGCGGCGCGCCTGCGACCAGCGCGAACCAGGCCACGGCGTAGACCCGGCGGCCGAGCACGCTGCGCGCGTCGCGCTCGGCGGCGAGCGCGAAGAGCACGGCCAGGGCCAGGATCGCCGCGGCGCTGGCGAGCGCGGGTGCGAGCGCATGGCCGCGCGCGCGTTCGAGCGCGAGCGCGAGCACCGCGAGCGGCGCTGCGAGCGCGGGAGCGAGCCGGTCGAGCAGGCCCGTCACGCCGCGCGAGCGCGGCAGCGTGGCCCACACGAGCCAGGGCAGCAGCGCCAGCGCCACGGGCGAGAGCTCGCGCTCCCAGCCGTTCTGCTGCGGCAGGAACAGCACCGCGGCGGAGAGCAGCCAGCACACTGCGAGCCCCAGCGCTTCGCCGAACATCGCTCAGCGCACGCCTGGAGTCTGCGGCAGCGTGGGATTGGGCTGCGTGTGCGAGAGCTCGTGCACGCGCCCCGCGGGCATCGGCGGCTTCGAGTTCTTGGACGGCTTTGGCGCAGCCGAATCCGGCCCCGGAGGCGGCTCGTGGCGCATGCGCAGCGCGGGCGTGTCCCAGCGCAGGTCGACGACCGACCAGTCTTGCGGCTCCCGCGTGCCCTCGCTGCGCAGGAGCGCCGCGGCCTTGGCGAGCGAGCGCCACTTGAGTTCGTCGGGCAGTTCGCCCGGCTGGCCCGAGCCCGGCGCGCGGCCGAAGAGCGCGAGGCGCTTGGCGCCGAATTCGAGCAGCGTGCCCGGCTCCTCGACGCTCGTCTCGGGCGAGCGCGTCGCGTCGATCAGGAGCGGTCCGAGCGTCGCGGCGTCGCTCGCGGAAAGCCCGCTGCGCATCGAGAGCGCGACCGCGAGCGCGTCCTGATGACGGCGCTCGGCGAGGTGCGCTCCCGGCGCCTTGCGGTCGAAGGCGCCGTCGTTGGGCCCGATCACCGGCAGCGGCCGACCGTCGAGCAGCGGCGGCTCGGGCCAGGTGCCTGGCTCGATCACGCCCTCGGCGGAGACGATGCGGAAATCGTCGCCGCTGCGCACGCAGGCGACCGGCTCGCACAGGCGCACGGGGATCTCCAAGCCGTCGGGCCAGATCACGTGCGGCTCCCCCGCCTCGACGACGAAGGGCAACGCGCCGAGCGCGCGAGCGATCGCCTCGAGAGCGGGCTTGTCGCGTGCATCGGGCGCCTCGAAGCGCGCCAGCGTCGCGGAGAGCTCGCTGCGCCAGCGCGGATCGCAGAAGCCACCGGGAGGGGCGGCGAGCTTCACCCGCCGCAGGTCGATCGTGCTGAACTCCGCCGCCTCGACAGGCCCCGCGAGGCGCTCGAGCGCCCACAGCGAACCCGCGACGACCAGCAGGAACGGCACCCAGAAGCGCACGCGTCCCAGGCGGCTTGCGCCGCCCGTCCCGCGGACGAGGGGGTGGATCACCTTCGAAGCTCCAGGGCGCGTGGCCCTAGTTGCGCACACCCACCGCGCTGGAATCCATCGCGGCGACGGTGTTCGCCGTGGCTCCGGCCTGGCTCATGCGGCGCGTCAGTTCCTCGATGTAGAGGTCGACGGTGGTCTGGATTTCGATCACCTCGTCACGCGAGAGCGTGACGGACTTCGTCGCGGACTGCGAATGCAACTCGTGCCCGATCAGACGCGAGAGGATCTTGAGGCTCGCGAGCTGGCGGATGACGGGGTGCTGCGTACGGTTGCTGGGCGTTGCTTCCATGGGGCGGATCTCGCGTGGCGTGGGTTGTGCGCTTCCTTCGACGGGGATCCCCTGTTTAGATACAGACCGCCAGACCCCGGCTCAAGCAGCGAGATCCGCTTCCTTCCAAAGAGTTCCCGCGCCCAGGGCGCGACCCATGAACGATCGTTCCTCCCAACCCGGACCCGCCGGTCGTCCCAGACCCTTCGGCGAGGGCTTGGGTCTGCCCGAGGACGAGCGAGCGAAGCCCGCTCGCGAGCGCACGCGGGCTCCCGCACGGCGCAAGCGCGGGGACGCGCAACCCGTCGAGCTCCCCTCGGACGCGATCCGCTCCTGGCGCGGCTTCCAGCTCTCGCCCTTCCAGGTGGAGGCTGTCGCCGCGATCCGCGGCGGCCACAACGTGCTCGTCTCGGCCCCCACCGGAGCCGGCAAGACGCTCGTGGCCGAGTACGCCATCCACGACGCGGTCGAGCGCAAGCGGCGCGTCGTCTACACCACCCCGATCAAGGCCCTCTCCAACCAGAAGTACCGCGACTTCCGCGCGGTCCCGGGCATGGACGTGGGCCTCATGACCGGTGACGTCACGATCCACCCCGGGGCGCAGGTGCGGATCATGACCACCGAGATCCTGCGCAACGCGATCTTCGAGAACCCCGAGGAGCTCTCGGACGTCGAGTACGTGATCTTCGACGAGGTCCACTACATGGACGATCTCGAGCGCGGCTCGGTCTGGGAGGAGAGCCTGATCTTCGCGCCGAGCACGATCCGCTTCGTGTGCCTCTCGGCCACGATCTCCAACGCCGAGGAGCTCGGCGCCTGGCTGCGCGAGATCCGCGGCCCGGACGTGGTCGTGATCCAGTCCAGCAAGCGGCCCGTGCCGCTGCACAACGCGCTCTACTCCGCGCGCAGCGGCATCTTCGAGCTCGGCGAACTCGACCGCGTGCGCAAGCGCGAGGTGGAACGCGCCGGACGCACGAATCGCGGGCCCAAGCACCAGCTCAAGGCGGGCGGCGGCCGTCCGCGGCGCGGTTTCGGCAACGAGATGACCGAGGTGCCCCCCATCGGGCCGCTGCTCGACGACCTGCAGGAGCGCAACCTCCTGCCCACGCTGGTCTTCGCCTTCTCGCGCAAGGACTGCGAGCGCCTGGCGCTGGCCAACTCACGCCGCGAGCTGCTCGACGCGCGGGAGCGCGCGCGCATGGACGAGTTGCAGGAGGAGCTCTTGAAGCTCTTCCAGCTCGGGCCGGAGTTCCTGCACTCCGAGTTGCTGCAGATGGCGCGCCGCGGCCTGTCCTACCACCACGCCGGCATGCTCCCGATCCACAAGGAGCTGGTCGAGCGCATGTTCACCTCGGGCCTGCTGAAGCTGCTCTTCACGACCGAGACCTTCGCGCTGGGGATCAACATGCCCGCGCGCACGGTGGTCTTCTACACGCTGCGCAAGTTCGACGGCATCAGCTTCGATTACATGAGCACGCGCGACTACATGCAGATGGCCGGCCGCGCCGGACGCCAGGGCATCGACGCGGAGGGACTGGTCTTCTCCCTGCTCTCGCCGCGTGACCTGGTCGAAGCGCCCGTGCAACGCCTCTTCGGCGGCCATCCCGAGCCGGTCGAGAGCCGCTTCCGCCTCTCCTTCTCCTCGCTCTTGCACCTGGTCGCGCGCCTGGGCCGCGCGCGCGTGCCCGAGGCCTGGGAGAAGTCCTTCGACCAGTACCAGCACCGCGTCGCGGGCGAGAAGCAGGAGCGCAAGAACCGCCGCGAGCAGGCGCGCGTGCTCGAGGCGCACCTGGCCTGTCTCGATGAGCTCGGCTACCTCCACGGCGACACGCTCACGCCGCGCGGCCAGCTGGCGCGCAAGATCAACGGCTACGAGCTGCAGATCACCGAGCTCGTCTTCCGCGGCACGCTCGAGAACCTCTCGGTCGAGGCGCTGGGCGTGATCTTCGTCGGCCTGATCTTCGAGGAACGTCGGCGGAACGAGGAGACCTTCGTCTCCTCGCGCCTGCACGGCAACGTGCGCACGAACGTCTCGCGCGAGCTGCATGCGCTGCGCATGCAGGCCGGCGCGTTCGGCCTGATGGAATCGATCAAGAAGCCCGACTGGGGCATGACGGCGCCGCTCGTCGCCTGGATCGAGGGCAAGCGCTTCGAAGAGCTCGAGGAATTGACCGAGGCCACACCGGGCGATGTGGTGCGCACGTTCCGCCTGGCGCAGCAGCTCGCGCGCCAGTTGCGGCGCGCGATCGACCCCAAGTGGGACCTGCACGAGAAGCTCGGACTGCTGATGGAGGCGATCAACCGCGACGAGGTGGACGCCAGGAGGCAGCTCGAGTTGGGGTAGCCAAGCCAGTCCCATGGACCGTGCTCGTGACCGGGGCCTCGACCGGCCTGGGTCTCGCGCTCGTTCGGCGCCTGGTGCAGACCGAGCACCGCCTGGTGCTCACCTCGCGCAAGGAATCGCTGGCGCGCTTCGCGCAGGCTGGAATCACCGAGAACGAGCGCATCCGCATCCGCGCGCTGGACGTGACGGTGCTCGAGCAGCGCCTGGGTCTGGTCGAGGAGCTCGAGCGCGAACTCGGCGGCGTCGACGTGCTGGTCAACAACGCCGGCGCGATGTACCGCGCCGTGCTCGAGCACCTCTCGGACATCGAGCAGTTCGTGCAGCTCGACGTGAACTACCTCGCGCCGATGGACCTCGCGCGCCTGGTGCTGCCGCACATGCGCGCGCAGCGCTTCGGGAAGATCCTCAACGTCTCGTCGGTCGGCGGCATGATGGCCATGCCGACCATGGCCGGCTACAGCGCGAGCAAGTGGGCGCTCGAGGGTGCCACCGAGGCGCTCTACTACGAGGTCAAGCCCTGGAACATCGACGTCACGCTGGTCGAGCCGGGCTTCGTGCGCTCGGACTCGTACCGCAACGTGCGCTTCACCGACCAGTCCAGCCGCTCGCGCGACGACGTGCACGAGGCCTACCACGCGCACTACGAGGAGATGGGCCCGTTCATCGCGCGGATGATGAAGCTCGCGCGCGCGACGCCGGATCACGTGGCGCGCAAGATCGTGCGCGTGCTGCACCAGCGCCACCCGCCGCTGCGCGCGCCGGCGACGCTGGATGCATACCTCTTCAGCGGCATGCGGCGTTTCCTGCCGCGCCGCGTGTACCACTGGCTGCTCTACCGCACCCTGCCGAACGTCACGCGCTGGGGCGTGGAGGAGTGAACCCGGGCTACTTCCCGCCCGAGATCTCCTCGGCCGCGCGCTTGCCGAGTTCCTGGCCGACCTTGAACGATTCGATCGTGATCTCGGGCATCGCTTCGGCGAGCTTCTTGCCCGCGTCGGACTTGTAGAATGCGACCAGCGCGTCGATCTCCTCCTCCTCGAGGTGCTTGCAGTAGATCTCGATCGTCTCGTCGATCATCTCGTCGAAATCGAAGTGCTCCAGGAACCGGTCGGCGAATTCCTTGGGCGCGCCGGTGCCCTCGAGCGCCGCGCTCATCGCCTTCTTCGCCGTCTCGAGCTGGTTCATCCCCTCGAGCAGGTCGCGCACCTTCGCACGCTTGCGCTCCTTGGGGTCCTCCTTCTTCGGCGCCTCCTTCTCCTGCGCGTGCGCGAACACGGGGGGCGCGAAATACACGGCCGGGGGCAGGGCGAGGGCGGAACAGACGAGCAGCGCGCGGAAGAAGGACATCCTGGGCTCCAGAGGCAGGGGTGAGGGGTGCGGACCTCCCCAGCCTAGCGCCCGCCTGCCCGCCGCGCCCGCGGAGGCGTAGGATGGTCGCTGAACCCGCCATGCAACGCGCGCTGCTCCCCTTGCTCACGCTCTCGCTGCTCGCCGCGGACGTGGCGCCGCAGACCACCACGCGCATCAGCGTCGACGCGCTCGGAAACCAGGCCGACGGACCGAGCACGAGCCCGGCGCTCTCTTACGACGGCCGCTTCGCCGCCTTCGAGAGCCAGGCCCCCAACCTCGTGCCCGGCGACACCAACAACATGCGCGACATCTTCGTCGTCGAACTCGCGAGTGGCGCGATCGAGCGCGTCAACCTGGCGAACAGCGGCGCGCAGGCGAACTCGCTCTGCACGCATCCCGTGCTCTCGGGCGAGGGCCGTTTCGTCGCCTACCACAGCTCCGCCGACTCGCTCGTGCTCGGCGACACGAACGGGACGAGCGATGTGTTCCTGCGCGACCGCTGGCTGGGCACGACGACGCTCGTGAGCGCGACGCCTTCGGGCGCGGCCGGCAACAGTCTCTCGTCCTTCGCCTCGATCTCGCTCGACGGCCGCTACATCGCGTTCTCGAGCCTGGCTTCCGACCTCGTGCCGGGCGACACCAACGGCACGACCGACGTGTTCGTGCGCGACGCGGTCGCCGGCACGACCGAGCGCGTCAGCGTCTCGAGCGCGGGTGCACAGGGCGACGGCTACTCGACCTTCCCGGCCATCTCGGGCGACGGCCGCTTCGTCGTCTTCCAGAGCTTCGCGAGCGATCTGGTCGCGGGCGACACCAACGGGGAGTCGGACGTCTTCGTGCACGACCGCCAGGCCGGGACGACCGAGCGCGTGAGCGTCTCGAGCGCGGGCACGCAGGCCGACGGCCCCTCCTCCAACATCACGATCTCCGCCGACGGGCGCTTCCTCGCCTTCCAGAGCGCCGCGACGAACCTCGTCGCGAGCGACACGAACGGCACCGACGACGTCTTCCTGCGCGACCGCCTCGCGGGCGCCACCACGCTCGTCAGCGTCTCCTTCGGCGGCGGCCAAGGCGACCAGCCGTGCGTGACCCCGGTGCTCTCGGCCGACGGCCGCTGCATCGCCTTCGTGTGCCTCTCCGAGCAGCTGATCGCCGGCGATTCGAACTTCGCGCGCGACGTGATCCTGCAGGACCTCGTCTCGGGCGACCTCGAGAACATCTCGGTCGACTCCTTCGGCGTGCAGGCCGACGACCTCAGCGTCGCACCCGCGCTCGACGCGAGCGGAACGCGCGTGCTCTTCCAGAGCTTCGCGCAGAACCTCGTGCCGAACGACACGAACCTCGCGCACGACGTTTTCCTCCGGCTGCGAGGCCCGTTCCACCCGGTCTCGTGCGCCGGCGACGGCAGCCTCCCCACGTCCTGCCCGTGCGGCAACACGGGAGCCGCCGGACACGGCTGCGCCAGCTCCGCCGTCGCCGCGGGCGGCGTGCTCGAGGGCGAAGGCGGTACCAACCTCGACGCGGTGACGCTCGCCGCGCACGAACTGCTGCCACACGCGCTCTCGATCTTCCTCCAGGGCGACAACGTCGCCGTCATGGGTCTGCCCTTCGGCGACGGTCTGCGCTGCACGGCGGGCGTGCTGCGCCGCCTCTACACGCGCAACGCCAACGGTGGCATCGTCAGCGCGCCCGGCCCGCTCGATCTGGGCCTGCGCGCGCGCGCCCAGGCGCTCGGGGATCCGCTGCCGCCCGGCTCGCTGCGCATCTACCAGGTCTACTACCGCGACCCCTCCGCCAGCTTCTGCCCCGCGCCCCAGGGCGGCACCTGGAACATCACCAACGCGGTCAGCGTGCAGTGGTAGCCGCCCGGCTCAAGACCCGCTCCGAGCGCGGCCGAAAGGGGCCAGGATGTCCCACTCCGACGACCGCAGGGAATTCTCGCGCGTTCCGGTCGCGCTCGAAGGCCGGCTCGTCCTCGCAGACGGCCGCACGATCCCGGGACGTCTGACCGAGCTCTCGGTCGGAGGCGCGCGCTTCGCCGCCCGCTCGCCGCTGGGCGACGAGGCCAGTGTGCGCGTCGAGGTGCTCGCCGGCGACGCCGAATCGCACACGCTCCTCAGCGCACACGGGAGCCTCGGCCGCTCCGATTCGGATTCGCGCGCGATCGCCTTCACCGGCATCGACCTGGAGAGCTTCGAGGCGCTGCGCCGGCTCGTGCTCGCCTCACCGACGACCCCGAGCGCGTGCAACGCGAATTCCACGAGCACGTCGGCCTGCGCTGGCGCGAGACGCTGTAGCCGGAGCCCCGCTGCGCGTACCCTGGGGGGATGAACGACCTCCGGCCCGAAGACTGGGATCGACTGCGCGAGCTGCGCTCCGCCTTCCTCGAACGCGGCGAAACCACGACTGGCGACGCGCTCTCCGACTACTGGGGCTCCGAGCGCGACCTCGAGCTCTACGACGCCACCTTCGCGCGCCGCATCGGTTGGCGCTGGGCTGCCGTGCTCGACGAACTCGAGTCGCGCGCCTTCCCGCGCGCTCCCGCCGTGATCCTCGACTGGGGCTGCGGCACGGGCGGCGCCGCGCGTGCCTGGCTCGAACACTTCGGCGCCGACGGCCTGACCGACCTGCACCTGGTCGACCGCTCGCTGCCCGCCGCGCAATTCGCAGCCGAACGCGTGCGCCCCCTCGCCGGCTCCGCGCGCATCCACGAGGAGCTGCCGGCCACCTGCGACCTGCTGCTGCTCTCCCACGTCCTCGACGAGACCGGCAGCGCCGACCGCACCGAACTCCTCGAGCTGTGCAGCCGCGCACACAGCATCGTCTGGCTCGAACCCGGCCACCAGGCCAGCGCGCGCGCTCTCGTCACCCTGCGCGAGGAACTGCGAACGCGCTTCGACGTCATCGCCCCCTGTCCCCACCGCGACACCTGCGGCCTGCTCGCCCCCGGCCACGAACGCGATTGGTGCCACCACTTCGCGACCCCGCCCCGCTCGGTCTTCCAAGACGGGTTCTGGACCCGCGCCTCGCGCGAACTGGGCATCGATCTGCGTTCGCTCCCCTACTCCTTCCTCGCACTCGCCACCGCCCAGCCAGACACCACCCCCGCCGACGTCGGACGTGTCCTCGGCAGGCCGCGCATGGAAAAGGGACGCGCCCGACTGGACCTGTGCACGCGCACCGGCGTGCAGACCCGCGACTACCTCGCGCGCTTCGACAAGCAGCGCTTCCGGGAACTGGGCGAGAGCCCGGAACGGGCGCGGTTGTTTCGGGTGAGGGAGGAGGGGGAGCGGATTGTGGGCCTCGATCCCTTCCCCTAACGAGACTCTGCCGCCCTTCGCTGTGCGCGCTTGGTTTCGAACATCCTGACCGCGAGCAGATCGGTCACCTCGAGCATGCGCGGGCAAAGCCCCGCGACCATCGCCGCGGTCTGCGTGTGATTGCGGTTGGTGATCGGCCGCACGTAGTTGCGCCAGGCGACGTAGATCCACAGGTGGCTCTCGAGCTTCTCGCGCTTTTTCGATGCGCCCCAGTTGCGCCGCACGAGCCGGCTCAAGTTGTCGCGCAGCATCGCGAAGGTGTGGTTGATCAGGAAAAGCGGGTTCTTGTAGCTGCGCGGCACGCTCGAGTGCGTCTTCTGGTGCACGAGCCGCGCCGAAGAGGCGCTTCAGCGCGACGCCGTAGGTGTGCTTTTCGTCGGTGCCGACAAAGACCTTCGCTTTCGGATCGCAGACGCGCGCGAGCACCTCGAAGCAGCGCGTCATCTTCTCGCGTGACTCGCTCTTGCGCGTGACATCGCCCTCGAGCTTCTCGTAGCGCGCGAGCTTCGCCAGATTCGCTTTCGAGAGCGGTTTCCGCGCTGGAAGCGTGCCCACCTCCGCGTGCAGGATGCAGTAGCTCGGCTTGTGCACGAGCACCGGCACGGTGACGGGTTTCAAGCGGCGGTTGTGCTCGAAGGTCTCGAGCTCGTCGAGCTGGAACTGCCCCTCCCAGGGCGTCGCGATCCCGCGCATGCGCATGCGCCACTCGTGGAAGCCGCGGCCTGCTGCCGAAGAGATCCAGCCGCCGCGCGACTCGTGCGCAGCGTGCAATGGTGCGTCTTCGCGATCTGGCGCTGCGTCACCTTCGAGATCAGCGCGAGGAAGATCTTCACGTCGAGTGAGACGCGTTTCAGGCCGTAGTCGACGCGAAACGTCTGCGTCGAGAACGTGCGCTTGCAGGCCTTGCACTGGAAGCGCTGCACGCGACGGCCGTCACAGGCGCGCGTGTAGTGGCCGCGGCGTTGGTACTGGAAGCCGGCGGAGCCGGCACATTGGGTTCTTCGCAGGGGCAGTGATCTGGGCGAAATTCCATCGGGCGTCCTCCTCGGCGCGCCCGGGAGAGGCGCGTCCACACGGAAGACGCTCGGATGAGGCGAAGGTTGCGCGCGCCGGACCGATTTTCTGCACAGCGAAGGGCGGCAGAGTCCCCTACGCACCATGGCCTCCGAAGGTGCGCCCCTCAGCGAATCGCCCCCCCTCCCAAGAACAGCGACTGTATGGCCCGGAGACGCCGATGACCTCAACCCAAGCCAGCCTTACCGCTCTCGTCCCCTTCGCGTTCTTCGTGGGCGCCTTGATCGCCCTCTTCGTCAGCGCACTGGTGCGCATCCACAAGGGGCCGGGCGTCTGAGCACGGAGAAACTGCGATGAACGGATGGATCTTTCTGGCGCTGCTCGCTCTCGGACCGGTGGTCATGATGATGCCGGTGCTGTTGCTGATGATCTTCGCGCGCGACAGTCGCTCGGTCGCGAAGGCTTGAGGCGCTAGCGGCCCGATTCGGCCATCTGCACGGCCGAGGCGGCGAGTTTGTCGCGGCGCAGTTCCTCGCCGGTCGCCGGATCGATCTCGCCGAAGGCGAGGACGCCGGTCGGGCAGGAAGAGACGCAGGCGGAGCAGCGCACGCACTCGGGATCGGCCATGGGCAGGCCCTTGTTGGCGAAGTTCATCACGTCGATGCCCTGGTGGCAGACGGAGGTGCAGACGTTGCACGAGATGCACTTCTTCTTCTCGGAGAGGATGCGGAAGCGCGTGAAGCGCGCGTAGATGTGCATCAGGGCGGCGAGCGGGCAGGCGAATCGGCACCAGACGCGGCCGGAGAAGTGCCAGTAGAAGCCGACGCCGATGATGCCGGCCCAAAGCAGGTCGACGAACCAGACGTAGTTGAAGACCGGGGCCTTCTTGAAGACGAAATCGAAGATGGCACCGAAGGGCGAACTGGGGAAGGCCCAGGCGAGGCTGCGCGAGACGAGCAGCACGAAGGCGAGCGCGAGGAAGACCTGCCCGATCATGTTGAGCCGGTTCCAGCGCGGGCCGTGCGGCATCTTCGAGCGCTGGGTGTCGCCGAGTGTCTCGGCCAGCGCGCCGCAGGAGCAGATCCAGCCGCAGTAGGCGCCCTTGCCCCACTTGCGCACGATCAACGGGATCACGACGAAGGTCTGGAACAGGCTGAGCGCGAGCCAGCCCCACATCGGCTGCTCGGTGAAGACGTTCCAGAAGAAGAGCGGCCAGGCGAGCACGAAGCCGAAGGCGCGCCAGTATTCGCGGCCGTGGCCGTAGTCGGCGCGCGGGAAGAAGGTGTCGGCGAAACTCGCGAGGGCGCCATGGTCGAAGAGACCGTTGTTGCCCATCCAGGGCAGGATCACGTAGGGCAGCAGGAAGAGCGGCACGATCTGCACCACCGCGAGCGAGATCGTCTGCAGGCGGACGTAGGGCGTGTTGCGCCGTCGCACGCGCTTCCAGCCGAAGAGCGCGATGATCACGCAGTAGACGAGCGAGTAGTAGAAACCCGGCTCGCCGAGCGTGATCTTGAGCGTGCCGAGCAGCGTGTGCTTGTCGGCGAAGGCGCCGCCGAGAGATTCCCACCACGCGGGCACGCCGTAGGGAAACCAGCCCTTGCGCTGGAAGGCCTCACCGATGCCGAAGTACACGCCGGTCTTCTTCCAGTGGTAGACGAGGAAGGCGGCGGCGAGGATCAGGGCCAGCGCGATCCAATTTTTCGGCCCGTATTCGCCGCGGATCGGCACGCCGGACTTGCGGAAGAACTCGAGCGGCGCCTCGCGCCCGATCAGCGCGAAGACGACGTCGTTGGGCAGGCGCTCCTCGCGGCCACCCTCGAGCGCGAGGCGCACCTCGCCCGGCTCGATCGCCTGCACGCGGCTCGCGGGCCTGCGCGCGATCTGCTCGCCGAGCGCGGCCAGACGCTCCTGGTTCTCGGGCTTGGGCCGCGCGAGTTCCGCACCGCGGTAGGAGAGCGTCACCTGCGCCCCCGCATCACAGAGCGCGATCGCGCTCTCGAGCGCACTGTCGCCGCCGCCGACGACGAGCACGCGCTGTCCGGCGAACTCCTTGGGGTCGTGCAGGCGGTTGAAGACCTTGCCGGACTCCTCGCCGGGCACGCCGAGCTTGCGGAAGTTGCCTGCGCGTCCGATCGCGACGATGGCCCGCCGCGCGCGCAGCGGTTCCGCGCCGGCGAGTTGCAGTTCGAGTCCCCCGCCGCTGCGCGCGATGCGTTCCACGCGCGCCTTGCGCGTCGCGATCGCAGCCGTCTGGGCGAGCAGTTCCTCGACCAGCGGCTCCTTGACGTCGGCTTTGAACTCGAGCTCGCCCGCGGGCCGCATCTGCGTCGGGTAGGCGTAGATCGGCTTGCGCTTGGGAAAGTTGACCAGCGTCGAGAAGGGCTCGGAGGCCTCGAGGACTTCGAAGGAGAGGCCCAATTTGCGCGCCTCGAGCGCCGCCGCCATGCCCGACACGCCCCCGCCGACGATGGCGAGGTCGAGCCCGCCGGCAGCGCGTTCCTTCTGGAACTGCGGGTCGGCGGCGATCGTCTGGACCGCGCGCGCGCCGCTGTCGGCGCTGAACTTGAGCAACGGGATGCCGGTCAGGTCGCCGACCACGTACAGGCCGGGGACGGCGGTGCTGCCGTCCTCGCGCACCTCGGGCAGGCGCTCGACGGTTCCGGCCGGCCAACGGGTGTGCAGCCAGTGCGTGTAGCGGCGAAGGAGGTGGAGCATTCGGGATCCGGGGGGGGGAGATCGAGCGCGGGACTACGCGCGGGGTCTGCCCGCGTGACGTACAAAGCCTCAGGTCTGCGAGCGCGCGCGTCCAGTCCGGCGGGGGTCGACAAGCGCGGAATCCTGGTGCAGGATGAATCGCCTCGCCATGCCACCGGGAATCCACATCCCAAGTGTCCTGCACCAGCCCTCGCTCGTGCTCAACGAGTCGTGGGTCGCGCTGCGGACGGTTCCAGTTCGACACGCGCTGCACCTGATGTTCACCGGTGCGGCGCGCGCGCTCGACTCCGACACCTTCGAGCTCTACGAATTCGAGCGCTGGATCGAACAAGAGGTCCGCCCGCAGGAATCCAGCGTGCGCACGGTGCGCAAGCCGATCCGCGCGCCCGAGACGATCGTGCTGACACGCTACAAGGGCGTGCCCGTGATGCTCGCGCCCTTCTGCCGGCGCAACCTCTTCCGCCGCGATCGCCACACGTGCCAGTACTGCGGTTCGCGACCTGGCACTCCGGAGCTCTCGATCGACCACATCGTGCCGCGCTCGCAGGGCGGGCGCACGAGCTGGGAGAACTGCGTGCTCTCCTGCCGGCGCTGCAACCACCGCAAGCGCAACCGCACGCCGGCCCAGGCCGGGATGCTGCTGCTCTCGCACCCCCAGCAGCCGCGCTGGACGCCGCTCTTCGAGCTCGGCCAGGAGTCGATCCGCCAGAGCTGGTCGCGCTTCGTCCGCCACGAGGCTTCGTAGGCATCGCGAGCTTGTCCCTCGCCCCGAGTGCGGTGAGAATGCGCCCATGCGCGTGCTCCACCTGAAGGTCAACGGCGACGATCTCGAGGTCGCCGCCCCGGATCACTGGACCCTGCTCGAGGTCCTGCGCTACCGGCTCGGATTGACCGGCAGCAAGCAGGGCTGCGACAAGGGCGACTGCGGCGCGTGCACGGTGCTGCTCGAGGGCAAGCCGGTGCTCGCCTGCATGACGCTCGCGGGCAATGCACAGGGCCGCGCGATCACGACCATCGAGGGCCTGATGCCGGCGCACATCGCCCGCGGCGGCAGCGGCCCGGACCCGATCCAGGCGGCCTTCGACCGCTGCGGCGCGCTGCAGTGCGGTTTCTGCCAGCCGGGGATGATCCTCTCCGCGCGCGCCTTGCTCGACCGCAACCAGGCGCCGACGCGCGCGCAGATCCGCGAGGCGCTCTCGGGCAACCTGTGCCGCTGCACGGGCTACACGCAGATCTTCGAGGCCGTCGAGCTCGCCGTCGCGGAGTCGCTGGGCGTCGCGCCTGCCCCGCGCGCCTGGGAAGCGCCGCTCGCCGAATCGCGCGCGGCTCGGGGAGAGAGCTGATGGCAGCGCGCGACCCGCACGGTGTCGGCGCACCCTGGGGCGCTTTCCACGTCGTGGGCAAGCCCAACCGCAAGGTCGACGGCCTGGCCAAGGCGACCGGTACGGCGGTCTACGCCGACGACATCGCGCTGCCGGGCATGCTGCACGCCAAGACGCTGCGCAGCCCGCACGCGCACGCGCGCATCCTCTCGATCGACGCCTCGCAGGCGCTCGCGCTCCCGGGCGTGCATGCCGTGATCAGCGGGCGCGACCTGCCGATCAAGTACGGCGTGATCCCTTGGACGCAGGACGAGAACGCGCTCGCGCTCGACAAGGTGCGTTTCATCGGCGATCCGGTCGCGGCCGTCGCGGCGATCGACGAGGACACGGCCAACGCCGCGCTCAAGTTGATCCGCGTCGAGTACGAACGGCTGCACGCCTACCTCGATCCGCGCGAGGCGCTCGAGCGCCACGACCCTGCGATCCACGAGGGTCACAAGACCGGCAACATCAGCAAGCACGTCGAGCTCGCCTTCGGCGACGTCGACGCGGAGCTCGCGGCGGCGCAGCTCGTCGTCGAAGGCGACTACTCCTTCCATGGCACGACGCACGCCCCCATCGAGCCGCACTGCGCGGTGGCTCAGGTCGGCGCGGACGGGCTGCTCACGCTCTGGTCCTCGACGCAGATCACGCACTACGTGCAGCGCGCGCTCTCGCGCGTGCTCGAGCTCCCCGCGCAGCGCATCCGCGTCGTGCAGCCCTGCCTGGGCGGCGCCTTCGGCGGCAAGTCCGACCCCTTCAGCCTCGAGTTCACCGTCTCGAAGCTCGCCATGCTCACCGGCCGGCCGGTCAAGATGCTCTGGACGCGCGAAGAGGTCTTCTACGCGCACCGCGGCCGCCATCCGATGCAGATGCACTACAAGACCGGCGTCTCGCGCGAGGGGAGGATCAGCGCGGTCGACGCGAAGATCCTGATCGACGGCGGCTCGTACAGCTCCTTCGGTCTGGTCACGACCTACTACGCGGGCCAGCTGCTGACCGGCCCCTACGACTTCAAGAGCTACCGCTTCGACTCGACGCGCGTCTTCACCAACAAGCCGCCCTGCGGTCCCAAGCGCGGCCACGGCTCGGTGCAGCCGCGCTTCGCCTTCGAGGTGCAGCTCGACGAGATCGCCGAGCAGCTCGCGCTCGATCCGATCGAGCTGCGGAGGCGCAACTTCCAGGGCTCGCACGTGCGCACGGTCAACGGCCAGCGCGTGACCTCCAACGGATTCCTGCAGTGTCTCGACGAGGTCTCGCGCGCCAGCCGCTGGAGCGAGCGCCGCGGCAAGCTCGGCCGCGGGCGCGGGCTGGGCGTCGCGGGCTCGATGTACATCTCGGGCACGAACTACCCCGTCTATCCCAACCCGATGCCGCAGGCCGGGATCCAGATCGCGCTCGAGCGCTCGGGCCGCTGCACGGTCTTCACCGGCGGCAACGACATCGGCCAGGGCTCGAACTCGATGGTCGCCTACGTCGTCGCCGAGGAGCTCGGCCTCGCGCTCGATCAGGTGCGCGTGGTCGCGGCCGACACCGACCTGTGCCCGGTCGACCTGGGCGCGTACTCCAGCCGCGTCACCTTCATGGTCGGCAACGCCGCGATCGACGCCGCGCGCAAGTTGCGCGCGCAGCTGGTCGAGGCGCTCGCGCTCGAGTGGAAGATCGAGCCGGGGCGCGTGCACCTCGCCGAGGGCCGCGCGAGCGACTCGGGCGACCCCGCGCGCTCGATCAGCAGCGCCGAGGCGATCCAGATCGCCGAAGCGCGCTTCGACACGCTGGGCTCGACGGGCTCGTACAACACGCCGCAACTCGGCGGCGACTATCGCGGCGGCACGATCGGCGCCTCGCCGGCCTACTCCTTCACCGCCCACGTGGCCGAGGTCGAAGTGGACGAGCAGACGGGCCGCATCCGCGTCGAGCGCGTGTGGATCGCGCACGACTGCGGCCGCGCGCTCAACCCGATGATCGTCGCCGGCCAGATGGAGGGCTCGGCCTACATGGGTGTGGCCGAGGCGCTGCTCGAGCACCACACGCTCAACCGCTTCGGCCTGCACGCGGGTCCGAACCTGCTCGACTACCGCATCCCGACCTCGGTCGACACGCCCGAGCTCGCCGCGCTGATCGTCGAGAGCCTCGATCCCGAGGGCCCCTACGGCGCGAAAGAGGCCGGCGAAGGCCCGCTGCACCCCTCGCTGCCCGCGATCGCCAACGCGGTCTTCGACGCCTGCGGCATCCGCCTGCGCGAGCTGCCCTTCACGCCCGGCAAGGTGCTCGCCGCGTTGCGCGCGCGCAAGGCCGCGGCCCCGCAGGAGGCACGCTGATGCTGCGCATGCCCAAGTTCGAGCTCGAGCGGCCCGCGAGCCTCGCCGAAGCTCTCGAGCTGCTCGCCGACGCGTCGGTCGAGAGCCTGATCGTCGCCGGCGGCACCGACCTGCTGCCGAACCTGAAGCACGAGCTCTTCACGCCCGCGCGCGTGGTCTCGCTCGAGCGCCTCGGCGAGCTGCGCGGGATGCGCGAGCTCGAGGGCGGCTGGCTCGCGATCGGCTCGATGACGCGCCTGGATGAGGTCGCGGGCGATGCACGCCTCGCCGCGCGCGCGCCCGCGCTCGCGCAGGCCTGCTCGCTCGTCGCCGGCCCGCAGCTGCGCACGATGGGCACGCTGGGCGGCAACGTGCTGCTCGACACGCGTTGCCAGTGGTACAACCAGACCTACTTCTGGCGAGCGGCGCTGGGCTTCTGCCTCAAGAAGGACGGCAGCGTGTGCCACGTGGTCGAGGGCGGCGCGAAGTGCGTCGCGGCCGCGTCGAACGACTCCGCGCCGGCGCTGATGACGCTCGGCGCCGAGCTGGTCTTCGTGCGCGCGGGCGGGCGGCGCGTGGTCCCGATCGCCGACCTCTGGCTCGCCGACGGCGCCATGAACAAGAAGCTCGAGTCGGGCGAGATCCTGACCGAGATCCGCCTGCCGCCGCGCGGCGCGGGCCATCGCGGCGCCTACGGCAAGCTGCGCGAGCGCGGCTCGATCGACTTCCCGCTGCTGGGCGTCGCGGCGCGCCTCGAGCTCGACGCGCAAGGCGCGATCACCGAGGCCGATCTCGTGCTCGGCGCGCTCGCGGCGCGGCCCGTGCGCGTGCGGCGCGTGGCCGAGGAGCTCGCTGGGCTGCGCGCGAGCTCGAACGATCTCGACGCCGCGCTCGGGCGCGTGGCGCAGCTCGCCTACAAGCAGTGCCATCCGTTGCCCAACGTCCCCGGCGATCACGAGTGGCGCCGCGAGATGGTCCCCGTCTACGTTCGCCGCACGCTCGACGCAGCGCTCGCGCGCCAAGGACCCGTGCGCGATGCCTGAGCGCGCGCGCACCCGCGCAGCCGCGCACGCACTCGCGCTGCTGCTCCTCGCAGGCTGCGGCACGCAGCTCGATCCCGCCCCGGACGTCGCGGAGAATCCGCTGGCCGTCTACGACGACAGCCAGGTGCTCGCGCTCACCCCCGTCGGCACCTTCGCCCGCGGCGCGCCGCGGCCCGCGCTCGCACCGCTGCCCGAGCTCGATTTCGAGGAAGGCTCGCTCGGCCTGCCGGACTCGGGCGATTGGGGTGGCGAGCTGCTGCTCGCGGACCTCTCTGGCGACGAGCGCGCCGACCTCGTGGTCGCGAACGCGGGCGAGAACGGCTACCTCGCCTGGTCAGCGCCCGACTCGGCCCTGCAGCCCTGGATTCCGCGCAACACAGGGCTCGCGGGCGGGCCGGGCCTGGGCGCGACCTGCGCGGTCGATCTCGACGGCGACGGCGTGTGCGAGCTCGTCGCCTCCACCTGCGAGCGTGGCGTGCAGGTCTTCGTCGGAGAGCGCGCGAACTCCTGGCGCGCGCCGGCCAAACCGCCTCCGGACTCGCGTCCGGCAGGCGCGCTCGCCGCGGGCGACCTCGACCTCGACGGGCATCCGGACGTGGTTGCGATCGGCTATCCCGAGGGTGGCCTGCGCGTGTGGCTGGGCGATGGCGCGGGCAGTCTGCGCGAGCCGATCGCGCTGGCGCTGCTCTCCACCCAGGATTTCGGCCGCTCGATCGCGCTCGCCGACCTCGATCTGGACGGCCGACTCGACATCGCGGTGGCGACCCGCACGGGGCTGCGAGTGTTCCTGCAGGATCCCGCGCTCCCCGAGCGCTGGCGCGAGGAGTCGCGCGGTCTGCCCGTCTGCGGAGCGCCGGACTCGATCCTGGCGGTCGGCGCCGGAAAATTCACCTCGCAGGATCGGCCGCAGCTCGCCGTATGCAGCGCGTGCGACCCGCGACTGCCCCCGAGCGCGCGCGACTCGCTCGGCGTCTACGCCTGGAACCCGGCGAACTCCGCCTGGGAGCACGTCGACAAGGGCCTTGCGCGCAGCGACTGCGCCTGCGACCTGCGCGCCGCGGATTTCGACGGCGATGGCAAGCTCGACCTTGTCGCGCTCAGCCCCGAGCACGGCGCGGTGATCTATCTCGGCGACGGCGCAGAGAGCTTCCGCGCGCACGGCCGGCTGATGGGCGTCCACGGGCGCGGGCACCTGGCGGTCGGCCACGCCGACAAGAACCTGCTGCCCGACATCGCGATTGCGACGCCGCTCGAGCACGGCCTGAAGGAGTCCGGCGGCGTGCGCGTGTTCCTGAACCGGCGCGTGATCTGGGACGCGCGCTGACGCGCTTCAGGGGCGCGGGTGCGCCTTCAGCCAGGCCTCGCGCCGGCCCGCGCGCGCGGAACGCTCGGGCTCGTCGGGATCGTCGGACCAGTCGAGCACGGTGTCGAGCTCCGTCGCACCGCGGCGCAGGCGGATCGTCTTGCGCGGGCCGCCCTGGTTGATCGCGCGCACGAGGCTCTCGCGGCCGCTGACCGCGACGCCGTCGACGCTGAGCAGCACGTCGCCGTCCTGCCAACCAGCCTGCTGCGCGCGCCCCTCGGGCAGCACGCTGCGCACGGCCGTGTCCTGGAAACCCGCGACGCCCATCTTGCGCGTCGGCAGCGCCTCGCTGTCGGTGCGATCGAGCGCATGGTCGAGCTGCGCCAGGCCGAAGGCCGCGACCGCGACCACGCGCGCATTGTGCTCCTCGTCGGGCCCCGAGACCGTCGCAAAGGTGTCCAACTGCGTGTGATGCACGAGTTCGTAGCCCGTCTCGCTCTGGTTCCAGAAGAAGGCCGGCGCGCGGGCTTCGTGCAGGAACGGTGCGTGGTCGGAGTCCTCGCTGTTCAAGAGGCCCATGACTTCGTGCACGGCGACGGGCCGGTCGCGGTCGAGTGCGGCGAGCGGCGCGAGCACGCGCGCGACGTCGGCGTACATCGCGTAGGTGACGTCGAGGCCCTGGATCGGGTTCTCGCCGCCGTCGTGGACCAGCACGGCGCTGACGCGCGGCAGCTCCTGCGCGTGGGTCTTCACATAGCCCTCCGATCCGAGCAGTCCCTGTTCCTCGCCGCCGAAGAGCACGAAACGCAGTGTGCGGCGCGGCTTCACGCCCAGGCTCGCGATCAAGCGCGCGGCCTCGAGCGTCGAGCAGACGCCCGTGCCGTTGTCCTGCGCGCCCTCGGCGCCGTCCCAGCTGTCCAGGTGCGCGCCGACGATCACGTACTCGTCGGGGAACTCGGAGCCGACCAGATCGGCGACGACGTTGGTGCACGCCACGGGGCCCTCGACGATGTGGTTTTCGATCTCGAACTCGAGTTCGACCGCGGTGCCGGCCGAGAGGCTCGCGACGATCTCGTCGTAGTGGTCTCGGCGCAGCACGATCTCGACCGGGCGCGCCATGAGCTCGGCCAGCGGCCGCCGCGGGTTGCCCGACATCACGAGCTGCTCGCCGCCGCCGCTCAGGATGCCCGCGGGCGGCGTCTTCTCGAGCAGCGCCTCGATGGCCTTGCGCAGCTCGGCGCGCGGCCGCCGCGCGCGGCGCACGATCCACGCGCCGGCGTAGTCCTTCTCGTGCGCGGTGAGTTCCTCGGCGCTCTCGGGTTCGAACACGCAGCGCGCGCGCACCGCGCCCTGTGTCCCGCGCGTCCAGGAGCGCGTCTGGAACACGAGGTCGTGCGTCTTGGGCGCGATCTCTCGGCCGCGCTGCGGGCCGCGGTCGAAGCGCAGCGGGAGCTCACCAAAGGTCTCCAGGTGCGCATCCAGACCCCAGGCGCGGAACTGCTCGACGCACCACTGCGCCGCGCGGTCGTAGTGCTCCGAGCCGGTGAGCCGTGGCCCGATCTCCTTGGTGAGGTGCCGCAGGTGCTGCATCGCGCGGTTGTCGGACTGCGAGAGCTCGAGCAGGCGCTCGGCAGGATTCGCGGGCGTGCTGCGGGCCTGCTCTTGCGGCGCGGAGATGCCGGCGCAGGCCGAACCCAGGAGCAGCGCAAGGAGCAGCGGGAACGATTGGGGGCGGATCGTCATGCACGGAGAGTAGCGAGCGCGTGGACTCGGGGCTCTCCCGGGGTGAAAATGTCCCGCATGAAGTCCCGGACCACGCTCTTGCTCGTGCCGACCGAGCTCGAGCTCGCGCGCCTTGCCGACCAGGGCGGATTCCCGCTCTTCGAAGGCCGGGTCGAGCTGTGCGGCTTCGGGCCTGTGGCGGCCGCCGCGCGCACGGCCCAGCTCCTCGCGCGCCACGCGCCGCAGCGCGTGCTGCTGGTCGGGATCGCCGGCAGCTTCGCGCCCGAGCGCCTGCCGGTCGGCAGCGCCACGAGCTTTGCGGCGGCCGCGATCGAGGGCCTCGGCTCGGGCAGCGGCTTCCCGCAGTGGCCCGCGCGCGAGGGCTTGGCCGCGATCCACGACCGGCTCGCGCTCACGCCCGCCACGGGGCAAGCGCCCGCGCAACTGCTGCTCACGACCTACGCGGCGAGCGACTCTGCCGCCCAGGTCGAACACCGGCTGCGCCTGTACCCCGAGGCCGCAGCCGAGGACATGGAGGGTTTCGCCGTCGCCTTCGCCTGCGCGCTCGCAGGCGTCCCCTGCAGCATCGTGCGCGGGATCTCGAACACGGTCGGCGACCGCGACGCGCGCAACTGGCGCATCCCCGCGGCGCTCGCGGCGGCGCGCGCGCTGGCGCTCGCGGAGCTCGCCGCGCGAGGTGCTGCGTGATGCGCCGCCTCTGGATCGGCATCTCGCCCTGTCCCAACGACACCTTCGCGTTCCACGCGCTGCTCGAGCGGCGCATCGAGGTCCCCGGCTTCGAGCTCGCTTTCGAACTGTGCGACATCGAGGAGCTCAACCGGCGCTTTCTCGCGGGCGAGTTCGACGCCTGCAAAGTGAGCTGCGCGGCACTCGGAGGCCGTCCCCAGCTGCGCGTGCTCGCGACCGGCGCCGCGCTCGGTTTCGGTGTCGGACCGCTGCTCGTCGCCGCACCCGGTGTCGCGCTCGAACGCGGGAGCGACGGCTGGCCGCTCGTGCCCACGAACGCGCGCGTGCTGTGCCCGGGCAGTCACACCAGCGCGAGTCTGCTCTACCGCCACTTCCACGCCGGCGAGGGCCGTGTCGAGCAGGTCGTCTTCTCGCAGATCCTGCCGCGGCTCGCCGCACGCGAGGCGGACTACGGCGTGTGCATCCACGAAGGCCGCTTCACCTACGCGGGCCTGGGCCTCGCGCAGGTCGAGGACCTCGGCGCGCGCTGGGAAGAGCGCGAGGGCGTGCCGCTGCCGTTGGGCGGGATCGCGGTGCAGCCGCGCCTTGCGGAGAGCGACGCGCGCGCGCTCGAACGCGCGATCGGGCTCTCGATCGACTACGCGCACACGCACCGCGACGAGGCGCTGGTGACGATGCGCCGGCACGCGCAGGAGTCCTCCGACGAGGTGCTCTGGAAGCACGTCGAGCTGTACGTCAACCGCTGGACGCGCGAACTGGGTCCCGACGGCGCGCGCGCGCTGGCGCGGCTGCGCGAGCTCGCCGCTCAGTTGCCGTAGGCCAGTTCGAGCGTCGTGGTCGCGCTCGCGCCGCTCGCGGCTGCGGGCGGCAGCGTGAGCACGAAGAGTCGACCGTACTCGCTCTCGGCGAGTTGGCCCTTCTCGAGGCGCTCGAGCTTGCCGCCCAGCGCCTCGACGAGCGCGGGCACGCTGTTCGAGTGTCCCGCGACGACGCTGACCGAGCCCTCGGGTTGCGCGCGCAATTTGCGCAGCAGCTCGGCGGGCTTGCCGGCGGGCTCGACCTCGACCTCCAGACCGAGCGCGTGGGCGAGCGGCTCGAGCGTCGCCTGCGTGCGGTGGTACTCGCTCGCGTACAGATGCGAGGGCTGCGCGGGAGCAAGCAGCCGGGCGAGCGCCTGTGCACGCGCCAGCCCCTCCTCGGAGAGGCCCGGATCGCGTGCGTCGCCCTTGGGATCCTTCTCTGCGTGTCGGACAAGGATCACGGTGCTGCCCCGCGCGGGCGCGGCGGGTAGGGTGGGATCCTGCGCCCGGAGGGCCCCGAAGAGGGCCAGGACGGCCAGGACGAGCACGAACCAGCGTTTCATCGCGAGTCGAGGGGCTCGGGAACGGCACATCCGCCCAGGGAGCGGCCCTGTGGCGGATGCGCGTTCGCGTGCCGCTGGGGAATCAGGGCTTCTGGCCGCCGTCGCGGAGCTCGAGCATCTCCTTGCGCAGCTCCTGGGCCAGGTTCTTGATCTCCATCATCGACTTGCGGACGCGGGCGGTCGCGGCTTTGTTGCCGGCGTCCGCCTTCTCGACGTCGTCGCGCACGTCATTGACCATCTTGACGAGGTTCTCGTAGTTCTGGCTCATCGCGGTGTTCCTAGGGGCTTCGGTTGGGTTGCCGGGCGGGGCCGGGGGTCCCCCATTGTGGCGCTCGCTCGCGTCCGGTCCAGACCTCGCGCGAGGAAGCCGTAAACAATTGCAGAAAAATGGCTTACGCGGCCAAAATCGAGCGGCTCAGCGCCCTTCCACCCCCCCCAGGGCCAGCACGGCGGCCCATTCGCGGGGGGTCACGGGCTGGATCGAGAGCCGCTGGCCGCGCTGCACGACAAGCATTTGGGAGAGCCCCGAGTGGGCCTTCAGGGAGGCCAGGGGCACGAATTGGGGCAGCGCGCGCAGGCCTTCGATCTCGACCGCGAGCCAGGTGGGCGCCTCGCGCTTGCTGCGCGGGTCGAAGCTCTCCGAGCGCGAGTCGAACTGGGTCGGATCGGCGCTGGCGGCCGCGCTGACGCGCGCGAGGCCCGCGACACCGCTGGGCTCGGCGCTGGAGTGGTAGAAGAGCACTCCATCCCCCAGCGCCATGTCGTCGCGCATGAAGTTGCGCGCCTGGTGGTTGCGGATGCCCTCCCAGAGCGTGCGCTTGCGCGGGGCCGCCAGCAGGTCCTCGAAGGAGAACACGCTCGGCTCGGACTTCATCAGCCAGTAGCGCGTCACGCGGGAAGCTCTCCGCGCAGGGCCACGGGCGGCCCGAGCACCTCGCGCAGCACGATCGCACGCCGCAGGGCCGCACTGCGGTCGCCCTTTTCGTCACCGGGGAAGAGCCACTCGGCCGCGGCCGCGGGTCCCACGACCGGATTGCGCTGCACCACCGGCACAGCCGAGAAGGCGGCCACCGCTGGGTCGCGCAGGCGCTCGCGCTCGCGCGCGCGGTCGGCGAGGACCTGCTCGGCGAGCGTCTCCTCGTCCTCGAGCCCCTCCTCGGTCTCCTCCTCGCTTGCCGAGGGCAGGGTCGAGGTCGGCAGCTCGACCAGCGCGGGCCGCTGGGGTTCGGGCGCCGGGATGCGCGACACCGTGGGCAGAGGAGGCGGCGCCGCGCGGGCGGCCTCGCGGCGGCCGCGCATCAACTCTTCCCAGGCGTCGACCCCCGGTTGGGGCTCCTCCTCCGGCTCGGGTGCGCCGCTGCGCCCGAGCTTGCGCTGGCGCAGCTCGTCGCGCTGCTTCTTGCCCGCCATCGCCGCGCGGATCGCGGGCAAGACGAAGACGAAGAAGCCCACGAGCGCGGGTCCGACGTACTTGCGCAGCAGCTCGTCGAGACCGGGCTCACCATGGCGTTGGAACACGGGGAGCGCGCTCCTACAGACCCGGCTCGGGCGTCGCGGGCGCGTCGCCGCCGGCGATCGAACCGCGCATCTTGGTGTCGGACTCGATGTTCTTGAGCCGCAGGTAGTCCATCACGCCCAGGTTGCCGCTGCGCAGCGCGGCCGCGATCGCAAGCGGGACCTCGGCCTCGGCCAGCACGACCTTGGCGCGGTTTTCCTGCACTTGCGCGCGGAATTCCTGCTCGGCCGCGACGGCCATCGCGCGGCGCTGCTCGGCTTTCGCCTGTGCGACGCGCTTGTCGGCCTCGGCCTGGTCGGCCTGCAGCCGCGCGCCGATGTTCGATCCGATGTCGACGTCGGCGATGTCGATCGAGACGATCTCGAAGGCCGTCCCCGCATCGAGGCCGCGCGCGAGCACGGTCTTGGAGATCGAGTCGGGGTTCTCGAGCACGTCCTTGTGCGACTCCTTCGAGCCGATGGTCGAGACGATGCCCTCGCCCACGCGCGCGATGATCGTCTCCTCGCCGGCGCCGCCGACCAGTTGGTTGATGTTGGTGCGCACCGTGACGCGCGCCTTGGCCAGCACCTGGATGCCGTTCTTGGCGATCGCGGCGACCTCGTTCTTGCCCTGCGCCGGGTTGGGGCAGTCGATCACCTTGGGCGTCACGCTGGTCTTCACGGCGTCGAGCACGTCGCGGCCGGCGAGGTCGATGCCCGCCGCCGTGCGGAAGTCCAGATCGATGCCGGCGCGGTGGGCCGAGATCAGCGCCTGCACGACCTTCATCACGCGCCCGCCGGCGAGCAGGTGCGCCTCGAAGTCGCGCGTCGAGATGTCGTCCAGGCGCGCCTGCACGACCATCACGCGCGCGGCGACGATCGTGGCGGGATCGACCTTGCGCAGCGACATGGCGAACATCTGGAACAGGCCCACGCCCGCGCCGGTCGTGACCGACTGCACGTACAGGCTCGCGTAGCGCAGGAAGACGACCAGGAAGACGAGCAGGAAGATGCCCGCCGCGACGGCGCCCGCGATCTGCAGGATCGACCAGTTGTCCTCCCCTCGGTTGAGGCCCTGGAGCGCGAAGAGGAGCAGCGTGGGATGGTTCATGTGGGGATCTCAGGTCTTGGGGCTTGGGACTTGGACGACGACGACGCGGTTGGACTCGACCTCGACCACGCGCACGCGCGCACCGCTCTCGATCGGCTCGCCGCGGCTCTGCACGTCGACGCGCCGGCCGTCGATCGACGCGGTGCCGATCGGGCGCAGCAGGTTCTCGGCGACGCCTTCCTTGCCGACCAGCGCGCGGTCGCGCAGGTCGACCGCGGCGGCGTCCGTGAAGGTCGCGCCGCGCGCGACGAGGTGTTTTCCGAACGGGCTCTTGGGCAGCAGCTTCATGCCCAGCACGATCGCCGCCGGCACGAGCACCGCGGTCGCGACGAGGAAGCCGACACCGGCACCCGAGCCGACACCGAAGGCCGCGACGATCGCGCCCACGATCGCGAGCGCGCCGCCGACGCCCAGCGCGCCGAGCGTGGGGAACATCAGCTCGGCCACGATCAGCAGCAGGCCGAGACCGAGCAGCCCGAGCGCGAGCATCATGCGCGCGGCTCCTCGGCCGGCTCGACCACCAGGCGTGCCGCGCTGACCTCGACCACGCGCACGCGCGCGCCGCGCTCCAGCAGCGCGCCGGAGGAGCGCGCCTCGAACTCGATCGAAGGATCGGCGTCGAGTGCAACCTTCCCGACCGGCCGCAGCGGCGAGAGTGCCGCCCCGAGCGCGCCGACGCGCGCGAGTTCGCCGTGCCGCCCGCCGCTCTCGGGCAGCGCCCCGCCGACGATGCCGGACTCGCCCGGCACGAGCACGAGGCGGCGCAAGAGCGGCGTGCGGGGCAAGAAGCGCGAGAGCGCGAGCATCAGGCCGACCGCGATCGCGCTCGAGACGAGGATGTTGGCGCCGGTCGAGAGCAGGCGCTCGCGGTCGATGCCGCTGCCGAAGCTGAAGCCCGGACCCAGCCCCGAGAAGATCAGACCGCCGATGAGCAGCACGAAGCCCAGGATCCCCGACCACAGCGTGCCGGGCCAGAGGATCAGCTCGCCCGCGATGAGCAGGATGCCGACCACGATCGCGACGATGTGCGGCACGTCCGCCAGACCCGCCATGTAGCGGCCGGTCAGCAGCAGCACGAAGCAGGCGATCGAGAGGATCCCCGGCAGGCCGAAGCCGGGCAGCTTGAACTCCGTGTAGGCCAGCACGAGGCCGGCGACGAGCAGCAGCGGCCCGAACATGTCGAGCCAGCGCACGACCTCATCCGAGTGCGCGCGCTCGATCTGCTGGGTCGCCCCGGTCGAGAGGCCGCACTTCTCGGCCACCTCGGCCAGCGATTCGGCGACGCCGTCGGCGAAGCGCAGTTCGACCGCGCGCGTCGCGCTGAGGTTCAGCATCGTGCCCGGGCCGGCGATGGTCTCGACCAGCGAGGGCGCATCGGGCTTGGCGCGCAGATCGTCCCACTCGCTGCCCGTGATGAGCACGAGCTCGCCCTCGCGCTTGATCTGGTACACGCGCGCGTCGGGGTCGACCATCGCCTCGGCCAAGGCCGGCGGACGGCCGTTGCGCTCGGCCATGGCGCGGAAGTCGCCGCGCATCGCCGAGGTGATCTTCTCGCGCACCGCGGGATCCTCGCTGACCGGCGCGATGCCGCCCGGGCCGATCGAGACCGGCAGCGCCGAACCGATCGAGGCGTCGCGGCTCATGTACACGCGCTCGCAGCTGATCGCGAGCAGCACGCCGGCCGAGACCGCGTGGCGGTGCACCCAAGCGACCGTGCGCACGCCGCCGTCGGCCGCGTCGCGGATCTGCTTGGAGAGATCCCACATCAGGTCGATCGAGCCGCCGGGCGTGTCGAGCTCGACCACCAGCGTCGAGCCTGCCTCGGCTTTCGCCGCGCGCACCGCGCGCGCGAGCTGCGGCAGCATGCCGCGGTCGAGCGGGCCCTCGAGGCGCACGTGCACGAGCTCGCCCGCGAAGGCGGACAACGATCCGAGGAGCAGGCAGGCGAGCGAGAGGGCGAGTCGCAACACGCCCCGCAGTCTAGCGATTCGCGGCTCCACACACCCGGGCACGTTCCGCTGCAGGAGTCCAGGTAGCGGTTCTGGAACGCGTGCGAAGGCCTTCTGCCACCGCCCGTTCCCAGCCGATAACAACTTGCTTGCGAGCGTGGCCGGGAGTGCTACGCTCGAAGTGTAGAGCAGAGCAGGAGACCCTTCATGAAGTTCTCGATCCCGGCGGCACTGGTCCTCGCAGCGAGCCTCTTCGTTGCCTCGAGCAACTCTGCCGCGACGCTGCCCGCGACGGCCCACGCGCAGAGCTCGACCGTGCGTGACGATCCGCCGCCCGAGCCGCTCGACTGCCCGTTCTGCGCCGGCAACGGCCTCGCGCACGTCCGGCGCATGTTCATCCTGCAGAAGCACATCGACGTGCTCGCAGGCCTGCTGACGCGCTGGTGAGCCGCGCGCTGCCCGCTTTGCGCGGGCGGAATGGCGGGAGTGCATGGGAATCGAACCCACCGGGCCCGCTGTTCACGAGCCCCGACCGGCTTTGAAGACCGGGCAGCACACCAGCACCGATCCACTCCCGCGCGGGCCGAGGATTAGAAGCGCCCGCAGCCAGGGTTGCAATCGCGCGCTGCTCGGCGGCCTCGCCCGGACGCTAGAATCCGCCTCGTGGACGAATTCCTGAAGCAGCTCGAGGAGTTCCCGCGCTTCCTCACGGGCGCGCTCGACCAGCTGGGCGATCCCGGGGCGCGCGCGCGGCCCGATCCGGAGAGCTGGTCGCTGTGCGAGGAGCTCTGGCACCTCGCCGATCTCGAACGCGAGGGCTACCTCGTGCGCATCGAGCGCCTGCTGGCCGAGGACGCACCGCGGCTCGAGGATTTCGACGGCGACGCCGTCGCCGCGGCGCGCGACTACAACGCGAAAGACCCCTACCTCGGACTGCAGCGCTTCCGCGCCGCGCGCTCGACCGCGCTCGCGCGGCTGCGCGCGCTCGACGAAGGGCAGCGCCACCGCAGCGGAGTCCAGGAAGGACACGGCGCGCTCGTCCTCGGCGACCTGTCGCGCCTGATGTGCGAGCACGACGCGCAGCATCGGCGCTCGATCGAGGCGCTGCTCGCGCGGCCGCGCGCGGCGCGCTAGCTCACTCGATCCGGCCCTTGGCCTTCAGTTCGCCTGCGAACTCGAAGCGCATCTTCATCGTCGCCTCGCCGTTCTTGGTCGTGAGCGTGCGCTCGCCCGTCGCGACCAGCGTCGCAGGCCCGTGGATCGAGTACGAGGCGAGGTGCTGCGCGGCGAGGTCCCAGAGGTACTCGCCCTCGAGTTCGAGCCCGCCCTCGAGCGCGAGCGGCATCGGCGCGTCGGGATTGGCCTCCTGCGAGGTCTTCACGTGCGCTTCGAGCTTGATCACGGCCAGCTTGCGCCCGCCTTCCTCGCGCGTGCCGCCGTAGCTCGCCTCGATCTTGCCGCTGGCGTTCTTCCCGAACTCGAACTGCACGTTCGCGTCCTTCTTCTTCGGGAACGAGAGCTCGCCGCCGGGCTTGACGAGCTCCGCGAAGTGCGCGACGTCGATCTTCCAGCTCGCGCCCTCCTCGAGCTTGCCGCCCTCGACGAGCGCAAGGAAGTCCATGTCCTCGTGCAGCGGTTCGAGGCTCGCCTTGTCGCCCTCGCCGCCGGAGAAGGAGCGCTCCCAGCTCTCGTCCTTCGCGTTCCAGCGGAACTCGACCGCGTGATCTTCCAGTGGGCTCGTGTGCGTCTCGTCGCGATCCTTGGGCTTGCCCGCGGGCAGTGCCTCGTGCGCGGTCTCGTGGTTCTGAACCTTGCGGAAATGGCGCAGGAGCTCGCTCGGCCGCCCTTTCTCGACTGCGCGGTACTCGTCCTCGACCTCGAGCTCGACGGCGGTCGACATCGTGATCTCGAACTTCTCGAGCACCTCGTCGGGCAGCGGCTTGCCGTCGATCGAGATCTGGATCGTGTCGGAGTGGAACTCGAGGCCAAGCTCGAAGTGCTTGTCGAGCTTGGCGCCCTTCTCGATCGCAAACGTGAGCGTGTCGGCGCGCGGGCTGAGGAGCAGAACGACCGCGGCGGCGGCAAGGTGGAGTTTCATGAGGCTCCCGATTCTACGCCTGCCCGCGCGGAAACAGATATCCCGGCGAACCGCAGCCGACCGGATCCGGCACGCCGCCGGCCCAGCGGCGCACGAGCCGTTCGCCGTGCTCGAGCGTGAACACGCCGCAGCTGAAGCGCACACCGCCACGGCGCGCATCGAAATCCTCGGGCAGCGGCACGCGCACGCCGCGCGCGCCGAAGAAGTACTCGCCCTCGAGGAACACCACCGTGTGCGCGAGCTGCGGCGTGATCCCGCTCTCGAGGCTGACGAAGAGGCTCCTGCCGCGCCGGCGCAGGAGCATCGTCGCGGGCGGGTCGTTCTTCGTTTCGCGCAGCAGCGTCAAGCGCGTCGGCAGCGCGTCGGCGATCGCCGTGCGCACGCGCTCGAGCGGCGCGTCGAGCAGCAACGCGCCGGCGGCGCGACCGGGTGCGCGCCTCCAGCGCATGAGCGCGAAGAAGCACGGATCGGCGCCGGGCCGCCAGGCTCCGCCGGCGAGCTCGAAGGGCACGCGCGCTTCCTCGCCGGGCGCGAGCTCGAAGGCCAGCGGCAGCTTCTGGATCTCGAAGGCGCCGTGGCGCGGGAGGATGCCGGCGGTGACGCGCACGGCGAAGGCGAAGGGATTCCGCACGCGCGCCTGGCTGTCCCAGCTGCCGAACCAGTCGCCGCGCGCGCTGCCCGTGTCCGAGGGTTGCAGCTCGAGCGGCTCGCAGGTGATCGGGAAGGGACCGCTGTCCTGCGGCGCGAGGCGCGCGAGCGCGCGCACGGCGAGGGCGCGCAGCGGCTCGCGCGTCGTGAACGCCGTCAACCCAAGGCGGCAGGCCTCGAGCTGCTCGGCGGGTGCGTCGAGGCCGAGCGCGACGCGCTCGTGGATGTTCGCGAAGCGCTCGCCCGCGCTGCGCCACTGCGCGAGCGGCAGCGCGCAGCCCGCGAGGCGCTCCTGGCGCACGAAGTCGAAGAGCTTCTCCTCGGCGACGCGCGCGACGAGGATCGCGGCGAGGCCGGCGTCGCGCGCCTCCAGGCACACGTCGTGGATTTCGGAGACGACGCGCAGCGGCTGCGCGCCGCAGGTGCGCTGCGCGTCGGCTGCGATCGCGGCGGCGATCCCGCGCTCGTGCACATGCAGCCAGCGGCGCTCGCCACCCGCGGGCGGCGCGAGCTCCAGCGCCTCCTCGAGCAGCGGCACGCGCGTGCCGCGGAAGCGCGCCGAGAAGTTGGCGCCCGCGTCGGCGCCCGCGATCTCGACCAGACGGCGCTCGGCGACCTTGCCCGAGCCGGTGGTGCTGCGCTCGAGCGTCTCGTCGGCGACGAGCACGAGCGCGCGGTCGCGCGTGGGGCGCACGTCGGCCGCGAAGCCGTCGAGGCCGAGCTCCAGCGCACGCGCGAAGCCGGGCAGCGTGTTCTCGGGCGCCTCGAGCGGCGAGCCGCGCTCGCCGATCACGAAGGGCGGGCCGGGGACCGCGCGCGCGCAGGCTGCGGGATCGAGCTCGCTCGCGCGCGCCACGTTCAGACGAGCTCAATCAGGCGTTCGGCGCGCGGCAGCACCTCGCCCAGGGCGCACACGAGCTGACTGCGCGCGGCGAGCTCGCGCTCGAGCGCGGGCGCGTTCTCGGCGGAGACGGCGATCAGCAGGCCGCCCGAGGTCTCGGCGTCGAAGGCCAGGTTGACGAGCGTCTCGTCCAGGCCCGCGCGGATCGAGACGTCCTCGGCGAGGCCCTTGCGGCCGCGCTTGGCGCCGCCAGAGAGGAAGCCCGCGCTCGCGAGCTCGTGGGCGCGCTCGAAGAGCGGCATGCGCGCGAGCTCCAGGCGCAGCGTGACCGCGCTCGCGGCGGCGATGTTGCGCGCGTGGCCGACCAGGCCAAAGCCCGTGATGTCGGTCGCGGCGTGCGCGCGCACGGCGTTCATGGCGTCGGCGGCGAGCGAATTGAGCGTCGCCATCTGGCGCGCGGCGGGCTCGAGCTCCTTCCACGAGAGCTTCTGGCGCTTGCCGGCGGTCGTCAGTGTGCCCATGCCCAGCGACTTGGTCAGGTACAGGCGGTCGCCCAGCTTCGCGCCGCTGTTCGCGGCGACGCGGCGACGGTCGACGATGCCGGTGACGGCGAAGCCGAAGAGCGCCTCGTTCGAGGCCACGGTGTGGCCGCCGGCGACCATGCAGCGCGCCTCGCGCATCTTCTCAAAGCCGCCGCGGAAGACCTCGGCGGTCCACTCCTTGGGGAAGTCGCGCGGGATGCCGGCCAGGTTGAGCGCGGAGAGCGGCTTGCCCCCCATCGCGTAGACATCCGAGAGCGAGTTCGCGGCCGCGATCGCACCGTAGAAGTACGGGTCGTCGACGACCGGCGGGAAGTAGTCCACGGTCTGGACCAGCGCGACGTTCGTATCTGCGGGCAGACCTTCGACGCCCCGGAGATCGACGATGCCTGCATCGTCGAAGCTTTCAGGTCCCACGAGCAAGCGCTCGTCCTTCTCGCCGGTCGTGAGGCCGCGCAGCACGTGCGCGAGCTCCCCTTGCGGGAGCTTGGCCGCTCAACCCGCGCAGTCGGCGTAGTCGGTGAGACGTTTTTGGGTGTCGGACATGGTCTTGGATCACGGACGGAGGTCCGCGAAGGCGCGAGTGTAGCTCCCCAGCGCCAGGTTTTTCTTCCCCGGAGGCGCAACCTCGAGGGGGTCCGAGCGTCTTCGGGGTGGAAGCACCCGCTCCGGGTGCCGTCCCGAAGACCCTGGAGGAATCATGCGCACCCCGCTCGCGACACTCTGCAACGCTGCCATTCTCCCCGCCCTCGCGCTCGCTGCCTCCGTCTGCACACCCGCCCAGGCTCAGGTCGGGAGCGGCTGCCCGCACGTCCGAGCGTCAGCCATCGCGGAAGCCACGTCGACGATCGCGCCGGTGCGGATCTGCAACACCCACGTCGTGATCCTCGGCGTGACCATCGTGCTCGGTCGGTCCCGCTGCGCGACGGGCTTCACGCACGTCGCGGCGCACTTCGAGTGTCAGGGCGAATCGAATCCGGGGACCGACTGCGAGGAGACCGGGAGCGTCGCGATCGAGTTCTATCGCTGTCAGTGCACTCCTCATCTGGGGCACTGGCTCGAATACACGAGCTGCGAGTGCCAGTTGGCGGGCACGATCGGGACGATCGCGACCGGCCAGACCTTCCAGTGCCCGTAGCCGACTCCCGCACCCCGAAACCACGACACGGAGTCTCTCATGCGTTGGATCCTCGCCTGCATCGCCTGTGTGTTCCTGGCCCTGTGCTGGGAGTCCAAGTGTGGCGCCGGAAGACCCGGAGAGCTCGCGCTCGACCCGACCGCTGCCGCTGCGGCGCCGAGCGAGGATCCGCTGACCCTGCTCGAGAGCGCGAAGACCTCGCCGCGGGCCCGCGTGCCCGCGGCCGAGGTGGCGGTCGGTGAGGAGCCAGCGGCCGAGGACCTGGTCGCAATCCTGCGGCGCATCGCGCTCTCCTATTCGGCGCAGGACTCCGTCGCGCTCGGCGCGGCGCTCGAGGCGCTGCTGCGCGAGCCGGCGCGCTGCGAGGAGGCTCTCGCACTGCTCGCCGGAGGCGCACTGCAGGAGGACGAGGTCGCGCGCGCGGGCTGCGTCCTGGGTCTGGGAGCGGCGGTCTCCTGCTACAGCTCTGCGGGGTGCACGGTCGCGGTGGACGGCCACGCGTTCACCGTCCACGTGCTCGAGGCGCTCGCCGCGGTGGCCGCACCCGAGCAGCAGGATCTCGCCCAGCAGCTGATCGAGGCGCGCGCGGGGGAACGCTTCGTGCTCGACCTCAGCTTCCTGGGCAAGATCCTCGAGCTGCGCGGTCTGCATCCCGAGCAGGCCGAGCTCTACAGCTCGCTGCTCGTGCACATGGCCGAGAACCTCGCGGACGGACGCGGCCTGGAGGAATTCCGCGCGCTGTTCCTGACCGAGGGGCAGGACCCCACCGCGGTCAAGCTCTCGCTCTCGGCGCTGCTGCGCACGGACGCGGCGAGTTGGCTGCCGCTGGCGGAGAACCTCTTCGCCGACTCGCGCGGGAACGCCGCCCTGCGCAGCGCGATCGCCTACGCGATCGCGACCTCCGCACCGGTGGACCTCGCGGCGCTCTCGCTCGCGCGCCTGGCGAACAGCAGCATGTACAACGAGTTCACGCTGCTCGGCATGCGCGAGGGCGGAGCGGAGGCCCTGGCCGAACGCTACAGCGACCTGGTCTCGGCCGGCGGCAATCCGCTGGCGCGCAAGATGATCGTCTCGGGCCTGCAGGGCGAGGGCGAGCCGGTGCTGCTCGGAATCGCGCGCACCGATCCGGACGTGAGCGTGCGCTCGCAGGCGCTGCTCACCTCGAGCCTGGGCCGGGCCTCGGGCACGGAACTGCTCAACGAGCTCGAATCGATGCATGGCCTGCGCACGGATTCCGCCCAGGGTATTCCCACTCGCAACGCGGTGCTCGTGGCGGGCAATGTGCTGATCAACTCCGGCAACGGCGAGCGCGAGCGGGCGAAGACCTTCCTGATGCGGATCGCCGAGGATTCGAGCGAGTCCGACGCCGACCGGCTCGCCGCGGTGCACACCCTGCTCCCCTGGGTCCCGGCTGGGAGCTTCGACGGCTGGGTGATCGGCGGGCAGAGCGTGAAGTAGGCGCGCGAAGCCGGCGCTTCAGGCCCCGACCACGTTTGCGTGCGCGAGGCCGCGCTCGGCGAAGGCGCGGCGCGTGTCGACGACCAGTCGCGCGTGCCGCGCAACCAGCGCGTAGTCGAAGCGCGAGTGGTCGGTGACGAGCACAACCGCGTCGCTCGACTCGAGAGCGCGCGCGTCGAGCTCGCGCGAGCGCAGCCCACTCGGCGCGAGCTCCTCGACGTGCGGATCGCTGTAGGCAACCTCCGCGCCCCCCGCCGCGAACAGGCGCAGGATCTCCAGCGCGGGCGATTCCGAGGTGATGTCGACGTCCTTCTTGTACGCCACGCCGAGCACGAGCACGCGCGCGCCCTCGAGCGACGTCCCGCGCGAGCCCAGCGCCGCGCGCGTGCGCTCGACGACGTGTGCGGGCATCGCGCGGTTGAGCGCGTCGGCCTCCTCGACCAGGCGCGCGCGCATGCCGAGCGCCTGCGCGAACGCGGCGTAGTAGCGCGGATCGACCGGGATGCACTGGCCGCCCGTGCCCGGACCGGGCGCGAAGCGCTGGAACCCGAAGGGCTTGGTGCCCGCCGCCGCGAGCGTCTCCCACACGTCGATGCCCGCGCGCTCGAGCACCAGCTTGAGTTCGTTCACCAGCGCGATGTTGACCGCGCGGAAGACGTTCTCGAACAGCTTGGCGGCCTCGGCGATCTCCGCGCTCGAGACCTCGTGCACCTCACGCACGGCCGCGCGGTACAGCTCCGCTGCGGCGCGGCGCGAGCGCTCGCAGGTGCCGCCGACGAGCTTGGGAATCGTCGCGGTGCGCGCGCCCTCGCGGCCGGGGTCCTCGCGCTCGGGCGAGTACGCCAGCAGCAGGTCCTCGCCCGGTGCGCGGCCGTGCGCGCGCAGGATCTCCCCCAGAACCTCGCGCGTGGTCCCCGGCCAGGTCGTCGATTCGAGCACGATCAGCGCGCCCGCGGGCAGCCGCTGAGCGAGCATGCGGGCCGCCGCGCGCACGCAGCCCAGATCGGGCGCGCCTCGTGAGTCGAGCGGCGTCGGCACACAGACGAGCGCCACGTCGAGCTCGGCCAGGCGCGACTCGTCGGCGCTCGGCTCGAAGCGGCCGCAGGCGCGCATGCGCTGCACCATCCCGGGCGCGAGGTGCTCGAGCGGGTTCAACCCGCGCGTGAGCTCCGCGACGCGCTGCGCGTCGGAGTCGTAGCCCTCGACCCGAAAGCCCGCCTCGAGGAAGGCCTCGGCGAGCGGCAATCCAACCGCACCCAGGCCGATGACGCCCACGCGCGCGCTGCGGTCCGCGATGCGCGCGCGGAGCTCGCCGTCGAACTCGCGCTCCCCTCCGGGCAGCGCAACGGGCTCACATGAGGTCGGAAGGGCGGTCCGCGTGCTCGTTCGGGGCATCGGGAAGGGGCGCGGGGTCGGGTGTGGCGCAGGGTCGGCGGCCGGCTCAGTCGGCGCCGGACACTGGGACGAAGGCCGCGAGCAGATCTTCCTCGTCTCCGGGCAGGAGCGTGCGCGGATCAAGCAGCAGCGCCCCTTCCTGCACTCGCCCGAAGACCGGTACCTGCGCCGCGCGCAAGGCGGTCGCGAGACCGCCGGCCGAGAGCTTGGCGTGCACGACGCGCACGCAAAAGGTCGGAAGCGTGACACCCGGCGCGCTGCCGCTGCCCGGCTGCGATGCGCCGGGCACGACCGCCGCATCGAGTCCCGGGATCGCCGCGATGCGCTGCGCGATCGCCTTGGCGCGCGGTTCGAGCTCCGCCGCGCTCGCGCGCAGCATGCGCCGCACGGGAATCTCGTCGCCGCGACCGGCGAGCACGAGTTCGAGCGTCTTCTCGAGCCCCGCGATCCCGACCTTGTCCAGGCGCAGCGCGCGGTAGATCGGATTCTTGCGCAGCGCCGCGATCGCGCTGCGCGCGCCGACCAGGATCCCGGCCTGGGGCGCGCCGAGCAGCTTGTCGCCCGAGAACGTGACCACGTCGACACCGCTCGCCACCGCGGCGCGCACCAGCGGCTCGCCGCCGAGAAGCTCCTCGATGCTGCACATCCCGGAACCTTCGACGAGGCCTGAGCCCAGGTCGAAGGCGCTGGTGACTCCGCGTTCGCGCCCGAGCGCTGCGAGTTCGGCCGCGCCGACCTCCTCGGTGAAGCCCTCGACGCGGAAGTTGCTCGTGTGCACCTTCACCAAGAGACCCGTGTTCGGCCCGATGGCGCCGGCGTAGTCGGCGATGCGCGTGCGGTTGGTCGTGCCGACCTCGACCAGCTGCGCGTTGGCGCGCTCCATCACCGAGGGCACGCGGAACGAGCCGCCGATCTCGACCAGCTCGCCGCGCGAGACGATCGCCTCTTTGCCGCCCGCGAAGGTCTGGAACAGCAGCAGCACCGCGCCCGCGTTGTTGTTGACGACGATCGCGCTCTCGACGCCGAACATCCGCGCGAGCAGCTCGGCCAGCCGATCGTCGCGCTGGTTGCGCTCGTTCGTCCAGCGGTCGACTTCGAGCACGCAGTAGCTGCGCGCGGCCTCGGCCATCGCCTCGGCGACCTCGGGGTGCACCGGCGCGCGGCCAAGGCCTGTGTTGAGCACGACACCGGTCGCGTTGACGCAGCGCCGCAGACCGGCACCGTCCTCGCGCAGGATGCGCGCCTCGACCGCCTTGGCGAGCGCGCCCGCGGCGAGGTGCTTCTCGAGGGCCAAGGCGTCGAGCCGGCCCGACTTGATCTCCGCGCGCAGTTCCTCGAGCGCTTGCGCGACAAAGCGCGCGAAGAGCTCGCGCGGGACGCGCTTGGCTCCCGCGGCGAGCGCGGGATCGCGCAGCGCCTCGTCGATCGAGGGCAGCAGCCGGTAGGCGTTGGGCGGGTCGGCGCGGGGAGAGGCCACGCGTCCAGTCTCGCGCCCGGAGGCCGTCGCGACAAGCACCCCGGCAGTTCGGACTGGAAGCGCGTCGCAAAGCCTGGATGATGGCGCGCGAAGCTTCATGGAACCCTCTTCGACGCCCCCGGCGGCTCCTGACCAAGCGCGCGCCGCGCCCGCCGCGTCGCTCGCCGTTCGCGGCGTCGTCGGCTGCGCGCTGGTCGTGACCGCGATCGGCGCCTTCGCGGCCTGGTTCACGGGCCACTACGCGGAGAAGTTCGCGCAGGACAAGCGCGCCAAGGTGCGCGAGGACATGCAGCTCGTCTTCGGCGCCCTCGAGGCCTACCGCGAGGCCAACGGCAACTACCCCGAACACCTCGGCGCGCTGTGGGTCGCCGACCCGCACGGCTTCACCTATCTCCCCGCTTCGCACCCGCCCAAGGATCCCTGGGGCAACGGCTACGGCTACGCGCCGCCCGGGCCCGGCCAAGACAGGCCGCGCCTGTGGAGCTACGGCCGCGACAAGCGCGAGGGCGGCGACGGCGAATCCGAAGACGTGAAGAGCTGGGAAGACAAGCCCTGAGCCGGACGTCGGAGCGCTCGTGCACAACGCCGAGCGCAGATTGAGACGGGTGGTGTGGGCCGGCGCGGTCCTGCTCCTGCCCTTCGTGGCGCTGCGACTGTGGCTCCCGCGCCAGGTACTCGAGGCCGAACGGGTGACGCGCGGAATGGACGGCCGCCTCGTGCTGCGCGATGGCGAGGACCGCGTGCTGCTCGATCCGTGGAAGCGGCCGTATGTCTACGTCGAGCCGACGCCCGAGCACCCGCTCCCGCGCGTGCTCTCGCTCGGCGCCGACGGAATGGAAGGTGGCGAGGGAGAGGATGCCGATATCGACAGCGATCAGCTGTCCAAGGAGGAGAGATGAAGGAGTGCTGCGAGACGGGAGAGCCGAAGAAGCGCTATTGGCACTGGGTCGCGCTCGGTGTGGTGGTGCTGATCGCGGGGGCGTTGCAGATGATTCCCAGTCGCGTGCCGCAACACGGAGTGTCGTCCAGGACGCGATCGATGGCGGATGTTTCCACGATCATCCAGTCGCTGACCGAGTACTCGATCAACAACAACGACGCGTATCCGACGTCGCTCACACCACTCGTCACACCCGACGCGAACGGCCATTGCTACCTCGAGGGCTACAACGGCCGCATCCCGAAGGATCCGTGGAAACGCGAATACCAGTACGCGCCTCCCACTCCCGAGCACCCGCTTCCGCGCGTCTGGTCCTACGGTGCCGACGGCAAGCCCGGCGGCGAGGGCGATGACGCGGACATCGACAGCGACCAGCTGCTCGACGAACGCTGATCGCAATTCGTGTTATCCTCTGCGCCGAGATGTCCCCCCCTCTCGGCAGTTCGGCGCAATCGCAATCGCAGTCCGCTTCGCGTCCCTGGATCCAATTCGCGATCCTGACCGCGGTGCTCACGCTCGGTGGCATCGCGCTGATCCGCATCCTGAAGCCCGCTGCGCTGCAGAACCTCTTCTCGCGCTCGGATCCCGCCGAGGTCGCGCGCGGCAAGGCGCTGAACGACATCCGTTGGATCCAGGATGCGCTGCTCGTCTACGCGAGCCGGAACAACGGCGAGTACCCGCGCACGCTCGAAGCGCTGGTCGAGATCGGCAAGGACGGCAAGACCTACTTCGGCAACCAGCAGGAGCTGCCGCTCGACCCGTGGAAGCGCTCGTTCCTCTACGAACAACCGACACCTGAGCACCCCAAGCCGCGCGTGCGTTCGCTGGGCGCGGATGGCCAGCCGGGCGGCGTGGGCATGAACGCCGACCTCGACAGCGACACGCTCTAGCTCGATCGAGAGCGCCGCAGCGGGTAGGCTGGCGCATTCGAGTTGCTCGCCAATGAGTCCGACCGACACGCCGCCGCTGCCCCACGATCCGCGACCGCCTCCGGCGGGCCAGTGGTCGCACGCGGGCGACACGAGCAGCGGGGAACAGCCGAAGTCGAAGCTCTGGCTCTGGATCGTGCTCGGTGTCGGCGGGTGTTTCGGCTCGATCGTCGTCGTCGGCCTCGTCGCGACGCTGGTTGTGCCGCAGATCGTGCGCAAACTTGGCACGACCGAGCGCAAGCAGACGATGTTCGAGTTGCTGCGGGTCTCCGAGCTGCTGAAGAAGTACGCCGCGGAACACGGTGATCGCTACCCGGAGTCGCTCGAGCTGCTGCTGCAGCCCGGCCCAGACGGTTCCACCTACCTGCAGGAGCTTCCACACGACGGCTGGGGCCACGAGCTCTCGTACGAGCCGGCGACATCCGCAAACCCGCACCCCGGAATCCTCTCTTTCGGCCGCGACGGCGTGCCCGGTGGCACGGGTGCCGACACGGACCTGCGCGTCGATGGCTGAGCCGGTCCCTCAATCCCGTGCCGGCGTCTGGATGCTGCTCGGCGGCCTGGTCGGCTTCGCCACGCTGGTCGTGTTCCTGCTCTACCACTTCGTGCTCGGCCCGGGGCTGATGAAGAACGCCTCGCGCAAGCGCCAGGCGCAGGCGCAGTCGGAGATCCTGGTGCTGCAGGCGGCGCTCGAGCGCTGGAGCTCACAGCACGAGGGCAAGTTTCCCAGCTCGCTCGAGGCGCTGGTGCAACCGGATGCACAGGGCAGCACGCTGCTCGGCGACGCGTTCGTCGTGCCCAAGGATCCCTGGGGCAACGAATACTCCTACGCACCGCCGACACCGGGGTCCCTGCGGCCGACGCTGCTCTCGCTCGGCCACGACGGCCAGCCCGGCGGCGAGGACGACGACTCCGACGTGGACGTGCGCGGCGCGCTCCCCTAACCTCGGCGCGCATGCTGCCGATCCTCGCCACGCAAACGAGTTGGAGGCTGCGCACGCTCGACCGCGCGCGCGCCGAGGATCTCGTGCGCGCGCACCGGCTGCACCCCTCGCTCGCAGCGCTGCTCGCCGCGCGCGGGATCCTCGAGCACGAGCGCGTGGTCGAGCACCTCGACCCCAAGCTCGGCTCGCTGCACGACCCGGCGCTCCTGCCGGGCATGCGCGCGGCGACCGCACGCCTCGCACGCGCGATCGAGGGCGGCGAGACGATCCTCGTCCACGGCGACTACGACGTCGACGGCGTCACGGGCACGACGCTCTTGATGCGCCTCTTCGCGCTCGTCGGAGCGCGCGCACACTGGCACATCCCCAACCGCTTCACCGACGGCTACGCCTTCGGTCCGCACTCGATCGCGCGTGCGCAGTCGGTCGGCGCGAGCGTCGTGATCAGCGTCGACAACGGCACCTCGTCGCTGGAGACGATCCGCGAGCTCGCGGCACTGGGCATCGACACGATCGTGACCGACCACCACGAGCCGCCCGAGTCGGGCGAGCTGCCGCCCGCGGTCGCGATCATCAACCCCAAGCTGGCGAGCTCGCAGTACCCCTTCCGCGAACTCTGCGGCGGCGCGGTCGCGTTCAAGCTCGCCTGGGGACTGGCGGTCGAGCTCTCCGGCTCGCAGCGCGTGCGCCCCGAGCTGCGCGACTTCCTCGTCGAGGCGATGGCCTACGTCGCGATCGCCACCGTGTGCGATGTCGTGCCGCTCGTGAGCGAGAACCGCATCCTCGCGCGCTACGGCCTGCGCGCGCTCGAGAGTTCGAAGAACCCCGGCCTGCGCGCGCTGCTCGACGTGGCCAAGATCTCCGGTCAGCGCCTCGAGGCCGACGACGTGGCGTTCAAGATCGGCCCGCGCATCAACGCCTCGGGCCGCCTGGGCAGTGCGCACAAGGCGGTCGAGCTGATGCTCGCCACCGATCCGAACGAAGCGCGCCGCGCGGCGAACGAACTCGATCTCCTGAACGAGGAGCGCAAGCGCATCGAGCTCGGCGTGCTCGGCCACGCGCTGCGCGCCGCCGAACCCTTCGCCGACCGCGAGCAGCACCCGGTGCTGATCGTCGCGGGCGAGGGCTGGCACCAGGGCGTCGTCGGCATCGTCGCCGCGCGCCTGGTCGAGCGCTTCGAACGGCCCGCGGTCGTGATCGGCCTCGACGGAGCGAGCGGCCGCGGCAGCGCGCGCTCCGTGCCGGGCTTCAGCATCCTCGAGGCGCTGCACGGCGGCAAGGCGCACACGCGCCGCTACGGCGGCCACGAACAGGCCGCGGGCCTCGAACTCGAGACGCAGCACCTCGAGCTCTTCCGCAGCGCGGTCTGCGCGCGAGCGAAAGAGCTGCTCGGCGGCGTCGAGTTCCCCGCGCGCGAGATCCTGATCGACCAGGAGTTGCCCTTCGTGCAGCTCGACGAGGAGCTGATGCGCCAGATCGACCGGCTGCGGCCCTTCGGCGAGCAGAACGACCGGCCCGTGTTCCTCTCCTGCGGCCTGCGCCTCGCGGAGGAGCCGCGCATCGTCGGCGCGGACAAGACGCACCTGCAGGTGCAATTCCGCAGCGGCGCGAAGGTCCTGAAGGGCATGGCCTTCGGCATGGCCGCGCGCGCGGGCGAGCTCGTGAAGGGCGAGAACATCCACGCCGTCTACTCGCCCAAGTGGAACACCTTCCGCGGCGAGACCAAGCTCGAGATCGAGCTGATCGACTTCCGCACCGGGCCGCGGCCGGCCCTGTGAAAATCCCAGCCCGCCTGGTTTTTTGACGGTGGCCGTCAAAAAACCAGGCGGGCTGGAATTTTCACGGGTTGCCGAGCACGCGTGCGAGCTCCGTGCGCGCGTGCGCCAGCTCGAGCTGGGCCTCCAGCACGCCCGCGCGCGCCTGCACCTCGTCGCGGCGCGCGTTGACGAGCTCGAGGTAGCTCGCCTCGCCCGCTTCGAACTGCTGCTGCGTGCGCGCGCGGATGCTCGCGCGCTGCTCGGCGAGCGGCTGCGCTTGTTCCTCGAGCCGCGTCCGCGCGGCCGTGATCGCCGCACTCGCGATCGAGACGCTGCGCGCGAGCTCGTGCGCCGCCGCGCGCACGGCGGCAGCGGCCGCGAGCAGCTCGGCCGAGGCCGCGCTGCGCTCGGACTGCCGCTGGTCGAAGAGCGGCAGCTCCGTCTCGATCTCCGCGACGGCGAGCGTGTCGCCGCCGACCGTGCGCGGCCCGGCGCGCACCGTCGGCAGGAACCGCACGCCCGAAGCGGCGAGGTGCGCGCGCTCGAGCGCGGCCTCGTAGTCCTCCTTCGCCGCGCCGAGCGCAGGGCTGCGCTGGGTGGCGCGCTCGAGCTGCGCCTCCAGCCCCTCGTGCTCCTGCGCAAGCGCGGGGGTGAGCTCCTCACTCAGCGCGAGCGACAGCGGCCGCTCGAAGCCGAGTGCGAAGGCCAGCTCGATCTCGCGTGCGCGCGCCGCCGATTCGTCCCGCGCGGCCTGCATCTGCGCGTCGAGCAGCTCCGCCTGGGCCTTCTCGAGCTCGAGCCGCGGTGATTCGCCCACCTCGACGAAGCGCGCGACGGCTGTCTGCTGCGTCTGCGCGATCTGCGTGAGCTCGGCGTCGATCTCGACGCGTGCGCGCGCCGCGACGAGCTCGTCGTAGGCCGCGGAGACCTCCGCCGCGAGCTGGTCGCGCTCGGCCACGAGGCGCGCCTCCTCGGCCGCGAGCTCGTGTTCGGCTGCGCGCGTGCGACGCTTGCGCGAAGCGACGTCCGCGAGCGCCTCGCCCAGCATCAGCGTCGTCTGCACCGGCGCCGAGGAGGCGATGCCCGGGATCCCGAAGTCCTCGAAGTTGAGCGCGAGCGAGGGATTCGGAAGCCGCTTGGCGCCCGCGAGCGCCGCCTGCGCGCGTTCGAGGCGCGCGCGCCAGGTCGCGGCGTTGGGCACGCTCTCGAGCGCGAGTTCGACGCAGCGCGCGCGTGTCAGCGGCTGCGCGGCCAACTCGGGCGCCGGAGGCGGAGGCAAGACAGGCTCCTTCACGCTGGCACAGCCGGCGAGGAGCACGAACACGATGGCTGCGCACTCACGACGCATCGTGAGGCTCCCGCGCGGGGCGACTCGGAACGATCCAGGCGCAGCCCAGCGGCACGATGAAGAGCGTCGAGAGCGTCGAGAGCACCAGCCCGCCGATGACCGCGATCGCGAGCGGCTTCTGCAGCTCCGAGCCCGCCCCGATCCCGATCGCGAGCGGCAAGAGGCCCGCGATCGCCGCCACCGTCGTCATCAGGATCGGCCGCAGGCGCACGCTGGCGGCCTCGAGGATCGCCTCGCGCTCGCTCAACCCCGTGCGCGCGAGCTCCTGCGCGAACTCGATCATGATGATGCCGTTCTTGACCACCAGGCCGACGAGCATGATCAGGCCCATGCCCGAGCTGACGTTGAGCGCGACGCCGCCCAGGCGCAGCGCGTAGAGCCCGCCGAGCATGCCGAAGGGCAGCGCGAGGAAGATCACCAGCGGCAGGCTGATCGAGCGGAACTGCAGCACCAGCAGCAGGAACACCAGGCCCGCCGCGATGCCGAAGACGGTCAGCATGTTCGCAAAGGCCGCCTTGCTGCTCTGCGCCTGGCCGCCCTGCACGACGCGCACCGAAGGATCCAGCGCAAGCTTCGCGAGGTGCGCGTCCACCGCGTGGCTGGCGCTGCCGAGGTCGATGCCCGCGACCGCAGCCGTCACGCGCACCATCGGGTTCTGGTTCTCGCGTTCGAGCTCGTTCTCGTTCGTCTCGCGCACGAAGTGCGCCACCTCGCCGATTGGAACCATCGGCGAGCCTTGCGCGAGCGCGACCGGCCCGAGAAAGAGCGGCACCGATCCGCCCTCGGGGTCGATGCGCGGCACGCGCCATTCATCGGGGTAGCGCACGCGCACGTCGACGTAGCGCTCGCCCTCCTGGATGCGTGTCGCGACCTTGCCGAGCAGCTGCATCGAGAGCTGGTCGGCCACCTGCTCGGTGGTGAAGCCGAGCGCTGCCGCGCGCGCCGGATCGATGCGCCAGGAGATCTCGGGGCTGCCGAAGGAGACGTGGTTCTTGACATCGACGATGCCCGGAGTGTGGTCGAGCTCGCGCTCGACCTCGTCCGCGGCGCGCTGCAGCGTCGGATAGTCGGCGCCGAAGAGCTTGACCTCGATCGGATCGGGGTTGCCGGCCATGTCGTTGATCGTGTCCTGCATCACCTGCACGAACTCGACCTCGGCCTGCGGCACCTCGCGCGCGAGGCGCTCGCGCAGGCCGTCGAGCACCTCGAAGATGCTGCGCGTGCGCTTGGCGCGCGGCACGAGGCCCACGAGCATGTCTCCGGTGAACTGCTCGGTGGCGAAGAAGCCCAGCTCCGCTCCCGTGCGGCGCGAGAGGGCCGCGACCTCGGGCGTCTCGAGCAGCACGTGCTCGATGCGCCGGCAGGCGGCGTCGGTCTGGGCCAGGCTCGAGCCGACGGGCAGGCTGTAGTCGAGCACGAAGCCGCCCTCATCCATCTCGGGCAGGAAGCCGGTGCGTAGGCCACCCAGGCCCGCGATGCCCGCCACGAGCAGCGCGACGAGCACCACCACGGCCGGCAGCGGATGCTCGACCACGGCGCGCGCCGCGCGCGCATAGCCGCGGCGCAGCGCGGCACTCCAGCGCCGCTCGCCGCTCGAGCGCGGCGTCAGCACCGGCAGCAGGAGGCACAGCGGTGCGTAGACCAGACTGACGAGCATCGAGGCCAGGATCGAGAGACCGAGCGCGACCGCCAGGCTGCGGAAGAACTGGCCCACGACACCCTCGAGCAGCACGAGCGGCACGAACACGACCACGGTCGTCAGCGACGAGCCGACGATCGCGCCGAGCACCTCGGAGGTCCCGTCCGCGATCGCATCGCGCGCGGCCCGGCCGCGCAGCGCTCCGCCGAGCGCCGCCAGCTTGCGCGCGATGTTCTCCCCCACGACGATCGCATCGTCGATCACCAGGCCGATCGCGACCGCCAGACCCCCCAGGCTCATCAGGTTGAGCGATTCGCCGAGCAGCGGAAAGGCGGCCAGCGTCAGCAGCACCGAGATCGGGATCGAGAGCCCGGCCACGAGCGTGATGCGCCACTCGCCCAGGAAGGCGAAGATCACCAGGATCGAGAGCAGCGCGCCGAGCGCGATCGCGTCGCGCACGCCCTGCACCGACTCGTCCACGAGCCGCGACTGGTCGTAGACCGGCTCGAAGCGCGCGCCGCCCGGCAGGTGCGGCCGCATCTCGTCCAGGATCGCGTTCACGTCGCGCGAGAGGTCGGTCACGCGCCCGCCATCGCGCAAGAACACGCTGACCACGATCCCCGGCTCGCCGCCCGCGGTCACGACCAGCGTCTGCTCCTGCGTGCTCTCGACCACTTCGCCCAGCTCGGAGAGGCGCACCGGCGCGCCGTTCGCGCGCGGGACAGCGAGCGCGAGCAGCTCGTCGCTCGTGCGCAGCCGGCCGTCGACCAGCAGCTGGAACTGCAGCCCCTCGCTCGCCGAGCGGCCGACCGCCTGCACCACGTCCGAGGCGGCGATCGCCTGCTCGAGTGCCGGGAGCGCGACGCCCGCCTGCGCGAGCCGCCGCGGATCGGCCTCGAACACGTACTCGCGCCGGTCCGCGCTCTGCAGCGTGACGAAGAAGCAGTCCGGCAGGCGCGCGATGCGCGGGCGCAACTCGAGCTCGGCCCAGTCGGTGAGGCGCGCGCGCGCGAGCGCGTCGTCCTTTTGCGCAGCGCCGGGCACGAGGTTGAACGAGAGCACTGGGAAGAGCGAGGGTGCCTGGCGCTCGACCTCGACCGAGACGTCCGATGGCAGGCCCGCCTGCGCCACGCGCGAGCGCACGAGTGCGAGCGCCTCGCTCATGTTCGCGCCCGAGCGGAAGTCGAGGTTGAGCTCGGCCGCCCCGCGCACGGTCTTCGAGCGCACGCGCACCAGGTCGGGCACGGTGCTGATCGCCTGCTCGATCGGGCGCGTGACGGCCGCAAGCACGCCGCGCACGGGTGATTCGCCGCGCTGCGCGATGACCGCGATGCGCGCGAGCGAGATCTGCGGGTACACGCTGCGCGCGGAGTTCCAGGTCGCGTGCACGCCGGCCGCGAGCAGCAGGCCGAGCAGCACGAAGAGCGCGCGCCCGTGCGCCCGCGCGTGTTCGACGATCCTCACTTCACCTCGACCGGCGGCGCGGCCGCCGCCTCCGGGATGCGCACCGTGCGCGCGCCCTCGGGCAGGTTGTAGGCGCCCTCGACGATCACCTGCTCGCCCGCGTGCAACTCGCCGCGCACGGCCGCGAGCCCGGCATGGCGCGCGAGCACCTCGACCGGCACGCGCCGCGCGATCCCGCCGGCGCCCGCGAGCACGACGGCGCTGGACCCCTCCGCGCGCACCAGCGCCGTCTGCGGCACGAGCAGCACGCCCGAGAGCTGCTCGAGCACGATTTCGCCGCGCACGAGCTCGCCGGGGATCCCCGCGCTCGCCTCGTCGGGAGCGATGCGCACCTCGACCGTGCCCGTCGCGGGATCGACCGCAGCGCTGGTCGCGATCACGTGGCCGCTGCGCGAGGGTGCGCCGGCCTCGTCCCAGTGCGCGACGAGCCCCGCGTGCAGCGCGTGCACGTCGGAAGGCAGCAGTCCGCACACGAGCTCGCGGCCGGCGTGCGCGAGCAGTGTGCCCGCGCTCGCGCCCGGCTCGAGCCGGTCGCCCGCGCGCACTTCGAAGTGCACGAGCTGACCGTCCGCGGGCGAGGTGAGCTGCGCGGCCTCGAGCAACGCCTGCGCCTCGTGCTGCGCCGCGCGCCGAACGTCGAGCGCCGCCGCGCGCGTCGAGCGCTCGAGCTCGGAACCCTTCTTGGTCCAGCTCTCGCGCGCCTGCTGCGCCAACTCGACCTCTCGCACGGCCTGTGCGGCGGCGTTGCGCGCCTCCTCGAGCGCCTTAGGCGCGGCCAGGCCGTCTCCGGCGAGCGTCGCGAGGCGCTCGACGCGTGTCGCGGCGAGCTGCACGTCGGCTTGCGCTCGCTGCACGCCGGATTCGAGCTCGAGCCGCCGACGCTCGTCCTCGGGGCCGAAGGACTCGAGCGCGAGCTCGGCCGAGCGCAGCTCCGCATCGGCCGAGAGCTTCGCGGCCTCGAGCGGCGCGCGCTCGAACTCGACCAGCACCTCGCCCGCATGGACCTGCTGGCCGGAGGCACCGTGCACGGCGATCACGCGACCGCCGCTGCGCGAGCTGAGCGCGAACTCGGACCCGGGGCTCGCGCGCAACATGCCGAGGAAGGCCAGCGTGCGCGGCAGCGAGCCCTCGGTCACCTCGGCCGTGCGCACGGGCACTGCCATCTGCGCGGGATCGACCGGAGCCGTCTCCGCCTCGGCGTCGGCCTGGCCGCCGCCTGCGACACGTTCGTGCACGAACCAGCCGCCTGCGAAGACGATTCCGAGCAGCGCGAGCTGGAGCACGACGCGCAGGGGGCGTTGCATGGCGTGCAATGCTAGCGCTCCGAAGGGCAGGCGTCCGCTGCCTCTGCGCCTGAAGAACTCTTCAGGCAGCGACTCGATGCCGCTCGCCTCGGCCCCGCATAGCATGACCGGCCGCATGCGGGTGCTCCTGATCGAAGACGAACGCAAGGTGCGCGAGACCCTCGCGCAGGATCTGCACGCCGAAGGCCACGAGGTCGAGGCGCAGGCCACCGGCCTGGCGGGCTTCGAGCGCGCACGGGCAGCGGCCTTCGACGTGCTGATCCTCGACCTCGGTCTGCCCGACGGCGACGGTCTGGAGCGGCTGCGCGAGCTGCGCGCCCGCGGCTCGAGCCTGCCCGTGCTGGCGCTCACCGCGCGCGATGCGCTCGAGGATCGCGTCGCGGGTCTCGACTGCGGAGCGGACGACTACCTGGTCAAGCCCTTCGCCTTCGACGAGCTGCTCGCGCGCTTGCGCGCGTTGATGCGCCGCTCCCGGGCGGAGCCCGCGCTGCGGCTGCAGCACGCGGACGTCGAGGCGGACCTGGTCGCGCGGCGCGCCTTCCGCTCCGGGCGCGAGCTCGGCCTGACCGCGAAGGAGTTCGAGCTGCTCGAGCTGCTGCTGCGGAATGCGGGCGCGCCGGTCTCGCGCAAGCGCATCGCGGAGATCGTCTGGAGGCAGATCCCGCGCGCCACGCCGCTCGACAACGTGATCGACGTGCACATCGCGCACCTGCGGCGCAAGCTCGACGACCCGTACCCCCTGCGCCTGATCCAGACCGTGCGCGGGATCGGCTTCCAGCTCGGCGAGGCGGGCCCGTGAAGGCCTGGCGCTCGAGCGTCCGGCTGCGGCTCTCGACGCTCTACGTCGCGGGGCTGAGCCTGGTCCTGCTCGCCTTCAGCACCGGGGTGTACGCGATCGTGCGCGCGCGCCTCGAGAACGAGCTGCGCGGACGTGCCGAGGAACAGCTGTCGCGTCTCGAACAGGTGCTCGCCGAGGAAGGCCTCTCCAATCCGGAGGAGCTGGAGGAGCAGGGCTTCGCCGCTTTCGTACTGCTCGATGCCGACGGATCGACGGCCTACGCATCGCCGGCCTGGACGAGGCTCGCACTCCCTCCCGCGGGCGAGCTGCTGTCCGCGCTCGCCAAGGACGATCCGAGCAGTCCGGACGGCCGCCCGCTGCTGCTCGCCTCGCGCCGATTCCAGGCCGCGGGACGCGAACTCCAGGCCCTGCTCGCGCTGGACAGCTCCGAGACTTCGCGTTCGCTTGCGGTGCTGCTCGTGGTGCTCTGCGGCGGCACCGCGCTGGCCCTGGGCTGCGCGCTGTTCCTCGGCTACTGGCTCGCGGGACGCGCGCTCACTCCCGCCGCCGCACTCGCCTGCGCGGCCGAACGTGTGGGAGCGGACGACTCGAGTGCGCGCCTGCCCGTCTCCGGGACGCACGACGAGTTCGACAGGCTGGCGCAGGAGTTCAACGGGGTCCTCGAGCGCCTGCAGTCGGCGATCCTAGAATTGCGACGCTTCAGCTCGAACGTCTCGCACGAGTTGCGCACGCCGCTGACCGCGATGCGGCTCGTGGGCGAGCAGGCCTTGCGGCGTGGAGTCGATGCGCGCGGCCGCGAGGCGATCTCGAGCATGCTCGAGGAGGTCGAACGCCTGACGAACCTGATCGAGCAGCTGCTCGGCCTCGCACGCGCCGAGGGCGCGCAGGCCGACCGGCGCTCGACGCCGATCGCGCTCGGCGACGTGGCGCGCGAGGTCGTCGCCGCGTGCGGCGTGCTGGCCGAGGAGCGCGGGCAGGAGCTCGCCTGCGAGTTCGAGCCGGACGTTCAGGCCGTCGCGCATCCCCTGCTGCTGCGCCAGGCGCTCTTCAACGTGCTCGACAACGCGATCCGCTACACGCCGAGCGCGGGGCACATCCGCGTGCGCGTGCGCACACTCTCTCCGGGCGAGTCGGCGATCGAGGTCGTCGACGACGGCCCCGGCATCGCGCCGGAGGACCAGACGCGCGTCTTCGAGCGCTTCGAACGGCTCGCCCAGGCCGCGTCGAGTTCGCAGGGCGCGGGACTCGGGCTCGCGATCGCGCGCCGCGCCGTCGAGACCTGCCGCGGGCGCATCGAGCTCTCGAGCGCGCTCGGCGTGGGCTCGTGCTTCCGCATCGTTCTCTCGAACAGCACGGCCGCGTCTCCCCACTTCGGGGCGGACCGTGCCGCGCAGAACCACCCCAGCCAGGAGTCGCACTCGTCATGAACCAGAGCTCCAGCCCCCGTCTCGCCGCCGTCCTGCTGCTCGGACTCTGCGCCTGCAAGGCCGACCGGCACGGCGCCCAGGAAGAACACGAGATCCCCGTCGAACACCAGCCCGTGCTGAGCCTCGCCGCGGGCATCGCGATCGCGCAGCAGAGCGAGCCCGGCACGCAGTTCCTCGGCGCCGAGATCGAGAACGAAGGCGGCCGCGTGATCTGCAGCGTCGTGCTCGGGAAGGGCGAGGCCGCGCGCGAGGTCAACATCGACGCCGGCAGCGGCAAGATCGTGAACACGGAGAACGAGAAGCTGCACAAGCGCTCGATCGCGCTGGTGCAGGCGCTCGCGAAGGATGCGACGCTGGCCGCGACGACCCCGGCCCAGGCGATCGAAGCCGCGCGGGCGAAGTTCCCGGGCAGCTGGGCGCTCGAGGCCAAGCTCGAGAAGGACGACGGCGCCTACGTCTACGAGATCGTGCTCGCCGGCGGCAAGGAACCGAGGGTAGCCGTGGTCTCCGCGACCGACGGAGTGCTCAAGAAGGTCGAGGAGCTCGAGAACGAGGAAGCCGAGGAGGGCGAAGGCAAGGAAAAGGACTAGCCGCGAGCGCGATCACGCGTCCGCGATCTCCACGCAGACGGGCGCGTGATCGCTCAACCCGGCCTTCCTCTCGATCCAGGCCTTCTTCACGCGCGGCGCGAGCTCGGGCGAGCAGAGCACGTAGTCCAGACGCCAGCCGACGTCTTTCTCGCGCGCGCGGCCGCGGTTCGACCACCACGAGTAGAGGTTCTTCTCGCCCGGGTGCAGCTCGCGCACGATGTCCACCCAGCCCTGCTCGAGCAGCTTCGAAAACCAGGCGCGCTCCTGCGGCAGGAAGCCCGAGTTCTTGGCGTTCGACTTGGGGTTGGCAAGGTCGAGCTCGGTGTGCGCGACGTTGAAGTCGCCGCATACAGCCATCGGTCGGTGCTCGCCGAGCAGCTGCTTCATGCGCGGCAGCAGCAGCTCCATGAAGCGCAGCTTGATCGCCAGGCGTTCCTCCGACGAGCTGCCCGAGGGCACGTACAGGCTGATCAACGAGAGGTCGTGGAAGTCAGCGCGCAGCATGCGCCCCTCGTCGCCGCAGTGCTCGAAGCCGTGGCCCGCCGCGTAGCGCTCCGGCGCCTCGCGCGTGTAGAGCCCGACGCCCGAGTAGCCCTTCTTCGCTGCAGGCAGCCAGCGCGTGTTCCAACCCGCGGGCGAGCGCAGCTCGTCCTCGACGTCGTCGGTGTTCGCGCGCAGCTCCTGCAGGCACAGGTAGTCCGGGCGTGCGCGCTTCAGCCAGCGCTGGAAGCCGCGGCGCTCCGCGGAGCGGATGCCGTTCACGTTGAGCGTCGCGAGGGTCTTCGTCATGCGGCGGCGCATTGTGACGAGCTCGCGCGCATCGGCAAGGACGAGTTCGCGGGCTTTGAATCGGGAGCCGGGCGCGTATCCTCAGGGCCATGACGCGGCTCTTCCTTCTCGACGGCACGGCCCTGGCCTACCGATCGCACTTCGCGCTGCAGCGTTCGGGCCTCTCGACGCCCGAGGGCCGGCCCATCGGCGCCACCTACGGTTTCACGATGACGCTGCGGCGCATCCTCGAACAAGAACAGCCCGACCTCATCGCGGTCGCCTTCGACCCGCCCGGCGACACGTTCCGGCACGAGCTCTACAAGGAATACAAGGACACGCGCCAGAAGATGCCCGACGAGCTCGTCGCGCAGCAGGACAGCCTGCGCCGCGCCGTGCGCGCACACGGTATCCCGATCTTCGAGGTGCGCGGCTACGAGGCCGACGACGTGATCGGCACGCTCGCGCGTCAGGCCTCGAAGAAGGGCTGGGAGGTGCTGATCGTCTCGGGCGACAAGGACATGATGCAGCTCGTCGACGAGCGCGTGAAGCTCTACAACGTCTTCAAGCCGGGCAGCGAGGTCGTGATCGAGAACTACGAGACCGTGAAGGAGAAGTTCGGCACGACACCCGAGCACGTGATCGACGTGCTCGCGATCATGGGCGACGCATCGGACAACGTGCCGGGCGTACATGGCATCGGCGAGAAGGGCGCGATCAAGTTGATCACCGAGTTCGGCTCGGTCGCGGGCGTGCTCGAGCACCTCTCCGAGGTCAAGGGCAAGGCGCGCGAGTACATCGAGCGCGACCGCGAGCAGCTGCTGCTCTCGCTCGACCTCGTCACGATCCGTGACGAGGTGCCGCTCGATCCGGGCCTCGACTCGATCCGCCCGCCCGCGCCGCAGCTGCACGAACTGGCCGACTTCTTCCGCGAGCACGGCTTCCAGAGCCTGCTCAAGAAGGTCACGCAGTCGGCGCCGCGCGACGCGGCACGCGACTACCGTCGGGTCGAGAATGGTGCGCAGCTCGCGGCGATGATCGGCGCGCTGATGAAGGCCGGCACCTTCGCGCTCGACAGCGAGACGACGAGCCTCTTCCCGCTCGAGGCAACGCTGGTCGGCCTGTCCTTCAGCTGCAAGGCGCACGAGGCCTGGTACGTGCCCTTCCTCTCCGAGCCGCCCGTGCTGCCGGGCGGGCCAAAGGCGCTGCTCGACGCGCTCAAGCCGCTGCTCACGGGTTCGAAATACGGGCGCGTCGGGCAGAACACGAAGTACGACTGGCTGGTGCTCGCAGCCGCGGGGCTGCACTTGCCGCCGCCCGACTTCGACACGATGGTCGCGAGCTACTGCGTCGCCGGTGCGACGCGCCGCCACAATCTCGACGACCTCGCACTCTCCTACTTCGACCTGGCCAAGATCCCGACCAGCGCGCTGATCGGAACGGGCGCGAAGCAGATCACGATGGCCGAGGTGCCGATCGAGAAGGTCGCCGAGTACGCCTGCGAGGACGCCGAGGTCACCTGGCGGCTCTACGAAGTGCTCGGGAAGGAACTCGTCGAGACCGGCAGCGACTCGCTCTTCCGCGAGCTCGAGATGCCGCTCGTGCCCGTGCTCACCGCCATGGAGGAGCGCGGCATCCGCGTCGACCTCGAGATGCTCGGAGCCGCCTCGAAGGCCTTCGAGATCGAGCTCGAGCGCGAGCAGCAGGCGATCCACGCGATCGCGGGCGAGGAGTTCAACGTCAACAGCACCAAGGCCCTGGGCGAGGTGCTCTTCGAGAAACTCAAGATCCAGGACGCGGCGGGAGTCAAGCGGCCCAAGAAGACGCAGACCGGCTGGGCCACCGACGCGGGGACGCTCGAACAGCACTACGGCGAGCTGCCGATTGTGAAGCACCTGCTCGAGTACCGCGAGATCGTCAAGTTGAAGGGTACCTACGTCGACGCGCTGCCCGAGTTCGTGAACGCAAAAACCGGGCGCATCCACTGCTCCTTCAGCCAGGTCATCGCCGCGACCGGCCGTCTGGCCTCGAGCGATCCGAATCTGCAGAACATCCCCATCCGCAGCGAGCGCGGGCGCATGCTGCGCAGGGCTTTCGTGCCGCGCGCGCCCGACGCGCACGGCGAATGGCTGCTGCTCTCGGCCGACTACAGCCAGGTCGAGCTGCGCGTGATGGCGCACCTCTCGGGCGATCCCGCACTGGTGCAGGCCTTCGGACGGGGCGAGGACATCCACGCCTCCACCGCGGCAAGGATCTTCAACATCATGCCCGAGCTCGTGACGCGCGAGATGCGCAGCCGCGCCAAGGCGATCAACTTCGGCCTGCTCTACGGCATGGGCCCCGCACGACTCGCGCGCGACACGAACCTCTCGGTCGTCGAGGCGCGCCAGTTCATCGAGCGCTACTTCGCGACCTTCCCGAAAGTGCGCGAGTGGATCGACGCCACGCTCGAGCACGCGCGCAACCAGGGCTACGTCGAGACGATCCTGGGCCGCAAGCGGCGCTTCCCCGACATCGCCTCCGAGGACCCGCGCTCGCGCGTCTTCGCCGAGAACGCCGCCGTCAACACGCCCGTGCAGGGCTCGGCCGCGGACATCATCAAGAAGGCCATGATCGAGCTCGAGCGCCGGATCGCGGGAACCAAGCTCGCCGGCCAGCTCCTCCTGCAGGTGCACGACGAACTGCTGCTCGAGGTGCCGGCTGCCGAGCTCGAGGAGACCCGCGAGCTCGTGCGCGACTGCATGGAGAACGCCGTGCCGCTCAGGGTCCCGCTCAAGGTCGACTTCGGCTCAGGCAAGAACTGGCTCGAAGCGCATTAGTTGAATACGGTGCCAGTCCAATCCTCCCACTAACTCCCCCGCCATCCCCCGCGAGGCGGCCGAGTTAGTGGGAGGATTGGACTGGCACCGTATTACACTTTCAGCTTGCCGTTCGTCCCGTCGCGGCCGACGGGTTTTTCGCGGCCGAGCAGGCTGGCCGGGACGACGACGCGCTGGGCGTACTTGCGCCGCAGGCGATCGAGGCCCTCGGTGACTTTTTCCATGCGCTGGCGCGTGTCGGTCGCGCGCGGGGCGGGGCCCTTGTCGGTCATTTCGAGGTCGCCGAAGAGCTTCTCCTGCACGGGCAGACGCACGTCGGAGAGGTTCGAGACCTGCACGCCGACCAGGCGCAGCGGGCCGGGCGGGATGCGTTCGAGCAGCTCGCGCGCGACGCTGTAGATGCGCGGGCCGAGGTTGGTCGCGTGCTCGAGCGTCTTCGTGCGCGTGAGCGTGGTGAAGTTCGCGTAGCGCGCCTTGAGCGTGATCGTGCGCCCGCGCAGGCCCATGTCGCGCAGGCCGAAGGCGACCTCCTCGCAGAACTCGAGCAGGAACTTGCGCAGCTCCTCGCGGTCAGCGATGTCGTCCGCGAACGTGCGCTCCATGCCGTGCGACTTCTCCTCGCGGCGCGGCGTCACGCGGCGCGTGTCGATGCCCTGGGCGAGGTCGTGGATCCAGACACCGGTGGCGCCGAATTCGCGCGCGACGTCTTCGCGCGAGCGGCGCGCGAGGTCGGCCACGGTCTTCACGCCCATCGCCTCCAGGCGCAGCGCGGTGCGCGGTCCGACGCCGTAGATCTTCGAGACGGGCAACGGATCGAGCACGCTGCGTACCTCGTGCGCCTCGATCACGCGGAAACCGTCAGGCTTGGAGAGATCGCTGGCGAGCTTGGCCAGGAACTTCGAGGGTGCGACGCCGACCGAGGCGACGAGGCCCGTGTCGCGCAGGATCTCGAGCTTGATCTTGCGGCCGATCTCGACCGCGCTGCCGAAGAGGCGCTCGCAGCCCGAGACGTCGAGGAAGGCCTCGTCGAGCGAGAGCGGCTCCACGAGCGGCGTGTACGAGCGGAAGATCGCCATGATCTCGCGCGAGGCCTGCGTGTAGCGCTCGAAGTCGCAGGGCAGCAGCACCAGGTCGGGGCACAGGCGCTGCGCCTCTGCCGTGGGCATCGCGGAGTGCACGCCGAAACGGCGCGCCTCGTAGCTCGCCGCGGCGATCACGCCGCGCTGGTCCGAGGGCCCGCCCACGCAAACCGGCAAGCCGGAGAGCGACGGGTTGTCGCGGATTTCGACGGACGCGTAGAACGCGTCCATGTCCACGTGAAGAATCGTGGGCGGGGAGCCGCTCATGGGATGGGGGACCGCACATTGTCCCCGGATCCTGACATCCGTCAATCCGCAGCGGGGAGGGGCGGGAAAGGCCCCCATCCCCTATCCTTTGCGTCCCCATGCGCTTCGCACACGTGCGGTTGGAGAGCTTCGCGCACCACTTGCCCGAGGCGCGGCTCGGCTCGGGCGAGCTCGAAGGCCGCCTGGCGCCCCTTTACGAGCGCCTCAAGTTGCACGTCGGCCGCCTCGAGTTGATGAGCGGGATCCGCGAGCGGCGCTGCTATCCACGCGGCACGCGCCCGAGCACGATCGCGGCCGCGGCGGGCGAGCTCGCGCTCGAGCGCGCACGCATCCCGCGCGAGCGCGTCGGCGCACTGGTGCACGCGAGCGTGTGCCGCGACTTCCTCGAGCCGGCGACCGCGTCGGTGGTGCACGAGCGGCTGCGTCTCTCCCCCGCTTGCACGGTCTTCGATCTCTCGAACGCGTGCCTGGGCTTCGCCAACGCGCTGTGCGTCGTCGCCGCGATGATCGAGCACGGCGAGATCGAGTCGGGCCTGGTCGTCTCGGGCGAGGACGGCGGTCCGCTGGTCGAGTCGACGCTGCGCGCGCTGCTCGACGATCCGCGCGCGGGCAAGGCGGAGCTGAAGCGCGCCTACGCTTCGCTCACGATCGGCGCTGGCGGCGCGGCGATGCTGCTCGCGCACGAGCGCGTCGCGTCGAGCCCGACACGCCTGGTCGGCGGGCTCGCGCGCGCCGCGACGCAGCACCACGTGCTGTGCCAGGGCGACCACTCCGGCAGCGGCGACGGCCCGCTGATGGAGACCGACTCCGAGGCGTTGCTCGAGGCCGGCAACGCGCTCGCGCGCGAGACCTGGCCGCTCTACCTCGAGGAGCTCGGCTGGGGCCGAGAGGATGTGGAGCGCATCGTCACCCACCAGGTGGGCGCGGCGCACCGCCGGCGCCTGTTCGAGACGCTCGAACTCGACCTCGCGCGCGATTTCCCGACGGTCGAATTCCTGGGCAACATCGGGTCGGCCTCGCTGCCGATCACCTACTCCCTGGGCCGGGAGAGGGGCTTCCTCGGCCCCTCGCAGCGCACGGGCCTCCTGGGCATCGGCAGCGGGCTGCACTGCCTGATGCTCGGGCTTTCCTGATCCTGCCGGAGGGCACTTGAACGGCGGCGGCCCGGCCGTCATGCTCCTCGTGGAGTTCAGAAAAATCTGAACTCCACGAGCCCGTCCCTCCCCCATGTCGCAGAAGACCGTCCCCCAGGCAGCGCCGGAGTTCGCCGGACTCGACGAGCCGCTGCTCGCCGAGCTCCCGACCTTCGAGCTGTTCTTCAAGACCTTCGGCTTCAAGCGCGTGCACGGCCGCGTGTGGGGCCTGCTGGTGCTGGCCGGACAGCCGCTGACGATGCGCGAGATCTGCAATGCGCTCGGGCTCTCGCAGGGCGCGACCAGCGAGACGATCAACGAGCTCTCGCAGTGGGGCGCGATCGCCACGAGCTTCGACCCGCAGCGACGCGCGCACGTGCACGCGCCCGAGGGCAACACGCTCTCGATCGTCGCCACCGTCTTCCGTCGCCGCGAGCAGGTCGTGCTCGGCCGCTTCAAGCAGGCGGCGCGCAGCACGCTCGAGTACGTGCAGAAGCGCTACGGCGCGAAGGACCCGCGCGTGCTGATGCTGCGCTCGATCATCAGCTCGTGCGAGATCGCCGACGCGGTGATGCAGCTCGTGTTCACCTCGGTCGAGCGCGCGCTCGGCGACCGCGAGAGCCTGCTTTCGCGCGCCGTCGGCGCGACGCTGCGCCTGGGCATGAAGGTGCCCACGAAGATGATGTCGCACGGCGCGGACGACAAGCAGGCGCAGGCGGAACTCGCGCGCACGCTCCTCGCGCGCATGCCCGAGGAGCCCGACGAAGCGCCGCGCACGGCGGCTGCCACACGGCCGCGGCCGGCGGCCCGCACTGCGCGGAGGAAGCGCACGTGATCTCGCTGCCGCGCATCGTGATCACGGGCATCGGCCTGGCGAGTCCCAACGGGAATTCGCTGGCCGAGTACCGCCGGGCGCTGCTCGAGGGCCGTTCAGGCGTGCGCAAGTGGTCGATCCGCCACGTCGGGGACACGCTCGCGGGCGTCGCCGAATTCGACACGCTGCGCTGGCAGAAGAAGAAGGAGCTGCGGCGCGGCACGCGCGCGGGCTCGATCAGCATCTACTGCGCCGGCGACGCGTTCGCCGACGCGGGCCTGAAGCCCGCCGAGCTCGACCGCTCGCGCATCGGCGTGTGCATCGGCACCACCGAGCACGGCAACGTCGAGACCGAGAACCAGATCCACGAAGTCGCACAGTACGGTTTCGACCTCTCCTTCTGGTCGCACCACCACAACCCGCGCACGGTGGCCAACAATCCCGCGGGCGAGGTCACGCTGGCCTTCGGCCTGACCGGACCGGCGTACTGCATCGGCGCTGCCTGCGCTGCGGGCAACCTGGGCCTGATCCACGGCGCACAGCTCCTGCAGCTGGGCGAGATCGACCAGGCGATCGGCGGCGGCGTGTCGGAGAGCATCCACACCTTCGGGATCTTCGCCAGCTTCCGCGCGCAGGGCGCGCTCGCGAGCCACACCGACCCGACGCGCGCCTCGCGCCCCTTCGACCGCGACCGCAACGGCATCGTCGTCAGCGAGGGCGGCTGCCTGTACGTGCTCGAGCGCCTCGAGGACGCGCTCGAGCGCGGCGCGCGCATCCACGCCGAGCTGATCGGCTGGCACGTCAACTCCGACGCGGCGGACTTCGTGCTGCCGCTCGCCGAGCGCCAGAACGAGTGCATGCGCGGCGCGCTCAAGCGCGCGCAGCTCGCCCCGGGCGAGATCGACATCGTCTCGAGCCACGCCACGGCCACGCCGCTGGGTGACCAGCAGGAGTGCGAAGCCCTGCGCGCCGTCTTCGGCGACAGCGCGCGCACGCACGTCAACAACACGAAGAGCTTCATCGGCCACACCATGGGTGCGGCCGGCGCGCTCGAGCTCGCGGGCAACCTGCCCGCCTTCCAGGATGGCTGGGCGCACGCGACCATCAACCTCGACAACCTCGACCCCGCCTGCGAGGTCCGCAACCTCGTCGCCAACCAGCCGAAGGAGCTCGGGCGAGTCGACCACATTCTCAATCTTTCCTTCGGCATGCTCGGCATCAACTCGGCCGTCGTCCTGCGACGTTTCCGAGGCTAGCCCCTATCCCCCGAACGCACCCATGACCCGCGAAGAGATCGTCGACGCCATCAAGGACATCATCCGCACCATCGCCCCCGACGAGGAGCTCTCGGGCCTCAAGTCGGACGTGCGCCTGCGCGAGCAGATCGCGCTCGATTCGATGGACTTCCTCGACATCGTGATGGAACTGCGCAAGCGCTACGGCGTGCAGGTCCCCGAGGAAGACTACAAGGAGCTCGCCACGCTCGACGGCTGCGTCGCGTACCTGCATCCGCGCCTCAAGGACCGACCGGCCAAGGTCGGCGTGTAGCCGAAAGAGGCCGCGACGTGTCCGCCCCGCGCTACGACGCCATCGTCCTGGGGGCCGGCATGAGCGGCCTTTCGGCGGCGATCCGGCTGGCGCAGTTCGACCGCCGCGTGCTGCTCGTCGAGCGCCACTCGCTGCCGGGCGGGCTCAACTCCTGGTACAAGCGCGCGGGCAGGCGCTTCGACACCGGACTGCACGCGCTGACGAACTACGTGCCGCGCGGCACGAGCGGCACGCCGCTCGCGAAGATCCTGCGCCAGCTGCGCATCCCCTACGAGGCGCTCCAGCTCGCGCCGCAGCGGCGTTCCGAGGTCGTGTTCCCCGCCGAGCGGCTCTCGTTCTCCAACGACATCGGCCTGCTCGAATCGGAGGTCGCGCGCGCCTTTCCCGCCTCGCGCGAGGGTTTCGCGCGCCTGATCGAGTGCGTGCGCAGCGCCAATCCCTTCGACGCGCAGGCGCCCTTTGCCAGTGCGCGCGCGCGCCTCTTGGAGTTCACGCTCGATCCCGAGCTGGTCGAGATGCTGCTGCTGCCGCTCTTGTGGTACGGCAGTGCCCTGGCCGAGGACCTCGCCTGGGACGATTTCGTGATCCTCTTCCGCAGTCTGTACCTGGAAGGGTTCGCGCGGCCCGAGGGCGGCGTGAAGACGTTGCTCGACCTGCTCGTCGCGCGCGCGAAGGAGTCGGGCGCGCAGCTGCGCATGAACTGCCCCGTGCGGCGCATCGTGGTCGAGGGCGGGGCCGCGCGCGGCATCGAGCTCGAGAGCGGCGAGACGCTCGCCTGCGACCAGGTCTACTCGAGCGCCGGCTGGGTCGAAACGCGCGCGCTCGCGGGCGCGCCCGCCCCGCAGGAGGACCGCGGCTGGGTGACGATCTTCGAAACGCTGTGCGTGACGCGCACCCCCCACCGCGCGCGCGGTCACGACGCCGCGATCACCTTCTTCTCGCAGGTCGAGCGCCCGCGCTGGCGGGAACCCGCCGAGCTCGTCGGCTTCGAGAGCGGCGTCCTGTGCTGCAGCGACAACTACCAGACGCGCGAGGAGCCCGCCGAGGGTCTGTTGCGCGCGACGCTGCTCGCCAACCACGACCGCTGGTCCGAGCTGCCCGAGCAGGAATACGCGGCACACAAGCGCGCGGCCGCGGCGAGCCTCGAGGAGCTCAGCGCCCGCTTCGTGCCCGATCCGCGGCCCCAGACGCTCTTCCGCGACGGATTCACGCCGCGCACGATCCGACGCTACACCGCGCACGCGGGCGGAGCGGTGTACGGCAGCCCGCTGCGCCACCGCGATGGGCTCTCGGGCATCGCCAACCTGTTCCTCGTCGGCAACGACCAGGGCCTCGTGGGCGTGATCGGCACGCTGCTCAGCGGCATCACGATGGCGAACCTCCACGGCCTGTACGCCCAACACACATGAGCGAGCGACCCAAGTACCACAAGGGCTCGAGCGACGGGAAGGCGCCGCTTACGCGCGACCCGCTCGAGGGCGTGCGCGCGCGCTACGACGCGATCGTCGTCGGCAGCGGCCTGGGCGGCTTGACCGCGGCCAATGTGCTCGCGCGCTGCGGGCGCAAGGTGCTCGTGCTCGAACAGCACTACAACTACGGCGGGCTCGCGACCTGGTTCAAGCGCCGCGGCGGGCACGTCTTCGACGTCTCGCTGCACGGCTTCCCGGCCTCGATGAAGAAGACCTGCCAGCGCCACTGGAGCCCGGCCATCGCCGCACGCATCGAACCTCTGGAGTCGATCCGCTTCGCGAACCCGCAGTTCGCGCTCGAGACGGTCTTCACGCGCGAGGACTTCACGCGCATCCTGGTCGAGCACTTCGGACAGGAGCGCGTGCGCGTCGAGAGCTTCTACGCCGAGCTGGCGAAGATGGACTTCTTCTCGGACTCGGGCGAGACGACGGCGCAGCTCTTCGAGCGCCATTTCCCGGGCCGCAACGACGTGCACCGCCTGCTGATGGAGCCGATCACCTACGCCAACGGCTCGACGCTCGAGGATCCGGCGATCAGTTACGGGATCGTGTTCTCGAACTTCATGAGCTCGGGTGTCTACACCTTCCGCGGCGGGACCGACTGGCTGGTGAAGGAGATGCACGCCGAGCTCCTGAAGAACGGCGTCGAGCTCTTCAACAAGGTGCAGGTCGAACGAATCGTGGTCGAGCAGGGCCGCGTGCGCGGCGTGCTCGCGCACGGCCGGTTCATCGCCAGCGAGGTCGTGGTCAGCAACGCCAGCCTCAAGACCACGGCGGAGACGCTGGTCGGGACGCAGCACTTGGACGGGGAGTTCGCGCGCGGGCTCGCCGCGGTGCGCCTCAACAACTCGAGCACGCAGGTCTACCTCGGCCTGCGCGCGGGCAGCTCGATCCCCTTCGTGACCGACCTGCTCTTCACCTCCACTCGGCCGACTTTCGACTCGCCCGCGCTCTCGGAGATGCACGGCGAGAGCCGCACTTTCTCCTTCTACTACCCGAAGACGCGCCCGGGCTCGGAGCGCTACACGATCGTGAGCTCGATGAACGCGCACTGGGCCGACTGGGCCGAGCTCGACGACGCGCAGTACGTGCGCGACAAGGAACGGCTGCAACGCGACACGCTCGAGGCGCTCGAACGCCACGTCCCCGGCGTGGGTGCGCTGATCGAGCACGTCGAAGTTGCGACGCCGCGCACCTTCGCCTTCTACACGCAGCATCCGCAGGGCACGTCCTTCGGAACGAAATTCGAGGGCCTGCGCTACAGCCTCGATCTGCCCAAACAAGTCGCGGGGCTCTACCACGCCGGCTCGGTCGGCATCATCATGTCGGGCTGGCTCGGCGCCGCGAACTACGGCGTCATCACGGCCAACAAGGCCGACGCATTCCTGCACTCGCACCACGAGGTGGCCACGTGAACACGCTCGAGAACCAGATCGCGGTCGTCACAGGCGGAACGCGCGGGATCGGCCGCGCGATCACGCTCTGCCTGCTCGAGGCGGGCGCGCGCGTGCACGCGACCTACGCCGGCAACGAGGCCGCCGCGAGCGCGCTGCGCGACGCGGCTGCCGCGCACGGCGATCGCCTCGAGCTCGCGCGCTTCGACGTCGCCGACGAGCAGGCCGTCGAAGGCTTCTGGCGCGGGCTCGAGGACCGCGGCCAGGACCCCGTGCACATGCTCGTCAATTGCGCCGGCATCCGCCGCGACCAACTGCTCGCGCTCACGCAGACCGAGGACTGGCGCGCGGTGCTCGACACGAACCTCACGGGCTCGTTTCTGATGTCGAAGTACGCGGTGCAGAGCATGCTGCGCGGCCGCTACGGCCGGATCGTGTTCGTCACCTCCCCCGCCGGTCTGCACGGTTTCGCGGGACAGACGGCCTACGGCGCCTCGAAGGCGGGCCAGATCGGCCTGATGCGCTCGCTCGCGAAGGAGGTCGGCCGCAAGAAGATCACGGTCAACTGCGTCTCGCCGGGCTTCATCGAGACCGAGCTGATCGCCGATCTCTCCGAAGAGACGCGCAAGCAGCACCTGTCCAGCGTCCCGCTCGCGCGCTTCGGCAAGCCCGAAGAGGTCGCCTTCGCGGTGCGCATGCTCTGCGATCCGCAGGCGAGCTACGTGCACGGCAGCGTGCTGGAGGTGACCGGTGGCCTCTAGCGACGTGCTCGCGGGGTTGCCGCACCGTGCGCCGTTCCTGTTCGTCGATCGCATCGTCGAACAGTCCGCGACACGCATACTCACCGAATGGGACGTGAGCGCCGAACTGCCGGCCTTCGCGGGACATTTTCCCGACCAGCCCGTGCTGCCCGGCGTGCTGATGGCGGAGTTCTGCTTCCAGAGCGCGGCGCTGCTCTTCTCCGGCACGCCCGGTGCTGGCCTGCCCGTGCTGACGCGCATCGAGGACGCGCGCTACAAGAAGGTCGTGCGCCCGGGCGAGACGCTGCGCGCCGAGGTGACGCTCGTCGAAAGCCTCTCCAACGCGCGCTGGTGCAAGGCGCACGTGACCTCCGCTGGCGCGAGCGTGCTGCGCATCGGCTTCGTCGTCGCGCAGGTGCAGCCGTGAACGACTGGCTCGGCCTCGAGGGCAAGCACGTGCTCGTGTGCGGCTTCGCCAACAAGAAGAGCGTCGCCTGGCACGTCGCGACGCGTCTGGAGGAGGCCGGCGCGCGCGTGATCCACTCGGTGCGCACGCAAGCGCGCCGCGCCGAGCTCGCGAAGCTGTGCCCGCAGGCCGAGATCCGCGTCTGCGACGTCGAGAAGCAGGACGAGATCGAGAGGCTGGCGCAGGATCTCCCTGAACTTGCCGGCTTCGTGCACTCGATCGCCTTCGCCAACTACTCGAACGGGCCCAGACCCTTCCACGAGACCGCCAAGGAGGACCTGCTGCGCGCCTTCGACGTCTCGTGTTTCAGCCTGGTCAACCTCGCCCACGCACTCAAGCCGCGCCTCTCGAAGGACGCATCGGTCGTGACCATCGGCATCTCGACCACGCGCATGGCGGCCGAGAACTACGGCTACATGGGGCCGGTCAAGGCGGCGCTCGACTCGGCGGTGGTGTTCCTCGCGAAGAGCTTCAGCAGCGACACGCGCGTGCGCTTCAATTCGGTCAACCCGGGACTCCTGAAGACCAGCGCCTCGGCCGGCATCCCCGGCTACCTCGACTCGTACCTGTTCGCGGAGCAGGCGACGCTGCGCAAGTCGGCGCTCAAGACCGAGGAGGTCGCCGACGCGGTGCTGTTCCTGCTCTCGCCGCGCTCGGCCGGCGTCAACGCGCAGAGCCTCGTTCTCGACGCCGGCATGGGCTCGAACTTCTTCGACCGCGGCATCGTGCGCCGCGCGACCCGGCCCGAGGAGGGCGCGTGATCGTGCGCGTGCGCGTCGTCGGCTGCGATGCGGGGCTCGCGGGCCGCGCCAAGGTGCTCGACCAGCGCGCGGCTGCCGCGCGCGCACTCTCCGCCCTGGGCCTCGTCGATCCGCCGCGCATCCCCGATGGTCCGCCGCTGCCCGCGCAGGGCACGCACTGGTCGGTGAGCCACACGCAAGGCGCCGCGGGCGCCGCCGTCGCGCCTTTTGCGCTCGGTTTCGACCTCGAGCGCGCACGCGAGCTGCGGCCCGAGCTCGTGCGGCGCTTCCTCTCCCCTGCCGAGCCCGCGCTCGATCCGCTGGTCGCCTGGACCGCCAAGGAAGCCGTGCTGAAGAAGCTCGGCCTGGGCATGGCGGGTCTCTCGCGCTGTGCGATCGTCGCGCGCGAATCGAACGAGCGCCTGCAGCTGCGCTTCGAGGACACGCGCCACGACGTGCTGCTGCAGCGCAATGGCGTGTACTACGCCGCGCTCAGCCACGACGGCGGTCCGGCCACCGCGGTCCAATGGGAGTGGGAGACGTGAGCGCCTTCCTCGAGCTCCCCGCCGGCCGCATGCACTACGAGGACGAGGGTCCGCGCTGGGCCGAAACCCTGCTGTGCCTGCACGGCAATCCGACCTGGTCCTTCTTCTACCGCGGACTCGTCGCCGGTCTGTGCGACCGCTGGCGCCTGGTCGTGCCCGACCATCTGGGCTGCGGCCACTCGGACAAGCCGCTGGGGTGGAGCTACCGCCTCGCCGACCACGTCGCGAACCTCGAACGGCTCGTGCTCGCACTCGACCTGCGCGAGATCACGCTCGTGCTGCACGACTGGGGCGGCGCGATCGGCATGGGCTTCGCGCGCCGGCACCCCGAACGCATCGCGCGCCTGGTGATCCTCAACACCGCCGCCTTCCCCAGCCCGCGCATGCCCTGGCGCATCCGCGCCTGTCGCGCGCCGCTCGTCGGCCCGTACATGGTGCGCCGCTGGAACGCCTTCGCCGGCCTCGCGCCGCGCATGGCGGTCGAGCGCAAGCTGCCCGACGAGGTGCGCGAGCAGTTCCTCGCGCCTTACGACACGCCCGCGCACCGCATCGCGATCCAGCGTTTCGTCGAGGACATCCCGATGTCGCCCGCGCACCCGAGCTGGAGCGAGCTCGAGGAGACCGGCCGCGCGCTCGCGAGCTTTGCCGACCGGCCCGCGTGCATCGTGTGGGGCGAGAAGGACTGGTGCTTCACACCGAGGTTCCGCGAGGAATGGATGCGACGCCTGCCCAAGGCGGAGGTCCACCGCCTCGAGCACGCGGGGCACTGGCTGCTCGAAGACGAACCCGAGCAGGCGCTGGGCTTCGTGCGCGGGTTCCTGGAGCGCACGCCGCTCGCGATCGCCCGATGAACCTGGCCCACCATCTCGTGCGCGCCGCGCGCGAGCTGCCCGAGCTCGATGCGCTGCGCTGGCGCGGCGGCTCGATCACGTTCGCCGAGCTGGAGCGCAAGAGTAGCGCGATCGCACACGGCCTCGCCGAGCGCGGGCTCGCGCGCGGCGAGCGCGCCGCGCTCTTCGTGCGTCCCGGAGCGGACCTGATCGCGCTCGTCTACGCGCTCTTCCGCCTGGGCGCCGTGCCGGTTTTGATCGACCCGGGGCTGGGCCGCGCGGGGCTCGCTCGCTGCCTCGCGCGCGCCGAGCCCAAGGCGTTGATCGGCATTGCGCGCGCGCACCTGCTCGCACGCCCGCCCTTGCGCGTGCGCGTCGGCGCGGGCTGGTTCCCGGGCACGACCTCCCTCGATGCGCTCGCGCAGCCGCGGAAGGGCGTCTTCGCGCCGCTCGAGCTCGAACCCGGCGCCGATGCCGCGATCCTCTACACTTCCGGCTCGACCGGCCCGGCCAAGGGCGTGCTCTACAGCCACGCGAACTTCGAGGCACAGATCGTCGCGCTGCGCGAGCTCTACGGCCTGGGCCGCGGCCAGACGGACCTGGCCTGCTTCCCGCTCTTCGCGCTCTTCAACACCGCGCTGCAACGCACGAGCGTGTTTCCACGGATGGATTTCGCGCGCCCGGCGCGCTGCGATCCTGCCGCGATCGTCGAGGCGCTGCAGCAGCACGCGATCAGCGACACCTTCGGCTCGCCCGCGATCTGGCGCCGCGTCGTGCCCTGGTGCGCGCAGCGCGGGGAGAAGCTGCCCGCGCTCGAGCGCGCGATGATCGCCGGCGCGAGCGTCGAGCCCGCGCTGATCGAGGGCTTTCGCGCGCTGCTCCCCGCGCACGGCGACGTGCACACGCCCTACGGCGCGACCGAGGCGCTGCCCGTCTCCTCGCTCGCGGGCGCCGAGATCACCGGCCGCCTGCGCACGCGCATCGACGGCGGCCACGGCACCTGCGTCGGCCGCGCGGCGCCGGGGATCGAGATCATGCTCGCCGAGGGCGCCCGCGATGGCCCGCGATGGGCGAGATCTGCGTGCGCGGACCGGCCGTGACGCGCGCCTACGCAGACGATTCCGAGGCGACCGCCGCGGCGAAGATCCACGAAGGCGAGCGCGTTCTGGCATCGCATGGGCGACATCGGCTACGTCGACGCCGAGGGTTTGCTGTGGTTCTGCGGCCGCAAATCGCAGCGCCTCGAGACCGCGCAGGGCATCTTCCTGCCCGTGCCGACCGAGAGCCTCTTCGACCGCCACCCCAAGGTGCGCCGCAGCGCGCTCGTCGGCGTCGGCGCGCGCGGCTTCGAGAAGCCCGTGCTGGTCGTCGAGGGTCCAGAGCGCCTGCAAGCCGAGCTGGTCTCCTTCGCGCGCGCCAACGTCGCGCCCGCACTGCCTCATCCCCTGCCCGAGATCGAGCGCGTGCTCTTCCGCGACTCGCTGCCGGTGGACGCGCGCCACAACGCCAAGATCCGACGCGAGGAACTCAAGCGCTGGGCCGAGGGAGAGCTCGCGTGAGAGCCTTCGTCACGGGCGGCGGCGGCTTCCTCGGGAGCGCGATCGTGCGTCTCCTGCGCGCACGCGGCGATGAGGTCACGAGCTTCTCGCGCGGCGAGTACCCGCAGCTCGCCGAGCTCGGCGCGCGCCACATCCGCGGCGATCTCTCCGAGCTCAAGCTGCTCGTCGAGTCGATGCGCGGGCACGATACCGTCTTCCACGTCGCCGCGAAGGCTGGCATCGCGCTCGGCCGCGAACCGTTCTGGCAGGCCAACGTCGATGGCACGCGCCACGTGCTCGCGGCGGCCCTCGAATTGGGTGTCGAGCGCCTGGTGTTCACCAGTTCCCCCAGCGTGTGTTTCGACGGCGGCGACCACGTGAACGCCTCCAACGACCTGCCCTACTGCGCGCGCTTCCTCGCGCCCTACCCCGAGTCCAAGGCCGCGGCCGAACGCATGGTCCTCGCCGCGAACGGCCGCAGTGCGCTCGCGACTTGCGCGCTGCGTCCGCACCTGGTCTTCGGGCCGGGCGATCCGCAGCTCGTGCCGCGCCTCCTCGAACGTGGCCGCGCGAGGCAACTCGCGATCGTCGGCAAGGGCAGGAACGAGGTCTCGCTCACGTTCGTCGAGAACGCCGCCTGGGCGCACCTCGACGCGGCGGACCGGCTCGCGAAAAACACCAGGCACGCAGGCAAGGCATATTTCATCGCGCAGCGGGAGCCGGTCGTGCTCTGGAACTGGATCCACGACCTCTTCGGCGCGCTTGGAATCCCTCCCGTCACGCGCCGGATCCCGCTGCCGATCGCCTACGCGGTCGGGATGTGGCTCGAGAACCTCGCCAAGCCCGAAGTCGAGGCGCGCATGACGCGCTTCCTCGCGCTGCAGCTTTCGACCTCGCACAGTTACGACCTCGGCCCGGCGGAGCGCGACTTCGGCTACGTCGAGCGCGTCTCGATGTCGGACGCGACGCGCCTCACGATCGAGAGCCTTCGCGCTCAGCCCTGAGGTGGCAACGGCGGCGGTGCCTGCGGCGGCGGAGGCGGCGAGCTGAAGTCCTGTGACTTGTGCTCGTCGAGCACGAGCTTGCCCGTGCCGACCCACCACTGCGCGAACTCCTCGCCGCGCAAGAGCGCGAGATACGCCTCGAAGTGCATCACCTGCGAGAGCGGGATCGTGACGAACGCGCCGATGCAGCACAGGCACACGCCGGCGAAGCCCAGGACCGCCTGAACGATCATGAACCAGAGCAGGCGCCAGCGCCGACCCCTCGCGAGCTTCCACGAGCGCGAGAGCGCCTGCGTCGGCGAGCAGCTCTCGAAGGCCACAACCGGGCAAACGAAGAAGAAACCCAGCGCCACGTACCACACCAGCAAGGCCCAGAGCAGCGCGAAACACACGCAGGCGACCGCGGCCCCGGCTCCCAGGCGGTCGCGCTCGGCGAGCAGCACCAGGACGACCCCGCCGACGGCGATCGGGAGCGCGCTCGCGAACTGGATCAGCCCACTCAGGAAGCGCGCGAGCAGCATCGCGCCGAAGCGATCCCCACTCGAGAACACCTTGGCGATGTCGTCCTTGCCGGTGCGCAGCGAGAACTCCACCGCACGCGCGAATCCGACCGTGATCCAACTCGAGAGCGCGAAGAACACGAGCCAGCTGCACAGGATGCCCGGGATCAGGAGGAACAGCAGCGGCCGGATCTGCTCGAACACCTGCCGGGCCAGCTCGTTCAGGTCGTGCGCATCCTGCAGGTGATCGAAGCGCACGAATAAATTCCAACCGCCCCCGCCGCCGCCGCCGAGGAAGCCGAGCAGCAGTCCGCCGATGAGCACGGTCACCGGCGCCTGCTTCAGCAGCTTCCATGCAGCCGAAACCGAGCGGAAGGGATCGAGCGCGTGTGCGGGGGGCAGACCTGGTTCCATCGATCAACTCCTCACGAGCGCTTGCTTTGGAGCGGGGCCCGCGTCGCACTCGAGCGCAGGAAGTTCGAACGCGTGAACTCGCGGCCAGACTAGCACCGGGGGGTGCTCACGAGAAAGTGCCACCCGCCTGCAGCCAGAGGGCCGGCGCCTGGCCCCTCGATGGAGAGTACGGGGCCCTCGAGTTGCCCGCAGAGTCCACTTCGAGCGCACGCTACAGTGAGGGGATGCCCGCCGGCGTCCCGCTTCCGCCGCAGCTCCACTCCGCCCCCGATCCGCGCCGTTGGATCGGGCTCTTCGCCGCGTTGACAGCACCCTTCCTCGGCGTGCTCGACTTCTTCGTCGTCAACCTGGCGCTGCCGCAGATCGGCGAGCGGCTGGGCGCGACCTTTGCGCAGCAGGAGTCGGTGATCGCGCTCTACGCGCTGAGCTACGCCGTGTTCGTCGTCACCGGAGGCCGCCTGGGCGACACGCACGGGCGTCGCAGGGTGTTCCTGCTGGGGCTCGCGGGCTTCGTCTGCGCGTCGTTCCTGTGCGGCATCGCGCCCAACCCATGGTTCCTGATCGGAGCGCGCTTCCTCCAGGGTTTCGCGGCGGCGCTCGCCTTCCCGCAGGTGCTCGCGCTGATCCAAGTCACGTTTCCCGAGTACGAGCGGCCGAAAGCCCTGGCCTACTTCGGGCTCAACGTCGCGCTGGCTTCGATCGCCGGGCAGCTGCTCGGCGGGTTGCTCGTGCATTGGAACTGGTTCGATCTCGGCTGGCGCGTGCTGTTCCTGATCAACCTGCCGATCGGCGGTGCCGCGCTGTGGATCTCCGCACGCACGCTGCCCGAGGCGCGCGCGCCGAATCCGCCGACACTCGACCTCTTCGGCGTCGCCATCGCGACCGTCGGGCTCGCGCTGCTGCTCGTACCGCTGATCGAAGGCCACCAAGCCGGCTGGCCGGCATGGGCGATCGTCATGCTGATCGCGTCGGTGCCGGTCCTGTGCTGGTTCTTCCGCGAGGAACGGCGCGCCGCCGCGCACGGTCGCGATCCGCTGATCGACCTGGAGCTCTTCCGCCTGCGCACGTTTCGCCGCGGTCTGGCGATGATCGCGATGTACTTCTTCGGCGGCGGCTCGCTGTTCCTGATCCTCTCGATCTACCTGCAGAAGGGGCTCGGGATGGAGACGCTCGACGCGGCGCTGTCCTTCACGGGCTTCGCCGGCGCGCTGCTCGTCTCGTCGCTCGTCGCTTCGCGCCTGGTCGCGCAGCATCGGCTGAAGTTCCTGCACGGCGGCTTCCTGCTCGTGTGCACCGGAATCGCCTTCGTCGTCGCCGGGCTGGGAACGACGCGGACGGGTGACGCGCGCGTGGCGATCACGGTCGGGCTCGCGATCTACGCGCTGGGCCAGGGCTGCGTCTCGCCTGTGATGTTCTCGACCGTATTGAGTGGCGTGCCGCTGCGCAGCGCCGGCGCCGCGTCCGGGATGCTGAGCACGTTCCAGCAGGTCTCGAGCATGCTGGGCGTCGCCGTGATCGGACTGGTGTTCTCGACGGCCCTGGGAGGCACGGGCATTGCGGATTCCGGCGCAGCGGCGGCCGACGGACATGCATCGCAGGCGAGCGCTCAGGCGCTCGCCTTCGCTCACGCCGCGACCTGGGCGCTCTCGATCAACCTCTCGAGCATGATCGCCGCTGCGCTGCTCGCCTGGCGGCTGCCGCCGACGCCGGCGACGCAGTCGCCGGACGAAGTCCCGGTGTAGGCAGCGGGCCCCGGCGCAACACACGGCCCCGAACAGCTGCGAGCGCCTCGCGCTTCAGTTCGGCTGCAGCGTCGGGTAGTCGGTGTAGCCCTGCGCAGCGTGGCTGTAGAAGGTGCGCGCATCGGGCTCGACCAACGCGACGCCCGCGGCCACGCGCTCGACCAGATCCGGGTTGCTGACGTAGTGGTGCCCGAACGCGACCGCGGCGAGCACACCCTGCCCGACCCCCTGCGCAGCCTCGCTCGGCGTGTAGCCCATGTTGCCGACGAGCGCACCGCGGAAAGCTGCGCGCGCGGGCTGCACGACGTCGCCCTTTTGCACGCCGAAGAAATCGCCGCGCATCAAGTGCAGGTAGCCGAGCGAGCGCTGGTCGCACTGCGCAGCGACGTAGCGCGTGAGCGAGACCGGGTCGCTGTCGCGCATCTGGTTGTAGCTGTTGAGCGGCGAAATACGCAGGCCGACGTTTTCTGCGCCCCAGACGGAGATCACGGCGTCGAGAACTTCGCACAGGAGGCGCGCGCGGTTCTCGAGCGAGCCGCCATAGCGGTCCGTGCGCTGGTTGCTGCCGTCGCGCAGGAACTCGTCGAGCAGGTAGCCGTTCGCGCCGTGGACCTCGACACCGTCGAAGCCCGCCGCACGCGCGTTTTCGGCTGCACGGCGAAAGCCCGCGACGATCCCGGGCAGCTCGTCGGTGCGCAGCTCGCGCGGGACTTCGTAGGGCTTCTTGCCCTGCGGTGTGTGCGTCTCGTCGTTGGTGATCCGCAGTGGGCTCGGCGCAACAGGCTGCGCGCCATGGTTGAAAAACGAGTGGCACGCGCGTCCGCCGTGCCACAGCTGCAAGACCATCTTCCCGCCCTTCGCATGCACGGCCGCCGTCACGCGCTTCCAGGCCGCGACCTGCGCCGAGGAGTGGATCCCCGGCTCGCGCCCGCCGAAGGCGGAGTTGCCTTCGATCACCATGGTCGCCTCTGCGATGATCAGGCCCGCACTCGCGCGCTGCGCGTAGTACTCGACCATCAACTGCGTCGGCACGTGGTCCACGTCGGCGCGACAGCGCGTCAGCGGAGCCATCAGGATGCGGTTCCGCAGTTGCAGGGATCCGAGGGAGACGGGGGTGAAGAGTTCAGGGTGTTGCATGCGGACCGTACTGTGACGAATGCCCTCGATGCTGAACAGCTCGCGTGCGCCTCCTCGTCGTACGGTCCTCGGTCTGGATCTCGCGACGCTCGCGACTGGAGTGTGCTCGAACCCCGTGCGGCCAGGCCCTCGCGGCGGATCGAGGTGGGGACCGGATCAAACGCCGATCAAGAGCACGTGGATCTCCGCGCGGACCAGATCGGGCGAGCCCGAACCCGGAAGGCTGAAGTGGATCTGCACCTGGCCCGTGGTGTTCGACTGCAGAGAGTCGAAGATCGGCAGGAGCGAGACCTCGATCGCCTTCAATTCCTGGTCGGAGTCGTCACCCGAGTAGTAGGTGCCGCGTTCGCCTTCGTGCTCGAGGCGGACCCCCTGCAGCAATGCGTACACCCCCTGGACCGGATCCGCGAACTGGAAGGGCAGGCGCGCGGTGTTCGTCGAAGCGAAGAGCAGGTCCGGGCCACCGAGCGTGAGCTTCTGGAACTGCATCAGCGGATCACCACGCTCACGTTGACGGTCTTGGCATCCAGGTTCGCAGGCTGCGGGTGCAGCTCGACGAACAGGACGTAGTCGACCCAGCCCTCGAACGGATCGTCCCCATTCTTGTCTCGCAAGAGAAGCGTCGCCGCGACCGCCACGCCGAATCCGAACTCGGACTTCTGCTGGCTGCAGTCGAGGTCGACCTCGATGGTCCTGAGCTCATGGTCGCCCGAGCTGTAGGCGACGCGATAGCCGTTCAGACCGACCGAGCAGTGTTGGATCAGCTGGCCGGGGAAGTACACCATTTGCGTGTAGGTCCTCGAGCCGGTCCCCGATTGGAATTCGATACGACCCGTGCGAATGACGACCATGCCAATCCTCCTGGAAGTAGGGATGCGGAGTCTAGCGTGGAGTCGCCGGCCGAGCGCGGCCGAGTGCCGTCCAGGGTGCGGACAGTTCTGGATCCGATCGGTTCGAATTGCCTTCCAGAGCTCCGTCGCGCGCAACGCAGCCGGGGAGTCCGACCGCCGGAGTAACGCAGTCCGCGGGACCGTGCGTCGCGCGGATCTCGTCGCGCTGCTCGGCGTTGAAGCCCAGCGCCAACGTCTGCACGGCCAGCCAGGGCCGCGCGAGCCCGCGCCGCCGCCTTTCGGTGCCCAAGCGCTCGAAGCCGCGCCGCGCGCTCAGGGCCAGTGAACGAGCTGGCCGTTGGAGATGTTGAAGGTGCTGCCCTGCGGCGCGGAGCAGAAGCTCGGCGAGGGATCGCGATAATAGGTCTGGTAGTAGCGGTCCGAATGGACGGGGATCGGCGCGCCCAACGCCGCGCAGCGCGCCGTGATCGAAGGGTCGCCGCCCGCGAAGTTCGGATACGAGGCGCTCCCGCCGCTGGCAGTCTTGACGGCCAGGCGCAGGAGCTGGCCGCCGGTGCAGCGCACGCCGTCGCCGAAGACCACTCCGCCGGAGATCTGCGCGTCGCCCTGCAGGAACACGCACAACGCCGTCGGCAGCAGGCCCTGCGCCGTGAGCACGACCGAGTCGGGCGCGGTCGCGCCGCTCGAAGTGAGCAGCGCGCCCACGCTCCCCGTTTGGCTGTTCGCGCAGCCGGCGCCGTTCGCGCCGTTGTTGCTGCACGGGCAGGCCATCGCCGAGACGGGCGGGATGCAGAAGGCCGTGCCGGGCGCGCAGGGTTGGATCGTGTTCTGGTCGATGCAACCGTTGCCCTGCTGGCAGATCGTGAAGCAGCTCGGGTCGAGGACGCCCGTGACGTACACGTGCGCACCGACTCCAAATCCGCCGTTCGTCGAAAGCAGGTACTGCCCCCCCGTGTCGGGCTGAAAGAGCACGCAGCCCACACCCTGGACGAGCGTTCCGCAGCCGCTGAAGGTCTGTGCGGAGGCGGCGCTGGCGAGGAGGGTGGCCAGGAGTGAGGTGGCGAAGAAACGGATGAGGCGCATGCTGAATTCTCCGAGGGGCAGGCGATCGTAACTGCGCGAGGGATCCGCGCAAGGCTGCGGGGCGCCTGGACAGGGGCCGGCCGGGAAATGCAGTCCGGAGCCTTCCCGACAAGGAGCGCGCGCCGGACCCCCAGACGCAGCTGGCGTGCCGTTTCGCAAAGTACCAATCGGCGATGGCCAAGCTCGGGAGAGCGCTGCGTGCGAAGCCGCGCGCCGCGGCTGCCGGGCCTGTCCGAGATCGTGTACGTGTACGAGAACCACGACTCGATCGCGTACTCGCGCACCGAGGGCGGGATCGACGGGGTCTGAGGCCTCGCGTTGTACCCGCAAGCGGCGCGGCCGTGCCTCGGGCAGGGCCTAGCGCGCCGCGGGAGCGCGTCCCGCGCGGGCCACACCCGACTTCGCGAAATCCGCGCGGTACTCGTCGAGCACCCGCCGCAGGAGCGCGACGTCGGAATCGAAGCTCTCCGGCGGCAGCGGACCGAACGAGAAGCGGAAGAACGACGCGTAGGGCGAGCGGTAGCCCGGTTCCTTGTCGTGCGGCCTCGCCATGTCGCAGTCGAAGCCCTTCAGGATCGCCGCGCCGTGCCGGAAAAGACGCCGGTTGAGCTCGCCGGCCTCGAGGCCCTCGGGCAGCTCGAGCCAGTGGTAGAAACCGCCGTCGCCGGTGTGGACCTTCAACCCCATCGAGGCGAAGGCCTTGCCGTAGCGCTCACGCTGCATGCCGTAGTGCCGCGCCACGGCGTCCCGCGCGCGAGCGACGCGCCCGGGCTCGAGCAATTCGGCCGCGTACAGTTGCGCGGGGTGGCTCACGCCGCCCATGCCGAAGCTCGAGAAGTTCGCCAGCGTCTCGATGTTCTTCCTGCTGGCGATGATCCAGCCGATGCGGATGCCCGGGCATTGCAGCCCCTTGGTGCACGCGCCGGCGAGGAACACGTTGCTCTGGTCGATGTCCTTCACGTAGCGGATGCCGCTGACGCCCTTCGACGCGTGGAACATCTCGTAGGCCTCGTCGAGCAGGATGCCGTTCTTCTCCTGCTCGGAGAGCGCGATCAGCTCCGCGAGCTCGGCGCCCGCGCGCGTGTGGCCCGTCGGGTTGCCCGGGTTGGAGAGGATCGCCAAGAGGTGCGTCTTCGCGTTCAGACCCGAGCGGTCGAAGTAGGCGGCATTCGGCGGATGGAAACCGTTTTCAGGCGTGAAGGGCACGACCTTCCAGCTCGTCTGCGTCTGCGTCAGGATGTCGAGGTAGGCCGGCCATTCGACGTTTCCGATGCGCACCTCGACGTGACCCTTCAGGAACGCGAGCACCGCGTAGATGCCGGGACGCCCGCCGGCGAAGACCATGACGTTCTCCGGCGCGAGGCGCGAGCCGTAGAAGCCGTTGTAGTGCTCGCAGATCGCCTCGCGCAGCCGCGGATGCCCCCACGCTTTCGGGTAGAAGCGATCCTCCCACGTCACGCCGACGCTGCTCGGCAGCTCTGGCCCGCCGTCGAGTTGTGTCGTCAGCGGAAAACCCTGCGACCAGGGATGTGTCCCGGGCGCGCCCATGAATTGGCCGAAGCCCTCGCGAAAGGCGTAGAGCGTCTCGTAGATGCCCATCGGCGGGCAGTCGTCGGACAGGAAGGAGGCGCGGTTCATGCGGGTCGGGAGCGCGGGTGCGGGGCCAACGAAAAGCGATCCGGCGGCGGGTGCAAAGGATCTCCGGCGGGCACGCCGCGGTCAACCAGGCTGGGGCGACTTCGGGGCCAGCCTAGCGTCGGCGCGCGCGCAGCGCCTGAGCCTGCGCGCGGAACTCGCAGCCCTCGAGGTGGTCGTTGACCAGGCCCATCGCCTGCATGAACGCGTACATCGTCGTCGGCCCGACGTAGGTCCAGCCGCGCCGCTTCAGGTCCTTCGAGAGCGCCTTCGAGGCGGGCGTCTGCGGCATCGCAACCAACGCCTCCCACGTGACGCGCCGCGGCCGTTCCTCCGGCGCGGGCTCGAAGCTCCAGAAATGCGCCGCGAGCGAGCCCTTCTCCTCGACGAGATCGAGTGCGCGCTGCGCATTGTGGATCGTCGACTGGATCTTGCCGCGGTGGCGCACGATGCCGGCGTCCTGCAGCAGCAGCTCGACCTTCTTCGGCGTGAAGCGCGCGACCTTCGCGAACTCGAAGCCCGCGAAGGCGCGGCGGAAGTTCTCGCGCTTCTTGAGGATCGTCAGCCACGAGAGTCCCGACTGGAAACCCTCGAGGCAGATCTTCTCGAACAGGCGCACGTCGTCGCGCTGCGGGAAGCCCCACTCCTCATCGTGGTAGGCGCGGTAGAGCTCGTCGCTCGCGCACCAGTGGCAGCGCGGGAGACCGTCGTCCCCGCGCACGAGTTTTTCGTCGGGCCGGGCCATCTCAGAGCTTCGCGAGGTAGGCGAGCAGCTGCTCGAAGGTCCCGCCAAAGCCCTTCTCCATGCTCTCGAAGTTCGCCTCGAAGGTGCGGCACTCCTCGGTCGAGGCCTGGTACGGCTCGCACACGAGCAGCAGCGTCGTGCGCCCCGCGATCTCGCGGAAGGTGACCGTGTTGAGCATCTCGAGCGGCCAGCCGGCCGCCATCGGGTGCCGCACCATCCCGCCCTGCGCGTCGGCGAAGGAGACGATGTACTCGAGGCGTTCGGGGGCCCGGATCTCGCGGTAGACGAACTTGCCGAACATCTCGAAGCCGCCGGGCGCCTTCATCGCGTAGTGGAAGGTCCCGCCCGGGCGCAGTTCGAGCTTCAGGACGGAGAGCTCCATGCCCTTCGGCCCCCACCAATGCGCGAGGTGCTCGGCCTGCGTCCAGCAGCGGAAGACGAGCTCGCGCGGCGCCGCGAGCGTGCGCGCGATCACGAAGGCGCCCTTCTTCGCGGCGCGGGCGAGCTCCTCGGTCAGGCGATCGAGCGTCTGGTGTCCGCCCTCGACCGCACCGAACTTCTTGACCGCCTCGCAGGCCTCCACGCTCGGGAAGAGCGTGCGCATCGTGAGGCGCGTGCCCTGGCCCTCCGTCTCGAAGCTCACCGTGACCTCGAAGTGCACCTTCTCGAAGTCGCCGTGCGAGTACGCGAGACGCTCCGGGTGCGCGAGCTCGCGGTAGGAGATCAGGTTGGGCCAGTCCTTGCCGTCCGGCCCGTGCATCGTGAAGCGCCACTCGCCGCCGACGCGCAGCTCCTGCGCGTGCGTCGTGGTCGTGAAGCCGCGCGGCCCCCACCAGTTCGAGGCCTGCTGCCCGTCGGTGAACACACCGAAGACGAGCTCGCGCGGCGCGTCGAAATAGCGCGTGGTCACGATCTCCCGGGGGTCGCTCGAGCCCTCACTTCTTGCGGCGGACATGCTTTTTCTCCTTGGCTTGGAGCTCCTGGAGGTACGCGTCGAGCCGGTCGAGGCTCTGCTCCCAGAAGCGGCGGTAGTCCTCGACCCAGTCGCGGACTTCTTTGAGCCGCGCGGCTTCGAGGTGGCACGGTTTGCGCTGCGCTTCGCGCCTGCGCGTGATCAGGCCGGCGCGCTCGAGCACGCGGAGGTGCTTGGACACGGCCGGGAGCGTCATGTCGAAGGGCGCGGCGAGCTCGGTCAGCGAGGAGTCCCCGCGCGCAAGGCGCGCGACGATCGCGCGCCGCGTCGGGTCGGCGAGGGCTGCGAGCGTGGAGCTGAGGCGGTCGGCGGGCATCGGAGTCCTAAACCACATGGTAAAGTACAAACCGACCACGTCCAGGGGGTCCCGCGAGATCTCAGCGCGGCAGCCAACGCTCGGGAGCCCATCCCGGGGGGGGCGCCGCATGCGCGCTGCATGGACAAGCTCACCTTCGGCAAATACAGTCCGGAGCATGTCCGAAGTCCAAAGCGTGACGAACCCCGAGAAGCAGCTTGCGAGCTTCTTCGCGAAGTACGAACCGGCGATCGCCAAGCTTGGGAAAGCGTTGCGCGCGAAGCTGCGAGCCCGGCTGCCCGGCCTGTCCGAGATCGTGTACGTGTACGAGAACCAGGGCTCGCTCGTGATCTCGTATTCCCCGACCGAGGGCGGCATCGATGGAGTGTGCGGACTCGCGTTGTACCCCCGCGAGGCGAAGCTCTTCTTCGGGCAGGGTGCCCAGCTTTCGAAGTCGGACCCGAAGAAGCTGCTGGAGGGCAGCGGCAAGACGGTGCGTCATGTCGTGCTGCATTCGGTGGCGGAGTTCGAGCGCGCGGAGATCGAAGCGCTGATGGCCGCGGCGGTGAAGCTCGCGAAGCTGCGTCTGGATGCGAGCGCAACGGGCGCTGTGATCATCAAGGCCGAAGAACAGAAGCAGCGCGCACGCCGCGCGGCGAAGGCGACGCGACCCTCAGCCAAGGGTCGAAAGACGAAGGCCCGGCGCTGACAGGCCCCCCCATCACGGAGCCACGGCGCGCTCCGTCCGGAGCGTCCCGCAGCCCGCGGGCCCGTGCGTCGCGTGGCGCACCAGATACTCCAGGTGCGCGCGCGAACGCCACACACGCTTGAATCCGCCGTCGCGCAGCGCATTGCCGAAGGCGCCAGTCCCGTTCCACGCGCCGCGAGCGCAGGGCACGACGTCTCCGTTCCACAAGATCGTGGCGCGGTAGAGTTCCGAGCAGATGCGATCGACCTTGCACGGGTCCACACCCGAGAGCTCAGGGTCGGTACGCAGGAGCTCCTCGTCCAGGAACTCGCGCGCGAGCTCGGCCTCGGGCCGCTTCGCGAAGCCCAGCCCCAGGTGCACGTCGCGAACCAGGTGCTGGTCGGCGCCGGCCGCGAGCGCCCAAGCGCGGATCTCGCCGCGCTGCTCGGTGTTGAAGCCCAGCGCCAGGGTCTGCACCACCAACCAGGGCCGCTCGAGGCCGCGGCGCCGGCGTTCGGCGCACAAGCGCTCGAACCCGCGCCGCACGGACTCGAAGTCGCTCCCGACGCGGTAGCGCTCGTGCGTCGCGGCGTCGCTGCCCTCGATGGTCACGCGCAGGACCGAGAGGCGCGACTCGAGGATCGCATCGACTTGGCGCTCGAGCAGCGTGCCGTTCGTGGAGAGCATGCAGCGCAAGCCCAGGTTCTCCGCACAGGCGATCATCGAGTACAGATCGGGGTGCAGCGTGCTCTCGCCCAGCACATGCATCACCAGGCCGCGCGCGAAGCCGCTGAGCTCCTGCGCGAGAGCGCGGAACTGCTCGAGCGTCATGCGCCCGCGCGGGCGCAGGTGGTCGGGCTGGAAGCACAGCGGACACTGCAGATTGCAGTGGTTCGTCGGCTCGATGTAGACCTGGCGCGGAAGGCGCCACTGCAGGAGTCTCGCGGAAAGAGGCGCGGGAAGCGTCTCGAGGATTCCGCGGTAGACCCGGCTGCGGACCGGGGTGGGCATGGGAAGCGTCCTGGGAAGAAGTTGTGGGGATGCAGGCCCACTAGGCGCGCATGGCCGGGCACTGGACATACGTGAGCGGGATCCAGCCCGCCACCGCAGCTCGCTCAGTGCGCGCGCACGACGAGCACCGAGCAGGGCGCATGGCGCACGACCGACTCGGCCACGCTGCCCAGGAGCATGCGCGTGAGACCGGTTCTGCCGTGCGTGCCCACCACCACCAACTCGGCGGACAGTTGCTCGGCGGCGTCCGGGATGACCCCGCGGGCCCGCCCCGGCTCGACCAGGACCTCGGCGGTCACGCCCAGACCGGCGAGGGTGCTGCGGACCTGCAGATCCGCCTGCTTCATCTGCGCGACGCGGGAATTCGGATCCTCGGGATCGGCCGGCAGCATGGGAGCGAAACCGATGGCCATCATGGTCGGCGGGAAATCCATGCAGTGCAGCACGGTCAGCCTGGCGTTCCTGCGCAGGGCCGCCGCGTGCGCCGCCGAGAGCGCCGGCAGCGAAGACTTGGAGAGGTCCGTCGCGGCGAGCACCTGCGAGCTCGAGGGCGAGGGCCTGGCCACGAGGACGGAGCAGGGCGCATGTCGAACCACGCTCTCCGCCACCGAGCCGAGAAGCATGCGTCGCAGTCCGGTCGCGCCCTTGGATCCGACGACGACCAGATCCGCCTCGCGTGACTCGGCGAACCGAACGATGGCCGCCGACTCGGAGTTGCTGTCGATGCACACCTCGAGGTCGGCCTGGAATCCCGTCTGCACGCGTTCCACCTGGCGCTGGAGTTGTGCGTCCGCATCTTTTCGGAACGCCTCGGGGTCCATCAGCGGCGAGAGCGGCGGAATCGGAGCTCCGCCGCCACCGACGCCGTAGTGAACCGTAGCGACGTGGACGATCGCCAGCCGAGCACCGAACGCCTCCGCGAGCGCGAAGGCCTGTCGCAGCGCCACGTCGGACGGGTCGCTGAGGTCGGTGCCGCAGACGATGTTCTTGTAGGGAGCCATGTGGTCTCTAAGGCGGCAGTGAGCGCGGGGCAAGACAGCCAGTCTTCCCAGCCGCAAGCGCGGCAACACCGCGGTCGGCGAAGGTGGACGCGCGGCGCTGTACCCGATACTCGGTACGACCATCGGCATGAGCCTCGAGTCCGCGCCTGATGTCGATCTCGAGCTCGACCTTCGGGGCTGTAAACGTCGCCGCGGCCCGGCGCGCATGAGCTGCACACCTAGCGCCGTCCGCCGCTGTCGCTCGACTGTGCGAGCAATCGCTCGAGCCGCTCCAGATCCGTGCTCCCGAAGCCGCGCGTGCGACTCGCGAGCTCGCGCGCGCGCAGCAGGTGTTCGCGCGCCTGGGATGGCCGCCCCGCATCCAGGTAGAGGGCTCCCAGTGCGATTCGCAGTCGCCCCTCGGCCTCCGGCGGGAGTTCGGGCTCGCGCTCGAGGCGCGCGCTGGCCTGGTCGAGCGCCTGCTCGAGACCCGGACCGGCACCGCGCGCAAGATCTTCCAGCATGCGCGCCGCGAGCGCTGCTTGTGCGTGCGCGCGCCAGCCGGCGCTCGCTTCCGCGCGGGTGTGCTCGAGGTCGCGCCGCAGGGAGAAGAGCCCCAGGCAGAGTGCGGCGAGGCCCACGCCCAGCGCCGTGCTGAGCGCAGCATGGCGCCGCAGGTACAGGCGCGCGCGGCGCAACATCGTCGGCGGACGGGCCCGCACGGGCCGGCGCTCGAGAAAGCACTCGAGATCCGCGGCCAACTCCGCGACGCTGGCGTAACGCTGCCCGGGCTCGGGCGCGAGAGCCTTCGCGACGACCGCGTCGAAGTCGCCCTGGAGCCTGCGTGCGATTCCCCGCGCGAGACCTGGCATGCTGCTCGGTGCGCGGCGCGCTCCGCCGGTCCCGCGCTCGGGCGGCGCACCGCACACGAGTTCGTGCAGCACGGCACCCAGGCTGTAGACGTCGCTCGCGGCCGCGAGCGTCGCGCCCGCGAATTGTTCAGGGCTCGCGTACCCGGGCGTGAGCGCACGCTCGGCCGCCTCGCCCTCCGCCGCGAACAGACGTGCGATGCCGAAATCGAGCAACTGCGGCAGCCCCTCGGCTGTCACGAGGATGTTGGCGGGCTTGAGATCGCAGTGCGCGATCAGCCACTGGTGCGCGTGCTGCACGGCGGCGCACACACGCAGGAAGAGCGCGAGTCGGGCCTCCAGGTCCAGGCTCGCGCAGTGGCGGTCGAGAGGCTGGCCATCCACGAGCCGCGTGGCGAGATAGGCCCGGCCATCCTCCAGCCAGCCGGCGTCGACGAGCGGGACGATGTAGGGGTGCGCCAAGACCGCGAGTGAGCGGCGCTCCGCCTCGAAGCGCCGGCGCAACTCGCGCTCGTCTCCGCGCAGGCGCAGCAGTTTGAGTGCCACGCGCCAGCCGGGTTCCCCGTCCGCGCGGCGCGCCTGGTAGACCTCCCCCGTGCCGCCGAGCGACAGGCGCTGCTCGAGGATCCACGGCCCGATACGCTGGCCCGTGAGCTCGCTCGCGCTCGCGGGATCTTCGAGGAACGCAGGGGCCGATTCGGCTGCAGCGAGCAGTTGCTCGACCTCGCGCGCGTGCTCCGGCTGAGCGTGGATGAGCACCTCGCGGCGTCCGCGCGCGTCGAGCTCGACGACCTCCTCGAAGAGTCGGCGTACCTCGGCGCCCGGAATGCGCGTGGTCGTCATGTCTCCTGGATGCGCTGATGGAGCCAGCCCTTGGCCAGCTGCCAGCGGCGCTTGAGCGTGCGCGGCGAGAGTCCGAGTGCGCGCACCAGCTGGTCCTCGTCGAGGCCGGCGAAGAAGCGCAATTCGACGAGGCGCGCGAGCTCCGGGTCCTGCTGCGCGAGCTCGGCGAGCGCGCCGTCGAGGGCGACGACATAGGCATCGCGCTCCCCCGCCGAGGGTTCACAGACGAGGTCCAGCACGGCGGCGCCCTCGCCGCGTTTCCGTGCCCCGCGGCGGCGGGCGTGATCCACCAGCGCCTCGCGCATCGCACGCGCCGCGAGCGCGAGGCCGTGGCCCGCGGGCGGGAGCTCCGTCGAGCGCAGCTTCATCCAGGCCTCGTGCACGAGCTCGGTCGGGGCCAGTGTGTGCCGGCGAGGTTCGCGCGCGAGAGCGGCAGCCGCACTGCGCCGCAGCTCGCGGTACGTGCCCGTCGTCCACTGCCCGAACTCGCGCACGTTTTTCGGCATTTGCGTGGCCCGATTCTACGGCGGCCTGCGCAGGCAGGGTCGAACGACACCCATTCCGGCCGTAACGAAGGCGTATCCCGATGCAGTCCAGCACCCGTCCCGAGGCTCTTCCCGCGCTGATCCTGCCCCGCCGCGAGCTGCTCGCGCTCGCGGCGCTCGGCAGCCTCGCTCAGCTCACACGCGCGGGCGCCAGTCCCGTGCCGGAGGAGCCGCAGGTGCTCGACTTCGCGCGATTCCTGGAGCTCGCCGTTCCGCGCGCACGCGAACTGGTCGGCGACACGAGCGGCAGCGGACAGGACCGCTACCTGCACGCGCTCGCCGCGCTCGCCTCGGGCTTGCGCGAGGTCCCGCAGCCCCAGATGCGCGAGACCACCAGCAAGGGTGCTTCCGCGCGCACCTTCCTGGGCGTCAACGAGTGCGAGGCGCCGTTCACCGTGCTGCACTGGCGGCTGGACCCGGGCGCGCGCATCGGCCTGCATCCGCACCTGTACGGCAACGTATTGACGCTCTGCCTCGAGGGCGAGGTGCGCATCCAGAACTTCGAACTCGTCGGCGAGCGCGACTTCGATACCAAGGAGTCGTTCCGGGTGCGACGCTCGAACGACCAGCAGCTGCTCCCCGGCAGGATGAACCTGGTCAACCTCGAGCACGGCTACGTGCACGGTTTCTGCGCCGGTCCCGCGGGCGCGCGCGGCCTCGACCTGACCACGCGCCTGCGCGAGAAGCGCTCGACGCCGACGCTGGAGGTCGGCGCGCAAGCGCTCGACGAGGCGCGCGGGATCTTCGAGGGACGCTGGCGGCAGGACTAGGCACTCCATGCGCGGCGCTCCTTGCCCGTCCAGACGGCGCCGAAGACGCAGCACTCGGCATCCAGCGGCCTTCCCGGCGCGCAATCGCGCGCCAGCCTGTCCTGCGCAGGGTTCATCGTTCGCGGGCCACGGATCCTCGCGAAACTTCACGAGGCCGCGCCACTCCGCCGCGGGCGCGCCGGATCGCGCGGGGGTGTTCGCGCTCGCGGCTTGAGCTCAGTGCCCGAGCGCCTGCTGCCAGCCCGGGAAGAGCTCGTTCAGGTCGCGTGCGGGCACGTCCCAGGACGTCAGCGGGAGGTTCCACGCGGCGTTGTCGAAGAACGAGATCGTGGTCCCCTGGAACACCAATCCCGGCTTCGCGTGCAACGCCTGCTCGTACGCCAGCCGCTGTTCCGCCGCGGCGAAACGCATCTGCGGGTCGAGCAGGTCGCTCAGCGTGCATTGCGAGAACAGGAGCGTGGAGTCCGCGCTCAATCGATCGGCGCCGAGCGTCACGCGCTCGACGCGGCAGCGCTCCATGCGCGCGACCAGCGCCGGCGAGCGGATATCCATCAGCTGGCCGTACGCCGGGTTGCGGCCGTAGCCGCCCTCGAAGCGACAGTCGCGCGCGAGCAGTACGAGACCGCCGCTCGAGAAGCCCAGTGCGCAGGAACTCCCGGCCCCCATGTCGAATCCCACCACACGCATGCGTTCGAGCAGCACCGTCGCCGGAGCTCCGCGCTGGTCGAACAGGTAGTTGTTGTTGGTAAACACCGTGCAGTCGCGGATCGAGAAGCGCTGCAGCGGCTTGTCCGCAAAGATGTCCCCCGAGAGCACGAGCAGCGTCGCGTCCATCCCCGCGCCGGCGATCGTCACCTCCTGCGGAACCTGCTGGAGGCCGTTGAAATTGAGCTCGATCGGGAACACGCCCGCCGGGTAGGAGTAGGTCTTGCCCGACTCGAGCTGCTTCGCGAGGCTCTTTCCGAGCCCCTCCGCACGCACCGTGGTCTCGGGAGATGCGCGCGCGAGCAGCGCCTGCATGGCGGCGGGATCCGTGGCCAGCTCGAGCATCGGCGTGGGTGTCTTGGAGAGCTTGTCGAGCAGCGCGAACGCGCCGCCCGTGCGCGCGTCGCGCGCGAGCAGCTCCTCGCGCGAGCGCTCCGCCGCCAGTCGGCGTCCGATCGCCGCGGGCAAGGACAGGACGCTGCTCTCGAAGTCGCGCATTCCGAACTCGAGCCGCTCGTCGCTGATCTCATCGCTGCGCGACTCTTTCCAGGCAGTTCGGATGCCCTGGCGCGCGTACTCGCGCAGACGCGGGCCGATCAGATCCTCGACAGCGGAGCGAGTGTCCTCGGTCGCGGCCTGCGCTTCCCGCGTGGAAACGCTCTCGCGCGGCGGCGCCACGTTCTCGAGCGGCGGCTCGGCTTCGCGCACCCCACTCGCAGGCTGCGCCTCCCGCGGCAGCGCCTGTGTGCTGGCGCTGGGCGCGGGTGCGAAATGGCCACCGGCGAAGAATCCGATCGCCAGGCCGACGAGCAGGGCCGCGAGCAGCGGGAAGGCCAACTTCACGATGGCTGGAGCATAACTCTCCGCGCGCTTCCAGGCGCCGCCCTGCGAGCAGGAGTTTGGAGTCGGGGTCGTCGCTCGCGCACCCCCTCACACGGGGACGTAGGTCAGCTGCACCACGTCCTCGCCGATGCGTTCCGTGGCGACAAGACGCAGTGGCGGCCGCGCGCGGGCGAAGTAGGGCTTGCCGCCGCCGAGCACGTAGGGTCGGAGGTAGAGCCGGTACTCGTCGATCAGCGGCGCCAAGGCGGCCGCGAGCTCGGGCCCCGCGACGTCGAGCTCGCCGTCGACCCTCGCCTTCAGATCGCGCACGAACGCGAGCGCGTCGCCGCGGATCAGCGTCGTGTTCGGCCCGACCGACGCGAGCGTGCGCGACGCGACCCACTTCGGCTGCCGCGCCAGGCGGCGGCGTACTCGCGCTGCGCCGCGTCCCACCCCGGCTGATCGACGTCCCAGTAGCGCATCAACTCGTAGATGCGCCGGCCGTAGATCGCGCCGACGTGGCCGGCGACGACGTCGACGAAGTGACGAAACAGCACCGGACTCGGCGCCGGCATGCAGAGCGTACCCGCCAGGTCGTCGACGTAGCCGTCGAGTGACTGCGACATCCCGAACACGAGTCTTGCCATGCGCGGATGGTAGCTCCGGTGCGCGCCAAGCGCGCGCGCCCCGCGACTGGAAGCAATCTGCCGAACCTCGACCTCGCGCGTGCAGAGCGCGGCGATCTGCCTCTTGGCTGAATGAGGAGCGTGCGCCCGCGTCGGCGCTGCGCACACACAAGGGGTCAGACGTGATCCCGCAAGGTCCGCTCGATGCGTCGATCTGGAACGAGCCACATGCAGGCCACGGATGCATAGACGACAGTCGCCACCCAGGGACCGAGGAAGGACAAGCCGATCCCCAGCAGGTAGAGCAAGGGCGAGAGCTTGCCCTTCCAGTCCCGGCCGACCGCCAGCCGCAGCGGCGAAGATGGGCCCTGAGACGCGATGATCGTCTGCTGCAGAATGTAGTAGGCAACGGCCGCAGCCAGCAGCACGCCACCGTAGAGCGCCGTCGGCAGCGCAGCGAAGTGGTTCTCCCCCATCCAGCCGGTTGCGAAGGGAAACAGCGACAGCCAGAAGAGCAGATGCAGGTTGGCCCACAGGACGCCACCCGTGACCTTGCTGCTGGCATGCAGCATGTGGTGATGGTTGTTCCAGTAGATGCCGACGTACACGAAGCTCAGCACGTAGCTCAGGAAGACGGGCAGCAGTGGCGTCAGGCCCTCGAGCGACGCGTCGTGCGGAACCTTCAGCTCCAGCACCATGATGGTGATGACGATCGCCAGGACACCGTCGCTGAAGGCCTCGAGTCTCGTCTTGCCCATGCCCACATCCTTCTATGGCGGACATGTGGCCCGCAAGCGCTTGCGGCCATCTTCCAGGCGGGCTTCCATCCAGCCAAGATCGCCGCCGCAACGGGGATCGAGAACAGGAGTGAGCCTGAACCCGGAGTCGCGCCGAGGTTCATGTCGGCCCCTGAGCTTCTGGGTGCACGGAGCAACGCAAGCCCCGTGCCCCGCGTTCCGTTCAGCTCTTGACGAGCGGCTGCCCCAGATCGAGCGCGCGCGTCGAGCGCAGGCGCTTGATCAGCTCCAGGAACTGCTCGAAGGGCACGACCTCCTGCTCGCGCGTGTCGCGCCGGCGCACGGCCACCGTGCCATCCGCCGCCTCGCGTTCGCCCGCGATCAGCATGAAGGGCACCTTCTGGCCCTGCGCCTCCTTGATCTTCTTGTTCATGTGCCCCGGTGCGAGCATCGCGTCGACGCGGAAGAGCTCCTGCTGCAGCGCTGCTCGAGCTTCTTGCAGTAGTCCGCGTGCTCCTCGCGGATCGGGATCAGCGCCACCTGCACCGGCGCGCACCAGAGCGGGAACCTCCCGCCGAAGTGCTCGATCAGGCCGCCGACGAAACGCCGGATTTCTGACGGCTGCACGTCCGGTCGCCAAGGGACTGCCCTCACCCGGCCGTAGGACCCCAGACCAAACTGTCGGGGCTTGCGCATAACCCCCGACGATTCGTATGCTGCACCCTTCATGAGCTCGCCGCGCAAGGACCATACGCTGCAACTCATCCGGCGCCTCGGGATCGCGCGCCCGGGTGATCTGGAGGCGCGCGGCATTCCCCGCGGGCGGCTCTATCGCCTGTTCCACGCGGGGCTGCTCGAGCGGCGAGCGCGCGGGATCTACGTCGCACGGGAACATCCGATCACGGCCGAGCACACGCTCGCTCATGTCGCCCGGCGCGTCCCGGGCGGCGTCTTCTGCCTGCTGACCGCGCTACGCTTCCACGGACTCACGACCCAGGGACCGGCCGAGGTCTGGATCGCGCTGCCGGAGAAGGCGCGCCGTCCGCGTGTCGACTACCCGCGCCTGCGCATCGCGCGCTTCTCCGGCGCAGCGCTCTCGGAGGGCATCGAGTCGCATCGACTCGAGCGGGTGGAGGTACGCGTGTACTCTGCCGCGAAGACGGTCGCCGACTGCTTCAAGTACCGCAACAAGATCGGCCTCGACGTCGCGGTCGAGGCGCTGCGCGACTTCAGCCGCCGCCGGCGAGGCGGAGCGACCGAACTCGCCCGCTTCGCACGCATCTGCCGCGTCGCGCGCGTCATGCAACCCTACCTGGACTCGATCGCGTGACCGCCGAGAGGGGCAACCTCGGAGCCTCGGTGGCCGCGCGACTCCTCGAGCGAGCGCGACGGACGGGCGATGAGTACCAGACTCTGCTGTCGAGCTTCTGCTTCGAGAGATTCCTCTACCGCCTGGGCGCGTCCGCGGTCCGCGAGCGGTTCGTGCTGAAGGGCGCGATGCTCCTGCGCCTCTGGTCGGACCAGCCCTACCGCGCCACGCGCGATCTCGACCTGCTGCGCAGCGGAGACGGATCCTTCGATGCCATCCGCCGCGACCTGTAGGCCATCTGTGCAGTGCCGGTCGAGGCAGACGCCGTCGAGTTCGATGCGGAAGCGATCCGCCTCGAGTCGATCCGCGCCGAGGACGAGTACTCCGGCACGCGCGCGGTCCTTCCCGCGCGCTGCGGCTTGGCGCGCCTTGGACTCCAGATCGACATGGGGCTCGGCGACTCGGTCTGGCCCGCGCCCCGACGCTGCACGTATCCCGCAGTGCTCGACTTTCCGCAACCAGAGGTCTTCGCCTATCCGCGCGAGGCCGTCGTGGCGGAGAAGGTGGAGGCACTGGTCGTCCTCGGCGACCGCAACAGCCGGATCAAGGACTTCTTCGACCTGCACCACCTCGCCAGTCGGTTCACATTCGATCGGGCCACGCTCTCGGAGGCCCTGCAGAGGACGTTCGAGAGGCGTCGCACACCCGTTCCGCACGAAGCACCGATCGGGCTCACGCCCGCGTACTGGGAGAATCCGTCGCGCCCGATTCAGGTGCGCGCATTCGCCCGGCGTGCGGGACTGGAACTGCCCGACGATCCCGGCCGGGAGTTCACGGAATTGCTCGGCGCATTTCTGCTGCCGCTTGTCGAAGACCTGCGCCGCGGCGAGGGCCGCGAGGGCCATTGGACACCCGGCGGGCCGTGGCGGGTCCAGCCGGGAGCCTGAGATCGAGGCGGACAGCCGGCGCCCGGCTGGACTGTAGGAGGCATGAAGCAGGGAGGAGTGCACGGAGTCCTGAGACCCGTGCCTTCGATTCAACTCTTCACGAGCGGCTGCCCCAGATCGAGCGCGCGCGTCGAACGCAAACGCTTGATCAACTCCAGGAACTGCTCGAAGGGCACGACCTCCTGCTCGCGCGTGTCGCGGCGGCGCACGGCGACCGTGCCGTCGGCCGCCTCGCGCTCGCCCGCGATCAGCATGAAGGGCACCTTCTGGCTCTGCGCTTCCTTGATCTTCTTGTTCATGTGCCCCGGTGCGAGCATCGCGTCCACGCGGAAGAGCTCCTGCTGCAGCTTCGTTTCGAGCGTCTTGCAGTACGCCGCGTGCTCCTCGCGGATCGGGATCAGCGCCACCTGCACCGGCGCGCACCAGAGCGGGAACCTCCCGCCGAAGTGCTCGATCAGGCCGCCGACGAAGCGCTCCATGCTGCCGAGGATCGCCCGGTGCAGCATGATCGGCCGCTTGTGCTGGCCGTCGGAGTCGGTGTAGGAGAGGTCGAAGCGCTCGGGCAGGTTGAAGTCGCACTGCACCGTGCTGTTCTGCCACTCGCGGCCGAGCGCATCGCGGATCTTGAAGTCGATCTTCGGGCCGTAGAACGCGCCGCCGCCCTCGTCGAGCACGAGCGCGATGCCGCGCTTCTCGGCACCAGCCTTGAGCGCCGCGGTGGCCATGGTCCAGACCTCGGGTTCGCCGATGGACTTCTCCTTCGGGCGCGTCGCGAGGTAGGCGGTGTACTCGAAACCGAACACGGTCAGGATCGTGTGGATCAGGTCGAGCACGCCGGCGATCTCGTCGGCGAGCTGTTCGCGCGTGCAGAAGATGTGCGCGTCGTCCTGCGTGAAGCCGCGCACGCGCAGCATCCCGTGCAGGACGCCCGAGCGCTCGTAGCGGTACACGGTGCCGAGCTCCGCCCAGCGCAGCGGCAGCTCGCGATACGAGTGGCCGCGCGACTTGTAGATCATGATGTGGCCCGGGCAGTTCATGGGCTTGACGCGGTAGGCCTGCTCCTCGAGCTCCATCGGCGCGTACATCATCTCCGAGTAGTTCTCGAGGTGGCCCGAGACCTGGAAGAGCGTCTCGCGCGCGACGTGCGGCGTGTAGACCGGCTTGTAGCCGCGCTTGGTGTGCTCCGCCCACCACAGCTCCTCGATCTCGCGGCGCACGATGCCGAGGTTGGGGTGCCAGAAGATGAATCCGCCGCCGGCCTCGGCGTGCACGCTGAAGAGGTCCAGATCGGTGCCCAGACGACGGTGGTCGCGCTCCTTGACGTCCTCGAGCCACTTCAGGTGCGCGGCGAGCTCCTCCGCGGTCCAGAACGCGGTGCCGTAGACGCGCTGCATCTGCGGGCGCTTCTCGTCACCGCGCCAGTAGGCGCCCGCGACGGTCAAGAGCTTGAAGTGGAACTCGCGCCCGAAGTTGTCGATGTGCGGACCTTCGCAGAGGTCCTCCCAGTCGCCGTGCTTGTAGAAGGTGATCTTCTCGCCTGCGGGGATCAGGTCCACCGCCTCGACCTTGTAGTTCTGGCCCTTCGAGGCGAGCCGCACGCGCGCGTCCTCGCGCGAGACCTCGACGCACTCGAGTTTGGGCGCGCTCTTCAGCATGCGCTTCATCTCCTTCTCGATCTCGCGCAGGTGCGACTCGGTGAGCGGCTCCTTGAGGTCGAAGTCGTAGTAGAAGCCGTGCTCGATCGCGGGGCCGAAGCCCATCTGCACGCCGGGGTAGAGCTTCGCGACGGCCGAGGCCATCAAGTGCGAAACGGAGTGGCGCAGGGTCGAGAGCGGAAAGGGCTCCCCTACCTGGGAAGCATCCTTGGGGGCGGACATGTGTGTTCCTCGCGGGATCGTGGTCGGGGCGCGGTCCCGACCTGGGAAGGCGTCCTGCGCACTCCTCCCGTGCGGAGTGCGACAGGTCAGTCTAGCGCGCCGCGGGAGCGCGCGCCTAGGGTATGCGCGTGGCCCCCGCCTGGAACGCCGCCTTGCTCGTCGCCGCCGGCCTGTGCGCGGCCTGGCTCGTCGGCCTGGTCGTTTTTCGCGGGCCGGAATGGCTGCGGATTCTCGCGCTCGCGGTCGGCGCGGCGATCGGGTACGGCAGCGCGCACGACCTCGTCACCGCGCGCATCTCGATCGAGTACTTCACGATCGGCCACCCGCGCCTGTTCGTGACCGACGACCCCGTGCCGCACGCGCTCGCCTGGGGCGTGCTCGCGACCTGGTGGGTCGGCGCGCTGCTCGGGAGCGCGCTCGCGCTCGCGGCGCGGCGCGGGACGCGGCCCAAGGTGGCTGCGCGCGAGCTGGTGCAGCCGATCGCCGTGCTCCTGTGCGCGATGGCGCTGTGCGCCGTGCTCGCAGCACTCGTCGGCCGCGCGGGAGCGCAGCGCGGGTGGTTCGTGATCTACGGGGATCTCGCGCAGCGCGTGCCGGCCGAGAAACACGTCTCGTTCCTGACCGCGGGCTTCGCGCACGGCGCGAGCTACCTCGTCGGCTTCGCGGGCGGCGGCCTGCTGGTCGCGCGGACCTGGAGGCGGCGAGCTCGCGTGTGAGGCCTGCGCTTGCACGCCGGGGAGCCGCCGTGCGAGGATCGCACGCGCGTCGACACGTCGATCCCGCGTCCGGCCTCCTTCGTCCCCAAGCCGTTGGCGGGGTGCTCGCGATCGTATTCCTTCCGCTGCTCTACGGCTTCCTCGGCTTCCTCTCCGGCGTCCTCGGGGCTGCGCTGTACAACCTGCTCGCCCCGATCGTCGGCGGGATCGAACTGGAGTTCTCCGGGCGACCGCCCGAGGACTTCGGCGCGCAGACCCGGCCCTGAGCCGCGCTACCTCTTCGGCTTCGCCCTGAGGTAGCCGAGCCACTCGGAGTGCTGCGGGCTCGCAGCGAAGTCCTTGTACTGCTCGGACTGCGTCAAGTCGTTCCACTCGAGCTCGAAGATCCCGTCGATGCGCTCGAGCGCCGCGAGCACGGCCTTGAAGTCCTTCTGCGCGAGGCAGATCGAGACCAGTTGCCAGTGCGCCTGGAGCAGCTCCGCCTCGCCCGCGATGGAGCGCTCGGCCGCCTCGCGCGCGGCCGGGAGGTCCTCGGCCAGCGCGAGCACCGTGCTCTCCAGACAGTCCAGGTACGGATCGCCGTCGAGCGAGTCGCGCAGCCGCCGCACAGCCTCCGCCGCGCGGCGCCACTCCTGGCGGATGTAGTGGTAGTCGATCGCGTGCAACTCGTTGGAGGGATCGCCCGCGCAGTAGCGCCGCAGGTCCTCGAGCAGGTGCAGGTAGTCCTCGTTCTCCGTGTGGCCTGCGAGCAGGCGCAGGCGCTGCAGCAGCACGACCTTGTCGTGGCGCAGCTCCTCGGGCAGCGAGCGGTAGATCTCCAGGCCGCGCTCGACCTCGCCCTTGCCCGCGCACTCGGTGATCTTCGCGATCGATGCCCAGTGCTTGACGAGCAGCTGGTCCTTCCCGAGCAGCCGGTCGAGCAGTCCGCGCTGCTGCTGCATCGCGAAGGGCAGGTAGAGGTGGTGCATCGTCTCGCTGGCCCACTCGCCCGAGGTGTAGGCGTACCAGTCGTCGACGCGCAGCTGCTTCTGCGGGCCGGCGCGGATCGAGAACTCGAGGTAGTTGACACCGGTCTGGGGCGCCAGGAGGCGGAAGAGCACCGTCTTGCGCCCGCGCTGCGTGCGGATGCGCAGGAAATGCAGGCTGCCGTCGTCGCCGAGCGTGTTCTGGATCGAATCGTGGAACGCGGCCGGGAGCGACTCGCGCGCGCCCTCGCAGAAGCCCTTGCGGAAGCGCTCGTCCACCTCGACCTTGGCCGTGGCCTTCTCGAGCAATGCGTCGACGTCGACGCAAGCGAGGAAGTCGGCCGACTCACCCTCTTCGAGCGCGTACTGCAGATCCGCGACGAGTTGCTGTTCGGGATCGAGCTCGGGCTCACTCGCCGGTGCGGGTGCGGGCGCCGGAGCGGGGTCCTGCGGCGAGGCGAGGAACAGACAGACGCAGGCGAGCAGGCGGGTGAGCATGCGCCAGAGCCTAGCGCAGGCGCGCCGGCATGCGCGAGGGTGCCGGATGCTTCGCGGCCAGACGCGTCGCTTTCGCGCCGATCTCGCGCCGCAGCCGCTTGTTGCGCGCCCGCAGCGCCGAGGACCGCAGCTTCCAGGCCACGGAGTGCAGCTTCCAGTTCCAGCCGCGACCGCGCAGCGTCCAGCCTACGGTTCGCGCGAGGATCTCCAGGTCGAGCGCGAAAGAGTAGCCCGCGCGGTAGCGCTCGTTGAGGTCGAGCTTCTCCGAGTAGGCCTCGATCGAGTGGCCAGTGTAGCCCTGCGTGATCTGCGCGTAGCCCGTGATCCCCGGCCGCAGCGCGAGGCGTTTGGAGAAGCCCTCGATGTGCTCGCTCGCCCAGGCCTCGATCTCGACCATCTCCGGGCGCGGGCCGATGAAGGTCATCTCGCCGCGCAGCACGTTCAAGAGTTGCGGGAGCTCGTCGAGGTGGGTGCTGCGCAGGAACCGGCCGAGCCACGTGACGCGCTCGCGGTCGTAGCCGTGCACCCACGACTCGTGCGCGCTGAAGCGCGGCGTGTGCATCGTGCGGAACTTGAAGATCCGGAATTTGCGCCCGCGCTCGCCGACGCGCTCCTGCACGAAGAAAACTTTGCGCGGGTCGCGGAAGTACGCGAGGTTGCACAGGCCGACGACGCCGATCAGCAGGCCGACGGGGAAGAGGCACAGGGCGAGCAGCGTCGCGTCGAGCAGACGGCGGCCGTGGCGCGCGTAGAAGCCACGTGGAGCGAGTTGCTCCCAGTCGGTTCCGCACGCGCGGACGGCGCGCGGACGCGGCTGCGTCTGCGCGGTCTGCGCTTCCAGCAGGGACTCGAGTTCGGGGGACATGCGAGTGGCGAGCTTCCTTCCGGGGGATCGCGTGCGGAGGAAAATCCGCCCGCGGGGGGTCATCTCTTGGGTATCGGGCTCGCGTCTCCCGCCGCTTGAGCGCGACAACCCCTGCGCACTTCCAGATTTGGGAGTCTGCGGTCCCACGGGCGCTGCGTGCTTGGGCGCGCGCCAGGGCCCGACGAAGTAGGGAAAACCCCCAGCAATCGATGCCCATGGCCAGAAATCGCCCCTCCACCCCCCCCGACGACAGCGTCGATCTCGCCGAATTCCTCGCTGCCCTCGAGCGCCACCGCGTGCTCGCCGCGACCACCGTTCTGCTGATCGTCGCAGGCGGGATGTTCTGGGCCAGCACCCGACCGCCGGTCTACCGCACGACCGCCACGCTCAAGCTCGAGGAGCAGTCGCACGCCCAAGGCGTGCTCTCCGACCTCGCGGCGCTCACCTCGGCGCCCGCGGCCGAGGGCGAGATGTCGATCCTGCGCTCGCGCGCGCTGGTCGAGGCGACCGTCGCCGACCCGCGCACTCCCGTGCTGCGCGAGCGCGCCTTCACGCCCACGCCCGCCGACGAGTTCCAGATGGAGGCGATGCACGAGCTCGGCCTGGGCACGCGCGTCGAGTCGCAGGGGCGGCTGCCGCTGCGCACACTCTTCAGCAGCCTGGGATTCACGCACATCCCGAGCGGCCGCCTGTTTGCGCACCTCGAAGGCGGCGCCGACGCGCCGCGCAGGATCGAGGTCAGCTTCCCGGAGGGGGCGGGCGAGAAGCGCGTCCGTCTCGCGATCCCCTCGCGCCGCGGGATCGCGCGCGACGCGGTCGCGGATTTCGACTACATGCCCGGCATGACGGTCCAGTACCAGGGCGCACAGCTGCGCCTCGAAGCCGTCGGCGACTGCGACGGCGCGACTTTCCAGGTCGAGCGGCGCTCGATCGAGCAGACGGTGGACGACTGCCTGGGCAAGCTCGACGTCGCGGAGACCAGCCGCAACAGCGGCGTGATCCGGCTGACCGTCTCCGACTCCGATCCCGACCGCGCGGCGGAGTTCGCCAACGCGCTGTGCCACAACTACCTCTTGCGCAGCATCCTGCTCGGCCGTTCGCGCGCCTCGCGCACGATCCGCTTCGTCGAAGAGCAGCTCACCGAGCAGAAGAAGCTGCTCGAGGAGGCCGAGCGCGAGGTCGTCGCGCTGCAACAGAAGAACCCCGAGGTGATCCTCGTCAGCGCCTCGGCCGAGTCGCTCCTGAAGCGCGTGGCCGAGTCCGAGACCGAACTCTCGCGCCTCGAGCTCGCGCGCGTCGCGCTCGGCGAGGCGCTCGAACGCCTCGACCAGGGCGACATGCAGGCCCTCGCGCGCCTCACGCGCGAGCTGCCCGACCCGATCTCCGCGAGCTACATCGAGGCCATCGGCCGCCTCGGCAGTCAGTCGCAGGCACTCGGACTCTCCGACGCCGGCCCGACCAAGGCGCTGCTGCAGCAGAAGCTCTCCGAGCTCGAACTCGAGCGCCACCAGACGCAGGCGAGCCTGGAGGCGATCGAGCGCGCCCTGCCGGGGCTGCGCGCGGGCGAGGCCAGCGCGCTGACGCGCCTCTACGCCGAATCGCCCGAACTCGCGAGCATCGACCCCGCCACCGGCCAGTACCTCGGCGAGGTCGCGCGCATCGAGAACCAGCTCAGCGCGCTGCACGGCGACCTGACCCCCGAAAACCCCGAGTGGAAGCGCTTGCGCGGCGCGCAGGCGGAGCTCGGCAAGCAGATTGCCGAGCGCATCGAGAGCGTCGCCGCGGGCCTGCGTCTCGCGCAGACCGACAAGAGCGCGCTGACCGAGTCGTTCCGCTCCACGATCGAGTCCTGGCCGGCGGAGGAACGCACGCGCATCGACGGCGCGCTGGCCGAACTCACGCGCAGCATCTCGCACAACCTGCATGCACGCATCGAGAGCCTCGCGGGCGACGAAAAGGGCCTGCGCGAGCAGGTCGCCGCACTCGAGAGCGAACTCGCGCGCCTGCCCGAGAGTGAACGCGCGGTCGCGGGGCCGCTGCGCCGCCGCGAGGCGCACGCGCAGATCGTGAAGCTGCTGCTCGACAGCGAGCAGCAGGCACAGCTCAGCATGGCGGCCACGCTGCCGTCCGCGATCCTGATCGATCCCGCGATCCCGCCCACCTCGCGCCACGCTCCGAAACTCTTCTTCGACTTCCTCCTGTGCTGCGCGGCCGGCCTGGGCGCGGCGCTGCTGGCCGTCTTCCTGCGCCAGGCGCTCTCGGGCGCGCTGCACTCGCAGGCCGAGGTCGAGGAGTGGAGCGGCCTGCCGGTCTTCGGCTCGATCCCCGACTTCCGCCATGGCCGCCTGCGCATCCGCCGCGCGCGCGCCTCGTGCATGCCGCTGCGTGACGATCCCGACGGCGCGGTGGCCGAAGCCTACCGTTCGTTGCGCGAGAGCCTGCGCTTCTCGGGTAGCGACCCCAAAGGCCTGCGCACGCTCGCCTGCACCTCGTGCGCGCCGGGCGAGGGCAAGACGACCACCAACATCAACCTCGCGCTGGCCTTTGCCGGCCAGGACAAGCGCGTGCTGCTCGTCGACGCCGACATGCGCATCCCCGCCGTGCAGCGCTACTTCGAGCTGCCGCTCAGCCCGGGGCTGGGCGAGGTGCTCGAGGACCGCGCCTCCTGGTCCGAATGCGTGCGACCGAGCGGCCAGCCCGGCCTGGACCTCCTGACCGCGGGCAAGCCGCACAATTCCCCCGCCGACCTGCTGCGCAGCACGCGCATCGCGGAGCTGATCGCGGAGTGGCGCGAGCGCTACGACATGGTCGTCTTCGACCTCCCGCCGGCGCTCGCGGTCGCGGACACCGAGATCCTCGCGCGCGAGCTCGATGCGCTGCTCTTCGTCTACCGCAGCGGCGGCGTGCACCGCGATGCCCTGACCGCGATGGTTCGCAAGCTGACGCGCGCGGGCTCGCACGTGCGCGGAGCGGTCGTCAACGCCGTCCAGCCCACGCGCACCGGCGCCGGCTCGTACTACGGCGGGTACTACGGCAGCCACTCGGGAGAGAGCCGCGCTCCGCGGCGCGGAGCGGCGTCCAAGCGCGCCAGCTGAGGTCCCTGAATGAGTCCCCTGCTCCACGCTGACCGCGAAGCCCCTCGCGCAGTGGCGCAGTCGCGCGACCCGCGCGCGGAGATGCTGCGCGCCTTCGTGGCCGAGCTGGACGCGCTCGCGATTCCCTGGTGCGTGCTGCGCGGACAGCACGACTTCCCCGACCTGCACCCCGGCGGCGACCTGGACCTCTTGACCGAGCCGCGTCACGTGCGCGCGGTCGTCGAACTCGCCGTGCGCCTCGCGCGGCGCCATGGGGTGAGCGTGTGGGAACGCCGGCGCATGGGATTCATGCAGCAGGTGCTGCTCTACGCGTCCCCCGCCGCGGGCGTGCACCAGTTCTTCGGCATCGACGTGCACGGCTGCGAGGCCTGCTACGGGCTGCCCTTCCTCGAGGCCGGCCATGTGCTCGCGCGCACGCGTCGCGAGCACGGACTCCCGCGGCCCGAACCGGTGCTCTCCGCCTGCATCGATGCGGTCGGCGCCTGGCTCTCCTCGGGAAGCATCCCGGCGCGCCACGCCGCGAGCTTCCGGCGCGCGCTCGAAGAGCACCCTCGAGAACTCGAGCGGGAGCTCGCGCACTGGTTCGGGAGTCTGGGTTCCGCGCGCATGATCGCGGATGCGCGCGCCGACGCCGACTTCGCCCGCCGCTGGCCGCTGCGCAGCCTGCGGCGCGCGCTCTGGCGTCGCGCCTTGTTGCGCGCACCGATCTCTGGCCTCGCCAGCTTCGTGCGCTACGCCTTCGACATCCGCGTGCGCCCGCTATTCCAGCCGCGCGGGCGCATGCTCGCTTTCCTTGGCACCGATGGCACCGGCAAGAGCAGCGTGCTGGAGGCGGTGCGGGCGCAACTCGAGCCCGCCTTCGGCCCCGAGCGCGTGCACCTCTTCCACATGCGGCCGGGGTTCTTGCCGCAGCTCAACGCGCTCGCGCACGGCGGGCGCACGACCTACACGCTGGCCGACATGAGCGAGCCGCACCGCGCGAAGCCCTCGGGCCTCGTCGGCTCGGCGTTGCGCGCACTGTACTACGCCTCCGACTACGTGCTCGGCTACGCACTGCGCGTGCTCCCGCTGCGCCGGCGCTGTGCGATCGTCGCCTTCGACCGCTACATCGACGACTACCAGGTCGATCCGCTGCGCTCGCGCATCCGCCGCGGGCTGCCCGGCCTCGCGCGCCTGTGTCGCCTCGTCCCGCGGCCCGATCACCTGTTCGTGTGCAGCGCGCCGCTCGAAACCGTGCGCGCGCGCAAGCAGGAGCTCGCCGAATCCGAATCGGCGCGCCAGCTCGTGCTGTACGAGGCGCTCGCGGCCACGCTCCCGCGCGCACAGCTCGTGCGCACCACCGGGAGCATCGCGGAGGCCGCCGACCTCGTGCTGCGCAGCGTCTTCGAGGAGGAGCGCGCGTGAGCGATCCGCTCGAGCTCGCGCGCTTCCTCGCTCCGCTGCGCGGCGCTCCGCGTCGGCTGCTGCTCGAGCCTGCGCTGGAGACGCTCGCCGCGTCGGACGCAGGCGTTTTCGAGCGCCGTCCGCGGGACGTCCCGTCCGGGTTCACGCTGCGGCGTCTGGTCGTGCTGCCCGGGACGGGCGGCGGCCACGTGCTGCTCGATGGGACCGACCCCGAAGTCTTCCGCGCAGGCACAGCGCTTCTGCCGCGCGGCCGAGCGCTCTCGCGCCTGGCGACGGGCTTCGTGCGCGAGAGTTCGCGCCTGGGACTGCACCGTCTGGCGCCGCGCCGCCTCGCGCTGGTCGAGCGCGCCGACGCGCCCGGCCGTGCGCTGCACCAGCGCTTCCCCGGGCTGCCCGACGAGATCTCCTGGAACGTGGCCTCGGGCGTTCCCGGCCGTGACCAGAAGCGCATCGTGCAGTTCGTCACACGGCGCGGCCGCGTCGAGGCCTTCGCCAAGATCGCACTGACCGATTCCGCGCGCGCGCGCGTCGAACACGAAGCCGAGCTGCTCGTGCGCCTGGCAGCCCTGGGAATCCGCGGCGTGCCCGCGCTGCTCGGCGTGGAGCGCGGAACAGCCAGCACGATGCTGGTCCAAGGCGCGCTGCGCGGCACGCGTTCGCCTGGGATCCTCGGCCGAGCACACGCGAACTTCCTCGGCGCCCTGGCGGAGCGCACGCGCCGCATGCTCCCCCTCTGCGAGATCGAGAGCCAGCGCGCGACACGCGCGGGGCTCGCCGAACTGGCAGGCAGGGCCGATCCCGAATGGCTCGAGACCTTCGCGGCGCTCGAGCGTGCTCTCCTGGCCGCCGCGGGCCAAATGCGCCTGCCCTGCGCGCTCGCGCATGGCGACTTCACGCCCTGGAACGTGCTCGTCGAGGGAAGCCAGGCGCGCGCCTTCGACTGGGAGCACGCGCGCCTCAGCGCACCCCCCGGCCACGACGCGCTGCACTTCGCGCTGCAGCAGGCCGTGCTGGTGGATCGACGCGCGCCCGAGCTCCTGCTCGCACACCTGCGCGAGTGCTGCGCGGAGCACCTCGGCCCGCTGCCCTTCGTCGCGCTCGCCGCCTACGTGCTCGACATCGCGGTCGCTGACGAACGCATGCAGCTAGAGCAGCGCTCGCCCTTCGCGCAGGTCGAGTGGCTGCGCCGCGCCCGCCTCGAGCTGGCCCGCGCGTTGCTCGCGCCTGCACTCGCGTCCGCCCGGGCGCAGGGAGGCCGCACGTGAGCGATGGCTACCTGCTGCTCTTCGGCTTCACACTGCTCGCCTGGCGCCTCTCGGGCGCGCGGACGATGGCGCAACTCGCCTACTATCTCGCGTTCACTCCCTTCGTGACGCTGGACCTCACCGACGGAGGCCTGCAGGGCGCGGAAGACCTTGATTCCGGCCTCGTGCTGCTCAAGATGGGCCTGCGCGTCGGGACCGCGCTGCCGATCGTGATCCTGCTCGTGCGCAGACGCAGCGCCTACGGGTTGCTGAGCGAACGGCGCTTCCTTCCGGCGCTCTTCTTCGTCGCCTGGGCGGTGCTGGGCCTGATCGCGACACGCGAGCCGCTCGTGCCGCTCATGCGCCTGGGGGAGCTCGCGCTCTTCGTCGCGACTGGCGCGCTCTTGTGGTGCGATTCGGAGCGCTCGCTCTCGCTGCGCTCACAGCTGCGCGTTCACGCCCTCGCGCTCGTGCCGCCCATCGCGATCCTCGCCTGCTACGCAGCCACGGATCCGGCCCTCGCGATGCACGTCAACCAGGACGGTCTCGTGCGCATGGGCAGCCGGCTGATCAACGCCGAATCCCTAGGCACGATCGGAGCCCTGCTCGTCCTGTGGTCGAGCTACGAGCTCAAGGAGCCGCGCGAGCGCCTGTACGGCTGGATGCGCGAACGCGGACTGCCGCTCGTCGTGCTCTTCCTCGCCGGAGCGACGCTGATCCTCGCGCGTTCGCGCACGGCGATGCTGGGTGCATCCGCGGGCGAGTTCCTGCTCTTTTCGCCGCTGCTCGGTTCAACGCGCCGGCAGTGGATCTGGAGCACCGCCTGCATCTTCGGCGGCCTCGTGCTCACCGTCCTCTACTCGAGCACGATCCAGGCCTGGTTCCTGCGCGGCGAGAGCGTCCAGAGCTTGCAGACCGCGACCGGGCGCACGGAACTGTGGACGCACCTCCTGGACGAGTCCGTGCCCGAACACCCGCTGCTCGGCAATGGCTACCTCTCGCTCTCGGCTCAGGGCGGCTTCTGGCACGCCGGGAGCTACTGGACCAACGCGCACAACGCCTACCTCGCAGCCCTGCTCTACACCGGCATCCCCGGCTTCGTCGCGGTGGTGAGCATGCTGCTGCTCGTGCTGCGTTCGGCCTGGAAGCGCATGCACGCGCGCGCGGGAGAACGCGCGGGCTGGCCGCTCGTCTTCGCCTTCGGAGTGCTCGCCTCGATCAGTTGCACGACCAGCTTCGGCATCTGCGGCTGGCCCAACCCGCTGATGCTCTTCTTCTACGGCTTGTTCCCGATCGCCGTGCTTGGACTGCGCGCGCCCGAATCCGAGGAGCAGACCGACGAGCAGGACAACCTTCTCGACGACGACTCCACCAAATCGGAGCTCGCACCCGCATGACACGCCGCCGCATCCTCGTCAGCGCCTACGCCTGCGAGCCCGACCAGGGCTCGGAGGCCGGCATCGGCTGGCACTGGGTGCGCGAGATCGCGCGCCGGCACGAGGTCTGGCTCGTGACGCGCGAGAACAACGTCGAGCGAATCGAGCAGCAGGCGCGCGCCGAGGGTCTGGTCGACTTGCACCTGGTCGGCTACGACCTGCCGTATTGGATGCGCTTCTGGAAGCGCGGCGGCCGCGGCGCGCTGGCCTACTTCTATCTCTGGCAGCTGGGCCTCGCGCGCCGCGCGCGTGCGCTCGATCGCGAGATCGGCTTCGACCTCGTCCACCACATCACGTTCGCGTCGAGTTGGATCCCCTCGGGCCTCGCCTTCGTCGGCAAGCCCTTCGTCTGGGGGCCCGTCGGACGCCACCCGCGCATCCCCGACCGCTTCCTGCCCGCGCACGCCTGGCGCGTGCGCCTCGCGGAATTCGCCAAGGCGGCCTGGAAGCGCACCTGCGAGCGCGCCGACCCGCTGCTCGCGCGCACGCGTTCACGCGCCGATCTGATCCTGTGCCTGGGCAGTGCGCCCGAGTGCGGCGCCGTGCCGCGCGGCCTCGCCTTCCTCGCCGCAGGCGCAGACGCTGTGGCGCTCGACCAGCACCGCTTCGAACGCGGACAGCGCTTCGAGGTTCTCTTCGCTGGCCGACTGGTCGAGCTGAAGGGCGTGCGCCTCGCGCTCGAGAGTTTCGCGCTCGCCGCACAATCGCTGCCGCACGCGCGCCTGGTGCTGCTCGGCGACGGTCCCCTGCGCGAGGAGCTCGAACAGCGTGCGCGTGACCTCGGCCTCGCCGGGCGCGTCGAGTTCCGTCGCCAGCGCCCGCGCACCGAGGTGCTCGAAGCCATGCTCGCCTGCGATGTGTTCCTGTTCCCGTCTTTCGAGGGCGCAGGCATGGTCGTGATCGAGGCCATGGCCGCGGGCGCGCCGGTCGTGTGCCTGGATTGGGGTGGGCCGGGCGACATGACCGCCGACGAGCGCGGGCTGCGCATTGCGCCCGCTGCGACACCCCAGGCGACGGCGCGCGCGCTCGCAGGCGCCCTGCTGCGCCTCGAACGCGACGAGGAGCTGCGCCAACGCCTCGCCCGGCGCGCGCACTCCTTCGTGCTCGAGCAGGCCACCTGGGAGCGCAAGGGCGAACGCCTCGACGAACTCTACGAGCGCGCCGAGCGTGCACATGCGCAGGCCACCGCATGAGACTCTTCCGCGCCCTGCACGCCCGCGCGCTCGCGCGCCATACCTCCAAGGAGGCCTTGGCCGTCGAGCTCAGCGAGGGCGAGGCCTTCGGGATCCTCGCGCGCACGGGCCTTGCGCTGCTGCGCGGGCTGTGCTGGAAGCTCTTCCTGCGCCGCTCGCACGGAGCGCTCTACGTCGGCCGCGGCGTGCGCATGACGAGCCCCGGACGCATCGTCGCGGGACGCAACGTCAAGATCGAGGAGGGCGTCGAGCTGCAGGGGCTCGCACGGCGCGGGATCGTACTCGGCGACGGCGTAACGCTCGGCCGCCTGTGCGCGATCCGGCCCTCGTCGTACTACGGCGTCGACCTCGGCGAGGGCCTGTGCATCGGAGCGGGCAGCGCGATCGGCGCGGGATCCTGGATCGGCGCCTCGGGCTTCGTCGAGATCGGCCGCGACGTGCTGCTCGGTCCCCAGGTCGTGATCATTCCCGAGAACCACGTCTTCGAGGACACCTCGCGCACGATCAAGGAGCAGGGAGTCCAGCGCGCGGGCGTCACCATCGAGGACGATTGCTGGATCGGGACGCGCGCCACGATCCTCTCGGGCGTGCGCATCGGCCGCGGCTCGATCGTCGCCGCAGGCGCGGTCGTGCGCCACGACGTGCCGCCCGGCGCGATCGTCGGCGGAGTCCCTGCGCGGGTGTTGCGCATGCGCACGGAGAGTGCACGCAGGAGCGCCTGAGATGCACACGCTGCTCTTCTTTCACGCCTCGGCCGAACTCTACGGATCGGACCGCACGCTGCTCGAGCTCGTGCGGCGCCTCGACCGTGCGCGCTGGCGGCCGGTGGTCGCGCTGCCGCGCCGCGGTCCACTCGCGCGCGAACTCGAGTCCGCCGGCGTCGCGGTCGAGATCGGCCCCGTGGGAACCTTCGGTCGTGCGACGCTGCGCCCGCGCGGCCTGCTGCGCGCCGCGCATGACCTGCCCGAGTCGATCGCCTGGGCGCGCTGGCTGATCCGCGCACAGCAGGCGAGCCTGGTGCACACGAACACCGCCGTCGTGCTCTCGGGCGCGCTCGCCGCGCGCGCGGAATCGGTCCCCCACGTGTGGCACGTGCACGAGATCCTCGAGCGGCCGCGCCTGGTCGCCGGCCTGCTCGCGCGCACCGTCTCGGGACTCTCCCAGCGCGTCGTCTGCAACTCGCACGCGACCGCCGCCAACCTGTCCGCGCTCTTTCCCCCGGTGGCCGAGCGCTGTCGCGTGGTGCACAACGGCATCCCGGACTTCACGCGCACGCCGGCGCGCGCGGCGGCCCGCGCCGCACTCGGAATCGACCCAGGCGACGAGTGCGTGGCGCTCGTGGGGCGCATCAACCACTGGAAGGGCCAGGGGCTGCTGCTCGACGCCTGTGCGCGCCTGCGCGCGCGCCACCCGCGCTTGCGCCTGCTGTTCTGCGGCGACGCCCCGCCCGGCCAGCCCGCGCTGCTCGAAGCGCTCGAGGCACGCATCGCGCACTCGACACTGGCCGAGCGCGTGCTGCGCCTGGGTTTCCGCGAAGACGTCGAGCAGGTCTACGCCGCCGCGGATGTCGTGTGCGTGCCCTCGACGTTGCCCGAGCCCTTCGGACTGGTCGCCGCCGAGGCGATGGCGCTCGAGCGCCCGGTCGTCGCGGCTGCGCACGGCGGTCTGCCTGAGATCGTCGTCGAGGGCGAGACCGGCCTGCTCGTCCCCCCGCGCGACCCCGAGGCGCTCGCCCGCGCCATCGGCAGCCTGCTCGACGACCCCGCGCGGGCCGCCGCTCTGGGTCGCGCCGGCCGCGCACGTCAGCGAGAGCACTTCTCGCTGGAGAGCCACGTGCGCGCCCTCGAAGCGCTCTACGCGGAGCTCCTCCCCCGAGCGCTGCGCGTGGAGGAGCGCGTCGCCGCATGACCATCGTGCACCTCGTGCTCGGCAAGGCCAACCCAGAACGGCCGAACGGCGTCAATCGCGCCGTCGACGGGCTCGCGCGTGCCCAGACGCACCTGGGCGCGCAGGTCGAGGTCTGGGGCATCACGCCCACGCCGCTCGAGCCGACTTCCGCGCGCGCCTACACGCTGCGCCTGTTCCCCACCGCGTCGAGCGCCTTTCGTCTCGCACGCGCACTGCGCTCCGCGCTCGCCGCGCTCGGTCCACTCGACGTCGTGCACCTGCACGGCGGCTACCATCCCGAGTGGCACGCGGCGGCGCGCATCCTGCGCCGAGGTGGCACCGGCTTCGTGATCACGCCGCACGGCGCGTTCCGCACGGCGGTCGTGCAGGCGAACTGGATCAAGAAGCGCGCCTGGCTGGCGCTGGTCGAGACGCGCCTGCTCGAGCGCGCGCTCGCCGTGCAGGTCTTCTCGCAGCGCGAGGCGAGCGAGTTGCGCGCCTACGCGCCGCACGCGCACTGCGTCGTGCTCCCCAACGGCATCGACTGCGGTGCCGAGCCCGCCGCCGCGCACGCGCCCGATGGGATCCCGCGTTTTGGCTTCCTGGGCCGGTTGGATGAGCACACCAAGGGCCTCGACCTGCTGCTCGAGGGCTTCGCCACGTACGTCCGCGCCGGCGGGCGTGGTCGGCTCGCGATCGTCGGCGGTGGCTCGGACGAGCACAAGCTGCGCACGCAGTGCGCGCGACTGGGCCTGGTCGAGCGGGTCGAGTTCCACGGCGAGCGCTTCGGCGAGGACAAGCAGCGACTGCTCGAGGACTGCGATGCCTTCCTGCACCCCTCGCGCCACGAAGGCATGCCGATGTCGGTGCTGGAAGCCGCTGCGCGCGGCCTGCCGTGCGTGCTGAGCCGCGAAACCAACCTGGCCGAGGACTTCGAATCCGCCGGGGCAGGGCTGGTTCTCGATCCGCTCGACGCTCCCGCGATCGCGGCCGCTCTGCTGCGTTGCGATGAACTCCTCGCAGCTGGCGCACTCGCGCGCATGGGCCACGCCGCGCGCTCGCTCGCACGCGAGCGCTTCGAGATCGGCGCACTCGCCGCGCGCTCGCTGCGCGAGCTCTACGGCGCCGCAACGCCGGTGGCGAGCCGCGCGGGCTGAGCCGCGCGCTCGGTCTCGCAGCGTCGCACGGCGAGCAGCAGGACGCCGCACACGATCACCTGCTGCAGCACCATCCCTCCGAGCGCGCCGGCCAAGCCGAAGCTCTCGACCACCGGGCGCGCGGCGAGCGTCCCCAGGCCCGCGCCGAGCGCCTGGGCGAGGAAGATCGGTCGCGTGTGCTCGAGCGTGCGCAGCCGTATCGAGAGCACCGTCGTCACGAAGACGAACAGATAGAGGAGCGCGAAGCCGCGGATCACGAGCTCCTGCTCGGGGCTGGTCGCGCCGTAGAACAGCCGCGCGAGCGTCCCAGGCAGAGCCGCGACGAGGGCTGAGATCGCGAGCGTTGCCAGGCCGCAGCCCAGGTTCACCCTGCGCCAGTAGGCGCGCAGTTCGCCCCAGGCTTCGAGCGCCACCAGGCGCGCCGCGCGCACTGGCGCGACGTTCTCGAGCGTCAGGAGCCAGACGTGCAAGAGCCCCATCACGGTCTGCCCGGCCTTGATCGCCCCGACGGCCGCCGGACCGATCGAGAGGCCGGCCGCGATCGCGAAGGCGTTCGCGCTCAGCCACTGCAGCAACACGCGCGCGACGAGCCAGCGCGACATGCGCGCGTGGCGTTGCACGACGCGCGCGATCGAACCTCCGCGCACGTGCACACCGCGTTCAACCGCGAACCAGAAGGCGACTCCGGCCGCGTTCGCGAGCGCGATCGCCGCCAGCGCCAGAGCTGCGCTCATGTGCCCCGTGATCCCCAACGCGACCAGACCCGCGAGTTGCAGACCCGAGGTCAGCGCGTCGAGCACCAGCACTTGGCTGCGCAGTTCGCGCGCGAAACCCTGCTGGCGCACGAAGTCCTGGGCGCAGCGTCCCGCCACGGCCGCGAGCAAGGCCGCCAACTCGCCATGCGTGAGCGCTTCGCCTCCCGCGCGCGAGATCGGCCCCGCCAGGGCGAGGCCCGCGAGCGTGACCAGGCCCAGGAAGACTCCTTCGAGGCGCAGGAGGCCCGCGTAGTACTCACGCGACGCCTGGCCGTGCTGCTTGGGCCCGATCGAGAGCATGGGCGTCGCGATCAGCGCCTGCTGCAACAGCAGAACGAACATCACGCTCATCCACAGGATCGAGAAGTGCCCGAAGCCGGCGAGGCCCAGCGCGCGCACGATCACCACCGTCGTCAGGCAATTGACGCCGCTCACCAGCGCCTGGTCGACGAGCGCGAGGCCCGCGCTCCGGCGTCCACTCACGTCGCGAACTCCCGAGCCAGCGCCGCGTAGGCGTCGGCGATGCGCTCCCAGCTGTAGGTGTGGCGCGCGCGCTCGATGGCCGCGAGCTTCAGCTGTGCGCGCCGCTCCTCGGAGAGCATCTCGCCTTCGCGCAGTCTGCAAGCGAGCGCCGCTTCGTCGTGCCAGAAGAGTCCCTGGTTGCCGAGCGTCTCGCGGTTGAAGGGGTTGTCGTGCGCGAGCACGAGATTCGCGCAGCCCATCGCCTCGAGCAGCGAGGGATTCGTTCCGCCCACGCTCTGGCCGTGGACGTGCGCGTAGGCGTGCCGGCGCAGCGGTCGCAGCTGGCGCGCGTCGTAGACCGCGCCGAGCAGGCGCGTGCGCGGGCCAGCCGCCTGGCGCAGCGCGCGCACGTAGCCCGTCTCGCTCTCCAGGCGGGTGACGAGCGCGAGCGTGCGCTCGGAACCGCTCGCACGGTGTGCGCGCACGATCTCGAGCAGGTGGTTCTCCGGCTCGGCGCGCGCGACCGCGAAATAGTACTCGCCCGGCACCAGGCCGTAGTGCTCGACGACCTCCGTCTCGTCGTCGCGCTCGTAGAGCTCGGTGCCATACTCGATCACCGAGGCGGGCACGTGGAGACCACGCCGTTCCTCGACCTCGCGCCTCAGGCTCGCGTTGTCGAAGACGAGCATCGAGGCGCAACTGAAGGCAGCGCGCTCCATCGTCCAGAGCCATGCGCGCGCCGGGAGACTCCACTTCGAACGGCTCCATTCCAGGCCGTCCATGTTGATCCAGACCTGCTTGCCGAACAGGCGCGGCAACCAACAGAACGGGCTCGAGGCGTAGCCGAGCATGTAGACGATGTCAAAGCGGCGCAGCGCGGCGAGCGTGCAGCTCGCGTCGTACTGCAGCGTGCGCAGCGGACCAGGCGCGAAGGCGCGCGCGTAGGCGAGCTCGACCCCGCGCCACTCCACAGGGCGATCGCCACGCGTTCCCTCGCAGAAGACCGTCACCTCGATGCCGCGCTCGACCAGACGCGGCGCGAGCGCCTCGACGAAGGTCTCGAAGCCGCCATAGCTCGCCGGGATCCCGCGCGAGCCGAGGATCGCCATGCGCGGCGGGTGCGCCCCCGCGCGCCGGCGCCTGGTACGCCTGCGCGCCGGCGTCCCGAGGGTGAGCGGAGGCGGAGCTTCCATGATGAACCTTTCGGCACTCCGCGCACGCCTGCGGAGGGCCTGGCCCCGGGGCTTCCCGTCCGCGGGAGCCATTCTCGCCCCGCCTGGAATGTCTGCCGGACCCCCACCCCCAGCAGCCGATCCAACGAGGACGCGCCATGGCTACCTGGATCGTCGGCGACATCCACGGCTGCGCGGAGGAGCTCTCCACGCTGCTCGACCGCCTCGCTCTCGGCGAGAACGACTCCTTCGTGAGCGTCGGCGACCTGTTCCATCGCGGTCCTGACCCTGCGGGCGTGATGCAGCTCCTGCGCGGCGCACGTGCGCAGTTCATCCTCGGCAACCACGAGTTGCGCGTCCTCGAGCGACTCGGCCTCGCGCCGTCGAGCACCGATCCCGATGACCGCCCGCCGCGCCTCCCTGCGCCCGCTGATCTCTCCGCCTCCGATCTCGACGGGGACGGCCGCCAGCCCTGCGACGTGGAACCCCAGCAGCGCGCGCCGATCGTCGAGTTCCTAGAGGAGCACTCCGGCTTCGTCCTGCGCAACGAGCGCGTCCCGCACGCCGGTCAGACACGCGATGGCCGCGATTGGTTGTGCGTGCACGCCGGCGTGCTGCCCGGCGAAGTCGCCGAGGACTGCTCGATCGACGTCTTGACGAGCCTGCGCCGGCTCTCCGGTCGCGGCCATCCATGGTGGTACGAGGCCTACGAGGGCCCCGAGCTCGTGCTCTTCGGCCACACCCCCTCCTCCGTCCCCCGGATCCAGCGCGCACGTGGAAAGCTCGTCGCGCTCGGGCTCGACACGGGCTGCGTCTACGGCGGCCGGCTCTCGGCGTACTCGCCGGAGTTGGATGCCTTCGAGAGCGTCTCCGCCGCGCGCGCCTATGCAGCGCGCTGACTCTGCCGCCCTTCGCTGTGCAGAAAATCGGTCCGGCACGCGCAACCTTGGCCTGATCCGAGCGTCTTCCGTGTGGACGCGCCTCTCCCGGGCGCGCCGAGGAGGACGCCCGATGGAATTTCGCCCAGATCACTGCCCCTGCGAAGAACCCAAATGTGCCGGCTCCGCCGGCTTCCAGTACCAACGCCGCGGCCACTACACGCGCGCCTGCGACGGCCGTCGCGTGCAGCGCTTCCAGTGCAAGGGCTGCAAACGCACGTTTTCGACGCAGACGTTTCGCGTCGACTATGGCCTGAAACGCGTCTCGCTCGACGTGAAGATCTTCCTCGCGCTGATCTCGAAGGTGACGCAGCGCCAGATCGCGAAGACCCACCATTGCACGCTGCGCACGGTCGCGCGGCGCCTGGATCTCTTCGGCAAGCAAGGCCGCGGATTCCACGAGTGGCGTATGCGCATGCGCGGGATCGCGACGCCCTGGGAGGGGCAGTTCCAGCTCGACGAGCTCGAGACCTTCGAGCACAACCGCCGCTTGAAACCGGTCACCGTGCCGGTGCTCGTGCACAAGCCGAGCTACTGCATCCTGCACGCGGAGGTGGGCACGCTTCCAGCGCGGAAACCGCTCTCGAAAGCGAACCTGGCCAAGCTCGCGCGCTACGAGAAGCTCGAGGGCGACGTCAAGCGCAAGAGCGAGTCACGCGAGAAGATGACGCGCTGCTTCGAGGTGCTCGCGCGCGTTTGCGATCCGAAGGCGAAGGTCTTCGTCGGCACCGACGAAAAGCACACCTACGCCGTCGCGCTGAAGCGCCTCTTCGGCGCGCGGCTCGTGCACCAGAAGACGCACTCGAGCGTGCCGCGCAGCTACAAGAACCCGCTCTTCCCGATCAACCACACCTTCGCGATGCTGCGCGACAACCTGAGCCGGCTCGTGCGGCGCAACTGGGGCGCGTCGAAGAAGCGCGAGAAGCTCGAGAGCCACCTGTGGATCTATCTCGCCTGGCGCAACTACGTGCGGCCGATCACCAATCGCAATCACACGCAGACCGCGGCGATGGTCGCGGGGCTTTGCCCGCGCATGCTCGAGGTGACCGACCTGCTCGCGGTCAGGATGTTCGAAACCAAGCGCGCACAGCGAAGGGCGGCAGAGTCCCTGGGGGGGCCACTACTTCAGGTGGTCGTTCAGAACCAATAGCGTCGCCGCCGACCCCAGCGCCGAAGAGATGCCTGTCAGGATCGGTAGCACCTCGTCCGAGAAGCGCCCCGCGCCGCTGCGGCGCACGAAGACGAAGTCGTCTGGCCGCAGCGCGACGAGGCCGTCGAGGTTGGGCGTGTCGCCGTCGATGACCTTGACCTCGAGCGCCTCGGGCTGGCCGCGCAGGAGCACGATCTGTTCGCGGCGCGCGTGCGCGGTGAAGCCGCCGCCGAGTGCAAGGCCCTGGTAGACGTTCAGCGGCCGATCGAGCACGTAGGCGCCCGGCTTCTGGACTTCGCCGTAGATGTAGACGCGCCGCGCGCCGTATTCGACGACGGACAGGTCGACCTTTGGTTCCTGGACGTACTTCGCGACGGCCTCGGTGACCAGGCCGCGCGCCTGCGCGACGCTCCGGCCCCCCACCGGGACCGAGCCGACCAGCGGCAGGCTCAGGTTGCCGTCGTTGTCGACGCGCGTGCCCTGCACGCCGGTGCCGATAGGCGTGCCGAGTTCGGGGTGGCCGTAGACGCCGACGCGCACGATGTCGTTCGGGCCGAGCGACAGGTCATCCCAGACGAGCTCGCGCGAGAAGCTCGAAGTCTTGGCCGTCGTTTCAGGCAGCGGCGCGTCGGAGGCGCACCCGCCTGCGAGCAGCGCGGCGAGGAGCAGCGGGAGCAGGATGCGATGGGCGTGCATGTCGTCTTCATCGGGCGCCGTGCGCGAGCGCTTGACCCTCGGGAAGGGAGCGCGGGGGGGCCTTCTCGCGGCCGGGACTGCGGCTCAGAAGCCGAAATGCAGGCGCAACGCGACGAAGGGTGCTGGATCGGCCTCGGTTTCGCTCTGCAGCGCGCCGCCGTGGTCGAGGAACTGCAGCTCGCGCCAACCGACCATCCCGGCCCCGATCGAGAGACGCGTGTCCTGCCCCGGGCGCCAGGCAAGTTCGAGTCCGAGGTCGATCTCCTGGTCGCGCAGCACACCGCTCGGGAGCGGATTGTTGGCGTTGAGTCGGTACTGCCGCATCTGGTACGCGGCGCTCGCGGCGAGCGTCCAGTGCTCGCCGAAGTCCTTGGCGAGTTCGACGCGCGGCCCGGAGACGGCCATGCGCCAGCCGGCTCCCACGCGCCAGTCGAAGCCGACGAAGGGCACCACCCAGGAATCGTCGCCGAGCAGCGTCAGCGCCGCGATCCCGCCCTCGAGCGTGACGTCGTCGCGCACGCGGTAGCGCACCCCGGAGAGAGCGCAGACGGTCAGCGCGTCGCCGAGCGCGGCGTTGTCCTCGCCCGCGAGCGTGAATGCGGCTGAGCTGAACCAGGTCGTGCGTTCGCCTGCGCGGACGCACAGCGTCGAACCCAGGCTCGTCTCGTACACGTCGTTGAGCGGAGCGTCGCTGCCCGTCCCGGGCGCGAGGCCGGTCGCGTCGGTGAAGGAGTAAAAGGTCGCCTCGGTGTGCAGATTGAGTGAGAGGCCCGAAGCCTCGCCGCTGCGCCAGCCCAGGTGCGCGTCCCAGCCGCCGCGCACGGTGCGCACACTGCCCGGAGCACCCTGGAAGCTCGTGCGGCTCTCTCCGAGGAAGAACGTGTCCAGATCGAAGTGCGCCGCATCGCCATCGAGCGGCAGATGCGCGACCTCGTCGAAGGGACCGCGCAGCGAGCGCGCATCCTGAGCGCCGAAGGTTTGTGGCGCGACGAGTGCGAGCGCGATCGCCGAGGGCTGCGCCGCGGCGGGCAGCGGTTTCACCGGCGACTGCGCGGCGAGCAGGCTGGAGAGGGCGCACAGGGCCGTGCAGCTGCGGAGAAGGATCGAGGACAATGCAGGAGTTCCACTCGAAGGCTACCCCGCGCTTTGCATCCCGGACGGCGGACACGCGGCGAGCCCCCGCACGCGACCCGGAAGGAATTTCCTGCGCCGATTCAAGATCCTCGCCTGCGCACGCCGATGCGGCGCCGACCCCGGTCCCAAGGGAGCTCGCTCGCATGATCCAGTCGTACCGCAACAACGCGAACGTCAGTCTGGTGCTCGGATTCTGGATGTCCGCCAGCGCCGTAGGCATGCGCAAGGAAGCCGACGCGCGCGAGGCCGCTCTTGGACTCGCCTTCGTTGGCCTGGTCGCGTTCACCTTCGGTGCCGTGCAGTACGCGCGTTCGAAGGGACACTCGGGCTGGTGGGGCGCGTTCGGCATCTTCGGAATCCTGGGGATGATCCCGCTGCTCCTGCTCAGCGACCGCGACGTGCGCGGGCGCACGCTGCGCAAGGCCGACGAGCGCTTCCTGTTCCCCTCCGACGAGCGCGTCGTCGGGGCCGCGCACTCGGTTCAGCCGCAGGCAGAGCTCGAGTTCGGCGTGCAGTTCGGCAGCGCGCTCGGCGTGGACGGCTTCGGCTTCGTGCGCGACGGCCGCGTGGTGCTCGGTCCGAGCACGCTCGCGTACTACGGCCCGCGACACTGGTCGGTGCTCGCGCGCACAGGCGCATTCGTGGTCGGCACTGTGGCGCTCTTTTTCGCCGTCGGCGTGCTGTCCCCCCTTCCTCACGCTCGCGCTGTTGCACTACTTCGCGGCCTCGCAGAGCGTGCTCGTCGTCGAGCGCGCGAGCGTGCGCGTACTCGAACGCGAGGGACGCAAGCTGACTCTCGAGGCCGTCGACCCACAGACGCGCGCGCCCAGGATCTCCATCTTGCGCCTCGAGCACGAGGAAGCCGCCGCCGAGTTCGCGCAGCGGCTGAACGGCCGGCCGCTCGCGCGCGCGGCCTGATGGGATCGAGAGCATGCGCATGCACGCGGCACCACGCCGCCGAACGACGCTGGGCACGTTGGTGTCGAGTCTGGCGGGGATTTCTCGCGGACTTCGGGGGCGAACTCGCGCTGTTCGTCGACTCGGACGCGATGCAGCTCAGGCTGCGTTCGAAGTTCGAAGTGGAGCGCTGAGCGCGGGCTCCCGCCCCGGGCCTACGCCCCCCAGATCTTGACCTCGCGCTCGAGCGCGATCCCGCTCTTGTGCGCGACGATGTCCTCGACCTCGGCGATCAATCCGAGCACGTCCTGCGCCGTCGCGTTCCCGCGGTTCACGACGAAGTTCCCGTGCTTCAAACTCACCTGCGCGTCGCCGCGGACCCTGCCCTTCGCGCCGCACTGCTCGACCAGCATCCCCGCGGATCGGCCCGCGCTACGCTCGGGGTCGGGGTTCTTCCACACGCAGCCGGCGCTCCACTCGGTGACGGGTTGCACCCTGTTCTTCGCGGCGAGGTAGTCGCGGATCGAATCCCCCACCGCGTGCGCCGTGCTGAGCTTGAACTTGAGCAGCGCGCTCGCGACGACCAGGCCGCCGAGGTTTGCGTTGCGGTAGCTCGGGTTGCACTCCGCGCGCGGGAGCTCGACGAAGTTGCCCTGCTCGTCGACCACGAGCAGGCGTTCGACCACGTCCCACATCTCGCCGTGCTTTCCACCGGCGTTCATCGCGATGCCGCCGCCGACTTGTCCGGGGACGCCGGCGAGCGCTTCGACGCCGCTCCAGCCGAGCTTCTGCGCGCTGCGCAAGAGCGCCAGCAGCGTGACGCCCGACCAGGCGACGAGTTCGAGACCCTCCTCGCGCGAAGTGGGCGCCAGCGCGTGCGTCGGCAGCAGGTCCTCGCGCAGCGTCTCGCTCCCGCCGTGGCCCTGCGAGGGACGGAAGATGCGCTTCATGCGGTCGGTCGTGATCACGACTCCGGGCAGCACGCCGTCGGCGACGATCAGGTTCGCGCCGCCGCCGAGGATGCGCGGAACGAAACCAAGCTCGCGCGCGGCGGCGATCGCCTCGCGCAACTCCTCGGGAGTGGCGGGCTCGAGCAGCCATTGCGCTGCCCCGCCCACGTGCATGGTGGTCTTAGCGCCGAGCTCCGCGTTGGGGAGTGCCGCGCAGGGCCAGCTCTTCGATGAGGTCATTCTTTGCGAGGTCGATGTCACCCGCACCCAGGATCAACGCGGCTTCTCCGGAGATCAAGCCCGCCGCGAGCTTCTTCATGCTGCTCGTGGGATCGCCGCCGAGCTCGGCCTCGATTCCGGCGCGCTTGAGGCGCGAGACGAGTTCCTCGGATCCGGCCGCGAAGCGGTCGATCTGCGCACGCGCGCCGTAGACGTCGGCGACGACAACGCGGTGCGAACCGCGCAGGCTCTCGACGAACTCGTCCATGAAGCGCGCGGTGCGGCTGTGCTGGTGCGGCTGGAAGAGCACGTGGATCGGCTTGCCCGGCAGCGCGCGGCGCGCGGCCTCGAGCGTCTTGGCCACTTCGGTCGGGTGGTGCGCGTAGTCGTGCACGAGCTGCACGCCGCTGATCGTGCCCCAGGGCTCGAAGCGCCGCTCGGTGCCCTTGAAGCGGCCGACATGGCGCGCGGCGCAGGCCGCGGCCTCGGCCGGATCCAGGCGCCACACTCGGCCGACGAGGCCGACCGCGAGCGCGAGCGCGCAGGCGGCGTTTTCGACGTTGAAGTCACCGGGGACGGCGAGTTGCAACTGCGGCGTGGCCCAGCCGGGTCCGACGACACGGAAGCGGAAGTAGCCGTGTTGCTCGCCGAGCAGTTCGACCTGGAACTCGTGTCCAAGGCGCCAGACCGGGCAGGGTGCGGCCGAGGTCACGCGCTCGGGTACGTGGCGGCCCACGACGAGCAGCCCATCGGCGTGCAGACGGTCGGCGAAACGCGCGAAGGCCTCCTCGATCGCTTCCAGCGTGCCGTAGTAGTCGAGGTGGTCGGCCTCGACGTTGGTGATGATCGCGCCCTCGGGCGAGAGCTGCAGGAAGGAGCGGTCGTATTCGCAAGCCTCGGCCGCGAACCAGCCGCCGCGGCCGGGGACGACGGCGTTGGTGCCGGAGCTGCGGCACACGCCGCCGACGAGTGCGCCGGGAGCGGGGGCGCCGCGGCCGGCGGCTTCGCACAGGCCGCGCAGCGCGTAGTGCAGCATCCACGAGCTGGTGGTCTTGCCGTGCGTACCGGCCACGGCCAGCGTGCGGCGCGCGGGCGTGATGCGCCCGAGCAGCTCGCTGTACTTCAGGACCGGCAGGCCGCGGCGCAGCGCCTCGACGCACCTGCGGATCCTTGAGCGGAATCGCGGCCGAGCGCGCGACGAGTTCGACGCCCTGCGGCAGCAGTTCCGCGTGGCTCTCGCCGAGCTCGATCCGATCCCCAGCACTGCGCAAGGCGCGCGCGAAGCGCGAATCCGCACGGTCGTGGCCGGAGACCGCGTGGCCGCGCGCGTGCAGGAGCTGCGCCGCGCCGCTGACGCCCGCGCCGCCGGCGCCCAGCAGGTGCACGCGGCGCGCGAGCTGCGGGACCAGGTCGTCGTCGGGAGAGGCGCGCAGCTGTGCGTCGGTCTGCGGACGAATCTCGATCGGTGTGTTGTTCTCTTCGCCGTGGGGATCTCTCGCGTTCGCCGCGAGGCCGTTCGTCGAGGGTCGGTGAGGAAGCGTGGGTGCGGCGCGTGGGCGCCGGCTTCGAGTTCCTGCGCGGCGCCCGCGCGGACCCGGGTGGGTTCCCAAGCGGTGGAGGATCGTGTGGAATGCAGCTCGGCCGCGCGATCGCGGCGAGCGCGGCGCCAGATGCGCGCGCTCGCCTCGAGCGCCCGCGTCGGAGCGCAGCTGCACGCGCTCGCGCCGCGGTCTGCTCGTACGAGGCTTGCGGACCGCGGTCCACGAGGCGCAGACCTTCGCCGAGGACACGCGCGTTGCGCTCCTGGTGCCGGTCGGCGTGGTGCGGATAGGGAACGACGAGCGCCGGAAGGCGCAGCGCAGCGATCTCGGCCAGCGTCGACGCGCCGCCGCGCGAGAGCGCGAGCGTCGCCGCGCACAGCGCGGTGTGCATCGGGTCGATGTACTCGACGGTGCGGCAGCCGGGCAATTCGGGAGCGCCCTCGGCCGCACGGCCCGGACCGGTCTGATGCAGGAGCTGCACTCCCCCGCCGGCGATTTGCGCGGCGTGGCGCTGCACGAAGCGGTTCAGGCCCGCGGCGCCCTGGCTGCCGCCGAGCACGACCAGCAGCGGCCGATCGGGATCGAAGCCGAGCTCCGCGCGCGCGCGCTGCACGTCCGAGCGCGAGGGCGCGCCGTGCGCGTTCGGGCTCGAGCCGAGCGGCCACGCGCTCGACCGCGGGCGAACCGCGCAGCGCGGTCGAGGCCCGTGAGCACGCGAGCTTCGACTCCGCGTCCGCTCGTGAACCAGACCAGGTCCGCGAGTCGCGCCGCCCCGCTCGCCGTCGCGAGGAGGTGCAGCCCGGGCACGAGGTGCCCGCCCGTCCCCCCCCCCACAGCGCCAGGCGCAGTGCGCGAGCGAGCGCGCTCGCGCGGTCTCGCGGATCGTCGTCGGGTTCGCGGTCATTACTCGTCGATCGTCCTCGGCGAGAGCCTCGCTGTCGGCACCGAGCGCGCCGGGCGCGGCCGTCCCGCCGCCGGCCGCTCGGCGCGGCATCGCCGACCGCGCCGAGGGCTCGGACCCGCGTGGCGCAGAGGGACCTCGAGGTCGTGAGCGCCGAACATCCGCGGGATTTGGAGGATTGCCAGCATCGGCGCAACCCAGGAGCAGCATCCAGCGCAGCGTGGGAGTTCATCGAACGGAGGGCGGTCCGCCGGAACGCGGCGGGTCGTCGCCGCCGCGACGACGGGGTCGCGTCGCCGCCCCCCGGGGAGGTGCATGCTCTTGCCCACCGACGAGCGTCTGGGATCGAGAGCCCGGGTTCATGTCGACGATTTCCTGCCAGCGGTCGTCGTCGCCGAGTTCGCGACGCGCGATGGCCTGCAGCGTGTCGCCCTTCTGCACCTTGCAGGAGTGCGCACTGGCGGGCTTCTGGCGCCGGGCGACTTCGGTGAGGGTGTCCTTCTTGGCGACCTTCGGCTCGACTCTCGGGGCGCTCTTCGCGGCGGGCTTCGCCGGCGCATCGCTCGTCGTCTTGGCGACCGCGGGCGGCGCAGCGCCCCTGGGCATGACGAGCTTCGCGCCGATCTTGAGGTACTTCGGCGTGAGGCCGGGGTTGAGCGTCGGCGATCTCCGTCCAGCGCGACTCGTTGCCGAGCATGCGGCGTGCGATGAGCGCGAGGCTGTCGCCCTTCTGCAGGTCTCGTTCACGCCAGGAGCGGGTTCGACGGGCCGGCGGCGACACGGCGGCGGCTGGCCCTGACGAGCGGCTTGGTCTGCGGGGCGGTTGCGTTCCACGAGGGCGGATCCTTGGCGAACGGTGCCGGCACCTGCGTGTCGGGCCGGCGACGCGCGGCCGACCGGCGCGTTTCGGGCGGGTCGGGTCATCGGAGACGAGCGCGCGCTCCGGCGATCCGTGTTGAGCGGGCGCCGCGGCGTCAGCCCGCGTCGGTCGAGGTCACGGCGGGCGGGTCGATCTTCGCGACCTCTGCGCCTTCTTCTCGCGGCCGGTCAGGCGCGACCAGAAGCCCGGCGACTTGTTGTCACCCCAAAAGGAGACTGCGACGATCATGATCAGGAAGAAGACCAGGGCGATGACGCCGTAACGTTCGATCTGTTGCATGGGAGTGGGCGCGGAGATTCAGAGGCCAGGGATGTCCTGCGCGCGACGCGGCGATGTGTCGTGGGTCGGGACGCGGGCGCGTCGGCGAACGTGCCGCGCGGCTGGCGCATGCGCAGGAGGAAAGAGCGAGCCCGCGCGCTCAGCGCGCGAAGCAGGTCGGGACTGGAGCGGGCGCCCAGCGCCAGCCCGATCGCGAAGGAGGACACGACCAGCGCGGTGCCGCCGTGCGAGAGGAACGGGAAGGGCATGCCCTTGGGTGGCGCGAGGCGCGTCACGACCTGCACGTGGACCATCGACTGCAGCGCGAAGGAGAGCAGCAGGCCAAAGGCCGCCAGCGCGCAGTAGCGGTCCTTGATCGAGAGCACGAAGCGCAGCGCGAACCAGGCGAAGCACAGGAGCAGCGCCAGCACGGCCCACACGCCGATGAGGCCGAGTTCCTCCCCCACCAGCGCGAGCACGTAGTCCGTGTCGAGGTACGGCACGCGCGCGTTGCGGTAGAGGCCCTGGCCGAGGCCGACGCCGAAGAAGTCGCCGCTCGCGATCGCGTCGGCGGAGCGCTCGACCTGGTGGTTCGTCGCGGAGCCGAACCACATCATCATGCGGTGGCGGATGTAGCCGACGCAGGTGACGACGAGCAGCACCGCGGTGCCGCCGATGCCGATCAGCGGACCCGCGACGTGCAGCGGCTGCGCGCCCCCGACCCACATCGTGCCCAGGAAGCACAACAGGAAGAGCAGCGCTCCGCCGAGGTCGGTCTCGCCCAGGATCAGGAAGAAGAAGCTGAAGCCGACCGCGAGCATCGGCAGCACGCCCTTGCGCAGGTCGCGCACGTCCTCGCCCAGCCGCATGCAACGGTCCGCGACCCACAGGACGCACACGATGCGCGCGAGCTCCGAGGGCTGGAAGGAGCACAGGCCGACGAGCGGCAACTCGAGCCAGCGGTGCGCGCCGTTGCGCGTCGTCCGCCACACCAGGCACGTAGACCGCGACCAGCGAGAGGAAGCACAGCACCATCAGCGCCGGGATCGCCTTGCGCAGGCCGACCGGCCCGAGGCGAAAGCCGACCGCGATGCGGAAGCCATCTGGCTCGTCGAGCTGGCTCCAGAAATCCGCCAGCGGCGCGGTGGTCGCGGCGTGATTGGTCTGCAGCACCAGCCCCAGGCCGAGCAGCGCGAGCACGACGAAGAACACACCCAGCGCCGGGCGCGTGGGGTCGGGCTCCTCCGCGCGGCGCGCGAAGCCGTCGAGCCACTCGACCAGCGTGAGCTGGCGCTCGTGCGCGACTGCGACTCCTTCGGGGGCCTTTCCGCGGAAGCGTGCCATGTCAGCGAACCTTCAGGAGGGCCAGCGCCGCCAGCGCACACAGCGCGGCGACGATCCAGGCGCGCACCACGATCGTGACCTCGTGCCAGGGTGCCGCCGCCGGCGCGAAGATGCCGCCCTTCAGCTGCAGACCGTGGTGAATCGGAGCGCAGGTGAACAGGCGCTTGCCGCCCGTCGACTTGAACCAGCGCGTCTGCAGCCAGCTCGAGCCGAGCTCGGCGAAGAACACGAAGCCCACCAGCGGCAGCACGAGCTCCTGCTTGGAGACGAGCGCCATCCAGGCCAAGAGGCCGCCCAGCGGCAGGGACCCCGAGTCGCCCATGAAGACCTTGGCCGGGAACGCGTTGTACCAGAGGAAACCCAGGCACGCGCCGCACAGTGCGCCGCCGACGACGGTCATCTCCGCCGCCGCGACCACGTGCGGCAGGTGCAGGTAGCTCGTCCAGTCCGCGCGGCCGGTCACATAGCAGAAGACCGAGAGCGCGAGGCCCGTGATGATCATGCACCCGGCCGCGAGCCCGTCGAGCCCGTCGGTGATGTTGCAGGCGTTCGAGGTGCCGACGACGACCAGCCACTGAAAGGCGAGGAAGGCGGCGACACCCAGCACGCCGAAGCCCGCCAGGCCGAGCGTCACGTCCTTCAGGAACGGCGGGTAGAGCGTCAGCAACGTGCCACGGCCGGTGCTGACCGCGTAGTAGGAGAAGCCCAGCAGCACGGCGCCCGCGACGACCGAGAGGCCGATCATCTTCGCGCGCGGCGCGAGGCCCTTGCAGCCGGGGATCGTGAGCTTCTTGAAGTCGTCCACGAAGCCCACGGCGGCGAAGCCGAGCGTCAGCAGCACGCCCAGCACCAGCGGCAGGTTGTCGAGCCGGCCCCAGAGCAGCACCGCCGCGAGCAGCGCGGCGATCAGGAAGCTCCCGCCCATCGTGGGCGTGTCCTTCTTGCCCATCTTGACCGTCAGCTCCGCGAGCTCGCGCTGGTCGGTCTTGGTCGTGTCCTCGCCGAAGCGGTGGCGTCGCAGCCAGGCGATGGCCGGCCCACCCCACCACATCGCGAGCGCGAAGGCCGTCAGGGCCGCCGCGGCGGCGCGGAAGGTGATGTAGCCGAAGAGCTGCACGTCGAACAGCCTGTCGAACAGCGCGGGGATCATCCGCAGATCGCCTCCTGCCGGCGTCCGCAGAGGTGGGTCACGAGCCGGTCAAGGCCGGTGCGGCGGCTGCCCTTCACGAGCACGACGTCCCCCTCGCCCACCAGTCCCCCGATGCGGCGGATGGCCTCGTCGGTGTCCTCGAGGTGGTGCAGCTCGGCCGCGGGGAAGCCCGCCTCGAGCGCGCCCGCGGCGGTGGCGCGCGAGAGCTCGCCTACCAGCACGAGCGTCTCGATGCCGCTCTTCGCGACGAGTTCTCCGAGCGCCTTGTGCAGTTCGCCCGCGCGCTCGCCGAGCTCGAGCATGTCGCCCAGCACCAGCACGCGCCGGCGGTGCCCGGACAGGCCGGAGAGCACGCGCACGCTGGCGCTCGCGGACTCGGGGTTGGCGTTGTAGCTGTCGTCGATCAGCGTCAGGCCGCCGAGCTCGTGACGTTCCATGCGCCGCTGGGCGGGCTTGAGGCGCGCGAGCGCCGGCAGCACCTCTTCGAACGCGATGCCCAGGCCCTCGCAGGCGCACAGCGCGGCGAGCACGTTCTGCACGTTGTGCAGCCCGAGCAGCGGCGAGGTCAGTGCGCGACCCTCGAGCCGGAAGCTGGTCGCGCCGCCCTGGAAGACCACGTCGGAGGCGTTGAGGTCGCCGCGGCCTTCGATGCTGAAGGAGATCACGCGTGCGCGCGATTGCGGGCGCAGACGCTGCGACCAGCGGCAGTCGGCGTTGAGCACGCAGAAGCCTTCGGCCGGCAGCGCGGAGAGCAGCTGCCCCTTCTCTTGCGCGACGCCCTCGACGCTTGCGAGGCCGGCCAGGTGCGAGGCGCCGACGTTCGTGAGCACGCCGCCGGTCGGCCGCGCGATGCTCGCCAGGCGCGCGATCTCGCCCGGGCCGTTGGTGCCCATCTCGACCACGACCGCCTCGGTGCGCTCGTCGGCGAGGAACAGCGTGTGCGGCACGCCGATCTCGTTGTTGAAGGACTGCGGCGAGGCGACGCTGGCCAGGCGCGAGCTGAGCAGTTCCTGCAGGATCGTCTTGGTCGTGGTCTTGCCGCACGAGCCGGTGATGCCGACGACCCTGGCGCGCAGGCGCGCGCGGTGCCAGCGGGCGAGGTCGGCCAGCGCGCCGCGCGGGTTCGCGTGGCGCAGCACGGCGGCGTCGCGGGCGGTGGCGGCGGCGACGAGTTCCGCGGTCGGCCGGGCGAGCACCACCGCAGTGGCCCCGCGCGCGATGGCCTCGGCGCCAAAACGATTGCCGTCGTGGTTGGGCCCGGTGAGCGCGACGAAGAGCTCCCCCGCTCGCAGCGTGCGCGTGTCCGTGCTGACCCCGCTCGCTCGGCTCTCCTGGCGCCCGCGCACGAGCTGGGCGCCCGTCGCCTGGACGATGTCTTCGATGCGGAATTCGCTCATCGCAGTGCCTCCCGTGCCACCTCGCGGTCGTCGAACTCGTGGACGCGGGAACCGATCGTCTGCGTGTTCTCGTGGCCTTTTCCGGCGATGAGGACGACGTCCCCCTCCCGTGCCACCTCGATGGCACGCCGGATCGCGCTACGCCGGTCCACTTCCACCGTCCGCTCCGCTCGCGGCGGCTGCATTCCCGCGACGACCTCGCTGATGATCCGCTCGGGATCCTCGCTGCGCGGATTGTCGCTCGTGACGATGGCGATGTCGGCGTACTCGTTGACCACTCGGCCCATCGGGGACCGCTTCCCACGGTCGCGATCCCCCCCGCAGCCGAACACCACGATCAGTCGTCCGGTGCGCGCGGCACCGTCCGTTCCCCTCGAGCACGTCGCGGACTCGCGGCCCTTGACGTGCGCTTCGTGTTTCTTTTGCTCTCCTCGAATGGCGAAGTCAAGCGCGTGCGCGCCTTCGCTTTCGAGCGTTTCGCGCAGCGTGCGACAGACGTTGAGCAGCGCGTCCTCGCTGTGCGCGTAGTCGACGAAGACCCGCGCTCCGCCGTGCGGCGCGACGATGCGCTCGAGCCGGCCCGGAGCGGGTGAGACGGTCGCGAGTCCAGCCACGATTGTGGCCGGACTCGCGCCCGACAGCAGCGCACAAGCCACGGCGGCGAGTGCGTTCTCGACGTTGTATCGGCCTGGCAGAGGCAGGTGCACTCTGGCCCCCGAGATCCCCATCCCATGGAGGTCGAAGTGCGTGCCTTCCAGGCCGGTTTCCAGTCGAGAAACGCACAAGTCGGCTTGCGACCTGGCGCTGTACGTGATCACCCCGGCTCCCGCCGCGCGGGCCGCCTTGGCCATGCGCTCCGAAGCCGGGTCGTCTGCGTTCACCACCGCCTTCGAGCCGCGCTCGAGCCCCTCGAACAGGCGCTGCTTGGCGCGCGCGTAGGATTCGAGGTCGCCGTGGTAGTCGAGGTGGTCGCGCGTGAGGTTGGTGAAGACCGCCGCGTCAACGCGCAGGCCTGAGAGGCGTTCCTGCTCGAGTGCGTGCGAGCTCGCCTCGAGCGCCAGCGCGTCGCCCCCCAGGCGTGCGTGCTCGGCCAGCAGTCGCTGCAACTCCGGCGCGTCGGGCGTCGTGTGCGTCGCCGGCCGCAGCCGGCCGTCCGCGAGCCGGATGCCGGCGGTTCCGACCACGCCGCAGCGGCGGCCGCCGAGCGCGAGGAGCTGTCCAGCCAGATGCGCGGTCGTGGTCTTGCCGTTGGTGCCGGTGACCGCGGCGACGAACATCCCGTGGCCGGGGTCGCCGTAGACCGCGCGCGCGGCCAGGCCCGCAGTGCGGCGCGGTTCGGGGTGCTGCCAGAGCGGGAGCGAACCGAGGTCCTCGGCCGGGACAGGGCCGGCAGCCAGGACCGCGGAGGCTCCGCGCAGGCGCGCGTCGCGCACGTAGCGCGTGCCCGCCTCGCGCGTGCCCTGCAGGGCGAAGAAGAGGTCACCGACGCCCACCCGACGACTGTCCAGGTGGACGCCGGTGATCTCCGGTCCGCCGCCCCCCCCGGGCGTTGCGGACCCCCCCAACAAATTCACGAGCTCAGCGAGGCGCATGCGCATCCTCCCGCCAAGGTTCCTCGGGCAGCGCCCGCAGGCGCTCCTCGTAGCCGTCCTTGTGTCCGCCTTCGCGCGGCGTCGCAGGCGCGAGCGGCGCGAAACCCTGGCGCGGCGCGTCCTTCGCGCGTGCGCCGCCGTGCGTGTAGCCGAGCGCCTCCTCGAGGATGCTGACCGCGGCCGGGCCGGCGATCTCGGATCCGTAGTGCTTCGTGCTGCGCGGCTCGTCGACGACGACCAGCACCATCACCTCGCGCTGGCTGTCGGGCAGGTGGCCCCAGGCGCACATCGAGCAGGTGTAGCAGCTGCCCGGGTGCGGCTTCTGCGCGCGCAGCTGCGCGCGCGACTGCACCGGAGCCGTTCCGAGCGCGCGGTCGCGGTTGTAGGCGAGCTCGGTGTGCAGGCAGACCTCGCCCGGCACCTTCTGCGCCGTGCCGGTCTTCGTGCCCATGTCCAGGTCGGGGCAGCTGACGTTGCGGCCGGTGCCGAACTGCGCACCTCCGCGCATCATGTCGCGCAGGATCGCGCAGGTCTCGGGCTTGAAGACGCGCTTGCCCGCGCCCGGATCCGCGAGCGGCTCCAGACGCGCGCCCTGCTCGACCGCCTCGACCAGGCGCAGCGGCAGGAAGTTCCCGCCGCGCACGACGGTTGCGAGCGCGCTCGCGTGCTGCCAGAGCGTGACCTGCATCTCATGGCCGATGCACACCGAGGCGTTCTCCCACAGGCGCCGCCAGGGCCAGGCCGGGATGTTGCCCGAGCGCTCGGCGCCCAGCCCCGCGCCGGGCGCGCTGCCGTAGCCCAGCGCGCGGAAGCGTTCGTAGAGCTTCTCGGCGGGGATGCGCAGGCCGATCTGCACCAGCACGGCGTTGCACGAGAAGGCCAGGCCCTGGGCGGGCGTCAGCCGGCCGTGCTGCGCGCCCTCGGCCTCGTGGATCATGCGCTTGCCGTCGAGGTTGAAGTTGCCGTCGTGGGTGTCGAAGGTCTCCGTGAGCGAGATCGAATCGGTGTCGACCGCGGTCGCCATGACGACCACCTTCATCGTCGAGCCGGGCGTGAAGGTGTGCACGGTGGGCAGGAAGCCCGAGGCGTCGTAGGCGTCGAGCGAATCCACCGCGAGCACCTTGCCGGTCGCGACCTCGACCGCGATCGCCATCGCGAGCGCCGGCCTGTGCTGCTCCATCACCTGCTGCAGGGCGGCGCGCATCTGGCGCTGCAGGCCGGCGTCGAGCGTGGTGACGATGCGCGGCGCCGGATCGCCGGTGTCGTCGGCCTGGAAGTAGCGCTGCGGCGCGCGGCGCGGCACGTAGCTCGCGAGGAACCAGTAGCGCTCGGGGTTGCGCTGGATCCAGTCGTACTCGGGCTGCTGCAAGAGGCCGTAGCCGAGCAGTTCGAGGCCGCTCTTGGGGCTGGGATAGCTGCGGCGCAGGAGCTCGCGCGCCTCGAGTTCGGCCTGTTCCTCGGGCTCGAGCGCGCGCTCCTCGTCCAGGTGCAGCTCGCCCAGGGCGCGCTCGTGGGCCTCCTCGGCGCCGAGCATGCCCCAGCTGCCGAGCACCGCCATCGGCATCTCGACCGGCTCGGCGCTCTGGCGCACCGGGTAGACGCGCTTGTTGACCGGCAGCAGACGCGCCTGGTACTCGCGCACGCGCTCGGACTTGAGCAGCTGGTAGACGCGCATCGAGGTCTCCGGGGGGACCTCCTTCATGACGCGCTTGTAGTGCAGCGGCATGAGCGCGTCCCAGATGAGCGCGCGCGCCGCGCGCAGCTCGCGCTCGTTGGACTCGAGTTCCTTCTTGCCGTCGGCGCCGAAGATGCACAGCAGCAGGTCGTCGCAGATGCGGCGCGTCCAGCGCACGGGCGAGTTCGCGGCGTGGTGCTCGCGCGCGGCCTGCGAGAGCGCGACCTCGGGATTCCACCACAGGCGCGGCGCGCCCTTGGGACCGCTGCGGCGCAGTTCGAAGCCCTCCATGCGCGCGGGCGGCACGCCCTTCTCCTGGCCGCCGTGCTCGATCCAGCCCGCGACCGCCTGCGCGCAGGCGACGTCGAACTCGAAGGGCGAGCGCGTGACCTCGAGCCAGCCGTGATCGAGCGGCGGGAGCAGCGCCTCGCGCAGCTGCGCGGGTGCCCAGTCGAGCGCCTCGGCCAGGCGCGGCAGCAGCCGGTCGGGCGTGTGCGCCTGCCAGATCGCGTTGGGGTAGGCGACGAGCTCCATGCGCTCGATCGAGAGCGCGAGCGGCACGCCGCCGCGGTCGACGAGGTCGAAGGCCAGCTCCGGCGAGCGCTGCTCCTTCAGGTTGCGCGGCTGCTTGCCGTCGTCGGCGAGCGTGACTTTGGCCGCCTTGAGCGCGACCACGCACAGGACGCCGATCACGAGCAGGAAGGCCGCCGAGAGGCGCAGGCCGGAGGCCGACTCGAAGCGCGAGCTGTTCACAGCTTGGCCACCTTGCGCTTGTGCGCGCGGGGAGCCGCCGGCGTGTGCACGTTCGGGGCCGGGACCGGCAGCGGGCCCCAGTCCAGGCCCAGCACGGCCGCGGCGGTGTCGCGCGTCACGCCCTCGAGCATGCGCGCGGCCTCCATCTGTTCGTTGAGGCGCGCGCCGCGCTCGCGGTTCTCGGCCTGCACGAGCGCGGTCAGCAGCCCGAGCACGAGCGTGCCGCCGGCGAGCACGCCGCACAGTACGGTGCGCGTCATCGCTGCCCCCTGCGCAGGCGCGCGAAGAGCGGCGAGGAGTGCGCGCGCACCAGGTCGCGCGCGGGCGGCAGCGAACCGGCCGGCAGACGCCGTGCAGCACGCAGCTTGGCCGAGCGCGAGCGCGCGTTCGCGCGGCGCTCGGGGGCCTCGGCCTCGATCGGGTTGCGCGTCAGCACCTCGAAGCGGCCCTCGCGCGAGGCCTCGGCCAGGAAGCGCTTCACCTCGCGGTCCTCGCCCGAGTGGAAGGAGATCACGGCCAGGATCCCGCCCGGCGCGAGGTGGCGCTCGGCAGCCGCGAGGCCGGCGCGCAGCTCTTCGCCCTCCTCGTTGACCGCGCGGCGCAGGGCCTGGAAGCACAGCGTCGCCGGGTGGATCTTGCCCGCGCGCGCACCCGCGCGCAGCACGCGATCGACGAGGTCGGCCAGCGCGCCGGTGCGCAGGAAGGGCGCGCGGCGGCGCGCCTCGACGATCGCACGCGCGATGACGCGCGCGCGCGTCTCGCCGCCCTCGAAGAAGAACAGATCCGCGAGATCGCGCTCGTCCCAGGTGTTGACGATCTGCGCCGCCGTGCGGTCGCGGCGCGGATCCATGCGCATGTCCAGCGGCCCGTCGGCCTGGAAGGAGAAGCCGCGCGCGGCCTCGTCGATCTGCATCGAGGACACGCCCAGGTCGAAGAGCATGCCCGCAAGGCGTGGTTCGCCCGCCTCCTGCAGCACGCGCCCGATCTCGGAGATGCGTGCGTGGAACAGGCGCGTGCGCGCGGCGTGCGGCGCGAGGCGCTCGCGCGCGAGTTCGAGTGCGCGCGGATCCTGGTCGAGACCTAGGAGCTCGAGCGCGGGCAGCGCCTGCAGCAGCAGTTCCGCGTGTCCGCCGAGGCCGAGCGTGCCGTCGAGCAGTGCGCCGGATGCATCCGCGCCCAGGTGCGTGCAGAAGAGCTCGACGATCTCGCGAGCGAGCACGGGAACGTGCTTCTCGCGCGGATCGCGCTTCTCCTTGCGCTCCTGCATGGCCGGTGCCTCCGTGGCGACCATCGCCCCACTCCCTCTTTCAGCCCCTGGACTCTCATTCGCCGGGAAGCGCGCCACCAGACGCGTCCCGCAGTACCTCGTCGATGTGCTGGAGCAGGTCCTGGTTGCGCAACTCGTACGACTCCCAGGTTTCCTTGGCCCAGATCTCGGCGCGGTCCTTGACCCCCACCACGATCACGTCCTTCTCGATGCCCGCATGCTTCTTCAGCTTCTCCGGCAGCAGCACGCGCCCGGCGGCGTCGAGTTCGACGCGCGCCGTGTTGGCGAAGAAGAGCCGCAGCACTGCGCGCTGCGCCTTCCCCGCGAACACGCGCGATTCGAGTTCGCGCTGCGCGCTCTCGAAGCCACGTTCGGAGAAGAGATAGAGACACCCGTCTTGTCCGGCGGCGAGGTACGCGACCATCGTCCCGGTTTCGTCCCGGGTCAGTTGCTCCTGGATCTTCCGCGGAACGACGACCCGGTTCTTGGTGTCCAGTGAGTGGAGGTGTTCGCCGTAGAGCACGGTCAACCCTCCTGAGGCTCGAAGCTGCGAGGCTCGCTCGCAGACTCAGGTCCCCACTTTCTCCCACCAAGCACCACGAACTCATTCAACCCTCCCACCGGAGGCCCCACAAGGCCCACTCGGCGGCCTTCGGAGCGGGTCCCGAGTCCGCCGCCGACGCACCTCTTTCCCTAGAGGTACCTTGATCCAACCTACACCACAGCTTGTGGTAGTCTGGATCCAACGGCACAGAGATCCCAGTATTGGGAAGGAGCTGATTTTTTCGGCGCGGAAGCTAGCTTCCGGCCGAGTCCACGTCTGAGTCGACTCCAGCCGCGCTTTCGACCGGCTCGGGAACGAGCGCGGGATCGGCGCCTTCGAAGACCTGCAAGAGTTCGTGGCGCAGCTCTTCGAGGCGCTCCGGGCTGAAATCGAAGACGAAGACGCGCAGGCTCTCCTCGCGCCGCGGACGGCGGACGAGCATCGCCTCGCCCTCGCTGCCGCGCTCGACGCGCTGCAACTTCAGGCGCCGCTTGCGCATCAGGATCAAGCACAGGACGTAGCGCATCTCGCGGATGCGCCGCTCCGCTCGGCCCTCCAGGCCCAGGAACAGCTGCTCCAGCGTCGGCAGGTCGAACTCCAGCGCCCGGGTCTTGCCCGGCCGCGAGCGTGCGTACCAGAAGAAGAGGTCCTCGCGCCCTGCCTCGGGCCGGAAGCAGGCCTCGCAGCAGTCGAAGCGCTGCAGCTCCTCCCCCTGCAGGCTCAGGGCGGAGACGTGGCGCTCTCCCTCGGGGAAGGCGCGGCTGCAGGTGGAACACTCAGGGGTGCGGGTCTTGATCTTCCAGTCGGCCATGGGCGACGCCATGGTGCGGCCGAGGCCCGGGGGGGTCAATGGACCAGCGCCCGCTCTCCCACCTCGGTCCACCAGCGGCGCCACTCGGCCGGGCTGCGGTCGGCCTGCTCCCCGGAGAGGGCCCGCAGGGCGTCCTGAGCCGCGTGCAGGGCCGAGACGTTGCCGCTGGAGCTGCTGCGCTCGAGCGCGTCGATCAGGATCGGGATCGCGCGCGGTTCGGCGAGCGCGCGCAGGCCTTTGGTCGCGCTCTCCACCACGGCGGGGTCCGGATCGGCGAGGCAGCGCGCGAGCACCCCGGCTGCATAGCCCTTGTGCGCGTGCTGCGCCCCGCGGGCGCCGAGCGCCTGCGCCGCCTGCGCGCGCACGATCCAGGCCGGGTCGCGCTCGGCCAGCGCTCCCAGGCCCTCTTCGACGCGCCCCTCGGCCGCGCCCGCATTCGGCAGCCGGCCGAGCAGCTCCGCCGCGCGCCGGCGCACCTCGGCCTGGCCCGAGCCCAGCTTGGCGCGCACCGGCTCGAGCGCACTCGCGCCGATGCGCGCGAGCAGGTCGGCGGCGAGGAAGGACACGATCCCGTCGCGCAACGCGAGCATCTCTGCCAGCACCGGGGTCGAGGCGCCCGCGCAGCGCACGAGCTCGTCGCAGGCGCGCTCGAAGGGGCCGGCGCGCTCGCCCGAGCTCGCCAGGCGCGAGTGGTCGTAGCTCTGGACCATCTCGCGCACCAGGTTGTCGACCAGGAAGCGCGCGAGTCCGGGATCCGCGAGGACGCGCTCGCGCTCGAGCTCCCAGGCTGGTCCGCCGGCGTGGTAGCTCTCCCAGACCTCGCGCTCGCGCGCGGGCAGTTCGTCCTCGCGCACGACGCGGCCCGAATCGGCCGGACCGCGCGGAGCGGCGCAGGCCGCAACGCCGAGGATCAAGAAAGGGATCGCGAGGTGTCGCACGCGCACGATCCTAGCTCCCCGCGCGCGCCGCGGCCGCATCCCACTCGCGCGCGGAAGCCTCGGCGAGCAGCGTGGCGTAGGGATTCTCGGCTGCGCCCGCATCCGGGGCGCCCGCGCTCAGCGCCTCCGCGTAGAGCTCGAGCATCCGCCGCGCGAGCAGCGCGTCGTCGAGCTGCGCTGTGGGGACCTCGAGCACCTCGAATCCGCCCAGGAAGCGCCGCGCGTGTTCGCGACCCTCGGCGTCGTGCACGAGCAGCGCACGCGCGAGGCGCAACTCGCGCTCGAGGTCCTGCTGGTGCATGAAGCGCGCCAGGAACTGCGCATCGGGCGGGATCCAGGGCGTGCGCGGCTCGACGCGCGCGGCGCAGGAGAGACAGGGGTTGGGGCCCGCGGGCGCGTCGCACGGGCCGCCCTCGGGCAGGACGCGCGTGCCGAGCAGGCACGTGGCGCTCGCGTCCTGCAGCGAGAGCAGCGCCGGCACGCGCTCGCGCGCGGCGGCGTGGACGAGGTCGCGCGAGAGCGCGCGCCAGTGCAGCACGTGCAAGACCTCGATGCGCTCCTCGCGCAGCAGCTTGCGCAGCGCGCGCGCGGTCGCGGGGTGCCAGCTCTTCTGCCAGTGGCCGGGGTGCAGGTCGCTGCGCAGCGGGGCGCCCCCGCCGAACCAGGCGACCTGCGCGCCCGCGCCGCGCAGCGCGGCCACAAGGCGCGGCGTGAGCGCGTCGCCGGCGGCGCTCGCGAGCGCGATCCTCATCGCGCGTACTCCTGCACCAGCGCGGCCAGGTGCTCCTGGGGCGTCGGCAGCGCACGCGCGCGGCCCGGGAGCGAGCGCAGACGCTCGGGGTCATCGATCAAGCCCGCGAGTGCCTCGCAGAGCGCGCCCGCGTCGCCGAAGCGGAAGCGCCAGCCGTCCACGCCCGGCTCGACGAGCTCGGCCATGCCGCCCTTGTCGGCGACGAGCAGCGGCGTGCGCGCGACGAGCGCCTCCTGGATCACCAGCGGCGAGTTCTCCCACCACAGGCTGGGCACGACGAGCAGGTCGGTGCGCGCGAGCAGCGCGGGCACGTCCGCGCGCGCGAGCGGCCCGGCGAGCTGCGCGCCGCAGGCCTGCGCGAGTTGGTCGAGCTGCGCCTGGAACTCGGGCTCGTGGCCGCGCGGGCCGAAGAGGTGCAGCTGCGCGCGCGCGCGCAGCGCGGGATCGAGCGCGCCCCAGGCTTCGAGCAGCAGTTGTGGGCCCTTGGTCTGGATCAGCGCGCCGAGGAAGGCGATGCGCAGCGGCCCTGAATGCTCGCTGCGCGGAACAGGCTGGCTCGCGCGCTCGAAGCCGAAGGGCAAGTGCAGCACGCGCTCCTCCTCGAGGCCCCACTCGGAGACGAAACGCTCGCGCAGGAAGCGGCTGGGTGCGAAGAAGCGCCGCACGGCGGGCAGCACGCGCTCGCGCGCGTCTTGCATGCGCACGCGCGCGGCGCTGGCGAAGTCGCGCGCGCGCTGCGGGTCGGGAGCCGCCACGCCGCCCGCGCCGCCCGCGCGACCCGCGCGCCGCGCGAGCGGGCCCAGGTCGAGCCCCGAGAGCGAGCGGATACCGGCCAACGCGCGCCCGACGCCGCGCTCGAGCGGGCTCTGCGCAAACTTGAAATCGGAGAGGCAGGTGCCGCAGCGCTCGAAGTCGACGCGCTCGCACAGGCCGCCGTCGGGGTGCCGGCGCTGGCCAAAGCGCGGGCACGAGAGCCAGTCATCGTGCAGCGTGAAGTACACGCGCGCTCCCGAGGCCGCGGCCGCGCCCGCGCATTCGAAGGACCAGTACAAGAGGTGCTGGAAGTGGACCACCTGCGGGCCGACGCGGGCCAGGCGCTCGGCGAAGCGTGCGGCGACGCGCTCCTGCGACCAGGTCTGCTCGAAGCTCTCGTGGAACAGATTGTTGACCAGTTCGTGCAGGCGCACGCCCTCGACCTGCGACTCCTGCCAGGAGAGGTCGGGAAGCGAGATCTCCTTGCGCGCGGCGAAGACGTCCACGGAGTGGCCTTCGCGCGCGAGGCCGCGGGCGAGCTCTGCCGTGTACTGTTCCGTGCCCCCCTGGGCCCGGGGCGGGTAGCCGTGGCTGACGAGCAGGATCTTCAAGTGCGCGCCTGGGCCCGCGAACATACACTGCCCGACCGAATGGCTGGAACGATGCGCAAGCTCAAGATCGTGTTCTGGGTGCTCCTGGGCCTCTTCGCAGTGCTGCAACTCGTGCCGGCGGGCCGCACCAATCCGCCCGTCACGGGCGACCTCGACGCCCCGCCGGAGGTCAAGGCGGCGCTCGTGCGCTGCTGCTATGACTGCCATTCCAACCAGACGCGCTGGCCCTGGTACGCCTACGTCAACCCGGTCGCCTTCCTGATCGTGCGCGACACGAACGTCGGCCGGCGCAAGCTCAACTTCTCCGAGTGGCAGAGCTACTCGGACAACAAGCGCTCGTCGAAGTCCGGCGAGGCGCTCGAGGAGATCGAGAAGGGCGACATGCCGCTCGGCCCCTACCTGTGGATCCACCGCGACGCGCAGCCGACGCCACAGGAGCTGCAGGCGATCAAGAAGTGGAGCGACGGGCTCTAGTCAGCGCGGGATGAGCCGCCGCGCGAGCGCCCACCAGGTGCGCAGGGCGAGGTCGAGCGCGCGCTGCAGCCGCCGTCGTGCGCCGCCGGCCATCGCGTCGGGCGTGGTCGTCAGCGGTCCGCCGACGAGCAGCGAGCCGTCGCCGTGCGTGCGGCCGCGCTGGCACTGGCTGCGCGCGCGCAGCAGTTCCCCTAGCGTGCGCAGACAGTCGAGCTTGCCGCGCAGCCAGGCCAGCGGCGCGCCCGCGAGCAGGGCGAAACCAAAGCCTGCCGCCTCGTAGAGCGCGAGGCCGGGAGAGCACACGCAAAGCGTCCAGACGCGGTAGTTCTTGAGCAGGTAGATCCAGCGGTTGCGCGAGTGCAGGTACACGCGCCGCGCGGGGTAGCTCGGCCCCTCCCGGAAGCTGATCCCGCTCGTGCCGCCCAGGTGCTGGACGAGTGCCTCTTCGACCGCGAGCAGCTTCCAGCCGCGTGCGCGCAGCCGGTACGACAGGTCGAGGTCCTCGAACAGGATGAAATAGCGCGCGTCGAAGCCGCCGATCTCGAGCAGGCGCTCGCGGTCGACGAGCAGCGCCACCGCCACGGCGCAGTCGATCTGGACCGCGCCTGCGCCCTGCGCGCGCTCGAGCGGAACGTAGAAGTTGCGCAGCGCGATCAGACCCGCGTAGTGCAGGCTGCCGCCGTCGTAGTGCACGCGCCCCGGATCGTTCGCGAACACGCTGCGCGGCTCCGCCAGCACCACGCCCGGGCCGGCCGCGCGCAGAGCCGCGACGAGCCGTTCGAGCGCGCCAGGCTGCAGCAGCGCGTCGTTGTCGAGCAGCAGCACCCAACGATTGCGCGCCGCGCGCAGGCCCGCGTTGCGCGCCGGACTGGGCCCTTCGTTGCGCGCCAGGCGCAGCACGGACACCTCGGGGTAGCGCGCGGCGATCTCCAGGCTCCGATCGCTCGAAGCGTTGTCGACCAGCAGCACCTCGTCGATGCCCGGACCGGCCGCGCGCAGCGCGTCGAGGCAACGCGCGAGGTACGCCTCCCCGTCGAAGTTGACGACGACGACCGAGACCGGGCCGGGGATGGGGTCGCTCTCGCTCACGCGGGACCAGACCTACCATGCCGCGCGCGCGGGTTCACGCGCGCGTCAGCGAGGACGGCGGCTGGCGGGCTCCTGCGCCTTGGGCTGCCCGAGCCATTCGACGGCACCCGTGTCCAGGTCGTAGCGCGCTCCGACGAAGCGCAGTTCGCCCGTGTGCGCGAGCTCCGAGAGGATCGGCCCGCAGTTCTCGAGGTCGGCGATCACGCCGCGCACGTTCTGCTCCACCGCCGCGTCGAGCACCTCGGGCGGGATCTCGGCGCTCCCGGGGGCCGCGCCGTCGGCCGGCTTGGGCAGCTGCGCGCGCGCCTCCTCGATGTGCGGCTCGATCGCGCGCGCGAGGTACTTCAGGTGGCCCGGGAGCTCGCCGCCCGAGAGCGCCGCCGTGACCGCGCCGCAGCGCTCGTGCCCGAGCACGATGATCGTGCGCACGTCGAGGTGTTCGACCGCGTACTCGACGCTCGCGATCGAGAGGTCGTCGAGCACCTCGCCCGCGCTGCGCACGACGAAGAGCTCGCCCAGGCCCTGGTCGAAGACGAGCTCCGGCGGGACGCGCGAATCCGCGCAGCCGATCACCAGCGCGAAGGGATGCTGCGCGTGCGCGAGGTCGCGCCGGCGCTCGCGGTCCTCGTTGAAGTGGTCCGCCTTGCCGCTGCGGTAGCGCTGGTTGCCGCTCGCCAGGCGCTCGAGCGGGTCCGCTCGCGCCTCGCGCGCGCGCTCCAGGTCCGGGCCGCCGACGGCGGAGCGCAGGACGGGAACGCAGACGAAGAGGCCGGTACACAGGCAGAGGAGGGTGCGCATGGAAGGAAATTCGGGGCTCTCGGCCGGGGAGAGGAAGTGCACTTGTCATCGGAGTCCGCGCGCCGCACTTGATGCCCGGCTCCCCGAATCGCAGCATCGCGCTCCCCCATGCCGAGCCGTGCCGCCCCTGCGACGCCGAGCGCGCGCTTCCTCCTCGCGCTCGGGCTGCTCGCGCTGCTCGGCCTCGCGCTGCGGCTGTGGCTCGCGCAGGGCGACCTGTGGCTGGACGAGATCTGGAGCTGGAAGCTCGCGCGCGAGGTGCACTCGCCGCTCGAGGTGTGGCGCGTCGCGCACGACAACAATCACCCGCTCAACACGCTCTGGATGCACCTCCTGGGCGACTCCGCGGGCGCGCTCGCCTACCGCGCGCTGTCGATCGCCTCGGGGACCGTCGCGGTGCTGTGCGCCGGATTCCTCGGCGCGCGCCGCAGCCCCTTCGCCGGCCTTGCCTGCGCGCTGCTGGCCGCGACCTCGACGCTGCTCGCGTACTACTCCTCCGAGGCGCGCGGCTACGCGCCCGCCGTGGCCTGCTTCCTCGGCGGCTGGCTGGCGCTCGAGCGCGCGCAGGAGAGCGGCAGCCCGCGCGCGATGCTCGTGTGGTGGCTGTGCGCCGCACTGGGACTGTGCTCGCACTTCACCTTCGTCTTCGGCTGGGCCGCACTCGCCGCGGGCTCGCTCGGCCGGCCCTTCGCACGTGTGCTCAAGCTGCACTTGCCCCCCGCCGCGCTCGTGCTCGCGATCTACTTCGGCTTCGTGCGCGGGATGGCCTACGGCGGTGGCGACGAGTGGAGCTGGAGCGCGGTCTGGATCGAGGCCCTGGGCTGGACCTTCGGCACGCCCCAGACGCTCGCCTTCGCCGTGCTCGGCAGCCTGCTCCTGCTCGGCGCGCTGCTGCTCGAGCGCCGCGCGGCACTCGTGCCCGCGCTGCTGCTGCTCGCCCCCCCGCTCGCGACCGCGCTGATCCTGCGGCCCGATTTCGTCGCCCTGCGCTACTTCAGCGTGCCGCTCGCGGGCGTGCTGATCCTGCTCGGACGCGCGCTCGAGCGGCTGCCGCGCGTCGTCGGCCTGCTGCTGCTCGCGCTGATCGCGCTGCACAACGGCCTGCGCGACGTGCAGCTCGCGCGCGCGGGACGCGGCCAGTTCCGCGCGGCCCTCGAGTACATGGCCGCGCAGACGCCCGCGCCGGGGATGACGCTCTCGAGCGACCTGCCCTTCGACACGCGGCTCACGGTCGAATACCACTCGCGCGGCCTCGTCAAGGCGATCCAGTGGTTCCAGAAGCCGCCGGCCGAGGGCGTCGACTGGTGGATCGTGACCGAACACGAGCGCGCGCCGCAGCTCGCGCTCGGCGTGCGTCACTACGCGCTCGCGCGCGTGTTCGAGGCGGCCGGCCCCTCCTCGTACACCTGGGCGCTCTACCGCAGGCTTCCCTGAAGGCGCGGCGCCGCTCAGTGCAGCGGCAACTCGAAGTCGCTCGAGCGCACCGGCGCGCGGTGCTTCAGGCAGTAGGGCACGTTCCAGAGCACGCTGAAGGCCGCCTTGGTGATGACCCAGAACGCGCCCGGCGTCTCGCGCAGCGCGCGGCCGATGCCGATCGTCCCGACCGCGTCGCTGACCTCGCCGGTGTTCTCCTTCGAGCCGCCGCGCAGCACGACCTTGAAGAGCACGAGGAAGGGCATCTTGGCCAGGTCGGAGAGTGGCGCGTACTTGAGCATCGAGATCCAGGCGTTGCGCGCGTGGTAGTACAGGCTGCGCTTGCCGAGCTTGATGCCAAAAGGCGTCTTGTGGAACACGCTGCAGCCGGGGTACTGCAGCACGCGGTAGCCCAGGTTGAGCAGGCGGCAGGTGAGATCGCGCTCGTTGCCGTAGATGAACAGGCGCTCGTCGTAGCCGCCGGCCTCGCGCAGCGCGCGCGTGCGCGCCAGGCTCGCGCAGCCGCGGAAGGTCGACATGTAGCGCTCCTGGTTGACGCGCGGCGACTGGAGGTAGCTCTCGGGCGTGCCCGGTTCGATCACCTGCGTCGAGACGATCGCGGTCGTCTCGGGCTCGCGCTGCATGCGCGCGGTCGCCTTCTCGAGCCAGTCGGGCGGCATGACGATGTCGTCGTCGAGGATCGCGGTCAGCGGACTGGTGCTCGCGGCGAAACCCAGATTGAAGGTCTCGCAGGCGCCGTAGCGCGAGTGCGGCATCACGATCAGGCGCACGAGGGGAAACTCGCGCCGCACCATCTCGACCGTGTCGTCGCTCGAGGCGTTGTCGACGACGACGATCGACTCGAAGGCCAGCGTCTGGGCCACGAGCGCGGACAGGTTCTCGCGCAGGTCGGCGGCCTTGTTCCAGGTCGAGACCACCGCGGTGGTGCGCAGGCTCGTCTGGCTGGCGGCGGTCTTGGAGTCGTGGGTCAAGCGGATCGTCTCGCCGTGCATCATCGGGTCTGGCCCGCGCGCGCGGAAGCCCCGGTTCAGGCGGCCTGGTCCGCCGGCAGCGCGGCGCGATCGAAACCCTGGAAGCCCTCGCTGCCAGAGCGCGCCTCGGGCAACCCGGGGTGCTCGCGCAGCGCGGCCTGCTTGCGCGCGAGGACCGTGCGCACATCGAGCACACGCGTGGCCTGGAGCGGCGTCCAGACTTCGCAGCCGAAGGCCTCGAGCCCTCGCTCGGCCATCTCGATCGCGAGCTGCGTGGCGCGCGCGAGGCTGCGCTGGTCGCGGCGCGACTCGCCCGCCCAGGGTGCGTAGAGCGTGCGCGGCGAAATTTCCTGGATGCGCGCAGCCAGCAGCCGCGCGGCGAAGAAGAGTTCCTCGGGCGCGGGCTCGCGACCGGAGGGGTAGTCCCAGAACTCGTAGCGCTCCAGGCCGAGCGGCTTCCCGGCGGCGCGACAGCGCTCGCGCAGCTCCTCCTCCGTGCTGAACACGACCACGACGTGCACGGCGTCGCCCTGCTCGGCGTGCAGCGCGAGCGCGCCGCCGCATCCGAGCAGTTCGTCGCCGGGATGTGCCGCGAAGACGAGCACGGGGCCGGCGGGAAGCGCCTGGGTTTCGGGGAGGTCGCGGGACGGCATCGGGGGTTCTCCGGGCCGCTTCATCGGCCGAAAACGCCCCCGATCCGGAGTCGGATCAATGCGTACTGAGCAGCGAGCGGATGTACTGCGTCACGAGTCGCGCGCGCTCCTCGTCGTCGGGGTCTGGCTCCCACTGCGCGTAGGTCATGTCGAGCGGATGCGAGATGTCGTCGTTGCGGTCGCGCTCGACGCGCACATCCAGGCGCCAGCGGCCGGTGTCGACGCGCGTCCACTTGATATGGCAGCGTTCGCGGAAGCCCTGCCCGCGGAAGGGCGCCAGCGAGTGGGCCCAGCCGGAGACGGCGGTCATGTGCGCGGGTTCGATGCCCGCGCCGACTGGAAAACTGTTCTTGACCAGCGCCATGCGCGTGGTTTCCCAGAGCACGTCCTCCGAACCGCAGGCGACCTCGCCCGAGATCCACTTGGGGTCGGGCCGCGTCGTGCCGCAGGCGGCGAAGGGCAGGAAACAGAGGTACACGAACAACAGGGCCAGGTGATGCCTCATTCGGGATCCTCCTCGGGATCGTCCTCCACGTCCGGGTCCGCGGGAGCGCCACCGCTCGAGGGACGGCCGGGTCCGCGCTTGGGGCGCGAGGCGTCGCGGCCCTCGGCCTGCTCCGCGCCGCGCATGCGCAGCGCGATGCGCACCGGGATCTCGGGGAAGCCCAGTTCCTCGCGCAAGCGGCCCTGCAGGTAGCGCAGGTAGTCCTTGTTGAAGTGCTTCTTCTCGTTCACGAAGATCACGAAGGTCGGCGGCGTCGTGTCCGCCTGCGTCGCGTAGTACATGCGCGCCGACTGCCCCCCGCGCGAGGGATTGCGCGCCTCGAGGGCGCGCTGCAGCACGCGGTTCAATTCGCCGGTGCCGACGCGCTTGCGCGATTGGGCGAAGAGCTCCTGGGCGAGTTCGAGCGTCTCGTCCACGCCCGAGCCATCCAGAGCCGAGAGGAAGCTCACCGGCGCAAAGGTCGCGCTGGGCAGCTGCGCCTCGATGTACTTCTTGAAGTCGCCCGGCGTGAGGCCGTCGACGAGGTCCCACTTGTTCGCGCCCAGGATCAGCGGCTTGTGGTGCTCGATCGCGTAGCGCGCGAGGTCCTTGTCGATGCCCGAGAGCTCGCGCGTGACGTCGAAGAGCAGCACGACGACGTCGGCGCGGCGGATCGAGCGCCGGCTGCGCGAGTCGGAGTAGAACTCGATCGCGTCGGCGATGCTGCGCTTCTTGCGCACGCCGGCAGTGTCGATCGCGACGAAGGTCAAGCCCTCGCGCTCGAACCACACGTCGACCGAGTCGCGCGTCGTGCCGGGCCGCTCGGAGACGATCATGCGCTCCTCGCGCGCGAGGCGGTTGATCAGGCTCGACTTGCCCGCGTTGCGCTGGCCCACGACGGCCAGGCGCATGGCGGGCGGCGGCGGGCCGGTGGTCTCGCCCTCGGCCTCCGCGGGTAGGAGGTCGATCACGCGCGCGCACAGCGCGGACAGGCCGTTGCCGTTCTGCGCGCTGATCGGCCAGGGGCCGTCGCGAAAGCCGAGCGTGCGGAACTGCTCCGCCTCGAACTCGGCCGCCTTGGTCTCGCACTTGTTCGCGACCAGCAGCACCGGCACGGGGAAACCGCGCAGGCGCTTGGCGACCTCGAGGTCGAGCGGTGTGACACCTTCGCGCGCGTCGACGAGGAAGAGCACCATCTCGGCGCTCTGCAGCGCGGACAGCACCTGCGCTTCGACCTGCGGCCCGAGGTCGTCGCGGTCGACGATGCCGATGCCGCCGGTGTCGATCACCTCGGCCCAGCAGGTGCGCTCGCCGTCGCGGATCTCGACGGGGATCGCGACCCGGTCGCGCGTGACGCCCGCGGTGGGCTCGACGATCGAGACGCGCGAGCCGCACAGGCGGTTGGTGAGGGTCGACTTGCCCACGTTCGGGCGGCCGACCAGCGCGATGCGCGGCAGACGGGTGGCGGAGGGGGTCGACATGGCTCTCGCGCGCGCACGAGGGCCGAAAAGGGTACGCGCGCGGAGAGGGGCGCACAACCCTCGCCCCGCGGCGGTGGCGCTTGCTACAAGACCGGGGATGCAGGCATTCGACTGGCTGGTGCTGGCGGCCTACTCCTCGCTGCTGCTCTTCCTGGGCTGGCGCGCCTCGCGCGGGGACCGCACGGCCGAGAGCCACCTGCGCGCGAACCGCTCGCTGCCGGCCTGGGCGGTGGTTTTCTCGATCCTGGCGACCGAGGTCTCGGCGGCGACCTACATCGGGGTGCCCGAGGCGGCCTACAACGGCAACTGGACCTACCTGGAATTCGCGGTCGGCAACCTGCTCGGCAAGTGGTTCCTCTCGCGCCGGGTGATTCCGCGCTACTGGCGCCTGCAGTTGCCGACCGTCTACGGCTTCCTCGGCCAGCGCATCGGGCCGCGCACGCAGCGCGCGGCGGCGAGCGCGTTCCTGTGTGGGCGGCTGATCGCAAGCGGGGTGCGCCTGTTCATCGCGGCCTACGCCTTCGCCGTCGTGACTGGCTTCGAGCTGCGTTCCGCCATCCTCGTCATGGCGCTGCTCTCGACGGCCTACACCTTCGTCGGCGGACTGAAGGCCGTCGTCTGGACCGACGTCGCGCAGGGCTCGATCTTCTTCATCGGCGCCGCGACGGCACTCGCGGTCGGGCTGGCGCAGATCGGACTGCCGCTGGGCGAGCTCGTGCGCGAGGCGTCGCAAGCCGGGAAGTTCGACCTGGTCGCATTCGACAAGCCGCTCTTGCGCGACGCGTACAACCCGATCGCCGCGGTGCTCGGCGGCTTCTTCCTGGTGCTCGCCACGCACGGCACCGATCAGGAGAACGTGCAGCACATGCTCTCGACGCGCAGCGCGGGCGGTTCGTCGCGCTCGATCCTCGCCTCGGGCTTCCTGACCTTCCCGATCGTCGCGCTGTTCCTCGCCGTCGGCACGATGCTGTGGGTCTACCACCGCCACGTCGCGGTCGCGTACTCGCTCGCGACGCCCGCGGACGTGCACCGCATCTTCCCCAACTTCATCATGCACCAGCTGCCCACAGGCGTGCGCGGGCTGGTCTTCGCGGGCCTTTTCGCCGCGGCCGTCTCGAGCCTGGGCGCGACGCTCAACGCGACGACCAGCGCGTGGACGAGCGACATCTTCCCGCCGCGCGCGGGGACGAGCGCGCGCCTCTCGACCGTGCGCGGGCTGATCTGCGCCTTCGGCGTCGCGCTGGCGCTGGTGGCGCTGTTCTTCGCCTGGTTCACCGCCGGCACCGAGAGCGACCTGGTGCAGATCGCGCTCTCGGCGATGACGATCCTCTACGGCGGCATCCTGGGCACCTTCCTCGTGGCGCTGTTCCTCGAGCGGCGCGGTTCGGACCTCTCCCTGCTCTTGGGCATGCTGGCCGGGGTCGGGGTGGGCGCGCTGCTGTACTTCGGGCAGCAACCGCTGCTCGGCCGGACCGCGCTCGCCTGGCCGTGGTACCTTCCTTTGTCGGCCGGAACGACGGTGCTCGTCGCGCTGACGGGCCGACGCGCCCCTCCACGTCCATGAGCTCCACGCTAGAAGCTCCCGCTGCGCGCGCGCGCGTCCGGGCTTCGCGAGCGCTGCTGCTCGTGTTCCTCGCCTGTCTCGCGGGCCCGTGCGCGGGCCGGTTGCTGGCGCGCGTCGAGCCCAACCTCGCCGAGGCCGAGTTGCGCCGCGCGACCGAGGCGCCCAAGTGGAGCTGGGACTCGAACGCGATCCAGGGCTACCCGCGCAGCTACGAGTCGTACTTCGCGGATCGACTGGGGCTGCGCAGCGAGCTCCTGCGCTGGAACTCGCTGCAGTCGATCGGCATCTTCGGCCAGTTCCCCGGCGAGAGCATGTACATCGGGCGCGAGGGCTTCTGGTTCTACGCCGACGAGCACGCGCGCGACGCGTGGCGCGGGCTGTACCCCTTCACCCGGGACGAACTCGAGCGCTGGGCCAGCGAACTCGTCGCCGAGGCGCAGTGGTGCCGCGCGCACGGCATGCTGTTCCTGGTCGCGGTCGCGCCGAGCAAGGAGCTGATCTACCCCGAGCTCGTGCCGGAGCGCTGGAGCCGCGTCGGGCCTTCGCGCTACGACCAGTTGTTCGAACGCCTCGAGCACAGCGGCGTGCCGCTGCTCGACCTGCGGCCCGCGATCGAGGCAGAGAAACTCCACGACCGTCCGGCGGAGCGCGATTTCACGTACCACCCGCTCGGCACGCACTGGACCGAGCGCGCCTCCTGGGCCGCGTACGTCGCGATCGAGCGCGAGCTCGCGAAGTCGTGTCCCGGCTTCGTGCCACGCGCGCGCGCGCAGCTCGCCTACGAGCGGAGCGAACTGCCGGGCGACACCTGGGCGGCGCGCGCGTACGTGAGCGACGTGTACACGCAGCCCTACTTCTCGGTCGCGCCCCAGTCGGGCTGGCGCCAGACCGTCACGCGCGAACCGTACCGCGGCCGCATGACCGTCCGGCGGCACGGCCCGGATCCGTCGCGGCCGCGCGTGGTGATGCTGCGCGACTCCTTCGGCTTCAAGGTGGACGAGCTGCTCGCCGAGGACTGCTCGCTGCTCGTGCAGTCGCACTACGTGGGCTTCGAGCGGCACCTGATCGAGTCCGTGCAGCCGGAGGTCGTGATCGAACTGCTCGTCGACCGCAAGCTCAACTTCCCGCCGGGCGAGAGCGAGCCTGGCGACGAGCAGAAGGAGCTCGCGCAAGCCTTCCAGGCGGCCGGGCCTGCCGCGCGGGTGCTGTCGCTCCAGCGGCCCCCCGCGCAGGCAGCGCTCGCGCGCGGAACGAAGCTCGAGCTCCCGCCCGTCAGCCTGGACCCGGAGCGCTGCGCCGTGGTGCGCGTGCTGCTGCAGACTCAGTCTCCCGGCGTGCTCGTGCTCGAGGGCCGGCTGGAGGCGAGTGCGACAGGCTGCCCGCCGCGCAGGATTCAAATCGCCTTCACGGCGGGAACGAGCCAGATCTTTGCGCGCCTTGCGAGCCGCGATCTCGCCGCAGGCGCCCGCGTCAGCGTGCTGGGGGGCGGAACCGTCAGCCTGCGGCTCGTGGACGCGCGCGCAGAGAGCCGCTAGCGGCGAGCCTCGCCCTCACGCTTGCTGTATGCTGAGGGGAGCCCCCCCCCCCAGGGACGAGGCCCACTCGTGCTCTTCAGCTCGGCCATATTCGTCTGGCTCTTCCTGCCGCTCGTGCTGCTGCTGTACTTCAGCCTGCGGCAGGAGCTGCGCAACCTGCTCCTGATGGTTGCGAGCCTGTTGTTCTACGCCTGGGGCGAGACGTTCCTGGTCGTGATCATGCTCTTCTCGATCACGGCCAACTGGGCTTTCGGCCTGTGGCTGGCGCGCGCGCAGCCACGCGGGAAGGGCGGCCGGGTCGTGTTCTGGGCGGCGGTCCTCAACCTGGGCCTGCTGGTCGCCTTCAAGTACTCCGACTGGCTCTGGAGCATCCTCTCCTGGCTGCTGCACGACTGCACCGGCGTGCTCTCGCAGCCGCTGGCTCTGCTGGGCTCGGGGCTCGCGCCGGATTCGGGCCTGCGCGCGCTGCTGCTGACGCGCGAGGGAGCGATCCGGCTGCCGATCGGGATCTCCTTCTTCACTTTCCAGGCCTTCTCGTACGTGCTCGACGTCTACCGCAAGGACGCCGAGGTCGAGAAGAGCTGGTTCCGCGTCGCGCTCTACGTCTCGCTCTTCCCGCAGCTGATCGCCGGCCCGATCGTGCGCTACAAGGACGTGGCCGAGCAGATCCGCGAGCGCCGCGTGACGCTCGAAGGCTTCGCGTACGGGATCCGGCGCTTCGTGCTCGGCCTGGGCAAGAAGATGCTGCTCGCCAACATCGTCGCCGCGCCCTGCGACAAGATCTTCGGCGCCGCGGGGATCGAGGGCATCCCGGCCGACCAGCTGACGACGCCGATCGCCTGGCTCGGCATCGTGCTCTACGCGCTGCAGATCTACTTCGACTTCTCGGCCTACTCCGACATGGCGATCGGCCTGGGCCACATGTTCGGGTTCACGTTCCTCGAGAACTTCCTGCACCCCTACATCTCGCGCTCGATCACCGAGTTCTGGCGCCGCTGGCACGTCTCGCTCTCGACCTGGTTCCGCGACTATCTCTACATCCCGCTGGGTGGCAACCGCATCTCGCCCGCGCGCACCTACTTCAACCTCGTCACGGTCTTCTTCCTGTGCGGCCTGTGGCACGGCGCGAGCTTCAACTTCGTGATCTGGGGCCTGTGGCACGGCCTGTTCCTGGTGCTCGAGCGCGCCGGGCTCGCGCGCTGGAGCGAAGGCTGGCCCGCGCTCTTGCGCCATGCGTACGTGCTGCTGGTGGTGCTGATCGGCTGGGTCTTCTTCCGCGCCGCGGACCTGGCGCAGTCGCTGCACTACCTGCAGACGATGTTCGGACTGCAGGGCGGCGGCATGGTGCAGGTGGGTGAGCTCCACATCGCGGCGAGCCGCATCCAGCGCGTCGTGCTGTACACCGATCCCGAGATCTGGACCGCGATCGTGCTGGGCGTGGTCGGTTCGACGCCCTGGCTCGGGCGCGCGGTCGAGTGGTGGAAGGGCCTGGAGGGCCGCGGGCGCGGCCGGCTCGCGAGCGTGCTCGAGTACGCCAGCATCGGCCTGCTCGCGCTCGTCTTCCTCGACTGCGCGATGAAGCTCGCCGCTGGCTCCTACTCCCCCTTCATCTACTTCCGGTTCTAGTCCCGTGGCCGAGCCTCCGCCGAACGCCGCGAGAGCCGGCCGCATGCGCCTCCTGGTCCTGCTCTTCGTGGCAGCCCTCGCGGCCCCCTGGGTCGACGGGCACGTCCGACCGGATCGCGTGCGCAGTCCCGAAAAGCGCGAGCACCGGCGTCCCGCACCCGAACCCGAGCTCGAGCTCGACCCCGCGGCGCTGTACCGCTTCCCCGCACGCTACGAGGCCTTCTTCAAGGACGACCTCGGCCTGCGCGACCAGCTCCTGCGCTGGCACAGCCTGCAGTCGCTGCGTCTGTTCGGCGTCGCGCCGACCGAGCAGGTGCTGCTCGGCAAGCAGGGCTGGTACTTCTACACGGGCAACGAAAGTGTGCCGATCTACCGCGGCCTCGAGCCCTTCACGCGCGCCGAACTGCGCGCCTGGAAGGTGGCGCTCGAGTCGCGCCGCGACTGGCTCGCCGCGCGCGGCATCCGCTACGTGTTCGTGATCGCGCCCAACAAGGAGACCGTCTACCCCGACCATATGCCGCCGGAACTGGAGCCGCTCGGACCGACGCGCCTGGAGCAGTTCGCCGAGTACATGCAGCGCGAGTCCGACCTCGACTTCCTCGATCTGCGTCCGGCGTTCAAGGCGGCGCGCGCGCAGGACGTGCCCGGGAACTACCTCTACTTCGAGGAGGGAACGCACTGGAACGCGCACGGCTCGCAGACCGCCTACGAGGCGATCGTCGACCACCTCACGCGCTACTTCCCGCAGTTGAAGCCGCTGCGCGCCGAGCAGTGGAAGCAGGTGCCCTTCGACGGCCCTGGAGACACGTGGGCCGACAACATGTACATCGGCGACCTCTCGCCGCAGCGCCAGATCGGGCTGATGCGCCCGCTCGGGACGGCGATCTCCTCGACGCTCAACGAGGGGCACGAGGGTCCCTTCGGCCCCGGGCGCAAGCTGCTGCGCGGCAGTTCGGACGCGAGCCTGCCGCGCATGCTGATGTTCCACGACTCTTTCGGCCCCTACATCGAGTTCATGCTCTCCGAGCACTGCTCGCAGCTCGAGTGCGAGTGGACCTACGACTTCGACATGCCGGAAGTGCGCAAGTTCGAGCCCGCGGTGGTGATCGAGCTGTGGGTCGAGCGCACGTTCGCGTTCTGGAACCCGCGTCCGCTCGAGCCGGGCTCCGCGGCCGACGCTCGGGAGGCCTTCGCGAACTCCAAGCAGACTTGCCTCGTGCTCGATCCGGCAGCGCCCACAGGCTTCGACGCCTTCGCGAAGCTCGAGGTCTCCGCGGTGCGCGACGCGGACGGGGCCGCGCTGGCCCTGGCGACCCATTCGGGCCTCGACTCGCTGCTCACCCCGCCGCTGGGGTGCGCGGGGGGCGGCCGGCCGCTCGTGCACCTCACGCTCGACAGCCCCCAGAAGGGCGTGCTCGACATCTTCTATCTGCTGCCCGGAGACGGCGAATACAGCCGGCGCCAGGACTGCGTGGTCGAAGTCGAGCGGGGTCGCAACGACCTCTACGTGCAGCTGCCGCGGCCCGGAGTCACCGGGCGGCTGCGCCTGCGGCCCGGATTCAGCTCCGCGGGGCCGTACCTGCTGCGCGCGCTCGAGGTCCGTGCCGGCCCGCGCTGAGCCCCGGGCTGGCGCGGCGCGCAGCGAAAGCAGGCACTTCCGGGTAGACTCCGGCCTCCTCCCGTGCGCCGTACCGCAGGCTCCCATCCATGCTGCCGCTCCTCATCCCCGCCTTCTTGAGCGCCCCGTTGCTCTCCGCTGGTTTCGCGGTCTTCGTGACCAGCGACAACGGCACGGGCAGCGTGCGCCTTTGCACCGTCGACTCCGCGTCGTACAGCGTGGACCCGCTGCTCGCGGGCATCCGCCTGCGGGAGTGCCAGCCGGCCGGACGCAGCTTGCTCGACGAGTCCCTGAGCGGTCGCGCGCTGTTGCGCAGCGACCTCGAACAGGGCACGCGCGTGCTGCTGCCCGCCGGCCGCGGATCGATCTACCACTACGAACGCACGAGCGCGCTCGCGAGCGTGTACGGGTTCTTCTCGATCGACTCGGGCGGTATCGCGCACGTGCTGATCGAATTGCCCGCAGCCGCGGGCCCGAGCGATCCGTTCCTCGGCTCGCTCGCGGTGCGGCCGAGTGGAACGAGCATGCTCGCACCGACCACGCCCGTCGCGGGCGGAGACTTGTGGGAGCTCTTCACCGACGGCACGCCGCCGCGCAACCGCACCGCGAGCCTCGCTCCGCAGGTGTTCGGTCGCGACTCGTGCTGTCTCTCCGCCGACCTCGGCGTCGCCGTGAGCACGACCGGCGTGCTGCGCTTTGATCCGCACACAATCCAGGAAGCCGCAGAGATCGGTTTCGAGGGCGGGACCACGCCGCCCTGGATCGGTCTGGAGGTCGTGTCGAGCAGCAACGGCCAGTACGCGGCGCTGCTCGCGGGCGACTCGCAGACGCTCGCGCGCCCCTTCGTGCTCGGGCAGATGGGCGATGCACTGTGCATGAGCACGAACGGGGACTTTCTCTCCGGTGCGGGCTTCCTGCCCGAGGCGCCGAACGGTCCCTGGCTCGCGGTCTCCGACGACGGCGCGCAGTGCGCCTGGCGTGTCGGGGACGCGCACTCGAGCGGCTATTCGCACGAGCTCTTCATGGCGCGCCGCAACGCGGGAGCCGCGCCGACGGTCTTGCACCTGACGCAGGACGCGATCTTCGAACCGTACATCGACGAGATCGGCCTGGCCTTCTACCGCCCCAGCGGACAGCTGTGCTTCATGGCCGGCGACCACGGCACGAACAACGCGCTCGTCTCGCGCGCCGACTTGTTTTCCGCGACGCTCGACGCCGCCGGTGCGCCGATGACGGTCAACCTGAGCCAGACCTCGGGCGACCCCGCGCCGCCCTTCTTGAACTACGGCACGCTCGAGCTCTTCCGCCTGCGCGCTCGCCCCAGTTCGGGCCGCGCGCTGATCTACAGCCGCGATTCGATCGGCCGGCGCCTCCTGTCGGTCGATTTCGCCACCTACGGCGTGCAGGTCGTGCAGACCGGTGTCGAGAGCGTCGGCCGGATCGACACCTCCGGCTCGGACTGGCTCGCGGCACTCGAGCTCTCCGGACCGGGGGCGCACAACGGCCTGTACGAAGTCGAGGTGCCCGAACTGGACTCGCACCTGATGCTCGACCTGCCCACGATCAGCGGCAACACGCGCATCCTGCGCGACCCCAACGACAGCGACTGGTACGCGGCGATCTCCTCGCAGGACGACGTCGAGCACGCCTGGGAAGTCAACCTCTCGAACGGCGCGATCCGGCAGTTCTCGACGCGCGACTTCACCTTCGGGAGCAGCGTGTGCTTCGCCAGCGACGGCTCGTTGATCATGAGCCTCGAAGTCGCTGGCGGCGCGGCGATCTTCGTCGTCTGGCCGCGCACGAGCACCTCGCACAAGCTCTGGCCGATCGCGCAGCCGGGCTTCGTGCTGCCGGCGAACTGAAGCCAGCGCGGCGCGCGGCGCCGCTCAGGGAACGGCGAGCACTCGGTGCACTTGCGGCACGACGCGCACGCGCAGGTCGCGGTCGCGTGCCATCTCCGCCACGTTCTCGACCAATTCGCGCGCGGGCGCGCGCACGCCGTGGATCGGCGTCGCCGGCGTCAGGTAGAGCGTCAGCGAGGGCGCGCACTCTTCGAGTTCGTCGAGCAGCCCGGCGAAGTCGCGCGCCTCGCGCGCACCGCTGACGACGATCTTCGCACACGCATCGCGGGCGGCGACCAGGCGCAGGCACGCCTCGCGCGCGCGCTTCCACTCCTCGCGCGTGCGCGGGCTGCGCTCCGGGCCGCTGCCATCCAGCGCGCGGAAGGGCTGCGCGAGCTCCGCGTCGACGGGGGGGAGTTCCTGCGGCTCGTCGAGGTCGAGTTCGGGCTTCAGGTCCAGGCTGACGTGGTCACAGACCGAGAGCACGCGCGCGAGCGCACGCGGGTGCGCGCCGGCGGTCTCCAGGTGCAGCCTGCGGCCGCCGACGAGCGGTTTGAGCGCCAGCAGGAAATCCGGCCACGCGAGCGGCTCTCCGCCGGTGACGCTCAGGCTGCGCGGGTTGCCCGGTTCGCACTCCGCGATCCAGCAGGCAGCCTGGAAGGCGCTCGCCCAACAAGGTTCGCGGCGCGCGCCGGCAGACGCGGCGATGCGCGCCTCGGCCTGCGCAGGCACCTTCCACGATCCGGGTGTGTCGCACCAGCGACAGCGCAGTGGACAGCCGAAGAGCCGCAGGAACACCTGCGGCTCCCCCACGAACGCGCCCTCGCCCTGGATCGAGGCAAAGACCTCGAGCACGGGAGCCCGCACCGACGGACCGCTCACACGTGCGGACATCGGGGGCTCGCCGCCAGGCTCACTTCTTGGCGGCCTTGGCAGCCGGAGCCGCCGGGGCGGCGGCCTTGCCACCCGCTGCCGGAGCGCCCGGTGCCGCAGCGCCCGGCGCGGCGACCTTCTCGGCCTTGACCTTCTTCGCGCCCGCGAGCTTGAAGCGCGTGCGCACCTTCGGGATGCCGTAGGGCGAGTCCTTGGAGTCGTCGAACTTGCCGAGCTTCTTGAGCGCGGCGAGGCGCTCGATGCGCGTGAAGACGCTGCGCTCGCCGATGAGATTGTTGGTGCCGCGCAGGCTGGAGTGGATGGACATGGAGGGTTTCCTTTCGAGTGTGTTCGGGTGAGCGTGGCTGCGCGACTAGTCGCGCGCGGCCACGTGATCGATGTTGTCGACCCAGGCGCTGTGGAAGGGATATTTCTGGCCGGCCTTGCCGGGCAGCTTCTGTGCGAATTCGACGAGGTCCTTGAGCTCCGCGACGCTCGCCTTGTATCCGACGCACAGGACGAGCAGGCGTCCGTTGGCGAACGGCTTCACCACGGGCAATCCCTCGGCACGCAGGTACTCGTAGTCGGAGAAGGCCGACTTCTTGCCAGCGGAGTCGTTGGGGTACTGCGCGACGCGCACGGTGAACTTGTACTTCTTGTCGAGGAAGCTGGTGTCGTGCTCGCTCCCCGAGAGCTGCGCGGCCTTGCGGTTGGCCTGGGCCGGATCGGGTGCGGTCTTGGTCTCTGGTTGCGCGCCGGTCTCGCGTACGAGCGTGCCCCCCGCCGCGGGCGCCTCACCCGCAGCCTGCGAGGTGTTGTCGCCGGACGAAGAGCGCGAGATGTAGTACGTGATGCCGATCGCGACCACGCACACGACGACCGCGAACTGCACCAAGCGGTCGGAGGCCACCTGCGAACCCAGGCTGCGGCGCGGCGGCTGCGCGCGCGGCGCCGCGGCGTTCGCGGGCAGCGGCGCATGCGGCGCGCGTTCGTGAGCGAACGGACCTGCAGCGAGCGCCGGCGGCTTGCCGGGAGGCGCCTTCTTGCCTTCCGGCGCGGAGGCCTGGAATGCGTCGAGCAGGTTGGGTTTGCGGAGGACCATGGGCCGGCGAAAATGGCAGAAGAGCCTACGCGCGCAGGCCCGAATGGTCAACCGCGGCAGGCCGGAGCGAGCGTAGCGCCGCCGCGGCGGCGCGGGGAAGCGAAATCGGGCCCGGGGTGCTTTCTTCCCGCGCGGGGCGAGGGTAGGGATGGTCGCATGCGCCTCGCCCTCCTGCTCCTCGCCGGCCTGCTCGCGGGCTGTCGGCCCGAGGTCGACCGCCCGGTGGCGGCCCAGGCGCCGGTCGAGGACATCTTCGACGAGGCCGGCGCGCGCGGCCTGGACTACGTGAATCGCTCGGGCGAGGCGCGCAAGCCCACGATCCTCGAGGCCAACGGCGCCGGCGTCGCGGTGATCGACCTGGGGAACGACGGCGACCTCGACCTCGTCTTCGCGCAGGGGCTCGGAAGCCTGGCGCAACTGCGCAGCGGCCCGGGCGCCGATCTGGAAGTGTTCGAGAACGATGGCACGGGACACTTCCGGCGCGTGAGCGGTCCAGGCCTGTCGGGCGGGTGGACCGGCCTGGCGGTCGGCGACGTCGACAACGACGGCGACGAGGACCTCGTGGCCGCGGGCTTCGGTGCGCTGGTGCTGCTGCGCCAGCAGGACGGCAAGCTCGTGCCCGATCCCGCTGCGGGGCTCGCGACCTCGTCCCCCAGCGACTGGCTCGTGCCGGGAGCGCCGCGCGAAGTCGGGCATCCGCCGCTGTGGCCCACGAGCCTCGCGCTCTTCGACGCCGACCGCGACGGCGCACTCGACCTGTTCGTCGTGCAGTACGTCGATCTCGATCCGCTCGCGCCGCCGCTGGGCAAGCTCGGCGAGGGTCCGCTCGCCGTCCCCTGCTTGTGGAAGGGCCACGAGGTCTTCTGCGGCCCGCGCGGCTTCCTCGCGCAACCCGACCGCCTGCTGCGCGGCGACGGGCAGGGCCACTTCGTCGACCAGGAGTCGCTCTGGCTCGGCGCGCAGAAGGCGAGCTACGGCCTGGGCGTCGCGGCCTTCGACGCGGACGGTGACGGCGACACGGACTTGTTCGTCGCCAACGACAGCACGCCCAACCAGCTGTGGATCAACGACGGCGCGCTCGAGGGCAAGACGCACTTCACCGACCGAGCGCGCGAGGTGGACGTCGCGCTCTCGGTCGACGGGCGCATGCAGGCCGGCATGGGCGTCACTTTCGGCGATGTCGACCGCGACGGTCGCATGGACTTCGCCGTGAACAATTTCTCCGACGAACCGACCGAGCTCTACTGCGGCAGCGAGCGCGGCTTCCGACGTGAGACGCACCGCATGGGTCTGGGCGCCCAGACGCGCGCGCTGCTCGGCTGGAGCGCGCACCTGGTCGATTTCGATGGCGACGGCTGGCTCGAACTCTTCAGCACCAACGGCCACGTCTACCCGCAGGCCGACGATCCGCTGAGCGGCACGAGCTACGGCCAGCCCGCGGCGCTCTGGCGCCTGGGCCCGGAGAAGCGCGCGCGGCGCGTCGAGGCACGCGACCCGCGCTCGATCCTCGCGCCGCCGCTCGGCGCGCGCGGCGCCGCGCTCGCGGATTTCGACGGCGACGGACGCCTCGACGCCGTGCTCGCGCGCATCGACGGTCCCGCGGCGCTGGGCATGAATCGGCTCGCGCCCGACAACGGCCGGCTGATGCTGCGCTTGCTCGGCAACCCCGAGCTGCTCGCCGCGCGCAAGAGCGGCGAGCGCGCGACCCCGCTCGACGGACACGGCGCGCGCGCGGCGCTGGTCGTCGGATCCGGAACGAACGAGCGCGGCCTGCTCGGCGAGGTCGAGAGCGCGAGCGGCTACCAATCGAGCTCGACGCTCTGGCTCTCCTTCGGACTGGGCCGCGAGAAGGGCTACACGGCGCTGCGCGTCGTCTGGCCCTCGGGCCGCGTCGACAGCCTGCCTGGCGGAGCCGCGAACCGGCGTCTCACGCTCGTCGAGGGCCGCGGCATCGTGAAGGACGAGGCCTTCCGATGATTGCGCTGCTGCTCGTGCTCGCCGGCCACCTCGGCGACGCGTCCGCGACGCTCGCGCGCTGGCGCGAGGCGCTCGAGCTCGACCTCGCGCGCGAGGTGCTCGAGCAGGCGCCGCCGCTCGTCGCGGAGCAAGGCGAGCTCGCGCACGACGGCGCGGCGCTCGCGCTCTACGCACGCGCCCTCGCCGGCGCGGGCAAGCGTGCAGAGGCGCGCGCGTTGCTCGAGCACGCGGACGTGCCCGAAGCCGGCCGCGTGCGCATCGCGGTCGCGCTCGCGCGCCTGGATCTGGAGGAGGACCAGCTCGCCGCCGCACACAAGCGCGTCGCGAAGTTCGCGCCGAGCGATCCCGAGGCCGCGCTCGTCGCGGGACGCGCCGTCTATCGTGCCGGCGAGAACGCGCGCGCACGGCCGCTGCTCGAACACTTCGTCGAGCTCGCGCCCTTCGACCTGGAAGCGCCCAGCGCCTGGCACATGCTCGCGCAGGAGGCGCGCTCGCGGAAGGACGAAGTGCGCGCGGCCGTGTGCGCTGCGAACGAGCGCAAGTACGACGAGTGGCAGGCCTTCTACCGCGCGCGAAGGCTGCAGATCCGCGCCAACCCCAAGGAACCGCTGCCGCGCTACGGCCTGGCGGAGTTGTGGGTCGCCGCGGGCGAGGACGGCCGCGCGCGAGCGGTGCTCGAGGAGCTCGTGTTGCTCGCGCCGGACTTCGCCCGCGCCGAGCTCGCGCTCGCGCGCATCGAGCAGCGCGCGGGGAATGCGCAAGCCTCCAAGCGCCACGAGGCGCGCTACCGCGAGCTGGGCGGGACCGAGAAGCTCTGACGTGCGCCCAGCGGCGGATCGTACGCGAACGCGCGCGCGACGAGCTCGTCCACCTGCCCGCGCTCGCTGCGCGCGCTCTCGAAGAGCTCTTCTGCCCGCGCGCGGTCTTGCGGCACGCCGATGCCGGCGTAGTAGAGCGTCGCGAGCGTGCGCTGCGCCTTGACGTTGCCGTGCTCCGCCGCGGCTGCGAGCAGCTCCCTCGCGCGTGCGCCGTCGGGCTCGACGCCCAACCCGAGCAGGTACATCACGCCCAGGTTCGACTCCCCCGCCGGGAAACCCTGCGCGGCGGCGCGCGCGTACCACTGCGCGGCGAGCGTGTAGGACTTCGCGACGCCTTCGCCGCGGTAGCACAAGAGTCCCAGGTTCGTCTGCGCCGCGGCATCGCCCTGCTCGGCGGCCAGGCGGTACCACAGCGCCGCTTGCGCCGCGTCGCGCGCGCAACCGCGGCCGAGCTCGTGCATCCAGCCGACGCGGAACTGCGCCTGCGCCTCGCCGCGGTAGGCGCGCTCGCTCCAGCTCGCGAATTCCCCCACGGGATCGCCCGCGCGCGCGGCGGAACTCGCGCAACTGCTCGCGAGGGCGAGCAGCGAAAGGGCCAGCGCGGACAACCGGGGGAGCGTGGGGAGCGAGGTCTTCATCCCCGCGCTATCGGCGCCGTGCTCGGCGCGAGTTGAGGCCCGCGCTCACGTCTTCCTGACCGGTTTCCCGCCGCGATCTTTGTAAACGCGTTCGCGCCTACGCCGTCGGCACCGGATCGCCGGCCCAGGCCTTCCAACGCAGCGGCGCAACCGCGGCGAGCGCCGCGCCGGCGAGCACGACGTACAGGCCTGCTTCGCCGTCGCGGAAGCGGCCCGCCCCGTAAAAGACGAGCCCCGTCGCGAGCGTCGAGAGCATCGGCACGAGCAGCACGATCACGTTCGCACGCGAGCGCCGCCAGCCGAGCCACAGGCCGACGACGCACAGCGGACCGACGACGAGCCAGGCGATCGCGAAGCTCCAGTACACGAGGCGATTGGGCGTCCACTGGAACGGCGAGTACTGGCGCACGAGCTTCCAGAACAGCAAGCGCGGGACTTCGCCCGGGTGTTCGCGCAGGAAGTCCAGGCCATAGCCCCAGGCCGCGCGCGTCGCGCCGGGCTCGTCCTGCGGCAGGCGGTGCTGCTCGTCGACCAGACCCTCGATCGGGATCCAGCTGCCCACCAAATCGGGATCGGCCGCGACGGTCGAGTTGTGCGCGCCCCAGAAGACCTGGCCGCTGAGTGTGGTCGGCGCGAGCGTGCCAAGTTCGATCTGGTTGCGCACCATCCAGGGCACGACGACCAGCGCGAACACGCTCCCCATGCGCGCGATCTGCAGCAGCGCCGCCCGCCGCGAGCGCGTCGCCCCGAGCAAGGCGAGACAGCCGAAGATCGGCATGCACAGCGCCGACTGCGGCCGCGTGAGGAACGCGAGGCCGAACATCAGCCCGGCACCCAGGTCGAAGAGCCAGTAGCCGCGCTCCTGGCGCGAGAGCACCACCCACAGGCACGCGACCGCGATCGCGAAGGCGTAGGGCGTCTCGCTCAGCATGTGCTGCGCGTAGTAGACGTGGTTGGGCAGCAGCGCGAGCAGCAGCGCCGCGAAGAGACCCGCGAGGTTCCCGAAAGCCTCCGCCGCGATCATGCCCGCGAGCAGACAGGTCAGGGCCGAGAGCAGGCAGAACACGACGCGCACCGCCGCGCGGTTGTGGCCAAAGACGATGTACACCGTCTCGATCAGCACCGGCGTGCCAGGCGCGCGGAAAGCCGTCGGCGTGCCGTCCTCGTGCGAGAAGCCCGCGCCCGCCGCCAGGCGCCAGCCGAGCGCCTCGTAGTCGCCCTGGTCGGGATTGGCCTCCAGATCGGGCGGCGAGGACAGGCCCTGGTACTCCGCCGCGATCCACAGGCGCAGCCCGAAGGCGACGAGCGTGATCGCGACCAGGAGCAACCAGAACTTGCGCGGCAACATGTGGAGTGGGTGAGGGCGCGCGATGGCCCTGGTTCCGATCGCGCTCCCGTGCGGGTGAGCCGCGGAGTCTAGCAGCGTCCGCGCGCGGATCCTCGGACGAGCCGACGAGGAAGCTTGTTCCTTCCAGTCCCGTCACGTGCGCGCTGCGCGCACGCCCTGGCCGACCTACTTCGGCGCGACCGCCGGCGTCGCGTTGCCGGCGTCGTCGGCGGCCTGTGCGAGCGCGCGCACGGCGGCCGCGAGTGCTGCGCGGCGAGCGGCGGCGTCCTTGACCTCGGCGAGCGCGCTGCACGAGCCGGGGAAAGCCCAGCCCGCGACGATCGCCTGCGTCGCATCGGCCCCGCCGCGCGCCTTCCAGTACGTCGGATCGAAGCGCGCCTCGAGTCGCAAGCCGGCGGCCTTGGCGCCGGGGACCTTGTAGCCGGTCTGCTGCAGGTCGACGTCGGGGTCGAGCACGGCGGCGCCGCGCACGAGCGTGGCGTTGTGCAGTGCGGTGAGCAGCGCGAGCGTGGCGCCCTGGCCCGCGCCCGCGAGCCAGACGCGGTTCGCGGCGAGCTTCTTCGTCTTGCGCAGCGCGTCGAGCGCGGCGTTGACCGGCTGCTGGTAGTCCTTCGTGCGTCCGGGCTGCGCGAAGTTGCTCGGATCGTCGATCCAGGCCCAGCCGCGAGCGGGATCCTCGCCGCGCGAGAACGGCGCGGCGGGCACGGCGAGCGCGCACACGAGTTCGTCGGCGATCGGCTTCCAGGCCGCGAGCGTGCTCGCCTTGTCGCCGCCCGCCTCGTGCAGCACGATCAGCACGGGGAGTTCGGCTGCGTCCTTCAGTTTCTCGGGCACGTACAGCGCGGGCTCCGCGGTGTACTCCTCGGCGCGTTTCTGCAGCGCCTTCGCGCGCTCGACGATCTTCGCGAAGCGCTCGTCCTTGCGCAGACTCTCGAGGTCGGCGTCGGTCTCGAGCATCGCCGCGTGCCAGATCGACTGCGTCGCCTGCAGGCTAGGGGTGGCAACCGAACCGCGCGCGCCGCCCCAGCCCCACTCGATCGAACGGCCGAGCCACTCGAAGGCCTTGTCGGGCTCGCCCTTGCGCGCGTAGACGCAGGCGTAGTTGTAGGCCGTGCCGTTGTACTCCGGCTGCAGCCGGTCCAGTTGCGCGAGCAGCGTCAGCGCCTCGTCCCACTTCTGCGTGAAGCAGGCATCGAGGACCTTGCGGTTGAGCGTGAGCGCGTCGTCGCCCGGGCTGGCGAAGGCGCACAACGAGAGGGCCAGCAGAGCAAAGAGACGCAGGCAGTGAGAACGCATGGAGAAGCTCCCGAAACGGTCGCGAGGACGTGACGCAGGATACGTCCGCCCCGCGGGGATGGCCACTCGCGCCGCGCGGACCTAGTGTTCGAGTTTCTTGAGCGCTTCGCGCGTCCACTCGGCCCAGCGGCCGTCGGGCTTGACGGCCAGGTAGCCCTCGAGCGTCGCGCGCGCGCCCTGCGCATCCCCCGCCAGGCGCTGCGCCTCGGAGAGGTTGATGTGCACCGGGTCGGGCAGCTCCAGCTGCTCCTCGCGCGCCGTCTCGAGCACCTTGCGCCACAGCTCGCAGGCCTGCGGGTACTGCGCTTGGCGGAAGAGCGCGACCCCCAGGTGATTCTGCGCGGCGAGCGAGTCGGCGTCGTACACGAGCGCGGCGCGGAACTCGCTCTCGGCCTGGGCGAGTTCCTTCGCCTGGAGTGCCGCGACGCCCGCGTCCAGGTGCGTCTGCGAGGCCTCGGCCAGGAGGCGCGCACCTGTCGCGAGCTCCTCGTCGGAGAGGCCGCGCCCGCGCGCCTCAAGGAAGTGCGCCAGCGCGCCGGGCTTGTCCTCGTGCAGCAGGCAGGCGATGCCTGCGCGCTTCTCCATCAGCGCGAGCTCGGAGACGAGCGGGTGGCCGGCCTCGACGAGCTTGCGCAGCACCGCGAGCGCCGCGTCGAAGTCGCCGCTCGCGGCCTGGCACTCGGAGACGAAGCGCTGCGCGTCGAGGTCGTCGGGGTCGAAGGCGACCGAATCGAGCGCGTGCCGCAGCGCCGCGGCGACCTGTTCCTTCTTGGCGCACTCCTTCCCGAGCAGGAGGTGCGCCTGGCCGAGCGCGCGCAGTGCGAAGGGCAGCTGCGGATCGGCCTTGCGCGCGGCCTCGAGCTCCTCGAGCCCGCGCGCGGCGCCGCCCGGCTGCGAGATCGAGAGCACGCCGCGCGCGCGCAGGAACTCGGCGCTGGGCTCGCACTCTTCTCGCCGCGCACGATCTCGCGCGCGGCCGAGTCGATGCCCTCGGAGGCGGCGTAGATCTCGGCCGCGGTCGCGTAGACGCTCGGATTCTGGGGGGCGGCGCTGCGCGCTTCCTCGACCAGTCGCAGCGCCTCGATGCCGCGCCCGCTCGCCGCCGCCAGGCGCGCGCGCAGCAGCGGTTGTTCCGCACCCGCGTCCGCCGCGCAGCCGATCAGGCGCTGCACTTCCGAGAGCGGGCCGAGGTCCAGCGCGCGGCGCAACGCGTCGAGCTCGGACGTGTGCACGCGCGGCCAGGCCTTGGGAGCGGGGGCCGCGGCTGGCGCGGAGACCTCGGGCGCCGGTGCTTTCGGAGCGGAAGGCGCGGGCGCCGGTGCGGGTGCGGGCTGTTCCTGGCTGCAGCCGGCGAGGAGGACGAGGAGACACAGAGAGGCGCGCATCGAGCGTCCAATTGTGGCATCCGCGCGGCGCGGCGCTATCCTCGGCTTCCCGGTGAGCCCGCCCCTCGAAGATCCGCGCGCCGAACTCGAGGCCCTGGCTCACGCCACGCGCCGCGCTGCGTCACGCCGCAAGGCGCTCGGGGGCGCAAAGCGCGCCCCCTCGAAGGCGACGAAGGCCGCCGCGGCTCCCGCACGAACTGCCGGCCCCGTGAACCTCACCGGTCCCGCGCGCACCGCGGAGGACGTCCGCGCCCAGGCCGCGGCCGCGAAGGACCTCGAGAGCCTGCGCGCCTGCGTCAGCCGCTGCGAGGCCTGCGGCCTCTCCAAAACCCGCAACCAGACCGTCTTCATGGACGGCCAGGGCACGCGGGCGCTGATGTTCGTCGGCGAGGCGCCCGGCGCGGACGAGGACGCCCAGGGCGTGCCCTTCGTCGGCCGGGCTGGAAAACTGCTCACCGACATCATCGAGAAGGGCATGGGCATCGCACGCGGCGAGATCACGATCGCCAACGTGCTCAAGTGCCGGCCGCCCGAAAACCGCGAGCCGACCCCGACCGAGAAGGCGACCTGCACGCCCTGGCTCGACCGCCAGATCGAGCTCGTCGACCCGGCCGTGCTCGTCCCGCTCGGCCGCCATGCGGCGATGCACGTCCTCGGCATCGAGGAGAGCATGGGCGCCATGCGGGCCCGGATCCACGAGCGCGGCGGCCGCAAGGTGGTTCCGACCTACCACCCCGCCTACCTGCTGCGCAGCCCCGGGGAAAAGAAAGAGTGCTGGAAGGACATCCAGCTCGCCATGGGAGTGCTCGGGATGCCCATTCCCCCCCGCTCGGATACGGGTTCGAGCCCGGCAAGCCGGTAACTTCGGCAGCCCGGGGCGGTAGCTCGCCACCGCGGACCCCCCCTGTCACCGCGCGGCCTCGTTGACCGCTCGTTCATGCGCAGGTAGGATCCCCGCCCGCTCTTCACTCAACTCGAGCACGAAATCGGAGATCTCCGGTGCCGTCCGCGGCGCGCGACGCCCGCACGGAGGAGCCGCTCCGATCGGCGATCCAGCGTTCCCCCCCGAACGCTGGGCCGCCAAGTGTTGTGCGATCCCCGCAAGCAACGGCGGTCGTTTTGCCCCTGAAGTCGCGCACTTCTCGGACAATGCGCTGCCGCGCGAGCGGGACCCCCCCCTCCGCTGATCCTGTTCAACTCGACGTAGACCCACCCCCCCCTGGCAGCGACGCCGACGCCCCCAAGTCGACGCGCCGTGGCGGATCCGAAGGATCCCGTCTCGGTGCCGAGAGCTTGGGAAGCGACCGACGCTCCGGGAGCTCGACGCGGTGCAAACCGCCCGGGCTCCACGCTGCCGACGACTCCCTAGGCAAGGCCTTCGAACCCATGCAGTTGAGGAAGATTCTCCTCCCGCTCCTCGCGGCGTTCCCCTGCTCCTGCCACACGACCTCGGCGAAGCACACGAGCGCTCCGGATTCCCAGGCCACCACGAATTCCAAGGCGAACCAGGGCGGCGACGACTCGCTGCTCGCGGTCCCCGTGGTGCCGCTCGAGGCCAGCGCCCCGCGCGAAGCCGCCCAGCAGCCCGACCTCGCGGCCGACGCCGAGCGCCAGAAGCTCCAGCGGGAGCAGCGCGCTTCGCTCGCGGCTGAGTACCGCAAGCGCGGCCAGGCCGAGCTCGACCGCGGCGACCTCAACGCCGCCCTCGAGTCCTTTGCCTCGGCCCTCGAGCTCGACCCCTCGAGCCAGGAAGCGCGCGACAAGATGCACACGGTCCGCTCGCTGCTCGGCGACAGCTACGCCGACGCCGCGGAGCTGATCAAGGACTCGGCCAGCCAGACGATGGTGCGCCGCGCCCAGGCCCGCATGGCCGCCGAGGAGCAGAAGCTGAACGGCGAGAACGCCCTGCGCTCGGGCGACCTCGACGCCGCGATCGACCACTTCCGCCAGGCGCAGATGATCCTGCGCTACAACCCGCTGATCGCCACCGACTCGCTCGACGAGAAGATCGTCACCGGCGAGCTCAACCGCGCCATGGACATGGCGCAGACGCAGGCGCAGGAGAAGCAGCGCAAGGCCGAGGCCGCCGCGCGCGCCGAGAAGGAGAAGCGCGAGGCCGAGGAAGCCAACTACAAGAAGAACGTCCTGCGCTCGCTCTACCAGAACGCCAACGCGGCCTTCCTGAACGAGAAGTTCGAGAAGTCCGAGGACTTCTGCGACCAGATCCTGCTCATCGACGCCAACAACCAGGCCGCGAAGGACCTGCGCCAGATCGCCCGCGACGCCCGCCACGCGCGCGTCGAGGAGACCACGCGCCAGAACTACCGCGAGCAGTGGCTGCGCACGATGGAAGAGGTCGACACGATGAACGTGCCGCAGAACGACGCGCTCGTCTTCGACGACCCCAAGCGCTGGAAGGAAGTCAGCGCGCGCAAGCCGCTCGAGTTCTCCAGCCTCGAGACCGGCACCGCGGCTGACAAGCAGCGCGTGCTCGACCGCCTCGACACGGTCAGCTTCGCCCCGCGCTTCGAGACGCCCGAAGGCGGCGGCTCGGCGCTCGCGGACGTCGCGGCCTACCTGCAGAGCATCACGGGCGTGAACTTCATCATCTCGCCCAAGGCCAACAGCGAACTCGACGAGGAACAGAAGTCGGTCAAGCTCAAGCTCGACACCCAGCGCAGCGTGCGCAAGGTGCTCGATCTGGTCGCCGACACCCACGAGAACCTGCGCTGGAAGGTCGAGGACGGTGTGGTCAAGTTCGTCACCAAGGACGAGCTCAAGGGCGGACAGGTGCTGCGCACCTACGAAGTCCGCGACCTGATCCACCCGATCCCGGACTTCCCCGGCGCCGAGATGAACGTCTCCCCCTCCGGCGGCACGAACCTCCAGGAAGAGGACAAGACCGAGCGCGAGGCGAACATCGTCACGGCCGACAACCTCGACACGCTGATCCGCAACAACGTCGCGGTCGGCTCCTGGGACGCGGATCCGCAGAACAGCCTGCGCATCACGCCCAGCGGCACGATGGTCGTCCACCAGACGCCCGAAGTGCACGAGCAGATCCAGAAGCTGCTCGAGGACCTGCGCGAGGCGACCGGCATCATGGTCGACATCCAGGCGCGCTTCCTCAAGGTCGAGGACAACTTCCTCGAGGACATCGGCGTCGACTTCCGCGGCCTGGGTTCGCCGGGCCTGGGAACGAACAACTTCTTCAACGACTTCGGCGACCCGACCGCGCAGGCGGACCTGGGCAAGGAGATCGGTCAGAACACCGACCTCGGCGCCTGGTACAACCGCAACGTCGGCGACACGGGCAGCGGCGACAACATCGACGCCCGCGCGCGCGTCGAGCAGCTCTACGACCAGGGGCTGGGTGACGCCAACGTGATGCAGGGCGACGGCGGCCTGTCGTTCCAGTGGACCTACCTGAACGACATCCAGCTGGAGATGATCCTGCGCGCGGTCTCGAAGTCCGAACGCGTCGAGCTCGTCACGAGCCCGCGCATCACGGTCTACAACACGGCGCGCGGCAACCTCTCGGTCTTGAACCAGGTCGCCTACGTGCAGGACTTCAACGTCGAGATCGCGCAGGGCGCTTCGATCGCCGACCCGATCGTCAACGTGGTCCAAGACGGCGTCGTGCTCGACGTCCGCCCGGTGGTGTCGGCCGACCGCCGCTTCATCACGCTCGAGCTGCGCCCGACGATCGCGACCCTGAAGCGCCCGATGCGCGAAGTGGTCACGACCCTGGGTTCGCAGAACTCGGTCACGATCCAGCTGCCCGAGGTCGAGTACCAGCGCGTGCGCACCTCGATCCCGATGCCCGACGGCGGCACCGTGCTGCTGGGCGGCATGAAGGTTTCGGATCGCCAGGAGATGAGCTCCGGCGTGCCGATCCTGAACAAGATCCCGATCATCTCCTTCCTGTTCGAGCGCAAGGGCAACTACATCTCGAACCGCAAGCTGCTGGTGCTCCTGAAGGCCAGCATCGTCATCCCGACCGAGCACGAGCCCACCCCGGCACAGGTTCGCCCGCCGGTGACCCCGAGCCACAACTGATCTCAGCCCGGCTCCCCAACCGACGGTCCCTCCACTCTCCCCCCCAGCGAACGACAAGCACGTTTTCGAGACTCCACCGATGAGGAAGACGAACATCGCCCTGATCCTCGGCCTGGCCCTGGCCTTTGGATGCAAGTCAGCCCCCAAGAAGCCCGCGCCGGAACAGAAGCCCGAAGCGGACACACAGGCGCAGGCCGATCTGCAGGCCGGCAAGGACGCTCAGGGGCAGCTCGCCGGGGACGCCCAGAAGCTCTCCCTGCGCGATCAGCGCACCTCGATCCTGGTCGACCAGCACATCGCGGAAGCGCGCTCGCTGCTCGCCCAGGTGCGCCTCGACGAGGCGCAGCGCGAGGCCGAGAGCGCTCTCGAGCTCGAACCCGACAGCCTCGCCGCGCAGAAGCTGCGCTCCGAGATCCTGGCCATGAAGGGCCAGAAGGTCGGCACGAACCAGACGACCTCCGAGCAGCTGACGGAGCTCTACAAGCTGCGCGTGCAGCAGATGCGCGCCGATGCCCAGGACGGCCTGCAGAAGGCCAAGCTGATGATCGCGCGCTCGGACTACTCCGGTGCGGTGGCGGAGCTCGAGATCGTCAACAACCTCGTGCGCTACGCCCCCTACTCGATCGACTGGAACGGCCTGGACACCGAAGCCAAGACGCTGCTCGAGAACACACGCGCCACGCGTGAGCAGGCCGAGCGTTCGGCCGAAGAGCGCAAGTCGCGCGCGGCTTTCGAGGCCCTGCAGGCCGAGGAGAGCGCCAAGAACGCGCGCCGCATGGCGGTCATCGCCAACACCCTCGAGCAGGGCGTCGCGGCCTTCGACCGCGCCGACTACGAAGAGGCCGAACTGCTCGCGCGCCAGGTCCTCGAGAAGGACCCGCGCAACGAGAAGGCCGAGGAACTGCGCGACGCAGCCTTCCGCGCCGGCCGCACGGCCGTCCAGGAGAACTACGTCCAGCGCAAGAAGGAACAGTTCCGGCGCTGGCAGGAATCGCTCAAGGAGATGCAGATTCCCTGGACCAACACGATCACGAACCCCGACGCGGAGTTGGAACGACATCACGCAGAAGCGCGCCAAGCGCCGCGGCTTCGACCTCTCGCAGAAGGTCAGCGAAGGCGAGAAGGCCCTGCGCGAGCAGCTGCGCACGACGCTCGTCCCCCTGCCGAAGGTCAAGGAGCAGGAGAGCCTCACGGCCGTGATCGACATGGTCAAGACAGTCACGGGCCTGCCGCTCGTGGTCGATCCGGCCGCGGAAGCTGCCGCGACCGGCAACGGCGTGGTCTTCAACTTCTCGCTCGAGCACAAGGTCACCGCCGAGCAGGCGCTGAACCTGATCGTGGGCATGGTCGGTGACGCCGTCACCTGGACCATCCGCCACGACGTCGTGCTGATCACGACCAAGGAGAAGGCGCGCGGCAAGCCGATCATCGTCAACCACGACGTGCAGGACCTGATCTTCGGCCTGACCGACTTCATGGGCCCGCGCATCAACCAGATCCGCCTGATCGACAAGCTGCAGGACGAAGACGGCGGCGGCCCCTTCGGCGGCATCGGCGAGAAGCCCAAGCTGATCGAGCCGGGCGACCTCTCCACGCTCATCCAGGAGAACGTGGCCGTGGGCACCTGGGCGGAAGAGGGCATCTCGATCGACGCCCACGAAGGCTACATCCTGATCTCCCACACCCCCGAGGTGCAGGAGCAGGTGCGCCAGTTCCTCGAGGACCTGCGCCGCTTCAACTCCTCGCTGGTCACGATCGAGTCGAAGTTCCTGACCGTCAGCCAGAACTGGCTGCAGGAAATCGGCGTCGACTTCCGCGGCCTCGACGGCCAGACCGTCCCCGACGTCACCAACGGCCTCGAGGACATGGCCTCGCAGGGTCTGGGCAACGGCGGCTCCGGCACGACCAACGGCGCCGGCCACCCCGCCGCCGGTATCTTCTACGACCAGGGCTCCGCCGGCGCGATCTACGGCGCGACCGAGAACTACTACACGCAGGCCCTCGGCAGCGCGCTGTCGAACATCGGCGGCATGACCGTCCAGATGGCCTACCTGTCGAAGCTCGACCTGTCGGCGATCCTGCGCGCGGTCGAGAAGAGCACCAACATCGAGCTCGTCAACGACCAGGTGCTCTCGGTGCACAACACCCAGCGCGCCTACGTGACGGTGATCAACCAGCGCGCCTTCATCCAGGACTTCGACGTCGAAGTCGCGCAGTTCCAGGCGGTCGCCGACCCGCAGGTCAACGTGCTCAACGAGGGCGTCGTCCTCGACGTGCGCCCGACGATCCACCACGACCGCAAGTACCTGACGCTCGAGATCCAGCCGACGGTCGCGAAGGTCGTCGCGCTGCGCAACTTCAGCTCGACCCTGGGCGGCAACACCTCCCCCGTCGAGTTCCAGCTGCCCGAGATGCAGGTGCAGAGCGTGTTCACCACCGCGATCATCCCCGACGGCGGCTCGATCATGCTCGGCGGCCTCTCGAACGTGCGCAACGTCGAGCGCCGCGCCGAGGTCCCGTGGTTCGCGAAGATCCCGATCGTGGGCTTCTTCTTCAAGCAGGAAGGCTACAGCGACGAGAACAAGTCGCTGATGATCCTGATCCGCGCGCGCATCACCGACGTGCGCGACGAGCTGAAGCGCCTCGAAGCCACGCGCTAGTCCTCCGGACGGGACGCGATCCCGCCCCACCGCCCCGCGGAGCGCACGCCTCGCGGGGCGGTTTCGTACAATCGCCCGCGTGCCGCAACTCAAGGCGATCCTCTTCGACGTCGACGACACGCTCTTCTCGACCACCGAGTTCGCCCGCAAGGCGCGCGCGAACGCCGTGCGCGCGATGATCCAGGCCGGCCTCGATCTGCCCGAGGAGACCGTCACGCGTGAGCTCGAGGAGGTGCTGGCCGAGTTCTCGTCCAACTACGAGCACCACTTCGACAAGCTCCTCATGCGTCTGCGCCCGCCGAGCCTGGCGCGCGTCAATCCCGCGTTGGTCGTCGCCGCCGGCGTCGCCGCGTACCACGACACGAAGTTCCGCGAGCTCGTGCCCTTCGAGGACGTGATCCCCTTCTTCCGCGCGCTGCGCAAGTGCGGCATGCGCCTGGGGATCATCACGCACGGCTGGACCGTGAAGCAGGCCGAGAAGCTCGTGCGCCTGGGCCTGGTCCCCTACCTCGAGCCCTCGAGCATCTTCATCTCCGACCAGCTCGGCATCAGCAAGCCCAACCCCAAGCTGTGGACGCTGGCGCTCGCCGACATGCACCTGGTGCCGCAAGAGGTGATGTACGTCGGCGACAGCCCCGAGCACGACATCGTCGCGCCGCGTTCGCTGGGCATGGTCACGGTCTGGACCTCGCGCGCCGCCAAGCGGCCGCTCGAGGGCACCGGCATCGAGCCCGATCACATCGTCGGCGACTTCCGCGAGCTCGCGGCCCTCCTGCGCGAGCGCTACGGCGTCAAGCTCGAGAAGTTCTAGAGGCCGGCCGCCTCGACCAGGCGCCGCGTAGCGGCCTGCGCGGGTCGCGAGAGCAGCTCCTGCGCGTCCCCGCACTCGACCAGGCGCCCGCGCTCCAGCACCGCCAGCCGGTCCGCGAGCACGCGCACGAGCGCGAGATCGTGCGTCACGAGCAGGCAGGCGAGGCCGCGCCGCTCGCGCAGGTCGACGAGCAGGTTGAGCACCTGCGCGCGGTGCGAGGGATCCAGGGCCGAGACCGGCTCGTCGAGCAGCAGGCCGAGCGGCTCGACCGAGAGCGCGCGCGCGATCGCGAGGCGCTGGCGCTCGCCCCCGGAGAGCTCGTGCGGGAAGCGCTGCGCGAGCGCTGCGTCGAGGCCGACCTCCGCCAGGAGCTCCGCGGGCGTGCGCGCGAGGCCGTGCACGCGCAGCACCTCGGCCAGCGCCGCCCCTGCGCGTTGGCGCGGGTCGAGGCTCGCATAGGGATCCTGGAAGACCAGCTGCAGCCGGTGCCGCTGCGTGTGCACGGCGAGCGAGCCCGACTCCAGCGGCACGTGGCGCGCGAGCACGCGCAGCAGCGTGCTCTTGCCCGAGCCCGACTCCCCCGCCACGGCCAGGAACTCCGCCCGGTCCAGGTCGAGGGAGAGGCCCTCGAGCGCCGGCTCGAGCGCGCCCGGGTAGCGCACGCGCGCGTCGCGCAGCTCGAACAACGCGCCGCTCACGGCCGCACCTCGAGCGGGAAGAAGCACGCGCAGCCCGACTCGAGCAGCGGACGCTCGCGCGTGCAGCGCTCGCGCGCCCGAGCACAGCGCGGCGCGAAGGCGCAACCGCTCCTGTGCTCTCCGGCCGCGGGCGCGGAGCCGGGGATCGCCGCGAAGCGCTCGCCCCGCCGCGTGCGCGCGGGGTCGGCCGCGAGCAGCGCCGCGCTGTAGGGGTGCCGCGGCTGCCGCGCGAGCTCCGCGGCGCTCGCGATCTCGACGATGCGGCCGGCGTACATCACGGCCACGCGCTGCGCATGGCGCAACGCCAGGCCGATCTCGTGCGTCACCAGCACGAGCCCCATGCCCTCGCGCTCGGCCGCGCCGCACAGGAGTGCCAGGATCTCGCGGCCGAGCACGGGGTCGAGTGCGCTGGTCGGTTCGTCGGCGAGCAGCAGCTTCGGGCGCCGCGCGAGCGCGAGCGCGAGCAGTGCGCGCTGGCGCATGCCACCGGAGAGCTGGTGCGGGTAGGCCGCCGCCGCGCGCGCGGGCTCGGGCAACCCCACGCGCGCGAGCAGCGCGAGCGCGTCTGCCGCGTGCGCGGAGAGGCCTTCGGTGACCTGCATTCCCACGCGCAGCACCGGATTGAGCGCCGCCTGCGCGTCCTGGAATACCAGGCCGATCGAGCTCCCGCGCAGCGCGCGCAGCTGGTCCTCGGGAAGGCCCGCGAGCTCGCGACCCGCGAGGCGGATCGAGCCCGCCTCGATGCGGCTTTCCGGATCGGCGAACAGGCGCGGGATCGAGGCGAGCAGCGTGCTCTTGCCCGAGCCCGACTCCCCCACGACCGCGAGCACCTCGCCGGCCTCGAGCGCGAAGCCGACCTGCTCGAGCGCGAGAAAGCGCTGTGTGCCGCGCGCGTGGCTGACGCACAGGCCCGAGATCTCGAGCAGGGCGCTCACGCTCCGCCTCCGCGCAGGCGCGGGTCGTTCCAGTCGCGCAGCTCCTCGCCCAGCAGGTTCCAGGCGACCACCGCGAGCGCCAGCACGAGGCCGGGGAAGATCACCATCCAGGCGTGCTCGGTCCCGCCGCGCACCAGACCGCCGAGCGAACTCTCGGGCTCGACCAGGCCCGCGCCCAGGTACGAGATCGCGCTCTCGACCAGCATCGCCGTGCCGGCGAAGAAGCTCGTCGCGACGATCAGCGGCGCGAGCGCGTTGGGCAGCGCATGACGGATCACGATGCGCAGCTCGGAGAAACCCAGGCCGCGCGCGGCGAGCACGAACTCGGCTTCGCGCAGGCGCAGGAGCTCGGCGCGCAGGAGGCGCGCGACGCCGGTCCAGCCCGAGAGCCCGAGCACGAGCGCGATGGTCCACACAGCCGCGCTCCCGCCGCCGCCGACGCTCATCACGAGCAGCACCGCGAAGAGCAGCGGGAAGCACAGCACGAGTTCGATCGCGCGCGAGACGAGCACGTCGGCGCGGCCGCCGCGCCAGCCCGCGAGCCCCCCGAGCAGCGTGCCGAGCACGAGCGCGACGAGCGCCGAGGCGAGGCCGACCGTGAGCGAATTGCGCGCGCCCCAGACCACGCGCGCGAAGAGGTCGCGGCCCTGCGCGTCGGTCCCCAGCGCATGGCGCAGCGGCGCATTGCGCGCGGGCTCCCCGGCCCGTACCTCGACCCTCGAGGCGGGCAGTTCGAGACCACCCGAAGACGGCACGGCGCGCTGCTCGTAGCGGCCCTGCTCGTCGATCTTCGAGGAGGCGAGCCAGGTCGGCGGCCTCCAGGGCTCGCTCGGGTTGGTCTCGCTCTGGCCGAAGGGGATCGGTGCGAAGAGCGCGGGCGCGCCGCCGAGTTCGCGCTTCCACTCGCCGGCGGGAATGAACACGTGCGGGCCGGCGAGCAACTGCCACAGCAGTGCGACGAGCAGCGCGAGCGCCGGCCAGCCGAGCGCGATGCGCGCGCGCCAGCGCGAGGCGGCCCACAGCGGCGCCGCGAGGATCCAGGGCGCGAGCAGGAGCACGAAGCGCTCGCCGCCCTCGAGCTGCTCCAGGGCCGGCCAGCGCCAGCCCGCGGGCGTTCCCATCCACAGCGGCGCATCATTGGCGACCAGCGGCGCCGCCGCGCCGAGCGCGTGCAGCGCGCACACGAGCGCCAGCGCGGCCCACAGGCCGGGCCGCTCACGCCAGCTTCCGATCACCCTGCGCAGCTCAGCCATGGCGGATGCGCGGATCGGCCCAGGCGTAGCACACGTCGGCGAAGAGCAGCGCGAGCAGCGTGACGAAGGCCGAGAGCGCCGTCACGGCCTGGATCACGGCGTAGTCGCGCTCGAGCAGCGCCTCGTAGGCGTAGCGGCCCATGCCCGGGATGCCGAAGATCGTCTCGACGATCACCGAACCTCCCACCAGCGCGGGCAGGATCATCACCGCGAGGGTGATCGTCGGCAGCAGCGCGTTGCGCAGCGCGTGGCGCAGGATCACGACGCGCTCCGGAAGGCCCTTCGAGCGCGCGGTGATCACGTACTCCTGCGCGAGCGCCTCGAGCATCGAACCGCGCACCTGGCGCGCGAGGTAGGCCAGCGAACCGAGCGCGAGCGCGAGCACGGGCAGGATCGAGTGGCGCACGAGATCGAGGGTCCACTCCCAGCCCGAGAGCTCGCTCGCACCCGCGGAATGCAGGCCGAGCACCGGCAACCAGGACAGGCCCGACGCACCGAAGCCGAGCACCAGCAGCAGCGCCAGCCAGAAGCCCGGGATCGAGTGCAGCGTGAAGAGCAGCAGCGCGACGCCGCGCTCGCGCTTGTGCCCGCGCCGCACGGCGCTCCAGGCGCCGAGCGGGATCGCGATCGCGAACGCGAACAAGCCCGCGCACAAGGCCAGCGGCGCCGTCACCGCCAGGCGCCGGCCGAGCTCCTGCGCGATGTGCACGTGCGGCCGGCGGAACTCCGTCCCCAGGTCGAGCGCCAGCAAGCCCGACCAGGGATGCTCGCCGCTGCCGCCGAACCAGCGCTGGCCGCGCGGCGAAAGGTCGAAGGGGCCGAGAAAGTGCAGGTACTGCACCAGCAGCGGCCGGTCGAGCAGGTGCTCGCTGCGGAAGCGCTCGAGGTCCGCGGCGCTGGGCGCGCCCGAACTGGGGTCGAAGCCCTCGCGCAGCGCGGGATCCCCGGGCGCGAGCCTCACGGCGAGGAAGACGATCAGCGTGATCCCGAGAAAACTCGGCAGGAGCCACGCGAGGCGCCGGCGGAGGTACGCACCCATGCGGCGCAGAGCCTACTGTTTCTCCCGCTCGGCGCGCGTCCCCGGGGTTCCCGCGGGCCAGTACCAGCGCCGGGCGACGTAGTTCGGATCGGGGCGCACGAACTCGACGCCGCGCAGCTTCTGGCTGTAGGCGAACTTGCGCGGCGGCGAGAAGCCGAACAGGTAGGGCTGCAGCTCGTAGACCCGGCGCTGCAGCGCGAACCAGAGCTTCGCGCGCGCGCCTTGATCGAGCTCGGCCTGGCCCTGCTCGATCAAGCGATCCACCTGCGCATCGGCCAGGCCGGGAAAGTTGAGTGTCGAACCCTCGGCGTTCTTCGAGTGGAAGACCGCCTCGGGATCGCTCTCGGAGGGCAGCGCCCAGCCGGTCAGGTAGCCGTCGAACTCGCGCTGCACGACGCGCTGCTTGGCGCTGTTGAAGTCGAGCAGCAGCGGCTTCACACGCACGCCGAGGCGCGACCAGTCGTTCTGCATCGCGACGATCATCGACTCGCTGACCGCGTTGCCGCTGTTGGAGAGGATCTCGATCTCCAGCGGCGCTCCGTCCTTGTCCACCAGGCCGTCCCCGTCGTGGTCGCTCCAACCGGCCTCCGCGAGCAGCTTCTGGGCCGCCTCGCGGTCAAAGGGCAGCGGCGCGAGCGCGCGGTCGTAGACCTCGCTCTCGGGGACCCCGTGGCCCGTGACCTGGATCGCCAGGTCGCGGTAGCAGCTCTTCTTGAAGGCGGCGAAGTCGAAGCCCAGCGCCAGCGCGCGGCGCACGCGCACGTCGGCGAGCTTGGCGCGGCGCATGTTCCAGGCGACGAAGCCGTAGGCCCCGCTGGGTGCCCAGGCCTTCACGAAACGGCTCCGGAAGAGCTCCGACTCGGTCGCGCTGCCGAAGTAGTCCTCGGTCGAGAGTCGGGCGAAGACGTCGATCTCGCCGTTGAGCAGCGCCTGGAAGGCGGCGGCGTCGTCCTTCACGTAGAGCCAGTCGAGTTCGTCGAGGTAGCCGCTGCGCTCGGGCGCGAAGTAGTGCTCGAAGCGCTTGGCGACGAGCCGGTCTCCCACCCAGCTCGCGAGCTTGTACGGTCCCAGCCCGACCCAGTCGTGGTTGTGCGGGTTGTCGTTGATGTACGCCGCCTGCGCGTCCGCGCTCGGCGCGCTCTTGCCGGGCTCGGCAGGCAGCTCGTAGAGGTGCGCGGGCAGGATCGGCATGTCCCCCACCGAGAACAGCGCGCGGAAGTAGGGCTTGTCGTACACGACGCGCACGGTCAGTGGATCGGGCGCGCTGATCTCGACGATGCGCTGGTACTGCGCGCGCTTGGCGTCGCAGTGCACCTTGGGATTGCGATACAGGAGCGCGCTGAAGACCACGTCGTGCGCGTCGAACGGAGCACCGTCGTGCCAGACGATGCCCGGCCGCAGGTGAAAGGTGAAGTGCGTCGCGTCCTCGACCTCGAAGCTCGAGCACAGGTTCGGGACGAGCTCGAGCGTGTTCCAGTCCTCCGTCAGCAGCGTCTCGTTGAGCTCGTAGAGGATGCGCCGCGTGACGCCCGAGGTGTCGATGGCGTAGTTGAGCGACTTGGGCAGCGACTCGAGGTGGATCGTCGCGCGCCCGCCGTAGGCCGGCTCGGGCAACGGCGGCCGGACACCCTTCGCATCCGTCTGGCGTGCGGGGTGGAAGGTGTCGACGCCGCTCCAGGCCTGGGGCAAGGCGGCGAGCAGCAGGCAGGAGAGTGCGAATCGCATGGGGCTCTACCTCCGGGTCAGGGGAGTACCCGCGCGGCAGCCCGAGAGTACGGTCGCGGGCCTGTTTTTTCACGCCTCGAGCGCAGGCGGGGAGCGTGCGCGCAGGTGAACTCGCCCGTGCGCGACCGTATCCTCGCCGGGCGATGCCGCGCGGACTGTCGATCCTGCTCCTCGGACCGCTCGCCGGCCTGGCGTTGCTCGTCCTCGCGGGGCACGGGGCGCGCCTGGATCCGCCGGATTTCGCCTTCGTGAACCCCGGCGAGGTCGCCTCGCTCGACCCGGCCTCGGTCACCGGCGTCCCGGAGATGAAGGTGCTGCGCTTCCTCTACGAGGGGCTGCTGGTCGAGGACCCCGACACGCTCGAACCGCGACCCGGCGTCGCGCGCAGCTGGGAGGTCTCGCCCGACGGCCTGCGCTACACCTTCCACCTGCGCGAAGACGCGCGCTGGTCCAACGGCGATCCGCTGACGGCGGAGGACTTCGTCTACTCCTTCCGGCGCCTGCTCGACCCGCGCACGGCCGCGGCCTACGCCTACCAGCTGTGGTACGTGAAGGGCGCGCGCGCCTTCACGAGCGAGACCGGCGAGGACGGCGCGCCACGCCCGTCCTTCGACACGGTCGGCATCCGCGCCAGCGATGCGCTCACGCTGCTGCTCGAGCTCGAAGCGCCCACGCCCTTCTTCCTGGGCGTGCTCGCGAGCGTGCCGCTGATGCCTGTGTGTCGCGCCAACCTCGAGCGCGTGCAGCACGAGTTCGGCGAGCGCTGGCGCGTCGAGTGGACCAAGCCCGCGCACTTCGTCGGCAACGGTCCCTACCGCCTCGCGCTGCGGCGGGTGAACGACCGGCTGCGCTTCGTGAAGAGCGCGACCTACTGGGACGCGCGCTCGGTGGCGCTCGAGACCGTCGACTGCCTGTGCGTCGAGCACCTCGAGACGGCGCTCAACCTGTACCTCACACACGAGGTGGGCTGGATCGACAACGTGCCCACCGCGGCGCTCGACGCGCTGCGCGAGCGCGAGGATTTCCAGGCCTCGCCCTACCTCGCGAGCGGCTTCTACCGCTTCAACACGACGCAGGCGCCCTTCGACGACCCGCGCGTGCGGCGCGCGCTCGCGCTGTGCGTCGACCGCGAGGCGATCGCCAAGCGTGTGCTGCGCGCGGGCGAGGCGCCCAACTGGGGCTTCCTGCCGCCCGCGATCCACGGCGCGCGTCCGGGTGCGCTGCGCCACGGCACGCGCGCGCAGGACCTCGAGGAGGCGCGCGCGCTGCTCGCGCAGGCGGGCTACGGCCCGGGCGCGCGCGCGCTCCCGCCGGTCGAGATCCTGTTCGCCACGCAGTCGACCAACAAGGACGTCGCCGAGGTCGTCGCGGACGGCTGGCGCCGCGAGCTGGGCGTCGAGTCGCACCTGCTCAACCAGGAGGCGCGCGTCGCGCTCGACAGCCAGCGCAACCTGCGCTACGAGGTCTCGCGCTCGTCGTGGGTCGCCGACCACACCGACGCGCTCGGTTTCCTCGAGATCTTCGAGAGCGGCAGCGAGAACAACCGCACCGGCTGGTCGAACGCGCGCTACGACGAGTTGCTCGCGCAGGCGCGGCGCGCGCGCGACCCCGAGCGCGCGCGCTTGCTCGAAGAGGCGGAGGCGCTGCTGCTCGAGGAGCTGCCGATCCTGCCGCTGTGGAGCTTCGTCACGCGCAACCTCGTCGATCCGCGCCTTGCGGGCTTCGGCGCGAACGAGCTCGACGAGCACTTCCCCAAGTTCTGGCACTGGCGCAGCGCCGGAGCCCCGCGTTGAAGCGCTTCCTGCTGCGGCGCCTCTTGTGGTTCGCGCTGACGCTCTTCGCGGTCGTCACGCTCGCCTTCGGCCTGATGCGCGGCGTGCGCGGCGGGCCCTTCGACGGCGAACGGCCGCTGCCGGCGGCGATCGAGCGCAATCTGCGCGCCTCCTACCACCTCGATTGGCCGCTGTGGAAGCAGTACTGCGAGTACGTCGGCCCGCTCGAGCTCGGCGAGCACGGCGCGCGCGCTCTGGGCGGCGACGGGACGCAGGTCTTCGGCGGCGTGCTGAGCGGCGACTTCGGACCCTCGTTCCGCTACCGCGACTTCAGCGTCAACGACATCCTCGCACAGTCGTTGCCGATCAGCCTCGCGCTGGGCACGCTGGCGCTCGTCTTCGCGCTCTGCGTCGGCATCCCGGCCGGCCTCGCGAGCGCACTCCTGCGCGGGCGCTCGCTCGACGTCGTGCTGCGCCTGGCGACGAGCCTGGGAATCGCGCTGCCGAACTTCGTGATCGCGAGCGCGCTGCTGTTCGTCTTCGCGCTCGTCTGGCCGGTCTTCCCCGTCGCGGGCTACGGCAGCTGGCGGCACCTCGTGCTGCCCGCGTTCGCGCTGGGCGCGCCCTTCGCGGCCTACGCCGCGCGCCTCGTGCGCACCGGAGCGCTCGAGGTCCTGGCGCAAGACTACGTGCGCACCGCGCGCGCCAAGGGCTTGCCCGAGAGCCGCGTGCTGCTGCGCCACGTGCTGCCCGGCGCGCTGCTGCCGGTGCTCTCCTGGCTCGGCCCCGCGGCGGCGGGCGTGCTCACCGGCAGCCTGGTGATCGAGCGCATCTTCGCCATCCCGGGCACGGGCTCGCACTTCGTGAACAGCGCGCTCAATCGCGACTACACACTCGCGATGGGCGTCACGATCCTCTACACGGCGCTGGTCTACGGCTTCAACCTGCTGGTCGACCTCTCCTACGGCTGGATCGATCCGCGCATGCGCGCGGGAGGCGAGGAGTGAACGACGCCTGGAACGCCCTGCGCGCGAACCGCGCCGCGCGCGTGGCGGCGCTGTTCCTGCTCGCGCTCGCGCTGGCGAGCCTGTTCGCGCCGCTCCTGCCGCTGCCCTCGCCCGCTGCGCTCGCGCTGCGCGATCGCCCGCTCGCCCCGGCCTGGCCCTGGGAGCACTTTGGGGCGCACGGTTTCACGCCCGAGTACTGGAAGCTCTCGTGGATCGACTCGCAGCTCGTCGCGCTGCGCGAGCGCATCTTCGGCGACTGGCAGACCGGGCCCTGGCTGGGCACCGATGCCAAGGGCCGCGATCTGCTCGCGCGCATCGTCTGGGGCAGCCGCACCTCCTTCGAGGTCGCGCTGCTCGCCTCGCTCACGAGCCTGGTGATCGGCGTCTCCTGGGGAGCGGTCGCGGGCTATGCCGGCGGGCGTGTCGACAACGCGATGATGCGCTTCGTCGATCTGTGCTTCTCGCTGCCCTTCGTGTTCCTGGTGATCTTCCTGATCGGCGTGGTCAACGAGTACCGCGCCGAGCTCGAGCGCGACTTCGGCATCGACCGCGAGACGGTCTTCTACGTGCTGCTCGGCGCCTTCACCTGGCTGACGATGGCGCGCGTGGTGCGCGGACAGGTGCTGTCCCTGAAGAAGCGCGAATTCGTCGAGGCCGCGCGCGTGCTGGGAGCCTCGCGGCCTCGCATCCTCTTCGCGCACCTGCTGCCCAACGTTTTGCCGGTCGTGCTCGTCTACCTGACGCTGACCGTACCGGCCGTGATGCTCTACGAGGCTTTCCTTTCCTTCCTGGGCCTGGGCATCGAGCCGCCCAAGGTGAGCTGGGGCCTGCTCGCGGTCGAGGGCGCGGAGGCGCTGACACCGCTCTCCTTCGACTGGTGGCTCGTGCTCTGGCCGAGTCTTGCGATCGCGGCGACGCTGCTGGCGCTGAACGTGCTCGGCGACGCGCTGCGCGACGCGCTCGACCCGCGCCTCCCGGAGCTGCGTCGATGAGCCTGCTCGAGGTCGAGGGCCTGCAGGTCGCCTTCCCCACCGCGCGCGGCCGCGTGCAGGCGGTGAACGAGCTCTCCTTCGCGGTCGAGGCGGGCGAGACACTCGCGGTCGTCGGCGAATCGGGCTCGGGCAAGTCGGTCGCGCAGTTGGCGCTGCTCGAGTTGCTGCCGCCCTCCGCGCAGGTTCGTTCGCGGCGCATCGCGTTCGACGGTCGGCCGCTCAGGCGCGCAGGCTGCGCGGGCGCGAGCTCGCGATCGTGTTCCAGGATCCGCTCTCCGCGCTGCACCCGCTGCTCTCGATCGAGGAGCAGCTGTGCGAGGTGCTCGAGGTGCACCAGGGTCTGCAGCGCCGCGAGGCGCGCCCGCGCGCACGCGACGCGCTGGCGGAAGTCGGCATCCCTGCGCCCGAAGAGCGCCTGGGCGCGTATCCGCACGAGCTCTCGGGGGGAATGCGCCAGCGTGTGTGCATCGCGATGGCCCTCTTGTGCCGGCCGCGCCTGCTCTTCGCCGACGAGCCGACGACGGCGCTCGACGTCACCGTGCAGGCGCAGATCCTCGAACTGCTGGCCTCGCTGCGGCGCGCGAACGGCATGTCGCTCGTGCTCGTGACGCACTCGATGGGCGTGGTCGCCGCGGCCGCCGAGCGTGTGCTGGTGATGTACGCCGGCACCGCGGCCGAGTGCGGTCCGACCGAGCGCGTGTTCGAGCACCCGCGCCACCCCTACACGCGCGCACTGCTCGAGAGCGTGCCCGACCTCTCCGCGCCGCTCGCCACGCCCGCGTTGCCGATCCCGGGCGCGCCGCCCGATCCCGCCGCACTGCCCCCCGGCTGCGCCTTCGCCCCGCGCTGCGCGCGCGCCTCTTCGCGCTGCAACGCCGAGCGGCCGGTCTTCGACGCGGCCCTGGGCGCCGCCTGCCACCATCCGGAGCCTGCATGAGCGCGCTGCTCGAAATCCGCGGCCTGCGCAAGCACTTCGAGTCGCGCGGCGGGCTCGTGCGCGCCGTCGAGGAGCTCGATCTGGAGCTCGAGCGCGGCGCGCGCCTGGGACTCGTCGGCGAGTCGGGCTGCGGCAAATCGACCACCGCGCGCTGCATCGTCGGCCTCGAGCGTCCGAGCGCGGGCTCGATCCGGCTCGCCGGCACCGAACTCGGCACACTCACCCAGAAGCAGTGGTTCCCCTTCCGGCGCCGCATCCAGTTCGTCTTCCAGGACCCGCTCGCCGCGCTCGACCCGCGCCAGCGCGTCGGGGACGCCGTGCTCGAGCCGCTCGTGATCCACGGCATCGGGAAGCCGCGCGAGCGGCGCGCGCGCGTGCACGAGCTCTTCGAGGCCGTCGGCCTCTCGCAGGCGCAGTCCGAGCGCCGCGCGCACGAGCTCTCGGGCGGCCAGCGCCAGCGCGTCGGCATCGCGCGCGCGCTCGCCCTCGAACCCGAGATCCTGGTGCTCGACGAGCCGCTCTCGGCGCTGGACGTCTCCGTGCAGGCGCAGATCGTGCACCTCTTCGGCGAGCTCGCGCAGCGCTACTCGCTGGCCTACCTGCTGATCTCGCACGACCTCGCGCGCGTGCGCGAACTGTGCGACGAGGTGTGTGTCATGTACCTGGGCCGGATCGTCGAACGCGGACCTGCCGCGCGCCTGTTCGCTTCGCCCGCGCACCCCTACACGCGCGCCTTGATCGCCGCCGTGCCCAGCGCCGACCCGCGTCTGGAGCGCGAGCGCGAGCGCATCCTGCTCGCGGGCGAACCGCCCTCCCCGCTCGATCCGCCGACAGGCTGCGCCTTCCACCCGCGCTGCCCGCTCCGGGCGGAGGTGCCGCACCAACGCTGCGAGCGCGAGCGACCCCAGCTGCGCCCCGATCCCGAACAGGCTGCGCACGAGTCCGCCTGCCACCTCCCGCTTGCTTCGCACGTGAGCGGATCGGCCGCAGGTCGTATGCTGACGGATACGAAAGAGGCCTTGCCATGACCGTCGAACGCATGTTGCGCCTGATCGCAGGCACCTTCATCCTGCTCTCCCTGATCCTGGGGTACAGCGTCAGCCCGTACTGGTACCTGTTCACCGCCTTCGTCGGCCTGAATCTGCTGCAGTCCGGCTTGACGAACTGGTGCCCGATGATGACCTTCCTGAAGATGATGGGCGTCCGCACCGCTTGATCCAGGTCGAGCACGTCACCCGCCGCTTCGGCGAGCTCGTCGCGGTGGACGACGTCACGTTCTCCATCGGACCGGGCGAGATCGTCGGCTTCCTCGGCCCCAACGGCGCCGGCAAGTCGACGCTGCTGCGCATGCTCGCAACCTACCTCGAGCCCTGCGCGGGCACGCTGCGCATCGCCGGCCTGGACGCGCGCACGCAGGCGCTCGCAGTGCGCGAGAAGATCGGCTACCTGCCCGAACACAACCCGCTCTTCGAGGCCATGCGCAGCCGGCGCTTCCTCGACTTCCTCGGGCGCGTGCGCGGGCTCACGCGCGAGGAGCGCGCGCGCCGCATCGGCTGGTGCAGCGAGCGCCTGGGTCTCGCGGCCGTGCTCGACCGGCCGATTCGCGAGTGTTCGAAGGGCTACCGCCAGCGTATCGGCCTCGCCGGCGCCCTGCTGCACGACCCGCCGGTGCTGCTGCTCGACGAGCCGACGCACGGCCTGGATCCGTTGCAGGTGGTCGCCTTCCGCGAGTTCCTGCACGAGATCGCGCAGGGCCGCGCGGTGCTCTTCTCGAGCCATATCCTGGCCGAGGTCGCGACGATCAGCTCGCGCCTGCTGGTCGTGCAACGCGGGAGCCTGATCCTCGACGGTCAGGTCCCCGAGCTCGCGGCGCGCGCGAAGCAGGAGCACACCGATCTGGAAGGCCTCGTCGTGCACGCGATCCGCGAGCGCGGCGGAAGGGTGGAGCTCGCGTGAGCGCGCGCGCCTGGCGCGGGGCCCTGGTGGTCGCCGGGCGCGAGCTCGGCGCCGCCTTCGATTCGTCGATCGCGTGGGTCGCGACGATCGCGGCGCTGCTCGCGACGACGAGCGTGTTCATGAACGGCTTCTTCCTGGCCGGGAAGCTCGACATGCGCCCGCTCTTCGAGCTCCTGCCGCTGCTCTTCGTGCTCTACATGCCCGCACTCTCGATGCGCTCCTGGTCCGAGGACCTGCGCTCGCGCACCTTCGAGTTGTGGATGACGCTGCCGCTGCCGCCCGGCGCGATCGTCGCGGGCAAGTACCTCGCAAGCATCGCGCTGCTGGCACTGTTCCTGGCTGGCACGCTGCCGGTGGTCGCATTGCTCGTCTGGCTCGGCGATCCCGACCTGGGGCGCATCGCCTCGGGCTACGCCGGCGCCTTCCTGCTCGGCGCGACGCTGCTCGCGCTGGGTTCGTTCTGCTCGGCACTCAGCGCGGACCAGATCGTGGCCTTCCTCAGCGCGGCCTTCGCCTCCTTCGTGCTGGTCTACCTGGGCGAAGAGCGCGTCGTGGCCGTGCTCGACGGCGCGCTGCCCGGCCTGCACCTGGGTTCGTTCCTCTCCGAACACCTCTCGGCACTGCCGCCCTACCAGAGCTTCCTGCGCGGCTCGCTCTCGCTGGGCGCCTGCGCCTGGTTCGTGGGCCTCGCGCTGCTCTTCCTCGCGCTCAGCACGCGCGCCGTGCGGAGGAACCGCGCGTGAAGCCGCGCGAGCTGCTGCCGCTCCTCGCGCTGCTCCTCGTCGCCGGCGCTTGCGTGCTCGAGGGAGCGCGCGCGCTCGAGAACGCGGGCCTTGCGAGCGAGAGCCTGCCGGGCGAGCGCGCCCTCGCCGCGCGGCTTGCGGCCCTCGACGAGGACGTGCGCGTGACCTGGTTCGCGAGCGCCCCCGCGTATTTCGAGGGCGAGTACCGCCGCCTCGACCCGGCTGTGCGCGAGCTCTGCGCGACGCTCGCGCGCGCCTCGGAGGGCCGCGTGCGCTGCTCGCGCGTGGATCCCGCCTCGGACCCGGCCCTGGGCGCGCACGCGGCAGCGCTGGGCCTGGCGCCTTTCCGTGCGCGCACGGTCGAGCGCGACGGCTGGCGCGAGACGACGCTCTGGTCGACGCTGCGCGTGGTGGTCGGCGCGCGCGGAACCTTGCTCGTCGAGGGCCTCTCCCCCGAGAAACTCGCCTACCTGCCGCGCCTGCTCGAGGCACAGCTCGACGGTCTGCTCGCGCCGCGCAAGCCGCGCATTCTGCTCGAGTCGCCCGAGGATCTGCACGGCCTCGAGACCGAGCTCGCGCGGCTCTCCGATCCCGTGCGCGGCAGCTTCGACCGCGACAGCAAGCTGGTCGAGACGCCCGACCTCTTGTTCTGGATCGCCCCGCGCGCGGTCTCGCCCGCGCAGCTCGCCGCGCTGCGCTCGCTGCTCGAGCGCGGCACGAGCGTCGTGCTCGCCGGCAGTGCCTGGACGAGCGCGCTCGAGCGCAGCGGCTTCCCCGCCGCGACGCTGCTGGGCGAATTCGGCCTCGCTCCCGAGCGCCAGCCACTCACGCAAGAGGGCGGACCGGTGCGCTCGACCGGAGCGGAGCAGGACTTCCGACGCTTCGCGGGACAGCCCAACGGCACGCTGCTCTTCCGCGCGCCGACTTCTTTCGTCCCGGATCCCGCGCGGCTCGAAGCGCTCGCCCTCGACTTCCACATCCTCGCCGCGAGCTCGGAGAAGACGGCCCTGGGCGAGAACGCGGCGCCGCACGCGACGCTCGCGGCGCTGCTCGAGCCGCGCGATCCCTGGCGCGGCCGGTTGGTCGTCTTCGGCGCAGCGACCCCCTTCGAGGATCCCGACCTCGCAGCCGAGAACTACGCGCACCGCGCGCTGCTCGAGGTGCTCGTGCGCACGCTCGCCTCACCCGAGCGACGCGCCTTCGCCAGCGTCGCCGCGACCCAGCCCGCGCCGCTGCCGCTCGTCGGCCGCGGCTGGGCGCGCACGCTCGTCGTCGGCGCCCTGCCGCTCGCGCTCGCCCTGTTCTGGTTCGCCCGCCGGCGCCGCGCAGCACCGCAGTCCCGGCGCTGGCCTTGGCGCACGATCGGCGCCGCCGCGGCGGGCCTCGCGCTGCTCGCGTTCGTGCGCGCGTTCGCGCCCGCGGGCTGGGCCCTGGACGCGACGCGCGAGGGCGCGAATGCCCTCGCACCCGAGCTCGTGGACTTGTGCCGCGAGGCCGGCCCGCTGCGCGCGACGCTGTGCTTCTCGCCCGACGAACGACTGCCGAGCGAATACCGCCCCGAGCTCGCCAACCTGCGCGAGCTGCTCGAGCGGCTGCGCGCGCGCAGCGGCACGCTCGAGATCGCCGAGGAGCGCATCGAGGCCGCCGACGCGCCCGCGCACGGCCTGCACGCGCTGCGCGTCACCTCGCGCCAGGACGAGACCACGCTCGTGCGCGAGATCGCCGCCGGGCTGCTGCTCGAGCGCGACGGTCGGAGCGAGCGCCTCGAGTTCCCTGAACGCGCGAGCTTCGACGACCTCGCCTTCCGCCTGGGCTTCGCCTTCGAGCGCCTGCGCACGGGAAAGAGCGTGCGCATCGCCGCCGCCACCGATCGGCCGCGCCTCTCCCCCGCCGAGAGCCGCCTCGCCTACGAATCCAAGCAGCTCTTCGCTCCCACGAGCGGCGATCCCTACGGCCGCGCACGCGCGCTGCTCGCCGAGCACGACTTCAAGCTCGAATCGGTCTCGAGCGAGAGCCCCGCGCCCGCGCAGCCGGCCGATCTGTTCCTGTGGCTGCAGCCGCGCCGCGACATCCAGCCGCTGCGCAGCGAGCTCGAGCGCCAACTCGCCGCCGGCGGCAAGGCGCTCGTCGCGGCACAGCACTACGTCGTCCGACCGCGCGCGCGCGCCGAGCACGCCAGCCAGCCCGCGTGGTGGCCCGAGCGGCAGCTGTGCGACCTCGAGCAGGGCTGGCCCGCGAGCGCCGGCGTCGAGCTCGTGCTCGAGGTCTTCTTCGACGACCTGTGCGCCAGCGCGCAGCTCGACGAGAGCGTCGACCGCGAGAGCGCCGGGCGGCGGATCGAGCGGACGAGCGGCGCGAATCCGCTGCTCGTGCGCGCCGCGAGCCCGCTCGGAGAGCTCCTGATGCCCTTCGCAAACCGCATCCAGCTCGCGCCGCAGGCCCTCGGCGCACGCACGCTGGTCGCGAGCTCGCCGCGCTGCTGGTCGCTCGAGTGGAAGGGCGGAGACCTCCCTCCCGACGAGTTCTCCTCCCGGGGCAAGACAATGCTCGGTACGCAGCCTCTCGCGGTCGAGAGCGACTCGTTCACACTGATCGGCTGCTCGACGATGTTCCAGGACGCCTGGATCGAGCGCGAGGGCTGCGAGAACGCGCGTTTTCTGGTGCAGTGCGCGGCGCGCCTGACGCTGCCCGAGCGCGTCGTCGGCCTGCTCGCGCGCCGGGCGGGCGCTCCCGTGCTGCCCTGGGTCGAGCCGCAGCGCCGCTCGTGGCTGCGCGCGAGCATGCTCGCGGCCGCCCCCCTCGTTCTGCTCGTGCTGGCCGCAGCCTGGACCCTCGTCCGTCGGCGCAAGGCGGGTGCCGCTTGAAGATCATCCTCGGCACGAGCGTGCTGTTCCTCGCGCTGGCACTGGGCATCGAACACCTCGCCGCGGCGCGCGCGGGCAGCCTCGAGCCGCGCATCGAGAAGCTGCTCGAATTGCCCGCGGGCTCGAGCGTCGCCGCGCTCACGCTCGCCTCGCCGGAGCTCGGCGCAGAACTCGTGTACGTGCGCGCGAAGGGCTTGTGGCGCTCGCGCGAGGCCGCGGGCGCCGTCTGCGACGAAGCGCGCATCGAAGCGCTGATCGCCGCCTGCACGCAGGCGCGCGGCGAGGAGCTCTCGCGCGACCCCGCGCGCGAGGCGCACTACGGCCTGGACGCGCCCGCGCGGCTCTCGATCGCGCTGCATGGCCCGAAGTTCCTCGAGCGCGACGACCGCGACGTGCTCGCCAGCCTCGAGTTCGGGCCCGGCTTCGCGCGCCGCGCAGGAGCTCCGGAGATCCTGGCCATCGACCGCGATCCGCGCGCGCTGCTCGCGAGCGCGGCGGCCGGACTGCCGCCCTTCGTCGACACGCGCCTGCTCGCGGGCTGCTTCGACGAGGACTTCGCCGGCTTCCGCAGCATCGCGCTCGAGTACGCGGACGGCCGCCGCTTCGAACTCACGACGCAGCCGCCGAAGTCGCCCGAGGATCCGCCCGAGTGGACGCTGACGCGCGAGGGGCAGAGCGAGAGCGCGCTCGTCTGGCGCCCGGGCGGCTACACGAGCCTGTGGATCCGCGCGCGCGCGAAGGGCTTCGCCAACCCCAAGCAGGCGCCGAGTCTGGGCCTCGAACACCCGTTCCTGCGCGTGACGCTCGTCCCGACCGCGGGCGCGACGATCCAGATGTGCGTCTCGGAGCGCTCGATCGGGAACGAGTTCTGGCTCTGGAACCGCAGGACGAACGTGCTGATGCGCCTCGACGGCGGGCTCTTCGGCGATGTGACGCCGGGGCCGACCGACTTCACCGATGCCGCGCGCGCGAACCCCTGGGAACGCTGGCTCGCGCGCTGAGCGCGCTCAACGCTCGCCCAGATACCAGCGCGGCTTGCGCACACGGCGCTTGAGCCCGAAGGCCTTGGTCGCCTGGCGCTCGATCACGTCGATTGCGTGCTCGACCGAGTCCGTGAACACGATCCGCTCCAGATCCGCCGCTTCGATCGTGCCCGCGCGCACCATGTTCTCGAGCAGTTCCCTCAAGTCCTTCCAGTACTCGACGCCCATCAACACCAGCGGGAAGTGCGAGATCTTGCCGGTCTGGATCAGCGTCGCGGTCTCGAAGATCTCGTCCAGCGTGCCGAAGCCGCCCGGCAGCACGACGAAGGCGTAGGAGTACTTCACCAGCATCACCTTGCGCACGAAGAAGTGCCGGAAGGTGACGAAGCGGTCGAGGTAGGGATTGGGCTTCTGCTCCTGCGGCAGCTCGATGTTGCAGCCCACACTGCGCCCGCCGGCCTCGCGCGCGCCGCGGTTGGCGGCCTCCATGATCCCCGGCCCGCCGCCGGTCATGACCGTGAAGCCCAGGCGCGCGATGTGCGCGCCCACTTCGCGCGCGAGCTGGTAGTGCGGATGGTCCTCCTTGAAGCGCGCCGAACCGAAGACCGTCACGCACGGGCCGAGGAAGTGCAGATTTCGGTAGCCGTGGATCAGCTCACCGAAGATGCGCAGCGCACGCAGGAATTCCGAGCCGCGCCGCGCGGGGCCCTCGAGCAGCGCGACGTCCTCGTGCCCGGGCGGAGACTTGCCCCACTCGCCGTGCGCACCTGCTCCAGCGCGGGTACTCATCCTTCGGCCGCCTGCACGAGCGCAGTCTCGAGCAAGGCCGCCACGTCGAGCTCCTTGGCCCATTGGCGCAGATAAGCGAGATCGACGCGCGCGCGCCAGTTGCGCAGGACTCCGAGGATGTCGCGCCACTGTCGCTCGGAGACGCACTCGCCTTTCTGGTACCAGGCGAGCTTCTGCAGGACGATGTCCTCGGGCGTCGGCATCCAGGCTTCGCCCGGCGGCGTGCGACGGATCTCCAGCAGGCGCGCGCGCTGCAGCTCGCTCTGGAAGAAGCCCTCCAGGGGCCGAACATACACGTCGACCTTCACGAAGCTCGTGCGGTGCACCATCGTGAACATGCGCGAGTGCCGTACGGCCTCCTCGACGAATTCCGGCTCGACGAAGAACTCGCCCGAGGCGCGTCGGAGCAGGGGCGCAACATGCTCATGGCGCAGTGCCACCGCGATGTCGACGTCGTGAGTCATGCGACTCTCGCCATAGAAGGAACTCGCGGTGGACCCGCCGACGAAGTGCCCTACGCCGAGGCTTTCGAAGAGCTCGGAGGCGAGGACGGCGACATCCAGCTCGTTCGAAGCCATCAGCCGGAAGCCTGCTCCGGATCCCAGCCATAGGCACGGATCATGAGGTCGCGCCCGAGTCTCTGAGCCGCCTCACGCAGGCGGAGCTGCCCCTCGCTCTCGCCGGGGTAGCACAGACGCAGGCCCTGCAGGCGCAGCTCGCGAGTGGCATCGATGAGCCTTTGCGTGCGCTCCATTCGCTCCGCTGGATCGAGTTCGGCCAGCTTCGCGCGCACGAGATCGTCAGCCCAGCGCTCGGCGGGTTCAGGGCCCGGAAGACCTTCGTGCGGGGACTTCTGCAGCGGCATGGGACTCCATTATGCCAAGTCCTGGGCCTGCTATACTCCCCTGCTCGGCTCCCATGATCGTCCAGAAGTTCGGCGGCACCTCGGTCGGCGGCGCGGATCCCATCCGGCGCCTCGGCCGCATCGTCGCCTCCTCCCTCGCGCGCCATCCGGTCGTGGTCGTCTCGGCCGTCGGCGGCGTCACCAACCGGCTCTTTTCGGCGGGCGAACTCGCGCGCGCGGGCGGTGAATGGAAGCCCGAGCTCGAAACGCTCGTCGCACAGCATCGCGCGCTCGCGGCGGAGCTCGAACTCGGCGCGGAACTCGTCGAACCGCTGCTCGCGGAGCTCTCCGACCTCTTGCGCGGCATCGCGCTGATCCGCGAGCTCACGCCGCGCACGCTCGACCAGCTGGCGAGCTTCGGCGAGCGGCTCTCCGCGCGCATCGTCGCGGCGCAGCTCGCGCGCGAGGGCGTCGAGGCGCGTGCGCTCGACGCCTGGGACGCGGGCCTGCTCACCGACAGCCGCTTCGGCTGCGCGCGGCCGCTGCCGCAGTGCGAGGAGTCGATCCGCGCAGCGCTGCTCCCCGCTGTGTGGCGTACCGGTGATCACCGGCTACATCGCGCACGATGCGCAGGGCAGCGTCACGACGCTCGGCCGCGGCGGCAGCGACTTCTCGGCCGCGATCTTCGGCGCTGCGCTCGGGGCCGAGGAGATCCAGATCTGGACCGACGTCGACGGCGTGATGAGCGCGGACCCGCGCATCGTGCCCGAGGCGCGCTTCGTGCCCGCGCTGTCCTTCGCCGAGGCGGCCGAGCTGGCCTTCTTCGGCGCCAAGGTACTGCACCCCGCCACGATGGTGCCCGCGATCCGCAAGGGCGTCCCGATCCGCGTGCTGAACAGCTTCCGGCCCGAGTTCGCCGGCACGACCGTGGTCGGCAAGCTCGCCGAGGCTGAGCGCACGGTCAAGTCGATCACCAGCAAGGAGCGCATCGCGGTGGTCAACATCGTCGCGGCGCCGATGCTGCTGCAGTACGGCTTCCTCGAGCGCATCGCCGACGTCTTCGCACGCAACGAGATCGTCGTGGACATGATCGCCACGAGCGAGGTCTCGGTCGCACTCACGACCGACGCCACCGCGCGCCTGGATCCGGTGTGCAGCGAGCTGGCGCGTTTCTCGGAGGTCAGCGTCGCGCGCGAGGTGGCACTGGTCTCGATCGTCGGCGAGGAGCTGCAGGATTCCCTGCACGTGCCGCGCGAGGTGCTCGAGGTGCTCGACACGCTGGGCGTGCGCGTCGAGATGATCAGCTACGGCGCAACGCGCAACAACCTCAGCCTGGTCGTGCCGCGCGAGCGCGTGCGCGAGACCGTGCGCGCGCTGCACACGCGGCTCTTCGTCGAGTCACGCGAGCCCGCGGCCGGCCGCGCATGATCCTGCTCCTCGACAACTACGACTCCTTCACCTGGAACGTCTGGCAGGCGCTCGCGGGGACGGGTGCGCGCGTGGAGGTCGTGCGCAACGACGCGGCGAGCGTCGACGAACTGCTCGCGCTCTCTCCGGCCGGCCTGGTGCTCTCGCCCGGACCGGGCCGTCCCGAAACGGCCGGCGTGATGCCCGAACTCTTGCGCCGCGCGCCGCGCGAGCTGCCGATCCTGGGCGTCTGCCTGGGACACCAGGCGCTGGTCGAGTGCCACGGCGGCGCACTCGAGCGCGATCCGGTGCCCGTGCACGGCCGCGCCTCGCCCGTCTGCCACACAGGAACGGGCCTGTTCGAGGACCTGCCCTCGCCCTTCGCCGCCGGCCGTTACCACTCGCTGCGCGCGCGGCGCGACACGCTGCCTGCGTGCCTGGAGCTCACGGCCTGGACCGCCGAGGGTCAGGTGATGGGCGTGCGCCACCGCGCATGGCCGCGCTTCGGCGTGCAGTTCCATCCCGAGTCGATCCTCAGCCCCGACGGCCCGCGGCTCCTCGAGCGCTTCGTGAGACTGTGCGCAGCATGAGCACGTTCTCGCGCGAGGCGTTGCTCGCCGCGGTGCGCGCGCGCGCGGCCGAAAGACGCCGCGCGCAGCCGCTCGAACGGCTCGAGGACCTCGTCGCGGCCGACTCGTGGCGGCGCGAGCGCTTCCTGCAGGCGCTCACGCGGCCGGAGCTCGCGCTCGTGCCCGTGTGCGCTCGCCGGCGGCCCTGGAGCGAAGTGCGCCTCGAGGACGCGCCGAGCGCGCAAGCGCGCCCCACGCGCACGAGCGCGCCGGGACCGCGCTGGTTCGCTTTCGTCGACGCCTGCCGCGCGGGCGGCGCCGCGGCGCTCGGGGTCGCGACCGAACAGGACTACTTCGGCGGCGCGCTCGAGGACCTGCTCACGGTCGCGCACGCAGGACGCGTGCGGCTGCGCTGCGATTTTCCGCTCGATGAGGCCATGCTGCTCGAGAGCTGCCTCTTCGGCGCGGACGGCGTGCGCCTGGTCGCCGCGGACCTCGCGGATACGCAGCTGCGCGCGTTGCGCGAACGCGCGCGCGTGCTCGGCCTGGGGGTCTGGATCGAGGTGCACGACGAGCGCGAGCTCGAGCGCGCCCTGCCACTCGAAGCCGAGGCCCTGTGCGCGAGCGCGCGCGATCCGCGCAGCACACAGCTCGTGCCCGGACGCTGCGAGGAGCTGCTCGCACGCATGCCCAAGGGGCCGCTGCGGCTGGCCGGCGGCGGAATCTCCGGCCCCGAGGACCTGCGAGCGCTGCGCGCGGCGGGAGCGCAAGTGGCGCTCGTGGGCGAGGCCCTGGCGCGCGCTTGCGACCCTGCGGCCCTGCTGCGGGCCTGGCGCGAAGCCTGCGCCTGATTGGGCTGGAGCCGGCCCGGCCCGGCTGCCGATGCAGGCAGCGATGCTCGTGCGCCACTTCATGACCCGCCACGTGGTGACCCTCAAGGAGGGCCTGCGCTGCCGCGAGGCGCTGCAGATGTTCAAGGAGAAGCAGATCCGGCGCGCGCCGGTCGTGCGCGGCGACAAGGTCGTCGGCATGATCAGCCTGGTCGACCTGCTGCGCATCCTCCCCGGCTCGGTCGGCGAGCTCAACACGCGCTCGGGCATGGTCAACGAGGCCTCGATCGTCGGACAGGTGATGTCGACGCGTCTGGTGACCTTGCACCCCGAGGAGCACCTCGAGGACGCCGCACGCAAGATGCTCTCGCACAAGATCGGCGGCATGCCCGTGCTGCTCGACGGCAAGCTCGAGGGCGTGCTGACCGAGTCCGACATCTTCCGCGCCTTCGTAGGCATGACCGACTCGAGCGGCGAGCTGCGCATCACCTTCGCGCTGCAGTCGGGGCGCAAAGAGGCGCCCGACCCGATCCTGATCGCACTGCGCCTGTCGTTCCACGTGCGCGGTTACCTCGTGCACGAGCGGCCGGGCGGCGAAGAGCTCGCGATCCTGCGTCTCACCGGCCACAAGAAGGACGAGCTCGTCGAGGCACTCGTGCAGTCCGGCTACGCCGTGATCGAGATCGTCGACGCGCAACCCGGCGCCAGCGATCGTCCGGCAGCCTAGAGCTTGCGCAAGACGAGGTCCGCGACCGTCGGTGCCAGACACCAGCTCGTGCGCTCGCGCGAACGCAGGCTCCACTCCGCGCGCCAGGCCTCGAAGTCCGCCGCCGAGTAGCGCTGCTGCTCGACCAGCTTCGCCAGGTAGGAGAGGAAGAACTCCTCCAGCCAGCGCCACTCGAGCGAACCCACCGCCCCCAGGCGCGAACGCGTCTGGAAGGACTCGACGCGCAGGCCGTGCGCGGCGGCGAGCCCCGGCAGGAGCTCTTGCACGTTGATCGCACTGCCGCCGTCTTTCCAGCTCTGCAGGCAGGCGAGCACGCCGCGGTCGAAGACGGAGCTCGCGGGCAGGAGCTTCATCGCGCCCCAATCGAGGTAGTCCTGCACGAGCAGAGCGCCTCCCGGCCGCAGCATGCGCGCCACGCGCGCCAGCGCCGCACCCGGATCCGGGAGCCAGCAGAAGAGCCAGCGCGCGTAGACCGCGTCGAGGCTCCCCTCGCCCAGTTCGAGCTCCTCCACCCGGCCGTGACTGGCTTCGAGCTGCGGCAGCGAACGCGCTCGCGCCTGCTCGCGCAGGTGGCCGAGGAAGCGCTCGCTGGCGTCGCGCGCGATCACCTTGCCCGTACGCCCGACGATCGTCGCCAGCTCGAAGCTCGTGAAGCCGGGTCCGCAGCCCAGATCGAGCAGCGTGTCGCCCGCGCGTACGCCCGCGCGCGCGGCGAGCGCGTAGAGCTCCGCGACCCAGACCTGATGCTGGAATTCGAGGCGCTCGAGCTCGGGCTTGTCGGTGCCGAGGATGTACTCGCGTTCGTCGGGCATGGCCGCCGAACTCTAGGACGCGGCCGCGCGCGCCGCAACCAGCCGGCAGCTCGTGGCCTTGAAGAGCAGCGTCACCGCGACACCGGGTGCGAGTTCGAGCTCGCGCACGGCGCCGAGCGTCACGCGCGAGGAGAGCTGCGTGCCGCCGACCTGCGCTTGGACCCAGACCTCGCCCGAGTCCTCGCGCAACGAGATCACGACGGCCTCCAGGCGGTTGCGCGCGGAGAGCCGCGGCAGGGCGCCGCGCGCGACGAGCACGTCCTCGCCGCGCAACGCGAAGACCGCGGCGCTCCCGGGCGCGAGGCCCGGATCGGAGACCTCGATCCCGATGCCGCTCGCCAGTTCGAGCGTGGCGCTGCCCTCGCTCGCGCCGCTGATGCGGCCGCGCAGGATGTTCTCGTACGAGCCTGCCGGCTGTGCGGCGAGCACGCGCGCGGGCGGGCCTTGCGCGACCACGCGGCCGCGTTCGAGAACCAGCACCTCGTCGCACAGCACCTGCACGTCGGTCGCGTCGTGCGAGACGAAGAGCATCGGGATCGCGAAGCGCTCCTTGACCGAGAGCAGCAGCGCCAGCGCGCGTTGTCGGCGCTGGCGATCCAGCCCGGTGAGCGGCTCGTCGAGCAGCAGCAGTTCGGGCTGCGAGAGCAGCGCGCGCGCCAGGGCCACGCGCGCACGCTCGCCGCCCGAGAGCGAGCGCACGTCGCGCTCGAGCAGCGCGTCGAGCTCGAAGGTCTCGAGCACGCGTGCCTCGAGCGCGCCGGCGGCGAGCAGGTTCTCGCGCACGTTCCAGTGCGGCAGGAGCAGCACGTCCTGCGGCACGTAGCCGATGCGCCGGTGCTCGGGCGCGAGTTCGACGCGCCGCTCGCGGTCGATGAGCACGCGCTCCCCGATTCGCACGCGGCCCGCGCGCGGCCTGCGCCAGCCCGCGACGAGCTCGAGGAGCGTCGTCTTGCCGCTGCCGGAGGGGCCAAAGACGCCCGTACAGCCCGCCTCGAGGCGCAGGTCGAGCTCCAACGCGAAGGCCGCAAGCGGCTGAGAGAGGCGCAGCTCGATCACGCGCGCGCGCCCCGCGCCAGCAGGCGCTCGGAGACCAGGATCACGCCGAAAGCGAGTAGCGTCGAGACGGCGACGAGCAGCAGCGCGTGCTGCTCGCGGCCGAGCTGGATGTCCTCGAAGATCGCCAGCGAGAGCGTCTGCGTGCGGCCCGGGATGCTGCCCGCGACGATCGCCGTCGCACCGAATTCCCCGAGCGCGCGCGCGAAACCGAGCAGCAGCGCCGCCGCGAGCCCGCGCCGCGCGAGCGGCAGCGTGACGCGCAGGAACACGCGCGCGGGCGGCATCCCGAGCGAGCGCGCCATCCACTCGTAGCGCGGTTCGACCGACTCGAAGGCCGCGCGCGCGCTGCGCGTGGCCAGCGGGAAGGAGACCACGGCCGAGGCCAGCACGGCCGCCTTCCAGGTGAAGAGCAGATCCGGATCGAAGCCCAGCACATCCGCGGAGAGCGGCCCTCCCCGACCGAAGAGGCGCAGCAGCAGGTAGCCGATCGCTGTCGGCGGCAGCACCAGCGGCAGCGCGACCAGCGTTTCGACCAGGCTGCGCAGCGGGAAGCGCCGACGCGCGAGCAGCCAGCCGGCGCCGATCGAGAGCGGCGCCACGAGCAGTGTCGCCGCGAGCGCGACCTGCAGCGTGACGCGCAGCACCGAGAGTTCGGGCTGCTCCCCCATCGGCGCTACTTCTTCGCCTCGGGCAGCACGAAGCCGAAGCGCTCGAAGATCTCGCCGCTCGCTTTCGTGCGCAGCTCAGCCAGCAGCGCGCGCGCTGCCTCGGCGTGCGGCGCCGACTTCGGCACGACGGCCACGTAACGGATCGGCGGCCCCTCCGCGAGCGGCACGGCGTAGACCACGTGCACCTTCTTCGAGAGCGCCGCGTCGGTGCGGTAGACGAGGCCCGCCTGTGCTCCGGCCGATTCGACCGCGGCCAGCGCCGCGCGCACGTCCACCCCCGGCAGGACGCGCGCCTCGAGCGGCTTCCAGAGCCCCTTCGACTCGAGCCAGCTCCTCGCGTAACGGCCCGCGGGCACGCTCTGCGTGTTTGCCAGGGACAAGCGCTTGAGCGAGGGGTTCAGAAGGTCGGCGGGCTGGAAGGTTTCGGGGAACAGCCGCTGGTCGAGGGGCTCGACCAGCACCAGCTGGTTCGAGAGCAGCACGCAACGCGTCGCCTCGTCGACGAGCTTCTGCTTGGCGAGCTTGTCGACCTCGACCTCGTCCGCCGAGAGGAACAGGTCGACCTTCGCGCCGGCCTCGATCTGGCGCGCGAGCGTGCCCGAAGAGGCGCAGTTCACGACCAGCTTCCAGGGCTGGCGTTTCTCCAGCGCGGTGCCGACGTCTTTCAGCACGTCGCGCAGGCTCGCGGCTGCGCTGACGGAGAGCTCCACGCGCGGCGGGGCCTGGGGTTCCTGGAACGGGAGCAGCGCGAGGAGCACGAGAGCCGACAGCATCACAGACCTCCGACGATGACCTCAGTCGCCTTGATGATCGCGAGCGCCTTCGAACCGACCGCGAGGCCCAGGCGCTCGACCGAGTCGGTCGTGATCACGGCGCCGATGCGCACGCCCTGCGGGAGCTCGATCACGACCTTGCTCATCACGTCGCCGCGCACGAGTTCGACCACGCGCCCGGCGAAGCGGTTGGTCGCGCTGAGCGTCCCCAGGTTGATCTCCGGCCGCGCGTAGGCGTCGCCGAGCAGGTCGGCCAGGAGGCGCAGCGGGTCCTGCGCGCCCTTCGAGCCGCTCTTTTGCCGCTCGGGCGCCTTGGCCAGAGCCTGCAGCACGCGGCGCTGGTGGGCGCTCGGCTCGAGCACACCGCGCTCCCACTTGCTGATCGTCATGGCGTGCACGCCGAGCAGCTTCGCGAAGGCGGCCTGCGAGAGGCCCAGGCGCTGGCGCAGGCGGGCGAGGGAGGGGCTCATACGACTAAGCCCAAGCTTAGCCAGGCCCCGGTTCCCGCGCCAGGCGCCTACTTGGCGATCAGGAAGTGCGCCACGTCACCCGGGCGCATCACGTAGTCGCGGCCCTCGACGCGCAGCTTGCCGCCGGCGCGGATCGCGGCCTCGTTCTTGAAAGCCTCGAGGTCCTCCACCGAGTAGACCTCGGCGCGGATGAAGTGCTTCTCGAAGTCGGTGTGGATCACTCCCGCGGCCGCCGGCGCGGTGTCCCCGCGGTGGATCGTCCAGGCACGGATCTCGATCTTGCCGGCCGTGTAGTAGGTCTGCAGGCCGAGCAGGTCGTAAGTCTTCTTCACCAGGCGGTTCAGGCCCGGTTCGCTCAAGCCCGCGTCGGCGAGGAACGCGCCGCGTTCCTCGGGCGGCAGCTTCATGATCTCGCCCTCGATGTCGCCGCACAGCGGCACGAACTCGCAGCCGTTCTTCTCGGCGTAGGCGCGCACGCGCTGGGCGGTCTCGCCCTTGCCTTCCATGTCGTCGTCGGCGACGTTGGCGACGAACATCACGGGCTTCATCGTGATCAGGAAGAGCGGCTTGAGAGCCTCGCGCTCCTCCTTCTTCCACTCGACCTGCCGCAGCTGCTTGCCCGCCTCGAGTTCCTGGCGCGCCTTCTCGTAGACGTCGCGCTGGTAGGCCGCCTCCTTGTCGTTGGCCTTGGCCTTGCGCGAGACGCGGTCGAGGTTGCGCGTGACCGTGTCGAGGTCCGCGAGCGCGAGCTCGATGTCGATGATCTCCATGTCGCGCACGGGGTCGACCGAGCCGGAGACGTGGATCACGTCGCCCTTCTCGAAGCAGCGCACGACGTGCAGCAGCGCGTCGGTCTCCTTGATGTTGCCCAGGAACTTGTTGCCCAGGCCTTCGCCCGTCGCAGCCCCCTTCACCAGACCGGCGATGTCGACGATCTTGACGCTCGCGGGCACCATGCGGTCGGTGACGATGAACTTGTGGATGCGCTCCAGGTTCTCGTCCGGCACGTCCACGACGCCCACGTTGGGCTCGATCGTGCAGAAGGGATAGTTCGCGCTCTCCGCGCCCGCGGCGGTGATCGCGTTGAAGATGGTGGACTTGCCGACGTTCGGCAGTCCGACGATGCCACAGGCGACGCTCATGAGGGGGGTTCCGGCCGGAAAAAGGGGCCGGGATTCTACCTGGAGCGCGGGCGGGTGTCGCCCTTCAGCGCGGCAGCGTCGGCAGCTGGCCGAGGAGCGCTGCGTAGAGCGCCCGCGAGTCCGCCAGCGTGCGCTGCCACTCCTCCGCCAGCGGCCGGTCCAGGCGCGCAGCGAATTCGATCCCGCGCTGCGGAATGTCCATCGACAGCAGGGTTGCCCTGACAGCGCTCGGTTCGACCTGTTCGGGCCTGGGCCAGAGGGCAAAGCACAGCAGCGCCGCGGCCGCGAGGCCCGCGGGCAGGGCGTAGGGCCGCCAGCGCGAGACACGCGGACGGACGGTCTCGCGCTCGCCCAGTTGCGCTTGTACGCGTCCTGCGAGACCGGCGGGCGCCTCGCGCACCTCGCGCCGCATGCCCTCGCGCAGCCGGTCATCGAGTTGGTGCTTCATGGTGAGAGCGTCTCCAGCCGCGGGCGCGCGCCTTCGACGGCCCCCGACAGCGTAGCGTTCCGTTCGAGATGGCGCGCCAGGATCCCGCGCGCGCGGAAGAGCATCACGCGCACCGCGATCGCGCTCTTGCCGAGCACGCGGCCGATCTCGGCCGCCGAGCGCTCCTCGGCGTAGAACAGCCACAGCGCGCTGCGCTGCTCCTCACTCAGCACCGCAGCGGCCAGGCGCCAGAGGTTCTCGCCCTCCTCGCGCGCGCCGAGCTCGCCCGCGGGGTCCGCGTGGTAGCTCGGCTCGGCGTGCTCGGACTGCGTCAGCTCGCGCCGCGTGCGCGCGCGGTCCGCGGCGGCCGAGCGCGCGACCGCGTAGAGCCAGGTCGAGAAGCGCCACTGGTCGCGGTAGGTCGCCAGTCGCCTCCAGGCGCGCACGAAGCTCTCCTGTGTCAGGTCTTCGGCTTCCTCGCTCGACCGCACGCGCTGCAGCAGGAAGTTGTAGAGGCCCTTCTGGTGCCGCTCGACCAGCAAACCGAAGGACTCCCGACACCCCGCTTGCGCGCGGGCGGCGAGAGCCTCGGAGTCGATCGAGTGCGGTCCTGACACGGTCTATTTGGGCTGCTTGGTCGCGTGTTCGCCATCCAGGTCCGCGTCCTTCAGGGCCTGAAACTCGGCGAAGAGCGCGGCGGCGCCGTACTGGAAGTGCAGGTGCACGAGTTGGTTCAGGGCCTCGATGTGGACCGCCTGTGTGAGGCGCTCGATCGACTCGCCCGCCTCGGTGTCGCCCATGACGAGGCCCGGCAGCACGAGCAGGCCGTCGAAGATCTTCTTCAGCTTGAGCGCGTCCTCGGGCCTCTCGGTGCGCAGGCTCAGGTCGGCGAAGAGGCTCCCGGAGTTCTCGCCGAGCTCGAAGCGCACGCCCTTCGTCAGCCGCGCGGCGGCCGAGAACTGCTGCACCTCGTGCCCGTGCGTGCCGGCGATCTCGTCCAGGATCCCGCTCGCCGCCGCGAAGGCGAAGGTGCCCGCCGCGGGCGCGGCGTAGAGATCGGACTGGGGGGCGGCGTCCAGGCTCGGGCGCTGCTTGTCGAGGACCGCCAGCGCGTGCTCGAGGTCCACCTGGGACTTCGCGAGCACCAGTTGGCGGCGCTGCGTGCCGGAGAGCGACGAGAGGCTCGAGAAGCCGTCGGCGTGCTCGCCCTTGCCCCACTGCAGGCAGTCGTGCCCGGCGATCTGCAGCGTCCTGCCGCCCTGCTCGTCGCGCAGCTTTGCGACGGCGGCGTCGAGTTTGTCGCTGCCCTGGACGATCACCACGCCGTTCTCCTTGCCGGCATCGGTGCCGTAGACCGTGAGCGAGAACACGTCTCCGAAGAGGTCGAGGCCGCGCTGCTGTGCCAGTTCGGCGAGGCCGCGGTCGAGTTCGCCCTCCTTGTCCGCCGCCTTGACCTGCTGGAAGAGCTGCGTCGCCTGGAACGCCTCGAGGTCCAGGTGCGCGACCCATTTGGCCTGGGCGTCGATTTGAGCGCGGTCGAAGCCTCCGGCGGCGGGCGGGCAGGCGAGCAGGGGAAGGGCGATGAGTGTGGACAGGAGCATCATGGGGATCGGTTCCTCGTGTCCTCTTCTCTCGAGGACGCGCCCGATACGCGCGGGCCGCGGGTTGCGTTACGCGCGGCCGAGGTCATTCTGGTGGCCCTTTCCGGATCCAGCATGGCCCTCCTCTCCCTGCGCGACGTGCGCCAATCCTATCAGGACCGTCCGCTGCTCGCGGGCGTCGACCTCGTCGTGGAACCGGGCGAGCGCATGGCGCTGGTGGGCCACAACGGCTCGGGCAAGTCGACGCTGCTCTCGATCCTCGCCGGCGCGCACGAGCCGGACTCGGGCGAGCGGGCCGTGCAGCGCGGCCTGAAGCTCGAGTTCCTCGAGCAGGAGCCGCACCTGGATCCCGCGCAGAGCGTGCGCGCGCTCGTGCGCGGCAACCAGCACGAACTCTCCGAGCACCGCATCGAGGAGCTCTGCACGCGCCTGTGCGTGCGCGATCCCGACGCCTTGTGCGGCACGCTCTCGGGCGGCGAGCGCCGGCGCGCGGCCCTCGGACGCGCGCTGCTCAGCAAGCCCGACCTGCTGCTGCTCGACGAACCGACCAACCACCTGGACGCCTTCGTCACCGACTGGCTCGAGGATCACCTGCTCGAGACGCGCACCGCCTTCGTGCTCGTGACGCACGACCGCTATTTCCTCGACCGCGTCGTCTCGCGCATCGCCGAGCTCGACCGCGGACAGCTGTTCCTCTACGAAGGCGGCTACCGCGACTACCTGGAGCAGCGCGCGGCACGCCTGGTGGTCGAAGACAAGGACGAGTCCTCGCGCCAGATCCTCTTGCGGCGCGAGACGGCCTGGATGCGCCGCGGCGCGCCCGCGCGCACGAGCAAGTCGAAGTCGCGCATCCAGCGCTTCCACGAGCTCAGCGGCGACGCGCCCGTGCCGCTCGCGCGCGAACTCGAACTCGAGATCCCGCCCGGCCCGCGCCTGGGTTCGCGCGTGCTCGAGTTGCACGGCGTCACCAAGGGCTACGGCGGACGCACGCTCGTGCCGCAACTCGACCTAGAACTCGGCCCTGGCGAGCGCCTGGGAATCGTCGGGCCCAACGGTGCGGGCAAGAGCACGCTGGTGAAGCTCTGCATGGGCCTGCTGGAGCCGGATTCGGGCACGATCGAGCGCGGCGAGACCGTGCGCTTCGCCAGCGTCTCGCAGGACAAGAGCGAGCTCGACCCGGCGAAGACCGTGGTGCAGGAGATCGCCTCGGGCCAGGAGCTCGTGCGCGTCGGCGAGCGCGCGCAGCGCGTCGAGACCTTCCTCGAGCGCTTCCTCTTCCCCGGCACGCGCAAGCAGCAGCTCGTGGGCAAGCTCTCGGGCGGCGAGAAGAGCCGCGTGCTGCTCGCGAAGCTGCTCCTGCAGGGCGGCAACGTGCTCGTGCTGGACGAGCCGACCAACGACCTCGACCTCGCGACGCTGCGCGCGCTCGAGGAGGCGCTCCTGGCCTTCGAGGGCAGCGCGATCGTCGTGAGCCACGACCGCTGGTTCCTCGACCGCGTCGCGACGCGCCTGGTGCACCTGGACGGCGAGGGCGGCGCGCGCAATTTCCACGGCGACTTCAGCTCGCTGCTCGAGACGCTCGAGGCCGAACGCGAGGCCGCGAAGCCCGAACGCGAGGAGCGTCGCGACACGCGCGAGGACGCCGAGCGCGCGAAGAGGAAGGGCCTCGCGCCCTGGCAGCAACGCGAGTACGACGGGCTGCTGGGCAAGATCGCGGAGCTCGAGGCGCAGGAGACCCGGCTCGCCGCGCGCCTGGCGGAACCGGAGCTCTACACGCAGCCGCGCGCCGCGATCGAGGCCGCGCAGCAGGAACACCACGCGCGCGCGCAGGAGCTCGCCGCGGCGATGGCGCGCTGGGAAGAGCTCGAGGGCTTGCGCTAGAGCCGCGCCGCGAGCACGCACAGCGGCCAGCGCACCTCGCGCTTTGCCGCGGGACTCCCCCACCGCGCGCGCAGCTCGCGCTCGAAGCGCTCGAACTCGATCCCCGCGCCTGTCTTCACGAGCGCGTTCACGCCCGACCAGGTGCGGATGTACGCCAGCAACTGCTCGACACTCCAATCCCTGCGAATCGCGAGCTCGGGCACGGCCAGGCGCGCGAAGGGGAAGACCAGGCGCGCATAGCCCTCGACCACGTGCGCGCGCTCGGCCGGCCAGTGGCCGAGCAGCGTGCGGTCGTGGAACTCGTCCAGCAGCGGATCGAGGTCGGCGCCGATGCGCGTCTTCGCGTACGAAACCAGCGCGAGCAGTGCGCCGGGCCGCGCCACGCGGCGCACCTCGGCGTAGAAGCGCTCGAGCTCGAACCAGTGCGCCGCCTGCGCGGCGACGACGAGGTCGGCGCAGCGATCGGGGAGCCCGCTCGCCTCCGCCGGCGCGACGCGGTACTCGACGCGCGGGTGCGCGCTCGCCGCCGCGATCTGCTGCGCGCTCGCATCGGTCGCGAGCACGTGCTCGAAGCGCTTGGGGAGCAGCAGGCTCAACTGCCCCGACCCGCAACCGGCTTCCCACACGCGCCCGCGCGCGGGCGACTCGCGCGCCAGGAACTCCACGAGTTCCACCGGGTACGTCGGCCGGTGGGCCGCGTAGCAAGCCGAGTCGTGCGAGAAGTGGTCGCGGAACTGCGCTGACATGGGACGAGTTGGACGTTTTGCACTCTAATCGAACGCGAGGGCGGACAACCAATCCCTCGCGAGCGCGGGCGCGCAGTGCACAATTCCAGGATGCCCCGCCCGAACGTCCGCGCGCTCGCCGTGCTCCTCGCCCTGCTCGCCGGGGCCTGCACGGGCCTGCGCAAATCGCAGGTCGAGGCAGGCCTGCTCGCGCTGCCGAAGAACGCCGCGCTGGCCGCGCGGGGAATCGAGCGCAAGCGCGCGTCGATCGTGCTCGAGGGCGAGCCCCACGAGCTCGAACTCTCCTGGATCCACGTGCCCGCGCGCGCGGGCGCGCACGCTCGGCCGCTGGTCTTCGTGCACGGAACGCCCTCGACGATGTTCAACTGGTCCGCGCTGCTCTTCCAGCCCGGAGCAGAGCCAGCGCTCGCGGGCGAGTGCGAGATCTACGTGCTCGATGTACTCGGCCACGGCCAGAGCCGTGCCAGCGCTCCGCCCTATTCCTTCCAGCGCTGCGCCGACTTCGTGCGCGGCTTCCTCGAAACGCTCGACCTGCACGACGTGACGCTGGTCGGCCAGTCCTACGGCGGCGAATTCGCCTGGCGCGCAGCGCTCGACGCGCCCGAGCGTGTGAGCAGGCTCGTGCTGATCGACTCGTCGGGTCACCAGCGGCCAGCGCACGGCTGGCTGCCGGAGGAGGAGCAGCTGCGCCACTTGCCCGGAGCCCGCTTCGGCTACCTGCTCAACTCGCGCGAGCGCCTGCGACCCGCGCTGCAATTGCACTTCCAGGAGCCGCTCACGCACGACCAGCTCGAGGAGCTGTACCTGTGCTGCGAGAACCCGGACAACTGGCTCGCGATGACCCAGTTGTGTTGCGACGAGAACGGCACGCGCGAGGCAGAGATCGCGCACATCCGGCAGCCGACGCTGCTCCTCTGGGGAGCGCGCGACATCGCCTACCCGCCCGCGCGCGACGGCGAGCGCTTCCAGCGCGAGATCGTTGGTTCGAAGCTGCTGGTCCTGCCGCAGGCGGGGCACTACCCTCACGAGGAACGCGTCGACGAGGTGCGCCGCGCGCTGCGCGAGTTCCACCTGGGGATCTGAAGCCATGCTCGCACTGCTGCTGCTCTGCTTGGGATCCCCGCGCGTCCTCGAGCCGACGCGCGCGGACTGGAGCGCGCTCGACCCGAAGGTCTTCCCGAGTGCCTGGATGCTGCCCGAGGCGCTCTGGAAGCCCGCCGAGCGGGAGAAAGCGCTTCCGCTCGGACTCGCCGACCTGCTCGAGGAACGCTTCGATGCGCCGCAGCGACAGCCCTGGATGGCGAGCCTGGGCGACCTGATCGCCGAACACCGGCGCCGCGGAGGGACCCCTCGCGCGCTCGAGGAGGAGCTCAACGAACTGCGCGCAGCGCGACCCGCCACGCATGCACGGGTCGCGAAGCTCCTGCGCAAGTTGCTCGTCGCCGACGCACTGCTCGACCCGCGCTGGGATCCGGACAAGGAGCGTGCGGACGACGGCGTCTATTTCGGTCCGATCCTCGAGCGCAGGGTTTCCACCGATCCCCCCTGGAACGCGGACCACGGGGCGCAGACGCTGCACCAGGCCGCCACTTTCATGCGCGCCGACCTCGATTCGATCCTGGGCACGCTGCACGACTACGCCGCGGGAATCGGCGACCTGGGCACCAACTACGAACGGCTCGAGCCGCTGCCCGAGACGATCCTCTTCGGCGAGGACGAGACGCACGGGCCCTTTGCCGCCCTGCGCCTCTCGATCCGCTCCGATCTGCCTTTCCCCTTCACGCACTACGATTGCGATCTGCGCGTCCTGCACCGTCTCGACTCGCGCAAGCGCCTGGTGACCTACGTGTTCAGTCCCAGTCGCGACTTCTACTGGCTCGCGGGAGAGGACGTGTGCCTCCCGGTGCGCAGTTCGGATGGCAAGTGGCAGGGCACGCTGCTCGTGCGCCTCTCCGGGTTCGACCTGCGCGGCGTGCCGGACTCCGACGACGAGCGCAAGTCGGGCACGCGCGCGGCGCTCGGAAACCTGCACCGGCGCGCGCAGGAGGACTTCGCCCGATCGGGAGGCGTCGCGCGCACGATCGAGGGTGCGATCCCCTGCTTCCGGGTCCTCGCTCCGCCCCAGGCGCAGCGCTAGGAGCCCACGAGCGCGACGCAGTCGATCTCGACCAGCACGTCGCGCGGCAGCTCGCTCACCGCAACCGTCGCCCGCGCGGGCGGCGTGTCGCCGCTGAAGTACTTGCCGTAGACCGCGTTCACCGCGGCGAAGTCCTTCATGAACTTGAGGTACACGGTGCACTTCACGGCCTTGGACGTGTCGCTGCCCGCGGCGGCGAGCACGGCGGAGAGGTTCTTCATGACCTGCTCGCACTGCTCGGTCACGTCCTTGCCGACGATCTCGCCACTCTTGGGATCGAGCGCGATCTGGCCCGAGCAGTAGACCAGGCCGCCCGTCCGGATCGCCTGGCTGTAGGGTCCGATGGCCTTGGGTGCCGCGTCGGTCGAGATCTTCTGCTTCAAGGGGAGCGCTTCTTCCTATTGCGTTTGGGGATCAGAGTCTACGAACGACCACAACGCTCCTCGAGCGCGTGCAGCACGTTGGCCGGGACGAAGCTCGACACGTCGCCGCCCATGCGCGCGATCTGGCGCACGAGCGAGGCCGAGATGTGCGCGTACTCCGGCGGCGGCGCGAGCAGCACCGTGTCCGCGGCGGCATAGAGCGCGCGGTTGGTGCGCGCCATCGAGATCTCGTAGTCGAAGTCGGTGCCGCTGCGCACGCCGCGCACGATCACGTCGCAGCCGAGCGAGCGCGCGGCCTCGACCACCAGGCCGTCGATCTCGAGCACCTCGACACCCGCGAGGCCCACGACGGCGCCGCGGAAGAGTTGCACGCGCTCGGCGGAGGTGAAGAGGCCCGCCTTCTCCGGGTTGCGCGCGACGGCGATGCTGACCCGGCCGAAAAGCGTCTGCGCGCGGCGCACGAGGTCGAGGTGACCGAGCGTGGGCGGATCGAAACTGCCCGGGAACAGGGCGTGGTGGCCGCGGGCTCGTTCGCTCATGCGGCGCGGCATCGTACGAATCCTGGCCGCGCAGGCGCAACCTTGGCGGGGTCCGAGCGTCTTCGTGGTGGAGCTCCACGCGTGCACACCGCTGCCCACCCGCCCCGACGAACGCTGCTGCGTGTGTGCGCGGCCTGGGCGGGAGGTTCCTACCTGGGTTGCGCCGCCGGCCTCGAAGCTGGGCTGGAGCTCGGCCTGGCCTTCGGGCTGCTCGTCGGCGCGGGCCTCGCCTGCGCGCTCGCGCCGCGCGCGCACAAGCTCGCGGGTGCGCTCGTGCTCGGGGCGCTCGCCGCGAGCGCGGCCTCGCGCGCCAGCGCGCTCGGCCCGGGCGCCGCCGACGCGGATCCGGGCGCCGCGTGGAGCGTGCGCGAGCTGCAGCCCGGCGCGGAGCGCGCGAGCACCGGGCGCGCGCGTGTGCAGGCCGAGATCGCCCCGGGGGTCGTCGAGGAGGGCGCGCGCGTGGCGCTCGCCCCGCGCTCGCTGATGCGCCTGCCCGCGCGCGGCCCGGTGGCCGATCCAGACGAGGGCCCGAGCGCCGCGGGTGGCCGGGGACGAGTGCGCGAGCTGCTGCCCGACGAGCTCGTGCGCCTCGAGCCAGCGCACGGGTTCCTGTATCTGGGCCGTCCGCTCGCGCGGCTGCGCAGCGCGGCGCTCGCGCGCATCGAGGGCCTGCACGACCCGGCGGTGCGCGGCCTGTGCGCGGCGCTCTTGCTCGGCGACACCTCGCTTTTTGCGCCGGGCGAGCAGGATCGCTACGTGCGCACCGGCACCTACCACCTGCTGGTCGTCAGCGGCACGCAGGTCGTGCTGCTCTCGTGGCTCGTCTTCGCGCCGCTCGCGCGCGCGCTCGCCGCACTCTTCGAACGAATCGCGCGAGGGCGTCTGCGGCCGGAACTCCTGGCGCTGCCCGCGGTCGCGCTCTACGTGCCGATGGCCGGCGGTGACGCGCCCGTGCTGCGCGCGGCGCTGGTCTTCGCGCTCGTGCCCTTCGCGCCGCGCTCGAACGCGCAGTCGGTCCCGCGGCGCTGCGACGGGCTCACGCTGTGGGCCGCGGCGCTGTGTTGCGAGTGCGCCTGGGACCCGCGCGCGGCGAGCTCGCTTTCGGTCGAACTCTCCTATGCGGCGACGCTCGGCCTGGTGCTCGCGAGCGGCCCGGCGCTGGCGTGGCTCGCGCGCGGGCTCGGCCCGCCGGGCCTCTCGCGCGTGGACTCGCTCGGACGCGCGCGGCCGGAATTCCTGTGCGTCGCGAGCACGCGCGCCGCGCTCTCCCTGCGCACCGCGCTGGTCGCCTCGGTGGTCGCCGTGATCGCGACCGCGCCGCTGGTGCTCGGGCGCTTCGGCGAGCTCTGCCCGAGCGGGATCCTCTCGACTGTGCTGCTGCTCCCGCCCACGTCGCTGTTGCTCGTGCTCGCGGCGCTGCACGCCTTCCTCGGCCTGCCCGTGCCCGAGCAGCTGCTCACGCTCTGCGCGCGCGCGACCGACGTCCTCGTGCGCGCGTTCGACGCGCTGCCGCTCTCGCCGGCCGAAGTTCCGCCGCGGCCATTCCTGCTCTGGGCCGCGGTCGCGGTCGCGCTGCTCGGAGCGCTGCGCTGCGCGAGTCCGGCGCGCGCGCGCACGCTCCTACGCGCGGCCGCACTGCTTTGTGGGATCGCGCTGCTGCCCTGGACGGCGGCGCCCGTGGAATCCGTGCTCGTCGCGCTCGACGTCGGCCACGGGACCTGCGCGGCCGTGCGCGCGAGCGACGGCTCGGCCTGGATCTTCGACGCCGGGACGCGCGACCGGACCGGGCTCGCACGGGGCGCGCTCGGTCCGCTGCTCGCCGCCTGGGATCCCGGCTGCGTGCGCTACGCGCTCTCACACTCCGAGCGCGACCACGACGGGGCCCTCGACTGGGTCCTCGAGCGCTACCCCCCCGCACTCTGGGCAGGTGCGGAACCCGCACACCCCGGTGAGCGGCCCGCGCACGCTTTTCGCCGCGTCGACCTCGCCGGGCGGGGTGTGCTCGAGCTCAGCGGCGATCCATCGGCAAGAGTTTGGTTGCTCCGGGGATCGACGCAGCCAGGCAACGAGGGCTCGCGCAGCCTCGTTCTGGAGGGTCCCGAGGGGCTCCTGTGGCTCGCTGGGGATGCCGTGGAGGAAGGCCTGCGGGGCCAACTCGAGGCCTGGAACGGCCCTTGGGGGCCCGTACAGGTGCTGCTCCTGCCCCACCACGGCGGCGAGAGCTCGCAACTGGGCGGCCTGCTCCGCGCGCTCGAGCCGCGGCAGGTCTGGATCAGCTCCAGCGAGCGCCCGGCGAGCGCCGCCGAGGTCCTGCGGCGTGGGATCCGGCTGCGCTGGACCTCGCGCGAGGGCCCGCTGGTCCTCGACGTGAAGAGTCCGTAGGTGGCACGCTTCCTGCTCCCGGGAGCTCCCCGTCCAGGATTCACCCATGCTCTGCTTGCTTGCCGTCCTCCTCAGCTGGCCCGGTTCTGCCGCCCTCACGGCGCAGGCGCCGGCGCCCGCCTCCACGCGCGAAGAGCGCGCCCTCGCGGCGGAGGAACGCCGCATCCTCTCGCTCTGCGACGGCCGCAAGTTGCGCGCGCTCTCGCGCCTGCGCGAGGACGGCTGGGAGGTGCGCGACGGCAACGTCTGGCTCGTGCTGCCCGATGGGCTCGTCCAGCGCGCCTCGAGCGAGCGTGAATTGCTGTCCCAGCTGCGCGAACTCTCGAGCGCCGTGCCGGCCGAGGACCTCGGCCGCCGCTGCGAGCTCGCCGGCTGGATGATCCAGGAAGGCCTGCTCTCCGAGGCGCTCGCCGCGCTCGACCGCATCCTCTCCGCCGACCCCGAGCACGAGGCCGCGCGCGCGCTGATCGAGCGCGAGGCGATCCCGATCGCCTTCCCGCGCGCTGCCGAGGACACGGCGCTGCCGATCCGCGAGCGCATCGACGCACTGCTGCGCTTCGGCTCGCAGTCGCGCCCCGCGCTGCGCGAACTCGTCGCGGGGAAGCTCGCCGCGCTCGCCCAGCCGGAGCTGGTGCACGAACTGCTCGTGCGCGACACGCGCAGCGGTGTCACGACCCGGCGCGCCTTCGCGCTCTTCGGGCTGCGGCGCATCTTCCCGGGTGGATCGGCGCGCGAGCTGCTCGAGCGCGCGACTTTCGATCCCTCCTCCGACGTGCGCGCGGAGGCCGCGCTCGGCCTGCGCCTGGTTGAGTCGCGCGCGCGAGTGGTCCCGCTCGTGCACGTGCTCGCGCGCGAGGAACCCGCGCTGCGCATCCACGCGATCGAGGCGCTGGGGACCTCCGGCGACCTCGCCGCGATCGAACCGTTGCTCGTGCACCTCGCGCGCATGGCTCCCGCCGCGGGCTCCGCGGGTGGCGCACCGCGCTCGCACCTGTTCGTCGGCAACCAAGTCGGCTACCTGCGCGACTTCGACGTGCAGATCGCGCAGGGCTCCTCGATCGCGGATCCGATCCCCGACGTGGTCGGCGAGGGCACGCAGCTCGACGTCAAGGTGATCGGCATGGGCGTCGAGAGCTCCACGCCCGCGGCCGAGCGCCGTGCGCTGTGCCACGCGCTGGCGCGGCTCTCGGGCGAGAAGCCGAGCGAGAACCCCGAGCGCTGGTTCGCCTGGTGGAAGCAGCGCAGCGAGGCGGCCGAGCGCCTGGGCGCTGGCACGCCGCGCTGATCAGGCCGAGGCCGAGGCGCTCGCCGCCGGCTGACCGAAGCTCGCCTCGACGAGACCTTTGAAGCCCTGCACCGCGACGCGCTGCATGTAGAAGTGCAGGCCGCGCTCACCGCCGAGCTCCTCGCCGCCGCCGGCGCGTCCCGGGCCGCCGTGCACCATCGAGGGCAGCACCATGCCGGGCGCGAGCGACTGCTCGGAGGACTTGTCGCTCGCGAACCAGACTCGGCCGTGCCAGGGCCCCGCGAGCGCGAGGTAGCGCTCGCACCAGCCGTTGTCGTTCGAGTAGGCGCTGGTCACCAGGCCGCCGCCGCCGAGCGCGACCAGCTGCGCGGCTTCCTCGGGCTCGCCCGAGTACGGCAGCAGGCTCGCGCAGGGGCCGAAGACCTCCTCGGCGTGGAACAGGGGCTCGGAGGCCTCGCGCGCGGCGATCAACGTCGGCGCAAGGAACCAGCCCTTGGCTCGCGCGGGCTGCGCGCCGCCGCAGACGATCTCGCCACCCTTCGCCAGGCGCTCGATGCCCGCGCGCACGTCGTCGAACTGGCTCTTGGAGCTGAGCGGGCCCATGCGCGTGGCCTTGTCGGCGGGGTCGCCGACGACGATGCGGCCGAGTTCGGCGACGAGGTCCGCGCGCACCTCCGCGAGGCGTTCGCGCGGGACGAGCACGCGCCGAGTCGCGGTGCACTTCTGCCCGGTCTTCTGCGTCATGTCGAGCACGACGTTGGCGAGGAACAGGTTGTAGGTTTCCGAACCCGCCTCGACCGCGGCGCCGAGCACGGCGGCGTTGAGCGAGTCGGCCTCGACGTTGAGGCGCAGGTTGTGGCGCACGACCGCGGGGTGCGCACGCAGCTTCGCGCCGGTCGCGGAGGAGCCGGTGAAGGCGACGCAGTCCTGCGGACCGAGTTGGTCCATCAGCTCGCCCACGCTGCCCGCGATGAACTGGTAGCTGCCCTCGGGCAGCTTGCCGCTCTCGACCAGGATCTGCGCCACGCGCCAGGCGAGCAGCGCCGTCGGCGTACCCGGCTTCTCGATCACCGGCACGCCCGCGACGAGCGCGCAGGCCAGCTTCTCGAGCATGCCCCAGGCCGGGAAGTTGAACGCATTGATGTGCAGCGCGACGCCCGGCCGCGTGAGCCACACGTGCTGGCCCCAAAAGCGCGCGGTGCGGCCGAGCTGCAGGCCCGCTCCGTCCACCAGGAACGGCCGCTCGGGCAGCTTCGCGGCGAGATCGGCGTAGGCCATCAGCGTGCCGATCGCGCCGTCGATGTCGAACTTGGCGTCGCCGCGCGTCGTGCCGCCGTTCAAGACGGAGACCTCGATCAGCTCCTCGCGTTTGGCGTGCAACGCGCTCGCGAGTGCCTTGCAGAGCTCGCCGCGCTGCGCGAAGGAGAGCTTCGCGAGCGCGGGCGCCCCGAGCTTGCGCGCGTGCTCGACCACGGCGCGCGCGTCGAAGCCGCCGGAGCGGACCTCGGCGATTGCCTCCTCGGTGGTCGGGTTGTGCAGCAGGACGGGGGCGGAGCTGCTGGGGGTCCAGCGGCCGAGGACGTAGCTCTGGAGTGTCTGCATGGGGATTCGGCGGGGTTCGGGGGGGAACATGCTAACGATTCCGGTCCCGGGCGCGAATGCTGGGAGGCCGCGAGCGAAGCAGGCCCGCGTCCGACTCCACCGCTTCCCCCCCGAGTTCCCCGCGCGATGCACTCCCCCCCACTGGCCCGTGTTCGGCTTCGGCTGTCTCGCCTTCGTGTTCGTCTGCACGGTGCTGGCGATCGCCTGCTTCCTGGTCTTCAAGAGCGGTTCGAAGGGCACGACGAAGCTTGGTGCCCCCGCAGGCTGCATGGTCGGCTGCTCGCTCGTGCTGATCGCGCTCCTCGCGGCCTTCGGGGTCACGCTGGTGTTGGCCTTCCACGCCAAGCAGGAGCTCGTGCGCAACGGCCCCGTCAAGCGCTTCGAGTTCCAACTCGAGCCGCGCACCCCGGGCGCGTCCACGAGCGACACGCAGCACGCGCGCCTCGTGCTCGAGATGCGGCCGGGAGAGGCGTGGACCGACCTCGCGGAGGAGGTCTCGGGCTGGCTGCGCGAGCGCGTCCACGGCGAGATCTCCGTGCGCATGGAGCCCGCACACGACGAGCACGGCTCCGGCGCGCGCCTGATCTTCGAGACCGAGGTGCCCGAGCGCGACCTCGAGCGGCTGCGCCACGACCTGCGCGACGTGCTGCCCACGCTGCGCCTGCCCGCGCACGTCGAGGTCGAGCTCAAGGACGACTGAGCCGGAAGGCCCGTATCGGCGGGCGCGCCCTCGCGCCATACTCGCGCTGCCATGCTCCCGCCGATCCTCGCCCTCCTCGTTCTCCCCGCCGCCGCTGACTCGCCTCTGCCCGCGCATCCGGGCGACCACGCACCCGCCGGCGTCGACGAGGCGCGTTGTCCGATCGACAGCGCCTGGACGGTGCGCCTGGGCTCGAGCTACACGCGCTTCCAGGGCCTGCGCGACGGCGCGGCGCGCGTCACCTCCGACGAGGCGCTCGCGCAAGGCTTCAGCTCCGTGCCCGAGTCGATGAACGTCGTCGAGCACAGCGCCGAGATCGTGTTCGCCCCCAGCGATACGCTCGCGTTCCACGCGCGCTTGCCCTGGGGCACGAAGACGATGCGCCTGCGCACCGACCTCGGCGAGCGCTACCACTTGCGCGCGGAGGGCAAGGGCGACGTCGAGATCGGCGGCGACCTCGTCTTCTGGAGCCTGGGCCCGCAGAGCGTCTCCGCCGGCCTCACGGTCAGCCTGCCGTCAGGTTCGATCACGGAGGTCGGCGGGTTCCCCGGCAGCGTGCCGACGCGCTTGCCCTACGCGCTGCAGCCGGGCTCGGGCACCGTCGATCTCAGCCCGCGCCTGGACTGGCGCATGCGCGACGATCCCTACACCTACGGGATCGAGCTCGCGGGCACGATTCACAACAGCCACAACGACGCGGACTACGCGCTCGGCGACTCCGTGCGCGCGAGCGCCTGGGGCGTGCAGGAGTGGAGCGGCGCGTGGTCGGGCTCGGTGCGAGTGACCGCGACACGCTGGGGCAACGTGCGCGGGGCCGACCCGGATCTCGATCCCGCCGCGAACCCCTTGAACGACCGCACGCGGCAGAGCGGCGAGCGCTTCGACGGAGCGCTCGGCGTCAACTGGACGCCCTTCTCGGGCAAGCTCGACGGCAGCGTCTTCGGCCTGGAGGTCGGCCTGCCGCTCGCGCAGGACCTCGTCGGTCCGCAGCTCTCCGAGGACTGGTTCGCCGCCGTGCGCGTCGGCATCTCGTTCTAGGAGCCCTCGCGCGCTACCTTGCGCGCGTGCAGAACACTCCCCCCGCCGCGCGCTGGTTGCCCAAAGGCTGCTTCGAGAACGAGGTCGCCGTCGTCACCGGCGGAGGCACCGGGCTGGGCCTGGAGATCTCGCGCGGCCTGGCGTCCCTGGGCGCGAGCGTCGTGATCGCCTCGCGCACAGCCGAGCACCACTCCGCGCTGCTCGACGAGGCACGCGCGCGCGGCTGGAAGTGCGAGGCGCGCGTGCTCGACGTGCGCGACACGGCCGCGGTGCGCGCCTGCGCCGACGCGATCGCCGCGCAGCACGGCAAGGTCGACATCCTGGTCAACAACGCCGCGGGCAACTTCGTCTGCCCCACCGAGCGCCTCTCCTCGAACGCCTGGCGCGCGGTGCTCGGCATCGTGCTCGACGGCACCTTCTACTGTTCGCAGCACTTCGGCCGGCACATGCTCAAGCAGAAGCGCGGACAGATGCTCAACGTCGTCGCGACCTACGCCTGGACCGGCATGCCGGGTGTCGCGCACTCCGCCAGCGCCAAGGCGGGCGTGCTGGCGCTGACGAAGACGCTCGCGGCCGAATGGGCGCGCCACGGCATCCGCGCCAACGCGATCGCACCGGGCCCCTTCCAGTCGCAGGGCGCGCAGCGCAACCTGTGGCCCAACGCAGAGGTCGAGCGCGAAATCCGCGAGCGCATCCCGCTGCAGCGCTTCGCGACCGCCGAGGAGGTCGCGGCGCAGTGCCTGCACCTGCTCTCGCCGGCAAGCGCCTACATCACGGGCGAGTGCCTCGTCGTCGACGGCGGCGCGACGCTCGGAAACCCGCTGTGGAGCGACCCGGGGAGCGTGCGGTGAGTCGCGAGCACTTCCCGACGGAAGCTGCGAACCCGAAGAGCGCCGAGCTCGACACGCTCGATGCGGGCGCGGCCTTCGACGTGATGAACGCGGAGGACGCGGGGATCGCGCTGGCCGTGCGCGCGGCGAAGAGCGAGATCGTGCGTGCGATCGAGTTGATCAGCGAGAGGCTCGCGCGCGGTGGCAGGCTCTTCTACGTGGGCGCGGGAACGAGCGGACGCCTGGGCGTGCTCGATGCCTCCGAGTGCCCGCCGACCTTCCAGAGCGACCCTGCGCAGGTGCAGGGGATCATCGCGGGCGGCCAGGACGCGCTGACGAGTTCGATCGAGGGCGCCGAGGACGACCGCGCACTCGGCGCGCGCGATCTCGAGGCGCGCGGTGTCGGCGCGAACGACGTGGTGGTCGGTATCGCGGCCGGCGGAACGACGCCCTACGTGCACGGTGCGATTGAAAGGGCAGACAAGTGCGGCGCCGCGACGGTCTTCCTCGCCTGCGTGCCGAAGGAGATGGCGCCCGATGCGGCCGACATCTCGATCCGTGTGATCACCGGGCCCGAAGTGCTCGCCGGCAGCACGCGCTTGAAGGCCGGCAGCGCGACCAAGATGGTGCTCAACATGCTGACGACGCTCAGCATGGCGCGCATGGGAAAGGTCTACGGCAACCTCATGGTCGACGTCGCCGCGCGTGGCAACGCCAAGCTCTGGCAGCGCGGAATCGGGCTCGTGGCGAGGATCGTCGAGTGCGACCGTACGCGCGCCGAGCAGCTGCTCCACGCCGCCGATGGAAGCGTCAAGATCGCCGCGCTGATGGGCCGCCGGAAGATCGACGCGCAGGCCGCACGCCTCCTGCTCGAGCGCGAGCAGGGCAGCTTGCGGCGGGCGCTCGAGGGCTGAGGAGCGGGCGTCAGCCCAGGTCCTGGCGGACGCGAATCCGCCCGCGCGTCGTCAGATCCAGATCCGGTACCCAGGCAGCGGTCGGAATGCGATGATCGGCCGGATAGCCGTCCCGCTCGAAGAGCTCGATGCCCAGCAATTTGTCGTCTCGGCCGAAGTGGGCTTCGAGCACGTACCCGATCCGAATGCTGTCCGGGTTGGAGAGATCGCCAGCGAGGCAGCACCAGACGGAGGTTTCCCCGTCCTCCCACGACCAACCTTCGTATTGGGGCTCGCCTCCGAGAATCCTGATCGCCTCGTAGGAGCTCGTCGCGCCGGGAACCAGCAGGCGCGCGCGCTGCGGATCGATGTTGCCGCCGGTGAGCCGGCAGACGTCCAGGCCCGCGCACTGGATCGCGGCGAGCACGAGGATCAGGAAGATGTGTGCTTCATGAATTGGAACTCGGACGTATCGATCGTTGCTCTTGCGAGTGTACACCCCCCGCCTTCCGCACTAGTTCCCGTCGCACGGCGAGACCTCGGCCGTGAATTGATCGGAATCGGGGTAGTACCAGGCGTCCCTTCCACGAAAGTCCGCAGCCGTCACCGACACGAGCATGTTCGCGGGGTCGAAATGCGCGATCACGATGTATTCGGAGATGCGCAGGCCCGCATCTTCCTCGCCGCCGAGGTAGGGACCACCAGGTCGCGCGCTTGGCACCGGCGGCATCGGCTGTCACCGCGCAGGGCTCGTGTCCGAGGATCTCGGTCGCCTGCACCAGGCTCGTCACACCGGGCCGAAGCCGCTCGACGCTTCGCGTGTCGATGACGACGCCATGTCGCTCGCCAAGGTCCACGCAGCTACCGCCAAGAGCTGCGATCAGGAGCGCAGCGACTACCCTACTCATGCAAGCACCCCGCTCAAGCCCTACTTCCCTGCATCGCGCACCTTCTCAGCTTCGCACGCGGCCGACTCCTCGGGAGTGAGTCTCATTACTAGCGCGAGCGTCTCGTGCATCCTCCCGTCGGGGCCGCAGACGTTCATCCTGACGCAGTGCATCGAGTAGGGATCCTGGGACTCGTCCGGTACCGGAGAGCGACAGGACGCGACAGTACAGAACAGCGCGAGAACAGCGAGGACGGCGATGGAATTCATGTGCTACTCCGACTTCTTCTCCCTCCGTGCCCTGTACCCAGCGAGCTCGTCGACGGTTAACCAGGCCCCGGACGCGGCGATCGAGTCGTGTGCATGGGTGCCTTCCAGTCGATCGAGACCAGGTTTCCTGGCTCGACCCCGGGCGCGGACAATGCTGCGGCCGGAACGGGGGCCTGGATCGCGGCGAGCACGAGGATCAGGAAGATGCGCTTCACGCCCCCGCCCCGATCGCATTCTTCATCCAGGCCCAGTAGTTCGAGACCGGCTTGGGCTCGCTCATCCAGCCCTGGTCCGGCGGCGGATCGCGCATCACATCCCGCACCTGACGCAACTTGACCATCGGCTCGCTCGACAGCGTGCCGCGCTTGGTGCGCCACTTCACCTGGCCCGCGTGCTCGATCGCGGCCGCCACCTGGTTCGTCAGCGTGCAATCCCCCGCGACGTAGTCGAGCACGACTTGGTGGTTGCCTGCCTGCCACTCGACCGGGGCGCGGTCGGCGCTCATCAGCTTCTTCTGCGCGATCCCCATGCCCTCCGCCGCCGCGGCGAGGCCGATCGGGAAGCCGCGCTGCGTCGCGAACTGGAACATCGGGTCGTAGAGCTCGAGCGCAACCTCGCTGGCGAGTTGCATATCGCGCGCGACGTGGCCCAGCCAGCGCAGGTCGAAGGAGAGGCCGTTCCAGGCGCACACGCGCGTGCCCTGCTGTTGCTCGGCGCGCAGGTACTCGAGCACCTCGCGCGCGAGCTTGGCGTCGAGGACACCGCTGGGCCGGCCCGCGACATCGCGCGCGTGCCAGTGGCGCACGCTGCCGCCGTGCGTCGCCGCGGCCGCGACGGAGATGTCAAAGGGTGCGTAGCGCTCGAGGTCCTCGCCGGGGGCGAGCGTGAAGACGTTGGCGATCTCGATGTCGAAGCTCAGGAGGTTTTGCATGACGTTGCCTCAGGGTGCCGTGCGGCCGAGCTCCGCTCGCACCGCAGCCAGGAAGTCTTCCCAGTCGAAAGCCGGACCGGGGTCGGTCTTGTTCTGCTGCACGTGGTAGTGGCCGAGGATGCCGTGGAAGTCCTTCCAGGCCTCGTCGGAGAGCGCTCCGCGCGCGACGGCGCCGTCGGGGGCGCGCGGCGCCTCGGGCTCGATGCGCGGAAAAACCCGCGCGAGGCCCGCCGCGAGCTTCTCGAGCGCCGCGTACTGCGCGGGCGTGAAATCGTACTGCTCGAGCGTCTCGCCCTGCGTCTCGCCCACGACCTTTGCAGGCCGAGCCGGGCGCGCGACGAAGCCCGCAGTGCGGATCCCGCCGTCGCCCAGGCGCGCGGGCAGCGCGAGGTAGGGCCCGTCGGCATCCTGCGCGTACCACTCGTCGAGGATCCTGCCCTGGCCCGGCGGATACGCGCCGAGGTTCGCGATCTCGACGCCGATCGAGCGCGTGTTCGACTTGGTCGCGTGCCAGGCGCGCTCGGCGAGGTCGAGCGCCTGGTAGAGCGTTCCATCGACGTCGAGCATGAAGTGCACCGAGAGTTTGCGCTCGAGCAGCACCCTGTAGCAGGTGCGCGAGATGCCGCAGACGTCGAAGTGCAGCACGAACTGGTCGACCTGCGCGCGCAACGCTTCAGGATCCCTCGTCCCGCCGACGAAGCACTCGCCCTTGCCATAGAAGGAGTACCCGGGAAATTGCTCCCAGGTCACCACGGGGGTTCCGATGTGGAAGCGCTGGCCGCAGACCACGATCTCGTCGTCGGGCGGCCGCAGGGCCGCTGCCGGCGGCGGGTTCGCGCGGCAGGCGCACAGGCCGAGCAGCAGGGCTCCCACGAGCCCGATCTTCCATCCGCTCATGTCGGCACTCTAACGGATCGGCGCGCACGCTACCCTGGAGAGCCCATGAACTCTCCCGCGAGCTTCGGCAGCGACAACCAGGCGCCCGCGCACCCTTCCGTCCTCGAGGCGCTCGCGCGCGCCAACAGCGGCCACACGCCCTCCTACGGCGCGGATCCGTGGACCGAACGCGCGCAGGAGCTCTTCCGCCAGCACTTCGGCCCGCACACGCGCGCCTTTCCGCTCTTCAACGGCACCGGCGCGAATGTGCTCGGTCTGTCCTCGATCCTGCGGCCGCACGAGGCCGTGCTGTGCGCGCGCGACGCGCACGTCGACGTCGACGAGGGCGGCGCGCCCGAGCGCTTCGGGGGCTTCAAGCTCGTCGCGCTCCCGACGCAGCACGGAAAGATCGCGCCCGGATCGATCGAAGCCTCGCTGGGCTATGTCGGCGATCCGCACCGCGTGCAGCCGCGCGCGGTGACCATCTCGAACGCGACCGAACTCGGCACGGTCTACGGCCCCGGCGAGATCGAGAGCCTGGCCGAGACGGCGCACGCGCACGGTCTGCTGCTGCACATGGACGGCGCGCGCATCTGCAACGCGGCGGTCTCGCTGGGCCTCTCCTTCGCCGAGATCACGACACGCGTGGGCGTCGATGTGCTCTCTTTCGGCGGCACGAAAAACGGCTTGATGGGAGCGGAGGCGGTGGTCTTCCTGCGCGAGGGGCTGGGCGAGGAGTTCCTCTTCCTGCGCAAGCAGGGCATGCAACTCGCGTCGAAGCAGCGCTTCCTCTCGGCGCAGCTCGTCGCGCTGCTCGAGGGCGAGTTGTGGCGCGAGAACGCGGCCCACGCCAACTCGATGGCGCAGCGCCTGGCCGCCGCGGTCGCCCGCGCGCCCGGACTCGAGATCGCCGAGCCGGTGCAGGCCAACGCGGTCTTCGCGCGGCTCCCCAAGGCGACGATCGGCGAGCTGCAGCAGCGCTGGCCCTTCCTCGTCTGGGACGAGCAGGCGAACCTCGTGCGCTGGATGTGCGCCTGGAACACGCGCGCCGAAGACGTCGACGCCTTCGCGGCGGATGTACACGCCGTCGCGGGGAAGTTCGCGCGCTGACGCTCAGGCGATCGAGCCGCCGCAGGACGAGCCCGCGCCCGCGGTGCAGCCGAAGCAGTGCCTGCCGGTGACGATGCGGCGCGTCGAAAGGCGCGCCGGATCGAAGTCGGAGAGGTGCGTGGGCGCACCGTGGCCTGTCTGGAGATCGAGCATCTGGTTGAAGTCGCAGTCGAAGAGCCGGCCATCCCAGCCGACGCTCAGCGTCGTGCGGCACATCACGCCCGCCGCAGCGGTGGGGTTGAACGCATCGACGAGTTTCTGCAGGTAGCCCTCGAGGTTGCCCGAACGCTCGAGCCAGTCGAGGTAGCGGCTGATCGGCATGTTGGTGATCGTGTGCAGCGTCGTGAACTCGACGCCGTGCAGGCGCGCGAGCTCGCGCTTCCACTCGGCCTCGAGCGCGGCCTGGCTCTGTCCGGGCAGGAACGCACCGACGGGGTTGGTCACCAGCACGAGCTCGAGCCCGCTGCCCGGCTTGCCGTAGCCGACCGCGTTCAGCCGCCGCAGCGCCTCGATCGAGTCCGCGAAGACGCCCGCGCCGCGCTGGCGGTCGGTCGATTCTGCGCGGTAGTGCGGCAGCGAGGCGACGACGCTGACCTGCTGTTCGGCGAGGAAACGCGGCAGGTGCGCGTAGCGCGGCGCGAGCAGCACCGTCAGATTGCAGCGGTCCATCACGCGCCGGCCCAGGCGCCGCGACTCGCGCACAAGGTACTCGAAGTTCTCGTTCAGCTCGGGCGCGCCGCCGGTGATGTCGACGGTCGGGATCGCAGTCGACGCGAGCACGCGCATGGCGAGCTCGGCCGTCGCGCGGCTTATGCTCTCCTTGCGCGTCGGTCCCGCGTCGACGTGGCAGTGGCCGCAGGTCTGGTTGCAGAGCTTGCCGACGTTGATCTGGAACACTTCGAGCCCGGTCGCCCGCAGCGGCGCGAGCCGCGCGCGCTCGAGGTGCCGGACGAAGTCCCCGCCGCGCTCGTCGCGCAAGGCGACGGCGTCGAGATGGCGCAGCTGTTCGGCGCCCGAGACGAGCTGCGAGCGCGCCTCTTCCAGTGTCGGAAGCGTCTTCACATCGAGAGCTTCTGGGCGGTATTGCGCATCTGCACGCCGTGCACGAGCGACGAGCCACCGCGAATCGCCGAGGCGACGTGCACGACCTCGGTCAGCTGGTCGAGGTCGCAGCCCTTGCCGAGCAGGTCCTGCGTGTACGCGTCGATGCAGTACGGGCACTGCACGGCGTGCGCGACGCCGAGCGCCACGAGCGCCTTCTCGCGCGCGGAGAGCGCCCCGTCGGCGAAGACGGCGCCGTACCAGTCGAAGAACTTCTTGGCCAACTCGGGCGCGTTGGCGCCGATCTCGGGGAACTTGGCTAGGTCGTGGCGGTGGTAGTAGTGGTCCATGGGTCTCCAGAGCATCAAGGACGCGCTGCGGCTGGGCAAGCGCCGCGGCGCATACGCCGCGCGATCGCTCCTGGGACGAGGTTTTTCCGCTCCGCACGCGCAACCCTGAGGCCCCCCGAGCGTCTTCGGGGTGGATGAAGATCGCACGCGTCCTCGGAGCCTCGCTGGTCGGTACCTCGGCTGAGCTCGTCACGGTCGAGGGACGCTTCGAGGAGCACAAGCGCGAACGTGCGGAGGTACTCCTGACCGGCCTGCCCGATCCGGTGCTGCGCGAGTCCAAGGGAAGGCTCGAGAGCGCGCTGCGCGAGAACGGGATCGAGATCGGCGGCGGACGCCTGTACCTGAACCTCGTGCCCGCGGCGCGGCGCAAGTCGGGCGAGAGCCTCGACCTGCCGCTGGCGCTCTCGGCCGCGGCCGCAATCGGCCATTTCGACGCGCGCCTCCTGCGCGGCGCGCTGTTCCTGGGCGAGCTCGGCATCGACGGACGCCTGCACGGCGTGCCCGGCGGCCTCGCGGCGGCGCTCGCGGCGCGCGGACGCGGCGTGCGGCGCGTCTTCGCCCCGCATTCGACGGCCAGCGAGGCGGCGGCGGTCGCGGAGCTCGAGGTGTACCCCGCGCGCCACCTCGCGCAGGTGCTCGCGCACGTCACGGGCAACGGCGCCGGGATCCCGCGCCTGGTGCTGCGCGCCGACGAGCTGCCCGAGGAGCTCACCGGTCCCTCGCTGGACGAGATCCGCGGCCTCGGAGAAGCGAAGCTCGCACTCGCGGTCGCCGCCGCGGGTGCGCACGGCCTGCTGCTCGTCGGACCGCCGGGGGCGGGCAAGAGCATGCTCGCGCGCCGGTTGCCGCGCCTCTTGCCCTCGCCCAACTTCGAGGAGCGGCTCGAGATCACGCAGGCGCTCTCCGCCGCGGGACGCTGGCCGGGCGGCCTCGCGCACGCGCGGCCCTTCCGCGCGCCGCACCACACGGCGAGCTACGCCGCGATGATCGGCGGCGGCGTGCTCGCCAGCCCGGGCGAGATCACGCTCGCGCACCGCGGCGTGCTATTCCTCGACGAGCTGCCCGAGTTCCGGCGCGAGGTGCTCGAGGCGCTGCGCCAGCCGCTCGAGGCGGGCACGGTGCTCGTCAGCCGCTCCGCCCGGCAGATCGAGCTGCCCTCGCGCTTCCAGCTCGTGGCGGCGATGAATCCCTGTCCGTGCGGCTACCTCGGCCACCGCCGGGTCGCGTGCCGCTGCCCGCCGGGCTTCGTGCAGCGCTACCGCCGGCGTATCTCGGGTCCCCTGCTCGACCGCATCGACCTCGTGCTCGAGGTGCAACCGGCGGAGGTGGATGAGCTTGCGTCGCTGCCGGGCGGGACGCCGCGCGGGCTGCACTCGGAGCTGGGCGAGGCGAGCGAGGCGCGCCTGCGCGCGCGCGTGCGCGCCGCGCGCGAGCTCGCGCGCGAACGCCAGGGCGAGGTCGTCAATGCGATGCTCGACGCCGACGATCTCGACCGCCACGCGCCGCTCGCGGGAGCCGCACGCACGCTGCTCGGAGCGCGCGACGCGCGCGCGCAGCCTCTCGGCGCGGGCGGTGCAGTCCCTGCGCCGCGTCGCGCGCAGCATCGCGGACCTCGAGGGCAGTTCCGAGGCGCGGCCTGAGCACTTGGCGCAGGCGCTGGCGCTGCGGGCGCGGCTGGTCTAGTGGGCGTACTTGCCCAGGTCGCGCACGCGGCCGTCCTGCAACGCGGCCCGCGCCCGTCCGTTCCTCGCGTCGTCTTCATCGCTCGACCGGCCCCGATCCGTAGCCGACTCCGCCCTGCTTCTTCCGGCCCGGGATCCCGGAGGGCCGACCCGCCCAACCGCGTAGAGTTGTGCGGCCCCGGGACGTCGAACGAACGTCCCGCGTGGCGTGCGCGCCCGCGTGAACGGACTCGCCCGATGCGCCGCGGCCCGCCCCGCTCCGCCCTTGTCCTCGATGTACATGTGCGTGTCGTGTTCGAGTCATCTCTCGCACCTCGGTCTCGAGGATACCACGCCTCTCGCAGGCGCTGGCGCTGCGGGCGCGGCTCGTCTAGCTTCTCGAGCCGGAGTCCCCGCCATGCGCACGCTCTTCGCCGCGTCCCTCGTGTTCCTCGCCGCCTGCTCGACGCTCCCCCACGCCACGATCCAGACCACGGTCCAGGACCGCATGCGCATCGACGGGCTCTCGGGCGAGCAGGTGCAGCTGCGCAACGACGGCCCGGGTGATCTGGTCTTCGAGCTGCAGCGCGGCAAAGGCCCGCCGCAGTCGGTGAAGATCGCCGAGGGCCTCGCCTGGGCCGTCGCGCTCGACGGCTTGCGCTCGATCGTGGTCACGCACAAGGGCGAGCCGCCCGGGCACATGACCGTCACCGTCCGCGGCCGCACGGGCGGCGGGATCCGCGTGCTGCCGCTGCCGAAGGAGTAGCGCCCCTCGCGCTATTCGTGCCGCAGTGCGTCGACCGGGTCCATGTTCGCCGCGCGCCAGGCGGGATAGAGGCCGAAGATCACGCCGATCGCAGCCGAGATGCCGAAGGCCAAGAGCGGCGCCGTGGGCGTCACGATCGTGGGCATGTTGGCCGTCTTCTCGACGATCACCGGGATCAGGAGGCCGAGCGCGATGCCCAGCAGGCCGCCGCCGACGGAGAGCACGACGGTCTCGACCAGGAACTGCGTCACGATGTGCTTGCGCTTGGCGCCCAGCGCGCGGCGGATGCCGATCTCGCGCGTGCGCTCGGTCACGGTCGCGAGCATCACGTTCATGATCCCGATGCCGCCCACGAGCAGCGAGATGCCGGCGATGGAGCCGAGCACGATGTTGAAGGTGCGCTTGGTCTCCTCCTCCTTCATCATCAGCTCGAGCGGCACGACGACGTTGTAGTCCATCTGGTTGTGGTTGCGCGCGAGCATCGCCTTGGCGGCGTTGGCTACGAGTTCGACGTGCTCGGACGCGTCCACCTGGGCGTAGATCTCGTGCAGCTCGACCTGCTCCATCTCGCGCGAGCCGCTGCGGATCTTGACCTGGATGTCCCCGAACCACTTGATGCCGGTCTCCATCGGGATGAAGACCTCGCCCGTGACGTCGGCGCCGGCCTGCGGCGGGTCGGCGGAGAGCGGCACGCGCGGGAGCATCACGCCCACGCAGGTGAAGTACTCCGAGCCGATCTTGATGTTCTTGCCGACCGCGCTCTCGAAGGGGATCAGGTAGCGCGCGACCTCGTAGCCGAGCACGCAGACGTTGGAGACCGAGCGCTCGTCGTCGGGCGAGAGGAAGCGGCCCTCGCAGATCGGCCGGCCGGTGACGTCGCGGTACTGCCAGGTCGTCGCGAGCACGCGCGGGTTGAGCGCGCGGGATTCGTAGCGCACTTCCTGCTGCAGGATGCTGACCGGCACGGCGCGCACCACGCCGGGGAACGAGTCGCGCATGCGGCGGAAGTCGGACGCGGTCAGGCCATAGGACGCCATGCGCGACTGCTGCCCGCCGGTGACGACGTCCTCGGGCGGCTTGACGCTGCGCAGGATCACGTTCTGGCTTCCGAGCTCGCGGATCAGCTCCTGCGCGTGCTTGCTGGCGCCTTCGCCGATCGCGAGCATCGCGATCACGCTCGAGACGCCGAAGAGCACCCCCAGCGTGGTGAGGATGCTGCGCAGCTTGTGCAGCAGCAGGCTCGACACGCCCAACCGCACCGTCCGCATCAATCCGCCCTTCATGTGCTGGCTCCCTCGCGGTTGTGCGTCACCTCGGCGATGCGGCCGTCGGAGAGGCGCAGCGTGTGCTCGGCGCGGCGGCCGACGCTCGGCTCGTGCGTCACGAGCAGGATCGTCTTGCCCTCCTCGTGTAGCTCGTCGAAGAGCGCCAGGATCTCCTGCGCGGTCTTGCTGTCGAGGTTGCCGGTGGCCTCGTCGGCGAGCAGGATCGCGGGATTGTTGACCAGCGCGCGCGCGATCGCGACGCGCTGCTGCTGGCCGCCGGAGAGCTCGTTGGGCTTGTGCTCCAGGCGCCCGCCCAGGCCGACGCGCTCCGCGAGCATGCGCGCGCGCTCCTCGGCATCCGGCGGCGGCTCGTCCCAGTAGAAGAGCGGCACGAGGATGTTCTCGAGCACGTTGAGCTGCGCGATCAGGTTGTAGGACTGGAACACGAAGCCGATGTGCTGGCCGCGGATCTCGGAGAGCTCGTCGTCGTCGAGCGTCGCGACCTCGGTGCCGCGGATCCTGTACGAGCCGCTCGAGGGCCGGTCGATGCAGCCGAGCAGGTTGAGCAGCGTCGACTTGCCCGAGCCCGAGCTGCCCATGATCGACCAGTACTCGCCGGCACGGAAGGTGAACGTGAGTCCGTCGAGCGCGCGCACCTCGTTGTTGCCCATGCGATAGACGCGCTCGACGTCCGTCAGCTCGACGACGGGTTCGCCCGCACGGTCGCGAGCCTGCGCTGCCTCCTTCGTCGGCATCGAGAGGCTACTTGCCGCCCCCGCCGCCGGAGCTCTCGGCGGGCTTGGTCTCGCCGCCGGCGCCACCGTCGCGGTTGCCGCGGCCGCCGCCACGGCGTCCGCCGCCGTTGCCGCCCCCGCCGAAGTTGCCCGACTTCATGTTCTCGAGGAACTTCGCGCGCTCCTCTTCGCTCATCGCATCCCAGCGCTCCTTCATGCGACCCTGCAGCTGGCTGGGGTCGAAGTTCGCGGGATCGAAGTTCGGGCGCGGCCGTTGGCCGGGATCCTGTGCGCCGTCGGCCGTGGGCGCCGCGGGCGGAGCGTTCGCGCCCGCAGCAGACGGAGCCGCACCGGGTGCCGCACCGGGAGCTGCGTTGGGCATTTGCGCCGCCTTGGGCATGTCGCTGGGCTTGTCCTCGGCCTGCGCGGGCACGAAGCCCGGCGGCGGCGCGAGCAGCACCTCGTCGTTCTCCTTCAGGCCCTCGGTGACCTCGACGAACTTCTCGTTCGAGCGGCCGACCTTCACGCGCACCTGCTCGGGGTGCGCGCCGGTGTGCAGGAAGGCCGTCGTCTCACCCTTGTCGAGCACGATGCACTGCACCGGCACGTAGAGACAATCTTCGATCTGCGCCGAGAGGATCTCGATCTGGCACGACATGCCCGGGCGCATGTCGCCGTAGGCCTTGATCTGCTCGGGCGTCGGATCGGCGAGCGGCTTGATCACGACGCTCGCGGGGTACAGGCGCGCGTTGGGGTTGGACCACCAGCTGCCCTTGTCGGGCAGCACGGCGATCGATTGCACCTCGCCGGGGAACTCCATGCCGGGCAGCGCGTCGATCGTGATGCGACAGGCCATGCCCGGCGCGACGAGCTTGAGCACGCTCTCGTGCACGCTGCCCTCGCAGACCATGCCGCTCTTGCGCGGGATCTGCATGATCTCCTGGCGCTCGCGCACGGTCGTGCCCTCGGCGATCGGCGAGTCGTTGCCCATGCGGCCGCTCTCGACGCGCGCGTAGACCACCATGCCGGCGGCGGGCGCGCGGAGCTTCGTCTTGTCGAGCTGTTCGATGTACTTCTGCAGCTTCTCGCGCTCGAGCTTGAGCTTGGCCTCGCTCGAGAGCTTGCCCGACTTGTAGTCGGCGATCATCGCCTCCGCCTTCAGCTTGGCCCGGTCCAGGCCGCGATCGGCCTCCTCGAGGTTGGCGTCGAGCTCGGTGCGCTTGCGCGGGTCGTCGAACTTGACGAGCAGGTCCTTGGCGAGTTGGGCCTGCTCGAAGGAAGTCTGCGCACTCAGCAGCTTGAGGTTGTCGCTGTCGAGTTCGGACTGCGTCAGGAAGCCCTGGTCGGCGAGATCCTTGGACCACTTCGCGGTGGTCGCGGCGAGCTTCTCTTGCGAGTCCGCCACCTGGATCTTGTTGTCGGCCTCCTTCAGCTGCTGGCGCTTCTCCAGACCCTCGTACTTCTCGATGTCGAGCTTGGCGAAGTCGAGCTTGCGCTGCGCGGCCTCGATGTCGCTCTTGTTCTGGCTCTCCTGGATGTCGTACTGCGCGCTGGCCTTGGTGTAGGTCGCCTCCGCGCTCTGGACGTTGATCTCCTGCGCGACCTTCTTCTCGATCAGCGCCGCGGAGTCGAGTTCGCAGAGCAGGTCGCCGGGCTTGACGATCGTGCCCTCGGGGATGAGCGAGAGGATCGTGGTCTGCCCCTCGATCTCGCTCTTGACGCTGACGGCGTCCTTGGCGGAGAGGCTGCCGCGCACGAGCACGCTGATCGTGAGCGGGCCGCGCTTCACGCGCGCGCCCTTCATCTCCGCGACGGGGGCCCCGCCGAAGAGCCCGGAGGCCTTGCCGCCCCACCAGCCCGCGGCCACGACCAGCAGCAGCACGATCCAGATCCAGGGCCTGCTCGTCTTGTTCTTCGCCATCGTTCAGCCTCCGGCAGGCTTTTGGCCCGCTTCCGCTCCGCCTGCATCGGGGTGCTGGAGCGCATCTTCGTCGGCGTGGATGCCGTCCTTGTCCACGCGCAGGATCTCCAGATCGCGCCAGACCGCCAGGCGCGCCAGAGTGTAGTCGATCAGGGCCGAGGTCGCAGAATTGCGCGCCTGCAGCAGCGCGTCCTGGGCTTCCAGGGCATCGCGCGTGTTCGCGCGGCCAGCGGCCTTGTTCATGTCGGTGCTCGCGCTGCGGCGTTCGGCCAGACTGACGGCGCTCTGCTGGATGCGGTAGCCCTCGCGCTGCGAGTGCATCGTGCGCAGCTCGTCGCGCAGGTCGGCCTCGATCGTGTCGTGGCTCGCCTCGCAGGCGCGCGCGGCGGACTCGAGGTCGATGATCGACTTGCGGTAGTCGTTGCGCTGCGGGAGCAGGTCGATCGGCAGCTGCCAGCTGAGCGTCGCGGACCAGGTCGTCTGCGAGAAGTCGTAGTCGAGCGGCTTGCCATCCGCGCTCGCCACCCCGGCATTCGCGGCCAGCGTCAGGCCCGAGCGCAGCTGGTCCGCCGCGACGACCACCTTGCGCTTCCTGTCGTCGAACTGGTCGAGCACGGTCAGGTGGTCGAGCCGGTGTGTGAGCGCGAAGGGCAGCACGAGTTCCTCGGGCAATTCGTCACCCAACGCCTGCTGCGAGAGCTCCTCGAGTGCGTTCGTGTCGATCTCCAGGTCGAACTGCACGGGCAGGCCGAGGAAGAGCTTGAGGTCGTCGAGCGCGGTCGCCAGGCGCGCCTGCGCGTCGATCAGTGCGTTCTGCGAAGTGAGCTCCTGCTGGTGCGCCTGGCCGACTTCGATGTCGGAGAGCCGGCCGGCCTTGGCCTTGGCGATGTTCTCCTCGCTCAGCGCCTGCACGCTCTTCAGGTTGCGCTCCTGGTTCTGCACGGTGTTCATGCTCTGCAGCAGGCGCCAGTAGCGCGTCGCGAGGTCGACCGCGTAGGTGTGGCGGTAGCGCTCGTAGGCGCGCACCGCATAGACCAGGTTGCGCTCGGCCTGCGTCAGCGGCTCCATCACGATGCGCTTGCCGAAGCCGCGCAGCAGCGGTTGCGTCACCGAGAGGCCCAGGTTCGTGCCCACGTGCCAGCCGTCCTGGAAGGTCAGCGAGCGCGCCATGCCCGCACCGATGTCGAGCGCGATGTTCGCGCCGCTGCCGAGCAGCTTGGAGAGGCCGAAGCTGCCCCCGGCGCTGGCAGTCTCCGCCGTATCTCCCGTCCCCGCGACGCCGGCGTCGAGCTCGCCTGTGCGCTGCAATTTGAACTGCCAGCGCTCCAGCGTGAGGTCGAGCGCGGCGAGGTAGAGCTTCTCGCGCTGCGCACGGTAGTCGCGGCTGTTCTCGCCGGCGATCTCGAGCACCTGCGGAAGCTTGAGCGGTCCGCTGCCGTGCGCGTCGCCCGCGAGGATGCGCGCGCGCAGGCTGTCCTTGGGCGGATCGATCGTGAACTCCGCACCGTCGAAGCCGAGCTTCGCACGCCGCGCGGCGACGAGCTCGTAGACTTCCTTGTCGGCCTGCGCGCGCTGCGCGGCCGCACTCTTGCAGCCGGGCAGGAAGGCGAGGAACAGGGAGGAACCGATCCCTGCAGCCAGTGCACACAGGGAGGCGACGGACGCGTTTCGACGCATGGGGGGCAGACTGCACAGAGTACCAGAACGCCCGCTGCGCCCGGACGAAGCCTGTGCTCCCCAGGGCGCTACTTTGCCGAATCCGAACAGGCGGGCGCCCGCGCGCGCGCCCCGGAGAGCTCGACGGCACCCCCCACCGCCGCGCTGTACTGCTCGGGGTCGATCCTGCGCGCCACCCAACCGCCCTCTTGCCACTGGAAGCTGCGCAACTCACTGCCCGCGAAGACATAGCGTCCGGCGAGCGTGGCGTCAGGGCGGTGCAGTTCGAGCGTGCGCGTGTGCTCCCCGCTCGCGGGCGCGTAGACCGTCGTCGCATGGCGCGAGACGAGTGCGCTCTCCAGCGGATCAAAGAGCGTCAGCTCCGCGGCGCCGAGTTGCCCGTTGCGCGCGAGTTCGATCAAGTACAGCGGAAAGACGGCGCCCGCGCCCGTGTCCAGCGTCGAGCGCACCGATTCGTCGCGCTCGAAAGCCTGGCAGCGCCACTGGTCGCCCTCGCGCGTGCGCTCCAGCGTCAGCGTGCGGCCCGCGGCGGTACCGATCTCGCGCCACACGAGCTGCGGGCCGTTGTCGGTGAGCTTCTCGACGTGCCGCACGCGCCAGCGCTCGCCGCGTCCGGGTCGCACGAAGACGTACTCGCACTCGAGCAGCATGCCGCCGTGGTCTTCGCGGCGCAGGAATTCGGCCCAACCGACCGGATCGGAGGCGGCGCCGGGCGTGGAGTCCTCGATCACGAAGCACTCGCGCCGCAGCGCGGCGATCGGTGCGGCGCTCGGTTCCTCGACCAGGGCCAGCAGCAGCAGGGCGCAGAGCATGGGACGGGATGGAAATCGACCCTCCGCGCCGCGGCCTTGAGCCCCATCCCCCCGGTCGGGGGCTCAGCCGCCGGGCGTCTCGGGGCTGCGCCTGGATTCCAGTGGCAGGGGCACCCGGAAGGCCTGCCGCGTGATCCAGTCCTTGATCTGCGCCTGCAGCCGCTCGACCACCTCGGGGTGCAGGGCGGCAACGTCCCCCTCCGGCATGCCCAGCGAACGGTCGTAGAGCGCCACCGCGGGCAGCTCGCGGTGCGGGTCCCCCTCCGCCATGCGCGAGCGGTAGGGACTCCAGACCAGGCGCCAGCGCCCATCGCGCGCGCTGAAGATGCGCTCGGCGCTCTGCGTGACGGCGCTGCGCTCGACGAAGCCCTGCGCCGGACGCACGTCGGTGAGCGAGAGCAGCGAGCGGCCCCAGAGCACGCGCGGACGCGGGAGATCGAAGAGCTCGACCAGCGTCGGGAGCACGTCGGAGAGCTCGACGACGGGCCGCAACACTCGCTCGCCGGTCAGGCTGTCGGGGTGGCGCAGGATCAGCGGCACGCGCAGGAAATCGTCGCGCATCTCGGCCGCGACACGGCTGCCGCGCTGGCCCAGATCGAAACCGTGTGTCGCCGTCAGGACGAGCAAGGTGCGCGACCAGAACTCCGTCGATTCCGCACCGCGCCGGTTGTAGTCGAAGGCGGACTGCAGAAAGCTCGTCATGCGGCCCGCGACCGCGGCGATGCGGCCGTCGTAGAGCTGTGCGAACGCGGCGCGGTCCTGCGGCGCGAGCTGCAGCTCGCCCTTGGCGACGCGCTCGAAGAACCCCGGCGAGGCGTCCACGGGACCCTGGTAGCCAGGATCGAGGAAGCGCAGCGGCTCCATCTCGCGCCGGCCGATCTCGCTCTTCCCGATCGCCTCCCAGGGCGGCTCGAGCCCCGAGAGGTGGATCCACAGAAACACCGGCCGCGCGTCGCCGAAATCGCGCGCCATCCACTCGCGTGCCGCACCCAGCGCCTCGCCGTCGCTGCGGAACCAGTGCGAGGTCTCGAAACCACGCCCGACCGCCGAGAGCAAGTCGAGCTTGGGGTGCGAGACGAACGCGGCCGTCTCGAAGCCCGCGTCGCGCGCGAGCTCCGCCAACGTGGGCTGGTCGAGCGGCAGGCGCGAGCGATCGTCGAGGACGCCGGTTGCGACCGGCGGCAGCCCGGTGAAGAGCGTCGCGAGCGAGGGCAGCGTGAGCGCCGAAGGAGCGTACGCGTCGGCGAAGACCACACCGGCGCGAGCGAGCTCGTCGAGGCCGAAGGCGCGGCCTTCCGCGCGCTCGATCGGATCGGTCGGAAGCAGGCTGCTCGGCAGCGGGTGCGAATAGCACGAGAGCTGATCCGCGCGCAGCCCGTCGAACGTGACGAGGACCAGGTTGCGCGCAGGCAAGCCGGGGCGCGTCGGCGCACAGCCCGCGACGAACGAGGCCGTGACGAACGCGAGGGCGAAAGCGGCGCTCGCCCTCATGGCGCGGTCTCGGCGAGCAGCCATTCCAGGTAGCTGCGTTCGACGTGCGCGGGTTCGAGCGCGATGCACTCGGGGCACTCGTAGGGATGCTCCTGCGCGAGGAAGGCCTCCAGGCGCGGCAGGTGCGCGGCGCGCGTCTTGACCAGCAGCAGCACCTCGCTCGCACTCTCCAAGGCCCCCTTCCAGCGGTAGTGGCTCTCCAGACCGGGGAGCAGGTTGACGCAGGCGGCGAGGCGGCGCTCCAGCAGGCCGCGGGCCAGCGCGCGTGCGACGCCGATCTCGGGAGCGGTCACGAGCACCACCCGCGCATCTTCCGATCCGGATCCGGACATGTGCGGCATCCTAGAGCGCGAGATCCGCCCCCGCCAACGCTAGACTCGCGCGCCCCGATGGCACCCATGGCGCTCCTCACCCGGCCCGTGCTCTTCCTCCTGCCCTACGTACCCAAGCCGGTCATGCGGCGTCTGGCGGCGCGCTACATCGCCGGCGAGACGCTCGCGGAGGCCCTCGACCGGCTGCGCGCGCTCGCGGCGCTCGGCCATCCGGGGATCCTCGACGTCCTGGGCGAGAACGTGCACGACGAACGCGAGGCGCGCAACGTGGTCGCGACCTACAAGGCCGCCTCGGTGGAGCTCTCGCCAAGAGCAAGCTCGCCGCCTACGTGTCGGTCAAGCCCACGCACGTCGGACTCTCGCTGCGCGAGGATCTCGCGCTCGAACTCTACTCCGATCTCGCCGGGCACCTCGCGCAGCTCGGACTGTTCCTGCGCGTCGAGATGGAGGACCATCCGACCACCGACGGGACGCTGCGCGTCTTCACCGCGCTGCGCGCCAAGCACGCCAACACCGGCATCGTGCTGCAGTCGCGCCTGTTCCGCACGCCCAAGGACATCGACGCGATCCCCCCTGGTCCGCTCAACGTGCGCATGGTGAAGGGCATCTACCTCGAGCCCGCGCAGATCGCACACACCCAGCCTGAACCGATCCGCGCGGCCTACGTCGAGTGCGTCAAGAAGCTCGCTGCGCGCAAGGCCTTCGTCGCGCTCGCGACACACGACGACCTGCTCGCCGAGCAGTGCCTCGCGGTGCTGAAGCAGGCCGGCTACACGCGCGAGCAGTACGAGTTCCAGGTACTGATGGGCGTGCGCGAAGAGCTCTGGAAGAAGTGGCGCGAGGCCGGCCACACCGTGCGCGTGTACGTGCCCTACGGCCCGGAGTGGCGGCCCTATTCGATCCGCCGGATGCGCAAGAACCCGCAGATCCTCGGGCACGTGATGCGCAGCGCGCTGCGCATCGGCTGAGGCGCGCTACTTTCCGACCGCGAGCCTGCGCGCGAGCACCTCGCTCAGCACGCCCGTGTCGAGGATCTTCTGCATCGTCGCGCGGTAGTCGTACGCGACGCGGTGCCAGGTGACCTGCTCGTCCTCGAGCACCGCGTAGCACGCGCGCGGGTCGCCGTCGCGCGGCTGACCGGTCGAACCGACGTTGACGAACCACTTGCGGCCCTGCGGCAGCGGCAGCGTCAGCCTCTCGCGCCCTTCGAGTCCGTGGAAGCGCAGTTCCTCGTCGTGCACGCCCGGGTGGTGCGTGTGGCCGCCGACGCACACGCCCTGGAATCCATCGAAGATCGAGCGCAGCTTGTCGGGGTTCAGGAAGCCGTCCGTCGACAGGACGTACTCGCGCACCGGATCGCGCGGGCTGCCGTGCACGAAGAGGAAGCGCCCCTCCTGGTGCGTCAGCGGCAATTCGCGCAGCCACTCCCAGCGCGCCTTGCGCTCGGTCGAGTGGTACCACTTGGGCTTCATGCGCGCGCGCGTGAACTCGATCGCTTCGCGCGCGTGCGGGTTGAAATCGGAGGCATCGCGGAAGAGCGCCTCGTCGTGGTTGCCCATCAGGCACAGCGAGGCGTGGCCGCGCACCATGTCGACGCAGAACTCGGGCTCGGGGCCGTAGCCGACGACGTCACCCAGGCAGTAGACGGTGCCGATGCCCAGCGTGCGGATGTGCGCGAAGACCGCCTCGAGCGCCTCGCGGTTGGAGTGCAGGTCGGAGATGATCGCGACCTTCATCGCGGAGTCGGCGCGGATGCGCCGAAGCCCTCCAGAGCGGCCGTGACCAGTTGCGGGCGCACGTCGCCGAGCGTCCCGGGAATCGTCGCGCCCGAGGCTTTCCGGTGCCCGCCGCCGCCGAAGCGACGCGCGAGCGCGTTGACGTCGTAGTCGGTCTTCGAGCGCGCGGAGAGCTTGCACGCGCCGCTTGGGATCTCGCGCAGGTAGAGCACGACCTCGACGCTCGCGACCGAGCGCAGGATGTCGAGCAACTCGTCGCTGTCGACGAGGTCGGGATCGAGCTTCTCGGCCAGCGGCTGGTCCACCACCGCGAGGCGGCCATCGGCGAGGTACTCGGTGCGCGCCAGCAGGCGCGCGAGGTACGCGGGGTGATGGCGCGTGCGCTGCTGGTAGAGCTTGTCGAAGATGCTCGAAGGCTCGACGCCCAGCGCGATCATCTCCGCGGCGACACTCAGCGTCTCCGCGTCGGTGTTCGAGTACTTGAACCAGCCCGTGTCGGTCACGAGCGAGGTGAAGACGCCCTGCGCCGCGCTGCGGTCGAGCTTCCAGCCCAGTTCGCGCGCGATGCGCCGCACGAGCAGGCCCGTCGCCGACGCCGTGACGTCCACGTAGCACTCGTCCCACCAGGGCGCGCCGTGGTGGATGTGGTGATCGACGACGAGCTTCTTCGAGGGATGCTTGGCGAGCACCGGCGCGAGATCGCCCGTGCGCGTGAGCTCCGAGAAGTCGAGCAGCACGCTGACGTCGTGCAGCGGCAGGTCGCCGCCGGTGAACGCGCGCTGCTGCACCTTCTCGCCCAGGTAGGCGTAGCGCTTCTCAGGCAGGTCGGGGTTGTAGATCCACACCTCGCGGCCCTGGTCCAGGAGCAGGCTCGCGAGCGCGGCCTGCGCGCCCAGGCAGTCGCCGTCGGGGCGTTGATGGCCCGAGAGCACGAAGCGCTTGCCGCGCGAGAGGAGTTCAAGCGCGCGTTCGCGCGCGAGCGCAGACGAGGCCGGGGTGGCCGATCGGGGTTCGAGGTCCATGAGCGGGGGGGCGGGTCCCTATTCTGGCGGGCGGCGGCCGAAGTTCAGCTGCGGAGAGGTTTTTCCGGTTCGAGAGCCGCCCGAAAGACGGGCTTGCCGGCGATCCAGACTTCCCGGACCGGGGCGCCCGGGCGGCAGAGGTGCTCCCAGATCTCGCCCGCGCGCGCGGGCCCCGCTCCGAAGACGGCGAAATCCGCAAAGGCGCCGCGGCGCAGTTCGCCTGCGCGCTGCGCCAGCCCGAGCGCCTCGGCCCCGTCGCGCGTGCCGAGCAGCCAGGCCTCGCGCGGATGGAGCGCGGGCTGTGTGCGCAGGAGCTGCGCGATCTCCGCGCGCATGTCGAGCGCGCCGTTGGACGCGAGCGAATCCGTCCCGAGCGCCAGGCGTGCCCCCGCGGAACGCCATGCGCCGAGGGCGAAGCGCGGGCGAGCGAAGAAGGCGTGCGTGCCCGGACAGTGCACCAGCACGGCGCCGGCGCGTGCGACGCGCTCGCGCTCGTCGGGGCGGGCCAGGTTGCCGTGCACCAGCAGCGTGCGCCGCCCGAGCAGGCCCGCCGCCTCGAGCAGATCCAGACCGCGCTGCAACGGCGAGGCGCCGAGCAGCGCTGCGAGCGGACCCTCGCCCGACTCGAGCCAGCGCTCCTCCTCGGCCGTCTCAGCCCAGTGCACCATCACGCGCGCGCGGCGGCGCTTCGCCAGGCGCGCGATGCCCGAGGCGAGCGCGGCGCTGACCGTCGTCGGCGCGTGCGGCGAGAGCCCGTGTCCCAGTCGTCGCGCAGCGCGCAGGGCGGCGTGCGCGCGCGCGAGCGCGGGCCGCGTGCGCGCGGGGTCGCGCGCGTCGAGCAGTTCGTGGAATGGGATGCGACGCAGCGGGTGGCCGCGCAAGGCGCGCGCGAGCAGCCCGAGCGAGTCGATGTCCGCGACCAGCGTGGTCCCGCTCGCGAGCAGCGCGTCCGCGCCCGCTCGCGCGCCGGCGGCGAGCCGCTTGGAGCTCGTCTTGCCGCGCTCGGCGATCAGGGTCCGGATCCACGCAGCGAAATTCCTGCCCGCGGGCACGCGAGCGGCGAGCGCGCTGAGCTCGAGGTGCGCGTGCGCATCGACGAAGCCCGGCGCGACGAGCGCGTCGCCGAGGTCGACCATGCGCGGGGAACGCCGGCGCTGACACGCGCGGACCTCGCCGGGCGAGCGCAGCACACCTTCGATCCGCCCGCGAACGATCCACAGCCCGCCCTCGCGGACGGGCTGCGCGCCCTCTGCGATCAGCCAGCGGCTGCGGACGAGCACGCCTCGCGCGCTCCCGATGGGAAGGGTGGTGTCGGGCATCTCCCGTTCCAGGCGAAGGGCCGCCTCACGGCGGCCCTTGGCGTTTCGATTGCGCTCGCGAACCGGGATCAGTCCGGCTGCGTGCGGATCTTGAGGTTCGTCACACCCTTGATGAACGAGCCGATCGAGCCCGGGGTCACCAGCGCGTTGTCGAACACGAGCGTGTAGCGAATCATGTCGGGGTGCGGGCTGAACTGGTTCAGGTCCGCAGGGTGGCGCACCCAGGGGGTGAGCGAGCCGGTGACGATGTCCGATGCGGCGCCGTACAGGTTGACGTCACACGGGTGGCCCGCGACGCTCGACTTCGACTTCGCGCCCTGGAAACGGATCGCGAAGTAGGAACCCTGGCCCGCGGCGAGGCCGTGGTTGAGGGTGTTGCCGAGGTTCGACTGGAAGTCGCCCGAGGGGAAGGGCAGGTTCGGGTCGGGACCGCGGTAATGGATCAGCTGCTCGCCGGAACCGGAGTTGTAGATCACGTCCATGTTCCAGCCGTAGCGCAGGGCCGGGTCCGCGTTCAGGAGATCGTCCGCGTCGAAGCTCAGGACGAAGAACGACTCCGCAGGCTGCATCCAGCACGAGGTCGACGCGCTGAAGCTCTCGGGACGCTTGCGCGGGAGCGACCAGTTGCCGACCGAGAGGAAGTCCTCCGACTCGGGCAGGCCGGAGCCAGCGTGCAGGTGCGTCGGGTCGAAGGGCAGCACCCAGGGCGCCTCGGTGGCGCGCGTGAGCAGGCCGGTCGAGTCCTCGATGCGCACGAGGCCGCTGCTGCCGGCGCCGCCGATCGAATTCGCCGCGGAACCGCCGCCGATCTGGCCGGTGCGGTGGTTCATGTCGGTGATGCCGCCGGCGCCGCCCGTGATGTTGATGCGCCCGGCCACCGGAGCGAGGCTGACGAGCGGAGCCTGAAGGCGCACGGCGCCGCCAGTTCCACCGCCGCCCGGTGCAGCCTGCTTCTTGCGGTCGGTCGTGACCGTGGTGCTGCCGCTTCCACCGTTGCCCCCGCGCGCGTCGATGACGCCGTCGAGCAAGATCGCGCTGCCCGAGACGAGCTGGAGGGCGCCACCGCCACCGCCGCCACCGGCACCACTGTTGTCCTGGTAGCCATCCGCGCCGATCATCTGCCCGCCGTTCGCGCAGGGAGCAAAGAGTTCGGGCGTGGAGGTTCCGAACAGCGAGCAGCCGCCGCCACCGCCGCCGGCTCCGCCGCGCAGATTGCCGATGTCCGCATCGAGCTTGCGCACGAAGTGCCCGCTCGCGGGATCCGGCGGTTCGATCGGGATTCCAGCACCGGGCAGCGTGTTCGGCGGGAGGTTCGAGTCGCCGAGGCCCGTGAGCAGCTGGGGAGAGTTGCCCGTACCCGCTCCACCGCTGACGAGCGTGCCATCCCCGTAGGTGCCGCCGCCGCCCGCCGCGCCGGCCTGCATGCTGATGCAGCCGCTGAGGAGCGAGAAGTGCAACTCGTCGTAGGTGTAGGCGAGTCCGCCGGAGACCGCAGGCGGAGCGACGTTGGAGGTCGGGAAATTCGACAGCGGGAACACGGTGCCCCCGTGCGCGGCGCCGAGCCCGGCGACCTGTCCGACTCCGCCACCCGGCGCCCCGTTGATGTCCGAACCCGGGTTCGCGACGCCACCCACCGTCAGCAGGCTGGGGAACGCGGCGTTGTTGAAGCGGTCCGCCCCATCGCCACCGGAACCGGCGTTCGGGCCCCCCGCGGCTCCGCTGCTACCCGTGAGCACGCTCGAGTCCTGACTGTCGGCGCTCGAGCCGGTGACGTCGATCGTGCTGTTGCCCTGGATCTGCACCGGGCCGCGGACGAGGACGCGCGCGGGGTGCGTGCCATGGAACTTCAGCGAGGCTCCCGGTTCGATCGTGAGCGAGCTGAACTCGAAGATGCCGTTCGTGACTGTGATCGTCGGCCAGCTCTGCGGATCGGCCGGATCGTAGTCGACGACCGGGATCGAGTTGTCGAGCAGGTCGCGCGTGACGACAGCCGCGGGATAGACCGTGGCGTCGAGCGGGAACACCTGCGAATCGGTGCTCAGGTCGACCGGCGCGCCCTGGCGGATGCGAATTTCACCCAGGCGGCCGGAGCCGCCGCCGAAGCCGCGCGTCAGTCGGCCGTTGCCCCAGGTGCCAGCCGAGATGCTCGACTGGTCGTAGATCGTGTCGTTGAAGTTCTCGCCGTCGATGTCCGGCAGCGTGACCGCGTCGTGCGCGGTGAACTCCGGCGTGAAGTGGATCGAACCCGCGTTCGAGAGCCCGTTGCCCGCGAGGTCCTGGATGGCGGACGGGAAGTTGACCACGACCAGGCGCGGCAGCGGGTTCACGAGCGGGTCTCCGCTCGAGGGCATGCCCGAGGACGACGTGAAGGTGAGCACCGTCGTCAGGTTGGCGAGGTCCACCGTGACGACGTACAGCCCCGAGAGCGTGATCTGGTCCACGGTGGTGCTCAGGTCACCGTCGACGTCGACCTTGATGGTCACGAAGGTCGACTGGTGCGTCGCCTGGTTGGCGAGCGTCACCGGGTTCATGATGTCGTCGAAGATCAGGCGCACGGTCGACTGGGTCCAGACGTCCGTCGCGTCCTCCCCGTCGAAGTTCTGCCACTGGCTCACCGGATCACCCGGGGCGTGCGCGAGGTCGACCTTCACCGTGACCGAGGGCGCGCCCGGGACGTAGTCGATCGGGGTGCTGGTCGTCGCCATCTGGCACGACATACGACTGGAGTTGGATTTGCCCCCGACGCTGCGGATGTACGGCCCGGTCGGATCCTGCGTGGTGCCCTTGATCACGATCGAGTAGCTGGCCCCCGAGGAGAATCCGAAGGTCGGGTTGCCCTGGAAGTCGAAGCTGATCGCCGGCCGGAAGATCACTCGGCGCGAATCGACGGGGTCCACCAGCCGGGTGCCCAGCGGCGTGGCTCCGCTGAACGTGTCGATGATGCTGAAGGTCTCCGAGCTCACCGAGGTCGGGTCGACCGGCTGCGAGAAGGTGACCACGAACTCCTGGTTGGGAGCGATGCTGATCGGTGTGCAGTGGACCTCCTGACCGCCGGCGCCGCTGGGGCAGCCCAAGGAACAGGTCAGGATGAACATCGAGTTGCCGATGCTCCCGTTGCTAGCGGTGTTTCCGCCGCCGGTACAGGCCGGGAGGAGCATGGCCAGGGCCGCCAGGGCGCTCAGTCCGAGGTTTCTCATGGAGATGAGGAGGCTTAGAGAGTCGAATCGAAGGGCGGGGAGGGGTTCCCGCGCCGGAGGGGGGGATCCGGCAAATGCAGGACCGCGAACTATAAGGGCACCCCTTCCGGGGTTGCCAACTTTTTCGACGTAGGCGCGAGTTCTGGTCGCCCGGAGCTCTGCGGGATAGGCTCCCCGGCCCGAGTTTTGCCCCTGCACGCGACCGCAGGCGCCCCGCGGGAAGCCTCGACGAATGCCGCCCAGCACCCTCCGAATCTCCTCCCGCTCCCTGGAATCTCACCGAATCGCGGCTGTCGTCCCCCCCCGGCCCCCCTCCGGATGGTCGGGATCGCGCACTCAGCGTGCGCTTTGGCACACCTGCCTCGCGCTCGCGCTCGGGCTGCTGCCGCTCGCCGGCTGCGACCGATCGACGGCCCCCGGGAGCCCCTCGCATTCTCAGGCCTCCCCGAAGGACCGTATCGAGCGCCTCGTCCAGCTGTTCACTCCGCTCGCGAAGACGGTCACGAGCGACGTCAACGACACGCAGTTCATCGAGGGCAAGGCGCTGCTGGCCGAGCTCACATCGAGCGGTCCGGAGATCGGCCGCGAGGCACTCGCACGCCTGCGCGAGACGCCCGAGGCCAAGCGCCCCGAAGAGGTCGAGCGCGCGCTGCTGATCGTCGCGGCCCACGCGGCTCCGGAGGACTCGAAGGTCCTGCTCGAGAACCTGGTCACGCAGTACGGCACCTCGCTCGCCCTGCGCACCGAGGCGACACTGCTGCTGGCAGAGGTGCAGCCCAAGCGCGCGCTCGAGATCCTCGAGCCTTTCGTGCGCCGCGCGCGAGAGAAGCAGACGCTCCCGCCGCAGGAGTGGCTCGTGCGCGCCTGGGTCACGGCCTGCGAGAAGTCCAACACCGATCCCGTCCCCGCACTCGCGGACGTCGCGTCGAACCTCTACATGGAGGAGGCCGCGCGCGTGCGCGCCGTCAAGGAGCTCGGCCGGCATCCCGACAACCAGCTCGCGCAGAAGACGCTCTCGGCGATCCTGCTCGAATCGACAGGCGATGGCTACCTGCGGCGCATGGCGGTGCAGGCCTTGATCAAGATCCTCCCGCGCGAGACGGCTTGCAGCCTGCTGGCGCGCGTCGCGGACAAGGAAGCCGACACGAACATGCTGCTCTTCCTGCGCGACGCCCTCGACAAGTTCTGCCAGCATTGATCACCGACACGCACGCCCACGTCACCTGGGAGAGCTTCGACGCCGACCGCGAGGAGGTCTTCGCCCGCGCGGCGCGCGAGGGGATCTCGCGCATCGTGCTCGTCGGCACGGACCTCGCGAGCTCGCGAGCGGTCGCCGAGTGCGCGCGCGGGCGCGCGGGCGTGTACCCGACTGCGGGGATCCACCCCCACGACGCGCAGCACGCGGACGCGGCCACACGCGCTGCGATCGAGGAGTTGTGCGCCGCGCCCGAATGCGTCGCCGTGGGCGAGACCGGGCTCGACTGGTTCAAGCAGTTCTCGCCGCGCGAGGCGCAGCTGGCGAGCTTCCGCTGGCAGCTCGCGCTCGCGCGCAGACTCGACAAGCCGGTCATCGTGCACTGCCGCGATGCGCACGAGGACGTGCTCGAACTCCTGCGCGAGCAGCGCGGCGTGCGCGGCGTGATGCACTGCTACTCGTTGGGCGCCGAGGAACTCCCCCACTACCTCGAGCTCGGCATGTACATCTCGTTCTCGGGTGTCGTCACCTATCCCAAGAACGAGCGCAACCGCGAAGCGGCGCGCGCGGTGCCGCTGGAACGGCTGCTGGTCGAGACGGACTGCCCTTTCCTGGCGCCGCAGTCACGGCGCGGGAAGCGCAACGAGCCAGCTTTCTTGCGCGAGACGCTGGGCGAGATCGCGCGGCTGCGCGGAGCACAAACCGAGGAACTCGCGCGTGCGACGAGCGCGAACGCGCAGCGGCTCTTCGGTTTCGGTGCCGGCTGAGCTCCTCGCTCAGTCGATCAGCGCCCAGGACGAACCGTCCGCGCCGCCGGGCACGCCTTCGCGGTAGTGCGAGGACATGTCGCCCGCGCTGAGCAGCGCCTCGTCGTAGTTGGGCGCGATGCCGCCGTTCGCCGGGTCACCCGTGTACTGTGGGACCTGGCGGTTGGGACAGCCGAGCACGTCGCCTTCCTGGTTGACGAAGAAGGCGCGGTTGCCCGTGCTGCCCGCTTCCATCGGCCAGGCATAGCAGGCCCAGGCCACCTCGCCCGTGTTCCCGTCGGGGAACGGGCCGGCGACGCAACCGCCGTTCGCCTCTTCGGGGATGCCGCCGTAGGTCGCGTCCGGCAACCACAGCTGGTAGAAGTACCCCGAACGCGCGACGATCCCGTTCTGCACCGCGCCGAGTTGGGGCGGCAGGATCGAGGGGTTGAGGATGTCCGTGGTCGCGGGCAACGCGGCGCCGGCCGCGCCAACTCCGCCCGCTGAGACGCGCATCGGAACCGCACCCGCGAGCTCGGCGAGATACCCAAACTCGCCCGCGCCGTCGGCGTCGCTGTCGACCACTCCGGTGGAGCGGAAGCAGGCCTCGCCCGTGCTGATCGAGCGCATGGTCGAGATCGCAGCCGCCTCGTTCGCCGCGAGGCGCGCGCTGAGCATCTTCGGGATCGCCATCGCCGCAATGATCGCGATGACCGCGACGACGATCATCAACTCGATCAGCGTGAATCCTGCCCTCTTGTGAGCGTTCGACATCCTGGGCCCTCGCCGTGTGTTTCGTGTCTGCCTCGTCATGCCTGCCGGGCCGCTGCTTCTCGGGACCAGCATCGGCCGAAACCGCCCCCGTATCTGAGGGAATCGGCCGTCCTTGCAAATGAGAAGAAGGCGCCGGTCCGCAAGGACCAGCGCCCTCTGTTCAACCGGCAGCCGCGCGCCTTTGAAGGGCGCGCGAGCCGCCGAGTTCGATCACTGGACCGGGGTCCAGATTTCGCCCGCCGCGTTCGCGGCGCCGATGCGCAGGCCCGACGACATGTCGGTGGCCAGGTTGTAGGCCGAGTCGTAGGCCGGCGCGACGCTGGCCGGGTTGGCGATCGGGTCGCCGTCGAAGGGGGCCGCCTGGCGGTTCTGGCACTGGAGCAGGTCGCCTTCCTGGTTGACGAAGAACGCGCGGTTGCCCGTCGAGTTCTTGTCCATCGGCCAGGCGTAGCAGCACCACATGATCTCCGCGTTGTTCGCGCTCACGTTGGCGACGGCACCGACGCTACCGCCACCGGCCGCGTCTTCGGCGACACCGGCGAAGGCGGCGTCCGGCAGCCAGAGCTGGAAGTAGTAGCCCGAGCGCTGCACGAGGCTGTTGGTCACGTTGCCGAAAGCGCTCGGCAGGATCGACGGATTGAGTTCGTCCACGCCCACGGCACCCGCGGCGGCGACGCCGGCGGCGGACACGCGCATCGGGAGCGAGCCCGCGAGTTCGGCAAAGTAGCCGTACTCGCCAGCGCCGTCGCCGTCGGTGTCGATCGCGCCGGAGCTCTGAACCTGCGCCTGCGCGGAGGAAACGGAGCGGAGCGTGGAGATCGCCGCCGACTCATTGGCGGCCAGACGCGCGCTCATCAACTTCGGAATAGCGATCGAGGCGATGATGGCAATGATGGCCACGACGATCATCAACTCGATCAGGGTGAAACCCGCGTTCTTGCGACTACGAATCATGTTGGTTCTTCTTTTTCCCTCGTCGGTCCGGTGAAGCCGTGACCGGCATCCTTGTCCTGGCGTCCAAGGTGGATCGCCCCTCCCCATCCGCCCCACCACTTTGGGACGGCAGGTGTTTCATACTCGGCCCCTATCGGCGGCCTCTGATCTGTCACTTGAGCCCGATCGGCAGGAATCCATCCGGGCTCGAAGCCCGGGGTCCCAGCCCTGCTAGCCGCCGCCCTGGCCGCCGAGTTTCCCGACGATGTCGAGGATCGGCAGGAAGACGCTCATCACGACGCCGCCCACGATCACACCCATGACGGTGATCAGGATCGGCTCGATCATGCTGGTCAGCGACTTGACCGCCGCCTTGACCTGCGCGTCGTAGAACTCGGCAATCTTCTCCAGCAGCGTCTCGAGCGAGCCGGTGCGCTCGCCGATCGCGATCATGCGCACGACCATCGGCGGGAAGACCGGCGCCTGCATCAGCGGTTCGCTGAGCAGGTTGCCCGCGCGCACGCTCTCGCGACTGTCGAGCACGGCCTTCGCGACGACGCGGTTGCCGGCCGTCTCGGCCACGATGTCGAGCGTCGCCATGATCGGCACGCCCGAGCGGATCAGCGTGGCGAAGGTGCGCGAGAAGCGCGCCAGGCAGACCTTGCGGATCAGCGAGCCGAAGACCGGCACCTTGAGCGAGAAGCGGTCGAAGAACCAGCCGCCGCTCTCGGTGCGCGAGTACATGAAGGCCGCGGCGAGCGTCCCGAAGAAGCCGCCGAAGCAGACGGCCCAGTGCGTCTTCATGAACTCGGCCGTGTTGAGCGTGAACTGCGTGATGCCGGGCAACTCCGCGTCCATCGAGTCGAAGACCGCGCGGAACCCGGGCACGACGCCGAGCATCAGGAAGGCCGTGATGCCCAGCACGAGCACCATCGAGATGCACGGGTAGGTCATGGCCGAACGGATCTCGCGCCGCAGGTGCTCGCTGGCTTCCTGGTAGTCCGCGAGGCGCTCGAGGATCACGTCCATCTGGCCCGAGACTTCGCCTGCGCGAACCATGCTGACGTACAGCGGATCGAAGGCCTTGGGGCACTTCTCCATCGCAGCCGAGAGGTCGACACCGCTGCGCACCTCGTTGACGAGGATGCCGGTGGCCTTCTTCATGCCCGGCGATTCGGCCTGGTCGTGCAGCACATCGAGCGATTCGAGCAGCGCGAGGCCCGCGCCGACCATCGTCGAGAGCTGGCGCGTGAAGAGCACCAGTTCGTTCTTCGAGGCCGACGGACCGGCCTGGAAGAAGGAGAGCTTCCCGCCCGGAGCGCGCGGCGCCTTGTTGGCGCTGCCGGACTGCTCGACGCGCATGACGACCAGGTTCTGCTTGCGCAGTTCCGCCACGGCTTCGTTGCGATCCGCCGCGTCGATCGTTCCCTCGACGGTCTTGCCGCCGGGGCCCTTGGCTGCGTACTTGAATGTGCTCACGTGGTGCTGCGTCCGCGCTTGGGTTCTGGGGTCGGGATCAGTCTTCCATCGTCACGCGCAGGACTTCCTCCAGTGAGGTGCGTCCGCGCATCACGTTGAGGAGTCCCACTCGGCGCAAGGTGATCATTCCCTGCTCGACCGCGTGGCGTTTCAGATCGTGTACGGATCGACCTTCGACGATCATTCGCTTGAGGGTGTCGTCGAGGTAGAGCGTCTCGAGGATCGCAAAGCGCCCCCGGTAGCCCTGGTTGCAGCGCCCGCAGCCGCCGGGGTTGGGACCCATGAGCTTTAGGCCGGGCAGTTCCTCGGGCAGGAAGCCCACGGAAAGAAGTTCCTTCTCTGGCAGCTCGAGCGGCTGGCGGCAGTTCTCGCACAGCTTGCGCGCCAGGCGCTGGGCGCCGATGCACAGGAGCGAGCACGAGACCATGAAGGGGTCGATCTTCATGTCGATCAGTCGGGTGATCGTCGAGGCTGCGTCGTTGGTGTGCAGCGTCGAGAGCACCAGGTGGCCCGTGAGCGCCGCCTTGACCGCGATCTCGGCCGTCTCGGTGTCGCGGATTTCGCCGACCAGGATCACGTCCGGGTCCTGGCGCAGGATCGAGCGCAGGGCGCCGGCGAAGGTCATGCCGCGCTTGGGATTGACCGGCACCTGGTTGATGCCGTCCATGCGGTACTCGACCGGGTCCTCGACCGTGACCACGTTGACGTCGGGCGTGGCGACCTCGTGCACGCAGGAATAAAGCGTGGTCGACTTGCCCGAGCCGGTCGGGCCGGTGACGAGCATCATGCCGTACGAGGCGCTGATCGCCTTGCGGATGTCCTCGAGGGCCTTGGTCTCGTAGCCCATCGTCTCGAGCTTCAGCGCCAGGTTGCCGCCGTCGAGGATACGCATGACGGCCTTCTCGCCGCCCACGACGGGCAGGATCGAAAGACGCAGGTCGATCGTGCGGCCCTCGTAGCGGATCTGGAACTTGCCGTCCTGCGGCGTGAAGCGTTCGGCGATGTCGAGTTGCGCCATGATCTTCAAGCGCGAGATCAGCGCGTTGATGATCGACTTCGGCGGGGTCATGACGAGCTTCATGGCACCGTCGACGCGCACGCGCACGCGCAGCGTCTTGTCGCCCGGCTCGATGTGGATGTCGCTGGCCTTGTCCTTGAGCGCGTTGAGCAGGATCAGGTTGACCAGCTTGACCGCCGGCGCGTCCTCGCTCTTCACGTCGGCCGTGGCCTCGACGAGATCCTGGACCTTGTCCTTGTCGATCTTGACCTCGAGCTCGCCGCCGGCCTTGACCTCGCCGAGCAGCGACTCGACCTGCTGTTCGCCCGTGCGGAACGCGCGATCGATCGCACGCTTCAGCGCGGCGGGCTGGCTCACGACCTGGCGAATCTGGCACTCGGTGCGACGCTTCAGGTCGTCGAGCAGCAGCACGTCGAAGGGATCGGTGACAGCGATGGTCAGGATGTCCCCGTTGCGCGTGAGCGGCAGGATGCCGTGCTCGATGCAGCTCTCCTGCGGGATCGCCTCGAGTGCCTTGGGGTCGGGCGTGCAGCGCGTCAGGTCCACCGGCGCGATCGAACTCGCGCGCCCGAGCGCCTCGAGCAGCCCGTCCTCCTGCAGCGTGCCCGAGCTGAGCAGCGCCTCGAGCACGCTGCCGCCCTTCTCCTTGGCGGAGCCCCAGTCGGCGTCGGAGACGAGCCCCGCGTCGACGAGCAGCCGCTTGATCTTGGCCGATACGCGTACCATTCCCGGCTTCCCCGATCAGGCAACGCCGCGCAGCATGGCGCGCAGCTCGTTCGGGTCGGAGAGAACGCGCTCGGCGGCGGCGACGGTGACCTTGTTGGCCTTGACGAGCTCGGAGAGCGACTGCGCCATGGTCTTCATGCCCATGCGCACGCCGGTCTGGATCTGCGAGTAGATCTGGTGGCCCTTGCCGTCGCGGATCAGCGCGCGGATGGCGGAATTCGCCAGCATGATCTCGGGCGCGAGCACGCGGCCCTTGCCCGAGGAGTGCGGCATCAGCTGCTGGCAGAACACGGCCTCGAGCGTGAACGAGAGCTGCGTGCGGATCTGCGTCTGCTGGTGCGCGGGGAACACGTCGATCACGCGGTTGATCGTCTGCACGCAGTCGGAGGTGTGCAGCGTGGCGAAGGTCAAGTGGCCCGTCTCGGCCAGCGTCAGCGCCGCCTCGATCGTCTCCTGGTCGCGCAACTCGCCGACGAGCACGAAGTCGGGGTCCTGGCGCAGCACGCTGCGCAGCGCCTCGTGGAAGCCGCGCGTGTCGACGCCGATCTCGCGCTGCGTCACGGAGCAACGGTTGTGGCGGTGCGTGAACTCGATCGGGTCCTCGATCGTGACGATGTGGCCCTGCTGGTTCTGGTTGACGTAGTCGATCATCGCTGCGAGCGAAGTCGACTTGCCCGAACCGGTGGCGCCCGTCACGAGCACCAGGCCCGAGGGCAGGTTGCAGATGCGTTCGCACACCGGGCGCGGCATGCCCAGGGTCTCGAAGTCCGGCACGGCGTGCGGGATGGCGCGCATCACCGCGGCCACTGCACCCTGCTGGTAGAAGACGTTCGCGCGGAAGCGGCCGGAGCCCTCCAGACCGAAGGAGCAGTCGAGCTCCCAGTCGCGGTCGAGCTTGGCGATCTGGTCCGAGGTCAGCACGCTGGTCGCCAGGCGCCGCGTCTCGTCCGCCGTCAGCGGCGGGTGATCGACCGGCAAGAGCTCGCCGTCGATGCGGATACGCGGGGCCGAGTTGACCGAGACGTGCAGGTCGGATCCGCCTTGTCGCACCATCAGCGACAAGAGTTCTTCCATCGTGATCATGGGGGTGCTTCCTCTGGAGACGCAGCGGAACCGAACGCGGATTCCGGCCCCCCTGCATCGGTAGGCCGCGCACGCGGACTCAAGCCGAGAAGCCCATACCTGCGCGGGAAACCGGTGCTCGGACATCCGCTAGGCTTCGGTCCCCGGAAAGAAATGCCGTACGAAGATCGACACAGTCGCCGCGCGTCCGTCCAAGGCGCTGCCCCGCGGCCTCCCTCGGCCCCGGCGCTCCCTCCCCCCGTGACGATGAGCCGAGCCATCCAGGAGCCCGTCCTGCTCGCTCGCGCACGGGCTGGGGACCGCCAGGCCTATGGAGAGCTCGTCGGCCTTCACTTCGCACGCGTGTACTCCCTCCTGCATCGCACCACCGGAAACCACGAGGACGCCGAGGATCTCGCGCAGGAGACCTTCGTGCGCGCCTGGACCGCGCTGGCGCGCTTCCGCGAGTCGAGTTCCTTCTCGACCTGGGTGACGCGCATCGCGTTGCATCTTGCGACGGACCACGCGCGAGCGCGCGCCCTGCGCCACAGCACGCCCCTGGGCGAACACGATCCCGCTCAGCCCGAGTCGCACTCCGCCGCCGCACAGAGCCACGAGGCCGAGCTCGCCGCAGCGACGGCGCACGCGCTGGACTGCCTGCCGCCGCGCCTGCGGCTCGCGCTCGTGCTGCGCGTGCTCGAGGGCCGCGAATACGCGGAGGTCGCCGAGCTGACGGGCGTGCGCCCCGCGACCGCGCGCACACAGGTGATGCAGGCGCGCTCGCTGCTCACGCGAGCGCTCGCGCGTTGGCTGCCGGGAGGCCGTGCGTGACGGATTGCCAGGCCTTGCGCCGCTCGCTCTCTGCGCTTCTCGAGGACGAGTTGCCGATCGAGCGCACACTCGAGCTCGAGGAGCACGCGCGCGTCTGCGAGGCGTGCGGCCGCGAGTGGCGGCGCGCGCGGGCGCTGCAGCAGGCGCTGCTCGCTCTGCCTGCGCCGCGGATCGAGAGACTCGATCTGGAGCACGAGGTCGCCGCCGTGCTCGCGCGCCTGGACGAAGTGCGTGCGCCCGCACGAGGGACCCCGCTGCTGCGACTGCTGCCCTGGGCCGCCGCAGCCGGATTGGCAGCGCTGGTCGGGTTGCGGTTCCTGCGAGACGAGGCGCCGCTCTCGCCGCCCCCGGTCGCACTCGAGCCGGAGCCCGCGCCGGGCGTCCCGCCCGAGCCGACCGCCCCGCACGAGGATCCCGAACTCGACCGCGCACGCCTGGATTCCGCGCGTGCGCAGGTCGCGCGCGCGCTGCTCTCGTGCGCGCCCGAGTTCGACTCCGTGCTCGACGAGGCGAGCGCCTTCACCGTCGAGGTCGATGCGCGCATGGCTCCGCTCGCGCGCGAGGGCTGGCCGATCGCGGGCCTGGTGCAGGCGGCCGCGGGCGGCGCCGACAGCCAGCTCGCCGCGCGCGCACTGCGCTGGCTTGGAGTCCACGGCGAGAGCGCCACCCGGGTGCGCGCGGCGCTTGCGCGCACCGAGCTCGCGCCCGCAGCCGTGGCGGCACTCGTCGACCTCGGCGCCCCGGGCGTGGCGGAGCTGCGCCGCGCGCCGGAGTCGCCCGCGCTGCGCGCAATGGTGCTGCGACAGCTCACGCGCACTCCGCACGACGCACTCGTGCCCTGGATCGAGGACTCACTCGCGCGCGGGCGCGGGGACGTGACCGAGCGCGCGGCGCTGCTCGACGCCCTGGCCGACGCCGGCGCGGTTCCGGTGCTCTTGAGGCTCGCGTCGCGCGGGACGCTCGGCCTCGACGAGGCCCTCGCGCGCGTCGGCCGCATCCCCCTCGCGGAGGTCGCGCTCGGCGCACTGATCGGCAGCGGCCGCCTCGAGGGCATCGACGAACACGTGCTGCTGCTCGCCGTGGCGCAGGCAGGCACGAGCGGCGGCTGGGAGTGGATCGAACGCCAAGCGCGCGAGGGACGCTTCGAGGCCGATGCGCTGCTCGCGCTGTCACGTGGAACGCCCGAGGCACTCGCGGCGCTGCTGCGCCTGCGCGCGGGGAGCGGAGCCAACGCCGAGCTGCTGCAGCGCACGCTCGAAAACGTGCTGCGGACCGCGCCCGACTCGGCCGCGGCGCTGGCTCCCTCGGCCTCGCGCGCGGAGCTCGTGCAGCTGTGCGCGCTGGTCTGCGCGAATCCCGCGCCCGAGCTCGTCCCCGCGCTCCTCGTGCTCGCCGGGAGCGAGTCGCTGCCCGAGCCGGACCGGCGCTGGACGCTGCTGCTCGCCGCGGAGCAGGGCCGCACGGAGGACCTGCCTCGACTCGCGGCGCTCTTCGCGCGCCTGCGCGAGCGCACCCTGCAGGCGGCGGCCCTGATCGCGCTGCACACGCTCGGCGGCGAGCCCGCGGTGGCGGATGCACTCGCGCGACGCCCGCTCGCCGTACGCAACCGCGTGCGTGCGCTGCTCGACGACCCCGCCAGCGCGAACCGCAATGTCAGCACACTCGCGCGCCTCGCGCGCGCGATCGAGAACTCCCTGCCCGCACCCCAATCCTGAATGGAGACCGCGATGATCCTTGCGACCCTGGCCCTGTATTCGATGCTCCACGGCGGCGGCACCGCGCCCGAGGCGGGCGAACTGCGCACCTACGACCTGCAGGCGCTGCTCGTCCCCTACCGTCCGGATTCCGAGTTCCAGGTGTTGCCCGTACGTGGCACGCCCGGCGGCCTGGAAGAGCGTGAGCACTTCGACGCGGGGCTCGTGATCGAGCTCGTGCGCTCGCTGTGCGCGCCGGAGTTCGAGTATGAGGGCCGCAGCCTGCTGGAGCATGACGGTTCGCTGTTCGTCACCGCTCCGCCGGCCGTGCAGGAGAAGGTGGCCAAGATCGTCGGCTTCCTGGGCAACGCGCTCGGTGCGCGCACGGAGCTCGTGGTGGACGAACTCCTGCTCCCCGACGCCCTGCCGCGCGACCCCGCGCCGATCCTCGCGCCCGAAGAGGCGCAGAAGCTGCTCGCGTCCGGCGCTCAACACCGCAGTTGGAGGATCGCGCTGCGCCCGGGCTGGGCCGGCTCGGCCGTCTCGCAGCGCCTGATCCGCTTCGTCTCGGACTGGAACGTGGAGATCGCGCAGGGGGCAGCGATCCACGATCCGGTGATCGAGACCGTCCCGATCGGGGATGCAATCGTGTGCAGCGGCGCAGCGGGGCCTGGCGGGCTCTGGCTCGCGCTGCTCGCGCGCGGCGCCGAGAGCAGCGGCGCGAAGGACCATCCGCTCGATTTCTACGCCAGCGTCGCCACCGAGACGAGCCCCGTTGGCAACCCGCAGCCCGGCAGCCCGAACTCGCGCGCGAGCGGGCGGACGCTGCAGGCCGGACCGCGTCTGTGGCAGAGCGTGCCCCTCAGCATGAGCGCGCTCGCGCTCAACACCTTCCTGCCCGATGGCAAAGTCCTCTGCGTCGCGACCACGCTCGGCCTCCCCGACCAGCACGGGACGCGGCTGCTGTTCGTGCGGCGCGCCAACGCGCCGGGCGCTCCGGTGCAGGGACTCGCGCTCGATCCCAAGGCGCCGGGCGGACGCGACCTCGTGTTGATCGACGCTGGCTGGCTGCGGCCGCCGTTCTGCACGAGCGAGGGTGATCTGCGCGCGGGAGGCGCGCTGCCGACCTCCAGGGACGAGAACCAGGGCGGTCTGCAGTTCCAGTTGCACGGCGCCGACACGGGCCGAGCGCACGAGCTCCTGCCTGAGTCGAACGTCTGCGACGTGTTCGACTCGCAGGCCTGGCTGGTGATCGCACGCACACAGCGTACCCAGGAGGGCGGCGGCGTCGAGGCGGCCGTGACGCGCATGGGCAGCGGAGCGCCCGTTCCTGCGAGTTGCAGCGCAGAGCTCGTGCTGCGCAAGGGAACGACGGTGCTGGTGCGTTCGACACTGGCGCTGCGCATGGGGATCTCCTCCACGATCGTCGCCGGCAGCGAGGACGAACTGCTCGACGACTGGGATGTCGAGGTCGCGCAGACCGCCTCCGCCGCGGACCCGATCATCCGCGCGAGCTTCGAGGGCCTGTGCGCCCGGATGCGCGTCGACAAGGACGGCGCCGGGGCGCTGATCCTGGATGTGCGGGCCTTCGGCCAGGTGCGCAGCGGCGAACTGCGCAACCTCGATCCGCAGGTGCCGAGCGTGGGCACGATGAGCGTCGGCAACTGGGACCGCCTGGGTGTCGAGGACCGCGTGACGCTGCCCGCCCTCGCGCCCCAGAAGGCGCTCTTTGGCGACAGCGGCGGAGCCGGACTGGTCCTCGAGGTGACGCTCGGCGAACAGCGCTAGCCGACGCTCTCAGTCGTCTTCGTGCTTGCGGCCGATGGCCTGCAGCACCTTTTGCTGCTCGTTCATCGGAACCTGCGCGTAGTGCACGAAGCGCATCGAATAGCTGCCCTCGCCCGCCGTCTGCGACTTCAGGTCGCGGTGGTAGGTCATCACGGTCGAGAGCGGCGCCTGCGCCTTGATCATCGTCACGTGGCCATCGCCCTCGGCCAATTGGTCGAGCACGTGTCCGCGGCGGTGGCTGGTGATGTCGGAGAAGATGTGGCCCGCCGAGTGCGTCGGAACGTGGATCTCGAGCTCCATCACGGGCTCGAGCAGCACCGGGTTGGCCTTCATGAATCCATCGCGGAAGGCGCGTGATCCGGCGATCTTGAAGCTCGCTTCGTCGGAGTCGACCTCGTGGAACTTGCCCTCGTAGACCTCGACCTCGACGTCCACGACTTCGCCGTGCGTGAGCACGCCCTGCGCAATCGATTCGCGCACGCCCTTCTCGACGGCGGGGATCAGGTTGCGCGGGATCGAGCCGCCGACGACCGCGTCGGTGAACTCGAAGCCCGAGCCTTCCGCGCGCGGCTTGACGCGCAGGAAGCACTCGCCGAACTGTCCGCGCCCGCCCGACTGCTTCTTGTGGCGATGGTGTCCCTCGGAAGAGCGCGAGACGGTCTCCTTGTAGGCGATCTTGGGCAGCGAGGTCGAGATCTCGACGCCGAAGCGGCGCTTCAGTCGCACCTCCATGATCTGCAGGTGCAGATCGCTCATGCCGTGCATGACCATCTCGTGCGTCGCGGCGACGTGCTGGATACGGAAGGTCGGATCCTCGGCCTCGAGCTTGTGCAGCGCCTCGCCGATCTTCTGTTCGTCCGCACGGCTCTTGGGCAGCACCGCGAGCGTGACCGTCGGGCCCGGTTGCTCGACCATCGGCACCTCGACGAGTTTGGTGCCGGGCGTGGTGAAGCTCTGACCGAAGCCGATCTGCTCGACCTTCGAGAAGCCCACGATCTCGCCCGGCCCGGCGGACTCGATCGGCTCGCGCCTCTTGCCGACGAGTCGGAACAGGCCGCCGACTTTTTCGCCCTTGTCGGGGCTCTTCGGACCGACGAGCGCGGACGAGGAAGTGATCTGGCCGCTGAAGATGCGCGCGAGGCACACGCGGCCCACGTGCGGGTCGGACTTCACGTTGAAGACCGTCGCGACCAGCGCAGCGGCGGGGTCGGGCTTCACCTGCTCGCCCTGCTTGTTGCGGAAGACGATCTCGTCGGCGCCGGGCGCATAGTGCTCGAGGAATTCGAGCACTTCGGGCAGGCCCAGACCGGTGTTCGGGTTGCACACGAGGATCGGCACGACGGTGCCCTGGCAGAGCGCGTGCGGCAGGAGCTTCTTCAGTTGCGCGTCGGTGATCTCCTGCTTCTCGAGATACTCCGCGAGCCACGCTTCGTCCTCGCAGGAGTCCATCACCTCGTCCATCAGCTTCTGGCGCCAGGGGCTCTCGGGATCCTGGATGGTGCGGCGCACCCTCGAGAACGAGGGACCCGAGGCGTCCGGCAGGTGGTAGGGCACGCAGGTCTCGCCCAGCGCCGCGCGCAGCTTGTCCACCAGCGCGTCGTAGTCCGCGTTCGCGTCGTCGAGGTGCGTCACGATCAACGCGCGCCCGCGACCGAGCGCCTTGGCGAGTTCCATCTTCTTGCGCAGCGTGTAGGTCACACCGCTGCCGGCGCTGACGACGCCCACGACGAGGTCGGCTCCGAAGAGCGCGCCGCTCGACTCCGAGTAGAAGTCCGGGTATCCCGGCGAATCGAGGAAGTTCCAGAGCTCGTCGTGCCAGGCGGTCGAGACCACGGCCATCGTCAGCGTGTGCTGCTTGTCCTGCTCCTCCGGCTCCGTATCGCAGATGCTGGTCTTGTCCGAGACCGAACCCTTGCGCGGGGAAGCGCCCGTCAGGTGGGCCAGCGCATCGACGAGAGTGGTCTTCCCCGCGGACGGATGGCCCACGAAGGCAATGTTGCGGATGCTGGATGCTGCGAAGCTCATGAGTCGCTCACTCCTCGAAAGAACTCTGGAGGTTGGCGCGCAGTTCGCGCGGGGCCGGGTTGGCACGCAGCGGGCCGAGGTACCTGGCCCGGAGCGGTGAGGTGCAGGTACGCACCATCCTAGCGCAGTTCTCGAGGGCTGCCAAAAGCCGCGTGGCCCGGTGCATGCACCGGGCCACGCCGCCATGAAACGTATGGACAGGATCGCGCGTCAGTGCTTGTGCACGACGATCTCGACGCGCCGATTCTTCGCCTGGTCGCCCTTCGTGACGATCGGATCGTACTGGCCGTGCGCGACGATCAGGCAATCGTCGTCCTGGATGCCGCAGTCGGAGACGAGATACGAGAGCACAGCCATCGCGCGCGCGTAGCTGAGCTCGCGGTTGGTCTGGAACTTCGACTTCTTGATCGGGTCGTTGTCGGTGTGGCCTTCGACCCAGTACTTGGAGCCGCCGTGCTTCTTGAGTTCCGTGGCGACCTTCTTGAGCGCGCCCTGGCCCTCCTTCGAGAGCATCGCCTGGCCCGAGGCGAAGGTGATCGACGAGGGGATCGTGATCACCATGTTGCCGTCGCGCATGCCGTAGCCGATCCCCGCGTCATCGAACTCGGGGATCTTCTCCTGCGCCGCGGACTTGGCGATCGGCTCGTCCATCGGCGGCGGAGGCGTGCTCGCCTCCGAGAGTTGGCCGTGCAGGCTCTCGTAATTGGACTTCAGCTGCTGGTTCTGGATCTTCAGCGCGCTGCGCTCCTCGCGCAGCGTGCGGATCTCCGCGTCTTTCTCCTCGAGTGCCTGCTGGTGAAGCCTCTGGGAAACGCAGCTGGTGAGTCCGGGTGTGAACAGGAGCATTCCGGCCAGCAAGAGCCGGTTGGAGTGGCGGTACATCGATGTCTTTCCCCTCGTGCACGGCGCAGAGAGGCTGCGCCAGGTTGCGGTTCGTGTGCGTCGCTACGTCTCGCGCCCGCGCGGGACGGCGGCCTTCGCGCTCATCGAAGCAATCCGCGGCCCGGATTCCAATAGGCTTCCGGCCTCTCGCGCGGCAATCAGCGCGGAACGAAGTGCAAGTAGGGCTCGATCTGCGGCCAGGCGAGCAGCACGACGGCGATCCCCAGGGCGAGGAAGGGACCGAAAGGCAGGTAGCGCCCCGCGACGCGCCCGGTCGCGAAAGCGTGGCCGAAACCGCGCCGGCGCCCGCGTCGGCGGTTGCGCGCGCGCACGAGGAAGGCGTAGCGCAGGATGTTCACCAGGCCGAAGACCGAGGCCGCCAGAGCGCCGATCATCAGCGCCACGAGCACCGCCCCGGGTCCCACGAATCCACCGCCGGCGCCGAGCAACTTCACGTCGCCCAGACCCATCGCGTCGCGGCCGTAGATCCGGCTCCCGACCCAGCCGATCAGCCACAGGATCCCCGCCCCCACCGCCATGCCCGCCAGGGCGCTGGTGAGCGCCGCGCGCCGCGAGGGGTCCAGCTGCGAGGTCCCGTCGAGCCAGGCCACCAGCACGCCTCCGCGGTGCAGTTCGGGCAGCACGAAGGAGAGGATCGGCGCCGCGACGAGGCCGCCGATCGAGACCTCGTCGGGGATCTCGAAGCAGTCGAAGTCCACGAAGGTCGCGACGATCAGCGCCGAGACCACCACGCACTGGACGAGGCCGACCGCCCACTGCTCGGGGAAGGCGCGCGAGGCGATCCAGACCCAGGCGCCCGCGTTGAGCGCCTCCACCAGCGGGTAGCGCAGCGGGATGCGCCAGCCGCAGGTGCGGCAGCGCCCGCGCTGCACGAGCCAGGAGAAGAGCGGGATGTTCTCGCGCCAGGTGAGCGTGGTCTTGCAGCTCGGGCAGCGCGAGCGGCGCGGCTTCGAGATGCTCTCGCCCTCGATCGAATGGCGGTGGATCGCGACGTTCAGGAACGAGCCGACGAGCAGGCCGACGAGGCCCCACCAGGCCAGGAACACCGGCAGCGGCATTTCAAGGAGCGTCATCGCGGGGGCTGTTCGTAGGAGAGTTGCACGCGATCCACGTAGGGCGCCAGGAAGTCCTTGTCGTCCCCCACGACCAGCTCGACGACGAAGCGCACGGCACCGGGCTGGGGCAGGAAGGCGGGGTTGGTGACACCCTTCGAGAAGTCCGGAGCTTGCGGTGCATCGGCCGGGAAGTAGCGCACGGTGTAGCTCGAACTCGTGTGATCACTCGATACGGGACGGCGCGCATCGACGGGCGGCTCGAAACCGCCGCTCGAGGCGGCCGAGATCCAGCGCATGACCTGGCCGGACTGAGGCAGCGGCCCGGAGACGACCGCGTAGCGCAGCTCGCGCCGCAGGGGGTTCAGGCCGACCGGCGGGTCGAGGTAGAAGCGCGCGGGCCGCGGCCCGTTCGAGGCGCGGATCCCGCCCGCTCCCGACTGCGACCACAGACCGTCCTTGGGGGCGCTGTACAGGCCCGCGTCGCGGATCTGCCCGCCCGCGACGAGCAGCACGGGCACGCTCGAGCGCAGCTCGCCCGAGAGCACGATGTCGCCACCGGCGATCAGCACGATCCAGCTCGGGTTCGCGGCTTGCGCGCGCGCGAGCCAGCCCGAGAGCTGCTCTCCGCGCTGCGCGTCGCAGTCGAGCGCTTCCGCGTACGGAGTGCGCCGCTCGAGCCGCCCGGCGAGCGTGATGCGGCCCTGCGCACGCAGGACGACGAGGCCGGGCGCATCGCCCAGGCTGCAGGTCACGTCCGCGGCGAGATCCACGCTCGTCGCCTGCAGGTCCGAGCGCGGCTCCACCTCGCCCAGCGAGACCGCGCCCGCCGAACCGTCGCCGGCGGCGAGCGGGTAGTGCACGACGACGCGGCCCGTGCCGTCCCAGGTGGCCGTGCCGTCGCATCCGGGGACGACCAGCGGCGTCGACAGGTCCTTGTCGTCGAAGTCCTCGAGCAGCTCGCCCACGTTGGTCTCCGAGGAGCCCGCGGGAAAGACGTGGATCGTGTGTGGGAACTGCTGCGGGCCCGGGGGGAAGCTCGAACGCAGGCTGAAGTCGCGCAGCGACCAGGACTCCTCCCCCGCCGGCGGTGCGGCGGGGCGGTACCAGAGCGTGTAGTCGCCCTCTTTCAGCGTCTGCTCGGGCGCGAGCTCGATCAGCGCCGCGCGGCGCTCGGCGCTCCAGGCGCTGTCACCGTACAAGCTGCGCACCCCGCGCGGCGCCGCACGCTGCGCGGCAGGGTCGTTTTCGAGCAGCCGCGCGAAGCACGTGAGCTCCTGCGCTCCCGTCCCGCTGTGCTTGGGCACGAGCACGAAATCCCGCGCGTGGATGCTCGTCGGATCGAGCTGCTTCCCGCAGGCGAGGTAGATCGGATCGCCCGCGCTGACCTGGTAGTCGCCCGGACCGCCTGGAAACAGATCGGGCGGCTTGGAGTGCTCCTGGTAGGGATCGTCGAAGATCCGATTGCGGCGCGGCGAGTCGAGCGCGACCGTCGTGAAGCGCAGGTGCTGCGTGCGCGCGAGCGGTGCGCCGTCGCTGCCGCGCAGGCCGTCGGGCCGCGGGAAGCCCGCGAGCGTGACGATGTACTCCGCTCCCGGGCGGTAGCCGCCGTCGGAGAGGTCCGCCGCGTGCGGCACGTCGGGGCGGAACACGACGCGCTGCCCCTCGACGCGCAGGCTGCCGTGGGCGCGCTCGCCCGCGCGCGTCTGGATCGACAGCGTGTCGCGGCCGACCGAGAGCGGATCGACCTCGGCGTCGAAGTGAAAGGTCAGCGCCTCGTTCAGGAACACGCCCTCGCGGATCCCCGGATCCATGCGCACCAAGGTGAGCGTGTGCACCTCGCCGAGTTGCGCACCGCCACAGGCAGCCGCGAGCAGGAGGCCGAGGGCCTGCGGGATGAGCCGGGAGCGGGAGCGACGCACGCAGGCATGGAAGCGAGTCGCCGCACGCCATGCAAGCCGTTGCCTCCCAAGCAGCGCGCCCGGCAGGTCCGCCGGGCGCGTGCTCGAAGGGGCCTCGCCGCTCAGAACTTGAACGGCAGGCGCAGGAAGTCGATCTGCGGACGCGGGGTCGAGAAGGTCAGCGACGAGTTGTCGGCGAGGATGTCGAAGTCGACGCGGAAGCGCACGAACTTGAAGTTCGCCGCGTTGACGTCGAGCTGGATCGCCGCCGCGTCGTTCAACCAGGCAGTCGCCGCGAGCGTGTCGGGGTTGCCGGCGGTGTCGGCCGGAGCGGCCTGGAACTGCACCCGAATCGTCGCCGAGGCGGGCAGCGCGTCCTTGACGGAGTTGGTCATCACGCGGAAGAAGCGCGGGATCACGCTCACGGTGTCGCCCGGGACGAAGGCCTGCAGCGGAGCGCCGCTGGTCGCGACCGAAAGTCGCATCGTGCCGGCATCCGTTGCGGCCGCCACGACCTCGTACTGGCTGGTCGTCGCGCCCTGCGTGACGTTGACGCCAAAGCGCAGCATCAAGCTCGGGTTCTGCGTGTAGATCGCGTCCAGGCCGGTCGCGTCGAAGACCAGCGTGCGCTTGTCGGTCGTGATGTAGGGCAGCGTCGGCGTCGTGGCGATCGTGCCGCTCAGCACGGACGGGAGCTGCGTCACGCTACCGCCGGCGCTGTTGACCAGACCGGTCGTCGTGTTCGTGCCGCCGAAGAGGAACTCCACCGGGTGCAGCGTCGAGGAGCCCGCGCTGACGCTCGCGGCGCCGAGCGGGATCCAGGCCGAGAGGCCGGTCGAGAAGCGCCCGAACTGCGGCAGCATCTGGTCCCAGCCGTCGAGGTTCTCGATGTTCGTCGGGCTCGCCCCCACCGGGGTCGGGCTGACGAGCTTCTTGACGGTGTTGGTCGTCCCGCCAGGGACCTTGAGGTCGCTGTTCGCGGCGAGCGTGGCCAGGCGCTGCACGTGGATCTGGATGATCCCCGGGCCGCCGTCGCCGCCGCAGCACGAGACCACGTTGTTGTCTAGGCCGAGCGTGTTCGTGCCGTCGCTCAGGGACGAGTTGTTTCCAGTGGAGTTGGTGAACGTGTAACCGTTCTGGCCGGTGTTGACGGCGCACTCGGCCGTCGAGGGGTACGAGTTCGGCGGCAGCGCGTCGCTCTGCGGCACGTACGGGCCGGTGCCGGGCGGGTGCGCGCCGCCGGCCTGGTTCTTGCCTTCGCCACCCTGACCGCCGCGAGCGAAGATGCCCGCACCGTTGCTTGCCTGGCAGAGCGAGAGGTCGACCTGCGATGCGGACTGCAGGATGATGTGACCGCCGGAGCCGCCACCCGAGCCGCCGCCGATGCGCGTGATGCCGCCCGACAGCGAGTTCTCGCCGCCGCCGCCCGCGCCACCCGTGGCGTCGATCTTGCCCTTGGTGCCGAAGGTGATGTCGCCCAGGGCGAGGATCACGATCGAACCGCCGCCACCGCCGCCGCCGCAGCCCTTCTCGTCGCCGGAGCAGCTGAAGGGGTTGGTCGGGAAGCTGGTCGTCTGGCAGGTGTCGCCGCCCGCGCCGCCGCCCGCGCCCGCCCACGGACGCGAGAGCTCGCCCTGCGTCAGCGTGTTCGTCGTGCGGTTGAGTTTGAGTCCGTAGAAGTCGTTGGTGCCATCGCCGTCGCCGAAGGGGCTCGGGCCCTTGGTGCCCCCGCGCGGCTTGACGCCGTTACCGAGGATCGCGTCGTTGGCGAGCGGGTGGCCCGGGAAACCGGCCTCGACGTCGAGACCGACGACGGTCTGGTCGGGGCAGTTGGGCCGGGTGAGTTCCATCACGTCCGAGCCGCACTTGCCGCCGCCACCGCCGCCAGGACGACGGAGTTCATCGCTCGCGAGGCGGTACGCGGAGTGGCCACCACCGCCGCCCAGACCCGGCGCGTCGAAGGCGCCGTAGCCGTCCTCGCCCTTGGGCGTGGACTGCGTGGTCAGGTAGCTCGCGGTGCCGCCCTTGCCGCCGCCAGCGTTGCCGTCCGCACCGGGCTCGGGCGTGCAGGTCGTGCCGAGGGTCGCCACACCATGGTTGTTGCCACCGCGGACGATCAGCGAGCCATTGATGCGCACGTTGCGCGAGGCGTAGATCTTGAGCGTGTTCGGGCCCAGCACGGTCAGCGAGGAGCCCTCGTTGATCGTGAAGTCGCGCACGTCCACGATCCCATCGACGACTGCTTCCGTGCGCGACTGCGTGGTGTCGGTGATCAGCGTGAAGGTCGTGTCGATGATCGGGTTCTGCGGCTGCGAGCCGACGACCGAGCTTCCGATCTCGTAGTCGAACTGGCCGTCCGGAGGTCCGCCGGTGCCGGCGAAGTCGAAGTTCGGCGCGAGGACCCCGCCGCCCCATTCCGCGCGCGGCGCTGCGGGGTTGGTGACCTGCGAGGCCTGGTCCGCGTCGGCGCCCGTGGTGAATTCTTCGCGGAACTCGTCGACACCCTGGCCCGGGTTGGAGACGTGGAAGGATCCGACGACGATGTCGACCAGGTTGCCGTCACCGACGACGTCGCGCAGGCCGGTCGCGAAGACGACGCGCACAACGCGATCCTGGGGCAGGATGCCCGTCGGGGTGACGCGCACGGTGGCGCCCGTCTGCGTGCAGTTGGCGATCAGATCCACCGTGTGCGCCAGCGGGATCCAGTTGATGCCGTCCTGGTACTCCAGGCGGATGTTGGCCGCGTTGACGTTCGAGGAAGCCGGGTCGAGAGCCTGGTTGACGATCAGGAGGATCCCGATCTGTTCGGAGACCTGGCTGTAGAGGTTGAGCGGGGCGAGGAAGCCCACCGGAACGTCTGCACCCAGATCCGCGTTGAAGGTCGCGCGCGGCTGGAAGTAGACGCGGTCGGCGGGATCCGAGCTGCCGCCGATCTCGAGGTAGCTCGCATCGAGGTTCGTCGGCGTGGTGCGGATCACCGGCGAAGGCGGGCCCGCGACGGTGTCGACGAAGAGCACCGAGGCCTGCGTCGAGGTCGGCGTGGTGAAATTGACGGTCTGGCCGAGCGCCAGGCTCTGGCCGGTCGAGGACTTCACCGTCAGCCCCGCACCGCCGACGACGTTCATGCGATACGTGACTCCGCCCGGCAGGAAGCCGGCGTCGGAGTAGTCGGACAGCGTCGGGCAGCGCGGCGCGAAGATCACGCGCGTCGCGTCGACGCCACCCCCGCTCGTCGCCAGGCGGAACTCGCCCGCGGCGGGTGCTCCCCCGACCTGTCCCACTTGGATGGTGTTCAGGTTGACCGACGAGAAGTCGACGTCGCGGCTGAAGCGCACCTCGATCTCACGGTTGATCTGCCAGGTACTCCCCTCCAGAACCGAGATGGACTCGACTCGGAACGAGCCCGAGGAACCGGCCCCGCCGTTGCCGCTGCTGGAGCCGCATCCGGACAAGGCCAAGACCAGGGTGGAGAGCGCGAGTGCGCATGCAGTCGTGAGGGAGTTCTGCTTCATGGAATGTCGCTTCGGGGGGGGGGGCGGTCGCGGGCGGGTGTCAGAAGCTCGTGCCGTATGGGCTCACTGCCGGAAGGCGAAGCCCAGGGCCGACAAGCTCGGCGAAAGGTTGGTGTCCGTGTTGGAGATGAAGGTCACGCGGACCTGGAACAGGCGGGAGCTGCCGGGCGCCCCATTGAGCATCGAGATGCTCGAGCGCCAGTTCGAGTTGTTGGCGAGGAAGCTCGGGATGCCGTTGGTCGAGCACAGCGCGACCGGGCAGGTGTTCGGCGGAGGATTGTTGACCGGGCACAGCGTCGGGTTGCCGTACATGTCGAGGAAGGTCGCGTCGGTCGCGATGTTGGCGTTCTGCGCCGGGTTCATCGACGTCGCACCGCGGTAGTCGAGCACGATGCTCGTCCCCGTGGGCTGGTCCGAGTCGCGCGGCTCGATCACGGGCGGCAGGTAGGTCGGGTTCGAGAGCTGGCTGTCGAGCCAGATCGAGTGCATGCGGCTGATGCGCAGCACGAGGTCCATCTCGCCCAGGTACACGGTGTTGTCGAAGCGCAGCGTCGTCGCGCCCGGGGGCACCGAGGTCGGGTTGTAGCCGCCGTGCGCGGCAGACTCGTTGTCGGGGTCGACGAAGTGCGTGCCCGAGCCGTTGTTGCCGCCGGTCGAGTAGGCGCGGAAGTTGGGCTTCGCGGAGGAGTTGATCGCGAAGTTGACGTCCAGCGAGTTCAGGCCGAGCGCACCCGTGTCGGGGTAGCAGCGGAACTCCATCAGGAGCGGCAGCGCGATCGAAGGCGCGGGGTTCGAACCGTTGAAGTTGGTGTACGGGCAGGCGAAGCACGCCGGCGAGTCGATGCCATAGATGATGCGGCAGACGATGCGCAACTCGGCGCCCGGCGCCTGTCCGATGGCACCCTTGGCGAGCAGCGCCGTGTCGCGCCAGGTGTAGTACTGGTACTGCGAGGTCGGGATGCCCCAGTTGAGCGGGTAGGGCATCACCTGCTCGGCGTTGGTCGAGGCGGGCTTCTTGTCCGCGGGGCTGACGATGTAGCCCAGGCTCTTGTCGTGCACGACACGCTGCGGGTCGAGCGTGGCGTCGAGCAGGTTGCTCGCGAACACGTCGGAGAGGCCCGAGTTCGGGTAGTAGGGCCAGAGGCTCGCCGGGTCGATCGACTCGTCCGGCAGGCACTTGGTGTGCGAGAGACGGACTTCGAACTGGTCGAAGGCGTCGGCGACGACGTTGCCGCCAGCCGGAGCCCAGTACAGGTGTTCGACGTCGACGTTGTAGGTGCTCTCGTCGATCAGCGCGTAGCCGACGTCGCAGTAGCGCCAGAGCGTCTGGAGCTTGCTGCCCAGACCACTGAGCGGGGTCTGCAGACCCTGCGGGAAGGTCGCCATGCCGGTCGGGATCGGGATGGTGCGGTCGCAGGTCGCACGCGTGCGGGTCACCGGCCGCGGACCGACGCGCCCGTTCGTGAGGTCCGGCGCGATCTGGCCGCGCCATTCCGGCTTGCCGTCGTTGTTGAGTTCATCCTGCGAGCTGAAGCGGAACACGAGGCCGCCGTTCAGCTCGGTCGCGTCCGCGGGGTCGATCGTGAAGCTGACCGTCGGCAGCGCGTCGCCGATCGGGTTGCCAGCGAGGTCCACGGGCCCCACCGCGCCGCTCGCGACGTTCAGCCAGTAGCGATCGTTCGAGCTGCCGATCGTGTGCTTGAAGTTGATCACCGGGGTGAAGGAGTACTCCTTCAGGTCCGGGGAACGGTCGACCTCGCCGATCACGTAGTCGCGCGCCGTGGGCGTGTTCGTCGAGGGATCGACGCGCAGGAGCGGCATGTTGTCGAAGGCCGTCAGCGTCGTCGGGTCCATCGGCTCGCTGAAGCGCACGATCACGCGCGCGTCGCTCGAGACACCCTGGCCGGGAGCCGTGCCGCCGGGCGCGGTCGAGGAGTAGCGCACGAAGCAGCCCTCCTTGCCGAAGTCCGAGACCGGGTTCCAGAGCGTGAAGATCTGCGAGGGGCCGGCGGCGAGGTGGCCGCCGAGCGGGAAGACCACGCGGAAGTGCACGTCCGCGACCGTCCCGCCGACCGAACCGTTGGGCGCCGAGACGACCTCGGCGAAGACGCCCGGCTGCTGGATCACGTCGCCGACCTTGGGCCGCAGCGCACAGGTGTCGAGCACGTAGTCGATGGTCGTGATGTAGTCATCGGCGACGCCGGTCGGCGTCGAGACCGTGACCGCCTGCACGCCGACGATGCGCGGCGGGATCTCGTCGATGAGGAAGCCGTTGTTCGGGTCGATGCTCGCGCCGCTCGCGCCGCCGCCCGAACGCATGGCGCGGACGATGTCGAGCGTCGAGATGCTCGAGTCGTTCGAGCCGTTGTTCCCGAAGGACAGACCGTTGCCGGCCAGGTTGGTGAGGATCGTCGTCTGGCCGATCGTGTTGTCGCGCAACGTGGGGATGCGCACGCCGATGTTCGCCTGCGAGGTGTTGACGCTCGCCGGCAGGCCGAGGTTGTTGATCGGGAGCGGCGGATTGCTCGCACCCGCTTCGACGGAGGAGACCGTCGTGTCGAGGATTACGCGCGTCGTGTGGAACTCGAGCGTGCCGTCGTGGTCGGCGTCGTAGAGGTCGCCGTGGTTGATGTCCGGGATGATGCGGAAGTCGAAGGGCGTCGCGGCCGGGTAGCCGACGACCAGGCGCACGTCGATCTGCTTGATCGTCGAGTTGTCGATCAAGTCGTCGAACTTGAGCACGAGCGCCGAGTTGCGCGGCAGCAGCGAGAAGGGCGGAAGCTCACTGGGATCCAGACTCTTGTCGAGCGTCGGCGTCAGGTTCTGATCCAGGCGCTGGAAGGCCGCGATGTAGGCCTGCGTGCCTGCCTCGTGCTGGATCGTGACCGTCGTCTCCTCGGTGATCGGGTTCACGTCGAGCACGAAGTCGATGCCGTCGGTGCGGATGTCTTCCCCGACGACCATGTCCGTGTTCTGCAGCTCGCCCAGCGAGTCTCGGACGTTGACCAGACGCCCCCAGAGCAGTTGCTTGAGCTTGACCGAACCGGCCTGGCCGCCGCTGTTGGCGTCCACCACGAAGGTCCGGGAGCCGATCGACGGATCCGGCTGGTCCACGATGGAGCCCGTCGAGAAACCGGAGGTGACCGGAGCGGGATTTCCGCTTCCGCAGCCGCCCATGAACAGACCCAGCGCTGCGATCGCCGCGGGCGTCAGCGCAGCACCCAGGCTGCGCAGGCGGCTCTGCGTGTGGAGCATGGACTCCGGACGGGGCGAGGTTTCGAGGTGCGTGGTGTTCATGATTGGATCCGGGCGAGAGGCGTGGGAACGGGCGGACTGGCTACGGGCTCGGAGCGAGAAAACGGACACACACGCCGCCGGACGGGGCGCGAGGATTGCAGTATCCCCACTCCCGGGCAGAGGCTTCGCAGTGTCCATGATTTCTCGGCTCGCAGCATCGGTCAAGCACGGCGTGCCCCGCATGGCCTGGAGCCTCGGGCACGAGTACCTGAAGCATATGCAAACAAACGCTGTGCCGCTCTGCTCATCGCGTGGATCTCCGGAAGCAATCCATTACAAGTCATAGGGTTACAGATCCGGCCACCGATTTTCTCCAGCCCGGGGCGCCCCGGGGCCTGTGGGGGGTCGCCCTCGGGCGAGCGGAACCGCACAACTCCCCCACCGGCGGCTAGATCGAAACGCTCGGGCGGACCGCGGGCGCGAAACCGGTGGCGGAGGCCTGGGCCAGGTCCTGGAAGAAGACCAGGTGGTCCGGCCGGATCTTGCGCACCTCGGGCGAGTCCTTCTCGTGGAAGTGCCGCGTCGTCGTGCAACCGACCAGCGCGAACGCGAACTCGTGCGAGCAGTAGCCGCAGTTGGCGCGCAGCGGATGGCGCGAGGCGAGCTTGAAGAGCGGCGGGACGTGGCGCGCCTCGCTGCGCGAGATGCAGGTCGGGTTGGTGCACAGGTTCCCGACCAGCTGCACGGCGTGGTAGCGCGGCTCGGCGGCCTCGCCCTCGACCTGGAGCGGCAGCGCGCCGAGCAGGTAGGCCAGGATCGCCATGCGGATCGGGACGCCGCGCGCGGCTTGCTTGAAGTAGATGCTGCGCGGATCGCTGTCGAGGTCAGCTGAGATCTCGTCGCGCCGCGGCAGCGGGTGCATCACGACCGCATCGCGCAGCGGCTCGGCGGCGAGCTGGAGCTTGCCGAGCTGCACGTAGTTCTCGAGGCTGCGCGCACCGTCGGGGTGGCGCTCGGTCTGCGGGCGCGTCATGTAGAGCGCGTCCACGCGCTCGACGTCCTTGCCCTTGGGGTCGATGAAGAGCGACAGCTGGTGCGGCTTCTGCGGCGTGAGGTACATCGCGTCCGAACGCGAGGCGAGGTCGCCCAGGCGCGTGACGTCCGCGCGCCGCGGCTCGACGCCGAACTCCTCGCGCAGCCGCTGCAGGACGTAATCGGGCATCTCGAAACCCGGTTGCGGCACGCAGATCACGTTCGCCCCAAAGCGCGCGAGCGCGTAGGCGAAGGAGTGGATCGTGCGGCTGTAGCGCAGGTCGCCCGAGAGCACGACGTCGAGGCCCTCGATGTGGCCGCGCTCGATCCACAGGTTGTAGAGGTCGCACAGCGTCTGCGTCGGATGCTCGTGGCAGCCGTCACCCGCGTTGATCACCGGAACGGTGGAGTAGGCCGAGGCCAAGCGCGCGGCGCCCTCGCTGGGGTGGCGCAGCACGATCACGTCGGAGTAGCCGCCGGCGACGACCCGGATCGTGTCCGCGAGCGACTCGCCCTTCGAGGAGGAGAGCATGAGCTTGTCGGCGGCGGTGATCACGCCCCCGCCCAGGCGCAACATCGCCGATTCGAAGGACAGGCGCGTGCGCGTCGAGGGCTCGAAGAACAGGCTCGCGGAGATCATCCCGCGGCACAGGTGCGAGGAGGCGCGCAGGTCCTTGGCCAGTTCCTTGGCCGCCTCGAACAGCCCGAGGATCTCCGCCAGGGAGAGATCGTCGATCGAGACCAGGTGGCGGACGCCGCTCATGTAGCCCGTCCATAGAGAGTACGGTCTGCGCTGCTCAGAGGCAATCCGCACTCGTCGGGGCGGGGCCGAGCAGGCGCTCCAGCGCAGCCTGCCACGCGCCGGATCCCTCGTGCGGATCCAGTTGCGCGATCCCCCGTGCGAGCTCGTGCTCGAAGGGCACGCCCGCGCCCGGCTCCCAGGGCTGCGCGGGCAGGCGCAGCGCCTCGCGGAAGCACTCGCTCGTCCGCGCGCGCGCGGACTCGGGGTGCTCGAGCGCCGCGCGCGCGGGCAGTCGGCACAGGTTCGCGAACTGCGGCGCGCGCGCCGGCGCTCGCTCGTCGAGCCACAGCACGAGATCGGCGCCCACGACCAACAGGCGCGCGCGCGCTTGGCCGAGAGCCTCGACCTCGGCTCCGGGCTCGAGTTCGCGTTCGCCCGCGGTGTCGTGCAGCCAGACCGGGTACGCGCCCAGGAGCGCCGGCTCGCGCAGCGCGTCGCGCGTCGTGCCCGCCTCGGCGTGCACGATCGCGCGCTCCTCGCCGAGCAGCACGTTGAAGAGCGTCGACTTGCCGGCGTTCGCCGGTCCCGCGATCACGACGCGCGCGGGCTCGACGAGCCAGCGCGCGACGCGCGCGCGCTCGGCGAGCAGGGCGAGTGCGCGCCTGCGCGCGAGCGGTTCGGCGGCGGGCAGCGCGGCGAGTTCGCGCCGCAGCGCACCCTCGGCCTGATCGAGCAGCATGCGCGCGGCCGCCTCGCCGCGGGCCTGCGCGAGCAACTCCCGCGCGCGCTCCTCGACCGAGGCCGGCGCGGCGCGCGCCGCGCGGGAGAGCGCGAGCAGCCGGCGCACGATCGGCGGGCTGCCGTGGACGTGCAGTTCGAAGCGCTCCGCGCCGCGCACCGCGAGCAGAGCCTCGTCGAGCTCGGCCCCGGCCTCGGAGAGTTTCACGAGCGCGATCCCGCCCGGCGGCGGCAGCGACACCGAGCACAGGCGCGCGAGCAGCGCGGCGGCCCCCGCCCCTTCGACCGCGAGCACGCTCACCGCACCGCGGCCAGGTGCGGAGAGCTCGCGCACGCACACGTCTGCGCTCACGCGAGCGCTCCGCTCGCCGCGAGCAGGCCCAGGTGCACGAGCTCGGGCTCGACGTGCACCTCGCGCGCCCCGAACAGGCCCGCTTCCTGCAGGAACGCGCGCGCGCCGCCGGTCAGGCACACGGGTGCCGTCTCGAGCCCGGCTTCCGCGCCGATGCGCGCGACGAGCTCGCGCGCCGCGCCGGCGAAGCCGACGGCGACTCCCGACTCGAGCGCCTCGTGCGTGTCGCGGCCGAGTGCGCGCGCGGCCGGACGCGGCTCGATCTCGGGCAGGCGCGCGGTCCCGAGCGCGAGCGCGCGCGCGAGCAGGGCCGGTCCCGGGGCGATCGCGCCGCCGAGAAACTGCGCGCGCGCGCCGGGTTCGACGTGCAGCGCGTCGACGGTGAGCGCCGTGCCCGCGTCGAGCACCAGGCACGAGCGGCCCAGGCGCGCGAGAGCCCCGCGCGCGGCGAAGAGCCGGTCGCGGCCGACGCGCTCGGGCGCGCGGCAGGCGATCTGCAGGCCGGGATCAGGGACGCCGCGCGAGCGCTCGCCCAGGCGCGTGGCGAGCGTGTGCACGAGCCGCACCTCGAGCGCGGGATCGGCCACCGAGCACAGCGCCGCGCCGGCGAGCTCGCCTGCGCGCGCGAGCCAGAGCTCGAATTCATCCGGCAGCCCCTCGCCCGTCGCCAGTTCGTCCGCGGCAGCGAGCTCGGGTGCGCGGCCGGGCGCGAGGCGCCAGCGGCGCAGCTTGCAGCGGCTGTTGCCCAGGTCCAGGGTCAGGAAGTTCGCGCTCATCGCGGGCCGGGCGTGCGCGGTGCGCCGCGCGCGCTCAGTTCGAGGGCGAGTGGTAGATCACGGTCTTCGTGATGCCCTTGCTCTCGACGACGACCTCCCAGGTCGTGGTCTGGTCGGAGTGCGTCTTCACGTAGTGGATCGCCTCCTGCACGCTCGTCACCGGCTGACCGTTGATGCTCTTGATCACGTCGCCTTCCTGCGCGCCGTGGCCGGCCGCGATGGAGCCAGGGGTCACCTTGTCGATCGCGATGCCGTCGTACTTGCCCGTGCGCCGGTCCTGGTGGCGCGAGGTCTGCACGTTGCGCGTCAGCTCCTCCTGGTAGTGCACGGCGAAGTAGTTCGCGTCCTCGGTGCCGATCTGCCACAGGTTCGAGCCGATCTTGGTCGTGTGCTGGAGCGAGAAGGGCGCCTCCTTGACGCTCGGCACGAGGCCGGTCGTCTTGGGCAGGATCTCGCCGCCTGGGCCGACGGCGACGGGGCCGACGACCTCGAAGGTGCCGGGCGAGATCTTCTCGCGCTCGCGCTCCTCGCCCTCGAAGGCGAAATACACGGCGTCGCCGGTGATCTCGTCGAGGCGGACCTTGTCGTAAGGCGCGCCGAGGTGCTCGCCCTCCTTGAGCACGAAACCACCCGTCGGGCCGTTGTTGTTGAGGCCGACGTTGGTGGCCTTGTTCTTGTACTTGAAGAAGATGCTCGAGTTCTTCCGGTCGGCCATGTCGGCCTTGATCATCAGCACGCTGACGAGTTCGTCGACCTTGACCTTGGGCGCCTCGACGACGCTGTCCGGCGTGGCGACGACGATCTCCTTCTCCTTGCCAGTCCAGTTGAGGTGGCGGCAGTTGGGGTTGGTCTTGCACTCCGAGCAGGTTGTGTGGAACAGGCGCTTGATGTTGCCGTAGGCCACCACCTCCTCGGCCTTGACCTTGAGCGGCTCGACGTCCTCGAGGACCTGCTTCACGAGCTTGGGGTCCGGCAACTGCGAGCGCTGCTGCATGTGCGAGACGTAGTCCCACACGTAGTACGAGAGGCCCAGCGTCAGCAGGCCGGCGCCTGTCCAGGAGAGGATCTTGATCTGCGCAATGTTCATGAATGCCCCCGCGGGTCGCCGTGCTCGAGGACCGGCCCCGGAGCCTGGGCCATCCTAATCGAGTCCGGGCCGCGCATTCCAACGCGGCGCTGGCCAGACGAGCGGCAGCCGACCCTATTCCCGGCGGGCCAGGCGCAATCCGTCCGGGCCCTGGTTGGGCTTCGGCGGGGTCGTCCCGTGCGCGTTGTCCGGCCGCACGCCGCCGCCCGTGATGCCGCGCAGGGCGAGCACCAGCTCCTCGGGGCGGTCCGAGGCCGCCAGGGCGTCGTTGAGCTCGACCTTGCGCTCGGTGACCAGCCGCCGCAGGGACATGTTGAAGGAGATCAGGCCGCGCTCGGTCCCGGTCTCGATCACGCGCGCGATCTCGCCCGCCTTGCCCTCGGCGATCAGGTCGCGCACGTGCGGTGTCGAGAGCATCAGCTCGAAAGCGGGCACCATGCCCTTCGCACCTGCACGCGGCAGCAGGCGCTGGCTGAGCACGCCGGCGAGGTTGTCGGCGAGGCGCTGGCGCACCTGGTCGTGCGCCTCGGCCTTGTAGAAGGAGAGGATGCGCTCGATCGTCTGCGGCGCGTTGACCGTGTGCAGCGTCGAGAGCACGAGGTGTCCGGTCTCGGTCGCGTCGAGCGCCGCGGTGACGGTCTCCGCGTCGCGCATTTCACCGATCAGGATCACGTCCGGGCTCTGGCGCAGCGAGTGCCGCAGGCCGTCGTGGAAGGACTTGAGGTCCGTCCCGACCTCGCGCTGGCTGATCACGCACAGCTGCTCGCGGAAGAGCAACTCGATCGGGTCCTCGAGCGTCACGATGTGGCGCTCGATGTTCTCGTTCATGTACTGGATCAGGCCCGCCAGCGTGGTCGACTTGCCCGAGCCCGCGATGCCGGTGACGAGCACGAGGCCGCGCTTGCGCATGGCGAGCTTCTTCAGGTGCTCCGCCGGCAGCTCCAGCGCGTCGAGGTTCGGTGCCTGCTCGCCGATGCGACGCATCACGACCGCCGGCTCGCCCATCTGCTTGTAGGCGTTGAGGCGGAAGCGGCCGAGTCCGTCGAAGTACATCGCGGCGTCCGCGGAGCCGTGCTCCTTCCAGGTCTCGATGCGCTCGCTGCCGAGGATCCCTTTCAGGACTTCGAGCAGCGCTCCGGGTGGCGGCACGCGGCCGGGCAGGAAGCTCACGCGACCGTCGACGCGCACGCTGGGCCGCCCGTTGGCGCGCAGGATCAGGTCGCTCGCGCCCTGCTTGATCATCGTCGCGAGCCAGGCTTCCAGCTGGTGGCGCGGCGAGATGTTCGTGCTCGTGAGCTGCGCCGAGAGCGGCGGGTTCGACGCCGGAGTCGGCGGCGGAGGGATCCCAAGGCCCGACTTGTCCACGAGGTCGCGCGCGACGTCCTGGAAGCTGGCCTCGTTGTCCGAATTCGAACGATTGGGAAGCACTGCGTGGAGGGGGGGGATTGCCCGGCTCCAGGTGATCGACGCACTTGTCATCCGCGCTTGAGTCCGGCTGGCAGAGATTTTTTCCCTGCACGCGGCTCGAGCACCGGTTCCGCGTGCGCGGAGCCGGCTTGGATCTGCGTAGGCTGCGCTCTTCAGGTGCTGGCCACCGCGCGTCGATCATGCAACGATGCTCTGCTGCGCCCCTGGCGCTCCGAGCCCCCATGAGCGACCCCAGCACCGTCCAGACCGTCGCACTCCTGCCTGCCTACAACCTGGAGACCTCGATCGCGGGCATCGTGCAGCGCACCTGCCACTTCGTCGACCGCGTGATCGTCGTCGCCGACGCCTCGCGCGACGGCACCGCCCAGGCTGCGCGCGAGGCCGGTGCACTCGTGCCCGCGCCCGAGATGGTGCGCGGCAAGGGCTTCGCCCTGCGCAAGGGCATCCGCGCCGCGCTCGCGCTCAACCCAAAGTTCATCGTGATCCTCGACTCGGACGGACAACACCTGCCCGAGGAGATCCCGCAGATGCTGCAGCCGCTGCTGGAAGAGCGCGCCGACCTCGTCTCGGGCTCGCGCTTCCTCGGGACGCTGCGCACGCGCTTCATCAACAAGCTCGGCAACCACTTCCTGCGCATGCTGAGCTTCGTGCTCACCTGGCGCTGGCTCTCCGACACCGAGACCGGCTACCGCGCGTTTCGCGCCGATGCGCTCGCGCAGCTGCAGCTGGAGTCGAACGGCTACGAGATCGAGAGCGAGATCATGATGGCCTCGCTGCTGCGCAAGTTCCGCATTGTCGAGGTCCCGATCCACGTGCCGATGGCCGTGCCGGGCGTGACGGTCTGGGACGGCTTCAAGGTCGCCTGGTTCAAGATCAGCTACACGCTGCGCATGCGCCTGTCGGCCTAGGAGGCCCGCGGACCCAGGCCGCCCTTGTCGAAGTCGCATCCCGCGTTGTACCTCTAGGGGAGCCCTGCACTCGAATGAGCCCCCCCCTGCCCCACCGCCCGAGATTCGCATGAGCGAGAACCAATCCGTGCGTGCGCGCGCCGACCAGGCCCGCGCACGCGGACAGGAAGTCGTGGCCGTCATCGGCCTGGGCTTCGTCGGCACTGCCGTCGCCGCCAACCTCGCGCGCGCGCGTGGCAAGGACGGACAGGCGATCTTCCACGTGATCGGCATCGAACGCGGCGACGAGGCTGGGCGCGCGAAGGCCGCCGCCCTCGCGCGCGGCGAGCCGCCGGTCTACGCCAACGATCCCAAGCTGGCCGAGGCGATCGCCGAGGCGGGCCAGAAGACGCACAACCTCGACGGCTGCACCGAGCTCGCGCAGGTCGCCTGCGCCGACGTGGTCGTCTCGTGCATCAACCTCGACCTCGTGCGCCCGGTCGGCCGCGCCGACGAGCTCTCGGTCCCCCACCAGGGCTACGCCGCCGCGATGCGCGAGATCGGCAAGCACTTGAGGAGCGGCGCGATCGTGTGCATCGAGAGCACGTTGCCGCTCGGCCTCTCCGACCGCGTGCTCTACCCCGCGCTGTGCGAGGGCGCGGCGCTCGCGGGGCGCGACCTCACCCAGGATCCGCCGCTCTACGCCTACTGCTACGAGCGCGTGATGCCCGGCCCGGGCTACCTCGACTCGGTCAACCACTTCTGGCGCAGCTACGCCGGCATCGACGCGCGCTCGGCCGACCGCGCGCAGGCCTTCCTCGAGCGCTACGTGGACGTGGCGCACTTTCCGCTCTGGCGCCACAAGACGCTGCGCGCGGCCGAGATGGCCAAGCTGCTCGAGAACGCCTACCGCGCGACCAACATCGCCTTCATCGACGAGTGGACGCGCCTGGCGGAGAACGCGGGCGTCGACCTGTTCGACATCGTGAACTCCGTGCGCGTGCGCAAGGGCACGCACGACAACATGATGTTCCCCGGCCTGGGCGTCGGCGGCTACTGCCTCACGAAGGACGCGCTGCTCGCGGCCTGGGGTGCGGAGGAACTGCTCGAGGTCGAGGCCGCGCTGCCCTTCTCGCGCCAGGCCCTGCTCACGAACGAGCGCATGCCGCTGCGCGCGCGCGACTGGCTCAGCGAGCACTTCGGCGGCAAGCTCGAGCAGCGCACGGTCGCGATCTTCGGCCTGACCTACCGCGCCGGCGTGGCCGACACGCGCAGCTCGCCCAGCGAGGTGCTCGCGCGCGGCCTGCTCGAGCGCGGCGCGCGCGTGCGCGGCTGCGACCCGCTGCTCTCGAACTGGGACGAGGTTCCCGCGGCGCAGCTCGTCGCCGACCCGCGCCAGGCGCTCGCGGGCGCCGACGCGGTCGTGGTCAGCTTGCCCGATGCCTACTGGCGCGAGCGCCTCCCCTCGCTGCTGCGCGAGTCGCCCACGCCGCCCGCGATCCTCGTCGATCCCTGGAACGTGCTCGGCGACGCGTGCTACGGCGAACTCGTCCGGCGCGGCGTGCGCGTGCGTGTCTACGGCCGCGGCGACATCCCCAAGCCCGTGAAGCCCTCATGAGCGGCCGCTTCCTCGTCACCGGCGCCGCCGGCCTGGTCGCTTTCGAGGCGACGCGCCTCTTGCTCGAGCGCGGCCACTCCGTGCGCGCGATCGACCGCTTCCAGAAGGGCCCGCGCACCGACCTCGACGCGCTCGCCGCGCGTTTCCCGGGCAAGCTCGAAATCGTCGCCTCCGACCTCGCGCGCGAGGGATCCGCGCTGCGCGACGAGCGCTGGGAATCCGTCTTCCACCTCGCCGCGATCGTCGGCGTGGCCTACGTGCGCGCGCACCCCTACGAGACGCTCGACGTCAACCTGCGCAGCACCTTGAACGTGCTCGACGCCTGCATCGAGCGCGCGCCCGGCTCGCTGATCTTCAGCTCCTCCTCGGAGAACTACGCCGCGGGAGTCGACGCCCGGCAGCTGCCGATCCCCACCCCCGAGGCCGTGACGCTCTCCGTCTCCGACGTGCAGGAACCGCGCTGGTCCTACGCCGCGAGCAAGATCGCGGGCGAGTCCATGCTCTTCTCCGCCGCGCGCGAGTCGAGCTTCGTGCCGATCGTCGCGCGCCTGCACAACGTCTACGGCCCGCGCATGCCCCCGACGCACGTCGTGCCCGAGATGCTCGCGCGCTGCCGCGCGAAGACCGATCCATTCCCCGTCTACGGCCCCGAGCAGACGCGCTCCTTCCTGCACGTCTCCGACTGCGCCAATGCACTGCTCGTCCTGCACGAGAAGGTGCAGGACAAGTCCGGCGGCATCTACAACATCGGCTCCGGCCGCGAGGTACGCATCGACGCGCTCGCGCGCATGTGCTTCGACGTGAGCGGCCACCACCCGAATTTCGACAACCGCCCGCACTCGCCCGGCTCCGTCATGCGCCGCGTCCCCGACGTGAAGAAGCTCGAGTCACTCGGCTGGAAGCAGACCATCACGCTCGAAGACGGCCTCGCGGAGTGCTGGAGAGCGCTCGCGAAGGGCTGACGAAACGCGCCAATACGGTGCCAGTCCAATTCCTCGCGGGTTTCGGCTCAGTGCTGCCCGCAGCCGCCGAGGCCGCACTTGTGGGGTGACGAGCTCGTGTGCGCCGGTTTCGGCACGCACAGGCGCGCGCACAGCCCGTCGACGAGCGCGAGCATGCGCTCGTGCGTGCCGGCGCCCATGTCTTTCGACTCCTTGCGCGCGAAGTCCTCGAGGACCTCGAGGCGGTCCTGCTCGCTGAAGCAGGCCTCGGCCATCGGATAGAGCACATGGTCCTCCTTCGCGATGTGCTCGCGCAGGAGCTCGGTGTAGGCGAGAGAGTTCTCGGCGAAGTCCTTCGCGGCGTCCGGCTCGCCCTTCACGTGACGCGTCACGGCCCAGCGCATCGCGCGCACGCGTGAGCGCCCCGCCTCGTGGTCGTGGAGCATCACCGCGATCGGACCGACATGGTCCGGAATTCCGCGCGCGTGCATGCGCGCGAAGAGCACGTCCTCCTCCTTCATGTGGTGGCAGCGGTCGGCGAAGGTCGCGACGACTTCGAGCGCTTGCGCGGCGGATTCGGCATCCAGCACGCCGTCCCTCTGCGCACGTTGCGCAAGGACGTCGAGGCACTCGAGCACGCGCTCGATGACGCGGTGCTCCGCGGCGAGGATCTCGGTCGGGCGGGTCTGTGTCAGCATGGCTTGGCTCCTGGTCCACTCGGACCGGCGGCCATTTTCGACGCGCGCAGCGCGACGCGCACGCGGCGCACGGCGGAATCGAGCGGGCCTTCGGCCTTGTTCAAGACCGACTCCGCACTTCGCGGCAGACCTGCGGCCGCGCGCCTGAGCAGATCGAGCTCAGCTCGGGAGCGGGCTCGCGTGCACGCGCGTGTGGCACTCGCGCAGGATCTCCTGCAGGCCCCTGTGCTGCATCGCGGAGACGCGCCAGACCTTGTGCCCGATCGTGCGCTCGAGCTCGGCGGCGCGCGCTTCGTCTTCTTCGGTCTCGCACTTGCTCGCGGCGACGACGCGCTCCTTCTTCGCGAGCAGTTCGGAGAAGGCGCGCACCTCGGCGTCGATCACGCGGAAGGCCTCGGCGGGAGCCATCTCGGCGCTCTCGGAGACGTCCACGAGCTGCAGGATCGCGTGGCAGCGCTCGACGTGCTTCAGGAAGCGGTGGCCCAGGCCGTGGCCTTCGCTCGCGCCCTCGATCAGGCCCGGCAGGTCCGCGATCACGAGCGTCTGGTTCTCGGAGACCTGCGCGATGCCGACCTGCGGGACGAGCGTGGTGAAGGGATAGTCCGCGATCTTGGGCGTCGCGGCGGTCACGGTCGCGAGCAGCGTCGACTTGCCCGCGTTGGGGAGACCCACCAGACCGACCTCGGCAAAGAGTTTGAGCTCGAGGCGCAGCTTGCGCCGCTCGCCCTGCTTGCCCTTGGTCGCGTGGCGCGGCGTCTGGCGCACGGCGCTGGCAAAGCGCACGTTGCCCAGGCCGCCGGAACCGCCCTGCGCGATCACCACCTCGGCACCGTCGCGTTTCAGGTCGCGCAGCAGGTTGCCGCGCTCGCGGTCGAAGATCTGCGTGCCGACCGGCACGGGCAGCACCAGGTTCTCGGAGCTGCGTCCGGCCTTGTTCGACCCTTGGCCCGCCTCACCCGGGTGCGCCTGATAGCGGTGGCGCCGGCCGATCGGCAGCAATGAATTGAGGTTCGAGTCGGCGCGCAGGATCACGCTCCCGCCGTCGCCGCCGTCGCCGCCGTCCGGCCCTCCGAAGGGCACGAATTTCTCGCGTCGGAAGGAGACGCGCCCGTCGCCGCCGTCGCCGGCGATGACTTCGATCTCGGCCTCGTCACGGAACATCGTGGATCTCGCTCGGCCTGGATGTGCGCGCTCCCGCCGGTGCGCACGCTCGCGGAGAGCGCGGCGGGGCGGGAGCTCGCGGAGGAACGCGCGGACGCTCAGCCCTGCTGGGCTGCGTCGACGTGCACCTTGCCGTTCGGCTGGTAGCGGACCGTGCCGTTCACGCGCGCGTAGAGCGTGTAGTCCGTGCCCGTGCCGACATTGCGGCCCGCGTGCAGCACGGTGCCGCACTGGCGAACCAGGATCGTGCCCGCGGTGACCACTTCACCGCCGTAGCGCTTGACGCCTCGGAATTGCGGGTTGGAGTCGCGACCGTTGCGCGTCGAACCGCCGCCTTTTTTGTGTGCCATGTCGTGTTCCTCGTACGGCTCAGCCGTTGATCTTGGTGATCTTGACCCGGGTGTACTTCTGACGATGTCCGCGCTTCACGCGCACGTTCTTGCGGCGCTTGAAGCGGAAGGCGATCAGCTTGGGGCCCTTCTCGAGCCCGATCACTTCGGCGGTCACGCTCGCGCCGGCCACGGTCGGCTTGCCGATCTTGACCTGTCCTTCGTTGCCGACGAGCAGGACCTCGCTCAGGGTGATGGTCGCTCCGGGCTCGGCCGAGCCCTGGAGGTCGAGCATGACGACGTCGCCCTCGCGGACGGTCGCCTGACGGCCTCGGTCATTGATGATGGCGTACAACGGTTCTTCTCCAGGGGTTGCCGCGGTGGAATCCCTCCCGCGGGGGGCCTGCCCGAAGGCGGCCCGGGTCTCGCCCCGGCCGATGGACCAGGACAAGGGGCGAAGAGTGTAGCGGCGCCCCCCGGGGGATGGGAAGGCCTCTCCAGTTGGGGCTCCGCGCTGGCCGAAGCTCGGCACATGATCGTCGGCCGCCCCCCCGTCTGACGGGACCTGATGTGCGACTCCGTGAAGAGCCGCATCCAGGAAGCCCTGAGAGCCAAGCCCTCCGAGCTCGAAGCGCCCAAGCCTGCCCCGCCCCGGGTTCCGCCGGCAAAGGCCGCGCTGTCGCGCTCGCACAGCCCCGACCCGAACGTCGGCCAGCGCCTCGACCGGACCGGCTAGGAGCGGGCCCGGGAGCTACTTTCCACTCGGCGCGGGAGGTCTCGGGCTCGGCGCCTGAGCCTCGCCGAGTTTCTCCACGACCGGTGCGGGAGGGGCCGCAACGTCCCCCAGGACCGCGGGAGCGCAGACCTTCCCCATCCGCGACGGCGGGGAAACGGGCTGCGTGCCCTGCGCGGGGTCCCCCGGCAGCGCCCCAGACGGGCTGCCCTGGCATGCGGCGAGCAGAGCCGCCCCAGCCGACAGCGCCCAGCGCGCCAGCCGCGCGATTCGCCTCGGCCGCGTGTCCCGAAACACGGGCGTGCCGCTGGGGTCGTATTCGATGCGCATGCACACGCGGGACGCAGCCTCCCGCACCAGCTCCTGCGCCTCCACGCGGGTCATCTCAGCGGAGTTGTGCACATGCAGGGCGCACTCCGAGCAGAAGCGTCGCTTCTCATCCCCCACCAACTCGCTCCAGAGCCTCGGGCACGGTTTGCGGATCTGAATGGCGGAGGCAGGCGGCACTTCGGGTTCGGTCATCGTGGGTCCTCGCGGGGGAAGACGCCGCGGAGCCGCGCATGCTTGGCGTTCCCGGCAGGTGCCCCCCCACAGGACTTTGCTGCCCTTCGCTGTGCGCGCCGAGCTGTAAGTCGTTACCCAAAAAAAGAATGCGTCGGTCTCGAGGAGCCTCTCCCGAGACCGACGCAAGTCGTTTCTCCGCCGAGGCGACCCGCAAGTCGCGCACAGCGAAGGGCAGCAGAGTCCGCTAGCGCTTGCGGCGCCCGCCCGGGCGAACCTCGCGCCCGTCGGTGCGCAGGTAGCGCAGGACCGAATCCTCGACCTGGTCTGTGGCTTCGATCAGGTGGATCTGGCGCTCGCAGCGGTACTCGAGGGCGCGCAGGTACTCCATGCATTGGCTCTTCAGGTAGTCCACCACCTCGGGGTGCGCCCGCACCTCCACGGTGGAGAAGCCCTTGAGCGTCAGCGCGGAGCCCAGGCGACGCAGGATTGCCGCGGCGCGTGACTCGACCGTGCGGATGTGTCCCGTGCCGCGGCAGCGCGAGCAGGTGTGGAAGACCTTCTTGTCGATGCCGGGTCCGAGGCGTTGGCGAGTCAATTCGAGCAGGCCGAACTGAGAGATGCGGCCGATCTTGAAGCGCGCGCGGTCCTGCGCGAGCGCTTCGCGGAAGCTGCGCTCGACCAGGCGCATGTTGCCGCTGCGCATCATGTCGATGAAGTCGACGACGATGATGCCGCCGAGGTCGCGCAGTCGAATCTGGCGCGCGATCACGGGCGCGGCCTCGAGGTTCGTCTTGAGCGCGATCTGCTCGAAGTCGAAGCCGTCGGTGCGCGTGCGGCCGGAGTTGACGTCGATCGCGACGAGCGCCTCGGCCTGGTCGAAGACGATCGAGCCGCCCGAGGGCAGGTCGATGCGGCGCGCGAACATGCGTTCGAAGTCGGGCTCGATCGCGTAGCTGTGGAACAACGGCTTGGGGCCGGTGTGCAACTTCACGCGCGCCTCGTCCTCGGGCATCAGCTTGTGCGCGAACTCGAGGATCTGGCGGTGCACCTCGACGTCGTCGACGATGATCGCCTCGGTCTGCGGCGTCGAGAGGTCGCGTACGGTGCGGATCGCGACGTCAGACTCCTGGTAGAGCGGCGCGGGCCCGTGGCCGGCGCGCAGGCGCTTCCCGAAGGTCTCCCAGACACCCATCAGGTAGTCAAGGTCGCGCTGCAGATCGGCCTTCGTCCGGCCGATGCCTGCAGTGCGCACGATGACGCCCATGCCCTGCGGCACGTCCATCTGTTCGAGGATGCGCTTGAGGCGCCGGCGTTCCTTCTCGTCCTCGATCTTGCGGCTCACGCCCGTGCGCGACATCGAAGGCATGAGCACGAGGTAGCGGCCGGGGATCGAGATGTAGGTGGTCAGCGTCGGCCCCTTGTCGCCGATCGCGTCCTTGGTGACCTGCACGCAGACCGACTGGCCCTTCTGCAGCAGGTCGGTGATCGGCAGCCGCGGGCGCGCGCGGAAGCTGCGGCCTTCGCGGCCGCGTTCCTTGCGGCGCGGCTTCTCCGGCGCCTCGGCGCCCGCCTCGCCCGTGTCGAGTTCCTCCCCCACCTTGGGCTGGCTGGAGTTCGAGTCCCACTCCTGCGGGTCGATGCGCGTCGTCAGCAGGCGTTCGAGGTTCCAGTTCGGATCGCCGTACACCGAGAGCACGTCGGAAGTGTGCAGGAAGCCGTTGCGTCCTTCGCCGAAGTCGACGAAGGCCGCGCCGATCGCGGGCTCGAGGTTGACCACTCGACCGCGGTAGATGTCGTTCACGACCGAGTTCTCGGTGCGCACGGTCATCTGGAAATCGACGATCTGTCCGTTCTCGACGACCGCGACGCGCTTTTCCTCGGGGTCGGTCGCGTTGACGAGGATCAGTTGGTCGCGCTTGCCCACGGGGGCGGGCTCGAGGTCGAGGTCCTCGTCCTCCACGACGGGAGCCGCTTCGCCTTCCTCGCCGCGGCGGCGACGGCCTCCACGGCGGCGCCGGCGGCGGCCGCCGTCTCGATCGGATTCGGCGACTGCGGTCTCGGTCGGAACCTGATCTTCCTCGAGCAGGGGCGCGGGCAGCTCTGCGAGATCGTCCTCCTCGCCGGGGATCGACTCGACGAACACAGGTCGCGCAGCAGGTCGCGCGACAGGTGCGCCAGCGCGGCGCTGCGGGCGAGGCGCCGGCTCGGCGCCGGTGCGTTTGCGGCCTCGTCCACCGCGGGAACCGCGGCGGCGGCGCTTCTTGCGTCCGCCCTCGCCCCCGGCTTCCTCGAGCGGCGCGCGTTCGAGATCGGAGTCGGTGCCCGGTTCGTCGTCGGCAGGCAAGGGCAGCGGGCCCTCGTCCTCGTCCTCGCCCGGAATGAGATCGATTCCGATCTCGCGCGGGAGCGTGGAGCGCGAGCCCCGCCGGGGCTCCGCCGGAGCCGGGTGTTCCGAAGTGCCGGGTCCCGCGGCTTCGTGGTTCGCAGCTTCCGGAGCGCGTCCGGAGCGGCCGCGGCCACCGCGGCGGCGACGGCGACGGCGAGCGGGTTCAGCGGCGCCATCGCCGGCGTTCGCGCTCTCGGTTTCATCGAGCGGGCTCTCGATTTCCGCGGCCTCGAAGGGTTCGTGGGGCTCGTCCGAGGGCTCGCTCGGCGGAGCGGATTCCCCGTCGAGATCGGGGGCGGGAGTTTCGGCCGGCTCGCTGGCACTGCTGCGCCGGCGACGGCGCCCGCCGCGCGAGCCGCGACGACGACGGCGCGGTTCTCCGCTCGCGTCCTCGCTGGCTCCGGGTTCCGGCTCCGCACCCACGGGCGCGGTCGAGTCGGAGTTCTCGCCGCTCGGCAAGTGCGAATCTTCGCCTCCACTGCGCGCCGCACTCGTGTGCGGCGGATCGCGTCGTGGCTGCCAGCCGATCTCGGCGGGCAGCGAACGGTGACGATCGGGGAAGGCTGAAAAGACGTCCGGTCGGAACCGGGGATCGGACCCTCCGTGGGGTCCGAAGGCTGATCTGCTGTCATGTCAAAGGGCTCTGTCCCGCTGCACGTGGAGCGCGCGGGACACGGTTCAGTCGCAGCGCACAGGCAGGCGGCGGGAGGACCCCGGGCGGGCTGCGGCGCGCGACACGGTTAGGCTTGGATGAGGCGGGCACACTCGTGCCCGATCCTCGAGAGCGATCGGGGACCCTGGAAGGGATCCACGTGTTCGATACGGGCTGCGCCGGAACGCGGGCCACAGGCCACGCACGACGGGGAACAGCGCACTCAGAATGGCCTATCGGCATCCCCAGCCGAAGCACAAAGCTCTAATTCCACCCGTGCCTGCCCTGGCACCGCGTGAAGGTCGTGAAAAGCAGGGAGCCCCGCCGAAACGGGGCTCCCCGAAGGATCAGGATCGGGAGAAGGTCAGTTGCCAGGGGCCGGCGCGGAGTCCTTGGAGACTCCGGCGTTGGCCTCGAGCAGGGATTCGAGTTCCTTCTTCAGGGCTCCCCGGCGGCGGAGGAGCTCCTGTCGCAGGAGTCGCTGAGTGTCCTCGCTCGAGCGCACGATCGTGGGCGTGAGGAAGACGAGCAGGCTGCGGCGCTCGCGGCTGGTGTTCTTGTGCTTGAACAGTTCGCCGATGAGCGGGATGTCGCCGAGGATCGGCACCTTGGTCTTGGTCTGCGTGTCGCTGTCGCTCGAGAGCCCGCCGATCATCACGGTCTGGCCGCTCTCGATCATCATCGAGGTGACGATCGTCGAGCTGCGCGTGCGCGGCAGCGCGATCGAGCCCGCACTTCCGCCCGCGCCGACGGTGAACACGTCGAAGCCGGCCGGGGCAAAGGCCGAGACGCCAGTGCCCGAGAGGCTGGTTTCCTTCGGGATCACTTCCATGACCATCTTCTCGGTGCCCGGGATCACGTTCGGACGCACGAGCAGCTGGAAGCCGACTTCGACCGGCGAACCGCTGGCCTCGGCCACGGAGAGCTGCAGGCCGCCTGCCTGGCCCTGCTCCGACTTCGCCTCGGCGTAGCGGATTGTCTCGCCGACGAAGATCGTGCCCGCAGCGCCGTCGAGGGTGATCAGCTTGGGAGCCTGGATCACTTCGCTCTTCGTGTCGCGCTGCAAGAGACGCAGCGTCGCCGTCACCTGCGTGAAGGAGAGCGAACCGAAGACGGTGTCGGGGATCGAGGTGTTGCCGGCGTTGAGGGCCGGATCCGCGAAGGGTCCGAACCCGCTGCTGTTCAGGATCAGGTGGTCGTCCCAGCCGCCGCGCCCCGAGTCGAAGGGGAACGTCACGGGGATCGCGCCGCCCGAGAGCGACACCGACGGACCGCTGTCACCGTAGTCCACACCCAGGTTCAGGAGGTCCGTGTTCGTCGTCGAGACGAACTTGACGTCCGAGAAGACCTGGGCGGGCTCGACGTCGAGGCGCGCCAGCATGTCCTTGACCGTCTGGTGAACCTGTGCGGTGTCGCGCACGATGATCACGTTCGAGATGTCGACGTAGTCGAGCTTGCCCTGCGCGCTGAGAGCCTTCTCCAGCGCCTGGAGCACCGTGAAGGTCTTGGTGTAGTCGATCGCGCCACCCTTGCCGGCGTTGTTCTGCTGGCCCTGGGCCAGCGGCTGCAGGAACTCCGACTTGATCGTGGGCTTGTAGACGCTCTGCGGACGCAGATAGCGCAACTGGTAGGTGTGCGTGTCGAGCTGATCCTTGAGCGTGTCGGGCGAGACGACACGCAGCACGCCGCGCTTCTCTTCGACCACCACGAAGCCCAGGGTCTTGGCCGTGACGTCGAGCGCCACGCGCCAGGGCACGTCCTTGAAGCGCACGGTGATGTTCCCGCTCACTTCCTTGCCCAGCGTGATCGAAGCACCGCTGACGGCGGCGATCGTCTCGATCACCTTGCGCACATCCTGGTCCTGGAACTCGATCGTGACCTCAGGCGGCTTGGTGACGGCGAGAACGCCGCCCGGCCGGTCCTCGACCACGCAACCCGCCTTCTCGGCCACGAGCTCGAGCGCGTCGCGCCAGCTCACGTCGAAGACCTCGATCGAGACCTTGGCGGTCGAGATCTTGGCCTTGTCGATCGGGTCGATGATGACGATGTTGGAGCCCGACCGGTCGCGTAGCGACTTGACGATCTCCTCGAGCGACTTGTCGGCGATGTTGAGCGTGACGCGTGCGTCGACGCTCGGCACCTGCGCCAACGCGGCGCCTCCAAAAAGCGGCAGCACAAGGGCAACCGCCAGCAGACACATCTTCTTCTTCACGAACATACTCCCATCCGGCTGGGGCCGGAGTCCTGGTCCATCTCGGCTAGAAGCGGCGCGCGAACACCATTCCCCGGAAGAGGAATTCGATTTCGTCACGGTTGATGGAGTGGATGAGCAGCTCCTTTTCGAGCAGGTCCCCCACACCAACGATCTTGCCGTTGATCACGGCGATGGCCTGGCCATTCACATAGGCCCGGCCGTCGAAGCGCAGTGCAATCTTCTCGAAGTCCAACACGGTGCGGGCATCCGCCTCGATTACCTTGATGCGATCCACCAGCGGCTTGCGCAGCGGATCGGCTTCGGCCAGGGCCAAGTCCTTCTCGACGGACTTGTAGGCCTCGAGCACCAGCTTGAATTCGCCGCGCTCGGTCTGGCTCGTCATCGTCTTCTCGATCTCGCGCAGCTGGTTCTCGGTCGGCCCGGCCACGGGATGGTTGATCTCCATCTTGCGACGCAGGGCCTCGAGCACGTCGGCCACCTCACCCTGGAGGCGGCGCTGCGAGGGAACGTATGTGATCGTCTTGTCCGTCTGGAGCCGACGCACTTCCTCCTCGATCGCGGCGAGCTTGCCGTCGAACTCGGAGCGCTTGAGCATCTGCTCGATGACGTTCTCGGCGCCCTCGATCTCGGTCCACTGGGCGGAGATCGCCTGCGCGCGCTCGATCAGGGCCTGGACAGTCTCCATCTGCACCGTCACGGGCACCCGGTCGCCGTTCTCGTCAGCGGCCGGAACGCGCGGATCGATCCACGGGTCGCGGCGGCCGCGCTGGCCACGGTAGGTGAAGGGAGCGAGCGAGAGTTCCTGGCGCCGGCGTTGGATCTCGCCCTGCAGCAGGTCGCGCTTGCGCTCGTAGCCGTCGATCTTGACCGTCTTCCCGTCCTTCTTGGGATCGTAGACGAAGGTCTCGACGTCCATCTGGATGCGGTGGGCGATCACGCCCTCCTTCTCCATCTGGCTGCGCTGCGCTGCCTGGATGCGGAAGCTCGGCACGCGCATGAAGCGCTTGTGACTCTCGATCAGGTTCGTGAAGTCGAGCAGTTGGAACGCGTCGCCCTCGAACGTGAGCGTGTAGCCCACCTTGTCGAAGTCGCTCTTGCTGCGCGTATCCGGCGGCTTGGGTTTCAGCCCGGAGATCTTCACTTTGCTGTCCTCGCCGAAGCGCTGCAGCGTGCGCACGAGGTTGTTCACGTCCTCGTTGTCGGGGAGGATCGTCTTCATCACCTCGTTGAGCTCGCGCAGGACGATGACCTCGCGCTCGAGCGCGGGTGTGCCCTCGATCTGCTTGCGCGAGTTCTCGATGTTCGTACGCAGGGTCGCGATCTCGCCGCGGTCCGTCTCGATCGCGCGGTACTTGCTCCAGATCAGCGCTCCCAGAGCGCCGCCGAGCAGCACGCCGCCGCCGAGGACCCCGATCCAAGTCTTCTTGGTGGTCACTTGGCATCCTCCTTCGCTTCGGTCGCGCCCTTGGCCGCGGCCGGCGCGCGGTCGCCGCGTCCGGCGGGTTTGGTGGTCTTGGCCGTGTCCTTAGCACCGTCATCGCGCAGCTTCATCTTCAGCTTGAGACCGAAAGCCCAGGCGACGGGCGGGATGAGCGTCTCGTCGACCAGCGTTTGCTGGCCCCCGGGCGCCTCGGGCTTCTCGAAGTCGCTGATGAAGTTCGAATTCTCGAGGTCCTCGAGGAAGTTCGCCATCTGCGCGAACTTGTCCGAGCCCGAGTGGCCGGTCGCGGAGACCGTGCCGGGCACCTTGGCCCGCGGGTCCATGTTCTGCGCGACCTGCATGTCGTCGAACCACACGAGGTGGCGCTCGCCGTCACCGCCGCGGCTGCAGATGTCGATGAACTCGTCGAGCTTCCTGGTCCAACAGATCCGGCCCTTGGTGATCTGCGCCAGCGTCTGCTCGCGGCTCTTGTACTGCTTGGACTCGCTCTCGAGCGACGCGAAGTAGTCGAGCTGCGGCTTGAGGCCGCCCATCTCGCTCTGCACCGTGTTCTTCTCGCTCTCGACCTGCAGTTCCACGTTGAAGTGGACGTAGCCCAGCCAGGCCACGAGGCCCGCGTTGACGGCCACGATGCCCGCGATCGAAGCCATCAGCTTGATCGGCGTGCGCGTCGACTTCCGGTACTCCTCCGGAAGCAGGTTGATCCTGATCATGCTCATGCTGCACGCACCCTCGAAGCAAGGCCCAGCGCGACGACCAGCGTCGACGACCAGGCTTCCAGTTCCTCGACATCCACACGGCCCGAATCGACACGCAGACCCTCGAGCGGATTCCAGGTGCGCGCGCTGCGCCCCGTGGCCTGCTCGATGTACTGAACCGCTCCGGGCGCCAGCACTCCGCCGCCGGAGAGCAGGACCTGCTCGACATGCACGCCCTCGTGGTGCTCGACGTAGTCGAGCGAGAGCGAGAGCTCGCCGACGAGGTCCTCGAGCACCGGCGCGATGGCCGAGTTCACCTCGAGCTCGTGGTTCTCGCTGGAGCGCTTGATCGCCTCGGCCTCGTAGCCTTCGACACCCAGGCGGCGCGCGACGGCTTGCGTCATGTCGCCGCCGCCGATGTTGATCTCGCGGCTGAAGCACGTCTCGCCGTTCACGAGCACGTTGATCGAAGTGCGCGCTGCGCCGATGTCCACCAGCGCGATCGCGTGCTGCTCGCCATCCACCGACTCGTCGATGGGCAGGCCGCACAGGTTCCAGGCGTTGGAGAGCGCGAAGAGATCGATGTCGACCGCGATCGGGGTCAGCCCCTGCTGCGCGACCAGACCGACCTTCTCCTGGATCGCCTTGATCTTGCAGGCCGCCAGCAGCACGGTCATCTGTTCGCCCGCTTTGCCGTCACCGTCGCCACTGCCCGCGGGGGCGCGGCTGAGAGCCTGGCTGTCGAGCTGAACCTCGGAGAGATCGAAGGGCAGGTACTTGTCCGTCTCGAAGCGGATGGCCTGCTTCACCTCGGCCTCGGTCATCTTCATCATCGGCACGTAGCGCACGACGACGTCCTGGCCGGAGACGGAGGTCACGACCTGCTTCGTCCGGAATTTGCCTTCCTTGAAGGCCGTTGCCACGGCTTCCGCCTGGCTGCCGCCGGGAGGGATCTCCACGCGGGAGAAGCCGGTCACGACCGGTTCGGAGCCATCGAGGGTCAGCTCGACCGCCTTGACGACGGTGCTGCCCACATCGAGCCCCACGACACTCTTGGATTTGCGGAACACGCCTGTCCTGCTGTTTGGGTATGCGGCTGGAGTCCAGAGGGGCCCCCCTCACGGGCGAGGGGACCTCCATGGCCGCGAACAGCGATCGGCGCGAAGTGCCTTCCGGGTTTAGAACTGTTCCCCGAAACCCCCCTCGACGAGGGTTGCGAGTGCTGAAACCAGCTCTTCGGCGTCTTCCCCCCGGGCGTGGAAGGAAAGAACTGCCTCGCACGGGGCGCACAGCGTCATCAGATCGAGAATGCTCTTCCCGTTGACGTCGCGCCCCTCGCACGAGACCCGCAGTTCACTGCGGAAGGCCTGCGCCGTGCGCGCGATGGCGTGGCACGGACGGGCATGCAGCCCCGTGGGGTTGCACAAGCGGACGCTGCGACTGGATTCGCTCACGCTTCCGAGCCTGCCTCTGGGGGCACTCAGACCGTCGACATCTCTTTGAGGAGGTCGACGAGCTCGGTCTTGGTCTTCACCTTGAGGGCGAAGCGCCGGAAGTCGGGCTCGCGCGCCAGGCGCGCGATCCACTGCATCATCTCGAGGTGCCGCTGCGGATCGTGGTTCTCGCCCGGCTTGTCGGGGCGCAGCACGGTGAAGAGCAGGTGCACCTGCGCGCCGTCGAGCGCGTGCCACTCCAGGCCGCCCGTGTGCACCGAGAGGCAGCAGGCCGCGCGCTCGAGGCCCTTCAGCTTCACGTGCGGGATCGCGACGCCCATGCCGACGCCGGTCGAGCCGAGTCGTTCGCGCGCGAGCAGCGCCTCGACGGCTTCGCTCTTCAGGCCTGCGGGCAGCGACTCGCCGCCGATCAGGTTTTCGACGACCTCGGCGAGCGCATCCTCTTTCGAGAGCGCCTGCAGGTGCACGCTGCAGCTCTTGGGCTTGAAGGTCTTCCAGAAGTTCATGGTGCGTGTCGACGCGAGCCGGGAGCGCGGAAGCCTAGCACATCCGGGCCTGTTTCAGCCCCCGCGCGGTGCGCGGCGGCGCTGGTCGATGTGCTTCTCGCGGTGGCGCACGAGCAGCGAGTGCATGCGGTCGAAGGCCTCGTCGAGGGCGGCACTGAAGGCGTCCTTGCGCGCATCGGCGACCAGTACGGCCCCGTGGCCGACATTGCAGACGATTTCCACTCGATGTTCTGCGTTGTGGCGCTCCAGCAGCGCGCGCGAGGAGACAATTCGCTCGTAGTACTTCAGCAGCCGATCGAGGCGCTCTTCGACCTCGTCGCGAACGCGGCCGGGGTAGTCGTGATGAAGGATCGAGACCTGCTTCTGCATGGAGTTCCTCCGCTGGTTGCCGAAGAAAGCCCGCCCACGGGGCGGGCAGTGGAAAGGGTCCGGGGAATCCCGTCCGCCTGGTGTATGCCAGGGTGCGCCACGAGGGCGCCTGCGCCTCCCGGGTGTGCGAGGACCATCGCGTTGCGTTGCCTAAGGTGAACCCGCGCTTGCATCCGGTCAAGGGCCCTGGCGAGCCCATCCTTTTTCGCCCGGCGAGGGCTCAAAGCTGGAACAGACCTGGAGCTCCGAGCGGTCCTCGATCCGGTCCCGGAAAGACGCTTTCCGGATAGCGTACGCGCACCAGATAAAGTCCGCAGGCGGGCGCGGTCGGGCCGGCGAGCTCGCGCCGGCCCGACTCGAGCGCCTCGCGTACCTGCTGCGGCGGAAAGCGGCCGCGCCCGACGGCGAGCAGGGTGCCGACCAGCGTGCGCACCATGTTGTAGAGGAAGCCGTCGGCCTCGGCGAGCACCCCAAAGCCGCGCTGGTGCGCGACGATGCGCAGCGCGCGCAGCGTGCGCACGGTGGTCGCGCGTGGCGAGCCGGTGTTGCCGAAGGCGCGAAAATCGTGCTTGCCGTGCAGCAGCGCCGCGGCCTCGCGCATGCGCCCCAGGTCGAGCGGATGGTGCACCCAGTGCACCAGCTCGCGCGCAAAGGGCGGCTGGAAGCGGCTGGTGGTGACGAGGTAGAGGTAGCGCTTGCCGAGCGCATCGAAACGCGCGTGGAAGTCCGGCGGGCAGGTCTCCAGCCTGCGGATGCGGACCGAGCCGGGCAGATTCGCGTTGAGCGCGTGGCGCAGCCGGTCGTCCTCCAGGCGCGTGTCGGCGTGGAAGTGGGCGACCTGGCCCAGGGCGTGCACGCCCGTGTCGGTGCGGCCGGCGCCCTGGACGACCACGCGCTCACCCACCAGGGCGTGCAGCGCCTCTTCGATGTGCTGCTGGACGGTGTTGAACCCGTCCTGGCGCTGCCAGCCGAAGAGCTTCGAACCGTCGTAGGCGACGAGGATGCGGAGGTTGCGCATGCGCGGGCGGGTCAGCCTAGCCGCGCCCCGCGCCGACCGCTACGCGTGCCGCCGGCGCAGGTAGGAGCTCTTGATCCCGAGCTCCGCGCGGTACTTGGCGAGTGTGCGGCGCGCGAGGGCGAATCCGTTCTCGCGCAGGCGCTCGAGCGCCTCGTCGTCGGAGAGCGGCCGCGCGGGGTCCTCGTTCTCGAACAGCGCGCGCACCGCGTCGCGCAGACCGTCGCGCGTCTGGGCCTCTTCCCCGCCGGCGCCTGCCTGGAAGAACCAGCGCAGCGGCAGGATCCCCCACGGCGTCTGGGCGTGCTTGCCCGAGATCGCGCGGCTGACAGTCGAGAGGGCGAGCCCGAGCTCCTCGGCGAGGTCGCCCATGCGCAGCGCGACCAGCGCGCGCGCCCCCTCCTCGAGAAAGCGCGTCTGGTGCGCGAAGAGCGCCACCGCCACGCGCGCGAGCGTGCGCTGGCGCTGTGCGAGGGCGCCCTGGATCGAGCGCGCGCTCTCGATCTTCGGCCGCAGATAGCGCGCCAGCGGCGATCCGCGTCCGCTCTCCTGCGCCATGCGCTCGAGCTCGGGATCGATCTCGACGGAGGGCCAGGCGCCGCCCTCGACGCGCACCTCGAATCCGCCTTCGGGCCGGCGCTCGACGACCACCTCGGGCCGGATCGCGGGCGTGGTCTCGTCCACCAGGCCGCGGCCCGGTGCGGGATCGAGCGCGCGCAGGTGCGCCAGCAGCCGGCCGAGGTGCTCGAGGTCGATGCCGAGCGCACGCGCGACCTGCGGCAAGCGGTTCTTGGCGATCTCCGAAAGGAAATCCTCGAGCAGCCGCGCGAGGAGTGTGTAGTCCGGGTCGGTGGGATCAAGCTGCAGGAGCAGAGCTTCGATGCTGCTGCGCGCGCCCAGGCCGCGCGGTTCGAGCTGTTGCAGCGTCGCGATCGCGACCGCCATCTCGCCCAGCTCACGCTCGCGCTCGGCGACGGTGCGCGCCCGCGTGAGGCCCTCGGAATGAGCGCGCGCGAGCAGCTCCTCGTCGGTGAGCGAGAGCAGGCCGCTCGAGTCGAGCTGGCCGACCAGCCAGCGCATCCAGGCCGCGCGCCGCGCGCTGACTTCGAGCATCGAGAGCTCGACCTCGATGCGCTCGGCGAGGCTCGCGGCGCGGCCGGGCTGCTCCTCGAGCCAGCCGTCGTGGCGCTGCGTGGCGGCGCGCGAGGCGGCGCTCGAGCGCGGCAGCGCGGGCTCGGCGAAGGGGCTGTTTTCGGCCGGGCGCACGAGCAGCGCCTCGTTGGATTCCGCCTGCGCGTCGAGCCAGGACTCGAGCTCGGTCGAGGGCAGCCCGAGCAGCTCGAGCGACTGCAGCATCTGCGGCAGAAGCAGCATCTGCTGCTTCGTCGCGAACTCCTGCCGCAGGGCGTGCGAGGGACTGGCCATCGCCGCCGCTATCGGCAGGTTCTTCCGGGGGGTTGAGCGCCGAGTCCGGCCTGCCGTTCAGCTTCCCTGGCGCGAACGCAGCGTGCGCCGGTGTGCGAAGGCGTCCTCGAGCACGCCCTTGTGCAGGTACTCGATCGCGGCCCCCGAGGGCAGCCCGCGCGCCAGGCGCGTCACGGCCAGGTCGGGCTTCTTGAGCTCCTCGAGGCGCTCGAGCACGAGCATCGCGGTCGCCTCGCCCTCGGCGTCGGGATCGGTGGCGAGGATCAGCTCGCGCACGTCCTCCTTGGCGATGCGCGCGACCAGGCGTCCAAGATCCAGGTGCCGCTCCTCGCTGCCCTCGCCCGGATGGAAGGAGCCCAGCAGCACATGGTAGAGGCCCTGGTAGTTGCCCGCGCGCTCGATCGATTCGACGTGGCGCGGCTCCTCGACCACGCACACCGTGTGCGCGTCGCGCTTGGGATCGGAGCACAGCGCGCAGGGATCGGCGTTGGCGATGTTCGCACAGCGCGAGCAGCGCCGCGTCTCGCGCACGGCGCGCTCGAGCGCCTGCGCGAGGCCGCGCGACTCCGGATCGCGCAGCGCGTGGAAGGCCAGGCGCTCCGCGGTGCGCCGGCCGATGCCGGGAAAGCGTTCGAAGGCCGTCACCAGCGCCTCGAGCGGCTCGGGGTAGGCCACGGCGCGGCTCCGTTCAGAACAGGCCGGGCAGCGAAAGACCGCCGGAGATGCGCGAGAGGCGTTCCTCGCGCATGGTCGCCGCCTTGGTGAGCCCGTCGCGCACGGCGGCGAGCACGCTGGCCTCGAGCAGGCCCGCGTCGCCCGAGCTCGCGAGCTCGCGCTGGATCGTGAGGCGCGTCAGCATGCCCTCGCCGTTGACGACGACCTTGACTGCACCGCCGCCCGCGCTGCCCTCGATCGAGGCCTTGCGCAGCTCCTCGCGCGCCTTCTCGATCTGCTTGTGCATTTCCTGGGCCTGCTTGAGCAGGTTCCCCATGTCGCCAAAGGTTCCGCTCATCCCTCATCCTCCATGCGACCGCCGAAGAGCTCCGTGACGCGCCCGGTGAAGGAGTCCTGCGGCTTGCGCTGCGGCGCGGCCGGCTCCTCGAGCGCGAACGTGACCTCGCGGCCGAGCAGGCGCGAGAGGATCTGTGCGCAGGCGCGGGCGTTGCGCGGCGTCTGGAACAGGACGCGCTCGGGCTCGGCGAGGCCGGAGATGCGCACGCCGACTCGCGCACCGCTGAAATCGCCCAGGCGTCCGCGGGCGCGCAGCGTCTCCGCCAGCGTGCTCGAGTGCTGCTCGAGCTCCTCGAGGAAGCGCTTCCACAGCGCGGCCGCATCGAGCGCAGGTGCGGGCGCTGGAGCTGGAACGGCTGCTCTCGCGGGTACAGGCGGAGCAGCAGGCGCGGGTCGAACCGCAGGCGCTGCCGGGCGCAGCTCGGCCGCGCGCGGTGCCGTCTCGCTTTGCCCCATGCGGCTCTCGAGCGCCTCCAGGCGCGAGGCGATCTCGTCGAGGGCGAGCGCGCTCTCGGGGCGGCACAGGTCGAACAGCGCCAGCTCGAAGGACAGGCGCGAGTGCTGCGGCAGTTCGCGCATGCGCTCGCGCGCGAGCAGCAGCTCCTCGAGCCAGATCGAGAGGCGCTCGACGCCGAGCCTCTCCGCGCGCGCGCTGGCGAGCTTGCGCTCGCTGGGCGAGAGGTCGACGACCGGGACTCCCTCGCCGCACAGGCCGACGAGCAGCGTTGCGCGCAGGTGGTCGAGCGCGCCCGAGAGGAACTCGGCCTCGCTGCCCTCGGTGCCCGGCAGCGCCGCGAGCGCGCGCGCAGGATCGCCTGTCTCGAGCGCGGAGAAGAGCGCCTCGAAAGCCTCGCCTCCCGCCGCTGCGGAGAGCTTGCCGATGTCATCGAGCTTGGGGGTCTCGCCGCCGAGCGAGAGCAGCTGGTCGGCGAGCGAGAGCGCGTCGCGCATCCCGCCGCGCGCGCGACGCGCGAGCGCTGCGGTCACGCCCGGCTCGGCGCGCACGCCCTCCTGCTCGAAGACCCAGTCCAGGCGCTTCACGATCGTCTCCTCTTGCAGCGGCACGAGGCGCAGCACCTGGCAGCGCGAGACCACGGTCTCGATCACCTTCTCGAGCTCGGTCGTGGCGAAGAGGAACTTGACGTGCGGCGGCGGCTCCTCGAGCGTCTTCAAGAGCGCGTTGAAGGCCGGCTTCGAGAGCATGTGCACTTCGTCGACGATGTAGATCTTGTAGCGCGCATGCATCGGCAAGTAGGCCGCCTGCTCGCGCAGCTCGCGCACGTAGTCGACGCCGGTGTTGCTCGCCGCGTCGATCTCGACGAGGTCGATCTCGCTGCCCGATTCGGCCGCGCGGCAGCGCTCGCACACGCCGCAGGGATCGGGCGTGGGCCCCTTCTCGCAGTTGAGCGCCTTGGCGAGGATGCGCGCCGTGGTCGTCTTGCCGGTCCCGCGCGGCCCGGTGAAGAGGTAGGCATGCCCGACGCGGTCCTCCCGGATCGCGCCGGCGAGGGTAGCGGTCACCACCTCCTGGCCGACCATGTCGGCGAAGACGCGCGGGCGATACTTGCGTGCGAGGACCAGGTACGACATCGGAGGTGCGCAGCCAAACTACTGGAAGCGCGCGCACGGCGCGAGCCCGCGAGTGGGTCCGGGCATCCCTCGCATGAGGCACATGTCCTTAGGGCTGCTCCGTTCCCGGCCTGACCCGATTCGAACCGGTCCCATCGCTGGCGACCGGACCCACGCGCGAGCTCGCGCGAACTGTCTTCTGGTTTGGATGGCGGAGAGGGGGGGATTCGAACCCCCGGTGCCGTTTCCGACACACGCGCTTTCCAAGCGCGTACCTTCGGCCGCTCAGACACCTCTCCGTTTGCTCGAGGATTCGCGCAGCGCGGGTGCGACCGTGGTGGCGGAGAGGGGGGGATTTGAACCCCCGGTACCACATAATGGCACGCTGGTTTTCGAAACCAGTCCGATCAGCCGCTCTGGCACCTCTCCACTTGTACGGTCGTGCGCGCGCCTACGCGGCCGCAGCCTCTGGGCTGCGCCTACTTGTCGGCGCTGCGTCCGCGCTTCTTGCGAAAGAACTCTTGGAGCAGCGACCGCACCTCGTCGGCGCAGACACCCTCCGTGATCGTGGCCCGGTGGTTGAGGCGCGGATCGCTGAGCACGTGGCCCAGCGAGGCGCAGCCGCCGAACTTCGGGTCGCGCACCCCCCACACCACGCGCGCGACGCGCGCATGGAGCAGCGCGCCGGCACACATGAAGCAGGGTTCGACCGTGGTGTAGACCACGGCGCCGGGGAGCCGCTGCGCGCCGAGCTTCCTCGCCGCCTTGGAAAGCGCCAGGACCTCGGCGTGCGCCGTCGGATCGCACCGGGTGCGGGTCGAGTTGTGAGCACGGGCGACCAGGCGTCCGTCCAGCACCACTACGGCGCCGATCGGGACCTCGTCCTTCCGCTCCGCGGCGCGCGCTTCCGCCAGCGCCAGCTCCATGAACTCCCGGTCGCTGCGACCGGGAGCTGCCGCGCGCCCCGGGGGCTTCGCGGCGGGGCTTCGGGCGCGGCGTGCCCGGGTAGGCTCACGGTCCGCTGTCACGGGGAGAGGGTCGCGTGTCGAGGATCCGAACCCCGCGGGGCGGGATCCGGTTGTCTGGTACACCCAAGTGGAGTCGAACCACTAACCTCCTGATCCGTAGTCAGGTGCTCTATCCAATTGAGCTATGGGTGCTTGGGGCCGGAGGTTGTAATGCCCCCCCCCCACACTGTCAAGCGATGCCTCCCCCGCCGCGCTCTTGGATTCCGGCGCGGAATCCGTAGGCTCAGCGCATGAGCGAGGGGAACGCGATCCAGCACCTGATCTCCCTGCAAGACTGGCCGGTTCAGGAGGTCGAGGACTTGCTCGAGCTCTCGGCCCGCATCAAGCGCCGCGCGACCCCCTTCCAGCTCAGCGGGAAGACCGTCGGCCTGCTCTTCTTCCGCGGCTCGCTGCGCACGCGCACCTCCTTCGAGGCCGCGATGCACCAGCTGGGGGGCCACACCATCCACCTCGCCGCGGCCTCGGATTTCTGGGACCTCGAGGTGCAGGAGGGCGCCGTCATGGACGGCCGCGCGCCCGAGCACGTGAAGGATGCCGCGCGCGCGCTCTCGCGCTACGTCAACGCGCTCGCGATCCGGCCCGCCTACGCCGGGCAGTCCTGGGAGGTCGACCGCAAGGATTCGGGCATCCAGGCCTGGGCGCGCTACGCGCGCGTGCCCGTGATCAACATGGAGAGCGCGCTCTGGCACCCGCTGCAGGCGCTGGCCGACCTGCTCACGCTGCGCGAGAGCCTGGGCGACCTGCGCGGAAAGACGCTCGCGATCAGTTGGACGCGCTCGACGCAGCCCTCCTCGGCGGCGGTCACCAACTCGCTGTTGCTGGCTGCGCTGCGCGCGGGCATGCGCGTGCGCGTCGCGCACCCCGCGGGCTACGACCTCGACGACGAAGTGCACAGCCGCGCCGTCGAGCAGGCGCAGAACGGCCGCACGAGCTTCGAGACAGGCATGGCGCAGGAAGAGGCGCTCAAGGGTGCGCACGTCGTCTACGCGCGCTCCTGGCAGTCGCTCGTCGACTACGGCAACCCGACGCTGGCCGCGAGCCGCCGTTCGCGCCTCACGGGCTGGACGCTCGACGAGGGGCTGATGAAGCTCACCGAGAATGGGCGCCTGATGCACGCGATGCCGGTGCGCCGCAACCTCGAGGTGAGCGACGAGGTCCTCGATGGTCCGCGGAACCTGATGTACGAGCAGGCCGAGAACCGGCTGCACTCCCAGAAGGCGCTGCTGGTCAAGCTGCTGCGCGGCTGATGCGCGAGGAAATCGCAGCATGAGCGCCCCGGAGTTCGCCCACCTCCACGTGCACTCCGAGTACAGCCTGCTCGACGGTGCCAATCGCATCGGCGACCTGGTCAAGGCCTGTGTCGCCGACGGTCAGCGCGCGCTCGCGCTGACCGACCACGGCAACCTGTTCGGCGCGATCGAGCTCTACCAGAGCTGCAAGAAGGCCGGCATCCAGCCCATCGTGGGTTGCGAGGTCTACATCGCGCGCCGCTCGCGCCACGAGCCGCACAGCAAGGCCAAGGGCAACGGCTACCACCACCTGACGCTGCTCGCGCGCGACCAGCAGGGCTACAAGAACCTGCTGCGCCTGGCTTCGGCCGCGTACCTCGAAGGCTACCACTTCCGCCCGCGCGTCGACCGCGAGTTGCTGGCGCAGTACGCACAGGGACTGACCTGCCTCTCGGGCTGCCTGGCGGGCGAGATCTCGCAGCTCTCGCTGACCGACCGCGAACGCGAGGCCGAGGACATCGCGACGAGTTTCCGCGACCTCTTCGGGCCCGAGCACTTCTGGCTCGAATTGCAGCGCAACGGCCTGGACCTGCAGACGCGCGTCAACGAGACGCTCGTGCGCATCCACGGCCGCACCGGCATCCCGCTCGTCGCCACCAACGACATCCATTACCTGCGCCACGAGGATTGCCAGGCGCAGGACATGCTCCTGTGCATCAACACGGGCGCCAAGCGCAGCGACGCCAAACGCTTCCGCTTCGAGACCGACACGCTCTTCTTCAAGACGCGCGAGGAGATGGGCGAGATGTTCCGGGACCTGCCCGGCGCGATCCGGGCGACCCAGGACGTCGCCGACCAGGTCAGCCTCGAGATCGAGTTCGGCAAGTACCACCTGCCGGTCTTCGTGCCCGACACGGGCGAGAGCGCCGACGCGCTCTTCGACCGCATGCTCGAGGCAGGCCTGACGCGCCTCTACGGCGCCGCGCACGAGGGCGCGCGCAAGCGCCTGGAGTACGAGAAGGAAGTCATCCGCAAGCTGGGCTTCGTCTCGTACTTCCTGATCGTCTGGGACCTGATCCAGTGGGCGCGCGCCAACGGCGTGCCGGTCGGCCCGGGCCGCGGTTCGGCGGCGGGCTCGATCGTGGCCTACCTGCTCTCGATCACCAAGGTCGACCCGCTCAAGTACGACCTGCTCTTCGAGCGCTTCCTGAACAGCTCGCGCATCTCGATGCCCGACATCGACATCGACTTCTGCAAGGACGGGCGCGAGAAGGTGCTCGAGTACACGCGAGCGCGCTACGGCGCCGAGAACGTCGCGCAGATCGTCACCTTCGGGACGATGGCCTCGCGCACGGTCGTGCGCGACATCGGGCGCGTGATGGACCTGCCGCTGAAGGATGTCGACCGCATCGCGAAGAAGGTGCCCTCGGGCCCCAACGCGCCGAGCCTGGCGGAGGCGCTCAAGACCGACGCAGACCTGGCCGCGATCCGCGAGGAGCGGCCCGAATTCGCCGAGTTGTTCCGGCTCGCGACGCCACTCGAGGGCCTTGCGCGCCACATCTCGACGCACGCAGCCGGCGTCGTGATCGCCGACCGCCCGATCGTCGAGTACGTGCCGCTCGCGCTGAACGGCACGGATGTCTGCACGCAGTGGCCCGCGACGCAACTCGAGGAGCTCGGGCTGCTCAAGATGGACTACCTCGGGCTGCGCACGCTGACGATCCTGCAGAAGACGCTCGAGAACATCGCCAAGCAGGGCCTCGTCGCACCCGACCTCGACACGCTGCCCGAGGGCGACAAGCGCACCTACGCGCTGCTCGCCGTGGGCGACACCGAGGGCGTCTTCCAGCTCGAATCCGAGGGCATGCGCAAGCTGCTCGCGCGCATCAAGCCCGACTGCTTCGAGGACCTGATCGCGATCCTGGCGCTCTACCGGCCGGGCCCGCTCGAGTCGGGCATGGTCGAGATGTTCACGCGCCGCAAGCACGGCGAAGAGCCGATCAGCTACCCGCACCCCTCGATCGAGCCGATCCTGCGCGACACCTACGGCTGCATCGTCTACCAGGAACAGGTGATGCTGATCTCGAACGCGCTGGGCAGCTTCTCGCTCAACGAAGCCGACAACCTGCGCAAGGCGATGGGCAAGAAGAAGCCCGAGATCATGGAGAAGTTCGCCGCGCACTTCGTCGAAGGCGCGGTGGCCAACGGCTGCGCGGAGAACGTCGCGCGCGAGACCTGGGACAACATCGTCAAGTTCGGCGGCTACGGCTTCAACAAGTCGCACTCGACCGCCTACGCCGTGCTGACCTACCAGACGGCCTACCTGAAGGCCAACCACCGCGCTGCGTTCCTGGCCGCGAACCTCTCGTGCGAAATGAGCGACTCCGACAAGGTCAAGGCCTTCGTCGACGACGCGAGCAAGGCGCAGATCGCCATGCTGCCGCCGGAGATCGGCTCGAGCACCTGGGAGTTCTCGCTCGAGGGCCAGGGCCTGCGCTTTGGCTTCGGCGCGATCAAGGGCACCGGCGAGAAGGCGATCCAGGCGCTGATCGCCGCACGCGAGCGCGTGCGCGCGAAGAACGCGCCGCTCTCGCTGCACGAAGTGTGCGGCGAAATCGACCCGCACGAGGTCGGCAAGACCAACCTCGAGGCACTGATCAAGGCTGGCTGCTTCGACTCGACCGGACACAACCGCGGCGCCGTGCTCGCCGCGCTCGAGAGCGCGCTGGTCGACGCCGCGCGCGCGACCGCCGACCGCAAGAGCGGCCAAGGCGGACTGTTCGAACTCGCTGCCGAACCCGCCCGGGCCGCGGCGCCGCGTTCGGACGGCATCGACGACACGAAGGGCTGGACCAAGCAGGACACGCTGCGCGCCGAATACGAAGTGCTCGGCTTCTACCTCTCGGGCCACCCGCTCGAGGAGCGCGCCGGCCTGTTGACGCTGCTCTCGAGCACGCGCATGGACGAGCTCTCGAACCTCTCGGGCGGCAGCGAGGTGACGCTCGCCGGCCTGATCCTCTCCAAGAGCGAGCTGGTCGTGAAGACCGGCAAGCTGCAGGGCAAGAAGATGGCGCGCTTCCGGCTCGAGGACCTGCGCGGCTCCGTCGGCGTGACCTGCTTCCCGCGCACCTACGAGGAGCAGCGCGACAAGATCGAGGACGGCGCGATCGTCGTCGTGCGCGGAAAGCTCGAGGCCGACAGCGAGGAGCCCGCGCTGCTGCTCGACGAGGTGCTCTCGGTCGACGAGGCCATCGCTCGTTTCCAGGGCGGCATCCTCGTCGCGATCGAGGAATCGGATTCGCACTTGCTCGAGGATTTGAAGAGCACGATCGCGCGCCACCGCGGAGCCCGGCCGGTGTACCTCTCGGTGCGCGGAGCCGACGGCCGCGTGCGGCGCGTCAAGGCTGGGCCGGAGTGGTCGGTGTCGATCAGCGCTCCGTTCGCCCAGGAAGTGGACGCGCTGCTCGGGCGCGGACGCGTACGCCTGGCGCGGGTGTAAGGCCCACGCGTCCAGCGCACCTAGGTGCACTCGGGCGTAGCCGTCTGCTCTGCGGGAGGTTTTTTCACCGGTTGGGCTCTGGGATTTGCCGATCACCAGAGCCGTTGCTCCCGCGCTCCCCCCACCGTGATCGCCAGCGAGGCTTCCCGGCCGAGAACTCCGTCAGCATGTCCATCTCCGCACCCATCGGAGCGCTGTTCTGCGCAGCTCTCCTGCAGGCGCCCCTCCCCGCGCAGGACCCGCCCGGCGATCCGCCGCAGCGCGACCTGACGGAGCTCTCGCTCGAAGAGCTGATGAATGTCGAAGTCGTCGTGACCTCGGCTGCGCGCCACGAGACCTCGCTCTGGAAGACGCCGGCGGCGATCTTCGTGCTCAGCGCCGACGAGATCCGGCGCTCGGGCGCGACCTCGATCCCCGAGGCGCTGCGCGGCGTGCCCGGTGTCAGCGTCGCGCGATTGGACTCCAACCGCTGGGCGGTCTCGATCCGCGGCTTCAACGGCCAGTTCGCGAACTCGCTGCTCGTGCTCGTCGACGGCAAGAGCGTCTACACGCCGCTGTTCTCCGGCACTTGGTGGGACACGCTCGATGTCCCGCTCGACGACATCGAGCGCATCGAAGTGATCCGCGGACCGGGCGCCGCGCTGTGGGGCGCGAACGCGGTCAACGGCATCATCAACATCATCACCAAGCCCGCCGCGAGCACACAGGGCGAGCGTGCGAGCGTGACGATCGGCACCTACGACCGATTCCTCGGCTACCTGCGCCACGGCGGCGAGCTCGAGGACGGCCACTGGCGCGCGTGGATGTCGTACTCGAACCACGGGCCACTCGACGACGCCGCGGGCGGAGACGGGAGCGACGAGTGGGATCTGTTCCACGCCGGCTTCCGCGTCGACCGCTCGCTCACCGAGCACGACGACTGGACGCTGTGGGGCGATGCCTACAACGGCTTCGTGGACGGCAAGGTGGACGTCGCCGTGCCCGCGCCGCAGTACTCCTTCGTCGGCGCCGCACCGACCGATGTGTGGGGCGCCAACCTGCAGTCGCGCTGGACACACCGTTTCGGCGAACGCGACGAGGCCTCGATCCTGGGCTACCTCGACCACCAGAGCCGCAGGCTCTTGGTCTTCGGCGAGGAGCGCACCAGCGCGGGCTTCGACTACCAGCGGCGCCAGCCCTTGTCGGACCGGCAGGATTTCACCTACGGCGCTGCGCTGCGCGGCTCGTACAGCGCGACCGAGGACTCGTTCCAGATCGCCTGGCGCGACGACCGCCGCTTCGACTCGGTCTTCAGTGCCTTCGCGCAGGACGAGATCGTGCTCGAACCCGAGCGCTGGAAGCTCGTCGCAGGGGCCAAGCTCGAGCACGACGACTACGCCGGCTGGAACCTGCAGCCTGACCTGCGGGTGCTCTACACCCCCAGCGAGCGCCAGACCTGGTGGGCCAGCGTCTCGCGCGCGGTACGCACGCCCTCGCAGGCGGAACAGGACCTGCGCGCGGTTTTCGCGATCGTTCCCGGGGCGCCCGACGAGGTGTACGAGTACATCGGCGACCGCAACGTCGAGCCCGAGACGCTCGACGCGCTGCAGCTGGGCTACCGCGTGCGGCCGAGCGAGCACGTCTCCTTCGATGCGACGGTCTACCTGCACCACTACTCCGACCTGATCTTCTACGAGCCCGGCACGCCCTTCGTCTCCGGAACGGACCTGATCGTGCCGCTCACGGCGACCAACATGCCCTCGGCCAACGCCTACGGCTTCGAGCTCGCGACGGAGTGGACGCCGGCCGAGGAGACGCGCCTCTCGCTCGCCTGGACCGCGCAGAAGACGCAGGTCGATCCGCGCGGATCCGTGGCGCCCGACGTGCGCGACCCCGAGGGAAAGACACCCCAGAACCAGGTGCGCCTGAGCCTGCAGCGCGACTTCGACGAGCACTTCAGCACGCAGTGCGCGCTCTCGTGGACCGATCGACTCACGACGGATTCGGTCCCCGCCTACTGGCGCGCCGACGTCAGCCTCGACTACCGGCCGGACGCGCAGCGCACCTTCTCGCTCGGTCTGCAGAACCTGTTCCACGACGACGGGATGGAGTTCGGGCCGAGCACGTTCAATCCGTCCAACCGCGTCGACACGGCGCTCTATCTGCGAGCCTCCTGGAGCTTCTGAGCGAGTGCTCGCACCGGCCCACCTCACCGGCCCTCGCTGGCCCACCTCGCGCCCCGCGCAGGCGCTCGCCTGGGCATTCGTGTGCGTCGCGCTCCTCTGCGGGTCCGCGATGCTGGGTGCGTCGGCCGCCGCCGCAGATACGCCCCCGGCCCCGGTCTTGATCACGACCGATCCGCGCGAGGTCACATCCGCTGCGATCTACAAGACCGCTACCTACGTCAAATGGCCCGAGTCGATCCTCGGATCGAAGGACGCGCCGTTGCGCATCGCCGTCTTCGGCGTGGACCCGCTCGGCGGCCGGCTCGACGACGCGCTGCGCTCGAAGAAGCTCGGCACGCACCCCTTCCGCGCTTTGCGCTTCCCCGGCCTGGAGGACCTCGAGGAGTGCCAGATCCTCTTCGTCCCTGTCGCGGAAGAGGAGCAGATGCCGAAGCTGGTGGAACACTACGCGGGCAAGCCCGTGCTGATCGTGGGCGAGAGCATCGCCGCGGCCGAGAACGGAGCCGGTGTCGCGCTGTACTTCGAGAACTCGAAGCTGCACGTCGCCGTCAATCCTGAGGTGCTGCGTGCAGTCCGGCTCGAGCTCTCCTCGGAGCTGATCAAGCTCGCGCGCGTGGTCCAGACGCGCAAGAAGGTGGACGACCGATGAGGCCCGTGCGCAGCGCCTCGATCCAGCGCCGGCTGACCTGGATCATCACGGCTACCTCCGGCGCCGCGCTGCTGCTCGCCGCGCTGACCTTCGCGGTCTACGACTGGAAGAAGAGCTGCGAGGAATTGCTGGTGCAGATGCACACGACCGGCGAGATGCTCGGCGTGAACGTGCGCTCGGCGCTCGACTTCACCGACACGGATTTCGCGACCGAGGCGCTCGGGCTGATCGCGCCGCAGCGCAACCTGCTGCGCGGCGCGGTCTACGGCAGCCACGGCGAGGCGCTGGCGACCTGGAGCAGTCCGCGCGCGCGCGGCGGCGAGCTCCCCGCGCAGGTCACCTGGAAACGCGCGGCCGAGATCGAGAGCGCCACGATCTCCGACGGCTTGGCCCAGGTGCGCGTGCCGGTGATCGGCCAGGAGGGCGTGCTCGGAGTCGTACTCCTGCAGGGCGATCTCTCGCCCGTCCACGAGCGTGCGCGCAGCTTCGCCCTCGCGCTCGCGGGGATCCTCGGGCTGTGCATGGGAGCGGCGTTCCTGCTCGCGCGCAGGCTGCAAGGCGGCATCTCGCGCCCGATCATCGAACTCTCCGGCGTCGCGCGCCGCGTTTCGGCAACGCGCGACTACGGCGAGCGCGTCCCGGGTGTCGCCAAGGGCGAGATCGGCGAGCTCTTCGACTCGTTCAACGAGATGCTCGAGGAGATCCAGGCCCGCGACCAGAAGCTCGCGCAGCACGGCGAACACCTCGAGGCCGAGGTGCGGCGCCGCACGGCCGATCTGGTGCACCTGAACGCGCGACTGAACGAGGCCCTCGACGACGCCAAGGCCGCGACCATCGCGAAGTCGCAGTTCCTGGCCAACATGAGCCACGAGATCCGCACGCCGCTCAACGGTGTGATCGGAATGACGACGCTGCTGCTCGACACGCGACTCGAGCCCGAACAGCGCGAGATCAGCGGCGTGGTGCTCTCGTCGGCCGAATCGCTGCTCGTGCTGCTGAACGACATCCTCGACTACTCCAAGGTCGAGGCGGGGCGCCTGGACCTCGAGCTCTTGCCCTTCGACCTGCGGCGTCTGGTCGAGGAGAGCGTGCAGACGCTCGCGCACAAGGCGCAGCAGAAGGACCTGGAGCTCGTGCATCGCATCGATGCCGACACGCCCGAACGCCTGGAGGGCGACCCCTCGCGTGTGCGCCAGGTCCTGCTCAACCTGGTCAACAACGCGATCAAGTTCACCGAGCGCGGCGAGGTCGTGGTCGGCGTGCAGAGCCGAGCGGAGGAGGACGGTCGCTTCCGGTTGCGCTTCGAGGTGAGCGACACCGGCATCGGCATCCCCCCGGAGCGCCTGAACCGGCTGTTCCAGCTCTTCTCGCAGGTCGACTCCTCGACCACGCGCAAGTACGGTGGCACAGGCCTGGGCCTGGCGATCTCGCGCCAGCTGGTCGAGCTCATGGGCGGCTCGATCGGCGTCGAGAGCGTGCCGGGAAAGGGTTCGTGTTTCTGGTTCGAGCTCGTGCTCCCAGGCTGCGCCTGCGAGCCCTCCCCCGCGCTCCCGCGGCGACTGCCGCGCCTGCACGCGCTGGTGCTGGACGACAACGCGACCAACTGCCGCGTGCTCGAAGAGTATCTGCGCACCTGGGGCTGCACCTGCGACATCTCGAACAGCGCCACGGATGCGCTCGAGCAGCTCGAGCGTGCCCAGGTCGCCGGTCGGCCACACGACGTGGTGCTAGTGGACTACCACATGCCCGAGATGGACGGGGAGGACTTCGCGCACGCGCTGCACGCGCGGCCAGCGATCGCCGAAGTGCCGCTGGTGATGCTCACTTCGGTCAGCGCGCTGGGCGAGCGCGCGCGCATGCAGCAGGCGGGCTTCGCTGCGCATCTGGTGAAGCCCGTGCGCCAGGGCCAGTTGCACGACTGCCTCGCCGCGCTCTTCGGCGCCGGCGAGCAGCGCGAGTACCTTTCCAAGACCGGCATGCTGACCGACACAAAGCTCAGGCAGCTCTGGCCGCGGCGCGGCATCCGGGTCCTGCTCGTCGAGGACAACGTCGTCAACCAGCGCGTCGCCGCCGGTCTGCTGCGCAAGCTTGGCTTCGAGCACGCGCTGGCATCCGACGGAGAGGGCGCGATCCGCAAGCTGGAGGCAGGCGCGTACGACCTCGTCTTGATGGACTGCCTGATGCCGGGCATGGATGGCTTCGAGGCCACGCGCGTCTTGCGCTCGCGGGGCTGCAAGGTGCCGATCATCGCGATGACCGCCAACGCGATGAGCGGCGACCGTGAGCGCTGCCTCGAGGCGGGCATGGACGACTACATCTCCAAGCCGATTTCCGTGCCGCTGCTCGAGGCCGTGCTCGAACGCTGGAGCGCCTGCGCACGCGGCGAGTCCGCGCGCGCCGGAACGAACCGAGGCGCCCCGTCCACTCGGGACGAGACGCCTCGTTGATTTCGCTCCCGCGTCAGCGGCGGGGGCTCGCGATCAGGCCTACGCGGCGCTCTCGGCGACCGGCTCGGCCTTTTCCTTGGGCGTGCGCTCGACGAACTCGAGGATCGCGCGTGCGCCATTGTCGCCCAGGCGCGGCTTCGAGAGCTTCAGGATGCGGCAGTAGCCGCCGTCCCGCTTCGCGAAGCGCGGCCCGATCACGGCGAAGAGCTTCTTCACCGATTCCTTGTCGTTCAGCTCCGCGAAAACGGCGCGACGATTCGGGGTCGTGTCCTTGCGGGCCAGCGTGACCAGCTTCTCCACGAAGGGCTTGATGGCCTTGGCTTTCGCCAGGGTGGTGATGATGCGCTCGTGCAGCACGACGGAATTCGCCATGTTGCGCGTCATCGCGATGCGGTGCGAGGTCGTTCGACCCAGCCGGTTGCCTGCACAACGGTGTCTCATCGGATTCTTCCTCGGTCTCTCTTCTGCAGTCGGTTTCTTGGCTTCTTCGGCGGGTGCTGGAGTCTAGCTGGCGGCCGGGGCCTGCATGCCGAGCGACAGACCGCGCTCGGCGAGCTTGGTCTTGATCTCGGTCAGGCTGGTCTTGCCCAGGTTCTTGAGGCTCATGACCTCGTTCTCGCTGAGCGTCACGAGGTCCTGCAGGGTGCGGATGTTGGCACCGTCCAGGCAGTTGCGCGCGCGCACCGAGAGCTCGAGCTCCGAGATCGGCATCGAGAGCACGGTCCCGACGATCGTGGCCTCGCGGTTGCGCTGGTTGAAGTCGGAGGTCGTCGGATCGGAGGCGACCGGGAACTCGTCGCGGCTCGAGCCGAAGAGCACGAAGGGGTTCAGGTGGCGGCGGTAGATCTTGGCCGACTCGACCAGCGCCAGCTCGGGCGTGATCGTGCCGTCGGTCCAGATCTCGAGCACCAGGCGGTCGTAGTTGGTGAGCTTGCCCACGCGCGTGGCCTCGATCGAGTAGCGCACGCGGTGCACCGGCGAGAAGATCGAGTCGACCGGGATCGTCCCCAGCGCCATCGTCTCGCTGCTGTTCTCCTCGGAAGGGATGTAGCCGCGGCCGCGGCGCACGACGAGTTCCGCGTTGAACTTGCGGTCCTTCGTGACCGTGCAGATGTGCATCTCGGGGTTCGAGACCTTGGCGTCTCCGTCGCACTGCACGTCCGCGCCCGTGACCTCGCCCTTGCCGTTCTTCTGGATGCGGCAGACGATCTCGTTCTGGCCCGAGTACTGCACGCGCAGGCGCTTCAGGTTGAGGATGATGTCCGTGACGTCCTCGTAGACGCCGTCGAGCGTGTCGAACTCGTGGTTCGCACCCTCGATCTTGACCAGCGCGACCGCGGTCCCCTCGATCGAGGACAGCAGCACACGGCGCAGGCCGTTGCCAATGGTCTGGCCGAAGCCACGCTCGAAGGGCTCGATGTGGAAGCGGCCGTAGGTGCTGGTGAGTGTTTCGGGGTCGGGCTGGACCTTGCTGGGCAGCTCGAAATTCCGCCAACGAATGCGCATGGGTTCTTCTCCGGTTGGGTGACTGCTCGCGACCTGGATCCGGGCTCTCTGCACCCGCGACGCGACCGGCCAACCGTGAGCCGTTTCGCGCCGCGGGAGTGTTCAGCCCGCGGTCAGGGTCCTACTTCGAGCAGAGTTCGATGATCAGCTGTTCCTGGATCGGGTGCGGGACGTCTTCGCGGCGCGGCAGGCCGACGACGCGGGCCGAAAGGGTGTCGGCGGTGACGGCGAGCCATCCGGGGACGGGCTGGCTCTTGTTCACCTCGAGCGCCTCCCCGACGATCTTGCGCGTGTTCTCTGCGGTGCCCGGCGTGATGACGTCGCCCGGGCGCACGCAGAAGGAGGCCACGTCGACCCGGCGTCCGTTGACGCGGAAGTGGCCGTGGTTGATCAGCTGGCGCGCGTGGTTGCGCGAGAGCGAGAAGCCGGCCGAGAGCACGACGTTGTCGAGACGGCGCTCGAGCAGCGTCATGAGGTTCTCGCCGGTGTTGCCCTTCAGGCGCTCCGCCTCGCTGAAGTAGATCTTGAACTGGCGTTCCTGCACGCCGTAGATGCGCTTCAGCTTCTGCTTCTCGCGCAGGCGCACGCCGTACTCGGTGACCTTCGCGCGCTTCTGCGCGTGGACACCCGGCGGATAGTCACGGCGCGAAACCGCGCACTTCTCGGTGAAGCAGCGCTGTCCCTTGAGGAAGAGCTTCATCCCTCGCGGCGGCAGAGCTTGCACTTGTTCTCGATACAACGGGCCATGCTGGTTCAGTTCCTTGTGCGTTTGTTCTGGGGGTCGGGCGCGCTCGGGATCAAACGCGGCGGCGCTTGCGCGCGCGACAGCCGTTGTGCGGGAGCGGCGTGACGTCTTCGATGGAGATGACCTTGAGACCGGAGTTGGCGATGGCGCGCACCGCAGACTCGCGGCCGGAGCCGGCTCCCTTGACCTTGACCTCGACCTCGCGCAGGCCGAGGCGCTGCGCGATCTGCGAGGCCTGCTCGGCGGCGCGCTGGGCGGCGAAGGGCGTGCTCTTGCGCGTGCCCTTGAAGCCGACGATGCCGGCCGAACCGGTCGAGATGACCTCTCCGCGCACGGTGGTCATGGTGACCATCGTGTTGTTGAAGGAGGCCTTCACGTGCGCCACGCCACGCGAGTCGACCTTCTTGCCCTTCTTGACCTTGGGGGCCTTGACCGGCGCGGTGCCCTCGGCCGCGCCCTTGTCCTTGTCGCCTTGTTGCTTTTCGTTGGCCATGTTCAGTCTCTCACTTCATGCCCTTGACGGACTTCTTGCCGGCGACGGTCTTGCGCGGGCCCTTGCGGATGCGCGCGTTGGTGCGTGTGCGCTGGCCGCGGACCGGCAGACCGCGACGGTGGCGCGTGCCGCGGTAGCAGCCGATCTCGCGCAAGCGCGTGATCGCGGCGGCGACCTGGCGGCGCAGAGTGCCCTCGACAGGGAACTCCTTCTGCGCGTAGTTGGCGATCCCGGCGATCTGCTCTTCGTTCAGGTCGCGGGCCTTCATGCCCGGATCGAGTTTGAGGTGCTCGCAGATCTTGCCGGCCGTGGTGTGGCCGATCCCGTAGATGTACGTCAGCGCGATCTCGAGGCGCTTGTTCGGGGGGATGTCGACTCCGATGACACGCGGCATGATCTCAGTTCCTTGCTCGACGGACGGTGGTAGGGCGCGGGTTCATTCTTGTGTGTGTTCTTGGGCGCCGGGCTCAGCCCTGGCGCTGCTTGTGACGGGGGTCGGTGCAGATCACGCGCACGTGACCACGACGGCGGATGATCTTGCAGTGCGTGCACATGCGCCGAATGCTGCTGCGTACTTTCATCGTCTCCTGCTCCTCGAGTTCCTGTTGCCCGTACCGGGCTGGCGCCGCTCGCCGCGGCAGATGATGCGGCCCTTGGAGAGGTCGTAGGGCGACATCTCCACGGTGATCTTGTCTCCGGGCAGGATGCGGATGTAGTGCATGCGCATCTTGCCGCTGACGTGGGCGAGGATCTCGTGTCCCGAATCCAGCTTGGCGCGGAAACGCGCGTTGGGCAGGGACTCGGTGACGATCGCCTCGACCGTGATCGGTTCTTCCTTCGCCATCAGACGTGCTCCTTGGCCTGGCCGGCCGTTCGGAGCAGGTCCTCGAAGACCGACTCGGGTGCGCGCGCGCCGTCGACGCTCTGCAGCAGCTTGCGCGCGGAATAGTAGGCCTCGAGCGGGCGCGTGAGTGCGTGGTACTCGGACAGGCGCTTGCCAAACACCTCGGCGGTGTCGTCGCTGCGCTGTGTGAGTTCCGCGCCGCACTTGTCGCACTTGCCGGCCGTCTTCGGGGGCGAGTACTTCTGGTGCTGGATGTTGCCGCAACTCTTGCAGGAGCGCCGGCCGGTGATGCGCTCGAGCAGCAGCGTGTCGGGCACGACCAGGTTGAGCACCTGCACGCGCGCGCCGCGCTCGGCGAGGCGCTTCTCGAGCGCCTCGGCCTGCGGGATCGTGCGCGGGAAGCCGTCGAGCAGGTAGCCGCGCGCGCAGTCGGGCTTCGAGACGCGGTCGAAGAGCATCTCGAGGACCAGTTCGTCGGGAACCAGGCGGCCGCTGTCCATGAAGCCGCGCGCCTTCAGGCCGAGCGCAGTGTTGTTCTTCAGGTTCTCGCGGAAGAGGTCGCCGGTCGAGACGTGCGGCAACGAAAGCGCCGAGCCCAGGCGAGTTGCTTGGGTTCCTTTTCCGGCCCCGGGGGGGCCGAGCAGGATGACGACGCGTTCGCCCATGTCAGTCCTTTTTCTTCTCCTCGCGCTTCAGCTGCTTCTGCTGATCGCGTGCGGCGGCGTCCTTCATACCGGCCCAGTTGGGACCGGACTCCTTCATGAAGCCGTCGTAGTTGCGCATGATCAACTGCGCGTTGAGGCGGTCGACGAGCTCGAGTGCGACCGCGACGACGATCAGGATCGAGGTGCCGCCGAGGAAGTAGCGCAGATCGTTCGGCAGCGCGGTGCCCTGCGTGATGAATGCGGGTGCGACGGCGATCAACGTCAGGAAGGCCGCGCCAGCGAGCGTGATGCGCGTCAGCACGTTGCTGAGGTATTCAGCCGTGCGCGCACCAGGGCGCAGTCCCGGGACGAAGGCGCCCTGCTCGCGCAGGTTGTCGGCGATCTCCGTCGGCTGGAACATCAGGCGGTTCCAGAAGAAGCAGAAGAAGAAGATCAGCGCCGCATAGGAGGCCACGTGCATGAAGCCCGTGGGCGTGCTGAAGGCCTCCTTCATCGTCGTCCAGCCGATCCATTCGAAGACGATCGCCGGGACGATGAAGATCACGGAGGCGAACACGATCGGCATCACGCCGGCCATGTTGATCTTGAGCGGCAGGAAGTGGCGCTGGCCGCCGTAGACGGCCTGGCCGCGCACCAGTCGGTGGTGCTGGATCGGCACGCGGCGCGTGCCCTTGTGGATGAAGACCACGCACACGACGGTGACGGTCCAGATCGCGGCGAGGAACAGCATCGTCTGCCAGAACTCGCCCGTGCCGTAGAGCAGCGAAAGGCTCGAGGGGATGCGCGCGATGATGCCGGCCATGATGATCAGCGAGGCGCCGTTGCCCACGCCGCCCTCTGTGATCAGCTCGCCGATCCACATGCAGGCGATCGCCCCCGCGAGCAGCGCCGAGACGACGATCAGCGCCAGCAGGACCGGGTGCGAGCGCATGGTGGGCCCGATCATCTCCCCGCCTGCGCCTGGAAGACACCGACATAGATCAGCAACCCCTGCACGATCGCGATCGGCACGGTCACCAGGCGCGTCCACTGATTGATCTTCTTCTGGCCCGAGGCGCCCTCCTTCGAGACCGCCTCGATCGCCGGCGAGATCTTCGTCAGCATCGAGAAGATGATCGACGCCGAGATGTAGGGCATGATGCCCAGCGAGAAGAGCGTCGCCTGTCCCAGCGCGCCGCCGGAGAAGGCGCTCATCAGGCCGAAGAGCGACCCGGTGTCCTTGTCCTGGCTGCTGAGGAAGTTCGGGTCCATCCCGGGGATCGGGACGTGGTGGCCGAGACGGAAGACGAGCAGCAGGGCCAGGGTGTAGAGGATCCTCCGGCGGGTTTCCGGGATCTTGAACAGCTGGAGGAAGTTGTTCTGCACGGCCTTGGTCCCCGTTCGGTCAGCTCGCCTGCGGCTCGTTGCCCTTGGAATCGAGCACGACGGCAGATCCGCCGGCGGCCTGGATCTTCTGGATCGCCGAGGCGGAGAACTTCTGCGCGCGCACGGTGAGCTTCTTGTCGAGCTTGCCGTTGCCGAGGATCTTGAAGAGCGAGGTGACCTTGCCCGTCAGGTCGCGAGCGAGGACCGCGTCGAGGTCGACCGTCGCGCCGTTGTCGAACACGTTCAGGTCAGAGACGTTGATGATCGTGTACGAGGTGCGGAAGTCGGCGTTCGTGAAGCCGCGCTTGGGCACGCGGCGGTAGATCGGCATCTGGCCGCCTTCGTAGCCCGGACGGCGCGAGGTACCGGAGCGCTGGCCCCAGCCCTTGTGACCGCGGGTCGAGGTCTTGCCCATGCCCGAGCCAACACCGCGGCCGATGCGGCGGCGAACGCCGTGCTTCAGGCCCTTCAGTCCTACGGTTTTGAGGTCCATCGTTCGCTAGCCCTTCAGATTTGCACGCCGCGCAGCTGCGCGACCTGTTCGCTCGTGCGCAGGTACGAGAGCGCCACCAGCGACGCCTTGACGAGGTTGACCGGGTTGGTCGAGCCGTAGCACTTGCTGAGGATGTCCTTGATGCCGGACATCTCGCACACGGCGCGCACCGACGGACAGGCGATGATGCCCGTACCGGGCGAGGCCGGGATCAGTCGCACCATCGAGCCGCAGTACCAGGCCTCGACCTCGTGCGGGATCGTGTTGGACTTCGTCAGCGGCACGCGCATCAGGTGCTTGCGCCCGTCGCGCGCGGCCTTGTCGATCGCGCCCGGAACCTGGCGCGACTTTCCGAAGCCGTAGCCGACGATGCCCTTCTTGTCCCCCGTCACGGAGAGCGCAGAGAAGGAGAAGCGCCGGCCGCCCTTGACCACGGCAGCCGAGCGGTTGACCTTGATCAGGGTTTCGCCGAGGTCGTTGATGCCTTCGACCTCGAGACCATCGAGATAGCGGATTCTGGGTTTCATCGTGGTGTTCGGTGGGCTCTTGCGTGTCTCAGAACTTGAGGCCCGCTTCGCGAGCGGCCTCGGCCAGCGCCTTGACGCGCCCGTGATATCGCGCGAAGCCGCGGTCGAAGGAGACGCTCGTGACGCCTGCGGCGAGAGCCGCCTTGGCGATCGCGGTCCCGATCACGGCTGCGCGCTGCGACTTGTTCTTGCCCTTGAGCTCGCCCGCCATCTCCTTCGAGGTGGAGCTGGCGTGCGCCAGGGTCTTGCCCGCGAGGTCGTCCACGACCTGGGCTTGGATGTGCTTGACCGAACGCGTGACGCACAGACGCGGCAGCGTGGAGATCTCGCGCAGCTTGCTGCGAACCCGCGTGTTGCGGCGCTCGCGACGAAGGTTCTTGATGAGTGTGGAACGCATTGGATTTGGGGGGCTCGGTCAGGCTCAGGTGCCGAAGCTCTTGCCCTGCTTCTTCTGGACGACTTCACCTGCGTAGCGGATGCCCTTGCCCTTGTAGGGTTCCGGCGGCCGGCGCTTGCGGATCATCGAGGCGATGTGACCGACGGCCTGCTTGTCGGCGCCGAAGATCACGATGTTGTTGGGGTTCGGCGTGCCGACCTGGACACCCTTGGGCATCTCGATCGTGACCGGCTTGTTGTAGCCGATGTTGAGCACGATCTTCGTGCCCTGCGCGGCCGCGTTCCAGCCGACGCCGACGACCTCGAGCTTCTTTTCGTAGCCCTTGGTCACGCCGAGGACCATGTTCGCGATCATCGCGCGCGTCATGCCGTGGAAGGCGCTGCGCTCGCGGCGCTCGCCGATGGCCTCGAGTTGCTGGATGTTGACCGTGCCCTTGTCGACGGTGACGTCGACCTCAGGGCGCAGCTTCATGCGCAGTTCACCCTTCGGTCCCTTGACGACGACCTCGCGAGCGGTGGTCCGTTCGACCGTCACGCCCGTGGGCACGTTGACCGGTTGCTTGCCGATGCGCGACATGGCTCAGGTAACCTCGCAGAGAATCTCGCCGCCGAGCTTCTGGGAGCGGGCGACGCGGTCGGAAAGGATGCCCTTGGGCGTGGAGAGGACGCGGATGCCCATGCCGCGCAACAGCGGGCGCAGCGCGAGTGCCGCGGTGTAGACGCGGCGGCCGGGCTTGGAGACGCGCGCGATCTTGCGGATCACGAGCTCGCCGTCCTCGCCGTACTTGAGGTCGACGACCAGCGTGCTCTGGGGCTTCTGCGGCTCCACGTGGTAGCCGCTGATGAAGCCCTCGTCCTTCAGGACCTGGGCGATCCCCACCTTCACTTTGGAGGCGGGGATGGTGAACTGCTTGCGCTTGTTCGTGTTCGCGTTGCGCAGGCGAGTGCAGAAGTCGGCGATCGGGTCGGTCATCATTGGGATCGTCCTCCTGTTACCACGAGGCCTTGCGCATGCCGGGGATCTCCCCGCGGTGCGCGGAACTGCGAAGACAGATGCGGCAGATGCCGAACTTGCGGTAGACCGCGCGCTGGCGGCCACACATCGAGCAGCGCGTGTACTTGCGCGTGCTGAACTTCGGCGTCGCTGCGCACTTCAGAATCCAGGTCAACTTGGCCATGGGTCGTCCTGCTCAGCCCTTCTTCTTGCCCTGGGAATCGTCTTCGCGGCGCTGGAAGGGCATTCCGAGCTCGCGCAGCAGCGCGAAACCGCGGTCATCGCGACCAGCCGTGGTGACGAAGGTGATGTCCATCCCCTGCTGGAACTCGATGTCGTCGAACTTGATCTCGGGGAAGACCGACTGCTCGGAGAGTCCGAGGGTGTAGTTGCCGCGGCCGTCGAGCTTGTCCTTCACGCCGCGGAAGTCGCGGATACGCGGGAGGACGACGCTGATGAGGCGGTCGGCGAATTCCCACATGCGCTCGTGCCGCAGCGTCACGGAGCAGCCGATCGGCATGCCCTCGCGCAGCTTGAAGGTCGAGATCGCCTTGCGGGACTTGCGCACGACCGGCTTCTGGCCGGAGATCTGCGTCAAGTTCTTGACCGCCGAGTCGATGCGGCTCTTGTTCTCGACCGCCTGACCGACGCCCATGTTGATCACGATCTTCATGAGGCGCGGGATTTCGAGGTCGTTGCCCAGCCCGAATTGCTGCTTGAGCTTCGGGCGGACTTCCTTGGAGTACTTTTCTTTGAGGCGTGCAGGCATGGTGGTTGCTCCCGCGGAGCTACTTCTTCTTGGCCTTCGCGGTCTTGGTCTTGCCCGCAGCAGCAGGAGCCGGACGCTTACGCACGCCCTTGCCCGCGGTCTCGTCCCAGAGCATCACGTTGCTCGCATGGATCGCGATCGCGATCTGCAGACGTTCGCCCTTGGGATCCTTCTGCGTCGGCTTGCGGTGCTTCCAGCGCATGTTGATCCCCTCGACGACAACGCGGCCGGCGGCCGGGTCGACGCGCTGGATCGTGCCGCGCTTGCCCTTGTCGTTGCCGGCGATCACGACGACCGTGTCACCCTTGCGGACCTTCATCAGACCACCTCCGTCGCGAGCGAGATGATCTTCATGTAGTTGCGCTCGCGCAGCTCGCGCGCGACGGCGCCGAAGATGCGGGTGCCCTTGGGGTTCCCATCGGCGTCGATCAGCACGAGGGCGTTGTGGTCGAAGCGCACGTAGGAGCCGTCGTCGCGGCGCGTGTTCTTCCTCACGCGCACGATCACGCCCTTGGCGACTGCGCCCTGGCGGTACTCCGAGGTCGGGAGCGACTTCTTGACCGAGACGACGACGATGTCGCCCAGGCCGGCGTAGCGGCGATGCGTGCCGCCGAGCACCTTGATGCACTGCACGAGCTTGGCGCCCGTGTTGTCGGCCACGTCGAGGAAGGTCTGCATCTGGATCATGCGTCACCTCCCCCTTCCGTGCCGAGGTCGATCGAGGCGAGCTGCGTGGCCTTGGCCACGACGCGCACCAGGCGCCAGCGCTTGGACTTCGAGAGCGGCCGGCAGGCCATGATCTCGACGCGGTCACCCGGCTTGGCTTCCTCGTTCTCGTCGTGAGCGTGGTACTTCGACTGCTCGCGAACGAACTTCTTGTACTTCGGGTGCTGGTAGGTGCGGGTCACCAGGACGGTGACGGTCTTCACCATCTTGTCGCTGGTGACGACACCCTCGAGCATGCGTCGCTTGTTGCGGGTTTGGGTCATGGCTGTGTCCGGGTCGGGTCCTGTTGAGTTCAGCGGGCGGTTGCGCCGCGCACTCCGAGCTTGCGCTCGTGCAGGACGGTCTCGATGCGGGAGATGATGCGCCTGAGCAGCGCCAGGCGAGCCGTGCTCTGCAGGCTCTGCACCGGCGCCTTGAAGCGCAGGTCGAAGAGCTCGCGCCGAAGCTTCTCGGCGTCGTGCTCGAGTTCGTAGTCGGTCTTGCCGCGGATCTCCTGAATCTTCATGTGTGTTCTCGGGTCGTGGGCTCAGGTGTACGGCGAATCAGGTGGTCGGCAGGCGACGCTGCAGCTTGACGCGGATGGGAAGCTTGTGCGCGACGCGCTTGAACGCGAGGCGCGCCTTGTCCTCGGTCAGACCGCCGAGTTCCATCAGGACGGTGCCGGGTTTGATCTCGGCCGCCCAGAACTCGACTTCGCCCTTGCCTGAGCCCATGCGGACTTCGGCCGGCTTGGCGCTGATCGGCTTGTGCGGGAAGACGCGGATGAAGATGCGCGCCTCGCCGTTGGTGGCGCGGCTGGCGGCCACACGGCCGGCTTCCAGCTGCCGGCCCGTGAGCCAGCAGTAGTCCATCGACATCAGGCCGTACTCGCCGAACTCGACGCGGTTGCCGCGCGTGGCGAGTCCCTTCATACGTCCGCGGTGCTGCTTGCGGAACTTCGTGCGTTTGGGCATCAACGCCATGTCATGCCTCCTTCGGGGCCGCTGCGGGCTTGGCCACGGCCGGGGTGCTCGAGCTCGGTTCGCGATCGGCACTGCGGTCACCGCCGCGATCGCCGCGATCACCACCACGATCACCGCGGTCAGGGCCGCGGCGCGAGCCACGCGGACCACCAGGTCCACGCGGGGCGCTGCCGATCGAGGCGCGGAAATCGATCATCTTGCCGCGCTCGATGTCGCCCTTGTAGATCCAGACCTTCACGCCCAGCGTGCCGTAGGTCGTCTTCGCCGTGGCGGTGCCGTAGTCGACGTGCGCTTGCAGCGTGGAGAGCGGAACGCGTCCTTCGCGCTCCTTCGCCTGGCGCGCCATCTCGGCTCCGCCCAGTCGGCCGTTGAGCTCGACCTTGATGCCCTTGGCTCCGGCCTGGATCGTGGTCTGGATCGCGCGCTTGATCGCACGGCGGAACGCCATGCGCTTCTCGAGCGCCTCGGCGATCACCTCGGCGACCAGGGTCGACTCGAGCTCGGGGCGCTTGACCTCGTGCAGGGTCAGGTGGCAGGTCACGCCCTCGGTGATCGTCTGCAGCTCCTTCTTGAGCTCCTCGACGCGCACGCCCTTGCGACCCACGAGCACGCCCGGGCGCGAGGTGTAGATCACCACGTTGACCGCTTCGGAGGTGCGCTCGATCTCGATGCGCGGGATGCCCGCCGACCCGAACTCCTTGGAGACGTGGTCGCGGATCTTCTTGTCCTGCAGGAGGAACTTCTTGAAGTCCTTCTTCGACGCGTACCAGCGCGAGCGCCAGGGCTCGATGACCGGGATGCGGAACCCTGTCGGGTGGATTTTTTGTCCCATGTGCTTCTATCGCCGTCCGCTCAGGACTTGCGCTCCTCCATGGATTTCCGGGGCTCGGCATCGGCGAGCTCGCGGACCTTGACGGTCAGGTGCGAGAGCCGCTTCTGGAAGGGCATCGCGCGCCCCTGCGGACCCGGTCGCCAGCGCAGGCGGCCGTTGAGCAGCGGGCCGTCGTCGGCGCGGCACTCGCTGATCACGAGACGGTTCACGTTGATGTTCTCGTCCTGGCTGGCGTTGGCCACGGCGCTGTTCAGCGCCTTCAGGTAGAAGCCCGCACCGCGCTGCGGCGCGAAGTTCAGGAGCTCGAGCGCCTCGTTGACGCTCTTGCCGCGGATCAGGTCGGCGATGCGGCGCGCCTTGCGGGCGGTGATGCCCGCGAAGCGGTGCTTCGCGACGAACTCGATGGAGTCGCTCACGGCGCCGCCCCTTCCGCCTTGCCGGCTTCCTTCTTGTTCGTGTGGCCGCGGAACACGCGCGTCGGCGAGAACTCGCCCAGCTTGTGCCCGACCATGTCCTCGGTGACGTAGACCTTCACGTGCTGCTTCCCGTTGTGAACCATGAAGGTGTGCCCGATGAATTCGGGCGGAATCGTGCTGCGCCGCGACCAGGTCTTGATCGGGTTCTTCGTGCCGGCCTTGATCTCGCGCGCCACCTTTTCGATCAGGTGGTCGTCGATGAACGGCCCTTTTTTGGTGCTACGTCCCATGGATCAGTGCGCGCCCTTCTTCCGGCGGCGGAGGATGAATCGGTTGGTCGGGTTCTTCCTGCGACGCGTCTTGCCGCCCTTGGCGAGCACGGCGGACGGCGAGCAGGGGTGGCGACCGCCAGCGGTGCGGCCTTCGCCGCCGCCCATCGGGTGGTCGACCGGGTTCATGGCCGTGCCGCGCACGGTCGGACGGATGCCGAGGTGGCGATTGCGTCCGGCCTTGCCGAGCTTGACGTTCTGGTGGTCGGCGTTGGAGAGCCGGCCGATCGTCGCGCGGCACGTGAGGTGCACCTTGCGCAGCTCTTCGGAGGGCAGCTTGATGATCGCGTGAGCGCCTTCCTTGGCCTGCAGCTGAGCCCAGCCGCCGGCGCTGCGGACCATCTGGCCGCCCTTGCCGACGCGCAGCTCGATGTTGTGGATCTCGAGGCCCACGGGGATGTCACCCAGCTGCATGCTGTTGCCGGTCTGCGGCTCCGAGCCCTTGCCCGACATGAGCGTCTGCCCCACCGTCACGCCCGCGGGCGCGAGGATGTAGCGCTTCTCGCCGTCGGCGTAGTGCAGCAGCGCGATGAAGGCGGTGCGGCACGGGTCGTACTCGATCGCCGCGACCTTGGCCGGAATCCCGTCCTTGTCGCGCTTGAAGTCGACGATGCGGTACATCCGCTTGTTGCCGCCACCGCTGTGGCGCCGCGTGATGTGGCCGTGGTTGTTGCGTCCGCCGGTCTGCGGGTAGGCCTCGAGGAGGCTCTTCTCCGGCTCCGTCTTCGTGATCTCGGCGTAGTCGAGCACGCTGCCGTCGCGACGGCCGGGAGATGTGGGGCGATAGAACTTGATACCCATGGTTGGTTTGCTTTCGGCCTCAGAGCACCGAGGCTCAGATCACCTCGATGGTGTCGCCTTCCTTGAGGACGACCATGGCCTTCTTCCACGCGGGAGTCAGGCCGGCAGAGTAGCCGCGGCGGCGCACCTTCTGGGTCACGCGCAGCGTGTTGACGCTGAGCACCTTGACCTTGAAGAGCTTCTCGACGGCCTGGCGGATCTCGATCTTGTTGGCTTCGGCCGGGACGCGGAAGTGGTACGCGTTGCGGCGCGCACGGTCGTCCGTGCCCTTCTCGGTGAGGAGCGGTTCACGGATGACGTTGTAGAGCTGTTCGATCGCGGTCATGCGACACCTGCCTTGGTGGTCTTGGCCAGGCGCGTGGCGAGCGAGTCGAGCGCCTCCTTCTCGGAAACGACGATCGTCGCGCGCAGCACGTCGATCGCGCAAACTTCGTCCGCGGTGCGCACCTGCACGCCAGGGAAGTTGCGCGCCGACTTCCAGAAAGCCTCGTTGCGCGCGAGGAGCACGAACAGCACGCGCCGCGGCGTGCCCAGATCGTCGATCACCTTGCGCACGGTCTTCGAGGAGGGCTTGTCGAGCTTGGGCACCTCGAAGAGCACGACTTCCTCGTCCTTGAGCTTGCCGAGCACAGCGCTCTTCAGCGCGACGCGGCGCGCCTTGATCGGCATGTGGTAGCTCCAGTCGCGGGGCAGGGGCCCGAAGATCGTGCCGCCGCCGCGCCAGACCGGGTTCTTGCGGTCACCCGAGCGCGCGCGCCCGGTGTGCTTCTGCTTCCAGAGCTTCTTGCGCGAGTAGGCGACCTCGCTGCGGCCCTTGGTCTTGACCGTGCCCTGGCGCTCGTTCGCGGCGTACATGTCCATCGCGTCCTTCAGCGTGCGCCAAAGGACCTTCTCGCCGAACGGCGCGCTGTCGAGCTCCACGGAGCCGACCTTGCCTGCCTTGTAATTCTTGACCTTCATCGTGCTCAGCCCTTCTTGATCTTGGGCGTGCGCGCGCTGCACACCTGCACGAAGCCGTTGGCGGGACCTGCGACGGCGCCCTTCAGGAACAGCAGGTTGCGCGCCGGATCGACGTGCATCACCACGAGGTTCTTGCTGGTGTGGCGCGAGTTGCCGTAGTGGCCACCCAGGCGCTTGCCCTTGACGACCTTGCCGATACGACGGCTGGCGAGCGAACCGGGCTGACGCACGTTCATGCAACCGTGCGTTTCGGGGCCACGGTGGTAGCCGTGGCGCTTGATCGTGCCGGCGAAACCGCGGCCCTTCATCGTGCCGACGACGTCCACGACGTCTCCGACCTTGAACTGGGTGCAGTCGAGCGTCTCGCCGACCTTCTTTTCGGCGGGCTTCTCCAGGCGCTCCTCGCGCATGAAGCGCTTGGGCGCGCAGGCGGCCTTCTTGAAGTGGCCGAGCTGCGGCTTGGCGGCGCGCTTGTCCGCCACGTCCTCGAACCCGAGCTGGACGGCGTCGTAGCCGTCCTGCTCCTGGCTTCGGACCTGGGTGATCACGCACGGACCGGCTTCGACGACCGTCACGCCCGTGACGGTGCCATCCTCAGCGAAGAGCTGAGTCATGCCGCGCTTGCGTCCTAGGATCAGCGTCATGATGCCTCGAACTGGTGCTGTCTCGCCGGTTCGACCAGTTGCCCCCCCACATCGGGAGGGCCTTGAGCCTGGCCACGCGGCGTCGATTGTCTTGGATCGTCGGAGGGGAGAGTGCTTGCGGAGTTGCTGTCGTGCGTCGGGGACGAGTGCCCCCTGCATCCAACGCGACGCCCGCGATCCGGCGGCGTCGCGCTCGAGGCGCTCAGGCCTTGATGCGGATGTCCACGCCGGCAGGCATGTTCAGGCTGGAGAGCGAGTCGACCGTCTGCGAGGTCGGCTCGGAGATGTAGATCAGTCGCTTGTGCGTCCGGATCTCGAACTGCTCGCGCGACTTCTTGTCGATGAAGGGCGAGCGCAACACGGTGTAGCGCTCGATCCTGGTCGGCAGCGGGATGGGGCCGGCCACGCGGGCGCCCGTCCGCTTGGCGGTCTCCACGATCTCGAGGCACGACTGATCGAGCGCCTCGTGGTCGTAGGCCTCCATCCGGATCTGGATCTTGTCCTTCATGTGTTCTTCTGCTGTCTTCCGCGCCGAGCGCGAAAGGTGTTCTGTGGTCGGAATGACACCCTGTTCCTCGGGACGATCCCTCTTCACGCCGACGTCGGCGGGTTCGGGGGCCCTGAGGCAAAGGGGCGAGGAAGATACATAGACGGGACGAGGGAGTCAACGATCCCCCCTCCATTCCGCAGCTTCCTTGCTCAGTAGGCCGAGTCGAGCACGACGACGGAGGCCGCGCTGCCCAGGTGCGTGGCGCCGGCGAGGTCGCGGAAGATCGCCTGGAAGTGGTAGGTGCGGGCCTCCACCCCGAGCCCGAGGTCGCCGAAAGACAGGCTCGTCTGCAGCGTTCCGCTGGCGGGGACGACCCCCAAAAAGGCGCGTCGGGCGCCGGTTTCGAAGAGCGCGACCCCCTGCATCGCGGGGTTCAGGCTCCACGATGCCCCGAATCCCGCCCGGATCCAGACCAGGTCACCCGGCTGGCCCTGGAGGGTCAGCGGGAGTGCGTTCGACTCGCGCAGGTGCGCCGCGCAGGCGAGTACCCGCGACGCCCCCAGGAAGGAGTTCGCCAGACCGGTCATGTCGGTTCCAGCTGGCCCGGTCGGCCCGGCCGAGGTTCCGCAGGAGGTCGCGCCCGCGCCGCCGGCCCCACCCAGGCCGCCGAGCGGTGAGATTCCGATCAGCCAAGCAGAGACCCCGGGAGCGACCGACATCCCCGTTCCGCCCTGGGCGCCCGGTCCGCCATTGGACTGGAACGGGAAGCAGGTGCCCGGGAGTCCCTGTCCTCCCCGGCCGCCGAGCACGGTCGTGTTCGAGGCGAAAAAGCTCCCCGTCCCCGAGAGCACGCAGCCGACGCCTCCCTCCAGGGCAGGCAGCGAGCTGCCGCCGGTTCCAATGTAGAACGCGGCCGAGCCGACGCCGCCTTGCAGCAGCGAGTCGTAGACCGCGACGTTCGAGTTCGTGGCGACAAGGCCGCTCGTCGCCGGGCAGGGGAAGAGGCACGAATGGCTGCCGAACAGATTGCAGCGCAGGATCCCGACGTCCGCGCAGCCCAGGACCACCAGCGCGTCCCCCATGGAAACGCTCTGCGGGAGGCTCGTGAGCGCCTCGAGCCGCACGCTGCCCGCGCAGTTCTGGATGTGCACGGAGCCGAGCGTCTGCGTCAGGAACCGAAAATCCTCGAGCAGCACGGTCTTTCCCGCGCCGATGTTCTGCACGCTGATCGCGCCGGTGACCGTGGCCGTGCCCGCCGGATCTCCGACGATCGAGATCCCTCGACCGTCGATGCTCACGTTGCCGGGGTAGGCGCCGGACTTGACCAGGATGGTGTCACCATCGACGGACGCATCGACAGCGGCCTGGATCGTGGTGAACGGGGCGCCCGAGGGCGCGACGACGAGCACTCCCGCGCTGGCGGGGGTCGCGAGGACAAGACCGAGCAGGGCAACGAGAAGTCGCGGGAAGTGTTGGCGCATGAGAACGGCCCTCCGGAACCGTGCACGTGGCGTTGTCTCCGAGGCTACGCTTGCTGCGCGGATCGCGCGACCCAGGGAAGCGCTCCTTTTCAGGGCTTTTCGCGCAGGCGCTTGGCCTCGGCGAGCTCCGCCTGCGCGCGCGCGGTCTTCCCCAGGCGCTGGTACGCCTGGGCGAGGCGCTCGTGGATCTTCGGATCCTGCGCGCGCGTGCGCAGGACGATCTCGTAGTCCGCCGCCGCGCCTGCAAAGTCGCCGTCGAGCATGCGGCCCTCGGCTCGCGCGGTCGCCAGGCGCGCGCTGCGCCCCTGCTCCAGGACGATGAAGTGCAGCGGATCCGGCAGTGTCAGAGCGTCGGGCAGATCGCGCGCGAGCTTCGAGGCGGCGGCGGCGCGCTCCGTTTCGCCGTGCTCGGTGTACAGCTGCGCGAGCGCCGCGTGCGTCGGACCGTCGCCGGGGACCGCTGCGACGACGCGATCGAGCTCGCGCTGCGCCTCGTCGAACTGCTCGAGGTCGAGCAGGATGCGTCCGAGTCCACGGCGCGCGATCGTGAGCGCGGGATCGAGTTCGAGCGCGCGGCGGTACTCGGCCGCGGATCCGGCCGCATCCCCCTTGCGCGAGAGGCTGTGCGCCATGCGCACGTGCACGGGCGGATAGCCCGGATCCTGGTCCTCGACGATGCGCAGGAGCTCGATGCTGCGTTCGGGCTCGCCTCCGAGCGTGTCGAGCAGAATCGCGTAGTTGTAGGCGAAGCGCTTGTCCCTGGGCGCGAGCTCGCGCGCGCGGCGGTAGCACACCTGCGCCTCGGCCGAGTACTGGTGCGCGTCGAGCACCGCCGCGTACCAGCCCCACGCGTTGGCCGACGCGGGCGCCTCGACGACGCCCTTGCGCGAGGCCGCGAGGATCTCCTGCACCGGAGCTTCGAGCTCCGCAAGCGGTGGGTTCGGGACCGCAGGGGTCGGCGCGACGGTCGGCGGGGTGAGCTTCGGCGGGCGCTTCGAGAGCAGCGCGGCGCCCGCTGCGGCGAGGCATACGAGCAACAAGAGGTACGGCCAGAGCCTGCTCGCGCTCACTTCGCCTCCGTTCCGCCGCCGCGCACGAGTTCCAGCGTGCGGTCGACGCCGGGCGAGGAGAATCGTTCGCGCAGCCCGTCGGGCCAGAGCACCTCGATCGATTCGACCGCTTGGGCCGGCCCCAGGCCGAAGTGCGCGCGCGAGTCGCTGCTCGAGAGATAGCTCGAGCTCGACTCGATGCAGCGCAGGAAGCTGCGTCCGCCTGCGTGCAGCGTGACGAGAGCGCCGAGCGCCTCGCGCCGGTAGCGCGGATCGACCGCCCGCACGCGCAGCCAGTGGCCAGCACGCGGGGCCTCGTTGACGTAGACGCGCGCTCGGCTGGCGGTGTTCGCGACGACGAGGTCTAGATCGCCGTCGTCGTCGATGTCCCCCAGCGCGAGGCCGCGCGAGACCTCCACCGCGCGCGCGAGCTCGCCCGCCTGCTCGGGGGCGAGCGCAAAGTGCGCGCTGCCGTCGTTCAGGTAGAACAGGTTCGGTTCGGCGAGTTCGTCCCAGGGAGAAGGAGCGCTCGAATCCGCGCGCGGGTCGGCGCGGTTCACGCGGCCGTTGGCGACGACGAGGTCGAGGTCGCCGTCGAGATCCGCGTCGAAGGCGACGACTCCAAAGCCGGTGAACGGCATGCTCGAGGCGCCCGCGCCGCTGCGGCCGGTCGCATCGCGATAGCCCTTCCCGGGCCCGCGCGAGAGGTAGAGGATGTTGCTCTCGTCCGCCAGGTGCGTGATGAACAAGTCGAGCGTCCCGTCGCCGTCGAAGTCCGCAGCGACGACGCCCATGCCGGCTTCGGCGTGGCCCGACATGTTGAGCGCCACACCCAGCTCGAAGGCCGCCTCGTGGAAGCTCCCGTCGTGGCCGTTCAGCCACATGTGGTTGGCGTAGCCGTCGTTCGCGACATAGATGTCCACCCAGCCGTCGGCGTCGAAATCCGCGCACACGACCCCCAATCCGGGCGCGCGCACGGAGTTCATCCCGGCCGGCCCGGAGACGTCGGTGAAGTGCGTGCCGCCCTCGTTGTGCAGCAGCACGTCGGAGACCGGCGGGTAGGCCTTCGGACCGCAGTAGTCCGGCCGGCTGTTCTTGTTGGTGCAGTGCAGCTGGGGATCGAACTCGAGGTAGCGCGCGATGAAGAGGTCGAGATAGCCGTCGCGGTCGTAGTCGACGAAGGAGCACGAGGTGCACCAGCCCGAGACCTGCAGGCCCAGCGCCGCGGTCGCGTCCTCGAAGTGTCCCTGCCCGTCGTTGCGGTACAGCCGCACGCCCTCGAGGTTGGTGAGCAGCAGATCGCGGTCGCCGTCGTCGTCGATGTCGCCGATCGCGACACCCATGCTGTAGTCGGGGTCGGTCAGGCCGCAGGCGGGTCCCGGATCGACGAAACCCTTCTCCCCGCTGCCGCGCGCGAGGTAGAGCCGGTCGAGGACGGCGCCGCTGCCCTTGCTCAACGGGAGCTCGCGGTTGCCGTTGGGGAAGAACAGGTCGAGGCGGCCGTCGCCATCCGCGTCGAAGAGCGCCACTCCCGCGCCGGCGATCTCGGGCATGTAGCGCTTGCCGCTCGCGCCGGCCTCGTACTCGAAGTCCACGCCGAGTTCGTGCGCGCGATCCACGAACCAGGCCTGGGTCGCGGCGGGCTGCGCGCCCGGCTTGTCGCTCTCGGCCGGGCTGCAGGCGCCGAGCAGACTCGTCACCTGCGCGAGCGCCGCAGCGACGAAGCCGCGCGAACGGGTACGACGTTTTCCGGCCGGCTCCACGATCCGGGGGGGGCTCATCGACGGGGCTCTCCTCGCCCCATGGTAGTCGGAGCCGTCAGCTCCACACCAGACCGCGAGCCTGGAGTTCGGCCTCCGGCACCTCGCAGTGGCCGGCCGGGATCATCGAGAAGCCCGCGCGGCCCTGGCTGAGCGAGCGCACCGCGGTCGAGTAGCCGAACATCTTCGAGAGCGCGACCGTGCCGTGCAGCGTGCGCAGCGCACCTTCGGCCTCGACGTCGTTGATCTCGGCCCGGCGCGAATTGAGATCGGCGATGATGCCGCTCGAGAACTCCGAGGGGGTCTGGATCTCGAAGGACATCAGCGGCTCGAGCAGGCACACCGCGCTGTTCTCGAGTGCTTCGCGCAGCGCCTGGTTCGCGGCCTGCGTGAAAGCCATCTCGGCGTCGCGGCGCGGGTCGCTCTTGCCACCGACGACGCGCAGAGCGATGCGCGCGAGCGGGTAGCCAAAGCGCGGCCCCACCTGGGTGTCCAGGCGCAGCGTCTCCGCGATCGCGTGGCGGAAGGCCTGCGGGATGGGACAGTCGGGCGCCCATTCCAGCGCGGCGGGAGCACTCTCCTGCGCGGGCCGCACCTCGAGTTCGACGCAGCCGAAGACCTCCCTCGAGCCCAGCGTGCGCTCGAGCTCGACGCGGCCGGTCGCGGACTGGCGTGGCGCCTCGCGGTAGGCGACGCGCGGCGTGCCGACGCGCGCTGTCACGTGGAAATCGGTCACGAGCCGGTGTTGCGCGACCTCCAGGTGCAACTCCCCCATCCCGGAGATGATCCACTGCCCCGTCTCGCCGTCCTCGCGCGCGTGGAAGCTGGGATCCTCGTGCGCCATGCGCGCGAGCGCGGCGTGGAGCTTGTCGCGGTCGCCGCTCTGCGCGGGTTCGATCACGAGCGAGATCACCGGCTCGGGGAACTCGAGGCGCTCGAGCACGATCGGCGCGTCGCGAATGCAGAGTGTGTCGCCCGTCGCGGTCTGCTTGAAGCCCGTGAGCGCAACGATGTCCCCCGCTCCGGCCTCGCTGAGCGCCTCTCCCGCGTTCGCGTGCATGCGCATCACGCGCGCGACTTTTTCGAAGCGCCGCACGCGCGGATTCCAGAGCGAGTCGCCGGGCCGGATGCGCCCGGAGTAGATGCGCACGAAGCACAGTTCGCCATGCGCCTGCGATTGCAGCTTGAAGGCCAGCGCCGCGAGCGGCTCCTCGTTGCGGGAACCGCGCAGCACTCGCTCGCCGTTCTCGGGGTCGAGGCCCTCGACCGGCGGCTTGTCGAGCGGCGAGGGCAGATAGTCGACCACGGCGTCGAGCAGCGCCTGAATGCCGATGTTCTCCAGCGCGACCCCGCACAGGATCGGCACGAGCGTTCCCGCGAGCGTGCGCTTGCGCAGCGCGCGCACGCACTTCTCCGGCGCGGGCGTACCTCCGTCGAGCAGGATGCCCGTCAGCTCCTCGTCCTCCTCGGCCAGCGCTTCGAAGAGCTCGGCGCGCAACACGCCGACCTCGTCGCGTCCCTCCGCGGGGAGCTCGAGCGGGCGCGGTTCGGCCGCGCGCTCGGCGCCGCGGGACTCCCAGGTGAGCCCCGTGACGAGGTCGACGACGCCGCGCACGCGCCCCGCCTCGACGAGCGGGTACTGCACCGGTATCGCGCGCACTCCCAGGCGCTGCTTGAGGTTGCCCGCCACGCGCAGAAAGTCGGCGCCGGGACGATCGAGCTTGTTGACGAAGACCAGGTACGGCACGTGGTGGCGCCGCATCTGACGCCAGACCGTCTCCGACTGTGCCTGCACTCCCATCACCGCGTCGAGCACGAGCACCGCGCCGTCGAGCACGCGCATGCAGCGCTCGACCTCGATCGTGAAATCGACGTGGCCGGGCGTGTCGATCAAGTTGAGATGGCAGCCCTTCCAGGGCAGCGCGGTCGCCGCTGCGGTGATCGTGATGCCGCGCTCGCGCTCCTCCTGCATCCAGTCGAGCACGGTCGTGCCCTCGTCGACGTTGCCCATGCGGTGCTCGACGCCGGAGTCGAAGAGAATGCGCTCCGAGACCGTCGTCTTGCCCGCATCGATGTGCGCGGCGATGCCGATGTTGCGCACCCTGGCGAGGTCCATGGCGCTGCGATCGTAGCAACTCGGCCCGCGCGGGGCGCTGCGTACGAAGGCTCAGAACTGGCGTCCGAGCACGAAGAACAGGTTCGTTCCAGCGCTCTCGGTCGATCCCAATCCCAGGTACAGCGGCCCGGCCAGCGTATCGACACCCAGGAACAGCGAGCCGCCCAGGCGCAATTCGCCTGCGCGCACGTCGGAGAGCCGGTCGAAGATATTGCCCGCCTCGAGCGAGACCCCGGCGTACCAGGAGACAGGCTTGCGCTGCAGCCCGCGCTCCGCGAACGGATAGAGGTAGACCGCGCGGCCGAGCAGCGCGGTCGGGCCGCTGATCTCGTCGGCGTGCAGGCCGGAAAGACGCAGAAATCCGCCCAGCGGGAAGAAGCTCTGCACGTTGCCATTGCTGCCGGTGACCGTGTCCAGCTCAGCGCCGATCACCAGCGAGCCGCGGCCGGTCTCGAGCGCGTGGTCCAGGCGCACCTCCACCAGTTCGTCCTGGCCGGGCTCGATGGCGTCGGCGGGTACGAACCACGAGGAAGTCAGGCGCGAGCCCGTGCGCGGGAAGGCCGTGTCGTCGAGCGAGTCCTGCGCGAGCCGCAACTGGCCGCCGCCGCCCTGGATGCTCGTGTCCAGGTCCAGCGAGGGATCGCCGATCGCGAGCGAGACCGCGCCCGTGTACCACAGCGCGCCCACGCGCACCTCCCAGCTCTCGGCGAACTCGTGCACGAGGTCCAGTCCGAGCCGCAGCGCCTCGACCTGGTACTGCGCCGAGCCGAGCGAACCCAGGTCGAGGTTGACCGGCGTGCGGCTCCACTCGGCTGCGGGCGCGACAAACCACTCGCCGGCTGCGTCGATCGCCTGGCGGTGCTCGAAGGCGAAACGGAAGCGGTTGCCGACCTCTGCGCGCGCGCTCCACTCCGAACCGCGCTCGTCGGTGGGCGCGTAGCGCAGGCCGACGCCCGCCACGAAATTCACGTCGCCGCCGGCGGTGAACTCGCCCTGCATTCCCAGTCGCCAGTGCAGCGGGGCCGTGGGCAGTTCTTCGGTGGAGACGAACAGGTCCGCGCGCTCGGGGTCGACGTCCCGCAGTTCGAGGTTGACGCGCTGGAACAGGCGCAGGCCGTAGAGCCGCGCGAGGTCGAGCCCGAGCGTCTGCTCGTCGAGTCGCGCGCCCGGAACGCTGTGGATGCGCGCACCCAGCGCCGCCAGCGCCAGCGGGCAGCTCGGGTCCACCAGCACGCGCGCCAGCCTGGGGAGCTTCGCGGTGCGCGCGCGACGCTCGGATTGGAACGCGGCCCAGTCCGCGTCCGAGAGCGCCATGGGCGCGAGCCGGTCGCGCAGCGCAAGCACGGCTTCGCGGCCGCGCGCGACGATGCGCGTCGCGCGCTCGAAGCCGCCGAAATCGAACTCGCGCACGTCCGGCGCGCAGAGGATGTCCTGCGTGCGCAGCGCAGCGCGCGACGCCTGCTCGCGCGCCTGGCCCTGCGAACCGAGCACGCGCAGGCCGATCTCGTACAGGTCCGGGCGTTCGGAAGTGCGCATCGGATCGAAGACGTCGATCGCGATCACGACCTCCGGGCCGAGCGCCTGGGCCGCCGCGACCGGGAGCGGATCGCCGAGCGCGCCGCTCACGAGCAGGCGATCGCCGTCGGAGACCGGCGGATAGAGCACGGGCGTCGAGTAGCTCGCCTCGATCGCGGTCGCGAGCGAGCCACCCGAGAGCACCACGGAGCTGCCGCGGTCGAGGTCCGTCGCGACCGCGCGGAAGGCCGTCGGCAGCCGGTCGAAATCGCGCACGGCGAGCGAGCCCATCACCAGGCGCGCGATCTCCAGGCGCAGCCGCTCGCCGCCCAGCAAGCCCGGCGGAAAGATCAAACCGTGGCTGCCGAAACCCAGCGGCAGATCCATCAGGAATTCGCCGTCCTCCTGCTTGGCGCGAAAGGAGAGCGAACGCCGCGGCGTGCGATCCTCGAGCGCGTCGATCCAATCGCGCGAAACGAGCGCGCGCGCGATCTCATCCGGCGTCATGCCCGCGGCGTACAGGCCGCCGACCAGCGCCCCGGTCTCGGATCCGACCACGAGGTCGACGGGGACGCGCAGTTCCTCCAGGGCCTCGAGCGCGCCCGCGTGCGCGAGTCCGCGCGCGCCGCCGCTCGAGAGCACGAGCGCGATGCGCGGTCCGCCGGGCCGCTCGAGTGTCAGCGCGGGCTGCTGCGAGGCCTCCTGCGCATGCAGCGCAGGCGCCGCGCCCAAGAGCGCGAGCAGGGCAAGCCGTCGTCCTGACTTGGGAGGGGGCACTGACGACATGCTACCGCGGTGCGCGCCGGACGAGTCGGGTGGCGGCCAGCAGCACGAAGAACGCGACGAGCAGGATCAGCGCGCGCGAAAAGGCGCGGTCGACGACCTCGTTCGCGCGCTGCGCGGCCTGCTGCATGGTCGCGTTGGCGGACTGCTCGAGCGCCGGCAGCGTGTCGCTCTTGCTCGCGGCCTGAACTTCGCCGAGCAGCTGCCGCAGTTCGCCGACGGTCGACGAGAGCTCTCTCGCGGCGCTGGTCACGTCGCCCATCTCGAAGGGCTTGGTGGCCGGGACGGCGGGGTCGGGCGACGCGGCGGGCGCGCCCGGAAAGGCCTGCTTCCAGGCTTGCACGAACTCCGTCGCCGAGTGCATGGTCGTGGTCAGCGCCTCCGCGGCCGCGCGCGTGTCCGCGGTGGTCGCGCGCAGCGACTCGAGCGTGCCCTGCGAGCCCTCGAGCGTCGTGCGCACCTCGCTGCCCAGGCGCTGCGGCAGCGTGTCGACGCTCGCCTGCAGCGCGCTCGCCGTCTTCGCGAAATCCTGCACGCTGCGCAGCGTCGGCAGCTGGTCGATCGAGAGTGCGAGCAGCTCGGCCTCCCAGCGCAGGATGTCGGGCAGTTCCTGGGCGAGCTGCGCGTACTCCTTGCCGACCTCGACCAGGCGGTGGAGCTCCGCGGGCGTGTCGCCGATGCCCTGCATGCCCTGCAGCGGCGCGAGCGGCAGGCCGAGCAGCTGCACCAGCGGGTTCGAACTCGACTGCGCGCCGGGCGCGGCGATCGGCGTCTTGAACAGCAGCGCGGTGTTCTCGCGGCGCGCGATCTCCTCGATCTTCTCTCTGGCGAGCGCGACCTTGTCGTCGGGGATGTGCTTGCGCGCGATCTCGATGATCGCGTCCTCGAGCTGTTTGGCGACGCGCACAGCCTCGGCGTTCTGGTCCCCCATCAGCGGATGCTCGGGATCGCTCTCGAACAGGAAACGCTGGCGCGCGCACATGGCCCACACATTGGCGAGCGCGATGCGCGGATCCGACTCGCTGGAAGCCGCGTGCATCGCCGGGATCGACTGGATGCGCCACTGCAGCGTGCGCTCGCGCACGACCGGGTCCTGGGTCTGCGTGGCCAGGGCGGAGCCGGTGCCGGCGACGGTGGTCTGGAAGCGCGAGGCGAAGGCGCGCACCTCGGAAAGCAGCGCCTCCGGCTCGGTGACGCCGACCGTCGCGGCGACCTCCACGCGCGTGGGTTCCAGTGCCGGGGGAGTCGAGTGGCAGGCGACGCCGAGGCAGAGCAACGCGGCCGCGAGCGCGCGCGGGAGCAGGTGGGAGTGGTGGCGGATGCGCATCGGCGCGGACCTTCGAGCGAGCGGCAGTCGGGGGTCGGAACCCGCGAGCATAGCGCAAGCACGGAGGATGCGGACTCGCTACCCTGGGGCGGCATGTGGCTCTCCCTGCTGCTGCTCTCGGCGCTGCTCCTCCCGCACGACCCGCAGGACGCGCGCTTTTCGACCACACGCACGAGCCCGATCGTGCTGCCGCTCCCCGACGAGCAGGACGCGTTCTTCTTCGTCGTCTTCGGCGACCGCACCACCGGCCCGACCGAGGGATCCAGGTACTCGCGCAGGCCGTGGACGAGGTCAACCTGCTCGCGCCCGACTTCGTGATCAACGTCGGCGACATGGTGCAGGGCTACAACGACACGCCCGAGTGGCTGACGCAGATGCGCGAGTACAAGGCGACGATGGCGAAGCTCGCCTGTCCCTGGTTCCCCGTCGTCGGCAACCACGACCTGTACTGGCGCGGCAAGGGTCCGCGGCCGCGCGACGAGCACGAGGCCGACTACGAGTCCCACTTCGGCCCGCTGTGGTACGCTTTTCGGCACAAAGGGAGCTGGTTCCTCGCGCTCGATTCCGACGAGGGCGACCCCGCGAGCGGCAAGAAGGAGTTCAACGATCCGGCCTGCCAGACGATGAGCCCCGAGCAGTTCACCTGGCTTGGCAACACGCTTCAGAAGGCGAAATCGGCCGACAACGTCTTCGTCTTCCTGCACCACCCGCGCTGGCTCAAGAACAACTACGGCGACGACTGGGAGCGCGTGCACCAGCTGCTCGCCGCCAACGGCAATGTGCGCGCCGTCTTCGCCGGGCACATCCACCACATGCGCTACGACGGCAAGCGCGACGGCATCGAGTACTTCGCCATGGCCACCGTCGGCGCCACCTACGACGAGGTCGCGCCGCGCGCGGGCTACCTGCACGAATACCACGTCGTGACCGTGCGCAAGGACCGCCTGGCGGTGGCGAGCTTCCCCGTTGGCACGGCACTCGACACGCGCGCGATCACCGGCAAGGTCAGCGACGAGACGCGCCTCTTGGCGCAGTCGCTCACGCCGCACTGGAAGGGTGCCGTGGGCTTCGCGCACGACCGCGGCGTGGAGGCCGACCTCGAACTCGAGCTCGCCAACCCGACCACGCGCGCGCTCGAGGTCACCGGCTCGGGCCAGAGCGAGGACGCGCGCTGGGCCTTCACGCCCGAGCACCAGCACCTGAAGCTCGAGCCCGGCGAATCGAAGAGCTTCCGCGTGCACGTCGCGCGCGCGGCGGGCGGCGTGGACGACTGGCTGCGCGTGCCGCGTTTCGCCCTGAACGTGGACTACCTCGGCGAGGGCTGGCGCGTGGGGCTGCCCGAGCGCCTGTGGGAGTTGCCGCTGGAGCTCTCCTCGCTGCCGCTGCCCGCGCGGCCCGAAAAGGAGCGCGTGCTCGCCTTCGACGGCGCGCACGACGCATTGCTCGTCGAGAGCGCGAAACTCGCGCTGCCCGATGGGCCGCTGACGCTCGAGGCCTGGTTTCGCGCGAAGAGCTTCGGCCCGCGCACGGGCCTCGCAACCAAGACCGAGTCGAGCGAGTTCGGCCTGTTCGCGAGCGAAGGCCATCCGACCTTCAGCCTGCACCTGGGCGGCAAGTACGTGACCGTCGAGTCGAAGTCGATCGCGATCACGCCCGCAGCCTGGCACCACATCGCGGGCGTCTACGACGGCCAGGAGCTGCGCCTGTACCTGGACGGCGCGCGCATCGACTCGAAGCAGGCCTCCGGCAAGCGCGACACGAACGCGCTGCCGCTCGTCGTCGGCGGAGACGTGCGGCGCGATGGTACGCCCGAGAGCTTTTTCGACGGCGAGCTCGATGAGGTGCGCCTCTCCAGCGTCGCGCGCTACAGCGGCGAGCGCTGCACGCCGGCGCGGCGCCTCGCGAGCGACGCCGACACGCGCTTGTGGCTCCCGATGGACGGCCTCGTCGGCCCTTGGATTCCCGACCATTCCGGTCGCGCCGCCTTCGCGGTGCGCGCCGGGGCGCCGCACCTCTCGGACCAGCCTTGAACGAGCGCCCCAGGGTCCAGCTCCCGCGCTGGAGCCGCATCGCGCGACTGATGCTGCCGCTCGACCTGTTGCTCGTGGGCTGGGCGATCCTCTTGAACCACTATCCGCAGCGCACCGAGGCCTTCGTGCTGCTCGGCGCGGCCTTCGTGTGCTTCCTCGCCTTCCTGTTCCAGACCGTCGCCTGGGTCACGGTGATCGCCTTCTTCGCGCGCGAACGCGCGCGCGAAGGCCTGCTCGCGGCGACGCTGCTCCTGGCACAGATCGCGACCTTCCTGGCCGTGCTGTGGTTCTCGGCGCCGGCGCTGTCCGCCCGCTGATCAGCGCGGCAGTGCCGGATTGGCGCGCAGGAACTCCTCGCGCCAGTGGTAGGCCGCGAGCAGCTCGGGGTGCACCTCGCCCAGCAGCGCCAGCGCCGCGTAGAGCGCCTCGACCGACGCGAGCCCCTCGAGCGGGTCTTCGAAGATCATGCTCTTGCGCGGGTAGGCCGTCGCGAGCGGCGGCAGGCGGCGCGGGAGCAGCTCGCCGTCGATGGTCTTGAGCAGCGCCGGCACCTTGCGCCAGGCGCAGTCGATCAGCAGCAGCGGCAGGCCGCGATCGCGCTCGCTGATCAGCTCGCCCTCGGGCGAAAGGAACAGGCGCTTGCCCGCCGAGAGCCGTCGCGCGCTGTCGTAGCTCACGATCTGGATCCCGCTCGTTCCGCGCAGCGGCGTGAGCGAGCACTTCTTCGCCGCTTCACGCGGGTCGCGCAGGATCAGGACGTCGAGGGGCATGCGGGGCTTCCGAAATGCAACCGGCGAGGCCTGTGCCTCGCCGGTCGTGTGTCGTGCTGCGTGCTGCGCCTAGTTGGCGTAGTGCGCGTAGGCCTTGTTGGCTTCGGCCATCTTGTGGACCTGTTCCTTCCACTGGACCGAGGCGCCCGTGCCGGAGTAGGCGTCGGCGAATTCCTCGGCGAGGCGCTTGGCCATCGGCTTGCCCTTCTTCTTGCGGGCGTTGTCGACCAGCCACCGAATGGCGAGCGACTGCTGCCGGTTGCGGCGCACTTCGCGCGGCACCTGGTAGTTGGCGCCGCCGACGCGCTTGGAGCGCACTTCGACCATCGGCTTGGCGTTCTCGATGGCCTTGTTGAAGATCTCGGCCGCGTCCACCACGTCGGGCAGGCGCTTGTGAGCGATGTCGATGGCCTCGTAGAAGATCTGCTGCGCCAGGTTGCGCTTGCCGCTGTACATCAGCTTGTTGATGATCTTCGTCGCCAGCATCGAGTTGAAACGCGGGTCCGGGCAGAAGGCGGTCGATCGGTCGACTTGTCGTTCCTGTCTCGTCGGGCGTTCTGCGTCGGCGCCTTCGCTACTTCTTCGGGCGTTTCGCGCCGTACTTCGAACGACCCATCGTGCGCGTCTCGACGCCAGCCGAGTCGAGCGTGCCGCGGACGATGTGATAGCGCACACCCGGGAGGTCGCGCACGCGACCACCGCGGACGAGCACGACCGAGTGCTCTTGCAGGTTGTGGCCTTCACCGGGGATGTAGGCCGTGATTTCCTTGCCGTTGGAGAGCCGGACGCGTGCGACCTTGCGCAGCGCGGAGTTCGGCTTCTTCGGGGTCTGGGTTTTCACGATCAGGCACACCCCGCGCTTCTGGGGACACTTGTCGAGCACGGGTGTCTTGAGCGGTTCTGGACCCTTGCGGCGGCCAATTGATTGATCGTCGGCAGCTGATTGGATCGTCGGACATGGAGCTTCCTCGGAGGGCGAAGGGGCGGGGATTCGGTGCTAGCGACGGTCAAGCACCGGGACGCACTGGCGATGGTGGGGCCGAACCGGCTTTCTGGCGGGCGTTTTTCGGGGTCCTATTTGTCGTCGTCGGCCTCGGCCGTGGCGGTCGTGCCACGGCCAGCCGGGGTGGAGCCCGCGGGGGCGCCGCCATCGGAGCCGGTCGCGGACAGGGGCATGCGGTGCTCGTCGCCGAGCAGGCCGCCCGAGAGCAGGGCCTCCATGTCGTCCAGGCTGGGCCGCGGGCTCGCGGAGCTGCCCAGACCACCCACCGCGCCGATGTCGCCGAAGTCGATGTTCTTCTTCACGCGCGTGCGGTAGTGGTCGTGGAAGCCCGTGCCCGTCGGCACCATGTGGCCGAGGATCACGTTCTCCTTGAGGCCCACGAGCAGGTCGCGGCGGCCGGCGAGCGCCGCCTCCGTGAGGACCTTGGTGGTCTCTTGGAAGCTGGCCGCGGAGATGAACGACTCCGAGGAGAGCGAGGCCTTGGTGATGCCGAGCAGCAGCGTCTGGCCGCTGGCCGGCTTCTTGCGGTCCTTGCGCAGCTTGTCGTTCTCGCGGCGGAAGCGGAACTTGTCGATCACGGCTCCCGGCAGGAATTCGGCGTTGCCCGGATCGGTGACCTGCACCTTGCGCATCATCTGCGAGAGGATGATCTCGATGTGCTTGTCGTCGATGGTCACCGACTGCGAGCGGTACACGCCCTGGATCTCGCGCAGCAGGTAGCCGAGCACTTCCTCTTCGCCGCGGATGCGCAGGATGTCGTGCGGGTCGAGCGGGCCGTCCACGAGGGCCTCGCCCGCGCGCAGCTCGTCGCCCTTGTGCACGCGCAGGTGCTTGCCCTGCGGGACGCTGTGCTGCATCTCCTGCAACACCTCGCCCTTCTGGCCTGTGGCGCGGACGATGATCGTGCGCTTGCCGCGCTTCTTCTCGCCCAGCTCGACGATGCCGTCGATCTCGGCCATGACCGCCGGGTCCTTCGGACGGCGAGCCTCGAAGAGCTCGGTCACGCGCGGCAGGCCGCCCGTGATGTCCTGCGTTCCCGCGGCTTCGCGCGAGCTCTTCGCGAGCAGTTCGCCGGCGCCGATCGTCTGGCCGTCTTCGACCTCGATGTAGGCGCGTTCAGGCAGCGGATAGAGCGCCAGCGCCTGGCCGCTCTTGTCCTCGAGCACGATCTGCGGGTGCAGGTCGCCCTTGTGCTCGATGACCTGCTTGCGGATGTGACCGCGGCGGGCGTCGCGCTCGGTGCGCAGCGTCTTGCCCTCGGTCAGGTCCTCGAAGCGGATCTTGCCCGCGAACTCCGAGAGGATCGGCACGTTGTGCGGGTCCCAGCGGCAGAGCACGGTTCCGGCCGTGACGGTCTGGCCGTCCTTGACGGTCATCTCGGCTCCGATCGGAACGCTGTAGCGGTCGATCTCGCGGTCGCGCGCGTCGTACAGCGCAGCCTCGCCGTTGCGGTTGAGCACGACGGACTGGCCCGAGGCGTTGGTCACGACCTTGAGGTTGGTGAAGACGACGCGACCGTCGCGCTTGATCTTGCGCTCCTTCTCCTCGACGGAACGGCTCGCCGTGCCGCCGATGTGGAAGGTACGCATCGTGAGCTGGGTGCCCGGCTCGCCGATCGACTGCGCCGCGATGATGCCCACGGCCAGTCCGCGCTCGACGAGCATGCCGCGAGCCAGGTCCATGCCGTAGCAGCGCGTGCAGACGCCGAGTGCCGCCTCGCAGGAGAGCGGGGAGCGCACGCGGATCTTCTCGTAGCCCAGGGCCTCGATGCGCGCCGCGATGTCCTCGGTGATGAGGTCGTTCTCGCGCACGACCACCTCGTCGTTGATGACGTCGATGATCGTGTCGCGCGCCACGCGGCCGCGGATGCCCTTGGCCAGGGTGACGGCGACCTTGTCGCCCTTGTAGACGACGGACTTGGTGATGCCGTTGGGCGTCCCGCAGTCCTCCATCGTGATCACGACGTTCTGCGCGACGTCCGTCAGCTTGCGCGTCAGGTAGCCGGCGTCGGCCGTCTTGAGCGCCGTGTCGGCGAGGCCCTTGCGCGCGCCGTGGGTGGAGGAGAAGTACTCCAACACCTTCAGGCCCTCGCGGAAGTTCGCGCGGATCGGCGTCTCGATGATCTTGCCCGAGGGCTTGGCCATCAGACCGCGCATGCCGCCGAGCTGACGCACCTGGTCGATCGAACCGCGGGCGCCGGAGCTGACCATGCAGTAGATCGGGTTGATGTAGCCGGACTTCTCGTCGAAGTCCTCCTTGAGCACGCCCATGAGGTCCTCACCGACCTTTTCGCGCGCGTGCGTCCAGTAGTCGACGATCTTGAGGTAGCGCTCGCCGTCGGTGATGACGCCCTTCTCGTAGGCGCGCGTCACCGCGTCGACCTGCTTCTGCGTGTCGAGCAGGATGCGCGGCTTGGTCGGCGGGACACGGATGTCGTCCTTGCCGATCGAGAGGCCCGCGCGCGTGGCGGCCTTGAAGCCGAGGTCCTTGAGGTCGTCGAGCAGCTTGAGCGTCGCGTCGCGCCCGAGCATGCGGTGGCAGTCGGAGATCAGGTCCTGGATGCCCTTCTTCGACAACTCGTAGTTGTAGAAGGGCATGCCCGGGGGAAGGATGTCGTTGAACAGCGCGCGGCCCACGGTCGTGGAGAGGTAGACGCGCTTGTCGCCTTCCTGGAGCTTGCCGTCGTCGCCGATCGAGGCGAGCGCGTCGCCGGGCTTCTGCTTGATCAGGCGGCCGGGCTCCATGCGCACCGAGACCATGCGGTGCGTGCGCGTCTCGCTGTGGCCATAGGCCAGGAACATCTCCTGGATCGAACCGAAGCGCTTGAGCGTGCGCGGCTTCTCCACCGGCTCCTTCGAGAGGTAGTACAGGCCGAGCACCATGTCCTGCGAAGGCGAGATGATCGGCGAGCCGTTGGCCGGCGAGAACACGTTGTTCGTCGACAGCATCAGCGTGCAGGCCTCGATCTGCGCCTCGTAGCTAAGCGGCAGGTGCACCGCCATCTGGTCGCCGTCGAAGTCGGCGTTGAAGCCGCCGCAGACGAGCGGGTGCAGACGGATAGCGTTGCCCTCGATGAGCACCGGCTCGAAGGCCTGGATACCCATGCGGTGCAGCGTCGGCGCGCGGTTGAGCAGCACGGGGTGGTCGCGGATGACCTCCTCGAGGATGTCCCAGACCTCCTCGTCGCGGCGCTCGAGCATCTTCTTCGCGGACTTGATCGTGTCCGCGAGGCCGAGCTCCTTGAGACGCCGGATGATGAAGGGCTGGAAGAGCTCCAGCGCGACCTTCTTGGGCAGGCCGCACTGGTGCAGACGCAGCTCGGGACCGACGACGATCACCGAACGCGCCGAGTAGTCGACGCGCTTGCCGAGCAGGTTCTCGCGGAAGCGGCCCTGCTTGCCCTTGATCATGTCCGTCAGGGACTTGAGCGGGCGGTTCGAGGAACCGAGCACCGGGCGACGGCAGCGACCGTTGTCGAAGAGCGCATCGACCGACTGCTGCAGCATGCGCTTTTCGTTGCGGATGATGACCTCGGGCGCGTTGAGGTCGAGCAGCTTCTTGAGGCGGTTGTTGCGGTTGATCAGGCGCCGGTACAGGTCGTTCAGGTCGCTCGTGGCGAAGTTGCCCGAGTCGAGCAGCACGAGCGGGCGCAAGTCGGGCGGGATCACGGGGATCACGTCCAGCACGACGTGCTCGGCGCTCTGGTTCGAGTCGCGCAGCATCTCGACCGTGCGCAGGCGCTTGATGATGTCCTTCATGCGCTGCTTCGAACGCGTCGAGAGCAGCTCCTCGCGCAACTCCCCGGAGAGCTTTCCCAGGTCGAGGCGGCGCAGCATCTTCTTGGTCGCCTCGGCGCCCATGTCGGCGTCGAACTCGCTGCCGTACTTGGCGCGCGACTGGCGGTACTCGTCCTCGGTCAGGAGCTGGTGCTCCTGCAGCGGCGTGTCGCCCGGATCGACGACGACGTAGTCCTGGAAGTAGATGACCCGCTCGAGGTTCGAGACCTTGATGCCGAGCAGGTTGCCCAGGCGCGAAGGCATCGCCTTGAAGAACCAGATGTGCACGACCGGCGCGGCCAGGTTGATGTGGCCCATCCGTTTGCGGCGCACGCGGCTGTGCGTGATCATCACGCCGCACTTGTCGCAGACGATGCCCTTGTGCTTGATGCCCTTGTACTTGCCGCAGAAGCACTCCCAGTCCTTCTCGGGACCGAAGATGCGCTCGCAGAAGAGGCCATCGCGCTCCGGACGGTAGGTCCGGTAGTTGATCGTCTCGGGCTTCTTGACCTCGCCGTAGGACCAGGAGCGGATGTCCTCGGGCGAAGCCAGGTTGATCGTGACGCTGCCGAAGTCGTTGACCCGTGTGTAGATCGTGTCGGCCATCACACCACCGCCTTCTTGTGGAGCTCGATGTTGAGCGCGAGGCCCTTGATCTCGTTGCAGAGCACCTCGAAGGACACCGGCGTTCCGGGTTCGAGGATGTTCAGGCCCTTGACCATGGACTCGTAGATCTTGGTGCGCCCGTCGACGTCGTCGGACTTCACCGTGAGCAGTTCCTGCAGGATCGCCGCGGCCCCGTAGGCCTCGAGCGCCCAGACTTCCATTTCGCCGAAGCGCTGGCCGCCGAAGCGCGCCTTGCCGCCCAGCGGCTGCTGCGTGATCAGGCTGTAGGGCCCGGTCGCGCGTGCGTGCACCTTCTCGTCGACGAGGTGGTGCAGCTTGAGCACGTACATGATCCCGACCGTGACCTTCTGTTCGAAGGACTGGCCGGTACGGCCGTCGAAGAGCGTGAACTTGCCGCTGGTCGGCAGGCCCGCTTCCGCGAGCAGCTTCTCGATCTCCGGCTCCGTGGCGCCGTCGAAGGCCGGCGTGTGGGCGCGCAGGCCCAGGTGCCTGGCCGCGAGACCCAGGTGCGTCTCGAGGATCTGGCCGACGTTCATGCGGCTGGGCACGCCCAGCGGGTTGAGCACGATGTCGACCGGGGTGCCGTCCTCGAGGTACGGCATGTCCTCGACCGGGCAGATCTTGGAGATCACGCCCTTGTTGCCGTGACGGCCAGCCATCTTGTCCCCCACCGAGAGGTTGCGCTTGGTGGCGACGTAGACCTTGACCATCTCGAGCACGCCCGTCGGCAGCTCGTCGCCGCGCGAGAGGCGGTTGACGACCTTGTTCTTCTCGATCTCCTTGTTGTCGATCTTGTTCTGGAAGTCGGCCACGGCCTGCTGGGCCTTCTTGGCCTTGTCCTTGGCGCTCGAGTTCTCGGCCGCCGAGAGGCAGAGCAGGCGCACGCGGCGCAGCTCGTCGTAGGTAGCCGTGTCGTCGAGCGTCACCGGCTGGCTGGTCAGGTCGTCCGTCACTTCGGCGCCGAGCGCCGCCTTGACGTCGCGCAGCATCGCCACGGTGTACTCGCGCAGGGCGCGCAGGAATTCCTTCTCGGCGTCACGGATGACGTTGAGCGCCTTGGAGCGCTCGGCGTCGGTCAGGTTGACGCGGCGCGAGAACTTCTGCGCGTCGATCACCACGCCGCGCGTGCCCGGAGGCATCGTCAGCGAGGCGTTCTTCACGTCGACGCCGGCCTTGCCGAAGATCGCGTGCAGCAGCTTCTCTTCCGGGGTGAGCTCGCTCTTCGACTTCGGAGCGACCTTGCCGACCATGATGTCGCCGGCCTCGACGAAGGTCCCGATGCGCACGATGCCCGCGTCGTCGAGGTTGGCCAGGGCCTTCTCACCGACGTTGGGGATGTCGCGCGTGAACTCTTCCTTGCCGAGCTTCGTCTCGCGGATCTCGACCTCGTACTCCTCGATGTGGATCGAGGTGAAGGTGTCGTCGTGCACGAGACGCTCGCTGACGAGGATCGCGTCCTCGTAGTTGAAACCGTCCCAGGGCAGGAAGGCCACCATCAGGTTCTTGCCCAGCGCGAGTTCGCCGTCCTCGGTCGAGGCGCCGTCGGCGAGCAGCTGCCCGGCGACGACCGAGTCGCCTTCGTTGACGACTGGGCGGTGGTTCTGCGTGGTGCGCTCGTTGAGCTTCTGGAACTTCGTGAGCGGGTACTCGGTCTCGTCGACCTTGATCATGCGCGCGTCGACGAAGCGCACGACGCCATCCTTCTCGGCGAAGACCGGGAAGTTGGAGTTCTTGGCGACGACGCCCTCCATGCCCGTGCCCACGACCGGCGCCTCGGGGCGCAGGAGCGGCACGGCCTGGCGCTGCATGTTCGAGCCCATCAACGCGCGGTTGGCGTCGTCGTGCTCGAGGAACGGAATCAGCGCGGCGGAGATACCGATGATCTGGTTCGGCGCGACGTCCACGAAGTCGACTTCGTTGGGCGCGCACTCGATGTTGTCACCGTCGCGACGCGCGAGCACGCGATCGCCCACGAGGTTGCCCTTCTCGTCGATCTCGAGGTCGGCCGGCGCCATGATCTTGCCGGTCTCTTCGTCCGCGCGCAGGTAGACCACCTCATCGGTGAGCTTGCCGTTCTTGATGCGGCGGTAGGGCGCGGCGAGGAAGCCGTATTCGTCCACCTTCGCGAACAACGCGAGCGAGCTGATCAGGCCGATGTTGGCGCCTTCCGGGGTCTCGATCGGGCACAGGCGGCCGTAGTGGCTGAGGTGCACGTCGCGCACGTCGAAGCCGGCGCGCTTGCGGTTGAGCCCTCCCGGTCCGAGGGCCGAGAGCCGGCGCTCGTGCGCCAGCTGGCTGAGCGGGTTCGCCTGGTCGACGACCTGCGAGAGCTCGCTGCGGCCGAAGAAGTACTCGACCGCGCTGGAGAAGGTCTTCGAGTTGATCAGCGTGCGCGGGCTGACCGTCTCGGGGTTCTCCAGGTTCATGCGCTCCTGCGCCGTGCGGCGCAGCTTGAGCAGGCCCTTGCGGAACTCGTCCGCGGCGAGCTCGGCGATCGTGCGCACGCGCCGGTTGCCGAGGTTGTCGATGTCGTCGACCTCGCCCTTGCCGCCGCGCAGGTCGAGCAGGTACTTGATCGTGTTGACGATGTCGCCGGGCTCGAGCACCTGCACGTCGAGCGAGGTCTCTTGCGTGAACTTGCGGTTCAGGCGGAAGCGGCCGACGCGGCCGAGGCGGTAGCGCTGGGCGTCGAAGAACTTCTCGTGGAAGAGCTCGCGCGCTTTCTCGATCTGGACCGGGTTGCCCGGGCGCAGGCGGCTGTAGATCTTGAGCAGCGCCTCCTCGTGGCTCTTCGTCGGATCCTCGTGCAGCGAGTTGATGATCAGCATGTCCAGCTGCTGGACGTCGGCTTCGATCAGCTCGACCTCACCCAGGTCGCTGGCCGCGATCTCGAGCGCGGCGGTCTCGGGGATCGGCATGCCCGAGGGCACGAGCACTTCGCCGGTCTTGAGCGCGACGATGTCCCCCACCGCGATGCGGTCGGTGATCGTCTTGGCGAAGGCGCTCTGCGTCTGGTTGCGCGCCTTCTTCGCCACTTGCGTGGGATAGAACATGCGCAGGATGTCGCGGTCGGTCGAGAGCGAGTCGGAGAGCGCACGCAGCAGCGTGATCGCCGAGAACTTGCCCGACTGGTCGATGCGCACCGAGAGCGTGTCCTTCTTGGTCACGTTCAGTTCGACCCACGAGCCGCGCTCGGGGATGATCCAGGCCGAGTGCAGCTTGCGGTTGTCGCCCGCGCTGGACTGCTCGTAGGAGAAGTCGACGCCCGGGGAGCGGTGCAGCTGGCTCACGATCACGCGCTCGGAGCCGTTGATGATGAACTCGCCGCCCCCGATCATGATCGGGATCTCGCCCAGATAGACCTCTTCCTCGATCGGCTCGGGCTTGATCAGGCGCAGGCGCACCTTGAAGGGGTAGCCGTACGAGAGGCGCAGCTTGCGGCACTCGTCGATCGAGTAGCGCGGGCGGCCGAGCTCGTAGCCGACGTACTCAAGGCACATCGTCTTGTCGTACGAGTAGATCGGGAAGACCTCCCGCAAGAGCGTCTCGAGGCCCTGGTCGACGCGCTGCGCAGCCGCGATCTCGGTCGCGAGGAATTCCTTCCAGGCCTTGGTCTGTACCTCGACCAAGTTGGGCAGGTCGAGGATCTTGGGATAGCTGCCGAACCTGCGGACGGTGAGGTTGGAGATCTTCATGGTCGCCACTCAGTGCCAGCGGCCGGGTCGCTCGTGGGGAGGACTCCGGACGCAGAGCTGGCCTCTGTTGTGCAGTGCAGGAGAAACTGGGGACGCGAGGCGCTCGAAACCGCGAACCGGTGCGGATCCGTGCGCCCTTTGCGGACTACGTTCGGGATCCCGGTCCTGCCAGACCGGTCCCGGGGAAGGAGGAGCGAGCGGCGCTGTTCAGCGGGCGCAGCTCGCGGAGCTGAAGAAGGCAGGGATCCAACAAAACGTGTCGGCGGAGGGCCGACCCTGGGCGCGAAGGCATGCAGGATCCCTCCCCGGAGCGCTTTTTGCAAGCCCCGGGGAGGAATTCGAGTTTGCGGAGCCGAGCGAGGGTCAAGCTCAGGCCAGCTTGACCTTGCCGCCCGCGTCTTCCAGCTGCTTCTTCATCGCGGCAGCCTCGTCCTTGGTAGCGCCCGCCTTGACGGTCTTGGGCGCGCCTTCGACGAGCGCCTTGGCCTCGGCCAGGCCGAGACCCGCGATCGCGCGGACTTCCTTGATGACGGCGATCTTCTTGGTGGAGTCGGCGACCGCCTCGAGGATGACGTCGAAAGCCGTCTTCTCCTCGGCAGCGGCGGCACCACCGCCACCGGCCGGAGCCGCGGCAGCCGCGACCGGCGCGGCGGCGCTGACGCCCCAGTGGCCTTCGAGGTACTTGACGATCTTGGAGGCTTCGAGGAGCGACAGGCCGTCCAGCTCCTTGACGATGGACTGGAGCTTGGGTTCGAGCTCGACGGTGGTATCGGACATGGGAGATCTCAGGTTTTGTTAGTGAGGTTTCGGGGGTGGTTCAGAGGCCATGCGTGAGCACGGCCGTGTGCGTGATCAGGCCGCGGGGGTCTCCCCGACTGCCTTCTCGAGTTGGTCGGCGCGAGCCTTCAGCACGCGGGCAGTGCCCGCAGGGCCGGCATTGAGCACCACGACGAGGCCGCGCTGCGGTCCCGACAGGCAGCCGAGGATCTTCGCCCGCAGCGTCGGACGGTCGGGCACCGAGGCGAGCGCCTCCGCATCCTTGTCGCCGAGCAGCTTGCCCTCGAGCAGGCCGAGCTTGATCTTGACCTTGCCCGCCTTCTTGACGTCGGGCGCGGTGAGCAACTTCGCGGCGTGGATCGCCGCCTCGGCCTTGCCATAGGCGATGCCGGTGTTCCCGCTGAAAGCACTCGCGGGCATCTCCAGGCCGCGCTCCTTGAGAGCGACCTGGGCCAGCGAGTTGCGCACCATCGAGAACTTGACGCCTTTCTCCGCAAGCTGGCCGCGCAGGCCCTCGGACTCCTTGACGGTCAGGCCGCCGAAGGAGACGACGAGCATCCCTTCGACATCCTTGAATTCACGGCGCAGGTCCTCGAGGACCAGACGGTTCACGAGATTAGGCATGGACGACCTCCCAACGGACCAGCACGCCCGGGCCCATGCTGCTGGAGACGCAAATCTTGCGGAAGAACTCGCCCTTGACTGCGGGCGGACGCATGTTGGAAACGTGCTCGAGGAAGGTCTGCACGTTGGCTTGCAGGTCGTCCACGCTGAACGAGCGCTTGCCGAGTGCAGCCTGGACGTTGCCGCCGGCATCGGTGCGGAACTCGACCTTGCCGGCCTTGAACTCCTTGACCGCGGCGGCGACGTCGGGCGTCACGGTGCCGGACTTCGGCGAGGGCATCTTGCCCTGCGGGCCGAGGACCTTACCGAGCTTGCCGACATGCTTCATCATGTCGGGGCTGGTGATCACGACATCGAAGTCGAGCCAGCCGCCCATGATCTTGTCCGCGAGCTCGGCCGCGCCGACCTCGTCGGCTCCGGCTTCCTTCGCTGCCTTGGCCTTGTCGCCGTCGGCGAAGACCACGACGCGCACCGTCTTGCCCAGACCCTTGGGCAGCGACACTGCGCCACGCACGAGCTGGTCGGACTTCTTCGGGTCGACGCCCAGGTGGATCGCCACCTCGATCGACTCGTCGAACTTCGGGGCGGGCAGGCTCTTGATCAGCGCCAGCGCCTCCTTGAGGTCGTAGATGCGCTCGCGGTCCACTTTCGCGGCCGCCTGCAGATAGCGTTTGCTGTGGTTGACCATGTCAGCCCTCGACCTTGATGCCCGAAGAGCGTGCGGTGCCTTCGATGATGCGCACGGCAGCCTCCAGGCTGCGGGCGTTGAGATCTTTCATCTTCGTCTTGGCGATCTCCTCGACCTGCTTGCGCGTGACCTTGCCGACCGTCGTCTTGCCGACTTCCCCAGCGCCCTTCTCGACGCCGGCTGCCTTGATGAGCAGCACGGAGGCGGGCGGCGACTTGAGCAGCAGCTCGAAGGTGCGGTCCTTGAAGATCGTGATTTCGACGGGGATGATCAGTCCCTTCGCCTCGCGCGTCTTGTCGTTGAACTCCTTGACGAACGCGGCGATGTTGACGCCGTGCGCGCCGAGGGCAGGACCGACCGGCGGTGCGGGGGTTGCCTGCCCGCCGGGGCACTGCAGCTTGACCTTTGCTGAAATTTCTTTGGCCATGTTGTGCGCTCAGGGAGTCAGACGGACTCGACTTCCCAGTACTCCAGTTCGACGGGCGTGGGCCGTCCGAAGATCGTGACGACGACCTTCACGGTGCCCTTCTCGGGGTTGACGTCCTCGACGGCTCCATCGAAGCCGTCGAACGCTCCCGACTTGATCTTGACCATGTCGCCCTTGTGCAGGCCGATCGTGACCTGCGGGCGTGATTCCGAGTCCGACATGCGCGAGAGGATGCCGGTCACTTCCGCCTCGGTGAGCGGGGTCGCTTCGCCGCGGCTGCCGAGGAAGTCGCGCAGTCCGTCGACCTCGCGCAGCGTGGTGCGCGCCTTGAGCACGCGCGGATCCTCGAGGTTGTCGAGGTCGGCCTGCACCATCAGGTAGCCCGGGTAGAGCTTGCGGTTCACGACGCGCTTCTTGCCCTGCTTGAGGTCGGTGACGCGCTCGAAGGGCACCAGCACCTGCGGAATGAGATCCGAGACGCCCGCGATCTTGAGCCGCGTCTGCGTGTTGCGTGCGATCGAGTCCTCGCGGCCGGACTGGCAGCGGACGAAGTACCACTTGAGTGTCATTGCGTGGCTCATTTCCCGAGCAGGACTCGCGTCGTCCACCAGCCGAGCATGGCGTCCATGCCGGCGAGGAAGGCCATCAGGAAGAGCACCACTCCGACCACGACGAGCGAGGAATTCACCGCGTCGGACATGGTCGGCCAGGTGACCTTGGTCAGTTCGATCTCGGTGTCGATCAGGAGGTCTGCGACCTTCGGCGTCTGCTGCCAGCGGTAGAGCACGAACCAGGAAGCCGCGAGCACGAGGCCACAGATCAGCAGAGCGGGATTGAGGGCCCAGCCGAGGATCGGGATCTTGGGCTGGGACTCGATCAGCGGCTTGCCCAGGCCTTCCGACCAGGTGGGCAGCATCGTGTAGAGCGACTGGCACCCGTAGAGGATCAGCAGCGCCAGCGACCAATAGGCCGCCATGCGTGCGAGTCTTCCCTGGTCTTTTTTGTAGGCCATCGCGTTCCTGTCGGTCGTGGGTTCGTGTGCGGCTCTTGGCGCGGCGCGCTAGAGCTTCTTCTCCTTGTGAGAAACGTGCTTACGGCAGAAGCGGCAGTACTTCTTCTTCTCGAGCTTGTACGTGGCCTTCAGCCGCTTGTGCGTCGTGTAGTTGCGGTTCGAGCACTCCGTGCACTCGAGGAAGATGTAGCGTTCCTTGACCTTCATGGCGCTTCCTTGATCGGTGTGTTGCAGGTCCTTGGCAGGCCCGACGCCGCGGCCGGAACGCGAGAGCCTCGCGTTCCGGCCGCGCGTTGGATCAGGCCAGGATCTTGGTCACGACGCCGGCGCCGACGGTGCGGCCGCCTTCGCGGATCGCGAAGCGCAGCTGCTCGTCCATGGCGACGGGCGTGAGGAGTTCCACTTCCATCTTGATGTTGTCACCGGGCATGCACATCTCGGCTCCGCCGAGCAGCTTGGCCGTGCCGGTCACGTCCGTCGTGCGGAAGTAGAACTGCGGGCGGTAGCCGGAGAAGAACGGCGTGTGACGGCCGCCTTCGTCCTTCGACAGCACGTAGACTTCGGCCTCGAACTTCGTGTGGGGAGTGATCGAGCCGGGCTTGGCCACGACCATGCCGCGCTCGAGGTCCGTCTTCTCGACGCCGCGCAAGAGCAGGCCGACGTTGTCGCCAGCGGTGCCTTCCTCGAGCGACTTCTGGAACATTTCGACGCCAGTGCAGACCGACTTCATCGACTCGGTGCGCAGGCCGACGATCTCGACCGGTTCGCCGACCTTGATGCGGCCGCGGTCGATACGTCCGGTGCCTACCGTGCCGCGACCCGAGATCGAGAACACGTCCTCGATGCACATCAGGAAGGGCTTGTCGACCAGGCGCTCGGGCATGGGGATGTGGCTGTCCAGCGCGTCGAGCAGGTCGTCGATGCACTTGTTCGCCTCGGCGTCGGCGCCGCCGGACTCCAGGGCCTTCTTGGACTGGCCACGGATGATCGGGGTCGTGTCGCCGGGGAACTTGTACTTGTTGAGCAGGTCGCGGATCTCCATCTCGACCAGGTCGAGGAGCTCGGCGTCGTCGACGAGGTCGACCTTGTTCAGGAAGACCACGATGTAGGGCACGTTCACCTGGCGAGCGAGCAGCACGTGCTCGCGCGTCTGGGGCATCGGGCCGTCGGCGGCCGACACGACCAGGATCGCGCCGTCCATCTGGGCGGCGCCGGTGATCATGTTCTTGACGAAGTCGGCGTGCCCGGGGCAGTCGACGTGCGCGTAGTGGCGCGTGTTCGACTCGTACTCCGTGTGGGAGGCGGAGATCGTCACCGTTTTGTCGGTGGAGCGGACCGTGCCGCCCTTGGTGATTTCCGAGTAGGACTTCGCCTTCGTCTTGTACTTGGCCGCCGAACGAGCCGCGATAGCCGCTGTCAGCGTGCTCTTGCCGTGGTCGATGTGGCCGATCGTGCCGACGTTGACGTGCGGCTTGGTCCGCTGAAAGACTTCCTTTGCCATGACGTCTCTTGGTGCTGTAGGGGCGCGTGCCCGGTTGTTGGGGTTTCTCTGGGACACGGCCGAGGCCGCGCCTGGATGTTGCCAGCCTCCCGAGTGGAGGCCGCTGGATCGAATGGATTGAAAAGAGGTTGAAAGGGGCAGGTGGATGGAGCTGGTGATGGGGCTTGAACCCATGGCCTCCTCCTTACCAAGGAGGTGCTCTACCACTGAGCTACACCAGCAGTGTTCCGCGACGGTGCTGCCCCCGCTCGGGGGGCGCTCCGTGCCGGCAGATTCACGCGGGGCGCTCGACACGCGGCGAGTGAGGCCGTGGAGCGGGCGAAGGGAATCGAACCCTCGTGTGCAGCTTGGAAGGCTGCCGTTCTGCCATTGAACTACGCCCGCGGGAACGCGGATGGCCGGGCGGGACGAGACACTGTCGAGTCGTCGCGCCGCTGGCCGCTTCGGGCCGTTGGGGCGTGTGTGGATCCAGGTGCGGTCGGTGGCCGGGTGGTGGGGAGAGAGGGATTTGAACCCACGAAGGCAGTGCCACCAGATTTACAGTCTGGCCCGATTGGCCGCTCTGGCATCTCCCCGCGGGTGCGATGGAGCGGACGCCCGCTGCCTCTTCCCACCCGCGCGGGGTTGGACGAGGACGTGACCTCCGCCTGCTCGACATGCGATGTCCGGTCCGAACGCGGGCGCTCCTGCGCGTGAAGCGCGGTCGCACCGCTCCCTGAATCATCTGCCGTAGGTCTCGTTGTGAGGGAACAGGTCACGCGCCCGAGGGCGCGCGCTCCAGCACGGGGCTGGAGCCAGCGGAGGGAGTCGAACCCACGACCGCCTGATTACAAATCAGGTGCTCTGCCAACTGAGCTACGCTGGCGTTTGCACGCGCAGCCCGGGGGGCAGCCAGAACGGCGCCGGGAGGGCGTCGAAAGGACGGCCCACGGACGGCGAAGTGAGCGGCACATGGTACGGCCCGCCGCCCCCGGGTCAAGGGTCGGCTGGAAAAAGCCCTCCTGCTCCTAGACCGTGGAGCTGCGCTCGCGCCAGGATCCCCAGGCGGCCTCGACCTCCGCAAGCGCGTCGCCGCCGAACTTCGCCAGGAAGGCTGCGCACAGCTCGAGGGCGACGACCGCCTCCCCCACGACGCTCGCGGCGGGCACCGAGGTCACGTCCGAGCGTTGGTACGTCGCCGAGACGGGCTCGAGCGTCACGAAATCGACCGTCCGCGTCCCCTGCCGCAGGGTCGGGATCGGCTTCATCGCCGCCCGCACCACCAGCGGCTCGCCGGTCGAGAGCCCGCCCTCCAGGCCGCCCGAGCGGTTGGTCTCGCGCCGGTAGCGGCCTCCAGCCGGTCCGTCGCCCTCGGGCGCGCCGAGGATCGCGTCGTGCATGCGCGAGCCGGGCAGGCGCGCCGCCTCGAAGCCCACGCCGAACTCGACGCCCTTGATCGCCGGGATCGAGAACAGCGCTGCGCCCAGGCGCGCGGTCAGGCGCTCGGCGGGATTCTGGTAGCTGCCCAGGCCCGGCGGCAGGCCGAACGCGCGCACCTCGAAGATGCCGCCCAGGCTGTCCCCCGCCTCGCGCGCGGCGTCGACCGCGGCGCGGCGGCGCAGGTCGGCCTGTGGATCGAGCGCGTAGAAGGGGCTCGCCGCGCGCAGCGCGAGGCGCTCCTGCGCCGGCAGCGCGAGCGCGCGCTCGCAGGCCTCGTCCGAACAAGCGACGCCGCCGAGTTCGCGCACACAGGCGAAGATCTCGATCTCGAAGCGCTCGAGCAGTTGCCGCGCGAGCGCGCCCAGCGCCACGCGCGCAGCCGTCTCGCGCGCGCTGGCGCGCTCGAGCACCGCGCGTGGATCGCGCTCGCCGTACTTCTGGCAGCCGGCGAGGTCGGCGTGGCCAGGCCGCGGGTTGGTCGGCACGGGCAGGCGCTCGATCGTCGCGTCGCGGTTGTGGATCGTGAACGCGAGCGGCGAGCCGAGCGTGCGCCCCGCGCGCATCCCCGAGAGGAGCTCGATGCGATCGCTCTCGATCTTCATGCGTCCGCCGCGACCGTGTCCGCCCTGGCGCCGCGCGAGTTCCGCATCGACACGCGCGAGATCGAGCGCGAGGCCGGCGGGCAGGCCCTCGAGCACGCCGACCAGCGCGGCCCCGTGCGACTCCCCCGCCGTGGTCCAGCGCAGCCTGCTCATGAGACGCGTGCGCGGGCGCGTTCGAGCGACTCGGCGATGCGCGCCTCGAGCGTCGCGAGATCGAAGGGTTTTGCGAGCGTGCCGACCACGCAGGGCAGCCTCGCGAGCTTCGCCTCGAGCTGGCGGTCGAGGTAGCCCGAGACGACCAGCGTCGGCGGCAGCTCGCCTGAAAGCGCCAGACGCGCGAGCTCCTCGTCGCCGCGCTCCGCGCCGAGCTCGAGGTCCGAGAGCAGGAGCTCGGGCGCGTGCTCGCGGATCTGCGCGCGCGCCTCGTGGAACGAGGTAGAGCTGCGCACGCTGTGCCCGCGCTTGGTGAGGAAGAGCGTGTACAGCTCGAGCAGGCGCGCGTCGTTGTCGACGAGGTAGAGGTCGGCCATCGCGCCCGAGACTACGCTGTGTTGCGGCGCTCGCGCAACGCGTAGATCCCCCACGTGATCGCCCAGGCGCCGAGCACGTCGATCGTGTAGTGCAGGTGCGCCAGGAAGACCGAGGCGACACACAGGAGATGGCCCACGA
>JADJLZ010000005.1 GCA_016709875.1 Planctomycetota bacterium | reverse complement strand
TCGTCGAGGAAGTGCACGAACTCGAGCGGGTACTCGCTGCGCATGCGCTGCACCTCCTCGATCACGTGGCTGACCGAGCGCTTGCGCACGTACTCGCTGTTCTTCGCGCCGTAGATCTTGTTCTTCCAGGCGTGGTGGAAGCAGAAGGTGCACAGCATCGGGCAGCCGCGCTGCGTCACGACGACCTTGCGCGGGCTGTTCCTGTAGAGCGGCTGCGCGTCGTAGATCAGCGAGCGGTCGGGGAAGCCCAGGCTGTCGAGGTCGCGCACCAGCGGGCGCACCGGGTTCTTGTGCAGCGTACCGTCCGCGTCGGCCCAGGCGAGGTTCTTGATGCCGTGCCAGTCCTCGCCGCGCGCGAGCGTGTCGAGCAGCTCGACGATCGCCTCTTCGCCCTCGCCGATGCACAGCGCGTCGACGCCGCTCTCGCGCGCGCTCTCGGGCACGAAGGTCACGTGCGGCCCGCCCATGAGCGAGAAGAACTTGAACTTCGACTTGAGGAAGCGGTTGACGTCGAAGATCTGGCGGTGGTTGCCGGTCATCAGCGACCAGGTGATCACGTCCGGCTTGTACTCGCGGATCTTCGAGAGCCAGTGCACGTCGGGCAGGCAGATCGCGCGCATCTCGTGGCCGGCGGCCTTGACCGCGGTCGAGAGGTACATCGGGCCGAGCATCTCCTGCGGCAGCGTGCGCGTGATGTGGAGGACCTTCATGGTCAAACCGTACACCCGTATCGGCTGTCCGAGGGCGGCCGGATGGCCCCGCTACGCACACGTGCGAAGCATAGGAAGTGCGCGCGGCCGGCACTCGCGAGCCTCGACGGGCCGCGCTGAACCACTCAGCCCGCCTGTGGCTCTCGATCATGCTGGACAAGCGACCACGCCATGGTCATTGATCAAGGACTAATCCAATCGGGGGGCCTGCAGGGTCCCCTAGCGCCCTTCCCAGGCGCTGACCTCGTCGAAGGCGAGGCGCATGCGCATGCTCCCCAGCTGCACGGTGAGCTCGCGCGCGGCGCGGTCGACCTTCTGCACCGCCAGCCGCTGCTTGTAGCGCGGCACGTAGACGAAGCTGCCCTTCTTCAAGCTGTCGAGGAACTCCGCGCGGCGCGACGAGAGCGCCGAGCCCGAGAGCTCGGCCTCGAGTTCGGCGAGCGTCTGCTGCATCGCGCTGCGCTGCGCCGCGGGCAGCTGGTCGACCAGCGCGCGCGCGCGTTCGAGCACGCGCGTGGCGTTGCGCACGCGCTCCTCGATCGACTGCTGCGCCTCGGCCTCGAGCAGCTCGCCCTTCTGCTCCAGCGCCAGACGCGTCGCGACGGCTTCCTCGCGCATGCGCTCGGCGTCCTCCAGGCGCGATTCGGCGGCACCGCGCGCTCTCTCGGCCTGCGTGCGCGCATCGCGCATGTCGGCCATCAGCTGCGTGAGTTCCTCGTCGCGGCGCACGAGGCGCTCTTTCGCGCGGTCGACGATCGCCGCGGGCAGGCCCAGGCGCCGCGCGATCACCAGCGCGCCCGATTCGCCGGGCATGCCCACGGTCAGGTGGTAGCAGGGCGAGAGCGATTGCGCGTCGAACTCGACGCAGGCGTTCTCGGCGCGCGGGTGGCGGAAGGCGAACTCCTTCAGCTTGCCGATGTGCGTCGAGACGAGCGTCGGGCTCTTGCGCGCGAGGAGGATCTCGAGCAACGCCTCAGAGAGCGCCGCGCCCTCGTCGGGATCCGTGCCGCTGCCGAGCTCGTCGAGCAGCACGAGCGTCGCGTTGGTCGCGCGCTCGAGGCCCTCGCGGATGCGCTTCAGGTGCGAGGAGAAGGTCGAGAGGCTCTGGCTGATCTCCTGCTCGTCGCCGATGTCGGCCACGATGCCGTCGTAGAGCGGGCAGGTCGAGCCCTGGTCGCAAGGGAAGGGCAGACCCATGCGCGTGCACAGCGCGAATAGGCCCGCGGTCTTGAGCGCGAGCGTCTTCCCGCCCGTATTCGGGCCGGTGATGATCAGCACGTCGAAGTCGCCGCCCAAGCGCAGGTCGATCGGCACGACCTCCTGCAAGCGCCCGAGGCGCTGTTGCTCGAGCAGCAACGGATGGCGCGCGCTGCGCAGCAGCATGCCCTCCGCGGCGCCTTTCTCGCGCGGCAACAGCGGCACGCGGCCGCGCGTCTCGAGCGCCCACAGCGCGCCGATCTGCGCCAACTCGAGCTCGGCCAGCGCGGCGCAGGCGCGCGCGATCTCGTGCTCGTGGCGTAGGAACTCGCGCGTCAGCTCGGCCAGGATGCGCTCGACCTCGCGGCGCTCGTCCGAGACGATCTCGCTGTGGCGGTTGCCGAGCGCGACCACCTCGCGCGGCTCGACGAAGACCGTCTCGCCGGTCTGCGAGCGGTCGTGCACGATGCCGTGGATGCGCATGGCGCTCTTGGCCTTGATCGCGAGTACCGCGCGGCCGCCGCGGCGCACGGGGTTGGGGTCGCTGAGCACGTTGCGCACGTCCGGTCGGCCGAGGATCGCGCGCAGCGTGCGCTCGAGCTCGGCTCCGACCTCGGCCTCCTGTTTGCGCAACCGCGCCAGCGCGGGCGAGGCGCTCTCGCGCACGCGACCCTGCTCATCGAGCGTCGCACGCAGCCGTTCGAGCAGCACGTCGAACTCCGGGATGCGCTTGCCGAGCGCGGAGAGCGCCGGCAGCCCCTCGAGCGAGCAGAGCCACTCGGCCAGGCGCTCGGAGGACTCGAAGAAGCCCACCAGCTTGACCAGGTTCTCGTCCTCCAGCGGCCGGCCCGCCTGGCGCGCGTGCGCCAGGCCGGGCAGCGGGTCGCACAGGCCGCCGAAATTCGGCGTGCGCCCCGCGCGCGCGAGCTCGATCGTTTCGCGCGTGCGCTCGAGCGCCGCGCGCGCGTCTTCGTAGGCGCGCGGGCAAAGCTCGCGCAGCGCGCGCTGGCCGAGCGAGCTGGGCGCGTGGCGCTCGAGCACCGCGCGCAGCGACTCGAAGTCGAGCGGCCGCGCAGCGAAGCTCTCGGGGCTCGGTCCGGGCGTCACGGATTCTTCCGGCAGGCGAAGAGGGTGATCTCGAGCGGGGTCTGCAACGGGCGCGAGACCAGCGCGCGCGCGATCTCGCGCGCGGTCCAGCCCAGCGCGACCAGGCGCAACGCGTACTCGTGCTCGAAGCGCCGCTCGGCGCGGTCCTTCATGTCCGGTGGCGTTGCGTAGAGCACCAGGTCGAAGCCCTTGGCCCACTCGGCGAGTTGCTCGTCGGTCCACTTCGGGTCGACGCCCTCGTAGGTGACATCGAGCATGCGCGTGCACTCGCTCTGGAAGCGCTCGGGCGCGCCGCCGCGCACGAGCAGGCCCAGTTCAAGCGTCGCAGGCGAGAGCTCGTTCGAGAAGCCGATCCAGCCGACGCGCTCGGTCGGCCCCGCCTCCTTGGCGATCGCGTCGAGCAGCGCATCGTGCGCCTTGCGCTCGAGACCGCTCGTGGGAAGCGCGCGCGCCCCCGAGAGATCGCGCCAGCTGGCGTAGATGCCGCGCTGGTACTCGCGCGTCGCGGCACTCTCGCTCAGATATCCCATGCGCGCGGCGAAATCCTCGCGCCAGTGCCCCGCGCAGCCCACGCCGAGCAGCGCGACGAAGACCAAGCGCAACGGCCAGACGCACAGTCCGAAGCCGACCGCGGCCAGCGCCCAGAGCGGGATCGCCTGCGGCACGAGGAAGCGATCCAGGTGGAAGGGGTGCAGCCAGGAGGGGACGGCCAGCGCAAGTGCCACGAGGAACAGCGCGCGCACCGGGCCGGAGCGCAGCCGCACGAGCGCGAAGAGCGCCAGCAGCAGCACGCAGCCGAGCAGCACCGGCCCCAGGTGCAGGAAGAGTGCCGAGTGCATCAGGCGCTCGTTCAGCGTGTGCACCGGACCCCCGCGATTCCCCTTCAGGAATGCGAGCAGCACCGAGAAGTGCTCGTTGCCGCGCGCGAGCACGAACCACCACAGGCAGGCGAGCATCGGAACGATCCCGAGCGCGACCGAGCGGCCCATGAACTTGGCCAGGTCGCGTCGCGCAGCGAAGCCCTCGAGGTACCAGGCGATGCCTAGCCCGCCGCACAGGAGCAGCCCGTAGTTCCACTTGGTGAACAGCGCCAGCGTGATCCACTCTCCTGCCGCGAGTTCGCGCGTCGCGCTGCCGTCGCGCCGCACCCAGGCGCGCAGCGCCCAGACGGCCATGCAGGCGAAGGGCACCTCGAGGAACAGCGTGCCCGCGTAGGCGAGCGCGAGCGGCGCAAGGGCGCCGAAGCCGAGCAGCACCCACGCGATCCAGCGCGCGCCCTTCAACCGCGGCTCGATGCGCGCGCCGAGCTCGCGTCCGAGCAGGAACAGGCCGAAGAGCGCCCAGCACCAGGCCAGCGTGCCCGCGACGCGGCAGGCGTGCTCGCTGACGCCGGTGAAGAACTGCACGCCCGCGAGCACGAGCGGCCAGACGAAGGGGTACTGCGAGCAGTCGAGCAGCGCGTTGTGCGCGCCGGCGACGTCGCCCTGCTTCAGGTACAGCAGGATGCGCACGGCGGGCAGCTCCGCGTGCATCGACTCGTCCCAGCCCCAGGCGCGCGCGTCCGAGAGCGAGAGCGTCCAATAGAACGCCAGCCCGACGCAGATCGCGAAGGCGATCAGCGCGTCGCGGCGGCCGGGCAGGCTCGCGAGCGGGTCCTCCGGACCGTTGGCGCGTGCGCGGGACTTGCTCTTCGTGGACTCCGACATGCGGGTCCCGTACGTTACGCGCTCCCCCGCCGCTCCCGGAAGCAGGAACGAGACGAGCACGCGCCATGAGCGAGAAAACGCACGAACAGGGCCGCTTCGAGACCCGCGCCATCCACGCCGGCCAGGAGCCCGACCCGCAGAACGGCGCCGTGATGACGCCGGTCTACTTCACCAGCACCTACAAGCAGGACGCGCCCGCGCAGCCGCGCCAGGGCTACGAGTACTCGCGCACCAGCAACCCGACGCGCACGGCGCTCGAGCACAACCTCGCCGCGCTCGAGGGTGGCAGCTGGGGCCTGTGCTTCAGCTCGGGTCTGGCCGCCACCAACGCGCTCTGCGACCGGCTCGTGCCCGGCGACCACGTCGTCGCCGGCAACGACCTCTACGGCGGCACCTACCGCCTCTTCAGCAAGGTCTTCGCGCGCTACGGCATCCGCTTCACCTACGTGGACACCAACGACGCGCGCGCGCTCGAGGCCGCGATCGAGGAGCAGACCAAGTACGTCTACCTCGAGACGCCGACCAACCCGCTGCTGCGCATCACCGACATCGCGCAGGCCGCGAAGATCGCGCACGCGCGCGGCAAGCTCGTGATCGTGGACAACACCTTCGCGACGCCCTTCCTGCAGCAGCCGCTCGCGCTCGGCGCCGACCTCGTGCTGCACTCGCTGACGAAGTACCTCGGCGGCCACTCCGACGTCGTCGGCGGCGCGCTGATCGGCAAGGACATGGCGCTGCGGCAGGAGATCGCCTTCTTCCAGAACTCCGTCGGCGGCACCCCCGGCCCGATGGACGTGTTCCTCGTGATGCGCGGCACCAAGACGCTCGCCGTGCGCATGGAACGGCACTGTTTCAACGCGACCGCGCTCGCCAAGCACCTCGAGCAGCACCCCTTCGTGGCCAAGGTGATCTACCCCGGTCTCCCCTCGCACCCCGGGCACGCGCTCGCCAAGAAGCAGATGTCCGGCTTCGGCGGCATGCTCTCCTTCGAATTGAAGGGCGGCGTCGACGCCGCGAACGAGTTTGCGTCGAGCACGAAGCTCTTCACGCTCGCCGAGTCACTCGGCGGCGTGGAATCGCTCTGCGAAGTCCCCGCCAGCATGACCCACGCGAGCATCCCCGCCGAGGTCCGCCGCACGCAGGGCCTCGCCGACGGCCTCGTCCGTCTCTCCGTCGGCATCGAACACGTCGACGACCTGCGCGATGACCTCGACCAGGCGCTGGCGAAGGCCGACGCGCGCTCGCGCACCGCTGCACACCGCTAGTCCCAGACCGCTAGCTGCGGACCGCGGGCCGATAGGACCGGAGGCGCCCCGACGCCACCGGCTAGGATTGGTTAATACGGTGCCAGTCCAAAACTCCCACTAATGCCCTGCGCGCAAAGGCGCCCGCTGCTGTCGAGGCATTAGTGGGAGTTTTGGACTGGCACCGTATTAACCAATCCGCGTTGCGCGGATGTGCGCAGAGCTCTCTCGGTCAGAAGGGCGAGTTGGAGTTCGGCGGCGGCGGGATCGGCCGGCGGACGGGCGCTTCGGGGCGGGTCGGCAGCTTCGGCTTCTCGACCTTCGGCGGCGGCGGCGGCTCGTCGCAGACGCGTTCGCGCATCAGCCGGCCGACCTTGAACTTGACCACGCGCTTGGCGGGGACGGCGACCTTTTCGAGCGTGCGCGGGTTCTGCGCCCGGCGGGCGGCCCGATCGCGGACCTCGAACACGCCGAACTCCCGGAACTCCAAGCGGTTGCCGACGCTGAGCTCCTCGATGATCTCGTCCAGGAAGCGCTGCAGGATGTCCTTGACGATCACCTTCGTGTGGCCGGTCTCCTCGGAGATCCGGTTCACGAGCTCTTTCTTGGTGATCGTCTGAGGTTCCTGAGTCATTCCTAGGGCTCCGGAAGGGGATGCGGGGCGGAGTATCCGAGCGCGCTATCCATCCGTCAAGCAAGAACTTGTGACGCCCAGGCCCCTGCCGTGGAGCGGTCCTGCGGACATGTTTGCGCTCGTTCTGGCAGCCCTGCTTCGCGCCCTCCCACGGGCCTCTGGACCGGTGGCATTCGACCGCCGAGCTCGCGAGCGAGGCTAGTCGGCGACTGGGCGCGCGCGATGTGCGGCGCGAGCCTCAAGGAGGCTGCGCATGCTCACCGGCATGCCGGTCGAGTGGCACCCGCGCGGCGAGCCCGAGCCCGACCTCCGCGCGCTCATCTCCCCGCGCTGACCTCGAGCACGAAAGTCACCGGCCCGTCGTTGACCAGTTCGACCTGCATCAGCGCGCCGAACCTGCCGGTCGCGACCTGCAGTCCAAACCCGCGCAGCGCTTCCACGAACCTCTCGTAGAGCGGCTCCGCCACAGCCGGCGGCGCCGCGCGGTCGAAGGACGGCCGCCTTCCGCTCGAACCGTCGGCCGCGAGCGTGAACTGGCTCACCACGAGCACCTGCCGCCCCAGATCGAGCGCCGAGAGATTCATCTTCCCGTTCTCGTCCCCGAAGAAGCGGAACTGCGCGATCTTCGCGGCCAGCTCGTCGCACTCCTTCTCGCCGTCGCCCTTCAGCACGCCGAGCAGCACGAGCATGCCCGCCTCGATCTCCCCCACCGTCGAGCCCTCGACGCGCACGCGAGCGCGGCCGACGCGCTGCACGACGGCTTTCACGGCGTGTCCGGCGCCCCCTCGGGCGGGGCGGGCTTGGCCGCGGCCTTGGCCTCGCGATCGAGCACCACGCGCGCGCGCAGGCGCTCGAAGAGCGCGCCGAGTTCGGGCGAGGAGCGCGCGGCCGTGAGCACGGCGCTCCAGGCCTCTTCGGCCTGCTGCGGGTCCTTCTTCCAGTGCTCCCAGATCAGCGCTTCCTGCACCAGCGGCAGGAGCGCGTTGGGCGCGGCCTCGTGCGCCGCGCGCACGAGCTTGAGCGCGGAGTCGATGTGGTCGAGCGCCTGCTCGGCGCACGCGCGCGCGCAGAGTGCGCGCGATTCGCCCGGCAGCTCGCTCTCGAGCAGGTCGAGCCACTCGCGCGCGACCTTGGGTTCGCCGACGATCACGGAGAGCACCGCGATGTCGAGCTCGGCGCCCTGCACAAGGTGCTCGTCGATGCGCGGATCCCCGCGCGCGCGCTCAGCCCAGCGCTCGAGTGCCAGACTCGCGGCCTGTGGATCGCCGCCGCGCGCGAGCGTCCAGGCCTCGAGCCAGAAGGTCGGCAGGTGCGCGGGATCGAGCGCGACCGAGCGGCCGAGCTCGTTCTGCACCGCGGTCCAGTCGTCGTCCTGCGCGGCGAGGAAGGCGCGCGCGTAGGGAATCCAGGCGCACTTGGGGTCGAGCTTCGCCGCGCGCTCGAGCAGCGCGCGCGCGGCCGCGGGGTCCTGCTCCAGGCGCGCCGCCGCGACGAGTTCGACGACGCCGCCGGACTCGGCGCGCGCGCGCCAGGTCGCGCGCAGCTGCTCCATCGCGGCCTCCTGCTCCGAGCTCGCGGGTGTGCCAGCGCCGCTGCCCGGCCAGACGGATTCCAGGCCGCGCGCGGAGATCTCCGCTTCCTGCTGCCAGAGCGCGAGATAGACGCACTCGGGATCCTCGACGCGCAGCGCGCTGATCTCGACCAGCGCTTCCTCGGCGTGCCCGCTCGCGAGCAGCGCCCGCGCGTCGCGCAGGCCGCGCAACCCGGTGATGTTGAGCGCGTCGTAGCGCGACTGCTCGCGCGGCAGCTCGCGCACGGACGGCCCGCCGCAGGCCGCGGCGAGCAGCAGCACGAGCGCGGCGAGTCGACGGATCACCGCGGGATTTTCCCTGTGAACTCGAGCGTGTCCTGGTTCTGCTCGGCCTTGGTCGCCGTGTCGACGAAGTGCGCCGCGCCGCTCGCGCGCACTTTCACGTCGCAAGGCACGACGCGTTCGAGGATCGAGACCTTGCGGAAGCCGACGAGCTCCCAGTGGTCGAGGAAGCCGTGCACCTCGGCCTGCACGTCGGGCTTGACCGTGACGACCTGCAGCAGGCCGTCCTTGGTCGTGCGCGTGCTCGTGTCATTGAGCTCCGGATCGACGCGCAACGCCGTGCGGTCGATCATGCCCTCGGGGCCCTCGACCCAGATCTCGTCGGCGAAGAGCACCGCGGGCCCGGAGAAGGCGTCGGTCCAGGGCTTGATGATCGGCCCGCCGGTGTCGTCGACCTGCGGCTTGGCCGCGCGGTCCTGCTTGGCGGGCTGCTGGCAGGCGGAGAGCAGGGCGAGGCCCAGGACGAGCCCACGACGGAAGAAGACGTTCATGCGAAAACTCCTAGCGCAACCCGCACGCCGCAAGCGCGCGATCCCTCGTCGCCCGCGCCCGCGCGCGTGCGATCTCCGCTCCGCGCGCGAGGATCGCGTCCACGCGTGCGGGGTCCTTGACGTATTCCTCGCGGCGCTTGCGCGCGTCGGCGAAGTGCAGCTCGATCGCCTCGACCAGGCGCAGCTTCATGTGTCCGTAGCCCGGCGCACCGGCCCCGCCGGCGCGCGTGCGCTCCTTCCACTGCTCGAGCTCGCTCGCGTCGAGGAACAACTCGAGAAACTGGAACAGCAGCACGCTCGCGGGATCCTTGGGCTCTTCGGGCGGCCGGCTGTCGGTCTTGATCTTGCCGACGGCGTTCTTGAGCGGCTTGCCCGACTCGAAGATCCACACGTCGTTGCCGTAGCTCTTGCTCATCTTCTCGCCGTCGAGGCCGGGCACCTTCGCGAGCGTCTCGGACTTGGGGATCATCGCCTCGGGCCGCACGAAGACCTGCCCATACGCCGCGTTGAACGAACCGCCCATGTCCTGCGCCATCTCGAGGTGCTGGACCTGGTCCTTGCCGACGGGGACGTGCGTCGAGTCGTAGGCCAGGATGTCGGCCGCCATCAGCGCCGGGTAGACGAACAGGCCGGCCGAGGGCGTGATGCCGTGCGCGAGCTTGTCCTTGTACGAGTGCGCGCGCTCCAGGAGCCCCATGCCGGTGACCGAGAGCAGCATCCAGGTGAGCTCGGTCACCTCGGGCACGTCGCTCTGGCGGAAGAGCGCCGAACGCTCGGGGTCCAGTCCCAGCGCGAGGTAGGTGAGCGCGACGTCGCGCACGTTCTCGCGCAGCTTGGCTGGATCGCGGCTGGAGGTGAGCGCGTGGTAGTCGGCGATGAAGTAGAACCGCTCGCCCTGCTCTTCCTGCAGCGCGATGTGCTGGCGGATCGCCCCGAAGTAGTTGCCCAGGTGCGGCCGTCCGGTGGGCTGGATGCCCGAGAGAAAGGTCTTGCCCGCCATCGTCTCGGCGACGGTAGCAAGCGCCCTCGGGGCCCTCAAGCGACACGACTTGCTTGCAACGGCCCCGCCGGAATCCACAATCGCTGCGCCGATGGCTGCGCGAGGAGTGCTGTGGGGTGCGGGCGCGATCGCCCGGCGAGCGGGTTGCGCCCTGGCGCTCTCCGCGGCTGTGCTCGTCCAGGGCTGCGCGAGTTTCGGGACCGAGCGCCACCTCGCGCCCCTGTTCAGCGAGCTCTCGACCGGGGGCGGCGGGACGGAGATCGAGGCCCTGGGCGGCGCGGTGCGCGTGCGCCGCGCCAAGCCCGGCGGCCTGGTGACGCAGTGGGCCGTGCGTCCGATCGTGATCCGCGACCAGAAGGCGGGCGACGACTTCGTGATGCGCTTCCTGACGCCCTTCGGCCGCGCGGAGCGCAACGGCTCGGACTACGGCTGGTACCTGCTGCCGGTCACGCTCTACAACCGCACCGAGCACAAGGACTCGCCCAGCGAGTACACGCTGATCACGTTGCCGGGCATCTACTGGTCGCGCACGGCGGACGGACGCACGCTGCGCGCCTGGTTCCCCTTCGGCGGCGTGTTCGAGCGCTTCCTCTCCTTCGACCGGCTCGAATTCGTGCTCTTCCCGCTCTGGGCGCGCAGCCAGCGCGCGGGCCGCACCACCAACCACGTGCTCTGGCCCTTCTTCTCGCGCACGACCGGCGCGGGCGGGCCGAGTTGGCGCGTGTGGCCGTTGGTCGGCAACGACATCTACGAGGGTCGGCACGAGAACTGGTTCGTGCTCTGGCCGATTTTCCAGTGGGACCACGACCGGCTCTGGGCGCCTTCCGAGAAGCAGGAGCGGCGCTGGATGATCTTCCCGCTCTACGGCGAGGCGCGCCACGGCCACTACCAGTCGCACACGCTGCTGTGGCCCTTCTTTGGCTGGGCCAACGACCCCGACACCGACTTCTGGGCCTGGGACGGGCCTTGGCCGCTGGTGCGCTTCGAGCGCGACCCCGCGCACGACGTTTCACGAACGCGCTTGTGGCCGCTGTACTCGAACTACCACGGCGACGGCCTGGACTCGACCTGGCTCCTGTGGCCGATCGTCAACCTGCGCCATGAGGAGTACGAGCACGCCGAGAAGGACGCCTTCTTCGTGCTCCCCTTCTGGCAGGCCTGGCAGCGCAAGGACGACGAGGCCGGGCGCAGCTCCTGGGCGCGCCTGTGGCCGCTCTACCAGATCGACCAGCCCGAGCCCGAGCGCCGGCGCATCTCCTTCCCGAGCCTCTCGCCGCTTTGGCGCACGCCCGAGATCGAGGAGATGTACGCCTGGATCTGGGAGCTCTACGCGCACGAGAACGACCACGGCCTGGTCCACGAGCGCTCCTGGCTGGGCCTGTACCGCCGCGAAAAGGACGCTGACGAGGACCGGCGCTCCTTCGCTTTCCTCTGGGCGCGGCGCGACTGGCGCGACAGCCAGGACCGCAAGGTGAGCGACCATTCGCTGCTCCTGGGGCTCCTGCGCTGGCGAACTCGGGAGGACGGGATGACGCGTGGACTGCCGCCCGCGCTGCCAGGTCCGGGCTGGCCACTGGAACGCAGCCCGCGCAAGAAGGCACCCTGAGGGCACGCGCATGCCGATCCTCAAGTCCTTCGTCGAGCTGTGCAACGGGATCGGCTTCCAGGTCGAGCTCCTGCTCGGCTCGCTCGCGCGGCTCTCCGACCTGCGTCGGCGCGGCTGGGCCGTGGCGGACATCCTCTACCAGGGCGCCGTGCAGGGTCTGCACGTCGTGCTGCTCGTGGGGCTGTTCATCGGCATGATCGTCGCGCTGCAGACCGGCATCGAGTTGCAGCGCATCGGCCAGCAGGACCAGATCGGCACGATCGTCGCGATCTCGATGGCGCGCGAGATGGGCCCATTCATCACCTGCACGATCCTGGCTGCGACGATGGGCAGCTCGATGGCGGCCGAGCTCGGCACGATGGCGGTCTCCGACGAGCTCGCGGCGCTCGAGGTGCTCTCGATCGACCGCATCAAGCTGCTCGTCCTGCCGCGCCTGGTCGCGATCGCGATCGCCGCGCCGCTGCTCACGATCCTGTGCGATGCGATCGGCATCCTGGGCGGCGGCTTCGTCGCGCAGTCCCAGCTGCACGTCAGCACGCAGCTCTACTTCGATTCGGCCATCGAGGCGTTGCGCGATCCCGCGCACATCTTCCCGCTGCCCAAGGACCTGTACTCGGGCCTGTTCAAGTCCTCCATCTTCGGCGTGCTGATCGCGATCATCGGCTGCAGCGCCGGACTGCGCGCCAGCGGCGGCGCGCTGGGAGTGGGCAACGCGACGCGAGCTGCGGTGCGCGACTCGATCATCGCCATCATCATCGCGAACTACTTCATCACCTGGATGCTCTACCAGTCATGAGCCCCGCGGAAACCGAGCGCGAGGCGGTCATCCGCTTCCGCGACGTGCACAAGAGCTTCGGCGCGCAGCACGTGCTGCGCGGCCTGTCTTTCGAGGTGCGCCGCGGCGAGACGCTGGCCGTGATGGGCCCATCGGGCACGGGCAAGTCGGTCGTGCTGCGCCACGTGATCGGCCTGATGAAACCCGACGCGGGCTCGGTCGAGGTCGAAGGCCACGAGGTCTCGCGCCTCTCGCGCGAGGCGCTCTCGGAATTGCGCCAGCGCATGAGCTTCCTGTTCCAGGAGGGCGCGCTGATCAACTGGCTCAGCGTGGGCGACAACGTGGCGCTGCCCCTGCGCGAGAACACCAGGATGCCCGAGAGCGAGATCCGCGAGCGCGTGCAGCAGAAGCTGGCGCTGGTGCGCATCCCCGACGCCTGGAAGAAGATGCCCTCGGAGATCTCGGGCGGGATGAAGAAGCGCGTGGGCCTCGCGCGCGCGCTGATCACCGACCCCGAGATCGTGCTCTACGACGAGCCCACCGCCGGGCTCGACCCGGAGATCTCCCACTCGATCAACGAGCTCATCCGCGACGTTCAGCACGAACTGCACGTGACCTCGATGGTGGTCGAGCACCGCGTGCGCTGCATCAAGACGGTCGCCGATCGCGTGCTGTTCCTCGAACAAGGACAGGCGCTGATCGACCTCCCGCCGCGCGAGTTCTTTGCCTCCGACCATCCGCGACTGCGACAGTTCCTGGGTACCGATCCCGACTGAGGTGACTCCATGACCGCGAACCGCTCCTTCCTGCTGGGACTGTTCTTCATCGCCGCGTTGGGCGTGCTGGGCTACTACACGCTCTTCCTGACGAACTTCTCGCTCTTCAAGCAGCCGAACGAGATGCTGGTGCACTTCTCGCGCACGAACGGCCTGCGCGAGGGCGATGCCGTGCAGGTCGCGGGCATGCGCTGGGGACGCGTGAAGCAGCTCACCTTCGACCCCAAGGCGCCGCAGGAGCGCCGCGTGACGGTGCTCGCCAGCCTGAACGACCCGCTCGAACTGCGCGAGGGCTTCAAGATCGCGATCGAGGACGCGACGCTGCTCGGCGGGCGCAACCTCGCGATCGACCCGGGCCCGGCCGAGGGCCAGCCGATCGCGAAGGACGCCGTGCTGATCGGCAGCGTGGCACCCAACCCGCTCACCGCGCTCGGCGACCTCGTCAAGGAGAGCAAGGCCAACGTCGAGCAGACGATCTCGGACATCGCCTCACTGACGCGCGGCGTGCGCGACGGCAAGGGCCCGCTCGGGCGCCTGTTCCGCGACGAGAACATGGCCACGGGGCTCTCGGATTTCGTCGCCGACGCTTCGAAGGCCGTCGCGAACCTGGAGCGCATCTCGGCCGACCTCGCGGCGGGCAAGGGCACGGCCGGCAGGCTGCTCAGCGATCCGAGCCTGTACGACGAGCTGCGCGACGCGACCAAGCGCCTCTCGACGCTCTCCGACAACGTCAACGCGATCGCGCTGCAAGTGCAGAAGGGCGAGGGCCTCGCGGGCAAGCTCTTCTACGACGAACAGTGGGCGCGCGAGTTCCAGGAGACGGTCCAGAACGTCAACCGCATCACGCGCAAGATCGACAGCGGCGACGGCACGCTCGCGCGCCTGGTGAACGATCCCACGCTGGTGGACGACGCGCAGAAGATCGTCTCGACCATCGCCGCGGGCAAGGGCAGCGTGGGCAAGGCGATCATGAAGGAGGAGCTCTACGACAACCTGAACGAGACCACCGAGAACCTCGCGATCGTGACCGGCACCGTGCGCAGCGGTCAGGGCAGCCTGGGCCGGTTGATCATGGACGAGGAACTCTACGTGCAGGTGAAGTCGATGCTCTCGATCGTGCAGCGCGCGCTCGAGGAGTACCGCGAGGCGGCACCGATCACGACCTTCACCTCGATCTTCTTCAACGCGTTCTAGGCGCGACGAGGCGTTCGACCCACTTCCCGATCGCGTCGGCCTCGAGGTTGACGGGCTGGCCCGCGCTCGCGCGGCCGAGCGTCGTGTGCAGGAGTGTGAGCGGGATCAGCGCGACCTCGAAGCGCCGCTCGCGCGGACGCACGACCGTCAGGCTGACGCCGTCGACGGTGACGCTGCCCTTCTCGACCAACCAGCGTTCGAAGCCGGACGGGCCCTCGAACTCCATCAGGACCCCGCCGTCGCCGCTGCGCCGGCTGGCCAGGACCCGGCCGACACCGTCGACGTGGCCGCTGACGAGGTGGCCGTCGAGCCGGTCGCCGACGCGCAGCGAGCGCTCGAGGTTGAGCTCGGCGCCCTCGGCGAGCTCCCCGAACCAGGTCCGCTCGAGGGTCTCGGCCGAGAGGTCGAAGGCGAGCTCCCGCGGGGCCCGGGGGGCCCTACCACCGAGAGGCAGGCCCCGCTGACCGCGATGCTCTGGCCCGGGATGGCCCCGAAGCCCGGGATTGCGGGTTCGAGGACGAGCCGCATCCCGCTCCCGCGCGCCTCGACGCGCCGGACGAGCGCCTTGCCTTCGACCAGACCGGTGAACATGGGGCGCCGATTCTGGCTCCGCCGCGGCCCCGGGGCCAGCCGCTTCCTTGACGCCTCCCCGCCGCGGATCTAACCTGCTTGGCCCTCCATTCCGGGGGCCCTCCCCCTCCGGGGGGTCGTCGTGCCGTTCTTTGCCATCCTGACCCTGTTCCCAGAAGCACTGGAGCCCTACGTCGGCTCCGGCATCCTGCGAGTCGCACGCGAGAAGGGCCAGTTGGATCTCCAACTGATCGACTTCCGCGACTTCACCCGCGACCGGCACCGCACCGTGGACGACCGTCCCTTCGGCGGCGGGCCGGGCATGCTGCTCAAGCCTGAACCGATCGCCGAGTGCATCGAGTGGCTCGAGCGCAAGCACGGTGCCTTCCACAAGATCGCGCTGTGCCCCTCGGGCAAGCCCTTCGGACAGTCGCGCGCCGAGGAGCTGCGCTCGCTCGAGCGCGTGCTGCTCTTGTGCGGTCGCTACGAAGGCTTCGACACGCGCTTGCTCGAGCATTTCGGCTTCGAGGAGCTCTCGATCGGCGACTTCGTGCTCGCCGGCGGCGAGCTGCCCGCGCTGTGCATCGTCGAGAGCGTCGCGCGCCTCCTGCCCGGGGTGCTCAACGACGAGCGCTCGGCGCTCGAGGACTCCTTCGGCGAGAGCGGCGTGCTCGACCACCCCCACTACACGCGACCGCGCGTGTTCCGCGGGACCGAGGTGCCCGAAGTGCTGCTCTCCGGCGACCACGCGCGCATCCAGCGCTGGCGCGAGGCACGCGCGCGCGAGCGCACACGCGAGCGCAGGCCGGACCTGCTCGAAGCCAGGGACGGGGAACAGCCGCACAAGCCATCGAACAAGACGCGCGCAGACACGACGAACGAACACTAGGTCACGCAGAACACTGCCAGCGAGGAGCGGACGAAACGTCCGCGAACGAGACATGCACCTGATCGAGAAAATCGAAAAAGAGAACAGCAAGAGCCAGTTGCCCACGATCCACGTCGGTGACACGGTCGAGGTCCACTACCTGATCAAGGAAGGGGACAAGGAGCGCGTCCAGCTCTTCATCGGCACGATCATCGCGCTCAAGGGCCGCGGGATCCGCCGCTCCATCACCGTGCGCCGCCTGGTGCAGGGCGAGGGCGTCGAGCGCTCGTTCCCGCTGCACAACCCGCGCGTCAAGGACGTGGTGATCACTCGCCGCGGCCAGGTGCGCCGCTCCAAGCTCTACTTCCTGCGCGACCGCGTGGGCAAGCAGACGCGCGTCAAGGAACTCCTCGGCGAGAAGGTCCGCAAGGAGCGCGAGTTCGAGAAGGCCATGCGCGCCGCGATGTCGGAAGACTCCAGCGCCGAGGCCGAGAGCTCCGCCCAGCCGACCAAGACCGTCAAGGCCTGATCCACAGAACGGCCCTCGTGCCCACCTCCCATGGAACGCGGTCGCGGAACCTCGACGGGATCCGCACCGCGTTCGCTCGCTAGGGAGGAGCCCCGCCCGCCACCAGCCAGAGCGCCCCCATGAACGAGAATCTCGGCAAGAAGATCACACTCATCGTCGTGCTCGCGGTCGCGGCCATCCTGTGCCTCGTCCTGCCCGAGAAGCCCTTCCGGCTCGGGCTCGACCTGCAGGGCGGCACGCGCGTCGTCCTCGGCTTCGACTTCGACGAGGCGCTGCGCGAGAACAAGATCACCGCGCAGGAGAACGCGAACCGGCCACAGCTCCTGCAGGAGATGAAGGAGATCCTGCGCCAGCGCGTCGACCCGACCGGCGTGCTCGACCCGCAGATCCGCCCCGAGGGCTCGGACCGCATCGTGGTCGAGATCCCGGGCGTCGCCGAACTCGCCAGCACCCCCGTCACCGGCGCGCTGGCTGCCGCGATCGACGCCTCCGCGGACACGCTGACGCTCAACACGACCGACCTGCAGGCGCTCAAGGCGTTCCCCCAGGGCGGAGCCGACATCACGATCGGCAAGGAGAAGATCCACTACACGGGCCGCCAGCAGAACGTGCTCAGCGGCATGCAGCGCGGCGTGGACAACACCGAGAAGGTCGGCCACGAGGCGGGCGAGAAGATCGACCTGCTCACGACCGACGAGATCATCACCAAGATCATGGAAGTCGGCGACATGCGCTTCCTGCTTGGCGCGCGCGCGGAGGACATCACGCGCCTGGGCAGCGACCTCTCCAAGGAGACGCAGAAGGTCCAGGACTGGGCCAAGGCGCACCCCGGCCAGCCGATCGACGACTACAACCGCCTCGCTCCCGAGCAGGGCGGACCGGTGAAGGGCCTGCATTGGTACCCCCACCGCGTCGGCAAGGACGAGCCAGAGACCCCGATGGCGACGCGGCTTGCGCCGCTGGTCGACACGGGCAGCCCCGACTGGGTCTTCACGGGTGAGAACCTCGACAATGTCGGCTTCTCGCAGGATCGCCTGGGCTACCCCGCCGTCGCCTTCGAGATCTCGCAGGCCAAGAAGGGCGCCTTCGGCGACTTCACGTCGTCCAACCTGCACCGCGGCATGGCGATCGTGCTGAACAGCGAGATCGTCACGCTCGCGACGATCAACAGCAAGCTGCCCGGCAGCGGCATCATCGAGGGCGGCGCGGGCGGCTTCTCGAAGAAGGAAGTGCAGGACCTCGTGTCCACGCTGCGCTCCGGCTCGCTGCGCATCCGCCCGACCATCGAGCACCGCGAGCGCGTGGGCGCGACGCTGGGCGAGGAATCGGTGCGCCGCAGCTTCTACTCGTCGCTGGTGGCGCTCGGGTTGGTGATCGGCTTCATGCTGTTCTTCTACCACCGCCTCGGCCGCGACTCGGTGGTCGGCCTGCTGCTCAACCTGCTCTACCTGATGGGCGCGATGGCCTTCCTGCGCGCCACGCTGACGCTGCCGGGTGTCGCGGGCCTGATCCTGACGCTCGGCATGGCGGTCGACGGCAACATCCTGCTCTACGAACGCCTGCGCGAGGAGATCGCGCGCGGCCTGAAACAGGTGCAGGCAGCGAAGTCCGCCTTCGAGCGCGCGGCGGTGACGATCATCGACGCCAACGTCACGACGCTGATCGCCGGCATCATCCTCTACATCGTCGGAACGGGCCCGATCAAGGGCTTCGCCACGACGCTCAACATCGGCATCCTGACGACGCTCTTCACCGTCATCGTCGTGACCGAAGTGCTCATCTTCAACGACCTGAAGAAGGGCAAGGCGAGCTTCAAGATGCGCCACTTCATGGTCAACCCGGGTTGGCCCTTCATGCGCTGGAGCAAGCCCGCGATCGCGGCCTCGCTGGTCGTGATCGTGGCCGGGATGGGCCTGTTCATCTCGATGCCCGACCACGAGAAGCTCGGCATCGACTTCACCGGCGGGTTCACCATGACCGTGCGCACCGAGCAGCCGCGCGCGATCGAGGACGTTCGCGGAGCGGTAGCAGCGATCCCGGGCACGCTCGGTCGCTCGGCCACGGTCGTGCCGCTGCTCGAGAGCGGCGACAAGCAGACGGGCTATCGCTCGTTCCGCATCACCTACAAGCTCGAAGGCGCCTCCTCGGCCAAGGACGCGGCCGACACGGGCCTGACGCAAGTCCAGGCGGCGCTCGCCGACATGCTCGAGAAGGGCCCGGTCGAGGTCGGCCTCACGGACAACGGCGCGAAGGCCAAGGGCCGGCTGCACCTGGAGGACACGCACAGCGCGGCCGACGTCGGCAACGCGCTGACGGCAATGGGCCTCAAGGAACCGACCGTCACCCCCACTCCCAATCGGCGCAACGTGTTCGACTTCGAGGTCGGCCTCGACGGCACGCCGACCGAGCTCGCCGTGACGAGCCTGATCGACACGCGCATCCGCACGATGAAGGACTCGAATGGCGCGGTCTACCACCTCGCCAGCAACGTCCCCGAATCGAGCTCGCTCGGCCCGCAGGTCGGCAGCGAGTTGCGCGACAAGGCCGTGATGGCCGTGCTGCTCTCGCTCGTGGGCACGATGTTCTACGTGCGCATCCGCTTCGCCGAGTATGCCTACGGCATCGCGGTCGTGATCTCGCTGCTGCACGACGTGTTCATCGCGCTGGGTGCGCTGGCCTTGGCTTCCAAGCTGCAGATCCTGCAGGCCGAGGTCGACCTGTCGATGATCGCTGCCTTCCTCACGATCATCGGCTACTCGCAGAACGACACGATCGTGATCTTCGACCGTGTGCGCGAGAACCGGCAGAAGTCGAACAAGCCGCTGACGCAGATCCTCGACGACTCGATCAACGAGTGCTTCGGGCGAACGATCCTCACGACCAGCACGGTCGTGATCACGCTGCTCGTGCTGTTCCTCTTCAACGTCGGCTCCCGCAACGTGCTCGAGGGCTTCTCCTACTGCATGCTCGTGGGCGTGATCTCGGGCGCCTACTCGACGATCTACGTCGCGAGCCCCGTGTTCCTCTGGCTCGAACGCCGCGCCGCGCGCAAGAACGACGAAGAGGGCAAGTCGGGCGGCGAGTCGGCCAAGGCCAAGGCCGCCCTCCCCGCCTCGCACTGAGTTGAAGTACGCGCTCGCAGTCGCACTGGTGCTGGCGCTCGCCGCGCTGGTGCTCCTGCGGCTGCGTCCCGCTGATTCCGCTGCGGACGCGGCGAACGAGCGCCTCCGGCCCGGCTGGGGCTCGGTCGTGCTCGGCGCGCCGAGCGGCGCCGAGATCCCCGTGCCCGAGGCGACGCCGCCCGCGGCAGTTGCCCAGGCCCCCGCCGCTCCCAGCGCGCCCGGAGTGCAGCCGCAGGTCCCCCCTCCCACCGCACCCGCCGCGCGCGAGTTCGAGCTCGTCGTCTCGCCCGGCCAGTCGCTCTCGGTGATCTGCAAGGAGCACTACGGCACGGCCGCGGTGAAACTCGTCGAGGCCCTCGCACGCTTCAACGGCCTGCCGAGCGCGGACGCGCTGCGCTCGGGCGTGAAGCTGCGCTTGCCGCCGATCGAAGATCTGCAGGCCCCCTGAGGGACTCTGCCCCCCTTCGCTGTGCAGGAAATCGGGCCCGCGCGCACAACCTTTCGCGACCCCGAGCGTCTTCTGGGTGGACGCGCCTCCCCCGGCGCGCCCGGGAGGATCGCGCGATGGAATTTCGACCCGAGTATTGCCCATGTAGGGATCCGCAGTGCGCCGCCGACGGATTTCAGTACCAGCGCCGAGGCAGCTTCACGCGCGCTTGCGACGGCCGGCGCGTGCAGCGCTTCCAGTGCAAGCGCTGCCATCGCACCTTTTCAACGCAGACCTTCCGCGTCGACTACCGGCTGCGGCGCGTCTCGCTCGACGTCAAGATCTTCGCTGCTCTCATCTCGAAGGTGACGCAGCGGCAGATCGCCAAGACGTTTCACTGCAAGTTGAAGACGGTCGAGCGCCGGATCGAGCTCTACGGCAAGCAATGTCGCGCCTTCCACGAGTGGTGCATGCGTCGGCGCAGTACGTCGACCCCGTGGGAAGGCCAGTTCCAGCTCGACGAACTCGAGACCTTCGAGCACAACCGGCGCTTGAAGCCGGTCACCGTGCCGGTGCTGGTACACGCGCCGAGCTACAGCATCCTGCACGCGGAGGTGGGCACGCTTCCCCCGAGAAAACCGCTCTCGAGGGCGAATTTGCGCAAGCTCGCCCTGCTCGACAAGGAGGAACGCGAGCGCAAGAGCGAATCGCGAGTGATGATGACGCGCTGTTTCGAGGTGCTCTCGAGCGTGTGCGACCCCGCGGCGCCCGTGTCGGTCGGCACCGACGAGAAGCACACCTATGCGGTCGCTCTGAGACGCATCTTCGGCGCACGCCTCCTGCATCAGAAGACGAACTCGAAGGTGCCGCGCAGCTATCGCAACCCACTCTTCCCGGTGAACCACACCTTCGCGATGCTGCGCGACAACCTCAGCCGGCTCGTGCGACGCAACTGGGGCGCGTCGAAGAAGCGCGGACGCCTCGAGCGTCATCTTTGGATCTACATCGCCTGGCGCAACTACGTGCGCCCGATCACCAATCGCAACCGAAACCAGACCGCGGCGATGGTCGCCGGCCTGTGCCCGGGCATGCTCGAGATCAGCGACCTCCTGCAGCGCAGGATGTTCGATTTCGGGCGTGCACAGCCAAGGGGGGCAGAGTCCTTCTGACTATCGGCCGCTGACGGGCTCGACTGGCTCGAACAGGATCCCCGGGTGCGCGCCCCGGCGCAGACTGCCCAGAGCACCGTCAGTCAGGCGCACGCGCAGGCGCCGCAGGTTGCGCGCTTCGTCCCAGTCGTCCTCGAGCGGCTGGCACAGGCGGCGCAACTGCGACTCGAAGCGGCCCTCGCTCATCGGCAGCAGCACGTCGAAGAGCGTCGAACGCTGGTCGAGGCGTGTGCGCACGATGCGCTCGAGGTCCGCGAGGCCCGCGCCGGTTGCGGCCGAGACCTGCACCGACTCCTGCTTGCGCTCGCCGCGCAGGTACTGCAACGCGAGGCGGTCGGGCAGTCGGTCGATCTTGTTGAAGACCAGGATCGCGTCCGAGAGGTCCTGCTTGAGTTCGGCGAAGACGTTTTCAACCGCCTCCATCTGCGCGGCGGCGTCGGGGTGCGAGCCGTCGATGATGTGCAGCAGCATGTCCGAGTGCAGCGTCTCCTCCAGCGTGGCGTGGAAGGAGGCCACGAGGTGGTGCGGGAGGCGCTGCAGGAAGCCGACCGTGTCGGAGAGCAGCACCGTGCGGCCGTCGGACAGGCGCCACTGCCGCGTGCGCGTGTCGAGCGTCGCGAAGAGCATGTCGGCCACGAATTCGGTCGAGCCCGTGAGCCGATTGAGCAGCGTCGACTTGCCCGCGTTGGTGTAGCCCACGAGGCCGATCGTGAACTGGTCCGCGCGCGTCTTGACCTCGCGCTGCTTGCGCGCCTCGATCTCCTCGAGTTCGTCCTTGAGGATCTTGATGCGCTCCTTGATCAGGCGCTTGTCGGTCTCGAGCTGCGTCTCGCCCGGACCGCGCGTGCCGATCGCGCCCTCCATGCGCTCCAGGTGCGTCCACATGCGGCGCAGGCGCGGTGCCATGTACTCCATCTGCGCCAGCTCGACCTGCAGGCGCGCCTGCTGCGTCTTGGCGCGGCGCGCGAAGATGTCGAGGATCAGTTCGCTGCGGTCGAGGATGCGCACACCCCAGCTCTTCTCGAGGTTGCGCGCCTGCGCCGGCGAGAGGTCGTTGTCGACGAGCACGAGGTCGGGCTCGAGGCGCTCGACCTCCAGGCGGATCTCCTCGACCTTGCCCTTGCCGAAGAGCGTCGCGGGCGAGGGCTTCTGCACACGCTGCAGCAGCCCCTCCCCCACGACCTCGGCCTCGGCGGCCTCGAGCAGGCCGACGGCCTCGGAGAGGTCGGCGTGCGCCTCGGTCTGCGAGACCATCGTGGTCGGCAGGCGCACGCCCACGACCAGCGCGCGCTCGCGCGGCTGCCCCGTCGGACGGGAGGCGCGGCTCATGGAACCATGGCCTGGTCGCGCACGGGCGCGAGCTCGAGCTCGATCGCCTCGAGGGTCTCGCCCTCCGCGCGCGCGCGCAGCAGCGTATGCTGGCGCCACTGCGTCGCGAGCTCGGGATGGTCGGAACGCCAGTGGCAGCCGCGCGATTCCTCGCGCGCGAGCGCGCCGAGCGTCATCAAGCGCGCGACGGTGAGCATGTTGAGCAGCTCCCAGGCGCGCGGCTCGGCAGGCCCGAGGTCCTCGACGGCGCGCGACCAGAAGGCGAGTTTCGAGAGCGCGTCCTCGAGGCCGTGCTTCTCGCGCTCGACGCCCATCTGGCGCCACATCAGCGACTTCAGCGAGTAGATCAGGTCTTCCAGGTTGACGCGCACGCCCGGCGGCGGCTTGGGCATCTCGCGCGAGCGGCGCACGGCATTCTGAGCACGCTCCGAGCCGCCGCCCTCGAGCGCCGAAGCGGCGCCGGTGCGCAGGCCGAGCACGAGGCCCTCGAGCAGCGAGTTCGAGCCCATGCGGTTCGCGCCGTGCAGGCCCGAGCTGGCGCACTCGCCCACCGCCCACAGGCCCGGGACGCCCGTGCGCCCGTCGAGGTCCGTGCGCAGGCCGCCGACCTGGTAGTGCGCGCCCGGCCGCACCGGGACGGGGTCCTTGGCGATGTCGATCCCGAAGAAGCGGCAGGTGCGGCTGATGCTGGGGAACAGCGCGTGAGGATCGCCCTCGAGCTGCGAGAGGTCGAGGTAGACGCTCGTGTCGTTGGTCTTGACCATCTGCGCGAAAACGGCGCGGCTGACGACGTCGCGCGGCGCGAGCTCGGCTTGCGGATGGTACTCGGGCATGAAGCGCCGGCCCGTGCGGTCGCGCAGGATCCCGCCCGCGCCGCGCACGATCTCGCTGATCAGCGCGCGCGCCGCACCCGCGATGTAGAGGCAGGTCGGATGGAACTGCACGAACTCCAGGTCGCGCACGGTCGCGCCGGCGCGGAACGCGAGCGCCACGCCGTCGCCGGTCGCGATCACGGGGTTGGTCGTCTCGCGGTAGATCTGGCCCGCGCCGCCGGTCGCGAGCACGACCTGGCCGGCCGAGAAGGCGACCAGGTCGCCGCGCGCGGTGCGCGTCAGCAGGCCGCCCACGCGCCCGTCCGGCATCGAGAGCAGGTCGAGCACGAAGGTGTTCGGGAAGCCGGTGATGCCGGGCAGGTTGAGCACCGCGCTCGTCAGCGCGCGTTGGATCTCCAGGCCGGTCGCGTCGCCCTGCGAGTGCAGGATGCGCGCATGGCTGTGGCCGCCCTCGCGCGAGAGGTCGATCGCGCCCTCGGGCGTGCGGTCGAACTCGGCGCCCATCTGCAGCAGGCGCTCGACCGCCGCCGGGCCGCCGCGCACGACGCACTCGACCGCCTCGCGCTCGGAGAGACCGCAGCCGACCTTGAGCGTGTCCGCGACGTGCGCGTCGAAGGTGTCCGGCGCACCGAGCACGGCGGCGAGCCCGCCCTGGGCGTAGACCGTGTTGGTCTCGCGCAGTTCGGCCTTCGCGAGCAGCGCGACGGAGGCTCCCCGCCCGGCGGCCGCGATCGCCGCGGCGCTGCCCGCCACTCCGCTGCCGACGACGACGACGTCGAAGCGATAGACCGGTACCTGCCGGAAGGAGAAAGGCACCAGGTAGCGGTCGAGACCGAAGGAAAAGGTGGTGCTCAAGGGCGTCGGAAGAGTCCCTGCTCCCGGAGGCGGGAATGGATACGTTCTTATTCGACAAGGACTTGGAACGCAAGGGCCGTCTGGCTGGCCCGCGCGAGGCCCCCCCGGCGAGGAATGGTCCATTCGGGTCTTGTTCGGGTCGATGCTCGCGGGTAGATTCGGGTTTCGTTCGGTCGGGGTGGTGACCGGCAAGCCCTCGAGCCCCAAGCAACCCAACCGTCAAGGAGTCGAACTCATGGCACACATCCTCAGCCTCACGCGTCGCGACAAGGTCTCGTTCCTCGTCTTCGCGCTCCTCATCGCAACCACGTTCCTGATCTGATTCGACGCATGGTCCCCCTCCCCCCCCTGACGCGCCGGCAGCGCGAGATCCTGACCTTCTTCGAGTCGTACCGCAGCGAGCACGGGATCAGCCCGACGCTGGAGGAGATCGCCCAGTCGCTGGGCGTGAACAAAGTCACGGTCTTCGGCCACGTCGCCGAGCTGGAGAAGAAGGGCGTACTCGCGCGCTCCAAGCGCGGGATCAGCCGCGGCCTGCAACCGGTCGAGGCCGAGACGGTCTCGACAGGACGGGTCCAGATCCTCGGGCGGGTTGCCGCGGGCGCCCCCATCGAGGCGATCGAGTCCCCCGAGGAGCTCGACCTGCAGTCGCTCGTGCCCGCCGACCGCGAGGTCTTCGCGCTGCGCGTCAAGGGCAACTCGATGATCGAGGACTCGATCCGCGACGGTGATCTGGTGCTCGTCGAGAAGCGCGACCACGCGCACAACGGAGAGATCGTCGTGGCCGTGCTGCCCGACGGCGATGCGACGCTCAAGCGGCTGTACCGCGAGCCGGACGGCCGCTTCCGCCTGCAGCCCGCGAACGCGCAGATGCAGCCGATCTTCGCCCGCGAGGTCGAGATCCGCGGGGTGGTCCTCGCCGTCCTGCGCCAGTACTAGCCTGGCGCAGGACCGAGGAAGAAGCACACAGCGGGCCGGGGAGGCCCGCGCAGGGCCGGTAGCCGGCTCAGGCTCTCACGGGACCCAGATCGCGGTCACGCCGTTGGTGAAGTTCGACGTCGCCGCGGTGCAGAAGTTCGCCGGGTCGCGGTACTGCGCCTGGTAGTGACGCGTCGCTCCCACGAGCGGAATCTGCCCTCGGACCGAGATCGAGACGTCGCCGAGCTGCGGGTAGCTCGCGCTCCCGCCGCTGCTCGCCTTGACACCCAGTCGGATGACCGAGCCCGAGACGCAGCGCAGGCCGTCGAAGAGCGCGATGCCCGCGCCCCCGTTGTCCTGGTTGACGCCCTGGAAGAACACAACGGTCGCGTTCGCCGGCGTGCCGGAGGTCGAGAGCACGAACGAGTCGCTGGAGACCTGGACCGTGCCCGCACCCGCGAGTCCGCCGCCCTGGCCGGTCGAGTTGCCGCAGCCCACGCCCGGACCGCCGAGGTTCGCGCACGGGCAGGCAGCGCCGCCGCCGTCGCCGAAGCAGTAGGGCGTCACCGAGCTGTTGCAGAGCAGCGTCTGGATCGTGAAGTCGTCGATTCCCGCCTCCACGACGGAGCCCGTGCCCGCGTCCTCGGCCACGAAGCGCACGCGCACCTGCGAGGTGGGCGCGACGAAGTCCGCGACGCGGAAGTCATGGAAGCTCCAGCCGCCCGAGGTCCCCGCACCCGCGGGGCCCACCGTCTCGGCATTCACCCAGGTCGAGCCGCCGTTGTTGGAGATGTCGACGCGGAAGATGTCGGCGTTGGGAGCGCTGCCCTGGTCGTTGGAATACCAGCGCCAGTAGCCCACGCGCGCGGCGGGGTCCGCCGCGAGATCGAAGAGCGGCGAGACGAGCGTCGTCGCTCCGCCGTCGATGTCATTCGCGCCGACGCTCGCGCCGGCGGTCGCGCCGGTGACGAAGCACAGCGTCCCGCTGGGCGTGTGGTCGTCCTCGGGCTGCGCGCCGGTCCCCTCGGGATCCGCACGCTCCCAGATGCCGGTCGTGGCGCTGTCGCCCGCCGCGCCGACGCTCCAACCCAGGTTCGCCTCGAAGTCGTCCGCGAAGCTCGTCTGCACGCCGGAGAAGGCCGTGGCCGCGTAGCTCGAGGCCGGTGCGCCGGCCGGATCGCTCGTCGGACCGTTGTTGGTCCCGGTCGTGAAGTAGTAGCGCACGACGTCGAGGCAGGTCGTCGCGGGCAGGGTCGCCGTGTAGTGGTTGGGCTGTCCCTGCGTCATTCCCACCGTCTGGTAGGGCGCGCCGTTGATCGAGAACGAGAGCTGGCCCGTGCCCGGAGTCGGCAGCGTGCCGGCGAGGCCGCTGATGTCCACCTCGAAATTCGTCGGGGTACCCGGTTGCAGCTGCGCCGGGTGGCCGGCGGGATAGGCGAAGATCACGAGCAGCGGCACGTCGAAGGCTTCGACGATGCCCGAGGTCGTGCTCGAGGCGGGACTGCTGGCGGAGAATCCGGCGCCGCGCTTGGCGAAGCCGCTCCACAGCTCACCCAGGTGCGCACCACCCTCGTCGACGAGGTCGGCTTGCAGGATCGCGTCGCGCGCCTGCAGGAAGGTCGGGTTGCCCGGCGAGAGCTTCATCCCGTCGATCACCAACTGCATCATCAGGTCGTTGCCGGGGAAGCCGAGAGTGTGGATCAGGTTCGCGCGGCACTCGAGCAGCATGTTGCACCAGACCTCGCCGATGTTGTGCACCTCGTTGGCGGTGTTGCCGATGATCGGGCTGCGCGGGATGTTCACCGGGTAGCTCTGCTGCGCCGGATCCGTGTCCGCGATCGTGGTCGGATTCTTGTTCAGGTCCGTGCTGTACGGGAAGCGCCGGATGCCGAAGTAGTAGTTGTCGACGAAGCTCCCGCCGAGCAGGTACGTGGCGTACGCGCCGGTCGAGTACACGGCGTCGGGGTCCTCGCTCGCATCGGAGTTGAGGCAGCGGCCGAAGAAGTCGCTCCAGCCCTCGCCCATGCCGCCCGGCTGCGTGCCCGAGAGCCCGCCGTGCAGTCGGATCGAAGTGCCGTGCGTCAGCTCGTGGTAGACGATGTCCGCGTCGAGCGAGCCGTCGCGGTCGGGCGTCGAGCCGGTGAAGACGTACATCTGGCAGCGGCCCGTCGAACCGTCGTTGCCGCCGGTGCCGAAGTTGGCGTTGTTGGTGCCGCCGCCGTCCTGGCAATCGGCGAGCACGGGGTCGTTGCCGATGCCGCCGAGACCGAAGTTGTTCGTCTGGAAGTTGCCCGCCGCCTCGTCGAAGCCGAGCGCGTAGAGCCGGTCGTGGTAGCGGTTGGCGAGGTAGAAGAAGTTGACGATCGCAGCCTGCGTGTAGGTCGAAGGCGCCTGGTTGTTGTCCTGCGGGAAGTCGAAGACGCGCGCGGGGTTGCCCTGCGGACGCGGCAGGTCCGCGACGTTGTCGTTGTTGAGGTCGCTGTGCGCGTCGACGTTGTTGCCGAGCGTCTCGTTGCCGTTGTCGTCGATCCAACCGTTGGGCGACCAGGTCGTGACCTCGCTCGGCTGGATGGTGAGCAGCGAGCGCGAGACGAACGGGAACTGCACGCCGTTGGGCGTGGTGGTGCCCGGCGTGCCCGGCGCGGGGCTGTCGCCCGTGTAGACGTTGACGCCGATCGACTGCGTGCCACCGAAGAGGTAGTGCAGCCGGTCCTCGCGCTGCAGCACGGCACCGGTCGCGGCGTCGACGATCACGTCGTAGGTGTGGCCCACGCCGCGCACGGGCAGCGCCAGCGCCCAGGCGCTGCGCAATTCGCCGCGCGAGAGCGGGAAGTACACGAGCTCGCTCGTGATCGGCTCGTCCGAGCGCAGATCCTGCGAGGCCCAGCTCTGGCGCAGGGCCGGCCCCGAAGGCCCACCGAGCGCTGCGAAGGAGGCGCCGCGCACGCCCAGGCTCAGCGCAGCGATCTCGAGCGCCGTGATCGGCGTGAGCTCGACCGCGCTGGCCGAGAAGTCGTTCGAGGGACGCGGCAGGAGCGTGCTCGAGACGTTGATCAGGCTGCCCTCGCGCGTGAGGTTCGCGCGGATCTCGCAACCGCGGATGTCCACGCTGCCGAGTTGCTGCTGCAGCGTGAGGTGCGTCACGCCGTTGTGGCTCGTGCGGTACTCGCGCGAGATGCGCGCGCGGCCGATCTCCTCGGGCGCGGCCTCGAAGAGCGCGGGTGAATTCGCGACGAAGCCGCGCAGCACGTCCAGCGCCTGGAAGCCGCCGGGCACCGGATGCGTCAAGAGCGACTGCGTCGACGCGATCCAACGCGGCGTTCCGAGCATCGGGTCGTCCTCGACCCGCAGGCCAGGCACGCTGCGCGCGAGGATCTCGATCTCGTGCGCGCGCTGCGCTGTGAGCGAGGCGTTGCGCGCAGCCCCGATGGCCGTCCGCAAGCCGGGGAGCGGGACGCCCGCGGCGTCGGTGCGCGCATCGAACCAGGGCAGACCAGCCGCGTCTGTGCTGTGCAGTTGGGCCGCCAGCGGCCCGTGCGGATCGAATTGCGCATTCGCGATTCCGGCAGACAGAGTGGTCGCGATCGCGGCGACAAGGACACGATTCCATTTCGACATGGAAGGAACTCCTCGAAGGGGGGGGACGGAAAAGGAAACGGGATCGCGGGGGGCGGAAACGCGCTCGCCGTGGGGTGCCGAAGATACCCCGCCTCCACGGCGCGCGGGGCTGCGAAGCCCCGCGTGGAGCGAAAAATCAGCGCTCCGAGGCCGGAGCCTGGGCGCCCGAGGATTCGACCGCGGCCGGCTGCTCGGGCGCGAGCGCTGCCTCCTCGGGCAGCGGCACGATCACCCCGCGCTCACGGAAACGCTGCGCGAAATCGAGCACGTCGCGCGCGTACGTGAGAGCCCCGTTGGTGTCCTTCTCGAGCTGCCGCGCCCTCCAGGCGTCCCAGCCGCCCGCGTCTTTCAACCAGCTCGCGAGCCGGCCACGGCCCGCGTTGTAGCCGACGAGCACGCGCTCGAGATCCGGCCCCTCCCGTCGGATCAGCCACGCGAGGTGCGCTGCGCCCAGGCGCGTGTTGAGCGCCGCATCGTGCATGAGTTCATCGTCGCTGGGCGCGGGCAGACCCAGGCGCTTGGCCGAGTCGGAAGCGGCCGCGGACTGGAGTTGGAACAAGCCGCGCGCGCCCTTGTTCGAGAGCGCCTCGACCTTGCCCCGGCTCTCGACGTACATCAGCCCCGCGAGCAGGCACGGATCGACCGCGCTCTCCTTCGCCGCCGCGCGCAGGATCTCGGCGTGCGCTTCGACCTGGTGCACGCCGATCAGGCTCCAGACCTGCCGCGCGAACTTCGGTCCCTCGGTCATGCCGACCCACACGACGCAGGCCGTCGCGATCGCGACGAGCAGCAGGAAACGGCCGCCGAGGACGCGACGGATTCCCCCCGTCCCGCGCGTTCCCGCGCGCCGCGGCCGAGGGCTTCTGCGCGCGCTCACGGCTCGCGGTGCTTCTCGATCTCGGCCGAGAGGCGCGACATCCAGTCCTCGCGCGCTTGTCCGGCGGGCGGGATCGGGTCGATGCTCGTCCCGAGCATGCGCGCGAGCTGGCGCCGGGCGCGTTCGGCGAGCCAGGCTTCGGGCCGCACGCACAGGCGCAGCAGGTAGGTCTGGCCGTCGCGAGTGCCCTTGTCCGCGAGCGCCTCGGCCGCCGGCGGGTTGAGCTGCAGGCGCTCGAGGCAGGCGCGCAGCCAGGCGATGGAATCCTCGTGCACGACGCCGTCCCACCAGTCCCACCAGTGCGAGGCGGGATCTTCCTGGCCGCGGAAATCGACGCAGGTGAGGATCGCGAGCTCGTTGCCGACGCGCGCGTCGCGCGGGTTCGCGGTCAGCGCGCCGAGCAGCGCGGGCACGGCCTCGGGTGCGCACTGCTCCGAGAGCACGAGTGCGGACTCGAGCTTGCCCGTCGGCGCAGCCCCGATCAGCGCACGCCGCAGCTCCGGCCAGGCACGTTCGCGCAGGCGCAGGAGGCCCGCGTGGGCTGCGTCGTGCAGCGCGGGGTTCGTGGTGTCGGAGAGCAGCGAGATCAGGAACGGCGCGCTCGCCGGATCCTCGAGTTCGGCCATGCCGTCCACGGCGGCGAGCCGCAGCTCTGGATCGCCCTCGGAGAGCGCGAGCAGCAACGCGTCGAGCACATACTCGCCGCGCAGCTTTCCGACCGCGCGCAGCGCCGCGATGCGCACCGGCTTGACGCCCAGGCGCGCACGTACGAGCAGCTCGGTGCGCATGTTCTCGGCGCGCAGCTCGCCCAGTGCGTCGATGCACGCGACCTGCACCTCGGTCACCTTGTCCGAGAGCAGCGGCAGCAGCAACGCGACCGGATCCGAGTCGGGGAAACGCGGCATCACCCGCGCGGCCGCGGCGCGCACCGCGGGCAGCGGGTCGGAGAGCATCTCGCGCGTGAAGGCCGGACCGGCGGCCTCGAGCACCGAGGGCAGCGCACTCGGGATCGAATCCGGCCGCGAAACGACCGCGCGCACCAGTTCGCGCGCGGGCTCGACGGGGATCTGCTGCACCTGCGGAGATGCGCTGCGCGCCGACATGAGCGCCATGCGGATCAGGCTCGGCACCGCGACCGGCGGTGCATCTCCGCCGAGCGCCCCGAGGAACAGGCTGAAATCAGACGGGGAGACGAGGTCGGGCATCGAGTACAGGTGCTCGAGTTCGGTGAAGGCACGCGCGCGCATCGGCGAGGTGCGCGCGGCCAGCGTCGCGAGCACGAGCTCCTTGAGCTTGCTCTCGCGCTCGAGCGGCGTGTGCTCGGCCGACCACCAGGCCGACTGTTCGACCCACAGCTCGCCCGCGTTCACGTGGCGACCCGGGATCGGATAGAGCTCCCAGCGGTTGGTCTCGGCGAGCGAGCGCGCGGCCGCGATGCAGCGGTCGAACCACGGCTCGGTCGCATCCGCACCCAGAATGAACGCCTTCCCGCGACCGGCGACGGCGATCTGGGCGGAGCGCTCGCCCGCGCCGCGCGTCCCGCGCGTGCCGGGCAGCCGCTCAGGTCCGAAGACACCTTCGGCCTGCAGCACTCGCGCGAGGTCCTGCGCCTGCGCGATCGAAAGGATGAAGGCGTCCTCGCCGGCCGTGAGGTCGACAGGCCAGGGGATCGCCGGCCCCATCAGGCGCCAGGTGCGCTTGCCATCCAAGATGCGCATCGAGAGCTTGTCGAGCTCGGCATCCTCGAAGGGAATCCAGGCGCGCAGGGCGTGGAAGCCCGGCCGCGCCGCGATCCACCAATCGACCCAGCGAGCGCCGTCGGTTCCGGCATCCTGTCCGGTCAGAAGCCGCAGCCGGCGCAGCGCGGGACCCTGCAGCGAGGAGAAATCGTTGTGGAAGACCTTGCCGCTCACGACGCCGACGAGGCGGTCGACCACTCCCTGGTCGAGCCAGTTCGCCTCGCGTACCTGGACGCTGCGAAAGCCGATTCCCGCGAGGGCGCAGGCGCTTGCGCCCGAGACGAAGGGATCGTTCGAATCCATCGCGGCGAGCAGCGGCTGGATCTGCGTGTCTTCGAGGATCCCGCGCGTTCCGACGTCTTCGCGCTCGACGATCGCGAGCAACGCGTAGGCCTGGGAGCGCAGCAACCAGCGGCCGCTGAAGGCCAGCGAGAGGAGCTGCTGGTCGAGCGCGTCGTCCTTGCGCCCCGCGAGCTCGCTGATCACCTGCGCAGCGACGTTGGGCGCGGAGTCCGCGAGGTGGTCGAGCAGCGTCTGCGTCGCGGCGCTGTCCGAGAGGCTCCCGGCGAGCGAGACCGCCTCGAGCCGCGTGTCGGCACGTTTGCTCGCAAAAGCGGGCTGGAGCACGTCCATGCCGGCCTGGGCGAGCAGCGGACGCAGCTCGCGAGCGGCCTGCACGCGCAGGTTGCCGTTCTGCGAGTCGAGCATCTCGACCAGGAAGCGCGGTCCGGCGCGCACAGGATCGGCGCTGACGAGCGCCGTGAGGATCGCCGCGGATCCCGCGGCGGGCATCTTCTCGCGCAAGCGCTTCTGCACCAGATCGACGTCAGCGGGCGTGGGCGAGCGCAGCAGCGCGCGCGCCGCGACCAGGATCACGGGCGGCTCCATCGCGGAGAGCTCGTTGCGCGCGGCCGCGAGGCCGGGCTCTCCCATCGCGCACAGGCTGTCGACCGCGGGTGCGATGAGCCGGTCCTCGAGGCTCTTCAGCTTGCGCACCTCCTGAAAGACGAAGTTCGCCGCGGGTGAGGGCTGCACCGGCCGCTGCGTGTCGAGCGGAGCAGGCGTCTGTGGCGGCGCGGCCGAAGGCTTGGCGGACTCCTCCGCGCCGTCCTCGGACTTCGCAACCGACTCGCCTGCGGGCCTGCGCAGGCGCAGTCCACCGCGCGCGTTCGACTTCTCGGGCGCAGGGCCGATGCCCGGGGACTGGTTGACGCTCGAGGTGTGCGGCGTGTCCTTCTTGCAGTGCATGCACCAGGTGACCAGGTTCCCGTCCTTGTCCACGGGCGCACCCGAGGGGAAGGTGTAGGAACGCTCCCCGCAGACCGTGCAGTCGACGTGGGGGGACTGGTTGCCCTTGGAGTCGACTTGCGCGGCCGCAGGGGCGGCGGAGAGCCAGGCCGAGGGGGTCCAGAACCCGAGGAAGCAAGAGGCAGCGAGGACCGAGCGGGTGATCGTCTTCATCAGTGGAAACCGGGGGCAGAGCGCGGGCATCGGCCCTACCTCCAGCCTCCCCGCAGGATACAGGAATCAGGCCCGCGCGAGCGCCGCGCGGCCCGCCGGACGCCCGCGGCCGAGCAACCAGACCCCGGAGAGGACCAGCGGCCCCCCGATCCAGGTGTTCCAGCCCGGGCGCTCCTCTCCCAGCGCCAGGGCGAGCCCCGCGGTGACGAAAGGCTGGAAGTAGAGCAGCGCTCCCAGGCGCGCCATCCCAAAGCGCGCGATCGCGCGGTTCCAGAGCCAGAAAGCAAGAGCGCTGCAGCACGCTCCCAGGAAGCCAAGTTCGAGCCAGTTCCCGAGCGAGGGCGTGCCGAGCAGCGCGCGCCCCTCGAGCAGCGCGGCGCCCGCACAGACCAGGCTCGCGACGCCCATCGCGAAGGCGCTCGTGCGCAGCGCACCGCTGCGCGCCACGGGAGCCGCCGAGAGCAGCGTGTACGCAGCCCAGCTGAAGGTCGTGCCGAAGACGAGCAGGTCCCCGAAACCCGCCTGCCCCAGGGCGCTCGAGTGCTCGAGCGCGATCGCGAGCACGCCGCAGGCCGCGACGCCGATGCCCAGCCAGGAGAGCGGCGCGATGCGCTGGCCGAGGAAGAGCTGCGCGCCGACCGCGATCACGACCGGGCACGCGCCGACGATCCAGCCCGAGTGCACGCAGCTCGTACGCAGCAGCGCGAAGGCCTGCACGCAGATGTGAGCGCCGAGGATCGCCCCGAGCAACAGGCCGCGCGGGAGATCCTCGCGCGCGAGCAGCGGCCGCTCGCGCCGCGCGAGCAGCAGCCCGTAGAGCAAGGCCGACCCGAGCGCGAAGCGCGCCGCGACGAGCGCGAAGGGGTGAAAGACCTCGATCGCCGAGCGCGTCGCGACAAACGAGGCGGCCCAGAAGAGGATCGAGAGCCACGCGCCGCTGCGCAGCACGCCCGCGAGCGAGAAGTCCGCCGAGCGCGCCTCGCTCAAGCCTCCCCGTCCTCACCGGAAAATCCAGGCCCGCGCAGCTGCATGGGCTTCGCGCCGCGGCGCATGCGCAGGTTGAGCAGCTCGACTCCCAGCGAGAAAGCCATGGCAAAATAGACGTAGCCTTTTTCGATGTGCTGGCCGAGGCCCTCGGCCACCAGCATCACGCCGATCAGGATCAGGAACGAGAGTGCGAGGACCTTGATCGTCGGGTGGCGCTCGACGAACTCCCCCACCGCGCCCGCGAAGAGCATCATCGCGCCGACCGCCAGGACCACGGCCGTGATCATCACCCACAGGTGCTGCGCCATGCCCACCGCGGTGATCACGGAGTCGAGCGAGAAGATGATGTCGAGCAGCATGATCTGCACGATGATGCTGCGGAAGCTCGCGTGGCCGCCCTTCGCGATCGGGCCGTGCTCGGGCCCCTCGAGGCGCTCGTGGATCTCGAAGGTCGCCTTCCCGATCAGGAACAGCCCTCCGCCGAGAAGGATCAAGTCGCGGCCCGAGAGCGAGTGACCGAAGGGCGAGAAGAGCGGCTCGACCAGGCGCATCACCCAGCTCAGCGAGAGCAGCAGGCCGATGCGCATCAGCATGGCGAGCGCCAGGCCCACGCGGCGGCCCTTGGCGCGCTGCTCGGGCGGTAGTTTGGCCGAGAGGATCGAGAGGAAGACGATGTTGTCGATCCCCAGCACGATCTCGAGCAGCGAGAGCGTGCACAGGGCGATCAGGTTCTCGGCGGTGAAGATTTCGCTCACGTGGGCTCCGCTCGCATGGGGGGGGCGGCACTCCTACCCGAACGGATGAGCGGCCTTCAAGCTCGGTCGCGAGGAAAGAAAAAAGGCACGCGGCGCTTGCCCGGCACCCTGGCGCCATGCATAATGTTGCACACAAAAGCATATTCTATGCTCAAGCCTCCCCGCAGCACCCAGGACCCGCGCCTCTCCTCTCGGGAAGAACGCCGCGCGCGCATCGCCGAGCTGGTCCGCGCGCGCCACGTCCACAGCCAGTCCGAGCTGGCGGAACTCCTGGGCAAGAGCGGCATCGAGGTGAATCAGGCCACGCTCTCGCGCGACCTGCGCGACATGGGCCTGCTCAAGGGCCCGAACGGCTACGAGCTGCCGACCTCCGTGCCCCCCGCCGAGGCGGACGCCAGCCTGGCGCTCTACGTGGCCGTCCAGGGCTGGATGAGCTCCGCCGTCGCCGCCGGCAACCAGGTGGTGGTCAAGACTCCGGTGGGCGCCGCCGGTCCGCTCGCCGTGGCGCTCGACAAGGCCGGCTGGAACGAGGTGCTGGGCACGATCGAAGGCGACGACACGATCCTCGTCATCGCCCGCAGCGCGCCGGCTGCGCGTGGGGTGGTGCGCAAACTGAACGAACTGCGCGAGGGAGCCAAGCGCCGATGAAGCGCGCCGCCGTCCTGGGAGCCTCCGGCTACACCGGCCGGGAGCTGCAGCGCCTGCTCGCGCGCCATCCCGCGCTCGAGCTGCACGTCTTCGCCAGCGCGCGCGAGGGCGCGAGCGCCGACGTGCCCGATCTCGAGAGCGAGCCCGAGATCGAGGCGCTCGACTGGAAGCGCGTCGAGGAGTGCGACGGCGTCTTCCTGTGCACGCCGCACGGCACCTCGGCGCCGCTCGCGCAGCGCTGTCTGGAGCTCGGCAAGCACGTGGTCGACCTCTCCGCGGACTTCCGCCTGCCCGACCCCGCCCTGTACCGCGCGCACTACGCGCACGAACACCCCGCGCCGCAGCTCCTGCCGCAGGCGGTCTACGGCCTGACCGAACTCGCGCGCGAGCGCCTGCACGGGGCGCGCCTCGTGGCGAACCCCGGCTGCTACCCGACCTCGATCCTGCTCGCGTTGCGGCCGCTGCTCGAGGCGGGCCTCGTCGCGCCTCAGGAGACGATCGTGTGCGACAGCAAGAGCGGCGTCTCGGGCGCGGGCAAGACACCGAGCGCGCGCACCCACTTCGGCAACAGCCACGAGAACTTCCTCGCCTACGCGATCGGGAATCACCGCCACCAGCCGGAGATCCGGCTGCACGCGGGCACCGAGAAGCTCGTCTTCGTGCCGCACCTGCTGCCCGTCTTCCGCGGCATCCTCTCGACGATCTACCTCGCGCCCGCGCCTGGCGTGAAGGCGCAGACGCTGCGCGACTGCCTGCGCGAGCGCTACGCGGGCGAGCGCTTCGTGCGCGTCTTCGAGCGCGGGCTGCCCGAATTGCGCGGCGTGCAAAACACCAATGAATGCCACGTCGCGGTCGGCGAATGCGGGGACCGCATGGTGCTCGTCTCGGTGATCGACAACCTCCTGAAGGGCGCCTCCGGCCAGGCGCTGCAGAACATGAACCTCGCGCTCGGGCTCGAGGAGGCGGCGGGACTCGCGTGAAGCTGCTGGTCAAGATCGGCGGCGCGCAGCTCGAGCAGCCCGCGGCGCGCGCGGAACTCGCGCGGGCGCTGGGACGCGCGCGCGCGGCGGGCCACGAACTGGTCGTCGTGCACGGCGGCGGAAACCAGATCCGCGATCTCGTGCGGCGCCTGGGCCTGCCCGAGCAGTACCACCAGGGCCTGCGCGTCACGGATGCGCAGACGGCCGAGGTCGTTCTGGCGGTGCTCTCCGGCAGTGTCAACAAGGCGCTCGTCGCCGCGCTGGGCGCGCAGGGGCTCGACGCGGTCGGACTGTGCGGCGCCGACGGCGGATCCTTCGGCGCGCAGGCGCTGCAATTGCCCGGCGTCGAGCTCGGCTACGTCGGCCGCGTGCACACGGTCGACCGGCGCCTCGTCGACACGCTGCTCGCCGGCGGCTTCGTGCCGGTGATCGCGACGACCGCAGCGCTCGCGCGCGGCTGCGACGGCCCCGACGCGCACTTCTACAACATCAACGCGGACATGGCGGCCGGTCCGCTGGGCGCCGCGCTGCGCTGCGACGCGATCCTGTTCCTGACCGACGTGCCCGCGGTGCTCGACGCGCACAAGCAGCGCCTCCCGCTGCTCAGCCCGGCCGAGTGCGCGCGCCTGCGCGAGTCGGGCGTGATCGCGGGCGGCATGCTCCCCAAGGTCGAGGCGGCGCTCGAGGCGCTCGCCTCGCACCCGGGCGCTCTGGTCAAGATCGCGCCGGCTGCGGGGCCCGACTGCGTGCTGCGCGCGCTCGATGCGGCCGTCGGCACGCTCTTTCAGGCGGAGTACGCAACCCATGGATGAACACGTCCTCTCCACCTACCTGCGCGCCGACGAAATCTTCGTGCGCGGACGCGGCGCGCGCCTGTGGGACGCGGAAGGCCGCGAGTGGCTCGATTTCCTGGGCGGCATCGCCGTCTCGGCTCTGGGCCACGCGCACCCGCGCATGGTGGCGGAGCTCAGCGACCAGCTCGGCCGCCTGATCCACACGAGCAACCTGTTCCGCCATCCGTACACCGAAGAGGTCGCGGAACGCGTCACGCGCCTGTGCGGGCTGGAGGCCGTGTTCTTCACCAACAGCGGCACCGAGGCAGTCGAAGCGGCGCTCAAGATCTCCCGCAAGCACCAGCGCGTGGTCGGCCAGCCCGCTCGCACCGGCTTCGTCGCGCTCGAGGGCAGCTTCCACGGCCGCACCATGGGCGCGCTCTCCGTGACGCACACGGCCAAGTACCGCGAGCCCTTCGAGCCGCTCGTCCCGGGCGTCGAGTTCGTACCGGCAAACGACCTCCAGGCGCTCGAGCAGCGCTGCGCGCACGCGCACGCATGCAGCGCTGATTCTCGAGCCGATCCAGGGCGAGTCGGGCGTGCGCGTTCTCGATCCGGACTACCTGCGCGCCGCGCGCGCGCTCACGACCGAAACCGGCACGCTTCTCGTCCACGACGAGGTGCAGTGCGGCAGCGGTCGCACCGGTCGCTTCCTCGCCGCCCAACACGCTGGCGTCGTGCCCGGATATCGTCACGCTCGCCAAGCCGATCGCCGCGGGCCTGCCGATGGGCGCGGCGGTCGTTTCGAAGGCGCTCGCGGGCACGCTCGTGCCCGGCGACCACGGCTCGACCTTCGCCGGCGGGCCGCTCGTGTGCCGCGGCGCGCTGTGCTTCCTCGACGAGATCGAGCAGCACGGACTGCTGGAAAACGTGCGCGCGCGCGGCGCGCAGCTCTCCGCCGGGCTCGCCGGTCTGCAGCGCGAGTTCGCCGTCGTGAGCGAGGTGCGCGGCCTGGGGCTGATGCAGGGCCTGCGCCTGGAACGCGGCGCCGAGGCGCTGCAGAAGACGCTGTTCCAGACCGGGCTGCTCACCAACCGCGCCGGCAGCGACGTGCTGCGCCTGCTCCCTCCGTACGTCATCACGCAGGACGAGATCGCGCAGGGCCTGGACTGCGCGCGCCGCTCGCGACCTCTGAGCCGCGCGGCGGCTTTCGTCCCGAGCCGACATGATGCGATCCAGCGCTCGACCTCGCCGGCACGCTTCGGTGCCGGATCTGCTCTCGATCGCGCAGCTCGGCCCCGGCGACGTCGACACGATCTTCGACGCCACACGCGTGCTCAAGGCCGACCGCGGCGCGTACTCGGACCTCCTGCGCGGGAAGCGCCTGGCGATGATCTTCGAGAAGGACTCGCTGCGCACGCGCTTCACCTTCGACATCGGCATCCAGGAGCTCGGCGGCAGTGCCGTGTTCATGGACCACCGCGACGTGCGCCTGGGGGCGCGCGAATCGGTCAAGGACATGGCGCGCAACCTCGAACGCTGGGTGCACGGCATCGTCGCACGCACCTTCAAGCACCGCGTGCTCGAGGAGCTCGCTGCGAACTGCGAGATCCCCGTGATCAACGGGCTGTCCGACTTCCTGCACCCCTGCCAGGCGCTGGCGGACTTCTACACGCTCACGGAGAAGTGGAGCTCGGTCAAGGGCCGCAAGCTCGTCTATGTCGGCGACGGCAACAACACCTGCCACTCGCTCGTGCACGTTGCGGCGCTGCTCGGGACGCACATCACGGTCTGCACGCCCGAGGGCTACGAGCCCAACGCGCGCGTGGTCAGCGAGGCGATGCTCGTCGCGCGCGAGTCCGGCGCCGACATCCAGATCCTGAACGATGCCGAGCGCGGCGTGCGTGGCGCCGATGCAGTCTACACCGACGTCTGGGCCAGCATGGGCCAGGAGGACGAGACCGAGGAGCGCGCCAACATCTTCCACGACTACCGCGTGGACGAGGAACTGATGGCGCTCGCCAAGCCGGACGCGCTCTTCATGCACTGCCTGCCCGCGCACCGCGGCCACGAGGTCACCTCCGGCGTGATCGACGGCCCGCAGTCGATCGTCTACGACATCGCTGAGAACCGCCTCCACGTCCAGAAGGCCGTGCTCGCCCTGCTGATGGGCAAGAGCTGAGCCGCCCCGAATCCCCCACCGCTCGAACCGAAAGCCACGCACATGTCCGACAAAGTCGTCCTCGCCTACTCCGGCGGTCTGGATACCTCGATCATCATCCCCTGGCTGCGCGAGAACTACGCGCTCGAAGTGCATGCCCTGTGCTGCGACGTCGGCCAGGGCGACGACGAACTCGCTGGCCTGGAGAAGAAGGCGCTCGCCTCGGGCGCTGCTGCGTGCAAGGTCGTCGATCTGCGCACGGCCTTCCTCGAGGAGTACGTCTGGCCCTGCCTGCGCGCGATGACGGTCTACGAGGGCCGCTATCTGCTCGGCACCAGCATGGCGCGGCCGATCCTGGCCAAAGCGCAGGTCGAGCACGCGCTCGAGATCGGCGCGCCCTACGTGGCGCACGGCTGCACCGGCAAGGGAAACGACCAGGTGCGTTTCGAGCTCACGTACATGGCGCTCGCACCTGAGCTCAAGATCCTCGCGCCCTGGCGCGAGTGGGACATCAAGAGCCGCGAGGACGCGCTCGACTACGCCGCCAAGCGCAAGATCCCGGTCGTGCAGAGCCGCAAGAAGATCTACTCGCGCGACCGCAACCTGTGGCACATCAGCCACGAAGGCGGCGCGCTCGAGGATCCGGCCAACGCACCGCCGGACGACGTGTGGATGCTCTCGGTCTCGCCCGAGAAGGCCCCCGATCGCCCGCAGATCGTCGAGGTCGGCTACGAGGAGGGTGTGCCCGTCTCCGTGGATGGCAAGCGCCTGGGCGCGATCGAACTCGTGACGCTGCTCAACAAGCTCGGTGGCAAGCACGGCGTCGGACGCGTGGACATCACCGAGAATCGTCTGGTCGGGATGAAGTCGCGCGGCGTCTACGAGACGCCCGGCGGGACGATCATCCTCGAGGGCCTGCGCACGCTGCGTGCGCTGACGCTCGACCGTGACACGCAGCGCATGTGCGAGAAGCTCATGCCCGACTACGCCGACCTCGTCTACACAGGGCGCTGGTTCGCGCCGCTGCGCGAGTCGATGGACGCCTTCTTCCGCCAGGCGACGCGCACCGTCACTGGTAGCGTGGCGGTCAAGCTCTTCAAGGGCTCGGCCACGGCGCTCTCTTCGAAGAGCCCCTTCTCGCTGTACCGCGAGGACCTCGCCACCTTCGGCGACAGCGCGGCTTTCGACCACAAGGACAGCTACGGTTTCGTGCGCCTCTACGGTCTGCCCGGGATGGTCGCAGCGAAGGTGCAGCGCGAGGCGGCGGGCGCGGCACGCAAGGCCTCCAAGCCGAAGGCCGCGCGCGGCAAGGCGCGCAAGGTCCTCGTGTGAGCAAACTCTGGGGTGGACGCTTCACGGGCGGGCTCGACCCGCGCTTCGAGAGCTTCAACCGCAGCCTGGCCGTCGACTCCAGGATGTGGCGCGAGGACATCCGCGGGAGCATCGCCTGGGCCAAGGCGCTGCTCGCTGCGCAGGTGCTCGACTCTGCCGAGGAGCGCGCGATCCGCGAGGGTCTCGAGCGCCTCGCCGCGCGCCTCGAGGAACAGCCCGGGGCCTTCTCCGCCTCCCAGGCCGAGGACGTGCACAGTTACGTCGAGGGCGAACTCAAGTCCGACATCGGCGAGCCGGCGCGCAAGCTGCATACGGGCCGCTCGCGCAACGACCAGGTCGCGACGGACCTGCGCCTCTACTTGAAGCGCCGGGCTGCCGCGCTCGAGGAGCGCCTCGTCGACCTGCAGCGTGCGCTCGTCGAACTCGCGGAGCCCCACGCGGCCGACCCGATGCCGGGCTTTACGCACCTGCAGCGCGCGCAACCGGTGACGATCGGCCACCATCTGCTCGCCTACGCCGAGATGCTCGAGCGGGACCGCACGCGCATTCAGGATGCGGTCGCGCGCATGGACCGCTGCCCGCTCGGCAGCGGCGCGCTCGCGGGGACCGCTTTCCCCGTCGACCGCGAGGCGCTCGCGCGCGATCTTGGCTTCGCGGGAGCGACGAGCAACAGCCTCGATTCGGTCGCCTCGCGCGACCATGCTTCCGAGATTGCCTTCGCCTGCAGCACGGTGGCGGTGCACCTCTCGCGCCTCTCCGAGGACTGGATCTTCTTCGCTTCGCAGGAATCGCGCCTGCTCGAGCTCTCGGACGCCGTGGCCACCGGCTCGAGCCTGATGCCTCAGAAGAAGAACCCCGACTCGCTCGAACTCCTGCGCGGGAAGACCGCGCGTGTGCTCGGCGCGCTGCAGTCGCTGCTCGTGCTGCAGAAGGGCCTGCCGCTCGCCTACGACAAGGACCTGCAGGAGGACAAGGAGCTGCTTTTCGATGCGCTCGACACCGTCGAGGGCTGCCTCGAGGTGGCGGCGATCACGGTACGCAGCGCGCGCTTCGACACGCAGCGCTGCCGCGCGGAATCCACGCGCGGGTACGCCAACGCCACGGACCTCGCCGACTGGCTCGTGCGGCGCGGGATTCCGTTCCGCGATGCCCACGAACGCGCCGGCGCCGTCGTGCGAACAGCGCTCGAGGCACGCTGCGAAATCGAGGAGCTTCCGGCTCCGGCCTGGCGGGCGCAACTCCCCGAGCTTGCGGACGTGACGCAGGAACAATGGCGTGCCGAACTGTGCGCCGACGCCGTCCTCGAGCGCAGAAACCAAGTCGGTGGCACGTCGCCCTCGCGCGTGCGCACGGAGATCCTGGAATGGAAACGAAGATTGGAAGCATGGAAGACCGCCTCCCGAGCCTGAATCGCGTCAGCGATGCCCGCCCCGTCCTGCCTGCCGGCTTTCGCGCCTCAGCGGTGCACTGCGGGATCCGCGTCCGCAAGAGCAAGCTCGACCTCGGCCTGATCGTGGCAGACCGCGCCTACCCCGCGGCGGCGCTGTTCACATCCAATCAACTGCTCGGCGCACACGTCGTCGTCGGGCGTGAAAGCCTGGCCAAGTCCGGCGGCAAGGTGCGCGCGCTGCTCGTCAACTCGGGCAACGCCAACTGCTCGACCGGCGAGGAAGGCATCGAGGACAACCGCGTTGTGCAGCGCGCGCTGGCGGAACTCGTGGGCTGCGCCCCCGAGGAAGTGCTCTTCATGAGCACAGGCGTGATCGGCGCGCGGCTGCCTGGGGAGCGCATCCTCGAGGCGCTGCCCGGCCTCGTGAACCTCGCCAACGAGCGTGGCCTAGGCGACTTCGCGACCGCGATCATGACCACCGACCTCGTACCGAAGGTGCGCACGCTCGCCGTCGAGGACAAGGCCGGCCCGCCCTTCCGTGTCACCGGGGTGGCCAAGGGATCGGGAATGATCCATCCCAACATGGCGACCATGCTGGCTTATGTCCTCACGGATGGACCGGCGGACGACCACCCGCGCGAGATGCTGAAGCGAATCGCGGACCGCAGCTTCCATCGCCTGACCGTCGACGGCGACACATCTCCCAATGACACCTTCTTGCTGTGGAGCAGCCAGCACGCCGAGGCCGCCACCCACCCCAAGTCGCGCGCGAGTTGGAGCGACTCCCACGACGACGTGCTCGAACACGCTGTCCTCGAAGTGAGCCAGGAACTCTGCCGCTGCATCGCAGCGGATGGCGAGGGCGCGACCCGACTCGTCACTGTGCAGGTCCACGGGGCACCCGGCGAGCGCGAAGCCGCCGAAGTGGCGCGAACAATCGCCACGAGCCCGCTCACGAAGACGGCCGTGCACGGGCGCGACCCCAATTGGGGCCGAATCCTGGCTGCCGCCGGGCGTTCGGGCATTCGATTCGACCCGAATCAGGCGCGTGTCTGGATCGGCGAAGCGGACGTCTTCTCCTCCGGGAGACCGCACCCCGAGAATGAGCCTGCGGCGCACCTGCACCTGCTCAACAATCACGAGGTCGTGCTGGGCATCGACCTCGGCGTCGGATCGGCGCGCGCGGAAGCGTGGACCTGCGACTTCTCCGCCGACTACGTGCGCATCAACGCGGACTACCGCTCCTAGCGGCCAAGACCTCCGAAGGGCACCTCACCGCCATCCGGCGAATAGCAGCGCACAGAGAGGAGGCCCTCGAGTCGGGCATCGGTCGCTGCTCCCCCCTTCGGAGCGATAGGAAGTCGGGGACGAGGCCCACGCTTCCGAAGTGGGACCTCGCGACAGCGCGGGGACGATGAGTCCACTCCGAACCGACCAGGATGCACCAGGCCATCCGGATGTACGCCAGCGATGACCCTACCACGGCGGGCCTCCTCCTCCGCGACAGCCACCGTAGCGGGCACCGCTTGGGACCCATTTCCATGCTCGACTCAACTACAGGCGCCACGCCCTCGAAGACCGTCGCGTCTGAGCAGGTACAAAAAAAACACCCGCGTGCAAAGCACGCGGGTGTTCTGAGTTAAACCCCGGCGACAACCTACTTTCTCGCATGGCAATATCATCGGCGGTTCCTGCTTGACGACCGTGTTCGGAATGGGAACGGGTATGGCCAGGAGCCCATGATCACCGGGAGTACGGGCGGCGCGCGCACAAGGCGCGCGCCGTGTTCAAAAAGGTGAATGGACAATGATCAAAGAAGCCGTGTATCGAACAGCCTTCATCCTCAAAATGGCAGGCCATTCTGTGGAGAAAGGTGGTTAAGCCGATCGTCCGATTAGTACCGGTAAGCTAAAGATGTTGCCATCCTTACACCGCCGGCCTATCAACCTGGTAGTCTCCCAGGGGACTGATAGGGATGACTAGTTTTGGAGAAGGCTTCGCGCTTAGATGCATTCAGCACTTATCCGTTCCGGTCGTAGCTACCCAGCTATGCCGTTCGCACGACAACTGGAACACCAGAGGACCGTCCTCCCCAATCCTCTCGTACTAGGGGAAAGGCTCCGCAGTCATCCTACACCCACATCAGATAGGGACCGACCTGTCTCACGACGGTCTAAACCCAGCTCGCGTACCGCTTTAATTGGCGAACAGCCAAACCCTTGGGACCTCCTTCAGCCCCAGGATGCGATGAGCCGACATCGAGGTGCCAAACCGCGCCGTCGATATGAACTCTTGGGCGCGATCAGCCTGTTATCCCCGGAGTACCTTTTATCTGATGAGCGACGGCCCTTCCACTCGGAATCCGCCGGATCACTAGGACCTACTTTCGTACCTGCTCGAGCTATATCTCTTGCAGTCAGGCGCACTTATACCCTTACGCTCTTCGCGCGATTGCCGACCGCGCTGAGTGCACCATCGTGCTCCTCCGTTACTTTTTTGGAGGAGACCGCCCCAGCCAAACTGCCCACCTGACACTGTCCACAACCCTGTTCAGCTGTGTTAGAGACCTATCATGACGAGAGTGGTATTTCACCGGTGACTCCACCCGACCCGAAAGCCAGGCTTCAACGTCTCCCACCTATCCTACGCACTACATAACAAGCCTCAATATCAGGCTACAGTAAAGGTTCACGGGGTCTTTCCGTCTTGATGCGGGATCGTGGCATCTTCACCACAGCTACAAGTTCGCCGAGCATGCCGTCGAGACAGAGCCCATGTTATTACGCCTTTCGTGCGGGTCGGAACTTACCCGACAAGGAATTTCGCTACCTTAGGACCGTCATAGTTACGGCCGCCATTCACTGGGGCTTCAATTCGGAGCTTCGCTTTCGCTAACCCCTCCTCTTAACCTTCCAGCATTGGGCAGGCGTCAGTCTGTATACGTCGTCGTTACGACTTAGCACAGACCTGTGTTTTTAGTAAACAGTTGCATGGGCCATTTCTCTGCGGCCCCCTGGGGCTTCGGTCGCAAGGGTCTACACTTCACGGGGCACCCCTTTTCCCGAAGTTACGGGGTTAATTTGCCGAGTTCCTTAACAGCATTTCTCTCGAGCGCCTTAGGATATTCACCTCGCCCACCTGTGTCGGTTTTGGTACGGACACCAAATCACTACCTAGAAGATTTTCTCGTCGGTCAGTCCAGTGACTTCGCCCAAAAGGGCTCGCCATCACTCCTGGGATTCCGCGTGCGGATTTACCTACACGCCTCCCACAAGCTTGGACGCACATCGGTCAGTGCGATCACCATTCCTCCCGCGTCCCTCCATCGGTCATAACGCAATTTGGTGGTACAGGAATATTAGCCTGTCATCCATCGACTACGCCTTTCGACCTCGTCTTAGGGTCCGACTAACCCCGGGCGGATTTACCGTGCCCGGGAACCCTTGGGCTTGCGGCGAGCAGGATTCTCACCTGCTTTCTCGCTACTAATTGCGGCATAATCACTTCCAGAGCGTCCAGGTGTCGTTACCGTCCCCCTTCACTCGCTTGGAACGCTCCCCTACCAATATCAGAAACCAACGGAATCTGATAGTACGCAGTCTCGGTTGTGTGCTTAAGACCCGTTCATTTTCGGCGCAGAACCTCTCGACCAGTGAGCTATTACGCACTCTTTAAATGATGGCTGCTTCTAAGCCAACATCCTGGCTGTCTTAGAGATTCCACTTCCTTCTCTTCACTGAGCACACATTAGGGACCTTAACTGGCGTTCTGGGTTGTTTCCCTCTCGACCACGAACCTTATCGCTCGCAGTCTGACTCCCTGGATACGGTCGATGGTATTCGGAGTTTGATTAGGTATGGTACCTGTTTAAGGCCCACATCCCATTCAGTAGCTCTACCCCCATCGACTATTACCAAAGGCTAGCCCGAAAGCTATTTCGGGGAGAACCAGCTATTTGCCAGCTTGATAAGCCTTTCACTCCTATCCACAAGTCATCGGAGCGGTTTTCAACCCACACCCGTTCGGCCCTCCACGGACTGTTACATCCGCTTCAGCCTGCTCATGGATAGATCGCTGGCTTTCGGGTCTACTCCATCTGACTTAAATCGCGCTATTCACACTCGGTTTCCCTTCGGCTACGGGCCTGAGACCCTTAACCTTGCCAAATAGAGTAACTCGCCGCATCATTATGCAAAAGGCACGCCGTGAGCCATTACCCCGAAGGGTCATAGGCCTCCGACAGGCTGTAAGTGTATGGTTTCAGGTTCTATTTCACTCCCCTAACCGGGGTTCTTTTCGCCTTTCGCTCGCGCTACTATTGCACTATCGGTCGTCCAGGAGTACTTAGCCTTGGGGGGTGGTCCCCCCGGATTCACACCAGGTTTCACGTGTCTGGTGCTACTTGGGATACTCACAGAAGGCATGTTGCCTTTCGACTAAGGGGCTGTCACCCTCTACGGCTGGCCTTCCCATGCCATTCGTCTAGACACATGCTTTGTAACTTCTTGGGCTTCAAGCAGAAAACCCCGTGAGTCCCACGACACCAATGCCGCAACGGCTGCAACCTTGCACGGCACTGGTTTAGGCTGATCCCCGTTCGCTCGCCGCTACTGGGGGAGTCGATATCTCTTTCTTCTCCTACAGGTACTGAGATGTTTCAGTTCCCTGCGTTCCCTCTATCCACGAGTTGTGTGGATAGTCCCGAGAGATAAATCTCGGGCGGTTTCCCGATCTAGGATACCTCCGGATCAAAGCCTGTTGGCGGCTCCCCGGAGCTTTTCGCAGCTTAACCACGTCCTTCATCGGCTCTGGACGCCAAGGCATCCACCATACACTCTTAGTAGCTTAACCACTTGTTCGTTTGTGGCTTCCACGATCATGTCCATTCACCTTGTTTTCAAAGAACGCCCGGCTTACGCCAGGCTGTTCGTCATGATATACCAGTCTGCGTGGCAGACGCTTGGGTGGCCCTGATAGAGCGAGTGGTGGAGGCGACGGGACTCGAACCCACGGCCGCCTGGTTGCAAACCAGGTGCTCTACCAACTGAGCTACGCCCCCATCGATTGGGGCCTGACCTCGCTTGGAAGTCCGTGATCAGGGTGCTTGGCCGCGCGGGGCACCGACGGGCGCCGGCTCGCGGCGCAGCTCCGTGGTGGGCCTGAGTGGATTTGAACCACTGACCTCCCGCTTATCAGGCGGACGCTCTAACCAACTGAGCTACAGGCCCGACATACGGGGAGGCCGAGCGCGGCAGCTACATAATAGCTGTTCAGATGCTGGTATTCAGGTAGGGTGGCCCTCGTCTCCATGCGAACTCCTATGCTTGCCATCCGACTTGCGTCAGACGTCTAACTCATCCGTTAGAAAGGAGGTGATCCAGCCGCAGGTTCCCCTACGGCTACCTTGTTACGACTTAGTCCCAATCACGGAGCTTGCTTTAGGCACCGTCCCCCTTTCGGTTGGACATAGCGACTTCGAGCACTCCCCGCTTTCGTGGCTTGACGGGCGGTGTGTACAAGGCTCAGGAACATATTCACCGCGCCATGGCTGATGCGCGATTACTAGCGATTCCGGCTTCATGAAGGCGAATTGCAGCCTTCAATCCGAACTGGGGCCTGCTTTTTGGGATTGCCTAGACCTCGCGGTTTTGGAACCCTTTGTACAGGCCATTGTAGCACGTGTGTCGCCCTGGCCATAAGGGCCATGATGACTTGACGTCGTCCCCACCTTCCTCCGTCTTAACAACGGCAGTCTCATTAGAGTCCCCGGCATGACCCGCTGGCAACTAATGATAGGGGTTTCGCTCGTTACGGGACTTAACCCAACATCTCACGACACGAGCTGACGACAGCCATGCAACACCTGTGCACGTTCCGACCCCGAAGGGCTGTTGTCCCACTTTCATGGGACTAATCCGTGCATGTCAAGGCCAGGTAAGGTTCTTCGCGTTGCTTCGAATTAAACCACATGCTCCACCGCTTGTGTGAGCCCCCGTCAATTTCTTTGAGTTTTACCCTTGCGAGCGTACTCCCCAGGCGGGGCACTTAACACATTAGCTTCGGCAGAGAGGACCATAGGTTACCCCCCTGCCAAGTGCCCATCGTTTACGGCTAGGACTACCGGGGTATCTAATCCCGTTTGCTACCCTAGCTTTCGCACCTCAGTGTCAGATTCCGGCCAGTGAGTCGCTTTCGCCACCGGTGTTCCTCCTGATATCTACGCATTTCACCGCTCCACCAGGAGTTCCACTCACCCCTCCGGACCTCAAGCCCGCCAGTATCGAGTGCAATTCCTCGGTTGAGCCGGGGACTTTCACACTCGACTTAGCGGACCACCTACGTGCGCTTTATGCCCAGTAATTCCGAACAACGTTTGCAACCTCTGTCTTACCGCGGCTGCTGGCACAGAGTTAGCCGCTGCTTCCTTTGGTCTTGGTCAGGACTAGCGCTATTAACGCCAGTTTGTTCCTAGAACCTGACAGCAGTTTACAACCCGAAGGCCTTCATCCTGCACGCGGTGTCGCTCCGTCAGGCTTTCGCCCATTGCGGAAAATTCACGACTGCAGCCTCCCGTAGGAGTCTGGGCAGTGTCTCAGTCCCAGTGTGCCGGACCGTCCTCTCAGACCCGGTAGCCGTCATTGCCTTGGTAGGCCATTACCCCACCAACTAGCTGATAGCCCGTAACCCCCTCCTCAAGCAGCAGCTTGCGCCACCGTTTCCCAGGCAGAAGATGCCATCCGCCAGGCTCATCCGGCATTAGCCACCGTTTCCAGTGGTTATTCCGGTCTAGAGGGCAGGTTGGTTACGTATTACTCACCCTTTCGCCGCTTTACTCACCCGAAGGCTTTCACGCGCGACTTGCATGCCTAAATCACACCGCTAACGTTCGTTCTGAGCCAGAATCAAACCCTTCAAAAAAGTTTGTTCTGGTGATTTGGAGTTAGACGCGCCGTGAAGCGCATCCAGCTCGCATGGTTTCAAGGGCCACCCTGTTTTCAAAGATCCTGGAGGCGCCTCGCCCGTGGGGCAGGACGCTTCCGTGTTCGTTTTTTGCCAGTCCCGCGCGGCGTGGCCGGCGTTCTTGGGGGAGAGGGATGATAGAGCCTGCGACCCTCCGGTCAATGCCCTGCCCAGGGTTTTGGGCTCGTCTCTCCTAAGCGCTTACAGGTACTACCTTTAGAAATCCGGATCTTCTTGCGGAGGGGCGCTCTGCGCCAGCCTGTGGAGGCATCGCCTCCCCCCCCTCCCGCACGTTGGCGCTGGCGGCGGCCCCCCCACCCCCATTTCAGGGCTGGACGAGGACGGGGGTACCCCTGGGGAGGATCTGGTACAGCTCCTCGACGTTGCGGTTCAGCATGCGCACACAGCCTTCGCTCTCGTCCTGCCCGATGCTCTCGGGGTTGCGAGTGCCGTGGAAGCCCAGGTGTGTCTTCTCGCCGTCCGAGCCTACCCAGGCGATCCAGCGCGTTCCCAGCGGGTTGCGCGGGTCACCTGCGGGCACCGGCGCCTCGCCGGGCCTAAACCACGTAGGATCCGTGCTCTTTTCTCCCACGGTGTAGGACCCGCGCGGGGTGTCCGAGCCTGGCTTTCCGACGCCTACGGGCCAGGCGGCGAGCACCTCATCGTCGAGCAGGAAGAGCAACCAGCGCGCGCTGAGATCGACGAGGACGCGCGGCTTTCCGGTCGGAACGCGCACGAGTTGGCCGGGATGGATCGTCTCCCCTTGGAGCTCGTTCGCGCGGGCGATCAGACCGGTGCAGGTCGTCAGCTCCGGCCGCTGCTCCAGGGCTCGCTTGCGCAGGCCGATCAGCGAATCCCCAGACTCGACCTTGAGGTCCAGCGAAGGCCAGCCGGCCTTGCGGTTCCAGCGGTAGCCGTGCTGCGCCTTGTCGAGCCCCGCGGTCCACTCCGCAAGCCGAGCTTGGTCCGCGGGCCAAGGCGATGCGAGCTCGCCCGTGAGCAGCTGCGAGTAGGCCTGCACGGCCTCGAGATAGCGCGCGGCGTCCAGCGCCTCGCGCGCGACGTGCTCGCAGCTGGCGAGCCCGGCGGCGCGCAGCAGCAGCGATCCATTCGACGGTGGCAGCGCGAAGGCGGCTCCCTGAGGCCAGAAGTCGAGCAGCTTGCGTTCGTCCGCGGCGAGGTCCTCCGAGCCGCCGAGTTCGCGGACGATGGCGCTGGCCTCCTCGGCGCGCCCCGCAAGCTGCAGGGACAGCGCGCGAGCGAGCTTGCGTCGTCCTGTGCTGACCCCGGCTTCGTGGCTCGCGAGCCAGGCGGTGAAGCCTTCCGGCTGGTGGGCGAGCTGCGCAGCGAGCTCGAGCTCGTGTGTCGGCGCGGGAGACGCAGATTCCTGCTGTTTTTCAGCAGTCTCCGGGGCTGCGGGCGGCGCCGGACGCGGCTTCTCGACCTCGACGGGCGCGGCTTCGGACGGCTTCGCTTCCGGCTCGGCAGCGGGAAGCTGCTGAGCGCTGGCTGCGCCCAAGGGAGCGTCCGATCCGCGCTCGGGCGGATCCTCGGTCAGCATCGTCCCACCCGTGCCGGAAGGCTCCGGATCCTTCGCCAGACTCGGGCCGAAACCCTGGACGAGGAACCAGGCCACACCCCCCAAGAGCAATAGCAACAGCAACGCGCGCATGTCGTTCCATCCTGGCCCGCGAAAAGATTGCGCGCGGACATTCCCGCGTCCGCGCGGTCGGGCCGGTGGCGATCATAGCGGCGCGCAGGTCGCGAGCGAGATCAGCCGACGAAAAACACTCGCGTTCGAGCGAGCGAATCCCCGGGGGTCCCAGCGCTCCCGTGCTCGTCGATCCCGGAAACCAGCTGTTTCCAGGTGGGCCCAACCGGCTGCATTGCAGACAGAGAACAGGGCCCAGTCAGTGCTTGTTCGGCTCCAGGGTGCTGACGGGTCACCTGGAGTCCAGGATGCCCCCGGGGACGTCGAAGCTAGCTCGCCCCGGGGAAAGGCACAACAGCTCTTCGCCGGCTTCACAAACGCCAGAGCCGCGCGTGCACTACGTGTCCGCCGCCGAGGTCGAGTTCCTCCGCGAGCAGGGCGCTCCCGAGCGCCGTCCCGCCGAGCACGAGTTCGGGCGCGAGCGTCTCCTCGCTGATCAACGCGCGTTGGCTCCCGAGTGCCGCGGCCAGCAGCGGGTCGCGGCCCGCGTCGAGCCAGAGCCGGATCCGATCGGTGACCGCGAGCCCGGCCTTCTTGCGCAGGGCGTTGACACGGCTGATCAGCTCGCGCAGCAGCCCCTCGGCGAGCAACTCGTCGTCGAGTTGGGTGTCGAGGAAGATCACGAAACGGCCGTCGGTCTCGATGTCGAAGTCGGCGCGCGACTCGACCGTCACGCTGACGTCCTCCGGACCAACCTCGACCGGGCCCTCCGCGAGTTGGACCTCGACGGGCTTGCCCGAGCGCAGGATCGCGACGCGCTCGGGCTCGAGCGCCTCGATCGCAGTCGCGGCGGCCTTCATGCGCGCCCCCAGGCGCTTGCCGAGCACACGGAAGTTTGCCTTGGCGCGCAGCGTGCAGAGCTTCCCATCGTCGCTCGAGAGCGTCCCGAAGTCGCGGATGTTGAGCTCGCCGAGGATCTGCTCGCGCGCGAAGGGCGTGCGCAGGAGCTCCAGGCTGTGCTCGTGCGAGGAGCGGATGTGGATCGCACGCAGCGGCTGGCGGATCTTCATTCCGGCGCGCTCGCGCAGCGCGCGGCCCATCTCCACGATGCGCGTCACGATGCGCATGCTCGCCTCGAGCTCGCGGTCGACGAGTGTCTCGTCGGGCTCGGGCATGAGCGCCGCGTGCACCGAGCCCTTGCCGCTCGCGAGGCGCGCGTAGAGCATCTCGGCCAGGTAGGGCATCAGCGGCGCCACGAGCAGCGCGACCGCCTCGAGTGCTGCGTGCAGCGTCGCGAAGGCGGCCGTCTTTTCGCTGCCCTTGCCGCTCTTGTGGACGCGGCGGCGGTTGCGGCGGATGTACCAGTTCGAGAGTTCGTCGATGACGAAGCCCTCGATCGCGTGGCAGGCACCGTCGAGGTCGATGGCGTCGTAGGCGCGGCGCACCTCGGCCACCAGCGACTGCGTGCGTGACAACAGCCAGCGATCGATCTCCGGCCGGTTCTGCGGCGGCGGGATCGTGTCGCGCGCGGGGTCGAAGCCGTCCGGCAGGCGCGCGTACATCGAGAAGAACTTGTAGCTCTCCGTGAGCGTGCCGATCAGCCGCCGGCGCACCTCGAGCAGACCCTCCGGGTCGAAGCGCTTGGGCTGCCAGGGCGAGCCCGACGACAGCAGGTACCAGCGCACCGCGTCCACGCCGTGCTCGCGAATCATGGCCCAGGGATCGACGACGTTCCCCAGCCGCTTGCTCATCTTGACCCCGTCCTTGTCGAGCACGAGGCCGTTGACGGCGCAGGTCTTGAAGGTCGGTCCGTCGGGCAGCTGCGCGTCGGGCAGCGAGGTCACGAAGCTGCCGATCGCGTGCAACGTGTAGAACCAGCCGCGCGTCTGGTCGAGGCCCTCGGCGATGAAGTCCGCGGGGAACTGCTCGGCGAGCTTCGCGCGGCCCTCGCCGAAGGGCCAGTGGTACTGCGCGAAGGGCATCGCCCCCGAGTCGAACCAGCAGTCGAGCACGGCCTTCGTGCGTCGCAGCGTCTGTTTTCCGCTGCATTTCGGGCAGTCGAGCACGACCTCGTCGATCAGCGGCTTGTGGTTGTCGAAGCCCGCGGGCAGCGAGCCGGCCAGGCTCGCGAGCTCCGCGGCGCTGCCGATCGCCTGCACGAATTCGCAGCCCGAGCAGACCCAGAAGGGCAGCGGCGTGCCCCAGTAGCGGTCGCGCGAGATGTTCCAGTCGACGTTGTTCTCGAGCCACTCGCCGAAGCGCTTCTCCCCCACTTCCGGCGGCACCCAGCGGATACGCTTGTTGAAGTCGATCATCCGCTGCTTGTAGGCGGTCGTGCGGATGTACCAGGCCGGCGAGGGGAAGTAGTAGAGCGGCGTATCGCAGCGCCAGCAGTGCGGGTAGCTGTGGTTCTCGCGCGCATTGCGAAAGAGCAGGTGGCGCTGCTTCAGGTCCTCGATCACGAGCGGATCGGCGTCCTTGAACCAGGTCTGCACGGGCACGACCTGCGTCTGCGTTCCGGGCACGAAGACCGGGATGTGAAAGCGTCCGTCCTGCTGCGGCCCGAGGAAGGTCGCGATGCGCTCGCGCGTCGCGACTTCCCAGTCGTCGACGCCGTAGGCGGCCTGGTGCACGATGCCCGTGCCGTCCTCCGTGGTCACGAAATCGGCCGCATAGACGCGGTGGCGCTCGCCCTGTCCGCTGGCGCCCTCGACGACATTGTTGGGCAGCAGCACGGCGGAGTTGTCGTACAGCCGCTCGTAGGCGCGCCCGACGAGCGCGCTCCCCGGCAGCGTCTCGAGCACCTCGAAGCCCTTCGGCAGCACCGCTTCCGCGCGCGCTTTTGCGACCCACACGATCTCGACGAACTCACCGCCGGAGAGCTTGTGCCGCACGCGCGAGCGGACGTAGTCCACGCCGGGGTTCACGACCAGCGCAAAGTTCGAGGGCAGCGTCCAGGGGGTCGTCGTCCAGGCCAGGAAGCTCTCGGGCTCCGCACCCGCTGCGACCGCGAGTCGGAAGCGCACCGTGACGCTCGGATCCTGCACGTCGCGGTAGACACCCGGCTGGCCGAGCTCGTGCGAGGAAAGGCCCGTGCCGCAGCGGCCGCAGTAGGGCAGCACGCGCCGGCCGTGGTACACGAGTCCGGCCTCGTGGAAGCGCTTCAGCAGGTACCAGACGGACTCGACGTAGTCCTCGGAGTAGGTGATGTAGGGATTCTGGTAGTCGAGCCAGTAGCCGATGCGCTCGGAGAGCTCTTCCCAGTCCTTCTTGTAGGTCCAGACCGACTCGCGGCACTGCGCGTTGAACTTCGCCACGCCGTACTGCTCGATCTGCGGTTTTCCGCTGATCCCGAGCTTCTTCTCGACCTCGAGCTCGACCGGCAGGCCGTGCGTGTCCCAGCCCGCCTTGCGCATCACGCGCGCGCCGAGCATGGTCTGGTAGCGGCAGACGCTGTCCTGACCGTGCGCGCGGCGACGTGGTGGATGCCGGGTTTGCCGTTGGCCGTCGGCGGGCCCTCCCAGAAGACGAAGGGCCGGCCCTGCGCGCGCGCGCGCTGCACCGCCTGGAAGGTCTGCTGCGCGCGCCACTGCGCGAGCACCTCCTCCTCGGCCGCGGAGGGCGCGCTGGAGATGGTCTCGTGCAGCGCGGGAAAGATCTTGGTCGTGGGGACGCCCATGCGCGCATTATGGCGCGCCGAGCGGCCTGCCTACCACTGCTGCTCGCGGATCGCGGCGGCGATCCGGTCGGCGAGTTCGAGCGCCCGCGCGCCGTCCTCCCCGCTCACCTCGGGCTCGCGTCCCTCGGCGACGCAGGCGAGGAACGAGTCGAGCTCGGCCTGCAGCGGCCGGTCCATCTGCCCGAGCTCGAGCTCGGAGATCTTGAGCACCTTCTCCTGCAGCCAGTCCTTGCGCGCGGCGAGCTCGGCCGGATTGCTGCTGCGCAGCGCCTCGCGGCCGGACTCCCACTCGGGGCCCTTCTGGATGATCAGTCCGTAGTTCTTCGTGAAATCCAGGCTGACGTAGTTCTCGCTCGAGAACATGCGGAAGCGGCGCATCGGGCTCATCGAGGCGCGGCTGGCGGTGACGTTGGCGCGCGCGCCGTTCTCGAAGACCAGGCGCACCGAGGCCACGTCCTCCTTCTCGGTCAGGATCGCCCCGCCGGCGGCGTCGAAGCTCTTGACCGGCGATTCGACCAGATCGAGCACCAGGTCGAGGTCGTGGATCATCAGGTCGTGCACGACCCCCACGTCCATGCTGCGGAAGCTGAGCGGCGCCAGGCGGTGGCACTCGATGAAGCGCGGCGCGAGCTTCATCTCGCGCACCTTGCGCAAGCCGGGCTGGAAGCGCTCGACATGGCCGACCGAGAGCAGCGCGCCGCCACGCTTGGCCGCGTCGAGGATCGCGCGCGCGTCCTCGCTGCTGGCCGCCAGGGGCTTCTCCACCAGGCAGGCGATGCCGCGCTCGAGCAGCGGGATCGCGACGCGCGCGTGGTGCACGGTCGGCACCGCGATGCTCACGGCGTCGATGTCCGCGGGCAGCTGCGCGGGGCTCTCCAGCGCCGCGCAGCCGAGCTCGCGCGCGAGCTCCTGCGCGCGCGCGGGATCGGTGTCCACCACGCAGACGAGCTCGCTGCGCGGGTTCTCCTTGTAGATGCGGGCGTGGAACTTGCCGAGGTGGCCCACGCCGACCACCGCCGTGCGCAGGCGGCCGCCGCTCGCGTGTGCCTTGCTCATCGGGGGCGCGCTCCGGCGAGGATGCGTTCCTGGCCCATGCGCAGGAAGTCCTCGCGCAGGATCTCGCGGTAGCGGCCCTTGTTCCCGCTCTCGGTGTTCTCGAGCGATTTGACGAGGTGCGCGATCACGTCCGAGCCCTGCATCTCGCGCTGCAGTTCCTGGAGCGTGCGCTTGCGCGGGCTGCCCGAGCGCCAGATGCGCCGGAAGGCCGTGCGCAGGCGCTCGATCTCCTCGCTCTCGAAGCCGCCGCGCTGCAGGCCGATCACGTTGATGCCGCGCACGCGGCTGGGGTGACCCTCGAGGATCACGAAGGGCGGCACGTCCTGCACCATGCGCGTCATCCCGCCCACGTAGGCGAAGGCGCCGATGGTCACGAAGTGGTGCGCGGCGGCGCCGCCGGAGATGTTCGCCTGGCGCTCGACCTTGACGTGGCCGGCGAGCAGCGCGTTGTTGCCCATGATGATCTTGTCGGCGAGCTCGCAGTCGTGCGCGACGTGGCAGCAGGCCATCAGCAGGCAGTCGTTGCCGATCTTCGTGCAGCCGCCGCCCTTGACCGTGCCGCGGTTGATCGTGACGAACTCGCGGATCGTGTTGCGGTCGCCGATCTCCAGCTGCGTGGGCTCGTTCTTGTAGGAGAGGTCCTGCGGCGGCCCGCCGAGGTTCGCCTGGCCGACGATCAGGTTGTCCTGGCCGATGCGCGTCGTGCCGTCGAGCACGACCTGCGGGCCGATGCGCGTGCGGTCGCCGATCACGACCGTGCTGCCGACCACGCTGTAGGGTCCGATCTCGACGTCCACGCCGATCTCGGCACCGGCTGCGATCACGGCCGTGGGATGGATCTTGGTCGCCATGTCTCGCTCCTACGCTTCCACCAGGGTGAACATCAGGATTGCCTCGCACACCAGCTTGCCCGCGACGGTGCCCGTGCCGCGCACCTGCGCGGTCTGCTCCTTCGAGCGCAGCGTCTCGACCTCGATGCGCAGTTGGTCGCCCGGCACCACCGCGCCGCGCAGCTTGACCTTGTCGATCGACCAGAGCACCGCGAGGCGCCCGGAGTTCTCGAGCTTGCGCATCAGCAGCACACCCGCGAGCTGCGCCATCGCCTCGAGCTGCAGCACGCCCGGCATCAGCGGTGCCGTCGGAAAGTGGCCCTGGAAGAAGGGCTCGTTGATGGTCACGTTCTTGATCGCGACCGCGCGCTTGTAGCCGTCGATCTCGAGCACGCGGTCGATCAGCAGGAACGGGTAGCGGTGCGGCAGGAGGCGCAGGATCTCGCGTACGTCCAGGCCCGACTCGCGGCGCAGGAGGCCGCCCGTCTCCTGCGCTTGCATGATGTCGTACAGGCGCCGCACGAGTTCCGCGTTGGTCGCGTGGCCCGAGCGCGTGGCGATGATGTGCGCCTGCAGATCGGCGCCGAGCAGGAACAGGTCGCCGAGCAGGTCGAGCAGCTTGTGCCGCACGGGCTCGCCGGGAAAACGCTGCAGCGAGGCAGGGTCGCCGAGCACGAGCGTGTTCTCGCGCGTCGCGCCCTTGCCGTAGCCGGCCTTCTGCAGCGCCTCGACCTCGGAGGCGAGGCAGAAGGTGCGCGCGGGCGCGATCTCGCGCCGGAAGCCCTCGGCCGTGAGGTCGAACTGCATCGAGCCGCCCTCGACGCCGGGCTCCTCGAAGGAGGCCACGTACTGCAGGGTCAGGCCCGGTCGGTCGCTCGGCAGGGCGACCAGTGTCGCGCCGCCCGAGCGCACGTAGACCGGCTGCTCCAGGCGCAACTCGCGTGCGTCGAGATCCTGCTCGACGACGCCGGCCTGCTCGACCAGGCGCAGGTACTCCTGCGCCGAACCGTCGAGGCCGGGCAGTTCGGGACCATCGAGTTCGACCACGAGGTTGTCGACGTCGATGCCGCGACAGACCGCGAGCAAGTGCTCGACCGTATCCACCTCGGCCGGGCCCCGCTGCAGGTGCGTGCGCCGGTCCTTGGCGGAGTGGAAGGAGATGTGCGCAGGGATCGCGGGGGCGTCGGGCAGGTCCGTGCGCACGAACTCGACGCCGGCACCAGGCGCTGCCGGCAGCATGCGGCAGCGGATGTTCCGGCCCGTGTGCAGGCCGATGCCGGAGAACTCCACGGCGGCGGCGAGAGTGCGTTGCTTGCGGGTCATTCTGCTCGATCCTCCTCGATGCGGTGCAGGCGCTCCTCGAGCGCGCGGACACGTTCCACCAGCTTGGGCAGCCGCTGGACTTCGGCCAGGCTGCGCAGTGATTCGCGCCGCGGGCGCGCCGGATAGCCGGCCCAATCCTCCCCGGGCGGGACGTCGCCGAACACGCCGGCCTGCGCGCCGATGCGCGCGCCCGCGCCGATCGTCGCGTGGCCCGCGATGCCGACCTGGCCCGCGACGATGGCGCGCGATTCGATGCGCGCCGAGCCCGCGATGCCCGTCTGGGCGATCAGCAGCACACCCTCGCCCACGACCACGTTGTGCGCTACGTGCACGAGGTTGTCGATCTTCGTCCCGCGCCCGATGCGCGTCGCGCCGAAGCGGCCGCGGTCGATGGTCACGTTCGCGCCGATCTCGACCTCGTCCTCGATCAGCGCCGTGCCGACCTGCGGGATCTTCTTCCAGCCCTCGCGCGTCGGTTCGAAGCCGAAGCCGTCCGCGCCCACGATCGCGCCCGAGTGCAGGATGCAGCGCGCGCCGACGCTGCACTCGGCGTAGAGCACGACGCCGGGATGGAGCACGCTGTCCGCTCCCACGCGCGCGCCCTGGCCCAGGTGTACGCCCGCGACCAGGTGTGCTCCCTCACCGATCTCGCACCCCGCCGCGATGCTGCACAGCGGACCGATGCTGGCGCTGGCTGCGATGCGCGCGGTCGGATCGACGACCGCCGAGGCGTGCACGCCCGCGATCGGCACGCAGGGCGGCGGCACGAAGGCGCTGACCACGCGCGTGAAGGCCGCGTTGGAGTCCGCGCACACGAGCAGCACCGGGCCTCCTTCGCGCTCGAGCCTCGTCCCACGCGGGACGAGCACGCCGGCGGCGCGCGTGGACTCGAGGTCGGGGCGGTAGCGCTTGTCGCTGTAGAAGCTGACGTGACTCGGCCCCGCCTCGCGCAACGAGGCCGGTCCGTCCACCACCCGCGTGCCGTCGCCTTCGCATTCGGCGCCGCACAAACGGGCGAGATCCGCTAGCGTCCACTGGGTCATCTGCAGAGCGAACCCGACATCGGGTCCTTCCCGCCCCCGAGTTCGGGGGCCTGGCCCGCCCCGGAAAAAGGCGGGGCGCCCGTGCAGGTGTAGCGGACCGCGGGCGGCCCTGTCAAACGCGCGCTGGCCTCCCGGCTCAGAACCCGAAGGCCGAGATGTTGAACCCGAAGGTCTGGCGCCGGTCGCCGTCGCCGCGCCGGGTCGGGAAGCCGAAGTACAGGTTGATCGGCAAGGGGTAGGCCATGCCCAGTCCGAAGCCCACGGAGGAGCGTAGCTCCGAGAAATCCAGGTGGTACGCGTCGGGGTCGAGCACGCCCGCGTCGGCGAAGAGCAGGAAGCGGAAGGTCTCGCGCTCGCGGTAGCTGCCCGGCTCGGTCTGGGTGCTGATCGGGATCTGGTACTCCAGCGTGGCGTCGAGCATCGTCTCGCCGCCGTCGGGCTCGCCGCGCGTGTTCGGCCCCACGCCGCGATTGGCAAAGCCGCGCAGCGTCGTCAGGCCGCCGAGGTAGAAGCGCTCGGTGTACGGAACGGCACTCGTGCTGCCGAGCGGGTCGGCGATCCCCAGACCGACCGAGGCGTGCCAGTGCGGCTGCGCCTGCTCCTCCTCGCGATGGCCGAGCACGAAGAACGCGTCGAGGTCGAGTTGCGAGCGCAGGAAGTCCCAGTTGCCGCCGAGCGGGCCGCCGAACCAGGCGTTGCGCCAGTTGACGCTCAGGCCCTCGTAGGGGTTGATGCGGTTGTCCAGGTCGAGGTAGCGCAGGTCGAAGGTCAGGCCGTTGAGCGCGGACTGTCCTACTTCCTCGGCCAGCGCGGGCGGCAGCGCCGGCTCGTCCGGCGGGTGGATCCCCCCCAGCGGCAAGTCGACGCCGGTGATGTCGAGCCCCTGCGTCGTGACGCCCCCATAGAGCGTCAAGTTGCGGCCGAAGTCGCGCGAGAGCCGCACCGTCGCGCCGGCGCGGTTCTCCGTGTAGAAGCGCCACAGCCGGCGCGTGGTGGAGAGCGAGACGTCGAGTCCATAGCGATCGAACTGCGTGCCGAAGAGGTCCGGCTCGACGAAGCGGATGCGCGCCTGGTTGTAGAGCGTGCCCGGCGCGAGGTCGAGCTGCAGCGTCTGTCCCGCGCCGTGGAAGGCCTGCTTGTCGTAGATCTCGGAGAAGGTCGACCAGAAGCTCGAGGGCGGGTTCTGCGCGTCGAAGTTGCGCATCTGCAGCGAGAGGCGCCCCACGAGCCCGTTGTTCGAGTCGATGCCGCCGTTGATGTTGAAGTCGACCACGCGCCCCTCCTCGACCTCGTACATGAGGTCGAGCCACTTGGGGTCGGCCGTCGGCAGGAAGCGGTAGTTCGGCTCGCGGTGATCGTAGGGGTGGCCCTCGTCGCTGAAATAGTTCGTGCCGTAGATGCGCGAGAGCGAGCGGTTGATCTCCTCCGCGTCGGCCACGTGGCCCGGGAGCACGTCCACCTCGCGCCGCAGCACGCGGTCGCGCGTGAACTCGCTGCCCGAGAAGAGCACCTCGCGGATGTAGCGCTGGCGGCCCTGCTGCAGCTTGTAGCAGACCTCGACCTTGTGCCCGGTGCGGTCGAACACGAGCTCGGGCTCGAGCACGCTGAACTGGTCGAAACGGTCGAGCGAGTAGTGCGAGAGGTAGCCGCGCCGGCCGTAGAACTTGCGCAGCTCCGCCGCATCGGTGCGCTGGCGCGCGCGCTGGTAGCGCATGCCCGCTGTGAGCTTGCACAGCGCGAGCAGCTGCTCTTGGTCGAAGTACAGCGGCTCGTCCTCCTCGATCGCATCGTCGACATCGCGCGCGTTGGGCTTGGCCTTGCGCTTCACGCCGCGGATCGAGAGCTTCGAGACCGTGTAGGGCTCGCCCTCGTCGACCTTGATGTGGATCACGACGCCTGTGCGGTCGTCGTTGAACTCGAGGAAGTCCTTCTCGACCACCGCGTCGAGCCAGCCCAGGTCGCGGTAGACCTCGCGCATGGCGAGCAGGTCGGCCTGCAGCGTCTCCTCGACGTATTTCGAGCCGCGCACGTTGAAGATCCACGGGCCGTCGAGCTCGGTCTTCGCCAGGTGCACGATCCCGTCCTTCCACCACAGCGAACCGGTCTCGGGCAGCGAGTGGTTGCCCGTGATCACGATCTCCTTCACACGCACCTGCGGACCCTCGCGGATCTCGAAGATCACGTCGGGCGTCTCGCCTGAAGCGGGGTCCTCGCCGCGCTTTTGGATGTCGACCTCGGCGTAGTAGTAGCCCTCCTGCTGGTAGCCCTCGAGCAGGCGCTGGCGCACGCGCTCGGCCTGGTTCAGGTAGAGCTCGCTCTTCTCGTCCAGGTGCGCCCAGCGGCGCAACGTCTCGACGTCGATGTCGCGATTGCCCGCAAAGCGCGGCTCGAGGTCCACGGGCAACTCGACGACGTTCATGCGCAGCTCGACGCCATCAGGAACCTCGCGGCCCTCGACGTCGGCGCGCACCTTGAAGGCCTTGAGCAGCGTGTCGATGCCGCGGTCGATGCGCTCGCGATCGAAGGGTTGCCCGACCTCCTGGCCGAGCGCGCGCACGAGCTGCTCCTGGGTGTAGCGCCGCGCGCCTTGGACGATGATCGCACGCACGATCGGCCTATCCCCGGGCTGCGCCGAGGGCGGCGCCGGCGGCCCCTGCGGCGCCGGCTTCGCAGCGTCCTGCGCGCGCACACCACCCGCGAACAGCGCGCCGAGCAGGAGCACGAGCGCGGGGAGGCGCGCGCGGGACTCTCTGGCGTGCGCGGGGGGCAAATCCGTCCTCAGCTCTGGAAGGGCTCGTCCATCGTGGGAGCCCGGTTCTCGAAGCGCATCTGCGACCCGAAGAAGGAGAGTTTGACCTCGCCCGTCGGACCGTTGCGCTGCTTGGCGACGATCAGCTCGGCCAGCCCCTTCAACTCCTCGCGGTCGCGGAAGTAGTACTCGGGACGGAAGAGCAGCAGCACCACGTCCGCGTCCTGCTCGATCGAGCCGGATTCGCGCAGGTCGGCGAGCTGCGGCTTCTTGTCGTCGCGCAACTCGACCTGGCGCGAAAGCTGCGAGAGCGCGATCACGGGGATCTCGAGCCGCGCGAGCTCCTTCAGCGAGCGCGAGATGTTGCTGATCTCCTGCTGGCGGCTCTCGGCGCGCGGGTGCGTCATCAGCTGCAGGTAGTCGACCACGACCATGTCGAGGTTGTGCTTCTGCTTCACGCGCCGCGCGCGGCTGCGCATGGCCATCACCGAGAGGCCGGGCTGGTCGTCGATGAAGATGTTGGCGCTGGCGAGTTCGCCCGCCGCGCGCGAGAGCTCGGCGTAGTCCTCGTTGGGGATCTTGCCCGTGCGCAGGCGGTGCGCGTCGACGCGCGCGCGGGTGCAGAGCATGCGGCGCACGATCGACTGCTGGCCCATCTCCAGGCTGAAGAACAGCACCGTCGGGTTGCGGTCGAGCCACTCCGGCGCGTGCAGCGCGGCGTGGTCGATGATGTTGAGCACCAGCGCCGTCTTGCCCATCGAAGGCCGCGCCGCGAGGATCACCAGATCGCCCTGGTTGAAGCCGCAGAGCATGTCGTCGAGCTCGTAGAACCCGCTCGAGAGGCCGGTGACGCCCGACTTGTGCGAGGCCGAGTCGATGCGCCGGAAGGTCTCCTCGATGGCCTTCGAGATCGGCGCCGCACCGCCCGTGTCGCGCGCGCCCGCGATCTGGTAGATGCGATGCTCGGAGGCGTCGAGCAGCTTCTGCACGCTCTCGCCGTCGGGGCGCGTCGAGTAGGCCTCGGAGATGATGTCGCCCGACTCGCTGATCAGCCGCCGCAGCGTCGCGGTGTCGGCCACGATGCTCGAGTGGTGCTTGACGTGCGCCGCCGAGGTGATGCAGTTCGAGAGCTCGACCAGGTAGGCGCGCCCGCCGACCTCCTGGAAGCGGCCCAGGCCCGCGAGCGCCTCGCCCACGCTCACGAAGTCGACCGGCTGGCTCTTCTCCGAGAGCGTCTGCAGCGCCTGCCAGATGATGTTGTGGCGCGGGTCGAAGAAGTCGCCCGGGCGGACGAGCTCGGCGGCGTCAGGGATGCGATGCGGCTCGAGCAGCAGCGCTCCCAGCAGCGCGCGCTCGGCATCGGCATTGTGCGGCGGCGTGCGCCCGCTCGGAGATCCCTCGGACATGGTTCCTCGTGTCTGGCGGAGGATATCGGTCTGTGCTCGCAGCGGGAAGGGCAACCCGGCTGTCACGCGCGGAAAGAGCCGGGGCCCGCGCGCGTTTCCGCGTGCGGGCCCCGGAGATGCTCGCTGCGCGCGCCTCTCAGGCGCTCGGAGCTTCCGCGGGGGTCTCGGCCGCAGGAGCGTCGCTCGCGACCGTGATCGTGACCTCGGCGTCGTACTCGGCGTGGACGTGGATCTTGACCTTGTGCTCGCCCACCGACTTGATCGGAGCGTCGAGCTTCACGGCCTTCTCCTCGATCTTCCAGCCTCTCACGCCGAGCAGTTCCACCACCAGCGCCGCGTTGAGCGAGCCGTAGAGGTGTCCGTGCTCGTCGGCCTTCATCTTCGTGGTCAGCGCGACGGCGGAGATCGCCTGCACCTTGGCCACGATCTCGGCCGTCTGCTTGGCTTCTTCGACGTCCAGGCGCACGCGGCGCTTGGACATGGCCTTGATGTTCTCCTCGGTCGCCTGCATCGCCAGCTTGCGCGGCAGGAGGTAGTTGCGGGCATAGCCGGGGGCGACGCCCACGACCTCCCCGCACTTGCCGAGGTTCTTCAAGTTCTCTCGCAAAAGGACTTCGACCTTGTTTGCCATGATGGGTCTCCCGGTTCAGCCCACGAAGGGCAGGAGCCCGACGTGACGGGCCTGCTTGATGGCTGCCTTGAGTTGCTTCTGGCACTGGGCGCAGTAGCCGCTGCGCTTGCGCGAGACGATCTGGCCGTGCGCACTGAGGAACTTGCGCAGGAATTCGACGTCCTTGTAGTTGGGGACCGTCTGCTTGCAGTTCTTGTCCTTGACGAGGATCGTGCCCTTGGGGCGACGTTCGGTGAAGCTGCTCATCGCATGTCCTCCAGGTCGTTCAGGTCAGGAACTTCGATCGAGTCCTCGAGCGAGGGACGCTCGTCCTCGCGGCGCGGCTCGGGCGCGTCATCGGCCGGCGGGGCGGGCACGACGAAGTCGGCCGACTGCTCGGCGGCGGCGAGCTCGTTCTCGGTCTCGGGCACCGCGTCGCAGCTCTGGATCAGGTAGCGGATGACTTTCTCGGAGAGCTCGAGGTCGCGGCGCAGGGCCGGGAGCCCGTCCACTCCGATGTCGAAGTAGCCGAGGAAGAAAGTCGCGCGCTTGCGGTTCGCGATGGGGTAGGCGAGCTTGCGCTCGTCCCAGCGGCGCAGCGTGCGCACCTTGGCGCCGTGCTTGTTGAGCGCTTCCTGGACCAGGTTCTTGGCGGACTTCCAGTCCTCCCGCACCACCTGGTTGTCGAGCAGGAACATGCCTTCGTAGAGTCGATTCAAAATAGGTCCCTTTCGTTGTGTGATGCGGTCGCGAGCGCACCTGCGCCCACGCACCCCTAGTTCCAGCGGCTGTGGAACCGCGTCATGACCCGTTCGAGGTCGCCTTCGCGGAGCCAGGCCTCGATCGCCTCCGCCGCTTGCACGACGCAGATCGCGATCTCCTCCAGCTCCGATCCGGCGAAACGTTCGAGCACGTGACGCGCCGCGTCGGTCCCCGCGCGCCCGATCCCCACGCGCAGGCGCGGGAAACGGTCGGAGGCGAGGCTCTCCACGATCGATCTCATCCCGTTGTGCGTCCCCGGACCGCCGTGCGGCCGGATGCGCAGGCCCCCGAGCGGCAGATCGAAGTCGTCGGTGACGACCAGGACCTCCTCGGGCGCGGCGCTCTGGCTCGCGAGCAATTCGGAGACGACGGCGCCGGAGCGGTTCATGTAGGTGAGCGGCTTCACGAGCAGCGCACCACTCGCGTGGCGTGCGAACTCGAAAGGCGCCCCGCCGGCATGGCCTTCCAGCTTGCGTGCGGGATGAAAGAGCAGCTTCCCCTCGAGGGCAAGGCGATCGAGCACGTCGAAGCCGACGTTGTGCCGTGTACCGGCATACTCGGACCCGGGGTTTCCCAGACCGACGACCAGCTTCACGGACTCGTTCTCCTGTGCACCCTTGGGGATGCCCGGGCGGCCGGCGGGAGTTCCCTCCGGCCGCGAGGGCCGAGCATTCTATCCCCCACCGCGCGGACCGCAAGCGCGGGCACCCGGCGGGGGATTTCAGGCACGCGGAGCGCGCGCCTAGGACTTGCCGCCCGCGCCGGGCGGGGTCTTGCCGGCGGCAGGCGCCGGGGCACCGGGAGTGGCCGTGGGGGTCGCGGCGACGGTTCCACCCGCGGCGGCTTCGGCGACGGGTGCCGGAGCGACCTCGATCTTCTGCTGCACCACGTTGCAGACCATCAGCGTCGGGCTCACACCCAGCTTGACGCCCTTGGGCAACACGAGATCGCTCGCGTGCACCGATCCGCCCGTTTCGAGGCCGCCGACCGGCACTTCGATCAGGTCGGGGATGTCGGAGGGCAGGCACAGCACGCGCAACTGCGTCACGAGGCGGTTCAGCATGCCGCCCTTGGGGTGGCCGACGAACTCCAGCTCGATGTCGGCGCTCGTCTCGACGTCGCGGCGGACGCGCTTGAAGTCCACGTGGACGATCGTGTCGCCCAGCGCGTCCCACTGCAGCTCGCGCACGACCGCACTCTCCACGCTTCCGGAGAAGTCGAGGTCGTACAGGTGCACGTGCCGGCGGCGCGTGGCGAGGAACAGGTGCTCCTCGATCGAGAAGTCGCGGTGCGGCGCGGACGCATCGGCGTCCATGCTGGCCGGGACGTGGCCTTCGCTGCGCAGCTTGCGCGCGGAACGGGAACCCAGCTTGGTGCGCGGCTGGGCCTTGATGTTTTCACTCTTGCTCATGACATGACTCCTGGATGGTTCGAAGCCCACCCCCGGCGTGCGCCGGGCGGAAAGCGGGCTACACAGGGATTTCTAGACGGGACACTCGTCGAAAAGGCTCGAGACCGATTCGTTGCGGTGGATGTTGGCGATCGCACGCGCGATCAGCGGCGCGATCGAGACGATCTCCGCGCAGCGCGGCATGCGCGCCTGCGGCGGGATCGAGTCGGTGATCAGCAGCTTGTCGATCGGCGCGGCGTCGATCTTCTCGACGGCACCGCCGACCAGTACGCCGTGCGTGACGGCCAGCACGACCTTGCGCGCGCCGTGGGAGCGCACGATGCGCGCCGCCTCGGTGATCGAGCCGCCGGTCGAGATCATGTCGTCGACGATGATCACGTTGCGGCCCTCGACGTCGCCGATGACGTGCTCGACCGCGACCTGCGAGCCGGAGATGCGGCGCTTGTCGACGATCGCGAGGTCGCAGTTGTCGAGCCCCTTGGCGTAGGCGCGCGCCATCTTGATCCCGCCCACGTCGGGGCTGACGATCATCGGGTTCTCGATCTCGAGCGCGCGGATCTTCGAGAGCAGCACCGGCTTGGCGTAGAGGTGGTCGACCGGGATGTCGAAGAAGCCCTGGATCTGAGCCGCGTGCATGTCGAGCGTCAGGACGCGGTCGGCGCCGCAGCCGATGAGCGTGTTGGCCACGACCTTGGCGCTGATCGGCACGCGTCCCTCGTCCTTGCGGTCCTTGCGCGCGTAGCCGTAGTACGGCAGCACCGCGGTGATGCGGCCCGCGCTGGCGCGCTTCAGGCAATCGAGCAGCAGCAGGAGCTCGATGATGTTCTCGTTCACCGGCGGGCAGGTGGGCTGGATCACGAAGCAGTCCGTGCCGCGGATGTCCTCGTTCACCTTCAGGTCGATCTCGCCGTCGGGGAAGCGGCCGAAGTGCGCCGAGGCGAGCGGGATCGAGAGCTGGCGCGAGATCGCCCCCGCGAGGTCGCGGTGGGCGTTGCCGGCGATGAGCGTGATCTTCTCGGCGCTGGTGGTCATGCTCGGGTCTTCTCCTTGCGTCCGCGCCGGCTGGGACGGGACTTCGATTGTGCCGCACGCGCGGACTTCGCGCCCGCTTTCTTCTGCGCGAGGCGGCGAGCGGGCACGCCGACCCAGGTCTCACCCGCGCCCACGCCGGCCGCGCGCGTGACCACGGCTCCCGCGCCGGTCGTCGCGCGCGCGCCGATCGTGTTGGGCGCGACGACCACGGTGCCGCTGCCCAGGAACGCGCCATCGCCCACGTGCGTGGGGTGTTTGTGCTTGCCGTCGTAGTTCGCGAAGATCGTGCCCGCGCCGACGTTGGCGCGCTCGCCGATGGTCACGTCGCCGAGGTAGGCCAGATGCTTGGCCTTGGTGTGCTTGCCGATGCGCGCGTTCTTGCACTCGGTGAAGTTGCCGATCTCGGCGCCATCCTCGAGCACGGTGCCGGTGCGCAGCTGCGTGAAGGGCCCGACCTCGCAGTGTGCGCCGATCTTCACGCCCGAACGGATCACCGTGCAGGGCAGGATGCGCGTGCCCGGGCCGATCTGCACGCCGTGGTCGATGGTCGTCGTGGCCGGATCCTCGATGCCGACGCCGTTCAGGAGGTGGCCCTCGAGGATGCGCTGCTGCAGCGCCCAGCGCGCCTCGGAGAGGTGCGACAGGTTGTTGACGCCGATGATCTCCTCCAGCGCCTCGGTCTCGTGCGCGACGACGGGCAGCTCGGAGGCGGCCATCAGCGCGACGATGTCGGTGAGGTAGTACTCCTTCTGCGCGTTGTCGTTCGTGAGGCGCGGCAGCGCGTCGACGAGCGCCTTGCCATCGAAGACGTAGACGCCGGTGTTGACCTCCTCGATCGCCTTCTGCGCGGGAGTGCAGTCCTTCTCCTCGACGATGCGCTCGACGCGCGCGTTCGGTCCGCGCAGAACACGGCCGAAGCCGCGCGCGTTGTCGGGGCAGGCGGTCAGGATCGCCGCGCCGCCCTCGGCCGCGCGCCGCTGCAGCGCGACCAGATCCTGAAGCGTCTGGGTCCCGAGCAGCGGCATGTCGCCGTAGAGCACGACCACGCGGCCGGGATCCTTGCCGAGCTCCTTGCGGCAGACCTGCAGCGCGTGGCCGGTGCCGAGCTGCTCCTTCTGGTGCACGAGCGTGACGCCCTTGGACTGGCCCTGCGCCGTGAGCGCCTCGGCGACGAGTTCCTTGCCGTGGCCGACCACGAGCAGGATGCGCGTGGGCGCGAGCGCCGCAGCGGCATCGAGGACCCACGAGATCATCGGGCGGCCGCACAGGGGCGCGAGGACCTTGGGCCGGTCGGACTTCATCCGCTTGCCCAGACCTGCGGCGAGGATGACGACGGTGATCGGGGGGCGGCGCGGAGGCATGGGGACCCTGACAAAAGGGGCAGAGATTGAAACGGAAGCGCGACGGGCCGTCAACCTCGCGGCAGGTGGCAGAATGGGGCCATGCGCCTCCTGCCCCTGTTCTTGCTCTTCGGTTGCGCACCCGCGCTCGCCCAGACCCCCTGCCAGAGCACCGGCGGGCCCGACCTGGTCGTCGCGGACGTCTCCGGGGTCGCCAACTACGGCTCGAGCGGCAACCTCGAGGCGCTCGCGCTCGGAAAGGTGTACTGCAACGTCGGCGCGCTCTGGGCGAACTGCAGCGCGAACACCAACCAGCATCCGATCGCCGCGCCCGGTCTGTTTCGACTGCAGACGGTCGCCGGCGCGCAGCGCTTCGAGCAGGTGGGAGTGGGCTGGTGTTTCCACAGCTCCTTCGCGCTCAGCGGTTCGACCTGCTGCAACGACTGCCAGTCCACCGACGGCACGCACGTCGGCGTGCACTGCTCGGACGTCAACACCGCCAGCTCCTCGGGCTCCCAGAGCGGACTCTCCCCGCGCTGGCAGGTGAATGCGTTCACGGGCTCGTTCCCCTACCCGCCCGCCAACCCGAGCTGGTCAGGGAGCGTCGCGCGGCGGCTCGCGATCGACGTCGCCGACCTGGAAGCGACCGGCGGCACCAACTCGGCGCGCTACTTCGGCGAAGTGCTGCTGGTGTCGCCCGACGAGGCGCTCGCCGGCACCGGCCAGAACAACGCCAGCTACCGCGAGATCGCAGTCACGGGCAGCGCCAGCGCCTGGAACTTCGCGCTGCTGGGATCGACCACGAGCGAGGCGAGCGCGATCCAGGCCTGGCAAGACGCCGACACGCTGGTGCAACTCGTGGCCGTGCAGATCCCCGCGGAGGGTCTCTTGTACCTCGCCTCGCGCGTCACGCCGCTGGGCAATGGTGTCTTCCACTACGAGTACGCGCTCTACAACTTGAACTCCGACGACGGCGTGGGCTCCTTCTCGCTGCCGCTGCCCGCCGGCGCGAGCGTGAGCTCGGTCGGCTTCCACGACGTCACCTACCGCGACGGCGACGGGATCGGGAGCGTGAATCAGGACGGCGGCGACTGGCCCGCGCAATTCGCAGCCGGCGGGCTCTCCTGGAGCACCCAGAGCTTCGCCGCGAATCCCAACGCCAATGCGCTGCGCTGGGGCACGCTCTACAACTTCCGGCTCGACAGCGACGCGCCGCCCTCGAGCGGGACGATCACGCTCGGGCTGTTCAAGAGCGGCGCAAGCGTGGCCGTCGCGGCGCAGGTGCCCGGCAGCGCGGGCACGCCGAGCTGCTTTGGCGACGGCAGCGCGGGCAACTGCCCCTGCGGCAACTTCGGGCTGGCGGGCAACGGCTGCGCGAACTCCGCGAATCCGGCAGGCGCGCAGCTCTTCCCCAGCGGTGCGACGCTGCCGGATCCACTCACGGGCACCGACACGCTCGTCCTGCACGCGAGCGGCTTCCCCGGCAGCGCGACGGCGATCTATCTGCAGGGCAACGTCTTCCTGTTCCCTGGTGCGCAGCTCGGCGACGGCATCCGCTGCGCCGCCGGCCTGCTGCGGCGCATCGGCGTCGTGCCGGGGTCTGGCGGAGCCTCGCAGTATCCCGGCCCTGGCGATCTCTCGATCTCCGCGCGCTCGGCGCAGCTCGGCGACGTGCTGCTCGGGAGCGGCGCGCAGCGCGTCTACCAGGTCTGGTACCGCGACCCGCTGGCGAGCTTCTGCCCGCCGCCCACGGGGCAGAACCACAACGTCACGAACGCGCTGCTGGTCGGCTGGTAGCTCGTCCGCTCAGCGGCCCAGGCCCGGCCGCCAGTGGAGCGTGAGCGTGTTCTCGAAGGGCCGCGCCGCATCCCGCAGCGCGTGCATCATCGCCCCATCGGCGCACCACAGCGCGGGCAGGATCAGGAGGTTCTTGCGCTTCTTGGTCTGCAGCTCAGCCAGCACCACGGGCAGTGCACGCTCGCCGCTCTGGCTCGCGAGCACCATGCGGTGAAAGCGGCTGGTGCGCGCGAGAGGATCCGCGGACTCGAGCTCCTTCCAGGCCGCGACCTCGGCCGGATCCATGCCGTCGGGCAGCACGATCACGGTCGTGCCGCCGAAGGGGCCGGGCGCGCGCGGGAGCTGCAGCTTGCTGGCGTAGTCCGCGGCGTGCGCGGCAAGATCGATCTGGGTCGAATCGCCGCCTTCGGGCGCGTGCTCGAGCAAGGCCACGAGTTCGCCCTGCTCGAGCCTCTCGAGCGCGAGCGGCCGCGCCCACGAGCGCGCGCGCGGGCTGGCGACGATCACGTGCTCCTTTTTCGCCCCGGCGCTCACGCTGCGCAGCTCGAGGCCCAGCGCGGCGCGCACGCGGTTCTCCTGCTCCAGTTCGGCGTGCCAGGCGTCGGCCGTGTCCTGCTCGAAGCGGCTCTGGAAACCGACGCCGTTGTATTCCTCGATCTCCCCCGTCCACCAGCCCGAATCGGCCTCGCCGCCGAAGATCGCCAGCGACTTCTTCGTCGGCGGCAGGTCGCCGCGCAGTTCGGGCAGCGGCAGCGAGAGGTCCTTGATGTCGGAGTATTGACGCGGAGCAAAACCCAGTGCCTTCACCGCCAGCGCGTCGTCGAGCAGCGCCGTGACGCAGACCACCGTCGCGCCGGTGCCCTCGCCCGCGAGCACGACGCGCTCGGGGTCGACCGGCTGGTGGCGCAGCAGATAGCCCCACACATCGCCGATGCCGTCGGCGAGCAGGCCCACATCGTCGCGGAAGGAGTCGTTCCAGAACCAGCGCCCGCCCTCGACCAGATCCTCCTGCGTCTCGCGGTAGGGCGGCTCGACGACCGCGATCGCCGCGGAGTCGCCCAGGCGCTTGCGCCACAGCGCGAGCGCATCGGCGGCGACCTCGCCGTCGTCGGCGAGCCAGACGAAGAGCGGCACGCGCGAGGCCGCGCTCGCCTGCGGCGGAACGTAGAGCCGGTACTCGAGCTTGCGCTGCACGAAGACCGAGAAGGTCCCCTCGTCGATGTCCTGCGCGCGCTTTTCCGCGAGCACGATGTAGTCCGCCTCGGGCAGGCCGCCGAGCTCGACGCTCTCCGGGCTCGTGACGGGCGTGATCGCCACCGTCGCGACGTGCGCCTTGGGCGCGCGCAGCTTGAATTGTCGCGCCGTTCCGTCCCAGTACTCGCTGTGGAAGCCGCCGTTCACGTGCAGCACCATCGAGCCGGGGTGGCGTTCGAGCGCGAGCGCGCAGGACTCGCCCATCGTGTTGTCCCACAGCGACTGCGTCGAGGTCAGCCGCGGATCATCGGGCGCCGGCTTGGGCCCCATCATCGCCGCGTGGCCGCGGATCGCATTGTCGACGCGGCGCCAGTAGGCGGGGGTGTTCGCGAACAGCTGCGCCGGCGCCAAGGCGCGCTCCTCGGCCGAGAGCGCCTCGAGCTTGCCCTCGGCCTGGTCGAGCTTGCGCCGCAGCGGTGCGGGGAAGTTCGAGGCGACGACCGGCCGCTTGCCGCTCTTGGCGTACTCGATCAGCGGCCGGTAGGCGGTGTCGTAGTTGCCCCACAGGCGCGCGTGCGTGCGGAACTGCGCCTCGTCCAGCGTCCCCGCGAGGTAGGCATCCAGCGCGGGCTGCTCGTCGCGCTCGAACATCTCCATCGCCAGCACGACCTGCTTCGGACGGCGCGCGCACAGGCCTTCGTACACGCCGAGCTCGACGCGGTGCGTGGTCTCGTCGATGTGCGTCTCGCCCAGGAAGACCGCGTCCTGCTGCGCGAGCTTGTCGAGGAACTCCTCGAAGGACAGGCGCGCCCCAGTCCTCCCGTCGCGCACCGAGACGCAGTGCTCCAGCGCGGGCGAGGACCAGGGGTGCTCCTCCGCTGCGGACACCGCCTTGGCCACCCCGGCGTGGGTCACGCCGTCGCTCGAGCAGGCGCAAAGGAGCAGGGACAGGCAGGCCGCACGCGGGAGTTCTCGTCTCATGGGAGCGGCGAGGGTAGCGCCGAGGCGCTCCGAATATCGAGTCCGATCCTGGGTACCATCCCGCGCACGTCCCGTCCCCCTCCCCCGCTACGCAAGGATTCGCATGGGCCTGATCAACTGGATCTTCGATATCTACCAGCACACGCAGATCGACAAGGCGCGCGACGAAGCGCGCCAGGCGCGCGCGGAAATCGCCACGGTGCGCAACTCCGGCGGCTCGGTGGACGTCGCGCGCCTCGAGCAGGCGCTCGGCGAGCTCGCCCTCGCGACGAAGACCATGCGGCGCATGATGACCGAGAAGGGCCTGTGCACGAACGAGGAGTTCGGGAAGCGCCTGCGCGAGATCGACCTCGAGGACGGCGTCGCGGACGGGCGCTCGCCGCTGCGCTGAACCTCGCTCAGCTCCCGCGCCGCAGCACGTCGCGCGCGATCACGATGCGCTGGATCTCGCTCGTGCCCTCGTAGATGCGCGTCACGCGCGCGTCGCGGTAGAGCTTCTCCACCGGGTATTCCGCCGAGTAGCCCATCCCGCCGTGGATCTGCACCGCGCGGTCGACGATGCGATCGAGCGCCTCGGAGCAGAAGAGCTTGGTCATCGCCGACTCGCGCGAGAAGCTCTGCTCCTCGTCGCACAGCCAGGCGGTGCGGTAGACCATGCTCTCCATCGCGAAGAGCTCCGTGGCCGAGTCCGCGAGCATCCACTGGATCGCCTGGTGCTCGCCGATCGACTTGCCGAAGGACTTGCGCTGCTTGGCATAGTCCACCGACAGCGCGTGCGCCTCGCGCGCGCAACCCAGACAGTTCGCGCCCAGCGCCAGCCGCCCGCGGTCGAGCGTCGCCATCGCGATCTTGAAGCCGTCGCCGACCCCGCCCAGGCGGTGGTCGTCGCCGATGCGCACGTCCTCGAAGGCGAGCGCGACGGTGCTCGAGCCGCGCTGGCCCATCTTCTCCTCGCGCTTGCCGACGCTGAAGCCCTTGGTCTTCGAGGGCACGAGGAAGGCCGTCACGCCGCCGCGCGCGCCCTTCTCGCGGTCGGTGATCGCGTACACGGTCGCGAGGTCGGCCATGTCGCCGTTGGTGATCCAGACCTTCTCGCCGTTCAGCACCCACTCGTCCCCCTCGCGCACGGCGACGGTGCGCATCGCGGCGGGATCGGAGCCGGCGTCGGCCTCCGTGAGCGCGTAGCAGCCGAGCAGCTTTCCGGCCGCCATGTCGGGCAGGAAGCGCTGCTTCTGCTCGGGGGTGCCGCCGACGAGCACGCTCATCGCGCCGATCGAGGCGTGCGCGCCGTAGGTGACGGCGACCGCGAAATCCGCGCGCGTGATCTCCTCCATCACCAGGCACAGGCCGGTCTCGCCCATGCCCGAGCCGCCGTACTCCTCGGGGATCGCGACCCCCATGAACCCGAGCTCGGACATCTCGTCGATCAGCTCGCGCGGCACGTGGTGCTCGGCTTCGATCTGGGGGGCGAGGGGCCGCACGCGCTTCTCGCTGAAGTCGCGCGCCAGGTCCCGCAAGAGGATGAGTTCGTCGCTGAGTCGGAGGTCCATCTCGCAGCGTGTGTACCCCCTCCCCGGTGGCGGAACAACCCCGGGGTGGCCCCGAGAGCGGGAAGTGCCTGGGGGGGATTGAGGCAAGCTTCAGAGTTCCGGGGCACACTGCTGGGGCTCGGACACCTCGGCGGTCGAGGAACCGGGTCTGGAGAACCGCACATGAAGCCCCTGCCCATTTTCCTCGTCGCCCTGCTCGCCTGTGGTGCCGGAGCCGTCGGAGGCTGGTTTGCCTTCCGCATTTCCCAGTCGCCCAGCGCGAGCTCCTCGGACAGCGCCCTGCAGGTCGACCTGAAGCCCCAGACCGCCCTGCCCTCGAAGCCGAGCGGCAGCGAAGCCGAGCTCAGCGCGAAGGTGGAGAGCCTCGAACGCGCGCTCGACGCGCTGCACCAGGACGTCACCGAACTGCGCGCGGGCAACTCGCGCACCTCCGCCGCCGAGCCGGAGAAGGTGGCCGAGGACCAGAACGCGGTGGCCTTCGCGACGCTGCACAAGAGTGCGATCCTCTCCGTCATCGAACAGGACCGCGAGGAACAGGCGCGCAAGGCAGAGGAAGAACGCCGCCAGCGCGACCTCCAGCAGACCCAGCAGCGCGCGCAGCGCACGGCGCAGAAGGTCGGCCTCGACGCGGGCCAGACCAAGCAGCTCGAGGGCTTCTACGAGTCGCAGCGCCTGCGCATGGAAGAGCTGCGCACGGGCATGCAGAACGGCACGGGTGACCCCCAGGCGATGCGCCAGAGCTTCCAGGACCTGCGCACGTGGAGCGACTCCGAGCTCACGAACCTCTTCGGCAGCGATCTCGCGGCGAAGATCCAGGAAGAGGGCGGGTTCGGCGCGCGCGGCGGCTTCGGAGGCCCCGGCGGCGGCGGAAACAACAACGGCGGCGGTCGTCGCGGTCGCGCGGGCGGCGGCCCGGGCGGCGGGAACAACGCGGGCGGCCAGCAGGGCAACGGCGGCCAGCCGGGCGGCGGCTGAGCGCACTCCCCAGCGCACTTGGCATCCAGGCTGCCCATCCGCGACACTGTCGCGGATGGGCACTCCTTTTCGTACGGCGCTCTCGCGCACGGTCGGCTGGCTCGCCGACTGCAAGATCCCGCGTCCGCTGCGCGCGATCGTCTACCGCGGCTACGCGCGCGCGACCGGGGCCGACCTGTCGCAGATGCGCCTGCCGCTCGAGGAGCACCCCTGCCTGGGCGCTTTCTTCGCGCGGCGGCTGAAGGAGGGCGCGCGCACGATCGAGCGCGACCCGGCGCTCTTCGTCTCGCCCGTCGACGGCACGCTGCAGAGCCTCTCGCCGCTCGAGCAGGGAACGATCCTGCAGGCCAAGGGCAAGCCCTACTCGGTGCGCGAGCTGCTCGGCGGCGAGGAAGACCCCGCACTCGAGGGCGGCTTCTCCTGGACGATCTACCTCTCGCCGCGCGACTACCACCGCATCCACGCGCACGAGAGCTGCCGCCTGACGCGCGCGCACTGGCTCGCTGGCTCGCTCTACTCGGTCGCGCCCGCCGTGCTCGCACGGCGCATGGTGCTGCCGGTCAACGAGCGCGTCGCGCTGCGCCTGGAGACCGCGCGCGGCGCCTTCTGGCTGGTGCTCGTCGGCGCGACCAACGTCGGGCGCATGCGCGTCGTCGGCCTCGAGACCGGCCGCGAGGGCGAACTCGCCCCGGCGCTGCCCTTCGAGCGCGGCGCGGAGCTCGCGCGCTTCGAGATGGGCTCGACGATCGTGCTGCTCGCGCCGCGCGGTCTCACCGCACCGCTCGAGAGCCTGCGCGAGGGAGACCAGGTCAAGCTCGGCCAGGCGATCGGCCGCTACCTCATCGCATGAGCCTCTCCCCCGCCGAGCGGCGCCTCGCGCGCGTGTTCACCTCCGCGGTGCTCGGCCGCTTCGACGTGCTCGCGCAATTGCGCCGCGACGCGCCGCCGGGCGAGCCCGATCGGAGCTGGCGCGAGGCGCTGCTGCAGGTGCACGTCTTCGCCGGCTTCCCGCGCGGCGTCGAGGCCTACGCCGTGCTCGAGGCGCAGGGCGGGCTCGGGCTGCCCGATGCGGACGAGGAGGATCGCGCCGCAGTTCCCGAGCTGCGCGCGCGCGGCGAACAGCTTTTCCGCCGCATCTACGAGCACGACGCGCCCGCGGTGCAGGCGATGCTCGCGCGCCAGCATCCGCAGTTCGAGCGCTGGGTCCTCGAGCACGCCTACGGCCGCGTGCTCGCGCGCGCAGGACTGGCGCCGCGCATGCGCGAACTGCTCGCGGTGTGCGCGCTCGCGTCGCTGGGCCAGGAGCGCCAACTCGCCAGCCACGTGCGCGGCGCGCTGCGCTGCGGCGGCACGCGCGCGGACCTCGAAGAGGTCCTGGCGGAGATCGCCGACTTCATCGAACCCCTCGAGCACCTCGAACGCGCACAGCGGGTGGTCGAGCACTTCGGCGCGGGCTGAGACGAAAAGCCGACGCGCCGCCCTTCGGCGGCGCGCCGGCCCGGCTCGACTACTGACCGTAGGCGAAGCCCAGCGCCGAGAGCTTCGGCGAGAGGTTCGTCGCGGTGTTCGACACGAAGGTCACGCGCACCTGGAACAGCTTGGCGCCGTCGATCTGCGAGAGGCTCGAGCGCCAGAGGCCGGCTGCGCCCCCGAGGAAGGTGGGCACGCCGTTGGTGGTGCAGGGGACCATGCCGCAGCTGTTGAGCGGCGGAGGGATCACGTTGCACAGGGCCGCGTTGCCGTACATGTCGATGAAGTTGGCGTCCGTGGCGATGTTCGCCGCGGTCGGGGGCTGCATCTGCGTCGCGCCGCGGTAGTCCAGGCGCACGCTCGTGCCTGCCGGCTGGTCCGCTTCACGCGGCTCGACCACCGGAGCGAAGTAGTGCGGCGCGTTGAACTGCGTGTCGAGCCAGATCGAGTGCATGCGGCTCACACGCAGGACCAGATCCATCTCGCCCAGCTGCACGACGTTGTCGACGCCGAGCGTCGGCTGGCCGGGAGGGACGGAGTTGGGGTTGAAGCCGCCGGTAGCGTGGGACGCCAGGTCCGGGTTGACCACGATCGTCTGGCCGGCGGTGTTCACGCCACCGGCCGAGAAGGCCCGGAAGTTGGGCGTGGCCGAGGAGTTGACCGCGAGGTTGACATCCAGCGAGTTCACACCGAGCGCGCCCGAGTCGGGGAAGCAGCGGAACTCCATCAGGAGCGGCAGCGCGATCGACGGAGCCGGGTTGTTCCCGCTGAAGTTGGTGTAGGGGCACGACACGCAGGTCCCCGAGCCGGTGCCGAAGAGGATCGAGCACACCGAGCGCAGCTCCGCGCCGGGCGAATCGCCCACCGCACCCTTGGAGAGGACCGCGGTGTCGCGCCAGGTGTAGTACTGGTACTGCGAGATCGGGACGCCCTGGTTGAGCGGGAAGGGCATGATCGTCTCGGCCCCGGTCGCCGCGAGCTTCTGGTCGGCAGGGTCCACGACGTAGCCGAGGCTGCGGTCGTGCACGACGCGCTGCGGATCCTGCACACCGTCGAGCACGTTGCGCGCGAACACGTTCGAGAGCCCCGAGCGCGGATGCATCGGCAGCAGCGTCGACGGGCTCACACTCTCGTCGGGCAGGAACTTGGTGTGCGAGAGCCGCATCTCGAACAGGGAGTACGAGTCGGCCACGACCGCTCCGCCCGCGGGCGCCCAGTACAAGTGCTCGATGTCGACGTTGCAGGTGCTCTCATCCAGGAGACCGAGGCCCACGTCGCAGTAGCGCCACAGCGACTGCAGCCTGGCTCCCAGGCCGGTCATCGGGGTCTGCACCCCCGACGGGTAGCTCGCCATGTTGCCGGGAATCGGCAGGGTCCGGTCGCAGGTCGCGCGCAGGCGCGTGACGGGCCTGGGGTTGGCGGTGCCCTGCGCGAGATCGAGCAGGAACTGCCCGCGCCACTCCGGCTTGCCGTCGTTGCCCAGTTCGTCCGTCGAGGAGAAGCGGAACACGAGGCCCGCGTTCTGCTCGGTGGCGTCCGCCGCGTCGATCGTGAAGCGCACCGCCGGCAGCGCGTCGGCCAGCGGATTGCCCGAGAGGTCGAGCGGTCCGGTGGACCCCGAGCCCAGCGCCAGGAAGTAGGCGTCGCTCGCCGACCCGAGCGTGTGCGCGAAGGGTGCCACGGGCGCGAAAGCGAACTCGCGCGCGCTGGCTGAGGTCGCAGCGACCTCGCCGACGACGAAGTCGCGCGCCCCCGGCGCCGCGGAGGCCGGATCGACGCGCAGGATCGGCATCGCCCCGAAGGCGCTCATGCTGGCCGGGTCGATCGGCTGGCTGAAGCGCACCAGCACGCGCGCATCGCTCGAGACACCCTGGCCGGGCTGCGTCGCGCCCGCGGCCTGCGCGGTGTAGGTCACGAAGCAGCCTTCGAGGCCCGCGTCCACGACCGGGTCCCAGCTCGTGTTCACACGCACGGGACCGGCAGACAGGCTGCCGCCGAGCGGAGACAGGATCTGGAAGTTCACGCCGTTGACGGTGCCGCCAACCGGTACGCCGCTGTCCTGCAGCACCTGCGCGAGCACGCCGGCCTGCGAGAGGATGTCGCCCGTCTTCAGCACTTGGGAACAGGGATCGAAGTCGAAGTCGACGTTCGTCAGGAAATTCCCGCTGGACCCCGTCGGGGTGGAGATGTGCGCGGCCTGCGAACCGACGACGCGCGCGGGTGCGGCGGGTGCCAGGAAGCCGTGGTTCGAGTCGGAGGGTGCACCTCCCGAGCGCAGCGCGCGCACGAGGGTGCGCGTCGCGGACCCCTGCGCGACCGGGCCGTTGCCTGCGCTGGCGAGCCCGTGCCCCGAGAGGTTCGTGAGCAGCGCGGTCTGTCCGGCGGAGGGATCAGCCCGCGTCGGGATCAGCAGCGCGACGTTGGCCTGCGAGGCGTTCTCGCTGGCCGGCAGGCCGAGCTCCTGGATCGGCAGCGGATCCGCGGACTGCGTCGCTTCCAACTCCGAGACGGTGGTGTCGAGGATCACGCGCGTGGTGTGGAATTCCAGCTGCCCGTCGCCGTCCGCGTCGAGCAGATCGCCGTGGTTGACGTCTCGCAGGAGCCGGACGGGGAAGGCGGTGAGCGGCGGGGTCCCCACCGCGATCCGCAGCGTGTCGGGCCGGAGGCTCGCCGCGTCGACGAGGTCGTCGAAGCGCAGCAGGATGGCCGCGTCGCGCGGCACGAGCGGGAACGGCGGCAGCTCCGCCGGGTCCAGGCCCTTGGCCGCGATCGGCGTCAGGTTCGACTCGAGACGCCGGAATGCGTCCTGGTACTCGCGGCTCTGCGCCGCGTGAAGGATCTGCACGCTCGTGCGGCCCGTGTGCGCGTTGACCCGGACGGCGAAGTCGACGCCGTCGGTGCGGATCTCCTCGCCCACCACAAGGTTCGTGTTCTGGAGCGCGCCCGTTTCGTCGAGGACGTCGACGAGCCGACCGTACCATGCGCCGGTGAGGTGCATCTGCGTGCGCGCGCCGCCCTGGTTCTCGTCGACGACGAGCGTGCGCGCGAACTCGTGCGCGGAGAGTTGCGCGAGCGGCTGCGCGAGGATCGCACCGGGCGTGCCGGAGGGCGTCAGCAGATTGGACGAACCAGGGGAGACGCTTCCCCATCCGCCACAGCCCGCCGCCGTGAGTGCGGCCGCGGCAAGGAGCGATTGGGCGAGCAGAGCAGAGCGAGCGAAGGACGCACGAGACCTGAATTGGAACATGACACCTCGGAAGTTCTTGGGTCGGCGTGCGTCATCTGGACGCGCGCGAGCCGACAGCCTGTTGTAACCCACCCGGTCGATCCGGGGGCGGGGGTCTTCTCTCCCCTTCACAGCGCGTGCCACACGAAAACAGCACACACCCCGCGTGTTCTCCGCAGTCAAGCGCGCGAGTGGAGAAGTGCGCAGTGCGCAGCCGCTCGACTCGCGTTCAGATCCGCTCGACTCGCCACGAGCCGTCCGTCGCGAGGCTGCGAATCTCGCAGGCCGGCTCGGCGTGCGAATCCAGTCCGCCACGCGGCCCGACGCGCAAGACCGCGTTCGTCGGAAGGACGATGCCTTGCTTGCGCTTGGGTCGCAGTGCGAGCAACGCGCGCAGCTCGGCCCAGTCGCTCTGCTCGTCGTGAACGTCGAGCGGCAGCGGCGCGCCGATTCCCAGGCAAGGCGCGACGTAGGGCTGCTCGCGCCCGTCGTATCCGATCGTGTACGGCGCCGCGGCGCAGGCCCCGCCGGAGAGACCGAAGATCACCTGTGCGCTCTGTGCGGCCCGCTCGAACGCGTCGAGCAGCCCGCGCGCACGGATGTGCCCGACGCCTGCGACGGTGTCGCCGCCGTCGAGGTACAGGAACTCGGCCTCCTCGATCGCCACGCGCGCGGCGGCGATGTCGACCTTCGGATCACTGAGGCGTGGCGAGCTGCAGCGCGCGCCCAGCGACTCGAGGAAACTCGTGGTCACCTTGGCCCACTTGCGGTCGTCGTCGTGGAAGCAACCGACGTGGCAGGCACGAAACCCGCGCCCGAGCGGTCGCGTGATCTCGCGCAGGAGCTCCTGGCCGGCGCGGTTGCGGGAATGGTGGCTGGCACACAGGTAGAAGGTCGCGCTCACGGGCATATTCTTGCATGCAGCGCGCGGCTGCGCGATCTTGGACCGCGTGAGCCTCGTCCTGGATCCGCCGCGCACGCTGCGCGAGGTGCTCGAGCACTGCGCGCAGCGCGTGCCGCTCTACCGCGGCGTCGGCGCGCCGCGCGAGGGCGAGAGCACGGACGAGGCGCTGGCGCGTTTCCCTGTGCTCTCCAAGGAGGGAATGCGACGCGCCTTCCCGCACGGCTTCGTCCCCGAGGGTCAGGCGCTGCCCGAGCTGCTGCGCAGCGGCGAAGTCGCGCTGGTCGGAACCAGCGGCACGAGCGGCGAGCGCGTGCAGGTGCTCTGGCACCAGCCCTGGTGGGACGCGCAGGAACTCGAAGGCTTCACAGCGCACCGCGTGTGCGCCGAGTGGGTCCGTCGCAAGGGCTTCCGCGAGGCGGTGCTCACGACGCCGGTGTGCTCGGGAAACCTGTGCCACGTCGGCGCGCTGCCGATGGAGGAGCGCATCGAGGGCGAGCGCACGCTGTTCCTCAACCAGACCGTCGACCCGGGCCGCTGGTCGGACGCCGAGGTGCTGCGCATGGCCGACGAGCTCGAGCGCTTCGCACCGCACGCACTGGAGGCCGACCCGGCCTACCTGGCGTACTTCTCGACGCGCCTGCTCGCGCTCGGGCGGCGGCCCGTGCAGCCGAAGTTCATCGACCTCAGCTACGAGTTCCCCTCGCGGCGCCACGTCGCTGCGATCGAGCGCGCCTTCGACGCGCCGCTCGTCGACGCCTACGGCTCGACCGAGTGCGGCTTCGTCTTCTGCGAGTGCGAGCACGGCCGCCAGCACCACAACGCCGCCTGGAGCCACGTCGAGCTCGCACCTCTTGCGGCGCTGCCCGGCGTGGCGCTGGTGTTGGTCACCCCGCTGCGCAATCCGTGGCTCAACCTGGTGCGCTTCGACACGGGCGACCTCGTGCGCCCCGCACAGGGTCCGTGCCCGTGCGGCGCGCCGGGCCTGACGCTGGAATCCATCGAGGGCCGCGCGCAGGACACGCTGGTGGCGGCGGACGGCCGCCTCGTGACGCTGCGCAGCGTCGACCGCGCGCTGGCGGAGGTGCGCGGGCTGCTCAACTACCGTGTGGTGCAGCGTGGCGCACGCGAGGTCGAACTCGATCTCGTCGGCGACGGAACCGAGGAGCTCGAACTCGCGCGCGCGCAAGAGGCGCTGACCGCGCTGCTCGGCTGTGAACCTCGCACGCGCCGCGTGAGCAGCCTGCCGGTCGAAGCCTCGGGCAAGTACCGCCTCGTGCGCGCCTTGCACGTCGACGCCGCCACGCTCGTGCGGGAGCGCCCATGAGCGCCGACTTCTCCGCGCTGCGCGCTCAATTCCCGCTGCTCGCGCGCGAACTCGGCGGCCGGCGCATCGCCTGGCTCGACAACGCCTCGACCACGCCGCGTCCGCGCGCCGTGCTCGAGGCCCTGCGCGAGTACCACGAGCAGTACAGCGCCAACGTGCACCGCGGCGTGCACGCGCTGGCGGCCGAGGCGAGCGAACGTTTCGAGGCGGCGCGCGACGAGGTCGCGAACTTTCTGGGCGCCTCCAGCTCCGAGATCGTCTTCACCAGCGGCACGACCGAGGCCGCCAACCTCGTTGCCGGCGCGCTGGGCCTCGCACCCCAGGACGAGGTGCTGTTGACGGGCGCCGAGCACCACTCGAACCTGCTGCCCTGGCGCCAGCGCTGCGCGACGCGCGTGCTCGAGCTCGACGAGCGCGGCACGCCGCTCTACGCGGGGCTCGCCGGGCTGTTCACACCGCGCACCAGGCTCGTCGCCGTGCACCACGCCTCGAACGTGCTCGGAGCGATCGCGCCGTTGCGCGAGATCTCGGCGCTGGCGCACGCGCGCGGCATTCCCGTCTTCGTCGACGGCGCACAAGGCGCGGGCCACCTCGCGCTCGACGTGCGCGAGCTCGAGTGCGACTTCTACGCCTTCTCGGGCCACAAGCTCGGCGGCCCCAGCGGCAGCGGCGCGCTCTACGCGCGCGAGGACTGGCTCGAACGCCTCGCACCACAACGCTGGGGCGGCGGCATGGTGGCGCGCGTCGACGCGCAGGGTTGCGAGCTGCGCAGCGGTCCGCAACGCTTCGAGGCCGGCACGCCCAATGTCGAAGGCGTACTCGGCCTCGCGGCCGCGCTGCGCTTGTTGCGCGAAATCGGCATGCCGCAGGTCGAACAGCACGGCCGCGAGCTCGCGCGCGCGCTGCTCGAGGAGCGCGCGCATCTGCCCGGCGTGCGCCTGCTCGGGCCCGTCGATGCCGCCGCGCGCATCCCGCTCGTCGCGCTGGCACTGCCGCCGCGCGGCCTGGACGCCGAGACCGCCGCGCGCACGCTCAGCGACGCTTTCGGCGTGCTGGTCTCCGCCGGACGGCACTGCGCGCACCCGCTGCACGATGCCTGCGGCGTCGAGGCGACGCTGCGCGCGAGCGCCTGGGTGCACAACGACCTCGACGACGTGCGGCGCTTCGGCGAAGCGCTGCGGGGGTTGATCGCCTAGACGCGATCGCCGCCCGCTATGCATTCGAGGAAGGCCGGGCCGAGCTCCGCGGCCTTCTTGTCGCCGACACCCTTGATCGCGCGGAACTCCTCGCTCGTGCGCGGCCGGTGCGCGGCCATCTGCTCCAGCGTGCGGTCGTTGAAGATGATGTAGGGCGGCACGCCGCGCTCGCGCGCGAGGGTGCGGCGCAGTTCGCGCAGCCGCTCGAACAGCCGCTCGTCCACCGGCAGGATCTCGCCGGCCTCGGGCGCGAGCGTGCGCCGCGACTGCCGCGTGCCCTTCTTCGGCGCGCGCTCGGGCGGCAGCGCGTAGAGCGTCACCTCGCGCGTGCGCCGCAGCACTTCGCCGCCGGTCGGCGAGACGACCAGCACGGGATAGCGCTCGCCCGCGACGCGCAAGAGATCCTGGCCCACGAGCTGGTCGATCCAGCCGCGCACCTCACCCACCGAGTTCTCGCGCAACAAGCCGTAGACCGAGAGGCGCTCGTGCCCCGTGCGCGTGATGTTCTGCGTCGCCGCGCCGCGCAGCACGTCGGTGACGTGCGCGGCGCCGTAGCGCTGCTCGCAGCGCACGACGGCGGAGAGGATCTTCTGCGCCAAGATGGTCGAGTCGGGCGCGGGCTCGATCTCCGCCAGGCACACGTCGCAGGCCTCGCAGCTCGCCGTGGATTCCCAGGCCTGGCCGAAGTGCTCGACCAGCTGGCGGTGGCGGCAGACCATGCGCGTGGCGAAGTTGCGCACTTGCGAGAGGCGCTCGATCGAGCCCTCGAGAGCCGCGGGGTCGGGCGACTCGCCGCGCGCGCGCGCCTCCTCGTGGCTGCGCTCCATCAGGTTCTTCCAGCTGAAGAAGTCGCTGCCCGAGTGGAACAGCACGCACTCGGCCGGCAGACCGTCGCGGCCCGCGCGCCCGGTCTCCTGGCTGTACTGCTCGAGACCCTTGGGCAGCGCCGCGTGCAGCACGAAGCGCACGTCGGTGCGGTCGATGCCCATGCCGAAGGCGACCGTGGCGACGACCACGTCGACCTCCTCGCGGGCGAAGGCCTCCTGCGCGCGACGGCGCACGTCGGGATCCAGACCGGCGTGGTAGGCGACGCTCTTCACGCCGCTCTTGCGCAGCTCGGCGTCGAGGCGCTCGACCTCCTTGCGCGAGATGGCGTAGACGATGCCGGCCTCGCCGCGGTGGCGCTCGAGCACGCCGCGGATCTGGTTCAAGAGCTCGCGCCGCGGCTGCACACGGTACGTCAGGTTGGGCCGGTCGCAGGGTGCCACGAGCACGAGCGGATCGGAGAGGCCGAGCTCGCTCACGATGTCGCGCCGCACGCGCTCGTTGGCGGTCGCGGTGAAGGCCTGCACAGGGATGCCGCTCGCGCGCGCACGCAGCGTCCCCAGCTGACGGTACTCCGGCCGGAAATCGTGGCCCCAGTGGCTGATGCAGTGCGCCTCGTCCACCGCGATGGCGCAGAGCCCGAGCGCGACGAGGCGTTCGAGGAAGCCGTCGAGCACGAGCCGTTCGGGTGCTGCGTAGAGCAGCTTCAACTCGCGCCGCTCGAGCGCCTCGTGCACGGCGCGGCGCTCCGACACGTCCTGCGCGCTGGTCAGCATCGCGGCTGCGACGCCGCTCTGACGCAGGCCGTCGACCTGATCCTTCATCAGCGCGATCAGCGGGCTGACGACCAGCGTCAGGCCCGGCCGCACCAGCGCCGGCGCCTGGAAGCACAGACTCTTGCCTCCTCCGGTGGGCAGCACGAGCACGAGGTCGCGGCCCGCGAGGCTGGCTTCGATCGCGTGCTCCTGGAACGGTCGCAGCGACTCGATGCCGAAGACACGCGCGACCTCCGCGCGCAGTTCGAGGATTCCAGCCTGCATGACCGCCAGATTCAAGCGAGTGTGCGCGCCCATTGCTACCCTGCTGCCACGATGAAGCTCAGCACACTCGCGCTCCTTGCCTGCCTCGCACTCCTCTCCGGCGCCTGCGCGACGAGCGGCCACGCGCCCGTGGCCACCGGCAGCGCCACAGCCGCCCCCGCCGGCCGCCTGGAGAAGACCGGCACCTTCGTCCCCAGCGGCGCCGCCGCGCTCTCGATCTGGCCCGAGCAATACTCGGGCGCACTGCTCGTGCTCGACGCGAAGCCCGCGGGCACGGCGGTCGCGCAGGGCGATGTGATCGCGACGCTCGACACGCGCGCGATCGACGAGGAGCTCCACAAGGCCGAGCTCGAGGCGCAGTCGGCCAGCGTGCGCCATCAGGGCGTGCTGGAGCACGACCGAATCGACGAGAGCGCCGCGCGCTCGGCCTTGGACCTCGCGCGGGCGGCCCTCGAGCGCACGCGGCGCTCACTCGAAGGCTGGCAGCGCTCCGAACTCGCATTTCAGAAGCGCGGCGACGAGATCCAGAAGCGCCAGGAACAGGCGCGCGTCGAAGACGAGACCGACGAGCTCGACCAGCTCGAGAAGATGTACAAGGCCGACGCGCTCGTCGACGCGACCGAGGACATCGTGCTCAAGCGCTCGCGCCGCTCGCTCGAGCTGACGAAGACCTCGACCCAGCTCTCGCGCGACCGCAGTAGCTACCGCGAAGCGCTCGAACTCGCGCTGCAGACCGAGCAGAAGGAGGAGCAGGCGCGTACGCAGGCCGAGGCGCTCGAGCGCCTGGTGCAGCAGCAGGCGATCGACGCGCGCGCGCGCGCCGACGCGCAGCGGCGTTCGGCCGAAGCACTGCGCGACCAGCAGGAGAAGCTCGCGAAGTTGCGCCGCGACCGCGAGATGCTCGCGCTGCGCGCGCCGCGCGCGGGCGTCCTGCTGCACGGCTCGGCCAAGGACTACCGCCCCGGGCGCACGCCGCCGCGCTACGAGCGCGGGAGCATGCTCGCCTTCCGCCAGGACCTGTTCCTGGTCGCCGACCCGGCGCCCTCGGTACTCGCGCTCGACCTGGCCGAGGCGGAGCTCGCGCAACTCGCCGAAGGAGCGAAGCTCGTGGTCAGCGCAGGTTCGCAGGCGCGCGGCAGCCTGCACGTCGACCCCTACGCGCGCGCGAACGGGCAGTGCGAGGCGAGCGTCACGCTCGAGGCACCGCTCACGGGTGCGCTCTACGGCTCGCACGCCACGGTGCATCCATGATCCTCGCGCTGCTGCTCGCGCTGTTCCAGACTCCGGCTGCGCCGCTCGCGCCGCCGCCCGCGCAGGACGGCGCCTGGCCGCGAGCCGAGCACGTCGACGTGAAGGTCGCGGTCGACGGCGCGGTGCAGTGGCTGGTCGAGAACCAGAACCAGGACGGCTCCTGGGGCACGCACGAATCCCCGCGGCCGATCGAGGTGCTGGCCTCGATCCCCGGCTCGCAAGAGGCCTTCCGCGTCGCGACGACCGCGCTGTGCGTGATCGCGCTGCGCGACAGCGAACAAGAGACGCCACCCGTGAAGGCCGCGATCGCGCGCGCGCTCGACTTCCTGCTCGCGGACTTCGACGTCAAGCGCCAGAGCGGGATGGAGCACTACAACGTCTGGAGCTTCGGCTACGCGCTGCAGTGCTTCGGCGAGGAGATCGCGCGCGATCCCGAGTCCTCGCGCGTCCCGCAGCTGCGCGCCGCCTCGGCCAAGATCGTCGAGCGCCTCGGCCAGTACCAGACGCTCGACGGCGGCTGGGGCTACCTGAGCCTGGACGCGGTACCGACCTACCAGCCCTCGTTCACCTCGATGAGCTTCACGACCGCGACCATGTTGCTCGGCATGCAGCGCGCGCGCGACGTGCACGTCGAGCTGCCGCAGAAGATGGTCGATCGCGCGGTGGACCACGTACGCCGCTCGCGCCTCCCCGACGACTCCTTCCTCTACGGCGAGTACCTGAAGTACCGCCCGCGCATGGACATCAACGAGACGATCGGCTCGGCCTGCCGCACACCGGCGTGCCTGCTCGTGCTCGAGGGCTTCGGCGAGAAGATCTCGAAGGAGACCTACGCCAAGAGCCTCGAGAAGCTGCTCGTACTCGGCCGCGACTACCAGAAGGCGGGCGTGCGCCGGCCGATCCCGCACGAGAGCTGGTACCACATCTCGGGCTACTTCTACCTCTACGGCCACGCCTACGCGGCCTACGTGCTCGAGAAGCTCGACCGCGAGCAGCAGGCGCGCTTCTGGCCGCTCCTGGTCGACGCGGTCGAGTATTGCCGCGAGCCGGACGGTTCGTTCTGGGACTACCCGCTCTACAGCTACCACAAGCCCTACGGTACCGCCTTCGCGCTGATCGCGCTCTCGCGCGCGCAGCACTTCGGCCTGAAATAGAGGAGCTTCCGCACATGCGCGAGCCCGTCTTCGTCCCCTATCCCGAGCGCTACGTGCCCGCTGCGCCGGCCGAGGAATCGGCGCGCGCCTTCCACGAGGTCATGCGCCGGCGCCGCAGCGTGCGCATGTTCAGCGAAGAGCCCGTCTCGCGCGCGACGGTCGAGTGGATCGTGCGCAGCGCCGCGAGCGCACCCAGCGGCGCGAACCGCCAGCCCTGGCGCTTCGTGTGCGTGCAGGATCCCGCGACCAAGCGCCGCATCCGCCTCGCCGCCGAGGAGGAGGAGCGCGAGTTCTACGCCAAGCGCGCGCCGCGCGAGTGGCTCGAGGCGCTGGCGCCGCTGGGCACGGACGCGAACAAGGAGTTCCTCGAGCGCGCGCCCTGGCTGATCGTCGTCTTCCGGCTCGTGAAGGGCGACCGCGACGAGCAGCTGTACTACATCCACGAGTCGGTCGGCCTGGCGTGCGGGCTGCTGCTCGCCGCCGCGCAGCACGCCGGCCTCGCGACGCTCACGCACACCCCCAGCCCGATGGGCTTCCTGGGCGAGATCCTCGGCCGGCCCGCGCACGAGAAGCCGTATCTGCTCGTTCCGCTGGGCTATCCCACGCCCGACTGCGTCGTGCCGCAGGCGGCACTCGTGAAGAAGCCGCTCGACGAGGTCGCCGTCTTCGTCTGAGCCGCGCGCGGCTAGGGCGTGAACCCGAGCTCGTAGCCGTTCGAGATGTTGGTCGTGTTGCCGCAGGGGCTGCCCGGGTCGCGGTACCAGGTCTGGAAGTACCAGGTTTGTCCCGGAAGGATCGGCGTGGGGCTCGCGGCCGAGGTCGCCACGATGCCAGGCCCGAGCACGATCGAGCCGCCTGCGCCCGAGTCCTGCGCGCCAAAGCGCAGGAGCGGCGAGCCGACGCAGCGCCAGCCCTCGCCCATCTGCGTCTGCGCGATCTGGCTCATGCCGCGAAAGACGAGGCAGGTGCGGTTGGTCGGCAAGAGATCCGTCACCAGCAGCAGATCGTCCGCCGCGACGCTCGTCGTACCCGCTCCGAGCAGGCGCGCGCCGCGATCGTTGCCGACCCAGGTGCAGCCCGCGCCGTAGTCGCGGTTGCTGCAGGGCCCGATCGGCGAGCAGAAGCAGAAGGGCGTCCCCGGCCCGTTGACGACGGTGATCGAACCGCGCATCGAGGTGTGCGGCAGGCAGAAGTAGTCGTAGCGGTCGCCGGCCCGCGGGTTCGCGGCCAGGAAAGCGGCGTCGAACGTGACGCTGAACGACGCCGATCCGGGCGGGAAGGAGTGGTGCCAGGCCTCGTTCCCGTTGAGCAGCAGGTCCGTGCCCTCCGTCGAGGTGTGCGTGGTCGAGTCCAGGTTCGTCCAGCGCACCGTGTCGCCGAGCTGGATCGTCAGGTGCTGGCCGGTGAACTGGAAGAACTGGATCGACACGTCGATCGTATTGGCGCGCGCCGCGCCGGTGAGGAGCAGCAGGCAGCCGAGCAGGCGGAGGATGCGCATGAGGCCTTCGATGATGCTCGCGAGCGCGCGCCCTGCCTAGGGTGGAATCCGGCCTTCAGCGCGCAGCGCGCCCGAGCAGGGCCCGCAGCGCCGCGGGCACCGGCGCCTCGAACTGGATCGGCTCGCTGCGTCCGGGGTGCTCGACGCGCAGGCGCTGCGCGTGCAGGCCCATGCGCCCCGCGCGCGTCCCGTAGCGCGGATCGCCGACGATCGGGTGGCCGATCGAGGCGAGGTGCACGCGGATCTGGTGCCGGCGCCCGGTGTCGAGCTCGACTTCGAGCAGCGAGCGCTCGCCCACGTTCTCGAGCGTGCGGTAGCGCGTGCGCGCGGATTTGGCGTCCGCGTGCTTGCCGGCGTGCACGTTGAGGCCGGCGTCCTCCCACAGCGGCGTCTCGATCACGCCGTGCGGCGGAATCGGACGGCCCTCGACCAGCGCCAGGTACAGCTTGTGCGCCTGCGTCCAGGACTCCTGCAGCGCGTCACGCGCCTCGCTCGTGCGCGCGAAGAGCAGCACGCCCGAGGCCTCGCGATCGAGCCGGTGCACGGGCCACAGTCGCGCGGGCCGTCCTGGCCGCGAGAGCGCGTCGCGCACGAGCCCGAGCGCGCTGCGGCCGCGCCGCCCGTCGAGCGGGACCGAGAGCAGCCCGGCGGGCTTGTCGATCGCGACCAGCCACTCGTCGTGGTGCAGGATCGTGCAGCCTTCGGGCGCGGCAAGCGGCGGCACGCCCGTTCCCGCAGCGCCGACGCAGACGCGGTCGCCCGCGCCGAGCACGTGGTGCGGACGTACGACGACCGCGCCGTTGACCTCGACGCAGCCCTCGCGCACGCGCTGTTCGAGCGTCTTGCGCTTCCAGCCCGTCAGGCTCGCGCGCAGGAAGTCGAGCAGGCGGCCCGGTTCGTCGACCGTGAGTTCCTCGCGTTGGGTCATGCGGGTGCCGATCTCAGCGGCGAGCAACGATCGAGAAGGTGAGCAGTCGCAGGGGCTCCCACGCGCGCACGACGAGTTCGGGCGGGGCATCCAGGCGCGAGGTGGGCAGGTCCATGCGGTCGATGATGCTACCGTCGAGCTTGACTTGCACGCGTCCAGGCGCGCGCGAGCACACGAGTTGCAGGTTCGGCCTCGAACCGGCCTGCCAGCCGGGGAACGGGCGGCCTCCGCCCCGGCGCAGTTGCTCCAGCAATTCGGCCGCGCTGCGCGAGCTCGCCAGCCAGCGCGCCTTGCTCGTGTCGGTCGCTCCGAGGAAGCCCACGTGCAGGCCCGCGACCGAGACGAGCAGCACGCGCGGCGGCTGGTCGGCGGGCTGCTCGAGCTGCAGCGTGATCTCGATCGGGTCCTTGTCGGTGCGCAGCGGCTCGAGCTGCAGCGAGGGCCCCTCGCGTTCGAGCAGTTCGTCGTCGCTGCGCGCGGCGAAGGCCGGTGCCCAGCCGCGCTGGTTCAGGATCCACGCGCCCTGCTTGAGCGCCCCGCCGTGCTGCTTGGAAAGATCGAAGAAGAGCCGCACGCGGCCGCTCCCGGCATCCTCGAGCGCGTCGGGCGAGAAGCTGCTCGCGAGCTCCTCGAGCGGCCCGCTCTGCAATCGCTGCGCCTGCTCGTCGCGGATCGTACGCAACTCCGCGCGCTCGTCCTCGCGCCAGACGTCCGCCTTGAGCAGGTCGTCGGCCATGTCGCGCGCGGTGCGCGCGTCGCCTCCGTGGTCCACCATCGAGCGCAGCGACTTGAGGCGCTGGAGCAGCTTCTCGCGCTTCTCGCGGTCGGCCAGATCGAGTGTACGGCCGTGCCGTTCGGCGACGCGCCGGCCGAGGTCCTCCACGAGCTGCGTGTCGGCGGCAGGCATCGGTCCGCGGTCGAGCAGCGTGCGCACGCCCTCGAGCAGCGTGAGATCGCCGGGCTCGGCCTCGTGGAACAGGAACAGCGCGCGCAGCAGCCGGTCCGAAGGGTCGTTGACGTCGTCGGGCCCAAGGCCCGCGAGGTGTGCGAGCGACTCGGTCGCGAGCGACTTCTCGCCGCTCTGCGGCCGGCGCAGCACGAGCGAGCGCGGCACCGCTCCATCGGGGCGCAGCTTGAAGCCGTTCGCCAGCGGATCGGGCGGCACCTCGAGCAGGCCGACCTCCGGCACGGTGCCGGTCGTGAGCTCCATGCGCTGGTTGCTCGAGCGCACGAGCGTCTTGGCCGCGCGGTCGAGCACATCGGTCAGGAGACGCGCCTCGCGCACGCGCAACGCGGCGCGCGCGGCCGGCTTGCCGCGCAGCAGGCCCTCGGCCTGGCCGAAGCGCCGCTCGACCTCCTCGTAGCTGCGCGCGCGCCAGAAGGGCTCGGTCTGCTGTTCGAGCTCGTCGAAGAGGTGCGCCGAATCCTCCTCCGCGTTGGCCTGCTCGAGCTCGTCGAGCTTCTGGCCCTGCGCGACGACCGCCTCGAGCGCGTAGTGCGGCAGGCCGACGGGCATCTTCTCCGGGTTGGTCCCGCGCCGCTCGAGCTCCTCGTCGAACTCGCTCTGCAGCGCACGCGACGCAGCCCTCGTGCGGCGCGCCTCGAGCTCGCGCGAGAGCCCCTGCGTGCGCGACTCGATCCAGTTGACGAGGTCCTGGTCGGTGCGCGTCCAGGACTCGACCAGCGCCTTGCGGCGCGCGTCCACGCGTTCGCGCAGCGCGTTGCTGCGCAGGTCGAGCACGCGCGTCTGGATCCCGCGCGTGTCGACCCCGCTGTCGGCGAGCAGCTGCTCGGGCGAGCGCGAGGTGAGCTCGTGCGCGGACTTCCAGTCGCCCTGCTGTTCGAGCGCATCCACGCGCAGGCGCAACTCGTCGCCGTAGTGGTCGAGCTCGGCCGTGAAGGTCTGCTCGGCGCCGTCGCGCGCCTCGCGCACGCGCTGCTCGAGCGTCTTGCGCCAGGCGTCGAGCTCGTTGCTCTGCGTCTCCGGCAGCGAGCGCGTGCCGATCCGCGCGGCGAGCGCCGTGCGCGGGTTGGCCTGCGAAAGGCGCAGCGCGCCCTCGAAGTCGCGCGCGACGAGGTGCTTCTCGGCCTCGGCCTCGACCTCGGCCTTGTGCGAGACGAGTTCGCCGTCGAGCCGCTGTACGAGGCGGTTGCGGATCGAGTCAAGGTGCGCGCGGGCGTGCGGCGAGAGCTCTTCGCTGGCAGAGCGGCGCTCGACCTCGGCCAGCGCCGCGCCGACACCCGTCGCCGGCCCCTCGCAGGCCTGGTCGAGCGCGGCGAAGGGATCGTGCAGCGTGTCCTCGTCACCGCCGCGCGAGCCCGAGGCGAGCGTGCGCCAGCCAAGCCACGCTCCCCCTACGAGCACCAGTACTCCCGCGGCGATCAGCGCCACGAGGCGTGGCCCGCCGAGCGGGCGGCGCTCGAGCGGATCGAGCCCGCTCCTGGCGATCTGCGGCGCGCGGCGCTCGCGCAGGCGCTCGAGGTCCGCCAGCAGCTCGGCCGGGTCCTTGTAACGCGACTCGCGGTCGCGCGTGAGGCACTTGCGCAGCACGAGCACGATGCCGCTCGAGAGCGCGCTCGCCTGCTCGCGCGGATCCGGCACGCGCGCGTAGAGCACGTTGGAGAGGATCTCGGCCACGTTCTCGCCGCGGAAAGGCGTGCGGCCCGTCACCGCGTGGTAGAGCGTCGCGCCGAAGGACCACAGGTCGCTCTGCACGTCGGCGCTCGCGGGATCGCGCGCCTGCTCGGGGCTGATGTAGTGCGGCGTGCCCAGCGTTCCGCCGCTCTTGGTCAACACCGGATCGCTCTCGGAGTAGGCCAGACCCAGGTCCACGAGCAGCGCGCGCCCGCCGCGCTCGATCAGGATGTTGGCCGGCTTGATGTCGCGGTGCACGACGCCGCGCTCGTGCGCGTGGCGCAGCGCCTCGCAGAGCGGGATGAAGATGCGCAGCGCCTCGCGCTCGGAGAGCGGCCGCTCGGCGATGCGTTCAGCCAGCGAGAGCCCGTCGATGAGCTCCATCGCGTACCACAGCTGGCCGTCGAGCTCGCCCATGTCGATGGCCGAGATGATGTTGGGGTGCGCCAGTTTGGCCGTCAGGCGTGCCTCGCGCTGCATGCGCCGCAACGCGCTCGCGCTGCCGACCAGCTCGGGGTGCAGCACCTTGAGCGCGACCACGCGGTCGACCGAGTTCTGTCGCGCGCGGTAGACGACTCCCGTCGCGCCGCGTCCGACGACGCCTTCGATCCGGTAGCCCGGGATCTGCGGCAGTTCGCGCGTCTTCTTCACCGGGTCCGCGCCCATGCGCGCCAAGCCGCGTCGGCGTCCGTCCAGGAGAGTTTGACCGCGGCCTGGAAGGCCTGCTCGTAGCAGGCCTCGCGCAGGTGCACGTTGGGCAGCACGCGGTTGGGCGCGGGAGGTGCGGCCTTGCGCAGCTCGTCGTGGAAGGCGCGCAGCGCGCCCGGGCCGTGGCTCTCGATCCACTCGACGATCGCCATCGAAGCCGTGATCTCGGGCAGCGTGAGCTCGTCGAACTGGCGCGAAGCGAGCTCGTCGAAGGCCGGGATCGCGTCGATTCCGTTCTTGAGCGCGCCGCGCCAGCCGCCCGAGCGCATCGTGCGCGCGTCGAACTCCGGCGGCGGCTCCTTCTTCTTCGCCACCTTGGTCTCGTGCACGCGGCCCTTGCGCGAGCCGCCGGTATCCGCGCCGGGGATCGGCTTCTCGACCAGTTCGCCCTTGCACAAGACCAGGTTCTCGCCGTGCACACGGAACTCCATCAGCGCTGCGAGTCCCTCCTCGTACCAGGGTGGCAGCAAGCGCCCGTCGTAGCCCAGCCGGTTCGCGAGCAGGTGCCCCCAGTGGTGGTAGCAGTGGCCCTCGATGTCGGCCTCCGAGCGCAGCCACTGCCGCGCCGAGGAGAGCGGGATCGGATCCCAGTACACGAAGCCGAACGCGCGCTGCACCGCCTCGGCCCAGCCGGGCGGGATCGACTGCGTCCCCGCGGCGAAGTGCGCGATGCTGCCCGTGTAGAGTTCAGGGTTGTTCCACACGTACACCTCGGCGAGCCGCCCGCCGAGCAGCTCCACGCCCGCGGGCGTCTTGTAGGTCGCGTCGAACCACGCGCGCCCCTTGGCCAGGCCCTCGACGATCTTCGCCAACTCGTCTTCGGGGTAGTCGCCCGCGACGAGCACGTCGTCGCCGAGCACCTTCGCAAGCGGCTGCTTCAGCACCGCCTCGACTGCGGCTTCGTCCGTGCGCGCGAGCGCCTCGGCGCGCGGCAGCCACTGTTCGCCGAAGAGCTCGAGCCCCTGCTTGCGCTGCGCCTCCTCGAAGGGGATCCACTGGCCCTCGACGAGCACCTCGTTGCGCGCCAGGTGCGCCTTCTCCTCCGGCGTCACCCACTGGTCCTTCCAGCGCACGAAGCCCTGGGCGAGCATCTCGCTCTCGGCGTCCGCCGCCGCGCGCTTGTCGCGCTCCTCGGGCGTCATCCACTCGCCCTTGTAGAGCACCTTGCCGAAGAATCCGTTCGCGCCCGCGTGCAGCGGATCGAGCTCGAGCACGCGCTTCATGGCCTTCTTCGCCTCGGCGGAGAGCTTGTGCTCCTGCGCCCACTGGCCGAGCTCGAAGAATTCCTCAGCGGTCTTGGCCGCCGCGAAGCGCTCCTCGAACTCCGCCCCGCGCGTCTTGCCCTTCTCGACGCGCTCGACGTCCTTGGCGGGGAACTCGAAGTCGCCGTAGCTGGTGTGGATCTTGACCGTCTTCGCGTCCTGCGCGGTAACCGTGCCCTCGATGCGCCGGCCGTCCTTCATCACCAGCACGTCGGCGTGCAGCACGCAGGCGAGCAGCAGGCTCGCGGCGACGCGGCACAGGAGATCTCGTGTTCGACGGCCCATCCGCGGGGAGCATAGCACCCCGGGCGGGCGTGGAAACCGACTCAGCGGCTGCGCGTCGCCTGGAGGATGCGCGTGAGCGCCTCCCGCACGGCGGCGCGCGAACGCTCCGACACCTCGCCCGCGTCGAGGCGTACCCCGGAGCCCCAGTGGCCCGCGTCGCCCGCGAGTTCGCATTCGAGCTCGATCCCGCCGGGCCCATCGGATCGCAGCGCCTCGTAGAAGAGCACCGTGGAGTCGCCGTCGGAGTACCGCAGCGCTTCCGAGGCGATCACGCGGCAGCCTTCCTCCTCGAGCACGCTGCGCAGCGCCTCGCTCGCGTCCTGCTGCGAGAACGGGAAACTCGCCTCGAGGACGAGCCGCTTGGGCTGGGCAAATCGCACATGCAGCAGCGCGCGCACCGGCAGACTGCCGACCCAGCCCGCGAGCACGATCAGCAGCGTCTCGACACAGTGGCGGTAGCAGCCGCCCCAGCTGTTGTAGAACCGACGCGTCCCGACGAGCAGCGCCGGCGCGAGGAACACGAGCAGCGCGGCGTTCCACGCATCGGGTCCGGACACCTCGACCCTCGGAGGCAGAACCAAGTCGGTCCGATCGCTCGTGAGGTTCGCGCCCTGGATGCGCGCAGGCAGCTCGCGCAGCGGATCGTTGCTCTCGTGCGAGCTCGCGGCGACGAGCTCTGCCAGGTGCACGAGCCGGTCGCTGCTCGGGGTCTTCGGGAAGTCCGACTCCCGGGGACCCAGTCCGAGCGCGGCGGCACCGATCCCCATGGCGCCGAACGAGAGCACGACCAGCGCACAGACCGCGCGCAGCGTGCGCAGCGCGGCAGACTCCTTGCGCAGTTCCCCGAGGACGGCGGAGGCGAGCGACTGCTGCAGGTAGCCCACGATCGCGAGCGCGAGGACGAGGCTGCTCGCGAGAGCTCCGTACCAGCCCCACGCGCTCGTGTAGACGCTCATCACCCACGCGGAGATCGCGACGAGCACGGGCAAGACGATCCCACGCACCCAGCGGGTGCGCGGCACCTCGGTCGGCTCTTCTGAGCCGCGATTCTCCTCGATGCGCTCGCGCAACCACTTGCGCGGCTCCGGACCGATCACGGGGCGGGCGCAGGCGATCCCTTCGGCGAATGCGAGCAGTCCCACGAGCAGGGGAACTTCGAACTGGGCCCGGAACAACTCGGTTGAGGACGAGGATCCGAAGATGAAAGAAAGCAGCGTCGCTCCGCCGAGGAGCAGCAGGTCGACGCGCAGCGCATAGGGACGGTGCGCAAGGCGCACGGCGAGTTGCTGTCGCGCGCCCCAGGCCATGCGCAAGACCTCGAACAGGAGCACGGCGAGGAGCAGGCGTACGATCCAGCCGTCCACTGGGCGCGGATCGAGATCGAGATGAGCTTCGAACCACGCCGCCAGCCTGGGAGCACGCGCGAAACCGAGCAGCGTGAGGCCTGCGACCGCAAGGGACATGCCGTAGCGCAGCACTGCGCCGCGCCTGTCCCGTCTCCAATGCCAAGCGAGTGCACCGAGCCCGAGCACGGTCAGCGCCGAGCTCGCGCCCCGGATCCACTCGCCCTGCGTGCCCGCGATCCCCAGGCCGGTGAGCGAGAGGTGCAGCAGCGCCGGCACGATCAGAAGCGAGAGCAGCACGAACATGCTCGGCGGATCGTCCGGCGCGGGGACTGCCGCAGGCGGCGCCGGCACCGGCTCGTCGAGCTTGTCGATGCCCGTCTTCATCTCGGTCGCGTGCTGGTATCTGCGCTCGGGCGCGCGCTCGAGCGCGCGCAGCACGACCTCGTCGAGGCGCACGTCGATGTGCACGCGCTGCGAGGGCGCCTCGAAGCGTCCGAGCGGCAGCTCGCCCGTGAGCAGCTCGTAGAACACGACACCCAGCGAGTAGATGTCCGCGCGGTGGTCGACGCTCTTCGAGCCGGTCAGCTGCTCGGGCGCCATGTACTGCGGCGTGCCCATCGACTGCTGCGTGCGCGTGATCGGCTCGCCGCTGGGCTCCTCGCCCACGATCTTCGCCAGGCCGAAGTCCGCGATCTTGACGCGGCCCCTGGTGTCGACGAGCACGTTCTCGGGCTTGATGTCGCGGTGCACGATGCCCTGCTCGTGCGCGAACTCGAGCGCGTCGCAGATCTGGCGCACGATGGCGAGCGCGCGCGGCACGTCGAGCTCGCCCGAACGCAGCAGCGCGCGCAGGTTGACACCCTCGACGTACTCCATCAGCAGCCAGCAGCGGCCCTGCGTGCGGCCGGAGTCGTGGATGCCGACCACGTTGGGATGCGCCAGGCGCGCGAGCGCGTGTGCTTCGCGCTCGAAACGCGCGGCGAAACCGGCTTCGTCGCCCGGGCGCGGGGTGAGGATCTTGAGCGCGACAGAGCGGCCGAGCGCGCGCTGGCGCGCCTTGTAGACCGCACCCATGCCACCCTGGCCGAGCAGCTGCGTGATCTCGAGCTCGGGGAAGAGCGGCGCGATCTCGGCCACCTCGGGCGGCAGTGGCGGAGCCCCGGCGCGCTCGCCCACGGCCGTGTCGGAGTGCGCCATGCCCTGCGCCAGCAGGCAGCGTGGACAGAGCGAGCCCTGCGCCGCGGTCGGCGCGAGCTGGGCCGAGCAGTGGGGACAGGTCGGGGGGCCTTCGAGCACGCGTTGCATTAACGGGCGCTCCCGTGGGCGTTACCTGGAAAAGGTCTCGAAGAGCGCGCGCAGCTCCTCGTCCACGTCCGCCGGCGTCGCGACCGTCTGCGCGACCTCCTCGCGCAGGATCTCGCGGTAGCGCTTGCGCAGCCGGTGCACGGTCACGCGCAGCGACTGCTCGTTCATCTTCAACCCGCGCACCGCCGGGGTGTCGGGGATCTCCTTGCTCGAATCGCCGATGCGCTCGCGCAACGCGCGGAAGAGCGTGCCGCGGCTTTTCGCCTCGAACTCCGCCTCCAGGCGCGCGAGCGTGCGCTCGAGCAGCGCGGTCGCCCAGGCGCGCTCGAAAACGCGCTCGGGTGTGTCGGAGTCGGCGGGCTCGAGGCGGAAGCGCTCCTCGGCAGAGAGCCAGTCGATCGAGAGCACTTGTGCCCCGCCGCCGCGCTTCAGCGCCTGCGCGCGGTCGCGTTCGTGCGCGAGGTGGTTGCGCAGCGAGACGAGCAGGAAGGAGCGAAAGCGCCCGCGCGCGGGGTCGGCGGCGGAGAGCGCCTCGCGCGCGAGCAGGTCGGCGAAGAAGCCCTGCACCTCGTCCTGCGCGTCGTTCTCGCGCGAGCCGCGACGGCGCAGGTAGGCGTAGAGCGGATACCAGTAGAGCTGGCACAGTTCGCCCAGCGCCGCGCGCGCGGGCTCGCTCTGGCCCTGCGCCGCGGCGACGAGGCTCCAGCGCGTGGGCGCGAAGCCTGCTTGGGCGGGCGTGGGCTCCGAGTTCGTCGACACGCGCGCATCCTACCCCCGGGAGCGGATCCCGGAGCTACTCGGCTTGTCCGGCCGCGTCGGTGAGCGAGGCTTCCTCGCCCTTCGTGGCCACGCCGTACTTCTCGAGCTTGCGCTGCAGCGCGAAACGGCTGATGCCGAGCTCGCTCGCGGCCTTGCTCTTGTTGCCGCCCGCCGCGGCGAGCGCCGACTCGATCGAGCGCTTCTCGAGGTCCGCCACCGCGGCGCGGATGTCGCCCGCGGGTTCGGCTGCGGCCGCTCCACCGCCGGCGCGCAGGCTGCGGCGCTCCAGCACGGAGCGCGAGAGATGCTCGAGTCGCACTTCGCCCAGTGCGAGCACGACCAGGCGACGCATCTCGTTCTCGAGCTCGCGCACGTTTCCCGGCCAATCGTGCGCGACGATCGCGGCCAGCACCTCGTGCGGCATGAGCGGCACGGGCCGGCCGGCTTCGCGCGCCGCGCGCGCGAGCAGGTGCTCGGCCAGCAGCGGGATGTCCTCGCGCCGCTCGCGCAGCGGCGGCAGGCGCAGCGAGAGCACGTTGACGCGGTAGTACAGGTCTTCGCGGAAGGTCCCCTCGCGCACCATGTCCTCGAGCTCGCGGTGGCTCGCGGCGAGCAGACGCACGTTGACCTGGATGCGCTGGTCGCTGCCCACCGGCCGGAACTCGCCCTCCTGCAGCACGCGCAGGAGCTTCTTCTGCATCTCGGTCGACATGTCGCCGATCTCGTCGAGGAAGAGCGTGCCGCCGTCGGCCTGCTCGAGCAGGCCCTTCTTCTGCTTGTAGGCGCCGGTGAAGGCGCCCTTGGCGTAGCCGAAGAGCTCGCTCTCGAGCAGCGAATCGGGCAGCGCGGCGCAGTTCTCGCTCACGAAGGGCAGCGTGGCGCGCGCGCCGTTGAAGTGGATCGCGCGCGCGATCAGCTCCTTGCCCGTGCCGCTCTCGCCCTGGATCATCACCGGCAGATCGGACTCGATCAGCCGGTCGAGCTGCTGGAAGATCTTGCGCATCGAATCCGACGCGCCGACGATCGCGGTGTAGTCGTAGCGGCCGCGCTCGACCGCCAGTTCCTGGCGCACAACGGCGAGTTCCACGTCGCGGTCGCGCACCTTGCGACCGAGCTGCTCGTTGAGCATCTCGATCTGGCGCCGCGATTGTTCGAGGCGTTGCGAGCGCTCGCGCAGCTCCTCCACGCGCCGCGCGTTGCGGATCGCGATCGCAGCCTGGTTGGCGAAGAGCTCCATCAGCTCGAGGTCGGTCTCGGTGAAGGCGTTCTGCTGCAGGCGGTTGTCGACGTAGAGCACGCCCTCGACGCGCTTTTCGATCTGGATCGGCAGGCACATGACCGAGCGCAGGCGCAGGTCCTCGACGCTGGCCATGCCGTTGAAGCGCTCGTCGCGCGCGGCATCGATCGAGAGCAGCGGCTTGCCGGTCTCGAAGCACTTGTGCGCGATGCCCAGCGAGAGGCGCGAGCTCGGGATCGGGATGTCGGCGCCGTCGAAGGCGCGCGCGATGCGCACGTCGAGCGCGAGCAGGTCGCCGCTCTTGCGCTCGGCAGCGCTCGAGGCGAGCAGCAGGAAGCCGCGCTCGCCCTTCACCAGCGCGAGGCCCGAGTCGACGATCAGGCGCAGGAGCGGCGAGAGCTCGGTCTCGCGCGCGAGCTCGCGCGTCGTGCGCGCGAAGACCAGCAGGTTGTCGCGCTCGGCGCGCGCCTCGCCCGTGAGCGTGCGCATGCCCGAGGGAACATCGACCTCTTCCTCCGCGCCCGGCTCGGGATCGAGTTGCTCGAGCACGATGCGCACGCCACCGACCGTCAGACGGTCGCCCAGCGCGAGCCGGCGCCGGTCGACGCGCGCGCCGTTCACCTGCGTGCCGTTGGCCGAACCCAGATCGGTCAGCCAGACACCCTCGGGACCACGCTCGATGCGGCAGTGGTAGCGCGAGACCTGCGTGCTCGCGAGACGGATGTCGTTGTCGAGCGCGCGGCCGATGGTCAGGAGCTCGCGCTCGAACTTCAGTTCGGAGCGCGTCCCTTCCTCGTGGATAGAGAGCAACATGCCGTGGTGGTTTCCCGGGGGAGTCCCGGTTGGTAGGCTGCGAGGAGCTGGGGGGCACCCGCCTGTGTGAAACCGCACACAGGCAGCCCCTACTATCCCCTCAACCTGTTCGGTTACCGCACAGTTTTGGATGAAGCCTCCCTCAAAGAAATCCAAATCCTGGTACAGCAACGGGTTACGATTTGAATGCCAGCGCTGCGGCAAGTGCTGCACGAACCGCGACCGGTACTCCTTCGTGTACATGACCCAGGCGGACGTCGAGGCGATGGCCAAGTTCCTCGGTCTCCCCCAAGCACAGTTCCGCGAGCGCCACTGCGAGGAGGAGGACGGTTCGACCGTGCTGCGCAACGGGGGACTCCCGCGCTGCCAATTCCAGGCCGACGACGGCAGCTGCACGGTGCATCCCGCGCGCCCCGAGCAGTGCCGCAGCTGGCCCTTCTGGCGCGAGAACCTGGTGCGCAAGACCTGGGAGCAGGAGATCGCGCCCTTTTGCCCGGGTGTGGGCGAGGGCGAGTTGCACAGCGCCGAGGAGATCGAGCGCATCGCCTCCCACGACGAGGAGTGGTACGAGCGCGACTAGCCGCTCAGGTTCACTTGCGCTCCTCCGCCGCGATGTCGGTGCGGAGGCTGGCGAGCAACTCGAGCACGGAGCGCCGCAGCGGCCGCAGGAGCGGATTGCTGGCGAGCGTCACGAGCTTGGCGACGATGCCCGAGGTGCGCTCCGCGAGCCGGTGGGAGCGCCGGCGCCCCGGAGACTCGTCGTGGATCCAGAACAGCACGACGCCCATCAGGTGCAGCCACAGGAGGTAGGGCAATTCCGCGCGCAGGTCGGCGGGCACCTTGAGCTTCGCGCCGTCGACCACGCGTGCCATGAGTTCGATGCACTCCTCGCGCACGGGACGGGAGGCCTCGCTGAAGGGATGCAGCGGGCTCTGAGGATCCGCCGCGTAGCGGAACAGCTGGCCGGAGAAGCGGTGGTAGGGCTCCGAGGTCTCGAGCTTGGTCGTGAACACCGCCAGCAAGCGTGCCTTCAGGTCGGTGGTGCGTTCGAGCGCCTCGCCGCAGACGGCTAGGTGCGCGGCGTGGCTTTCGGCGTAGAAGCCCTGGACCAGGTGGTCCTTGCTCGCGAAGTAGTAGTACGCGTTGCCCACGCTCACGCCCGCGCGGCGGGCCACGTCCCGCATGGTCGTGGCATCGAATCCGCGCTCGCGAAAGAGCGACAGCGCGCTCTCCAGGATCGCGGCGCGCGTGCGCTCGGCCTTGGCGGTCACGTTCCGGTCGGTGCTTGTGGTTCGCTCCATCCCCAGTCCTCGGAAAGGGTGTAGCGTCGCTCGGAGAACTTCGCCACCGCGCGTTGGGCGAGTGCCATGCGCCGCGGGCCGGAAAGGCTGAGCGCGAGCGAGCGCGTTTCGCGCAGGGCCCACAGGCACATCACCCACGCGCCCGCGCCACGCCACAGGCGCCCGTCGGATGCGACGACGTGCAGTTCGACGAGAGTCTGCACGACCGCGAGGCTGGGAAAGCGCGCGCGGCGGGCGAGCCCGCCGCTACGAACTCGAGTGGCACGTACGCGGGCTGCGCCTCGAGCCAGCGCCGCGCCCGGCGGCACAGCCCGCACTGGGCATCGTAGAGCACTGTCAAGCGGCCAACGCTCAGGGCTTGGGCCACGGCAGGGCTCCGGTCGCGAGCGGCGGGAGCACGCCATCAGGGGCGACTGGCGGCGGGGCGCTCGCGAGCCGTGCCCGACGCCGGATGCGCGAGAAGACGAACAGGTTGAAGAAGTGCATCGCGCCCAGGACCAGCAGCACGCCGCCGACCTTTTGCGAGAGGGCCTCGATCGACCCGCGCGTGTCGAGCACCTCGCCGCCGAGCTTCAGGGCCAGGCTGACGTAGCCCAGGTTGACGAGGTAGAAGCCGACCACCAGCAGATGGTTGGTCGAGTCCGCGAGTTCGGTGCTGCCCGCAAAGACGTCGACCAGGAACACGCGCCCGTTGCGGTGCAGCGTGCGCGCGACCCACACGGTCAAGGCCAGGCTCAGGGCGAGGTAAACGAAGTAGGTGACGACGATCGGGCTCAACACGACAGGCCTCCGGAAGGGTTGGGAACGCGTTTGAACACGTTCAATACTCGGAGTATCGGCCTCCGAGGCCAGCCCCGCCACTCAAAAATCGAACTTGTTCAAAAGCCCCCCCCTCAGCCCCCGAAGCGCGCGCGCAGGTGCCGCGGCAGCATCGGGCAGGCATCCGTCTTCGTCCCGAAGACGCGCTTGCGCAGCGCGGCGACGAGCACGTACGCCCCATCGCGCAGCGGCCGCGGAACGACGCGCGCGATCCGCGACAGCCCGCGCCAGAAGCCACCCAGTCGCGCGAGCACGTGCAGCACCGCCTCCGAGCGCACCAGCAGGCGCCCGTCCGCCGTGCGCACCACGATCGAGTCCGGCAGTCCCATCGGCAGGCCCGCCCCCTCCAGCGCTGCGAAGCGGAACGCGGCCTCGCGGTCCTCGGCGAGCACGAAGCGCACGACGCCGTGACACAGCGCGCAGCCGCCGTCGTAGTAGATGCGCTCGATCCCCGACTCGCGCAGCGGCGCGATCCAGCCCGGCTGGAAGTTCGCCGCGAGTGCGATCCAGAGCGCGAAGCGCGCGCCCTCCTTGCCCGGCTCGAAGGCGGTCGCGATCGCCGCGGCGAGAAAGGCGAGCCAGATCCAGCCGAGCGCACGCTCGTGGACGAGCAGCGCGAGCCACGCGCACACGACCGCCGCGACGACGCGCCAGGGGCCGAGCGCCTCCGCGCTCCACGCGTGCAGCGAGTCCGGCGCGAAGCCAGCTCGCGGAAAGCACACATACAGAACGAAGCAGCCCAGCACCGCGAAGCGCAGGCGCAGGAGCCCCGCGGGCAGACTCCAGCCGCCCGCCGGATCCGCGCGGCCGCGCACCGAGGCGCTGCCGTAGGGTGCCGCTGGAACCGCCGCCTGCAAGAGCAGCAGCAACGGCACCGCGATCCACGCGCCCCACACGTCGGGCTCGAGCGGCCGCAGGAACCACAACACGGCGAGCAGCACGGCGCAGCCTCGGTCGCGCCAGCCGAGTGTGAGGCACAGCGCGGCCAGCATCCCCAGCGTGCCGATCGGCCGCTGCGCTCCCTCGAGCGGCCAGACCTCGAAAGCGAAGTGCGCGAAGAGCGCCAGACCAAAAGCGGCGCGCCACAGGCTCTCGGAGAGCCCGCTGCGCCGCTCGCTCAGCATCCCTCGAACCTCGGCTTGCGCTTCTCGGCGAAGGCCGCGAGCGCCTCGAGCCGGTCCTTGGTCGGCAGCACGCGCTCGTAGCAGCGCGCCTCGGTCTCCAGACCGCGCTCGAGCGGCTCTTCGCAGCCGCTGTCGATCGCCGCCTTGGCCGCGCGCACCGCGACCGGGCCGTTCGCCGCGATCGAGTGCGCGAGTTCGAGCGCCGTCTCGCGCAGCTGGCCCGCGGGCGCGATGCGGTTCACCAGGCCGATGCGCTCGGCCTCCTGCGCGTCGAGCTTGCGCGCGGTCAGGATCAGGTCTTTCGCACGCGAGCGGCCCACCAGGCGCGGCAGGCGCTGCGTGCCGCCCGCGCCGGGGATGATCGCGAGCGAGGTTTCGGTCAGCCCCAGCTGCGCGTGCGCGGCGGCGACGCGCAGGTCGCAGGAGAGCGCGAGCTCCGTCCCGCCGCCAAAGGCAATGCCGTTCAGCACGGCGATCGTCGGCTGCGGCAGGCGCTCGAAGTCGTCCATCGTGCGGCGGATGTTCTTCACGAAGAGCGGCACGCGCTCGGCCGGCATCGACTTGCGCTCCTTCAGGTCGGCGCCGGCGCAGAAGGCCTTCTCGCCCGAACCCGTGATCAGGATCGCGCGGATCGAGAGGTCGCCGCGCAGCTCCTCGCACAGCGTGCGCAGGCGCCGCAGCGTCGGGAACGAGAGGCAGTTCATCACCTCGGGGCGCTCGATCGTGAGCCAGACGAGCTCGCCCTCGCGCTCGCAGCGCACGAGTTCGGGCTGGTCGGGGACGTCGGAGGGAAAATCGGCGAGGACCGGGTGCGTCATGGCGCGGATTGTACGAGCAGCTCCTCGGCCGCCTCCAGCACGCGCTCGGGCGCGAGCTCGCGCATGCAGACGTGGTGGCCGAGCGGGCACACGCGCTGCATGCAGGGCGAGCACTCCAGGTCGCTGCGGCGCACGATGCGCGCGTGCTCGAGCGAGCTCGCCGTCAGCAGCGGGTCGTTGGGCCCCATCACGCTCACGCAGGGCACGTCGAAGGCCGCCGCATACCAGCGCGGGCCCGAATCCCCCACGAGCAGCATGCGCGACCCGCGCACGAGCGCCTTGAGCCGCGCGAGGTCGCGCTCCTCGCGCGCGAGCGAGACCGCGCCGTGGCGCGTGCGCCGCGCGACCTCGTCGCACAGCGCCTCCTCGCCCGGCCCGCCGGTGACGACGCCGCGCCAGCCGTGGCGCTCGAAGAGCCCGTCGAGCGCCGCCGCGAAGTGTTCCACCGGCCACAGTTTGGCCGCGCCGTAGGCCGCACCCGGACAGCACAGCACGTAGCCGCGCGCGGGATCGACGCCCAGGCGCAGCAGGCGCGCATGCTCCTCGTTCGCGAGTTCCTCGCGCACGACCAGGTGCGGGTGCAGGTCGGGCACGCGGATCTCCAGCAGCGCCGCGACGTCGCGCTGCAGTTCCGCGGTGGGAGTCGAGAGGCGCCGTCCGCCGCGCGTGGGCGGGACGTGCGAGCGCTGCAAGAGCCAGCGCCGGCCCGCAAGGCCCGAGCCCGCGCGCAGCTTCACGCCGCCGCGCAGCGCGCGCCAGGCGGCGCCGAGCGAGTTCGAGAGCAGCAGCACCGCGTCGGGCGCGAGTTCGCGGTACAGCGCGACCTCCTCCGAGTCCGAGCGTACGAGCGCGAGATGCGGCGCGCAGGGTCCGTCTTCGAGCACGCGCGCGAGATGCGCGCGCAGCACGATGCGCACCTGGGAGAAGCGCGCGTCGGCGAGTGCCGCCTCGAGCACGGGCGTCGCCATGACGAGGTCGCCGACCCAGTTGGGGGCGCGGATCGCGAGCCTCAGAGGTCCTCCCAGGGGCGCGTCTCGCCATGGCGCGGCGTATGGCGGGCCGTGCGCTCTGCGCGGCGCAGGATCGCAGCGAGCCAGGCTCGGCGTTCCGCGCGGCGCGTGATCCCGCGTGCGTCGAGGTAGCGCGCGAGGAATTCCAGGCGCGCGCGCACGCTCACGTTGCGCGGCGTCGAGTGCAGCAGCGCCGCGAGGTCCTTCACGAACCAGCGCCGTCGCGGCGCCCGATCGCGCCGCGCCCGGCCGACGTCGAGCAGCACCAATTCCTCCTCGCGCAACACGAGGTGCTGCAGGTACAGGTCGCGGTGGTACCAGCCCGCAGCGTGCAGGCGCACGACCAGCGTGAGCAGCCGCTCGGCGAGATCGCGGCGCTCGCCCTCGGGCGCGCGGAAGAGTCGGTCGCGCAGAGTCTGCGTGTGCTCGATGCGCTCCATCGCCACCACCGAGCAGCGCGCGAGGCGTTCGCGGCGCACGTCCCAACCCAGGGGATGCGGCACCGGCAGCCCGTCGGCCTCGAGATCGCGCAGGTTCGCGTGCTCCACTTCGGCCGGGCTACGGCCCCACAGCGCCCAGCGTTCCGCAGAGCGCTTCACCACGCACGCGCCGGGTTGCGAGCGCACCTCGAAGGTCTCGCGCCCGGGCAGGACCCGCAGCGTGCGGTCGGGAACCAGGTCAAAGAGCCTCCCCAGCACCAGGCCGGCAGGTACGCTCGAAGGCGCAGACGGGCGTGCGACCTGGGCGGAGGGAGGCCACAAAGCCATGCTGCTCCACGTCTTCCGACCCATGCGGCCCGGGATTGTACCCCCCTCGCCTTCCTGGCTGCAGGGATCTATTCTGGTCCGCCATTCTCGCAGCGGGACGCGATCGTCGATCGCAGCCACCACAGCGAGTCGCACCCCAAGCACCAACTCCATGTCCCAAGCCACGACCGCATCCGTTTCTTCGTCGGCCACGAGCGAATTCAATCCGTTCGAATCGATGGCGCGCAACTTCAACGTCGCCGCCGAGAAGCTCGGGCTGGACGAGGGCCTGCGCGAGGTCCTGCGCCGTCCCGACCGCGAGCTCACCGTGGCCTTGCCGGTGCTGATGGACGACGGCAAGCTGAAGGTCTTCACCGGCTACCGCGTGCAGCACAACTTCTCACGCGGCCCGTGCAAGGGCGGCATCCGCTACGCGCCCGACGTCAACCTCGACGAGGTGCGCGCGCTCTCGGCCTGGATGACCTGGAAGTGCGCCGTGGTGGACGTGCCCTTCGGCGGCGGCAAGGGCGGCATCATCTGTGATCCGCGCACGATGAGCCTGGGTGAGCTCGAGCGCCTGACGCGGCGCTACACGGCCGCGATCATGGACATCCTCGGACCCGACCGCGACGTGCCCGCGCCGGATGTCAACACCAACGAACAGACCATGGCCTGGGTCATGGACACCTACTCGATGCACGTGCGCCGCACGACCACCGCGGTCGTGACCGGCAAGCCGCTCGTGCTCGGCGGCTCGCGCGGCCGGCGCGAGGCGACCGGACGCGGCGTGATGCTCACCTGCCGCGAGGCGCTCAAGAAGCTCGGCATGCGCCCGGAGAACACGCGCGTGGTCGTGCAGGGTGCGGGCAACGTGGGCGGCATCGGCGCCGAGCTGATGCACCGCGAGGGCTACAAGATCGTCTCGATCAGCGACATGTACGGCGCGATCGCCAACGAGAAGGGCCTCGACATCCCGGCCGTGATGGCGCACCAGAAGAAGACCGGACGCCTGGCCGGCTTCCCCGGCGCGCGCGAGCTCACCGGCGAGGCAGCGCTCGAGTTGCCCTGCGAAGTGCTCGTCCCGGCGGCGACCGAGAACCAGATCACCTCGAAGAACGCCGATCGCATCCACGCGCGCCTGATCATCGAGGGCGCCAATGGTCCGACCACGGACTCGGCCGACGCGATCCTGGAGAAGAAGGGCGTGATGATCGTGCCCGACATCCTGGCCAACGCCGGCGGCGTGACGGTCTCCTACTTCGAGTGGGTCCAGGACCGCATGGGCTACTTCTGGACCGAGCAGCGCGTGAACACCTCGCTCGAACAGATCATGGTCAAGTCCTTCGACGACGTGTACGCGATGATGCAGAAGTACAAGTGCTCGATGCGCATCGCGGCCTACATCCTCTCGATCGACCGCGTCGCCAGCGTCTACCGCCTGCGTGGAGTGTTCGCGTGATGGAAACGATCCACTCGCCCCCGCACGTCGAATACGACGACCTCGCGCCCTCCTCGCACTCGATGGAGGACGAGAACCCCTTCGCCTCGATGATGGCGAGTTTCGACGAGGCCGCCGACCGCAGCGGACTCGACTCGGACCTCTACGCGCTGCTGCGCAAGCCTGACCGCGAGATCATGGTCAGCGTCCCGACCAAGCTCGACGACGGCACCCTCGCGATCTTCGAGGGCTACCGCGTGCAGCACAACTCGGGCCTGGGCCCCTACTTCGGCCCGCTGCGCATCCATGCCGGGCTGAAGGTCGAGGAGCTGCGCGCGCTCGCCGGCTGGATGACCTGGAAGTGCGCGCTGCTCAACGTGCCCTTCGGCGGCTCCGCGGGCGGCATCCGCATGTCGGCCAAGCGCCACTCGCGCGGCGAACTCGAGCGCGCGGTGCGGCGCTACGTCTCCAACATGATCGGTGACATCGGCGCCGAGCGCGACATCTTCGCTGGCGATCTGGCCACGGACGAGGAACTGCTCGCCTGGGTGATGGACACCGTCTCGATGCACTCGCGCACGACCGAGAACGCCTCGGTGTGCGGCAAGCCGCTCAAGCTCGGTGGCACCTACGGCAATGCCGCCGCCGTCGCGCAGGGCATGCGCATCCTGCTCGGGCCCGCGCTCGAGCGCTCGGGACTGCCGCGCACCGGCGCGCGCGTGATCATCCAGGGTGCGGGCCGCCGCGGGGGCAACCTCGCGCAGCTGCTCGCACAGGACGGCCAGATCGTGGTCGGCATGTCCGACATGCACGGAGGCATCTACAACGAAAAGGGCCTCGACGTCTCGGCGGCGGTGCGCGCGCGCATCGACCACGACGACCTGCGGCGCTCGAAGGGCTCCTTCGAGGTGCTCTCCGGCGAGGAGATCATCGAGCGGCCCTGCGACGTGTTCATGCCCTGCGCCGTCGCGAACGTGGTGCACCTGCGCAACGCTCGCGAATTGCAGTGCAAGCTGATCGTCGAGGGTTCGCACGCCGCGGTCTCGCAGCGTTCGGACCGCATCCTCGCCGAACGCGGCATCGCGGTGGTGCCTGACATCCTCGCCACCGGCGGCGGCACGGTCGTGAACTACTTCGAGTGGGTCCAGAACCGCGCCGGCTACTCCTGGCTCCCCGACGTGGTGCAGCACCGGCTCGAGCGCTTCATGCTCGAGGCCTGGGACGAGGTCGCGAAGGTCGCCAAGGAGCAGAATTCGCGCCTGCGCATGGCCGCGCACATGGTCGCCGTGACACGCGTCGCGGCGGCGGACAAGCTGCGCGGGCTGTACGCCTGAGAGGCGCATGCCGCACAGCTCGAAGCAGCTCACCGCCGCACTCCTCGCGCACGCACTCTCGCTCCCAGAGGCCTGGGAGGACCACCCCTGGGGCGAGAACGTCGCGAAGGTCGGCAAGAAGGTCTTCGTCTTCTTCGGAGTGCCGGACCCGCGCGGGGAGCAGCTGATGGTGTGCGTCAAGCTGCCGCGCTCGGGCGTCAGCGCGCTCGACCTGGGCTACACCGAGCCGGCGGGCTACGGCCTGGGCAAGAGCGGTTGGATCATGGCGCGCATCGGGCCGGGCGAACGCGCCGATCTCGAGCGCTGGAAGGGCTGGATCGAGGAGAGCTACCGCGCGATCGCGCCGAAGAAGCTCGTCGCGCTGCTCGACGGCGCGCCGGCAAAGCCCGCGCCGGCAGCCCGCAAGCGCAAGAGCGCGCGGCGCAAGTAGCCCGATGCCGCGCGCCGTCGCCTTCCTGCGCGCGATCAACGTCGGCGGGCGCTTCGTCAAGATGGAGCGGGTGCGCACGCTGGCCGAGGGCGCGGGTCTGCGCGGCGTCTCGACCTACATCCAGAGCGGCAACCTGCTCTTCGACTGCAGCGCGCGCGCGGCGCCGCGCTTCGAGGTAGAGCTCGAGGCGCTCTGGAAACAGGAACTCGGCTGGGAGGTCGCGACACTCGTGCGCACGGCCAAACAGCTCGCGGCTCTGCACGCGGAGGGCGAGACGCTCGCGCACGGGCTGAAGGGCAAGAACGTGCGCCACTACGTATCGCTCCTGCGCGCGGAACCGAGCGCGGAGATGGCCCAGACGCTGCACTCCTGGAGCTACGCGAAAGAGCGCACGCTCGTGCGCGGCCGCGAGCTGCACTTCTGGTGCACGATCCCCAGCCACGAGGCGAAGTTCACCAACGCGCGGCTCGAGCGCGTGCTGAAGTCCCCGGCCACGACGCGCGACTGGAAGACGATTGCGGCGCTGCAATCGCTCCTGCGCGCGTGAGCGAAGCGCTCCGTGCGCGTCCACTCTCCGCACTCGAACGCATTGTGCGATCGCGCGTTCGGGGCGAATCTGCACGAGCTGTCTCCCCTCTTGCGCGCAGGCCGCGCATGCGCGGGCGCACCGTCCGCCGCCGTGCCTGCACGATCCCGGAGAGGCCAAGGATTCGCATGTTCACCACTCTCCTCACGAACACTCGCGCCGCGGGCCTGCTCCTCGCCGCTTGCGCCCTGCTCCCGCAGTCCTCGTCCGCCCAGACCTACAAGGTCGACGACGGGACGCCCGGGGCTTCGCTCACCTACGGTCTGCCCGAGGATTTCTGCTGGCTCGACGTGTTGCACGTGAACGGCACGGCGACGATCACCTCGATCGAGGCGATGTTCGGCGACGCTCCGACCGGGACGCCGGTGACGCTCTGCATCTGGCGCGACCTGAGCGGCGCGGGCGATCCGACCACCGGCCTGCTCCTCACGCAGGTCACCACCACGGTGCAGAACGGCGGGCAGTTCGTCTTCACGCAGTACCCGGTCACGCCGACGATGGTCAGTGGCAGCTTCTTCGTCGGGGCCTACATGACCGTCGATGGCAGCTTCAGCCCTGCGACGCTCGACCCGCACACGGCCTGGGCGGGACACGCCTGGTTCTGCACGGCCTACGGACCGGGGACCTTCGACCCGACTTTCCTCGGCAACTGGACGCTCTACGCTCCGCCGACGATCGGCCATCCGGGCGTGTTCATGCTGCGCGCGAACGGGATCAACGGGCCTGATCCGGACCTGCGCTGCGTCGCCAAGACCAACTCGCTCGGTTGCCTGCCGGTGACGAGCTTCTCGGGTGTCGCCTCCGCCAGCGCTGGCAGCGGCTTCCAGCTCCTCGCGAGCAACGTGCGCAACCAGAAGACGGGCATGCTGCTCTACACGCTGAATGGCTTGCAGCCGACAGCCTTCGGCGGCGGCACGCTGTGTCTGCGCGCGCCGCTGCACCGCACCAGCGCGCTCGGATCGGGCGGGACGGTCGGAGGCAGCGACTGCAGCGGCGTGTACAGCTTCGATTTCAACGCCTACATCGCCAGCGGGGCCAACCCGGCGATCCTGCCCGGCGTGACCGTGGATGCGCAGTTCTGGTCGCGCGACCCGGGCTTCGCGCTCCCGAACAACGTCGGCCTCTCGCAGGCCGTGCACTTCGGCATCGCGCCTTGAGACGCGACTAGCCCTTCTTCGCCAGCTTGAGGAACTCGAGCAGCTTGGGCGGCTGGCCCGTGCGCAGGATCCCGTTGTGGAAGATGCGTCCGGAGAACCAGACGGTGAAGACGACCGAGACGACGAGCAGCGCAAAGGTCCCGGCGACCTCCCACACGGGCGGGTCGCCAGCCATGCGATTCATCATCGCGAAGGGCGTGAAGAGCGGCACCCACGAGATCACGTGCGCGAGGATGCCGTTGGGATCCTTGGCCACGGGGATCATCGTGAAGAGCGGCACCATCAGCACGGTCATGACCGGGCCCATGAAGTTCTGCGCGTCCTTGAGCGTGTTGCAGGTGCTCCCGACCGCCAGGAGCATGCTCGAGTAGAGCAGGTAGCCGAGCAGGAAGTAGCACACGAAGGGCAGCAGCAGGCCCGGGCTGATCACCAGATTGAGCAGGATCACCGCGATGTTGCCGCTCTTGCCCTCGCCGCCCGAGTAGAAGGACAGTACGCCGTACAGCGATGCGAGCCAGGCGGCGAGCATCGTGATGCCCACGAGCGCGACACCCATCAGCTTGCCCAGCATCAGCTCCCAGGGCGTGACCGAGGAGAGCAGCACCTCGACGATGCGGTTGGACTTCTCCTCGATGGTCGAGGAAAGCAGCATCTGCGCCACGGTCATGATGCCCACGAAGAGCATGTAGACAAAGCCCACGGGCGCCCATTGGCGCACTTCCTCGGCCTGGCTGACCTTTTCCTCGCCCTCGGCTTTCTTCGGGTCCTTGCGGTCGAACTCGACCTCGATCTTGTTGATGCGCTCGAACTCCTTGCGATCCACGCCGCGCGCGAGGAACTCGCGGTTGCGCAGCTCCTCCTTGAGCGCGCGCTCGATCAGGTTGCTGAGGTCGGTGTCGGCCAGGTTGGAGCACCAGAACTCCGTCTTGTGCGCAATGCTGATTTCGAGCGGGGGCAGCAGGACCAGCGCGAAGAGCTCCTCGGGCTTGCCTTCGACCTCGAGCTTCTTGTCACCCTTCAGCCAGGGACGCAGGTTGCGCACCGTGTCGTCGACGCTCGCGGCCTGCACTCCGTCCGGCAGTTCGACACGACGGAAGTTCCGGTGCGGCGGCTTGAACTCGCCCTTGGAGTCCCCGCTCTTCTTCTGCTTGGCGGCCCACTCGTCCTGGGCGGCCTTGAGCTGCTTGGCGTAGGCGGCCTCGAGTGCGGCGTCGATCACTTTCACGAACCCGCCCGAGGGATCGATGACGCAGAAATCGCGCGTCGGCTTGGCGTACTTGTCGAGCAGGCGCGGCACCTGGAAGCTGGCCGCGATCAGCACCGGGAAGAGCAGGATCCCGACCCAGAAACCGCGCGTCTTGACGTTCTCGATGTACTCGCGGATCGCCACCAGGAACGAGTACTTCACGCGACCACCTCTTCCGCGTCGGCGCGGCGCACCAGTTTCAGGAACACGTCGCGCAGGCTGGGTTCGTTCTTGTCGAAGGCCGAGAGCTCGATGCCGCTGCGGAAGCACGCGCCGAGGATCTCCTCCGGCCGCGCGCCGTCGGCGAGCGTCACCTCGAAACGGTTGGCGTTGTCGGTCTTCTCGACGCTGCGCACGCCGGGCAGGCGCTCGAGCAGCTCGGGGTTCGAGCTCGTCTCGAGCAGCACGCGCCGGCGCACGGTGCGCTTGGCCTCGGGGATCGTGCCGTCGAAGAGCTTCTTGCCCTTGGCGATCAGCACGATGCGGTCACACAAGCGCTCGGCGTGGTCCATGACGTGCGTCGAGAAGACAATCGTCGAGCCGGCCTTGTTGAGATCGGCGATGACCTGCTCGAGCACCTCCTGGTTGACCGGGTCCAGGCCGGAGAAAGGCTCGTCGAGGATCACGAACTCGGGCGAGTGCACGACCGAGGCCAGCACCTGCACCTTCTGCTGCATGCCCTTCGAGAGCGCCTCGCACTTGGAGTCCACGTTCGCGCCCAGACCGTAGCGCTCGAGCATTTCGACGGCCTTGTGCTTGGCGTCGCGGCGCGTCATGCCCTTCAACTGGCCGAAGTAGGCGATCACGTCGCCGGCCTTCATCTTGCGGTACAGGCCCTTCTCCTCGGGCAGGTAGCCGATGCGCTCGCGCACGTCGAGCGCGCTCGGGCGGCCGAGCACCTCGATGCTGCCCGAGGTCGGTGCGTAGATCGAGAGTGCGATGCGGATCGTCGTCGACTTGCCGGCGCCGTTGGGGCCGAGGAAGCCGTAGATCGAGCCGCGCGGCACGTCGAGGGAGAGGTCGCGGACCGCGGTGAAGTCGCCATAGCGCTTCACGATGTGCTCCAGGCGCAGGACGGAGTCACTCATAGGAGCGAGAAGCCTAGCGTTCCGGGCTGGACGGCGAAACGTCGGCGGTGGAACATGCGGGCCCCCCCAACGGAGAAGTTCATGGACCGACGCGCCTTCTGCACCTCCTCGCTCGCGACTTTCGCACTGGCCGGATCGCTCTCTGCGCGGGAGGCAAGCGCCCCCGCCGAGCGCGGCCGCGTGATCACCAAGGGCCGGCTGAAGCAGTCGGTCAGCCGCTGGTGCTACGGCGGCATCGAGCTCGACACGCTCTGCAAAGAGGCCGCCGCGATGGGCTTCCACGCGATCGACCTGCTCGACGAGAAGGACTGGGGCGTACCCGCCAAGCACGGCCTGGTGTGCGCGCTCGGCAATGGCGCGGGCGGGATCCCCAGGGGCTTCAACCGCGTCGAGCACCACGACGAACTCGTGAACGGCACGCTGCGCCTGCTGCCGATCGCCAAGGCCGCGGGCGTGCCGAGCGTGATCGTCTTCTCCGGCAACCGCGACGGCCTCTCCGACGAGGAGGGCGTCGCGAACTGCATCACCGGCCTGAAGCGCATCGCCGGCGCCGCGGAGAAGGAAGGTGTGCAGGTCGTGATCGAGTACCTGAACTCGAAGGTCGACCACGGCGACTACCAGTTCGACCACATGAAGTTCGGCGTCGACGTCGTGAAGGGCGTCGGCTCGCCGAGCTTCAAGATCCTCTACGACATCTACCACGCGCAGATCATGGAAGGCGACGTGATCCGCACCATCCGCGACAACCACGAGTGGATCGGCCACTTCCACACCGGCGGCGTCCCCGGCCGACGCGAGATCGACGGCACGCAGGAACTCAACTACCGCGCGATCGCGCAGGCGATCGTCGATACGGGCTACACGCGCTACATGGCGCACGAGTTCGTCCCCTCGCGCGACCCGCTCACCTCGCTCGCCGAAGCCGGCGCCCTCTGCGACGTGTGAAAAAACCAGCCCGCCTGGTTTTTTGACGCTTGGCGCCTGACGGGACCGTCAAAAAACCAGGCGGGCTGGAATTTTCTCAGCGGCCAAGCCGCTCGTTCGGGATGGGGGTGCGCGCGGTCTTGGGTCCGCTCCACTCGACCTCGAGGCCCGCGCTGCCGCTGCCGTTGAACCATTCGAGGGTGAGCGCGTGCCAGCCGGCCTTGAGGCCGATCGCGCCGCTTTGCTCCTGCAGGCCGTGCGGACCGTCGTTGTCGACGACGAGACGGCCGTCGATCGAGAGCCGACTGCCGTCGTCGCTCTTCGTGAAGAAAGTCCAGGCGCCGTCGGCGGGCACCTCGACGTTGCCGCGGAAGGCGAAGGCCACGTTCTCGCCCGCGTTTGCGACCTCGAAGCCCGCGACATCGTCGACGCCGGCGGGCGAGGACTCGAAGAGGTTCTCGAGGCTCGTGCGCGCGCCGTCGTAGCGCGTGCGCACGAGACCGGGATCGGGCCGGCGGATGAACTGCAGCGCGGGCAGGAGTTCGTCGACGCTCGGGAGGCGGTACGCGGGCGGCGCGAGGTAGAGCCCAGGTGCGGAGACCTGCGCGGGCGCGCGCGCGTCCTCGATCACCACTCGCAGGCGCGAGAGCTTGCTCACGGGGAAGCGCAGCACGCGCTGGTTGCCGATCGTGGTCGCGCGCACGAGTTCGCGCCACTCGCCATCGACGAAGCGATCGACGTGGAAGCGCGCGACGCGCTGGCCGAGCGCGAGATCCTCGCGCAGGACGAGGTGGTCGGCTTGGACCTCGCGGCCGAGATCTAGCTCGAATCCGTCCGTGGTGCGTGCGAGAGGGTGTCCGCGTGCGAGGTCGTCGGCGAAAATCGACTTCAACGCGCCGTCGAACTCCTTCAGACGCGCGACGTCGTTCTCGTGGAAGAGGCCGCGCCGATCGGGCGGGACGTTGAGCAGCAGATTCGCGCCGCGGCCGACGGACGCGTACCAGATCTCGAGCAGCTTGCGGACCGACTTGATCTGCGCATCCTGGCTCGAGTGGTAGAACCAACCCGGCCGGATCGAGACGTCGCACTCGGGCGGGATCCACGTGGTGCCGTCGATGAGGCCCTCGTTGAGTTCCTTCTCGCTCGGCGCGCCGATGCCCGGCACCTTGCCTGCGGGCGAGATCATGCCCCAGCAGGTCTCGCCCGCGAAGCCGTTCTCGTTGCCGACCCAGCGCACATCGGGCCCGACGTCGCTGAAGATGACCGCGTTCGGCTGCAGTTTGCGTACCAGCTCGCGAAAGCGCGGCCAGTCGTACTCCTGCTTCTTGCCGTTCGGACCTTCGCCGCAGGCACCGTCCCACCACACCTCGAAGATCGGACCGTAGTTCGTGAGCAGTTCGGTGAGCTGGTCGACGTAGTGCTGGTTGTAGCGCGGCGAGTCGCCGTAGCTCGGCTCGTGCCGATCCCACGGAGACAGGTACACGCCGAACTTCAGCCCCGCCTCGCGACACGCATCCGAGACCTCGCGCACGACGTCGCCCTTGCCGTTCTTCCAGGGGCTCTTGGCCACGCTGTGGTCGGTGAACTTCGAGGGCCACAGACAGAACCCGTCGTGATGCTTCGCGGTCAGGATCAGCCCGCGAAAGCCCGAGTCCTTGAGCGCGCGCACCCACTGCTTCGCGTCGAACTCGGTCGGGTTGAAGACCGATTCGCGCTCCGTGCCCGTCCCCCACTCCGCGTCCGTGAAGGTGTCGACGCCGAAATGCGCAAAGGCGCAGCGTTCGAGCGACCGCCACTCGAGTTGTCGCGCGCTCGGCACGGGCGGACACGGCGCGACCGAGGACTGCTGCATCGTGGAACAGGCGGCGAGGAGAGGAACGAGAAGGGCGATACCGGGCACGCTCATGGCGTTCCAGCATAGCTCTTCGCGCGCAGATCCCACACGAAGCGCGCCGAGATCAAGAGCAGCGTCAGTGCGATCACGATCTCCGCGTAGAACGTGATCCCCGGCACGTGCGCGAGGCGTACACCAGCCCACGAGCCGCAGAGCGCGCCGGCGGATGCGGGCAGCGTGAGTTCGAAGCGCAGCCCCCCGCGCTTGCGGTAGAGCCAGACCGACAGCCACGCGTTGAAGGCCGACATCGCCGTGCTGCACGCACGCGCGCCGAGGTAGCCGATCGCGGGTAGGCCAAAGAGCAGCGCGGGCACCGCGATCAGTCCGCCACCGATGCCGAGCAGCGGCGAGACGAAGCCCGAGACGAAGCCCGTCCCCGCCAAGAGCGCAATCAGACCTGGGCTCCACTCGAAATCTCCGCCCGCGAGCGCGCTGCGCTCGTGCGAACTCGCCAGGATCTCCAGCGCGACGCCGACGAGCAGCACGCCGAAGGCGAGCTTCAGCCGACGAACCGCGATCTTCTTGGCCGCGCGGTAGCCCAGCTGCGTCCCGATCCAGCTCGTCGCGAGCAGCACGCCGACGACGTCCCAGTGCAGCGCGCAACCCGGCTGCGCGAGTTCCGCCAGCGTCCCGCCACTGGTCATCAACGCCACGAGCACGAGCGAGTTCGCGATCGCCGCCGGCAGCGTCATGCCGCACAGGAAGTGGAACATCGGCACGGCGAAGACCCCGCCACCGATGCCGCACAGCGATCCCCAGGCGCCGATCAGGAGTCCGAGCCCGAAGAGCCAGAGGCTCTTCACCGCGGACGGGTCCCGTGCGCGATGCGCTTGAGCAGCTCGCTCGAGGAGCGCCGCTTGAGATCGCCGCAGATCGCGATCTCGATCCCGAGCTCGTCGTCCACGTCGCGCTCGGGCACGCTCGCGGGCGTGTAGTCGGTGCCCTTGGCGTGCACGTCGGGGTGCAGGATGCGCAGCGTGCGCTCGAGCGTCGCCTCGCCGTAGCTCGTGACCGCGTCCACGCAGCGCAGCGCGCCGACGAGCTCCGCGCGCTCGCGCAGCGGCAGCACGGGCCGGCCCGCACCCTTCTGCTTGCGCGCCGTGGCGTCGCTCAGCAGCGCGACGACCACGATGCCGCCTTCCGCCGCCGCCGCCTCGAGGCAGCGCACGTGACCCGCGTGCAAGAGGTCGAAGCAGCCGTTCGCGAGCACGACGCGCTCGACGAGCTCCTTCTTGCGCAATCGCGCGAGCACGCGCGCGAGCTCCGCGCGCGGCCAGAGGATCTTGCCCTTCTCGAGTGTGGCTCTCATGTGTGGCGCAGAGGATAGTGCAAGTCGCTCAGCGTAGCACCAGCGTCTGCGCGCCATCTTCGAGCCGCAGCGCGCCGCCCGCGCGCTTGCACAGTTCCGAAGGAGCCTCCCCCGCCGACCACCACAGCTCGGTCGCGATCCCGGGTAGCGCCAGCGACTCGCACACCTTGCCGGCGGCGTTCACGCTGCGGAACGAGGCCCAGGTCCCGCCGCCGCGCCAGCCGAGCGTCCAGGCTCCGCCGCCCTCGGGGAGCCTGGCGCACTCGATCGCGAGCGCGTGCGGCACGCGCTCCACCCGCTCGTACACGTGCTTCTCGCCGCGCTGGTACGCGAGCGCCTCGCCGTGGACGGCCATGAGGATCCGATCGCCGAGCTCGCGCGTGAAAGGACGCAGCGAACTCTCGCCGCTCACGAGGTCGCGGCAGGCAACGCAGGCCGCGCCGCCCGCGTCCGGCTTCTCGAAGCAGAGCTCGAGCTCGCGGCTGCCGTCGCCCACCTCGACCAGCCGCCGCAGGCTCCAGCGCAGCTGCGGCTGGTCGCCGAAGCTGAGCCCTTCGAGCTTCGAGTTGGGGCCAAGTCCGCGGTCGTCCATCCCGACCGGAATCGGGCAGGGGTTGCGCGCGAGCGCGATCTCGCCGAGGTCCACGCGGCGCCGGCCTTCCCAGGCGATCTCGAGTCGCGCGGAGCTGTGGCCCGCGGCTGCGACCTCGAGTTCGAAGCGCTCCGGGGCCAGCCGCTCGGGTCTGGTGCCCGCGCGCCCCCACTCGGGCGCAGGCAAGTGCAGCTCGAAGCCGCCGTGCTCGTCGCGCGGATAGCAGTTCGCACTCCAGTCCGCGCTTCCAGGATCCGCGAGCGGGCGCGCGAAGACTCGCAGCCAGGCGATCGCCTTGCCGTCCTCTGCATCCACGACCTGGCCGACAACGAGGTAGGGCGGCCCGAGCACGAGCCGCTGTTCGCGCCCGTCGTGCACGAACTCGACCATGCCGTAGCGCCCGTTCGAATCGACACCACAGATGTAGTAGCCGCGCCCCAGCTCGAGTTCGCCCAGCCGCGTGCGGCTCGGACAGCCCTGGATCCACCCGGGGAACGCGGGCGGGCTGGGCGCACCGATGCGGATGCTGCCCCAGGAGAGCTCGAGCTGCGAGCCCTCGGCCGTGCGCGGCTCGAGTTCGCCGATCGAGAGCTGGAGCGAAGCGGGGTGCTCGCCCTCGTTCACGAGTTCGAGTTCGAGCGGCGCGCTCTCAGGCGTGCTCCAGCGCGGGATCGACCAGCTCGCGCGCAGGCCGGACAGCGCGCGCACGCTGATCTCGATCCTGCGGCCGCCCGCGGCGAGAAAGGAGACGAGGACATCGCCCCGGAACGCGGGTACGAAGGCCGCGGGCGAGAAGGCGACCAGCAGGTGGTCCGCGTCGGGGAACTCGGCCAGCACGCCAGACTGGTTCACCACGCCCGGTTCCACGAAGTACTCGCCCCAATCCTCGCGGTTGCGCACGACGAGCTCCCTCGCCGTGGTGCGCAGGTGCGGCGCATCGATCGTGAGCAGTGCGTCCGGCTCGAGTGCGAGTTCGCGCATGCTTGGCGTGACCTCGATGGCGACGTGGCCCGCGGCGCGCAGCAGGAAGCCCGGCGATCCGGATTCGATTTCGACTGCGTCGTGTTCGAGCTCCGCGCGCTCCCACTCGCCGCCTTCGACCTTGCCTTCGACCCAGAGCAGCGGGAGACCGACCGAGGAACGCACGTGCAGCAGATAGGTGGAGGCGCCGGACTCGTTCGGAGCGCTCGCGCTCTTGCGCTGACGCGGCAGCACGCGCCGCGCGGCCGGCTTCCCCTCCGCTGGCGCCTCGAGCTGCGTCTCGAGCGCTAGCGCGGGCGCCTGGATCGCTTGCGCGGTCGGTGCGCTGGGCGCGGCCTGCGGTGCGCGGCGCAGCCACACGACCAGCGCCGCGGCGCAGGCCACGGCCAACAGGAGGTACGCGAAGCGCTTCATCCGGCCTGCATGGTACGCTCGACCCGTGCACCTGCGCATCGCCACCTGCAAGCCGCTGCCCGAGACGGACCTCGACGAGGATCTGCTCCTCGCCGCGCTCGCCGCGCGCGGCATCCAGGCGCGCATGGCGGCCTGGAACGATCCGGCGCAGGACTGGGACGCGCGCGTGCCGACCGTGATCCGCTCGACCTGGGACTACATCCACGATCTGCCGCGCTTCCTGGCGTGGGCCGAGCGCGCCGAGCATTCGGCACCGCTGTGGAATCCGCTCGCCGTCGTGCGCGCGAACGTGCACAAGCGCTACCTCGTCGAGCTCGACGCGCGCGGCGTGCCGACGGTGCCGACGGCGCTGGTCGAGCGCGCGCGCGCGTGCTCGATCGCGGCCCTGGCGCGCGAGCGCGGCTGGCAGCGGCTGATGCTCAAGCCCGCCGTCGGCGCGGGCTCCTTCGGCGCGCGGCGCTTCGAGGCGCACGAGCACGAGTCGGCGCAGTCGCACCTCGACGCGCTGCTCGCGCAGGGCGACGCGCTCGTGCAGCCCTACCTAGAATCGGTCGAGGGCCACGGCGAACGCGCGCTGGTGTGGATCGACGGCGAGTTCACGCACGCGGTGCGCAAGAGCCCACGCTTCGCCGACGGCTTCGAGAGCGTCTCCGAGGCGCTGCCGATCGAGAGCGACGAGCGCGAGCTCGCGGAAGCGGTGCTCGCGGACGCGCCCACGGGCCTGCTCTACGCGCGCGTGGACGTGGCGCGCGGACCCGACGGCCGCCCGCGCCTGATGGAGCTGGAACTGGTCGAGCCCTCGCTCTTCCTGCGCCAGCACCCGCCCGCTTGCGCGCGCCTGGTGGCCGCACTCGCGCGCAGGCTCGCCTGAGAGAAGGGATCGCGCTATCCTGCGCGTTCCAACTGTCCCAAGCGGAGTCTGATCATGCGCCTCTTTCTCTCCAGCCTTCTTCTGCTGCCCGTCCTCGGCGGGTGCTCCGGCCTCGGCATGCACGATGAGGATCCGTACGCGAGCCCGACGGCCAAGGCCGAGTCGCGCCAGGCCGTCTTCCCCTACGCGTACGAGAGCCACGTGCTGCGGAACGGTCTGAAGCTCGTGATGATCAAGATGCCCTCCGACGGGCTCGTGTCGTACTGGTCGATCGTACGCACCGGCTCGCGCGACGAGGTCGAGCCCGGCGTCACCGGCTTCGCGCACTTCTTCGAGCACATGATGTTCCGCGGCACGAAGACCAACCCCGGCCCGGTCTACGACCGCATCGTCAACGGCATGGGTGCCGACGCGAACGCGTTCACGAGCGACGATCTGACGGCCTACCACCTCTCGGTCTCGAAGAGCGACCTGCCCAAGGTGATCGAGATCGAGGCCGACCGTTTCCAGCACCTCGAGTACGACCCGCAGCAGTTCAAGACGGAGTCGGGCGCCGTGTACGGCGAGTACCGCAAGGGCCGCTCGAGCCCCTTCGAGGTGCTCGACGAGGCGACGCGCGCCGCGGCCTTCGACCAGCACACCTACAAGCACACGACGATCGGCTTCGAGGCGGACATCAAGGCGATGCCCGAGCGCTACGACTACTCGAAGACCTTCTTCCAGCGCTTCTACCGGCCCGAGAACGTCGTACTGCTCGTCGTCGGCGACATCGACACCGCGGCCACGCTGGCCGAGATCGAGAAGCGCTACGACGGCTGGAAGACCGGCTACCAGGCGCCCAAGGTGCCCGTCGAGCCGCCGCAGACCGCGCAGCGGCGCCTCGACGTCCCTTTCGACGGACAGACGCTCCCGCTGCTCGCGCTCAACTTCAAGGGCTGCGCGTTCGAGCCCGGCAACCGCACCGCCGTCGCCGCGCGCGTGGGCGCCGAGCTCGCCTTCGGCGAGACCTCGCCGCTCTACAAGAAGCTCGTGCTCGACGAGCAGCGCCTCGAGTTCCTCGGCACGGGCTTCGATCCCAACCGCGACCCGGGCCTGTGGACGGTCTACGCGATGGTCAAGGATCCCAAGGACGTCCCCGCGGTCGAAGCGGAGCTGTGGAGCACGATCGGCGAGCTGCAGAAGCAGCCCGTCGCAGAGACGCGTCTGGACGCCGTGCGCTCGAACATGCGCTACAGTTTCCTCTCCAACCTCGGCACGCCTGACGACGTGTGCCAGTCGCTCGCGCGCTACGTGGCCTGGACCGGCGACATCACCTGCGTGGACCAGCTCTTCACCACGCTGGCAAAGCTCACCCCCGACGACGTGCGCGCCGCGGCTTCCAAGTGGCTCGTGCCCGCGAACTCGACCGTCGCGATCCTGCACACCAAGGGACAGGACGTTCCCTCGGCCTCGGGATCGACGCAGCAGGCGCTCGTGCCTGCACGCAGCGGCGCCGACGCACTCGCGCACTTCGCCTACTCCGATCCGGCCGTCCCCGCGATGAACCTGCAGGGCGCACGCGTCTCGCAGCGCCCGGTGCTGATGCCCGTTCCGCAGGACCCGACGGTTTCCTTCCGGATCTGGATCCAGTGCGGCAGCCAGGACGATCCGGCCGGCAAGGAGGGACTCGCGAACATCGTCGGCTCGCTCGTCAGCGAAGGCGCGACGATGGAGAACGCCTACGACCAGATCCTGCAGAAGCTCTACCCGATGGCGACCGGCTACGGCGTCTCGGTCGACCGCGAGATGACGGTGGTCACCGGCCGCGTGCACAAGGACCACCTCGACGACTTCTACCGCCTGCTGGTGCAGGCGATCACGCAGCCGGCCTTCACGCAGGCCGATTTCGAGCGCGTGCGCGACGGGATGGTCTCGGGCATCGAGAACCAGCTGCGCTTCGCCTCGGGCGAGGACCTCGCCAAGGCGACACTCTACGAGCGCATCTTCGCCCTCACGCCCTACGCGCACATCGACTCGGGCACGGTGCAGTCGCTCAAGGCGCTCACGATCGAGGACGTGCGCGGCTTCTGGACCTCGCACTGGACGCGCGACAACCTCGTGATCGGCATCGAGGGCTCGTTTCCGCCCGATCTGCCCGGCCGCATGGCGCAGGACCTGGGCGTGCTCGCCGCGGGCCAGCCCCCGGTCACGCCGCTCTCGGTCGCCGGACGCATCGAGGGCCACCAGGTCGTGCTGGTCGACAACCCCAGCGCGAGCGGCAGCTCGATCTCGGTCGGCGCGCCGATCGACCTGCACCGCGGATCGCGCGAGTACTACGCGCTGTGGATCGCGAACTCCTGGCTGGGCGAGCACCGCAACAGCTCGAGCCACCTCTACAACGTGATCCGCGAGGAACGCGGCATCAACTACGGCGACTACTCCTACATCGAGGCCTATCCCAATGGCGGCCGGCGCACCAAGCCGCCCTCGGGCGTCGGTCGGCGCTCGCAGATCTTCGAGCTGTGGGTGCGCACCGTGCCGATCGAGAAGACGCTCTTCTCCCTGCGCGCGGCGCTGCGCGAGACCGACAAGCTCGTCGCGAACGGTCTCACGCAGGAGCAGTTCGACTTCACCAAGAAGTTCCTCAAGGGCTACTCGCTGCACTTCGCCGAGTCGGCCGGCGAGCGCCTGGGCTACGCGATCGACGACCGCTTCTTCGGCTGCAAGGACGACCTCGCCACGTTCCGCAAGCTGATGGACGAGATCACGCTCGAGGAGTGCAACGCCGCGATCCGCAAGTACATGAAGCTCGACGACGCGGTGATCGCGATCGTGACCAAGGACGCGAAGGCCCTCGCGGCCGCGCTCGCCTCGGGCGATCCGAGCCCGATCCAGTACGGCGAAGGCATCACCAAGCGCCCCGAGATCCTGGCCGAGGACGAGGAGATCGCGAAGTACCCGCTCAAGATCAGCGCGGGCGCGATCCAGATCGTTCCGGTGGCCGAGATGTTCGAGAGCTCGGCCAAGCCCTGAGTGGCTCGCCGCTCACGGCAGCGCGAGCGACGGATCGCCGTACACCACGTACGAGGCGAGGTTCATGGCCCAGATCTTCCGCGCGAAGGGCCAGACCCACCACGTGATCGTGCGGCGCGCCGCGCGGTCGTAGCTCTGCTTCACGAGCTCGACCGCGAGGCCCCAGCGAGGCGCCCTGGGCCAGGAACGACGCGACGTCGCGCTGCGCGTCGAGCGTGGGCCCGAGCGGCAGCGGGCCGTTGACCGCGGTCGAGGCCGCGCACGCGGCCACGAAGCCGCGCGCGAAGAGCTCGCGCACGAGCGGCTCGTCTGGTTGCCCGATCGAGCAGCCGCTGGCGAGCAGCAGTGCCGGGCGCGGCGGCGCGGGCCCCGGTCCCGCGCGCGTGTCCCAGCCCGCGAGCACGCTCGTGCCGAGCAGCGCACGCCCCATCGAGTGCAGGTTCGCGCTCGCGTGCGCGAGCAGATAGACCAGCGCGGGTGCGCGCTCGACCCAGCGCGCGAGGAAGTCGGTGCTGACGTCCTCGCTGAGCTTCGCGGGCAGGACGTTGCGGCCCGGCGGCACGTCCTCGAAGCGCTCGTAGACGGTGATGTCGCCGCCCCCGAAGGCGGCCCACACGCCGTGGTCCGAGCGCTGCCAGTGCTCCCCCAGCGCGCGATCGCGCGGCGGCGAGTCGGCCCACAGCTCGCTCGCGATCCCGTTGCGCACCAATTCCGCCTTGGCGCGCGCGAGTGCCGCCGAGGAGTCGCCCGGCAAGAGGAAGCGCCGGGCGCCGAGCAGTGCTGTGCGCTCGCCCCCCGCGCGCGTGAACTCGCAGGCCGAGCGCAGCGCGCGTGCGACGAGCGCGCCGTCCGCGAAGGGGATGCGGCCGACGAGCCAGCGCGGCTGTGCCTCGAGCTCCGCGCGCGAGATCGTGCGCGCCTCTGCGAGCGGCAGTTCGAGCGCAAGCGGGAGGTCGCTCAAGACCGCGGTCTGTTCCTCTTCGAGCGCCCAGGGGCCCATCGGGAGCTCCGCGGGCGTCGCCAGCACGAGCAGGTAGGCGCGCTCGATTCCCGGTCGCGTGCGCAGGTTCGCCACCACGCGCTTCCATGCGGCTTCCGGTCCGCGCGCCGGATCGAAACCGACGACCTGCGTCAGGAAGCCCTGCGCGCGCTTCTCCTCGAGCAGCAGCTGCAACTCGGGCAGGCACTCGCGCTCGGGCGAAGCGACGACCCAGAATTCGCGCGGCGCGCGCTCGAGTTCGGCCGTGATGTCGGGCGGCAGCGAGCGACAGCTCGCCGCCGCGGCACCCAGCGCGAGCACGAGCCCGCGCGCGAGACGTTCAGCGGCCTGGCGCAGACTTGCCACCGCCGCCGTCCGCGCCCTTGGTCCACTGGTCGAGCCAGCCGAGCACCGTGTCGTGCCAGAGGATCGAGTTCTGCGGCTTCAGCACCCAGTGGTTCTCGTCGGGGAAGTAGAGGAACTTCGAGGGGATGCCCTTGCGCTGCAGCGCGGTGAAGCTCGCCATGCCCTGCGTGTCGACCACGCGGTAGTCCTTGCCGCCGTGGATCACGAGCCAGGGCGTCTTCCAGTTCTGGATGAAGTCGATCGGGTTGTGCTTGGCGTAGCCTTCGGGATTGCCCCAGGGCGTGCCGCCGTGCTCCCACTCGGGGAACCACAGCTCCTCGGTGTCGAGGTAGGCCAGGCGCTCGTCGATGTTGCCGTCGTGGCTGATCAGGCACTTGAAGCGGTCGGTCTGGCCCGCGATCCAGTTGATCATGTAGCCGCCGAAGGAGGCGCCCAGCGCGCCGCAGCGCGAGCCGTCCATCCAGGGATACTTCGCGAGAGCCGCATCGAGGCCCTTCATCAGGTCCTCGTAGGGCGCGCCGCCCCAGTCGTGGTTGACCGCGTCGGTGAACGCCTGGCCGTAGCCGGTCGAGCCGTGGAAGTCGACGAAGACCGCGGCGTAGCCCGCACCGGCGTAGGCCTGCGGATTCCAGCGGTAGTGGAAGTGGTTGCCGAAGGAGCCCTGCGGTCCGCCGTGGATCAGGAGCGCGACGGGGTACTTCTTCCCTTCGACGAAGCCGGCCGGCTTGCCGGCGTAGGCGTAGACCTTGTCGCCGTGCGCGCCGGTGAAGCTGAACTGCTCGAAGCTGCCGCGCGAGGTCGCGCCGATCCGTTCGCGGTTGATGTGCGTCAGCGCGCTCAGCTCGCCGCCCGTGGCCGCAACCGTGAAGAGTTCGAGCGGCTGGTCGAGCGTGTCCTGGCCGAAGAGCACGCGCCCGCCGGCGACTTCCAACGGCGCGGAGTTCGTGCCCTGCTCGACCAGCGTGCGCACAGCGCCGCTCGCCGCGTCGACCGCGAAGAGCGAGTGCTGCCCGAGGTTGTCCGCGCTGGCGTAGAGCGTCTTGCCGTCGTTCGACCAGGAGAGGTCCCCGGGGCTGCGATCCCAGGCCTCGGTCAGCACGCGCGGCGCTTGAAAGCCCGTCGGCCCCGCCTGCATCAGCACGATGCGCTGGCGATCCGACTCGTAGCCTGGGCGCGCCATCGCGAGGTACGCGAGCCACTTGCCGTCGGGCGAGAAGCACGGACCGGAATCCTGCGCCTTGTTGTCGGCCGTCAGGTTGCGCGCGGGCGCCGAGCCGTCGGCCGGCGCGAAGTAGAGGTTCAGGTCGGTCGTCCAGGCGGCGTCCTTGGTGTGCACGCGCGCGCCGAAGACCACACCCTTGCCGTCAGGAGAGATCGCGAACTCCTCCGCTCCGCCGAAGGGCTTGGGCGGCGAGTCCGCATCCATCCCGTGCATCAGGTCGCGCGGCGCGCCGCCGCCGATCTCCCACACGAAGACGTGGTTGCGCTTGCCGTCGTCCCAGCTGTCCCAGTGGCGGAAGAGCAGGCTGTCGTACACGCGCGCCTTGACCTTGCTCGCCTCGGCCTCCGCGTCGCTCTTGGCCGTCTCCTCGAGTTCCTTGCCCGCAGTCGTGTCGGGTTTGACCGCGATGCCGAGCAGCAGGCGCTTGCCGTCGGGAAACACGCGCAGGTTGTCGACATCCACCGGGAAGTGCGTGAGCTGCGCGGCCTCGCCGCCGTCGAGCGACATGCGCCAGACCTGGCTCGACCCGCCGCGCGAGGAGAGGAACACGAACGAGCGTCCGTCCGGGAGCCAGCGCGGGCTCGTGTCGCTCGCCTCGTTCGTGGTCAGCCGTCGCGGCTCGCCGCCACCGGCGTCGGTGAGCCAGATGTCGTAGCGGCCGCGATTCGCCTCGACGTCGGTCGTGCGCAGCTCGAAGAGCAGCGAGTGCCCGTCGGGCGCGACCTCCCAGCCCGAGATGCGCTGCATCGCGAGCATGTCGTGGACGTTGAAGGAATGCGTGTCGGCGACGGGCGCGAGGGCGAGGACGAATGCTGTGATCAAGGGAACCTCCGGTGGATGCGGGAGGATAGAGGACGCGCGCCCGCGCGCACAGCCCGCCACCCCAGGAACAAATTTCTTGCTCCAGGGCCGACGCGCCGAGGGAGCCTCAAGAATCACAAGCGCGAGGTCCGATGCGGGCGACAAATGTCCCCCCTTCCCCGTCCGCCGGCCCCCAGCGCATGAACCTGCGTCGCAAGACACTCGTCTTCGTGGTGCTCTCGGTCGCCGCGCTCGTCGGGGCGACGCTGTGGGTCATCGACGGGCTCGTGATGCGCGAGCTCTCGCAGGTCGAGCACGAGGAGATGGTGCGCAAGGTCGCCGACGTGCGCTCGATCGTGCAGGGCAACATGGCGGAGTACGGCGAGTCCTTCGCCGACTGGACCGAGTGGGACGACCTGGCGCGCTTCCTCGCGACGGGCGAGCCAACCTTCCTCGAATCGAACGTCTCCCTCTCGGCACTCGCCGACCAGATCCATGCCGAGGTCTTCGTCGTCGCGCGCAACGACGGGGAAATCGTCTACTCGACGCAGGTGAACCCCGCGCGCGACGCGCTCGAACCCTGCGAACCCAGGTTCCTCGAGCACGTCACTGCACGTGGCCTGCTGCGGCCGGGTCGCGCGTTCACGGGCCTGCTGTCGCTCAACGACGCAACCTACATCGTGAGCTCGCGGCCGATCCACACGACCGCCGGCGCAGAGGGCCCCGCGCACGGGCGGCTCGTGACGGCGGAGCGCCTGGATCGCAACTGGATCCAGCACCTCGAGGGACTGACCTTCCTCACGCTGGGGTTCTCGCGCCTGCTCGACACCCCGATCGAACCCGAGGAGCTCGCCGCACGCGAAGAGCTCGCCGCGGGCGCCGATGCCTACGTCGCGGAGACTGGCGACGACCACATCTCGAGCTACGCCCGGCTGCCGGACATCTACGGCAAGCCCGCGATGGTGCTGCACGTCTCGCGCAACCGTGCCGTGCTGCAGCGCGGCCGCGAGATCGTCAGCTGGACGATGATCACCTTGCTGAGCGGCGGCTTCGTGCTGTGCCTGTTCACGATGTGGGCCATCGGCCGTGGCGCGCTGCGGCCGCTGCAGCGCCTGCTCGCGGGCACGCACAAGCTGCAGCGCGGCGAGCGCTCACACGTGATCGTGCGCAGCGGCGACGAGTTCCAGACGCTGGCTCACGACTTCAACCGCATGGCCGACGTGATCCTCGAGCGCGAGGAAGCCCTGCGCAGCGCGCACGAGGAGATCGCACGCCTGTTCGACGGCATGGCCGAGGCGATCGTGGCCTTCGGTCCGGATGGCAGCGTCACCGGCCGCGCCTCGCGCAAGGCGCACGAGGTCTTCCGCAGGTCCGCCCTCGAGGGCGCCTCGCTGCGCGAGCTGCTCTACCCGGGTGCTGACGACTTCGACATCGAGGCCGAGGCCTTCCAGGCCTGGCTGACCGTCGCCTTCACGCAGCCCGTCGCCGCCTGGCAGCAGGTGCGCGAGCTCGCGCCGCGCGCGGTCGTGCTGCGCGCGGGCACGCCCGACGAGGCGCATCTCGTGCTCGATTTCCGCGCGGTCGAGGTCGAGGGCGAGATCCACAGGGTGATCCTGCTCGCGCGCGACGAGACCGAGAAGCACAAGCTGCTGCGCGAGCAGGCCGAGCGCGAGGACGCGCACGAGCGCCAGATGTCGGCCATGCGGCGCCTGCTCGCCGGAGGCGCGCAGGTCTTCGTGAGCTTCGTCCACTCGAGCCACGGGCGGCTCGATGAGCTCTCCTCGATTCTGCTCGGGCGCCCCGATTCTCTCGACAGCGCCGATATCGAGCTGCTCTTCCGCCACGCACACACGCTCAAGGGCGAGGCGCGCGTGTTCGACAACGAACTGCTCGAGCAGGCCTGCCGCGAGCTCGAGGACCTGCTCGACGGGCTGCGCACGCAGGCGCGCACGGGCCGCGCCTCCGCCGTGCCGCAGCTCCCGCGCATGCGCGAGCTGCTCGAGGCGGCGCGCGCAGCACTCGAGGAGGCGCAGGAGCTGTTCGTGAGCGCCTCCCCCAGCGGGGCCGCGATCCTGGATCAGATGGCGGTCCGGCGCCCGGACATCGAGGCGCTCGACGAGCTCACGCATCAGATCGCGCAGGCGACTCCCGGCCCGCTCGCCTGGGCCGCACGCGAGATCGTCGAGCGGCTGCACTCCCGACCCTTCGGCGAGATCTGCGCGGCCTTCGCCGAGCGCGTGCCGAACTGGGCCGAGAAGCTCGGCAAGCGCGTGCTGCTCGAGGTCGAAGGGCGCGAAGTCGCGATCCCGCCCGCGCTTGCGCGGCGTCTCTCCGGCGCGCTGACGCACCTCCTGCGCAATTCGGTCTCGCACGGCATCGAAGCCCCCGAGGTGCGCGAGGCGCGTGGCAAGGACCCGTTTGGACGGGTGCGTCTGGTCGCCGAGCACGACGAACAGGGTCCGCGCATCGTCGTCGAGGACGACGGCGCGGGGCTCGATCTCGAGGCGCTGGCGGAGAAGGCGCGCAGCCTCGGCCGGACAGTCGCGCCGGGTGAGGAGCGCAGCCTGATCTTCGTCGCCGGCCTCTCCACCGCGCGCGTGCCCGACGAATACTCGGGCCGCGGTGTCGGCATGGGAGCCGTGCAGTCCGACCTCGCCGCCGCCGGGTACGAGATCGAACTCGAGTCGCGACCCGGCGAGTTCACCCGTTTCACACTCCAGCACCGGTTCTGCGCGCTCGAAGGCGCGCAGCGCAAGGGCGACTCCTCCAGGGAGCGATCGAAATGACCTGCATCCTCTACGTCGACGACAGCTAGACCCAGCTCGACACCGTGCGCAAGGCCCTCGCGGAGAAGGGCCACGACGTCCGCACCGCGATGAGCGTGGACGAGGCCGTGCAACAGATGGAGGACGGCAGGGTCGAGCTCGGCCTGATCGACTTCCACATGCCGGGCGCTTCGGGCGTCGAGGTGCTGCAGGAGATCCGCGCGCGCGCGAATCCGGCCCTCGAGCGTGCGCTTCTACATCTACACCACGGACAACAAGGCGCAGGCCGACTACCGCAAGCACACCTTCCACGGTGCGATCCTGCGCAAGGGCGACACGAACGCCCTGCTCGCTCAGCTCGAGCCCGTGCTGCGCCTGATGGAGCTCACGCGCCTCACGAAGCGCTGAGCGGCGCGCGGAAGAGCGCCAGCTGGTAGCTCGAGGTGACGCGCACCTCGTCGCGGCGTTCGAGCCGCGCGCGCTGGCTGTCGCGCGCGCCGCGGTAGGCGAGCGCGAGCAAGTCGCCGAAGGACTCGCGGTCGAGCGTGTTGACCCATTCCAGGCGCCAGCGTCGCTCGAGCACGAACTTGCCCGCCAGATCCGCCTCGAGTCCCGGCACGCGGTCCACCGCGAAGGCCTCCCCGTGCAGGAGCTCGCGCAGCTCGTGCTGGTCGTCCTCGCCGGGCACGACGAAGAGCAGCGCGCCGCCCGGCGCGAGCACGCGCGCGAACTCGGCCGCGTTGCGCCGCGCCGTGATCGAGAGCACGAGTTCGAAGCTCTGCGCCGCAAAGGGCAGGCCGAGGTCCGCGTTGCAGACGACCCAGCGCACGGAGGGGAAGCGCCGCGCCGCGGCCTCGATCGCCGCGCGCGAGATGTCCACGCCCCAGCCCTCGCAGCCGCAGGCGGCCTCGAGTTCGCCGAGGAAGGAGCCCTCGCCGCAGCCGACGTCGAGCACGCGCGTGCCTTCCCCGACGCCGAGCCGGCGCGCCTCCTCGAGCAGCGCCTGCGCGAGCGGCGCCGCGCGCCCGGACTTCATCCAGCGCCGACGCGCCGCGACGACCTCGGTGCTGTCGCCGGGCTGGCTCGAGCGCCGGTCCTGCACCTGCAGCAGGTTCAAATAGCCGCTGCGCGCGAGGTCGAAGCTGTGGCCGGCGACACAGCTGTGGCTCGCGCTCCCGGCGCTGAGCTCACGAGCGCAGCCGCGCACGGTACACACGAGTCGAACGCGGCTTTCCTGGCTCATGCGGGCCGTCCAGAGTGCGCACCGCAATCGCGCACTGCAACAGCGCGCCTTCTGCTCTTGCGAGCAGAGGCTGGCGCGGCGGGCCCTGCACGGGGATCATCTGCGGACCTGACCCCAGCCCCTTCCGGCCATGATGCACGAAACCACACGCCCCCTGCTGCTCCTCGTCCTGTGCCTGTGCGCCTGCGAATCGCTCGAGAAGCGGCCCGGTGGAGCGAGCCCGGTGCCGGTCGCGCTCGGGGACCGCAAGCGCGTCACGCTCGACACGCTCTACGACCCGCAGAAGCCGGTCGATTTCAGCGGCCACCCGCAAAAGGGTTTCGTCTGGACCGACGACGAGCACTACCTCGTCTCGCGCAACGACGCGAAGGGCCGGCACGCCGAGTGGAAGCTCGTCGAGGCCAAGACGGGCAAGGAGGAGACCTTCGGCGACCCCGCGCGGGCCAAGGCCGCGATCATGAGCGCGACCGGCGTGCGCGAACGCGACGCGAACGCGCTGGCCGAGCTCGATCCCGCGCGCATGACGGCCTCGCGCGACGCGCTGCTCTTCACCAGCCGCAAGGATCTCTACGTCTGGCTGGCGAAGTCCGACAAGGTCGTGCGCCTGACGAACACGCCCGACGCGCTCGAGGAGGAGCCGAGCTTCAGCCCTGACGGCAAGCGCGTGGCCTTCGTGCGCAACAACGACCTGTACGTGTGCGACATCGACCCGCCCGCCGAGCGCCGGCTCACGCGCGACGGCAGCGCGACCGTGCTCAACGGCAAGCTCGACTGGCTCTACCAGGAGGAGGTCTACGGCCGCGGCCACTGGAAGAGCTACTGGTGGAGCCCGGACTCGAGCGAGATCGCGTTCCTCCAACTCGACGAGAAGGGCGTGCCGCTGTGGACCCTGGTCGATGACGTCCCGGGCGCGCCGGTGATCGAATCGAGCCCCTACCCGCGCGCCGGCGAGGAGAACCCCAAGGCGCGTCTGGGCATCGTCGCCGCTGCCCGTCCGGAAGTGCGCTGGGTCGACCTCTCCGGCTACGGCGTCTCCGAACCGCTGATCGTCGACGTCGAATGGCTCGACGAAGAGCGCGTCGGCTTCCAGGTCCAGAATCGCGAGCAGAGCTGGCTCGAACTCACGAGCGCCAGCAGCACCGACACCAAGCCCAAGCTGCTCGTGCGCGAAGAATCGCAGACCTGGGTCAATGCGAACGGCTCTCCCCGGCGCCTGGCCGACGGGAGCTTCCTGTGGTTCAGCGAACGCACGGGCTGGAAGCACCTCTACCACTACTCCTCCGACGGCACGCTCCTGAACGCCGTCACGCAGGGCGAGTGGGAGGTGCGCTCGCTCGCAGGCGTCGACGAGCAGTCGGGCTGGATCTACTTCACCGGCACGCAGTCCAGCCCGATCCAGACGCAGGCCTACCGCATCCGGCTCGACGGCAGCGGCATGCAGCGCTTGACGCAGCGGCCGGGCACGCACAGCGTGGTGCTCAGCCCGAACGGACAGCACTTCCTCGACTCCTGGAGCGATCTGTGGACGCCGACGCAGGTCCGGCTGCACGCCGCGGACGGCACCGAGGAGCGCGTCGTGGACGCGAACCACGTCGCCGCGCTCGATGAGTACGAGCTCGCGCGACCCGAGCTGCTCGAGGTCAAGGCGCGCGACGGCTTCGTGATGAACGCGATCGTGCTGAAGCCGATCGGTTTCGATCCCGCGCGGCGCTATCCGATCTTCCAGTACACCTACGCAGGCCCCCACGCGCCTCAGGTGCGCAACGCCTGGAACGGTGGTGCGGGGATGTTCGGCCAGCTGCTCGCCGCGCGCGGCATCGTGGTCTGGGTCTGCGACAACCGTTCCGCCAGTGGCCAGGGTCAGGTCTCCGAGGCGACCTGCTTCCAGCGCCTGGGAGAGAGCGAACTCGCCGACATCGAGGACGGACTCGCCTGGCTCAAGTCGCAACCCTGGACCGATGCCGCGCGCATCGGCATCGGCGGCTGGAGCTACGGCGGCTTCATGACCACCTACGCGCTCACGCACTCGAAGAACTTCTGCATGGGCATCGCGGGCGGCCCGGTGACCGACTGGCGCAACTACGATTCGATCTACACCGAGCGCTACATGCGCCTGCCCAAGAACAACGAAAAGGGCTACGACGACACCTCGGTCGTCAAGGCGGCTAAGGACCTGCACGGGGCACTGCTGCTCGTGCACGGCGCGATGGACGACAACGTGCACCCGGCCAACACGCGCCAGCTCGCGAACGAGTTGCAGAAGGAGCAGAAGTCCTTCCGCGAGATGTTCTACGCCGGCCAGCGACACAGCTTCACCAACACGCTCTCCGTGCGCCATTGGCGCATGACCGCGCTCGAGTTCATCGAGCGCTACCTGCTCGGCAAGAACAACGCCGGCAGCGGCAACTAGCCGCGCGCATGAGCGAAGTGCTCGCCTTCGCGCTCGGCCTTTCCGCCATCGGCTGGGCCGGCGCGGGGATCGCGGGCGTGTACGCACTCGGGCGAGTGCCGCTCCTGCCGCCGCTCCCCGCTCCCCCGCCGCGCCTGCCGCGCGTGAGCGTGATCGTGCCCGCACGCGACGAGGCCGAGCGCATCGCGGGCACGCTCGCGCGCCTGCTCGCACAGCAGCACGTCGAACTCGAGATCGTCGTCGTCGACGACCGCTCGCGCGACGCAACGGCGGCGATCGTCGAGCGCGCCGCCGCGGCCGACCAGCGCGCAAGGCTCGAGCGAGCAGCCATGGACGGTGCTCGAGGTGACACAGCCGCCGCCGACAACGCGCCCTGCGGCGCGGACTCCGCGCAGCGCGTGAAGCTCGTGCGCGTCACCGAGCTCCCGCCCGGCTGGCTGGGCAAGTCGCACGCCTGCGAGCGCGGCGCGCGCAGCTCGAGCGGCGAGTGGCTGCTCTTCACCGACGGCGACATCTTCCTCGCGCCCGACGTGCTCGCGCGCGCCCTCGCGCACGCCGCGCGCGAAGAGGCCGACCACATCGTGCTCGCGCCCTCCGTCGAGGGCCAGAGCTTCGCCGCGCGCGCCGCGACCGCCGCCTTCGGCGCGACGATGCTGCCGCTGCTCGCCGCGGCGAACGCCGACCGCAAAGGCGCTGGCATCGGCATCGGCGCCTTCAACCTGGTCAAGAAGAGCGCCTGGGAAGCCGTCGGGGGCCACCAGCAACTCAAGCTCGAGGTCGTGGACGACATCGGTCTGGGAATCCTGCTCGCGCGCGAGGGCTTCCGCACGCGCGCCTGCTTCGCCGCGCACGAGGTCGCCGCCGACTGGGCGCGCCGCCTGCGCGACGTGCCGCGCGCGCTGGAGAAGAACATGTTCGCGCAGCTCGACTACTCGCTCCCGAAGGCGCTCGTCGCGAGCCTCGCCGCGATCCTCTTCGGCCTCGCGCCCTTCGCCGGCCTCGCCGCCGGCCTGTGCGCCGAGGGCTGGACCGCGCGCGCCGGCTGGCTCGCGTTCGGCGCGATGTTCTGCACCATCCCCGCCAGCGTGAAGGGCGCGCGCATCACCGGCTCCGGCCTGTGGCCCGCGCTCGCCTCGCCACTCTTCTTCTTCGCGCTGCCCTGGGCGATGCTGAACTCGACCTTCAAGACCCTCGCACGCGGCGGAGTGAGGTGGCGCGACACTTTCCATCCGCTGGCAGAACTGCGCGCGGGACGGTTGCGCTGACCTCGTCCTCGAATCGTCCCTCCAGCGACGCCGTTCACTGTCCCGCGCTGCCGAGCGCCCGCGCCAGCACCCGTGCCCTTGCCCGTGCCAGTGCCGTACTGTCACCGCGCACGCACCACGCGTGAGTGGGGCCTGCAAGGGGTCACAGGCTCAAGCGGTTGCGCTTCGGCTCTGTCCAGCCACGTCGAGTCCCTCAGCGACGCCGCCCGATCCGGTACCGGGCATTGTCTGCCCTTTCAAATGCCGAGCGCACGTCTGACGGCGAACCCACACCGCTGTTCGCCATTCGCAGTTCACCGGGACGCTCGATCCGCCGGCCATTCAGCAGGACAGGGCCGACTCCCAGCCACCGAGCTCCCGCGCGTGCTCGACCTCGATCGCACGCACCACAGCGTCGCGTCCCGGCATCCCCTCGTCGAGGCTGGACCGGCCAGCAGGGAGGGTGCCCCCGCTCCCGCCACGGCTCGATTTTGTCTGCCCTTTCAAACGCCGAGCGACCGTGGCTCACCCGCAACGCCGAACGCGGTTCGCCGATCGCTGTTCACCTCTCGTCTCTCGCCGGAGTACTCGGTTCGCCGTCGGTGGGCGTCGGGCAGAGGTCGTCAACAGCGCGTGAGCTCCTGTTCCCGTTCGTCGGTCGATACCGCGACACTGCAAGCCGAAGGGGAGAGACCAGCCGGCATGGCAGCCACCAAGGGTCCAACCATTTTTGTCCTCCGGCTTCTCTCTCTCGCCGGGCGCTCGCCGGGGGGGTGGCCCGGCGGCCCTTTTTCTCCTCTTCCGTCGGTCGGGCCGCCTCCCCGCCGGCGGGGGGGGGCCGGCCGGGGCCCCCCGGGTCCCCGGTCCGGAGTTTGTCTGCCCTTTCAAACGACGAGCATCCGCGTCACCAGCAACAGCGAGCGCGCTCCGCCTCCGGCCTCCAGCCAGTCGCCAGTCTCCTCTCGCCTCGCGCCTCGCGCCCTTCGCACGTCGGCCTTCGCCCTTCGCCCTTCGCCGCTCGCCCCTCGCCCCTCGCCAGCCGCCAGTTGCCAGTCGCCTGCGTGCTCGCTCCGCTGTCGAGGTGAGTGGACAGCGCCCGGCAGTTCGAACGGAACGCCAGCTCCAGATTTTTCGCGCCGGGAGCACGAACTTTCGGCCCCTCCGAGCGTCTTCGGTGTGAAGGGAGGTGCTACGCATGGCGCGAGGATCCAGACGAGGACACGGCACTACGAAGGCGGCGAAGCAGGCAGAGCTGGAGTTCAAGTCCAGAGGGGGCGCGCGCGCAGGTTCGGGACGCAAACGCGAAGGACCGCGAACCAAGGTCCGGCATCGCGCTCGACCACGCATCTCCTCGCATGCGCCAGCCCTCGTCACGGTTCGCCTCATCTCTGGACTGCGAAGCCTGCGCAGGAACGAGGAGCACACTGCGGTGCTCGCGGCACTGCGCTGCTCGGGCTCGTCCCCTTCCTTCCAGACCGTCCACTATTCGATCCAATCGAATCACCTCCATCTGATCGTCGAGGCACGGGATCGCTTGGCGCTTTCGGCCGGGATGAAGGGTCTCTTGGTGAGAATGGCGCGCGCCCTCAACCGGGTCTGGAACCGACGGGGCTCTGTCTTTGCCGATCGCTACCACGCGCGCTCGCTCGACACGCCCCGGGAGGTTCGCAATGCACTCGTGTATGTCCTGCACAACTCGCGCAAGCACGGCATCCACTCCAAGGGCATCGATCCATGCTCCTCCGGCCTGTGGTTCGACGGTTGGGCGGAGCGCTGCGGGCGTGCTGTCGAAGCAGCCCCGGATGTGCGTGCTCCGGTCCCGCGCGGCACGCTCGACCGCGTCCGATCGACAATCCCTCGCTCCGCGCTTCCTGGTCGCGGTGCTCTGCGGCAAGCACAAGTTCTCCAATCGAAGCGAGGCAAGGTGAAATCCCCGGAGGCTCTGCACTCACTCGAGCAGGCCGGAGACCCACCGCGCGCCCGGACCTGGTTGCTCGCCGTCGGGTGGAAGCGTCGGGGACTCATCGGCCCGGAGGAACAGCCTGGATCCTCCGACAAGAACGTCCTGCGTCGGACTTCCTCGAGGCCAGCAGCCTCGGCGCGTCGCGCGTGAGTCCGGTCCTGCGGCCTGCAGGGAAAGGACTCACAGGCAGCGCCATCCGTGGCCCGAGCCCTGCAGCCCGCATGCGGAGGTGTGAGGTGGCGCGACACCTTCCTTTCGCTCGCGGAACCCCGCGCGGGACAGTTGCGCTGAGCTAGAATCGCAGCACGAGCAGCTTCTCCCGCCGGATCTCGACCGGCACGCGGCGCACCTCGGCCTTCCCACTCATGAGCACGGCGGTCACCGCCGCGTCGGTGATTTCGAAGGCGGGGAAGCCCTGCTCGAGACGCGGTACGGAGTCCCGCATCGAGTAGCAGTCGCGCAGAACCAGCATCGGATGGACGCGTTCGCCCTGCTCGTCGAGGAACACGACCTCGTCGATGCTCGTGTCGACAAGTTCCAGACGTGTGCGCACCTCGAGCGTGGCGACGAGTTCGAAGTTGCCCTCCGTTCGGGCCGGGACGGGATGGCTCTCGAGCTTGAGGCCGCGACCACCCACGCTGAGGTGCGCCCATTCGAGCGGCACGTTCTTCAGTACGAAACGCCCGTCCGCGTCGGTCGCGCCCGACCCGAAGTTCATCGAGCTCGACGATCCTGAGGACACGTAGGTCGGCGTGCTGATCCGGACCTCGGCGCCCTCGACCGGCACGTGGTGGCGGGTGATGACGCGCCCCTCGAGGCTCGAGAGGAAGTCGCCAGACGTCGCCTGGAGCACGACATCGGTCGCGCCGGCTGCGATCGGAACGGAGTACACGATCTGGCCATGCGCGGAGTTCCAGGCGAGCAGGCGATACTCGCGAGCCGCGAGGCCGTCGAGCGCGAAGCGTCCCTGCTCGTCGGTCTCCATGCCGGGCTGGTGCGCTCCCCGCGCGACGTCCTCGAGGTAGCACTGCGTGCTTCCGTAGGGCGTGCCGTCGGCCACCTGCACGTTGCACTTGCCCGGGTTCGAACCGTCCGGGAGCAACACGCGCCCCGTGATCGAGAGTGCCGGCGGACCCAGACGCAGCAGCACCTCCGAGCGCGACTCCATCTGCCGCGTGCCGAAGCCGGGCAGGATCGCGGGCTGCAGGCCTTTCTTCACCGCGGTGAGCGACTCGCCCAGGTGACTCGTGCTCGGATGGATCTCGAATCGGCCCTGCGCATCCGTCCAGCACTGGTCCTGACCCAGCGAAACCGCGGCGCCCTCGACCGGCGCACCCTGCGGGTCGAGCACGAGCCCAGAGACTTGCGGGCCCTGCTCGACAGCGCGTCGCTTCAGGACGACGCGCAGCGCCAGCTCGTCGTGCTCGAGCGGGTCCAGACGTGCCGTTGAAAACCCGCTGTGCTGCATCTCGAGTTCGAAGCGCGAGCCTGCAGGCACGCGCTGTGCCTCGAAGTGTCCGTTCTCGTCCGAAAAGCCGGAGATGTTCCACGCGGACTGGAAGCGGTGGGTGTCGGCAAACGCATCGAGCTGCCCGAGATCGATCCCGTAGGACAGGGAGGCCATGGAGACCGGTCGGCCGTCCTCGTCGACCACGCTCCCCGCGAGGTGCACGCACGGCGCGACGAGCAGGAGCACTCCGTCGGCATCCGTGGAGCGCGCTACGAAGGTCGACTTCGGATCCGTGGGCTGCGGAGTCCACTCGCCCTCGCCGAGTTCGATCTCGAAATGGCCCTGTGTGTCCGTCGTCGAGAGCCAGCGTGGCGCGGGAGCGCCGAGCAAGGCCTCGCGCAGGCCGAGAGGGCTGCCGAACTCGCGCAGGAACCGCTCGAGCTCGGCCGGCTGGCTGCGCACGACCTCGAGCACACGTGGGGCGACCTCTACCCGCTCGCCGTTCACGAGCAGAACTTCGCCCTCCCAGTGAGGTAGGTTGTGCGTGAGCTCCCCGGTCCATTCGATCTCCAAAGCTGCCTGCACGCGGCCCTCGAGATCCAGAACGCGGCCGTGCAGTCTGCGCGCGGGTCCGCTCGGGAGGGCGGCGCTTGGGGCGGCCTTGCGCCACGCGCTGCGGTTCGACGACCGCGCGCGGGAACTCCTGCGCCGCCACAGGATCCAGCGGCACGCTCTCCTCCGCGGGCGGCGGCTCGGCGCGCACGCTCTGCGTGTTCGACTCGACATGTGCGGGCCAGACCCACCAGGCGCCGAGCGCGAGCGCCGCCGCGCCCGCGCACTTCCACAGCAGCGCAATTGCGCTGCCTGCCGCCGCGCTGCCCAGCGCGACGCGCACCTCGCGCGCGAGCGGGGCGAAGGCCGCGAGCCACTGCTCGCGATCGCCGTAGCGCCGGTCGAGTCGCTCGCGCAGGCGCTCGAGGCCGCGCTTCAGTTGCGTGCGCACCGTCTCGCGCGGGATCGACTGCGCCTCTGCGATCTCCTCGGGCGTCAGCCCGCGCCAGAAGCGCAGCAGCAGCACGGTCTTGTACGGCTCGTCGAGCTCGAGCACCTCGCCCGCGAGCTCGCGCGCGAGCTCGGCCTCGGCCACGAGCTCGCTGGTCGCGGGCAGGGCCTCGGCGCGCGCCGCGCCACGTTCGCGCTTCTCGCGCCGCGTGTCCGAACGGCCCAGCGTGCGCGCCGCGTTGCGCGCGACGCTCGCGAGCCAGCCGCGCGGGTTCGAACTCTCGCGCGGCGGGTTCTGGAGCGCGCTGCGCCAGACCTCCTGCTCGAGGTCCTCGGCCGTGTTCGGGTCGGCGACGAGTCGGCGCGCGAGCGCGCGCACCCAGGCGGAGTGCTCGAGCAGCGATTCGATCGTGACGGCGGGGCTGTGCGGCTTGGATTGCATGGGTTCCTCCGCTCCCGAGCGCCACGAGCGGGAAGGAAGGGTTCAGGCATTTCTTGGATTCCGCCTCAATCGCGAAACACGAAGTACACCGCCCCCACCATACACAGCCCGGCCCAGACATAGTCGAGCTTCACCGGCTGGTCGAGGTAGAAGACCGCGAAGGGCACGAACACGACGAGCGTGATCACCTCCTGCAGGATCTTGAGTTGCGGCACCGTGTACACGCTCGCACCGATGCGGTTGGCGGGCACCTGCAGCATGTACTCGAAGAACGCGATGCCCCACGAGACCAGTGCCGCGACGAACCAGGCCTTGCCGCGCATGTTGCGCAAGTGCCCGTACCAGGCGAAGGTCATGAACAAATTGGAGAGGACCAGCAGGACGGAGGTCTGTAGGAGGATCGGCATGGGGTTCCCCGCGCAGCGGCAGGGCCGTAGATTGTGCGCGGAGAGATTCTCTGATGTCGAAGGTCCTGAAGCCCGCGCTGGCACTCTTCCTCCTCGCCGCCGCCGTGTGGTACTTCGTGAACGCACGCCGCGCAGCGCCGCTCCCGGCTCCCGGCCCGACGGCCGTGCTGGCGCCGGGGGAGACACCCGCGCAGCCGCGCGCACAGCCCGGCGCCCCGTCCAAGCTTGAGGTCGGCGAGAAAAGCGCAGCGCCGCAGCGCGCCGCGCCCGAGGCCGAGGCCGCGCTCGCTCGCGTCCACGTGCGCCTGGTCGACGAACGCACGCACGCGCCGGTGCCCTACTTCAGCGCGGACCTGCACGACGGCGTGGAGCTGCTCGAGCGCATGGAGAGCGACGCGCAGGGCGTGCTCACGAGCCGTGGTTCGTTCGCGCCGGGCGCCTACCAGCTCGATCTCTCCTCCGAGCGCCGCAAGGCCGACCTGATCCAGACGCGCGCGAAGGAAGCCAAGGCACTCCCCGCGAGCGTGCCCTTCGCGCTCGCGCTCACCGACGAAAGGGCGCCGCCGGCCGACTTCGCGATCGCGGTCGGTCCGAGCCTGCGCTTCCAGGCGACCTGGCCCGGCGGCCTCTCGCCCGCATCGTTCTCGGGCCGACTGAGCTGCGCGGATCCGCGCAAGGCCTTCGATCGGCTGTTTGCGCCGGTCCAGGACGACTCGGCTCCCTGGGCGCGCTTCAGCCCGCTCGCGTACCTCATCAGCGGCGGCCCGCCCTTCCTCGTGCGCGTCTCGAGCGAAGACGGACTGTGGTTCGCGAGCGCGACCTTCGAGACGCTCGAGAGCGCCGCTCCGCAGACGCTGCAGCTCAGTTTCGAGAGTCGCGGCCGCATCGTCGGTCGGCTGCTCGATCCCGAGGGCAAGCCCGTCGGCCGCGAATGGGTGCACGCCTGGCTGCCCGACTCGAGCTACGACGATCCCGCGCGTCGGCCGGTGTCGGCGCTGACGAATGCGGACGGCACCTACGACCTGCCCGCGCTCGCGCCGGGCCACTACACGCTCAAGTCCGACGTCGATGGCTTCCAGCCCATCGCCGACGAGCTCGACCTGCCCGCGCTGACGCGCATCGAGCACGATCTGCACCAGGTGCGCATCGATCCCTCGACGCTCGGCCCGATCCGCGGCCGCGTCACGAGCGAGAGCGGCCGCTTCACCGGCAAGCTCACCGCGCAGGTCGTGCCCAAGAGCCCACCCTGGGGCGCAAAGCAGACCAACGTCGAGTGGACGGGTGAGGAAGGCACGAAGACCGGCAGCTTCGAGCTCCCCGGTCTCCACCCTCACGATTACCAGGTGCGGCTCTTGTCCGAGGATCTGGTTGCGATCGAACCCAACGAGCTGCTCGTGCAGCCCTCCGAAAAGTGGCTCGAGTTCCGCGTGAAGGACGCGGGCGCGCGCGCGCCGCTGCAGATCCAGGTCGTCGCCGCGGAGGACGGCGCGGCGCTCTCGGACTACAACCTCATCGCCACGATCCGCGAGACCGGCGAGCAGGCCTGGTCCGGCGCGCACAAGGGCGCGAACGAGGTCGTGATCCAGAACGCGCCGGTCGGCGCGACCGCCGAACTGGAGGTCGTGAAGCCCGGCCGACAGTCGCTCTGGCAGGAAGTCATCGTCAGCGAACACTCCGAACCGCTCGTGCTGAAGCTCAGCACCGGTTGGGGCCGCGAGATGATTGTGAGCGGCCCCGACGACGCGCCGCTCGAGGGAGCGAAGGTGTACCTCGACGGCGAGCTCGCAGGGACGAGCGACGCGCAGGGCCGGGTGCGACCGCAACTCGCCGCGGAGCCGAAGGTCTGCCGTGTGGAGTACGAGGACTGGGTGCTCGCCCCCGGCGGCGACGTGCTGTACGACACCGGCGGGCTGCGGCTGAATCTGCAGCGCTACCGGGTGAGGATGAAGCCAGGGAAGTAGATCGGCGCGGCGCACGGTGGCCGAGCCGCGTGGCTCGCCGCGCTTCCTGCCTGGACGCACCCGCCGGCGGCAGTCGCCACCGGCGGCGGAATTGCGATGGGAGGTTCAGGATCCCAGCGGCGAGCAGTTCGAGCTACCGGGCGAACTCGGGCTCAGGCGGGACGCGCCGGGGCGAGCGCTGGACGAGGCCGATCACCACGTGATCGCCACCGCGCTGCTGACGTTCCAGCTGTTGCCCGTCGGGCTGGGGCAGAAGCTGAGTGTCGGATCGCGGTAGTACACTTGATAGTACCGCGTCGCCCCCGACGGGATGGCATCGCCGAGAGCGGCCGACTGCGCGGAGATCGAGAGATCCCCGGTCGCGGGCGCTGTGGCATCGCCGTCGGCGCCCAGGTTGTTGCTGGCGAACTTGACGTACAAGCGCCTCAAGCTGCCGCCGACGCAGCGCACGCCGTCGCCGAACGGAACGCCGCCCTGCACGAGCGCATTGCCCTGAAGGAAGACACTCAGCACGAACGGCGGCTCCTTGATCGACGTCAGGTGAATCGTGTCGGGACTCGTCGAGCCCGACGCGACGAGTTGCGCTCCGCCCGTCAACCACGAGTTCTGGCAGCCGCGCTCGGGCATGCCGGAGTTGCTGCACGGGCACGCTGTCGCGAGCCCGCCGTCGCCGAAGCAGAAGTTCTCGAACGCGCCCAGGCGGATGGAGGTGATGAAGGGCTGTGGGTCCACATGGACTCCACTGCCGGAACTGCTCGCATGGCTCAGCTGGACCACCACCTTGTCCAGGGCGAAGTCGATCTCTCCCGTCGCGATCGTGAACTCGATCACGCCGTCGATCGATCCGTTGAGGATCGGCGTGAAATCGATGACCGTCGGGTTGTCGACCGTGAACAGGGAACCGGCCGACTTCCAGCAGGCCATGTCGTGGAGGAACATCTGGCCCTGCGCGAGACCAAGGAGAGTCGAGGTATGCGTACCGACGAGTGTGGTCCCATCGAAGAGGGTGGCCGTGTAGCTCCCGATCGGCGTCTGGATGAAGGGGTGATCCAGGAGGAGCATCAGCGTGTCCGGAGGAGAGGGCAGGAACGGGGGTTCGACCCTGAACGTGACTCGCAACGTCGTGGCGGGCGTCATGACGTCGGCGCGGGACGGGGCAAGCAACAAGACGAGGGCAGCACCGATCGGAAGCAACTTCATGGCACGGATCTCCATCCCGGGGTGGGGGGGCGCGAACTCCATCATCGTCCAGGCATCCACCGGCGTCCGCAAGAGGGCGCCGGCCGCGGCAGTGCGGGCAGGTCAGCACGTCGATCTCGGACACGCGCGAGGAACAGGACCTCCTCTTCCGCGACGAGGATGGAGCGCCTACGGCCGCTCGAAAACCCGATCGCCCGGCTTCGTGAAGCCGATCATGCGTTCGGCGAGTTGCCTGCGGAACTCGTCGAGATCCCGAACCATCTCGGGCCCGTAGTCTTCCTTTTCGGCGAGCTTCTCGATCGGAAACGAGTGCAGCAGCCAGGCCAGTTTGAGCGGCGAGAAGCCGCTATCCCTTTTGAGCGCCGCATCGACACCCGCCTTGAGATCCAGGCTCGACTCGAGCAACTGCTTCACGTCCGCCAGGTCGCGCAGTTCGGAGCGCGAGAAGAGCGCGACCAGCTTGTTGATCAGGATCTCCTCGGGAGCATCCACCAGGAACGAGGCCGTGCCGATGGTTCGGCTCTGAGGGGCGTGAACGGGAGACACGGGATCGGCGACCAGGCCCAGGATGCAGCTCTCGCTCCCGCGCTTGATCCTCCAGCGCACGAACGTCGGGCTCGTCTGCAGCACTTCGGTTTCGAGGCCCGACGGCTCGAGCAAGCCGGTGCACTCGCGCGGCAAGTCTCCGAGCTGCGAGCAATCGCGCCAGAACAAGTCGAGATCCTTGGTGACGCGATGCTTGGCGTGGAACCCGACCGTTGCACCGCCGCCGGTCAGGGTCCAGCGTGGCTCCACGCGCGCGAGCACCTCGAGGATGCGCGCTTGCAGCGGCGTCAGATTACCCGTGGCCACCGGGACTGCCTCTCCATGCCTCGAAGATCCACGTCCAGAATTCGCGCGTGTTTCCCAGGTAGCGATCGAGACGAGGCCAGAGCTTCTCGATCTCCTTGCGCGTCAAGAAGGTGAAGACGTCGTCCGGCTTCGCCTGGCGCATGAGCTTGCCGGTGTAGTAGGCACGAACGTCCGGATCTGGATCGCGGAGTCGCTCCTCGAAGCGCTCGAGCGTCATCTCCTGATCCCACAGGAAATAGGGACGCCCCTGCGCATCGACGAGCTTCGATCTGGGCGTGGGATTGAGCACGCGAGCAGGATAGACCCGGGTGGCGGCCGGGGTCTAGAGCACGCTGTCCGACGGCTCTCCCCTCAGCAGCTCTTCTTCACCCGCTCCAGGATTCCCGTGGTCGACTTGCCCTCGACGAGCGGCGCGAGCACGACTTGTCCGCCGTGGGCCTCGACCCACTCCCGGCCGACGACGCCCTTGTCGCTCCAGTCGGCACCCTTCACGAGCACGTTGGGCGTGACGCGCTCGATGACGGACTTGGGCGTGTCCTCGCTGAACGAACACACCGCGTCGACCATCTCGAGCGCCGCGAGCATCTCCATGCGGTCGACGAGCGGGTTCACGGGCCGCGTCGGGCCCTTCAGGCGCTTCACGCTCGCGTCGTCGTTGACGCCCACGATCAGCTTGTCGCCGTAGCTCTTCGAGTAGCGCAGGTAGGAGACGTGCCCGACATGCAGCACGTCGAAGCAGCCGTTGGTGAAGGCGATGCGCTGGCCTTCCTTGCGCCAGGACGCGAGCAGCCGGTCGAGCTCCTCGGGCGTCTTGAGCACCTTGCCCTCGTGCGCGTGCTTCTCCTCGAGCGCCGCGATCAACTCGCTGCGGTCGACCGCGTGCGTGCCCAGGCGCGCGACGACCAGCGCCGCCGCCTGGTTGGCGAGGAAGACCGCCGTGTCGAGCTCGACGCGCGCGGCGAGGTAGAAGCCCAGCTGCGCGATGACCGTGTCGCCCGCACCCGTGACGTCGAACACGGCACGCGCCTGCGCGGGGACGTGGCCGGTCGGGCCGTTCTTGCTGGCGTAGTAGATGCCCTCTGGCCCGAGCGTGATCACGGCCGCGTCGAGCTCAGCCTGCTGCATCAGCTCGCGCGCGCCCCGTTCGACGTCCTCGAGGCGCGGCAGGCGGCGGCCGAGCGCCTGCTCGGCCTCCTTGCGGTTGGGCGTGATCAGCGTCGCGCCGCGGTAGCGCGTGTAGTCCTCGCCCTTGGGATCGACGAGCAGCGGCACCTGGGCGGCGCGCGCGGTGTCGATCGCGCAGCGGATCACCTCGGGCGTCAGCACGCCCTTGCCGTAGTCGGAGAGCACGACGGCTTGCGCGCGACGGATGCGCTCGGGCAGCAGCGCGAGCAGCGCCTCGAGCGTGCCGCCGCGCAGCGCACTGGGGTCCTCGTGGTCCACGCGCAGCATCTGGTGGCTGCCGCTCATCATGCGCGTCTTCTGGATCGTCGGGCGCGTGGCGTCGAGCACGCAGCCCGAGGTGTCGATCTTCTGCTCGGTGAGCAGTTCGCGCAGCTTGCGGCCCCAGCCGTCGTTGCCGAGCACGCCGACGATGTCGACCTCGGCCTGCATCGCGACCAGGTTCGCCGCGACGTTGCACGCGCCGCCCAGACGCTCTTCGCTGCGCTTGGCGGTCAGCACGGGGATCGGCGCCTCGGGCGAGATGCGCGCGACCTCGCCGGAGACGTACTGGTCGAGGATCAGGTCGCCGATGATCAGCACGCGCGGGCGTCCGAGGCCGGCGACGAGTCGTTCGAGTTCGTTGGGGGTCATGCGCGCTTCGCCTTCCAGCCGGCCTCTTCGAGCTTGCACAGCAGCGCCATGCGCAGGAGCGGCAGCATGAGCTCGTGCTGGCCGAGGATCGAGATCCCCTTCCCGGGAGGGCGCTGCACGACGTTGGTCTCGGCGCGGTACTGGCGCAGCATGTCGAAGTTGGCGGTGGTGATCTGGTCGAGCTTCGCGCCGAGGTTGATCGCGACGCTGACGGCCTTGAGGAAGATCTCGGGCAGGATCACCGCGCAGCCCACGTTGATCCACACGCCACCGTCCATGCCGTGCACGAAGCGGCACACGTGGCGGAAGTCGTGCATGGCCGCCTCGCCGGTCTTCGCACCGTCGCAGGCGGGGTGCATGTGCACGATGTCGGCACCCAGCGCGGCGTGCGCGGTGATGCCGACGCGCAGGCGCACGGCCTCCGCGGTCACCGAGAGATTCGCGTGCGGAGCCTTGCGCTCGAGCAGCATGCGCCCCAGGCCGCGGCCGAAGCCCGGCTCATCGCCCGGCGCGGGGTTGCAGCCGCGTTCGGCGGCCTCCGCCAGGCCGCGGCCGGTCTCGTCGGAGAAGCCGAAGAGCCCCTGCGGGAGCTGCGTCGCGACGTCCTCGGAGGTGCGCCCGACCGTCGCGATCTCGAAGTCGTGGATCGCGCCCGCGCTGTTGAGCGCGACGTGGTCGACCACGCCGCGGCGCATGAGATCGATCACGAGCGGCGCGAGGCCGACCTTGAGCACGTGCGCGCCGAGCGCCAGCGCGACGGGTTTGCCCTTCTGCTTCGCGGCGACGATGCGCGAGACGAGCTCCTTGAAGTGCTTGCCGGCGTAGATGTCGGGCAGCGACTCGTAGAAGCGCGTGAACTCGGGGAAAGGCTCGGGCGTCTGGCAGAACGCGGAGAGATCGACGAGGCTCGGCCGCGAGGCGAGCGGGTACGTGCGCACGTTCCGCATCTGAGGGAACGGATCCTGGCGAGGCTCGGGGGGCATGCGGCGTGGGATGATACGGCAGCGCGCTCAGCGGGCGAAGCGCCCGCCCCATGACCGGATGCGCGCGGCCAGCGCCGCGCCCAGCGCCGCGTTGCCGGCGACGTTCAAGTGCTGGTCCTTGGCCCAGTACCAGGGTCCAGGCCCGGCGCGCAGGATCGGCCGCGTGTCGAGCGTCTCGCAGCCCGCCTTGGAGAGGCGCGCGAGCAGCGCGTCGGCCATCTGGTCGTTGCGCTGGAGGTCGGACGGCTCCATCGTGGTCGCCTCGCGCAGACGCTGGTACAGGTCCTGGTTCTGCGGCCGCGGCACGTCGATCGCCGCAGGGATCAGCATGCACAGGAAGCGGATGCCGTGCTCGTCGCAGATCCCGCGCATGCGCAGCATGAGCTCGGTTGCGGTCGCGACACTGGTCTCCGCGAGCTCGGAGTGCCGGTGGAAGCGCGAGAGCGAGCCGAAGTACTGCACGTACGCCGGCTGGAACACCTGGACGATGCGCCCGTACTCGGCGCGCTCCTCGTCGGAGGGCGGCTCGAGCACCTCGTGCTCGAACCAGGCGCGCGGCAGCAGCAACTCCAGGAAGTCGTTGCCCGGGTAGACCGCGACCACGAAGGCATCCGGCTGGAGGTCCAGGAAGCGCTCGAGCGTGCCGAGGTAGTTGTAGAAGTTGAAGCCGCCGTTGCCGGCGTTGATCACCTCGACCGAGCCGGGGGGCCGTTCGCGCGCGAGCGCCGCTTCCGCGACGTGCGGAAAGGCCTCCGACGCGTCGCAAAAACCGTCCGTGTGCGAGTCGCCGGTCACGAGCACGCGCAGCGCGGGTTTCACGGCCGCGAGCTCGCGCTCCTCGCGCAGCCCGAGCGAGTTCGTGACCAGGTGCCACTCGCCGCGCGGGTGCTCGGGCCAGGGCACCTTCAGGTTGCGGTTAGGCTTGTGGTGGAAATAGGTCCAGGGATCGTAGGTCTCGAGCGAGTGGTCGCGCGGGAAGAGCCGCGCCGCGTCCTCGGGTTCGAGGAAGAAGGGCCGGCCTTCGGGCGCGCGCGGCGCCTCGTGCGCGTGCTGCTCGACCAGCGCCAGGATGCGGTCGCGCTGCGCTTCCTGCTCGGCGTTCTCCGCGGACGCGCGCCAGGCGCGGAAACAGAGGACGCAAGCGAGCGCGGCGAGCGTGCCGAGCGCGAGCGCGAGCATTCGGGAGGCGGTGCGCGGCATCGGATCAGCGCCAGCGGTCGTGCAGCCAGAAGTACTGCTCGGGAGCCGCGAGGATCAGCTTCTCGAGCTCGGAGTTGACCAGCGCGGCGACCTCCTCCGCGCTCTTGCCCGCCACCTCCTCGGGCCGCAGCACGCGCGGCGCGACGAAGCGGTAGCGGAAGGGCTGGCCGGGGGTGCGGTAGCAGGCGGCGAATACGATCGGCGCGCGCAAGCGGCGCAGGAGCACGCTGGCGGAGCGGTCGCACTTGGATTCGCGCCCGAAGAAGGGCGCCAGCACGGGCTTCACGCGCGCGCGCTGGTCGAGCATCATCGCCACCGTGCCGCCGGCGCGCACGATCGTGGGGATGAACTCCATCGCGCCGCGGCGCGGGATGAGGCGCATGCCGCGCGACTCGCGCAGGCGCTGCGCGTGCACGGAGAGCCAACGATTCTTGGGTGGCTTCGAGACACTGTAGAGCGGATCGAAACCGAGCCAGGGCATCACCGCCGTGCCGATTTCCCAGTCGCCGATGTGCGCGCTGATCAGCACGCAGCCCTCTTTGCGTGCGAGCAGCTCCTGCGCGGCGGGGCACAGCTCGACCTCGAAGTGCGAGCGCACGTCCTGCGGCCGGACGCGCGCACCGAAGACCTCCGAGTCGAGCGTGACTTCGAAGAGATGCTTCCAGGCCTGCAGCACGCGCCGCGCGAGTTCGTCCGGCGGCAGATCGCGTCCGAGCGCCTGGCGCAGGTACTCCTCGGCCGCGCGCGAGTGCGAACGGTCGACGCGCCGCGCGAGGCGCGCGAGAGCGTCCACGAGCAGACGGCGCGCGCCACCAGGCAGCCGCGCCACGCCGCCGACGAGGCCGCGCACGAGCTGGCACTCGATCCAGGCCAGCACGCCGCCGCGCTTGCCGAGCACTTCCTGCCGCGGCACGGGCCAGTCCTGGCGCAGGCCGCCCGGCAGCGCGCTGGTCTCAGGCGCGGGCATCGGACCTCTGCGCGAGTTGCGCGAGCAGCGCGCGCGCTTGTGCCTCGCCGCGCACGAGTTCGAGCTCGATCTCGAGCACCAGGCAGTCCAGGCCCAGCGGCAAGAGCTTGACCGCGTCCTTGCGCGTCGTGACGAGCGCGCATTCGCTCGCGTGCGCCTCGCGCGCCAGCGCCAGCGCCTCGACGCTCGTGTAGTGGTGGTGGTCGGGAAAGGCGTGGTGGCGTCCGACGCGCGCGCCGAGCGAGCGCAGCGTGCTCTCGAAGGCCTGCGGGTTGCCGACGCCCGAGACGAGCTCGACCGCGCGGTCCGCGAGTTCCCCGAGCGGGTGCTCGACGCCGCGCGCGTCGACCAATCGCGCGGGACGGTGCGCGGCGTGCAGGATCGGCTTGCCCGGCGCGGCCGCCGCGAGTTCGCGCTCGAGCTCCGCGAGCCAGCGTTCCGGCACGTCGCTCGCGCGTGTGATCACCACGGCATCGGCGCGCGCAAGCGCCTCGAGCGGCTCGCGCAAGAGGCCGCGCGGCAGCAGTGCGCGCACGCTCTCGCCCTGTTCGTCGCGCGGCAAACCCCAGGGCCGCAGCGCGTCGACGAGCACCCAGTCCTGCTCGCGCGCCAGGCGCCGGTGCTGGAATCCGTCGTCGAGCACGATCACGTCCAGGCCGCGCGCGACGAGCGCGCGCGCGCCACGCACGCGGTCGGGATCCTGCACGTGCGGGACGCCCGGACAGGCCGCGGAGAAGACCAGCGCCTCCTCGTTGCGGCCGTCGCCACCCGCGCGGTAGCCGCGCGAGAGCAGGCCGGGCTTGGCGCCCAGGCGCTGCAGTTCGCGCACGACCCAGATGCAGAAGGGCGTCTTGCCCGTTCCGCCCACCGAGAGGTTTCCGACCGAGAGCACCGGCACGCCGACCGCGTGCGCAGCCTTCAGGCCGCGGTCGTAGGCGCGCGCGCGCGCGTGCACGAGAGCTCCGAAGAGGTACGCGGGCAGGCGCAGGAGTTCGCGCGCTCCGCCCCGGCCGGCGAGGCGCTCCTCCGCGCGGGCGGAGTGGGGTTGGCCGATGGGCGAAGGCGGCACGCTGGGTTTGGGGGCGCGCGCGCCCCTCCCGTGCGAGCTTACAGCGTCGCCGACGAATCCTCGTCGGGGATCAGTTCGATCAGGCCGCGCTCCATCTCCAGGAAGGCGATCTTGATCGGGTTCTGCTCGCGGGTCTCGACCAGCGGGGCGGCGCCGCGGATCAGCTCGCGGACGCGCTTTTGGAGCAGCGCCGTCTTGTGGAAGGAGCCGGAGACGGACTTCTGCAGACGCTGGGGCAAGGAGAGTTCCATGGGCGGGTCGGGTCCTCCGGGGAGCCGTTTTGCGAAACCGCTATTGTTACCTTGTTTGGGGCTGCAGAGCAAGCAGCGGCCCGCCCCCCATGCGCTCCCCGACCCCCCTTCTCGCCCTGCTCCTGTGCGCGTCGGGCTGCCACAGCCCGGGCGCGATTCCCCCTGAACTGCTCTTCGACGGTCTCGCGGGGCCGCAGCGCGAGCTCTCGACGCCCTCGGCGGAGGCTCAGCGCCTGTACGACCAGGGCTGGGCCCTGTACTGCGGCTTCAACCACGAGGAGGCGATCCGTTCCTTCCGGGCGGCGCTCGCCTACGACCCGACCTGCACGATGGCGTGGTTCGGAATCGGCCTCTCGTACGGTCCGAACATCAACAACCCGACCATGGACGAGAACGGCTCGCGCCTGGCGTACGAGGCAACGCGCAACGCGCTGCTCGTGAGCCAGGGACAGACCGGCGTCGAGCGCGAGTTGTGCGAGGCGCTCGCGCAGCGCTACGCCTGGCCGCCGCCGTCGGACCGCAGCGCGCTCGACCGCGCCTGGTCCGACGCGCTCGAGCTCGTCTGGCAGCGCCACCCGCGCGACGCCGACGTCGGTGCGCTCTACGCCGAGTCGATGCTCGACCTCTCGCCCTGGGACCAGTGGACGATCGACGGCCAGCCGCGGCCGCGCACGACCGAGATCGTCGAGACGCTCGAGTCGGTGCTCGCCTTCGCGCCGCAGCACGTGCTCGCCAACCACGCCTACATCCACGCGGTCGAGGCCTCGAGTCATCCCGAGCGCGCGCTGCGCTCGGCGAACTTCCTGCGCACGGCGCTGCCCGGCGCGGGCCACCTCTTGCACATGCCCGCGCACATCGACATCCGCCTTGGTCACTACCGCGCGGCGGCGCTGGCCAACGAGCGCGCGATCCGCTCCGACCTCGAGTACGTGAAGCGCGCCGGACCGGGCGGCTTCTATGCGATCTACCGCGCGCACAACTACCAGTTCCTGGCCTGGGCCGAAATGTTCGAGGGCAACAGCGCCGCCGCGATCGGCGCGGCGCGCGAGATGGTGCGCCAGATCCCGATCGAGCTCGTGCACGCCGTGCCCGAGTTCGCCGAGTCCTTCCTCGGCACGCCGCTGCACGTGCTGGTGCGCTTTGGCCGCTGGGACGAGATCCTGCGCGAACCCGAGCCCGCGCCGGAGCTGGTCGTGACGCGCGCGGACTGGCACTACGCGCGCGGCGTCGCGCTCTCGGCCCTTGGCCGAGTCGAAGAGGCGGCCTTCGAACAGATCGCCTTCGAGGGCGCGGCAACGAAGATCCCCGCGGGCTACCTGCACGGCAACAACACGGTGCAGGCGGTCGTGGCGATCGAACGCGAGATGCTCGCGGGCGAGCTCGACTACCGCCGCGGCTTGCACGAGAGCGCTTTCGGACACCTGCGCCGCGCGGTCGAGCTCGACACGCAACTGCGCTACGACGAGCCCTGGGGCTGGCTGATGCCCGCGCGTCACTCGCTCGGCGCGCTGCTCACCGAACAGGGCCGTGTCGAGGAGGCGCAGGCGGTCTACCGGGCGGATCTGGAGCAGCACCCCGAGAACGGCTGGGCGCTCTTCGGCCTGGAGGAATGCCTGCGCCGGGAAGGAAAGGCGCCCGAGGCCGACGCCGTGCAGCGCCGCTTCCGAAAGGCCTGGTCGCGCGCCGACATCGAGCTCGCGGGTTCTTGCTTCTGCAAGACCGGGCGCTGATCAGGGCTGCGCGATGACGCGGAGCTTCACGAACGCGAGGACCTGCGCGGCACCGAGAACCGCCTCGGCTGCCTCCGTTCCAGGAATCTCCCGCCAGTCGTCCGGGTAGCGCACGGTCGCGTAGTCCGACAATCCCGTCGCAATCGGATCCAACTCGGCGTACGCCGGGTCGTGGTCCGAACACAGCGTGAGCAGGCGCCGGAGGTAGTGCGTCTTCTCGATGTGCACATCCATCCTCACCAGGAAGGCCTTCAGGGCCTTCTCGGCGCACTGCTGGCAGTGGTAGCAGACGACGTCGGTCAGGCGTGGTTCCTCGCGGGGAAAGGTTCGCGCGGTCGGGAGATCCCGTTCCGCCTTCTCGATCCAGCGAGCGATCGCCCGGGCGGTCAGGTCATCCATGGCAGACGATGCCGTGCTCGTGCGCTTCGCGAGCGAGCGTGTTCGCGATGTGCCGCTGTGCTTCCATCTCGTCCGGCCGCATGACGAACAGGTCCATCGAGAAATCCGGGCGGGGGAAGAGCCCATGGATCTCCAGCGAGACTTCGCGCTTGGTCTTCGGCCCGGAGTAGAGCACGAGCAGATCGAGATCGCTGTCCGCCCGCTGAGTGCCTTGTGCGCGCGAGCCAAAGAGGATCACGCGCTCGGGGTGGATCGCCTGCACGATGCGGCGCACCACTCGGTTCACCAGGGGGTCGGCCACCATGGCCACCAGCCTAGCGCCAGGGCGAGCGCGGTGCGCGGTTCTTGCTTCTGCAAGACCGGGCGCTGATCATCGTCACCGTGAAAGCCTGGATCCGCGCGCTCTCGCTCCTCTCGCTGCTCCTCTCCCCCGCCGCCGCGCAGGATGCGCCCGACCCGTCTGCCGCAGCCGAACCCGTGCGCTTGGGCGGCTTCCGCGCACAGCTCGACGGGCTCGACCAGCCCAGCGCGATCGCGATCTCGCCCGAGAACGAGATCTGGGTCGCCGAGCGCTGGGGCGGCGCGCTGTGCGTCTACGACGAGAAGGGCGCGCTCGTGCGGCGCATGCTGGCGGAGATCCCGCCCAACCTGAAGCTGCGCGAGCCGCGCGGCCTGGCGATCGGCGAGGACGGCACGGTCTACGTCGCCGACGGCCGGCGCGTGGTCGGCTTCGGCTGGGACGGCGAGCGCGGACGCCACACCGGTCTCAAGACGGCGATCACCTACGCGCTCGTCGAACCACTCGGCCTGTGCGTGGACCGCGAACGGCTGTACGTCGCCGACGCGGGTCTGCAGCTGGTCGTGATCTTCGACCGGCGCAACTCGAAGCTCGTCGGCGCGATCGGCGGCTTCGGCGGCGAGGACGGACAGTTCCGCCGGCCCGTGGACGTCGCGATCGACGAGGAAGGACAGATCTACGTCGCCGACCAGGGCAACCAGCGCGTGCAGCGCTTCGACAAGGATGGCCGCTTCCTCGGCGCCTTCGGCGGTTTCGGCGCGCACGCGGGCCTGTTCGCGGCGCCGTCGAGCATCGAATACGCCGCGGGCCGCGTGTACGTCGCCGACCGCGACAACCAGCGCATCCAGGTCTTCGACCGCGAAGGCAAAGCGCTCTACGACTGGGGCGTGCACGCGCTCGTGCCGCACGAGGGCCAGGGCCACCTGCACTACCCCGACGCGCTCGCCCTCGCGCCCGACGGCAGCTTCGCGGCGGTCGGCGAGGGCTTCGAGGACCGCGTGCAGCTCTTCGGGCCCGAGGACGACGCCAGCCGGCTCTTGCGCGCGGGGAGCCAGCTCACGGGAGCCGCGCACTACGGCGGCGGACTCGCGCTGGGCGCGCGCTTGTGCGTCGTGCTCGAGCCCTCGACGCCCTGCGGCCTCGCGCTCGACACGAACGGCAGCGAGCCGATCGAGATCGCGCGCTTTGGGCGCCTGGGCGAGGGCCCGGGCAAGTTCTCCTCACCCGTGGCCGTCGCGCTCGACGCGCGCGAACGCGCCTGGGTCTGCGATCCGGGCCTGGCACGGCTCTCGATCTTCGCGCTCGACCGGCCCGCGCAGGGCTCGCAGGACTACGATCCGTTCCTGCCGCGCTTCGTCGAGTCCTTCGACTTCGAAAAGCTCGACGGCGGTACGCCGATCGCGGTCGCGCTCGATGCGACGGGGCGCAGCTGCGTGCTCGAGGCGCGCGGCGACGTGCTCGTCTTCGCGCCCGATTTCGCGGGCCCGATCGAGCGCCGGCAGGCGCCCAAGCAGGCCGTCGCGCCCTGCGCGATCGCCGTGAGCCCCGACGGCGCGCGCATCCTGGTCGCGGATCCCTCCGCGCACGCGCTGCACGTCCTCGAGCACGGCGAGTCGGTCTGGAAGACGCACGTGCTCGCCGCCGACGCGCTCCAGCCGCGGCCGAGCGGCGTCGCCATCGCGAGCGACGGGGAGATCTTCGTCACCGACGAACAGCGCCACGAGGTGGTCGAGTTCTCGCCCGCGCTCGAGCGCGTCGCGAGCTTCGGTGCGCGCGGCCTGGGCCGTGCGCAGTTCGAGAAGCCGCGCGGGATCGCAATCGACGCGCAGGGCCGGCTGTGGGTGCTCGATCTGGGCAACCACCGCGTGCAGGTGCTCTCGCGCAAGGGCGAGTTCGTGCAGGCATTCGGCTCGCGTCTCTTCACCGACCCCACGCGTCAGAAGGCAGGCAAGTGATGAAACTCCCGCTGCTCCTCGCGCTCTCCCTGTGCGCCGCCTCGCCTGCGCGCCAGGACCCCGTGTGGAAGTCCTGGAAGGAGGTGCCGAGCAACGCCGGCCGCTACCACGTGCGCTACCAGATCGAGCCGGATCCCCCGCCGCGCGGCGAGCTCTTCAGCCTGCACGCGTACGTGCTCGACGAGCACTCGCGCCCGATCGCGCGCAAGCTCGACTTGCTCGTCGACGCTGACATGCCCGAACACGGCCACGGCCTGACGCGCCTGCCCGCGGTCGCGCCTGGCAGCGAGGGCGGCTTCGAGGTCAGCGGCTTGAGGCTGCACATGCCGGGCAAGTGGCAGCTGTACCTCGACATCGTCGAGGGTGCGCACACCGAGCGCGCGCAGTTCGATCTCGTGCTCGAATGATCGCGCTGCTGCTCCTCGCGCTCGCGCCATCGGGCGACCACGCGCACGCGCTGCAGCACTCGCCGCTGCCTCCGCTCGCGCCCGATCCGACCAACCGTTTCGCCGACGATCCGCGCGCCGCGCGCCTGGGACAGTTCCTGTTCTTCGACACGGGGCTCTCGGCCAGCGGACGGATCTCCTGCGCGACTTGCCACGTGCCCGAGCGCGCTTTCAGCGACGGCAAGCCGCTCTTCGAGGGCCTCGGACAGGGCCAGCGCAACACGCCGAGCCTGTGGAACGCGGCCTACCAGCGCTGGTACTTCTGGGACGGCCGCGCGGACACACTCTGGAGCCAGGCGCTGCAGCCGATCCAGAACCCGCTCGAGATGGGCACGAGCGCGGAGCAGGCGCTCGCGCACGTCGCCGGCGACGCGCAGCTGCGCGCCGCCTTCGAGGCGCTCTTCGGCCCGCTCGCGATGCCGGTAGAGCACGAGGCGCTGGAGCGCGCGCTGGTGAATCTGTGCAAGTGCCTCGAGGCCTACGAGCGCAAGCTCGTCTCGCGCTCCTCCCCTTTCGACCGCTACGTGGCGGCGTTGCGCGCGCAGGACGCGCAGGGCCTCGCTAGCTATCCCGAGTCCGCGCGACGCGGCTTGGCGCTCTTCGACGGCCGCGGCGACTGCCGCAGTTGCCATCCCGGCCCGCTGTTCTCCGACGGCGAGTTCCACGACATCGGCGTGCCCCGGCGCGGTGGTCCGGCCGACCCCGCGCGCCACACGGGTGTCGAGTTGCTGCTCGCCAGCCGCTTCCGTGCCGACGGGAGCTTCAGCGACGAGCGCGCGGGCGAGAAGGCGAACGAGCTCGCGGCGCTGCCGCGCACGAGCGAAAGCTGGGGCGCCTACCGCACGCCTTCGCTGCGCAACGTCGCGCGCACTGCGCCCTACATGGACCGCGGCCAGTTCGCGACGCTGCGCGAGGTGCTCGAGTTCTACTCCGAGCTCAAGGAGGCTGTGCCCGCCGGCCACCACGGCGAGCGCGTGCTCAAGCCGCGGCACTTCACCGCGGAGGAGCTGCGCGACCTCGAGGCCTTCCTCGAGTCGCTCAGCGACGATCCGCCGGAGGCTGTGCTGCTGGTGCAGCCGGCGTCGCCGCGCTGAGCAGCGCCATGCGCTGGATGCGCCGCATCGGGCGCACGCCGATCGAATTGACCGGCTGGTCGGGCGGGACATCCACGCGACGGGTCACGCGCATGTTCTTCGCGTCGCAGCCGTAGTCCCCGCCGCGCGCCACGCGCAGGCCACTGTCGGCGGAGAGTTGCCGCGCCGTGCCGTCGTCCGCGAAGCTCCAGCGGTAGGTGGTCCAGTAGTTGTCCGCGGTCCACTCGCCCACGTTGCCGAGGATGCAGTAGAAGCCCCATGGGTTCGGCTCGAAGTCGTCGACGCGCTTGCTCATCGGCACGTGCGCGACATCGCAGCCGTGCACGTTGACCCTCCCGCAGGCCCCGCCCAGATCGGGGCCCCACCAGAAGCGCGTGCGCGTCCCGCCGCGTGCAGCGTACTCCCACTGCGCCTCGGTCGGCAGCTCGAAGCCGAAGCAGCCGAGCACTTCGCGCGCCCGGTCCCAGGAGATGTGCTCGACCGGGTAGCACCAGTCGACCGTCGGATCCTGCTCGAACTTCTTGCCGACCGAGTAGTACGAGGGACTCGCGCCCGTCAGACGCTGCCACTGGGCCTGCGACATCTCGTACTTCGAGAGGAAGAAGGCCTCGAGCCTGAGATTCGCGTGCGCCTTGCCTTCCTGCGGGGCCGCGTCGGGATCGGGCTCGAGGTCGACGCCCTCGAGGCTCTCGCCCTCGTGCAGCGCGCCCATCGTGGTCCGCCCCCCGGGCAGGAGTACGAAGACGAGTCCGCTGCGCTCGTCGAAACGCAAGCGACCGTCCGATCCGCGCACCGGGAGCTCGCCGCTGTAGAGATCGCCGAACTCCCACAGTCCGGTCGCGGGGTCGCGACCGAGCGGTACGAGTCCCGTCTGCGGCGTGATCCGAGGCACGCCCCACGGCAGCGCGTAGCGCGGACTCTGCGCGGGATCAGCGATGGCGGCCGTGGTCTCGCTCCACTCGGCGCGGTGTTCCGTGATCGAACGGCGCTCGATCGAGGCCGCGATCTCGCGCCGGCGCTCGACGTCGGCGATCGTATCCTCGAAGGGCCGCGGATCGGTCAGGCCGCGCAACTCCTCGATCAGCGCGCTGAGCTGCTCGTCGCGCCGCGTGTCCGCGGGATCCGCGTACTCGTGCACGAGATCGTCCGGCTGTCGCCGATCGAGCTCCGCTTGGCGCTTGCGCAGGGCTTCGCGGCGCTCGAGCCAGACCAGGCGGCCCTGCCGCGCTCCGAGTTCGTCGGAGTGCTTCGCGAGCTGATCCAGCTCGTCCTCGACCCCGCGCAGCTCGAGGAACACCGTCGCGCGCTCGGCCTCCAGGCGCGCTCGCGCGACACTCAGGCGCTCTGCCGTGGGTGGCCGCTCGCGCTGGCGCAGCTGCGCGAGCTCGCGCGGGAAGTTCTCCTCGCGCGCGACGAGCTCCCGAGCCTCGGCCAACCAGGCGTCGAAGTCCGCGATCTTCTCCGGCCGCGCAGGCCAGAGCCCCTTGGCCACCGCGCGCAGCGCGGCCGGCCCGCGCCGGTCGGCCCAGAAGCGCACGCGCAGGTCTGCGCGGCGCTCGACTACGAAGGTGATCGCCGCGGCCGCGCACAGCGAGAGGAACCCGAAGCCGATCGCCGCCGCAACGCGCTTGTTGCGTCCGATCCAGCGCCGCAGCTCGGCCCAGGCGCCGCTCTCGAGCGCCAGCACGACGCGACCGCCGCGGAAGGCGCGCAGGTCGTTCGCGAAGCTCTCCATGCTCGCGTAGCGCTGCGAGGGCTCGCGCTGCATCGCCTTGGTGCAGATCGCGAGCAGCCCCGCCGGCTGGTCGCCCGCGAGGTTGTCGATCGGCCAGGGCGGCCCCGCCTTGACGTATTCGAGCAGCTCGCGCGCGCGCAGATGCCGGCCGTGCTCATGGTAGGGCCGCTCGCCGGCGAGCAATTCGTAGAGCATCGCGCCGAGCGCGTACACGTCGGCGAGCGGACTCGCCTCTGCGCTGTGCCCCTGCGCCTGTTCGGGCGCCATGTAGGCCGGAGTCCCGAGCACGTCGCCGCCGAGCGTCAGGGCGGAATCCAGTTCGAGCTCCGCCGCCTCGGTCGGGTGCGTGCCCGCCGCGCGCGCGGGCGCGGCCGGGCCGAGCGAGCGCGCCAGGCCCCAGTCCATCACCTGCAGCTCGCCAAAGCGCCCGACCATCACGTTGTCCGGCTTCAGATCGCGGTGCACGATCCCGCTCGTGTGCGCGAAGGAGAGCGCCTCGGCCACGCGCTGCAGGAGGCTCAACGCGCGTTCCAAATTCCAGCCCTCGCGGCCCGCGCGCGCGAGCGCGAAAATCTCGGTCAACGTGCGCCCGCGCACGAGCGGCATCGTGAAGTACACGCGACCCTGCGGATCGATGCCCAGCTCGTGCAACTGCACGATCCAGGGGTGGTCCAGCCGCGAGAGGATCCAGGCCTCGTCGAGCAGCCGGCGCAGCAACTGCGCGCGCAAGGGCTGCATCGGCGGAGCGAGCTCGCCGATCCCGAACGAGCGCTTCATCGCGAGCTCGCGCTCGAGCCCCTTCTCGCGCACGCGCAGCACCATGCCCATTCCGCCGCGCGCGATCTCACCCAGCACCTCGTAGCGCGGCTCGCGACCGCGGAAGCGCGAGAGAAGCGCGAGCATGCGCTGCGAACGCGGATCGAGAACGAGCGGCTCTCCGCCCGCTTCGCGCTCTGCCGCACGCAGATCCCCGGGCTCAGGCCTCACCGACCTCAGGAGATCGCGCAGCCGCTGCCAGCTCGTGTGCAGCTGCTCGAGCTCCCCCGCGAGCTCCGGCGGAGAACGCAGTTCCAACTCGAAATCGACCTGCTCTCCCGCGTCGTGCCGCGCGATGAGCTCGGTGAACCGCTCGAGCGCTGCGGAGGAGTGCTGGACTCGGGAACCGCCGGACATCGGGAAGGCGCGCCGCGGCGCGTCCCGTCAGCCTATCACAGAAGGGGCTCTGCCGCCCTTCGCTGTGCGCGTTTGGAATCAAACATCCTGACCGCGAGCAGGTCGGTCACCTCGAGCATCCGCGGGCAAAGCCCCGCGACCATCGCCGCGGTCTGCGTGTGATTGCGATTGGTGATCGGCCGCACGTAGTTGCGCCAGGCGAGATAGATCCACAGGTGGCTCTCGAGCTTCTCGCGCTTCTTCGACGCGCCCCAGTTGCGCCGCACGAGCCGGCTCAAGTTGTCGCGCAGCATCGCGAAGGTGTGGTTGATCGGGAAGAGCGGGTTCTTGTAGCTGCGCGGCACGCTCGAGTGCGTCTTCTGGTGCACGAGCCGCGCGCCGAAGAGGCGCTTCAGCGCGACGGCGTAGGTGTGCTTTTCGTCGGTGCCGACGAAGACCTTCGCCTTCGGATCGCAAACGCGCGAGCACCTCGAAGCAGCGCGTCATCTTCTCGCGTGACTCGCTCTTGCGCTTGACGTCGCCCTCGAGCTTCTCGTAGCGCGCGAGCTTGGCCAGGTTCGCTTTCGAGAGCGGTTTCCGCGCTGGAAGCGTGCCCACCTCCGCGTGCAGGATGCAGTAGCTCGGCTTGTGCACGAGCACCGGCACGGTGACCGGTTTCAAGCGGCGGTTGTGCTCGAAGGTCTCGAGCTCGTCGAGCTGGAACTGCCCTCCCAGGGCGTCGCGATCCCGCGCATGCGCATACGCCACTCGTGGAAGCCGCGGCCTTGCTTGCCGAAGAGATCCAGCCGCCGCGCGACCGTGCGCAGCGTGCAGTGGTGGGTCTTCGCGATCTGGCGCTGCGTCACCTTCGAGATCAGCGCGAGGAAGATCTTCACGTCGAGTGAGACGCGTTTCAGGCCGTAGTCGACGCGAAACGTCTGCGTCGAGAACGTGCGCTTGCAGGCCTTGCACTGGAAGCGCTGCACGCGGCGGCCGTCACAGGCGCGCGTGTAGTGGCCGCGGCGTTGGTACTGGAAGCCGGCGGAGCCGGCACATTTGGGTTCCTGGCACGGGCAGTGATCTGGGCGAAATTCCATCGGGCGTCCTCCTCGGCGCGCCCGGGAGAGGCGCGTCCACACGGAAGACGCTCGGATGAGGCGAAGGTTGCGCGCGCCGGACCGATTTCCTGCACAGCGAAGGGCGGCAGAGTCCCTGGGAGGTTGCGCCTGCCGCACCCGGCGCGTTGGAATGGGCGCATGGGCCCCGGCGACTCGCAGTCTTCCCCCGCCGCCACCCCATTCCCCGACGACGATTGGGACGGCCTGCTCGAGCGCAACCTGCCGGCGGTGCAGACTTTCGCGCGCATGAATCTCGACCCTCAGCTGCGCTCGCGCGAAGCGGTCTCCGATATCGTGCAGTCCACGTTCGGCGAAGTGCTCGCCGCGCGCGAGCGCATCCGATTCGAGAGCGACGAGGCTTTCCGGGCATATCTGCACACCTGCGTCACGCGCAAGATCCTCGACAAGAAGCGCTACTGGAACCGCGGCAGGCGCGAGTCCCGGCGCGTCTACAGCCTCGAGACCGAGGGGCTGCACCTGAGCGGTATCCTGCGCAGCCCCTCCGCGAACTCCCCCAGCGCGATCTTCGTGCGCGGCGAGCAGATCCAGCGCCTGCAGGACGCCTTCGACCAGCTCGGCGAGCGTGAGAAGCAGCTCTTCTCGATGCGCTTCATCTTCGGCCTGCAGGCCACGCACATCGGCAGCGAGCTCGGCACGCCCGAATCGAGCGTGCGCAAGGAACTCGCGCGCCTGCAGCTGACGCTGATCGAGATCCTCGGGCCGCTCGACTGAAGCGCAGCGCAACGCGGCTAGGGATCGAGCTCGCGTCCCGCGCGCAGGCCGAGGATGTTGCGCTGGTCGTCCACCTTGCCGGCCTTGCGGTAGCCTGAGCGCGCGACCGTATACAAGTCGATGAAGCTGCCGCCGCGCATCATCCGGCTCGGGGTACCTTCGATCGAACCGACCGGGTCCTTCTGGTCGCGCGCGCTGTAGCCACGGTACCCGTCGTGGCACCACTCCCAAACGTTGCCCAGGATCTCGTGCAGTCCAAAGGGGTTCGGCGGGAAGCTGCCCACGGGCGCATGGAACACCCACCCATCCTCGTACTCCGGCCAGTCCCCAAAGGTCGGAAACGAAGCGCCCGCCTCGCGGCCGGACTTGTCCGCGACGTTGATCTTGCCGAACAAGGTCTCGCGCTCCTCACCGGTCCACCAGGGCGAGTCGGTCCCTGCGCGGCAGGCGTTCTCCCACTGCGCTTCACTCGGGAGCTCGAGCCCCAGACGTGACATCCACTGCATGCACTGCGTCCACGAGACGTGCTCGACGGGATTCAAGAGAGTCACCTTCGAGAACTCGGGATGGTTGTCGGGAGAGTACGTGCTCGGGTTTTCCCCGTGGCGCGCAGCCATTGGCCCTGCGTGAACTCGTACTTGGCGATGAAGTAGGGCGAGAGGGTGACCTTGTGCAGCGGCGACTCCTCGCGGATGTGGTCCTTGTAGTAGTTCTGGCCGCGCGACCGGGTGAGTTGCGAGCCCATGAAGAAACTTCCGCCGGGGATGAGCACGAGCACGACGCCCGTCTGTTCGTCGAACGCGAGCGTGCCGTCCGCCTGGCGCCTTGCCGGCTCGCCGGTGAGCAGGTGCGCGAACTCCCACAACCCTGACTTCGGATCCGGCCCGAGCGGGAGCAGTCCGAGTTGCGGATTCAGCTTCAGTCCGTCGTACCTGGGCGAGGCCGCGATGCCCGCGATCGCGTCGTCCCACAGCGCGCGCACCTCTGTACCGCTGACCGTGCGCTCCTCGACACGGCTCGCGAAGTCGAGCCGCTTCGCGATTCCCCAGCCGTGGCCGGGAACCACTCCGCGCATGAGGCCGGTCTGCTCGTTCGCGAAGGCCTTCATCTCGGCGATGACCTTCGTGAGCTCGTCCTGCCACCCGGGCGTTTCGTGCACCTCTGCCGTGCCGAGCGAAGCCTCGAACTCCGGCAGGCGCGCCTCGAGCGCCGCGGCGCGCTCGAGCCAGTCCCGGTAGGCCGCGACGTTCTCGGGGCCCGGCGGCCAGAGCGACTCCGCCTGCTCACCGAATTCCTCCAGGGTGCGGAAGGCCGAGAGCTGTTCGCCGAAACGCTTGCGCGTCGCGGCCTCGGCCGCCTTCACGTCCGCGCGCGACTTGAAGACCAGGCTCACGACGAGGCCCGCGACGAGCACGAGCAGGACGGCCGCGAGTGAGGCCGCGAGCGCGCGATTGCGCAGCACCCACTTGCGCGCCTGTGCCCACGCTCCCGTCTCGTACGCGCCGACGACGCGCCGCTCGAGGTGTGCGCGCAGATCCTCTCCGAGCTGCTCCATGTTCGCGTAGCGCTGCTCGGGATCGCGCTGCATCGCCTTGCGGCAGATCGCGAGCAGCTCCGGCGGCTGCGCGAGCGCGAGTTCCTCGATCGGGACGGGCGGCCCGGCCTTGACGCGCTCGAGCATCGCGCCCGAGGTCAGGCCCGAATGCTCCGAGTGGTACGGCCGCACGCCCGTGAGGAGCTCGTAGAGCATCGCGCCGAGCGCGTAGACGTCGGCGCGCGGGCTGGCGTCGGCGCTGCGCCCGAAGGCCTGCTCGGGCGCCATGTAGGCCGGCGTGCCGAGCACGTCGCCGCCCAGCGTCAGCGCCGCATCGCGCTCGAGCTCGGCCGCCGCGGCATCGCGCTCGGCCTCGGTCTCGACGGCGCGCGGGATCTCGCGCGAGCGCGCGAGGCCCCAGTCCATCACCTGCAACTCGCCGAAGCGGCCGACCATCACGTTCGCGGGCTTGAGGTCGCGGTGCACGATCCCGATCGAGTGCGCGAAGGCGAGCGCTTCGCACACGCGTTGCAGGAAGCCGAGCGCGCGCGCGACCGTCCAACCCTCGCGGCCCGCGCGCACGAGCTCGAAGGCCTCGGCCAGCGTCCGCCCGCGCACGAGCGGCATCGTGAAGTAGACCAGGCCCTCCTCGTCCACGCCGAGCTCGTGCAGCTGCACGATGCCCGGGTGCTGCAGGCGCGAGAGGATCCAGGCCTCGTCGAGCAGGCGCCGCAGGAGCTGTGCGCGCAGCCCGCGCAGGCTCGGCGGGAGCTCCTCGGGCCGGAACATGCGCTTCAGCGCGAGCTCGCGCTCGACGCCCTTCTCGCGCACGCGCAGCACGACGCCCATGCCGCCGCGCGCGATTTCGTCCAGGCGCTCGTAGCGCGCCTCGCTCCCGCGCAGGCGCCCGAGCAGGTCGAGCAGCCGCCGCGTGCGCGCGTCGAGCTGCAGCGGCCGCCCGCCCGCCTGTTCCTCGGCCTCGCGCAGCTCGCTCTCGCCGGCGCGCACGCCCTGGAGCACGGGGCCGAGGAGCAGCCAGCCGGCGTGCAGGAGCCTCAGCTCGCTCGCGAGCTCGGGCGGCGTCGCGACCTCGCGCTCGAAATCGACCGGCTCGCCGGCGTCGTGCCGGGCGATCAGGTCGGCGAATCGCTGGCGCGCCGCCTCGGAGTACCGTGGTTGCGGGCCAGCCTTCATGCGACAGGGCGCGGGAAGCGCATCGGTCAGAGGATACCGCACGCGCCCGGGGCCTGCGTGGGCGCGCCCGGCCGCTCGCCCCGCGGCCCCCCCCCCCCCCCCCCCCCCCCCCCCCCCCCCCGGGGCCCCCCCCCCCCCCCCGCCCCCCCCCCCCCCCCCCCCCCCGGCCCCCCAGGGAGACTGGCACTCAGCGCGTTGAATTGGCGGGATGGTCTTCAGCGACTCGCACGCGGCAAGCCCGGCCGACCTCCCTGAACCGGAGAGCTTCGACCGGATGCTCGAACGCCACCTTCCCGCCGTGCGCACGCTCGTGCGCATGAACCTCGATCCGACGCTGCGCTCGCGCGAGGCGGTCTCCGACCTGGTGCAGTCCTCCGTGCGCGAACTGCTCGCCGTGCGTGACGGCCTCACCTTCCAGAATGACGAGGCCTTTCGCGCCTATCTGTTCACCTGCGTCACGAACAAGATCTTCGACAAGCGCCGCTACTGGAGCCGCCGCAAGCGCGAGAGCAGCCGCGAACACAACAGCGGTGCCGAGCAGTTGCACCTGAGCTCGATCATCCTGGGCTCGGCGAGCAGCACGCCCAGCGCACTCGCCGTGCAGGGCGAACAGATCGTGCTCCTGCAGCAGGCCTTCGACGGTCTGGACGAGCGCGAGAAGAAGCTCTTCTCGATGCGCTTCATCTTCGGCTTCGGGCCCACGCACATCGGCCAGGAACTGGGCTTGGCCGAGCAGACCGTGCGCCGCGATCTCGCGCGGCTGCAGGCGACGCTCGCGAGCATTTTCGATCTGGGCTGAGGAGCGCTTCTCAGGGCGTCGCCGCGCGCGCGAGCTCGCGGTAGCGCTCGTAGAGCTCGGGCCGGCTGGCGAAGAGCTCGCGCGCGGCGAGCAGCAGCGCGAGCTCCTGCTCGGGCTCGATCGTCCCTCCGGCGCCCAGTCCGGCCTGCCGCACGCCGCCGAGGTCCCCCATCCCGCGCTGCGCCAGGTCCTGCTCGGCGATCTCGAAGCCATCGTGCGTGCGCTCGAGCACCTCGAAGCGCGCCTTCGCGAGCGCGTCGCCGAAGAGCAGGCACCAGGAATCGACCGGGCCGCGCCCCACCCTTCCGCGCAGCTGGTGCAGTTGCGCGAGGCCCATGCGCTCGGCGCTCTCGACCACGAGCACGGTCGCCTCGGGCACGTCGACGCCGACCTCGATCACGGTCGTCGCGACGAGCAGCTTGGCCGCGCCGCGCTGGAAGCGCTCCAGGCGCGCGGCGCGCTCGGCGGCGCTCATGCGCCCGTGCACGATCTCCAGGCCGTGGCGCGCGAGGTCGGTGCGCCTCAGGCGTTCGAAGGCCGCCTCTGCGCTGGCGCGACCGCTCTCGAGCGCGTCCTCGGCCTCTTCGCCCTCGCCGATGCGCGGCGTGACCCAGAAGACGCGCTCCTCGCGCGCGAGGCGCTCGTCGAGGAACTTCGCGACCTTGGCGCGCTCGGATTCGCTGCGCACCCAGCGCGTGCGCAGCGAGCCGCGGCCCGCCGGACGCTCGCGCAGGAGGCTCGTGTCCAGGTCGCCGTAGAGCGAGAGCGCGAGCGTGCGCGGGATCGGCGTCGCCGTCATCAGCAGCACGTGCGCGCTCGTGCCCTTGTCGATCAAGGCCTGGCGCTGCGCGACGCCGAAGCGCTGCTGCTCGTCGATCACGGCCAGCTGCAGGCCGCGGTAGCGCACGTCGGCGGAAAAGAGCGAGTGCGTGCCGAACACGACGTCCGCCATGCCGCTCTCGATCTGCGCCAGCACCTGGCGGCGCTCGCCGGTCTTGAGCGAGCCGGTCAGCAGCACGGCGTGCAGCTTGGCGCGCGCGAGCCAGTCCTTGAGCCCCTGGTAGTGCTGCTCGGCGAGGATCTCGGTCGGCGCGAGGAACGCGGTCTGTCCGCCGCTGCGCGCGACGATCAGCGCCGCGTACAGGCCGAGCGCGGTCTTGCCGCAGCCGACATCGCCCTGCAGGAGGCGCCGCATCGGCCGGCCGCTCGCGAGGTCATCGCGCAACTCGAGCGCGACCGCGGCCTGGCCCGCGGTGAAGCCGAAGGGGAAGACCCCCAGCAGCTCCGCGTGCTGCGTCTCGCTGACGCGCGCGAGCGGTGCCGCCTGTGCGCGCGCCTCGCGCGAGCGCGCGAGCAGGCCCGCCTGCAGTTCGAGCAGGTTTTCCAGACGCACGCGCCGGCGCGCGCGCACGAATTCCTCCAGGCTCGCGGGGGCGTGCAGGCGCGCGGCGCTGCCCGCGAGCTCGTCGACGTCCAGACGCGCGCGCTCCGGGGGTGTGAGCGAGTCCTCGAGCAGGTGCGCCAGGCGCGGCAGCACGGCCCGCGCGAGCTTGCCGATGAACTTCGAGCCCAGGCCCGCCGCGTCGGGGTAGTGCAGGCTGAGCTCGCCATCCCCTGCGAGCGGCTTGTCGCTCCGGCCGATGCGCGGCGAGACCAGCACGGGCACGCGAGCGGAGCTGACGCGGCCGGCGTGCTCGAGCTCCTCGCCGACGGTGAAGCTCTTCGCCATCCAGGGCTGGTTGAAGTACAGCGCCAGGATCGACCCGCTGGCGTCGGAGAGGCGCACGCGCACGGTCGAGCGGCCGCGGAAGCGCTGCAGCGCGACGCGCTCGACCTTGCCGCGCACGCGCGCTTGGCTGCCCGGGCTGGCGAGCGCGCTCGCGACGCTCATCTGCACCGCCGATTCGCGCAGGGCCGAGGGCACGCACAGGACGAGGTCGCGCGGCGAGCGGATCCCGAGCGAGGCCAGCGCCCGCGCCCGGGCCGGCCCGACCCCGGGGAGGTCGGTCAGGCTGGCCGGAGCGCGCGGCTCCGAGGGATGGGTTCTTTGCGCGCGGCTCATCACAGGCAGAGGATCCCCGAGCGGAGCGGCCTCCTCAAGCAGAGGACGCTCGCATCCCTCCCAGGTTGCGCGCCGAGCCCAAGGTTTTTCTTGTGCAATCCCCCAACCTCCGGCGTTTCAGAGCGTCTTCCTGGGTGACAGAATCCCCGCGCACGTCTAGTCCCCGTCCTCCGCACCCAGGATCGCCCCGCTCATGCCCGCTTCCCGAAGGCTGCTGCTCCCGTTTCTGGCCTCGATTGCACTGCTCGCTCCCGCGGCGTGGACCCTCCAGGCCCCCGCCGCGGCCGCCAGCCCGTCGCGTACCGAGGCCATCCCGCTGCTCCAGCACGTCGCCGTGATCGGCGCGAGCCTCTCGGCCGGCCACGGCCTGGGAAAGGGGCCCAAAGGCACGCGCTTGGACCTCGCGCAGGTCATCGACGCGGGGGTCAGTGCCGCGCATGGCGAGGTCTTCAACGCCAGCTCGCGCATGACCTTCCTCGATCCGGTCGCGAGTTCGAAGAAGGCCTTCGGCGAGCTCGCCACGCGCGAGACCACGCTGGTCGTCGCGCTCGACTACCTGTTCTGGTTCGGCTACGGGACCTCCTGGAACGGCGAAAAGGAACGCCTCGACGCGCTCGAGATCGGGCTGAAGTCGCTCGAAGAGCTGAAGTGCCCGATCCTGCTGGGCGACTTCCCCGATATGAGCAGCGCGCTCAAGGCGCCGCAGCCGGTGCTCCCCGCGCAGGCGGTTCCCGACGCGGCGACGTTGAAGAAGTTGAACGAACGCCTCGCGGCCTGGGTCAAAGAGCACCCGAACGTCGTGCTCGTGCCGGTCTCCCAGCTGATGGGCGCCCTGCTCGCGGGCGAGGAGCTGCGCGTCGGCACGAACCTGTGGACCAAGGGCAAGGTCGGTTCGCTGCTGCAGGAGGACGGGCTGCACCCGACCCTGGAGGGCACGACCGGGCTGTGGCTCTTTGCCCTCGAGCGTCTGCGGGCGGCCCACAAGGAGCTGCCCGCGAACGCTTTCGAGACCAAGGTTGGCACGATCGACGAGCGGCTCTCCCCGGGCCTTCAGCTCCACGTGGTCGATGAGCCGATTCCTGCCAAGCGCGGGAAGACCGCGCCGGCGAAGCCCGTCCACTGAGCGCCATGCTGTCCCTCCTCCTCGCTCTCGCGGCGGCCCTCCCGGCCGGCGCCGCGGACAAGAACCCCAGCGCGCGCGCGGGCCACGACAGCCCCGCGCCCCTCCTTCAGGACGAGGCCGCGAAGTTGCGCGAGGAGCTGATCGCCCAGCTCAACGGCCTCGCCGCCTGGTGCAACGAGGCGCAGCTCTTTCAGTCGCGCGACAGCACCTGGCGCTCGGTGCTGTCGCTCGAGCCGGAGAACGCGGAGGCGCGCAAGGGCCTGCGCTACTCGCGCGACGGCCAAGGCAACTGGAAGGAGCCCGCGCCGCGCGAGGTCAAGGACCGCAACCCCTCCGCGCTGCCCGAATTCGGCAAGAAGCGCAGCGAGATCGTCAGCGCCTATCGCGACGCGCAGCTCGCGCGCCTGGAGAAGGACAAGGCCGACCCCAAGCAGCGCGACGCGGTGCTCGACGAGGTGCTGCTCGTCGATCCCGACGACGCCCTGGTGCACGGCCTGCGAGGCGAGGCGCGCAGCGGCGACAAGTGGGTCCTGGCCGAAACCGCCGCGGCCGAGAAACGCCGCGCCGAGTTGCACGGGATCGCGCAGAAGGGCCGCAAGGACGTCCCCGAGGCCGCCAAGGTGCCGCCGACGCCCGAGGACCTCGCGCACTTGCCGGCCTGGAAGACGAGCGTCTCCTCCGACGGCATGCACCTGCTCGTGCAGACCTCCGACAAGGAGGCGCGCGAGATGGCCGAGCTCGTGCACGCGGCCTGCGCGCTGGCCGAGGGCCTGTGCGGCAAGCCGATGCCGCCGACCGACGGCTTCACCGTCTACGTGATGACCGATCCGGGCGAGCGCGAGAAGATGCTCGCGAGCCTGACCGACGCCAACGACGCGCTCAAGAAGAGCTGGAAGGACGCCGCGGGCTTCGGCCTGCCGAACAGCGCCTCCGTCGTGCTCTGGGACAAGGATCCCAAGCGGCGCATGGACTGCTTCTCGCGCCACGCCGCGGCGAGCATCCTGCTCAAGGGCTGCCACATCAGCTCGGCGCAGGGCTGGATCTTCGAGGGCCTGGGTCTGTACTTCTCCAACGAGCTCGTCGGCTCGCGCCTGACCTGGTTCGTGAGCGCGCAGCCGGGCGAGCACAAGACGCTGCGCGGCCGGCTCTTCGCACCCAAGACCGACTGGTACGCGGAGGCGCTCAAGGTGCTGAAGAGCCCCGAAGCGCCGAAGTTCGCCGAGATGCTCGGCAAGGACCTCTCGGTGATCACGCTCGAGGAGATGCTCGTCTCCTACGTGTTCGCCGCGTACCTCGCCGAGGGCCAGCCGTCGCAACTGCCCGAGATCCTGACGCGCGTCGGCGCGGGCGAGAGCTCGGTCGCGGTGCTCGAAGCCGTGCTCGCGCGGCCGCTCGCGCAGACCCAGGAGCACCTCGTGCGCTGGCTCGAGGAGCGGCACTGAGAGCCATGCGCGCGCTGCTCCTCCTCGCCGCCGCGCTCGCGCAGTGCGTCCCCGCCCTCGCGGGCGATCGCGTCAACGTGCGCTGGCAGACCAAGACCGGGACCAGCGCCGCGCTGCCCCCGGGCTTCCCCGAGAGCGCCCAGGCGGCGCTCGCGGCCTGGGAGCCGTTCCTGAAGAGTGCCGGCTACCGCGTCGACGTCGACACGAAGGGCCGTGTGCTGCTCTGCACCTCCGAGAAGGACTCCCACGCCGACGCCCTGCTGCGCCAGCTGGCCAAGGTCGACAGCTGGATCGACGCGCGTTTCCCCGCCTCCGCGGGCGAGGCCGAGGACAAGACCGCGCCCGACTGTGCGGCGCTCTTCGTGCTGCGCAACCCCGAGGACTACGCCGCGCTGCTCGCGCAACTCGCCGCGGTCGCGCCGAACCTCGCCTCGTGGGCCTCGCAGGCCGGCAAGGAGACCGGCTTCGTGCTGATCGACCCGCTCTGCGCCGCCTTCCTCGAGAGCGCGCCCGGGATGAAGGAGTGGAGCCCCGTGCACGAGCTCATCGACCGCGCGGCGCAGCTCTTCTTCCTGCAGCGCCACGGCGAGCAGCCCTACTGGCTGCAACAGGGCGTCGCTTGGGCCGCCGAGTGGGCCTACGACGGCACGCTCTACAGCTTCCCCTACCGCAGCGAGTTCGTCTTCGCGACCGAGCACGGCGCCTGGCCGGGCGAACTGCGCACGCTGGCGAAGGAGCGCGGCGAGAAGCCGATCGACCTGGGCGAGTTCTGCGCGATGCGGCGCGGGAGCTGGGACGCGCAACGCGCGCGCCTCTCCTTCGGCGCGGCGAGCTTCCTCGCGCTGCAGCCCGGCGACAAGCTGGCCCAGGCGCTGCACGACCTGCGCGCGTTCCGCGAGGACAACAACCGCACCTACAAGGACGACGGCAGTTGGGTCAGCGACCCGAGCTACGAGGTCCCGGCCGAGAAGCAGCTCGAGCTGCTCGAGGCGCGGCTGGGCCCCAAGCTGATGGAGCGCGTGACCGCGTTTCTCGCGAAGGGCAACGAATCGTTCAAGGGGCTCGCGAAGCCGTAGGGCGCGTTTCGAGGCCGGAGGGCGCCACGCCGCCCGGGCCGGGCGTATGATCGTGCGAGCCGCCCGCATTCCCGGAAGGTGGAGACCTCATGACGCTCGCTGCACCCGCTCACGCACACCTCACTTCACGCACGCCGCCGCGCTTTCTCGCGCGCGCGTCGGCCCTCCTGCTGACCGCGATCGCAGTCTCCACGGGAACTGGCATGGCGGTGGCGCAGGTAACGGAAAGGGTCAGCGTCACTTGGACGGGCGCACAGGCGTGGTTGGGGGGTGATCTTCCCGCAACTCCCAACGCCGTCTCCGCCGACGGCCGTTTCGTGCTCTTCATGTCGCCGTCGAACGACATCGTCCCCAACGACACGAACAGCAAGCGGGACATCTTCGTGCGGGACCGACTCGATCAATCCGTCGAGCGGGTCAGCGTCGGTTCAGGTGGAACCCAATCGAATGGCGACTCGGGAATCTATGGCATGTCCATGAGCCCCGACGCGCGCTTCGTCGTCTTCGCGAGCAGGGCGACCAACCTGGCGGCGCAACTCACCAGCGGCGCGGACGAGATATTCCTCCGTGATCGACTCAACGGAACCACGGAACTCGTGAGCGTCGACTCGAACGGATTGGAAGCCAATGGATCTTGCGCCGCCCCTGCGGTCTCCGACGACGGACTCATCGTGGCGTTTTACAGCAGTGCCTCGAACCTCGTGCCGGGAGACACGAATTCCGCGGACGACGTATTTGCCCACGATCGCATCACGGGCATCACGGAGCGGATCTCCGTCTCCAGCTCCGGCGTACAGGCCCTTGGGGGCAGTGGAGGACCATACATGTCGGGGGACGGCAGGTTTGTCGCTTTCACGAGCTACGCGGGCAACCTCGTGCAGGGCGGGAACAACTTCAAGTTGGACGCGTTCCTGCGCGACCGGATCCTAGGAACGACGGAGTTGATGAGCCCAGGCTGGACCGGCGCCAGCGGCAATGGCGACTCGTACCCGGGTGGCATCTCCGCCGACGGCCGCTATGTCTGCTTCTCGAGTAGTGCCTCCAACCTCGTGCCCAACGACACGAATCACGCGAACGACGTCTTCATCCGCGACCGACGCACGGCTACGACCGAACTCGTCAGCGTCTCGGGCGCGGGAGTACCGTTCCTGGGCGGCGGGGGCTCGGTCCTTTCCCCCGACGGCCGATTCGTCGCCTTCGGCGGAGCGTCTACACTTTCAGGGCCAATCGGGCTCTGGTTCCGCGACCGCCAGCTCGGCACGACGGAGTACACGAGCTACTGCTACGACGGCTCCCTGCCCGACTACGGAATAGGGGCGCCCTCGATCTCCCCCGATGCCCGCTACCTCGTCTTCCGCTCGCTCGCGACCAACATCGTGGCTGGCGACACCAACGGCTTCACCGACGTGTTCCTGCGCGACCGGTTCGCGAGCGGTTTCACCAGCCTCTGCGACCCGCTCGACCCGGGCGTCGCCGACTGTCCCTGCAACAATCCTCCTGCTCTCCCCGGCCGCGGCTGCGGCAACTCCTCCCACACCGGCGGCGCGCTCCTCAGCGCGGAGGGCATCGCCTACCTCTCGCAGGACACGCTCTCCTTCGCCACGCGCGGCGAAGGGCCGCACGCGACGAGCATCCTCCTCGCGGGCGACAGCCTCCTCCCGGGTGGAGTCGCCTTCGGCCAAGGCGTGCGCTGCGTCGGCGGGAACCTGCTGCGCTTCTTCGTGAAGACCGCGCTCAACGGCAGCATCCGAGCGCCCGATCTTGCCGCCGGGGATCCGACGATCTCCGCGCGCAGCAGCCAGCTCGGTGTCACTCTCCCTCCCGGAGAGACGCGCGTGTTCCTGGTCTACTACCGCGACCCGATCGTGCTCGGGGGCTGCGGCGCCGCGCTCACGTTCAACGCGACGCAGAGCGGGGCGGTCGTGTACTGGCCCTGAGCGGCGCAGGCCCGCGCTCCACTCATTTGCGCCGCGTGAGCGCGATGTCGACCGACTCGCCCGCCTGCGGCTTGTCCTCGACGAACGTCGTCCAGTGCTCCGTCAGGTGGTCGGCGTCGATGAACTCGAGCGTCAGGCCGCCCATGTACATCTCCGTCTGCGACTCGAGGTCGTTGACCCAGCCGAACTCGAACACCATCAAGTTCCCCTTGCGCTCGGTCGCGCGCATCTCGGGCTGATTGCCCATCGCGCAGAAGTGCGTCACGCGCAGCGAGTCGTCGACCAGGCGGTAGATGTTCGTCATCTCCTGCGGCGTGCCCGGGAACATCGTCTCGCGCACGATCGAGCCGGCCGAGCTCGTCTTGAACTCGATCACCTGCGTCGTGCCGTCGGGGCCGGGCGACTCCCAGGTGCCCTCGAGGGCTTTCACCGAATCGAAGAGCTGCTTGCGCTTGTCGGTGTCGTGCTCCTGCGGGGAGAACGAGACACAGCTGCTGGCGGCGAGGGCGAACGCGATGGCGAGGGCGAATCGGGACATGCGGGGCTCCTTGGGGGGCGCCCACGCTAGGTCCCCGCGCGCGGACGCGCAAGCCGTGGCGCTTGTGCCCCTCCCCGGCCGCACCTAGGATCGCCGCGCGCGATGGAACTCCGCTTCTACGGCGCGACCGGCACCACCACCGGCTCGTGCCACCTGATCCGCTCCGAGGGGCGCAGCGTGCTGCTCGACTGCGGCCTGTTCCAGGGCCGGCGCGAGGAGAGCCGCAAGCGCAACGAGCGCTTCGGCTTCGACCCGCAGACGATCGATGCGGTCGTCCTCTCGCACGCGCACATCGACCATTCGGGCAAGCTGCCGATGCTCACGCGCCAGGGTTTCGCGGGCCAGGTGCACGCGACGCGCGCCTCGCGCGACCTGTGCGCGGTGCTGCTCGCCGACAGCGCACACATCCAGCTGCAGGACGCCGAGTTCATGAACCGCCAGCGCTGGCGCGCGGCGCGCGAGCGCGGCGAGGCGCCGCCCGGGCGCCACCTCCCGCGCCACGAGGTGCAGCCGCTGTACCTGGAGGAGGACGTGCAGGAGCTGATGCCGCGCATGCGCTCGCACGAGTACGGCGCGTGGTTCGAGCCGCTGCCGGGCATGCGCTTTCGCTTTCGCGACGCCGGCCACATCCTCGGCTCGGCCTGGGTCGAGGCCGAGATCCGCGAGAAGCACGGCCTCTCGCGCCTGGTCTTCACCGGCGACTACGGCCGTTTCCACCAGCCGATCCTGCGCGACCCCGAGCCGCTCTCGGAGGCCGACGTGCTGATCAGCGAGTCGACCTACGGCAACCGCAAACACCCGCCCTTCCAGGACCTCGAGGGCGAGCTGCGCGCGGCGGTCGAGCGCCTCGAAAAGCGCGGCCGCGGCCGGCTCTTGATCCCCGCCTTCGCCGTCGGCCGCACGCAGAACATCCTCTACGACTTCGCCCGCCTGTGCCGCGCGGGCTCCTGTCCGAACGTGCGCTTCGTGGTCGACAGCCCGCTCGCGACCGCCGCGACGCGCATCGTCTACGAGCACCCCGAGTGCTTCGACGCCGAGGCGCTCGCGCAGTACCGGACGCTGCAGGAGGAGAACAGCTTCCGCTCGCGCCTCGTGTTCACGCACTCGGTCGAGGAGAGCAAGGCGCTCAACGACGACCCGCGCCCGACCGTGCTGATCTCGGCCTCGGGCATGATGGAGTCCGGCCGCATCCTGCACCACCTCGCCTGGAACGTCTCCTCCCCCGAGGCGGAGATCCTGATCGTCGGCTACCAGGCCGAGCACACGCTCGGGCGGCGCCTGCTCGAGGGCGCGAGCGAGGTGCGCATCTTCGGGATGATGCACCGCGTGCGCGCGCGCGTCACACCGATGCTCGGCTTCTCCGCGCACGCCGACCGCGACGAGCTGCTGGCGGCGCTCGTGCCCGTCGCCGGCCGCGCCCGGGCGCTGTTCCTCGTGCACGGCGAGAACGACCAGCGCGCGCCCTTGGCCGAGGAGTTGCGCCGCAGCGGATTCCAGCGCGTCGAAATGCCTGAGGGGCCCGAGCGCTACCGCGTGCCGTGAATTCGTCCCAGGAACTTCCGCATCAGACCGAAGCGGAGCGCCGGCGCGAGACGCTGGCGCTCTGGATCGCTCTTGGCTCGATCCTCGCGGGCACGGGCATCGTGCTCGGCTGGTGGATCGAGCACACCCGGCCCGAGAACCTCGGCTGGCTGTGGGTGCAGATCGGCGGCATCGCCTCGGTGCCGGGCAAGTACGTGATCTTCTCCGGCCTCGCGCCGCGCTCGCCGATGGACCCGACCGGGCTCGCGGCCCTGTGCGTTCCGGTCGATGCGTTCGTCGCCTGCTGCCTGGCGCTGTTCCTCGGGCCGCTGCAGCGCCTGCCCTGGATCGGACCGTGGCTCCAGGGCATCCACCTGCGGGCGCACTCGGTGCTGATGGAGTACCCGCGGCTGCGCCGGATGGCCTTCGTCGGCGTCGCACTGTTCGTCTTCCTGCCGTTGCCCGGCACCGGGGCCGTCGGAGGCATGTTCGCGGGCCAGATGGTCGGCCTCTCCCGGCCGATGAGCGTCCTTGCGATCGCAATCGGCACTGCGCTGATCGCGGCACTCTTCGCCGGCCTGGCGTCGACGCTCGGCGCCGAGGGGCAGCGCATCCTCGAGAGCCCCGGCTTCTACGCCGGCTCACTGCTCGTTTTCGCGGGCTTCGCCTGGGTCGGCTACCGCGTGGCGATTCGCAAGCTGCGTCAGCCCTGAATGCGCGAAAAATTGCGCGCGCGCCCTTCCGGCGCTTCGCGCGCGAAGGGTACAAGGTGGCGACAGCGGCGCGGTCGTCCGCGCCCTTCTCCACGGATGCAGCCAGGCAGCCATGACGTCGATCGAAGACGATCCCCTGCTCGGGCAGCGCGTGCTGGCTGCCGACCTGCGCGACGCCTGGTCCGTCCTGGACCCTGAGGGCCGCGCAGAGGGCTTTCGTTACCTGACGACGGGCGAGGCCGAGGAGTTCTTCCACGAGCTCGAGTCCTTCGACCGGGCGCAGGTCGTGCTGCACTTGCCTCCCGTCGAGCAGCGCTGGTGGCTGCGCGGCCTCCCGCCCGACGAGCTCGCCGACCTCGTGCAGGAAGCGCCGATCGACGACCGCGGCCGGCTCCTGGGCCTGCTCGACGAGGCGACGCGCAAGGAAATCAACGCGCTGCTGGCCTACTCCGAGGACGAGGCCGGCGGCCTGATGAACCCGCGCTATGCGCGCTTGCGTCCCGACATGAGCGTGGACGAGTCGATCAGCTACCTGCGCCGCCAGACGCGCGAGAAGGTCGAGAGCATCTACTACGCCTACGTGCTCGACGAGCAGCAGAAGCTCGTCGGCGTGGTCTCGTTCCGCCAGCTGATGATGGCGCGCGGCGACGCGCGCGTGCGCGAGGTGATGGTGACCGACCTCGTCGCGGTGCACGACGAGATGGACCAGGAAGCCGTGGCGCGCATCTTCGCGCAGCACGACCTGATGTGCGTTCCGGTGCTCGACGCCAACGGCCGCATGAAGGGCATTGTGACCGCCGACGACATCGTCGACGTCGTGCGCGAGGAAGCCACCGAGGACATCCAGAAGATCGGCGGCAGCGCGGCCCTGGATGCGCCCTACCTGCAGGTGGGCTTCCGCGAGATGATGAAGAAGCGCGCCGGCTGGCTGGTCGTGCTCTTCGTGGGCGAGATGTTCACCGCCAGCGCCATGGCGCGCTACGCCGACCAGATCGAGAAGACCTGGGTGCTCTCGCTCTTTGTTCCGCTGATCCTCTCGGTCGGCGGGAACACCGGCTCTCAGGCCTCGACGCTGGTCGTGCGCGCAATCGCGCTGGGCGAGATCCGGCTGCGCGACTGGTGGCGCGTGTTCCTGCGCGAGATGATCATGGGCGCCGCTTTGGGAATCCTGCTCGGCACGATCGGCTTCGCGCGCGTCTTCCTGTGGCAGCACCTGTTCCAGAACAAGGACGACGCCAGCCTGGGCTTCTACGGCGAGCACTACCTGCTCGTCGGCGCGATGGTGACCACCAGCGTCCTCTTCGTCGCCGTCTGGGGCACGCTCGCAGGCGCATTGCTGCCTTTTCTGCTGAAGCGCCTCAAGCTCGACCCCGCGACCGCCTCCGCACCGCTGGTCGCGACGCTCGTGGACGTCACCGGGCTCGTGATCTACTTCACGACGGCGAGCGTGATCCTGCTCTAGCGTCGGATCACTGCGGCCACTCGAGCGAATCGGCGAAGAGTTCGAGGAGCGCCGTGGTCTCCGGATCGGGCTGGCCGTCCTCGCCGCAGGTGTCCTGCACCGTCAGCACGACGACCTCGTCGCCCAGTCGCATGGCGTAGACATCCTGCGAGGACTTCTCGCCCGCGGTGATCACCTCTAGATGCTTGCCCGAGAGCTTGCGCTTCTGCTTGCCGACGAGTTCGCAGGCGCTCGACTGCGTCCTCGATCCCATCTGCGCCGCAATCGAGCCCCGCGACCGCGTCGAGCACCGCCCCGGGCTCGGACTTCTCGGGAAAGACCTGCAGCACGATCGCATTCACGTGACCCGAGAGCGACACGTACTGCTCGCCGCTCTCGCGTCGCTCGTAGCCCCAGGCGTAGCTCTGCGGATAGCGCAGGCGCAGACCCTGGTAGTCGAACAGCCGCGTCGGCTGCACGCGCAGCGTGACCTTCTGACCGGCGAATTCCTTGGGCAGCACCACGGGCTGGCCGATGCGCAGCTCGAGCTCCTTGCCGCCCGCCTGCAGCACGAACTCCTGCGGAGGTTCGGCCAGACGCGTGCCCTGCGAGGTGAACGGGGAGACGAGCAAGAGGAAGGCAGCGGCGAGGGTGGCGAATTGCATCGATTGGGCTCCGTCCGCGATCCTAGCCTGCGCGCATCCGCTCAGGCATGCGCGAATCCGCACTGCATGGGTACGCTGTGTCCTGCCCTCGAGCTCCGCCGCGGGCCTTGGCACGAGTTGCGCTGTTGATCGACCCCCATGCGTCCCCCCAGACGTCCCTACTCGTGCGCTCGCGCGCTTTCCCGCTCTTCCTCGCCGCGCTCGCGCTCGGCTGTCTGTGCTCCGGACTGCGCGCGCAAGCGCCGGCCGCGTGCCCGGCCGACTGGATCCCGACCTTCGGAGGCGCTCCGTTCCCCGGGCACTTCGACTCGACGGTGCGCGCAATTGCGACCTACGACGACGGCCACGGGCCGGCGCTGTACGCGGGCGGCGACTTCGACTCGGGCACCGCGCCGAATTTCCTCGGTCGCTTCGACGGCTGGGGCTGGTCGAGTCTGGGCACACCGATCGTGGGCGGAAACGTGCGCGCACTGGCCGTGTTCGACGACGGCACGGGGCCGGCGCTGTTCGTCGCGGGCGGGTTCACCTCGATCGGCGGCGTCGCGGCGAACCACATCGCGAAGTGGGACGGCGCGAACTGGTCGCCGCTTGGGAGCGGCACGGTAGGCGCCTCGATCGACGCGCTGACAGTCTTCGACGACGGCAGCGGAGCGCAGCTCTACGCCGGCGGCAGTTTCCAGAACGCGGGCGGGATCATCGCGGAGAACCTCGCGCGCTGGAACGGTTCGCGCTGGTCGGCGATGGCGACCGGGATGAACGGCTCGATCCACGCGCTGTGCGCCTTCGACGACGGCGGCGGGAGTGCGCTCTACGCCGGCGGGCTGTTCGCGAACGCCGATGGGCAGAGCGTGAATCACATCGCGCGCTGGAACAGCAACGGCTGGTCGCCGCTCGGCAGTGGAGTCATCGGCTCCGGCCTCGCCGCGACCACGGTCGACGCCCTGGCGCTCTTCGATGGCGGGAGCGGAACGGAGCTCGTCGCGGCGGGCGCGTTCACCAACGCCGGCGGATCGGCTGCAAACCACATCGCGCGCTGGAACGGGACGGCCTGGTCGACGCTCGGCGTGGGGGTGAGCGCGCCGGTAGCCGCGCTGCAGGTCTTCGACGACGGCAGCGGGAGCGCGCTCTTTGCCGGCGGCGAGTTCTCGAGTGCGGGCGGCGTCTCCATGAGAGCGATCGCGCGCTGGGACGGCGCAAACTGGTCGGCCCTGGCCGCAGGCCTCGGCCTGGGCGGCGCCAAGGTCAAAGCGCTCGCCAACTTCGACGACGGCCACGGCGACGTGCTGGAGGTCGGTGGTCATTTCGCGACCGCGGGCGGGAAGAGCGTGAATCAGCTCGCGAGTTGGAGCTCCGCGGGCTGGGCGGTCGTCGGTCGCGGCCTCGACGGCACCGTCAGCGCCGTCGCGAGCTACGACAACGGCGCCGGCCTGGCGATCTACGCCGGCGGGACCTTCCAGCACGCGGGGAACGACGCAGTCCAGCGCATCGCGAAGTGGAACGGCTCGAGTTGGTCGACGTTGCCGAGCGGCCCGTTCGCCTCGGGCTCTGGGGTGATCTCGATGACGGTCTTCGACTTCGGCGGCATCCCCAGGCTCTTCGTCGGCTCCTACGGCGGCAGCGATCCGCTGACCTACTTGGATATCTCGGGGTGGACCCCCGTGTCGGGTGCGCCGGGCAACGTACGGGCCATGCAGGCCTTCGATGACGGCAGCGGGGCGGCCCTGTACGTCGTTGGCGGCTTCGGCAACGTGGTCTCCAAGTGGACCGGCACGAGTTGGAGCAGCGTCGGCGGCGGCGCGAACGGCATCTTCCGCGCGCTGGCGGTGTACGACGATGGCAGCGGGCCCGCGCTCTACGCGGGCGGCCAGTTCACGACCGTGGGCGCCGTGAGCACCAATGGGATCGCACGCTGGGATGGCGCGACCTGGGTCGCGCTCGGCAGCGGGCTGGGTGCGAGCCTGCCGCTGGTCAACTCGCTCGCCGTGTACGACGACGGCAGCGGACCGGGCCTCTACGCGGCCGGCAATTTCTCCACCGCCGGCGGCGCGAACGCCTCGTCGATCGCGCGCTGGGACGGCATGACGTGGTCGCGCCTGAGTTCGGGACTGCGCATCCCCGGCAACGGCGGCACCGTGCGTTCGATCGCCGCGTACGACGACGGCAGCGGCACGAGGCTCTTCGCCTGCGGTATCTTCACCAGCGCGGGCGGCGTGCCGGTGCACGGAATCGCGAACTGGGACGGCGCGGCCTGGCGCGCGATGGAGTACGACCTCGGCGCGTCGCCGACCGGCTACTCCTTCGAGACGCTGGCGGTCGTCGACGAGGGCGGCGCCGCGGGCAAGGCGCTGATCGTCGGCGGGACCTTCCTCGGCGCGAGCGGCGCCGATTCCTTCCTCGCCAAGTGGGACGTGCCGGTCGGCTGCGGCGCGCTCGGCAGCTCCTTCTGCTCGCCGGGCAGCGCGGGCACGATCGCGTGCCCGTGCGCGAACCCGCCCGCCGGCGCCGACCGCGGCTGCGACAACAGCTCGTCGAGCGGCGGTGCGCAGCTGCTGGCGACGGGCTTCGCCTCGCTCACGGGTGATCTCGTGAATTTCAGCAGCACGGGCCAGACGCCCGGCGCGACGAGCATCCTGCTGCAGGGCGATGCCGCGAACGCGAGCGGCGCGGTCTTCGGACAGGGCGTGCGCTGTGTCGCGGGCGCATTGAAGCGCCTCTACACGCAGACCGCCGTGAACGGTGCGATCTCCATTCCCACGACCGGCGACACCCCGGTCTCCGCGCGCTCGGCCGCGCTCGGCGACACGATCGTCGCCGGACAGCACCGCTACTACGGCGTGTACTACCGCGACCCGCTCGTGCTCGGCGGCTGTGCCGCCAGCAGCACCTTCAACGTCACGCAGCAGGTCGATCTGGCGTGGACGCCGTGAGCGACTCGCCGCGCTCGAGCGGCGCGAGTAGCCAGCCGGTGATCATCGCCGCGACGAGGTAGATGCCGACGGTCGTCAGCATCAGCCACTTGTAGTTGTCCTCGCTGCGGTCGAGCACCCAGCCGCCGATGTGCGGACCGATCACCCAGCCGAGCGAGTTGGCGAGCGAGGTGATGCCGTTCTGCAGCTCGCGGCCGCCTTCGGGCGTCGCGCGCATGGCGAAGTTCTTCAAGACCGGCGTGGCGCTGTTCATCAGCCCCGCGCGCAGGAGGAAGCCCGCGATCGCGAGCGGCAGCGAGGTCGTGAACGCGAGCAGCACGAAGAAGGGCATCGAGGCGAGCTCGAAGCCGACGATGCTCTTCACGTAGCCCAGGCGCGCAACCGCGAGCGGCGTGAGCAGGTAGCCGGCGGTCATCAAGAGCGCCGCGAGCGCCTGCAGGTTCGCGAAACCGCCCGGCGCGACCGCGAAACGGTCCTGGAAATACAGGCTCAGGAACGGGATCGACATCGACGCGCCCAGTCCGATCAGGAGCTGCGGGAAGCCGAAGCGCGCGATCAGACCGCGCTGCGCGCGCACGAGCGGGACGAGCGGAAGGGCGCGCGCAGGCGCGGGATCGCCCTCGGGAATGCGGCTGTAGGGAATTGCCGCGCAGAGCGCCATCATGCCGCCCGAGGCGACGACCCACGCGAGCGCGCGCGTCTCGTCGCCGAGGTAGTGCGTCAGCGCAGCTGCCCCGCGGCCCCCGAGGAACGCGCCGAGCACCGCGGCCGCGGTGTGCACCGCATCGGCGAGGCCGAAGACGCCCGCCTGCTGCCGCGCGTCGGAATGGCGGTAGAGAAAAGGGGCGATCGCGACGTAGTGCACCGACCAGGCCAGGCCCGCGAGCAGATTGCAGGCCATCACCAGTCCGTGCGTCGGCATCCAGGGCAGCATGCAGTAGGCGCTGCCCGCGACGAGCGCCGAAGCGGTCAGCACCGGCGGCGTGCGCCGGCGCGCGAGCACGAAGGCCGCGGGCAGCGCCATCGCGAGCTTGCCCCACGCGTCGCAGCTCTGCACGGAGCCGATCTCGCTCTTGGTGTACCCCAGGCGATCGAGATAGAGCGCGATCATCGTCCACGGCACCGACTGCGCCGCGCCCATGAGCGCGCTGCCGAGGAGAAAACGCCGCGTCGCGAGGGAGAGCCCGGTCACAAGACGCGCCAGAGCTTGCGCAGCGTCTCGAGCGTCTCCGTGCGCAGCAGCAGGACGTCGAGCGGATCGATCGGGTGCTCGTCGGGATCCGAGGGCCAGCGCCAGAGGAAGCTCGCCGAGGGGCGCGAGGCGGGCGGCAGCTTGAGCAGCGCGCTGCCGAGCGCCTCGATCTGCAGGCGCTGGCCGGCGGGATCGGCCGCGCCCGCCCCGCTGCGCGGTGTGCCCGGCGCCGCGAGCGTCGGCTCGAAACTCGTGCGCGCCAGGAACCAGGGCTTCTTCTGCGCGCTCGCGAGCGCCGCGGCCTGCTCGAGCGCGACGCGCATGCGCACGACGAGCTCCTGGCGATCCGCGCTGGTGTTGCCGACACCGGGCGCGAGCTTCGCGTCGAGCTGGTAGCCCACCGCGTCGAGGTCCTTCCAGAACAGCGCCTGCTCGAGGTCCGGCGGCGTCGCGACGTACACCAGTGCGCCCGAGAAGGCCGCGCGCGTCGCGGCGAGCGTCTTGTCCCAACCTGCGCGTTTGGAGTCGAGGTTCGCCTGTGTCCCCTGGCGGCCTTCGACCTGGTCGCGCGTCACGGCCGCGATCCCACAGCCAAGCGAGAGCGCCTCCGCGCGCGCGAGCTCGGCCAGCAGCCCAGCGTGCACGAGCGCCGCGCGGCGCGTGGCGAAGAAGCGCTCCCACTGCACGGCGCTGACGCGCAGCCAGGCGGCGTCCTCGATCCCGCTCGGCGACGCGCGCACGTCGAGATCGACCAGGCGCGCCATGCCCAGCCCACGCGCAGTGGCGAGTGCCGCCCAGACCTCGAGGTCGCCCTCGCGCGTGTTCCAGCGGCGCGGATGCAGCGGATCGGGCAGCGCGAGCGGCTCGGGCCAGGCCACGATCGTGGTGCACACGCCGAAGGCGTTCGCACCGAGCTCGTGCGCGAGTTCCACGCTGCGCGCGCCCGCCGCGCTTGCCCAGCCTTCGCCTTGGAGCCCGCGCTCGCTCTCGACGCCGCGCCAGGCCTGGCGGCTGTCGGCGCCGAGTGCAGGGAAGCTGACGCGCTGGCGCCGCGCGAGTTCTGCGGGCGCAGCCGCAGCGCGCGCCGCGAGCGACTTCTCGAAGGCCTGCGCGAGCGCCGCGTCGGGCTCGAAGGTCTGCTTGCCCGTCCACAGCGCGCGCAGGGCCTCGTCGCCGCGCGTCTCGCGCAGCAGGCGAAAGAGCGCCGCGCGCAACGGGACGAGCAGGTGCGGCGAGAGCTCTTCGTCCGCGCGCGGATCGACGACGCGCTCCAGCGGCAGCGCGAGCCCGCGCGCGCTGATCCACTCGAGCCAGGACTCGAGCGACTCGCCCCACCAGTTGCCAGCGGCCGAGAGCGCGGCGCCATCCTCGAGCCAGGGCAGCGCGCACTCGCCGAGCAGCTTGCGGCCCGCGGCGCGCGCGGCGGCTTCGCCCCCGCTCGAGGGCATGCCCTTCGCGAGGCAGACGTGCACGACGCGCGCCAGCGGATCGACGCTCGCGGCCTCGCGCGAACCGGCGACGCGCGTGTAGTCCTCGGCGCGCGTGTAGGCGACGAGGTCCAGCTCGGGCGCGGCGGCACCCGGAGCGGCCCACGCGAGCAGTTCGCCGCGCGCGCGCACGATGCGTTCGAGGGTCGCCGACAAGCGCTCGGGGTCCGTGCCCTGCTGCGCGAAGCCGCGCAGTCCGTCGCCGCGTTCGGGCAGCGGCTCCAGCGCAGGTTCGCCCTCGGCCTTGCGCGCGCTCGCGCGTGCGAGCCGCGCGGGCTCGATGTGGCCGTCGAGGCCCAGCGGACCCGCGAGTGCCTCGCGTCCGCCACTCCAGGCGCGCAGCGAGGGGCGCCAGCCGGGCGCGAGCTCGTGCGTGGCCATGCGGCCGAGGTGCTCCTCGTCGTTGGCGTAGTAGACGGTCAGCGGCAGGCCTTCGCGCTCGGGGTCCTCGAAGCATGCGACCAGCGCGTCGTCACCGGTCGCGAACTCGAGCTCGGCGATGCCGAAGAAGGCCTGGCCGTCCTTCATCCCGGTGCGCACGCCCATGCGCTCGACGAGGGCGCGCACGGGGACGTCGTCGTAGCAGCCGAGCACGATGCGCGGCAGCTGCGGATCGGCCTTCGAGAGCCGCAGCGCGCAGCCCTGCGCGCGGGAGCCGTGCGCCAGCAGTGCGCGGCTCACGCTCTGCGCCGCCGGACCGGCGCGCACGGCGACCTCGACCGTGCCCGCGCGCAGCAGGTTGCGCATCAGCGCGGCGCCGCCGGACGCCGAGTCGACGCGCTCGCGCTGGCCGCAGCCTGCGAGCGCGAGCGAGAGAGCGAGGGCGGGAAGGACGAGAGCGAGCTTCATCGCGGCGGATCCGGACGCTTTTCTACCGCGCCGCCCTGCTGCAGCACGAGCAGCTTGGCGTACTTCATGCGGCCGTAGTGCGCCGCGAGGTAGGCCTGCAGGAGGCCGCGCCAGCCCTCGAGCAGGCCCAGGCGCAGGAAATAGAAGCGCACGAAACGCGCGCAGGGACCGACGACCAGATGGCCGAGGTGGGCGCGCTTGCCGCGCTTGTGCAGCCCCTCGGCCATGATCGTCGTGTACTTGTCGATCGTGCGCAGGTGCTCGGCGAAGCTGCGGTAGGGATGGTGCAAGAGGTCCGAGCGCAGCGTCCCGGGCGCTCCCTCGAGCTGCACGTGGTCGTGCGGGTCGTTGCCGCCCCAGTGCCCGCGACGGCGGTCGAACAGGCGCAGCTGGTGGTCGGGGTACCAGCCGCCGCGGCGCATCCAGCGACCCAGGTACGACGAGAGGCGCGGGAAGCGCCAGCCCGCGCGGCCGGGGAAGCCCTGCTCGCGCAGCGCGAGGATCTCCTCGCGCAGCGCGGGCGAGATGCGCTCGTCCGCGTCGACGCACAGCACCCAGTCGTGCAGCGCGGCGCGCACGGCGAACTCCTTCTGCGCCACGTGGCCGGGCCAGTCGCGCTCGATCACGCGCGCACCCGCGGCCGCGGCGATCTCGCGCGTGCGGTCCTTCGAGTGCGAGTCCACGACGACGATCTCGTCGCAGAACTCGAGGCTCGCCAGACAGTCGGGGAGGCGGTCCTCCTCGTCCATCGCGATGATGCACGCCGAGAGCGGCACGTGCGCGGAGCTCATCTCGGCGCGACCTCCGCCAGCACGCGGCGGTAGAGTTCGTCGTAGGCGGCGACCATCTGGGAGGCGAGGTAGCCCTGCGCGACGCGCGCGCGTCCGCCCGCGGAGAGGCGCGCGCACAGGGCCGGATCCTTGTACAGCTCCTCGATCGCTCCGGCCAGCCTGGCGGGGTCCTCGCTGGGCACGAGCAGGCCGCATTCGCGGTCGCGCACGGCTTCGGCGAGCCCGCCGACGGCGCTCGCCACGACCGGGCGACCGGCCGCCATCGCCTGCAGCGCCGCGACCCCGAGGCCCTCGCGCCGGGCGGGGAGCACCAGCGCGTCGCACGCGCCGAGCAGCTCGGCGGCGTCCTCGCGCCGGCCGAGAAAGCGCACGTGTTCGAGGCCCTTGGCGCGCGCGAGCGCCTCCAGTGCGTGGCGCTCCACACCCTCGCCCGCGATCCAGACCGCCGGCCGGATCGAACGCTCAGCGAGCGGCGCGAGCGCCTCGAGCAGCACGTCGACGCCCTTGCGCGGCACGAGCGAGGCGAGCACGAGCAGGACAAAATCCTGCGGCTGCGCTCCGAGCTCCGCACGCAGCTCGCCCCGCGCGCGGCGCGGCACGAGCGCCTGGGGATCGACCGCGCTGTGGATCACCTCGATACGCGCGGGGTCGATCCCGCCCGAAAGCAGCAGCTCGCGCACCGGCCCTGAGATCGCGACCACGCGCGCGATCAGCTTGGTGTAGAGCCAGCGCGTGCTCGCGTTGCGCTTGACCCTGCGGTCCATGCGCCGCGTGCTGACCGCCGGAACACGCGCCCAACGCGCCGCGTGGCCGCCGAGCCAGGTCGCGCGGCCGGTATGCAGGTGCACGAGGTCGGGCCTCAGACGCACGAGCTCGCGGCGCAGCGCGAGCGCCGAGGGCAGGTCGAGGTCGTTGGTGAGTCGCACCGGCACGCACTCGATCCCGCGCTTTCCGGCCTCGGCCAGCGCCATGCTCCCCGGCGGCGCCGCGAGTGCGACGCGCTGTCCACGCGCGCGCAGGCCCTCGAGCAGCAGGAAGACCTGCACTTCGCCGCCGGAGAAGCCCTTCTCCGCGTCGACGTGCAGGCTGAAGAGCGGCCGGTTCGTGGGCTCTCGCAAGGTGGCGACACTCTAGCGGTTTGCTCCCCCGCTCCGACACGCTAGGCTCGCCGCGATGCGACGAGCGAGCCTGCTCCTGACCCTGCTGGCGGCCAGCCTGACCTGCGCCTGCGCTGCGGTGCAGCCGCACGCGGCCGATCGCGCAAGCGCGCTCGAGGCCCGGATCGACCGCATCTTCAAGACCGACGAGTACGCCGCGCCGCGCTTCGGGCCCGCGCGCTGGCTCCCCGGCGGCGAGGCCTACGCCATCGTCGAGCGCTCGGCAGCGGGCGCGCAGATCGTGCGCTGCGAAGCCGCGACCGGTGCGCGCAGCGTGCTGGTGGCCGCGTCGCGGCTCGTGCCGACGGGCCAGACGACCGGTCTGGACATCCAGGACTACGCCTGGTCGGCGGACGAGAAGCGCCTGCTCGTCTTCACCAACACGCGCAAGGTCTGGCGCGACCACACGCGCGGCGACTACTGGGTGCTCGAGCTCGAGAGCGGGCGTCTCGCCAAACTCGGCGGCGACGCGCCGGAGGCCTCGCTGATGTTCGCCAAATTCTCGCCCGATGGGACGCGCGCCGCCTACGTGCGCGCGAACGACATCTACGTCGAGCGCCTCTCCGACGGCGCCCTCACGCGCCTCACGCAGGACGGCTCGGAGACCACGATCAACGGCACATCGGACTGGGTCTACGAGGAGGAACTCGGCGTGCGCGACGCCTTCCTCTGGAGCCCCGACGGCGAGCGCATCGCCTACTGGCAGTTCGACACGACCGGCGTCGGCGTGTTCTCGCTCGTCAACGACACGGACACGCTCTATCCGCTGGTGACGCGCATCCCCTACCCCAAGGTCGGCACGCAGAACTCGGCCGTGCGCATCGGCGTCGTGGACGCCGCGGGCGGCCAGACGCGCTGGATGCGCACACCCGGCGACCCGCGCGACTCCTACCTCGCGCGCCTCTCGTGGATCGACGCCGGCACGTTGGAGATCGGGCAGCTCAATCGGCTGCAGAACCAGCACGATGTGCTGCTCGCGGAGGCCGGCACGGGCGAAGTGCGGCGCGTCCTGCGCGACGAATCAAGGACCTGGGTCGACATCGGGGACGTGCTCGGGATCGAGGGCGGCAAGAGCTTCCTGTTCGAGAGCGAGCGCGACGGTTGGCGGCACCTCTACCGCGTGCCGCGCGAGGGTGGCGAGCCGACGCTGCTGACGCGCTTGGACGCGGACGTCCTCGACGGTGTCGCGGGCGTGGACGAGAAACAGGGCCTGCTCTACTTCCGGGCCTCGCCCGACGACGCCACGCAGGCCTACCTCTACCGCGCGCAGCTCGATGGCAGCGGCCATCCCGAGCGCGTCACGCCGGATGACCAGCCCGGGTCGCACGAGTACACGCTCGCGCCGGGCGCGCGCCTGGCCTTCCACACGCGCTCGCGCTTCGACCAGCCCGGCGCGCTCGACGTCGTGACGCTGCCCGAGCACCGCTCGCTGCGCCAGCTGACCGACACGGCGACGCTCGAGGCGAAGCTCGCGCCGATCCTCCAGCCTCCGGTCGAGTTCCTGAAGCTCGACATCGGTGACGGCGTGTCGCTCGACGGCTGGCTGCTGAAGCCAGCGGATTTCGACGCCACCAAGCGCTACCCGCTGATCGTCTTCGTCTACGGCGAGCCCGCCGCGGTGACCGTCACCGACCGCTGGGGCGGCGGTCGCATGCTGTTCCATCGCGCGCTCTGCGAGGCCGGCTACCTCGTCGCGAGCTTCGACAACCGCGGCACGCCGGCACCCAAGGGTGCCGCCTGGCGCAAGGCTGTCTACGGAACCGTCGGCGAGCTCTCGTCGAAGGAACAGGCCGCGGCGGTGCGAACCCTCGCGGCCGAGCGGCCCTACGTCGACCGCGCGCGCGTGGGCGTTTGGGGCTGGAGCGGCGGCGGGTCGAACACGCTCAACTGCATGTTCCGCTACCCCGACGTGTTCGCGGTCGGCGTGTCGGTGGCCCCCGTGCCCGACCAGCGCCTGTACGACACGATCTACCAGGAGCGCTACATGGGCCTGCCGGATGAGAATGCGATCGGCTACCGCGTCGGCTCGCCGATCCACTTCGCCAAAGGGCTCGCGGGCCGCCTCCTGATCGTGCACGGCTCGGGCGACGACAACGTGCACTACCAGGGCACCGAACGGCTCGTGAACCGCCTCGTCGAGCTCGGCAAGTCCTTCGACACGATGGTCTATCCCAACCGCACGCACGCGATCGCCGAGGGTCCCGGGACGAGGCCGCACGTCTACCAGCTGATCGCGCGCTACTTCCTCGAACACCTGCCCGCTGGGCCGCGCTAGGACGACGGCGTAGCGCTCCCCCGCTCCGACACGCTAGGCTCGCTGCGATGCGGATCGCCCTGGTGCACATGCGCCACGCCCAGGCGGGCGGCACCGAGCGCTACCTGAATCACCTCGCGCGCCACCTCGCGCAGCGCGGCGACGAGGTCACGATCGTCTGCCGCAGCCGCGAGACGACGCCGCACCCTTCGGTCCGCTTCGAGCTGCTGCGTCCGCTCGCGCTGGGCGCCGCCTGGCGCATGTCGAGCTTCGCGAAGTCGGTCGAGGAGCACGTGCGCGGCGCGGGCTACGACCTGGTCTACGGCCTGGGCAAAGGCTGGGCGCAGGACGTCGTGCGCCTTGGCGGCGGCCTGCACGCGACCTACCTCGAACTCGCGCACGAATCGACGCGCGCAGGCTGGAAACGCTTCCTCCCCGGCTCGGAGAAGAAGCACAAGCTCGCGCTCGCCGCCGAGGCGCGTGCACTGACCGCGCCGGAGCTCGTGCGCATCGTCGTCAACGCGCGCATGGTGCAGCGCGACGCGATGGCGCGCTACGACCTGCCGGAGGAGCGCTTCCGCCTGGTCTACAACGGTGTCGACCTCGAACGCTTCCATCCGCGCCGCCGCGCGCAGGAAGGCGCCGCGCTGCGCCGCGAGTTCGGCATCGACGCGCAGGCGCCGGTCGTGCTCTTCCTCGGCTCGGGCTACGGCCGCAAGGGCCTCGACCGCGTGCTCGAGGCCTTCGGCGAGTTGCGCCGCGGCCGCGCGGATGCGCGCCTGGTCGTCGTCGGCTACGACTCGCAACAGGCGAGCTTCGAGAAGCTCGCGGCAAAGCTCGGGCTGCAGGCCTGCGTGCACTTCCTCGGCGGCCGGCGCGACGCGGAGGTGTGCTTTTCCGCAAGCGATCTCTACATCCTGCCGACGCGCTACGACCCCTTCGCGAACACGACGCTCGAGGCGCTCGCGACAGGCCTGCCGGTGATCACGACGCGCGGCAACGGCGCGCACGAGCTGATCGAGGAACGCGTGCAGGGCAGCGTGCTCGAGAACCCCGAGGACGAGCAGGGCATGGCGCTGGCGATGGCCTGGTGGCTCGATCCGGCGAACCTCGAGCGCGGCAGGCTCGCAGCGCGCGCACTGGCCGAACAGCACTCGGCCGAGTCGAAGATGCAGCAGAGCGCCGCGATCCTGGACGAGGCGCTGGCGGAGAAGCGATCGCGCTGACCGTCGCCTCGCCCCTCCCCCTCGCGTATCCTCGCCATCCATGAAGGCCAAGGGCTGGTCGAACCCGAAGACCACCGACGCGATCTTCCGTCTGCTCGACGAGGAGCTCGACTGGAAGACCGCGCGCGTCGCGGACGTCGGCGCGGGGCGCGGCGCGCTCTCCTACCGGCTCGCGGAATTCCTGCGTACCAAGCAGCTCGACCCGGGCGAACACGTCTTCCCCTGCGACCTGATCCCGGCCTCCTTCGAGGTCGAAACGCTCGAGTGCCGCCAGACGGGCGCGAACGGCCGCCTGCCCTTCGACGACGCGAGCTTCGAGGCGACCGTGTCGGTCGAGGTGATCGAGCACGTCGAGGACCAGTTCGCCTTCCTGCGCGAGCTCGTGCGCATCACCAAACCGGGCGGGCTGATCCTGGTCACGACTCCCAACACGCTGCACATGGTCTCGCGCGTGCGCAGCCTCGCGACGGGCTTTCCAACGCTTTTCGACCCGCTGCCGCTCGCGGTGCACGACCCGCGCCGCTGCGGCGGGCACATCCACCCGATTTCTCCGTACTTCCTGGCCTACACCGCGCTGCGCTCTGGCATGGTCGAGCCGCGCCTCGTGCACGACCGGCGCAAGACCTCGGCCAGCGCGCTGGCGCTCCTGACTTCGCCGCTGTGGCTCGCCGGGGGCGTGCTGCAGCGCCTGCGCCTCTCGCGCAAGCAGCCCGAACTCCTGCGCGAGAACCGGCCGCTCCTGGCGCAGGTTTCGGGCTGGAACCTGCTCACCGGACGCACGGCGATTCTGTGCGCGCGGCGTCCGGGAGTATGATGCGGGAGATGGCCACTGAAACTCCGGTCCGAGACCTGATCGACTTCGAGACGCGCGAGGGGCGCATGCGCTACCTCGAGCAGGCCTTCCGGACACACCTCGAGGGCCGCGTACTCGACGTGGGCTGCGACGTGCGCACGCTGGCGAAGCTGCGGCCCGAGCTCGACTACGTCGGAGTGGACGCGGGCGGGACGCCCGACCTCACGATCGATCTCGAGAAGAGCCCGCGCCTGCCCTTCGAGGACGCGAACTTCGACATGGTCGTGTGCGCCGAGGTGCTCGAGCACCTGGACAACCTGCACCAGATCTTCGGCGAGCTCGTGCGCGTCACGAAGAAGAAGCTGCTGATCTCGCTGCCCAATTGCTGGACGGCGGCGCGCCGGCCGCTCTCGCGCGGCAAGGGCGGGATCGGCCACTACGGGCTGCCGCACGAGCGCCCCGCGGACCGCCACAAGTGGTTCTTCTCGCTCGCCGAGGCGCGCGATTTCACGCGCGCGATGGCGCAGCGCCACGGGCTGCGCATCCTGGAGACGCGCGTGAGCGAGAAGCCGCGGCCGATCCTGGTGCGCGCGCTGCGGCGCTTGCGCCACCCCGTCAACGAGCACTATTTGAACCTGTACGCGCACACCTACTGGGTGCTCTACGAGCGGGCGGACTCCCGCTGATGGCAGCCTTGCTCCTCGCGATCCTCGTCTTGGCGCTGTGCGGCGCCGCCTGGGGCCCCGGTCACCATCTCGAGTTCGCCGAGCGCGTGTTGCGGCGGCGCAAGGAGCTCCTGCCGCGCGACGTGGCGCAGCTGCTCGGCGAGCAGCGCCCCGCCTACCTCTACGGCAACCTCGCGGCCGACCTGATCAACTTCAAGAACTACGGCGGCGCGTACAACCACTGCCACCGCTGGCAGATCGTGGACGAGATGCGCGAGCACGCCGAGGGCGCGCGCGGCGAGGCTTTCGTGCTGGGCTATCTCTCGCACCTGGCGGCCGACACGATCGCGCACAACCACTACGTGCCCTACCACCTCGCACGTTTCGCACGCACCAAGGGTCTGGGCCACCTGTACTGGGAGATGAGCGCCGACCGCTTCGTGCCCGCCGAGCGCTGGAAGATCGTGACCGAGCTCAAGTCCGACAAGCGCCTGGACGAGCTCGACCAGCTGGTCAACGACTGCGTGCCGAAGAAGGCGCTCTCGATGGGCACGAACAAGTTCCTCTTCAACCACGTGCTGCTGGTCTCCGAGCGCGAACGCTGGCGGCGCGGGATGGCGCAGATCCATCCGCTCGCCAACGTGCAGCTCAAGAAGGGCTTCCTGGCGCTGTTCCAGGACGCCGCTGTCGCGCGCATCCGGCTTGCGCTGCACAAGCAAGGCCTGCGCGAGATCGTGCGCGTGGACGCGAACGGCAAGCTGGCGCAGGCGGCCGCCATGCGCATGCGCATGGGCTTGCTCGAGCGCTGGACTACGCGCCGCGAGCGCTGGGCCGACGCCGAGCCGCTCGCGGCGCAGTTCCTGCTCGGGATGGAGTCGCCTCCACCCGAGCGGAACTAGTAGACGAAGTAGCGCACGACGTGATCGTTCGTGTCGCCGTCGTGGTCGTAGTCGACCCCGGTGCCGGCGGCCGACTCGTCGGAGATGAAGGCGGCGCCCTGCGGCGTCCCACGTTCGTCGAGATCGACGGCGCTGCGCGCGAGAGCAGTCGAATCGAGCACGCCCATCACGCTGCTCGTGCCCTGCGAGAGCGAGGTGCGGAAGAGGATCAGGTCGGTCTCGTCGCCGTCGCCGTTCCAGTCGCGGCTGTCCTGTGATTCGTCCACGCGGTAGAAGGCGACCTCGCGCCCGATGATCATGCCAGCGTTGTTGGCGTGCACGGCGACCGCGACGCCCGGGTAGGTGATCGTCGTGCTGTTCGGGAAGTCGGCGAAGGTCGGCACGCTGTCGTTCGTGTCGGTGTCCTCGCCCGCGACCGGCGGCACGTGCGCGTTGATGTTCTGGCCCATGACGCTCTCCTCGAAAGCGACGTTGAGGCGCGCGCGGTCGGCCTGCTCGCGCATCCAGCTCGCGCCCGACCAGGTCGCAGCCGTGTTGGGCGTGAAGTCCCAGGCGTGCGAGCTGTTCGTCGGCGTGAGCCAGCCGAGGATGTCCTTGGTCTTGGCGAGGTCGCCGTCGATGTCCAGGTTGTCGTCGGCCTCGCTGACCTCGATCACCAGGTGGTTGTCGAGCTCGGCCAGACCGTGCGTGCCACCCGGGCAGTCGAACACGGCGTGCAGGTTCGTCGCGGCGTTGAGCGGCAGGATCGGATCCAGACCCGAGACGATCTCGGTCCAGCGCACGACGTGGTCGAGCTCGTCGCCGTCCTGGTTGAGGTCGCAGGTGCCCTCGTCGGCCTCGTCGCAGATGCAGGCGATGAAGCCGTTCGCGATGGCGATCTTCTGCATGCCCGCCAGGCCCGTGTCGCGCGGCGGCGAAGTGACCGGGTTGGCGTTCCAGGCCGTGAACTGCAGGAAGTGCAGCACGTTGTCGAGAGTGTCCGCGTCCTCGAAGCCCGAGCACTGCGAAGCCTGCCAGGCGCTGTCGAAGAGCGCCGGGTCATTCAGGTTCGTATTGCCCTGGTCCGCCTCGGAGACGAGGAAGCCCACGTCCCAGTCGTGACCGGCGGTCTTCTTGGCGCGGAAGGGCCCGCTCGTCGAGCCGAGCGCGAGCTCGGTGCTGCGCAGCGTGTCGTTCGAGATCGTGCCGTCGAGCAGCGCCAGCACCGTGGTGTCGGTCGCGTCGGCATCGCCGTTCAGGTCGCGGTTGTTGGCCGTGGCGGTCTCATCGAGGCCCAGGAAGAGCAACCCCTCGTCCTGCGCGAGGATCGAAACCGCGAGTTCCGCCGTCGCGTCCTGCGTGGCGATCATCACCGGCGTGAGCGGGGCGCTCGAGGCGATCGTCATCAGGTTCGACATCGTCGCGCCCGCGGGCGTGGTCGCCGAGGTGTAGAACAGGTTCGTCCCGACGGCGGCGAACTGCGGCAGGGTCGAGGAGGAGAGGTCGTCGACGTAGGTCAGCAGGTCGTCCGCCACCGACCAGTGCAGCAGCACGATGTCGGTCATGTTCAGGTTGCCGTTCCAGTCGTGGCCGTCGAGGGCCTCGTCCACCACGAGGTAGAGCTCGTTGCCGATCCAGGCCAGGTCGAGCGCCGCGACGGCGAGGTTGTGCTCGCGGTGCGCCGCCATCTCGACCGCGACGGCGATCGTGTCGATCTTGTCTCCGTCGGCGTTGAAGTCGGTGCCGCCAGCGCCCGTGCTGCCCTCGCTGGCGAGGAAGGCGAGGTTGCGCCCCGAGGTGACGATGCGGGTCGTGCCGGCGACCGCGACGCTCGTGTTGTGCACGACGAAGGTGTCGGTCGCAGAGCTCTTGGCGCTGCAGCCTGCAAGTACCGCGACGAAGAGCGTGGAAAGGAAACGAGGATACTGGTTGTGCATGAGACTCCTGCCTGCCTGCGTGCCTGGTCGGCGCGTAGCGTAGCCTAGCCGCCGCTCGTGGCCAACAGCGGAGCCCTCAGCGCACCTGCGGGCGCCAGATTTCGATCGTCGAGCCCATGCGCGCGGAGCGCGCGAGATGCAGGAAGAAGGGATCGTCCCACTGGAACATGTGGCGGCCGGCGAAGAAGCTCGCTTCGCCCTCGTCGCAGGTCCGCGAGGTGAAACGTGCCAGCCGCTCTCCACGGCGCAGCAGGCCCTCGCGCAGCTCGGTGAGGTACGCCGTGCTCGGATCCACGGTCATCACGAGCAGTTCGGGCCGGCGCGATTCGACCCACGCCAGCGGATCCTGCACCACCAGCAGCCGGTCGGGATCGCTCGCCGCAGGCGGCAGGTGCAGGTCGTAGCGCGGCGCGCGCCCCGGCGGCGCGAGCTGCGTCTCGTTGTAGAGCCAGCGCGAGATCCAGGGCTTGTCGCCCGATTCCGCCACGGCCGCCTGCGAATGGAAGAGCGGCAGGTCCACATAGGGCAACACCTGGATGCGCGTCACGACCGGCTCCGCGTAGCACTCGACCCAGCGCGCGGCGAGCTGGAGCGTATCGGGCGCGCTGCGCACCTGCGCGAGCTTGCAGTCCAGCAGCAGCATCGGCACGAGCAACGCGCAGGCCGTCGCCACCGGCAGCCAGGGCCGCCGCGCGCGCGTGTGCCAGAGCGCGAAGACGACCGCGGCGCAGATCGAGAACCAGGGCAGCAGGTTCACTACGAAGCGCTCCCAGGTCTCGGCGTACATCCCGGTCACGAACCCGTACGGCAGCGCGAAAGCCAGGCACACGAGCACGCTCGCGCCGCGCTCCCCCAGCGAGCGCCGGCGCAGCGCGCGCACGAACAGCAGCAGCGCGCCCCCGAGCCCGAGCACGAGCAGCAGCGGGTCGTAGGAGCAGAGCGTCTCGAAGATCGTGCGAAAGCCCGCGCCGTTGAACTTGTCGAGCTTGAGCGGCTGGCCGGAGAGGTTGAGGTTCGCTCCCTGCACGTCGAAGTAGCTCTCGCCGGCGACGAAGTAGAAGGGGTAGAAGACGCGCACGCACAACGCGACGGGCAGCAGCGCGAGTGCGAGCTTCCACCACGCGCGCTTCTCGCCGCGCCGCGCGAGCAGGTGCGCGACCAGCAGGCAGGGCAGCGTGAAGACCCCGTACTGCAGCGCGCCGACCGCCAGGCCGCAGGCGCTGCCGGCGAGCAGGTAGCTCGCCAGCGAACCCTGGGAGAGCAGCCGCAGGCAGGCGAGCACCGCGAAGGCGTTGGCCGTCGCGGCGATCCCGTGCGGGCGCATCTCGGCCGAATAGAAGCCGAAGAGCAGGCTGGTCGCGAGCAGCGCCGCGGCGAAGAGCGCCCAGCGCTCGCCGGCGAAGCGCCGCGCGAGCAGCCACGTGGCCAGGATCAGCAGCGTCGTCAGCACGACGCTCACGCGCCTGAACTCGAGCCAGGGCGCCCCGGCGAACGCGAGTTGCGATTCGAGCGAATCGTCGTAGGGCAGCGTGGCGCGCGGGTCGGGGAGTTGCGCCACCAGCCGCGAGGTGAGGTGCGGGTAGTAGTGGTAGCTCTCGTCGTGCTCGTCGCCCGGCTGCGGGTAGCGGTAGATCGCCACCTGCCGCTCGATCACCGTCCCGTCGAGCGGCTCGACGTGCGGGAGCATCGACCCGGCTCCGGCCCAGCGTGTCAGGAGCGAAAACGACCCCACCAGCGCCAGTAGGGCGAGCACCCAGGAAGAAACGCGAGGACGGCCCTGGGTCGCCAGGGTTGCTGCGGGAAGTCGCAAGACCTGGTCGCGGAAAGCGACACGCAATCCTACTCCAGTATCCACGGAGCCTGGAAGGGCGTCGGCCTCATTGGTTTGATGAGCGCGTGCGCGTCCTGATCGCATCCTCGCCCCACCGCGACACCTTCGGCTACTCGATGCCTCCGCCGGGAGTCCTGCGCCTGGGGGGCGCGCTCGAACGAGCGGGCGTGGCGGTCGAACTCGACGACCTGGCCTACCGGATGGCCGCGGGCGAGCTGCCGGCGAACGACGGCCTCGCCGACGCCGCCGCCGCGCGCCTGCTCGAGGCCCACGCGCGCGAGCGCTGCGCTGCGATCGGCCTCTCGGTGATGGGCGCGACCCTCCCGATCGCGCTCGCGATCCTCGAACGCCTGCGCCGCGCCGACGCGCGCCTCTCGCTGTGGATCGGCGGCCCGGGCACCACCGGCGTCGAGCGCGCGCTGCTCGAACGATTTTTCTTCGTCGACGTCGTCGCGCGCGGCGAGGCGGAGGAGACCGTCATCGAGCTCGCGCGCGCGCTCGAACGAGGCAGCGACCTCTCCGGGGTGGCCGGGATCCTCTGGCGCGACGCGGGCGGCGCGATCCACGAGGAGGCGCCGCGCGAACCGCTGCGCGATCTCGAGCTGCTGCCGCGTGCCGCCTGGCATCTCCTGCCCCCCATCGCGGCCTACAAACGCATCACGGGCGAGGCGGACGGCCTCGTGCCGATCGACTCGGGCCGCGGCTGCGTCTACGACTGCAGCTTCTGCACCATCGGCCGCTTCTGGAGCCGGCGCTCGCGCGTGCTGCCCACCGCGCGCTTGGCCGACGAGATCGCCGAGCTGCGCGCGATCCCCGCGGCCAAGCACGCCTACCTGTGCCACGACATCTTCGGCGCGAACCGCGAGCACGCGCTGGAGCTGTGCGACGAGCTCGAGCGCCGCGCGCTGGGCATCCCCTGGGAGGTGCGCGCGCGCGGTGACCACCTCGACCGCGAATTGCTGCAGCGCATGGGCGCCGCCGGCTGCTACCGCGTCTTGCTCGGCATCGAATCCGCGGATCCCGCCGTGCGCAGGCGCAACCAGAAGGGCATGCGCGACGATGCGGACCTGCTGCGCGTCGTGGACGAGTGCGCGGCCGCCGGCATCGTGCCGATTCTCTCGCTGATCCTGGGCCTGCCCGGCGAAGACGAGCGCTCGCTGCGCGCGACGCTCGACTGGTGCGCGCAGGCGGCCTTGCGCGCGGGCGTGCAGCTCTCGCTGCACCTGGTCAACCCGCAGCCCGGCTGCGCGCTGGGCGAGGAATTCGGCGCGGACTCGCGCGCCGTCGAGGGCATCCCGCCCGACATGGCGCTCGGAGCGGGCGAGACGCGCGCCGAGCGCGAGCTGATCGCGGCGCACCCGGACCTCTTCACGACCTGGACGCTGCTGCCGCAGAGCGAGAAGCACCTGCGAGATCTCGCCGCGATCGCGCAGGAGCTGCCCGAGGTACTGATGCGCTACCCGAAGACCTTCGCTGCGCTGCGCGAGCGGGGCGGGCTGGACACGCTCGAGCTCTACCGCGAGTGGAAGCGCTCCGGCCGCAGCTTCGAAGCGCTCGCACTCATCGCGCGCGACACCAGCGTGCGCGCTCTGCTCGAGCTCGAGCAGGCTCAAGTGCGCGTCGCCGCGCGCGGCCTGCCGGCACAGCCCGCGCGCGGTCCGCGTTTTTCGGGCGAGCTCTTGCGCGCTGGCGCCGGCGTGCTGGCGGTCGTCCCCACACGCAAGGGCGTGCAGGTGCTCAAGCTCGGCGAGAGCGCGGCGGCGGTGCTCCTCGAACTCGACGGCGAGCGCACGCAGGCCGAGCTCGAACGCGAGCATCCGGGCATCGAGGCGGCGCTGGCGCGCTTTCTCGAGGCGGGGCTCCTGGCCTAGGGTTTCGACGCGGCGAGCTTGCGCCGCAGGTCGCGCACCGCGAGACACCACGTGCTCGCGATCCGCTGGTCGAGCGAGTCGAGTTCACGGTCGTCGCCCGGCCCGATGTCGACGCGCCAGGGCTGGTTGGGAGACTCGAGCGTGTGCGTGACGATGATCACGTGCTGCTTGTCGTCCCCGAGCACCGCCTCGGGATCGGGATCCATCACGGCGAGGCCCGCCGCGATGCGTTCCTGGCAGTAGGCATCCAGGCGCTTCTTCCGCTCGAGCTTGAGCGCGAGCAGCTTGTCGCCCCAGTCGAGCACTTCCTGCTGCAGTTTCTGGATACGCGCCTCGTCGAGCTCCATCGCCGCCTCGTTGATCAGCGCGTCGGTCCACCAGCCCTTGCCGAAGGGCAGCTGCCAGCCGCGGCGCTTGCCCTCCGCGACCAGGTCCTCGGCCGCGCTGGCGGGTTCCACGGGCGCCGCGGGGACCTCGCGCTCGCCCGGACCGGCCTCGGTGCGCTCGGACTCCGATTCGAGCCGCACCTGCGCGGGCGCTCGCGCGGCGGGCGCGCTCTCCTGCGCTTGTCCGGGCAGCGCCGCGGGCGCGAGAGGCCCGGCGCGCGTCAGGAACCAGGCGCCAGCGCCGGCGAGGAGCAGCAGCAGGAGCAGCGCGAGGGCCAGGCTGGGGCGCATCGAAGCAGTGTAGTCCCTGCGCGGGATTGACGCGCCGATGGGAGGCGGCGGATGCTAGCGGCCATGATCCGAGCGCAGCGTTTCCCCGTCACCCTCGTCTTTCCGCCCCAGGGCCACTTCACGCAGCCCTACCTCGCGCTGCCCTGCATCAAGGCCTACCTCGAAGCGAACGGCTTCGACGACGTCGAGCTCGTGGACGCGAACATCGAGGCCTACGACCGCTTCCTCTCGGCCGAGTACCTGCGCCACGCGAAGAGCCGCGCACAAGAACGCCTGCCCCTCGAACGCTTCTCGAAGCCGGCCGCGCTCCCCTTCCACGACCTGGGGGCCTTCCGCGCCGCTGCCGAGAGCGCCGCCAGCGCCGACGCGCTCATCGCCGGCATCGAGGACGCGAAGAACGTGCTCAAGAGCGAGCGCTTCTTCGACGCTGACCAGTACGTGCCCGCGGTGCGCACGATCTACCACGCGCTGCGCCTGGTCTCGGCCGCGCACCACCCGGCCGTGCTGACGCCGCACAACTTCACCATGGGCTACTCGCTCGAGCGCTCGAGCGAGGTGCTCGCCGCGACGCGCGACGCGGGGCAAAACCCATTCCTCGAACATTTCCAGAAGGACCTCCTGCCGCGCCTGGTCGCGCGCAAGCCGCGCGTGGTCGGCATCTCGATCATCTACGGCAGCCAGCTGGTCCCCGGGTTGACACTCGGACGGTTGATCAAGCAGGCGCTGCCCGACTGCCACGTGACCGCGGGCGGCGGCTTCCTGGCCTACATCGGCGAGAAGCTGATGAACGCGCCGGGCATCGACGAGTGTCTCGACAGCCTCGTGTTCCACGAGGGCGAGGCGCCGCTGCTCGGCCTGTGCCAGGCCCTGCGCGACGGAACGCCGCTCGCGGAGATCGGCTCGCTGACCTGGATCGACTCGTCGAAGCGCGCCGTCGCGAACCCCTCGGGCCACCCGATCGCTCTCGACAAGGCGCCCGTGCCGAACTTCGACGGCCTGCCCTTCGAGAAGTACCTCGCGCCCGAACTCGTGCTGCCCTTCGACATCAACCGCGGCTGCTACTACGGCGAGTGCACCTTCTGCACGCTGCCGACCGTGATCGGGCCGGGCTACCGCACGCGCCGCGCGCAGACGATCGTCGAGCAGGTGCTCGCGCTGAAGTCGCGCTACCACTCGCGCAACTTCAACTTCATCACCGACTGCATGCCGCCGGGCATGATCAAGGACCTGCCCGAGGAACTGATCGCGCGCGAGGCCGGCATCCGCTGGTGGGCCGACGCGCGCGTCGAGCCCAAGGCCTACAACGCGGAAGGCGCGAAGAAGCTCTACGAATCGGGCTGCCGCAAACTGCTCTTCGGCTTCGAGACCGCCACGCCGCGGCTCCTGAAGATGATGATGAAAGGCCAGAGCCTGAAATCCACGGTCGAGGTCGCGACGAACTGCGCCCAGGCCGGCATCAGCGTCACCTTCTACGCCATGGTCGGCTTCCCGAGCGAGACGCGCGAGGAGGCGCAAGCCACGGTCGACTTCCTGGTCGAGCACTCCGACGTCGTGCGCGAGGTCTCGCTGCAGACCTTCCACATCGACGAGGTCGCACAGGTCTACAAGCGCCCCGAGGATTTCGGCGTGCGCATCCTCGACGACCCCACCGCCGACATCGAGCTCTACCACGACTACGAGAGCTCGCAGGGCATGACGCAGGAGGAAGCCGCCGAGATGTTCGAGGCGATGATGACGGCGCTGCGGCGCCACTTCCCGATCTTCTCGGGCGACAACATCCTGTACTTCATGCAGAAGAGCCACTACTTCCTGCACCTCGCGCACGACACGAAGCCCGACGACTTCGTCGCGCGCTGCGCCGAACGTACTGCCAAGCGCGAAGCGCGCGGAGCTGAGCACACGCTCGCGCCCAACGCGAAGCTCAGCTTCGTCGAACTCTCCTTTGGCTACACCGAGGCGCTCGCGCGACTCGCCCATCCGCTCGCGCGCATGGTGCGCCCCGACTTCCTCACCGGCCGCTATGTCGCCGGCGCGGAAGAGGAGGCCGAGCGACGCCTGGGGAGCCTGGCGCGCAAGCACTCCGTGCTGTGCTACGACCCCGCCAGCGCGGAGTTCGTCGAACTGCGGCCCGACGGGAAGCGCGTGCTCGAGTTGATCGCCCAGAAGGGCTCGCTGGGCGCGCTGCTCGAGGGCATCGACCCCGGCGACTTGCCCGCGATCGAGAACGTGAAGCGCTTCGCCGCGGAATTGCACCGCATGGGCGTGCTGCGCGCGAGCGTCTAGAATCAGTCGCGTGTCCGGCACGCCCCGCTACTCCCACGTCCAGCGCGGCACCGTCATCGTGCTCGCGCTCGGAATGAGCTTCCTGCTCTGCGGCGTGCTCGCGATCGCGATCCCCACGCTCGAGGCGCGACTCGCGCTGGCCGTCGTCTCGCCGCTCCTGCTCGCCGCGCTGGTCGCCTTCGGCAGCCTCTCGACGCAGGTCGGCGCGCGCGAACTGGGCGTGCACTTCGGGCCGGGCTGGATCCGGCGCACGATCCCGCTGCGCGAGATCGAACAGGCCGAGCCGGTGCGCAACTCCTGGCTGATGGGCTGGGGCATCCACTACATCGGCCGCGGTTGGCTGTGGAACGTCAGCGGCTTCGACGCGGTCGAGTTGCGGCTGCGCGGAGGAAGGCGCTTTCGGATCGGCACCGACGACCCGCAAGGGCTCGTCGACGCGCTTGAGCGCGCGCTCGCGACTCTGCCGCCCTTCACTGTGCGCCCATCGGAACGAACATCCTAGCCCCGAGCAGATCGGTCACCTCGAGCATGCGCGGGCAAAGGCCCGCGACCATCGCTGCGGTCTGCGTGTGATTGCGGTTGGTGATCGGCCGCACGTAGTTGCGCCAGGCGACGTAGATCCACAGGTGGCTCTCGAGCTTCTCGCGCTTCTTCGAGGCACCCCAATTGCGCCGCACGAGCCGGCTCAGGTTGTCGCGCAGCATCGCGAAGGTGTGGTTGATCGGAAAGAGCGGATTCTTGTAGCTGCGCGGCACGCTCGAGTGCGTCTTCTGGTGCACGAGGCGCGCGCCGAAGAGGCGCTTCAGCGCCACGCCGTAGGTGTGCTTCTCGTCGGTACCGACAAAGACCTTCGCGGAGGGATCGCACACGTTCGCGAGCACCTCGAAGCAGAGCGTCATCTTCTCGCGTGACTCGCTCTTGCGCTTGACGTCGCCCTCGAGCTTCTCGTAGCGCGCGAGCTTCGCCAAGTTCGCTTTCGAGAGCGGCTTCCGCGCCGGAAGCGTGCCCACCTCCGCGTGCAGGATGCAGTAGCTGGGCTTGTGTACGAGCACGGGCACCGTAACCGGTTTCAAGCGGCGGTTGTGCTCGAAGGTCTCGAGCTCGTCGAGCTGGAACTGCCCCTCCCAGGGCGTCGCGATCCCGCGCATGCGCATGCGCCACTCGTGGAATCCGCGGCCTTGCTTGCCGAAGAGATCCAGCCGCCGCGCGACCGTGCGCAGCGTGCAGTGATGCGTCTTCGCGATCTGGCGCTGCGTGACCTTCGAGATCAGCGCGAGGAAGATCTTCACGTCGAGTGAGACGCGTTTCAGGCCGTAGTCGACGCGAAACGTCTGCGTCGAGAACGTGCGCCTGCAGGCCTTGCACTGGAAGCGCTGCACGCGACGGCCGTCGCAGGCGCGCGTGTAGTGGCCGCGGCGTTGGTACTGAAGCCGGCGGAGCCGGCACATTTGGGTTCTTCGCAGGGGCAGTGATCTGGGCGAAATTCCATCGGGCGTCCTCCTCGGCGCGCCCGGGAGAGGCGCGTCCACACGGAAGACGCTCGGATCAGGCCAAGGTTGTGCGTGCCGGACCGATTTCCTGCACAGCGAAGGGCGGCAGAGTCCCTTGCGGGGGACGGACGCGAGTGCTCCACTGGACCCCGGAGCCCACGATGACGCCGATCGAACCCAAGCAGCAGAAGACCGAGACGCCCAAGCCCGCCCCCCAGAAGCGCGAGGAGCGCGGCGAGGAGCAGAAGCAGACGACGAAACTCGACTTCGCCAAGCTCGACCTGCGCATCGAAAAGGTCGACGAGCGCATCTCGCCCAGCGAGACCAACGTCTTCGACAAGTAGCGCCGCGGTCGAGCGATGCGATCCTGGATCCTCCTTGCGGCACTCACGCTGCCTTGCGCGCGCGAGGACTGGAAGCTCGAGGCCGTGCGACCGCTCGCCGATGGCCGGCCGGTCGAGAACGACAAGTGGCATGAGCTGAGCTGCGCCGGCTGCCACGAGAACGTCGCGCGCGAGTGGGCGCGCACGACGCACGCCACGGCCTGGCTCGACCCGCGCTACCAGGAGGAGTTGAAGGACAAGCGCAAGCCCGAGGCTTGCCACAACTGCCACATCCCCCAGCCGCTCTCGGGCTTCGAGCCGGGCACCAAGCCCAAGCCGCGCGACGCCGCGCAGGCGGCCGTGGCGCACATGGGTGTGGACTGCAACGCCTGCCACCTCGGGACGCAGGGCGAGATCCTCGGGCCCGTCGGCGCGCAGACCAAGGCGCACGCCTCGAAGAAGAGCGCGCTGCTCACGGAGGAAGGCCAGTCGCAGCTGTGCATCGCCTGCCACGCGACCAATGTCGGCCCGGTGATCGGCATCGCGAAGGACTTCGTCGAGACGAGTCAGTGGGAGAAGGGCAAGAGCTGCGTCGGCTGCCACATGCAGGCGATCGAGCGCGAATTCGTCTCCGATCCGGCGAGCCACGAGAAGAACGGCGACCCGGCCTACGTGAAACGCGCCGGTCGCAGCCACGAGTTGCAGACGCCGCGCGATCCGGGCTTTCTCGCGCGCGCCTTCGAGGTCTCGGCGAGTGCTGCGGGAGCGGGCACGCGCGTGACGCTGCGCAACGCCTGCGGCCACCGCGTGCCGGGCCTGATCGGCCGCGAGTTCGAGATCGAGGCCGAACTGCTCGACGCGCAGGGCCGGAGCGTCGACAAGCAGACGCTTGTCCTCGACCACACGCGCTCCCTCGGCGTGGACGAGGAGGCGGCGATCGAGTTCTCCAAGACCGGCGCCAAGGTGCGCCTGCGCGGGCTGCACCAGTCGCCGGGCTTCGAGAAACGTGCGTTGTTCCTCGAAATCGAGATCCCCGTCGCCCGCTGAGCTCGCGCCGCTAGGCTGGCGCGCATGTTCCACTTCGAACGCCGCCCGCAGACCTACGCCAACCACGGCAAGATCGAGCCGAGCTACCACTTCGCCGCCTTCGGGATCCTGCTCGTGAACCTCGGCTACGGCGCGCTGCAGCTATGGCGCGAGCCGGGCTTCGCGACCGGGCTGCAGCTGGCACTCGCGGTCGCACTGGTGATCGTGTTCTTCGCCATGCGCGTCTTCGCGCTCAGCGTGCAGGACCGCGTGATCCGGCTCGAGGAGCGCCTGCGGCTCGAACGCCTGCTGCCCGCCGAGCTGCGCGGGCGCATCGGCGAGTTCACGATCGGCCAGTTGGTCGCGCTGCGCTTCGCGAGCGACGCGGAGCTGCCCGGGCTCGCGCGCGCCGTGCTCGAGGAGCGGCTGACCGACCGTCGCGCGATCAAACAGCGCATCCGCGATTGGCGGCCCGACTACGATCGCTGTTGAGCTAGGTTCTGGCCGTGCCCCGCCTGCGCCCGATCCTGCTGCTCTTGCTGTTCCTGCTCTGCGCCCCGGCCCTCGCCGCGGCGCAGAAGAGCGATACGCTGCAGCGCGCGCAGGACTTCCTGAAGCGGCTGCGCGAGCACAGGCTCGAGCTCGACGGCGACCAGTTCCGTGAGCTCAAGCTGATCGTGTCCGACCTGCGCCTCCTGTGGGCGGTCGACAGCACGCGCGAGCGCGACGTCGCCTGCGCGCTGCTCGACTTCGTCGGGCTGACGATCGGCAACGCCGACCTGCCCTCACTCGAGGACGACTCGGGCCCGGCGCTCGAGTTGCGCGAGTTGTGCGCGGAGGCGCTGCGCGCGCACCAGGACGCGGATTTCGAGCGCTTCCTCGCCCGCGAGCTGCTCGCCTCCGGCCGCACGCAGCCGCTGCTGCGCCGGCGCGCCGCGCTGTGGCTGGTGGCGCCCAAGCCCAATCCCGGACTGCTGCTCGCGCTGCTCGGCTGCGTGCGCGATCCCGACCCGGCGTTGCGCGATCTCGCGCTCGAATCCCTGTGCGGCTACCAGGACAAGGGCGTCAACAGCCTGTTTCTCTCGCTGATCGAGCAACCCGAGGCCGCCAGCGGCCTGCCGCGCGCGGCGGAGCTCGCGGAGCGGCATTTCACGCGCCTGCCACCGCAGCCGCTGGGCCCCCTGGGGGAGCGCCTGCGCGCGCTGGTCGAGCCGGGGCTGCGCTCGCAGGACTGGCGCGCGGTGTCGCGCGCGATCGCCTTCAGCCACCCGCTCGAGCACGCGGCGATCGTGCCGGTGCTGATCGACGCGCTCGAGGTCTGGAAGAAGCGCGCGGAAGCCGGTCTGCAGGCGCTGCGCGTCGAGCACGAGCTCGTGCGCGCGCTCGAGGACCGCGCCGGTCGCAGCTACGGCTTCGACGTCGCGCGCTGGCGCGAGTGGTGGTCCGCGGTGCAGCGCGGCGAAGTCGCCCCGCCGCGCACCGACAATGGCGCGGACGGCCGCACGCGCGCGGGCTTCTTCACGCTGCGGCCCTGGACCGATCGCGTGGTGTTCGTGCTCGACCGTTCGGGCTCGATGTCCGAAGGCTTCGGCCCGACGAGCCCGGGCGGCGAACGGCGCTCGCGCTGGGACGTGGCGGTCGGGCAGCTGCTGCGCTTCGCGGCCGAGCTGCCCGCGGGCGCACGCTTCGACGTGGTCGTGTTCCACGACTTCGCGGAGATCTGGAAGGACGACCTCGTGCGCGCGGACGCCGAGTCGTTGCGCGCGGCGAAGCTCTGGCTCGACCAGAAGCCGCGCGGCAGCACGCAGCTGCGCGCGGGTGTCGAGCGCGTCTTCGGCATCGCGGAGAACCGCACGCTCGATCTCTCGCGCATCGACGCCGACACCGTGATCGTGCTCTGCGACGGCGCGACCAACGAGGGTCCGGGCTGGGTCCCCGGCTTCCTCTCGCGCGTGAACGCGCGCACACGGGTGCTCTTCGACACCGTCCAGATCGGCGCGGAGGGCGACGGCGCGCTCGAGCGCCTGGCGAAGGGCAGCGGGGGGGAGTTCGTGCATATCGACGGATAGGAGTACGTGAATCACAAGTGATTTGTGGATATATACTTCTGGCTCATTATTCGCCGAACAACCGACACACATCGCCTGCGCTCTCCGGCCCAGACAGGTTCGGGAGCCGCGCCCTTCCTCCACCCCCCCGCCCTAGCTACACTCCCGGCCAATTTTCGTCCCCGTAGCGAGACGCGAGGAGCCACCTCCCCCCCGGCCCCGCGCGCCCACGCAGAGCCCTCCGCGAGGCCGTTCCGCGCGCGGAAGCAGACCCCCCCATGCTGCAGAGCTACATCCCCATCCTGGTCCTGGTCGCGGTCGTTCTCGGCTTCGTCGCCGTCAACCTGCTGCTCAGCGAATTCGCAGGACGGCGGCGCGTGAACGTCGGAAAGCTCGAGTCCTACGAGTGCGGGATGGCTCCGATCGGCAGCGCGCGTCTGCGCCTCTCGATCCACTTCTACCTCGTCGCGGTGCTCTTCATCCTGTTTGACGTGGAGTCGGTGTTCCTCGTGCTCTGGGCGGTGGGCGCGACGCACTTCAAGCTCGCGGGCGTCGGTACTTTCGTCCTGGCCGAGATCGTCGCCTTCGTCGCGATCCTCGCGCTTGCTCTGGCCTACGTGTGGCGCAAGGGAGGTCTCGAATGGGATCGCTGATCGAAGTGCCGGACCAGCCGGCGAAAGAGGGCTTCCTCTGGACGCGCCTCGACGAGCTCGTCAATTGGGGCCGCAAGAACAGCCTCTGGCCGATGCCTCTGGGCCTCTCGTGCTGCGGCATCGAGCTGATGGCGATGATCGGGCCGAAGTTCGACCTCGCGCGCTTCGGCGCCGAGGCCGCGCGCTTCAGCCCGCGCCAGTGCGACCTGATGATCGTCGCCGGCACGCTGACCTGGAAGATGGCCGAGGCCGCGCGCACGATCTACGACCAGATGCCCGACCCCAAGTGGGTCATCGCGATGGGCGTGTGCTCCTCGAGCGGCGGGATGTACGACTCGTACTCAGTCGTGCAGGGCATCGACATGATCCTGCCGGTCGACATCTATGTCCCGGGTTGCCCGCCGCGCCCGGACGCGGTGATCGACGCGATCCTCAAGCTGCAGAAGAAGATCGAGCGCGAGCGGCCCTTCGCCGAACTCTTCTCCGGCGACAACTTCGACGAGGGCAAGGGCAGCGAACGCTTCCAGCGCGCGCCCAACCACGCCGTCGCGACCACGCGCAGCCACGAGCTGCTCGAACCGGGCTCCAAGGTCCCGACGGAGCCCGAATGAGCACCCTCGAACGCGCCCAGTCCGCGCTCGCGGGTCTCGAGTTCCAGCATTCCCTCTCGCGCGAGGGCACACCCGTGATCGAGCTCGCCCCGGCGCTCGCCTGGGAGGCGATCCGGCGCCTGAAGCAGCAGGCCGGTTTCGACACGAACACCTTCGTGACCGCGGTCGACCACTTCCCCGCCGAGCCACGCTTCGAGCTCGTCTGGCAGTTCCTTTCCTCGGCCCACGCCGATCGCGTGCGCCTGCGCGCGCGCATCGACGGCGGCGATCCGCGCGTGCGCACGATCACCGACCTCTTCCCCGGCGCCGCGTACTCCGAACGCGAGTGCTGGGACATGTTCGGCATCCGCTTCGACGGCCACGTCGGACTGAAGCGCCTGCTGATGCCGCAGGCCTACGAACACCACCCGCTGCGCAAGGACTTCCCCCACCAGGGTATCGAGCCTGACCGGCTCTACCGCGAGTGGGATCGCCTGCGCCGCGAACGGCCCGTGAACCGCGACCTGCCGCACGCGCCGCAGGGGAACTGAGAGCAGCATGGCCACGACGACCAAGGTCTTCGAATACAACCGCGGCTCGCTGGACGGCGACGATCCGCTGCACGGCGAGCTGATGGAGCTCAACATGGGCCCGCAGCACCCGGCCACGCACGGCGTGCTGCGCCTGCGCGTGATGCTCGACGGCGAGACGATCGCGCGCATCGAGCCCGAGGTCGGGTACCTGCACCGCGGCAAGGAGAAGACCTGCGAGTCGCTCGGCTGGCGCAAGTTCTTCGTGCACACCGACCGCCTCGACTACGTGCAGCCGCTGATGAACAACGTCGGGTACGCGCTGGCGCTCGAGAAGCTCGCCGGCCTCGAGGTGCCCGAGCGCGGCAACATCATCCGCGTGCTGCTGATGGAGCTGAGCCGCATCGGCTCGCACCTGATCTATCTGGGCACCACCGCGATCGACCTGGGTGCAGTGACGATGTTCTTCTTCACCTTCAAGGAGCGCGAGTCCCTGTACACGATGCTCGACGCCTACACCGGCCACCGGATGAACAACACCTACGTCCGGATCGGCGGCGTCTATGCCGACGTCGAGGACGAGGTCGGGCGCGAGATCGGCAAGTGGCTGGACCACTTCCTCTCCGCGGTGGACGAGTTCGAGGCGATGCTCTCGGGCAACCGCATCTGGTTCGACCGCAACCGCGACATCGGCATCATCACGAAGGAGATGGCGCTCGCCTGGTCGCTCAACGGGCCCAACCTGCGCGCCTCGGGTTTCGACTTCGACCTGCGCAAGAAGACGCCCTACTCGGGCTACGAGCGCTACGAATTCGACGTGGCCGTGGGCACGCGCGGCGACTGCTACGACCGCTACCTCGTGCGCATCGAGGAGATGCGCCAGTCCGCGCGCATCTGCCAGCAGGCGCTGGCGCTGCTGCGCGAGACCAAGGGCGGCGAATTCCTGGCCGACGACCGGCGCTTCGTGCTGCCGCCCAAGGACAAGGTCAAGAGCTCGATGGAGGAGCTGATCCACCAGTTCAAGATCGTGACCGACATGGCGCTGCCCGAGGGCGAGGCCTACCACGGGATCGAGTCGTCGAAGGGCGAGCTCGGCTTCTACGTGGTCTCCGACGGCACGAGCCACCCCGTGCGCTGCCACATCCGCGCGCCGGGATTGATGAACGTTCAAGCCATACCCGTGCTGATGAAGGACCGCCTGTTCTCGGACACGGTCTCGATCATCGGCTCGCTGGATTTCGTGATGGGCGAGGTCGACCGCTGATGGCACTCCCGGAAAAACTCGTGCGCGAGTTCGACGAGCTCGTGAAGAAGTACCCCGAAAAGCGCGCGGGCCTGATCCCGGCGCTGCACCGTTGCCAGGAGGAGCTCGGCGGCTGGATCTCGCCGCAGACGCTCGAGGACCTCGCCTCGTACTTCGGCCTGGAGCCGGTCGAGGTGTACGGCGTCGCCTCCTTCTACCCGATGTTCCGGCTCAAGCCGGCCGGCAAGCACGTCGTCTCGGTGTGCCACAACATCAGCTGCGAACTGCGCGGCGCGACGCAGCTCATGGAACACGTCTGCAAGGTCACCGGCGCGAAGCCCTACGGCACTTCAGCCGACGGCAAGTTCACCGTCTGGCCCGTCGAGTGCCAGGGCGCCTGCGCCAACGCACCGATGTTCGACCTCGACGGCGTCTACCACGAAGACCTGACGCCCGAGAAGGCCGAGAAGATCCTGGGAGGCCTGCGTTGAACAAGTTCGAGACCTGGCTCCTCGACCGCACGAAGGTCGCGAACTCGCACACGCTCGCCGTCTACAAGCAGCTCGGCGGCTACCACGCGCTGGCCAAGGTGCTCACCGGCGCGAAGCCCATGACGCCCGCCGAGGTGATCAACGAGATGAAGCTCTCGGAGATCCGCGGCCGCGGCGGCGCGGGCTTCCCGACCGGCATGAAGTGGACCTTCATGCCCGATCCGGTCAAGGATCCGCGCCCGCGCTACCTCGCGATCAACGCCGACGAGAGCGAGCCGGGCACGTGCAAGGACCGCGTGCTGATGGAGAAGGACCCGCACGGTCTGGTCGAGGGTGCACTGATCGCCTGTTACGCGATGCGCGCTCAGGCGGCCTACATCTACGTGCGCGGCGAGTACCGCCTCTCCTACCAGCGCGTGCAGGCCGCGATCGACGAGGCGCGCGCCGCCGGACTGGTCGGCAAGAACATCCTCGGCACGGACTTCTCCTGCGAGGTGCACATGCACAAGGGTGCGGGCGCCTACATCTGCGGTGAGGAGACCGGCCTGATGGAGAGCCTCGAGGGCAAGCGCGGCCACCCGCGTCCCAAGCCGCCCTTCCCGGCCGCCTTCGGCCTGTGGGGCCAGCCCACGACGGTCAACAACGTCGAGACGATCTTCAACGTGCCCTTCATCGTGCTGCGCGGCGGCGCGTGGCACGCCTCGATCGGCACGAAGGGCTCGAAGGGCAACTTCCTGTGCGGCATCTCGGGCCACGTCGAGAAGCCGGGCGTGTACGAGCTGCCCTTCGGCGTCACGGCGCGCGAAATCGTCGAACAGGTCGCCGGCGGTGTCTGGAAGGGCCGCAAGTGCAAGGCCTGGTTCCCCGGCGGCTCCTCCTGCGCGATGGTGAAGGGCGAGGACCTCGACGTCGTGCTCGACCACGACTCGCTCAAGACCAAGGGTTCCTCGCTCGGCACCGCGGCGATGATCATCTTCGACGATCAGACCTCGATCGCGCGCGTGATGGAGATCATCGCGCGCTTCTACGACCACGAGAGCTGCGGCCAGTGCAGCCAGTGCCGCGAAGGCACGCAGTGGCTCTCCCAGATCTTCCACCGCATCGCCACCGGCCACGGCCAGGAGGACGACGTCGCGACGATCGAGTCGCTGGCCAAGGGCATGGCGCCCGGCAAGACGATCTGCGCGCTCTCCGACGCGGCCGCGATCCCGACGCTCAGCGCGGTGCGCCTGTTCAAGGACGAGCTTCTCGAATGCGTGCGCCAGAAGCGCGACCCGATCCCCTACCCGCGCGTCGAATACGCCGGAGCCCACTAGCGTGACCAAGATCACCGTCAACGGCCGCGAGATCGACGCGGATCCCAAGAAGCCGCTGATCGCCGCGTGCCACTCGAACCACGTCGAGGTGCCGCACTACTGCTATCACCCCGGTCTCGAACCGGTCGGCAGCTGCCGCATCTGCCAAGTCGAGGTGCAGCAGGGCACCGGCCCCGCGCGCGTGATGGTCGCCTGCCGCACTTTTCCCGCCGAGGGCATGGTGGTGCAGACCGAGAGCACCAAGGCGCACGACACGCGCCGCGAGTGCCTGGAGTTCCTGCTCAAGAACCACCCGCTCGACTGCCCGATCTGCGACAAGGCCGGCGAGTGCGACCTGCAGGACTACACCTACTCCGAGGGCCAGGGCGAGGGCCGCACGCACGAGCCGCGCCGCAAACTCGAGAAGCGCAAGTCGCTCGGCGACGTGATCGTGCTCGACGAGGAGCGCTGCATCCTGTGCAGCCGCTGCGTGCGCTTCTTCGAGGAAGTCACCAAGAAGCCGCAGCTGACCGTCGCCGACCTCGGCTCGCGCTCGACGATCGCGACCTTCGCCGACCGGCCGCTCACGGGCAACTACCAGGGCAACATCGCCGACCTGTGCCCCGTAGGCGCGCTGACGCTCTCGAAGTTCCGCTTCCAGGCGCGCGTCTGGAACCTGGTCAAGATGGCCTCGACCTGCGCCGAGTGCAGCCGCGGCTGCTCGACCACGGTCGAGGTGCTGCGCGGCGGCGAGGTCAAGCGCTTCCGCCCGCGCGAGAACGCCGAGGTGAACAAGTGGTGGCTGTGCGACACGGGACGCTTCGCATTCGGCCCGGTCAACGCCAAGCCGCGCCTCGACGGATCGCACAACCGCGCGAGCCTTGCGCAGCTCTGCAACCTGCTCGCACAGGACGCGGGTGCGCTGATCGTCGCCTCTCCCTTCTGCACGCAGGAGGAAGGCGCCGCGCTGCTCGAGTTCGTGCGCGAACGCGGGGCGAAGGCCCTGTTCCTCTCGCCCGCGCCGAACGCGCTCAAGGATGACCTGCTGCACACCGGGGATCCGTGCCCCAACCGCCGCGGCCTGACCGAACTCGGTTTCGCGCCGCTCGCTCCGTCCGAAATCGGCTCGCCGCGCACGCTGGTGCTCGTGGGCGAGCGCTCGGCGGAGCTCGCGGGCGCCGCCCTCGCCATGGCGCAGCGCGTCGCGCTCTTCGACACGCAGGCCTCGAGCGCGCCCAACGTCGCGCTGTGCATCGGCGTCGCCACGCACGTCGAGAAGAGCGGCACCTGGATCAACGTCGATGGCAAGAAGGGCGTCCTGGGCGCGGCCAAGCCGCCGCCGAACGCGGTGCGCCCGCTCCCGAACCTGCTCACCGAGCTCGCGGCCCTGCTGCGCGCGCAACCCGCCCCCCGCTGATGGACTTCAACTTCGACTGGAGGTTCCTGCTCGTCGCGCTGGGCAAGGTGGTGGTGCTCTACCACATGATCATCGTGCTCGCGGCGTTGATGACGCTGGCCGAGCGCAAGGTCTCGGCCTGGATGCAGTACCGCATCGGCCCCAACCGCGTCGGCCCCTGGGGCGTGCTGCAACCGCTCGCCGACGGCGTGAAGTTCATCTTCAAGGAAGAGGTGCTGCCCAACGGCGCCGACAAGCTGCTCTTCCGCCTCGCGCCCGCGATCGCGGCGATCCCGGCCATGATGACCATGGCGGTGATCCCCTTCAGCGGCGAGATCCCCGAGCTGAAGACCTTCCTGCAGGGCCGCACGACCTACCTGTCGATGACCGACCTGGACATCGGCCTGCTCTACATGCTCTCGATCGGCGGCCTGGGCGTGTACGGGATCATCCTCGGCGGCTGGGTCTCGAACTCGAAGTTCTCGCTGCTGGGCGGCCTGCGCGCGTCGGCGCAGATGATCAGCTACGAGCTCGCGCTGATCCTCTCGATCCTCTCGGTCGTGGCGCTCTCGGGCTCGCTCTCGCTGCGCGACATCGTCACGGCCCAGCAGGACCACCTGTGGTTCGCCGTGCGCCAGCCGCTGGCCTTCTTCCTCTTCGTCGTCGCGATCTTCGCCGAGACCAACCGCCACCCGTTCGACTTCGCCGAGTGCGAGTCGGAGCTCGTCGGCGGCTTCCACACCGAGTACTCGGGCGATGAAGTTCGCGCTGTACTTCCTGGGCGAGTACTGCGCGATGATCGTGATGAGCGCGCTGGGCACGACGCTCTTCTTGGGCGGCAGCCTGATCCCATTCCTGCCGCACGCGCACTGGATCCTGGGCCTCTTGGCCTTCCTGGTGAAGACCTCGGGCTTCCTGTTCCTGTTCTTGTGGGTGCGCTGGTCGCTGCCGCGCTTCCGCTTCGACCAGCTGATGCGCCTGGGCTGGAAGGTCATGCTCCCGCTGGCGCTGCTCAACCTGCTCGCGACCGGCGCGATGGTGACCTTCCTGTGAGCGACAACGCGAGGACTCGACGATGGTGATCATCAAGCGCAAGGAACTCAGCCTCGCCGAACGGCTCTACTTGCCGGAGATCGTGCGTGGCCTGACGGTCACGTTCAGCAAGTTCTTCCAGAAGCCGATCACGCGGCAGTACCCGGAAGAGCCGTTGCCGACGAACGAGGTCACGCGCGGACAGCCGCGCCTGGTGGTCAAGGACGACGGCAACATCGCCTGCGTCTCGTGCGGCATGTGCGAAGCGGCCTGCCCGGCCTACGCGATCACGATCGACGGCGGCGAGACCGACCGCGCGATCGAGCGCGAGCCCAAGCGCTTCGACATCGACATGCTGCGCTGCATCCTGTGCGGCTTCTGCGAGGAAGCCTGCCCCAAGGACGCGATCTACATGTCGGACGAGCTGGAGCTGGCCGACTATTCGCGCGCGGCGCTGGTCTACGACATGGAGAAGCTGAAGCGCCCCGCTTCCGCGCTGCGCAAGCGCATGGACTACGTCAACCACATCAACGACCGGTGGCGAACCTAATCTTCTATCTGATGGCGGCGTTGGCCGTCGTGGCCGCGCTGGGCGTGGTCGCGGCGCGCAACCCGATCATGAGCATCCTCGCGCTCTTGGGGAGCTTCTTCGCGCTGGCGGCGATCTACCTCGTCTCCGGCTTCCAGACGCTCGCCGCGCTGCAGATCCTGGTCTACGCCGGCGCGATCCTGGTGCTCTTCCTGTTCGTGATCATGCTGCTCAACCTCGCCAACGAGACCAAGCTCGAGCGCATCGATCTGGCGATGTTCCACGGGCGCAAGGCGGTCTGGACCTTCCTCATCGCCGGCGCGCTGCTCGGCATCAGCGCCTTCGCGGCGCTCGCGATCGTGCCCGCGGCCGGAGACGCGCCGGCGCTGCCCGAAAGGGGCATCGACGAACTGCAGCCGCTCGCGGACGCGATGTTCAGCCGCTACTTGCTGCCCTTCGAGCTGGTTTCGGTGCTGCTGCTCGCGACCGCGGTCGCGGTGCTCGTGCTCGCCAAGCGCAACCGCGGGCCCCTGAACCTGGACCAGGGAGGTGAATCCACGTGAGCGTCCCCCCCAGCCACATCTTCCTCCTCGCCGCGCTGCTCTTCGCGATCGGCGCCGCAGGCTTCTTCCTGCGCCGCAACGTGATCGTGGTGCTGATGTGCATCGAGCTGATGCTCAACGCCGCGAACCTGACCTTCCTCGCGGCCAGCCGCATGCACACGCTCGCCCACGGCGCTCGTCCGGACCTGCAGGGTCCGATCTTCGCGATCTTCGTGATCGTGATCGCCGCGGTCGAGGCGGCGGTCGGCCTCGCGCTGGTGATCGCCCTGTACCGCAACAAGCAGACGGTGTCGCTCGACGACGTCGCCGACCTCAAGGACTAGCATGCCCCCCTCGCAAGCGGACCTCCTCTGGTTGTGGTGGATCCCGGCCCTGCCGCTCCTGGGCAGCGCGCTGTGCGGCATCCTGCACTTCTTGACGCTGCGCTCGCGCGGCGCCTGGGCGCCCAGGCCGGCGGGCACGGCGACCACGGCCACGCGCACGGCGGACACGCGGATCACGGCCACGCGCACGACGACGCCGGCCACTCCGGCCACGACGAGCACGCCGCGGTCGAGCCCGGCATCGGCGGCCTGGCCTACCCCGTCGCGGTGCTCGCGATGCTGGTCTCCTTCGTGCTCTCGCTCGCGGCCGTCGTGAAGCTCGGCAGCCTGGGCGAGCACGCGGTCTCCTTCGAGAGCCCGGTCTGGCACTGGATCGACACGGGCGTCTTCTCGATCGACATCTCGATGGTGATCGACCGCCTCTCCTCGGTGATGGTGTTGATCATCACGGGCGTGGGCCTGCTGATCCACGTGTACTCGGGCGGCTACATGAAGGGCGACCCGGGCTACGCGAAGTTCTTCGCGTACCTGAACCTGTTCGTGTTCGCGATGCTGATGCTCGTGCTCAGCTCGAGCCTGCTCGGCCTGTTCGTCGGCTGGGAGGGCGTCGGCCTGTGCTCCTACCTGCTGATCGGCTTCTGGTACGAGAAGGGCTGGCCGGCGGAGGCGGGGCAGAAGGCCTTCGTGATGAACCGCATTGGCGACGCGAGCTTCCTGATCGGCTCGTTCCTGCTGGTGCACCTCTTCGGCACGCTCGACCTCTCGGACATCGCGGGCTCGCTGGCCGAGAAGCTCGCTGCGAACCCGGGCATGCAGCTCGAGCTGTTCTTCGCGGGCCTGTGCCTGTTCGGCGGCGCTTGCGGCAAGAGTGCGCAGATCCCGCTCTTCACCTGGCTGCCCGACGCGATGGCCGGCCCGACGCCGGTGAGCGCGCTGATCCACGCCGCGACGATGGTCACCGCCGGCGTCTATCTGGTCGTGCGCTTGAACCCGCTCTTCGCGGCCAACCCGAACCTGCTCTTCCTGATCGGCACGGTCGGCGCGCTGACGGCCTTCGTGGCCGGCACGACGGCACTCGTGCAACGCGACATCAAGAAGGTGCTCGCGTACTCGACGGTCTCGCAGCTGGGCTACATGTTCCTGGCGCTGGGCACGGGCGCGTTCTCGTCCGCGATCTTCCATCTCGCGACGCACGCCTTCTTCAAGGCGCTCTTGTTCCTCGGCGCGGGCTCCGTGATCCACGGCATGCACCACGAGCAGGACATGCACAAGATGGGCAACTTGCGCAAGTACATGCCGCAGACCTTCCTGACCTTCCTGGTCGGCGCGGCGGCACTCTCGGGACTGCCGCTCCTCTCGGGCTTCTTCTCGAAGGACGAGATCCTGGGCCACGTCTACGCGCAGGGCGGCGGCTACTACGTGCTCTGGGGCATCGGCATCCTGACCGCGGCGATGACCGCGTTCTACACCTGGCGCATGGTCGCGCTGACCTTCTTCGGCCCCGAGCGCTTCGACAAGAAGCACTTCCAGCCGCACGAATCGCCGCTCTCGATGACGCTGCCGCTGCTCTTGCTCGCGGCGCTGGCGATCCTCGGCGGCGCGCTCTCGTTCCCGCCGGTCTTCGAGCACTTCGTGCGCGTGGAGTACCTGCGCGACTGGCTCGCGCCGGTGACGGACGCGGGCACGCGCCTGCTCGAGGAGCACGCCGGAGCGCACGAGCTCGAACACACGACCGAGTGGATCCTGCTCGGCCTGGGCGCGCTGATCGCGCTGGGATTCGCGCACACCGCCTTCCACCGCTTCAAGTCGGGGATTGCCACCGACGAGGCGACCTTCCAGCGCTCGCCGCTGCGCGCGCGCTTCCTGTTCGAGGCCTGGGGCATCGACAAGGCCTACACGCTCCTCGTCGTGCAGCCCGTGCGCGTGCTCGCCCTGATGATCGCGGCCGTCGTCGACGGCACGCTGATCGACGGCTTCGTCAACGGCGCGGCGCAGGCCGCGCTCTCCTCCGCCGCGCGCGTGCGCACCATGGCGAGCGGCCGCATCGCCACCTACGGCCTGTGGATGGGCGCTGTCACGGCGCTGATCGCCATCCTGCTGGTCTGGAACCGCTGAGCCCCACACGAGCCCCCCACTGATGGATTCCCTGACCCTGCTCGTCTTCCTGCCGCTCCTTGGGGCGCTGGTCGTGGCGTTCACGCCGCGCGAAGCGGTCGCCCTGCAGCGCGGCATCACGCTGGCGACACTGCTCGCGGTGTGCTTTATCGGACTCCAGGTGTGCCTGGACTTCGACGGCTCGAGCGCCGCCTACCAGCACGTCGTCGACATCCCCTGGTTCGCGCTGCCCTCGGGCGGCGGTTCCAGCGTGCCGGTGCACTTCAGGCTCGGCATCGACGGCTTGTCGGTGCTGATGATCGGCCTGACCGCACTGCTCGGACCGATCGTGATGCTCTCGACCTGGGGCCACATCACGACGCGCGTGAAGGAGTTCATGGTCTGGCTGCTGATCATGCAGAGCGGGATGCTCGGCGTGTTCCTCGCGCTCGACCTCGTGCTCTTCTACGTGTTCTGGGAGATCACGCTCGTCCCGCTGTACTTCATGCTCGGCATCTGGGGCGGCGAGCGGCGCCTGTACGCGACGATCAAGTTCTTCCTCTACACGCTGGCGGGCTCGCTGGTGATGATGGTCGGCGTCATCCTGCTGATCTACCAGCTGAAGACCGCGGACGTGGCCAAGCTCACCGAGTACGCCAGCTCGCTCGACAGCACGCGCCAGACCTGGATCTTCTGGGCCTTCGCCCTGGCCTTCCTGATCAAGGTGCCGGCGATGCCCTTCCACACCTGGCTGCCCGACGCGCACACCGAGGCGCCGACCTCGGGCTCGGTGATCCTGGCCGGTGTGCTGCTCAAGATGGGCACCTACGGCCTGCTGCGCTTCTGCATCGCGATGTTCCCCGCGGCCGCGATCCAGGCGGCACCGATCATGATGGTGCTCGGCGCGGCCGGCATCGTGTACGGCGCCTTCCTCGCGATGGCGCAGTTCGACGTGAAGCGCCTCGTGGCCTGCTCCTCGGTCAGCCACCTGGGCTACGTGCTGATGGGGCTGTTCGCCTTCACGCAGGCAGGCCTGCGCGGCGGCGTGCTGCAGATGGTCAACCACGGCCTCTCGACGGGCCTGTTGTTCCTCCTGATCGGCATGATCTACGAGCGCCGCCACACGCGCATGCTCGACCAGTACGGCGGCATCGCGAGCGTGATGCCGCTCTTCGCGCTGTTCTTCACCCTCGCGGTGCTCTCCAGCGTCGGATTGCCCGGCCTGAACGGCTTCGTCGGCGAATACCTGATCCTGCTCGGCAGCTTCCAGTCGCAGCCCTGGATCGCGGGTGTCGCCGTGACGGGCGTGATCTTCGGCGCGATCTACCTGCTGATGGCGACGCGCAAGCTGCTCTACGGGCCGCTGGTGCACGCCGAGAACAAGCGCCTCTCCGACCTCAACCTGCGCGAAGTCGGCCTGATGGTGCCGATCGTCGTGCTGTGCTTCTGGATCGGCTTCGCGCCGAACACCTTCCTCTCGCGCACCGACGCGTCGATCGACGCGCTGGTGAAGCGCATGCAGGAGACGCGCGTGGCGCTGGCCGCCGGCGCGCACGCGCCCTCGACCGCCGCACTGCCCACGGAGCCCGACCGCCGATGAGCCCGCAACTGCTGCAGCAACTGTTCACCGCCGACGCGCTCTGGGCGCTCGCGCCGCTCATCGCGCTGTGCCTGGGCGCGATGCTCGTGCTGCTGTCCGATATCCTGCCCGGCACCGCCGGCCTGCGCCGTCCGCTCTTCCTGCTCACGATCGCCGCCGCGGCCTACGGCGCGGTGCACGGCTTCGGGGCCCCGGAAGGGACCTACATGATGGGCAGCTTTCACCACAGCCACGCGCTCTCCGCGTGGACGGTGATCTTCCTGCTCTCCGGTCTGATCGCCTTCGAGTTCGGCCAGCGCTACTACAAGGAGGAAGCGCGCTTCCTCGCCGAGCACGACGTGCTGATGCTGACCTCGCTCGCCGGCATGGTGATGATGGCCGGCGCGGCCGACCTGCTCGCGTTCTTCATCGGGCTCGAGACGCTCTCCGTGCCGCTCTACACGCTGGCCGGTTTCCGCCGCGCGCGATCGGATTCGGTCGAGGCGGGCCTCAAGTACTTCATGCTGGGCGCCTTCGCGGCCGCGATGTTCCTCTACGGGGCGGCGCTCGTGTACGCGGCCACCGGCACGATCTCGATCGAAGACATGAGCGGCATGGGCAGCACGCTGACCGAGCCGCTCGCGCTCGCGGGCTTCGCGCTGATCGTCGGCAGCCTGTTCTTCAAGATCAGCGTCTTCCCCTTCCACCTCTGGGTGCCGGACGTCTACCAAGGCGCGCCGACGCCGGTGACGGCCTTCATGGCGACCGGCACGAAGGCCGCCGGCTTCGCCTTCCTGCTCACGCTGATGGGCCAGAACCTCGCCAGCGGCAAGCCCGTGCTGCCCGAGAGCGCCGCCTGGATCGTGGGCTGGATCGCGGTGATCACGATGGCCGCAGGCAACCTCGGGGCGCTCGTGCAGACCGACCTGAAGCGCATGCTCGCCTACTCCGGCGTCGCGCACGCGGGCACGATGCTGCTCGCGATCGCCGCCGGCTGGCACGACACCGAACCGCATGGCGCGCAGACCGCGCTGCTCTTCTACATGGCCGCCTACGTCTTCACGGCCGGCGGAGCCTTCGGCCTCCTGGCCTGGATGGAGAGCGAGGGCGGCGAGGTGACGATCGAGTCTCTGAAGGGCCTCTCCGCACGCCGGCCGATGCTCGCCGCCGCGATGGCGGTCTTCATGCTCTCGCTCGGCGGCATCCCGCCGCTGGGCGGATTCTGGGGCAAGTACCTCGTCTTCTCGTGCGCCGTGCGCGCGGACATGATTCCGCTGGCGGTGATCGGCGTGTTGATGAGCGTCATCGCGCTCGGCTACTACCTCAAGGTGATCGTCGCGATGTACATGCAGCCGCAGACGCAGTCGCACAGCGCGGGAATCTCGCCGCGCCTGGCCGCCGCGGTCGCGACCGGCGTGTGCGCGCTGGTCGTCGTCGCGCTCGGCATGCTGCCGAGTTGGGTTCTCGAGCGGTTGGGCTGAGCGCGCCTCGCGCCCGCTTCTCAGTCGAACTCGATCGCCCAGCCGACGTGATCGGCGCGTACGCGCTGCGCGCGCACGAGGCGGCCGGCGCGCACGACCTGCTTGCCGTCCGATTCGAATTGCACGGTCACGTGCAAGTCCGCGTCGGTGAAGAACAGCACACCGCTCTGCGAGACGTTGTCCATCTCGCCCGCGAGCGAGGTCGCATCGATCGAAAGCTGGACCTTGCCGGCCGTGCGGCGCCGCTGGTCGATGCGGCGGTCTCTCGCTGTGGCGCTGATCTGCGTGGAGTCTTCAGGCTTCATGAGGGTCTCCAGATACTGGGGTGCGCGCGGCTTTCCCATCGTCGACGCGCACCCGGCAAGACTTGACCGGCGCGGCACTCACCTTGGTGCATGAGCTGGGCGATCAGGGAAGTTCTTTCCGGACCGGCCCGCTGCCGGGAGGTGCTAGCCGTCGGAATGGACGCGCAGCCACTCCGCCTCGGTCTTCAACGCCACGTACTTCTCGAACTCGCCGCGCTCGACAGGATCGCCGAGATAGCCATCGAGCGCTGCGTCGAGTTGCTCGAGCCGCGCCTTGCGATCATCACCGGAGACCTTCGCGTAGAAGTCCTCGAAGGCGGCGTTGCCTCCGAAGATTGCGTCGACTCCCGCACCGGCTTTCGGTTCGGAGTGCGCAGGAACCTGTTCGGGCGCCTCTGCCACGACGGGTGCAGGCGCGGACTCGGGCGTCGGCGAAAGATCGACGCGCGTGGTTCTGTCGGCCTCGAGCGGCTCGCGACTTTTCGATTCGAGGTCGCTCGCGCGCGCATCAGGGGCGCGTTGCCCCGGCTCCGGATTCGGCTCTCCCTCGCGCGCACGCATCCAGTACAGGGATCCGCCGAGGCCGGCGGTGAGCAACAGGAGGACCGTCAGGAGCGTGCGCCGCATAGGGGGAGGAAGGGGGGGGATCCCCCCAAAAGCATAGCGCCAGCCACCCTGGATGCATGCGCGCTCGTGGCGTCTACGCCCCCCCTTGCGGGTATCCGAAATGCCGCTGAGAATTCCCGCGGCGTTCGGCACAACCGGATTCCAATCCCCCACACCCCACAGTCGTCGCGCGGCAGGATCAGGATCTGCGCGCAGCTCGTTGCTTGGCAACTAGAGAGTCGGACTTCTATGACCTCAGGTTTCTTTGGTCGTGTCCTCTCCGTTCTCCTTTCAAACCCGAATGACTCCGCGCTTCGCGCAAGGCGAAGATTCCCGCTCAGGATGGGAGCCTTCGCGCTCGTCGCACTCGCCGGTGGGCGAGCATGGGCGCAGCAGGTCGTGATCAGCCAGATCTACAGCGGCAGCAATGCCACGGGGTCGGCGTTCAATCGCGACTACGTCGAGTTGTACAACCGCGGCAGCACGCCGGTGAGCGTCGTCGGCTGGTCGCTGCAAGCGGCCACGTCCACGGGCGTGGCCTGGACCAAGACGAACCTGACCGCGGGTTCGATCGCGCCGGGTGGCTACTTCCTCGTGCAGATGACCACGTCGGGCACGATCGGCGCTGCGCTGCCGACTCCCGACTTCGTCTCGACGACGAACACGGACCTCGCTTCCGGCACGGGCAAGGTCGCGCTCGTCGGCAACCAGACGACACTCGCAACCTCGTCGTTCTTCCTCCAGGGCGCGAGCGGCGTGATCGACTTCGTCGGCTATGGCCAGACGACGCCCGCAGTCGGGCCGAACGGCTTCGAGGGCAGCGGTGGCACGCCGGGCGCGGGCACGGTGGCGCTCGCGATCTTCCGTGCGAACAACGGTTGTCAGGACACGCAGGACAACGCCGTCGACTTCCTCGCGCCGGCGCCCGCAGCGCCGCGCAACTCGGCCTCGCCGACCTTCAGCTGCACGCCCACGGGCGCCTGCTGCAACGGCGTCAGCTGCAGCTATGTCGACGCGGGCACCTGCACGGGCTCCTACCAGGGCGACTTCACGTTCTGCGGCAACGCCGCCTACACGGGCCCGGCGACCCCCGCCAATGCGTTCGACGACATTTCGACGACCGGCACGCCGCTCGCGGCGCTCGACAACGCGGACGACACCGCTGCGGCCGCCATGACGATCTCGCCGGCGTTCCCGATGTTCGGGAAGCTGCGCAACCAGGTGACGATCAACTCGAACGGCTACCTGGCCTTCCTGCCGGCCGCCGGCGGCGCGTCCTCCGCGCAGATGCGCGGCAACCTCGCGCTCCCCAGCGGCGGCGCGCTGCCGAACGAGATGGTCGCCCCGCTGTGGGACGACCTCGTCGTGCGCACAACGCTCGTTGCGGGCGCGCACGTCTACACGGAGCAGAAGTCGAGCCCCAACCGCTTCATCGTGCAGTGGAACAAGGTCTCGACCTTCAACGCGGGCACGGTAACGCCTGACAACCTCACCTTCGAGGCGATCCTGTACCAGGACACGGGTGCCATCGAGTTCCGCTACGGCACGATCAGCAGCGTGGCGGCAGTGACGGCGAATGCTGGCATCGAGGACCTCTCCGGGACGATCGGCAACAACATCCCGCAGGCCGATTTCCAGGCCGGCAACGTCGCCAAGCTCTTCAGCCCGGTCGGCGTGAGCACCTGCTCTCCGCCCGCGAACGATTTCTGCGCGACGGCGACGGCGCTCCCGGTGCTGGGCACGGGCCCCACCGGCATCTCCGGCACCAACGCGCTCGCCACGCTCGACGGCGGCTCGACCGCCTGCGGCGTGCCGTGCGACAAGGACGTGTGGTTTGCCTTCCAGCCCTCGATCAGCGGCAGTTGGAGCTTCAGCACCTGCGTCAACACCACGCAGGACACGGTGATCGAAGTCTACGACGCCTGCGGCGGCAACCTCGTCGCCTGCGACGACGACAGCTGCGGACTGCAGTCGAGCCTCACGACTTCGCTCGTGAGTTCGAACTCGTACCGCGTCCGCCTCGCGTCGAAGGGCGCGGGTGCCGCGGGCGGCGCGTTCACGCTCGTGGTCGTGCAACCCCCGCCCGCGAATGACACTTGTGCGGGAGCTGTGGTGGTCACGAGCACGCCCTACATCGCGCCGTCGAGCGAGTGCAATGGCCCGACCGCCACCGACGACCTCGACGTGAGCTGCAACTCGAGCACGGGCACGACCTCGAACCGCGGCGTGTGGTTCACCTACACGGCGGTGGCGAGTGGCAACCTCAGCCTGACGCAGACCTCCGTGAACGACACCTTCATGGCGGTCTTCACTGGCGGCTGCGGCAACCTGACGCAGATCGCGTGCTCGGACCCCAACACGCTGGGCGTCCCGGTCACGGCCGGCACGCAGTACTGGATCCTGGTCGGCATGTGGAGCCCGACCGCCGTGCCCACACTCCCCTACGGGATGACGATCGATTTCGTCGCACCGCTCACGAACGACGCGTGTTCGGGTGCAATCCTGGTCGGCGTGCCCTCGGTCACGAACGGCACGACGGTCAGCGCTACGGTCGAGGTGCCGGCACCGCCCGCATGCGCGGGTCCGCTGCCCGGCGGCTCGCAGTCCTTCACGCTCGGCACATCGCCCGGCGTGTGGTACACGGTCGTGTCGCCGATCGACCAGACGCTGACCGCGGACACGCTGCTGTCGGCCTTCGACACGCGTCTGTTCATCTACGACGGCAGCGGCGGCTGCGGCGCGCTCACCTGCGTCACCGCGAACGACGATGCCCAGGGCTCGCCCTTCCAGTCGAAGGCCGCCTGGCACGCGTTCGCCGGTGTCCCCTACTACATCCTCGTGACCCCGTTCCTGACGACGACAGGAGCCTTCACGCTCTCGGTCAACGGGAATCCGACGCCCGCGAACGACGACTGCGGGACAGCGACGCCGATCAGCGGCGTCAGTGGCTCGATCCCGGGGACCACGTTCGGCGCCACGGCGCTCAACAACACGGCGACCTCGGCGAACCCCTCGTGCAACCCGAGCTACAGCATGTTCGACGTCTGGTACGAGTGGACGGCTCCCTGCGGAGGCGACGCCACCTTCACGACCTGCGGCAGCTTCGACACGCTGCTCTCCGTGCACCTGGCCTGTGCGGACCTCACGACCTCGAACCAGGTCGTAGGCGCGTGCAACGACAACGGTGCCGTGGGCTGCTCGCCTGGTTCGTCGGTGACGGTCGCCGTCACGGCGGGAGTCACCTACAAGATTCGTGTGGCGGCGGCGATCAGCTCCGCGCCGATGGGCAACTTCACGCTCACCTGGTCGTTGCCGGACGCGGATGCGGACGGTGTCGCCGATGCATGCGACGGCTGCCCGCTCGACCCGGCCAAGATCGCGCCGGGCACTTGCGGCTGTGGCGTGCCCGACACGGACACCGACGGAGACGGCACCGCCGACTGCAACGACGGCTGCCCGAACGACCCGGCCAAGATCACGCCGGGGATCTGCGGCTGCGGTGTCTCGGATGCCGACAGCGACGGCGACGGTACGGTCGACTGCAACGACGGTTGCCCGAGTGACCCGCTCAAGGTCGCGCCGGGGATCTGCGGCTGCGGTGTCTCGGATGCCGACAGCGACGGTGACGGTACGGTCGACTGCAACGACGGTTGCCCGAGTGACCCGCTCAAGGTCGCGCCGGGAATCTGCGGCTGCGGTGTCTCGGATGCCGACAGCGACGGTGACGGTACGGTCGACTGCAACGACGGTTGCCCGAGTGACCCGCTCAAGGTCGCGCCGGGAGCCTGCGGCTGCGGTACACCCGACACCGACACCGATGGCGACGGCACGGCCGACTGCAACGACGGATGCCCGAACGACCCGCTGAAGGTCGCACCGGGTGCCTGCGGTTGCGGAACGCCGGACACCGACACCGACGGCGACGGCTTCGCGGACTGCCAGGACAACTGCCCCACCGTTTCCAATCCGTCGCAAGCGGACCAGGACATGGATGGGTTCGGTGACGTCTGCGACAACTGCGTCTCGGCCTCCAACCCGGATCAGGCAGACTGCGACGGCGACGGCGTCGGCGACGTGTGCGCGATCCTCGGTGGAGCTCCCGACTGCAACAACAACGGCATCCCGGATAGCTGCGACGTCGGCGGCGGCGGGAGCTCGGACGCCAACTTCAACGGCATCCCCGACGAGTGCGAACTCAACGGCGGCACGCCCTACTGCTTCGGCGATGGCTCCGCCAACGGCGGACCCGACTGCCCGTGCTCCAACAACGTGCCGATCGGAACCCAGTCCGGCTGCATCAATTCGACGAGCGTGGGCGCCACGATGCTCGGCTCGGGCTCGACTTCGGTCAGCTCGGACCAGCTCCTGCTCTCGCTCTCGAACCTGCCGCCGAACAAGTTCTGCGTCCTCGTCCAGGGCGACATCGCGCAGGTCGCGGGCTTCGGCACGCAGCTTGGGGACGGCCTCCTGTGCGTCAACACCAACTTGCGGCGACTGGGCGTCCGCAACAGCGGAGCGAGCGGTTCGATCCTGATCCCGAGCGGTCCGGACTTGCCGATCTCGACGATGGGTCTGGTCCCGCCGACCGGCGCCACGCGCTACTACCAGGGCATCTACCGCAACTTGGCGGGCCCGTGTGGAACCGGAACCAACGGGACCAACGGCGTGAGCGTGATCTGGGTGCCGTGACCCTTCGCGAGTGAGGAGGCGACCCCCGCGTGGGGCCGTCTCCACGATCCACAGCAGGGCGGCAGCGCGCGAGCGCTGTCGCCCTGCGCTCGTTCACGAGGCGCACGCTACTTCGGCGGCGGCGCCTTCGCAGGCTGCTTCGACTCGCCCTCGGTGTAGCCGAAGTGCTCGAGCTGACCGCGGACGCCCTCGGGGATCACGCTCTCTTGCGCCTGGGGCGGGTGCGCGTTGAGGAAGGCCTCCATGCGCTGCACCTCGGTCGTGTAGCCGGCGACGGCGCGCTGGCCGAGCTCGGTCTCGAAATCCGTCAGGCCGCTCTTCTCGAGGGGGTCCTGGGCGAGGTCGAAGTAGTAGTGCGCGTCGCGCGCGACATCGTCGTAGAGCTTGTACTCCAGCGAGCGCACCGTGCGCATGTTGCGCCCGACGCTGGCGAGCTCGCTCACCGCGCGGCGCGGGTGCGCAGCCGCGGGATCGTGCGCGAAGGGCGCGAGGCTCGTGCCCAGCACGTCGGTCGGGGCCGGCAGGCCCGCGAGCTCGAGCAGCGTCGGCAGCACGTCGAGGCTGGCGGTCTGTGCGTGGATGCGCGCCCCCTTGGGCAGCGACGCGGGGTAGCGCACGACGAGCGGAATGTGGATCACTTCGTCGTAGAGCGTCATGCGGTGGCCCTTGCCGCCGTGGTCGAAGAGCTCCTCGCCGTGGTCGGAGGTGATCACGAGGATCGTGTTCTCGAGCAGGCCCGCGCGCTCGAGGTCCTCACGGATCTTCTGGACGAACGAGTCGGTCCAGGCGATCTCGCCGTCGTAGAGCGAGATCACGTGCTGTTTGTCGCGCTCGGGCATCGAGGCGTTGATGCTCGGGTCGCTGAAGAAATTCCGGCCCGTCACGCTGCCCTGGTAGTCGGGATCGAACTGCTTGTCGAAGGGCGCCGGCGGGATGTAGTCGAAGTGCACGTCCCACAGGTGCAGGAAGGTGAAGAAAGGCTTCTCGCCGCGCCCCGCGAGCCACTTCTGCCAGGCCGAGTAGACGGTCGGGTTGGTGATGTCGCTGTGCGACTTCTGGTTGAGCTCCTTGTTCTGCTGCGGGTCCTGCATCGCGCTCGCGTCCAGCTCGGATGCGTAGGAGGCGCAGTCGAGGTAACTGTCGAAGCCCTGTGCGAAGCCGAAAGCCGGGTGCAGGTAGGGTCCCGCGAAGAACCCCTGCGTCGCGTAGCCCGCCGCCTGAAAGCGCTCCGCCAGCGTGTGCGCAGCGTCGGGCAGCTTGTGGCCCGTGTCGAAGGCCCCGTGGATCGAGTCCGGCAGTCCCGTGAAGAGCGAGGCGTGGCCCGGCAGCGTCCAGGAAGAGGAGCTCATGTGCTGCTCAAAGAGCATGCCCTCCGAGGCGATGCGGTCGATCGCGGGAGTGGTGGCGCGCGGGTAGCCGTAGCAGGAGAGGTGATCCGCGCGCAGGCTGTCGATCGAGATCAGCAGCACGTTGGGCCCCTTGGGGGCATGCGAGCAGGCGCACAGGGCGGTCGCGGCGAGGGCGGCCAGGCCGGCCGCGGGCTTGGTGGTCGAGGGGGGCATGCGTGGAAAGTGTATCCCCGCCGCGCGTTGGATCGCACCCGTCGGACTTCTATCTTGTTCGCGTGAGCGAAGGCCCCGCCCCGAATCCGCGCGCCCGCGTGCTGCTCGTCGCGCTGCTCGCCCTCTCGGGAGCACTGCTCGCGCTGCGCGCGGCCGCCCAGTGGCAGCTCGACCCCTTCGTGCGCGCACCGATCAACGATGCGCGCGTGTATTGGAGCTGGTCCTCGGAGATCGCGCACGGGAAGCTCGTCGGAGACACGCCCTGCTTCTCGGCGCCGCTCTACCCCTACCTGCTCGGTGGTCTGCGCGCGCTCTGCTGCGATTCGCTGCTCGCGCCCATCGCGCTGCAGATCGCGCTGCAGCTGGGCACCGCCGCGCTGCTCTGGCACATCGCTCGGCGCTTCCTGACCGAGCGCGGTGCATTGCTCGCCCCGCTCGTGTGGCTGCTGCTCGCGGATCCGGCCTACGCCTCGCTGCGCGTGCTGAACACCGCGCTCGGCGCGCTGCTCGTCGCCTGGCTCTGGGAACGGCTGCTCGCGTTGCAGGCGGAGGTCCGGCCGCGGCACGTGCTCGGGACTGCCCTCGTGCTCGGTCTGAACGTGCTCGCGAACCCGGTGCTGCTCTTCGCGATCCCGATCATCGCTTTCTGGCTCTGGCGCATCGCGCGCCGTGGCCTCGTTCCAGCTGCGGGCTTCGTGCTCGTGGCGCTCGCGTGCGTCGCGCCGGCGACGCTGCACAACTGGCTCGCGTGCCACGAGTTCATCCCGGTCAGCGCACAGGCGGGCATCACTTTCGCGCACGGCAACGCGCAGGGCGCCGACGGCACCTACCACGCCGTGCCGGGGGTCTCGAGCGACCGCGTGCAGCAGAACTTCGACGCGCGCGAACTCGTGCGCGGGGAGAGCGACGGCAGCTGGAGCGGCACCGACCGCGCCTTCCTGCGCCGCGGACTGCGATTCTGGGCGGACGAGCCCGGAGCGGCGCTCGCGCTCGCACTGCGCAAGGCCTGGTGGTTCGTGAGCGGCCGCCACTACGGCGACATCTACATCCCCGCGCTCGAGGCGCAGGCAGGGCTCGACCCCTGGAGCCCGAGCGCGCCTCTTCCCGCGGCCTGGCTGATGCTGCCCGCGCTGCTCGTGCTCGTGATCGCCAGGCGCGAGGGCCGGCGGCTCTTCCCCGAGCTGCTGCTGCTCGGCGCGTTCTTCGGCACCGTGGTCGTGTTCTGGTACTCGCCGCGCTACCGGCTGCCCGCGCTGCCGATCCTCGCCGTGCTCACCGCGCAAGGCCTCGCGCTGCTGCTCGAGAGCCGCGCGCGCGACACACGCGGCGCGCTCGTTGCGCTGGCGCTGCTCGGCTCGGCTGCGACCGGGACGATCAACGGCTGGATCGGCTTCGACTCGCTCGAGGGTTTCCGGCCCGCGCACGAGCACTCGCTCGCGACCGCGCTCGCGTACGAAGGCCGGCTCGAGGAGGCGCTCGCGCACGAGCGCCGCGCCGCGCTCGCCGGGGACATGGACGCGTCGGTCGCCGCAGGTGACCTGCTGCGCCGCCTGGGGCGCATGCCGGAAGCGCTGCTCGCGCTCTCCGAGGCGGCCGAGGCCAATCCGCGCAGCGCCTTTGCGCGCAAGAGCTACGCGATCGCCCTGGCGCAGAGCAGCGAGCTCGAGGGCGCGCGCGGAGAGTTCGAGGCTGCGCTCGCACTCGCGCCGGGCGATCCCGAGACGCTCTCGGGCCTGGGCAACGTGCGCATGCAGCTCGGCGACGCACGCGGCGCGATCGAAGCCCAGCGCGCGGCCCTGGCGCGCAACCCGCGGCTCCTGCCCGCGCGCATCGCGCTGGGCTGGCTGCTGGCGGCCTCTTCCGAGCCCGCGCTGCGCGATCCGGAGGCCGCGCTGAAGCTCGAGGACGCCTTGCTCCGCGAGCACGCGCTGCCCGAAGCCTCGTGCCTGGACCTGCGCGCGGCCACACTTGCGACCGCTGGCCGCTTCGCCGACGCGGTCGAAGCCGCCGCGCAGGCCGAGCGGCTGCTCGCCGCCGACCCCGCGCGCGCCGCGGAGCTTGCGCAGGTGCGTGGACGCCTCGCGCTCTACCGCTCCGGACGTGCGTACGTGCAAGGATCGCGCTGAGGTCTAGAATCGTCGAGATGCGAACGCTGCGCCTCCTCGTCGTGCTGCTCGCCGGCCTCGCCTGCGCGGCCTGCCCGGGAAGCAAGCGCCCGGCTTCGCGCGTGCTGCTCGTGGGCGCGGACGGACTCGAGTGGCACGTGCTGCAGCCGCTGCTGGCGCAAGGCAAGTGCCCCAACCTGCGCGCGCTGATGGAGCGCGGCGCCTTCGGCCGGCTCGAGACGATGGTGCCGACGCTGAGTCCGATCCTGTGGACCACGATCGCCACCGGCAAGCGGCCCGAGCAGCACGGCATCCACGGCTTCACCGACGCGGACCTGAAGCAGTACACCTCGAGCCAGCGGCGCGTGCGCGCGCTGTGGAACATCGCCGACCGCTGCGAGCTCGCGAGCGACGTCTGCGGCTGGTGGATCACCTGGCCGGTCGAGGAGCTCCGCGGCGCCATGGTCAGCGGCTCGTCCTCCTCCGCGCTGGTCGAGGCGAATTGGAAACCCGCGCTGATCCCCGGCGCGCCGCGCCAGGTCTGGCCGGCCGAACTCGAGCCCGAAGTGCTGCGCATCGCGAATGAGGCGGGCGCGCTCGACGCGGTGCAGCGCCTCGCGCGCGAGAGGGTCTTCGGCAGCTTCGCCGAGGGCGAGCTCGGAGCGGTCGAGAAGAAGCTGATGCAGCAGACCTACTGGTCGGTGCAATCCGACGCGACCTACGCCGCGATCGCAGAGCGCCTCCTGCGCGAAGATCCGGGCGATTTGAACCTGGTCTACTTCGGCGGCACCGACGTCGTCGGCCACCGTTTTTGGCGCTACTACGAGCCTCAGGCCTTCCATTGGCCCGAGGATCCCGAGCTTCAGGCGCAGCTCGCGAAGCCCGAGGCGTGCGAACGTCTCGCGCGCGCGATCCCGAACTACTACGAGTGGTTCGACCAGATGCTCGGCCGGTTGGTCGCGGCGGCGGGTGCGGACGCGACGGTGATCGTGTGCTCCGACCACGGCTTCCACGCCTACTCGACGGACAAGCCCAACCCGCTCTTCGTCACCGGCCACCACCTCGACGGCCCGCCCGGCGTGTTCATCGCGGCCGGCCCGGGCATCGCGCGCTTTGGCGACGCGACCCGCTTCGTGCAGCAGAACGAACTCGAGACCGCGGCCTCGATCCTCGACATCGCTCCCATGGTGCTCGCGCTGCTCGGCATTCCACGCGGTGCTGACATGCCCGGCGCGGCTCCGGCGGGGCTGCTCGACGAACGCGCGCGCGCAGCCGCGGCGCTCGCGCCCGTGCCCACGCACGACACGGGCTTCCGCGCCTCGCACGAGGAGGACGTGCCCGAGGAGATGCGCGCGAACTACGTCGAGCGCTACAAGCAGCTGGGCTACATCGGGACCGAGGACGGCGCGAGCCCCAAGCCTCCGCGCTAGCGCGGCTGCAGCTTCCCGCCTTCGCCCGCGTAGCCCATCTCGTGCAGCGCCCGCTGCCGGGCGGCGTCGGGCGCGGACTGCTGGCCGGTCCAGGGATGCAATTGCGCGCGCCAGTGCTCGATCGCCGCGCGCAGCCGCGCGACTTCATCGGGGTGGCTGGCGGCGAGGTCGTGTTCGTCGCGCGGGTCGGCGAGCTCGTCGTAGAGCGCGAGCTGCGGCACGGGGTAGGAGCCCGGCGGCGTCTCCAGCGGTTCCAGGTTCTCGGGGTTCCACACCAACCGCCAGCGCGCATCGCGCGCGCTGAAGATGCGGTCGCGCCACAGTCCGACCTCGAGCGACGCCGGCACGTCCGCGCGAGCGCCCAGGCCGAGCTGCGCGAGGATGCGCGTGCGCAGTTCCTGCAGTCCGAAGGGTTCGCGCGTGCGCGTTGGCGCGATCGTCCCCGGATGGCGCAGGAACAGCGGCACGTGCAGTCCGGCCGAGGTGACCGACTTCGAGTGGCCGAAGTAGGCCCGGCGCTCGCCGAGCTCCTCGCCGTGGTCGGCCGCGAACACCAGCAGGCAATCGGAGAGGTCGAGCGTGGCGAACATGCGCGTGAGGACGTGGTCCGCGCGCGCGACCTCGGCCGCGTACAGGCCGCGCATGTGCTCGAGATCGGCCGGCGCGGGAGCGACGCCGGCGGCGTGCAGCGCGTTGGCGTATTCGTGCGAGCCGTCGGCCGGGCCCGCGTAGCCCTGCGCGCAGCACAGCGCCTTGAAATCGATCCCGTCGAGCGGCTCGGGCGCATAGGGCAGGTGCGGGCCCACCAGGTGCAGCCAGACGAAGACGCGCTCGCCCTTCGCCGCGTGCTCGGAGAGGCAGCGCGCGGCCGCGGCGGCCATCTTTTCGTCGCGTTCGCGCGAGAAATCGCTCTCGAAGCTCGTGAAACCCTGCTCGAGGCCCGAGCCCGGCACGAGCAGCTTGTTGGTCGTGAAGGCCGCGGTGAAGAATCCCGCGCGCTCGAGCGTCTCTGCCAGCGTCGTGTTCTCCCGCGGCAGGAGATCGCCGTTGGAGAGCGCGCCGTGCTCGATCGGCGAGAGGCCGGTGAAGAGCGAAGACAGCGCGGGAAACGTCATCGAGCGCGGCGTGAAGGCGTTTTCGAACAGCTCTCCCTGCGCCGCGAGCTCGTCGAGGCCCAGCCTGCGCGCGCCGCCGAGGCTCCCGAGCGCGTCCGCGCGCAGCGTGTCCACCGTGACGAGCAGCAGGCTGCGCGGCGCATCCGGAGCACGCGAGCACGCGGCGAGCAGCACCAGACCTGCGGCGAGGACCCTCATCCGCTCGATCCTAGCCGCCCGTGACGGCCGGCGGGAGCATCCACGCGCCGGGAGCGAGTTCGCGCGCGCCCGAGCTCTGCAAGCGCGCCTCGAGCGCCGCGTCGGGGAGCAGGAACAGGAACGGACGCGTCGGAAGCCGGTGGCGCATGCGCTCGAAGTCCTGGGAGCGCAGATCCTCGAGCCGATCCGAGAGGTCCGGCTGGCCCTCGTTGTGGATCTGCGGCACATCCGCATAGAGCGAGTGGTGCAGGATCGGCGCGAGCGGATTGCCCTGCACCAGGCCGCGCGTCGCTTGCAGCCATTCGGCCGGCGCCTGCACCACGACCACCGCGCGCGGGTCCGCGGCGCGCTCGGCGGCGCGCACCTCGGGCGGCAGCGCGGCCTCGAGGGACGGCAAGTGCGTGCGCTCGCCGTAGTCGAGGTACGCGCGCACGACCGCCAGCGCGGTCGGCAGCGTCGCCAGGCCGAGCAGCGCGACTGCGATGCGGCCGCGCCCCCCCAGGCTCGCGATAAAGGCGCCCGCCGGCAGCGCGAGCACGAGGCCGAGCAGGCGCGCCATCTTGTACTCGTTGCTCTGCGGCATCTCCCCCACCAGCACGAGCAGCGCCGCGAGCGCGATCGGTACGAACAGCCTCCCGCGTTCGCGCCGCGCGAGGTGCGCGAATCCGAGCAGGGCAGGCACGAGCAGCAGGTGCTGCGGCCCGAAGAGGTTTGCGATGCGCCCGCCGCCCAGTGCGGGGTTGCCGGTCAACGAGGGCCCGCCCGGCGACGGCACGAAGGAGGGCAACAGGCAGGGCAGCGCGAGCAGCGCGGCGCCCGCACCAGCGCAGGCCCAGCCGAGCGTGGCGCGCAGGCCGCTCGCGCGCGCCGCGGCCAGGCGCCAGACCAGCAGCACGACACCCGCGAAGCCGCCCACGAGCGGGTTGAGCGCGAGCGCGAGGCCGAGCGGGATCCAGCACGCGCGCGCACGCGCCGCGGCGAGCGCCCACAGTCCGAAGGGCAGCGCGATCGCGTAGGAGGAGACGTTCAGGAACTTCGGCAGGAAGGCCTGCAGCCGACCGTCCCAGCCGAAGCCCTCGCTCATCAGCGTCATCGGTGCGAGTGCGTACACCGGCGGAGCGCCGAAGGGTTGTCCCTGCGCGACGAAGTAGCCCAGCCAGCCCAGGCCGTTGAACCCGAGCACCGCCGCGAGGAAGGCTGCACGCCGCGCCGCGAAGCTGAGCCCCAGGCTGCGGCCGAGCGCGTCGAGCGCGGGTGCGAGCAGCAGCGCCGCGAGTGTATCGATCAGCGCGAAGCCCCACATCGAGCCGCCCCACACGCGGCCGAGCAGCACACCGAGCGCGGGGTAGAGCGTGTAGTAGCGCAGCCCGACGCCAGCGTGGTACGGGTTCTCCGGGCGCAGACCCTCGCGCAGCACCGCCTCGCCCACACTCGCGTGCAGACAGCCGTGGTAGGACGCGCGCACCGCGTCGCCGCCGAGCGCGAGCAGCGCGAGCACGACGAGTGCGAGCAGCGCGCCCTCGATCCACGGCGCCGCGCTGCATCAGCGGCGCTCCTGCAAGAGCGCCGGCCCGGCGCCGTCGAGATCGGCGGGCGGCGCGATCCAGGGCTCCTCCGGGCAGCACCGCCGGCGCCCCGCGCGCGCCCCTCGAGCGGACGCGCGAGCAGTCCGCGCAAGCGCTGCGGCGGGCGCCTCGCGGCCCGGACCAAGGCGCTCGAAGAGATCGTTCTTCTCGAGCGGATCGTGCGCGAGGTCGTACAGGCTCCCGCGCGGCGGGCTGTGCTTGTGGTCGACGACCCACTTGAGCGCGGTCTGCGCGTCGATCACGCCCCAGGCGTTGCCGCGCTTCTCCGGCGCGAGCGCGCTGTCGAGCACCGGCTCGAAATCGGTGTGCAGGTAGACCCAGCGCCGCGCGCTGCGCTCGCCCGTGCGCAAAACCGGCAGCAGCGAGCGGCTGTGGCCGAGCAGCCCGCCGTTGGGAGAGCGCGGTTGCGCGCCCATCCAGTCGAGCAGCGTCGCGGGCAGGTCGATCAGGCTGACCACGTCCTCGACGCTCTTGCCCTTGCGCGCGGCCGCTTCCGACGCGGGCAACTTGACGATCCAGGGCACGTGCACGAGTTCCTCGTGCAGCGTCACGCTGTGGCCGATCCAGCCGTGGTCGAGGATCTCCTCGCCGTGATCCGCCGTGAACACGATCAGCGCCTCGTCGTACCAGCCGCGGCGCTTGAGCTCGGCCACGAACTCGCCGATCGCGCGGTCGACGTAGGCGACCTCGCTCTGATAGCGGCCACGCAGGAAGAGCGCGTCCTCGGCCGTGAGCTGCTCGCGCCGAGCGAGCAGGTCGTTCAGCTCCTCGTCGCCCTTCAGCGAGCCGTGGTACTCGGGCCCAAAACGCAGGCCCGCGTGCTCCTCGTAGCGGTAGTGCGGCTCGAAGAGCCAGCCGAAGAGGAACAGGCCCTTGCCCGGATCGCCGGCGAGCTCGTCGCCGAACCCGAGCAGCTTCGCGAGTGCCTCGGGCGAGTGCGATCCCTCGTGGCCCTGCGCGAGCGAGTCGTCGAAGCGCTCGAAGCCGCGGCCGAAACCCTGCTTGCTCGTGGCGATGAAGTTGGTCGTGACGCCCGCGGTGCGCCAGCCGAGCTCGCGCATGCGCGGCACGAGCGGGACGCTTTCCGCCGGCGCGATCTCCAGCAGGCGCCGCACGCCGTGCTCCCAGGGCCACTCGCCCGAGAGCTGCGAGACCAAGCTCGGGATCGTCCAGGGCGCAGTCGAGTACGCATGCTCGAAGCGCTGGCCGTCCGCGGCGAGCGCGTCGAGGTTGGGCGTGGGCAGCACGCCGTTCTCGCCCGTCGCGTGGTTGCCGTAGCAACCGAGCGCATCCGCGCGCAGCGTGTCGACCTCGATCCAGACCACGATGCGCGGCTTGCGCGAACCGCAACCCGCCGCGCACAGCGCGAGCAGGAGCGCCAACAGGACTCGCGTGGAGCTCGGTCTGGTTCCCTTCAAGGCTTCTTCTTCTTGAGCAGGCCTTCGAGGCCCTCCTCGAGCGCGTTCCCGAGCGCCTTCTTGACGATATCGTCGAGGAAGCCCCTGCCCACCGCGAAGCTCGGCTTGTTCCACGAGCCACGGATCTCGACCGGCACGAGCGTCTTGCCGTCGATCAGGCCGCGCGCCTTCTCGAGCTCGGAGTTGATCTTGCCGCCCAGCATCTCGAGCGGGATGTCGGTGCCCAGCGAGAGCTCGCCGCTCACCAGACTGAAGCTGCCGCGGAAACTGAAGTCGCGTCCGCCGATGGGCAGCACGAGCTTGTCGTAGCGCACGACACCCTTCGCGATCGGCACGGCGAAGGCCGGGAGCTTGACGAGCTTGGGCGGCGCGAGCGTGGCGAAGAGCCCCTTCAGGCCGGGCAGCATCGCGTAGCTCACCTCGCCCAGATCGAGGCTCAGCTGACCGTCGAGTTTCGAGAGGTCGCCGTCGAGCGGCAGCGAGAGCGCATCCACCGCGATCGAGGCGGACTTCGAGCCCGCGGGCTTCTGCAGCTCGCACACCATCGGCACGAGCCGGCCCACAAAGCGCGTCGAGGTCAGCGGGCCGAGTCCGAAGTGCGCGACCAGGCCGCCGGGCTTCGTCACGCGCAGCAGGCCGCCCTCCATCGAACCGTCGAGGTGCGCGGGACCCTGCGTCGTCGAGAGATCGACCACGAATGCGCCCTGCGTGAGCGAGAGCCCTGCGCTCTCGAGCGTGAGGTCCGCGCGCGCGCCGATCGCCTCGACGAGCAGCCCACCCTGTCCGGCGAGCGCATCGACGAGGCCCACCGGTACGCCGTGCGCTGCGCCGTGCACGGCGACGCGGAAGCGCACTGGGCCGCCCTCCTCCGCGAGCAGCGCCAGCGCGTCGAGCGCGTGCACATCGAAGGCGAGATCGCCCGCGGGATCGCCGCCGAGCTTGCCCGAGAGCTGTGCCGAGCTCGCGCCCGCCTGCTGCGCGAGGACCGCGCCAAAGTGCAGGTCGCGCAGTTCGAGCGGCGCGCTGCCGGCCTGCTCGAAGACGAGGTCGGGGAGCTGCGCGTCCAGGCGCGCCGCGACGGACGCGAGCACGCTCGCGAAGCCGGCTGCGCCCTGCGGCAGCGCGATGCGATCGGCGTGCAGTCCAAGCTCGAAGGGGCGCGGCAGCCCGTCCGCGCGCCGCAGCGAGGAGCCCGAGGGCATCCGGCCGGCGAGTTGGCTCGCGAGCCAGGCGTCGGTCGGTTCGAGGCGCACGTGCACGCCCGCGGGCTCGTCGAGCACGAAGGCCTCCGCCTCGAGGCGTCCGGAGGCGCGCACCTCGCCGTGCGGCGCGCGCAGGTCGAGCGAGAGCGATCCCACGCCGTTCGCCGCGCGCTCGAATTCGCCCGCGAGCTCGAGCGTGTCGCCCAGCAGTCCCGAGGCGAGCGCCGGCTGCCCGGCGAACGCGTCGACGAGGCTCGTGGGGAGCGCCTCGACGCGCACGCGCGCGCTCACGGACTCGAGCGAGCTGCCGCGCAGCTCGCGTGCACGCGCGCCGCGCCGGCGCCGCCGATGCCGGCGTCGAAGACCACGCCCAGCACTCCGCCGTCCGCGAGCTCGGCTTCCGCGTGTGCGCCTACGAGCGCGGGCGTGATGCCGGCTTCCTTCGTCAGTGCGTTCGTGAACGAGCAGCCCGGCAGCGCGACCCCAAGCTTGGCGCGCACGGCTGCGAGCAACGCCACGGGATCGGCGAGCTGGCCCGGATCCGCGGGCAGCACCAGCGAGAACTCGTGCAGGCTGAGTTCGAGCTGCGTGGACTTGGGATCGAGTGCGAGCTGCGTCCCCGGCGGCAGGTACGGGCCGAGCTCGCGCGCGAGGTCCGCGGGCTCGAGCGTGAGCGCGATGCGGTCGGCCTCGCCGCCGCTCGAACGCCAGGTGCCCTTCTCTCCCGCGAAAGCCAGGCGCGCGTCCAGCTTGGGCGCGTGCAGTAGCAGATCGAGCGCGCCGCCGCGCAGGTCGAGCTGCTCGCCGCGCAGCTTGAGGTCGACGAGCTCGCCCAGCAGCGCCTGCGCACGGCCTCCACTCGCGATCCAGGGCTCCAGGCTCTTCGTCGGCAGGCGCGAGAGGCTGAGATCGAAAGAGACCGGCGGCACGCTTCCGCGCGCCAGATCGCCCAGGTTGGCGACATCCCCGGTCAGCACGCACGCGGCGGGCCCAGGCCGCACCAGGCCGAATTCGTCGCGCAGCGCGCAGCGACCGCCCTTGCCGAGCGTGACCCGCACGAGCGAGATGCCGAGCTCGAACACGCGCCCATCGGGCAGCGCGAGCGCGCACCCCGGCAGGTCCAGATTCACGTGTGCCTGCGTCTGCGCGAGACACGCGTCGAGGTCCGCCGCGCGCAGCGGCAAGCTGTAGTCCTGCGCGATGATCCCCAGCACCGGCGTGCTCAAGCTGAGCGCCAACCCCTGCGGCAGGAAAGGCCCTGTCTGCCGCTCGATCCAGCCCGTCGGCGGCGCAAAGTGCAGTTCGAGTCCGTGGTCGCCGACACCCACGAGATTGCCGTCCTCGACGCGCGCGTGCACGCCCAGATCGATGTTCGCCGAGTGCAGCGTCGCGTCGATCGTGCCGCCCGCGAGGCTCGCGCCGGCGAAATCGAGCGTGAGATCGAGCGAGCGCCCGAAGCCTTCCGCGAGGAACCCCTCGCGGCCGAGCACGGCGTCGAGCGTCGCGTTCGAGATGCCCATGGCCGCGACGCGGCCGTCGAGGACCGGTATCTCGCCGCGCGCGAGAGCGCCCCAGGGAGCGCTGCTGCGCAACTCGGCGTGCAGCTTGCCCGTCTCGCCCGCGATCAACCGCGCGTCGGCCTCCGCCACGAGCGGAGTGTGCTCCCCGCTGCGGATGCGGCACGCGAGGCCAGAGAGTGCCGGGTGCAGGTGCACGCCGCGCGTGAGCTCGTTTTCCAGGCCAATTGGCCCGGGGATCGAGAGGCTCGCATCGACGCGCAGCCCCGCGAGCAGCGCCGAGAGCTCGGCTGCGTTCGCGGGTGGCGCGGAGGGCAATGGCAGTTCCAGCACGGCGCACTCGAGCTTCCAGGGCGCGACCACGTCGGACCAGACCAGCTGCGTGGCGGGCGGGAGGAACGACGCGAGGTAGTGCTCGACGAAAGCGCGCGGCTCGCCGAGTTCGAGCGCGAAGCCGCGCTGCTCGGCGAGGCGCAGCAGGCCATCCTGCACGCGGCCCTCGACGACCAGGTGCGTGCGCTCAGACTGCAGCGCGCACGAGAGCGTGCCCGAGCGCGGACCGAGTTCGCCCAGTTCGAAGGAGAGGTCGAAGCTCGGGCCGAGCACCTGTTCGAGCGCGCCGTGCTGCTGCGCGAGCGCGTCGAGCATCGCGCTCGAGAAGCCGCGCACTTTGCCCTTCGCGCGCGCTTTCGTGAAGCCGGGCGCAGCCTGCGTGCGCAGGCCGTCCACCTGCGCGTCGAGCTCGAGCTCGCCCTCTTGTGCGCCTGCGATCCGCGCGCGTGCCTCGAGCTGCGCGGGTTGCCCGGGGTGCAGCGCGACCCGCACGCGCAGGTCGTGCACCTCGAAGGGCTTGCCCGAGGCGCGCGTGCGCACGTCGGACCAGGAGCACAAGGGGCTGGTCAGCACGAGCTCGACCTCGGGCTCGGCTCCAGGAGTGGCCGTGCTCGAACCGCTGCTCTCGGAGTTCGCCGGCGGCGGTCTCGCCTTGCGCGGCGCGAGCGCGCGCTCGAGGTTCGAGATCCCCGCGTCGTCGGCGACGAGCGCCGCCTGCAGCTGCACCGCAATCGTGCCCAGCGCTCGACCGCCGCCGCGCGCGAGCTGCCCCAGGCTAGGGAGCTGCACGTCGAGCCGCGCGACCTCGGCACCCTGCGGGTCGCTCAGGCGCAGGTCCTCGAGCGACTGTGCTCCGAACCAGCTCAGGTGCACGGCCCCGACCGAGAGCCGGCCCTCGAAGCGCTCGGCGAAAGCCCTCTCCACGAAACCCGGCGCCAACGCGCCTGCGATCCACGGCAGACACACGCTCAGAATCAGCAGCGCGCCGAGGAGGAGCGCGGCGAGCTTGCGCCAGCCGCGGAAGAACGGGCGCCGCGGCGCGGGTGTCATGGAGGGATCGCTCACCCGAGCATCCTCCCCGACTGGGCCAACGGATCAAGGGGCGGGGGCGCGCCTGGCGCGTAAGGGCTGTCGGCGCCCTCCCAGGGGGCTCAGACTGCCGGTTCGGTGCTCGCGCCGACCTGCTCTTCGAGACCGCGCACGTAGTGTGCGAGGACGCGGCAGAGCTTCTCGGGGTCGCAGTGACCCTCGAGCACGAGCAGGTCGATCACGTGCGGGCTGGACTCACGCTGGCTCCGGAGCGCGCGCTCGAGGTCCGCCGGAGTGCACATGCCCAGTTGCACCGCAAGGTCCCCCATGCGCATGCTCGGCGAGTTGGCCTGCTCCTGGAGCAGGTCCATCAGCTGCCCCATCGTGAGCGAACCTTGCTGGCGCAGGATCTTGCCCAGCGGGATCCAGCTGTCGCGCACGCGCGCCGCGAGTGTCTCCGCCATGGCCTTGCTGATCAGGGCTTCGTCGACGAGCAGGGCGAGCAGTTGATCGGGATCTCGTTGGGTTGCGTGCATGCGAGGCGGCGCGGACGGGTTGGAAGGGAGTCTGGTCTACATTCTGTCGGTACCAGGAAGTACCGATCAGCTGAGAACTCTTCGGATTCCCAGGGCGTTTGCCCAGCCCTGGGAAGGGCGAATCCGCACGGGCCTTAGTGCGCAGATCCGTGTGCAATCGACGATCCGGAGGCCTGAAGCACGGTGCGCGTCAATTCCAGCTGACATCCGGTGGCAGATCTTCGAGACCTTGTGCGTGCCTTCCGAGGGAACGCAGTACGCGCCTCCATACGGCGTGGCCATCGGACTGAAACGCCCAATCCGCCTGCAGCGCCGCGGGCACCCAGGATCCGCGCGAGAGCTCGCCCTCGAGTTGCTGCGCGCCCCAACCCGAGTAGCCGAGCAGCATGCGCACGTTCTCCCGCGCGGCGGCGGGGTCGCGCTCGATGTAGCGCGCGAGCGCCTCGAGGTCGCCGCCGAGCACGAGGCCCGCGCCGATCTCGGTGCCCCCGGGCACCTCCTCGGGGACGCGGTGCAGGAACTGCAGCGTGTCGAGGCCCACCGGTCCGCCCGCGTGCACGGGGAAGGGCTGGTGCGAGAGGATCGGATGGTCGGAGAGCAGCACGTCGAGCGTGATCGTCGAGGGCCGGTTGATCACCAGACCGTACGCGCCCTCGCTCGAATGCTGCACTACCAGCACGACGCTGTGCATGAAATTCGGGTCCAGCATGTCCGGCGCTGCGACCAGCAGGCTGCCCGTCTCGACGATCCAGTCCATCGCGGGTGAGACTAGCGCTCGAATCCGCGGCATTCCACGACGGGCTGCGGCGGGTACTTGCGGAACACGGGCTCGGTCTCCGAGCGCCGGCAGAGGAAGAAGACCGAGCCCTTCGCGGACTCCACGCGGCGCACGTGCCGGCAAGTCTCGCACAGGCTGCGCGGCGGCTTGCGACGCGGCTCCTCGGGCGGCTTCAAGGCGCGCGCTCCAGCGCGAACACGCTCTCGACGTGCGGCGTGTGCGGGAAGAGGTCGATCGGCCGGACGCGTGCCAGCGTGTAGCCCGCCGCGCACAGTGCGCGAGCGTCGCGCGCCCCCGAAACGGGGTTGCAGGAGACGTAGACGATGCGCCGGGGCGCGAGCGCCGCGAGCACGGGCAGCAGCTTGGGGTGCAGCCCCGCGCGCGGCGGGTCGACCACGCACACGTCCGCTCGCGCGCTCTCGCGGCGCAGCGACTCGAGCACGTCGCCCTCGACGAAGCGCACGTTCTCGATCCCATTGCGCGCCGCGTTCGCGCGCGCGTCTGCCACCGAGGAGGGGGCGAGCTCGAAGCCCGCGACCTCGCGCGCGCCGCCCGCGAGCACGAGCGCGATCGTGCCGGTGCCGCAATAAAGGTCGTAGACCCGTTCGCTGCCGTTCGTTCCCGCCTCCTCGCGCACGATCTCGAACAGGCGTTGGGCCTGCGCCGGATTGGTCTGGAAGAAGGAGTTGGCCGAGATCGCAAACTCGAGTCCGAGCAGGCGCTCGACGATGCTGCCGGGGCCGAAGATCACGCGCTCGCGCTCGCCCTGCGCCGTCTGCGAGAGGCGCGTGTTGACGTTCTGCACGAAGGTCGTGATCTCCGGATGCCGCTCGAGCACCGCGCGCGCGTACGGATCGACGAGTTCGGGCGCGTCGGTGGAGGTCACGAGGTCGACCAGGATCTCGCCGGTCGAACGCGAGCTGCGCAGCACCGCGTGGCGCAAGAGGCCGGTGTGCAGGCGCTGGTCCCAGGGCTCGAGCGCGCGCGCACGCGCCTGGCTGCGCAGCGTGGCCAGGATCGCGTCGAGCGCAGGCGGCTGGATCGGGCAGGCCGAGACGTCGATCACCTTGCTGTACATCCCCGGCGCGTGCAGGCCGAGCGCGAAGCTCGTGTCGACGCCCTCCGGCTCGCTGCGCTCCACGTAGCGCCGGTTGCCGAAGGTGAACTCCATCTTGTTGCGGTAGCCGTAGAGCTCGTGCGCGCCCTCGACCGGCGCGATCTCGAGCTCCGGACCGAAACCCGCGGCCGCGAAGGCGCGCGCGACCAGCGCGTGCAGTCCCGCGAGCTGCGCGGCGTAGTCGAGCGACTGGAAGCTGCAGCCGCCGCAGACGCCGAAATGTGCGCAGCGCGCCGGCACGGCGTGCGGGCCGGGATCCAGACGCTCGAGCACGCGCGCGCCGAGCGTGTTGCGGCGGCGCCAGCTTACCTCGGCGCGCACGCGCTCGCCTGGCAGCGCGCGGCGCAACTCGACCTTGTACTCGCCGGAGCGGCCGACGCCCTCGCCGCGCTCGTCGAAGCGCTCGATCGTGAGCTCGCACACGTCGCCGCGGCGCGGCTTGCGCTCCTGCGTCATGCGTCGCTGCGCCGCACGCGCGAGCTCGGGCGGACGTCCTGCGCAGCGTGCGGGTGCGCCTCGTAGCGGCCGTCGTTGCGCGGCAGCTCGACGCCCGCGCGCACGAGCGCCGTGTAGAGCCCCAGGCAGGCCGCGTTGGCGAGGTTCAGGCTGCGCACGCCGGGCCGGATCGGCACATAGACGCGCCGCCCCTCGCGCCCCGCGACGAGTTCCGGCGCGAGGCCGCGCGACTCGCAGCCGAAGACGAGCAGGTCGTCGGCCGCGAAATCGGTCTCGAAGAGCGAACTCCCTCCGCGCGCGGTGAAGAGCCGCAGACGCTCCTCGATCGCGCGCGGACTGCCGCGTCCGAGCTCGGTGAGCAGCGCCTCGAAGCTCGCGTGCACGACGAGCTCGACCAGCGGCCAATAGTCCAGCCCCGCGCGCTTCAGGTAGCGGTCCTCGAGACTGAACCCGAGCGGTTCGACCAGATGCAGACGCACGCCGGTCGCCGCGGCCAGGCGCGCGGCGCAACCGGTGTTGTGCGGGATCTCGGGCTGGACGAGGACCAGTTCCATCCGCTCCACTATACGGAAATGCCTGAACGCGAAATCACGCTCGACACGGCGGCCTTCCTCGACTCCCCCGCCTCACAGGCGCTCTCCGGCATCCCGCGCGAGAGCCAGCGCGGAATCGTCGAGCGCTTCCTCGCCTGCGCCTACGAGGAGCTCGGCGTCTCGCCCAAGCTGCTCGACGGAGAGGGCATGCACGGCATCATCGGCCACCTGCTTCCCGGGCGCTTCAAGCGCAAGGACCCACTCGCCGCCCACGCCCTGCCGGTGCTGCGCGCCTACCTCGACTTCCTCGAGCAGCACGCGGTCGTGACGCAGGCCTTTGAGATGCGCCAGGCGCTCGAACGCACCGCGGACGAGTTCGAGCACGCGGTCGCGACCGGCGAGGCAGTGCACCACCACGCGCCTCGGCCGGACAAGCCCTTCATCCATCAGGCCGCGAAGACCGGGCGCAACGACCCGTGTCCGTGTGGCAGCGGCAAGAAATTCAAGCAGTGCCACATGCGCCAGTGAACGGCGGTTTCGGCGGCGCGAGAGGGTGGTAGAGTGAGGGGGCGACTCACGCCCCGGTCACGTCTCTACCCCCCCCAGGCAAGCTGATGAAGCACCCGTTCCAGTCTTCCGCGTTCGCCGCGACCGCCCTGCTGCTCTCCGCGGCGACCCTTTTTGCGCACGACGGCGACCCCAAGCTGCGCGACAAGCAGCCGATGTACGCGGGCCCGGGCTGGCGCAACTCCGCGCTCGCGGGCGGCGGCGGGTCACCGATGCTCATGGCGCCGCCTTCGGACTTCGCGCGCTCGGGCGTCACGCTGCTCTCCTGGCTCTCGCTGCCCGACCTGGGCGTGCCCGCAGGCGGCAACGGCAACAGCTGCTTTGGCTACACCTCGCCCTCGGGCCGCGAATACGCGCTGATGGGCACCTCGGTCGGAACGAGCATCGTCGAGGTCTCGCAGCCGGGCAACCCGGTCATCGTGGCGACGATCCTGGGGCCGCAGAGCCTCTGGCGCGACGTGCGCACGTACTCGCACTACGCCTATGCGATCAGCGAGGGCGGCAGCGGCATCCAGGTCATCGATCTGGCGAACGTCGACAACGGCGTCGCGACGCTCGTCAACACGATCAACGACGATGCCACGCCGGCCACGCACACGATCGCGATCAACACGCAGTCGGGCTACCTCTACCGCTCCGGCGGCGGATCGAGCGGATTGCGCATCTACAACCTCAATTCCAACCCCGCTGCGCCCGCGCGCGTGGGCACCTGGAGCGCGCGCTACGTGCACGAGGCCTCGATCTTCACGATGCAGGTCGGCGCCACTCAGAAGGAGATCGCCTTCTGCTGCGGCGGCCAGAACGGCGGCACCGTGAACACGGGCATCTACGTCGTGGACGTCACGAACAAGGCCAATCCGGTGCAGTTGCAGTACGTCGCGTACGCGAACTCGGGGTACTGCCACCAGTGCTGGCCCTCGCCCGACATGACGAAGCTCTACATGGACGACGAGCTCGACGACGAGAACCTCGGCATCACCAGCGTGATGCGCGTGTTCGACATCTCGACCACGGGCAGCAACGTCTCGCTCAGCTTCGCCGGCACCTACACCAACGGCAACACGGCGATCGACCACAACCTCTACACGAAGAACGACCGCATCCTGGCCGCTTCGTACCGCGCCGGATTGCGCGTCTATTCGACGAGCGGAGCGGGCACGCCAAACGTGCCCGTCGAGATCGGCTACTTCGACACCTACCCCGGCGACGACCAGACCTACTTCAACGGCCTGTGGAACGTGTACCCGTACTTCCCGAGCGGCACGGTGATCGGCAGCGACATCGAGCGCGGCCTGTTCGTGTGGTGGGTCGGCACGCCGCCGCTCACGATCGACATCCCCGGCGGCGCCCCGAGCGTGCTGCCGCCCGGCGGACTCGTGCTGCAGGCGCACATCGGCGAGAGCTCGCCTGGCACGCTCGTGCCCGGAAGCGTCACGCTGCACTACGGGAGCGGAGCGAGCTTCCAGAGCGTCGCGATGCAGGCCAATGCCTCGGGCAACTACGCCGCGGCCCTGCCCGCGGGCGCGTGCGGCTCGAACCTCATCTGGTACGTGAGCGCGCAGTCGACGAACGGCATCCTCTGGACCGCGCCGGAGGGCGCGAGCGGTGACGCGAACCTCTCGGTCTACGGCAGCACGCTCGCGAGCGTCGCGAGCAACGACTTCGAGACGACCACCGGCTGGCAAGGCGCCGTCGCGGGCGACACCGCGACCTCCGGACAGTGGGTCAACGGCGATCCGGTCGGTGTCGAGGTCACGGCCTTCATCTCGCCGCAGCCCGAGTTCGACCACACGCCCGGTGCCGGTACACGCTGCTGGGTGACGGGGCAGGCGGCCGCTGGCGCCGGCAATGGCAGCGCGGACGTCGACGGCGGCCGCACGACGCTGCTCTCGCCCGCCTTCGCGCTCGCGAACGTCGAGAACCCGGTCGTCGGCTACTGGCGCTACTACTCGAACGTCAGCGGCTCGGCTCCGGCGGCGGACACGTTCCGCGTCGACGTCTCCGGTGACAACGGCACGAATTGGACCAACGCCGAGACCGTCGGCCCCGCGGGCCTGGAGTCGAGCGGCGGCTGGTATTACCACCAGTTCCGCGTGGCCGATTTCGTCGCGCCGACGAACCAGGTGCGCGTGCGCTTCGTGGCCGAGGACCTCGGGTCCGGTTCGATCATCGAGGCGGCGCTGGACGATTTCTCGATCCAGAGCGTCGTCTGCTCGGGCTACGCCACGATCTGCACCGGCGACGGCGCCGGCAATGCCTGCCCCTGCGCCAACACGGGCGCCGCGGGCCGCGGCTGCGCGAACTCGACCGGCGCCGGAGCACTGCTCTCCGCGAGCGGCTCGGCGAGCCTCTCCAACGACAGCTTCGTGCTGCACGGCACCGGGATGCCCGGGAACGCGACCGCGCTCTACGTGCAGTCGGCCGGGATCGACCATGCTGGTCTGGGAACGCAGCTCGGCGACGGTCTGCGCTGCATCTCCGGCTCGTCCGTGCGGCTGGGTGTGAAGTCGAATTCCGGCGGTGCGTCGAACTTCCCCTCCGCGGGCGACTCGAGCATCTCCACCCTGGGCGCCCTCACCATCGGGGCCACACGCTACTACCACGTCTGGTACCGCGACAGCTCGCCTTCGTTCTGCACGACCGACACCTTCAACTACACGAACGGCATCACGGCGACCTGGGGCCCCTGAGGGGCCCGTCCGCGGATTCCGCTCGAAAAGGCTCCCTGGTTTTCCGGGGCAGATCGATTGTCGTCTGCAAATCATTTGCAATCGAATGGACTTCCATTCGATTGAAGATCACAATCACGGGCATTCCTCGGCGCCCTTTCCGCGCCTTTTTGCGAGATCGCTCCGCACAGGTAGAGATCCCCACATGGCCAAGAATCAGAACATCGAGGGCGAAATCCGCTCTCTCGTCGACAGCTTCGTGAACGAGATCAGCGTGCGCGTGCGCCAGGCGGCGCTCGATTCGCTGCGCCAGGCGATCGAAGGCAGCAGCGCGGCTCCCGCGCGCCGCGGCCGCCGCCCCGGCCGTCCCGCGCGCGCCGCCACGCCCGCGCCGGCCGCAGCCGCCGCCGCTGACGCGCCCGGTCGCCGTGGCCGCAAGCCTTCGGCTGCCAGCATGCAGGCCGCCGCCGACCTCGAAGCCTTCGTCGGCTCCAACCCCGGCCTGCGCCTCGAGGAGATCGGTGCGGCGCTGCGCCAGGCGACCGCCGGCCTGAAGGGCCCGATGGCGCGCCTGGTGCGCGACGGCATCGTGCGCACGGAGGGCCAGCGCCGCGGTACGCGCTACTTCCCCGGCTCGGGCAAGCCCGCCGGCAAGAAGCGCGGTCCCAAGCCCGGCAAGAAGGCCGGCCGCAAGGGCAAGAAGGGCCGCCGCGGCGCCCGCAGCTGAGCTCCCAGCGCCGCTCCGGAAAGTCCAGATAGGCCTGGACACGCGGTTAGGCATCCGTTAGGGTATCTCGACAGAGGTGCCCCATGCCGCTCCGCGACGAGCCCCCTCTCCCCACCACCCGAGGACCAGGCAGGTGGAGCGGCACGGGTCCCTCTGCACTCCAATTTGTCAGGCCGCGGTCGCAGGGGCGTGACCGCGGCCTTCTTTCTTTCACGGGGGGCAGCTCGCCTCACGCACCCGCCCGTGAGGCGCATCCTGCACCCTGCCGTGAGGCGCATCCTGCACCCGTCCGTGAGGCGCATCCTGCACGTCGACGTCGACGCCTTCCTGGCCTCCGTCGAGCAAGCCGTGCACCCCGAGCTGGCCGGCAAGGCCGTCGTGATCGGCGGGTTGCCGACCGATCGCAACCTGGTGATGTCCTGCTCCTACGAGGCGCGCGCGCTCGGCGTGCGCCCGGGGATGCTGCTCGCCGAGGCGGCCAAGCGCTGCCCGCGCGCCGTCTTCCGCCGCGGCGACTCGCAGGCCGCCGGCCGCCTGCGCGAGGGCGTCGCGCGCATCCTGCTGCGCTTCACGCCGCGCGTCGAGATCGCCTCGATCGACGACTTCTTCGCCGACCTCGGCGGCACGCAGCGGCTGCACGGCGAGGCCTTCGCGGTCGCCGAACAGGTGCGCGCCCTCGTGCGCAGCGAACTGCGCCTGCCGGTCACGATCGGCGTCGCGACCAACCGCACGCTCGCGCGCATCGCGGGCAAGCTCGCCAAACCCGGCGGCGTGGCCGAGATCCTGCCCGGCATGGAAGAGCGCTTCCTCGCACTCCTGCCCGTCGCGCACCTGCCCGGCGCCGGCCACAAGATCGGCCGCGAGCTGCAGCGCTACGCGATCCGCACCTGCGGCGAGCTCGTGCTCGTGCCGCGCGAGATCCTCTACACGAGCTTCGGCCGCGCCGGCCTCGTGCTGCACGAGCGCGCGCGCGGCATCGACCCCGAGCCGGTCGAGAGCTCGATCACCGAGGACGAGCACGGCGCGCTCGTCCTGCGCCCGCCGCTCTCGATCCGCCGCGACAGCACCTTCGAGCCCGAGGAAGGAAGGCGCGAACTCGTCGAGGCGATGCTCGGCTACCTCGTCGAGCGCGCCGCGCAGCGCCTGCGCGGCTTCGCGCGCTGCACCAGCTCGCTCGCCGTGCGCGTCGCCTACGTCGACACGCGCGCACCCGCGCTGCGCCGCGTCGAGCCCTCCGAGCCGGCCGAGTTCGAGAAACGCGCGCGCCTCGAACCCAGCGACTCGACCGACGAGCTCCTGCGCCGTGCTCTGGCCCTCTTCCGCGAGCTCCCCCGCCGCCGCGCGCTCGTGAAACGCGTCGGCCTCACGCTCGAGGGTTTCACCCCCCGCGGCGGCCACCAACTGCAACTCTTCGACGAGTGTCAAAAAACCAGCCCGCCTGGTTTTTTGACGCCCGCCCCCACCGACGCCCCCACCGACGAGCCTGCCCCCGAACCGCGCGAAAGCCGCGCCGACCGCCTGCAGCGCCTCGAACGCACCGTCGACGCGCTGCGCGAGAAACACGGCTTCGGCGGCGTGCTGCGCGCGACGAGCCTCCTGCTCGCCGACCAGTACCCGCTCGGCAAGGACGGCTTGCGATTGCGCACGCCGTCGTTGAATCAGTGAAGAAGACGTCGAACAGGCGAGTCGCGCGCAATTTTTCAGACAGCGTCTGAACAATCCGAGACACTCCACAAAGGCCACTCGCTGGGTGTGGAATCAGGCCATCCTTGAACCCACTGGGCCCGGACGCAGAATCAGCCGCCCCCCATGCCCTCCAGCGCGCTCGCCAGCCTCTACATCACGCTGATGTGCCTCATCTGGGGCAGCACGTGGTTCGTGATCCGCGTCGGGCTGCGCGATCTGCCGCCGTTCCAATCCGCCGCCGTGCGCTTCGCGATCGCGGCGGCGGTGATGACGCTCGTGGCGCACTTCGCGCGCAAGCGCGAGGGCGGAACGGCCCCGCCCTTCTGGCTCTCGTTCGCGCTCGGCACGCTCAACTTCGCCGCGTCGTACGCGTTCGTGTACTGGAGCGAGACGCGCATCCCATCCGCGCTCGCCTGCGTGCTGTGGTCGGTCTATCCGCTGATGATGGCCGCCTCGGGCCACCTGTTCCTCGCGCACGAGCGCCTGCGCGCGCGCCAGTGGCTGGGCTTCGTGCTCGGCTTCGTCGGCGTCGGGCTGCTCTTCCTGACCGACCTGCCCGCGATCAGCAGCGAGGCGATCGTCGGCGGCTGCGTGCTGCTCGGGAGCCCGCTGGTCGCGACCGTCGGCACGACGCTGGTGAAGAAGCACGGCGGCGGAACGAGCTCGCTCTTGCTCAACCGCAACGGCATGTGGATCGGCGCGCTCACGCTGGCGCTGCTCTCCTTCGGGTGCGAGCGCGACGCGCCCGCGCACTGGACGCCCGGGGCGATCGCCAGCGTCGCCTACCTGGCGCTCGCCGGCACGGCCTTCACCTTCGGCATCTACTTCTGGCTCCTGCGGCACACGAGCGCCTACCGCATGAGTTTGATCTCCTACGCGACGCCGCCGGTCGCGATCGCGATCGGCGCGTTCATCGGCGACGAGCCGATCACGGGCTGGACGATCGGCGGGATGGCGGCGATCCTCGGCGGCGTGCTGCTGGTGATGGGCGGGAAGCGCAGCCCCTCGACAAAGAGTTCGTGATCCGTTAGGGTTTTCCGCCCGGGGTGGTGGGCCGCCCTATGTACGTCCCCCTCCGCGTCCACGGACACCACTCCTTCATGACCGGCGTCGACTCGCCGGCGCAGCTCGTCGCGCGCGCGCGCGAGCTCGGCTCCCGGGTCTCGCGCTGACCGAGGTCGACACGCTCTCGAGCCTGGTCGAGTACCTGCAGGCGACCGGCGCGACGCAGGGTTCGACGCTCGCCACGCTCGAGGACACTCCCTTCCGCTCGATCGTCGGCGCCGAGATCTCCGATCCCTCGGGCCTGCCCGGCCGCGTGGTCGCGCTGGTCGAGAGCGCGCAGGGCTACCGCAACCTGTGCAAGCTCGTCAGCGCGCGAGCGCTCGGCGACGATCCCGGCCGCAAGGATGCGCAGCTCGACGGGCCCGAACACTTCGACCTCGTCGACAGCGTCACGCGCCACCAGGAAGGCCTGATCCTGCTCGCCGACCATCCGCGCCTGCTGCTCGCGCTCGCGGGGCGCGTCGAACGCGGAAACCTGTTCGCCGCGATCTCCCCCGCTGCGCTGCACACGAAGAGCTCGCGCGCGAGCGACGTGTCGCAGCTGCCGCGCAACGCAGCCCACGCGGCGCCGCGGCACATCCGGCTCGACGAAGGCACCTTCGACCTGCGTGCGGAAGAAGCTGCGCTCGAGCACCCCAAGGTGCCGCCGCCCGCGCGCGCCGCGAGCGCACGCGATCTCGCCGAGGCCGCGCGCGCGGTCGACGCCGCGATCCTGGCCGTGCCCGACGTCTACGCCGCGCTTGCATCGGGCGAGCGCGACCATCGTCTGCGCGTCGCGATCAAGCACAACGCTCTGCTCGATGATCTACCTGCCGAATGGCTGGCCCAGAAGCCGCTGCACCTGCTCGCCCCAGCCGAGATGCGCGCGCTCTACGCCGATCTCCCCGGCGCGCTCGAGCGCACGCTCGCGGTCGCGCAGCGTTGCAGCTACGCGCCGCCGCTCGGTGGGATCGTCTTCCCCACGATCGCGCTCGAGCCCGGCGAGACGCCCTATTCGAAGCTCTGCAAGCTCGCCTTCGACGGCGCGCGGCGGCGCTACCGGCCGCTGAAACCCGAGGTGCTGCGGCGCCTGGACTACGAGCTCACCACGATCGAGCGCCTGGGTTTCGCGCCCTACTTCCTGCTCGTGATGCAGATCGCCGACTTCGCCAAGGCGCAGTCGATCCCCTGCGTCGGCCGCGGTTCGGCGGCCGACAGCCTGGTGGCCTACTGCCTGGAGCTGACCGACGCCGATCCGCTGCGCTACCGGCTGATCTTCGAGCGCTTCCTCAATCCGGCGCGCAAGGACCGGCCCGACATCGACCTCGACTTCTGCTGGCGCCGGCGCGACGAGGTACTCGAGCACGTCGGCGAGCTCTTCGGCGTCGAGCGCACGGCGATGATCGCGACGCTCAACCGCTGCGGGCTGCGCGCGGCCTTCCGCGAGTGCGCGCTGGTGCTCGGCATCCCGCCGGCGGAGGTCAACCGCTGGTCGAAACGCCTGCCCTACTACTACACGAACCCCAGGAGCGACTTCGACGGCAGCGCCGCGAGCGCCGACGAGGAGCACAGCGAGTTCGAGGTCGCGGTGCCCGGCATGAACCCGATCGAGCAGGTCCTGCGCGAGACGCCCGAGGCCGCGGGCTTTCCCTTCGAGGACGCGCGCTTCCAGGAGGCGCTCGCGCGCGCGGCGGCGCTCGTCGACGCGCCGCGCCACCTCGGTCTGCATCCCGGCGGCGTCGTCGTCGCGCCCGAGTCGATCACCGACCACGTCTCCTGCCACCGCGCGGCCAAGGGTGTGATCGCCGCGCAGTTCGACAAGGACGCGGTCGAGGCGATCGGCCTGGTCAAGATGGACCTGCTCGGCAACCGCGCGCTGACCACGATCGACGACTGCCTGAAGCACCTTTCCGCGCGCGGCGTCACGGTCGATTTCGCCGCGCTGCCCGAGGACGAGCCGGAGACGGCGCGCACGCTCGGCGAGGGCCGCACGCTGGGCTGCTTTCAGATCGAGTCGCCTGGCATGCGCAACCTGCTGCAGCAGATCGGCGCGCGCACGATGGACGACGTGATCCAGGCCGTGGCGCTCATCCGCCCGGGTCCGGCCTCCTCCGGCATGAAGGACGCCTACGTGCGGCGCTTTCGCAAGCTCGAGCCGCCGACGCCCGTGCACCCGCGCCTCACCGAGCTGCTCTGGGACACCTTCGGCGTGATGCTCTACCAGGAGGACGTGATGCAGGCCGCGTCGCTCGTCGCCGGGATGGATCTCGCCGAGGCCGACCTGCTGCGCCGCGCGCTCACGAAGCACCGCGCGCACGAGCTCGCTCCGCTGCACGAGCGCTTCCTCTCCGGCGCCGCAGAACAGGGCATCGCGAAGCCCGACGCCGAGCGCGTCTGGGAATTGATCGCGAACTTCGCCTCCTTCGGCTTCTGCAAGGCGCACGCGGTCACCTACGGGCGCATCTCCTGGCGCGCGGCCTGGCTCAAGACGCACCACCCGGCCGTGTTCCTCGCGAGCTTCCTCGCCAGCGATACGGGCTACTACGACGCGCGCGTCTACGTCGAGGAGGCGCGCCGCCTGGGTGTCGCGATCCTCCCGCCCGACGTGAACCAGAGCGGCGCGAGCTTCGCGCCCGAGTGGCTCGGCGAGACGGCCGCGCTGCGCATCGGCCTGGGACAAGTGAAGGGGCTCTCGCAGAAGACGCTCGATGCGCTGCTCGCAACGTGCGCGCAGCGCGGCGCCTTCGTCTCGCTGCCCGAGTTCCTCGAGCGCACCCTCGCGCAGTCGGACGAGGCAGCCGCACTGATCCGCTGCGGCGCCTTCGCGGCGCTCGACCGCACGATCCCCGAGCTGCTCTGGCGCCTCGCGCTGCTGCGCGCTCCCGCGCGCGCGCTGCCGCGCACGCGGCCGGGCGAGAGCGATCTCGGTCTGGACCCCGCACTGCTCGCCGCCTGCCGCGGAACGCCGAAGAAGCGCGCGAAGAACGCCGTCGAGGCCGCGCGCGCGAAAACCGCCGGCTGGAACGGCAAGGGCTTGGCGCTCGGCAAGCTCGAGCTCGCCGGCGGCGAGAGCGCGGCGCTCTTCCCCGAGCCCGAGGCGCCCGCACTCGCGCTGCCGCGCCTGCCGGATCCCGATCCCGCCGAGCGCGCGCGCGAGGAATTCGCGCTGCTCGGATTGACCGTGAGTGCGCACCCGCTCGAGCTCTTTCCCTGCGCCGCCGACGCGCGCATGCAGGGCATGCGAGCGAAGAACCCGATCCCCTGCGGCGAGCTGGCGCGCTTCGAGGGCGCGCGTGTCTCGCTGCGCGGCTGGCCCGCGGCGACGCGCCACGTGCGCACGAGCGACGGGCGTTCGATGCGCTTCCTGACGCTCGAGGACGAGAGCGGGCTCGCGGAGGTGGTCGTGTTCCCCGACGTCTACGAGCGCGACGGCGCGCAGCTCGCGTCCTTCGGCGCGCTGCTGGTGACGGGCACGGTCCAGAACCAGATGGGCGCCTGCACGCTGCACGCGGAGCGGATCTGGTAGGGCGCGGGGGTGCCCTGGACAAACAGGCCTGTTCAAGCTAGCTTGAACAGGCTGACGAAAAGGGAAATGCCATGATCCGACCCAAGACGACGACCCTGGGGGCCTTCGAGGCCAAGAACCGGCTTTCCGAGTTGATCGAGCGGGTCAGCAAGGGAGAGAGCGTCGTGATCACACGACACGGGACGCCGATCGCCCGCCTCGTCCCCTACGACGAAGGCGTCGAACGGGGGCAGGTCCAGGAGGCCATCGCCGGCCTGCGCAAGCTGCGCAAGGGAATGCGGCTGCGCGGGCTCAAACTGCGCGACCTGATCGACGAGGGACGCGCATGAAGCTCGTGCTCGACGCCTCGGTAGCGCTGGCCTGGTGCTTCGAGGACGAGAGTTCCGACTACACCGAGGGATTGCTCGACGAACTACTCGAAACCAAGGTCGCTGCGCCCGAGTTGTGGGCTCTCGAGGTAACGAACGGGCTCCTGGTTGCGGTACGCAGGAAGCGCATCGACGAGGAGCAGTTGACCGGTGCACTCGAGTTTCTCGACGGGCTGCCCATCGAACTCACTCCCACACCCAAGGGGCGCGCGATGGGCCGGATCCTCGAGATCGCCGCTGAATCGGGGCTCACGATCTACGACGCGACCTACCTCGAACTCGCCGAACGACTCGACCTGCCGCTCGCTGCCCTGGACGGAGCCCTGCGCAGGGCCGCCTCGACAGAAGGACGGCTGTACGAGTCCGCCTGAGAACGGTAGCACCCACAAAGCGACAACCCAGAACGCCGCGCGCCGCGCGCGAGAGCAGATGCGGCTTCCTCAGGCGATCGTCGTCTTGCGGTAGCGCATGCCGACGTTCTCGCGGCCCATCTCGCGCAGGCGTTCGATCTCCTTCTTCAGGCCCAGGTTGTGGGCCTTGGAGACGACACTCTTCACCGAGCGGTTGAGCTTCTGCGCGAGATCGAGGTTGGCCGTCTTGGGATAGAGCTCGACCAGCATGCCGATCGCCTCCTTGTCCCAGCGCGGCATGCGCGTCGCCGCCGAACCCGTCAGGCGCCGCACGAAAGCCTTGTCCTTCGCCAAGCAGTAGCGCGCGCCCAGGCGCTTCACCGAGTCGAGCGTGCGCCCGAAGATCAGCGCCATGTCGTCGTCGGTGCGCGTGCCGTACAGGCGCTTGAACTCGGCGATCTCCTCCTGCGTCCAGCGCCCGCTCTGCTGGAAGCTGCGCAACTGTTCGATCTGCTGGCCCACTTCCTCGGCTGGGCGGCCCAGCTTGCGCGCGATGATCTCGAGCGTCGTGCCACCGAGGTAGCGCTTCAACTCCTGGATCTCCTGCGCGCTCCAGGGACCGGTGCGCGGGGCGGCCTGGAAGATCTCCTCGGCCATCTTGCGCACGCTGGCGACGGGCCGGTTGAGTTCCTTGGCGATCGCCTGCTCGTCGCGCAGCCCGTAGAGCTCGCGCAAGCGCGCGACCTCTGCTTGGCTCCAACGACCGCGGCGCGGCGTGGCGGGTCTCTCTGCTCCCCAGGTTCGACGCACGGTAGTTCCCCCCTTTTCCTCCGCGCTCAGGGTAGCGAGGCGCATAGGAATCCGCTATTCCGGAAATCGGCGGCGCGGCGGCCGCGGGAGCTATTCCCGAATCTCGGAAGGCTCGTCGGCCTCGCCGTCCTGGATCGCGGCTTCCTGCAGATTGTGATCCACCTGGCGTGCGTGCAGCCGCTCGCGCACTTCCTGCAGCACGCGGCGCACGCCCTCGCTGCTCGACTCGGCGAGCGCTGCCCGGGCGATCTCCTGGGTCTCGTCGGAAGGCGTGCGGCGCACCGCGTACTTGATCTCGTTGAGCAGGTTCGGCGCGACGCTGACGCCATCGAAGCCCATGCCGAGCAGCATCAGCGCGGTCGCGTAGTCGCCGGCCATCTCACCACACACCGAACTCTGCTTGCCCGCGGCCCGCGCCGAGCGCGCGATCAGCCCGAGCGCCGAGATGACGGCCGGGTGCGAGGGATCGTACAGCCGCGCCACCCACGGATTGTCGCGGTCGGCGGCGAGCAGGTACTGCACGAGGTCGTTGGTGCCTACCGAGACGAAATCGACCTGCGCGAGCAGGTGATCGAGCACGAACAGCGTCGAGGGAACCTCGAGCATCGCTCCGACCGGGATGTTCGGCGCGACCTCGTAGCCCTGGTCGTGGAGCTGCCGGCGCACATCGTCGAAGATGCGGTGCACTTCCTGGACTTCCTCGACCGAGCTCACCATCGGGAGCAGGATGCGCAGCTGGCCGTGCGTGCTCGCGCGCAGGGCGGCGCGCAGCTGGACGCGCAGCAGGTCAGGCCACTGCAGCGAGATGCGCAGGCCGCGCCAGCCCAGCGCCGGGTTGGATTCCTTGGGCACCTTGAAGTACGGCAACTGCTTGTCGTTGCCGATGTCGAGCGTGCGCAGCGCCATCGGGCGCCCTTCCATGCGGCGCAACACCTGGCGGTAGAGCCGGTACTGCTCGTCCTCGGAAGGGAACTGGTTGCGCTCCATGTAGAGGAACTCGGTGCGCAGGAGACCGACGCCGTCAGAGTGCGTGACGTCGAAGGTGTCGAGGTCGCGCACGCTCTCGATGTTGGCCGTGACCAGCAGGCGCTTGCCGTCGGGCGTCTCGCTCGGGAGCGCGGCGTGCAGCGCGAGCGCTTTCTGCCGCGCCTGCCGGCGCGCGAGGCGCGCCAGGAACTGGTCGACGTCCTCCTGCTCGGGGCGCAGTTGCAGCAGGCCGCGGTCGCCGTCGACGCACACGCGCATGCCCTGCTCCAGGCGCGCGATCAGGTTCGGCAGACCGACCACGCACGGGATGCCGAAGGAGCGCGCGAGCACCGCCCCGTGCGAAAAGCGCCCGCCGGTCTCGGTCACGATGGCCTGGATGCGGTCGCGCTCGAGGTAGGTCGCGACCTGCGGCGTGAGCTCGGCGGCGGCGAGCACGACCTGGCCGGTGCCCGAGGCGATCGTCTCGCGCTCGTGGCTCATCAGGAGGTCGAGCACGAGGCGCCAGGGATCGCTGAAATCGGCCGCGTAGTCGCGCACGCTGTCGCCCTCGAGGTCGGAGAGCGTGCGCCGGAAGCGCTCGATCAGCTGCTGCACGGCGGCCTCGGCGTTGACGCGCTGGTCGCGGATGCTGCCCTCGAGCTTGCGCAGCGTGGTGCGGTCGTTGAGCAGGTGGCGGTGGACGGAGAAGATCTCGGCGTCCTTCTCGCCGCTCTGGGCCGCCACGAGCCGCTGGCGGCGGCGCAATTCGTCCGTCGCGAGATCCACGGCCTCGGCCAGACGCGCGATCTCGCGCTCGATCTCCTCGTCGGGGACCGTCCAGGTCGGCACCACGTGCGGCGTGGCGCGCACGATGTGGACGGGGCCCAGGGCCAGCCCCGGGGCCACGGCGGTTCCTTTCATCGTCCTGGGTTGGGCCATGGCAGCGGATCCAATCTACTCGGGGGGGATGGCTGCAGGAAGTCCGCGGCCCACGGTCCCGTGATCGGCAGGGAGATTCCTTCCGCCCTCAAGTCGAAGGCCGATTCCTGCCGAATTCCCCTCCGCCGGACCCGGGGTCCAGGGGTTTGCATGTGCATTCCCCGAGCAGCACCAGCGTGAACGAGAAACGAGGCGTCATGTCGAAGCGGGATTCCATGCAGGACGAGGAACCGTCCGTGGAAATCGGGAGCGGGAACCCTGGCCGGTCCGGCGAAGAAGGTGGATGCCTGGATGGGCTCGCTGCTCTTCTCGATCGGTGGACTCCTCGCGGGCGTCGGCGGCGTGTTTTTCCTCTACGGCCCGAAGCTGCTCCCCGCGCAGGCGCAGGTCTTCGAGCACGCGAGCGCCCAAGGCCTGACCCCCGGCGTGCTGTGGGCCGTCTCCGCGCTGATGTTCTCGATCAGCATCCTGGCGCGCTCGCTCGGCCGCAACCTCGAGTCACTCGCGCAGAGCGATGACCACGGCCTGATCTTCGACCAGTTCGTCACCGACCTGGCGCAGACGCGCACGAGCATGCAGGAGCTGCGCGTGGAGTTCGTCTACCTGAAGGACCACCTCGCCAACCTCGGCCGCGACCTGCCGACGCAGATCGCCGCCGCGAACGAGAGCACCACGCGCGACGCGATGTACCGCCTCGCCGCGAGCCTCGACCAGGTCGGCGCGCGACTCGAACAGCGCATGCGCTCCCAGCAGGGCGCGCTCGAAGGCACGCTGCAGGAGATGCAGCAGTCGCTGCAGTCGACCTGCGAGCAGGTGACGCAGCTCCAGGACTCGCTGCTGCAGGGAGTTCCCGCGAGCGGCGGCTGGGACCTGCCTGCGGCCGAGCCCCAGGCGCCCGCCATGGGACTGGGCGTGCTCGACCACCTCGCCGACGGCGCCAGCCCGCTGCCCCAGGACAGTTCGATCTTCGACGGGGCGCTGCCTACCGGCCAGCAGACCTACGAAGAGAAGCTCGAGCAGCTCTCGCAGTTGCTCGCGGATCCGCGCGTGCGCGCCGCCGCCGACGGCATGGCGCGCTCACGCGGAATCTGAGTTCCCCTCGGCCGGCTGCTTGTCAGCCTTGAAGAAGGACGCGAAGGGCTTGAAGGCCTTCTGTCCGCCCGTGTCGACCTTGTCCAGGCGCACGTGCTCGTCGTGCTCCCCGCGAGCGCCGCGCTCGCCGTCGCGACCCTTCCCGCCGAAGCGGTTGGCACCCTTGCTCGCGCGCACGACCAGACCGTCGCGCCGCACCTGCGCCGCGCGCAAGTTCGGGTTCACCGGCGGTTCCTCGCGCTCGCGGCGTCCGCGGCCGCGGCCATCGCGGCCGTCACGGCCATCACGGCCGCCACGCCGTCCGCCACCCTCGCCGCCCTCACCGCGACCCGCTCCACCCTCGCGCGGAGGACGCGCGGGACGCTGCTCGCGCTCGGGCGGAGGCAGGTGCTTGAAGGACAGCGCCAGGCGCTGGCCGCCGGACTCGAGGATGCGCGCGCGCACCGTCTCGCCGACCGAGATGATCTCGCGCGCGTCGCGCACGTAGCGCTCGGAGGTCTCGCTGATGTGCACCATCGCGTCCTGTGCGAGGCCCACGTCCACGAAACAGCCGAAAGAGGAGACACTGGTCACGATGCCCTCGACGACGCGGTCCTTGGTGAGCCGCAGCGGATCCGTGTTGGGATCGAGCAGGTTGACCTTGTGCTGCACGCCGCGCGGATCGCGTCCGGGGAAGCTGATCTCGCGCATCAGGTCGCGCCAGGTGCCCTCGTCGACGTCGAAGTCGACGCGGCGCAGGCCCTTCGTCGCGCCGGGCCGGCCGAGCGCCTGCTCAGCCGAGGCACCGATGCTGTCGAGCATGCGCTGCACCAGCGGGTACTGCTCGGGGTGCAGGTTGGTGGCGTCGAGCGGCTCGCTTCCGCCGTGGATGCGCAGGAACGCGATCACGCTCGCCCACTGCGCCTCGCTGAGCAGGCCTTCCTGGCGCAGCTCCTCGCGGCTGGTGAACGGGCGCTCGGTCCGGCGCGCGACGAGCTTCTTGGCCGCCTCGCGGTCGAGGCCCGGCAAGTGCATCAGGAACGACACCGGAGCGCGGTTCAGGTCGCATCCGACGTGCGCCACGCACGACTCGATCGTCTCGGTCAGCACGCGGCGCGCGTTGGCCTTGCTGACCAGGCCCTGCTCGCTGCCCAGGCCGAGGTGGCGCGGGTCGATCTTGAGCACTTCGCAGAGCGGGTCCTGCAGCCGCCGCGCGAGGCTGATCGCCATGCGCACGGGGACGGCCCGGTCGGGCAGCTCGTGGCGCGCGACCTCGGAGTTCGCGTAGCTCGAGAGCCCGGCCTCGTTGACGACGAGCACGCTGCGGTCGCTCTCGACCGCACGCAGCGCGGCGCGGATGGCGAGCACCGCGGCGCGCGGTCCCTTGCCGTTGCCCAGCGCGAGCACGCGCACCGGCGTCGGATCGAGCAGCGCCTTGAGCTCCGCCCCGAGTGCCGCGGCGTCCTTGCCCGCGGTCTCGATGCGCGTCTCGGTGCCGCTCGGCTCGCCGCGCTCGTCGACGATCTGGATCGTCCAGTCGCCCTTCGCGCTGACGTCGACGCCCGCGACCGGCATGTCGCCGAGGTAGGGCGTGGCGAGGATCTGACGCAGATGCTGGCTCAGGAAGCGCAGCGCTTCCGCGTCGGCGCGCTCCTTCAGCTCGAGCCGCACGTCGGCTTCGAGCATGGGCACGAGGCGGTGTTGCAGCGCGTGCAGCGCAACGTCGTGCAGCACCTGCTCGTAGGCAGGGTGCGTGTGGCGGCCGAGCGCGGCGCGCACGCGCGGCAGTCCGCGCTCGACGGGCAGCGTGAGCTGCGTCGCGACGACGCGCTCCTTTTGCGCCTGGCGGATGCCGATCAGTCGGTGGCCCTGGATCTGGCGCAGCGGCTGGTTGATGCGCGCGACGCTGCGGTGGCGGCCCAGACGCGAGTCGTCGACGGTCGGGCGCACGCTCAGCTGGCCGTGCTTGCCGAGCAGACGGCGCAGCGTTCCACGCAGGCGCGGATCGCGGCCGAGACGGTCGGAGAGGATGCGCAGCGCGCCGGCGAGCGCCTCGGACTCGGTGTGGATGCCCTTGTCGGGGCGCACGAAATCCTGGCACACGCGCGCGAGCTGCGCGTTCATGGCCGCAGCGGGATCGATGTGCGGGTGCTGCGCGACGGTCTCGGGCTCGAGCGTCGGAGCCTTCGCGGGAGCATCCTCCTCGGCTTCGTCGGCGCTGTTTTCGGCCGACGCGGGCTCGGCAGGCGCGCTTTCGGCGGCAGGGGCCGCTTCTGCAGCCGGGGTCTCGGACGCGGCTTCCTGCGCCGCAGGTGCCGCGTGTGCCTCGGGCTCGCCCTCACCCTCCTCGGCTTTCGAGTCGCGCTCGTCGAGATCGCCCTCGCTCACGCCCAGGATCGCCGCGCGCTCCGACTTGGGGATCGACGCGACGAGCAGGTCCGCCAGCGCGCCGAGTCCGCGGTCGAGTGCAAGTTGCACCTCCGGCTCGGGACGGCGGTGCGGGATGAAGAGGTCCTCGAGTTCGAAGCGGTCGGTCGTGCGCCGGATCGCCTCGAGTTTCTCGGGCGTCGCGCTCGGCTCCTTCTCGAGCAGCCGCAGGATCGTGCCGCGGCGGCGGTCGAGCTCCTCGAGCTCTTCGCGGATGCGCTTCAGCCGGCGGATGACGCTCTCGGTGAGCTCTCCGATCTCCTTGCGGCGGAAACGGGCGATGAACGGGGCGGACAGTCCGGCGTCGAGCATCGTCAAGGCGTTCTGGACGTGCTCGGGATTGGCGGAGAACTCCTTGGCAAGGGTCTCCAGGATCGGGGTGGCGGTCACGGCAGGTACCTGCGTGAAAGGGATAGGATCGCCCGGCACTCTCGCAGGCCGGGGATGGTGCGCGCGGGTACGAAGAGCCCGCGAAGGCGGGGATTGTAGCCGGAATGCGCTCCGGGCGCGCGGGCGCCTAGCGACGAGGGTCGGGAAGCCGCTGCCAGGTCAATCCGTCGCGGCCGGTGTAGGCCAGTCCGTTGGAGCGGTCCACGCCCTGCTTGGCGGGCAGGTACGCGTCCCAGGACGGCCGCTGTCCCAGGCCGGAGTAGCGCCCGCCGGCGTTCGCACAGGCCAGGGTGAAGCCCGCTTCGTCCACGAAGTAGATGCGCGTGCCCGTGGCCCCCGCATCGACCGGCCAGCCGCAGGCGATGTAGTGCATCTCGGCCTGGTTGGGGAGCACGTCGCCCCCGTCCTGCGCCTTGGCCTCGACGAAGCCCCCACCCGAGCGCGCCGGCAGGTACACGAGGAAGTGGTAGCCGCTGCGCGTGGCCACGCCGTCCTCGACGTTGCCGAGTGCGAGGATCGCCGGATCGAGCGCCTCGTCGTCGCCGCGCAGCTTGATCGTCCCGCACAGCTCACCCAGCGTGCCGTACTCCCCGCTGCCGTCGCGGTCGATGTCGACCGCGCCCGAGATCTGGATCTGCGCCTGGGAGAGCGTGATGCAGCGCATGTTGGCCTCCGCCGCGGCCTGGTTCGCGTCCAGGCGCGCGGCCATCAGCTTGGGGATCGCGATCGAGCCCGCGATCGGAGCCACCATCATCAAGCCCGCCCCGGCCGAGGCTGAACCGTCATCGGCGCCGAGCTCGAGCCCGCGCTGGGTCTTGCGCAGCACCGTCAAGGTCGGCGCGAGCCCGCCCGCCCAGGCCGTGAGCGTCGCGCCGATCACGTCGTCGCCCTCGAGCGCCGCGGCGAGCTCGGCTTGCTTGGTCCCCGGCTGCTTGCCCGCGAGCAGGCAGCTCTCGAGCAGGCGCTGATCGGTCGCGAGGAGCAGCGCCCCGTCGACGCGCGCGACGCACAGGCTCTGCGCGGGCAGTCCCAGCGGCGCGAGGTCGTAGACCAGCAGCGCGCGGCCCGCGAACTCCGCGCTGCGGCGCTTCAGTGCCGGCGGGAGCAGCGGCGTGAGCCGGCCGATCAGCTCGCCGACCTTGTCGTCATCGTGTGTCTGCAGCACCAGGCACAGCGAGGCGGAGTGCTCCGCCCACTCGGCCGGATCGCCGCGTGCGACGAGCGCGAAGCCCGGACCGAAATTCTCGAACACGTCCGTGACGAGGTCGATGCGCGTGCGCGAGCGCAGCTGTTCGAGGCCGGTCAGCATTTCGGTGCGCTCCTCGTCGGGGAGCAGTGCGACGATCGCCGAGTAGAGTTCGCGCAGGTCGAAGAAGTTGAGCGCCGCGGTCGCGGAATCCGCGGGGATCCAGCGCGCCAGATCGCGCTGCGCGGGCTGCGAGGCGAAGACGCGCGAGACGATGTCGGCGTGCTCGGGTGCGCACCAGGTGTGCGCCTCGGCGACACCCCGCGGTCCCAGTCCGAACGCGAACGAGAGACCGTGCACACCCTGCAGGCCGAGCTTTCCGAGCGTCTCGAGGCCCGGTTTCTGCGGCAGTTCGCTCAGCAGCTTCCAGAGCGGATCGGCGTGCACGTAAAGCTCGAGCGCGCCGCGGCCCTGCGCATCGAGATCCACCGAGGAGACGACCAAGGCCGACGAGGCGAAGCTCGCGCCCGCGCCCGCGGGCCGCAACGCGCCTGCGAAGTCCGGATCGCTGCCGAAGTGAGCCGTGAACACGTTGCCGAAGCGGCGCACTTCGAAGCAGCTCTCGCCGCTCCATCCGCGCAGGCCCCAGCCCTCGTGCGGGGCGGCGGTCTCGCTCGGGTTCTCGCGCTCCAATCGCGCGAGCAGCGGATCGAGCAGTGGCTGCAGCTCGTCGGCCGCCGCTCCGGCATCGAAGGCGAAGGCAAAGGTGACGCGCGGCGCGGGGTCCGCTCGCGCGGGGTCGGGCGCTCCCACGCGCACGAGGCCGAGGACGAGTTCGCCCTTCAGCTGCGGCAGCTTCGCCAGCAGCGGTTCGAGCTCGGGCGCCTCGTCGTGGACCTTTGCGGCGAGCTCCCCGAGCGGACCCTCCTGCGCGCCCAGCGCGAGCAACGCGGCCGGATCCTGGAACAGCCTGCCGAGCGTCGTGCGCCGCGCGAACTCCGCCAGCGACTCGACGTGCGGCAGGCGCAGCACGAGCAGCGCGTCCTCGGGAAACCAGTGCAACAGGCCACGCGCGCCGAGCGCGCGGGTGTCGATCGGTGCCTGCACGAGGGTCGGCGCGGGCAACTTGCGCGCGGCGCGCGCCGGCCGGTCCGAATGCGCGGACTGCACGTCGGCGGTACCCGTGCCGCGCTCGGAGCTCGCACGCGCGAGCGCCTGCGTCACGATCTCCGAGGGCTCGACCGAAGCCTGCGCGAGCGCCGGCTGCTGTGCGGGAGGGCGCGCGAGCGCGGGCGCGGCGGACGAAGGTGCGGGTTCCTCGCCGTGACAGGCGCCGAGCGCGAGGAGGAGCGAGCACGAAACCAGCCGGCGGAGCGGGGAAATCATTTCCCCGTCATCGGCCTTTGGCGCGCCCGTTCTTGACGCGCTCCCGCGTCAGGCGGGGAGTTCGAAGACCGAGATGCGCGACTCCTCGGCCAGGAGCCCGGCGCCCGAGGCGACCAGCCACGAGACGCTCTCGTCCAGGCCCGGGATGGCCCAGTCGCCGAGCACTCGCCCGGTCAGCGTGTCGCGCACCTCGAGCAGCGCGCCGCGCACGAGGTAGAGCTTTCCGCTCTCGGCCGAGATCCCGACCTCGGGAACCTCGTCCACGGGCTGTGTCGAGAGGATTTCCCACCACAGCGGCGCGTCGCCCGCGGTGGAGCCGACCGGCAGTGCGAGCAGGGAGAGCGTGTCTCCGCGGCGCGCATCCTCGCGGCGCGAGAGCTCGATCATGAACTGCGAGACGACCTCGCGCGGCAGCGCGGAGGCGAGGTCGCGCGTGAGCACGAGCAGGCCCTCGCCGCTGGCCGCGATGCCGTGGATGATCGAGGGCCGCGGCGCGAGCGTCTCGCCCTGGAACTCGCCGTTGTGCGCGTCCAGGCACAGGATGCCCTGGCGCTTGCTCGAGGAGTGCGTCGCGACGATGAACACGCGCGATCCGGCGCGCGCGACGTGGTGGTAGCGTTCGCCCGGGCGCGAGTATTCCCAGGCCTCGGTGAGCTTGTTCGTGTCGAAGGCGACCACGCGCTTGGGCGTGACCGTGATCGCCAGATCACCGCCGACGTGTGCTTCGTCGAAGGCGTCGATCTCGATCCCGCCGGCGAAGGCGCCGTTCTGGATCGACATGCGCACGAGCATGTGGCCCTTGGCCGTCGGGCCGAGCACCACGGCGTGGCCGTCCTGCGCGAAGCCGGCGCCGAAGCCGCGGCCGTAGCCGACCTCGCAGGGCGAGGACCAGAGCACCTCCCCGCTCGAGCGGTCGAGCGCAGCGAGCTTGCCGGGGATCACGTCGTCGATCCACATGTCTCCCGCCGGCGGGTCGTAGTGGTGCACGAGCACCGGGCCCGTGGAACCGAAGGCGATTCCGTCGACGATGCCGGTGATCTCGCGGCTGAAGCGGCGCTTGGCGGTGCGTGTCATGAGCTCTCCGCGCGCATGGTACGCGACCCCGGGACGAAAAAAAGGACCGACCGGCTCGGCGCCGGTCGGTCCCGCTTCGTTCGCTCCGTCTCCCCGGGGGGAATTCGGAGTGGTTCAGCCGCCCTTGCCGCCCTTGAGCACTTCCTCGGCGATGTTGTTGGGCACGTCGCGGTACTCGAAGAGCTCCATCGCGTACGAGCCGCGACCCTGGGTCGCGCCGCGCAGCGAAGAGGAGTAGGCGAACATCTCGGCGATCGGGACGAGCGCGCGCACGACGCGCTGGTTGCCGATCGAGTCGACTTCGTTGACTTCACCGCGGCGCGAGTTGAGGTCGCCGACGACGCCGCCAAGGAACTCCTCGGGCACGCGCACTTCGACCTTCATGATCGGCTCGAGCAGCGTGATGTTGTTCTCGGAGGCCTGGCGGAAGGCCAGGTGTCCGGCCTGGATGAAGGCCATTTCGCTCGAGTCCACCTCGTGGTACTTGCCGTCGGTGAGCGTGGCGCGCACGTTGACGAAGGGGAATCCGGTCTGGCCGCCGCCCGCGAAGCCTTCGCGCAGGCCCTGCTCGACCTTGGGGATGTACTCGCGCGGCACCGAACCGCCCTTGATCGAGTCCACGAATTCGAGGTCGCCGTCCTTGGTCGCGACGGGGTCGAACTTGACCGTGATCACGGCGTACTGACCGCGGCCACCCGACTGGCGGATGAAGCGCGCCTCGGTCTCGAGCGCGCGGCGCAAGCGCTGCTTGTAGGCCACCTTCGGCTTGCCGGTGACGACCTCGCACTTGTGCTCGCTGTAGATGCGGTTGACGATCACCTCGAGGTGCAACTCGCCCATGCCGCTGATGATCAGCTGGCCGGTCTGCTCGTTGGTCTGCGCGCGGAAGGTCGGGTCCTCGCGCATCATCTTGCCGATCACTTCGCTGAGCTTGTCGCGGTCGGCCGACTTCTTCGGCTCGAGCGACATGGAGATCACGGTGTCGGGGAACTGGATCTTGTTCAGCGCGATCGGGTTGTTCTCGTCGCAGAGCGTGTCACCCGTGTAGGTGTTCTTGAGGCCGATGACCGCGCCGATGTCGCCCGCGCGGATCTCGTCGATCGCGTCGCGCTTGTTGGCGTGCATGCGCACGAGGCGGCCGATGCGCTCCATCTTGCCCGTGCGCGCGTTCATCACGCCCGTGCCCTTGGAGAGCACGCCCGAGTAGACGCGCACGAAGGTCAGGTCGCCGGTCGATTCGGCGATGGTCTTGAAGGCCATCAAGCACAGCGGCTCGGCGGCGTCGCGCTTGCGCACCTGCTTGTTGTCGGTGCGCGGCTCGATGCCCTCGACGGCCGGGAGGTCGAAGGGGCAGGGCAGGAAGTCGACGACCGCGTCGAGCATGAAGCGCACGCCCTTGTGCTTGAGCGCGGAGCCGCACACGACGGGCGTCATCTCCATCTTGATCGTGCCGGCGCGCAGCGCCTTCAGCACGAGTTCCTCGCTGGGCTCCTTCTCCTCGATGAACATCTCGAGCAGCGTCTCGTCGAACTCGGCGGCGATCTCGATCATCTTGCGGCGGTGCTGCTTGGCGTCCTCCAGCAGCTCGGCCGGGATCTCGCTCTCGAGGTACGACTTGCCTTCGGCCTCCTCGGGGAACTCGTACATCTTCATGCGGATCAGGTCGATGACACCGCGGAAGTCCTTCTCCTGGCCGACCGGGATCTGGATCGGCACGGGGCGCGCGTCCAGGCGCGTGCGGATCGAGTCGACCGAGCCCCAGTAGTCCGCGCCGACGCGGTCCATCTTGTTGATGAAGCACAGGCGCGGCACGCCGTAGCGGTTGGCCTGGCGCCAGACGGTCTCGGACTGCGCCTCGACGCCGCTCACCGCGTCGAAGACCGCGACCGCGCCGTCGAGCACGCGCAGGCTGCGCTCGACCTCGGCCGTGAAGTCCACGTGGCCGGGCGTGTCGATGATGTTGATCGAGTGGTTGTTCCACTCGGCGGCCGTAGCGGCGGACTGGATCGTGATGCCGCGCTTGCGCTCCTCCTCGAGGAAGTCCATCGTCGCTTCGCCGTCGTGCACCTCGCCGGTCTCGTGGATCCGGCCCGTGAGGTACAGGATGCGCTCGGTGACCGTGGTCTTGCCGGCATCGATGTGGGCCATGATGCCGATGTTGCGGTGCATCTCGAGGCCGCGCTTCACGTTCTTGAAGCTGCGGGGGGAGTCGGTCTTGGTCAGGCTGGCCATGGCGTTCATTGGGGCAGAGTCCGGGAGTCACCGGACAGGACGGGACCTCCGGCGCAAGAATTTGAGGCCAAGCAAGTTACCGTGAACGCCCCCCGGGTCAAGGGCGGAGCTTGCGGCGCGGGGGCTTTTTGCCCTTTCCGGCGGCCTGTGGCCGGTTTCGGCCCAGGCGCTCGTGCGCCGCGACGAACTCGTGGCTGGTGAAGGCCGCCATCAGCGAGAGGTCGCCCGCGAGCAGTGTGGCCGCGAGGATCTCGGCGAAGGCGTCGCCCCGGCCCTCTCCCAGGCAGTCCAGGAGCGCCAGGCACTCGGCCGCCGTCCCCTGCCCGCTCCCGCCCCCCACCGTGCCGACGAGCAGCGCCGGCAGGTGCGCGCTCGCGTACAGGTCGCCGCGCGCGTCGATGGCGAAGTCGAGCTGCCCCGTGGCGCACTCCCCCACGTAGGCGAGGTCCTGCCCGCAGGCGAGGAAGACCGCCGCCAGGCCGTTGGCCGACTGCACGAGCCAGTTGTGCGTGCCGAGCTCCGCGAAACCGACGCGGTAGCTCTCGAGGATCGCGACGAGCTTCTCCGGCGTCGTGCGCGCGAGCTGCGCCAGCGCCTTGCGCGGGATCGTGACGTCGGCGACCGCGCTGCGGCCGCGGCCCCAAAGCTGGGCCTTCGCGTTGGCGCGTTTCTCGACGTCCTGGCCGTGGACGAAGCGCGCGAGCGCCTTCGTGCGTTTTTCGAGGTCGGCGCTGACGAGCTCCGAGGCGCGCGCAGCCATGTTGATCCCGATCGCATCGCCAGTCGTGAAGACGAGCTCGAGCACCAGGCGCCGGCCGAGCACGCGCGCGTCGGCCGAACGCAGCGCGCCGTGGTGCGTGGTCGTCGCGACGAGCTTCTGCCAGCGCTCGAGGCTGGCGTTCGCGATGCCGCAGGCGCGCTCGGCCGCGGCCGCGTCGCGGTAGACGAGCATCGGACACTGCGTGAGCCCGTGGCGCAAGACGCGCGCGCGCAGCGCACCGCCGGCGGCGCAGAGCTTCATCCCGCGCGAGTACGAGGCGACCAGCGCGCCCTCGGTCGTCGCCATCGGCACGTAGAGCTCGCGCGTGCCGAGCGAAGAGTCGATGCGCAGCGGACCGGCGAGGCCCAGCGGCACCTGCGCGAAGCCGACCAGGTTCTCGATCTTGCCGCGCGCAGAGGCGAGCGGCACGGGCACGCCCGCGACGTGCAGCGGATCCGTCCCGGCGACCTTCGACCACAGCGCGCGCCGCGCGGCGACCGGGCCGATGCTGTAGTCGTCGGAAGGATCGCGCGGGATCGGAGGCAGGCTGGAAACGCGGCGGCGGCTCATCGGCGGCGCATGCTACGCCGTCGAGAGCCGCCGTTCACCCGCGCGAGCTCACCAGTCGATGCGCACCGCGTTGCTGATGTTGTAGGTGCTGCCCGTCGGCGCCGGGCAGAAGCTCTGGTTGGCGTCGCGGTAGTAGGCCTGGTACCAGCGCGAGGTCCCCGAAGCGATCGGGTCTCCCAGGCTGGCCGACTGCGCGCTGACGCTCGGATCGCCGGCGAGCGGTGCGTTCGCCGCGCCGCCGACGGCCGACTTCACGTACAGGCGCTTCAGCAACCCGCCCGTGCAGCGCAGACCGTCGCCGAAGGGCACGACCGAGATCTGCGAGCTGCCTTGCAGGAAGATCGTCAGCGCGGTCGGCAGCTCACCCATCGTGTGCAGTTCGACGCTGTCGGGCGTCGCCGCCCCGCTCGCGCTGAGCCGCGCGCCGCCGGTGGAGGCCGAGTTCTCGCACCCGCGCCCCGCCGCGCCGCTGTTGCTGCAAGGACAAGCCAGCGCCTGCGAGCCGTCGCCGAAGCACAGGCTGGTGAATTCCCCGACCATCCAGGTCTGGAACGCGATGCGGTAGCGGCAGTCCTCGAAGCAATTCGGACCGCTGCGGAACATCGGTTCGGGGTAGGGCGGCAACGTCGGCGGGTTCGTGTGGGTTCCCTTGAGCACCGCGGGAGCGCCCGTGCCCTGGATCTCGACCACGAACAGGTCGTTCGCGTTGAGCGTCAGTCCGGCGGCCCTCATGTCGACGAAGATGTCCTCCGCCACAGCGCTTTGCTTGACCGCAGTGGTGCTGAAGAGCACCGGCGTCGTGTTCCATCCGGGCCCCAGCCGCAGGCGCACCGCGAAGCTCTGGCCTGCCGCACCTGCTCCCGTCGAGAGGGTCACGCCCTCGAACGCGCCCGACATGCCCGCGCGGACCTGTGCCTGCCACACATCCGTGGTACTCGCGAGCGAGAAGGAGGCCGTGCCGAGCGGGCTCAGCTGATCGAGCAGACCGCTCTGCGCCTGGGCACTCGCTGCAAGTGCGCCGAGAAGGAGGAATGCAGAGAACAGTCGTGTGGGTCGCATCGGATCCGACTCCTTGGTCAAGGGCTCAACGTCGTGGCGGACGTACCGCCCCACCATTCGACCAAGTGCGCGCCTCGCGCGTGATTTCAATGCCGCCACGTCGCGCGGGCCGGCTGGAACGACTCCCGTTCCCGACGCACGCTGCGAGCCTCTAGGGCCTTGCGTGCGTCGGGCTCGGGAGCGCCGTCAGCGCTCACGCCGGCCGCGCGATCTCACCAGTTGATGCGCACCGCGTTGCTGATGTTGTAGGTGTTGCCCGTCGGCGCCGGGCAAAAGCTCTGATTGGCGTCGCGGTAGTAGGCCTGGTACCAGCGCGAGGTACCCGAAGCGATCGGGTCGCCCAGGCTGGCCGACTGCGCGCTGACGCTCGGATCGCCGGCGAGCGGAGCGTTCGCCGCGCCGCCGACGGCCGACTTCACGTACAGGCGCTTCAGCAACCCGCCCGCGCAGCGCAGACCGTCGCCGAAGGGCACGGCGGAAATCTGGGCGTTGCCCTGCAGGAAGATCGTCAACGCGGACGGCAACTCGCCGATCGTGTGCAACCCGATGCTGTCGGGGGCCGTCGACCCGCTCACGCTGAGTTGCGCGCCACCGGTCGCAGCGGAGTTGTTGCAACCACGGCCCGCGAGACCGCTGTTGCTGCAGGGGCAGGGTGTCGCCTGCGTGCCGTCGCCGAAGCAGAAGCTCGAGAACCCGCCCACCATCCAGGTCTGGAACGCGATGCGCCAACCGCAGTCGGTGAAGCAGCCGGGACCGCCGAGGAAGAGCGGCTCGCTGTAGAGCGGCGCGCCGGGAGGCGGCACGTAGCTCCCGCCGAGCCACACTCCGCTTCCCGTGCCCTGGATCTCGATCACGAACAGGTCGTTCGCGTTGAGCGTGAGGCCGGCGGAGGTCATGTCGACGAAGATGTCCTCCACACCCGTGAGCCCCTTCGTCACCGTTCCGCTGAAGAGCGCGGGTCCGACGTTCCAGCCCGCGCCCGCGCGCAGACGGACATCGAAGGTTGCGCCCGCATTGCCCTGCGCAGCCGAGAACGTGACGCCTTCGAGCTGCCCGGGGATGCCGGCTTTCACCTGACACTGCCAGGTGAGGCTGGTGGCGTCGGCATTGAACGAGGCGCCGCCGCCGCCTGAGGGGAAGGGGCTCACTTGATCGAGTGTGCCCGACTGGGCGCTTGCGGATCCGAGGAGCACGCCGAAGGCGATCGCGGGAACGAGGAAGCTGTTCAGTCGCATGGCTTGAAACTCCAAGCTGGGTCTGTGGGGGGACACGAATCGCGCAGCGCGCGACCGCCCACATGCTACGCCCGAGTTCGAATTTCCGCTGGAGTCCCGTGCTTTACGTGCTCGTCGAACCAGCGCAGCATCTCCCAAACGACGTGCAGCACCGATTCGCGCGCGCGGTAGGCATGTCCCTCGTGCGGCAGCGTCACGAAGCGCGCGCGGCCGCCGGTGCCCTTCAGGGCCTGGAAAAGCCGCTCGCTCTGCATTGGCAGCGTCCCGGGGTTCTGGTCCTCCGCGCCGTGGATCAGGAGCAGCGGCACCTTGATCCGCGACGCGTCGAAGAAGGGCGAGAGCTTGCGGTAACTCTCGGGCGCCTCCCACAGCGTGCGCCGCTCGGCCTGGAATCCGAAAGGGGTCAAGCTGCGATTGTAGGCGCCGCTGCGCGCGATCCCCGCGCGGAATAGATCGCAATGCGCGAGCAGCATCGCGGTCATGTACGCGCCGTAGCTGTGGCCGCCGACGCCGACACGCGCAGGATCGGCGATGCCCTCCTCGTCGAGGTATTCGATCGCGGCGCGCACGCTCGAGACCGACTGCTCGACAAAGGTGTCGTTCATCGTCTCGGGATGGCCGACGATCGGCAACGCGGCGTCGTCGAGCACGGCGTAGCCCGCGAGCGCGAAGAAGAGCTGCGAAGGTCCGCCGACGCGCGTGAAGTGGTGCGGCGTGCCGCTGGTCTGGCCGGCGGTGCCTTCGTCGGGGTAGTCCTGCGGATAGGCCCACACGACCAGCGGCAGGCGCGTGCCGGCCTTCCAATCGGGCGGCAGGTAGAGCTTGCCCGAGAGCGCGACGCCGTCCGCGCGCGTGTAGCGCAGGAGGCGCTGCTCGACGCGGCGCAGGAGCGGCGTCGGGTCGCCGAAATCGGTCAGACGGCGCGCGTCCTGCGTGCCGAGCAGGCGCTCGAACAGGTTCGGCGGCTCGCGCGAGCTCTCGCGGCGTGTGACGAAGCGGCCGCGCTCCTCGCCCTCGAGCAGCGCGACGACGCTCTCGTAGGTGTCGCTCGCGCAGCGCCACAATTCCTCGCGCGTGGTTTCGCGCTCGCCGAGACGTTCGCGCGCGAGGAAGGGCCGTTGGCCCTGCTCTTCCTGGCCCTCGCCGGCGCGGAAGACGAAGCCGTCCTCGATGCGCACGAGGCGCCTGCCGCTGCGTTGCATGCGCGTCAGGAGCCCGCCCGGATCGCCGTAGCGATCCTTGACCCCGCGGTCGTCGAGCAGCGCGAGCTCGGCGCCGCTCTCGCGCTCGTGCAGGCTCGTGCGCATCCAGCGCCGGTCGCGGTCGTACTGGCGCGCGATCACGCGCGCGGGCTCGGGCAGCCACGAGAGCGCTGCGGCGCGCTGTTCGAGGCGCAGGAATTCGCGCGCCTCGCCTGTGAACGGCGCATCCAGGCGCATCCAGCGGTCGCGCGCGGGAACCGTCTTGCGCGGATCGCCGTCGTCGAGCGCCTCGACCCACAGGAGCGTCGCGGGCTCGTGCGGGCTCCACTGCACGCCGCGCGGACCTGTGCGCACGCCCTCGACCGGGACGTTCGCGAGCTCGGGGAAGTCCGCGACGCGCCGGACGAGGCGCCCCTCGAGGTCGAGCACGTCGAGCTGGTAGGGAAAGCCGTGCACCGGCTGCGAGCGGCTGAAGGGGCGCAAGACGCGCTGGATGAGCACGAATCCGCTGCCGGTCGCGACGTCGGTGCTGGCGTAGAGCGCGGGCGCGCCGAAGCGCCGCGGCTCGCCGCCCGCGCTGGAGACGAGCGCGAGCTCGCTCGTCGCGTAGTGTTCGAAGAGCGCGTCGTCGTGCGGGCTCTCGAGCAGATCCTGGTAGGTGCGCAGCGGCGTGACCTCGCCGTGCGCTTCCTGCACCAGCGGTCCCTCGGCCGACGAGGGCGCGATCGGCGCCGCGCCGCGCGCGCGCGGCACGAGCGTCAGCAGCAGCGATTCGCCGTCGGGCATCCACTCGAAGCCCTCGCCGAAGATCGCGTTCAGTCCGCTCGCGAGGCGGCGCAATTCGCCTGCGCCGGGCTCCCCCACCCACAATTCGGTGCCCGCGCCGCCGACCAGCGCGAGCGCGAAGCTCTGCGAGCGGTGCGACCAGCGCACCGACGCGATGCGCCGACCCGCGGGCAGCGCGTACTCGCGCCGCGCGAGGCTCGCGCGCTGCACAAACGCGAGCGTGGTCCCGAAGGCGAGCTGGCGCTGTGCATTCGTCGCGGGATCGATGCGCATGCCCGCGAGGCGCACGAAGGGCTGCGCGACCTCGGCCAGCGAAGGCAGCGGCGGATGCTCGACTTCCAGCCAGCCGCTCGCGTCGGGCGCGAGGAACAGCCACGGCGCACCGGGCGTGTCGAGCAGCTCGACGATCTCCTGCGGCGGGAGTTGGTAGTGAAAGGTCTCGGGTTGCATCGCGCGGCGCAGCGCGTTCTACCATGCACGGCACACCCAAGTCTTTCCCGTCGCGAACCTCCATCGCGCGCGGGACAAGGCATGCTGTGCGCGTCCCCCCCCGATCCCCGAGGAGCCGAAGAGCCCATGAGCACCAGCCGTCGAAAGTTCCTGCAGGCGAGCGCAGCCGTCACTGCCGCCGCCATCCTGGCCCCGCGCGCGAGCGCAGCGTCCGACGAAAAGAAGGACGGCAAGCTCAAGCTGCTCGTCCTCGGCGGCACAGGCTTCATCGGGCCCGCGCTGGTCGAGCTCGCACAGAAGGCCGGCCACACGGTGACGATCTTCAACCGCGGCAAGACTCGGCCCGGGTTGTTCCCCGACGTCGAGAAACTGCAGGGCGACCGCGATCCGGAAAAAGGGCGAGGGCATCAAGGCGCTCGCCGACCGCAAGTTCGACGTGGTGTTCGACGACTGCGGCTACTACCCGCGGCACGTCAAGGCCTCGGCCGAGCTGCTGGCGCCGAACGTCGCGCACTACATCTACGTCTCGAGCATCAGCTGCTACGCGAAGAACGACGTCGAGGGCGCGAACGAGGACGCCGAGCTCGCCAAGCTCGAGGATCCGAGTGTCGAGACGATGGGAGCGGGCTACGCCAACTACGGCGGCCTCAAGGTGCAGTGCGAAAAGGCGGTGCAGTCGACGCTGCCCGGCCGCGCGACGATCGTGCGCCCCGGCTACATCGTCGGGCCCGACGATCCGACCGGGCGCTTCACGTACTGGCCCGTGCGCATGGACCGCGGCGGCGACGTGCTCGTCCCCGGCGAACCCAGCGATCCGATCCAGGTGATCGACGTGCGCGACCTCTCGGCCTGGATGCTGCTGCTCGGCGAGCGCGGCACGAAGGGCGTCTTCAACGCCTGCGGGCCGGCGGAGCCGATGTCGTGGATGAACGTGATCGAGGCTTGCCGCAAGAGCGCCGGCGCGAGCTCGAAGGTGCACTGGGCCAGCGTCGCCGAGCTCAACAGCCTGGGACAGGACGCCGAGGGCTTCCCCATCTGGGCGCCGCACGAAGGCGATTCGAAGGGCTTCCACACCTGGAGCAACGCACGCGCGGTGCGCGCGGGCCTCACCTTCCGGTCGATCGCCGACATCGCGCGCGACACGCTCGCCTGGTGGAAGACGCTCAAGGACGACGACCGCCGCAAGCAACTCGGCGGTCCGGCGCAGGACGCCGAAGCGCGCATGCTGAAGTCGCTGAAGAAGATCTGAGTCGCTACTTCGCCTCAGGAGAGGACGCGGGGGCGGGCGCAGGCTCGCCCTCGCGTTCTTCGATGCGCACGTCGTGCTGGTACACGCGCACGAAGGAGCGTTTTCCGTCCTCGCTCCAGGCCTTCCACTCGCCCTCGCGGCGATTGCCGCCGAACGCGCCCTCCTCCGCGACCTGGCCGTTCGCAAACCACACCGTCCAGTGCCCGCAGCGCACGCCGTCCTGCGCGGGGCCCTGCATGCGGCGCTGGCCGTTGTCGAACCAGAAGGTCATCGGCCGCTCCTGCGTCGGCCCGTCGAAGAAGCACTCCGAGCGCATCTGACCGTTCGCGTACCAGCTGCGCCACACGCCCGCGGGCTGGCCGTGGTCCCAGTCGCGCTCCCACTCCTTCGAGCCGTCCGGGCGCATCACGCTCTCCTTGCCGTGCTTGCGCGAGGGCTTGTCACCGACCGCGATCGTGCTCCACTCGTGCAGCGGCTTGCCCGTCTTGGGATCGATCTGCTGGTGCTCGACCGGCGCACCGCCGCCGGGGATCGGCGTCACGCGCCGCACGCCGTCGACCGAACCGAAACGGCACGCAGCGATCGCACACAGCGCGAGCGCGAGGATGCTGCGAACCCTCATCGTGCACTCTCCTTCGCGTTGTCGAAGAGCAGCGCGCGGAAGACGAGCGGGAAGGCCGCCTCGCTCCAGCCGCGGTACTGAGGACGGAAGCCGAATAGGTGCACGTGGCCGCGCTCGACGCTCGCGCGCACCCAGGCCGCCTGTCCGGCGATCACTTCAGGCTTCGCGATCCAGCCCGAGACGAGCGTCTGGCTCGGCGCGTAGCGCAGGAGCACCTCGAGCGCGCTGTTCTTCGGGTCCGTGAGGCGCCACGCGGACGAGCGCGAGAAGAACACCGACTGCGAGGCCGGGATCCCCGCGGCGAGCGGCGCGTCGGTCGGCACGCAGCGCAGAATGCTGCCCGGACAGGAGAAGTCCTTCGCGCCCTCGCCGGTCGTGACGTCGGCGAGCGGCAGTTGAAAGAGCTCGATGGCCCACTTCGCCGAGCCGCCGATCGCGACGAGGTTTCCGCCGCCGCGCACGAATTCCTCCACCGCGACCGCACCCTGTGCTTCGAGCCCGCCGGTGAGCTCGGGCGGCGCCGTGCCCTGCGCGCGCCCATGCTCGAGCTCGCGCTCGCCCACGCCGGGCAGCACGAGCACGTCGAGGAAGTCGGAGAGCTTGCCGGCGCGCAGTTGTTCGTTGCGCACGCTCACGTACGGCACGCCGAAACGCTCGAAGACCCAGCGCATCCAGCCCTCGTCGGTGTTGCCCGACCAGGGGGAGTAGAGGCCGATGCGCGGGAGCTTCGTCGCGACGAGCGTGCCCGGCTCGGTCTCCGCGGGGAAGCGCAGCTTCGCGCCGCCGAGTTGCACGGCTCCGCCCTCCTTCGCCTTGGCGAAGGCGCGTCGCCAGCCCTCGCTGTCGAGCACGGAGTAGGCATCGGACGACGCGGCCGGCTTCGGTTGCCTGCGCGAGAGCTTGCCCAGCTTCGCCTCGCTCACGCACTCGACCACGCGCACGCCGAAGAGCTCCGGGAGCGTCCAGCCCGCGACGTCGTAGGGCTGCTCGACGCCGGGATAGCGCTGCACATCGAAGAGGTCCTTGGCGTGCATCGCGCACGGCTGTGCGGCGTCGATCCATGTGCTTCCCGATGAGAAGAGCCGTCCGTCGATCCCACTCGCCTGCTCGCAGGTGTCGAGTTCGACGCCTGTCGCCGCGAGCACTTCGCACATTCGCTCGACGCCACCGCGGTTCTCGTTGTCGGCCGGGATCAACCAGCCCTTGACGCCCATGTCCTTCGCGCGCCGCAGCGCGCGGTGCGAGACCTGCAGCTTGTTCGAGAGCCATACCCCGCGCTCGCGCGCGAGGCTTCCGAGCAGCGACTTCGCGAAGCCCATCTCGTAGTCGACGATGTCCGCCAGACGCCACCAGCCGCCCGGCCACGGTTCGGGGAAGCGGTTCGAGGGCGCGTACTCCTTCAAGCCGTCCGGCGCGCTGAGTTCGTTGCGCGAGAGGAAGATCGGGCTCGCGAGTCTGCACGAGGCGGCCTCGGTCAAGAGGCCGATGATGTTGTGGCGCACCGGCACGTTGCGATTCCCACCGTTCCACCACATGTCGAAGGTCCCGCCCCAGCTGACGCCGCTCTGGCCCTCGCGCGTCATGTCGAACATCGCGCGCATGCCGAGCGTGTTGATGCCGTCGATCACGTTCGCGTCGAGATTCGGATCGAGCGGATCGCGGAAGGGCGGCACGAACATGCGCTCGGCCTTCGAGCCCTGCTGGTGCACGTCCCAGTAGACCTGCGGAAACCACTCTTGGTAGAGCAACTTCGACACCACGCGCGTCTCCGCCAGCCCGAGTGCGAACCAGTCGCGGTTGTTGTCGTGGCCCGCGTAGTGCTGGTAGAGCTTGTCGAGCTCCGTCCCCTCGTAGGGCGTGCCGACGTACTTCATGTACCAGTGCGCGACGTCGTCGAGCCCGTCAGGGTTCATGCTCGGAAGCAGCAGCACGACGCAGTGTTCGCGCACGCTCTTCCAGGGCTCCTCCTCCGAGGAGGCCAGCGTGTACGCGAGCTGCATCCCGAACTGCGGCGCCGCGCACTCGGTCGCGTGCATCGCGCAGGAGATGAAGACGAAGACCTTGCCCTTTACCTGCGCCTCCGCGAGCTGCGCATCGCTCGCGCCGCGTGGATCGGCGAGCAGGTGCGCGTACTTCTTCAGCTCGTCGAGCTGCGCCAGGTTCTGCTCGCTCGAGAGCGCCGCGAGCAGCATGTCGCGCCCGTCCTGCGTCTTCCCCGGCGAGAACACGCTCACGCGCGCGCTGGCGGCGTCGAGCTTGGCGTAGTAGCCCAAGACCTCGGCCCAGTCCGGCAGGTAGAAGTCCGCCGCCAACGGATGCCCGAGGTGCTCGGCGGGCGTCGGAAGCTGGAAGGCCGGTGCGGAAACGCACAGCACACTGAGCGCGGCGAGCACGCTGGAGATCCGAGTGTTCATGGGCTGCGAAGATCGTAGCGAGCGCACTCGCGCAGTGTCACAATCGCCCACGGAGAGACAAACATGCGTCGCTGGCTTCCACTAGCACTCTCGCTCGCGATCGCCGGCTCCGTCGGCCCCGTGCCGCTGGAAGCAGCGCCCGGTCCGCAGCTTGCGTCCACAGAGGCTCGGCACACAGCTCCAGCCGCGCCGGCCGAGCAACAACGCCCGGCTGGGCCTGCGAGTCCACTCGCTGCGCTCGTCACCGTGCATGTGATTGGAAAGCAGTCGCGCCGCCCGCTTCAGGATGTCGAACTGCGACTGGGTCGACTGGCAGATCCGTCGTCTTCGCACCTGGACACGACCCCGCCGCTGACTGCGATCACGGATGCCGACGGTGTGGCCAGCCTCGAAGCACCAGCTGCAGCTTCGAACCTTTACCTCGAGGCTCGGCCCAAGGATGCGGACGTGCAGGGATGCTTCATGCTGCTCGATCGGCTCCCTTCCACAGGTCGGAAAGTGATCCCGCTCGAACTCGCCGACGGCAACGATGCGCACGTGTTCGGAAGGATCCTGGCCGCGGATACGCGCGCGGGAGTCGGCGGCGCGATGGTCGCGCTCGTCGCGGACGGCGCATGCTTGCCTGCCAGCGGACCGGTGACGAGCGGCCCTGTCCTCGCGAGTGTGTCCACAAGCTCGGACGGCAGCTTCGAGTTCGACTACCCGCTCTGGCGCGCTCCGCACCTGCGTGTCGAGGCCACAGGGTTCGGTGTCGTCCTCGCCGCACCCGTGAAGGAGTGCGCCGATGCCGCGCGCCCTCTCCTCATCGAACTCGCACGAAGCAGCCGGTTGCGAGCTCATGTGCTCGACACTGCGGGCCAGCCGCGCGCAAACGTGGAGGTCTCCATCCTCGCGCAAGGGAACTCGCTGCTCCTGCCCGAGCAGGAGCAGCGCAGCGACCTCCCTGCTGGACTTCCCACCGAGACGTGGAGCTCGAAGACAGACCGCGAAGGCTGGGTCAGCTTCTCGGACCTCCCCGCGCAGATCCCGCTCGAGGCGGCGCTCCAACTCGGCACACGCAGCGTGCGGCTCGAGCGCGACGATGTCCGACTCGCACCGGGCGAGGCCCGCGAGGTCGAATGGCGCGTGGAATCCGGGTGCACGCTGACCGGCATCGCGCTGGCCGAGGATGGCCAGCCCGTATCGAGCATCCTGCTCTGGCTCGCGCCGGCATCCGTCAGCTCCTCACCCTACTTCTCGACGCACACCACGCATCCAGCGCAGTCGACCTCCACCGACAAGTCGGGCCGCTTCGCGCTCTCTGGCGTTCCCGCGGGCGATTGGCTGCTCGGACCGGCGCCCGGTCTCTTCGCCAAGGACTGGCGCATCGCACCGGTGCCGACGCCAGTCCGCGTTGGAATCGAAGGTAGCCAGAAACTGACGGTGCTCGTGCCGCGTGGGTACTCCATCCTCGGCGCGGTGCTCGACCCGGATGGCAAACCTGCCCCCGGGGCCCGCATCGAGATCGAAGACGAGGAGCACCGACCGATTGCGATGGATTGTTCCGCCGAGTCCTCCGGGTTCTTCGCGGTCGGACCGCTGCCTCCGCGCACGCTGTTCCTCAAGGCGAACAGCTTCTCGTGCCTGGATTCACCCGTCGTGCGCGCGGCCCCGGGAGACAGGGGTGTCGAACTGAAGTTGCAGCGCGGCGGCACGCTCTCCGGTCGCGTCATCGACTCGGCGACAGGCGAAGGCTGCATGGCTGCGCTCGAGTACACGCTCGAGGGAAGCTCGGATCGGCCGACGCGCGGCTGGGCGAGCGGATGGCCCGCCGTCTGGACACAGCCGGGAATCACGACCACCGGCGGATTCCAGAGTCCAGCTTTCAGCGCCGGCACCTACTCGATCGGTGCACGCACGGACGACGGACGCTTCGGCGTCGTGAAGGGTCTGAGCGTGGCGATCGGCGAAGCGCACACAGACGTGGTGCTGAGGCTCTCCCCCGGCGGTGTGGCGCGAATCACGTACACAGGGAAGCGCGAGGCACTCTGGGCCACGGTCTTGCTCGATGGCGTGGCCACGACCGAACCCGTTCGCATCGAACGCAACCGTCCCCGCCGCCTCGCGGTCCCCGCGGGAACGAGCGCGCTCGCGCTCCGCGCCGCGCTCGACGGACCCGCGCGCACCAGGAGGATCGAGCTCGAGACCGGCGAGACGAAGGAGATCACGCTCACGGACGAGGATTGACGCCTGCGCACGCCCCGCGGCGTCCCGTACGCAATGCGAACGCGCGAGCAGCACCTGAAGTCGCTATCCTGGCCGCATGCGCTACTCCCCCATCGCCGCATCGATTCTGCTCTTCTCCGCCTGCTCGGCCCTCAAGCACGAGACGGAGATCTCGATCCCCTACGAGAAGCACGTGCTCTCGAACGGTCTGGAGGTCGTGATCCACGAGGACCATTCCGATCCCGCCGTGGCCGTGTACGTGCAGTACCACGTCGGCAGCGGGCGCGAGGAACCCGGGCGCTCGGGCTTCGCGCACCTGTTCGAGCACATGCTCTTCCAGGGCAGCGAGCACATCGGCGACGACCAGCACTTCAAGCTGATCAGCGAGGCCGGCGGCACGCTCAACGGCTCGACCACCACCGACCGCACGAACTACTACGAGATGTTGCCTTCGAACCAGCTCGAGCTCGCGCTGTGGCTCGAGTCGGACCGCATGGGCTGGCTCTTGCCGGGCATGTCGCAGAAGAAGCTCGACAACCAGCGCGACGTGGTCAAGAACGAGCGCCGCCAGAACTACGAGAACCGGCCCTACGGCAGGGCGAGCGCCTGGTCTCGGCCGTGCTGTATCCGGCGGATCATCCCTACCACTGGACGACGATCGGTTCGCAGGAGGACTTGAATCAAGCGAGTCTCGAGGATGTGAAGGGCTTCTTCTCGCGCTGGTACGGGCCGAACAACGCGACGCTCGCGATCGGCGGCGACGTCGATCCCAAGGCGGCGCTGGCGCTGGCCGAGAAGTACTTCGGTTCGATCCCGCGCGGGCCCGAGGTCAAGAAGCCCGCGCCGCAGCCGGTCGCGCTCGCTTCCGATCTGCGCATCGTCGGCGAGGACCGCGTCAAGCAGCCCGACCTCTCGATCACCTGGGTGGGCGTGCCGATGGACCACGCCGACGAGGCCGCGCTCGACATCCTCGCGCGCGTGCTCACGGCCAATGACACGAGCATCCTGACCAAGGCCTTCACGGTCGACGAGCAGCTGTGCGCGAACATCCGTGCGAACAACGACGCGAGCGAGCTCGCGGGCGAGTTCGAGATCGACATGCGCGCCAATCCGGGCGTCTCGCTCGAAACGCTGGAGAAGAAGCTGCGCGGGATGCTCGACACGGTTGCGCATGAGGGCGTCACGAAGGAGCAGCTCGAGCAGGTGCTCGGCCGCTACGAGTCCGATCTGCTGCGCGCGCAGGAGTCGATCGGCCGGCGCACGAGCATGCTCGCGAACCTCAACTGCTTCCAGAAGGACCCCGGGGCCTGGAAGAAGGACCTGGAGTCGCACCTTGCGGTCGAGCCCGCGGACGTGAAGCGCGTGCTCAAGAAGTACATCGTCGGGCAGCACTCGATCGCGCTCTCGATCGTGCCCAAGGGCCAGGCCGACCTGGCGCTCGCGAGCTCGCAGCCGGTGCCGACGATCGGCTCGACGGCGATCGCCGGCCGCTCGCCCTCGATGGAGCAGGTCGCCGTGCGCAACGCCGCGGCCGACAGCTTCGACCGCTCGCGCAAGCCGGCCGCCGGACCGGCGCCGGCTTTCCGCGCGCCGAAGGTCTGGCACGACAACTGGCCCAACGGCGTCAGCGTCACCGCCTCGCCCTACGACGAGGTGCCGCTGGCGCTGCTCACTCTCTCGGTGCCGGCCGGGCAGGTGTACGAGAACGTGCACGACGCGGGCATCGCCTCGCTCACCGCGGACCTGCTCACGCAGGGCACCGCGCAGCACACCGCACTCGAACTGCGCGCCGAACTCGAGCGCCTGGGCGCAAACCTCAACGCGCGCGCGGGCGACGAGGAGATCTCGCTCGTCTTGAGCGTGCCCGAGCGCCATCTCACGGAGGCAGCCGAACTCCTGACCGAGGTCGTGCTCGAGCCGCGCTTCGCCAAGGAGGACTTCGAACGCCTGCAGAAGGAGCGCCTGGTCTCGATCGATTCGCGCGCGGACCAGATCCGCACCATCGCGGCGAACTCCTGGAGCAAGCTCCTGCACGGCGACAGCCCGCTCGGCCTGCCCGCCTCGGGCACGCACGAGAGCATCGCGGCGCTCACGCCCGAGGCCCTGCGCGAGTTCTGGAGCGCGCACGCCTCGCCGGTCGCCGCGCGCGTCACCTACGTCGGCACGCGCAGCCAGGGCGAGCTGCGCGCCGCGCTGACCGAGCTCGTCAACGGCTGGACCTCCGATGTGCGCGTCGCGCAGCCGCTGGCCGAGCGCCGGCCGCCGATCGACCGCACGCGCATCTACCTGATCGACAAGCCCGGCGCCGCGCAGTCGGAGATCCGCATCGGCCAGCTGTCCGACAACGCGCTCTCGCCGCGCTGGTACGCGTTGCAGGTGCTCAACTACCCGCTGGGCGGGAACTTCTCCGGCCGCATCAACATGAACCTGCGCGAGGACAAGGGCTTCACCTACGGCGCGCGCAGCGCCTTCAACGGCGGCCGCAGCTTCGGCGAGTTCACCGCCTCGGCCGGTGTGCAGACCGAGATGACCAAGGATGAAGTCAAGGACGAGCAGGGCAACGTCGTCAGTCCGCGCCACGAGATCGCGGTCACGCGCGAGTCGATCTTCGAGTTCATGAAGGAGATCCGCGGCATCCTCGACGGCCCGACCGAGAAGGAGCTCGCCTTCACCAAGGACTCGCTGCTGCAGGGCGCGCTGCGCCAGTACGAGTCGATGATGGCCGTCAACGGCTACCTCGAGAGCATCAGCCGCTTCGGCTACCCCGACGACTACGCCGAGAAGCGCCTGCAGCAGCTCGCGGGCATGAGCGTCGAGTCGCTGAAGGAGCTCGCGCAGCGCGTGCTGCAGCCCGACCACATGCTGATCCTCGTCGTCGGCGACAAGGGCAAGGTGAAGAGCACGCTCGGCGATCTGGGCTACGGCGACCCGATCGAGCTCGACATCGACGGCAACCCGCTGCCCACGACGGGCGAGCAGGGCACGCACTGAGGGACACGCGCCGGCGCGGCAAGCAGCTGCCGCGCCGGGCGCCGCCGCTCTAGCAGTCCAGCACAGGCATGCGCTCGAGGGCCTCGAGCGCCTTGGCCACGCGCGCGCGCTGCGCGGGCGTCGTGACCTCGGCGAACAGCTCCTGGAAGCGCGGGTGCGTCACGCCGCTCAGCAGGAAGGTCCAGCGCTTGGCCTTCAGCAGGGCGCCGAAGAGCTGCTCGCGCTCGGCCGGAGCGAAGCTGCGCGCGAGGCAGCGCTCGAGGTTCGCGAGGTCGAGTTCCGACTGCCGCAGCAGCAGCCCGTCGACGGCCAGGACCAGCTCGATCAGGTCGTCCACGGCGCGCTCGCGCTCGGCAGGTTGCATGCCGACGAAGGCGCGCAGCGTTTCGAGGTGGTCGAGCTGCGCGTGCTGCGACTCCTCCTGCCAGTGCGCCTTGAACAGCGCGCGCGTCGCCGGGTCGAGGCGCGCGTCGTCGCGGATGCAGTCGAGGTAGTGGCGCTGCGTCATCCATTCGATCGCGGTGATCAGCAGCAGCACGGCGCCGGTGTTCTTGCCGAGCACGAAGCGCGCGGTCTCCTCGGCCCCGCCGACGAGCTCGAGCTCGAAGCCGAGCGCGGCGTCCACTCGCTCGCGCACGGCGCGGAAGAGGTTCATGTGCTTGACCTCCTCTGCGGTGAAGTTCGAGAGCGCCTCGAAGGCCGGCAAGTCGCACAGCGCGAAATCGGCGGCCAGCACGTTGACCTTGGGCGCGATGAAGGCCTCGACGTAGCCGAAAAGGTGCGCGTAGGACGCCAGCTCGACCTGCGTCAGCGCGCGCCGCCCCTGCTCGTCGAGGCAGGCGGCTTCGGCGGAGCCGGATAGCGCAGGGGGCATCCAGCGCAGGGAGCGGTCGAAGCGGGTGCGCTCGAGGACCTCCTCGAGCTTCCAGCTGGCCTTGAAGGAGTTGTCGAGAGAGCGGGCGTACGAGTAGGCGGGCATGAGTTCTTCCTTTTCCGGGTCGGGGTGGGAAACACGCGGGCGCATGTTTCAGAACGATTGTTCTGCAACAGGATAGCCAGCGTTCGACTCTGAGCAACCAGTTTCAGAACGGAAAGTGGCGAATTCCGTCGTGCTGGCGTAAGGTCTTTGGCGAAAGGAAGATGACCGCATGGGCCGCCCCCGGACCTACACCCGAGACGAAGTGCTGCGCAAGGCGACCGACCTGTTCGCGCGCAAGGGCTACGAAGGTGCGCATCTGCAGGAGCTCGTGGACGTGACCGGGCTCAACCGCTTCAGCCTCTACAAGGAGTTCGGCGGCAAGGAGGGTCTCTTCCAGGCGGCGCTCGAGGGCTACCTCGGCCAGCTCGCGGCCCTCAGCGCCGCCCTGCAGCGCGACCCCGCGGGCCTCGCCAACGTGCGCGCCTTCTATGCCGCCCTGCTCGCGGAGGACTTCCCCCACGGCTGCCTGGCGGTCAACACCATCCGTGAGAAGCATGTGCTTCCCGCGCACGTGTACGCCACGATCGAACGCTTCGCCGCCGAGACCGAGCGCAGCCTCCTGCGCAACCTGCGCGGCGCCGAGCAGCGCGGCGAACTCGCCCCGGGCACCGACGCCGAGGGACTGGCCCAGTTCCTCACCGCCTTGAACATGGGCGTGATGAGCTACGCGATCGTGGCTCCGGATCCCGCGTGCCGCGCGCGCATCTACGGCGTGGTGGAGAGCGTGCTGCGCTGAAACTCAGGCGCGCTTCAAGAGCAGGAACTGGAAGCGCCCGCGTCGCGAGCGCAGGCCGGGCAGCCACTCGAGCTTCTCGAGGCACCAGCCGAAGGCGCGCGCGATGCGCTTGGAGCGCGCGGAGAAGTTCCGCGCGCGGAATTCGATCTCTTCGCGCGGCGGCACGGCCTGGCAGCCGTAGCGCGCCTCGACGACGAGTTCGTTTTCGCGCGCGAGCGCCTCGAGCGCGCGCGGATCGAGCGTCTGGAAGGGACCGATGCTCGGATCCGGGGCGAGCACGTACTCGACGCCGCGCGGTCCCGCGCGCCGGCTGCGCAACCACTCCGAGAAGTCGTGGAAGGAGTTCGCGTTGACGAAACCGATCAACACGCGGCCCTGCGGCGCGACCCAGCGCGCCATCGACGCGAGCAGTTCCTCGCGTTCGGACTGCGCGCAATTCTCGAGGCGGAAGAGGCACGAGACGATCGCGAAGGCGCCTTGCTCGGGACCTTCGGCCGCGCCCAGGACGTGCGCGCGCGCGCGCGGGTTCGTTCGCGCGGCGACGAAGTCCGCCACCTCGCGCGTGCGCTCTAGGATCTCGAAGCGGTAGCCCGGGCGCTCGCGCGCGAGACGTTCGGTGACGATGCCGGTGCAGGGCAGCACGTCGAGCCAGCGCGCGCCCTCGCCGGGCCTGGGCACGAGGCTCTCGAGCGCCTCCGCGAGTGCGCGCACCTCCCAGGCGCGCGGCTTGTTGTGGCGCAGGCCGTTCAAGACGCGCGCGCGCTGGTAGATCGCGAGCAGGTCGCTCGCCCAGTCCTGCGGCCGCGGCGAGGACGGGATCGGCCGGCCGGCGTAGTGGTTCCAGTGCGAGACCTGCGCGAGCGGGCGGCGCTTGGGCCCCTTGCGCGGCGCAAACTTCGGCCAGCCGAGCGCGAGCACGGCGACGACCAGGCGATCTTCGGGCAGGCCGACGAGCTCGCGCACCTTCTCGCGGTCGCCGGTCTGCGTGATCCAGAAGGTGCCCAGGCCGAGCACCTGCGCCGCGAGACTCATGTTCTGGATCGCGGCGCTCGCGGATTGGATGTTGGCCCAGGCCTCCTCGGAAAAGTCGCGGCCGTAGGCGACGACGATGTTGACCGGTGCATTACCCATCTGCGTCGAGAGCTGGGCGAGCTGCGCGTTGAGCGCCGCGTCGTCCACCGCGACGAAGTCCCACATCTGGTAGTTGCACGAGGACGGGGCCCAGATGCCCGCGTGCAGCACCTGGCTCACCAGCTCGCGCGGCACGGGCTCGGGCTTGAACTTGCGGATCGAGCGGCGCGAGTAGAGCGCGTTCCAGAAGTCGAAGGCCGGCGTGGGGCCGGGCGGCGCGCCCTCGTCGGCGTCGCCAGCGGACTCGCCGAGCTGCGGCGAGCCCTCGGGAACCTCGGGGATGCCGCCTTGCGCGCGGTTGCGCTCGGGCCCCGGCGTGGGCTCCTCGCGCGGCTCGGCCGGTTCGCTCATCGGGCGGGAAGGGTAGCGAATGGCGTGCGGCTTTGCCGTGCCGGGCTGGGCCACTGCGCTGCATGTCGGGCGACTGCGCTCCGCGCCGGACTGCGTCATGGCCGCTCGCCCGCGCTCGCCCGCGCTCGCCCGCGCTCGCCCGCGCACCCGCGCACCCGCGCACCCGCGCACCCCGCGCACCCTGCGCACCCTGCGCACCCTGCGCACCCTGCGCACCCTGCGCACCCCGCGCACCCAAATCGCGCCGCGCGAGGACGAGGAGGAGCCCGCACGTCCCCGTGTGTCTTCCCCCATCCGGCTTCTCCCCCGGGTGGCGTGCGGGCTCCTTCCAACGTCGTGCCTGTGTTCGTTCCTATTCCGGCTTGACCACGATCGAGCGCCCCCCCGTGCGCTCGGCGAGCGTCGCCCAGTCCTTCTGGCGCCGCTTGGGTGCGTCCACGAGAACTGAGTCGTAGGCCGCGCGGCGGAAGCGCGCGTGCTCGACGAGTTCCTCGATCATCAGCGCCATGTTCCAGTGCTGGCCGCCGGTCGGGACGCCGTCGGTGAGCACGCACAGCGTGTCCACCTCCGGATCCACGAGCGCCGCGCGCGCCGCGTCGTAGAAGTTCCCGCGCCCGGTCTGGTGCCTGCGCTCGAAGTCCTTGATCGCGCGCGCGACGTTGGCCTTGGTCGCGGGGACCAGGCGCTTCTCCCAGGGATCGGGCTCGCTCGTGTACGGGATCACGTTGAAGAGCGTCTCGGGCGGAAGCGCCTGCAGCACGTTGCGCAGCTGCTCGTCGACGATCTCCTTGCGCGTGCGGTCGCCGACCTTGCTCTGCCACAGCGAGCCCGAGAGGTCGATCAGGAAGCACACGCGGTCGGAGAGCACGTTCAGGCCGGCGAAGGCGACGTGTGTGTCCCCGAGCGGCCCGCCCGCGCGCGCCTCGCCGGTGTGCACGCGGCCCTCGACCGTCTCCGCCCAGGCGCGCCACGCGTCCGGGTCGAAGCCGTGCTCGAGGCCCGAGCGCGCGCGCAGCCAGCCGAGGATCTCCCAGCGCAGGCGCGCGCGCGGCTCGCGCTGCATGTGTTCGACGAGGGCCAGCGCCGCGGCGCGGCTCTCGAGCCCTTCGAGGTTCTCGATCGCCGCGGCGCGCACGCGCGCGTCGGGGTCGGCGAGCATCGCTCGCGAAGCGTCGAGCCGCTCCTGCTCGGGTGCGCGCGCGCAGACGAGCAGCGCGCCGCAGCGCAGCGCGGGATCGGGATCGGCGAGCGCGCCCCCGAGCAACTCCTGCGCCGCGAAGTGGTCGAGCTTCTCGAGCGCGCACAACGCGGCACCGCACACGCCGCCCTCGCCGCGGCCAGCGACAAGCCGCGCGCAAGCGGAGACCGCCTTCTCCTTGTCTCCGCCGAGCTTCTTCGCGTCGTGCAGGCGCTCGATCGACCACAGCAAGGTGCGGCAGAGCTCGGGGTCGCTCGGATCGAGCGCGCGCACGAGCCACTCGGCGGGCAACTCGAGGCTCGCGCGGCCGAGCGCCTCCGCCGCGCGCAGCCGCAGGTGTGCATCGCGCGCGCGCAAGCCCTGCGTCCCCGCGAGATCCGCGAGCAGCCGCGCGTCGTTCGCCTGACCGAGCGCGATTTGGGCCTCGTCCGCGACCTCCGGCTCCGCATCGGCCAGCGCGCCCAGCACGAGCTCCCATGCGGGCCGGTCGCCGATCTCAGCCAGGCGCGCGACCGCGACGCGGCGTTTGTCCGGCCGGCCGGTGCGCAGCGCGTCCTCGAGTTCCGCGCGTGTGAAGACGGGCTTCTCGTCGCCCCCGCCGCCTGGGGCGCGTGGCGCGGCACCAGCGGGAAGGGAGCACACGGCGGCGGCACAGCCCGCGACGAGGACTTGCGAAGCCCGCGTCCAGGAGTGGTAAGGCAGTCTGGCCAAGATGTCGTTCCGAAGACTTCGCATCGGGTCCGTTCCGGTGTCGTTTGCCGCGCCGCCGCCGGCGCTCCACCCTGAAGACGCTCGGGACCCCCGAAGGTTGTGCCCGCGCGGCGAAGATTCCTGCGCGGTGCGCCAACTTCTCGCGCCGCGGCCGCCGGTGCGGGCGCTTTGCTAGGCTGGCCCGCGGACTTCGATGCTCGGACTGCTGCTCACCTTCGCTCTCCAACTCGCCCCGGGATTCACCGAGGACATGCGCCAGGCGGCCCGGGACCTCAGCCCGGCCTACCAGGGCCGCGCGAGCTTTCTCGCCGTCGGCGATGTCGAGAGCGCGGAGAAGGTCTACCTCGACGCGCTGCCACCCGAGCGTGTGACCGCAGCGCACCACTACCAGATGGCCAATGCCTTCGTGGAGGAGGACCCGCAGTTCGCGCGCGTCCACTTCGAGAAGGCCTTCGAGCTCGCGCCCGATGAGCCGCAGATCCTCTCCGCCTGGGCGGCGCAGTTGCACCGCGCCGGCCGCTGCGAGTCTGCCGACGAGATCTACCAGCGCATCGTGTCTGGCGATTGGCTGGCGCGCGTGCAGCGCGTCGACTGCCTTGTGCGTCTGGGCCGCCTGAGCGAGGCCGTCGAGGCTTGGCAGTGGGTCTCGACGAACACGCCCTCGCTCTCGAAGGTGTTCCGCGCCGTGCCCGAGCGCATCGCCGCGGGCGAGCCGCGCAAGCAGGTGCGCGCGCGGCTGCGGCGCGCCCTGGCGGGCGGCGCGACCCAGAGCATCGAGGAGCTCGCCTTCCTCGATCTTGTGATCGAGAACAGCTCGCGGCGCTTCGAGGTCGACCGCCTCGAACTCGAGATCGACCGGCAGCTGATCGCCGCGCACCTGGACCCGCAAAGCCGGCGTTCGCGCGAATTGTGGGTCGTGTGCGACTTCTGGAGCGCGCTCTGGGAGCGCGGCTTCCCCGCCGCGAACGAGGGCGAGTTCCCCGAACTCTTCCGGCCGCGCATGCGCGAGCTCGGCTGGCTCGAGGCGGGCGGCGACGTGCCGGTGCATCCGCTGGTGGCGCGCTGGGCGACGCGCGCGCTGCTCGAGAGCGGCCTGCGCAAGCCGGGTGAATTGCTGGCCGACTGGGAGCGCGCGCTCGCTGCACGCCTGGAGGAGGGCGACGCGGGCGCGGGCGATGCGCTGCTCGAGATCCAGCGCGCCGCCGAGAGCCCCGAATGCGCACGCACGGAGGAGCTCTTGTGGAGCCGTGCGCACGAACTCGACGCAGCGCTCGCGCTGCTCGACCGGCGCAGCGGGCACGTCGAGAGCGGCGACGCGCTGCTGCGGGACGCGCTCGCGCGCTTCCCGAACAGCGCCGCGTTGTGCGCGGTCGCGAGCGAGTGCGCGCGGCGCGAGGGCAAGGGCGAGTCCGAGGCCCTGGTGCGCGAGATCGCGGCTGGTTTCCAGCCGCCGGGTGCGCCCGAGCTCGTCGACTCGGCCATGACACGCCTGGCCGTGCTGCTGCTCGCGGTGCGCGACCGCTGAGTGCGAACCGCATCGAAGCCGCGCGCATGAGTCCCCTGAACCAGAGCGGAGCCTTCGCCGCGCTCAGCCACCGCAACTACCGGCTGATCTGGGGCGGCCAACTGGTCTCGACCGCCGGCTCACTGATGCAGAACGCGGCCGTGCTCTGGCATGTGTCGCTGCTCGCCGACGAGCACTCGCGCCCGCTCGCGCTGGGCCTGGTGGGCTTCTTCAAGTTCAGCGCGATCCTCGTCTGCGCGCTCTTCTCGGGTGTCGTCGCGGACGCTTTCGACCGGCGCAAGCTGATGATGCTCACGACGAGCATCCTGACCGTGCTCGCGGCGCTGCTGGCGACCGTGACCTTCCTGGGCCTGGAGCACCCCTGGCCGATCTACCTCCTCACCGCGCTCAGCTCGGGTGTGGGCACCTTCGACGGTGCGGCGCGCCAGTCGCTGATCCCCAACCTCGTCCCGCGCCTCGCGCTGCCGAGCGCGATCGCGCTCAACACGATCCTCTACCAGGCCGCCTCGTCGGCCGGGCCCGCGCTCTCGGGCCACGTGATGGTGCACTTCGGACTGGGCTGGGTGTACGTCGTGAACGCGGCCTCGTACCTGGCCGTGATCGGGGCGCTGGCCGCGATGCGCGACGTGCCGCGCGTCGCCGCGGCCGAGCGCGGGCGCGTCAGCTTGCAGGCCGCGCGCGAGGGCTTGCACTACGTCTTCCGCGCGCCGCTGATCCGCTCCTCGATGCTGCTCGACTTCCTCGCGACCTTCTTCTCGTCGGCGACGGCGCTGCTGCCGATCTTCGCCACCGACGTGTTGCACGTGGGGGAAGAGGGCTACGGCTACCTCGTCGCGGCGCCGGCGGTCGGGGCGCTGATCACGAGCGCCGTGCTCGCGCCGCTCGCGCAGCGCATCGTCGCTCGCGGCAAGGTCCTGATCTGGGCCGTCGTGCTCTACGGCCTGGCGACCGTGCTCTTCGGCGTCTCGAAGAGCTTCTGGCTCACCTATGTGTGCCTCGCGCTGACCGGCGCGGCCGACACGGTCAGCATCGTGCTGCGCAACATCATCCGCCAATTGACGACTCCCGACGCGCTGCGCGGCCGCATGATCAGCGTCAACATGATCTTCTTCATGGGCGGGCCGCAGCTGGGCGAGCTCGAGGCGGGCGTGGTCGCGCAGGCCTTTGGCGCGGTTTTCAGCGTCGTCTCCGGCGGAGTCTTGTGCGTGCTCGCGACGCTCGGCGTCGCCTGGCGCGAGCCGCAGTTGCGCGCCTACCGCCGCGAAGACCCCCTGGGATGAGCCGGGCCCGGATGTTCTGGAGGAACATCCGGGCCCGAGACCGTCATGGTCAGAACCTCAGGAGAAGATTTCCGATTCTGTTTGGTCCCTGGGCCACGTCGGATGAGCGGCCCCCCCGCTCGTTCCGCCGGGTAGTTCCCAGGCAGCCTCCTCTACCACCTGGCTCCGGGGCGGTTTCACTTCCCGCGCGGGGAACACGCCTCTTACTCAGTCAATCGACGAACGCGAGGCCCTGGGAGGTGCCAAAGCGCACCAGCCGCTCGCGCAGGACCTGCCAGCGCTTGGCGATCGTGTCGCGGTTCTCCGCCATGCGCTCGGCGGCCTCCGCATACGAGAGCCCTTCGAAGCCGCAATGCAGCACGAGTTGGCGCTGCTCGGGCTCGAGCTCCCCCACCCACTCGAGCAGCTTCGCGACGCCTTCGTGGCGCGCGACGCGGCGGCTCACCTGCGTCGCCGGATCGGGCAACTGCTGCATGCGCGCCATGCGCGTGGTCGGCCCGGCGTCGAGCGCGTCGTTCGAGTGGCGCGCGCGGCGAAAGGACTCCAGCAGCACGTTCTTGCCGATGCGGAAGACCCAGGCGCGGAAGCTCGACTGCTCGTCGAACTCGGGGAAGGCTTTCCAGGCGCGCACCCAGACCTCGGCCACGACGTCCTCGGGGTCGACCTGCGCGCGCTGCGCGGGCCGGATGCGCAGCGTCGCCCAGGCGTGCAGCGTCGGCGCGATGCGCTCGTAGAGCTCGGAAAAGCGCTGCACATCGCCCGATTTCGCCGCGCGCACGAGCGCCTGCGTGTCCAGCTCGGAGCGCTCTTCCATCGACTCGAAGGTATCAGCTGCCCGGAAGGCCGGCCAGCCCGACTACAATCGGCCGCGCTTGCAGCGCCGAGACGATCCCGAGGCCGCCGCTGTGTTCGACTTCGTGAGCTCGTTCCAGGACGAGCGCGAGGCCGGACGCGGGTCCACGCTCGCGCAGTGGCTTGGGCGCTACCCCGGGCACGAGGCGGCGATCGCGCGCGAGTGGCTCGCGCTCCAGGAGCAGTCGTCGGAGGCGCCCGGCGCAGCGGCGTCCGACAAGGACCTCGTCGGGCCCTACCGCATCCTGGCCGAGCTCGGCCGCGGCGGCCAGGGCTCGGTCTTCCTCGCGCAGGACACGCGCATCGCGCGCCGCGTCGCGCTCAAGGTGCTCGGCGGACAGTTCGACAGCGTCTCGGAGGAGCGCCGGCGCCGTTTCCGCCGCGAGGCCGAGGTGATCGCGCGCCTGGAGCACCCGGGCATCTGCGGCATCTACGACGCGGACATCGACGGCGCGCCGCCCTATCTCGCGATGCGCCTGGTCGAGGGACAGACGCTCGCGCAGCTGCTCGCACGCGCGCGCGCGAGGGAGCGACCGACACGCCGCTCGCGCACGAATGGCCGCCGCGCTCCGCGCTCGACCTGCACGCGCTGCTGCACTTCTTCGAGCGCGCCGCGCGCGCTGCACGCCGCGCACGAGGCCGGCGTGCTGCACCGCGACGTCAAGCCCGGCAACCTGATGGTCACGCCGCAGGGACAGCCCGTGCTGCTCGACTTCGGCCTCGCGCGCGAGCAGCTCTCGCCGGACGTGACCGAGCTCACGCAGCCTGGCGACGTGTTCGGCACGCCGGCCTACATGGCGCCCGAACAGCTCGAGATGGCGAGCAGCGAGCTCGACCGCCGCTGTGACGTGTACGCGCTCGGCGCGGCGCTGTACGAGACGCTCACGCTGCACCGGCCATTCGAGGCGCAGAGCCGCGCCGAGCTGTACCTGGCGATCGCGCGCAAGCCGCTGCCGGATCCGCGCCGGCACAACCCGGCACTCTCGACCGACGTGGCGGTGGTACTGCAGACCGCGCTCGAGAAGGACCGCGCGCGGCGCTACGCGAGCGCGCTCGAGCTGGCCGAGGACCTGCGCCGCATCCGCGAGTACGAGCCGATCCGCGCGCGGCCGGCGAGCCTGTCGCTGCGCTTCCTGCGCTGGACGCGGCGCAATCCGGTGCTCGCCGCGACCGTCGCGACGCTCGCCGTGGGCCTCTCGGTGGCGCTCTGGGCTCTCGCCGGCGAGCGTGCGGCGCTGCGCGTCGCGCTCGGCCGGCACCTCGCGACACGCTGCGCCGCGGTCACGCCCGAGGATCCCGCGGCGGCGCTGGTGCTCGGCGTGCAGGCCTGCGAGCTGGCGCCGAACTTCGTCACGCGCGCGGCACTGCTCGAAGCGCTCGGCGCCTGCCGCCTGGAGACCGAGCTGCGCTGCGGCGACGCGACCGCGAGCGCGATGTCGCTCGCGCCCGACGGCGCGCACCTCGCGGTCGCCTTCCGCGCCGCGAGCGACCCGCGCTGGCCGAGCCGCGTGCGCGTGTTCGACCTCGCCTCGCGCGGCGCGCCGCTCGAGTGCGAGGGATCGGGCGAGGAATACACGGGCGTCGCCTGGATGCAGGAGGGCGCGCGCATCGCGGCCTCGACGCGCGCGGGCAAGCTCGTCAGCTGGGAGGCCGCGACGGGCCAGCGCGCGGCGGAACTGGAGCTCGGCGGCGAACTCGCGGCGCTCGCGGTCGCGCGTGCAGGCACTCGCGCGCTGGCGGTCGGCAAGGACTTCGTCGCGCTGTGCGACCTTGGAACGGCGCGCGTGGTCGCACGCTACCCGCGCGCGGCCCCCGACGGCCCGCTGCCGCGCTGGCGTGCCGACGAGCAGCGCTTGTACCTCGCGAACGGGACGCGCCTGGAGTGCTTCGACGCGGCCGACGGGAGCGCAGCAGGATCATGCGGGCTGCCGAGCGCGATCCACAGCTTCGACTGTGCGAAGGAGAGCGGGCGCGATCTCGTGCTGTGCGGGCTCGCGGACGGTTCGGTCGCCTACGTCGAGGATCTGCGCGCGAGTGCCGCGCTCGAACTCGACCCGGCGAGCGAGGTCGACTTCGTCGCGCTCGGCCCAGCAGGCCGCGCGCTCGCCTGCGTCGGAGGCAACCAGTTCGGCGGCACCTTCCTCGTCGAGCCTGACGGAGCGTCCCCGCGCGAGCTCCCGATCCCCAGCCGCGTGCGCGTCGTGCACGCCGCCTTCAGCCCCGACGGCCGGCACGTCGCGACCGCCTCCTTCGACCAGAGCCTGCGCCTGTGGAGCGTGCCCGAGCTCGCGCTCGAGCACGTCCTGCGCGGCAACTACCGCCCGCAGGAGCTGGGCTGGACGCCGGACGGCGCGCGCCTGTGGATGCGCAACACCGGCAACGGCGGAGCGCTGTGGTTCGCGGACGAACTGCCCGACACGTTCCGGCTCGCGGGTTGCTCGTGCGCGCTGCTCGACCTGTGCGTCGCGCCCAGCGGCGCGCTCGCCCTGGGCGTGGGCGACGACGGGAGCGCGCGCGCCTGGGAGCTCGCACGCGGCCGCCTGTTGCACAGCTGGTCCTTTCCCGAGGAGGGCGGCGTGCGCTGCGCGGCGCTCGCGCCGAGCGGGACGCAGGCCGTGCTCGGCTGTGTCTCGGGCGCGCTCGTGCGCGTGGACCTGGGAAGCGGAGCGGAACTCGCGCGCCGGCCCGCGGACGCGAGCCTCGAGCCGCGCGCGCTGCGCTTCGATGCGGACGGCGCGCGGCTGCTCGTCGAGGGAGCGCGGCCGCGGCTCCTCGAGACCGGCCCGGGGTGGCGCGAGTGCACGCAGCCCGAGCCGGCGAGCGCGGCGGTGTTCCTCCCCGGCGAATCCGTGTGCGTGCGCGGTTCGAACGACGGCGTGCTGCGCGCCGTGCGCACGGGTGCGAATGCGATCGTCTGGGAGCGCACGTTGCGCACGAAGAAGGACGAGGGCGAGCCGCTCCCGATCCGCGCGCTGTGCGCGGCAGCCGACGGCAAGGAACTGTGCGCCGTCGCGGGCAGCGAATGGATCGTGCGCCTCTCCTCGCGCGACGGCGCGGAGATCGAGCGCATCCGCCGGCCCTTCGAGATCGTCTCGATGTCCTACAGCCCCGCGGGCGGGCAACTGCTGCTCGTCGGCCGGCCCGGCGGCGGAGCGTTCCGCCTGATCGAGTTCGACCGCGGCTCCAAACATGCGCTCGGCAAGCTCGAGGTCAACCACCTCGACGACCTCGTCGACGGCTGCTTCAGCCCCGACGGCGTGCTTTTCGCGACGGTCTCGCTCGACGGAGTGTGCTACGTGCGCGACGCGCGCAGCATCCTGCCCGTCTCTCGCGCGCGCCTGCCCGCGCGACCGCGGCGCATCGGCTGGGCGGGCCGCAGCGGCGAGTGGAAGCTCCTGGTCGCCTGCGCGGACGGGGTGCACGTCTTTCCGGTCGATCCTCTGCCAGCGGCCCGCGCGCGGGCCCCGCGCGAGCTCAGCCCCTCGGAGGTGGACAAGGAGCGCCGCCTGGCCGATCCGCTCGTGTATGATGGGTGAGTCAGGAGGGAGCGCCGAACCGGGACCGGAGCTCCACGAGGATCCCCCATCATGCTGCACTTCCAACCCGGCCGCTCGAGCCGTACTTCCCTCGTCGCTCTCTGCGGAGCCTTCGCCTTCCTCGCACCCTCGGCCGCAGCCCAGGGTACGCCGACCTTTTCGATCGACTGGCGCAGCCGCTCGAAAGCGCTGCCCGCGGGCGGCGTCGGGCCGCCGCTCAACGAGTGCCGCATCCTGAGCGCAACCACGGGCGCGCCCTCGGTCGGCCCGCAACCGGCTCCACTCTCGCTCGTCGGCGCGGGCGCGCTCGGTCTTCCTCTGGCGACAAACTGCACGGTGCAGCCTCCGGGCGTGCCCTGCCAACTCGAGCTCGACGCGCTCTCCTACGGCGGCGACGCGCGCTTCAGGACCAACCTCGCGAACCAGGCGCGGCTGTACTTCTGCGTCGATCCGTACGCAGTCGGTCGCTCGATCCTCCCGGTGTCGAGCTTCCAGCCCAGCGTGCGCAGCGAAGCGCAGGTCTTCGACGCGACGGGCGACGTGTTCTTCGCCGCGGGTGTGTCCGGCGCGGTTCCGCCTTTGGGGGGCATCGTGCCCGTCGTACCGCCGGACAACGTCGGCACGATCGACGGCGACGGCCAGAGCAACCCGCCCAGCGGCACGCTCTTCGCCTACCCCGGCCTCGGATTGATCGAGCCGAACATCGCGATCCTCCCGCCGCCTTCGCTCGACATGCCGGGCGACACGATCGATGCGCTCAGCCTGGAGCCGCCGCCCGTGAACGGCTCGCGCATCTACTTCTCGCTCGACGGGAGCTTCACCGACCCGTTGACGCAGATCCAAAACAGCGGCTCGGCGCAGGCGAACGGATTCCTGCCGGGCATGGTGCTCGTCAAGGTGCTCGGCTCGGGCGGCTTGCCCGCCGTGTACGCGCAGCCCACCCAGCTCGGCCTGGACCTCTCCGGTCCGGGCACCGACGACCTCGACGCGCTGGTCCTGTTCGACAACGGCGACGGAGTGTTCACGCCGGCGAGCGCGCTCTACGGCTGGAACGCCGCGGGTGGCCCGGACATGCTGCTCTTCTCGGTGCGCCGCGGTTCCGCGCTGATCGGCCAGCCCGACTCGCTCTTCGGCCTCCCGATCGAGCCCAGCGACATCCTGATCAACCCCGCGGCCCCCGGCCAGCGCCCGCGCATCTTCATCGCGGGCGAGAACCTCGGAGCCGCGACCGCGCGCAGCGGCCAGACGACGCACGGCGACGACGTGACCGCCATTGCGACCGAGGTGGCCGCGTTCTGGGACTGCAACAACAACACCGTCGAGGACTCGGTCGACATCGCGACCGGCCAGTCAGCCGACGACAACAACAATGGCATCCCCGACGAGTGCGAGCGGCCCGCGGGGACGCGCACCTGCCTCTGCCCGACCTCGGCCAACCCGCCCTGCGGCAACGCCGACTCGGGCGCGGGCTGCGCCAACTCGACGGGCCTGGGAGCTTCGCTGGACAGCGTCGGCTCGGCGAGCATCAGCAACGACGACCTGCTCCTCGTGGCGACCCAACTCCCGCCGAACGCCCACGGGCTGTGGCTGATGGCGAGCGGCACGGCTCAGGTCCAGCTCGGGGACGGCTTGCGCTGCGTCGGGGGCACGATCGCCCGCTTCGGCGCCTACACCACGGGGAGCTCGGGAGTCGCCTCGCGCGGCCCGATCGCCGGGGGGTCCTGCAGTCTGCCCTTCGGGTGCATCCAGCCGGGCTCCACCTGGCACTTCCAGGCCTGGTACCGGAACGTCACGGGGCCCTGCGGGAACGGGACCAACCTCTCGAACCTGCTCTCGGTCAGCTTCACCCCCTGAGCGGTACCGAACGGGGTACACTCCGGATGGGAGGGAACCCTAATCCGGTTTCATACCGTCCCACGCCGGGGTAGCCCATCCGCCCAGCACGGACTGCCCCAGACTTGCATTGGCCTAACCCGAGGAAGATACCGAGATGAGCCCCTTCGCCAACCGCTGCATCCTGTTCGCCGCCCTGCCCCTCTTCCTGGGAGGCCTGGCAGGCGCAACCCCGCTGCAGGCTCCCGCCCGCATCCAGTCGAGCTTCGCCCCAATCGCCGGGATGGAGCTCCTGCCCGCACTCCAGCGCGCGACGGACGTCGGCGCCGCGCCGGCCGATCAGATCCTCCAATTGGCGATCAGCATGCCCTTCGCCCAGCCGGCGCAGGCGCAGGCCTTCGTCGATTCGGTCAGCGATCCCAAGTCGCCGAGCTACCGCCAGTTCATCACGCCCGAAGAAGTCGGCGCGCGCTTTGGCCTCCCGGTCGCGCAGGTCGAACAGCTGCAGCAATATCTCGCGAGCCAAGGCTTCGAGATCTCGCTGGTCGCCAAGAACCGCCTCGCGATCCTGGCGAGCTGCACGGTGGCGCAGGCCGAGCAGGCCTTCCACACGACGATCCGCAGCTACACGATCACGCCGCAGGAGAGCAACGAGCCCGCGACCTTCGTCGCGAACTCCACCTCGGTCCAGCTGCCGGCCGAACTCGCCGGCATGGTGATCGACGTGATGGGCCTCGAGAGCTTCACGCGTCCCAAGCCGCTGACGACGCTGCTCACGCCGCCGCTGACGCGCGGCTGCTACAGCCTCGTCAACATGTACAACGGCGGCATCACCGGCGCGGGCCGCACGGTCGGCATCTCGAACTGGGACGGCTTCCGCGCCAACAACTGGCTGCTCTACATCAGCCACTTCGGCCTGCCGGTCCCCGGCGGCGGTGCGGGCTCGAACATCACCACCGTCCCGTGCAACGGCGGCGGACTCGGCGCGGGCACGGCGGGCGGCGAAGCTGACCTCGACATCCAGATGGCGCTGGGAATGGCGCCGCTGGCCAACATCCGCATCTACGACGGATCCGTGGCCAACAACCTGATCGGCATGCTCACGGTCGAGGTCAACGAGAACCTCTGCGACACGATCTCCGAGAGCTACGGCTGGAACATCAACACCAGCACGATCACGTCGGCCCACAACCAGCACGTGTCGATGAGCGCCCAAGGCATCACCTACATGGCGGCCAGCGGCGACAGCGGCACCTCGATCGGCAACTTCGGCTACCCGTGCATGGACCCCGAGGTCCTGAGCGTCGGTGGCACGATCGCCAACGTCAACGCCACCACGGGCGCGCGCATCACGGAGATCGGCTGGAGCGGTAGCGGCGGCGGCTGGAGCACGAACACGAACGCGATCAACGTCCGTCCGTCGTGGCAGGTCGGCAACGGTGTCCCGGCGATCAACGGCTCCAACAACAAGCGCCTGATCCCTGACGTCGGCTTCCACGCCGCGGGCAACGGCACGGGCGCGTACCAGTTCTACTTCAACAACAGCCTCACGGGCGCCTTCGTCGGAACGAGCTTCGCCTGCCCGGTGTTCGCCGGCGCGCTTGCGACCACCGAGCAGAAGATCCTCTCGCTCGGCGGCCTCACCGGCATCCCGCGCTTCGGCCGCGTGCAGGACCTGTTCTACGGCATGAACGGTGATCCGGCCGTCTGGTTCGACATCGTCTCGGGCACGAACGGCAACCTGCCCTCGGGCCAGGGTGTCTCGAGCGCGCACGCGGGCTGGGACACGGTCTGCGGCTGGGGCCCGATGAACCTGGATGCGTTCGCCCCGATCGCTGCCTGCCTCACCGGTGCGAACTGCGGCGGCGGCGTCGGAACGCCCTTCTGCTTCGGCGACGGGCTCGACGCCCAGGTCACGACGTTCTGCCCCTGCCTCAACTTCGGCGCAGCTGGCCACGGTTGCGCGAACGGCGTCAACGCAGCGGGTGCGCTGCTCACGGTCGCGGGCACGGTCACCCCTGACACGCTGCAGTTCACCTCCTCGGGCGAGCTCAACACCTCGCTCAGCATCTTCTTGCAGGGCACGGTCAACAACGGCGGCGGCGCGGTCTTCGGTGACGGCGTGCGCTGCGCCGCTGGCTCGCTGAAGCGTCTCTTCACGCACAACGCCAGCGGCGGCACCGCCACCGCCCCCGCGGGTGCTGACCTGTCGGTCACGGCGCGTTCGGCGCAGTTGGGCGACACGATCCTCTCGGGCACGTCGCGCTACTACCAGACCTACTACCGCGACCCCAACCTGAGCTTCTGCACCGGCGGCGGCTTCAACATCAGCAACGGGATCCGGATCGACTACTGATCCACGGCGTACGCCAGAGATGGCACGCGGGCGGGCCGAAAGGTCCGCCCGCTCGCTTGTGCGGGAGGAGCGCACGGGACAGGCCGTGTGCGCGCGCCTACGATGGAGCGGAGCATGCCGGTCTCGTGTACCTCGAACCCGGGCCCCGCCGCGAAAGCGGCGCGCCTTGAACCGCGGCCCTCGCGTGTGGGCCGCTGGCGCGCGCTCGTGCTCGTCCTCGTGCACGTCGCGATCGCGCTGCACGTCTGGCACTGGTACGCAACCGGCAGCACGCTCTCGCCGCTCGAGCCCTCCGAGTCGATGGCCTTTTCGCAGCGCGGGATCGTCAACGCGGGCCTGATCTTCTTCGCGCTCGCGATCCTCTCGACGCTGGTGTTCGGCCGCTGGTTCTGCGGCTGGGCCTGCCACCTCGTCGCCGTGCAGGACGGCGCGCGCTGGCTGCTCGCACGCTTTGGGATCCACCCGCGTCCGCTGCGCCTGGGACTGCTCGCGAGCGTCCCCTGGATCGCCTTCGTCTACATGTTCCTCTCGCCGCCCGTGCTGCGCGCGCTCGAGGGATCGGGCCTCGCCCCCGCCGGGACGCACCTGATGACGGAGCAATTCTGGAAAACCTTCCCGCCCTGGCCGATCGCCGTGCTCTCCGTGCTCGTGTGCGGCGGCGCGATCGTCTGGCTGCTCGGCGCCAAGGGTTTCTGCACCTACGGCTGTCCCTACGGCGCGATCTTCGGCATCGCCGACCAGTTCGCGCCGCTGCGCATCCGCGTCGACGAGAACTGCGAGCACTGCGGCCACTGCACGACTGCGTGCAGCTCCAACGTCAATGTCAGCCAGGAAGTGCGCGAATGGGGCACGGTGGTCGATCCCGGCTGCATGAAGTGCGGCGACTGCGTCAGCGTGTGCCCCAAGGAAGCGTTGCACGTCGCCTGGGGCGCGCCCGCGCTGCTCACGCGAGCGCGCGAGCCCGCGCCGCGCGCCCGGCGCAATGGCCTCGCCCGCGCGCTCCTGCTGCTCGCCTTCATGTTCGGCGCGTACACGCTGCTGCACGCCTACGACGGACGCTACGGCGCCTACATGCTCGAGCTCGACGCGACGCTCTGGAAGCTGATCGCGGTCCTCGCCAGCGCATCCTTCGCGATCGCGCTGCTCCTGCGCGGCAAGTCGCGCCACGTGCAAGAGGCGTCCTTCGCCGAGGAATGCGTGCTCGGCGCGAGCTTCCTCGCCGCCCTGTTCGCCTTCCGCGGCCTGCGCGGCAGCACGCCCCTGCTGCTCAGCTTCGCGATCGCGGCAATGCTCTCCTACCTCGCCCTCTCGAGCTGGCGCCTCCTGCGCCGCGCCGATCTCTCCTGGAAGAACCTGCGCCTCAAGCGCGCCGGCCGACTGACGCGCGCCGGCGTCCTCTTCGCACTCGCCGCGCTGCTCGCCGCCGCGGGAACCGCGGCCGCAGGCCTCGAGCAGCGCCGCTCGACGCTCGAATGGAACGGGCGCCGCCTCGAGGCACTGCGCGCCTACGACCAGGGCGTCGCCCGCGCGAATGCACAGGACCCCGCCGGCGCAGTCCCGCTCTTCCAGCGCGCGCTCGAACTCGACCCGCAGTTCCTGGCTGCGCTCGAGAACCTGGCCGGCATGCTCTGCGCGACCGGGCGCTTTCGCGACGGACTCGAACTCTACGACCGCGCGCTCGAGATCGATGCGCACGACCCGGCGACACACGTGCTCGCGGCACAAGCCGCACTCGGCCTGAACGACGCCGCGCTCGCGCGCCGGCATCTGGAGCAGGCGCTCGCGCTGAGGCCGGGGATGCCCGAGGCACAGTCCCTGCTGCAAGCCCTCGACCGGCACTGACCAGCGGGCACGCGGGGGCCAGGCCCTGCTAGGATGGCGCGATGCTCACGCAACTCGCCCTTGCCGCCTGCATGCTCTGGCCCGCGATGCAGGACCCCGCGCCGAGCGCGGCCGACGCCCTCGAGCGCGAGTGGAACGCCGCGATGACGCTCAAGCAGCAGCAGAAGTGGACCGAGGGCGCGGCCGCTTTCGAGGCCTTCTCGAAGGCGCACGCCGACGCGCCGCGCGCGCAGCAGGCCTTGCTCGAAGCCGGCGTGTGCTGGATCGGTCTGGGCAAGGACCAGCAGAAGCTGCACCGTAACACGCCCGAGTCCAGCGCCACCTTCTTGAACGCGGACAAGCTCTTCCAGCAGGTCTCGGACGCCACGCCGGCTCCCGCAGTAGCGCCACGGGCGCGCTACCTCGCGGGGCAGATCGCGCTCTATCTCGGCGATCCACAGGTGGCCTTCGCAGTCTTCGACAAGGCGGTGAAGGAGCTCCCGCAAACCGAAGCCTACTCCTCGAAATGCCTCGAGCGCCGCGCCTACGCGCGCCGGCAGCTGGTCGAGAACCAGGGTGCCGCGAGCGACCTGCAGCTGTATCTGCAGCAGAACCCGCAGGGCGATTCGACCGAGCTCGTGCGCCGTTCGCTGCGCTTCGTCCAGGGTCTGGATCGGCCCGCACCCGCGTGGAAGCCCGAGCACTGGGCCTCGAGCGACCCGCTGCCGCCCGAGGTCTACCTCGGCGACGTGGTCGTGCTGTGCTTCCTCGCGAGCTGGTGCGACAAGTGCGCGCACGAGCGCGAGTTCGAGAAGGACCTCGCCGCGCGCTTTGGGCCCAAGGGCGTGCACTTCGTCGGCGTCGTGCAGCCTTGGCAGGAGCACGACGGCAAGACGCGCCACACACTCGAGAGTTTCACCGCCTTCGCGGCGCGCAGCACCTACGGCTTCCCGCTGCTGCTCGACTCAGGCGAGGGACCGGGCGCAACCGCCGCCGCCTTCGGCTGCGAGCAGCTGCCCGACATGGCCGTGATCGGCCGCGACGGACGCGTGCGCTGGCACGACCACCCCGCTACGCTGCTCGACGTGACGCTCGAGAAGCTGCTCGACGAGGGCAACGAGAAGCCGCGCTGATGAGCCTGCGCGCGCTGTGCGTCTTCTGCGGATCGCGCAGCGGCCACGCGCCCGCACACGCTGCGGCCGCGCGCACGCTCGGGACGCTGCTCGCCGAGCGCGGCATCGAACTCGTCTTCGGAGGCGGCCGCGTGGGCCTGATGGGCGTCCTCGCCGATGCAGTGCTCGCGCGCGGCGGCCGTGCGATCGGCGTGATCCCGCGCGCGCTCGAGGAGCGCGAACTGGGCCACCAGGGACTGACGCGGCTGCACGTCGTGGGCACGATGCACGAGCGCAAGGCTCTGATGGCCGAACTCTCGCAGGCCTTCGTCGCGCTGCCCGGCGGCTTCGGCACGCTGGAGGAGATCTGCGAGGCGATCACCTGGACGCAACTCGGCTTCCACCCCAAGCCCTGCGCGTTGCTCGACGTGGACGGCTACTGGGGCCCGCTCGCGCAGCTCTTCGATCACGCGCTCGCACAGGGCTTCGTCGACGCACAAGCGCGCGCGCTCGTGCTGCACGAGCACGACCCCGCGCGCCTGCTCGACGAACTCGACCGGCGCGTCGCGCAGGAGCGTGGCTGAGGCGATGAGCGACTCCCCCATCGCCATCGGCGTCGACCTCGGCGGCACGAAGATCGAGGCGCTCGCGCTCGACGCGCACGGCCGCGAGCTCTGGCGTCGGCGCGTGCCGACTCCCGCCGGCGACTACGCAGGCACGCTGAGTGCGATCGGCGCGCTGGTCGGCGCCGCGCGGACGGAACTCGCCGCGCGCTCGATCACGCTCGGCATCGGCACGCCGGGCAGCCTGGCGCACGACGGGCGGCTCAAGAACTCGAACTCGACCTGCCTGAACGGGATGCCGCTCGCGGCCGACCTCGAGCGCGAGCTCGGAGCGCGCGTGCGCATCGCCAACGACGCCGACTGCCTCGCGCTCTCGGAAGCGACCGACGGGGCCGGCGCAGGTGCGAACACCGTCTTCGCGGTGATCCTCGGCACGGGTGTCGGCGGCGGCATCGCCGTGCGCGGCACGGTGCTGCACGGTCCCAACGGCCTCTCCGGCGAGTGGGGCCACAATCCGCTACCCTGGCGCGAAGCCGGAGAGGATTCCGAGCTCGAGTGCTACTGCGGCGCGCGCGGCTGCATCGAGACGCTGCTCAGCGGTACGGGCCTCGCGCGCGACCACGCCGCGCGCACGGGATCGAGTTCGAGCGCGGCCGAGATCGCCGTGGCGGCCGAGGCGGGCGATGCGGACGCCCGCGCGAGCCTCGCACGCTACGAATCGCGCCTCGCACGCGCGCTCGCGGCGGTGATCAACCTGCTCGATCCCGACGTGATCGTGCTCGGCGGCGGTGTCTCGCGCATCGAACGGCTGTATGAGAACGTTCCGCGCCTGTGGAGCGCGCACGTCTTCTGCGCGGGCGTGCCGACGCAGGTGCGCACGCCGCTGCGGCAGAGCCAGCACGGCGACTCCTCGGGCGTGCGCGGCGCGGCCTGGCTCGGTCGCAGCGCCTAGCGCGAGAGGCCGGGAAGGACCTCGACCTCCGCCTCGCGCCGCAGCGAGTTGCGGAACGCGCCGAGTTCGGGGGTGCTCGGACGCCGCTCGCGCAGGTCCTGCTCGAGTTGGGCGCGCACCTCTTCGAAGCTCGCCTTGTGTCGGGCGACGACCTGGAACACGAAACAGATCGAGTTCTGACACAGCGGCCCGACGAGCTCGCCCTCCCGCGCCGCGCGCACCGCCGCGTAGATCTCCGGTGTCCAGCGGTCGGGCCGGAAGCGCTCCTGCATCAGGCCGCCCGCGCTGGCGCTGTGCAGATCCTTGCTCTCATCGCGCGCGAGAGCGGCGAATTCGGCACCGGCGCGCACTCGATCGAGCAGTTCGCGCGCGTGCGCCTGGATCTTCTGCGTGGCCTCGTCGACGCGCCGGTCGAGCTCCTCGCGGCTGAGCCCGTCCTCCGGCGCGGGAATCGCGATCGGCAGCGCGATCAGACGCAGTTCGAGCCGCTCCCCCTCGGTACCGTACTGGTCGAGGTACTCGCGGCGCAGGTCCTCGGGCGTGAGTTTGCGCTGTGCCTTGATCAGTTTCTCGGCCAGCACGTCGGTCAGCGAGCGGAAGGTGTACTCATGCAGCAGCAGCTCCGGCGAGCGGGTGCCGTTCTTCAGGTACTCCTCCCAGGACTCGCGCGTTCCGCCTTCCGAGGTCTTGACCTGATCGTCGATGTAGGCACGCGCGCGCTCCTGCGCCTCCTCGAGCGTGGACGTGATGCCGAGTTCGCGCGCGCGCTTCTGCACCAGGAAGGACTCGACGAAACTCGAGGCCATCGCCTCGCCCTGCATGCGGCACAAGAAGCGCGCGTAGACGCCCTTCGCGACCGGCTGGCCGTCGATCGAGAGCACAGGCTCGAGCATGTCGGGCCGTTCGCCGTCGCCGCCCGCCGACCACATCGCGGGCAGGACCTTCCACGAGACGCCTTCCTTGAGGCGCTGGTGCACGGCGCCGACCTCGTCGGGCTCGGGGCCGCGCGCGATCAGCTCGAGTTCGAGCGCGTGGTGCACGTCCGCGAGCGGTGTGACGTCGATCTTCACCGGCCGGACGAGCCACCAGCCGCCCTTGGCGTAGATCGGCTGCGAGAGCTCGTCGGCGGCGAGCTTCTCGAGCTCGTCCTGGAAGCTCCAGGGCCAGCCCGGATCGCGGTAGCCCTTCGCGGGCTGGCCACGGTGCAGACGCGTGTCGGGATCCTCGGAGAGCTGCGAGGCGAGCGTTTCGAAATCCTCGCCCGCAACCACACGCGCACGCGCCGCCAGCGCGCGCTTCTGCGCCGCATCCTTCGCTGCGGCCTCGCGCGCACGCCACTCGTCGCGCGAGAACTTCTCCGGCGCGACGGTCTCTGGACGGAACTGCATCATCCGAAGCTCGTAGCGCCGGCCGTGGTGGCCGTAGCGCAGCTCCCACTCGCGCACGATCTTGTGCTCGGGCACGACGCGGTCGATGTTCGCGATCGCACCGCCGAGCAGCTCGCGCCGCGCCTCGAGCGCCCGTTCGGCGCGCACGCCCGTCTCCGTCCGATCGGTGCGCCGCAACTCGTCGAGCCAGTCCGCGATCCGGCCGTGGAAACCCTTCTCGATGCGCAGTTGGAGGTCGCGCTCGACGGCCGACTCGGCCGCACCCGGAGCCAGATCGACCTGGCGGCGCGCCGCCTCGCGCTCGACGGTGTAGTAGTCGAGCGAGAACTCGATCGCCTGCCGCTCGCCGATCGTGCGCACGAGCCAGCGGCTGTATTCGCCCCACGTGATCGTCTGTCCGTCGATCACGAGCACGGGATCGGTGTCCGGCAGGGCGCCGGGCAACTCCGGCTGCGCGGCGAGCGTCCCCGCGCCCGCGGGAGCTGAGATCTGGATCGCGGAGGGCGCTCCGCCGAGGGCCAAGGAGAGGAGCAGCGGCTGCAGCAGGTTCACGGACGGAGAGTATCACAAGCGCAGGCGCTAGGATTTCGCCCCGTGCAGCCGTCGCAAGCCCGAACCACCCGCGAGCCCGGCCCTGGCCTGGTGGCCCTGGCGCTCGCGCTGCTCGTGCTCGTGGGGGGGCTTCTGCGCGTGCGCACGACGCTCGATGACCCGGGCTTCTCCAGCTCGCCGCCCGAAGGCCTGCTGCGCAGCGACCCGGCCCTGCTCGCGTACTTCACGCAGCGCATCGCGGAATGCGGAGGCATCCCGCCGGACTTCGGCGCCGAGCCGCGCATCGAGCACCCGCTCGCGCTCGACGTGCCGGCGCTCTTCCCCGTCGGCCCCGAATTCGTGGTCGCGGGCCTGTGGAAGCTCTGCGCGAGGGGGCTCCCGCTGTACCGCGCCTGCTTGTACGCGAGCTCACTCGCGGCGAGCCTGCTCGTGATCGGCGTGTACCTGCTCGCGCGCGAACTCACCGGCCGACGCTCGCTCGGCCTCGCGGCGGCGCTCTTCGCAGCGCTGCTGCCCGCGAACTACCGCACGCTCGGTTTCCTCTTCGTCGGCGAGGACTGGAGCATGCCGCTCTTCGTGCTGCACCTGGGGCTGGCCGCGCGCGCGTGCCGCGTCGGGAGCCGGACGAGCGCGCTCGTCGCGGCGCTGCCGCTGCTCGCCTCGCTCGGAAGCTGGCACGCGGCGAGTTTCTTCCTCGCGCTCGAGGCGCTCGCCCTGTGTGCTGTGTTCTGGACGCGCGGGCGCAACGCCTTCGCGCATGCTCCCGCGTGGTGCGCGCTCGCTCTGGTCGCGGTCGGCGGCCTCGCGATCCCCGTGCTGCGCCACACGCGCTTCGTGCTCTCGCTGCCGATGGCGCTCGCGTTCGGCCTCGCGGTCGCGGGCGTGCTCGAGCGGCGTGGGGCGAGCCGCCCAGTGCGCCGCGTCGGCCTCGTCGGCACCGTGGCCGCATGCCTGCTCGGCGCGTCGTTCCTCGGGAGCGGCGACTACAGCCACGTGTTCGGCCTGCTGGGCGAGAAGCTCGCGAACTTCGGCGTATTGCCCGACGATCCGGCCGCGCTGCCCGCCGAGGTGCGCCTGATGTGGCAGGGTCCGTTCGCGACGCTCGCGCCCTCGCATGCGCTGTGGGTGCTCGGCCTGGGCTGCGCCGGCTTCGCGTGGGCGCTCTCGCGCTTGTGGCGCCACGAGGCAGACGAGCGCATCGGCGCCCTGTGCTGGCTCGCGCTCGGGAGCCTGCCCCTGGCTTGGCTCGTCGAGCGCACGCTCGTGCTGCCCGCGCTGCTCGCCGCGCCGCTGTGCGCGGCCGCCTGCGTGCGCTGGCGCGCGAGCTGGATCGGCGGAGCGCTGCTCGCGCAGGCGTTGGGATTCTCGATCTACCTCTCGGGCTACGTGATCCCCTGGTACCAGCCGCTCGTGCGCCAGCAGGAGCTCGCGGGGCTCGTGCGCGCGCTGCCCGCGCTCGTGCCCGAGGGCGAGGCAGTCGCAACCGACTTCATCAATGGCCCCGCGTTGCTGCTCCAGACGCGCCGACCGATCCTGTACCAGCCCAAGTGGGAGCCCAAGCAGAGCCGCGAGCGCATCGAACGCTTCCTCGAGATGTTCTTCCACGGCACGCCGCAAGAGCTCTCGCGCGTGCTGCGCGAGGAGTACCGCTGCCGCTATCTGCTGGTCGATCGCGTGCAGCTCGGACTGGGCTGCGCCTACGCCGCGGGCATCCCCGAGGGTCGCGAGCCGCCGCCCGACTCCCCCGCCGCACGCTTGTGCAGCACCGACGCGGCGGCGCTCGAATCGATCCCCGGCTACAAGCTGCTCTGGCGCAGCTCGCCCGCGCTGCGCCAGTCGAACGGGCGGCCCTCGGACTTCTACCGGCTCTTCGAGCTGCTGCCGGAGGCACGCTGATGCGTCGCGCGGCCTTGCTCCTGATCGCGCTCGCGTGCGCGCCCTCCTGCTCGAAAGCGCCGCCGCGGCCGAACCTGCTGCTCGTGACGCTCGACACCACGCGCGTCGAGGCGCTCGGCTGCTACACCAAGCGGCCCGGGGTCACGCCGCGGCTCGACGAGCTCGCGCGCGAGAGCCTGGTCTTCGACCGCGCGCGCAGCGTCGCGCCGCTGACGCTGCCGGCGCACTCCTCGATCATGACCGGGCTCTATCCGCCGCGGCACCTCGTGCGCGACAACGGTCTCGCGCCGCTGCCCGCCTCGGCGCGCACCGCGGCCGAAGAGCTCGCGGACGCGGGCTACCAGACTGCGGCCTTCGTGAGCGCGGCGGTGCTCGACCATTCCTGGGGCATCGCGCAGGGCTTCGAGCGCTTCGATGATCCGCCGCAAGCTGTCGCGGGCGGAGTGCATCTCGAAGAGCGCGACGGCCGCGAGACGACGCAGCACGCGCTCGACTGGCTCGCGCAGCGCCGCAAGGACGAGCCCTTCTTCGCCTGGGTGCACCTGTTCGAGCCGCACGCGCCCTACGCGCCGCCGCCGGAGTTCCTCGCGCAGGCGCACGGCGACGCCTACTTGGGTGAGGTCGCGGCGGCCGACCACGAGGTCGGGCGCATCCTCGACGCGCTGCGCGCGTCAGGCGCGCTCGAGAACACGCTCGTGATCGTGACCGCGGACCACGGCGAATCGCTCGGCCAGCACGGCGAACCGACGCACTCGATTTTCTGCTACGAGGCGACGATCCACGTGCCGCTGCTCGTGCGCCTTCCGGGAGGCAAGCGCGCGGGCGAGCGCAGCGGCGCGACCGTCAGCCTCGTGGACCTGATGCCGACGCTGCTCGCGGCCGCGGGAGCCTCCCCACTCACCGGTCTCGACGGGCGCGACCTCTTCGGCGCCGAGGCGCCCGCGGATCGCAGCGTGTACTTCGAGTCCTACTGCGGCTGGCTCAACTACGCCTGGAGCCCGATCTGCGGCGCAGCACGCGGCGACGAGAAGTACATCTGGAGCGGGACCGAGGAGCTCTACGATCTCGCGGGCGACCGCGCGGAGAAGACGAACCTCGCCGGCTCGCGACCTGCGGACTGCGCCGCGTGGCGCGCGCGCGTCGCCGCGCTGGTCGCGGGCAAGCCACTCGTGCGCGAGCACGTCGAACAGGCCGACGCCGCGCAGCGCGCGCGCGTCGAGCAACTGGGCTACGCCGGCGCGGGCGAGGCGACACTCGCGATCCCCGCGCCGCTGGTATCGACGGGCTTGCCCGCGCCCAGCGAGCGCAAACCGGAGCTCGCGGCCTACTACGCGGCGCTCGAGGCCGAGGTCGCGGGCAAGCACGACGAGGCGATCGCAGGCCTGCGCGCGCTGCTCGCGCAGAACCCGCGCAACTACTCCGCCGGCGACATCCTCGGCGCGCTGCTGGTCGCGCAAGGCAAGCACGAAGAGGCCCTGAAGGTGCTCGAGTCGCTGCAGCTCACCGGGCGCGAACGCGCGAGCACGCACCTGAGCCTGGCGCAGTGCTGCGAAGCCCTCGGCCGGCTCGACCAAGCGCGCAAGCACCGCGAGCGCGCGGCCGAACTCCAGCGCTGACTCGCCCTCAGTGCCCCGACGTCGTCCCGGTCATCGCATCCGAGCTCTTGCTGGCCTCGGTCGCCGCGGTGCCGGTCTGGTGTCCCGGATCGACCCACGAGCGCGAGAGCTCCTTCGTGCCGAAGAGCTTCTTCGTCATGCGGTTGTAGACGTCGAAGGCTTTGGCCTCGACACGCGCCGAGGGGAAGCCGCCGAGCAGCTCGCCCTTCTCGAGGCGCCTCTTCGCGCGCTTTTCCCACCAACCCTTGTGCCCGCGCGCCAGGCCGTAGTTGAGCGTCGCGAAGTGGTGGTACATCTTGCGCGCCTGCATCACGTCCTGGGGGATGCGGCCGGGCCAGGTCTCTTCGAGGTGGTACTGGCCGAGCTTGCCGAAGTCCTCGAGCTTCGTGGGCGGCACGAAGCCCTGCTCGATCGACTGGTCCCACATCGCCGTGCCGGGGATCGGGCGGAAGGGCCACACCGTCGCGCGCGAGCGCGGGCAGGCGACGTGCACGCGCCGGCACTGGTCGATCGTCGCCAGCATCGAATCGCGCGACTCGCCGGGGTAGCCGATGATGTAGGTCAGGTTGGCGCAGATGCCGCGCTTGTCGAGTTCGATCGCGCCGAGCACGTTGTCGTCGTCGTGGATCGGCTTGCCGATCTTGGCCATCATCTCGTTGGTGCCTGCCTCGGCGCCGATCTCGGCCACGTACATGCCCGAGGCGATCATCATGTCGAGCGTGTCGGGCTTGTAGTGCAGGATGGAGTGCGTCTCGATGAACGCGTTCCACCAGAACTTGAGCCCGCGGTCGAGCATGCCCTTGGCGAAGTCGCGCGTGCGCTTCTCCATCACGCCGAAGTTGGCGTCGTGGAAGCGCACCACGTCGAAGTTCCAGCGCTGCTTCAACTCGGCGAGGTCGTCGAGCATCCGCTCGGCGGGCATCGCCTTCCAGCGCCGGTCGGTGACGAAGGGCGAGCAGCAGAAGGTGCACGGCTCGGGGCAGCCGTAGCTCGAGAAGTAGGTGATGCCGAAGTACGGCTTGCGGTCGCCGATCGCCGCGGGCGTCGGCATGCGCAAGACGTCGCGGTGGCTCTGCTCGCGCATCTGGTGCACGCGGTAGGGCTCGATGTCGAGCAGGTGCCAGGGCACGTTCGGGATCTTGTCCCAGCCCGCGATCGCGCGCTTCTCGGTCTTGATGATCTGGCCGTCGCGAAGCAGCGCGAGTCCCGCGACCTGCTCGAGCGGCGTGCCCGCGGCGACTGCCTGCACGAGGTCGCGGAAGGTGTGCTCACCTTGGCCGAGCACGACTGCGTCGTACGGACCCTGCATCAGCTTCAAGTCCGGACGCACACTCGCGAACCAGCCGCCGACGAAGATCGGGAGCTTGGGGAAGCGCGCGCGCACCTTGCGCGAACACATCAGCCCGTCGAAGACCATGTAGCCGAGGATGCCGGTGGTCGCGTAGAGCAGTGCGCCCTCGCAGGCCTCGAGCACTCGGGCGTGGGCGTCCTCCTGGGAGAGGATGCTGGCGTCCACGATCACGATCTCGTACCCGTCGGCCAGGGGGCCGGCGGCGATGGTCAGCATCTCCAGCGGGAGCAGGTCCTTGCTGGAGGGCAGGCCGAGGCTCTCGTCCACCTGTTGGGGCTGGTAGAGGACGATCTTCTTCTTGGAGCCGGTCATACCGAGCGGTCTGGGGGGCAGATCCTGGTGTCGCTAACTGGGTGGGCGGCCCGGGCCGCAGGTTCCATGCAAGTCTAGCAGCGAATCTGCCGTCAGGGGGAGACTTGGGCCCAATCCGCAGCCTGGAGCAAGGCCGCGACAAGGTTCTCGGGCGAGGCCTTGCCCTGACCTGCGATGTCGAAGGCCGTGCCGTGCACGGGGCTGACGCGCAGGTAGGGCAGGCCCGCGATCACCGTGACGCCGTGGTCACCCGAGAGCAGCTTGACCGGGATGAAGGCCTGGTCGTGGTACAGCGCGAGCACGCCGTCGTGAGCGCCGCGTGAAGCCGCCAGGAAGATCGTGTCGGGCGGGTGCGGCCCGCTCGCGTCGATCCCCTCTGCGCGCGCGGAGGCGACGGCCGGCGCGAGCAGTTCGTCGTCCTCCGAGCCGAGCACGCCGTGCTCGCCCGCGTGCGGGTTGAGACCGGCGAGCGCGATGCGCGGCGCCGCGAAACCGAGCTTGCGCAGGCTCTCGTCGAAGAGGCGCAGGTGCTCGAGCACGCGCGCGGTCGTGATCGACTCGATCGCGCGCCGCAGCGGCATGTGGCGCGTGAGCAGCATCACGCGCAGCTTGCCGGCGATGGCGAGCATCTCAAAGCGCGTCACGCCGCACCAGCGACCGAGCAGTTCGGTCTGGCCCTCGACCTTCTCGCCCGCCAGATGCAGCGCCTCCTTGCTCACGGGCGCGGTGACGAGCGCGTCGACACGCCCCGTGAAGGCGAGTTCGTGGCCGATGCGCAGCGCGGCGAGCGCGGCCTCTCCGCAGACGCGCTGCACGCGGCCCATCTCCCAGCGCTCGGGCGCGGCCGAATCGACCCACTCGATTCCGTCCACGCGCAGTGCGCGCGGGCCGATCAAGACGAGCCGTGCGGCTGCGCGCACGCGCGGATCGACGGCGGCCCGCAGCGCGATCTCGGGACCGATGCCCGCGGGATCACCCAGCGTGAGCGCGAGCAGCGGGAGTTCTTTGGCCGGCATCGCGCAAGATCATGCGCGTTCGCCCTCCGGCGCGCCAGCGGCCTGCTCCTCGCGCGCGATGCGTTCGTTCGCGCGGTACAGGAACGCGAGCAGGCGTGCGACGACCTCGTAGAGTTCCGGAGAGATCTCCTCGCCCAGTTCGCAAGCCGAGAGCAGCTCGACCATGTCCCTGTCCTGGTGCACCGGGATGCCGTGCGCCGAGGCGAAGGCCAGGATCGCTTCGGCGATGCAGCCCTGGCCCTGCGCGACGACGCGCGGAGCGTCCTCGCGCGCGCTCGTAACGCAGCGCGACGGCGCGACGCAGCGGCTCCTTGGGGGTTCCAGAAGGCGGCGTCATCCCGAGAGGTCCATCAGGTGGTGGTCGCGCAGGTAGGCGAGGTCCGCGCCTGCGAGGTCGGCCTTTTCCGGTCGCTGCGCGGCGATCGAGAGGCGCAGCTCGCGCCCGCCCGCGCCGAGCGCTTCGCCGAGCGCCTCGAGTTCGCCGTGCAGCAGCGTGATCGTCTCCGGGCGCGCGACGCCCAGTCGCACGTGCAGCCGGTCGTGCAGCATCAGGAACTCGGCGCTCAGCGGGCCCAGGCGCGAGAACTCGACGCCGACCGTGAGCCGCTCGCCCGGCTCCCCCGAGGCTGCGCCCTCTTCGCTGTCCTCGGTCTCGCGCCGCGGGGGCACGAGCAGGTGTGCATTGGCCGCGCTCCGACCCTCGGGCACGAGAAACCCCACGTGGATCGGCTCGCCGAGCTTTGCGCGCGCGAGGTTGCGCAGCTGCTCGGCCTCGATCGCGCGCAGCGCGCGGTCACCCGCTTCGCGCTCGGGCTCGGCAGGCTGCTCCTGCTGCAAGCGTGCGAGCAAGCGCGACTTGAAATCCTGCTGCAGGAGCTGCACCAGCGCGCGCCGCCGCAAAGCTCGCTCGCCGTGGTCGAGCTTCTCGCCCAGGAGCGAAGCCAGCCAGGGCAGCCAGCCGGCGTGCTCGAGCGCGGGTGCATCCAGGCTGAGCAGCACCGAGCGCAGCAGCGCGCGATCGGGATCGAGAACGTGCGGACCGAGCGCCTGGACCAGCCCCGCGCGCACGCCGAGCGCTGCCTCGAGCGCGCGCGTTCCGCCGGGTGCCGTCGCGAGTTCCGCGAGCGTGTGCGCGAGCGTGTCGCGCACGAGAGTGAGCAGCGCGGAGGAGTCCTTTCCGCCTTGCAGACCTGCGTCCTCGAGGATGCGCCTGGCCAGCGCGTCGATCGCCAGCCCGCGCTCCCACGGGCCGGCCTGATCGGAGACGACCAGGCGCACCGAGCTCTCCTGGAACAGACCTCCCTGGCGCACGAGCGCGGCGAGTCCCGCGCCTCCCTCTTCGGGCTGGAAGATCTGCGGCAGGCTCGCCTGCGGCGTACCCGCGTCGCGCAGGAGCTCGAACACGCCGCGCGCGTCGAGCTCCGATCCCGCGAGGCTGCGCAGCGCTGCGAGCAGCGGATCGTCCGCGCCTTCGAGCGTGGACGCGATCTGGAGCACGAGTTGTCCGTCCGAGTGTTCCACCCGGGCGAGGAACCGGTCGCCGGGCGCGAGGTCGACGTGGCTCTCCGCCTGCACCCGCTGGCCGGCGAGGCCGAGCACGATCGTGCCGCCGCCGAGCAGGTCGAGGACCTCTCCCGCGACGATCCGGCCCTCACGGAGCATCCCCGCGAGGTCGCTCTGGAGCGCCTGCGCGGGTCGGATCCCTCCCGTCAACGGAAGGGGCGACATCGAAATGGGATCCATGGCCATGCGGGGTACCGGCGATGGAGTTCTCGGCGCAGGGGCGCGCCGCGTGAGCGGGGAGGCCAGGATCCCCCCTGGAAGCGCAAGAACCCCGCGACGACGGGCGTCTCGGGGTTCCGGTCGGGGTCCGCGCCCGAGGGTCGGGCGGGGCTCTCGCCGTGCGGCCTAGTAGTTCTGGCCCAGGTAGAGCAGGGCGCCTTCGGCGAGGGCGTGGAACTGATAGCTGCCCGCGTGGCTGGACTGTGCGCCGAGCATCCAGGGTGTCGGCTCCAGCGCACCGCGCGCGTCGAGGCCGCTCACCGGAAGTAAGGACGTGCCCGCGTGCAGCGGCCGGATCGGAGCGACGCTTCCAGCGAAACCGCTCCAGGCCTGTGCACCCTGGAAGGAGCCGGAGACGTGGGTTCCGACTTCAATCCCGGTGGAGTGCAGCAGGCCACGGTCGAGCGCGAGTTCGAGCTGGCCGTGGAACACCAGGCGGACCTTACCGCTGGCCAACGCCTGCAGGCTCACCGAGCCGCTGCCGGTGAATCCGGCGATCGTGCTCACGAGGTCCCCGTAGGAACCCTCGAGGTAGAACGCCGGGCGGGTGTCGCGCGCCTTGCGGACGAGCGGGAGATGCTGACCGTGGTTGCCCGTGATCGGGAGTGTCCCGATCGTCTCATCGTCACCGCCGCGGTCGAAGCCCACGCCATTGGTGGGCCCGCCCACGGCCGAGCTGAATGCGGGGAACGCGAGTCCGAGCGCGAGCGCGGCCGCGAGGAAACGAAGGCGGGTGAAGCCCCTGCCAGGGCCCGCCGAGCTTGCGAGTGCTTGCTGCCTCATGTTCATGCCTCTTCCAATCCCAAGTCGGGGTCCATTTCGGGGGACCCCGCATGATTCGTCGATCCGCTGAAGAGCTCCGGACAGGTCCGAACGAGCGCCTCGGCGAATCCGCGTTGTGCATCGATCGATTCGCGCAGCCGCGGAGAGCGAGCGAAGAGTCCAGCCACTTCACCCACTCGTGCCGGATGGCGGTCGAGCAGTTCGCGGAAATAGTGCAGTGAGCGCGCCTGGTTGCGCATCAGCGCGTAGACCATACCCAGATTGAACCGCGCGACGAAGAAGCGCTCGTCGCGGTCGGCGAGTCCGCTGATCGTGACCCAGCGCCAGCACGAGATCGCCTTGCGGTAGTCCTTCTCAGCCGAGTGCAGGCGTCCGAGCTGAATCGCAGCGTGACCGCGGTTCGAGTCGCTGATCGCCGTCTCGAGCAGTTCGCGGTACTCCTCGGCCGCGCGGATGCGCTTGCCCTCGTGACCGTGCAGGAACGCGAGGTAGAGCCGCGCCTCCTCGTGCGAGGCGTCCGTCGCGATCGCTTCCTCGAGCAGACGGCGGCCCTTCTCGAGCGGGCTTTCGATGCGCTCCAGGCGACCGTTGAGCATGGCGCGCGCGCGCTGCCAGTCGAGGCCGCCGGCCTCGCCCTTGCCGTTCATCAGCACGCCGTCCACGAACCCGCGCCCGCGCGTCTGGCCCGCGTCGACCGGGATGACGTTCTCGAACACGCGCTCGCGGTAGCCCGGGTCGATCGCGGCGAGCACGTAGGCCTTGCCGAGCTGGTAGAACACGGTCGCGAGGCGATGGACGAGGTCGATGTTCTCGGCCGCGGCCGCGGCGGAGAAGTGGCCGCCGGTGAGCATCGCGACGCGCGCGAACAGGCGCGAGGGATCGGCCATGTCGCGGTTCATCTGGACCTGCAGGCGCGTGTCCTCGAAGAAGGAGCGGCAGCAGCTGCAGGCCTCCATGTGGACCATCGCTCGTCCGGCAGCGCCTTCCTCCAGCTCGTTGTCGAGCAGGCAGGAGATCTCCAACTGGAAGTTGGAGCACACCTCGTCGAGTCCTTCGCTCCAGATATCAGCGTCCATACTCATCGACCTCCTGACGGTCGTCTGTGGCCTCGTCGCTGAGCCGCGACGAGTCGGACTCCTCGCCCGCGGACCGGGGCTCGCGCGCCGGCCGGCAGTCGGGAGACAGGCCATCGAACACGCGCCGCATCGAGCGGTGGATTTTTCGGCGTGCGCGGAAGATGACCATCTTCAGGTTCTCCAGCTTGATCCCGAGTTCCTCGGCCGCCTCGCGGTAGCTGCGCTCCTCGACCTCGACGAGCTGGAGCGCTTTGCGTTCGCGCTCGGAGAGCATCGAATAGAAACGCAGGTAGAGGTGCAGATACGTCAGGTAGACACGTTCGCACTCCTGACGGCTCTCGCGTTCGACCGCCGAGTGCAGCGGGCTCGTCGCGGCGACCTCCGGCTCGCCCGAGAGATCCTCGATGGCGATCTCCGAGCGGCCTCCGTGTCCCTGGGAGCGCAGGTGCTTCAGCACGGTGTTGCGCACGATCATCGCCGACCAGACGCGAAAGGCGTCGTCGCGCTCCGCGTTGAAGCGGTGCGGGTAGCGGTAGATGTTGAAGAAGACCTCCTGCAGTACGTCGCGCGGATCGGCCTTGCTCGTGTAGCGGCGCAGGCGCGAGGCGACCTGCACCAGCAGGTGGTCGGAGTTGAGCTCGTAGAGCAGCCCGAAAGCACCGCGACCCGCCCCGAGGCGGAAGGCCTCCATCAGGCGGGTCGAGAGCGCATCGCGAACGGACTCGGGGGTGCGCGCCCCATCCGCGAGCACCGCGAGCATCCGGGCGAGGTCGTTCGCGCTGAGCTCGGTCCCGAGTTCACGCAGGCGTTCCCCCAGCCGACCGGAGAGGTCCTCCCCGGAGAACGGGGGGTCGGCGTAGTGGGAGTCCGTCACCTGCATGGGGCCGAGGTCCGAGGGATCGGGGGGGCGCGGGGTGGACCCGGATCACGCGGATCCCAGGTCTAATAACATTCTAGGGAGTATTTTCCGGGCGGTAACAAACTTGGAACGGACTTCCTCAGAATTCCTTCAGGTGTTCCCCCCGGCGGGCGGACATCGCGCACGACCCTGGCTGGCGAGGTCGGGAGTGTGGATGATCGGGCGGTGGCCCTCGAACACGAGATCGCAGAGCTTGCGCGCGAGATCGGCTTCGACCTGTTCGGCGTCGCCCCGCTGAGGCCCCCCAAGGACGCCGCACGGTTTCGGGATTGGCTGAGGGAGGGCCGGAACGGGGGTCTGCAGTACCTCGAGGCCGACGCGGAGCGCATCCTCGACCCCGCCCGCATGGTCCCGGGCGGTCGGAGCATCCTCGTGCTGGGGATGGCCCACTCCCGAGCCCCCGTCGAGCTCCCCGGCGGCGGTCGGGTTGCGCGGTACGCCGCCGGGCGGGACTACCACAACGTGGTCGTGAAGAAGCTGCGCAGGCTGCTTCGGCAGCTGAAGCAGCGCGGCCTCGTGCGGGAAGCGCGCACGCTGGTCGACGCCGGGCCCCTCTTCGAGCGCTCGCACGCGGAGGAGGCCGGGCTGGGTTTCGCGTCCAAGGCCGCGAACCTGCTCCATCCGGCCTACGGGCCGTGGTTCTTCCTGGGCGAGGTCCTCGTCGACCTGGAGCTCGAGCCCAGCCCGGCTGTCGACTTCGGATCCTGCGGCAGCTGCACGGCGTGTCTGGATGCCTGCCCGACCTCGGCCATCCTCGAGCCCGGCGTCGTCGACGCCCGCCTGTGCCTCAGCTACCACACGATCGAGAACCCCGGCCGCATCCCCCCGCCCATCCGCGAGAAGCTCGGGAGTTGGGCTTTCGGCTGCGACGTGTGCTCGGAGGTCTGCCCCTGGGGAAGAAAGGCGCCCGAGCTCGGCGAGCGCTTTGGGACCCACCGTTTTCTCGAAGAGGGTCTGCTCGGCTGGCTCGAGAGGCTCGAGGACTTCGAGGTGCGCGCGGAGGGTTCGCCCCTGCGCCGGCCGGGCCGCGAGGGTATGGCACGCAACGCCGCGCTCGCGCTTGCGCGACAACCCGGGGAGCCCCAGTTGCGAGGGCTGCTGCAGGCGCTCGCCTCGGACCCCTCGCCGATCGTGCGCGAGGCGGCCGGCTGGAGTCTCGCGCAGGGCTTCGGCTCGGACTCCCGCTCCAGGTCCGCTCTGGAGCGCGCCATGCGCGAGGACCCCGAGCCGGAGAACCGTAGCTGGCTCCGCAGCTGGCGGGAGCGTTGCGGAAACTCGACATCCTCCTAGCGGGGCGTCGATTTCGCGCGACACCTGCTGTACCCGGGCCCGACCTGTCCCATGAGGCCGCGCAGGCCATCGGGCCGGAAGGAACTTGCAATCCTGAGGGCGCGTCCTAGGGATGTCCGCATTCTCTTCCGTCGATCGGTCTCGACAGGAGCGCGGGACGCGAACGGCGCGCCCCCCCGTGCCCCAAGAATGCAACCTCCTTAGCCACAGTGACTTCGGGCCGTCGGGCCGGGTTCCAGGCCGCTTCGGCAAGCGCCTTGCAACTCCGAGACTGCCGACCACCAGTCCTAACTGCTTGAGATCACGGATGGAAAACCCGGACTACTACAACGACCGCAAGTTCTGCTCGAACTGCCAGCGCTACGTCAGCTACCTGATGTCGCTGGATCACTCGTACTGCACGGAGTGCGGCGAGCGCGTGCGCCTCTTCTCGCAGAACGACTGGGAAAACTTCCACGACACCCTCCAGCGCCAGAAGCCCAAGGGTGGCCGCCCGCGCAAGCAGCGCGGCAAGGAATCCGCCTAGTCCCACGACCTCGGAAAAGGGTCCTGCCGCCCGCCTCTCTGGCACGAGAGGGCGGGCGGCTTCATTTCCCGCCCAATCGCCGGTAGCGCTCGCCCGCCTCGACCTGCTTGGCGCGATCCTTCGCGCGAGCGTAGAACTGCTCGAGTCGCTGCCAGGTAGCCGCGTCGTCCGCGCCGAGTTGCTCGAGCTTCTGCGCCACGAGGCGCGCGGCCTCGAAATCGCCCAGGTCGGCGAGCAGCTCGAGCCCGAAGATCCGCGGACCGAGCGCGCTCGGGGCGCTGCCGAACAGGCGCGCGAGATCCGCGCGCGTGCTCGCAACGTCGCCCATGCGCGCGTGCAGCTGGGCGATGCGCTCGAGCAGCGCAACCGCTCCAGGCTTGTAGAGCAGGTCGCTCTCGATCTGGCGCAGCTCGCTCGAGATCGAGTTGAGCTCCTGGAAGCGGCGGTTCGCGCGTGCGGCCTCCTCGTCGCGGCCGAGGTCGGCGCAGATGCGCCCGCAGAGGAACCACGCTCGCGGCGAGAAGGGGTCGATCGAGCGCGCCTTCTCCGCGGCGGCGAGCGCCTCCTCGGAGTGTTCTTCGTCGAAGAGGATCTGCGCCTTCCACTCCCAGACGTCGCCGTGGCGTGGCGCGATCGCGAGCACGCGCTCGAGCTCCGCGAGCGCCTCCTGCGGTTCGCCCAGCCGCATGCGCGAGAGGGCGTGCCCGCGCAGGGCCTCGACCTCGTCGGGGTGGACGGCGAGCACGCGCTCGTAGTGCGCGCGCGCCTTGGTGTAGTCCCCCAGCGAGTAGTAGCAGTGCGCCAGGACGCGCGTGTCTCCCAGGCGCTGCGGCGCGACTTCGAGGTAGCGCTCCAGGCACGCCGCGCCGTCGCCGTAGCGCTGCAGCCGGAAGTACAGCACGCCGAGCTGGTGCCAAGCGGGCGGAAAGTCGGGGGACTGCCGCAGTGTCTCCTGCAGCCCGGCGAGCGCGCTCGGGAAGTCCTGCTCCTCGAGCGCGCGCTTCACCTGCAGCATGCCCGGCGGGAGATCGGAGGCCTTGAGCTGTTTGGGATCGAAGTCCTTCCAGGCGCCTGTCTGCGCATGCGGCAGCGTGCGCGGGTCCAGTTCCAAAGGCGCGGGCGACTGGCGCGGGAACGCGCAGGCGGCCGCGAGCACGAGCAGCGCGGCGGCGATCACGGCGCGCGCTGCTCCAGCTGCAGCATGCGATCGACGAGCGCGACCTCGAAGTCCTGTGCGCTGCCGTCGGGCCAGCGCACGTGCAGCTTCTCGAGCTTGTCGACGCTTCCCAGGCCGAAGTGCAGCTCGGCGGGGACCGCTGCCTGGAAGCCGCCCGCCGTGCGCATCTCCGCCGAGGTTCCGCCGCCCTTCCACACCAGGCTCACGCGCGCGCCGAGCGCGAAGCGGTTGCCGCCGCGCGCGCGCAACCGGACGCCGAGCCAGTGGTGCCGTTCGTCGTGCAGCGCGCGATTGCGCAGCACGCGCACCGGTCCCTCGACGCGCAGCGCGAGCAGATCGAGGTCCCCGTCGCCGTCGAGGTCGGCGGGTGCGCACGCGCGCGAGACCGCCGGCCCCAGCGACGAGAGCGGCCGGCTGCTGAAGTGCGCCTTGCCGTCGTTTTCGAACAACGTGTCGGGCTGCGCGTAGCTCGTGTCGGTGCCGAGTGAGTCGGCCTGCGGGTACACGTGGCCGTGGAACACGGCGAGATCGAGATCGCCCTCGAGGTCGAAATCGCCGAAGCAGGTCCCCCATCCGAGCAGCGGCAACGTCGGTCCCGAGAGGCTCGCGGAGCCCGAGCGCTCGCGGAAACCCGCGCCCTTGCTCGAGGAGTAGAGCACGTCGTTCTCGCCCGAGAAGTTCGTCACGAACAGGTCGTCGCGCCCGTCGCCGTTCCAGTCGCCGCAGGCGATGCCCATGCTCGCCTGCTCGCGCCCGTTCGCGTCGTGGCTCACACCGCGCTGAAAACCGACGTCGCGGAAGGTTCCGTCGCCGAGGTTCTCCCAGAGCTGGTTGGGCGTCGAGTCGTTCGTGACGTAGATGTCGGTGTCGCCGTCGAGATCGAAGTCCAGCGTCATCACGCCCAGACCGAAAGCGGGCGGCGCCTCGTCGAGTTTCGCCGCTGCACTGACGTCCTGGAAGTGGCCGTCGCCCGAGCCGCGAAAGAGCCGGGAACGCAGCGGCGTGAGGCCTTCGGGACCGCACATCACGGGGTGGCCCTTCCAGGTGCACGTGCCCTCGGCACGCGAGTGCACCTTGGCCGTATCGAACTCGAGGTACTCGACCACGAACAGGTCGAGTTTTCCGTCACGGTCGTAGTCGAGGAAGGCGGCGCTCGTGCCCCAGGCGCCCGGGCCGAGCCCCGCGCCCTCGGTCACTTCGCGGAAGCCGTGCCCGGCCTCGTTGTGGAAGAGGCGCGTCGGACCCCACTGCGTGACCACGAGATCCAACCAGCCGTCGCCGTCGTAGTCCCCGACGGTCCCGCCCATTCCCCAGCGGCCGCCGGAGAGCTTCCAGGCCTCGGGCGCGGGAGCGAAACTGCCGTCGCCCTTCCCCAGGAACAGGCGCGGGGGGAGGCCGGGCTCGCCCTTCGCCGCGCGCTCGATCGTCGAGCCGTCGACGATGACCACGTCGATCTTCCCGTCCCCGTCGAAGTCACCCAGCAGTACGCCGCCGCCGTTGACCTCGAGGATGTAGTTCTTCTCCGGCGATCCGCAGGTCGTGCGGACACCGGGAAGCGCCTGCTCCCCGATCTCCTCGAACAGCGCGGGCGGCTCTTGGATCGGGGCTTGGATCATGCTCGCGGAGCCAGCGACCGGGGTCGCCCCTCGGGCTCACCAGAGAATCGAGACGCCGTTCGAGACGTTCCAGGAATCGCCCGCGGGCGCCGAGCAGAACGCGAGGTTCGGATCGCGGTAGTAGACCTGGTAGAAGCGCGTGCTCCCCGAGAGGATCACATCGCCAAGTTGCGCCGAGCGCGTCGTGATCGATGCATCGCCGCCCTGCGGCGCGCTCACGGTCCCGCCCACGGCGTTGTGCGTGTACATGCGCTTCAGCGAACCGGCGACGCAGCGGACGCCGTCGCCGAACACGGCTCCAGCGGCGTTCGATGCATTGCCCTGGAGGAAGATCGAGAGCACCGTCGGCAACTCGCCGCTCGACTGCAGCACGACGCTGTCGGGGGCCGTCGAGCCACTCGCGCTGAGGTGCGCGCCTGCCGCGTTGGCCGAGTTCGCACAGCCGTTGCCGGCCGAACCGAAGTTGCCGCAGGGGCAGGCCGTCGCGAGCGAACCGTCCCCCGAGCAGTAGTTCGTGCCCGTGTTTCCCAGCGTCACGCGGCGCGTGTCGGTCACGCGCACGTTGCCGGCCCAGTCGCGGAAGCGCAGCTCGTAGGCGAGCTGCACGCCCGCGCCGCCAGCCGTGTCGTTCATGCGGAAGCGGTAGATCTGCCCGCCGGAGTAGGTCGCGATCGCCGCGCTGGCCGATCCGCTCACGCTGACGCTGCCACTGAAACCGCCCGGTCCGCTGTTGAAGTTGTAGGTGCCGGGCGTGACGAAGGTGAAGGCGAAGGTCCCGCCGTTCGCGATCGTGCCCGAATCGTAGGTGTAGGGCGCGCTCGTGCTGGTGACGCTCTGGTTCGCACCCGAGGCGTTGGTCCAGGTCAGGGTCGTCCCGGCCGTGATGTTGAGGCTCGGCGGTGAGAACGCACCGGCGTTGATCGTCATCGCCGCGGCCGGGACCGTGGTCGTGATCACGTACGCGCCGCTGGCGGTGACGTAGTTGACGCCGTCATCGAGCACCTGGTCGCGAATGCGCGCGTGCACGACCACCGGTCCGGTCGCGGGTGCGGTGGACGGGCCCGTGTGCGAGAGCACGACCGGCGCGAGCGTGTCCGGCGCGCCCGTATTGCGGTAGAAGCGGTTCTGGAATGCGCCCGACTCGCCCTGGGCGGTCAGCAGGTCGTAGGCACCGTCGTTGTTCAGGTCGGCGAACGTGCAGTCCAGCGACGAGTCGGCGACCGACTGGACCGCCGCGCTCTGGTTGTTGAACGAGAAGCTGCCGTCGTTGCGCCAGAGGTACTCGTGGCCGCCGAGCGAACCCACCATCACGTCGTAGTCGCCGTCGTTGTCGTAGTCGCAGAGCGCGATCTCGTTGTCGTCCACCGCACCCGCGAGCGCCGCCTGGTTGGTGAAGGTCAGGCTCCCGCCGACCAGGTTGTTGCGCACCGCGCCCTCCGAGAAGCCGGAGAGCGAGACGAAGAAGAGGTCCTGGTCGTCGTCGCCGTCGAGGTCGCCGACCTCGGCCTCGTAGTTGCCGCCGCTGCCCACGCCGACGAGCGTCGAGACGTCGGTGAAGTGGCCTGTGCCGTCGTTGAGCATCAGGTACTGGCTGCCGCCGGCGTTCGTGAACTTGTTGTCGCCGAAGAAGTCGAGGTCGCCATCGTTGTCGATGTCGATCCAGTTGACGTCCATCTGGCCGGACTTGTTGGCCGCGCCGAGGGCGACGGCGTTCTCGGTGAAGTGGCCGGTGCCGTCGTTGAAGAAGAGGTGCGGCTTGGCGGCGGGCGTGCTGTTGTAGGCGTCGCCCACGATCAGGTCGAGGTCGCCGTCGTCGTCGATGTCGCCAAACTGCGCGCCACCGGAAGAGAAGGCGGTCGTCAGGCCGTGCGTGGCGCTCACCATCGTGAAGAAGCCCGGGTTCCCCGCACCCTGGTTGAGGTACAGGAACGGAGGCTTGGTGAAGAAGGCGTTTGCGTACAGCGCGTCCACCCAGCCGTCGCCGTCGACGTCGCCGGTGGTGACACCCTTGGCGTTCGAGACGTTGACGCCCAGGCGCGCGACGCTCTCGTCGGCGAAGACCCAGGCAGTCCCCTGCTCGATCAGCTTGTTGATCAGGAGGATGCTCTGACGCTGCACGCCGGCGGAGGAGAAGCCGTCGCCCTCAGCGAAGAACACGTCCAGGTCGCCGTCGTGGTCGACGTCCGCGCACTCGACGCCCTCGCACCAGTTGTTGGGGCCGGGGAAGCTCGTCACCTGCTGGAACTGCTGTGCAGAAGCGCCGCGGGCGAGGAACAGACAGGGGAGTACGACAAGGAGAGAAGTGCTTCGGCGCATAGTGCGGGGAGGGTCGAGGACCGGTGCTGGCCCGTTGCGGATTCGAGGTGAGCCCCCAAGTCTCCCCATCCAGGCGCGGCTGGCTAGCCCCCTGGCGCGCGCCGCCGCGAAAGTTCTTCGTCCGGGCTGCCGCGAGCGCCTTCTCCGACGCAAGATGAACGAACTGCATGCGAAACTTCGCTCTCCCGACCGGCCGCGCCGCGCGTGAACGCCTGCAGGGCGCGCGCGTGCTGCTGCTCTTCTCGCCCGACTTGTGCCTCGGCCGCGAGCCGCTCGAGGTCCTCGTGGCCGCCCTGCCCTTCGTCGACCTCGTGCAAGTGCGGACGAAGCCCGCGGGCGCACTCGCTCCCTCGCCCGCCCCCGCGCGCGAGAGCTTCGAGTGGTGCCGACGCATCCTCGACCTCGCGCGCACGGCCCGGCTCGCGCCTTTCGTGCTGACCGTCGACGATCGCGTCGACGTCGCGCTCGCGCTCGCGCATGAGGGTGTGGCCGGCGTGCACCTGGGACAGGACGACATGCCGTGCGCGGACGCGCGCGCCCTCCTCGGCCCGGAGGCGCTGATCGGTCTCTCGACGCACGACCTCGAACAGGTCGTGCTCGCGGAGGCCGAACCCGTGGACTACCTCGGCTTCGGCCCGGTGCACGCGACGGCCACGAAGGGCTACGCGCGCGGCCTGGGCAGCGAGGCGGCCTGGATCGCGTCGAGTTCCTCGGCCCTGCCAGTCTTTCCGATCGGCGGAATCGGCCTCTCCAACGCCCAGGAGCTCGCGCGCGTCGGCCGCGCCGCGATCACCTCGGCGATTCTCTCGGCCGAGGATCCCGCGCGCGCCGCGCGCGAATTGCGCGAACTGCTCGCGGGCGATGACTAGGGCAGGAAGAGCATCGCGTCGCCGTAGCTGAAGAAACGGTAGGAGGCCGCGAGCGCCTCCGCGTAGAGGCGCAGCACGCGTTCGCGGCCCGCGAGCGCGCTCACCAGCATCAGCAGCGTGCTGCGCGGGAGGTGGAAGTTCGTCAGCAACCCGTCGACGACCTGCAGCCGGTCGCCGGGCTTGAGGAAGATGCGCGTCTCCCCGCGCGCCGCGTGCACGAGGCCGCCGCCCGCCGCGCAGGTCTCGAGCACGCGTACGCTGGTCGTGCCGACCGCGAACACACGGCCGCCGCGCAGGCGCGCCGCACGCACCGCGCGCTGCGTCGCTTCGGGGAGCACGTAGCGCTCGGAGTGCATGGCGTGGTCCTCGATGCGTTCCACCGCGACGGGCTGGAACGTCCCCAGGCCCACGTGCAGCGTGACGTGCGCGAGTTCGACCCCGCGCGCCTCGAGCGCGGCGAGCAACTCGGGCGTGAAGTGCAGCCCCGCAGTCGGCGCAGCGGCGGCTCCGCGCTCGCGCGCGTAGACGGTCTGGTAGCGCTCGCGATCCTTGGCGCCGAGCTGCACGTCGCCCGCTTCGCGTTGGATGTACGGCGGCAGCGGCATCCGGCCGTGGCGCTCGAGCAGGTCTTCCACGCACGCGTCCGCAGGTCCGAGCTCGATCTCGACCTCCCACTCGGGTCCCTCCAGGCGCCGCAGGAGGCGCGCAGCGAGAGCTCCGCCTTCCAACTCGACGCGCTCGCCCTCGCGCATGCGCGCGCCCGGCCGGACCAGCGCGCGCCAGACGGCGGCTGCTCCGGTCGCGCTGGGTTCGAGCAGCAGCAATTCGAGTTTCCCGCCGCTCGCGCGCCGGCCGAACAGCCGCGAGGGCAACACGCGCGTGTCGTTCAACACGAGCAGGTCGCCCGCCGAGAGGTAGTGCCCCAGATCGCGGACGTGCGCGTGCTCGCTCGCATCCGTGGCGATGCGGTGGACGAACAGGCGCGCGGAGTCGCGCGGCTCGGCGGCGGACTGTGCGATGCGCTCCTCGGGGAGCTCGTACTCGAAGTCGGAGAGCTTCACGCGCGCGCTCCCGCGAGCCCGCGCGCGCACCAGCGCTCGCAGATCCACAGCGCCGCGAAGACGGGCGCGACGAGCCACCACGCCCAGGCGGGCTCGATCCACTGCTGCTGTGCTTTCCACGCCGCGAGCGGCCAGTAGAAGATCGCGGAGACGGCGACGAGCCAGCTCCAGGCCAGGCTCGGACGCTCGAGGAGGAAGGGCAGCATCCAGAGGGTGTACCAGGGATGCAGCGTCGGGCTGAGCACCAGGAAGGCTCCGACCACGGCGCCCGCACCGCTCCACGCATCGCGCCTGCGCCACACGGCGACGAGGCAGATCGCGATCCACACCCAGCCGACGCCCACACGCGCGAGGTGGCGCGTCTCCTCGAAGGGCACGCCCTGTCCGTAATGCTCGAGCACCCACGGCTCGACGAAGCGGTAGACGAGGCTCGCTGCCTCCCAACGCTCGCCGTACTCGTGCAGCCCGGCTCCGAGGCCGCGCTCGCCCCCAGCGAGTTGCAGGAAAGGCAGGTAGCCAGCGGCGAGGATCCCGAGCGCGAGCAACGCGAAGAGCAGGCGGCGCGCCGGCGGGCGCTCCCTCCCGATCCAGGGCAGCACGCACAACGGGAGCAGCTTCACGGACGCGCCCAGCCCGCACCACAGCGCACTCGCGAGCGGGCGCGCCTCGCACGCGAGCAAAGCGAGCAACAAGAACAGGATCCCTAGGCTGTCGAGGTGGCCCGATCCCGCGAACTCGAGACACACGAGCGGGCACCAGCCCCAGACCAAGGGGGCTTCCGACCGCAGCCTTCCCGCCTTCCGCGCGCGCAGCAGCACCGCCAGGACGCCGAGGTCCGCCGCGAGGAACAGCACGCGCAGGATCCAGACGTTCGCTGGGCCCGGGCTCGCACCGCTCGCGTGCACGAGCGCGGCGGTCGCCAGTCCGCAAGCCTGCGCAAGGGGCGGATACACGGCCGGAACCTCGGCGTGCGCCACTCGGGGCGCGAGTTCGGGAAGCGCTTCGCGCAGGCTCGCGAGCTCGGGAGCGTCCGGCGCGAAGGCGTACGGACTGCTGCCGCCAAGGGCGACCTCTCCCTCCCATGCGTAGCGCTGGATGTCGTCCGAGTAGACCGGCCCCGATGCGAGCGCGGCCGCGCGCAGCAGCAACGCGACCGACCAGAACAGCGCGGGTGGAACAGGGCGTGAACGCGCGTTTCGACAACAGGCCATCCAGGCCAGTCCCGACGCGCACAACAGGACCGCTGCAACTCGCAAGTCGCTGGTGAAAATGGCGCCAAGAAAGGTCGCGCCGAGTGCGGCCGCGCCTGCATTCCGAGCCTGGACTGTCGATTCACGCATCCCTGACGATTGTGACAAGCCCACCGACGGCACCGAATCGTCCTGCGCAAAAGTTCTCGAAGAGAAGGCTTCAACACTCCGCAAGCTGCGTCGTATGAGGTGGCGGAAGTCGAAAGACTTCGCGGATTCGAGTCCGTGCCCGGGGGGGCCCCGGCTCTGATCCGCGCCTTCCGCACGGAGGGCGTCACAGGGGCCGCCGGCGATGGAAGACTGCCGGCGGCCCTGCCTCTTTTCAGGGGCCCACTTTCACAGGCTTTGCGAACGTTCAGTCCGTGTCGGGGCCGGCATCCGGTCCCGCCTGTGCGAGGTCCGGCTCCCACGAGGTCGAACTCGGCGCCAGGTTCGGATCCATCCCCAGGTCCGAGAGACGAGCGACGAGCGTGTCTGGGTCCCATCCGAGGAACGCCGCCGCGCGGGTCTTGTTGACGCGGCCGGTACCCAAGCGCGTCGTGCGCAGGGCAGACGCGAGATCCGATCGCGAGGGGTGCCGCGACGGCAACCGGCGCACGAGGGATCGCCCTGAGAGCAGCGCCAGCCGCTCGAGGAGTTCGAGCGTGATCGGACGCCCCGGGGCAAAGAGCAGCGCACGGTGCAGCGTCCCTTCGAGCTCGACGAGGTTCTGCTCCCAGTTCTGTCTCCACAGGCAGGCGAGGGCCTCGTCCTCGATCGCCGGAACCGCGCTCCGCTCCTCGTGAGCAACCCGCTCGAGCAGCCGGGCCGCGAGCGCGGGAATCTCGGAGCGCCGCTCGCGCAGCCGGGGGATGTCGAAGCGGATCGACTCCAACCGGCGTGCGAGGCCGGTCCCGAGCGCCGCTTCGGGTCCGGGCTCGCCGAAGGGCGCGCTCGTCGTGGCGATCAGGCGCGGCCGAGAGGCGCGGTCGGGATCCGAGCGGCGGGATTCGATCCAGCCCAGCAGCCGCTCGGCGGCCTCCGCATCCAACCGTTCGACCTCCTCGAGCAGCAGTGTGCCGGAGCGCGCGCGAGAGAGCGTCGCCCGCCACGCGGAGTCGGTGGCGAGCGCGCTGCGGCGCAGTTCGACCAGCGCTGCGCCCGCGCGCCGGCTCACGTGGTGAACCAGGCGGCCCAGCACCGTCTTTCCGCAGCCTGGTGGACCGGCGATCAGCACCGCGCAGTCGCTCTCGGCGGCTCGGAAGAGCCGCCCGCAAAAGGCGCGCAGGTCGGGCGAGTCGACGTCGAACCAGACATCTGCGCCGTGTGCCTCGCGGTGCACGGCGCGGAAACTCTCCAGATGCAGCCGCAGGGCTTCGGTCGCGAGCCATTCCTCCGGCAGGCGCACTCCCGCAAGTTCGGAATCACCCGGCCGGCAGGACTCGACCGCGAGGATTCCGAGGACTCGTCCCTGGAAGCCGAGCGCGTAGGCGCACCCGGAGTGCGAATCGATCCCCAGGGAGAGCTCGGGGCTCGGCTCGGCGAACCCGAGTGAGCCGCCGGTGAGCAGGACACGCTCCAGCAGCGCGCCTCGACCTTCGAGCGTGGCCGTTTCCGGGGGAGCGTCTCCCCCCTCCGCGACCAGTTCCGGCCGCCCGTCGCGCACGTGGAATCCCCACCAGTGGCGCTGGGGTGCGCGAAGTCCCGCGCGCTCGACCAGTTCGCGGAAGAGGCGCTCGGTGCAGGCCGCATCCCCTGCCGGGCGCACCGCGGCGATCGTCCTCGCGGGCAACGCCTGCAGTGCGAGGCTGCGGGCCCATTCCAGCAGCCGGGCCTCGCGCGGAACGAGGTGGTGTTCGAACTCCAGGTGCAGCCAGCCCGCGAGCCGGCCATCGGTCCCCGCGAGCGGAACGAGCGCGAGCGCCAACGTGTGCTCCCCGCCGAGCCGCGCTGCGTCCCAGCGATCGCTCAGCCTGTGCGCGAAGAGCGTCCGTTGTTCGAGCACCAGCCGCTGCTGCAGCGAACCGGGTTCCGTGGGCGCGAAGCGCTGCTCGGAGATCCATTCGTCGAGCCCTGCGCGCAGTCCAGGCGCGACGTCCGCTCGGCGTACGGCCAGTCCGCCCTGCGAATCGAGTTCGAAGTGCACGCAGACGCTCGCTCCGACGTCGGTGCGCCCGCGCGCGGCCGGCGACGCCAAAGGCGCAGACCCGGACTCCTGGAAGCGCTGGGGCAGCCACGCGACCCATTCGGGCACGCGCGCGCGGAGCGCGTGCAGAGCTCCGGACAGGGAGCCGTCGGGGAACCTGCGGCCGACGAGCAGCGCCCGCGCGCCCGCGGCGTCGCCGAGCAGCAGCTTGCACCAGCCGAGCAGTTGCGACAGCCGGCCGTCGAGCGCGGAGAGTCCCCGCCAGCTGGGTGAGCCGCGCTGGCCGCGTTCGAGCAGCAGGCTGCGAGCTTCGCGGACCGCGCCGCGGTCGAGCAGGCACTCGCAGGTTCCCGCGATCCAGGCCGAGAGCAGCGACGCCGGCGCCGAACCCGACTCCAGGCAAGACTCCAGGCCGCGGCGGAATCCGGCCTCGCCCGCGGCGAGGCCCTGCTCGATGCGCAGCCCTCTCGCGCGCCACAGCTCCCACTCGCCGTGCCCGGGATCGAGGCGCTCTGCTGCGGCGAGCACTCGAGAGGCGGTCAGGCAGACCGCTTCGCCGGGCGCGGGCAGCGACGGCAACCAGGGCCGTTCCGCACGTGCCTCGAGGAGCAGCGCCCAGCAGTCGTGCGACTCGCAGCGCGGCGAGCCGAGCCACAGGAAGCTGTCCGCGCCGAGCGCGTGCGCGAGGTACGAGCGCAGGAGCTCGACCAGGGCCGCGCGCAGTTCGAGCTGAAAATGGCCCTCTAGATCGCCGCGCGCGCGCTCGAAGTCCACCGCGACTCGGCCAGCGGTCTCGGCGCGGGCATCTGCCGCGAGCAGGCGCAGGAACTGCACCGTGCTCCGCGCGCGGCGGGCGAGCTCGGGCTCCGCGGAGGGCAGCAGCAACTCGAGCGTGTCATCGAACCTCACCATGGCGGCAAATCCTCCGTGCAGGCGCCCAGGAGCCCGAGCGCGCGGGCGCGCCAACTCTCGCAGCGGGCACCGCTGGCGAAGGCGGCGAGTGCTTCGCGCGCACCCGCGCGCCGCTCGACCCACGCGAGCGCCGCGCAGTGCCAGCGCGTCGCCTCCGAGCCGTCGAGCGCGCTCGCGGCGCGCACGAGCTCCGCCGCGTCCGACCACTCCGCCACCGGGCGCGCGAGCGCGCGGCGCAGAAGGCCCTCGAGCTCGTAGCCGTCGACCTCCGCCAGCTCGCGTGCGCGGCGAGCCTGCTCGCGCCAGCGCTGTGGCTTCAGCGCGTGCATCCACGCGTCCGGCAGCTTGGCCTGCGGATGCTCGAAACGCAGTCGGATGCTGGCGGCCAGGCACAAGAGTCGCGCGAATTCGCGCGCGTGCACGCGACCCAGCTCGTCTTCGAGCTCTGCGCGCGAATACGGGCGGGTGGCCCGGCCCTGCGAGGTGGCGCGGCTCACGGCAGCGTCCCTTCCCCGCTCTCGATCGCGAGCAGCGCATCGAGGCCGCGCCGCGCACGGCGGGCGATCTCGGTCGCGCTCTCGCCGCTCGCGCGCGCAAGTTCGTCGAGCGAGCCCGCGTGCAGCACGAGGTCGAAGAAGGCGCGCCGGTCGGCGAAGGGCAATCGGTGGAAGCGTGCGCACGCACGCACCATCGCGGCGGGCTCGAGGCCGAGCGGCACTGCGAGCGACTCGAAGGCGCCAGGGCCGCGAGCGCTCGTCGACGCCGTGTTGCCCGGCGGCTGGTCGCCCTCTTCCTCGATCGCGCGCAGCGCCTCGTCGACTCGCGCGTCGAGCCAGTCGTCGATCGGCGGCAGTCCGTGGTAGCGCGGCGCGGCGCGGGCTGTCTGCGCGAGCGCGCGCAGGAGCACGCGGTCGGCGTCGAAGAACAAGGCCTGTGCCTCGAGCCTTCGGCCGATGCGCGAGCGCAACCGCAGCGGGTCGCCCGCGACGATACGGCTCAGGATCTCCTTGGGGCTGCGGCCCTGGAGCAGGGAACGCCAGCCGGGAGCCGCTTCTGTGCGCGGCTCGGGGCAGGCCGGGGGGCTGGCCATGCTGTCCATCGCTCGTCTCCTCCAGCGGGCGATTGCGCGGTCGTGAGAATTCTTGTGCGGCGCGCGAGTGCGCCGCGAGGCGGAGTTTACAGGCGCCGGACGGTCCCGGGCAGGTACGGAAACCTGCTCTCGAGCGGGTGCAGGCCTGCCTCGACGCGATCCAATCCCTTGCGGAACACGGGCTTGCGGTTCCTTTCACGCGCACGGTGCGCGCCGGCTGCACGCGGGCGCCGCGCGCTGGGAGGTGCCCGATTCCCCAATTCCGTCCGCTCAGCGTGCTTGGGGTGCGGGGAGCGCGAGCGCTAGGATCCCCCCGAGCTTCGCCCCCGGCTCGACTCGACGAGGGGGATCTCACCGCCAGAAGGAACGCTTGGAACTCCACCTCGAAGGCCGGACCGGACTGATCCTGGGTGTCGCGAACAAGCGCTCCATCGCCTGGGCCTGCGCGCAGGCCCTGCAGCGCGAGGGCATGCGCCTGGCGTTCACCTACATGGGCGAGCGCATGGAGCGCGGTGTGCGCGATCTCGCGGCGGACGTCCCGGGCTCGCTGGTGCTGCCCTGCGACGTGACGCAGCCCGAGACGATCGACAAGGTCGTCGAGGTGCTGAAGCAGGAGTTCGGCTCGCTCGACTGCGTCGTGCACGGCGTCGCGTTCGCCAAGCGTGAGGAGCTGCAGGGCGATTTCTATCACACCTCGCGCGAGGGCTACATGATCGCGCACGAGGTCTCGGCCTACTCGCTGACCGCGGTCACCAAGCGCGTGCTGCCGTTGATGGAGGGCCGGCCCGGCTCGATCGTCACGCTCAGCTACATCGGGGGCGAGCGTGTCGTGCCCAACTACAACGTGATGGGCATCGCCAAGGCGGCGCTCGAGGCGAGCGTGCGCTACCTCGCGCACGACCTCGGCCCGCGCGGCATCCGCGTCAACGCCATCAGCGCCGGACCGATCCGCACGCTCTCGGCCTCGGGTGTCGCCGGCTTCACCGACATCCTCGATCACATCGCGCAGAAGTCGCCGCTGCGGCGCAACGTCACGGCCGACGAGGTCGGCGATGCGTGCATGTTCCTCGCGAGCGACCTATCGCGCGGGATCACGGGCAGCGTGATCTACGTCGACGCAGGCTTCCACGTGATGGGCGTGTGAGCGCCACGCGCGAGATCTTCTTCGCCACCTGCGCACCGGGCCTCGAGCCGCTGCTCATGGCCGAGGCGCGCGCGCTCAAGCTCCCCAAGCTCGAGCAGCAGACAGGCGGCGTCTATTTCGAGGGCTCGCTGGCCGACGCGGCGCGCGCGAACCTGTGGCTGCGCACCGCGGTGCGCGTGCTGATGCGCCTCACGCGCTTCCAGGCCGCGGCGGCCGACGAACTCTACCGCGGCGCGCAGGCGATCGACTGGTCGCGCTTCCTCGAGCCCGAAGGCCGGCTGGTCGTCGCGGCGCACTCGAACGAGTCCGTGCTCGACCACACGCTCTTCGTCGAGCAACGCGTCAAGGACGCGATCTGCGACCAGTTCCGCGAGGCGACCGGCAAGCGGCCCAGCGTCGACAAGGACGCACCCGACCTCGGCGTGCACGTGCACCTCTTCCGCGACCGCTGCTCGCTGCTCGTGGACACGAGCGGCGAATCGCTGCACAAGCGCGGCTGGCGGCGTTACCAGGGCCGCGCGCCGCTGGCCGAGACGCTCGCCGCGGCGCTGGTGCTCGATTCGGGCTGGGACCAGCGCTCGCCGCTCGTCGATCCCTTCTGCGGTTCGGCCACGATCCTGGTCGAGGCGGCCTGGCTCGCGCTCGGGATCGCGCCCGGTTCGCTGCGCGAGCGCTTCGCTTTCGAGCGCTGGAAGGAGTGGGAGCCGGCGCTCTCCACGCGCCTGCGCGCCGAGGCGCGCAAGAGCGAGCAGCGCACGCGCAAGCTCGTGCTGCGCGGCTGCGACAGCGACGCGGACACGCTCGAGGGCGCGCGCACGAACCTCGAGGCAGCCGGAGTCGCCGACAAGATCGTGCTCGAGCGCGGCCGAGCCGAGAGCTTCGAGTACAAGCCCGGCTGGAACGCCTGGCTTGGAACGAACCTGCCCTACGGCGAGCGTATCGGCGACGAGCGCGAGCTCGAGCAGACCTTTGGGCGCTTCGGAGCAAGGCTGCGCGAGCGCTGCGGCGGCTGGCGCGCGACGCTGCTCTCGGGCAATCCGAAGCTCACGCAGGCGCTCGGGCTGAAAGCGCAGCGGGTGCGCGCCGTGCAGAACGGCGCGATCCCCTGCGAGCTCGTGCACTGCGAGCTCTGATGCGCGCGCTAGCGCCGGTCCTTCTTGCGCGAATCCTTGATCGATTCCTGGACGTCGCCGACGCGCTGTTGAGCCTTGCCCGCGAGCTGCTTGCCGGCGCCCTTGGCTTCGAGCTTGCGGCTGCCGACGAGCTTGCCGGTCGCGCGCTCGAGCTTGCCCACGCCGGCCTTCGTCGCGCCCTTGACTTGATTCTTGTTCATCGTGATTCCCTTCGTGCGTTCCGTCTGAGGATGTGGACGGGACGAGACTAGGCACGAGAACCGTGCACGGGGATCGGCACGAGCACCGATCCGCTCGAGGATGTCTGGGTAGGACCGCGTCTCAGTGGTGGTGATGCCCGCCCGGCCCATGCGGGTGGCCGTGCGCGATCTCCTCGCTCGTCGCGTCGCGCAACCCGTCGATCGTGACCTCGAAGTCGAGCGTGTGGCCCGCGAGCGGATGGTTGAAGTCGACCATCACCTGCTCCGCCTCGACGCTCAGCACCCAGACCGGCAGCGACTGTCCGTCCTCGCCTTCGGCCTGGAAGCTCATGCCCTCCTCGATCGGCATGTCGGCCGGAAAGGCATCGCGCGGGAAGGCGTGCACCGCGTCCGGTGCGCGCGGGCCGTAGCCCTTCTCGGGCGCGACCTTCACGCGCACCTTCTGGCCCGGGGTCGCGCCGAGCAGACCTTCCTCGAGGCCGACGACGATATTGCTCGCGCCGTGCAGGTACTCGAGCGGTTCGCTCGAATCGCTGGAATCGAGCACCTCGCCGGTCTCGCCGCGCAGGGTATAGTGGATGCGGACGACCTTGCCGGGACCAACGCTGGACGGTGCGGACATGCTGGGGAGCTCCTCCTCGGGCTCGGGGTCGGCGGAGAATACAGCCACGCCGACGGGTCCGCGAGGACCAGCGGGCTGGAACCTACGCCCTTCGACGCATGCACACGGCGGGAGGCTGCAACCGATCGAAACGGGACCCATGCCGATCCCCGCCCCCAGCCCGACCGTAACGCCCCTCGACGAGGAGCGCCTGCTCCCCGAAGACGAGGTCATCGTCAGCAAGACGGACCTCCAGGGGCGCATCACCTATGCCAACGGGACCTTTCGCCGCATCTCCGGCTACACGCGCGCCGAGCTGCTCGGCACCCCGCACAACCTGATCCGGCACCCGGACATGCCGCGCTGCGTGTTCCAGTTCCTCTGGGACGAGCTGCGCGCGGAGCGCGAGGTCTTCGCCTTCGTGAAGAACCTCGCCAAGGATGGCGCCTACTACTGGGTGCTCGCGCACGTGACGCCGAGCTACGACGAACACGGCAAGGTCGTCGGCTACCACTCCAACCGCCGCACGCCCGCGCGCTCCGCGCTGAAGGTGATCGAGCCGATCTACGCCACGCTGTGCGAGGTGGAGCGCGGACAGGTCGACCTGCGCAGCGCCGTGCGCGTGTCGATGCAGGCACTCGTCGACACGCTGCGCAAGGCCGGTGTGAGCTACGGCGAGTTCGTCTTCTCGTTGATCCCCGAAGAGAACGAGGAGGGCGTCCATGCTGCTCGAAACCAGTGAATCCGGCACGGTGGTCGATGCGCGCACGGACGTGTTCGTCCGCCACGCGGTGGAAGTGCTGCGCGCAGCCGCCCGCGGCGACCTCGAGGCGCGCCTGGGAGCGGCCGGCCACGACGAGCCGCCGGAAGGCAGCGCGGCGGCCGAGCTCTACGCGGCCGTCGACGACGCGCTCGACATGATCGACGCCTACGTGCGCGAGTCGCGCGCCGCGCTCGCCCACGCGAGCCGCGGGGAATTCCATCGCCGCGTGGTGCTCACCGGCATGCCGGGCAGTTACCGCCAGTCCGCGCGTGTGATCAACGCCGCCTCGCACGCAATGGAGCGCAAGAGCGCGGAACTGAGCCAGGCCGGCGAGCGCCGGGCCGAGCTCGCGGGCGAGTTCGACAGCTTCGTGCACGAAGTGATCGACTCCGTCTCGGGCGCAGTGCAGAGGCTGGACACTTCCTGCCAGGCGCTGGCGGGCTCGGCCGAGAAGTCCTTCTCGGGCATCGGCAGCGTGACCGAGGTCGCGCGCTCGCTCTCCGCCGACGTCTCGTCGGTCGCAGCCGCGACCGAGGAGCTCTCCGCCACCGCGGGCGAGATCCGGCGCCAGGTGCAGGACGCCTCGAGTGCGGCGCGCGACAGCGTCGCCGAGACGGAAAAGGCCAAGGCGACCATCGCCGAGCTGGCGCGCGAGTCCGAACGGATCGGCGCCGTGGTCAAGCTCATCTCGGTCATCGCCTCGCAGACCAACCTGCTCGCACTCAATGCCTCGATCGAGGCCGCGCGCGCCGGCGACGCGGGCCGCGGCTTCGCCGTGGTCGCGGCCGAGGTCAAGAAGCTCGCGCAGGAGACGGCGCGCGCGACCGACGAGATCTCAAAGACGATCGGCTCGGTGCAGGCCTCGACGGAAAAGACCGTGCAGAGCATCTCGCGCGTGGACCAGCAGCTCTCGCGGCTCGAGCAGGGCAGCGCTTCGATCGCGACCGCGGTCGACCAGCAGGCGCTCGCGACCGAAGAGATCTCGACCGCGGTGCACCGCACCGCGCAGAGCTCCAACTCGCTCTCCGCGACGGTCACGGAGCTCTCGGGCACGACCGAATCGACGCGCGGGGAGCTGCGCAATCTGCAGCAGTCCAGCGGCCAGTTGAAGGCGAGTTCGCAGGAGCTCGAAGGCCGCGCCGGGAGCTTCCTCGAGAGCGTGCGGGCGGGCTAGCTGCGCGCGCTCGCGGGCGGCGCGCGTCGCGCCAGCCGCCGCAGGACCTGCGAGCGCAACAGCGAGGCGCACAGCAGCGCGAGGAACAGCAGTGCGCAACCGTTCGAAAGCGCCGCCGGCAGCCCGTGCGCATGCTCGCCCAGTCTCGCGACCGGTTCGATCGCGAGCATGGAGTACAGCCAGTCCACGCAGGCTCCGAGCAGCAGCGCCGAGAGCGCGAGTCCGGCGAGCATCGTCAGCACCGTCCGCCGCCCGAGTGAGCGCGCGAGGACGACCAGCGAGGAGAGATTCGTCGCCGGGCCGACGAGCAGGAACACCAGCGCGGTGCCGGGACTGAACCCCTTGTGGATCAAGCTCGCCGCCACAGGCGTCGAGGCGGCCGCGCACACGTAGACCGGGATTCCCAAGAGCAGCATCAGCAGCATGCCCGGCAGTCCGCCGCGCCAGACAGGATCGAGCAGGTCGACGGGCAGCAAGACCGAGATCGCTGCGCTGAGCACGAGACCGAGCACGAGCGAGGGCGCGAGGTCGTCGAGCATCTCGACGAAGGCGTAGCGCAGAATCCCCGACGGCGTGTCAGCGTGCTCGTGCTCCTCGAGATGCTCTGGCGTCCCACCGCCATGGGCGCAACAGCCTGCTTCCTCGGCCGCAGCATGCACGCTCCCCTGGCTCTCCCGATCCAGGCCGCGGCGCACCAGCGCATTCACGAGGCTGCCGCTCACCAACGCCGAGATCACCGCTCCGACCGGCCGCGCGATCGTCAACACAGGGTCGAGCAACGCCCACGATACGCTGACCGAATCCACGCCCGTCTCGGGCGTCGAGATCAGGAATGCGGCAGTCGCGCCCTTGCTCGCCCCGCGCTTGCGCATCTCGACCGCCACGGGCACGACCGAGCACGAACACAGCGGCAGCGGTGCACCGACCAGCGCGGCGCGGCACACGGAGGCGAAGTCATTGCCAGCGATCTTCTTCACCAGCCAGTCGGTGCGCAGGAAGCGGTGCAGCAGACCCGCGAGCAAGAAACCCACGAGCAGGAAGGGCGCCATGTCGCGCAGGATCGACCACGCTTCGAGGCCGACCGACTCGAGGAAGCGCAGCAGCGCGCGGCCGCGCTCGGCGGTGAAGGCGGTCGAGAGCACACCCACGACGACCGCCACGAGCTTCAGCCGCGGCCGCTCGGCGCCGTGGAAGACCTCGGGCAGCAGGTCGCACACCGCGACGTAGAGGAAGGTGCCACAGGCGAATCCCGTCAGCAGACCGTCGACGCTGGGGTGGTGCTCGAAGATCTGGCTGCCGCCGAGCAGCGCCAGCGGCTCGATCGCGGCGAAGCCGAGCAGCAGCACCAGCGCCGTCCCGGTGCGCAGGTGCGCGAGGCGCATCACGGTCGCGAGCGAGAAGCTCTCGCTCGCCTTGTGCACGAGGTAGGAGATCAGGAACTGCGTCTGCGCGACCTCGTTGTGCAGGATCGCCGTCAGCGCGACACCCGCGGTGAGCGAGTGCAGGCTCAGGCCGAGGTAGGTCGCGACCCACAGACTCGCGTGCACGTTCGGGCCCGAACGCTCGACCAGCGAGCGCAGCCAGACGCGTTCGAGTGCAAAGAGCAACAGCAAGCCCGCGAGCGCGGCGATCCAGGGCCCCATGCTCGGGCCCGCGCCGTGCTCGGAGGCCTCGCCGTGTCCCGCGAGTTCCACACCGGCGAGTTCAGGCAGGAGATGCAGGAAGATCGTCCCCAGGAAGATCCCCGCCGCGACGGCCACGAAGAGGTGCAGTCCGCGCTCGGACCAGCGTCGAAACAACGGCAGCAGAGCGCCGGCGAGGCTCACCGCCAGGAGCAGGAGCGCGATCGGATAGGTCGAGGAGTCCAAGGCGGGCGGACCTCTATATAGGGTTCCGCCCCACGGGCGCCAGCGCCAGGGCTGCGCCAACATCGACAACCTGTTCGGCGTAGGCCGATTCGACCGCGCCCCGGTGCCCGGAAGCTTGCCAGCCGGGGGGGCGCTGGTTAACTAGTGGCCCCCCATTCCCGGCCGGCGAGCCCGGTCCCGGGCGTTTGCCCCCTCGCATCGTGCTCCGCGGCCCGGCCGCGGGCGTGCCCGTACCTTTCGCGGAGTCCCAGAGCATGCTCGAGATTCGAAACCTGACGAAGCACTTCGGTCCGCTCAAGGCGGTCGACGGCATCAGCTTCCGTGTCGATCGAGGCGAGGTCCTCGGCTTCCTCGGCCCCAACGGCGCGGGGAAGTCGACGACGATGAAGATGGCCACGGGCTTCCTCACTCCCACGTCGGGGACCGCCGTGATCTGCGGGCACGACGTCCAGCAGGACCCGCTCGGCGCGAAGAACAAGTTCGGCTACCTGCCCGAGGGCGCCCCGGCCTACCCGGACATGACGCCGGCGGGGTTCCTGGAGTTCATCGCCGAGGTGCGGCGGATCCCGACCGAGCGCCGCAAGGCGCGCGTCGAGGAGGTGGTCAGGCTCGTGCACCTCGAAAACGTGATGCACCAGCGCATCGAGACGCTCTCCAAGGGCTTCAAGCGCCGCGTGGGCCTCGCTCAGGCCGTGCTGCACGACCCCGAGGTGCTGATCCTCGACGAGCCGACCGACGGCCTCGATCCCAACCAGAAGCACGAGGTGCGCACGCTGATCCAGCGCATGTCGCAGAACAAGGCGATCGTGCTCTCGACGCACATCCTCGAGGAAGTCGAGGCGGTCTGCACGCGCGCGATCATCATCGCGCGCGGCAAGGTGCTCTTCGACGGCACCCCGGCCGAGCTCGCCGATCGCGGGCCGCTCGACGATGTCTTCCGCCGCATCACCACGGGCGCCCAGACGGCGCTGAGCTGAAAGAGGAGATCGCCCCGTGCGCAACACACTCATCATCATGAAGCGCGAGCTCGGCGGGTACTTCGCCACGCCGGTCGCCTACGTCTTCATCGTCGTCTTCCTGGTGCTCTCCGGCGTGCTGACCTTCTACCTGGGAGGACTGTACGAGTCGGAGCAGGCCTCGCTGCAGAGCTTCTTCGGGCTGCACCCCTGGCTGTACCTGTTCCTGATCCCTGCGATCTCGATGCGCCTGTGGGCCGAGGAGCGCAAGCAGGGCACGATCGAGCTGCTGATGACGCTGCCGCTCAAGGCGGGCGAGGTCGTCTTCGGCAAGTTCCTCGCGGCCTGGATCTTCTGCGGCATCGCGCTGGCGCTGACCACCCCGACCTGGATCACGATCAACTACCTCGGCAAGCCCGACAACGGCGTGATCCTGGCGAGCTACCTCGGCAGCTTCCTGATGGCCGGCGGCTACCTGGCGATCGGCGCGGCGCTCTCGGCCATCTCGAAGAACCAGGTGATCGCCTTCATCCTCGGACTGGTCGCCTGCCTGCTTTTCATGCTGATCGGCTACCCGCCCGTGCGCGCCTTCTACAGCGGCGTGCTCCCGCCCGCGGTCGCGGCGACCATCAGCGACTTCAGCTTCCTCACGCACTGGGACGCGATCACGCGCGGCGTGATCGACGCGCGCGACTTCCTCTTCTTCGCCTCGCTGATCGCGGTGGCGATGTTCGCGAACGCCGTGGTCGTCGACGCCAAGAAGGCCGACTGAGGTGCAGACCATGAACTCGAAGAAACTCTTCACCGCCACCGGACTGGCACTGGCACTGGCGCTCTTCGTGGCCTTCAACACGCTGAGCCGATCGGTCTTCCGTTCCGCGCGCCTGGACCTGACGCAGGAGAAGCTCTACACGCTCTCGCCGGGCAGCCGCAACATCCTCGCGAACCTCGGCGAGCCCGTGCGCCTGCGCTTCTTCTTCTCCAAGAAGCTGGCCAAGGACATGACCCCGCTGCTCGCGTTCGCGCAGCGCGTGCAGGAGCTGATGGAGGAGTACGCCGCGCACTCCGCAGGCAAGCTCAAGCTCGAGGTGCTCGACCCCGAGCCCTACTCCGAGGAGGAGGAGGCCGCCGTCGAGGCCGGGCTGCAGGGCGTTCCGCTCAACGCATCGGGCGAGACGCTCTACTTCGGCGTCGTCGGGACGAACTCGACCGACGAGAACGAATCGATCCCCTTCATCCGCCAGGAGCGCGAGTCGCTGCTCGAGTACGACCTGACGCGCATGGTCTACAACCTGGCGCACCCGAAGAAAAAGGTCGTCGGGCTGATCTCCAAGCTGCCGATGGAAGGCGACCCGATGGCGCGCTTCCGCAATCCGAACGCGGACGCGGGCGGCTGGTTCATGCTCGACCAGATCCGCGAGCGCTTCGAAGTGCGCTCGATCCCCGAAACGATGGACAAGATCGAGGACGGCATCGACGTCCTGATGGTGGTCCATCCGCAGGGACTCCCGCCGCAGATGCTCTACGCGATCGACCAGTACGTCCTCGGCGGCGGCAAGGCGCTCGTCTTCGTCGACCCCAACTGCATCGCGCAGGAGGTGCGCAACGACCCCAACAACCCGCTCACGGCGATGATGGCCGATCGCAGCTCGGACCTCGGTCCGCTGCTCGCGGCCTGGGGCGTCGACTACAAGAAGGACGACATCGCGGCCGACAAGGAAAACGCTCTGCGCGTCTCGATGCCCAACGGCGGGAGCGCGGACTACATCGTCTGGCTCGAGATGACCAGCGAAGGTGGCGCGCTCGACAAGCAGGACGCGATCACCTCGCAGCTGAAGAGCGTGCGCATGGCGACCTGCGGCATCCTCTCGAAGCTGAGCGGTGCGACCACCACGGTCACGCCGCTGATCGAGACCAGCAAGAACTCGATGATCGAGCAGAAGAACGCGATCCAGTTCGGCGACGACCCGAAGAAGTTGCTCGAGAGCTTCGTCTCGGGCGGGGCACAACTGATGCTCGCGGCGCGCGTCAACGGCCCTGCGAAGACCGCCTATCCCGAGGGCAAGCCCAAGGCGCAGCCCGCGGACGGCGAACAGCCGGACGCCGCGAAGGACGCGGCCGACGCGGCCGGCCTCAAGGAGTCCAAGGGCCCGATCAACGTGGTCGTGGTCGCCGACGCCGACCTGCTGGCCGACCGCTGGTGGACGCGCACCCAGAACTTCTTCGGACAGAAGATCGCCTCCCCCACGGCCGACAACAACGGCTTCGTGCTCAACGCGCTCGAGAACCTCTCGGGCAACAACGACCTGATCAGCCTGCGCGGCCGCGGCAACTCCGTGCGCCCCTTCGACAAGGTGAACGAGATCCGCCGCGAGGCCGACACGCGCTTCCTGGCCAAGGAGAACGAGCTCGAGGAGAAGCTCAAGGACCTGAAGACGCAGCTCGGCCAACTGCAAAAGAGCGGCGATGGGACCGATGCCTTGATCCTCTCCGACGAGCAGCGCAAGAAGATCGAGGAGTTCCGCGACGAGCAGGTCGCGACCAGCCGCGAGTTGCGCCGCGTCAAGCACGAGCGCAACCAGGAGATCGAATCGCTCGGCACCCGGATCAAGTTGCTGAATACGTTCGCGCTGCCCCTGCTCGTGATCCTCGCCGCAGTCGGCCTTGCTTCGCTGCGCCCCAAGCCCAAGGGAGGTTGATCCGATGAACCAGAAGACATTGACCCTGCTCCTCGCCGCGACGCTCGTCGTCGGTGGGCTCGCGGCGCTGAAGATCTCGAGCGATTCGGCCGCGGTCTCCTCCAGCACCTCGAACGCCAAGCTGCTCCCGGAGCTCGACAAGAAGGTGAACGAGATCGCGAGCATCACGCTGCAGCGCAAGGACGGGACCGCGACGCTCGTGCGCGACGCCAGCGGTGGCTGGGGACTCGCCGAGAAGGAGGGCTACCCGGTGGACGCTTCCGCGGTGCGCCAGTCGCTGCTCGCCCTGGCCGAGATGACGCCGCTCGAAGAGAAGACCGACGATCCCTCGCGCTACGAGAAGCTCGGTTTGCAGGCGCCCGACGCGGAAGGCTCGACGTCGACGCTCGTGACGGTCAAGGACAAGTCCGGCGCGGAGATCGCAAAGGTGCTCGTCGGCAAGCAGAGCGAGGCGCACGGTGGCATGCCCTCGGGCAACACCTACGTCCGCCGCGGAGACGAAAAGGTGTGCTGGCTCGCCAAGGGCAGCCCCGAGCTCAAGGACAAGCCGACGGACTGGCTCAAGAAGCAGATCCTCGAGGTCAAGCGCGACCGGATCCAGTCGGTCGAGGTGAAGCACGCCGACGGCGAGCTCGTGCAGGTCCAGCGCGCGAAGCCCGAGGACGCGAATTTCGACCTCGCGGGCATTCCCGAGGGCCAGGAGCTCAGCTACCCGACTGTCGCCGGCTCGCTTGCAGGCGCCCTCGAATACTTGAACCTCGAGGACGTGCTGCCCGCGGACAAGGTCGACTTCACCAAGGACCCCGGCCCGACGAGCGAGTTCCGCACCTTCGACGGCCTGAAGGTCACGGTGCACGTGAAAGACGAGGGCGACAAGTGCTACGCGCGCTTCGAAGTCGCGTATGAAGCGCCACCGCAGGTCGGTCCGGCACCGGAGCCCGCGCCGAGTGCCGAGGGCGCCATGCCCGAGGAGCAGGCGGAGGAGGCGAAGAAGTCCCCCGAAGAGGTGAAGAAGGAGGCCAGCGAGCTCCAGGAGCGCCTCTCGAAGTGGGCCTACGTCATCCCGGCCTACAGCAAGGCCTTCTTCGAGAAGCACATGAAGGAGCTCGTGAAGGCGAAGACTCCGCCGCCTGCTCCGCCCGAAGCGCCCAACTCCGCGGAGACCACCCCCGCGGACGAGCACCCGGCCGACGAGAAGCCGCACTAGCCGCGCGAGACCCAGGGAGAGTCCGCGGCGCGGAAGCGCAGCGCGCGCTCCGCAGCCTGGCGAATCCCCACGCGCGGCCCGGCGACGATTGCGCCGGGCTCGTGTCCCCGACCGGGCGGTTCGATGCGCAGCGCGCCCGCGCGCAGGTCCGCGCCGTCGTGCGCACGAGTGATACCCAGCGCGACCGAAAGGCGCCCGGGCCCGCGGCACAGTTCGCGCGCGGCGTTCACGCCGCGCCGTCGGCGCATGCGTTCCAGGCCTTCGAGCGGTTCGAGCGCTCGCACGAGCACCGCCTCGCCGACGCCCTCCTCGGCGCTGACGACGTTGAAGCACTCGTGCATCCCGTACACCAGATACACGTAGGCGCGCCCCGGCGGTCCGAACATCGAGGCGTTGCGCGGCGTCGGCCCGCGGAACGAGTGCGAGGCGGGATCGTCTCGCAGGTAGGCTTCGGTCTCGACGATGCGCCCGCAGACCCGGCCGCCGCGCAGCTCGTGCACGAGGCGGCAGCCGATCAGCGCGCGCGCGAGTTCGACGGTCGGGAGCTCGAAGAAGCCGCGCCGCACCGGTTCATGCGCGCGGACCTCCGCGCTCCTTCTTGAAGATCATCAAGTGATTGAAGCCGCGCAGGAAGAAGTTCCCTTCCGCGGCGGCCTTGTGGAAGTTGGGCTTCTCGAGCTTGCGATTGCCGCGCACGACCGCGACGTGGTCGACGGGCCGGAAACGCGCCGCAAGCTGGCCGAAGAGTGTCGCGCCGATGCCGATGAAGCCGCGCTTCTTCTTGAAGCTGTCGCTGCAGTAGACCGCAAGGAAGCGCCGGTCGCGCAGCACGCGCTCGGTCTCCGCGAAGACGGCCTCCATCGCCTCGAAGTAGCCGCCTTCGAAGGCGTCGAGTTCACCGATGCAGTCCTCGTCCTGCGAGTAGTCCAGGTGCGTCGAGTAGGGCGGATCCATGAAGACGAAGTCCGCCTTGCCGTCCTCGAGCGGGAGCTTGCGCGCATCGGCGCGGAAGATGTCGGGCCGCTGCGGTTGCAGGTCGTAGCCGAGCGCGCGCCGTCCAAGGCTGCGCGCAACGTCGATCGTCGTCCCGCCGCCGCAGAAGGGATCGACCACGAGATCGCCCTCGCGCGTGTAGCGCTGCAGCACGTTCCAGATCACGTAGGACGGCGTCGCGCCGGGGTATGCCGGCGTGCCCATCGGTTCCGAGCCGTACTGCTGCGAAGGGTAGTACCACAGCGTCGTGGTCTGGAGCTTCAGCGCGGGCTTGCCGCGCGGCTCGGGCGTGCGGCCGTGCTGCACGCGCGGCTCAGCCGTCCCCGCCGGGCTGGAGCGACATCGGCGCGAGGGCCGGAGTGCTCGGCTCGCGGACGGAAGCCGGATAGCTCTGCTCCATCGTTCCTGATCCGGCGCTCGTTGCGGTGCCGGCGCGATTGCGCGAGCTCGCGCGCACGAGGCTGCGCGGACGCAGCGTCGGCTCAGGATTCGGGCGCGCCTGTGCGCCCGTCTCGACATGGGCGGGCAGCGCCGCCTGCTCGAGGACGACGCTCGTCGGCCGGGAGCTGTCGAGGTACTCGACCACAGAAATCGCGATGCCAACGATCAACACGCCGACCACGAGCAGCTGGGCGCCCGGGGACAGCGTTCTGGGGACAGGGTCGAATGCGGAACGGAACACGCTCTTCATAGCGGGCGCCTATACGCCAGCTACGCAGATTATCCGGCTCGTGTTGGCGAACTGCAACGGTTCCGCGAACCCCGGGGAAAAACAGGGGGGGGCTCAGCGCCGGGGGCGTCCGCGGGTGTGGGTCCGCACGTATTCCAGCAGGTTGCGGTGCTGCTCGAGGAAGTCGTGGGTCCCCCCGGCGATCGGGGCTTTGAAGAAGCAGGCGGTGTGGGTCATCTCCCCCACCTCCCCCCGGGCGTGGGCCAGGTCGGCCAGTCGCACCAGGTCCAGGACCAGCGGAGCCGCGAGGGCGGAGTCGCTGGCGCTCCAAGTGAACTGGAGGGTCATGCGCGCCCCGAGGAAGCCTTCGAAGTGGATGAAGTCCCAGGCCGTCTTCCAGTCCTGGAGCGAAGGGACGTAGTCGATACCGACGTGCGTGTGCACATTCTCGTCGCCCAGAAGCGCGCGCAGGGCCTGGCTCTTGTTGCGCACCTTGCTCAGCCGGTGTGCACCGTCGGCGAGCACCTCCCCGTCGCGGTTGCCGAGCATGTTGTAGCCCTGCCACGCGAGCACGCGCAGGTGGCGCGCGGCGAACATGGGCGCGAGCACGGTCTTCACCAGCGTCTCGCCGGTCTTGCCGTCGCTGCCGCAGTGCGGAACCTTCTTCTTGCGGGCGAGCTCGCGCAGCGCGGGTGAGCTCGCGCCGAGGCTAGGCGTGAAGTTGACGTACGGGCAGCCCGAGCGCAGCGCGGCGTAGGCGTACAGCATCGAGGCCGGCTGCGGGCGTCCGTCCTCGAGCGCCTTCTCGAAGGCCGCGAGCGATTGCCACTCGGGCGGCTCCTCGCGCCAGGCCTCGGTGCTCGCAAGGTTGACCACGATCACGCGTTCGAGGCCTTCGCGCGTGCGGAATTCCTCGAGGTCTGCCTCGATCGCCTCGACCTGCTCGCGGCTCGAGCAGCCGCCCAGACGTGCCGAACGCGGATCGAGGTCCGCCATGCCGACGTCGGGCGTGTCGAGCGGCCCCGGACGCAGCCGCGCCTCGAAGGAGGCAGCGGGCCGCGCACAGGTCTCGACCAGCGAACTCTTCAGGATGCCGTGCTCGACCAGCTCGCGCGCCGACTGCGAGAGCGAGCGCGTGCACACGTCGTGTCCGCCGAGCACGATCTCCTCGAAGGGCCGCAGGCCGAGCTCCGTGAAGGGCGCGAGCTCGGTCACGAGCCCGAGCGGCTCGAGCAGCCCCTCGCGCAGTCCGTGCAGGCCGTAGAGCAGGCAGGTCGAGATCGATCCGCGGGCTCCGACCAGCCAGACACCGAGGCGTCCGCCGTGCTTCTCGTTCTGATCTTCCTTGGTCAACGCTTGCTCCGTGTGGGCTGCTGGTGCTCGATCCAGGCTTCGACGAGCCCGTCCTGGTCGCGCGGCCACCAGCGCGCGGAGAGCGTGGGTCGGACCTCAGCTTGCGCCTGCGCACCCGCGACTCCGGTCGGGGTGGGCAGGCGGATGAGTCCGCTCTCCGTCGAGCCACCCATTGTGCCTTCGCCGCTCGCCGAGGGCACGCCCGAGCCGCCCCCCGATGAGGTCGTATCCGCCGGAGCGCTCTGGGTACCCGGCCGCGCCAGGCTCGCGACCGGGGTGGCCGGGTCCGGGCGGCCGTAGGCCTGGGCGAGCCGCTCGAACGCGGCGCGCTCGGAGCTGGGCTCGGCCGGCTCTGCGGTGGGCGCCGGCGAGGAGACGGGCAACTGCGCTGCTGCCTCGGCGAGGAGTTCGCGCGCCCGCGCGCTCGAAAGTTCGCCGGTCGACTCCGACTGCGCAGCGCGCTGGATGCGTGCCGCGAGATCGGCGCGCGCGGCCGCGAGCGAGGGGGCGGTCGCCTGCGCGGAGTCACCCGGCTCGAGCCCCTGCGCAAGCGCGTCCCAGGCCTGCGCGAGCACAGAGACCGGCCGTTCGGCGGGCACGAAGCGCGCGAGCAGTTCGTGCGCGCCGAACGCGCACAAGACCAGCGCACTCGTCGCGGCCCACGCCGGTGCGGCGGCGAGCCACAGACGCCGGCGATCGAAGCGCGCGAGCGCGCGCCGGGCGAGCATCTCGCCCCAGTCCCCGCGCGCGCTGTCGGATCCCTCGAGCGCCGTATCGAGCAGCTGCGGCGTCGCGAGCACGCGGTCGGCGCGCAGCGCGATCGCTCGCTCGTCGCGCCAGTGTTCGAGCATCCACGCCGCACCAGCCAGCGCGCCCACGACCAGGCAGGGCACGCGCGCGGCGGCCGCAGCGTCGCCGCCCTCGAGACGCGCGAGTCCTTCGATCACCCAGCCCGAGGCCGCAGCGATCGCCAGCGCCTCGACCGCGCGCGAGGTGCGCTCAACCGCGACCAGCGCAGCAAACGCGCGCTTCAGACGCACTGCCGCGGGAAGCTCAACTCTCTCAGTGCCCATCGATGTCGGGGAGGTGAGCCCGCAACTCCTTGGGACAGCTCTCGAGCGGCTTGCGCGAGAAGAGAAACAGCACCGGCAGGCCGGTGTCGGGCAGGAGCGGCGAGTTGCCGACCCAGATCGTCTGCGTCTCGCACTCGGGCAGCGCCCCGGTCAGCAGCGTGTTGCCCTGTTCGAAGAAGCACAGGTTGACGAGGTTGCCCTCTTCGTCGGCGACGAAGACCTCCTGCTCTGGGGCCTTGGGGTTCTGGACGCTGCGCGAACCCAGGTAGACCCACTCGCCGCGGCGCATGCTGCGGCCGCTCTCGAGGTTGCGGATCAGATCCTCGAGCCGGAAGAAGTACAGCTCCTCGCCCGACTTCCAGGCGACGTAGAGCAGGAAGCCCTCGCCGCTCGGTGGCGCCACGCTGTAGGCCTTCGCCCCGGCGAGCATCTGCTCGCGCGTCGGCTGCGGGTCGGCGGCTTTCCAGATCGCGTTCTTGCCGGGCTGCACGCCGAGCGCCAGCAGGCCGACGTTGATGCGGCTGGGGATCGATTCGGTGACGAACAGGCTCTCGTGCGCGTTGCCCGTGCGGTTGCACAGCACGTACTCGACCGGATCGGCGCGCACGAGCACGCGTGCCGGGATCGCGCACACCCCGATGGCCGGCTCGAGCCACACCTCGTGCTGCGCGAGGGCCTGCTGCAGCGCGACGAGTTCCGGCGCCGGCCGGGCCGGATCGGATTGCTGCGGCGCCGCCGCGAGGAGGCACAGCGGCACGAGCGCCAGGTTGGCGAGGAACCTCATGGGTTGCGCGGCTTCACGATTTCGTCGCGGCGGACGCCGACGCGCTCGAGGTCGTCCGCGACGAGCGCGTAGACCGCCTCGGCGTAGCGCCGGATCTCCCACTGCGCGTCGGGCTCGAGGCGCTGCTCGAGGAAATGGATCACGCCCTGCAGCGAGACCGTCCAGTAGGCCTGGCTGTAGAGGTTCTGCGGCAGGCACATGCGCGCGATCTCCTTCGCGACGCCGCGGCCGATGCGCTCCTCGTAGCGGCGGAAGGCCTCGCGGCACTCCTCGAGCATCAGCTCGTGCTCGCGCGCGTGGTCGAAGCTCGCGGGCAGGTCCAGCGAGGCCTGCTTGTTGCCGTGCGGCGGGTTGCCGCGGAAGAGGCTCGGCACGTAGAACTCGGGCGTCCACTGCACGTAGCGGCCGGAGATCTCGTTCCAGCTGCAGCCCTTGTCCGTGTCGAAGAGCACGTCGAAGACCTCCAGCGAGACCTCGTTGCCGTCGACCGCGTATTCGCGCCAGCCGCTGCCGACCTGGTACTTGAAGGCCTGGCGGAACACGAACAGCGGCGCCTTCCAGTGGAAGGTGTAGAACGAGTGCCGGTAGGGCGAAGTGTGGCCGTGCTCCCACAGGAAGCGGCACAGCTTCTTGTCCTTCTCGTCGTAGGCCTGCTTGCGCTTGTCGTAGGAAATGCGCGCGCTGTTCACGACCTTCAGCGCGGGATCGACCTGCATGCGATCCACGAGGGCCACGAATCCGGTCCGGTCGCCGAGGGTCTCCACCGCCCCCTCGGGCATCGCGATCTGGGAGAGCGTCATGTTCGTCAGTCTAGCTCGCGAGGGTCGCGCGCGATCTGCGCGGCGGGCAGGAACTCGACCAGATCGCCCGCGACCAGTCCGCGCACGCCCCGGATGCGCCGCGCGAGGTCTCCCGCGAGTCCGTGCACGACGACGGCGCTCGCCGCCGCCGCGAAGGGCGTCCACTTGTCGTCCCCGAGTGTGCTGCATGCCGCCAGGTAGGCGACCAGGATGCCCGCGAGCACGTCGCCCGCGCCGGCGGTCGCCATCCCGGCGTTGCCCGTCGAGTTGACATACACGCGCTCGCCTTCCGCGACTACCGTCCGGGCTCCCTTGAGGCAGCAGATCGCGCCGCTGCGCAGGCTGATTTCGATCGCCGCATCCCGGCGCGAACGCGCGTCCCCTCCAACTGGCCGCCCCAGCAGGCGCTCGGCCTCACCCGGATGAGGCGTGAGGACGACCGGGGCGCGCGCGCGGCGGACGCGCTCGAGGTCGGTGCCGAGCTCGTTCAGCGCGTCGGCGTCGAGCACGAGCGGCACGCGCGTCTGCTCGAGCAGCGCGCGCACCAGCGCGCGGGTGCGCGCGAGGCGGCCCAGGCCGGGCCCGGCGAGCAGCGCGTGCTCGCCGCGCGCGGCGAGCGAGCGGACGAAGGCGCTCGCCGCGCGCGGCGAGAGCTCGAGCGCCTCGAGCAGCACCGCTTCGGGCGCCGCGACCGGAAGTGCGGCGAGCAGGTTCTCGGAGAAAGCCGTGACCGCCACCAGACCCGCCCCCGCGCGCTGCGCTGCGCGCGCGGCGAGCAGCGCGGCCCCCGGCATCGTGCGGCTCCCGCAGACCAGCGCGACGCGGCCCGCGAGGCCCTTGTGGGCGTCGACCGGCAGGCCGGGAGGCGCGGGTGGGAAGCGCGGGCGCGACGCTCGATTCACGCGTGGTTCTCCATCAGACGAGCGCCTCGGTGTGGCCGACGTCCAGCCCGGCCCAATTGAAGAGCCGCCGTTCTTCCCAGGCCTGGAGCGCCGCGAGTTCCTCGGCCGACGCGAGTTCGAGCCGCCGCAGCAGTCCCACCAGGGTCGCGTGCAGCGCGCGGTAGCCGCCGTCGTCGATCTTGAGCGCGAGCGCGCGCTCCTTGCCGCGGATACCGATGGCATAGATCGCCTCGCCGCCGAGCTTGGGGAAGAGCCGGCCGCGGGTGACGCGCGCAATGTCGGTGCAGATGCGCTTGTGGTTGCCCGCGATCAGCTCCGGGTGCGCTGCGACCGCCTCGAGCATGCGCTCGCAGGCCGCGCGGCGCGGCGGAGCAAGGCCAGCAGGCGAGCTGACGCGCGCGAAGGCACGCGCCAGCGCCGTGAGCGGCATGCGGAAGGTCGGCGCGCTGCAGCCGTCGATCGCCCAGCCGAGCGCGTCCTCGTCGACGCCCGAGAGCTCGCACACCGCGCGCCGGACAGCCGCCTGCGCAGGCGCGCGCGGTTCGAGATACTGTTCGGGCGCGAGGCCCAGTTGCAGCGCGAGCGCCAGGAAGCCGGCGTGCTTGCCCGAGCAGTTGTTGTGGATCGCCCCAGGTTTCTCCCCGCGGCGCGCAAGGTCCGCGCGCGCCTTCGGATCGCCCGGAGGCTGCGGGCCGCAGAGCAGGTGCTGAGCCTGGAGTCCTTCGCGCGCGAGCATCCCGGCGACGCAGCTCGTGTGGATCTCCTCCGCGTTGTGCGAGGAGATCGCGAGCGCGATCTCGCGCGAGCCGTAGCCGAAGCGCTCGGCTGCGCCCGATTCGAGCAGCGGCAAAGCCTGCAGGCATTTCACCGAGCTGCGCGTGAAGTACGGTGTCTCGAAGGCGCCCGCTCCGTCGAGCACGCCCCCGTCGGCGTCGGTGAAGACCCACGCGCCGCGGTGCTGCGACTCGACCTCGCTGCCGCGCCACAGGCGCACCAGCACGGGATTGTCGGGGTAGGACGGCGCGGCCGGCGAGGTCCGGGCCTGTTCCTGGGATCGCGAGTTCATCTTTCCGAGGTCTCGTTGGAACCTCGGAATCCTACCCGCGCCCGGCGCCCACGAGCCATCGGGAAGCTACGCGCGCGCGATGCAGCGCACGACGTCGCTCGTGGTCACGATCCCGAGCAGTTCGCCGTTCTCCATCACCAGCAGTCGGTGGATGCGGTTCTCCACCAGCAGGCGGCACAGTTCGGGCAGCGCGCAGTCGGGACGGACGGAGATCACCTCGGGGTTCATCCATTCCCCCACGGTCGGGCCCTCGGAAGTCTCGGGACCCCAGTCCTCGATCGAGAGCAGGTCCTCTTCGGCCAGTTCGTCGTCGTCCTCGTCGTCGCCCCCGCGCATCGCGAGCGAGCGCGATTCGGCGCGCGTCGCGCTGCGACCGAGGCGTTCGGCGCGCGTGACGTCGGTCGAAGAGAGCACGCCGAGCACGCGGCCGCTGGTGTCGACCACCGGCGCGCCGCTGATCCTGTGGTCCTCGAAAAGTTCGAGCGCGCGCGGGATCGGCATGTTGGGCGTGAGCTTCAGCACCTGCGTACGCATCAGGGACCGTGCGTGGATCTTGTGCAGCGAGTTCATGAGCGAAACCTCCGGGTTCGAGTGCATCCCATACCCAAAGGGCGCAGCTCGCCATCCGTCCTGCGCGGGAGGGGCCAGCGGCGGAGTGCGTAGCGATCACCCAAGCACAGGGCGCGCCTTGCGGCGCGCCCTGATCGATCGCCGTCGCGTGTCGCGCGGCGCCCTGCGTTCGAGTTGCTAGAGCTTGACCGGCTTCAGGTGCTTGGGGCAGGCCTTCTTGGCCTCCTGGCATTTCGGGCAGGCCGGCGCATAGCCGGGCATGCCGCGGTCCAGGATGCTCTTGGCTCGACCGGTCGCGACCGAACCGATGCGGGCTTCGGAGTACTTCTTGGCGATGTCCTTGAAGGCATTGAACGCGGCGAGATAGTCGCCCGCGTCCTCCTTCGCGTCGGCGCTGTTGAAGGCTTCTCCGCCCTTCATCTCGTCGTCGAACTTGGGGGTCCCCTTCAACTCGGTCAGCAGGGCAGTGGCCTCTTCGCTCACCGGCAGCGGCGGCTTCGCCGCGGCGAGCGGCTCGAGCCGTTGCACGGCGCGGTAGATCAGCCCCCCGCTGGATTCCTTCTTCGCCGCAGCGAAGTCGTCCGTGACGTTCGACTGCACGTAGGCCTCGAAGCGCTCGAGGACTTGCTTCTCGCGGTCGTCCAGCGAGGTGTCCTTGCCGACGGTCTGCAACTCAGCCCAGGCTTCGCCGAACGCACCGTTGCGCAGCGCGAGCGAGGCCTTGACGAGCTTCTTCGGCCAGGGCGAACCGCCCTTGGCGTTCTTCATCACCTTGCCGATGGTCGACTCCGGCGAGTCGCCGGCGTAGACGAGCTTGCCCTCGGTGTCGATGACGCCGTTGAACGGGAAGTGCGGGACACCCAGCGCCGATTCGAGCGCGTTGGACTTCAGGATCACCACCGGATAGGTGGGCTTGCGCTTGGCGACGAACGCGTCGACCAGTTTCGAGTCTTCATCGGTCACGCCGATGATCACCAGGCCCTTCTGCTCTTCCTTGCCGAACTTGGCGGAGAGTTCAGGGACCTCGGCGTTGCAAGGGCCTCACCAGGTCCGGAAGACGACGATGTGAACGGCTTTGCCCTTCAGGTCGTCCAGGGTGAGCGGCGCGGTGTTGTACCACTTCTTGCCGTCGAACTCGGGCGCGTCACGCCCGCTCTGCGGGGCGGCCGTGGCGCTGTATGCCACGAACGCGAGTGCAAGGCCAAGCAACCATCTCATGATCGATCTCCAGTCGTTGAGCCGTGCCGGGAAGAGAAGTCCCCGGCCTTCAGCTCCCCCCAGCAGACAGCAGCTTCGCCCTCCAGGCAAGGGCCGCACCCGGCTTTCCCCCCCGGCCCGGCGCGGAGGACGGCTCGATTCGCGCCCCGTGCCGGGCTAGGCTCTTCGCGCGCATCGCCATGCGGACGATGCGCGGCGAAACGGGAGCGAACGAGCGAGTGAAAGACCCCTCCGAAGGCGTGCCGATGGTTCCGGTGGAACTGGGCCGGATCGTGATCCGCGAGGGAGCGGACCAGCAGTACATCTTCCTCAAGGAGCGCGACGGCCAGCGCGGCTTCCCGATCGTGATCGGCTCGAACGAGGCGCACGAGATCCGGCGCGTCGTGACCGGCTTGCAAACCGAGCGCCCGCTGACCCACCAGCTCGCCTACGACTCGATCCGCGCGCTCGGCTCGGACCTGCGCCGCGTCGACATCGTCGCGCTGCGCAACAACACCTTCTACGCACAGGTCGTGTTGCAGAACAAGAAGGGTGAGGTCAACGCGGTCGTCGATGCGCGTCCCAGCGATGCGGTCGCGCTCGCTCTGCGCGCGCGCTGTCCGCTGCGCGTCGCCGAGGAAGTGCTCGAGAACGTGCGCACCGACACGAGCGGACCCGATCCGCTGCCCGGCCCCGAGGAATCACCCGGCCCGCCGGATCCGGCCTGAACGCGTCTGGCGCAGCTCAGCCGTGGCGCTCTTCGCGCTGCGGCGAGCCCCGGTGCAGCACGCGCTCGATGCGGTGCTCGATCCAGCCGCCGACGAAGAGCAAGAGCAGCACGAGCACCGTCACGAGCAGCGCCTCGGCCTGCATGCCCGCGCCGCAAGCCGCACCGATGCACGCGGTGACCCACACGCACGCAGCCGTCGTCAGCCCGCGCACCTCGCGCACGCGCTCTTCCGAGTTGGGCTGCAGGATCACCCCCGCGCCGAGGAAGCCGATGCCCGTGATGATCCCCTGGAACACGCGCGAGGCGGAACCGTCGTTCGCCCCGGCCATGCTGATGCCCAGGTAGGTCATGAGCGCCGAGCCCATTCCGACCAGGCCCAGGGTGCGGAAGCCCACGGGCTTGCCGCGCAGATCGCGGTTCAAGCCGATCAGGCCGCCCATCAGGAGCGCCGGACACAGACGCAGGAGTGCCTCGAAGAACCGGCCGTCGAACTCGAGTACGGGGTGTGCCATCTCGTCCCCCGCGCTATCGACCGAAACACGGCCGCGCTGGACGCTCGGGCGCCCGCGGCCTAGTCTCTGCGCCGCCCCAATTCCCAGCGGAGGCGTGGCAGAGCGGCCGATCGCGGCGGTTTTGAAAACCGCTGTGCCGCAAGGCACCAGGGGTTCGAATCCTCTCGCCTCCGCCATCCCGGCGCCGGGAGCGCCCGCGGGCGTGCTCGGGGCGAGGCATCAAGCCCGGGGCTGCGCGTGCCGATGCGAGGATCACCTCCGCATGCCGCACACCCGATTCCTGATCGCCTGCGAGGCGCGCACTGGCAGCAACTGGCTGTGCGGGCTGCTGCACTCGCACCCGGAGATCCTCTGCCACCACGAGGTCTTCCACACCGACGAGCCCTACTATGCCGCTGGCTTCCGCGACGGCCGCCTGGCGCACCTGGGGACGACCCACGAGCGCGACCGCGATCCGCGCGCGTTCGTCGAGGGCCTGTGGCAGGCCGATTTCGGCCGCTCCGCAGTCGGTTTCAAGCTGCTCGCGGGCCAGGCGCCCGGCGTGCTCGCCGAACTCCTGCGCGATCCGGGCGTGAAGAAGCTGATCCTGCGCCGCGAGAGCCGCGTGCGCGCCTTCCTCTCGCTGCTGCGAGCCCGGGAGACCGGGCGCTGGGGCCAGACCTCCTACGATGGCGTCGCGGTGCGCGTCGACGCGCGCGAACTGCTCGAGTTTGCACGGCGCTACGACCAGTTCTACGCGGGCCTGCGCGCCGCCACGCGCTCGCAGCCGGTGCTCGAGGTCGCCTACGAGGATCTGCAGCGCGACCCCGCCGCGATCGAGCACATCCTGCGCTTCCTCGGCGTGGGCCCCTCGCCGGCCGAGCTGCGCTCCTGCAACGTGCGCCAGAGCCACGATTCACTGCGCGAGGCGGTCGCGAACCTCGACGAGCTCGCCCGCGAGCTCCGCGGAGGGCCGCTCGAGGCGGATCTGCTCGAAAGCGAGCTCCCGAGGAGCCCGCAGCCAGCCGCGAACTGAGCGCGCTTGTGCGCTGGTCGCGCGCCGAGTACCATCCCGCGCCGCTGCCAGGAGAGGTGGCTGAGTGGCCGATAGCGCCGGCTTGCTAAGCCGGTGTACTGGTTTTTCCGGTACCGAGGGTTCGAATCCCTCCCTCTCCGCCAGCCCCATTCCTGCGAGGGGTCGTGAAGGAACGAAGCATGCGAGTTCTGCTGCCCGTGCTCTTGGCCGCCTGCGCGGGTTGCGCGGCCCAGCGCACGCTGACCGTCGTGAGCGATCCTCCCGGCGCCACGCTGCGCATCGACGACCGTGTCGTGGGGCCGACGCCGTACACCGAGCACTTCAGCGACTACGGCACGCGCCGGATCACGCTCTACAAGGCGGGGTTCCGCAGCCGCTCGGAGGTCGTGACGCTCAACGCGCCGTGGTACGCGCGCTTTCCGATCGACATCTTCTCGGAGATCGTCTTCCCGCTCGGCTGGAAGGATCCGCACGTCGTGAAGCTCGGGCTCGAGCCCGTGAAGGGCGAGGTGACGATGCCCGACCTCTCGCCCGTGCTCGAGCGCGCGGAGGCGCTGCGCCTGGCGGGTCCCGACGGACCGAGCCAGCTCCCGCCGCGGACGAATCCCAAACCGGTCCCGCACCCGCCCGAAAAACCGTGAGCGCCGACGCCTCGACAGGCCCTGCGCATCCGCCGCTCTCCGAGCTCGGCGGCCGCAGGGTCACGGTGATGGGCCTGGGACTCTTCGGAGGCGGAGCGAGTGTCGCGCGCTTCCTCGCGCGGCGCGGCGCGCAGGTCACGGTCACCGACCTGCGCGGCGAGGTCGAGCTGGAGCCCGCGCTGCGCGAACTCGCGGGGCTGCCGCTGCGCTTTGTCCTGGGCGCGCACCACGACGAGGATTTCGCGCAGGCCGAGCTGGTGGTCGCCAACCCGGCGGTCGCACCGAGGAACCGCTACCTCCAGTTGGCGCGCTCCGCGGGTGTTCCGATCGCTTCGGAGATCGAGTTCTTCCTCGAATTGTGCCCCGCGCGCGTGGTCGCCGTAACCGGAACACAGGGCAAGAGCTCGACCTGCCACACGCTGCACCAACTGCTGTGCGGAGCGGGATTCCCCGCGCATCTGGGCGGCAACATCGGCCGCTCGCTGGTCGAGGAAGCGGACTCGCTGACCGAGCGCGACGTCGTCGTGCTGGAGCTCTCCTCCTACCAGCTCGAGGCGCTGCCTTCGAGCACGAGCGCGGGGCGCAAGGCGCGCGTCGAGGCCGTCGCGGTGACCAACGTGCTCGCCGACCACCTCGAACGGCACGGCACGCTCGAGGCCTACGCCGCTGCCAAGCGGCGCATCCTCGAACTCGTCGACTCCAGCGCGGGGACTGCGGTCCTGCCTGCGGAGTGCCCGCGCCTCGCGAACTGGCGTCCGGGATCCTGGCAGCGGCTCGATCTGTGGTCGACACGCGCTTCGCCGCGCGGCCTCTCGATCCGGGACGGCTGCTTTCGTCTGCACGACGAACCGCTGGGCCAAGTCGATCAGCTGCGACTGCCGGGCGAGTTCCAGCGCGAGAACACGCTCGCCGCCCTCGGGCTCGCGCGCGTGCTCGGCGCGCCCGCGCAGGCCCTCGCGAAGTCCATTCCGAGCCTCGTCGGATTGCCGCACCGCATGCAGGATCTGGGCCTGTTCCGCGGCCACCGCGTGATCGACAACGGCGTCTCCACCACCCCGGACTCGACGATCTCTGCGGTGCGCTCGATGCACCCGGGCTTCACGCTGCTCCTGGGCGGTCAGCCCAAGCAGCTCCCCTTCGAGGAACTGGCGCAGGCGCTCGTCGGCCGCGCGCGGCGCGTGGGAGTCTTCGGAGCCGCAGTCGAGAGCCTGCCCGCGGTTCTGCGCACCGCCGGCGTCGAGTGTTTTGTGGCGCGTGCGCTGGACGATTCGGTCCAGAGCGCCTTCGAGCTCATGCAGCCCGGGGAGGAGCTGCTCTTCTCCCCCGCCTGCGCGAGTTTCGACGCCTTCCTGAACTTCCGGGAACGCGCCCTGGCCTTTCGCCGGGCGCTCCCAAGCTGAGCCCCGCGCTCGGGCCGCGCTCCAGCGGCCCCCTTGGGCTCGACGATACGCGGAACAGGGGTTATAGGTGTGCCCTCCCGGCCCGAGGGCCGGGTCCACTCATGATCTGTCAGAAGTGCCAGAAGAACGAAGCGACCGTGCTCGTCACCGAGATCGAGCCGGCGGCCACGAGCACCGAGCCCCAAAAGCCCGGCGTGCACGAGCTGAGCTTGTGCGAGGTCTGCGCGCAGGCCCTCGACCTGCCGCACGCGCCCGCGGCGAAGAAGTCGCCGGTCGACATCTGGAAACTGCTGCAGCTCTCCGCGAACCAGGCGCGCAAGAAGTCCGGCCCCGCCTGTCCCTCATGCGGGATGACGCTCGAGGAGTTTCGCAAGAAGGGCCGCCTGGGCTGCTCGCGCGACTACGAAGTCTTCCGCACCGAGCTCGGCGAAGTGCTCGAACGCGTGCACGGCTCGGTCCAGCATTCGGGCCGGATTCCGGGCACTTCCGCGGGTGCCCCTGGGGACGAGCGCGTCGAGCTCCTGCGTCAGGAACTCGAGCATGCGATCCGCTCGGAGGCCTACGAGAGCGCCGCTCGCCTGCGGGACGAGATCCGCGCCCTCGAGGGCGGCGGCGGGGTCTGAGTGCCCGACGGGGCAGGGCGCCCGCGGCACTTTTTTTCACAATTGCGGACTCGAGCGTGCCCCGGGATAAACCCCGGGACCCTTGAACGCCGAAACACTGGAGTTAGCTACCATCACCCCTCCCGCGGGGCGCCCTCAGGTGTTCCCGGGGACTCCTATCCACTCTAGAGCGACGTCTGAGAATCCCATGTTCGATCGCTTCACCGACCGCGCCAAGAAGGTGATGAACCTGGCCCGACAGGAGGCCCAGCGCTTCAACCACGAGTACCTGGGCACCGAGCACATCCTCCTGGGTCTCGTCCAGGAAGGGAGCGGCGTCGCCGCCAACGTGCTCAAGAACATGGGCATCGATCTGAACAAGATCCGCGCCGAGGTCGAGAAGATCGTCAAGACCGGTCCCTCGATGGTGACGATGGGCCAGCTGCCCTTCACCCCGCGCGCCAAGAAGGTGCTCGAGCTCTCGATGGAGGAGGCCTCGAACCTCGGCCACAACTACATCGGGACGGAGCACCTGCTGCTCGGCCTGATCAAGGAGAACGAGGGCATCGCCGCGCAGGTGCTGATGAACCTCGGCGTCAAGCTCGAGGACGTGCGCGAGGAGGTCCTCGACTTCCTGGGCGCCGACCGCGAGGAGGAAGAGGAAGAGGAAGGCACCCCGTCCTCCGAACCGACCCAGCACCAGTCGAACTCGAAGAGCAAGACGCCCGCGCTCGACTCCTTCGGGCGCGACCTGACCGAACTCGCCCGCGAAGGCAAGCTCGACGCCGTGATCGGCCGCGCCAACGAGATCGAGCGCGTGGTCCAGATCCTCTCGCGCCGCACGAAGAACAACCCCGTGCTGCTCGGCGAGCCGGGCGTCGGCAAGACCGCCATCGTCGAGGGCCTCGCGCAGCAGATCGTCGAGAACCGCGTGCCCGACATCCTGCGCAACAAGCGCATGGTCGTGCTCGACCTCGCGCTGATGGTCGCCGGCACCAAGTACCGCGGCCAGTTCGAGGAGCGCATCAAGGCCGTCATGACCGAGGTGCGCCGCGTCAAGGACGTAGTGCTCTTCATCGACGAACTGCACACGCTCGTCGGCGCGGGCGGCGCCGAGGGCGCGATCGACGCCAGCAACGTGCTCAAGCCGGCGCTGTCGCGCGGCGAGATCCAGTGCATCGGCGCGACGACGCTGGACGAGTACCGCAAGCACATCGAGAAGGACGGCGCGCTCGAGCGCCGCTTCCAGTCGGTCATGGTCGAGCCCCCGACGCCGACCGAGACGATCGAGATCCTGAAGGGCTTGCGCGACAAGTACGAGGCGCACCATCGCGTGCACTACACGGACGAGGCGCTCGGCCTCGCGGTCGAGCTCTCGACGCGCTACATCAACAACCGCTTCCTGCCGGACAAGGCGATCGACGTGATCGACGAAGCGGGCGCGCGCGTGCGCATCAAGTCGATGGTCGCGCCGCCCGACATGCGCGAGGTGTCGCTCGAGATCGAGCGTCTGGAGCGCGCCAAGGACGAGGCCGTCTCGGCCCAGGACTTCGAAAAGGCAGCTCAGCTGCGCGACAAGGCCTACCAGCTCAAGCGCAACAAGGAAGAGATGCAGAAGCGCTGGCGCACGGAGCAGGCCGACAAGGAACAGGTCGGCGAGGTCAACGCGGATGTGATCGCGGAGACGGTCTCCAAGATGACCGGCATCCCGCTCACGCGCCTCGAAAAGGCCGAAGCCGAACGTTTGCTGCAGATGGAAGCCGAGCTCGGCTCGACCGTGATCAACCAGGAGGAGGCGATCAAGGCCATCGCGCGCGCGGTGCGCCGTTCGCGCTCGGGTCTCAAGGACCCGCGCCGGCCGATGGGCTCCTTCGTCTTCCTCGGCCCCTCGGGCGTGGGCAAGACCTACCTCTGCAAGCAGCTCGCGAAGTTCATGTTCGGCACCGAAGACGCGGTGATCACCATGGACATGAGCGAGTACATGGAGAAGCACAACGCCTCGCGACTGGTCGGCGCGCCTCCGGGCTACGTCGGCTACGAAGAGGGCGGCCAGCTCACCGAGAAGGTGCGTCGCCGGCCGTACTCGGTGGTGCTCCTCGATGAAATCGAGAAGGCGCACCCCGACGTCTTCAACATGCTGCTGCAGATCATGGAGGAAGGACGGCTGACGGACTCCTTCGGGCGCCACGTCGACTTCCGCAACGTGATCCTGATCATGACGAGCAACCTTGGCTCGCAGCAGATGAAGCAAGGCGCGAAGCTCGGCTTCGACCGCCTCTCCGGCGCGGCACAGAAGCTCACCGGAGAAGAGAAGCAGAAGCGCATGCGCGCCGACGTGATGATCGAGGTCGAGCGCTACTTCCGACCCGAGTTCCTGAACCGCGTCGACGAACTGATCGTCTTCAACCAGCTCACGCACGAGGACCTGCAGCGCATCGTGCTGCTCCAGATGCGCGAAGTGCGCCGCCGCATCGCCGAGAAGGGCGTGGACCTCGTCCTCGACCCCAACGCGATCGACTTCCTCATCTCCAAGGGCTTCAACGAGGACTACGGTGCCCGGCCGTTGCGCCGCGCCATCGAGCGCTTCATCGAGGACCCGCTGGCCGAGGACCTGCTGCGCACGAGCTTCACCGGCAAGGACCGGATCACGGTCAGCCTCGACGAGAAGGGCGAGGGCATCGCCTTCAAGCACGAAGCCGTCGAACCCGAACCCGCTCCCGCGACGGCGACGCCCGAATCCTGAACCCAGGCTCGGGTCCGGCTGCTATCACATGCAGGCTGGCGCGCCCAAGTGCGCGCCAGCCTGCATGTTCAGAACCCTGTCCCTCCTGCTGTGCCTCTTCGCCCGCGCAGACGACGTCCGGCCGCCGCCGGATCCCGCGCGCGTGAAGACGGCCGTCGCCGAACTGGAGAAGGCCGCCAAGAGCGACTCCGCGCCCGAGCGCGCGCGAGTGCTGCTGGCGCAGGGAAACGTGCCGGATCCGGCCGTGGTCAAGCTCGTCGCGCGCGCATTGCGCGACAAGGAGCCCGACGTGCAGCGCGCCGCGATCGAGGCGCTGCGCTTCGTCGCGCATCCCGACGCGCTGAAGGAACTGCAGTCCGCCGCGCGCGAGGAAAAGCCCTTGCGAAAGCTCCCGGAGCTGCACGCCGCATTGCTGCGCGCGATCGGCCAATACGGCGATCCGTCCTCGGTGCGCATCCTGGGCGAGGACGCCTGGTCAGACGACGAGGCGCCGGTGATCCAGGCGCGCATCCTCGGACTGGGCCGCATCCGCACACGCGAAGCCGTCGACAAGCTGATCGATCTGATGAAATCCGCGAGCGCGGCGAGGCTGGCGGCCTCGATGCCGGACTTCCGCCTGGCGCTGGTCTCCGAGTCGGGCGTCGACCGCGGGAACTCGCCCGAGGGCTGGCAGAGCTGGTGGAACGAGCACCGCTCCGAGCTGAAGTTCGACGCGCGGCCGACGGAACTCCCGACGGACCTCGCGCGCAAGTGGAAGACCTACTGGGGCGACATGGAGTACGACGCGCGGCCGACGAAGCGGGCCGATCGCGGACGCGGCGACCGACCCGGCTCGTGATGCGGCGCGCGGGCTAGTCCTGCCAGACCTTCTCGACCTTGCCCGCCTCGAACAGGACGTAGGTCGTGCTGCGCACCTCGGTCGTCTTCTCGGAGGCGAGCACCAGGATCAGCGCGTCCTCGCGCTTCTCGCGGCTGTGGTACTCCCACTTCCAGATCTGCGTCGTCTCCCCGGCGACGCTGCGCGAGGTCGGCTCGCCGAGCAGGCTGAGGACGAACTCCTCCTCGCGGCCGGGTTGGATCTGGGCCAGCGTCTCATGGCTGACGTAGCGGCCCGTCTTCTCGGAGTGCGAGTTGGCGCCGATCAGGCAGCCCGAGAGGCCGAAGGAGAGGAGCAGCGCACAGCACAGGGAACTTTGGTGTTGGGTCATCGAGTCGGGAGGCGGGGGACATCGCCGAGCCCCCCTCTACGCAGCCACCCCCGCGGGCGTTTCGAGTTCGTGCACGCGCGCGGAAAAATCGCCGCGCGAAGCGCAACCTGCGGTGACTCCGGACGTCTTCAGGGTGTGGAACTCGCCGACCTCCCCCTGCACATCCGGCCCGCATCGCAACATTGGCCCGAGGAGTTGCGCACGATCGACGCCCCGCCCGAATCGCTCTGGCTGCGCGGCCAGGTCGAGGTGCTCGCGCCGGCCAAGCGCGTGGCCCTCGTCGGCTCACGCTCCCCCACTCCCTACGGCGAGGCGCAGGCGCGGCGCTTCGCGCGAGCGCTCGCCGAGAACGGGGTGGTCGTCGTCTCGGGCTACGCGCGCGGCATCGACCAGGCTGCGCACCGCGCGGCCCTCGAGGCCGGCGGTCGGACGATCGCCGTGCTCGGGAATGGCGTCGCACGGCCCTGGCCGGAGTGCGAGTTGCTGCCGCGCATCCTCGCCGAGGGCCTGTTCCTCTCCGAGCACGCGCCCGAGGAGGCGCCGCGGCCGCATCACTTCCCGCTGCGCAACCGGCTGATCTCGGCGCTCTCGAGCGCCGTGCTCGTGATCGAAGCCGCACACGCCTCGGGCTCGCTGATCACCGCGCGCTGGGCCGCCGATCAAGGGCGCGAAGTCTTCGCGCTGCCGGGCCGCGTCGACCACCCGATGGCGCGCGGATGCCACCGGCTGCTGCGCGAGGGCGCGCGCCTGCTCGAGGATCCCGAGGAAGTGCTCGCCGACCTCGGTCTGGGCTCCCAGGCGCCGGAAGCCATCTCGCAGGCCGAGCGCGCGCCGGACTCGCTCGTGCTCGCGGAGCTGCGCGGCGAGACGCTCACGGCAGACGAGCTCTCGCGCCGAACGCACCGACCGCTCACCAGCGTGATCGTCGAACTCGTCGAGGCCGAGATGGCCGGCCGCGTCGCCCGCACGCCCGGAGGACTCTTCCGCCTGCGCGAGCGCTCCGAGCTCAGCGAGTAGCGGCGAGCGTGTGTTCGACGAGCAGCATCAGCGCGCAGACGACCGCGCACCAACCGCAGAACCAGGCGAGCTTCTTCGCCAGGCCGCGCAGGAGCGGACCGTCGTGCAGGTCCGTGAACGTCGCTCCCGCGAACACGATCGCCGTGGCCGCGAGCACGAACAGGAGCGCATGGGGGATGGGATCGATCATGGCGCGTTCACCGCACTCGGCGCGGCCGCCTGGGTCGTGGGTTCGGGCTGCGGCTCGAGCGCGCGCTTCTCGCCGTAGGCGTACACGTCCATCAGCGCGAGCACGTTCAGCAGTCCCGCGAGGCAGGCAAGGTCCAGCCCCGCGTCCGCGTACGCGATGTCGTGGGTCACGGCTCCGCGGCCGAAGAGCCCCTCGAGCACGAGCCCGGGAAGTCCCGCGAGGAACTGACCGGCCCAGTAGTAGAAGTGCCGCTCGCGCGAGAGGTTGGAGCCCTCGGCGAGCGCGGTGCCGAGCACCAGCAGGCCCACCAGGAGGACGAAGAAGAGCACACCGCGCAGCTTGCGCCCCTGCATCCAGTGACCCAGGCCGGGCAGGGCCCAGGCGGCGAGCACCGGCGGCGCGATGCGCGCGAAACCCGGGTCGGCGGCGTTCTTCGGCGCGCGCGCATCGCTGTGAGCGCGCACCATCAGGCAGGCGTTGACGATCCCGCTGCACGCGGTCATCCAGCACCCGATCCACATCGCGTCCGGCCAGGGCCGCATGAACGGCAACCCGTAGCCGTAGGTCTTCATGTGGTACACGAGCCCGCCGAGGTTTCCGACCTCGGGCGTCAGCACGCCGGCGAAGGCGCTGCGCAGATCGGGCTCGAGGTACTCGAAGAGCATGCCGTGCGAGAGCTGGAGGCCGATCCAGTACAGGCCCTGCACCACAAGAAAGGCGACCAGGCCGAAGACCGGCATCCCCAGGTAGAAGTGCCCCGCTCCCGGGAGGATCCAGGTCAGCACCGCGGCGACCGTCGGGTCCCCGCGCGGGACGTTCTTCTGGGCGGAGGGCCAGCTCATGATCTCCCGAGGTTCTAACAGCAGGGCCCATCGAGCGCCAAGGGCTCCGGCGCTGGAGCCCGGGACGCGGGCGTGCGATCATCCCTGGATGCCCCCTCCCCGCCACGAGCACCGCCTGCGGGTCCGCTACGCCGAGACCGACCAGATGGGCGTGGTCCACCACGCGAACTACCTGCTCTATCTCGAGGAGAGCCGCACCGCGTTGATGGCCGCCCGCGGATCCTCCTACGCTGAATTCGAGCGCTCCGGTTGGGCTCTGCCGGTGCGCAAGGCCGAGTTGCGCTTCCGCTCGCCGGCGCGCTACGAGGACGAGCTCGTCGTGCGCACGTGGGTCGCAAAGCTCGGACCGGCCTCGGTCACCTTCGCCTCGGAGGTCTGGCGCGACTCGGACCAGACGCTGGTCGCGAGCGGCTCGATCGAGCTCGCGTGCATCGATCTGCGCAGCACGCCGCGGAAGCTCGCGATGCTGCCTGAATCGCTGCGAGCCGCGCTCGAGTCCGACGGTGCCTAGGAGGCGTCGTGCCAGTCGCGCGGGGGGTCGTCCGTGTCGCGCTCGTCGGCGAACTCGGAGTCCGAGAGCGAAGCGTGCGCGTCCTCGCGTTCGGCGGGTTGTGGCGACGAGGGCAGCGCCGGCGGCAGCCCCTCGAGCACCCGCTCACGGCACGCAGGGCAGACCTGGCCGTTCGTCAGACGGGCGAGGCGCGGGGGGGTCTCGATCACCAGCCCGCAGGTGAAACAGACGGCGTTCGTGGGCTGGCTCATGCCCTTCTGGATCGACCGGGATCCGGCCCTGCTTGAGGGTCGGATCGACCTGTGCCCCACCCGGGGGGCCTCCTATGCCGATACTCTCCCGTTCACGGAAGCTTTTAGGGTAGCTGCCCTGGCGCACGGGGCCCCGAGGGCCTACACTTGGCCGCAATTAGCACCCTTTCAGTGCACAATCGTCGATGCTGCAGCTCACCAAGCGAACCGAGTACGGATTGATCGCCATGGTCCACATGGTGGACCGCGGGGTAGACCCCGTGAGCGTGCGAGAAATCGGTGAGCGCTATCCGATCCCCCGGCGGCTGCTGGCCGAGGTTCTGAAAGACCTCTGCCGGGCCGAACTGGTCGAATCGCAGCGCGGCGCGGCCGGCGGCTACACACTCGCGCGCGCCGCCGAGGTGATCACCGTCGGCGACATCGTCGAGGCGCTCGAGGGCCGGCCCGCGATCTCGAACTGCGAGACCTCCTCGCTGCACCGCAACGCCGAGTGCGAGATGCAGCCCACCTGCCGCATCCGCTCCCCGCTGCAGCGCATCCGCGAGGCGATCTGGTCGATGCTCGAGCGCACGAGCCTGCGCTCGCTGCGCGAATCGGCGCCGCTGTTCCCCGTCGAAGACCATCCGCTGCTCGCGCTCAGGAATCCCCACGCATGAAGCTCCCGATCTACCTCGACTACCAGGCCACGACGCCGCTCGACCCGCGCGTGCTCGAGGCCATGATGCCCTACCTGACCTCCGAGTTCGGGAACGCGGCCAGCCGCAGCCACCCCTTCGGCTGGAAGGCCGAGGAGGCCGTCGAGAAGGCGCGCACGGAGATCGGCGCGCTGATCGGCGCCTCGCGCGAAGGAGATCGTGTTCACGTCGGGCTCGACCGAGAGCGATCAACCTCGCGCTCAAGGGCGCGGCGGAGATGTACGCCGAGAAGGGCAAGCACGTGATCACCAGCCTCGCCGAACACAAGGCCGTGCTCGACACCTGCAAGCACCTGGAGAAGCAGGGCCTCGAGGTCACCTACCTCGAGCCCACGAAGGCGGGCGGGATCACGCTCGAGATGGTGCGCGCCGCGCTGCGCCCCGACACGATCCTGGTCGCGCTGATGTGGGCCAACAACGAGGTCGGCACGCTCAACCCGGTGCGCGAGATCGGCGCCCTGTGCCACGAGAAGGGCGTGCTCTTCTTCAGCGACGCGACGCAGGCCGTGGGCAAGGTGCCGGTGGACGTCGAGGCCGACCACGTCGACCTCTCTGTGCCTGTCGGGCCACAAGATCTACGGCCCCAAGGGCGTCGGCTGCTCTACGTGCGCCGCAAGAACCCGCGCGTGCGCCTCGTGGCGCAGATGGACGGCGGCGGGCACGAGCGCGGCATGCGCTCGGGCACGCTCAACGTCCCGGGCATCGTCGGCCTGGGCAAGGCCTGCGAACTCGCGCGCACGGAGCTCGAGCAGGACGCCGCGCACGCAAGCGAGCTGCGCGACTGGTTCGAGGGACGCATCTTCGCCGAGCTCGACCACGTCGCGCTCAACGGCGATCGCGAGCACCGGCTCCCGGGCAACTCGAACCTCTCGTTCTCCTACGTCGAGGGCGAATCGCTGATCATGGGTTTCAAGGATCTGGCCGTCTCCTCGGGCTCGGCCTGCACGAGTGCCAGCCTCGAACCCAGCCACGTGCTGCGCTCGATGGGCGTCGGCGACGAGCTCGCGCACAGCTCGATCCGCTTCGGCTTCGGCCGCTTCACCAAGCGCGAAGAGATCGATTTCGCGGTGGAGCAAGTCGTCAAGGCCGTGCGGCGCCTGCGCGAACTCTCGCCGCTCTACGAGATGGTCAAGGAAGGCATCGACATCTCCAAGATCCAGTGGCAGAGCGGCCACTAGGCCTGGAAAGCACGAGAAAGTCCCATGGCATACAGCGACAAGGTCATCGACCACTACAACAACCCGCGCAACGTCGGCTCCTTCGACAAGACGAAGTCCAACGTCGGAACGGGCGTCGTCGGCGCACCCGAGTGCGGCGACGTGATGAAGCTCCAGATCGAGGTCGAAGGCGACCGCATCGTCGACGCGAAGTTCAAGACCTTCGGCTGCGGCTCCGCGATCGCCAGCTCGTCGCTCGCCACCGAGTGGATCAAGGGCAAGACGCTCGACGAGGCGCTCTCGATCCAGAACACGCAGATCGTCGAGGAGCTCTCACTGCCGCCGGTGAAGATCCACTGCAGCGTGCTGGCCGAGGACGCGATCAAGGCCGCGATCCACGACTACAAGACCAAGCACGGCCCCGGGGTGCGGAGGCAAACATGATCGACCTCACCGAACGCGCGGCGAAGGAAATTCGCCGCATCGTCACTGACCAGAACCTCTCGTCCGAGACTGCGCTGCGCGTGGGCGTCAAGGGCGGCGGCTGCTCCGGCTTCAGCTACACGCTCGGCTTCGACGACCAGATCGCCGAGGTGGATCAGGTCAGCGAGGTCGACGGCGTCAAGGTCGTCTGCGACCCCAAGAGCTTCCTGTACCTGAACGGCACGCAGATCGACTTCGAGGACAACCTGATGGGCCGCGGCTTCAAGTTCGGCAACCCGAACGCGGCCAAGAGCTGCGGCTGCGGCGAGTCCTTCTCGGTCTGACACGCGGATGCAGCGTTGCCCGAACTGCGACGCGGAGCTCGAGAGCCCGCTCGGCTGTGCAGCCTGCCAGCGGATCTTCGATCCGCCCGAGGGGCTCTCGCCCTTCGAGCTGCTCGGCCTGCCGCAGGCCTTCGCTCTCGACGAGGCGCACTTGCGGCGCCGCGTGTTGCGGCTCGGCCGGCTCGTGCATCCCGATTTCTTCGGCAACGCCCCCGCGCAGGAGCGCGAACTCGCCGAACGCAACAGCGCGCGCCTCAACCGCGCCCACGAGTTGCTCGCCGATCCGGTCGAACGCGCCAACTGGTTCGTCACGGCGCTCGGCGGCCCGGCCGAGAACGAACAGCGCAGCATGCCGCAGGCCTTCCTGGCCGAGGTGCTGGAATGGAACGAGCTGCTCGAGGAGGCGCGCGCCGCGCCCGCGGGATCCGGCCTGCGCGAGCGCCTCGAGGCGCTCGCGAGCACGCTCGCCGCTGAACGCGCGCGCGGCCTGAAGTCCATCGCCGCGCATCTGGCTCCCCTGCCCGAGCGCGGCTCGCTGCTCCTGCGCGAACTGCGCACGCAGCTCAACGCGCTGCGCTACGTCGACCGCGCGCTCTCCGAGATCGAGTCCTTGAGCCTCGCACGCGCCTCCCTACGCTGAGTCTTCCATGGGCTACATCGAGCTGAACGTCCTCAACGCGCCGGCGACGACCCCGTCGACGCTCGCGCTGGGCATCGACCTGGGCACCACCAACTCGCTCGCCGCGATCTGGAAGGACGGCCGGCCGGTGGTGCTGCACCCCGAGGGCAAGAGCGGCCTCGTGCCCTCGGTGATCCACTTTCCGCCCGACGGAATGCCGATCGTCGGCCGCGAGGCGCGCGACCATGCCGTCGCCGATCCACGGCACGTGATCTTCAGCATCAAGCGTTTCATGGGCCGCGGCCTGGCCGACATGCGCCCCGAACTCGCCTCGCTGCCCTACCAGGCGAGCGAGAGCGACAACGGCCTGATCCAGCTCGAGGTCCAGGGACGCAAGTACACGCCCGAGCAGCTCTCCGCGCTGATCCTGATGCGCGTGCACGATCTGGCCTGCCGCGCGCTCGGCGGCCAGGACGTGCGCAAGTGCGTGATCACCGTGCCGGCCTACTTCGACGACACGCAGCGCCAGGCGACGCGCGACGCCGCCCGACTCGCCGGCCTCGAGGTGCTGCGCATCGTGAACGAGCCGACCGCGGCGAGCCTTGCCTACGGTCTCGACCAGCGCGACAAGGGCAACGTCGCGGTCTTCGACCTCGGCGGCGGCACGTTCGACGTGACCGTGCTCACGATCGAGGACAGCGTCTTCCGCGTGCTCTCGACCGCGGGCGACACGCATCTGGGCGGCGACGACTTCGACCAGCTGCTCGCTGGCCTCGCGCGCGCGGAGCTCGGTCCGCTGTACGGCGACGAGCTGCTCGGCGATCCCGGTTTCCAGCAGGCGATCCGTCTGGGCGCGGAGCAGTGCAAGATCGCGCTCACGAACGACCCCGAGGCCGAACTGCGCGTCGTGATCCCGGCCAAGCGCATCAGCTGGCGCCGGCGCATCGAGCGCGAGGAGTTCGAGGCGCTCTGCGCGCCGCTCGTCGAACGCACGATCTCCGCCTGCCGCCAGGCGCTCTCCGACGCGAAGCTCGAGCCCGGCGAGATCGACGAGGTCGTGCTCGTCGGCGGCGCGACGCGCATGCCCTGCGTGCGCGAGCGCGTGCAGCGCTTCTTCGGACGCAAGCCGCACACCGAGCTCAACCCCGACGAGGTCGTGGCGCTCGGCGCCGCCGTGCAGGCCAACATCCTGATGGGCGGGCGCCGCGACATGCTGCTGATGGACGTCACGCCGCTCTCGCTGGGCGTCGAGACGATGGGCGGCGCCGTCTCGAAGATCATCCAGCGCAACTCGACCATCCCCTGCGAAGCGACCGAGGGCTTCACCACCTACGTCGACAACCAGACCGGCCTGGACTTCCACATCGTGCAGGGCGAGCGCGAACTCGCGCACGACTGCCGCAGCCTGGGCCGCTTCCAGCTCAAGGGCATCCCGCCCATGCCCGCCGGCATGGCGCGCGTCGCGGTCAAGTTCCACATCGACGCCGACGGCGTGCTGACGGTGGGCGCGAAGGAACTCGGCACGGGCAAGAGCGCCGTGGTCGAGATCCAGCCCATGCACGGCCTGACCGACGCCGAGGTCGAACGCATGCTGAAGGAGGGCTTCGCGCACGCGCGCGAGGACTTCGACCAGCGCCGCGCCGCCGACCTCAAGATCGAGATCGGGACGATGGTGCGCGCGACCGAGAGCAACCTCAACGCCGGGCGCGCGGGCCTGGACCGCGAGAGCGTGCACGATCTCGAGGAGGCGATGGAGCACGCCAAGCAGGCCTGCTCGGGAAGCGACCTCAAGGCGCTGCAGAAGGCGCGCGACGAGTTCGAGCGCGCCACGCTGCCGCTCGCGGCGCTGTTGATGAACAACGTCGCGCAGAAGGCGCTCATGGGCCGCAAGCTCGGGGACGTCTGAGGTGCCCGCGCAGAGGCTCGACTGGTCGGACGTGCGCGCGATCGCGATCGCACTCGAGGAAGCGCACCCGCAAGTCGAGATCCTCAAGCTGCGCTTCACCGAATTGCACCGCATGGTGACCGAGCTCCCCGGCTTCGCGGGCGACCCCAAGCGCAGCAACGAACAGACGCTCGAAGCGATCCAGATGACCTGGCTGGACGAGCGCGAGTAGGGACCCCGCGGCGGGAATTCGCGAAATCCGGTCCAGCGCGGCCGGGGCGCGCAGATCCGGAGGCAGGGCTGCGGCATCCGCGGCTCTTCCACCCCCCTTCCATCAGGACTCCCGCCATGAACGCGCTGCGCACCCTCCTCGGATCGATCTGCCTTGGGTTCCTGCTCGGAACACCAGCCTTCGCCCAGCTCACCGACCTGACCCAGGCTCCCAACACGATCGGGGCGGGCATCCAGAAGTCGCTCACCCAGGAGATCGGGGCAGGCCGCGGTACCGACCAGACGCCCGATTACTCGCTCTTCCTGATCCGGCGCGACCCCTTCCGCTCGATCGCACGCGGCCGCCAGCTCTTCCAGTGCAAGTTCACGCTCGCGCAGGGCCTTGGGCCCCGGATGAACGACGGGATCGGCAACCTGGACACCCAGGCGGCACTCGGCGCCGGCCTGTCCGACAGCTGCGCGGGCTGCCACAGCCGTCCGTTCGGCTCCGCCGGCTCCGGTGGAAACGTGTTCACTCGCCCGGACAGCCGCGACGCGCCGCACCTGTTCGGCCTGGGGATCAAGGAAATGCTCGGCGACGAGATCACGCAGGACCTGCGCGGGATCCGCGCCAGCGCGATCCAGCAGGCGGCTCAGCTCGGCGCAGACGTCACGCTTCCGCTCGTCAGCAAGACGATCGCCTACGGCTCGATCACCGCGCACGCGGACGGCTCGCTCGACACGAGCGGTGTGCAAGGCGTGAACGCCGATTTGCGCGTGCGGCCGTTCTTCGCACAGGGCAAGACGATCTCCATGCGCGAGTTCATCGTGGGCGCGCTCAAGGCCGAGATGGGCCTCGAGTCTTTCGACCCCGACACGCTGCTCGCCTCGCAGGGCCAGGACGTGATCACTCCCGCCGGCATGGTCTTGAGCGGCTCGGTCGACAGCTTCGAAGCGCCGCCGGTCTCGAGCGCGACGCAGGACGGCGACGTAGACGGCATGGTCGACGAGGTGCCGGTCAGCCTCGTTGACCACCTCGAATTCTACCTGCTGAACTACTTCAAGCCCGGCCTCGGTGAGCAGACGGCGCAGGCCCAGCACGGCTTCGAACTGCTGCGCTCGATCGGCTGCACCGAGTGCCACGTGCAGGATCTCACGATCCGCCACGACCGCCGCGTCGCGGATGTCGTCACGGCCTTCGACACGATCCACGCCAACGACGTCTTCTCGCGTCTGTTCGCGACCGCGATCCCGCGCTTGGACTCGATCGACGATGGACTGGGTCTTCCGCCGCTGCGCCCGCCGCAGTCGCACGCCTTCGCCGTGCGCAAGATCTTCACCGATCTGAAGCGCCACGATCTGGGCCCGCGCTTCCACGAGCGCAACTTCGACGGGACGGTCACGACGCAGTTCATGACCACGCCGCTCTGGGGTGTCGGATCGACGGCCCCCTACGGCCACGACGGCCGCAGCCTGACACTCGAGGACGCCATCCTGCGCCATGGTGGCCAGGCCCAGGTCCAACGCGACGGTTTCGCCGCGCTCACGCCCGCCGAGAAGAGCGACGTGCTCGCGGCCCTCGGCACCCTGCTGCTGTTCTCCCCGCCGGACACGGCGTCGAACCTCGCGCCGGCGAACCCCTCGCACCCGCAGTTCCCCATGCAGGGCCACGGCAGCATCGACCTCTCGGTGCTCTTCCTGACGCCAACCAACAAGGAATGACCCAGGCGCCACGCGCGAGGGCGAGATCGGGGGGCCGCCAGGTTGCGGCCCCCTGACGCTGGGCGCTCAGTGCTGCTTCTTGCCCTGGGAGGCGACCGCGTGCTGTGCGGCGGCGACCTCCTCGTCGCTGGCGAGGTAGCGGCTGCGGATCGGCTGGAGCTTCTCGTCGAGCTCGTACACGAGCGGGATGCCGGTCGGGATGTTGAGCGCGACGATCTTGTCGTCGGGGATCTTGTCCAGGTGCTTCACGAGCGCGCGCAGCGAGTTGCCGTGCGCGGCGACGATCAGGCGCTCGCCGGCCTTCACGCGCGGCGCGATCGACTGCTCCCAGCAGGGAACCACGCGCGCGACGGTGTCCTTGAGCGACTCCGAAAGCGGGCGCTGCTTCTCGCTGAGCGCCGCGTAGCGCCGGTCGCTGGAGGGGTTCTGTGGGTCCCCAATCGCAAAGGGCGGCGGCGGGATGTCGTAGCTGCGGCGCCAGACGAGCACCTGCTCCTCGCCGTGCTTGGCTGCCGTCTCGGCCTTGTTGAGACCGGTCAGCGCGCCGTAGTGGCGCTCGTTGAGCCGCCAGTCGCGCGTCTGCGGGATCCACACGAGGTCCATCTCCTCGAGCACGATCCAGAGCGTCTGGATCGCGCGCTTCAGGACCGAGGTGTACGAGGCGTCGAAGGTGAAACCCTCCTTCGCGAGGCGTCGGCCGGCCTCGCGCGCCTCGGTGACCCCCTTCTCCGACAGCGGCACGTCGCGCCAGCCGGTGAAGCGGTTCTCGCGGTTCCACTGACTCTCGCCGTGGCGGACGAAGACGATGCGGTGCATGGGGTTCCTCAGCCGAGTTTGGCGTCGATCGTGGCCCGCAGCGACTCCGCGGCGGCGCGGGTGCGGCGCAAGTCCACTTCGCAAGCGGCCAGGCGAACGGCGCCGGCTGCCTTGTCGCTGAGCGAGGCCGCGTTGATCCTGACGTTCAGGAAGGCCGCCTCGGCGGCGCCGAGCAGGCACCAAGCGCCGCTGGCGCAGTCGCTGGCGACGTTCGGGTTCACCTCGGGCGCCCCCGCAGCGAGCAGCTCGAGCCCCCGCCGGGCCAGGGCGAGCGTCTCCGCGGGCACCTGGATGGCGCCGCCCAAGCCGGCCTGGATCGCAGCGGAGCGCTCGGCCTTCTCGGCCTCCGTCGTCTTGGGCAGGCGGTAGCCCGCCATGACGCCTTCGTAGGCGCGCGAGTCCTCGTCGATCAGCGGCGCCGCTTGCGCCCCGATGCGCTCGAGCTCCTCAGCGCGCGCGTTCATCTGCGCTTCGACGGCCGCGAACTTGGGCCCGGTCGAGAAGCGAAAGGCCATGCAGCCGAGCGCGCAACCGAGCTGGGCGAGGTGCGCCGCGACGCTCCCTCCACCGGGCGTCGGGCTCTTCTCGGCGAGGCGGGCGGCAAATTCCGGGAGCTTCAGGTCGCGTAGCTGGGGCGTCGTCATGGGGGTCCTGGCGGCCGGATTCTACGGGCCCCGGGGTCTGGGGAGCGACCGCTTTTCTGCCCGGGGGGCGCGCGCGGGCCCAGGAGAATGAGAGCAACCTAAGTGTATTTACAAGAATGCCTTATGCAATTGTCCACATTTCCGAAGTGGGGCCCTCGCCAGGAGTTTTCTAGCTTGTGACCCGCCGCGGCCCCCGGGCCCTCGGAATCCCTGCCTGCAGATGCGGCAGGGAGAGCGAGGCCAGGTCGGTCGCGCGCACCCGACCCGTGCAGCCACGAGTGCGATCGGATTGGCAGGTAGCCAGGCCGACCGCAACACAACGACTCCCCGGGCAGGATCAGCTTGAAAATCGCCTTCGTCACACCCGAACTCCAATCCCTCGTCCGGCGCACGAGCCTGGCCGAGGTATCGGAGTCGCTCGCGCGCACCCTGCGTCAAGAGGGCGGCGAGGTACGGGTATTCCTCCCCTTCCACGCCGACGTCACCATGACGCCGCTCGCGGACCTCCAGTCGGTCGGCGAGGTCAAGGTCAAGGATGGGACCGGCAAGGCGACGCTGACCATCTACACAGCGCTGCTCGGGGATCTCCCGATCGTGCTGATCGACCACGCGCAGTTCTTCCGCGGCCGCCACCCCTACGGCGACGACGAGGGGCCTTACCCGGACAACTGGCGGCGCTACGCCGTGTTCTGCCGGGCCGTGCTGGAGAGCCTGCCCCTGCTCGGCTTCCAGCCCGAGATCATCCACTGCATGGACTGGGTCACGGGGCTGATCCCGCTCTTCCGCGAGCTGGAGTACGTCCCCAAGCACCCCGACCACCCCGCCTCGCGCGCGGGCACCTTCTTCGCGATCCACAGCCTCGCGATGCAGGGCACCTTCGAGCGCGAGATCCTGCCCCAGATCGGACTGCCCCACCAGGTGTTCCAATTCGTGCGCGGCGTCGAGCTGCACGGCAAGGTCAACTACCTGAAGGCGGGTGCGGAGTTCGCGACGATCGTCGGCGTCTCCTCGCCCAGCCAGGCGCAGCGCATCCAGGAGACCGATCGCGGCTACGGCCTCGAGGACACCTTCCGGCGGCGCGCGAAGGAACTCGTCGGCATCACGCACGGCATCGACTACCGCGCCTGGGATCCGAGCAACGATCCGCTGCTGCCGCAGACCTTCTCCGTCAAGGACAAGGAGCTCAACGGCAAGAAGAAGTGCAAGACCTCGCTGCAGCAGGCGCTGGGCCTCGACAACGGGCCGCGCATCGCGCTCGCCGCGGTGATCGGCCGCTTCGATGCCGACAGCGGCTTCGACATCCTGGCCGAGGTGCTCACCTCCGTGCTCGAGCGCAACGTCGAGGTCGTGCTGATGGGCTCGGGCAAGCACGACATCCTCGAGCGCGTCAAGACGATGGAGCAGACCTTCGCCGGGCGCTGCCGCCTGATCGAGGGCTACCAGGTCAACAGCGCGCACACGCTGCTCGGCGGTGCGGACTTGCTGATCCTGCCCTCGCACTACCACTCCTCGAACGCGCTGGTCGCGATCGGGATGCGCTACGGCGTGGTGCCGATCGTCTACGGCTCGAGCGGCCTCGACGACACCGTCATCGACATCGAGAAAGACCCGCGCAAGGGCACAGGCATCTGCTTCCGCAGCTACTCCGGCGACGGACTGCTCGAAGGCGTCGACCTCGCGCGCAAGCACTACAAGGAAGCTGCCGATTGGCGCTCGATCGTGGTGCGCTGCCTCAAGCAGGACTTCTCCTGGCAGACGACCGCTCAGACCTACTTGAAGGCCTACCGCCGCGTGACGCGGCGTGTGAAGAGCCAGTCGGACGACTAGGGGGGGCGCAGATGCTGCTCGTCGGCATCGATCTGGGCGGGACGGCGATCAAGGCCGGCGCGATCTCGTCGGAGGGCAAGATCGTCGCACGGCGCGAGATCCCCTCGGCACTCGAGCGCGGCGCTTCCGACCTGCTCGACCGCATGGCGCAGCTCGCCCGCGATCTCGGCGCGCAATCGAGCGTGGGCATGGGCGTCCCCGGCCTGGTCGACATCGCCGGCGGCCGCGTGTTGCAGAGCCCGAACCTGGCCGTGATCGAGCGCGTGAGGCTCGTGGCGGAGCTCGCGCAGCGCCTCGCGCTGCCCGCTTCGAGTGTGCACCTGGAGAACGACGCCAACGCAGCGGCGATCGGCGAGCACTGGCTCGGCTGCGGACGCAACGAGCGCGACCTGCTCTTCGTGACGCTCGGCACGGGCGTCGGCGGAGGCCTGATCCTCGATGGCGGGCTCTACGCGGGCCCCGGCGGGATGGCAGGCGAGATCGGCCACGTCGTCGTCGACCCGGACGGTCCGCGCTGCGGCTGCGGCTCGCGCGGCTGCCTCGAACAGCTCGCCTCGGCCAGCGCGGCCTCGCGCCGCGCGCAGGCGGCCGGGCTGCCACGCAGCGCCCCCGGGAACCTCGTGCGCCTCGCGCAGGAGGCGCGCGCAGCCGTCGGCCCCGAACGCGAGCTGCTCGTCGCCATCGGGCGCGACCTCGGCCGCGGGCTCGCGAGCGCGATCTCGATCCTCGACCTGCGCTGTTTCGTCGTCGGCGGAGGCTTCGGAGCGGCGCTCGACGTGATGCTGCCCGGCGTGCGCGAGGGCATCGCCGAGCGCTGCTACGGCGAGCGCCTCGCGAGCGTGCGCGTGGCGCAGGCCGAGCTCGGCGCGGACGCAGGCTGGATCGGCGCGGCCCGGCTTGGGATGCTGCGTTCTCGGGCCTGAAACCATGCAAGCATCGCTGATCCGCGCGCGCGAGCTCAGGAAGCTCTACAGGAAGGGCCTCTTCGGCGGCGAGGGGTTCCCCGCACTCGACGGCGTCAGCCTCGAGGTCGGCCGCGGCAGCGTCTTCGGCCTGCTCGGGCCCAACGGCGCGGGCAAGACCACGATGGTGAAGATCTTCCTCGGCCTGGTGCATCGCACGCACGGCGAGGTCGAGATCCTGGGCCAGTCCTGCGAGGACGCAAGCGTGCGCCGGCGCATCGGCTACCTGCCCGAAGCGCACCGCCTGCCCGGTTATCTCACGGGCCGCCAGATGCTGCGCCTGTTCGCGCAAATGAGCGGCTGCGCGAAGAGCGAGATCGACGACCGCATCGAGAAGCAGCTCGAGCTGGTCGGCATGCGCGACGCTGCCGGACGCAAGATCAGCGAGTACTCCAAGGGCATGCAGCAGCGCATCGGCCTCGCGCAGGCGCTGATCCACGAGCCCGAGCTCGTGTTCCTCGACGAGCCCACCGATGGCGTCGACCCGGTCGGGCGCATGGCGATCCGCGAGATCGTGCTCCGGCTGAAGAACAAGGGCGTGACGCTGTTCCTCAACTCGCACCTCCTGATGGAGGTCGAGATGATCTGCGACCGCGTCGTGATCCTCTCGCGCGGAAAGATCCTGCGCGAGGGCACGATGGCCGAGCTCACGCCACGCACCGGTTCGGTGCGCTTCGAGCTGAAGCAGGTGCCCGCGGATCTCGCCAGCCTCCTGGCGGGGATCGGCAGCGCGCTCGTGCCTCAGCCGGGCGGCTTCGAGCTGGCGCTCAACGACGACGCGGAGCTCGACCGCTGCATCGACCGCCTGCGCAGTGCGGGCGTCTCGATCCGCGCCGTTCAGCCGCGCAAACTGAGCCTCGAGGAGGCCTTCGTGGGCATGCTCAAGGACCAGGGAGGGCCGCGCTGATGTCGCCGACCGTGCGCGCGCTGTTCCTCGACGCCTACTACCAGGTGCTCGACAACAAGGTCTTCCGCATCCTCGTGGTGCTCGTGATCGTGCTCGTGCTGCCGACCTTCGTATTCGGCGCGCGCGAGGAGGGCTTCGTGATCCTCTTCGGCATGAAGACCGTGCCCTGGGAGAACCTCGCCTGGCTCGTGGGGCACAACTCGAACCCCGACCTGATCGTCGAGAAGTTCCAGGAGCTGGTCGTGGGCGGCCTCGCCGGCACGATCGGGATCCTCTTCAGCATCGCCGCCACGGCCTTCTTCGTCCCGCGCATGCTCGAGAAGGGCGCCGCGGACGTCGTGTTCTCGCGCCCGGTCGGCCGGGTCGCGCTGCTCTTCGCGCGCTACTGCGCGGGCGTGCTCTTCGTCGCGATCCTTGCGGCCACGCTCGTGGTCGGGATGCACGTCGGACTGCTGCTCGTCTCCGGGCGCAGCGACCCCGCCTTCCTGTGGACGATCCTGACCATCGTCTACATCTTCGCGCTCGTGCACGCGGTCTCCGTGCTCGTGGGCGTGATCACGCGCAACTCGGTCGCCGCGCTGCTCGTGACGATGCTCTTCTTCACGCTCAACGGCTGCGTGCACAACATCTGGATCCTCTCGGACTACGCGCGCGAACAGGGTGATCTGGCCCGCAACGACCAGGATCCCGACGCGGTGCACGAGGACAAGGTCCCGCCGATCCTCTACCACAGCCTGGACGCGCTGCATTTCACGCTGCCGAAGACCACGGACGCCGACCTGATCGTGCGCAAGCTGCGGCGCGTGATCACCGAGCGCCCGGCCCTGCTGGAAGACGGCGTCACGGGCACGAGCGTCCTCGAGTCGCCCGAGGGATTCGAACTCGAAGGCGCGACGGGCAAGCGCGATCTCGAGCACGAGCCCGCGCGCTGGAAGGCCTCGGCCGGCGACAGCGGCGCGAGCCTCGTGCTGCGGCGGGAGGCGCGGCTGCTCGACGGGAAGCGGCGTTCGAAGTACACGGCGGCCAAGGCGCTCGCCGCGCAGGTCACCAAGTCCGGCGCCACGATCGTCGCCTCGCCCGACTTCGAACCGGGCCCCGGGCTGCATCCTGAGATGGTGTGCTGGACCGAGAGCACGGGCGGCAGCGCACCCAGTTGCGCGACCGGGTTCCTGAGCCTGGGCGATTGGATGCTGGTGCTCGAGGTGCGGGCGCGCGAAAACGCCGGCCGCGAACTGCAGTCCCTGGTGCAGCGCATGCGCCTGGACGAGAACGATCCGCGCGGCATGGACCCGGCGCGCTGGTACGAGCGCAAGCTCTCCTGGACCGGCCCGCTGCGCCACAACATCTTCTTCTCGATCGGCAGCTCGCTCGTGTTCGCGCTGCTCCTGTTCCTGCTCGCGGCCTGGCGTCTGAAACGCATCGACTTCTGATGGATCCCGGACTGCTGCGCGGCTTGCGCGAGATCCTCGGCGAAGCCGGGCTCGTCGAGCGGCGCAACCAGCGCGTGCCCTACGAGTGCGACGGCCTGGCTTTCGCGCGCCAGTTGCCCGAACTCGTGCTGCTGCCGCGCAACACGGACGAGACGGCGCGCTGCATGCGCCTGCTGGATGAGGCGCACGTGCCGATCGTCGCGCGTGGCGCGGGTACGGGCCTCTCGGGCGGCGCGACGCCGGTCGAGCACGGGGTTCTGATCGGCACCTCGCGCATGCGCGCGATCCTCGAGATCGACGAGCGCAACCGCTTCGCGCGCGTGCAGGCCGGCGTGGTCAACGTCGACCTCTCGCACGCGGTCGAGCAACTCGGTCTCTTCTACGCGCCCGATCCCTCGAGCCAGAAGGCCTGCACGCTCGGCGGCAACGTCGCCGAAAACTCCGGCGGCCCGCACTGCTTTCGGCACGGCACGACGACGCGGCACGTGCTCGGACTCGTGATCGTGACGCCACAGGGCGAGGTGCTCGACCTCTCGAAGGCGCGCGCGGAGCCCGAGGGTCTCGATCTGGTCGGCTTCTTCACCGGCAGCGAGGGCATGCTGGGGGTCGCGACCGAGCTCACGCTGCGCCTGACGCAGACGCCACCGGTCGTCGAAACCTGGCTGGCGCTCTTCCGCGAGCTCGACGAGGCCTGCGAGTGCGTCAGCGATCTCATCCGCGCGCGCGCAGAGCCTTCGGCGATCGAGATCCTCGACCAGCTCACGATCGAGGCCGTCGAAGCGAGCGTGCTGCGCGCGGGCTACCCCAAGGAAGCCGGCGCGGTGCTGCTGCTCGAGCTCGAGGGCCGCGAGAGCGAGGTCGCGGCGCAGGCGCGCATCCTGGAGCCGCTCGTGCGCGCCCGCGGAGCCTTCGAGCTGCGCCGCGCACGCGATCCAGCCGAGCGCACGCGCCTGTGGGCCGGGCGCAAGGGCGCCTACGGCGCGATGGGACGTGTGGCGCCGGACCTGTACGTGTGCGACGCCGTCGTGCCGCGCCGCAAGCTGCGCGAGTTGGTGCGCGAGACGACCGCGATCTGCGAGGCGCGCGGCCTCAAGGTCGCCAACGTGTTCCACGCCGGCGACGGCAACCTGCACCCGAACATCTCCTACGACCGGCGCGACAAGGAAGAACTCGCGCGCGTGCTCGACGCGGGCGACGCGATCCTGAAAGCCTGCCTCGCCGCCGGTGGCACGCTCTCGGGCGAGCACGGGATCGGCCTGGAGAAGATCGGAGCGATGGAATGGCTCTTCACGCGCGAGGATCTCGCCGCGATGTGCCGTGCACGCGAGGCCTGGGATCCAGAGTGCCGCATGAATCCGGGCAAACTGATCCCGATGCGCGCCTGCATGGAGACGCGCACGTGAGCGATCCGCGCACACTCCTCGAGCGCGAGATCGGCGCGGCGCAAGTCTCCTCGCTGGGCGCTCTGCCGCTCGCCGAGCCGCGCGACGAGGAACAGCTCTGCGCGCTGCTGCGCCTTGCCACGCGCGAACATCTGTGCGTCCTGCCGCTCGGCTTTGGTACCAAGCTCGCCTGGCGTGCGAGCAGCGTGGCCGATTTCGCACTCACGACGCGCGCGCTCTCCGGCATCGTCGAGTACGAGCCCGACGAGGGCGTGATCACGGCGCGCGCGGGGACGACGCTGGCTCATCTGCGCGCCCGGACGGCGGCCGAACGCCACTGGTTGACGCCTTTCGTCGCGCGCGAGGAACGCACGAGCCTGGGTGGCGCGATCTCGGCCGGCCAATCCGGCCTCGACCGGCTGCGCTTCGGCCCGCTGCGTCACCACGTGCTCGGACTGCGTGTCGCGCTCGGCGACGGGACGGTCGTGAAGAGCGGCGGGCGCCTGGTGAAGAACGTCACGGGCTACGACATGCACCGGCTCTACACGGGCGCGCACGGCAGCTTGTGCGTCGTGCTCGAGGCCTCGCTGCGGCTCTTTTCCGCGCCGCGCAGGTACGCCTGGCTGCAAGTGCCGGGCGAGGGCCGCGAGTGGCTCGAGGCCGCATGGCGCGGCGCGATCCGCCCGCTGATCCTGGCGCTCGGACGGGTCGAGAACGGCTGGGAGCTCGGAGTGCTGCTCGGAGGAGCCGAGGAGGTCGTCGCCGAGGAGCTCGCGCTCGTGCAGCACGCCGCAACGCTCGAAGGCGAAGCTGCGCTCACCGCCGCGCGCACGTTCGCGAACACGCACACGCCCGAGGGGGCGTGCACGCGCCTGGAATGCCTGCCCACCGGACTTGGTGAGCTGCTCTCTCGCGCGCGCGGCCGCTGCCTCGTGCTGCCCGGCGTGGTGACGGCGCAGATCGAAGGCGCGCCGCCCGCTGCCGAACGACCGCAGCGTACGCTCGACCGGCGCATCAAGCAGGCGCTCGACCCGCACGGCGTGCTGGCGGAGGTCGGCTGATGGACGCGCGCACGATCATCGACTACGCGAAGAGTCTCGACTGCGTGCACTGCGGATTGTGCCTCAACACCTGCCCGACCTACCGCCTGACCGGGCGTGAACCTTCGAGCCCGCGCGGCCGCATCCACCTGATGCGTTCGCTCGCGGAGGGCGAGATCCAGGCCGACGCGGACTTCGCGCACGAGATGGACTTCTGCCTGCTGTGCCGGCACTGCGAGAGCGTCTGCCCCTCGGGCGTGAAGTTTGGTGCGCTGATGGAGCACACGCGCGCGGGACTCGCAGCGCTCGAGAAGCGACCGCTGCACGTGCGCCTGGCGCGTGCCATCGGCTTCGGCGTGCTGCTGCGCGACCGCGGAGCGCTCTCGCTCGCCGCGGCGCTCGCACGCGTCTTCGCTCCCGCGCGCATGCCGCTGCGCGCCGAACGCGCCTACCAGCCCACGCTGACGCCGGCCGAGGGCGAGCGCACGAGCGCCGTCCTGATGCTCGAGGGCTGCGTCATGTCCGAGATCTTCGGCGGCGTGAACCGCGCCACCGCCGCCGTGCTCGCGCGCGCGGGCTGCGAGGTGCGCGCCACGCCACAGCTCTTCTGCTGCGGCTCGCTGCACGCGCACAGCGGCGAGAGCTCGGGCGCGCGCGCCCTCGCGCGCGAGGCGATCGAGGCCTCGGAAGCGCTCTGCGACGAGCGGGGCGCGCCGCTGCCGCTCGTCTCCAACAGCGCCGGCTGCGGCGCGCACCTGAAGGAGCTCGCGGCGCTCTTCGAGGAGGCCGACCCCTGGCACGCGCGCGCCGCCGCGCTCTCCGCGCGCACACTCGACTTCTCGCAACTGCTCGCGCGCGAACCGCAGCGCTCGCTCCTCGCCGCGCGCATGCGCGCCTCGAGCGAGCTCGCCGAGCTCTCCCCCATCGCCTGGGACGATCCCTGCCACCTGTGCCATGCGCAGGGCGTACGCCGCGAACCGCGTGCGCTGCTCGCGCTCCTGCCGGGCGTCACACGCGTCGAGCTCGCGGGCTCGGAGGACTGCTGCGGCTCGGCCGGCGCGTGGTCGCTCACTCACGCCTCGGAGTCGAGCGCGCTCCTCGAAGGCAAGCTCGAGGCGCTGCGCGCGAGCGGGGCGCGCACACTGGTCACATCCAATCCCGGCTGCCACATGCAGTGGGACGCGGGCGTCCGGCGCGCGGGCCTTGACGTGCGCGTGCTGCACCTCGCCGAGCTGCTCGAGCTCGCGACGCGCAACTAGCAGCTACCGCGCGGGCGGCGGGAAGAGCGCCAACGCCTGCGCCGCCGACTCGCGGCTGCCGCGCTCGCCCCAGCGCCAGAGCACGTTGAGCACGCAGAACTGTCCCTTCGTGCTCAGGTTGATGCGCAAGGCGTCGCGGAAGCTGCCCTTGTCGAACAGGCGCTCTTGCACGAAATCCGCGTCGTAGCCGGCCCAGGGGACCCGGCCCGCGTCGACGCGCACGATCCCGCCCTTTTCGCCGAGCATCTCGAGCGGCTGCGCGCGGTGCGAATCGAGTTGCGCCTCGACATCCTTGCTGCCGCTCGAAGGGTCGTACCACGCGAAGTACAGGCGCGCGGGTTCCCCCAGCGGTGCGGACTCGGGCAGCTTCTTCCAGTCGGGCTTCGCGCTCTCTGCGGGAACCGGATCGGAATCCGGCGCCGCGCCCGCGCGCACCAGGCGCACGATGCGTTGCTCCGTGTGCAGGTCGAAGAGGCCGTCGGGCACGGCCTGCGCGAAGGCCACGCTCCAGCCCTCGGGCACGCCCTGCACGGCGAAGGAGGCGCGGAACTGTTCGGAGGCGTCGATCTCGCGGCCGCGCGAGGTCCACAGCCAGAGGAAGATGCCCAGGATGAGCAGCAGCCCGCCGGCGATGCCGACGACGCCGAGCGCGCTCTCGCGGCGCGCGGTCTGCTGCGGATCAGCGCTGGGGGCCGACATGGAAGGGCTTCAGGAAATCGATCACGGTCTGGTCGTCGACGGCCTCGCTGCCCCGGTCGGCGCGCGTCATCTGCAGGATCAGCGGCCGGCCGTCCTCGGGCGTGAGGTCGACGAGGATCGTCGCGCCCGGTCCGGTGCCCTGCGATTCGCTGCCGGGCCCTTCGGCTCCGTCCTGCACGAAGCGCAGCGCGCTCAGGGTCCGGCCCTGCACTTCGAGTTGCACGCGCGCCTGGTCGTGGCGACCGAACTTGCCCATGAAGCCGTGGGTGGCGCTCGGATCGAGCATGACTTCACGCGTCTGCGCCGCGTTGCTCCCGCCGAACTGCATCAGCAGGACGACGAAGCCGCGCGTATCGCGGAACACCCATCCGTCCGTGCCGAAGAGGTGCCAGCTGCTCTGGAATTCGAGGCCCGCGGGGCGCTCGTCGTAGGGCAGCACCTGCTTGAGCGTCGCCCACTGCGCCTCGGGGTCCATCCACTCCTTGGCCGCCTTGCCCACGAAGCGCACGACGAGAAACGTGCCGATGCCTCCCGCGAGGAGCAGGAACAGGCAGCCGCCGCCCACCCACCAGGCCCAGGCGGGCAGACCCTTCTTCTTGGGCGCGGGTGTGCCTTCTTCGGACCAGGGGGATTCGCTCATCGTTTCTCTCCTCGACGCAGCCGACGGCTGGAAGTCGACAGCAGGTTGTACTCGCGCTCCCAGATGCGCTGCAAACGCGCCTCGATTTTCGCGCGCGGGGAGGCTTTCCCGGAACCGCGCGCGAGCTCGAAGAGCAGCGCCACGAGGCCTTCGTAGTCGTCCCAGCCCACGAACTCGGGTGCGATCCGCCCGTCGGGCCCACAGTTGTGGTAGTTCCCCAGCGCGAGGCAGACCGCGGCCGCGCGCGTGCCGAAGTGGTTGTAGGCCGTGGATTCGCAGCTGCCGCCGTCCATCAGCGCGCGCTGGAAGCGGAATCCGGGGACGCGCTCGGTGAGCGTACGCGCCGCCTCTTCGAGCTCGAGCGTGAGCTCCGGATCGAAGATCGACTGCTTGTCGCCGACGCGGATCACCGGTCCGCGGCCCACGCGCGCCGTCGAGCGGCGTGGCGAGCACTCCAGCCCGACCACCTGTGTCCCCGCAGGCAGCGCGCCGCTCTTCAAGAGGCCCAGGCAGCCGACGAAGCCCGTCTCCTCGGCGCGCGTGAAGATCCCCAGCAGCGGGCGCTCGATTCCGGCGCGCGCGCACATCTGGAGCGTCGAGAGGATCGCGGCAGCACCCATCAGGTCGTCGCACACGCGCGCATGCAGCCGCCCGCCGCGGATCGTGCCCGAGGGCAGGTCGAAGACGCCGAACATGCCCCTGCGTGCGCGCCCGGCGAAGTGCTCGAGTTCGACGCGCACCGACTCGTCCGCCGTGCGCAGGACGCGCGCGATGCGCGCGGTCGCGAGCGCCTCGCTCTCGCCGCCGGCCTCGAAAAAGCGCAGCCGCGCGCCGGGGAGGAAGCGCGCGGGCACGCCGCCCGCCAGGCGCGCCTGGTGCCGGCCACCGCGCTTGCCGGCGTAGTGGAACGCCGGGTGGTCCAGATGCGCGCTAAGCGCGAGCAGCGGTTCTGACTTCGCGCGCTTGCGCGTGCCCTTCCAGGTGACGAGCAGGTTCGCGTGCTCGTCGCGCTCGAGTTCGAAGCCCGGATGCGAGCGCGCGAATTCTTCCACGAGCGCATACGGACCGTCCTCGCAGTAGGGCGCGGTCGGGGCCTCGATCAGCGCGCGCGCGTGCCCGAGGGCGAGCTCGCGTTCGCCCTGGTCGAGCACGCCGCTCGAGCGGCGCGGCAGTCGGAAGCGCGAAGGCGGGGCGGGCGCGAGCCGCGCGCGCTCAGGCCTTCCAGTCATAGAAGCCCTTGCCGCTCTTCTTGCCGAGCTCCCCGCGCTGCACCATCTCGCGCATCAGCGCCGGCGCGGCGAAACGCTCGCCGAACTCCTTTTCGAGGTACTCGGCGATCGAGAGCCGCACGTCGATGCCGACGAGATCGGAGAGCTTGAGCGGCCCCATCGGGTGGCCGTAGCCCAGCGTCATCGCCTTGTCGATGTCTTCGGCCGAAGCGACGCCGCTCTCGACCATGCGGATCGCCTCCAGGCCGAGCAGTACGCCCAGGCGCGAGCTCGCGAAGCCGGGCGAATCCTTGACCACGATCGGCTCCTTGCCCATGCGCTTGCCGAGCGCGACGGCCGTCGCGACCGCTGCTTGCGAGCTGCGCTCGGTCACGACCACCTCGACCAGCGCCATGATGTGCACCGGGTTGAAGAAGTGCATTCCGACCACGCGCTCGGCGCGGGGCGTGACGCTCGCGATGCGCGAGATCGGCAGCGAAGAGGTGTTGGTCGCGAGCAGGACCTCGGGCCCGAGCTTCGCCCCCAGGTCCGCGAAGAGCTTCTGTTTCAGCTCGAGCTTCTCGGGCACCGCCTCGATCACGCACTGCACGCCAGCGATGGCCTCGTCGAGCTTGGTCGAACCCGAGAGGCGCGCGAGCGCGGCGTCGCGGTCGGCGGCCTGCACCTTGCCCTTCTCGACGCCCTTGTCGAGGTTCGCACGCACGCTCGCGAGGCCCTTCTCGACCGCGCTCGCGGAGATGTCGTAGAGGCGCACCTCGATGCCGCTGTGCGCGAGCACGTGCGCGATCCCGTGTCCCATGGTGCCCGCGCCGAGTACGGCGGTGGTCTTGATCTGGTCAGCGGTAAGCATGGTCATGGAGTGACTCCTCGTCTCGCGTTCTATTGGCCGGGGATCAGCACGATCTTTCCCAGCACGGCGCGGCTCTCGAGCAGTTCGTGCGCCTCGCGCACCTTCGAGAGCGGCAGGATGCGGTCGATCACGGGCTTGTAGGTACCGGAGGCGACGTGCGCGAAGATCGCGGGGAAGGCGTTCTTCGGCCCCATCGTCGAGCCCATGACCGACTGGTTCTTGATGAACAGGTGCGGCAACTGGATCTCGACCGTCAGCCCGCTCGTGCCGCCGCAGGTCACCAGCCGGCCGTTGCGCGCAAGCGCGCGCATCGAGCCCGCCCAGGTCGCGGGCCCGACGTGCTCGACCACGACGTCCGCGCCGCGACCGCCGGAGAGCTTGCGCACGGCCTGCGGCCAGTCGGGCTGGTCGTGGCGCACGACCTCCTGCGCGCCGAGCGAACGCGCGAGCACGGCCTTGGCCTCGCTGCCGACGCTGGCGATCACGCGCGCGCCGATCTGCCGCGCGATCTGGATCGCCGCCGAGCCGACGCCCGAGGCTCCGCCGAGAACGAGCACGGTCTCGGCGGCCTGCAGCTTCGCGCGCGTGACCAGCAGTCCCCAGGCCGTGACGAACACGAGCGGGATCGCCGCGCTGCGCACGAGATCGCAGGCATCGGGCAACGGCATCACGAAGCGCGCCTCGAGCGCGACGTACTCGCGCGCGAGGCCGTCGAAGTGCTCGCCGCGGATCTGGTAGTCGTCCGAAAGGTGGTCGTCGCCCGCGAGATCGTGCGCGCTCTTGCCCGAACTGTAGCCCGGTTCGAGCAGCACCTTCTGGCCGACCGCAAGGCCCTGCACGCCCGCACCGAGCTCGACGATCACACCCGTGCCGTCGCAGCCGGGGATCATCGGCAGCGGGAGCTTGACACCCGGCATGCCGCGCCGCACCCACAGATCGAGGTGGTTGACGCTGATCGCGGCGACCTTGACCAGCACCTCGCCGGGCGCGGGGCTGGGCCGCTCGAGTTCGACGAGCGAGAGAACCGACGGATCGCCGTGCCGGGTGACGTGGACTGCCTGCATGCCGTGATCGCCGCTCAGTGCCCGAGGAACTTCGGCGCGCGGCGTTCGACGAAGGCCGCGATGCCCTCGCGCGCATCAGCCGACGCGAACAGGCGTGCCTGCAATTCGCGCTCGAGCGCGAGGCCGGACTCGAGCGGGAGACCTTCGCCGGTCTGCACCGCGCGCTTGATCATGCCGACCGCGAGCGAGGCCTTGCCCGGGGTGCAGTAGCCGCGCGCCGTCTCGAGCACCGAGACGAGGAAGCTCTCGTCGTCGGGCGCTTCGCGCAGTTCGTTGACGAGGCCGAGCGCCAGCGCCTCCTCGTAGTCGAAGAGTCTCCCGCTCGCCATGAGCTCGATCGCCCGGCTCGTGCCGACCAGGCGCGCGAGGCGCTGCGTCCCGCCCGTTCCCGGGAGCACGCCCAGTGTCACTTCGGGCAGCCCGGTGCGCCCCGAGCCCTTGCGCGCGATGCGCAAGTCGCAGGCGAGCGCGATCTCGAGACCGCCGCCGACGCAGTGGCCGCCGAGCGCGCCGATCACGAGCTTGGGTGTGTGCTCGAGGCGCAGCAGCGTCTCGTTCGCGTGCAGGCAGAAGGCGTATTTGAACTCGGGCGTCACCTCGTGGAGCATCGAGATGTCGGCGCCCGCGCAGAAGAACTTCTCGCCGGCGCCGGCGAGCACGATCACCTGCACGGACTCGTCGAAGCGCGCGCGCAGGATGGCCTCGTCGAGGTCGCGCATCATCGCGTGCGAGTAGCCGTTCGCCGGCGGGTTGAGCAGCGTGACGAGCGCCAGGCCACTGCCGCTCGCGTAGACCGCCTTGCCGTTCGGGAGGGATTCGGAGGGGCCGAGCTGGATCTTCGATTGGGGGGGCATCGGAGTCTCTCGGGCAAGGTTGTATCCGATGCGCTCGCAGCGTTCCAACGCTCCGCCGCGGCGCAGGTGAAACAGAGCGGGGCCGCGCAGCAAGAGTGCTGCACGGCCCCGCAACTCCGGCGCGACTGCGCCGGCCGGGACGATCACGGACGCCAGGTCACCTTGCAGGTGTCCGTCGTGTTGAAGGTCGAGTTGCCCGGGCAGCCGCCGAGCACGACCGGGTCGCGGTAGTACACGAAGTAGTAGCGCGCCGAACCCGCGCTGATCGTGTCACCCAGGGTCGCCGAGCGCGCGGAGACGGTCGGATCGCCGCCGGCGGGCGCGGTGATCGAACCCAGCGAAGCCGTCTTGGTGTAGAGGCGCTTCAGGCTGCCGCCCGTGCAGCGGATGCCCTGGCCGAACACGAGGCCCGTCCCGTTCAAGACCGAGCCCTGGGCCAGGATCGAGAGCGAAGTCGCGCGCTCGTCTGCCGTGTGGAACTGAGCGGTGTCTGCGGCGAGCGATGCGCTCGCCCGAACCCTCGATCAGCGCACCGCCGGTCGAGCTGCTGTTGTTGCAGCCGCGGCCGAAGCCGGCAGGCGGGTTGCCGCAAGGGCAAGACAGGACGCCGTCGTAGCCCGGCGTGCAGAGCTTGACGAAGTCGCCTGCGAAGTACGTGGCGCCCTGGATGTTGCCCAGATTGAGCACGCTGTCCGCCTGCCACACGATCGCGAGCGCGGGGCCGGTTCCGCCGGCACCTTCACGCGAGCACATGCGCGGGAAGTCCTGCTGCGAGGCACCGACTCCCAGCGGCTTGTGGAACTCGCCCACCGTGAGCTGGCCGTTGATGACGTCGACCGTGCTGCAGAAGGTGTCGTAGTCGACCGTGGCGGGAACCGTGTCCTCGGCGTAGGCGTAGGTGAAGTGCAACCCGTCGGTGTCGGCCGAGGGGTGACGCTGATCCTGGACCAGCATGCCGGTTCCCAGGCTGTCTTCGCGGAGGGTCAGGTTGATCAAGTCGTTGTCGGTGACGCCGTTCATCAGGTGACCGATGATGTCGCGGTCGGTCCCGTAGTCGTGCTCGTGGACCAGCAGCCAATCGCCCGAGGGCAGGACCGGCGAGCAGGCCGGCGCGGGGTTGTCACCGGTCGTGTAGATCGAGGTCGAGGCTTCGTGATCGTGCCGTCGTAGGCCAGCTCCGCGGCGAACACGTCGCGGTCCGTCGAGCTGATCCAACGCGCCCAGACGACATGGTGGGTGCCGTTTCCCTCGCAGGACTTCGAGATGCGCGGGTTGCGGTCGAGGGTGCCGGCCGAGTCGTCGAGCAGCTGCGTGCCACCGGCCTGCAGCACGCCGGCGGGCGTGACCAGGCGGTAATGGATGTCGTCGTCCGTGCCCGCGAGGAAGATGCGCTGCCAGACCACCGTGAAGTAGGTCGAGCCGGCCGCGTACGGGTCACCGCCCACGCTCGGGTTGATCTTCTCGCCGGTCTGGTCGGCGGTGCTGACGAGCCGGTCGACGCCCAGCGCGCCTGTGTTCGCATCCAGCGTGCGTCCATGGATCGTGCGCGCGCCGCCAGAGGGATCGCCGACCTGCGCGACCAGGTAGAAATTGCTCGACTGGTTGTTGTTGGCCACGTCGGGGTTGGCCCAGTAGTCGCCCAGGAGGGCGTCGAGGTAGCCCGCCTGGATGAAGCTCCCGTCGGCCGCCACGAAGGAGCCGACCACGTCGTGGTCGGTGGCGCTGAAGACCTCTTCGTACGCGACGCACAGGCGCAGGTTCGTCTCGTCCCAGGCGACTGCAGGCGCGAAGCTGTCGACCGGTTCGGTCGTCCAGGTGACTCCGAAGGTCAGGATCACGGGGTCGATCGTGATCGGCAGGACGGCCGTCTCGAGGAAGCTGGCACTGACGCGCAGCTCGATCGTGCCGCCGTCGAACTTCGTCTCGACCGGCGCGCTCGCGCCATTGGAGTCGAGCACCGTCGCGGCACCGTAGCTCACGCTGCCGTCCGCGCTCGTGAAGCGGATCGCGCCGTTCTCGAGTGACGCGCTCATCTGCGTCTGCACCGAGAGGCGCACGACGAGGTCGCCGCTCGCGGGGATCGAGTCGAAGACGAACTTCTGCTCGACCGAGTCGAGCCCGAGCTCGTACACCTCGGTCACGCCGCCGCGGGAGTAGCGCACGGTCTGGGCCTCGAGGCCCGCGACCGCGTCACTCGCGAAGGCAATCGCCTCGTTGCCGGCCGTGAGGCTCTCGATGCGGAACGCGAGCGGGTGGTTCTGGGGCGCCTGCGAGCCGCAGAACGGGATGTAGGTCGCGCTGTCGGCGCGGAACTCGGCCTTGTAGGCGCGGCCGCGAACCTGGGGCGAGCCGTCCTCCTGCGCAGAGATGTAGAGCTGGTCGTGCGGAGCACGGTAGCTCGCGCTCGCGGTGTCGAGGGCGGGAGCCTGCGTCGTCGCGGGTGCGTGCTGCGCCGCGAGCGCGTCACGATCGCCGCCGCGGACCGGGAGGTCGCGGGAGACCGCGGGCGCGGCGGGCAGCTTCGCCTGCGACGCGTCGGAGACGGCGGGTGTCCGCGCGACGCGCTGGGCGTTCGCCGGCACGGCGACAAAGGGCAGGAGGAAGAGGCCGCTGAAGGCCAGGCGCGAGAAGGTCGTGGTGAACATCGGACTGGATTCCTGTGAACGGGGAGGGGTCGGCCCGCGCCCCGGGAGGTGATCCCCTCGGAAGGCGCCGGCGATACTCCCCCGTGACCCGGGAGGCCCGGGCGTGGAAAGGAATCCAGAACTTCCGCCTGCCGGGCGGCTTCTCCCTCACTCGAACAGGATCCGCAGCCCCTTCGGGAAGCTGATCGTGCGCTGCCAGACCAGATCCAGGCCCTTCTCCCCCGCCGGCACGCGCAGCACCCAGGTGTGGATCCCGCGCTCCTCGCGGTCCTGCTTCCAGCGCACGAGCTCGGACTCGGGCTGCGAGGTCTGCGAGAGCTCGACCTCGATGCGCTCGTCGCGCGGGCGCGGGATCGACTCGCGCACGATCACCTCGACGCTGCCGTCGGGCGCGGCACCGAGCGCGCCGTGGTTCTCGAGGTGCACGCGCCAGCTCTTGACCTCGCTCGCGCGGCTGGAAAGGAAGCCCGGGCCCTTCTGCTGGTCTTCGATCGCCTCGCGCTTCACGACGAAGGCCGGATCGGCGCCCAGGTGCAGCGTGAACTCCTGGCCGGGCTGCACGGTGTCGAGCTGCGCGGGTCCGAGGTAGTCCGCGCCGAAGAAGACCTGCGCCGTGCCCGGGAGCATCGTCCAGGGCGAGCTGTTCTTGGCCTTGCCGCGCAGCCACACGGTCGTGTCGAGCGCGGGCACGCACTGGCGCTCGGCGTGGATCTCGAGCTCGGCGTCGCCGACGAGCAGCGTCGTGGGCTCGTCGCGCGATTCGATCGTCGCGGGCTTGGGCAGCTGGAACTGCACCGAGAGGCCCTGGCTCTCGACCGCGGCGAAGGGGCGCGGAGCGGGGCTGGCGGGAGCGTTTCCGCCGCTGTAACCAAGGCCCTTGAACTTCACGTCCTTGTCGCTGAGCTCTTCCGGCGCCCGCGCCGATGCCACCGCGGACGCCTCGCCCGGCATGCTCATCGAAATCCACTGCGGCGTGGGCTCGGGTCCCTGCGCGCCGATCTGCGGGCGCGCGGTCGAGAGCACGAGCGCGACCTCGTTCCAATCCTCGCCTGTGCGCTGCCAGACCTTGGCGCGGTAGGCGAGCTCGACCTTGTCGAGCGTCTTGCGCGCGCGCAGGTCGTAGGCGGGCGCCCAGCCGGTGTTCGAGACGAGGTACTCGACCTCGAGCGTCGCCGCGGCGGCGGCTTGGACGCTCACGCGCACGTCGTAGACCTGGACCGTTCCGCGCGACCGCGCCTCGCCGAGCGCGTGCATGGCCTCGCTGAGGCGCGCAGCGATCTCTTCGAGCTTCCAGGTGTTCTCGCGCTGCCTGCCCACGGTCTCGCGGATCTCGCCCGCGAGGTACTCCTCGTTCGTGGTCCAGGTGTCGACATTGGACTTGCCCGAGGCGACCTCGCGCACGTGCGCGGACTCCTCGCTCGCGAGCATGCTCGCGAGCTGCGCGAGTTCCTCCTTCCACAGCCCCGCCTGGTCCTGCGCGAGCTGCTGTTCGCGCTCAATCGCCTTGCGCGCATCGGCGAGCGCCTGCAGCCGCTCGCTCGCGAGTGCGGGCTGCAAGCGTGCGCGCGTCTCGACGTCGAGCACCTGGCCGCCTGCGCAGCTCACGCGCACGTTGTTCGGATCCAGACAGGCCGGCAGCCCCTGGATCAGGAAGTCGCCCGAACCCTCGATCTTTGCCGAGCGCCGCACGAGCGCGCTCCCGGAGTAGAGCGTGACGCCCTGGATCGAGGTCGAGAGCGGTCGGGCGTCGGAGAGGACGAGCGCGAGGAGGAGTGCGAGCATGGTCATCACCGGATCCAGATCGAGGCGCCCTTGGGATAGCTGATCGTGCGCTGCCAGAGGAGGTCGGTGCCCTTCTCGCCCGGCGGAACGCGCAGCACCCATGTGTGGATGCCGCGCTCCTCGCGGTCCTGCTTCCAGCGCGCGAGATCGGACTCGGGCAACGAGCTCTTCGAGATCTCGACCTCGATGCGCTCGTCGCTCGGGCGCGGCAGAACCTCGCGCACGACCACCTCGACGCTGCCGTCCGCGGCAGCGCCCAGCGCACCGTGGTTCTCCAGGTGCAAGCGCCAGCTGTTGACGTCGCTCGAGTTGCTCGAGAGGAATCCGGGGCCCTTGCTCAGGTCCTCGGTCTGCTCGCGCTTCAGCGTCAGCGCCGGATCAGCGCCCAGGTGCAGCGTGAACTCCTGACCCGGTTGCACGGCGCCGATCTGCGCGGGGCCGAGGTAGTCCGCGCCGAAGAACACGGACGCCGTCCCCGGAAGCATCGTCCAGGGCGAGCTGTTCGTCGCGCGGCCGCGCAGCCAGACGGTGGTGTCGATCGCGGGCACGCACTGGCGCTCGGCCGTGATCGCGAGCTGCGCCTCGCCGATGAGCAGCGTCGCCGGATCCTCGCGCGACTGGATCGTCGCGGGCTTGGGCAACTGGAAGCGCACCGAGAGGCCCTGGCTGTCCACCACGGCGAAGGGCCGGGGCGCGGGCGCCGCGTCGGCCACCTCTGCCTCATCGTCCGAGGACTTGGCTTTGCGCATGAGCACCTCGAGCGCCGCAAGACGGTCGCCGCCACGTGCAGCAGGCTGGTCCACACCCACCCATCCCGCCACGGGTTCGGGGCCTTGCGCACCCAGTCGCGGCTGCGCGCTCGAGAGCGCGAGCGCGACCTCGTTCCAGTCCTCGCCGGTCTGCTGCCAGACGCGCGCGCGGTACGCGAGATCGACCTTGTCGAGCGACTTGCGCGCGCGCAGGTCGTAGGCCGGGGCCCAGCCGCTGCGCGAGACGAGGTACTCGATCTCGAGCGTCGCTTGCGCGCGCGCCTCGACGGAGACGCGCACGTCGAAGACCTTCACGTTGCCCTTGGACTGCGCCGCGTCCAGATCCGTGTTCGCCGTCTCGAGCTGCTGCGCGAGATCTTCGCGCTTCCAGCTGTTCTCGCGTCGCGCGCGGTCGATCTCGCCGGCACGCCTGGAGAGGAAGCTGAGGTCCGCCTTCCAGCCGCCGATGCCCGGACGGCCCGACGTCTCCGATCCCGCCTGCGGATTCGTGGCGCCGCGCATCCGGCCGACGTGGCGCGCCTGTTCCTGGAGCAGATCGCGCTCGTCCTCCGCGAGCTGCTGTTCGTGCTCCAGCCCCTTCACATGCTCGCGCAAGGCCTGCAGCCGCTCGCTCGGCAGCGTCTGCTGCAGCCGCTCGCGCGTCTCGACGTTCACGACGTCGCCGCCCTCGCAGCGCACGCGCACGTTGTTCGGGTCCAGGCAGGCGGGCAGGCCCTGGATCACGAAATCGCCGCCCGCGGGGAGCGCCGCCTCGCGCCGCACGAGCGCACGGTCGCCGTAGAGCGTCACCTCGCGGATCGCGGTCGGGAGCGGCGTCGGATCGGCGAGAACGAAGAGCAGGAGCAGGTGCAGCATGGGAAAGGCCTCGCTGCACAGGATGCGCAGGCCGAGGCCTGGGATTCAACGCCGCGCCCGGTGGTTCCCTTGGAAAGAACCCCGCTGCTCCCCCACCCGCGGCTGTCTGGCTAGTGAACCGCGGCCTCGCCGCCCGTGTCGATCGTCTCGAGGAAGCTGCGCCGCTGCGCGTGCGTGCCGGACTTGCCGAAGATCTGCTTCACGTTCTTCAGGCCCAGTTTCACGTCGTCGAGCATGCCGTAGCCCGAGACCACCGCGTGCTGGTACCACAGGAAACCGAGCAGCGTCGCGTCGAAGAGCGGGTTGCGCGGCAGGTGGATCAGCTTGCGCACGAGCGTCTCGCCGCCGGGCATGTAGACCGCGACGTTGAAGAGCTTCTGCAGGTTGACGACTTCGCGCAGGTCGTCGCGCTTCATCATCGAGTCGTTCTGGATCGAGGGCCCGATGTCGCGCGCCTCGTCCACGCGTCCGAGCGCGTAGTCCTCCTGGCCCAGCACCGTCGAGCGGAAAGGCCGGTAGATCAGCACCGTGCAGCCGTCGGGCTGGATGCGCTTGTTGACGCGCGCGGTCTCGAACATGTCCTCCAGCGTCTCCGCCGGCGAGCCCATGATGTTGTTCGTGCGGTAGGTGATCTTGTGCTTCCGCAGGAGCTTCGGGATCGAGTAGACGATCTCGTCGGTGTAGCCCTTCTTGTAGACCTCCAGGCGCACCTTCTCGCTGCCCGACTCCAATCCGAACTGCACCGAGACGCAGCCTGACTGCTTCAGGTGGATGATGTCCTGCTCGTTCAGGTAGTTGATGTTGATGTTGCAGGCGAAAGGCAGGTCCACGCGCTTGGGCCACTTCTCCGCGAACTCGGCCAGCCAGCCGCGCGTCATGTTGAGCGCCGCGTCGCCGAAGTTGACCATGCGGAAGCCCGGGTAGCGCGCGAGGATGTCGTTCATCTCCTCGCACACGTAGTCGACCGACTTCTGGCGGTTGAACTTCTCGCCGCGCCGGCCCGAGATCCAGTCCTTCTTCATCAGCCCGACCGAGCAGTACGTGCACGAGTTCTGGCAGCCGCGCGAGACGTGCACCTGCATCACGCGCTTGCCGCGCAGGAACGGGTACTTGTAGAAAACGTCCACGTCGGGGAAGGGCAGCGTGTCGAGGTCCTGGATTACGGGCCGGATCGGGTTCTGCACCGGCTTGCCGTCGTTGCCGAGCCAACCGACGTTGGGGATCTCACGAATCGCGCGCCCGGCCTCCCAGGCGTTGACGAGGTCGAGGATCGCGTACTCGCTCTCGCCCTTCGTGGTCGCGTCGACCACGTCCTCGTGCAAGAGCGGCTCGAGGTCGTGGCTGGGGTGCGGGCCGCCCATCACGACCTTGAGGTGCTTCAGTTCCTTCTTCCAGCCGCGGATGTACTCGTAGGCCCAGGCCTCTTGTCCCGTGGTGGCGTAGATGCCGACGACGTCGGGCTGCCAGCCGAGCACGGCCTGCGCGAAGTCCTTCTCCTCGGAATGCAGGAAGCAGTCGGCCTCGTGGCCATGCTTCTTCAGCACCGACGAGAGCACCTTGATGCCCTCGAACTCGTGGCAGGTGGTGACGATGAACGCGATGCGGGCCATGTAGAGTCCCTTCCGATACGGAGCCTGGGTGCTGCGAGCATACCCGACGATCGCCGGAAGGGTCCGGTTCCCCGCGCGAAGCTACGGAATCCAGTTCACGCGCACTGCATTCGTCGCATTGAAGGTCGCCGCCGTGCAGAAGGACGAATGGTCGCGGAAGTACGCCTGGTACATGCGCAGGCCCGCCGCGCCCACGCCGCCCGCGACCGACAACAACGGATCTCCAGGCCCGGGGAACTGCGAACTGCCGCCCCCGCCCGCGCGCACCGCGAGCCGCACCAGCGTGCCGCCCGTGCAGCGCAAGCCGTCGCCGAAGAAGACCGGCGCGATCTGTGCCGTGCCCTGGAAGTAGACCGAGGTCGTGTTGGGCATCGAAGAGGCCACGAGAATGAGCGTGTCCGAGCCGAGCGAGGCGTAGCCCACTCCCTCGAGGTGGCCGCCGGTCCCGATCGAGTCCACGCAGCCGGCACGATCGCGCGTGGCGCTGTCGTTGGCGCACGGGCACGAGCCGATGGATCCGTCGCCGGCGCACACCGGGAAAACCGCGCATCCGAGGCGAAACTCGTGGAGGTACGTCGGCGAGAAGGTGCTCCTGCACGAGCCGGCGAGCAGCGCGTCACCTTGTGGCGCGACGCCGATCGCTCCGCGGACGGTCTTGTTCGTGTCCTGCCAGGTCCAACGCTCGTTCCCGTCGCGGTCGTAGCGCCGCGCGAAACCGAGCTGTCCCCCGCCGTTCGAGCCCGCGACGAGTGCGTCGCCCGCCTCGTCGAGCGCGAGCGAAAAGTAGAGGCTCGTCGCGAGGCCGGCGGGATGCGACCAGAGCAGGTTGCCGAAGCGGTCGTAGCTCTGCACGAGCCCTTCGCTGTCGAAGCCCGACCACGAGCCCGCGACGACCAGGTGCCCGAGCGCATCGATCCCGACCTCGGTCGCGCGGCCGCTGGTGTGCTGGGCGTCGGTCGGCGTCGCGGCCCAGGCCGTCGCGCCGTTCGGATCGAGCTTCCAGAGCGTGAACAGGCTCTGCGGATTCCCGTTCGTCTTCGAACTGCAGGCGACGTACGCGTCGCCCTGGGCGTCGAGCGCGAGCGCCGGCCCCGGATCCGAACTCTGCAGGCTGAAGCGTTCGCTCTCCCACTGCACATCCAGGGCGCTGTCGAGCTTGAGCACGAACACGCGCGGGTTGTTGGACGTGTCCGCGAGGCCGAGCACGAAGACGTCGCCCTGCGCGCTCACCGCGACACGGCTGGCCCTGTCGTCGCCGTTCGCCGGGTGCGCCCAGACCACCGAGTCGAGCAGGCCTCCCTGCGGCGAGAGGCGCGCGACGAAGACGTCCGCACCCGCGATGCCCGCGACGAGCAGCTCCCCGTTGGGGTCGAAGGCGACCGCGCTGGCGTACTGGAACGGTGCGGGCAGGACTTGCGGCGTCCACAGGAACGCGCCGCTCGGCGAAGCGAGGCCGACCAGCGCGCCGCCCGGAGCGCTCCCCGCCAGAGCGATGTCACCCGCGGCGTCGATCGCGAGCGCATTCCAGCGGTAGGTTCCCACCGGCGTGCCCGGCCAATTCGTCTGCGTGAGCGCCGAGCCGTCCGCCGGACGGATGTAGAGCGCAGCCGAGGTGTCGGGCGCGTTGCTCGCGCGGTACTCGCCCGCGATCACGATCTCGTCACCGAGGCCGAAACGGACTGCGCGCATCGGCTCGTCGGTCTGGGAGACGAAGGAGTCGTGTTGCCAGACGAGGGAGGATTGTGCGTCCGCGGCCACGAGGCCCCCGCAGAGGCACACACCGAGCAGCACGGGAAAGCGCAAGACAGGGAGCATCCAGTTCCTTCGGAAGTGAGTGTCGGGTGAGCGAATGGCCGAATCCATCGGGGACCCCGAGCCTACACCGATTCCCGCGGCTCGCGTAAGATTCGAGGATGATCGCCCGCAAGGACGAACGGCTGGCCGGCCTGCGCATCGCGCTGGTCCAGACCTACCACCCCTACACGCAGTTCACGCACGTCCACCCGCTCGGGATCATGATGATCGCCGCGCAGGCGCGCGCGTCGGGCTTCGAGGACGTGCACATCCTCGACATGAAGGTCGAGGACTGGACGCCCGAGCGCTGCGCGGACGAGCTCGTCGCGCTCGCGCCCGACGTGGTCGGCCTTTCGGCGATGACCTACGAGGCGGGCTGCATGCACGCGCTCGCGAAGCTCGTCAAGCAGCGCCTGCCGCACGCGAAGATCGTCTGCGGCGGCCCACACCCGAGCGTCGCCGCGGAAGACGTGCTCAAAGACGCCGCCTGCGACTTCGTCGTGCGCGGCGAGGGCGAGTTCACCTTCGTGGACCTGCTCGAGCGCCTGCGCGACCAGCGCGAGGACTGGTCCGAGTGCGCCGGCATCTCCTGGCGCGACGCCGCCGGCGCGACGCAGCACAACGCCGATCGCCCGCCGCCTCAGAAGCTGGACGAGATGCCCTTCCCGACCTGGGACCTCATCGACCACGCCAAGTACCACAAGGTCCCGCGCGGCGGCGTGATCTACGCGCACAAGGAGTTCGCGACGATGTTCAGCTCGCGCGCCTGCCCCTGGCGCTGCACGTACTGCCACAACAGCTACGGCAAGACGTTCCGCGAGCGCTCCGCCGAGCACGTGCTGGCCGAGATCGATCTGCTCGTCACGCAGTACGGAGTGAAGGAGCTCGTCTTCATGGACGACATCTTCAACTTCCGTCCCGCGCGCGCGAAGGCGATCGCGCAGGGCATCATCGACCGCGGCTGGAAGCTCGCGCTCACCTTCCCCAACGGCTTCCGCGGCGACATCCTCGACGAGGAGCTCGTCGTGCTGCTCAAGCAGGCCGGCATGTACCGCTGCATGGTCGCTGTCGAATCCGCCGTCCCGCGCCTGCAGAAAGTGATGCAGAAGAACCTGAAGATCGAGAAGGTCGGCAAGATCGTCGACTTCATCGCCAGCCAGGGCGTGATGGTGCACGGCGCCTTCATGCTCGGCTTCCCGACCGAGACCGAAGCGGAGATGCAGGCCACGATCGACTGGGCCTCCAACTCGAGCTTCCACACCGCGGCCTTCTTCCGCGTGATCCCCTTCAAGGGCACGGAGCTGTTCCGCCAGGTCGAGGACGCCGGCTTCGCGCTGCCGGTCGACTGGTCGGCCTACGAGCCCTACAAGAGCGAGATCAACCTCTCCTCCGTGGACGAGGAGCGCATCTTCGCGCTGCGCAAACAGGCCTACCGGCGCTTCTACATGAACCCCAAGCGCCTGTGGCGGATCTTCAACCTGATCCCGCAGAAGCGCAACATGCTGCCGTACCTGACGCTGCTCTTCGCACGCCGTGCGTACGCGCGCTGAGCGCTCGGCTTCGCCTCGCGCGGAGTCGCGCTAGACTGCGCGCAACATGGAAATCGATCCCGACAGGCTCGCGGCGCGCGAGCGCTACCGTCTCCTGATCGGCTGCATCGTCCCGCGCCCGATCGCGCTCGTCTCGACGATCTCGCCCGAGGGCCGCACGAACCTCGCGCCCTTCTCCTTCTTCAACGGCGTCGGCTCGGACCCGCTCACCGTCCTCTTCTGCCCCGCGAACAAGCCCGACGGCTCCGAGAAGGACACGCTGCGCAACGCCAAGCCCGTCTCCGAGGGCGGCACCGGCCAGTTCGTCGTCAACGCCTCCGTCGAGTCCTACGCGCGCGAGATCGCCGCGTCGGCCGAGGAGCTTTCCTACGGCGAGAGCGAGTTCGAGCTCACCGGCCTCGCCACCGCGCCCAGCCTGCGCATCCGGCCGCCGCGCCTCGCGCGTGCGCCCTGGGCCTTCGAGTGTGAAACCCTCCAGGTACTGCGCACCAACCCCGGTCACGCGCTGGGCGGGAACATCGTCCTCGGCCGCGTCGTCCACATCCACATCGACGACGCGCTGGTCGACTCCCGCCTCGTCGTCGACCCCGCCAAACTCGCCGCCGTCGGCCGCCTGGGCGGCATCTCCTACGCCCTCACGCGCCAGCGCTACGACATGCCTCCGGGACGCGACGCGCTCACGCGCCCGCCGCCCGACTGGCCCACACCCTGATTTCGCCCTCGTTTCCAGCCCTTTTCTCCCCTCGGCAATTCCCACCCCCTGCCCCCTCGCACAGCCTGCACGGGCTGTTCTATGCTCGCCCCATGGGACGCATCGCCACTTTCCTGCTCGTCCTCATCATCGCCGCGCTCGCTGCCCGCGTGCTCTTCGTCGACGACCCCAACCCCGACGAACTCGGCCCGCCCGCCGCGCAACCCACGCTCAAGCCGCAGGTGCCGCTCCAGCCAGCGATCGAAACGCTGCCCGCGAGCGACCTGCCGCCGCCCGAACTCGCGACTCAATCCGCGCCGCTCGAGCCTGCGCTGCCCAAGGTCACCATCATCGATCCCGATCCCGATCTCGATGACAACACCGAGCCCGCCGACTGCCAGGGCACACCTGAGCCGCACTGAGCCGCACTGAGCCTGACTGAGCCGCACTGCGCCGTCTCTACCCGCTCGCGAGCGGGCACCCATCGCGACGCAGCGCTATCCTCGCTCTCGATGATCGCTCTCCTGCTCCTCACGCTCCCGCTCTCCGACGCCCCGCGCATCCAGCGCATGTCGCTCCTCGAGCAGCGCTCGGGCTGGCACCAAGCCGAGAACCCGCACTCCTTCGACGCCGGCGAGTGCGAAGTCTCCGCGAGCCGCATCGCCCTCGATCCCAGCGGACTGGCCATCCTCGAGCACCGGATCTTCCTGCTCGACGGCACCTCGCTCACCCGCCTCGATTCCCTCTCCGACCCTGCTCCCTTCCACTTCACGCGCTCCACCCCGACCACCTGGCACTTCGACGACGAACACGTCGTCGAACTCCACTACCGCGATCTCCACGCCCTGCCCGGTCGCGACCTCACCGTCTTCGACGGCCACACCCCCTCCGGCTGGCACCTCCTCGGCGAGTCCAACTTCTCCGTCGACGACTCCTCCATTCTCGGCCAGACCTCCACAGGCAAGGCCAACTCCTTCCTCGTCACGAACGACACCTACTCGGACTTCCTCCTCACGCTCGAACTCCGCAACGAACAGCCCGGCAACTCCGGCATCCAGATCCGCTCCCGCGTCGTGGGTGCTGAGCCCAAGACTTCCTACGCCTCCGGCTACCAGATCGAGATCGATCCCTCCGCGCGCGCCTGGTCCGGCGGCCTCTACGAAGAGCGCGGCCGCGGCTGGCTCCAGAACCTCGAGCACAACGAAGCCGGCCGCAAGGCCTTCCACTCCAACGAGTGGAACCGCTACCGCATCGAATGCATCGGCCCCTGGATCCGTGCCTGGGTGAACGACACACCCACCGCCGACGCGCTCGATGCCGAATCCCTCCAGGGCATCCTCGGTCTCCAAGTGCACGCCGGGCAGGACACCAAGATCCGCTTCCGCAACCTCCACCTGCACTCCTTCGGCAAGCACGCCTGGACACCCCTCGACGCCAAACACTTCACCTCCGACGGCGCCCAACTCGGCCACGACTTCGGCCTCCGACTCACGCGCGATGACCACAGCTCGCTCGCAGGCTGCGAACTGCGCTTCCGCGGAGATCAGAAATCTCCCAATCCCTCCAACGGGAACCAGCACGATCTCCTCAAGACGGACAACGTTCGCTGGTCCCTCGCCCTCGACGATCCGCGCCTACTCCACGCGAAGGACCACTCCGACTGGAAGGAACTCGTCGTCCTCGCCTACGCCGATCGCGTCGCCATCTTCCGCGATCACGAACTCATCCTCGACTCGCGCACCTTCTGCGCCGCCGACGGACCGTGGGTGTGGGTCGAGAGGGCAAAGGATGCGGGTGAGACGGTGATGTTCGATCGAGTGGAGACGATCGAGCAGGTCGAGAAGTAGGGCGTTCCGAAATACGGAGCCAGGCTCGCTTTTCACGGCTTCCCCGGAAGCAAAAGGGAGAGAAGCGCAGAGGCAGGGAAGCCGAGAAAAGCGGTCCAGGCACCGTATTTCGTCACCGGTGCAACTGCTGCCTCTTCGCGTTCAGCCGCCTTCGCGTTCAGCCGCCGTTGCGTTCAGCCGCCGTTGCGACCACAACTGAACTCCGCGTTCGCGTTTGCGGCGCGCAGCGCCGCAAACGCGAACGCGGAGTCGCGCGGCGCGGAAGCGCCGAGCAGGGGCTGCGGTCTCCTTTGCTCCTCAGCTTCCCTTCTCTCCCTTCTCTCCCTTCTCTCCGCTCACCTCCGCTCCTCTCCTCCGCTCCTCACCTCCCCATCACTTCCCCACCCCCTCCAACTCCTTCACCGTCCACGGCGTCTTCCTCTCCTTCACTTCCTCCCTCACCTTCGCCACCGCTCCCGCCGTCACCGGCTCCGCCCCATTGCCCCACTCCCGCCGCACATACGTCAGCAACGCCGCCACATCTTCATCCCCATACCCGACCGCCGGCATCTCCCCATCCCACCGCTCCCCGTCCAACTCCACTTCTCCTTTCAGCCCTCCCAACAACACCCGCGCAGCCACCCCCACATCCCCCAACATCCACCGCGACCCCCGCAACGGCGGCGCTTGCCCGGTCTGTCCCAACCCACTCCCCAGGTGACACTGCACACAAGTCACCTCATACAACTCCGTGCCCCTCTCGAACCTCGCCCGCTCCTCGCTCCCCAACTCCCTCACCACCAACTCCTCCACTCCCGCCTTCCCCGGCCACGCAAGGACGCCATCGAGTTCCAAAATCACCACCGCCGGCTTCCTCCCAAACTTCACCCACGTCGCTCCTCCCAGCGCGTCCTTCGGTCTCCCTGCCAGCACGCCCTTCACCATCGCCTTCCAGATCCACGCCTTCTTTCCAGCCTCCCCCTCCGCGCCCTTCCCCTCCGCGCACAAGCCCACCAACCCCTCAACACGATCCCCCCGTCCCTCCCGCACCACACACCTCGCCAACATCTCCACCAACTCCGCCCGCCCCCGCTCCCACCCGCTCCACTCCTCCCCGCCCACGACCACCCGCAACGCATCCAACTCCCGCCCGCACAACCCGCTCACCGCTGCCGAGCGCATCTCTTCCCACTCCGCAGTCTCCCGCGCCAAACCCATCAACTCCTTCAACCCTCGCTCCGTCGCCACGTTGCCCAGTGACAACATCACCGCCCGCACCACCCTGCCTCCATTCCCCGGCGCCCGCGCCCATTTCATCCACTGATCCATCACCGCCCCCTCCTTCGCCGCCAACCCCTCACTGACCACCACGGCCGCCATCACCAACCACGTGTCCAGATCCTGCCCCACCACCAGCGGCGGATGCGTGCCCTCCTCCGGCCACATCCCGCACACCACTTCCTTCGTCACTCCACCCATCCCGCTCAACGTCCACAGCGCCTGCACGCGCCCCGCGCCCGCGCCGTGCTCGACCATCGCCCTCAACAACCGGTGCGCCTCCGCGGACCCGTCGTGCTCCTCGACCAACAGCCTCTGCGCCGTGTCGCGCACCCACCCGTCTCCACTCCCCAAACTCGCCACCAATTCCCCGACACCCATCCCATCCAACTTCACCACCTTCCGCTTCTCCCTCCTCGCGGCCACCACCCTCCAGATCCTGCCCTTCCCGACCGGCTGCTCCAGCCCACGCGCCAGCACCTGCTTCCTCAACCACGACGTCACGAACAGCCGGTGCTGGATCAACCCGCGGTACATGTCGCACACGTACATCGCGCCATCCGGCCCGTCGCACAACCACACCGGACGAAACCGCTCATCGGTCGACGTCAACCAATCCAACCCATCGCGATTCCTGACCGGCACACCCTTCACCCCGCCGCTGGGCGTGTCCAACAACCGATAACGCAACACCAGATTCCCGCACGGCTCGCACACGTACGCATTCCCGCGAAACTCGTCCGCGTGCTCCACGTCCTTCATCGCCGTCCCGCGGAACACCCACGGAGCACACGCCCCGGTCACGCTCGCCAGCCTGTAATCCGCGTTCAGCTGCCCCTTCTGGTACCCGCGGTTCACGCCGACGTTCATCCGCGCCGGCCGCGGACTCATGTCGTCCACCACGCGCTCGTTCACGCCCTTCGCATTCCCCATGTTCGGATTGCGCGCCGCGTACACCCCCGACACCGCATCCACCCGCAACGGATCCGAGTTGTTGTTCGTGTACACCCGCCCCGCGTCGTCCTTGGTCGCACCCCACTGCCCCGCCGCGCTCGTACGTTCCCTGACCCACTTCCCGCCGCGCCACACATACCTCCACGGCACATTCGCGCAGTACCACGCATTGTCCAAGGTCGGCAGCAGCGCATTCACCGCGTGTTCCGGGCTCGCGATCCCGCCCAGCCCCTGGTCCACCACCACCACCTCGTCGCCCTGCGCCACTCCATCTCCGTCCTCATCCCTCGCGAACAACAACTTCGGCGGCGCGATCACCAATACCCCGCCGCGCGTCGGCGCCACCGCTCTGGGCAACACCAGCCCATCCAGAAACGTCACCCTCCGATCCATCTTCCCATCGCCGTCGTCGTCGAACAGGTGCGCGATCCTGCCCTTCGGCTCCGCCTCGCCCTTGCCGTCGACATCGGGCATGTACCCGCGCATCTCCACCACCCACAGCGAGCCATCGGCATCGAACGCAAACGCCACTGGATCCTCGACCAGCGGCTCCGATGCCACCAACTCCACCTTCAGCCCATCCGCCACCCGAAATGTCCTGGCCTCGTCCTCCGCGGACAGCGCCGGCGACGGCGGCACCACCAGACTCGAGGGAAGATCCGGCTGCGTCTCTCCCTGGTGATCGCCGTTCTGGCCGAGCACCACGGAGCAGCCCACGGACACAGCCACGCACAACAGCCAAGTTCGATTCGTCATCGCCCGAGGAGTCTAGCGCCGCTCGCTCAAAACAGAATCCGCGCGCCAGCCCTGGCCGGCACGCGGATTCAGCTCTCGAGCCCGCCGCAGCGCTACTCGCCGAGCGAGGCCTTGAAGTGGCCCTCGCCCTCGAACTCCGTGACGCGCTTCTGCGTGTGCGACTCGCCGCCGTGCTCCATCGACATCGAGTTGGTCACCTTCAGGCCGATCTCGCTGTCCATCTTGCAGCTCTGGAAGTGGCCTGCCTCGAGGTTCCAGAGCAGTTCGCCCTCGATGGTGTAGGAGATCTCCATGGCCATCGTGCCGCCCGGGCCCTCTTCGTCGCTCTCCTCGCGCTCGCCATTCGTCTTGAACTCGGCGTGCAGCGCGATCACCGCGCACTTGTGCCCGTCGACGTCGCGCGTGCCCTTGTAGGTGCCCTTGCCGGAGCCCTCGACGTTGTTGCGCAACTCCTCGTCGAACTTCGTGCTGTCGTCCTTGTCGTCTTCGGACTTGAGCTTGAGGTCGCCGCCCGGCGTCCCGACGACGGAGTAGAACACCTTCGCGCCGATGTCCCAGCTCTTGTCGGCCTCGACGTCACCGTCGGGCAGGAGTCCGCGCATGTCCATGTCCTCGGTCAAGCCCTCGAGCAGCGCGGCGTCGCCCTTCTCGTCCTCGAACGCGGCCTTGTACTCGCCCTCGTCACCGAGCGTGAACACCACCGTCTTGCCTTCGAGTTCGCTGCTGCGCTCCTTCGATTCCTCGATCGGTTCGTGGTTGGCCTGCGGCGGGAGCTCGACGTTCTGCGTCGACTTGCCCGTGAGCTTGTCGAAGCTGCGCTTCACCGTGCTCGGCTTGCCCTCCTTCGGCGCACCGTAGACGTCGCTCACCTCGATGCGGCTCGACTCCTCGATCGAGACCTTGAGGCCGTCCATCGCACCTTCGATGTCCTTGCCGTCGATCTCGACGCTGATCGAGGTCGAGTGGAACTTGGCCTCGTCCTCGAAGACCTTCGAGAGCTTGGCCTTCTCCTTGACGCCGAAGCGCACCTGGTCCGCCGGAACGGCGAAGGAGAGCAGGAACAGGGATGCGCCGCACGCGATTGTGAGTGTTGTCTTCATGGTTTGGAGTTGCCCATCCTAGCGAGCGCCGCCGGACAAGTCTGTGCGAGCTGTATCGGAACCCGCGCGACAGGTTCGGAGCATGTTCCAGGACCCTTTCCGGCTCCGCTCCGCCCTCAGAAAGGTTGCAGGACCGCCACGCGCGCGGCTTGATGGTGCGGATGGAAGCCCCCCACGCCGCCCCGCGCGCATCCCTGGCGCTGCACGTGCTGTTCGCGCTGTGCAGCCTCGCGATCGCGGCCGCCGGAATCGCCTACGCGTGGCTGTGGATGTTCTCCAATTTCCAGCTCTACGATGACGAGGGCTACTTCCTCGTGCTGGTGCGGCATCTGCTCGAGGGCCACCGCATCTACGACGACGTCACGACCGCGTACGGGCCCGCGTGGCTCGGCTACCGCTGGATCGTGAACGGACTCTGCGGAGCACCGCTCACCACCGATGGAGCGCGCTGGCAGTCGCTCGCCGCCTGGATCTTGTGCGCTGCTCTCGTCGGGCTGCTCGTGCGGCGCGCGACGATCGGACAGGGCTGCTCGCGCTGGTGCGCACTCGGCGCCGCGGCCTTCGCCGTGCTGCAGCTCGAGGTCTTCTCCAACGAGCCCGGCCACCCGCAGGACCTCGCGCAGCTCGTGTTCCTCGGCGGATGGCTGAGCTTCCTGTACCTGCGCGAGCGCCGTCCGCTCGCCGCCGCGGCGCTGCTCGGCGCCGCCGTCGCGCTGCAGGGCTGGACCAAGGTCAACCTGGGGGTCTTCTTCGCGCTGCCGGTGCTGTTCCTGTTCCTCTCGAACGACGTTCGCACGTGGCTGCGCGCTTGCGGCGGACTCGTGCTCGCGGCCGCCCTCGCGCTGCCCTGGCTGCTGATGCGCACGCACCTCTCCGAGGAATGGGGTCCCGCGCTGGCCTGCGTCGTGGATGGCGGCCTGATCGCGGCGGCTGTCTTCGGGAGCTCGCTCCCGCGCGCGGACCGGCGCGCAGAGCTCGTGCGCGTCGTCACGGGCATCGCCTTGGGCTCGGTCGTGTGCGTGGGTTTCGCGATGGCGCGCGGCTCGACGCTCGCGGGGATCTGGCACGCGCTCGTGGTGCTGCCCTCGCGTTTCACGACGGAGCTCGTGATCGGCATCCGCGTACCGATCGAGGCCAGCTGGATGGCGGGCGCTGCGCTGGTGGTCGCGCTGCTCGCGCACTTCGGTGAACGCCGCGTCCCGACCTGGCTCCTCGCCGCGGCAGAGCTCGGCTTCGGCGTCTTCACGCTCCTCAACGTAGCGCCGCACCGCGAGTGGCTGATCCCGTTCGTGCTGCCCTGGGCCTGGATCGTGCTCGTTCCGCGCGAAACGCGCGCCGTGCGCCTGCCGCTCGTGCTCTGCGCTCCCCTGCAGGCGCTGCAGGTCTTCCCCGTGAGCGGCAGCCAGGAGGCGCTCGGCACCGTGCTGCTCGTCGCTCTCGCGGGCATGGCGCTCAGCGACGCCTGCACGGCACTGCTGCGCGAAGGCGTGCTCGTGCGCACGCGCCGCGTGCTCGCGATCGCGATTGCAGCGCTGCTGGTCCTCGACGCGACCTGGGTGCTCGCCAACCACGCAGGCGCGCTCTCCGAGTACAGGCAGACGCGGCAGGAGCGCATCGCGCTTCCGGGCGTCGTCTACACGCGCTTCGACGAGGCGACCGGCGCGCGCGCGCGCTTCCTCGCGGACACGCTGCGCGGCTCCTTCGACGACTTCCTGAGCGTGCGCGGCGACGGTTCGCTGTACTCCTGGACGGGCATCGCACCCGCGACCGGCGTGATCATCAGCCACTCCTGGAAGCTCTTCGACGACCGCCAGCAGGCTGAGCTCGCCGAAACCTACGCGAAGGCGCCGCACGCGCTGCTGCTCGACAACAAGGGCCGCATCCCCGCCCAGTTGCGTGCGTCGCTGCCGTTCTTCCGCATGCTCGAGCGCGACTATCACCCGGTGGCGCGCATCGGGGCCGACGATCTCTGCGTGCGGCGCGGAGCCCCCACGCCCGAGCTGCGCAGCTGCGTGGTGCTGCCCGAGAACTTGCTGCAGAAGCCCGGCGCGTTCCTGGATGTGCGCTGGCCCGCGGCCAGCATCGAGGACGGCGAAGTCGTGCAACTGCAGGTCGCGAACCTCGCGCAGCGCGCCCTTTTCGCCGACAGCACGGTTCCCGACGTACGCTTCCACCCCAGGTTGTGGGACGGCGCGGAGCTGCTCTTCGATGCCCAGCGCAAGCCCAGCGTGAGTATCGCAAGGCTCGCTGCGGCACGCGCCCTGCGCCTGGAACTGCCGCAGCCGATCCCTGTCGATCAGGCCTCGTTCAGCAAGCTGCGCTTCCTCGCTCGAGACGAAAAGCGTCTGCTCTCCCTGCCGCTCGTGATCGCCGCGAGCGCGCCCTGAAGCGCACCTGAAGTTGGCACTTTGGACCGGGCGCGCCTGCTAGGCTCGCGCTCACGATGAAGCGCTACCTCCCTCTCGCGTTCACGGCATTCGCACTCTCCCTCCAGGCCCAGGAACCGCCGCAGGAGCGCGCGCAGGCCCCGGCCGAGCCGCGCGGCCTGGTGAAGACGAGCGAGCACGCCGCACCGGGCTACACGCTCGTCGCGCCGCTCAGCTCCGGTGACACCTACCTCGTCGATCTCGCGGGCAACAGCGTGCACGAGTGGAAGAGCGACAAGCCGCCGGGCCACTCCGTGTTCCTGCTCGAGAACGGGCACCTGATGCGCGCGGAGCGCATCGACAACCCGCTCTTCTTCGGCGGCGGACAAGGCGGACGCCTGCGCGAGTTCGACTGGGACGGCGCGCTCGTGTGGGAGTACACGCTCTCGGATGAGAAGTACTGCGCGCACCACGATTTCGAGGTGCTCCCGAACGGCAACGTGCTCGTGATCGCTTGGGAGTTGCGCAGCGCCGAGGAGGCCAAGGCCGCAGGTCGCAAGATCGAAGGCGCCTTCTGGCCCGACTGTGTGCTCGAGGTCGAACCCGTCCGTCCGAGCGGCGGCAAGATCGTCTGGGAGTGGCACGCCTTCGACCACCTCCTGAAGGACGGCGAGGCCGTGGCGCACCCCGAGCGCATCGACCTCAACGCCGACGGCGCGCAGCGCGCGCCAGGATCGACGCCCGAAGAACTCGCCAAGCTGCGCAAGCTCGGCTACGTCGGCGATGAGCCGCCCAAGCGCCGCGGCCCGGGCGGCGGCGGCCCCGGTGGCGGCGGCCCGCCTGGCATAAGCGCGGACTGGCTGCACACCAATGGCATCGACTACCGCGCCGATCTCGACCTCGTCGTGCTCTCGATCCACAACCTCTCCGAGGTATGGGTGATCGACCACTCGACCACAACCGCCGAGGCCGCGAGTTCGAAGGGCGGCAAGCGCGGTCACGGCGGCGATCTCTTGTTGCGCTGGGGCAATCCGCAGACGCACGGCGCGCAAAAGTACGGTTCGCGCGAGCTCTCCGCGCAGCACGACGCACAGTGGATCGGCGACGGCCTCGCCGGCGCGGGGCACATGCTCGTCTTCAACAACGGCGGTCGCGGCGATTCGCACCAGTCGATCGTCGACGAGGTCGCGCTGCCGGTGGACGAGGCGAGCCTCGCGAAGCCGATGGACGTGAAGCTGCTCGCCGAGCTGAAGCCCTGCTGGAGCTACACCTCGGAAGCGATCAACGCGAGCCACATCTCGGGCGCGCAGCGGCTCGCCAACGGCGACACGCTCGTCACCAACGGCGAGAGCGGCAGGCTGGTCGAGGTGGATGCGAAGGGCGAGGTCGTGTGGGAGTGGCTCAATCCCTTCAAGGGCGAGTTGCGCATGGGCGGCGGTCCGGGCGGCCCCGGAGGTCCCGGCGGCCGAGGTCCGCGCCGCGGGCCTCCCGGGGACGGTCCGCCGCGCGACGGTCCCCAACGCGGCGCGGGTCCGCGCGGCGGGCCTGGCCCGGGCGGCATGGGTGACATGCAGCACGGGCTCTTTCGCTGCGACCGCTACGCGCCGGATTTCCCCGGGCTCGCGCAGCTCAAGGTGCTGACGGGCGAGAAGCGCTGAGGCGCTCGAGCAGTCCGCGCTTCACCGCCGGCCACTCTGCGTCGGTGATCGAGTACATCACGCTGTCGCGCACGAATCCGTCGTGCAGGACGAAGTGCTTGCGCAGCACGCCCTCCTTGCGCGCGCCCAGGCGCTCGATCGCGGTTTGCGAGCGCAGATTGCGCGCGTCCGTCTTGAGCTGCACGCGCAGACAGCCGAGCGCCTCGAAGGCGTGCGTGAGCAGTAGCAGCTTGCACTCGGTGTTGAGCGCCGTGCGCTGGAACTCGGGCGCAATCCACGTCCAGCCGATCTCGAGCCCGCGGTGCTCGAGGCGCAGGTCCATCAGGCGCGTCGAGCCGGCGACGCGAGCGCTCGCGCGGTCGACGATGGCGAAGGGCAGCTGCTCGCCGCACTCCTGCAGCAGCAGTGCCTGCGCGATGTGCCGCTCCAGCTCCCCGAGCTCGCGCGGACGCGCGATCGTCAAGTAGCGCCAGATCGAATCGTCCTGCGCGGCTGCGAAGAGCTCCTGCGCATGCCGCGCGGCGAGCGGTTCGAGCCGCACGTGACGGCCCTCGAGCGTCGTGGGTTCGGGTTTCACGTGAGGATGATGTCCGGGATTTCGGCCGGGTTTCCCACACGCACCGGCGGCCCCCAGGTGCCGACACCGCGCGAGACGTAGATCTGCGTGCGGCCCGAGTGCGTGTGCAGCCCCTCGAGATAGGGTTGCGCGAGCAGCACCAGCGCCCCGAAAGGCCACATCTGTCCGCCGTGCGTGTGGCCCGAGAGCTGCAGACCCAGGTCGCGGCCGCGTGTCAGGAGGATCTGCCGCGGCTGGTGCGCGAGCAGGATCGACTCGCGCTGCTCGTCGCGGCCGTCGAAGGCGCGGCCGATGTCGAGGGCGTGCGGCGCCCCGAGCCCGCGCGAGTTGAGGTCGGGGATGCCGATCAAGTCGAAGCTCGCGCCCGTGTCGCCGATCGAAACGCGCTCGTTGGTGAGCACGCGGATGCCGCGCGCGGCGAGGTACTCGGTCCACTCCTTCGCGCCCGAGTAGTACTCGTGGTTGCCGGTCACGAAGTAGACGCCGAAACGCGCGCGCAGGCCGAAGAGCGGCTCGATCGAACGCCTGAGTCCCTCGACCGAGCCGTCGACGAGGTCGCCGGTGATCACGATCAGGTCGGGTTTCGTGCGCAGCGTCTGCGACACCACGCGCCGTACGTAGTCCTCGCCGAGCAGCGGCCCGACGTGCATGTCGGTCAGCTGCGCGATGCGCAAGCCGGAGAGCGCGCGCGGCAAACGCTCGAGCCGGACGGGGACCTCGGGCCGCAAGAGTTCACCCGCCGCGCTGCGCTCGCCCTTCCAGGCGACTCCGCCCGCCCCGACAAGTCCCGCGCCGGTCGCCGCGCGGCGCAAGAACAGGCGCCGCTGCGCATCCACCGCAGTCGGCGGCGGGTCGCGCCGCGGCCTGCCCCAGGCGATCCACTCCGCCACCTGCCACGCGCCGAGCGCGAGCAGCGCGTAGAACAGGAAGCCGAACCAGATCCACACGGGCAGGGCCAAGCGCCCGCCCGCGTCCGCGGGGAAGCTGCGCACGAGCGCGAAACTCGCCACGATCGACCCCCCCAGCAGCGCGACCAGCACACCCAGACCGCGCCGCCAGCGGGGCGAGAGCGCCAGCGCGCGCACGGCGCGCGCCCAGAAGTAGCGGTGCATGCCGAAGAGCACGAGCAGCGCGGTGATGGCGAAGAGGTACATGGCGGGTCGCGCGACCCTGCGTGGCCGCGCCCTGCATCCCTACCATGCGGAGGAAGCTTTTTCCTCCACGACGAGCAGTCCTTCCGCCGAGAAGGAGGAACCCTGCGGCCTGGTGGCCCGCCGGCGCTGCCTCCATGAAGAAGATCCTGTTCGTCGACACCGATCCCAAGCTCTCCGTGGCGATGGCGCAGCTCTTCAGCGGGCTCGACCAGGGTTTCGAGGCGCGTTTCGCGGCGAGCGCCGATGCTGCGCTCGCTTCGCTCGAGAGCGTGCCCTGCGACATCGTCGTGGCCGAACTCGGCCTGCCCGAGACCAACGGCGGCGAGTTGCTCTCGACCGTCCGCCAGCTGCACCCGCGCAGTGTGCGCGTCCTGCTCTCGGAGCCGCGCCAGCGCGAGCTCGCCGCACGCTACGCCGGCGAGGCGCACGAAAGCCTGCCGCGCGGCCTCTCGCAGAATGCCCTGCTCAACGCGCTGCTGCGCGCGGCGGCCCTGCACGATGTGCTCAACTCCGAGCGCCTGATGCATCTGGTGGGGCACATGAAGACGCTCCCGAGCATGCCGGGCCTGTACCTTTCGCTGATCGAGGCGATGAAGGACCCCAACAGCACGATCGAGAGCCTGGGTGAGATCATCGCGCGCGACATCGGGATGACCGCGCGCGTGCTGCAGATCGTCAACTCGGCCGTCTTCGGCCTGCGCGAGAAGATCACCAGCCCTGGCCAGGCCGCGACCTTCCTGGGCCTCGACACGCTGCGCTCGATGGTGCTCTCGGTGGGGGTCTTCTCGCAATTCGAAGCGAGCGACATCGCGGAGTTCTCGGTCGCCCAGACCTGGGAGCACAGCATGGAGGTGGCCGCCTTCACGCGCGCGATCCTGGCCGCCGAACGCTGCGACAAGAAGGTGCTCGAAGAGGGTTTCCTGGCCGGGATGATGCACGACTGCGGCAAGCTCGTGCTGGCCAACAACCGCGCCAAACGCCTGCGCGCGGCGCTGTTGCTCTCCGAGCGCGACGGGCTCGACCCGACCGAGACCGAGCGCCGGCTCTTCGGCGCTTCGCACGCGGGCCTGGGCGCCTACCTCCTGTGCGAATGGGGCATGCCCTCGACTGTCATGGAAGCGGTCTGCTTCCACCACACCCCCGCGCAGTGCCGGGAACAGGACTTCAGCCTGCTGTGCGCCCTGCACGCGGCCAATTCGATCGCGCACGCCGATCTGGATGCGCCGGGCGGCGAGCTCCCGGGCCTGGACTGGGAGTACCTGGAACGCCTCGGCCTCGCGCGGCGCGTGCCGCACTGGATCGAGGCCTGCCGCGAAGCGCGCACTCCCGCGGGTGCTCGCACAAACGACGCCGCCTAGCGCACCCGCGGGGCTAGAGTGGGGCTCCTTCGACTGGAGTCCCTCATGCGCCGCTATTTGTTGTCCGTCGCTTTCTGCTTCGCAGCATTCCTCCCAGCCCCGTTGCTGCACGCGCAGTGCAACGAGTGGTCGCACGAGTTCGCGCTCTCGGGTTTCGACGGCGCGGTGCTCGCATACGCGAGCGCGCCCTCCGCCCAGGGGCCGCTGCTCTACGTCGGCGGCGCGTTCCGGCACGTGGACGAGCTCGCGGCCGGTTCGATCGCGTGCTGGGACGGCGCGCACTGGAAGCGCGCCGCGGGCGACTTCGACGGGAACGTCACCAGCCTGGCGCTCTTCGACGACGGCTCGGGCCCGGCGCTGTACGCCGGCGGGAATTTCAGCAGCGTGAGCACAGGCGCGGGCACGATCGCCTGCCCCGGCATCGCGCGCTTCGACGGTGTCACCTGGAGCGCCGTTGGCAGCAGTTCGGCGGGCCTGGGCAACGGCATCGCGTTCGCACTCCACACGTTGGATCTGGGAACTGGCCCCGCGCTGTACGTGGCCGGGAATTTCTCGAGCGCCGACGGCCTCCCCGCGCAGAACCTCGCGCGCTTCACTTCGGCGGGTTGGGAAGCGCTCGGCGCTGGCACCGACGGGCCGGTCTACGCGCTCGCGAGCTTGGACGAGGGCGGCGCTCCGCGCCTCGCGCTCGGCGGCATGTTCACGCACGGCGGCGCAGTCGCGGCAAACGGCGTGGCGCTCTACGACGGCTCGGCATACCAGGCCCTCTCCTCGGGCATCCTGGGCACGATCCGCACGCTGTGCGTGCACGACGACGGCTCCGGTCCGGCGCTGGTGGCCGGCGGCTCGTTCAGCGCGGCGGGCGGAGTGGCCGCGACGAACATCGCGGCCTGGGCGGGCGGCGCCTGGCAAGCGCTCGGGAGCGGACTCGCAGCGGGCGTCGAATCGCTCGCGGTCTACGACGACGGCTCGGGGCCGCGACTGTTCGCCGGCGGCCGATTCGGGTACGTCGGCGCGCTCGAGCGCTGGAACGGGAGCACCTGGGATCTCGTCGGGAGCGCCGACGTGGTCGACATCAGCGATGCTGCGCAGACGCCGACGCTCTTCGTGCACGACGACGGCAGTGGAGCGCGACTGTGCCTGGGAACGGGCGCGCGGGTCGGGCCGGATCTGTGGACGCACGGTCTCTCGCGTTGGAACGGCCAGGCCTTCGAGTCCTTCGGCCCGTTCCGCAACAACACGCTGCTCGGAACGGCGGACCAGCTCTCGGTCTGTGATGACGGTTCGGGCCCCGCGCTGCTCGCGGCGGGCATGCTGAGCCGCGCGGGCGGGATCCCGGTGAACTCGATCGCGCGCTGGAACGGTTCGCACTGGAGCGCGATGGCGAACGGCATCAGCGTCACGATCGATCCGCCGGTCGGTGTGCACGAGGGCGCGAGCCGACCGATCTACGTCACGACGATCGGTGGCGGCTCGGAGCTTCGGCGCTGGAACGGCGCGAACTGGTCGAGCGTCTTCAGCTCGAAAGGCGCCTTCCTCGGCACGCTCTGCGCGTACGACGACGGCAACGGCGAAGCGCTCTACGTGGGCGGGAGCTTCAGCCATCTCGACACGGTTTTCGCTGCGGGTATCGCGCGTTTCGACGGCACGAACTTCACCCCGCTCGGCAGCGGGCTCACGGATCCGGGTCATGCGGCCGGAGCGAACGTGATCCGCTCGCTCGACCTTGGGACCGGCCCCATGCTGGTGGCGGGCGGCAGCTTCACGCTCGCCGGTGGCCTGCCCGCGCAGCACGTGGCGCTGTGGAACGGTTCGAGCTGGTCCGCGCTCGGCACAGGACTGGACTCGATCCCCAACGAATTCGCCGTGTGCGACCACGGCGCAGGACCGGTGCTCTACGCGGCCTGCTCGCAGGGTCCGCTGGGCACGCTCGCGCGCTGGGACGGCGCGACCTGGTCGAGCGTCCCGCAGGGGCCCGACGGTTCCGTGCAGGCGCTCGCGGCCTTCGACGATGGCACGGGCACGCAACTCTACGCCGGTGGGCAGTTCACCCACGCCGGCGGGAGCGAGATGCGCGCCTTCGCGCGCTGGAACGGCACGCAGTGGAGCGCGCTCCCGGGCGGACTCGCAGACGGCAACTCCGCGGTCACGCTCAGCGGGCTGTGTGTGTTCGACGACGGCCAGGGCTCCGGGCCCGACCTGTATCTCGGCGGCAGCTTCGCGAGCAGCGGCGGCGTGCTCTCGCGCGGGATCGCGAAGTGGAACGGCTGCGTCGGACCGATCGGCAGCTTGTGTTTCGGCGACGGCAGCGCGATCCCCTGTCCATGCGCGAACGAGGGCGCCGCGGGGCACGGCTGCGCGAACTCGGGCGACGCGCAGGGTGCACTGCTCGCGTGGAGCGGCGAGACGGGCCTCGACACGCTCGCGCTCACCTCGAGCGGCCAGGTCGCGAGCGCGCTCTCGATCTTCCTGCAGGGCGATGCGCTGCTCCCCCACACCCTCTTTGGAGAGGGATTGCGCTGCACGGGAGGCGTGCTCCGCCGTCTTTACATACGCACCGCAGTCGGAGGCATCGTCAGCGCCCCGATCGCGGGTGAGCCCTCGATCCGCGCGCGCGCGAACGCGCTGGGCGACTCGATCGCGCCGGGGGCCACGCGGTACTACCAGGTCTATTTCCGCGACGTGCAGGCCGCCTTCTGCCCCATCGCGCTCAGCAGCCGCTTCAACGTCTCGAACGGCATCGTCGTGCACTGGTGAGTCGCTAGACTGTCGGGCATGAAGACGATCGTGCCCCTGCTGCTGTTCGCGCTCAGCGCGAGTTCGTCCCGCCCCGCGAGCCTCGAAGTGCAGTCGCTCTTCGACGGAAAGACGCTCAATGGCTGGGTCACGGTCGGCGGTCACTACGACGGCAACGCGAGTTGGACGATCGAAGAGGGCACCTTGACCGGAAGGCAGGGCCCCAACGGCGAGGGCGGGCTGATCTACACCGCGCACGAGTACTCCGACTTCACCTTCGAGTGCGAGGTGCGCATCGAGGAGCCGATGGACTCGGGGATCTTCCTCGACATGGTGCCTGGCCTGCGCGGTTACCAGGTGACGATCGACACGCCCAAGGACGGCGAGCTGGGCGGCATCTATTCCGACGGCTGGCTGCAGCACAACCCGGACGGCTGGAAGAACTTCAAGAAGGGCGAGTGGAACAAGCTCTCCGTGTTCGCGCAGCACGAACTCGGCCAGGGCAGCGTGGTCCTGCGCACAAAACTCAACGGGGAACTGCTCTGCGCCTACACGGCGCCGGAGGATCCCAAGCTCTTCGCGCGCGCGGGGCACATCGGGCTGCAGGTGCACGGCGGTCAGGGCATGGCGCCCAAGACGAAGGTCCAGTACCGCAACATCACGATCCAGGGCGAAGCGCTCGACACACAGCCGCGTTTCCGCGGCCCCGCGATGGCGCTCGAGCTCAGCGACGCGGCGAAGCTGCTGGGCTGGTGCGCGCTCTTCGACGGCAAGTCGCTCGATGGCTGGGAGATGCACGGCGATCCCACCGGTGCGGTCGCGCAGGACGGCAACATCCTGATCACGGGCGGCGGCGGCGAGCTCGCGACGAAGGCGGACTTCAAGGACTTCGAGCTGTACCTCGAGTTCCAGACCAGCGAGATGGCGAACAGCGGCGTGTTCCTGCGCGCCGCGCGCGACGGGTCGAACCCGGCCTATTCCGGCTGCGAGATCCAGGTGCTCGACGACTTCAACTGGGAACGCGTCACCAGTTCGAAACTCCACGAGTGGCAATTCACCGGCAGCTTGTACGGCTCCGTGGCGCCGCGCGCGAAGGCACTCAAGCCGATCGGCGAGTGGAACACCTACCGCATCCGCTACCTCGGAACGCGGCTGCGCACCGAGCTGAACGGTGTCGAGCTCTACGACGTGAACACCCTCGAGGTCGGCGGCGAGCCGCCTTTCGAGAAGCGCGCGCCGACGGGTTTCCTCGGGCTGCAGCGCCACGGCGGTGCGAGTGACGAGGACAAGAGCTGGGTGCGCTACCGCAACCTGTTCGTGCGCCCGCTCTGAGCAAACACCTCACAGGCCCGCGCAGGGGCCTCCCATCACCCCTGCGGCGGTTCTCGTTCGCGCTTTGCCGCCGAGCATGCGACACTGGAGAATTGCCTGGACCAGGGCAGACTCTCCCATGACCGAACAAACTCCCGCGACCGAGTCCCCCGCCACGTCCGTGAACGGCTTCGCCGCTCTCGGTCTCCTGCCCGAACTGCTCGAGGTGCTCGGGACGCTCGGCTACGAAGAGCCCACGCCGATCCAGCGCGAGTCCATTCCGCCGCTGCTCGCCGGTCGCGACCTGCTCGGGCAGGCGGCGACCGGAACGGGCAAGACCGCCGCCTTCGCGCTGCCGATGCTGCAGATCGTCGCGCAGGAGAGCGCGTTGCCGAACTGCCCGGGTGCGCTCGTGCTCGTGCCCACGCGCGAACTGGCGATGCAGGTCGCCGAGGCGATCCACCGCTACGGCCGGGTGCACAAGGTGAGCGTGTTGCCGATCTACGGCGGCCAGTCGATCCGCCAGCAGTTGCGCGTGCTCGATCGCGGCGTGCACGTCGTCGTCGCGACGCCGGGGCGTGCGCTCGACCACCTGCAGCGTGAGACGCTCAAACTCGACCGCGCGCGCATGGTCGTGCTCGACGAGGCCGACGAGATGCTCGACATGGGCTTCGCCGAGGACCTCGAGGCGATCCTCCAGCGCCTGCCCGCGACGCGCCAGATGGCGCTCTTCTCGGCCACCATGGCGCCGCGCATCCAGGCCATCGCCAAGCGCCACCTGAAGGATCCGGTCACGATCTCGATCGCGCGCGAGCGCACGCAGGCGGGCGAGATGCCGCGCGTGCGCCAGGTCGCCTACCTCGTGCAGCGCCAGTTCAAGCCCGAGGCTCTCGGACGCGTGCTCGACATGGAGACGCCCACCTCGGCGATCGTGTTCTGCCGCACGCGCCTGGAAGTGGACGAGCTCTCCGAGGCGATGAACGCGCACGGCTACCGCGCCGAGGCGCTGCACGGAGGCTTCGCGCAGGACCAGCGCGACCGCGTGATGGGACGCTTCCGCGCCAACAAGGCCGACCTGCTGATCGCGACCGACGTCGCAGCGCGCGGCCTCGACATCCAGCACGTCTCACACGTCGTCAACTTCGACGTGCCGACCGAGCCGGAGGCCTACATCCACCGCATCGGGCGCACCGGCCGCGCCGGACGCGAAGGCGTCGCGATCACCTTCGTCGAGCCGCGTGAGCAGCGCCTGCTGCGCAACATCCAGCAGGCCACGCAGCAGAAGATCCCCGTCGAGAACATCCCCACCGTCGCCGACCTGCGCAACCGGCGCCTCGAGCTCACGCGCGCCTCCCTGCGCGAGACGCTGCTCGCGGGCGAGCTCGACGTCTACCGCCAGCTCGTGACCGAGCTCTCGACCGAGCACGAGCCCATGGACGTCGCGGCAGCCGCGGTCAAGCTCGCGCACCTCGCCAGCCACCAGGAGGGTGACGCGAAGGGCCAGGAGCAGGATCTCCCGCTCGCAGCCCCGCAGCAGGAGCAGTACTCGCATTCGCAAGTCGGCCGTGCGAACGTCGACGAGCGCTACGAACGCAAGGCCAAGAAGCGCGGCCCGCGCGCGCACGGCTTCGAGGTCGCGCGCCTCTTCATCGGTGCGGGACGTCTCGACTCCCTGCGCCCCGGCGATCTCGTCGGCGCGATCGCCAACGAGGCCGGCATCGACGGCGAGGCCATCGGCGCAATCAAGATCGCCGACCGCTTCGCCCTCGTCGAAGTCCCCGAAGAATTCGCCGAGATCGTCATCCAGGCCCTGCGCAACACCCAGATCCGCGGCCGCCGTGTAACCGTGCGGCGCGACCTGATGTCCTGAGGGTCGCGATCCGCGCGGGGCTGCGTGCCGATTGTTGTGTACGGTGCCAGTCCAATCATCCCACTAATGCCCGGCCGCCGAAGGTCGGCCGGGCCTTAGTGGGATTTTTGGACTGGCACCGTACACAACAATCGCCGCAGTCCGCTCCACACAGCAGCGCACCCCACACCGCGGCCCCCTCGCGCCTGGGTGCGACTCAGGCGTAGTCGAGCAGCTTGTGCGCCGGGTTCTTGCGGGCCGCCGACTGCTTGTCCCAGATGCTCGTGAAGAGCACGACGTTGCGGCCACGCGCGTCCTTCGTCATCAGCGCAGTGGTCGGCGCATTGAACGTCTCGGGATCGCCCTCGAGCCAGGCGCTGCACTCGAAGGGCAGCTCGGAGATCGTCGTCTCGACCTTGTACTCGTCACTCAAGCGGTACTGCAGCACTTCGAACTGCAGCTTGCCGACGGCTGCGACGAGCGGGTCGTTGAGCGCTCCGTTCTCCGGCCACAGGCGCTGCACGGTGCCCTCCGCGATCAGCTGGTCCATGCCCTTGTCGAAGGACTTGCGCTTGGTGAGCTCGCGCGGCGAAACGCGCGCGAAGACTTCGGGCTGGAACTGCGGCAGCGGCTTGTGCTCGAAACCGCCATCGAGCGAGATCGTGTCGCCGATGCGGAAAGTGTCGCGGCTGATCAGCCCCACGACGTCGCCGGGGTAGGCCTCGTCGAGCGTGGCGCGCTCCTGCGCGACCATCGTGTGCGGCCGCGCCAGACGGATCTGCTTGCCCAGGCGGTGGTGTTGCACGACGAGATCGCGCCCGAACCTGCCCGAGCAGATGCGCATGAACGCGAGACAGTCGCGATGCCGCTTGTCCATGTTCGCCTGGATCTTGAACACGAAGGCGCTGAAAGGCTCCGTGACCGGGTCGAGCAGCTTCTCGCCGCCGCCCTCGAGGTCCACAGGCCGCGCGCCGGGTGCGGGCGCGAGGTCGACGAAGGCATCGTAGAAAGGCTCGATGCCGAAGTTCGTCAGCGCCGAGCCGAAGAAAGCCGGCGTCACCTCGCCGCGCAGGAACGCCTCGCGCGAGAAAGGATTGCCCGCCACCTCGAGCAACTCGAGATCGTGGTGCGCCTTTTCGAGCAGCGCCGCGCCGATGCGCTCGGTGAGCCGCGGATCGTCGATGTGCAACCGCTCGATCTCGGCCTTCTGCGCGCCCGCCGCGGCGGTTTTCTTGAACAGCAGCACCTCGCTCGTGCGCCGGTCGATCACGCCCGCGAACTCGCGCCCCGCGCCGACCGGCCAGTTGAGCGGGCTGGCGTGGATGCCGAGCACCTGCTCGACCTCGGCCAAGAGATCGAGCGGGTCACGCCCAGGCAAGTCGAGCTTGTTGATGAAGGTCAGCACGGGGATGCGCCGCAGCCGGCAGACCTCGAAGAGCTTGCGCGTCTGCGTCTCGACGCCCTTGCCCGCGTCGAGCACCATGATCGCGGAGTCGGCCGCGGTGAGCGTGCGGTAGGTGTCCTCGCTGAAATCCTGGTGCCCCGGCGTGTCGAGCACGTTGATCACGTTGCCCTTGTAGGGAAACTGCATCGCCGAGGAGGTGATCGAGATGCCGCGTTCCTGCTCCATCCCCATCCAGTCGGAGGTCGCGAGCTTGCCCTTGCGGTTCTTGACCATGCCCGCGGTGCGGATCATGCCCGAGTAGAGCAGGAGCTTTTCCGTCAGCGTGGTCTTGCCCGCGTCGGGGTGCGAGATGATCGCGAAGGTGCGGCGGCGCGCCGTTTCGCGGGCAATTTCGGGGTCGGGGGAGGGGCTCATCGAGGAAAGGATGGACGCGGTGGAACCGAGCAGGATCGCCGATCGGCACGCGCCTGTCCAGCATCCCAGCGCTAGACTCCCCCCCATGAGCCAGGAACCCCTGCGACTCCACGTGCATCACGAGCGCCTTGCGATCGTGCGCCTGGATCCCGGCGCCGAGCTCCCGAGCTGGGCTCAGGGCGGCTTCGTGACGGCTTCGCGCACGCGCCACGAGTTCTCGATCGTCTGCGCGCAGAGCGGCGTGCCGCGCGACGTACGTCAGGAGCGCGACCGCATCGGCTTCGGCATCGTGGGCGTGATCCCGATGACGATCGTGGGGTTGCTCGCGAGCCTGTGCACGGCGCTCGCGGCGGCGAACGTGCCCGTGTTCGTGATCTCGACCTTCGACACGGACTGGGTGCTCGTCCCCGCGGAGCGTTACGAGGCCGCGCGCGCGGCGCTCGAGGGCCTGGGACACACGGTCAGCGGGACGCTGCCGGAGAGCTGAGCTTCACGGCGCGGCCCGTCTCGACGCTCGCGCGTTCGGCCTCGAGCAGCCGCGCGACGCCCAGTGCGTCCTCGACGTTCGCGCGCAGGTCCTTGCGGCCCTCGACGATCGCGGTGAGGAAGTGCTGCACCTGCAGTTCGTAGGCGCTCGTCCCCGCAATGGGCACCGGCTGCGCGTGGCCGTCCTGCACGAGCAGCAACTGAGGTGCGCGGCCGAAGTCGAAGTCGGCGGTCGCGTGCTCGAAAACGACGATGTAGCGCATGCGGAACTGGAAGCCCGTGTCGTGGTCCCAGGCGCCCTCGGCGACGACGTGCGACGGCCCATCGGCGTAGCGATAGAGCGTCGTGATGTGGTCGAGCGAGCCGGTGCTCTCGACTGCCAGCGGGTCGCCGAAGAGCCAGCGCACGAAGTCCGCGTCGTGGATGTGCAGGTCGACCAGCGCGCCGCCGGTGCGCGCGTAGTCCTTGTAGAAGCTCGACCACTGCGGGCGCGTACCCAGGCGCTGAAACACCGCACTCTTCACCTGGCCCAGCGATCCGTCGGCGACACGCTCCTGGAGCCAGTCCCAGCCCGGCCAGAAGCGCATGCAGTGCGCGGGCATGCAAAGGGTCTTTGCGGCACGGGCGGCGTCGGCGAGGCGCTCGACGTCGGCCGCGCGCAGTGCGACGGGCTTCTCGAGCAGCACGTGCTTCCCGGCTTCGAGGGCCGCGATCGCGAACTCGACATGCGTGTCGGTGGGAGTGCACAGGCTCACCGCGTCGACTTCCGGTCGCGCAAGCAGTGCGCGCACGTCCTCGGTCGCGAAGAGCTCGCGCGGGTCGAAGAGCACGTCGCTCGCACCGGTGTTGAGATTCCCCGTCTTCTCGGCGCGGCCCTCGAGGCGCGCGCGCGCCCCGTCCGCCACTGCGACGAGCCTGCAGGGCATGCCCGAGGCCTGCGCGGCCTTCCACGCGGCGAGGTGCGTCCGGCCCATGAAACCCAGGCCGATCACGCCGATGCCGATCGAGCGCTCGTTCACGATCGTTCCACGAGCTCGCGCGCCTTGCGGATGTCCGCCGAGCGGTCCTCGCCCGCCTCGCGCTCGATCACGAGATCCACGCTCTGCGGCAGCGAACGCACGGCGCCGAGGAAGTTCTTCCAGTCGACCTCGCCCGTTCCGACCGCGACCTCGGTGCCCCAGCGGCCCTTCTTGACGCTCGCGCGCGCATCCTTCACATGCACCTGCAGCACGTGTCTCGCGAGGCGGCGCAGCGCCGCAACCGGCTCGCCCTTGCCGTAGAGGATCATGTTCGCGGGATCGAAGTTGACCCCCACGCTGGTCTTGTCGACGCGTGCGAGCACCTCGAGCAGTGTGTCGGCCGTCTCCTGTCCGGTTTCGAAGCCGAGTTTGATGCCTGCCTCGCCGAAGACGTCGGCCAGCATGCGCAGGCGCTCGATCATTTTCGTGCGCTCCGGATCGCTGCGGCTCTCGGGCAGGAAGCCCGCGTGAAAGGTCACGAGCGAGAGACCGAGCTCGCGCGCGATCGCGGCTTCGGCGCGCGCGTTCTCGAGGTTCTGCTTCCAGTGCTTGTCGACGCGCACGCCGCCGGTCGCCTTGATCGACTCGAGCGTGGCGTAGTCCTCGCCCTGCATCGCGATCATGCCCGAGACGAAGCTGAGCTTCGCGCGGTCGGTCGCGTTGCGCAGCTCCGAGGTCTTCCAGCGGCCGTCGCGCAGCGGCGCGAGCGCGATCTGCACCTGCGTGAGCCCGAGCGACTGCACCTTGGCGACGAGATCGGCCGGGTTCTCCGGCTTCAGGGACCACGAACAGACTCCGACACGGCCGATCATGTGCGTTCTCTTTCAGGCAGCCACAGTTCCAGGAGGATCGAGACGAGGGCGAGCGCCATCCACACGCTCCAGAGTGCACCGGCGGCGGCGATCACGTACACGAAAGCCGCGCTTTCCCTGGCGGAGAGCCAACTGGAGAGGTCCGCGACGAGCGCCAGCCCCCCCACGAGCGCCCCGCCGGAGCGCAGCCAGGCCGGCCAGCGAGTGCAGAAGCACAGCGCCATCACCGCCAGTGTCAGCAGAGCCATCGAGCTCGCGTGCGCGTGCAGCGAGGTGGTAACGATCTCGAGCGGCGTCGCCGGCAGCTCACGCGCGAAGGCGAGCTTCTTCACGTCGTCCCAGTACTCGAGCGGGATGCGCGCGCCCGGATCCTGCGACTTGCGCGCGTGGCAGTTCGTGCAGCGCGCGGCCAGGATCTCCGCCGGCGCCTTCGCGCCCAGATCGGGGTTGTCGAAGTCCTCCGCGACGCGCTTCGAACCGAGCCAGGCGAGCAGGCTCTCCCGCTCGGCTTGCGGGAGTTCGGGCGCATGTCCTGAGCGCAGCGATTCCGCGAGCCGCGCGGGCGCGTGGATCCCGTGGTAGCTCGCGACGAGATCGTCGAGCGAGAGACCCGGGAGCTCGTCGCGCTTCTCGTGCGCCGTGCGCAGGTGGTCGAGCGAGGCCCACAAGCCGAGCAGCAGCGCGAGCGCGACGCCCGTGAGCCCTGCACGCAGCGCAAAGGGCAACGCGCGCAGTCGCAGCGGAGGGTTCATTCGGCCTTGAGGTCCGACTCGAGGATCTCGACGCGCTCGCCGCTGCGCAGCGCCTCGTTCGCGCGGATCGCGACGACCGCGGCGCGCAGGCCCTCCTCGGCGCCGGTCGCGACGGGCTTGCCTTCGACGATGCTCTTCACGAAGTCCGCCAGCGCGTAGTACAGCGGCGGGTTCGGGAGCCCCACGCCCTCCTTCAACTTGCCGAGCTTCGCGAGCTTGGTCGCGTCGGCGATGAGCGTGATGCCCTGCTCTTCGTGGAACTGCTGCCGGTTGGCGTAGACCTCCCAGCCCTGCGTCGGAGCGTCGGCCTCCTTGAACATCCAACCCGCGGTCTGCGCGAGCTTGATCGTCGCCATCGAGCCCTGGAAGACCTCGTGCTGGCCCTCGAAGGAGTTCGCCAGGGTCGCGGAGTACTGCAGGCGGCGCTGTTCGGGGTATTCGAACTCGGCCGTGACCGTGTCGGCGACCTCGCGGCCGTCCTTGTAGAACTGCACGCTGCCGCTCGCGCGCACGGCGATCGGGTACGCGTTCCAGAACCAGTGCGCCACGTCGAAGGAGTGTGTGCCGGCCTCACCCAGGAGGCCGAGCGAGACGGCCGGGTCGAGGAACCAGTTGTGCGCCTTCTCCTCGGCCGGGTCGTTGGCGCTCGCGCGCCAACTGGACTTCTTGTGGAACTGCGCCCGCGCGCGGATCGGATCGCGCAGCGCGCCCGACTTCGCGAACGAGTGCGCCAGCTGGTAGACCGGGTTCGAGCGCGCGAGCAGGCCCGACTGGAACAGGCTCTTCGCGCCGCGTGCAGCGAGCGCGATCGCGCGCGCGTCCTCGAGCGCGGAGGCGATCGGCGCCTCGCAGTAGACGTGCTTGCCTGCTGCGAGCGCGTCGAGCACGATCTCGCGGTGCATGTGCGTCGGCGTGGCGACGATCCAGACCTGCACGCCCGCGGCGCCCGAGAGCAGTTCCTTGTGCGAGCGGAAGCTCGGCACGTCGCCCGCGCGGCGCTTGGCCGCGGCGATGCGCGAGTCGAACACGTCGCACACGGCCGCGATCTTCAGGCCCTCGATCTTCGAGAGCTCGGTCAGGATCGCGCGGCCCTGCTTGCCGCAGCCGACCAGCGCCACCTCGAGCCCGTCCGCGCGCGGAGCCGCCTCGAGCGTGGGCAGCAACTCGCTCGCGAGCGCCAGCGCCGCGGCACCCGCGGAGTAGCGCAAGAAATCCCGTCGATCAGGTTCGCTCATGTTCCTCGTCCTCGAATCCGTGGTCGGTGATGGCGGCGGAATCCGGAACATACCCGAGCACGAGGGCCGCCGTCGACCAGGCCTCGGCCAGCAATCCGCTCGGCGCCCGCACCCAGGCCAGCCCGCCGCGCTCGACCGGGTTCCGCGTGCGCGGATCGACCACGTGCGCGCGGCCGCGCTGGCCCGAGAGGCTGAGGCACTCGTCGGCGAGTTCGAGCACGCGCGCGCTGCCGGCGAGCGCGACCTTCCAGCCGCCCCCGAGCGCCGCGACGCTGCTCGTGCCGCCGTGCAGCAGCGCGCGCTCGATTCCCGCATGCGCGAGATGCTCCCGCGCGAGGTCGAGTGCATGGCCCTTCGCGAGCGCGCCAAGGTCGAGCGCAAGCGGCGCGTGGAAGCGGATCGTGCGGGCGCCGCGATCGAGTGCGATCGCGGCCGAGCTCCCCCCTGCTGACCTCCAGGCGACGTCGAAGGCGCCCTGCGACTCGCGCCAGACGCGCAGCGCGACCTCGAAGATCGCGAAGGCGTCCGCATCGAGCACCACGGCGCGCCGCGGCGCCTCGCGTTCAAGGAACGCGAGGTAGGAATCCGAGCGGAAGCGCGACCAGCGGGCTTCGCACTCGCGCACCACTTCGAAGGCCTCCTCGGCGACGGTGGACGCGTGAACGGGTGGCAGGGAGTCGGGCAGCGCGAGTTCGAACTCGCAGGCCATCGCGTGAGTACGGTGCCAGAGCAATTTCTCTCCGATTCGCCCTGGGCCGACAGGCGCCCGGGACGCCGAGGGCGAATCGGAGGGAAATTGCTCTGGCACCGTACTCACACGATCACTGGCGCGAGAGGAACTCGACCAGATCGCGGAGTTCCTCGCGCGAGAGGTTCTTCACGAGGTCGGTGGGCATGGCCGAGAGGCCGGTCTTGGTCGTCTCGATGTCGGACTTGGCGATGATCTGGACCTTGTCGTCCTTGTCGCGCAGTTTGAGCTCGCTGTCGTTCTCCTCGAAGACGACGCCCTCGATCGGCGCGCCCTCCTTGGGGAACACGATCGTGTTCTGGAAGCCGTTCGCGATCTTGCGGTTGGGATCGACGATCGACTCGATGATCTCCAGGCGCGTGAGGCGCTTGCCGACGCCGGTGAGATTCGGACCGACCTGGCCGCCCTCGGGGTTCTCGACGCCCTCCTGCGAGATGCGGTGGCAGCGCAGGCACGAGACGGCGGCCTTCTCCTTGAAGATCGCACGCCCGCGCTCGGCGTCGCCGCCGAGCACGCCGTCGAGGTAAGGCGCGACGAGCGCATCGGCCGCACGCGGCGCGCGCAACTGCTCGAGCCGCGCCTCGATTCCGGCGCGCTTCTCGCAGGCCTCGACGAGCTCCAGCGCGACCTCCCCGGGCACCAGGCCCGCGAGGTAGCGGTCGAGCTCGCTCGCGAGGATCTTGCCGGCCTCGGGATTGGGGTGCGTCGCGAGCGCCGCGTAGGCCGCGCGTCGCTCGTCTCGATTGCCGTGCGCGCCGGCGGCGAGGAAGGGCAGCGCTTCATTGGGCGCGACGCGCAGGAGGATCGGCAGCGCGGCAGCGCGCACCGCGTCGAGCGAATCGCCGAGCGCGAGCTTGAGCGTCGCGGGGAAGTCCGCCGGGGCGATCGCGTCGAGTGCGCGCAGCGAGGCGACACGCAGCTTCTCGGGCTGCTTGGGATCGAGCGCGAGGTCGCGCACGAGGCCCGAGACACTGGCGAGCTTGTACTGACCGGCGAGCTCGACCCAGGCGCGCGCGACCGGCTCGGGAGCATAGGCGACCTGCTCCTGCGCGAGCGACTCGACGATCACCGGCAGGAACGAGTCGTCGCGCGCGGGCAGCTTACGCCACAGGCCGAGCAGCCCGTCGCGGCCGTGCGGCTGCTGCCACTTCGCGAGCAGCCGCAGGGCTTCCGTGCGCGAGTACTCGTCGGCGTCGGGCCGCAGCGCGAACTTGGCGAGTGCGAGTGCGTTCTCGCGCGAACCAAGGCGGTAGTTCGCGTAGGTGATGCGGCGCGTGATCTGCTGTGCGGGGAGCTTCTCGAGCGTGATCAGGCTGGCGAGCGCCGGCAGTGCCTCGGGGATCGGCACGTCATAGATCGCGCGCACGGCCTCGGCGTCGGGCAGGAACTGCGCGAGCTTGGGGCTCGTCTGCAATCGCAGCGCGAGCAGCGTGCCCATGCGGTGCGCGGGGTCCGCGTCCGCAGCGAGCTCCGCCTCGCTCGCGCAGCGCGAGAGCGACCAGGCGGCAGCACTGCGCAGCGTCGGGTCTTTTTCCCCCGCGCGTGCGGCGAGCTCGATCAACGCCGTCGCCGCCTGCCGCGACCCGATCTCGCCCAGAGCGCTCGCGGCGCGCAGCGCCACGCGGCCGTTCGGGTCTCCGAGCAGCTTCACGAGCTCACCCTCGCCTGCCTTGCCGACCATGCGCGCGGCCTGGGCGCGCACTTCGGGCTCCTTGTCGGAGAGGAACGGCACGAGCGCGCGCGCGTCGAGCGACTTGTCCCAGCGCGCCGCCGCGCCCATGCCCCACACGCCGTGCAGTCGCGCGAGCAGACTCGGCCCGCTCTGCGCGGCGTGGCGCAGCGCGCCGAAGCCCTTCGATCCGCGCTTGGCGAGCTCGAGTTCGGCGCGCAGGCGGATGCGCATGTCCTTGTGCGCGAGCAGCCGCTCGAGCTCGCTTTCGGAGCGCTTCGACAGCCCCTCGTGCAGCAGCGTCTTCACCTCGAGCACGTCCTTCGTCTGCGCCAGCTGGGGATCGAAGGCGCGGTAGATGCGCCCCTTGCCCGTCTGGCCCCAGCCCGAGACCCAGTCGCTGAAGTACAGCGCGCCGTCGGGCCCGAAGTCGCAGTCGGTGACCAGCGTGTTCTTGAGGAAGGGCTTCTTCTCGATGAGCTCGAAGCCCGCGCCTTGCTCCTTCATCGAGATGTCCCAGATGAGGCTGTAAGAGGCCTCGCCGCGGAAATCGCACAGGAAGAAGTGCCCGTCGTACTCGGGCGGCATGCCGGTGCCGGGGTTGTACGTGAGCCCCGAGGGGCCGTCGCCGATGTCCGCGACCGGCGGCAGCAGGTAGGCAGGCTGTCCGTCGTAGTGCGGCGACCAGAGCTTGTCCTCGTTGAAGAAGCCGCGCGGCGTGGGCTCGTTGACCCACTGCCAGCCGTTGCGCCAGCCCGAGTCGCCGCCGCGCACGATCTGGATCCACTTGGCGAGGTCGCCGCCGTCGCCGTTGTTGTCGCCGGTGAAGAGGTTGCCGTGCGCGTCGAAGGCGAGTTCCTGCGGATTGCGCAGACCGGTGTGGTAGATCTCGAGGTTCGAGCCGTCGAGCTCGCAGCGCAGCACGGCGCCGCAATCGATGCTGACCAGATCGCCGTTCGGCGTCTTGACGTTGAAGCCGCGGTCGCCGCACGAGTAGTAGAGGTAGCCGTCGGGCCCGACCGCCAGGCCGTGCAGGTCGTGACCGAGGAACTGCACGTGCAGGCCGAAGCCGTAGGCGAGCGATTCGTGCACGTCGGCCTGGTCGTCGCCGTTCTCGTCGCGCAGACGCCACAGGTGCGGCATGCACGTGAAGTAGACGTCCCTGCCCCACTTGAGCACGCCCGCGCCGATGCCGTCGGCCGGATCGCCGAAGCGGTCGTCGAAGACGCTGGCCTTGTCGGCGATGCCATCGCCGTTCGTGTCGCGGATCACGCGCACGCGCTCGCGCTCGGTCAGGATCGCGGCCCAGCCCTCGGGGCTGAGGTGCTTCTTGAACATCGCGACCTCGTCCTCGACGCTGCGCGAGGCGTTGTCGTCGTCGAGCCAGTCCATGTGCTCGCGGATGTCGGTGACGCCCTTGTGCAGCCGGAAGCTCTCGGCGACGTAGACCTCGCCTGTGTCGGCCGGATAGATCGCGACCGGGTTGGCGAGCATCGGCTCGGCCGCCCACTGCTCGACGACGAAGCCCGGCGGGAGCTTGAACGCGGCCATCGCCTGCTTGCCCTCGTCGGAGGCGGGCGAGATCTGCGGCGTGTAGGGCTTGGTTTCCTGGGCGGGAGCCTGCGCGAGGCAGGCGAGCAGCAAGGCGGCGTGGATCATTTCGTGCTCGTGGCCGCGAGCACGTCGCGCACCTTCAGCAGCAGTTTCTTGGTGGCGCGGATGCCGTCGGGCTCGGAGAGCTTCTCGCCCTCGTATTCGATCCCGACCCAGGAGTGGTAGCCGGCGTCGACGACGATCTTCAGCATGCGCTGGAAGTCGATCGTCGTCTCATCGCCCTTCTCGTCGAAGGCGTAGCTCTTCGCGCTCACGGCGCAGGCCCAGGGCATCAGCTCCGCGACGCCCTTGTAGCGGTCGAACTCCTCGCCGTCTTCGTTCTTGAAGTTGCCGAAGTCAGGCAGCGTGCCGACACGCTTGTTGGCCGTCAGGCGCATCACCTCCGCGAGCCAGGCAGGATTGGTCGAATACCCGCCGTGGTTCTCCACGAGCACGCGGATGTCGAGCGGATCGGCGTAGTTGCCGAGCGCGCTGAGAGACTCCACCGCAGCATCACGCTGCGTGCGGCTCGAGCCCTTGCCGTCGAGGTTGACGCGCAGCGAGTGGCAACCCAGGAAGGCCGCCGTATTGAGCCACATGCGGTGGCGCTTGACGGCCTCGTTGCGCAGATCGTCGTCGCTGTGCGCGAGCGGGCCCTCGTCGTCGACCATGATCAGGCCGCAGCGCACGCCATTGTCGTCGGCGCGCTTGCGCAGCTCGTGCAGGTAGGCGATGTCCTGAGCCTTGTCCTTGAAGAAGGTGTTGACGAACTCGACCGAGCCGATGTCGTAGTCCTTGCGCGCGACGACCGGGAAATCCAGGTGGTCGAGACGCTTTTCCTGCAGCGCCTTGTGCAGCGACCACTCCGCCAGCGAGAGTTCGAAGAGCGGCTTCTTGGGCTCCGCCGGCTTCTCTGCGGCGGGCTGCGCGGGCTCCTGCGCACGGACGAGCTGCCCGAGCGCGAGCGCGCCGCCGAGCGCGCCCGCGGAAGCGAGCAGCCCCCTGCGCGAGAGGCCCGAGTGCTCCATCGAGCTGGCCTCAGGCGCTCCGCGCGCGCTGCGTCTTGGGATCGAACATCCAGGCCTTGCCGTCCCACAGCGAGCGCACGCCGAGGTCCACGACGACCATCATCTGAGTCGCGAGCGAGACGGGCGAGCGCACCGGCTCGCGCGTGCGCATGCACGAGAGCCAGTTGAGCCGCAGCTCGTTCTGGTCGTCGCCCATCGGTTCGCAGACGATCGTCTTCTCGTCGACCTGCTCGGCGAAGGTGCGCTCGGGCCGCAGCACGATGTTGTCCGAGCCGAGGAACAGGTTCCCCTTGTGGCCGCGGATGATCGTCTCCAGGCCGAGCTCGTTGCAGGTCGAGCCGGCCGCGACCATCGTGTGCTCCTTCTCGAACTGCACCGAGACGAAGACCTGGTCCTGGTTCTCCATGTCCTTCTGCACGTAGTGCCCGCCGGTCGCGAAGACCTGCACCGGCCAGCCGACATCCAGCGCCATCATCAGCGGCGTCATCTGGTGCACGAGCAGGTCGCCCATGATGCCGGCCGAGTAGCGCTTGTAGCGGCGCCAGCGGTGGTAGATCTCGGTGTCCCACTTCGCGGGGGCGAGCGGACCGAGCCAGCCGTCCCAGTCGAGCATCTCGCCCGGCACGAGCTTGGGGTCGATGTCGTAGAGCCACTCGCCCGCCTCCGAATTGCGGCAGTACGAGGTCTGCGTCAGTGTCGGATGCCCGATCGCGCCGGCGGCGATCAGCTTCTGCGCCTCGACGTACTTGGGGATCATCGTGTGCTGTGTGCCGATCTGCACCACCAGGTCCGACTGCTCGACGGCCTGTCGCACCGCGAGCGCCTCCTCGATCGTGAACGTGAAGGGCTTCTCGCAGTAGATGTCCTTGCCCGCCGCAACCGCCGCCATCGTCATCGGCGCGTGCTGGTGCTCGGGCGAGGCGATCAGCACGCCGTGGATGTCCTTGCGCGCGAGCAGCTCGCGGTAGTCGCGGTAGCCGTCCACCTGCAGCTTCTGTGCCTCCGCGGCGCGGCTCACGGCGCCCTCGAGCTTGGGCTTGGCGACGTCCGAGATCGCGACGACCTGCAGGTTCTCGCGCCCGCCCGCCGGCGTCGCGAGCAGGCCCTCGAGGTGGCCCGTGCCCATCCCGCCCACGCCGATCACGCCAATGCGGATCGGCTCGCCGTCCTTGACCGGCGTGCGCTTGCCCGCCTTGGCGACGGCGAGCGAGGTCGAGCCGCCGAGCGACTCGCAACCCGCGGAGAGCGCCGCGGCAGCGCCCGCGAAGAGCGCGCTCGTGGCGAGGAACTGGCGCCGCGAGGCAGCCGATTCGGAGGTCTTCGGATCGTGCGGGGTGTTTTCGCGCTTCTCGTTCATGGGAGGGCTCCGATGGGGGGGCGGGCATTCTACCCCTGCCCACAGGGGATAGAATCGCCAGCCCTGGAGAACTCGCATGCTTCTCGCCGTCCTCGCCGTACTCGCACCCGTGTCGGTCAAGACCGTCCAGGTTTCGCTGATCGAGAGCCACACCAACCTCTCCGTCACTGCCCAAGAGGCCGCACCGAACGCCTTTCTCGTCGCGTCGCTGCCGATCCCCTACCGCAGCCAGGCGCCGCTCGAGATCCGCGCGGTCACGCGGCCCACGAACAAGGTCGCACGCCTCTCGATCCTCGACGAATCCGGCGACCGGCTCGTGCGCGTCGAGTTCGCGCCGCTCGCGGCGGGCGAGGCGCTCGAGCTCGATCTCGTCACGACGCTGATGAGTTCGAGCGCGCCACCCGACGACGGTCAGAACGTGAGACTCGCCACTCCGGCGGACCTGCCCGAGGAAATCCGCCCCTATCTCGGAGTGCAGCCGGGGATCGAGAGCGCGGACGAGCGTGTGCGCAAGATCGCGAGCGAGGTCTCGGGCAAGGATCTGGCCCACGCGGCGGATGACGTGCTGCGCTGGCTCGGGAAGAACATCAGCGCCGGAGGCGGCCCGCAGGGCGCGCTCGAGGTGCTCGAGCGCGGGAGCTCGGCTTGCACCGGCTTCGCGAACCTGGGCGCGGCGATCTTCGTCGCCGCGCGGATCCCCGCGCGCGTGCTGCCCTGCATCCTCGTCGGCGTCGAACAGCAGGAGCACTACATCGTCGAGGTTTGGACGAAGGAGCTGGGCTGGTCGAAAGTTGAAACGACCCTCAAGCGCTTCCCGCTCGACGACTCGCTGCACGTGATCCTGCGCCAGGCACGGCCCGATTCGCCGCGCGGGCCCGGGCACGTTCCTATCCTGCACCCGCGCGGAACGGGAGTCGACGCGGCCTTCCGCTACGACGAGAAGCGCTGCTTCCAGGGAGCCAAACGTCTGGGGGCCTTTGATCTCGACGAGAAAGACGAGGCCCGGATCCGAGAAACCGCAAAGGCGGGTTTCGATGCGCTGACCCGGAAGGCGGCGCAGGGCCCGAGCGTGGAACTCGCTCCCGCCGGAAAACTAGGTACTCGGCTGGGCTCCAGAGCACGTGCGCTACTCGAGATGTCGCAGCGCAAACCCTGAGTCCCGCATCTGCACCTGCTGCTGAAGCGCACGCTGCCGCAGCAAGGAAAATTAATGTCCGACTCGCTGGACGAGTCGATGACTCGTCTCCACTCTGGTTTCACCGACCTGCGGCGCGCCATAGCCGTTCCGCTTCGTCTTGGCAGACGACACCGACACCTCGAGGAGATCGAACCGATGAAATTCCGTACCTGGCTGGGGATTCTCCCCGCAATCGCACTCTTGTCCCTGGCCCTGCTCCCCTCGTGCGGAAGCAGCGGAGGGGGGAGCGGCAGCCTGCACGGGACGCTCGCGCTCTCGCTCACCGACGCGGCCTCCGACCAGGTCGAGTCCTTCCGCGTGACGGTCACGGCTGTCGATCTGCTCAAGTCGAACAACACGACCACGCACCTGCTCGCCGCACCGGTCGAAGTCGATCTCGCCGACATGACCGACACGGGCCAGCTGCTCAACTCGATCCAGGCGACGATCGGCAGCTACACGCAGGCCTCGATCACGCTCGACATGAGCACCGCCAGCTGCATCCTCGCCGGCCAGTCTGCCGCGGCCGCGATCGAGGACGACCAGGGCAACGCGATCGCCGCCTCGATCACGGTGCCGGTCAACTTCCCGGCCTTCTTCAGCCTCGGCGGAAACGCCCACAAGCTGATCGAGCTCGACCTGGACCTCGCGCAGTCGCTCGTGATCGACACGGGGAACAACCGCGTGCAGTTCGCGCCGTCCTTCGTCGTGCGCACCCTGCTCGCGCAACAGAAGCCGGTCTGGGTCGCCGGGACGATCTCGAGCGTGGACGAGCCGAACTCGGCCTTCGTGCTCGAACTCCTCGACGCGAACTCCACGCTGATCGGTTTCCTCGACTGCACCAGCGACAACGCCACCGTGTTCCAGACCGACGGCGTCCCGGCCACGGGCGCCACGGGCCTGACGGCTCTGGCTGCGATGACCGTCGGCACCTGGGTGCAGGCACAGGGCACGCTCGACCCGGCCTCCTCCGCGATCCTCGTCAGCAACGTCAACGCCGGCGTCGGCACGTGGAACGGCGGCACGGACATCATCGAGGGCCACGTGATCGACCGCACGGGCGGCACCGGTGCGGACGCGACCCTGACCGTGCTCGGCCGCAGCAGCAACGCGGCGCACGACACGTTCCAGTACAACACGACCTTCACGGTCTCGACGACCTTCGCGGGCACGAACGTGGTGCGTCACGCCTCGGCCAGCGCCTACGACACCGACGAGATCAACATCGGCCAGCAGGTGCGCGTCTTCGGCACGCTCGCCGGCCTGGCCATGGACGCCGACACGGGCGTGCTGCGCGAGCAGCCGACCTGGATCTACGGTACGGCGGCCGCCGCGCCCGCGGGCGGGCAGATGACGCTCTCGCTCGACAAGGTCGGCCTGCGCGACCAGACGCTCTTCAACTGGAGCGCGGACCCGGCGAACTTCGTCACCGATGTCGGCACGCTGGCGGATGCGCTCTCGATCACCACGGGCACGCACACGCTCGAGCGCGGCTACTTCGCCGGCGTCGGCGGCGGCGCAACGGACTTCAGCGCGTCGAACGTGGTCAACGCCGACACGGCGCCCGCGCTGGTGCTGGTGCGCAACGTGCTCGCCACGGGCCTGGACGTGACGCTCACCTGCGGCTCGACCCAGATCGACATCAGCGTCAGCGGAACCGCCGGGACGGGCGAGCTCGCGGTGCTCGACCAGGGCTTCGTCGGAGTGACCGACCTGCCGACCTCCCCCACTCCCAACATCGTGCCGGCGGCGTCCGTGGGCCTGTACACGATCCGGGTCGCGGGCAGCGGCCTGACCGTGTACACGAACTTCAGCAGCTTCTCGACGGCGCTGAATACGCTCGTGGGCGGCGGCGCTGCGGTCCGTCACCTCGCGGCGGTAGGCACCTGGGACTCGGGAACGAGCACGCTGAGCGCGACGCTGACGTCGGTCCTCGTCCAATAGGCCCAGCGCGCTACCCACCACCCCGACGGCCGGCCTAGCCCTTGGAAACAGGGGCTCAGGGCGGCCGTTGGGTGCTAGGTGTCTGTTCTGCCGCAGGGCCAGAATTCGCGCCTGTGCGCTTGACCGATCGGTCTAGAGCCCCTATGCTCCGCGCCCCTCTCCTCGAGGGAGCCATGACCAAGCCCACGGACACGCGCGAGCGCCTGCTGCAGACCGCCGCCGACCTGATCTGGAAGAGCAGCTACCACGCCACCGGCGTCGACCGCATCTGCGAGTCGGCCGGGGTGCACAAGGGCAGCTTCTACCACCACTTCGCGAGCAAGGAAGAACTCGCCATCGCGGCGCTCGAGGACCACTGGCTGCGGATGAAGCCGCGCGTGGACGAGATCTTCTCCCCGGCCAGCCCGCCGCTCGATCGCCTGCGCGCCTACGTGCGCATGAACATCGAAATGCAGCGGGAAAAACAGCGCGAAACGGGCTGCGTGTGCGGCTGCCCGCTGTACGCGCTCGGCTCGGAGATGGGCACGCTCGCGCCCGCCCTGCAGCACAAGATCCAGTCGCTGCTCGAGATCAAGCTGCGCTACCTCGTCTCGGCCGTGCGCGACGCGCACGCCGCGCACGAGATCCACGCGCCCGATCCCGAGCGCACCGCGAGGATGCTGATCGACCTCGCCGAGGGCGTGCTGATGCGCGCCCGCATCGAAAACGACCTCGGCGCCTTCGAAGGCCTCGAGGAGGCACTCTTCCGCCTGCTCGGCCCTCAGCCGAGCGCCCGCTGATCGAATCCAGACGCCCCAAATGTAGACAGACCGGTCTGTTTTTGACCCCCACTCCCATGACCTTGCCCCACCGCTCCCTGCTGCCCCTCGTCCTGCTCGTCTTGGCCTCCTGCGCACCGACCGAGGCCGGGCCGGCCCAGTCCGGCCCCCCGCCCGCGCCGCAGGTCGGCGTCGCACCGGTCGAGGTGCGCGCGCTCGCCGACACCATCGAGCTCACCGGCCGCATCGCCGCGGTCGAGAGCGTCGAGGTTCGCCCGCGCGTCTCGGGCTACCTCGAGGCGCCCAAGTTCGAGGCCGGCGCGACGGTCGAGAAGGGCCAGATCCTGTTCCAGATCGACCCGCGCTGGAACCAGGCCGTGGTCGACCAGCGCAAGGCCGAGCTCGAGAGCGCGCAGGTGCGCCTCTCGAACGCCGAGAGCGAGAACGAGCGCGCCGCCAAGCTGCTCCAGACGCGCGCGATCAGCGCCGAGGAAGCCGAGTCGCGCGCCGCGCGCCTGCGCGAGGCGCGTGCCGCGCTCGCCGCCGCGCGCGCCGCGGACGAATCCGCCGCGCTCGACCTCGAGTACACGACGATCCGCTCGCCGATCCACGGCGTGATCAGCCGCGCGCAGGTCACCGAGGGCAACTTCGTGAGCGGCATCCCCGCCGCCAACACGCTGCTGGCGACGATCGTCTCCACCGATCCGCTCTACCTCTACGCCGATATCGACGAGGCGAGCTTCCTGCGCCTGCAGCACATGCGCTCGACCCACGGCGGGCCCGACCACTCGGTCGAGATCGAGGTCGGCCTCTCGGGCGAGGAGGACTTCCCGCGCAAAGCGCGCCTGGAGTCGCTCGACAACCAGATCGACCCGGGCACGGGCACGATGACGCTGCGTGCGCTGCTCGACAACAAGGACGGCACGCTCGTGCCCGGCCTGTTCGCGCGCCTGCGCCTCCCGCTCGACGCCAGCGAGCCGGCGCTGCTCGTGGACGAGCGCGCCATCGGCACCGACCAGAACCAGAAGTTCGTGCTCGTGCTCGGCGAGGGAGACAAGGCGGAGTACCGCAAGGTCGTGCTCGGCCCGCGTGTGGGCGAGCTGCGCGTCATCCGCGAGGGACTGAAGCCGGAGGACCGCGTGATCGTCACCGGACTGCAGCGCGTGCGCCCAGGTGCCCCCGTAGTCGCAGGCCCCGTCGCTGCCGAGACCCCCTGAGCCGCGCGGAAAGCACGAAACCATGAACATCGCACAGTTTTTCATCCGCCGCCCCGTCTTCGCGGGCGTGCTCTCGGTGCTGATCCTGATCGTCGGCGCCCTCTCGCTCTTGCGCCTGCCGGTGAGCGAATACCCCGAAGTCGTGCCGCCCTCGATCGTGGTGCGCGCCGCCTACCCGGGCGCCAACGCGCGCACGATCGCCGAGACGGTTGCAGCGCCGCTCGAACAGGCCATCAACGGCGTCGAGAACCAGATGTACATGTTCTCGCAGGCGGCCAGCGACGGCGTGATGACGCTGACGGTCACCTTCCAGCTGGGCACCGACGTCGACAAGGCGCAGGTACAGGTGCAGAACCGCGTCGCGCAGGCGCTGCCGCGCCTGCCCGAAGAGGTGCGGCGCCTGGGCGTCACGACCACCAAGCAGTCGCCCGACCTGACGATGGTGGCGCACCTGGTCTCGCCCAAGGGCCGCTACGACGAGATCTACCTGCGCAACTTCGCCTCGCTGCAGGTGAAGGACGAGCTCGCGCGCATCCAAGGCGTCGGCGACGTCGAGATCTTCGGTGCGGGCGAGTTCGCCATGCGCATCTGGCTCGACCCCGACAAGCTCGCCGCGCGCGGCATGACCGCCAGCGACGTCGTCGACGCGGTCCGCGCGCAGAACACGCAGGTCGCGGCCGGCGCCATCGGCCAGTCGCCGCTCAGCAGTCCGAGCGCCTTCGAGACCCAGCTCACCACTCAGGGGCGCCTCGTGTCCGAGGACGAGTTCGAGAAGATCATCGTGAAGGTCGGGCCCCAGGGGCAGAAGACGCACCTCTCGGACGTCGCGCGCGTCGAGCTCGGTGCCTCGGGCTACTCGCTGCGCTCGCTGCTCGACAACCAGGTCGCGATCGCGCTGCCGATCTTCCAGTCGCCGGGCGCCAACGCGCTGCAGCTCTCGAGCGACGTGCGCGCCAAGCTGGCGGAGCTCTCGAAGAACTTCCCCGACGATCTGGAGTACCGCATCGTCTACGACCCGACGGTCTTCGTGCGCAAGTCGATCCAGGCCGTGATCACGACGCTGCTCGAGGCCATCGCGCTGGTCGTGATCGTGGTGATCGTCTTCCTGCAGACCTGGCGCGCTTCGCTGATCCCGCTCGCCGCGGTGCCCATCTCGCTCGTCGGAACCTTCGCGGCGATGCACGCCTTCGGCTTCAGCATCAACGCGCTCTCGCTCTTCGGTCTGGTGCTCGCCATCGGCATCGTGGTCGACGACGCGATCGTGGTCGTCGAGAACGTCGAGCGCAACATCAGCCTGGGCAAGAGCCCGGCGGATGCCACCGCGCAGGCGATGAAGGAGGTCACCGGGCCGATCATCGCCACGGCGCTGGTGCTGTGCGCGGTCTTCATCCCGACCGCGTTCATCAGCGGCCTCACCGGCCGTTTCTACGAGCAGTTCGCGATCACGATCGCGATCTCGACCGTGATCTCGGCCTTCAACTCGCTGACGCTCTCGCCCGCGCTCTCCGCACTGCTGCTGCGCGCGCACGACGCGCCCAAGGACCGCATCACGCGCGTGCTCGACTTCCTGCTGGGCTGGTTCTTCCGGCCCTTCAACCGCCTGTTCGAAATGGGCAGCCACAACTACTCGCGCAGCGTGGCGGGAGCGATCCGCCACAAGGGCTTCATGCTCGCGGGCTACCTGGGCCTGGTCTTCCTGACCTGGTGGGCCTTCCAGAAGACGCCGACCGGCTTCGTGCCCACGCAGGACAAGCAGTACCTCGTCGCCTTCACGCAGCTGCCCGACGCGGCCTCGCTCGACCGCACCGAGGCCGTGGTCCGGCGCATGGGCGAGATCGCGATGAAGCACAAGGGCGTCGAGCACACCGTCGCCTTCCCCGGCCTCTCGATCAATGGCTTCGCGGCCGCCCCCAACGCGGGCATCGTGTTCATCGGCCTCGAGCCCTTCGAGAAGCGGAGCAGCGAGGAGCTCTCGGGCGCCGCGATCGCGGCCGACCTGAACCGCGAGTTCAGCGCGATCCAGGAGGGCTTCGTGCTCGCGGTGCAACCGCCGCCGGTGAACGGCATGGGCGCGCTCGGGGGCTTCAAACTGTACGTCGAGGACAAGAGCGACCTCGGCTACGACGCGCTCTACGGCGCGACGCAGGGGCTCGTGGGCCAGGCCTGGCAGACTCCCGGCCTGACCAACACCTTCTCGGGCTTCACGGTCAACGTGCCCGAGTTGCATGCCGACATCGACCGCGAGAAAGCGCGTTCCCAGCACGTGCAGCTCGGACAGGTCTACGACGCGCTGCAGATGAACCTCGGCTCGCTGTACGTCAACGACTTCAACCGCTTCGGCCGTACCTTCCAGGTGATCGTGCAGGCCGACTCTTCCTTCCGCGACGACCCGAGCGACATCGCGCGACTGCAAGTGCGCAACGAATCGGGCGGGATGCTGCCGCTCGGCACGCTCGTGCAGGTCTCGGAGGCGCACGGTCCCGACCGCGTGATGCGCTACAACGGCTCTCCCGCGGCAGAGATCAGCGGCGGTCCCGCGGACGGCTACAGCTCGGGCCAGGCCGAGGAGCTGATGGCGAACATCGCGAAGAAGGGCTTGCCCTCGGGCATGAGCTTCGAGTGGACCGAGCTCACCTACCAGCGCATCCTCGCCGGCAACACCGCGGCCTACGTCTACCCGTTGTGCATCCTGCTCGTGTTCCTGGTGCTCGCGGCGCAGTACGAGAGCTTTCGCATGCCGCTGGCGATCATCCTGATCGTGCCGCTGTGCCTGCTCTTCGCGCTGGTCGGCGTGTGGCTCCGGCACGGTGACAACAACATCTTCACGCAGATCGGCCTGATCGTGCTCGTCGGTCTGGCCTGCAAGAACGCGATCCTGATCGTCGAGTTCGCGCGCGTGAAGCAGGAGGAGGGCCTCTCCGCCGCCGACGCCGCCGTCGCGGCCGCACGCTTGCGCCTGCGCCCGATCCTGATGACCAGCATCGCCTTCATCGCCGGCGTGTACCCGCTCGTGGCGAGCCACGGCGCTGGCTCCGAGATGCGCCGCGCGATGGGCATCGCGGTCTTCTCCGGGATGATCGGCGTGACCTTCCTCGGCCTCGTGCTCACACCGGTGTTCTACGCGATCCTAATGCGCAGCTGGAACGCCCGCAAGGCCGCGGAGAAACACCACCGCGCCCCCCTCGCGCAAACCGGCGGCGTGATCGCTTCGCTCGTCCTCGCCGCGCTCTTCCTGCAGGGCTGCGCCGCGCACGCCGGTCCGGACTACAGGCGTCCGGAGCTCGACGTGCCGGCGGGCTTCTCGCAGTCCACGCAAACTGCCGCCCCGGAGATCCCGGGCGAGCACTGGTGGACGATCTTCGGCGAGGCCGAGCTCGACGCGCTCGAGCAGCGCGCGGCCGAGCACAACCAGGACCTCGCGGCCGCGACCGCGCGCGTGCAGCAGGCGCGCGCGCAGACGCGTGGCGCGCGCGGAGGGCTCGAGCCGAGCCTCAGCTTCGACCCGAGCGCCACGCGCAGCCGCAACTCGGAGAACTCCGCCTTCCGCATCCCCATCTCGCACCAGACCTCGCTGCGCGTCCCGCTCGACGCGAGCTGGGAACCCGACGTCTTCGGCGGCGTGCACAGCGGCATCGAAGCCGCCCAGCGCGGCGAGCAGGCGCAGGAAGCGCTGCTCGCGGGTGCGCGACTCTCGGTGCAGGCCGAGGTCGCGAGCCTGTACTTCGCCGTGCGCGCGGCCGACGTCGAGGTCGCGGCGCTGCGGCGCACGCTCGACCTGCGCCGCCAGGCGCTCGAGATCGCGCAGTCGCGCATGGACCAGGGCACGGGCACCGAGCTCGATCTCGCGCGCGCGCACGCCGAGTCGGCCAGCACGCAGGCCGAGCTCTCGGGCGCGACGCGCTCGCGCGGCGAACTCGCGCGCGCCCTGGCGCTGCTCACGGGCACCAGCGCCGCCGGGCTCGAGATCGCCGAACGCGCCAGCCTGCCGAGCGAGCCGCCGCTCGTGCCCGCCGGATTGCCCGGCGAGCTGCTCGAACGCCGTCCCGACATCGTCGCCGCCGAACGCGTGCTCGCCTCGCGCAACGCGCAGATCGGCGTCGCCGAGGCCGCGCGCCTGCCGTCCTTCCGCCTGACCGCGGGCGCGGGCTACGAGAGCAACGAGCTCACCGACCTGCTCGATTTCCCCAGCCGCATCTGGAACATCGGCGCGGGGATCACGGTTCCGATCTTCAACGGCGGGCGGCTCTCGGCCGAGGTCGAGCGCGCCAAGGCCGCCTGGGAGGAGAGTGTCGCCGCCTACCGCCAGCAGGTGCTGGTCGCGCTGCGCGAGGTGGACGACGCACTCGCCGCCACGCGCCTCTTGCGCGAGCAGTCCGCGGCGCAGTCCGAGGCGCTCGAGGCGGCGCGCAACGGCGCCCAGCTCGCGCGCCAGCGTTTCGACGCGGGCTTCTCGGGCTACCTCGACGTGCTCGACAGCGATCGCAACGCGCTCGCGCTCGAACGCGCGCTGGCACAGACCGAGGGCGCGCGCTTCGCCGCGGCGGTGCAGCTGGTCAAGGCGCTCGGCGGCGGCTGGTCGAGCGAGGCGCTGCCGAAACTGGCGGAGCGTCAGTAGTCGTCGGGTGTCTCACGGATCTCTACGGGCGGCACGATGACGACCTTGCCGTCGCGCCACACCGCGATGGGATCCCCGAGCAATTTGTGCTGGCGGATAGCTTCGGCTGTGGCCTTCCGCGCGGCGGCGACGATCCGATCAGACTCGGTCAGTCGACGCTCGGCCTCATTCCCATTGCTCGACGAGTTGCTGCCAGAGTCGTTCATCTTCGATCCTATTCTCTCCCACTCCGACTCCCTCGGCAATCCGGTGAATCGGCCTGGGGCCAGAGTTGTCGAGAAAGTGCCAGTGGTCCGCGAGTGGTCGGTAGAGCTGGAAGAAGTTCCGTAGGCCGCGCTCATACCGACGTCGGATGACTGATTCGGGCACGGAATGCCCACCACGGCGAACCCGACTCGCCACTCGCGCAACAGCCAGTTCGGGCGACGCCAGCCAGACGAACACGAGCTCGATCTGATACCCAGCGCTGCCCAACTGCCGGATCCACGGCGCGAAACTCCGGCTTGCGAGAGTTGTTTCGAAAGCGAAGTCGACACGCTCTCGAGCGAGTTCATGGATGCGGTCGAGCATGATCCGACCCGCACGGATCGCGGCTGCATCGACGTCGAAGGCCGACAACCCTTGCGCGATCGTGTCCGCGTTCACGAACTCGCGCACCGCGAGGGCATCGCGCAGGATCGAGGGCGCGGTGGTCGACTTGCCCGCACCGTTCGGTCCGGCGAGCACGACCAGTCTCGGCGCTTCTCCCGTGCTGCGCGCGGCTGGAGCCTCAGCACCACGCATTGTTGATCACCTCCCCCATGCCTCCGGCACCGGGGACGATGTAGCTCTGCTCGTCGAGGCCCTTCTCGCGATCCCAGTGCGTGCCCGGGATCGTCGCGAGCACCTCTGCGTCGGAGAGGCCGCGGTCCAAGCGCGCGGTGTACACGACCAGCTCCGCGTTCGCCTCGAGCACCGCGCGCAGATACTCGGGCGTCGCGATCATCGGCAGCGCGATCACCTTGGCCGGCTTGCCCCAGTGCTCCGCGTAGTGCCGCAGCGCGCGCACGGTCGTCGCGCCGGTCGCGCCCATCGGGTCGGGCAGGAGCAGCACGGAGCCCTCGATGCGCCCGCCGATCTTCGAGCCCGAGAGGTCGACGCCGGTGACGTGGCCCTGCGCGTCGGAGCGGCGCGCCATGGTCAAGTGGTCCAGGCGCACGCGCTGTTCGTCGAGCAGGCTCACGAGCAGCTCGAAGCACACCTGCGCGGGCACGATCCCGGCGCGGATGATGTCGACCACCACGACCTCGGTCCGCTCGTCGAAGGCCGGGCCGCGGTAGAAGCCGGCTTGCGGGTGCGCAGCGGCCATGCGCGTCTGGCGCTCGACCGCACGGCGCGGGAGCTCGCGGCCGCAGGCGGTGACGAGCAGCGATTGGTAGACCGTGCGCAGGAGCGCCATCAGGTCGCGGTGCGCGACCTGCGGCGAACCGATGCGCGCGAGCGCCGAGAGCAGGAAGACGTTGTCGAGGATGTGGACGCGCGGGCCGTAGCGATGCGCGAGCTCCCAGTCGCTCGAGGGATCGCGCTGCGCAGGGGGAGCGTCCATCCCCCGCTCACCTTCCGGTCGCGCGCCCGAGCGCCGCGACCAGGCGCGGCACGTCCCTGGCCGGCGTCGAGCACAGCGCGATGCGCACGGCTCCGCCCTTGAGCGGCACGACGAAAATGCCCTCCTCGCGCAGCTTGGCGGCGCAGGCTTCGGGCTCGGGCGTGAAGACCGAGACGAAGAAGCCGCCCTCGTAGCGCGGGTACTGGAGGCCCGCGCGCGCGGCCTCGCGGTTGAAGGCGCCGACGCGCTCGTCGAGCAGGCGGATCAGGCGCTCGCGCTCGAGGTCGGCGCGCGCGCGCAGCGCAGGCTCGGAGAGCAGCTCGGAGATCGCCAGCAGGCCGAGGTGATTGCAGTTCGACCAGGTGCCGCGGCAGGCGAAGGAGAGCGCGTTCGCGATGCGCGTGCGCTCGGCCGCGGCGCCACAGGTCGCGAGCAGCGCGCCGACGCGCGCACCGTACTGCGCAAAGGCCTTGGAGGCCGACCAGGCAACGAGCACGGTCGCTGCGGAGCTCATCTGCGGCACGTGGCGCGTCCAGCTCTGCGAACTCTTCGAGCCAAAGCGCGCGTAGGCGAGGTCGACCAGCACGACCAGCGGCGCGCGCTCGCCGGCGCGCTGCACGATGCCGGCGAGAGCTTCCCACTCGCGCTCGTCGAGCGAGTAGCCGGTCGGGTTGTGGCAGGGCGAGTTGAGGAACAGCAGCGCGCGGCCCTGCTGCTCGAGTTGGCGCGTGAGCGCAGCCTCGAAGGCCGCGAGGTGGAAGCCGCCCGAGGGCGCGAACATCTCGAAGGTCTCCAGGCGCCGGCCGGTGTGCGAGGCGATCGTCTGGTACGGGCCCCAGAAGTAGCTCGTGGTCAGCAGCGCCTGGCCCGGCTCGAGGAAATTCGTGAGCGCGTGGTACAGCGCGCCCGTGCCACCCGGCGTCGCCGCGGCGACGGTCTGCGCCGCGAGCTCCCCCGGGCCGTAGACATCCGCGATCACGGCCTCGAGGAACTTCGCGTCGCCCGAGATGGGCGCGTAGGCCGCGGCCTTCTGGCTCGGCACGCGCGCGAGCGCCTCGATCACGCTCGGGATCACGGCCAGCGAGCCGTCGTCCTCCATCAGCGCGCCGAGCGTCGCGTTGATCACGGACTCGCCCGCGGCGGCCCGGCGCTTGGCCTCGGAGTTGAGGGCGAAGATCGGGTCGTCCCCCGAGCGGCCGGCGGCGGAAGGGATCAGGGTCGACGCAGAGGCGGGGTTCACGGTGCCGGGCAAGGCGGATCTCCGGGGCCGCCCAGGATCGAGCGGGCGCACAGACTAACGCGCAGCGGCGTCCGCGCGCCAGCGCACGCGGCTCAGGCGAAGGGGCCGGCGGCCCCCTCTTCGAGCGGCGACCAGCGCACCGAACGGCGCGGGAGCTCCGCGCGCCCGGGGATCGCCAGCAGATCGCGGGCGGGCGCGAGCATCGGGATCTCGGCCGGCGAGAGGCGCTCCTCGGGGAACGACTCGGGTGCCTGCGCATCCATCGCGCGTTCCGTTCGCAGCTGGCTGCGCAGTTGGCGCTCCGCGAGCGAGCGCCAGCGGTACAGGCGCGAGTAGCCCAGGCCCGAGTGCAGCGCGATTTGGCCCAGGTCCGAATCGACGAGATCCTCGAGCGTGTGCACGTCCTCGGCGTGCAGGCGCTCGCAAGCGCTCTCGCTCAGCCCATCGACGAGTCCAGGTTCGAGCGCGGTCCCGCGCGCGACGAGGGGTTCGGGAGCCGGCGCAGCGGGCGCGGGCTCCGGCGCGGCCACGCCCTGGGCGAACTCCTTCGTGTCCTCTTCGCGCCAGGCGCGCAACACATCGTCGACGATCTGCTGGTCGCGCATCGGAAGCACGACCTCCTCCGTGAGCTCGGGCAGCGCGACAGCCGCGGGCGCGGCGGCGTGCACGCTCGGCGCGGACTCCTCGCGCTCGAGCCAGGAATGGCCCGAACGCTCGCCGAGCAGACGCGCCTCGCGCAGGAAGCGTTTCGCGCTCGCAGTCGTCCCGCCCAGGATCTCGGAGAGCTCATCGGGCTGGAAGCGAGAGAGCCCGGCCAGCGAGTCGCAGCCGTTCTCGCGCAGCGACCGCCACGTGGCGGGACCATCGGCGTGCAGCGTGCAAAGCAATGCCAGTGCGTCCATCTCTACCTCGTTCCGGCGTCCGCAGCGGACGCGGTTGTGCGTGACTCGGGCTGTTCTTCGCCCGCGGCGAGCGCGAGCACCTCGGCGGCCAGGGCGCGGAAGTCCTGGCAGGAACGCGAGGAGGGATCGATCACCTGCACCGGAGCGCCGAGCGCCGCGACCTCGCGCAGGCGCACGCTCTCGCGGATGGCGGTGTGGAAGAGCGCCGGGCCGAAACGCGCTTGCAGCGCGATCAGGATCTCGCGCGCGATGCGCAGACGCCGGTCGAACATCGTGGCGAGCACGCGCACTCCGAACGCATGCTCCTCGCGCTGGTGGCGCTCGAGCAGGATGCGTTGTGCCGCGATCGCGCCCTGCAATGCGAAAGCGCCCGTCTCGACCACCAACACCGCGCAATCGCAGGCGCGCAGCGCGTTGGCCGTCAGAACGCCGTCCGCGCGCGGCGGACAGTCGAGCACGACGAAATCGAAGCTCTCGCGCGTGGGTTCGAGGCGTTCGGCCAGGATGCCCTCGGGGTGCAGGAGGCGCGCGGCGAGCTCCTCGAACTCGGCCAGCTCGAGCGCAGCGGGCACGAGCCACACACCTCCGCTTGCCGCGACGGCGGCCTCGTCGAGGCTCGTCTCGCCCGCGAGCACGTCGAAGACCGTCGCGTCGACGCCGGCGCGCGGGGCGCAGCCGAGCGCCATCGTCGCGTGCGCCTGCGGGTCAAGATCGATGAGCAGCGTGCTGTGACCCAGCTGCGCGAGCGCACCTGCGAGGTTCACGGCGACCGTGGTCTTCCCGCAACCGCCCTTCTGGTTCACGAGCGCGAGGACGAACATGCGCGCAGGCTACGCTCCTCGCCCGCCGCGGAGCAAGGCCGCGGATGCCCCGGATTCAGCGGTAGGGTGTGCCGGGCGGCAGCGGTTCGATGACGACCGCCGTGCCGTAGGCGAGCACCTCGGTCACGCCGGGTGTGATCTCGTTGGCGTCGTAGCGCATGGCGAGCACCGCGTTCGCGCCGGCCGCGATGGCGTGGGCGTGCATGTGCTCGTAAGCCTCGGCGCGCGCCTTCTCCGCCAGCTCGGTGTAGAGCGAGATCTGACCGCCGAAGAGCGTCTGGATGCTTGCGCCGAAGTTGCCCACGATCGAGCGGCTGCGCACCGTGATGCCCCGGATCACGCCCAGATAGCGCGCGACGCGGTAGCCGTCGAAGTGGTTGGCGGTCGTGACCCAGAGTTCGCCCGGCACGCCTGCAGGAAGTCCCATGTGCCAGAGACTAGCGCAGGGCCTTGCGCGCGCGCTCGTAGAAGGCGCTGGTCGTGCGCGCGACCTCGATCGGGGCCCAGGCGGCGACCTTGGCCATCGCGCGGGCGGCGCGGCTGTCCGGCTCGGTCAGGCTGACCGGCTTGCGCGCCTGGACGCTGCGCAGGACGGCCTCGTCGGCGGGCACCCAGCCGACCAGTTCGGGGTGGTGGCCCAGGAATTGGAAGGAAGTCGCTTTGAAGCGCTCCCAGGCGCTCATGGCCTGGGCCTCGTCCGGGGCTCGGTTGACGACCATCCCGACCCGGATGTGGGGGTTGACCATGTGCGCGCGCTTGTAGAGCGCGTAGGCGTCGGAGAGGGCCGTGATCTCGTGGTTGGTGACGAGCAGCAGCGTGCTCCCGGCGGCGAGGTGCGCGACGGTGCTGTACGAGAGGCCGGCGCCGAGGTCGACGATGATGAGGTCGAACTCCTGCTCGAGCGGCCGGAGCGCGTCGAAGAGCAGCTCGAGCTCGCGGCGGGTCGGATTCGCGAGCGCATGCCGGCCGACGCCGCCCGAAATCAGCGAGAGACCGAGCGGTCCGACGACGATCGCGTCGCGCGCCTGGATGCTGCCGTCGAGCACGTGGCCGAAGTCGTAGCGCGGGGCGAGGCCGAGCAGCAGATGGGCGTTGGCCAAACCCGCGTCGAAGTCGACGAGCAGGACGCGCTCGCCGCGCTGGGAGCGCAGCACGGCGACGTTCGAGGCCATGATGCTCTTGCCCGTGCCGCCCTTTCCGCTCGCCACGCACAGCACGCGCGCGCCCGGTCGACGGTCCTCGGTCCGGGCATCGGACCCGTTGAGGAAGCGGGTCAACGTGCGCAGCCGGGAGAAATCGAAGCGTGTATTCAACATCGGTGCGAAGCAGGGGGCGCGGTACTCTGTCGGTAGGACTCGCGCACGTCAACCGGGCTGGTTGCGAAAGAATCATCTTGCGTGCGAACTCCGCGCATCCGCACATCGGCCCCCGTGCAGGACGCCGCCGGTTCTCGATCCAGTCACGTTCGAGCTCCGGCTCCCCCCTCCCTCGGCCGCCAGGGGAGGGTTGCGCGCCGGCCGGAGGTGCAAAACGCTCCGAAGGTGTCGCAACGGTCATCGCGAGCGCTCGAGGCGCCCGAACCTGCGTACGGACCTCGGCTGGGTGTTGCCGCACGACGGTAGAGCTTCCAATCCGAGCACCATGAGGACCTCCCCCCTGCTGTGTGCGTCCATTCTTGTCGCCGCCTCCTGCTCGCAGGGCACGACTTCGACCCAAAATCCCCCGACCACGCCCCCGACGATCCCGCCCGGGAACTACCGCGTGTTGGCGGCCAACGACCTTGGAATGCACTGCATGGACCGGGAATTCTCGGTCTTCTCGATCCTCCCGCCCTTCAACGTGTTCAACGCGCAGGTGCTCTACCGCACGCCGGGGGGCCAGCCGCAGCTGCTCGACCCGGGCAGCGTGCACGTCACCTACGAGCAAGTCGCGGACGCGACGGGCTCGGTCAACTCGCACAGCATCGGCAAGACCGACTTCTGGCTATACGCGCCGGCGCTCTTCGGGGCGAACCTGCCGGCCGGGATGGGCCTGACCGGGCTCTACATGCCGCGCGACGCGCAGCCGCACGGTCCCCAGGCGATGGAGTGGATCGCCGCCGAGAGCATGTTCCGGGCCTTCGGCGTGCCGCTCACCCCCACCGACGACAGCGGCGGCTACAACCCCTTCCCGCTGCTGCGTGTGCGCGCGACGAACCTCGCCGGGGCGTCGCTCTCGACCACCGACATCGTCGTGCCGGTCGCGACCGAGACCGATTGCCGCAACTGTCACACGACAGGCGGCATCGCCGCGAACGACCCGACCGTGACCTGGTCGAACGATCCCGACTCGGAACTGCAGGCCAAGTGGAACGTGCTGATCCTGCACGACCACGCGGTCGGCACGCACCTGGTCAACCAGACGCCGGTCCTGTGCGCCAAGTGCCACTACTCGCCGGCGCTCGACCTCGCCGGAACGGGCGACCCCTACGGGAACCTGCAGAGCACAGGCCAGACCACGACAGGCACGCACCACGACGTCAACGCGCTCCCGCTGCCCAAGCGGATGTCGACCGTGATGCACTCCCACCACGGCCACCTGACCGACAGTCAGGGCAACCCGATCTTCCCGCCCAACGGCACGGCGGTGCAGACCTGCTACCAGTGCCATCCGGGCGTGATCACGCAATGCCTGCGCGGCGCGATGGAGACCGGCGGCATGGAATGCCGCAATTGCCACGGCGACATGCTCTCCGTGGGCGGTGACTTCCCGCTTGCGACCGGCGGCAGCCTCGACGGACAGAACGACGGCGGCTCGCGCCGGCCGTGGAAGGACCTGCCGCGCTGCCAGTCGTGCCACACTGGCGACGCGGTCTCGCACTTGTCGGGTGGCGGGACGGTCGCTGCGCCGGACGGCATCCGCCTGCAGCAGGCCTGGCGCACGGGCGACCTGGCGGCTTCGCCGATCCTGGCCGTCAACACGCGCTTTGCGGAGAACAGCAACACGCTCTTCCGCTTCAGCAAGGGACACGGCGGTGTCGCCTGCGAGGGTTGCCACGGCAGCACGCACGCTGAGTGGCCGAACTCCGATGCACTCGCCAACGACAACGTCGCGTCCATGCAGATCCAGGGCCACTCCGGACCGATCCTGGAATGCGCCGCTTGCCACGCGAACTCGCTGCCGACGAACCTGAACGGCCCGCACGGGATGCACCCGATCGGCGGCAGTTTCATCGGTGGGCACGGCGACTACACCGAGAGCCACGGGACGTCCTCGTGCAAGCCCTGCCACGGAACGAACCTGCTCGGCACGGTGCTCTCGCGTGCGGGCGACAACCGCGTGTTCAATGCGGAGGGCCACACCTACAACATCGCCAAAGGCCAGCAGATCGCCTGCAACCTGTGCCACTCGATGCCCTGAGAACCGGACGGATCGCTCTCTCTCCGTCTGCATGCGGGGCGCGCCAGTCGCGCCCCGCAGCTTTTCCTAGTGCATCTTCACTTCTTCGCCGATGCGGTGGATCTTCATCACGTTGGTCGAGCTCTTCTGCCCGGCGGGGACGCCCGCGACGAACACCAGCGCGTCGCCGTACTGCGCGAAGCCGCGCACGACGAGCATCTCCGAGGCCATGTAGAGCATGTCCTCCAGGCTGCGCTCGCGGCGGAAGAGCATCGGCCGAACGTGCGCGAGCACGGTCATGTGGTTCACGGTTTGCGGATTCGGCGAGAGCGCGTACACATCCGCGGCCGGCCGGTAGCGCGAGATCAGGCGCACCGAGTTGCCCGTCTCGGTGAAGGCCACGATGCGCGAGATTCCCAGTGCCTGCGCCGCCTGCACGGCTGCGAGCGCGACGGCGTTGGGAAAGTTCGTCTCCGCCTGGCGGAACGAGGGCAGCGGCATCGAGAGGTAGCGTTGGCTGTGCTCGACCGCGCGCGCGATGCGCGCCATGGTCTCGACGCTCTCCACCGGGTGCGCGCCGACGGCCGTCTCGGCCGAGAGCATCAGCGCATCCGAGCCGTCGAGCACGGCATTGGCGACGTCGGTCACCTCCGCGCGCGTCGGCCGCGAGGACTCGATCATGCTCTCGAGCATCTCGGTCGCGGTGATCGTGAACTTGCCCGCGCGCAATGCCGACTGGATCAGTGACTTCTGGATCAGCGGGAGCTGCTCGAGCTCCGCCTCCACGCCCAGATCGCCGCGCGCGACCATGATGCCGTCGGATTCCTCGAGCAGCGCGTCGATGTTCTCGAGCGCCGCGAGGCGTTCGATCTTGGAGATCATCAGCGCGCCCGGGATGAGCGCGCGCACGGTCGCGACCTCCTCGGGCCTGGAGACGAAGCTGATCCCGATCATGTCGATGCCCGCCTTGCGCGCGAGCTCGAGGTTCGTGCGGTCGGCCGCCGTCGGCAGGTCGTAGGCGATGCGGCTGTCGGGGAAGTGCACGCCCTGGCGATCCTTGAGCTCGCCGTCGCGCGTCACGCGCGCCAGGATGGAGTCCGACTCGACGCGCTCGGCGACGAGTTCGACCTTGCCGTCGGCGAGCAGCACGCGGTGTCCGGGCCGAACGGCCTCGAGAAAGCCGCCGAAATCGAGCCAGACCTCGCCGCTGGGAGCGACGCCCGAGCCCTGGCGCAGGCGGACGCGCAGGTCTTCAGCGAGCGCGAGAATCCCTCCGGGAAAGCGGCCCATGCGCATCTTCGGGCCCTGGATGTCGGCCAGGATCCCGATCGCGCGCATGCGCTCGTCCGCCGCGGCGCGGATCTTCTGCACACGGCGCAGAAAATCCTCCTCGGTGCCGTGGCTGAAGTTGATGCGCGCCACCGACATCCCCGCGTCGATCAGCTCGCCGACGCGGTCCTCGCTGCCCGGTCCGATCGTGGCGACGATCTTGCTGTGGGGAATGGGAGCGGGGCCGGAACGCGGCTCCGCCGTGCGTGTGGACTCCTCGGTCATCGTGGTCGGCATGCTTTCCTTCGCGTCACCTGAAGAGTCCACCGGATAGCAGATCGCCCACCCGAATGCGAACGGCCCCCCCGACCCAGGAGAGGAGAAACGCCAGCCGCGATCGTGCACGCGGCTGGCGTTCCTTGGGGGGGCCCGCACCGCTCCTGAGGTCAGCCGGTGGCGACCACGGTGGCCAAGACCGTCGGTGCAGGACCAGGATTGGGACGGCGCGGGCGCAGATGAAGGTTCCGTCCTTCGGCGGCCTTCCCTCCTGGGGGACTAGGGCTTCTCAGGCACGTCGAAGCGGGGCCCCAGCACACGCACGCGGACGTCCCAGCCCAGCGAACGGCTGCGGTCACCGAACGCGGAGACGAGCCCGTCAGCGAGCGCCACCACGCGCGGGGCGCAGCGGTCCTCGATCGACTTGGTCTGGAGCAGGTTGAGGCGCACGATCGGCCCGAGCTGGCGCTGGTCCTTCTGGATCCGGCGGGCGTACGTGTCGTCGAGCCCCGAGATGTCGTCCTCCCAGGCGACCGCCCACGTGCCGTCGGCGAGGCGCACGATGTCGGAGAAGTCCTGCTCGTTGACCGTCGGGCTGATCCACAAGAGCGGCCCTTCCGCGTGCGCGTCGCCGTCGAAGAAGCGCGCCACCACGTCGCGCGTGCGGTCATCGGAGGCACCCGAGGTCCACGAGACGACGAAGCCGCCCTTGCCCGTCGGCGCGAGCGCGGGATCCCAGTCCTGGTGCCGCGGCGAACCGTCGAGCTCGAACACATCGCCGCTGGGCACCCCGTCAAGGCCGGCGAACCGCCCGCGGATCTTCCAACCGCCGTCGTCCTGGTCCCAGGCGGCCACGACGCGCCGCCCTCCGAGGAAACACAGCTCCACGTTGTTCATCGGGACGGAAGACGCTCGGCTCAGCTGCTGCCGCTCGCCCGAGGGAACCCCGCCGAGGTCGATGCGCTTCATCCAGACTCCCGGCTCCGACCCGGCCCAGGCGCACAGCCATCCCTGTCCGGAGGGCAGCGCGAGCAGCGCGCAGTCGCGTGCGCCCGAGGGCTGGAGCACGCGCGCCTCCGCGATCAGCTTCGCTCCGCGGTCCACGGCGGCGAAGTGCAGCGCGCCGGCGCTGTCGCTCCAGGCGAACCCGCAGACTCCGTCGGGCTGCAGCGCCGGTGCGACGGGCCCCGAACCTGCCTGCGCATCCTGGCCGGGCAAGAGGAACTCGCCGCCCTCGAAGCTCCCCGGCGCCTGGATTCGGCGCGCGTAGGCCTGCGGCACCCCGTCGCGTTTGTCCGACCAGGTGACGAGCGCTTCGGAAGCGGAGCTCGCGAGCCGGTAGTTGCTCTGGTCGGCGCTGGCACGGTCGGTGTTCGCGCGGAATTCGGGCCGCAGCGGCTCCGCGGCGGCCGGATCGACCAGACGCGCGAAAACATCGGGATCGCCCTCGCGCGAATCGGTCCAGGCGACGAGCAGGCGCCTGCCGTCGGAGACGACGAGCGGTGTGCCGCTGGGCTTGGCCTCGGCGGAGAGGAACTCGATCGCGCGCGCGTCGCCGCCGTGCGCGGCGTCGAAGAGACGCAGTTGGAAGCTCGCGTCGCCACTCGCGCTCTGCGTGCGCCCGCCGCGTCCGCGGCCGGGAGTCTCCCCGCGTTTCGCACCCTGCGTCTGGACGAGCAGTGCGAGATCGTCTCCGATCAGCGCGAGGTCGAGCGCTTGCTCGCCCGCGCCGCAGGCCGCGAGCGGCTTGCCCTCGGGGTTGCCGTCCGCGCGCAACCGGCGCGCCGTGCTCCCCTCCGGCCCGCTGACCAGCAGCCAGGCGCCGCCGTCCGCGCGTGCCACGGCGCGGATCAGCGTGCCCGCCCCCAGATCGTGCGCCGTCGCGCGCGGATTGCGCAGCGAGAGCGACCACAGACGACCGTCCGCGTGCCAGATCGCGAGCGGGGCCTGGTTGCCCGAACCGCTGAGCTGGACGCCGGGATCGGCCTCTTGGTCCTTGGGGTTGAGACGCGCGATCGAGTCGCCCTTCGAGCCGTCGGGCTTGAGGGAGGTCCACAGCACGGCTCCGCGCTGGGTCCACGCGACGGCGAAGCCGCCCTTCTCGAGCGGGGCCGCTGTCGGGAGTTCGACGCCGCGCTTGCGCTCGCTCGCGTCGTGCATCTGCGTCGGGAGCTCGGTCAGCGCCTGGTCGCCGCCCTGCCATTGGCTCTGCGCATCGTACGTGTGCGCGAAGAGGACCGGCAGATTGAGCGAGTCCGCCGTCCACAGCGAGATCCCCCCGCCGCGCGGATCGACGGCGAGTGCGGGCTGCAGCCGGCGTCCCGCGTAAGGGTGGTGGATCGGGCGCTCGGGCTCGAGGATCCGGCCCTCGCGGTCGAAGCGGCCGAGATAGAGCCCCATCATCCCCTCGCGGTGGTCGCGCCACAGCAGGGCGAAGCCCGAAGGTGAACCAGCCGCGCAGACGAGCTGCTGCAGCGTTCCGCCGTGGTCGTCCTGGTGTGGAACCGCGTCGGAGAGCCGCACGTCCCCCGACTGGGGCGCGACCTGGCCGAAGGTCCCCGGCCGGGCGGCCGAGCCATCCTCGGTGCCGACGCAGAGCGAGCAGAGCAGGGTCCCGAGCAGGACCGAATTCAGGGGCAGGCGCATGGGTTCCTCGTGTCCTGGAGCTCCCGGCGGGGGGCTAGTTGTGTTCGTTCGCGAAGGAGTTTCCCTCCAACCCGCAGAATCCACCACGGTCTCCCCCAAATCGTCGGCCACGTGGTAAGAATTCAGGCAGCCGGGCCGCTGACCGACCACGACTTCTCAGGATTTCTCAACCCCGCGGCCGCCCCCCCTCCATGCCGAGCAACACGCCTTTCAGGAACCAAAGAGTCGCTCCAGAAGCGACCTCGGTCGTCCTGTACCTGGTTGTACTGGGTCTGCTCCTGTTCGTCGCCCTGCGTTGAGCGTGCGAGTCCGCACTCAGGTGCTCAGACGGATCGGGATCTCCTGGTAGGCGGGGAAGCGCTTCTCCGCCAGCTTGGAGAACACGAGTTGGCCCTCGACTCGCACCTCGAAGGCACCGCCCTTGGACTCGATCAGCTCGACTTCGGTACCCGGGAAGGCCTGCTTGAGTTCAGCGGTCAGACCGACCGCTTGGGGCAGGTAGTTTCACTGCACGCAGTAGTGAATTGTGGTCTTCATGGTTCGAGCGCGGATCATCGCCCGCGCCAGACCGGTCTGCAATCGAGCACGTCACATCCGCCTTCGGGAACCCCCGGCAGGCCGCGCGCGTCCACATCTCCCCCCCATGCAACTCCAGCTCTCCGCCCTCGGTCTTCCTCTCGCCGCCGCCTGCGCCCTCGCGCTTCCTCTGCAGGCGCAAGCTCGTCCGCCTGAACTCTCACAGGCGATGAGCACCTGGCAGGCGCGCCACGGCGCGCGCTGGTCGCTCGTCCCCGCCGAGGGCACGGACTTCGCGCAGTTGCTCTACGGCGGTGCGCTGGCGAGTTCCGAACGGCCGGCGAACGACGCGGAGTTCGCCGCGCTCGCACGCGCGCGCCTGATCGAAGCGCGCCCGCTGCACGGCGTCGACCTCGAGACGCTCGCGCTCGCGCGCGTGCAGTTCCTCCCGCTGGGCCAGATCGGATCGACGGACAAGACCGTGGTGAAGTACCAGCAGCGCGCTGGCGGCGTGCGCGTCGTCGACGGCTGGGTGAACGTGCTCTTCGACCAGCAGGGCACGCTGCTCTCGATCCAGTCGAGCGCGCTCCCAGGCCTGGCGAACCTGGACGTCGCCCCGCAACTCGAGCCCGTGGCGGCTTCCGCGCGTGCGCTCGACTCCTTCCGCACGCAGACGGGCCGCGAGCCGACGCGCGCGCTCGCGCCCGAGCTCGTCGTGCTGCAGCACGAGCTCTCCGGACGGCGCGAGCCGCGCTTGTGCTGGTCGATCGACCTGCAGTCGATCGTCGCCGGCGCCGATCCGATCGGCTTCCGGCACTACGTCGATGCGCGCACGGGCGAAGTGCTGCGCCGCGTGCCGAGCGTCGAGTTCTTCGACGTCACCGGCAGCGTGCACTCGATGGCCTCGCCCGGCCTTCTGCCCGACGAGAACTCCAATCCCGAGACCGCGCAGCCGATGGCGTACATGAGCGTGTCGAGCTCCGCGGGGACGGTCACCACCGATGCGAACGGGAACTTCGTCTTCCCGGGCATCAACACGCCGCTCGACGTGACGGTCAGCTACATCGGCGCCTACAACCTGCTCACGAACAACGGCGGGGCGCCCTACTCGCTGACGGCCACGCTGCAACCCGGCCAGGCGAATGCGCTGCTGATGAACCCCGCGTCGAGCGCGACGGTCACCTCGCAGGCGAACGCCTTCCGCTCCGTGGATGCGCTGCGCGACTGGGTGCGCAGCGTGAACCCCACCGATTCGCTGGCCGATTTCGTCGCGCGCGCGGACGTGAACCAGTCGAGCACGTGCAACGCCTTCTACGACGGCATCGGCATCAACTTCTTCGCGGCGGGAGGCGGTTGCGTCAACACCTCGTTCTCCACAGTCGTAAGCCACGAGCACGGGCACTGGATGAACGACCGCTACGGCACCGGCAACGGCTCGGACGGCATGGGCGAGGGCAACGCAGACGTGTGGTCGCTCTACGTCTGGGACACGCCGACGAACGGGCAGGACTGGAGCGGGCCGGGCTCGTACGTGCGCAGCGGCAACAACACGCGCCAGTTCTGTGGCGACGGCAATCCCGCGTGCTACGGCGAGGTGCACGCCGACGGCGAACCCTGGATGGGTGCTGCCTGGAAGATCCGCAACCGCTTGAACGTCGCCTATGGCAACGCGGTCGGCGACGGGATCGCGAACACGATCTTCCTGACCTGGATGGAGAGCTACAACCAGAGCCAGATCCGCTCCGTGATCGAGACGCAGTGGCTCACGCTCGACGACGACGACGCGAACCTGGGCAACGGCACGCCGCACCACGCGCAGATCGACGGCGGCTTCCGCGACCAGGGCTTCCCCGGCTACGCGATCCCGAACCTCGCGCTGGTGGACGTGACCGACCTCACGGACACGCCCTTCGAGGCCGGTCCCTACACCGTCAGCGCGAAGATCAGCGCCAACGCGAACCCGCCGGTCGCCTCGGCCAACGTCTGGTACCGCGTGAACGGCGGCGCGCTGCAGAGCGTCCCGATGAGCCCCGCAGGTGGCCCGACCTGGACTGCGGACCTCCCCGGCGAAATCGGTCCCGCGCACATCGAGTACTACGTGCAGGCGACGGACAACGCCGGCCAGAACGCGGTCTGGCCGCCGAACGCGGGCCAGGATTTCCTCGATTTCGACGTCGGCGACGTGCACGTGCTCCTGGCGCAGAGCTTCGAGGCCACGCAAGACCAAGGCTGGACGCACGGCGCGACGAGCGGCACCGACGACTGGCAGCACGGTCCCGCGAACTCGAAGTCCGGCACCTCGAGCGGAATCGCCTGGGCCGATCCCACCGCCGGCTACTTCTCGAGCCGCTGCTGGGGCACGGACTTGGGCACGGGCAACTCGAACGGCGCCTACAACAACAACTGCAACATCTGGCTGCGCTCCCCGGTGGTCGATTGCACGACGGGCGCCGGTGTCAAGTTGCGCTTCAAGCGCTGGCTCTCGGTGCAGGGCTCGGCTTCGGACCAGGCGCGCGTGCGCGTCAACGGGGCGCAGGTGTGGATCAACCCGACGACCAACCTGACCGAGACCGGCTGGTCGGCGCAGGAGCTCGACATCTCGGCACTCGCCGACGGGAATCCCTCCGTGCAGATCGAGTTCGGCTTGCAGTCGAATGCCTCGACCTCGCTGGGCGGCTGGAACGTGGACAACGTCGCGCTCGTCTGGGTCGAACGCGCGGTCCAGCCCTGCCCCACGCCGACGAGCTACTGCGTGGCGGCTCCGAACTCCTTCGACCCCGCGGGCGCGACGATGTCCTGGTCGGGCTCGCGCAACATCTCGTTGAACGACTTCACGCTGGTCGCGGTGAACGCGCCGCCGCACAAGGCGGGGCTCTTCTTCTACGGCCAAAGCCAGGCACAAGTCCCCTTCGGCAATGGCTTCCGCTGCGTCGGCACGCCGCTGACGCGACTGCCCCTGGTCCAGTCGAACGATCTCGGCGACATGGTCTACCCGCTGGACTACAACAGCCTGCCGCTGTCCGGCCAGATCCACGCGGGCGAGGTCTGGAACTTCGCCTTGTGGTACCGCGACCCCGCGGCTGGCGGGGCGAATTTCAACGCGAGCAACGGCCTGAACGTGGTGTTCTGCCCCTAGGCGAGTGCCGGCACCCGCGGTCGGTATGGATCCTGTGAAGGACTGAGGGGGACGCACGCTCGCGACCTATACTGGCCGCGTTTTCACGCCCCCCTCGAAGGCGTTCGGGTACGCTTCCGGCGCCGACCTGCAAACTCCACCATGAAGAAGACCCTGCTCCTCGCGTCCCTGCTTCTCGTCCTCCCCGCGCTCCAGGCCGTTCGCCCGCCAGTGGCGAAAGTGCACTTCGCCCCGGCCGAGGGGACGAAATTGACGCGCACGCTGAGCAACAAGAGCGAGTTCTCGCTCGACGATCTCACGCTGAAGATGAACGGGCAGGAGAGCCCGATGAAGCCCGAGGTCGAGATGACGATGACGCAGTCGCAGAAAATCGTCGTGCAGGACGAGTACGTGAAGATGCGCGATGGCGCCCCGAAGGTGCTGCGCCGCAAGTACGACGAGCTCGGCAGCGACATGGCGGTCAACGCCAAGATCGAGATGGCCGGCCAGTCGCAGGACCAGAACAAGAGCGGCAAGGGCAAGAGCGAGCTCGAGGGCAAGACGGTCGTCTACACCTGGGACGAGGACAGCAAGGCGTACAAGACCGCCTTCGATCCCGCCGAGGAGCGCAGCGAGCTGCTCAAGGGCCTGCAGGAGGACATGGACCTGCGCGTCCTGCTGCCCAAGGAAGAGGTCAAGGAAGGCGATGAGTGGGAGATCGACGTCGCCAAGCTCGCGAGCGTCATCGCCCCGGGCGGCGAGCTCAAGCTCAAGCCCGAGGACAGCGCCGACGCCGAATCGCCGATGGGCATGGGCGACATGTCTGGCATGAGCAGCCTCTCCGACTGGCTCGGCGACTCGCTGAACGGCACCGCCAAGGGCACGTTCAAGGGCATGCGCGAGGTCGGCGGCCACAACTACGGCGTGATCGCGGTCGAGCTGCAGCTGAAGGGCGCCAAGGACCTGACCGACACGGTCAAGGGCGCGATGGAGAAGGCGGCGCAGGAAGGCATGACCATGGAGACCAAGAGCGTCGACGTGGAATTCGAGATCAGCGGCCAGGGCGAGCTGCTGTGGGACCTCGAAGCGGGCCACGCGCACTCCTTCGAGTTCTCCGGCCCCTCGGGCGCGCGCCTGGACATCCAGATGGGTCTCGAAGTCCAGGGCCGCAGCATGGACATCGAGCAGGGCCTCGAGCTCTCGGGCACGATCACGCTCAAGTACACGATCGAGTGAACCCTCTCGCGCCGGCCCTGCTGATCCTCGCGGGGGTCGCGCTCCTTCCGGGCGCGGCCCCCGCGCCGAGTACCGGCGGCGACAAGCCGGGCTCCGACCATGCGCGCGCCGCGCAGGAGAAGCTCGCAGCCCGCGACTACGAGGGAGCCGCGCGCCTGCTCGCAGACGATCTCCGACGCGGCGCGTGCGACGGGGCAACCGCGGAGCTCTACGCGCGCACGCTCGCGAACCTCGAGCGCCCCGACGAGGCCGCGCACTGGTACGAGCAGGCCGCGGAGCTGTACGCGGGTGCGGGACAGGACTCGGCGTCGAAGCAGTGCATCTCCGGCGTACGGCGCACGGACGTGCTCGCCGCGCGCCGCGACACCTTCCTCGCCAAGCTCTCCACCACGCTCGTCGACTGCGCGGCCGAGCTGCTCGAACAGGGCCACAACCAGCGCGCGATCGACCTGCTCGAGCGCCTTCCGCCGGTCTCGACCGGCAAGACCGCCGCGCGCGTCTCCGAGCTGCTCGCCAAGGCGCGCGCGGCCTTCGAACGCCTGGAGATCGGCAGTGCAGCCGACGCGCAGCCGAGCGCAGGCCGTCCGCTGATCGAGTTCGAGAGCAAGTACTACAAGATCTCCGCGAACCTCGAGCAGGAAGCCGCGCAGCGCGTCGCCGACCTGATGGACGACCTGCACGCCTTCTACGTCGAGGTCTACTTCGACGGCAACGAGAAGAAGGCGCGCGGCGCGAAGGCCACGATCCGCATCCACCCCGACCGCGCCGACATGCTCAAGAGCTGGAGCGGCGGCCCTCCGCCCGAGGGCTGGTGGTCACCGGGCGAGAACACGGTGCACTGCTACGATTCGCGCACCAACTCGACCGGCACGGGCGGGCCCGGCTCGCTCGACTGGATGCTCGAGACGCTCTTCCACGAGGCCAGCCACCAATTCATGACGCTGCTCGCGCAGGGTGGCTTCGTCCCGGCCTGGATCAACGAGGGCACGGCGAGCTTCTTCGAGGGCACGGTCGCGATGGCGGACCACCGCGTGCTCTGGCCCGAGGCCGCGCGCATGCGCCTGGGTTCGCTCGTGCAGCAGCTCGCGCAGGGCAAGCCGAGCGCGCGCGACGTGATCTCCTACGACGCGCCCGCCTCGTACCCGGCCGAGTACTACTCCTTTGGCTGGGGCCTCGTGTACTTCCTGCAGCAGTACGAGGACCCGCAGACACTCGACTACGTCTTCCGCCCGTTCTACGCGCGCTACCGCGGCGAGGTGATCAAGCACGGCGGCGAGCCGCTGAAGGTCTTCGAGCAGGTCTTCCTGGGCAAGGACAGCCCGCTCGGCTGGAAGAGCTTCGAGGACTTCGACCGCGACTGGTCGCGCTGGATCCGCGAGGAGGTCGCCACGCAGAACGGGACCGATTCGCGCGCGCGCACGCTGCGCCTGGAGCGCATGCGCGCCGAGCTCGCGGCCGCGGAGCTCTCCGCGAAGGAGGGCAAGAAAGCGCGCGTGCCCGAGAAGGACCTGCTCGCGCGCGCGCTCTCGCACGCCGAGTACGTCTGCACGGCGATCGACAGGGACAAGCCCGACGGCGACCTGCTCGTGCAGCAGGCCGAGATCCTCGAACGCCTCGGCCGCCCCTCCGCCGCCGCGCCGCTCTACCAGCGCGTGCTCGACCTCGCCGACGCCTCGCGCGTGAAGCTCGACCTGGCGCGCTACGCCGAACTCGAGAAGCGCCTCAAGCAGCTCGACGCGAAGAACGCCGCGCTGCGCACGGCGCGCTCGCGCACGCTCGAACTCGGTCGCAGCGCGGAGAAGCTGCTCGGTGACTACGAGAAGGCCGAGCCGCCGCTCGTGCTGCGCGCCTACACCTTCGCCGCGCTCGCATCGGGTGTGCTGAAGGACGACAAGGAGCTCGCCGAGGCCACCGTCAGACTGCGCGAACGGGCGCGCGCCGCAGGCCGCATGCTCGGCTCGATCCGCGAGCTCGCGGGCGAAGCGAGCGCCTGGAAGAACACCTACTGGGGCGCCGAGGACTCGACCCCGCAGCACCGCTTCCAGGTCGCGCAGGGCAGCGTCGATCTCGTCACGACGCGCATGCTCGGCTACATCAACGCGAGCCTGGAGGCGCACGGCGAGTACGAGGTGCGCGGCAAGCTCGCGCGCACGGGCAAGATCGAGCTCGGCTCGGCCTGCGGTCTGACGATCGCCGGGCGCGAGGGCGCCGACTGGTTCCTTGCCGGCATCGACGACAAGGGCCAGGCCGGCCTGTGGAGCGTGCGCATCACGCGCAACAGCCCCTCCACCCCCAAGCGCATCGCCTTCCTGCGCCTGGAGAAGCCGGTCGAGCCCGGCGAGTCGCCCGAGCTCGCAGCGCACGTCTACGCCGACGGCAAGGTCGAGCTCAAGGTCGGCGAGCGCGCGACGGTCATTGGCAGCATCCCGCTCGACGGCGCGATCCCGCGCTACGCGGGCATCTTCGTGAAGAACGGCGCCGCATCCGTCAGCGATCTGCTCCTGGAGCTCTATCCGTGATCGGCGAGCGCGGCGGTCGGCTCTTCGCCGAGCGCCGCTTCCTCGAGGCGCACGAGGCCTGGGAGGAGGAGTGGCGCGCCGAAGCGCCGGGCCAGACGCGCGAACTCCTGCGCGCGCTCGCGCAGGCCGCCGCCGCCTGCGTGCACGCCGAACGCGGCAACGAGCGCGGTGCGCGCAGCCTCGCCGCCAAGTGCCTGCCCGCGCTCGAGGCCGCCCGCTTCCCGCTCGTGCTCGCCGAACTGCGCCAGTACGCGTGAAAAAACCAGCCCGCCTGGTTTTTTCACGCGCAGGCACACGCTCCCTCGCCGATTCGAGCTTCGCGCGATACTCGCCGTGCCAGGGCCCGCGGAATTCGATCCGCGCGCTGGCGAGCACGACTTGCCCGGGCACGGAGCCCCCCGCGGGCGAGGGATCGATCACGGGCTCGGCGCAGGCGACGCACAGGGCGAGCCGGGCGATGCAGAGCTCCATGGAGGGCCTCCACGCGCGTGGACGGCGCGCACGCGGGGCTTCGTGGGCCTGCCGCGCGAGGGTCTGCGCGGATCAGCCCGATGCTCCGCGCCCCCCCGCTCGTTATCCTCTCCCGCCTGCATGAAGAACCGTGAACCGATCCTCATCGCCAACGGCCAGGGATTCTGGGGCGACTCGCTCCTCGGCCCGATCCGCCTCGTGCGCGAGGGGCCGCTCGACTACCTCACGCTCGACTACCTGGCCGAGGTGACGATGTCGATCATGCAGAAGCAGCGCGCGCGCAAGCCCGACGCGGGCTACGCGACCGACTTCGTCAAGATGATCGACCGCGTGCTCCCCGAGCTCGTCGCGAAGGACATCCGCGTCGTCGCCAACGCCGGCGGCGTCAATCCGCAGGCCTGCATGAAGGCCGTGCTCGAGGTGCTCGCCAAGCACGGGCAGAAGGGCATCAAGGTCGGCATCGTCGAGGGCGACGACATCCTCGGCCAGCTGGACGAGCTGATCGCCTCGGGCGAGAAGCTCGCCAACATGGACACGGGCGCGCCGCTCAGCACGGTGCGCGCCGGCGTCACGAGCGCGAACGTGTACATGAGCGCCTTCCCGATCGCCGAGGCGCTCGCCCAGGGCGCGCAGATCGTGATCACGGGCCGCGGCACCGATCCGGGCCTCGTGCTCGGGCCGATGATCCACGAGTTCGGCTGGAAGAAGACCGACTACGACCTGCTCGCCTCGGGCACCGTCGCGGGGCACATCGTCGAGTGCGGCGCGCAGTGCACCGGCGGCAACTTCAGCGACTGGCAGCGCGTGCCCGACATGGCGCGCATCGGCTATCCGATCGTCGAGGCGCGCCGTGACGGCACTTTCGTGATCACCAAGCACGCCGGCACCGGTGGCGTGATCGATCTTTCGACCGTCACGCACCAGCTGGCCTACGAGATGGGCGATCCCAAGGCCTACCTCGGGCCCGGACTGCAGCGCCGACTTCACCAGCTTCACGCTCGAGCAGGACGGCAAGGACCGCGTGCGCGTGCGCGGCGTGAAGGGTGCCGCGCCGACGCCGACCTTCAAGGTCTCGATCAGCTACGAGGACGGCTGGAAGGCGCTCGGACAGCTCACGATCAGCGGTCCCGACGCGCTCGCGAAGGCCAAGCTGTGCGCCGAGATCGTCTGGAAGCGCCTCGAGATGGACGGCTGCAAATTCAGCGAGAGCGAGCGCCTGGTGGAATTCGTCGGCGCCAACGTGTGCCACGCCGGGATCGAGAGCGCCGAGCGCCACGATCCCTCCGAGATCGTGATGCGCCTGGGCGTGAAGGGCCACGACAAGGCGAAGATCGAGCGCTTCGGATACGAGCTCGTGCCGCTCGTGACGAGCGGCCCGCCCGGCGTCACGGGCTTCGCCGGCGGACGCCCGCACGCGACCGAGATCATCGGCTTCTGGCCCGCGCTGGTCGCGAAGCCGCGCATCGCGCACAAGGTCACTGTCGTCACCGCAGGAGGTTCCTGATGCCCCTCGCCCCCCTCTCGCGCATCGCGATGGCCCGCTCCGGCGACAAGGGCGAAGGCTCGAACGTCGGCGTGATGGCGCGCAGCGAAGTCGCCTACCGTTTCCTGAAGCGCGAGCTCACCGGCGAGCGCGTGCGCCAGCACATGCGCGCGATCAACCGCGGCCCGGTGAAGCGCTACGAGGCCGAGAACATGCGCCTGCTCAACTTCCTCCTGCACGACAGCCTCGGCGGCGGCGGCTCGGCCTCGCTCAAGACCGACGCGCAGGGCAAGACGCACGGGCTGGCGCTCTTGCGCCTGGTGCTCGAGGTGCCGCAGGAAGTCCTCGACGCGACCCCCGCGCCTTGAACCGCCGATGAGCATGAACCTCGTCCTCGAGCTCCACGAGAAGGCGCGCCGCCTCGAGCGGCGCATCGTGCTCCCCGAAGCGCAGGATCCGCGCGTGCGCCAGGCGGCGACGCAGATGCTGCAACAGCGCATCTGCACGCCCGTGCTGGTCGACGCGGGCAAGCTCGGCAACCCGCCCGCGGGCGTCGAGGTCGTCCGCCCCGCGCGCGACGCGCGCAGCGCGAAGTTCGCCGAGCAGTACTTCGAGCTGCGCAAGGCGAAGGGCATGACGCTCGCGGAGGCGCAGAAAAAGGTCCTCGACCCGCTCATCTTCGGCGCCTTCCTGGTGCGCTCGGGCGACTGCGCGGGCGGTGTCAGCGGCAGCGAAGCCGCGACCGCGGACGTGCTGCGCGCCGGCCTGCAGGTCGTCGGCCTCGCGCGCGGGATCAAGACGCTCTCTTCGTGCTTCCTGATGATCCTGAAGGACCGCGTCTACACCTACGCCGACTGCGGCGTCGTGCCCAATCCGACCGCCGAGCAGCTGGTCGACATCGCGATCGCGGCGGCCGAGTGCCACCGCAAGCTCGTCGGCGAGTCGCCGCGCGTCGCGCTGCTCTCGTTCTCGACCAAGGGCTCGGCGAACCACACCGACGTCGAGAAGATGCAGAAGGCGGCGCTGCTGCTCGCCAAGCGCGCGCCGAACCTCACCTGCGACGGCGAGTTGCAGCTCGACGCCGCGATCGTGCCGCAGGTCGCCGAGCGCAAGGCGCCGGGTTCCCCGCTCGCGGGCAAGGCCAACGTGCTGATCTTCCCCGACCTCGATGCGGGGAACATCGCCTACAAGCTCACGGAGCGACTCGCCGGCGCGACCGCGCTCGGACCGCTGGTGATGGGCCTCGAAAAGCCCTTCATGGACCTCTCCCGCGGCTGCAAAGCCGAGGACATCGTCGACGTGGCGGCGATCGCGGCGATCCTGGGCGGCTGAAGCTCCTGTAAGGGTCGCAGCGCCATCTGGCGGCACCCCTCGCGGCTGGATAACTTCACGCATCCAAGCCATGAAACGCACCTCCTCCCGCTCGAAGTCGTCGAACCCCGCCGCCAAGCCCGCCACCGGTCCCGTCGCGCTGCTCGTCGCGACGCGCAAGGGCGCCTTCCTGCTCAAGTCCGATCGCAATCGCCGCACCTGGAACCTGAGCGATCCGATCTTCCTCGGCCACATCGTGCACCACGCCGTGCAGGATCCGCGCGAGCCGAAGACGATCCTGATGGCGGCGCGCACGGGCCACCTCGGGCCGACCATCTTCCGCTCGCACGACTCGGGCAAGACCTGGAAGGAAGCCAAGCAGCCGCCCGCCTTCCCCAAGGCGCCCGAGGGCAAGAAGGGCCAGGTCGTCGACCACACCTTCTGGCTCACGCCGGGTCACGCGAGCGAGAAGGGCACGTGGTACGCGGGCACCTCGCCGCAGGGCCTCTTCCGCAGCGAGGACGGCGGCGCGACGTGGAGCTCGGTCAAGGGGCTCAACGAGCACCCCGAGTACAGCCAGTGGATGGGTGCGGTCGAGAACGGCACGCCCGACGGACCCAAGCTGCACTCGGTGCTCGTCGATCCGCGCGATGCGAAGCACCTCTACGTCGCGATGTCCAGCGGCGGCGTGTTCGAGTCGCTCGACGCGGGCGCGAATTGGAAGCCGCTGGTCGCGGGCCTCGAGGTGGTCGAGAGCTTCGATCCGAAGAACCTGTGGTTCCACGATCCGCACTGCATGCGCTTCGCGGGCGGGAACCCCGATCGGCTCTACCAGCAGAATCACTGCGGGATCTACCGCCTCGACCGGCCGGGTGAGACATGGAAGCGCATCGGCAAGTCGATGCCCAAGTCGGTCGGCGACGTCGGCTTCCCGATGACCGTGCACCCGCGCGACCAGGACACGCTCTGGGTGCTCCCGATGGACGGCAGCGGCGTCTGGCCGCGCACGAGCCCGGGCGGCAAGCCCTCGATCTTCATCTCGCGCAACGGCGGCAAGAGCTGGAAGCGCCAGACCAAGGGCCTGCCCGCGCGCAACGCGTGGTGGACGATCAAGCGCCAGGCGATGTGCTCCGACGCGCACGATCCGGTCGGCCTGTACTTCGGCACGACCAGCGGCGAGGTCTGGGCCAGCCGCAAGGAAGGCGGGCGCTGGGAGTGCATCGCGCGTCACCTGCCCGAGATCTACGCCGTCGAGCCCGCGCACAGCAGTCGCTGAGCGACGCGATGAAGGTGCGCATCCCCAGCCCGCTCGTCTCCTACACGCACAAGCGCGAGGTCGACGCCGAAGGCCGCACGCTCGGCGAACTGCTCGGCGACCTCGACCAGCGCTATCCCGGGCTGCGCTTCCGCATGATCGACGAGCAGGGCGCACTGCGGCCGCACATGCGCATGTTCGTGAATGGCGAACAGGTGCGCGAGCTCTCGATACAGCTGCGCTCCTCCGACGAGGTGCAGTTCATCCAGGCGCTGAGCGGCGGCTAGTCAGGGCGGTCCGGGAGGCCCGACGCCCTTGCGCGCTTTGACCTCGATGCCGATCAGCTGCGCGTACTTGCCATCGTCCTCGAAGAGGAAGTGGTAGCGCAGCATGCCGCGCTCGTGCTGCACGATCTTCGTCACGTAGATCGTCTTCATGCCCTCGGGTGTCGTGCCGTGCACGAAGCCCCACTGCAGCGGCTTGTACTCCTTCATCGGCCCGTAGGCCTTGAGCGTCGCCTCGACCGGCTTGGCGAACTGCTCGGCGGGCGCCTTCGCCTGCAGGCGCGGGTCGAGGTACTTCTCGTAAACGGTCTTCGAGTCGCCGGTCTTGAGCAGGTCGAGCACCTGGTTCGAGACGCGCAGGGCGTTCTCGTAGGGCTTGACCTCCTCCCGCAGCGGCTCCTCGATGTAGTCGTCGGTCTCGGGCCCCGAACGCAGGGCGTCGGCCCCGCCCCCACCGCACCCGCCGAGAAAAGGCGCGAGGAGGAACAGAGACACGGTGACGAGTCGTGCGGCGAAGTGCGTGGACATCCGGCCGATGATACCGGCCTCTCGAGCGGGGGTCAGCGCGGGATTCCCCGGGGAGGCGGCGCAGGCTAGGCTTTCCGGTGATGAAGCCTCTCCCGAGCTGCGTCGGCCTGCTCCTCTTCGCGCTCGCCGGCTGCGGCGGCGAGAACGAGGGCCGCAAGCCCGCCAGCGCGAGCAGCGCCCGCGCCTGGGAAGCGCACGCGCTCGAGCTCCCGCCCGATGCCCCGCCCGCGCTCTCGGCCGCGGAGGAACAGCCGGGGACGCCGCTCGATCTGGGCGACGGGCTGCTGCTCACGGTCGAACAGGCGGGGAGCGGTACGCCGGCCCACGCCGGATCGCGCGTGCAGCTCAACTACGAGTTGCGCGCCAAGGACGAGGAGGCGGTGATCGCGAGCACCGATGGCTGGGATGCGCCCTTTGCCACCGTGATCGGCGGCAGCCAATCGCCGCGCCTCTTGCCCGCGCTCGAGCGCGCGCTCACGGGGCTGCGCGCGGGCTGCCGCGCAAAGCTCGAGGTTCCCGCCGCGCTCGGCTACGGCAAGGACGGACCACCCGCGGCAGCGGACAAGGCGCTCGTGTTCCAGTTCGAACTCACGGGAGTCGACGGATGAGGATCCTCGCGCTGCTCGCCCTGGTCGTCGGATGCGCGAGTTGCAAGCACATCTCGCTCGAGCGCCACCTGTACGAAGTCGAGCGCCCGCAGAGCATCACGGCCGGCGGAGTGCAGTGGAACGATCTGTTCCTGGGCGAAGGACCCGCCGCGCAGGGTGGCGACGTGGTCGTGTTCGACTACACGATCTGGCTCGAGGACGGGACGCGCGTCGACTCGACGCTCGACCGCGGTGTGCCGCTCGAGTCAGCGCTCGGCACGCTGCCCGTCGAGGGCCTGAACCAGGGCCTCATCGGCATGCGTCCGGGCGGACGTCGGCGCATGACCATCCCGCCTCAACTCGCCTACGGATCGAAGGGCGTGGCCGACCTGGTGCCGCCCAACTCGGTGCTCGAATGCGAGGTGCACATGGTCGAAGTGCGCCCGCAGAAGCCCTGACGCGCGCCCGAAAAACGGAGGAAGCCCGCCGCGCCGAGCGCAGCAGGCTTCCTCGGTTTCGAGGCGTCGCAGCTCAGCCCTGGGGCTTCTTCTGGTCGCAGCAGGAGGACTTCTGGCCCTCGCACTGCTTCATGCCTTCGCACTGGCCCTTCATGCCTTCGCAGGCGCCCTTGGTGCATTCGGCCTTGGGCATGTTGGCGTCGGCCGGGTCGCTGACGGCCGAGTTCGAGTTGGACTTGCAGCCGAACGAGAAAGCGATCAGCGCGGCACCGAGGATGAGGTTCTTCATGGGAGCTTCGTTTGCGGCCGCCGGCCGCGGGGTTGGATTCGGAGGGATTCGCGAGGACCTATCGGCCCTCTGCGCGACCTCCAAGGCTACGCGACGCGTACCCAGGACGCCGTTGGAACAACGTAACATGTACCGCGTGAGGCATTCCAGGAACCCCGACGAGGAGGACCCCGAGGAGCCGCCCCCGGAGGTGGACCTGCACGGAAGGCGCCCTGAGGACGCCCTGAGGCACCTTGCGCGCGAATTGCACGGCGCACGCCTGCGGCGCATCGGGGAGGTGCTGGTGATCACCGGCCAGGGCTTCGGGAACGCGCTCCACAAGCCGATCCTGCGCGGGATGGTCGAAAAATGGCTGCTCGGCCCCGATGGCGCCCGCCTGGGGGTCGTCGGCTTCGAGCGCACCAGTCGCGGCGGCGCGCTGCTCGTCCGGCTCGCTGGATCGGGTGCGGGCGGCTAGGCTGCGCGGTCCACTCATGATGAAGCGCACCACGGCAACCCTGCTCCTCGGCGTCGCGCTCGCGGCATTCCCCGGCTGCTCCTCTCCCTCGCGCTCGCTGCGCGGGCTCGCGCAGGACCAGCACGACGACGTGATGCGCGCCCCGCGAGACAGCGAGGACGCGAAGTCCATCGAGGCGCGCTCGGTCGCGCGCGCGGAAAAAGTGCGCAAACTGCTCACCGACCAGCAGGAGTGCAGCGCGGCCGACCACTACAACGCGGCGCTCGTGCTCGTGCAGTGCACGCGCGAAGAGGATCTCGAACTCGCGCACGAACAGGCGCTCGCGGCTGCCGAGCACGGAGAGCCGCGCGGCTTCCGCGTCGCCGCCGAGGCGCTCGACAAGCTGATGGTGAAGCGCGGGATGTTGCAGAAGTACGGGACACAGTTCGTGTGGGAGCCCGTGCTGCGGGCCTGGCAGCTCTACCCCGTCGACCCGGGCACCAGCGACGAAGAGCGTCAGGTGATGGGCGTGCCGCCGCTGGCGGAGATCCAGAAGCAGGAAGCGGAGCTCAATCGCCGCCAGAAGAACGGATCCGGGGCTCACTAGAGCGGCCGTCGGAAGCGCGTCACAGCCCGAGAGCACAGGCGTATACTCGGGCCCGATGCACACCACCCAGATCGTCGCCGCGTCCTTCCTGACACTTTTTCTCGCCGCCGTGCTGGCCTGCAGCAGCGGCCAGGCACAGGGCACCGAGGGCCCGGCCATGGATTCCAGCTCGAAAACCGCCACCCAGCTCTCGAAGTCGGGCTACGACCTGCGCCCGCTCTCGAAAGAACGCATCGCGGAGGTCGTGAAGACGCTCCCGCCCGAGTCGGTCGAGGTCACGCAGCACGCCGGCACCGAGCCGCGCAACTCGAGCCCCTTCGTGCACAACAAGGAGAAGGGCCTCTACGTCTCGATCGTGAGCGGCCTGCCGCTCTTCCGCTCCGAGGACAAGTTCGACTCGGGCACGGGTTGGCCGAGCTTCACGCGCCCGTTCGACGCCGCGCACGTGATCGAAAAACGCGACACGAGCGCCGGCATGGTGCGCGCCGAAGTGCTCGACGCGCGCTCCGGCGCACACCTCGGCCACGTCTTCGACGACGGCCCGATGCCCACCGGCATGCGCTACTGCATGAACGGCGCCGCGCTCAAGTTCATCCCCGACGGCGCGCCGTTGCCCGAGGAATCCAAGCCCGCGAAGCTCGAGAAGGCCTACTTCGCCGGCGGCTGCTTCTGGGGCGTCGAGGACGTCTTCGAACAGATCCCCGGAGTCGTCGACGCGGTCTCCGGCTACATGGGCGGCAAGACCGAGCACCCGACCTACAAGCAGGTCTGCAGCGATCTCTCCGGCCACGCGGAGACGGTCGAAGTGACCTTTGCCCCGAGCCTCGTGAAGTACGAGGAGCTGTTGAAGGTCTTCTTCGACAACCACGACGCGACCACCGTCAACCGTCAGGGCCCCGACGAAGGCACGCAGTACCGCTCGGCGATCTTCGCCAGCACGCCCGAGCAGAAGAAGCTCGCCCTGGAGTACATCGCGAAGCTCTCGCAGACCGACGAGTACAAGAGCCGCCGCATCGCGACGCAGATCGAGAACCTGGTGCCCTTCTGGCCCGCCGAGGAGTACCACCAGGACTACCACAAGAAGCACGGCGGCTCCTGCAAGGTGAAGCGCTAGGCCGACTCCTCGCGCTCGAAGGCCGCGATCGACTCCACGCGCGCGCGCGCCGTCTCCAGGCTCCGGCCGGCGACGTCGCGCGCGATCCTTTGCAGGACGGGCGAGTTCGGCGTGCGCTGCGCGAGCTTGCGGGAGGCGAAGAAGAGCGCCGGAGCGAGTGCGAGGCCGAAGAGCGCCTGCGCGATCAGCCAGCCCGCGCCGCACTCGGCGTAGACGTCGTGCCCGAAGGCGCTGCCGCCCACGACGAGCAGCGGGAACCACAGGATCGGCGCGGCGAGGATCCTCCAGCGCGTGTTGGCGATGCGCGCGATGCGCAAGAGCTCGAGCGCACGCTGGATCGCGAGCGTCGGCCCGCTGAAGTCGATCCCGCGCCGGGCCGCGAGTTGGCGCAGCGTGAGACGCAGGAAGCAGCCCCAGGCGAGCACCAGGCACGCGGCGGGCAGCAGGATGCGCAACTGCGCGCGCTGCTCGAAAGCGAAGGCGCACAGCCAGGCGAGCACGACGAGGTCCGTGGCAAGCTCGAATCCGAGCCATGCGCCGAGGCGCCGCAGCGCCGAGCGCGTCTGGTCGAGCTGTGTCTCGCGCAGCAACTGGTGGTTGAGCCGCAAGCTGCGCTCGAGGCGCCGTTCGTGCACGGCCCAGACTTCCTGCATCTCTTCGAGGTTCATGAGTTCGCGCTCCCTTCCCCGCCTGATCCCTGGCGCAGGCGTTCCTTCAACCGGCTGATGCGCGTAGCGACGTTCGTGAGGCTGATCCCGAGCACTTCGGCGATCGCCGCGTGCGGGTTGCCGTCGAGGTAGAGCAGGATCAGCGCCCGGTCGAAGTCCTCGAAGCGCGCGATGCGCCGGTAGAGCTCGTCGATCGCCTCCGACCCCGGCTCGGGCTCCGGCGCCGCGACGTACTGCAGCAGCTCGCCGTCGGCATGCGCCCGATCGCGCCCGTTCGCGCGGTTGCGTCGCTGGAACGAGATCGCCACGTTGAGTGCGATGCGGTACATCCAGGTCGAGAACTTCGCACGGCCCTCGAAGCTCGCGAAGGAGCGCCAGAGCTGCACGACGATCTCCTGCACGAGGTCGGCGCGGTCCTCGCGCCCCGCGCAGTAGGCGCGCGAGACCTTGTGCAGGATCTGCTTGTGCGCCTCGATCTCCTCGAGGAACAGCTCGGCGCGATCCGGAGCAGCCTTCACGGCCTGGGGTGTTGCGCGGGATAGGGCACGGTCCACGCAGTATTCGTCACCGCCCCGGGGCCGGGGATCACAAAAAAGAGGCCGAAACGCCTCTCACAGGTGCTCGAGCACGTGCGCGACCTCGTCGGGCGAGCCGAGCACGACGCTCGTGCGCTGGTGCAGGGCCTTGGGTTGGATCTCGAGGATGCGCTGCTTGCCCGCGCAGGCCTTGCCGCCGGCCTGCTCGACGATCATCGACATCGGGTTGGCCTCGTACATCAGGCGCAGCTTGCCCTCGGGCGACTTCTTCGTCGGCGGATAGAGGAATACGCCGCCCTGCAAGAGCAGGCGGTGCACGTCCCCCACCATCGCGCCGGCATAGCGCGAGGAGTAGCCGTTCTCCTGCGCCCAGTCGAGGTAGCGCTGGTAGCCCGGGTCGAAGGAGCGGCGGTTGCCCTCGTTCGTCGAGTAGGTCTTGCCGCTCTTGGGGATCTTGAGATCGTCCGCGACGCGCAGGAACGCGCCGATCAGCGGATCGAGCACGAACATGCTCACGCCCGCACCCGCGGTGAGCACGAGCACGGTCGAGGAGCCGTAGAGCACGTAGCCCGCGGCGAGCTGACGCGTGCCCTTCTGCAGCACGCTCTCCTCCACAGTGTCAGCCAGCGAGTCGTGGCGCAGGATGCTGAAGATCGTTCCTACACCGCCGCAGGTGTCGAGGTTCGACGAGCCGTCGAGCGGGTCGAACAGCACGACGTAGCGACCGTCGCGGGTGCTCTGGCGCTGGATGATCAGCGGCTCCTCGTTCTCCTCGCTGGCCACGATCGCAACGCCCTCGCGGTTGCCCAGACAGCGCATGAGCGTCTCGTTGGCGATCACGTCGAGCTTCTGCTGCTTCTCGCCCTGGACGTTCGTGTTGCCGATGCCGCCGAGCACGTCGTCGATGCGCGCGCGGCGGATCTTGGCCGAGATCACCTTGGCCGACAGCGAGATCGCCGAGAGAATCCAGGAAAACGTTCCCGTCGCATCCGGGTGCTTCGCCTGGCCAGCCAGGATGTGGCTCTGGAGCGTGGTCAGATTGTCGCGGCGGGTCAGCGCGAACTGGTCGACGTCGAGTTCGTGGGGGCTCATCGGGAGAAGGATACCCTGCGCGAGGAGTACAGGAATGCACACACGGCGAGCACGAGTGCGCAGGCCGCGAGTTCCCCGCCCAGGCCACCGAAGAGCGCCTCGCGCGACTTCGGGATCCAGCCCTGCGAGGCCATCCCCGCCAGCACGATGCCCGCGAGCGCTTCGCCGGCGACCAGCCCCGAGGCTGCGAGGACGCCCGGATCGTTCTCGCCCACCGACTTGCGGCCGCGGTCGTACAGCGCGCGCGCGCAGCCGCCGACGAAGAGCGGCGCCATCGTCGAGAGCGGCAGGTACACGCCGATCGCGAACGCGAGGCCCGAGACGCCGCACAGGATCGCGCCGATCGAGAGCCCCGCGCCGCCGAGCACGAGTTGCCAGGGCAGTTCGCGGGCGAGCACGCCCTCGATGATCGTCTTCATCAGCGTCGCCTGCGGCGCGCCGAGCTCCTTGCCGCCGAACTCGTACACGCTGGCGAGCAGGAAGAGCGTCCCCGCGACGGCCCAGCACGCAAAGCACGCGCCGATCAATTGCCCGAGTTGTTGTCGAGCAGGCGTCGCGCCGACGAGGAAGCCGGTCTTGAGGTCCTGCGCGATGTCGCCCGCCTTCGAGGCCGCGATCGCGACGATCGTGCCGACCGTCAGCACCGCGGCCTTCGCCTCGGGTCCGGTCCAGCCGTTGGCGACGAAGATCGACGCGATGCCGACCAGCGTGAGCAGCGCGATGCCCGAAGTCGGCTGCGAGGAGACGCCGACGATTCCGACGATGCGCGCAGCGACGGTGACGAAGACCACGCCGAAGACGCCGATCGCGAGCGCGCACACCAGGCGCGGCCCCTGCGGCATGTGCCCGCCGAGCAACCCAGGAATGAAGGCCGCGGCGCACACGACCAGCACGATCCCGAGCACCGGGAACCAGCCCGGCAAGTCGCGGTCGGTGCGCTCGCCGCTCGAGCGCGCTGCTGCGCCACGCGCGCGCAGGCTGCCGAGCACGCCGGTGAAGGCGCCCCACATCGCAGGCAGGTTCTTGAGCACCGTCAGCACGCCCGCAGCCGCGACAGCACCCGCGCCGATGTAGCGCACGTAGCCCTTGCGGATCTCTTCGGCGCCCATCTGCGCGATCAGCTTCGCCTTCTCCGGCGCGACCGGAACGGAGAGGCTCGCGCCGAAGTACGCGATCAGCGGCACGAGCACGAGCGAGGCGATCACGCCGCCGGAGACGCACACGCCCGACTGGCGGAAGCCGAGCAGGAAGCCCACGCCGAGCAGCGCGGGAGCGATCTCGAGCGCGACGCTCGCTTTGGGCAGCAGGCTCGGCAGCACGTCCGCGCCGACCTCGTCGGGGAAGAGGAAGAAGGCCGCGAGCAGCACCTTGATCAGCGCGCCGATCAGCATGCCGCGAAAGATCCACGCGGCACCACCGCTGCCACCCGCCGTCGCGCGCAGCACCTCGGCGCACGCGGTCCCCTCGGGATAGGGCAGCGTCTCGTGCTCCTGCACGATCAGCAGCCGGCGCAGCGGAATCATCGCCGCGATGCCGAGCACGCCGCCGCAGAAGCACAGCCCGACGACTTGCCAGTACGCGGGCGCCATGCCCCACAGGAACAGCGCCGGCACGGTGAAGATCATCCCCGTCGCGAGCGCGGTCGAGGCCGAGCCGATCGTCTGCGAGAGGTTCGCCTCGAGGATCGTCCCGCGCAATCGCAGCGTACGGAACAGCGCGACCGTCATCACCGCCGCGGGGATCGAGGCCGAGACCGTCAGGCCGACCTTGAGCCCGATGTACGCGTTCGCCGCGCCGAAGATGACGCCGAGGACGATGCCGGAGAGCACGGCCTTGAGCGTGAACTCGGCCAGCGGAGCCTGGGGGACGTCTGCGCGCGGATCCATCGTGCGTCGTCCCGGGGGGGAACGAGGGCCCCATGTGTACCGGGATCCGCGTCCCGGTCCCAGGGGGCAGCTACAGCAGCGAGCTGGGATCGTCCTTGCTGCGCTCGTCCTTGACGCGCGCGGCCTCGAGCATCAGGGCGGTCGCATTGAGGCGCAAGCGCTCCTGCGCGTGCATCAGCGGCCCGGCCCAGAACGTGAAGCGCTCCATCGGCTCGGAGGCGAGACGCTGGAAGAGCAGGTGGATCTGGCGCTGCAGCGCCTCGAAGAGCTGCTGCTCGGTGACCAGCCCTGCCGTGATCAGCAGTTCGCCTACGCGACCACGCGGGTTGAGGCGGTAAGCCTCTTCGACGTGGCGGCGGTCGACGGCGCCCACATCGACGAGAATGTCTCCGAGGCGCTCGCCCTTGCCCGCACGGTTCGACTGCAGGTGCGCGACCTGTCCACCGTCGAGTTCGAGCGTGAAAAGCTGGTTCGGCGTGCGGATCTCGAGCAGGCCGGTCTTCTGCTGCACGCCGAGGAAAGACACGAGATCGGGTCCGGAGAAAATGCCCTCGGACCCGCGCAGCACCATGATGTGTCGCGGGCTCGGCGGACGCTCGTCAGAGCGGCCCGGTGCGGGCGATTCGACCTCGGGCCCACCGCTCGCGAGCATACGCAGCGCGACCGTGCGCTCCTGCGGTTCCATGCGGAAGGGGGCCGTCGCCGCTCCATTGTCACCGCGCGCCATCTGCTGGAACAGGCCGCCCGCCCGGTCGAGCAGCGACCCGAGCGACTCGACCTGGCGCGGATTCGCGCGCACGCCACCGAGCGCGAAAAAGCGCATCTGACGGGCGAGTTCCTGACAGTGGTCCGCGAGCGACTCGACGGTCGCGTGCGCGGGATTCTTGATTTGGTCGCGGGGAATCACGTGGGGATTGGAGCGTGCGGTTGCCGGATGTATCGGACGGACCCCGGGGGGGAGGCTGAGCCTTCCGTGGGGCAAATTCGAAAGCTCCTGCGGAATCTGCGGAGGCACCCAGGGACTCTGCTGCCCTTCGCTGTGCGCGCTCTCGGCGATCCCCTGTCGCGAACAGGACTTGTGGCGGCTCCTCGGCTCGGTTCACAGAATGTCTGTAAGCAATTATATGACATATATTTACGAACTTCCGCGCACAGCGAAGGGCAGCAAAGTCCGTGGACGAACAGGGGGGAAGCGGCCGCCTGAAGCCCCAGTCGAACCTCTCCCCGGCCCGCCAGAATGCCGATATCATAGAATCCGGATGCCATGATTGGACTCAACACCACCTCGCGGCTCCTCAAGGCCCTGGCCGATGAAACTCGCCTGCGCGTGCTGAACCTGCTCGCGCAGGAGGAGCTCTCGGGCACCGACCTGATGGAGATCCTGAACCTCGGCCAGAGCCGGGTTTCGACCCATCTCGCGCTGCTGAAGGAAGTCGGTCTCGTGAACGACCGGCGCCACGGACGGCGCACGCTCTACTCGCTCGCGCCCGGCCCTGCCGGTGCCTTCGTGCAGGGCGTGCTCGGCGAGAACCGCAACGCGCCCGAGTTCGAAGCCGACCTCGCCGGACTCGAGACTGTGCGCGACCGCCGCAAGGACGCCTCGCGCGCCTACTTCGACAGGGTCGCGGCCGACTTCGACGAGCAGGTGCTCCCCGGGCGCACCTGGGAGGGACTCGCGCGCGGTCTGCTGCAGATCGCGCCGCGCGGCCGCTACGCCGATCTCGGCGTCGGCGATGGCCTGCTGACGCTGATGCTCGCGGAGGTCGCGAACAGCGTCACCGCGGTCGACGTCAACGCCAATGTGCTCGAGCAGTTGCGCGCGCGCGCGAAGGCCAAGGGCGTGCTCAACATCGAGGCGCTGCAGGGCGAGATCGAGAGCCTGCCGCTCCCCGATGCGAGCTACGACGTCGTCGTGATGAGCCAGGCGCTGCACCACGCGCGCGAACCGCTGACGGCTCTGAAGGAGGCGCGCCGCGTACTGATCCCGGGCGGGCGCCTGCTGGTGATCGACCTGCTCGCCCACAACGAGGAGTGGGTGCGCGAGCAGTTCGGCCACGTGCACCTGGGCTTCACGGAGGCGGGCCTGGGCTCGCTCTTCGAGCGCGCCGGCTTCGAACGCATCGGCGTGCAGCGCGCGGCGCGCGATCCGCAGCCGCCGAACTTCTTGACGCTGGTCGCGAGCGGCCTGCGCCCCCACCGCAACGCCTCATGAGCGTGCAGGGCGGAAAACCGGGCCTCGACCGGCCGGCGCTGCGCGAGGCGCTCGAGCGGCGCGTGCTCGTCCTCGACGGGGCGATGGGCACGCAGATCCACTCGGCCAACCTCGAGCTCGAGCGCGACTACCTCGGACTCGAGAACTGCGTCGACATCGTCTCGGTCACGCGCCCGGACGTGATCGGCGCGATCCACAGGACCTACCTCGAGGCCGGCGCGGACGCAGTCGAGACCAACACCTTCGGCGCGATGCCGCACGTGCTGGCCGAGTTCGGCATCGAAGCGCGCTGCCGCGAGATCAACCGCATCGCCGCGCAGACCGCGCGCGCGGCCTGCGCGAAGCTCTCGACCAGCGCGCGCCCGCGCTTCGCACTGGGCTCGATGGGCCCGGGCACGAAGCTCGCGACGCTCGGCCACATGGGCTACGACGCGCTCAAGGCTTCCTACAAGGAGCAGGCGCGCGGACTCGTCGAAGGCGGCGTCGATGGCTTCCTGATCGAGACCAGCCAGGATCCGCTGCAGATCAAGGCCGCTGTCAATGCGGTGATCGAGGCGCGCGGCGAGGCGGGCGTCGACCTGCCGATCTTCGTCAGCGTGACGATGGAAGTGACCGGCACGATGCTGGTCGGCACGGAGATGGCGGCCGCGATCGCGCTGCTCGATCCGTATCCGATCGAAGTGTTGGGCATCAACTGCGCCACCGGACCGCGCGAGATGGGCGAGCACGTGCGCCTGCTCGGACAGACCTGCCGCAAGCGCACTCTCGTCTATCCCAATGCGGGGCTGCCGCTGCTCGTCGACGGCAAGACGGCCTACCCGCTCACGCCCGAGGAGCTCGCCGACTGGCTGCTGCGCTTCGTGGACGAGGACGCGATCAACATGGTCGGAGGCTGCTGCGGCACGACGCCGGCGCACATCGCCGCGATCGCGCGCAAGCTCGGCGTGCGCGAGCCGCGCCCGCGCAAGCCCGCCCACGTGCCCAGCGTGACGAGCATCTACTCGGCTGTCCCGCTGCGGCAGGACAACTCGATCCTCTTCGTCGGCGAGCGCTCCAACGCGAACGGCTCGAAGGCCTTCCGTGAGCACCTGCTCGCCGGGGACGTCGAATCGATGGTCGCGATGGGTCGCGAACAGGTGCGCGAGGGCAGCCACGTGCTCGACCTGTGCACCGCCTACGTCGGCCGCGACGAGATCGCGGACATGAGCGCGGTCGTCAAGCGCTACCGCGCCGACGTGGCCAGCCCGCTGATGCTCGACTCGACCGAACCCGAGGTGCTGCGCGCGGCGCTGGCGCTCTCCGGCGGCCGCTGCATCGTCAACTCGATCAACCTCGAGGACGGCCTCGAGCGCTGCGAGAAGGTGCTGCCGCTGGTGAAGGAGTTCGGCGCCGCCGTCGTCGCGCTCACGATCGACGAACAGGGCATGGCGAAGACCGCCGAGGACAAGCTGCGCATCGCCAAGCGGCTCTACAAGATCTGCACCGAGGACTACGGCCTCGCGCCCGAGGACCTGCTCTTCGACGTGCTCACGTTCACGATCTGCACCGGCAACGAGGACGACCGGCGCCTCGCGCTCGAGACGCTCGAAGGCATCCGACGGCTGCGCGAGGAATTGCCCGGCGTGGGCCTCCTGCTGGGCGTCTCGAACGTCTCCTTCGGGCTCAATCCGGCCGCACGACACGCGCTCAACTCGGTCTTCCTGCACCACGCGACCGAGGCCGGCTTGACCGCCGCGATCCTGCACGCCGCGCGCATCGAGCCGCTGCACCGCATCGACGCACGCGCGCGCGAGGTGGCCGAGGACCTGATCTTCGACCGCCGGCGCGAGGGCTACGACCCGCTCCAGACCTATCTGCAGCTCTTCGAAGGTGTCGACGTCAAGAAGAAGAAGGCTGCGCGCGTCGTGCCCGAGAACGTGCTCGAGCGCCTGCGCTGGCGCATCGTCGAGGGCGAGCGCGCGGGCCTCGAGGACGACCTCGCGAGCGCGCTGCGCGAAAAGCCGCCGCTCGCGATCGTCAACGAGGACCTGCTGGCCGGCATGGCGGTCGTGGGCGAGCTCTTCGGCCGCGGCGACATGCAGCTGCCCTTCGTGCTGCAGTCGGCCGAGACGATGAAGGCGGCCGTGGCCTACCTCGAGCCGCGCATGGAACGCGCCGCGGGCGAATCGCGCGGCAAGATCGTGCTCGCGACCGTGCGCGGCGACGTGCACGACATCGGCAAGAACCTCGTCGACATCATCCTCACGAACAACGGCTACACGGTTTTCAACCTCGGCATCAAGCAGCCGATCCAGAACATCCTCGAGGTCGCGCACGAGCAGCGCCCGGACGCGATCGGCATGAGCGGCCTGCTCGTGAAGAGCACCGTGATCATGAAGGAGAACCTCGAGGAGATGAACCGCCGCGGCGTCACGACGCCCGTGATCCTCGGCGGTGCGGCGCTGACGCGCGCCTATGTCGAGGACGACTGCCGCCGCGCCTACAAGGGCGCGCTGTACTACGCGCAGGACGCCTTCGAGGGCCTGAACGTGATCGGCCGCATCGTGGCCGGCGAGACGCGCCCGGAAGTGCAACCGATCACGCGCAAGGCGCCCGACGTGGCGGCCCGCGCGGAGGAGAGCAGCGCGCGCGCGGCGCTCGCGGCGCAGAAGGCGGCCGCGCTGGTCGCGAACGTCGGCGGCCGCGCCATCCCGCGCGCGAGCAAGGCCTGGAGCAAGCTCGGCGAACTGCCGCGCGACATCACCTACCCCAAGCCGCCCTTCCTCGGCGCGCGCCTGGTCGAGTCGATCCCGCTGCAGAGCGTGATGGCCTACATCAACGAGATCACGCTGTTCCAGTTCCAGTGGGGCTACCGCCGCAAGGGCAAGGCGCTCGCGCCCTACAAGCAGCTGATCCAGGAGAAGGTACGCCCGATCTTCCACGAGCTCGCGAAGCAGTGCGCGAAGGAGAAGATCCTCGACTGCAAGGCGGCCTACGGCTACTGGAAGTGCATCCCCGAGGGCGACACGCTCGTGCTGCTCGATCCCAAGGACGACGGCAAGACCGCTCGCGCGCTTCGCCTTCCCGCGCCAGCAGGGCAAGCAGGGCCGCTGCCTCTCCGACTTCTTCCACATGCGCGATGGCCAGCCGGATGTCGTCGCGCTGCAGGTCGTGACCGTCGGCCAGCGCGCGAGCGATGTCGCTCGCGAATGGTTCGCGGCCGATCGCTACCAGGACTACCTGCACCTGCACGGCCTCTCGGTCGAGACGGCCGAGGGCCTGTCGGAGTACATCCACAAGCAGATCCGCGCCGAGCTCGGGATCGCAGGCGACGACGCGCGCGAGATGCAGGAGCTCTTCAAGCAGGGCTACCGCGGCTGCCGCTACAGCTTCGGCTACCCCGCGTGTCCCCGGCTCGAGGACCAGTCGATGCTGCTCGAACTGCTCGGGGCGGAGCGCCTGGGCATCACGCTCTCCGAGGAGTTCCAGCTCGAGCCCGAGCAGTCCACCTCCGCGATCGTGTGTCACCACCCGAGCGCGAAGTACTTCACGCTCTGAGGGCGGGGCCCGCGCCCCGGTACGCCGAAAATTCGGGGCTGCTTGCAACTTCCGGGGCCCCCAGCGGGCGATCGCGCACCGACGCCTGGTCCCTTTCCCTCCCTTACGATCCGCCGAAACCCCGGGAAGCACCGTGCAGGAATTCCCCGGGCGCAGGAGAATCCATCCATGAAGTTGTTTGTTGTCCCGATCGCGCTCGCATCCTTGGCCGCCCTGGCCGGCGCCGATGCCACCCGGCCCGACCCCTGGGTCCTTCCCTACCCCTCCAATTTCGTCTCCGGAAGCGCGACGAAGATCGCCGTCGGCCGATTCACCGACGACCTCGTCGCCGACGGCGCACTCCTCTGTGGAGGGAACGTATTCCTGCTCTACGCGCCCGAGCACGTCTGCAGCTACTCGCGGCTGGTCGGGCCGTTCACCTCGATGACCAAGGTCGACTCGAGCGCGCACCCCGGCCAGCAGATGCTGCTCGCGAGCACCAGCGCCGGGCTCTCGCTCATCGAGTGGGATCCGAGCGCACGGGTTCTGAAGAGCTCGGCGGCCCTCGCCGATCCGACATGGGCGGGCGCGACGTCGCTCCAGACCGTCCACGGTGGTGTGGACGGGGGTACGGTCGTCTGCGGCCTGTCGACGGATGGCAAGACGGTCCTGCGCGTGGCGTGGGACGGCGCGCATATCGTCACGGGCAGCTCGGGATCGGTTCGGCTGCCTACGCATCCGCTGAGCTTCGCCGGCCTGCACTGGAACAGCGATTCGCTTCTCGACGTCGCCTACGACGATGGCCAGGGGCTGCGCGTACTCTCGGGTACGGGCGCGAGCCTCTATTCCTCGACCAGCGCTTGCGCGATCCCGAAGGTGCTGCGCTTCCCGCAAGCCTCGGGCACGGACAACGTCGTCTGGGTCACGACCGATCCCGCGACGAATGCCGAGTCACTGACGGTCGTGCACTCGAGCAATGGGGTCGCCGAGGCGCCGATTCCTGCCTCGGGAGTGATCGTGAGCGAGATCGCGCTCGCGGATGTCGACGCGGACGGGCGCGCGGACCTCGTGGCCACGTTCCTGAACGTCCCATTGGCGATGGTCTTCTACGGGCAGGCGTCGGGCTCGATGAGCTTCGGCCTCTTCTCGGGCACCGGGGCGGGGCCGACGAGCATCAACCTCGTCTCGGCCTACGCGCCCAGCTGGGCCGCTCCGGCACTGGGCACGGGCGATCTCGACGGCGATGGCGATGAAGATGTGCTCTGCGCGGGGCAGCCGGGTGATCTGGCGGGCGTGCAGGCCTGGTTCTCGGCCGGCGTGTATGACGAGGTCTTCCAACCCGGATACGAGTCGCAGATCGTGAAGGCCTGGATGAGTGGCTTCACCTACCTCGACTGGAGTGGGGGGACCGCGGCCAAGATCACGCTCACCCCCTGGAATGTTCCCGCTACGGGCCCCTCGAGCGCGGCCACGGACATCCGCGTCTCGGTCTGGGCGCGCAGCACCTCGAACGGCCCGATCGAACCGGTCAGCCTGTTCGACGGGTTCTTCGAAACCGAAGGCGATTTGCACATCAGCCTGCCGACGCCGGCGGGGAATTTGCCCCAATACCTCGTGATGACGGTGGGCTACGTCGAACGCAACCCGCAGGGTGCTGTCGTGCGCTCGCTGCCAACCTGGACCGGACAGATCGATCGACTGAATCTCCCCCATCCGACGACCGGCGGCGCCACGACGACCGGCGGCGTCGATCGTCCTCCGCCGCCCCCGACGACCGTCCCGAGTGTTCCGAATCCCTGAGAGCCTCGCGCTCTCAACGACCCGACCGCTTCCGGGATCGCACGAGCCAGAGGGCGGGTGCGATCCCGGCGAGCATCAGGACCCAAGGCAGGATCGAGCGGGTGCTCGCGCTCGCAGCGGGCTTCCCCCTGACCAGCGCCGCCTCTCCGTCCCCGATCACGTGCAGTAGATGTGCCTGCAGCGCGGCGACGCCGTCGTCTTGCGCGACGAGTTTCGCACGCGCCAGGTGCATGGACTCCGCGACCGAGTTCCCCTCCGCGAGACCCTCGAAGCAGCGCCGCATGGCGCGCATCGTCGCATTGAATTGCAGGTCACAACTCGGCAGCACGACCGCCGAGGACCCGCTGTAGAGGAAGGCCGCGGCGAGATCGCTGCGGCCGCCGTCTCCCCGGCGCAGGGGCGCGCGCCCGGCCTCGCAGGAGTTGAGCACGACCACCGGCGGCGTCCGGCGCGCTTCGATGTCCTCGGCCCACACGGTTCGCTCGGGTTCTCCGCTGCCGCCGAAGAGCAAGCCTCCCGGACGTTCGCGCGCCCCGTCGTGCGTCCCGTGAGCGAGCACGTAGAGCAGGCTCGTCGGCTCCGCCGGCTTCATCGCGAGCGCCGTCGCATCCACGGCTCGGCCGACGATCACTTCGGGATCGCCGGGCAGGAAATCCGCGAGCTCGCGGCTCGCCGAGGTGTCGAGCGTCAGCAGCAGCCGAGACCGGCCCGCGATCGGCAGGAGACTGCGGCGTCGCAGGTAGAGCGCCACCGGCACCGAGGGCGCGTAGATGATCGCGCGCCGCGCGCCTTGCGTGCCGCCCTCCTTCGAGGGGAAGACTTCGAAGGGCACGTAGCCGAAATCGTCGAGGCCCACGATCCGGAGCACGCGCCAGCCGGAGATGAACTCCTCCAGCTCCGGCGGGAGCAACACGCGCGCGCACTCGGCGGCCGCCGAGGTGAGCTCGGGATCCTCGAGTCCGCGTCCCTCACGCACCGCAGATTGAGCCGCGGCGGCGAGAGCACGGCTGGGAGCGCGGATCTCACGCGTAGGCGGCAGCCGGAACATGCGCATTCCACGCGGATCGAGGGCGAACGCGAAGGAACAGGAGCGCAGCGGCAGGTAGATGAGCACACCCGCGTGCTCGCCGCAGAGCTCGCGGCGCGCCTCGTCGAGGCTCGCACGTGGAGCCTGCAAGCGCCGCGTGAGCGTGGACTGCTGCTCGGCCTCGAGCACTTCGTCGATTGCGAGCAGGCTGCCCTGCTCTACGCCGTTCAGGGTGAGCTCGAGTTCGATCAGCTCCTGCAGCTGCTGGTTGCGCTCGGCGATGTCGAGGTACGCGAGCCCTCCGAGCCGCAGCGGCGCGCCGGACCAGTGCGCGAGGAACCCGGACCAGAAATCGCGCAGGCGCTCGAGGTGCGGCTGCAGACGCTCGCGTGCGTCCGGCGCGCCACGCTCGCGCTCGCGCGCGAGCCGCGCCTGGAGCGTGATCCAGGCGGCGCCGAGGCGGCCGCCCGGAAGGGAATCCGGAGGCGCACCGGTGAGCCCGAGTCGGCAGGCGAGCTGGTCGGTGAGCGCCTGGGCGCGCGCCCCGTCGCCGGATTCCGCAGCCAAGACGGCGCGGTGGCGCAGGACCCAAGGCCACAGGGGGGCCTCGACGCGACCCGCCTGCAGCAATTCGTCGAGCAGGCGTTCGGCGCGACCTGGCTGGCTGTGCCCGTCGTGCTCCGCCGTGATCCAGCCCGCGGCGATCTGCAGCAGGCACTCGCCCTGCTGCACGGGAGTCGCCTTCGTGTACCACTCCTCGCAGAAGAGCTCGTCGAAGCGCTCGTCGAGCGCTGCGTAGTCTCGCTCGATCGTCAGGAGCTTCAGCTCACTGACCCGCGCCTGCCGCCAGAGCGTGGCATCCCCGGTGCGCTTGGCTCTGTCCAACCCGAACTCGACGTGCGGCCGCGCAGGCTCGGTCAGGCCCATGTCGAGCCAAAAGCGTGCGGACTCGCTGTGGAAGTGCCCCGCTGCAGGGTTGTCATCCGCCTCGTCCCCAAGCGCCCCCTCGGCCTGCTTCAGGTAGCGATGCGCCGCGTCCCAGTGCTCCTGCTCGCGCTCGATGTTCTCGGCCAGCAGCGCGAGCTCGACCCGCGCCGCCGAGGGATTCGAATCGCGCGCGAGCGCCTCGTCGAGCAGATGGACCGCGCGCGGACGGTCGCGCTGCAACTCGGACACGTAGTAGGCCTCTCGCCAGTCGAGGTCCGAGAGCACGTCCGAGGAGAGCTTTCTCCCGACCGCGGTCGCGCGCAACTCGCGCATCTTGGCCGGCACGTCGAGCTCTTCGAGGGAGCCGTTTCCCGCGTAGTAGAACGCGAGTCGGGCGAAGTCCGCGAAGGCCTTGTCGTCGTAGCCAGCCACCGAATCCGGCAGCCCGCGCAAGACCTCCGCGATCCCGTGGAGCTGCGCCTCCGCGCTGGAACCCTGCGCCCTCGGGGCGGGGCAGCACAGCACCGGTGCCTGCGATGGAAGCAGCAGCGCGCAGCCGCTCAGCGCGAAGCGCGCCAATCCTCCGAAGCGCTGCCCGAGATCCCGTCCGAGCCGACACAGGAGACGCGCCAGACCACGCCTGCGGGCCAGTTCTCGCGCTCGAGCGCCGGGATCTCGACGCGCGTCTCGTGCTTGGAGAACGCGGAGAACAGCCTCGCCCCGCGGCTTCCGTCCGGGTTCGCGGCCCAGATCTCGAGCTTGAATTGCTCCGTCGCCGGCAACGCGCCTACGAATTGCCATTCGAAGCTGGAGAAGTCTTGCGCGGCCTTGCCATGCGCGAATTGTAGCGCCGACGTCCCGTTCAGGAGGATGTCTCGATCGTGCGCGCCGCGCGTTTCTCCCAGTTTCCACGCCAGCGGCGCCGCGACCGCGAGCACCGCCGCGGCCAGGGCGAGGATCCAGGTGCGGCGCACGAGCCGCGGACGCGCGTTTGGCGCCGGAGCTGCTCGCGCATTCGTTGCGCGTGCCTCCGCAAGGCATTCGGCGACCAGCCTTCGATCAGCCTCGCTCACACTGTCGCCGAAGGCCGAGTCTGCGTCACGGCCGTGAGTGGCGCGCGGGTTCTCCAGCAGCGCGCGCCACTCGGGCCGTCGTCGGAGGAGCTCCTCCAGCCGCTGGTCTCCCTCGGGAATTTCCCCCTTGGCCAGCGACTCGAGAAGTTGCGAGTCTGCGTTGAAGCGAGCATCGGAAGTCATGCGGTCCTCCGCTTTCTGCGTTCGAGGATCTCTTTCAACCTGGCAAGGCCGCGGTAGTAGCGCGCCTTGACCGTGTTGAGCGGCAGCTTCGTGCGAGCCACGATGGCTTCGAAGCTGAGTTCCTCCCAGTGCCGCAGGCGGATCACCTGCGCAGCCTCCTCGCTGAGTTGCGTCAGGCTCTCCTGGAGCTCGCGCGAGTCGAAGGGGAGCTCTTCGGCTTGTTCGGTGGGCCGGAGATCGGCCTGCTCCTCGGGAACCTCCAGGGCAGCGGGCTGGCGCGCGCGCGCGTGCAGGCACTTCAGCACCTGCAGCATCGCGAAACGGTAGGCCCAAGTCTCGAGCGTCGAACGCCCCTCGAAGGTCGGCAGCTTGGCCCACAGCGCGACCGTCGTGTCGCGCACGACCTCCTCGATCTCGAAGGCGTCGAGCGGCCCTCCCAGGCGCTGGTTCTGGTAGCGCACCATCGCCGGAAGGCAGGCTAGGCGCTGGTTGAGTTCCTCGAGCGCCTGGGGGTCACGGGCCACCACCCTGCGCGCGAACTCCAAGTCCCTGGCATGGCGCGCCCGCGCGTCTTCCTCTTGTCCAATGGGCTGCATGCGCGGTTCGGCTCGCCCAGCATTCTCCGTGCCGCACGGAGTCTTGAACAGGCACCTCCCGCTGCGCGAACGCCGCCGGCCCTTCTGCGCGCTCCCCTGCCGCGCGGCCGGAGGGGCGCTGCGAAGCGAGAAGGAGAGAGGGTGAGGGATGGCGGGGTCCACGGTTCTTGCGCTCGGGCCTGCTTTGCCCCACGCCCTCGCGAAAAGTTGCAGCCGATCCAGGATTTCCTCGGGAGCTCGACATGCGCGCCGCGGATCGGTTGCCGGAACGCGCTCGACATCGGAGCGTGTGCTCTCGTGGCTACGACGGCGATTCGAGCGCACCGGGACGCTAACGTAGCTCGACTTCCCCTGCGTTCGTTCGCACTCCCCGAATGGCCAAACCTCCCAAACGCCTCACAGGCCAGGACTCGCACTCCGCTGCGCCGCTCGGCCTCTCGATCGACGCGCTCCCCTCTCCCTACTTGATCGCGGGGGGCGGGAGCATCGTCTACGCCAATCGCGCCGCGCACGCGCGCTTCGACACGCCCGCGCGAACGCTCGAGGCGACGGCGCTCTCCGAGTTCGTGTGCCCGCGGAGCTGGGCCGACTTGCAGCTCAACTCCCCCTCCGAGGGCAGCGGCTGGGTGACGCTGGGCGAGTTCACCTGGCGCGCGGGGGACGGCAGCGAGTTCACGGCCGAGGCTTCCGCGATGTGCGAGCGCGGAGAGCTGCACCTGCTGCTGCACGCGTCCTCCGCTCGCGAGCGCACGGCTGCGGAGCTCGCGCGTCTGGAGGACGACGTCGCGCGACTGCAGGCCCTCGGCGGACTGGGTCGCTACGAGTTGCAGCTCTCGGCTTCGCGCAAGAACTGGTTCTCGGACGCGTTCTTCCGGATCATCGGGCGCGATCCCGCGTGCGATTCCTTCACGCGCGAGGAGTTCCTGGCCGAAGTCGTGCACCCCGAGGACCGCGAGCTCGTCGCGCACGCCCTGAGCGAGGTGTTCGCGCGGCGCGGGCACTACGAGCTCGAGTACCGCATCCTGCGGCCCGACGGCGAGGTGCGCCACGTGCGCAGCTCAGGCGATCCCGTGCTGGACGCGCGGGGCGACCTCGGTTGCCTGCGCGGCGCGCTGGTCGACGTCACCAGCCTGGTGCAGTCGGCGACCGAGCTGCGCCACCAGGGCGCGTGGCTCTCCGCGATCCTCGACACCGCCGTCGAGGCGATCATCCTGATCGACTCGCAGGGGGACATCAAATCGGTGAACCCAGCAACGCAGCGCGTCTTCGGCTACACGCCCGACGAACTGCGCGGCCAGAACGTCAAGCTGCTGATGCCCGACCCCTACCGCGAGGAGCACGACGGCTACCTCGGGAACTACCTCGCGACCGGCGTGCGCAAGGTCATCGGCATCGGACGCGAGGTCACGGGCCTGCGCAAGGACGGCACGCGCTTCCCGATGGACCTCGCGGTGAGCGAGATGCATCTGGGCGGCGTGCGCATGTTCAGCGGCTTCGTGCGCGACGCCACCGAGCGCAAGCGCCTCGAGGCCGAGTTCCTGCACTCCCAGAAGAACGAGATCGTCGGCCGCCTCTCCGAGGGCATCGCGCACGACTTCAACAACATGCTGATGGGCATTCGCTCCTGCGCACGGCTGGCCGAGGAGGGCCTGGGCGTGACGGATCCCACGCGCGCGCTGCTGGGCGAGATCGAGGTCACGACGCAGCGCGGCATGGCCCTCACGCGCCGGCTGCTGGCCTTCGGCCGCAACGAGCCCGCGCGCCTCGCGCCGACCAGCCTTGCGTCGGTGATCGACGAAAACGTGCCCATGTGGCGCCGGCTCGTGGGCGAGGAGATCGAGATCGTCGTCGGGTGCATCCAGCAAGGCGACGTGCTGCTCGGCGATCCCGGACTGCTGGAGCAGATCCTGATCAACCTCGTCGTGAATGCGCGTGACGCGATGCCGCAGGGCGGCCGCGTGTGGATCGAGACGCTGCGCGAGGGCTCGGTGCTGCAGCTCTCCGTGCGCGACGAGGGAATGGGAATGGACCCCACGACCTGCGAGCGCATCTTCGAGCCCTTCTTCACCACCAAACCGGCCGGTCAGGGCACCGGTCTGGGCCTCTCGACCGTGATGCGCATCGTGCGCGAACTCTCGGGCAGGATTCAGGTCGACACTCAGCCCGGGCGCGGCACCTGCTTCCGTATTCGCTTCCCCGCGCTCGACAGCGCGCCGGTGCGCGCGCAGCCCGCGCACACCGCCGCTGCTACGCCACAGCCCGGCCGCGGCACCATCCTGCTCGTCGAGGACGAGGCGCTGATCCGCTTCGCACTGCGCCAGTCGCTCGGCAAGCTCGGCTACTCCGTGCTCGCCGCGGCCGACGGCAGGCAGGCGCTCGAACTGGGCGCCATGCACGAAGGACGCATCGACCTCGTGGTGACCGACGTGGTCCTGCCGAATCTGGGCGGACGCGAGGTCGTCGATCGACTGCGCGAGCGCCACCCCGAACTGCGCGCGATCTTCATGTCCGCGCACGCGCGCGAGACGCTGCTGCGCCAGGGACGGCTACCGGAGAACGCGGCCTACCTCGAGAAACCCTACGACCTCTCGGACCTCGCGCTGCTCGTGCGCCAGGTGCTCGCCTAGCGCAGCCGGCGCTGGAGCAGGATCGCCAGCGGCAACGCGGCCGCCCAGACGCTGGCGATGCCGCTGAGCGCGAGGGCGCGCGGCGTCCCGAGGTCCAGGGCTCCCAGGCGCTCCCCGGCCCAGTAACTCGCAGGCGACGCGAGTGCCCCCAACAGCGCCGCGAGCCGCAGATCCCGCGCGACCCAGGCGAAGGTGGACTCGAAGCTCGTCGCGAAGGCTGCCCACAGTGCCGCGATCCAGGCCGGCGCGAACACGCCCGCGAGCGGGGTGCCGCGGTACTCGATCCAGCCCGCCTGCAGCAGCAGCGTGTCGGCCAACGTGCCCAGCAGCGCGACACCCGCGAGCGCCCGAGCTGCGTGGCCGCGCCGCGGGGATCGGCGCACGTGCCAGGCGCACCAGGCGAGCACGCACAGGGCCCGAGCCATTCCATCTCGTGCGCGGCGCCGAGCACGCACGCGAACCAGCACAGCTGGAAGGCCGCGAAGTCGAGCAGGGACCTCACGCGAGCGGAGCTCGGCGGCAGAGCGGCTTGGTGAGCAGCAGCTGCACGTCCCCGATCGCGCGCTCCTGGAAGCCGCCCTCGCAGTAGCACAGGTAGAACTCCCACAGGCGCACGAAGGTCTCGTCGAAGCCCAGTGCGCGCACCTGCGGGAGGTGCGCATGGAAGTTCTCGCGCCACGCGCGCAGCGTCGCGGCGTAGTGCGGGCCGATGTCCTCGAGCCCGAAGAGCGTCATGTCCGTGCAGCGCGCGACGCGCTCGGTCAGTGCGGCGATCGAGGGGATGCAAGCACCCGGGAACACGTAGCGCTGGATGAAATCCACCGAACGCAGCGCCTCCTCGTAGTACTGGTCGCGGATCGTGATCGACTGCAGCAGCATCGCGCCGTGCGCTTCGAGCAACGCGCTGCACTTCTCGAAATAGGTGTCGAACCAGCGTTCGCCGACGGCCTCGACCATCTCGATCGAGACGAGCTTGTCGTAGCGGCCTGCGAGGTCGCGGTAGTCCTCGCACAACACTTGGACCTGGCCCGCGAGGCCGGCACGCGCGATGCGCTCGCTGGCGAAGGCATGCTGCTCGCGTGAGATCGTCGTGGTCGTGACGCGGCAGCCGTGCTCGCGCGCCGCGTGCAGCGCCATGCCGCCCCAGCCCGTGCCGATCTCGAGCAGGTGCTCGCCCGGCCGCAGGTCGAGCTTGCGGCAGATGCGCTCGAGGCGTTCGAGCTGCGCCTGGTGCAGCGACATGCCCGGACGTGGGAAGACCGCGCACGAGTACATCATCGTCTCGTCCAGCCAGAGCCGGTAGAACTCGTTGCCCAGGTCGTAGTGCGCCGCGATGTTCGCGCGCGAACCTGTGCGCGTGTTGCCGCGGCGCGCGTGGAACCAGCGCAGCGCGGCCGCCCCGGCGCGTGCCAGGCCGCCCTCGAGGCCCTGCATCTGCGCGCGGTTGCGCACCAGGATGCGCGCCAGCGCGACGAGGTCGTCGCAGGTCCAGTCGCCGCGCATGTAGCTCTCGCCGGCGCCCACGCTGCCGCGCAACGCGACGGCGGCGTAGAAGGCGGGATCGCGCACGCTGATCGTCGCCTGCGGTTCGCTGCTGCCGAAGGAGCGCGTGCCGAGCGAGTCGCGCAGCACGACGCGCCCCCACGAAAGATCCGAGAGGCGGCCCTCGAGCGCGCGTCGCGCGAGCTTCTCGGGCAGCGCGAGTGCGCGGCTGCGAGCGACGGTCCGGACCAGTTCGGGCGAGCTCATCGGACCTCCAGCTGCGCCACCGTGCGCGGGTGCTCGTGGAAGGGCGCACCCTTCAGGCGCAGCCGCAGCGCCTGCCAGTAGATCGCCACGAGCGAACGGGCCGAGAAGCCCGGACACAGCGCCAGCGCACGCGCGAGGCCGCCGCCGTCGAGCGCCCGTCGCCGCAGCGCGAGCGTGACGTCGAAGACCGGCGTGCCGTGCTCGAAGTTCGTCATGCGCACCTCGAGCTCCTGCCCCAGCTCACTGAACTGCCAGGCGTATTCCTGCTGCATGGGCTGGAAGGGCGAGACGTGGAAGCGCTTCTCGAAGCGCGCCGTGACGCGCCCGTCCTCGCGCTTGCGCCCGTCGAGCACGTAGGCGTGGCGCTCGTTCCAGGGCGTGTTCGTGATCTCGGCCACGATTGCGTCCAGTCCTCCCAGCTCGTCCTCGCAGTAGTAGAAGCTGACCGGGTTGAAGACCAAGCCCAGGAAGCGCGGCTGCGTGAGGAGGAAGATTGCCCCGCGCGGCTCGCGGCCGAGTTCGCGCGCGACCAGCGCACGCACGGCGGACGCGAGATCCGGCTCGCCCGCCAGAGAGTCGCGGCGGCGCAGGCTGACGAGATTGGTGCGTTCGTGCGACCAGAGCCAGCGGCCGTCGAACACGTGCTCGAGCTCCGAGAGTTCGAGCGCGAGCAGGAAATGCCCGTAGCCGAAGCCGTGTTCGATGTTTCGCAGGCGCCTGTGCGCGACGCGGCCGAAGTACAGAGCGCTCCTCATGAAGCCACCTCCAGCGGAGCGCACAGGCGCAACAACGCGCGCGAGGCGCGCTGGCCGCTCTTGACCCCGTCCTCGTGGAAGCCAAAGCCCCAATAGGCGCCGCAGAAGGAGCTGTGGTGCGCGCCGTTGATCTCTCCCCAGCGCGCTTGGGCCGCGAGAGCCTCGCGCGTGAAGCACGGGTGGTGGTAGGTGATGCGCCGCAGCACGCGCTGCGGATCGACGGCGTCGCTGCGATTGAGCGTGACGCAGAAAGTCTCGGGGCCCTCGAGGCCCTGCAGACGGTTCATCCAGTAGGTCAGCGCGACGCGGTCGGGCCGCGCGGCGCGCTGCTCTTCGTCGGGCACGTGGTAGTTCCAGCTGGCCCAGCACTTGCGCCGGCGCGGCAAGAGGCGCGTGTCGGTGTGCAGCACGGCCTCGTTCTGCTGGTACGCGATCGCGCCGAGCACTTCGCGTTCGCTGCGCGTGGGCCGCGCAAGGAGCTCGAGCGCCTGGTCACTGTGGGTGGCGAACACCACGTGGTCGAAGCGCCGCCGCTCTCCCCCGCCGAGCACGAGTTCCACGCCACGCTCGTCGCGCTCGACGCGCAGGACGGGGGTGTTCAGGCGGATGCGCTGCGCGTAGGGTCGCACGAGCGCCTCGACGTAGCTGCGCGAGCCCCCGCGCACGACCAGCCACTGCGGACGGTCGTCGACCTCGAGGAAGCCGTGGTTGGCGAAGAAGCGCGCCAGGAAGCGCGCGGGGAAGCGCGCGATCCCGCCCGGCGCCGCCGACCAGACCGAAGCCGCCATCGGCACCAGATACTGCTCCCGGAAGGCGCGTCCGAAGCCCTGCTGAGCGAGCCACTCGCCGAGTTCGAGCTCCGGTCCGTCCTGCTCGAGCAGCGTCCGAGCTGCGCGATTGAAGCGCAGGATGTCGAGCACCATGCGGTGGAAGCCCGGACGCAGGAGGTTCGAACGCTGTGCGTAGACGGTGTCGAGGTTGCGGCCGTTCCACTCGCGCCCGCTGCGTTCGTCGCGCACGCTGAAGCTCATGTCGCTCGCCTGCCAGGCGACCCCGAGCTCGCGCAAGAGGCGCGTGAACTCCGGGTAGGTGCGCTCGTTGAAGACGATGAAGCCCGTGTCGATCGCGTGGCGGAGGCCCGCGTGCTCGATCGTGTGCGTGTGCGTGTGCCCGCCGACGTGGGCCCCGGCCTCGAAGATCTCGAGCTCGACCACGGGCGCGAGCTCGCGCGCGGCGACGAGCCCGGAGATGCCGGTGCCTACGATGGCGACGCGCACCTGCTAGCTCCGCGCCCCCGCGCGCTCGCAAAGGTAGTGCGTCACGCCCCACTCGCTGCCGTCGCGGTAGTTCCACAGCTCGGCGCAGGCCATGAAGAAGACGCGCCAGTTCTCGAGCCAGGCCGCTGCGCGCTTCTCGCCGTGGACAGCGGCGAGCACGCGCAAGGCCTGCGCGCGCTGGCGGTCCAGGTTCGCCAGCCAGCACTCGGCCGTGCGGCCGTAGTGCGAACCGTCCACGCTCCAGTTGCGCAACACGCGCAGATCGCGCCCGAAGCAGCCGAAGAGCCCCTCGGCCGGCATGATCCCACCGGTGAAGAAGTTCCTGCCCAGCCAGTTGTCCTCGCCCTCGACCTCGAATTCGTAGGCAAAGCGCTTGTGCGTGAAGATGTGCACGAACAGCCGGCCGCGCTCATCGAGCCAGCTGCCGATGCGCTCGAGAAGCGCCTCCCAGTTGCGCATGTGCTCGAACATCTCGACCGAGACCACGCGGTCGAAGCGCCGCTGCGTCTGGAAGGCGTTCACGTCGCAGGTGACGACCTCCAGGTTTTCGAGCCCGCGTTCGCGCGCGCGCGCCTCGATCCAGGCGCGCTGCGAGGCGGAGTTCGAGAGCGCCAGGATGCGGCTCGCGGGGTAGTGCGCGGCCATCCACAGGCTGAGCGAACCCCAGCCGCAGCCCAATTCGAGCACGCGCTGGCCGTTCTCGAGCTCGGCGCGCTCGCAGGTCGTGCGCAGCATCGCCTCCTCGGCCGCCGCCAGAGTCTCGACGCCCTCGCCGAAGAGGGCGCTGGAGTACTTGAGCTGCGGGCCCAGGCACAGCCTGTAGAACTCCGCAGGAACCTCGTAGTGCTGCGCGTTCGCCTCGCGCACGTGCGTGGCGATCGGGCTCGCGCGCATGCGCGTGGCGAAGGCCTGGAGTGCCGCCGCGGGGTCAGCCCCGCACTCCGTCTCGAGTTCGCGCAGCCTGCGGCCGAGCAGGCGCCGGATCCCGGCGCGGAGCGCGAAGTCGGGCACGCGCCCGGATTCGATCACGGTCTGCAACAGCATCAGACGGTCCTCCCCTGTGCGCCGTGCTTGCGGAACCAGGGTACGAAGGCGCTCGTCGTGCGCTGGTATTCACGGTAGTCCTCGCCGCGCGTGCGCAGCGCCTGTGCCTCGGTAGGCGGGATGCCGGTCACGCACAGGATCAGCACCAGCATCAGCACCGGGCTCGCAAGCCCGATCCAACCCATGGGCGCGGAGAGCGCCAGCAGCGCGTAGGAACACCACAGCAGCCACTGAAAGAAGTAGTTCGGGTGGCGCGAGACGCTCCACAGGCCGCGTCTGCAGGTCCGTCCGCGCTGCGCGGGCTCGGCCTTGAAGGCCGCGAGTTGGGCGTCCGCCAACGCCTCACCGCAGATCGCGACCGCCCACAGCAGCAGGGCGACGAGATCGAGGCCACCCAGCGGCGTACTCGAAGCGCAAGCGAGCAGGAAGGGCAGCGAGAGCAGCACGTCGAGCAGCGCTTGCGCCTGGAAGAACCAGAAGAAGTTGCGCTGCGCCGCCGTCCCCCACTTCGCGCGCAATGCGGCATAGCGGCCGTCCTCGACGCCCTTGCGCGCGCGGTCGAACCACAGGTGCAGTGCGAGCCGCCAAGTGGCGCCCGCAACCAGCAGCGCGACCAGCAGGCGCCGCGCCGGCAGCCCGTCGCCGAGCAGCGCGTAGAGCACCGCCATGACGCCGAGCAGCGCCGCCCAGGCGACGTCCACCGTCGTGGCGTCGCGCGTGCGGCGCTGGACGAGCCAGAGCGCGCCCATGGCGAGCGCCGCGAGGACCCAGCCGAGGCCGGCGAGTATCGATAGGGGCAGGGGGGTCATGCGCTCAGACGTGGTTTCGCAGCATCAGCTCCTTTGGATGCGGCGCGAGGTAAACCTGGTCGGCGAGGTACGCCACATCCAGCGCCCGCACGTGGTGGCGCAGCAGCGTCAGCGGCACGACGAGCGGCACGAGGCTCTTGCGGTAGTCTTCGAGCGTGCCGTGCAGCTCCGTGCGCGAGGCGTCGTCGAGGTCGCGCTTGAAGTAGCCCGCCATGTGCTGCAGCACGTTGTGGTGACGACCGCGCGTCGCGGGGCGCGCCATCGCCTGCATCAGTTCCAGACCGTAGCGCTCGCGCAGTTCCGCGCGGCCGAGTTGCTTGCGCGAGGCGACCAGGCGGCCCATCGAGGAGTAGTGCTCGGGGCTGTGCGCGAGCAGCAAGTACTTGTGCACGCGGTGGAAGTCGACGAGGCGCGCGGGCGAGAAGTCGTCGGCCAGGAAGTCGAGCCAGCGCCGGTAGGCGAAGATGCGCTCGACGAAGGTCTCGCGCAGCTTGGGATCGTTCAGCCGGCCCTCCTCTTCGACCGGCAGCAGCGGGAGGCGGCGCATCAGTTCACGCGCGAACAGTCCCACACCCTTCTTCGCAGGCATGCCCTTGGCGCTGTACACGCGTACGCGCTCCATTCCGCAGCTGGGACTCTCGCTCTTCAGCACGAAACCGCACAGGTTCTGCTGCTCGAGTTCGCGCACGCGCGCGCGGGCGTGCGCGAGCATCGTCTCCGTGTAGTCTTCGCCCGACTGGACGAAGACCAGGCGCGGATCCTCGGGGTCGCCCGAGAGGCGCAGCGTCGGGCGCGGCGTGGGGAGTCCGCTCTCCTGTTCGGGGCAGACGCGCACGAATTCGACGAAGGGACCGAGCATCTCTGTCACGAAGCGGTCGCGCTTGTGGCCGCCGTCCCAGCGCACGCGCTCGCCGAGCAGGCACGCGCTCGCGCCGATGCGGATCGGACTGCCCCCGGCGGGCTGCTCACCCAATGGCCACCGCCAGCTGCTCGTCGAGTTCGCGGAAGCTGCGCACGCGGCGGAAGCGCGGGAGATCCGCGCCCGCCTCGGGCCACGCTCCTGCGCCTCCGAGGACGAGCTCGACGCCGCACTCCGCGGCCAAGCTCCCGATCCGGCGCACGAAGGCCGCGAGTTCGTCCGCGTCGTGCGCATTTTCCGCAGCGGAGAGGCCGAGCAGTTTGCAGCCGCCCTCGCGCAGGATGCGTTCGAGCTCCTCGACCGGCAGCGAGCCGCCGCCCCAGAGCACGTTCCAGCCGCGCTCGCGCAGGCACAGCTCAGCCAGGCGCAGTCCGAGCGTGTGCTCGTCGCCCGGCGCGTTCGCGAGCAGCACGCGCGGCGCGCCCGCGCGCAACGGGATCGCCTCCGCGCAGCGCACGAGGCCGCGCGTCAGCCGCTCGGTCGCCAAGTGCTCGTCGAGCACCGAGAGCGAGCCCGCGCACCAGCGCGCACCGAGCTCGACGAGCACCTGCCCGATCAGATCGGCGGTGCGCGTCCACGACCCCAGGCGCGCGCGTTCGGCGAGCAGCGCGGACTGCAGCCCGTGCGGATCCAGATCGCTCGAGATGCGCCGGATCCACTCGTCGAGCTGCTCCGCCGGCGCGCTCGCCGACCCGGATTGGCCGTTCTGGAAGCGCAGCACCACCTCGCGGCGGAAACGGCGGTGGCCTCCCGCGGTCTTCACGCACTCGAGCCATCCGGCGTCCGCCCAGCGCTTGACGCTCGTGGGCCCGACTCCGAGGAAGCGAGCCGCCTCGGCACTGGTCATGAAATCGTCCATTTGGCACCTCTATTCGCCCTTGATGGCCGAATTATAAGACCAAAACGACTTTTCAAACGCAAGTTCTCCCTAGAATCGTCTACCGCGCCCCCTCCAGCAGGCTGCGCAGGAAGGGCGCGAGCGCCTCCCCGACCACGCGGTTGCCGCGCGGGTTCCAGTGCGTGTCGCGCAGGTGGTAGAGGTGACGGTTCCCGTCCGCGAGCGGAGCGACCCCACGGAGCACGGGCAATACGTCGAGCACCGGGATGCCCGCCGCCCCGAGTTCGCGCGCAAGCACCTGCTGCGGTCGATCCCGCGCGACGCCGGCTCGCCCTACGTCGGCCCACAGCGCATCCTCGACCTGGAACTCGTCAGGGATCACCAGCACACCGAAGGGTCTGGGCGCGCACTCTTCCCGCATGCGCACCAGCGTCCGAATCGCGGGCATCAGCGTCCGCTCCTCGGACTCGCAGGCCTCGACCACGCGCGCGCGCTCGATCGCGAGATAACCCGCCTTGGAGATCGAGGCCTTCTCCTGCAAGGGGTCGAAGAGCCAGGGATAGCGAGTCGCGAGGTCGACCTTGGGATCCAGTGACTGGCGGTCGAGTTGCTCGCCCGCGACGCCGGTGGGGTTCTCGCGCCGCTCGCGGAGGAGGCGCGCGAGGCGCCGCGGCACGAGCCAGAGCAGCACGTGCTCGCGGTCGAGCCAGGACGAGAGGCGCGGATCGGCCACGGGTTCGTCGGGCGGCACCTCGAAGTCGTTGCCGACGAAGAAGGCGACCACGACGGCACTCGGGTCGAGCGGCAGCGCCTCGCGCAGGAGCAACTGCTCGTATTCGAGTGGTCCGACGCCGGCGATCCCGTAGTTGTCCACGGGGAAGCCGAGCGCGCGCTCGGCGACCGTCGAGTAGTGCATCGAATACGGGACGATGCCTTGGCTGAAGGAGTCGCCGAACAGCGCCACGCGCACTTCTCCCGCTTCGCGGCGCTTGAATTCCTCGTCGAAGTGTCCGCCCGAGTTGCAGGCCATGCCAAAGCGGGCGACGCTGTAGATCTTCCGGTTGCGCTCGAGCACGCGGCCGGGAGCGCGCTCGTCGCGGACGAGCAGCGGGGAGGGCCGCACGCTCGCGAGCACGCGCAGTGCGCCCTCGCACGCGAGCGGGGTGAGCGCGAGCGCCACCAGGCCGGCGCGGGCGAATTTCGCGGGGCGCGGCCGCCAGCGAGCACTCCAGAGCTCGAATACGAGCGCCAGCGCCGCGCACGCGACCGCGGGGCCGTAGGCGAGTTCGAGCCACAAGCGCCGGTAGGAAGGAGAGCAGACCAGGAACGCGCACCAGGCGAGGCCGATTCCGCACAAGAGGACGCGCACGAGCGCGACTCCGCCGACGACAGGGCGAACGCGCACGAACAGCGCGAGCGCGGCGAGGCAGACGAGCGGAGCCGCGAATTCCACGGCCAGCAGTCTGCGCGCCGCGCCGCTCCCGAGCAGCGCCTCGAGCGCGGGCCACCAGGAGCGCAGCGCCACGAGGCTCGCGGCACTGCTCGCCAGCGCGAGCCCCGCGGCCAGCCCGATCAGCAGCGGCTTCTTCATCGCGTTCGGCGCCACCCCTCGAGCGCGATGCAGCGCAGCACGTGCAGCAGCGCGAGGCGGGCGCTGCAGACCACCCCGGCATGCTCGTCGCAGAGGCGCAGCGCGAGGGCATGCAGGAACTCCGCCGCGCGCGCGCCACGCACCGCGATCGCAAGCGCCGCTCGCGCGCGCGTTCCCGGATCCTTGTCGTCGAGTTGCTCCTGCAGGCGGATCGCATCGCGATCTCCGCCCAAGCGCGCGGGCTCCAGACCCAGGGCGAGTTCGCGATAGCACTCGCGCAGGCGCGCCTCGCCGGCCGCGCGCAGCAGGGGATTCTCGTCCGCGCAGGCCTCGGCCGCGGGCACCAGCGACTCCGCCCCGAGCGCGAAGAGCCGCGCCTGCGTGTCCTCGCGGATCCCCAGCCCCGCGCGGTGCAGCGCAAGTCGGGCGAGCGCCTCGCGCAGCGTCTCCGCAAGTTCACCTCGTCCGCGCGCGAACGCACCCTCGAGAGCTGCGCGCGTGGAGTCCTCGCCGGGGGCGATCTCCGCCAGCGCGAGCGCGGCCTGGCGCGCGACGAGCGGGTCGTCCTGCGCGAGCACGCGAAGCAATCGCGGAGCCGCGGCGTGCGCCTTCGCTCCCAGGCGCGCGAGCGTCCAGCAGGTGTAGATCCGCCTGCGAACGTCCGCGTCCGAGAGATCCGCCACCAGCGGTGCGACCGAGCTCTCCCCGATGTCGGCCAGGATCCGGCCCATCTCGCGCGGATTGGATGCGCCCGAGCTGACCAGCCGCGCCCGCACGGGCTCGACCGCAACCGCTCCAGCCGCGACGATCGCCTCGCGCAGCGCCCGGCGGAACTCCGGACTCGAGTCCGGGACCGCGGTGAAGTAGTGCATCAGCGCGGGAAGGTTCGTGGGCGCGACGCGCGCGAGCTGCCTGGAAGCGGCCGAGCCGAGCGCCTCATCGTGGCCGTCGACGAGTTCGAGCAGGCGCGGGATCGCCTCGCCGCAGTCTTCGGGTGAGACCTGCGCGAGCGCCAGCGCGCTCATCCCGCGCTCGAACGGGTCCTGGGCGGAGAGCTTCGCGCGCCATTCCTCCTTCGAGGGCCCGCAGGCCGCGCACAGCACGAGCAGGGCGGAGAGGACACGCGATTTCCGCAAGGCGCCCCATGCTACACATCCCGTACCCCCCGCGCGGGACAGCAGCACCCCGGCCGGCCTACAATCGACCGCCACGAAAGGGCGAAGGGCCCTCTCGGACGCCCCCTCTCCAACGCAGATACATCCTCGATGAAGTCATTCCTGCTCGTTGCTGCCTCCCTGCTCTTCGCCGCTGCGCCGGCGCTGGCCCAGAAATCCACGCTGCACGTCGGCGACGCCGCCCCGGCGATCCAGGTCAAGCAGTGGGTCAAGGGCGAGCCCGTGACCGCATTCGCGAAGGACAAGCTCTACGTGGTCGAGTTCTGGGCCACGTGGTGCCCGCCCTGCCGCAAGAGCATCCCGCACCTCACGGAGCTGCAGAAGAAGTTCAAGGACGTGAGCTTCATCGGCGTGAGCGTCTTCGAGCACGAGACCGACCAGAGCAAGGTCGCTCCCTTCGTCGAGACGATGGGCGACAAGATGGACTACCGCGTCGCGATGGACGACGTCCCCGAGGGCAAGAAGAACAACGACGGCGCGATGGCGAAGAACTGGATGATCGCATCCGGCTCCTCGGGTATCCCGACCGCCTTCATCGTCGACAAGACCGGCCACATCGCGTGGATCGGCCACCCGATGGAGATGGAGGAATCGCTCGCGAAGGTCGTCGCTGGGACCTGGGACCTCGCCGCCTACGAGAAGGAAAAGGCCGCCGCCGACGCGCTCGACGCCGCACGCAACGAGCTCGGACAGAAGCTCAATCAGCTGATGAAGGACGAGGACACCAAGGGTGCCATCGCCGCCATCGACGAGGCGGTCGCGAAGATCCCGGCGCTCGAGAAGGACTTCGGCGTGTACCGCTTCAAGTTCATGCTCGACCAGAAGGACTACGCCGCGGCCAGCACCTACGGCGCGAAGCTCGCGGACGGGGTGCTCAAGGACGAGGCCTCCGGCCTCAACTTCATCGCCTGGACGATCCTCGATCCCGATCAGGCCTACGAGACGCGCGACCTCAAGCTCGCGCTGCGCACCGCGACGCGCGCCAACGAGCTCTCGAAGGGCGAGGAGCCCAACATCCTCGACACGCTCGCGCGCGCGTGCTTCTCCTCCGGCGATGCTGCGAAGGCCATCGAGTACCAGACGAAGGCCTGTGAGCTCGTCAAGGGCACGCGCTCCGAGAAAGAGTTCAAGAGCCACCTCGAGGAGTACAAGACCGGCAAGCCGGCCGGCAACTGAGCCGCGCAGCGGTTGGAAACAAGGCGGCCCGCGCGCGAGCGCGGGCCGCTCGCATTTCCCGGGGGAAACCGCGCCGAGGGGTCCTGCTATCCTGCCCCCCCAGGTACCGCCATGAAATCGATCTCCCTCGCTCTCGCCGCACTTCTGCTCTCGACCCCCTGCGCCTCCGCGGACCTGCTGCTCACGAGCAAGTCGCACACCGATGCCTACGAGCTCTTTGGCAAGCAGGTGCCGGTCAAGGACTCGACCTCGACACTCTGGCTGGCGAAGGACCGCCTGCGTCTGGAGTCGGAGAACATGCACGCGATCGTGCGCCTGGACCAGAAGCGGCTGATCCTGCTCGACCCCGAAGAGAAGGCCTGGCGCGCGATCACGCTGCCCTTCGAGTTCAAGAACTACCTGCCGCCCGAGAAGCTCTTCATGGCCGAGCAGATGTTCGCCGCGCGCGCGCTGCAGGCCAAGCTCGAGGCGAAGGACGAGACGAAGAAGTTCGGTGCGTGGGACGCGAAATGCTGGGAGATCACGCTCAGCCAGCGCGGTTTCGTCTACTCGAAGGAAGTGCTCTGGGTCACGAGCGGCATCCAGGCCGACTCGAAGGTCTACGGGGAGATGCAGGCGGCGCTCGCGTCGATCACACCCGAGCAGCGCAACCTCGTGAAGGAACTCGGCCGCATCGAAGGACTGCCCGTGCGCCGCGAGCGGACGCAGAACCTCTCGGGCGTCGAAGTGCGCACGGTCGAGGAGCTCGTCACCGCGCAGGAGAAGGAAGCGCCGGCGGGGATCTACGACCCGCCCGCGGACTACACCGAGCGTCCCTACGAGCTCCTGCGCAAGGCGCCGCCGGTTCCGCTGCCGGGCACGGGCGGGAAGTAGCGCGCGCGGCTCACCACTGGATCGTGATGCCGCTCGAGATGTTGAAGGTGCCGCCCTGCGGAGCAGGGCAGAAGCTCGCCGAGGGATCGCGGTAGTAGACCTGGTAGTGCCGCAGCGCCCCCATTGGGAGCGTGTCGCCGAGCATGGCTGAGCGCACGCGGATCGAGGGCTCGCCCGCGGAAGGGTAGGACGTCGCCCCGTTGACTGCGCTGTGCGAGGCGAGGCGCTTGAGCGAGCCTCCGACGCAGCGCAACCCGTCGCCAAAGGCCGCGGACGCGCCGAGTGTCGTCGTTCCCTGCAGGAAGATGCACAGCGCGGTCGGGAGCACGCCGCTCGCCGACAGCACGACGTCGTCCTGCGCTGGAGTGCCGAAGGCCTGCAGCAGCGCGCCCTGGCTTCCAGACTGCGAGTTCGCGCAACCGCGACCGGTCGCGCCGCTGTTCGAGCACGGACAGGGAGCTGCAGCCGAGCCGTCCCCCGCGCACATCGAGGATCCGGCCGCGGGCTCGAGCGAATCCAGTCGCACGAGGAAGGCCTCGTAGTATCCGCCGAAGCCGCCGATGCCCGCGATGTACCACGGCCCGGTTCCGCGAATGCAGTCGGCCGAGAAGAAGTCCCAGCCGGAGAACTCGGAGCCGAGCCCCTGCGCGAGCAGGAGTTCGCGCAGCTTGCGCAGGCCGTGAGCGGAGTCCCAGATCACCGCCTCGTCCGTGAATCCGTCGTCGTCGTAGCCCGTCGCGACCGCACCGTCGTCGCTGAGGCCCGAGATCCAGCAGCCGCTCCCGCCGGGGAGCAGACCCAGGTCGTTCATGCCGCCGCTCGCCGTCCAGCGGAAGCCGTGCGCGGGAGTCCCGACCCAGTCGATGCCCACGATCACGCTGCCATCGAAGCTCATCGTGTGCGGTTCGCACTGGTTTCCGCCGGGCAAGTTGCCGATCGAGCTCATACCGCTCGCTGCGTTCCAGACGAAACCCGCGGCGACGCCCTGCGCGTTCGTGCTCCAGCCCGAGACCAGCGAGCCGTCGGCCGAGCAGCAGGTGGCTTTCGAATCGTTGCCGCCGGGAAGGAAGCCGAGGTTCGTCCAGCCGCCCTGTTCGGTGTAGCGCGCCGCCTCGAACAGGTTCGGATTCGATTGCAAGCCTCCGTAGCCGACACTGACGACACCGCCGGCGGCGACGTTCGTGCAGTCGCTCGTGTTGTGTCCCGGAGGCGATCCAACGTGGCCCGCGCTCGAGCCGTAGCGCATCCAGCCCTCGAGGTCGCCGAAGACCGCATGGCCGTTTCCGCCGGAGATCACCGTTCCGTCCGCCGAGAGACCAGAGCACCAGCTCGCGATGTTCCCCACCGAAGGGCCGGGGTAGTCGAAGCCCAGTCCGTTGCGCCAGCGCTGCGCGCGGTTGCCGCTGCTGACGAGGTACGAACCGCCGACGACGACCTGCCCATCCGCGGAGACGCCCGTCGGCTCCAGGTAGCCTGTGCCAGGTGCGCCGAGCGGCAGCGGGCTGAAGTGCGCACCCTGGGCGTGCGCGGGGACGAGGGAGAAGAGAGCGAAGGGCGACGCGAAGAGGATCGGGCGCATGGGGGGCTCCGGCGCGCACCGGCAAGCGGAGTGCAAGACGCGCGAACCCGCTCCAGCGCGCGGGATCAGGGGTAGCACACCCCGCCCGTCCAGTCGCTGGATTCGGATCGGCATCCCCAGGCAGCGCGCGGGGAGCCCGACGGCGCAGGCGCGCACTTGCTAGGCTCGCGCCAACCAAAGGCACCCTCCATGAAGCAACTGGCCCTCGTCGCATCCTTTCTCGCGCTCCTGTGCGCTCCCGCCTTCGCCGATCTCGAGATCGTGAGGAAGGTCCACACGGACGCGACCAAGATGAACGGCCAGGTCGTGCCCGCCAAGGACAGCAAGTCGACCCTCTGGTTGGCGAAGGACCGCCTGCACATCGTCTCCGACGAGAACACGGCGATCGTGCGCCTCGACCAGAAGAAGCTGATCCTGCTCGACGAGAAGGCCAAGACCTGGACGGCGATCGACCTGCCGTTCGACCTGAAGAAGTACGTGCCGCCCGAGGCTGCGGGGATGATCGACCAGATGCTGGGCGGCCAGGTGCTGGACGCGAAGGTCGAACCCAAGGACGAGGAGCAGAAATTCGGTGAGTGGAGCGCGAAGCGCTACGAGATCACTCTGAGCAAGGGCACCAAGGTCTTCTCCAAGGAGATCGTCTGGACCACGAAGGACCTCAAGTCCGACATCAGCGGCTTCAACGAGATGTACTCGTCGATGATGACGATGAATCCGGCCCACAAGCAGCTCGGCCCCGAGCTGAAGAAGCTCCAGGGCTTCCCCGTGCACAGCGAAAAGACGCAGTCGCTGCCCGGGGGCGAGCAGAAGACGATCGAGGACCTCGTCTCGGCGACCGAGAAGGAAGCCCCGGCCGGAATCTACGACGTGCCCGCCGGCTACAAGGAGAAGCCCTTCGACCCGATGGGCGATGCCGGCGGCATGCCGGGCGGTCGCTGAGCGGAGCGGGCGAGGTGTGCGCCGCTCAGGCGTGCACTTCGAAGCCGTGCGCAGCGAGTTCGCGCTCGACTTCGCGTCCATGGTCCGCGCGGCGCGTCTCGAGCAGGATCTCCACGTCCACGGCGCCCAGCGGCACCTTCCAGCCCGAGCGGTAGTGCTGCACGTCGAGCACGTTGCAGTGCGCTGATCCGAGCAGCGCGAGCACGCGCGAGAGTTCGCCCGGCGTGTCCGCCAGGCGCAGCTTGAGCAGGTGGTAGCGCCCTGCGTTCGAGAGGCCGTTCTCGATGAAGCGCGCGAGCAGGTTGAGATCGATGTTGCCGCCCGAGACGAGCGCGCAGACCTTCTTCGCCCCGCACACCTTGCCCGCGACGAGCGCCGCGATGGCCACGACGCCGGCGGGCTCCGCGACGAGCTTCGACTTCTCGAGCGTCTGGAAGACGGCTTCGGCGATCTCGGGCTCGTCCACGCTGACGCACTCGTCCACAAGGCGCAGCACGAGCGGCAGAGTGTGCTCGCCCGGCGCGCCGACGCGGATGCCGTCGGCGATCGTGCGCGGCGAGTCCACTGTCTCGCGCTGCTTCGAGGCAAAGGAGTGAACCATTGGCGCGGCACCGCTGGCCTGCACGCCGACCAGGCGCACTTGCGGCGCGAGCGCCTTGAGCGCGAGGGCGATGCCGCAGATCAGTCCCCCGCCGCCGATCGGCACGACCAGCGTGTCGAGGTCCGGCACCTCCTCGAGGATCTCGAGCGCGACCGTGCCCTGGCCTTCGATCACGTGCGGATCGTCGAAGGGATGCACGAGCGTCGCGCCGCGCGCGGCGGCGAGCGCTGTCGCTGCGGCCTGCGACTCGTCGTAGCTCTCGCCCTCGAGCAGAACCTGCGCGCCGTAGCCCTCGGTGCGCTGCACCTTGTTGAGCGGCGTGCCGCGCGGCATCACGATCGTTGCGCTGGCACCGCTGATGCGCGCCGCGAGCGCCACGCCCTGCGCGTGGTTGCCGGCCGACGCCGCGACGAGGCCGCGCGCGCGCTCGGAGGGTTCGAGCAGCAGGATCTTGTTCAGCGCCCCGCGCAGCTTGAACGAGCCCGTGCGCTGCAGGTTTTCGAGCTTGAGCCAGACGTCCGAGCCCGAGCTCTCGCTGAAGGTGTAGGAGTAGACGGTCGGCGTGCGCCGCGCGTGCGGACGGATGCGCTCGGCCGCGGCGCGGATGCGCTCGAGCGCCTCGTCGAGCGCGATTTGTGCGAAGTTCGGGCTCATGCGGGGTCGGGCGCGCCATTCTAGGTGTCCGTGGCCGGATCGCACGCCTCCGGCTACAACAAGCGCATGTCTTCCGCGCTCCGAAGCCTGCTCGCGCTCGCCACGACCGCCCCGCTACTCGCCGCACAGGGTGGATACACCACCGAACGCTTCCCCGATCTGGGGCTCTCCTTCCCGCGCGCCCGAACCTACGAGGCGATCCCGACGCAGCCGAACGAGGAGCAGATCGTGCTCGACTTCGGCGAGAAGGTTCCCGACGACACGAAGAAGCGCAAGCGCGTTCGACCCGAGATGTGCATCGTGTGGATCGAACGCGCGCCGAAGCGCGCCGCGCGCACGGGCGAGGGCGATCCCCCCCCGTCCGGCGGTGGCGACGACGCGCCCGAGGCAAAGCCCGAAGCCAAACCGGATCCCAAGGCGCCCAAGCCGATCGACAGCATCGAGAGCTTCGTCGAGCAGCGGCTGCGCGGCTACAAGCTCGGCGACGCGAAGCCGGGCAAGGACCGCGAAGGCTGCAAGGTGCGCGAGTTCGAGCTCGAGCCGCCCAAGAACGGACCCGCGACCTGGATCTGTGCCTACGAGAACGAGCAGCGCACGATCGCCGTGCTCGGCCAGTGCGACGAGAAGGACATGGGCGAGGAACAGAAGATCTGGCGCCACACAGCCGAGCACTTCGACATCGGCGAACCCGAAGGCAAGAACCGCGCGAAGGTCGAGCAGATCTACGCGCGCAAGTCCCTGAGCGGCGTCGAGCACCGCGTCGACGTGCGCCTGGCGCTGGTGCGCGGCTGGAAGGTCGAGGACACGCTCAACTACATCGTGCTCTACGACACGCCCGACCAGCCGCTCGTGCGCAAGATCATTCGTGACCTCGAACTGCTCCGGAAGGAATACGAGCAGCTCTTCCCCTCCGAGACGCCGGTGACGAGCGTCTCGGCCGTGCGCATTTGCAAGAGCCGCGACGAGTACCTCTCCTACGGCGGCCCGCCGCAGTCGGCCGGCTACTGGAACTACGAGGACGAGGAGCTCGTGCTCTACGACGCAGAGACGCAGGACAAGGCGCACCACATCAGCGACGCGAACACCTTCATCGCGCTCTACCACGAGGCCTTCCACCAATACATCCACTACTCGACCGGGGAGCTGCCGCCGCATTCCTGGTTCAACGAGGGCCACGGCGACTTCTTCTCGGGCGCGACGATCAAGGACGGCAAGGTGCGCTCGATCGGCCCGAATCCCTGGCGCGTGCGCACGATCCAGAACGCGATCAAGACCGGCAATCACGTCCCGTTGCGCGAACTCGTCACCTACGAGCAGCCGCAGTACTACGCCAACCCCTATGTCTGCTACGCCGAGGGCTGGTCGTTGATCTACTTCCTGCGCAAGAGCGAGGTCGTCGCCAAGCGGCCGGAGTGGGCGCAGCTCCTCCCGACCTACTTCGCCGAGTTGAAATCGGGCTACGCAGCCGAGCTCGCCAAGCTCGAGGAGCAGGGCAAGTCCAAGGACAAGGAGGCGCGCGCCAAAGCCGGCCTCGCCGTGCGCCAGGCAGCGCTCGCAAGGGCGACGCAGGGCGTCGACCTCGACGAACTCGAGACAGCCTGGAAGACCTTCGTCGCGGCTATCCAGGAACCTAAACGCGAGTGAGCGGCGAAATCGAAGCCGTGGACGAGTGGCTGCGAGCGCGACGTGTCGCCGTCGGGCTTCTGATTGTGCTTGGGGCGCTCACGCTCCGGCTGTCCGTGTACTTCGAGTTGCGCGGCGGGCCGTGCCTCCTGCAGCACCGCTGGGTCGAGTCCGACATGCATTTCTTCGACGAGTGGGCCAAAGGGCTCGCCGCCGGGGACTGGCTGAACCGCGCCGCGCCGCATCCGACGCTCGACTGGCGCCGCACGATCGCCGGGCGCTATTTTCGCGAGTACCCCGACGATCCCTGGACGCGCGAGGCGGCGGCGGCGCCCGATCCCGCGGCCGCGATCTGGAACCGCTGGTACGGGCCGGGCGTCTTCCACCAGGAGCCCCTCTATCCGTACGCGATCGCCGTCACGTACGCGCTCGCCGGGCCCGATCCGCGCTTCGTCTTCGCCTGGCAGATGCTGCTCGGCGTGCTCAGCGGGCTGCTCGTCTGGCGCATCGGGAGCCGCGCGCTCGGCGAGACGGGCGGGCTCGCGGCGGCGGTGCTCTTCCTCGGATGCGCGCCGATCCTGATGTACGAGTTCCTGCTGCTGCGCACGGCGCTGATCACGTTCGAGAGCGTGCTGCTCCTCTGGCTTGCGCTGCGCGCCTGCGAGAGCCGCGCGCCCGGCCGCTGGTGCGCGCTCGGGCTCGTGTTCGGGCTCGCGCTGCTGACCAACTCGACCTTCGTCCTCGTGGCGCCGCTGCTCGCGCTCGCGTACGCCTGGCGTGAGCGCGCAGCGTGGAAGCCGGCACTCTCGCGATTCACGCTCTTTGCGGGTTCCGCGCTGCTCGCACTCTCGCCGGCCTTCGTGCGCAACGCGATCGTCGGCGCGCCGCTCACCTCGACCTCGAGCGTCGGCGCGCTGGCCTTCGTGTGCGCCAACACGGCCGACTTCGAGCCGCAGGCGGGCTTCGTGGCCGACTCGCGCTACCTGACGGGCATCCTGCACGAGAGCCGCGACAAGCTCTCGGCCGTCGTCGCGCCCACGCTCGCGACGCACTCGGGCGTCGGCAGCTGGCTGCGGCAGCTCGGCTCGAAGTTCCGCTGGACGTGGAGCTGGTACGAGATGCCGAACAACGAGAACCTGTATGTCCTCGGGAGCTACAGCCGCGCGCTGCGCTGGCTCCCATTCGGCTTCGGGATCGTCGCGCCGCTCGCCGTCCTCGGACTGCTGCTCGGCTTGCGGCGTTTCGTTGCGCTCGCGCCGCTCTATGCGCTCGCGTTCGCGGCGTTCACACCGCTCGTCTCCTTCTACGTGCTCTCGCGCTTCCGCGCGCCGTGGATCGCGCTGCTCGTCCCCTTCGCGGCGCTCGCGCTACTCGAGTGCGCCTGCGCGCTGCGCACGCGCGCGTGGACGAAGCTCGGTCCCTGTGCGCTCGTGCTGCTCGTCGCGGGCTGGTTCGTGAACCAGCCGCTGCCGCGCGGCATGCCGCGCATCCGCCCGGCCGACTGGAGCGCGCCCTTCCGCACCTGGTACGTGCCCGAGGCGCAGGCGGCGCTCGAGGCGAAGGACTGGACGCGCGCGGCGGCACTGCTCGAAGAGGCGGTCGCGCACCAGCCGCCCTTCGTCGCGCAGCTCGGCCACGCGGCCGGACAGCGGCTGCCGCGCCCCGACGAGCGCGCCTGGGTCGTGCTCTCCGCGCAGCTGCACCAGAACCTCGCGCGCGCGCAAGAGCAGCTCGGCCGCCTCGCCGAGTCCGTGCCGAACGAGGTGCGCGCCGAGGAGTTGCAGGCGCTCGTGCAGTAGGATCTCGCGCATGCTGGCTCTCGTGCTCCTCGCCGCGCTCGGCTGCGCGGCGCCCGTGTCCGATTCGATCGTCCCGAAGAACTGGCTCGTGATCGAGCCGGTCGACAAATCCGGCCGCCGGCCGCTGCGGCCCGATGCGGTCTTCGCGAAGCATCTCCTCGCGCGCGACGCGGCGCCGCCGAAGAAGGACGAGGTGCTGCGCGGCGAGCAGGAGAAGGACTGCGTCTGGAAGGAGGCGCAGGCGAAGGACGACGGCACGCTCGAGGGCTCGATCGGCTGGGCGTACACGGCGATCGAGGCGCCGGCCGACGGCGTCTGGATGGCGAAGCTCCCCGGAGCCTCGCAGCTCTACGTCAACGGCTCGGGCTTCGTCGGCGATCCCTACTCGCTCGGCTTCGGCGGCGTGCCGGTCGCGCTGAAGCAGGGCCGCAACGACGTGTTCGTCGCCGGCGTGCGCGGCTCGTGCCGGCTGGAGTTGTGGATGCCGGAGAAGGAGCTCTTCGTCGCCAGCTGGGACGTGACGCTGCCCGATCGCACGCCGGACCGCGCGCCGGCGGGACTGCTCGTCGTCAACGCCTCGAAGGAGGCGCGCAGCGCCTTCGGCGAGACTCTCGCGCCGCTCAGCGTGCGCAAACTCGCGTTCGAGAGCGGCGCGCGCGCGACGTTCGAGGTCGAACTCGACGGCGCCGCGTACCGCTGGGAACTCCCCGCGCGCGAGGCCGGCGGTCCGCGGCGCTGCACCTTCGTGTCGGATGAGGACGACTCCGTGCAGGAATACGCGCTGCGGCCGGCGACGAAGGAGCAGCAGGCCGTCGTGCTCTCGCTGCACGGCGCGGGCGTCGACTGCTGGGGACAGATCAGCTCGTACTCCGGCAAGCCCGAGTTCACGATCCTCGCCCCCACCAATCGCCGCCAGTTCGGTTTCGACTGGCAGGACTGGGGCCGCACGAACGCGTACGAGGCGTTGCGTGCCGCCTTCGGCGAGATCCCGCACGCGCTCTACCTCACCGGGCACTCGATGGGCGGACACGGCACGTGGAGCCTCGCCGCAAACGACCCCGATGCCTTCGCCGCGATCGCGCCGAGCGCCGGCTGGTCGAGCTTCGACAGCTACGGCGGCCGGCCGAAGGGCGAACTCGCCGAGCGCTGGCAGGACGCGGACGCGTCCTCGCGCACGCTGACGCTGCTCGACAACCTCGTGCAGATCCCGACCTTCATCCTCCACGGCACGGCCGACGACAACGTGCCGGTCAGCGAAGCGCAGATGATGGAGAAGGCGCTCTCCGCCGCTGGCCATCCGCCGCAGGTGCACTACCAGGAGGGCGCCGGCCACTGGTGGGACGGCGATCGCGCGAGCGGTGCGGACTGCGTCGATTGGCCGGAGATCTTCGAGCTCTTCCGCAGCGCGAAGCCGCGGCCCGTCGACGAGCGCCTGCACTTCCTCTCCGTCGATCCTTCAGTGAACGCGACGAACGGGCTCGTCGCCGTGCTGCAGCTCGAGCGCTACGGCGAGCCGGCGGAGGTGACGCTGCAGCGCGGAGCGAAGGGCGAACTCGTGCCCGAGGCGAAGAACGTGCGCCGCATGCAGATCGGCGCGGAGGCGGTAAGCGTGCCGCCTGGCGAGAAGACGCCCGAGTTCTCCGGCCCCTTCAAGCGCGCCTTCCGGCGCCACTTCGTGCTCGTCTACGGCACGCAGGGCACGCCCGAGGAGAACCGCGAGCTCTACGAGCGCGCGCGCTGCGACTCCGAGATCTGGTGGTACCGCGGAAATGGCCGCGCGCGCCTGGTCTCCGACACCGAGTACCTCGGCCTGAAGCGCGAGTCGTGCAACGCGATCCTCTACGGCAACGCGGACACGAACCGCGTCTGGAAGGAACGCGTCGGGAAGGACGCGCCCGTGCAGGTCCGCCGCGGGAGCGTGAAGCTCGGCGAGCGCGAGTGGCGGGGCGACGGCCTCGTCACACTCGCCGTCTACCCCTCGACGCAGCAGGGCGAGCTCTTCGGCCTCGTCGGCGATACCGGTCCGAAGGGCACGCGCCTTGGCTACACGACCGCGTACTTCGTCTCGGGCGTCGGCTACCCCGACTACACGATCTTCGGGCCTGGAGTGCTCGCGAAGGGCGACGGCGGCGTGCTCGCGACGGGCTGGTTCGACGCGCAGTGGAAGCTCGACGGCCGCGGCTTCCTGCGCGAGGACGCGAAATAGACGGGTCTTCCCGTCACACTCGCGCTCGCCGAGGATGGAGCCCGCCGTGAGCGCGCTCCGTCCCGACGATCCCGAGAACCTGCTGGCGCAGTCCAACTGGCTGCGGCGGCTCGCGCGCGGCCTCGTGCGCGACGAGGACGCGGCCGAGGACCTCGCGCAGGACACCTGGGTCGCCGCGCTGCGCGCGAGACCCGCCGAGCTGCGTTCCTGGATGACCGTGGTCGCGCGCAACTTCGCGCGGCGCGGCAAGCGCGACGCGGGCCTGCGCGCGGCGCACGAGTCGCGCGCTGCACGTGACGAACGTGTCGAAAGCCCCGACGAGATCGCCGCGCGCGTCGAGTTGCAGCGCAAGCTCGCCGAGGCGCTGCTCGCGCTCGACGAACCCTTCCGCAGCGCGCTCGTGCTGCGCTACCTCGACGGGCTCTCCACGATCCAGGTCGCGGAGAAGCTCGGCCTCTCGCACGATGCCGCGCGCCAGCGCATCTCGCGCGCTCTCGCAAAGCTGCGCGAGCGGCTCGACCGCGAGCACGAGCACGGCCGCGCCGGCTGGATGAGCGCGCTCGTGCCCTTCGCGCACGCGCCCAAGGTCTCGATCACGGGAGGACTGCTGCTGATGGGAACGAAAACGAAGCTCGCTGCCGCACTGGCCGTCGCCGCCCTCGGCCTGTGGATCTGGAAGGGACCGCTCTCGCCCACGGCGCTCGAACCCGAGGCCGCCCCCGGCGCCGTCGCGCCGCTCGCAGCTGAGGTCGGGAACGAGATCGCCGAGCGGACGCCGCTCGAAGCCTCGAAGACCAGTTCGCGCACAGAGGTCCTGATCCCGACGATCGCCTCGCGCATCGCGGACCCGGCCCCCGCGAACGTGCTGCGCGGAATCGTGCTCGATCCCAAGGATCGGCCCGTCGAGGGTGCGCACATCGTCGCCACGAGCTCGATCTCCTACGACTACCAGACGCTCGACCTCGCGATCGCCACGCGCGACGAACGCGTCGGCGAGACGCAGAGCAGCGCCGACGGCCGCTTCGAGCTGCCTCTCGATCCCGCGCGCTGCTACCAGCTCACCGTCAGCAGGTCGGGCTACGCGCCGGCCACGCTCGGCCGCCGGCACCCCGGCGAGACCGTGGTCGTGCACCTGCCCTATGGCGCCGCGATCGAAGGTCGCGTGACGCAGGGCGAGGCGAAGGTACCGGTTGCAAGCGCGCGCGTGCGCTGCTTCCTGCGCGGCAACGACAGCCCCGACGGCGCGCGCTTCGAGCAGGCGAGTGTCACGGACGCGAACGGCAACTACCGCATCGACGCGCTGCCACCCGGGATCCTGTTCCTCGAGGCGAGCGCGACCGGCTTGCCGATGTCCGACTGGATCGAGGTGCACCCCGAGGCCGGCAAGACGATCACGCAGGACGTGAACCTCGTCGCCGAAGCCTGGTTCCGCGGCCATGTGCTCGATGCACGGACGCGCGCCCCGATCGCGGGCGCCGAGCTCGGCACGATCTGGGTGCTGCGGAATTCGGTCCGGACGGATCCGTCCGGAGCCTTCTCGTTGCCGCTCGACAAGGGTTCCGACGGCCAGATCTACGTGCGCGCGGCGGGCTACGGCTTTCGCAACGTGACGCAGCCGGCGGGCACGGGCGAATCAAGTGCCGCGGACATCGAGATCCTGCTCGAGCCCGCGCGCCGGGCCAGCGGCCGGGTAACGAACGAGCAGGGCCAGCCGATCGCTGGCGCCTACGTCGCCGGCTGTGGAACCGATTACGGCGAGGTGCAGCGCCACGACTGGGTCGGTACGACGACCGACGCACAGGGACGCTACGCGCTCGCCGACCTGCGCCCGGATCTTCAGCACTCGCTCTTCGTGCGCGCCCAGGGATTCGGCAGCAGCGTCTACGAGTTCCCTGCGACCGAGAAGACTCAGGCGGTGCTCGAACTCGAGGACGTCGTGCTCCGCTCGGCGGGTGCGATCCGCGGCCGCGTCGTCGACGAGAACAGCAGGCCGCTGCCCGACCTCAGCGTGAAACTGCGCGGCGTGAATACCGACCGCGGGCGCTGGGACTCGCGCGACAGCAGCTTCCTCGACAGCTACGTCGGCCGACGCGAGGGCCGCACGGACGACCGCGGCGCCTTCACTTTCGACGAGCTCGCCGCCGGCGAGTACGTGGTCGAGCTGCGCCGCGACGGTCATCAGACGGCAGGCGCACAGTCGGTTTCCCTGAAATCCGGCGAGCGCCGCGAGGCCATCGAACTCGTGCTTCCGAACGGTGTCGAACTTCCAGGCTTCGTCCACGACTCCGCGGGCAAGCCTGTGGCGGGTGTCAACGTCAGCATCGAACCCACCGCTCCGGGCCTCTCGGACTGCGACGTCCAGACGGGAGTCGACGGGAGATTCCTCGCGCGCGGGCTCATCGCCGGCGTCTACCGCATCCAGCTCTGGCCCTACGACAGCGACGTGAAGGAACCTGACAAGGTGTTCCACGTCCACACGCTCTTCGAGAACGTTCAGGTCGATGGTCACGAGCTCGACCTCGTGATCGAGGACGGCGTCTGGTTGCACGGCGTGGTGCTCGAGTCCGACGGCACGCCGGTCGGCGGTGCGAATCTGACGGCCGACGCTGGCTCGGAGTACCAGGCGAGGGGCACGAGCGACGCCCAAGGACGCTTCCGCATCGCGGTCGAGCACGGCAAGTCGCTGACCGTCGTCGCGCGTGACCCGCCGGGCTCCAGGCGCGACGAGCACGGCCAGTGGGTGAACGACGAGACGCGCGGCAACCGGGAAGTGCGCCTGGATGGCGCCGTCGGCGGGCCGACGGAGTTGCGGATTCAGTTTCCACCGCGCTGAACACCCCTCCGCTTCCGAGCCCGCCGCATGGCGCCTGCGGTGCCCGGCTCGATATCCTTCCGCCCGTGAGCGAAGCGGCCCCCCCGGAACTGGCGCTGGTGATGAGCGGCGGCGGTGCGCGCGCGGCGTACCAGGTCGGCTTCCTGCGCGCGCTGGCGCGGCAGTTTCCCGAGCTCCAGGTGCCGATCGTGACCGGCGTGTCGGCCGGCGCGATCAACGCGGCGCTGCTCGCCTCGCGCGAGGGTTCCTTCGGGAGCCGCGTCGAGACGCTCGCGGAACTGTGGAGCGAGCTGCACCCCGAGGCGGTCTACCGCGTGGGGATGTTCTCGCTGCTGCGCAACATGGCACGCACGGGGATGAGGCTCTTGTCGGGCGGCGCCGTGAAGACGCACCGGCTCTACTCGCTGGTCGACACGGCGCCCGTGAAGGCGCTGCTCGAGCGCGTGCTCGGCGCGCAGGGCGACGAGATCCCCGGCATCGCGCGCAACATCGCGTCCGGCGCGCTGCACGCGGTCGCGGTGACGGCCTCGAACTACGGCACGGGGCAGTCGATCACCTTCGTGCAGGGCCGCGACATCCAGATGTGGGAGCGCGCGCACCGGCGCAGCGTCTCGTGCAAGTTGCGCGTCGAGCACGTGATGGCATCGGCCGCCCTGCCGATGCTCTTTCCCGCGGTCGAGGTCGGGCACCAGTGGTTCGGCGACGGTGGCATCCGCCTCACTGCACCGCTCTCGCCCGCCGTGCACCTGGGAGCGCGGCGCATCATCGCCATCTCGACGCGCTACGGCCGCTCGCAGGCCGAGGCCGACCAGCCCGCGACCGACGGCTACCCGCCGATCGCGCAGATCGCGGGCGTGCTCTTCAACGCGATCTTCCTCGACCAGTTCGACGCCGACGCGCTCTCGCTGCAGCGTGTGAACCGCGTCGTCGAACGCCTGCCGGAGGCGGCGCGCGGCGATCTCGCACAGGTCGAGCTGCTGCTCCTGCGACCCTCGCGCGACCTCGGAAGGCTCGCGAACGAGTACGAGGCCGAGCTGCCGCGCGCGTTCCGCTTCATGACGCGCGGCCTGGGCACGCGCGAGACGCGTTCGAACGACATGCTCTCGCTGGTGATGTTCCAGCCGGACTATCTCGCGCGACTGATAGAACTCGGTGAAACCGATGCACAGACGCGCATGAAGGAGATCGAAAGCTTCCTCGCTGCGCCGGCCGTCCGCTAGGCTGTGCGCCTCCACCGGCCCGAGGAATCGACGATGCTCATCGCCCCCGCCCTGCTCGCGAGCCTCGCGCTCGCCGAGCCCGCGTCCGCGCCCCAGGAAGCCCACGCCCCGCTGATGACGCAGCAGGAGCTGCACGAGGCGCTCGCGCGCGTCGCCGCCGAGCATTCCGAGCTCGCGAGCGTGATCGCGGTCGGCCGCTCGCGCGCGGGGCGCGAGATCGAGGGCCTCTCGATCCACGCGGGCGAGCGCACCAGCGGGCGGCCGGCGATCCTGCTCGTCGCCGATGTCGACGGGCCGTACGTGTGGACCAGCACGCTGGCGCTCGAGGAGGCGCGCGCGCTGCTCGAGGGCTACGCGACCGACGAGCGCGCGAAGAAGCTGCTCGACACGACCACGATCTACGTCATCCCGCGCGCCGACCCCGACGCGGCCGAGGCGCGCTTTGCCACGCCGCTCTTCGAGCAGTGGGCCAGCGGCGCGGGTGTCGACAACGACCGCGACGGCCGCCTGGGCGAGGATCCGCCCGCGGACGTCGACGGCGACGGTTTCGTGACGCAGATCCGCGTCGCAAACCCCGAGGGCGAGTGGATCGAGGATCCGACCGACCCGCGCGCGCTCGTCAAGGCCGATCCGAAGAAGGGCCAGCGCGGCAAGTGGAAGCTCTGGACCGAGGGTCGCGACCTCGACCGCGACGAGAAGATCGCCGAGGACTCCGAACTCGACGGAACCGTCAACCAGAACTTCCCGCAGGGCTGGCGCGAGCTCGACCCGCGCGCGGGCCGCTTCGCGACCGACGAGCCGCCCGCGCGCGCGCTGTGCGATTTCCTGCTGCTGCACAAGGACGTGTCGCTGGTCGTCACGTACGGCGCGCAGGACAACCTGGTCGAGAAGCAGAAGACGATCGGCGACGGCCGGCAGCGCACGAAGCGCATGCCGCCCGAGGGCACGATCGACTCCGACGGCGAGCTCTATGCGGAGATCGGCAAGCGCTACAAGAAGATCACCGAGTCGAAGGCCAAGGGCGACAACGACGCGCACGGCTCCTTTCAGGCCTGGTGCGAGCTGCAGCGCGGCCTGTGGACCTTGAACATCGCAGGCTGGTCGATGCCGCTGGACGAGGCCGCGCCGAAGAAGGAAGGCGCAGCGGAGTAGGACAGGACAAGGCCGAGAAGGACAAGGCCGAGAAGGACAAAGCCGAGAAGGACAAGGCGGAGAAAGACAAGGCCGAGGCCGAGAAGCCCGACAAGAGCGAGAAGCCCGAGCCCAGCGACGACGCCAAGCGCCTGCGCTGGATCGACGCGCACAACGAGGGCGCGCGCTTCGTCGCCTGGAAGCCCTTCCAGCATCCCGAGCTCGGCGCGGTCGAGATCGGCGGCTTCGCGCCCTACGCGAAGATCGAACCGCCCGAATCCGAGCGCGTCGAGATCGCGAAGAAGCAGACCGAGTTCCTGCTCACGCTCGGCGAGCTCCTGCCGCGCGTCGAGATCACCGAATGCACGGCGAAATCGCTCTCGGGGGGCCTGTGGGAGATCAAGGCGGCGGTCGAGAACCGCGCCTACCTGCCCTTCAGCTCCGCCGCCGCGCAGCGCGCCGAGTCCGTGCGGCCCGCGCGCGTCTCGCTGCGACTCCCCAAGGACGCGCAGTTGCTCGCCGGCGCGCAGGAATCGCTGCTCGAGGAACTGCCCGGCACGAACGGGCGCCACGAATACCGCTGGCTCGTGCACGGAGCCGCTCCCAAGTCGATCGGAGTCGAGGTCGAGACCGACCACGCCGGCCATGCGCAGGCGATCCCGGAGGTGAAGTGATGTTCGCGCTGCTCTTCCTCACACTCGCGCAGGCCCAGTCCCCCGTCCCGCCCGCCGCGCCGACCGTGCAGGGATTCCCGGGCAATCCGACGGGATTCCGGCCCAAGGTCGAGATCCCCTTCAACCGCTTCTACGACTACCCCGAGCTGCTCGCCTGGATGGACAAGCTCGAGGAGAACTTCCCCAAGCTGATGCACCACGAGGTCATCGGCCACAGCGTCGAGGGCCGCGAGATGCGCGTCTACACGCTGACGAACAGCGAGAAGGGCACGGACCGCGAGAAGCCCGCGATGTGGATCGACGGCAACGTGCACGGCAACGAGGTGCAGGGCGGCGAGGCCGTGCTCTACACCGCCTGGTACCTGCTCGAGAACTACGCCACGCTGCCCGCCGCTGCGGAGCTCGTGGACGAGAACGCCTTCTACCTCCTGCCCTCGCAGAACCCCGACGGCCGCGCGCACTGGTTCGAGGAAGCGCACACCGCGCACAGCTCGCGCACCGGGGTGCAACCGCACGACGACGACCGCGACGGGCGCTTCGACGAGGACCCGGCCGACGATCTCGACGGCGACGGCCAGATCACGCAGATGCGCAAGTACGTGCCCGGCGAGGGCAACTTCCGCCTCGATCCCGACGACCCGCGCCTGATGATCTACGTCCCGCCCAACGACAAGGGCGCGAAGGGCGACTGGATCCTGCTGGGCGAGGAGGGCATCGACAACGACGGCGACGGCCAGATCAACGAGGACGAGAAGGGCGGCTACGACATGAACCGCGCCTGGCCGGGCATGTGGGAGCCCGACTTCGTGCAGTACGGCGCCGGCCCCTACCCGCTCTATTGGCCCGAGACGCGCTGCATCGCGAGCTTCCTCTTCGACCACTCGAACGTCGCCGCGCTGCAGTCCTTCCACAACAACGGCGGCATGATCCTGCGCGGCCCCGGCGCCGAAGCGTTCGGCGAGTACGACCGCGAAGACCTGCAGGCCTTCGACGAGCTCGGTCGCGACGGCGAGAAGATGCTGCCCTTCTACCGCTACATGGTGATCTGGAAGGACCTCTACTCGGTCTTCGGCGGCTTCACCACCTGGGCCTACGAGGACCTCGGCGTCATCTCGTTCACCAACGAGATGTGGAACACCGACCAGTACTACCCCGACCGCTCGAAGGCGCCCGAGGAGGGCGGCCGCTCCGGCGCGGACAAGGCGCGCCACTTCTTCGACGACAACCTGCTGCTCGGCGCGGGCTACGTGAACTGGCACCCCTTCAAGCATCCGTTCTACGGCGACATCGAGATCGGCGGCTGGCGCAAGGACGTCGGCCGCGTGCCGCCGAGCTTCCTGGTCGAGGAGATGCTGCACCGCAACGCGCTCTTCTGCCTGAAGCACGCCAAGGCCATGCCCAAGGTCTCGATCGGCAGCATCGAGGTCAGCGACCTCGGCGACGGCGTCAAGGCGATCGACGCGATCTTCAAGAACGAGCACGTGATCCCCACGCGCACCGGCCGAGCCGCGCGCATGAAAATCGGCGAGCCGGACGCGTTCACGATCATCGGCAAGGACGTCGAGGTGCTCGCGGGCGGCTTCCGCACCGATCGCTTCCGCCCCGAGCGCATCGAGCTCGCCGAGCGCGAGCCGGCGCGCCTCTTGCGCGAGGATGGGATCGGCCCGCGCGAGGAGCTGCGCGTGCGCTGGCTCGTGCGCGGCAAGGGCAAGAAGGTGACGCTCGCCTGGCAGGGCGAGAAGGCGCGCGATGTGAGCGTCGAGGTGGAGCTGAAGTAGCTCCGGCAGCTAGAGCTCCGTCTTCCACCCCACGAAGAACACGATGTCCGGGCCGGAGGCCGAGAGCAGGTCCTCCTCGAAGCCTGCGTGCAGCACGGAGTTCTCGCCCGTGTCCCAGGCCGCGCCGACATCCAGCCCGAGGACCTCTCGATCGAGCTCCTTGATCGTGAACTGCCGCGTCGCCGGCGGCGTCAGCACCAATCCCGTGAGCAGCGAGAGCTCGTCGTTCCAGCGATATTCGACGCCCAACTGCACGTCGAAGCCGTCGTACACATCGACGCCGCTGCCCACGAAGGAGCTCGGCCGCTTCGCGTCGACCCAGTCCAGCGCACCCGTGAAGCTCCAGCGCCCGAGCGTCTTTTCCGCCAGCAGGCCCGCGCCCCAGTCCCAGCCGCCGTTGCCCGTGCCGCGTGCCTGCGAGCCGGTCGGCAAATCGACGCCCACGCGCAGCGCGATCGCGGGCGTGCGCTCGTCCTCATCCACGACCCTCTCCGTGAACACCAGCGGCGTGTCGAGCAGCTCGAACTCGTAGGGCGTGAGCTGGTAGACCCTGCGCCCGCCGATGTCGGCGTGCATCTCGTAGTTGTCGCGCGGTCGCTCGTCGCGTCCGCCGCCGGGGAAGCCGAACCAGTGGTGGTAGTCCTCGATCAACCCGTCGAGGAACCCGTTCGAGGCGTAGAGCAGACCCAGATCGAGCTCGACGTCAGCGCGCTCGGAGATCCCGACGGTCGTGACCAGCGTGTTGGTCCAGATCTCGCCGTCGAGGATCACCTCCTGCAGCCCGTCGCCGGTTCCGTTCTGGAACATGTTGCTGTAGGCGCTCTCGATCCCGAGCGAGACGTGCCCGGGCCGCTGCGTCGCGGCGCGCCGCGGCCGGAAGCCGAGCGTGCCGAGCTTGATCGGCTCCTGCACGCGCGAGGGGATCGGCCCGCGGATACGCGGGCGCGGGTCATCGGTGTGCTCGGGGATCAGGGCGCAGCCGCCGGCGAGCAGGCTGAGCAGGAGGGCGCCTGCATGGGAGCGCGGGGGGTGCATGAGCCGTGCATTCCTACCGGCTGGGAGGCCCGCGATCTACCGGGCAGTCTGTCCCAGCCCGCGTAAGCCCGTAGAAAAAAGACAGCAGGCCCTAGCCGAACTACTACCGCGGTAGTAGACATGGTGCCGACACAGAGGAAGGAAACCATGGCGGAAGCACACAAGCTCGGAGACCTGCAGCACTCGATCCTGCGCGTGCTGTGGCATAAGAAGGAAGCGACTGTCGTGGACGTCCTCGCGGCGCTCAGCGACGAGCGCGACCGCGCGCTGACCACGATCGCGACCATGCTGACCAAGATGGAGAAGCGCAAGCTCGTCGCGCACCGCAGCGAGGGACGCCAGTTCGTCTACCGCGCGCTGGTCAGCGAATCGCAGGTGCGCCGCTCGATGATCGCCGAGCTCACCTCGCGCCTGTTCGCGGGCGACACGACGGCGCTCGTCAGCCACCTGCTCGAGGAGCACGAGATCGATTCGACCGAAGTCGAGCGCCTGCGCACGCTGATCGCGGAGCAGGGCAAGCGCGAGCGGGGCTCGGGGAAGGAGAAGCGCCGTGGCCGCTGAACTCCTGCGCCATCCGCTCGTCCCGTGGCTCGCGACCTACCTCGCGCACTCCACGATCCTGTGCACCGCCGCCTGGGGCTTCGACCTGTGGGCCAGCGCGACCTCAGCGCGCGAGCGCACGCTGGGCCTCTCGCGCGAGCGCATGTGGAAGCTCGCGCTCTTCCTGCCGCTGCTCACGACGCTGGTGCAATGCGCGGGCGGCTTCTCGTTCTGGCAGCTCGCCGCGGATGCGCCGCTCGCGCCGCAGACGGTGCGCACCGTCCTGCCCGGACTGCTCCCCATCCCGATCACCTCGGCTGGGCCCGTGCAACCGCTGCATGCGGCGTCCGGGTTCCAGTTGAGCTGGGCGCTGCTCGCCAGCGCGCTGTGGCTCGTCGGCGTCGGCTTCGGCGCGCTGGTCTGGATGCGCGAGTGGCACGCGCTCGGGCGCGCCGTGCGCGGCATGCGCCCCAACACCGACCCGGAGCTCGCGCAGGAGTTCGACGAGCTGCGCACGGGCGAGCTCGCGCTGACCGGCACACGCCTCTACATCGGCCGCAACGTGCTCGTGCCGCTGACGCTGGGCTGGACGCGCATGCGCGTGGTGGTGCCCGAGCGCGCCGCGCGCGAGCTCGACCCCGACGAGCGCCGCGCGATGCTGGGCCACGAGCTGGCGCACGCGCGTCGGCGCGACCCGCTGTGGATCTCCGCCGCGCGCGCGGTCGAGAGCCTGTTCTTTTTCCAGCCGCTCAACCGCCTGGCGCGCATCAAGCTGCAGGACGAGGCCGAGTTCCAGGCCGATCGCTGGGCCATCGAGCGCGGCGTCTGTGCGCTCAGCCTCGCAAGTTGCCTGACCGAGGTCGCGGGCTGGATCGTCTCGCAGCGCCGCGCGCTGCCCGTGCCGTCGATGGCGGCGCGCGGCGCACGGCTCACGCGACGCGTCGAACGCCTGCTCGAGGAACGCCGCGCACCGCTGCCGCTGCGCTCAGCACCCTGGAGCCTGGCCTTCTTTGCGCTCGCGCTCGGAACGGCGGCCGCCGCCGTGCCCGGACGCGCCGAACAGACGTTCGCCGCGTCACAACCCCTCGCGCGTCAGCCCGAGGCTTTCGAGCTCGTCGCCGAGGCCTCATCCGACGACCTCGTGTCGCAGTTCGACTCGCTCGCCACGCAGCTCGACGACCTCGCCGACGAGGCCGAGGAGCGCGAACTCGATCCGCGCTGGCACGCGCGCCTCGAAGCGCTGCGCGTGCGGCTCGCCTCCCTTCAGTCTTCGTATGCGCGAGTCCAGGAACTCGCCGACGAGGCCGCCTGTACCCCCCCTCAACCCGCCACAATCCCGTAGTTCTCGAAGGAGATTCCATGCAGACGTCGATCCTGATGATGATGCTCGCGCTCGGGCTGCCCGGTGCGAATTCGTGCAACACGCAGCAACCGCTCCCGCGCGTCGCGCAGACCGCCGGTCCAGGCCAGGCCGTGGCCAAGGTCCAGGACGCACCCAAGCCCGCGGTCGAGGACTCCGACGCGGACGAGGACATGGACGAGATCGCCGAAGTCGACGACGGCGACGACGGCGACGATGCAGCGGAGGCCTTCGAGATGGACGAGGTTCCCGAGATGGATGAGGCCGACGAGGCCGACGCCTCTTTCGAGATGGAAGAGATGGCGCAGGACTGCGGCACGGGCGGCGGTTGCTGCGACGAGGCCAAGACGGCGCCCGCGCCCGCCCTCACGCTGCGCAACGGAACCGGAGTGCAGACGCTGACGATCGAGCCCGGCTCGACGGTCATCCTTCAGACGAGGGACGGCAAGCGCGTCAAGCTCGATACGCAGCACCTCGCCCTCGGCAACGAACAGGTCGCAGGCATGGCCGGCACCCAAGCGATGTCGTCCTTGGCCGGTCTGGCGCGCCTGGCTCCGCAGATGCGCAGTTCGAACCAGGACAATCGCGTGCGCGAGCTCGAGCAGCGCGTGCGCGAGCTCGAGGCGCAGTTGCGCGAGCGCGACGGCCAGAACCAGACGCCGAGTGCCCGGACCTTCTTGCGCTTCGGCCAGCAGTCCCACGAGCTCGGCCGGCAGGAGCGCGCGCGCGCGGACGAACTGCGCCAGCGCATGGGAGAGCAGGCGCGCGAACTCGCGGAGCACGCGCGTGAGCAGGCCCAGTCGATGCGCGAGCAGGCCCAGGTCTACCGCAGGCAGGCTCAGGATCAGGCTCAACAGTGGCGCAAGCAGATCGAAGAGGGCGCCTCCGGCGGGGCCTGGATCTTCCCCGCGCCGCCGGATGCACCCGCGGGTGCGGCTCCCGCAGTTCCTCCCGAAGCGCCCCAGCCCGGCAGCGTCTGGAGCCTTGCGCCGCTCCCCAACGGGGCAGGCGTCCCCTCGGCTCCCCGCGCCTTCGCGCTGCGCACGCCGCGCACGCCGCAGGCGGCGGCCACGCCCACTCCCTCCGCGCCCGAGCACGTGCAGGAGATGAAGTCGCTGCTGGATGACATGCGCAAGCAGATGGACGAGATGCGCGAGCAGATGCGCGAGCTGCGTGAGGAGCTGCAGAACGCTCCCCAGCGCGAGATGCGCTGACCAGGAACTGTCGCGGCGGCGGAGGGCCGCAGCGCAAAAGGCGCGGAATTCGACAACGAATTCCGCGCCTTGTTTTTTCTCCGGGCGCAAGTGAAGGCGTGGACGCGCACTGGATCCGATCGCGTGTTCGAGCACGAAAACGAGCACAACCCGGCGTTGCGCCGCCGGTAGATTGGTCCAGCTCGCCTCCCCCGAAACCCAACCCCAGCAACAACACGATGCAACTCAGCTCCCTCTCGCGTTCCGTGTCGGGACTCGCCTTCCTGGCCTTGCCCGCCGCCGCGCAGATCGCGAATCCGGCCGACACTCACAAGCAGCCGCAGTCAGGCCAGATGCCCGAGGAGACCTTCGTCACCTCGCGCTCGGTCTCCGATCTGCGCGAAGAAGACCGCATCGGTCCCTACGGCCAGCCCGAGTGGACCGCGCACCGGCGCTTCCCGTTCACGCGCACCTACGTGCGCCCGCCCGGCACGTTCTCTTTCGAGTACTGGGTGCGTCCGACGATCCCGCGCAAGAAGGGCCAGACCTCGACCATCACGCAGTACGAGTTCGAGATGGGCTTGCCCGGCCGCTGGCAGATCGACCTGTACTTGAACGAGAACAAGGAGGGCAAGGACGGCGGCATGGCGAGCGAGAACGCCTTCGAGGTGCGCTACGCGCTCGCCGACTGGGGCAAGCTGTGGGGCAACCCCACGCTCTACGCCGAATACGTCAGCCGCGACACGCAGGTCGACAAGGCCGAGTGGAAGCTGCTGCTCGGCGACGAACTCGCGCCCTCTTGGCACTGGGGCACGAACCTGTACCTCGAGCGCGAGCTCGGCGGCGGCGGCGAGAACGACTACGGCCTCACCGCGGGCCTGAGCAAGACGCTCGACGACCAGCGCTTCTCGCTCGGCGCCGAACTCAAGACTGAGTTCATCGACACGAGCGCAACGCGCGGCACCTACGACCATGTCTTGCTCGTCGGCCCGAGCCTGCAGTACCGGCCGACGACGCACCTGCACCTGGATTTTGCGCCGCTCATCGGAATCGGGCCCGATTCTCCGGCGATGCAGGCACTGTTTGTCCTGGGCTACGAGTTCTAGAGAGCCAGTGATGGGTGGCCCCGCCCGGCACTCCGGGGGCGGGGCCGATTGTGGTGGGGCGGTCCTTGGAGGGGCCGCCCCTTTCCTTGTCCCCCATTCGAGTGTCAAAAAACCAGCCCGCCTGGTTTTTTGACGGTCCCTCCGCGCCTGCTCGCTCAGCGGCGCACTTCGAAGCGCTCGTGCGCCGCGGGCTCGACCTCGCGCGCCTCGAGTTCGCGGACGTGCGCGCTCGACGGGCCGATGCGCAGCCAATCGAGCAGCTCCTCGACGATCGTCTCCGGTCCCTCGACCCAGACCTCGACGCGTCCGTCGGGCAGATTCTGCACCCAGCCCGCGAGCCCGAGCTCGCGTGCGCGCAGCTTGGTGTAGTGCCGGAATCCGACCCCCTGCACCTCCCCGGTGACGAACACGCGTCGCGCACAGGCATCCATGACGGGGGGAGATTAGCGCGCGCGCGCTTTGCCGCGTAGCCTCTGGTGCATGCTGCAACTCTGCCTGCTGACACTGCTCCTCGCGGGAGAACCCGCCCTCGGCCACTGGCGCGCCACGCTCGGGCCGGCCGATTCGGAGGTTCCGTTCGACCTCGCGCTCTCGAAGTCGGACGGGGTGTTGCGCGCGGAGATCCAGAACGGCGCCGAAAAGACTCCCGTACCGGAGGTCGCGTGCACGGACGGCGAGCTCACGCTCGCCTTCCCCTACTACGACTCGCGCATCACGGCGAAGCTCTCGGAGGACGGCAAGTCGCTCGCGGGCGAGTGGAAGAAGCGCAGCGGCAAGGACAAGTGGACCACGCTCGAGTTCCGCGCGCAGGCGGGCGACCTGCCGCGCTTCCCGGCCGTCGCGAGTGCGTCGACCGCGATCCCGCGCTCAGGAATCGTGATCACGATCGGCGAGTCGGCGGAAACCGGGACGCTTGTCGTGCAAGCGCTCGACGGCGGTCGCGTTTCAGCCACCGTGCTCACTCCCACCGGCGATCTGCGCTACCTCGCGGGCACGTTCGATGGCCGGCGGCTGCGCCTCTCGGAGTTCGACGGCTTCTTCGCCTTCCTCTTCGACGGGTTGTACGACACGGAAGGCAGTGGCATCTGCCGCATGGGCGCGGCCAAGGGCACCTGGCAGGCGACACCGCTCGTGACCGACGTGGAGGGCGGCGGTTTCGCGAAGCAGGTCCCCGCCCCACGCTTCCCGCTCGATCAGCTCGCCTACTCCGATCTCGACGGAATCGAACGCGCGCTCGCCGAGCCGCTCTTCGACGGCAAGCCGCTGCTGATCTCGATCGGCGGCTCGTGGTGCCCAAACTGCCACGACGAGATGCAGCTCTTGGCCGAGATCGATGCGCAGTACGCAGCGAAGGGCCTCGCGATCACCGAGCTGCTCTTCGAGTACTCCGGCGACTTCGAGCGCGACGCGCTGCAGGGCAAACGCATGGCCGAGCGCCACGGAGCCAAGTTTCGCGTGCTGCTCGGCGGCACGGCGGGCAAGGGCGAGCCGGCGAAGGCGTTCCCCGTGCTCGAGAAGATCCAGGCCTTCCCCACGGCGCTCTTCGTGAAGCGCGACGGCACGCTGGCAGCGTTGCACACGGGCTTCTCCGGCCCAGCGACGGGTCCGGCCTACACGGCGGAACGCGCAGCCTTCGTGCAGCAGATCGAGGCGCTGCTCGCCTCGCCCGCGCCGAGCTCCGACGCGACCTGGCAGGTGCTGCTCGCGAGCCCACTGCGCGACGAGCGCGAGGGACTTTTTCTCACCGTCAAGCGCGAGAACGGCGTCGGCAGCTACGAGGCCGAGGAGTTCACGCGCTTTGACCGGCCGACGCGCCAGGGCGTCGTCGAGAAGGGCGAGGTGCAGGTGAACGGCACGCTGGTGAAGCTCGGTGCGACGCTCTACCGCTACGACGCGAGCACGCTCACGTTCTACGACCCGACGGACTTCACGCACCGTCTCGTGAACGCCGTGCGGCCGCACCTGCCGGTGATGGACCAGCAGATGATTCACGATCCCGACGAGCTCGCGACGAAGCTCGGCTCCGCCGATCCGCGCTGGCGCTCGGAGACGCGCTACCACCTGACGCGCGCGATCCTCTCGCGCGAGGCCGAGCCGCGCTACGAGACCTGGCGCGGCCTCGACGACGAGGATCCGTGGGCCGCCTGCGGCGCCGTGTTCGGCGCGGGCCAACTCGGCCATCGCGAACTCGCCGAGGGGATCATGAAACTCCTCGACTCCCCCTTCGCACCGCTGCGCCACGAAGCCGTGCGCGCGCTCGGGCGACTGGGCTACGAGCCCGCGATCCCCGTGTTCGAGAAGATGGCCAAGCACGACCTCGACGCCGCAGTCCGCGCGCTCGCAGCCAACCCGCCCACGCCCCCGCCGCAGCGCGGGCCTCCGGGCGGCGAGGACAAGCACTAACCACGCCGCTGGGCGAATCGGTTGATACGGTGCCAGAGCAAATTTTCACCGATCCGCGCCGAACCGAAGCAGCTGCCGCGACCGAGGCCCGGATCGGTGAAAATTTGCTCTGGCACCGTATCAACCGATTCGCTGTCCGGGCTTCCAGAGCACGTCACGCTTGCCGTCGTCGTTCTGAACGCGCGCGAGGACGAAGAGCAGGTCGCTCAGTCGGTTCAGGTACTTGAGCACCTCGGGGTTCACGCGGCCGGCTTCGTCGGGCATTGCACCGAGCTGGCTCACCAATCGCTCCGCCCGGCGGCAGACGTTGCGCGCGACGTGCATCCAGGCGGCGAGCTCGCTCCCTCCGGGCAGGATGAAGCTCGTGAGCGGCGCGAGCTTCTCGTTCTCGCGATCGATGATCCCCTCGAGGTTCTGGGTGTAGACCGGCGTGAGCCGCAGGCGCGCGCCCGCTTCGCCGGGGACGCAAAGGTCCGCCCCGACGTCGAACAGGTCGTTCTGGATCGCGCGCAACTCGCTCGCCAGCGGCTCGCCGAGCCCGCGCGCGACGACCAGGCCGAGTACGGAGGAGAGTTCGTCGACGGTGCCGTAGCTCTCGACGCGCAGGTGGTGCTTGGGCACGCGCGTGCCGTCACCCAGCGAAGTCGAGCCGTCATCCCCGCCCTTGGTGTAGATGCGATCGAGGCGAACCATGCGCGGATGATCGTCGGCGGCCTGCGGCGCTGCAAGCTTCAGAGCTTGCTCACGGCTCCGCTGGGGTAGTCCTCGCCCGGGTTGACGAAGCGATTCTCCTCGTAGCTGTGCTGGCGCAGGTAGAGCTCCTTGTAGCGGCCGCCGAGCGCGAGCAGCTCGGCGTGCTTGCCGCGCTCGAGGATGCGGCCCTTCTCGATCACCAGGATCTGGTCCGCGCTGCGGATCGTCGAGAGACGGTGGGCGATCACGAAGGTCGTGCGCTTCTGACGCAGCTTCTGCAGGCCTTCCTGGATCAGCGCTTCGCTCTCGCTGTCGAGCATCGAGGTCGCTTCGTCGAGCACCAGGATGCGCGGATCGGCGAGCAGCGCGCGCGCGATCGCGACGCGCTGGCGCTGGCCGCCCGAGAGCTTGACGCCGCGCTCGCCCACGACCGTGTCGTAGCGCTTCTCGAAACGCGAGACGAACTCCTCGCAGTGGGCGGTGCGGCAGGCGGCCTCGATCTCCTCGCGCGTCGCCTCGGGCCGCGAGAAGCCGACGTTCTCGGCGATCGTGCCGTCGAAGAGGAAGTTGTCCTGCAGCACGACGCCCAGGTGCGAGCGGTAGTCGAACAGGCGCAGAGTCGTGAGATCGCGGCCGTCGGCCAGGATGCGGCCCGAGAGCGGCCGGTAGAAGCCGAGCACGAGCCCCGCGAGCGTGCTCTTGCCGCCGCCGCTCGTGCCCACGAGCGCCGTGGTCGAACCCGCCGGCGCGTGGAAGCTGATGTGCTCGAGCACGGGCTTGCCCGGGTCGTACTCGAAGCCGACGTCCTCGAAGCGCAGTTCGCCGCGCAGGTTCGGGCAGGGCTCGCGCGTCCCGTCTTCGGCGTCCTCGCGCGCGACCTCGCGCAGTTCGCGCAGGCGGTCCATGCCCGCGAAAGCCTCGCTGATCTGCGTGCCGATCGAGGCGATGTTGACGACGGGCCCGACGACCAGGCCGACGAAGACCAGATACATCACGAAATCGCCCAGGGTCATCTCGCCCGAGAGGATCGCCCGGCCGCCGAGCAGCGTCATGATCACGCCGACGACACCGACGATCGCCGTCGAGATCGAGGTGGTGGCCGAGATCCCGATCATCGAACGGCGGATGTTGTCGAAGAGCCGGTCGACTCCACCGCTGAAGCTCTTCTGCTCGGCGCGCTCGGCCGTGTAGGCCTTGACCTCGCGGATCCCGCCCAGCGTCTGACCCAGGCGCCCCGTGACCTCCGCCTGGATCTTCCCGCGTTCGCGGAAGAGCGGCCGCAGCTTGCGGAACGCGACCGTCATCACGACGCCGAAGATCGCCAGCACGATCAGCACCACCAGGGTCAGCTTCCAGTTGAGGTAGACGAGCACGCCGAAACCCAGCGTGGCCGTCACGAACCCGCCGACGAGTTGCACGATGCCCGTGCCCACGAGGTTGCGCAGGCCCTCGGCGTCGTTCATCACGCGCGAGATCAGGATGCCTGTCTGGGTCGAGTTGAAGTGGCCCACAGGCAAGTGCAGCAGGTGCTCGTGGATCGACTTGCGCACGTCGTTGATCGCCTTCTGCGCGGCGACCCCGAGGATCTGCGAGAGCGCGTAGCCGGTCAGCGCCTGCAGGACCGTCGCGACACCGCCGGCGATGGCGAGCGGCCAGAGCAGGTCGACCTGGTGCTTGCCGATCACGTCGTCGATCAGCAGCTTCGACGTCCCGGGCAGCACGAGCCCTGCCAGGCGCGAGACGAGCATCAGCACGAGCCCGAGCGCGAGGCGCTTTCTGTGCACCGCGATGAGCTCGCGCGCCTCGCGCCAGACGCTCGTGAGCTTGACCTTCTTCTTCGGCTTCTCGTCGGCCATGTCGCTCAGTCCTTCTTCTTCGGCCGGCCCTGCGCCTTGGCCCGGTCCGCCAGGTGCCTGTGCCGCGCGCGCGGCACGGCCGGCGGCAGCCCGATGTCGAGCGGCGTGAGCGTGCTGCCCAGCGCGCGCAGCATCAGGTGCCAGGCGCGCGCATCGCGGTCCTCGATCTCCGCGCGCGAGAAGACGCGCTCGATCGAGGCCAGGATGTCGCGCCGCGCGGCGGGAGTGCGCGCGACCTTTTCGCCGAAGACGTGCTTGAGGTTCGCCTTCAGGTACTCGCGCGCCTCGCCGCGGATCGGGCGGAAGCCGCGCTCGCGCGTACGGAAGCCCGAGTCGGTATAGAGGTCCGAGAGCACGATGCCGACCGTCATCGCGAGATTGAGCGAGGTGTGTTCGGCCGCGGTGCGGATGTGCACGAGCTCGTGACACAGCGCGGCATCCGCCTTCTCGAGGCCCATCGCCTCGTTCCCGAAGACCAGCGCGACGAGCTCCTCGGGATCGGAGGCGCGCTCGGCCAGGCCCGCCTGGTGATCGCGCCAGTCGACGCGCGTGCGGTCGTCGTGCGTGCGCCCCGTGAAGCCCACGGCGTGCGTGCAGCCCTCGAGAGCCGTGCGCAGGTCGGGCACGATCACGCACAGCTTCTCGATCTCTTTCACCCCGTGCGCCATCTGCTCGAAGTCCGGGTGCACGAGCAGCGACTTGCGCTCGGGCGAGACCAGGCGCAGCTCGCAGGGCCCGAAATTGAGGCACACGCGCGCCACAGTGCCGACGTTGCGCGGGCCCGAAGGCCGCATCAGCACGACGCGCTTCACGAGCGCGCCCCATCTCGCGCGAGTTCGGCGCGCAGCGCCGCAAGTTGCGCGGGATCCGCGTTTCCTCCGGAGACGACCGCGGCGACGCGCGTGCTCCCGCTCGCGAGCGGGAGCAGCCGGGCGAAGACCACGGCGCAGGCCGCCGCGCCCGCGGGCTCGACCGTCTCGCCCGCGGCCACGAGGCGCTTCTGCGCGGCGAGGATGGTCTCGTCGGGCAGCGCGAAGACGCCGTCGAGCGTCGCACGCGCGATGTCGATGTTGATCTGGCCGGAGTAGAGCGGCGTCAGGCCCTGCACCTTGCTCGTGATCGAACCGAGCACGACCGGCGCGCCGCGTTCGAGCCCGCGCGTGAGCGTCGCGGCGCCCTCGGGTTCCGCGCCGTAGATGCGCACGCGCTCGCCGAGTTCGCGCCGCAGCGCAAGCGCGCTCCCGGCGAGCAGGCCCCCGCCCCCGACCGGGATCACGACCGCGTCCACCTCGGGCCAGTCCTGTGCGATCTCCAGGCCCACCGTGCCGGCACCCTCGAGCGTGCGCGCCGCGTCGTAGGGGTGCACGAGCACGCTGCCCTCGCGCACGCGCCGTTCGACCTCCAGATCGGCCTCCTCGCGCGTGGGCATCAGCACGACCTGCGCGCCCTCGTCGCGGCAGGCCTGGACCTTGTTCGGATAGGCGTTGGCGGGCATCACGATCGTCGCGCGCACGCCCGCGCGCGCCGCGGCCCAGGCGAGCGCCTTGCCGTGGTTTCCCGAGCTCGCGCAGACGACACCGGCCCGGCGCTGCTCCTCGCCTAGCTGCGCGATCTGGTTCCAGGCGCCGCGCGCCTTGAACGCGCCGGTTTCCTGGCGGTTCTCGAGCTTCGCGCGCAGCTCGACGCGCTCGTCGCCGCTCTCGATCGGTTCGAGCCGAGTGCGCCGCACGACGCCGCGCACGCGCTCGGCCGCCTCGGCGATGTGGATCGCCTCGAAGGCGCGCCAGGCGCCCGGGGCGCGCGTGATCGAGTGCAATGTTCCCATCTCCTCAGCGATTGTTTTTCTGGCCCTTGCCGGTGTCGACGCGCACGTTCGCGAAGCAGCCCGTGCGCCGGTCCGCCCGCAGACTGCGCGGCGCGATCCCGAGCGCGTCGGAACGGTACTCGATTCGGCCGGGCTGTGCGCCCGAACGCACGACCACGCGACCCTGGGAATCGGACTTGCCGACGCCAACTCCGTCGAGCAGCACCTCGACGCCCTCGAGCGCCGCACGCGAACGCGAGTCCTGGAAGCGGTAGCACTCGCCCCAGCCCGGGCGCAGCTCCAGTTCGCAAACGCGCCATTCGCCGTCGTCGCGCTTCTCGATCAGCTGGAAGGCCGCCATGCCCCCCACCGCGGGCGCGTGGTCCCCGAGCGAGACGCGCCAGCGCAGCGGATGCTCGAGCGGCAGGTGCTCGAGGAAGGAGTGGTCCGAACGGGCCGCCTGCGTGAGCGGCGCCGTCTTCTGGCCGGGGAACTCGAGCGTCAGCTGGAATTTCGAGAGCGCCTCGCCGGTCGCCGCGTCCTTGACGCGGAAGGCGAGGCTCGCGTTCGGGATCCCGTCGCGGATCAGGATGCGCGAGTTCTCCGACGGCGGCTGCACGGTCCACTGCAGCGGATCCCAGGTGAAGTAGTCGTCCTTCTCGATCGCGAGGTGGAAGGCGAGCCTGGGCAGGTCGGGAAAGTGGAAGTCCGCCACCTTGCGGCCATTCTCCTCGTGCCACTGCGCGCGCACGTGGCGAGCGAAACGCGCGCCGTTCTCGCCGGCGAGCAGGTCGTCCTCGAGCGTGAGGTGCAGCGTGCACTTGGGCGCGTACAGGCCCGACTCGCTCTCCAGGCGCACGCGGATCGAGCCCGCCACCGGGAGCGGCGTGAGCACGACTGGCAACTGCTGCGTCTGGCCCGCGAGCAGCGTCACGCCGCGCGACCAGGGCTGGTGGCGCACGGAGCGCACCTGGACCTCGCCCAGGCAGGCCGGCAGCTCTTCGAAACGGAAGTGGCCGTCCGCGCGCGTGCGCGCGCGGCGGCGCACCCGGTGTTCCTCGGCATCCTTGGCCTCGAGCAGCACGTCGACGTCGGCGAGCGGCTCCTTCTCCGCGCCGAGGACATCGCCCTCGAGGACCGCACGCGCTTCGAAGGTGACCAGCGTGATCCCCGGCGCGAGCCCGCTGGCCGTGCCCGCGTCCGCCTCGCCGACCCACAGGCCGTCGCGCGTGCGCGCCTCGAGTTTCTCGACCGCTCCGGAGCCGCCGAGCAGCGGCTGGAAGCGCGCCCAGGCGGGATCGCCTGCGTGCACCGGCTCCCAATCGGTGCGCACCGGCTGCCCCTTGCGCGCACCCGAGGAGCGCAGGCGCAGCTCGACCTGCGCGGCAGGGATCGAATCCTTGGGCGCGAACGCGACGCGGTAGGTCGGCCCCCAGGGCACTTCCAGCTCGAGCACGGACTTGCGCACGTCCTCGATCTCGATCGTCCAGGGCGGCGGCACGCGCTTGTGTCCCTTGCGGTCGAGGAAGCGCACGACACAGCGCGCCACCAGGATCGGCTCGGCGCACTCGAAGTGCCCTTGCGCGTCGGTCACCGCGGAAGCCTTGCGCCTGGGTCCCTCGCCCTCGCCGACGACCTCGAATTCGAGTTCGAACTCGGGCAGCGGGAGCTTCGTGTTCTCGTCGACGAGGCGCCCGGAGAGCTTGACGGGCGCGGCCCCTGTGTCGATCTCAGCCACGATCTCGCCGCCGGTGGAGGGCTCGAGCGCCCCCTCGTCGAGGGGCTCGGCCTCGCCCTGCGCGCGTGCGGCGGGCGTGTCCTCGTCGAGTTCGAGCGTCGCGGCCTGCGGCGTATCCTTCGGCGCGGATTCGTCCGGGACAGGGAGCTCGACGGAAAGCGAATCGGAGGTCCCGGTCGGGCCTCCCCCTCCGGGGCGGCTGCGCAGGAGCCAGATCGCACCGCCGGCGAGGGCGGCCGAGAGGCCGAGGACGAGGAACCAGCGCGATCGCATGGGCGCAGCATGCTACCCGGCGGCCGCAGCTGCGGGCACTCGGCTAGACTCCCCCGATGCCCTGCGCGCTGCCCTTTTCCGCACCCGACCTCCTCGCCCCCATGGAGGGCGTCACCGAGCCGTGCTTCCGCGACCTGGTGCTCGCGCGCAATCCGCCGCAGCGCCTCGGCGGGGCTTTCACCGAGTTCGCGCGCGTCGTCGGGATCCCGCTGCCGCGGCGCACGCTGCGCGAGCACCTCGGGCCGCGCCGCTGGCCCGCGCCCGTCGGCCTGCAGTTGATGGGCTCGGACCCCGGGCCGATGGCCGAGACCGCCCGCCGGGCGGCCGAGGTCGGCGCGCCCCTGGTCGACCTCAACTTCGGCTGCCCGGCGCGCGGCGCGCTGCGGACCTGCGCGGGCTCCGCGCTGTTGCGCGAGCCGCGCCGAGTGGAGGAGCTCGTCCGCGCTTGCGCGCAGGCCGTCACCGACCGTCCCGTGACCGCCAAGATCCGGGCCGGCTACGAGGACGATTCGCTGCTCGAGGAGCTCGCGCGCGCGGTCGAGGCGGGCGGCGCCTCGATGCTGACCGTGCACTGCCGCACGCGCGCCGAAGGCTACCAGGAGGCCGTCGACTGGAGCCGCCTGGCACGCGCGGCCTCGAGCGTCGCGATCCCGGTCTGCGGCAACGGCGGCGTGCGCGTGCACGCCGACCTCGAGCGCCTGCGCCGCGAGACGGGCTGCCGCTACACGATGGTCGGCCGCGCCGCGCTCGGCGATCCGTGGATCTTCGCTGGCGCGAGCGTGCGCGCCTGCGACGCGGCGCGCTTCCTGCTCGACTACGCGCAGGCACTCGAGCGCGCCGGGTTCTCCACACTCGGCGCGGCGGGCCGCGTGAAGCAACTCCTGCAGTTCTGGACGGCGGGTGTTTTGCTCGGGGAAAACCGCCTCGAATGGCTGCGCGAGCGCGATCCCGCACGCCTCGTCGAGCGGCTGCGCACGCTCGCGGGCGACGAGCGCGACTCGATGCTGAACCCGCAACTCGAAGTGCGCGAAGTTTCCGCGCTCGCGCGTTCGCTGCGCGCGCGGATGCCTCTCCACTAGTCTCGCGCGCTCGCCCATCCGCGCCCGACTTCCGGCCGCCGCGAGCCCACGGAAAGGAAACCGCCGTGAAACAGATCCGACTCCTCGCCCTGTTCTCGCTCCCCGTCCTTTGCCTCGCTTTCGCACATGGCCAGTCCCAGGTGGGGACCGACTCGGCGACACTCGCCCGCGGGCTCACCTCCCTCGGCCCGGTCTACACCGGCCACTCGGTGGACGGAAACCTGCAGGAGGCGCTCGACCTGGCCCTCCAGCACGCCCAGCAAGGCGTCGCGGACTCGACCGGCATCGCCGACGCCGTCTTCGAGTGGAACCTCGTCGCGATCCGCGGCACCCGCGGCGGATTCGTCGGCCTCCAGGACCTGTCGGTCGACGTGGCGGTTCGCTGAGCGCTCGCAGCTCGGCGCCTTGGGGGGGAGGAAGGGCGTCCGCCACGCAATTCCTCCCCGAAGCGCTCCTTCCGTTCGCTCGCGCGGGCGCTAACATGACGCCTCGCCTACGCTCGTTCCGGAGGCGCCGCTCGCGCCCCGCGCGCAGCTGCGTTCTCCGCACGGGCGCGCCAGGCGCCGCCAAGTGAACGCAGTCGATCGATCGACGGACGGAGCAAGTCCCTGATGGCCAGGTGGACGCACCAGGACAGCGAGAACCTCTACAACATCTCCAAGTGGGGCCTGGGGTTCTTCCAGATCAACGAGAAGGGGAACGTCGAGGCCCGGCCCGAGGGCCCCGACCGACCGCAGCGGCCCGGCATCGACATGTACGAGCTGCTCGGCCAGATCCTGCGCCGCGGTGTCTCGACGCCGATCCTGATGCGCTTCGACGGCATCCTGCGTTCGCGCGTGCGCGCGATGAACGAGGCCTTCAACAACGCGCGGCGCGAGTTCAACTACGAGGCGCCCTATCGCGGCGTCTTCCCGATCAAGGTCAACCAGGAGCGCCACGTCGTCGAGGCGCTCCTCAGCGAGGGCGCCAACCACAACATGGGCCTCGAGGTCGGCTCGAAGCCCGAGCTGATCGCCGTCGTGGCGCTGATGGCCGGCCGCGGATCGCTGATGATCTGCAACGGCTACAAGGACGACGAGTACATCGAGATGGCGCTGCTCTCGACCAAGCTCGGCATCACGCCGATCATCGTGGTCGAGAAGTACAGCGAGGTCGACACGATCCTGCGCGTCGCCAAGACGCTCGACATCCGCCCCAAGATGGGTCTGCGCTCGAAGCTCTCGGGCAAGGGTGCGGGGCGCTGGCAGGAGTCCGGCGGCGACCGCTCCAAGTTCGGCCTGACCACGCGCGAGATCGTGCAAATGGTCGAGGTGCTCGAGAAGGAAGGCATGCTCGACTGCCTGGAACTGCTGCACTTCCACCTCGGCAGCCAGATCCCCGAGATCCGCTCGCTCAAGAACGCGCTGCGCGAGGCGACCTACACGCTGGTCTCGCTCACGCGCATGGGCTGCAAGATCAAGTGGTTCGACGTCGGCGGCGGCCTGGGCGTCGACTACGACGGCTCCTCGACCAACTTCGAGTCGTCGATGAACTACTCGATGCAGGAGTACGCCAACGACGTGGTCTACCACCTCGCGCAGGCCTGCGCCGAGGCGGAGATCACCCAGCCGGCGATCGTGACCGAGTCGGGGCGCGCACTGACCGCGCACCACGCGGTGCTGGTGACCGAGGTGCTCGGCACGAGCGAGTTCAGCTCCGCCGGCAGCCCGATTGCGCCGGCCGAGGAGGAGCACGAGGTCGTGCACAACCTCGCGACCGTGTGCGAGAACGTCACGGCCAAGAACTACCAGGAGTCCTACCACGACGCCGTTCAGCTGCGCGACGAGGCGATGGTGCTCTTCAACGTCGGCCACGTGGGCATGCGCGAGCGCGCGCGCGTCGAGGAGTTCTACTGGCGCACCTGCGAGAAGATCCTGCGCATCGCGCGCACGCTGGAGTACGTCCCCGACGACCTCGCGAACCTCGAGCGCGACATGGCGGACACGTACTTCCTCAACTTCTCGCTGTTCCAGTCGGTGCCCGACTCGTGGGCTATCCACCAGTTGTTCCCGATCATGCCGCTGCACCGGCACCAGGAGCAGCCCACGCGGCGCGCGATCCTGGCCGACATCACCTGCGACTCGGACGGCAAGGTGGACCGCTTCATCGACCTGCGCGACGTGAAGCGCACGCTCGAATTGCATCCGCTGACCAAGCACGAGCCCTACTACGTCGGTTTCTTCCTCGTGGGCGCCTACCAGGAGATCCTGGGCGACATGCACAACCTCTTCGGCGACACCAACGTGGTGCACGTCGACCTCGACGAGGCCGGACGGCCGCGACTGACGCACGTGCTGCGCGGCGAACGCGTGCACGACGTGCTCGAGTACGTCGAGTACTTCGAGAGCGACCTGCTCTCGAACCTGCGCCGCTCGGTCGAGGACTCGCTCGAGGAGGGTCGCATCACCTTCGAGGAATCGGCGCTGATCTACGCACGCTACGAAGCCGGTCTGCACGGCTACACCTACCTCGTGCGCGAGAAGAACGGCAAACCCGAGCAGAGCTACTCGCTCCCCACCTGGCCCGCGCAGGTGAACCTCGGCAACCTCGCACCCAACTCCCCGCCGCCCGAGAACGGCACCCCCCCGAGCACAGCTTCCGGCTCCGGCCAGGAGCGCAGCCTGAACACCAGCGCGTGAAAATCGAGCCCGGCTGTCTGATCGAGCTCGAATACGAGCTTCGCAATTCCAAGGGCGAGGTCATCGAGACCTCCAAGTCCGGGTCGCTGATGACCTATCTCCACGGCAACGAGGAGATCCCGCCGCGCCTCGAGCAGTCGCTCGCCGGCCACGACGTGGGCGAGAAGGTCGTCGTGACGCTGCCGCCCGGCGACGCCTACGGCGAGTTCAACCCCGACGGGATCGTCGCCGTGCCGCGCAGCGAGTTCCCCGAGGACGCCGAGATCGTGCCCGGCGACTGGGTCTCGATCGAGGTCTCCGGCGAGGAGGGCGAGGAAAAGAAGGGCGAGATGGAGATGCGCGTGATCGAGATCGCCCCCGAGGCGATCACGCTCGATGCGAACCACCCGCTCGCCGGCGAGGAGATCACCTTCGACCTCAAGGTCGCGAGCGTGCGCAAGGCGACGGCCGAAGAGATCGAGTCGCGCAATTCGGAGCGGCACGAGGACGAAGAGGAAGAGCCGGAAGGCGAAGAGTCGGAAGAGGAAGAGGCCTAGAGCCGCGCGCGCAGGAGCACGCATGCAGGCGCTCCGCCCCCCCGCTCCCGCTTCGTACGCGCGTCTACCCGCGGACCACCCGCCGGTGCTGCTGGTCGTGGTCGACACGGAGGAGGAGTTCGACTGGAACGCCCCCTTCGACCGCGGCGCGACGGGCGTCTCGCACATGCGCCGCGTCGGCGAATTCCAGTCGCTGTGCGACGCGCTGGGCGTGCGCCCGGTCTACGTGATCGACCAGCCGATCGCCGCGCAATCGGCGGCCTTCGAGCCGCTGCGCGCGATCCACGACGCCGGCCGCTGCGAGATCGGCGCGCACCTGCACCCCTGGCTCTCGCCGCCCTTCGAGGAGGAGCTCAACGCGCGCAACTCCTACCCCGGCAACCTGCCCGCCGCGCTCGAGCGCGCCAAGCTCGGCGCGCTGCTCGCCGCGATCGAGGAGAACCTGCACGTGCGACCGACGAGCTACAAGGCCGGCCGCTACGGCTTCGGGCCGCACACCGCGGCGACGCTGGTCGAGTTCGGCTTCCGCTGCGACCTCTCGTTCTGCCCGGCCTTCGACCAGAGCGCGGACGGCGGGCCGGACTACAGCGATTTCGCCTGCGAGCCCAGCTGGATCGACGAGCGCGCACGGCTGCTCTCGTTGCCGACGACCGGCGCTTTCGTGGGCTGGGGCGCCTCCGCGCGCAGCCACCGTCTGGCCGAGTCCCTGCGCGGCCTGCGCGTGCCCGCCGTGCTCTCGCGCCTGCGCGCGCTCGAGCGCCTGCACCTCTCGCCGGAGGGTTATTCGCTGTCCGAGAACCTGCGCCTCTCGCGCGCGCTCTTCGCGCGCGGCCTGCGCGTCTTCACGCTGGCCCTGCACAGTCCCTCGCTCGCACCCGGCCACACCGAGTACGTGCGCGACGAGGCGCAGCTGCAGCAGTTCCTGGCCTCGATCCGCCGATACATCGAGTTCTTCCTCGGGGAGCTCGGCGGGTGCAACATGACCGCTCGCGAACTCCACGAGCGCCTCTCCAACACCCCCCGCCTACCTGCTTGAAGATCCTCGGCATCTCCCCTCTCGACAAGGACGCCTCCGCCTCGCTGGTCGAGGACGGCCGCGTACTCTTCGCCGCCGGCGAAGAACGCTTCAACCGCGTCAAGCAGACCTCGGGCTTCCCCGCGCTCGCGATCGAGGCCGCGCTGAACGCGACCGGCACGAACCCCGACCAGATCGATCTGGTCGCCTATCCCTTCCTCGACTGGCAGAAGGAGTGCGAGCTCATCCGCGACGCGATCGACGCGGAGTCGCGCTGGGAGGATCGCTTCCGGCCCGAGAACCTCGAATTGCTGCTGCACGAGGCGCGCTCGCGCGTGCCCGCGCGCACGAGCTCCGTCCACGGCCTCTCCGACCCGAACCAGACGATGCAGAAGGGCGGCTTGAAGGAGCTCGTCTACCGCATCGCCGGCGCGAGCGACGCCGCCAGCCGCGCGCTCGCGCGCGAGGCCGCGCGCGATTGGGCCACTCGCGCCGCCGCGGACCACCAGCGCTGGGCCGAGGAGCTCGAGCGGGGGCTCGCGAAGCTCGGCCTCGCGAACAAGTTGAAGCGCGCCGAGCACCACCTCTCGCACGCCGCCAACGCCTGGCTCGCAAGCGGTTTCGAGCGCGCGCTGGTCGTGACGCTCGACGGCTACGGATCGGGCCTCGCGGGTTCGGTCAGCCTGGCGGAAAACGGCAAGCTGCGGCGCCTCTCGAACCTGCGCTTCCCGCACTCGCTCGGCAGCTTCTACGAGTGCGTCACGAGTTCGCTCGGCTTCTCGCCCGATCGCCACGCGGGCAAGATCGTCGGACTCGCGGCCTACGGCGATCCGCGCGTGCTGGCCGAGGCGCTGCTCTCGCGCGTCGAGTTCGGCGACGAGGGCGACTTCCGCCTGTACCAGAACCTGAACGTGCACTTCTCGCGCCACCTCGCCTCGCACTTCCCGATGATCGACGTCGCGGCGGCGTACCAGTACGTCCTCGAGCTCGTCGCCGCGCGCCTCGTGCGCCATTGGGTGCGCAAGACAGGCTGCGCGAACGTCGTGCTCTCGGGTGGTGTCACGGCCAACGTGAAGATGAACCAGCGCATCCACGAAGTCGAGGAGGTCGAGCAGACCTTCGTCTACCCGAACATGGGCGACGGCGGCTGCGGCACCGGTCTGGCGCTCCTGTGGAGCGCGAAGGAGCGCAAGCTGGAGAGCTACACGAACGCCTACTACGGCCCCGAGTTCACGCCGGCTCAGATCGAGGCCGAGCTGAAGCGTGCGGACCTGCGCTATGAGCGCCCCGCCGACCTCGTGCGCGAGGTCGCGACACGCGTGCACTCAGGCGAGGTGATCGGCCGATTCAGTGGGCGCATGGAGTACGGACCGCGCGCGCTCGGCAACCGCACGATCCTCTACCACGCGCGCGAGCCCGAGGTGAACCAGTGGCTCAACCAGCGCCTGGGCCGCACGGAGTTCATGCCCTTCGCGCCGGTGACGCTCTGGGAGGCGCGCGAGAAGTGCTACCTCAATCTCGCCGGCGCCGAGCACACGGCCGAGTTCATGACGATCACCTTCGACTGCACCGAGTTCATGCGCACGAATTGCCCCGCGGCCGTGCACGTCGACGGCACGGCGCGGCCGCAATTGATTCGCCGCGAGGTCAACCCGGAGTACCACGCGATTCTCTCGGAGTACGAGAAGCTCTCGGGCATTCCGTGTCTGATCAACACGAGCTTCAACATGCACGAGGAGCCGATCGTGTGCACACCGCGCGACGCGGTAAGAGCGTTCCTGCTCGGACACCTCGACGGGCTGGCGATCGGGCCGTTCTTCGTGCGGCATCCCGAGCGCGGGCGGAGCTGAGCCGGGCGCGCTCTCAGTGCGGCCGCCGAGGGACGCGCAGCGCGTCTACGGCCACCACTGGATCGAGCCGGTCTGCGTCGCGTTGAAGGTGCTCGCTGCCGGACAGCCGCCGAGCACGATCGGGTCGCGGTAGTACACGAAGTAGTAGTGCGGCACACCGCAGTCGATCGGCACGCCGAGCTGGGCCGAGCGCGCGGAAATCGTCGGGTCACCGAGACCGAAGTCGGGTGCCGTCATCATTCCGCCCGTCGCAGTCTTCACGTACAGGCGCTTCAGCGTGCCGCCGGCGCAGCGAACGCCTTGGCCGAATACGGCACCGTTCGGAATCAGAGCCGTGCCCTGGAGGAGCAGACTCGTTGCGTTCGCCTTCTCGTACAGGCTCGTGAACACGAGCGAGTCCTGCGAGACGTAGGAATTGCCTGCCGCGGAGAGGATCGCTCCGCCGGTTTGGGAGGAGTTGTCGCAGCCCCGGCCGGTGCCGGAGGGCGGGTTGCCGCACGGGCAGGCGATGACGTTGCCCTGGGCCGGATCGCAAAGGCTGGTGAAGTCGGTCGCGAGGAGATCCTTGACGAAGACATCCGAGGTTCCGTTCGTGTCGGTCGGTCCGTAGTCGGTCGCATAGCTCTCGAAGACGACGAAGCGGCCGTCCGCAGAGATCGAGGATTTCGAGCCGGCGCCGTTCGAATAGGAGCCATCGGACCGGGTGCTGGCTACGCTGGTTTGCCCGGTACGCATGTCGCGTACATAGGTCTCGCCCTGGTTCGGCGTTGGGATCGGCACGAGGTTCGTGGCCGCGCTGAGAATGCACACGTACCTTCCGTTGGCCGAGAGGCCGCACGCGTAGCTGACGTAGTCGGCCTGAGATCCATCCTGTGCAATACTCACGAGCTGGGTCGTCCCGAGATTCAGGTCCCGGAGGTACGCTAGGTCGTAGCCGCCAGAGAATCCTGGGACGAGGTTCGAGGCCGAGCTCGAAAACGCGACGAACCTCCCATCGGCGGAAACGAGCGGAAAGCCCGAGTCCGCATCACCTTGCGAGCCGTCCGTGGCAACGCTGATGCGCTGGGTGATTCCGGTGAGTCTGTCGTGCAGGAAGGAGTCTAATCGTCCGTTCGTGTCCCCGGGGACGAACGTTGTCGCGGTGCTTTGGAACGCGACGAAGCGTCCATCGCCGGAGATGGATGCAAGCCTGGAGTCACCGTTGCCCTGCGCACCGCTGCTCGAGATGCTGACACGCTCGGTCGTCCCAAGCAGCCGGTCGCGAACGAAAACGTCCTCCTTCCCGTTCGTGTCACCGGGGACGAGGTTCGTGGCGACGCTCTCGTAGGCAACGAATCGCCCGCCGTTCGAGATCGCAGGGTAATAGCAGCCCCCGTCCCCTTGCGCTCCATCGAAGGCCAGGCTGACCCGATCGTTCGTGCCCATTTGCCGGTCGCGCACGAAGATGTCTGGGTACCAGTTCGTGTCGCCAGGCACGATGTCGCTATCCGCCGTTTCGAAGGCGACGAATTGCCCGTCGTCCGAGATGCAGAGCCCCCACCCTCCCACCTGCACGGGAACTCCGGCGCTGTCGACGCTGACCGCCTCTGTGGTGCCGGTCAATCGGTCTCGAAGGAGCGCGTGCGCGCTCCCCGAGGTGCCGCCCATCAGAGTCGTTCCGCCTTGGAACACCACGAATCGCCCGTCTCCCGACACGAAGTGAACTCCAAAGGGCAAGCTGCCCGCGCCCGAGACGGGTGGACTGCCGGGCAACACACTCACGCACTGCGCAACTTGCGTATGGCCGCTCTGCGCGAGCAAAGAGCCCAGCAGCACCGCGCCGAGCACGCGCAGCGGATGGCGCCGGATCCACCAATGGCGGAGGAGGTCACAGGCCTCGCGAGGCGGGCGCGCGTTGGAAGGCGGAAAGCTCATCTTGGACACCTCACTGGGGAAGAAGGGAAGTCGATCTCGACCCGCTGCACCTGAGGGTACCCGCGCCGTCCTCATCAGCGTCCCGATATTTCTGATTTTCTCCTTGACTCCACCCCCCCCACAATATCTTGCAAAGCGTCTCCCGACTTGGCCTTCCCGCCATCACTTCCCTTCCAGCTACAGGAGATTGCTCATGCAACGCTCGTCCGCGCACTGCGGTGCGATTGGCAGATTCGTGCTCGTATTCGCCGTACTCTGCGGCATGCGGTCCACGGGATTCGCGCACCCCCAGGCCCAACCGACCGTCTACTACGTCGACCCAGGCTCCAGCGGCGGAACCGGCCTGGACTGGACGACGGCGAAGACCACCATCGAGGATGCGATCAGTGTCGCATCCGACGGCGACCAGATCTGGGTCAAGGAGGGGACGTACCTGCCTATTGGCCCGTCCGGCCCCTTCGACGGCTACCTCGTCTCGAAGGGCCTGTCCTTCTACGGCGGCTTCCTCGGCAACGAGACCAACCCGTGGCCGAATCCGCCGGCTCCGGGCGGCAGCTTCGACGCGACGATCATCGATGGCCAGACGAGCTCGCGCTGCTTCTCGATCATCGGAGCCTCTTCGATCCACCGTGTCGAGATCCGCGGATTCAAGATCATCAATGGCGAGTCCTCCACCTCGGCCAATGGCCCCGCGCTCGGCGGAGGCGTCTACTGCGTCAACACGGAACTGCTGCTCTCGGACTGCAAGCTCGTCCACAACCACGGTCCCGTGCGTGGTGGCGGGCTGTACTTCTCCGACCTCACCGGAGCGGGGTCGTGGACCCTGAACATCAAGCGCTCTACCTTCGACGACAACTGGGTCAACGAGGGCAAGGGTGGAGCCATCGCCGGGTCGTTCATGAACGCCGGTGACATCGTGAACACGGTCTTCAGCCAGAACCGGGTCACGGTCTCCGGCGACGGGGGTGCCGTCTACCTCGAGGACATGGGTGCGAACGAACTGCGCTTCACCAACTGCGTCTTCTGGAGGAACAGTGCCAGCGGATCGAGCGCGAAGGGTGGCGGGATCTGCCTCGAAGAGACCTCTCCCTCCAGCTTCAGCGACGCGAAGATCGTCAACTGCACGTTCGTCATGAACGTCGTCACAGTCCTGGCCAACGGTCCGGCACTGTACTGCTCTCCGAACTCGGTGTGCGGCCTGCACAATTCGATCCTGTGGGGCAATACGCTGGGCGGGGGGGGATCCCTCTTCACTCCGACGTTCGCTGGCCCGGTGACCGTGAGCTGGAGTGACCTTGAGGGCTACCCGCCCGGGACCGCCCCCCCGACTTGCCTCTCGGAGGACCCCGAGTTTCGATCCATCGCTTTCGCATACGGATTGACGCTTCGAGGCACGTCCAACTGCCTCGACCATGGGAACCAGCTCGAGATCCCTAACGACTTCCTCGACGTGAACGAGGACGGCCTCACGATCGGCCAGTCGGTGCCGATCGACCTCAACGGAGCGGGCCGCGACCACGACTGGCCGGCGGCGTTCGACCAGGGAATCCCCGGCGGCACCTTCGTCGACATGGGGGCGTTCGAGAAGCAGTAGCCCTCGTTCGGACCTCCGCAGCGATTGGACGAGCCCTGGTGCCAGGCCCCCTGACACCAGGGCTCGCTCGACTGCGGCCGGGGATTCCGGGAGCCGGCCTATGCCCGCGATGCACCACCCAGGCCGACTCGCCGCCGAGGGCCGCGCGCGGCGAGCACGGACTCCGGATCGAGGGACGCGAGATCGCGGACCCATTCGACGCCGGGCAACCGCTTCGGGCGGGAGTCCAGCCACGCTCGGGGCGGTTCGGAGGCGGCCGCGGATCCTCGAGCGCTCTCCGGCCTGCTTCCCCACCTGCAGGGGGTCAGCTCACGCAGCAAGGGTCGGAGGATCGATCCCCCGCGCCGCCTCACTTCAGCGCGATGTACGTGTCGCCCGACTTCGCGAAGTCGAAGCGGCCGTCGGCGACCTCGACCTTCTCGATCGCGTTGCCGGTGACGAAGATGTAGAAATCCACGTCCTTGGGATTCGCGCAGCGCGTGCAGGTCACTTCGGCGACGCCGTCGACGACGACCTGCGAGAGGTCGCGCTCGCCTACGTCGTGGGCGCCCCACTGCAGCTCGTTGCCCACGTCGTAGGAGTTCTGGCGCGTGCTGCCGTACTGGAACTGGACTTCGGCGTTGGCTGTCGCGCCACAACGCGGGCACGCACTCTGGACGCGAACGATGTTGAACAATGCCAATTCTTGATCCTCGGACCCAAGCCTAGCAGGCCAGGGGCCCGGGAGCTCAAGGCTTCTCGAAGGAGATCGTCCAGAACATTTTTTGGGAGATCGCGGGGAGCAGCGAGAAACGCGCCAGATCCCCGTCGATCCGGGTCTCCGTCTCGCTCACGCCGATGCGCGAATTCTTGGCCTTCCAGCCCTTGGGAACGAAGACCGTGACTTCGTAGGGGTCGCCCGCGATGAGATCGCTGACACCCTCGAGCGCGAGTGTGCCCGGATTCCAGGCCAATTCGGAGAGTTCGACGGCACCCTGGCTGATGTGACGCGAGGTCGAGAGGAGCTGCGGATGGTCGAGCTTCTCGCGGATCGCGAAGACCTGCGTCGCGCCCTGTTCCGCCGCGGGTGCACGGAAGCCGCTGCGCGCCACGGGCACCAGACGTTTCGACCAGAATTCGTAGACGAGGTATTCGGGCTCCGGCTCGAGCCCGAGATCCTCGAAGCGCACGTCGCTCTCGGCGAGTCCCTTGCCGGCCGTGTCGAAGCGCGCGAGCACGTTCCAGTGCTCGAAGGACCTGTCGATTTCCTGCAGCCACCAGGGCGCGAGCGTGCCCTGCTGGTCGGCGTCGATGGGGCTGGGATCCTTGCCCGAGAGGATGTTGGTGCGCTTGCCAGCGAGCAGCGCGTCGGTCTTGCGCGCATCGAAGTCGTAGGTCTGTCCCGGCACGCTGAAGAGCACCGGGAGCGCGCGCTTGGCGCCCTCGAGGTTGCGCGGATCGGCGTAGACCTCGGCCGGATCGCTGAGCATCAGCACGGCGCCCGCCATCGAGGCCAGCGTCGGGCGCAGGATCGATTCCTTGCGCGCTTCGGCGATCGCCGCGTCGCCCTTGCCCGCGACCTCCTTCCAGCTCGGCATCACGTCACAGTGGTCCGGGTCGTTGCGCCACACGAGGCCGTTCCAGGAGTTGTACTGCTGCAGCGTCGCGGGGCCGAAGCCGTCTCCGCCGAGCCGACAGCCGTCGGCGACGCCGATCACCTCGGGCAGCACACCCCAGCACGCGAGCAGGTAGGTCTCGCCGCCGAGCGCCTTGCGCACCGCTTCGAGGTATTTGCGCAGCGTCGCCTGCGGCGTCGCGCCCTCCTTGGCGAGCGCAGGGATCGCGTGGTTGTAGGCGTCGTAGAGCAGGTGCCGCAGCGAATCGACCTTCACGTAGCCAAAGCCGAGCTTCTTCAAGCCCCGGTAGGTGGGTTTCACCACCGCGTCGAGCGCGGCCTGCACGTTGGCATCGAGGCCGAAGTCCACCCACGGCCCCTTCACGAGCGCGCCTTGCGCGTCGTGCACGAACCAGTCAGCGTGCTCGCGCGCGTAGTCGGCGTCGCTGAAGGCCGAGTAGACCCAGATTCCCGGCCGGAAGCCGCGCTTCTGGATCAGGTCCGCCGTCGCCTCGGCGCCGCCCTCGAACTTCTGGTTCCACTCGAGCCAGCCGCTCGGGAGTCCCTTGCCGGTCTGGTAGCCGTCGTCGATCTGCAGCCACTTCAGGCCGAACTCGTTCATGTGCTGCGCGGCGAGCGCGTCGGCGACCGACTCGAGTTTCTTCGAATCGATCGTGTCGCGGTAAGCCCACCACGAGCACCAGCCGCTGACCGAGTCCTTGAACACGCGATAGGTCCAGGGCCTGTACTCGGGCAAGTTGCGGTGACGCTGCATCCACAGCGGCGCGAAGTCCAGTTCCAGCGCGGGGCCGCGCGTCTCCAAGTGGAAGCTCTGCGCATCGGCGTTGCGTTTGGCCTGCGCGATGCGCGTCGTGCCACCCTTCGCCGAGAGCAGCCAGTCCCAGTGCCGGTCGTAGATCGCATCGTTGCGCAGGTTGCGGCTCTGGCCGACGCTCGTGCGCACGAGCGGAAAGCGCTGCTGTGCCGCGCCGCGCATCTCGGCCGCGAGGCCTTCGGCGCTCGTGTGCACGTCGCCCGAGAGCTGCAGCTCGCCGACGCCGGATCCGGGCGCGGCCTCGAAACTCCACGACTGGTCGGTGCGCTCGCCAGTCGTCACGGCGGGCGCGAAGAGCACCTCGCCGGGCTTCACGGCGCGGAACTCCTCGTTCTCCGTGGCGCGCACCTGGAGCGTCCCCTCGAAGAGCATCTCGGTGCCGTAGACGACCTTCAAACGGCCCTGCGCCTCGTCCCAGACGGGAGCGGCGGGCTCCGCCAGCGCGGAGCTGACGGGATCGAGTTCGGGCTTCTGCGCGCGCGCCGCGGGAACCAGCGCCAGGACCAGGACCGGAATGAGGCAGCTGTGCTTCATCCGGGAGATGATACGTCAATCACGCAGCGAAAAGGGCGTGAAGTCCGTGTCGACGTCGTAGAAGTCCTCGCTCTCGGCGCGCTTCAGGAAGTTGACGACGAGGTAGGTCACCGGCGTCAGCACGGCCTCGAGCGAGACCTTGAAGAACCAATTGAACACGACCACCCCCACCAGGGTCTTCGTCTCCCAGACGCCGTAGAACGCCAGCGGATAGAAGATCAGGCTGTCGACGGCCTGGCCCGCGATCGTCGAGCCGATCGTGCGCGACCACAGCCAGCGCCCACGCGTCATCACCTTCATCTTCGCGAGCACGTAGCCGTTGACGAAGTCGCCGGCCCAGAAGGCGAGGATCGAACCGACCACGATGCGCCAGGTGCCGCCGAAGACGGTCTCGAGCGCCGGTTGCAACACCTGGTTGAACGACTCGCTCTGTGCGAGCGGCATGCGCAGGATGATCTGCGTCATCAGCGTGGCGAAGATCATCGCGCCGAAGCCGGCCCAGATCACCTTGCGCGTGCGCGCGAAGCCGTACACCTCCGTGAGCACGTCGCCGAAGATGTACGAGATCGGGAAGAACAGGTTCCCGGCGCCAAAGACCAGCGTCTTGCCCAGGATTCCGATCTCGCAGGTCTTCGCCGGGCCGATCAGGTTCGAGCACAAGAGCACGGCGACGAAGGCCGCCATCACGAGGTCGTAGTAGCGGTAGTGACGGCCCCGCTCTGGATGCTCGGGGAGCTGCGGCGGTGAGGTCTCGCTCGGCATCGGGGGCACAAGGTGTATCCCCTCCACGCCCGCGGGCGCAACCGCTACACTCTCCGCCCCTCGCGAAACCGAGCCCCCCACCATGCAAGTCCTCGAACAAATCCAGCGGATGTCTCCGGAGCGCTTCCTCGCCATCTACCAGAGCCTCGAGCAGCACGGCTTCGGCCCGCTCGATGGCGAGGTGGCGAAGCTGCTCAAGTTCCGTCCGCAGGCGATCCGCAAGCTGCCGATGGACCAGCGCGCGCGCACCGCGCGGCGTCTGCTCGAGAGCTCGCACAATGCGCAGCTCGCCTACGAGATCCTCGGCGCGTACCTGATCAAGCACAAGAAGGGCATCGTCACGGGCTTCCTCGACGCCACCGGCGTGAAGCACCAGGACGGGATGATCGAGAACGTCGACGAGGAGAAGCCCTCGGTCGACAAGCTCGTGACCGCGCTCAACGAACTCGACAAGCAGTTCCCGCCCGAGGATGTGACCATCTACCTCGCGATCTGCGCCGAGCAGTGGCCCGACGTGACGCAGCTCGACGAGCTGTGGCGCAAGCGCGCAGCGCTGGCCGGCCCGCCGGACCCGGCGGGCGGCGCCGCGCTGTGTTCTCGTGCGCGCAGCCTGGGGGGGCCGAAGCCGGCGTGCTCGGCCTGGTGTTCGCGGGCCTGATCGTGCTGCCGATCGCGATCGACCTCGTGTGCCTGCCGTTCGCGGTCACGCACGACCTGTTCTTCCTCGACTGACCGACGCCCGGCGTCTCAACGCTTCTGGCAGCGCCTGCAGAAGTGCGTGCCGCGCTGGCCGACGACGACGCGCGCGATCGGCTCGCCGCACACGCGGCAGGGCTTGCCCGTGCGGCCGTACACCTTGAACTGATCCTGGTAGCTCCCCGGCTGGCCCTCCGGCGTGCGGTAGAACACGTCGAAACTCGAGCCTTCGCGCTGGATCGCGGCACGCAGCACCGAACGAATCGCCTCGTGCAGGCGCTTCACGCGCGCGGCGTCGATGCGGTCGGAGCGCGCGAGCGGATGGATGCCAGCCTGGTGCAGGCACTCGTCGGTGTAGATGTTGCCCATCCCAGCGAGGAACTCCTGGTCGAGCAGCAGCGGCTTGATGCGCCGCTTGCGCGCGCCGAGCGCGACCTGGAGCCATTGCGCCTTGAACTGCGGCTCGAGCGGTTCCGGCCCGAGCGCCGCGAGCTCGCTCGCGGCATCCTCGACGAAGAGGAACCTCCCGAACTTGCGTACGTCGAGGAAGCGCAGCACCTTCCCCTTCTCGAGCGCGAGCTCGAGCTTGACGAACTTGTCGCGCGGTGCACGCGCGGGCTCGACGTAGAGCCGACCGGTCATGCGCAGGTGCACGAGCAGCGCGCCCGCGCCCCGGCCTCCGCGCTCGAGGTCGGCGACGATGTACTTCGCCCGGCGGCGCAGCGTGGCGACGCGCGCGCCGACCACCGCCTGCGCGAAGGCCGCGGGCGCCTGCCCCCCGATCGTGCGCGGCCAGAAGACCTCGGCCGAGGCGATGCGGCGACCCTCGAGCTGCGGCCGCAGGAGGCGCACGGCGGTTTCGACCTCGGGGAGCTCCGGCATTCGGCGCGAGATTCTACGCGCGCGATGCCTAGAATCGGCGCCGCATGCTGCGGCACCTCACCCTCCTGCTCCTCTCCCTGTTCCTCGGCGCCTGCGCCGTCACCGGCGAGAAGCCCCAGCCCGACGGGATGCGCAGGAGCGTCCGCGAGGAGCGCCGCATCGCCTGGGAGAACCGCGGCGGCGGGAGCGAGGCGCTGGTCTTCGTGCACGGCTGGGGTGGCGACCACAGCGTATGGCACGAGCAGATGCAGGACCTCTTCCCCTGGCGGCGCATCGCGATCGACCTGCCCGGTCACGGCGCCTCGGACAAGCCGCGCATCGAGTACACGGTGGACGTGATGGTCGAGGCGCTGCGCGCGGTGCTCGACGACGCCCGCGTCGAGCGCGCGGTGCTGGTCGGCCACTCCAACGGCGCGGTCACCGTGCGGCGCTTCCTCGAACTCTATCCCGAGCGTGTCGCGGGCCTCGTGATCGTCGACGGACCGCTGCGCTCCTTCTTCGCGAGCCCCGAGGAGGGCGCGCGCTTCCTCGCACCACTGCGCGAGCCGGACTGGAAGGAGTGGACTGCGCACTTCCTGGACGGAATGCTCGCGCCGATGCACGACGCGACCGAGCGTGCGCGCGTGCGCGCCCTGATGCTGGGCAACGACCCGCGCATCCTCTACTCGAGCTTCCTGCACACACTCGACACGTGGAACTGGCCAGCGAAGCCGATCGAGGTGCCGCTGCTGCTCGTGCTGTCGGAGAATCCGGCCTGGGAGGGCGACTACCGCGCGTTCGTCGAAGGGCTCGCCCCGCGCCTGCGCTGGGAGAGGGTCGAGGGCGTCTCGCACTTCCTGATGCTCGACGAGCCCGAGCGCTTCGACGAGCTTCTGCGCCGCTATCTGGTCGAGGAGCGGCCCTTCGAGCGCCGCTGACTAGACCTGCGAGGCGCTGCGCGAGCGCGTGGATTGCTCGTAGCGGAACTGCTTCACGAGCGTGCTCAGGCTGTTCGCCATCATCGAGAACTCGTCGGCGGTCTCGCCCGTCTGCGTGGCGCCCTCGGAGGTGGACTTGGCGAGCTCGGCGACGCCCGAGATGCCCTCGGCGATCTGGTTCGTACCGCGCGCGACCTCGTCGACGTTGCGGGCGATCTCTTCGGTCGTCGCGGTCTGCTCCTCGACCGCGGCGGCGATGGAGGTATTGATCTCGTTGACGCGCGAGATCACTGCGCCGATACGCGCGATCGCGTCGACTGCGGTGCGCGTCTCGCCTTGGATCGCGGAGATCTTCTGCGAGATCTCCTCGGTGGCGCGCGAGGTCTCCATCGCGAGGTTCTTGACCTCGGTAGCGACGACGGCGAAGCCCTTGCCCGCGTCGCCGGCGCGCGCGGCCTCGATCGTCGCGTTGAGCGCGAGCAGGTTCGTCTGGCCGGCGATCGCCGTGATGAGCTTGACCACCTGGTCGATCTGCGTGCTGGCCTCGTCGAGACGCTTGACGGTCGCGTTGGTCTCGCTGGCCACCTCGACCGCGGCGGCGGTCACACGGCTGGCCTCCGCCGACTGCTTGGAGATCTCCTGGATCGCCGCGGTCATCTGGCTCGTGGCCGTCGCGACGGTCTGGACGTTGCGATTGATCTCCTCGGCGGCTCCCGAGACCTGCCCCACGCGAGCGGCACTGTCGACCGCGCTGCTGCTCATGCCCTTGCTGACGCTGGTGAGCGCGAGCGAGGATTCGCTGAGCGCGAGCGCGTTCTCGCCGATCGAGAGGATCGCCTGCTGCATCTCGCTCGCGGCCGCGTTGACGGCCGTCTTGATCTTCTCGTGGTCGCCGGAGTACCGGCCCTCGACGCGCGCGGTGAGGTCGCGCTTGCCGATGCGCTCGAGCACGCTGGTCGCTTCCTCGACGGGCTTGACGGCCGCATCGAGCATCTGGTTGATCTGCTCGCACAGGCCGCGATAGCTGCCGTGGAAGCGGTCCGCGGCCGCGCGCTCGGAGAGCTGCCCGGCCTTGGCACAGGTGATCAGGCGCTCGGTCTCCTCGAGCAGCGAGCGCAGCACGGCCAGCGTGTGGTTCAGGCCGCGCTTCACCTTCTCGTGATCGCCCTTGTAGTCGCCCTTCACCTCCACGGTGAGATCACCCGCAGCGACGTGCTCGAGGACCTGGATCGACTCCTGAATCGGTTCGAGCGTCGCGTCGAGCATCCCGTTGATGCCCTCGCACAGCTCCTTGTACTTGCCTTCGAAGCGCCCGGACTGGGCGCGCGTGTCGAGTCGGCCCTCGAGTGCAGCGCGCGAGAGCGACTGCGTCTCGTCGAGCAGCGCGCGCAGCGATGAGGTCGTGCTGTTCAGCGCGTCGGAGACCTGCTTGAGCTCGTCGCGCGAGCCGTCGTCGGGGATCTCCTCGAGCTCGCCGCGCGCGATGCGCTCGGTGGCCTGCGCGATGCCCCTGGTGCGCTTGAGGATGCGCGTTCCCATGCGCTGGCCGAGCAGCAGGATCACGCAGGATCCCAGCAGCAGCGCCGCGAGCAGGGTCGTGCGCGCGTTGTCGAAGGACTCGTCGTCCGTGTTCTGGCTGGCGGCGCTGATGTCCTCGATCAGGCGCGAGAGCTTCTCCTCGGTCTGCTCGAGGTCCTCGAAGGCAGCCTGAAACTCCGGTTGCGCGGCCTTGGCCGCGGCGAGGTCCGTGAACGCGAGGTCCGCGACCTTCGCGGCCTCCGTGATGTACGCATCGAGCTTGGGCCGCGCCTCCGCGATCGCCGCGCGAACCTCGTCGCCGAGCGGGAGCGCGTCGTTCTCCTCGAGCACCTTGCGGAAGATATCGCCGTGCTCCTTCACGTCCGCGGCGATGGCTGCCCGCCGGTCCTCGCCCGCCTGCGCGGAGAGCAGCGCGTAGAACACGTCCGCGTGCAGCGCGTCGTGCATCATGTCGCCCTGCATGTGGTTCTGGATCGCCCGCACGGTGACGAGCAGGTTCTCCTCGCCCGCGTGCAGCTTGTTCGCGACGAAGTAGCCGATGCCGCCGACGATGGCCGCCAGGGCCGCGGAGAGGAGCGAGAACGAGATCAGCTGGGTGCGAAAGGTCGCGCGCATGGGAGAATGTCGGCGCTGCGTGGGCAGCTGCGGGGGAACGGGGAGTATTGCACTCCACCTTCGAGCGGCGCGAGCCCCGCGCTTGAGCCCCGGACCTGCCTCATGGTGCGTATTCTGGAAATCTCTTCCGGGGCGTGACGCGAGCGGCTTCCCACGCACCCGTCGATCGCGTGGTAGATTTCGGGAGCCGCGCAGAGCGGCCCCACGTACGACACCTCAGGACGACTCGAATGCTGCTCTCTCTCGCTCTCCTCGCCGCCACCTCCGTCCCCGCGGAGGCTCCGCACGTCTCGATTGCACACGCGGGATTCCTGCGCGACGCACGCGCTGAATTGCGCGCGGACCACCACCTCGTGTTCGACGCTCGCCTGCAGTGGCCGGCGACGGTCACGCGCACGAGCTTCGTCGTCGAGGCGCTCTCGGCCGACGGCGCGGTGCTCTATTCGCATCCGGTGAGCGCCAGCGCGCGCACCGCGGTCGGTCGCCACAAGCGCAGCGTCGCCGAGCACTTCGACCTCGAACTCCCCGCACTCGAAGGCGTCCAGCAACTGCGCGTTCGCCTCGCGCGCTGAAACTCTCCACTGTCCCCTGCCCCAAGAGTGTCGGGCCGCACGCGGAACCCCTCCTCCGCGTGCGGCCCGCCTTCTTCTGCCATTCGACCCGCGAGAGTCGACTCCCGAATCAGAATCCCAGTTCGCAGCGCAGGCTGAAGACCAGCGCGTCGTCGATGTTCGCATCCCCGCCAGGATGCGTGATGTACTGCAGGTCGGGCCGTAGCGCGACGCCGTTGCAGCATTGCCAGGTGTACGAGAATTCGTAGGCCGTCTCCGCGCTCGCGGTGAATCCCGCCGCGTCGCTGAAGTGCACGCGGCTGTAGTACACGCCGAGCGCATCGTCCGGTCGCGCGGAGCAGCAGCCGGCCCAGTGGAAACCAAGACCGATGTGCTCATCCACGGGCGCCACGTCCTCGTCGGCCATGCCCAGCTGCAGGAAACCCGACTGCGTGCCGCCGCTCTGGCCCGCTTCGGCGCGCGAGAACTCCTGGTCGAGCGTGCCATAGAAGCCGCTCGTGTTGTGCGTCTGGCTGCCAAAGACGTTGTCGAACTGGCCAGTGTGGCGCCAGGCACCGAGCGTCGCGCCGCCCGCGAGCGCCTTGTCCCCCAGCTGCCAGCGACGGCCGAGCTCACCGAGGAACAGGTAGCCGGGAGGGTCGCGGAAGAAGGTCGCGGGGCCGACGCTGCCCGTGTTGATGCCGGCGAGGCCTGCGCCGTCGTACATGCCGAACTGCAGCGACCACTGCTCGTTGGGCACCCAACCCGCGACGATGCCCGCCGCCGGGTTCGGATAGGTCACGAGCGCGAACGTGCTCGGGCTGAAGGCCGAAGCCGAGTGGATGCTCTCGGTGCCGTTGCCCGGTGCACCGAAGTCGGCGTTCGCATCGATCTTGCCGATCTTCAGGCGGCAGGTGCGCTCGGAGTACCACTGCTCGTAGTAGACCTGCGCGATCTGCGCGAGTTCGTCGGCCGAGAAGTCGGAGAAGGACTGGAAGTCGCCCACGTCCCGCGACGGGTTGTGGCCGCCGACGACATACGCCTCGATCGAGATCTGCGCGTCCTTCCAACCCGCGATGCGGTCCAGATCGAAGCTCGCGCTGAGGTCGTACAGCCCGTGCGAGGTCGTCTGCTGGCGCAGGCCCCCCGAGAGCACGCGGTTGAGCTCGTAGGTGATGCTGAAGTCGATCGTGAAGCCGTGCTGGCCGAGGTACTCGCGCACGCCGCCCCAGCCGCCCGCCAGGCCGTAGCTCGGCGCCTCGTCGAGGGCAGGGCTCTCCTCGAGCGCGGGCGATTCCGGCGCCGGCACCACCTGGGCGACGGGCTCGGATTCGGGTTCGGGTTCCGGTTCCGACGCGGCCACCGGCTCCGATTCGGTCGCGGGCTCGGGTGCGACAGCAGGCTCCGACGCGGCCACCGGCTCATGCGCGGCCACCGGCTCATGCGCGGCCACCGGCTCGGGCGCGGTCACCGGCTCGGGCGCGGCCACCACTTCGACCGCGGGCGGTTGGACCACGGGCGCGGGCTGTTTGGCGGCAGGGCGCGCTGCGGGAGCCGGAGCGGGCGCGGAGGCCGTCGGAAAGCTGGCGAGGCTTGTGTGCTTGGGCTTCTTGGCGCTCGAGTGGCCGCAGGCGAGCGAAACGGCCACGAGCGGGACGAACAGGGCAGCGAGGGGGGGGCGCAGCATGGGGAACTCCTGGGGTGCTGCGCCAATGTCGCGCTCGCCAGCAAGTGATCTTGATGGCTTTCAAGGAGTTTCCATTTTGGAGAGCACACCCTTTGGGGCATGCGTCCTCCCCCGTAGGCGGCCCCGGCGCGAAAGCGTTTCCCGATCCGGAATGCGTTCCCGGGACGGATCAGACCGAGTGGCTGACGCCGAGCAGCTCGTACAGCCGGTTCTTCAGGCTGCCGTACTCGGAGCTCCCGAGGTCGCGCGGGTGCTGCGCGGTGACCGGGACGATCTCCGCGATCCGACCCGGCCGTGGCGACATCACCACGATGCGGTCGGCGAGCTGCAGCGCCTCGTCGACGTCGTGCGTGACAAAGAGGATCGTCATCTTCTCGGCTTGCCAGATGCGCAGGAGCTCCGAGCGCATCTGCAGCCGCGTGAGCGAATCGAGCGCGCCGAGCGGCTCGTCCATGAAGATGATGTCGGGAGCGACCGCGAGTGCGCGTGCAACGGCCACGCGCTGCTTCATGCCGCCGGAGAGCTCGCCGGGGTAGGTCTTCTCGAAGCCCTTGAGGCCAACCAGATCGATGTAGTGCTCCACGATCCGGTGCTGCTCCTCCTTCGAGCGGTTGCGCAGCCCGAGCGCGACGTTGTCCCACGGAGGCCCAGGGAAAGATCCCGTACTCCTGGAAGACGAACACGCGTTGGGGATCGGGCCCCATCACTGGCTGCCCGTCGATCTCGACCGTCCCGTGCGTCGGCGAGTCGAAGCCCCCGACGATGTTGAGCAGCGTGGACTTGCCGCATCCGGACGGACCGAGCAAGCACACGAACTCGCCCGGCGCGATCGAGAGATCGATGCTCTTCAAGACCTCGAGGTCGCCCCCCTTCCTCGGGAAGAGCTTCGAGACACCGCGAACGAGCACCTTGGGAGGCATGCTCGTGCCATTCTGCGGAAGCGTCATCGGCGGCTGCAATCCCATCAGTCTGGCACCTGGGCCTTGGTGTGTGCGACGCGAATGCGCTCGGTGTCCATCGCCTTGCGCTCGTTGGGGAAGCCCCAGCGCACCTCGTCGAAGCGCTCCAGACGCCGGATGGAATTGTCGAGCACGAAGCCAATCAGGCCGATGGCAATCATGCCCACGATCACGCGCGGGTAGTTGCTCGCGTTGCGCGAGTCGGTGATCAGGTACCCCAGTCCCGAATCCACGGCGATCATCTCGGCCGCAACGATCACGACCCAGGCGATCCCGAGCGCGAGGCGCAGGCTGGTGATGATCTGCGGCAGGCACGCGGGCAGCACCGCGCGCCGAAACAGCTCGAAGCCCTCGAGCCCGAAGTTCTGCGCCGAGCGCACGTAGACGAGCGGGATCGAGCGCACCGCGGTCATCGCCCCGGTGACGATCGGGAAGAAGGAAGAGAGCGTGATCAGGAAGATGCTCGAGCCGTCCTTCACGCCGAACCACAGGATCGCGAGCGGGATCCAGGCGATCGGCGAGATCGGACGCAAGGCCTGCACGAGCGGATTGAAGGCCTGCGAGGCGCGCGTGGACCAGCCCAGCCACAGGCCGAACGGGATCCCCAGTGCCGCCGCGATGCCGAAACCGCACGCGACGCGGTACAGACTCGCGATCGCGTATTTCAGCAGCGTGCCGTCGAAAAAGGGCTGACCGCTCGCGAGCAGGACGGACCAGGGCGCGGGAAAGCGCTCGACGATGCGCACGGTCCCATCCATCTGTCGCACGGGGTAGCGCGCGAGTTCGCAGGCGACCTGCCAGAGGCAGACGAAGATCACGACCACCGCGAGCGGCAGGAGCAGCTTGGGCCAAGGCTCCTTCAGCCTGCAGGCGACGTAGATCGCCGCGACCGCCCCCAGTGCCGCGAGGTACGGCCAGTCGCTCACTTCTTGACGGCCTCGCTCAGGGCCGGGAGCCGGTCGCAGGGTAGCGGCAGGGTCTCCAGGTCCGGCGCGAAGCTCGTGTCGCAGTACTCGTCGAACTTCATCATGCGCGGCAGCACCTTCATCTCGAAGGCAAGCTGCATGATCTCGTCGAAGCGCTCCTGCGTGGGCTTGAGGTTCGAGTACTTCACGCGGCCTGTGTCCTTCAGGAGCACGTACTCGAGCAGCTTGGGATCCTGGTTGTAGAAGACGTTTCCGACGACCTGCGCGGCGTCCTTGCGGTGCTGCGCTCCGGTCGTGATGTCCGAATCGAGCCACTTGCCCGAGGCCGCAATGCCGCGCACGAGCTCCTCGACCAGGGCGCGCTGCTCCTGGATCACCTCGTCGCGCACGACCAGGCCGCAGGAGATGAACTCGGGCCAGAGCTCGCCGCACTGGTAGAGCACGCGCCCGCTGCCGTCGAGTTCGGCGCGCGCGGCGTGCGGCTCGCCGACGATGTAGGCGTCGATCGCGCCCGCGGCCAGGGCCGAGGGGTGGTCGGGGGGCGGCAGCTCCTTGAGCGTGATGTCGTCGTCGCTCATCCCGAACTTCTTCATCATGCGGTGCATGAGCAGGTTCTGGTTCGAGTAGCGGCTGGGGATCGCGACGACCTTGCCCTTGAGGCCCGCGAAGTCCTTGATCGGGCTGTTCGCGGCCACGATGATCGCACTGCCGTCGCGGTGGCCGAGGTAGACGATCTTCACCGGCACTCCGTCGGAGACGAGCTTCATCGCCAGCGGCGTGATCATGAAGGTCGCGTCGATCTGGCGCGCGATCAGCGCCTCGCGCATCGAGGAGAACTCGCCGAACTTCTTGGTCTCGAAGACCGTCCCCTTGTCGCTGTGCTCGGTCACCCAGCTCGTGACCGGACAAGTCAGGTGGCAGGTCACGGGAATGAAGCCCACCGTGAAGTGCTGCCGCTCCTTGACCGCTTCCGGATGGGCGGTCGCCGCGCCGGGCACCGCTGCCGAGGGTACATCCGGGATGTACTCCTTCTTCTTCTCGAGCTGTGTCTTCAGGAAGTACAGCCCGACGATGATGACGATCGCGGCGATCAGAACTTTGAGTTTCATGGGTGGTAGCAGTCCGGTGAAGAGCTTGGCCCCTATCGGAGGCCGAGCCACCAAGCCTATTGCGAACGCTGGCCAGGGTGGAGCGCCGTCGGGAAACTCGTAGCCGCTATGACTCCCACCACCTCCCCGGCGCGCGGCCTCGGCTTCGACCGATCCAAGGCACGGGTGCGCTCGGCCCGCGGAGCCTCCCTCGCTGTCCAAGACGGCCGGGTCGGCGTCTAATGGAAGAGGCATGCCTTCCCCCCAGCTCCTCGCAGCCGGGCTGCTGCTCCTCGCACCGGCCGCACTTTCCCAGTCCACGACCCTCTTCAGCCAGACGAGCAGCGGAGTCCCCGGCGACGGCCTCTCCATGCTCGCCTCGATCAGCGGCGACGCGCACTACCTCTCGTTCCAGAGCCGTTCGGACGACCTCCTCCCGCTCGACGGCAACGGCTGCGAGGACGTGTTCCGCAGCGATCGCTGGACCGCAGCGCGCGAGCTCGTCTCGGTCAGCCTCTTCGGGACGACCGGCAACGGGCCGAGTCGCCAGTCGCAGATCTCGCGCGAAGGCCGCTACGTCTGCTTCCAGAGCTACGCCAGCGACCTCGTGCCCGGCGACACGAACGGGGAGAGCGACATCTTCGTGCGCGACATGCTGCTCGGCGTGACCGAGCGCGTCAGCGTCTCGAGCAGCGGTTCGGAGTCGAACGGCGGCAGCCGCTACGCCTACATCAGCGAGGATGGCCGCTTCGTCGCCTTCGAGAGCCAGGCTTCCAACCTCGTCCCGAACGACGTCAACGGGCTGAAGGACGTCTTCCTGCACGATCGCGCGACGGGCAAGACGCGGATCCTGAGCCTTGCTTCCGACGGCTCACAGGCCGACGACGACGTGCTCTGCACGTCGATCTCACCCGACGGTCGCTACGTCGGTTTTTCGAGCACGGCGACGAACCTGGTCGCCGACGACCACAACGACGCGATGGACGTGTTCGTGTGCGAGGTCGCGACCGGGACGATCGTGCGCGCCTCGACGAACTCGCTCGGTCGCGAGGGTCACGGCCTCTCGGCCGACATCGACCTCTCGCGCGACGGGCACCTCGCGACCTTCTACAGCCTGGCCGAGGACCTCGTGCCCGGCGACAGCAACGGGGTCGGCGACGTGTTCGTGAAGGACCTCACGAGCGGCGTGCTCACGCGCGTGAGCGTCTCGAGCAGCGGCGTGCAGGGCAACTGGAACTCCTACTACCCGCGCATCAGCGCGGACGGGAACTGCGTCGTCTTCTTCTCGCTCGCGGACACGCTCGTCCCCGGCGACACGAACTGGAGTTCCGACGACTTCCTGCACGATCTGGCCTCGGGGACGACCGAGCGCGTGTCGCTCGCGGGCAACGGGCACGAGGCGCGCGGCATCGCGCGCTTTGTCTCGGTCTGCGACGACGGACGCTTCGTGGCCTTCGAGGACTCCGCTCCCAACCTCGCGCAGGACGATGAAAACGCCACCTGGGACGTGTTCGTGCGCGATCGCGTCGGGGATTTCCATTCCAGCTGCGCGGGAGACGGCTCGCAGGCCGTGCCGTGCCCGTGCGCGAACACGGGAGCCCCTGGCAACGGCTGCGGGAACTCCGCGCATCCCGAGGGCGCGCGCCTGGAGGCGCTTGGAGTCGCCGCGGCGGATGATGTCGAACTCGTGGCGAGCGGCATGAGCGGGCTGCTGGCGGTCTTCCTGCAGGCGGACGCGCAACTCGCGACGCCGGTGGTCTTCGGGCGCGGCCTGCGCTGCGCGGGCGGGCACATCCTGCGGCTCTACGACGTCCCGAGCAGCGCCTCGGCCGCACGCGCGCCTCCGGCGGGCGCACAGAGCCTGCGCGAGCGGGCTCTGCAGCTTGGAGATGCGATTCCTCCGGGCGCCTTCCGCTGGTACCAGACCTGGTACCGCGACCCCTCGGGTGGCTCCTGCGGCAGCTCCGCAACGAACCTGAGCGACGCGCTGCGCATCCAGTGGTGATGAAGTCCCTTCCCGCGATCGTCTGTCTCGCGTCTCTCGCCTCGGCGCAGTCGACGACGCTGATGACGACCAGCACGGCCGGCGTCCAGACCGACGACGGCTCGCTCTACGCGGAGCTCTCGGCCGACATGCGCTTCCTCACCTGGCAGAGCGTCGCGACGACGCTCGTGCTCGGCGACGTCAACGCTCACGCGGACGTGATCGTGCGCGAGATCGCGACCGGCCTGACCACGCTGGCGAGCCTTTCGAGCGCGGGCACCCAGGGCGACGGCGATTCGCTCGAGCCGGAGATCTCGGCCGACGGGCGCTACGTGGTGTTCTTCTCCTACGCCACGAACCTCGTGCCCGGCGACACGAACAACACCTCGGACATCTTCCTGCGCGACCGGCTGCTCGGGACGACCGAGTGCATCAGCGTCGGTCCGCTGGGCGAGCCCGCGAACGGCGGCAACCGCTATCCGACGATCTCGCACGACGGGCGCTACGTCGCCTGGGAGAGCAACGCGTCGAACCTCGTCGCCGGCGACAGCAACGGCGTGCGCGACATCTTCGTGCGCGACCGGCAGCTCGGCCTCACGCAGCGCGTGAGCGTCGACTCGGCGGGAGCGCAGGGCGACGGCGCCTCGACCGACGCGAACCTCTCGCCCGACGGACGCTTCGTGGCCTTCGAGAGCGATGCGACGAACCTCGTCCCGGGCGACACCAACGCGGTCACCGACGTGTTCCTGCACGACCTCCTGACCGGCGCGACGCAGCGCGTGAGCACGACATCCTCCGGCACGCAGGCGAGCCAGCCCTCGAACGATCCGTACGTCTCCGACGAAGGCCGCTTCGTCGCCTTCGACAGCCGCGACGCGAACTTCGTCCCGGGCGACGCCAACGGCCAGATCGACATTTTCGTGAAGGACATGCTGACGGGCACGATCGAGCGCTGCAGCCTTTCCAGCGCCGGAATCGAGGCCGACTGGGACTGCTACGACCCCGTGCTCAGCCCCGACGGCCAGTGGCTGGTCTACTTCTCGCTCGCCGGCAACCTCGTCCCGAACGACACGAACAACGGCGAGGACATCTTCCTGCGCGACCGCGCCGCCGGCCTGACCGAGCGTGTCAGCGTCGGCGCGAACGGCCAGCAGGCGAGCGGCGTCAGCTTCTACCCCGCCGTCAGCCCCGACGGCCGCTTCGTGGCCTTCGACTGCAGCTCCGATGACCTCGTCGCGAACGACAGCAACGGACTGCGCGACATCTTCCTGCGCGACCGGCTGGGCTCCTTCCACTCCTTCTGCTCGGGCGACGGCTCGCTCGCGACCGCGTGTCCGTGCAGCAACACCGGCGCGACGGGACGCGGCTGCGACAACTCGCTCGCGTCGGGGGGCGTGCAGCTGCTGGCGAGCGGCACGACGCTGCCCGACAGCGTACGGCTCACGACCAGCGGCGAGCCCGCCAGCGCGCTCTCGATCTTCCTGCAGGGCGATTCGATCGCACCGCCGGGGATCGTCTTCGGCGACGGCGTGCGCTGCGTCGCGGGCGCGCTCAAGCGCTTGTACGTGCACAACGCGGTCGCCGGCAGCGCCAGCGCGCCGCACGCCGGCGAGCTGCCGATCCACCTGCGCTCAGCGGCCCTCGGCGATCCCTTCCCCCCCGGCGCGACGCGCTGGTACCAGGTCTACTACCGCGACCCGAACGCGAGCTTCTGTCCCAGCGCGACCTTCAACGTCTCGAACGGCGTGCGCGTCGGCTGGTGAGGCTCGCGATGAGATCCCGTATGCGCCTCTCCCTCGCGTTGCCCCTCCTGCTCGCGCTCCCGGCCGCCGCGCAGACCACGCTGGCGATCTCCGTCGATCCCTCGGGCGCGCCCAGCGACGGCCGCAGCTCGAACGTGCGCGGCACGCCGGACCTGCGCGTCGTCGTCTGGCACAGCGATGCGACGAACCTCGTCGCGGGCGACAGCAACGGGTTCCGGGACGCCTTCTGGCGCGACACGTACACGGGCCAGACCCAGATCGTCAGCGTGGGCGACCACGGTCAGCTCGGCGACGCCAGCAGCCAGTGGCCCACGGTGAGCGCCGATGCGCGCTTCGTCGCGTTCCAGAGCTTCGCGTCGAACCTCGTACCGGGCGACACCAACGGCCTCGCCGACGTGTTCGTGCGCGACCGCCTCGCGGGCACGACAGTCTGCGGCAGCCTGGGCCAGGGGGGTGCCCCCGCCGACGGCTCGAGCCGCTACCCGATGATCTCGCGCGACGGGCGACTGCTCGTGTTCGAGAGCAACGCGACCAACTTCGCGCCCGGCGACACCAACGGTTTGAAGGACATCTACCTGCGCGATCTCGTATCGGGGAGCGCGCGCTGCCTGTCGCTGGGAGTGGGTGCTGTTCCGGCCGACGGCGACTCGGGCGCGCCGACGTTCTCCCCGGACAACACGCACGTGGTCTTCGAGAGCCTGGCCACGAACCTCGTCCCGGGCGACACCAACGCAGTGCAGGACATCTTCGTCTGCGATCTGGCGAGCGGCGCGCTCGTGCGCGCGAGCGAGGACGCGAACGGTGTCGGCGCGGACGGTCCGAGCTACGACCCGTACCTGTCGCTCGACGGGCGCTGGGTGATCTTCCGCAGCCGGGCGACCAACCTGGTTCCGGGCGACACCAACGCGATCATGGACATCTTCGTCAAGGACCTGCAGACAGGCGCCGTGACGCGCGAGAGCATGACCTGGTACGGAGGCCAGGTGCGCTGGGACTGCTACGCTCCGTGGATCACGCCCGATGGTCGCTACTCGATCTTCAGCACGCTCGACTCGCACGTCGTGCCTGGCGACCTGAACGGCGTCTCGGACCTCTTCCTGCACGATCGGCTCCTGGGCGGCTACGAGCGCGTCAATCTCGACTACCTGGGCCAGGAGTCCGACGGCGGCGCCAACTATCCGGTGCCCTCCGACGACGCCAGCCGGATGATCTTCGACAGTGTCGGCGCCGGGCTCGCGCCCAACGACACCAACGGAGTGCGCGACGTGTTCCTGCGCGAGCGCACGAGCTCGCTGCAGGAGTTCTGTGCCGGCGACGGCTCGGCGCCGACGGCCTGTCCCTGCGGAAACCAGGGCCAGCCCGGCCGCGGGTGCGAGAACTCCGCCGGCACGGGTGGTGCGCATCTTGGGGCGAGCGGCGCGACGCGTCCGGACGCGCTCGTGCTGCAAGTGGACGGCGAGCTGCCAAGTTCGCTGACCATCTTCCTGCAGGGCGACGGCGCCCTCGCGCAGGCCGCGGTCTTCGGCGACGGTGTGCGCTGCGTCGCCGGAGTGCTGCTGCGTCTGTACGTGCGCTCCGCGGCGAGCGGATCCGCGAGCGCCCCGCAACCCGGCGAACCGTCCATCACGCAGCGCAGCGCAGCGTTCGGCATGCCGATCGATACCGGCTCGCTGCGCTGGTACCAGGCCTACTACCGCGACCCAAGCGCGACCTTCTGCACGGGCGCCACCTTCAACGCGACGAACGCGCTGCGTGTCGCGTGGTGAACGACCCTCAGCCCGCGACGATCACCGAGCGCTGCTGCTTCCCGCGCCCCTCGCGCCGGTAGCTCGCGTAGAGCGCTGTCCCGTCCGCAGCGCGCGCGCAGCGGGTGCAGCCGCCGACGAGTTCGACCGCGCCGATCCCCGCCTCGCGCAGCTGCCAGGCGTTGATCGCGCGCAACTCGAGTCGGCGCGCGGCGGGAACGGCGAGCGCCGCCCCCATGCTCGCGAAGCTGTCCGCGAACTGCGCGGCGAGCTCTTCGCTGACTTCGTAGCAGCAGGCGCCGATCGCGGGCCCGATCGCCGCGACCCAGAGCCCGGGATCCTCGCCGCGCTCGCGCAGCGCGTGCACCAGCGCGCCCGAGGCGCCCGCGAGCGTCCCGCGCCAGCCCGAGTGCAGCGCCGCGACCGCACCGCCGTCCCTGCGCGAGGCGAGCACGGGAACGCAGTCGGCGCTGGTCACCCCGATCGGGAGACCGGGGACGAAGCACACGATGCCGTCGCACTCGCCGAGATCCTCGCGCGCGGCCTGTGCCTCTGCCACCCGCGTGCCGTGGACCTGCTTCCAACTCGGGAATGCGGAGGGCCAGGAACCCTCGAAGGGCTGGGGCACGGGCTCGCTCGCGCTGCCGAAGGCGTGCTGGAGACTGGGAATGGAGGAGAGCAGACGGCTGCATGCATGCATCCTCACGTTCTAGCGAGCGCAGGGGTGACCTGGAACAAGCTCGTCGGCATCATGTGCCGCCCCCCATGCAGTACGGATTCCTGCTCGACCACCACCGTTGCATCGGTTGCCACGCCTGCACCGTCGCGTGCAAGGCGGAGAACGACGTTCCGCTCGCGAGCTTCCGCACCTGGGTCAAGTACACGGAGAAGGGCCGCTTCCCCGCCGTCAAACGCCACTTCGCGGTGCTGCGTTGCAACCACTGCACCAAGCCGCCGTGCGTCACGATCTGTCCCGTCAATGCGCTCTCCAAGCGCAAGGACGGCATCGTCGACATCGACCGCGACGCGTGCATCGGCTGCCGCGCCTGCATGCAGGCCTGTCCGTACGACGCGATCTACCTGAACGAGGACTCCGGCGCGGCCGAGAAGTGCCACTTCTGCGCGCACCGCGTCGAGAAGGGCCTGCAGCCGGCCTGCGTGATCGTCTGCCCCGAGAACGCGATCATCGCCGGCGACCTGCACGACCCGAATTCGCGCATCAGCCGCATCCTGGGCGAGAACCAGACGCTCGTGCGCCGTCCGGAGCAGAACACGCAGCCGAACGTGCACTACAAGGGCGTGCTGCCCGAGTCGCTCGAGCCCGGGCTCGCGGAACGGCCGGAGATGTACCTGTGGAGCGACCGGCCCAAGGACAAGCCGGAGAGCTGGCCCGCGAGCGTGCCGACTGCACCCGACCTGCGCACGGTGCTCGACACCGGCCACAAGGTCGAGTGGGGCTGGCACGTCGCGGCCTACCTCGTCACCAAGGGCATCGCGGCCGGCGCGGCGCTGCTCGCGCCCTTCCTCGCCGGGCTCGGACTCACGGGGTTCGCCGCGGACTGGCTGCCGGAGATCCTCGCGCTCGTGTTCCTGCTCGTGACGACGGGTCTGCTCGTCGACGACCTTGCGCGGCCGCAGTACTTCCTGCGCCTCTTGACGCGGCCGAACACGAAGAGCTGGCTCGTGCGCGGCGGCTGGATCCTCTCGGCTTTCGGCGCGGTGACCGCAGCGATCCTCCTCGCGCGCTTCCTCGGCCTGGACGATCTGGCGGCGACGCTGCGCTGGGTCAACCTGCCGCTCGGCGCCGCGACGGCGGGCTACACGGCCTTCCTCTTCGCGCAGTGCGAGGGCCGCGACCTGTGGCAGGAGCGCGCGCTGCTGCCGCACCTGCTCGTGCAGGCCTTACTCCTGGGCGCGGGCTGTCTGATGCCCTTCGCGCCCTGGAAATCGGACCTCGCTCTGTGGTTCGGGATCGGGATGTCCCTGCACGCAGTCTTCTTCACTCTCGAGGCGCGCAAGCACCACGCGACCCAGAACGCTCGCCAGGCCGTCGGCTTCCTGCGCAACGTCCGGATGGGAGCGATCGCCAAACCGTACAAGCTCGGCACCACGGTCGGAACGGCTCTTCCGCTGGCGCTCGTCGCCTGCGCACAGCTCGGACGGATGCAGCCTGTCGCGCCGCTGCTCTTGGGCCTGGCCGCGGTCATCGCTGCGACCGGCCTCTACCTCTACAAGTACGCCTACGTCCGCGCCGGGCAACTCCCGCCGCTCTCCTGAACCTCGCCATGCGACCGCTCACGCGCCAACTCGCCCTGCTCTGCGCCTGCGGCCTCGTTTCGATCGCCTGCGCGCCGCGCGAGGCCGCGCCGTCTTCCGCGAGCGCGAGCAGCACGACCATGGTCGTGACCAACAACGGCGTCTCGACGATCCAGCTCGGGACGGGCGCGAGCGCGATCACGATCGAGATCGACCGCGGAGTCGGGCTCGTGAACGGCACGGGGAACGTGGTGGTCAACTCCGACTCGCGCACGACCATCACCATCAACGGCGCGGAGGTGCACCTCGAGGGCGACCGCATCGTGATCGGCGGCCGTGCGTTCGGCCCGGTGCACGGCGGCTCTCACGTCCACGCGACCGCCGCGGGCGTCCTGGTCGACGGCGGCCCCCTCCAGCCTTGGAAGTGAGCTCGCGCCGCCACGCGTACGCAGATTGGCCCGGCCGCGCCGCAGCGGGGCCCGCGCGGGGCGAAAGGCGCGCGGACTGCCGCAATGGGGTACCGGGGATGTAGAATCCGTCCCGTGGTCCCAGGCCCGCGCGCTGTCCGTCCCTCCTCGAGCATGAAGCACCCCTCGCCGCAGGCACCGGCGCGAGCCGAGCACCCTCGCGGCCCGGTCGCGCTCTCCCACGTATCCCTGCTCGGGATCGGTTCCTCCGTGCCCGAGCGCCGTCTCACGAATGCCGACCTCGCGCGGCTCGTGGACACCTCCGACGAGTGGATCCGCACGCGCACCGGCATCGGCGAGCGGCGCATCCTGGCCGAGGGCCAGGTCACCTCCGACCTCGGCGCCGAGGCCGCGCGGCGCGCGCTCGCGAACTCCGGGATCGCCCCGGAGGCCATCGACGTCGTGCTCGTCGCCACCGCGACGCCCGACCAGCCGGTGCCCTGCACCGCCGCCTTCGTGCAGGAGAAGATCGGCGCGCGCAACGCGATGGGCTTCGACGTCGACGCGGGCTGCACGGGCTTCCTCTACGCGCTGCAAGTGGGCCGCGCGCTGATCGCCTCGGGCGCCTACGGCAACGCGCTCGTGATCGGCGCCGATGCGCTCAGCCTGCTGACCGACTACCAGAGCCGCGAGACCTGCGTGCTCTTCGGCGACGCCGCGGGAGCGGTCGTGCTCGGCCGTGAGCGCGGTCGCGCGCGCATCACCGACATGCAGCTCGGCCTCGACGGTCGCGGCGCGCACCTGATCCAGGTCGTCGCCGGCGGCACCGCCCGGCCGACCAGCGCCGAGACCGTCGCCGCGCGCGAGCAGTACCTGCGCATGAACGGCCGCGAGGTCTTCCGCTTCGCCGTCGACAAGCTCGCAGGTCTCACGCGCGAGCTCTGTGCCCGCAACCAGCTCGAACTCGACGACATCGACCTGGTCATCCCCCACCAAGCCAACGGACGCATCCTCGACGCCGCGGCCTCCGCGCTCGAGCTCCCGCCCGAGCGCATGTTCTGCAACATCGAGCACTACGGCAACACGAGCGCCGCGACCATCCCGCTCGCGCTCGACGAGGCGCTCCGCCAAGGCCGCATCGGCGCCGGCCAACGCCTGATCCTCGCCGCCTTCGGCGCCGGCCTCGCCTGGGGCGGAGCCCTGCTCGAGTTCGAAGCGGACTGACGTCGTACTACAGATCCCCCCGCAAACGGCGAACGGCGAACGGCCGCGACGTCCAGCGGAGGTCGCGGGAGATTGGTTAATACGGAGCCAGTCCAAAAATCCCACTAAGGCCGACGCAGCCGGCGCGGCTTCGGCCTTAGTGGGATTTTTGGACTGGCTCCGTATTAACCAATCTTCGGTTTCGCGCCTTCGACGAAGCTCCAGCCGAAGCGGCCTTTGATGCAGAGGTGGCCGGCGGTGACGGAGTGGTCGGCGGGCGAGGTGACGCGCACGATCTGGTTGTCTTGCACGCGCAGGGAGAGCTGGCAGCCGACGCCGCAGTAGGGACAGATGGTGTCGGTAACCTTTTGGCGCGACTCGTCCCACTTGCCCGATTCGCGCAGGTCGGACTCGGCTTTGAACATGAGGGCGCCGGTCGGGCAGACGCCGACGCAGTTGCCGCAGAAGACGCAGGCGGAGTCGGGCAGCGAGGTCTCCAGCTCGGTCGCGATGCGCGCGTCGAAGCCGCGGCCGGCGACGGCGATGGCGAAGGTGTTCTGCGCGTCGGTGCCGCAGGCCTCGACGCACTTGTAGCAGAGCATGCACTTCTCGTAGTCGCGCACGAAGAGCTCGTTGTCGACCTTCTTGGGCTGCGCGAGCGAGGCGGCGTGCTCGCCGTCGTCGACGTGGTGGTGTCCGGCGTGCGCGGCTTCGCGTTCGCCGGGCTGGGTGCGCGGGGCGCGCGGGCCGAAGCGTTCGGGATGCGCTTCGTAGCGCCTGGAGAGCTCGGCGAACTCGGGCGAGAGCGACATGTCGACCGAGGAGCCGAGCAGCTCGAGGACGAGCTTGCGGCTGAGCTTCACGCGCTCGGATTCGGTCTGGACCTGCATGCCGGCCTCGCACTTGCGCGAGCAGGCGGGCACGAGCGTGCGCGCGCCCTCGAGTTCGACAACGCAGATGCGGCAGACGTTGACCGGGGTCAGGTTCTCGGCCCAGCAGAAGGTCGGGACCTCGATTCCCTGCGCCTGGCAGGCCTGCAGGAGCGTGGTGCCCTCGGCGACCTGCGTCTTGCGGCCGTCGATCGTGAGCTCGAGCGTGCGCGGGCTGTCGCTCATCGGCGGGTGACTCCGAGCGGGTCGAGTTGGACGAAGGCGGATTCGATCGCCGAGGAGGCGGTCTGCCCCAGGCCACAGATCGAGGCATCGCGCATGGCCTGGCCGAGCTCGGCGAGCAGCTTCTTCTCGGTCTCGAGGCCGCCGCGAGCGGCGTCGCGCGCGAGGCGCGAGAGCAACTCTTCCTGTCGCACGGTGCCGACGCGGCAGGGCACGCACTGGCCACAGGACTCGTCGCGGAAAAAAGCCGCGATGCGGCGCAGCATCGGGAGCAGCGCGATCGTGTCGTCGAGCACGAAGACAACGCCCGAACCGAGCGTGGTGCCCGCGGCGCGCGCGGCCTCGAAGGAGAGCGCCAGGTCGAGCGACTTGGGTCCGACGAACCCGCCGGCGACACCGCCGAGGAGCACGCCGCGGATCGGCTTCTTCCCAGGGACGCCGCCCGCGAGCTCGATCAGCGCGGAGAGCGTCGTGCCAAAGGGCACTTCGTAGACGCCCGGGCGCGCGACCCGACCGCTCAAGCAGAAGAGCTTGGTGCCGGGCGAGCCCTGCGTGCCGACCGAGGCGTAGGCGGCCGCACCGTCGCGCACGATGTCGAGCACGGCGACGAGCGTCTCGACGTTGTTCATCGCGGTCGGCTTGCCGAACAGGCCGACGTCGACCGGGAAAGGCGGCTTGGTGCGCGGTTCGCCGCGGAAGCCCTCGATCGAGGCGAGCAGCGCCGTCTCCTCACCGCAGATGTAGGCGCCGGCGCCGCGCCGCAGCTCGATCTCGAAGGTGAACTCGCTGCCCGCGATCTGCTGGCCCAGCAGACCGGCGGCGTGCGCCTGCGCGATCGCGCTCGTGAGGCGCGCGGCGGCGAGCGGGTACTCGCCGCGCAGGTAGATCCAGCCCTTCTCGGCGCCGGTCGCAAATCCCGCGATCGTCATCGATTCGATCACGGCGAAGGGATCCTGCTCGAGCAGCACGCGGTCCTTGAAGGTTCCAGGTTCGCTCTCATCCGCGTTGCAGACGACGTAGCGCTGCTCGCCCGTGTGGCGCGCGACCGCCTCCCACTTGCGTCCGGTCGGGAAGGCGGCGCCGCCGCGGCCGACGAGCTTCGAGGCGCTGACTTCCTTCAAGACGCCCGGCGCACCGAGTTCGAAGGCGCGCTCGAGCGCCGCGTAGCCGCCGAGCTTGCGGTAGCCGTCGAGTTGCAGCGCCGCAGGCGAGCCGGCGCGCGCGAGCAGCCGCCGCGGACCGCTCGATTCGAGCGCGAAGCGCGCGGGCGCGACCGTTTCGCCCGCGAGCGCACGCTGCACACGCTCGAGCGTCGCACCCCCGAAACTCTGCTCGCGCGGCTGCGGGCCGGCAAGTGTCACCAGCGCCGCAGGCGCCTGGTCGCACAGTCCCAGGCACGGACTGCGCGACCACTTCGAGCGCGTCGCGTGGCGCGCAGCGTGCGCGTCGGCGCGGTGTTCGGAACCGGCTGCGGGGCCGTGCGCTCCTTCGAGCTCGCCGCAGAGCTTCTCTGCGCCGGCGGCGACGCAGGCGATGTCGTCGCACACGTGCGCGAAGGTCGCGGGCCGCTCTCCCAGCGCGAGCAGCGCGTAGAAGGTCGCGACGCCCCAGGCCTCCGCGGGCGGCACGCCCAGGCGCCTGCAGGCGTAGCCCATGCCGCCTGGGCTGATCCAGCCGATTCGTCCCTGCAGCGCGAGCAGCGCCGGCAGCAGGAACGTGCGCCGCGCGCGCGCCTCGCGCGGGTTCGGGCCCGCGTCGCCCTGTACTTGCGGACCGAGCAGCGCATCGATCGCCGCCTGTTCGGCCGCGCTCGGGGCTTCGCTCAGGTGCTCGAGATCCATCGCGAGAGAGAGCTTACAGCTTCTCCACGCGGATCGCCGCAGCCTTGAACTCCGCCGTGCCCGAGCGCTTGTCGGTCGCATCGATCGTCAGCAGGTTCACGTCCACTTGATCGGGGAAGTGCAGCGTCATGAAGACGAGCCCCTGCTTGAGCCCCGCATCCGTGCGCGCGGGCGCTTCGACCGCGCCGCGACGCGAGACGATGCGCACACGCTCGCCCTCCGCGAGTCCGAGCGCGCGCATGTCATCGGGCGAGAGGTCGATCGTCTCCTGCTGGCGGCGCGGGCTCGCGTAGCCGCCCGACTGCACGCCCGTGTTGTAGCTGTCGAGCCGACGGCCGGTCGTGAGTCGCAGCGGGAATTCCGCGTCGAGCGCCTCGACGGGCGCGACGTTCTCCGCCGGATGGAAGCCGGCCCGCTTGCCGCGCACGGGAGTCTCCCACAGCCGTCCGTGGAGGAAGGGCGAACCCGGATGCGACTCGTCGGGGCAGGGCCACTGGATGCCGCCGAGTTCCTCCAGGCGCGCGTAGCTCATGCCGTGGTGCATCGGCGAGAGCAGGCGCATCTCGTCCCAGGCCGCTTGCGCATTCGGCAGTGCGAGGTCGTAGCCCATGCGCTTGGAGAGCTGGCACAGGATCTCGATGTCGTCGCGCGCGTTGCCCGGGGGCTCGACCGCCTTGCGCACGCGCTGCACACGCCGCTCGCTGTTCGTGACGGTGCCTTCGGCCTCGCAGAAGCTCGCGCTGCCGGGCAGTACGACGTCGGCGAGCTCCGCCGTGCGGGTCAGGAACAGGTCCTGCACGACGAGGAACTCCAGGCCCTCGAGCAGCCGCCGCGTGCGGGTCGCGTCGGCTTCGCTCTGCGCGGGGTTCTCGCCGATCACCATCAGCGCGGTGAGCTGCTTGTGATCCATCGCCTCGAACATCTCGGTCAGGTGCCAGCCGTCTTGCGCCGGGATCTTCCTGCCCCAGAGCTTCTCGTAGCGCGTGCGGATGGCGTCGTCTTCGACGTCCTGGAAACCGGGCAGCTTGTGCGGCAGCGCGCCCGAGTCGCCGCCGCCCTGCACGTTGTTCTGGCCGCGCAGCGGGTTGAGGCCCGAGGCCCAGCGCCCGACGTGGCCCGTGAGCAGGCCGAGGTTGATCAACGAGAGCACGTTGTCGGTCGCGTTGTGGTGCTCGGTGATGCCCAACGTCCAGCAGATCATCGCCTTGTCGGCGGTCGAGTAGTCGCGCGCAAGCTTCTGGATCAGCGCCGGCACGATGCCCGTGAGCTGCGAGGTGCGCGCGAGGTCATAGCGCGCGACGAGCTGCTTGTAGGCGGCGAAACCCTCGGTCGCGTGCTCGATGAAGTGCTTGTGCTCGAGGCCTTCCGCGAGGATCACGTTTGCGACGCCATTGGCGAGCGCGATGTCGGCGCCGACCTCGATCGGCAGCCAGCCCTCGGCCCACTCCGCGCTCGAGGTGCGACGCGGATCGACGACGTACAGGCGCGCGCCCTTGCGCACCGCCTTCAATACGTGGTGGAAGAAGATCGGGTGCGTCTCGCGTGCGTTGGACCCCCAGAGCACGATGACCTCGGCCTCCTCGACCTCGCGGTACGAGGAGGTTCCGCCACCCGCTCCGAAGACCGTCGCCAGACCGACGACGCTGGGCGCGTGTCAGGTCCGGTTGCAGCTGTCGATGTTGTTCGAACCGACGGCCGCGCGGACGAACTTCTGTGCTGCGTAGTTGACCTCGTTGGTCGCCTTGGAGCAGCTGAAGACCCCGAAGGTCGAGGGACCGTGGCTGGCCACGCTCCTCTGGATGCCTCGGGCGGCCCGGTCGAGGGCCTCGTCCCAGGTGGCCACCCGCAGGCGGCCATTTTCGCGAACCATCGGCTCGGTGAGTCGGGGAAGGTTCATGGGGGCCTACTCTACTGCCGAAAAGACCGTGCGGCACCCCGGCGGTTTTTCTTCAGGATTTGACCTCGTCCAGCCTTGCGGAGAGTGCAGAGACCCGAGGAAGATGCGTGGCTCATGACACAGCCCCAGGCACCCAACGGCACCCCGCCGCAGCGCAGCGCAACGCGTCGCTCCCCCCTGCACTCGCTGACCCGCTGGTTCGATTCCTGGTCCCAGGTGATCCCCGAGGGCGAGTTCGGGATCGACTGGATCCGCGCCCTGCCCTTCGTGCTCCTGCACGTCGCCTGCATCGCGGTGATCTGGGTCGGCTGGAGCCCGATCGCGCTCGGCGTCGCCGCCGCGCTCTACGCGGTGCGGATGTTCGCGATCACCGGCTTCTACCACCGCTACTTCTCGCACCGCACGTACCGGACGGGCCGCTTCTGGCAGTTCGTCTTCGCCGTGGTCGGCAACAGCGCGGTGCAGCGCGGCCCGCTGTGGTGGGCGGCGCACCACCGCCACCACCACCGCGTCTCGGACAGCCCCGAGGACACGCACTCGCCCGCGCGCCATGGCTTCCTGAAGAGCCACATCGGCTGGATCCTCGACACGGGCAACTTCCGCACGCGCCTCGAGCTGGTGCCCGACCTCGCGAAGTTCCGCGAGCTGCGCTTCCTCGACCGTTTCGACAGTTTCGTGCCCTTCCTGCTCGCGCTCTCGACCTTCGCGCTCGGCTCCTGGCTCGCCGTCGTGCGCCCGGAGTGGCACACGAGCGGCTGGCAGATGCTGGTCTGGGGCTTCGTGATCTCGACCGTGGTCACCTCGCACGCGACCTTCACGATCAACTCGCTCTCGCACCTGCTCGGCCGCCAGCGCTACGACACGGGCGACGACAGCCGCAACAACCCCTTCCTCGCGCTGCTGACCTTCGGCGAGGGCTGGCACAACAACCACCACAAGTTCCCGACCAGCGTGCGCCAGGGCTTCTACTGGTGGGAGCTCGATCTGACCTGGCTCGGGCTCTTGGGCCTGCGCGCGCTCGGCATCGTGCGCGACCTGAAGCCGATCCCGGTGCAGGCCTTCGAGAAGCAGCCCCGGGACCAGCGCTAGCCCGGATCGCGCGCAGCGCCTATCCTCGGGGGCGATGCGCCTCGCTTCCCTAGCGCTATCGATCGCGAGCCTCGCACTCGCCGCCGCCGCGCAGGACGCGCCGCGCAGCGCAGCGGACGTCACCGAGGAGTGGCGCGGTCTCGCGCGCGTGTTCGATCGCGTGATCCCGCCCGAGGACGCAACCGGTGCCGATCCGCGCACGCTCGTGCTGCTCGTCGACCCGACGGCCTCGCTCGCAGCGACGGGCTTCGCCGACGCGCTCGCGGCCGCGCTCGAGCGTCACGCGGCCTCGCTCGGGCGCGTCAGGATCGGCGTCGCGCGCGTGGGTGCCGACAAGCCGCTCTGCGCGCCGACGGACGACGCCAGCGCGATCCTGTCCGCAGTGCGCGCCGCGCTCGCGAGCCCCGACGAGCGCATCCAGAACGTGTACGCCAGCCTGCGCGACAGCGCGCTCGCGATCGCCGGCCGCTCGGGCGAACGCGCTCTGCTGCTCGCGACACTCGAGAACGGCGACGCGGAGGACGACCTGGAGGCGACGGTCGCGCGCCTCGCCGGCACGAAGACGCGCGTCTTCGTGTTCGCGGGCGAGAGCTACCTCGCGGACAGCTACTGGAGCTCGACCTATGTGAAACCCGAGAAGCCCAAGGAGACGCAGCTCACCGGCGGCGACAGCGCCGTGATCGACGTGCCCTGGAGCTGGCTCTTCCAGCTCTCCTCGGCCAACGAGATGACGCCCAGCGGCTTCGCCTGCTACGGCTTGAACCGCGTTGCCGCGGGGAGCGGTGGTCGCGTGTGGGTCTACCAGCCCGCCAACGCAGGTGCGCACACCTGCATGATCTGGGGCTCGTGCCTGTTCTGCAGCGGCGACCACGCGCCCGAGAGCGAGCTCTACAACCGCGCGCTGATCGCGCCGCTCGCGCCCTGCGTCGCGCCGCGCGGCGAGGTGCTGAACCAGCTCGGTGACGACCCTGTCTACAAGGCTGTGCTGAACGCCTGGCGCGCGGCACTCGCGGCCGGCCTCCTGCGCGGCACGCCACCGCGCGCGGGCCACGCGACCAGTGTGGACTCGAACGCCGCGAGCCGTGGTGCGCTGCTCACGAGCGGCCCGCCCGAGCGCAACGCCGAGCGCGCGGAGGGCACGCTCAAGGACTGCGAGCGGATCCAGGCCGTGCTCGCCTCCGAACTCGCACGCGCGGACAACGCCAAGTCGAGCCCACGCTCGATCGCGATCGCGGAGTACACGCGAGTGATGCTCGAGGTGACGAAGACGAACCTGGTGGGCTACATCGGCTGGTGCCAGGAGATCGCGCCGCGCTGGCTCGACAAGAACGCACCCGCGCCGCTCGCACCCGAAATTCCGGCGCTCTCGGGCGACCTGCGCAACGTCACGATCGGCTGGACCAATCGCAGTCTGTGCCATGGCGCACTGCCTTTCCTCGAGGTCGAGCTCCCTGGCAGCGAACGCTTCGCGAAGCAGCTCGCGGCGCTCGACGCGCGCATCAAGGCCTTCGAGCAGCGCTACACTCACACGCCCTACGCCACCGCGCTGCACCGCCAAGGCCTCGCCACCTTCCAGCAGACGGGAACGGCGACGAGCCTCGAGAAGAAGCGGCCGAAGTCGCGCAACGGGCCCGAGCTCGGGCCGCAATCGGGCGGCAACACGCGTCCGCCGCGCGCGGGCGGCGGCTCCACGGGCGGCAGTGGGCCAGCGACAGGTGGAGGTGGCGGATGAGGCGCGCGCTGCTCGCAGTGCTGCTCGCGTGCGCGCTCGCGCTCTGCACCCCCGCACAGACCAAGGGCGCCGACGCGCGCATCGCGGGCCTCGTCGCTGCGCTCGGCGACGCGTCCAACGCTGTCTCGCGCAGCCAGGCCTACATGGCGCTCTTGCGCGAGAAGCCGCCGGCCGCGATCGCGCTGCTCGTCGATGCGCTGCCGGGCTTCGACGTGCAAGGCCAGGAGTACGGTCTGTGGGTCCTGCAGGCCTATCCTCCCGAGCAGAGCAAGGCCGCGCTCCACAAGCTCGCGCTCGATCATTCCGCGCTGCTCGAGGCCGGCGCCGCGACGCAATTGTGGCGCACGGGCGAGCGCGAGATGCTCGAACACATCGTCAAGGCCTTCACGCGCAAGGACACGCCTCTCGAGCTGCGCCGCGCGATGATCCGGCGCGTGTTCCTCGTGCAGGAAGCGCGACTCTCGGCCGCGCTGCGCGCCTGGCTCGCTCCCCAGAGCGATCCGACGCTCGTCGAGGACGTGCTCTACCACCTGCTCTGCGTGGAGGATCCCGACGCGCGCGCGACGGCGCTCGAGCTGGCGGCGACGCCCGGACTCCGCGCCGGATCGCGCGCCGCGTGCGACGCCTACCTGCTGGCGCTGGGCGAGGACGCGCGCGGTCTCGCGCTGGCCGAACTGGTCGCCTCCGACAGCGGCGCCACGCTCTCGCGCATGCAGCGCTTCTTCCTGCGCGCGCCGCGCCTGCCCGAGGCGCTCATCACCGCCGTCGCGCACGTGGCCGAGTCGACTAGCGCGCCCGCCTACGCGCAGACCGCCATCGGCGTGCTCGCGCAGCACGCCGGCACGAAGGAGATCCCGGTCCTCGAGCGCTTGCTCGGCAACGCCAACCTGCTCGTAGCGAAGGCCGCGCTCGAGGCGCTACAGAAGCGCGGCGTCGCGACCTCGCCCGACATGCTCGCGCGCATGCTCGCTTCGCAAGAGCCGCTGCGCGCGCTCGCCGCCGCCGATGCGCTGCGGCGCATCGACGATCTCTCGGGCTTCGAACGCGTCGTGCAACTCGCGCGGACCCCGGGCACCGATCAGGCCGAGGCGCTGCGCGTGCTGGCGAAGTTCCGCAAACGCGCGAGCGCCCAGCCGCTGCTCGACGCGCTCGGCTCCGGCGACGCCGCCGTGCGCAGCGCCGCCGAGCTGGGCCTCGTCGCGCTGCTCCCGAACCTCTACCCCTATCGGCGATTCGATTTCGCGGACCTGACCAGGACGCACTGCTCTCCGCCCGCGGCGGCCGGGCTGTCGCGGCAGTTCCGCGCCTGGGCAAGGCAACCTGGGCCCGCTGAGCGCCCGCGCCGTAGGATCTGCGCCCCCCATGACCTCCGACTCCTGGCGCTCGATCCCCGATGTCTGCGAGTTCGCGCTCATCCGCGGCGGCGCGTGCCTGGGCGAGCCGACGCTGCTGCTCGAGGTCCCTCACGGCGCGACGCGCGCCGAAGACTACGACGCGCTGCGCGAGGCGCTCTCGGGCGACTATCCCGACGATCTGCGCGACTTCTTCTTCGTCAACACCGACGTCGGCGCGCCCGAGCTCGCGCTGAGCACAGCGCTCGCGCTCGTCACGGCCGATCCCACGCGCTGCGTCGCCGTGCTGCGCTGCCTCGTCCCGCGCACCTTCGTCGACTGCAACCGGGTGATCGACGCCGCGCCGCGGCCGCGCGGCTCCGCCGCCGGCGAGATGACGCCCGGCGTACACGCCTGGGTCAAGCACGCGGGCGATCTCGCGCTGCTGCTCGCGCGCTACCGCGCCTACCGCGAGCTCGCCGAGAGCTTGTACGAGGGAATCTGCGGAAACGGCGGCCGCGCGCTGATGCTGCACTCCTACGCGCCGCGCAGCATCGACGTCGCCGTGGACGAGAACATCGTCGCGAGCCTGCGTGACGCCTACCGCCCCGAGAAGATCGGCACCTGGGAGCTGCGCGCCGAGGTGGATCTGATCGCGGACGATCCGGAGGGCCAGCCGCTCGCGTCGGAGGCGCTGGTGCGCGAGGTGCGGCGCGAGCTCGAGGCGGTGGACCTCGGCGTCGCACGCTGCGGCACCTACGCGCTGCACCCGAGCACGCTCGCGCACGTCTTCGCGACGCAGCATCCGGGCCAGACGCTGTGCGTGGAGTTCCGCCGCGACCTGCTGGTCGAGGAATTCACGCCCTTCGCGCAGATGCGCGCCGACCCGCGGAAGCTGGAGCGCATCGCGCTGCCGCTCGCGCGGGCTGTCTCGGCGGCATCGGCGTGAGCAGCGGGAATCACTGAATCCACCCGTCTCACTTCATCGCTGCGAGGTGAGACTGCGGGCCATGCCGGATCGAAGCCCCCCTCAGAGGGCTTCGCCACTCGCCAGGAGCTTCGCGATCTGTGTACGCAACTCGGGCAGCTTCCTGACTGCTGCTTCCCACACGATCGCCAAGTCCACCGTGAAGTAGGCGTGGGCGAGCACGTCCCGCATGGCAGCGATTCGGCGCCACTCCACCTCTGGATGACGGGCACGTACGGGTTCGGGGACGCGCTTGATCGCCTCCCCGACGATCTCGAGATTGCGCACGACTGCATCGATGGTGCGCGCGTCCAAACGGAACGCATCCTCCGTCATCCCGCGCAGGTACATCTCGACCCGCTGGCCGGCCTCAAGGATGTCTTCGAGGTACTGCCTAGAATCCCGGGGCACGGATCACCTCGCTCAGGATCGCCGCGCGCAGCCGGGGTTTGATCCCGTCCGCGAGGACGAGATCGACGCTGGTCCCGAACGCGTCCTCGAGCATCAGCTTCGTATCCACGTACGAATCGAAGCTCTTGCGCTCGAACTCGACCAGCAGGTCGACATCGCTGTCGGGCCGCGCATCACCGCGGGCGTGGGATCCGAAGAGGCCCAGTTCGCGGACACCGAGCGAGCGCAAACGTTCGCGGTGCTCCTCGATGCGGCGGAAGATCTCGGACTTGGAGAGCATGGCCTCGACATGGTCACTCTCCGGACATCCACCTGCAAGCCCGCGGCGTGGGGTCATGGATCCTCGGGCGAGGGCGCGCCCAGGAGACCTCGAACAGCTATCCTCTCCTCCCCCATGCGCTCCCACGATCCCGACGCGATGCAGGTCACGCCGCTCGAGAACTTCCCGCCGCCCGGGCAATGGGACGACTGGGTCGAGTACGACGCCAAGAGCTGGCCGAAGAAGGTCGAGAAACACTACACGCTCGTCCCGACCACTTGCTTCAACTGCGAATCCGCCTGCGGTCTGGTCGCCTACATCGACCACGAGACCAAGGACATCCGCAAGCTCGAGGGCAACCCGCACCACCCCGGCTCGCGCGGGCGCAACTGCGCCAAGGGCCCGGCGACGCTCAACCAGATCCACGACCCGCAGCGCATCCTCTACCCGATGAAGCGCGTCGGCCCGCGCGGCTCGGGTAAGTTCGAGCGCACGACCTGGGACGAGGTGCTCGATACCTTCGCGGCGCAGATCCGCAAGGCGATCGTCGAGGACCGCCGCACCGAGGTCATGTACCACGTCGGACGTCCGGGCCACGACGGCTACATGGACCGCGTGCTGCAGAGCTGGGGCGTCGACGGCCACAACAGCCACACCAACGTGTGCAGCGCCGCCGCGCGCCTGGGCTACACGACCTGGAGCGGCTCGGACCGGCCCTCGCCCGACCACGAGAACGCGAAGTTCATGCTGCTCTTGAGTTCGCACCTCGAGACGGGCCACTACTTCAACCCGCACGCGCAGCGCATCATCGACGCCAAGATGAAGGGCGCGAAGCTCGCCGTGGTCGACGTGCGCCTCTCGAACACGGCCTCGATGGCCGACTTCTGGCTCGCGCCCTGGCCGGGCACGGAGAGCTACATGCTGCTCGCGATGGCGAGCGTGATCCTGCGCGAGAAGCTCTACGACGCGAAATTCCTCGAGGAGTGGGTCAACTGGCGCGACTTCCTCGGCGCGATCGCGCCCAAGGAACCGCTCGAGTTCGCGCGCTTCCTCGCCGTGCTCGAACAGCACTACGCCAAGTACACGCCCGAGGGGGCCGAGACCGAGTGCGGCGTCCCCGCGAACACGATCGTCGAGGTCGCGCGCGAGATCGGGAAGGCGAAAAGCGCCTTCTCCTCGCACGTCTGGCGCAACACCGCCTCGGGCAACCTCGGCGGCTGGCAGGTCGCGCGCGCGCTGCAGTTCCTGACCGTGCTCGTCGGCGCCGTCGGCACGCCGGGCGGCACGAACCTCAACTCGCAGACCAAGTTCGTCCCGCCGCCTTTCTTGAAGCCGCCGCCGCAGAACGTCTGGAGCGAGCTGCTCTATCCCAAGGAGTGGCCGCTCGCGCACCACGAGCTCAGCTACCTCCTGCCGCACCTGATCCTCGAGGGCCGCGGCAAGATCGCGGCCTACTTCACGCGCGTCTACAACCCGGTCTGGACCAACCCCGACGGCATGGTCTGGGAACAGGTGCTGCGCGACGAGACGAAGATCGAGCTGCACGCCGCGCTGACGCCGACCTGGAACGAGACCGCGCAGTACGCCGACTACGTGCTGCCGATGGGCCACGGCGCCGAGCGCCACGACCTGATGAGCCAGGAGACGCAGGCGGCCAAATGGATCAACTTCCGCCAACCCGTACTGCGCGCCTGGAAGGAGCGCAACGGCGAGAAGATCGAGTGGACGCACGAGGCCAATCCGGGCGAGGTCTGGGAAGAAGACGAGTTCTGGATCGCGCTCAGCTGGCGCATCGATCCCGACGGCTCGCTCGGCATCCGCAAGTGGTACGAGTCGCCCTATCGCAAGGGCGAGCGCATCACGGTGTCCGAGTACTACCAGTGGATCTTCGAGAACTCCGTGCCCGGCCTGCCCGAGGAGGCGAAGAAGCACGGGATGACGCCGCTCGAGTACATGCGCCGCCACGGCGCCTTCCTCGTCTCGACCGACGTCTACGAAGGTCACAAGAAGGCGCTCGCCGAGAAGGAGCTCGCGGGCGCGGTGATCGATCCGCAGACGCACGATGTCACGAAGGACGGCAAGAAGATCGGCCTCGAGGTCGGCGGCAAGGCCGTGCACGGATTCGTGACCCCCACGCGCCGACTCGAGCTCTACTCGAAGACCATCGCCGAGTGGGGCTGGCCCGAGCAGGCGATCCCCAACTCGATCGAGACGCACGTGCACCGCAAGCACATGGACCGCTCGAAGGGCGAGTACTGCCTGATCCCGACCTTCCGCCTGCCGACCTTGATCCACACGCGCTCGGGCAACTCGAAGTGGCTCTACGAGCTCTCGAACTCCAACCCGGTCTGGGTGCACCCCGAGAACGCCGAGCTGCTCGGCATCGAGATGGGTGACCTCCTGCGCGTCTCGACGCGCATCGGCCACTTCGTCAACAAGGCCTGGATCACCGAGGGCATGCGCCCCGGTGTGGTCGCCTGCAGCCACCACCTCGGGAGGTGGCGCCTGTTCAACGACAACGGCGTCGACAAGTGGGCCAGCGTGAAGGTCAAGCGCGAGGAGCTCGGCAACGGCAAGTTCCGCTTCCGCCGGGTCGCGGACATCGGCCCGTTCGAGTCGAGCGACCCCGATTCGAAGCGCGTGTGGTGGACGGATGGCGGCGTGCACCAGAACCTGACCTTCCCCGTGCAGCCCGATCCGATCAGTGGCATGCACTGCTGGCACCAGCGCGTGACGGTCACGAAAGCCGGGCCGGGTGACCAGTACGGCGACGTCGAGGTCGATACGGCGAAGTCGATGGCCGTGTTCCGCGAGTGGATGAAGCTCGCGAAGCTCGAGCCGCGGCCGGGTGGATTGCGCAGACCGCTGCACTTCGCCCGCGCGGTGAAGCCGACGGCAGAGGCGTACCGGCTCACCTGACGGTGCGCTTCATAGTACGGTGCCAGTCCAATCCTCCCAGTAACTCCAGTACGGTACCCGTCCAGTCCTCCCATCCAATCCCGTCCGGTGACCGCAGGCGGCATCAATGACGGGGGGTTTCTGGGAGGAATGGACTGGCACCGTAGTGCTGTTCCGCGAGTGGATGAAGCTCGCTAAGCTCGAGCCGCGACCGGGTGGCTTGCGCCGGCCGCTGCACTTCGCCCGTGCGCTGAAGCCGACGGCGGAGGCGTTCTGCTGCGCATGGTCAACCGCGCACCGCCAGCACGTTGACAATGCCATGGAGTAGAATGCCCCCGAATGTCATCGCGTCCGGCCGAGACCCTCGTAGCTCTGGCGACCCAGGAAGGAACAGTTCTCTTCGCACGCTCGCAGGCGAAGCGTGTGATGGCGCGCTGCGGCCAGTCCCGGAATGTGACCTTGGATTGCTCGGGCGTCGAGACCATCGGGCCGGCCTTCGCCGACGAGATCTTCCGGGTCTACGCGAACGCGCACCCCGAGATCGAGTTGCGCTGGGTGAATGCCGTCCCCGAGGTGGAGGGCAGGATCCGGCACGCGAGATCGCATGCATCCTGACGGAGCGCAGACTTTGCAAGCGGAGCGCGCCGACCCCCGCCGAGAAACCGAAGCGTGACGGTTGCCCCCCCCCTGTCAAGCGTATGCTTCAAGAAATCGCTGAGATTCCCACAGCGCGGAGGCACCATGAAGTTCTCGATCCAGGCTCTCGCAGGTTCCCGCTCGAACGCAGCCCCAGGGCGATCCCCGGTCGCCACGAAGCGACTCATGCTCGCGCTCGGAATGGCCGTGCTCGCGGCGACATCCCCTGCCCAAGTGACCGAGCGCGTGAGCGTGACCCACACTGGATCTCAGGCGGGATTCGGAGGCGAACTGCCCGTGCCGCCTTCCAACTCGGTGTCGGCCGACGGCCGCTTCGTGGCTTTCATGTCGCCGGCGGCGGACATCGTCCCCGGCGATACCAACGGTGCCTGGGATGTCTTCGTGCGCGACCGACTCAACAGGACGACGGAGCGCGTGAGCGTGAGCTCGAATGGCGGCCAAGCGAACGCACACTCGGGCGGATGGGGCCTGGCAATGAGCCGCGATGCGCGCTTCGTGGTATTCCAGACCGACTCGACCAACCTCGTCCCCGGAGGCACGAATGGAGCGTGGCACATCATTCTCCGCGATCGCCTCAACGGGACCACCGAGCTCGTCAGCGTCGATTCGAACGGAGTGCAGGGAAACGGTGGTTGCTTCCATCCCGTCGTCACGGACGACGGGCGTTACGTAGCCTTCTCCAGCCTTGCGTCGAACCTCGTGCCAGGGGACACGAACAACACCGCGGACATTTTCGTGCACGATCGCGTCACGGGTGCGACGGAGCGCATCAGCGTTTCGAGCGGGGGCAGCCAGAGCAACGGAACCAGTGAGTACGCGAGTATCACTCCGGACGCCCGATTCGTCTCATTCGACAGCACAGCTACAAACCTAGTGTCCGGCGACACTAACGCTCACTACGACACATTCCTGCGCGATCGGCTGACGGGGTCGACCGAGCTCGTCAGCGCCAGTTCGGCGGGACAACTCGGAAATGGAGACTCAGCACAGGCCTCGCTTTCCGCGGATGGCCGCTACGTGTCCTTCCTCAGCACGGCCTCCAACTTGATTGCAAGCGATTTGAATTCCGCTTGGGATGTCTTCGTGCGAGATCGGAGCAGCGGAACCACTGAGCTCGTCAGCTGCTCCAGCAACGGGGCACAGGGCACGGCGAATGCTCAATACCCGGTCCTTTCTCCGGATGGCCGCTTCGTCGCGTTTAGGGGTGTGTTCCCCCTTCCGTCCCCGGCCTCCGGCATCTGGATCCGCGACCGCCAGCTCGGCACGACCGAGTACGCCAGCTACTGCTATGACGGCTCCATTCCCGGCCAAGGTGCGGACGTGCCGTCGATCTCCCCCGATGCGCGCTACATCGTGTTCCGCAGCACGTCGCCTGACCTCGTCCCCAACGACACGAACGCGAACACCGACGTCTTCCTCTACGACCGCTACGCAAGCTCGTTCACCAGCATCTGCGATCCGCTCGACGCCGCGGTGCTCGACTGTCCGTGCAACAACCCGCCCGCCTCTCCCGGCCGCGGTTGCGACAACTCCTCCGCCACCGGCGGCGCCATGCTCGCCGCGAGCGGCGTGGCATCCCTCTCCGCGGACACGCTCGCCTTCAGCACCACCGGCGAGAAGCCCAACGCGACCAGCATCCTGCTCGAAGGCGACAGCGTCCTCGCGTCGGGCGCCCCGTTCGGCCAAGGTGTGCGCTGCGTCGGCGGAACTCTCCGCCGCCTCTACACCAAGACCGCCCACAACGGAGCGGTCCTCGTACCGGACCTCGCCGCCTCCGATCCGACGGTCTCCGCGCGTTGTGCACAGCTCGGGGTCGCGATCACCCTCGGAGAGACGCGGGTCTTCCTCGTCTACTACCGCGACCCGCTCGTGCTCGGAGGCTGCGCCGCCACCAGCACCTACAACGCAACCCAGAGCGGAACCGTCGTCTACGCGCCGTAGAGCCCTGACCCGCGCGTCATCCTTCACACGCGCTGATCCCGCTCAGCCCCCGAAGAACGCCGCGCGGATCGCGTCGGCGGCCTTGCGCTCGCTCTCGCTCGCCTTGGGGTCGAGCAGGATGCCCAGCAGCACGTCCTTCAGCAGGCTCTTCACGTTCTCCGCCTTGTGGAAGGCCGCCGGGTCGAAGGGCTGCGTCGTCCAGACCTCCTTGGCCTCCCGCGCCCACTGCGCGAGGTGCCGCTCGAGCTCGGGCTCGACGAAATCCGCGCGCGTCGCGAGGTACGCGAGCACCGCCGCGAGCCTGCCACTCTCGCCGAAGCTGTAGGCGCCCTCGAGAGCGCCATCGAGCGCGTCGAGCATCATGCTCTGCAGCTGCGGCGTGAGCTGCGGCTCGCGCGCGAGGTTCGCGAGCAGGTCGGCCGAGTGCGCGATCGCGTGCGCCCAGCCCTTGCCCACGACCCACCCTCGCCGGTCGCGCTCTTCGCGCAGCACCCTGCAGGCCGCGTGCACCAGTCGTGCGCGCTGCTCGTCGTCGAGATACGGCGTGCGCAGGTCGCGCGCGACGAATTGCGCGAGGTGCAGCGCGGAGAAGGCGCGCAGGAACACTCCATCGCCCTCTCCCTCGCCGAGTCCCTCGTGGATGTGCTCGAGGTGCTCGTTCAAGAGCGCGCGCACGTCCTCGTCGCCGAGGATCCCCGGCCGGCGGACCCAGCGCGAAGAGATCTCGAAGCCCAGCTCGTCGCGCAACTCCGGATCGGTCGATCCCGCCGTCGCCGCGAGCTCGCGCGCGAGCTCCGGAACGTCCGCGCCCTGCGGCGGAGCGTAATTCGCCGCGACGATCGCGCGCCAGAAGGGCTTGTCGTGCGCGCTCGCGAGCGCACCTGCCCCCGCACTCCTGCACGAGAGCGGCAGGAACGCGAACAGCAGGGCGAGCGCGCGCATGCTCACCAGTTCAGGATCACGCCGCTGGAGATGTTCCAGGTGTTGCCCTGCGGCGAGGGGCAGAAGCTCGGCGCGGGGTCGCGGTAGTAGACCTGGTAGAAGCGCTGGCTGCCGGGCGCGATCGTGTCGCCCAGCGACGCCGAGCGCGCGCTGATCGAGGGATCGCCGACGCCCGGGGCGCTCGCCACGCCGCCGGAGGCGCTCTTCGTGTACAGACGCTTGAGTGTGCCCGCGACGCAGCGCACGCCGTCGCCGAAGACCGCTCCGCTCGCGTTCTGCTGGTTGCCCTGCAGAAAGATGCACGAGGCGCTCGCAATCATCTCCGAGCTCGTGAGCACGACTGTGTCGGGCGTGGCGCTGCCCGCGGCGAGCAGCAGCGCTCCCTGCGAGAAGAAGTCGGAGTTGAGGCAGCCGTGGCCAGTGGGCGCCGTGTTGCCGCAGGGGCAAGGCGTGGCGAGCGAGCCATCGCCCGCGCAGAAGAGCGTGTAGAGCGTGTTCTGCAGCTCGTAGGCGCCGATGTCGACCAGCGGGCTGGAGCCCAGGCCCGTGTCGGGCACGCCGGGTGCATCGGCGAAGCGCGGGTTGCCCTCGAGATCGGTGGTCGTGCCGACGGGCACGGCCGGGTTGCTGCCCGCGTCGGCGCAGGGCGAGAGCGGGCCCAGGTGAACGTCGCCCGAGCCGAGGTTCGCAAGCTGCGGATCGGCCGAGACGTTGCCGGTGCCCGCCGCGCCGCCCTGGACGCAGCTGTAGGTGCAGCTCACGCCGCTCATGTTGTTGACCAGGTTCTGCGCGCCGCCGGGGCCGTCGTTGAAGTAGATCAGGTTGTTCGAGGCGGCGAAGAGCGGCGAGGCAAGGATGCCCGCGGTCGCGTTGACGGTCGAGTGGTTGCCGACGATCGTGCAGTTGCGGATCACCGGGCTCGAGCTGCTGATGAAGATCGCTCCGCCGCCGCCGCTGCCGGTCGAGGTGTTGTTGCGGAAGACGCAGTTGGTGAGCTTGACCGTCGAGCTGCCGAAGATCTCGACGCCGCCGGCGCGCGCCGCGCTGTTGCCGCTGAAGACACAGCGCGTGAAGCTCGCCGTCACGTTGGTCGCCATGTCGAAGGCGCCGCCGAAGTTCGAGCCGAGGTTGTTCTCGAAGCGGCAGTCCGTGAAGCTCGGCGCGGAGGCATTGATGTAGCCGGCCCCACCGCCGAAGGTGCAGCGGTTCTCGCGGAAGATGCAGTTGCGCACGGTCGGGCTCGCGCCGCCGACGCACAGGATGCCGCCGCCGCGGTCCTGGTTGGCCGAGCCGAGGTTGGCGTTGCCGCCGCGCACGGTGAAGCCGTCGAGCACGGCGGTCGCGTTCGTGCCCGAGGCGTCGACGACGTGGTAGCTGTTTTCCGCGAAGCCGGTCGTGCCGTCGTCGCCATTCAGGTCCGCGGTCAGGATTGCGACGTGCGCAGCGACGTCGCGCTGGTCGAGCGTGAGCTCGCCGCCCGCGAAGCCGCCGTAGATCGCGACCCCGTTGCGCAACTGGAAGTAGATCGAGCGCGTCGCGCCGGCGGTCGGCTCGTAGCTGCCCTGCGCGACCCAGATCTCGTCGCCGGAGACGGCCGCGGTGAGCGCCAGCTGCAGGCCGTTCGAGCCCTGGTAGGCGTTCGTCCAGCTCGAACCGTCGTTCGCGCCGCTAGCGAGCGCAGCGTCGACGTAGCGCGTGCCGGCGCCGGCGGAGAGCGCGAGGAGCGAGAGGGCGAGGGATACGAAAAGGGCGCGGCTGCGGATCATGCTGGGGTCTCGAAACGGGGTCAGGGTGAGCGGGCGAGCCGCAAAGGATAACACGCTCAGCCAGAAGCGGAGAGGCGCCGCAGCATGTCCGCCAGGCGCGCTCCGAGGCCCTCCGCCTGGGCCTGCTGCTTGGGATCCTTGAGCTTCCCGGCCTCGTCGAAAGCCTCGTGCGCCTTCATCAGCCCGAGCTGGTCGGGCAGCACGATCACGTGGATGTTGAGCAGCATGTTGCGCAGCACGGGCAGCGCGCGCAGGCCGCCCAGGGCGCCCGGCGAGGCGCTCATCAGCACGCACAGCTTGCCCTTGAAGCACGCGAGCGGCGCCTCGCCCGGTTCGGCGCGCGAGGCCCAATCGAGAGCGTTCTTGAGCGCGCCGCTGGGCATGCTGTTGTACTCGGGCGAGGAGATCAGGAAGCCCTCGTGCGACTTCATCAGCTCCTTCAGCTGCTTCGCGTTGGCGGGCAAGCCCTCGCTCGCCTCGAGGTCGCCGTCGTACACGGGCAGCGGCAGCTCCTTGAGGTCGACGAGCGTCACCTCCGCGCCGGCAGCGCGCGCGCCGTCGGCGGCGATGCGCACGAGCTTCTTGTTGAGCGAGTCACGCCGGAGCGAGCCGGCGAAGGCGAGGATGCGGGGCGGTCGAGTCATGGCGCCGTGAATCACAACGCCGAGCGAGCCGCCCCGCAAGGACCCTGTCGACTCGAAGGTTCAGTGCGGACGTCCCGCGTGAGCGGCGGGACGGCTGTCCTTGAGGTCGAACTGCCGCACGAGCCCGTCGAGGCGCGTCGCGAGGTCGCGCAGGCCCTCGGCCGCGGTGCGCGTCTCGTTGGCGCTCGCCGACGCGGCCTGCGCGTTGCGGCTGATGTCGGAGATCACGGTGCTCTGCTCCTCGACCGCGGCGGCGATCGAGTGCTCGTACTCGCTGATCTCCTTGATGATGCCGGAGATGTTGCCGATGCCCTGCGTCGCGCCGGCGGTGCCGCTCTGGATCGCCTCGATCATGCGGCCGATGTCGCCGGTCGCGGTGGCGGTCTGGCGCGCGAGCTCCTTGACCTCGGCGGCGACCACGGCGAAGCCCTTGCCGGCCTCGCCCGCGCGCGCGGCCTCGATCGTCGCGTTGAGCGCGAGCAGGTTCGTCTGGCCCGCGATCGAGCTGATCAGCTTGATCACCTGCTGGATGTCGCGGCTGGAGGCTCCGAGCGTGTCCATCGCGCCCGAGGCCTCGTTGCTGCTGACCACGGCGTTCTGCGCGACCTTGGAGGCCGAGGACGAGTTGCCCGCGATCTCCTTGATGCTGGCGCTCATCTCCTCCATCGCCGCGGCGACCGCGGTCGAGGTGGACGAGAACTGTTCGCTGATGCTGGCCAGCGCGGCCGAGGACGAACCCAGCGTGCTGGCGCAGGTCGCGATCTCCTGCAGCGCGGTCGTCAGGCGCTTCTTGATCGCGGCGATGCACTCGGTGCGGTCTTCCTCGCCCTGCACGTCGAAATCGGCCATGCGGACGCCGATCGTCTTGAAGACCGAGAGCGTGTACGAGTCGACGACGGCCTGGATGTCGTAGTTGAAGACCTTGCGGATCGCCTCCAGCGCGGCCTCGCGCTCGTCACCGTCGGGGATCTCGACGCGCAGCGCGATGCGGATCAGCCGGTCGAACTCGGTGTAGGAGCCGAGGTACCACTTCATCGGCAGGTCGATCACGTCGTGCACGCGGCCGACGTTGAGGCGGTTCTCGAAGTGCTCGACTCCCCAGCTCGTGCGCGCTCCCTCGAAGACGTTGAGCAGGTACTCCGCCTGCTTCTGCTCGAGCACGCGCCGCAGCGAGGAGAGGTCGTGCCCCATGCGCTGCGCCTGCTGCCCGAAGAACTTCTTCGTCGGACCGAAGCTGAACTGCCAGTCGTAGAACTCGCGCGCGATCTCGGGCGAGGCTTTCTTCGCCCAGGGGATGAGCTTCGTCAGCAGATTGCGCTCCTCTTCGCCCAGTCGGATGAACTCGCGGCGGCGAGCGAGGTTCGAAGAGGTGATCGCGAACTGGGATGCGAGGGACTCGTTGTTGGCCACAGCGGACTCCGGGGATGCGGAGCGGGTAAAGCTCCTGGGTTGGCGCCGCATGGATCGGCGCACTCCCAAACAGCCCTGGAGCCGATATCGGACACGCATGCCCGACTACGCACAAAGTCCTGACAGGCGCGGCTGTCAGGCCCAGAGCCGGGCATTGCCGCCTTCTTCGGCGACCTGGTAGCGCTTGGCCGCCTTGCACGCGACTTCGACCGACGCGCCGGTGCGCGGATCGAACTTGTAGTTGTGCAGCGGGCAGACCGCGTACTTGCCCTCGGCGAGCGGTCCGTCGTGGATGCGGCCGCCCTCGTGCGGACAGAGCGCGTCAAGCGCGAAGAGCTTGCCGCCGACGCGGCACAAGACGACTTGCTTGCCGCCCGCGAGCGGATCGCCGACGTCGATCTTCTTCGAGTGGCCCTCGGCGAGCTTGCCCGTGCCCTCGATCACGATCCCGCGTCCGCGGAACAACCCTCGCAGCCAGTCCAGCATGCGCGGGATGCTAGCATCCCGCCCCGCCCATGAAACCGGTGCTGCTGCTCGACGTCGTCGGCTTGACGCCTGCCCAGCTGGGTGCGCGCACGCCGAACCTTTCCGCGCTCGCCGCGCGCGGCTCGTCGGCGCCGATGAGCAGCGTGCTGCCTGCGGTCACATGCAGCGCCCAGGCGACGCTGCTCACCGGCGAGCTGCCCGCGCGACACGGCGCGGTCGGCAACGGCTGGTTCGCGAGGCACTACGCCGAGATCGCGCTCTGGCGCCAGTCCAACGCGCTGGTCGAGGGCGAAAAGGTCTACGAGGCGGCGAGGAAACGCTTCCCCGGCTTCCGCTGCGCCAAGATCTTCTGGTGGTGGAACCTCGGCGCGCAGGTCGAGTGGTCGATCACGCCGCGGCCCTTCTACCCCGCCGACGGGCGCAAGATCCCGGCCGTGTACGCGGCACCGGCGAGCTACGGCGCGGGCCTGGAAGAGGCGCTCGGCCCGTTCCCCTTCTTCGACTTCTGGGGCCCCAAATCGGGCCTGCCCTCCAGCCGCTGGATCGCCGACGCCGCGATCCACACGCTGCGCACGCAGAAGCCGGCGCTGACGCTCGCCTACCTGCCGCACCTGGATTACGACCTGCAGCGCTTCGGCCCCAAGGACGAGCGCTCGCTGCGCGCGCTCACCGAGATCGACGGCGTGGTCGGCGACCTCGTCCAGGCGGCGGAGGCCGCCGGCGCGGCCGTCGTCGTCGTCAGCGAGTACGGTCTCGTCGACGTCTCGCGCCCCGTGCACGTCAACCGCGCACTGCGCGAGGCCGGCCTGCTCGCCGCGCGAGCGACACCTGCGGGCGAGGTGCTCGACGTCTTCGCGAGCCGCGCCTTCGCCGTGGCGGACCACCAGGTCGCGCACGTCTACACGCAGGGCGAGCGCGCGCTCTCCGAGGCGCGCATCCTGCTCGCGAAGCTCCCGGGCGTCGCGCGCGTGCTCGACCGCGAAGCGCAGCGCGAGTTCGGGATCGACCATCCGCGCTCGGGCGATCTCGTGCTGCTCAGCGAGCGCGATGCGTGGTTCACGTACTACTACTGGACCGACACGGCCGCCGAGCCGGACTTCGCGCGCAGCGTCGACATCCACCGCAAGCCGGGCTACGACCCGTGCGAGCTCTTCCTCGATCCCGAACTCGCGTTTCCCACGCTGCGCGTCGCGCGGCGCCTGGCGCAGAAGAAGCTCGGGATGCGCTACCTGATGGACGTCATCCCGGTCGAGGCCACGCTCGTGCGTGGCAGCCACGGGTT
>JADJLZ010000004.1 GCA_016709875.1 Planctomycetota bacterium | reverse complement strand
GCACGGGCTGCGAGGTCTTCGGCCCCCTCGTCGAGCCGCAGCCCTGGATCGTCGAGCTGCCCGCGCTGCGCGAGCTGGCCCCCTCGGAGCTCCCGCGCGGCACCGCGCGCGGCTTCGAATTCAAGGCGCCCGTGATCGAGACGCCGATCTACATGGCCTGGCTCGAACAGCGCGTGCGCGCGCTCGGCGCGACGCTGCGCACGCGGCGCGTGCTGTTCTTCGAGGAGGCCTTCCTCACCGCGCCGCTGGTGGTGAACGCGACTGGACTCGGCGCGCGCGAGCTGGCGGAGGACGAGGACCTGCACGCCGCGGCGGGCCAGGTGCTGCGCGTCGAGCACACCGGCAGCGACCGCTTCTGGTTCGACTTCAGCGGCCCGCAGCCGACCTACGTGATCCCGCGCGCCAATGACGTCGTGCTCGGCGGCTCGCTCGAGGACGAGCACGCCGACGAGGCCGCGCGCCGCGCCATGCTCGAGGGCATCCGCGCGCGCTGCCGCAAGCTCGATCCGCAACTCGCGAACGCGCGCGAGCTCGGAACGCAACGCGGACTGCGCCCGGCGCGCTCGGTCGTGCGCCTCGAAGCCGAGAAGCCCGGGCCCGAGCGCATGCTGATCCACGACTACGGCCACGGCGGCGCGGGCGTCACGCTCTCCTGGGGCTGCGCGGAGGAAGTCGCGCGCCTCGCGCGCAGCTGGAGGGACGGGTGAAGAACGGGCTCGCGCTCGGCGTGCTGCTCGCGCGGCTCGCGCTGCTCGCGCTGCTCGCGGGCTGCCGCAGCACGCGCGCGCCCTGGAACGGCCGCGTCGACCTCTACGGCACGATGCGCGAGGTGATGATGGAGCAGAAGACGCAAGGCCGCGTCGAGCTGAGCACGCTTTCGGGAGACCCCGAGCTCGTCGGTATCGGCGCGCTCGAGCAGCTCGCGGGCGAGGTCGTGATCCTCGACGGCGTCGTGTGGTGCACGCGCTCGGGCGATCTGGGAACGCTCGACACGCGCGCGGGAGCCGCGCCCGGCGAGCTCGCGACCGTGCTCGCGGTGGCGCGCGTGCCGCACTGGATCCGTGTGAGCGTCCCGCCCGGCCTCGCGGCCTCGGGCATCGAGGCTTTCGTCGAGAAAGCGGCGCGAGAGCATGGTCTAGGCCGCGCGATCACCTTCCCCTTCGTGATCGAGGGCGAGTTCCGCGACGTGCGCGCGCACGTGCTGCACGGCCGTTGCCCGTACATGGGCAAGGGCCCGCGCGAAACCGAACCGGTGCGCAGGCTCCTGCCGAGCGCGAAGGGCCGCCTGGTCGGCTTCTACACGACGCTCTCGCCCGGCACGCTGACGCACATGGGCGAGAAGACGCACGTGCACCTGCTCGTCAAGGAAGGCGAACCGCTCGCCGCGCACGTCGACGCGCTGCGGATCGAAGCCGGCGCCGTCCTCGAGCTCCCCGTCGACTGAAAAAAATCCAGCCCGCCTGGTTTTTTGACGGTCGAACGCCCCTCGCCCCTCGCCCCTGGATGTGAGAGGGGTGAGTGTCAAAAAACCAGGCGGGCTGGTTTTTTCACGCGGAGAGGCTCGTCGGGCCGTCCTGCGCGCGTCCGTTGCGCTTGCCGAGCGAGTCGCGCAGCGCGCGCGCGAGCAGCTTGCCGAGTGGGAGTTCGAGCCGTTCCTGCGGGCTCTTGTCGAGCAGCTCGGCGAAATGGCGCGCGTTTTCGATCTCCTCGGCGGTGATGCGGCCGCCGCTCTTGTGCTGCAGCGAGAGCGAGAGGCGCTGTGCCTGCGGGTCGAGTGCGGCGATGCGCACGGCGACCCTCTGTCCAGGCGTGAGCAGCGTGCGCAGCGGCACGCCGGCGGTGAGGCCGCACTCAGACTCGTGCAGCAGGCCCTCGACGCCGCGTTCGATCTCGACGAAGGCGCCGAAGTCGACCAGGTGCGTGACGCGGCCCTCGACGATCTGGTCTACGTAGCAGCGCGTCTCGAGCGTGCTCCAGGGGCTGTCGACGAGCTGCTTGCGGCCGAGCGCGATGCGCCTGCCGCCGTTCTTGACGCTCAACACCACGCACTCGATCGTCTGGCCGGGCTGCACCAGCTCGAGCGGATCCTCGACGCGCGCATGGTCGAGGTCGGAGACGTGCACGAGGCCTTCGAGCCCGTGGCCGAAAGAGACGAATACGCCGTAGCTCTCGACGCGCGAAACGCGCCCATTCACGCGCTGGCCGACGCGCAGGCCGGCGATCTCGCGCTGGTGTTGGCTGTCCCTCTCGCGCTGCATGACGAGCTTGCGCGAGACGACCACACGCTGGCGCTCGACGTCGACCTCGATCACCTCGACGGTCAGGTTCTTGCCGACCAGCGGCTCTGGCTTCTCGTCGCGCGCCAGACCGCTGTGCGACTTGGGCATGAAGGCGTGCAACGGTCCGACCTTGATCTCGAAGCCGCCGGGCGCGAGGCGCACGACGCGCGCCTGCACGAGGCTGCCCTCCTCCATCTCTTCCCAGGTCTCGAGCGTGTCCTCTTCCTTGAGCGACAGCGCCCAGAGCCCCTCTTCCTGGCCGTGCAGCGTGAAGTCGTACTTCTGGCCCGGCAGCGGAGGTTTGCGGAAGTGCCGGCGCGCGATCACGCCCTGCATGCGCGGACCGAGTTCGACGAAGACGTCGTGTCCGAAGCTGTCCACGATCGTCCCGCGCCAGATGCGCAGAGTATGTGGACCATGGTGCTTGTCCGAGGGAGCAGAACCACGTCGCGGATCCATGGCGGCCTCCTGTAGCTCCTGGGTGGCCGAATCCCCAGGAAGTTGGGGGTGAGGATGCAACAGGATCGGCCCCGACGCCACCCCCTCTTGACCGAATCGTGGCCGCCGCGAGCTCACCCCTTGGCCGTCAGGCGGTAGTTGTTGGCCGAGGCGACGTACTGGCGCCTGGCGATCCGGTCCTCGCGCTCGCCGCGCAACACCGCCGCGATGTCGCCGATCGCCTCGTCGAGGTAGTACGAGTGCTCGACCAGACCGTTGATGACCTCCGAGCAGTCGATGTTGACCACCCCCGCTGGCGCGTCCATCGGGTGCTTGGGCCCGCGCTGGCCGAGCCGGTCGGGGTTGCCCTTGGTCTTGTCGGAGATCCGCAGCGCCTCGTCGCCCGCGTTGCAGTAGACGTTGATGCGCCGCGCGATCTCCGGCAGCCGGCCGAGCTTGCCCTCCTGCTCGAGCGCGTCGTTGTCGACGTCCGCCGACGCGAGTACGACCTCGCCGAAGATGCGCGGCAGTCGCCCGGGCAGGTTCTTGCGCAGATGCCAGAGCGTGTTCTCGAGCACGAAGTTGCCCATGCTGTGGCACACGAGGTGGATCGATCCGCCGCAGTAGTCCTCGCGCGCGAGACCCTCGAGAAATCCCTGCAGCTTCTGGAACGCGCGCGAGAACGCGAGGCCCGAGTTGGCCGCGTCGTCGCGATCGCTGCGGTAGGCAACCCAAGGCGTCGAGCTGCCGTCGGAGGGCCAGCTGAAGAGCACCACGTCCATCGGCGTCTTACGCTCGTCGAGCTTCTTCTGCAGCGACATCGCGCTCGCGCAAGCCTCGAAGAACGTGACGTTGTAGCCGTGGATGTAGACCAGCGCGTCGCGGCCCGCGGCCATCGAGTCCTGCAGTTCGCCGAAGAGCCGCTGCGAGCCGAGCACCGGCGGATCGCGGTCGAGCTCCTCGCCGTAGACCTCGAGCTCCCCGCGGCCGTCGACGAGCTGCTGGGTGAGCACGTCGGCGAGGCTCGTGCCCGCGCGCGGCAGGCGTGCGCCTCCGGTGTCCAGGCGCATCTCGCCGAAGCGCAGCTCGAGCGGGTGCACGGGGTTGAAACGCGTCCCGAAGGCCTTGACCGGCTTGCCCTGCGGGTCGCGGTTGGTCGCGAAGCGGATGCGCGTCTTCATGCGCGGCATTCTGCTCGGGCGCGCGGGCGAAACCAGCACCCCCGATCGCGGTAGCGCGCTAGGCTGGACCCCCTTCCCGGAATGAAGCGCGTCCTCCTGCCCCTGGCCGTCCTCACTGCGCTCGCGACGCTCATCTGGCTCGTCGCAAGCCGCGCGACGCCTGTGCCCGGAACTCCGCCGGCACCCGCGGCGTCGCCGCCCGCGCCAGCGAGCGCCCGCCCGAACGCCGCTGCGCTCGAGGGCGAGCCCGCCCCTGCGACCGCGCGCGTGCGCGAGCCGACGTCGAGTGTGGCGCGGGCCGAGACCCCGATTCCGCACAGCGTGCGCGGCCAAGTCGTGTTCGCGCGCACGCACGCGATCGTGCCCAACGGAGACGTGGAGCTCTCCTACTCCCTCGCGCAGCCCGAAGCCGAGGCAGGCGCGAGCGCGGAGCGCGGCGAGCGGCGCCGGTACGAACGCTCGACCCTCGACGCCGAAGGGCGCTTCGCCTTCGACCTCCCGCTCGGATCGCACCTGACGCAGGTGAACGTGAAGCCCGAACTCTCGCACTTCGACCCGAGCGATCCGCGCACGGGCACGATGGCGGCCTTCGGTGCGCGCGAGCTGCCGCTCGAGGACGAGGTCACCGAGGCGGGTGTCGACCTCGTCGTCGAGGTCCTGGGCCCCGCGACGCTGCGCGGCCTGGTGCTCGACTCCCAGAGCCGCGCGCCGCTCGCGGGGGCGCGCATCCGCGCCAACGAACTCCCCGGCTACCACACCGACGAGTTCACCGGGCCCGACGGGAGCTTCGTGCTCGAGGGCCTGCTGCCCTGGCCCGAGCACACGAAGATGCGCCTGCGCGTAGACGCGCCGGACCATCTCGCCTGCAGCCTCGACCTGCCCGGGGAGCGCCTGGGCGACGCCGCTCCGCTCGTGATCGAGCTGCCGCGCGGTCTCACGATCGCGGGTCGCATCGTCGATGCCCGCGGGCTGCCCGTGGCCGGCGTCACGCTGCGCTGGCGGGCCGTGGGCCTCGATCCGGCTCTCGACATCAGCGCCAGCGCGAACTCCATGCACAGCGACGTGCACGGCGAGTTCCGCTTCAGCCCCGTGCCGCCCTGCAACGGTCTCGCGCTCGAGATCGAGAGGCAGCAGCGCAACGGTATCGATCTGCTCGCCCGGCGCCGCGAGCTCGGCCCGCTGCGCGAGGATCGGACGGACCTCGAGGTCGTCGTGCTCGGCGCGGCGCTGCTGGAGGTGCGCGCGACGCTCGCCGACGGGACAGCGCTCGCACCGGGACAACTGCAGTTCCTGTGCACGAACCACGCGGGCGTCGAAGTCGCGCACCGCTCGCGGGACTCGGTGCAACTGCGCGTCCCCGCCGGGGTCGAGCTCGAGCTCGAGGCCTACGCACGCGCGCGCGAGGCCTCCCGGCCCGGCGCCGAGGATCCGCGGGTATTCCTGCGCGGGCGCGCGCGCACGCGCGTCGAGCCCGGCGACGGCGGCAGGCCCCTGGTGATGGTCCTCTCCGAGCGCAGCATCCTCGACGCGCCGCCCGAGCGCGAGGGCGTGCGCGTGTTCACGCTCGGCGATCCGGGGCTCCTGCCCTCGACGGTGGACGTGCAGCTGCTCGACAGCCTCACGGGCGCGCCGATCGAATCCGGCAAGCGCATCGCGATCTCGTGCTCGGGCGCGAGCATCCTGAGCAGCAGCCTCGAGGCCGGCTGGCTGCGCGTCGTCGGCGCGCCGGGCACGCACGTGTTCGAGGTGGAGCTCGACGGCGGCGCGCACGAGACGCAGGAGCTCGTGCTGCCCGTGTCTGGCTACGCCAAGGCGCAGTGGCGCTTGGGAGGCGTGCGGTGAAGCGCGCGCTGCTGCTCTCCACGCTGCTCGCGCTCGCGCTCTTCGCGTTGCTGTTCCTCCGAGGCGCGCCCGGCCCCGCCGCCCAGCTCGCGCGGCAGACCGATCGCACGCCGCCGCTCGCGCGCGCGGAGGACGCGCCGCTCGAGCGCTCCGAAGCGGCCCCCGAGGAGGCGCGCACGACGCTCGAGAGCCCTGCGCCCGCACAGCGCGCCGAGCTCGCCGCGGACGAAGCGCCCGACGTCGCGGGGCCGCCGCTCGCCCGCGTGCGCCTCGACGTGCGCTACGCCGCGACCGCGCAGCCGGTGCAGGGCGCGCAGGTCTTCCTCGACGCGGGCGCGGCGCGCGGCGCCACGGATGCGCACGGCCAGCTCGAGCTGCGCCTGCCGCTCGGATCGAGGCTGGCCGTGCTGCGGGTTCGCCCGGGCGAGGACGCCAGCGTCTTCGTGCCCTACGAGCGCAACCTCGACCGCGAGCTCGGCGCCGCGGGTTGCGAGCTGCAGGTGCTCGTCGACCGGGGCGTCGACCTGCGCGGCGTGGTGCGCGACGACGCGACCGGCCGAGCGATCCCCGCGGTGCACGTGCGCATCGGCGGGCTGGGTTTCCGGGACGACGTGCACAGCCGCGAGGACGGCAGCTTCGATCTTCTCGGGCTGCTCGCCGATCGCTACGGCGCGTCGCATCGCCTCGTCGCGGACCATCCCGAATACCAGCCCCTGACGACTTCGATCGAACTCGAGGACCCGCCGTCCGTGCCCCAGCCAATCGTGCTCGTGCTGCAGCCGGGCCTGGAGCTCAGCGGACAGGTGCTCGACGAGAGCGGTCGACCCGTGGCCGGAGCGCTAGTCTCCCTGCACGCCCCGCTCGGCTCGGGCGCGCGGACAGACGAGTTCGGACGCTTCCGCTTCGGTGCGCTGGGCACGCTCGAGGAGGTCACGTTGCGCGTCGCTGCGCAGCACGAGGGCGCGCTCGCGATCCGGGCCGCGCAACTCGACCTCGGCGCGCTGACCGAGAGCCGCACCGACCTCGTGATCCGCGTGCAGCGCGCGGTCGTCGTGCACGTCTTCGCGGAGCGGGCGGACGGGCGTGCCTTGAGCGCGAACGAATTCGTCGCGCTCGGTGCCGGAGCAATGCCGGCTGCGCACTTCGGCGGGCTCCACGCCGGGGCGGCGCCCCCGTGGCGGGAATTCCTGGCGCCGCGCGGCACCGAGGTGGAGATCGAGGTCTGGTCCAGCCCGGGCCAGCCTGGCGCGCGCCCCCGATCCTGCCTGCGCGGAAGGGCGCGCGTGCGCACCGACAGCGGCTCGGACGCGCCGCTCGAGGCGCACGTCACGCTCTCGGAGTCGGTCGATCTGGAGCTCCCGCCGGCGCTCGTGGACACCGTCGCCGCCGACCTCGCTCCCGCGAGCCCGATCCGCTGCGTCCTCGACCTGACGCTGCTCGACGCGCAGAGCGGCCGGCCGCTCGGTCTCGAGGACCGCATCGAGGTCCGCTGCGGCCAGGAACTCGCGAAGCTGGAGCCGAACACGAAGGGACTCTCGCGGCTGTGGTTGCATCCGGGAACCTCGTCGCTCGACGCCCGGGTCGCGGGCGGCAGGTGGAAGAGCTTCGAGCTCGCGATCCCGCCGAGCGGCTACGCAAAGGCCGAGTGGCGGCTGGAGGCGCGGCGATGAAGCGCGCACTGCCGATCCTGCTGCTGCTCATCGGTGCGCTCGCGTTCGGCGCGCTGTGGATCTCGCGCGACAATCCTGCAGCCGAGTCGGCCGAAGCGCCGAGTTCGAGCCTGCCTGTCGCGCTGCCCGAGTTCGATTCAGGAACGCCGGAGACTCGAATCAAGTTCTCGAGCTCGGCCCCCTCGGTCCGCGCCTCCGCCGCAACACAGGCGGGGCAGACGAAGTCGAAGCAGGAGCGCGACGCCACGCCGATGCGCGTGGGCCACCCTGCGGCGATCGTGCGTGTCGCGGTGTCGTTCGCCGGCACGCACGATCCCGTGCGCGGCGCGCTCGCGGCTCTGACCTACGAGCTCGAGGGGCAGAAGCCGAAGAACGATCGCATGCAGCCGCTCGAGGATGGCCGCTTCGAGCTCGTGGTGCCCCTCGGTGCGCACCTGCGCGGCTTCGCAGTCTGCGGCCAAGCCGTGCTGCGCGAGGGAGCGCGAGTGCCCACCAATGTGCAGGCGCGCTTTCAGCCCCTGTGCGCGACGCTCGACGAGACGGTCGGGGCTTCCGGCGTCGAACAGAGTTTCGAGGTCGAGCCTGCGCGCGATCTCGTGGGTGTGGTGCTCGACGCCGAGAGCCGCCTGCCCGTCGAAGGCGCCGTGCTCAGCCTGTGGCAACCCGTCGGCCGTCGGGTGCGCGCGACCACCGCTGCGGACGGGAAGTTCCAACTGACCGAGCCTGGAACCCGCCAGCCGCTGCGTCTGCACTGCGACGGCTACCTCGATGTGGAGCTCGGGCTCGAACCTGCCGACTTCGGTGCGGGAGATCCCGGCCTCGTCGTGCTGCTCGAACATGGCTTGCAGGTCTGCGGCAGCGTGTTCGACGCCCACGGTGTGCCGGTGTGCTACGCCGAGCTCGAACTGCACCTGCGCGGGATCGAGGCCGAGGGCCGCGCCGTGCCCACCGAGATCCAAATCGACGCGCGCAGCGACGATCAAGGCAACTTCTGCTTCGAGAACGTGCCGCGCTGTGCACGCGCGACGATCTGCGAACAGCCTCACCACGATTCGATGCGGGCGGGCTCGCAGCGCCCATACGCGTCTCTCGAGCTGGGCGCGGTGCACTCCGACGTCTCGGGTCTGTTCCTGCTGTGCCGCGATGGACAGGAGATCGACCTGCGCGTGGTCCGCAGCGACGGAACCCCCGTCGAACCCTCGCACTACTACTGCACTTGCGAGAATCCCGCGCTGCTCGTCGAGCTGCCCCGGCCGTGGGAGCTGCGGGCTTCGGGGCCATGGTACTTCATCGCCGTCGGCGAACCCGCGCAGCTCGTCGTGTACGCGCGCGAGAGCGAGGACGATCCGCAGCACCTGCTCGTGGGCAGACGCACGCTGAGCCTCGACCGGCCCCTCTCGGAGCCGCTCGAGGTGCGCATCGTGCTCGACGAGGGGCTCGACATCACGCCGGAGGCCTCGAACGCGCCCGAACTCGTCGTCGACGAGAACGGCTTGATCGCGACGCTCGACCTGCGCCTGCTCGACGCCTCTGGCGAGCCCTTCGCCGCGGGCACGCGGATGGAGATCGAGCTCGGGGGCGAGAAGTTCCGTGAGATCGCGCCCGTCGAGAGCACCGTGCGGCTGCGCTGCCACCCGAGCCCCTGGCCGTACCGCGCGCGTGTGCAACTCGGTGGACAGAGCCGCTCGTTCGACCTCGCCATCCCCACGCCGGGCTACTCGCGCGCGGAGGAGCGTGTCTGGATCGTGCCGTGAGCCGCGCGCTGAGCTCCACGCTTGCACGATTCCCGCGTTGCGCCATGATCTCGCGCACCGCATGCCCCCGCTGCTGCCCGTCCTGATCGGCCTGCTGATCGTCGTCTCGCTCGTCGCCTTCGCGACGCCGCGCACGCGCATCCCCGCCCCCGTGCTGCTCGCGCTCGGCGGCGTGCTGCTCGGCCTCGTGCCCGGCCTGCCGCTGCTCGAGCTCGACCCGGACCTGATCCTGCTCGGCTTCCTGCCGCCGCTGCTCTACTCCGACGCGTTCCTCGCGTCGTGGACGGATTTCCGGCGCTGGATGAGGCCGATCCTGATGCTCGCGGTCGGCCTGGTCGCGGTGACGACGCTGCTGGTCGGTTTCGTGCTGCACTGGGTGCTACCCGAGCTCGCACTGCCGGCCTGCTTCCTGCTCGGCGCGATCGTCTCGCCCACCGACACGGTCGCGGTGCAGGCGGTGCTCGACCGGCTGCGCATCCCGCGCCGCATGACGGCCATCCTGGGCGGCGAGAACCTGGTCAACGACGCGACGGGCCTGTTCGGCGTGCAGCTCGGGACCGCGCTGCTCGCGGGCGGGACCTTCGGTGCGGGCAATTTCGCGCTCGATTTCCTGTGGATCGGTGGTGGCGGCGTACTCGCCGGCGTGCTCGTCGGCGGTTTGGGAGTGCTGGCGAACTCGCGCGCGCGGCGCACGGAGCTGCTCTTCGCGCTCTCGCTGCTCGCGCCCTACCTGGCCTTCCTCGCGGCGCACATGGCGCACGCCTCGGGCGTCGTGGCGGTGGTCGTCGCGGGCTTCATGGTCTCCTGGCGCATCCACGACCTGCCGCCGCCCGCGCGCGTCGAGCTCTTCACGGCCTGGAGGCTCTTGACCTGGGTCCTGAATGCCTTCTGCTTCGTGCTGATCGGCCTCGAGACACCGGCGCTGCTGCGCAACCTGCACGAGAACGGCACGAGCACGACGATTTTCGCCGCGCTGGTGGTCGCCGCGACGGTGATCTTCGTGCGCGTGCTGTGGATGTTCCCGGCGGCGTACCTGCCGCTCTACTTCTCGCCACGGCTGCGCGCGCGCGAGGGCGGCTATCCCGCCTGGCGCGCGGTGACGGTCGTCTCCTGGTGCGGCATCCGCGGCGTGGTCTCGCTGGCCGCGGCGCTGAGCGTGCCGCTGACGCTCAACGATGCGCCCTTCCCAGGCCGCGAAACGATCCTCGCCTGCACGCTGGCGGTGATCCTGATCACGCTCTTCGTGCAGGCGCCCACGCTGCACCTTCTGATCGGCTGGCTGGGCCTCTCCGACGAGGACACGAGCGGCGACGAGGTGCGCAAGGCGCGCGAAGCGTTGCTCAAGGCCGGCATCGCACGCCTCGACGAGTTCTGCACGCAGACGAGCTGCCCGATTTCCGTGCACCACTGGCGCACGCAGATGGAGGACGAGCTCGCCTCGCTCGAGGCGGCCGACGCGGAGGAGCGCGAACGTGCGCGCACGCGCCACTCGGTCTCGCGCGATGTCCACCGCGCCGTGGCGCAGGCGCACGCGGCGGAGCTCCTGCGCCTGCGCAACCTGGGCCAATTGAACGACAAGTGCTATCTCGAGCTGCAGCTCGACCTCGACCGCGAGAATCCCGAGTACGCCGAGGCCGACTTCGGCGCGCACGGGCACTGAGGTGTAGACTCGAGGGCGTGCTCCGACTGCTCGCCAGCCTCGCGGGCCTGGGACTCCTGGCCCTCTTCCTGCTCCTCGTGCGCCACGACGCGCCGGCGGGATCGTTCGCAGCGCTCGATTCAGAGGTGCGCCCCGTGCTCGCGGCCGGCGCGGAGAACGCGAGCACGCCGGCTGCGGAGCTCGAATTCGTCGAGGACGGCGACATCGGCCGCGTCACGGGCGTGGACCGGCCACCGCGCGTGTACGGCCGGCTGCTGCGCGAGGACGGCGAGACTCCTGTCGGCGGCGGCAGCCTGCGCCTGGTCTTCGAGGACTACCACGACCGCGCCGGCTCGCCCGAGGGAGCGCACGAGAAGAGCCTCGCGGATTTCTCCCTGCGCGGCACGAAGATGCTCGCGACAACCGTGCGCCCGAGTGGCTGGTGGTTCGTCGACCTGCCCGGCAAGTGCTGGATCGTGCGCGCGGAATACGAACCCAAGCTCGAGTTGCAGCTGCCGCCCTCGGGCATCTCATCGATCCCGCCTGGCGCCTCCCATCGACCCGACAGCCGGGAGGAACTCGTGACGCGGCGCGATTTGATCACGACCCGTTTCGAGATCGGCAAACCGCTCCCGAGCGGGAAGCTGGATGCCTCCTTCCGCATCGAGCCGGGCCTGTGCCAGATCGGGATGGTGCTCGACGCGCGCACGCAGCGGCCGGTCGCCGGCGCAAACGTGGTCCTACGCAGCATGCCGCGGCCGTGCCTCTACGCGACGACGGACGCCGACGGCGCGTTCCGCATGACCGGCATCGATCGGAGCAGCTTGCTCCCCGTGGGGGGCAAGCTGACTTTCGTCGTCGGTGGACAGAACCACATGCAGATGACGCGCGAGGTCGCGTGGGAGGACGGGCAGGAGGGACTCGTCGCGTTCAAGGTGCTGCTCCAACCGCGCGTATCGGGACGGCGCTGATGCGCTACCTGAACAGCTCCTCCACTGCCTTGCGCTTCACCTCGTCCTTCCCGACCTCGCGCAACAGCGCCTTCTTGAACGCCTTGAACGTGTAGTAGCGCACGCGATTCACACGCGAGCACTCCTCCTTCGCGTCCATCTCGTTCATCGCCGCCGCGAGCACCTTCGGCCCCACGCGATCGTGCAGCGCGATCCAGGTCGCCATCACGGCCTTGTCGGAGTCCAGACCGGGCTTGTGCTCCTTCGCGGCCTCGCGCTCCTTCGCGAGCGAGCGCCACTGCGCGTCGCGCAGCTTCTTCAGCCACTTCGGCGGGCTCTTCTGCTGCGCGAGGTGCTCGACGATCGTCACGCCGCAGTAGTGCGCCCAGGTATGGAAGTCCTCCTGCTTCCCCGGCGTGTCCCACATCGCGATCACGTGCCCGAGCTCGTGGCACAGGCCGTAGAAGAGGAACTTCCCGTCCGCGGTCGGCGAGGCGAGCTCGTGCGCGTCGATCACGGGGAAATCGATCTCGGAGTGGTACGGGAACTCCGGCCCGAAGTGCGGCGGCGCCGTGATCTTGTCGACCAGGCGCAAGCGCACGCGCAGCTTCTTGCCGGGCACCTTCGAGAACTCGGCGAAGCCGAAGACCTCGTCGTACGCGCCGAGCACGCCCTCGAGCACCTCCGCGAAGCTCTTCAGGTAGTCCTCGTCGAGCCCGCCGACGCCGCGCAGGACAAAGCGCGGGCGCGAGAGCGCCGTGTCGAGCTTCGCCGCGTCGCCGGGCGTGTCCTTCAAGCGCCGCGCGCGGATCTTCTGGAAGTCCTCGAGGCGGTCGAGGTCGAGCGCCGCTTCCGAGCAGTCCTCGAGCGCGCGCTCGAGTTCGGGTGAACTCTTCTCCGCGAGCAGTTGCTCGAGCGCCTTTTGCGCGTCGGCCGGGAGCTTCCTCGCGAGCTCCTGCTCGCCCTCCTTGCCCGGGTCGCGCGCGTGCTTCTCGTTCAGCTGGTGCACAGAATCTGTGTAGTGCTTCGCGAGTTTGGCCACGTCGGCCGGGGCGAGCGCGATCGCGCAGAAGAGCAGCGTGTGCAGCATGGCGGTGCGTGCGAAATCCTACAGCGATTCTGCGCCAACACGCACGAGCAGCTTGCGTAGCGCGCCTCCCCCAGCGTTCCTCGTTCCTCCCACGGAGACTCGAACGCATGCACATCCTGCTCACGCTTCCGCTCCTCTTCCCCGCCCTCCCCCAGGACCCCCCTCCCGCCGCCGCCCCCGAAACTCCCCACGCAGCCCTCGTCGTTGGGCAACCGACGCCGAAACTGCGGCTCGAGCCCTGGATCGTCGAGCCGAAGAAGCCCGAAAACGTCGGCGTCAGCAGCCGGTCCGGCGTGAAGGGCGAGCCGCTCGGCGAGTTCGCACAGCGCTGGTCGAACCATCACGAAGCCTGGATCGTGTTCCGCGCGCCGCTCGCGCAGAACCTGCCGCTGCTCGCGCAACTTGGCGACGCGTGCTCGGACCGGGCGCTCGGCCTGGTCGCCTGGACCGATGCGGACGGCGAAGCCGCGGCGAAGGAAGGCCTGGGGCTTTTCGGCGGTGGCGCGTACCTCGGCATCCCGCACGAGAACAGCCCGCTTGGGGCAGACACGCCCGAGCTGCTCGTGGTCGGTCCGAGCGGCGAACTCGTCTGGACCGGCACGGCCGCGCAGGAGAAGGACTTCCTCGCCGCAGTCGGCGAAGCGCTCGCGCGACCGAAGGCGCAGCGCTTCGATGCGCCCTTCGCTCCCGAACTCGCGGGCGTTCTCACCGACTACTGGAAAGGTTCCTGGGCCAAGGCGCGCGCGGCGGCGGACAAGCTCGCCCGCAAGGGAGGCAACGAGGCGCTCGTCGCCGACGCCCAGCGCCTCGTCGCGGCCGTCGACGAGCTCGAGCGCGAGCTCTCCGTCGCGGCGCAGCAGGCGATCCCGACGGGACAGCTGGCCGAGGCGGTCGAGATCGAGACCCTGCTCGACGACGGCCTGCCCGGTGCGACGCGCAAGCACGTGGGCGAGCTCCTGAAGGACGTCGCGGGCAAGAGCCTGCAGGGCGGAGCGGTCGAAGACGCCCGGAAATGGCTCGAGATCGCGGCGAAAAGGCCGCTTTTCTTCCCGGCGCGCAGCGAGCCGGCCGGCGAGCGCTTCGCGAAGGAGCTGGAGCAGTTCGCCAAACGCTCGTCCAACCAGGCGGCTCCCCAACAGCGCGCGCTGGCGCTGCTCGAGCGCTGGAAGCAGCGCAAGGCGCGCTGATGCACCAGAGGGCCGTTGACAGGGCCCGCCCTGCCCGCTCGACTGCGCGCTCGTGCACTCTCCCGCCGGACTCCCCAAGGCGGCCGTGCGCATCCGGCCCGCTCGCGCCGGTTTCGCGCTCGGTCTGCTCACGCTCGCCTACTCGCTCAACTTCCTCGATCGCCAGATCCTGGCGATCCTGCTGGTACCCATCCAGAAGGAGTTCGGCGCGTCGGACACGGCGATGGGCGCCCTCGCGGGTATGTACTTCGCGGCCCTGTTCACGCTCGCAGGCATCCCGCTGGCGCAGCTCGCCGACCGCGGCAACCGGCGCAACATCCTGGCCTTCGGACTGCTCGCCTGGAGCGCGATGACGCTCTTGTGCGGGCTCTCGCGCACGTTCGTGCAGCTCGCGCTCGCGCGCGTCGGCGTGGGCATCGGCGAGGCGACCTGCCTGCCGGCCTCGCACTCGATGATCTCCGACCTGTACCCGAGCGAGCGCCGGCCGGGGGCGCTGGCGATCTTCTCCTCGGGCATCCACCTGGGGACGCTGATCGCCTTCGCGCTCGGCGGCTGGTTCGCGGCGCGCTACGGCTGGCGCAGCGCCTTCCTCGCCGCGGGAGCGCCGGGCGTGCTGCTCGCGCTCGTGTTGCGCTGGCGGCTGCGCGAGCCGCGGCGCGTCGACGTGCTGCTCGCGGGCACGGACCTCGCGCAGTCGACGGGCACGATCCGCGCGGGGCTGCGCGAGCTGTTCACCAACCCGCGCTTCCTGCTGCTCGCCGGCGGCGCGAGCGCGACCTCGGTCGTCGGCTACGGCTACGTGCTCTGGAACCCGGCCTTCCTCGCGCGCCTGTACAAGATGCCAGTGCAGGAGGTCGGGCTCGCGCTCGGACTGGTGTGCGGGATCGGCGGCGCGATCGGAACGCTCGGCTCCGGCATGCTGGCCGGCCGCCTCGCGCGCGCCGCGCCCTACTGGCTGCTGGGCGTGCCGGCGATCGCGCTGGGCTTCTCGATCCTCTTCTACGCGGGCTACGTGCTCGCGCCGAACCGCACGGTGGCGCTGGTGCAGCTCTTCTTCGCCCAGATCTGCGCGGCGAGCTGGTTCGGACCCGTCTTCGCCGCCGTGCAGAACGCGGTGCGGCCCGAGCGACGCGCGCTCGCCGCCTCGGTGCTGCTGCTGCTCGTGACGTTGGTCGGCCTGGGCCTGGGCCCCACGCTCGTCGGCGTCATCAACGACCACTACAAACTGCTGCTCGGCGACTTCGCGATCGTGCGCTCGCTGCTCGTGCTGCTCGTGTTCGAGGTCGTCGCCGTGTGGTGTTTCGCGCTCGCGGCGCTCTCGGAGAGCGACTAGGCGCCCCGCACTCCGTCGTATGGAGCCGAGCCGACATCCAGGCGAGGTAGGATAACGAGTCCTCCATGAGCTTCCTCGCCACGTTCCTCGGACTGTCTTCGGACGCGCTGCTGATGCTCGGCGTCTTCGCGGGATGGCTGCTGTTGCAGCTGGTGATCCTGCCGCGCCTGGGCGTACCGACATGAGCCTCGCGCGCGTGCTCTCCGGGCGAGAAGCACACACCGAAGAAGCAGCCGCCGCGCGAGGCCTGAGAGCGCCGCTGCGCCCGTAGCTCTCAGTCGCCAAACCCGCCGTCGCGCGCGCAGATAACTGCTTCGGTGCGCGAATGCACGCCCAGCTTCTCGAACAGCCTGGTCACGTGGTTGCGCACGGTCTTCTCGGCGATGAAGAGGCGCTTGCCGATTCCCGCGTTGCTGTAGCCCGCGCAGATGCCGGCCAGGATCTCGCGCTCGCGCTGCGTCAGTCTCCGGAAGACGGCCGCCTCGCGTTTTCCCACGAGCAACGCCCCCCGGCCCGTGAATTCGAGCACGGCCTCGCGGAACTGCTCCCACGCCGGCTCCTCGGCCAGCAGGACGTGATTGTCGGAGGGTAGCGGCACGAACTCGGCTCCGGGAATCTGCTGCGCGAGCAAGTGGCCGTTCGCGAGGGGCGAGACCTGGTCGCCCGTCGCGTGCAGTACCAGGGTCGGCGTCTGGACGGCGGGCAGCAGCTTGCGCACATCGACCTCGGCGCGGGCCTCGAGCAGCGCGGCGGCAACCTCCGGCTCGGTGGTGCGTCGGCACAACTCGTTGAACCACTGCAACTGCTCCGCGCTGCCTCCAGGAACGAAGCGTGCCGTGAAGAGCTGACGGAAGACCGGGTTCTCCTTTCCCCAGCCGTGGCGCATCAGCTCGACGATGGACTCGTAGGCGCGCAGCGCCGCGGGATCGTCGCGGTGGCGCCAGCCCGCGGCGTAGCCGCCATAGAGGATCAGGTGCGAGACGTGCTCGGGATGGCGCACCGCGTACTGGATTGCGGTCGCGGCGCCCTGGGAGATCCCCAGCAGCGCGAAAGGGGTGCGTGGCCGGGCCGCATCGACGACGGCCTCGAGGTCCTCGATCCAACGTGAGCACGAGAGGTCGGCCACCTTCCAGTCCGACATCCCGCAACCGCGCTCGTCGTAGCGCAGGAGCCCGAAGTGCCCGGTGAGGAACTCGATCCAGTGGCGCCACACGGGACTCTCGAGGTCGTAGTCGATGTGCGTCAACCAGTTGGACGCGCGCACCAGCGGCGGCCCGTTGCCGCGCTGGGCCCAGGCCAGCCGGACGCCGTCCCCGGTGGTCGCAAATCGGATCGCCTGTCGCACGGCGAGTAGTCTAGCTGCCGGCGGAAGACCGGGACGAAGGTCCCCCCGTCGCAACCCCAGCGGGCGAAGATCAGGACCGCGGCCCCATGTCATTCCCAAGGCCGCCGTGCAGGCTGGTGCAACAGGAGGCAATCGCCATGAAACGCACAGCCATCTTCATCTACGGCGTCGCTTGCTACGCCGTCTTCCTCGCCGTCTTTCTCTACGCCATCGGGTTCATCGGAAACCTCGGTGCGCCGACCGCCCTCGATGCGTCGCCGACGCGGCCGCTCGTCGAGGCGCTGCTCATCGACACGGCGCTGCTGCTCGGGTTCGCGCTGCAGCACAGCGGCATGGCGCGGCAAGGATTCAAGCGTTGGTGGATGCGCGTCATCCCGGTCGAAGCCGAGCGCAGCACCTATGTGCTCGCGAGCTCGGCTGCGATGGTTCTCCTCTTCGCCTTCTGGCAGGGGTTCGGCGGCACGCTCTGGGAGGTGCAGGGCAGCGCGAGGCTCGTGCTCCACGCGCTCAACTTCAGCGGCTGGGCGCTCGTGCTGGTCACGACCTTCCTGATCGATCACTTCGACCTCTTCGGCCTCACGCAGAGCTGGCGCGCGCTGCGCGGCAAGCCCTACGAGGCGCCACGCTTCCGCACGCCGGGGATCTACCGCTTCGTGCGGCACCCGCTGTATGTCGGCTGGCTGGTCGTGTTTTGGGCGGCGCCCACGATGACCCTCGCGCATCTGGTGTGCTCGGCGGCCATCACCGGCTACATCCTGGTCGCGATCCGCTTCGAGGAGCGCGATCTGCTGACGATTCACGGTGCAGACTACGCGCGCTACCGGGAGACGGTGCCGATGCTGATTCCGGGTGCGCCGCTCAAGGGCGCCAAGACGACCTGAGCTCGTGGACGAGGATGCTCGCTTTCGCGATCCCGGCCCTCGCGTAGATCTGGAGCCCCAGCTTCCCGCGCGGGAGGAAGCAGCTCGTGAGCGAGACGCGGCCGCCGTTCCCGAAGACCTCGATCGAGGTGCGGTCGATCAGCACGCGCAACTTCAGCTTGCCCTGCACGAGCGGGAGCTCGGCACTCGCCCCCAGGCACGCGAGGCGCTGCTCCCGCACCGAATATGCGATGCGCTCGCCGCGGAACGAGAGACCGACCTCGGAGGCGCTGCCGGGCTCGAACTCCGCCTCGAGGTCGTAGAGACCGCCTTCGGCTTCGAGCGCGACCTCGCCCGCGAGTTCGCTGCTCGCCCACGTGCGCGTGCGCGTGCGCAGGCTCTCGATCTCGCGCACGGGCATGCGCGTCAGGCGCAGGCCGGCGCTCGTGCGCACGAGCTCGAGTTCGCAGGGGAAGCTCATTTGCTGATTGAAGGGCATGCGCGGATAGCGCCCGCCGTTCATCCACGCGATCTGGATGCGCCGGCCGTCGCTCGCGGGGAGGTCGCTGTAACTCTGCACGGCGTAGTAGTTCCTGCCCCAGTCCTCGCGCAGCGGCGCTCCCTCGGGTGCGAAAGTCCTGCCGTCGAAGGAGCCGAGGAGGTAGTTGCCGTTGGCCGCGGTGAAGACCCACTTGCGCGTTCCCGGCTCGCCTGCGACCGGCATCTCGAAGAAGTCGGGACACTCACCGCAGCCGGGCACGGCGAGCTCCTGCAGCTTCGTCCAGGACTTCATGTCAGGCGAGGAGAACAGCGCGTAGCGCTCGCCCTCGAGGTAGAGCGCCAGGATCCAGCGTGAGCTCGGCGCGTACCAGACGACTTTGGGATCGCGGTTCTCGCCGGCGATGTGCGGGATGACCGGGTTCTTCGCGTACTTGGTGAACGTGCGGCCGCGATCGTTCGAGTACGCCAGGCACTGCGTGAAGGGCTGCCCGGCAGCCGTGTACAGCGCGACGATCGTCTTCTCGCTGCCCGTTTCGAAGCCGGCCGTGTTCTTCCCGTCCACGGCGGCCGAGCCCGAATAGATGGTGCCCAAAGCGTCGGGCAGAAGCGCGTTCTCGAGCTGCTTCCAGTGCACCAGATCTGGACTGACCGCGTGGCCCCAGGTCATGTTCCCCCACTGGATTCCGCTGGGGTTGTGCTGGAAGAAGAGGTGGTACTCGCCCGCGTAGAAGACGAGCCCGTTGGGATCGTTGAGCCAGTTCGCGCGCGAGGTGAAGTGGAACTGCGGGCGGTAGGTCTCCGCGTAGAGCGGCGTCGTGACGATCGGATCGGCGCGGCGCTCGTCGCTCTGTGCGATCGAATCCACGTTGATGTGCCCCCAGCCACCGCTGGCGCGATCGGCGATGCGCAGGCGCGCGCGCGCTCCCGCGAGATCGGCGAGGTCCCAGCTCTCCCAGTCCAGGTGCTCGTCGTCGGAGCCCGTCGCGCTGCGCACGACCGCGCCGCCGACAAGCAGCTCGACGCAGGTCTCGCCCGGGTGCGCGCCGCCGCCGACGAGGAAGTTCAGGTACGTGCGCTCGATCGCGAACTCCGGCGAGGTCAGCGTGCCCAGCGCAGCGTCGCCGCCGAGGTAGCTGTTGACGCAGCCGGTACCTTCGAAACCCGAGACCGGGTTCTGGTCGCGGAGCGTGCCGTGCGCGGGTCCGGAGCCGAAGGCGTTGCCCTCGAGCGTCCAGGTACCGTAGTCCGCGCCCTCGAAGTCGGCCAGCGGAAGGTCGGGCCGGTTTCCAAACAGGAGCAGCAGCGTAAACAGCATGGGCACCGGTTGTACCCGATGGCGCTGGCAGGATCGCAGTCTGGATGGTGAGCGCCTCGACAGCGCTCGCGCCGCTGCTCCCGGGCTCACTCGCCGCGCTTGGCGAGCAGGCGCAACACTTCCGAGTTGACCCACTCCCTGCCGTGGAAGCGCTCGCCCCACTCGTGCGGCGTGACGTCCTCGTACACGTGCAGGCTCTCGTCCGCGACGAAGCGCAGGCGCTTGCGCAGCGAGGCGCGCACGCTCGGATCCGCATCGTGGTCGAGCAGCAACCGTGCGAAGGTGTCGTCGCGCCGCTGTCCGGTACGCCAGCTCTGCGAGACGACGCAGCCAAAGAGCGGCGTGTGCCCGCCGAAACCGTCCGCATCGACCTCGGCGCGCACGTCCGACTCGGCACCGTGCCGCAGCATCCACTGCGCGAGTTCGAACTCGTCGAAGTCGACACACAGGTGCAGCAGAGCCGCGCCGGCGAGCGGCGTACCGTGCAGCGCGAGCGACTCGTCCGGGTCGCAGCCGAGCTCCGGCGGATAGATCTCGCGGTGCGAGAAGGTGCGCTTGAAGAGTCGCGGGTCGCGCACGCGGTGCGCCTCGAGCAGGTCGATGCGACCGCGGTGCACCGCAAACGCGGGTGTATTGGGCAGCTCGATGCCCTGCGCGACGGCGATCTCCAGGCACATGTGCTTGCCGGCGGGGTTGCGCGCGTAGGTCTGCAGCATCAGCGCGACCGGCGCGAGGCGGTTGCCCAGCGCGTCGGTGAAATCCGCGCCGAGCTCGAGCAGCAGCGCGAGACCCTCGCCGTTGAGCGTCTCGCAGGGGCCCATCACCGAGCCGGGGATCGGCCGCGCGCCGAGCTCGTGCAGTCGCCGCGCGGTCTCGATGCGGCCCTGCAGGCAGGCGCGCTCGAAGGCGTTTTGCACGTCGCGCGCGCCCTGCCGGTGCAGGAACAGCACGAGCCGGTCGCAGCCCAGGCTGGCGGCGTAGGAGAGCGGCGGGCCCCAGCTGCTCGGCGCACCGAGCGCGTCCTCGTGCAGCAGTTCGGGCGCCTCGCGCAGCAGCTCCTCGAGCGCCTCGAGGTCGTCGCGCCAGATCGCATCGGTGAGCTTGGCCGCGAGCACGAGGCGCTCCCAGCTCGCGAGCCCGTAGCTCTGCGCGAGTTCGAGCCGCAGCGCCGCCAGCCGCGCATCAGGATCGGTGCGCCGCCGCTCGCCGAGCAGCAAATCGGCTTCCTGCTCGAGCTCCTCGAGTCTGGGACGGACGGGAAGTTGTCGGTGGGTCGTCATGTGGATTGGGGTTCCGCGGCCACGTGCAGCGTCTCTCCGTCGAGCTTCGCGACGATCACGGCCGCGCACGCATCACCGTAGATGTTCGTCGCAGTGCGCAGCATGTCGAGCAGGCGGTCAAAGACCATCAGCACGCCGATCGCCTCGACGGGCAGCCCGATCGCGCCCAGGATCACCGCGATCGCGACCAGCGAGGCCGAAGGCACACCCGCGACGCCGATCGAGGTGAGCAGGGCGATCACCACGATCGTGAACTGCACGCCCAGCGAGAGCTCGAGCCCGTAGGCCTGAGCCAGGAACAGCGCCGCCGCGCACTCATAGAGAGCGGTCCCGTTCATGTTGACGGTCGCGCCGAGCGGCAACACGAAGCTGGAGATGCGATTGGAGACGCCCGCGCGCTTCTCGACGCACTCCATCGTCACCGGCAGCGTCGCCGAGGACGAGGCAGTCGAGAAGGCGGTCAGCAGCGCCGGGGCCATCGCGGCGATCATCTTGCGCGGGCTGACGCCGCCGACGGTGCGGACCAGGATCGAGAGCGTGACAAAGGTGTGCACGAAGAGCGCGAACGTGACGCAACCGGCAAAGAGCAGCAGCGGCCGCGCCGCGGCGAAGCCGGCCTTCGCGATCACGGCGGCGACCAGGCCGAACACGCCGATGGGCGCGAACTTCATGATCCACTCGGTCATGCGCATCATCACCTGGAAGACGCCGTCGGCGAAACGCAGCAGCGGTTCGCCCAGGCGCGGATCGATCTGCGTCATGAAGAAGCCGAAGAGGATCGCGAAGAAGATCAGACCGAGCATCTGCCCTTCCGCCGCGGCCTGCACGATATTCGGCGGGACCATGCGCAGGAACACCTCGGCGACGTCGCCCGCGCCCTTGCTCCCCACGCGCGCCGCGATCGATGCGCCCGTGTCCTCGAGCGCGAGCGGTTCGCGCACCGGCTGGCCGCCCGAGTGGCCCGGATCGACGAGGTTGATCACGACCAGGCCGAGCAGGATCGCCGCGAGGCTCGTGAGCGCGTAGAAGAACAGCGTGCGCAGGCCGAGCTTCCCGAGGTTGCCGCCCGCGCCGATGCCCGCGACGCCGACGACGATCGAGGAGGCGATCATCGGCACGATGATCATCTTCAGCGCGTTCAGGAACAGCGTCCCGATGTAGTCGAAGATCGAGAGCCAGCTGACACCCAGGACCGCGGCTGCCGCGCCCGCCTGCGAGGCAGACTTCACGAGCGAGCCGGCGACGAAGGCCAGGCCGATCGCGATCAGGATCTGCCAGTGCAGCGCGGGGCGACGCATGGCCCAAGTCTGGCGAAACGCTGCCGGCAAGTCACCAGTTCCAAGCCGCCGGTGCGGACGGATTTCGCATGACCGTCGAGCCTTCTTTCGCTAAGGAACACGCATGCCGGCGCCGGAAAACTGGGTCCAGATGAGCGACGAGGAGCTGCTCGAGCAGAACATCGCGCGCCTGGGCCTGAAGCTCGAGGGCACCGGCCTGGAGGCCCACGTCCAGCAGCTCTACGCCGAGCTCGACCTGCAGGGCCTGGCCTTCCACCCGCCTTGCCACCTGGGCGACGAGTGGTTCTGCCCGGTCGGCATCCCGGCCATCTTCGTGCCCTTCTTCCTCGCGCACCCGCGCCTGCGCGAGCTCGAGCGCAAGCAGATCCTCGAGGTCGAGGGCGAGACCTCCGAGTGGTTCATGAAGCTCTTGCGGCACGAAGCCGCGCACGCCTACAGCTACGCCTACCGGCTGCAGCACAAGAAGAAGTGGCAGGAGCAGTTCGGCCTCGCCTCGACCGAGGAGAGCGACACGTACCGGCCGCGGCCCTACAGCAAGAGCTACGTGATCCACCTCGACGACTGGTACGCGCAGAGCCATCCCGACGAGGACTGGGCCGAGACCTTCGCGGTCTGGCTCACGCCCGGGCTCGACTGGCGCGAGCGCTACAAGGGCTGGAAGGCGCTGCAGAAGCTCGAGTACACCGAGGAGCTGATGCGTTCGCTCGCGGGCAAGCCGCCGGTGCACGCGCCGCAATACCGCGTGTCCGAGAACAACTTCCTCAACCTCAAGCTGAAGACCTTCTACGCGCGCAAACGCAGGGAGTACGCCGACTCCTTCCCCGACTTCTACGACAACGACCTGCGCAAGCTCTTTCCCGCTCAGGCGGAGAACGAGGGCACGGAGAAGGCCTCGACCTACCTGCGCCGGCGTCGCCGCCAGGTCGTCAACGCGGTCGCGCGCTGGTCCAACGAGCACAAGTTCCGCATCGACCAGCTGCTGCGCCGCATCCTCTCGCGCTGCGACGAGCTCGCGCTGCGTGTGCAAGCACCCGATCCCAACCTCGACCTGCAGGTGGCGGCGTACGTCACCTCGCTGACGAAGAACTACCTCTTCACCGGCAAGTTCAAACGGACGAAGTGAGCCCATGCGCAAGCGCGGCAAAGTCCTGGTCCTGTTCGATGCGGACAGCCCCAACGCGCTCGACCACGACTACACGCAGGAGTTGAAGACCGAGGACTGGAAGACGGAGGCGCACGTGATCGAGGCGCTCACGAAGCTGCGCTGCGAGTACGAGGTGCTCGGTCTGCACGACGACACCGACCTCTTGCGCCAGAAGCTCGAGACCTTCGACCCGGACATCATCTTCAACATGGTCGAGCAGTTCGGGAACCTGAGCTCGGCCGAACACAAGATCACGTCCTTCCTCGAATTGCAGGGCATCCCCTTCACCGGCTGCAGCGCGGTCGGGATCACGCTCTGCAAGAACAAGAGCATCGCGAAGAAGATCCTGGGCTTCCACCGCATCCGCGTGCCGGAGTTCGCCGTGCTGCCGCCCTCGGCCAAGGTGAAGCGCCCCAAGCGACTGCAGTTCCCGATCCTGATCAAGCCGCTCAAGGAAGAAGGCAGCTACGGCATCTCGCAGGCTTCCTTCGTCGAGACCGACGAGGACTTCGTCGAGCGCGTGAAGTTCATCCACGAGAAGTTCTCGCAGCCCGCGATCGCCGAGGAGTACATCGTCGGCCGCGAACTGTACGTCGGGATGATCGGCACCAGGCGGTTGCAGGCCTTCCCCGCGCGCGAGATGGTCTTCGAGGAGGTGCCCGAGGACGAGCCGCGCTTCGCGACCTTCAAGGCCAAGTGGGACGAGGGCTACCGCAAGCGCTGGGGCATCAAGAACGACTTCGCCAAGCTCGACGCGGAGACGGCGCGCAAGCTCGAGCGGCTGTGCAAGCGCATCTACCGGCTGCTCCTGATCGACGGCTACGCGCGCATCGACCTGCGCCTGACGGCCGCGGGCGAGATCGTCTTCATCGAGGCCAACCCAAATCCGATGCTGGCACGCGACGAGGATTTCGCGCTCTCCGCGGCGAAGGCGGGCTTGCCCTTCACGAAGCTGATCCAGCGCATCCTCAAGGTCGGCGAGACCACCGTGCGCGACTGAGCAGCGGGCCGCTATCCTCTGCGCATGCTGCTGGCCTCTTCATTCCTGGCCGTCTTCGCGCCGTGTTCGTCACCCACGCTCGCCGCGACCGGGGGAGCCGACGAGATGGCCGGCTACCTGCTCGTCGACACGGAGAAGGTGCCCGAGGAATTCAACGCGGGCTTCTCGCTCTACGCGGCGGCCTGGCCGCTGCTCGCGCAGTATCCCGGGCACAACTTCCAGACGGGACTCTTCGGCACCTGGATGCACGCGCAGTACGAAGGCGAGCCGCCCAAGGACTTGTACTCGGACATCGAGGGTGGCCTGGGCTGGTGGCGCGACACGCGATTCCCGACGGAGACGCCGAAGTTCATCATGGGCGGCGTCGCGGTCAACTTCTCCGAGATCGCGAACGGTCCCGCGCACGGAGCGGGCGACTGGGACAGGCCGCGCGGGCTCTACGGCGTCGCGCAACTCAGTCCGTGGCTGCTCTTCCCCATCGACGGACTCGACCTCGCGCGCGGCACGTGCGGCGAGCTCTTCGGCTACGGCTATCTGCCGCTGCCACTGGTCGAAGCGAGGAAGGACAGCCAGGGCAAGGAGCTCGGGAGCGCCGACAACTGCTGGACGCTGTTCCTGAACACGAAGAGCTTCAAGGGCCCGGTGTGCTTCTTCACGCCGTACTTCTGGGCGCACTCGGCGATCGTCGAGCCCAAGTACGCGGGCCTGCTGCTCGACAAGCGTCCGTCGGCGCCGAACAAGGCCTTCCAGATGGAGACGCAGTGGGTGCCCGCCGCCGTCGAGACGGACGCGAAGAACGAGACCTATGCGCGCGTCGCTCCGACATCGTTTCCGCTCAACGCGGACGACAAGACGGTCGTGCTGCATCGGCTGACCTCGTACAAGAAGGCGGCGCTGTGGGACGCGGTGAAAGCGTGGTTCGACGGCGGCCCGCCCGCGAGCGGCACCCTCGATCCGGCGGGAGCCTGGCTGCAGAAGGTGCGCTCGGGCGGCGGCTCGACCTGGCGCATCTACGCCGAGAGCACGCCCAAGGAGCAGCGCGCCACTCTGGACTGGAAGTCCTTCGCCACGCCCAAGGCGCTCGACGAGTTCTCCTACGGCTACGAGTGGAGCACGGAACTCGTGCAGCGCGCGGGCAAGCTCGCGACGCTGCCGGAGTACTACAAGCTGCGAGTCGAGGGCGAGAAGCGCCAGTGGATCGCAGCCGAGGCGCGCGAGGTCCCCGCGAGCACGGGGCTGCAGAAGCTGAAGTTCGATCCGCCGCACGAGGAAGCGCAGCCGCCCTACGAGACGCCCTCGGCCGCCAAGAGCTGCTGGAAATCCCCCGGGCCTGTCGCGGGTCCGTTCACGGCGCGCCTGCGCGATGGAAGCGTCGTCACCTACTCCTGGTATCGCTTCGCGGATCAGCCCGCGCTGCTCAACTGCGGCCTCTCGAAGGCGGAACGCGAGCGCATGCAGACGCTCGTCGAGAAGCTGCACCGCAACTGGACGAAGGAGCGCGAGTACCTCGCGCCGCCGACGCGCGGCAAGCTCGCCGAACTCGACCCGGCGCAGATCGTGCGGCCGCCGCAGGGTCTGGAGATCGGCTACGTTCCCATCGCGACGCGGCAGGAGCACGCTCCCGTGCTGAGGCGCTAGGCGGCCCGCTCTTGCATCTTTCCCCTGGATGCGAGACAAGGCTCGGGACATGAACCCCAGCACCAGCTTCCTGCCCGTGGCGCTCCTCGCCTCCCTGCTCTCCTTGGCGCCGCAAGATTCGAAACCGGCGCAACAGCCCGTGAATCCGGCGCTCGTGCCCGTCACGCGCACCGAGGACTGGGTCCTCGAGCGCCAGGCCGAAGTGCTGGAGCGCGCAAAAAAGACCGCGAAGGCGCCCGTGATCTTCGTCGGCGACTCCATCACGCAGGGCTGGGAGGGCGACGGCCGCGCGGTATGGGAGAAGCACTTCGCCGCGCTCGGCGCGCTCAACCTCGGCGTCAGCGGCGATCGCACCGAGCACGTCCTGTGGCGCCTCGAGCAGGCACCGATCACGCACCTGGATCCGAAGGTCATCGTGCTGCTGATCGGCACCAACAACCTGGGACACGGGACCGCCAACGCCGAACAGACGCTCGCGGGAGTGCTCGAGGTGATCGCCGTGCTGCGCAAGCAGGCACCGAAGGCCGTGCTGCTCGTGAACGAGATCTTCCCGCGCGGCGAGCACATGAACCCGATGCGCGGAGACATCGCACAGATCAACCAGGTGCTGCGCGGCCTCGCCGACGCCAAGACGCGCGTGCTCGGCTTCTGCGACCGCTGGGTGCGCGCCGACGGCACGCTCAGCGCGCAGACGATGCCCGACTTCCTGCACATCACGGCGCCGGCCTACGAGCAGTGGGCCGAAGCGCTCGATCCGGAGTTGCGCGCGGTGCTGAAGTGAGGCTCGCGGCCCCGCGTGCTCAAGGCAGCAGGGTCACCACCAGCCAGTCGTGCGTCAGGCGCCGCACCGGATCGTTCGTGAAGCCCTGGTAGTAGTGCGAGCTCCCGATCAGAAGAGGGTCCGAAGGCAGTGCGACGTCGAGAGTGCGACTGCCCGAAGGGCCGATCGTCCCGATCGGGGTGAGGTGCAGCGTGGCGAGATCCAGGTGCAGCGCGCCCCAATTGGGGAACAGCTGCGGCGGATCGAGCATGTCCGGTGAATCGAGCAGCCAGGCCTGCCTGCCCGGAACGCCGAATACCTCGAAGGTGACGCTGCTGCCGACCGCGGGCACGGTGCGCATGCGGAAGTCGGAACGGCCCATGTGGAAGAGATCGACGCGGCCGCCGATGCTCGGCAGCTCGGCGTGCACGGGCCGGCTGCCCGCCGCGATCCACTGCCCGTCGGGCGTGATGTCGATGCAATCCGCGGAGCCGGGCAGGTCGAGCGTCTGGAGCGGCGTGCTCTGGTACTTCGAGTAGATGCGTACCTCCGGCACGAGCCCGAACTGGTCGCCCCAGCTGGCACTCGCAAAGCGGCTCCCGTCGGCCGCGATGGCGATGTCCTCGACGCGGTTTCCGTAGTCGCCCGTGCTCCAGAGGTCCTCGCTCATCGTGATCTGCTTGCTCGGGATGTCCACGCACTCGGTGCGGGTATGCGGCGAGCCGTAGCCGCCACCCGTTCCGAAGGCCATCGTGCTCGAGTCGTCGGAGATGTCGGCCGAGAGGCCGAACCCGAAGCTGTGCGACCAGGTCTGCACGTAGTCGCTGCCGTTCCACTCGAACAGGCCGATGCCGACCGACGTGCTGCAGCCGACCACCGACCCGTCCCCGGAGATCGCGCAGCCCATCTCCGAAAGCGAGTAGGGCGAGTGGTCGTAGACGAGGTGGACACTGCCATCACCAAGATCGAGCACCTGGTACTTCGAGCCGATCGCGAACAGCGCGTGCGTGCCGTCGGCCGAAAGGTCGAAATCCCACGGCACCCCGCCCGGGATCGGGAACAGCGCCTGCGGCTGCGACGAATCCGGCCCGAAGACGAGCACGTCGTTCAGGCCCGTGGTCGGGTTGACGACGCCCGCCACGATTTTCTGCCCGCCGCGCGAGACGCCGATCACGGTGCGGCCCGCGCCAAGTTGCGGGTAGGTGTAAACCCACTCGAGGCCGCGCGAGGAGAAGCAGTTGACCCTGCGGATCCGCAAATTGATGTCCGCTGTCTCCTCGTCGGTGATCGTGACGTGCACGTCCGCGAACGAGGCGGATGCGGAGTGGCTGGTCGTCTCGTTCCCGTCCGGGGCCTCCAAGCACGGCGTCGCGGGGTCGGCGTCGTGGCTCGAGAGCAGGAACGCATGCGGATCGTTGTAGAGGTTGTGGAACACTCCGGCGAAGACCTGCGTCCCGCGATTCCCGATCGAAACGTCGATCGGATTCCAATAGGTGCCCGCACAACTCCACACTTTCCCCGGTTTCGAGAACCCGCGCGTGCTCTGCTGCGTGTTCGCGAGATCGGGGGTTTGCGCGAGCGCGCCCTGGAACGGGAACAGAAGGACCGCGATGGAGAGCCGGTGACGCAACGAGCAACGCATGACACACCTCTTCAGCGAGCGTCTGTCGTGCATTCTCGCACCGCGCAGGCACGCTTGAAGGTGGCTACTGTCGGCAGCCGCCTGCGCGGGAGTGCGCGCCTTCCCCTTCCGCTCTCGGGCTTCCCGCGCTAGGGTCGGCCTCCGCACTCCCATGCGATACGCAATCGTTCCTCCGCTGTTGATGCTCCTCGGCGCGCTCGCCCTCGCCGTGCCGCGCGCGCACCAGGCCGCGCCGGCCGGATCGGAGCTCACGATCGGGCCCGAATACGCGCTCGATCCCGATCTCGCGGACAAGGGCAATCCCAAGGGCCGGCAGTTCGAGTTCAGCATGCCGCTCGAGCACAGCCGCATCTTCAAGGGCGACGACAAGACGCTCGAGCCCGACAAGAAGCCCGTGCGCACCTCGCGCACGATCACGGTTTACGTGCCGGCGGCGTACGTCGACGGGACACAGGCTCCCTACCTGGTGATCCACGACGGGCCCGGGCAGCTCGCGCTCGTGCGCAACGCGCTCGACAACCTCGCGCACGCCAAGGACGCGCAGCGAACGCTGCCCGCCTTCGTCGCGATCGCAGTGCAGAACGGCGGCGACGACGGCAAGAACAGCGAGCGCGGCCTGGAATACGACACCATGTCCGACCGCCTCGCGCGCTTCGTGCACGACGAGGTCGTGCCGGCGGTGCTCGCATGTGCCGAGATCAAGGCCGCCTACCCCAAGTTCGCGCTCAGCGCCGATCCCTGGGCGCACGCGGTGCTGGGCTGCAGCTCCGGCGGCGCCGCGGCGCTCACGATGGGCTGGTTCCGGCCCGATCTCTTCCGCCGCATCGCCGCGTACTCGGGCACCTTCGTGGACCAGCAGGACGACGACGCGCCCGAGGAGCAGCCGTTCCCGCTCGGAGCGTGGGAGTATCACTCGGGCCTGAAGCTGATCGAGTCGAGCGAGAAGAAGCCGCTGCGCATTTTCACGCACGTCTCCGAGCACGACATCCGCGAGAACGACGCGGAGGACACGCACCACAACTGGGTCATGGCCGGCAAGCGCACCGCGGCGGCGCTCGAGGCCAAGGGCTACGAGCAGCGCTTCGTCTACAGCCTCGGCACCGGGCATTGCGATCGCCGCGTCTTCGAGCAGACGCTGGCCGACACGCTGGTCTGGCTGTGGCGCGGGTACCGCGCCGAGTGAGCGGCTACTTCGCCGCGCGCTTGCGCTTGGCGCGGGACTTCGGCGGCGCATCCAGGTCGATCGCGTCCGAGCGGCCCTTCTTCGGGGCGGTGGTAATCCGCGCTTGCACGCGTGCGCGCTCCCACACCTCCCGGTCGAGCGTCGACTCGATCACCAGCGAGAGCGTGTCGCCCACCGACACGCCCAGAGCCTCGCGCAGCTCGGCGTCGACGATCAGGAAGAACCGGCCCCAGCGGTTGCCGATGTAGCCGTCGAAGCGCGTGCGGTTGATCGTGCCCTCCACGAGCCAGCCGTCACGACGCGCATCGAGGCGGACAGGCTTCTGGCCCCACACGGCTTCCGGATCGAAGGGCACGATCACCGGCGTCACGCCCTTGTGACCCTCGATGAGTTCGGCGTCGAACGAGATCCGCTTCCTAGCCGCCATAAGTGGTCCCAGCCTCGACGAAGCACAGCGGGTTCCGCCAGGGATCGTTCGCGTAGAACGAGCGCTCGCCCCACGGACGCACGACGATCTCTCCGCCCGGACTGCCGTGCACGCTCTCAGGTGCCAGACAGCCGAGTTCGCGCGCGCGCTCGTGGACGGCATCGAGATCTTTCACGGTGAAATAGAGCGCCTTGGCTGCCGGATACGGCGCCGGGCCGACGTCCACGACCTGGAGCGTCACCGCCCCGCACTGGAAATACAGGCGCGAGCCCGCCTGCATGCGCCCGGTCAGGCCGAGAAGCGTCTGGTAGAAGTCCGCCGCCTTCGCGAGGTCTCCGACCTCGAGGTTGAGCCGGAAGAACTGCGGCACATCGCGCTTCGCCTTCGGCCGGGGCTTGGCTCTGGTTGCCTGCTTCGACTTCTTCTTCGCTGCCATGTCCGCTGCTCCTCTCGTCAGTGAGTGCCCTTCGAAAACCACGCCAGCCACTGTTCGGCCAGCGCGAGACGCTTGCGATCGATGCGATAGATTCGTGTGCGGCCCACGCGCTCGTGGTGCACAACGCCCGCGTCTTCGAGCACGCGCAGATGTCCGGTCGTCGTCGGCCACGACTCCTTGAACATCGCCGCGATCTCACCCGACGACATCGAGCCGCCCTCGAAGTTCAGCGTCATGAGGATCCGCCGTCGCGATGGATGGGCGAGCGCAAGGAAGATGGACTCGTAGGCGTCTTTGGGGTTGGGTCGGCCGCGCTTCGGCACGCCGCTGTATTTAGCCTATGGGCTAACTGTTGTCAACGGAAGGACTGTCGCGATTCCAGTCCGGTAGGCCAGGGCTTGCGCGCCTCGCCCCGCGTCGCCAGGATCCCACTCGCACTCAGTACGAACGCACGAACGCCAGCACCTTGCGCAGGATGCCCTTGGTCACCGGCTGGCTGCTGTGCGTCAGGCCGCTGCCGTAGAAGATCGCGTTGCCCTTCACCGGGCGCGTGGTCCACTTCGTGCGCGGCACCTTGCGGTACCACTCCGACTGCGCGTCGTGTCCCGGCGCGTTGATCAGGCGCTCCTCGCCGTCGCGCGCCCACAACCGGCCCGAACCGCAGGTCTCGACCGAGAACTCGCCGCCCTCGAAATCGTTGCTCAAGGTCACGCCGAAGCCCGAGACCTGCGCGCGGCTGACGCCATCGATGTGCGCGGTGAAGAACTGGCCCGGCTTGTACTCGACGTAGGTGTAGCCGTACGGGCCATAGGCGGTCGGGAATGCGCGCCGCACGTCCTCGATGCGGCGGAAGAACGCCCTCTCCATGATCTCGACGATGTCGCGCGGGATCTGTTGCCAGTTGACGTCGAGCCGGCCCGCGGGCTCGTAGACGTTGATGATCTCCTTGACGCTCAGGTTCTCCGAGTTGTGGATCGTGTAGCCCGTCGCGCCGGCCTCGAGCTTCTTGGGGTCCACCGACTGCTTGTATGCGTCGATGGAGCGGATCACCTGCTGGATCTCGGCCTCCTCGAGGAAGCCCTCGAGGCTGTACGGCATCATCGTCTCGCTGACACTCATTCGAACGCCTCGCGCAGGGTGGGCGGTACCTGCATCTCGACCCAGGACTCGACAACGCGCGTTCCGCGGCTGCGGAAGCCGCTGCGGAACATGTAGGAGAGCCGTTCGCCGCCGCGCTCGACGCGCGCCTTGCCGCGGAAGGTGGTCGTGTGACCCTGCGAAACGCCGGCGTCGAGCGCGAGCTCGATGCTCGTGAATTCCTTGCGCAGGAAGGCCAGCAGCGCGGGGAACTGGCCCGCGCCGCCGAGTTCGAAGGTCTGCGTGTCGAACTCGCTCGAGGCGTAGAAGCGCACGACCGCGTGGAGCAAGGTGTCCTTGTCGAAGGGTGCACCGAGCTCCCCGCTCCGCGCCACGATCGCCTTGCGCAGCGCGTCCATCGCCGCCGCGTTCAGCACGGGCGCCTGTCCGCGCGTCTGGCCGGGTTCGGCGCAGATCGCGCCGGTGGCGACGAGCAGGTCGTAGATGTCCGCCGCCAGGCGGATCTCCGTGATCAGGCCCTCTTCGAACTTCAGCAGGCACGAGCCGGTGAACGCCACCGATTCGCCGCAGGGCTGGATGTAGCTCAGCGCCGCGCGGTGCGTGCCGCGCGCGGTCCACTTGACCGTCACGGAATCCTGCCCTGGCTGGACACCGGCGAGCGCATAGCGCACGTCCGGGAAGGCAGCGCGGAATGCCGAGACGAAATCGTCGAGCTTCGACGCGTCGCGCTTGGCGAAGGGATCGAGTCCCTCCTCGGTGATGGGCGCGAAGACGGTCACGTCCTCTGCGCACTGTGCAATCAGCTTCTGCGCGCCGCCGCCATTCAGGAAATCGACGACGCAGCCTGCCAGGGATTGGGTATCGGTCGCGGTCATGCTTGTGTCCGTGCGGAAGCGAGGTTGTGGGTTTGCCTGCTGCCGAATTCGCCGGAGAATCCTAGCCGCACGCGCGCAGTCTGGCCAGCGACTGGGCGCCCGCGCGCAACTCGCTACTTGGCCCCGGGCTCCTTTTGGGCCTGCTCGGCCTCCCGCTTGCGGAATTCGTCGATCTTCGCCAGCACTGCGAGTGTTCGTTCCTTCGGCTGGCCCTCTACGTCGCCGTCCACGATCGTCTTGCCCTGCCGGTCGACCACGTACAGCCAGGGTGTCGGTCGATTGGGGAAGAGTTTCGAGAGCACGAAGGTGTGATTGTTGCGCTCGATCGGCACCGCCAGGCACTTCATCTGCTTGTCCTTCAGATGCTTCTGGAACTCCGCGGGCGACTTGTCGGCCGAGAGCAGCACGAGTTCGATCGACTTGTCGCCGCTCGCGCGCAGTTCGTCGTACCACTTCGTGACGTCGGGCGTGCACTGCTCGCAATAGGGACACCAGGCTGCGGCGTGGTAGATCGCGAGGTACTTCGGCCCGGCCTCGTCCGCCAGGTCCGCGGGCTTGCCGCTGTCGGCGCGGATCGCGTTCGCGCGCACCTCGTCGAACAGGCGCGAGGGCGGGCGCACGACTGCTGCAAGCGCGCTCTCGAAGAAATCCGTCGCGGCCGGCTCGAGCGAATAGGTCTGGCCCTTGCGCTCGAAGTAGACGTGCAGCCCGTCCTTCTCGACCGACCACAGGGGGTAGCTCTTCCCGGCCTCGAAGGCCGTTCGATCGGAGAAGCGCAGCGCCTCCTTCGGCTTCACGAAGTAGGGCCACAGCTCCTGGCGCGCCAGCAGTTCGCGCGCCGTGAGCTTCTGCTGCTCGGGCGTGTACTTCGAGCGGTACGCGTCGGCGTCGGCGAGCAGCTTCGTCTGCGCCACGGGCAGCAGGAATTCGTTCGTGCCCTTGCGCAGCACGACGCCCTCGGGCTCGAAGCCGCCGATCTCGAGCCGGTCCTGCGGCGTGATCTTCAATCCCGACTGGAACTCGACGGTCTTCGTGACCGAGGTCTGTGCGGGCATCCACTGCGGATTCTCGCGCAGCGTCTTCTCGTCGAGTCCGGCGGGCGAGGGCTGGATGGAGATGGCGAGTACGAACAGAAACGAAAGGACTGCGCGCATGAGCGGTTCCTCGGGCTGGCGTTGTGCGGCTCACGCACTGGCGGCGCGAGCGTGTGGGTGGCCGGGGATTCTAGCAGCGAGCGGAACCCGCGCGGCCCTGTGGCGGGATTCCGTGGCTTTCGCTAGTGCAGGCGCGCGAACGCGATCATCCTCGGGGACATGCGCACGACCTGGCACGCCAAGCTCCTGTTCGTCCTCGCCGCAGCATGGCTCGCGTTCGGACCTTCCGCCGCAGCGCAATCCGCCGTGCCCGACCTCACGCAGGGCGGCAAGCCCGACGACACGCACGACTGGACGCTCGGGCCGACGGGCGCGCGCGGGTGGATCGCCGCGCAGCAGCTCACCACGCTGGACGCGCGCCAGATCCTCGTGACCGCAGTCGAGAAGGGCTCCCCGGCCGATGGCGTGCTCGAGGTGGGCGACGTGATCCTCGGTCTGGGCGACAAGCCCTTCACGAGCGACGCGCGGCGCGTCCTCGGCAAGGCGATCACGCGCGCCGAGGCGGGCGAAGGCCGCGGTCTGCTGGCGCTCCTGCGCTGGCGCAAGGGCAAGCGAGGCGCGCGACGCTGCACCTCGAGGTGCTCGGCAGCTACTCGGCGACGGCGCCGGAAGACTGCCCGAAATCCAAGCGCATCCTCGAAAGCGGCCAAGTACCTCGGCCAGCACGGACTGGGCGAAGGCCTCGTCGCGGAGGTGAACGCGCTCGCACTCCTCGCGACCGGCAAGCCGGAGTACCTGGACGAGGTGAAGTCGCTCGCGCATACACTCGGCGATCCGAAGCTGAAGCTCGACCTGCGCGAGGGGATGTGCGCCTGGGACTGGGGCGCCACGAACCTGTTCCTCTCGCAGTACCTCCTCGCGACCGGCGACAAGTACGTTCTGCCCGCGATCCGCGAGTACTCGCACGCGCTGTCGCAAGGGCAAAGCCAGGTCGGACTGTGGGGCCACGGCATGGTCGTGCCCGGCAGCGAGTGGGGTCTGGGCGGCTACGGCGCGGTCAACCAGGTCGGCCTCTCGTGCTGGCTCTCGTTGATCCTGGCGCAGCAGTGCGGCGTCGACGACGACGTCGTGACGCAGGCGGTGGCGCGCTCGCAGCGCTTCTTCGCCTTCTACGTCGGCAAGGGCAGCATCCCCTACGGCGACCACGCGCCCTTCCACTTCCTGCACGACAACAACGGCAAGAACGCGATGGCCGCGCTGGCCTTCGACTGGCTCGACGAGGCGCCAGCGACGCGCTTTTTCGCATCGATGTCGGCCGCCGCGTACGACGAACGCGAGCTCGGTCACACGGGCAACTACTTTGGCTACCTGTGGGGACCGCTGGGCGTCGCACGCGCAGGCGAGCAGGCGCTCGCGGCGCACCTCGCCGAACAGCGCTGGTTCTACGATCTCGCGCGGCGCTGGGACGGCGGTTTCACCTACCAGGGCGCGCCCGCGCCGACGATTCCTACGAGGGCTGGGACGCCACCGGCGTGTTCCTGCTGACCTGGACGCTGCCGCTGCGGCGAGCTGCGCATCACCGGGCAAGGGGACGCGCGACGAGCAACGCGCTCACGGGGCGGAACTCGCCGCGGTGATCGAGGACGGCCGCCCCTTCGATCCGCGGCGCATGCAAGAGCTTCTACGGCACGCGCCGGTCCCGAGCTGCTCGCAGGCTCTCGGCAGTTGGTCGCCGGCGGTGCGTTACCGCGCCGCGAAGGCGCTCGCGCCAGAGCGGCGCCGAGTCGTGCCGCAGCTCGTCGCGCCTGCTCGGCCGCGCCGACCTGCCCTCGCGCTACGGCGCCTGCCGCGCGCTCGAGTGCCTGGGCAAGGACGCCGCGCCCGCCGTCGACGCGCTCCTCGCGCAGCTCTCGGAGCACGACGAGTGGCTGCAGATCCGGGCCGCGTTCGCGCTGGCTGACATCGGCAAGCCCGCGCGCAAGGCCGTGCCCGCGCTGCTCAAGCTCGCGCTGGCCGACTCCCCCGGCGATCCGCGCCACACGACGCGCCGCTACCTTGGCATGGCCCTGTTCCTCGCGGACTACGTCGACACGGGCCCCACGCGCGGCCTGCTCGCCGATTCGATCGAGGACGTTCCGCCGGAACAGCTGGTCGGGATCATCCGCGCGCTGCTCTTGACCGACGACGGGCTTGCACGCGCGCAGGTCGCCTCGGCCTACGGCAAGCTCAATGATGACGAGCTCGAACAACTCTGGCCCGACATCCTGGCCGCGGTGCGCAGCTCCGCGCCGAGCGGCGAGATGTTTGCCGACGGGATCCGCGTCGCGGGGCTGCAGCTGCTCGCCAAGCACAAGCGCCCCGAGGGCATGCAGGCCTGCGTCGACTACGCGCGCCACCAGAACCCGTGGGCGAGCGAGGAGCGCACGGGAGCCATCATGCAGGCACTGGTGCTCTACGGCGCGGCCGCGCGGCCGCTGCTGCCGCAGCTCGCGGAGCTGGCGCAGTACTTCCGCGACGAGAAGGACGGTTCCGAGGAGGGCCGAGCGAAGAAGGTCGCAGCCGTCGAGCAGGCAATCGCGACGATCGGTGCCACGAAGGAACTACCGAAGGAGTCGCGTATGACCGGCGGGCGCAAGCTGCAGGTCTTCGTGCTCGCGGGTCAATCGAACATGGAGGGTCCCGCGATCGCCGACCTCGATCCGACCTGGAATCCCAAGGACTACAACGACGGTCGAGGCTCGCTCGCGCAGTACGCGCACGATCCGGCGCGCCGCAAGCAGTACGCGCACCTCTTCGACGCGCAGGGCAAGTGGGCCGTGCGCAAGGATGTCTGGGTGCGCTACCAGTTGGAAGATGGCACGCTGAAGAAGGGGCCGCTCGCGCTGGGCTTCACGCCCTACGACGAGCACCACTTCGGGCCCGAACTCGAGTTCGGCCACGTGGTCGGCGACGCGCTCGGCGCGCAGGTGCTGCTCGTCAAGACCGCCTGGGGCGGCAAGAGCCTGTACGCCGACTTCCGGCCGCCGTCCTCGGGCGGCACGGTCGGCCCCTACTACACGAAGATGATCCGCGAGGTGCGCGAGGCGCTCGAGCGGCTCCCCAAGGATTTCCCCGCCTACAAGAACGAGGGTTGGGAGCTCGCGGGCTTCGTCTGGTACCAGGGCTGGAACGACGGCTGTGATCCCGAGCACGCCGTGCCCGAGTACGAGCAGAATCTCGTCAATCTCATCCACGACGTGCGCAACGAGTTCAATGCGCCGAAGCTGCCGGTCGTCGTCGGCGAGATCACCGGGGCGTGGGTCAAGGCCGAAGGCGAGTGGGACGCGCTGCGCAAGGCCCAGCGCGCTGCCGCGACGCGCGCGGAGTTCGCGGGCACGGTCGCCTTCGTCCAGACGCACGACTTCGTGCGCAAGCCGGAAGACTCGCCCAACCCCGAGCACGGTCACCACGAGTTCGGCAACGGCGAGACCTACTACCTCGTCGGCCACGCGCTCGGCGAGGCGATGGCGCAGCTCTGCGGCGTGCGTTGAGCGCGATGGCTACTTGAGCAGATCTGGCAGCGCCGCCTCGACGCGCTCGTGCAGCTGCGGGGTGGCGCCGAAGTGCGACTGCACGCATTTGCCGTGCGCGTCGAAGACGTGCAGCGTGGGCACGGCGCTCACATCGCCGAAGGCGCGCACGATCTCGGGCGTGCCAAGCACCCAGTGGAACGGCAGACCGAGCTCGCCGACGAGCTTCTGCACCGCCGCGGGCTCGGGTTCGATGCAGATCGCCACGACCGCGAGCTGCTCGCCGTAGCGGCGCTTCAACTCGCCCAGCCAGCGCAACGTGGCGCGGCACGGCGGGCACCAGGTCGCCCAGAACTCGACGATCACCGGCCGGCCGGCGAGGCTCGCGCGAGTGATCGCGTGCCCCTCGAGGTCCGCGAGCGCGAGCGCGGGCCACTCCGCGAGGCTCGCATCGGGCGCAGGCGACGCCGCGGCGCGCGCGCATCCTCGCCCGTGCTCGAGCATGAGCTTCAGCATCTGCTCGAGGTCGGCGCGGAACTTCAGCTGGCTCTCGGCCTTGTCGATCGAGGCGTAGCGCCCGCCCGTGCCGCCTTCTTTCGGATAGAACCCGAAGTCATTGGGCGTCGCCACGAGCACGTCACCGACGAAGATCGCCGGGTAGCGCGTCACGCCGAAGCGCCGCGCGAGCTCCGAGTGGCCATAGTCCTCCTCGACGAAACGCACCCGTCCACCGAACTCCGCTGCGACGCTCTGGGCCAGCAGACCTGCTGGATCGCAGAGGTTTCATGTGAAGGGCCAGCGCACGAGCGTCAGGTCCACCTCGGCCCTTGCCGGCTCCGCGGTCGGTTCGGCGGGCCGGAGCGCGCGGAAATACAGCGGCAGCGAACGCTTCGCGATCGCCACCGCGATCGGTGGACTCGTACCGGGCGCGGCCGCGACCTCCGCGCGCGCGAGCTCGAGAAACACCTGTGCGATGCTGTGGTCCACGTCCCCCGCCTCGATGCGCGTCGCATTGCTGTCGATCAGGTACGCGAGGCCCTCCGTGGTCGGCGCGGGGGACGAATCGAGCAGCATCTCGCAGCGCGCCGCCGCCGTGAGCATGCGCAACAGCGCACCGTAGGGTCGGCCCTGCGCATCGAGAGCGCGCGCCTCCTTGAGCGCGGAGCTCGCGCCGATGAACGCGGAGTGCCGCTCGACGGAGAGCGGCGGCTTGTACGCGGCCAGCAACTCCTGCTGCAGCGCGTCGATCTCCGCGCGCACCGAGCGCAGCGACGGCGGGCGCTTGTCGCTGTGCACGTCCAGGCTCGCGCACAGGTCCACGAAGTCGTCCGCGGCCAGCGCCGAGCCCAGATAGAAGAGTCCGAACTTCGGCTCCGTGCTGCGCGCATACTCCAGGCTCGCCTCGCGCAGGATCCCCGCCTGCGGCAGCGTGGCCTCGGCCTCCGCGCGCAGGGCCGCGTTCGCGATTCCGCGCAGTTGCGCCGCGCGCGAGCCGTGCCGCGCGAGCCGCTCGCCGACGCTCTTCCACTCGGCTTCGAAGGCTTCCTCGTCGCGCTTGTCGGCTGCGAGTCCGTCGACGTAGCGCACACCCTCGAGGTTGATGCGCAAGGACGCGAACCGGTGCAGCGCCGCGAAACGCCGCCCGGCGGCGAGATCGGCCTCGACCTGCTGCAGCGGTGCCACGCTCGAGCTACGCACCGAGCTCGAGAACTCCTCGCTCGTCTGCTTGTCCGCGGCGAGCGCGACGCAGCGCTGCACCTCCTCCGCGAGTCGGTCAGGTGCCGGCGCGAATCCGGCCGCGAGCAAGGCGAAGGCGACACAGCGTGCGAGCGCGTGGAGCATGACTGCGGCTCAGCCTAACAGCGCCTGCGCGGGCCGCGGCTCCCGGCGCGCCGCCGACGCAGGACTTACTTCGCGAGCTCCGGCATGGGATGATGCGTGTTCGCGTGCAGCGCGTCCGACATGAAGACACCCCCCAAGACTCCCCCGCCGGCCGCCGGTCCCTCCTTCCGCTCGCTGGGCCTGCCCGAGACCACGCTCGCGAACCTCGAGCAGCTGGGCTACCACGCGATGACGCCGATCCAGGCCGCGAGCCTGCCGCACGCGCTCGCCGGACACGACGTGCTCGCGCAGGCGAAGACCGGCAGCGGCAAGACGGCAGCCTTCGGACTGCCGCTGCTCGCGAAGCTCGACTTGCGCAGCTTCGCCGTGCAGGCGCTCGTGCTCTGCCCCACGCGCGAGCTCGCCGAACAGGTGCGCGGCGAGATCCGGCGCCTCGCGCGCTCCGAGGAGAACATCAAGGTGCTCGTCTTGTGCGGCGGCAGCCCGATCCGTCCGCAGCTCGCGAGCCTCGAGCACGGCGCGCAGGTCGTCGTCGGCACTCCCGGGCGCATCCTCGACCACCTGCGGCGCGGGACCTTGAACCTGGACGGCTTGAAGACGCTCGTGCTCGACGAGGCCGACCGCATGCTCGACATGGGCTTCCAGGACGACATCCGCAGCGTGCTCAAGCAGTGCCCGCAAGAGCGCCAGACCTTGTTCTTCAGCGCGACCTTTCCCGACGCGATCACCGAGCTCGCGCAGAAGTTCCTGCGCGAGCCGCGCGAGGTGAAGCTGCTCGAGCAGCACGCGCCCGGGAAGATCCGCCAGCGCTTCTACGAGGTCGACGAGGAGCGCCGGCTCGAGGCCGTCGCGCGCCTGCTCGAGCACTTCCGCCCCGAGCGCACGCTGGCCTTCTGCAATACGCGCCAGCAGTGCCGCGACTTGCTCGCGCTGCTCGGCGAACGGCGCATCGTCGCGCTCGCGCTGCACGGCGAGCTCGAGCAGGTCGAGCGCGACCAGGTACTGGTGCAGTTTTCGAATCGCAGCTGCTCGGTGCTCGTTGCGACCGACGTCGCCGCGCGCGGCCTCGACATCGCCGAGCTCGAGGCGGTCGTCAACGTCGAGCTCTCGCCCGATCCGGACGTGCACGTGCACCGCATCGGCCGCACCGGACGCGTCGACCGCGAAGGCTGGGCCTTCAGCCTCGTCACGCGGCGCGAGCGCGGTCGGCTCGAGCGCATCGAGGAGCTGCAGAGCACGCCCTGCGAATGGCACACGCTGCGCGAGCTCGAGCCGGCGAGCCGCGATCCGCTCGTCCCGCCGATGGTCACGCTGCAGATCGCGGGCGGCAGGCGCGAGAAGATCCGCGCCGGCGACGTGCTCGGCGCTTTGACGGGCGAGGCCGGCCTGCGCGGCGAGCAGGTGGGCAAGATCCAGGTCAACGAGCTCTCGGCCTATGTCGCGGTGGAGCGATCGATCGGCAAGCGCGCGCTGGCGAAGCTCTCCGCGGGCAAGCTCAAGGGCCGCAGCGTGAAGGCGCGGATGCTCGGTAGCTGAACGCGCGCGGCGCGTTCACTCCATCGGGACCTTGTTGGCGCGCAGAACGTGCGAACGGCCCGTCGTGCGGCTGAGCGACTCGGTCTCGGCTTCCGCCAGTTCCTTGTCGGGGTAGGCGAAGGTCTTCACCTTGACGCCGGTCGGACTCATCACGTCCCAGACGATCTTCATGCGCACGGGAACCGCGGTGCGCTTGGGGCGCGCCGTCGCCGGCTTCTTGGTGGCCTTCTTGGCCGCCTTCTCCTCGGCCGCGGCCTTGGCCTCGGCGGCTGCGTGCGCAATGCGATCGCGGTTGGACATGCGTGCCATGTGGGCGCCATTGTAGCCGGAAGCGCGTCGCAGCCGCTCCAGGGCGACGTGAAAACCGCCGCGGCAGCGATTGGCGATGCCCGGGAGCGTGTTTTCGATCTCTCCGCCTCGGCCGGCGGGGAAGCAGGATATCTTCCGCGCCATGCTCAGGATCCCCCGCCCTGTCGCGCTGCTGCTCGGCGGCGCGCTGCTCTGTGCTGCTGCGTGTTCGAGTACGAGTTCGACGAGCCTGATGGTGGAATCCGCGCCCATCGACGGCGCAACGCGCGCACAAGTCCAGGCACGGATGTCGCGCCTGCGCTGCGTCGCTTGCCACGCGGCGCAGCCCGCCGTGCAGTCGCGTCTGCGGCCCGAGGCGGCCCCCGACCTGGCCGGGATTGGTGCGCGCAAGTCGCCCGCAGCGCTGCGCGCGTGGCTGCTGGATCCGCGTGCGGAGAAGCCACACTCGGCGATGCCGGACTTGCTCGCAGGACTCGCGGCACGCGAGCGCGTGGCGACAGCCGGCGACCTGGTGCAGTACCTCGCCTCGCTCGGCGGCCCGCTCGATGCCCGCGCGACCGCCGTCGACGTGAGCGAGCTCGAACGCGGGCGGCAGCTCTTCCACTCCGTCGGGTGCATCGCCTGCCACGCGGCCGAGGAGGACGCCGATTCCCTCGCTGAGCCGCTCTGGACGGGAGGGCTCGAGCAGGGGCTCGTTTCCAACCCCGATTCCGACCTGAAGCAGCTGCGCGCCGCCACGACGGTCGACGCGCTCGCCCGCTTCCTCCTCGACCCGCTCGCCGCTCGCCCCTCCGGGCGCATGCCCTCGCTCCGGCTCTCGGGCAGCGAAGCGCGCTCGATCGCCGCCTATCTGCTGCGCTCCCAGGCACGCAGCGGCGACTCGCTGGCCGCGCCGGGTCTCCTGTGCGAGCTCTACGAGGGCAGGTTCGACAGCGCGGCGATCGATCTCGAGGGCCGCAGCGCGAGCGCGACGAGCGTGCTCGAGGATCTCTCGCAACTTCCCTCGCAGCACCCCGAGGACGACTTCGCCCTCGTGCTGCGCGGTTTCGTGCGCGTCGACGCGCCCGGCCGCTACGAATTCTCCACGCTCTCTGACGACGGCTCGATGCTCTACGTCGACGGGAAGCTCGTCGTCTCGAACGACGGGATTCACCCTGCCGTGGAAGCCAGTGGCGCGCTCACGCTCGAACCCGGGCTGCACGGCCTGCGGATCACGTACTTCGAGGCCGCCGGCGGCGAGGAACTGAGCGTGCGCTGGCAACCGCCCGGCGGAAAGAAAGAGGTCCTCCCCGCTGCGGTGTTGTCGCACTCGAGCCTGAGCTTCGTGGCACCCTCCGAGCCCTTCGTGGCCGATGCGCAGCAGGCCGCGCGCGGGCGAGGAGCGTTCACGAAGCTCGGTTGTGCGGCGTGTCACACGCTCGGCAACCAGCCCGTGGTGCAGCCCGCGGCGCGGCCCTTCGCCGAGCTGGCCGCGGGCGTCGAACGCGGCTGCCTCGCCGAGCGACCCGATCCGCGCTCGCCGCACTTCGATCTCACCCCGGAGCAGCGCGCACAGCTGCGCGGAGTCACCCGCGATCTCGCCGCGCTCGCCGCGCCGCGCACGCAGCAAGAGGAGCTGCGCGCCACGCTCGCGCGCCTGGACTGTCTGGCCTGCCACTCGCGCGACGGCGAGGGCGGGCCGAACGAGCAGAAGCTCCCCTACTTCCGCACGAGCGTCGAAGTGGACCTAGGCAACGAGGGCCGCCTTCCGCCGCACCTCGACGCCGTGGGCTCGAAGCTCTACCCCGCTGCGATCTCCAAGGTGCTGCTCGAGGGCGCCGTCGAGCGTCCCTACATCGCCACGCGCATGCCGCAGTACGGTGCGGCGAACGTCGGTGAGCTCGGCGCGCTCTTCGAGCACGTGGACGGTTCGCCCAAGGACCTCGTCGCGCCGGCCTTCTCGTCCGCCAGCGCGGAGACGGGTCGCAAGCTCGCGGGAACGGGCGGACTCGGCTGCATCCAGTGCCACGCCTTCGACGGCACGAAATCGCTGGGAATCCCGGCTGTGGACCTCGCGCACGTGCGCGAGCGCATCAAGCCCGGGTGGTTCCGGCAGCTCCTGCTCGATCCCAAGTCCCTGGGCATGAACACGCGCATGCCGATCTTCTGGGACGCGCAAGGCAAGAGTGCCGCGCGCACGATCCTCGACGGCGATCCCAAGCAGCAGGCGGACGCGCTCTGGAGCTACGTCTCGCTCGGCCGCTCGATGCCGCTGCCCGACGGCCTCGTCGTGGCCGACAGCGAGTACGAGCTCGTGCCCACGACCGAGGCGATCCTGTGCGGCGTGTTCCTGAAGAACACCAGCCCGCGCGCGCTGCTGGTCGGCAACCCCGAGCTCGTGCACTACGCCTTCGACCTCGAGAACTCGCATCTCGTGTGCGCCTGGCGCGGACGCTTCTTCAACGCGCGCGGGACGTGGGAAGGCCGCGCCGGCGGACTCGAATGGCCCAAGAGCGACGAGCTGCTCGAGTTCGAGCAGGCGCCCACACTCGCCTTCCTCTCGTCGAGCGACGCGCCTTGGCCCGAGCAGATGGGCCGCGCGGCAGGATTCAAGCGCCTGGGCACGCGCTACGACGCGCAGCGCCGGCCGACCTTCCGCTACCGCGTGCGCGACGTCGAAATCGCGGAGTCCTGCGTGCCGCTCGTGCGCCAGGGCACTCTCGGCCTCACGCGGCGCTTCGAGCTGCGTTCGCCAAAGCCGATCGAGGATCTCTACCTGCGCGCGAGCCCCGGCTCCACGCTGCACACGCACGTCTCGTTCTCGCGCGAGGCCGACGGTGCCTATGTCGCGCACGCCGAAGTGGAGGTGACCTGGTGATCCCGATGCTGGTTTTCGCGGCCTTGCAGGCCGTGCCGCAGGAGTCGCGCTACTACCGCCTCGAGCCCGTCGAGCAGCCCGCGGAGCTCGTGCTCGAGGTGAGCGGCATCACGCTGCTCGAGGATGGCCGCCCGATGATCTGCACGCGTCGCGGCGAGGTCTACATCGTCGACAACGCCTACGGCGAGCCGGGCACGAAGCCGGTCTTCCATCTCTACGCCCAGGGACTGCAGGAGCCGCTCGGTCTGCTGCCGCACGAGGGCTGGATCTACGTCGCACAGCGCGCCGAGCTCTCGCGCATGCGCGACATCGACGGCGACGACCGCGCGGACGAGCTCGAGACCGTCTGCGACGACTGGAACATCAGCGGCAACTACCACGAGTACCTCTTCGGGCCCGTACTCGACCGTGAGGGCAACTTCTGGGTCACGAGCAACCGGCCCTTCGGCGACCAGCCCTTCGGCAGTGTGAAGTGGCGCGGCTTCGCGCTGCGCATCACGCCGCAGGGAGCGATGCAGCCGGTGTGCGCGGGCCTGCGCTCTCCCTGCGGTGTCGCGACGAGCCCCGACGGCGAGATCTTCTACAGCGACAACCAGGGCGAGTGGTGCGGCACGAGCAAGCTCTCGCTGCTCGAAGAGGGCATGTTCTACGGCCACCCCTGGGGCGTCGATTCGTGCAAGGACCCGCTCTGGAAGTTCGCCGATCCGGGCCACCCCAAGAACGAGGTGCTGATGACCGAGGTGTCGAAGCAGATCCCGAGCTTCCGACTCCCGGCCGTGTGGTTCCCCTACGACAAGATGGGCCGCTCGCCCTCGGGCTTCGTCTGGGACCAGGCGGGCGGCAGGTTCGGACCCTTCGCTCACCAGATCTTCATCGGCGACCAGTACCAGTCCTCGGTGATGCGCGTCGCGTTGGAGAAGGTCGACGGCCGCTGGCAAGGTGCGTGCTTCCCCTTCCGCGTCGGACTCGCGAGCGGTGTCGTGCGCGTCGGCTGGGGCAAGGACGGCTCGCTCTTCTGCGGCGAAACCAACCGCGGCTGGGGCAGCCTCGGACCGAAGAGCGCAGGGCTCGAGCGACTGGTCTGGACCGGCGAGATGCCCTTCGAGATCCTCGCCCTGCGCGCGAGCCCTGACGGTTTCGACCTGGATTTCACGCAGCCGATCGATCCAGCGAGCGCCGCCGACTTGGCCTCCTACAGCGGCGAGAGCTACACCTACCTGCTGCACGAGACCTACGGCAGCGACGAGGTCGAGAAGCGGCCACTTCACGTGAGCGCAGCGCGCGTCGCGCCCGACGGGAAGAGCGTGCACATTGCCGTCGACGGCCGGCGCGCGGGCTACGTGCACGAGCTGCACGTCAAGCTTCGTTCCGCCGAGGGCGAGCCGCTGCTGCACGACGCGGCGTACTACACGCTCAACGCAATTCCGCGCTGAGCTCAGTCGTCGTCGTCATCCGCCGCGCCCTCATCCGAGAGCTCCAGCCCCAGACTCTCGAGCCCGCGGCCGTGCGCGCCCGCGAACCTCGCGGGATACGGCTGCTCCCCGCGCACCGAGTACCAGATCACGCGGTTGAACACGTCGTCGTCGATGCGGTCGGGCACGGAGAGATCCTGCGCGTCCGACTCGGCGAGCAGCGGCAGCGCCGAGTTCGCCAGGGCGGTCTTCTTCGGGTTGCGCTCGTCGAGCGGGATGCTGTTCGGCAGCGCGACGAAGGACGTGAAGTCCGGTTCGTCGGTGAAGCACTCGTCCATCGACGCGGCCGCCGCGTCCTGCTGGCTCAGCGGCGGCAGTCCCAGGATCAGCTCCATCGTGCGCAGCACCGAAGTCTGGTTGTAGAAGCGGTGCAACACGGCTCCGCGCTTCGCCCACGGGCTCACGACGAGACACGTCGAGCGGTGGCCGTCGACATGATCCCAGCCATTCTGCGGATCGTCTTCGTTGATGAAGACCGCCGTCCTCGCCCAGAAACGGCTCTTCGAGAGCGCCTCGATCAGCCTTCCGACGGCGAGATCGTTGTCCGCGACGTGCGCGCGCGGCGTGGGCGAGTTCTCGTCGAGACCCGAGGTGTGGTCCTGCGGCAGATAGACGATCGTGAAGCTCGGGAATTCGCCGCTCTTCTCCATCTCGCGGAATTCGTCGAGAAAGCGGTCGATGCGCAGCTGGTCGGAGATCGCCATGTTCCAGCCGGGGTAGTCCGGCGCGGAGTAGCGCGCGAGCTCGTCGGGTGAGATCCTGCGCGACGAGCGGAAGCCGCCGTCGCGCACGGCCTGCTGCACGTCGAACCACGTGCCCTTGGGCGCATCGATGTGCGCGAAGTCCATCTCCCCGTAGTTGCGGAACGACAGGCCGCGCAGCAGCACCGCGTCCCAGAGGAAGCCGTTGGAGGCGTAGGTCAGCGCGTCGGTGCCCAGGTCGTAGCTGCGCGTCCAGCCGCCGAATTGCTTCTCCAGGTAGTCGACGACCACGCCCTGCGTCGCCCACTGGTGTCCGTCGGCCGACACGACACCGTTGCAGTAGTAGTTGTCGAGCAGTACGAAGCGCTCGGCCAGCGCGTGCTGATTGGGCGTCACCTCGCGCCCGAAGATGCACAGGCTCGGGTCGCCGTTCGCCTGCGCGAGATCGCCGAAGACCTGGTCGTAGGTGCGGTTCTCCTTGATCACGTACACGACGTGCTCGATGGTCGAGGGCTCGCCGACTTTGCGCGGTACCGGTCGCGCAGCGACTCCTGTGCCCGCGCGCGCCGCGGCGGCTCGTTGCGCCTGCGGCACGCGCGCGTTGCGCAGTGCGCGTTCGGTCCACTGCGCGAGCGTCTGCGCATCGAAACCGGGAATGCAGGAGACCGAGCCGCGCTCGTTGGGCGAGTGCCAGCCCTTCTGGCCATCCTTCGTCGCGCGCGAGCCCTCGCCCTTCACGTTGGCGACGAAGAGCCGTTCTCCGCTCACGGCGATCGCGCCCGGGAACGCGCCGGTCGGGATGAACCCCGCGAGCGTGTTCGAGTCCGCACGCCCAAGCTGCACGACAGCGAGCGCGTTGTTGCCGCCGTTCGCGGCGTAGAGCGTGTGTTCATCGGGCGAGAGCGCGATCGCGTTGGTCAGGCTGCCGAAGGGCAGCGCGGGGTCGGGCCGCACGCAGATCTCCTCGACCACTCTCCGTTTGCGCGTGTCGAGCACGAAGACGGCGTCCGAGTTCGCGGCCGCGGCGTACAAGCGCGAACCGTCGCGCGTGAGCACGAGATCGCAGGGGTGCAGGCCGCAGGCGATCTCGGCCACGCACGCGCGCGCCTCGAGATCGACCACGCTGATCGTCCCGCTCGCGCCGACGCCGCGCTCGTCGACGACGAGCGGCGTGTCCGAGCTCGGCGCGGTCTTGTCCCCCGCCACGGCGTGGCGGCCGCCGAAGTTCGAGACGTACGCGCTGCGTCCATCGGGCGAGAGCACGACGTCGTAGGGCGCGATGCCGACCGGGATCGTCGCTGTGACGTTTCCGCTGCGCAAGTCGACGAGCGCGAGCGCGTTGCCGCGCGAGAGGCACACGAGCGCGGTCGCAGCATCCGCGCCAAGCGCGACTCCGCAGGGGTACGGATCGCCGCCGACCTCCGCCTGGGGCATCCGCAGCGTGCGCGAGGCCGCAAGGCTCCCGTCTGCCGCGAGCGCGAGTTCGAAGAGTTGATCTTCGGTGCCGGTGAGGTAGAGCTTGTCGCCCGCGAGCGCCAGACCGTGCATCGAGCAAGCAAGCTTCTCCGCGCGGTAGCGGCTCACGAGCGTCGTGTCGTGCGCGTCGATCGTGAGCACGCTGCCCTTCTCCTTGACGAACACGAAGCGCCCGTCGGGCGACACCACGAGATCGAGCGGACGGCCATCGAAGGCGAGCGTCGTGCCCGCGGGCTCGACCACCTGGCGCGTCGGGAGGACGTAGCCGCCCTGCGCGCGCGGACCGACAGGCGCGTCGCTCTCGCTCGGAGCGGGCTGCTCCGGCGCCGCGCAGGCACAGACGAGGGCCAGGAACAAGGGCAGCGGGAAGCTCTTCATCGTGCGGGCAGATCCTTGTCGAGCGGGTGCTCTCCCGCGCTTTTCTCGAGCTTCAACACGTCGCCTGCGCGCGTCACCGCACCGGGTGTGGCGTCGTCCACGAAGCCGCCATTCGCCAAGTAGAAACGTCCGTCCTGCACGCCGGCGCTGCGGTCCAGACGCTGCTCCTTGCCGTGGCCGTCGTGCGTGAAGCGCGCCTCGTTCAAGGGGATCCACGCGCCCTCATGTGTGCGCACCCAGCCGTTGCCGAAGCCGCACACGCGCCGTTCGTCGCCGTTGCTGCCGCCGAAATTCTCGTTGAACGAGTAGAGCCCGTGCAGGAAATGCCCGTCACGCGGCGCGCGAAAGCTCGCGATGAGCCCCCACTGCTTCTTTTCCGCGAACCAGAACCAGGCCGTGTAGGTGGTCGTCGCCGCCAGCTCGCCCGTGCCCGGCTCGGCGTGCACGAGGAAGCGAAAGCGTTCCCCGAGCCTCCAGGGTTGCACGAGGTGGCTGTGTCCGCCCGTGCCCTCGTTGCCGAAGTCGCTCGCGACGACCTCCTCGCCCTTCCCGAGCAGCTTCACGCGATCCGCTTCCGCCACCTTCTTGCGATCGACGGCCTCGTCGCCGGCATCCCAGACCGAAAAGATGATCCGCCGCTCGGTCGGGCTGTTGACCTGCATCCCGAAGTAGCCGCGATCGAAGCCCGTCGCCTCATAGTAGGTGTAGAGCGGCTCGGTGCGCGGCTCGAGCTCGACGTAGAACCACTCGATCTCCTCGCGCGCCTCCTTCGGCACCGGATACCCAAGGTGCACCGAGGCCGCGTTGCGCCGCTCGACGTTCGAGAAGTGCGCGCCGACCGCCGCTTCGCCGCCGAGCACGAGCGCGCGCAGGTCGGGCAGCGCGCGCTCGGCAGGGCCCGTGCTCTCGAGCCGCAGGCCGTAGTAGCCGGCCTTGGAGAGCTGCAGGCTGCCGAAGGGCAGCGCGAACTCGTGCGCACCCTTGTCGACCGCGAGCTCGAAGCCGCCGGCGATGCTCGCGTCCGCCTGCGAAACCACGCGCAGCCGCAGCGCCGCGGCCTCGGGCGCGTCGCCGGCGAGCTGCAGCGCGAGCGCGAGCTCGCCCGGCTTCTCGATGCGCACGAACCACTCGAGCGCCGTCGCGGACTTCCAGTGCGTGAGCCCGCCTCCCTTCTCGCGCCGCGGCCCGTCGTCGGGATCGGGCCGGAAGTAGGCCGTGAAGGCCGGGATCGCGAGCGGCTTCTCGACCGGCACCTGAAACACGAACGCGAGCGCGCACAGGCCGAGGAGCAGCTTCATCCGCACAGCCTCCCGCGTTCCCTCGCGGCTGTCAATCCGGCCCGAGGAGTCCGGGGATGAGCAACGTGATCACGTACAGAGCGCCGCGCTCGTTCTCGGGCACGCGCCGCCAGGCAGCGCGCGCGCGCTCGAGCTCGAACGGCTCGTTGCGCCTGCAGCGCAGCGCCTGCGCCGCGAGCACGCGGGCGGGTTCGCCGGACTGCTCGAGCCGCCCGAGGTCCTCGGCGCGCAAGGCGCCCGAGCGGAAGAAGAGCAGGAAGGTCGCGGCTGCATCCGCGCAGCCGCTCTCGCCCAGCTTCGCGAGCGCGAACTCGTCGGCGGCGCGCGTCAGGACCTCGGGCACGCGGCTCTCCGCGAGACTCGGCAGCACGCCGACGCACAGCTCGCGCTCCAGCGCGGAACCGGAGTTCGCACCCGCACGGATGCGCTCCAGGGCGTCGAGAGCACCGAGCCATTCGAGCCAGGCAGCCTCGCATGCGCGCAGGCTCGAATCCGACAGGGCATGCACGGCGCGCGCGCGCTCGACGAAGGTCTGCGCCGGCTGCTGCTCGGCGAGGAAACGGAAGAACCCCTGTGCCCAGACGTAGCGCAGCGAGCGCTCGCTCTGCGTCAGGCGGTCCCCGTTCGACCAGTGCAGCAGTTCGACGAGCGCCCCGGGCTTGGCCGTCAGGCGCGCGGCGTGCAGGTAGACCGGGAACGGATGCAGGTGCAGCTCACCGCCGACCTCGCGCATCGACTCGACCTCCAGCGCGAGCCCCTCGTTGAACCACGCTGCTCCGGCAAGGCCGGCGCGGTTCGCGCACAGATGCGCGAGCTCGTGCCGCAGCGTGCCGCCGCGCATGAACGCGGCGCGCTCGAGCGCGGCGGAAGCTCGCATGCTCGAGGGAACGTAGACGAATGCGTACTCGCCCTCGGTCGCCGCACCCTTGAGGCTCCTGTTCGACGGGGTCTCCCAGGCGCGCAATTCGCCCTGCACCTCGAGCGGCGCGAGGTACAGGCGCAGCACCTCCGTGCGCGTGTCGGGGATCAGCGCCCGCACCAGGGCGAGTTCCGCGCGCACCGAGCCGGCGAACTCGGCGCTCGCCGCCGAGTCGTAGGGCGAGTAGAGCGTGAAGGCGGGATCCTGCACGACGCTGCGCGCCTCGCGCTGCAACTCGCCCTCGCTCGGATTCGGGGGCCCGGTACGGCAGGCGCCCGCGCAGAGCAGGCACAGGGCGAGAAGGAGACGCATGCGCCTGCCGATTCTCGCCGAGAAATTGGTCGGGGCGAGAGGATTCGAACCTCCGACCTCTTCCACCCCAAGGAAGCGCGCTAGCCAGGCTGCGCCACGCCCCGACCCGGTGAAGTGGGGTGAGGTTATACGGCTCCGGCCGCGCGAGGTCAATCCGGGCGCTGCTTGAGCCCTCGGCGCCCCTCGCGGACAATCGCAGGCATGGCCCGTCCGCTGCGCAAGCTCGCTGAAATGCGCACCGTCGTGGTGCGCCGCAGGCACCGCACCTGGATGCTCTCGATGATCCTCGCCAGCCTGGGCTGGGGCGTGTGGTGGATCGAAGTCTTCCTCGCGCGTCTCGCGCCCGAGCTCGCCCCGACGCTGCGCACGACCGCGCTCATCGGCGGGGCCTTCGCTCTGCCGGGACTGCTGGTCGCGATCTGGACGATTCGCGCGAAGGCAGCCTGGATCCTGCTCACGCTCGTACCGCTGCTCGCGAACCTCTCGCTGCTCGCGCTGCCGATCCTGATCAAGACGCTGCGCGTGATCCGCGAGTCCTAGCCCGGAAGACGCGGAGAGGCGAGCAGCATCCACGTGCCGGTCAGCGCCGTCGCGATCGTCAACGAGAGCACGAGGAAGGCGATCTTGCGGTGCAGCCTGCGCGTCGGCGGATGGAAGATCGTGCGCACGCCGCTCACGACCGGCAGCAGGTACGAAGCCGTCGCGACCTTCGCCATCGTCTTGTGCACGGGCGTGATCCAGCCCGCGGCGTCGAGGTCGTACAGATGCCCGAGGGCGAGCGCGTAGTAGATCGTCGCCACCAGGCACGCGACGGCTCCCGCGACGCATGCGAGGTGCCGACGACGCCAGGCGCGCAGTCCGGTCGAGACCGCACCCGCAAGACACGCCAACGTCAGCAGCAGGAAAACGACGAAACCGACACTCGCGCTCAACCGAAGTCTCCGATCAGGGAGTCCATCTCCGTGGTCGGTGCGCGGTTCATCAGGTCGATCACGGCCTCACGCGGGTTCTTGCCGTCGAAGAGCACCGCGTGGACCTGCTCGGCGATCGGCATCTGGATCTCGCCGAGGTCGGCCTCGGGGCCGAAGAGCGCCTTCGCGGTCCACACGCCCTCGGCCACCATGCGCATCCCGCTGAGCACCTTCTCGAGCGATTCGCCGCGGCCGATCGCCTCGCCCACCGCGCGGTTGCGCGAGTGGCGTGAGAAGCAGGTCGTGACGAGGTCGCCCATGCCCGCCAGGCCGAAAAAGGTCTTCCAGCTCGCGCCGCGCGCGTGGCCCAGGCGCGCGATCTCGACCATGCCGCGCGTGAGCAGCGCTGCCTTGGCGTTGTCGCCCAGGTCGAGGCCGTCGCAGATGCCCGCAGCGATCGCGATCACGTTCTTGAGCGCGCCCGCGAGTTCCGCGCCGAGCGGATCGCCGTGCGTGTACACGCGGAAGCTCGGCGCGCTGAGCGCGGCCTGCACGCGCTGCGCGAGCGCGCGGTCCGCGCTCGCCGCGAGCACGGCCGCGGGCTTGAGCGCGACGACCTCCTCGGCGTGGCTCGGACCGGTGAGCACGCAGATCGGCCGCTCGCCGAGCACCTCGAGCAGGATCTGGCTGGGCGTCTTGAAGGTCTCGATCTCCAGGCCCTTCGTCGCGCTCACGATCGGCACCATGCCCGAGAGCGCGTCCTCGAAGCGCTGCGAGACCGAGCGCAGGTACTGCGTCGGCACGACGCTGATCACGAGGTCGGCGCCGTCCGCCGCGCGGTGCGGGTCGGCGGTGATCGTGATGCCGCTCGGCAGCCGGTAGCCCGGGAGGAAGCGCGTGTTCTCGCGCTTCTGCTGCATCTCGGCGGCGTGCTCGGGGAACGCGCTCCAGAGCGTGCAGGGAATGCCGTTGCCCGCCAGGAACAAGGCCAGCGTCGTCCCCCAGCTCCCGTCGCCGATGACCAGAGCGTGCTTCAGGGTGGGCTCAGACATGTTGGCGGGCCGCCGGTTTCTCCGCGTGCTTCTCGCCCGCGCGCGGTTCCGTGCCGTTCCACATGCGGCGGATGTTCGACCGGTGGCGCAGGATGATCAAGCCGCACAGCATCGTCGCGCCGACGAGCAGCGCCTTGGGCCCGCCGTCGATCCACACGGCGAGCGGGAAGGTGCAGCCCATCAGGATCGAGGCGAGCCCCGACCAGCCCGTCAACCCGCGCGTGATCAGCCAGGCGATGCCGCCCCACAGGAACACGACCGGCGCGATCGCGACGATCGCTCCGCAGCCTGTCGCGACCCCCTTCCCTCCGCCGAAGCGCAGGTAGATCGAGTAGCAGTGGCCGAGCACCCCGGCGGTGCCGACCAGCACCTGCGCCAGCAGACGGTAGTCGGGCCGCTCGATCAGCCAGATGCAGGCGAGCACCGGGCCGAAGCCCTTGAGGAAGTCGAGCGCGAACACGACGTAGCCCCAACCGCGGCCACAGGCGCGCATCGCGTTGGTCGCGCCGATGTTCCCGCTGCCGAAAGTGCGCAGGTCGACGCCCTTGATCCACTTCGCGATCAGCAGGCCGAAGGGCACCGAGCCCAGCAGATAGCCCAGCACGACCAGCCCCCAGGTCGGGAGGGGCAGATCGAAAATGCTCGCGTCGCCGAGTTCGAGAAGGCTCATCGGGGGGGTGCGCTTGGCCCTGTCCGGGCAGGGTAACCTCCGCAGGCCACGCGGATCGAGGGGGCGTTTTTCGCACTCGCCTGCGCACTCTCTGCGCTGCCCCGCCCGCCTTACCGCCGGGGTTGCAAATCCGGCCTCGAGCCCTACCATGGCGACCCACTTCGCGGCCGAAACCCTCGTTTCCTACCCGGCCCTGGGAGCCAACGCCATGACCTACGTGATCGCCGAACCCTGCAAGGGAACCAAGGACACCGCCTGCGTCGAGGTCTGCCCGGTGGACTGCATCCACCCGACCAAGAACGAGCCCGAGTTCGAGAAGGCGGACCTGCTGTACATCAACCCCGACGAGTGCATCGACTGCGGCGCCTGCGTGCCGGAATGCCCCGTCACGGCGATCTACGACGAGCAGGAGCTCCCCGAGAAGTGGACCGAGTACACGAAGATCAACGCCGACTGGTACACCGCGAACCGCTGAACGCTCGAGCGCCTCGGCGCGAGCGGGAGCCTGCTGCGGCGCGAGCCGGGCGGGCTCTCTGCGTTTCAGGGGAAGTCGAAGTCGCGCTGCTGCTCGGTGAGGCCGGGGGCGGGCTCCCACTCGATCGGGGGCAGGGACTGCTTGGACTCCGGGTCGTAGACCTGCAAGCGCGCCCGCGCGGTGAGCGGCATGCGCAGTTCGAAGTGCCCACCCTCGCCTGTCTGGCAACGCGAGCCAGAGGCGTGCAACGCGAGCGTGCCGTCGGCCTGGGCGAGCAGGGGGAGGCCGTCCACCCAGAATTCCCTGCGTCCCGTGCCGTGCACGCGCACGCTGCCGGAGAGGTGCAACTCGGGGAGGTCGGCGAAGCGCCCTTCCACGACCTTGGGCAGTTCGATCGTGAAGCGCGCGGGCGGCGCTCCCGCCCTGCGCACCGGCTCGAACTGGCCCATGCCCCATCCGTTGTCCCAACGCAGCAGGTCGACGGTGTTCGAGTCGAAGGAGCGCAGGCGTACGAAGATGCGGGGCGTGGTTCCGTCGAGCCCCGTGAGCCGGGCCATACCCTGCCCATCGGTCATCGCGCTCACGGTCAGTCCCGGCCTTTGCTGCGGATCCGCGTGCGCACCGACGACGACGGCACCGGGGACGGGCTGATGCGTGAGGGAGTCGACGACTTCCACGTCATAGGCAGGCCCGCCGAGGTCGATCGGAAGCACGAGATCGGCAGGCGGTTCATGGGGCAGGACGAAGGACCACCGCTGCGCAGCGCCACGCTGGAACTCAAGGCTGTGGATGCCCTTCTGGATGTCGACGGGCACACATCCGTCGATCCCAATTTCCTGCCAGCTCGTCGCGCCCCACGGATCGCGCCCCCTCCAGGCGGAGAGGTCGCTCTCCCCGGCAACGACAAGGTGCGCAAAGCGCGGTTCATCGGCCGGGATCACGGCTTCGATGCGGGTGCTCTGACCGTCGAGGAGTTCGAGCTCCTTCACGAAGTCGCCGCGGAACGATCCCTCCGTCGTGGCGTAGGGCAGCGTGACCGTGCACGGCCCGGCGACGAGTCCATCGAACGTGGCATCGCCACCTGCGTCCGTGTGGCGAATGCGCTGTCCCGAGGTCTTCCCCGACAGGCTGACGACGTGATTGACCCGGGGTGCGCCGCTTGCGTCGCGCACGTGGACGACGACCTTGGCCTCGCGCCCCAGGTCGATCATGAGCGGTCGCGTGAGCGGCAACTCGACCGAGCGGAGCCGGGTCGTTCCGTCGAGCATGATGCGCAGCACGAAGAAGCCCGCCGGCGCACGGAAGGTGAAGTGGCCCTGCGCGTCGGTCAGGTTCGCATCGAGCAGGCGATCGGCGTCCTCCTCGTACCAGCCACGGCTCGATTCGGGCGCGAGCGTGATCGTGACGCCCGGCAACGGCTCGGATCCGCGCCTGAGGTAGCCTTCGCAGACGGGCAACTCACCGTGCGAGAGTTCGACTTCGATGTCCGGCCCGACCGGCACGGGCACAGCGGTCACACTTGCAGGGCGATAGCCATCGGCCCAGACCGTGATCTCCTGTGGTTCCAGGTCTTGATGCAGGACCTGGCCAGTGAAGACCTCGTCTCGCGTCAGGCGCAGTTCGCCCTTGGGCGCGAAGTACGGGCCGCAGAGGCTTGCGTAGCCGTTGAGCGTTCCGCGGGCGATCACGACGAGGTTCTCGATCGGCACGTGCGTATCGCGGTCGCGCACACGCAGTACGGGCGTGCGGCGAACGACGACGTAGAGGGTTCGGTCCTGCTGCGTTCGATCGGTACAGGTATCGAAACTCCAGCGCTCGTGGCGCCCTGGGTGCATCCCCTCTTTGCAAAGGGTCCAACGGGGATCGAGCGGCTCGAGCTGCACTCGAGGCGCAGCTACGCGCAGCGCGAACGCGCCGTCCGCCCCGGTCTCGACCGTCCAGGAGCCCAGGTTAGACGGATCGTCGATGGGTTGCGGCTTGCTCTGATTGGACGTCATGGAGCCGAAGAAGCGCAGCTGAACCTTTTCGTGGACGCGCTCGCCTTGCTCGTCGATCAGCAGGCCGTGCACCTCGTACTCGCGGTACATGCGCACGAGCAGGGAGTCGAGTGCAAGCGTCCGTTCGACCACGTGCCCATCCTGATACGACCCGATCCGAACGCTGCGCCGCACCGGCACCATGCGCGTCGCGTAGCCCTCCTCCTTGCAAACGAAGAAGCCCTGCGACCTGGCATCCACAAGCTCAAACGTCCCATCGGCGGCCGTCCGCTGACTCGCGAGCGCAGGTTCCCCTGCCTGCGGTGGCGCACTGACAGTGAGGGCCTCCCTGTCGGTGCGCTGCGCGGCGCTCGCCGGTCCATCGACCCAGGGCCACGACGCGAAACCCGGTTCCCCTCCGTCCCAGTCCCTAGGGAGCGTCTCGAAGTAGATGCGTTTGATCTCCGAGACCTTCAGTTGCTGCGCGGGATAGAGCTCCACCGTCGCGCCTGCGAGCGGCTCGCCCGACTCACCGTCCACCACCTGGCCACGGAAGTGAAAAGCGGGCGCGGCCGAGGGTGCGTCGGCTTCCTTGCGAGAATCCCCGCCCACGACGGGCGTCGAGAGCGCCTCCGGCTGCGGGGCAGGCGTCGATTCCAGCGCCACCTCCGCACTCGCCGGTTCCGCGCCCTGCGACGCGTCCGTCGGCAGCGCCGGCCACTTCCACCACGCGAGCAGCAACAGCGCAAGCACGCCAGCCCCGACGAGCATCTTCTTCATCACGAGCACTCCTCCCCCGCCGGCGGCGAGCACGGCGGCTTTCACGGAACTCATCCCCCGGGCCGGTTCGAGCGCGAAGAGCGCTCCCAATGCGATCCCCGCCGGCAGCTGCTTGCGCAGCATCTCGAGCGCGCGGTGCAGCCGCACGCGCACCGCTCCCGGGCTCTCCGCCAGGACGTGCGCGATGTCCGCCGGCGCGAGCCCGTGGCGCACGCGCAAGAGCAGCGTGCGCCGATACGGCTCGGGCAACCGGTCGAGCGCCGCCGCGACCTCGGCCGAGAGCTCGCGCGCGAGCACCTCTTCGAGCGGCGACTTCTCCAGACGCTGTTCGAGCCGCTCGGGATCGGGCGTGCGCGCCGCGTGACGCGCGAGCTCGTGCGCGTGGTTCTCGAGGATGCCCGCGAGCCAGGGTTCGAGCCGGCGCGAGTCGTCGAAGCTCTTGGCGCGCTCGATCGCGGTCAGAAACGTGGACTGCACTAGATCCTCGGCCGCGCCGATCTCGCCGACGAGGTGGATCGCGACGCGCAGCAGCTCGGGCGAGGCACGGTCGAAGACCTCGGCCAAGAGCCGCGGGTCGCCGCTCGAACGCCAGCGAGTGAAGGTCTGCGAGAGGGATCCGTCCATGACGCGCGCCAAGACTTGGTGCGGCGGGCCGGATCGTTACCGGAATCCCGGCGCTACTTCTTCTTCGCCTGCGAAGCCGCGTAGGCGGCCTTCAGCTGCTCCTGCGCGTCCTTCTGCCCCGGGCTGTCCACCGGCAAGAGGCAGCTCGGCACCGAGCGCAAGAGCAGCTGCGCCTTGCCGAGTTCCGTGTCCTTCTTGGTCGTCTGCGCGACCTGCGCGGCGCGCGTCTTGAGCTCCGCGAACTTCCCCGCATCCGCGATCGGCGGCGAGCGCCAGCTCGCGGCGTCGGCGGGGAGCTGCTCCGCGCGCGTGCGCGCCGCCTGCACCCGGCTCGAAAGCGTCGGGTGATCGCTCTGCCACTCGGGCGTCTTGTCGTAGCCCTTGTCGATCAGCTGTTGGAAGAAGTCGCCGAAGCGCGCGGGATCCCAGCCGGCGCGGCAGTAGAACTGGAATCCAAACTTGTCTGCCTCGGCCTCGTCGTCGCGCGTGTAGCCCATGCCCAGGAACTGGCCCGCGACGACCCCCAGACCCAGGCCGTAGGTCGCGTACTCCATGCCGTGTTCCTTGCCGCCCGCGGCGTAGCCCACGGCGCCGAGCGCCGCTGCGCCGCCGAGCGACCACATCTGGCGGTTCATGCCCTTCTGCACGTGGCGGCAGTAGACGTGCGCGAACTCGTGCGCCACGACCGCCGCGAGCTCGTCCTCGCTGCGGCAGGTCTGCATCAGCTGCTCGTAGACGTACATGTGCGAGCCGCCGGTGGTGAAGGCGTTGAGCTGATCCGAGTTCACCAGGTGGAACTCGTCCGTCGAGAACATCCAGGAGTTGTCCTCCTTGAAGTGCGAGTCGGGGCCGACGTGCTGCTTGTCGAGCTCCTGCGCCGCGGCGGCGACGCGTGCACCGATCGATTGCAGGTACTGCGCCAGCTCCGCGTCCTTGATCACGGCCGGTTCGAGTTGCGGGTGCGTGTCCCTCGGCGTTGGCGCGCACCTCCTTGTCGGTCGCGCAGCCGGCGGCGAGCGGGAGGATTGCGGCGAAGGAGAGGGCGAGGCGTGCGGCGAAGGTCGTGTTCATGGCGTCGGACCGGTGAGGACTCTGGCTGCGCACAGGTTAGCAGGATCGGCGCGGGCGATCTCGCGCGAGCGCCTGGAGCCGTGCGACGCTATCGTGCGCGCCCGAGCCGGAGCTTGCCCACCGAAACCCCTTTCCTCCCCGACGCCGACCCGCTCTTCACCCTCGCGATCGTCATCGCCGCCGGGGTGGCCTCGAGCTGGGTCGCCAAGCGTCTGCACCTGCCCGGCATCACCGGTCAGATCCTGATCGGCGTGCTGATCGGGCCGGGCTTGCGCATTTTCGATCCCGCGGCGGTGCACGGCCTGCAGCCGCTGACGCACTTCGCGCTGAGCCTGATCGCGGTCACCGTCGGCGCGCACCTCAACGTCAAGCGCCTGCGCAACGCGGGCAAGCGCCTGGCGTTCCTGTTCCTGCTCGAGGGCACGATCACGCCGCTGCTCGTCTTCGGCGCGTTGTGGATGGTGCCGGGCATGCAGTGGGAGCCCGCGGCGCTGCTCGCCGCCATGGCGGTCTCGACCGCGCCGGCGACGATCGTCGCGCTCGTCAAGGAGACGCGCTCGCGCGGCGTTTTCGTGAAGACCCTGGTCGCGGCGGTGGCGCTCAACAACGTCGCCTGCATCCTGCTCTTCGAGCTCGCGCGCTCGCTGGGCCAGCTCGCGCACGCGACGCCGGGCGGGATCACGCTGGCCGAGGCGCTGCTCGCCCCGGCGCAGCAGATCGCGCTCGCGAGCCTGATCGGCGGCGCCGCCGCCGTGACGATGCACCTTTTGCAGCGCTTCGTCGTCAGGCCCGAGACGATCAGCACCGCGGGCGTGCTCGTGATCCTGCTCACCGCGGGTCTTTCGCGGCACTTCCACATCTCGCCGCTGCTCTCGTGCCTGTTCCTGGGGATGGTGCAGACGAACCTGACGCCCGAGCGCGAGAAGCTCGTCGACGCGCTCTTCGCCAACTTCGAGCCGGCGATCCTGGCCATCTTCTTCACGCTCGCGGGCATGGAGCTGGACCTGGGCCTGGCGCAGTCGGCGGGCATCGCGGGCCTGGTCTTCTTCTTCGCGCGCGCCGCGGGCAAGCTCGGCTCGGTGCGCCTGGCGATGACGCTCGCGCGCGCGACGCAGAAGGTGCGCACCTACCTCGGCATGGCGCTCCTGCCGCAGGCTGGCCTCGCGATCGGCCTGGTGCTGATCGCGCAGGACGATCCGAACCTGCAGGATCGGCCGCAGATGTTGCACCTTCTGCTCGCGGTCGTGCTGACGGTCGTGACGCTGAACGAGATCGTCGGGCCGATCTTCACCAAGCTGGCGCTCGTGCGCTCGGGCGAGGCCGGCCGCGACCGGCGCCGGCTGCTCGACTTCCTGCAGGAGCAGAACATCCTCACCGGTTTCGAGGCCGACTCGATGCAGCAGGCGATCGAGAAGCTGGTCGACCACATGGCGCGTTCGCAGTCGCTGGGCGTCGAGCGCAAGGAGCTGCTCGCCTCCGTGCTCGAGCGCGAGGCGCAGGCCTCGACCTGTCTGGGCGGAGGACTGGCCGTGCCGCACGCGATCCTGCCCAAGGGGCACCAGGCAGTCGGCGTGATGGCGCTCTCGCGCCACGGACTCGGCTTCCCCACACCCGACGACAAGCCGCTGCACTGCATCGTGCTGCTGGGCACGCCGCGCGGCGAGTCGACGCTGCACCTGCAGATCCTCGCGACACTCGCGCGCACGATCGGCACCGATCCCTCGATGCAGGATCGTCTCTTCGGCGTCTCGAGCCCCGCCCACGCGTCCGAGATCCTGCACGGCGAGGAATCGGACGACTTCAACGTGTTCCTGGAGTAGGCGCAGATGACGCGCGCGCAGACCCGTTCACACCGCCCCTGGCTCGCGCTCGGCGCGCTCTGCCTGGTGACCCTGATCTGGGGCATCACCTTCAGCTGGATGAAGGAGGCGCAAGTCGCCGCACACGAGCACCTCGGCCCTGGGCACGTCGCCGAAATCGTCGCGCTCTACATGGGACTGCGCTTCGGCATCGCGGCACTCCTGATGGCGCTGCTGCCGCGCGCACGCGCACGCGCAGACCGCGCAGCCTGGAAGGGCGGATTCGTGCTCGGCGCTCTGCTCTACGGGTGCTTCGTGGCGCAGATGTTCGGCATGGAAGAGCTCACGCCGGCGGTCTCGGCCTTCCTGATCAGCCTCTACGTCCTGTTCACCGCCGTGCTGACCTGCTGGAGAGCCCGCGTGCGGCCCGGATTCGCGCTGCTCGCCGGCGCGCTGCTCGCGACGCTCGGCGCGGGCCTGATCCGCGGCCGTCCGCAGTTCGATCTGCATCTGGGCGAATTCCTGACGATCGTCAGCGCGCTCTTCGCCGCCGTGCACATCCTGGCCACGGACAAGTACACGCGCACCAGCGATGCACTGGCGACGACGCTGGCCACGCTCGTCTGGGTCGCCGCGCTCTCGGCGCTGACCCTCGCGCTCGTGCAGCTGTGCGGTGCGGGCTCGGACGCGCGCCACCTGGCCGACCTCCTGAGCTCGAGGGACTGGCTGCAGCCGCTGCTCCTCGGCGCGTTCTTCGCGACGGTGATCGCGTTCACGCTGATGAACGTCTTCCAGAAGCGCATCGATCCGCTGCGCGCGGCGATCGTCTACGCCGTCGAGCCGATCTGGGCGCTGGTCTTCGGCGTCGCGCGCGGGCACGACACGCTCACGAGCTGGCTGTGGGTCGGCGGAGGGCTGTTGCTCGCGGGCAACCTCGTCGCGGAACTCGGTCCGCGGCGTCCGGTCGCCGAGTGATCAACCTGCGCGCGGCGCCAGCTGTCTGCGCAGCCTGTGGAAGCGCGCGTGGTGGAAGTGCATCGCCGGGCCGATGCCCGAATACAGGAACCCCGGCAGCGAAGCGACCAGCGGGGAGGACTGCAGCCGGACGACGAAGGTCAGCGCGATCGAGGCGAGCGCAAACGCGAGGAGGATCACGTACGAACCCAGCTCACGTCGCGTCTCGTTCCGCTCGAGCGGATCGAGCTGCAGCTCGTCCGCGCCCGCGAGCGCGAGCCGCTGCAGTTGGATCATCACCGCGCTCAACACCGCGAACCCGACGCCGTAGATCACGAAGCAGTCCTGCAGCTCGCCCACGCTCGTCGCCTGCATGTCCGAGGGCACCCAGCCGCCGGTCACGAAGTACATCCCTCCGCCGATCACCATGCGCAGCGGATAGAGCCAGATCAGCACCACGAGCACGAGCACGAGGCTCCAGAGGGTCACGCTCGACGAATCCAGCCCGTAGCGCCGGCTCCAGCGGTTGTGCCCGCTCCAGAAGAGCATCAGGATCAGGAAGCACAGCGCGAAGGTCGGCACGCGGTGCAGCGCCTGCAGCAGTTCCGGAACCGAACCCGGCAGCGTCCCGACCGAGATCACCATCATCGTCACCGCGAACGCGAACGCGGCGTCGACGAAGGTCTCCAGGCGCGAGATCGATTCCCCGCGCAGTCGAAAGCCATCCTGGACGCGCAGCGTGGAGAGCTCGGGGGTCACGCTCGCGGAGGATACCAGCCGCTCCCGCTGCGTGGCACACTCTCCCTCCTCGTGAGCGAGATCCTCCATCTGCGCGCTGCCGACGCGCGCCAGGTCCCCTGGAAGAACGGCCGCGGCTTCACCAGCGAGCTCGCGCTCTGGCCGCGCACAGGGAGTTTCGAGCGCGACGAGTTCGAGTGGCGCCTCTCCAAGGCCTCGATCGACGAGCCCGGCCCCTTCTCGAGCTTCCCGGGCATCGAACGCCTGCTCGTCGTGACCGACGGCGCGGGCCTGGTCCTCGAACACGCGGGCGCCGCGCCGCGCAAGGAACTCGCGCGCCTTCAGCCCTACCGCTTCCAGGGCGAGTGGATCACCAGCGCCGACCTCGTCGCGGGTCCGGTCTCCGACTTCAACGTGCTCTGCCGCACCGGCCGGGCGCGCGCCGAAGTCGAGTGCTGGGACGGTGAGTTGCGCACGCGCGCGAAGCCCAACACCGGCGAGCACCTCTTCCTGCACGTGCTCTCCGGCGATCTCGAGGCGCGCACCAGTGACCGCGCGCGCCCCTGGAGACTCGCGAGTGGCGAGAGCTTGTGGCTCGCGCCGCCCGACGAACGCGAGCTCGCCCTCGCCGGATCCTGCCGCGCACTGCTCGTGCGCATCAGCCCGACGGGCGCGCTCAGCTTCCCCAGTTGACGAGCAGCGCGTCGGTGATGTTGTAGGTCAGCGCCGTGCAGAAGCTCGCCGGATCGCGGTAGTACGCCTGGTACACGCGCGTTGCGCCACCGGCCGGAATGCTGCCGCGGATCGAGACCGGTAGGTCGCCCACCTGCGGATAGCTCGCGCCTCCGCCCGAAGACGCCTTCACGCCCAGCCGGATCAACTGCCCGCCCGCGCAGCGCAGCCCATCACCGAAGGCCGTCGGCGCGATGGCCGCAGCTCCCTGCAGGAAGATGCACGTCGCCGTGGGCAGCATCGAGCTCGACTGCAGCAGCAGGCTGTCGTTCGACACGTGCGCCACCCCGACCCCGGTGAGCTGCGCGCCGACGCCGGTCGAGTTGAGACAGCCCCGCCCGGCTCCCGGTGCACTGTTGTTGTTGCACGGACAGGCCGCGAGCGCCCCGTCTCCCGCGCAGAACACATCGCCCGTCCGCTTCAGCACGACGCTGTCGAGGTAGCCGATGTCGTCCGTGCCGAACAGGTACTCGCCGCGGATGTACAACGCGCCAAGCGACCCGAGCACCGCGAGCATGTCCGCCTGGCTCGCCGCCGGCCCGAGCAACGAATTCCGCCGCCAGCCCGCCTCGTTCAACTCGACCGAGAAGCTGTGCCAGTTCACCGTCGCGCCCGTCGGCGGATTGAAGCCCGTGTCGTAGATCAACGTCAGCCCCGCGCCGACGAGCACGATGTCCTCCTGGTGGAACCCCGGCGGTGTCCCAAAGCCGCTGCCGGTCACCGCGATGTCGTAGCTGAACGTCCCGCCGTAAGCCGCGCTCTGGTCGCCCAGGTACGCCGCGGGCGCCGAGAAGTAGAAGACGTTGCCCGTCACGTCGTCGAAGGAGATGCGACCGCCCGGATTGCCCCCGCTCGCGCTCCAGGCCGCCGTCATCGTGCCGAGGATCGGCGGCGGCGAGAGGACTGCCGGGTAGGTGAGGTCGACGAGCGACCAGCCTTGCACGTTCGCGTCGAACGAACTCGAGGCGAGCACGCTCCCCTGCGAATAGGCGAAAGGAGTGAGCGCGAGGACGGCCAGGAGAGTGGAGAGCTTCAGCAGGCTCATGTCGGTGTCGATCCGGCGCCGCGAGCGGCGCGGTGAGGGGGAGCGCAAGCGCATTGGGAACGGTGCGCGGATGCTAGTGGGAGCTCGACCGGGCGGGGAGGGGTGCGGGGGCACCGGCGGCACCGGGGGCACAGGGGAGCAAAACGGCGCTGGCAGGCCCGGAAATGCTATCGGCGCCTGCGATGGCGCCGAGGACTGGAGCGGCTGAAGGGATTTGAACCCTCGACATCCAGCTTGGCAACCCAGGCCTGCCTAGCTCGGAGAAGTCGTTGTGCGCGAGCAGGATACGACCGGGAGCCGCGCGTGCAAACTTGCGCAGATCGAGGCATCCGGACGCAGGACGTCGCGGTAGTTCCCAGGCGGTTTGCCACAAGCGCGACCCTGAGCCTAGACTCGGTGCAGCGAGACCATCTCCATGGACAAGACCCGCCAGTACACCGCTCTCATCGAACGCGAAGGCGACGCGTTCGTTGCTCTCTGCCCCGAGCTCGAGATCGCGAGCCAGGGCTCTACGGTCGAGGAGGCGCGCACGAACCTCGTCGAGGCGATCGAGCTCTTCTTCGAGACCGCCTCCCCCGAGGAGATTCGCACGCGGGCCCACGGCGAGGTGTTCGTCACCCGCGTCGAGGTCAAGGTTGCCTAGGCTGCGACGCCTCAGCGGACGAGAGGTCTGCAAGATCCTCGAGGCGTACGGGTTCGCGGAGGTCAGGCAGCGCGGCAGCCACGTGGTGATGCAGCGGAAGCTGCCGGGAACGACGATCACGGTGCCCGTGCCCGATCACCGCGAAATCAAGACCGGCACGCTGCTCAGCATCATCCGGCAGTCACAGGTCCCGCGCGCCGCGTTCGAGACGCAGTGAAGCCGGGTAGTCGCCGGTAGTCGGGGCTACCGCGGACAGCGGCGCCTCGGAGCGCGGATCTCGCCAAACCCTGGCGCCATCCGGGGTTGGAGTGGAGCGGCTGAAGGGATTTGAACCCTCGACATCCACCTTGGCAAGGTGGCGCTCTACCACTGAGCTACAGCCGCAAGGAGGTGCAGGAACCCTGCACCGGGGCGTCGAAGGATAGCGTGCCCGCTCGCAAAGGCAAGTCCCGGCCCTAGCTGGCCCGGGCGACCACTGGGGGACGGCCAAAGACCAAGGCCGAGGCGTCCCGAGCCGCCCATCCCAGGCCTCCCTCGAGGGCCAAGCGGCCCGCCACGCGCGTCGCGTAGCGGCTGCTGGACCCGCGGAGCTTCTCCCCCACGATGCGCGGGTGCTCGACCCAGACATCGCGCATCCCCGGGCTGACGAGCAGGTCGCGGGGAGAGTCCTCGGTGCTCCGGGCGTCCCGCGCGATCACGGCGGCGGCGCCGAGGGCGAGCAGGCGGCGCGCGGACTCGACTCGCGCTGCGGGGTCCCGCTCCAGGAGCTCGACGTCCGCGTCGGCGAGTTGCGCGAGCTCGGCGAGGTCGAGCGTGAGGACGACGTTCGCGGGCACGAGCGTGCGCAGGTATTCGAGCGCCGCCTCGCGGTCGAGGGAGCGCGCGCCGCGGGCGGAGAGCATCGGGTCGACGACGGCCCACACCGGAGCGTTTGTGCGCGCGCGGGCTTCGCGCACGAGATAGGCAGCGCCCATCACATCCTCGCGGGTCGGCAAGAGACCGAACTTGAAGACCGCGACCGGCAGCTCGCGGCGTGCCTCGGGGATCCAGCTCCCCGCTCCGCGCGCGCCGATCTCGGGCAGGCACGCGGCATCCAGGCGCGTGCGGGCCGTGACGATGAAGCGTGCGTCGACGTTGAGTCCCACGAGGGCCTGGCGGTCGGCGTCGAGGCCGGAGCCCGCGCGGTCGTGCGCGGCGAGGACGAGGACACGTGCTGCGGTCGAATGCATGGACGAAGCCTAGCGCGCGCCTTCGGGGCGCGTCCGGGCCGCAAGATGACGAGTTCGCGATGCTGCCTGGGCCGTGGGAAAGGCTTGCCGGCCTGAACGTGACTCCAGGCGCCGCGTGCGCCAACTCGAGCATCTCTTCGCGTTCGGTCGCGTGGAGTTCGCCCCGCAGATGGAATCCGGACGCGTGCGTTAGGCGCGCGCAGAGGCCGCGCGGAGCTTCTCGAGCACGTGCGCGGAGGCCTCGCGTGCGGCCTCGCGCAGGCTCGCTCCGAGCGCGAGCTTCGCCGCGAGACGCGCAGCGAAACGACAGCCCGATCCGCGCACCTTGCCGCCCGGAATGCGCTCGTGCGCCAGCCATTCCGCCGGCGCACCACGCTCGAGCACGAGATCGCGCGCGGGACTCTCGGCGCCGTGCCCGCCCTTCACGACGAGCGCCTGGGCTCCGAGCTCGAGCAGCGTACGCGCGGCTTCGACGCGCACCTGGGGCTCGTGCACGAGCCGCTCGCGGTCGGCACCTGTGAGCTCGGCGAGCTCGTCGAGGTTGGGCGTCAGCACCACGCGCGCGGGCAGGAGTGAGCGCAGGTACTCGCGCGCGTCCTCGCGCGAGAGGAAGCGGCTGCCACTGGAACTCGCGAGCACGGGATCGACGACCGCGTGAATCGGCTGCTCGCCTGCCGCTTCGCGCGCAGCGCGCACGAGCTCTGCGGCGGCCTGCACGTCCTCGCGCGAAGGCAAGAGGCCGAACTTGAGCGCCGCGATGGGCAGCTCGCGCAGCGCCTCGGGCAGCCACAGGCCCGTCCCGCGCGCTCCGATTCGACGTACGCCGCCGGCGTCCTGCTCGGTCAGGGCCGTGACGACCAAGCGCACGTCGAGCGCGAGGCCCGCGAGCGCCTCACGATCGGCATCGATCCCGGCTCCGCTCGGATCGTAGCCAGCGACGACGAGCAGGCGCGGGGCGCGGGCGGACATGCGCGCATCCTAGCGCGAGCGGTCGGGAGGGCCGCGGCAGGGCCCGAGGGGAGCGCGGGCCCTAGCGCGAAACCCGGGCGGGTTGCATCGCTATGCTTCGCGCGTGGGCCTCCCCTTCCCCTGGCTGCTGGCGCTGTTCGTGCTCGGATTCGCGGGCGAGGGCAAGCGCAGGCCCGACAGCGTGGTGCTCGTCAACGGCACGAAGCTCGCGGGCGTGGTCGTGTACCAGGACGCCGCCGAGCTCGTGCTGCGCGTGGGCACGCGCGACACGAGCTATCCGATGAAGGAAGTCTCGAAGGTCGACGCGCTGGCCGCGAACCTGGCCGAGTTCATCGATACGTGGCTCTCGAGCAAGCCGGACGACGAGGAGGCCTTGCGCGACCTGGCGAACCGCTGCGAACGCTGCGAGCTCGCCTTCGAGGAGCTGCTGCTGCGCTGGAAGCTGGTGCTCGCCCACCCCTCGAGCGAGGAGTACCACAAGGCGCTCGGCCACGAACTGCGCGACGGCGTGTGGGGTCTGCGGGACGGCGAGCGCTGGGTGCCGCTCTCGACTTGGCTCGAGCCGCGCGAGATGAAGAACGCCTGGAGACTCGAGAGCACGCATTTCGTGCTCGCGACCGACGGCGACTTCGCGCTCGGGATCGATGTGCTGCTCGACCTCGAGTGCCTCTACCGAGCCTTCTTCCAGAAGTTCGGACGCGAGCTGCACTCCTACGAGGTGGTCGAGCGCATCGGGGTCGAGCTGCAGTCGCGCAAGCGCAATTTCAGCGCGCCCACGAAGAACGCCGTCTCTTGGTTCGACCCACGCGGCAACGTGATCTACATCGACGGCGAGAAGGGCGTCGACCGCGCGCGCATGCTCATGGACGGAACGCGCGCGCTGCTCTGCAACAGCGGCTCACGCCAGCGCGTGATCGACGGCGTCATCCCGCCCTGGATCGAGGCCGGACTCTCGACCTGGGTCGGCTGGAACCTGCACGGCGAACTCGGCCGCGCACGCTGGGAGCCGGCCCCCTTCACGGCGATGTACCGCAGAGTGCTCGAACACGACATGCGCGAGCCGGTGAAGGTCACGCGACTCTTGAACACGGCGCCGCTCGACTACGACGAGAGCGAACTCGGCCAGGAACACTACGCGGAGGCGTTCACCCTGGTGGATTTCATGCTCGGCGCAGCGGGCGAGAAGTACCGGCTGCGCTTCCTCGACTTCCTGCGCGAAACCTACCGCGGCAAGGGCGCGCCGCCGCAGTTGTACGAGGCGCTCGATCGGAAGGGTGCGGAGATCGAGGCGGAGTGGTTGGCGTGGATCCGCTCAGGCGGGTACGCGCGCAGGCGCTAGGGGGACTCTGCCGCCCTTCGCTGTGCGCGCTTGGAATCGAACATCCTGACCGCGAGCAGGTCGGTCACCTCGAGCATGCGCGGGCAAAGCCCCGCGACCATCGCCGCGGTCTGCGTGTGATTGCGATTGGTGATCGGCCGCACGTAGTTGCGCCAGGCCAGATAGATCCACAGGTGGCTCTCGAGCTTCTCGCGCTTCTTCGATGCGCCCCAGTTGCGCCGCACGAGCCGGCTCAAGTTGTCGCGCAGCATCGCGAAGGTGTGGTTGATCGGGAAGAGCGGGTTCTTGTAGCTGCGCGGCACGCTCGAGTGCGTCTTCTGGTGCACGAGCCGCGCGCCGAAGAGGCGCTTCAGCGCGACGGCGTAGGTGTGCTTCTCGTCGGTGCCGACAGAGACCTTCGCCTTCGGATCGCAGACGCGCGCGAGAACTTCAAAGCAGCGCGTCATCTTCTCGCGTGACTCGCTCTTGCGCTTGACGTCGCCCTCGAGCTTCTCGTAGCGCGCGAGCTTCGCCAGGTTCGCCTTCGAGAGCGGTTTCCGCGCTGGAAGCGTGCCCACCTCCGCGTGCAGGATGCAGTAGCTCGGCTTGTGCACGAGCACCGGCACGGTGACCGGTTTCAAGCGGCGGTTGTGCTCGAAGGTCTCGAGCTCGTCGAGCTGGAACTGCCCCTCCCAGGGCGTCGCGATCCCGCGCATGCGCATACGCCACTCGTGGAAGCCGCGGCCTTGCTTGCCGAAGAGATCCAGCCGCCGCGCGACCGTGCGCAGCGTGCAGTGGTGGGTCTTCGCGATCTGGCGCTGCGTCACCTTCGAGATCAGCGCGAGGAAGATCTTCACGTCGAGTGAGACGCGTTTCAGGCCGTAGTCGACGCGAAACGTCTGCGTCGAGAACGTGCGCTTGCAGGCCTTGCACTGGAAGCGCTGCACGCGACGGCCGTCGCAGGCGCGCGTGTAGTGGCCGCGGCGTTGGTACTGGAAGCCGGCGGAGCCGGCACATTTGGGTTCTTCGCAGGGGCAGTGATCTGGGCGAAATTCCATCGGGCGATCCTCCTTGGCGCGCCCGGGAGAGGCGCGTCCACACGGAAGACGCTCGGATCAGGCCAAGGTTGCGCGCGCCGGACCGATTTTCTGCACAGCGAAGGGCGGCAGAGTCCTAGAAGCCCTTGTCGGCGAGGAACTGCACCGCCGCCAGGATCTCCGCCCGCCCGTGGCGCGGGTTGATCTCCACCACTCGTTCGGCGTTGGCCGGGAGGAAGTCCTTCACGAGCTTGAAGTCGACTTCGCCGGAGCCGGGAGGCATCTCGGCGTTGCCTTCGGCGGCGTCGGCGAGGTGCACGCCGAGCATGCGGTTGGCGAAGGTGTCGAGCCAGCGGCCCTGGGCTTCGAGGCCGACGCGCTCGCGCAGTTGCAGGTGGCCTGTGTCGTGCCAGTAGCCCAGGCCGTGCTTGGAGAGGTCGGAGAGTACGTTGCCGACTGCTTCGTAGTTGAGTAGTTCGACGAGGCTGGAGCCGCCTTCGACGGCGATCTTGGTCTCGGGGAACTCGGTCAGGAGGCCGAAGATCGAGCGGCACAGGTGCTCGAGTTGGCGGTGGCTCTTCTTGTGTACGCGGCGCACGAGGTCGCGCGCGCTCTCGCGCAGCACTTCATCGGTCGGGTTCTTGGCGAGCTTCGATTGGAGCTTCTCGGCCTCCTCGCGCAGGGCCTTGTCCTCGAGTTCGCAGCCGCGCACGATCACGACCTGGCAGCCGTAGCGCTGCGCCAGCTTGACGTGGCGACGCAGCGAGTTGAGTGCGCACTCGCGGTTGTTCTCGTTCAGGCTGCCGAGCTTGGAGCCGGACATCGTCTCCGAGCGCGGGTCCAGGCAGCCGGCGATCACCGAGGTGACCGTGATGCCGGTCTCACGGCGCGAGTCCTCGAAGCCGTTGAGCTTGACGGGGGCGTCGAGGATGCCGAGCTCGATGCGACGGAAGCCCATCGCGACCGAGGCGAAGGCCTGGTCCTCGATGGTGCGCAGTCGCGAGCCGTAGCAGCTCGTCGAGAGCGAGTAGTGGTTCGGGATGCCGGGTTGCGTCAGCACGGCACAAGACAGGTAGGGGGCCGGATGGGTACGGGAGTGGAACCACGTCTATCGGGTGCTTCGTAGTCCGATCGTTACATTGCGCCCACCGGAGAAATCCGGACCAGGAGACGTGCGCGGCGCCGCGAACGTTCCCGCCTCTTCGCGAAGCGCACTGTGCGCACGCTTCGTGAAGACCGGATCAGCCCCTGCCAGGGCATCGATCAGGGCCTATCCTACAAATTCGCAAACCTAGGATGCAAGTTGAGGCCGAAGCTAGACCCGGACCTCGCCCCGGGCTCCCACGAGCGCTGCGTGGCGTGCCAAGACCGGTTCTACCTCCTCGGCCAGGAACTCCAGGACCTGTTCGGGGGCGCGCCCGACGTAGCGCGAGGCGTCCAGCAGGCTGTCGAGGCGACCTGCGAGGCGGCCGAGGACCGGGTCGGCGGCGACCAGCGCGCGGAAGGGGTTGGGCTTGCCGTCCTTGATCGCGCGCGCGGCCTCGTGGCTCTTCGTGCGGATGGTCTCGTGCACGTCCTGGCGGTCCGCGCCGCTCTTCACCGCCTCCATCATCAGCTGCTCGGAGGCGAGGAAGGGCAGCTCCTCGTCGAGGTTGCGCCGGATCACGTGCGGGTTGACCACGATCCCGGCCGCGACGTTGAGGCACAGGTTGAGCACCGCGTCGGTGGCCAGGAACATCTCCGCGATCACGATGCGGCGGTTGGCCGAGTCGTCGAGCGTGCGCTCGAGCCACTGGTTCGCGGCGGTGTGCGCCGTGTTGCCCAGCGCCTCGATCACGAAGCGCGCCAATGAGCAGATGCGCTCCGAACGCATCGGGTTGCGCTTCCAGGGCATCGCCGAGGAGCCGATCTGCTGCTTCTCGAAGGGTTCCTCGAGTTCCTTGCGGTGCGCGAGCAGGCGCAGGTCGGTGGCGAACTTGTGCGCGGACTGCGCGATCGAGCTCAGCACCTGCGCGACGCGGAAGTCGCTCTGGCGCGGGTAGGTCTGGCCGGTGACGCCGAAGGTGCGCTCGAAGCCCATGCGCGCGGTGACGCGCCGGTCGAGCTCGCGGACCTTCGCGTGGTCGCCCTCGAAGAGCTCGAGGAAGGAGGCTTGCGTGCCGGTCGTGCCCTTCACGCCGCGGAAGCGCAGCGTGTGCTCGGCGTGCTCGAGGTCCTCCAGATCGTGCAGGAAATCCTGCAGCCAGAGCGTCGCGCGCTTGCCGACAGTCGTCGCCTGCGCGGCCTGGAAGTGCGTGAAACCCAGCGTCGGCAGCGAGCGCTGCTCGCGCGCGAACTTCGCCAGCACGTCGAGCAGGCTGACGAGTTGCGCGCGCACGAGCCGCAGTCCCTCGCGCATCGCGATCAGGTCGGCGTTGTCGGTCACGTAGCACGAGGTCGCGCCGAGGTGGATGATCGGCCGTGCCTTGGGGCACTTCTCGCCCCAGGCGTGGATGTGCGCCATCACGTCGTGGCGCAGCTCGCGCTCGTAGCGCGCGGCCGCCTCGAGGTCGAGGTCCTCGAGCGTGGACTTCATCTGCGCGATCTGCTCGGCGGAGATCGGCAGGCCGAGCTCCTGCTCGCATTCGGCGAGCGCGATCCACAGGCGGCGCCAGGTCGTGAAACGGCGCTTGTCCGAGAAATTGAAGCGCATCGCCTCGCTCGCGTAGCGCGAGGAGAGCGGGCTCTGGTAGTTGTCGATCTCCATGAGTCGGAGGATTGTACGCGGACGCGAGCCGCGACCCGAATCCGGCCGGCCCGAGCTCAGGGATGCAGCCAGGCGAAGGACTCTTCGTCCTTGGTCACCAGCAGGCGCTTCACGCCGCCGAAAGCGTACACGCGGCAGTCCTGGGTGATCCCCGAACTCAGGCTCGACCAGCGCGCCACGTACTCGAGCTTCCCCGTGCCCGCCGCGCTGTAGCGCAACTGGTAGACCCCGCCGTCGTTGCAGTCGTAGAGCATCCCGTCGGCCCCCGCGCCGGGATCGAAGCGCAGGCGGAAGGTCCGGCCGTAGCCGCTCGGCACGCCGAGTTCGCTGCGCGGGATCGTCTTCGCCCCGCTCGCACTGATCACGCCGGTCGCCGTGTCCCAGTCGTAGAGTACGTAGCGCGGATCCGCGCCGAGCGTGTCGGCGACGATCAGCCGCGAGCCCGTCGGCAGGACGCCGTCGGTCCCCTCGCCAGGCACGTCCGAGACGAGCGTCACGGTCGGATTCCCGCTCGCAAGTCCGCGTAGCGCGTAGGACTGCAGGCCCCCACCCGTCCCGACGAACGCGACCTTGTCGCCGCCGTCGAGGTCGGCGAGTGCGATGGCGCTCGCGAAACCCGCGCTGATCACCGTCTGGTCGGAGGCGACCTGCGTCCAGCTCCCGCCGTCGCGGCGGTAGAGCACGAGCGCGGACTCGCGCGGGTCGGACGGCCGGGCAGGTTCGCGAGTGGGGCACAGCGCGACGTAGCTCTCGCTCCCCGCCTGCAAGAACGCGAGGTCGTTGGTGTACACGTGGTCGCCGTCCAGCCAGTCCGGAAAGATCTCGTCGGGCCGCAGCGGGACGAAGGTTCCGGGCGTCGGCTCGGCCGCGGAGTCCAGCGACCAATCGAACAGTCCGCTCGCGTGCGCTGTGTTCGCCGGCGCAAGCAGGTGCGCTTCGCCCGGCGCGAGCGTGCCGAGTTCGAGCTGTTCGCTGAAGCCCTCGTCGCTGTCGCCGCCCGGGTGGTCGTCGCGCGTCGGCTGGTAGCCCGCCTGATTCCAGCGCCCGGCGTCCCAGAGGTAGTGGCGCACGCCGCCCGCGGTCAGCACGTAGGTGTCCTGCGCGTCGAGCGCGACTCCCCCATCGCAGCGCCAGATGGAATCGAGGTCGAGGAAACGCGTCGGGCCGTGCACGCTGACGTCGAAGGCCTGGATGTCGTAGCTCATCTGCCCCGCGACGAGCGTCCAGAGCGTGCGCGCGGTCCCGCTGCCCGAGGCCATCAGCACCTGCTCCGCGTCGCCGAGCACCTCGCCCTCGAGCGGCTGGTTGTCGAGCTGAACCCAGGTCGGCGTCGAGGTCGAGATGTCGACGACGAACACGCTGCCGGTGCCGCGCACGAAGAGCTTGTCCGACGCATCGGCTCCGAGCAGCACGACTTTGAGATCCTGCAGCGAAGCGAGCGTGATCGTCGAGCGCGGCCGGATCCCGTCGGGCTGGAACTCGGCTGTCACGCAGCGCAGCTGCTTCTGGCTGCCGCAGCCGACGTAGACCTCGGTCTCGCCGACGCCAACTCGCACGGCGAGCGCGTAGGCCGAGTTCGCGTGGATGCCGTCCACGTCCGTGCCCGTGAAGGGGGGCTCCGCATCGTAGGGACTCCAGTAGGCGTAGCTCGTCGCCGGCAAGACGCCCGCATTCAGTGTCGGGTGCGCGAAATCGTCGGCCGCGTCGAGGTCGCCGAGCAGCAGCAATGGAGCCGCTCCGTGCACGTCGTGACCGTACTTGCCCACGTTCGCGAAGAGGTACGCGAGCGTGCGCCCCGTGTGGTCGATCGCCAGGCGCACCGAGACGAAGCGGTCGACCTCGAGCGAGTTGAAGTGCGCGTCGCTGGAACTCACGAGGTACTGCGCGCCCGAGCCGTGGAGCTGGTCGTGGAGTTCGAGGCACTGGCCTTGAACGTGCAATCCCGTGGAATCGCCGGCGAGGATCAGCATGCGCTCGCTGGTGAGCAGGAGCACTCGCTCCGGGCCCGAGTTTCCGGTCGGACGCGGGATGCGCCGCACGTCGAGCACCTGCTCCTCGGCCGCGAGCGGTGGATCGAGCACCGACTTCGACGCGGGCAGGAGCACAAAGGCGCTGCGGTTTCCAGGATTCGACGACGAGCACTCGGCCGAGGCGCAGTCCGGGCCCAGGCACGGTCCAGCGAGATCTTCGCGGTAGAGAGTGTTCGCGCTCAGCGTGTAGAGCCGCTGATCGGTCTCGTCGAGCTCGAGCGCGACGAGCGGCTCGGGCACGCCGAGCGCTGTGCTGAACGACGCGTTCTCCGCGTTCATGCGCTCGCCGTCGGACATCCGGATCGCCGCGCGCACGCGCCCCTGCGCGATCCAGCCGCGCGCGTCCCCTGGGTTCACCGACGCGTCGGCGGGCAGCGCCATCTCCGCGACTGTTCCGTCATGTACGTCGCCGCCGAGCTCGGCGCCGAACGTCGGTCCGCTCGAACCCGGAGCGCAAGCCGAGGAGCCTGCCACGACGAGCAAGAGCTGCGCAGCTCGAAATCGCATGCCAAACCCGAACGGGCGAGGCGGGTGCGTGATGAGAAGATTGCGCGATTTCCGCCGACGCGTTCAGATCGCTTCTTCGAGGTAGGCCTGCTCCCCGTGCAGGCCGCTGTCGAGGCCCATGCCCTCGGTCGCCTCGTCCACCTTGACGGGCGTGATCTGGTCGATCGCCCAGAGCATCCCGAGCGTGAAGGCGAAGGCCCAGACCGAGGAGAGCAGCACCGCCGCGCACTGCACGAGGAAGAAGTGTGTATTCCCCTCGAGCAGGCCGTCCACTCCGGCCGGATTGAAGGCCTTCGTCGCGAAGACACCGCACAAGAGGACGCCGATGAACCCGCCTACCCCGTGCACGCCCCAGACATCGAGCGCGTCGTCGAGGCGCATGCGGTTCTTCCAGGCGACGGCGTAGAAGCATACGAAGCCCGCGATGAGCCCGATCCCGCACGCTCCCGCGGGCGAGACGTAGCCCGCGGCGGGCGTGATCGTGGCGAGGCCGGCGACTGCACCCGTCAAGAGGCCCAGGAACTTGGGCTTCTTCGTGGTCATCCAGTCCATCGCCAGCCACGCGATCGCCGCGAAGGAGGCCGCGAGATCGGTGTTGAGGAACGCCACCGCCGTCACGGAATCTACGCGGAACTCGGAGCCCGCGTTGAAGCCGTACCAGCCGAACCACAAAAGGCCCGTTCCGAGCGCGACGAGCGGGATGCTGTGCGGCCCGCGGTCGGCGATCTTGCGCCGGCCGACGTACAGCACCGACGCGAGCGCGGCGATGCCCGCGATGTTGTGCACGACGATTCCGCCGGCGAAGTCGAGCACGCCCCACTGCGCGAGCAGCCCACCGCCCCAGACCATGTGCACGAACGGGAAGTACACGAACAGCAGCCAGGCTGTCAGGAACAGCATGTACGCCTTGAAGGTCACGCGATTGGCGAAGGCGCCCGTGATCAGGGCCGGCGTGATGATCGCGAACATCATCTGGTACGCGCAGAAGACGAGCATCGGGATCGAGTCGTTGATCGGCGAGGGCATGTCGAGCGTGATCCCGCGCAGGAAAGCCCAGTCGAGGTTGCCGATGATCCCGGCGACATCGCTGCCGCTCTTCGCGTCGCCCGAGAAGCACATCGAGAAGCCGCAGGCCCACCACAGCATCGTCGTCCAGCCCATGGAGACGAAGCTCTGGATCATGATCGCCAGCACGTTCTTGCGACCCACCAGCCCTCCGTAGAAGAAGGCCAGGCCCGGCGTCATCAGCATCACCAGGCTGCAGCAAAGCAGCATGAAGCCCGTGTTTCCCGTGTCGAGGTGCATCTGGAGTCCTCCGTGCCTGGTTCCTCGGTCCGTGACGCGGCCCAGATGCTAGCAAGCGCCGCACGGCGCTTCCGCGTTCAGCTCCAGACGAGCCAGGGAAACCAGTCTCCGCCCCAGTTCGCGAGCGCGGCGCAGCCGAGGCAGAGCGGAATGCCGAGCAGTACGATACGCACAAGTGCGCGCGCGTCGTAGTCGACCCCCCCAGCGCGTGCAACCGCGCGCGTCGCGAGCCAGGCGCCCGTGAAGTCCGAGAAGAGGTCGAGCCCCGACGAAGTGCGCGTCGGGACGTAGAGCTGGTGGATCTCGTCGCTCAGGCCGTACAGCACCACGAACCCCACCACGAACACGGTCTCGCGCGCGCGCAGCCGCGGCCAGCCGAGCTCGCGCGGCGCGAAGAGACACAGGCACAGCGCGAGCACGCCGTACTCGAAGCAGTGGTAGCCGTTCGAGGTGATGCCCCACAGGACGCTCGAGGTCCCGCTGCCGCCGAACTGCTGCATCGAGAGGATGAACGTCAGCGACATCCAGCACGCGGCCGGGATCCAGCGCGTCGCGGGCGAGAGCGCCAGCAGCCCGCTGCCGAAGATGCGCAGCGCGCGTACGCCGAGCGGCAGGCGATCAGCCGCCGGCATAGACCTTTTGCGCGATGAACACGAGGCCCAGGCCGTCCTCGCTGCGCTCGACCGTCAGCCCCTCGAGCATCGACTTCAAGAGGAAGAAGCCGCGGCCGCGCTCGTCCTCGGGGCCGGGCAAGTCGGGATCTTCGATCAGCGCCTGCACGCGCGTGGGATCGCCGCCGCCCTGGTCGGAGACGCGCATCTCCCAGCCGTCGGGCCGCACGCGCAGCAGGAACTGCACGCGCACGTTCGGCGGCGCGTCGCTCTCCTCCATCGCCGAATGCCCGCCGCCGTGGTCCACCGCGTTCGAGAGCAGTTCGCTCGCGACGAAGCCCAGCGCATCGAGTTCCTCGCTCGGGACGCCCTCGCGCTGCACGAACTGGCGCATCACGGCGCGCGCGAGCCGCTCCGCGCTGTGCGCGGCCGGCATGTCCAGGCGCAACTCGTGCGGCTTTTCGCGGTTCTCGTGGATGCTCATGCGAGCGGCTCGAGGTCCAGCGCGAGATCCAGGGCCGGCGCCGAGTGCGTCAGCGCGCCCACGGAGATGCGCTCCACGCCGGTGCGCGAGAAGGCTGCGATGCTCTCGAGATCGATGCCGCCCGAGGCCTCGAACTCGATGCTGTTCCCGAGCGCGCGCGCCTGCTCGCGCAAGAGCGGCACCAGGCGCGTGAGCTCCGCGGGCTTCAGGTTGTCGAGCAGCACCACGTCCGCGCCGCCCTCGACGCCCGCGCGCGCCTCGCGCTCGTCGCGCGCCTCGCACGTGATGCGCACGCGCGGCCCGAGCGCGCGCCGGATCCCGCGCAGCACGTCGGGGATCGGCCGGCCCGCGAGCTCGATGTGGTTCTCCTTCAGCATCACCTCGTCGAACAGGCCGAAGCGATGGTTCTCGCCGCCGCCACAGCGCACGGCGTACTTCTCCAGCACGCGCAAGAGCGGGGTCGTCTTGCGCGTGTCGAGCACGCGCGCCGCGCCCCCCGCCGCCGCGCGCTCGACGTAGCGCGCCGTCAGCGTCGCGATGCCCGAGAGGCGCTGCACGAAGTTCAGCGCGGTGCGCTCGGCCGTCAGCAGCGCGCGCGCCGAGCCCTCGACGCGCGCGAGTTCCTGACCCGGCGCGATGCGCGCACCGTCTTCGGCGAGCAACTCGACCTTGGCGCGCGGATCGCAGAGTTCGAAGACGCGCGCGAAGAGCGCCAGGCCGCAGAGCACGCCGCTCGAACGCGCGACCAGGTGCGCGCGCGCGCGCGCGCGTTCGGGCACCGCGTGGAAGGACGAGAGGTCGCCGCCGCCGCGGTCCTCCTCGAGCGCGGCCTTGGCGAACGGGTCGAGGACCTCGCGCGCGAGCGGCGGCGGAAGGCCGCGTCGCGGAGCAGGGAGTCCTTCGTTGCGCGGCGCGAGGCCGGCCGCGCTATGGTCGCCAGCGGGTGTGGACAAGGAAACTGCGAGTGTACGCTGCGCCCGCAAGGCGCTCCAGTCTTCCCGGCGGAGTGAGGGTGGCGCGGGGCCCCTGCCCTCCGCCACGTGCCCAGCGCGCCCGCGACGCGCGTTGCGGCACCCGCTCCCACCGAACGCAACCGGCTTGAACGAAGCCAGCGGTTGCCTGCAGGCTACGACAGCGAGATTCGTGCGCCGCGGACGCTTGCTGTCCGCGGCGCATCTGAGTCTGGGGTGTTGCTAATGTGCCTCGATGGCTCCCATGTCCAGGTACGTGCAGAAGCTGCAACTTGAAGATCCGACTCCGGTGTCGGCGACCGTCACCTGATCGAAGAGCCTCTTTGACCCGACGGCATCCTCGGGGAGCGCTTCGGTCACATCACCGTCACCATCAACGTCAAGGCTGTCGGCGGCTAGCAGGCCGTAGTTGGCAGCATCGATGCAGAGTGAGGAGATCTTGAGCCTCAGGTTCCCGAGGCCGTGGTTGGCGAAGAGGGGGTCCACCATGATGTTCAGGCCTGTACCCGCCCACCCCCCTTCGATGTCGGTGTAGTCCACCGTCACCGACCCTGTTCCACCGATGGGTGCACCCACGGCGTAGTTGTTGAAGTACAGAATCGAGTTGTAGACCTCCGCCTGGCACGAGGCTCCAACGTACAAGGCCTGGCCGTCCGCGCTCGCGTTCCCCCGGTTGTCGGCCAGCGTGCAGTTCACGATTCGAGAGCTGGCGCCGGAACTGGATGCGCCGACTTCCAGGGCGATCGCACCGCCGTTGGATGCGGCCGCGGTGAAGTTGCTCCAGAAGATGCAACTCGTGAAATCGAGTCGGTCGCCCGAGTTGAATCCCGTGAGGAACACCGCGCCTCCGTCACCGGTGGACACGCTCGCCTTGAAGTTCGAATCGACGACCTCACCGTGAGCGAACTCCGCGTAGATCGCGCCGCCCAAGTAGGCCTTGTTGTCGTTGAACTCGCAGTTCTTGATCTGCAGGAGTCCAGCAGCCGCGCTCATGCCCTTCGCGGCGTAGATCCCCCCACCGAGGTTCGTCAGAGCGACGGCCGCGTAGTTCGACGTCAAGAAGCAGTTCGCAAGTCCCACATCGCTGCCGATGGCCTGGATCCCGGCCCCGGAGACGTTCGCTCCGGTCGCGTAGCCGTTGCTGATCGCGAGGCCGTCGACCACGACGCCGGGAGTGCCACCCGTGCCCACGACGTTCTGGATGTCGAGGACGTGCAGCGCATTGTCGGTGTAGATGGCCAGGTTCCCGATGTTTGCATCGAGGATCGTGCTCGCGAACGAGCCCAGGCGCCCCTGAAGGGTGAGCTCCGTGCCCTTGAACCCGCCGTAGAACGAGAGAGGCCTGTTCACCACGAAGCCGGCGTTGGTGGCCGGCCAGGTACCTGCCCTCGGCAATCCAAAACGAATCCCCTGGCGCTGCTGCCGCCAGGGCGACGTTGAGGTCGTTGTAAGCCAACGCCCAGGTTGTGCCATTGCCGCCTGCTGCAGCGGCGACGTTCACATGGATCACCGCGGCCAGCGCGGGCGTGATCGTGAAGCAGACGAGGGATGCAGCGAGGGCGAGCGAGCGCCGAGCCACGAAGCGAGCGATCATGATTTTCCTCCGGAAGAATGGTGGTCGGCGGGATGCATCCGAGCCCGGGGTCAGGAAGGGACCCCGCCGAGAAATCGAAGCGTGAAGGTTGCCCCCCTGTCAAGCGTATGCTCCGAAATCGCTGAGATTCCCACAGCGCGGAGGCGCCATGAAGTTCTCGATCCAGGCTCTCGCGGGTTCCCGCTCGAACGCAGCCCCAGGGCGATCCCCGGTCGACACGAAGCGACTCATGCTCGCGCTCGGAATGGCCGTGCTCGCGGCGACATCCTCTGCCCAATGACCGAGCGCGTGAGCGTGACCCACACTGGATCTCAGGCGGGATTCGGAGGCGAACTGCCCGTACCGCCTTCAACTCGGTGTCGGCCGACGGCCGCTTCGTGGCTTTCATGTCGCCGGCGGCGGACATCGTCCCCGGCGATACCAACGGTGCCTGGGATGTCTTCGTGCGCGACCGACTCAACAGGACGACGGAGCGCGTGAGCGTGAGCTCGAGTGGCGGCCAAGCGAACGCACACTCGGGCAGATGGGGCTTGGCGATGAGCCGCGACGCGCGTTTCGTCGTGTTTCAGACCGACTCGACCAACCTCGTCACCGGAGGCACGAATGGAGCGTGGCACATCATTCTCCGCGATCGCCTCAACGGGACCACCGAGCTCGTCAGCGTCGATTCGAACGGAGTGCAGGGGAAACGGTGGTTGCTTCCATCCCGTCGTCACGGACGACGGGCGTTACTAGCCTTCTCCAGCCTTGCGTCGAACCTCGTGCCAGGGGACACGAACAACACCGCGGACATTTTCGTGCACGATCGCGTCACGGGCGCGACGGAGAGGATCAGCGTTTCGAGCGGGGGCAGCCAGAGCAACGGAACCAGTGAGGTGCCCTCTATTTCCGGGGATGGACGGTATGTGAGCTTCGATAGCACCGCGACCACCCTTGTCGCCGGAGACACGAACGCGCACAACGATGTCTTCTTGAGGGATCGCTTGAGCGGGACAACTGAGGTTATCAGCTTCGACTCGAATGGCACGCAGGCGAACGCCGACTCGACGGAGTCGATGGTATCCCTCGATGGGAGCTGCGTCGTATTCCTGAGTAGTGCATCCAACTTGGTGCCCAACGACACGAACGGAACCTGGGATGTCTTCGTGCGAGTCCGCCCGTCTGGCACGACAGAACGGATCAGCGTTTCAAACACCGGACTGCAAGGAACGGTCACCGCGATCTATCCTGCGATTACTCCCGATGGACGCTTCATTGCGTTCCGAGGTGCGTTCTCTGTTCCCGCACCAGTTTCTGGCATCTGGATCCGCGACCGCCAGCTCGGGACGACGGAGTACGCGAGCTACTGCTACGACGGCTCGATCCCGGCCCAGGGTGCGGACGTGCCGTCGATCTCCCCCGATGCGCGCTACATCGTGTTCCGCAGCACGTCGCCTGACCTCGTCCCCAACGACACGAACGCGAACACCGACGTCTTCCTCTACGACCGCTACGCAAGCTCGTTCACCAGCATCTGCGATCCGCTCGACGCCGCGGTGCTCGACTGTCCGTGCAACAACCCGCCCGCCTCTCCCGGCCGCGGTTGCGACAACTCCTCCGCCACCGGCGGCGCCATGCTCGCCGCGAGCGGCGTCGCATCCCTCTCCGCGGACACGCTCGCCTTCAGCACCACCGGCGAGAAGCCCAACGCGACCAGCATCCTGCTCGAAGGCGACAGCGTCCTCGCCACGGGCGCCCCGTTCGGCCAAGGCGTGCGCTGCGTCGGCGGAACTCTCCGCCGCCTCTACACCAAGACCGCCCACAACGGAGCGGTCCTCGTACCGGACCTCGCCGCCTCCGACCCGACGGTCTCCGCGCGCTGTGCACAGCTCGGGGTCGCGATCACCCTCGGGGAGACGCGTGTCTTCCTCGTCTACTATCGCGACCCGCTCGTGCTCGGAGGCTGCGGCGCCACCAGCACCTACAACGCAACCCAGAGCGGAACCGTCGTCTACGCGCCGTAGGGCTCCAACGCAGCTTCTTCCCCCCCGCGCGCTGTCACCCGCGCTGCATCCGCGGATAATGCCCGCGAGATGATCCACAGCCCCCTCGCCGCGCTGCTCCTCGCCGCCTTCGCCTCCCCGGCCGAGCTCAAGGTCCCGCTCTCGACCTTCAACTCGCTCGAATCCGCCGCGCACGTGCTCGCCAAGGGCGGCCGGGCGGAGGAGTTCCGCGAGCTCGTCGCGATGCTCAGCTCGCTGGGCTACTCCAAGGACAACGCCGAGAAGCTCTCGGGCGCCTGCGAGAAGGAGCTCAAGGCCGCGAAATCGAAAGTGAACGAGCTGCCCGACGCCGTCGCGCGCATGGAACAGGCCGCGACCGATCTGGGCGCACTCCTGCCCGCGCTGAAGGGTGAAGAGCAGGCGCTCGTCGCGCACTCGATCCTGCGCCTGGATGACGAGCGCGAGGAGGCGCACAAGGCGCTCGGGCACGTGCACTCCGCCGACGGCTGGCAGCGCGCCGAGGAGACGAAGCTGCGCGCGCGCCGCACGCGCATCCTCGACGTGCTGCAGCAGGCGCATCAGTACGAGTGCGAGATCACGACCGAGCCCAGTTCGCTCGACATCCTGGTCGAAATGCACGGCGGGCCGGGCACGGTCGCGCGCTGGAACGGGATCTCGATCTACGCGCCCTGGAGCGCAGATCGCACCACGCGCGTGCTCTCCGAAGTGCTGCGCGCCGCCGCGGTCTCGGCCTTTCTCACCGACGGCGAGCAGGGACTGCCGCCCGAGAGCTGGTTCGCGCGGCCGCGCTCCTCGTGGGTGCTGACGGACTCGAAGAAGGAGTACGACCGGGCGCTCAAGAAGTCGCTCGAGCACGAATGGATCGACAAGCAGACCTTCGACCAGTCGCAGACGCTCGTGGGCTTCCTCGACCGGCGCGGCAACGGCATCAGCTACGCGCCCAGCGAGTCGGAGAACGAGGCCGCGGTGCTGTGCTGGCTCGCGCCGATCCAGGACGGGCCGATGTCGGCACTCAAGGCGGGGCACCTCTCGTACGTCTGCCAGGCCTACCTCGGCACGCCGCTGCCGGGCTTCAGCTGGCGCCAGGATCCGCACGACCTGGGCGAGACGTTCATCAAGCCCACGCCGCAGGAACAGAAGGAGCGCGACGCGCGCCTGGCGGTGGCGAAGGCGGGTCTGCCGGGCGCGCAGAGCTGGATGAGCTGGCTCGTGCGGCAGCACGCGGACCCCTCCTTCGCGCGCTGCGTGGTCGACTTCTTCGGCAAGCTCTCGGGCGAGGAGCTGCTGAAGTGCACCTCGATGGTGGAGTACTGGCAGGAGAAGGGCGAGCTGCGGTCGCTGATCAACGGTCTCTCCGAGACGATCGACGCCAAGGCCTACGCGACCTACCTGCGCTTGCTCGAGGAGACGCCGCAGAGCCTCGAGGCCAACTGGCGCGACTGGGTCGTGCGCGACGAGCCGAGCCTGTGCGCGCGCGTGGGCAAGCAGAAGAGTCCGCCCGTGGGCGCGGCGGGCTCGACGGAAGAGGAACTGCGCACGGCGCTCAACGCGCTGCGCGCGAAGGTGCTGCCCGCGGCGCTCAAGATCGCGCCGGTCGAACTCGATTCTTCGCTCGCTCCCGGCTGCCTCGCGCACGCCGAATATCTCTCGCTGAACCCCGGACAGGTGCAGCACTGGCCCGACGTCCACAACGAATTCCCCGACAAGCAGGGCTACAGCTCCGCGGGCGCGTGGGCCGGCGCGCACGCGCTCGTCGGCGGCGCGGGCGCGAAGGCGGGCGAGACGCTCGAGGGCTGGTTGGCGACGTATTTCCACCGCGTGCCGCTGCTCGATCCGGGGTTGTTGCGCGTCGGCTGCGCCGCGAACAAGGACTACCTCGTCTTCGACGTGTACTCGCTGCGCCGTCCGCCCGACGCGAGCTGGGCGATCGTGTGGCCGCACGAGGAAATGCAGAAGGTGCCGCTCACGGCGCAGGACGAACTGCCCAGCCCCGTACCGCAGGCCGCGACCGGCAGCCTGGGCTACCCGATCACGGTGCAAGTGGGCCTGCCCGAGGCCGGTGATCCGCCGCTCGAGGTCGAGATGAAGCTTTACAACGGCAAAGACGAGGTCGAGTGCTGGTTCAGCTCGCCCGAGCACCCGCTCAACCCGCGCCTCGTGCCGCCGCGCACGTTCGCACTGTTCCCCAAGCAGCCTTTGAAGGCCGGGACGCGCTACCAGGTGACCGCCGAATGGCTCGGGACGACGAGGAAGAAGAGCTGGTTCTTCCGCACCTGAAGGCCCTCGGGGCATACTGTTCGCCCCCGACGCTCGCCCCCACCCACTCCATGATGCAGCCCTACACGATCGCCCTGGCCGTCCTCGCCCTGCTCCCCTTCCAGGATCCCGCCGCGGAGCCCGCGCCGGTGCCGAAGACGGAGATCCCGCAGGCGATCTGGACACAGATGGACAACGTCGCGCACCAGCTCGCGAAGGCCGGACGCGAGAAGGAGTACCGCCACTTCATGGACGCGCTGGTCGAGCTCGGCATGCCCGACGCGCAGTTCCAGAAGCTCAAGTCGGGCTGCATCTCCGAGATGCAGAAGGTCACCAAGATCCAGGAGTCCGTGCCCGACGCCACCAAGCGCATCAAGGCCGCCACGCGCCAGATCGCGGTGCTGATGGAGAAGGCGCCCGAAGAGGAGCAGCTGCGCCTCTCGAAGATCCTCCTGCGCCTGGACGACAGCCTCGAGCCCGCGCACAAGGTGATGGGCCACGAGCTCGTCGGCAAGATCTGGATGTCCGAGGAGGAGAAGGAGACGCGCGGGCACCGCGGCGAGATCCTCGAGGCGATGGACGCGGCCGGGAAGCTCGAGATCGACGTCGAGAGCGGGCCGAGCACGGACGCGCTCTTGACCAAGCTGCGCGGCGAGCCTGGTGCGGCGATCAGCTACGGCGGCTGGCGCTTCGAGTCCTGCCTCTCCGAGGAGAAGACCAAGCGCATCGTGGTCGAGGTACTGCGCGCCGAGGCGCTCTCGAGCTGGCTGCGCGGCGAGAAGAAGGAGATCGTCGCGCCGAAGAAGCCCGACCCGAAGGCGCCCTACACCTTCTACATGATCGACACGCGGCCGATGTACGAGGCCGCCGTCGACGCCTGCGAGGCGGACGGCTCGATCGACGGCGAGGACGCCAAGCGCTACAAGGCGCGCGATTTCGGCGGCTTCCAGACCAAGAAACGCAGCTACTTCGAGCACGGCCACGGCGAGGGCGAGTTCGAAACCTCGTTCTTCTGCGCGCTCAACTCGATGCAGGGCCAGGAGAGCCTGCACATGACGCCGCTGCTCGCCGGCCACCTGAACTGGGTCTCGCTGGCGATGCTCGGCACCGCGATCCCGAACTTCGCCTGGGACGAGAAGGGCTCGCCCCCGCCGCAGGAGCGCACTTACGTCGACAACCCGGCCGAACGCAAGCTGCGCGAGGAGAAGTTCCAGCTCGCGCGCGCCGGCATCCTGGGCTGCCGCTCGTGGATCGCGTTCCTCGCCGAGCGCAACGAGGACCCCGAAGTGGGAGAACTCTTTCGTCGACGAGTTGAGCAAGATCCGTGGCGAGGACCTGCTCAAGGCCACGAGCGTGGTCGAGTACATGCAGGAGCTCGACCTGCTCCAGCCGGCGATCAAGAAGCTGCTCATCGCCAAGCGCTCGGAGAAGACCTGGACCGTGATGGGCAAGGCGCTCGGCATGCCCGTCTCCGAGTTCGAGTCGCGCTGGCGCGCGTGGATCGTGCCGAAGAACGGCGGCATCGCGCAGGAAGTCGACAAGGTCACGAACACCGGCTTCTCCTCCGACGAGCTGACGGCACTCAAGTACCTGAACCAGATCCGCAAGCGCGCCTTCGAGGGCCAGCTGCGCGACATCCCCGACCTGAAGCTCGAGCGCGACCTGTGCGACGGCGTGCAGAAGCACGCGACCTACCTCGCGCTCAACCCCGACCAGGCCAACGCCTGGCCCGACGCGCACGAGGAGTACCGCGACAAGGAGGGCTACACGCCCGAAGGCCACTGGGGCGGCACGCACTCGAACGTCGGCCCCTCGGGCAAGAAGCCCGAGGACGCGATCGACGGCTGGCTCGCGACCTTCTACCACCGCCTGCCGATGCTCGTGCCCGAGCTGAAGCGCATCGGCTGGGGCCAGGCCGGTCCCTTCGCCGTGATCGACGTGGCCTCCTTCGTCGTGCCGCCGAGCTCCGAATGGATGGTGCTCTGGCCCGCCGACAACATGAAGGACGTGCCGATCGACTTCGCCGGCGGCAGCAAGGAGCTCCCCAACCCCGTCATCGCGGATCCCGATCAGAACTTCGGCTACCCGGTGACGCTGCAGCTGGGCCGCACCAAGCCCGACGATCCCTCGCCGGAGATCACGCTGCGCCTGTTCGACGGCAAGAACGAGGTCCCGTGCTGGTTCTCGACACCCGACAAGCCGACCAACCCCGACGACGCGCCCAAGGACGCCTGGTGCTTGATCCCCAAGGGCAAGCTCAAGGCCAGCACGAGCTACACAGTCACGGCGGAGTGGTACCAGACGGGCAAGAAGATCAGCTGGAGCTTCAAGACCGGCGGCTAGGCCGCCGCTCCCGCGCACGATGCTGCTCGCACACGCATTCGCCGCGCTGCTGATCGGCTTCACGCCGCCCGCGGAGATACCCAAGGCAGCGCTGACGCAGTTCGACAACGTCGCGCACCAGCTCGCCAAGGGCGGGCGCGAGCGCGAGTGCAAGGAGCTGTTCGAGATCCTCGACCAGCTCGGGATGCAGAAGCCGCAGCTCGGGAAGCTCAAGGCGGCCTGTACCTCCGAGCTGGAAAAGGCGCGGCGCGTCGTGGACGCGCTACCCGACGCGAGCAAGCGCCTGCAGCAGGTCGCACGCCAGCTGGCGACGGGCATCGACAAGCTGCCGGCCGAGGAGCAGCAGCGCCTCGCGCGCCTGCTCGTGCGCCTGGACGACAGCGTCGAAGAGGCGCACACACTCCTGGGCGACGTCAAGGCGGGCTCGGAGTGGGTCTCGCCCGAGGAGTCGAAGACGCGCAAGCGCCGCGGCGAGATCCTCGAGGCGGTGCGCAAGGCGGGTGATCTCGAACCGGTGGTCGAGAGCGGACCGAGCGACGACGAGCTGCTGGTGAAGCTCAACGGCGCTCCCGGCTCCTTCGCGCGCTACGGCGGCTGGACGCTGCAGTCCTGCCTCTCCGAGGAGCGCACCAAGCGCGTGCTGGTCGAGGTGCTGCGCGCCGAGGCGCTCTCACTGTGGCTGCGCGACAAGCCGCTCGCGCCGCCGCGCAAGCCCGCCGCGATGAACGGCATCGCGTTCTACCTCGTGGACCAGCTCGGCAAGTACAGGACGGCGATCGAGCTCGCGCAGGCCGCGGACGAGATCACTCCCCAGCAGGCCGAGCAGTACCGCGAGCTCGGCGGCTTCACCGACAACCGCCAGCGCATCTACGTGCAAGGCGCCTTCGAGTCCGGGCTCGAATCGACGATCTTCTGCGACATCAGCTCCTCGCTGCGCGGCCCGCACACGGCCAGCGTGCGCGCCGGACACTTGAACTGGGTCTCGTTGGCGCTGCTCGGTGTGTCGATGCCGCAGTTCGCCTGGAAGAACAAGGAGACTGGCGAGCTGCGCGTCGAGACGCACGTCGACAACCCCGCCGACCGCGCACTGCGCGCGGAGAAGCTCGAGCTCGCGAAGGCCGGCATCCTCGGCTGTCGCTCGTGGGTCGCGTTCCTCGCCGCGCGCAACGAGGACCCGCGCTGGGAGAACTCCTTCGTCGACGAGATCGGCAAGGTCACCGGCGAGGACCTGCTCAAGGCGACGACGGTGGTCGAGTACATGCAGGAGCTCGGCGTCTTTCACGGGGTGTTCCTGAAGCTCTTCGGCGGCCAGGACGGCGAGAAGACCTACGCGGTCATGAACAAGGCGCTGGGCATGCCCGTGACCGAGTTCGAGGCGCACTGGCGCGAGTGGATCGTGCAGCGCGACGGCGGCCTCGCGCAGGTGATCGACAAGCAGACCGACAAGGGCTTCTCCCCCGACGCGCAGGCGGCGCTCGCGCACCTGAACGAGATCCGCAAGCACACGTTCGCCGGACGCGTGAAGGACGTCGCCGAGCTGAAGCTCGAGCGCGAGATCTGCGAGGGCGCGCAGAAGCACGCGGAGTACCTGGCGCAGAACCCCGAGCAGGCGGACAAGTGGCCCGACGCGCACGAGGAGTACCGCGACAAGCCCGGCTACACGCCCGAGGGCCACTGGGCCGGCAATCACGCCAACGTGATGAGCGGCGACGCCGATCCCGAATCCGCCGTCGACGGCTGGATCGGGACCTTCTACCACCGCCTGCCGATGATCACGCCCGAGCTGCGGCGCGTCGCCTGGGGCAGCGCGGGCAAGATGGCGGTGCTCGACGTCAGCTCCTTCGTGACGCCGCCCGAGAGCGACTGGATGGTCGTCTTCCCCTACGACGGCATGAGCAACGTGCCGCCGCACTTCCTGGGGCACGAGCACCCCAACCCGGTGCCCGAGGAGGAGGACCAGGACTTCGGCTACCCGGTCACGCTGCAGTTGGGTCTCACCAGCCGCGACGAGCCCGCGCCGGAGATCACGCTGCACCTCTTCGAGGGCAAGACCGAGGTGCCGTGCTGGTTCTCGAGTCCGAGCAAGCCGACCAATCCCAAGCTCGTGCCGCAGAACACCTGGTGCCTGATCCCCAAGGGCTCGCTCAAGTCGAACACCGGGTACACGGTGAGCGCGGAGTGGTACCAGAGCGGCCGGAAGTTCGAGTGGAGCTTCCGCACGGGCGGCTAGTGCTCGCGCTCGACCCCGGGTGCCTCGAGCACCGAGCGCACGCGCTCGACGGTCGCCGGGCCGATGCCGTGGATGCGCTCGAGTTCGCCGAGCTCTCTGAAAGGCCCCTCGGCGTGGCGTGAGCGCGCGATCGCGAGCGCGCGCGTCTCGCCGATGCCCGGCAGCGCGCGCAGCTCGCGCGGCGAGGCGTGCGCGGGGTCGGGCAGGCGCTCCTCGAGGAATCCTTCGGGGACGCGCGCGCGCAACTCGGCCTCGCTCGGGTTGCGCGGGAATTGCTCGAGCAGCGCAGTCGCGAACAGCGCCCCGGCGAGCACGAGCAGCCATGCGGGAGTGTTTGCGCTCGCGGGTGCGGGTTCGTCCATGTGGCGGTTCCTCCACCACGAAGACGCTCGGGAGCGCCCGAGGTTGCGCCGGCTCAGGCGATTTTCGGCGTGTAACCGACCGTGCGCAGCAGCTGGCGACCGAGGCCGCGCGCCTGCGCGGCGGTGAACTCCTGCACCAGCGCCGCTGCGATGCGCTCGAGCGCCTGCGCCGCGGGTGAACCAGGATGCGCGAGCACGACCGGCTGCCGCTCGGAGACGCTGTGCACGACCTCGCGGTCGTCGGGGATCCAGCCGATGCTGCGCGGTTCGCGGCCGAGGAACTTGTGCGACACGCCACGGAAGCGCTCGGCCACCGAGAGCGCCTCCTCCTCGCTCGTGGCGCGATTGACGACGAAGAGCGGTACGCAGTCGGCACGGCGCTGCGTGAAGACCTTGAGGAAGGCGTAGGCGTCGGTCAGCGCGGTGACGTCGGGCGTCGTGACGATCAGCACCACGTCGCTCGCCGCCGCGAAGGAGACCGTCTGCGTCGAGATGCCCGCGGCGGAATCCACCAGCACGTGCCGGTAGCCGCTCTCGAGGCTCTCGATCCCGCAGGCGATCAGGTGCAGCTCGAAGTTCGAGAGCCCGGCCATGCGCGAGACGCCGGAGCCGGCCGCGACCAGATCGAGCTCCGCACGCGCGTGGGTGAGCACCTCGCGCACGCCCAGCCGGCCCTCGACCACGTCCACGAAGGAGTGCTCGGGCGAGACGTTCTGCAGGATGTGCGCGTTGCCGACGCCCATGTCGGCGTCGACGATCAGGGTGCGGCCCTTGCGCGCGAGCAGCGCGCCGAGCGAGGCCGTCACGACCGACTTGCCCGTGCCGCCCTTGCCGCTCGCGATGCACAGCGACGAAGCACGGACCGCGGCGAGTTCATCGACGTCGCGGTGCGGCGCGGGCGCGAGAAGCCCCGAAGGGGTGCGCCGGCGCTGAAAGAAGAGCAGCTCTCGGGCCTGTTCCCAGTTCATGCGAAGGGTGCGAAAGATCGGCGGCGCGCCGCGCGAACGCGACCCGGCGCCCTCTGCCCGCGCGGGTAGCAACCCGCCGGCGAGGGATAACCTGCACCCGTGAATTCGGGTTTCGCAAGAGGCAGGCCGCCGCGCGCGCGCGCGAACGCGCCGGCTAGACCTGCTGGAAAGCCGCGATTTCGGCCGCGGAGAGCACGGGCTCACGCGGGTCGAAAGCGGCCTGGGTCGAGGCCTCGGCAGGAGCTTCCAATTCGCCCACCAGGCGCTCGAGGTGCAGCGCGACCACCGCATCCAGAAATCCGCGAACTTCGGCCTCGTTTCCGAGCTCGATCCCCTCCTCGAGTCCGCTGATGCGCCCGACGAGACCCTGCTCGCCGCGCGCGAGGCTGCACAGCGCGCCGCGCGCGTCGCTCCAGCGCACGCCGGCCTGGCCGATCTCCGCGTGCGCGCCGAGCGCGGGCGCCGCGAGCCGTTCCCACAACACGTCGAGCAGCGCGCGCGCGCCCGCGTCGAGCGTCGCGAGGAAGTCCTCGCGCGTCGGGAGTGCCTGCGGAGCGGATGCGTCGGCGAGCGGTGCGATCGAGAAGCGCGTTCCCGCGCGCGTGCGCAGGCGCGTGGACGAGAAGAGCAGCAGGCCGTGGCCGAGGAGCGGCGCGAGCAGCCCCGCGAGTTCGCGCGCGTGCTCGCCGACGAAGAGCACGAGCTGCGGTCCGCGCGCGCATCCGAAGCGCTGCTGCAACTCGCCCGCGTGCTCGCGTGCGATGGCCAGGAGCTCGAGCGCGCGCAAGGCGCAGCGCTCCGGCGGACCGCGCAGCTCGTCGAGCAGCACGAGGCTTCCGTCCCCGGTGCGGCCGACGAGCAGCGCCGCGTGCAGCATCTCGCCCGAGCACTGGATCTCGAGCTCACGGTCGAGGAACTCGAGCCCGGGCAGGTGCAGCTCGAGCGCGCGCAGAAGCTCGGGCTCCGAACCGCTCGCGAGGGCTCCTTCGTGGGACGACATGCCGGCCCTCATCCTAGCCTGGGAAGCGCGCGCGCCGGAGCTCGCAATACGTGCGCCAGCGCCAGGGCCAGCGCGTCGGTCGCATCGAGCGGCTCGGGCACCTCGGTGAGGCCCAGCGCGGCCGCGACCATCGCCGCGACCTGCGTCTTGTCGGCAGCACCGTTGCCGACCAGCGCCTTTTTCGCCACCGCGGGCGGGAACTGCACGATCGCGCTGCCAAAGCGCGCGGCCGCGGCGAGGATCACCCCGCGGCCCTCGCCGATGCGCAGCGCCGACTGCACGTTGCGCGAGGCGAAGGCCTGCTCGACCACGACGACGTCCGGCCGCACCTCGGCCAGCAGTGTCTCGAACTCGCGCAGGATCGCGCCCAGGCGCTCGGGCACGGCGAGCTTGGGCGGCGGACGCAGCACGCCCGCTCCGAAGAGCCGCGGTCCGCTCTCGCGCGCGACGATCGCGCCGTAGCCGACCACGCGCGTGCCCGGATCGATGCCCAGAACGATCGGCCAGCGGCAGTCGTGCCGGGGGCGCGTCGTCGGTGCGGGGTTCGGGCGATCCTCGTCGGTACGCAGAGGCTACTCCTGGAGCTTCGACGCGCCCCACCCTACGCTGGCGCGCGTCGGGGATCCACGCGATATGCCGCCTCCTTCCCTCCCGCGCAGCACGGCCATCCTGGTCGCCGCCGGCGCGTCCCAGCGCCTGCAGGCCCGGGACGAGTCCGGGCTGCCCTCGCGCAAGCCCTTCGTCCTGCTCGAGGGCCAGACCGTGCTCGAGCACACCTGCGCCGCCTTCGCGCGCGTCGAGGCCATCCACGAAATCGTGATCGTCGGCCACCGCGAGGACCTGCCGCGTCTGGGCCGCCTGGCGGCGAGCTCGCCGGTCCTCGCCAAAGTGTCCCAGATCGTCCCCGGCGGCGAGATGCGCTCGGATTCGGTCGCGGCCGGGGTCGCTGCGGCGAGCGCGCAGAGCGTGCTGGTCGCCATCCATGACGTCGCACGGCCGCTCGTGCGGCCTGCGACCATCGAGCGCGCGCTCGAAGTCGCCCTCGAGCACGGCTCGGCGCTCGTTGCAGTGCCGGTCACCGACACGATCAAGACCTCCTCGGACGGTCTGCACTCCGAGAGCACGCTCGACCGCAGCGTGCTGTGGTGCGCGCAGACGCCGCAGGTCTTCCGCCGCACGAGCTTTCAGGAGCTGCTTGCCCGCGCGCGCGCGGAGGGCTTCCGCCCCACCGACGACTGCGCGATCTGGGAGAAGTACGCCGGGCCCGTGCCGCTCGTGCGCGGCGATTCGGGCAACTTCAAGCTGACCACGAACGAGGACCTCGAGCTCGCCGCGGCGATCCTGCGCGCGCGCCGCACGGAGAAGGCGCAGGGCGCATGAAGATCCGCGTTGGAATGGGCTTCGACGTGCACCGCCTGGTCGAGGGCCGGCCCTGCAAGCTGGGCGGGATCGTGCTCCCCCATCCGAGCGGCCCGCTGGGCCACTCCGACGGCGACGCGGTGCTGCACGCGATCGCGGACGCGCTGCTCGGCGCGGCCGGCCTCGACGACCTCGGCACGCTCTTCAGCGACCAGGACGCGCAGTGGAAGGACGCCGACAGCGCAAAGCTCCTGGCCGAGTGCCTGCGCCGCGTGCGGCGTGCGGGCTTCGAGGTCGGCAACCTCGACGTCGTGATCGCGACCGAGGGCCCGCGCATCGCCCCGCACCGCGCGGCCATGCGCGCGAGCATCGCGCGCATCTGCGGAATCGAAGCGCAGCAGGTCAACCTCAAGGGCAAGAGCCTCGAGGGCCTCGGCGCGCTCGCCGGCGGCACGGGCATCGCCGTGCAGGCCGTGTGCCTGCTCGAGCAGCGCTCGCCATAGGCACTCTCGATCGCGCTCATGCCCACTGTTGGGGAGCGCAAGCCTGCGCGCCGCGGCTATCCTGCTCGCATGACGCCCAACCCCGGAGCCCCGACCATGAAGAGCACCACCCGACTGCACCCGACCAAGAACCCGCTGCCGCTCGCCTCGCGCGAGAAGCTCGTTGATCTGCTCAATTCGCGCCTCGCCACGGCCATCGACCTGCAGCTGCAGTCCAAGCAGGCGCACTGGAACGTGAAGGGCCCGAGCTTCATCGCGCTGCACGAACTCTTCGACCAGGTCGCGACGATGGCGACCGGCAACGTCGACGATCTCGCCGAACGCATCGTGCAGCTCGGCGGCAGCGCGCACGGCACGCTGCAGAGCGTCTCCGCCGGCACCAAGCTGCGGCCCTACCCCGAGGCGATCTCGAACGGATCCGACCACGTCGAGGCGCTCGGGCACGCGCTCGCCGCCTTCGGCACCCAGATCCGCGAGGGTATCGAGCTCGCCGACGAGTACGGCGATCCGGCGACGGCCGACCAGCTGACCGCGATGGCCGAGGCCGTCGAAAAGCAGCTCTGGTTCGTCGAGGCACACCAGCAGGCGAAGAGCTGAGCGGCAGGCGAGCCTCGACGGGCCTCGGGGTCTCGCTCTAGGCTTTGCCGCCATGGCCATCCATTTCCAGGAACGCGTCGAGGTTCGGCGCACGCCCGCGCAGTGCTTCGCCTACGTCGACGACTTCGCCAATACGCCGCAGTGGAACGACCAGTGCATCGCGCTGCAGCGCGAGAGCTCGGACGCGCGCGAGGGCGGCGGCCTCAGCTACACCTACAAGCAGGCCCAGCGCACGGGCGTGATGCACGGCGAGATCCTCGAGCGCGATCCGCCGCGGCGCCTGCTGCTGGGCTTCGGCGACAAGCTCTACCGCATCGAGGTCGGCTTCCGTTTCGACGCGATCCCCGGCGGCACGCGCATCGAGCACAGCATGCGGATCGAGCCGCGCTCCTTCGTGATGAAGCTGCTCGCCCCGCTCTCGCGGCGCGCGATGAAAGAGCAGGCCCAGCGCCAGGCCAAGGCCCTGGCGCTGGCGCTCGGCGGCTGAAGCCTGGGTTCAGGGCAGCTCGACGCTCACGCGGCTGACCGTCGTGATGCGCTCGTAGCCGACGAGCAGCAGGTTCAGGCGGTCCTTCGCGCCCTTCTCGCGGAAGACGAAGGCGCGGTCGATGCCGATCATGTGGTTGTCGAGGTTCTTGCCGTCCTTGTCGAGCAGCAGCAGGTAGCCCGCGCGCGGTGCGGCGTACTCGGCGGCGCGCTCGGCCGCCGAGGCGTAGATCTCGGGGGTGCAGATGCCGAAGGTTGCGCGCAGCGTCTCTGCGTCCTTGGTCGGCAGCTCACTGCGCGCGGGCAGCGTCGCCAGCGTCGAGTCGCCGAGGATCAGGCGCCGGCCGTTCTCGTACACGATCTCGACTTCCTGCATCTGGATCGGATCGGCGACGCCCTTCACGTGGCGCAGCACGGCGGAGACCGGGTGCGCGAGCCAGGTGAGATCGAAGCGCATCGGATCCGCGCTGTCGTAGAAGCCGGGTTCGTTGAACTTCGCCGTCGCGATCGGCTGCTTCGCGCCGGCATAGAAGTCGGCATAGGTCTCGATGCCCGGCGTGAGCAGCAGCTTGTGCTTGCGCTGCTGCTCGCCGAAGGCAATCGGCTTCTCGGCTGCGTGCAGCCGCAGGTCAGAGAGCGGTTCGACGCGCTCGACCGTGCGCAGCGCTTCGAGCGGAACGGCGAAGCCCGCGAAGTCCGGGTACTTCATCAGGTCGGCACGCACAGGCGCCAGATCGCGGCCGTTGACCTCGCGGAACAGTTCGCCGTACAGGTCCTCGGGGAAAGGCAGCCAGGCGTGGAAGTCCAGCGCGGTCTTGCCGTCGGAGAGTTTGCGCTCGGTCATGACTTCCCAGAGGCCGCCGCGCAGGCAGTTGTTCGCGACCTTGAGCGCGACGCCGTCGGCCAGTTCGCAGCGCGTCTCGTTGCGATTGAACTCGCGCTGCATCAACGCGAGGCGCTCGAGCGTCGCGTTCCCGCGAGCGAGCGCGGGGATGCGCGGGACGAAGCTGCGCAGCTCGATGGAATCGATCGCAGGCGCGCCCTTTTCCGCGTGCAACGCCATCCGGTAGGTGCCGTCGGCATTGCGCTCGAGTTCGACACGGTCGATGTCCTGGCGCAGCGGGGTCGCGAGCGTGGACGGGTTTCCGGGATACCCCGTCGGTTCCTGCACGCGCAGATCGATGCGCTTTGTGTCGGAGCCGAGGAGCGTGAGGGCGAGGAGCAGGGGGGCGTTGAGCGGCATGCCACAACGCTATCCCGGCCGCAGCGCTCCGCTCGCGGATCCGCGTGTTCGCGTAGGACCTATGGCGCGGCCCGTAGCAATCACGAGTGGTGCGCCCGTTTCACTCCAGGGAGAACACCGCGCTCCCGACCGACTCCGGCTCGGGCGGATGCGTGTCGTACAGCCGCACGAAGGTGCGCGCGGCCTGCGCATCGAGCGCGCGCAGGTCGTCGACCCAGGCGGGCGGGATCGTCTGGTAGCGCAGGTCGGCGAAGAGCCCGAGCCGGCCCTCCATTCCAGCGGGCAACTTCAAGCGGTAGTGCACCACGTCGCCGCCGCCCACGAAATCCGCATCGCCCTCGATGCCGACCGGCGCCGTCTCGGCCGCGTGCGGTCCGTCCGCGCGCCAGCCGCGCGGCAGCAGGCGCGTGTCCTTCGCGACGCTCGCCATGCGCGAGAGCTGTGTCGTGCGCGCGCCCTGCGCGTCGAGCGCGCGCATCTCGTAGACCACCACGCCGCTCGCGTCCTCGACCGTGTCGCGGTGCGGCAGCGCGCGCTCGTCGGCCACGCCGCGCAGGCGCCCGTGCTCGTCCGCCGCTCCCGAGAGGAACAGCGTGTGGCCACCTCCGCGCACCTCGACTTCGAGCCAGGCGCGGCGCGAGGGATAGCCCGCGGGGAACTTGTGGCCGGTCAGGTTCTCGACGTGCACGTCGAAGCGCAGCTCACCGTCTTCGCGGCGCGTGTTCTCGATCGTCACGCGCGCCGTGTCCTGTGCCAGTTGGCGCCGCGTGCCGGCGGCCGCGCGCTCGAGCGTCTCGACCGGCGCCTCCACGCCCAGTTCGACGCGGTTCGTGCGCAAGAGGTCGAGCACGTAGGCGTTGCCGCCGAGGAAGGCGTGAGCGCGCACGTGCGTGCGCGGCGCGATGCTGAAGTCACGGCCGCCGGGATTGCGTGCGATGCGCAGCGTGCCCTCGTCGGGCATGTGGCACTGCTGGCAGGTGCGCGACTCCGACCCGCCGCCGGCCTCGTCGCTGAAGACGGAATTGCGCCACTCGAGATAGGGCGACTGCTCGAGGAAGGCCTCTGCGCCGGGCGCGTGGTGCGTCGAAAGCGTGTGGCAGGCGCCGCACAGCGCGGAAGCCTGGATGTGCGCGCCCTGCGTCGGCGTGTAGCCGGTCTGCATGCGCATCGGACCGGCGAAGGGATCGGGGTAGGGACCGAAGATCGTGTGCTCGGGCCGGATCTCGAGCTGCCCGGAGAAACTCGCGGGCTGGCCCAGGTTCTCCGGCTGCGCCTGGTGGCACACGGTGCACGAGACGCCGTCGCGCGCGAGCGGATCGGCGTCGAGCTGTGCGATCGGCGCGAGCGCCACGCCGTCGAGCCGCGCCTGGTGGTGCGCCATCGGCGTGTGACAGCGCAGGCACAGCTGGCCGAGCTGCGCTTCGTCGGCCGGCTGCAGCTCGACCTCGCGCGCGAACTGCGCGCGGAAGTACGGGTCGCGCAACGAATTCGCCATCAGCGTGCCGCGCCACAGGCCGTGCGGCGAGACATCGTCGCCCAAGCGATTGTACAGCGCGCTCGCGCGCGGGCTGACCGAGTGACAGCGCGCGCACAGGTTGCCCTGGGCGAAGGCCGGATCGCGCGGCGGCGGCGGCGCGAGCGCACTGCGGGTGCGGGATTCGGCGCAAGCGGCGCCGAGGAGCAGGGCCAGTGCGGTGACGACAAGGCGCATCGTGCCTCGAAGCTAGTCCCAACGGCCCGCCGCCGCGATACGCGCGAGTGCGGACCGCGCCGTGCTCAGCCGATGAGCACGCGCGTGCGCAGGCCGCTGATCTTCACCAGGTACAGGATCAGCAGCACGAGTGCGGCCGGGCCTGCGATGCAAGAGGCGATGGGCACGAAGCAGGCGATGCAGCAGATCGAGTACCACAGGCCGATCGACGCGCCGCAGTCCCCCGCGCTCGTGTCGCCCTTGGCCCCGAAGTAGCTCTGCATCCCGCCCGAAACGCGCGCCAGCAGCACGAAGTTCCAGATCAGGTTGAAGAGCGGGATCAGGAGCAGGAAGGCCTGCCACGACTCGGTCTTGCGGTGCTCGGGCGGCAGCGCCTCGTTGGCGCGGTACACCAGCCAGCAGACGAAGAGATTGATCGCCAGCGAGATCGCGAGGGTGATGCCCAGGCCGATCAGGATGGCTGCCGTGGTCGCTGCGTCGTTTCCGTTGTTGAACAAGTTTCGCTCCTTCGTTCGGGGGATGTGGCCGGGAGTATCCGCTTCGGCAGGGCCGGGTTCCAGCCCCCCCGCTCAGGCCGCGTGCAGCCGCGCGTAGGTCCCGTTGCGCGCGAGCAGTTCCTCGTGCGTGCCGATCTCGACGATCCGGCCCGCCTCCATCACTGCGATGCGGTGCGCATTGCGGATGGTCGAGAGGCGGTGCGCGATCACGATCACGGTGCGGTCCTTCATCAGCCGCTCGAGCGCGTCCTGCACGATCGCCTCCGACTCCGTGTCGAGCGCGCTCGTCGCCTCGTCGAGCAACAGGAGCGGCGCGCCCTTCAGGAACGCGCGCGCGATCGTGATGCGCTGGCGCTGGCCACCCGAGAGGCGCGAGCCGGCGTCGGCGACGTTCGTCTGATAGCCGTCCGGCAGCCCCAGGATGAACTCGTGGATGCCCGCTGCGCGCGCCGCGGCCTCGATCTGCGCCTGGGTCGCCTCGCGCTTGCCGTAGCGGATGTTCTCCTCGATGGTCGTGTGGAACAGGAAGGGCGTCTGTCCCACCATCGCGTAGAGCTTGTTCCACGAATCGAGCGTCAGGTCGCGCAGGTCGCGGCCATCCACGCTCACGCGGCCCTCGACCGGATCGATGAAGCGCGCGACGAGGTCGACGATCGTGCTCTTGCCCGAGCCCGAGGGACCGACCAGCGCGAGCGTCTCGCCCGGGCGCACGTCGAGCGTGAACTCCTCGACCGCGTTGCCGTCGCCGCCGGGGTAGCGGAAGCGGATGCCCTCGAAACGCAGGCCGCTGCCGAGCGAGTCGAGCGCGATCGCGCCGGGACGCTCGGAGATGTCCGCGTGCTCGTCGAGCAGGCTCTGGATGCGCTCGGAGGCGCCGACGGACTCCTGCGCGAAGGTCACGGCCTTGCTGACGTCCTTGACGCTGCCGTAGACGCCCGAAACCAGGCCCAGGAAGGTCGCCAGGTGCGTCACGTCCTCGAACTGGTTGGCCGCGAACAGGCCGATCACCACGATGATCAGACCCAGGCCGGCGTGCGAGAGGAACAGCGTCGAGGCCTGCGAGAGCGCCAGCGCGCGCACCATCTTCATCGTGGCGCGCACGTAGCCCTCGTTGATCTTGGCGTAGTCCTCGAGCTCGCGCTCCTCGGCGCGGAAGGCCTTGACCGTGCGGATGCCCGAGAACATCTGCGTCAGCGCCTGCACCGAGCTCCCCAGCTGCGTGACCGACTTCGTGCTGCCCTTGCGCACCCTGCGCGAGAGCAGCGTCACCGGCAGCGCGATGAAGATCATCGCCCCGCCGACCACCAGCGTCGGGACCGGCGCGATATAGGCGGCGAATACCAGGCTCGAGAGCGCGAGCAACGGCTCCTGCACCAGGTCCTTGAGCGCCAGGTTGAGCACGTTGAGCGTGACCGTGACGTCGTTCGAGATGCGCGAGAGCAGGTCGCCAAAGTGCCGGCGACCGTGGTAGCCCATCGAGAGGCCCATCAGGTGCTTGGCGATGCGCTGGCGCAGGTCGACGACCATGCGCAGGGCGAGCCAGCGCGAGGTCGTCACGAACAGATACTGCGCGGTGCCCGCGACGATGGCGATGATCCCCACGAGCAGCGCCACGCGCCACAGGGCGGCCAGTCGGCCTGCGTCCGTCGAGGGGTCGCCCTCGAGCCAAGCACGCAGCGCTCCGGCGGTCGACGAAAACCAGTCCACCACGCTCTGCCCGCCGGGGATCCAGGCCGGAATCACGCCGCGCGCGTGGGGCTTCTGCAGGCTCGCCGCGGAATCCCCGAACAGGATCGCCCCCACCGTCGGCACGAGCAACCAGAGCGACTTCTGCGCCAGGGCGGAGATCCAGCCCAGCACGAAGGTCAGCAGGAAGCGGCCCAGGTGCGGCCGCGCGTGCGGCTTCAGCAGTCTCCAGGTGGTCTTGATGTCAGCGGCCAAGCCCGGAGATCATTCCCGGCGCACCCAGCGCTGTCAAAGGAACGCGGCCGCCCGGACTCGAGGTCCGGGCGGCCGCGCGCTTTCGAATCGGCGACTACCAGGCGACGCGCAGCGCGTTGCCGACGTTCCAGGTGTTGCCTGGCGGCGCCGCGCAGAAGGTCGCGCTCGGATCGCGGTAGTAGACCTGGTAGCTGCGCGTGCTGCCCGTGGCGATCGGATCGCCCAGCTGCGCGGAGCGCGCGGAGATCGAGAGGCCGCCGCTCGGCGGGAAGCTCACGCTGCCGCCGCTCGCCGGACTCAGGTAGAGCCGCTTCAGGCTGCCACCGACGCAACGCACGCCGTCGCCGAAGACCGCCGGGGTGGCGAGGTCCTGGTCACCCTGCAGCAGGATGCTGAAGGCCGTCGGCAGCTCGCCCGAGCTCGAGAGCGCGAGCGTGTCGGGCGTCGTCGTGCCCGAGGCGACGAGCAGTGCGCCCGCAGCGTTCTGCGAGTTCGCACAGCCGCGTCCGGTCGTGCCGAAGTTGCTGCACGGGCAGGCGACCGATCCGGTGCCGTCACCGAAGCAGAACGGGAATGCGACGCCGCCCTCGCACTCGTCGGGGATGCCGTTCGAGTTCGTGTCGACGCTCGTTCCGTGCGCGAGGTCGCAGGCGTCGGGCACCGTGTTGTTGTTGCAGTCGGGAGCTCCGAGCGCGAGCGCGCAGGCGTCGCCGACGCCGTCGCCGTCGCAGTCCTGCTGACCGGGGTTCGGGACCGACGCACAGTTGTCGCAGACGTCGCCAACCTGGTCGCCGTCCGCGTCGGCCTGCGAGAGGTTCGCAGTCGAGGGGCAGTTGTCGATGCAGTCCGCGACGCTGTCGCCGTCGGAGTCGGAATCGGAGACGCCGCAGCCGCACTGGCCGGGAGAGACCTTGAGCGGGTCGCTCGGGCACAGGTCGTTGCAGTCGGCTGTGCCGTCGCCGTCGGAGTCGGTGTCGGCGGTGCCGCAACCGCACTGGCCGGGAGCGATCTTCGCAGGATCGTTCGGGCATAGGTCGTTGCAGTTCGGGGTACCGTCGCCGTCGCTGTCGGTGTCCGGGGTGCCGCAGCCACAGAGGCCCGGCGCGATCTTCAGCGGATCGTTGGGGCAGCCGTCGTTGCAGTTCGGAGTGCCGTCGCCGTCGGAGTCCGCGTCGGAGACGCCCGCCCGGATTTAGGTTGGGCCCCCCCCCCCCCCCCCCCCCCCCCCCCCCCCCCCCCCCCCCCCCCCCCCCCCCCCCCCCCCCCCCCCGGCCCCCCCCCCCCTCCCGGCCCCCCGTCGGTCCGGGGACGCCGCAACCACAGAGGCCCGGTGCGATCTTGAGCGGATCGTTGGGGCAGCCGTCGTTGCAGTTCGGAGTGCCGTCGCCGTCGGAGTCGGTGTCGGGCGTACCGCAACCGCACAGGCCCGGAGCGATCTTGTTCGGATCGCCGGGGCAGCCGTCGTGGCAGTTCGCGGTCCCGTCGCCGTCCGTATCCGTGTCGGCGACACCGCAGCCGCACTGGCCGGGAGCAGTCTTGAGCGGATCGTTCGGGCACTGGTCGTTGCAGTTGGGCGTGCCGTCGCCGTCGCTGTCGGTGTCAGCCGTGCCGCAGCCGCAGATGCCGGGCGCGATCTTGAGCGGATCGTTGGGGCAGCCGTCGTTGCAGTTGGCGGTGCCGTCACCGTCGGTGTCCGCGTCGGGGACGCCGCAGCCACACTGGCCCGGAGCTGTCTTGTTCGGGTCGTTCGGGCAGCCGTCGAGCGCGCAGGTGTTGTTCGGGTAGCCCGGGTCGCCCGCGCCGTCGCCGTCGGTGTCGGTGCAGTTGTCGCACGCGTCGCCGAAGGCATCGCCGTCCGCGTTCGCCTGGTTGGTGTTGGGGATGCTCGGGCAGTTGTCGCTGACGTCGGGGACGCCGTCGCCGTCACCGTCGGGCAGCGACGCGCCGGGGATTTCGGCCTGCACGCCGACGCTGCCGACCGTCTTGAAGGTCGAGAGCGTCAGCTGTCCCGCGCTCGGCGGCACGTTTGCGTCGAAGCGGAAGTTGTACATCGTGCCCCAGCGCAGCGCGTTCGCGCTCTGGTTCTGCGCAAACGTCGCCGTCGCCCAGCTCACGCTCGAGCCGCCGTTCGTCGCCGTCCAATCGGTGCCGTCGAAGTTGACGTTCCCGATGCCGTCGCCGTCGTGGTAGGCGATGTCGTGGAAGCCGATGTTCGTCACGTTCACGCCCGCACCCTTGGGCACGCTGAGCGCCTGGATCGAGCGGTCGGAGTTGAGGTTGAAGATCGCGTACTCGTAGTGCCACTGGCCGCCGCCGAGGCTCGTCACCTTCCAGCCCAGGATCACGCGGCCGTCACCGGGGATGTCGACGTTTGCGACCTGCACGCTCGGATCGACCGCCTGCCAGGCGAGAATGGCCGGGGCTTCGCGCACCGTCGGCGCGATCAGCGAGAAGTCCCACGCGTTGCCGCTGCCCGTGACACCCACCTCGCGGTAGGACGCGTTGTTGTCGTTGTTGCCGGCCGCGGCGTCGTCCTGCGTGACGTACTGCGCCTCGCCGAAGTAGCGCACGCTGGCGCTGCTCGGCTCGAGATCGGAGACCTTCACCTGGCAGCGGCGCGCCACCGAGCCCGAGTAACTCGGGTTCGCCGGCGGGTACGTGAAGACACCCGTCGTCGCATTGACCTGCCAGCGCGGACCCGCGCCGCTCTGTCCGCCGTTGCGCGAGGCGGTGTAGGGGTCGGAGCAGTGCACACCCAGGTGCGTGCCGTCGGTCGACTGGCAGCCCGTGCAGCACAGGTTGTCCGAGAGCGCGTAGAAGCCGTGCTTCAGCCAGCTCATGCCGATCTGCTCGATGCGCCCCGAGCCGTTCACGACCTTGTACTTGTAGAGGTTGTTGTCGATCACCGGGTGCTGGTTCGTGCCCGCGATCCAGTTGCACCACACAGTGCCAACGTTGCACGAGTAGGTCCCAAAGGCGACGGCGTCGTAGCTCACGCTGCCGATCGTCTGGCCCGTGTAGTTCGCGATGTCCTGCAGGTCGCCGACGATGATGTCCGGGCCGGTGCTCGAACCGCAGGTCGACTGGCCGGCGGCGATGCTGAAGCTGCCGCTGAAGGTCGTGTTCGCGTAGTAGTCGCCGATCTGGATCATGTAGCTCTGGCCGGCGACGGCGCTGATCGAGACCTGCGACTGCAGCCCACAGGTGTCGTCGTTGCAGCCGATCTCCGAGCCCGAGCTGGGACAGGAAGAGCCGCTGTAGACCGCCATCACGGTGTCGGCGCTGGTGAAGCCACAGAGCGAGATGTCGACGGACTGTGTCGCCGGCGCGGTCCAGACGAACCACACGTCCGCGTGCGCAATCGTGCAGGCGCTCGACTGCTGCGCGCTGTCGGTCGCGCCCGTCGTCACGAGGGGGAACGTCCCCAGGCCGGCGATCGCGGTCGGACTCGTGCAGTTGTTGCCTCCCTGGGCTGCGGCGCTGCCGGAGAGGAGCGCGAGGAGGACGGAGGCACAGGCGACGAAGGAGCGGGAACGGTGTCCGACGAGTTGCATGATCAGGGGGGCTCCAAATAACTCGCGCCGGCTCGCCGGGAGGTTCCGACGGGAGGGCGCGATTGGGGGGGCTACTCCCTGAGACTATTCCAACTCGCCAAACTGGCAAGGCGCGGAGTCGGAAAACGATTCGGGGCCGGTGGAGGCGAACTCCACCGGCCCCGAGGGATTCAGAGCACGTGGCCTGCGCTACCAGATCACGCGCTGCGCGTTGCCCACGTTGAAGGTGCCGCCCAGCGGCGCCACGCAGAACGAGGTGCTCGGATCGCGGTAGTACACCTGGTAGCTGCGCACCGAGCCCGGCGCGAGCGGATCGCCCAGCGCTCCTGAGCGCACCGAGATCGACGGGCCGCCGGCCGGCGGGAAGGCCATCGTTCCGCTGCTCGCGTTGCCCTGGAAAAGACGCTTCAGGCTGCCTCCCACGCAGCGCAGACCATCGCCGAACACCGCGGGGTTCACCAGGTCCTGATTGCCCTGGAGCAGGATGCTGAACGCGCTCGCGAGCTCGCCCGAGTTCGTGAGCTGCAGCGTGTCGGGCGAGGTCGTGCCGCTCGCCGCGAGCAGCGCACCGGCGGCGTTGACCGAGTTCGCGCAGCCGTGGCCGATCGAACCGGAGTTGTTGCACGGGCACGCGGCACCGCTGCCGTCGCCGAAGCAGAACGGACCAGCCTGCGGCAGACCCGGAACCTCGGCCTGGACGCCGACGCTGCCCACGACCTTGAAGGTCGAGAGTGTCAACTGCCCCGCACTCGGTGGCACGTTCGCGTCGAAGCGGAAGTTGTACAGCGTGCCCCAGCGCAGCGCGTTCGCGCTCTGGTTCTGCAGGAAGGTCGACGTGGACCAGTCGACGCTCGCCGCGCCGTTGGTCGCGGCCCAGTCGGTGCCGTCGAAGTTGACGTTTCCGATGCCGTCGCCGTCGTGGTAGTCGACGTCGTGGAAGCCGAGGTTCGTGACGCTCACTCCGCTGCCCTTGGGCACACTCAGCGCCTGGATCGAGCGGTCGGAGTTGAGGTTGAAGAGCGCGTACTCGTAGTGCCACTGGCCGCCGCCCAGCGCCGTCACCTTCCAGCCCAGGATCACGCGCCCGTCACCGGGGATGTCGATGTTCGCGATCTGAACGCTCGGATCGACCGCTTGCCAGGCGAGGATCGCCGGGTTCTCGCGCACGGTCGGCGCGATCAAGTCGAAATCCCACGCATTGCCCGCGCCCACGACGCTCACCTCGCGATAGGAGGCGTTGTTGTCGTTGTTGCCGGCCGCGGCGTCGTCCTGCGTGACGTACTGCGCCTCGCCGAAGTAGCGCACGCTCGCCGAAGAGGGCTCCAGGTCCGCGACATCGATCCGGCAGCGGCGCGCCACCGAGCCGGAATAGCTCGGGTTCGCCGGCGGGTAGGTGAAAACACCTGTCGAGGCATTGACCTGCCAACGCGGGCCGGAGCCTTGCCCGCCATTGCGCGAGGCGGTGTAGGGGTCGGAGCAGCGTACACCCAGGTGCGTGCCGTCGGTGGCCTGGCAACCGGTGCAGCAGAGCGTGCTCGAGAGCGCGAAGAAGCCGTGCTTCAGCCAGCTCATGCCGATCTGCTCGATGCGCCCCGAGCCGTTCACGACCTTGTACTTGTAGAGGTTGTTGTCGATCACCGGGTGCTGGTTCGTGCTGGCAAACCAGTTGCACCAGACCGTGCCGACGTTGCACGAGTAGGTCCCGAAGGCGACGGCGTCGTAGCTCACGCTGCCGATCGTCTGGCCCGTGTAGTTCGCGATGTCCTGCAGGTCGCCGACGATGATGTCCGGGCCGGTGTTGGAGCCGCAGGAGGCCGACGGGCCGATGCTGAACGTGCCGGTATAGGTCGTCCCTCCGTAGTAGTCGCCGAACTGGAGCATGTAGGTCTGCCCCGCCACGGCGCTGATGCTGACCGTCGACTGCAAGCCGCAGGAATCATCATTGCAACCGACGAGTTGCGCGGAGGTCGGGCACGACGTACCACTGTAGACCGCGAGCACGGTATCCGCGCCGGTGCCGCCGCAGAGCGAGATGTCGACGAACTGGGTGCTGGTCGCGGTCCAGACGAACCACACGTCCGCGTAGGCGGTCGGACACGCGCCCGACTGCGGGCCGCTGTCCGTGGCGCCGGTCGTCGAGACCGGGAAGGTACCGGTGCCTGAGATCGCCGTGGGTGTCGCGCAATCGTCCGAGCCCTGCGCGAAAACGGGCGCCGCGCAGGCCGCGATCAGGATCGGACGGAGGAGGGATCGGCGTAGGAGGGATTCGTGGTGCATGTTCCGGAGGTTCCTGGTGGTGCGATCGAGCGGCACCCAAGCGTATTCGAATCGCGAAGGACGACAAGGTGCGGCGCCCCAGAACGCGAATCGGGGCCGGCGGAGGCGAACTCCACCGGCCCCGAGGAATGCAGACGACCAGTCTCGCGCTACCAGATCACGCGCTGCGCGTTGCCCACGTTGAAGGTGCCGCCCAGCGGCGCCGCGCAGAACGAGGTGCTCGGATCGCGGTAGTACACCTGGTAGCTGCGCACCGAGCCCGGCGCGAGCGGATCGCCCAGCGCTCCTGAGCGCACCGAGATCGACGGGCCGCCGGCCGGCGGGAAGGCCATCGTTCCGCCCGCCGCGTTGCCCTGGAAGAGTCGCTTCAGGCTGCCTCCCACGCAGCGCAGACCATCGCCGAACACCGCGGGGTTCACCAGGTCCTGATTGCCCTGGAGCAGGATGCTGAACGCGCTCGCGAGCTCGCCCGAGTTCGTGAGCTGCAGCGTGTCAGGCGAGGTCGTGCCGCTCGCCGCGAGCAGCGCACCGGCGGCGTTGACCGAGTTCGCGCAGCCGTGGCCGATCGAACCCGAATTGTTGCAAGGGCAGGCCGCACCGCTGCCGTCGCCGAAGCAGAACGGACCGGCCTGCGGCAGACCGGGAACCTCGGCTTGCACGCCGACGCTGCCCACGACCTTGAAGGTCGAGAGCGCCAGCTGTCCCGCGCTCGGCGGCACGTTCGCGTCGAAGCGGAAGTTGTACAGCGTGCCCCAGCGCAGCGCGTTCGCGCTCTGGTTCTGCGCAAACGTCGCCGTCGCCCAGTTCACGCTCGAGCCACCGTTCGTCGCGACCCAGTCCGTGCCGTCGAAGTCGACGTTCCCGATGCCGTCGCCGTCGTGGTAGTCGATGTCGTGGAAGCCGATGTTCGTCACGTTCACGCCCGCACCCTTGGGCACGCTGAGCGCCTGGATCGAAGCATCCGAGTTGAGGTTGAAGAGCGCGTATTCGTAGTGCCACTGGCCGCCGCCCAGCGCCGTCACCTTCCAACCCAGGATCACACGCCCGTCACCGGGGATGTCGATGTTCGCGATCTGAACGCTCGGGTCGACCGCTTGCCAGGCGAGGATCGCCGGGTTCTCGCGCACGGTCGGCGCGATCAAGTCGAAATCCCACGCATTGCCGGCGCCCACGACGCTCATTTCGCGATAGGAGGCGTTGTTGTCGTTGTTGCCGGCCGCGGCGTCGTCCTGCGTGACGTACTGCGCCTCGCCGAAGTAGCGCACGCTGGCGCTGCTCGGCTCGAGATCGGAGACCTTCACCTGGCAGCGGCGCGCCACCGAGCCCGAATAGGTCGGGTTCGCCGGCGGGTACGTGAAGACACCCGTCGTGGCGTTCACCTGCCAGCGCGGGCCTGCGCCCGACTGGCTGCCGTTGAGGCCGGCGCTGTACGGATCGGCGCAATTGACGCCCAGGTGCGTGCCGTCGGTCGCCTGGCAGCCGGCGCAGCAGAGCGTGCTCGAGAGCGCGAAGAAGCCGTGCTTCAGCCAGCTCATGCCGATCTGTTCGATCCGGCCCGAGCCGTTCACGACCTTGTACTTGTAGAGGTTGTTGTCGATCACCGGGTGCTGGTTCGTGCCCGACATCCAGTTGCACCAGAAGGTGCCGATGTTGCAGGAGAACGTGCCCAGCGCGAGCGCGTCGTAGTCGATGCCGCCGACGTTCTGGCCGGCGTAGTTCGCCACGTCCATCAGGTCGCCCACGATGATGTCGGGGCCTGTGTTCGTCCCGCAGGAGCTGACCGAGCCGACGCTGAAGAGCAGCGTGCCCGTGTAGGTCACGCCCGCGTTGAAGTCGCCCACCTGGATCATGTAGGTCTGGCCCGCGACCGCGCTGAAGTCGACCGTCGACTCCAGTCCGCAGGTGTCGTCGTTGCAGTTGAGCAGCAGCGCCGAGCTGGGGCAGGAGGAGCCGCTGTAGACCGCGAGCACCGTGTCCGCGCTGGTGCTGCCGCAGAGCGAGACCTCGACTGCCTGGGTCGCCGTCGCCGTCCAGGCGAACCACACGTCCGCGTGCGCGGTCGGGCAGCTGCCCGACTGCTGGGCGCTGTCGGTGGCCCCGAAGGTCGAGACCGGGAAACTGCCCAGACCCGTGATCGCGGTCGCGCTGGCGCAGTTGTCCGTGCCCTGCGCGAACACCGGCGCCGCGCAGAACGCGAGCAGCACCGAACGAAGGAAGAAGGATCGACCGAGTTGGAATTCGCTGTGCTTCATCAATGGCTCCTGGAGGTAGGTCAGGCGATTCCCAGAGCGTATGCGAAGCTCGCCGCCCGGCAAGGTGGGCGCGGCCCTGAAATGCGCTCCGGGGCCGCGGGAATGGACTCCCGCGGCCCCGGCGCTGTGGGCTCGACGCCCGCGTGCACTCCGCTCAGTTGGGATGCCAGCCGCGGACCTCGGCCTTCGCGACGGCTTCCTTCGTGTACTGGTCGAAAGCCCAGCGCAGGTAGTCGTCCTTGAGCAGCTGCATGTGGCGCGGCTCAGAGAGGTTCAGCGGCCGCGAGGGCGGCGTGCGACGGTTGACGCGGGTGATGTAGTAGCCGAGGGGGCCCTTGTACGGGCCGGCCACGGTGTTCTCGCCCTGGTCGAAGAACATGCGGTCGGTGATGCAATCGCCCGTGACCCACTCGGTATAGGCGGTCTCGCCCACGTAGCTGATCAGGTCGTTGCGGTAGCGCGGGCCGAAGCGGCCCTTCTTCTTGTAGCCGACGTCGGAGGCGTGCTGGTTCTTGCCGTCGTGCTGCTCCGGCGGCGGCGGATCCCAGTACTCGCTGTGGTCATCGACGAGCTGCGACCAGAAGCGGTAGGGCTCGGGCACCGGCTTCTCGGGGGTGAACTCCTTGCCCTGAGCCTGCGCGGCAGCCGCGGCGGCGCGCTGCTCGTTGTAGTCCTTGAGGTTCTTCTCGACGTCGGCGCGCAGCTCGGTGGAGATGCGCTTGGCCTCGGCCCAGCCGTTCTTCTTCCAGCGGAAGCGCGGGATGTCCATGGCCGACACGAGCAGGACCTCGCAGTCGATCATGCCCAGGCCCATCACACGGTTGGCGCGGTCGAAGTAGTCGTGCAGCACGGGCGAGAGCTCGCCGCCCGGGCCGGGTTCGAGCTTGGGCGCGATCATGCGCCGGTAGCCTTCGCGCATCTGGAAGTAGTCGATGAAGGACTCGACCGAGGGGAAGAAGTAGGTCTTCGTCGCCATCTGCTCGAGCGTGATCGTATTGCCCTCGAAGCCGCTGGTGAGCTCATCGATGACCTGCTGGCCATCCGCCTCGGAGAGCAGTGCGCCGTCCTTCGCGAGGCGGTCGTGCACCGCGATCGAGGAGATGTACCACTGCTTGGCCTCCTGGATCTCGGTCTCGTTGACCGTGTCCTGGACCTTGTCCCAGAGCTCTTCGATGGAGAGCGCGACCTCGGGCTTGCCGTCTCCGTTGGCGTCGCCCCAGAGCGCGATCTTCGGATCGATCTTCGCGGGGTGCGTCTTGAACGTCATCAGGTTCGTCATCGAGTCGCGCACGATCTGGCGCAGGAACGTCATGTAGAGCGGATCCTCGCGCGGCAGCTTGCCGTCGTTCTTCTCGGCTGCCTTGAGGCGCGACTGGTAGCTCTGCTCGGCGTCGGGCAAGAGCAGCGCGCCGCCGGCCGGGTCGGCGCGGATCGACTCGGTGGAGGTCGGCGGCCAGTCGGCCGGGTTGGCCGGCAGGAAGACGCGGTCGAAGTACATCTGCTGGCGCAGCTGCTCGCGATACCAGTCCACCGAGCGGTACGCGCGGCAGATCTCGGCGCCGATGTCGAGCACCGGATAGCTCTTCTTGAAGTCGTCGACGTTGTACTGGTACTCCGCCTCGAACTCGTCGTCGCTGACGCGGTACTTCTCGTGCAGCAGCGAGGAGAGACGCTCTTCCGCGGCCTGCTTGGCCTTGGCGCGCTCCTCGGCGCTCGCGAAGGGCTGTTCCTTCTCCTTCGCCGCGACCTCGGCCTCGGCCTTCTCCTGGCACTCGCGCGTGATCTCGTCCTCGATGATCATGCCGAGCTTGGCCAGGTCGATCTGCGCGCGGCAGGGCCCGTAGAGGATCGCGAGCTTGATCTCGTCGTCGCTCACGCGGCGGCCGTTCACGTAGAGCGGGTCGCCAAACATCGAGGTCTTCGTGTCCACCGCTCCGGTGGGGCTGGGTCCCACGCCCTGGACCAGGGGTGTGGCGGAGGCGCTCGGTGCGAGCCAGGCGGGGAGCGCGAGCAGCAGGGTCGAGAGTTGGGTCTTCATGGCGTTGGATTCGTGGCGCGAGGGCGTGCGTGCTTGCAGGGAAGACTACTGCGGCTGACGGCCGGGGGAGGCCTCGAGTTCCCTGCTCTCCGCGGGCGGGGATCCGCGTCCGCGAATGCGACTTTTTGGGGGGAACCAGCCTACGCGGCCAGCCGCTGGCGCGTGAAAAGTTTTTTTCCGGGCACAGACACGCGCTGCGCCCGCCGCAGCGCGTGCGGCAGCGCGGCTGCGAAGGTGTTTCCTGGTAGTGTAGGCACATTCCCGGCGCTAGGAACCGCATCCCCGCGGCCCGTGTCCCAGCCCATGTCGTACAACCCCCGCACTGTCGCCCTCCTGGCCGAGCTGCTGCATCCGCCCATGGCGCCGGATCCCTCCCTCGTGCAGCGGGTCCACAATCGCATGTACGAGGACGGAGACCCGGCCTACTCGAGCTTCTCGGTGACTCCAGCGGGCGCGGTGCTCTCGAACCCGGTCGCACAACCAGGGGCGGCCTCGTACGCCGCCTTCCTGCCCGACCGCTTCCAGTTCCGGGAGGAGCTCACGAGCCTCACCCCCGACGACTTCGCGCGCCAGGTGCGCGTGGTGAGCGAGATGGTCGTCGAGGCGCGCGGGATCCAGGTCTTCACCGGCCAACAGGTCACCGTGCGCACGCTCGTCAACCCGCGCCACTTCAAGGACAGCCGCACGTTTCTGAAGAACGGCATGTTCGGCTTCGGGAACCAGACGCAGAGCTTCGGCCGCGAACCGCAACTGTTCGGCATCCGCCTGGCCTTCCCCGCTCAGGAGGGAGAACCGAGCGCCTACGCGCTGCGCATCGAGTCCTTCAGCAGCGATCCGCGCTCGCTGTACATCGAGAACCAGGCCTCCTTCGGGCCCGTGCTCGTCGAACGCGGACTCGAGGTGCTCGAGCGGCAGGTGCTCGAGGCCTACCAGTTCGTGCTGCGCAACACGCTGCGCTTCGTGAACTGCTTCGACTCGCCCAGCGAGCAGGAACAGCGGCAGGGGGGCGCGCAGGCGGAGTGAGGCGCGGGAGCCAGGAGATCCGCGCGGGCGTCCTCGCCTGCGCCGTGCTGATCGCGGTGGCGTGCGGGAAGGCCCAGGTGCAGCCCGCCAAGAGCTGGCCCGCGGGCACCGTGCTCGCGCTCGACGGCCAGCCGATCCTGGAGAGCGAGGTGGACGAGGCGGCGGGCATGATCGCGCTGCTCGAGCCGCGCGACTCGATCGTGCAGTTGCGCCGGCTCGCACTGACCAACATCGTACTGCCGCGTTGCGCGGCGCGCGCGATCGATCCCGCGGCGCGCGACGAGGCGCTGAGGCTCGCCACGCAGTGGCGCACGACGCTCGACAAGGGCCTGGATCCCGCCGCGCCCGCGCCGGGGCCGCAGATGCTCGAGAAGCAGGGCCGGATCCTCGACCTGGGAATCGAGCTGTGGACTGCCGCGTTCCAAAGCGAGGATGGCCACTGGACGCCGATCCTCGAGACCGCCGGCTGCTTCCACATCGCGCGCGTCCAGGAGCGCAGCACCGCGCAGCTGCCGGGTCAGGTCGAACTCACGATCCAGTCCTACGACTTTCCCTACGTCCCCAAGGACCAGGCGCGCGCGCAAATCGACGCCCAGCTCGATCGCTCGAAGCTGGAGTACGTCGACGAGAGCTGGCGGGAGCTCGTGCCGACCGCCTGGCAATACCGCTTTCGAAGAGGAGCCCCGTGAAGAACCGTCTGCTTTCCCTGTTTGTCGGCCTCGCGTGTCTGTCGGGCCTCGCCCAACCCGCGCACTGCGTTCCCGCGCAGGACCCTCCCACCGACGCGCCCAAGCAGGCGCCGGCGAAGATCGAGTACCTGAGCGCCTGGCCCAAGCCCGCCGACCAGCACCAGCTCGAGGTGGACATCGAGCGCCTGTGCAAGGCGCGCACGGACGAGATGGAAAAGCAGGCGCAGGACGCGCTGCTCGCCTGCGGCACGAGCGCTGTTCCCTTCCTGCTCGACCGCTACGCACGCGAACGAGCGCCGGAAGCGCACGAACGCCTGCGCGCGCTGTTGCTCGACCTGATCCAGGCCGACCAGACGCGCCTCTTGGCGCCGCGCTTTGCCTCGAAATCGCTCGACGAACGCGTGATGGTGATGTGGCGTGCGGGTGTGTTCCCCGACCGGGGCATCCGCGCCGAGGCCGAGGCCGCCTGGGCGCGCGTCGAGAAGCAGGGCGAGAAGGCCGACCCCGACGAGCGCTACGCCGCGGCCCTGTGCGCCTGCTCCGCCGGCTGCATCAAGGGCCTCGACACGCTGATCGCGCAGGCGATGAAGCGCTGGGACAAGAAGGGCCAGGAGATGCGCATCGCGCTCGAAGGCGTGCGCGGGCCGGACGCGACAGCCGCCCTCTCGAAGAGCCTGGACGACCAGGACCGCAAGATCCGCGTGGCCGCGCTCAACCTGCTCGGCGGCTGCGGCGACAAGTCGGTCATCGGCAAGATCAAGCCCATGCTCGACGAGAGCGACAACTCGATCCGCGTCGCGGCGATCAACGCCCTGCGCGGGATCGTGGACGGCGAACTGCCGCTGAAGGACCTCTCGGCCTTCACCGCGATCGAAGAGGCCAAGAAGTGGAAGGACCGGCTCTGAGGTGCAGATGAAGCAGCGAATCCTGGCCGCGCTCGCGCTCCTCGCGTTCGCGCTCGTCGCCTCGGCGCCCGCCGTCGCGCAGAAGAAGAAGCCCACCGACCCGACCGAGTGCCCCTACTGCCATGGGGACCCGGAGAAGATGAAGGCCGCGGGCATCGTCTCGCACGGACCCTTCGCCTTCGGCAAGAGCGAGACGACGAAGATCGACGCCGCGCTGCCGACGACCGAGATCCGCTGGATCGAGACCGACTTCTTCCGCATCGGCTTCGGGCTGCGCGAGTACAAGATCAAGCCCGAGGAGAAGAAGAAGTACGTCGCCGAGCTCATGCGCCTCAAGAAGGTCCTGCCCGACGTCAAGCCCGACACGGGCGTGCTCGACCCCTGGTTGCGCACGCACCTCTTCGCGCAGCGCGCGCACGACATCCTCGACAAGTTCCTGAACATCATCGACGGCAAGGAGGCGACCTTCTCCGACGGCAGCGGCAAATGGGCCAAGGGCTCGTACACCGGCGAGGGTCCCTACCTCGGCATGAAGGAGAAGTACGAGTGGCTGGTGCTCGCGAACCAGCCCACCTACACCGAGTTCCTGACCGACAACTTCGGCCTGCAGCTCAAGGTCGGCCACCGCGAGCACAACATCGTGCGCGGTGTGCTGGGCTACTACTGCCACGCCATGGAAGGCCAGCTGCGCGACGACCAGGCGCTCTTTGGCAACCTCGCCTTCAACCTCACGCACAACTTCCTCGACGGGCTGCAGCACTACAACTACGACACGCCCGTTTGGTTCCACGAGGGACTCTCGCACTGGATGGAGCGCGACATCAATCCCAAGTACAACACCTTCGACTCGGGCGAGGGCGGGATCGCGGACATGACCCGCAAGGAGAACTGGAAGCCCGAGGTGTTGAAGCTCATCAACGGCAACGACTGCCCGCACCTCGCGGAGATGATGGGCCTCAAGAGCTACGCCGAGTTCAAGCTCCCCCACCACTTCACGACCTGGTCGATGATCGATTTCCTGATCACGAAGCAGCCCGAGAACTTCGGAAAGTTCATCTGGGCGCTGAAGGGGCAAGTGGACAAGCAGGGCATGCCGACCGGATCGAACCTGCCCGACTACTTCCGCGAGAAGTTCAAGGAGCACTTCGGCTTCAGCTACCCCGAGTTCGAGGAAGAGTGGCGCACCTGGGCCAAGGAGGCCTACAAGGCCGGCCCGGTCAAGGGTGACCCCAACGGGCCGATCAACCCGCTGGGCGGCAACGGCGTCCCTCCCGGCGGCTGAGCCGCCCCGCGGACGCCCTTTCCGGTAGACTTTCCCGCGGGCTCCCTCACCGAGGACCGCCCCGCCGTCCCAGGCGCCGTCCGCGGTGCCTAGGGCAAGGTAGGATCAGTGAGAAGAACCGCACGTTAACGTCAGCTTTCGCGTCAGACCGCGAAGCGCCGACAAGCTCTCCAGCCCCAGCCCCGCACCGTGATGAGCCAGCCCAAGAAACGCATCGTCCTGTTCCTTCCGCACCGCGCGGATCCGGACCAGGGCGTGCGCGTCAGCGCCGACCTGACGCCGCTGGAGTTGCTGCAGATCGCGGCGCTCCCGGACGCGAACGGGTACGAGTGCGTGCTGATCGACGCGATGATCGAGCCCGACTACCTGGCCAAGGTGCTCGAGGCCTGCGACGGCGCGCTGTGCTTCGCGAGCTCGTGCATCCTGGGTTTCCAGGTTGCGCACGGCGCGCGCGTGGCGAAGGCGGTGCGCGCGAAGTTCCCGAAGCTCCCGATCATCTGGGGCGGCTGGTTCCCGAGCGTGCAGCCCGAGATCTACTTCCGCGAGGGCATCGCGGACGCGGTCGGACTCGGACAGGGCGAGCTCACCTTCTGGGAGGTCGTGCAGGCGCTGGAGAACGGCACCGACCTCGCCGAAGTGCCGGGTCTGTGCGTGTGGCGCGACGGTCGGCCGGTCTACACGGCACACCGACCGGTGGTCGGCTACGAGACGCTGCCCGACGCACCCTGGCACCTGCTCGACTTCGAGAAGTACGTCGCGCTGCAGAACGACCAGTCGCACGGCTGGAAGGTGCGCCACAAGTACGCCGATCCCTGGGACATGCCGGCCGGCACGCCGCTGCGCGGGTTCAGCTACTTCTCGAGCTTCGGCTGCCCCGAGCCCTGCACCTTCTGCTGCTCGCCGATCGTCACCGACCGGCGTTGGAAGGCGATCGGCGGGTCGACGCTGGCCGAACGCGTGCTCGCCTGCCACGACCGCTTCAAGTTCAACATCGTGCGTTTCCAGGACGCGAACTTCGGTGTGCACGAGAAGCGCACCAAGGAATTCTGCGAGGGCGTGATCGCCGCGGGCTCGCCCTTCTGGTGGAACGGCACCTTCGAGATCGAGACGATCGCGCGCTACAAGGAAGAGACGCTCGATCTGCTCGGCAAGTCGCGCTTCCACCTCGCTCCGATGGGCGCCGAAGCCGGCAGCCAGGAGCAGCAGAAGAAGATCAAGAAGGACATCCAGCTCGAGCGCGACCTGGTGAAGTCCGTCGAGCGCCTCAACGCGCGCGGCATCCAGACCGGCCTCTCGTGGATCATCGGCTATCCGGGCGAGTCGCTCGAATCGATGCAGGCGACGCTGAAGGTCGCGGCCGAGATCAAGCACCGCTTCCCCAACTCGCCCTCGGACATCTTCCCCTTCCGCCCGATCCCCGGCACCGAGGACTTCGACACGGCGGTCAAGCTCGGCTACCAGTTCCCGCGCAGCCTCGAGGAGTGGGGTTCGAGCCTCGAGTACAAGTTCGCCTACGACGACATCGGGCTGCCCTGGGAGATCATCCGCACCTGGAAGCGCTACGGTGTCGCTTCGACCTTCTACGACAGCCTGGCGCAGGAAGGCGCGGGCCCCGTGCGTTCGCTGATGCGGCGCATCTCGGGCTGGCGACTGAAGCGCAACAACTACACCTTCCCGCTGGAGCAGAAGCTCTTCCACGTCTACGTGCGGCTCATCGGCCACCGCACGCAGAAGGACCTCTCCCGCCGCGATACCACCTCGGGCGTGACGCCGCACGCCCCCTCCGCCTGAGCGGGCCACCACCAACGTGAGCGTGAAGAAGAAAATCGTACTCTTCCTGCCGCATCGGGCCGACCCGACGCGCGGCGAGATGTTCAGCGCGGACCTGCTGCCGCTCGAGCTCTTGCAGATCGCCAGCGGCCCGGCCGCCGACGGCTACGAGTGCGTCCTGATCGACGCGATGATCGAGCCGAACTACATCGCGAAGGTGCTCGAGGCCTGCGACGGCGCGTTGTGCTTCGCGAGCTCGTGCATCCTCGGCTACCAGGTCTACGACGGCTACGTCGTCGCCAAGGCGGTGCGCGAGCGCTTCCCGAAGCTCCCGATCATCTGGGGCGGCTGGTTCCCGAGCGTCATCCCGCAGATGTACCTCGAGTCCGGCATCGCTGACGCGGTCGGCATCGGCCAGGGCGAGATCACCTTCCACGAAGTGGTGCAGGCGCTCGAGGCTGGCACCGACCTCGCGCAAGTCCCCGGCCTCGCGCTCTGGCGCGACGGGCACATGGTCTACACCGACCACCGCGCCGTCGTCGGCTTCGACCAGTTCAAGCCGGTGCCCTGGCACCTGCTCGAGTACGAGCGCTACGCGGAGATCCAGGTCAAGCCCACCAAGATGAAGGTGCGCCACCGCTTCCCGCTGCCCGGCCACTGGACGCCCGAGCACCCGCCGCGCGCCTTCAGCCACTTCTCGAGCTTCGGCTGCCCCGAGCCCTGCACCTTCTGCTGCTCGCCGCTCATCACGGGTCGGCGCTGGAAGTCGATCCCCGGCAAGCAGCTCGCCGAGGAGATCGCCGAACTGCAGCAGCGCTTCAAGTTCGACGTGCTGCGCTTCCAGGACGCCAACTGGGGCGTGTGGGAGAAGCGCACGCAGGAGTTCTGCAAGACGCTCGTCGACCTCAAGGTGCCGATCCACTGGAACGGCACGATCGAGATCGAAACGATCATGAAGTACAAGGAGGAGACGCTCGACCTCCTCGAGGAATCCAAGTGCCACCTGCTCTGGCTCGGCGCCGAGGCCGGGACCAAGGAGATGCAGGAGCGCATCAAGAAGTTCATCTCGATCGACAACATCCCGCTCGCGATCGGCAAACTCGCGCGGCGCAACATCGTGCCCGGGACGTTCTGGATCATCGGCTACCCCGGCGAGACGCGCGAGTCGATGATCGCGACGCTCAAGCAGGCGGCCGCGGTGAAGCACGAGTACCCGATCGCGGGCTCGGAGGTCTATCCCTTCCGCCCGATCCCCGGCACCGAGGACTTTGACGCCGCCGTGAAGCTCGGTTACGTGCCGCCGAAGGACTTCCACGATTGGGGCAAGTGCTTCGAGTACAAGTACAACTCGCACAACACGCCGCTGCCCGAGGACGTGCGCGAGACCTGGCGCCTGTACAACAACACCGCCGCGATCTACGACAAGCACGTGACCGAAGGCCCGCAGTGGATGCGCGACCTGCTCAGCAAGGCAGCCGGCTGGCGCCTGAAGCGCGGCAAGTACGGCTTCCCGGTCGAGCAGAAGCTCTTCGACCTGTATGTGCGCGCGACGGGACAGCTGCAGCCCGGCGCGAAGGACTACACGCCGGCTGTGGACGCGTAGCGGGCCGAGCATAGTTCCGGGTGCCCAAGGGCGCTCGTGGCCTGGAACCCGTCCGCGAGCTATCCTCGAAGAGGAGCGCCTCATGAATTGGCAGGAACGAATCGTCGCCGACCCGAAAATCTGCCACGGCAAGGCCTGCGTTCGCGGGACACGCGTGATGGTTTCGGTCGTGCTCGACAACTTGGCAGCCAGCCGCACGATCGAGCAGATCCTCGCCAGCTACCCCTCGCTGACGAGGGATGACGTCCTGGCTTCGATCGCCTACGCGGCCGAACTCTCGCGCGAGGACGTGATCCCGTTCATGCCCGGTGCGGCGTAGTGCAGTTCAAGCTCGACGAGAACCTCCCGACCGAACTGGCGCGGTCCCTCGCGCGCCAGGGACACGATGCGCTTACGGTTCGCGACCAGGGGCTTGCAGGTTCCGAGGACAGCGTGCTCGCGGACGTGATTCGGAAAGAGCACAGGATCCTCGCGACGCTCGATCGGGACTTCTGCGACATCCGCCGCTATCCACCGGCCGAATTCGCCGGCATCCTCGTTTTCCGTGTGCGACGGCAGGACCCGGATCACCTGCTCAAGCTCATGGATCAGGTCCTCGCCACTATGGAGTTCCAGCGCATCTCCGGCGAGCTCTGGATCGTCGAGGAATCCGGCATTCGCCGTCGCACCGAGTGAGCGCGCGACCGGCCAGCTGCAGCCCGGTGCGAAGGACTACACGCCGGCTGTGGACGCCTGAGAGCCCCGCCTCACTTCGCCGGCATCGAATCGAGGTAGGCCTTCGCGATCGCGCGCGCGAGGATCTTGTTCCCGGGCGGGCCGAAGTGGCACGCGTCGTGGTAGATCGGCCCTTCGACGCCGGCAAAGACTCCCGAGGCGTCGTAGTAGTTCACGCCGTGCTCCCGCAGGGCGCTTCCGGCCGCGCGCATGCGCGGGTAGCCCAGCTGAACTCCTTGCAGCCACGAGGGATCGATGGCGCCGGTCTCGAGCTCGCGCTTGGTCACGGGTTTCGAACCCTTGTCGTGCAGCGTCGGCTGCAGGACGTGCAGGTAGTGGATCGAGCGCGCACGGCAGATCTCCTGCATCGTGAGCGAGCACTGGTACCAGGAGCGCAGGCTCTCCCCCACCGCGCCGGTCGCGTTGCTCGCGAAGACCGGTCCGCGCACGACGTTGGAGGATTGCAGAGTGAGGTAGCGCGTGCACTCCTCCTGTTGCAGCCCGACGCGCTGCTGCAACTGGTGCACGTTGCCCAACGCGATGGAGCCGAACAGCGCGCTGCGGTAGAGCTGCCAGTCGAGCGCCCGATCACAGGCCGCCGCCACCGCGCGCTGGCTCAAGCGCAGCTCGAGCATCAGATCGATCCCCTTGCGGTCCGTCGCGCCGGTGCTGCCGAGGTAGGCCCAGTGGTCCCCGGACGGAAAGACGGGGTGGATGCCCTGCTTCGCGTTCTTGTTGCCCAGCGCCACCTCGTTGAAGCCGTCGAGCTCGATCACGCCGTCGATGCGGATGCCGAGCGCGAGCAGGTAGACCAGCCGGTTCACCTGCTGCGGCTGCTTCGAGCCTCCGCGGGCGACGTTCATGATGTGGATTTCACGGCCCTGGAAGCGCGGATCGGCCAGCAGTTGCGCACGCAACTCGGCGGCGCCGTACTCTTCGATCCCGAACATGGAGGCGACCGAACCGCCCAGGAGCATGAGCTCGTAGGCGTTCGCGTTGGCTGGCTTGCGCTGGAACTCGAGGTCGGCATCGGTGCAGATCTCGCGCGTTCCGGACTCCCAGCCGAAGTACGGGTGGAGGTGCAGTGCGCGCTGCGGATCGTCGTCGGGGTTCTTGAACCAGGCGCCGCCGGCGCTCGCGCTGAACACCTCGGTTGCGCCGCGCGCCTGCTCCAGCGCTGTGCGCGTGCTCTCCGACGACCAGCCGTCGCCGCGGACGCTCTTCACGATGCGCACGGCCACTTCCGCCGTGATGCCCGCCGCGAGCAGCACGCACAGCTGCAGCGACAGCATCCGGAACCAGCGACGGCGCCTGAGCGGCGGGCGTGCGCCTTCTGCATTCGGAGTCTGCAAGCCAGGATTCTCCGCGCCGCTGGAAGCGCGGCGCCAATACGAACACGGGATGGGACCCTCATCCTAGCGCACTCTCGTAGCAGTGGGAGGAGAAGTGCCCCGCGCGCGGCCCGCTCAATTGACCGTCATAGACTTGCCGTTGTCGCGTGGACCCAGGCGCAGCAGGAACGGCAGCGCCTTGCGCGCCCAGCTCTCGGGCTTTGGATACGAGCCTGCCTCGTCGGCCCAGCACTGGCGCAGCATTTCCGTGTCCACGACACCCGGGCTGAGCGCTATGGCAGCCAGACCCTCGGGCAATTCGAGCGCGAGCGCCTGCGTGAGCCCTTCCACGGCGAATTTCGAGGCGCAGTAGGGCGCGACGAGCGCGTCCACGCTGCGGCCCCAGCCCGAGCTCAGGTTCACGATCACGCCACTGCCGCGCGCGAGCATGGCCGGGACGAAGTGGCGCAGCACGTTCACGACGCCCTTGACGTTGGTGTCGAGTACGGCGTCGAACTGCTGCGCGCTGAGCTTCCACAGTTCGAGCTGGTCGTTCATCCGCCCGGCGTTGTTGATCAAGAGGTCGGGCGCGCCGTGCGCGGCGATCGCACGCGCGGCCCAGCGCGCGACCGCTGCGTCGTCGCAAACGTCAACAGCTTCGAAATCGTGCGGGGCCCCGAGCTCCGCGCGGAGCTCAGCCATGTGTTCGCGCGAACGAGCACATCCGATCACGCGCTGTCCCGCGCGCGCACTCTCGTGCGCCAGCGCGCGACCCAGCCCTCTCGAAGCGCCCGTGAGAACGATCGTGCGCGGCGCGGCGCTCACGGCTTGGCCGGCGGTTCCTTGCTGAATTGCAGGTTGCGCGAGTACTGCTTCACGTCGTACGGCGCGGGTTCGCCGCCGAGGTACGTGTGAAAGAAGTCTAGGTGCGCGTCGTAGTAGAACGCCATCTCGTGCCAGGCCGGCCAGTGACCGGCGTTGGGCAGCACGACCAGGCGCGCGGGCACCTTCATCTTGCGCAGCGCGGTGTAGTACTCGAGGCTCAGCGTGTAGGGCACGCGGTAGTCGAGCTCGCCCGTGACCACCAGCGCCGGCGTCTTGAAGTTCTTGACGAAGTTCGAGGGCGACCACTTGTCGTAGTCGCCGCTCTCCCAGGGCGTGCCGCCGAAGTCGTGCTCGGGGAACCACAGCTCCTCGGTCGCGCCGTACTCGGCCTTCAGGTCGTACACGCCCATCATCGAGGCGATGCACTTGAACCGGTCGGTGTGGCCTTGCATCCACATCGTCATGTAGCCGCCGTAGGACCAGCCCATCAGGCCCACGCGCTGGGCGTCGACGAAGGGCAGCTTCTCGAGCTGGTCGGTGACGTTCATCAGGTCGCGGTAGACACGTCCGCCCCAGTCGCGTGCGATGCCGTCGGTGAGCTTCTGGCCGTAGCCCGTCGAGCCGGTCGGATTGCAGAAGGCGACCACGTAGCCCGCCGCGGGATAGACCTGCCAGTCGCCGCGGAAGGAGTCGGCCCACTGCGACTGCGGTCCGCCGTGCACGTTCAAGATCAACGGGTACTTCTTGGTCGGGTCGAAGTCGTGCGGCGTGACGAGGAAGCAGTGCACCTTCTGACCGTCGCCCTCGAACCAGTACTCCTGCGCCGGACGGAAGTCGACCTGCGACTCGATCTGCGCGTTGATCTGCGTCAGGCGGCGCTTGTCGGCGCCCGAAGCGGCGACGCCGCGCGCGGGCGCGAGCTTGGCGGAGAAGATCTCACCCGGCTCGCCGATCGAACGCCGGCCGTAGACCACGCCTTGCCCATCGGGGGTGAGCTCCCAGCCCGCGATGTAGGAGTGCACCAGCTGCTCGATCGGCGTTCCGCCCGCGACCGGGATGCGATAGAGCGGCGTGCGGCCGTGCAGCTCGGCCTCGAAGACGAGCGCGCTCCCGTCCTTCGTCCAACGGAAGTCGTCGACCCAGTTGTCGAAGCTCTCGCGGTCGGTGAGGTAGGTCACAGCACCGCTCTTGCGGTCCAGGAGCGCGAGGCGCTTCAGGTCCGACTCGTAGCCCGGCGTCTCCTGGCTGATGAAGCCGATGTACTTCCCGTCGGGCGAGTACAGCGGCGACCCGTCCCAGCCCTTGTTCTTCGCGGTGAGATTGCGCGCGCTCGTCTCCTTGATCGCGCCGTCGACCGCGACCGTCCACAGGTCCGCGTTGGTCGAGCAGGCCTCGTCGGCGTCGTGGTTGGAGACGTAGCACAGCTCCTTGGAGTCGGGCGAGAAGTCGTAGCCGCGCCCGCCGCCGAGCATGAAGATCGGGCTTTCGAAGTTGCCGGGCGTGAGGTCCTTCACGACCGCGCCGTTCGCCGCGTCCACGAGCAGGATGTGCGTGCGCCGTCCGTCGGCCCAGCTCGTCCAGTGGCGGTAGTACAGGTCGTCGGCGACGTGCACCTTGAGCTTGCCCTTCTCGAGCCCCTCGCCCACGCGCTTCTGCGCCGCTTCGTCGATGCCGTACTCGGGGAAGATGTCCGCCGAGCACGCGATCCACTTGCCGTCGGGCGACCAGACCGGCCCGCCCAGGCCGCCGTAGAAGCTCGTGAGCTTCGTCGGCTCGCCGCCGTCGACCGGGATCGTCCACACCTGCGCCTCACCGCTGCGCGTCGACATGAAGCAGATGCGCTTGCCGTCGGGCGTGAACTGCGGCTCGGTGTCGGTGTTGCGGCCGGAGGTCATCTGGCGCAGGTCGGAGCCGTCGGCCTTCATCATCCACAGCTCGGACCAGGTCTTGCCCGCCTCGAACTCGTAGTGCCGCAGCGCGAAAGCCACGCGCGAGCCGTCGGGGCTGAGCGCCGGCGCGGAGGGCGTCGCGCACTTGTAGTAGTCCGCGATCGCCATCGCGCGCTTGCCCGAGGCGTCGGCCGGCTTCGTCCCGCCCGAGAGCAGATAGGTCGGCTGGCCCTGTGCGGGGGAGTCCGCGCCCGTCGAGGAGTCCAATCGCGCGAGGTCGAGTTCGCTGTTCGTTTCGGTGGCCGCGCAGGCGCACAGGCACGCGGCGAGGAGCGAGGTCGAGAGCGTTCGCAGGTGGGGCTTCATTCCGAGCAGGGTAGCGGAGGTCGCCACGGTCCGGTAGGGCGCCCACGCCCCTGTGCTGTACTTCCTTCGTCAGCTGTTGATCGCAGGTTCACAACGCGCCTAGACTCCCGGCGCCATGCCGCTCCCCCGCTCTCCGCGCGTGCACCTGGCCGCGTGGCTCGTCTGGCCGCCCGTTCTGATCGGCACGCTGCTGCGCATCGCGCTGTGCGCCGCCTACCGGCCCGAGCACAGCTCGGTCGCAGCGCTGCTGGTGTGCCTGGCTCTGGGCCTCGCGCTCGACCTGCTCACCGCCTGCGTCGCCTGCGCGCCGCTCTTCGCGGGACTCGCGCTGCTGCCCGCAGGCCTGCTGCGGCGCGCCTGGCCGCGCTCGACTTTTTTCGGGCTTTACTGCACGGCGCTCGTCTTCCACGCCTTCACGCAGTGGTTCTTCTTCGACGAGTTCGAGGCGCGTTTCAACCACGTCGCGCTCGACTACCTGATCTATCCGACCGAAGTCTTCACCAACATCGGCGAGAGCTACAACGTGCCGCTGTACCTGGGCATCTCCGTTGCGGGGGGCGCGCTGCTCGCGTACCTCGCGCACCGCGCGCTGCACGGGCTCGCGCCGGAGAAGCTGCGCTTTGCCGCTCGGCTGCGTGCGCTCGGTGCAGCCGGCGCGCTCGCGCTCGCCTGCGGCGCTGTGCTCTGGGCGCTGCCCGCGCAGTGGAGCGACGACCGCGTCGAGAACGAGCTCGCACGCAACGGCTCGCTCGGGCTCGTGCACGCCTTCGCGACCGCCAGCCTCGACTGGCACCTCTACTACCCCGACATGCCCTCTCCGCAAGCCCGCTCGCGTGCCGACGCCGTGCTCGCGCGCGGCAGGCTCCCGCTGGCTGAGGCGCCGCGCGCCCCGCGCACCCCCTCGCAGGTCGTCGTCGTGCTCGAGGAGAGCTTCGGGAGCGAGTTCGTCGGCGTGCTCGGTCATCCCGAAAAGCAGCTCACGCCGTGCTTCGACCGCTGGTCGAAGGAAGGCCTGCTGCTGACCCAGCTCATCGCCAACGGCAACCGCACCGTGCGCGGCATCGAGGGCATCGTCGCTTCCTTCCTGCCGCTGCCCGGCGACGCGATCCTGAAGCGCGAGAAGTCCGACTGCATCCCCACGCTCGCGCGCGTCTTCGGGGCGCACGGCTACACGACCGGCTTCTTCTACGGCGGGTACGCGATCTTCGACTCGATGAAGGGCTTCCTCTCGAAGAACGGGTGGAACGAGTTCGTCGAGCAGCCCGACTATCCCTCGGACGCCTTCCGCACCGCATGGGGCGTCGCCGACCGCTACATCTTCGACGCGCTGCTCGAACGCCAGCGCAAGGCGCGCGCCAACGGCGAGAAGCTCTTCGCCACGCTGCTCTCGGTCAGCAATCACAAGCCCTACCTGATCCCGCCCGAGAGTCCGGTCAACGCGCGCATCCCGCGCAGCCGCCGCGCCGGCGTGGCCTACGCCGACGAGTGCATGGGAGCCTATCTCGACACGCTCGCCGCCGAGGGAATGCTCGAGGACACGCTCGTGCTGCTCGTCGGCGACCACGGCGCGCGCGTCTACGGTTCGGAATCGATCCCCGCTCCCAGCTACCGCATCCCGGCGCTGTTCCTCGTGCCCGACTCGCGCTGGAAGGGCGTGCAGATCGACCGCTTGTGCTCGCAGATCGACCTCGCGCCGACGCTGCTCGCCCTTGCGGGCATCCAGGAGCAGACACCCTTCCTCGGCTCGAGCGTGCTCGGCCTGCCGAGCGAAGGCGGGCGCGCCTTCCTGCAGCACAACCGCGACGTCGGCATGCTGACCGACAAGACTCTGGTCGTGCTCGGCCTGCAGAAGCAGATCGAGTACTACACGCGCACGGGCCGGGAGAGCGACGCTTTCACGCTCGTCCCGCCCGCGCAGGTGACGCCCGAGCAGCGCGAGCTCGCGCTGGACGCGACGGCGGTCTTCCAGTCCGCCTTCGAGCGCTACGAGGCGCGCGAGTACCGCTATCCCTGAGCGCGCCAGTGATGGCGCGCGAGGTCGACGCGCCCACTGGACGAAACAGCCACGCCCTCGCGCGCCAGCTTTCGCGACTGCTCGGCGCGCGCAGCTCCGCTGACGCGCACGATCCCGCCCGCGCCGAGCACGCGCCACCAGGGGATCCTCGAACGCGGCCCCAGTCCACGCAGCGCCCGCCCGACGAGTCGCGCGCGGCCCTGGAGTCCCGCCTCGAGCGCGACCTGGCCGTAGGTAGCCACGCGGCCGCGCGGGATCGAGTCCACCGTGGCGAGGATGCGCTCGCGCGCGAGTTCGCTCGCGTTCAGTGCCCTTCGCGCTTCCACGCCACCTTGCCCCCCACGATGGTCATCAGCACGCGCGCACCGGCCAGCTCCACCTCGGGGATGCGCAGGACGTCGCGGTCGATCACGGTCACGTCGCCATACTTGCCCGGCGCGAGCGAGCCCTTGACGTCCTCCTCGAAAGCCGCGTACGCGGCCCAGAGCGTGTAGCTCTTCAGCGCCTCGAGGCGCGACATGCGCTGCTCGGGGTAGAAGCTCGTGCCGTCGGGGAGCTTGCGCGTCACCGAGGCGCGAAAGCAGGGCAGCGGGTCGACGTCCTCGACCGGCGCGTCGGTTCCGTTGCACACGACGGCGCCCGTGTCGAGCAGGCTGCGCCAGACGTACGCGCCGCTGCGCGCGCGCTCCGCACCGATGCGCTGCGGCACCCAAGGCCCGTCCGAGACGCAGTGGATGCCCTGCATCGACGCGATCACGCCCAGCTGGCCGAAGCGCGGGATGTCCATCGAATCGATGTGTTGCGCGTGCTCGACGCGCCAGCGCAGGTCCTTCTCCTTCGCGCGCGGGCCCAGTACGCGCTCGTAGGTGTCGAGCACCTCGCGGTTGGCGCGATCGCCGATCGCGTGCACGCACAGCTGGAAGCCGGCGCGACGAGCGAGCTCGGCCGACTGGCGCAGCGCCTCGGGGCTCGTGCTCGGCAGTCCGGAGGTCGTGGGAGCGTCGCTGTAGGGTGCGAGCATCCAGGCCCCGCGCGAGCCGAGCGCGCCGTCCATGTAGCGCTTGATCGCGCGCACCGTGAGGAAGCCGCCGCCCGCGCCGATCGTGCGCTGCGCCTCGAGCTTGCCGCGCAGCACCTCGTCGGGCTCCCCGAGCATCACCCACAGGCGCAGCGGGAGCTCGCCGGTCTGCGCGAGCTCGCGCAGCACCGAGACCTGCTCGAGGGTCGAGCCGGCATCGACCAGGCTCGTCAGGCCCTTCGAGAGGCACTCCTGCGCGGCGAGCAGCGCCTCCTCGCGCAGCAGCGCGCGCCGGCGCGCGGGATCGGCCTCGTGCTCGCCGTCGACGAGCGCCTGCGCGGCCTCGTTGAGCACGCCCGTCGGCTCGCCGTGCGCGTCGCGCAGGATGCGCCCGCCCGGCGGATCGGTGCTGAGCGAGGCTGCGCCGGCGAGCTCGAGCGCCTTCGAGTTCGCGATCGCGGCGTGGCCGCTCGCATGGCGCAGCACGACCGGGTTGTGGGGCGCGACCCGGTCGAGCGCCGCCTTCACCGGCCAGCCCTCGAGAGCGTCATCCGGTACGTGGTCCCACTTCTCCTGGTGCCAACCGCGCCCCAGGATCCACTCGCCGTTGGGCCGCGAGTTCGCGGCGTGCGCCACGCGCTCGACGATCTCCTCCCAGCTCTTCGTGTCGCGCAGATCGAGCTCGCGCTGCATCGCACCGATGCCCCACAGGTGCGCGTGGCTGTCGATCAGGCCCGGCACCGCGAGCGCGCCGTGCAGGTCGATCACCTGCGTGTGCTCGTCCGCGAAGTGCGCGAGCTCGGCCTCGTTGCCGACCGCGATCACCACCCCGCCCCCGATCGCGAGCGCGCGCGCCTCGGGCCGGGCCTCATCGAGCGTGATGATGCGGCCGTTGGTGAGCAGCAGGTCCGCGTGCGTGGGAAGCGCAGGCGCGCTCGGGGTCGGCGTGTTCGCCGGCCGACTCGCGCAGGCGCCGGCGAGTGACAGGAACGCGATCAGCATCAGGTTTCGCATGCGGCCATCATGCCGCGCCGGCGCTCCAGGATCACCGTCGACGCTGAATGCCGCTACGATGGGAGCGCGATGTTCCCCTCGCTGTTCACGCTCTTGCTCGCCGCCGCCGGCCTGTTCCACCCGGCCGACGACGAACGCTCGCGCTTCCTGCTGCTGCGCAACAAGGCGCTTGCGGAGTCCAGCCAGCGGCACCTCGAGTACGGGGTTCGGCTGCGCAGGCAGGGACTGTGCGTGCAGGCGGCCGAACAGGTCGTGCGCGCGGTCGAGACCGCGAATGGCGAGAACGCCGGCGCGCGCACGGTGCTCGGCAGCATGCGCGACCTGAACGACAAGATTTGGAGGCGCCGGCTGCCCAAACCCAGCCGCTCGGCGCTCGATGCCTACGCGCGCGAGGCGCACAAGCTCGACGTCGCCGACGAGAACGCGCTGCTCGAGGCCGCGCTGTGGGCCTACAAGGCGCAGATCTTCGAGGAGGCGCACGCCGAATACCTCGAGATCCTCGAACGGCGCGGCGAACCGCTGGAGTTCACCTCTTCCGGCTCGATCACGCTCGGGGGCGGCACGCTTCCGGAGAAGGAATCCGAGCGCATCCGCGGCGAGGCGATCTCGATCAACGATCGGCTCTACGTGCGCGACCGCTTCCTCGCCGCGGTGCCGCAGCTGAAGACGCTCTTCGAGGAGCGCGATTCCAGGCTGTGCGTGCGCTCGACGCGCAGCCTCGAGGAGGCTCGAACGATCCACGCGCTCGTGCTGCAACTCCTGCCCGTGCTCGAGGAGGAGCTCGGCGCGCGCCCCACGCGCGGCCTGATGCTGGTGCTGCTCGACGATGCCGCGAGCTACGAGTCCTACCTCGACGCGGCTCACATGCCCGAGAACAAGCCCGCCTTCGGCTTCGCGGACAAGCTCTCGGGCATGGCGATCGTTTGCACGGCCAAGACCGGAGCGCAGGATCTCGTCGGCGTGTGCCTGCACGAGATGGCGCACGAGTACCACTACAGCGTCTCGCGCGCGACGATGCCGAGCTGGTACGACGAGGGCCTGGCCGAGAGCTACGGAGGCCAGGGCGTGGTGCGCGTGCAGGACGGCAAGCTCGCGTTCGACGGCGTGATGCCCCCCGCGCGGCTCAGCCCGTTGCGCGCACCCAAGCTCGCCTTCGGGCTGCGCGAACTGCTCGAAACGCGCGCGGTCACGCTCCTGGCGCAGCCGGGCGACCGGGCGCACGCGTACTACGCGGAGTGCTGGGCCTTCGTGCGCTTCCTGCGCTCCGGCGCGGGTGACGAGGTCGCCAGTCGCTTCGAGCAGTGGGAGAACACCTGCCGCGGCGCGCTGGTGGACGCCCAGATCCTCGGCCTGGAGTCGACGAGCGGCAAGGCGCCGAGCGCGAGCGACCTGTTCCTGAAGAGCTTCGGTCGCGACCTGCCCAAGCTCGAGGAGGCCTTCAGCGCCTGGCTGGCGAAGCTCTGAAAGCGGCCGAGGGCTACTTCTGCTCGCGCTTGCGCGCGGCGAGGGCGCGCTCGATCTCCTCGTCGAGCGACTTGTCGGCCGGCTGCGTGGTCCACGACTTCAGGATCACGCCCTGTGCATCGATCAGGAACAGCGTCGGGAAGGCGCTCACGCGGTAGAGCTTCGCGATCGGCCCCGTCCGCCCGCCGTCCCAGATCGAGGGCCAATTCACCTGCGTTTGCCGGGAGAGCGCACGGAAGCGCGTGGCGTCGTCGTCGGTCGCGATGCCCAGGATCGCGAAGGGCTCGGACGCGTGCTGCACGCAGAGCTCGCGCAGGTGCGCGACCGCGGCGCGGCTGGTCGGATTCCAGAAGCCCCAGAAATCGAGCAGCACGACCTTTCCGCGCAGTTCCGCGAGGCCGAGCGGCTTGCCGTCGACGTCCTTGCCACTGAAGTCGGGCGCGGGGGAACCCACCGCGACGCTCGCGCCGGGCGTCACGACACCCGTGCGGCTCGTGTCGCCGGCGAGTTTGCGCCCAGCTTCGGTGTCGGGGTAGTCGTGCAGGATGCGCTCGCGGACCGCTTCCAACGTGGCCTGGTCCTCGGGCTTGGGCGCCAAGCCCGAGTGGATGGCGAGCACGCGCGCGAGCGCCGCCGCGGCGAACTCGCGGTTCTTCGTCTTGGTCACGAACGCGTACAGGAGCTCGTCCACGCCCGCGGTCTCGAGCCAGTGCCGCTGCCGCGAGAGCGCGACCACGGTGTCCATGCCCCAGCTCTCGGAAGCGCAACCGTCGATCAGCTTCTGGAACAGTTCGCGCTTGTGCTGCGCGGCAACGTCGCGCTCCTCGAAGCGGTACTCCGCGTGCTCGGCGAGCCACAGGAACCCGCGCCCCTCGCCTTCGCCGGCGAGGTCCTCGAAGCGCTTCCAGAACTCGTGCGCGGGGTGGCGCGCGGCGAGCGCCTTGCGCGCCTCGAGGTCGGCTGCGTTCTGGCGCATCTGGACGCCCCACTCGCGCTCGGCCTCCGCGTACTTCTGCTGCAGCAACTGCAGCTTGACGTCGAGCTCGCGCTGGCGTGTGTCGTCGGCCTTGCGCGCCTCCGACTGCGGAGCGGCGGCCGGCGGGGCCGGGTCCTGAAGGGCTGGCGCGGAGGCGAGAAGCAGGGAGGCGAGGAGCAGGGGCTGGATCATGTGCGTCTCCTATCTCGAGAAAATAACACGCCGGGCGCTTCGACGCCCGGCGTGTCCTGTGCGCGCGCGAGGGACCGGGCCTACTTGGCCTTGGCCTCTTCCACGAGCTTGTCGATCTCCTTGTCGATCACCGTCTCGTCGTCGGGCGAGCCGACCCAGATCTGGCGGATGACGCCCTTGGCGTCGATCAGGTACAGCGTCGGGAAGCCCTCGATGCCCCAGCGCGAGCAGATCGGGCCGCTCGTGCTGCCGTCCATCGCCGAGCGCCACGTGACGCCGTTCTTCTTGGCTTCATCGCGGTAGAAGTCGGCGCCCTTGTCGTCCGTGTTGATGCCGATCAGGACGAAGGGTTCGTTCTTGAGTCGTTCCACGAGCGACCGCTCGTGCGGGAACATGGCCCGGCAAGGGGGTCACCAGAAGCCCCAGAAGTCGAGCAGCACCACCTTCCCCTTGTAGTCGCTGAGCTTGAACGCGACGCCCTCGACGTCCTTGCCCTCGATGTCCGGCACGGACTTGCCGACGGCGAGGTTCATGCGCAGCGCGATCGCCGTGTCCTGGTAGTTCTTCTCGAGCTCCGCCTTGTACTCCTCGGCGCGCTTGCGCTCGGATTCGCCGGCGGAGGTGCCGCTCAGCACCGAGCACAGTGCGTTGAGCGCGGCGGCCTGAGCCTCGCGGTTCTTCGAGGTCGTCTTCAGCTGCGTGAGGAGCGTGTCCATCTCCTGCATGCGGAAGTACTTCTTCTCGCGCTTGACGACCAGATCGACGATCTCATCCGACCAACTCGCGCTGCCGTGCTTCTCGATCAGCTGGCCGTAGAGCTCGAGCTTCTTCTGCGTCGTCTCCTTCTTGCCCTCGTACTTGTGCTGCGCATTCTGCGCGAGCCAGAGCAGCGAGCGGCCGTGTCCCTTGGCGGCGAGCGCCTGGAACTTGTCCCACATGCCGCTCTGCCAGGGCGGTGTCTTGGGATCGGTCTTGCGCTTCTGCGCGTAGTCCTGGGAAGCCTCCTGGGCCTCCTCCATCAGCTTGGCGAACTCCGCGTCGAGGGGGTCGGCCTTCGCCGAGGGCTCCTGCGCGCGGACGGCGGGGTCGGGAAGCGGCGCGCCTGCCGCGGGAGATGCGGCGAGCGCCAGGAGCAGACAGGCGGTTTGGAACATGGCCCCATCCTAGCGGCTCCCCTGCCCGCGCACAGGTCCGGCGCACGCGACTGTGCCCCCCGCGCATCTAGGATTTTGCAAATTGACAACCCGGGAAATCCGGTGGAGGCTGGAGCTGTGCCCTGATTCGCCACTGCGCCCGCACACGCATGGCCCCTTCTGCTCCCCCCGAGGTGTGACCATGACTCGTCAAGCCAGCCGACTCCAGTTCCTCCGGACCTTCACGACCGCCGCCGTGCTCACGCTCGGCGCGGGCAGCCTGCTCGGCGCCGCGGCGCCCGACGTCAGCGGGCCCTGCACCTGCCGCTACGAGCCGGGCGCGCTCGAGAGCTCGGCCCCGCCGCCCCCCGGCTGCGGAGCGGCGGCGGGCATGCACACGATCATCGCTTTCGAGCCCAACCAGATGCACGACGGCAGCTGCTCCAAGCCGGGCTGCTCGCCGAACAACTGCACGGGCAACGGCATGATTACCGTCGCCTACGACGGCAATTGCTCGATCACCGTCTTCAACTCGACCGGACCGATCGCCCGCGGCATGAGCATCGTGACCTTCTGGGTGCACGAGAACCTCGAGTGCGGCGGCTTCGCCGAGTACACGGCGCAGATGGGCAGCTTCGAGATCTACCGCATCACCAACGTCTGCTGGCCCTGCATGGCCGGGAACTGACCATGAAGATCTCCCTCTCCACGGTACTGGGGACCCTGCTCGGCGTGTTTGCGGGCCTGGGTCTCTCGCACATGCTCGCGCTGCATCCAGCCGCCACGCCCGCCCCCCTGCCGAACTCGAGTTCGGCTCTCGAGCACGCACCGGCGCCCGCGCCGGCGGTCGCGAGCCGGCCGACGCCGGTGCTCGAGCTCGCGGACCAGCCGCTGCAGACGCGTGAGCCCGAGCCCGCGGCCGCACCCGCGCGTCAGGAGAAATCGGTCATCGAACTCCTCACAGAGAGCGGTCCCAAGCGCACGGTCGCCCTGACGCGACTGCCCTCGCTGCGCTCCTGCCTGGCGAACCCGGAGCTGAACCCCGCGGGACGCAAGTGCGAGGACGAAGCGGCGCGCTCCGAACTCGAAGCGTTCATCGAGGCGAAGAATCGCGAGCTCGCGAACCTCGAACAGCAGCACACCGGCCTGCTCGACTCGGTCCTGGCGGGCAAGATCGCGGCCGGCATCGACCCGCCCTCCACCTGGCGCACGATCCCCAAGGAGGAGCAGATGCTCCGCTGCGAGGTTCGCGACCTGGTGCAGGCCGACCGCTCGGTCGGGACCATGCTTCGGCGCGGCGACAGCCCCGAGGTCGAGGCACTCGAAACGCAGATCACCGCCCTCGACGAGGCCGCCCGCGAGCAGCTGCGCGAGCGCATCGCGGCGCTGCCGGCCCACTAGCCCGGGCGCTCCATCGGCCGGGCCGATTACAATGCCCGGTCGATGTCCCCCGTCGACCTCCACGGCCGGGCGCTCTCCAACCTGCGCCTCTCGGTCACCGACCGGTGCAACCTCCGCTGCTCCTACTGCATGCCGGAGTTGGACTACGCCTGGCTCGCCAAGCCGCTGATCCTCTCGTTCGAGGAGATCGCGCGCGTCGTCGAGGCCTTCACGCGCCTGGGCGTCGACAAGCTGCGCCTCACCGGCGGCGAACCGCTGCTGCGCAAGGACCTGCCCGTGCTGGTCGAACTGCTCGCGCAGAACGCCGCGATCCGCGACCTCGCGCTGACGACCAACGGCCTGCTGCTGCGCGAGCTCGCCGCACCGCTGCGGCGCGCGGGACTGCACCGGCTCACGGTCAGCCTCGACACGCTCGATCCGCAGCGCTTCCGCGCGCTGACGCGCCGTGACGGGCTCGCGGACGTGATCGCGGGCCTCGACGCCGCAGCCGCGGCGGGCTTCGCGAAGCTCAAGATCGACAGCGTGGTCCTGCGCGGGACCAACGACGACGAGCTCGTGCCGCTGCTCGAATTCGCGCGCGCGCGCGACGCCGAGCTGCGCTTCATCGAGTACATGGACGTCGGCGGCGCGACGAACTGGTCGATGGAGAAGGTGCTGACACGCGCGCAGATGCTGGAGCGCATCCGCGAGGCCTACGGCCCGATCACGCCGCTCGAGGAGCACTCGAGCGCGCCCGCGGAGCGCTTCCTGCTCTCCGACGGCACCGTCTTTGGGATCATCGCCTCGACCACGCAGCCCTTCTGCAGCTCCTGCGACCGCAGCCGTCTCACCGCCGACGGGATGTGGTTCACCTGCCTCTACGCGCGCACCGGCCTGGACCTGCGGGCGCCCCTGCGCGCGGGCGCGGGACCAGACGAACTGGCGCAGATCCTGCGCGAACGCTGGACGCGCCGCTCCGACCGCGGAGCGGAGGAGCGCCTGGCCCTGCACCAGCGCGAACCCCTCGCCGAACCGGGCGAGCTGCGCTCCAATCCGCACCTGGAGATGCACACGCGGGGCGGCTAGGCCGGAGCGCGGGAAACTCCGGGAAGACGGCGCGGTACGGGTCGTACGAGGTCCACTCCCGGACCCAGCCTCCATGAACGTGCGTCTCGCGTCGATCGCCGCACTCCTGCTCGCTTACCCCGCCCTGGCCCAGGGTACGGGGACGTTCCGCGTCCACGGCCGTGTGCAGCTGCCCGAGGGTTGTCCAGCCGGCGAGCCGGTCGAGTTGCTCGCGCGGCGCGGGATCCCGCAGGCACCGATCGCCGGCGCGCTGCTCGCGTCCGTGCGCGCCGAGGAGGACGGAGCGTTCGAGCTGCGCCTCGAGGGCGATGAGCCCGGCTTCTACCTCGTCCTGAAGTCGCGCTGGCTCGATCTGCGCCCGCTGTGGATCCAGCCGCAAGCCGGCGAGCACTCGATCGAGGTCGTCTTGGCGCCCGCGCTGTGCAGCATCCTGCACGGCCGTTTCGTGCACGCCACCGATCTGCCCTTCGCAGCGCGCGACCTCGCGGGATCGTGGGTCTGGATCGAGGGCAGGAACCTGCACGCCTGCGAGGTCGACGCGGACGGCGAGTTCGAGCTGCGCGCGAGCCCCGCGGATCTCGAGGGGCAGCTGCACGCCAACCCGCGCGACTTCGCGCCTTCGTGCAGCGAGACGCCGACGCTCGAGCCGGGAGAGCAGTCGGACCTGCTGCTGCCGCTCGTCGAGCCCGCCACGCTGCGCGGACGCGTGCTCGGGACCGCGGGCGAGGGACTGGGCGGCGTGAGCTTCTCGATCTGGGAGGGCAGCGACACGCCCCATCCGCTCGTGCTCGATCCCTGGGGCGACGTGCAGCGGGTGACCAGCGCGGCGGACGGAAGCTTCGAGGCCGCGAAGCTCCCGCCCGGCGACCTCACGCTGCGCCTCGAGGACCCGCGCTGGCGCACGCTCGGGTTGCTCGTCCGCGGCCTCGAGCCAGGCGAGGTGCGCGAAGATCTGGAGCTCGTGCTGCAGCGCGCGGCCTCGCTGCGCGGTTTCGTGCTCGACCAGGACGGCCTGCCCGTCGCGGGTGCGCGCGTCAGCGCCGGCTCGAGCGCGCAAGTGGGTTCGCTGCTCGTCGCCACGACGGACGCGCAGGGCCGCTACGGCTTCGACGCGGCGCCGCCGGGGGTCTTCGTGCTCAGCGCGAGCGAGGCCGGCCTCGCCGCGCGCTCGCGGACCTTCGCGGCGCTCCTCGAGGGTGGGCGCGAGCGCTGCGACCTCGCGCTCGAGCGCGGCACGCAACTGCGCATCGTGCTCGACGGCCACGCCGCTCCGGTGCACGTGCGCGTGACCGACGCCCTGGGCTTCCTGCGCGCGGACCAGCGCGTGTGGCAAGGCGAACTGGAGCTCACGCTCTCGCCGGGCGCCTACCGCATCGAAGTCGAAGGCCGCTCCGGATTCCACGGCGTGGCGCGCGTGGTGCTCACCGGCCGCGAGACCGGGCCGCGCCTTGTGTGGCCCTGAGCCGCTGGCTCAGAACGACCAGCCGAGCGAGAGCCCGCGGCTCTCCTCGTCGGCGTAGGGCTGCACGGTGAAGGCCACGCCGGGCTTGCGCTCGTCGAAGATCACCGGCCGTCCATCGCCCGCGTCCGCGCGGTGCGCCGCGTGGACCCAGTCCGCGACGAAGATGCCGAGCAGCGCGCCGAAGCCGACGTCGGTGAAGAAGTGCTTGCCGGCCTCGATGCGGTCGATGCCGACGTACAACGCGGGAACGTAGAGCCAGTAGCCCAGCCGGCTCTGCGTGTCGTCCTCGATCGCGCGCGCGAGCAGCGTCGCGCCCGCGAAGGCGAAGGCGGTGTGCCCCGAGGGAAAAGAATCGTGGTTGCCGCCCTGCGGACGGCGGCGCTGCGTCGCGAACTTGAGCGCGAGCACCGCGGCCTCGGTGGCCGCGAGTCCCTCGGCGGCGATCTCGAAATTGCGGCTGTCGCCCGCGTGCCCCCACTCCCAGCCGCCGTAGCCCAGGGCCGCGCCGCCGAGCAGGATCGCGAGCGCATCGCCCGGCAGCGTCTTGCCCGCCGTGAGCACGTGGTCCTCCGCGCCGTCGCCCGAGATATCGGAGTCAAAGGGCGCTCCCAGCAGCGTCAATCCGCCGATGCCGTAGAGCAACTCGCGCTCGGGCGAATGCTCGAAGGGTTCGGCCGCGGCCGCGCTCCAGATCGGCGCGCTGAAATGCCGCTCGTAGGCCGTCCCCGAAGAGGTGGAGCGGCAGCCACTGGTGAGGATCAAGGTGAGGACCGCGAGGGCTGCCGTTCGCACCTGAACGAGTGTAGACCGGGACGGCGGCGAAACTCATTACACTCCGGTGGTTAGCGAAGCTCCCGGATGCGCTCGCGCCCCCCCCTCCTGCCGCTGCTCGCCCTGGCGGCCGTCTGCCTGGCGGTCCTCGCAGCTCTTTGGCTGCGCGCACGCACCCCGGCACCCGGACTCGCGCGCGGTTCCGCTGCGGAAGCGGCGCTCGACGCACGCGGGCGCCCGGGCCTGCTCGAGAGCGCGGACGCGCCGCTGCCGCTCGCCGAGAGCACGCTGGGCGAGGAGCGCGCGCAGGCGCAGGGCACACAGCCCTTGCCCGCGGACTCGGACGAGCCCCCGCCCGAGGCGCGCGTCGAGGGCCGCGTGCTGCAGCCCGACGGCCGGCCCGCGGTGCTCGCGCGCGTGCAGTACGTGCAGTGGCTCGATTACACCAACCCCGAGTCGCTCCCGGAGGACTCGACGGTCACCGACGAGCAGGGCGCCTTCTCGATCTTTCCCGCGCCGACTGGGAAATTGCGCCTCGTGGCGCTGTCGAGTGATTTCGCCGCCAGCCAGACGCTCTCGATCGAACTCGAGCCCGGCGAGCACAAGCGCGACGTGCGCCTCGAACTGCGCGAGTTCGGCCGCATCCGCGGCCTGGTGCTCGACGCGCAGAGCGCGCCGCGCGCCGGAGTCGCGCTCTCCTGCGAGGACCTGGACACGCGCAAGGCGCTCTTCACGCAGAGCGATGCCGCCGGACGATTCGTGTTCGAGCGGGTAAATGCCGGCTCGCAACTCGTCAGCATCCGGCCGCGCAAGGAGGAGCTCGACGACATCCGCGTGGACGCCCCCTTCCTGGCCAATTTCCTCTCGAACGGCGACCAGGAGCGCTTCCTCGAGATCGCCGCGGGGCAGACGCTCGAGATCGTGCTCGGCGGAATCCTCGCAGACGGCGTGCGCGTCTTCGGGCACGTGTCCGCGCTCGGCCAGCCGCTCGCGCGCACCTGGATCTGGCCCGAGAATCCCGACACGGGCTGGTTCGACGCTCCGCGCGTGCGCAGCGACGAGCTCGGAGCCTACGAACTGCGCGTGCGCGGGAAGGGTACCTACACGTTCCACCTGATGGGCATGGGCGGGACGCGCGACCTCGTGCGCACGGTCGAGATCACGCAGGAGAAGCAGCAGGTGCTCGACTTCGATCTGCCGGGCGCGGACATCCACGGACGCGTCGTCGACGCCGCGGGTCGGCCCGTCACCGAAGTCAACCTGTCGCTGGACCTCGTGAGCCCGCCAGCGGACGCGCCTGCGAGCGCTTTCGACTTGTGGATGCCGCACTGCACGCCCGGACCGGACGGGCGCTTCTCGTTCGTGAATTTGCCGGCGGGCCGCTACGAGATCCTCGCCAATCCCATCTCGAAGCCCGACGCGGAGGCGCCTTTCGCCCGCGCACGCGTGCAGGTCGAGGTACCCGGAGCGCAGCTCGAGATCGTGCTCGGACCAGGCTGCGTTCTCCGCGGGCTCGTGCGCGGCGCTCCCGAGGGTCTGAACGGCGCGCTGCGTGTCATCGCCTACGACGAGCCGGGCGGGCCGGTCGCGGCGAGCGCGCGCGTCGATCCCGACGGGAGCTTCGTGCTGCGCGGGCTCTCGGAAGGCCGCTACGGATTGCGCGCGACCGGCGCGAACTTCGACTCTCCCATCGCCGCGCCGATCGAGGTTCGCGCGGACCGCGAGCGCGAGGTCGAGCTCACGGTCGAGCCCGCCGGGAGGCTGCTCGTCGCCGCGAAGTGGCCGAGTGGGGAGCGTCCTCCCGAGCTCACGCTGCGCGTGCGCGACCTGGGCGGCCACTCGCTCTTCGACGGAACGAGTCATCCCAGCGTTCTCCTGTTCCTCGGGCGCGGCACCTACGAGCTGGAGCTCACCGGCCCGGGCGGCTGGCGCGGCAACGAGACGGCTGCACTCGAATCGGGCGCGGAGACCCGCATCGAAGTGCTCGTGAAGCGCGCGAAGTAGCTCCCGCGGACTCTGCCGCCCTTCGCTGTGCGGAAAATCGGTCCGGCGCGCGCAACCTTCGCCTCATCCGAGCGTCTTCCGTGTGGACGCGCCTCTCCCGGGCGCGCCGAGGAGGACGCCCGATGGAATTTCGCCCAGATCACTGCCCCTGCGAAGAACCCAAATGTGCCGGCTCCGCCGGCTTCCAGTACCAACGCCGCGGCCACTACACGCGCGCCTGCGACGGCCGTCGCGTGCAGCGCTTCCAGTGCAAGGCCTGCAAACGCACTTTCTCGACGCAGACGTTTCGCGTCGACTACGGCCTGAAACGCGTCTCACTCGACGTGAAGATCTTCCTCGCGCTGATCTCGAAGGTGACGCAGCGCCAGATCGCGAAGACCCACCACTGCACGCTGCGCACGGTCGCGCGGCGACTCGATCTGTTCGGCAAACAAGGCCGCGGATTCCACGAGTGGCGCATGCGCATGCGCGGGATCGCGACGCCCTGGGAGGGGCAGTTCCAGCTCGACGAGCTCGAGACCTTCGAGCACAACCGCCGCTTGAAACCGGTCACCGTGCCGGTGCTCGTGCACAAGCCGAGCTACTGCATCCTGCACGCGGAGGTGGGCACGCTTCCGGCGCGGAAACCGCTCTCGAAGGCGAATCTCGCGAAGCTCGCGCGGTACGAACAGCTCCCGAGGGCGACGTCAAGCGCAAGAGCGAGTCACGCGAGAAGATGACGCGCTGCTTCGAGGTGCTCGCTCGCGTCTGCGATCCGAAAGCGAAGGTCTTTGTCGGTACCGACGAGAAGCACACCTACGGCGTCGCTCTGAAGCGCCTCTTCGGCGAGCGCCTCGTGCACCAGAAGACGCACTCGAGCGTGCCGCGCAGCTACAAGAACCCGCTCTTCCCGATCAACCATACCTTCGCGATGCTGCGCGACAACTTGAGCCGGCTCGTGCGGCGCAATTGGGGTGCCTCGAAGAAGCGCGAGAAGCTCGAGAGCCACCTGTGGATCTATCTGGCCTGGCGCAACTACGTGCGGCCGATCACCAACCGCAATCACACGCAGACCGCGGCGATGGTCGCGGGGCTTTGCCCGCGGATGCTCGAGGTGACCGACCTGCTCGCGGTCAGGATGTTCGATTCCAAATGCGCACAGCGAAGGGCGGCAGAGTCGCTCCCGCGCTACACTCTTCCCACGCTCGAGGCGCCAGGACACGCGCCCGCGAAGGAGACTTCCCCATGACTCGTCGCCCGCTGTTCGTCCTCGTCGGTCTGGTCGCGCTGCTCGCGATCGGTTTTGCGGGGCTCTGGTTCGTGACGCAGAAGCCGGCGGCCGCGCCGATCGATCCGGGCGAGGCGCTGGTGCAATCCGCTCCGGTCATGGCATCGCAAGCGCCCGCGAGCGTGATCGAGGCCTCGGCCGAGGAGAGTTCGCCCGAGCGCCAGGTCGTGCAGAAGGCGCCGGTCGAGAAGCAGTCCACGCCCGCGGCGACGACGCCGCTCGACGCGGAGCTCGCGAAGGGCCGCTGGGTCACGGGCAAGGTGAAGTTCCCCGATGGCACGCCGCCCGACGAGAAGCTCACCGTCGAGGCGCGCGGCAAGAAGTTCGCCAGCGGGACGCTGCACAAGGCCGAAGTGCAGCGCGATGGGAGCTTCCGCGTCGCGTTCGGACCCGGGACGCGCACCGGATGGGTACGCCTGTACGGCCGCTACCTCTACCTCGAGGAGGACGTGCGCGTGCGCTTCCCCGCGAAAGGCGACGCGGGCGTCGAGCCCCTCGACCTCGTGCCGATCCTCGGCGGGCTCGTGCGCGGGCACCTGACGCTCCCGATCGGCGTCACGAGCGCGAGCACTGGGCTCGCGGGGACGCACGTGCAGGCCTGGCGCAACTACCTTTCCTTCGCCGGAAGGAGCGACGCTGTCGTGCGCAACCTCGACGGCGAGATCGGCGCGGACGAGCGCTTCGAACTCGGCGGCGTTCCGGCCAAGACCTCGTGGACCTTGAGTGTCGATCCCGAGGCTTTCACGCGCGCGCAAAAGGATGATGTGAAGGTCGATCCGGGCAAGGCGGTCGACGTCGAGATCGAACTGCACCTGGGCGCACGGCTCTCGGGCACCGTCGTGGACGGGCAGGGCGCGCCGGTGGAGAAGGCAGCCTTCACCTACATGTCGCAGGACGGCCCCGGCGGGCAGAACTGGTCGAACTTCCGCGGCAAGGAGAGCGCGGCGGACGGCAGCTTCGATCTGCGCGGGACGCCGACGGGCAAGGGCACGCTCACGATCCAGAAGGAGGGCTACCTGCCCCAGACGACTGAATTCGCAGCTCTCGCCGAGGGCAGCGCGCAGCAAGGCCTGCGCATCGTGCTCGCCAGCGGGGAGTCGCTCTCGGGGATCGTGCGCTGGCCCGGCGGCGAGCCCGCGGCTGGAGCGCTGCTGCGCGTGCGCTTCACGCCCGAGGACAGCCAGACCACGCGCAGCTTCAACATGTTCGGGATGAACGAGCGCGCCGCGAAGTGCGATGCGCAGGGCAAGTTCAGCCTCGCGGGTTTCCCGCGCGGCAAGGCCACGCTGCAAGCCGAGGCGAAGCCGACCAAGGAGATGCTCGCGGCCGAATCGAAACCCGCGGAAGCCTCGGCCAAGCAGGCGGAAGAGGGCGAGCCCGCTGCGGACAGCGAGAAGGCGGAAGAGAACTCCAAGGAGAAGAGTTCCGCGTCCAAGGCATCCGCGCGCCGCAAGTGGACCGCGATCCTCGAGGACCAGCCGACCGGAACACAGAACATCGTTCTGACGCTCGACTCGGGCTTCAGCGTCACGGGCCGCGTGCTCGACTCGAGCGGCGCCCCGATCGAGCAGTTCCTCGTGCGCGCCGAACCCGTCGAGGCCGAGCGCCAACCCTGGGAACCCGCGCGCGGCGTGGTGACCGGCCGCTTCCAGGATGCGGGCGGTCAGTTCACGCTCGAAGGTCTGCACGAGGGCAAGTGGAAGCTGCGCGCCGAGGCGAAGGACGCGCCCGCCTGCACACCCAAGCAGATCAACGTCCCCGAGGAGAGCGGCCCGGTCGTGCTCACGCTCGCCGCCGCGTGCACGGTCTCGGGCACGGTCTTCCTGCCCAACGGACAACCCGCGCACCCTGCTCACGCGCAGGCCGACCCCGACACCACCGAGGTGCGCGGTCTGGTCTTCAACGACAAGAAGGATTTCAACGCGAGCACGAGCACCGACGGCGCCTTCGAAATCAAGGGCCTGCCGCCCGGACCGCTCAAGCTGCACGCGACGAGCGAGGAGTGGGCCGATGCCGAGGAACTGCCGCTCGAACTCGCGCCGGGACAGAAGCTCGAGGGCGTCCGGCTGACTCTGCGCGTGCCCGGCCGCATCACCGGCCTCGTGCTCGACGCGCTGGGCCACAGCGATGCGGAGCGGCCAATCAGCCTCAATGGCAACAACAGCGGCTGGGACCAGACCAAGAGCGACGCCGAGGGCCGCTTCAGCTTCGAGAAGGTCACGCCCGGCGACTACATGATCAGCACGCAGCCCAGGCCGGAGGAGTACCAATCGTCCTCCGCCGACCCCGCGCGCCAGAACCGCGTCTGGCAGGAACAGCAGCGCAGCCTGCAGGTCAAGGTCGCCGCGGGAGCGACCGCCGAGGTCACGCTCGGCGGAATGCCCAAGGACGCGATCCACCTCGTCGGGCACGTGACCTGCGGAGGGCACGCGCTCGCCGACGCCTACCTGCAGGTCTGGACCTTCTCCAAGCGCGGAGAGGGCGAGCAACGCAACTTCCACGCGAACACGTCCGCGGACGGGAGCTTCGATCTCGTGCTCGGGGGCGCCGGCGACTACTCGGTCAACGTCAGTGGGCCGAGCAACTCGAGCTCGAACCAGTTCCAGGTCAAGGTCAGCAGCGATCCGCGCCAGACGCGCGACTTCGAGCTCCCTGGCGCGCGCATCGCGGGCCGTGTCGTCGACCGCAAGGGCAAGGCGCTCGCGCAGGTCTGGCTGCAGATGCGTGCCGACGAGAACGTGCGCGGCGAACGGCCGCGGGTCTCGGGCAACGTCTCGACCGACACCGAGGGCCGCTTCGTGTTCGAGAACATCGCTCCCGGCACGTACAAGATCGAATTCGGCGGCGCGAACCGCGGCTGGGGCCAAGCGGGGCAGATCGGGCACACGAGCGCCTCCGGGCTCGTCGTCGAGGAAGGCAAGTCGATCGAGGGCCTCGAGATCGTCGCGCAGCCGCCCTGTCGCGTGGAGGGACGCGTGCTCGGCGTGGACGGTCAACCGCTCGCCGGCGCGGTCGTCATCGCAGTCGACGAGAAAGGCCAGTCGCTCACCAGCTGGCAGCGCCAGACGACCGACGCGACCGGCAACTTCGAGTTCGATGCGCTGCCGCCCGGACGCGCCGCGTTCCTGGCCCAGAAGGGCACGCAGACCTCGGGCTATTCGGGCTGGGTCAGCGTGCTCGAGGACTCGACCGCCAAGGTCGACCTAGGGCTGATGAACGGCGCGCTGCTCTTCATCGAGACCGTCGACTCGGCCGGGGCGAAGCTCGACTGCGACCTGCAGCTCTTCGACGCGCGCAACATCGACGTCACGAACGTCGGTTGGTTTGCGCAGCTGGGCGAGGTCGAAGCGCGACCCGGACGCCGCTTCGGTCCGCTCGCGCCGGGCAAGTACAGCCTGGTCGTGATGCGCAAGGACAAGGCCGACCTGCACCAGGAGGTCAGCGTCGGCGCTGATCCGCTGCAGACGCTGCGCGTGCGCTGCGACTGATCACTTCGCGGGCGCGCCCCCGAAGAGCTCCAGGTCCTTCTCGTAGTTCTGCGGATCCTGGCTGGTCGCCTTCGCGAGTTCGATCGCTCGCTCGCAGGCGGCCTGCGCGGCGTCGGTCTTGCCGTTCAGGAACAGCGCGCGCGCGTAGCACTGCTGCACCAACGGCTCGCGATCCAGGCGGCGCGCGGTCATCTCCGTCATCGTCAGCATCAGCGACTTGTCGTCGGCCGAGAGCTCGTCCTTCAGGTCCCAGAAGAGCGCCGCGTAGCCGGTCACGTGCCCGCGCAGCGTGTCGTCGTCCTGCGGAATGCCGCGCCAGGCGCGCGCAAGGAACTGGCGCTGGATGCCGCGGTTCTTCTTCGCCTCGGCCGCGTCGCCGCGCGCCTGCGCCTGGTCGGCGAAGTAGTTGTAGGTGTTCGAGAGGCTCATCCAGCCGTCCCACATGATCTCGGGGTCGCTCTCGCCTTCGAGGAAGACGCGCAGGCCTTCGATCTGCTTCAAGTCGAGCGACTTCGTCTTGGCCCAGTAGTCCTGGATGCCCGCCATCAGCGTGTCGAACTTGAAGTGGTGCATGGCGCGTGAATCCCCAAGAGGATCGGCCTTTTCGATCGCCGCGCGCTGCTCCGCCGCACCCGCGGCGTCGCCGACGGATTTGAGCTTGCGATGCAGCTCGAATCGGCCGTCGAGGTCGGCGGGGTTCGAGGCCACCCTGCGCCGCAGCTCGTTGATCGTGCCCAGGTCGTTCTTGATGCGCGAGGCGTTGGCCAGGAAGAGCGACTGGTCCTGGTAGCCGTCGATGCGCTCGCGCACGCTGGCGTCGGCGTTGAACCAGATCGAGACCGGCAGCTCCTTGCCGACGAGGTAGCGATCGCAGGTATCGCGCTGCTTGTCGTAGTCCACCTTGACGCAGATCACGGGCTCGAGCGCGCTCAGGCCCTCGTCGCTCGAGAAGACCTCGCGATCCATGCGGATGCACCAGGAGCACCAGCTCGCCCCGAAGTCGGCGTAGACGAGCTTGTTCGAGCTCTTGGCCTCCTCGAGCGCCTTCTCCAGGCTGCCCTTGAACCACGCGACCTTCTTGGGCGCTTCTTGCGCGGGAGCGGGAGCGGGCGAGGGGGCCGGCGCGGGGGCCGGCGGCGTCTGTAGGAACGAGAGGGCGAGGAGGGAGACGGCGAAGGTCGACGACATGGCGCTGGGCTCTGGGGGACGGAGAGACGGGAAAGGGTAGCCCGGAAGCGGGGACCGGGCCACCTACGCCCGCTCGTGGACGTGGTTGGCACGGCTTTGCAGGATGGGGCGATGGCGATCGACGAGCGCTGGCACGAGGAACGCCAATCGGCCTGGATCTACCGCTCCATCGCACCCGCGGAGCCCGATCCGCGGCTCTCGAAGCTCTTTCTGGGGCTTGCGGACGCCGCCGAAAAGCAGGCCGGGATCCTCGAGCAGGACCTGCGCGATTCTGGCGCCACGGTGCCCGAATTCCACCCCGCGCTGCGCGCGCGGCTGGTCGCGCTCGCCGCGCGGCGCCTCGGCCTGCGGCGCACGCGCACGATGCTCGCGGCGGTCAAGGTGCGCGGCCTCTCGGCCGTCGACGCGCTCTCCGGGACGCACGCGATGCCCGCGAGCACGGAGGAAATCGGCGCGCGCCACCGCCGCGCGGGCGGGTCGGGCTCGCTGCGCGCCGCGGTCTTCGGCGTGAACGACGGCCTGGTCTCGAACACGAGCCTCGTGCTCGGCATGGCGGGCGCGAGCGGTGACGCGAAGGTGATCGTCGCCACCGGCATCGCCGGCCTGCTCGCGGGCGCCTTCTCGATGGCCGCGGGCGAGTACCTCTCCGTGCGTTCGCAGCGCGAGCTGTTCGAGTTCCAGATCGCGGAAGAGCGCGAGGAGCTCGAGCGCTATCCCGAGGAGGAGGCCGAGGAGCTCGCGTTGATCTACGCCGCGCGCGGCGTTCCGCTCGAGGACGCGCGCACGATGACGCGCCTGATCGTGCAGGACAAGGAGAAGGCGCTCGACACGCTCGCGCGCGAGGAGCTGGGCCTCAACCCGGCCGAGCTCGGCTCGCCCTGGGGTGCGGCGAGCTCGAGCTTCACGGCCTTCGCGCTGGGCGCGCTCGTGCCGCTCTTGCCCTTCGTGCTGCATCTGGGCGCGCAGCCGATCGTCTTCGCCGGCGCGCTCTCGGGCGTGTGCCTCTTCGGCGTGGGCGCCGTGCTCTCGCTCTTCTCGGGCAAGCACGCCCTGGTCGGCGGCCTGCGCATGTTGCTGATCGGCGCCGCGGCGGGAGGCGCAACTTTCGGGATCGGGCGGCTATTGGGGGTCAGCGTGAGTTGAACGCGTGAAACCCCTGCTGACCCTCGTTCTGCTGTTTGGCCTGCTGCTCGCGGCGGGGGTCTGGTTCCTCGCGCCGCGTACGACGAGTGCCCCGGTCGCGCTGCCGCCCTCGCCGACGCCGGCTGCGTCCGAGGTCGCGGCTGCGCTCGAGGGGCAAGCGCCGCTGCCGCAGCATGCGCCCGCCGCGCCACCGACACGGCCCGTGAGCGCGCGGCCCGATCCGATCGTCGGCCCCAAGGCGACGCTCGAGGTGCTGTGCGTCCGGGCGAGCGACCATCGCGCGGTCGCGGGACTCGCGGTCGAGGTCCGCGGGGGCAGCGAGGACCGGCGCATCACCGACGAGTATTTCCCGCCCGTCGGCGACGAGAATGGACGCATCACGCTCGAAGTTCCCGCGCAGAGCGGGTTGCGGGTCGCACTCCTGCGCAGCCTGACGAGCGCGCGCGCGAAACCGGTGCCCTGCGCGGCGCTCGCGGAGGGCGAGCACCGGCTGGTCGAACTGGCGATCGAACTTCCGGGCGACACGCATCTGTCCGGCCAGGTCACCGACGCGCGCGACGGCGAGGTGCTCGTCGGCGTGGAGGTCAGCTCCGCGGGCAACTCGCAGCACGAGTACCTCGCGACCACCGGCAACGACGGGCGTTTCGAGATCGCGGACACCTCCTGGGCGCCGACGCAGCTGCTGCTCGAGAAGCAGGGGTACGTCGCGCGCAGAGTGCGCCTCGAGCCGGAGGCGAAGCTCGCGCAGGCCGAGCACGCCTTCACGCTCGCGCGCGGGGCGACGCTGCAGGGTTTTCTGCTCGATGCGCAGGGAGAGCCCGTGCAGATGGGCTCGGTACGCGTCTGGACCGGGACCGGATTCGAGGCGCGCTCGTTCTGCGACGCGAAGGGCTGGTATTCGATGGACGGACTCGCACCGGGCGAGGAGTACCAGGTGGACATCGAGCGCTGGCGCCGGCGCGTCGTGGAGGCGGATCCGCTCGCGCCGCTCGAACCCGGCGAGACGCGCAGGCTCGACCTGCGCCTGCCGGCGCCGATGATCCTCGCAGGGATCGTGCTCGACGAGGATCAGAAGCCGTACGCGGGACTCGAACTCGCCCTCGCGCGCGTGCCGAAGTCCGGGATCGCCTGCTTCGACCCTTCCCTCGAGCCCGAGGAGACCGTGCTCACCGACTTCGAGGGACGCTTCCGCTTCGTGAGCGCGCGCGCGGGTGAGTGGGCCGTGGGACCGACGACCAGCTCCCGGTCGCCGATTCCGCTCGTTCCGAGTCTCGTGTCGCTCCCGCAGACCGGCGACCAGCCGCTGGTGCTGCAGGTGCTGCGCAGAGCGAGGCTGCAGGGTCGCGTCGTGGACGCGGCGGGAAAGCCGGCGGGTGTGGTCCAACTGAGCGTGCGCCTCGAGGGCTGCCGCAACGCGGGTTGGGCGACGACGAAGGCTGACGGGAGCTTCGACGTGCCCGTGCGCGGGCCGTGGGCGTACCTCGTGAAGGCGCGCAGTCGTTCCGGTGCCGCCGATTCCCCCGAGGTCGAGGCGCGCGCGGGCGGCGGCGAGACCGTGCTGCAGCTCGGGGGTTCCTCGTGGCTCGAGGTGCACCTCGCCGGGGCAACGCGCGAGGCCTGGCTCGCGGGTGCGAGCGAAACAGCCTCGACTCCCGGGACCTCGTTCCGCGTGGCCTTCGACGAGAGCGGCAAGGCGAGCCTCGATCTCGCGCCGGGTAGCTACCGACTGCTCGCGCATGTGGGCGGCTCCTGGAGCCACCCGCGTACAGTGAAACTCGAGGTGGGCGCGACGACGCTTGTCGGAGAACTCGCGCTCGAGCCGACGGCCTTCGTCGATCTCGACGCGAGCGCCTACTCCTCGAATGTGCACGTCGTGCTCGCCCTCGAGGGCATCCAGGTCGGCGAGTACGTGCTCGATCCGCTCAAGCCGCGCAGCTTCCCCGCTCCGCCGGGAGCGATCGCGATCGCGCACGGCGAGACGCGACACACGATCGTCACGACACGCTCGGGTGAGCACGCGCGCGTGGTGCTCGTTCCCTGAGCACGCGGCTCACTTCGGCTCGCTCTTGAGCGTCGAAAGCCACTCGACGAGGTCCGCGAGCTCCTCGCGCGTCACGAGCTTCGAGAGCCCGTCAGGCATCGCCGAGCGCTCGCTCGTGCCGCGCTCTTCGACCGCGCTCGTCTCGACGCGCTGCATCAGCCCGTTGGTGTCGTAGAGCAGGATTTCACCGCCCTGCTCGCCCTTCACGAGGCCAAAGAGCGTGCGGCCGTCGTCGAGTTCGAGCCAGGCCGTCTGGTAGCCGTCGAGGATGCGCCTGGAGGGCTCGAGGATCGAAGACAGGATCTCCTCACGCGCATATTTCGAGCCGACGTCCGAGAGCTCGGGCCCGACCGCGCCGCCGCCGTCGACGCCCGCGACCGTGTGGCAGCGGATGCACATGGCCTTGTCCTGCGACTCGCGGAAGACGCGCTCGCCGCGCTGCGCATTGCCGCGCTGCGCGAGCACCCAGGCGCGCAGCTCCGCCTGCGGATCCGCGGGCAGCGCGTCCTCGAAGATCGGGCCGCCGCCCTCGCTCGAGAGCTTGGCGTTGAAGGACCACTGGCCGGCAGACTGACCGATGCGCAGCAGGATCTCGTTCTCGCCCGCGCGCAGCTGGACCTCGAAGCGGTCCGCGTCCTCGGTCCAACCGCGGTCGACCTGGTGGTCGTGCACCCGCACGCCGTTGACCCAGACCGTGAGCATGTCGTCGCTGCCGGCGCGCATTTCGGCCTTGCGCGCGCGCGCGCAGGTGACGTGCGTGCGCGCGAGGGCCGCGACGTCCGTGCGCGACGCGAGCGCCCGCTCGAGGTCGACGAAGCCGTCCTTCTCGCGCGCGCGGACCTTCTTCCACGCGAGTTCCTGACCGCCATCGGGTCCCTCGACTTTGCGCGCGAACGGGCCGCGCAGCTCCCAATCGAGCAGCGGCGCGGGTTCGCTGTAGACGCTGCGCACGATCTCGAGCGCTGCGGGCGGGATCGAGTGCGCACGCGCGAGCTCCTCGACGCGCGGGCGCACCTCGTCGCGGATCGCGGCGAGCGCGACGCGCGAGGACTTCGTGCCGTCGAGGTCCGCGCCCGCGGCGAGATCGAGGTAGGCCTCGAGCGCCTTGGCGTCGGGCCGAGCACAGAGCGCGAGGCCCGCGTCCAGGCGCGTGGCCGGGTCCCTCCAGGCCGCGAGCAGCTCCGCCGTGCGCCCTGGCGGCGCGAGCTTGCGCAGCGCGCGCAGCACGGCCTTGCGCAGCTCGCTGTCGCGCGCGCGCAGCTGCTCTGCGAGGACCGGCAGTGCGTCCGCACCGCGCTGCTGCACCAGCGCCGCCACGGCCGCCGGGCCCACTCCGGGGCGCGCGTCCGCGACGAGTTGGCCGACCGCCTCCAGGCACTGCGGCTCGTGGAAACGGCCGAGCGCGCGCACGCAGCTCGCGGCCTGTTCGCCGCTCGAGGCCGGATCGCGCGCGATGCCAGCGAGCAGGTCGAGCATCGCGCTCGTGTGCACGCGGCAGGCGCTCTCGATCGCCGCCGCGCGCAGCGGCGCAGCGACGGAGCGGTCCGCGAGCACGCCGCGCAGGAGCTCCGCGCAGCCCTCGTCGCCCAGTTCGCCGAGGATCGCGAGCAGGCGCGCGCGCACCAGCGGATCGGACTCCGCGACGAAGCGTTCGCGCAGGAGCGGCGCGGCATCGCGGTCGGGAATGCGCGCGGCGGCCTCGTAGGCTGCGCGGCGCACGTCCACGCGGCGGTGCACGAAGCCCGCGCGGATCGCGTCCAGCACATCGTTCGTGTGCTCCCAGTCGAGCGTGTGCACGGGCCAGCCGCTCTTCGCCGGCTGCGTGCCCCACCACTTGCCGTCCCACTCCGCGGGCTTGCGCGCCAGCCCCGCGAGCAGCTCGAGCGCCCGGATCTCGTCTTCGGGCTTGCCCATGCTGTTCCCGGTGACCTCGGCCAGCAGCGCGACGGTGTCCGCGTCATAGCGGTCGTAGTAGACCTCCGTGGCGCTGCGGCGCGCCCAGAGGGGCGGCCTGGCGCCGATCTCGCGCAACAGCCTGCAGGCGAGATGGCCGACCCAAGGGTCCTGGTCAGCGCGCTGGTCGGCCAGCTTCATGACGCCGATGAGCAGGGCTTGCGCGTTGGGATCCTTGGGCTCCGCGAGCGCTGTCCTGTGCCAGTCCCCGGCCATCGCCGCGAGCGCGCAGCGTTGCTCGACGGGGTCGGAGACCGAGCCAAAGCGCGCCGCGGCAGCGCGCGCGAACGCGTGCGGGTACGCGGCAGCGACGCGCATCAGCTCGCGTCGCTGGGCGGGCGCGCTGCCGCGTTCGAGGGACTCGAAGTCCGCCGCGAGTGCCGACGGATCGCTCTGTGCGAGCGCCCACAGCACGTGGCGCCGGGAGTCCTCGGAGCCGCTGGCGAGCAGCGCTTGCACTTGCGGTCGCAGCGCCGGATCGGCGCGCAGCCGCGAAGAGAGCTCACGCTGCGCGCGCAGGCGCCGGCGGTAGCTCGGGTCACCGAGCGCCGCGATCACGCCCGCGGTGTCCGCGGGCAGCGGCTGCATCACGCTCGCTCGCGCGGGATCGTCGTCCGCACGGCGCACGCGCCAGATGCGCCCGGTCTCGGCCGGGTTCGTCCAGCCGCCGTAGCCCCAGTCCGAGACGTACAAGAAACGGCCGTCGGGCGATTCGCACACGTCGGTGGGCCGGAAATCCTTCACGTCGCCGGGCGTGAGGAAGTCCTCGTCCTTCACGACGCGGTAGCTGGCGCCCTGCGGCTCGACCTCGAAGCGGCGCAGGCGCTGCTTGGCCCACTCGCAGAAGAACAGGCTCCCCTGGTACGGCGCCGGCCAGCTCGCCTCGCGGTACACCAATCCGCCCGTCGGCGAACCGCCGCCGTAGTCCTTCATGCACGGCAGCATGCGCTCGGTGTGCTCGTGGTAGTCCCAGGGATAGCCGTAGTAGCCGCCCTGCACGACGTGCGTGAGCCGCGTCCACCAACCCAGGCCGTCGTCGGTGTTGTCGTGCGTGAACATCTCGCCGCGCTCGTCGATCGCGACGTCGAGGATGTTGCGCAGGCCGCTCGCGACGAGTTGCAGCTGCGAGCCGTCGGGACGCACGCGCACGACGCCGCCGCCGCGCAGCGTGAGCTCGCTGCCGTCCGGGCCGTGCGCGTGAGGAATGCCCTTGTCCCCCACCGCGACGTACAGCCAGCCGTCGTGTCCGAGGCGGATGCCGCTCACGATGTGGTCGTTGAAGCCGCCCGGCCAGCCGGGAGCGGGATGGCCGAGGTCGGAGAGGATCTGTGTGCGCTCGTCCGCGACGCCGTCGCCGTCGTGGTCGACCAGGCGCGTGAGGAACGGCATGTTCATCACGTACACGGCGCCGTCGACGAGCTCGAGGCCGAAGACCGCGTTGAGCTTGTCGGCAAAGACCTTCTTCTCGATGCTCCCGTCGGGGCGGAAGCGCAGCTGGATCAGCCGGTCGAGCGGCTGGTCGCTCGGCCCGGGCATGTCCATGCGGTCCTCGCCGACGAGCAGCGAACCGTCGTCCAGACACAAGTTGGCCGAAGGCCAGAGGATCTCGGGCGCTTGCGCCACGAGATCGACCGCGTATCCCGCGGGTGCGTGCAGCAGCGGTTGTTCTGAAACGGAAGCGGCGACGAATGCGAGTGCGAGGGAGAGCATCGCCGCAGAGACTAGCGCGCACTCCCTGGAGCCGTGCAGTTCAGGTCCAGGCGCCGCCCTCGGCCTCCGGCAGGCCGACGCCCCGCGGGTTCGCGTGGGCGTACACCGCGAGAGCGCGCAGCGCATCGGTGGCCGTGAACAGTCCGAGCAGCTGAGCGCCGCGAGCGACCACCGCCGAACCGATCCTGCGCGCGGCCATGCGGCTCGCGACGCTGTAGACGGATTCCTCCGGATCGACGAGGAAGAGCTCCGACGTCATCGCCTCCTCGACGCGGATCTCGCTCGCGCGGGCGTCGGAAAGCGTCTCGACCAGATAGATGTCGCGCTGCGAGAGGATCCCGACGAGTTCCCCGCCGTGCAGCACGGGCAGGTGTCGAATCTCGTGCCCGCGCATCAGCCTCGCGGCCTCCTCGAGCGATGCGCGCGCGTCGACGACCACGAGGACACTGGTCATGAACCGATCGATCGACTGAGCTTGCATGTGGGACCTCCGCGGGCCTGTCAGAGCATCCCCCTCCCTGCCCGATCCCGCCCTACGCCGCTCGGAGGATGGGCAGCGGAAGTTCATCGGGGCCGATTCCCCCCCTCCCAGGGCACCTTTTTTGGGTCCACCGGACAGTGGCCCCCTCTTTTCTCAAACATAACGTTCACTAGAGCGTTAGACTGGTCGATCGACTCGCAGACGAGCAGGTGCGGGTGTCCTGGTGACACCCGCGGCCACTCGAGAAAGCCAACCCAGTGATCTCCAGATCCAGCGAATACGCTATCCGCGCGCTCACGTTCATGGCGCTCCAGGAACCAGGCAGCTTCCATCTGGCCCAGGACATGGCCCGCGAGCTCGCGATCCCCCCCGCCTTTCTCGGGAAGGTCCTCCAGCCGCTCGTGACGCGCGGCATCCTGGGCAGCCAGCGCGGCCGAGGCGGCGGCTTCCGCCTCGTGCGTCCGTCGAAAGAGGTTTTCCTCTCCGAGATCATCTCGACCCAGGAGAACCTCGAGCGCTCGCGCCAGTGCGTGCTCGGCCAGGGCCTGTGCAGTGACGAGCACTCCTGCCCGCTGCACAAGGAATGGCGCTCGCGCACCGACTCCTTCCTCGATCACCTCGATCGCACGAGCCTCGCCGACCTGCTCACATACCAGCGCTCGCATTCCGATTGCGAGTACCCCTTCCCCAATCCGGCACGCATGCCCGAGAGCAACGGCGCAGTGCCGTCTTCGAGTCTGTCGGCCGCAACGCCGCCGCTCAGGTGAGAAAGCGGCGCTCGGGATGCCGGATCGCCAGGACCGGCTTCTCGCAGCGGCGCATGACCGAGTAGGCGACGTTTCCAAGCAGCGCGCTCGCGAGGCCGGTGCGCCCGTGGGTGCCCATCACGACCAGGTCGTGCGCGTGCGCGAGGTCGAGCACGCACTCGTGCGGTTCGCCCTCGACGGAGCGCAGTTCGTGCGGCACGCCGCGCCAGTCGAAGGCCTCGAGCGCGCGCGTGAAGGCCGTGCGCTCGGAGTCGCGCATCTCGCTCAGGGCGAGCGGCATTCCCATGTCGGGGTACTCGGGCCAGGTCGAGAGCAGGTAGTGCGAGGGCTGGAAGACGTGCAACACGGTGACGCGCGCCTGCCAGCGGTGCGCCAGCGCACAAGCCTGGGCCAGCGCGAGCAGGCTCTCGTGCGAGAGGTCCACCGGGCACAGGATCGAGCGCACGGGCGCGGCGGGCGCACTTTGCAGCCAAACGGACTTCGGCGCGCGCGCCAGCACGGCGCGCACGGTGCTGCCGAAATCGATCCAACCGCGGCGCTTGTGCGTGCCGAGCAGGATCAGGTCGGCGTCGAACTCGCGCGCCTGCTCGAGCAGCACACGGGCCGGCGGCCCCGGGAAGACGCGCAGGAGTTCCTCGGCCCGGCCCCCGTTTTCGCCGTTCGCGCGCAGGCGTTCGCGCACGTGCTGCAGCATCACGCGCGTCGCCTGGTCGAGGATGCCGGTCTGCTGCGCGGTCTGGCGCGGATCCTCCACGACTTCCCAGTCGAGCGCGGCCGTGCCGACGGCGTGCACGAGCAGGAGGCGCGCGCCGAGATCCTTCTCCAGCCGCAGGGCGGAATCGAGCGCGTGGTCACCCAGGCCGTCCGCGTCGACGCCCGCCAGCAGCACGCGCGGAGTCGGAAGTTGCGGGAAGGAATTCATGGCAGCCTCTGGGTCGGTTCGGCGAGGGTTTCGAGGAGGATCTCGTCGAGGCGCCGCCGCGGAGTTGCCGCCGAAGCAGGCCCGTAGCCGACGCGCAGGACGAGTTGCACGAAACCCGCATAGCCCGCCAGCTCGCGCAGGCGATGCCGGAAGTTCGAGACTTCGACGGGCTGGTTCAGGAACGAGGCCTGCAGCCCCGCCGCGGTCGCCGCCAGCAGCACGTGTGCCAGGGCCTGTCCGGCGGCGAGCCACTCGGCCGGCTCCTCGTGCCAGCTGCCGAGCGCCAAGAGCAGCGGAGAGCCGAGCGCGAGCTCGCGATCGCGCGCGGCGCGCTCGTGATCCTTCCAGCGGAAGGTGCGCAGGAGCAGCGGAGCGAGCGTCGCCTCGATCGGCCCAAGACCCAGCACGCTGCCCGGCAGCCCGTCACGCCGCTGGATGTGTCCGCTCGACATCCAGGCCGCGAGTTCGCGGCGGAAATGCGGGTCGCGGAACTGGCGCTGATCGGCCTCGGAGATGAGCTGGGCGGCCTCGAACTTCGCCGGTCCCTCGAGAGCGGCGAGCCAGGACCCTTCGCTGCGCGCGCATCGCACGAACTCGGCCACGAGAGTGGACGGAACGGCGCGCGCCTCGAAGGGATTCCGGTTCGTGTGCCGGAGCGTGAGGTTCTCGTAGAGGATGCGCGTCTCGGCGCACGGCTCCTCGCGGCCGTCGAGCACGACACGCGCGAGATGGTCGGGCGTGTGCGGATCGGGCAGCACGTCGACCTGGGTGCGCCAGCCCAGGCGCTGCAGCGCCACTCGCAATTGGAAGAGTGCCGCACCGCAACTGATCACGAGTTCGCGGTCGAAGGGATCGACGACGGGCAGGGCGCGCGAGCGGTCGGCGAAGAGGTCGATGCGCGACTCGCTCAGTTGGAACAGCCAGGGCTGGCTGTTGTGGCTCGAAGGAGCGAGCGCGGCGCAGCGCAGGGCATGCACCAGGCTGCCCTCGACCGAAGGGCTCGCCTCGAGGTCCGCGAACTCGAGCTCCAGCTTCGTCTCTGCGGTCGTCGAGGACAGGATCATGGGATCGGCACGTGCGCGGCGCGCACGTCCGAACCTTACGGCAGGATCGTGCGCGCGAACGCTCGGCAAGCAGCGGTAGCTGCTCGGGCACGATGTGCGTAGCCGCGGCTCAGGCCGAGATCAGACCTTCCTTGATCGCCAGCAACGCCAGCTCCGCCGCGGAGTGGCAGTCGAGTTTGCGCTGCAGGTTCTCGCGGTGCTTCTTGGCGGTCCCCAGGCTCATGCCCAGCGACTTCGCGACCTCCTTGTTGCTCTTGCCGAGCGCGAGCAGCTGGAACACCTCGCGCTCGCGCGGCGTGAGCGACTGGACCTTGCTCGTACCGACCTGCACCGGACTCGCGCCGCCACGCGCGCGGCTGACGAGCACGCCCGCCACCTTCGGCGAGAGATACATCTTGCCACGGTGCACGGACTCGATCGCGAGCGCCAGCTCGGCCGGATCGGAGTCCTTCGAAAGGTAGCCGTCGGCGCCGGCCTGCAGCGCCTGCTCCACGAAGCTCTCGCCCTCGTGGTGCGTGAGCATCACGATGCGCGCGCGCGGGTGCACCTTGCGGATCTGCGCGATTGCGTCGATGCCCGAGAGCCCGGGCATCGAGATGTCCAGCAGCACGACATCGGGCAGCGCCTGTCCGATCGAACTCACCGCAGCCCGCGGGTCGCCGCTGTCCCCCGCAACGACGAAGCGTGGGTCCTTGCCCAGCATGCTCTTGAAACCGGCGCGGATCATCGACTGGTCGTCGACGAGGAAGACTCGGATTTGGACGTTGGTTTCCATCGTGGGGTTCATGTCGCGTCACATGCGGGTCGGGAAGCGCAAGGCGAAGCGTGCCCCACCCGTCGGGGCATCTTCGATCCGAATCGTGCCCCCGTGCTCCTCGACGATCTTCTTGCAGATCGCGAGTCCGAGGCCGGTGCCCTTGCGTTTGGTCGTAGTGAACGGGCGGAAGAGGTTCGGGCGCAGGTCGTGCGGGATGCCGGGACCGTCGTCGTCGACGAGGATGCACACCCAGCCCGGCCCGTCGTTCCTGGCGGTGAGTGTCACCTTCGCGCCGAGGCCCTTGGCCTCCACGGCATTGCGAATCAGGTTCGAGAGCACCTCCTCGAGGTGGTGCGCGTCGCCCGCGAAGGTCACCTTTCCGGACGCGGACAGGGCGCGCGCGTCGGCGCCGCCCTTCGCGAGTTCCGTGCGCACGTGTGCGATGGTGTCTTCGATCAGCGTGTGCGCGTCGAGCACCTCGCGCCGCAACTCGAGCGGCTTGGCAAAGGAGAGCGTCCGGCGCATCAGCTCCTCGAGGCGCCGCATGCGCGAGACCAGGTCCTCGAGGATCACCTGCTGGTCCTCGCCGATCTGGTCGGCCACCGCGCGCAGCGCAAGGTTGACGGCGGTGATCGGGTTCTTGATCTCGTGCGCGAGCACGGCGGCCTGCTCGCCGATCGCGGCGAGCGCGCGCAGCATCGCGGTCTCCTGGCGCTGGGCGTGCTTGATCGGCGTGATGTCGCGGCCCTCGGGGATCAGCAGCACGACTTCGCCTGAGTCGTCCTTGACCGGCTTGAGCGAGAAATCGACGTCGATCAGGCGCCCGTCGCGGCCGCGCACCTCGACCTCGAAACGCACGAACTCGCCGCCGGAAGCCCGGCCGACGGCGTCCTGGATCTGCCGCTGGATCGGTTTCGACCCGGACCACCACGACCCCTCCCAGAACTTGAGGCCGAGCACGTCCGCGCGCGTCACACCGGTCGCATCGAGCGCGGTCTGGTTGATCTCGAGCATCGAACCGTCGGGCTTGAGCAGGCCCAGGAACTGGAAGGCCTGGTCGAAGAGCGCGTGGAAGCGGCGCTCGCTCTCGCGCAGCGCCTCCTCGGCGCGCATGCGCTCGGTCACGTCGCGGAAGGTCCCGACGAACACGGCCGAGCCGTCGGGCAGGAGCCCGCGCGCGACCGAGAGGTCGCACACGAGCAGCGTGCCATCCTTGCGCCGCACGTCGAACTGGCGCGTGCGGTTGAGGATCGAGGTCTCGCCCGTCTTGCGATAGTGCTCGAGATAGGAATCGTGCTTCGAGCTGTGCGGCTCCGGGATCAGCACGCGGACATTCTCGCGCACGAGTTCCGCCGGGCTCCAGCCGAGCACGCGCTCGACCGAATCGCTCGCCGCGAGGATCATTCCGCGGGAGTCGATGGCGACCAGCGGATCGAGCACCGAGTAGAGCACGGTGCGCAGGAAGGCCTCCTGCGTGCCGATCCCCAGGAGCGGACTGGCGGCGGTGATCGGGGCCTGCGCTGCCGACTTCGCACGCGGCTTGCGCGCGGAGGGCTTCTCCTTCGACGAATCCATCACCGGCTCCTCCTTGTGGGGTACCGGCGTCTGCGTTGCGCTACGCCCAGTGCTCCCCCTTCGCGGATTGTAGGGGCCCGTGGCGCGGCTGGTCGAAGGCTGTTCTCGCATGCCGAGGATCGACTCTAGACGGGGGGGGGCGAAGACGACGGTGCGCCAGGGTGCGTAGCTCATTCACGAACATGGACGTAGAAAGGGCGTAGGGTAGGATTCGCGCCCGAATGGCATCACCCGACATCACTTTCCTCACCGGCCACCGCCTGGACGTGTACAGCTTCGAAGGCTGCCCCGACTGCACCCGGCTCAAGCGCTGGATGGATGCTTTCGGCGTCGCGCACCGCGAGGTCGACATCCACGAGGAGCCTGCAGCCGCCGAGAAGCTCGAGAGCGAGACCGGCAAGCAGGCCGTGCCTTTCATCCTCGTCGACGACAAGACCTGGGTCCGCGGCTACCACAAGGAGCTCCCCGGCCGCTTCGACGCGAAGCTGCTGCTCGAGGAACTGAAGCGCGCGGTCGAGTAGCTGGGAAAACGACGCAGGGCGCTCTCGCAAGCGCCCTGCGCGACGGCATCCGTTCTGTTTCTACCCAGGAGGAAAGGAGATCAAGGCATCGCCGTCTTCGGCGCCCGAGGGCGCCGAACGTGTGCGTCCGTTCTCGTCCAAGAACAGCTGACTCGACGGGCGCAGTGTAGGAAGCCCCGCGGTGCGTGCCGATCCGGCTCGTTGCGCACCCGATCGCGGTCGATGTTCGTAGCTCGCGCCGAGCGGGCCGCGCTCAGTGCAGGAACCGGCGCTCCAGATCGGGCACCACGCACAGCGGCGCGCGGATCCTGCGCGCCACCGCGTGCGTGACGCTGCCGAGCAGCGCGGCGGCGAAGCCGGTGTGACCGTGGCTGCCCATGACGACGAGGTCGAAGCGCTCCTCGAGCGCGAGGATCGAATCCACCGCTCCACCGCGCACGAACTCGTGCGAGAGGCCTGGCCGGCTCGCCTCGAGCGCGCCGAGCTGCTCCTCGAAGGAGCCGCGTGCCGAGCGCTCGGCGTCCTCGAGCACGTAGACCGGCGCGGCGCTGTAGCCCTCTGGCGCCCCGAGCACGGGCGGCTCGAAGACGTGGACAGCCGTGACGCGTGCGTCGAGGCGGCTCCCGAGCGCCAGTCCGAATTCGAGCGCGCGCAGGGCGTGCGCGGAGAGGTCGGTCGCGACGGCGATGTGCCGCAGCACTCGCGCGGGCCGCGGCTGGATCCACACGGGGCAGGGAGCCCGCGAGAGCACGGCGCGCACCGTCCCGCCGAAGTCGAAGCCGGGCCGCGGCGTGTGCGGACCGAGCAGCAGCAGGTCGGATTCGCGTTCGCGCGCGCGAGCGACGATGCGCGTGGCCGCGTGCGCGGAGACCACGTCGAGCCGCTCCAGGTGCAGCGGCGCGAGCGGCAGCAGCGCCTCGGGCGCGCGCGCGGCGATGTGCGTGAGCTGCTCGCGGAGCGCCTCGGCCGCGGCCTCCGTCCCGGCCTCCCACTCGGCTGCCTGCGAGGCCTTGCCCCACAGGATCGGGCGCGGCGGGAAGGCGTGCACGTACTCGAGCTCCGCCGGCAACGCCCGCGCGAGCCACAGCGCCGCGAGCAGCGCGTCCTCGCAGGCGCCCTGCGAGTCCACGGCGAGCATCAAGTTCCTGGGGATCGCGATCGCATCGGTCATGGCTGCACCTCCAGCAACACCATCCTACGCCTGCGCGGCGCGGACGATACGCAGGAAGTGGCAGCTTTGGCGTGCGTTCAGCGAGCGCAGCCCGCGCAGCTCGCGCCGTTGACGTAGTTCGGGAGCGCGTCCTGCAGCTTGTCGAAGTAGAAAGTCGGAGCCTCGCCGTCCGCGCCGACGCGCGCCATCGTGGCCGAGTCGTAGAGCACGCCGTTCAGCATCGTGAAACGCAGCGTCTGGCTGTTGTGGATGTCGTCGAGCGGGTTCTGCTCGAGGATGTCGATGTCCGCGAGCTTGCCCTTCTCCAGCGAACCGATGTCGCGGTCCAAACCTAGGTAGCGCGCACCGAAGAGCGTCGCGCAGCGCAGCGCCTGCAGGTTGGTGATCCCGCTCTGCTTCAGGAGCCACAGCTCCCAGTGCGCCCCCAGGCCCGCGAGCTGTCCGTGCGCACCGAGCTGGGCCTGCGCGCCCGCGTCGACGAGGCTCTTCACGATGCTGGCACTGCGCAGGATGTTCTCGTCCTCGTCGGGCGCCATCACGCGGCGGCGCGAGCGCGGATCGACCACGTTGCGCGGCACGAAGTGCAAGAGGTGCTCGTTCTTCCAGACGTCGAAATGCTGGTACATGTAGTTCTCGCCCCAGATGCCGCCGTAGCCGACGATCAAGGTCGGCGTGTAGCCGGTCTTGCTCTGGCCCCAGAGCTGCGCGACATCGGAGTAGACGTGGTCGACGGGCAGCGAGTGCTCGACGCCCGTATGGCCGTCGACGACCATCGTGAGGTTGTGCTCGAGCAGCGAGCCGCCCTCGGGCACGACCATCATCTCGAGTTCGCGCGCGGCGGCGATGATCTTCTGGCGCTGGTCGCGGCGCGGCTGGTTGTAGCTCTTGACCGAGAAGGCCCCCACGGCCTTCAAGCGCCGCAGGTGCGAGAGCGCGTCGTCGAGCGTCTCGATCTCCGCCTTGAAGTCGCCCGTCGCGCCGTAGAGGATCGTGCCGGTCGAGAAGATGCGCGGCGCGAGGATGTAGCCCGCCTTGGCGCACTCGCTGGCGGCGAAGATCGAGTTGGTGTCGTTCGAGGGGTCGTGGATGGTGGTCACGCCGAAAGCCAGGTTGGCGTAGTCGATCCAGTTGCGCTGCGGCGTGATCGGGCCCGCTGACTGCGCGCCGTGCGCGTGCACGTCGATCATGCCCGGCATCAGCGTCAGCCCGGCGCAGTCGACGATGCGCGCCCCGGCGGGCACGCCGACCTCCGCGCGCTTGCCGACGGCCTGGATGCGGTTGCCTTCGACGAGGATCGTGCCGTCCTCGATCACCTCGTCGCCCTGCATGGTGATCACGCGGCCGCCGACGAGCGCGACGAGTCCGTCGGGCTTGGTGAGCTTGGTGTCGAAGGTGAAGGAGATGTTGCGCCCGCTCGAGGGGGGCTCGGGCAGTTTTTCGGGGGCGCCGTCGAGGAAGGCGAAGGCGTCCTTCAACTCGCGCTCGAAGAGCTCCGGTCCGAGCGACCAGTACAGGCGCGTCGAATCACCCGAGAACTGCAGGTTTTCGCCCGCGTCACGGCTGGCGCGCGCGACCGGCAGCGCCTTGGTCTTCGGGGAAAGCGCGACTTCGCGGCCCGTCGGCTCGAAAGGCGCGATGTAGGCGTTGAAGCGCTCGCTGAACGCGACCCACTTGCCATCGGGCGAGAGCGCGAAGCTCGTGGCCCAGTCGCTGGAGAGGTGCGTGTGCTCCTGCGTGCCGTCCAGGTTCAGGCTCCAGAGCGTGCGGTGGTCGCTCTCCGGCTGCTCGTCCTCACTCGTCAGGTAGACGCGGTCGGACTGCGCGCCGAACTGCGGCGAGTGGCCCTTCTTCGTGATCAGCTTCGGCTCTCCGCCCTCGACCGGGATGCGGTAGATGCCCGGATCGCGCGACCACAGCGGCGAGACGAGGCCGCCGCCGCCGCCCTTGCGGTAGACGATCTGCTGGCCGTCGGGAGTGAAGACGGGCTCGAAGTAGTGGCCGGGCTCCTTCGTCACGATGCGTGACTCGCCACCTTCGACCGGGACCACGCGAATCGAACCGAGCTCCACGTCGTCCCAGTCCGTGTACACGATCCAGCGGCCGTCGCGGCTGAGAGAGGGCTCGAACTCGAAGTGCGCTGTCGGAAGCGTCGGCCGCTTGGGTTCCCCATTGGGAAGACCGCGCACGAAGATCGTCCTCAACGCCTGGTACACGACGCGATCACCCTTGGGCGAAACGACGACGTTGCGCAGCGCCTTGACCTGGAACTTCTCGGGCGCGACCTCGATCGGGAAGCGCACGGCCTGCGTGATCGCGCGCTCGTCGTGCACGTGGAACGGGATCTCGCTCGCCTGCTGCGTCGCAAGGTCGAGCTTGTGCAGCTTGCCCTTGGCATAGAAGACGATCCCGTCGTCCTTCGGAGTCCAGGCGAAGTTCGGGTACACGCCGTGGATCGCCCAGGTCTCCTGCATGTCGCGCTCGAGCGGGCTGTACACAGCGTGGGCCTCGCCCGAGGCGAGGTCCATCACGAGGAGCTCGGTCTGGAAGCGCACGCGGCGCACGAACGCGAGGCGCTTGCCGTCGTGCGAGGGTACCGGCCGGCACGCGCCGCCCGGGCCGCTGACGATGTTGATGCGCTCGCCGGTCGTGCGGTCGAGCCGGTCGATGGCGTAGATCTGGCCGTTCGAATCCTTGCTGTACTCGAAGCTCGCGCCCGGCGTGCTGTCGTAGCTGAAGTAGACGTAGCGGCCATCGGGCGAGAAGACCGGCTCGCCGAGGTCCTTCTGCTCGCTCGCCTTGACCGTCATCTGCAGGCCGTCGCCACCACTCGTGTGGTAGAGCCAGATCTCGCCCGAGCCGATCGAGCGCCGGCTGCTGAAGTGCTTGCGCGCGGCGATCCACATGCCGTCGGGCGACCAGCACGGGCTGTTGAGCAGGCGGAAGGTCTCGCTCGTGACCGCGTGCGCGTTCGAGCCGTCGCGATCCATGACCCAGATGTTGTCGCCGCCGGCGGCGTCCGAGGTGAACGCGATGTGCTTGCCGTCCGGCGAGTAGCGCGGCTGCATCTGCCAAGCGACGCCGCTGGCGATCGCGCGCGCCTCTCCGCCTTCGATCGGCAGCACGTAGATGTCGCCCAGGAAGTCGAACGCGATCTGCTTGCCGTCGGGCGAGAGGTCGAGCGAGAGCCAGGTGCCATCGCGCGCGTCGATCGCGGCCTTCGTCGAAGGACCGGGCGGCGCGTTGACATCCCACTTGGACTCATCGGCGTGCAGTGCGGGAGCGAGGGCGAAAACCAGCGGCAGCAGGCGTTGGGGGCGGCGCATAGGGCGCACACGCTACCAAACGTGCGGCTCTAGCTCGCGGGAGCGTGGTGTCGGCCGATCAGGCTCGCGCAGAGTTCGCACAGGGCACGGCTGTCGATGGGCTTGCCGGCGTACTCGTCGCACCCGGCGCGCAGGCAACGCTCGCGGTCGCCGCTCATCACGTTCGCCGAGAGCGCGAGGATCGGCAGCGTCGAGCCGCGGCGACGCAACTCGATCGTCGCCTCGTACCCGTCCATCTGGGGCATCAGCATGTCCATCACGATCAGTTCGAAGGGCTTCCCCTCGCGCTCGGAGGCAGCCACCGCCTCCAGCGCTTCGCGACCATTGCAGGCGAAGCTGCACGAAAGGCCGGCGCGCTCGAGGTGCTGCTTCACGAGCGTGCGGTTGTCCGCTCCGTCCTCGACCACCAGCACGCGACCACACAGGCGCGGCGAGGGCAGCGCGGCCGGTGTTCGTTCCTGCGCCTCGCGTTCGGCCACCGCGACGCGCGCGACGCCCTCGAGCGAGCCGGTGGAGATGCGCGCCTCGAAGGTGCAGCCCTTGCCGAGCACGCAGTGGGCGCGCAGTTCGCCTCCCAGGAGCTCCGCGAGCCGGCGCGAGATCGGCAGACCCAGTCCCGAGCCGCCGAACTTGCGCGTGGTCGAACTGTCGGCCTGCGTGAAGGGCTCGAAGACCTGGTCGAGCTGGCGCTCGTCCATCCCGATACCCGTGTCGTGCACGCGGCAGACCCAGAAGCTGCCCTCGGTCTTGCTCTCCTCGAAGCTCGACTCGATGCGCACCTCGCCACGCTCGGTGAACTTCAGCGCGTTGCTGACGAGGTTGACGAGCACCTGCCGCGCGCGAACGGGGTCGGTCTGGATCGACTCGGGCACGAGGTCGGGCCAGAGCAGGCGCAACTGCACGTCCTTGGAGCGCGCGCGCTGCGCGAGCAGTTCGGCAACCTCGTCGACGATCTTCACCGGGGAGCAGGGAATGCGCTCGACCGTCATCTGGCCGGCCTCGATCTTCGAGAGGTCGAGGATGTCGTTGATCAGCGAGAGCAGGTGGTTGCCGTTGCTGTGGATCGTGCTCAGGTACTCGCCGCGCTCGCGACTCGTGCAGCGCGGGTCGCGCATCAGCTCCGCGAAGCCCAGGATGGCCGTCATCGGAGTGCGGATCTCGTGGCTCATGTTGGCCAGGAACTCGCTCTTGGCACGCGTGGCGGCGTCGGCGCTCGCACGCGCCGCTTCCAGCGAGCGGTTCTGCTCGCGCAGCTCGCGCGTGCGGGCCGTGACGAGCTCTTCGGCGCGCGTGCGCTGCGTGTTCTGCCAGCGCACGAAGAGCGACAACAGCAGGCTCGCCAGCACGCCGCCCTCGAGCACGAACCAGGGCATCCACTCCTGCGTGTGCGCGCTGAAGGCGGGCAAGGTGCTGACGCACAGCGTCCAGTGGCGCTGGCCCACCTCGAGCTGGCGTGTCGAGAGGAAGCGCCGGTCCGGGCGCCGTTCGAGCGCGTAGACCGGCGCGCCGCCCTGCAGGTCTCCGTCCCAGTCGAAGAGCGGTGTACGCGCTTCCGACCAGTCCTCGTCGAAGATCTCGAAGTCGACCTGGTACTCCAGGCGCGTCGCGATGCCCGCCAGCAGCCGGTCGATCACGATCGGGGCGTAGATCCAGCACACCAGCGCCTGGCGCCGCTCTTCCTCGGTGCTGATCGGCGCGTCCTGCGCATAGCAGGGGACGAAGTACATGAAGCCCCATTGGTCGCCCTCCTGCAGGTGGCGGATCGGGGCCGAGAGCGTCGGGCGTCCGGAGAGCATCGCGAGCTGCGCGGCTTCGCGCTCCTCGGGGCGCAGCGCGATGTCCTGCCCGAGCGCGCCGATGTTGCGCTCGAGCGGCTCGATGTACGTGACCGGCAGGACCTCGGGCGCGTCGCCCGTGGTGTTCACGCGGTACTCGGAGAGACCCTGCGCACGCATGTCGTCGGTGAAGCGTTGCAATTCGGAGCGCGGAACGCGCTGGATCACGCCGAAGCCCAGCGCACCGGGGAACTCCGAGGCCAGACCGTGCGAGGCGACGTAGCGCTGCCACTCGTGCGCCGAGACGTGGCCCGCCGCAGCGTACAGCCCGCGCCCGCCCTTGAGGCCGTATTCGTAGCGTCGCGTGATCTCCGTCACCCTCGAGGCCACGCGCTCCGCGAGCCGCTGGAAGCGCAGCGAATCGCTGTCGGCCTCCGACTCGTGGATGTGCAGGAACGCTACCAGCGCGGCGAGTGAGCCAAGCAGGCCGATCGATATGGAGGGAAACCGGCTGCGCCACCAGTCGTTGCGCGGGGACGGTTCGCCCTCGAGGGGAGTGCTCCCGGGGAGGGTCATGCGAGGAACTGCTCCCGCTATCGGCAGTGCGGACCCGCGCAACTTGAGGACACAGCGCTCGGGCGATCGAGCACGGCGTGGCCCGCGTCGATGGAAGAATCTTCAGCCCGCTCGCCGGGAGGCAAGGCGCATGCGCACGCCCCCTTCGGGGCCCATCGTCACGCTGCGCCGGCGCGCGCGCAGCGGCCGGTCGTCGAGCAGCTCGAGGTCGCACTCCTGCAGCAGGAGCGCGAGTACCTCGCGCATTTCGTGCAGGGCGAAGGCCGAGCCCAGGCAGCGCCGCGCTCCGCCGCCGAAGGGCAGGAATTCCCAGGGCTTGAAGCTGCGCTCGCGGAAGCGCTCCGGGCGGAAGCGCTCGGGTTCGGAAAAAAGCACCGGATCCATGTGCGCGAGCGAACTCACCCAGGTCACGCCCGCGCCGACGGGCAGGCGCACGCCGAAGAGCTCGAGCTCGCGCGCGACGTAGCGCGGCGCGTCGGGGACGATCGGATGCAGGCGCAAGCTCTCCTGGCAGGCCGCTTCGAGGTAGCCGGCGTGCGAGGGATCGTCCGGCGCGGCGGCGAGTTGTGCGCGCACGCGCTCGCGCACGCCCGGCTCGCGGTGGATCCAGTACAGCGCCCAGGCGATCGCGAGCGCGGTCGTCTCGTGGCCGGCGAAGAGCAGCGTGACGAGCTCGTCGCGCACGTGGCCATCCTGCATGGGCGAACCGTCCTCGTAGCGCGAAGCCAGCATCGCGCCGAGGATGTCGCTCGGTTCGGCGCCGCGCTCCAGTTCCGCGCGACGGCGCGCGATGTGCGCCAGCAGCTGCTCGTCGAATGCGCGCCGCGCAGCCAGGAAGCGCGCCCAGGGTCCCAGCCCGAACGGGGCGCGCTGCAGCGCCGGCGCGAAGAGCATCAGCGGATTCGCGCAGCCGACGAAGCGCTGGATCCCTGCGCGCAGTGCGTCGATCTCGCGCGGCTCCTGGCAACCCATCACGGCGCGGATGATCACCTCGAGCGAGATCGCCTGGGCGAGCTCGGCGGCGCGGAACTCGCGGCCGGGCTCGAGCCTGTGCAATTGCGCGCGCGCGGCGCTGTGCATCGCCTCGGTGAAGGCGCGCATGCGCGCCCCTCCGAAGTGCGGGCCGAGCAGCGCGCGCTCGCGGCGGTGCTCTTCCCCGCGCAATTGGATCACCGAGCCCTGGCCGAGCATCGGCAGCAGCGCGCGGCTCGCCCAGGGCCCGAAGCAGGCCGGATCGGCGGCGAAGATCGCACGGATGTTCTCGGGCTTGCCGGTGCACACCACCGGTCCGTTGAAGGAGCGCACGGTGTACGGATCCCCATAGCGTTCCACGCAGCGCGCGTGGAAGGCGTAGGGATCGCGCAGCATGTGCAGCGTGGCGAGCCAGGGCGAGCGCGGGCCGGGCGGAAGCCCGGCGGGGGCTTTCAGAGCGTCGTCCAGAGCGGGAGGTTCTCCCGGTGCACCAGGTGATCGAGCCACAGGTTGGAGAGCTTCTCCTGCACCGAGTTGACCCGCAAGCGCTGGTTCAGGTTGTCGAAATCGACCCGGTCCAGCTCCTGGTCCTGGTTGAAGCAGCTGAACACCGGCGTGGCTTCCTTGCCCGTCGCGGGATCGACGTGCTTGCACAGGCACTGGGCGCAAATCTCCTTCATCATGCACTGCATCGGCGAGTTGATCGAACCGATCGCCACGTGCTCGGCGCGCAGGTGCGGTTGCAGCACGCCGGTGCGAGCGAGCCGCACGGCGTTCATCATGCGATCGGAGCCGATGCAGACCAGGCGCGAGCAGTCCTCGGTGCGGATCTTCGGCTCGCCGAGCTCCTCGCGCGCGTAGGCCAGCATCGACTGCACCACGTTGCCCTTGAAGTGCCGGTCGTAGGGCCGGCGCTTGTCGGGTTCGATGTCGCTGCCCGCGTCGGTCGACCAGACCACCACGTCGGCGGCAGCCTCGATCTCTTCGCGCTTGAAGAGGTCCTCGCCGCGGCGGAAAGCCGCGAAGTAGACCACCTCGTTGCCGTTCTCGCGCAGTGCGCTGCCGATGGAGAAGAGCACGGCGTTGCCCAGTCCCCCGCCGCAGAGGATCACGCGCTCCTTCTTGGGAATCTCGGTCGGCGTGCCGGTCGGGCCCATCACGACGACGCGCTCGCCCGGCTGCAGCAGCGCGACGAGGCGCGAGCTCACGCCCATCTCGAGCACGATCATCGAAAGCAGGCCGCGCTCGGGATCCGTCCACGCGCCGGTGAGCGCGATGCCCTCGAGAGCGAAGCGCGTCCCGCCCGCGAGCAGCGCGCTGGTCTCGAAATTCTGCAGCCGGTAGAACTGGCCCGGCTCGAAACGGCGCGCCGCGGCGGGCGCGTGCACCACGACCTCCGTGATCGTCGGCGTCAGGCGTCGCACCTCGTGCACGACCGCCTTGAACTCGTAGTCGAGCTTGCTGACGAGCTTCTTCCAGGCCGTGCGGCGCTCCGCGACCGAGGCCGCGTCGACCTTCGTGCGCTCGATGCGCTCGCGGAAGAGCTCGAGGACCTTGGTGAAGCCGTCGCGCGCCGAAGCCATCGCCTTGACGACGTTGCCCGCATAGGCCGCGTGGTTGTCGCCGTAGACCGTGACCGCGTGCTGGCCGTCGTCGTAGCTCGTGAGGAAGCCCGCCCCCTGCGCGTCCCTGCCGCGCTTGAGCGGCACACTGGCGCCGTTCTCGCGCCGGAAGACCTGGAAGAAAGAGTGCTTCTCGTCGAGTTGGAAGGTGCCGGGCTTCTCGCGTTCGTAGATCGTGTTGGGCGAGGTCCCGGCGGCGACGAGCACGCTGCGCGCGGCCATCTCGACGTGTTCGCCGGTCGCGTGCCACTTGCCGGCCTCGTCGCGGCGCTGTCGTTCGAACAGCAGCGCACGCACCGCGCCGTACTTGTCGAGCTTCGCCTCGAGCGGCGCCATGTTCTCGACGATCGTGATGCCCTCCTCGAGCGCCTTCACGACCTCCTCGTGGTTCGCGCGGTAGGCCGGCGCGTCCACGAGCGACTTGCGGTAGACCAGGCGCACGCCACCCCAGGCACGCACCAGACCGAGCAGATTCGGTTCGCCGCCCTCGCGCTCCGCCCGTCCGCGCTCTTCGGCGACCGCGCGGCCGTGCACGACGAACTCGTCGAGTGTCTCGAGTTCCTCTTCGTTGAAGAAGCGCCGGATCACGGCTGCCCCGAACTGCCGGCAAAGCACGGCGTAGCGCGCCGACATCTTCTCGACCTGCAGCGGATAGTAGGCCATCGCCTCGGTCGCGGTGTCGATGCCCGTCAAGCCGCCGCCGATCACGACGACCGGCAAGCGCAGCTGCAGGCAGGCGAGCGAGTCGCTTCTTGAAGGCGCCCGTCAACTGCAGCGCCATGAGGAAGTCGCTCGCCTTGCGGATGCCGCGCGAGAGGTTGTTCTTCATCTCGACGATCGTCGGCTTGCCCGCGCCGGTCGCGATCGCCACATGGTCGAAGCCGAGCTTCCAGACCTCCTCGAGATCCACGTTGCCGCCAAAACGCGTCCCGCCGTGCACCTGGAAGTTTTCGCGCCGCACCAGCGAGAGGTAGGGCAGCGTGAGGAAGTTCTTGTCCCAACGCACGGTGATGCCGTACTCCGACACGCCGCCGAAGCCGGCCAACACACGCTCGTCGAGCGCGCCGGTGATCGAGTTCCAGGCCGCGAGCGCCTCGGGGGCCAGGCCCTCGCCGGCACTGCCCGCCCATTTTCCGGGCAACGGCTCGATCTTCAGGCCGTCGACGCCGACGACGCCGAAGCCCTCCTGGCACAGGTAGTGCGCCAGCGTGTAGCCGGCGGGGCCCATGCCGACCACGAGCACGTTGATGCCGTTGTAGGGCAGCGCGTGCGGTCGATTGCGGCGCAGCGGATTCCAGCGCGTGAGCAGCAGGTAGATCTCCGGCCCGTGCGGGAAGTTGAGCACGTCCGTGAGCACGTTGGTCTCGACCTGCGGGATGTTGACCGGTTCGGTCTTCTGGTAGATGCAGGCCTTCATGCAGTCGTTGCAGATCCGGTGGCCCGTGCCCGGGCACATCGGATTGTCGAGCATGACGAGCGAGAGCGCGCCGATCGGGTCGCCCTGCGCCATGAGCAAGTGCATCTCGGAGATGCGCTCGTCGAGCGGGCAGCCGTCGAGGCTCACGCCCAGCGGGTTCTTCGCGCGCTCCTTGGTCTTCTTGTCGATCATCCCGCGCGAGCAACTGTCCTTCTCGCGCTCGTGACAGAAGACGCACTGATCGAGCTGGCTCAGCACCTCGCCCAGCGTCCCGCGCGCGTCGGTGAGCTTGAATCCGTCGCGCAGGCGGAAGTGGCGCGGGTCGCCCTCGATCGCCTCGGGCAGGTCGGCCAGCGGGCGCACGTACTCGACCAGGCCCTTCTCGAAGTCCACCGCTTTGGTCTCGCGCAGCGAACGCCAGCCCACGAGCGAGGGATCATTGGCCTCGCGCCGCAGCTTGAAATCGAGCGCGAGCAGCTCGAGCGTCTGCGCCACGCTGTGCTGCTCGCCCGGCAGCACCGGGGCGGCCGCGTCGCCGGCGCGCTCGAGCAGGTTCCACACGCGCGCGGCGTAGCGCTCCTCCTCGTCGAGATCGACGCCCGGGATGCCCGGCAGGCGCTCGAGCAGCGCCTGGGCGCGTTCGCAGACCGCGGCCGCGCTCTGGCCGTCGGCGAGCTTGGCGGCGCGCACGTGCTTCTTCACGAAGGCGTCGCGGAAGCGGTACACGAGCTGGCGCTTCACGAGCACGTCCTTGCGCTCGGCCTGGTACGCCTCGAGCTTGAAGAGCCGCGCGAGGAAGTGCGACTGCTCGCGCGCGAGCTCGATCAGCAGCTGCGACTCCGCGGGCCCCTCGAGCGTCTCGGCGCCGCTTGCGTGGCGTTGCCAGCGCGCGGCGAGCTCGGGATCGGACTGGGCCACCTCGGCGAAGAAGGCCGCGGTCAGGTCCGCGAGACGCTCGGGCCGGTGCAGGTCGAGGAAATCGAAGCCCGGCAGGCCGAGTTCGAGGGTCTGCACGGGGGCGGAGGCGGACTGGGTAGCTGAACTCGTCGTGGGATTCGTCATGGGAGCGGCGGGGCCTCCGGACGACCAGAACGGTCTCGGGAGTCGGGCCATTGTAGCGGCGGACGGGGTCTGCGTGGCACCCGCATCGGCGCGGGACTCCGGCGTAGGCGTGAGGCGCCTTGGGAGTAGCAGCCGCGCCGCCTGCCTCAGGACTTGCGAAACAGCCAGTCGCTCTCCTGCGACCACGCTGCGAAGCGGTACAGCGGAACCAAGCGCAACAGTTCAGCCACGACGCGCGCGGGAAATTCGGGCGCGAGGCACTCAGCGCGCGCGCCCGCCGGCGCAGGAAACTTGCGCTCGACCGCCAGCGCGTGCTCGCCCGGCTTGTAGAAGCGCAGGAAATCCTCGAGCTTCTCGCGCGTCAGCGCGCCGCAGATCCACTCGCCCTTCCAGTCGGCGAGCTTCAGTCGGAAGCCTTCGAGCGCGTCGAGCCGCTGCCTCCACTCGTCGAACCCGCCGCCGGCGATGCGGCGCAGCATGTTCTGTCCGTCGTACCAGGCGTCGGCGTGGATGCGCAGCGAGACCTCGAAGGAGTCGTTCTCGATCGCGGCGCACAGGAACGCGTTGCGGTACGCGGCGTCGAGGTCCTTCCCCAGATCCGAACCGAGCGTCTGCCGCAGGCGCGTCTTCTCCTTCTTCGGGCGCACGAGGTAGGCCCACAGCCGGCGCACCTGCATCTGGTTGAAGGCGTGCGGATTGTGGAGGCTCGTCCGCGGCTCGAGTGCGAGATCGCACTCGGCTTGCGCGCGCGCGCCGAAGACCTTCGCGAGCCCGAGCAGCTTGCGGCGCGTCTCCAGGCGCCGGTCGTTGTACTGTGGGTCGCGCGCGAGGCCGCTCCCGAGGACGTGGAAGTCGCCCTCGACAAAGGGCGTGAGCTCAGGCCGGGCTGTGGGTTCGGGTTCGGATCGCTTGGCGGCGCTCATGCGCGGACGGTTTGACATACGGCGGAGCCCCGGGCCAGAGCCCGCCGCCCGCCCCGGAACGATTCGGCCCTTTCCAGGTCCGCATCCGGGCTTCCATAATGTCCAGACCCGTCGGCGCCCGAGATAGGAACGCCGTCCTCCCCCCCCCGCAGATGGCCCAGACCTTCGCTCACTTCGTCTTCGACCCCCAGCAGGACCGCCTCGGCGAGGGTCCGCTGTCGGAGGTCTATCGGGCGATGGACCAGCAGCTGGGCCGGACCGTGGCGCTGAAGATCCTGCGCGGCAACGCGGAGATCGACCCGGCGGCGGACACGCGCTTCCTGCGCGAGGCGCAGCACACCTCGCAACTCGTCCACCCGAACATCGCCACGATCTACGAGTACGGCAAGCACGAGGGCACCTCCTTCATCGCGATGGAGTACCTGCAGGGCCGCACGCTCGACAAGGTCATCAAGGACCAGCCGCTGTCCTACGACGAGGGCCTGCGCATCGCGATCGAGGTCGCGCGCGCGCTCGAGCTCGTGCACCAGAACGGGCTGATCCACCGCGACCTGAAGCCCGGCAACGTGATGGTGCTCGAGGACGGCACGGTCAAGCTGCTCGACTTCGGCATTGCGCGCGCGCGCGACGAGGCCACGATCACGCAGAACGGCATGCTGGTCGGGACGGTGCTCTACATGTCGCCCGAGCAGGTACGCGGCGACGAGCTCGACCTGCGCTCGGACGTCTTCGCCTTCGGCGCGGTCCTCTACCACGCGCTGACCGGCGCGCTGCCCTTCCCCGGCAAGAGCTTCCCCGAGGTCTGCATGGCGATCCTGGACGGCAAGCTGCGCCGGCCGACCGCGATCCGCGCAGATTTCCCGCCCGCGCTCGAGGACTTCATCCTGAAGTGCCTCGATCCCGAGCCCGAGCGCCGCTATTCGAGCGCGGTCGAGGCCAAGGGCGTGCTGCAGAGCATCTTCGACGGTTCGCGCAGCGGTGGCTCCGCGCCGATCGCGCTGCGCGGAACGATCGTCATGCCGCCGCTCGTCTGCGGCGGCGAGCACCCCGAGGCCTGCGACGTGATCGCGGGGGCGCTGCTCAAGGATGCGGCTGCGAACCTCGCGCGCGTGAAGGACCTCAAGGTTGCACGCCTGGACAGCGAACGCCTGCCCGGTGCCGGCGCGAGCTTCGACTACGTGCTGCGCCTGCGCCTGGAGGTCATCGGTGTGGAGGGCCGGCTCGAGATCGAACTCGAGCGCTGGACGCAGCAGCCCGGAGGCACGCGCGGCACGGCACCGCTCGAGGTCTTCCGCGAGAACGTCCAGCACATCGACAAGAACGACTGGGCCCTGCAGGAGGCGCTCGTGCGCGGTGTCGTGCGCGTGGTGCGCAAGCACCTCTCCGCGATCGCGCTGCGCCCCGCCGCCGGCCCGCGCCGCAACACGGAAGCCGCGCTCACGCTCGCCCGGCGCGCACACGAGGTGATGCACCGCGGCACGACCAAGCACCTGCTCGGCTCGATCACCTCCTTCCGCGCCGCGATCGAGGCCGACCCCTACTGCGCGATCGCCTACGCCGGGCTGGCCGAGGCGCTGGTGCGCAAGTACATCTACTTCGACGGCGACACGACCTACCTCGACGAAGCGCGCGCCGAGGCTGCCCGCGCGCTCGCGCGCAGCGCCGACTGCGCCGAGGCGCACACCTCGCTGGGCTTTGCCTTCCACCTCACGAACCGCGCGACCGATGCGCAGCGCGAGTACCGGCTCTCGATCCAGCTCAACCAGAACGAGTGGCTCGCGCACCGGCTGCTGGGCGCCGTCTACGCGCGCCTGGGCAACTTCAAGGAGGCTTCGCCGCTCCTGCGCAAGTCGATCACGCTGCATCCGCGCAACATCGCGTCCTACGACCACCTCTACGGCGTGCTGATGCGGCTCAACCGCTACGAGGAGGCGCTGCAGGTCGCCGACCAGGGCATCACCGCCGCGATCGAGGAACTCGTGCACGTGCCCGACAACCAGGAGGCGCGCCTGCACATGGGCATGCTGCTCGCGCGCTGCGGGCGCCAGGCGGAGGCGCGCGATGCGATCGCGAAGGCGCGCGAACTCTCGCCCAAGGACGGCTACACCGCGTTCAAGTCGGCGGTCGTGCTCGCGATCCTCGGCGACCTGAACGAGTCGCTCGAAGCGCTCTCGACCGCCGCGACGCGCGGCTACTGCATCCAGTCCGAGCTCGCGCGCAACGTCGACCTCGACGTCCTGCGCGGGCTGCCGGACTTCCAGTCGCTCGTCGCCTAGACCTTCGCGCGCCGTTCAGCGCGCGCGCTTGGCGATCCCGCTCGAGAAGAGGAATACGCGTCCGGAATGGAATCCGTGGACGCCGCTCCAGCCCGAGGTGACCAGGAAGTCGTCCGTCCCGTCGCTGTCGGTGTCGCCCAGCGAGAGCGCGTCGAAGCCGAAGGTGTCGCCCGGAGTCTTGCAGGTGTAGCTCGCGAGCAGCTTCCCGTCCGCACCCGAGTGCAGGTAGGCCTTGCCCGCGCCTAGCGCCGCACCGCTCCACTGCCACGCTCCCACGATCAGGTCCGCGTGTCCGTCGCCGTCGACGTCACCCGCGACCGACGGGCTCGTTCCGAAACCCTCGCCCGGGCCTTCGCCGGTGAGCGTGAGCAGCCGGTGACCGTCCTTGCCCGAGTGCACGTACACGCGTCCGGTGAGCGGGCCGAGGGCCGAGTTCTGCCAGTCCGAGGCGTACACATCGAGCACGCCGTCGCCGTCGACGTCGCCGGGGACCGAGACGAACATGCCGCCGAGCGCGCCGCCGGTCTCGTCGGCCTCGATCGTGAACTTCGGCGGGCCCTCGAGCGAGTCGAAGACGTAGACGCGACCGGTGTGCTGCGCCCCTGCGCTGCCGGCGCCGACCACGAGCAGCGTGTGCCCGGGCGTGCTGCGTCCCGCGACCGTGCTGCCGAAGCTCTCGCCCGCGCCTGCGCCCTCGAGTGCGTGCAGCAGGTGGCCGTCCTTGCCCGAATACACGTAGGCGCGGCCGGCACCCTGTCCCTTGGCCGCGTTCGCGGGCGCACCCACGATCACGTCCGCGCAACCGTCGCCGTCGACGTCGCCCGCGCCCGCGGCGTGGCGGCCAAAGTCGTCCGTGGGGTGCTCCGCGTGGAAGACGTGTAGCACCTTCCCGTCGCGGCCGGAGTAGAGGAACGCCTTGCCGCCACCCGGCGAGCTCGCGATCACGTCCGGGATGCCGTCGTGATCGGTGTCGCCCGCGCCCTCGACGCCAGTGCCGAGTTGGTCGCCGCTCTCGCCGTCGGCGCTCCACAAGAGCTTGCCGCTCTTCGTGGAGTAGACGTAGATGCGGCCGGCATTGCTGCCTGCCTCGCCGTGCGTCGGAGCGGAGGTCACGATGTCCGGCACTCCGTCGCCGTCCACATCGCCGACCGGGCGCGCGATCCAGCCGAACTGGTCGTTGGGCGCCTCGCCATCCCACTCGTGGAGGATCTTGACCGGCTCGACGAAAGGATCGGCGAAGTCCGCGGGCTTGGGATGCAGGGCCGCGAAGCGCGGGTCGTCCTTCAGCTTCGAGAGCAAGGGATCGAAGTCGATCTGCGTCATGTCGATCTTGTGCGAATCGCGCGCGCGCTCGAGGCAGCGGAAAGCCTCGTCGGTCTCGCCCGCCTGCGCGCGCAGCACGCCCAGCGTGTAGAGCGGCATGTAGAAGCCCGGCTCGACCTCGAGCGAGTGCTGCAGCGCCTCGGCCGCGTGAGCGAAGTCGCCCTGCACGCGGCGCGCGTTCGCGAGGTTGCGCCAGGCGCGGCCGTTCTTCGGTTCGCGCGCGAGCAGAGCCTCGAGGATCTTCGCCGCGCCGGCGGGGTCCTTGGCCTGCATGCGCGCGATCGCGGCCTCGAGCGTGGGCGCGGGGGCCGTGTCCTGCGGGAAGAGTGTGAACACAGCGAGGAGGGCGACGAGCGGATTCATGCTGCGCTTGTACGGCGCTCGCGCGGCCGGGGCTATCGAGATCTTGCTCGCGACACGCCCGCGGTCGCGAACTGACGCGCTTCTTGCACGAGTCGCCTGCGAACTTCCGCGCGCTGTGCTGGTATGGGGGCCGTGATGCAGGCTCCGAACGCACCCGCGCCGCTCGATCGGATCGTCTTCCGCACGCAGTCGGTGACGATCGGCGCATTCCGCTGCCCGCTCGGCCATCCGCGCTTCGAGGACTCCGGCCCCATCGCGCAGCACTGCTTGGTCTTCCCGCGCACCGCGGTCTCGATCGAGCACGAGCACGCGCCGCCGCTGATCGCGAACCCCAACGTGGTCACGCTCTACAACCGCGGCCAGCGCTACCTGCGCGGCGCGATCAGCCGCGACGGCGACCGCTGCGAGTGGTTCGGCCTCGACGCGCAGCTCGTGCGCGACGTGCTCGCGCGCTTCGATCCTTCGGCCGCCGACCGCGCCGAGGAGCTCTTCACGCGCGCATCCGGGAGCTGCGACGCGGCCTTGTACCTCGCGCAGCGCCGGGTCTTCGAGCTCGCCCACTCGGGCGCGCCTGTGGAGCCGCTGGCGCTCGAGGAGTGCGTGCTCGGCCTGCTCGAGCGCGTCTGTGAACTCGCCTCCGAGCAAGTCGGCGCGGCGCTGGAACCGGCGCGGCGCGGCGCGAGCACGCACGAACTCGAGCGGATCCTGAGCGAGCGCTGGAGCGAGCCGCTGCAGCTCTCCGACCTCGCGCATGCGGTCGGGCTCTCGATCTACCACATGTGCCGCAGCTTCCGGCGCGAGACGGGGACGACGCTGCACCAGTACCGCCACCAGCTGCGCCTGCGCTCGAGCCTCGAACCGCTGCGCGAGTCCAGCCGCCCGCTGGTCGAGCTCGCGCTGCAGTGCGGCTTCTCGAGCCACAGCCACTACACGAGTGCGTTCCGGCGCGAGTTCGGCACGACGCCCTCGCGCCTGCGTGACGAACACGGATCCGAGGAGAACTGATGAACTTGCTTGCCTGCTCCCTCGCCGCCGCCCTGCTCGTGGCACCGAGCGAGCCCTCGCTCTACGGAATCTCGACCGGTCACTCGCCGAACAAACTCGGCGAGCTCGTCACGATCGACGCTCGCGACGGCACGACCAAGGTCGTCGGCTCCTTCTCGAACCACGCCGGCTACACGGTGCCGAACGACATCGTGCGCTCCGCCGACGGGAAGCACTACTACCTCACCGAGCTCGAGATCGGAGAAGGCTGGGCCAAGACGCACCTGATGACGGTCGATGCGAAGAGCCTCGAGGTCGAGCGCAGCGTGCTGCTGGGCGAGGCCTTCGACGCGCTGGTCGTGGACGTGAAGGGCGCCCTGCTGGCCGGGAGCTACGACAAGGAGGGGAGCGCCCTCGTGCGCATCGACCCGGCCACGGGCGAGAGCACGCTGATCGGCCGGCCCGGACGCGACTTCCAGTTCATGAGCTTCTCCCTGGACGCGCACAGTGGAAAGCTGCTCGGACTGACCCCCCTCTTGCGCACGAGCAAGTACGCCCTGGTTTGGGTCGATCCCGCGACCGGCAAGACGGATTCGAGTGTGGAACTCGCGCTCGAGGCGACCCCGTACGCCATGGCACTCGCGGGCGACGGCAAAGCGCGCATCGTCGGGGAGCAGAACACGCTCTACGAGGCCGATCCCTCGACCGGACGCACGCGCAAGCTCGCCAGTACGGGCGCTGCCGTGGTGGTCGGGCTGCACGCGCAGAAATAGCGCTGCGGGCGCGCGCAGGGCCGGGAAGCGAGGCCGCCATTGTGAGTATGGCGGCGGGCTCGTATCCTGTTCGCCCCCGATCCTCGGCCGAGCCCCTTCCATGCAGCACAAGAAGCCCATCCGCAACATCGCCATCGTGGCCCACGTCGACCACGGCAAGACCACGCTGGTGGACACGATGTTCAAGTTCGCCGGCACCTTCCGCTCCAACCAGCAGGTGCAGGAGCGCGCGATGGACTCCGACGCGCAGGAGCGCGAGCGCGGGATCACGATCCTGGCGAAGAACACGGCCATCGAATACCACGGGACGCGCATCAACATCGTCGACACGCCCGGCCACGCCGACTTCGGCGGCCAGGTCGAGCGCACGCTGCGCATGGCCGACGCCGTGCTGCTGCTCGTGGACGCGGCCGAGGGCCCGATGCCGCAGACGCGCTTCGTGCTCAAGAAGGCTTTCGAGAACGGCCTCAAGGCGCTGGTGATGATCAACAAGGTCGATCGCCCAGACGCCCGCGCGGGCGAGGTGCTCGACGAGGTCTTCGACCTCTTCGTGGAGCTCGGCGCGCGCGACGAGCAGCTCGATTTCCCCGTCGTCTACGGCTCGGGCCGCGACGGCTGGGCCGTGGACCAGCCGGACAACGAGCCGGCCGACCTCGAGCCGCTCTTTCGCATGATCCTCGATCACGCGCCCGCGCCCGAGCTCGACTACGAGGCGCCGCTGCAGTTCCAGGCTGCGACCCTCGACCACGACGACTTCCTCGGCCGCATCGCAATCGGACGCGTGGTGCGCGGCGTGATCAAGAACGGCGCGCGCTACGCGCTGTGCCACGTCGGCCGCGACAAGGCGCCGGTCGCCGCGATCAAGGGCCTGCACCGCTACGAGGGCCTCAACCGCGTGGCGGTCGACGAGGTCAAGGCCGGCGACATCGCGGTCATCGCGGGCATCGACGAGATCATGATCGGCGACACGCTCTGCCCGGTCGAGAACCAGGAGCCGCTCCCGACGATCAAGCTCGACGAGCCCACGATCTCGATGGAGTTCTACGTCTCGAACTCGCCCTTCGCCGGGCAGGACGGGCAGTTCGTCACCAGCCGCCAGATTCTGACGCGCCTCGAAAAGGCCTGCCTGCGCGACGTCGCACTGCACCTGGCCAACGCCGAGGGCAACGACGGCTACGAGCTCAAGGGCCGCGGCGTGATGCACCTGGGCGTGCTGATCGAGAACATGCGCCGCGAAGGCTACGAATTCTCCGTCGGCAAGCCGCGCGTGATCCTGAAGACGACGGACGGCCAGCGCATGGAGCCCTTCGAGCGCACCGTGATCGACGTGCCGACCGAGCACGCCGGCAAGGTGATCGAGTACTTCGGCCGCCGGCGCAGCGAGATGACGACGATGGAGCCGATCGGCATCCAGACGCGTCTGGAGTTCCTCGTGCCTTCGCGCGGCCTGATCGGCGCGCGCACGGCGCTGATGACCATGACCAAGGGTATGGCGATCCTCTCGCACATCTTCGACCAGTGGCGCGTCGACGGCGGGCCGATCCCCACGCGCACGAACGGCGTGCTGGTCGCCGACCGCACCGGCAAGGCCGTGCCCTACGGCATGTTCGCCCTGCTCGACCGCGGCACCTTCTTCGTCGAGCCCGGCGCGCAGGTCTACGAGGGCATGATCGTCGGCGAGAACAACAAGGACGACGACCTCGACATCAACGTCTGCCGCGAGAAGAAGATGACCAACATCCGCTCCGCGGGGAACGACGAGAACGTGCGCATCCCGCCCGCGCACGTGATGTCGCTCGAAGAGAGCCTCGAGTACATCGAGGACGATGAGCTGCTCGAGGTGACGCCCAAGACGCTGCGCCTGCGCAAGCGCAGCCTGACGGCGGTCGATCGCCTCAAAGCCGCGCGCAAGCAGGCCCGGGCCGGCAGCACCTGAGATTCGCAGGCCCGCTCGGGCCTTGGATGCAGAAGGCACGCGACTTGCCTTGGTGGGTGCCCCGAACCGAAAGGTCCCCCATGAAGATCGCCCGCCTGCTGCTCTGCTCCCTCTCCACCGCCCTCGCCGCGCCAGCGTACGCACAATGGCCGCCGATCGCGGGCAGCACCAGCAGTTACGACCACGTGGCGCAGGGTTCCGGCGGCGGTACGGTCAAACCCGCGGGCGGCAGCCACACCGGACCGGCCGACACGGTTCCAACGGGTGGCCGGACCGGCGGGGGCGGATCGGGAGGCGGAGCGCACGGCAATGGCCAGACGCCACCGCCCCCCGGCGGCGACAGCGGCACGGCGCACGGGACGGGACCGGGCGCCACCGGCGGCGCCGGACCGCGACCGGTGCCCACGCCCTCGACGCTGACGATGACCAGCGACGACAGCTGGTACCTGTGGTGGGAGTACAACAAGGCAGAGTTCCTGCGCCCCAACCAACTCGACCTGCTCTCCGCGCCCGCGAGCGGCGATGACTCACTCGCCGCGCTGCAGCGCTTCGCCGACTCGATGCGCGGGGCGATCGGTCCCGCGCTGCTGGAAGCGCTCTCCGACGGTGATCCACGCCTGCGCTCTTCGGCGGCGATCGCCTACGGCCGCACCTTCGGCCCAGCCGCAGTGGGGCGTCTGGTCGCGCTGCTCGACGATGCGAACGTGGAGGTGCGCCACGGCGCGATCCTCGGCCTGGGAGCCACGGGCGCGAGCGAAGCGGCCGGGATCCTGCTTGGGATCGCGAAGGACGGGACGCGCGACGGTCTGGGCCGCGAGCGCATCTCCCCCACGGCCGAGGCGCACGCCTTCGTCGCCCTCGCGCTCGGCCGCCAGCGCGGCTTCCCGGCCTACGTCGATGTGCGACTCGCGCTGCGCGCACGTGAGCGCGCGAGGTCCGAACGCGAGACGATCGGCGTCGCCGCGATGCTCTACGAGCGCCTCGCACCCTGCCCCGAGTTCGAAGCGCTCGCGCTGCAGCTCTCTGCCGACGAGAGCGAGGCTCCGATCGTGCGCTGCCGCGCGCTCGAGGCCCTCGCTGGCGCGGACTCCGAAAAAGCCTTCGAGCGCCTGGTTGCGAGCCTCACCGGACCGCGCCTGGACTTGCGCCGCTCCGCCGCGCTCGCGCTCGGCGAAGCGAGCCGCGCCGAGGCCCTGCCCGCGCTGCTCGCGGCCTACGCGGGCGAGTCCGAGTCGCTGACGCGCGGGTTCCTGTTGACGGCGATTGGGCGCCGTGGCGGCCCGGTCGCGCGCGAATTCCTGCTGCGCGTTCTGTGCTCCAACCCGAAGTCGATGCGCGCCTGGAGCGGGCTCGCGCTGGGGATCCTGGGACGCAAGAGCGCGGATCCGTTGATCGCGAAGGCGCTGCGCGACGCGCTCGAGCACGAATCCAATCCGCAGAACCGCAGCGCCTACTGGCTCGGCCTGGGTCTGCTGCACGACGAGGAAGCGCTGCCGCTGCTCGTGAAGGCCGTCGCGGAGGCTTCCGATCCGCGCAATCGCATGTACGCGGCGACGGCGCTCGCGCTGCTCGGAGGCGACGAAGCCCATCGCGTGCTGCGCGCGAGACTCGAGGAGGAGGGCTCTGCGCTCGTGCGCGCCACGCTCGCGCAGTCGCTCGGCTGCATGGGCCGCGGCGAGGACGTCGATGCAATCGCGGCGACGCTCGCAAACCTGAACGAGCCGGAACTGCAGGCGATGGCCGCGACGGCGCTGGGCTTTCACGCCTCCTACGACGCACTGCGGCGGCTGTGCGACACGGTCACCTCGAAGGCGGGCGCCAGCCTGCGCCGCGCCGCCGCGATCGAGGGCCTGGGAATGGTGCTCGGACGTTGCGCGCCGCTGGCGCTGATGGACGTGGCGCGCGACTCCAACTACACGGTGTTCAACGAGTGGGGTAACGGCCTGTACCACACGACACTCTGAAACACGGAGCGGGGGCCGCAAGAGCTGCGGCCCCCGCTCGTTCAGGCACCCGGCGCCGGGATCAGAGATTGAACTGCAGCCAGCCAGTCCAACTCGAGCTGCCCGCACCGTTCTGCGCGCGGACGCGGTAGCGCCAGCGGCCCGTGCCCGGAGCGTCGTTGAAGCTCGTCACGTTGGCTCCCGCGGTGAAGTACACCGTGCTGCCCCACGAACCGCCGTTGCGGCGCTGACGCTGGATCTGGAAGTTCGCCTCGTTCGACGAGTTGTCGTTCCAGTGCAGTTGCACCTGTCCCCCGCCGAGGTTCGTCCCCGTGAGGTTCGAAGGCGCCGCCGGCGGCGTGCTGTTGCTCGTCACGTTGATCGTGACCGTGTTGAAGCCGGTCAGCGAGCCCGAATCGGTCACCGAGGCGGTGATCACGTGCGTGCCGACGGCGAGGTCGGAGCGCGAGAAGCTCGTGCCCGTCCCGATCTGACCCTGCAGGCTCGAGGTCCACACCAGGCTCGCGCCCAGATTCCCGTCCTGCGTGTCGCTCGCCGAGCCCGTGAAGCTGATCGAGCTGCCCTGCGTGAAGCCCGCCCCGTTCGAGGGCGAGCTGATCACAACCGTCGGCGCCGTGTTGCCCGAGGGCACACCGACCGCGGCCGCGAGATCGAGGATTCCGCCCGTGACCGTGACGCCCGACATCGAGGCCGCATGCCGCACCGTCGAGAGGATCTGGTTGCGCACCTGCAGGTAGGTGAAACCAGGATTGAGCGCTTCGACGAGCGCGACCGCGCCGGTCACGTGCGGCGTCGCCATCGACGTGCCCGAGAGGTACACGTACTGGCTGCCGTAGTAGGTCGAGGCGATGTTGACCCCCGGCGCGCCGAGGTCGACCGTGGTCGCGCCGTAGTTCGAGAACGAGGCGCGGCCGTCGTTGTTGTCCGTCGCCGCGACCGAGATCAGGTTGTCGAGGTTGTAGTTCGCCGGATAGAAGGCCGAGGAATCGTTGTTCGTGCCGTTGTTGCCCGCGGCGGCGCAGAAGATGTGCCCGACCGACTTCGAGGCGTTGATCGCGTCGTACAGGCCCTGCGAGAAGCCGCCGCCGCCCCAGCTGTTGTTCGAGACCTTGATCTGCTTTGCGGTGCAGTAGTTCACCGCCAGGATCGCATCCGAGGTGTAGCCGCCCGAGGGCCCGAGGAAGCGCAGCGGGACGAGCTTGCAGGCCCAGTTGACGCCCACCACACCCGTGCCGTTGTTCCCGACCGCTCCGATCGTGCCCGCGGTGTGCGTGCCGTGCCCGTTGGTGTCGTCGGGGTTGTTGTCGACGCTGTAGAAGTCCCAGCCGCGGATGTCGTCCACGTAGCCGTCGCTGTCGTCGTCGATGCCGTTGCCCGCGATCTCGCCGGGGTTCGACCAGATGTTCGCGGCGAGGTCGGGGTGCGTGTACTGCGTGCCCGTGTCGATCACGGCGATCTTGAAGTTCGCGTCGCCCGTGAACGTGTTCCAGGCCTCGGGCGCGTTGATGTCGGCGCCCGCGATGCCCGGGTCGTTGTTGACGGTCTGGCCGGTGTTGTTGAGTCCCCAGCACAGGCTGTAGAGGCTGTCGTTGGGAGTGTTGATCGCGTGCACGACGAAGTCGGGCTCGGCGTAGAGCACGAAGCCCTGCAGCTTCTGGATCGCGCGCTGCACGCCGATGCGCGTGTGGATCAGCTCGAGACCGGGCTCCTGCTCGTAGGTCTTGAGCACGCCGTCGCCGACCATCGCGCGCACCTGCTCGCGATAGGCAGCCTCCGTGTAGGGCGCGAAGCGCACGAGCACGGCCGCGGGATGGAACTGGATCTGCGGATGGCGTTCGAGCACACCTGTCGCGAGCTCCTGCACGCGCTGCGGATCGAGTTCGTCCTGCGCGCTCGCGGGGAACAAGGAGAAGATCGCAGCGGCAGAGAGCAGGCCGGCTGCCGAACGAAGTCGGAACATCTTCATGTCGAGAATCGGGATGGATCGCCATCCTTCGCGCCCGTCCGGGGGGGCCGGAAGCGGGCGAACTCGGGGGACCAAAACAGAAGGCCGCGCCGGAGAGCGGAGCGTCCGGCCCCGAGACTACCCCGGTCTGGCAAACTCCGCAGGAGGGGAAACCGCGCTCGATCGACTCGAATTCAGCGCAGCAACCCGAATCGGACGCGCGAGCTCTTCCCGCTCGCGCGCCAGACGCGATGGACGGATTTCACGCAGTCCGATTCTTTCGACTCGTACATGTTCGCGAGGAAGACCTGCGGGTTGCGGTCCACCAATGGGAACCAGGTGCTCTGCACCTGGACCATCACGCGGTGGCCTTTTTGGAAGGTGTGCAGCACGTCCTGCAGCGGCACGCGCACCTGGACCGGCACGCCCGGCTCGAAGGCCTTGGGCTGCGAGGGCCCGTCGCGGAAGCGACCGCGCATGACCTCGCTGCGCACCATCATCTGGTACCCGCCTGCCTTCTCGCTCGGGTCGATCCACTCCGGGCTCTTCGCGTCCGCAGGGAACACGTCGACGAGCTTCACGATCCAGTCGCAGTCCGTGTGGTCGGTCGAGACCCACAGCTGCGCGTCGAGCGGCCCCGCGAGCGTCAGGTCCTCGGTCAACACCTCGGTCTGCCAGCTCTGCACGTCCGGTCGGCGCGAGGCGAAGCGCTGGTCGTCGGTCATGTACTCGCGCGTCATCCCGATCGCGATCGATTCGGTGAAGGGCACCGGGTGCAGCGGGTCGCTGGTGAACTCGTCGAAGCCGCCCTCGGACGGAGCGGGTGCTTCCCGCGGCTCGATCGAGAGCTTGCCGCCCGCCTCGAAGCGCAGACAGCGCGCCTCGAGTCCCTTCGGCGGCCACGCATCGAACGTGCGCCAGCGGTTCGTGCCGGTCTCGAACATCGTCGCCTCGGCGATTTCGACGCCGGGCTTGCCCTTCAGCTCGCGCTCGAAGAACGCGAGCTCGAGCTTCTCGCGGTAGTACAGGCTCGTCTTCGCGCCGAAGTCCACGTTGCCGAGCCGATCGCCGTCGACGCGCGACCATCCGCCGTGCTGCCAGGGTCCCATCACGATCTTGTTGGAGATGCCCGGGTTGTGCGCCTCCGCCGCCGCATACGTGTGCAGCGCGCCGTAGAGGTCCTCCGCGTCGAACCAGCCGCCGACGGTGAGCACGGCGGGCGCGACGTGCTGCAGGTGCGGCTGGAGATTGCGCGCGGCCCAGAACTCGTCGTAGTTCGGGTGCTTCACGAACTGCTCCCAGAAGCCCACCTCGCCGTGGAACCAGCGCTGGTTCGCCTCGGAGAGCGGCCCGACGTGCAGGAAGAACTCGTAGCCGTCGGGCGTGCCGTGGCTGAAGTTCGAGTGGCGCTCCGTCACGGGCACGGGCCGCGGCCGCCCGAAGCCGGCGAGGAAGTTGAACGCGTGCGGCAGGAAGAACGCTCCGTTGTGGTGGAAGTCGTCGTACCACCAGTCCGCGATCGGCGCCTGCGGGGAGACCGCGACGAGCTGCGGGTGCGCATCGATCATCCCGGCCGAAGCGTAGAAGCCCGGATAGCTGATCCCCCACATGCCCACGCGGGCGTTGTTGCCGGGCACGTTCTTCACCAGCCAGTCGATCGTGTCCCAGGCGTCGCTGGATTCGTCGGTCTGCTTGCCCGTCTTGCCCTCGAGGTGCGGGCGCATGTCCTCGAACTCGCCACCGGACATGTAGCAGCCGCGCACGTCCTCGTAGGCGACGATGAAGCCCGCCTGCATCGCGAGATCGCTCGGCCCGATCGTCGTCTTGAACGCGTCGGGCCCGTACGGACCGACGTTGTAGGGCGTGCGGCAGAGCAGGATCGGATACGCAAGCGCGCCCTGCGCGCCCGCATCCTTCGGCGAGTAGACCGCCGCGAACAGCTCGACGCCGTCGCGCATCGGGATGCGCACTTCGCGCTTGGTGTAGTGCTCCTTCGCATAGGCCGCCGGAACCGCGAGCGGCGCGGGAGCGCGCGCCTGCTGCGCGAACGCGGGAACGCAGAGGAGCAGCGCGAGCAGCGAGCGAGGCGTCTTCATGCCGGTTTTATACCCGCAGGTCCGTGGCGCAGCCCTCGCGTCCTCCCGGCGCAGCACAGCGGACAGGCTTCGCGCGCGGGCGCAACGAATCGCGCGACCCACTCGCTGCACAACGCCATCTCCTCGCCTCGGGCACCGATTTCGGGCAGTCCGGACAGGCAGCCGGCGCAGGCTCCTCCCCCTCTTTGCCTCTTCCCCGGGGTCCCAGCAGCCGGATGGATGTGCATCCAGGTTGCGCGTTGTCGCGCTGGCGCTGACAATCCAAGCCAGCCCTTCCGTCCCCCTCTCGCACGGCCCCACTCGCCCTCCAGGCCCGCCCCCATGCTCGAACTCCGCGCGCTCTCCGTCCTCGCACTCGCACTGCTCGCCCCCGCCGCCTCCGCCGGGGCGCGCTCGACCCGGTCTACGTCACCGACACCGCCGGCTCGAGCGGTGAGGCGATCTGGAAGCTCGAAGACCTGAACGGCGACGGCGACTACGACGATCCGCTCGAGGCGACGAAGTTCTACGACGACACGCTCCCCGGCGCGATCGCGCTCAGCAGCAACTCCGGCATCAAGGTCGCCGCGAGCGGAGCGGTCTACGTGTGCGACAGCGGCGAGGACATCATCCTGCGCCTCGAGGACCTGAACGCCGACGGCGATGCGAACGACGCGGGCGAGTTCGCCGTCTTCTTCGACGGCAATCCCGCCGGCAATCTGTCCGGCGTGGTCATGGCCTCGGCCAACAACTTCTGCATCGACGCCACCAACCGCTTCTTCGTCGCGACGGCCAATACGAGCGGCGGCGGCAACGACGCGATCCTCCTGCTCGAAGACCTCAACTCCGACGGCGACGCGAACGATGCCGGCGAGGCGCGCGAGTTCTACACCATCCAACCCGGCGCGCCGACGGGCGACTGGCTCCCGATGGCGACCGCGATCGGCACCGACGGAGCCGTGTACTACACCGAGAACGGCACCTCCTCCGCGCAGATCAAGGGCATCTACCGCCTCGAAGACCTCGACCACTCCGGTTTCATCGACCAGCCCGGCGAAGCCAACGCCTTCTTCCTGCCGCCGCCCGGCCCGACGAACAACCAGTTCCACTGGAACCTGCGCCTGGACGCCGACGGCTGGTTCTACATCGGCGACACGACCTTCGAGCGCATCTGGCGCTGCAAGGACCTCGACGGCGACGGCGACGCGCTGGACCCGGGCGAGAGCGTGCTCTGGTGGCAGGGCAGCGCGCCGAGCCTGATCTGGGACTTCGACTTCCTCCTCGACGGCTCGCTCATCGCCTGCGAGAGCCAGACGCCCGACCGCCTGCTCGTGATGAAGGACACCAACTGCGACGGCCTGATCGACGCCAGCGAGGTCGCGACCGTCTACGACGAGACGCTCACCGATCCGATCGGCGACCCGCGCGGCATCGCGCGCGTCGGCACGCCCGGTCTGGGCGCGACGCCGTTCTGCTTCGGCGACGGCTCGCAATCCGTCCCCTGCCCCTGCTCGAACAACGGCCTGTGCGGCCGCGGCTGCCAGAACTCCGCCACCACCGGCGGCGCGCGGCTCTCGCTCTTGGGCACGCTCGTCCCCGACACCGCCGTGCTCACCTCCACCGGCGAACTGCCGAGCTCACTCTCGATCGTCCTCCAAGGCAACGCCGCGCTCGCGATCCCCGTCAGCTTCGGCGACGGCGTGCGCTGCGCCGGCGGCACTTTGAAGCGCCTCTACGTGAAACACGCCGTCGCCGGCGTTGTGAGCGCCCCGGGCACGGGCGATCTCCCGCTCAGCGCCCAGTCCGCCGCCCTCGGCGACACGATCCCCCCCGGGAGCATGCGCTGGTACCAGGTCTACTACCGCGACCCGAGCCCGAGCTTCTGCTCCGGACAACCCGGCGGCGACACGTGGAACGTCTCGAACGGCCTCCAGATTCGCTGGTGAGGGCGAGCCCGCCTGCGCATCAGTGCAGACCCGGCGAAACCGCGCTCCCTTGCCGAAACCGCCCGCCCGGCTACACTGCTCGCGCTCCGAGCGAGCGGGCGTAACTCAGTTGGTAGAGTGTCAGCTTCCCAAGCTGAATGTCGAGGGTTCGAACCCCTTCGCCCGCTCCAATAAGCTCGCGTGGGGCAAAGAGTTACGCGCGTCGGAGGTGGAGCCTCCCGAGAGGTGAGGCTTCAAGTGGCTGTAATGTGGCGGTCTCGTGCGTCTTCGGAGCACGACATTGGCGAAAAAAAAAAAAAAAAAAAAAAAAAAAACAACTTTTTGAGAAAAAAAAAAAAAAAAAAAAAAAAAAAAAAAAATGGTAGATGGGGGACGGCCTTCCTCTTTCGTAACTTCCCAACACCCCCCCGCGTTCAGGCGGTTCCCTCTGGCTGCTCTGTGACGTGGCGATTGGGTGCGGCGAGATTCCGTTTGTACTACGGATCTGGCCGGGACTTCCCGCCACTTACAACTATCAAACAGCACCTCACCGCTTGAACGTTGGCACATGTAATGATCGGCTGACCCCTTGATCTCCATACAAAAACTTCAGATCCCTAACCTCAATGGTAACCGTTCGGCGAACCCCATCTGGTCGCGGTCTCGGCGCGCGTCACGATGCTGGTCATGGACCGCCGTCGAGAGGTGCAGCGCTGGCTCGCGCTGCGTGACAGAGAGGGGCTGACCTACCGCGACCTGTCCGCGCGCAGCGGGCTTCCCGCGAACACGCTGGCACACTGGGCGTGGCGACTGCGGCGCGAGGAGCGTTCAACTCGAGAGTCCGCACCCTTCGTCGAGTTGGTGCCCGCGCAACGTCACGAGGATTCGGCGGCGGGTCGCGTAGAGATCCTGCTTCGAGGTGAGCGTCGCGTGGTCGTCGATGCCGCGATCGATCCCGCGGTGCTCGCGCGCCTGCTCGTGGCGATCGAGCGATGCTGAACCTCGGCTCGCGGGTGCGGATCTTCGCGGCGACCGCGCCGATCGATTTCCGCAAGGGCTTCGATGGCCTAGTCGCGATCGTGCGTGACAGCTTCGGCGAGGATCCGTTCGCGGGCGACCTCTTCTGCTTCTTCAACCGCCGGCGCGACCGCGTGAAGGTGCTGGTGTGGGACCGGAACGGATTCTGGCTGCACTACAAGCGGCTCGAGCGCGGGACCTTCGAGCGGATCGAGGGCAGTGCGAAGCGCCTCGAGATCGATCGCGCGCGGATGTCGATGCTGCTCGAGGGAATCGACACGAGATCGTCGAGATTCCGCAAGCACTTTGCGCGCGACGTGCGTATCGGCGATCGTGACGATCGTCATGAACCCGCGCGAGTTGCCCAATGACGTCGAGGCGCTGAAGGCGATCGTGATCGCGCACCGCGCGGAGCTTGCGCAGCTCGACGAACAGGTGCGCCTCCTCGAGAGCGAGAACCGCCTCCTGCGCACGGGCGCTTCGAGAGGAAGAGCGAGCGGCGCGCCTCGGACGGCATCCAGCTCGAGCCCGCGCAGATGCACCTGCTTTTCCCCGAGCTGATCGAGGCCGCCGAGCGTGTCGCCGACGAGAAGAACGTCAAGGGCGAGGTCGAGATCCGCGAGCCGCAAGAGAAGCGCGTGCCCAAGCGCCGCAAGCATTTCCCGCCGCACCTGCCGGTGATGCGCACGAGCTACGAGCTGCCGCTCGAGGAGCGGCGCTGCGGGTGCGGCGCGACGATGGAACCGATCGGCGAGGAGATGACGCGGGAGCTGGAGCGACTGGAACTGGCGGTCGTACACGAGATCGCGCGCAAGAAGTACGCCTGCAAGGCCTGCGAGTGCAGCGTGAAGACGGCTCCGGCCCCGACCGCGTGATCGACAAGGGCATTCTGGGCGTCGGCTTCCTCGCGCACGTCCTGGTCGAGCGCTTCGCGCACCACGCCGTACAACCGGCTCGAGTCGAAGTACGCGTCCGAGGGGTTCGACCTCTCGCGCACGGTCTTGTGCGAGTCGTCGGGTCGCTGCGGCGAACTGCTCGAACCGATCGCCGAGCAGATCCTGCAGGACGCGCTGGCGACGGGCGTCGTGCAAACCGACGACACGCCGGTGACGATCCAGGAAGACAGCAAGCACAACTCGCGGCAAGGTCGCGTGGGTCTACCGCGACTGGGCGGCCAGGTCTTCTTTGACATGACGGAATCGCGCAGCCGGGAGGACCTGCGTCGGTGCTCGATGGTTTCGAGGGCTGCATGCAGGCGGACGCGTATCCGGCGTACGACGCCTTCTACAAGAGTGGTCGCGTGATCTGAGGTGGGCTGCTGGCGCACGCGCGGCGGTACTTCAAAGGCGGAAGAACAGGAGCCGAAGCTGGCGGCGGAAGCCATCGCGCGGATTCGCGAGCTGTACGCGCTCGAACGCCAGGCGAAGGAAGCCGGTCTCGACGCAGAGCAAGTGCGCGCTGCGCCGGGCCGAGTCGATACCGCGTCTTGAGCGGCTGCGGGACTGGATGGCTGCGACGCGGCCAAAGGTGCTCGACAAGGGGCGGCTCGCGCAGGCCATCGACTACTCGCTCTCGAACTGGACAGCGCTCATGCGCTACTGCGAGGACGGCCGCTTGGACATCGACAACAACGCCGCGGAGCGGCGCTGCGCACGATCGCGGTCGGCCGCAAGAACTGGATCTTCTTCGGCAACGAACGCGGCGGGAAGACGGCGGCGGTGATGTACTCGCTGATCGCGACGTGCAAGGAGCACGATGTCGACCGAGGACCTATCTGCGCGACGTGCTGCTGCGGATCGGCAAGGTCGCAGACGTGCGCGAGCTGACGCCGTACGGCTGGAAGCAGAAGTGGGCGCCCGTCGTCGAGGCCCACCGCGCCAGCATCATCGAGAGACTCGCGCTCAAGATCGCGCGCGCTGAGGCGATCCGACGCCGCTCAGGCAACCGACGGGGTGGGGATCGCCGAACGGTTACCCTCAATG
>JADJLZ010000003.1 GCA_016709875.1 Planctomycetota bacterium | reverse complement strand
GGAGAGTGCGACGGCGGAGGGCGCCACGAACAAGTCCGAGGGCGGCGCGGCGCGGCGGACGCCAAGCGCGCGCCGAAAAAAGGCTGCGGAAACCCGCGACGCCGCGCGCGACGAAGCGCGTTCGCGCTGAACGGGCGGCGCGGTAGAATCGCGCTCCCCGCCATGCGCCCTCTCAAGATCTGCCTCGTCTCCTCGGAGTGCACGCCCTTCGCCAAGACCGGAGGCCTCGCCGACGTCGTGGCCGCGCTCGGGCGCTTCCTCGGAAAGCGCGGGCACGACGTGCGCATCGTCGTGCCGATGTACTCGCGCATCAAGAACGGCGGCTACGAGTTCTATCCCGTGACCGAGGCGCAGGACGTGCCGGTGCGGCTCAACAACCGCACGTACTGGTTCTCGGTCTCGACGCTGCAGCTGCCGCGCTCCGCCGCGAAGCTCTGGCTGGTGCGCTGCCCCGAACTGTACGAGCGCGAGGGCATCTATACGCAGGACGGGGACGAGCACCTGCGCTTTGCGATGCTCGCGCGCGCGGCCTTCGCGATCTGCCAGCAGACGCAGTGGTCGCCCGACGTCCTGCACTGCAACGACTGGCACGCGAGCCTCGTGCCGATCTACCTGCGCGCGAGCTACGGCTGGGACCGCCTGTTCCAGAACACGCGCACGGTGCTCACGATCCACAACATCGGCTACCAGGGCACGTTCTCCGCCGACGTGATCCCGGCGCTGGGCCTGGAAAACGAGCGCCACCTGCTCTGGCAGGAGGACCTCTCCGAGAACCGCATCAACTTCCTCAAGACCGGCCTGATCTACGCCGACGCGATCACGACGGTCTCCGCGCACCTACGCGCAGGAGATCCAGGGCGACGAGCTCGGCATGGGCCTCGCGCCGCTCCTGCGCCAGCGCGCCGACTCGATCACCGGCATCGTCAACGGCGTCGACTACGAGGACTGGAACCCGCGCGACGACGTGCTGATCCCGCACAACTACTCGCAAAAGGACATGACGGGCAAGCTGCGCTGCAAGGAGGCGTTGATGAAGCGCTTCGGCATGCAGCCCGACCTCGAGGCGCCGGCCTTCGGCATCGTCTCGCGTCTGACCTTCCAGAAGGGCTTCGACCTCCTGGCCGAGATCCTGACCGTGCTGCTGCACCGCGAGAACATGCGGCTTTTCGTGCTCGGCAGCGGCGAGGAGAAGTACGAGAACTACTTCCGCTGGCTGCAGGAGACCTTCCCGGGCAAGGTCGCCTACGACCGCGGCTACAAGGAAGACCTCGCGCACCACATCGAAGCCGGCACGGACATGTTCCTGATGCCCTCGCGCTACGAGCCCTGCGGTCTGAACCAGATGTACTCGCAGAAGTACGGCACGGTGCCGATCGTGCGCAGGACCGGCGGCCTCGCCGACACGGTCGAGCCGTGGGATCCGAAGGCGCGCAGCGGGACGGGCTTCCTCTTCGGCGAATTCACGCCCGACGCGCTGCTCAACACGATCCGCTACGCGCTGGAGTGCTGGAAGGACCGCAGCGGCTGGCAGGTGTTGCAGCGCAACGGCATGGAGCGCGACTTCTCCTGGGACCACCAGGGCGAGGAGTACATCGATCTCTACCGCCGCCTCGCGCCGGCCGAGAGCCGCGCGAGCGCCGGCGGGTCGAGCACCGCCTACACCGGCCTGGGCGAGCCGCCCGCGCCCAAGACGACCACGATCGTGCCGCTCGCGAAGACACTGATGCGCAGCGCACGCGAACTCGCCGCCGAAAAAGGCGGGGAAGCGCGGCAAGAACCGCAAGTGAGCCGCGCGCGATGAACGTCCTCTTCGTCGAGCCCTTCTTCCCGCGCAACCAGCGCGAATTCGTGCGCGCGCTGCACGCGGTCGCGCGCGCGTCACCGGCATCGGCGAGACGCCGCTCGCAGCGCTCGACAGCGAGCTCAAGGGCTGGATGACGCACTACGAGCAGGTGCGCTCGGTGGTCGACGAGAGCGCTGCTGCAGGCGGTCAAGCGCTGCCAGGCGCGCGAGTGGGTCGATCGGCTCGAGACGAGCGTCGAGGCGCACATCCTGGCCGCCGCCAAGGTGCGCGAGCTGTGCAGCATCCCCGGCACGAGCACGCGCACGGCCTTCCTGTGCCGCGACAAGCCCGCGATGAAGGAGGTGCTGCGCGAAGCGGGCATCGCCTGCGCGCAGTCGATCGGAACGGACAACGCAGAGGAAGCGCGCGAGTTCGCCGAGCGCGTCGGCTACCCAGTGATCTTGAAGCCGCGCGACGGCGCGGGAGCCTCGGGCACGCACAAGGCCTCGAACAAGGACGAGCTCGAGCGCGCGATCTCCGCCTGCGGCCTCGAGCGCGGCCGCAACGTCGCCGTCGAGGAGTTCATCGAAGGCCACGAGGGCTTCTACGACACGCTCTCGATCGAGGGCCGCGTGGTGCACGACTTCGCCTGCCACTACTTCCCCAACGTGCTCGAGGCCATGCGCACGCGCTGGATCTCGCCGCAGATCGTGCACGAACCGCATCGAGGCGGAGACCTACCGCGAAGTGCGCGAGATGGGCCAGAAGGTCATCACGGCGCTCGGCATCGGCACCTCGGCGACGCACATGGAGTGGTTCTTCGGGCCCAAGGGCCTCAAGTTCAGCGAGATCGGCTGCCGCCCGCCCGGCGTGCGCGTGTGGGACCTGTACAGCGCCGCGAACGACTTCGACATCTATGTCGAGTGGGCCAAGGCGATCGTGCACGGGCAGACGGACTCGAAGCCTTCGCGCCGGTACTCGACCGGCATGATCGCGCTGCGGCCCGACAAGGACGGCACGATCGCCGGCTACGAGGGTGCCGAGCAGCTGCAGCAGCGCTTCGGCCCGCACGTGATCGATGCACACCCTCCCGCCGGTCGGCACGCCGACGCAGGGCGTGGAGGCGGGCTACATGGCTAACGCCTGGGTGCGCATGAAGCACACCGATTACGACGCGCTGTGTCGGATGATGAGCGCGGTAGGCGAGACGCTGAAGGTCAAGGCGCGCTAGATCCGCGAGAATTCGCGCGCGAGGCGCGACATACTGTGCGTATGCCGCTCCTCTCCGCTCTGCTTCTCTGTCTCCTCCTGGCGCAGGATCCCGCGCCGAAACCCGCCGACGCGCAGCCCGAGGCGCCGAAAGCGCTGCCCAAGGGTTTTCCCAAGCCCGACGAGGTGCGCGGTGTGCGCGTGAGGGAGTCGAGCGCACTCGAGGGCTACGTGCTGCTCGCGCCGCTCAATTCGAAGACGATCAGCCTGATCGACTTCGATGGCGCGATCAAGCACAGCGGGAAGACCGAGGAGCCGCCCGGCGGCGGGACGTACTTCCTCCCGAACGGCCACATCCTGCGCTGCGGCCAGCAGGATCCGAACCCGCGCTTCCACGGCGGCGGCATCGGCGGTCACGTGCAGGAGCTCGACTGGGACGGCACGCTCCTGTGGGAGTACGAGCTCGACAACGACCAGCTCACGCAGCACCACGACATCAAGCTGCTGCCCAACGGCAACGTGCTCGTGATCGCGTGGGAGTACCACTCGAAGGAGGAAGTGCTCGCGCACGGCCGCCTGAGGGAATACTGCGACGACGAGGGCCTGTGGTGCGACCTCGTGCAGGAGGTGAAGCCCGTCCGGCCGCGCGGTGGCGAGGTCGTATGGCAGTGGCGCACGTGGGACCACCTCGTGCAGGACCAGGACGCGCAGAAACCCGGCTACGGCAAGATCGCGGAGCATCCCGAGCGCATCGACCTGAACGGCGACCGCCGCTACTCGATGAAGCAGGAAACCGAGGAAGAGCGCCAGGAGCGCGAGCAGCTCGAGCGCGAGATGAAGCGCCTGGGCTACGCGGGCGACGACGACAAGCCGAAGAAGGGCGCGGCCAAGCCCGCCGCGCCGAAGAACGATTCGATCGACTCCGACTGGCTGCACACGAACGCGGTCGACTACCTGCCCAGCGAGGACCTGATCGTGCTCAGCACGCCGCACATGAGCGAGCTGTGGGTGATCGACCACTCGACCACGACGAGCGAGGCTGCGAGCGAGAGCGGCGGGCGCTGGAAGCACGGTGGCGGGCTGCTCTATCGCTACGGCAACGCGCGCAAGTACGGCATGGGAGAGGCGAGCGATCGCAAGCTCTTCTACCAGCACAACGCGCAGTGGCTGCCGGGTGCGGCTGCGGGCGAACTGCATCTGCTCGTCTACAACAACGGCGCGGGCCGGCCGGAGAACGAGTACTCGAGCGTCGAGGAGCTCGCGCTGCCTTTCGACCGCGAAAAGGGCTTCGTGCGCGAGGCGGGGCGTGCGTTCGGGCCGGAGAAGGCGCTCTGGAGCTACTCGCAGCCCGAGAAGTTCTTCTCGCCCTTCATCTCCGGCGCGCAGCGGCTCCCGAACGGCGACACGCTCGTGTGCGAGGGCGTGAAGGGCCGCGCGTTCGAGATCGACAGCGGCGGGAAGATCCTCTGGGACTACTGGAGCCCGCTCGGCGGCGACATCGAGCCGACGAAGACCGGTGGGCATGCGCCGGCGAACGCGCTCTTCCGCGCGACGTGGGTGCCGAAGGACTTCGCGGGGCTGAAGGGGAAGCTGTAGAGCTCCCTCAGTCGTCGAACTGGTCGAACTTGCGCGGTCGCACGAGCACGTTCGCGACGAACAGGCCCGCGACGATCGAGATGCCGACCAGTGCGACGCGGAACGCGGTCTCGACGCCGCTCAGCACGTCGCGCTCGAGCAGGTTGAACAGGCTGCGGAAGCCGATGCTCCCGGGCACGAGCAGCAGGATGCCCGGGATCATCGTCGTCACCGCGGGTCGATCGAAGAGGCGCGCGTAGACGTTGCTCGCAAGGCCGACCATCAAGCCGCCGACCGCCGCCTCAAGGCCGCTGCCGAGCACGTGCGCGCCGAGCTGCGCGCCGAAGAAGCCCAGCGCGCTCGAGACGAGGATCCACCCGAGGTCGCGCGGCCGCGCGCGGAAGAGCACGCCGAAGCACAGCGGCGCCACGAGCAGCGCGAGGTAGAGCGTCCAGCCCGGGACCTGCGCGCGCGCGCTCTCGATCGCGGCGATCAGCGCCGAGCGCGGCGCCGAAGAGCATCGCGATCAAGGAGACGAGCGATCCGAAGAAGCGCGCCGTGCCGGCCGCGAGGTGGTCGAGCGCGAGCTCGATCATCGCGGTCGTGATGCGCAGGCCCGGCAGGAGCGTGATCAGGCCGGCGACGACGACCTGCAGCGGCGTCGGCTCGCCGCGCAGGCCCGAGGCGAGCGCCACGATCGCTGCGGCGAGGAAGGCGGCCAGCGGCAGGAAGCCGCGCTTCAGGCGCGCGGAGTGCTGCGCGACGAGCGCGAGCAGTTCGACCGCGAGGCCGACGCCGCCGGCGAGCGCGATCTCGAAGGCGTCGAGGCCGAAGAAGCGCGCGGCCGCGGCGGAGCTCAGTGCGGAACAGACGAGCACCAGCGCGCGCGGCCAGTGCGGCGGGTCGGCGGCCACGGCGGCGAGCAGCACGCGGCCTTCCTCAGCATCGAGGCGCTCGGCGAGCACGTCGCGCAGGATCTCGTCCACGCGCGCGCGTTTCGCGAGGTCGGTGCCGCCCGGCACGACGCGCAGGAGGTGCGTGGTCGAGGCGCTCGCGGAGCTCTCGATCTCGGCCAGGAACGAGGCGAAGATCGAGGTCGGCGTGGCGAAGAACTCGCCCGCGAGGCCGAGCTTGCGCGCGGCGAGCGTCATGGAGTACTCGATCTCGGGCGAGGAGGCGCCTTGGATGTGCAGCGCGCGGCCGAGCTCGAGCACGAAGTCGACCGCGGCGCTGCGGGCGGTGGTCCGCGTATCCTTCATGGGCCGCGCATGGTACGCGCGGGCGTGGCGACACGCTCCTAGGGCCAGTAGGTGACCACGCCGGTCTGCGTCGAGTTGAACGTGTTGGCGGCGGGGCAACCGCCGAGCACCGTCGCATCGCGGTAGTAGACGAGGAAGAGGCGCGTCTCACCCGCCTGGATCGGAGCGCCGAGTTGAGCCGAGCGCAGGGATACGGTCGGATCGCCGGCACCGAGGTCGGGGGCGGTGATGCTGCCGTTCACGGCGGTCTTCACGTAGAGGCGCTTGAGCATGCCGCCGACGCAGCGCACACCTTGGCCGAACGAGGAGCCGGATGGGATCAGCGTGTCACCCTGGAGGAGGATGCTCGTCGCGCTCGGCTTCTCGCCGCTGGTGCTGAACGCGAGGCTGTCGAGGGAGAGGTAGGCGATGCCGCTCGCGGAGAGCGCTGCTCCGCCGGTGGAGGAGGAGTTGTCGCAGCCGCGGCCGGGACCGGAGGGAGGGTTGTTGCAGGGGCAGGCGATCACGTTGTTCGCGCCGGGTCCGCAGAGGCTCGTGAAGCCGGAGGCGAAGCGGTCGTGGAAGAAGATGTCGATGAAGCCGTTCGTGTCGCCAGACACCAGGTCATCAGCCCAGTCCTCGAAGACAACGAAACGGCCGTCACTCGAAATCGTCCCCGCACCCACTGGCCCAGCTGTTTGGAGACCGTGTGAATCCACACTCACGCGTTCGGTCACCCCACTCCGACTATCGTGAGTGAACGCGTCGATGCTCGCATTCGTATCACCAGAAACCAGATGCGACCCACCGCTTGCGAACAAGACGATACGGCCGTCGGCCGTGATCGAAGGTGCGCCTGACCACGATTCTGATTCGGTGCCGTCTGTCGCGATGCTCACACGCGCTGTCACACCGGACTGCCGGTCATGCACGAAGACATCATCGGTCATGTTCGTGTCGCCCGGCGCAAGGTTGCTTGCAAGACTCTCAAAGACCACGTATCGGCCGTCATCCGACACAGCAGCCTGTCCGGAGTTGTGGTTTGGCTCGCCACCCGCGGTCGAGATGCTGACCCGTTCTGTCGTCCCAGTCAGGCGATCACGGAGAAGCACGTCCCACGCAAGATTCGTGTCCCCAGGGACCAGATTCGAAGCGAGGCTCTCGAAGACGACGAACCGACCGTCAGCGCTCACTTCGCCCTTGTAGCTGTCGTCGCTTCCCTGGAGTCCCACCGAGCTGACGCTGATGCGCTCCACCGATCCTGTCCAACGGTCGCGGACGAAGGTGTCCCACTTGCCGTTGGTGTCTCCGGGCACCAGGTTCGATGAGTTGCTCGTGAAGGCAACGAATCGACCGTCCGCGGACAGCGAGGGGTAGAAGCTCTGACCATTCCCCTGGTTTCCGCTGGCATCGACCGCCACGCGCTCGGTCACACCCGTAGTCCGATCGTGCACGAACACCTCCCGCGCGCCATTCGTGTCCCCGGGAACGAGGTTGTTGGCCACGCTCTCGAAGGCCACGACATTGCCATCGCGGGAGATCGCGGCCCCGTAGACCCCACTGATGCCGTTGGACTGGCCGCCGGAGGAGCTCACGCTGACTCTCTCGGTGGTGTTCGTGAGCCGGTCGCGGACGAAGATGTCCCAGGTGCCGTTCGTGTCGCCCGGGACGAGGTTGTTCGCGTCGCTCACGAAGAGAACGAACCGACCGTCGGATGAGACGAACCGTCCCGGCGGAGGCAACGTCGCGTTGTAGTTCTCCTGACGCCGTTCGAGCTGACGCTTACGAGCTCGGTCACCTGCGCGTGGCTCACCCCGGTTGAGCACGTGAATGCGATCACGATGGAACTGATTGCGAGCAGCTTCATGAGGGTCTCTCCCACGCCAAGGACCGATCGGGATACGGCTGCGAGCCGCGAGGGGCCTGGCGGGTGTCCCCCTCGCGGTCCAGTCTACCCAGACACCCTGGGTCGGCTACCGCTCGAGCGGAGCAACGCGGGCGCGACCCATTGGCGAAGGATGTCCCCCCCCGGGGTGAAGGGCAGATCCCGAGCGGTTCTATGGCCACCAGGTCACGACGCCGGTCTGCGTCGAGTTGAACGTGTCGGCGGCGGGGCAACCGCCGAGCACCGTCGCATCGCGATAGTAGACGAGGAAGAGGCGCGTCTCACCCGCCTGGATCGGAGCGCCGAGTTGGGCGGAACGCAGGGAGACGGTCGGATCGCCGGCGCCGAGGTCGGGGGCGGTGATGCTGCCGTTCACGGCGGTCTTCACGTAGAGGCGCTCGAGCGTGCCTCCGACGCAGCGCACACCTTGGCCGAAAGCGGAGCCGGATGGGATCTGCGTGTCGCCCTGGAGGAGGATGCTCGTCGCGCTCGGCTTCTCGCCGCTGGTGCTGAACGCGAGGCTGTCGAGGGAGAGGTAGGCGATGCCGCTCGCGGAGAGCGCTGCTCCGCCGGTGGAGGAGGAGTTGTCGCAGCCGCGGCCGGGACCGGAGGGTGGATTGTTGCAGGGGCAGGCGATCACGTTGTTCGCGCCGGGTCCGCAGAGGCTCGTGAAGCCGGAGGCGGAGCGGTCGTGGATGAAGATGTCGATGAAGCCGTTCGTGTCGCCAGGGGCTAGGTTGTTTGCTTCGCTCAGGTAGACGACGTAGCGAGCGTCGGAGGAGATCGAGCCGGAGCCGCTTCCGCCCGCGACCTGCTGGCCGTTCGGAGTGAGGCTGAGGCGTTCCGTCGTCGAGAGTCGTCCGTCGCGAAGGAAGATGTCGCCGGCTCCGTTCGTGTCCCCGGGGACCAACGTCGAGGCGCCGCTGCTGAAAAGCACGAAGCGACCATCTCCAGAAACTGTGACTCTGCCCGAAGCGGCATTGGCCTCGGTACCGTCGGACGCGACACTCACCCGCTCAGTCGCGCCAGTGTGCGTGTCGTGAACGAACACGTCGTCGGTCATGTTGGTGTCACCGGGCACCAGGTTGCTGGCGAGGCTCGCGAACGCCACGCATCGTCCGTCGTCCGAGACGGATGCTTGAAACGAATGATGGTTGGTCTGCACTCCCGTCGTTGAGATGCTGACCCTCTCCGTTGTTCCGTTGAGCCGATCGCGAAGGAACACATCCTCCGCGAGATTGCTGTCTCCAGCGACGAGATCCGGAGCAAGGCTCTCGAACACGACGAACCGACCGTCAGCGCTCAGTTCCGCCTTGGAGCTATCGTCGCTTCCCTGGAGTCCCACCGAGCTGACGCTGACGAGTTCCGTTGCCCCAGTCCAACGGTCGCGAACGAAGGTGTCCCACTTGCCGTTCGTGTCCCCGGGAACGAGGTTTGTCGCGTTGCTCGTGAACGCGACGAATCGCCCGTCTGCCGAGAGCGAGGGGTAGAAGCTCGAACCATTCCCCTGGATTCCGCTGGCATCGACCGCCACGCGCTCGGTCGCGCCCGTAGTCCGATCATGCACGAACACTTCCCTGGCGCCATTCGTGTCCCCGGGAACGAGGTTGTTGGCCACGCTCTCGAAGGCCACGACATTGCCATCGCGGGAGATCGCGGCCCCGTAGACCCCACTGATGCCGTTGGACTGGCCGCCGGAGGAGCTCACGCTGACTCTCTCGGTGGTGTTCGTGAGCCGGTCGCGGACGAAGATGTCCCAGGTGCCGTTCGTGTCGCCCGGGACGAGGTTGTTCGCATCGCTCACGAAGAGAACGAACCGACCGTCGGATGAGATGAACCGTCCCGGCGGAGGCAGCGTCGCGTTGTAGTTCTCCTGGACGCCGTTCGAGCTGACGCTTACGAGCTCGGTCACCTGCGCGTGGCCCACGCCGATTGAGCACGTGAATGCGATCACGATGGAACTGATTGCGAGCAGCTTCATGAGCGTCCTTCCGTGGTCGAGGCCCGACCACCATCTGTTGCCCTCTCTGACCGGCTGGGAGTCCGCCGCGGAGTTGACTTGAGGGTACCCCCCCTGTTCTTGGTACGCTACCATGAATCCAGAAGAATTCTCTTGCAGATGGGGGGGGGGCGTGACCCTAGCCTTCGCCCATACCTCGGCACTTCCGCCGCGGTGTGTTCTGAACTTCCAACGCAGGAGAGTAGCTCGTGAGTCTCGCAAATCCTCGAACCCGACTTGGGTTCTTGTTCTCCATTCTCGTCGTCGTATGCACTCTTGTCGCGCTTGGCGCATGGAGTGCGGCAACTCCGCCCTGCCCGCAAGTGCCCGTTGGGGTGCGCTTCGTGAATCCGAGTGCCACCGGACTCAACGATGGCACGTCTTGGCCCAATGCCTACACCTCGCTCGATGTCGCGCTTGCAGCGGTGCAGCCAGGCGAGCAGGTCTGGGTTCGGCAAGCGAAGTATTTCCCGACGAACCTCGCGACGGGTTTCCGCATCCCGGCGAATGTGGGCGTCTATGGCGCATTCCTCGGAACGGAATCGGATCTCCATGCGCGCCAAGGCAGCGCCAAGGCTACGATCCTCGAGGGCGTGATTGGAGGCCAAGTAGCCCAGCACGTCGTGAGCATCGTCTCGCCTCAGGGCAGCGGTGTGCCGGGCGTCGTGCTCGACGGATTCACGATCCAGCACGGAAATGCGTACCAGGCACCCTCTGATGGAGGTGGAGGCATTCTCTGCCAAAACACGAACCTCATTCTCGCCGGGTGCACGATTTCTGAGAACAACGCTGAGCACGGTGGCGGGCTGTCCTTCGAGGGCCTGGGGGCGGACGGGATCGACAACGCGCTGTGGATCAAGCAATGCCTCTTCGAAGGGAATACTGCCGTCAACCGAGGGGGTGGCATGTTCGCGGAGGGCCTGACCGGGGCGGTCGTGAGCACGCAGTTCCGTGCGAACGAAGCGACGGAGAACGGCGGAGGCGTGTTTCTCTGGAAGATGGGGATCAGCGACTCCGACCGCGTCCCCTTCACGAACTGCGTCTTTTGGGGCAATTGGGTCTATGACGGCACGCCGTTCCACTACGGGGGAGCAGTCTACTTGGCCCAGGCATCCTCGACCGACCCCGATGTGTCGAACGCAAGCTTCACCAACTGCACCTTCTCGGACAACTACGCGGACAACTGCACTGATGGACAAGCGTTGTATGTCAGCGGAAACTCACGCGCACAGGTGTACAACTCGATTCTCGCATTCAATTACGGCACCTGCACTGGAAACAAGCCCCTCTATGGACCGCCAGGAATTGTGGTCGAGTACACGGATACGTGGTGGGGGCCACTGAGTACCCCGTGGACACCCGGCAGCGGGAATACGGCGGTCGATCCCGTGTTCCGTGGCCACCTCTCGGGTCTGGTTGCGCTCGTCGGAAAGGCGCAGGGTCAACCCGGAAGCTCCCCGTGCATCGATGCCGCCGACCACGGACGGCTTCCAGTCGATGTCCTCGACGTCGACGATGACGGGGACATCACCGAGATCCTTCCCCTGGATGTTGACACGCGGGACCGCTTCAGTCCTCGCTGGGAGACCGATACGGGCGCTCCGCCGACGGAGTCCTACCTCGATATGGGGGCCTACGAACTCCCGTGGTGGCAGTACTGATTCACCGCCATGCGGAGAGCGTCTCGGCCTCGCCCGAGGCGGATTGGGCTGAGACGCTCTCTCCCTCGCACAGCAACTGAAAGTTGGAGGACCCGCGTCGCTATGGCGCCCGGAACACGAGCCATGTGCGGCCGTGCGCGGGGATCTCGACCTCGAGCGTCGCGCGCTGCTGCGCATCGAGCTCGACCTCGTGCGGCGCGCCCTCGTCCTGCTCGACGAGCGCGCGGGCGGCGAGACCCGCGTAGTGGAGCGGGATCGCGAGCGTGCGGTGGATCGGCTTCTCGAGCGGGTTGTAGAGCATCGCGAGCGCGCGCTCGCGGCCCGTCGGATCGACGTGCACCCAGCCATCCCAGTCGCGCCCGTCCGCGCGGCGCAGGTGCACGATGTCGGCGTCGAGGATCGCGCGGTGGCGCTTGTAGAAGGCGACCCAACGCATGACGAGCTCCTTGGTCTCGTCGCTGTCGTACAAGCGCGGCCCGCGATAACACGCCTGCGCGCCGGCGCCGAAGTTGTTCGCGAGGTGCGCCTCGTAGGCGTCGAGGTGCTCCTTCAAGGGCTCGATCGTCGCCGCGGCGCCGCCGCCCTGGTACTCGGTCAGCGGCACGAACATCCAGCCCATGCTGGGCGTCTTCTCGAAGGTGCCGTCGAACAGGTTCTGCCGCGCGTGCAGCACCTGCTGGTCGCGCGGCAGCGACCAGTTGGTCTCGCGGTAGCCCATCGCGCTCTTCGTCGAGCCGGCGAGGAAGTACCAGTCGGGCACGTTCAAGTACACGCCGCGCGCGCGGCAGTCGGCGTAGAAGTCGCAGATCGTGCGCCACTGTGTCCACTGCGAATCGGCCAGTCCCTGGTGTCCAGGATGCGTGCTCGAGGCGCACACGTCGCCGGGGTAGGAGCCGTCGTGCTCGAGCACGTCGAAGCCCGTCGCGGCGAGGAAGTTCCCGAGCTTGCGGAAGTACTCCGAGCCCCAGCGGCTGCCCAGGCAGGGCGAGTTGCCGAAGATCGCGTGGCCAGGCTGCCTCGTCTTTGGATCGATCACGTCGTCCTCGGGTGAGATCGAGCGGCTCGCGAGCAGCGAGTAGCCGCCCAGCTCGACGTGCTTGGCATGCGCGTAGTCGGCGAGCTCCTTCATCTGCGCCAGGTAGGCGGGATCCTCGCTCTCCATGTCGACGCCGCTGCCGAAGGAGAGGATCAGCATCTCGAAGCCGACCGCGCTGCACTGGTCGATCGCGAGCTTGACGGCCTCCGGCTTGGCGTCGCGCGCGTGCATCAGGATCGGGTTCTCGGTGCACCAGGGAGCGATCGTGCGGTACATGCGGCGCTTCTCGAGGCCGCGGCGCTCGCGCTCGTGCGAATCGTGCAGCAGTTCGAAGATCGTCGGCGAGCGCAGCGTCCCGAGTGCGACGCCCGGGCCGACCGGTGGACCGCAGACGAGGCGACAGGGCGTCTTCAGCGCGTAGTTGACCTGCGTCGTGAACTCGGGCTCGGTCTCCCAGCGCACGCAGCGCAAGCCCGTGCAGCGGTCCTGGCCGAACATGCCCATCTCGCTCGGCGTAGAGGTTCGAGTCGAGCCAGTGCGCGGGATCCTCGACGCAGGACTGCGGCTCGACGACGGCGAGGCGCTCGCATTCGAGCATGTCGAGCGTCGCCGGATTGCCCGTCGCGCTCGCATCGACGACGACAGTCTTCGAGAACAGCGGCAGGCCCTCGTAGATCTCGTGCTGCACCTGCACGCGCAGGCCGAGCGCGTCGGCGAAGGTCAAGGTGAGGCGCAGGCCGCGCGGCGGCCAGGGCCGATCCGCGCACGCCCGCGCGCGCTTCCACGCGAGGCGCTCGGGGATCGGTCCGGTCTCGATCGCGACCAGTGGCAGCGCTTCGGGATCGATCGCGAGCGCCGCGACGTCGGTGGGACGCAGGAATGCGCGGTCCGTCTGGCCGAGCAGGCCTCCGACCCGAACGACGCGACCGTCGAGGTGCAGCACGGCCTCGGGCTCGACCGCGCGCACGAAGGACTCCCCGCTCGCGAGCTCATCGATCGCGGTGGTCGCGATGCCGAAGTGCAGCGGATCGTCCGGGTAGGGGACGAGCGTGAACACGCGCCGCGCGACGCCGTTGGTGAGCACGAGCTCGCGCTTGTCGGCGCTGCGGTAGACGCTGCAGGGGATCTGCGGGGTCTCGACCAGCCAATCGCCCGTAAAATGCGGCGCGGCCTCGTCGGCGAGAATGGGCACTTCTTCGAGTCCGCCAGGGAGCGGGAGCGACAACAAGAGCGCGGCGAGGGAGAGCATCGCCAGAGAGGATAGCGAGCGCCAGCCGCCCGACCTTCGAGCGCATTCGCACGCACGCGGCCCCCCCCGGGCAGGTCGCGACGCTGCGGAACGTTTCTTGCTAGCCGCGCGCCCTCAGACCCCGTGGCTCCGCGTCTTCCCTCGAGAAGGTTGGTTCCGATGATTCGAAGCGCTCGCTCGTCGCTCGTCTTCGCCGTGTTCGCCGTTCCCGCTGTCGCTCACGCGTACGCGCAAGTCACCAACGCGCCCGTCGCGCCGGACACGATCTACGTTGGTCGTGCGGGTGCGGGCGGCGGACTCTCCGTGATCGACCTCAATGGCTTCGGGGCTTCGACAGGCGATCCGACCTACGACCCGACAGGGCAGACCTTCCAGCAGGGCTGGAGCATGTATCCCTACAACCCGAACGTGCGCTTGCAGGGTTTGCTGATGTCTCCCCGTTGCTTCCGGGGACCTCGACGATCGACGGCGGCAGCGCGGGGGTGTTCTCGCTGACGCGCAACTCGTTCCTCGACGATCGATTGCTCGCCGCGCCGGGTGTGTCATCCATCTCGGACATGCTGATCGGGCAGCCGCTCGATCGCGTGTTCAGCAATGGTCCCGCGCCCTTTGGCTGCCAAGCGGGAGGCGGAAGCCTCTGCGAACTCGACACACTCCGCTTCACTCCGGTCACGCTGAGTCAGAATTCGAGGACGGTGGTTCCGGTGTCGGCCGGCACAAGCGGTCCAGTCGCCAACTACGAGGGTCCGGGGAACCCGATCTCCTGGGCTCCGAGCCCGAATCCTCCGCCGTTGATCACTCCACCGACCTGCTTGGTGCCCAACATCCCGGGGCAAAGGCCGACCTCGATCGACACGCAGGTGACAAACCTGCTCGCGCCCGGGGATCCGTTCGGCGATCCGACGCATGGCATCCCGCCTACGGGCCTGCTGACGCCGGAGCAGAACAGCTTCTTCGCGGGGCCCTCCGCGGCCCAGTCGCAGGTGTCCTTGTGCACGCCCTACGCGTTGCGCACACAGATCGGCCACTTCCTCTACATCGCGGATCGCGTCGCGGGTCAGGTCGTGGTTGCGAACTCCAACAGCTTGCGCGTGCTGCAGCGCATTCCGCTGCCCGATGCCACGGAGCTCGCGATGTCCGGCGGCATGCGGCTCCTGGCGGTGACTCAGCCGAGCCTCGACCTGGTCAGCTTCGTGGACATCGACCCCGCTTCGCTCACCTTTCACCAGATCGTGCACACAACGCAGGTCGGGAACTCGCCTCGCGGGATTGCCTGGACGCCGGACAACGAGGACATCCTCGTCTGCAACGAGGGTTCCGGCTCGGTCTCGATCATCTCGATGGCTACGCTCAACGTGCGCAAGGTCGTGCGGCGCGGTCTCGACCGCCCCTTCGCGATCGCGATCACCCCGCGCGAAACCAACTTTGGCTTCCAGCGCAACACCTACCTCGCCTGGATCCTCGACCGCTCGGGCCATGTTTCGCTTTTCGAGTCGGGTCCGAACGGTGTCAACGGCTGGGGCTTCGACGACATCATCTGGCGCACGCCCTATGTGTTCCCCGAGGCAAAAGCGATCCAGCCCGATCCGCACAACAGCCGTCCCTCGGTCTGGATCGCGCACCGGGTCAAGCTCCATGCGAACGGGAATCCGACCACGCAGCTCGGCGGGGCCGTCTCGAACCTCGCCGTGGACAGCGCGACGGTGGGGCCGATCCCACTCGCGTTCGGCCAGGCACCCAATCTGCGCAACCGGCAAATGAAGATCGAGGTCTCGATCGGCGACGACCAGCTCACTGGGACCCCGACCGATCTCGCCTTCGATGATCAGCGCAACCTCGGGATGCTCGCGGTCACACCAGGCCAGTTCAGTGCGGGGAGCACGATCCTCGCCAACGGCAGACATCCGGTGCGGCAGGTGAACGGGGTCGCCCTCGACACCAACTCTCCGAGCTTCCTCTTCGTGCCCGTTCGGCGCGGTGCGCCGGGCCAGGAGCAGATCGACGTGATCCGGCTCTCGAGCTTCACGCGCATCGACACCAACGCATTCCTGCCCGGTACCCAATCGATCCCGGCCGCCGGTGCGAACACCGTCGCGAACTACTTCCGGCAGTGAGCAGCGCTACTTCGCCGGCGTGAAGTTCCACTCCGCGATCGGGGAGGTCGTGCGCGAGGCGAAGGCCGCGCGTGCGCGCTTGGCGATGTCGGGGTGCTGCATGGAAACGTCGCGCATCTCGTCGGGATCCTGCGCGAGGTCGTAGACCCTCGATCGGCCCGGGGATGTTCTTCTTCAAATTGCGGCACGGCCTTCCAGTCGCCCATGCGCACCGCCTGCCAGCCGCCCATGTCGGCGGTCTCCAGTAGAGGAAGTCGCGCGGGGAGGCGCACCGCCCTCGAAGAGCGGGACGAGGTTCACACCGTCGAGTCCCTCGGCACGCATGTGCGCCGCAGGCGGCGGCGAGCGTGGGCATCAGATCCCAGCCGGCGCAAGTGTTCTCGACGCGGCCGGCCTGCGTGTGGCCGGGCCAGCGCACGATCAGCGGCTCGCGGATGCCGCCCTCGTAGAGTTTCGCCCTTCAGGCCGCGCAACCCCGCGGTGCTGTCGAAGAACTTCGCGTCGACGCCGCCGGCGTAGGTCGGGCCGTTGTCGCTGGTGAAGACGAAGAGCGTGTCCTCCGCGAGGCCGAGCTTGTCGAGCTCCGCGAGCAGCACGCCGACGTCATGGTCCAGGCGCGTGATCATCGCGGCGTAGGCCGCGCGCGGCGTCGCGTGGGCAGTGTAGCCGCGCTTGCCGTCGTAGGGCTTCTCGGGAACTTGCCGGCGTACTCGCGCAGCGGAGTCCTCGGTACCTGCAGCGCGACGTGCGGGACGGTGGTCGCGTAGTAGAGGAAGAAGGGCCGGTCGGCGTTCTTGCGCACGAACTCGAGCGCCTCCTCGCGCATCAGGTCGGGCGAGTAGCTCGCGCCGCTGCTCTTCTGCGGGTCGTTGGGAGCGCGACGCGCGTGCGGTCGCGGTAGAGCCACTCCGGGATAGTAGGTGTGCGCCGCGCGCTGGCAGTTGTAGCCAAAGTGGTCGAGGCCGCGGCGCAGCGGGTCTCCGACGGATCCGGGCGGCCCCAGGCCCCACTTGCCGATCGCCGCGGTCGCGTAGCCGCGCGCGTGCAGCAACTCGGCCAGCGTCGGGATCCCCGCGGGCAACGGCTCCTGGCCCACTCGGGCTCGGGCTCCTTGTTGTCGCGGATCGCCAGTGCCCGGTGTGCATGCCGGTCAGCAGCGAGCAGCGCGAAGGTGCGCACACGGGCGCCCGAGTGGGCCTGCGTGAAGCGCACACCTTGCCTGGCGAGCGCGTCGAGAGCGGGCGTCTGGATCTTCGTCTGGCCGTAGTAGCCGAGCTCGCCCCAGCCCAGATCGTCGGCGAGGATCAGCACGACGTTGGGCTGTTTGGACGAGCGCGCGCCGAAGCTGCGAACAGGCCGGCGCGAGGAGCGCGGCGAGGAGGAGCAGGAGCGGAGGAGCGCAGCAGCGCGCGAGAGAACCGTTGCATCACGGAGAGTGCATCGTGGCCCGGTCGGCGAAGTGTCTCGAGATTGGAACAGCCGGCCGCGCGCGACGAAACCGTCATCCGGGCGCGTTCAGCTGCCTGGACGCTGGTCACGCGCACACCGTACTTGTCGCCGATCGTGACGACCTCGCCGCGCGCGACGGGCTTGCCGCCGACGAGGATGTCGACCGGCTGGTGCGCGTCGCGATCGAGCTCGACGACCGGGGCCGGGGAGAGCCGCACGAGCTCCGCGGGCGTCATCTTCGCTCGGCCGACCTCCGGACGCGCTGACCTTGGCAGGCCGCCCGCGGGCCGTCCATGCCCCTAGCCTCGCCTGCCGGCTTGTCGCCCTCAATCTTCGAGAGCTTGCCTGTCTGGACGGCGACGGCCGCGGTGGCCTCGTCGATCGCCTTCTCGATGTTCTGCCGGCTCGTCGCTCGGCTTCGTGGTGGTGTTTCCGGTTGGGCGCCGCCGCTGCCGCGAATTCCGTGATGCGCAGTGCGATGCGGCCAGAGCGTTCGCCCCAGCGCGCGCTGCCGCAGCCTCATCCTCGACGTGCAAGGCGAGCGGACTGTCCACCTCGACATCGAGGGGATCACGTCGCCGGGTTCGATCGCGAGCACGTCCTTGAGCGGCAACTCGACGCTTGCGAGCTCGGCCGTGAGCTGCACCTCGAGGTCCGGATATGCGCCGGCAGCGTCGGGCGGTGCTTGCTCCTTCCCCCGTGAGGCGCCGTTCGCTGGTTCGAGCAGGCGCGGACCGCCGAGACAGACGCGGATCGTGCCCGGGCCGTACTCACCCCTGCAGTCCGACCTGCACGCACAGGCGCGAGGGTCGCCCTGGTCCTGCGCGTCCTGGACCGCGTGGAGGCTGACGAAGTCCTGCACGTAGCGGGTTCTTCGAATCGAAAGCTCGGAAGCGCTGCCGGAGCAGCGTCCGTGATCTTGACCAGCAGCGACTGCACCCGGCTGAAAGCGCGAATCGACAGCGCTCAGCGCGCGCGGCTTCTGCCCCCGACCTGGTCGAGCCGAGCATGCGCTCGACGGCGCCGAGCGCGATCGAGATGTCCCAGATCGTCCAGGCAGGACTCACCACCCGCAATCGAAGAGCAGCGCGGCGAAGGGCTCCTCGAGCTCGCGCACGACCTCGGGCATGCTCGCCTCGCTGCCGCCCACGATCTCGGCCGGCGTCGGCACGGCGGAAGGTCGCCTCGGCCAGTCGGCCGGGCTCTCTGCACGCGCGCTGCGCCGTGCGCTTGTGGCGCAAGAGCTACCCGGCGAGAGCCGGCGCGGCTGGCGGAAGTCGCGCGGCTCGATCGCCGTCGTGGGCGTGCCCGCCGGCGTCGCCGACGAGCGCGTGGACTTCCTCCGGGCTGATTGGAGGCCATGGGGAGGTGTGTTTCTTGTCCGCAGGAACGGAATTTCGCGAGTCCTTTGCCCGCCGCGCGCGCGCGGCTCGGCCTCTCGGGATGCGTATTCCTGGCGGCGGGACGATCCTCAGGGTCTTCTTGCCCGTGTCGCGGGCTCAGCGGGCGGCCGGGCCTCGATGTTAGTCGCGGTAGTTCTGCTCCGAAGCGCATTCACGAGGGCGCTGGCGCGTTCGTCGTCGAGCGAGCGCAGGTCTTGGCCGCCTCTCGGCGGGGCGAAGGCGAGCAGCTTGCCGGCCATGTCCTTGGGGTCGCCCTCCTCGAAGAACTCCGAGATCTCCTTCCAGCTCGCGGCGTCTGTCGCGTTGCGCGCCGCGCTGTCGTCGACTTCCGCGGAGAGCATCTGCGGCTCGCTCTCTTGTCGGCGAGTCACCGCAGCGCGGAGAGCTCCTGGTGGCGCTCGTCGGGGTCGTGTTCGCGGTCGTCGGAGCTCGCGTTCGCGCTGCGCGACCTACGTCTCGGCGTGTCGAGGTTGCCCGGTTCTTCGACTTCATCGCCTGTTGGATGTCCACCAGTTGTCCGGAGCTGAACGGCGAGGGCAGCGTGAAGGCGCCAGCACCTCGACCGACTTCTCCCCGAGCGCCTTCAGGTCCTCTTTGGGGCGAGCTTGGTGTCGTGAGTCCGCGGCGGGTTCCGTCTCGCTGCCGTGTCCCTGTGTCTGGGGTCGTTCCGGCGGTGTCACCGCCGTTAACCGTTCGTGTCCAGGCCTCGGCGGGCTCGTCGGGGCGCCTTCACGAAGTTCTTCAGGATCGCGATCTTGCAGCGGCTGGCCGGAGGCGCGGAGAAGGTCACGAAGGATCCGAAGAGCAGGGCGATGGCGCCTGCACCGATGGCTGCGTACTTGGCGACGGTTTTCATTCGAAGCTCCTCGAGCTAGGCCTTGTTTCGGCAGATTCCAGGCGCGCCTTGCGAGCCGGCGCGGGACAGGGCGATTTCCGTCGATCTCGTTGCGGAAGCCGCGCTCTCCGCGAGCCTCCAGGCGTTGTGGTCGCGTTC
>JADJLZ010000002.1 GCA_016709875.1 Planctomycetota bacterium | reverse complement strand
ACAACCTTCTTGTATGACTCGCTGGTAAGGAGAAGCCTGCTGGTGAACGCGAACAGATTGGGGGGCCAAGCTGACGTAAGCCGCCCAGCGCGATCGACTAGATCGTCGAGTGTCTCGGATCCCTTGTCCTCGCCCATCCGGTATACGGATGCCAGTTCGAGGAGAAGCTCTTTACAGCAGCGTGAACGCATGCACGAACCTTTCGGGACGCTGAGGTATTCCTGGACTCAATGATGCGAGTGACGACAACTGTCTTCGGCATCGCCGGAGCTCACTTGACTGACTCCGGCAGCCGCTCCTTTCCCTTCCTTGCGCTCATCCGAGTCCACGCGAAGTGCGCGGCCTCCATTGCACTTCCCTGCCTAGATTCCAGTGCCACAAGCCGTTCCGCGTAGCGCGCTGCCCTACCCTCCTTGTCCTTCGGATATACCTTGCCCACGCACCGCTGATCGCGTTCCGATAGACGATCCCCCGGCGTTGCGAAGCAAGGGCTCTGTGCACCGCTCCTAAAGAACCGCTGGTCGAGGCTGTACCCCATCACAGACTGTGCGTCGATGGCGGCGTCGCAGCTGAAGGAATAGCTGGGATCCAGAGCCTTGAAGTTTGCATTGAACTCCCTAGGGGAGAGGCCCCACGTCCTGCAAATCATGTCTGCATCAATCTCAGCGGAGCACAAGTAGAACGGGTGCTGATGTTCGTGCTCGAATCCGAGTACATGCCCGAGCTCGTGGACAACAATTCGAAGGAGGTCCCTCGGCGGATTGTCGCCTACTCCGGCCAGTACCATGCTTGGGCGGCCGGGAGCAAACACAGCAGGATCGATGCTCTGTGTGCCCAGGGCACTTGTGTAGGTATTCGGCGCCCCTTGAAATGTCACTCTTACATTTGCCTTGTAGACCGTGTCGACTGTACTCCAGGTCGTCTCGGGATCCTCGGTAGGCACGATGATCTTAAACGTGACGCCTGCGTACTTCATCCACTCTTCGCACGCCGTCTGGAACACAGCGCGGACCTGCGTCATTGACGGCGTCTGCGTCTTGCCGTTGACTTCGTCCCGATTGAATGCGATTGCGATTGTTGCATCGGGTTCCATAGAGCCGTATTCCCGTATACACAAGTCGCAGTGCGCGTACATCAAATTCTCTTGTGAGCTCCGTGGAGCTTGCCAGGAACTCCGGGAAGTGGTTAGTGGAGAGCGGGAACTCGAGAAACTCCGGCTCGGTGCTCCCTGCGGAGGGTGTGGTGCCCGGCTGGGGGGCCGGATTCTGCGTGGTGATGGCGAGTAGTACGAGCGCGAGCAGTTGTGCCTGAAGTATGGGCATCGCAGAAGTCCTCTTTGCGCAGGGGGCTAGTCGGGCAGGTTTTTCCACAGGTCTTGGCAAGGCTGCTTGGGACGGCGCCGAGCACCCTCCGTGATGGTGTGGGCTCCGGCTCCTTGGTTGGGGAGAATGATGTTGATGATCTTCTCCTTGTCATCTCTGAGGGCGGTGGCAGCTTGCCGCACATAGACGCCTGCGCGCAAGCTGTCAGACTCCCTAATCGCAATCGCCAGCTTGCAGGCACCGTGGTCGGCCCGAGACGAGTCGGGGAATGGGTATGGGCCGCAGCGTTGCCCCTTGAAGCTCTGAGCCTGAAGCGCCTGCGGGTCGTCGAGGCTCGTCGTCCACCGAAGCGTATTGCTGCTACGCTTCTTGGCCTCCCCTTCCCTCCTTGCCGCGGGGTCATCCAGCTCAACAGTGATCTCAAGATCGACGCACCCTGAGCTATCCAAGAACCAGCTCGCCGCATTCCACGGCAGCCAAGAGAAGCCCAGGACTTTGCCCTGCTGCTCTCGCATCTGGCGTAGAGCGGCTGGATGTAGAAAGTACGCGAGTCTTCGATAAGGACGAACCAAGAATGACCTCCATCGCCGGCGGGTCCGTGTGGGCCTTAGTAGTCGCACAATTCTCACTGCGCTGTACTGTGCCTCCTGGTTTCGGCCCCAGAAGGAGCCAGATGCACTTGTTTCGTAGTTGCCCCTGAACAGGTCAGCCTCGTTCTCTAACGCCCCGCGACTGCGTCTACTCCGTATGACACCAGGCTCGCCGCCAGGGTCGCGAGAGGGGCCAGCAAGCGCAGTGAGATCGGGCCGTTCGTTACGTTCTGGAGCCCATATTGTGTTTCTGTCCACTTGAGCTCTACGAGTCGCTTGTCGGCGTCGGTCTTGGAAAGCAGTTCCGCGGACACCACTTCGCCATCAACATCAAGCGAACGAGCATGCTTGGGAAGGGTCGCTGTGCACGAAGCGAACAGCGCTGTGATCGCCAAGGCACCCAGTCCGATAACAGGCAAACACACCCTGCGTGCGCCCCGCCTCGATGGGACGCCCGTCTCCGGCAGGTCGGCAGACCTGTGGTGTGCTTGTCTGCTCGGTTCTGTGGAGTACCTGTATGCGGCTTTCACGAGTGTCCTTTCGCTTCGATGGAGAGGGAGGACCGCTTCCTTTGCGCTTCAGCGCCGCGCCTGCGCCTTTGTCGCACATGCCTGCCTGAAGCAGACATCCGCGTGCCTCTTGATGCGGATCTGGCGTGCGAGTCGAGGCGCGATTGTGAGTGGAAGTCTCACGGCTCTCAGATCCTCTTCGTGCTCCGCTTGGCTGTCAACCCCCCTGTCTTCGAAAAAACCGCAGCCCTCCGCTGCCAATTCGCGCAGCGTTCAGCGAACTGAGCTGCGAGTGTCCGCCAAGATTCTCGGAATCCCCCCTCTTCAAGTTTCAATCGAGGGAATTCCGGCGCTGCATCGGTTCGACGGCTGCCGTTCAATCTCTCGGCCGTCCCTCCTGCCAAGCGCGCCATCCTGTCGCAATCCGATCGATCTCAACGATCCCGGGCGAGGCATGGCATCGCCGGAGCTCGACCCGCGAACTCCCGCTTCGCCAGCAGCGAAAGCCCACCAGCGCATGCGCTGCGCCGAGAACACTCATGCTGGAGCACAAGGGCGCCAGCCTCGGACCAGAGCGCCAGTAGCGCGCGGAACGCGACGATTCCGACGACGAGCCTCACGCTGACCGCTGCTCCTTTGGAGCTTCACGCGCCAACAGCTGCCTCGCCAACTCCTCCAGCTCGAAGATCTCCTGTCTCGCGCGCTCGCGCTCGTACCACTCGCTGATCGCGACCATGGCCCGACGGTAGCTCCCGGGTGGTGGAGCGCAAGCCGGGCCGCATCCCAGGCTCAGAATCGACGCCAGGGGCCATAGGAGACTGGCTTTTCCCCACTTCTCTGGGTGGATCTGCCGCTCAGGGCCGGCCACGCAGCCCGTACGCTGGCGTGGTGATGGCCCTCTCCGGATCCCAGCCTCGGCGGAGCCGTCGCGACAAGCCTGCCTTCGTCACGCGGCACCGCTTGTCTCGCGACCAGGCCGCAGGCCCCTTGACCTGACCGAAGGCCCTTACCTTGGTGAAGACGGTTCCTCGGCATCCGGGTGTCTGGGGCGGAGCCGTGATCGCCGACTTCGCGTCCCAACCTCGGTCGAGACGCTTCGCGATCGTGGAAGCCGTCACGGAGCAGCGCGGATCCCGCGCCCACGCAAGCAGCGCCTTGGTCTCACCTAGCGCCCTGAGCGGTCTCCTTGCGACTGGCGCGTGACTGGCAGGCTTCCGCTTGCGCAGTACGTCGTGGCTGCTCGACCAGATGCAGTTCTTGGGGGAGTAGTCCTTGGTGTGATCGATGCGCGTAAGCCAGAGCCCTGGCTTTGAGCCAGCGGCGATCACCCAGGTCCGGAAGGGCTCGAAGTTCGACCACTTTGCGGCCACCTTGATGCCGAGCGCGCCGTTGTACGGGTACCCACGATCGTTCGGTTTCTCGCAGCGAGCATGGATCGAGAACCAGATCTTGTAGAGCCGGTTGTTCTCCTTGTTGACGCCGCGCGGTCGCATCTCGCGGACGATCCTAGCGCCGCTTGTGCCTCGCGAGCACTGGCTGGGTGACCGCGGGCCGCTTGTCGTGGGGCTGTTTCCTGCTCCGCCCTCGCCCGTTTCCCCGGACAACTTGGTGTTCCGCTCCCCCTTCACCAGCCTCCTTCCAGATGCCCGCGATGCGTTCCCCCACCGCCGCCCACCCATCCCGCGCGCTCGACAGGCTGATCGACGAGTTCCAGGAGACGCTCGCGCCCGGGGCCGTACACCGCGTTGGGTCGAGTTGGTGGTGAACCGCGTCCGCGCGACGTTCATCGGCTGCGGCTTCATGGGGATGTCGGACTTGGACGCAGTCGCAGTCGAGCACCATCTCCATGCCAGGCGTGAGGGCAGGGTCGCGCACCCAAGCCCGAGGAAAGGAACTCGCGGTCGGCCCCCCAGGACAAGGATCTCGGTCCGGGAATCCAACCATCGGCTGCAAGCGTGCAAGGAGTTCGCGCGTTGGGCCGTCGCCCGCAGCCTTCTCTCCAGAACCCCTTCGAGAACCTTGAGCCGCTGAACGCGAGCATCGACCCCAAGCACGTCCGCCGTGCCTTGGGCCCCGAGGACCTCCGGAAGCTCGTGCTCGCCGCGCACAACGGACCAGCGCTTCGGAGAGTGACCGGGCCTGTGCGCGCCCTCGCCTGGCGACTGGGCTGCGAGGCAGGGCTGCGCATCAGCGAGATCTGCGGCCTGCAAGCTGGCGACCTCGACCTGGATGCGCCGAGTGGCCCCATGCTGACAGTGCGAGCAAGCGTCTCGAAGAACCGGAAGGAAGCGCGCTTGCCGCTCCACGGCGTCCTTGCTCATGACCTCGCCCCATACACGCGAGGCAAGCTCCCCACAGCGTCCCTTCTTGGACTTCCTGCCTCGTTCCGGCACAGAGCCACGTTCTGGATCGAACGGGATCTCGCAGCCGCGGGCCTCGAGTACGAGGACGCCTCGGGACATGTCGCCGACGTGCACTCGCTCCGGTCCGCCTTCATAACGAACCTCGTGCGCTCGGGGGCCAACGTGAAGGCCGTGCAGTTGCTCGCACGCCACGCATCCCCAACCGAAACCTTGGGGATCTACACACGTCTGGTCGCGACCGAGGAGCGAGACGCCATCAGCCGCCTACAGGTTGTGTCACCAAGCGGGGTCTCCTGCGCACCATGACGAAGCAGACCGTCACCTACCGCCGCGCCGACCTCTACGAGCAGGTCTGGGCCGAGCCCATGATCCACGTCGCCAAGAAGTACGGCGTCACCAGCGTCGCGCTGGCGAAGACGTGCCGCAGGCTCGGCGTGCCGATCCCTGCGAACGGCCACTGGTCCAGGGTCAGGGCAGGACACAAGATCCGCCGGCGCTGGTTCCAGACTCGCGTCACGACGATCCAACCCTCCCCCTATCGCGCAATGGCGGACTTCTCCGGCGACAGGGTCGTGTTCGGCATCAGGAGATGCACGTGGACGTGCTTCGCCTGATCATCGTCACGCGCCCGAACTGGGGTACCCGTCCCGAGCAGCGCGACACGGACAAGCACCGGATCGAGGAGACGCTGAATCGCTTCGTCATCCAGATCTACAAGGTCGCCGATGACGTCAGGCAGGAGCAGATCCGCCACAAGCAATGGGAGCGAGAGGCTGTTGAGCGTCAAGAGCGTGAGCACAAGGAGTGGCTTGCGCGGCAGGAGTTCGAGAAGCGCGAGAAGGAACTACTCCGAGGCGTGAACGGCTGGCGACTCGCACAAGAGGTCCGCGAGTACGTGATCGAGTCGCTGAAGGTGCTGAACGATGCTGGGCTGGTCGTCACGAAGGGCGGGGAGATCGACGATCGGCTGAGCTGGGCGATGTGCTATGCGGACAGGGTGGATCCCCGATGCGAGCTGCGGGTGTACGTGCGGGGCTACTGGACGAAACGGGAAGGGGCGAACCCGAGCGCGGAGCCACTCACTTAGGGTCGCCTGGCCCCAGCCCACCACCGCCGCGAGCAGAACCGAGCCGAGCGCCGGTTCGGGTATTCTGAGCGCGTGCCTGCTCACAGAGATTCCCGCAAGCCGACCGTCGTGCACGTGACTGTGCACTTCGTCAACGGCGCCACCGATGATGATCAACCGATTGCTGTGGGGCAGAAGCTACTTGATCGGCTTCTTCAGTCCGGAGGATCCCAGGACCACCTCTCCGGCCGAGACCTGATCCATGACTGCTTCGGCGATGACTTGGGCGCGGGCCAGCGGCTGTTGAGCTGGAGGTACGAGGCTGTCGCGACACCGACCGTGTGGTCATTCCCTACAACAACACGAAGGTGCCCGCGATCCGGAAGAAGGCCGGACTGCGACCGGCCTGACGGCCCAGCCGCCCTTGAGTGGGCGATGGATCGGTCCAACCCGGCTGACGGTTGGCGAGCAGCCCGGCGCGGCGATCGTTCGGTAGCGGTACGTCTGCCTGGCCCCGACCGCGGCACGCCACCTGAGTGCCGTTCGAGTCGATCCGCTACCATGTCCCGCCCATGCTCACCAAGACCCTCGCCGATGTTCGCAAGCGGATCGCCCGTGCCGGGAGCGAGGGCCTGAACGAAATGAACACCCGGGCCACGATCGTCGAGCCCGTACTGGCGGCACTCGGCTGGGACGTGGGTGAGGTCGATGAGGTTGCGCGCGAGTTCAGGCTCAAGAGCCGCGACAGGCCGGTGGACTAGACTCGCAGGGGCGTAACGGCACACGTCTGCACAGCCCACTCAGGGGCAGCACCTGGCCTCTTCTCCGCGACCTTCGTCCTTCTGAGCGCGGTGAGCCTGATCTGACGGGACTCCATGCAGCGTCCAGACGCGACTTAGCGGTCCCCAGCCCCGACGCCCAAGTCCCTCTGGCGACGTCCTGTCTCAACTCGGCCCCCGGGCACCGTGCCAGCGAGCCCGAGCGAGTGCTACCGATAGTCTGTAGCAGGATAGGCATCATCAGGCTCCCCTGAGGAAATGGACTCCCACCTCAGGCGATTCGGCCAACGGCTTCGCGCGCTCAGACAAGCGGCCGCGCTCTCCCAGGAAGAGCTGGCGGAGCGGGCCGGGCTTCATCGGACATACGTCGGCGGGATTGAGCGCGGGGAGCGCAATCTTGGGCTGAACAACGTCTTCCGAATTGCAGCCGCGTTGCGTGTTGCGCCCCAGGAGTTATTCACAGAATCGGCAATCGCGCATCCCCGGGCGAAGTCCGGGTCGACGTCGCAGCGGAGGAGGCTCCGATGATTGGCAGCCTCCCGTACATAATCAACAACGCCCGCATACTCCACGCTCCCGGGGCATCGAGATCGACCCCCAGGAGGATTGAAGCGTCGGTTCATCGTAGTCTCACTCATCACCAAGCTGCGCGGATTTGACGTCGACGTCTTCGCGCTACTGGGAATGCGGAACCTCAGCGCCTTTCTCGGGGAGGTCTGCTGCCGCGGTGATCCTTGAGTGTCCGGAGCTGTTCAAGAAGAACCCCCACCAGGATGGGTATCCCGACCTCCTGCTTATGGACGCCGCTGGACTCGCTGAGTGGGAGCGCAATCGTTCGCGCCTTCGAGACAAAGCGCCGTTTAGCCGTTCTCGACCGGCGGGTGCGAGGTGAAGGCGACGTGCGGTAGTGTCCCTACTCCACAGGCACCAGGGAAAGCGAAACCTGACCGGCCAGATATCGGAGACCAACGGATCGCCGTTATGACGGGATACGATTGGAAGGCCCACCATCGCGAGACCAACCACCTCTTCGGACTCCTGTGGGACTTCATTGAGGGAGCTCCCACAATTGTCGCCGTCTTCTATAGCAACGAGCTGACAACCGAGGACTGGGGCAAGATCGTGAAGCCCCGTGAAGGTGGCGGGCGAACCACATCGGTTTCGATCATGGCCAAGCCCGGCATCAAAAAAATGTATGAGGGCTGGTCCGTCGTACTCGATGATCAGAGATACCTAGAGGCTATCGACGGCATGAACGGCGGAATGCTCCTTCAAGGCATGGCTGCACGTCCTCGGGCGACGCAGCTCTAGTTGTCGAAGCAGGTGGGTGAAGACTTGTTCGAGCCCCTTCGGGGGGATGCTCTCGCCAATGATCTCGCGGATGGTCTTGTCCGACAGTGCCTTCCCGTCATTCCGCACCCACCGGAAGGCATAGTCTGAAATCGTGTGTAGGATGAAGGCCTCGTGCAGCGAAAGGACCCGGTGTTGGGTGGGATGCAGTTTCTGATCGGAGCATGCATATGAGAGGTTCTTGGTGAGCGCGCTGGCCTATGTCTCCGCATCCGTTTGTAGGCGCTCGTAAAACCTGACATCAGTCTATGCTCACCTCGTTCGATCACCCATGGGCGCGGAAGCAAGGAGCCACACTTGACGCACCGAATGGGGGTGGTCTTGTTGGCGCGATTGATGCCGGACGTATCGTGTCGCGAACCATGCGTTGGATTCCCGGCGAACAGACAGGATGGATTCGCGCATTGGTTGTCGAACGCGCCGCGGCCTGGGGGGGTGTTGCTGACCCAGAAATACTTGTCGGTATCAAGGACCGGGACACGGTGATACTGGACTGACTTGCATGATGCGCTGTCCGGATCCCCGCCATCCAGCGGAGGAACGCCTGCCAGGGCTTGAGAGACCGTAACCCACGGCTTGGTGAACATGTCCGGCGTAGGTGAGTGAGTGGCGGGAGGTAGAACGGTGAAGTCGAGCGGCGTCGTAGACGAAGGAAAGTCGCGGCGCATGAACACGGTGATTAGCCTCTGACGCCGCTGCGGCACCCCCAGATTTGCGAACTCGACAACCTTGCTGTTTCCACAGTATTCAACCGAAAGCCGATCCGCAATCGCATCCATCAAGTCGAGGATGCGACCGTCGTCGGATTCTACCAGGGCATACTCCATCTCCGGGACATTCTCGAAGACGATCATCCTCGGCTGCAACTTCAGCGCAATGTCGACAGCCTCAAGGGCGAGAGTATTACGCTCATCGAAGTGGGGCTTCCGCCCTGCGCGATTCCGTTGAGCAACTTTCCGCGGCCATTCTTCGACATACCCTGACATGGGGGGGTGGCGAACAGGACATCCAAGCGGCGCCCGGCCAAGAGCGCACGCGTCCTCTCGATGACGTCGGACTTCAACTTGCGAATGTCACCAACACACAGCCACGTTTCAGGAAAATTGGCTTGGTATACAGCGGCCCTGTCAGGAAGCAGCTCCGAAGCACAGAGCACTTCAACCCCGCTGAACGTAGCGATAGGTCACCGATACCTCCACCGACAAACAGGCTGACCCCGAGCAACGGGACGGGCGCAGCCGAGCGGCGTGCGCTTGCTTCCTGATCCGCGGGCTTGGTTCGGGCCAGTCGCCCGGCTCGCTCCGACGCAGACCCAGGAACACGGCCCTCGGGCTCAGGGGAGTCAAGGCTTGTCCTTAGGTCCGCTCTGCAGTCGAGAGTGGGCAGAGTCTTGGATTCCCGAGCGGGCACCGGCGACCGACTACCGATGGGTACACCCGTGCGAGTGAGAAACGCCCCCAGTCTCCGGATCATCAATGGAGCGTTCAGAGTCTCGCACTCCCACACAGTGAGCACTGCGAATCCAAGACGTCGCAGACTCGCCCGGACCAGGCGGTCACGCCGACGGTTCGCGCACAGCTTCGACGACCATGCATCGCCGTTCCGAGTTGGATGCGTAGCCCGTGCGCATCCATCGTGTGCGTGCCAGAAGCAGCCATGAACCATGACAACCCACCGATGGCGCACACCCGCGAAGTCTGGGGTTCCGGGCAGTGTGGCCGCGTTTCTGCGGTATCTCACGCGGAGCGTGCGAAGCGCCTGCTCAGCCCTTCGCTCCGGTGCCGTCCCACGGCGGCGTACCATCCTCATCCGACGGGAGGTCGCCGGGTCGGTCTTCCACTTGGAGATACGCATGGCAGGCCAAGATACATACCAGGAGTGCAGCGCGGGAGCACGGCACTCGTCCGGATCCTCCCGGCTTCGGTTGCGTCGCAGCACCATACTCCGCGCGCCGGTCTCGGTGCCGAGCCTGTGCGATCCGCAGGTCCTGTCGGATCGGGGTCGAGCAGGCGGGCGGAGGCCGGCTTCGCATCGGAAGGCGGCGAAGCGTCCGGTGGAGGGGGGGGGCGAACGAGGTGTTATCCTCCATCAGGAGTCACCCCAGACCTCCAGCTCGAAGCCGATCGGCCTGTCCTTGAACCGGCGGTACCTGCCCACGCTGGGGCGCCGTGAATCGCGAACAGGTCTACGACCGCTACCGCACGAAGTACTGCGTCCCGCGCTTCACGCCCTTCACCCTGACCTTCTTCGCCGCGATCAGCTTCTGCATCGGCAGACGCATCGTGCCGACATCGGTGCCGAGTGCCGCCGCGATCTGCTCGCCGCGCGCGCCGGGGTTGGCCTTCACGTGGGCGAGCAGCTGCGTCGCTCATCGCGCCGAGGTCGGCGGCGGTGCGCTTGCCGCCCTTCTTCTTCTGGGGGACGGCGGCGGTCGCGGTTCTTCGCGAGCGGCCAGGGCCACGGCGCTTGGGGGCTACGTTCCCAATCGCGAGCGTGAGCTTCGCGTGCACCTCTTCGAGGGCGGCGCGGCGCATGACGGTGGAGAGGTCGTTCGTGAAGGACTCGACGAGCGTGCGGAGGTCGGGGGTGGTGGGCATGGTGGGACTATTACGCCAACACCCGAGCAAAATGCCATCGAGCTTTCGAGTGGGATCTGGGGAGGCCCTAATCGCCTAGCGGCCGGTTGAGAGGGGAGCTGGCTCGCGCTCATTCCGCGGACCTGAAGTGCGAGCTGTCGAGTTCTAGAAGAGATCCGCTCCAGCCCAGCAGCGCGGCCTTCTTGGCGATGGCGCGCGCGTTCTTCCTCCGCCCGCTTCTGCGCAAGCACCGTGCAAGTTCATCGAGGACGAGCCCGTTGGGTGCGTGAGTCTTCACCCAGCCCTCAAGCTGTGAGACCGCATCCGCCCAGCGGTGCTCTCGGGCTGCAACGTGCGCAAGAACGAGTTCCGGATCCATGCGTACCGTCGGAACGACCACCTCTCGCCCTGGCCGAGCGGCAATTCTGCGGCCACTCGTGCTCGAGTAACTTCTCCAGAACCTGCGTCTAAGCGCTGGGCTGGGAACGAGAAGGGATGGTGCGCGCACGAGCGCTCGGCGCGAGGCGCTCGACCCTGATGCCTTCCTTGCCCAGCACTGAATTCGCTCTCCCCAGAGCCAGGACGCGCGCATGTCGGTGCAGATTAGTGCCTCAACATCCGCTTGGAACTGAGCGTCACGTGACACTGACGCCGCTCGAACGAGGAGGACTCTCCCGATGGCGTCCAACGAACCCGCCGAGAGTGTGTGCCACAGCTCGTCGCGCTTGATCGAATTGCCCTGGACGCCCTCCTCGATGAACGAGTGGATGTAGCGCACGATCCCGAAGAAGCCCCGGACGCATTCGTCGGCTTCTTCACGGCCGAAGCTCTTCGCCGCCCGGCCGCGGGCATGGTCGAGAGCCCCTGCCCAGCGTAGCGACCACGCCACCAGGCGTTGTTCCTGTTCGGATCCGCCAGACAGCACGCTCACTTGCTCGACGGATGCTGGACTCATCGCCTTTCCTGATCGCCATCGTTTCAGGTTTCGGGCGAAGGCACTGTTACGCTTCGCCAGGCTCGCGACGGAGAGTCCTCGCCTTCGCATGATGGCCCGCAACAGCGCTCCCGCCGAGCCATGCGCAAGCACAATGGCCTCGAGCGCCCCAGGATCACGCGCCTGGAGCCCAAGCAACGCTGCGCATCGAACAGCGGCATCAATCAGGGAGAGTCGCCACCAGCCGAACGCGGCGGCACGTGGATTGCGGCGCGCTGCCATGTCGAGGTCGAGGAAGCTCGCGTAGTTGTTCCACGCATCAAACCGGGCGCGGATGGCGCCCATCATCTGGCAAACGCGGCGAAGTACCTCGCGCTCCTCTGGGTGAAGTGCATCGAGCGCTTGGCATCGTCGCGCTTCGCGCCTTGCCCGGTGCGGGTCGTTCTTGAGCCCCTGCGGAGTCACCGCATCAAGAAATCGACGTGATCGCTCCAGTCGGTCAGCACGATCGCCGGGCTGTTCGCGGATGACGGAGCCAGGGACGCCTGGCTCGACCGTCTCGAGAAGGACCCACAGCAAGATCGGCTCCCACTGCGGAGAAGGGTGACCCTGAAGCACTCGATCGAGCGTCGCCCTGCTCGACCTCGATCGCCCGAGTTGTCTGACGAGGTTCTGACGCAGACCGAGCGCATTGATGAGGGCCCCGAGCACCTGGTAGGAGTTCGGACTGGGGGTCGGAGGATGAGTACGCCGTGTCACCTTTGCACCGGAGTTCTCGTGGGCTTGAATCGTGGACGGCGTTCGAGACGGTGCCGCGGGGATAGATCGCGGCCTGTGGCTCCCTCGCGAGCGTCATCTACCTCAAGTCTCCGCGGTCTTCAGTACTCCTATGATGATCCAGTTCAGCAAGGGCAGCAACGGCGGTTCCGGCGGCAAGGGTGGTTCCGAAGGAAGAGGCAGCTCTGGTGGGAAGGGCGGGTCGGGTGGCTGGCCGAGCACGACCGGGAATCTCTCGGTGGGCGCTGGGGAAATAAAACACGCCGGCGGCAAGGACGACGACGACGATGACGACGACGACTAGCCGAGTCGCGCCCGGGTAGCGAAGTTGCTGGCCTACGAAGAGCCGTCGCATCCAACTGCGGCGGCCCTTCCGTTGCCACTGGCCGATGAGGCAACGGGGCGCCGCACAGGCAGGGCGACCATGCTGCGGCCCACCCACCTCCCGGCGTGGGGATGGCTCAAGCCAAGCCGTCTGCGCGGGGCCGTGGTCGTCGCGCAGCCCGGTGGGTCCGCGCTTGGCGCCGACGCGCACGTTGCGGCCTGCGCGATCCGCTGCGGCGTGGCGGCTACCAGTTCGCATCCCGATTTCGAACTCGCGGCCTGCGGTTTCGGCGCATCGTGCTGTCCGCTTGGCTCGGTCAGGCGCGGTCAGACGCGCACAGGAGCGGCCAATGGCGGCCGCGCAGCGTGGCACCAAAGTGGCACAGCCGCTGATCACTCGCGGCGCGCATCAGCTCGTCGCGCGCGTAAGCCACGCACGCACACAGCGTTGTGTTGGTGCGCCCGGGCAGATTCGAACTGCCGGCCTGCGGTTTAGGAAACCGCCGCTCTATCCGACTGAGCTACGGGCGCGCGTGAGGCTCCGAGGATATCGTCCTCGCGGCGCTCCTGCCCGCGCCAGCGGCCAGCTCCCGCCCACGCGAACGGCCGGCGGCCCGCTCACGCCCGCCTCATCCCCGTACGACCGCCTTCCACGAGGCACACCAATGCCGAAGATGAAAGCCTACGCCACCTTCGATCTCTACCTCGCCGACCAGCGCCCGAAGAACCAGGTCGTGATCCGCGCCCTGCGGCGCTTCGTGAAGCGCGCCCAGCCGAAGCTTGTCGAGTCCGTCAAATGGGGCAACGGCTGCTGGCTCTCCGGCACGCAACCTGTCGCGTACGTCTACGCAGGCGAGCCCGAGTACACGCAGTTCGGCTTCCTCTACGGATCGAAGCTCGACGACCCGAAGAAGCTGCTCGAGGGCAAGGGCGCGTACGTGCGCCACATCAAGGTCCGCACGGCGCGCGACATCGACGCGCGGGCTTTCGCGGCGCTCTTGCGGCAGGCGCTGAAGCTCACGCCCGTCCGCCGGCCGCGCTAGGGCTGCGCCAGCTCCAGGAACTCGCGCGTCACGCGTTCGCGCGGGTCCTCGAGCACCTGCTCGGGCGGGCCGGACTCGACCACGCGGCCCTCGTGGAAGACGTGCACGTGCCTGGCCGCCTTGCGCGCGAAGGCCATCGCGTGGGCAAAGACGTTGGCTCCTTCAACTCGATTCCCACAGCGCCCGTAGCGGCACCGCGTGCAGCCTTTCCCCGAAGCTCGCGCGGGTCTCGCCGTCATAGAGCACCACACCGCCGAGGAATCTCTTGCCCGTGATCTCCCTCAGCCTGCGTAGCCCCCGGAAGTCGGCCGCGCTCAGCGTGCCCGCCGCCTTGACCTCTACGCCGACGAGATCGCGCGCGCCCCGCTCGATGACGATGTCCACTTCCACGCCGTCCTTGTCCCGGTAGTGGAAGAACCTGAGCGAGTCCTCGTGCCAACTGGCCTGCCGCCGCAGCTCCTGGAACACGAAGGTCTCGAGCAGCTGGCCCAGCAGGGGCCTGTCGGCCTGAAGTGCCGCGGCATCCACGCCGAGCAGCGCGCAGGCGAGCCCGGTATCGCCAAGGTGGAGCTTGGGGGTCTTGATCAGCCGGCTCAGGCGGTTGCTGTGCCAGGGCGGAAGCGACTCGAGCAGGAACACGCGCTCGAGCAGCGTGACATAGTCGCGGATCGTCGGGCGGCTCAACTGGAAGGGTGCAGCCAGATCGGTCACGTTCAAGAGGCGCGCCGTTTGCCCTGCCGCCAGCGCCAGCAGGCGCGGCAGCGCGTCGAGCGCGCTGATGCGCGCAAGGTCGCGCACGTCACGCTGAGCGATGGCGTCGAGGTAGTCCCGGTACCAGGCTGCACGGCGCCGGCCGGCGGCCCGCAGGAGCGCAGCAGGGTATCCACCGGCGACGATCCGCTCCGAGAGCTCCACCCCCAGGCGCTCGGTCCGGCGAGTCTTGAACCCGCCCCCGAACAGGACCTCGAGGAAGCGCGGCTGCCGCCGCGCCAACTCGGACTGCGCGAGCGGATGGAGGCGCAGGATCTGCATGCGACCAGCCAGTGAGTCCGCCAGCTTCGGCACGAGCAGCACGTTGGCCGATCCAGTCAGCAGGAAGCGGCCTGCGACGCGCTCGCGATCGACGGCCGACTTCAACGCGGAAAAGAGCCCCGGCACCCGCTGCACCTCGTCCAGGATCGCGCGCTCAGGCAGACCGGCCACGAAGCCGGCCGGGTCCGCCTGCGCCGCGAGGCGCGCGACATCGTCATCGAAGCTCTGGTAGGCGTAGCCGAGGCGCTCGCCCACGGCTTGGGCGAGGGTCGTCTTCCCGGACTGGCGCGGGCCGTGGATCAGGACGACCGGCGAGTCCGTCAGTGCTTCGATCAGGCGCGGCTCGGCGTAGCGCGGGTAGCGAGGGGTTCCGGGCACCGGCTGATCGTAACCCTGGGAATCGGCTGATCGCAAGGTTAGTGACCGGCTAAACGAAAGGTTCGTGGCCGGCAGAGCGCGGGGCGAGGCCACGCTCAGGGCCCACCGCCACGCCCCTACCCCCAGGCCAGTCTCAGGAACTCGCGCGTCACGCGTTCGCGCGGGTCCTCGAGCACCTGTTCGGGCGGGCCGGATTCGACCACGCGGCCCTCGTGGAAGACGTGCACGTGCTTGGCGGCCTTGCGCGCGAAGGCCATGGCGTGCGTGACCACGAGCATCGTCAGGCCCTCCTGCGCGAGGTCGCTCATCACGGAGAGCACTTCGCCGGTCATGCGCGGGTCGAGCGAGCTCGTGGGTTCGTCGAAGAGGATCACTTCGGGGTTCATCGCGAGGGCGCGCGCGATGGCGACGCGCTGCTGCTCGCCGCCGGAGAGCACGCCGGGGCGGCGCTCGGCCTTGGCCGCGAGGCCGACGCGTTCGAGCAGCGTGCGCGCGCGAGTGCGCGCCTCCTCGGGCGGGACGTGCGCGACGTGGATCGGCGCTTCGACGATGTTCTCGAGCACGGTCATGTGCGGGAAGAGATGGAACTGCTGGAAGACCATGCCCACGTGCGCGCGCACCTCGCGCAGGGCGCGTGCCTCGAGCGAGCGCTCCATCTGCGGCAGCAACGTCGTGCCGTGGATCGTCACGCGGCCCTCGTCGAAGCGCTCGAGGCCGTTCAGGCAGCGCAGAAAGGTGCTCTTCCCGCCGCCGGAGGGGCCGATGATCACGGCCACGTCGCCCCGCTGCACCTCGAGCGTGATCCCGCGCAGGACCTCGAGCTCGCCGTGGCGCTTGTGCAAGTCCGCGACGCGGATCACGGGGCTCTGCCCGGCGGCGCGTGCGCTGGCGACCTCGCTCATCGGCGCAGCCTCGCTTCGAGACGGCTCGAGAGCAGCGAAAGCGGGTAGCTCATCGCGAGGTAGAGCAGGCCCGCGAGCACGGCCAGCGGGAGCACGTCGGCGGGGTTGTTCATCGCGGCGATGTTGTAGCTCTTGGTGAGCTCGACGACGGTGATCACGGAGCACACGGAGGTGTCCTTGAAGAGCGCGATGAAGTCGTTGGTCGTGGCGGGGATCACGATGCGCACGGCCTGCGGGAGGACGATACGGCGCAGCGCGAGACGCTGTGACATGCCGAGCGCGAGGGCGGCCTCCATTTGTCCCGGCGGCACGGCTTGCAGACCGGCGCGGTAGATCTCGGCCTCGTAGGCCGAGTAGTTGATCGCGAGACCGAGCACGGCGGCGAGGAGTGCATCCAGGCGCAGGCCTGCGTTGGGCAGCACGTAGAAGAGCACGAAGAGCTGCAGCATCAGCGGCGTGCCGCGCAGTACCTCGACGTAGACGCCGAGCGGCCAGGAGACCCAGCGCGGCCCGTAGCGCCGGCCGAGCGCGACGAGGATGCCCAGCGCGATCGCGAGCGGGAAAGAAGCGAGCGAGAGCAGCACGGTCATGCCCGCGGCCTGGAGCAGCGTCGAGGCGTGGCGCGCGAGAAAGGAGCTCTCGCCCGCGCCGGAGCGCGAGTCCTGCACGTCCGCGCGCGGGAGCTCGAGCAGCGGGGAAGTGAGCTGCGCCGCGTTCCAGCAGTCGTAACGCGTGTAGATCGCCTCGAGCGTCCCGTCGGCGCGCAGGCTGCGGATCGCGCGGTCAAGGGCGTCGCAAAGGGCCGCGTCCGTGCGCCGCACATAGATCACGTAGCGGCCGGCACCGACGAGCTCGCCAGCGGGCTCGAGCGAGGGGAAGTTGCGGCGGTAGTAGATCGCGATCGGCAGGTCCTGCAGCGTCGCATCCAGGCGTCCGCTCGCGACGTCCCCCATCGCGTTCGTGCTGCCGTCGTAGGAGACGAGCTCGAGGCCGGGCTCGTGCTCGGCGAGGTAGCGCTCCGCCGCGGATCCGCCGAGCACGCCGACGCGCTTTGCCGGCCGCGTGCGCAGCCAGTCCCAGCCGCTCGCGCCGGCGTCCGCGCGCACGAGCAGCTGCAGCTCGAAGACGTAGTACGGGATGGTCGAGCGCATCCTCTGTGCGCGCTCGGGCATCCATTCGAAGCCGTTGAGGACGAGGTCGATGCGCCCGGTCTCGAGCAGCTCGGGCAGCTTGTCCCACTGGCCTTGCGCGAAACGCGCCTCGATCGGCCGGCCGAACTCGCGCGTGAGTTCGCGCGCGAGCGCCTGCGCGAGATCGACGTCGCAGCCGCGTGGCTGGCTGGGATCTACGGCGTCGAGAAAGGCGTACAACCCTCCGCCCTCCTGATCGGCGCCCCAGACGAAGGAGCCGCGCTGCACGATCTGCGCGAGCGTGTCGGCGCGCGCCGCGGCGCACGCGAGCGTCAGGCAGACGAGGATGCGGAGGATCGATCGGATGGCACGGCCCCCATCCCGCGCGTTCGGCGGCGCGCACACTATGTCGATCCCGAGCGCGCGCTCCAAGCCCCGGGCCTGTGCCCGGGCGCGGCCGCGGACGCCGCTCAGCCGAGCTTGAGCGTGCTCTTGCGCAGCGAGAAGCGCACGGCGAGGTTCAAGACGAAGACCAGCAGGATCAGGATCAGCATGCCGGCCCAGGCCTGGGTCTGTTCCTCGCGGTAGGGACCCGTCGCCTGGTTGAAGATGTGCACGGTCAGGCTCGGGAGCGGCTGGCTCGGGTCGAGCGTCAGGAGCCGCGAACCGAGAGCGGTGAAGAGCAGCGGCGCCGTCTCGCTCGCGACGCGCGCCATCGCGAGCATCACGCCCGTCACGACGCCCCCGGTGGCGGCCGGCAGCACGACCTTCATGATCGTGTGCGCGCGCGTCGCGCCCAGCGCGATCGAGGCCTCGCGGATCGTGTTGGGCACCAGGCGCAGCATTTCCTCGGTCGAGCGCGCGACGATCGGGATCATCACGATCGCGAGCGCGAACGCGCCTGCGTAGCCGTTGTAGTGGCCGATCGGCACGACCAGCAGTTCATAGCCGAGGATCCCGACCACGATCGAGGGCACGCCCGCGAGCACGTCACACACGAAACGCGCGGGCGCGGCGATGCGGCTTTCGGAGCCGTACTCGGAGAGGAAGATGCCGGTCAGGATGCCGACCGGAATTCCGACCACGCTCGCGAGCACCAGCAGCACGCAGGTGCCGAGGATCGCGTTGAGCATGCCGCCAGGGTAGCCCTCCATGCCGCGCGCCTGTGGTAGTTCCGAGAAGAGCTGCCAGTTGATCGCCGAGCCGCCGATCGAGACGAAGTAGCCGATCACGGCCAGTAGGATGCCGCTGATCAGGAACGCGGAGGCGCTGCAGAGGTACTTGAGCGTCGTGCTCAGCACGCGCGAGCTCGTGCGGCGCGGGCGCGCCTTGCGGCCGGCCTTCTCGGGTGCGCTCATCGACGTCCTCCCGACTTGGTTGCGCCACCCGTGACGAGCATGCGCGCGGAAATATTGAATGCGAGCGACATCAGCAGCAGCACGAGCGCGATCTCGATCAGCGCAGCGCGGTGCAGTTCGGTCGTCGCCTCGGCGAACTCGTTCGCGAGCAGACTCGACATGGTCTGCGCGGGCGCGAAGATCGAGGCCTTGATCTGATTGTTGTTGCCGATGACCATCGTCACGGCCATCGTCTCGCCCGCAGCGCGCGCGAGGCCGAGCAGCACGGCGCCGAGCAGGCCCGCGCGGCTGTAGCGCAGCATCGCCCACGAGCTCTGCCACCAGGTGGCGCCGAGCGCGAGCGAGCCTTCGATCTGTTCGCGCGGCACGGCGCGCAGCACGTCGCGCGAAATCGCGGTCACGATCGGCAGGATCATGATCCCGAGCACCAGGCCGCCGCAGAGCATGTCGCGTCCCGAGAGCGGCAGCACGCGCGTGATCGACTCGCCGCCGACCTGGATCGTCTCGTGAAAGAGCCAGTGCAGGCCAGGCACATCGAGCACGCTGCGCAGAAAGGGCTCGATGTGGTCCTGCAGCAGCGGCGCGAGCACCATCAGCCCCCACATGCCGTAGGCGATCGAGGGCACGGCCGCCAGGAACTCGATCAGGAACGAGAGTGGGCCGCCCAGCCGTGGCTTGCAGATGCGCACGAGGAACAGCGCCGCGCCGAATCCGATCGGCACCGCGAACAGCAGTGCCAGCAGCGAGCTCGCGGCGGTGCCCCAGATCACCGGCAGCGCGCCGAACTCGGCCGGCAGCGTCTCGGTGGCGACTTCGCCGTCCTCCATCACGAGGTGGCCCGCGGCGTCGCGCTTCTGCACTTCTCGCTCGTTCGGCCGCCACTCGCTCGAGACGAGGAACTTCGCACCGTTCTCGCGGATGCTCGGCACCGCGGATTCGAACAGCACGGCGACCAGCGCCGCGAGGATCAGCAGCGTGAGCACGGTCGAGCCGCGCGCGAGGCCTGCGAAGATCGCATCCCACGCGCGGCCCTTTCCCGAAACGCGAGTCCGGCGCCTGCGCGCGGGCGCAGGTGCCGGATCGGTTGCGGGAGGGGTGGCCGTTTCGAGGGCCATCCGTGTCTCAGAGCGACTTGACCGGTCGGCCCTGGAAGGTGAGACCCGCGAGCGCCTCTTCGACCTTCTTGGTCATCTCGGGTGCGAGCGGCGCGTAGTTGAGCTTGCCCGCGTACTTCTGACCTTCGTGCGTCGCCCACCAGAGGAAGTTGACGACTTCCTGGGCCTGCTCGCGCGTCTTCACGCTCTTCAGGTCCTTGTAGACGATCAGGTAGGTCAGCGAGGCGATCGGGTAGGTCTCCTCGCCTTCGCCATCCCACATGTTCGCGGCGAGCACGCTGCCCTTCATCTGCGCAGCGGCGGAGAGCCCGGCCTTGGAGACCGTCTCGGGCGTCGCCTTGACGAACTTGCCGGCCTTGTTCTTCACCGAGCCGTAGGGGATCTTGTTTTCGTCGGCGTAGTTCTCCTCGATGTAGCCGATCGAGCCGGTCGTGCTCTGCAGAACGGCCGAGACGCCCTGGTTGCCCTTGCCGCCCTGGCCGAGCGGCCAGCTGACCGACTTGCCCGCGCCGATCGACTCCTTGAAGGAATTGCTCTGCGTGCAGAGGTAGTTGGTCCAGACGTAGGTCGTGCCGCTGCCGTCGGTGCGCCAGGCGGGCGTGATCGCGAGGTCGGGCAGGCCGGCCGTGGGGTTGAGCGCGACCAGGCGCGGGTCGTTCCACTTGTTGATCTTGCCCATGAAGATGTCGGCCAGCGCCTCGCCGGTGAACTTCAGCTCGGCGCTCACGCCGGGGATGTTGTACGCGGGCACCACGGCGCCGGCGCAGGAGGGAATCTGCACGATGTTCTCGGCACCGCAGGCCTCGAGCTCCTTCTTGCCCAGCGGCGCGTCCGAACCCGCGAAGTCCACCGTGCCGTCGGTGATCGCCTTGATGCCGCCGCCGGAACCGATCGCCTGGTAGTCGATCTTCACGTCCGGGTGCAGCTTCTGATACTCCGCGACGAGGCGGCTGTAGAAGGGGGCCGGGAAGGTGGCGCCCGCACCCTGGAGGTGGACGTCCGCGCGGACGAGGCAGGCAGAGAACGTGAGGGCGAGGGTGCCGAGGACGAGGGACTTGGTGCTCATGAATTTGGGCTCCGGAAGGGAACGAGACGGGTGAGGATCGAGTGCGTGTCTTTCTGTGTTGGCCTCGGATTCTGGAAAGGGCCGGTCAAGACGGATGGAGCCGACCGCGAAGATTTGATCAAGACGGTCTCCCTCGGGCCGGTTTCCAGCCCCTGGGAAGGGGTCCGCGCTCGGATATGCCTCTGCCGGCCCCAAGGCATCCCCAGCCGCTCGGGCGCGGTACTCTTGGGGTGCTGCCTGAACTCATGAGTCCCGATGCCTCCGACCGAACAACACTGCTGCCGGCGCGCCGCATCATGAGCCACCTCCCTGTCCAGGCCCGCGCGAGGGAGCGCGGGTTCACGCTGCTCGAGTTGATCCTGAGCCTGGCGGTGATCGCGGTGGTCGCCTCGTACTCGATCTCGGCCTTCTTCGGGCAGAGCGACATGACCCTGCACAACGCCCTGCGGCTGCTGTCGGAGGACATCCACGAGATGCAGGCTCGCTCCTCGAGCCTGGGCGTCCCGGTCGACATCGTCTTCGAGCCTTCCGGACTGGGCTACCACGCCGAAGACCGCACCCCCCCCGACCCCGTCCGGGCCCGGGTGATCCCGCTCGCCTCACGCGACTACTCGAGCGACGCGGTGTTCGAGGGCGTCAGGATCCTGCATCTGGACCTGCAGGGCGCCGACCGCATCTCCTTCGACGCCGAGGGCCATTCCCTGGTCACCGGCACGATCGTGCTGGGCTTCCACGAAGAGTCCCGAGTCCTGCAGTTGCGCTCGGACCGCGGCTTCACCTACCTGCCCGACTCCCCAACCCACCGGGGTTGGCTCGACCGGTTGCGCTGATCGCCCTGGGAGGGTCGTCCGCGCGTGCCCACGGGCCGCGCCCTGGCCAAAAAAAGGGAGTCGTCTCCTTTTGGGAGACGACTCCGCGCGGGTCGTAGCTGACTCTCGTCAGCAGACGGCCGAGGTCAGGTGGCAGAACCTGCCTCAGCGGCTCTGGGGTCAAGGCAGGGGTGACCTCAGAGCGCTGCGATGGGGATCGCAGCGCCGGGTGCCTAGGGCTCCCGGCCACAGCCGAAGTGGCAGAACTTCAACCGTGCGCACGGACTGTATCAGCGCTTTCACGAAGGTGTCCATAGGGAAAAACCGACCCAGGACACCCCCATTCCTAATAGCGGGGAACCGAGGGGTCGACCTCGAGGCTCCAGGCCTCGATCCCCCCGCGCATCGAGTGGACCTGCGTGAAGCCGTGACCCGCAAAGTAGGCGGCCACATCTAGGCTGCGCACCCCCGTGTGGCACGAGAACACGATCCGGCGGTCCTTCGGCAGCGACATGTACTTGTCGGGGGCGTCGTAGTCGAGCGGCTCGGCCTGCTTGATGTGCGCGATGGCCAGTTCTTGGGGAGTTCGCACGTCGATGAAGGAGAAATCCTCCCCCTTGTCGAGCCAGGCCTTGACCGTCTGCACGTCGACGTTGAGGCGCGTGTCCGCGTCCTGGGCGTGGTGGATAGTCTTCAGGACCTCCTTTACGTCGAGGATGTTGTGGTCCTTGCAGACCTGCGCAAGCGTGTCCGTGGGCTGGAAGCCGCAGGAGGAGCAGCCGCCGACGTGGTAGCGCTGGAACAGGGCGCGCTGGGCTGCGGGAGCGATCGCGAGGATCTGCTCCATGGTCATGTCCGGGGTGATCTCGGTCGTGTTCGTCATGGTTGGTCTCTGGCTTCCGATCCTACCCCGGCCCCGGGACCTTTGGAATCTTCCGCGAGCTGGAGGGTTCTTCGGCCCGCTGGCGCCGCCCGCGCGCCTCCTCTACCGTGGCTGCCCCTATGGCCGAAGCACGCATCACTCCGCGTTCGCAGGACTATGCCCAGTGGTACCAGGACGTCATCCGCGAGGCCGGCCTGGCCGAGGCGGCGGAGGTCGTGCGCGGCTGCATGGTGATCAAGCCGCACGGCTACGCGATCTGGGAGAAGATGCAGGCCGACCTCGACCGGCGCTTCAAGGCGACCGGACACGAGAACGCCTACTTCCCGCTGCTCATCCCGCTCTCCTTCCTCGCCAAGGAGGCCGCGCACGTCGAGGGCTTCGCGATGGAGTGTGCGGTCGTCACGCACTCGGGCCTGAAGTCCGTGGACGGCGTGCTCAGCCTCAAGAACGAGCTCGAGGAGCCCTACGTCGTCCGCCCGACCTCGGAGACGATCATCGGCCACTTCTTCGCCAAGTGGATCGACTCGTACCGCGACCTGCCGCTGCTCATCAACCAGTGGGCGAACGTCATGCGCTGGGAGCTGCGCACGCGCCTCTTCCTGCGCACGGGTGAGTTCCTCTGGCAGGAAGGCCACACCGCGCATGCGACGCACGAGGAAGCCAAGGAGGAAGTGCGCCGCATGCTCGACGTCTACCGCGCCTTCTCCGAGGAGATCATGGCCGTGCCCGTGATCCAGGGCGTGAAGACCGACAACGAGCGCTTCGCCGGCGCGGTCGAGACGTTCTGCATCGAAGCGATGATGCAAGACGGCAAGGCGCTGCAGGCCGGCACGAGCCACGACCTCGGCCAGAACTTCGGCAAGGCCTTCAACGTCACCTTCCAGAGCGAGAAGGGCGAGCGCGAGTTCGTCTGGCAGACCTCCTGGGGCGTCTCGACGCGCCTGGTCGGCGCCGTGATGATGGCGCACGGCGACGACGACGGCCTCGTGCTGCCGCCCAAGCTCGCGCCGATCCACGTCGTGATCGTGCCGATCTGGAAGAGCGACGCCGAGAAGGCCGAGGTCTGCGCGGCCGCGCACAAGCTTGCGGCCGAACTGCGCGACGACGGCCTCAGCGTGAAGGTCGACGACCGCGACAACATGCGGCCCGGCGAGAAGTACTACCAGTGGGAGCGCAAGGGCGTGCCCGTGCGCATCGAGCTCGGCCCGCGCGACCTCGCGAGCCAGAGCGTGATGATCAAGCGCCGCATCGCGCCCCTGGATGCGAACGGCAAGCCGATGAAGGAGAAGCTCGCGATGGACGGGCTCGGCGTGGCGCTCGGCAAGGTGCTCGACGAGTTCCAGAAGTTCCTCTTCGAGCGCGCGCTCGCGTTCCGCGAGGCGAACACCGTGAGCGTCGACAGCTGGGCGCAGTTCGAGCAGGTCTTCGCCGGCGAAGGCTCCAAGTTCGTCTGGGCGCACTGGGACGGTACGGCCGCGACGGAGAAGGCGATCAAGGACGCGACGCGCGCCACGATCCGCTGCATCCCGCATCCCGGCCACGGTCCGAAAGCGGAGAGCGGTGTCTGCGTGAAGAGCGGACAACCAAGCCGACAGCGGGTGCTTTTCTCCAAGAGCTACTAGGATGGCCCCTCCATCCCGGAGGAGCTCCCGATGATCCGTACCGCGCTCGCCTGCGCACTGCTCGTCTCGCTCGCAACCACCGCCCGCGCGGAGGACCCGCCGCAACGCGCGCCCTCCGCGGATGCGCCGGCGCAGAAGCTCTTCATGACGACCGCCAAGGCGGGCGAGCTGCGCTACAGCTGGGTGTTGCCCAAGGACTACGACGGCAAGACGCCGCGCAACCTGACCGTGATCCTCCACGGCACGGGCGGCGACTTTCACTGGGGCTACCTGAACAACCCGATCGGAGTCTTCCGGCCCAATGACATCGTCGTCTCAGTCGACGGTACCTCGCCGGCGGGGGGATCACGCGTGTTCCTGGGGGAGAAGAACGACGTCGAGCTGTTCAAAAAGTTCCTCGAGGAGTTGCGCGCGACCTTCGTCGTCGACCGCGTCTTCCTCTACGGCCACAGCCAGGGCAGCTTCTTCGTCGCCTACTACATGGGACTCTGCCCAGACACCGTGACCGGCGGCGTCGCGCACGCGAGCGGGAGCTGGAACAACTCGCTCAAGCCCAAAGAGTTGAAGAAACTCGCGCTGGTGTTCATGCACGGCTCGCTCGATCCGGTCGTGCCCTACGGCCAGAGCCTCTACTCCCGCAACGACTACCAGGAGCGCGGCTTCCCGCTCACGCATCTGCGCCGGCTGGCGAACTACAACCACTGGCCGCAGGCGGTGCGTGCGACCGAGGAACTCGACTGGTGCCAGGGCATGACCTGCGCCGATCCCAAGGAGGCGCTCGAGTGCGCGCTCTCGATGTTGCGCACCAAGCCCGCCGACGAGTACCAGTGGACGAGCGTGGTCGACTTCTCGGGTGCGCGCCTCGTGCTGCAGCGGCTGCTCGGCAAGGGGCCCGCGCCGCTGGCCCAGGTCCCCGAGGATCTCGCGAAGAGCGCCACCGAGTGGCTCGCGAAGATCGACGAGCACGCCGACGCACACGTGAAGGCGCTGCGCGCCGTGCTGCCGAAGAAGGGCGCCCTCGTGCTCGACGGCAAGCCCTGGCTGGGCCACTTGCTTCCGCTGCGCGAGGACTTTCGCGGCGTCGAAGCCGTCGAGAAGCTGATGACGGAGATCGGCTTCGACAAGCTCGCGGAGGCGCAGGCCAAGGCCGCCAAGCCGCTCTACGATGCCTGGTACGCCGACGGGAAGAAAGACTCCGACTACGCCGGCCCCGTGCTCGAGAACATCGGCAAGTGCTTCCTCGTCGACGGGCTGCCCTGGAACCTGCGCGAGAAGATGAAGGAGTGGAAGGGCAAGAAGCTCGACCTCAGCCCGAAGCTCGCGAAGAAGTGGAGCGAGTGGGACGACTACCAGAAGGGCATCGAGGACGGCTGGAAGCAGTACGAGTCGCTCTGGCAGAAGTGGAAGGGTCCGGACAAGAAGCGCTGAGAGGCGCTCAGAGCCAGTAGCGAAAGCCGTAGAAGAGCCACTCCTTCGACTTCTGCCACCACGAGCGCTGCTCCCACTGCGCCGGATCGACCTCGGCGCAGCGCGCGAGCTGACCCGCGAATTCCGCGCCGAGTTCCTCGCCGACCTTCGAGTCGATCACCACCAGCGCGACCTCGAGGTTGTGCAACAGGCTGCGCTTGTCGAGGTTGTAGCTGCCGATCGTCGACCAGACCTCGTCGATCACGCCGCACTTCGCGTGCATCATCGCGCCGGGCCACTCGAAGATGCGCACGCCGGCCTTCATCAGCGCGCCGTAGAGATGCCGGCTGGCGTAGCGCACCGCCTGCACGTCGGTCGTCGAGGGCACGATCACGCGCACACTCACCCCGCGCCGCGCCGCGCGCGCGAAGGCGCGCCGCAAGCCGCGGTCGGGGATGAAGTAGGCGTTCATGATGCTGATCGTCTTCTCCGCGCGGCGGATCGCGCGCAGATAGGCGTGGCGCATGTGCGAACGGCTGCGCGCTCCGACGTTGCTGATCACCTGCACACCCGGCGCGGAGATCCCGTCCTGCGGCAGCGCGGGTTCGGGTTTGCCCGGCGCTGGAAAACTCGCGCCGCCGCGCTTGGTCCAGGTCTTGCGAAAGAGCACGGCGAGGTCGTGGACGGCGGGACCCTCGACCCGCGCGTGCACGTCGTACCAGCCGCCGCCGCCCTCCTCGACGGGCACGTAGTCGAGCCCGACGTTGATCCCGCCCGCAAACGCCACGCGGTCGTCGACGACGAGGATCTTCTGGTGGTCGCGGCGGTTGAGGCCGAAGTCGCGCCGCCAGGGGAAGAGCGGCGCGTACTCGAGCAGCTGCGCGCCGGCATCGCGCAGCGGGCCGAGGAAGCTGTCGCCCAGTCCGAAGCAGCCGAGCGAGTCGTAGAGCATGCGCACCGTGACGCCGGCCTTCGCGCGCTCGACCAGTGCGTCCCGGAACTCGAGGCCGATGCGGTCGTCGAGCAGGATGTAGATCTCGAAGTGCACGTGCGAGCGCGCCGAGCGGATCGCCGCGAGCATTTCGGGGTAGGCCTGCTTGCCGCCGATCAGCGGCTGCACCCGGTTCCAGGGGTGCATGCGCTCAGGCCGCGTGATGTAGCGCAAGTAGCGTTCGAAGAGGCGGATGCCCGCGCGGCGCAGTTTCGAGAACCTGCGGCCGCGGTGGCTCACGTGCTCGACTCCGGCGCAGGGCGCTCGACGCGGATCGCGTCGCCCGTACGAATCTCCCCCGCGCGCAGCACGGTCGCGAGCAGGCCGCGTCCGCGGCGTCCCCTGCGCGAGGCACGCACGACCTTTTTGACCGCGCTCGCACCGAAGCGCTCGTGGAACTTCTTGCACGGTCGGTGCGGATCCGCGCTCACCTCGAGCAGCGCGCTGCCGATCGAAAGGCGCGCGCCCACGGGCAGATTCTCCTCGGACAGATCGAGGTCGACGTGCAGGTTGTCGCCCGAGAGCGGCATGCGCTCCTCCGTGCCCGCGAGCGAGCGCAGCACGTGCACGTTGATCAGGCTGACCTGGTTGCCCGGCCGACCCTCGGGGTCGTTCGACCAGCGGTCTTGCTCCACGCCGCGCTCGGGCGAGACGCGGATCGCCTCGGGCGTCTCGCGACGGTCGTGCGCGGGGCGCAGCACGCAGCGCACGACCCGGCCCTCGTCCTTCGGCGAGGCGGGCAGCAGCGCGTACCAGAGGTCGAAACGGAAGGAGAGATCCACGGGGACCCCAAGCTTAGCTCGCACACGGGGGGAACCGGCTCAGCGCAGGTTGCGCAGGCGCTCGAGCACCTCGCGCGCGGCGCCGGTGTCGAGCGAGTGCGCGGCGGCGTCGAGTCCCTCGGCGAGCGTCATCGCGCGGCCCGAGGCCTTCAGGATCAGCGCGGCGCCGAGCAACGAAGCACTGCGGCCCCCGTTGCGGGCCCCGCCCAGGATCTCCACGGTCATCTCGCCCACGATGCGCACGAGTGCCGGGTTGTCGCCGGTCCCCTGGTCGTCGCGCAGCGGGCAGAACAGCGGCAGCTCGGGTTCCTCGCCGCCCTCGAGTCCGAAATCCTCGGGCTCGACGTTGAGCGGCACGAGATGGCGCTCGCCCAGTTCAATGCCGCGCGTGCGCTTCATGATGCCCGGAACGACGCCGCCCTCGGGCCCCTGCAGCACGATCCCGCGCGGATGTCCGAGCGCCTGCATCACCTCGGCCGCGGTGCCGAGCACGGGCCCGCCCATCGCGCCGATCACGACGGCGGCGCTGTTGGGCGCGAGCAGTTTCTCCACCGTGGAGAGCGGCGTGCGCATCGCGACCTCGTCGCGCACGCGCCGCAGTCCCATCAGCGCGGGCAGCATGCCGGAAGCCGCGATCGCGCCGAAACCGGTCTTCTCGATCCAGTCCTCGGCTTCGTGTGCGTCCCAGGTCAGGCCGACGCCGAGGCCCTCGAGCACGCTCGCCGCGGTCAGCCCGCGCTTGGGCGGCACGCAGCGGTCGGTGACGATCATCACGCGCACGCCGGCGCCTGCGGCGATCAGCCCGCTCGCGACCTCCAGCGGCGGGAAGCGGTCCATCCCGTCGTGCGGAGGGCAGATGGAGACCAGGCCGGGCATCTCCTCGCAGGGGATCCTCGCGCGCTCACGCGCGGCGCGTGCGAAAGCCGTCAGCTCCTGCACGGTGACGCCCTTCATGCGCATCAGCACGAGGAACGCGCCGACCTGGATGTCGCTCTCGTTGCCCGAGAGGACCGCGGAGAAGGCGTCGTGCGCCTCCTCGTAGGTCAGATTGCGCCCGTCCCGCCGGCCGGGGCCGAGGACGCGCATGACTTTGCGCAGGCTCATTCAGTCAGCCTCGCTACGGGCTTTCCGCCGACACGATAGCCGTTGCGGTTCGGCGCGGCAATCAGGCGCGGAGCCGTAGCCAGAGCTCCTACTTCCCGTCCTTCCTTGGGCTTCTCTTCCTTGGGCTTCTCTTCCTTGGGCTTTTCCTCGCCGGACTTGTCGGCCTCGTCCTTGCCGGCTTCCGGCTTGGACTCGCCCTTGTCGAGCTTGCGCTCCCCGACGGCGACCGTCGGCTCGGGACGCGGGCGGATCTGCGCGAAGAAGAGTTCCTTCTGTTTGTCGTAGGCGATGCGCCCGTCGACGATCGCCCACTGCACGAAGGTGTTGTAGTGCAGCAGATCGCCGTCGGTGATGATCAGGTCGCAGTCCTTGCCGACCTCGATCGAACCGACGCGGTGCGAGACGCCGAGCAGGCGCGCGGGGACGATCGTGATCGATGCGATCGCGGCGGCCTCCGGCAGTCCGCCGCGCACGGCGAATCCCGCCTCGATCGTGAGCCCCATGATGTCCCGGCCGACGAGACCGCTGAGGTCGACGCCCGTCTGCTGGACCGCGATCGCGATCGGCACGCCGGCGCGGTAGAGCAGCGAGGCGTTCTGGATGTTGGTGCCGCCCTCGATCACCTGGTGCTCGTCCTTGGGCCGCCGGTCGCGTGCCGTGACGATCGCCATCGCGCCCGCGCGACCGAGCTCGTCGGCGACGGTCCAGCCCTCCTGGCAACCGTCGATCACCGGGCGGAAGCCGTAGTCCTGCGCGAGGCGCGCGATGCCGAGCAGGTCGTCGCGATCGCCTGCATTGAACTTCGCGATCGTGTCGCCGCGCAGAACGGAGAGCACCGCGTTGTCGACGCCCTTCTTGGGCGGCTCCTTCAGCTCCTTGTCCTTCTTGACCTTCTCCTCCCAGTCGCGGTATTCGCGCATGTAGTCCGCGGTCGCGCGGAACTTGTCGCGCAGGCCCTGCTTGCCCGAGGGATTGCGCGAACTCCAGCTGAAGGTCGAGTAGATGCGGTCGCGCAGCACGGCACCCGCGATGCGGAAGCGCTCGAGCTTGACGGCCGAGTTCCCCACTCCCGTCGAGGTGATGCCTGAGGCGAGGCCCAGGATCATGCGCTGGCTGAAGGGATCGATCGTGTCCTCGAATTCGCTCGAGGAGTTGCCCAGCAATCCCGAGGAGCTGATCGCGACGAGGCCGGGATAGACCCGGTAGCCGGTCGCGTCGAGCTTCTTCGTGTCGGCCGGGAAGTCGAGCTCGAAACCGATGCGCTCGATCTTGCCGTTGTGCGCGAGTACCGTCGCACCGCGCAGGAAGCTCCCGTCGCCGGTGTACACGTCACCGCCGGTGACCGCGAACCAGGTCTCCTCGGTTTTGTGCTTGTCGTCGGGCTTCTTCGGGTCGGCGGCGGGTTCGGGTTCCTGACCGCGCGCGAGCGGGGCGAGGAAGAGGCTGGCGAGCGCCAGCGTGCCGAGGATCCTGTTCATGCGCATCACGGCTTCACCTCACCGAAGACGATTCGTCCTTCGAGCATCACGGCTTCGAGCTTGCTGGTCGGTTCGAGCGGGTCTCCGCTGAAGAAGAGCAGGTTCGCGTCCTTTTCCTTCTCCAGGCTCCCAAGGCGCTTGTCGACGCCGAGCAGTTCCGCTGCTTCGAGCGTCATGGCGCGCAGGGCCGTGGCGCGGTCGAGTCCGGCGGCGACGACCTCGCCGACGTTCGCGAGCCAGTGCTCGTGGTCGGGATTGGACTCCGAACGCGGGATCAAGACGAGCTTGGCGCCCGCGCGCGCGAATTCCATCGGCAGGTTGCGCACGTGCATCGTCCCAGGCTCCACCGTCAGCGTCGGCTCAAGCACGCAGCGCGCCTTCTTGTCGCCGATTCCGTCCGCCTCGAGACCGTAGGCCTTCTTTTCGAGCACGTAGTAGAGGTCGCTCTCGCGCTGCAACGGCAGGCGCAGATCCCAGCTGATCTTCTCCTCGCCGAGCGCATCGAGGAAGTGCAGGTACTCCGCGGCGCTCTGCACACTGACCAGGGCGCGCAGCTTGCCCGAGCGCAGGTCGAGGAACGCTTGCGCCTTGGGGTCCGCCTCCGGGGGCACGTAGACGTCGGGGCCGGCGCTCTTCTTCTCGTCCTTGGAGTCGTCCTTCTTCTCGTCTTCGGACTTGGACTCCTCCTTCTTCGTCGTGGGCTTGCTCTTCTTCTTCTCCTGCTCCTTGTCCCACTTCTCGCGCGCCTTCTTCTCCTTCTCCACGTAGTCGTCGGCCTTCTTGAAGCCGTCGCGCAGCGCGCGCTTCGAACTCGAACTCGCGCGCAGGACGATCTTCAGGTAGCAGCTGTCCGCGAGCACGAGATCCGCGTTGGTCTTGCCCAGCGGACGGATCGCGACCGCCTGCCCGCAGACGCCGTTGCCGGCCGGGTACAGACCGAGCGTCGTGACGCCGTACTTGACGACATCCTTCAGTTCCTCGCTGTCCGCGAAGAGCTCGTCACTGGCCTTGTTTTCCGGGCTGAACTCCTCGCCGGCATCGCCCTCTAGGCTGAGGCGCGAATAGGCGTTCACCAGTCCGGGCATCACGACCCAGTCGGGTCGGTCGATGACCGGGATCCCGCGCTCGACCGGCAGGTCCTCGCCGATCGTGACGATCTTGCCGCCTTCGACGAGGATCACGGCGTGCTGCAGTGTGCCGTTCGTGATCGTCTCCGCGCGCCCGACGCGGATCGCGAACAGGTTCGGCAAGGCCGCGGGTTGCGGGTCCGCGGAGGGGAGCGCGGAGGCCAGGCTGAGGAGCAGGGTCTGGAGGATCATGTTTTCTTCTCTTGCGTGCGCGTCAGAACCATTGTCCGTCGCGTTTCCAGTCGTATTCGATGGCGCCGTCGATGAGCACCGTCTCGACGTGCGAGCGCGGGTCGAGCGGCTCGCCGTTGCGCACGACGACATCGGCGTCCTTGCCCGGCTCGAGGCTGCCCAGGCGCTTGCCCAGGCCGAAGACGAGCGCCGGGTTGATCGTCACCGCGCGCAGCATCTGGTAGGAATCCGCGCCCATGTGAGCGGAGATCGAACCCTGGAGGAAGAGCTCCTCCTCGGGCACGACCGGCGAGTCGGTGTTGAGCGAGAGGTGCTTCACTCCCGCCTTCTCGTACTCGTGCGCGATGCCGGTGAGCGCGCCGTCGCGCGTCGAGTAGTAGTCGATCGTGCGCGGTCCGGCGTTGATCGGCACGCCCAGGCCGACTTCGTAGGGCGCGGTCAGGTGCGCGTCGAAGCAGCCGTGCGAGAGCACGCAGTTGGTATCGAACTCGGTCTTCCACATGCGCGCCGCGGCCGGGAAGGAGTCGCTGCCGGCGCAGTGGATCAGCACCGGGATCTCTTTGCGGTGCACCTTCTGGAGGTTCGCGAGCGCGGGATCGAAGCGGCCCTCGCGCTCGGCGCCGAGCGCCTGGTGATTGATGTTCTCGAGCATCCAGGCGAGTCCCGCGCGCGTCAGACCGAGGTCGCCTGCGCGCCGCTCCGGGTTGTATGCCTGCGCGACCTTCATGCCGCCGACGCTGCGGATCACGCAGTCGTCGAAGCTCGCGTGCGTCTTCGTCTTGTAGAGCAGGCCGAAGCCGCCGAGGCTCGTGCCGCTGCCGGGGATGCCGTAGAGCGTGGTGATGCCGCTGGCGCAGGCGCGCTTGATCGCCGGATTCGAGGGGCGCATCGCGGACGAGGCGCGGAACTCCGGGTTGACCGGCATGACCATGTCGTTGACGTCGCCGAAGCCGCCGCTCTGGACGTGCGAGTGCAGGTCGACCATCCCGGGACACACGACGCCCTCGGGATACTCGAGCTTCGCGTAACCCGCGGGCACCTCGCGCGGCGGACCGACATACGCGATCTTCGAGCCGCGCACGAGCACCATGCCCGGCGAGTAGACGTGGTCGTCCTCGTCGAGCGCGAAGACCTTGGAGGCGACGAGGGCGTAGCCCTGCTCGCCCTGTGCGAGGTTCTCGATCTTCCCCAGCGCGTCCGTCGAGAGACGTCCGCCCGGCGCACCCGAGCGTGTGCTCGCGCACGAACCCGCGAGGGCCAACAGGTTCGCCGCGAACAGGATCGAGATCGCGCGCGCTCTCACCACAGACGGCGTTCCTTGGTCGAGTCGTAGACCCACTTGCCGTCGCTGAGCACCTTCTCGACCCACTTGCGCGGGTCGGCCGGGTCGCCTGAGATCACGACGATGTCCGCGTCCTTGCCGGGCTCGATGCTGCCGACGCGCTTCTGGATCCCCGCGGTCGTGGCCGGGACGATCGTCAGACCGCGCACACCCTCGAGGTTCGAGAAGTCCATCCCGTAGCGCCCGGCCATGCCGGCCTGCAGCTGCAGTTCCTCGGCGGGGATTACGGGCGCATCGGTGTTGAAGCCGATCATGCGCATTCCGCGCTTCTGGTACTCCGCACCCATGCCGCGGATCGCGTCGGGGTCGGAGTTGGTCCAGCCGATGATTTGGCGTGTGGGGATCTCGATCTCGCGCGGGCCGAGGATCGCGGGTACCCCCATCTTCAGGGCCAGCTCGGCGGCGCGGTAGCCGCCCAGCGAGCCGTGGTCGATGTAGGCATCGAGACCGAACTCGCCCTTCAGCATCGTGATCGTCATCAACACGACCTGGAACATCTGCGTGTGCGTGCTGACCTGCGTGCGCTTGTGGCCGTCCGGTCCGTCGTTGAAGAGGTCCGGGAAGACGTCGAGGTCGAAGAGGCGCTCGGGCCTGGGGCCCGTGCCCTTCTCGAAGGCCTCCCAGCGCTTCGCGTAGGCCTGGCCGCGCTTGAGCATCTCACGCGTGTCCCAGTTCATGAACGAGCGGCCGATGCCCATGACCCAGCCCTCGGGGTTGCCCGCTTGCGCGATCTTGAGCGAGCCGGGCGCACGCACGAGAGCATCCTCGTAGCGCTCGTGGCCGGTCTTGATCAGCACGCCCTGACCGCTCATGTTCACTCCCGAACCGGGGATGAAGAGCACGGTCGTGACGCCCGAGGCAAGGTCGCGCTTCAGCGCCTCGTTCTTGGGGATGACCGAGGTCGAGACACGCAGCCCCGGGTTGACGAGGTAGACCATGTCGTTGATGTCGTACGTGCCCCCGATGTGGGTGTGCAGGTCGATCATCCCGGGCATGAGCCACTTGTCGCCGACGTCCTGGACCTCGTAGCCGGCCGGGATCGGCGTGCTGCGCGCCGGACCGACGGCCTCGATCTTGCCGTCCTTCACGAGCACGACGGCGTTGTCGACGACCTGCTGCCCGTCCAGCGGGACGGCGAGCACTTTGCGCGCGAGCAGCGCGAGCCCAGGCCCGCCTTTCTCGCCGGCGAGCGGTGCGCGCGGAGCCGCGACGACAGCCTGCTTGCCCTGCATCTGCTGCGCGGCGGCCGTCTGCAACGAGCTCGCGGCGAGCGCGCCGAGCACGACGGCGCAAGCTGCGCAGAAAGCCCTGCGCCTGGAACGCGTGGTCTTCATCAGCGGACCTCCTGGCCGTCGACCCACACTCGTCGCACGCTCGTCGCGGGATCCGCGGGAGGTCCATCGAGCAGCAACACGTCGGCGTCGAGGCCGACCGCCAGGCGGCCCACCTCGCCGTCGATCGCGAACATCTTCGCCGCGTCGCTGGTGAGGGCGCGCAGCGCGCCGTCGGGGCTCATCCCCTGCGCGACCGCGTAGGCCGCCATCAGCGGGAGGTCGGCGGCGCCCTCCTCCGCTGCACTGTGGAAGGCAACGGGAATTCCGGCCCCTTGCAGCTCGGCGAAGCGGTTGCGCTTCTCCGCGCCCGTCTCCGGATCGGTCTCGACGACGCGTTGGGTGAGCAGCACGCCGGCGACGCGCCCGGCGATCTGGTCCTTGACCTTCCAGGCCTCGCTCGCGCCGTAGAGGATCGGCTTCAGCCCCGCGGCTTCACACACGTCGACGCAGGCGAGGATCTCGTCCTTGCGCTCGACGGCGATGATCACGGCGGCCTCGCCCAGCATCGCGCGGCGGATCGGCTCGAGCTCGGGATCGATGCCCGGGGCGCGCGGCTTGCCCTTGGGCTCGGTCTTCTTCGCCTCCTTCTCGCGGCGGCGCTCGCTGCGGCCCGCGACCACGTACTCGGTCGAGGTCTGCTCGGCTTCGAATTCGGCGCTCGCGGATCCCAGCGTGAGCTTGCCCTTGAGCTTGCCCTTGGCCTCTTCGGCATCGAGCGTGACCAGCCCGCGCGAACCGACACCCTCGAGGTGCAGCTTCTTCTCCTTGCGCTCTCCGCTGACTTCGATCAGGTCGTCGGAGAGTGCGTCGCAGCGCAGCGAGCCGTGTACGGCGCCGTTTTCCTCGAGGACGTACAGGCGCATGCGCGTCGCCTCCAGCGGCGGCAGCGTGATCTTGGTCTCCCACGCGCCGGTGACGGGCTTGGCTTCCTCCTCGCCCTTCTTCTTCTTGCCGCTGTCCTTCTTCTCCTCGTCCTTCTTCTCCGGGTCGGCCTTGGCGTCGGAGTCGCCGTCCTTCTTCGACTCCTCCTCCTTGGCCGCGGGCTTCGCGGGTTCATCCGGGGGAGGCGTCCACTCGGCGAGCTTCTTCTCGTACTCGTCCCACTTGTTGCGGTATTCGGCGGCGCGCCCGATGACCTCGCGCACAGCACGGCCCGCCTGGAGTCGGTTGCGATCGTTCCAGCGCAGCCGCAGCGCCGCGGGATCCGCGACCACCATGTCGTCGACGTCCTGGCCCGCGGGCTTGTACGCGAGCATCGGAGCTCCGCTGCGATTGTCACCGCGCGGTGTGAGCAGCACGGTCGTGACGCCGGCGCGCGCGACGCGCCGGTCGGCGGAATCGCCGGGCTCGACGATGCGCTTCAGGTCGAAGCGCGTGGGCGGCATGCGGCGCGAGCCCTCGAGGCCGAGGTAGCCCAGGCTGTCGATCATCCCGGGCATCGCGCTCTCGCCGTGCACCACGGTCGCGCCTGCGGGCCGGCCGACGCGGCGGCCGACAGCGCGGATCTTCCCGTTCTCGAGCAGCAGCTCGCCGGGGCTGAGGATCGTGCCGTCTCCGACGTAGAGGTTCTCGACCGAGAGCACCGTCGCCGAACTCTGGTAGGCCTTGAAGGCGAGCTCGCCGTCGACCCAGGTCGCGAGCAGGCTCCCGCCCGAACCCAGCGGCGCACCTTCGAAAACCGCGAAGTCGGCGTCCTTGCCCGGAGCGATCGAGCCGACACGCGAGGCCACGCCGAGGATCTCGGCCGCCGAGAGCGTCACCGCGCGCAGTGCGGCGGCCGGGCTCAATCCGCCGCGCGAGGCGACGCCCGCGACAAAGCGCAGGTCCTGCATCCCGACACCGTCGGGTGTCGCGATCGCGAAGCGCACGCCGGCCTTCTCCAGCCGCGCGGCGGTGTCGTAGCTCGGCCAGTGGTCGTCGCCATCCTTGCCGAAGTCGCGGCCGGGTGTGTTGGGCCGAACAGGCGGCTTGACCACGACGCTGAAGCCGTCCTTGGCGATCTGGTCGGCGACCTCGGCGCTGCCCTGGCCGCCGTCGATCACCAGCGGCTCGCCACTCTTCTCGAAGAACGCGAGCAACGCGCGCACTTCGCTGGCTTCGTTGGCGCCCATGCGCCAGGGCCGGTGCTCGTGCATCAGCGCCGAGAGCGTCGGTGCGAGCTCGGGGCCGTAGCTGCCGTCGTCGGGACCGCCGTGCGCGATGTCGAAGATCTCGCGCAGCGCGACCATCGCGCCCATCAGCGTCCTCGGCAGCTGCGCCTGCTCCATGCCCAGCCCCACGTCGATCGAGGCGGGAATCGGCGGCTTCCAGTAGCCGGGCGTGTTGCGCGCCTCGCGGCCGACCGAGCCCTGGATCGAGGCGCTCGCGCTGAGCACTCGCGCCTGCGGATCCTCGCCCGCGAGCTTCACCACGGCGCCTTGTCCGGCGATCAGCCGGCCGCGCGTCGGCGCGAGGTAGGCCGTGGTGATGCCTTCCTGCAGCGCGAAGGCGTAGGAGTCGAAGCCGTCGAAGTTGTCGATCGCGAGCAGTGTCGGGTCCGCGGTGCGCTCGGAAGCCGAGCGCGGCATCGGCGAGTTCGCCGCCACGAAACCCGGGACGATCACTGCATCCGGCCCGTAGTCGACCACGCGCGCCGAGCGCGGAATCGCCAGATCCTTGCCTGCCGCGACGATCTTGCCGTCGAGCACGAGGATCGTGCCGCCGCCCTCGAGCACCTGGCCGCCCTCGACGAGCTGGATCGTGCCGGCCTGCAACGCGATGTAGTCCCCTCCGGCGTGCGCGGTCGCGCCCGTAGCGGAGAGAACGAGGAATGCCTGGAGGAGCATGATCAGTCCTTCTTGCCGCCGTGATCGTGATCGGGCTTGGTTTCGTCCTTCTTCTCGCCGGGATCCTTCTTGGTGGGATCGCCGCCGACTTCCTTGTGCTCGTCACCGCAGACGTCACCCGGCTCCACAGCCCCGCTCGGAGCGGTGTTGTTCTGCTCGACGCCCTCGATCAACTGGCGCACGCGCACGTCCTTGCTGCGGTCGTAGACGAGATCACCTTCGAGCACGACGTACTGCACGCTCGACTTGACCGAGAGCGGATCGCCGTTCAGCAACAGCACGTTGCCGTCCTTGCCCGCTTCGAGCGAGCCGACGCGCTTGCCCAGGCGCAGTTCCTCGGCGGGAACGCGCGTGACTGCGTCGAGGGCCTTCTTGCGGTCCAGTCCCCAAGCGACGCAGGTCGCGGCTTGGAACCAGAGCGATTGCGAGGACTGGTTCAACGACTGCAGCGCGAAGTGCACGCCCTTCTTGTCGAACACGCCCGGGACGAAGGTCCGGACCTCCTTGCCGGTCACCGGATCGCGCTCGCTGTAGACCAACTCGGGCGAGAGGATCACGGAGAGCTTCGCCGCGGCGATCTGATCGGCCGCCTTCCAGGAGTCGCCGTCGAGCACGAGCGTGGTCGTGCCGAGCAGCCCGTTCTCGCGCGCGACGTCGATGCCGAGCAGCACGGAGGCGGCGCTGTCGCAGTACAGGAACACGGGCAGCTTGCCCTCGACCGCGCGCAGCAGGGGCTCCTGCTTGTCGTCGACTTCGCCGCGCGGGACGATCTCGAAGCCCTTGAGCTTCCAGTTCGCGTTGCCTTCCATCGCGCGGCCGGTCTTGTTCTCGTCCTTGTCCATGTCACGGCCCTGAAACAGCGCTTCGCGGCGCGCCGTGTCCTTGCCGTCCTTGGTGTCCTGGACGAGCTTCTCGAGGTAGCGGCGCAGGTCGGCGAAGGCTCCGCGCAGCTGCTGGGCCTGCAACGCACGCGACGCGCCCGGCCGCGGGCTCGCGACGATCTTGATGCCCGATTGCGGGCGCACCTGCAGCTGTTCGATCGTGATGCCGAAGGGCTTCACGATCATGCCTTGGGCGCCGATCACGCAGCTGTTCCCGTGCTGCACGTTGATCGTGGTGATGCCCGCGCGCAGCGAGTCCTCGAAGTAGAAGCTGATCGGGTCGATCGAGTCCCGCACGTCGAGGAACGGCGTGACGGTGATGTTCTCGTTCGAGCGATCCATGCCGCGCGAGGTGTGCGCCTCCACGAAGCCGGGGAACGCGACGAGCTCGGGATGATCGAGAACCTCCGCGTCCCAGGGCGCCTTCGTGTCTGCCCCGACCGAGGTGATCCTGCCGTTCTCGATCACGATCACGCCGTTTTGGATGTCGGGTCCGGACTGCGTGATGATCCGACCGGCCTTGATCACGATCTTCCCGCCCGTCGCGTGCAGCGTCGGGGCGAGGAGAGCGAGGGCGGCGAGGGCCGGGATCCGTGCGAGGTTCCTGAAGATGGGGGTCGTCATCGCGAAGGCTCCGCTGCTTGGGCGGCGAGTGGGTGTGTGTTCTTGGTTCTCGGAGGGGGTCGCGCTCATTCCTTGGCGCGCGGATCGAGCACGAGCGCACCGTCGACGATGACGCCGATGACGCGCGAGGTGGCCTGGAAGGGCTCGCCGTTCCACAGCACGAGGTCAGCATCCTTGCCGACTTCGATGCTGCCCACGCGATCCTCGACGCCGAGCATGCGCGCGGGATTCGTGGTCACGGCGGCGAGCGCCTGTTCGAAGTCGAGCCCGCCCTGCATGGCGTAGCCTGCCTGCATTCCGAGGCTTCCGGCCGGGCTGCTGTCACCGTGCGCGGAGAGCGCGATGCGCACGCCGCTCGAGACGAGCAGCGCGGCGGTGTTCCAGGCCATGAAAGCTCCATCGTCCGTGCGCCCGTCCGCGGGGAAGGGCGGCAGCACGACGTCGCTCTTCGAACGCACGAGCAGCTGCGGCTCCTTCCAGGCCTCGGCCGCTGCATCGATCACGAGGCGCGGCTTGCCTCCGAGCTGCGGCTCGCCTTCGAGCTCCTCCTTGAGGAACACGGCGGTGCGAATGTCCTGCGTCGTCCAGGCCTGGATGTTGAGCGTCAGCTTGCCGTCGAGGGCCGCGAGCACCTGCGTGCTGCCGATGTAGGCGCGCGACGCGTCCTTGCGGCTCGCGGCGGCCTCGTAGAAGCTGCGGCGCCACTCCCATTCGACGCCCATGCGCGTCGTCGGACGGCGCGAGAAGAAGTCCGTCGGGCGGCCGGAGGCCGGGTGGTTGCGCCGCGAAGGCTGCGAACCGATCGCGCCGCGCAGGACGGCGTCGGCCTTGACCGTGCGTTCGGCGATCGAGAGCGGCCCGGCCGTCTTGAGCACGGCGCCGAGCCCGCCGATCACGTTCTCGTCGGGCGGGTTCGCGAGCACGCAGGTGACGCCGCTGGCGGCCTGACCGTCCCAGGCGTCGGCGAAGGGGCTGAGCGTGTCGGTCACACGCAGCTCGGGCGTTTCCTCGCGCGACTGCTCGACCGACGACAAGCCCGCGTCGATGCGCACGCTCGCGTCGATCATGCCCGCGGTCACCGCGTAGCACGCGAGCACGTCCGCGCCCGAGTCCTCGCTGCCGTTGCTCACCAGGCCGATCTTCGCGCCTTGAACGCCCACCGTGCCATGTTCGATCGAGCGTCCGGCGCCTGTGTACACGCGTTCGGCGCTGACGATCCAGTTCTTGCGCGGAGCGTCGCCCTGCGTCTGCACCTGCGGCGCGGACTGCGGGACGCAGACGAGGAATGCGAGGAGGGAGAGGTTCATGGCTGCTTCGCTTCGTACACGCGCTGTCCGTCGACGAGGACCGCGTCGACACGGCTCTTGAGGTCGAGCGGATCCCCGCTCCACAGGACGAGGTCGGCGTCGAGACCCTTTTCGATGCGGCCGACGCGGTCGCCGACACCGGCGATCTGCGCCGCCTGCGAGGAGAGCGCGCGCCAGGCCCGGGCGCGGTCGAGGCCTTCGCGCAGGCACAGCGCGGCCGAGAGGCGCAGCGTCTGGGGGTCCTTGAAGGGCGAGTCCAGGCCGAAGCCGAAGGGCACGTCGGCCTTCGCGAGCGCGACCACGGACTTCAGCGTGCGCCGGTCCTCTCCCGCGTCGAGCGGGCTGATGATCGCGGCGAGCTGGGACGCCTTGACCTGCGGGGCGAGCTCGCCGATCCAGTCGGCGCCGTAGATCGCGCCGCGCAGGGAATGGCGCTTGGCGAAGCCGAGCACGCGCAGCACATCCTCGCGCGTGTCCGCGTCGAAGAGCACCGGCAGTTCGCCCGACTTCGCGCGCGCGAAGAGGCCCTCGGGCTTGTCGAAGCGCGTGTCGAGTTCGGCCACGGCCGAGGCGTAGCTGGTCGGGAAGCGGTTGGGCGACAGCGCCGCGGCGGAGAAGGAGAGCGCGAGTTGCGCTTCGTCCGCGAGCACGTTGCGGCCGGCGGTCTTGACCACCGCGCTCGCACCGCCGCAGAGCGCATCAGGCTGCGGCGCCAGCACGATCGTGGTGACGCCGGCGGCGAGAGCTTTCGCGAAATCGGAGTGGGCCGGGTCGAAGGCCCAGGCGACCTTGCCCTCGAGCACGGGTCGCGTGCCGTCGCTCATCTCGTCGGGTGCCCCGGCGTAGGAGTGCAGTGCGACGAGGCCCGCGCTGACCCAGCCGTTGTGCGTGATCGTGCCGGCGCCCGCGGGCACATCGACGTCCTTGCCGAAGGCGCGGATGCGGCCGCCTTCGATCAGGATCGCGCCTCCCTCGAGCGTCGTCCCGTCGCCGAGCAGAAGCTTGTCGGCGCGCAACACGAGCGCGGCGTCCTGGCGCACGCTGTTCGCCGGAGCCGCGGGCGCGGCGAGGATTGCGCAGGTGCAGAGCAGTTCGAGCAGCATGATCAATCCTCCGGGTTCAGGACGAGGCGTCCGGCCGAGATGACGCGCTGGACGCGGGTCCCCGCGTCCAGCGGATCGCCGTCCAGGAGCAGCAGGTCGGCATCCTTGCCGCGCTCCACGCTTCCGAGCCTGTCGGAGACGTCCAGCGCGCGCGCCGCGCCGATCGTCAGTGCCTCGAAGGCCTTGACGCGGTCGAGCCCGTGGCCGATCGCGAGTTGCGCGAGCAGCGGCAGATCGCGCGTGCTCGCGGGATCCACGCCGCCCGAACCGAGCAGCACGGACACACCTGAGCGGGCGAGGTCGCCCGCGAGGCTCGGGTCCCCTCCGGTGTACTCCTCGGGCGCGCCTTTGCCGCGCAGCGCGGGCCAGAGCAGCACGGGGATCCCGCGCTCGGCGAGCTGGTGCGCGCAGGTCCGCGCCTGGCTCGCGCCGACGACCACCAGTCGCAGCCGGTCGAAATCCTGCGTTCCTTCGACCAGACCGCGCAGTTCGGCGACGCGATGCGCCTGCACGAAGAAGGGCAGGACGCCGTCGGCAACGCGCGACATCACCTCGGCGTCTTCGTCGTAGCGCGGAGGCTGCGGCCGCTTGTCCTCGCGGTAGCGCTTGTCTTCGAAGGTCTTGGCCTTCTCTTCCGCTTCCTTCTGGGCCTTCTCGCGATCCTTCTTGGCCTTCTTGGCGTCCTTCTCGAGCTCGGTCTCCTTCTCGACGATCTTCTTCTGCCAGTCCTCGAGCTCGTGCTTGTGGTCGACGAGCGAGTAGAGGTAGGTGCGGCCGCTCTCCAGCGCGGAGAGCACGCGGTCGAGGTCGGAAAGGCGGTCGAAGGTATCCATCGGTCGACCACGCGTGTCGACGAGTGTCGGCTGGCCGTCGACGAACTCGACCGACTGCCCGCCGCCCGCGTTGGAGGTCAGGCCGATGTTCATCGAGACGCAGGACGCGGCGTTGACGACCGCGTGCTCCAAGTCGAGCTGCGGTGCCACCCGCACGACGCTTCCCACGCCGCTCGTGCGCGAATAGCTGCCGGCCTGGATGCGCACGCTGGTCACCCCGGCGCGCAGCGTGTCCTTGCGCAGGCTCTCGGGAGTCCAGGGGTCGAAGGCGTCGACGGCGCGCGTCGCGGCGGTCGCGCCCGGTTCACTCCAGGAACCGCTGTCGATGCACAGCGCCGACCAGGGGTCGAGGAAGCCCGCACACACCACCTCGGCTTCGAGCACCTGCGCGCCCTTGGGCGCGGCAAGGTCCTTGCCGACGGCGATGATCTTGCCGTCGCGGACGAGGACCGAAGCCTGCTCGAGGACCTCCCCGGGCCGCACGAACACGCGCTTGGCCCGGATCAGGATCGAGGGACCGCTGTTCTTCTCGGCCTCGGGCTTCTGGGGCGCCGCGCTCTCCTGCTTCGCGGGAGCTTCATGCTTGTCCGGCTCCGGCGGCTTCTGCGGCGCGTCTTGATTCCCGACCAGAGTTGAGGAGAGGAGGAGGGCTAGAAAACCCGAGTGGATCCACATCGACGCTTGTCTCCTTGCCGGCAGGGGCTCCGAGGGCCTCGAGGCGAGACCTGGATCCTGGCGGTTGCCCGGGGGCGGGGTGAGGGGGGCTGCTGTCGCCGGGCGGGGGCCGCGCAGGATAGCGGAGACCGTCCGGAACCCGCCAGACCCGGGCAGCCCTAAATCGTTGACTGAAACCGCTTACGGTCGGTTTACCTGCGCAAGCCCCGGGGTGCTCGCCTGCGCATCCAAGAACGGGAAGCAGCCTAGGTCGGAAGGTGCGGTTCCAGCGCTTTGGAGGTTCGCTGAGCCCCGATTCCCGGCTTGCCCGGTTCATGCCCAGTCTGCCCAGGCGCTCGCTCCACCCGCTGCTCCTCGAGCGAAAATACTGGCGTAAACGGCTGGAGCAGCTGAACTTGGCGCAGGCGTCTGTGCTCCTGATTCCGCGCCCTGAGCTCTCCACCCAGAGCGTCGAGGTCGACGAATTCCGGCTCCGGACGCACGACGGCATCCGCCTGTACGGTTTGCGAGCCCAGTCGCGGCTTCCCATCGCCCATCAAGAGGTCATGGTCCGTTTGATCGGCCCCTGCGACTCGCCCGAGCTCGACCGCGAGGCGCTGACCGACGGCACCACCGAGTTCGTCTTCCAGGAGCCCGCTGGCCGCCGACTCGAGGATCGGGTGATGGACGTGCTGCGCGTGTGCCAGATCGCAGCGGCCCAGGAAGGTCGCTCGACCCGCGACGTGCGCCTGGTCTTCGGGGAGGACATCCCTGACGAGTTCCTGATCGCGTCCCAGTTGCTCGCCGAGGAGATCGATTTCGCGGCCGGCCGCGCGACTGCGGACGACGAGACGCTCGGCCTCCAGAGCTAGCCGGACACGATCGCCACGGACGCCGACGCGCCGATGCGCGTCGCCCCCGCCTCGAGCAATGCGCGCGCGCTGTGTGTGTCGCGCACCCCGCCCGAGGCCTTGACCCCCATCTGTGGGCCGACGACGCGCCGCAGGAGCTCGACATCGTGGACCGTTGCGCCGCCCTTGGCGAAGCCGGTCGAGGTCTTCACGAAGTCGGCGCCGGCCGAGCGTGCGAGGCGCGCCGCGAGCTCCTTCTCGCCGTCGTCGAGGAGCGCCGTCTCGAGGATCACCTTGAGGATTGCGTGCCCGGCGTGGCACACGCGCGCGAGCTCTTCGATCTCGGCCTGGACCCACGCGTGCTCGCCCGATTTCAGCGCCCCGAGGTTGATCACCATGTCGATTTCGCGCGCGCCGTCCGCGAGCGCGCCGCGCGTCTCGAACAGCTTGGAGGCCGTCGTCGCAGCGCCGAGCGGGAAGCCGACCACGGTGCAAACAGCTACCGGCGAGCCGGCGAGCCGGTTGGCGCAGCGCTTCACCCAGAAGCCGTTGACGCACACCGTCGCGAAGCGGTGCTCGAGCGCCTCGGCGCACAGTCTGTCGATCTCCGCGGCCGTCGCATCGGGCCGCAGGAGCGTGTGGTCGATGCGGCTCGCGATTGCGGTGTCCATGCTCCGCGCCAGACTGTTCGCGCCGTCCGCGTCTGTCAATGCCCGCGCAGCGCGCTCGCGATCGGCGCGACGGCGTGCTCGAGCAGGGCGCAGAAGCTGCGCGCGCCCTTGGCACCGGCCTCGACCACCTCGGCATGCGAGAGCGGCGCGTGGCCGATGCCCGCGGCGAGGTTCGTGATCGACGACACGCCGCACACCCGCAAGCCCGCCGCACGTCCCGCGGCCGCCTCGGCGACCGTGCTCATGCCGACCGCGTCCGCGCCGGCCTCGCGCAGCCAGCGGATTTCAGCCGGGGTCTCGTAAGCCGGCCCGAGCAGGCCCGCGTACACGCCCGAGCCGAGCGCTACGCCGCAGACTCGCGCGGCCTGCTCGAGCGCGGCGCCGAGCTGCGCGTCCCAGGGCGTGCCGAAGCCGCGCGGCGCACCCGCGAGCGGCGCGCTCGCCTGCAGGTCGAGGTGGTCGGTGATGCGCATCAGCGTGCCCGGAACGAAACCCGCGCGGATCCCGCCGGCGGCGTTGGTCAGCACCAGCGCGCGCACGCCGATCGCCGCGTAGGCGCGCACTGCGCGGGTCACTTCCTCCGGGCTCCAGCCCTCGTACAGGTGCACGCGGCCCTGCTGCACGAGCACGCGCACCCCGCCGATCTCGCCCACGGCGAGTCGGCCGGCGTGGCCGGGCACCCCGCTCTGGGGCAGGCCGTCGAGATCGGCGGCGGGTACCGAACGGGCGCGTTCGAGCCGGTCGGCAAAGGCCCCTAGACCCGATCCGAGCACGAAGGCGATGCGCGCGCCCTCGAGACCCTGCGCGACGAGCGATTGCGCGAGCTTCCTGGCGGCGGGATCGAGTTGGGTGCTCATGCGCAGGGTGCTCAGGAGAGGAACAGACTCGCGACGACGGCGGTCATCCAGCAGGCCATCGCGCCACCGAGCATGGCCTTGAGCGCAAGGCGCGCGAGGTCGCCACGGCGCTCGGGAGCGAGCGCGCTGATCCCGCCCAGCTGGATGCCGATCGACCCGAAGTTCGCGAAGCCGCACAGCGCGTACACCGCCATGTGCGCCGTGCGCGCGCTCTCGAAGACGTCGCCGGCCTGGCCAGGCTCGAGTTCGCGCAGGCGCAGGAACGCGACGAATTCGTTGACCGAGATTTGCGTTCCCATCAGTTCGCCGAGCATGCGGCAGTCGTGCGCGCCGTCCGCGCCCATGAACCACGCGACCGGCGAGAGCGCGAATCCGAGGATGCGCTGCAGCGAGAGACCACCCTCGACTTGCCAGTACTCGCCCAGCGCCGTGATCGGCCAGTTGACGAGGTTCACGAGCGCCAGGAACGCGATCAGCATCGCGATCACGTTCAGCCACAGGCGCAATCCGTCGGTCGTGCCCGTCGCGGCGGCCTCGATCAGGTTGGTCGACGTGCGCTCGACTTTCAGCTCGACACGGCCGGAGGTCAGTGCCTCGTCGGTCTCCGGCCGGATGATCTTGGCCATCACGAAGGCTGCCGGTGCGGACATCACGGAAGCCGTGATCAGGTGCTCCGCATAGCCTGGCCCCAGTCGCGCCATGTACACCACCATCACCGAGCCCGCGATGGTCGCGAATCCGCCGGTCATGAGCGCGTTGAGCTCCGAGAGCGTCATCTTCGCCACGTAGGGCCGCACGACGAGCGGGGCTTCGGTCATGCCCATGAAGATGTTTGCGGCCGCGGCCATCGACTCCGCGCCCGAAAGCCCCATCGTGGCGCGCATCACCTTGGCCAGCAGCCAAACGAGCACCTGCATCACGCCGAGGTGGTAGAGCACCGACATCAACGCCGAGACGAAGATGATCACCACCAGCCCCGTGCCCGCGAACGCGAACACGAAGCCGATCGGCGAATTCGAATCCCCCAGCGGCCCGAACACGGTCTTCGCGCCCGGCTCCGCGAGGCCCACCAGGTGCGTGACGAAACGCGCGAGGCCCTCGAAGAATCCGCGCCCGACGCCGGTCTCGAGCAGCAGGCCCGCGATCGCGAGCTGCAGCAGGATCCCGCCCAGCACGACGCGCCAGGGAAAGCGTCTGCGATTCGACGAGAGTCCCCAGGCGACGGCCAGCAAGAACACGATCCCGAGCAACGCACGCAGGAGAATCATCGGGGGACGCGCAGGATAGCGGCCCGTCTCTCAGCCAGGAAGCCGCGCGAGCACGAGCGGTGCGAGCTCGCGCTGCTCGCCGATCTCGATCGCCTGCGCCAGCAGCGCGCGCGCGGAATCGAGACCACGTCCGTTGTGGCACAGCTCCGCGATCGTCTCGCCGCGCGCGACGCGCTCGCCGGCGCGGCGGCGCCACACGATCCCGACGGCGGGATCGATCGCGTCCTCGATGCGCTCGCGGCCGCCTCCGAGCACCGCAACCGCCAGCCCGACCTTGCGGCAGTCGCGAAACGAGAGCCAGCCCTCGCGCTCAGCCGCGAAGCGCTCGCGCGCGCCAGCCTGCGGGAGCCGTTCGGGCCGCTCGAGTACGCGCGGATCGCCGCCCTGCTCCTCGACCATGGCGCCGAAGACCGCGAGTGCGCTGCCGTCCTCGAGCGAGCATGCGATGCGCCGCGCGCCTTCCGCGACGCCCGCGAGCGCGAGCAGCTCGCCGCCGAAGAGCACGACCAGTTCGCGCAGGTCCGCCGGCCCGCCTCCGTGCAGGCATTCGATCGACTCGGCGATCTCGAGCGCGTGCCCGGCACTCGAACCCAGAGGGCGATCCATCGCCGTCTGAAACACGCAAGTGCGCAGCCCCGAGCGTGCGCCCAGCGCCTGCATCGCTCGTGCGAGCTCGGCGCCGCGCTGGGGATCGGGCAGAAAGGCACCGCTGCCGAACTTGACGTCGAGCACGAGCGCGGAGAGCCCCTCGGCGAGCTTCTTCGAGAGGATCGAACTCGCGATGAGCGGGATCGACTCGACCATGCCGATCGCGTCGCGCAGACGGTAGAGCAGCCGGTCGGCCGGCACGAGTTCCTCGGTCTGCGCGCCAAAGACGGCGCCATGGCGCTCGAGTGCGCGCTCGAGCTCCGCTTCCGAAAGGCGTGTGCGGAAGCCCGGGATCGACTCGAGTTTGTCGAGCGTCCCGCCCGTGTGGCCCAGGCCGCGGCCCGAGATCATCGGCACGGCGAGACCGCAGGCCGCGAGCGCGGGCGCGAGCGGGATCGAAACCTTGTCGCCGATGCCGCCGGTCGAGTGCTTGTCGACGCGCGTGCGCGCGCTGCCCTCGGAACGCAACGTTCGGCCGGTCTCGAGCATCGCGCGCGTCCAGTCCGCGAGCTCCTGCTCCTGCATCCCGCGCAGGAAGATCGCGGTCACGAGGGCGGCCGCCTGGTAGTCGGGGATGCGCCCGCCGACGTATTCGCCGAGGAACCAGCGCATCTGCGCCGACTCGAGCACGCCGCCGTCGCGCTTGGTGCGGATCACCGACTGCGCGTTCATCGCAGGACCTGGGCCAGAAACGACTCCCCCGGACCGGTGGGCGGGAGGCCGAGCGCTTCCTCCACGCTCGCGCCGATGTCGGCGAAAGAGGCGCGCGTGCCTAGATCCGTTCCGCGCTTCACCTGCGCGCCGTCGACGAGCAGCGGCACGTACTCGCGCGTGTGGTCGGTGGTCGCCGTGAAGGTCGGGTCGTTGCCGTGGTCGGCGGTCAGGAACACGAGATCCTCGGGCGCCAGTGCGCGCGAGAGCTCTGCGTAGCCTGCGTCGAACTGCTCGAGCGCCGCGCGGTAGCCGTGCGCATCGCGCCGGTGACCGTAGAGCATGTCGAAGTCGACCAGGTTCACGAACACCAGGCAGGGTGCGCTGCGCGTGCGCGCGAGCTCGATCGTGCGCCGCATCCCATCGGCGTTGCCCTCGGTGTGGATCGACTCGCCGACGCCGCGGCCGGCGAAGATGTCCTCGATCTTGCCCACGCCGACCACCGGCACGCCCGCGCGCCGCAAGCGGTCGAGCGAGGTCTCCGAGAAGGGCGCGAGCGAGTAGTCGCGCCGGTTGTAGGTTCGGCGAAAGCTGCCCGGCTCGCCGACGAAGGGTCGCGCGATCACGCGTCCGACCCCATGCGCGTCGAGGATCTCGCGCGCGATCGCGCAGCACTCATAGAGCCGCTCGAGGCCGAAGTGCTGCTCGTGGCACGCGATCTGGAAGACGCTGTCGGCGCTGGTGTAGACGATCGGCTTGCCGCTCGCGAGGTGCTCTGCGCCGAGGCGCTCGATCACCTCCGTGCCCGAGGCGGGCGCGTTGCAGAGCACGCCCGGCACGCGCGCGCGGCGCACGAATTCATCCACGATCGCCGCCGGGAAACCGCGCGGGAAGACAGGAAACTGCCGCTCGAGCACGCAGCCCATCATCTCCCAGTGTCCGGTGGAGGTGTCCTTGCCCGGCGCGCGCTCGGCGCAGCGGCCAAAAGCACCGCGCGGGGCGGCGACGCGCGCGACCCGTGTCACGCCGGGGACGTGGCCCAGTCCGAGTGCCGCGAGTTCGGGCGCGTCCAGGCCGCCAGCCGCTTCGACGAGGTGGTCGAGCGTGTGCGCTCCCTCGTCGCCGAACTGCGCTGCGTCGGGGAGTGCCCCGACCCCGAGCGAGTCGAGCACGATCAGGAACACCCGGCGCGCCATCGGGTTCGCTCAGGCCGTCTTGCCCGCGAGCGCGCGCTGGATCGTCTCGCGGACCTGGTTCTCCATGTCCTCGACCCATTCCGTGCCGAAATCGCGCTCGAGCAGATCGCGCTCGGAGAACTCGTAACGGCCCGAGCGCGGGTCGAAGTCGAACTGGTAGTCGTGCTCCTTGCCGTCGTCCTCGAGGACCATCACGAGGACGATGTGGTTCGGGGCATCGAGTTCGACACGAAAGCTCGCCATGTTGATCCTGATCTGCTGGGCCGGGGCACGGGGGTACGGGCCGATCATAGCCGTGGAACTGCGGCCCGCCAAAGGCTCGCGCCAGTGTCTACTAGTCGGTGCGACGGATCTCACGTATACGTTGTCGACATGCGTCTTCGGCAGATGACGGCCCAGGCAGGTGTTCTGCTGCTCCTCATGCTCGCGTCCTGCGCGAGTTGGAGGACCGTCGCCGAGCACGCGAAGTGGACGCTCAGCGCGGAGCCCGGGCAGCAGGTCGACCGCGAGGCCTACGCGCGCGCGGTCGAGCCGGCGCTGCACACGGTCGAGGACATCTTCGGGCCCTTCCGCGAGCGCGTGCAGGTGCACGCGGTCTCGAAGGACGCGGGCCCGCCTCGGCAAGGATCGAGCGCGCTCGGCCAGTCCGACTCCGGATCGACGCAAGTCGTGCCGGGCATCGGACTCGCGCGCGTGCGCGCCTGGCACGTGCACTCCTCGAGCCCCTTCGGCGCGCCTTCGGGCATCTACCTGGGCGCACCGGACGCCGGCACCGCCGCGCACGAGCTCGTACACGCGCGCCTCGCGGAGATCACGAGCGACCTGCCGCTGTGGCTCGAGGAGGGGCTCGCCTCGCTGATCGGGGATGGGATCCTGGTCGATTCGGTCTGGACCGTCGACGGGCTCGCCTGCTGGCCGCTGCGCGAGGCTCGGTGAGCAGCGCATCGCCAACGACGAGCTCGAGCGCCTGTGCCGCCTGCGCGCGGGAGAGGACTCTGACACGCGCGAGAACGTGCTCGCACACTTCGTCGGGTGGGCGATCGTCTTCGACCTGATGCGCGAGCACGGCTCGATCGACTGGAAGGGCTGGATCGCGCGCTACTCCGAGGGGATCTCGACCGGCGAGGCGCGCGACCGGCTCGACCGCACGCTCGCGCCCGCCACCGTGGACACCTGGCTCACGCGCCTCGCGGATGCGCAACCGATGGTGCGCGCAGCGACGGCCAAGGGCCTGTGGAAGCTGCGTTCGGCGAGCGTCCTCAACCGCCTGCTCGATGCGCTCGAGCGCGAGCACGATACCGAGACGCGCATCGTGTTCTCGATCAATGCGCTCGCTGCAGCAGGCGAGATGCCGTTGCAGCCCGAACTCACCGGGCGCGTGTGGCGCACTGTCTGGCCGCGGCTGCGGCGCGCCGAGCTCGTGGACGGCGCGGAGAACCGCGCGCTGGGCGAGCTCATGCGCTCGTTCCGCTACGGCTCGCGCGGCGCCTCGCAGGAACCGCTCGAGGTCCTGCGGCGCCTGTGGGCCGAGTGAGGCCGCGGACGCGCGCCCCATGACGGCCGTGTTCGAGACCGTGGTGGTCGGCGCCGGGCCCGCGGGAGCGCTCGCGGCCTTCGAGCTCGCGCGCGCGGGCCGGAGCGTCGCGCTGATCGAGAAACACCCGCTGCCGCGCGACAAGACCTGCGGTGGCGGCCTCGTCTGGCGCGGCCGCGTGCGCCTGCCGGAGGGTTTCGAGCTGCCGCTCGAGCGCGAGTGCCGCGTGGCGCGGCTGGTTCCCTTCGCGGGCGCCGCAACCGTCGAGGTCACGCGCGAGCTGCCGATCGTGAGCATGACCATGCGCGCGGAGCTCGACTGCGCGCTCGCGGAATTGGCCCGCGACGCAGGCGCGCAGTTGCACACGCCGGTCGCGCTCCAGGCGCTCGAGCGCGGCGGTGCGGGCTACCGCCTGTCGACGAGCGCGGGCGAGTTCGAGTGCCGCAATCTGGTCGGGGCCGACGGCGCGCGCGGCGTGGTCGCGCGCCTCGCCGGCTTCGAGGAGACGCTCGCGACCATCCCCGCCCTCGAGGCCGAGATCGAATGCGCGCCCGGACTCTTCGAGCGCTTCGCGGGGAGCGCGCTCTTCGACTTCGGGACGGGAGCGCCCGGCTACAGCTGGGTCTTCCCCAAGCGCGAACACCTTTCGGTGGGCGTGCTCGCGGCGCAACGCGGCGCGAAGGACCTGCGCGGCGAGCTCGAGCGCCACCTCGCTCGCCACGGGCTCTCCGGCTCGCGCGTGCGGCACCTTTCGGGCTGCGTGATCCCGATACGGCCGCGCCAGCTCTGCGCACGCGACGGCGTGTTGCTCGCCGGCGACGCGGCCGGGCTCGTCGACCCGCTCACGGCCGAGGGCATCTCGCTCGCGCTGGAGAGCGGCCGTCTGGCAGGTCGCGCGATCGTGGAAGCCGACGGCGATCCGGGCCGTGCGGTGCGGCACTACGTGCGCGCCTTGCGTGCGGAGATCCTGCCCGAGTTGCGCTGGGCGCGCGCTTTCGCGGGCCTGCTCTACCGTCGGCCCGCGCTCGCGCGGCGCGTGCTCGAACGCAACGGCGCGACGGCCTGCGAGGTGCTCACCGACATCGTTTGCGGTCTGCGCAGCTACCGCGGACTCGTGCGCGACCCGCGCGCCTGGTTGGCGATCTCCGGTTTGCGGCTGCGCGCGAGCGAAAAGACCACGGCCTGACCCGCGGCTACTGCTTGAGGCGCTCGAGCGCCTCGTGCGCCTTCTGCTTCAGCTCGGCGAGCTTCGGCTCGAGATCGCGTCTGGCCGCCGCGAGCTTTTCCGCGGACTCGTCCTTCAGCTGCCCGAGCTTCGTCACGAGCTCTTGGCGCTGCTGCTCGAGGTCGCGCGCGAGCGCTTCGAGCTCCGGCTTGTGCTCCTGCGCCGCCTGTTGCGCCTTCTGCCGGAGCTCCTCGATCGCGGTCTTGGCGTCGGCGAGCTTCTCCTTGGCTGCACTCTGGAAGTCGGCGATCACGCTCTTGGCCGTGTCGACCGTCTCCTTGGCCGCCGCGCGGGCGTCCTCCCCGCTGCAGGCGCCGGCGAGGAGGCACAGGGGCAGGGCAAGGTGTGCGAGTTTCATGTCGGATCTCCGCGGAGGAAGGAAGGATGCTGAAATCGTACCGGGTCCAGGAACGTAAGGCTGCGCCCGGCCCGTCCTCTTCTTCCGCGGTTTCCCCCCATGCTTTCGATTCACGATCTGGTGAAGGTCTATTCCGGCCCCGTGGCTGCCCTGCAGGGCGTGCGCCTCGAGATCCCGCCGGGCATGTTCGGGCTCCTCGGACCCAACGGCGCGGGCAAATCGACGCTGATGCGCATCCTCGCGGGTCTGCTCGAGCCGACCTCGGGCAGCGCGCAGCTCGACGGGCAGGAGTTCACCTCCGATCCGCGCCGCGTGTGGAGCCGGCTCGGCTACCTGCCGCAGGACTTCGGCTTCTATCCCAATCTGACCGGCGAGCAGATGCTCGAGCACCTGCTCGCGCTGAAGGGTGTCGAGTCGCCGCTGGGAACGCGCAAGCTCGTGCGCGAGCTGCTCGAGCGCGTCAACCTCGCCGCGGCGGGCAAGCGCAAGGTCAAGACCTACTCGGGCGGCATGCGCCAGCGCCTGGGCATCGCGCAGGCGATCGCGGGTGAGCCGCGCCTCTTGATCGTCGACGAGCCCACAGCCGGTCTGGATCCTGAGGAGCGCCTGCGCTTCTACCACCTGCTGGCCGAGCTCGCTGAGGGTCGCATCGTGCTGCTCTCGACTCACATCGTCGAGGACGTCTCGGTGCTCTGCCCGCGCTTTGCGATCCTGGCCCAGGGCCGCGTGGTGGCCGAGACGACTCCGGTCGAGGCGCGCGCTCTGATCGAGGGCGCGATCTTCGAGGGCTCGGTCGCGAAAGGCGCGCTCGGAGAGCTGCGCGAGCGCTGCCACGTGACGCAGTCGATGCTCGTCGAGGGCCGCTTGCGCGTGCGCATCTGGCGCCAGGACGGACTCGTGCCGCCGGGTTTCGAGCCCGCGCGCGCGACACTCGAGGATGCCTACCTGGTGCTGACGCACCGCGATCGCGTGACGCACGAGGGACTGCTCGCCGGAGCGACGCGATGAAGATCGCACGCTTCCTCGAAATCGCGCGCACCGAGTTCCGCTTCCAGACGCGCCGCCCGCTCTTCTGGGTGCTGCTGGTCGTGCTCGGGCTGATGGCTTGGGGCTTCTCGACCGGGAACCTGCGCATCTCCGCGGGCGACTCGGACGTCGGCGGCAAGCGCGTCTTCATCACCTCGCAGTACGCGCTCGCTTTCGGCCTCTCCGTGACAGTCGTGCTGCTCTACAGCTTCTTCCTGGCGGTCGCCGCGGGCATGACCGTGATCCGCGACGAGGAACTCAAGCTGGGCGAGGTGCTGCACAGCACGCCGCTCACACCGGGCGAGTACGTCTGGGGCAAGTTCGCCGGCGTGTCGGCCACCTTCACGCTCGCGCTGGGAGCCGACCTCGCGCTGCGCGCCTTCTTCAACCATGCGCTCAAGACGCCGGCGAGCGCGGAGTTCGTCGGCCCATTCTCGATCTGGAGCTACGTGCGCCCGGCGCTGTGGATCGCGGTGCCCACGCTGCTCTTCCTGGGCGGCGCGAGCTTTCTGCTCGGCGCCTGGACGCGCAAGCCGATCCTGGTCTTCGCGCTGCCGACGATCCTGCTGCTCGCGTGCATCTTCTTCCTCTGGAGCTGGAACCCGTCGTGGCTCTCGCCCAGCGTCGACAACCTGCTGATGCTGCTCGACCCGGCGGGACTGCGCTGGCTCGAGCACACCTGGTTGCAGGTCGACCGTGGTGCGGAGTTCTACAACACGCAGCCGCTCGGCATCGATGCGGCTTTCGCGGCGAGCCGACTGGCGCTCGCGGGGCTAGGCCTCGCGAGCATCGGTGTCGCGTCGCGACGCCTGGCGCGCGAGCTGCGCGGCGCCGTGCGGGTGCGCGCGAGCTCGCGCAAGGCGGAGCTCGAACTCCCGCGCCCGACGCGCGCACCCGGAACGGGTTCGCTCGCCGAGCTGCGCATGAGCAGCAGGACGCGCGGGCTCCTCGCGGGCGTCGCCGAGGTGGCGCGCGCCGAACTGCGCGAACTGCGCCATCAGCCGGGGCTGTACCTGTTCGTGCCTCTGATCCTGCTGCAGACGATCTCGATCTCGCTCGTGCGCGTCGGCGCCTTCGACACGCCGCTGCTCTCGACATCCGGAACCCTCGCCGTCGGCGGAATGAACACGCTGACGCTGCTGCTCGGCCTGCTGCTGCTGTTCTACACGGTCGAATCGCTCGAGCGCGAGAACGCGCGCGGGCTCTTCTCGATCTACTACGCGACGCCCGTGCGCACCGCGGCCGTGCTCTTCGGCAAGGCACTGGCGAACAGCCTCGTCGGCGTCGTGATCCTCGCCGCGGCCTGGATCGCGTGCGGCATCGTGCTGCTCGTGCAGGGCAAGGTCGGCATGCAGCTCTCGCCCTTCCTGCTCGTCTGGGGCCTGTGCCTGCTGCCGACGCTGGTCGCCTGGAACTCTTTCGTCACGCTGCTCTACGCCCTCGGCCGCAATCGCTACACGACCTACGCGCTCGCGCTGGGTGTGCTGATCTTCACAGGCTGGATGCAAGCGCGCGGCCACATGAACTGGGTCGGCAACTGGAACCTGTGGGGTGCGCTCGTGTGGAGCGACATGGGCAGTTTCGAGCTCGGCCGCGGCGCGCTGGTCCTGAACCGGCTCCTCTACCTCTCGATCGCGGTCGCGTGCATCGCGCTCGCCGTGCGCGTGTTCCCGCGGCGTTCCTTCGACGCGGCCCAGACGCTCCGGCGACTCCAGCCGCGCGCGCTCGCGCTCTCCACGCTGCGCTTCTCGCCCTTCCTGATCGTGCCGCTCGGGCTGGGCATCGCGCTCTACTCCGCGGTCGACGACGGATTCCAGGGCGGCCGCTACGAGAAGCTCGCCAAGGACTACTGGCGCAAGAACATCGCCACCTGGAAGGACGCACCCAAGCCCGCGATCGTCGCCGCGGTGGTCGATCTCACGCTCGAGCCCGAACGCGGCTTCCTGCACACGCGCGGCGAGTACACGCTGATGAACGACACGGGCAGGCCGCTCGAGAGCTTCCCGGTGACGAAGGGCGCGCACTACCGCAACGTGCACTGGACGCTCGGCGGCGCCGAGTACACGCCCGAGGACCGCGCCGGCCTCGAGATCTTCACGCCCGAAGCACCGCTCGCTCCGGGCGGGACGCTGCAGCTGGGCTTCGAGCTCGAGGGCGTGTTCCCCGAGGGCTCCACGAAGAACGGCGGTGGCACGGAGAACTTCGTCTTGCCCTCGGGCGTCGTGCTCACGAGCTTCGGCCCCGAGTTCGTGCCGGTCGTGGGCTACCTCGACTCGGTCGGCGTCGACGCGGACAACAAGTCCGATCCCAAGGTCTGGCGCAGGGACTGGTACGAGGGCGTGACGAAGTCCGGCTTCGGCAACAACCTGCCGCAGACCACGAAGATCACGATCCACGCGCCCGAGGAGTACACGCTCAACTCGGTCGGGACGTTGACCAGCGACACCGTCGAGCAGGGCATCCGCACCAGCGTCTGGGAGAGCGACCACCCGGTCAACTTCTTCAATGTCGTCGCGGGCAAGTGGACCGTGAAGCGCGGCAAGGGCACCGCGATCTACTACCACCCCGGCCACGAGTACAACGTCGACGAGATGCTCGCCTGCCTCGACGGCGCGCGGCTGCACTACTCGGAGTGGTTCTATCCCTACCCCTGGAACGAGCTGAAACTCTCCGAGTTCCCGGGGCTCGCGGGCTACGCGCAGGGCTTCCCGACCAACATCACCTTCTCCGAGTCGATCGGCTTCCTCACGAACAGCGATCCCAAGGCGAGCGCGGCCTTCATGGTCACGGCGCACGAGTCCGCGCACCAGTGGTGGGGCAATATCCTCGAGCCCGGCGAGGGTCCGGGCGGCGACATCCTCTCCGAGGGCATGGCGCATTTCTCGACGATCCTGCTCACGGGCGAGATGCGCGGCGAACGCGAACGCATCGAACTCTGCAAGCGCTTCGAGGAGAAGTACGGCGACGGCCGGCAGGTCGACTCCGAAAAGCCCATGGTCGAACTCGACGGTTCACGTCCGGGAGACCGCGTCGTGCTCTACGAGAAGGGCGGCATGGTGGCCTGGATGATGCTGAACCAGGTCGGCCGCGCGAACATGCTGCGCGGCTGCCAGGAGTTCATCCGCCGCTTCGAGAAAGGCCCGGACCACCCGGTATTGCAGGACTTCACGCCAGTGATCCGCGAGTATGCGCCGGACCAGCGGGCCTACGACGCCTTCGTGGAGCAGTGGTACCACCACGTCGTCGTGCCCGAGTACAAGCTCGAGGACGTGACGCGTGCGCCCGTATCAGCGGACGGCGGTTGGGACGTCGAGCTCACCCTGCGCAACACAGGCACGGGCACGATGCCCGTCGAGGTCTGCGCCTTCCGCGGCGAGCGCTTCCCCGACGAACCGGACAGTTCAAAGTCACGCTCCACGGCCCCGAGCGACTCCAACGTCGTCGCCGCCGCCGAGGAGAGCGCCGGGGCGAAGGGCGTGCCCGCGGCCTACCGCGAATCGCGCGCGAGCGTCACGCTCGGCGCGGGCGAGTCGCAGAAGGTCGTGATCCACTGCGAGTTCGAACCGCAGCAGGTCAGCGTCGACCCCGACGCGCTCGTGTTGCAGCTGCGGCGCAAGCTCGCGCTGTTCAAGTTCTAGGCCGCACGATCAGGGCGCGAGGTCGACGCGGCGACCTGCACCCTGGCGTCTGCGGGCCGTTCACTCCTTGAGCTTGGCCAGCGCGTCCTTCGCGGACTGCACCAGCTCGGTGATCTTCGGCTCGATTTCCTTCATCAGGCCCGAGAGCTTTTCGCCGCTCGCGTCCTTGAGCTCGGCGAGCTTCGCCATCACTGCCGCCTTCTTCTCGCCCAGGTCCGCTGCGAGCTTCTCCAGCTCCGGCTTGTTCTCCTCCGCCGCCGCTGCTGCCTTCTGCTTGAGTGACTCGAGGGTGGTGTCGACCGAGGCGAGCTTCTCTTCCGAGGACTTCTGGAAGTCCGCGAGCATGGACGAGGCCTTGTCCTTGGCCTGATTGACGAGTCCCTTTGCGTCGCTGGCTTGGACGCCGGTGGAGGACCCTTCACTTCCGCCGCAGGCGCCGAGGAGGAGTGCGAGGGGGAGAACGAGATTGGACAGCTTCATGAGTGGATCTGGGTATACGGGGTGTGCGTGGAGTTTTTGGCTGCAGACGATCGTACGCCGTCTTTCGCTCCGGCGTGCATTGCGCGCCATTCATTCCGCCCGATATCGCTGAGTGGTGCCCGCAGGGTGGCTCAATCCAGCGTCAGCACCACCCGTTGCGCCTCGCGCTGCGCCACGAAGCGCACGCTGCCCGCCTTGTGCGGACCTTCGCGCACTTCCGCAAGGTACGCACCCGGCGCGAGCGAGAGTTCGACCGGCGCGAGCCCGGAGAGATCGCGCTCGAGCATGGGAAGGCCGGCCGCGGTCGTGATGCGCAGCTCGGCCCCCTCCTTGGGCTCGCGCGTCAGGTTCAGCCGTACCCGCGCCGGCGTGACGAGGCGCAACTCGAGATCGCAGACGTCGCCCTGCGACGCATCCAGCGCCAGCGGCGTGAGCACGCCCTCGCCCTCCGCCGAACGCAGCACGTAGCGCTCGCGCCGCTGGTGCGGGATCTCGAACGCACCCGTCTCCGAGCTCTCCCAGAAAGTGCCCGCGAGATCCTCACGCGCCTCCTCGAAGCGCTCGAGCGGAACGAGCTGCAAGCGCGCGCGTACGGGCTTGCCGTCCGAATCGAAGATACGACCGCTGATGCGCGCGTGACCCGTGAGCTCGATCGGGCGCAGATCGCACTCGCCCCGGTCCTCGATCTCGAGGCGGCCGCTGAAGGCCGAGTAGGACTGCGCGGTCACGAGGACGCGCCGCTTCCCGGGCATGACCCAAGGGACGCGCAGAACGCCGTCGGCGCCGGTCACCTCCGCCGAGACTCCCGCACCATCGGCAGCGGCTGGGTCTGTGTTCGCGGGCTGTGTGTTGTCGCCTTGTGCAGGGTCGGCGAGACGCCGGCCTACGACGATGCGCCCCACGGAGGTCGTCCCGGGCGCGATCGACGGCGTATCGACCGCGGTCCGGACGCCCTCGATCGATACGCTCGCGCCGGCGATCGGCGCATGCGTCTGCGCGTCGACGACGTGCACGATCAGCGTGGCGAAGAAGTGGCGCAGGTCCTCGAGCGAGAAAACGAACTCGACCTCCTCCTGACCGGGCGCGAGCGGGCGGCGCGCGATCAGTTGGCCGCACATCGCAAGGCCGATCTCGAGCGGCGGCGCCTCGGTGATCGTCAGCACACCGGACGCATCGCCGAGCTCCTCGCACCGCTTCTCGTCGAGTTGCGCGCGAGCCTGGTAGGCTCCGCAGCCGTAGCTCTGGTTGTCGCCGTCAGGCAGGGAGCGCGCGGCGGATCCGGGTCGCAGCGCGACCGGCGAGAGCGCCACGTGCGCGGCGAGCTCGGGGTCGGCGGCGATCGCCTCGCCCAGCTCTCGTCCGTCGGGCGTGCGCAGCCGGACACGTACCTGCAGCGGGTCGTCGAGCGAGATGTCCAGCTTGTGTTGGTGCTCCTCCTTCTCGATCTCGAAATCCTGGCGGCGGCAGAGCTTGCCGTCGTGCGTGACGATCGTGTGCCACGTGCCGGCGTGCAGTCCCTCGGCGCTGTAGGTGCTGTCGAAATTCGTGTTGGCCGTGAACTGACAGCCCTCGGAATCGGCGAACACGATGCGCGTCGAGCCCTGAAGAATCAGGCTGTTCACGAGCCGTTCCGTCAGGAGTCGATCGAATGCGGCGAGGTTTGGATCGGTGATCGCGGGCTGTCCTGATCCTGCAAGAGTGACTGTCTCGGACTCGCCTGAGCCCGTTGCCTGCGACGCGCTCGGCTGCGTGCCTTCGAGACGCCCATCGGCTCCCTCGATGGTGATCACGCTGCGCGCTTGACGGTCCGTCACCACCGTCGGCTGTACCGTGTAGAAGGCGATCATCGGCACGTCCGAGTTCACGGGAGCGCCGCCGAAGCTCAGCTGAAACGTCCCGCCGCTGGCATTGATCGGCTCGCCGCGCGCGTCGCGCACGGTGCCGAAGACGCGCACGCCCCGGCTCGCCGCGCTGAGTCCGTTCGACTCCGCGGGTTTACGACTCGCAGCATTCGCATGCGCCTCGAGTGTGTCGGCGCCCTCGAGATTCGGCCGCTCGCCTTGCCCATCGAGCGCGAGCGGGACGCCCCTCTCCTCGCTCGCGAGCGCGACTGCGCCGGCGCCCGACGCGCCTGAAAGTGGCACCTCGCTCTTCGAAGGCCACGAGAACCACACCGCGCCCGCCACCACCACCAGCGCCGCCGCCGCCGCGATCTCGATCTTCTTCGCCACGATTCCGCCTTTCACGACCCAGCCCGTCCAACCCGCGTGGGCGACGAGCAGTTGCGCGCTGCCGAGCGGCAGCACGGCCAGACAGGAAGAGACCCAGTCGCTTCCGCGTTCGCGCTCGAGGCGCTCGCGCAAGAGCGCGAGGCCGCGCGCGACGCGGTTGCGCACGGTCGAGCCGTTCGTGCGCTGCACGCGCGCGATCTCGCGCGGATCGAGGCCCTCGTAGAAGCGCAGGACGAGCGTCGTGCGGTACGGCTCGGGCAGCGCGAGGACGTGCGCGACGATCTTCGCGCGCAGTTCCTCGCGCTCGGCGATCTCGTGCGTCGAGGGCAACGGGCAATTGCGCGCGCGGCGCGCAACTCGCGTTCACGGCGGGAGCTCTCGCGCTCGCCATGTCTCAGAGCGATGTTGCGCGCCACGCGGACGAACCAGCTTCTCCAGGGCAGGCTGCCCACCTGCGCCCGAGGCGGCTGGCGCAGCGAGCGCAGCCAGGTCGACTGCAGCACGTCCTGGGCGCTGGCCTCATCGCGCACGAGGCGCTGCACGAGGGGTCGCACCCAGTCCTGCTCGGCGATCAGGCGCTCGGGGCTCGGTTCGGACGAGGGGTTCATGCCTTGCGGACGGAAGATCCGGCCGAGGCGCGGATTGTCGCACGCAACCGGGAAAAACCCGGCCGGGGGCTCCTCAGGGCGCGAGTTCGACGAGCTGCGGCGCACCCTCGACCCGGAATTTCACCGTCATCAGCGCCGTCACGCCCTGCGTGATGCGCACCGTGTAGGTCCCGTCTCCGACCCACAGGTCGAGCAGCGTCTTGCCGGCGAAGGCCTCCTCGTACACGGGCCGCGTCAGACCCTGGGCGATGTTCACCGTCGAGTCCCAGGGCAGCCGCCAGGGCAAGTGCAGGAGCACATGGCGTGCGGGGACGACCTGCAGCGGCGACTTGTCGACCAGCATCTGCGCGTTTTCGACGAGCAGCGGCTCCATCGCCCACTCGCGGTCCGCGCTGCGCAGCAACAGGAATTGACGTCCTACGTTCGCCAGATCGACGCTCCCGCCACTGTCGGAATCGAAGCCCCAGCTCTCGAGCGTGCCCTCGCGGTCCTTGGCGTGCAGCAGCGGCGTGACCTGGAAGTGTGCGGCGACGCCCGTCCCGCTTTGGTCCACGACGGAGAGGTGGCTCGTGGCGAGCGGCGCGAGCTGAAAGAAGCCCAGGCAGCTCTCGCCACCCGGATCGATCTCGACCCAGGTCGAGACCGGCACGTGTCCGGCGGCCTCGAGCGTCAGTTTCCACCAGCCCGTGCGCGCCGCCTTGAAGTCCGCGCGGCCGTCCTGGTCTGTGGTGACCTCGCCGTCGGGAAAGCGCCAGCCCGCCGGAGCGCCGAGGTAGGACGGCGGTTCGGTGCCCGCGTATTTCGAGGAAAATTTCGGGTCGCGCCCCTCCCAGTATTCCGGCATCCCGGGAAGCGAATCGACATGCAGGTTCGCGCGCACTCGCGGGAGGCGCGCGCCTGTCTGCGCGTCGCTCGCAAAGAGCCAGACGTGCAGGTACGACTCGTCGAGACTGGGAGGATCGATCCTGAACGCGAGATCTTCGGTCAGCGGGACGGGCTCGGCCCACTCGAGCGGACGCTGCGCCGCGAAGAGCCCGACGCGCAGCGGCAGCGGGTGCGCGAGCGTGATCGTCCCGACCACGTCGCGCAGCGGCGATTCGCCTTCGATCAGCCCGCCCTCCGAATCGAGATAGCCCAGCGCGGAGAGCAGATGCCGGACGGGTTCGTCCTCCTCGATGCGGCCTTGCACTTCCTGGAGGTGCTTGTAGTACGCGCGCGTTCCGCTCACCCCGCGCATGAAACTCTCCTCGTCGAAGCCGCGGCGCACGCCGCGATCGAAACCAGGCAGCATTCCGAGATCTTCCAGGCGGAGCTCACGCGCCCGGCTGCGCATGCGATTCGTGCGCGACTTGGGCGGCTGTGCCAGCAATTGCAACACGTCCGTCGGCTCGAACGTTCCCCAGCCGAGCTGCCCCAAGCGCGGTTCGGTGTGGAACGCGGCGCCCATCGCGGCGCTCCAGTCCGCGGGCAATTCCTCGACCGAGGCGAGCGAGACGAGCTTCGAGCGCAGCGGACCGCCCTTCGCAAAGCGCGGCAGCGGATTCCCCTCGCGATCGCGCACGTGCAGGCGCAGCACGGGCCGCGGCGGCAGCACGAGGTCGATGTGCCGCTCGCTGTCGTATTCGAAGAGCTCGAAGGGCAACTCTGCCGTACAGCTGCCCTCGCGCGTGGCGACGACGAGCGTGCGCCCGCGCTCGTGCAGCGTGCACTCGTACCAGTCCGCGCGCTGCATTTCGGGCTTGTGCGGCTCTCCGCGGGAGTCGTAGACGGTGATGTCGACGCCGGTGAGCGCTGCGCCGCGCTCGTCTCCAACGCGACCGACGACCTTCACCGGCGGGCCATCCTGATGCTGGGAGGCCTCGTTGTGCGGGAGCTGCACGAGCCGCGCGCTCGGAAGCTCGGCGAGTCCGGCGTCCGTGACCTCCGCGCTCGGCTCGGCCTTGCGCGCGGGTTCGTCCTTCTCGCGCGCTGGCTGGGCCGCGCTCGGACCAGCCGGCTCGCGCAGTGAGACGGCGAGCAGAACCACGAGCGCTCCCGCGGCGAGTGCGAGGAGCGCGAGCAATTTGCGCTGGGTCTTCATCTCTCCCTCTTCGCAGAGCTTACCCCCGATGGGTTCCCCTGGTTTCACTCCGACTCCGCACTCCTTCGGACCGCCGGTCCGAGCCCGCGCGCTATCATGTCCAGGCTGCACCATCCGCACCCAGTCGAGCCGAGTCCCCCGCCACCCCCCCGCCGCGATGCAGACCCTCCACAAGCCCTCCCTCGAGCAGCTCTCCAAGAACTTCCAGCACTGGCAGAAGATCGGCGACCTCGTCGACCAGTGCATCGACCTGACGCTCAACCTGCGCCAGTCGGGACACCCGGGCGGCTCACGCTCGAAGGTACCGCTGCTCGTCGCGACCACGCTCGGCGCGGGCATGCGCTGGGACATCCGCCATCCCGAGGCGCCCTTCGGCGACCGCTTCGTGCTCGTGGCCGGACACACGAACCCGGCGATCTACGCCATGCTCGCGGTCTACAACGAGGCATTGCGCGCGCGCCACGAGCTCACCAAGGACCCGCGCTTCCTCGTGCCGCACGCCGCCGAGCGCCAGCTCGTCTGGGAAGACCTGCTCACGCTGCGCCACAACCAGGGCCTACCCGGCCACGCGGAGATGGAGGGCAAGACGCTCTTCTTCAAGTTCAACACCGGGCCCTCGGGTCACGGCGCGCCCGCCGCACTCGGCGAGGCGCTCGCGCTCAAGCACGCCGGTGCAGGCGAAGTGAAGGTCTTCGCGATGGAGGGCGAGGGCGGGCACACCGCCGGCGCACACCACGAGACCAAGCACTCGGCCTGGGGCTTGGGCTGCGACAACCTCGTCTACCTCTTCGACTGGAACGACCACGGCATCGACCCGCGCGCACACTCCGAGGTCGTGCACGGCACGCCGCGCGACTGGTTCGAGCCCTACGGCTTCCGCGTCGCGGGCACCGAGAAGGGCGAGGATTACGCCTCGATCGCAAAGGCGCTGCTCGCGGTCGTGCACGACGAGAACCCGCAGAGCCGCCCCGGCTGCGTGTGGGTCAAGACGCGCAAGGGCCGCGGCTACCACCGCTTCGACTACGCCAGCCACGGCAAGTCGCACGCGCGCAACAGCGAGCTCTTCTGGAAGGGCCGCCAGGAATTCGCCGAGCGCCACGGCGTCGCCTTCCAGGGCCAGGGCGACACGAACGACCCGGGCGAAGCCGCCTGCCGCGAACAGACGCGCGCGTGGTTCCAGACGGTCTTCAGCGTGCTGCGCAAGGACCAGGCGCTGCTCGAGTACCTCTCCGACACGCTGGTCGAGCTCGGCGAGAGCGTCCCCAAGCGTCCCGAGGGCTTCCGCCTCTCGCCCTCCGGCGCCGACGCGCCCAAGTCCGCCGCGACGCGCGCTGCGAACATGCACGAGGACCGCTCCTGGCTCGCGCAAGACAAGCTCCCGCCCGAGCTCTTCGCCGCGCCCGGCGTGAAGATCGCCAACAAGGAGGGCTTCGCGAAGTTCGGCGCCTACACCAACGAGCTCGCGCGCGAACGCATGGGCCGGCCGCTGGTGCTCGCCTGCAGCGCGGACCTCGCCGAGTCGACCTCGATCCACGGCTTCGCGCAGGCGCTGAAGAACAAGGACAACGCCTTCGGCTGGTACGAGCGCACCAAGAACCCGACCGGCGCGCTGCTGCCGCAGCAGATCACCGAGTTCACCAACTCGGGCATCATGGCCGGCATCGCCTCGGTGAACATGTCGAGCGAACCCGAGAAGAACTTCCTCGGCTATTGGGGCGCGCACTCGACCTACGGCTCGTTCAGCTACCTGATGTACGGGATGATGCGCCTGTTCAGCCAGCTGGCACAGGACTGCCCGCTCAAGATCGGCAAGGTGATCTGGGTCGCGGGCCACTCAGGCCCCGAGACCGCCGAGGACAGCCGCACGCACTTCGGCATCTTCGCTCCCGGCACGACGCAGCTCTTCCCCGACGGCCACATCATCAACCTGCACCCCTGGGAGCACAACGAAGTCGCGCCCGCGCTCGCCGCCGCGCTCACGAGCAACGTGCCGATCGTCGCGCTGCACCTGACGCGCCCGAACGTGACCACGCCCGACCGCGCGAAGCTCGGCATCCCCAGCTACATGGAGGCCGCCAAGGGCGCCTACGTGCTGCGCGACTACGATCCCAAGCGGCCGAAGGAAGGCTGCGTGATCGTGCAGGGCACGAGCACGACCGACTCGATCTACTCGCTGCTGCCCAAATTTGCGGACGGCAGCGCGCCGAACCTCAAGCTCGTGCAGTCGGTCAGCTGGGAACTCTTCCGCATGCAGCCGCCGATGTACAAGGAACAGGTGCTCTCGAAGAGCGACTGGCTCGACTCGACCGTCGTCGCCAACCAGGCGCGCAAGTTGATGCACGACTGGCTGCCGCACAAGACTGCGGAGAAGTACGCGCTGACGCCCGACTGGGACGACCGTTGGCGCACCGGCGGCACGGTGGACGAGGTCAAGCTCGAGGCGCACATCGACCCCGCGAGCATCCTCGCCGGCCTGCAACGCTTCGCGAAGGACCGCGAGAAGCGGCTCAAGGAGATCAGCTGGCAGGGGTGAGGCGCGCGGCGTAGCCGGCAAGCCGAGCCGGAGTAGACTGTCCTGCATGCTGCTCGCGCTCCTTCTCACCGCGCTGGCGCAGACTCCCGCGCCTCCCAAGACGCTGCACGTCGTCGTTCGACCGACGAATCCGGACCAGGAGTCCGCCGCGGGGCTGCGGCTCGTGGTCTGGCTCTCGTGCAGCGGCGAGACGCACTCCCGCACGGAGATTCGCACCGGAGAGCACGGCCGCAGCGAAATCGATCTCGCGCTCCCGCCGGAGGCCAGCGGAAACAACGGCACCCTCTTCGCGCACGCCGAGCTGCTCGAGCCCGGCTGGCAGCACTTCGATCAGCTCGCGGGCGCCGACCTCGCGCGCAACCAGGCCGAGATCACGAACTTCGCCTACCTGCGCGGTGGCACGCTCACCGGCCACGTCGACGCCGGCGCGGCCAACACCAACACGCAGGTCGAGCTCTTCCTCGTGCGCGAAGGCGAACCGCCGGCGACCCTCGGACTGCGCCCGTCCTGGGACCGCGTCGTCGCGCGCGCCAGCCAGCCCTTTCGCGTGCACTTCAAGGACGCCGGCCGCTATCGCCTGCTCGCGCGCGCGGAGGGCCTCGGCAGCGCGTGCGTCGAGGACCTCTCGCTCGTGCCCGGCGAAGACTTGCCGCCCGCGTTCGAGTTGCACCTCACCGGTCCAGGCGTGATCGAAGGCCGCTTCCTGGATCCCGAAGGCACGCCGCATCGCAGGCATCCGCTCTGGGCTACGCCGCGCGCGCTCGCGGAGGGCGAGGAAGTGCGCAATGCAGAGTTTCGCTGCGCACCCAGCGACGAGCGCGGCGATGGCGTGCGCTGGTGCGCGTGCGAGACGGACTCCGACGGACGCTTCCGGCTCGCGGGTCTCGCGCCGGGCGCCTACTGGATCTACTCGGGGTATCCCCGCACGGGCGGTCGGGATGCGCTGTGCGCTTCCCCGATCGGGACGGGTGCGCGCGAGATCACCCTCGTCGGCGGCACGCCGGTTCTGGAGCTTCACGTCATCGACGCCGACGGGAAGGATGCGCAGGTGCGACGCAATCGGCCCGACATCGACGATCGCGACTCGGGCATGCTGCTGTGCGTGCGCTGCCCCGCGGGTACTCGACCGAGTTTCGGGATCAACGTTCCAGACACGCCGCTGTCCAATCCGCATGCACCGGCGAGGGTCTTCCTGGTCGAGCGCGGTGAGCGCTACGTCTACGCGTACGTCCGCCCCGGGTTCGCGCCCATCGCGGGCGAGATCACGATCGCACCGAGCACATTCCGCAGCGCGCGCGAACTCCGCGTCGAGCCCGCGGCCGCCTCGGGAGAGCTCAAACTCGAGCTCACGCGGCCGGACGGAGCGCCGCTCGCACGCGACTTCCAGGTGACGCTCGAGTCGCTCTCGAACGGACTGCCGCTCTTCTTCTCCAAGCGCGACACGTCGGGGAGTTCGTGGCACGACACGTTCCCGCCGGGCCGCTACCGCGTGCGCATCGCCACGAGCGACAGCACCCCGCTCTGTGGGACGGGCTGGGTGCCCGCGCCCGCGCCGTTCGGAGACTGGACGGCGCCAGTCGAGATCCGCAGCGGCGCGACCACGCAGCTCGGCGTGCGCATGTGGCGCGGCGGAAAGCTGCACCTCGCGCTCGTTCCTTCTCCGGGTTCGCCGACTCCCGCGCGCTGGCCCGCACGCTTCCCGACCAGGAGCTTCCCGCCCGAGTCGGACTGGCTGCAGCTCGGTGCGCGCGGGCCGGCCGCGACCGTGACACTGCGTCCCGATCCCGAGGGACTCGCCTTCGAGCGCGAGACGGGAGCCCCCGAACCAGGAGCGCCGGTCGAGTTCCTGAGCTCAGGTCTCAACGCGAGCTACCACTTCCCCGCGCTACTGCCCGGCGACGAGGAGACGAGCGCAGATTGGATCCCGCCCGGCGACTACATCCTGCGCGTCGAATCCCGCGACTTCGCACCGGCGGAAGCGAAGCTCTCGATTCGCGCGGACGAGACCACGAACCTGCGCGTCGAACTCACATCGCGCTGAGGCGCTGCACACCTGGGTGGGCGTTCCGCGCGCTCCCACACAGCTAGAACCGGGTCCGCGCTCGATCCGGTGTACCATCGCGGGCGATGGACCTCGTCCGATGAGCTCGCGCTGGGTGCCGCTGTTCGAAGGCTCGATGCCGGAGATCCTCGTCCTGCAGTCCAGTTGCGAGGCAGCCGGGATCCCGACCTTCGTGCCGGACTTGAATCTCGCCTACCTCGACACCTCCGCGCGTGGCGGGAACATCTTCTTCTTCAAGCTGCTCGTCCCGGAAGACCGCCTCGAGGACGCGCGCGAGCTCGTGCCCGAGAGCAAGCGTTCGAGTATCCCTCCGCTCGAGCGCGAGCCCACCGAGATCGCGCAGCTCGGCAGCCGCGTGCGCACCTGCGCCATGCTGATCATCACCGCGCCGCTGGCGGTGCTCTTCGGGCTGCAGTACCGCAGGGAGCTCTTCTACTCGCCGAATCTCCCGCCGGGACACTTCTGGACGGTGCGCGCGTTCTGGTTCTCGGTCGCGCTCAGCGTCTGCGTGCCGCTCGCGTGGGTGCTCGACTCGGTCTACCCGGGCCTGTGGAAGGGGCTGCGGCCCTGAGGTTTCGGCCAAGGCGGGCTGTGGATAGACTCGCGGCGGAGACGTTCACGTGAGTTCCCGCTGGATGCCGCTGATGCAGGGATCGATGCCCGAGGTGATCACGCTGCAAACCTCGTGCGAGGCGAGCGGGATCCCGACCTTCGTGCCCGACATCAACCTGATGCAGGCGGATCCGTTCATCCGCGGCGGCAACGGCTTCTCGCTGCAACTGTGCGTGCCCGAGGACCGGCTCGCAGAAGCGCGGGCGCTGCTCCCCGAGCGCATGCGCACGAGTAGTTCCGCCTTGGCGATTGCGCGCAACCCGATCGACGCGCTGGGCAGCCAGGTACGCTGGTGTTGTGTGCTCCTGATCACGGCGCCGCTGGGCGTGTGGTTCGGCCTGCGCTACCTCGTCCTGACGCACAAGCTGGAACAGAAACCTGCCGAGCACGCCTGGACCGTGGGCGCTTTCTGGCTCTCGTTCCTGCTGGTGCTGGTCCTCGCCGCGCGCATCGTCGTGCGCTCCATCCACCGCTGATGAGCCACCCGATCACCTCCGCCATCCGCGTGCTGCGCCAGCACAAGGTCGAGTTCGAGCCGTACCTTTACGACTACGTCGAGCGCGGAGGCACCTCGCGCTCCTCGACGGCCCTCGGAATCGACGAGCACAAGGTGGTCAAGACGCTCGTCTTCGAGAACGACGCGAAGCTGCCGCTGATCGTGCTGATGCACGGTGACAGGCAGGTCTCGACGAAGAGCCTGGCACGGCACCTGGGTGTGAAAAGCATCACGCCCTGCAAGCCCGAGGTCGCGGAGAAGTGGACCGGCTACGTCGTCGGGGGCACGAGCCCGTTCGGCACGCGCTCGCAACTTCCGATCTTCGCCGAGAGGACGATCCTCGAGCAGGATCGGATCTGGATCAACGGCGGCAAGCGCGGGTTCCTGGTCGCGATCGCGCCCCAGGTCCTCGTGGACGTCCTCGACGCGCAGCCGGTCGACGTCGCGATCGAGAAGGACACCTGAGAGCGGGCCGCGCGTGCGCGAGAGCACGCGCCAGCGCTCAGGCCTTCGCTGCCGCCTGCAACTCGGCGAGCTTCTCCTGCACCTTCTCGGCGTGGCCCTTGGACTTCACCTTGAACCAGTGGTGCGCGATCTTGCCCGCGGGGTCGATCAGGACCGTCGAGCGGATCACGCCGATCGACTTCTTGCCGTAGAGCACCTTCGGGCCCCACGCGCCGTACTTCTCCATCACGCCGTGCTCGGGATCGCTGAGCAGGCGCAGCTTGAGCTTGTACTTCTCGATGAACTTCTTGTGCGAGGCGGGCGAGTCGCCGCTGCAGCCGAGCACCAGCGCATCGAGCTTCGTGAAGCCGCGGATGCCTGCCGTGAAGTCGCAGGCCTCGGTCGTGCAGCCCGGCGTGTCGTCGCGCGGGTAGAAATACAGCACGACCCACTGGCCCGCGTACTCCGCGAGCGTGGCCTGCTTGCCGTCCTGGTCCTGGAGTTTGAACGGGGGCGCCTTCTTGCCGACTTCGATCATGAGTTCGTTCCTCTTTGGGTGGCCCGCTGTTGTACACCCAGACGCGCGAGCAGCGCGAGCACGCGGCGCTCGATCTCGTCGCGCACCTTGCGGAACTCCTCGGGCGGCATCTCGCGCGGATCGGGCAGCTGCCAGTCCTCGCGCACGCTCGCGCGCACCATCGGACACGCGTCGCCGCAGCCCATCGTGATCGCCGCCGCGTACTCACCCGTGGGGATCTGCTCGAGCGACTTCGAGCCGTGCCGCGCGAGGTCGTAGCCGCGCTCGCGCATGGCCTCGATCGCCTTGGGATTGACCTTGCCCGAGGGGCGCGAACCAGCCGAGAGCGCCTCGACGGCGTCGCCACCGTGCATGCGCGCGAAGGCCTCGGCCATCTGCGAGCGGTTGGAGTTCTCGATGCAGACGAAGAGCACGCGCGCAGGCGGATTCATGAGCAGGGCTCCGTGCAGCAGTCAGGCGCACCGGTCAGCCGGCACGCAGGCAAGGCCAGCAGCATCCCGACGAGCGGGGCCGCGAGGTAGATCCAGGCGTTCTCGAGGTGCAGCGAGACCAGCGCGGGCGCGAGCGAGCGCGCCGGGTTCATCGACGCGCCGCAGATCGGTCCGGCGAAGAGCGCCTCGAGCGTGACCACGCCGCCGATCGTCAGCCCGGCGAGAAGCCCGCGCTCCTTCGAACCGGTCGAGACCGCGAGGATCACGAGCATCAGCACGAACGAGAGCACGACCTCGAGCACGAAGGACTGCAGCACGCTCCCCGCCGGTTGTGTCCCGCCCAGGAACACGTCTTCCGGGAAGAGCAGGCGCAGGAGTCCGCTCGCCGCGAGCGCACCCGCGAGCTGCGCCGCGATGTATCCCGCGGCCGTCCGCGATCCGATCCGCCCCGCGGCGCGGAAGGCGAGCGTCACCGCGGGGTTCATGTGCGCGCCCGAGACGTCGCCGAAGGTCTGGATCATCGCCATCACGACCAGTCCGAAGACCAGCGCGATACCGACGTGCGTGATGCGCCCGCCCGAGACCTGGTCGATCACGATCGCGCCCGTGCCGGCGAACACCATCGTGAACGTGCCCAGCGCCTCAGCTGCGAGCACGCGTGATTCGCCGGCCGGACGCATCGCTCAGCAGCAGCGCGAGGGTTGCTTGGTCGCCGCGAGGCCCTTGCGGCCCTGGATGTCGAGGCTCGTGATGTAGTCCGCAGGCGTCTTTCCCGCCGGCAGGTTCTTGACGATGCGCTGGTAGAGCGGATCCTCGAAGCTCATCACCGAGCGCACGTACTCAGGCTTCTCGCGCAACTGCACGTCGATCAGCCCGGCGGCGCGCATCATCTGCTCCGTGTCGGAGACGAGCACCGCGCCGGCGACGCAGCCGACCAGCGCCTCGATCGACTCGAGCACGTTCCCCGGCAGCGTCTTCAGCAGCGCGAGGTCGCTCACGGCCACACGACCACCCGGCTTGAGCACGCGCGCGATCTCGCGCCAGACCTGCGGCTTGTCGGGCGAGAGGTTGAGCACGCAGTTCGAGATCACGACGTCCACGCTCGCGTCCGCGACCGGCAGGTGCTCGATCTCGCCCAATCGGAACTCGATGTTCGAGAGGCCCGAGCGCTTCTCGTACGAGGCGTTGTTCTTGCGCGCCTTGGCGACCATCTCGGCCGTCATGTCGACGCCGATCACGCGCCCGCTCGCGCCGACCTTCGGGCCGGCGAGGAAGGCGTCCATCCCGCCGCCCGCACCGAGGTCGAGCACGACCTCGCCCGGCTTGAGCGACGCGATCACGGCCGGATTGCCGCAGGAAAGGCCCATGTTCGTGCCCTCGGGCAGCAGCGCGACCTCTTCCGCGCTGTAGCCGATCGACTGCGCGAACTCGGCCGGATTCGTGCTCGGCGTGCAGGAGCCCGAGTTCGGGCCGCAACAGCCGCCCGCCGATTTCGAGCGCGGCATGATCTCCTCGCCCACGGCGATCTTGCCGTAGCTCTCGCGCACGGTGTCACGGATCTCGTCAGCGGTCTTCTTGCGGATGGTCATGGTCGTTCCTCGTTCGATGCGGGTCGGGGGGCCCTGTGTTCGTCATGGGCGGCGCGGAGGACTCACTCGCAGCACTTGGCGGCGTTGAGCACGCGCTCGAGCTTCTTGCGGTCGCGTTCGGCCTCTTGGTCCTCGCTCGCGATCGTGTCGAGCAGCGCCAGCAGCTTCGCGTGCGCTGGGCTCCCGGGCTCGGCGAGCGAGTAGTGGCGCCAGTACCCGTCCTTGCGCGCGCTCACGAGGTCCGCCCTGCGCAGGATGGCGAGGTGCTTGCTGACCAGCGGCTGCGATTCGCCCAGCGCGCCCACCAGGTGGCACACGCACACCTCCCCTTCGCGCAGGAGCAGCATCAGGCGCAGCCGGATCGGCTCGCTCAAGGGCGCGGAACAACTCTTCGTGGGGCACCGGGGACTTCAGCTTCACGGCCGAAGTGTATGCCGTCTGCGTTATTTCATCAACCCGGGCCGGCGCGGCAGCGCCCCGCGGCCGCCAGGTTCAGCACCGAGCATGGGGTGACTCGTGTGCGCGAGGTCCTCGCCCCGCCCCCCCGTGGGCGTGGGCCCGGGCCGCCTTGGGCCAACGGCGCAACTGCTCGCCCAGCTGGCGAACGCGATCCAGAACTTTCACTTCACCCAAGCTTTCCCCCTCAAGGACGCTCGGAGAGCCTTCAGGTCGCGGGGCGGCCGACGGTTTTTCGTCGCTCAGCCGACCTTCTCGGCCTCGATCACGATCTCCTTCGCTCCGCCACCGCCTCCGCCGAGCTTCGGACCACCCGGCGGCGGACCGCTGGGGCCTCCACCCGGGCTGCCCGGGCCGCCGCCTCCCATCCTCCGGCGCCCGACGCGCACGATGCCGAGGTCGTAGAGCAGGCCGAGCACGATCAGCATCACCGCCCAGCTCTCGTGCGAGCCCTGTCCGATGTGCCACGAGGCCGCGAAGCCGAGCGTGGTCATCGGCAGCAGCAGGAAGCCCATGAACGGCCAGAAGTTCGTCTCGAAGGGCCCCGCGAGGTAGTCCGTGAACAGGAACAGCACCGCGAGCACGAGGCGCGGCGCCGAGAGCGCGAGACATCCGAGGAGGCAGGGCACGGAACGAAGAGTTTCGCCGCACGAGCTTGGAGCGGCAAGCGGGGCTTTCGTACTTTGCCCGCAAGCCCCACACGCCGTTCACGTCGAGCTCACCAGCATGAAGAAACTCCTCGCCGCACCGTTCCTCCTCGCCCTCGCCGCCGGATGCCGGACCGCCGCTCCCGACTACTGGAAGCCGCTCCCGCCCGGCGCCCCCGCGCTGCTGCCGCTCGCGCCCGGCGAGCAGCACCCTGACTTCTCGCAGCAGTGGTACGCGCGCGAGGACATCCTGCCCGCGCTGGACAACTCGATCGCCTGGAGCAAGAAGCCCTCGAGCCAGCGCTTCTTCCCGATCGAGGGCGTGAACTTCGAGCGCGCGCTGAAGAGCCTCGAGCACTTCCGCGAGATCCTCCAGCAGTCGCAGTCGGCGGAGGACTTCGAGCAGCGCCTCGACGCGGACTTCACGGTGCTGAAGAGCGCTGGCTGGAACGGCACAGGCGGCGGCGTGCTCTTCACCGGCTACTGCACGGTGGAGCTCGAAGGCAGCCTCACCGCCGACGCGACGCACCGCTACCCGCTCTACGCGCTGCCGTCGGACCTCGTGAAGGGGCCCGAGGGCGAGATCCTCGGCCGCCTGACGCCGCAGGGCATGGAGCCCTATCCCACGCGCGCGGTGATCGAGGCGAGCGCGCTGCTCGAGGGCAAGGGCCTCGAGCTCGTCTGGCTCGCAAACCCGGTCGACGCGTACGTCGCGCACGTCAACGGCTCGGCGGTCGTCCACCTCACCGATGGCTCGATGCTGCGGCTGGGCTACTCGGGCAAGAACGGACGCACGTACGTCTCGCTCGGCCAAGAGCTCGTGAAAGACAAGCAGCTCGACAAGAGCCAGCTCTCGCTCGCCGGCATCCGCAAGTGGGCCAGCGCGAACCCCGACAAGGTGGAGGGCTATCTGCGCCGCAACGAGTCGTTCGTCTTCTTCGCGCCGATTGACCACCCGCCGCATGGCTCGCTCAACGTGCCCGTGACCGCGGGTCGTTCGCTCGCGACCGACAAGCGCCTGTTCCCACGCGGCGCGATCACCTTCGTCGACACGAAGCTCGGTCCCAAGGGCGGCGCGGACGTGCACCAGTTCCTCTTCGACCAGGACACCGGCGGCGCGATCCGCACCGCGGGGCGCGCCGACATGTACCTCGGCCAGGGCACCGAGGCCGAGCGCATCGCAGGAGCGACGCGCGCGGAGGGACAGCTGTACTACCTGTTCCTGAAGCAGTAGGCCGCGCGCAGGCTCTCAGAGTCCGAGCGCCTCGACCTGGGGAGCGAGAGCCGGGCGCAACTGAAGGAGAACCCGCAGAGCCGAGCGGTGCTGGTCGGGGTCGCTACGTTCCTCGAGATACAGGGCACCGACGACCTCGTGCCAACGCAGGAGCTCGCGTCTCAGGCCCTTCGATCCCGCCGCGCCGATCGTGAGCCCAAGCATGTGCAGCACGCGCTCGTAGCAGAGCTGGAGCGATGCGCGATGCTCCGGCGCGAAGGAGTGCATCCCGCGGTGCATCTCGTTGGAAATCATGAGCACCTGCTGGTCGACCTGGAAACGCTTCCAGCGCTCCGGAGTCAGTGTTTGCTGCTCGCTCACGAGAGCGCCTCCCCTTCACCGAGAAGTTCGAATACCAGTGCGCGGATCCGCTCGCGCAGAGCGGGATTCACGACCTCCATCGAGCTGTTTCCCTGCGAGGGGCGCAGGTTGACCATCGCGGTGTACTGGAGGCACGCAGCAGGGCCGCGCCCGGGAAAGTAGTTCCCGCCCCAGAGCGCTGACTGGTTGCTGCCGCGCTCGAGAAGCTCCGCCTCGGCATCGACGTGCAACTCGCCGCCGACGGCGAGCGTGTGACGTTCGATGTCGGCCACGAACTTCACCATGTCCTTGAACGGGTTCCCGAGCAGGGACGCCAGCTGCTCGCGCGGCATTCGGCTCTGGATCAGGTAGATCGGATTCGTCGCGGCCATCGAGCCCTGAGCATAGCGCCCCGCCCTGCGACCCGTCAGAATCCGCGCCCGGCACATGAGCGAAACGACGACCATCGAGGGCACGATCCTCGCCGTCTGCATCGGACCGGGCGGCATCCCCAAGCACGCCGTGCCCGAGGCGCGCGCGACCTCGAACGGTCTCGTCGGCGACAAGCAGCGTTTTCGAATGCACGGCGGAGCCAAGCGCGCGCTGTGCCTGTTCTCGAGCGGCGACTACGCGAGCCTGCGCCGCGACGGTGTCGCGTGCGAGCAGCCAGGCAGCTTCGGCGAGAACGTGCTCGTCGAGGGCATCGACTTCAAGCTGCTGCTCCCCCTCGAGCGCCTCGCGCTCGGCGACGAGGTCGAGATCGAGCTTCACGACGTGCGCGAACCCTGCGGCACACTGAAATCGGTCGATGCGCGCTTCCCCAACCTGATGCTCGGCCGCAGCGGATTCGTCTGCCGCGTACTGCGCGAGGGCCTGCTGCGCCCCGGTATGCGCGTGCGCCGGGCCTGAGGCCCCGCCGGGTGCTCCCGGGGGTGATAGAATGGTGGGGTCCTGCATGAGCGGAGCCCCCGAAAACGACACGCGCGACAAGGCCAATCGCGTCTACCACGAGGCGCAGGACCGCATGTCGCTCCTGCCGAACTACTACGCCTGGATCGCCGCGCACTTTGCCGACCAGTTGCGCGGGAACGTGCTCGAGCTCGGCTGCGGCGCGGGCTTCGTGATCCGCAACTACATCGATCGCGTGGAGACCGTGTTCGGCGTGGACCTCAACCCCGAGCTGCTCGCGCGACTCGAATCGCAGTACCCGCCCGGCAAGGTGCGCACCGCCTGCGTCGACCTGCGCGGCGACTGGCACGAGCTCGGGGACTACCGCGCCGACGTCATCGTCGCGCTCGACGTCGTCGAGCATTTCGAGGACGACGCGGCCTTCGTCGAGAAGCTCGTGCGCCATCTCGTGCCCGGTGGACGCGTGGTGCTCAAGGTCCCTGCGCAGTCGCGCCTCTACAACGCGATGGACGAGGCCTCCGGCCACTTCCGCCGCTACGACGAGGAACCGCTCGCGCGCTTGATGGAATCACACGGCTTCCGCACGCTTTCGATGCGCCACATGAACCCCGCCGGTGCGTGGGGCTATCGCTTCAAGAAAGAGAAGAAGACGAACTTCTCGAAGACTTTCTCGCCGGGAAAGTTGCGCCTGGTGAACGCGCTGATCCCCGCACTCGCGCTGCTCGACCGGGTGCCCGGCCTCAAGGGATTGAGCCTGGTAGGAGTGTTCGAGCTCGCTCGCTAGAGTACGGGGGTCTCGCCATGAAGACTCTCCACACACGCGGCGTCCTCGCACTCTTCCTCGCTTGCGTGTTCGCCTGCCGCGCCCCTCAGCCGGCGAACGCGCCGGCGCCCGTACCCGCAACGGACCACCCGCACGACAGCGCGCCCGAGCACGCCAACCGCGATCCACACGGGCCGGGCGACACCGAGCGCTACATCGCCTCGCTGCTGGCGCCGGATCGCATTGCTCGCTTTCAGGTCCAGCTCGTTCTCGAAAAGCTCGCGCCGGCGCCCGACGCGCTGGTCGGCGACCTCGGTTGCGGTCCGGGCATCTTCAGCCTCGCCTTCGCCGAGCGTTGTCCCGAGGGCGTCGTCTTCGCGAGCGACATCGAGCCCGCGCAGCTCGACGCGCTGACGCAGCGTGCCGCACGCGCGGGCCTCACGAACGTCGTGCCCGTGCTCGCGAGCCTCGACGACCCGCACTTCCCTCCCGGTCGCCTGAACTTCGTCTTCGTCGCCGACACGTATCACCACCTCGAGAACCGTGTGGAGTACATGCAGCGCCTCGCGCGCGCGCTCGCGCCCGGCGGTCGCGTCGTGCTGATCGACTACAAGCCGGGCAAGCTCGCGCACGGCCCGCCGCCCGAGCACAAGCTCCCCGCCGGACAGATGGAGAGCGAGATGCAGCAGGCGGGCTACGTGCTCGTCCAGAGCTACGACACACATCCCGAGCAGGACTTCCAGGTTTGGCGCCCGACGGCGCCCTGGGAGAAGGAATCGCGCTGAGCCCCGCATGTCCAACTACGAAGTCAAGAGCTACTCCGTGCACCCGATCGAGGGCGACGACCAGATCGAGGTCGTGATCCACGCCGCCGACGGCAGCAAGTGGGAGTACGGGATCCCCTTCAGCCGCACGACGGGCCGCTACATGTTCGAGGAGATCGACGTGCTGGCGATGGACTTCGGCGACGAGTTCGCCGAAGAGCTCTCGCAGAAGATCGAAGCCGCCGTCGACGCGATCGTGAAGCCGGGTTGAACTCAGCCGCCCGGCGCCGCGGGTGCGGGACTCGCGGGCGTCGGCTTGCCGTCCGCCTCGGGCGCGGGAGCCGGATCGCGCGGCTTCGAGACGCTCTCGAGCAGGTTCTGCAGCGCCGTGCGCCGGTCTGGATCGTGCTCGAGGGCGAGCGAGCGCTCGACCATCTCGCGCGTGCCCTCGACATTGCCCATCGAGGCGTAGAGCACGGCGAGGTTGCGCAAGGCCGCCAGGTTCGAGAGGTCGAGCTCGATCGCACGGCGATAGTGTTCGACTGCCTCGTCCTTGCGGCCGAGCTCCTCGCACAGCACTCCGAGCTCGAAGTGCGCGAGCACGTGCTGCGGCTCGCGCATCGTCACTCGGCAGAGCCAGCCCAGGCCGAGCTCCAGGTACTCCGTGCGCTTCTGCTTGACCCCGGGGAGCGCGCACTGCTGCGCGGCCTCGATCAGGTCGTCGACCTTGCCCGGTTCGCGGTCGAAACCGGTCGCGTAGGCGGCGAGCGCGCCTTGCGGGTCGCTCCCGCGAGCCCGCGCCCGGCCGAGGTCGATCCACACGGAGGCATCGTCCGGCTGCAAGTCGAGCGCCTGCTCGAAGGCGCGCGCGGCCGCGAGTTCGAGTCCGAGGTCCATGTGCGCCCGTCCCAGCTCGACCCAGGCCTGCGTGCGCCCGGGTTCGAGCTCCACCACGCGCTCGAAGCAGTCGGCTGCGGCGCGCGCGAACTTCAGGTTCGCGAGCGCGAGACCCTTCTCCTCCAGCAGGTTCACGTTGGTCGGATGGAAGCGCAGGCCAAGATCGAGCACGTGCGACGCGTTCTGCCAGTCCTTCATCTCGATCATCGCGCGCGCGGCCATCTCGCAGGCCTCGGGCCGGTGCGTCATGTCACCGGCGAAGATGCCGTACCAGCGCTCGGCGGCGACCGACCAGTTGCGCGCGTCCATCGCCGCCTTGGCCTCCTCGGGCGTGCTCTCGACGCGCTTCACGCGACTGCCGGGAGACGCGCAAGCGCCGAGCAGGAGTCCGGCACAGAGGAGGATTCGAAGGGTTCGGTGCATGTGGCGGCGCATGACGGTGCTCCGAGGGAGGAGAGTCTCCCAAGCTGGGCGCGGATTTGGAAGACTGGTGCCCCTCGATGTCCCTGCGCGCGGTCTTCCTCGATGTCGGCAACACTCTCGTCCGCGAGCGGCCCTCGCGCTTTGAGATCTACGCGGAGTGCGCGCGCGATCAGGGCCTCGCCGTCACGACCGAGCGCATGACCGATCTGATGCGCAAGGCGCACCGCGAGCTGCCGCGCGAGATCAACGGCGCCTGGCGCTACACGGAGCGCTGGTTCGAGGCCTACATCGAGCGCATCTTCACCGTCGAACTCGGACTGCCGCCCGAACGCCTGCCGCAGCTCTCGCGCGCGCTCTTTGCGCGCTTTTCCGATCCCGCGACCTTCGAACTCTTCCCGGGCGCGCTGGAGTTGTGCGAGCGGGCGCGCGCACGCGGCCTGGTGGTCGGCCTGGTCTCGAACTGGAGCCAGCGTCTGCCCGGACTCGTCGAGCGCCTCGGCCTCGCCGCGCGCATCGATTTCGTGATCTGCTCGGCCATCGAGCGCGCGGAGAAGCCCGATCTGGAGATCTTCCGCATGGCGCTCGAGCGCGCAGGTGTGAGTGCGGACGAGGCGCTGCACGCGGGCGACGACCTCGACAAGGACTTCCACGGCGCGCAGCGCGCAGGGTTGCGCGCGGTGCTGGTGGACCACGCCCGCGCGCGCACCGACAAGGCGCCGCGCGTCCACGATCTCCGGGAGCTCGACGAGTGGGTCGAGCGGCTGTGCGCATGAAGCCCGAGGATCTCGAGCGGCGCATCGAGGAGTTCGCACGCGCGTTCAGCGCGCTGCGCAGCTCGCTCTCCGCGCGCCTCTTCGGCCAGGACGAGGCGCTCGAGCTCGCCGGGCTCGCGCTGCTCGCGGGTGGCCACGTGCTGATCGAGGGCGCACCGGGCCTGGGCAAGACGACGCTCGTGAAGCTGCTCGCTGGCGCGCTCGAGCTCTCCTTCCAGCGCATCCAGTTCACGCCCGACCTGATGCCAGCCGACATCGTCGGCACACGCGTGCTCGAGGAGGACGGGCGCGGCCACCGCGGCTTTCGCTTCCAGCGTGGGCCGCTCTTCGCGAATGTCGTGCTCGCCGACGAGCTCAACCGCGCAACGCCGCGCACGCAGTCGGCGCTGCTCGAGGCGATGGCCGAGCGTCAGGTGACGGTCTTCGGCGAGACGCACGCGCTCGAAGCGCCTTTCTTCGTCGCCGCGACACAGAATCCGATCGAGATGGAGGGCACCTATCCGCTGCCCGAAGCGCAACTCGACCGGTTCCTGCTCGAGATCGTGATCGGCATGCCGGCCGAAGCCGCGCTGCGCACGATTCTCGAGCGTACGACCTCGAGCGAGCCCGCGCCGCTCGAGGCGGTCTGGAAGCGCGAGCGCCTGCTCGAGCTGCGCGCGCTCGTGCGCGAGGTCCCGGTGAGCTCCGCGTTGCTCGCGCGCGTGGCGCGCCTGGTGCTGCGCACGCAGCCGCGCGATCGTGCTGCGCCCGAGCGCATCCGGCGCTGCGTGGTGCACGGGGCGAGCCCGCGCGGCGGACAGGCGCTACTGCTCGCCGGCAAGGCGCGCGCGCTCGCGCACGGTCGGGCGCACCTCTCCGAGGAGGATCTCGAAGCGCTGATCGTTCCCGCGCTGCGCCACCGCCTGATCCTCTCCTTCGAGGCCGAAGCCGAGGGCGTGTCGCGCGAGGAGCTCGTGCGCGACGCCTGGGAGGCCTCCGCGAAGGAGTAGCCTCGTCCGGGTGCTATCCTGAAGGACTCCCCATGAACTGCCGCGTCCTCCTGGCCCAGATCGAGCCGACGCTCGGCAACCTCTCCGCGAACCTGGAGATGCACCTCGCGGCGATCGCGGACGCGCGCGCGCGCGGCGTCCAGATGGTCCTCTTCCCGGAGCTCTCGCTCTCGGGCTATTTCCTGCGCGACCAGGTCGCGGAAGCGGCGCTGCCGGCCGGCCACGCGATCCTCTCCCAGCTGTGCGAACGCTCGCGCGACGTTTCGATCGGCGCGGGCTTCGTCGAGCGCGGCGAGGACGGACGCCTGTACAACAGCTACGGCTTCTTCGAGGACGGCAGGCTGCTCGAAGTGCATCGCAAGGTGCACCTGGTGACCTACGGCATGTTCGACGATGCGCGCGACTTCGCGCCGGGCGACCGTTTCCGCTGCGTGCAGAGCCGCCACGGCCGCTTCGGCGTGCTGATCTGCGAGGACATGTGGCACGTCAGCGCCGCGTACCTGCACTTCATCTCGAACGTGGACGCGCTGCTCGTGCCTTCCGCCAGCCCGGGCCGCGGCGTGACGCAGACCGAGGAGCCCGGACTGCACTCCGTGCGCACCTGGAACCGCATGCAGGAGGCGCTCGCGCTGCTCTTCCAGAGCTGGATCGTCTACGTCAACCGCGTCGGCTCGGAGGACGGGATGATCTTCTCCGGCGGCTCGCGCGTGGTCGACCCCTTCGGACGAGTGGCCGCCGAGCTCGCGCTGCTCGATCCCGGGGTCGTCGAGACGACCCTCTCCGCGGATGCGACACGGCGCGCGCGCGTGATGACGCCCTTGCGGCGCGACGAGAAGCCCTGGCTCGTGCAGCGCGAACTGACGCGCATCCTCGGCCAGCTGGAGGAGTGAGTTGAACAGGCTCGACATCCAGTGCGAGCTCGTCGAGCAGCTGCTCGTGCGCTTCCTGCGCAGCGAGGCCGGCAAGTTCGGGTTCCTGCGCGCGGTGGTCGGTGTCTCGGGCGGTGTCGACTCCGCGGTGACGGCCGCGTTGTGCGCGCGCGCCTACGGGCCTGACAACGTGCTCGGCGTGCGCCTGCCCTACAAGACCTCGAGCCCCGCGAGCGAAGCCGACGCGCTCGCGGTCGTGCAGCAGCTCGGCATCCGCACGCGGCGCATCGAGATCAGCGCGATGGCCGATGGCTACCTGGCGCCGAACGAGGTGGCCGACCGAATCCGGCGCGGCAACGTGATGGCGCGCGCGCGCATGATCGTGCTCTACGATCTTTCCGCTGAATGGCGCGCGCTGGTGATCGGCACGAGCAACAAGACCGAGATCCTGCTCGGCTACTCGACGCAGTTCGGCGACGCGGCGTGTGCACTCAATCCGCTTGGCGATCTCTACAAGCACCAGATCTTCCAGCTCGCGCGGCACCTTGGGCTGCCCGCGAGCGTGATCGAGAAGACACCGACCGCGGATCTCTTCGAGGGCCAGACCGACGAGGGCGAGCTCGGCTTCACCTACGCGCAGGCCGACGCGCTCTTCGAACGCATGATCGACCAGCGCTGCGGCGAGGAGCAGCTCGTCGCCGAGGGCTTCGAGCGCGAGTTCGTGCGCCGCATCGCGGCGCGCGTGGCGCTGAACCAGTACAAGCGGCTCCCGCCGGTGATCGCCAAGCTCTCGGAGCGCACGGTCAACCACGACTTCCGCTACCTGCGCAGCTGGGGCCACTGAGCGCCGCGAGAACGGCCCGCGCCTAGAGCGCACGAAGCTGCGGGCTCGACAGGACTTTCTGAGGAAATTCGCCGAGTGCCGTGGCCTGCTGTAGAACCCGCTCCCGGCCCGCTGCGGAAGCGCGAATCCGTCCGAAACACAGTCCGCGGGAGCTGGTAATCTCGCCGGGCCACGCTCCTGCTCATGTCCACGCGCACACGCCAAACCCGCCGCTCCAGGCCGTCGCTCGCCGTCGCGATCTCTCTTGCGCTGCATGCCTGCACCCTGGCGCTGCTGGTGCACTTCGCGCCGATCGTCGCCTCGCGCGAATTCGATCCGGAGCCGGTCAGCGTGCGCCTCGTGGCGCACCGACCGGCCGCCGAGCAGCCGCTGCGTCCCGTGCGCGCCAGCGACCGCGAGACGCTGCCGCCCCTCCCCGCTTCCGACGTGGTGCAGCCGATCACCGAGAGCCTGGAGGAACTGCTCGCCGCGGCGCCGCTGGACGGCGAGCCGATCGAATCGCCCGCCGCCGCCCCGCACAGCGTGATCGGTGTGCGCAGCTCGGGTTCGCTGCTGTGCTCGCGTCTGCGCTCGACAGCACTCGAGGCACGACCCGCGCCCTCAACCCCGCTCGCGGCGGGAGCTACCGCGCCCGACGCCACCTGCGCGGTCGCAGTCGCGATCGTGCCACCCGCTCCGCTCGACTGTCCCGCGCCGGAATATCCCGCGGGCTCGGCGAGTGTCGGGGAGCGCGGCCGGGTGCGCCTGGAGATCCAGATCGCCGCGGACGGCCGCGTGCAAGCTGTGCGCGTGCTGGGCTCGAGCGGCTATGCGCGGCTGGACGAGGCGGCGCGCCTGTGCGTCGAGCGCTGGCGCTTCCGTCCCGCGCTCTCGGCGGGCACGCCGGTCGCGTGGCGCCTCGAGCACGCGATCGTCTTCCGCGTCGTCGAAGCGCGCGGCTGAATTTCTCGCGCGCCGAGCCTGGCTGAAAAGGCGCGGGCCGCGCAGCGCATCGCGCCGGCGGCCCGCAGCCTGCTTCGGGTTCTCTTCTAGAAACCTTGCAGCTTGCGTGTCAGGTCCTCGAGGTCGACCTTGACGAGCTCGGACTTCTGGATCGTTCCCATGCTCTCGAACTTGCGGCGTTCATCCTGACGCAGTTCGCCGTGCTGATGGGTGGTGCGCACCTTGCGGCGGTCGGCCTTGCGACCCTCGACGACCTTGGTCTCCTCGATCACCTGCGAGAGATTCTCGGGCAGTTCCTTGGGCAGCGCCTCGCGCCGTTCGAGCGCCGAGCGAGCGCGCATGCACACGTCGAGCGTGCTCTGCAAGTTGGTGCGAATGCGCCCGAGGCGCTCGGTGTCGGCCGCCGGTTCGGTGAGGCTCTTCCTGACCTTCGCGGTGGCGACCTCGAGCACGGCGATCAGGCAGTTGAGCTTGCGCATCAGCCGCTCGCGGTACTCGGGCGAGTTGAGGTTCGTGTCCTGGAAGGACTCGTCGTGCGGTTCCTGGTTCATTCGTGGACTGCTTCGTGTGGGCGGCCGTGGGTCGCTTGGACACAGAAGCCTACCCCTCGATTTCAGTGCGTGGCGAAAATCCGGAGTGGAAAAGAATTCCACCCCAGCACGCGCGCTACAGCGCGGAAACCACTGCAAAACCAGGATCGAACGGCGCTCGTTCAGTGCGCGCAGGATTCGACGACCTGCGCCAGAACATCGCCCGGCTGGCGACCCAGCGCGACGATCCGATGGCGGCCGAACGTCGCCTGTGCGACGGACCACAGCCCGGCGCGGAAGATGCGCAGCGTGTACGGCCCGGAGGGCTCGCTCGCCGGAGTCGTGCCGATCGGATCGCGGTGGTAGAGCACGAAGAGCGTCTCGGCACCGTCGGTGTATGCGAAGCGCGCCCAGTCGTCCGCGCCCTGCGAAACCTTCTCCGCCGCCGTCTGCGTGAAGCCTTGCGGAAGGAACGTGGGCTGCAGCGGGACGAATCCGAGCACCTGGTGCGCGGTCGTCGCGGTAAAAGGCACCGCGGCCAGGTCCTGGTGCAGCACGACGCTGCTGAGGTCCGGGTTCAGGTCGAACGCGAGCGTCTCGACCACTCCGACCGGCTGCGCGTTCTTCCCGAACTCGCGCGTAGCCAGGATCAGGCCGGTCGACGGATCGACGTCCAGCTCCCAGTAGCTCGGCGCGGAGTTCGCCGGGTCCACGCGCAGGCAATTGCAGTTCACGCCGGCGACGTCCACGACCTTGCCGGTGTCCTGGATGGTGTAGGACTGCAGGAACGCGTTGAGCTCGCGGATGCGGAAATCGCGCAGGCGGTAGAGGAATCCCTCGCGCGAGCGCTGCAGCAGGAGGAAGACCTGCTCTGCCTGCGGGTTCATCGCGGGCTGCAGCACCTGCTCGGGCGTGACGTTGAAGTGGCCCTGGCCGTCGGACCACACCGACTCGGTGTACTCGAGCGTCTGCGGCCCCGAGGCATCCTGGAAGCTCTGCCACACGCGGCGACGGGCGTGATAGGCGACCTGGAAGGGCGCGTCCGCGATCTGGTCGAGGAAGGACGGCGGGGTCAGCCCGTTCATGGCGTGCGGGGCGGCATGGTTTCCCTGCGACTGTCCGCAGCCGGGGAGCACGGCCGACGAGGCGAGCGCGAGCAGCAGCGTGGCGAGCAGGCGCATCAGCGGGCTGCCTTCCCCACGAGCTCGCTCGAGCCGCCGCTCATCCCCGAGAGCATCTCGCGCGCGAGCGGATCGAGTTGGTCGAGGTCGTTCGCATACACGATCTGAAAGCGCGGGCGCAGGTTCTCACGCTCGAGAGCCCACCAGCCCCACATCGCTGCCACGAGCACGAGGAAAGCCGTGAAGCCCAGCACCAGGCCGCGGCCGTGCGACCGGCGCGGTGAAGCGAGCAGCGCATCCACGCGCTCGCGCAAGCTCGCGGGAGGACCCAGGCGCTCCAGGCGCGAGGTGTAGCGGCGGATCAGCGCGTGGTCGGGGTCGCGCAGCTCCTCGTCCACGAGGCGGTCGAGCACCGCCGGCGCCGTGACGCGCAGCGCGTCGCCGAGGATCTGTCCGCTGCCGATGCCGAGCTGCTCACCCAGTTGTGCGGGAGCTTCGTGGCGCATCGAGGTCCGCAGGTGCGCGAGCACGCGGTCCTGGCGGTGGCCGGCCTGCGTCGAGGCGACGACCAGGCCGTCGAGTTCGTGGGGAGCCGCGCGCCGGGCGAGCAGCGCGAGGGCCATGTGCACGGCGCACATGCGCTCGAACGCGGAGCGGCAGCTGGCGCAATCGGCCAGGTGGCCTCCGATCGCACTCCCGGGAGCCGGCCGTTGCGGCGCGGCTTCGAGGAGGGATTCGAGGCAGTCACGACACGGGGAAGTCATGTCTTGATCACCGAAGGTAGAACTTGTCGAGGACCGGGGTGAGCTCGCGGTCGAGCGCTTCGTGCGCGCGTGAGAGCCGCGACTTGACGGTGCCGAGCGAGATCTGGAGCACCTCCGCGATCTCGTCGTAGGAGAGGCTCTCGACGTAGCGCAGGACCGTGATCGCGCGCATCTTCGGCGAGAGGCGCCCGATCGCGCACTGGATTTCGGCCTCGAGCTCGTGCCGCGAGGCGGCCGCCATCGGGGCCTCGGTCTGCTCGTCTCGAATCTCCGCGCGCGGGTGCTCGCCCGATCCTGAGTCGGTGTGCGCCTCGAGCGAAGCGATCCAACGCGTGCCGGTGCGGCGCTTGAGGTCGATGCTCGCGTTCACCGCGATGCGGTAGACCCAACTCGAGAATTTCGACTCGAAGCGGAACTCGGCGATCTTGCGGAAGAGGATCCCGAAGGTCTCCTGCGAGGCGTCGAGGGCATCCGTGGGGTTGCCGGCGATGCGGTAGCAGACGTTGTAGACCCGGTCCTTGTACTGCTCGTAGAGCTGGCGGAACGGACCGTCCAACCCGGTGGGTTCACCCACTTGGCAGGCTTCGACGAGTTCGCGGTCGGGGTCGATCTTCACGGTTTCGGGAATTGGACGATCCGCGCGAGGGCGGGGTTCCCTGTCCTGGGTCACGGGAGTTGCCGTGGGGGGCGGTCGGGGGGGGGAGGGCCTTGCGCGCCGTCGGCCAGCGCGGGAGCCCGCTGGAGGGTCCCCGAGAAGCCTACCCGCCGATCAGGCCGACCGGGTCGACGGTCGTGTACGTGTTCCCCACCGTCGCGGAGCAGCTCGCCGGGCAGAACCCGTCCCAGCCGTCCTGACACTCGGCCGAGACCACCTCCTGGGTGATCATCGCGCCCGAGGTTCCGATGAGCGCCGTCTGCTGCACACAGACCTGGCCGGAGATCCAGCCCGTCTGGTCGCTGCCCGTCGAGAGCGGGATGTAGATCGAACCGACGTGGCCGGTCCCGGCTCCGCCCGTCTGATGCCCGGTCCCGCCGCTCTGGAGGCTCGCGCCCATGAGCATCGAGGTCTGGACCTGCAGCACGATCGTCTGGCCGAAGGCGATCAGGTGGATGCTGTCGGCGGCCTGCACGACACCGTCTGCCGCGCTTCCGAGCGTCGCGAAGAGGCTGATGTCCCCGTAGCTCTGCACCATGCGAGGCGAGATCGGGAGGTCCACCGTCGCGATCTTCGCGCCGGGTGTCGCCGCGTCGTGCATCACCAGCGTGGCGTGGCTTCCGAGGTAGCCCTCACGCAGCGTCACCACTCGTCCATTCACGAGGAAACCAGCTTGAAAGGTCTTGTCGCGCAGATCACCGTTCGGGAGGTAGATCGCGATCAGCGCGTGCAACTCGTTGTCGCCGCCGCGGCAGCTCATCCCCAGCTGCATGCGATTGCCCTGGGGCACCGACTGCGGGTAGAGCGGCGAGGTCTTGCGCGCGACCTCCTCGAGATCGCTGAACCCGTCCGCGTCCGTGTCCGCCTGGAAGGGGTTGGTGCCGAGCACGGTCTCCTGACGGTTCTGGAGCCCGTCGTGGTCGGGGTCCCCCGCATCTCGCGCCGGCGCGGCGGCGAGCTCACCTGCCCCCAGGAACTCGGGCGCCGCCAGCAGGCCGAGCACGGCTACGACCGCTGCGGGGACCGCAATGCCACGGCTGAAGAGGGTCAAAGGTGTGCGTCGGAAGCTCATGTCGAGCCGCCCCGAGCGGGGCGTCCTGGGCCACGGTGTGTTCGCTGAAGATCGACGTGCAGACTGCTTGTGGATCGTAAGGCCAACCTTCGAGAAGGGTCAAGGTAACGGCTTTTTTCCCGCTGTTTCGCCGATTCCCTCGCGATCGTCCAGCGCTCACGCGCCTGACGCCGCCTGCGCGCCCCACCCTTCCAAACCGCAATCTCCGGGCGCGCCCGATACCCGCCCCGGCGCCCGGCTCGCTCGCGACGGCCGGCCGCGATTCGACCCCGCCGACTTCCCTGCTAGGATGCCCGACTCAGCGGCGCCCGTAGCTCAGCTGGATAGAGCGGCAGCCTCCGAAGCTGCAGGTCGTGGGTTCGAATCCCGCCGGGCGTACCAATTCTCCGCGTTCCTGGGGGGTCCTGCGGGGGTTCGAGGTCGATGCGCCCGATACCAGCGGACCTATGCGCGCAGGCGGCGCTTCCGGAGCCGATCCAGGTGTGCGGTCGCGCGCAAGGCGCTTCTCGGCCGCCTACAGCCCCGCGTTGAAGTCGCGCTCGAACTCGGCGATCCGCTCGAGGAGTTCGTCGAAGCTCGGCGGCGTGTCGAGGAACATCGCCTCGCGCATCGCCTCGTAGTCGCTGCGCCACGCGTCGAGGTGCTCGTCGCGCGGCAGCAGCCGAAGCGTGCCGCGGCTCAGCGACTCGCGCGCTTTCTGGCTCTTGCGAAAGAAGACACTGCGGTGCGCCGCGACGGCCTCGAAGAGCGCGATGTCCGCAGCAGCCCTGGCACCGACCCCCTTTGCGATCAGACAGCCAAGATCGTAGTAGTGCCGCGAGAGCCGGGGCTTTGGCCCCGTGCCCGAGCTGCGGAAGCGCTCCTCGTGGAGGAGCATGGCCTTCTCCCAGAACGTCCGGACGGGGGCTACCGTCGGCACGGGGAAGCTCGCGTCGGGCAGCGCCGAGGGGAACGCTTCCGCCACGTACGCGAGGATCGACGGGCGCTCGAGCGGCTCCGTATCCGATCGCGCGCCGAGTTCGATCTTGACCACGGGACGCACGTAGGCGTCGCGTCCGAACTCCGTGGGGTACGTGAAGAGCACGGTCTGGCCGTCCGGATCGTCTGCGTCGAGAACCAGGCTCCAGTTCGAGGGCTTCGGCAGTCGCCGGCTCACGCCTCCCGAGAGCGCGGGCAGGAGGTCGTTCGCAACGAACTCCCGGCAGCGCTGCTGGAGGGCGTCGAGTCGACGGGAGCGTTCCTTGCCCGAGGCCGCTCGCTCCGGCGAGGCCTCGCCGCCGAAGCCGAGGTGGCTGCGCGCGATGACCACGTCGAGGTCCTCGGAGAAGCGCTGGATGAGCCTCCATCCCTTCGAGAGCGACGTGCCGCCCTTGAAGGTCAGGATTGCTCCCATGGACGGCAACGCGAACAGCTCACGCAGCGTCCAGCAGACCCAGAAGTCCTTCTCGACGCTCGCGGGGAGGAGGGCGAGTTGCGCCGAAGCCTGCTCGCAGAGCAGTCTCCTCCGCGCACGGCTCAGTCCGAGGTAGGCGTCCATGGTCAGGCACGCTTCGCCTTGGGTGCGTGGATCCGATCCAGGATGGCCGCGACCCAGGCAGGTGCGTGGCGCGCGTCGTCGAGCAATTGCCGGCATTCGCGAGGCGAGAGGCGTCGCTGCAGTTTCTCGACGATCGCCTGGTCGATGTGCTCCTGGCCTAGCCAGCGCAGCGCCTGGATGACCGTGCTACTGATCCGGCCGGCGGTCGCCATCTGCCGCGGGGTCGTGCGCTTCAGGACGATCTCGCGCTTGCCGACCCGGATCCGGCGGGCTCGGCCATCGGTCAGGAAAACCATGCGCATCGGCACCTGGTCGGAGAGGCCGAGGAGGTTCGCCGCGTGTGCTCCCGAGGGCAGCAAGCGGATCCCGTCGCGCCGTTGGAGAGCTTCGACGACGGCTTCGGCGCTCGTCGACAGGGATCCGAGCGCCGGGTCCTCTCTGGGGATCGCGTAGAGTCCTCGTGCGACTCGCCGCAGGCTGCCGTCGCCCACGCCGCGGCTGAGGGCCTGGCGAACGGCGGCCGGCTGGCCGAGGTGGGAGAGGTCGCTCGTGCTGGCCACGGCTCCAGGCCCCCCCGCGCGCAGCTCTCGGAGGATCCGGTCACGGAGGGATATGGGGCTGTTCGCCATGCTATCTGTCACAAAAAGTGGTCTATTTTTGTGACGCAGGCAAGGGGCTGCGCGCGCGTTTCGCTCACGCGCCCCGCCAGGACAGCGCATGAGAAGCGGGGCGCCAGCGCATGCAAACCCTGATGCAAACTCAAGACAGGGATCGCGTAACTCATTGCACTGTATAGACTTCTGACCGACAACCCGCAGCCTCCGAAGCTGCAGGTCGTGGGTTCGAATCCCGCCGGGCGTACCAGCACAACCCGCGTGTACGCGCAGAGATGCGTCGGGACGGCGTTTGGGGTCCCCGAAGCTGCGCTCGGGGCCTGATCGCTCAGCAGCGTGTGCGCATCGACTCGCGAGATCGCTCGGCGGCTGCCGGCGAGTCGAACTTCTTCGCGCGCTCCCAGAGCTTCCCGATGGAGGTCACGGCGTCGGGCGTCTTGCAGGCGGTCTCGCCGTGGTCGACTTCGACCGGCCCGATGCGCTTCGCCGTCGCGGTCGCGAGCTTGCGCAGGGCGGCGCTGCGGCCTCCGATCGCAATGACGGCCGCGTTCATCGCTGCGCGCTCGACGCTGGGAGACGAATGGATCTTCTTCTCGATCTGGGCGAGGCGCTTCACGAACGAGTCGTCGGCAGCCTTTTCATCCAGGTTCGCCAGTTGGGCGATCAGCGTCCAGCCACTGGCGCGCAGCTCCTCGTCGGAGGACGCGAGCCAATCGCGGACCTTTGCGGCCGCGTGCGGACCCTCCGCCGCCAGGCACGCGATGTACATGCCGCAGATGCGCATGCTGTTTTCCTTCGCCCAGCGATCGAGATCGGCCGATCCGATCCGCGCCGGATCGGCGATCTTCATCGCCAGATTGCGCGCGTCCTGGTTCTTCGTGCTCCACAGCTCCAGAGCGAGCTCCTGGTCGACGCCGATCCGATCCACGAGCAACTTCAGCGTCCCGAAGAGGACGCCGAACATCGGCTCCTTGGCTCCGTGACGAGCGTAGGTCTTCTTCGTCTGCGCGGATCCTGCCTTCTCGAGCGCGCGCATGACCTCGTCCAGGCTCATGCGGGCAGCGGTCGGTTTCGCAGAGGTCCGCTTTGCGGTGGCCGGCTTGGACACGGTCTTCTTTGCAGGCTTCTTGGTGCTTCGTGTGGATGCCATCCCGAGAGTCTAACTCGGCGGGTCGGGGAGCCCTCCCTTGCGAGACGGCCCTCCGGAGAGGCACTGCTGGGATCGACCCCCGCCGGGCGTAGCCAGCTCTCTTTGGAGCGCGTGCCGGGGCGTCGCGGCGCTGCGATGGACGATTCTTGTTTCGCGCAGGCAAGAGCTCGGGGGGGTCTCGCTTGATCGCAGGTGCCGGAGCGAACCGTACGCATCCGCGGTCTACACTACGGACCGAGTCTCATCGAGGGCCGCTGTGGCATGCGAGCGCCACGGCAGGCCGGGAAGCTCGATGGGCACTCTCCCTCGGGACCGACAGTCGCAAGGCTGTCGGTCCCCCTCCTTTCTTGCGGCGCCGCTAGCCGGCGCTCGCGGCCTCGCGCTGCGGATCACCCGCGCCGCGAAAGAGCACCCGGTCGAGCGAGAATGCGCCGGCGCCGCGCAGCGCGAGCCAGACGAGCAGCACGATGTAGAGGAATTCCGAGAGCCCGAAGAGCACGTTCAACCATTCGATCGGGCCGGTCGCGTCCGCGAAGTCGGCCATCTTCGCGGTCTTGATCGCCACGATCATGATCACGATCAACGGGATCGATGCGAGTCGCGTGAACAACCCCGCTAGCACGGCGAGACCGCAGAGGAACTCCATCGACGCCGCGAAGGGCGCCTGAATCTCGGGCGCAGGGATTCCGAGCGAGCGGAAGAACTCGATCACCGAGTCGAGGTTGTGGAGTTTGCCCCAGCCGGTCTTCACGAAGACCAGGCCGATCACGAGGCGCGCGAGCAACGGTGCGAGCCAAGAGAGTGTCGCGCTGAGGGCAAGTCCGCGCCGGCGCACGTGCTGGAAGATTGAAGGCGATCGAGAAGTCATCCGTGAAGTCGATTCAGAGCTGAAAAAGCCGTAGAAAAGCCGTGGGGTGTGAGGGCGAGGTCCTCGCCCGGGTCCCGCGCCTACGCGGCAGCGCGGATCGTGTGACGCGACCAATGCCGCTTCCGCGGCGGGCCAGCGGCAGCGCGCTGCACACTCGATGCACGTGTCGGCGGGCCTCCGCGCTCGTCGCATTCGCTCCGACCTGTGACCGAACCCGACGGGGTACGCTACCTCGGGCGCATCGCCCCGCGCTCGCCTGCGCATCACCCCCCCTCCCCCGTCGCATCATGCTCGTCAGCACTCTCTTCGCTCTCCTCCCTTTCGTGTTCCCCGCGGCGCAGGGCTACTCGTGCACGGACGACTTCGTGCGCGCACTCGAGGGACAACCCGGGCCTGAGGGCGGCCTGCTCACCGACCCCCTCACCCCGCGCGGCGCGACCTTCGGCGCGGGCGGGCGCGTGGCGTTCACCAGCGGGATCGCGGGCCTCACGCGCAACCAGGCGGTGCTCGTCTCCGATGGCGAGAGCCTGCGCGCGGTCGCGATCGGGAGCGGCGGCGTAGGCGGCAGTGGAGCTCCCGCGGCGGGTGGCGACGCGACTCCGCTCGGCGGGAGCTTCGCCGGCTTCTTCGCGGATCCCTGGTTCGCGCCCGCGTCGAACGCCGTGGGCGACGTCGCGTTTCTCGCCGACCTCTTCGGTGCGCCGAGCCCGCGCGCCTTGTTCCTGCAGCGCGCCGCGACGGGCGCGCTCGAGACGGTCGCGTTCGTCGGCGAACTCTCGCCGAGCGGTCACACGCTCACCGGGCTCGGTGCTGCCTCGCTCGACGCGCACGGCGACGTGCTGCTGCTTGCGCGCACAGCGTCCGGTATCGGGAAGGCGGACGAGATCCTCTCGTACGCGGGCGGCGTGCTCGCGCTGGTCGCGCGCGAAGGCGATCTTGGCCCCGACGGTCCCTACGAGTCGGTCAGCGGCGAATTCCAGCTGCTTCCCGACGGCACCTCGATCGCGACAGGCCCGGTTCCCGCGCGCGACGAGCTCGGCCGCATCGCGCATTTCGCGGTGAGCACGCAGACGCAGCTCTACGGCATCGTGCTCGACGTGCCGGGCCAGGCGCCCGCGTGGTTCGCTACCTTCGGGCAGGTGACACCGGGCGGCGGCTTCTTCAGCAGCTTCGGTGCGCCGCTGTTCGCGCCGAACGGGGAGCTCGTGTTCTCGGCGCAGTACATGCTCGGTTCGAGCACTCGCAAGGGCTGGTTCGCGGGCACGCCCGGAAATTTGCGCGCCGTGTTCACCACGCTCGCTCCGATCGGCACGTCGCTCTGCATCAACCTCGAGCGCTCGCGCGGTCCGTTCCAGCCGCTCGGTCGAGGCGGTGACGTCGTGCTCTGGGCCGCCGTGCAGCACTCGGATCTCTCGCTGGGCGAGATGCACTTGCTCGTCCACGGCAACGGAGCGATCGAAGTGCTGGCAGAGACGGGCTCGGTCGCGCCGAGCGGCGGAGTGCTCGCCGAGCTCGGCCGCTTTCCCTCGCTCGATGTGGCCGGCCGCGTGCTCGAGTCCGCGCGCATCAGCTCCGGTCCGAGCTCGAACGCGGTCTGGATCCGCGCCCCCTGCGGCACGGCGACCTCCTACTGCGAGGGCAAGCGCAGTTCGCTCGGCTGCATCCCGCGGATCGATTCACTCGGGACGGCCTCGGTCTCCTCCGCCGCGCCCTTCCTGGTGACCGGCGACCGGCTGCCCAGCCACCGCAGCGCATTGCTCTTCTACGGCTTTGGAACCGCGTCGCTCCCCTTCCAGGGCGCGACGCTGTGCTTGGCTGCGCCGCTGCACCGGACCCAACTGCAGACGAGCAGCGGCCCCTCCCCGAGCGACTGCACGGGTACGCTCGCCTTCGACTTCGGCGCGCGCATCGCCGCGGGCTCCGACCCCGCGCTCGTGGCGGGCGCCTTCGTCACGGCGCAGTGGTTGGTGCGGGACCCGCTCGACCCCCAGGGCTTCGGCACGGCGCTCTCCGACGGGCTCGAATTCGTCGTGGGACCCTGATCGGGACGCCCGGCCCCCCCCACTGAGGGGGGTCGGTGGAAGCCGAATCGTCCAGTTCCGAGGCATTCGTGGCCTCAGCCAGCTCAAGAATCCGGATTTCCGTGCACGAAAGGGCATTCTCTCTCTGGGCTTCTGTGTGTAGACTTCCGCACGAGATCCTTCGGGGTGGCACCGCACCATGCGAGCGGTTCGGTGCCCGGGAAGCCCGAAGGAGCTCTCTCTCCCGGGACCGGCGGCCTCAAAACTGCCGGTCCCCCTTTTTTGGCCCCTGCGGACCTTTGTCGAGCTGCCCGCGGCGCTCGCGGGCGCCGCTGAGTGCTGCAACGTCTCGCGCGCCACGCGATCGATGGCGCTTGCGTGACGCACGTTCTCGGAACGCACGCAACAGCGCAGCGGCGGTGCCGGCCGTGCCCGTTTCCGGCGGGGAACGGCCCACCTTCCATGCGCACTAGTCCCCGCTGTTTCTTCCCTTTCGTACAGCTTCGCTTGGAGCGCGACTCTCCGATAGTGAGGGCCAGAAGGCGTCATCGGTGGGCCGCACTTCATGCGAGCGTCGTGTGGCCCGGGAAGCCCGATGACATCTCTCCCTCGGGACCGGTGGGTCAAACCATCGGTCCCCCTTTGTTTTCCAGGGAGCGCGCGCGGCCTAGGCTGCACCCAAGCGATGAGCCACGCGATCACACGCTTCCCGGACAGCGGCCTCCCCGGCTGGGCGGCGGAAGATCTCGCTGCACTCGCGGCCGCGGCGCGATTGCTCGAGCATCCCAGCCTCGCCGCGCGGCTGGCCAACAAGCTCGGCTCGCCGATCGAGAGCGGAATCCGGAAGCTCCCGAAGGGTTGGCAGGAAAAAGTGCAGCGCGCGAGCCAGGCCGCGCTGCAGCAGGCGCTCGCGCTCGCGCTGAAAACGATCGGCGCGAAGCCCTCGCGCTTCCCCTCGCTGGCGCGCAAGCTGCACGGCGCCGCGGTCGCGGGCACGGGTGCGGTGGGAGGCGCGTTTGGCCTGCTCGCGCTGCCGGTCGAGCTGCCGATCACGACCGGCATCATGCTGCGCTCGATCGCGAAGATCGCGCAGTCCGAGGGCGAGAACCTCGCGCAGCCCGAAGCACGCTTGGCGTGCATCGAGGTCTTCGCTCTGGGCGGACCCAGCCCCAAGGACGACGCGGCCGAGTCCGGCTACTTCGCCGCGCGCGCCGCGCTCGCGGGCGCGATGGGCGAGGCCAGCCGCTTCCTGGTCGAGAAGGGTCTCGCCGAGCCGGGCGCGCCGGTGCTCGTCCGGTTCGTCGCGCGCATCGCGCAGCGTTTCTCCGTGCAGGTGAGCGAGAAGGCCGCCGCGGAATTCGTGCCGATCCTCGGAGCGGCAGGCGGAGCGACGATCAACGTGGTCTTCATCGACCACTTCCAGTCGATGGCGCGCGGCCACTTCGCGGTGCGGCGCCTCGAACGCAAGTACGGCCAGGGCGCGGTGCGCGCCGCCTACGCGAGCCTGCGCCAGCGTTCGCGCTGAGGACGCAAGACACCAGGCCCGCACCGCTCGCAAGCGCGAGACGGGACGGGCCCGGCCGGACATTCCCGATCCGCGGGCGGAGTGGCGCCCGCGGATCCCTGTCCCAGATCAGTGAGGATTGGGCAGCACTTCGAAGAGCGTGTTGTCCCCGTGCTGCTGGGCGTAGAACACGCGCCAGCCGCTCGCGAAGGGCGTCGGCACGCGTGCGCCGAGGATGCCCATGGCGCGCGGGTTGCCATCGGAGACGTGGATCCCGGTGATCTCGTTGTCGCCGTCGTTCTGGAAGCCGTTGCCGCTCACACCGAGCAAGCCCGAGTCGAGCGTGGCCGAGGCGTCGCGGCCGAGCGCGAGCAGGCGCAGCGGCGCGGGCGCGCCGACGTTGCCGTAGTCGACCGTCGCGTCGAAGAGGAAGGCCGAGTCGAGCGCGTTGTGCTGCGCGTGCAGCGTGTCGCCGCGGTCCTCGACCGCGACCAGCTCGTCGGCGCCCCAGAAGGCGATGTTGTCGAAGCCGCTGTGGTCGATGTCGCAGCGGTAGAGCAGCGAGAGCGTGCCATCGATGGTCGAACCCGCCGTCTTCTTCCAGGCGAAGATCGCGCCGAAGCCGCCGAACAGCGAGCCCGCCTCGGTGTTCGCGTCGGTGTCACCCGTGGCGGTGAAGTAGAACTCGGCGAAGTCGCTGCCCGGACGGAAGACGCCGTTCTCGGGACGCTTGAAGGGCGTCGCGGACGCGGCCTTGGCCAGCGCGTTGGCGCTGAAGGGCGCCGTGCCGTCGACGGCCGTGTCGTGGATCGTCACCCAGTGCGTGACGAAGACGAGGCCGTAGGTGTGCATGTCGGCGATGTCCTGCGAGAGGATGTCCGCGTCGGCCTGGCCGGCGTGGAACACGATCGGCTGACCCGGGTTCGCGATCGACTCGACCTGCAGCGCCTGCAGCACGCCGCCGGCGGTGAGGTCGGCGATGTTGGTCGGCAGGTAGCGGTAGAGGAAGCTGTTCGGCTGGCGCGCGTGGCTGTTGACGGTGCCCTTGGTGCCGCCCACGTCCTCGACGAGGTAGACGTTGCCCTGGCCGTCGTTCTGGATGCCTTCGTAGCCGCCGCGGCCGAGGTAGCCCGAGATGTCGACCACGGTCGAGGGGAAGCCCACGGTCGCCTGCCAGACGCCGCCGGTCGTGGCGCCGCCTTCCGCGGTGAAGAGCAGGCGGCGGCAGAATGGATCCCACGTGGCGCCGTCGATGACGGGGAGGAGGGTTCCAGCTGCGTCGTGCGTCGCGAGCAGCGTCACGCGGTGCGCGGCATCGGCGTCGAGGTTGACGCGCGTGATGTACCCGGTCTTCAGGCCGCTCGCGGCGTCGACCGCGGCGTTCTCATGCCCCTGATAGACGAAATGCGTGCCGTAGTCGTAGGCCGCGTCCGCTCCGGTCTGGCCGGGGAGCACGAGGTACACGTTCTTGTCGGGCTCGCTCTTGGTCGCCTCGATGTTCGAGCCGGGAAGCTGCACCGCACCCGGGGCGGGCAGCATCGTGCCGTCGCCGCAATAGCCGTAGTACGGGATCGCGCTGGTGCCGTTCTCGAGCTTCGCCGAGCCCTGCACGAGTGCTGTCTGAACCAGCTCGGGCGTCAGGACGTTGGGGACGGCGATCCCGGAGGTCTTCGGATTCGCGCTCGGAACCCCGGTGTAGCCGGAGGCGAGGGTGGCGTGCGCCGGCTGCGAGAGCGCAGCGGCGGCGGTCGCGAGGGCCGCGCTGAAAGCGATGCTGTTCCTGAGGTGCATGAGGATCTCTTCCTTGGGTGGTGAGTGTTCGAAGCCATGCCAGCGACGGTCGCGGGTCCTGCCCCGGCCGTTCGAAGGCGCGCGGAAGGTAGGTGCGCTTCGTGCAGCCCGGGTCAACAGGGGCGCAAGCGCGGGTTCAGCTTCGATGCGGTTTGGTTTGCCAAGTCCTGTGCTGCGGTTGATCTCGACCACCGCGGAGGGGGCCCGCCGAGCCCTTGTGCGTACGTCCTGGGACGCCCCCCGAGGATCCGCTCAGGCGCGTGGCGGTTTCTGGTCGACGATTCTTCGCAGTGCGCCCCGAGCGGGACTACGCTCTGGGCAGCGATCCGGCGCGGGCGCATGCGCGGGATCGGCAGAGGGGTAGCCGGACAGGACCTTTCGTCTGTCGCAGGCGGCGTGCGCGCGAGTCGATCGCTCTCCGAGTTGGAGTTGTGAGCATGAGCCCTGAGGACACACACACGAACGCGGGCCGCGCGAGCAGCCGGCCGCTGCCGACCACGAGCGAGTGGAAGCAGGCCGTCGCGAACTTCCAGCACGCCTCCTCGTGGCGGGCGACCTGGCAGATCCTGAACACGTTCGTGCCCTACGCGCTGGTCTGGTACCTGATGTACCTCTCGCTGGGCGTCTCGATCTGGCTCGCGCTGCCGCTCGCGGTCCTCGCCGGCGCGCTGCTGGTGCGGGTATTCATCATCTTCCACGACTGCGGGCACGACTCCTTCTTCCGCTCGCGCCTGGCGAACAACATCACCGGCTTCTGCGCCGGGGTGCTCGTGTTCACGCCTTACCACCACTGGCGCTGGGAGCATGCCGTGCACCACGCGACGGCCGGCGACCTCAACCGGCGCGGCATCGGCGACATCTGGACCATGACGGTGCAGGAGTACACCGAGGCCTCGCGCGGGAAGCGCTTCGCCTACCGCCTGGCGCGCAACCCGTTCCTGCTCTTCGTGGTCGCGCCGGTGTACCTGTTCCTCTTCCGCGAACGTTTCCCCGTCAAGCAGGCCGGCGCGAGAGAGAAGCGCTCGGTCTGGTGGGTCAACCTCGCCATCGCCGGGATGGTGCTGCTCATGGGCTGGGCCTTCGGCTTCGTGCCCTACCTGATCCTGATGCTGACCGCGATCTCGGTGGCGGGCATCTCGGGCGTGTGGCTCTTCTACGTGCAACACCAGTTCGAGGACGCATACTGGGCCCGCGGCGAGGACTGGGACTACACCGCCGCCGCGCTCTGGGGCAGCTCCTACTACAAGCTCCCCGCCGTCCTGCGCTGGTTCTCGGGCAACATCGGCTACCACCACGTGCACCACCTCAGCCCGCGCATCCCGAACTACAACCTGGGCCGCTGCCACGAGTCCGCGGAGATCTTCCGCGAGGTGAAGCCGCTGCGCCTCCTGCCCAGCCTGCGCTCGCTGTGGCTGCATCTGTGGGACGAGCAGAGCTGCCGACTCGTGAGCTTCGCGGAAGCCCGCCGCTCGCGGCGTGCGCCCCAGGGTCGTTGAGCCGCACGACTCGCTGCGCGTAGCCTGGGTACGGTGAAGGACGCGCTGCAGACCTTCGGTGCGGCTCTAGGCGCGCTGCAGAGCGAGCTCGATTGGGAGTTGCTCGGCCGCTGCGCCTGCGAGGGCGATGGCTCCGACTTCTACGACACCCAGCTGCGCGAGCGCATCCTCGACACCGGCCTGCGCCTGGCCGAGGACATCGGGAGAGCGCTCGGGGAGGCCCCGGGACGGAGCCTCTATCTGGGCGCGGAAGTGGCCGAGCTGCCGCTCGTGCTCGCCGAACAGATCGTGCTCGGCCGGCGCGTCGATTGGCTGAACCTCGAGTGCGAGCAGACGCGCGAGCTCGCACGCGCCATCCGCGTCGTCGGCGAGCGCCAGTCGGTCGAGCTGCCCCTGCCGCGCGCCCTCGAGTTGTCACACATCGAAGCGGGGAGCTGCAACCACCTCTGGATGGTGAGCGTTCTCACCGACCCCGACCATTTTCCCGCGCTGCACGACGAGCTCTACGAGCGCCGTTCGGGGCCGCTCGCCACCGGGCGCGGCTCGCTCGAAGAGGACCGCGAGCGGGCGCAGGCGCTGATCGAACTCCTGCTCACGCGCGCGGCGCCGGAGTGCGTGCTCTCGACCAGCGACGAGGAACGCGGCCTGATCGAGCCGCTCGCCGCGCGCAGCGGCTGGACGCTGCACTTCGCGCCCGGCGGGCGGATCAGCGCCGTCGTCGGCGATCGGGTGCGCATCGGGAAGCTGCGGCGCGCGGGCGGACGCGGCGGATCCATGCAGCGGCGGTCCTAGGGCCGTAGACTGCGCTCCGGCACGCAGTCCTACCGCCACGGCCCCCCTCCCGCGCGTCCCCATGAACCTCCACCGCTCTCTCGCCGCATCCGCCGCTGTGCTCTCCTTCGTCTGCGCCAGCGCTGCGGCCCAGATCAAGCTGCCCGCGATCCTCTCCGACCACATGGTGTTGCAGCGCGAGAGCGAAGTCGCGCTGTGGGGCTGGGCCGCGCCCGGCGCGAAGATCGAGATCCGCGGCGACTTCCTCGCGCAGCCCGTCGCGTGCAGCGCCGACGAGCACGGCGCCTTCCACGCCAAGGTGCGCACACCCGGAGCCGGCGGGCCGCACAGTCTCGAATTCCGCGAGAACGGTGCCGCCTCGAAGACACTCACGGATCTGTGGTCGGGCGAGGTCTGGCTCTGCGGCGGCCAATCGAACATGGAGATGCCAGTCGCGCCCCTGGACGGCTACACGGGCGTGCGCGACTGGAAGCAGGAGCTCCAGAGCGCAAACATCCCGCAGCTGCGCTACTTCGACGTGCGCAACACGGTCTCCGCGGGTCCGGCCCAGGACTGCGTCGGGCAGTGGCTCGCGAGCACGAGCGACGCCGCGCAGCACTTCAGCGCCACCGGCTTCTTCTTCGGCCGCGAGATCCAGCGCGAACTGAACGTTCCCGTCGGACTCATCGGCGTCAACTGGGGCGGCACACCGGCCCAGGCCTGGACCAGCGCGGGTGCGCTGGGGCGCTTCCCCGAGTACGGGCACGACCTCGCCTGGCTCACCGATGTCGCGCTCGATCCGCAGGGCGCCGAGCGCAAGGCCCAGTCGGCACTCGCGGAGTGGTTCGCGAAGCTGGGTGCCGCGCACGACTCGAATCAGCCCGTGGTCGCGGCCACGCAGGACGGCGTACCTGCAGGCTGGGAACGCATGCAGCAGCCGGGACTGTGGACCGGTGAGCTCGCGAACTTCGACGGCGTGCTGTTCCTCGCCAGGCAGCTCCAGATTCCCGCCGAATGGGCCGGCAAGGAGCTCGTCGTCGAGCTCGGAGCGATCGACGACATGGACACGACCTGGTTCGACGGCGAACGCATCGGCGGAATGGAGCAGGCCGGCGCGTGGGGCACGCCGCGCAGCTACCACGTGCCCGCGAAGCTCGTTCGCCCAGGCATGCACGAGATCACGATCCGTGTGCTCGACACCGGTGGCTACGGTGGACTCTCGGGCAAGCCCGAGGAGCTGCGCATCTTCCCCGCCGGTGACGAGGCCAGCTCACGGTCGCTCTCGGGTGCCTGGGGCTACCGCGTCGGGAAGGCGCTCTCCGAGCTGCCTGCGCTGCCGAACTCGAACGCGGTTGGGCCCAACACCGCGAGCACGCTCTACAACGGCATGATCGCGCCGATCCTGCCCTACGGCATCCGCGGAGCCCTGTTCTACCAGGGCGAGTCGAACCGCTACGACGCGCGCGGCTACGCGGCGCTGCTGCAGGCGATGATCAGCGACTGGCGCGCCAAGTTCGGCCAGGGGGACTTCCCCTTCTACATGGTGCAGATCGCGCCCTTCGGCTACGGCGACAACATCGGCGCCTCGGGGTTCCTGCGCGAGTCGCAGCGCGCGACGGCGGAGGAGCTGCCCAACTGCGGCATGGCCGTGACGATGGACATCGGCAACACGACCGACATCCACCCGCTGGACAAGCAGAGCGTCGGACACCGCCTCGCGCTGCTCGCGCTGGCGCGCACGTACGGCCACACGCAGCTGGAGTGCTGCGGTCCGACCTTCTCGAAGGCGCAGGTCGAGTCTGGATCGATCCGCGTCTCCTTCACGCACGCGCAGGGCCTCGTGGCGCGCGGCGGAGCTCCGGCGGAGTTCACGCTCGCGGGCAAGGACGGCCGTTTCGAGCTCGCCCAGGCGCGCATCGACGGCGAGAGCGTCGTGCTGACGAGCGCGAAGGTGCCCGAACCGCTCTACGTGCGCTTCGCTTGGTGCGAGGCCTGCGCGGTGAACCTCTTCAACGCAGCCGGTCTGCCCGCGGGGCCTTTCCGCACGGACACGTTCGAGAAATAGCGGGCCGCGCGCGCGTCCCGCTCAGTCCATGTGCGAGACCACGCGCTCGTCGCCCATCTGCAGCGCGATGCGCGTCTGCCGCGGCGAGAGGAAGCGGTCGACGTACTTGGCGAAGACGACCTCGTACACGCGCAGCACGCCCTTCGTGCTGAGGCGATGCGCGAAGTCGACCGGCGCCCAGTAGCGCGGACCCTTCAGGCCCTGCGCCTTGGAGTAGATCTTCGCCTGCTCGGCAACCATCCACTCCGACCAGAGCATGTAGGAGATGAGGTAGATTTTCGTGGCCCACTTCCAGCGAATCATGCGCGGCGCGAACTTCATCATCCACGGGAAGCGCACGATCAGCGGGAAGAGCTTGTGCAGGTTCTCGACCTCGGCCTTGTTGTCGAACTGGATCGAGGTCGTGCGGTTGAACTTGACCGGGAAGTCGTCGTAGCCCGAAACCGCGTAGCCCATGTTCTTGGTCATGTCCGCGATGTCGAACTCGGGGTACGGCTGCATCAGGGACATCAGCGGGTGGTCCACCTTGCACTCGATGTTGAGCCGCACCGTGTCGAACTCGTCCTCGATCGTGCCGCCGGGGCCGCCGAGCATGTTGAGCGAGCCCAAGCGGATGTCGTACTTCTTGATCCAGCCCGCGGCGTCGGTCAGCTGCTGGCGCGTCGTGTGCTTCTTGAACACGGCGTTGCGCACGTAGTCGCTCGCGGCCTCGAAGGCGATGCGCGCGTAGACGCAGCCGGCCTTCTTGAGCAGCTCGATGTGGCGCTCCGTGGTCATGTTGGCCATCAGGATCGCGTCGAAGGGCAGGCCCACTTCCTTGGGATAGCGCTCGGCGAATTCCTCCAGCCAGTCGTTGCGCAGGTTGAAGATGTCGTCGAGGAAGTGGACGAACTTCAGCGGGTACTTCTCGCGAACCGCGTTGATCTCGGCGATCACGTGGCTGACCGAACGCTTGCGCACGTAGCTCGAGTTGCGCGCGTTGTAGACCTTCTTCTTCCAGGCGTGGTGGAAGCAGAACGAGCACGGCATCGGGCAGCCGCGCTGCGTCACGAAGACCTTGCGGTCCGTGTTGCGGTAGATCGCGCCGGCTTCGTAGACGATGTCGCGGTCGGGGAAGCCGAGAGTCTCGAGGTTCTCGACGATCGGACGAACCTCGTTCTTGTGGACCTTGCCGCTCTTCTCCTTGACCCACAAGTTCTGGCAGTCGTGGATCGACTGGCCCTGCTCCATGCGATTGAGCAGTTCCACGATCGCGCCCTCGCCCTCGCCGCGGCAGATCGCGTCGATGCCCTCCTGCTCGATGTACTCGGGCGAGAAGGTCGGGTGCGGCCCGCCGAAGATCGCGAGCACGTTGGGCATGGCCTCCTTCACCTTGCGGTTGATGTCCGCGTAGTACAGGTGCATCCCGGTCGTGACGGAGTAGCAGATGACCTGCGGGTCGAAGTCCTTGATCTTCTGGAGCCACTCCTTGTCCGGGATGAAGAGCGCCTTGGCCTCGTGGCCGGCATCCTTCACGGCGCGGGACAGGTACATCAGCCCGATCATCTCCTGGGGCAGGTATTCCTCGATGAATAGGACTCTCATGTGCTGCGGGTTCCTGCGGTGACGAGCGTGGTGTACGTACTGAACCTGAGGCGATCGGCGTGGCGCGGGTCGATGCCTAGGCTCGAAGTATATCGGTGATACGACGAAGGGGGGGGAGGCACTGCCCTGCCTGCGTAGGAACTATGAGGAAAGTCCTTCCGACACGCGCGGAAGTCCTACCTGCGCCCGCTCGCGCGCTGCAGGGCCGTTTCGACCTCGCCGAAGGTCGCGGAACGGTCGAATTGCCCGCGCACCTTCCATCCGCCCTCGACCATCGCGCGCGCGAAAGCGCTGTCCTCGAGGTAGCGCGCGATCGCCTTGCGCAGTGCCACGGGATCCCGTGGATCGACGAGAAGACCGCTCACGCCCTGCTCGACGACCTCGGGGTTTCCGCAGACATTGCTCGCGACGATCGGCGTTCCGAGCGCCTGAACCTCGAGCAAAGTGTGCGACAGGCCCTCGTAAAGACTGTTGAGCACGAACACGTCCGCGGCGCGGATGTAGAGCGGGATCTGAGCGTGCGGGACGTTACCGAGGAAACGCGTGCGCGCCGCGAGGCCCTTCGCGCGCGCGTGCGCCTTCCACGTCTCCTCCATGTCGCCGTCGCCCGCGATGACGAGCTCGACATCCTCTGGGAGTCCCTCGAGCGCGTCGATGATCCCGTCGACGCGTTTCCAGCCCATCAGGCGGCAGATCGTCAGCACGTAGCGCTTCTCCTGCGGCAGCCCGAGCTGCGCGCGCGCCTGCGCCTGCGTCTCGCGCACCGACTCGGCGACCGGCCCGTGGTAGGCGTTGAAGATGCGCTGCACCTTCTCGCCGGGCACGCCGTAGTTGCGCACGAGGATCTGCCGCAGGAACTCCGAGCAGGCGATGATGTGCGTGGCCCACTTCCACCAGCGCTTCTGGAGCAAGCGTGTGAGCTTCACCTTCCAGCCGTAGGACTTCGTCTGGAACACGTTGATGTCGTCGCCGTCGCACCAGCCCTTGCGATGCGCGATCTCCCAGGCGCCGTCGACCATGATGCGGATCGCGACCGGCTTGCCGCGCAGCCGCGCCGCGAGCACGTGCAGCAGTGCCAGGTGCTCGTTGACATAGACGATGTCCACGCGGCCCGCGGCAGAGAACACCGCGAAGAAGGCCTTGAGGTAGCGCACCGGCAGCGGCCCGAGCGCGATCGCCTTGACCGGGAAGGGGTGGCCCTTGGGCTCGGGGTCGGAGCAGAACGCGATCACCTCGACCGTGTGCCCGCGCTCGACGAGGAAACGCCCGAGCGAGGGCACATAGGTCGCGGGACCGCCCAGATCGGGCGGGAAGACGGGCGAGGTGATCAGGACGCGCATCGGCCTACGGAGGGCGCACAGTCTGGGATCCCGCGTGCGATGGGGACAGACCCTACCCGGAGCGAACGCCTACCGGCCAGCGGGGACGACTTCGGGTACGCCGTACATGTCGAAGCGGATGTGCTTGCCGAAGAGCGTGATCTCGCTCTCGGAGAGGTAGCCCACCAGGCCGAGCAGGACCGTGAGCAGCAAGGCTCCGAGTCCGATCGTCACGCTGAGCTTGCGCTGCGAAGGCCGCCGCGCGCGCGACCTGTCCAGGAAAGGCCACAGGAGCAGCAGCAGCGGCGGAATGGCCGAAAGCCCCAGGCCCAGGAGCTTGGGCAGGTACTTCAGCAGCTGGTAGGTCGGCAGGAAGTACCACTCGGGCTTGATGCCCTCGGGCGTCACGGTCGGGTCGGCCTTCACGCCGATCTCGGGCGGGAAGAGGATCACCACCGCGATCATCAAGGCGAAGAAGAGCGGGAACACGACCAGCTCGCGACTCGTGTGCTGCGGCGCGAAGCTGACCGCGGTGCGCGGGTCGAGCGGCCGCTCCTCGCCCACCGCCTCGAGCGGTGCCAGGTTCTGCGTGCGAATCATCACGATGTGCATGATCATCAGGAACACCAGCACCCAGGGCAGCACGACCACGTGCATCGTGTAGAAGCGCGCCAGCGTCTCCTGCCCGACCGCTTCGCCGCCGCGCATCAGCACGCCCAGGCTCCGGCCGATGCCGGGGATCGAGGCCGCGACCTCGGTTCCCACCGTGGTCGCCCAGTACGAGAGCTGGTTCCAGGGCAGCAGGTAGCCCGTGAAGCCGAAGCCCAGCGTCGTGAAGAAGATCAGCACGCCGCCGACCCAGGTGAGCTCGCGCGGGCGCTTGTACGCGCCCATGATGAACACGCGCAGCATGTGCAGCACGAGCACGGCGATCATCAGCGTCGCGCCCCAGGCGTGCAGCCCGCGGATCAGCCAGCCGAAGGAGGCCTTCAGCATCAGGAAGCGCACGGACTCGTAGGCGTCCTCGGTGGTCGGCCGGTAGTAGACCATCAGCAGGATGCCGGTCAGGATCTGCTGCGCGGCGAGGAACAGCAGCAGCCCGCCCAGCGTGTGCAGCCAGCTCACGTGCGGCGGCAGCAGCTTGTGCATCTGATGCGCGAGACCCTCGCGGATCGCGCGCATCGGATAGCGCCGCTCGAACCAGCCGTTCGCTCGTGCGCGCAGGCTCATATCGTGATCCGCAGCTTCCCCGCGACCATCTGCGTCGGATAGCTCGCGAGCGGCCGCGGCGGAGGACCGCTGACGACGGCCCCCTCGGGTGTGAAAGTCCCGGCGTGGCACGGGCACTGGATCTGCTGCTGATCGGCGTTCCAGTGCACGATGCAACCCAGGTGCGTGCAGACCGCCGAGAGCGCGCGGAACTCGCCGTTCTTCTGGCGCAGGAGCAGGACCGGCTTTCCGCCTTCGCTGACCACGCGTCCGGTGCCCGGCGGCATCGACGCCGGATCGACCTCGATGTACTTCTTCGTGGGACCACTCGCGGCCGCCGGCCAGAGATACATCCCGGTCGGGACGGCGATGCCCGCGGCCCACACCGCGGCGCCCGCGCCGAGCGCGCTCTCGAGCAGGTCGCGGCGACTGGGTCCGGTCGAAGCCGGTGCGTGGTCCTTGGGTTCGTCGGTCATGCGGGAACTCCTAGGCGTGGCTGTGCAGGCGGCGGAAGCGCACCCAGGCACCCAGGCTCATCAGGATCAGGAAGGCGACCACGGGCAGCAGCGCGAGGCGCTTCCAGCGCTGCGCGTCGCGCTCCTTCTGCAGCCGCAGGCGCAGCGCTTCGAGCTGCCCGCGCGCCTCACCCGTGACCTCCTCGACGCGTGCGGGGTCGAGGCTGTGCTGCAGCACGCGCGCGCTCTTGAGGCCCGTGCGGGCTTCGTCGAGAAAGAGCTCGTCCTCGTCGCTCGCGAGGCCGTGCTGCGCGGCGGCCTGCAGCTCGGCTTCGCGGGCAGCCAGGAGTTCGTTCGAGGAGTTGAGCGCCCCGGCGATGCGATCGCGCTTGGCGAGCACCTCGGGCGTGCCCCCGTGGCACAGGCCGCAGACGCTCTCGAAGATCCTGGGCTCCGCCGGCTGGATCGCGTGGTTGCTGTGGCAGACGATGCAACCCGGGAAGTCGCCGGTCTCGACCAGCGGCGCGTGCGGACTCTTCTGGAAGAGCTCCTTCTCGCGCATGTGGCACTTGCCGCAGACCGCTGCGACGCTGCCAAAGCCGGGTGGGATCGCGCCGTGGCTCCCGTGGCAGGTCGCGCACTGCGGCGCAGAGTCGTCGCCTTTCGCGAGCACCTGCGCGTGCACGCTTTTCGCGTACGCGGCCGGGGCCGTCGCAGCGAGTCCGTGCGCCGTCATCAGCGACTCGTCGCCGTGGCACTTCCCGCAGGTCTGCGCCACGTGCGTGGGGTGCACCGGGCTCTCGCTGCTCTTGGGCCCGAGGATGCCGTGCGCTCCGTGGCAGCTGCTGCAAATGGCGCCGCTCTCGTCGTGGTCGGTGAACAGGCCCTGTCCGTGGCGCGAGGTCCGGTACTGCGCCAGCTGGTCGGTGGGCAGGCCGTAGGGATTCATGCGCGCGACGTCGGCATGGCAGTTCCCGCACAGCTCGACGGTCGCGAGCGCTCCGAGCTTGCCGCTGAACCCGGCGCTCGCGGCGTGCGCGGCATCCTTCTCCGCCTGCGCGCTGTCGCCGCCGTGGCAGGCGACGCAGCCGATCTCCGCCTGCGCATGCGCTCGGCCCGCCTCGAGCTTGGCGATCTCCGCGTGGCAGGCCACGCACGAGTTCGGCGTCGTCGCGGCGGGTGTTTGCGCGCAGAGCGCGAAGAAGAGTGCCACGCTTGTCGAGAGTCCCAAGGCAGATGGATCATCCGCCTGGGGGATCGGAATGGAAAGCCCGAACGGCTCCGTGTCGAAACGCTACCTGCTTCTGGGGATCCCGCGCACGAGCCGCGCGCATCCCACGCCGCTCATCCGCCGCAGGAGATCTTCTCTTTGCGGTTCGTCGTGCGGTCTTCCTCGATCGCGAGCAACCGCTCGACGGTCACGTCGCCGGTCGGGTACTCGCCGGTGAAGCACGCGTTGCAGAACTTCTCGATCTTCGGGTTGCCCGCGCGCGCGGCCTCGTTCATCGCTTCGCGCTCGAGGTAGACGAGATGATCGACGTCCAGCGCGCGCGCGATCTCCTGCTCGGTCAGGTTGGCCGCGATGAACTCGCGCTTGCTGGCCATGTCGACGCCGTAGGGGCAGGGCGCAACGAGCGGCGGGCTGCACGAGGCGAGGTAGACCTTCCGCGCGCCCGCCTCGCGCGCCATCCGCACGATCTTGCGCGCGGTGTTGCCGCGCACGATCGAGTCGTCGACGAGCAGCACGTCCTTGCCCTCGAACTCCAGGCGGATCGGGTTCAGCTTGCGCCGGATCGAATTCTGGCGCGCCGCCTGGTTGGGCATGATGAACGTGCGGCCGATGTAGCGGTTCTTGACCAGCCCCTCGCGATAGGGCACGCCCAGCGCGAGCGCCATCGAAAGCGCCGCGTCGCGCGAGGAGTCCGGGATCGGGATCACCGAATCGGGCATGGGCGCGCCCGAGTCCTTCCACTGCTTCGCCAGCGCCTCGCCGAAGCGTACGCGCGTCTTGTAGACCGACACGTCGTCGAGCAGCGAGTCAGGGCGCGCGAAGTACACCAGTTCGAAGATGCACGGACGGTGCGGCTTGTCGGAGAGCTTGGCGCGCTGGATCTTGCGGTCGGTGCCGATGAAGATCGCCTCGCCCGCGTCGATGTCGAAGCTGCGCGTGTAGCCGTTGACGTCCAGCACGGTCGTCTCGCTCGCGCACGCGAACCAGTGGCCCTCGGGAGTCTCTTTCTCGCCCAGCACGCAGGGCTTGATGCCGAAGGGGTCGCGGAAGCAGACCATGCCCACGTCGGGGATCGTCGCGACTACGGAGTAGGCGCCCTTCACGTCCTGGTAGACGCGCTTCACCGCAGCGAAGACGTCCTCGGCGTTGGGCCGGTGGCCGGGGCGCAGGCGCTCGGTCAGGGCCTGCGCGAAGACGTACAGGATCACCTCGAGATCGCAGGAGGAGTTGAGCCGCGTACCGCTCGAGCGGAAGAGCTTCGTGTGCAGCTCGTTGAAGTTCGTGACGTTGCCGTTGTGCGCCATCGCGACGCCGATCGGGAACGTCAGGTGGAAGGGCTGCGCGTCGTCCTTGCGGCTCGCGCCGACCGTCGGGTAGCGCACGTGGCCCACGCCGAGGTTGCCGCGCAGGCGCGACATGTTGTTCTCGTTGAAGATCTCGAGCACGAGGCCGAGACCCTTCTTCACGTGGAACGCATCGGTGAAGGTGATGATGCCCGCGGCGTCCTGGCCACGGTGCTGCACGGCCAGGAGGCCTTCGTAGATCTCGCCCGCCACGTCGACCCCGTCGGGGCCGTAGATACCGATGAATCCGCACATGCCTGGTCGGTGACCTCCCGCAGCTTTTGGCTGACGCTCGCCCAAGCCGCAGAATAAACCGTGCGCAACGGCAGGGCAAGGCAAGGAGTGCGCGAGAGCAGGTCCTCCACGACGTGTCCTCCAAGGAACTCTGCCCGCTCGCCGCGAAGGGCTGGAAGTTCTCGGGCTGCCCGGGCCAGGGCCTCAAGGGCGCCGGCACCGACGAGACCCTGGGGCGCAGCCCTGCGAAGTGCTGACGCTCGAGAGGCTGCTCGAGTGTCCAGAACAGGGCACGTTCTTGCGTGCGGCGACGGCATCGACGATCTGCTACCGCGCGCCCGCCGAAAGCAGGTATACCACCGACCCCGTTCGGGGGGCAGCCGCTCACCCTTCGGGTCCGATGCTGCGACGCCCACCGACGATCCGACGCTGAATCCGATGACCTCCTCCCCACTCGCCCTGTTGCTCGGATTCGTCCTGGTGGTGACGGCGCCCTTCGCGCACGCGCAACGGCCACCCGAACAGCTGGACTCGGCCGTGATCCGTCAGCGCCTGGAGCGCTTGTCGGTCGTGGGGAGCGTGCTCTACCTCGCGGCGCACCCCGACGACGAGAACACGCGCCTGATCAGCTGCCTCGCCAACGGCCGCAAGCTGCGCACGGGCTACCTGAGCCTGACGCGCGGCGACGGCGGACAGAACCTGATCGGCAGCGAGCTCGGCGACGGTCTGGGGATCTTGCGCACGCAAGAGCTGCTCGAAGCACGGCGCATCGACGGCGGCGAGCAGTTCTTCACGCGCGCGGTCGACTTCGGGTTCAGCAAGACGCCCGAGGAAACCCTTGCGAAGTGGGGCCACGACGAGGTGCTCTCCGACGTGGTGCGCGTCATCCGCACGTTTCGCCCGGACGTGATCGTGACGCGCTTTGCGACCGACGGCAGCGGCGGCCACGGCCACCACACCGCATCGGCGCTGCTGGCGAACGAGGCCTTCGACCTCGCCGGCGATCCGCATGCGTTCCCGGATCAGATCGCCGCGGGCCTCGAGCCGTGGAAGCCGACCCGGCTCTTCTTCAACGCGAGCACCTGGTGGAACCCCAAGCTCGCGGACGAGGCCGCCAAGGATCCTTCGAAATGGGTGACGGTCGACGTGGGCGGCTACGATCCGCTGCTCGGCACGAGCTACACCGAGCTCGCGGGCAAGAGCCGCAGCCAGCACAAGAGCCAGGGCTTCGGCGCGGCCGAGACGCGCGGCGAGTCGACCGAGTACCTGCGCCTCGAGAAGGGCGCCCCGCTCGCGCAGCCCGAGATCCTCGACGGCGTCGTGACCAACTGGACGCGCTTGGAGGGCGGCGCGGAGCTGCAGCAGCTCGTCGCGAAACTGCTCGCGAGCTACGACCTCACGCAACCGGAAGCGAGCGTCCCCGAGCTCGCTCATCTCGTGCACGCGCTCGATGCCCTAGCCGCGACGTCGAAGTCCGAGCGCGCGTGGCCGCGCTATCAGGCCGAGGCCGCGCGGCAGCTGATCCTGCAGGCGGCGGGCGTCGTGCTCGACGCGTCCGCCCAGACCAAGCGGGTCGCTTCGGGCGAGACGATCGAGGTGACCTGCAGCGCGTTGCAGCGCCGCGCCGCGCCCGCGATCACCTGGACGCGTGTGGTCGATCCGCTCGGGCACGCGACGGAGGTGGCGAAGCTCCTGCCGGGCAACCAGACGCTCGAGGTGAAGCTCCCGTTCGAGACGCGCGGACTCGCCGGTTTCGACGAGCCCTACTGGCTCGCGAACACGCACACGACGCTCTTCCGCCCCGCGGACGGGGCGCCCGGGATCCTGCCGGTCCGGCCCTCGCCGTGCACATTCCGCGCGACGCTGCGCCTTGCCGACGGCCTCGAGATCGAGGTCGTCCGCCCGCTCTCGAACACCTGGGTCGATCGCGTCGCGGGACAGCGCAGCGCGCCCGTGGCGTTGACGCCGATCGCCTCGGTCGAGCCGCTCGACCCGGTGGCGCTCGTCACGCGCGAGCGTGTCACGCTCGAGGTCGACGTCGAGGCGCTGGCCGACGAGCTCGACGGCACGCTCTCCGCGAGTGCGCCCGCGGGCTGGACCGTCGCGGGCGCGCCCGAGGCATGGAAGGCCATGAAGCGCGGCGAGCGCCGGCGCGCCGCGTTCGAGTTGCGCCGTGCGCCCGGCGCCGCGGGTGGCGCGCTGCACTTCACGTTCACGTCGCCGAAGGGCACGAGCGACCGGACGCTGCACGTGATCGACCACGCGCACGTCCCCGCACTCGCCTGGTACACGCCTGCAGAGGTGCGGCTCGTCCCGCTCGAGGTCGCGGTCGACGTGCAGCGCGTGGGCTTTCTCGAAGGTGCTGGCGACGACATGCCGCGCGCACTGCGGCGCCTGGGGATCGCGGTCGAGCGCATCGATCCCGCCACGGCCAGCGCGGGCGAGCTCGACGCCTGTGACGCGATCGTGACCGGCGTGCGCTCCTACAACACTGTGCCGACGCTGGCGCGCTTCCAGGCCCAGCTGCTCGGCTACGTCGAGCGCGGCGGCACTCTGCTCGTGCAGTACAACACCGCCGGCAACGACCTCGTGCTCGACGCGCGCCGTATCGGGCCCTACCCCTTCGTCCTGACGCGCAACCGCGTCACGGTCGAGGACGCACCAGCGACGCTGCTCGCGTCGGATCACCCGCTGCTGTCGAAGCCGAACCGCATCGGCGCGCAAGACTTCGTCGGCTGGGTGCAGGAGCGCGGCCTGTACTTCACCGGCGAGCTCGACCCGCACTACACTGCGCTGCTCGCCTGGAACGATCCGGGCGAAGCGCCGCTCGACGGCGCTTTGATCACCTGCGAATTCGGCAAGGGCCGCTTCACGTACACGGGAATCAGCCTGTTCCGCGAACTGCCCGCGGGCGTGCCGGGCGCGTACCGCCTGCTGGCGAATCTCGTCTCGCGCCGTGCGCCTCGTCCCGCGAGCGGCGCGCGCTGAGCTCGCACGATGAGCCGACTCGACTGGATCGTGCTGCTCGGCACGCTGGGTTTCATCGTCGTCTACGGCATGTGGAAGACGCGCAGCGGCAACACGCGCGAGAACTACCTGCGCAGCGGCGGGGACGAGCGCTGGTGGGGCGTGGGCCTGAGCGTGATGGCCACGCAGGCGAGCGCGATCACGTTCCTCAGCACGCCCGGCCAGGGTTTCGTCGATGGCATGGGCTTCGTGCAGTTCTATTTCGGGTTGCCGCTGGCGATGCTCGTGATCGGCGCCGTGTTCCTGCCGCTCTACTACAAGTGGAAGGTCTACACGGCCTACGAGTTCATCGGCCGGCGCTTCGACCGGCGCACGCGCCTCCTGACGGCAGCCTTGTTCCTGATCCAGCGCAGCCTCGCGGCCGGGATCACGATCTACGCCCCCAGCATCCTGCTCTCGCGCGTGCTGCACTGGCCATTGTCGTGGACCTGCGTGTTCATCGGCGTCCTCGTGATCGCCTACACGACCAGCGGCGGAGCGCGCGCGGTGGGCGTCACGCACAAGCAGCAGATGGCGGTGATGATCCTGGGGATCTTCGTCGCTTTCGGCCTGACCGTGTACGCGTTGCACGACACGCTCAGCCTGCGCGAGAGCCTGGGTCTCGCGCACGCGCTGGGCAAGCTCGACGTGATCGACCCCTCCTGGGACCCGGCCAACCGCTACACACTCTGGAGCGGTCTGATCGGCGGGTTCTTCCTGCAGCTCTCGTACTTCGGCACCGACCAGAGCCAGGTGCAGCGCTACCTCGGCGCGCGTTCGATCCAGCAGGCGCGACAGGGCCTGTGGATGAATGGGATGCTCAAGATCCCGATGCAGTTCTTCATCCTGCTGACAGGCGTGCTGGTGTTCGTGTTCTACGTGTTCCATCCCGCCCCGGTGCACTGGAACGAGGCCAACGTCGCCCTCGCGCGGGCCGCCGACACGACCGGGCGCACGCAGGAGCTCGAGCAGGCGCACGCCGTGCTCGACGGGAAACGCGCACAGGCGGCACGCGCGTGGCTCGCTGCCAGGCGCGACTCCGATCCGGCAGCAGCGGCAGCCTCGCTGGCCACACTCGAGGACGCACAGCGGCGCGACCAAGAGCTGCGCGCCGACTTCGACGCGCATCTCGCGCGCCTTGCTCCGAACGCGGAGACCAACGACAAGGACTCCATCTTCATTTCATACGTGATGCAGAACATGCCGATCGGCATCATCGGCCTCCTGCTGGCGATGATTTTCTGTGCCGGCATGAGCAGCACGAGCGCCGAACTCTCTGCGCTGGCGACGACCTGCACCGTGGACGTGCTGCCCGCCGCGCGCGACGAGCGCGCCAGCGTGCGCACGACCCAGATCGGCACCGTGCTGTTCGGCCTGCTCGCGCTGGGCTTCGCGGCCCTGTTCTCGCTCTTCGACAACCTCATCCAGGCCGTCAACATCCTCGGCTCGCTCTTCTACGGCACGATCCTGGGCATTTTCCTGGTCGCATTCTTCCTGCGGCACGTGGGGGCGCGGGCGGTCTTCGTGGCCGCGCTGGTCGCGCAAGCCGTGATTCTCGCCCTCTTCGTCGCTGACGTGCAGATCGCCTTCCTCTGGTACAACCTGATCGCCCCCGCGATCCTGGTCGTGCTGGCGCTGCTGCTGCAGCTCATCCTGCGAGGCAAGTCGCTAGCATCCCTCTCGTCCGAACCCCCTCCTTCCGCTCCACCCTCCGTATGAAGCATCTCCTCTCTTCCGCGCTCCTCACGATCGCCGCGACCTGCGCCGCCTCCCTCCTGCATCCGCTGCACGCGCAGACTCCCGGGGTGGATTTCCCCAAGGCGAGCCCCGCCGCTTCGATCAAGGAACAGGTCGGCCTCGCCTCCGTCGCAATCGACTATTCGCGCCCGAGCGCCAGGGGTCGCAAGATCTTCGGCAGCCTCGTGCCCTTCGGCGAGGTCTGGCGCACCGGCGCGAACGAAGCGACCAAGATCACGTTCGGCGCCGAGGTGACCTTTGGCGGCGAGCTCGTCCCGGCCGGCACCTACGGCCTCTTCACGATCCCCGGCGAGAAGGAATGGACCGTGATCCTGAACAAGGTCTCGGGCCAGTGGGGTTCGTACGCCTACGACGCGAAGAACGACCAGGTGCGCATCAAGGTCGCGCCGACGCACCTTGCCGAACCAACCGAAACGTTCCTGATCAGCGTCGGCGACCTGAAGGACGACGGCGCGAGCGTCTCCTTCGCCTGGGAGTCGACGCGCGTCTCGATCAAGCTCCACAGCGAGGTCGTCAAGGTGATCGTGCCGCAGATCGAAGCCGCTATGAAGGCCGAGGGCAAGAAGCCCTACTTCCCCTCGGCGATGTTCTACTACGAGCACGGCCTCGATCTGAAGCAAGCGCTCGCCTGGATGGAGGAGGCGCTCAAGGAGCAACCGGACGCCGTCTGGATGGTCTACCGCAAGGGCCTGATCCAGGCCAAGGCCGGCGACAAGCCCGGTGCGCTCGCGACCGGCAAGCAGGCGCTCGCACTGGCCGAGAAGGCCGGCGGTGCGATCGGCGCCGAGTACAAGCGCCTGTGTGAGTCGCTGATCGCCAGCGTGAAGTGAATCGGGTGCGCCCTGGAGGAGAGGTGCCTCGCCGCGAGGGCCTCTCTCTCCTTCTGTCCGCGGGCGCTCGCGATCGCTGGGTTCGCACGCCCGGATCTGGGGCCGCCCTTCGAGAAGGGCGGTGTCGGTGCAGGGTCGCGTGGTCGCACTCGCGAGCACTGCAAGCAACCTCGTGCCGTCGGACGCCAACTTCGCGGCGGACAACTCGCCCTCGGATCTACGCCAGGATCTCCTTCGCCACTTCGCCACTCACGTTCGTCAGCCGGAAGTCCCTGCCGGCGTAGTTGAACGTCAGCCGTTCGTGATCGAGGCCGAGCAGGTACAGGATCGTCGCGTGCCAGTCGGGGATCTTCATCTTCCCCTCGATCGCCTCGATGCCGTTCTCGTCGGTCGCACCGTACGAGAAACCGCCCTTCACGCCACCGCCGGCCATCCAGGTCGTGAAGCCCTTGTTGTTGTGGTCGCGGCCGTCGCCGTTCTGCGCGTAGGGCGTGCGTCCGAACTCGCCGCCCCAGACCACGAGCGTGTCCTTCAGCATTCCGCGCTGATCGAGGTCCGCGAGCAGGGCCGCGATCGGCTTGTCGATCTCCTTGCACTGGCGCGGCAGATCCTCGCGCAGGTTGCGGTGCTGGTCCCAGCCGCCGTGTGTGACCTCGATGAAGCGCACGCCCGCCTCTGCGAGGTGGCGCGCCATCAGGCACTGCCGCCCGAACTTGTCCGTCCCCTCGCCGCCGATGCCGTAGGCCTCGAGCGTCGCCGGCTTCTCCTTCGAGAGGTCGAGCAGCTGCGGCAGCTCGGCCTGCATGCGGAAGGCGAGCTCGTAGGACTGGATCACGCCCTCGACCTCGTCCGAGTCGTGTTCACGCCGCGCGTGTTCGCGGTTGAGCGACTGCAAGAGGTCGAGCTGCTTGCGCTGCGCGTCCGTCGAGAGGCGCTCGTTGTGGATGTTCGCGACGGCTTCTTCCTCTGTATCGCGGCGCGCACGTCCGCCGCCGCGGCCCGAGCCGATGCGCAGGCCCTGGAAGGTCGCGGGGAGGAAAGCGCTGCCGTAGTTCTGCGCGCCGCCCGTGCCGCTGGGCGGATCGATGGTCACGAAGCCGGGCAGGTTCTGGTTCACCGTCCCAAGACCGTAGAGCGTCCACGCGCCGAGCGAGGGGCGCACGAATTGGAACGAGCCTGTGTGCTGCATCAGCACCGCCTGCGGGTGCGCGGGCACGTCGGTCTGCATGCCGCGCAACAGGCACAGGCGATCGGCCTGTTTGGCGAGCTCGGGGAAGAGCTCACTGATCCAAAGTCCGCCCTTGCCGTGCTGCGCGAACTTCCAGGGCGAGGCCATCAGCACCGCACCTGCACGGTACTTGCCGGCGACGCTCTGCCCGTCGTGCGCGGCGAGCTCGGGCTTGTAGTCGAAGGTGTCGACGTGGCTCGGTGCGCCGGCCATCGAGAGGTAGATCACGCGCTTGGCGCGCGGTGGAAAGTGCGGCTGCTTGGGATCGAGCGGGCCCGCCTCGGGCTGCTGCGCCATCGCGGACTGCGCCAGCAGGCTGCGCAGCGCGAGGTAGCCGAATCCGCACGAGAGCAGCTTGAGCGCGTCGCGGCGACGCGGCGAGGGCAGGTCCTGTTCGTGAGCGTCGTTCATGCTCTTCACCTCAGCTCTGGTAGCGGAATTCGGCACAGCCAAAGAGCGTCTGCACGAAGGCGCTCCAGGCCTGCGTCTTGGGGTCGACGGCGGCGCTGCTCGGCTCGGCCTCGGCCGTGTCGCGGCGCCGTCCACGGCGGCCGCGGTCGTTGCGCGGGTCCGGCTTCGCGTCGGCTTTGCCCTGCGGCGCGCCGGGCTTGAATTCGTGCAGGAAACGCCGCACTGCGGCGAGCTCGGTCCCGTCGGGCTTGCGGCCGAGTGCGAGCAGGAAGGCCTGCTCGATGTGCGCGTCCTCGTCGCCCGGGGATGCGAGCACGCGCGCCGCGAACGCATCCGAGGCGCGCAGCACATCCTCATCGTTCATCAGGTACAGCGCCTGCGTCGCGACGTTCGTCTCGTCGCGGTCGCCGGTCACGAACGAGGGCTCGGCGGCGTCGAAGACCTCGAGCGCGCCGGGCAGCCTGTCGCGCAAGATCGGCAGATACACCGAGCGCACCGGACGGTCTTTCAGGATCGGCGCGAGCAGCTCCTCGCGGCGCGTCGCTCCTTCGAGCGTGCCCACCGGCGAACCGACCGGCGGAGTGCGCTCGAGCGTGCCCGCCGCGGCGAGCATCGCGTCGCGGATCGCCTCGGCCTCCAAACGCCGCTCGGGCATGCGCCAGAGCGTCAGGTTCTCGGGGTCCGCCGTGCGGCCGGCACTCTCGTCGTGCGCGGCGAGGCGGTAGGCGTGGCTGAGCACGATCTCGCGCACGAGCTGCTTCGTCGACCAGCCCTGCCCCACGAGTTCGGTCGCGAGCCAGTCGAGCAGCGCCTGGTTGGAGGGCAGCGCACCGCTCGCGCCAAAGTTGTCGGTCGTGCGCACGAGGCCCTTGCCGAACAGATGCAGCCAGATGCGGTTCGCCCACACGCGCGCGGTGAGCGGGTTCTGCGGCGAGGCGATCCAGTCCGCGAGCTCGAGCCGGCCGCTCTCCTTGCCGATCGGTGGTGCCTCGAGGTCGCCGATCACGGTCAGGAAACCGCGCGGCACGGCAGCGCGCGCCTTGTCGAGTTCGCCGCGCTCGAGCACCAGCGCGTCGTGCGCACGGCCCTCGAGCGCACCCATCGCCTGGCGGTTTGCCGGCAGCGCGTGTCCGCTCTCGTCGAAGCGCGCCAGCAGGTCGTCGAGGATCCCGCGCTGTTCTTCGGCGAGGCGTTCCTTGAGCTTCGTCTGCGGATCGCCCTTCTTGCCGCTCTCGGCCTGGCGCTCGATCACCTCGCGCGCGCGCTCGAGCAGCGCGCGCGTTGCGCTGTCCATCTGCGGGCCGTCGGGCACGTGCGCCGCGGCCGGCAGTCCGATCAAACTCGAGGGGTTCGTGTTGCCCGGCCCGCGCAGCGTCCCGTAGCGCGTGTCGGTGCTGAGAAAGATGCCCGCGAGCGCGTAGTAGTCGGTGGTCGGGATCGGATCGAACTTGTGGTCGTGGCAGCGCGCGCACGAGACCGTCAGTCCGAGCATGCCCTGCGAAACGGCATCGATCTGCTCGTCGGCGAGGTCGTACGCGAATTGCCGCTTGTCGCGCGTGTTGTGGCTCTTCGCGCCGAGCGCCAGGTAGCCCGTCGCGATCGTGTGCTGCGCGCGCTCGTCCTCGCTCGATGAGGGCAGCAGGTCGCCCGCGAGCTGCTCCTTGAGGAAGCGATCGTAGGGCATGTCGTCGTTGAAGGCCGCGATGACCCAGTCGCGGTAGCGCCAGGCCTGCGGGTAGACGATGTTCGAGTCCTTGCCGCTCGACTCGGCGTAGCGCGCAACATCGAGCCAGTGCCGTCCCCAGCGCTCGCCGAAAGCCGGCGAAGCGAGCAGTCGATCGACGACGGCCGCGTACGAGCCCTCGCTGCGGTCCTTGTCGAAGCCGGCGAGCTCCTCGGGCGTCGGCGGCAGGCCCGTCAGATCCAAGGTGACGCGTCGCAGCCACGCCGCGCGATCCGCATCGCCGACGGGCTTCGCGCCCAGTTGCTCCATGCCGGCGAGGAGGAAGCGGTCGATCTCGCCGAAGGCCCAGGTCTTGTCCTTCGTCGCGGGCGCGCTCGCGTGCTGCGGAGGTCGAAAAGCCCAGAAGGCGCGCGCCTTGTCCCAGTCGATCTCGCGCTGTCCGGGCAGCGCGCTTGTGCTCGCCGTCGTCTCGGCGGAGGACGCAGCGCTCGCGGGCCAGGGCAGGCCGAGCTCGACCCAGTGCTCGAGGTCGTGCAGCTCGTCGGGGCTGAGCTGCTTCTTGGGCGGCATCTGCAGATCGTCGTCGGTGTAGCGCACCGCGCGCACCAGCAGGCTGCCCTCGACGTCGCCGGGCGCCGCCGCAGGCCCCGAGGCTCCGCCCGCGAGCACGCTCTCGCGCGAGTCCAGGCGCAGGCCGCCCTTCAACTTCTCGGAGTGCTCGGAGTGGCACTGATAGCAGGAGCGGTCGAGCAGCGGACGGATCTTCGATTCGAAGAAGGCGCTCGTCTCGGGCGTGAGCTCGACCGGCGCGCTCATCGCCGGGGGCGCGGCACTCGCGGGCTTCTTCGGCGCCGGCTTGCCGCGGCGGCCCGGCGCGCTCATGAACTCGCTCTCCTCGATCAACCCGTCGCCGTTGCGGTCCAGGCGCGCGAGGAATTTCGGCGCGTCCTGCAATTCGGCCGTGCTGATCTTGCCGTCCGCGTCCTTGTCGAGGCGTTCGAGGAGCTTCTTCCAGGCCTCGGCGCGGTCGCGCTCCTGCGAGAGCGCGGTGGGAGCCAGGGCAAGGGCGAACAGCACGGACAGGCTGAGGGTGATTCTCTTCATGATCGTCGGGCGCGTGGACTCCCATTCTTCGACACGACCCCGGCGGGGACTACGACAGGATCCTGCTCTGGTCGGAAGCTCGGCTGAAGCGCGGGGACTTTTCCTGTGCAGGTCTCGTATGGACCGGTTTTCCGTCGCGGCCCGTATAGGATGGTGGGGTGCCCAAGCCGCGCGACATTCCGATGCAGCGCCTCCAGGCGGCGGACAAGCGACTCGGCTTTCTGGTCTGCGCCCTGCTCCAGCCCCTGCGCTGGTTCCGGCGGACCAGTGAGACCCCGCCCGCCAAGCTCGAACGCGTGCTGCTGGTCAAGTTCTGGGGCATCGGCAGCCTGCAGCTGCTGACACCCGCGGTGAGCGCGCTCCGACGCCGCCACCCGGGCGCGCGCCTGACGCTGCTCACGCTGCGCGAGAACGCGGAGTTCGCGCGCGGCCTGGGCGTGTTCGACGAGGTGCTCGCGCTCGACCTGCACACCGGGCGCGGGCCGCTGGGCTGGCTGCGGATCTTCGCGCGCCTGGCGGGCCTCGTCTTTGCCCTGCGGCGCGAGCGCTTCGACGGCGTGTTCGACTTCGAGTTCTTCACGCGCGTCTCGGCGCTGCTCTCGCTGCTGACCGGCGCGGGTTGGACGAGTGGTTTCGAGGCGCCGCAGGTCTGGCGCGGCCGTTTCCACGCGCGCGCCGTGCCGTTCAACCGCTACTGGCACGTGGCGCGCAACTTCCGCGCGCTCGCTGGCGAGGGCGAGGGAGAGATCGCGCACACCGATCTCTCGGCTTTCCGCTTCGGGGCAGACCACTCCGCGCGTGTCGCGCGTCTGCTCGCCGAGCGCGGGATCGCCACGGGCGTGCCCTACGTCGTGCTCAACGCCAACGCCGGCGGCCTGTCGCTCGAGCGGCGCTGGCCGCGCGAACGCTTCGCCGAGCTCGCGAGCGCGCTGGGCGAATTCGACCGCACGCCGGTCGTGCTGATCGGCTCGGGTTCCGAGCGCGAGTACGTCGCCGGCCTGCGCGTGCAAGTGCGTTCGGGCCCGGGCCTCCTGATCGACCTCGCTGGCGAGCTCTCGATCGCGGAGCTGTGCGCGCTGCTCGCGGGCGCGGGCGCGCTGGTCACCAACGACAGCGGTCCGATGCACCTGGGCGCAGCACTGGGGACGCCGACGCTGGGCCTCTTCGGCCCCGAGACACCCGTGATGTACGCGCCGATCGGCCGGCGCACGAGTGCGCTCTGGCGGCCGCCGGTCTGCAGCCCGTGCATCAACGTGCACGACAACAAGGTCGCGAACTGCGTGCGCGGCCATCCCGAGTGCCTGACCAACCTCTCGGTGGACGAGGTGCTCGACGAATTGCGCCTCCTGCTCTGGGACGGCGTGCTGCACGCGCTCCCTCAGCGCGTCCCGGGCGTCGCGGAGGTGGCTGGATGAGGGTCCTGCTGCTCAACCCGCCGGGCAAGCGGATCTACATCCGCGACTACTTCTGCTCGAAGACGACCAAGTCGAACTACCTCTTCCACCCGGTGGACCTGCTCGTGCTCTCGGGCACGCTCGCGCGCGAGCACGAGATCGCCGTGCTCGACTGCATGGCCGAACGCCTCGATCCGGAGGCCGCGCGCGCGCGCATCGCCGCCTTCGCGCCCGACGCGATCGTGAGCCTGGTGGGCTCGGTCTCCTGGGACGAGGACCGCGAGTTCCTCGCGCGCGAGGCGCAACGGGGCGCACGCGTGCTCGCGATCGGCGACGTGCTGCAGGAGGCGAGCGAGCAGCGCCTGGCCGAGAATGCCTGGCTCGAGGCGGCGCTGCACGACTTCTCGAGCGAGGACGCGCCGCGCATCCTCGCAGGCGAGCGCGACGAGTTCTGCGACGCGACCGTGCGCCGCGCGGACGGGAGCATCGCGCGCGTGCGCCGCGGCCCGCGCAAGGGCAGCTTCCGCGTGCCGCGCCCGCGCCACGAGCTCTTCCCGAGGGAGGGCTACCGCTTCTCCTTCGCACGGCGCGCGCCTTTCGCGACCGTGCTCAGCGACTACGGCTGCCCCTACCCATGCACCTTCTGCGTGATCGGGACGCTGGGCTTCAAGACGCGTCCGGTCACCGACGTGCTCGAGGAGCTCGACGCGCTGCGCGCGCGCGGCGTGCGCGAGATCTTCTTCATGGACCAGACCTTCGGCGTGCTGCGCGAGCGCGCGCTGGAGCTGTGCGGCGAACTCGAGCGCCGCGGCGATCTGGGCTGGACCGCCTTCACGCGCCCGGACACGGCCGACGACGAGCTGCTCGCCGCGATGAAGCGCGCCGGCTGCCACACGCTGATCCTGGGCGTCGAGAGCGCCAGCGACGAGGTGCTCGCGGCGTACAAGAAGGGCTACCGCGCCTCGGTCGTGCGCGAAGGCTTCGCGCGCGTGAAGCGCCACGGCCTGCGCACGGTCGGGACTTTCATCATCGGCCTGCCCGAGGAGGACGAGGCCTCGCTCGCGCGCACGCTGGAGCTCGCGCTCGAACTCGATCTGGACTTCATGAGCCTCAACATGGCTGTGCCGCGCTTTGGCACGCCCTTCCGCGCGCGTGCTCTCGAGCTGGGCCTGTGCGGCCCCGCGGACCTGGTCATGGACCAGGGCGGCGCGGACGCCTTCCTGCCGACCTCGACGCTCGACCGCGGCGCGATGCTCGCGCTGAAGAAGCGCATGGTGCGGCGCTTCTACCTGCGGCCGGGCTACCTCCTGCGCCGCCTGGCCAGCGTGCGCAGCCTGCACGAACTCCGCGCACAGGCGCGCGAAGGGCTGGCGTTGCTCACGCGCAACGTCTGAAGCGCATTGCTATCCTCCCCGCGCATGTCGCGCCGGTGGCTCTCCTCCCTGATCGCGCTGCTCGTGCTCACGCGCGCGGCGCTCGTGCTCACGTGCGCCGACGTCTTCTTCTACGGCGAGGAGCTCGGCAAGGGCGCCGCAGCGAAGGCACTACTCGACGGACTCCCCGCGGCCTACCTCGACAAGAACTACGGCGCGCACGAGGGCGGCGGCTTCGTCGTCACGCACCTCAAGGCGCTCTTCTTCCTGCTGGTCGGCGAGAACGTGCTCGCGCACAAGCTCGCGGCGCTGGCCGTGACGCTGCTGATCCTGTGGGCCGGCTGGCGGCTGTGCGCGCGCCACCTGAGCGAGGGAGCGGGCCAGGTCTTCGGACTGCTGTTCGTCTTCTGCCCCGCGGCGCAGCTGCGCTTCTCGCTGCTCGGCCTGGGCACGCACTTCGAGGCGTTGCTCTTCATCGCGCTCGTGCTCGAGCTCGCGCTCTCGATCGCGAAGGAAGCGCGGCCACGTACCTCGCAGCTCGTGGCACTCGGCTTCGCCGCGGGTTTCGGACTGTATTTCTCGCTCCAGACGGTGCCGGCGAGCGCCTGCGCCGCACTCTGGATCCTGTGGAGCCGCCGCGGCCGGCCTGCGGCGCGTGAACTCGGTTGTGCTGCCCTGGGCCTGTTCCTCGGCGCGCTCCCGCTGCTCTTCGCGCTGGCGCACATCGGCCTGGGAGCGATCCGGCCAGCACCACAGTCCGCGGCCCCGCGCGCGAGCTTCGCCGATGCGCTCGGCGGCCTGACCGCGTCGCTGCGCGAAGGCGATTTCTTTGACTGGCTCTACGCAGTAGCGATTGTCGCCGGCGCGCTCGTCGCGCTGTGGGCGAGCCGCTCCGCGCGCATCGTCGGCGCCTGGCTCGCGCTGTTCCTGGCGCTGTATTTCGCGAGCGGGATGGCGACGACCAACGCGAACTGGTTCTTTTTCCTGCGTCTGTCTCCGCTTTGGTTCGGCGGCATCGTGTTGCTCGCCGCGGGCTACGCTTCGCTTGCGGGCGGGGCGCGCAAGCTCGCCGCGGGATTGGTTGCGCTGCTCGTGCTCGGCGGACTCTTCGATCTGCGCACGCTGCTCGCCGATGCTCGACCGAGTGCGCTGCGCGAGAACTGGGGCCTGCTCGTGCGCACGCAGGGCTACGACTTCCGCGAGTACCTGGAGCGCTTCCTCTGGCACCTGCACACGAGCGATGCGAAGCGCATCGCGGTCGTGAAGCACTTCGAGGCCGACCCGCACCTGCTCGCGCCCGAGCTCGCCTCCGCGCTCAACAGCCCGCCCAAAGCCGAGCTCGCCGAACTGGTTGAGCGATGGCGCGCGGGCTACGGCGACGGCTGGGAACTCGGACTGCCCGGCTTTGGGCTCGCGGTCGATCCGAGCTTCGGCCACCAGCTCGAGCAGGCGTTCGCGCGCATCGCGGCGCAGCCGCCCGAAGAGCGCGAGGGACTGGCCGAGGCGCTCGGCCGCATCGCGCTGGGTCTCAAGTACGACGAGGCGAAGTTGCGCGAGGCAGCCGCCTTCCCCGCTCCGCCGGGATTGCGCGCGCCCTTCCTGCGCGGAGGAGGCTGGCGCCTCTACCTGCTGCACCGAATGCGACCCGACCGCGCGCTGGCGTTCCTCGACAGCTTGCCCGGGGAACAGCGCGCCGAGTTTGGCCGCGGCTGGCGCGAGGCCGCGCAGCTGCACATGCTGCGCTGAGGCGCGCGCTAGAAGCCCATCCAATCGCCGGTCTGCATCGGCGCGTCGTGCAGGTCGGGCGACAGCTCGTCGCTCGCGCTCATCAGCACGTCGACCACGGGGCGCGGGTCGAAGCGCTCGGGCAGCGCGAAGGCGAACGGTCCGCGCTTCCAGCGCGCGTTGGTCGTCAGGTATACCGGCCCGCCGCCGCCGGCGATGCGCGCCGCACCGAGCGCGAGGCCGAGCCGATCTCCGCTGAGTTCGGGCAGACCGTCGACGAGGATCGTGAAGCGTACGCCGCGCACGCGGTGCTCGGAGAGGGCGAGCAGCAGCAGGTCGCCGCCGCCCTCGGGAGCCGCGAGTGCGAAGCGGTAGCGCGGCGCCGCCACGGGCGCGAGGTAGCGCCAGCGGAAGTAGGCCGCGTCACGCACGAAACCGGGGCGACCGGGCGCGGGCAGGCGCATGTGGCCGAGCGCGGTCGCCGCGTCCTCCGCGTCCACGCTGCGCACCGTCCACACGCGGCCTTGCTCGTCGCGCAGGCGCTTGGAGAGCGTCGGGGGCACGAGCAGCGTGCGCGCGCGCGCCACGATGCGGCCGCCCAGGCGCAGGAAGGGGCCGAGCGAGCGCCGATTGGGATAGCCGTAGCTGAAGCCGCTGGGTTCCTCGCGCGCAACCGTCGCTTGGAGCTCGCCCAGGATCGCCTTGCCGATGCCCTTGCGCTGCAGTGTGCCGTCGACGACGTAGCAGCCGATCTGCCAGCCCGTCGTCAGTGATCCATCGCGACGTACGAAGCGGAACGGAATGCCGCCCACGTGCCCGAGCACGCGTCCCTGCTCCTCGGCGAGCACGACGAAGCCGTGACCCGCGGGGTTCGCCGGGCCGTGCGTGTGGGCGATGAACTCGGGCCGGTCCTTGGGCCGGGCATGTTCGGGCACGTGCGCGAAGGCGCGCGCGGCGAGCTCGACGAAGAGCTGCGCATCACTCGGCAGGTAGCGGCGGGTCGTGATATTCACTGGGTAGCGAGCTCCGCGTAGGAGACGAGCTCGATGCCGTGGCGCTCGACGGCAGCGCGCACTTCCGGCGAGACGAGTGCTTCGAGCTCGCGCTTGCGCATGGCGGGCCCGTGATCGCCGTAGGGATCGCCGGGCCCGCTGCCGTCGCCCGGATGCACCATCAGCTCGCTCACACGGCCGCGCGGAAGGCCCGCGAGTGCGCCCACGAGCCAGTCGCGCTCGACCGCGCCCGACTTCACGAGCCCCACGAAACGCGCCGGCATCCTCAGCGGCGCTTCGAGGCGCATGCGCGTGAGCTTGTGCAGCGTGCTGATCAGCAGCGCGATCGGATAGCGCGAGGGCGGCGAACCGCGAAAGTCCGCGAGGGAGCCGAGCTCCGGCCGCCGCGCGCAGGGGATGCCGTACTCGCGCCCGAGTCGGTGCAGCACGGCTCCCGCGCGCGGAAAGCCCGCCAGGTGGCAGTGGCTGTCCAGGTGCGTCGGCCGTACGCCCGCGGCGAGCACCTTCTCGATCTGCGCGCGGTACTCGGCCTCGATCTCCGCTGCGGGGATGCGGCCGAAGAGCAGCGCGAGCGCCGTCGGCCGCAGCGGCCGCATGCGCCCGTCCGCGCCGGCGAGGTGCGGCACGCGCTCGTGGCTGGCGAGCGCAAGTTCGTCGTGCAGCACAAGGTGCACCCCGCAGCGCAGCCGCGGGCGCGCGCGCAGGCCCTCGAGCGCCTCGTCGAAGGCCTCGCCGCCGGCCATCAGGCTCGTGCTGGTCAGGATCCCGCGCTCGTGCGCCTCGAAGATCGCTGCGTTGACACCCGCGGACATGCCCAGATCGTCCGCATTGACGATCAGGAGCGGCGCGCTCCCCGCTCGCGTGGAGTCCGACGGCATGCTGCGCGCCATTCTAGCGCCTGGACTTGGGATACAGTCCGCGCAGCAGGTTCCAGCGGATGCTCGCGATCTCGCCCAGCACCGTCAGGTACGTGCGCAGGCGCACCGTGCCGCCGATCTTGTGCTCGCAGTGGATCGGCACCTCGCGCACCGCGTGTCCGGCGCGCCGCGCGAGCATCAGCAGCTCGAAGTCGAAGCCGAAGCCGCCGATGCGCTGGTAGCGGAAGAGCTCCTGCGCGACATCGGTGCGGTAGAGCTTGAAGCCGCACTGCGTGTCGTGGAAACCCGAGACCACGAACAGCGCGATCAGCTTCTGGCCGATGCCGCCGAGGAAGCGCCGCAGCGGCGGGTATTCGAGGTGTCCGCCCGGCGCGCGCTTGGAGCCGATCACGATCGGCGCCGCGTCGGCTTGCTTCCAGAGCTTCTCGAACTCCTCGATCGGGATCGAGAGATCGGCGTCGCTGAAGAGGATCCAGGGCTTGCTCGCGGCCTCGACCCCGCTGCGCAACGCCGCGCCCTTGCCGCCGCGCTGCTCGCGCCGCACCAGGCGCACCAGGTCGCCGTAGCGCTGCGCCACGAGCTCGCTCATGCCGTCGCTCGAGCCGTCGTCGACCACGAGCACCTCGAAGTCCTCCACGTTCGCGCGCGCCCACTCGAGGGCGTGGTCGAGCGTGCTTTCGATGCGCCGCGACTCGTTGTACGCGGGAAAGAGGATGGTGAGCGTGCGGCGCGGCAAGAGAGGGGCCTGTTCAGGACGAGGGCGCAAAAGTCTACCCCAGGCGCGAGGAGGGCTGTTCCTCCGTCGGGGGCCGCGACTCGATCCAGGACGCGATTTCGCGCGCCGCGCGCGCGGGCTCGGCCGCGTCGATGCGGACCGCGTATTTCTTTCCCTGTTGGCTGTGCCGGTAGAGCGGGTCGTAGTAGTGCTCGAGCAGCAGCGCGACGAGTTCGTCCACGCGGCCTGTGCCGAGCAGTTCCGCGAGCGCCGGGTCGCCTGCAGCACGTTGCATGCGGCTCTCGATCGCCGGCAGGATGCGCGCGAGCTCCTGCGTGCTGCCGCGGGCGGCGAGGTAGTCCGCTTTCAGCACCGCGATCCGACGCTGCGTGTCCGCGACGAGTTCCAGGTTGACGCCGCCCGAGAGAGCGCGCCAGATCGGGCCGGGCAGGATCACGTCGCCGACCTTGCGGCTCTCGCCTTCGAAGACCACCACCGGCGCGGCGTTCATGGAGAGCGCGCGCAGACGCTCGAAGAGCCGGCTCTCGAAGCGCTTTTGCGAGACCGGTTCGAGCCCGACGCCGCCGAGCAGCGAGCTGCGGTGCCCCGCGTGCCCCTCCAGATCGATCGTCCAGCCCGGACGGATGCGTTCGAGTTCGCGCAACACGAGCGTCTTGCCGACACCGGTCAGCCCGCGCAGCACGTACGCGGGCGGCGCCTGCCAGCCCTCGATCCCGCGCAGCACCTCCGCGCGCCAGGAGCGGTAGCCGCCGCGCAGCGCGACCGCGCGCTCGAACCCGAGCGTGCGCAGCAACCACACGACGCTGCGCGAGCGCAATCCGCCGCGCCAGCAGTGCAGCACGACTGGCCGATCGGGCAGCGCGGACATCGTCCGCGGCGCGACCGCGCTCTCGAGCTGTTCGATCCCGCCCGCCGTCGCCTCGCGCACGCGCGCAGCGAGGTCCGCCGCAGGCAGGCTCTCCCCCGCGAGCTGCGCGATGCGCGCGCACAGCTCGGTGATGCGCGCCGCGACGATCTCGCGCCCCTCCGCGAAAGCCGACTCGGGTGACTCCTTGCGGTACAGCGTGCCCACGATCGCGCGTTGCGCGTCGTCGAAGAGCGGCACATTGACGGCGCCCGGCACGTGGTCTTCCTCGAACTCCGCTGGGCTGCGCAAGTCGATCACCAGCGCCCCGCGCTCGCACAGGAGCTCCCCCGCCTCGACCGCCGGCACACCGACGGCGGCCTGGCTGGGTTCGAGTCGAGGTTCGTGCATGGCGGACCGGGCATCATACCTCCGGCGACCGCTATGCTCCTTGCGCATGACCGCCGGCACCGCTTGGCTTCTGCTCGCCGCATACGCCTGGATGAGCCTCGCGACCTTCCTCGCTTTCGCGTGGGACAAGCGCTGCGCGCGGCTGGGGAAGCGACGCGTCCCCGAGCGCACGCTGCACCTGCTCGAACTCTTCGGGGGCTGGCCCGGCGCGCTCGCGGGCCAGAGCTTCTTGCGCCACAAGAGCGTGAAGCTCTCCTACCGTGTCGTGCTGTGGGTGATCGTCGTGCTGCACGTCGCAGGCTGGGGTGTGTTCGTCTATCTGCGCGCACGCACAGGCTAGGCTCACCGCGCGCGCCCGAGAAATCTCGCTCCGAATCCAAGCCCTGCGCCCGTGTCCGGAGCACTCTCCCGAGGGTCCCGCTCCGGGAACAGGCCGCTGCCTCTTCGGGCAATCCGGGCGCTTCCATACGCGCTCCGCGCGCGCCAAGGCACGGGCCGAGCGCATTCCGGCCGCGGCGCGCATTCGGGGGTTAGCCTGCGCCCCCATGAATTCGCACCGCTCGACCTGCTCGTGGCGCCCGGCGCCTTCGATGTTCTTTCTCGGTCTGCTCGCTGGCTCCCTCGCGGGTTGCGGCTCGTCGCACTCCACGCAGCCGCCGGCCGTGGCGAACGGCACGATCGCGTTCGTGCAGGACATGCGCGCGGAGGACCTCACGCCCGATGGCAGCACTGCGGTGTTGACCGATCTCACCTCGATCACCGGCGATTTCTACCTGTACGACACCGCGACGGATGTCGAGCTGCTCGCAGGCCAGACCGGCGACGCGCTCTTCGACTTCACCACGGGCATCTCGTCGAACCTGCGCGTGAGCGCGATCCACGCGAAGCCCGAGGAGGCCGGCCTGTGGACGGCCGCGAACGGCTGGCTCGATCTGGGCAACATCTATCCGGTCGGTTGCGAGTATGACCAGACCACTCACGACGCGAACCAGAGCGGTGGCTGGGACGTCTGCGCCGACGGCTCGGCCACGGTCGGACTGGTGTGGAACGGCTGCAACGCCGAGGCCTTCCGCTGGACCGACGCCGGCGGCGCCGGCACCTTCATCCCGCTCGACATCCTGGGCGTCAACTCGCGCGCGACCAAGATCGCGGATGACGGTTCGATCGCGGGTGGTTTCGCGGACACGGCGCTCGTGGACCGCTGGCCGGCGATCTGGGATGCGAGCGGTGCGGGATTCCTGATCCCCTCCGGCGGCGTCTTCACCGACGACAGCCCGGGCGAGGTGCTCTCGATCAGCTCGGACGGCTCGATGGTCGCGGGCATCTGGAACCTCGAGGGCTTCTATTGGACGCAGGCCGCCGGCGTGGTGAAGCTCGGCACCGTGCCCGGCGGGCAGACCTACCCCAACGCGATCGCCGCGGACGGACAGCTGATCTTCGGCAAGACCTCGGAGGGCTTCTTCGATCCCTCGTATCCCTTCGTGTGGACGGCCGCGACCGGGATGCGCTCGCTGAACGACATCCTCGCGGCGAACCACATCGTGATCCCGCCCGACATCACGCTCGACAACGTCAAGGCCGCATCCGCCGACGGCAGCGTGCTGGTCGGCAACGCGTACGACTTGACGTTCCGGTCTTACGCGTTCGTGCTGCAGCTGCCCGTCTCGGCCTACGGGCTGTAGCGGCTAGTGACCTGCGCGGGCCGCTGGCGCTCCTGGGTCAGAGCGCCGGCGAACCGAAACGCGCGAGGCGCGAGATCGCGCGCGAGAGCAGCGTGCGCGAGTAGGCTTCGCTCACGCCCAGCGAGCTGGCGATCTCCGCGTGCGAGCGCCGCTCGACGTAGAAGCTGACGATGATCGCGCGCTGCTCGTCGTCGAGTTGCTCGAAGGCGCGCTCGAAGCTCTCGAGTCCTTCGACCAGCTCCGCCTCGGCGCTGGGCGTCGCCTGCATGCCGCTGCGCGCGGCGATCTCCGAAGCCCCCGCGACCTCGTTCGCATCGCGTTGCCCAGCACGCCAATAGCGCGCACGGTTCATGAGCTTCATCACGGCCGCCCGGTAGAGCCAGGACTTGAACTGCGCCTCGCCGTCGAAGCGAAAGCGTCCGTCGGCGAGGCGTTCGAGCAGCTCGCGGCAGACCGACTGGACGACGTCGCCGGCCGACTCGCGCGCGGGAACGAGTCCCCCGCCGTGGCGTTCGACGTAGCCGCGCAGCGCAGGCAGGTGCTGCTCGAGCAGGCGCTCGACGGCGTCACGGTCGCCCGTGCTCGCTCGCGCGACCCAGGACATCGAATCGGGGGACAGATCCAAGCTGCTTCGAGTGTACGCTAGGAATGTGGACGACGCCGATCTCGACCCGGCTGAGGAGATCCTCGCTCGAGTGCTCTGCCTTCCCGCGGCCGAGCGCGCCGCGGGCCTCGCGCGTGCCTGCGAGGACGCTCCCGAGCACGCGCCGGAATTGCATCGGCGCTACGCGCTGCTCGAGCGCATGGGGATGCTGCCGGACGAAGAGGGCACCGAGCTCGCGGCGCTACCCGATCGCCTGGGAGACTTCCAGATCCTCGAATTGCTCGGCGAGGGCGGTATGGGTGCTGTCTACCGCGCGCGTCAACTGAGCGTGGGCCGCGACGTCGCGCTCAAGATCGTGCGCCCCGAGCTCGTCTTCCTGCCGCACGCGCGCGAGCGCTTCCGGCGCGAGATCGACGCCGTCTCGAAGCTCCAGCACCCGGGGATCGTGCCGGTGTACGCCGTCGGCGAGGAGCGCGGGATCCCCTACTTCGCGATGGAGAAGATCGCGGGCACGACCCTCGCACGCGCGCTCGAGTCGCTCGCGGGCCGCGATCCCGCCGGACTCACGGGGGAGGATCTCGCACGCGCGATCGTCTCGGCGAGCGCTGCCGGGGCTTCGGGCAGCGCGGGCGCGGAGCTCGCGAATGCGCTGGCCGCCCTGCGCGCGCGCACCTGGGTCGAGGCCTGCGTCCTGCTCGCGCGCGACGTCGCGCATGCGCTGGCGCACGTGCACGCGCGCGGGCTCCTGCACCGCGACGTCAAGCCCTCGAACCTCGCCATCGACCTGCACGGGCGCGTGCAGTTGTTCGATTTCGGCCTGGCGAGCGCGCGCGAGGCGGGAGACGAGGCCGCGAGCCGCTTCACGCGCACGGGCAGCCGCCTGGGCACGCTGCTCTACATGTCGCCCGAGCAGGTGCGCGGCGAAGAGCTCGACGCGCGCGCGGATGTCTACGGCCTGGGCGCGACACTGTACGAGATGCTCGCGCTGCGCTCGCCCTTCCACGCCGCCACGCCGCGCGCTTCCGAGGAGCTGATCCTCGCCGGCGAGCTGCCTGCGCTGCACTCCGCCAACGCGCGCGTCTCGTCCGACCTCGAGCTGGTCTGCCGCACGGCGCTCGAACTCGACCGCGAGCGCCGCTACGCCGACGCCCAGTCCTTCGCGCGCGACCTCGACAACGTCCTCGCGCACCGCACGATCGAGGCACGAGCGGTCGGACTGCGCGTGCGCTGCGCGCGCTGGGCGCAGCGCCACCCCGCCTGGAGCGTCGGCCTCGCCCTCTCGGTGCTCGCCGGCGTCGGCGTGCCGAGCGCGCTCTACCTCCAGCAGCGCGCGCACGCGGAGCGGCTCGCACAGTCGCTCGCCTCCGAGACCAAGGCGCACGACGAGGCCCTGGTCGCACTCGGCGACGCGGAGATCACGAGCCGCTTCCTCGGCAACCTGCTGCTCGGCGCGAGCCCGGAGCGCTCGGGCGGTCGCGAGCGCAGCGTGCGCGAACTGCTCGACGACGGTCGCAAGACGATCGGCGAGCTCGACGCGAACCCCAAGATCCAGGCGCGTGCGCTGGTCGTGCTCGGCGACGCCTACGCGCGCCTGGGCCGCTTCGACGACGCGCTGCCGCTTGTCCAGCGCGGCGTCGCGATGGAACGCGAGCAGCGCGGCCGCCTCGAGGACGCCTCGCTGCTGGCCCTGAACCAGCTCGCGACGCTGCTGCAGCGCAACGCGCGCTACGAGGAGTCGGAGAGACTCTTTCGCGAGGCGCTCGCGGGCTACGAAGCTCTGCACGGGCATGCGGACGCCTCAGTCGCGGCCGTGCTCAACAACCTTGGCTCTCTGTGCAACGAGACCAAGCGGCCTACCGAAGCGATCGAGTTCTTCGAGCAGGCGGCTCAGGTCTACGAGAGCCTCGCGGATCCGCGCTTCGAGAGCGCACTCTCGACGACGCGCATCAACCTCGGCTTCATGCTTGCGGGGGTGGGGCGCATGGATGAGGCCTGCGTTTACGCACAGCGCGCTCTCGATGCGGCTCGGGCCGAGTTGAAGCCGCCCGATCCCAGGCTCGCGCAGGTGATCTCCCTCGCCGGCGTCATCCAGCGCGAGGCAGGCGAACTCGACAAGGCCTGCGAACTGCTCGAGGAGTCGCTCGCGATGCTGCGCACCGCCTACGGCGCGCAGCATGACGCGATCGCGAACGCACTATTCAACCTGGGGGTGGCCGAAGAGGCGCGCGCGCACCGCGAGGAGGCCGCGAAGCTGTACGACGAGGCTATCGCGATGATGGATTCGCTCGGGCTCGCAGGGCACCCGCGCGCCGCCGAGTATCTGAAGGCGCGCGACAAGCTGCGCTCCACGCTCGACGAGCGCTGAACGCCGGCGCCAGGCCCAGGTTCCCGCGACACCCAGCAGCAACGCCCAGAGCGGGTGCAGCAGCGCGAGCAGCACGGGGTAGAGCACGACCGCGATCAGCGCACGCGCCGTGGGGTGTGCGATGAGCCAGGGCACCACGGCCGCGCTCGCGCGGTAGTAACCGCGCGTGAACGCGCGTCCGAGCTCGAAGCGCGAGAGGATTCGGTCTCGGAACGCTCGCAAGGGGTCGAGCTCACCCGCCTGGTCCATTCCGGGGTAGAGCGTCGTCGTGCCACACCAAGCGCACCAGAAGCCGCAAGGGCCGTTGCCCCCGCTGTCCGAGCCACCGCCGCCGCCGCCTCCTCCGGATTGAGGCGAGAGCTCGACCAGGCGCGAGAACGCGGCGCCGATCTCGCAACCGTTCGGGGCTTGCTGGAGCGTGATGGTCAGGTATTCGATGCCGTTCGGGATGGTGAAGTGGCCGGAGGCCGCCTGCGCGACCGCAGGGAAGGTCACCGTGCCGGTGAGCAGCAGGTTGCCGGCCGACTCGACGCGGTAGTTCACGCTGGCGGCGAGCGAATTGCCGTCCCGGCGGTAGAGGACGAACTTGTAGTCCAAGCCATTGTTGGAGCTGTCTTCCTGGAGCGCGAATTGGGCCGTGCCCACGCCGGTGACTAGCCCGAGCTCGATGCGCGTCGCGAACATCGAGAGCTCGCCGATTCCGAGAACATCGCCGTCCACCCAATTGGTGAGCTGGTCCGGGCCGCCCGACGCGTTGTTCACCGTCCCGACGACCACGATGTGATCGTCGCTGTTCGCGGCAATCGCGTACGGCACTTCGCGGTCGTATCCGGGGAGCAAGGTGGACCAGACCACGTCGAAGTGCTCGGGGAAGGCGACGTCGAAGAAGCTCACGAAGCCATCGATGTAGCGCTTCTCGCTCGCGATCGGCTGGAGCAACAGCACGTCTCCACCTGAGTCCGTTCCGGTGACGACCAGGCGCGATCCAAGCCAGCAGTCGATGTCGCTGATGTCGTCGGCGGCGCTGCCCCAGGGTGTCGAGAAGATCAGCGTCCCCGCGTCCACGTCGAGCGCCGCGATGAAGTTCCAGGCGTGGCTGGTGTCCACTTCATCCAGCGGCTGGACGAGCGGAAAGTCGGTCGAGACCGACCTGCCCGAGACGAACACGGTCGACTCCGAGTAGATCGCGATCTTGTGGCCCGTGTCCGCGGAACTACCGCCAAAGGTGCGCAGCGGTCCGAAGCTGCCCGCTGTGGTGACCGAGCACACGCCGACATCCGAGGCGGATCCGCTTCCGACGACGAACAGCAGGTATGCGTTGTCGCTCGGCCGGACCGCGATTCCCAACGGAAGCGCCGTGTCGTCCTCGTCGGCGAGCGTCGAGAAGATGAGCCCGTTCCCGTTCGGGTTGATCCGCAAGACGTAGCCTGGGGAGTTCTGCGACGAGCTCGTGTCCTGTGCATTCACCAGCGGGAAGTCCGACGAGCTCGTCGATCCGACCACCCAGGCCGAGCCGGTGCTGTCGCAATCGCAGTCCTGCACGTAGTCGTCATCGGTGCCTCCGATGTAGGTCGAATAGACGACGGTGCCCGATCAGACACTGAGCCGCGCGGCGAATGCGTCGAGCCCGCCGAGGTTTGTCGGCTGGTAGGGCATCCCCGACGGCGAGGCGACCGGCAGGTCGGTCGAAAGCGTCTCGCCCGCGACGACGACCTCGCCGAAGGAGACGACCTGCATCGCGACCGGTGTGTCGTTCTGCGAGCCACCGAAGGTCATCCGACTCACGATCTGGTTCGTCTGGCCATCGATCAGCATCAGGAACAGGTCGTCGTTGCCCGTGGGCCCGACGAGTGTTCCCTGGTTCCAGAGCGAACCGCCACCCTGCGTACGCGCCAGCACATAGATGAACCCGAGCTCGTCGACCTTCACATCGACCGGACGCTCCTGGCCATCCGTCGACCCGACCAGCCAACCGTAGGTGATCACCGGGTCGATCACGAGCTGCGCGTCGGCGTCGTACGCGCCGACCTCGAAGCCCACTTCGTGCTCGCCCAGCAGGCGGAAGGAGCCCTCGACGTCGCGCTCCTTCCCTTCCAACGTCTGGAAGAGATGCGGCGCGCGCTGGCGCAGCGACCCGAGCTCCGTCTCGATCACGAGCGCGCCCTCGGCGTCGATGCGCAGCTCGCAGGCATCGTCGAAGGCGAGCCGGATCGCGCTCGGATCCGCGTGCGGCGCGAGCTCGAAGTCGTAGCGCAGCTGCGCGCCCTCCCCGCGGTGGATCGCATCGATCCCCGGCCAGACATCCGTGTAGCGCACGCTGCCGAAGGACGGGTCCGCGCTGACCCAGCGCGAGGGATCGTTGCCGCGCAGGTCGCTCGTGCGCAGCAAACGCTCGTCCTGCGGCCAGGCCTGCGCCGCGGGCGAAGCGCCGACGAAGCGCATCGTGTGCACCCCGCCGGAGCTCGCGGCGAAGCTCACGCCGCAGGCGCCGACTGCAAAGCTCCCGCGCATGCGACCGTCGCGCACGGGCGCCACGAAGTCGAAGCCCGCGGGCGCGTCGCCGTGCGCGGGCAGGAAGGCGACGTCGCAGGCGTGCTCGAGCGCGCCTGCGGGCAGCGCCGTGGGCGGGTGCGCGTCTTGCGAGGGAGCGCCGGCTGCGGGGGTCGCGGGGGTTCCAGGGCCGAGCAGAGCGGAAAGGGCGAGGGCAATTTCGAGCATGATGGGTCTCCGGGCGGGCGCGAAGGGCCCAGAGACGCCGATGGGGCGTTCCGCGGTCCTCGCAGAGCCCTGGAAAACCCCTGCGCGCCGAACGCATCCGGGAATCCGCGGAATTCGCAGAGGCAGCGCGCTCAGCGCTTTTCGGCGGGTGCCCGCCACGGCGTGCGCAGCGGGGCGAGCAGCTCGTGCACGACGCCCGCGAAGGCGGCACCCGAGAGCCGGCGGTACTCCGCGAGCTCCTCCGCGCTGGCGAGCCCGCCTCCCGCGAGAATCGCGAGCCCGCGTTGGCGAGCGCGCTCCTCCGCCCGCTCGCGGCGCACCTCCGGCGCCGCCTCGGCGAATTCGACGAGGTCGGCCGGGGCGATCTGCGTCGCCTGCTCGAGCTGTCGCAGCGCGCGGATGCGCTCGATCGCGATCCCCTCGGGTGCGGAGCTGCGCGCGCCGCCGCGGGAGATGCCCGCTTCCTCGCCCGCGAGCTGGCGTTCGCGCACGTGGTCGGCGAGGCACTCGAAGAACGCCTCGGGCGCCAGCGCGAGCCAGCTCTCCCACTCCGCCTGCGTCATCCCCGGCGGCAACCCCTGCTCGCGCGTCTCAACCTGTGCGAGGCGCTGGCGCAGGGCGAGCACCTGTGCCGTGCGCTGCTCCTCCGGGAGCTTCTTCAGGCCGTCGATCTCGTCCTTCGCGAGCCCCAGGCGTGCGCCCAGGCGCTCGAGCATGTAGCTCGTCACGCGCTTGCGCTGCTGCGCCTGGTACTTCTCGAAGTAGCGCACGCGGTCTTCGGGCCGGGCATTCTCGAGGCGCTGCACCGCCTCGGGCGGGAGGACAGCGCGCAGCCGTGCCCCCAGGCGCGCGGTCTCGTTCTCGGCGAGTTCGGAGAGCAGCGCCTCGCGCTTGTCGTCGGTCAGGCGTTCGACGCGCGCGCGCAGCTCGGGAGCCAGGCGCTCCTGCGCCCGCTGGCGCAGCTCGCGGATGCGCTCGGCGCGCAGGTCGAGCGCACGCTGCTCCTCGGCGGGCAAGGACTGGTAGCGCTGCCAGCGCTCCTCGAGTTGCGCGCGCGCGCGTGTGTCCAGCGCCGCCCAGCGGCGGCGCGCACCCGCGAGCGGATCCTCCTCGCTCGCAGCGCCCGCGCGCGCAGAAAAGAGCGCCACGAGCAAAGCGAGGAGCGCGAGCGCGGTGCCGAGCTTGTGTGCGTTCTTCATGGCCTCTCCGCGGCGCTAGCCGCCGAGCACTCCCTCCTCGCTGCCCATCTCGAGCAGCAGCTGGTCGGTGCGCGGCAACGTCGAGAGCAGCGAATCGAGGTCGTTGCGGCGCAGCAACTCCCACTGTTCGAGCACGTCGATGTGCTCGAGCATGCGCGCATCGACGCCGTCGGGGAGCTGTGCGAGCCCGCGCGTCCTGGCCGGCTCCTCGCGAGCGGGCCAGATCGCCCACAGGCCGAAGGCCGCGAGCAGGCCAGCGGCCAGCGCGAAGCGCACCGAGGCCCGCGCGAACACGGGCCGCCGCTTGCGCGAGAGCGCGCGCTCCTCCGCGACGTGCGCGAGCACCCGCTGCGCAAGGTGTCCGGGCGTTTCGACCGCGCGTGCGCGCTCGAGCAGCGCATCCAGACGCGCTTCCGCGGCCCCCTCGGCCGGCTGCGCGCGCGCGCTCTCCAGACCGGCGAGCACGCGCCTGGAGAGTCCGGGCGGAGCCTGCGTCTGCGCAGCGCGCTCGAGCAGGCGGTCGAGCGCGTCCTCGCGCGCGTGTTCGGCCGTGCGCAGACGCGCCAGCACGCGACGTGCGAGGCGCGGCGGCAGCTTGGGCGCGGGCAGCGACTCGAGCAGCGTCTCCAGCGCCTCCTCGGACTCCAGCAGCGCGCGGCATTCGGCGCAGCCGAGCAGGTGTTCGTTCCAGGACAGGCTCTCGAGCGGCTCGCCCTCGCGCGGGGATTCGAGCGCGCTCTCGAGCGCTGCGCGGAAGCTGCGGCAGTCGTGTTTCATGCCTCTTCCTCCTCGAGCAGCGCCGCGAGCGACTCGCGCAGGCTCTCGCGCGCGCGGTGCACCATCGACTTGACGGCTTTCTCGCTCGTGCCGAGCACCTCGCCGATCTCGCTGTAGGGAAGCTCCTCGTACTTGGCCAGCAGCAGCGCCATGCGCTGGTTCTCGGGCAGGCGCGCGATCGCCGCGCGCACCTCGCGTACCACGTCGTCGCGCTCGAGCTCCGCGCCGGGAGCCTCGGCACGCGTGTCCTCGAATTCAGCCAGCGTGCGCGAGGAACGCGCGTTTGCGTCACCGCCGAGCTCGACGCGGCCGGCCTCGCGCGCGATTCCGCGCTGCGTCTCGTTGACCGAGATGTTGTAGGCGATGCGAAAGAGGAAGGTCGAGAAGCGTGCGCTCGGCTCGTAGCGCTCGCGCGCGCGCACCACGCGCAGGAAGACTTCCTGCACGAGGTCCTCGCGGTTCGCGCGCTGGCCGAGGAAGCGCGTCAGGAGCGCGTAGACCTGCGGCGAGTAGGCCTCGACCAGGGCGTCGAAAGCTCCCTCGTCGCCCGCCTGCCAAGCGCGCATCCAGCGCACGCCGGGATCCTCGTCGTACTCGCTCTGCATGGCTTCGAAACCTCTTCAACCCGGCCGCACAGGGCGGGTTCCGGAGTTTTTCGCACCGGTGGGGGCATCCTAGCGCAGGCGCGGAGGCGGCGGGACGGCGCCTTGGATCGCGCGGAAGTCCGTGAGCGGCCAGACCACGCGCACGGGCCTGCCGATCAGCTCACGGGCCTTCGTCTCGCCCCATTCCCGGCCGTCGCGGCTCTGGGAGGAGTTGTCGCCGAGCAGGAAATAGGAGGCTGGCCCGAGGCCTTCCGCTTTGTGCGTCGCGTAGTCCCCGCGCGGCGTGTAGTAGAGATCGCGCTCGATGCGCAGGCCGCGGAAGTGCAGCTCGCCGCCCGCTCCGCCAAAAGCCAGGCGCGGGAGCAGGCTGTGTCCCAGCTGCAGCCGGTCCTCGCGCGCGAAGCGGTTCTCCTCGTACTGAGCCACGAGCACGCGCCGGCCGTCGCGCTCCAGGCACAGCGTGTTGTCGATGTTGGAGACGCGCACGCGGTGCCAACCCGTCGCGTGCAGCCCCAGTTCCGCGCTCGCGAGCATTTCAGGGGCCGCGTCATCGCCCTCGCCGCGGCGCAGGATCCGCGCGGCGAGCTTGCCCTCTCTCGTGCGCGCGATCTCGAAGTCGAAGACGTCGCCCGCCTCGGAGAGCGAGAAGCTCGCCAGCGATCCGGGCTCCTCCTGCAGGAGGTCGAGCGCGAGCGCGAGATCGTTGACAGGGATCTCGCCTTCCACCAGTGCGTGCTCGGCGTCGAGGTAGGAATCCTTCACGTCGCCGAAGAACTCGAGCCGGTTCGGCGCGCGCACGCCGCTGCGCGCGACGAGCTTCCATTCGCCGTGCGCGAGGCTCCAGAAGGGCTGCGCGGCCTGAGGGATCGGGAAGGCGGCACTCGGGTCCTGCCAGCGCTCGTCGAACACCGGGATCGCGGCCGGCCGCGGCGCATCCGGCCCCAGGCGCGCGCCGTCGATCAGCAGATCGCCGTCGACGATCTGCACGCGTTCGCTCGGCAAGCCGACGACGCGCTTCACGAGCGGAACGGCTTCGCCCTCGCGCAGCACCACCACAGGATCGAAGCGTGCGGGCGGCGCTCCGCCGTAGACGACGAGCACGCGCTCGCCGCCGGGGCGCGAACCCTGGATGGTCGGCTCCATCGAGGCCGTCTCGACCAGGTACACACCGCACACGAGCGACTTCGCCGCGTACAGGAGGCCCGCGAGGATCGCGAGCGCCCAGAGCCAGCGGCGCGAGCCCGCGCTCATCCGCCGGCGCGCGCCGCGAGGCCGGCCTGAACCCGACCCAGCAGGGCTCCATGGAGCGCGCGCGCGGCGCGTTCGAGGTCGGCGGCGCGGACCAGGAAGGCTTGCGACAGGTCGCGGCTGCCCACGTGGCTCTCGATCGGCTCGATGCCCGCTTCGAGCAGCACGCGCACGGCCGAATCGGCGATCGCGCCGTCGCCGCCGTGCCGGCCGATCACTGCCACGAGTGCGAGCTCGGTCTCGGCGCGCACTCTGCGCCCGAGTTCGGCGAGCACCAGATCGAGCGCGGGACCGGGCGTCGCGAGCACCGAGAGGTGTTCGCCCGTGTGGCGCAGCGGCCCGATCTCGACGCGCTTGCGAGCGAAGTGCGCGAAGAGCTCCGCGATGCGCGTGACTCGATCGGATTCCGGACCGAGCGGCAGCAGCACGCGCACGATGCGCTTGCGCGTCGCGATTCCGCATGGGCCGTGGTCGCGCGTCTGCGGGTCGAGCCGTGTGCCGGGAGCCGCGGGCTGATTGACGTCGAGCAGCCGCACGCTGATCGCCGCGCGGCGCGCGGGCGCGAGCGCCGCGGCGTGCAACACTTCAGCGCCGTGGAAGGCGTATTCGGCCGCCTCCGCGAAGCCGAGCTGGTCGATCACGCGCGCGTCGGGCACGAGGCGCGGATCGGCGGTCATCAGGCCACCCACGGCCTTCCACAGCTGCAGCTCCGACGCGCCGACCGCCTCCGCGACGAGTGCCGCCGTGAGATCGGAGCCGTTGCGGCCGAGCGTGGTCAGGTTGCCGTGGCGGTCCTTGGCGAGGAAGCCGGTGACGACCGGGATGCCGGTGACCTGCTCGAGCGCCTCGCGCACTTCGTCGAGCGATTCGGGTTGCGGCTGCGCGTTGCCGTGGACCGAGTCGCTCGTCAGGCCCAGATCGAAGGCGTCCACCGGCGTCGCGAGCACGCCGCGCGCACGCAGCGCCTGCGCCACGATGCGCGCGCTCATGCGCTCGCCGAAGGAGAGCACGAGGTCGCGCTCCTCGAGCGCCATCTGCCCGCGCTTCTGGATGCCGTCGAGCAACGAGAAGAACTCGCTGAAATGCCGGTCGAGCAGCTCGCTGTCGAGGCCGAGCTGGCTGAGCAGCGTGCGGTGGCGGATGCGCACGCGGTCGCCCTCGGCGATCCCCGCCGCGGCCGAGCGCGCGACGGTGTCGAGCATCTCGGTGACACCCTGGTGGGCGCTCACGACCAGGGCCGGACGCGGCCCACCTTGCTCGCGGACCAGCGCGCAGACGCGCTCCACGGCCGGGCCGTCCGCGAGGGCGGCTCCGCCAAATTTCATCACGCGATCGAAGGGCATTCCCGGCAGCATACGCACTCGCGCGTCCCGTCCACAACGCGCGTCGAGCCGCGAGTACGTGCCGCGCACGCTCGCGTTGGCCGCTCGGGCCGCCGCGCAGCCTCCCGCCCCTGAAGAGCCGCGCCGGACCTGCTAGGATGGGCGGCTCGCCGCTCCCCATCGACGCCTATGCAACACGACGACCTGATCCACGACTGGAACGTCCCCGACAAGCAGGCCGGACGGATCCAGTTCGACGACGAGACCCTGCGCGACGGCCTGCAGAGCCCCTCCGCGCGCGACCCGGAGCTCGATCAGAAGCTCGAGTTGGTGCGCCTGATGGACCAGCTCGGCATCGACACGGCCGACGTCGGCCTGCCCGGCGCCGGCGCGCGCGCGCGCGAGCACATCACGACGCTCGTACGCGAGATGAAGTCGCTGCGCATCACGCCCAACGTCGCCTGCCGCACCGTGATCGGCGACATCGCACCCGTGGTGGACGTCGTGCAGGCGACCGGTTCGCCGGTCGAGGTGTGCGCCTTCATCGGCTCCTCCCCCATCCGCCAGTACGCGGAGAACTGGGAGATGGAGACGATGATCAAGCTCTCGCGCGACGCGGTCGAGTTCTCGGTCAAGCACGGCCTGCCGACGATGTTCGTGACCGAGGACACCACGCGCGCCAAGCCCGAGCACGTGCGCGCGCTCTACACGACCGCGATCGAGGCCGGCGCGAAGCGCATCTGCATCTGCGACACCTGCGGCCACGCGACGCCCTCGGGCGTGCGCAAGCTCGTCGGCTTCGTGAAGAAGCTGGTCGAGGAGCTGAAGGTCGACGTCGGCATCGACTGGCACGGCCACCGCGACCGCGGGCTGGGCCTCGCCAACTCGCTCGCCGCGATCGAAGCGGGGGCGACGCGCATCCACGCGACCGCTTTGGGCGTCGGCGAGCGCGCGGGCAACACCGAGATGGACCTCCTGCTCGTCAACCTGCGCCTCGCGGGCTTGATCGACAACGACCTCTCCAAGCTCGGCGCCTACGTCAAGCTCGCCAGCGACGCCGTCGGCCTGCCGATCCCCGCCAACTACTCCGTTTTCGGCAAGGACGCCTTCGAGACCGGCACCGGCGTGCACGCCGCCGCCGTGATCAAGGCCTTCAAGAAGGGCGACACCTGGCTCGCCAACCGCGTGTACTCGGGCGTCCCGGCGGATCTCGTCGGGTTGGAGCAGGTGATCGCCGTCGGCCCGATGAGCGGCAAGTCGAACGTGACCTACTTCCTCGAGAAGCGCGGCGTCCAGCCGACCGACGAACAGGTCGCGCAGGTGCTCGAGCTCGCCAAGAAGACGCCGCGCCTGCTCACCGAGGACGAGATCCTCGGCGCCGCGGGCGTGAAGAAGACGGTCGCGAAGACGCGCTGACCGTCGCCTGCTAGCCTAGGCGGGCGATGCTGCTCCCCGTCCTCGCGTTCTGCGGTGCGCTCGCCGCGCCGGCGGCTGGCGACACGCGCACGCCGCTCGATTTCGAGCGCGACGTGCGCCCGATCCTCGCGGACGCGTGCTTTCGCTGCCACGGGCCCGACGCGGAGACGCGCAAGGCGAACCTGCGCCTGGACCTGCGCGAGGACCTCTTCGGCATCCCCCACCAGCCGACGGCGCTCGAGCACATCGTCGAGCCCGAGCATCCGGAAGCGAGCGAGCTCTTCCGGCGCGTCTCCTCGACCAGCGACGACGATCGCATGCCGCCGCCGACCGCGCAGCGACAACTCAGCCCCGAAGAGATCGCGCGCCTGCGCCAATGGATCGAGGAAGGCGCCTCCTGGAGCGGGCACTGGGCCTTCCAGCCGCTCGCAGCCGTCGAGCCTCCGACTCCCAAGAACCTCGCCGCGTGCCGCAACCCGATCGACCGCTTCGTGCAGGCGACGCTCGAGTCGCGCAGCATGCGGCCTGCGCCGGAAGCCGACCCGCGCACGCTGCTGCGCCGGCTGTCGCTCGACCTCACCGGCCTCCCGCCCACGCGCGCGGAGCTCGATGCTTTCCTCGCCGACACCGCGCCCGATGTCTACGAGAAGCAGGTCGATCGCCTGCTCGCCTCGCCGCGCTATGGCGAGCACATGGCCTGGTCCTGGCTCGACGCGGCGCGCTACGCGGACTCGAACGGCTTCCAGCTCGATCCCGACCGCACCGCCTGGCCCTGGCGCGACTGGGTCGTCGAAGCCTTCAACTCCAACATGGGCTTCGACGAGTTCACGCTCGAGCAGATCGCCGGCGACCTCCTTCCGAACGCGACGCAGAGCCAGATCCTCGCCAGCGCCTTCAACCGCAACCACCCGATCAACGGCGAGGGCGGCCGCGATGTCGAGGAGTCGCGCAACGACTACGTGCGCGACCGCGTGGACGCAACCGCGACGACCTGGCTGGGCCTGACGCTCTCCTGCGCGCAGTGCCACGACCACAAGTACGACCCGCTGCCGCAGCGCGACTACTACCGCTTCTCGGCCTATTTCGACTCGATCGACGAGACCGGCGGCGGCGAGCAGGGCGACATGCCGCCGCTGCTCGAGTACACCGACTCCGCCGGCCGCGCGCTCAAGGTGATGGTGATGCGCGACCGGCCCGAGCCGCGCGTGACGCACGTGCATCTCCGCGGCGCCTGGGACGCTCTCGGCGAAGTGGTCGAGCCGGGCACACCGAGCGCGCTGCCGGTCCTTGGCGACGCACCACAGAACCGCCTCGGCCTCGCGAAGTGGATCGTCGATCCCGCGAATCCGCTCAGCGCGCGCGTCGCCGCGAATCGCCTTTGGCAGCAGATCTTCGGCGAGGGCCTCGTGCGCACGCAGGACAACTTCGGCGCGCAGGGCGATCGCGCGGAGTATCCCGAGCTGCTCGATTGGCTCGCGTTCACCTACCGCGAATCGGGCTGGGACACGAAGGCGCTCGTGCGCTCGATGGTGACGAGCGCCGCGTACCGCCGCTCGTCTGCCTGCACGCCCGAGCAGCACGCCGCGGATCCGCAGGACCGCTGGCTCGCGCGCGCACCGCGCTTCCGTCTCCCGGCAACGGTGCTGCGCGACCAGGCGCTGCTCACGTCGGGCCTGCTGGTCGAGAAGCTCGGCGGTCCGCCCGTGAAGCCCTACCACCCCGGCGGCGTGTGGGAGGACGTCAGCTTCGGCCGCCTGAAGTACGAGCAGGGCCACGGCGAAGACCTCTACCGCCGCACGCTCTACACGTTCTGGCGCCGCACCGCCGCACCCGCGAACCTCTTCGACGTCTCGCTGCGCCAGCGCTGCTCCGTACGCGTGATCCGCACCGACACGCCATTGCAGGCGTTGACCCTGATGGACGATCCGACCTACGCGGAGGCCGCCGCCGCGCTCGCGGAGCGCGTGCAGAAGGAGGGCACCGGGCGCATCGCCTGGGCTTTCGAGGAACTCCTCTCGCGACCGCCCTCGGCGCTCGAAGCGCGCACGCTCGAGTCCCGCCTCGCCGCACTGCGCACCTATTACTCCGCGCATCCCGACGAGGCCTCCGTCGTCGCCTGCGCCGGCGAGCGCGCCGATCCGCCCGAGTCCGAACGCGCCGAGATCGCCGCGCTCGCGGGCGTGATGACGATCCTCTTCAACCTCGACGAGGCGCTCTCGCGCGAGTGACGATGGACTTCTCCTCCACCCGCCGCCAGTTCCTCGGCCGCTCCTCCGCCGGCATCGGCTCCGCCGCGCTGGCGCTGCTCCTGCGCGAGAACGCCTTCGCGCAAGCGAGCGAGTCGCCGCTGCAGCAATTCCCCGCACGCGCGAAACGCGTGATCCTCCTCACGCAAGCCGGCGCGCCTTCGCAGCTGGACCTCTTCGACTACAAGCCGCTGCTGCTCGCGCGCCGTGGCGAGCTGATCCCCGAGTCCGTGCGCATGGGCCAGCGCGTGACGACGATGACCTCGGGCCAGCCGCAGAAGCTCGGGCCGACACCTTTCGGTTTCCGGCGCCACGGCCAGTCCGGCGCCTGGTTCTCCGAACTCCTGCCGCACACCTCACGCATCGCCGACGAACTGTGCATCGTGCAGACGCTGCACACCGACCAGATCAACCACGCGCCCGCGATGACCTTCTTCCAGACCGGCCACCAGAACGCCGGACGCCCGAGCTTCGGCGCCTGGACGCTCTACGGCCTCGGTTCGGTCAACAGCGATCTGCCCGGCTACGTCGTGATGGTCTCGAAGGACGTCGCGCGCACCTGCGACCAGCCGCTCTACGAGCACCTGTGGTCCGCGGGCTTCCTGCCGGCCGAATACCAGGGCGTCAAGCTGCGCGCCGGCCACGATCCCGTGCTCTACCTCGAGAACCCTGCCGGCGTCTCGCGCGCAGTGCGCCGCGCTGAGCTCGACGATCTCAAACAGCTCAACGCGCAACACGCCGCCGACACGGGCGATCCCGAGGTCAGCGCGCGCATCGCGCAGTTCGAGCTCGCCTTCCGCATGCAGAGCTCCGTGCCCGAGTTCGTCGACCTCTCGAACGAGCCCGACGAATCCTTCGAGCTCTACGGCAAGAACTCGCGCCGGCCCGGTTCCTACGCCGCCAACTGCCTGCTCGCGCGCCGACTCGCCGAGCGCGGCGTGCGCTTCATCCAGCTCTTCCACGTCGGCTGGGACCAGCACCGCATGCTGCCCGAGCAGCTGCGCATCCAGTGCGAGGACACCGACCAGGCCTCCGCCGCGCTCGTGCTCGACCTGAAACGCCGCGGACTGCTCGACGACACCTTGATCGTCTGGAGCGGCGAGTTCGGCCGCTCGCCCGTGATCCAGGGCGACATGGAGAAGCCCGACTACGGCCGCGACCACCATCCGCGCTGCTTCAGCGCCTGGATGACCGGCGGCGGATTGAAGCGCGGGATCACCTACGGCGAGACCGACGAGTTCGGCTTCAACATCGCGAAGGACCCCGTACACGTGCACGACCTGCACGCGACGCTCTTGCGCCTGCTCGGCTTCGACCACACGCGGCTCACCTTCCTCGAGCAGGGCAGGCGCTTCCGCCTGACGGATGTCTACGGCGAGGTCGTGCCTGGCCTCGTGGCCTAGAGCGATTGTGCCCGCTGCACCCGTGGGTTCAGCGATCGTCGAGCGCGCGTTCCGACTCGGACAGCAGAAAGGCCCACAGCTCCTCGTCTCCCTTGGACACCTGCAGGTCTTTGTACTTCTGGATCGTACCTGCAGCCGACCTGCGGCACGCGGGGGTTTGCAATACCCTGGCGAGGAGCTCGAGGGCAGGCGTGCTCTTTCCCGAAGGCCAGGCAGCACGGTCAGCGATCAGCATCCCGACGAACATGGAGCCCATCGCCGGGTCCTGCGGTCGCGTTGCGGACGCGAGCACGCTGTCGAGATACGCCAGCTTCTTGCTCGGGTCGGGCTCGTTGACCACACAGATGATCGCCGCTCGGAGGCACTGCCGCGGATCGCCCCCGAGCGCACCTCGCCCTCCGAGCTCGACGATCGTCTGGGCAGTCGAATCCCCTTCTTGCACGAATAACTCGAGCAGCTGGACCGGTGCTTCTCCGAGTTGCGGGTCGAAGATGGTCTCGGACGCTATCGACTGCCACAGACGAGTACCCCAACTCGGGTCGACAGATCGCGCATACCTGACAGCATCGATCAACATGTATGTTTCGCGGTACCGCGAACAAGCCTCTTGAATTCGGGCGAGGTACGGCCAGACATCGAGACCCGTCTGGCGCAGCGCTACTTCGCCGACGCACATGGAGTAGTCCGCGGGTGAATCGGGACCAGAACAGATCAACTCTGCGAGTTGCTCCGGTGTGGGCAGTCCCGCGGAATCGAGCGCGCCACGAACGCACTCGACCTTGAGGGCCGTCGCAGAGGCCAGCGACAGGCAGTCTCGAAGCGCCCCAACGACATGTACCCCCAGTGCCTCCCCTGGTGGCTGGGTTTGGTCGCCTGCGATCTGACCTGCCGTACGTGAGCTAGGTCCGAACTGAGCATCCAGCTGCTGGTCCGAATGAGCATCCTTCGGTGCCAGCCCGCTCGGGACAGGGCCTTGCTGGCGTCCCGCGCGAGACAACCATGCGCCGAGCGCCACACACGCGCCAAGCAGGGCCAGTTTGGAGATTCGCACGAGGTGTCTGCGCATATGTGTGCATAAGCCCTGGACAGCGCTACTGTCGCGAGCGCACCGCCAAGACTACGGGCAGAGCTCGACCGTGCAATCGTCCACCGTATGCGTGCAGTTCTGGTAGCTGCCTTGATTCACGCAGGAAGGGCTGCTGGCACCGCACAACTGCGTGATGGACTGCATCGGGAGCAACTGGCTCGACTTCAGCTTCTTGATGCCCCCTGTGCTGCACTGCGTATAGAAGATCGCCGAATGATAATGGCTACAGCAGTCCCAGGTCAGTCCGCCGGCGTTGCACGCGAGCGTCGAGGCGCACGCGGCGGCAAGGTGCTTAGGTTCCGCCTTGATGTTGCAACCCGGCCCCCCCGCCTGCGGGTAGGCTGCGGCGAGTCGCGGCAGACTGGTGGCAATCGCAGCCCCTGCCAGGATGCACGCGATGGCTCCGACCAAGAAGCGACGGACGGTCACGGCCATATCGTTGCGAACTGTCATGGATGATCTCCCTTGTGAGCGTGTTGGGATGGAAACACGGGCAGCAGTGTAGCGGTTCTGCTGTGTCGGTGTCGGTGTCGGTGTCGGTGTCGGTGTCGGTGTAACTCTCGACGATTCAACGTCTTAGCGGCGTGCAAGTCCCCGGGATTCTTGCCTCGGGATTCGATTCGTTCCGACCTTTGGCGGCGGCTCCGCCTCACGAAGGTGTACGGCGAGGCGATTCCCGGACTCATCACATGGTGTCCTGCTCATGACCCTCCTCGCGTTTGGGCCGCTCGTCCTCGCGCTCGCACAGCAGCCCACCGCGCAGTCGCTGGAGCAGAAGACCTCCGCCTCGATCGCCTGCGCACGCAGCGCGCTTTCAACTCCCTCCGCACGGCGCTCGATCACTCATCGGCCTTCCGCATGCAGAGCTCCGTGCCCGAGTTCGTCGACCTCTCGAGCGAGCCCGACGAATCCTTCGAGCTCTACGGCAAGAACTCGCGCCGCCCCGGTTCCTACGCCGCCAACTGCCTGCTCGCGCGCCGCCTCGCCGAGCGCGGCGTGCGCTTCATCCAGCTCTTCCACGTCGGCTGGGACCAGCACCGCATGCTGCCCGAGCAGCTGCGCATCCAGTGCGAGGACACCGACCAGGCCTCCGCCGCGCTCGTGCTCGACCTGAAACGCCGCGGACTGCTCGACGACACCTTGATCGTCTGGAGCGGCGAGTTCGGCCGCTCGCCCGTGATCCAGGGCGACATGGAGAAGCCCGACTACGGCCGCGACCACCATCCGCGCTGCTTCAGCGCCTGGATGACCGGCGGCGGCGTGAAGCGCGGCGTCACCTACGGCGAGACCGACGAGTTCGGCTTCAACATCGCGAAGGACCCGGTGCACGTGCACGACCTGCACGCGACGCTCTTGCGCCTGCTCGGCTTCGACCACACGAAGCTCACCTACCTCGACCAGGGCAGGCGCTTCCGCCTCACGGACGTGTCGGGCGACGTGATGCCTGGCCTGATGGCGTAGCTCTCAGTGCTCGCTCGCCATGCCGAGACTGCCGTCGGGCGACACGGCAATCGTGCCACCGCGGCACGAGACAACGAGCGTGCCATCTGCTCGGAGGCCTGAGCGGCTGGGTGCGCCAGGTAGCCTCTTCCACCAGGTCGCTTTGTACGAACCGTCGGCGCCCAGGTCGATTCGGTAGAGCACGCCTTCCTCAAGAGTGAGATGCGCAAGGCCCGTCACGGCGACGATCCCGCTGGGCGTCCGGTGCAGTCCGATGGTGTTCTCCCAGAGCACCTGCTCCTGCTTGCCATCTGGCTTCAGGTAGACGACTTCTCCACCCCACTCGCCGCGCGTCGCGCCGAGCAACAGTCCGCCGGGCACGCGCAGCCCGCATCCAGGCTTGACCGTATCGTGGGCCCCTCGTTTGGGACGGGACCCGTCCCCTTGGAGGGAGAGCTCCAGTCCGCGTCAGTTCGCCGCCCAGGACCAGCTGCCTCTCTCTTCGCCGGGCAGAACCGTGAGGCACCCGACGGCGAGACCTCTCGCAGCGGACCTCACCGGCAGATACCAATAGTTCGCAGCTGCACGGTTCAGTGCCGGGATCGCCTGCTCCGCTCGCAGCCTCCCCAGAGCCTCGACGCACGCAGACGCTAGCTGCCAGTCGTCCGCCTGGGTAGTTTCGCGGACGAGCGCCTCGACACTCGCCTGGAAGCCGATGTAGCCCAGGGCGCGAGCTGCGCCGACACGCACGTCGGGCTCCGGACTGCCGAGAGCCTTCAACACCTCGGGGCCCGCCTCGAACCCGTTCTCGCCCAGGGCAGCGATATGATTGCTTGCTCGACGCTGTCCGTAAACGCGCCCGATTCGGAAGCGGCGAGTTGTTTGAGCTCGGGGATCGCATCGCGCGCCTGCAAGTCCAAGGCGCCGATCGCCTCGATGGCGAGCTTCCGGTTGGTCAACGGGAACTGCTTGCCGCGAGCGACCTCGAGAAGCGGGTTCAGCGCAGCGGCGGCGTGCTCGTGCATCTCCTTGAACACGAAGCTCGCGCAACCCGCGTACTCCGCGTCGAGACGTGTGTCGCTCCGGAAACTCGCCGCGAGTGCGAGTGCCGCCGGTTCCCCCGTGCTCGACAGTGCCCAAGTCACCTGCGTGTGGATCTCAGGGTGTGCCTGCAAGTCCGCGATGAGGAATGCGATCGCCTTCGGCGTACCGATGTGAGCGATGGCGGGCGCAATCCAGCCGTTCCCCGAGCGACAGGCGCGGATCAACTCGTCGAGGTGCTTCTCTTCGACGCCCCGGATGTCCCTGAGTACGTACCCAACGAATCCGCGCACGATCTCGTCTGAATCGTCGAGCAAGGGAAGGAGTTCCGGGATTGCGCGTGCCTCGAACGCCTGGAGCTGCTTGGCCAGGATCTCCTGCTCATCGCTGATGCCGCGATCCCTCGAAACCGTTACCTGCGGGATCCTCTTGAGCAGGTCCGCAAGGCTCACCTGCGGCGAGGGCGCCTGGAAGAGAAGGAATCCAACTAGAAAGGCGAGCATGCGATACACCTACATCGCCACCGCCGAGCGTCATGTCGGCCGGCATCGCAGGGACGACGCGCTCCGAACTCCTCCCGCTTCTTCTCGGCGAGGGCGCACGCTCCCGCGCTCTGGACACAGGAGCGCGATCGCATGGCATGATGTCCCACTCATGACCCTGCTCCGGATCGCGCCCCTCCTGCTCGCGGCCCTCGCGCAGCAGCCCGCCGTCGAGACGCCGGCCGACAAGCTCGCCGCCTCGCTCGCCTCCGCGCGCAAGGCGCTCTCCGAGGGCAAGCGCGAGGACGCCTTCAACGCGCTCAAGACTGCGCTCGCGCAGTCCCCCGCCTCGCAGGAAGCGCTGCAACTGTGCATCGAGGCCACCAAGCCCGACGAGGACGCGCAGAGTTTCTGGCTCTTCGAGCTCGCGCGCGCGACGCTCGGGCCCGAGCGCACGAACACGCTCGACTCCAACGGCCGGCGGCTGCTCGGCCCGCCGGATTCGAAGCCCAACCAGGTCGCGAACGGCTACGCCGGCGCCTTCGAGGAGCTCGCGCGCTTTGCGAAGGAGCGCGAGAAGGAGATCGCCGCGCATCCCGAAGCGGCGCTCGTCGCGCTCTGGGCGCGGCGCGCCGCGCTCGATCTCGGCGCGCGCTCGCCGCTGCTCGAACGGCCGCGGCTCAACGATCTCGACCCGCGCCTCGCGTCGAATCCGACGCTGCCCGCGAAGGCGTTGCGCGCGCTCGAGCACTTTGCCGACAACGCCGCGGCCGGCGGTCGCATGCAACAGGCGCTCGCGGCGGCACTGATCCTCAAGGGCTGCGCGACGCAGGCCGGCTGGGACAAGGACCTGCAAGGGCCCAAGCCTCCGGGCATCGACGGCATCGGGAAGACCGCCAACGACGTGCTCGGCCGCGCGCGCGCCGCTTGGGAGAAGAAGGCCGGCAAGCCCTGGTCGATCGAGGAGCTCGAAGCGCTCGGTCCCGACGAGCGCGAGGCCTTCACGCGGCGCTTCGGCGACGCGGGCAACCCCGCGACCGCGCTCAGTCCGCGCAGCTGGTACAAGCTCGAGACCGATTGCGGCCACGCGACGCTGCTCGGCGCGGCGCAGACGGTCGAGCTGCACCACCAGCGGCTCGCGAACTGGTACGCCAAGGATCCTTTCGTCGGCCGACAGGGCCTGATGCGCATCGTGCCCGAGGCGGGCGAGCTCGAAGCGGCGGGCGCGCCCTTCTGGTGGGCCGGCGGATTCCAGGGCGGCGACACGACCACGCTGCGTTTCTCCTGCGGCGGAACGATCGAGGGCCTGGGCCACGGGATCACGCACGAGCTCACGCACCGTTTCGACGGCGCGATCTATCCGGGATTGCCCGCGTGGATGATGGAGGGCAAGGCGGTCTGGACCGGCGGCGCGTACGGCAAGGCGGCCGACACGCAGTTCGTCGACAACTACGCCTCCTTCGGCGGCATCCTCGGCGCGTACATCAAGGGCTACGGCGGCGTCGAGAACCTGACCAAGCTGCTCGACGGCACGATCGAGGACTACCGCGACAACTACAGCGCCGGTCACGCGCTCTTCGTGTACCTGCGCTCGCGCAAGAATGCGGCGGGTCACTACCTCTACCGCGAGCTCCTGCCCGAGTTCCAACAGCGCGCGCGCGGGCCGAAGAAGGGCGCCGAGCTCTTCGCGAGCGTGTTCCTCGACGGCAAGAACGGCCGCGCCGCGAAGCTCGACAAGTTCTGCGAGGACTGGAGCCCGTGGCTGGGCGGCTTCTACTGGTTCGATCTCAAGCCCTGGGCCAAGGAGCTGACCGAGAACGTCGGCGGTGCCGGCAGCCCCGAGGTGATCGAGGATCCGGTCTGGGGCTGGTACCGCTCGCGCGCGGAGCCGCGCTTTGGACAAGGACAGGCCGAGCGCGCCGGCGATCTCCTGCGCGAGGCCGGAGCGCGCGGCGACGCGATCACGGCCTACCTCTGGGCGCTGGGAACAGGCAGCCGCATCCCGAACATCGAGAGCGAACTCGCCGACGAGCTCGACAAGGAGGGTCGCAAGGACTCCGCCTGGTGCCTGCGCAACACGCTCGCCTTCCCCTTCGCCGCGCGCAACGGCACGCCCCCCTTCCTGAACCAACTGCCGAAGACCGCGGCGCTACTCGCGACGCTCGAGGCGGCCGCGAACGACGCGCGCGCACGCAAGCTCGCGACGACGACGGCGCTGCTCGTCGCCGAGCGCGAACGCATCGCGAGCTGGCTAGGCACGAGCGCGATCGCCGCGAAAGATGCGCCGGTCGAAGCGCCGGCGCCGCTCGTCCTCTTCGACGGAGCTGCTCACGCGCTCGGCCGCGACGGCTGGAACGAGACGGGTCTCACCGGCTTCGAGGAGCGGCGCGCGAAGGGCTGCTGGTGCACGGACGAGGAGGGCACGCTCTTCGTCGGCGTGGAGAAGGTGCCCGGCACGAAGCTCTCGACCGGCGACGGCGCCGCGGCCGTCGATCGCGGCGCAGCCTGGCGCGACGCCTTCGCGATCGCGCCCGAGTGGGTGCTGCCTGGTTCCTGGCGCCTGGACTGCCGCATCCGCTTCCTCTCGAGCTACGCCAGCGGTGCGGTCGTCTTCGGCTACCGCGAGCGCGAGGACAACCTGCGCTTCTCCTTCGGCGCGGGCGACTTCAACTACGCCGCGGGCATCACGGACAAGCTCGAACACGACTTCAGCGAGGTCGGCGGCTCGCTCTCAGGCCTGCGCGACCGCGACGGCGGCCTGATCGGCGGCACGAACGGCGGCAGCCACAAGTTCGACTCGCCGCGCTCCTCGTTCTGGCTGACACTCGTCGTCGACGGTCCCTTCGTCGAGGCCTTCATCGACAACCAGCCGCTCGGCCGCTACCACGCCGTCGACGGCGCCGCGATCGAGGGACAGATCGGTTTCGCGACCGGCATGGGAGCGGTCGCGATCGAGGGCGCGCGCGTGACGCGCACGGATCGCAGCCGCCTCGCGGATCTGGGCAGCTTCGCGAGCCGCACCTTTGATCTCTCCTCCGCGCATTCGCCTCGGCCATGGAGCGCGAGCATGCTCCCGAGCTGCGGCTTGCCGCGCACAACGCAGGGCACGCTGCTGTACTGGATCCCTCCGCCGGAGACGGCCTTCGACGAGCAGCACACCGAGGCGGCCTGGCTGCGCCGCGAGGAGCGCAGCCTGCGTGAGTTCGGCACGTACCTCGCGCGCACGCAGCCGACGCAGGATCTGCTCGTAGCGCTGCCGCCGGGTTTGAGCGCACAGGCGCGCGCCGCGCTCGAGGCCGAGGCGAAAAAGCAGCTCGGCGACACGCTCGACCTGCGCGCGCACGCGCAGAGCTACCTCGCCGCGCCTCCCGAGAGCGGTGTCGGCAAGGACTTCTTCCCTACGAGCCCCTGGCTGTGCTTCGTCGACAACGTCGGCTGCCTGCGCGCCTGCACACCCTTCCACGGCGGCAAGCCGCGCGACGACGCGCGCCTCACACGCTGGCTCGAGGTCTTCCGCGACAATGGCCACCCGCGGCGCGAGTTGCCCGAGCTGGTGCGCGAAACGCCGGCCGATCCGGGCGCGCCTGCGACACCGGGGAAGCACTGAGGCTGGCGAGACTCTGTGGTGTAGAGTACTCTACACCAAGATGAACACCACGCTCGTCAGCTCGCTCACCAGCGGCGCCTCGTTCCTCGCCGGCCTGTACGCGCTGCGCCTCTTCCCCGACCGGCGCATGGGAGTTCCGCGCGTACTGCTCGCAGCTCTCGCGGTGGTCGCATGCGCCGGCGGGGTCGCCGCGTACCTGGTCTTTCGCCGCGGGAGCTTCTTCCTCGGCGTGGACATCGTCTACTGCGCGATCGCGATTCCCGTGCCGCTGCTCGCGCTCGTGTTCCTGTTCCTCGCGCGGGCGCGCGGGGCGACGCGGCTCGCGCGCCTGTGCGCCTTCGCCGCGCTCGGCCTGGCGCCCGTGTGCGCCTACGCGACCTTCGTCGAGCCCTACCTGCTCGCAGTGGAGCGCACGCGCGTGCCGATCGCGCCGCACAACGGGCTTACGCGGCCGATCACGATCGCCGTGCTCTCCGACATGCAGATGCTCGAGGTGACCGACCACGAGCGCGAAGCGGTCCGCCTCGCGATGCAGGCCCATCCCGACCTGATCCTGATCCCCGGCGACATGACGCAGGTGGGCCGCGAGCACCTCGAGGAGATCCGCGGCCCTTTCCAGGAGCTCGTCGCGGCGCTCGCGGCGCCGCTGGGCGTCTTCGCCGTGCACGGCGATTGCGAGGGAGCCTCCGACGCGCGGCGCCTGCTCGAAGGCACGCGCATCCGCCTGCTCGTCGACGAGTGCGTGCACCTCGAGAGCGGCGGCGCGAGCCTGTGGCTGTGCGGCCTCGAGAACGGCTTCGGCCAACCGCGTTCGCTCAGCGCGCTCGCCGAGCTCGACGCACACGCGGATTCGGGCGAGCTGCGTCTGGCACTCGCGCACCGGCCGGATGTCGTCTACACGCTCGCCCCACACAGCCGCGTCGACCTGCTCGTCTGCGGACACACGCACGGCGGCCAGGTACAGCTGCCCTTCTTCGGCCCGCCCTTCGTATTGAGCCAGGTGCCGCGCTCGGTCGGAGCCGGCGGCCTGCACGAGATCGGCGGGCACAAGCTCTACGTCAGCCGCGGCATCGGCTGGGAGCACGGCCACGCGCCGCGCGTGCGCTTCAACTGCAGGCCCGAGGTCAGCCTGCTGACGCTCGTGCCGGAAGGTCAGCCCTGAGCGCGCTCGCTCAGAAACCGAACACGCCGAACGCCGTCGCCGCGACGATCACCAGCGGTCCGTTGGGCGAGTAGAGCACGCGGTTGCCCGGGTACGTGCCGTAGTTCGCGCTCTGCCAGAGCGGGAGCGGATGGAAACCGGCGTGCTGCCGGATCGTGCCGCCCGCCTGCACGAAGACGTTGCGCCGTTGTGCCTGCGCGTTGTCGATCGCGCTCGAGGCGAGCGCCGCCTGCGCCGTGGGCACGTAGCTCACCCCGTTGAAGCGGTAGACGGCGAGGTTGCCGCTCGCGTCGCCGAGCACGAGCGGACGCGCGCTGGCCGGCGTCGGCCCGAGATCGAGCAGGCTCAGGCTGGTGAAGTTGCCAGGGATCAGCGCCTCGAGCGCCTTCGTCGCACCGTCGTAGACGTACACGCCGCCCGAGCCGCGGTTGAGCGCGACGATCTCGCACTGGCCGTCCTGGTCCGTGTCGGCGAGCTCGATGCGCGCGACGGGCTCGAAGAGCATGTTCGGCGCGTGCCATTCCTCCTGGTGCGTCGCGAGATCGTAGACGTACACGGAGCCGCCCTGCGCTCCGGAGCTCAGCAGGTCGGCACCGACGACGACCTCCAGGTTGCCGTCGCCATCGACGTCCCCCACGGCCGCGCACTGAAAGCCCGTGCCCGCGGGGAACGTGGCGTTGGTCCAGGCGAGGCTGAAGGTGTTCGGAGCGGAGAAGTCGTAGATCTCGATCGCGCCGGCGAACAGATGGTCGCAGGCGACGACGATTTCGAGCTGCGGATCCGCGTCGATGTTGGCGAGCTCGATCGCGCGCGCGCCGCCGAACGCGAAGCCCGATCCCACCTGCGGGCCGAGGGCGCGCAGGTGCAGCGTCGCCGGGTCGAGCACGAGCACGCGCCCGCTGCCGTAGCCGGAATCGGACTGGAACGTGAGCGCCACGATCTCCGGCTGGCCGTCGCCGTCGATGTCCCCGCGCCGCACGCCGACCACCGGGCCGACGAGGTCCTCGCTCTCGTACTCGAGCGCGTGCGTCTGCCGGTCGACGATGCGCAGGTGGTCTGCCCCGCTGGAGCTGAATCCCGCACTCCAGAGGATCTCGACCGCGCCGTCGCCGTCGACGTCGCCCGCAGCGAGGCCGGAGACGCCGTGGTCGGGGTTCGGGATGTGATCGATCTGCGTCTGCGTGGCCGTGTCGAAGACGCGCACCTCGCCCCACTGGCCTTCGCCGACGAGCAGCTCGAGCGTGCCATTGCCGTCGAGATCGGCCAGCGCGACCTTGTCGAGATCCAGGAAGGGAATCGACCACTTCTGCTGCTGCTGCTCGACGTCGAAGGCGCGCACGAAGTTCCAGTCCTGCGCCTCGACGAGCTCGGCTCGGCCGTCGCCGTCGATGTCGCCCGCGGCGAGCGAGACCGCGACCGTGACGGGCCAGTGCCACTGCAGCGTGCGCGTGCCCGCGTCGACGATGTCGCCGCTCGTGCAGGCGATCTCGAGCGCGGGGTCGCCGTCCATCTGCGCCGCCGCGATGTCGAAGCCGCTCGGCCCGGGCAGGTTCCACAGCTGCGCTCCCGCGGCGGAGCAGGCGTAGAGCCCGCCGTTCGCGAGCGCGAGGAGTTCCGCCTTGCCGTCGCCGTCGAGGTCGCCCGCGCACAGCGCCGTCAGGCCACCCGAAGCGAGATGGATGGTCGTGAGCGTCGCCTTCGACTGCGCGTCGACGACGAGCTGCGTGCCGTCGCTGATCCCAACGACGATCTCCTCGGCGGCATCGCCGAGGCAGTCGGCGGAGAGCGTGCGCACCACCGACTCCGGAGCGACGCTCGGGCTGACGTAGGTCTCCTGGTAGGTGCCGCTCGCCGCATCGCGTTTCAGCGTCAGCCAGTAGGCGCCCCAGCTGAAACCGAACGCGGTCGCATTCGAGGAGCTGAGCAGCTCGACTCCGCCCGCGCTGTGGACGAGGGACAAGCCCGAGGCACCGATCCCCGTGCCGAGCAGCCCGAAGCTCCTCGCAGCGATCGGCGAAGGCGGGGTGACCTGGGCGGAAAGCGCGGAAGACAGGGCGAGCGCGAGCACGGTCGAGCGAGCGAGTCGGGGCAACACGTGGGTTCTCCTGCGAAGGTGACGAGCCTGCCCCTGGGCGAGCGCGGTCGGGGCCGGATCAGCCTACTCGAACGGCAGGGCTCGTGGGTTCCGCCGCGGGAGCGGCCGGCTTCGGCACGAGCGTCCCTTGCTTTCCAGCCAGCGCGTTGCTGTGAACGCAGGTCCAGCACTTGTGATAGTGGCCGCGTTGGCGGTCCTGGCACTGTCCGGTCGTGACCTTGTGCGCGAAGAGCACCGTGTGTCCGTCGAGTCGGGTGGGACACATCTGCAGGCCGAAGTCAGCGCTCGCCATGAACGAATCGTCTTGGTTGAGGTTCGCGGGACCGGAGGGAAGGCCGGGACGGGGGGGGACGTCGCGCCCCATTCTGAGCATCCGCCGAGGGCCGGAGCAAGCTCAGGTTTCGCAAGGCATGGCGGCCTGCAGGTGGCCCCAGGCTTCGCGCGCCGCCTCGAAGCCCCGGTGGCTGTCGCGCGAGAGCTCGACGGCGGCCATCCCGGCGTAACCTGCGTCTCGCAATGCCTTTAGGGTGAGTGGCAGGTCGAGCTCCCCGGATCCGAACATGCGGTGCTCGTGCACCCCAGCTCGGATGTCGTCGAGGTGTACATGGGTCAGGTGGGGCGCGAGCGCGCCGATCGCTTCGTCGACGGGGAGGTCGCCGGTGACCAGCAGGTGGCCGACGTCGAGGGTCAGGCCGAGCCCCTTCCCGCGCTCCCCGAGGAGCCGCAGCAGTTCGAGGTAGCCCGCCGGCCGCTCGACGAACATCCCCGGCTCCGGCTCGAAGCCCAGACGGACCCCGCGCGCCCGCGCGTGCTCGAGTGCGCGCGCGACCCCCTGCGCGAGGCGCTCCCAGAGCTCATCGGGCGCCCCCGATGGCGAATCGCCGCGCTCGCCGAGCGGGGCATTGCCCGACCAGATCGAGACCAGGCCGGCGCCGAGCTCTGCCGCGAGGTCGATCGAGCGCCGCAGGAAGTCGAGCCGGCGCTCGCGCTCCGCGGCGCTGTCCTCGAGCAGCGAGGGCCGATGCTTGCGCCTCGGATCGAGCAGAAAGCGCGCGCCGGTTTCGACCGCGAGCGTGAGACCGAGCTCCCGGGCGCGTTCGGCGATCGCGCGCGGCTCGCCCGGCCGCAGCCGGTAGGGATCCAGTCCCCCGACGTCGGGTGTGATCGCGACCCCGCGGTATCCCAACGCCGCGAGCTCGACCAGTGCCTCGTCGAGCCGGTGGTGCGCGAGGCCGTTCGTGTTGTACCCGAGCTGGAACACGTCAGGCCGCCGGAGCGGTCCCCTCGTCCTCGGGAGCGGGCGCGCCGGGCGGGCGGGTGCGCGCGATGGTCGCGTCGGAGGCGGCCGGGCCGATCGCGCCCCCGGGTTCCGCCTTGGGCGGGCCGGCCGGGGCGGGCTCGTGCTCGGGGAGCACGGAGCTGAGCGAGCCGCTCGGCGCGGAGAGGTCGGGCAGCTCGAGCGCGTCGGCGACGGGCTTTGCGATCTCGTCGTCGAAGCCCTTGCGCGCCTTCGCGACGCGCTCCTGGACGCGCGCGCTCGCGAGGCGCGCCACCTCGCCGACAGAGAGGTCGTGCGGGATGGCCTCCTGGAACGTGCGCTGGATCTTGCGCACCTCCTGGTCCAAGCCGGAGTCCGTGCGCGCCTGCTGCAGCGAGCGGCGGAACTTCACCAGATGCTGGCCAGCCTGGCTCGCGACCTCGGGCAGCCGCTTGCCGAACAGCAGCACGCCGAAGATCCCGATCACCAGGATCTCGCTCATCCCGACGTCTTCGAAGATCGCGAACACGGCCGGACAGTGTAGCCCGCGGCGCGCGGGGCGAGAGCGGCTACTCGTCCTGGCCCAGCCAGCGGTCGATCAGACCCAGACTGGAGCGGCGGTAGGCGAGGTTGGGGGTCAGGCGCAGGCCGAAGTTCGTGCCCTCGCCGGCGCGGAAGCCGACCCCGATCTCCATCACGAAGTCGTGGCCGAGGCGCCGCAGCGTGAACTCGTTGTCGAGGCCTGTGCCGCGCTCGAGGTCGAGCGTTTCGGACAGCTCGAGCTCCCACTTCTTCGTCGCCCGGTAGCGCGTGTTGATCGAGGCCGCGTCGTAGAGCCGGTCCCCGAACTCGTCGCGCGCGTGGTGGTAGCCAAGCTCGATGCCCCAGTGCTCGAAGGGCCGGAAGCCGAGGAAGGAGCGCGAGTAGACGGTCTCCCCGTCCTCGACCGAGTAGCGCGCGTCGTGCGTCAGGCCGACGGGCACGCCGGCGACGAAGGTCAGGAACTCGCCCAGCACGCCGACCGGCCGCCAACCATCGGGCTGCGTGTCCATGTTCCAGGCGTGGCGCGCGCTGAGATCGACGTCGAGGTGCTCCTTGCTGCGCGGCTGCCACCAGCGCGCGCGCAGGCCGAGGTCGAGGAAGGTGCCGCTCTGGTCCTCTTCGACGCCATCGATCGGCACCGGCAGCGGACCGCGCTGGTCGTCGACCACGTCGCCGTGCACCGACACGCGCGGCGTGAGCGTCGAGAGCGTCCCGCCCGCATAGCGCTTCCAGAAGGTCGTGCCCGCGTCGATTCCGGCCGTCGCCACGCCGCGCGCCGCGTCCTCGTAGCCGTTGCTGCTCGCGCTCCACGCGCTGCCGCGCACGGCGGTGAAGGGCGAGAGACGGATGCCCGCGACGCCGATCGGGAACGGAGCCTCGAGGCGCTGCTCGGTGTCCACGCGCGCGATGTCGCGCTGTCCCAGTCCGTCGGCGAAGGGCGGGTAGTAGGCTGCGTCGCCCTCGCGTCGTTCGAAGTACCCGGCCGACGCTTGCGCGCTGTAGAGCACCTCGATGCCGCCCATGCGGAAGACCGGATGCCTGCCGAGGTACCAGCCGGCCTTGGGCAGCTCGAGCGTTTCGGTGCGGTTCTCGATCTGCGGCTTGGCGCTCGCGCTCCAGTAGGTCGAGCCCTCGGCGCGGCGCCAGTGCAGGAACACGTCCTTCTGCTCGTAGGAGAGGTAGTCGCGCTCGAAGAACTCCGACTGCATGCCGGGGTCGCTCTGCCAGGAGACGGCGAGATCGAGCCACTCTGTCGGGCCGAAGAAGCGCCGCGCGCGCAAGCGGAACCACTGGCGCAGCAGCGAGCGGTCGCCTTCGGGCACGCGCACCAGGCCGCGGTCCTCACGGTTGTCGGGGATGAAGCTGTAGTCGGCCTCGAGCTTGAGCCGGTCCTTGATCGAGATCTCGAGCCCCGCGCCGAGCAGCAGTCCACGCGTCCCGAGGATGCCGACGTCGAACTTCCAGTGCCCCTGCAGGTCCGTCGTGGGCACGCGCAAGAGGCCGCCGAAGAGCTTGCCGAAACCGAAGCCCAGCGAACCGAGCGCGAGGTTGACGGTCGCGCGCACCGACGCGCCGAACTGCGAGCTGTTGCCGGCGAACAGGTTGGTGATGAAGAACGGGTTACCGCGGTCGTCCGTGGGCGTGTCGATCGTCGGCAGCGGGATCGTGAGCCCGCCCTTGCCGAAGCGCAGCGCATTTCCGTGCGCCTCGATGTCCCAGCCGCCACCGCCGCCCTTCGCGGAGCTCACACGCAAGTGGCTCGTCTCGATCATGTAGTGCGGCTCGTCGTATTCGCACGAGGTGAGCACGGCGTCGTCGGCGAGCAGCGAGAAGTCGGAGGCCACGCGCATCCAGCCGGCCTTGGCGCGCACGCTTTGCGGCAGTCCGCGGCCGCGGAAGGGCATGTCGAGCACGACGTCGGCGTTCTGCAGCCAGCCGCGCCCCTGGCGCAGGTCCAGGTAGAAGGCGTCGGCCCGTCCCCGGCGCTGGCTCTTCAGCGGATCGCGCTCGTCACGCTCGACGAGCTCCACTTCGCCCTCGACGTAGACCTCGCTCAGGATCTGCGCCAGCGGATCCTCGCGCAGTTGCCGGAAGCGCACGCGCAAGTCGCGCGAAGGCAGCTTGTCCTGCGGTGGCTCGGGGGCCGTGAGGTGCAGTTTGGCGTCGCCCAGACGCCGGCGCATCGCGCCGCGCGTGTTCGCGCGCCACTCCTCGCGGTCGATCCAGAACAACGCCCAGGTCGCGCGCAGTTCCTTGCGCTGCTGGCGGAAGACCGGGTTGTGCAGGACCAGGATGCTCGTGTCCTCCTGGTCGAAGGGCCGCAGCGACTCGTACTCCACCGTCCAGGCCTGCGGATCGCGCTGGTCGCGCGCGCGGATCGTGCCGCGCGCGGTCTCGAGCAGCATGTTGACCGGGTCGTACTGGATCCAGGCCGACTCCCAGATCGCGTCCTCGACCTCGAGCACGGCCGGGTGGCCCTCGACGCGCAGCTGGCCGTTCTTGCCCTCGAGCTTGTCGCCGCGCAGTTCGAGCTTCTCGCCGAGCTGCACGCGCACCGCGCCTTCGGCGCGCGCGTTCGCGAGATCCTCCGCGACGCTGCCGCCCGGGCGCAGCTCGCCCTGCAAGAGCACGTCGTCGGCATCGATCGACCAGGGCTGGCCCGAGCGCGAGCGGCCGACGGCGTGCGCCTGGCCCTGAAGGTGCAGCGTGTGTTCGTCGGCGTGCAATTTCTCGCACGAGAGCTCGAGCAGCAGTTCGTCCTCGCTCGAGGGCTTGCCGCCCTGCGTCTCGATCAGCGCGATCGCCGCGTGCTGCGCGTCGAGCGTGTGCTTGTCGAACTCGATCCAGTCGGCGTCGAGCTGGTAGGGCTGGTCGCGGCCGGGGAGTTTTCCGCGTGCGCGCACGTGTCCGCCCTCGGGCGCCCAGAGCTTGCCCTTGCCGTTGGAGTCGACGCGGAAGTGCTCGCCCTCGCCCTGCAGCTCGCCCGCCTGCACCCAGCCGATCTGCACGCTGCCATTGGCCTCGAGCGTTCCCTGCTCGAGTTCGGGCGGCGGGATCGAGTCCGGCGCGCCCGCGAAGACCGCCGCGAGTGCGAGGTCGGCGCAGTCGAGCGAGAGATTGCGCTCCTGCGACTCCGAGCGCAGACGCACGGCGCCCTGCGAGTGCACGCGTACGCCGCGCCACCTGGCGGGCAAGACACCCTCCTCGGGCACGCGCTCGGCGTGCAGCGTCTGGCATTCGAGGCGGTAGTGCGCGTCGGTGGCCTCGAACTGCGCCGTCACCGCGCCGGTCGCGTCGAGGCTCGACTCCTCGACGTGGATCTCGACCGCCTGCGCTGTTGCCAGCAGCCGGCCGCTCGGCGCCTCGATCGCCTCCCAGCGCGCAGGCGAGCGCGCGCTGCCGAAGAGGTCGTGCTGCTCGGGTCCGCGAGCGATCACGCGTTCGGCGTGGCCCTTGCCGCGCGCGTTTTCGAAGCCCACATCGCCTTCGGCGCTGAACGTCTGCGCGTCGTGGTCGAAGTCGCGCACGCTCTTCGCGCTGGCGTGGAAACCGTCTGTGCCCTTGCGCGTGAGGTCGACGCCGCGCGCGAGGGGGATCGTGAGCTTCCTGTCGGTCGAACGCGCCTCGAGCCCGTCCTGCGCGACGAGCTCGATCGGTTCGCCCGCGCGCATCGCGAGCTTGCCGGTCGTGCGTCCGGTGCTGATCGCGCCGACCACATCGCCGCGCTCGGTGCCGAGCGCGTAGCGCAAGTCCAGGCGCGGCGCGTGGATCTCGCTCTCGTGCCAGGTCGCGACCGCCTGCTCGTCGGCTTCGAAGGTCCCGGTCTTCTTTCCCGCGTCGACGTTGCCCGAGAGCAGCTTGCGCGCCTCGAGCACGAAGCTCTGCGACTCGATCTCCAGGCGCGCGGGACCCTCGAGCTTGACGTTGGTGCCGTTGCGCACGTCGAGCGTGAGCGGGCCCGCGCCGCTGATCTTCGCGCGCGCGCCCGCGAGTTCGGGCGCCGACTCCGGCAGGTGGCCGTCGAGCGCGATCTCGCCGGCGGGATCGCCGCTGAGCGTGGACTCGAGCAGGCGACCGTTCGGCCCGAAGTCGAAGCCCGCCTCGCGCGAGTGGAAGGTGCCGTCGGCGCTGCCGAGCTCGACCTTGTCCTCCAGATGCGCGTGCACGAGGCGGCCCTCCGCGTCGAAGGTCCAATTGGCCTTCTGCGCCTTGAAGGTGTCGCCGCGGCTGTGCGACTCGACCTCGCCGTTGGCCTCCGCGCGCGTGAGCAGGAAGCCGCTTGCGCCCGCCTCGCGCCGTGCGCCGCCGAGCACGAGCGTGCGCGCCGAGATGTCGACGGGCTCGGTGCCGCTGATGCGGTCGATGTCCAGACGCGCACCCTCGGAGACCTCGACCTCGATCGCTTCCGCACCGGGCGTGCTCCCCGCGACGCGCCGGATCTCGAAGGGCCCCGCGCCGGTCGAGCGCAGCTTCGCGTGCGCGCCGGTGTCGAGCGTCAGGTCCACCGATCCGTCGCGCAAGAGGCGCAGATCGCGCCGGTCGCGGTTGAGCGAGGCCTCCAGTCCGCTGCCTTCCGCGCTCAAGCCGCGGCCCTCGAGGTTGACGCGGTCAGAAGAGCGCAGCTCGCCCGTCGCGGGCGTCCACTCGAGCAGCGGCATGCTGAGCGTGACGGGCACGATCGGGCCGCCATCCTCGAGCAGCAGCTGCGCGTTGTTGAAGCGCACGGGCTCGTCGTCGGCGAGGCCGGTCTTGCCGTTCACGTCGTGCAGGCGCATGCGCGTGAGCGGGGAAGTCAGCTTGGCGCGCTCCTTGTCGGTCACCGGATCGAAGACGCGCACCACGACGTCGTGCAGGTCGTAGGTGTCGGCCTCGAGGAAGTCCACGTCGCTCGCGGTCAGCGTGTACTCGGTGTGCAGCGTGTCGCCGCTGCCCGTGCGCTTGGTGATCGAGAGCGCGCCGTCGAGGTGCAGTCCGGTGCCGCCCTGGCCGTCCTCGCCGGGCAGGGACGTGAAACGGCCGGGGTCCTGCACTTCCGGGTGCGGCTCGTTGCGGCGCGTGGTCTGCGCGCCCTCGCGGCGCGTGACCCACAGGAGCACAGCGATCCCCAGCGCGAAGAGGACGAGGAAGAGGAACCACTTCCTCATCGGAGACTGCGCGCGACGAGCGCGCTCCAGGCGCCGCGCGCCTCGAGGATCGCCTGCACGAGCTCGCGCACGGCGCCGGCGCCGCCGGAGGCTCGCGTGACGAAGGTCGCGCGCTGGCGCACATCGGCGACCGCATTGCGCGGTGCAGCGAAGACGGCGCAGACGCCGAGCAGCGCGAGGTCGGGCAGGTCGTCACCCATCACGGCGGTCTCGTCCGCGCTGATCGAAAGGCGCCGCTGAACGAGCTCGAGGCATTCGCGCTTGTGCTTGACGTTCGTGAAGAGTGCGCTCACGCCCAGTTCCTTGGCGCGCAGCTCCGTCGCGCGCGTGCCGCGTCCGGTGATCCACGTCACGGCGATCCCGTGCTGATGCAGCCACTCGATCGCGATGCCGTCCTGCACGTGGTAGCTCTGCAATTCCTGCGCGCGCCCCTTCGGACCGTAGACGATGCGCCCGTCGGTCAGCACACCGTCGACGTCGAGGCAGACCAGACGCACACGCGCGAGCTTCGTACGCAGGCTCGTCCCCGCGCGTTTCGGCGCGCTCGGCGCTGCGCGGACCGCTTTTTTCCTGCGCGCTGCCACCTCGGCCCTAGACGCGCACGTCGAGCAGGTCCTGCACGTCGAGCAGCCCGATGGGCCGCCTCTCCGCGTCGATCACGGCGATCTGGTCCACGCGATGTTCCTTCATGCGGCGCGTCGCTTCTTCGACGAGTTCGTCGGGGCCGATCGACTTGGGATGCTTGCCCATCAGGCTGTCGATCGGCGCACGCTTGTCGAGCGCCGCCTCGGTCTCCATCAGCCGCGCGAGGTCGCCGTGCGTGAAGATCCCGGCCAGGCGCTGCTGCGCGTCGACGAGCAACACGGCCCCCGGCCGGCCCGGTGTGCGGTTCATGGCCATGATCGCGTCGGCGAGGTTCGCGCGGGAATCGAGCAGCGGCAGTTCGGCGCCCGAGCGCATCACCTCGAAGACGCGCATCAGCTTGCGTCCGAGCATCCCGCCTGGGTGGTAGAGCGCGTACTCCTCGCGTCCGAAGTTGCGCTCCTGCGAGACCACCATCGCGAGCGCGTCACCCATGGCGAGCATGGCCGAGGTGCTCGCGGTCGGCGCCAGCTTGAGCGGGCAGGCCTCCTCGATCTCGCCGATGTCGAGCACGCAGTCGGAGATGCGCGCCAGCGTCGAGTTCGCGACACCGGTCAACGCCAGGATCTTGACCCCGATGCGCCGCGCGGGGCCGATCAGGCTGTTGGTCTCGACCGTTTCGCCCGAGTTCGAGATCGCGAACACGAGGTCGCGCTTGCGGATCCGCCCCAGGTCGCCGTGCGCGGCCTCGGTCGGGTGCAGGAAGATCGACGGTGTGCCGGTCGAGGCGAGCGTGGCCGAGATTTTCTGGCCCACCAGGCCGGCCTTCCCGACGCCGGTCAGGACCACGTGGCCTTCGCAGGCCAGGACCAGTTCGACTGCGCGCAGGAACTCCGGACCCAGGCGCTCCTCGAGGTGCGCGATCGTGCGCGCCTCCAGGCGCAGCACCTCGGCTGCCCTGGCCAGACGTTCCTTCGATCGGTCCAGGCTGCCGGCCACGCTGGCGCGCTCCACTTTCATCGGTCCAGATTGGGCGCCCGCGCGCCCGGGGCTCGGGGAGGACCCGAAGATGCGCGGGAGCGGATGCTCTTGCCGCGCGCGCCCTCGGGGGGCGGATTCTATGCCTTGCGCGAGCGCGCGATCAATGGCGCTCGGCGCGCGAGCGAGGGCGAAAGCGGCGGGTCTCTCCGCTAGGATGGCCGCTTCCGCGCGCTCGAGACGAGCGTCGCCCTCCTGCGCATGCCCTTCCTCCGCCGACTGCGATTCCCGACGCCTCCGGGCATCGAGGCGCTCGCGCCCGCGCTCCCGGTCTTCCTCCCGTTCCAGTCGAGCGGCCTGGGAACCCTGGGCATGGTGCTCGTGCTCGTGCTGCTCGTGATCTCGCTCGGCATCCACGAGGCCGCCCACGCCTGGGTGGCGCTGAAGTGCGGCGACTCGACCGCCCGGGACCTCGGCCGGATCACGCTCAACCCGATCCCGCACATCGACCTGTTCATGACGATCTTGTTGCCGCTGGGCCTGTACGTGGCGACCGAGGGCCGGTTCGTCTTCGGTGGAGCCAAGCCGGTGCCGGTGGTGTTCCACCGTCTGCGGCACCCCTGGCGCGACATGAGCCTGGTCGCGCTCGCCGGTCCCGCGTCGAATTTCCTGTTGGCCGTGCTGTTCGTCGCCGCCTGGCACTTCTTCGTGCGCACCGGCTGGTACAACGGCGCCGCCGAGTACGCCGGCGCACGGCATCAGGACCTGCTGCCTCTGGTGCTGGTGACGACAGCGGCCTCGAACCTGCTCCTGGCCGTGTTCAACCTGATCCCGATCCCGCCGCTCGACGGCTCGCGCGTGATGGCCTACCTGCTCCCGCCCGGGATGCGCGAGCCCTACAACGCGGTCGGCATGTACGGGATGGTGCTGGTGTTCGTGCTGATCTACCGCGTCCCGCCTTTCAACCGCTTCCTGATGGTGACCGTGTCGCAGCTCTTGACGCTCGTCGACTCCTGCGTGACGCTCGGAGGACGCTGGTGACCCACAACCCCTTCACAGTCCGCCTCGAGCGCGTCTTCCAGGGCCCGCTGGACCTGCTCCTGCACCTCGTGCGCGAGCAGGAGGTCGAGATCCACGAGATCGAGATCCACAGCGTCGTGCAGGGCTACCTCGAGTACCTGAAGGCGATGAAGGAGCTCGACATCGAGCTCGCTGGCGACTTCCTGGTGATGGCGGCGACGCTGATGTCGATCAAGTCGCGCTCGCTCCTGCCGCGCGAGGAGATCGACCTGCAGAAGGAGCTCGACCCGCGCGACGAGCTGATCCAGCGCCTGATCGAATACCGGCGCTTCAAGGAGGCCTCGGACCACCTCGGCGAGCGCTACGCGCTGCGCGAGCAGTCCTACGAGCGCGGCGACGCGGGCGCGGAGGCGCCGACCGAGGAACCAGTCCTGGAACTGGGCGAGCTGACCTCGTGGGACCTCCTGGCCGCCTTCTCGCGCCTGATGCGCGAGACGCTCGGCAACCGCCCGCACCGCGTGCAGGGCGACACGCGGCCGCTGCGGCACTACGTCCAGACGCTCGCCGCGCGCATGCGCGAGGCCGGCCGACTCTCGCTGCGCCAAATCGTGCTCGGCCTCGACGAAGCGCCCTCGCGCGATTCGCTGATCGGCTCCTTTTGCGCGCTGCTCGAACTCGTGAAGCTCGGCTTGGTCGGCGTCGTGCAGCCCGATCGCAACGGCGAGATCGAGATCGAGCTCAAGCAAGAGCACGAGAGCGACATCGAGAGCCTGATCGAGAGCTCGGTCTTCGACGACGAGGCTCCCGTCCCCGATCCGGAGATGTCCGTAGCGGCTGCGGAGCCCGCGCCCTCGCTCGAGGCCCCCGCCGAACCCGTCGAGGGCTGAGTTCCTCCGGGGGGCTGGACGGAACGCCCCCCTCGTTCCATATTGCCCGTTCACCGAATCGAACCCCCGGAAGGACCAGCCAAGTCATGAGCAATGCCCTCGACGTCACGGACAACACCTGGGAGACCGCGGTCCTGCAGAGCCAGGTGCCTGTGCTGGTCGACTTCTGGGCCGAATGGTGCGGCCCCTGCCGCGCGATGTCGCCCTACGTCGACAAGCTCGCCGAGGAGTACAAGGGCAAGCTCAAGGTCGTGAAGCTCAACACGCAGGACAACACCGAGGTCCCCTCGCGCTACGGCATCACCGCCATCCCGACCTTCCTCGTGATCAAGAACGGCGAGGTCGCCAAGCAGATCGTCGGTTCGATGTCGTACGACAAGCTCAAGGGCGCGGTCAGCCCGCACCTGTGATCGCACGGCGCCCGCGCCCTGCCGCGCGCGCCCTCGAACCACGGCCGGCGCCTCGCGTGCCGGCCGCTGCGTAGAAAGTGTCCTGCATGCGCGTCGTCTTCTTTGGTTCGCCGCCCTTCGCGGTCCCGGTCCTCGCCCGGCTGCTCGACAGCCCTCACGAGGTCCTCGCGCTGGTGACGCAGCCTGACCGGCCCAGCGGCCGCGGGATGAAGGTTCTGCCCTCGCCGCTGGTCGATTTGGCTCGTGCGCGTGGGCTGCCCGTGCTGCAGCCGCAGAGCACGCGCGATCCCGCCTTCGCCAAGGAGCTCACCGCGCTCGGCGGCGACGTGATGATCGTCGCGAGCTACGGCGAGATCGTGCGCCAGGAGATCCTCTCCGCCTGTCCGCAGGGTGCGCTCAACGTGCACGCCTCGCTGCTGCCGCGCCACCGCGGCGCCTCGCCGATCCAGGCCGCGATCCTCGCCGGCGACGCGGAGACGGGCGTCAGCGTGCAGCGCATGGTGCTGCGCCTGGACGCGGGCGACGTGCTGGTCGAGGAGCGCACGCCGATTGGAGCGCAGGAGACCTCAGGGGAACTGCTCGCGCGCCTGGCCGTCCTCGGCGGCGAGGCCGCGCTGCGCGCGATCGAGGCGCTCGCGGGCGGGAAGCCGCGCTTCACGCCGCAGGACGAGTCGGAGGCCACCTACGCGCGCAAGATCACCAAGCAGCAGGGCCGGATCGACTGGGCACGCGACGCGCGCGAGCTCGAGCGCCTGGTGCGCGCCTCGAATCCCTGGCCGCTCGCGCGCTGCTCCGACAGCCGCGGAGGCGATCTCGCGCTGCTCACCGCACGCGTGGTCCAGACGGATCCCGGCGCGGCTCCCGGGACGCTGCTCGCCTCGAAGGAGGGGCCGCGCGTCGCCTGTGGCGCTGGCGCGCTCGAACTCGTGCGCGTCAAGCCCGCGGGCAAGGGCGAGATGGACGGGGCCTCCTGGCTGCGCGGAGCGCGCCTGGAGCCGGGTGCGCGGCTCGCGACCGACTGACCAGCGTGGCGCGGCTCGGTTCTATTCCTTCGACGAGCGCTTCTTCGGTTCGGGCGAGATCGGCTTCAGCGGCTTGGGCAGCGCTTCGGACAGAGGGTCGTCGAGCATCCCGTCGCTGAGCAGACCGTCCCCGAGCGTCTGACCGAGCATCTCGCCGAAAGCTCCGCCGTCGTCGTCGCTGTTCTCGGGCGCCGGCACGGCGAGGTCGAGCAGCACGGCGGCATCCGCCTGGTCGAAGAGCGAGCCCCACTCGCCGGGAGCGCCTCTCCCGCCGCCGGGGGCGCTTTCCTCTTCGGCGCCCAGCGGATCCGCTCCGAGCGGGTTCGCGGGGGCCAGCGCCTGCGAGCTCAGGTTCTTCTCGAGCCACTGGCGGTTCGAGCGCACCGAGCCGACCAGCGGCAAGATCACAAGGTCGGTCGTCGCCGCGAGCAGTCCGAGCACGTCGGCCGGAACCATCGCCGGCATGCAGACCGTGAGCACCTGGCCGTAGCGCCCGACCGGGACGAGGCAGTTTTCGAGCAGGAACTGCTCGTCGATGCCTTCGCGCGCGCGCGGATCAGGATCGAGCATCTCGACCGGCAGGAAGGGCAGGTTGTAGATCTCGCTGACGATCCCGGCGAGCTGCCAGTCCTGCACGAGGTTCGCCGTCACGAGCGCCTCGGACATCGGGATCTTCCCGTGCACCGCGAAGTTCGCGGCTTCGCGCAGGGCCTGCGGTTCGACCAGGGCCCGTTCGGCGAGAACTTCCGAGAGGCGATTGTTGTCGAGGCGCTGGCTGGTCTTCACGGGGAGGTGGATGGGTGCGGCGTGGGGCCGCGCTGTGCATCAAGGGGTGCGGATCGGTCGACGCCTCGTGTTATCGATCGTCGCGCCCCCGATCTGGAATGGGATGTCCCATCCTTCGGCGCGGATCCACCGCCACCTCCTTGCAAGCACCGGCCTGTGCGGCGCGGGAAAAGTCTTCCGGCCCCGCGCGCGCGCTCAGATGTCGAGGTTGGTGATCTCGAGCGCGTGCTTCTCGATGTAGTCACGGCGCGGATCGACCGCGTCGGACATCAGCACGGTGAAGATCTCGTCGGCCGCGATCGCGTCGTCCATGTGCACGCGCAGCAGCGTCCGCCGCGCGGGATCCATGGTGGACTCCCAGAGTTGCTCGGGGTCCATCTCACCCAGACCCTTGTAGCGCTGGATGTCGACGTCGGCCTGCACCGCGCCGCGCAGGGCGGCCGCGAGCTCGATCAGGCCCTTGGGCTCGAGTGTCTCCTTGCCGCCGCGCAGCCGGAAGCTGCCGCCGCCGCGGAAGGAGAGCCCGCGCCCCTCGAGCGCGAGCAGCACGCGCGCGAGCTCCTCGCTGTGAGCGAGGTGGCACACCACGGCGTGCGCCGCGTCGCGCGTCACGTCGGAGGTCGGACTGTTGTAGACCTGCAGCTCTTCGCCGGGGCGCAGGCCCGCGCGCACGAGCTCGAGCCGGTCGTCGAGCTCCGAGCGGCGCGCAAAGAAGATGTCATGACCGCCGATCTGCGCGAAGTGCATCGGGAAGCTGGTCCCGTCGAAGGCAGCGAGCGCCTTCTCGAGCGGCACGTGCGCCCAGGCGGGTGCGGCCAGCGCGAGCAGGTCCTCGAGCTTGCGCAGGTCGTCCGCGAGTTCGCGCAGCGCGGGGCCGCTCCAGGTCTTCTTCGCGCTCTCGTCGGCGAGTTCGAGCGACTCGACTCCGCGTTCGATCAGCAGCTGACGCAGCTCCGCGTCGGTGGTGACGTAGCGCTCTTCGCTCTTCCACTTGATCTTGTAGAGCGGTGGCTGCGCGATGTAGAGGCGCCCTAGCTCGAGCAGCGGCCGCATGTGGCGGAAGAAGAACGTCAAGAGCAGCGTGCGGATGTGGGAGCCGTCCACATCGGCGTCCGTCATGATGATCGTCTTGCCGTAGCGCAGCTTGGTGATGTCGAACTCGTCGGCGATGCCGGTGCCGAGCGCCGAGATGATCACCTGGATTTCCGAGTGGCCGAGCATCTTGTCCAGGCGCGCGCGCTCGACGTTCAGGATCTTGCCCTTGAGCGGCAGGATGGCCTGGAAGCGCCGGTCGCGGCCGGTCTTGGCCGAGCCACCGGCCGAATCACCTTCGACCAGGTAGAGCTCGGACTCGTCGAGGTTCGAGGACTGACAGTCCGCGAGCTTGCCCGGCAGGTTGCCGCTCGCGAGCGCCGATTTGCGCCGCACGAGATCGCGCGCCTTGCGCGCCGCTTCGCGTGCTTCGCGCGCGCGCAGCGCCTTCTGCACGACCGCCTTGGCGGCCGCGGGGTGCTCCTCGAGGTACGTGGCGAAGAGTTCGCTCACGACCGACTCGACGATGCCCTGCGCCTCGCGGTTGCCGAGCTTGTCCTTCGTCTGTCCCTCGAACTGCGGCTCGGGGACCTTGAGCGAGAGGATCGCGGTCAGGCCTTCGCGGAAGTCGTCGCCCGCCGGGCCCTCCTCCGAGTCCTTGAAGATCTTCGACTGCTTGCCGTACGCGGTCAGCGTGCGCGTCAGCGCGCCGCGCATGCCCGCGAGGTGCGTGCCGCCGCCGGGCGTGCTGATGTTGTTGACGAAGGTGTAGACCGTCTCCTGGTAGGTGTCGGTGTACTGCAGCGCGAGCTCGACCTCGTACTCGCGGTCGGGCCGGTCCGGCGAGGACACGATCTTCGAGAGATGCACCACGTCGGGGTGCAGCACCTGCTTGTTCTTGTTGACGTGCTGGACGAAGTCCTTGAGGCCCTGGGGGAACTCGTAGTGCTCCTTGGCGCCCGTGCGCTCGTCCTCGAGGTCGATCACGATGCCGCGCGTGCCCATCAGGTAGGCCATCTCGCGCAGGCGCTTGCTGACGATCTCGAACTCGATCTCGGTCGTGCTGAAGATCTGCGCGTCGGGCTTGAACGCGACCTGCGTCCCGGTGCGATCGGTGTCGCCCGTGACCTTGAGCTCCTTCGAGCGGTGGCCGCGCGCGAAGCTCATCTTGTGTTCGTGGCCTTCGCGCCAGACCGTGATGTCGAGCCACTCCGAGAGCGCGTTCACGCACGAGACACCGACGCCGTGCAGACCGCCGGAGACCTTGTAGGCGCTCTTGTTGAACTTGCCGCCCGCGTGCAGCTTCGTCAGTGCGACCTCGACAGCGGGGATGCCCTCGGTGGGATGGATGCCAACCGGGATCCCGCGGCCATCGTCGCGCACGCACACCGAACCGTCGGCGCGCAGCGTGACCGTGCAGCGCCGCGCGTAGCCCGCGAGCGCCTCGTCCATCGAGTTGTCGACCACCTCCCAGATCAGGTGGTGCAACCCGCGCACATCGGTGTCGCCGATGTACATCGCGGGCCGAACGCGCACGGCCTCGAGTCCCTCGAGCACGCTGATCGAGGATGCGTCGTAGGTCAGGGCTTCTTGTTCCTGGGTCATGGATCAGCGCTTGAGTTGGAAGTGCACGCGCCGGATCTGCTCCGATCCCAGGCGTGCGTTGGCGAGTGAGCGGTACTGCTCGCCGGTGAAGTTCGAGAGTTCGTGCAGGTGCGCGGCGGAGTCGACCTCGACGTACAGGTTGCCCATCGCAAAGCGCACCGCGCGTGCATGATTTCCCAGCGCGCTGCCGATCGCCTCGCTCCAGGCGCGGAAGATCGGCCACTGCGCGACGCGCTCGGACAGGCCGCTCGCGCCGAGGAAACGCTCCATCGCACGCGCGATGGGGACGGCCTCCCGGGGGCCCTTTGCCTGCGCGTAGCGCATGCGTCTTCCGTCAGCCTTCGATCGTGATCGGCATCACGATGTAGACGTAGTTCTCGGCCAGCGTGAACTTGCCCGGGCTCGAGCGTTCGTTGAAGGTCAGGCGCACGAGGCCCTCTTCGCAGTTCTTGAGCCCGTCGAGCACGTAGTCGGGGTTGAAGGCGATCTCCGCCTCGCCCGCCTTGAAGTCGACATCCATGCGCGCGCGCGCCTCGCCGCGTCCAGCCGACTGGCCGAACAGGTCGAGTTCGCCCGGTGCGAGCTTGAAGCGCACGGCGCGTGCCTCGGTGCCGGTCACGTTGGCCACCAGGCGCAGCTTGCGCGCGAGCAGGGCCGCGTCGGCCTCCATGGTGTGGTTGGACTCGCGTGGGATCACGGCCGCGTAGCGCGGGAACTCGCCGTCGATCAGTCGCGTGAAGATCTCGGCCGACTTCGTGCGCAGGCCGATCTGGTTCTCGCTGACGTGGAACTCGACCTGTTCGAGCGGGTCGGAGATCACGCGGCAGAACAGCTGCATGCCCTTGGCCGGCACGATCGCGGCCTTGCCGGCGGCGCGGATCGCGCTGCCCTCCTCGACCGGCGCGGTGCACAGCGCCAGCCGCCGTCCGTCGGTGGCGACGAGCTTGAGGCTGCCGTTCTCGATCTCGGCCAGGACACCGTGCATGGCGTAGCGCCCGGCCTCGCGTGCGGCGGCGAAGGCCACGCGATTGACGAGGCGGGTGAAAGACCCTCCCTGGATCGAGAAGGTGCGCTCGCTGCCGAAGCGCGTGATGACCGGGAACTCGTCGGCCTCGGTCGTGACCAGGTCGCAGGCGTCGGCGCCGGAGGAGATCACGCACTTGTTGTCGTGCGTGGAGAGCGTGACGGTCTCGCCCGAGAGGTCGCGCACGAAGTCGAGCGTGACGCGCGCGGGTACGACCGCGGGGCCGGGCTCGTCGACCTGCACGCCGTCGATGCGGTAGCGCACCGAGCTCTCCAGGTCCGTGCCGAGGAGTTCGAGTGCGCTGTCGGTGGCGACGAGGCAGAGGTTCTCGAGGACGGGCTTGGTGGACTTGGTCGGGATGACGTTGTTCACGACAGCCAGGCCGTCGTGGAGCTTCTGTCTGTCACAGATCACTTTCATGTCGCAGTCTCAGTAGGCAGCGTGGATTTGTGGATCGAAGCCGAGTGTGTGTGACGCAAGTGCTCGCGCAGTGGACGGTTGCAGCGCTCGTGCGCTGTGCGAGACGACGTGGACGAAGCGTGAGTATCCGGGGACTTGTTCACAGGCATCCACGAGAGCGTCCGGGGCCGACGCAGGGGCGGTGGAGAAAGCCTTTGCTGTCCACCCGTTCCCGACGTGGTTTCTACGGTTGATCCACATGGTTCTGCACAGGGTTTCGGGGCGCGGAATGAGGGCGTTTGCACCGCGAAATCCGGCCTCGACAGGGTAGGCGAAACAGGCCCGGAAGTCCAAGGCAACGCGCCTGGATCCGGAGCGGGAAAAAGGGCGCGGGGCGGCGGTTTTCCGCGCCCTGCGCAGCCCTAGGAGCGCGGGCCCTGGAGGCGGGCGAGGAAGCCGTCGAGCAGCGCGCGCGAGGCGGGGTCCTGCTCGGAGAGCTGCTGGATCTTGTCCACCGCGTAGATGACCGTCGAATGGTCCCGGCCCCCGAAGAACCCGCCGATCTCCTCCAGGGAGTGGCGGGTGATCTGGCGGGCGAGGAACATCGCCATCTGACGCGGGAAAGCGATCGCGTGCGTGCGCTTCTTGGACTGCAGGTCGGACAGCTTGACCCCGAAGTGCTCGGTGATGATGGTCAGGATGTCCTCCATCGAGGGCTGGCCGCGCTTGGTGTGGAAGAGCTCGCGCAGGGCCTCGCGCGCCACGTCCACCGAGAGCGGCTGGCCCGAAAGGGCGGCGTAGCCCAGGAGCTTGGTGACCGCCCCCTCGAGCTCGCGGATGTTCGAGTCGATGCGCTCGGCGAGCAGCCCGGCGAGGTCGTCGGAGAGCTCCCGGCCGCGTTCGCGGCTCTTGCGCTTCAGGATCGCGGTGCGCGTCTCGAAGCAGGGCGGCTCGATCTCGGTCACCAGGCCCCACTTGAAGCGCGACACCAGCCGGTCCTGCAGCGTCGGGATCTCCTTGGGCGGCGAGTCGCACGAGAGCACGATCTGCTTCGACGCGTGGTAGAGCGTGTTGAAGGTGTGGAAGAACTCCTCCTGCGTGCGGTCCTTGTTCGCGAGCAGGTGGATGTCGTCCACGACGAGCACGTCGACGTTGCGGTACTTGTGGCGGAACTTGGCGATGTCGCCGTTCTCGAGCGAGTTGATGAAGTGGTTGACGAAGGTCTCGCAGGAGAGGAACAGGATGCGCGCGCGCGGTGTGCGGTCGAGGATCGCCCAGCACAGCGACTGCAGGAGGTGCGTCTTGCCCAGGCCGACGCTGCCGTGCAGGAAGAACGGGTTGTAGGCCTTGCCCGGCGCCTCGGCGCTGCCGAGTGCGGCCGCGTGCGCGAAGCGGTTGCACGGTCCGACGACGAAGTTGTCGAAGGTGTACTTGGGGTTGAGGCCGACGTCGCTGCTCGCGAGCAGGCCGCGGCCGCCATCCGCGCCGCGCGAGTTGCCCAGCGCGCCGTTGGGATTGCCCAGCGCGCGCGCCTCGCGCGCCAGGTTGCGCTCGGAGCCGGGCGCGACGTCGGTGCGCGGCATCAGGCTCTCGCCTGAGTGCACCGCGCTCGCGCGTTCGGGCTCCTCGGCGGGCGCCTGCGGCGGCGGGGCGCGGCGCAGCAACAACTCGGGATCGACGAGCACCTCGACGCGACGCGCGTCGTGGAACACCTCGCGCGCGCTATCGGCGAGCAGGTCGCCGTAGTACGTGCGCAGCCAGTCGCGCGAGAAGGTGTTCTGCACCGCGATGCGCACCACGTCCGCGTCGAAGCTCGCGAGTGCCGCGCGTCGGAACCAGGTCTCGAACTGCTCGGGCTTCATGCGCGAGCGGATTGCGCGCTGCAGCCCGTCCCAGAGCGCGTCCTTCGACGGATCCTCCGGCGAAGGGAGGGAGCTCAGCGCTTCCTGGGCAGTCATGGTTCGCAGCAGACGAAGGAGGACGGGGTGGGGGGGATCGAGCGGGTCTTCGAGCGTGCACCGGCGAGCACTTGGCTCCGCCGAGTCACGCTGCAGACACACGAGCGGGACGTACGTTGCGAGCGACAGCGGAGAGCGGGTGAGGTCCCGGCTGCGGGGCGACATTCCATGCGCGCGACGCGCACCTGTCAACGAGAGAGCGCACACTCGTGGACGAGTTTTCCGCAAGCGCTTCGCGCGCACGCGGTTTAGCGCGACGAGGAAAAAGTTCTCCGCAAAATGTCCACCGCGCCGTGGACGTCCTCGCTCGTGCTGTTCCATCCGAAGGAGATACGCACACCGGCGCGCGCGTCCTCGTTCGCGCGTCCCATCGCGAGCAAGACGTGCGAGGCCTCGAGCGATCCGCTCGCGCACGCGGAGCCCGCGCTCACCTCCAGGCCCTCCAGATCCAGGCGTGCGACGAGCACACGACCGTCGATTCCGGGCAAGGAGAGGTTGAGCGTGTTGCAAAGGCGGTCCTGGGCGCTTGGATCGGGCCCGTTCACGGCCGCCTGCGGCAAGACCCGCTGCACTTGTTCCCAAAATGAGCTGCAGAGCGCGCGCATGCGTGGGATGTGTTGCGCGTGCTCGCGCTGCGCGAGCTCGATCGCGAGCGCGGCGGCGGAGAGCGCGGCGACGTTCTCGGTTCCGGGTCGCAGGCCGAGCTCCTGTCCCCCACCATATTGGAGTGCGAGGAGCTTGAGACCCTTCCGCTTGTAGAGGACGCCGACACCGAGCGGACCGCCGAGCTTGTGCGCGGAGAACGAAGCGAGGTCGAGGCCCCACGCGCGCAGCTCGAGCGGCGCGCGCCCGAGCGCCTGCACCGCATCGGTGTGGAACACGGGGCGCAACTTCCCCAGAGCGCGCAGACCCAGGCCGAGCTCCGCGAGTGGCCCGAGCGAGCCGACCTCGTTGTTGGCGGCCATCAGCGAGACCAGCGCCGGCGCACGCTCGCGCACCGCGGCGAGCAGCTCCTCGGGGTCGACCCGTCCTTGGGAATCGACACGCACTCGCGTCAGCGGGTGACCCTCGCGCTCGGCGGCCACCCCGGCTTCGAGGACGGCCGAGTGCTCGATGGCGCTCGTCACCATCCCGGCGCCGGGGGCGCCGCGCAGGGTCCCGAGCACGGCGAGGTTGTCCGACTCGGTGCCGCCGGAGGTGAAGAGGATCTCGTCCTCGTCCACCCCGAGCGCAGCGGCCACGCGCTCGCGGGCCGAGTCGAGCCGCGCGCGCGCGGCGCGCCCGGAGGCGTGCACGCTCGAGGGGTTGCCGTTGGCCTCCTCGAGCGCCTCCTCGAAGTGCGCGCGCACCTGCGGGCGCATCGGCGTCGTCGCGTTGTGGTCGAGGTAGACGCGCTTCATGCCGGACCGAGCAACTCGCGGTAGAGCGATTCGTACTGCTCGACCACGTGGTGGCGCTCGAAGTGCTCGACGGCGCGCGTGCGCGAGGCGGCGCCGAGCTTGCGGGCGAGCTCGCGGTCCTGCACCAGTCGGCGCAGGCACCCGGCGAAACCCTCGAGGTCGTCCACCTCCACGAGCAGGCCCTGGATCCCGTCCTCGACCACCTCGCCCACGCCGCCGACGCGCGTGGCGACGACGGGTGTCGCGCAAGCCATCGCCTCGAGTGCGGAGAGGCCGAAGGACTCCTCCGAGGAGGAGAGCGCGAAGACGTCGGCGCCCGAGAGCAGCTCCGGCAGCGCGTCGCGCTCGCCCAGGAACGAGACGCTCGCGCCCAGGCCGAGTTCGGCGACGAGCGCGCGCGCGGGCTGCATGTCGGGCCCGTCGCCGACGAGCGTCAGGCGCGCGTCGGCGCCCAGGCGCGCACGGGCGAAGGCGCGCAAGAGCCAGGGCACGCGCTTCACGGGCCGGAAGTTCGAGACGTGCACGATGTTTGCCGGACCAGCGAGCCTCGGTTGCTGCTCGAGCGGCCGGAAGATGTCGACGTCGACGAAGTTGTACACCACGCGCACGCCACAGGGTTCGCCCGGCATGCCCGTGCGGAAGCTCGCGCTCGTGCGACGCGCGAGGTCGTGCGAGACCGCGGTCACCGCATCGCTCTGCGTGATCACGAACTGCGTCAGCGGCGCGTAGGAGGGATCGCTGCCGACCAGCGTGATGTCCGTGCCGTGCAGCGTCGTGACCAGCTTGGGAGCGGGCCGGCCGTGGTCGGCGAGCGCCGCAGCACGCGCGAGGTAGCCCGAGACCGCGTGCGGGATCGCGTAGTGCGCGTGCAGGATGTCCAGGCCGCCCGAGCGGTGCACGTCGAGGATCGAAGAGGTGATCGCGAGGTCGTGCGGCGGAGACTGGAAGAGCGGGTAGGGAAAGCCCTGCGCGACGTGCATCTCGACCGGCCCGCTCGCGCGCGCCAGACGCGGCGGGACTCCCGAGGAGAACAGGTGCACGCAATGTCCGCGCTCGGCGAGCGTCAGCGCGAGCTCGCTCGCGAGCACGCCCGAGCCGCCGTAGGTCGGATGGCACAAGATGCCCACGCGCAGCGCGCCCGCGCGCTCGGAGGAGCACGGCCGGGGCTCGCGCGCGTCGTCCGCGCGCGGCTTCACGAGAAGCTCCCGCGGCGGCTCAGGATCTCGAAGACCTCCGGCGGCAGCGGCGGGAGATCTTCGGCCCGCAGCGGAACACGTTCGGGAGCGGAGGCGGGCGCGGGAACCGTCGGCGCGCTCGCCGGCCGCCCGATCGCCGGAACATCGACGGCTTTCGGAGCGCTGGGCTTGGGCTCGGCCGGCTTGGGCGCGGCGGCGCGGCGCGGCGGCGGCACGCGGCGCGGCGCGGGCGTGACGAGCGCGCCAGGCGGGGGAGCGTACTTCTCCTGGAACGCAGGCAGACCCGCGAGCGTGGAATCGCGCGACTCGCCGCGCAGGATCTCGCGCGCGGCCTTCATGTAGTCGTCGGCTCCGTTCGAGCCCGGCGCGTACTCGAAGATCGTCTTGCCGTAGCTCGGCGCTTCGGCGAGCTTCACATTGGAGCGGATCGGCTGCGGCAGCACCTGGCCCGGGAAGTACTTGCGGATCTCGCCCAGCACCTCGCGCGCGAGCTTGAGCCGGCTGTCGTACAAGCACGGCAGGATGCCGGTGATCGCGAGCTCGGGGTTCAGGCGCTTGCGCAGGAGCTGCACGATCTCGACCAGCTTGCTCATGCCCTGCAGCGCGAGAAACTCCGTCTGCAAGGTGATCAGCACTTCGCCCGCGGCTGCGAGCGCGTTGAGCGAGAGCAGCCCCAGGCTCGGCGGGCAGTCGAAGAGCACGTAGTCCGCCGGCGCGCGAGCACTGCGCTTTTGTTCCTCCTCGGCCCACGCGGCGAGCGCGTCGCGCAGCAGGAACTCGCGGCCCATCGCGCTCGCGAGCTCCATCTCCGCGCCCGAGAGGTCGATGTTCGCGGGCACGAGCGAGAGACCCGGAACGCCCGTCTGGCGCACAGCGGCGCCGAAGCTCGCTTCGCCCAGCAGCACGGTGTAGCTCGAAGGCGCGCCGCTGTCGGCCGTGACGTCCAGCGAGAGCGAGAGGTTCGCCTGCGCGTCCATGTCGACCAGCACCACGCGGCGGCCCTGCAGCGCGAGTGCCGCGCCGAGGTTTGCGGTGGTCGTGGTCTTGCCCACGCCGCCCTTCTGGTTGATCACCGCGATGCGACGCATGTGGAGGGCGCAGTCTAGCCCAGGCGGGGGCGGGGAAGGAGGCTCTCCCGGGGTCTCATGCGATCAGCGGGTCGAAACACGGCAGGGGTCCGCGCGCGAGCAGCGGCTCGCCGTAGCGCACACCGATGCGCTCGCCATAGAAGCGCGCGCGGGTCTCGACGCGCTGCAGGATGTCGGCCCCGAACAGGAAGTGCTCGCCGCGGTCGCCGGGGGCGGCCGGCGTGATCTGGCTCGCGTAGCAGCGCACGAGCTCGAGCTTGCGCTCCCAGACCTCGCCGATGTCCACGACCAGCGTGGGCTCGAAGGGCACGTGGCCCATGAAGTGGTACAGGCGCGCGGGGCGCTTGGGCTTGTCTCCCGCGGGAGCCAGGCGCGCGAGTCCGGAGAGGTACCAGGCCTCGCGCGCGATCCGGCCGGCGGTCGAGTGGTCGGGGTGCAGGTCCTCGGTGTGGTGCGCGAGCAGCACCTCGGGCTGGTGCTCGCGGATCAGCGCGGCAAGGCTCTCGCGCGCCTCGGTCGAGGCCTCCACACGGCCGTCGGGCAGCGCGAGGTTGGCGCGCAGCAGCGGCTGGAGCAGCGCGTTGGCCGCGGCGGTCTCGCGCGAACGATCCTGCGCGCTGCCGCGTGTTCCAAGTTCGCCGCGCGTGAGGTCCACGATTCCTACGCGCTTGCCGCGCGCGGCCGCGAGCAGCAGCGTTCCGCCGACGCAGATCTCCGCGTCGTCGGGGTGCGCCGCCACGGCGAGGATGTCGAGTTTCATGCGTCGCCTCCAGCGTTGGGAAGGTCCGGTCCAAGGTGCACGACGAGGTGCACCGGGTCGAAGGGGTCGTGCTCGAAAGCGAGCTCCTCGAGCCACTGCGTGCCGAAGCGCGCCACGAAGGGCAGCGGGCCGAGCAGGCGTTCCTGCGGTTCGCCGCGCGGACAGAGCAGGTTCGAGACGCGGCGCTCGTGGCGGCGTCCCTTGCCCGCGCGGTTGCCGTGCACGCGCCGTGCCTTCTCCGCCAGCGCCGTGGCGGCCTCCTCCATCTCGCCGGCCGAGCGTTTGAGCTGCACGACGAGCGAGGGGTCGAGCAGCGCAAGCGCCTCGCGCAGCGCGAGCAGTTCCTTCGCGGCGCGCTCCCCCACTTCGCGCAAGCGCGCGGCAACCTCGGGCTCGGCGGGCTCCTCGGCGCTCTCGAACACCCCGCGCGCGCGCAGCACGCTCGCCACGTCGGTCTCGAGGATCTGCAGCGCCAGGCGCGCCTCCGGATCGACGAGCGTGGCCGAAAGACGCGCGACGAAGGCCGTCGACGGCGCACCGGCGCGTTCGCGCAGCACCGAGAGTTGCGCGTGGTAGCCGAGCTCGCCGAAGCCGCCGACATAGGCCGCGACGGGCAGGCACAGGTCCTGCACGAGCGGTCGCAGCAGCGCGCCGGGCGACCAGGCGTGCGGATCGTCGATGATCTCGGCCGCGAGCTCCGTCGCGGTGCGCGAACCGTCCTCGCGGTCGTACTGGTAGCCCTCGCCACCGCTGCGCAGCGCGCGGCGCGAGACGCGCCCGTTCTCGCGCTCGTGATGGAAGAGCAGCGCCGCGTCGGCGGGCGGGATCGCCGGCGCGTAGCCCGCGGCGGCGAGTCGTTCGCTGCCCTGCGCGAGCGCGGCGTAGGGATCGTGCTCGAGCAGGCCGGCCAGCGCGCGCGAGAGCGGCTCGCGGATCCAGTCGGGCTCGACGACGACCAGGCCCAGCGGGCCGAGCACTTCGGTCATCGCGCGCGTGAAGGCACGCGCGAGCGTCTCGCCCGCGCGCGGGAAGAGCGCGGCCATCGCGCGCTCGAGCTCGGGCTCGGTGCGCAGCAATTGTTCGAAGACCGCACGCAGCACGGGCAGTCGCGAGCGCTCGTCCTCGAGCACGAGTTGCGAGAGTGGCGTGCGCCCCGAGGAGAGCCCGGGCAGCGAGATCTTCTGCAGGTCGAGGTTGCGGTTGACGACGTGCGTGTGGTGCACCTCGGCGACGTCGTGGTCGTCGGCGTGGTTCCAGAAGAGCGCCACGACCGGCCGCTCCCAGGCCTGCGTGAGCGAGCGCGCGAGTCGGATCGCGCTGAGCGCCTTGTAGATGGAATAGAGCGGGCTCGCGGTGAAGCCGGGCTGCTGTCCCGTGACCACGGCGCACACGCCCGGTTGCGCGAGCGAGCGCGCCGCGTCGAGCACCGCGACGTGCGGCTGCAGTCCGGAGAGCTGCTGCTCGAGCACGCGCGCGAGCTCGGCGCGCGCCTGCGGATCGAGGCGATCCTCGCACGCAGGGATGTCCTCGAGGCGCCGCGCGAAGCGCACGAGTTGCGTCGGCACGCGCCCGGAGAGCGCCGCGCGTGCAAGCTCCGACAGCTCGAGGACGTCTGCCGGAAGGTGTTCGAGTCGAAGGGTCAAGACACGCGTCGGGGACGTCGGTTTCGGATCAGTGTGTCAGCGTGCGCAGCTCGGCGACCATCTCGGCGAGCGCCTTGCGCGTCGCGTCCTTCCAGTGCAGACCGGCGTGGCGCGGCTGCTTGTACGCGAAGAGGATTCCGCGCGAGGAGTTGACCAGCGCGCCGCGGCCGCCGGGCAGGAACCCGCCGGCGATCTCGGCCACACCCGCGCCCTGCGCGCCGTAGCCGGGGATCAGGAAGGGCGTGCGCGGGAGCAGCTTGCGCAGCGCCGCGAGCTCGGAGGGGTGCGTCGCGCCGACGACCGCGCCGATGCTCGAGAGGCCGCTCGCGCCGATGAGCTCGCTGCCCCAGGAGTCGACGGCGCGCGCGACGTGCTCGTAGAGCTTGGGCGTGCCGTGGTCCTGGAAGAGCGCGCTGTGCTTGTTCGAGGTGCGCACGAGCACGAAGAGCCCGGCGTCGTAGGCGCGGCAGGCCTCGACGAAGGGCTGCACGGCATCCGCGCCGAGGTAGGGGTTGACCGTGATCGCGTCGCAGACCGACTCGCCCGCGAGCGCGGGGTCGAGGAAGGCGCGCGCGTAGGCTTTGGCGGTCGAGTCGATGTCGCCGCGCTTCACATCGCCGATCACGAGCAGCCCGGCCGCGCGTGAGGCCGCGACCACGCGCTCCCAGGCGAGCGACCCCTCGGCGCCGTAGAGCTCGAAGAAGGCCGACTGCGGCTTCACGGCGGGCACCGCTCCGGCCGCGAGCTCGATCACCTGGCAGAGGAAGTCCGCGCAGGCCCGGGCGCGCTCGGCGCGGGTCGCGCCTGGGGCGCGCACGGCGGCGAACTCCTCGGGCAGCGAGTCAGCGTGGGGGTCCAGGCCGACCAGGGCTGCGTTTCCACAGCGCGTGACGGCCTCCTGCATGCGGTCGGCGAAGTTCATGAGGGGGGGTCCGGACCGGGGATCCTAACCCGCGGCGGCGAGGAACTGGCGCGCGACGTAGTCCGCGAGAGGCAGGCCCGCCAGGCTGAGGCGCAGCCGCCCCTCGAACTCCTCGAGTAGACCCTGGCCGAGCAGCGTCTTGGCGACATCGGGCATCGGATCGTGCTCGCCCTCGGGAAAGCGCGCGCGCTCGCGGGCCTGGGCCTGGCTGAGCCCGCGTGCGAGGCGCAGGCCGAGCCACCAGGTCTCCCCCAACCGGGTGAGCGCGCCCGGCTCCTCGCTCGAGACCAGGGCGTCGGGGTGCTCGGCGATCCGGCGTGCGTAGCCCTGGATTCCCTTGACGTTGGCCAGCCGCTGGTCGCCGACCTTGCTCACCGCGGAGGGTCCGATGCCCAGGTACTCGCCGTTGTGCCAGTAGTTGAGGTTGTGAGCACACTCTCTCCCAGTTCGAGAGAAGTTAGATATCTCATACGCGCGCAATCCGGCCTCGGCCAGCCGCTCGCGCGTGCGCCAGAAGAAGGCCAGCTCGCGCTCTTCGGGCAGCGGCTTGAGGCGGCCTTCTTCCAGCCACTTGGCGAAGAGGGTCTCCTCCTCGAAGGTCAGGTTGTAGGCCGAGAGGTGCTCGGGCTTCAGCGCGACGATGCGGGTCAGATCGCGCTCCCACTGCTCGAGCTCCTGGCCGGGGACGGCGTAGATCAGGTCGAGGTTGAGGTTCTCGAAGCCGGCGGTGCGGGCGGCTTCGAAGGCCGCAAAGCTCATCTCGACGTCGTGCACGCGGCCGAACAGCTGCAGCGTGGCGGGGTCGAGGCTCTGGAATCCAATCGAGAGCCGGTTGACGCCCAAGTCCCTGAGCAGCCTGGCTTTGGCGAGGTCCAGGCTCTCCGGGTTGCACTCGACCGTCACCTCCCCTGCCGCGGCGCGCCAGCCGCAGATGCGCTCGAGTTCCTCGAGGACACGGACGAGTTCGGGTGCCTCGAGCAGCGAGGGGGTCCCTCCGCCCAGGAAGACGGTGCGCGGCTCGCGCGGCGCGAAGCGGCGGGCTTCCTCGAGCAGGGCCTCGAGCAGCGCGCCCCGGTCATGTCCTTCCGCGGCCACGGAGAAGAAGTCGCAGTAGTGGCACTTCGCGGCGCAGAAGGGCAAGTGCACGTAGAGCGGCGTCCCGGGGGACGCGCGCGTCTTGCGCAAGTCGTTCTGGATCGAGGGGTTCGCCACGCGCAGCCATCCTAGACGGCCCGCGCGGCGAAGGCGCGGCTCAGCTCGCGCGCCGACGCTTGCGCGTCAGGTTCTGCAGCTGCGTGGCCGGTTGCAGCTCGGGGCTGCCCTCGGAGCTCATGACCCCGTAGAGCTTGCGCAGCGCCTCCTGCTCGATCTGCCGCACGCGCTCGCGCGTCAGGCCGACGATCTTGCCGATCTCCTTGAGCGTCATCTGTTCCCCGCTCTCGTGTCCCAGGCCGTAGCGCAGGCGCAGGATCGTGGCCTCGCGCTCGTCGATCACATCGAGCAGCTCGCTCAGCTTGGCGAGCAGGTCGTTGTTGAGCAGCGTCTCGTCGGGCGTCAGCGTGCGCGCGTCCTCGACCGTGTCCTGACCCTGCGTCAGCACGTCGAGCGAAACCTGCGGGCCCATGCCCGAGACCTGGATCGTGCGCCGTAGGAGCGGCCAGTTGTCCTCGGGGATGCCCAGTTCGCTGGCGACCTCCTCGATGCTGGGCGCGCGGCCGAGCAGATAGGCGAGTTCCTGGCTGACGACGCGCCAGCGCGAGATCAGCTCCGACATGTAGCTCGGCACGCGCACCGACTTCACGGTGTTCGTCAGCGCGCGACGGATGGATTGCTTGATCCACCAGGTGCCGTACGTGGAGAAGCGGCAGCCTGCAGCGGGGTCGAACTTCTCGGCCGCCTTCATCAGGCCGATGTTGCCTTCGGCGATCAGGTCCTGCAGCGAGAGCCCGCGCTCGGCGTACATCTTCGCCACGGAGACCACGAGCCGCAGGTTCGCGCGGATCATGTGTTCGCGCGCGGCGAGATCGCCCGCCTGGATGCGGCGACCGAGCGCCAGCTCTTCCGGCGCGGTGAGCAGCGGAACCTCGTTGATCTCCTGGAGGTAGGTCTCCAGACAGCGTTCGGCAGAAATGGCGGCGCTCCGGTGTAGGGGGGGTGCTGGTGCGCACGCGGAAGCGAAAATTCTCCCGAGTGAGCGCGCAGCAGTGCGGTTTGCCCCTGCCCGCGCGTACCAGTGGATCGGCGCAGCCGGGTGCAGATCTTGAGCGAGCGGGCTTCCTTGGAAATCGGCACGGTACGCGGATTTTTGACCGGCGTGACGGACTCGGCACGCACGCCGCGTGCGCACTCCGATACAATCGGCTGCCCGCCCGCCGGCGGATTCCTTCCGTGAGCTTCATGAGCGAGACCCCGCTGGAAGAAATCATTTCCGAGAAGGCTTTCGCTCTCGAGGTCGGCGAACGCGCAGAGAGCTTCTTCTCGCTCTCGAGCGCGCTGCTCGCGCGCACGGAAGACTGGGGCCGCGGAGCCTTCTTCCAGCTGACGAGCGAAGCCGACGGGCTCGAGTCGCAGCTCGACGACCACGGCGCGCGCTACAACCGCACGTTCAGTTTCCTGCGCGAGCTGGTCGCGTCGCTGCGCGGCTTCTCGCAGGCGGGCTTCAGCATGGCGCATCTGGAGCGCCGACTGCCGACCTACGGCGTCAGCCTCGCGCCGCGCGAGCGCGAGCAGGTGCTGCGCGACATCGCGAGCTCGCGCAAGTTCCTCGAGCAGACCGCGCGCGTGCTGCTCGAGAGCCTGCGCAAGGAAGCGCACGCGCTCGGCATCCCGCTGCCTTCCGCGACCGCCGACGAGGTGATGCACGGCGATGCGGGCCCGCGACGGATGCTGCCGCGCAACATGGGTCAGGAGGATCTCGATGACGACGAGCAGCGCGTCGCCGAGGTCGCTTCGAAGTACCTGCAGGCCTGCGAGATGCTCGAGGAGACGGGGATCCACCGCATCCTCGACGAGCGCGAGCGCGATCTGTGGCTCGGCCGGCATTGCAGCGAGGTCCAGGCGCGCGTCTACGAGGCGACGGTTCACAACCTGCAGTCGACCTACGACACGCACGTGAAGAACTCCCCCGCCGAGGCCTCGGATGCGCGCCTCTCGCGGCTGCGCGGACATGTCTCGGCTGCACTGCACCTGCTCGAATCCGTGACGCACCTCGCGCACTTCGTCGAGCGCCACGAGAGCGGCCAGCGCAACGAGGAGCTCGAGGCGCGCATCGGCGCCGTCGTCAAACGCTCCGAGGTGCGCGAGCAGACGCTCAACCACCTGCTCTACTGGGCTGCGGTGATCCTGAAGCGCGGCCGTCCGCTGGCCGAGGACCTGTTGCCCTCGTACACCAACCTGCAGGTGCTCGAGGTGGAGCTGCCGCCGTCGGTCTCGATGCACGCGCGTCCGGCGGCGCTGATCGTCAGCATCGTCAACCACTTCGGCACGCCGGTCGAGATGGAGGTGGCGGGTGCGCGCTGCAACGCGGCTTCGATCCTCGAGCTGCTCGTCGCGGTGGGTTCTCACCCCAACGCGCGGCGCTACGTCTTCCACGGCGACATCAAGCCGCTCACGGACATCAAGCTGCTGTTCGAATACTCGGTCGGCGAGAAGGGCATGGACGGACTGCCGCCCGAGCTCGCCTACTTGCGCGACGACAGTTGAGCTCGGCTCACACGCCGAGGAACAGGCGCTCGGCGAGCACGCTCGGCAAGCCTGCGGAGCGGATGCGGCGCGCCTCGACCTCGATGTCGTAGGACGCACGTCGGATCGACACGCGATCCTCGCGGGAGTCGTAGATCGCGAAGGCCGTGCGCGGATCCTCGTCGCGCGGCTGGCCGACGCTGCCGACGTTCACGAGCGCCTTCGCGGACTCGGAGAGGTCTATTTCCGGGTCGACCGTGTAGGCCGTGCGCAGCGGGTCTTCCTTGAGGCGCAGCAGCGTGACAGGCACGTGCGTGTGTCCGACGAAGCACACCGGCAGGATCATCTCGTCGAGCGAGGGGTCGGCATCGGTGGTGCTCTGGATGTAGTCGTAGAGTCCCGGTCGGTGGTACGTGCCGTGCGCGACCGAGCAGTGGTCCAGGTGCGTCACGAGCGGCAAGGCGTGCAGCCAGGCGAGCTCCTCGACGGAGAGCACGCTCTGCGTCCAGCGCACTGCGTCGCGGGCGTAGTTGTTGAAGTAGCGGATGTCGATCTCGCCCGTGCAGGCCGCGTCGTGGTTGCCCTTGACGACGACAGCGTCGAGTTCGCGCAGGCGCGCGATGCACTCGCGTGGCGCGCCGCCGTAGCCGACGACGTCCCCCACGCTCACGATGCGCTCGACGCGTTCGTCCTTGAAAACCGAGAGCGCGACCTCGAGGGCCGAGAGGTTTCCGTGGATGTCCCCGAGGATGCCGTACTTCATCGCTGAGCGCGTTCCAGGCAGACGTACCCAAGGGCCAGGAAGTGCGGGACTAGCATCGGCAGGATTCCCTCGGCAGTCCAAGCCCCCGAGGAGATACCTTTCGAGGCTCCTAGTGCCAGGGCGTGGGGGGGCAAGCCCAGAACCGGCACCCACCAGGCGAGGAGTGCAAACCCGAGCAGCAAACTGCGGGGCTCCAGTCGCGCGAGGGATACCAGGCCCGCGAGGCTCGCCAGCCAGGCGGAGTCCGCCAGGACCTGGATGCGGAGCGCGGGCGGTTCCCGGAGGACCAGCCACTCGAGAGGGGTGACTAGAAGGATGTAAACAAGGTGCAGAACCACTGTAGATAGGGCGACAATAGAAGCCCTCTCTGCTGCGCCTGCGATTCGGAAGACGTGCGACAGACGTGCGGCGCGGGTGAGCACGACCAGCGCGAGGCCGGTCATCGCAAGCAGGCGGGTCTCCCCCATCAGGGCGATGCTCGTCGTCCTCGACGACGCGACGGCGATCGGAAGGAGTCCTCGGGTCGCGGCCTCCAGGGTCAGTGCTCCCAGGGCGATCGCCACAGCCGCGCGTGTGCGCGCGCTCGCCCACGCGACTTGCCAGGCCGACCAGGCGATGGAGCTGGCGGGTGCCGCACGGCCCGTCTCGCCAGCAAGTTCTTGCGGCTGGTTGCTCATGGATGGTGGGACGATGCTATTGACACACTACACGTTGTGTCTAGCCTGGAGGCCTGTCGACCCCGCCCTTGGATAGGAGATCAGATGGAACGACGTCTCGGCCGCGGATTGAGTGCTCTTCTAACCCAGTCGAATGATGCTCTCCCTCCGAGCGCGGAACTCGAGCCGCGCGCGCGTGAGGAGCTTCCGCTCGACGCGATCCGCACGAATCCGTTCCAGCCACGCGTGAACTTCGACCCCGCGGGGCTCGAGGAACTCGTCCAGAGCATCCGGCAGCACGGCCTGCTCCAGCCGATCGTCGTGCGCCAGCAGAACGACGGATACCAGCTGATCTCAGGGGAGCGTCGCCTGCGCGCGTTTCGAGAGCTGGGTCGGACCTCGATTCCGGCCTCGATCCGCACGGGCGTCTCGGATGCGGAGATGCTCGAGCTCGCGCTGGTCGAGAACCTCCAGCGTCGCGACCTCGATCCGATCGAGCGCGCTCTCGGCTACCGCCGCATGATCCAGGACCTCGGTCTGACGCAGGAGCAGGTCGCCGATCGCGTCGGTCTGCAGCGTCCTACCGTCGCCAACCATCTGCGCCTGCTCGACCTGCCCGAGGTCGCCCAACAGGCGCTCGCCAAGGGCCTGATCCAGATGGGGCATGCCCGAGCGATCCTTGCTTGCAAGGATCCGGGCCTCTCGAAGAAGCTGGTCGAGCGCACCGTGCGCGACGACCTATCGGTTCGCGAGGTCGAAGCACTCGTCCGCAAGCGCGCCCCCGAGCCCGAGCAGGCGGTGGACCAAGGGGAGCCGATCAAGGTCGTCGTTCCCCAGGCGCCCTGGGTTCGCGACCTCGAGGACCGGATGCGCGCCCACCTGGGCACCAAGGTCCAGCTCAAGAACGGCCCGGGCTACCGCGGCCAGATCGTGATCGAGTACTTCCAGCGCGAGGATCTGGAGCGCCTGGCCGAGGTGCTCGCGCCGCGCGAGCGGCTGATGTGATCCGGGCGGAGTGTTCCACGTGGAACACTCCGCGTCCCGCGCGCCTCAGGGCACTTCGGTGGAGACGATCGCCGCGGGGTGCAGTGGGCGATCAGCCGTGGCCGGGTCGATCTCGCTGTCCTCGATCGAGTGGGCGACGTCCATGCCCTCGAGGACCTTGCCGAAGACGACGTAGTTGCCGTCAAGGTTCAGCCGGTCCGCGGTGGTGATGTAGAACTGGCTGCCCGAGCTCTGGGCATCGCCACCCTGCTTGGCGGCCGCGAGGTAGCCGGCGAAGTGGTGGAGCTTGTTCTCCTCGCGATCGACCTTGTAGCCGGGGCCACCCTGACCCCAGGTTGCGCGGTCCTCGGTCTTCGAGTTCGGATCGCCGCTCTGGATCATGAATCCCTTCATCACGCGGTGAAACTTGATCCCGTTGTAGAAACCCTCGCGGCACAGCTTGAGGAAGTTCTCGACGTGCTTGGGAGCTTCCTTCGCGTAGAGAGCGACGACGATGTCGCCCTTGTCGGTCTTGATCCGGACCTTCGGGCTATCGGCCGGCGGCTCCGGGTTGGCGAACATGTCCGCGTGGCTCGCGCGCCAGGTCTTCTCGCCCTGGTAGCGTCGGAGCAGCTCGTCGACCATCGAGATCGGGGCGCCGTCGGCCCCCAGCGGCTGCTGAGAGGCCACGAGCATGTGGGTGGGGTACTTCTGCTTCAGCTGCTGGAGGGCTTCGATCGCCGTGTCCCACTCGCCCTTGTCGGAGGCTTGGGTGGCCGCGATCCAAAGCGACCACGGCGCTGCGGGCGTGCCCGTCAGGGAGGCCTCGCCGCCGAGGATCGTCTTCGCGTCCGCATCGTAGGCGAGCAGGTTGTTGCCCGTACCCCCGGCGACCTCGCGCAGCCGATCCCAGCTCGCAAACAGTGACTTAGCACTATTTTGCGATGAAATTGTGTCGTAGATAAGTATCCCCGAGAGGACCACTGCGAGGAAGGCGCCTACCTTCCAGTAGCGCTGGACGAACTGCTTGGCGCCAGAATCGTCCTCGACGGTCGCAAAGGTGACGGCGGTGGGGGCCTTGTGTTGGGCCATGGGAATGCGGCTTGGGTGCCTGGACCTTCGAGAGTCCTGGAAGGGATCGAAAACACCCCCCCGGAATCGCGGGCCAAGCCAACTCGGTAGCTTACCGGATGGACGCGGTGGGGGACAAGTTGCTCCCGTGGAGCGCCTCCTGGGGCTCCTAGTAAGGCGCGCACGCGTTAGGATGCTCGTTCGAACGCGCACCCGCAGGAATCCGCGCCCCACGTCCCAAAGAGCCGTCTCCCACGAGTCCGAATCCCATGCTGCCGAGCCTCCTCCTCGCCTGGTGTGCCTCCCCCCTCGCGTCGAACCTGACCGAGTCGATCTCCGTCCTGCCGACCTCCGCGCAGGCTCAGAACCCCGACGAGGCCGACTACGAGCGCCGCCGGAAGCTTGCCGACAAGGACGTCGACAAGATGTGGGACCTCTACGACTGGTGCGTAGAGAAGAAGCTCGACAAGGACGCCAAGTCCTGCCTGCGCCGCATCGTGCAGCTGCGCAGCGACGACGAGAAGGCGCACAAGCTGCTCGGCGACATCGCCTACGACGGCAAGTGGTTCCCGACGGAGAAGAAGCTCGCCGAATACAAGACGGAGCAGGCCGAGAAGGCCGCCAAGGAAGAGGAGAAGGCGGCCAAAGAGAAGGGCCTGGTCAAGTTCAAGGACCAGTGGGTCACGCCCGAGGATCTGCCCTTCCTCCAGAAGGGGCTCGTGAAGAACGACAAGGGCGAGTGGATCGACCCCGAGGTCGAGAAGAAGCTCGCCGAAGGCTGGGTCAAGCAGGACCTCGAGTGGATCGCCCCCGCGGAGAAGGAGAACATCGCGAAGGGCCTGTGGAAGTGCGGCGACAAGTGGCTCGCGACCGACCCGGCGAACGAGTACCACTCCGAGCTCTTCCAGTGGTGGCGCATTCCCTACCAAAGCAAGTTCGTCCTCTTCACGACCTGTGACCGCAAGGTCGGCGAGCAGGTGCTCAACAACCTCTCGGGCGCCTACGACGACCTGGTCAAGTGCTACGGCTTCGAGCCGGCGACGCGACCCTCGGCGATCATCCTGCGCGACCAACCGCAGTACGAGTCCTTCGCCGCGGGCGACCAGGAAGAGGGCCGCCCCTCGACCGACTCCCTGGGCCTCTCCTCGACGCACTACGCGTACTTCGCCGACATCGGCGTGAACGTGGAGACCGGCGAGTTTCTGCAGTGGGGCGTCTCGTACTGGGACGCTTCCACGGAAGCCGGGCCGAAGTTCGGCGTGCACTCGACGCGCAACGCGCTCGGACAGTCTTTCGCCGAAGCGGTCGATCCGAGCCCCAAGGCGATGGAGCAGGTGCAGGAGGACCAGCGCTTTGACCCGAAGGAATTCTGGGACGAGAAGAAGGTCCCGACCTGGTTCCGCTTCGGCGCCGCTGGCTACGCCGAGCGCTACTACACCGACCACACGGTGAAAGTCGGCGGGAACAACCGCTGGGCGATCGAGTGGTCGGTCACGAACCTGCTCTCGCGCGGCGGCATGATCCCGATCTCGCAGGTGCTCTCGTACGAGCCGAGCGTCGACAAGGGCGAGGAGACGCAGACCTGGTACAACCGCGTCGGTCTCGTGATGTACTTCATGATCGACGGCAAGTGCGCCCCGGTGACGGAGAAGCTCGCTGCGTTCCAGACCGCGCTCAAGACGGGCAAGGACAAGAAGACCGTCAGCGCGGCCGCCAAGGCGCTCGCGACCGAACTTGCCAAGCACGACACCGACCTGCGCAAGTTCGCAGGGCTCTGAACGGCGGCCCAGCATGTTGCCCTCGCTCCTGCTCGCGGCGTTCGGCTTGGGCCTCGCGCACGCACCGCTGCATCCCGCGCAGTCGAACCTCTTCCTCGAGATCGACTCCGCCAAGGAACTCCTCGCGGCACGCGAGCGCGCGCCCTTCCACAAGCTCTTCGCCGACGCGGAGATGCAAAAGCTCCGCGCGCTGCTCGAGGGTTTTCAGCTTCCGGTGCAGGAGATCGTCGAGACAGCCTTCCCGGACGCAGTCTTCGGCGCGGAGAGCCCGCTGCGCGCGCTGAGGCACGCGAGCTTCTCGGCGAGCGGCATCGACTCGTTCACCGGCGAGTTCGCGAACGCGCACTTCGGCTTCGAGGGCGTGCTCGACTTCGAGGATGCGGACAAGGCCGCAGCGGCGCTCGGCGCGATCGACGCCTGGAAGGCGCTCGAGCACGCCGCCGACGCCACGCTGGCGAAGGAGTGCACCTTCGGCGAGCAAGCCAGCGCGCTGCACTGGTACGAAAACGGCTCGACTGTTCCCGGGGCGGGCCTTCCGACCGCGCGCGTGTGGCTCGCGCAGGATGGCGCGCGGCTGTACCTGGGATCCTTCGAGACGACGCCCGAGCAGGTCGCTGCGCGCGCGAGCGGCAAGCAGCCCGGCCTCGCGGACGAGAAGCAGCTCTTCGCCGGCTGCGAGGCGATGTCGCCAAGCTCGGGCACGCCGATCTACCGCTTGTGGAGCGACCTCGACCCCTCGGGGTGGATGCAGTCGCCCGCGCTCGCGGGCCGCGGAGCGGAGTTTCGCCTCCTCGCACGCTCGCTGCTGCCGACGATCTTCCCGTACGCGAGCGCAACCGGCGTGTGGCGTGTCGAAATGCGAGGCGAGCGCTTCGTCACCGAATCCGTCATCCGCCGCCGCGCCGAGTTCGAGGACAAGGGCCTGGGCGTCGGCGTCACGGATGCGACCGCCGCGCGCTTCGTGCCCAAGGAAGCCGTCGGCGTGTGGATCACGAACATCGACGCGCCCGCGCTCGAGGACGAGCTGCGCACGCTCGCCGGCGCGCTGCTCGCGAAGGCGAAGGACGCGCCGCCCGACGCGCTGAAGGATCTGCCGCCGCTCGCGCAAGGACTCGGCGTGCACGCGGCCTTCTACATGCTGCCTATCAGCAGCATCCAGAACGTGCTGCCGCGCGCGTACCTGGCGGTCGAGTTGAAGGACAAGCCCAAGTTCGAGGCCGCACTGAAGGCCTGGGCCGAGAAGCTCGCGCTGCTCGCGCCCGAGGCCAAGGTCGTCGACAAGCCCTACCGCAAGCTCGCGTGCGTCAGCCTCTCCTTCGGCAAGGAAGACGGCGAGGCGCGCGCGCCGAGCGCGAGCCCCTTGGGCGCGATGGCGCCCGATCTGAACCCGAGCCCGACGATCGTCGTGTTCGAGGACCGCGTGCTCTTCAGCCTCAAGAAAACCTACGCGCAGTCCGAGACGCGGCGCATCGCCGACGGCAAGGACACGCAACTGCACGACTTCGCCAACGCGCAGACCTTTCCCAAGGACGTCTTCGAGGCGAGCTCGATGGACTGGGGCGGGTTCTTCGGAAAGCTGATCGACATCGCCAAGGGACTCGCACCGCTGGCGCTCAGCGCGATGGGGGACAAGGCGCCGCAGATCGACATCGCCTCACTCCCCGGCTCGGCGACGCTCGCGCGCTACTTCAAGCCGACGACGAGTTGGTCCAAGCGCCTCTCCGACGGACGCATCTACACGCACGCGGAGTCCTCCTTCGGCCCCGAGACGCCGATGGAGATCGGGCTCTTCGCGTTCAGCGCGGGGACGGCGATGAAGAGCATGTCCGCGCGTCCGCCGCGCACGCAGCCGAGCGAGCCGGAAACCTCCGTCGCGCCCGAACAGCTGCCCGACGAAGCCGCGCTGCAGACGCAATCGGCCCTGCTGCTCGTGAAGGGCGGCGTCGCCATCTACAAGCTCGAGAGCGGCAAGCTCCCCGAGCACCTTGTCGACCTGCTCGCGCCGAGCACGAACTTCCCCGATGGCTACCTCGCGCCGGAGAAAAGCGTCCCCAAGGACGGCTGGGGACACGAACTCGTCTTCACGATCGAAGCCGGGAGCGCGCGCTTCCAGCTCTACTCGCTCGGCCCCGACGGCAAGGACGACAAGGGCGCGGGCGACGACGTCAAGGCTCCGTGAGCCGCACGCGTTTGCCGGCCACGCGCCACGCCGCGCGGATACGATTCCCCCGATGGCCGAGCTGGAAACGAGCGAGAGGCGCAGCTTGAAGTCCGCCGGACGCAGACGCTCGGCGAGTTCCAAGCGCTGGCGCCACCTGCGCCGTTCGATCGGCCTGCGGCTCGTCGGCTGGCTCGGTCCGTTCGCGCTGCGACGCCTGCGCGCGAGCTGGAAGAGCGAGCGCCTCCAGCCGCAGCACTGGGACGCGGTCGGTGGGGGAAAGCAGGGCGTGCTGCTCGCGCTCTGGCACGGGCGCATGGTCTGCGGAATGGCGGACCACGCGCAGCGCGAGTTCACCGTGCTCGTCTCGCAGAGCCGCGACGGCGACATCTCGGAGAAGCTGCTGCGGCGCTTCGGCTACAAGGTGATCCGCGGTTCCTCGAGTCGCGGCGGCGCGAGCGCCGCACGTGCGATGCTCGGCGCGCTCGAACAAGGGGCCGTGCTGGTGATCACGCCCGACGGTCCGCGCGGTCCACGCCACGCGATGAACCCCGGTCTGGCCTGGATGGCGCGCGAGACGGGCTTTCCCGTGCTGCCGATGGGCTTTGCCTGCGACAAGGCCTGGCGTCTGGACAGCTGGGACCGCTTCACGATCCCCAAGTACGGCGCGCGCGTCGTGCTCAGCTACGGCGAACCGGTGCGCGTCGGCAAGGATGCGGACGAAGCCGAGCTCGCGCGCGCGACGAGCACGATCGCCGAGCGCCTGATCGCGGCCGAGGAGCGCGGCTTCGCGCAGCTCGCGCAGGAGCGCGACTGGTGATCCGCATCGGTCCGGCGGGCTGGTCCTATCCCGACTGGGACGGCCGCGTGTACCCCTCGCCGAAACCGCCGGGCTTCCACCCGCTCGTGCTGCTCTCGAAGAGCTTCGCGTGCATCGAGATCAACAGCACGTTCTACGCGTTGCCGCGCGCCGAGCACGCGCAGCGCTGGGTCGAGCTCGTGCGCGAGCACCCGCGCTTCCGCTTCATCGCCAAGCTCAACCGCGACTTCACGCACATCACGACGCGCGAGGCCGAGGAGCGCGCCGGAGTCCTCGAAGGCCACGCGCGCGCGTTCAACGCCGGGCTCGTGCCCCTGCAACGCGCCAAGCGCCTGGCGGGGCTGCTGGTGCAGTTCCCGATCAGCTTCCTCTTCGGCAAGGACGAGGTGCGCCGGCTCGGCCGCCTGCGCGCGCTCTTTCCCGACACGCCGCTGGTGCTCGAGGTGCGCCACGAATCGTGGTTCACGCCGCCGGCGCGCGACACCGTGCGCGGCTTGTCCTACTCGCTCGCCTACATCGATCTGCCCGCCGCCTGGAACCACCCGCCGCCCTGGCACGAGCCGACCGGGCCGGTCGGCTACCTGCGGCTGCACGGCCGCAACAGCGAGCACTGGTTCCGTGAGGAGTCGGGGCGCGACCAGCGCTACGACTATCTCTACGCGCCCGGCGAGCTGGCGGAGATCGCGCAGCGCGCGCGAGCGGTGGGGGAGGCGCATCCTGAGACCTACGTGATCACCAACAACCACTTCGGCGGCAAGGCGGTCGCGAACGCACTCGAGATCGCGTTCCTGCTCTCAGGCGAGAAGCAGCCCGCGCCGCCGGAGATCGTCGCCGCCTTCCCACGCCTCGCCGGGGCCGTGCGGCCGGAGGGCCAGGGAAGCCTGTTCTAGTGCGCCGGATGAACAAAGCGTCCTCGCGCGGGCGCTAGTGCAAGCCCAGCGGAGGTTCTTTACGCTGTACGGTCGAGTCGCCTGCGGCGAAACCTCCTTTGGACTCTCAAAGCCTGCTCATCTGCGCCTATGCCCTCACGCTCGGCGTGCTCGCCGTCTACGGTCTGCACCGGCTGGCGCTGCTCGCGCGCTTTCGTTGGGAACGCGAGACGCCGCTGCCCGAGTCGACCGCGCGCGAGCTGCCGATCGTCACGGTGCAGCTGCCGATCTACAACGAGCGCAATGTCGCCGCACGGCTGATCCGCGCCGCGCTCGCGCTCGACTATCCGCCCGAGCGGCTCGAGATCCAGGTGCTCGACGACTCGAGCGACGACACCTGCGCGCTGGTGGACGAGGAGGTCGCGCGCGGCCGCGCGCGCGGCATCGACATCCAGGCCGTGCGGCGCAGCGACCGCAAGGGCTTCAAGGCCGGCGCGCTCGACCACGGCCAGCGCCTCGCCAAGGGCGAGCTCTTCTGCATCTTCGACGCCGACTTCGTGCCCGAGCGCGATTTCCTCCAGCGCACGTTGCCCTACTTCGCCGACGCGCGCGTGGGAATGGTGCAGGCGCGCTGGGGCCACGAGAACCGCGGCGACTCGCTGCTGACGCGCGCCGAAGCGACGCTGCTGGACGGCCACTTCGTGATCGAGCACAAGGTGCGCAACGATTCGGGCGTGTTCTTCAACTTCAACGGCACGGCGGGGATCTGGCGCCGCGAAGCGATCGTCACGGCCGGTGGCTGGGAGCACGACACGCTCACGGAGGATCTCGATCTGTCCTACCGTGCACAGCTCGAGGGTTGGAAGTTCGTCTACCTTCCGCGCGTCGTCGCGCCGGCGGAGGTACCGCCCGACATCGTCGCCTTCAAGTCACAGCAGCACCGCTGGGCCAAGGGCAGCGTGCAGGTCTTCAAGAAACTCGGGGTGCGCATCCTCGTCTCCGACCAGCCGTTGCGCGTGAAACTCGAGGCCTTCTCGCATCTCTCGGGCAACGCGGGCTACCCGTGCGTGCTGCTGCTCGCGTTCCTGCTGCCGCTCAGCCTGGGGCTTTCGAACACTTTCCCGCACTGGCTGCACCTGGGGCTCTTCTGTGTCTGCACGCTCTCGGTGGTCGCGTTCTACGAGACCAGCCAGCGCGCGATCGGCCGTCCGCTCGGTGCGCGACTCGTCGACACGTTCGCGGCCATCGCGCTTGGGATCGGCATGAGTGTCTCGCAGACGCGCGCGGTGATCGAAGGGCTCTTGCCGGGCACGGGCGTGTTCGTGCGTACGCCGAAGAAGGGTGATGCGCAGGGCGCGCGGCGCTACCGCGTGCCGCTGCTCGGGTGGCCGGGCATCGAGCTCGTGATCGCGGGCTGGTTCGGCTACGGGATCTGGGTCGCGCTCCGAAACGGGTTCTGGGGCTCGCTGCCGTTCCTCGCGCTATTCCTCGCGAGCTTCGCGTGGGTCGGCGGGCTGAGTCTGGCGGAGTGGTGGCAGTCCGTGCGCAGCAGCCGCGCGCCGAGCGGTGTGCCGCTGGTCGAGGCGTAGGAAGTTCGCACGCGCGCCGCGCTCAGTGCGGCTTCGACGTCAACCGGTCGACGAGGTCCATCTTGGTGATGATGCCCGTCAGCTTGCCCGCGTCGTCGACCACCAGCGCGGCCATGCCCTGGCCGAACACGCCGACGAGCTTCGAGGCCTCGTCCGCCGCCTTCACGGTCGTCACCTTTCGGAACATCACCTCCGCCACCGCCGACGACAGGCTCGCGCGCCCGTCGACGAGTTTCCCGAGCACATCCGACTCCGTGAGGATGCCCACGAGGCGTTCGCCGTCCACGACCGGCAGCTGGCTGATGCCGTGTTCCTTCATCAGCATGACCGAGTCCGCGACGGTGTCGGAGCTCGACGCGGTCACCATCTTGCGCCGCGGCAGTGCGCGCAGGAGGTCGCCGATGCGCTCCGCCTCCCAGGCGCTCTCGGTGAAGCCGTTCTCCTTCATCCACATCGGGTCCATGAACTTCGTCATGTAGTTGCGCACGGAATCGGGCAGCAGCACGACGATGCGTTTGTTCGGACCGTACTTCTTCGCCATCTCGATCGCGGCCCAGACGGCCGAGCCGGAAGAGCCGCCGCAGAGCAGGCCCTCCTGGCGGATCAGCTTGCGCGCGACGAGGAAGCTCTGCCGGTCCTCGGTCTTGACCCACTCGTCGACGAGCTTGCGGTCGAGCACGTCGGGGATGAAGTCGTAGCCGATGCCCTCGACCTTGTACGTGCCGATCGGGCCCGGGCCCGCGAGGATCGAGCCGACCGGGTCGACGCCGATGATCTTGACGTTCTTGACCTTCTCCTTGAGCTTCTTCGCGATCCCAGAGATCGTGCCGCCGGTGCCGGCGGTCATGACCGCCATGTCGAGCTTGCCGTCGGTCTGCTCGAGGATCTCCTCCGCCGTGCCGTGGTAGTGCGCGAGCGGATTGTCGGGGTTGGAGTACTGGTCGAGGATGTGCGCGTTGGGGAGGATCTTCTGCAACTGCTTGGCGACGCCGATGTGGCTCTCGGGCGCGTCGAAGGCGGCCTCGGTCGGCGTGCGGATGATCTCGGCGCCGAGCGCCTCGAGCACGACCACCTTCTCGCGGCTCATCTTCTCCGGCAGCGTGATGATCATGCGGTAGCCGTAGATCGCGGCGGCGAGCGCCATGCCGATGCCGGTGTTGCCGCTGGTGGGCTCGATCAGCGTGTCGCCGGGCTTGATGCGGCCGGACTTCTGCGCTTCCTCGACCATGCGCTTGCCGATGCGGTCCTTCACGGAGCCGCCGGCGTTGGTGTACTCGCACTTGGCGAGGAACTCGCAGCCGGTCTCGCGGCCGATATGGCGCAGGCGGACCATCGGCGTGTTGCCGATCGAGTCGAGGATGGAGTCGTGGATCTTGCTCAAGGGGCGCTCCGCGTACGTGGACCTGCAGGCGAGGGGGGGCCGCGCATTCTAGGAAGCGGCCGCGGCCGGAGGAACCGCGCGCTCAGGTGCGTATGCCCGGGCGCGAGAGCACGAGCGAGCCCTTTTCGCTGCGCGTGACCGTGCACACGCACAGGCGCGGATGGCCGCCGAAGAGCTGCGCGCCGGTGTCCAGGCGCGCGCCACTGACGAGCGAAAAGCGCCACTGGTGCCAGGGGCAGGTGATCGTGTCGCCGCTCTGCGTGCCCTGGAACAGCGGTCCGTCGAGGTGCGGACAGAAGCTCTGCACGGCGTGCACTTGTCCACCGACGACGAACAGGGCGAAGGAGCCCCAGGGCGTCTGGATCGGGGCGGGGCGTTCGGGGTCGAGGTCGGCCTGCGTGAGGCCCGTGTCGAAGCTCTCTGCCTCGGTCATGGTGCGAGCATCCTAGCGGGGCGCACACCGATCCAGGCACTGCGAGTGCCCGGAGACTGCTCGTCGCGCGCGGCGCAGCGCAGCTCGGCCGGCCGCGAGAGGAAGCTCCCGCCGCGCACCACGCGCAGGCTCGAATTCGCGCCCAGGAGCTCGCCGTCTCCCTCGCGGAACTGGCCCAGATGATCCGGCGCGTAGGGATCGAGCGTCCACTCCGCGACGTTGCCGAGGATGTCGTAGAAACCCCAGGCGTTGGGCGCGCCGGCGAGCGCGCTCCAGCTCTCGCGCGGCGGATCGGCCTCGCCGTTCAAAGCGGCGTTGACCAGCCCGTCGAGCGAGGCAGGATCCTGGCCGCACCACCAGCGCGAGCGGGTGCCGGCGCGCGCGGCGTACTCCCACTGAGCCTCGGTCGGCAGTACGAGGCCCGAGCGCTCGAGCACGGAATGGCACTCCTCCCACGAAACGGTATCGACCGGATGCCCCGAGCGCGTCATGGGCCAGGCAGCCGCCGCGAGCGGCAAGTAGCTCGGGTTTGCGCCCGAAAGACGCGTCCACTGCGCCTGCGTGAGCTCGTACTTCGAGAGCAGGAAGGGCGCGAGCTCGACCTCGCGCGGCGGGAACTCGTGCGCGCGCGCGAGCGGGTCGCCCGCATCGAGGCCAGCTTGCGGGCGGACCGAGCCGATGTGCGCCGTGCCCGCGGGCAGCAGCACGAGGATCAGCGCGCCGTCGGAGAGCGGCAGCGGCAGGCCCGAGGGTCCGCGCGGCGGCAGGCGTCCGACCGAGACGTCCGCGAAGAGCCACAGCCCGCTCCCGGGTTCGGGCGCGAGCGGGACGAGGCCGAATTGCGGCTCGAGGTGCAGCCCGCGGTAGGGCCCGAGCGGCGAGGCGATCGCGGCGCGCGCGGTGTACCAGTCGTCGGCGTGCGCGACGAGGCTCTCCTGCTCGACCAAATGCGCGCGATCGAGCAGCGCCTGCGTGCGCGCGAGCTCGCCCTCGGGGCCGCTGAACTTCTCGAGCGCGCCGACCAGCGCCGTCAGCGCGCCGAAACGCCACAGGTCCTCCTCGACCGCGAAGTGCGGCGAGCCGTCCGCGTTCTTCCCGTTTGCGCGCAGGCGCAGGAGCTCGAGGTCGCGCCGGTGCAGCGCAAGGCGCGCGGCGAGCGCGCGTGCCTCCTCGAGCCAGCTCTCGAGCGCCGGAAAGCGCGCGGGGGTCGCCGGTTCGAGCTGCGCGCTGCGCGCGTCGAGGTCCGCCAGCCTGCGCGCGTCCGCCAGGCGCACGAGCTCGTCGTGCCGTGCGCGGGCGTTGTGGAGCGCGAGGCCGAATGCGAGCGCGCCGAGCAGCACGATCACGCCCAGCGCGCCGGCCAGGGCGCGGTTGCGACCGATCCACTTGCGCAGCTCCGCCAGGCTGCCGCGCGCATACGCGTGCACGACGCGACCCTCGAGGAAGGCGCGCAGGTCCGCGGCGAGCGCGGCCATGTCCGTGTAGCGCTGCGCCGCGTCGCGCGCCATCGCGCGCTCGCAGATCGCCACCAGCTCTGTGGGAGCGCGCGGTGCGACGAGGTCGAGCGGCACGGGCGGCCCGCTGCGCACCGCGAGTGCGACGGAGTCGTTCGAGGGGCCGACCTCGGCGTAGGGCGCGCGTGCGGCGAGCAGGTGGTAGAGGATCGCGCCGACCGCGTACACGTCGCTCTGCGGGCCGACCAGCGAACGCTCGCCCGCGGCCTGCTCGGGCGGCATGTAGGCCGGCGTGCCGACCAGCGTCCCGTGGCGCGTCTTGTGCTCGCTCTTGCCCGCGCGCGCGTCGAGCGCGTCGGCGGCCGGATCGCCCGCGCCCGCGCCGCGCGTGGCGAAGAAGGCCAGACCCCAGTCCACGACGAGCACCTCGCCGAAGGCCCCGAGCATCACGTTGGCCGGCTTGAGGTCGCGGTGCACGATCCCGCGCGCGTGCGCGTAGGCGACGATCTCGCAGGTCTTCAACAGCACGCCGAGCACGCGCTCGCGCGACCAGCCGCCCTGGCGGTCGCGCGCGAGCGCGAGCACGACCGCCAGGCTCGTGCCCGAGACCAGTGGCATCGTGAACCACGGCCGACCACGCGCGTCGATGCCCGCGTCGTGCACCGGCACGATGCCGGGGTGGTCGAGCGCCGCGACCAGACGCGCCTCGGCCAGGAAGCGCCGCAGGGCGGAGGCGTGCGTGCGGCGCAGCCGTTTGACCGCGACCTCGCGCTCGAGCACGCGGTCGAAGACGCGTTCAACGACGCCCATGCCGCCGCGGCCGAGCGCGCCGCGCGCTTCGTAGCGCTCTTCGAAAGGCTGCTCGGCGAGCGCGCGCAGCTCGGGGTAGGCAGCGAGTGTGTTGCCGCCGTGGCGCGCGAGCAGCTCGCGCTCGGTCGAGTCGAGCGCCTCGGAATCGGCCTCGAGCTCGGCGAAGGTGCCCTGCATGCGCAACCAGCGCTCGTGCAGCGTGCGCAACTGCGGCTCGAGCGCGCCCGCGCGGCCGAACTCGAGCTCGAAATCGACCCGTTCCTCGGCCTCCAGGCGCGCGAGCAGGCCAGCGAAGGCGGCCTTGGCCTCGCTCGAGATGCCTTGCGCGGGACGCGGGTCCATTCGGAAGCAGAGTCTACCCGGCCCGGACGAACCGGCCTTGCGCCCTCCCGCGCAGGGGGTCCACAATCGTGTGGAGAGCAGAAACGCGAACACATGAACGAGGACCTCAGCACGATCGGCGGGAACGACGAGTTCGAGCAACTGCTCGAGCGCCACATGGTTCCCCTGCGCACCTACGTCCGCCTCCAGGCCGGGCCGCTGCTGCGCGCTCGCGAACCGCTCTCGGACGTCGTGCAGTCCGCGTTGCGCGAGGCCTGGGAAGCGCGCGACACCTTCCGCTTCACCGGCGACGCGGCCTTTCGCGGGTTCCTGTACACGATCGCGGCGCACAAGATCATCAGCAAGAACCGCTACTGGGCGGCGCAAAAGCGCGCACTGGAACACGAAGCCTCGCAGGCGAGCCTGTGGGACCTGCCGCAGTCCGAGGGCAGCACGCCCTCGAAGAGCCCCAGCCGCCACCTGATCCACGAGGAGGACGCCGAGCGCCTGCGCGAGGCCTTCGCCGCGCTCGATCCGGAGGACCAGAAGATCCTCTCGATGCGACGCATCTTCGACGTGCCCGCCGTGGAGATCGCCAAGGAGCTCGGCATGGCCGAGTCGACCGTGCGCTGGCGCCTGGGCGTGATCCAGACCGAGCTCGCGAGCCGTCTGGGCTGAGGCCGAGTCCTTCCCGCGCGCTCCGAGGCCCGGCACAATCCGCACGTGGCCCAGGAAACCCTCGTCCTCCGTGTCGATCCCGCGCGCGCCGCCGCGCTGCGCGCGCGGCTTTCGGCAAGCACTTTCGACTTCCGCCCCGTCCCGCACGCGCTCTTCAGCGTCAAGGGCGCGGGTGTCGTCGCAACGCTCTACGCCTCCGGCAAGCTCGTGGTGCAGGGCGAGAACCCCGAGCGCTTCGTCGAGCAATGGGTCGAGGGCGGCGTGAGACAGCCCGCAAAACAGGCCCCGCGCGAGTCGCCCGCGTCGAAGAGCACTCCGAGCGGCGTCGCGCTCGTCGGCAGCGACGAGTGCGGCAAGGGCGACTACTTCGGACCGCTGGTCGTGTGCGCGGTGCGCCTGGAGCCGGCGCAGACCGAGGAACTGCGCCGCTCCGAGGTGCGCGACAGCAAGACGCTCTCGGACGAGGCCTGCCGGCGTCTGGGAGCCGCGCTGCGCTCGCGCTACGAGCACGCGATCGAGGCGCTCGAACCGCCCGACTACAATTCGATCTACAAGCGGCCCGGCCAGCTGAACCAGATGCTGGCCGACCTGCACGCGCGCGCGATCCGTCGCCTGGCGCACCCGGGCGACCACGCGCTGGTGGACAAGTTCGCCGACGAGCGCCTGATCGCGAGCCGCCTCGCCGATCTCGACCTGCACCTGGAGCAGCGCGTGCGCGCCGAATCCGAGCCGGCGGTCGCGGCCGCGAGCGTGATCGCGCGCGAACACTTCCTCGAGGCCATGAAACGCCTCTCGGACGAGGCCGGCGTGACGCTCGCCAAGGGTGCCGGCGACCCGACCGACCGCGCCGCGCGCGAGTACGTGCGCCTGCACGGCTTCGGCGGCCTCTCGAAGGTCGCCAAGCTGCACTTCAAGAACACGCAGAAGCTCCAGCAGCGCGGCTTTTGAAGGTGTGCGCGGCGAGCGTAGGCTAGCGCCATGCGCTACTCGCTGATGTCCGGGGCCGGCAACCTCTTCGCCGTGCTCGACGGCTTCGAGGAAGGGCTCCCGGCCGACCCCGGCGCGCTCGCGCGCGCGGTCTGCGCCGGCGCACCGCAGGGCGGGCTCGATCCGCGACCCGACGGGCTCCTGATCGCGCGGCCCGGTCGCAAGGGCGGCGCGTGCGCGATGGAACTCTACAACGCCGACGGTTCGCGGCCCGAGACCTGCGGCAACGGCCTGCGCTGCATCGCGAAGCTCGTGGTGGACCGCGGTCACGTGCGCGGCACGCACTTCGTGATCGAGGCCGATGCCGGCCCGTGCGAGTGCGAGGTCGTGCTCGGCAAGGGTGGCGTCACGAGCGCGCGCATTTCGATGGGCAAGCCGCGCTCGATCGAGCGCGAGGTCGTGCTCGAGGTTCCCGGACACGCGCGCGTCGTCGCGACGCTGGTCGACATGGGCAATCCGCACTGCGTGCTGCTGGTCGAGGACGAGCGCACGGCGCCCGTCGCGACGCTCGGCCCGCAACTCGAGCGCCACGCGCACTTCCCGCGCGGCACGAACGTCGAGTTCCTCGCGTTGCGCGCCGAAGGCGCGTTCCTGCGCGTGTGGGAGCGCGGCGTGGGCGAGACGGCCGCCTGTGGCAGCGGCGCGTGTGCCGCCGCGGTCGCCGCGCGCGAACTCGGGCGCGCGCAACTGCCGCTCGCGCTTCAGCTCCCCGGCGGCCGGCTCGAGGTCTCCGCGGATCCCAGCGGCGTCCTGCGCCTCTCGGGCCCGGTCGAGGAGCTCGCGAGCGGCGAGCTTCCCGTGCCCGGGATGAGCGCGCGCTGAGGCGCGCGACGCGCCGATGGGCTCGCTCGTCTCGGTCCTGCTCGCGCTCGGCGTGCTGACGCTGCGCGAGTACGGCGTCACGAGCGGGATCGTCGCCGGCTGGGCCGCGCTGCCGCTCTACTTCCTGCCCTACTTGCCCTACGCCTTCGCACGCGCAGCCCTCCTGCGCGGTCGCTTTGCCGCTGCGGAGCGCTGGCAGCGCGCCGCGGCGCTGTTCCCCGGGCTAGCCTTCGCCGCCGCGGTGTGCGGCTTCGGCTGGGTGGAGATGCTCGAGCGCTGGAGCGGTGGAAGGCTCTCGTTCTTCGAATGGCCGCGGCTGGCGGTGCTGCTCGTCTTCGTACCGCTCGTGCTCTACGAACTCGCCGGCATCGACGCGCGCGCGCGCCTGGCGAGTGCGAGCGCACAGCGGCGCTCGCGGCTGCGCGCCTTCGGCGCGCGCATGTTCTTCGCTTCGCTGCTGCCGCTCGGCGCCTACGTCGTGCTCTCGGCCGCGGTCGGCGCGAACGAACACCTGCGCATCCGGATCGAGGAGATCGGAGCCTGGCACGCGCTCTTCGCGGCGCTGCTGCTGGTGCTGCTGGTGCTGCTGCTGCCCTTCCTGCTCGCTTTCGCGCTCGACACGACGCGTATCCCCGAGGGTCCGCTGCGCGCACTCTTCGAGGCGGTCGCGCGCGCCGCGAAATTCCGGGCGCGCGAGATCCTGGTCTGGAACACGGGCGGAAACATGGCCAATGCGGCGATCGTCGGCCTGGGCGCGCGCACGCGCATCGTGCTCTTCAGCGACGCGCTGCTGGCGCAGCTCGAGCCGCGCGAGCTGGCCTCTGTCTACGCGCACGAGATCGCCCACGCGCGCGGGAACCACGTGCCGATCTTCGTGGCCTGGGTGCTGGCCTTCTTCCTCGGCGGCGACCTCGTCGCGCAGGCGCTCTTCCCCGCGAATGAGTGGCTCGCGGGCGGCACGCTGCTCGCTTCGCTCGCGCTCTGGTACTTTTTCTTCGGCTGGCTCTCGCGGCGCTACGAGCTCGAGGCCGACCTGTACGCGATCGCGCTGCTCGGGGACCCCGCGGCGATGATCTCGGCACTCGAGCGGGTCGGCGGCGCACTGCGCGACCTCGCCGGCTGGCGCCACTTCAGCACCGCGCGGCGCGTCGCCTTCCTGGAACGCACCACGCGCGAGCCGGGACTGTCGGAACGCTTCCGCGCGCGACTCCGACGCTGGTCGATTCTGGGCGTGGCGCTCTTCCTCGTCTCCGCGGCGTTCGAGGGCCGGCGACTCGCGCAGGACTTCGGTGGCGATTGCCTGCGCGCGAACCTGCGCCTGGGCGAGTACGCGGCGGCGCAAGTGCGCGTGCGGGAGCTGCCCGAGCTCGGTCCGGAGCTGCGCAAGCTCGTCGTGCGCGCGGGATCGATCGGCCACGACGTCGCGGACGCGGGCGAACTCGAGCAGCTGGCACGCGCCGCGCTCACCCGCGACGACGCGCAGGCGGCGCTCGAATACTTGCAGCTGGGGGCGCTGCGCGGACGAGCGGATCTGGGCCACCAGGCAGCCGAACTCGCCGCGCGACTGGGCGCGGGCCCGCCTCAGTAGGAGAGCCCGTTGCGGCGCAAGTGCACGTGCGGGTCGCCCTCGCGCAGCGTCGCGGCGGCCTCGACCTCGGCGAAGACAGCCACGTGGTCCCCGGCCTCGTGCTCGGAGACGATGCGGCAGTCGAACCAGGCGAGGCCCTCCTCGAGGTAGGGCAGCCCCGCCGGCGTGTGTCCCAGCGCGAGCCCGTCGTAGGCCGAGGCGCCCGGGGCCGGGGCCCTGAGGAACGGGGCCATGCGCGAGCGCGACGCTCCGTCGAGCATCGAGAGCGAGAAGCGTCCGGTGGCGCGCAGATCGCGCAGCGGTTCGCGCTCCTTGGCGACCGCGACGCACAGCATCGGCGGCGCGAAACCGACCTGCTGGAGCAGCGAGGCGACGAAGCCGACCGGCGCGCCCGACCGCAATGTGCTCACGACGTACAGGCCGCTAGGGAGGCGGCCCAGAGCGCGGGCGAGGGAGCTCGGATCGTGGGTGGGCATCGCGCGCGAAGGGGCGGGAATCCTAGGCGAAAACCGCATCCGGAGCCAGGCAGCGCTGGAATCGACGGGGCCGCTCTGGGACAATCGGAGAAGCCCCTTTGGACAGCATTCCAGGCGGCCAGAACGACCTCGATGCCCTCCCGCCGATTCACCTATCTCTGGGTTCAAGACGGCATCCCGGCTCGGCGCTTCCTCGACGAGCGCAGCGCCCCGCTCGAGGAGCGACTTGCGGCCCTCGCACGCGATGAAGGACGCGCGGTCGAGGCCCTCGTGCTCGACGCCGCGCACGCGGTCTTCGGCTGGGCACTCGAGCACGACGCGGCCTGGCAGGCGCCGATCGCGGGCGCTGAATTCGAGCTCGGGGTCGAGGAATTCGAGGCGCGCCAGGGCTGGCGCGGGATGACCGCGATCTTCCTCGACAGCCTGCGCCTGGCGTGGGGGCGTTGCGCGCAAGGCGCGAGCCTGTTGCCGCGCAGCGCGCTTTCCGAAGAGGCGGGGATGTGGATCTGGAGCCAGCGCGAGGATCTCGAGAGCTGGCCCGACCTCGCGGGCGCGTGGAACGGCGAAGCCCTCGCGGCCGGCCGCCGCAGCGCCTCGCGCGCCGAACACGGGCGCGCCGCCGCGGCGGAACTGGAAAACGACGAGACGATCCTCGTGCACGGCTTCTCCGAGGCGCTCGCGCGCGCGCTCGAGGAGGCACAGCGCGCCGGCAAGCGCCCGCGCATCCTGTGCGGCGAGGGTTTGCCGCTGCTCGAAGGCCGCCGCCTCGCGCGCCGCCTCGCGCCGCTCGAGTTGCCGATCACGCTGGCCTACGACGCGCAGATCGCCGACCTCGTGCTCGAGGCCGACCGCGTCTGGATCGCGAGCGAGGCCGTCGGCGCGCGCGCGCTGGTCGCGCAGGCCGGTGCACGGCGCATCGCGCGCGAAGCGCTCGAGCACGACGTGCCGCTGCAGGTGCTCGCGAGCTCGGACGCGCTGCTGCCCGGCGGCCGCCTCGAACTGCCGGAGTGGATGGCGCACGAGCGCAGCCTGCTGTGGGTCGAGGCGCCGCGCACGGTCGAGCTGCGCACGAGCTTCCTCGAGGAGCTGCCGCTCGAGGACGTGCCCGGATTCCTGACCGAGGCGGGAGCCGAGAACGCCGAGGAGCTCTTCCTGCGAGCGCTGCGCCTCGAGCGTGCGCCGCTCTGCGCTCCACGCAGCGAGCCGCACGCCGTCGCGGCGCTGCGCGAGAGCGCGCCCGGAACCGCACCCGAACACGGGGTCCTGCGCCCGAGCGCGCGCGCCGCTGCGCACACGCGCCACGACGAGGACCAGCGAACGCACAGCACGAGTTGAGACCACCCGCGCGGGCGGGCGCGAGGGCTGAAGCCCCGCGCGAGCCCGACGCACGGCCCACTGCACAGCAAGCACACCGACGATGAGTCCCACGGACCCGACCGCACCGCCCTTCAACGCCGGACAGGTGAACCCGCGCTCGATCGAGCGCGAGATGAAGGAGAGCTACCTCACCTACGCGCTCTCCGTGATCCACTCGCGCGCGCTGCCCGACGTGCGCGACGGCCTCAAGCCCTCGCAGCGCCGCATCCTGGTGGCGATGAACGACCTGAACCTCGGCCCGCGCGCCAAGTTCAGGAAGTGCGCCAAGATCGCCGGCGACACCTCGGGCAACTACCACCCGCACGGCGAGGCGGTCGTGTACCCCACGCTCGTGCGCATGGCGCAGGACTTTTCCTTGCGCTACCCGCTGATCGACGGCCAGGGCAACTTCGGCTCGATCGACGACGACCCGCCTGCCGCGATGCGTTACACGGAAGCGCGCATGTCGGGCATCGCCGTCGAGATGATGGCCGACCTCGACAAGGAGACGGTCGACGAGGAGCCCAACTACGACGGCACGCGCATGCAGCCCGTGATGCTGCCCGGGCGCTTCCCGAACCTGCTCTGCAACGGCTCGGAAGGCATCGCGGTCGGCATGGCGACCTCGCTGCCGCCGCACAACCTGCGCGAGATCTGCACCGCGCTGCACCGCGTGCTCGATGACCCCAAGGTCACGCTCGGCGAGCTGTGCGAGATCGTCAAGGGCCCGGACTTCCCGACTGGCGGCATCGTGATGGGCACGAGCGGCATCCGCCAGGCCTACGCGACCGGCCGCGGCCTGGTGCGCGTGCGCGCGCGCTACGAGATCGAGGAGCTGAAGAACCGCCAGGCGATCATCGTCACCGAGATCCCCTACCAGGTCCGCAAGACCGCGATCATCGAGAAGATCGTGATGGTCGTGAAGGACGAGCGCATCACGGGCATCTCGGACATCCGCGACGAGTCCGACCGCGACGGCATGCGGCTGGTGATCGAGCTGAAGAAGGGCGAGGACCCGCAGGTCGTCGTCAACCAGCTCTTCCAGTACACGCCGATGCAGACGACCTTCAGCATCATCAACCTGGCGATCGACGATCGCCAGCCGAGGACGCTGAACCTGCGCGGGCTGCTCGACGCCTACGTACGCCACCGCAAGGACGTCATCCGCCGGCGCACGCGCTTCCTGCTGCGCAAGGCCGAGGAGCGCAAGCACATCGTCGAGGGATTGCGCATCGCCGTCGACCACATCGACGAGGTGATCGCGATCATCCGCCGTTCGAAGGACCGCGAGGAAGCCAAGGCCGCCCTGTGCAACGCCTTCGCGCTCTCGCAGCGCCAGTCGCAGGCGATCGTCGACATGCGCCTGGGCTCGCTGACCGGCCTGGAGCGCGAGAAGCTCGAGGAGGAGTTCAACGCCCTCGTCGCGGAGATCACCGACCTGCTGGACATCCTGGCGCGCGACGCGCGCGTGGTCGCGATCGTCAAGGCCGATCTCGAAGAGATCGAGAAGCGCTATGGCGACGCGCGCCGCACAGAGATCTCCTCCGAGGAGATCGACGCCGGCTTCGACATCGAGGAGCTGATCGCCGAGGAGATGATGGTCGTCACCGTCTCGCAGGACGGCTACATCAAGCGCACGCCGCTCGAGGTCTACCGCGCGCAGGGTCGCGGCGGCCGCGGCATCAAGGGCTCCGAGGCGAAGGAAGGCGACGTGATCAAGTCGCTCTTCGCAGCCGTGACGCACGACTACCTCTTGTGCTTCAGCAACAAGGGCAAGGTCTACTGGCTCAAGGTCTACCACGTGCCCGAAGCCACGCGCACGAGCAAGGGCCGCGCGATCAACAACCTCCTGCCGCTCGAGACGGGCGAGACGGTCACGAACGTCCTGCGCGTGCCCGAGTTCGACAAGGAGAGCTCGATCTTCTTCGCGACGCGCAAGGGCACGGTCAAGAAGACGGCACTCGAGGCCTACTCGCGCCCCAAGAAGGGCGGCATCCGCGCCATCCTGCTCGAGGAGGACGACTCGGTCGTCGGCGTGGGCATCACACGCCCGGGCGACACGCTCGTCTTGTGCAGCGCCGATGGCCAGGCGATCCGCTTCGACGAGGCCGCGGTGCGCTCCATGGGCCGCACGGTCTACGGCGTGCGCGGCATCCGACTGATCGGCGACGACTACGTCGTCGGTCTCGTGGTCGCGAACACCTCGGAGGCCTCGGTCATCACGGGCTGCCAGGCCGGACACGGCAAGCGCACCACGCTCGAGGACTACCCCATCAAGGGCCGCGGCGGCCAAGGCGTGATCAACATCAAGACCGAGGGCCGCAACGGACGCGTGGTCGGCGTCGCGCTCGCCAAACCGGGCGACGACGTGCTGTTCATCACGCAGACGGGCATGCTCGTGCGCACGCCGGTCTCGGAGATCTCCGAGATGGGCCGCAACACGCAGGGCGTGCGCCTGGTGAACCTCAAGGAGAACGACGCGCTCGTGGCGCTGGAGATCGTCTCCGAGGACGACCTCGAGCGCTACGCGACCGAGGAAGCGCGCAGCACGCGCCAGCGCCCGCCGCTGATCATGGACGAGGGCCCCGACGAGGAGTCCGACGCCGACGCACCCCAAGGCCCCGAAGCGGACGACAGCGCGCCGCAAGACGACGAGGAGTGAACGCGGGCCGCGCGACGAGCGTGTGCCCCAACCGATGTCCCTCAAAACCCAGCTCGAAGCCGATCTGAAGCAGGCGATGCTGCAGAAGAACGAGACGGTGCGCGACACGCTGCGCCTGCTGCTCTCCGAGTTCAAGCGCCTGGAGATCCAGGAAGGCCAGACGCTCACCCCGCAGATCGAGCAGGACGTGCTGCTCAAGGCGGTCAAGCAGCGTCAGCAGTCGATCGCCGAGTTCGACAAGGCCGCGCGCATGGATCTCTCGCAGAAGGAGCGCGAAGAGATGGACGTGATCCAGCGCTACCTCCCCAAGCAGCTCTCCGAGGAGGAGACGCGCAGGCTCGTGATGGAGCTGATCACGGAACTCCAGGTCGCGTCCAAGAAGGACATCGGCATGCTGATGAAGCCGCTGATGGCGAAGTACAAGGGCCAGATCGACGGCAAGCTGGTGCAGAAGATCGCCGGCGAGCTGTTGCCCTAGTCGCGCGACGACCGAGAACCCGCGCACGGGGCGAGAGGACGCACCCACGGACACCCCCAAGCTTGTGGAACCCGAACGCGGCGTGGACGTCGTCGGACGCCACCAGCGGTTGGTGCTGCGCACGGCGATCGTGTCGCTGTTCACGCTCGGCTCGCGCCTGCTCGGCTTCGTGCGCGAGACGCTCGCGGCCTCGATCTTCGGCGATGCCTCGGCGGTCAACGACGCCTTCGTCACCGCCTGGCGCGTGCCGAACCTGTTCCGCAGCCTGCTGGGCGAGGGCGCGATGTCGACCTCGCTGCAGACGGCCCTGACGCGCGAGGACGCAGAGCGCGGCCTCGCGGCCGGAAGGCGCCTGTTCTGGGCGCTGGCGCGCATCGTGGGAGTGCTCTCGCTGGTGATCTGTGCGGCCGTGATGCTCGGCGCGTGGTTCCTGCCGGACACGATGCCGTTCACGCACTGGGCCTGGCTGGGCGAGGACCCCGAGCCGGTGCGCGAGCTCGTCGTGCGCCTGATGCCCTTCGTCGTGCTCATGTGCCTTGCGGCGGTGGTCGGCGGGGCGCTGCAGGTGCGCGGCCACTTCGCCAGCACGGCGCTCGCCCCGGTGCTGATGAACACTTGGTGGATCGCGGCGCTGTTCCTCGTGATCGGACGCTTCGGCTTCGACCAGCGCGCGGATCCCACGGCGGAGTTCGCGCGGCAAATGGGCATCGCGCGCGCGCTCGCCTGGTACGTGATGATCGCGGGGCTGATCCTGCTCGGAACGCAGCTGCCGGCGCTGCGCTCGCGCGGCTTCTTCGGGGGTGAGCCCCTCCAGACGAGCGCCGAGGAGCGCGGGATGCTGCGGCAGCGCGTCTGGCGCGTGCTGCGTGAGGCCGCGCCGCTCGCCCTCGGAGCAGCGGTGTACCAGGTCAACGTGATGATCGACGGCTTCATGGCCGAGGGCCTCTTGCGCAACGGCGGACCGTCGGTCCTGTACTACGCCACGCGCGTGCAGCAGCTGCCGCTCTCGCTCGTGTCGGCGTCGGCGACCGCGGCGGTCTTCCCCGTGCTCGCGGCGCTCGGCCACGAGAAGCGCGGGAGCGAGCTGCGCAAGCTGCACGACGACACGCACCTGGCGATCGCTTTCGCGGCGTTGCCCGCGGCTTTCGGCCTGCTGCTCTTCGCCGGGCCGATCATGACGCTGTGCTTCGAGCACGGGGCCTTCAGCGCCGAGGGCACGCTGCGCGGCGCGGCCGCTCTGCGCATGCTCGCGCTCGCGGTCCTTCCGGCGGGAGCTGCGGGCCTGGTCGCGCGCACGCTCTACGCGCTGGGGGACTTCCGCACGCCGGTGCGGATCTCGATCGGCGTCCTCTCGCTCAACGTCGTGCTCAACTTCGCGCTGGTGCTGGGTTTGGGCATGGACGCCGACGGCCTGGGGCTCTCCACGGCGTTGTGCTCCTGGCTCAACCTCGTGCTGCTCCTGCCGGCGCTGCGCCGGAGCATCGGCCCCAGCGCTCGGCCGGGCGAGATACGCTCGCGCCTCGTGCGACTCCTGGTGGCCTCGGCCGGTTCGGTCGGGCTGGCCTGGTGTGTTTGGAACTTCCTGGAAAGCCGCTGCTCCAGGACGCTAGCCTTGCTCTCTTCGATCGCTTTGGCGGGCGTGTTCTACGCACTCACCTGCCACCTGCTGGGCGTACCCGAGTGGCGCTCTGCACTCTCCCGGGCACGGAAGCGTGCCCGGCCTGGCTCCGACTTTGAAGGCCGACGCAATTGATGGTGCCGACCTAAGGTGTGTAGCCACAATATATAGGGTCTGCATGCCCACCTTTTTTTTTGCAAAGCCTCGCCGAGGAGCCTTGAATCGGCCTCCGCGCCCGCGGAAGCCGAACGAGAGGCTCTGCGGGCGCACGATGTCCTAACTTACTGCCACGAAACAGCTTGTGACGACCGACACGAGGGGCCATGCTCGCTCCCTTGGACGTCGATCCTGAGCGGCCTGCACCACCATCCCCCAGAACCAGGTATCCACGCCAATGAAGCCCTCAGTGCCCACCCTCACAAAGACAGGTCCCACGACCGATTCTCGTAGCGCCATGGACTTGATGGCCGAGCTCGAAGCGATCGCGCCGCCGCGCGACCTCCCGGATCCGGACTTCACCGAGAACGCCGTCACCGTTCTCGAGCGGCGCTACCTGAAGAAGGACCCGAACACGGGCAAGGTCTGCGAGACCCCGCGCGAGCTCTTGTGGCGCGTCGCCGCGCACATCGCCAAGGGTGAGCTCAAGTTCCCCGGCGGCACACCCGAGCGCGCGCTCTCCGTCGCGCGCGAGTTCTACGAGCTGATGGCCAAGCGCCAGTTCATGCCGAACAGCCCGACGTTGATGAACGCCGGTCGCGAGATGGGCATGCTCTCGGCCTGCTTCGTGCTGCCGGTCGAGGACTCGATCGAGGGCATCTTCGATTCGATCAAGGCCACTGCGCTGATCCAGAAGGCGGGCGGCGGCACGGGCTTCAGCTTCTCGCGCCTGCGTCCGGCCGGCGACCTCGTGCGCAGCTCCGGCGGCACGACCGAGGGCCCGCTCTCCTTCATCCAGGTCTTCTCGAAGGCCACCGACGCGATCCAGCAGGGAGCGTTCCGCCGCGGCGCGAACATGGGCATCCTGCGCGTCGACCACCCCGACGTCGTCGACTTCATTCGCATGAAGGACAACCTCGGGATGCTGACCAACTACAACATCTCGATCACGGTCACGAACCGCTTCCTGAGCGAGCTGCGCACCAAGCCCGACACGCAGCACATGGTGCAGAACCCGCGCACCAAGCAGTGGTCGAAGCTCAAGAAGCGCGACGCACACGGCAAGGAGATCGAGGAGTTCTGGACCGTCTCCGAGGTCTGGAACATGATCATCGACCACGCCTGGTCGACCGGTGAGCCGGGCGTGGTCTTCATCGACCGCGTCAACGAGCGCAACCCGATCAAGAACGTCGGCCTGATCGAGGCCACGAACCCCTGCGGCGAGCAGCCGCTGCACCCCTTCGACTCCTGCAACCTCGGTTCGGTGAACCTGGGCGTGCTGGTCAAGGGCGACGGCGCCAACGCGCGCTTCGACTGGGAGGAGTACCGCGCGATCATCCACAGCACGACGCGCTTCCTCGACAACGTGATCGAGGTCAACCGCTACCCGCTGCCCCAGATCGACAACATGTCGAAGACCACGCGCCGCATCGGCCTGGGCGTGATGGGCTTCGCGGACGCGCTGTACAAGCTCGGCATCCCCTACAACTCGGCCGAGGGCTGCGCCTTCGGCGAGAAGATCATGCAGGTGATGAACGACGAGTCGCACACGGCGAGCGAGATGCTGGCCGAAGAGCGCGGCGTGTTCCCCGCCTGGGAAGGCTCGGACTGGGAGAAGCAGGGCCGCCGCCTGCGCAACTCCTACACCACCACCGTCGCGCCGACGGGCACGATCTCGATCATCGCCAACTGCTCGGGCGGCATCGAGCCGATGTTCAGCCTGGCCTTCATCCGCCAGGTGATGAAGGACACCAAGGGCGTTCCGACGATCATGCGCGAGGTCAACTACGTGTTCGACCAGATCGCGCGCGACCGCGGCTTCTACTCCGACGAGATGATCGACGACATCGTCGAGCACGGCACGCTGCAGCACCGCCCCGAGGTGCCCGAGGACGTGCGCCGCGTGCTCGTGACCGCGCACGACATCACGCCCTTCTGGCACATGAAGATGCAGTCGGCCTTCCAGCGCCACTGCGACTCTTCGATCTCCAAGACGATCAACTTCCCGCACGACGCGACGGCCGAGGACGTGCGCCAGATCTTCGAGCTCGCGATCGACGAGGACGTCAAGGGCGTCACCGTCTACCGCGACGGCTGCCGCGACCTGCAGCCGATGGCGCTCAAGAACTCCAACCACGGCAAGGCCGAAGCGAAGGCCGAGCCGGCTCCCGAGCTACCTGCCGGGAACACGCCCGTCGTGCCGCAGTCCTCCGAGCCGGCGAGCGCCGCGCTCACGGGCCTGCTCACGATGACCAATTCGCAGGGTCAGGAAGAGCTCGCTCCGGTCAAGCTGCCGGAGATCATGAGCTGCCTGCGCGTGCGCCAGATGACGCCCTTCGGCAACATGCACGTGAAGGTCACCGTCGACCCGGTCTCCTGCCGCGAGCGCGAGGTCTTCGCGCAGCTGGGCAAGGGCGGCGACGTGGCCAACTCCGACCTCGAGGCGATCTGCCGCATCCTGTCCCTCTGGCTGCGCGCGAACGGCAGCCTGAAGCAGGCCATCAAGCAGCTCGAGGGCATCGGCTCCTCGCTCTCGGTCCCGACCAAGGACGGTCGCATCATGTCGCTCGCGGACGGCCTCGCGGTCGCGCTGCAGCGCTACCTGAACGCGAAGGAGCAGGCGGGCCTGCACTCGCTGCTGCTCGGCGGGGCGGAACCGGATCTCGCGCGCACGAACTTCGTGCGTCGTGCCGATCTCGGCACCGCGACGGCCGAAGCGGCTGCACCGGCACCGATCGAGGCGCCCGTGGCGAAGAAGGCCCCGCGCAGCGTGTCGCAGTACAAGCTCAAGTGCCCGGCGTGCTCGAACATCCTGGCCTTCGAGGAAGGCTGCGTGAAGTGCTACTCGTGCGGCTTCAGCCAGTGCTGAGAATGCTCATCGGGCTCTCGCGAGCCCGGTGATCGAGAGAGAAGCGAGCGGAGGGCGGCCCGATGGGGCCGCCCTTCGAATTTGTACAGGCTCACTCCGCGGAGAGCGTGCGCTGCTCGCCCGGTGCGAGTACGAGCGAGAGCAGCGAGAGCGTGCCGTCGCGGTGCCAGATGCGCACGCAGAGCGGGCCGGGGGCGGGCGCGAGCACGAAGCGGCCGTCGCGACGCTCGATCGGTCCGTCGAAGCTCGCGGCGAGTTCGGCGTCGCCATCGATCACGAGCTGCGCGCGCGGAACGAGCGCGGTCGGCCCGGCAGATTCCGCTCCGGCCGTGCGGAAGACGTGCCGCGGCACGGCTCCCTGCGCCTTGAACTCCGCGTAGTACTCGCGGCCGAGCGGAAGCTCGCAGGAGTCCAACTTCTCGAGGTCGATCGAGCCCATGGCCGCGGGCCAGACCGTCCCCGAGGAGGGTTCCAGCTTTCCGTCGGCACTCTCCGAGCGCCAAGTGATGCGCACGGGCGGTTGCGTCGCGCCCAGACCCGAGGCGACGAGCGTGGAGAAACGCAGCGGGACGATCGGCGAGCCCGCGGGCCGGGGTGCAGCGCGACCGAGTCGGACCTCGCCGTCGGGCGCGACGCGCGCGATCGAGCACGCGCCCGAGTTCGGCCGTTCGAGGAACCACTCCGACGTGCCCGCATTCTCCGCTGGCGCAGGAGACCAGCCCTCGCCCCCCGACTGCGCGAGCAGGAGGTCGTGCGCACCGACTTCGCCCGCCGGCACACTGAGCGTCCCGTAGTGGCGCTCCATCGGCGCGGGGAGGCGCAGGGGCTGTGCGCCGATCTCGAACTCCTCCTCGCGCAGGTAGAAGCCATCCATGCTCCCGAGGACGAGCGTGGCGCGTCCACGCGGCACGCGCGGCACCGCGTCCGCGCCGGTGAAGACGAAGCCGCTCTCGGTGAAGATCGAGACAGGGATCCACGCCGAGCCGCGCGCGAGGACCTGGAGGTCGACGACCACGGGCGTGAGCCGCTCGGGACCAAAGCACGCGGTTGGATCCGCACCGAGTGCGCGCACGCACGCGACGTTCCCGCGCGGCGGAGCAGGGATCGAGAACGCGAGCGGCGGACCGCCGTCGATCGTCTCCAGATCGAGTGAATGGCCCGAAGGCGTCGCCGGGAGCGCGCAGCGGCCGGTCGCGTCGGTGCGGCACAGGAGCACCGGACATCCGTTGGTGCGCAACTGACGCTCCGCAATCGGCGCACCCTGCGTGTCGCACAGTTGCACGACGCACGCGACCGCGCGCGCGAGCAGGATCGTGCAGCCGTGCTCTCCGCGCACGAGCGCCTCGTCCGCCTGCTGGCGCAGCACCTGCGGGTCGAGCTCGCCGCGCGCGAGATGGCCCTCCGCGAAGACCTCGAGTTCGGCGCCCTCGTCCTCGCTGAGCGGGAAATCCTCGAGCGTGAAGCTGCCGTCGGCCGCGGTCTTCGCCGTGCTGGCGCTGATCGCGTGCAGACAGCCCTGGCGCGAGCGCAGCGTCGCGCCGGCGACGGGCTGCAGATCGAGGTCGAGCACGCGCCCCACGAGCGGATGCGCGCGCAGCAGGAAGAGCTCGCCGTCTTCGGGCGAGCGCTGCTGGCTCTCGTAGCCGGACTTCGAGATGACCAGCTTCGAGGCGAGGACCACGCCCTGGCGGAAGCGCACACGCACGCTTCCGTCCGCGGCGCTCACGGCTGTGTCGAGCCGGATCACGGCCCAGCCGGGCGGATCGAGGTGCTCGGTCCAGGTGTCGACGCGCACGCCTTGGAGCGGAGCGCCGCTCTCGCCGTCGAGCAGCCGCAGGTGCGCGAAGCACTCCTCGTCCTGCGCGTCAAAGGCGATCGGGCCCTGCGGATCCGCGCGCTCGCCCTTGTGCAGCCCGGTGAAAGCGTGCGCGGGGCGTGCCTCCTGCGCGGCGAGCACGAGCAGCGCGAGCGCGAGCATCAGTGATCCTGCTCCTTGGGATCGTCCTTCTTGGCGTCGGACTTGTCTCCCTCGTCCTTCTTCTCCTCCGGGATCGGCCGGCCGAAGATGTCGACGCGCGCGGCGCTGCCGTCGAGCATGCGTGAGAAGGCGAGCCGCTGGCCGTCCTCCTTGCGCCAGACCATCTCGTCGCCGAGCGCGATCACCTCGTAGCGCACGCGCGTGCCCTCCTCGCGGAACACGATGTGGTTGTTCTGGTCGATGTACGAGCCGATCAGGGCCGTCATCACCGTGCGGTTACCCTCGCCGACCTCGAAGCGCCACAGCCCCGAGTCGAGCATCAGGTCCATCAGGTTCTGGTTCTGATTCTTGAGCCCGATGTGCACCTCGAAGTTGAGATGGTTCTCGCTGACCAGACAGAAGCCGCGGAAATCCGAGGGCACGCCCTGGATCCGTGGCCACTCGAGTTCACGCAGCACCCACAGGCCCTGCATCGCCTTCGCGGTGCGCGCAATCTCCTTCTGCGTACCCTCGGAGTGCGTGACGGGCACTTGCGGGGTTTCGCGCGGCCTGGGCGGAGCAGGCTCGGGGCGCTGCGGGGCAGAGAGGACGAGCGCGACGGAAAGAGCCGGGGCGAGGGCGAGGAGGAGTGTGCGCATGGCGTCCGCGAGGATAGGGGAAGCGACGCATCGTCGGGCAGGCCTTTCCCGCTCGCCCAGACGCGGGTCGCCAGCCTTCCAACAAACACCGAACCCGTGCGGCGCGAGGGAGCGCGTAGGGCCCCGGTGTTACGATCTTCGGCTCCCGGGGGGCACATTGCCCCCCGGGCCAGCCCTTCGAAGGACCCCCCCGGCTCATGAACCGAGCGCTGCTTTTCCTCGCCGCTGCCCTCGTCTGGATGCTGCCCGCAGCCCAGGCGCAGGAGTGGAAGGCCTCGTCCAAGCTCTATGCGCGCGAGCAGGGTGATGCGATCCAGATCGCAATCGAGGTCAGCGTCGAGCCCGGTTTCCACCTCTACCACGGGCCGAACCCCCAGGACGTCGGGGACCAGGACGCAGGCGGCCTCCCGACGACCGTCGACTTCGACGCGGAGGGCTTCGAGATCGGGCCGCTCACCTACCCCGAACCCGAGCGCGAGACGGTCAAGATCGGCGACGACGTCTACACGGCGCTCGAGCACAAGGGAACGTTCGTGCTGCACGGGAGCGGCAAGCGCACGAGTCCCGGAGCGAAACTCGAAGCGATCCACGCGACGATCAACGGGCTGACCTGCGACGCGAAGGGCTGCACGCAGTACCAGGAGGAGCTCGCGTTCAAGGGTTCCGGGCCCGACGCGCTCTTTGGGGGTCCGAGCGCTCCTGCGAATGCTCCCGCGAGCGCGACCGCGGCGCCGCAGAAGAGCGCGAACCCCTTCGCCCTGCCGGGCGCCTCGGCGAGCAAGATGAAGGCTTCCTCGAAGCTCTTCGCGCGCGAGTCAGGAGACGCGGTCGAGGTCGCCATCGAGGTCACGGTCGCCCCGAACTTCCACCTCTACCACGGGCCGGACGCGACAGACGTGGGCACCGAGAGCTCCCTCGGCAAGCCGACCGTGGTCGAGTTCGACGCCGAGGGTTTCGAGTTCGAGCCGGTCGAATACCCCGAGCCCGAGCACGTCGACGAGGACATCGCCGGCGAGAAGTCCACGGCCTACGAGCACACCGGCACCTTCGTGCTGCGTGCGAAGGGCAAGCGCACGAAGCCCCTCGCGCAACTGGACGCGATCACGGCGACGATCACGGGGCAGACCTGCGACGCGAAGGGCTGCAGCGACTACGAGGAGGAGCTCAGCTACGTCGGCAAGGGCGAGGACGCGCTCTTTGCGGCGAAGTCCGCCGCGACCACGCCGACGCTGAAGCCCACCGCGGCGGCCGCGCCCGCGAAGCCCGAGAACTCGGGCCTGTGGATCTTCCTGCTCTCGGCGGTCGGGTGGGGCCTCTTCACGCTGCTGATGCCCTGCACGTACCCGATGATTCCGATCACGATCAGCTACTTCACCAAGCAGGCCTCGCAGCGCCAGGGCAGCACGCTGCCGCTCTCGCTCGCCTACGGCGTCGGGATCGTCGCCACCTTCGTGCTGATCGGCGTGATCATCGGACCGCCGATCGTGATCTTCGCCTCGCATCCGATCACGAACCTCGTGATCGGCTTGATGTTCATCTTCTTCGCGCTGGCGCTCTTCGGTGCCGTGAACCTGCAGCCGCCGGCGTTCCTGCTCAACATGGCCGGCCAGGCCTCCGCGAAGGGCGGACTCGGCGGCGTGTTCCTGATGGGGGCGCTGCTGGTCGTGACCTCGTTCACCTGCACGGCGCCCTTCGTCGGAACGCTGCTCTCGGCCGGCGCCTCGAGCGGGGCGGGTATCGGACGCGTGGCGCTGGGCATGGCGGTCTTCGGCTTGACGATGGCCGTGCCCTTCGTCGGGCTCTCGATGATCCCCGGCAAGGTCAAGGCGATCCCCAAGAGCGGCGAGTGGATGCACACGCTCAAGGTCACGCTGGGCTTCGTCGAGATCGCGGCCGCGATGAAGTTCATCTCGAACGTCGATCTGGTCTGGAACTGGCAGTGGCTCTCGCGCGAGCTATTCCTCGCGATCTGGGTCGCGATCTTCGTCGCCACGGCGCTCTACCTGTTCGGGATGATCCGCCTCAAGGACGAGGGCACGACCGAGGTCTCGCCGGGGCGCATGGTCGCGGGCCTCTTCTTCCTGATGCTCTCGCTGTACTGCGGCTACGGCGCGCTCGGGAACAAGCTCGACAGCATCATGACGGCGATCGTGCCGCCCTATTCGAACTCGATCTCCGCGCTGCAAGGCGGAAAGCACGGCGGCAAGGCCGAGACCTGGCCGATCGTCATCGACGACTTCGACCAGGCGCTGGCGCAGGCGAAGGACGAGCACAAGGTGCTGCTCGTGAACTTCACCGGCCATACATGAGTGAACTGCAGGCAAATGGAGAAGGACATCTTTCTCCGGCCGGCGGTCGCCGGCGAGCTCAACAAGTTGATCGAGGCCAGGCTGCACTACGACGGTGCTCGCGGGGGCGAGATCCGCAAGCGCCAGGACGAGATGGCGCACTCCAGCGCCAATCCGATCTACCTCATCCTCGACCCGCAGACGGGTGCGGTGCTGCGCCGCGCAGACGGCAAGACCGGCGAGCAGGAGTTCCTCGCGTTCCTGCGCGGCACGCGCTGAGCCGCGCGCGTCAGTCGAATCCGAGCGCGCGGCCGCCCTGGTAGACAGCGAAGCTCGCGATCCAGGCCAGCACGCTCATGTAGGCGAAGAGGAAGATGGGCCACTTCCAGCCCTGCGTCTCGCGCTTCACCGCGGCGAGCGTGCTCATGCACTGGCACGCGAGCGCGAAGAAGATCATCAGCGAGAGACCGACGAGCGGCGTGTAGACCGGCTTGCCGTCGGCGCGCGACTCGGCCTTGATCTTGTCGCGCAGCGTGGTGCTGGCCTCGTCCGCGTCGTTGCCGGCGCCGTAGACGACGCCCATGGTCGTGACGAAGACCTCGCGCGCGGCGAAGGCGCCCACGAGGCCGATCCCGATCTTCCAGTCGAAACCCAGCGGAGAGATGACGGGCTCGATCGCATGGCCGAGCCGGCCGCCGAGGCTGCGGCGCATGTTCTCGGCCGCCTCGCGTGCATCGAGCTCCGCGTGCGACTGGCCTTTCTCGACCAGTGCCTGGCGCTGCGCCTCGTAGGAGGAGGTGCGCAGCGGATCGCGCGGGAAATGCAGCATCGCCCAGAGCACGACCGTGCAGACGAGGATCACGCCGCCGGCCTGCTGCAGGAAGGCGCGGCTGCGCTGCCACATCATCCGCAGCACCGAAGGCAGGTGCGGCACGCGGTAGGGCGGCAGCTCCAGGATCAACGGCGGCGTCTTGGCCTTGAAGAGCGTGCGCGAAAGCACCGCCGCCGCGACCAGGGCCGTGACCGTGCTGAAAAGATACATGCCGACCATCAGCAGGCCCTGCACCGGCACGAACCCGAAGACGTGGCTGACCGGGAACAGCGCGCCGATGATCAGCGCGTACACGGGCAGCCGCGCCGAGCAGGTCATCAGCGGGATCACGAGCATCGTCAGCGTGCGGTCGCGCTGGCGCTCCATTGTGCGCGTGGCGAGGATCGCGGGCACGGCGCAGGCGTAGCCCGAGATCATCGGCACGAAGGCGCGCCCCGAGAGCCCGATCGAGCGCATCACGCGGTCCATCAGGAAGGCCGCGCGCGCCATGTAGCCGGTGTCCTCCATCAGCCCGATGAAGAGGAACAGCATCAGGATCTGCGGCAGGAACACGAGCACGCTGCCCACGCCCGCGATGAGGCCCTCGGTCACGAATTCGCGGCCGACTCCCGCGGGCAGCACGTCGCGCAGCCAGCCCGCGAAGCTGTCGAAGATGCCTTCGATCACGCCCATCAGCGGGCTCGCCCACGTGAACAACGACTGGAACACGATCCCCATCAGCAAGAGGAAGATCAGGAAGCCCGCGACGGGGTTGAGCAGGACCGCGTCGATGCGCTCGGTGCGGCTGCGCGGCCGCGTGCCCGCTTCCTTGAGGAAGCTCGGCATGCGGCTGTCGATCCAGGAGTAGCGCGTCTGCACGATCTCGGTGTCGATCGAGCGTCCCTCTGCGGCGGCGAGCGCGCGGCGCTCGAGCACGCTGGCGCGCAATGCGGCGGGCACGTCCGCGAGCTCGTCGTTGTCGTCGATGGAGATCAGCGCCCACAGCGCGAGCGCGCGCTTGCGCTCCTGGCTCCCGCGCGACCAGTAGAGCGGAATCGCCTCCGAGACCAGCGCGAGGTCCTCGGCGAGCTGTGGGCCGAGGCTGCTGGTCAGATTGCGCGGCACGTGGCGCGCGTTGTTCACGAGCGCGTCGTCGATGCGCTCGCGCAGCTCCGCGAGACCCTTGCCGCTCGTGCCGGTGGTCTCGACGACGGGGACCCCGAGCTCCTGCTCCAGCGCTCGCACGTCCACGACCAGGCCGCGCTCGGCCAGCATGTCCGTCATGTTGAGCGCGATCACGCACGGCAGGCCGAGCTCGAGCACCTGCAGCACGAAGTAGAGGTTGCGCGAGAGCTGCGTCGCGTCGGCGACGACGACCACGAGATCGGGCGAGGCGAAGGGCTCGAGCCCGGCGATGGCCTGGATCGCGAGCTCTTCCTCGCGGCTGCGCGCGGAGAGGCTGTAGGCGCCGGGCACGTCGAGCAAGTCGACCGTTCCGCTCTTCTGGAGCGCCAGCCGGCCCTCGTGGATTTCGACCGTCACGCCGGCGTAGTTGCCGACCTTCTGGTGCGCGCCGGTGAGGCGGTTGAAGACGGTCGTCTTGCCGGTGTTGGGATTGCCGGCGATCGCGACCCGCGCGCGCCGCGTGGCGCGGGGGGCTGCGGGAGTGGAGGTCATCGAGGCCGCTCGAGGAACAGGGCCTGCGCTTCGCTGCGCCGCAGGCTGATGTGCGCACCGCGCACCTCGATCTCGATCAGGTCGCCGATCCCGACCGCGCGCACCAGGCGCACCTGGGTGCCGGGCAGGAAACCCATCTCCATCAGTCGCCTGCAGAAACCGCGCTCTCCGCCCACGCGGGTGAGGCGGGCGCAGTCGCCGGGTCGGAGCTCGGACAGGGGGCGCATGTCTAAATGAGACTGGGTCTCAGGATAGCCTATCGTCCAGCCCCTGGCCAGGGCTTGAGTGCGTAGGCCGAGCGGGGGAAAGGGCACAGGCCAGGCCCGGGGAGGGGGCGGAATCAGGGGAGCGCGACGAGTAGGATCACCTCGCGTGGCCACCCCCCCGACCCCCGACCCCAAGGCGCTCGCCGGAGCCCGGGCCGCGGACTTCGTCGAAGACGGCATGACCCTGGGCCTTGGGACCGGGTCGACGGTGCACTTCAGCCTGCTGCGCCTCGCCGAGCGGATCCGGAGCGAGGGCCTGCGCGTGCGCGGTGTCCCGACCTCGCTCGACACCGAGCGCAAGGCGCGCGAGTGGGGCATCCCGCTCGTGGACCTTGGGGCGGTCGAGTCGCTCGACCTCGGCATCGACGGCGCGGACGAGATCGACCCGAGCTTTCGCATGGTGAAGGGCGGCGGGGGTGCGCTGCTGCGCGAAAAGGTGGTCGCCACCCTGGCACGCCGCATGGTGATCGTCGTCGGCGAGGGCAAGGTCGTGCCGAAGCTCGGGACGAGCTTCGCCCTGCCGGTGGAGGTCGTGCCCTTCGCAGTGCCCAGCGTCGCGCGCGCGATCGCGCGCCTTTGCTGCACCCCCAAGGAACGCCGGCACGCCGGGCAGAGCTACCGCACCGACAATGGCAACGCGGTGCTCGACTGCTCCTTCGCGTCGGGGATCGAGGACCCCGAAGGGCTCGAGCGCACGCTGCGCACGATCCCGGGGATCGTCGAGAGCGGCCTGTTCCTCGGCCTCGCGCACGTGCTGGTCGTCGGCAAGAACGACGGCACGCTCCAGGTGCGCGAGCGCTGAACGAATCCGGCCGCGACGCTTGCAGCGCCGCGGCCGGATGAAGTGCGAAAGCTCTCGAGAACTACAGCGACTTGATGTACGCGAGCAGCGCTTCGATGTCGTTGTCGATGTTCGTTCCCGACTGCAGCGTGAGCTGCACCTTCGAGATGCCCTGGACGAACTGCTCGTGGCCGCGCAGGTCGTGCACTTCGTTGAAGATCTTGTTCAGGCCGGGATAGGGCTGCTGGCCCGGGAAGGCCGGCGAGCCGTACACGGGGCTGAGAGCCTGCACGTCCGGGTCGAGCAGCGCGCGCAGCGAGTACGCGGCGTGATCGTGGAAGTACGGGCCACTCGCGAACACGCCCATCTTCTGCGGGATCGAGAAGAGCGACTTGTTGCGCAGGAAGAAGGTGAACGGGTTCGCCTGGTCGCAGTTCGCGTCCGTCGCCGGGTCGCAGGGGCACAGGTAGCTGTTCCCGTCGTCGCGGCGGAAGCCGTCGTCCTTGTCCACGTTCATGATGTTGTAGGTCTCGAGGTCGACGTAGCCGTCCGAGTTGCGGTCGGGGTCGGGGAGTCCGTCGCCGTCGATGTCGCCGTTCGCCGCAGTGTTCACGTTGCGGATGTTGATCGCGACGATGTTCTGCTGCAGCGAGAAGCAGGTCGGATCGAGCTGGCCGATCGTCTCGCCGTGCGAGAGCAGCGGGTTGAGGAAGTCCGCCGTGTACATGCGCGGACCGGGGAAGCTGCCCGGGTTCGACTCGAAGTCCGGGTGGCAGACCGCGCAACCGGCGTGGCGCAAGGTCGGGTTGAGGCCCGTGTCGTTGAACCCGAAGTAGAGGTCCTTGCCCAGCGCCGCGAGCGTGCTGTAGCCGCTGCCGACAGGGTTGAGGTTCGGGTTGAGCGGGAAGGGGATCACCTCGTGGTAGTCGCGCAGCGCGGCCTGCTCGGCGTCGGTGAGGATGCCGGTGCCGCCGTTCTCGCCACCGAACATCGGGCCGGTTTCGCCCATGTTGAGGCGCACGCCCTTCCACAGGATCAGGCCGGTGCCCAGCGTGCCGCCGTAGCTCGGCATCGTGCTGCGCGGGCCGTTCGAGCGCTGCCAGATGTTGGCGTCCTCGCCGCCCTCGAAGTGGCAGGAGGCGCACGAGTTGTTGAAGTTGCCCGAGGTCTGCGGGCGCGAGGCGTCCTCGAACACTTCCTCGCCCAGGATCTGCGAGTCCGTCATCGCATCCGGGCCCGAGTGCGTGTGGATCTGGTCGCGCAGCTTGTGGATCGTGCCCGTGGCCCAGTCCACGCGCAGCACGGAGAGCGTGCGCGTGACCTCGTTGATCACGTATACGATCGCGTCGTCGTTGGGCGTGGAGAGGTCGGGCACGACCGCCATGCCGAGCGGCAGGTCGCCCATCGGGCTGGTCGTGTCGAGCGCCGCGCGCGGGGTGAAGGCATGGCGCGGCGGGAAGACCGACTGCAGTTCGAGGTCGTTGCCGCTGACCTTGTACAGGAAGAGGTCCTCCGAGCCGCGGTTCAGCATCAGCAGCGAGTTGCCGCTGGGGCTGTAGCGCGCGAACTGCGGCTGCCCGGCGCGGTAGCCGAGCTTGTTGAGGCCGTGGCCCGCGGTGCCGATCACGAAGCGCAGGCCGGTCGAGTACGCCTGCTGGCCCGAGAGATCGGTGACGAGCACCTGCGCGAGGCCGGTGAGGTTGGCCATGCTCGCGGGAACCGTGAAGATCGCCGAGTTGCCGACCATCGGGATCGTGACGCGCGGGCGCAGCAGCAGCGTGCCTGCGTTGCCCATCTGCAGGTGCGCTTCGGTCATGCCGAGCAGCAGCACCGCGGACTGACCCGGGGTCATGCCGTCGACCACGAAGGTGATCGTCGAGCCGGGGATCGGATTGCCGGTCCCGCCCAGCGTCGGCAGCCCGCCGTTCGCCGTCCGCGACCCGCGGCCGTAGGGCACGAACTCCGCGGGATGCATCGGGTCGGAGAGCTCATTGTGCAGCCGGCGCGAGCCGTCACCCGGCTGGCCGAAGCTGTTCGTGAGCGCGTCGAGGATCGTCAGCGCGGGGTACACGCGGTTGGCGAAGTTGCCCGCGAGGCCCGGCCCGAAGTTGAAGTTCACGTCGTGGTTGACGTTGTGCAGCACGTGCGGGACCGCGAGGTGCGTTCCGTCGGGTGAGAGCGCGATGTCCTCGAGGAAGCGCGGCTTGCCCTGGCTCTGGATCGTTCGCACCGGGACCGGGTTGAAGACCGGGTCGAAGGGGTACTCATCGACGTTGACCTTCGCGAGTACGCTCGCGGCCGTCGGCAGGCCGCTGGCGTTCAGCGTCACGTCGACCACCGAGACGTAGGACGACTTGTGGTGCACGACGAAGATGCGCTGGCTGTCGGAGCGGATCACGAAGCCGCGCGGGTCGCCGGTGTCGGCCACGCCGTCGCGATTGGCGTCCACGTCGGCCATCGTCAGGCCGCTGGGGATCTGGCTCAGGTCGCGCGGGAACTGCAGCGTCAGGAGCGGGGCGAGCGTGTTCGTATCGTAGAACTTGAGCGTGCCCTGGCGCGTGCCGGAGACGGCGAAGTACTTGCCGTTCGGCGCGGTCGCGATGCCGTAGGGTTCGACGCCGACGTCGGAGAGCGTGTTCGTGACGGCCAGGGACGCGAGGTCGATCACGCTCACGGTCCCGCGCAGTTCGCTGCCGTCAAAGGGCGTGATGAAGCTCTTGTCGACCGGCACGTTGCCGCGCCGGTTGGCGACGAAGACGCGCGAGCCGGAGGGGTCGAAGCACAGTGAGCTTGGGTGCACGCCCGTCGGGATCTCGGCCACGATCTGGCTCGTCGAGACGTCGACCACCGAGACGGTGCCGTTGTCCTTGTTGCAGACCCACACGCGGCTGGGGTTCCCAGGCTGGACGGCCACGTTGGAGACCTGCGCGTGCTGAGCGGAAGCAGACTCGGGAAGAGAGAGCGCGATGAGGAACGAGAGGAGGCTGAGGCTGCTTTGGAGTCGCATGAGGAGTCTTGTGTAGGGAACCGCGCTGCAGGACCCGGCTCTCGCACGGGCGAAAGCGGACCGCATGGGCTCCGGCTGGGGTTCTTACGAGTGAGCCGGTCCAGAAAAGCTTACCCCGCCAGGCGAGAACGCGCCCGGGGTGGCGCCCTGCGCTCATGTTCGAAGCAGGGGGACGGATTCGTCCAGGCCCAAGAAGGCACTCGAAGGACGGGCGCCGCGCGCGATTTGTTCGCGCTCGAACCCGGATCGAACATGAATTCGAGAACCCTTTTCCTGCGGCGAATCGCCCACCCGCGGCGAGCCGATGGCGCAAGCCACGTAGGGACAGGGACTTCGAGCCCTGGGCTCGGCTTGGCAACACGCTTGCTCCCCAGGCAGCGATGGAGAACTCCACGAGTCTCCGTTTCTTGGAAGCAAGCGGACGGCCGTCCGGCACGGGACGGCCGTCCCTTCACTCTCCTCGCACGGATCACGATCGAGCCGCGAACACGCGCAAGGAAGCGCGTGTGGAAGAAGCGCATTCCACAGCGACGCGCGAGGCGCAGCGCAAGTCGCGCACGCGGCACGACCCCGCTCCTGCGAACGAAGCCGAGCCCCAGGCGCAGCCCAAGGACTTCGAAGAGCACCTCGGCGACGCGCGCGTCACGCCCAAGACAGCTCGCGACAGCGAGACTCCCGCCCAAGATCCCGCGCAGAGCCCCAAGCCCGCGCCGCGCACGAGCAGCGCGGATGCACAGGCCGCGCAGCCCGCAGTGGAAGCGAAGACCGACGAGGAGCTCGCGCTCCCGCTGCTCGTCCCGACCGCACCCGCGTTGCCGGTCGCCGATCGCAAGCCCTCGCCCGCTGCAGGGCAGGCCGCGGCGACCTCCGAAGTCGCCGGCAGCTCGAATACCGCGAGCGCGGCGAACTCCGCGCCTGCACCCCTCGCCGCTGCCGCGGCTGAAGAGGGCGACGCGAACGCGCAGCCTGCGGCCGGCGACGAGCGCGCGAGTGTCGACTCCTCGTCCGAGGTGAATTCGGCCGACGCGCTGCCGCCGCGCGTGCACGAGGCCGCGAGCACGAACACCTCCGCCATTCCGGCCCAGCCGCGCAGCGAGACGCCCGCGATCAGCGCGCCCAAGCTCGCGCCCGCGCCGCCGCCTGCGCCGCCCACGCCCGCCGACACCGAGCGCGCGGCCGACATCCTGCGCCAGATGCGCGTGCAGCTCTCGCCCGGGCTGCGCACGGCGACGATCCAGCTCACGCCGGTCGATCTCGGCCGGATCACGATCCGCATGCACGTCGACGCCGGCGAATTGCGCGCGGTCGTACGCGCCGAGAAGCGCGAGACGCTCGAAGCGCTCGAGCGCCACGTCCCCGAACTCAAGGCGACGCTGGACCAGCTCGGGATCCAGACGCGCCAGCTCGACTTGCAGCTCGGCTTCGAACACCAGGGCGCGCAGCCCGATCCGCGCGGCGCGCAGCCGCATGCGGGCCAGCCGACGCAGCGCGAAATCGAACAGGAGGCGCGCGTCGAACGGCAGCGCCTCATCCAGACCCTCGCCGCCCAGTCGGGCGGCATCGACACCTACGCCTGAGGTCAAACATGAGCGTTTCTCCCGTCAGCAATCTCGACACGGCCTACCTCTCGTCCGACACCGCGCTGGGCGGCAGCAGCACGACGCTCGACAAGGACGCGTTCACCAAGATGCTCGTCGCGCAGATGCAGAACCAGGATCCGATGGCTCCGCAGGACAACCAGGCGATGGTCGCGCAGCTGGCGCAGTTCTCGAGCCTGGAGCAGATGCAGAACCTCAACCAGAACATCCTCGGCCTCGCGGTGCTGCAGCAGACCAACGCAGTCATGTCGCAGCTGACGCAGTCGAGCGCGCTGATCGGCCAGAACGTGAACTACATCGACCCGGACACGAACGCCGAAGCGACCGGCACGGTGAACAAGGTGAAGATCCTCGACGGCATCGCGACGCTCGAGATCAACGGGCACGACGTGCCGCTGGGCAACGTGACCGAGATCCTCGGCAACATCGACACGGGCGGCGGCGGTGGTTCGGACACGGGCAGCGGCAACTCCTGAACCGGCGCGCACTCCCTTCCACACCAGGCATTCCACGGCACGAACCGAAACACACGTTCCCTACAACCATGTCAAGCTCCCTCTACGCAGCGCTCAGCAGCCTCCAGGCCCACCAGAGCTGGATCGACCTCATCGGTAACAACCTGGCGAACTCGAACACAGCGGGCTTCAAGGGCTCGCAGGCGATCTTCAGCGCGCAGTTCGCACAGACGCTGAACTACGCGTCGGGTCCGTCCACCGGCCGCGGCGGCCGCAATCCGACGCAGGTCGGACTGGGCGTGCGCTTCGCGGCCACCTCGCGCAACCTCTCGCAGGGCTCGCTGACCACGACCGGGCGCGTCTTCGACCTCGCGCTGCAGGGCAACGGCTACTTCGCGGTGCGCAGCGGGCTGCAGAACCTCTACACGCGCGCGGGCTCCTTCGGTCTCGACGCGAACCACTTCCTCGTCGACCAGCGCACGGGCGCGCAGGTCATCAGCCCCGGCGGTTCGCCGATCCAGATCGACACCGACTCGCTGCTCTCGCCGAGCGCGACGACGACGGCGCAGATGGCCGGGAACCTGCCTAAAGTGGTCACGGGTCCGCTGCCCGAAGTGCTCTCGTCCTCCGAGGCCTTCGCCGACGGCTCGCCCGCGACGCTGACCTCCTCGAACGCGGGTCCCTACACGATCCCCACGGGCGAGACGTGGACGATGAAAATCACCGTCAACGGCTCCGCGCCGCAGACCGTGAGCCTGACGAGCACGACCGGCAGCGTGACGGCGCAGGACGTGGTCGACGCGATCAACGCCTTCGACGGCGTGAGCGCGAGCGTCAACGGCTCGGGCGGCGTCTCGATCACCAGCAACGGAGTCGGCGAAAACGTCACGCTCAAGGTCACCGCGGGCACCTCTGGCCGCGACTTGGCCGAGCTGCTCGGCGTCTCTACCTCGCTCGTCACCGGCTCGCAGACCGCCGTCACGTCATCGACCGAGCTCAACAACCTGCCGGGCAACACGACCGACTACGTGGACGGCGACACGATCACCATCACCGGCGTCGACACCGACGGCACGGCGATCAACTCGACCTTCACCTACGGCGCGGCGAACGATGGGACCACGCTGCAGGAGCTGGTCGACTTCGTCGATGCGCAGTTCCCCGGCGCGACCGTCAGCCTCGACGCGAGCGGGAAGCTCGTCGTCCAAGCCGACACCGCGGGAGTCACCGACCTGCAGCTCTCGCTGCTCGACGGGTCGGCGGCCACGGGCACGACCGACTGGACGCGCTATGCGATGTCGGTCACGACCGAGGGCACGGCTCCGGACACGGTCGCGACGGCGATGGAAGTCTTCGACCCCGCGGGCGTCGCGCACACGCTGACGCTCAGCTTCGAGCGTCAGGACGACGGCACCTGGAACATCTCGCCCTCGCTCGAGAGCTCCGACGGCAGTGTCATCAGCGGCCCGATCACCGGCCTGCGCTTCGGAGACGACGGCTCGCCCACGGGGCTGGGCGGCGTCGATCCGGCGATCACGCTGTCCTTCAACGGCCAGTCGAGCCCGCAGACCGTGAACCTCAACCTCGGTACCGACGGGGTCTTCACCGGCCTGACGCAGTTCGGTGCGGCGGGCGAAGTGCTCGTCAGCACGCAGGATGGCTACGGCGTGGGACAGCTCGCGAGCATGTCGGTCTCCTCCGATGGCAGCGTGATGGGTCTGTACACGAACGGCCAGCAGAAGTCGCTCGGTGCGATCGGCATCGCGACCTTTACCAACCCCGAAGGCCTGAGCCAGACGGGTGACAACCTCTTCGCCGAGAGCACCAACAGCGGTGCAGCGCAGATCTCTGCCGGCGGCACGGGTCGCGCGGGCTCCGTGGTCGGCGGCGCGCTCGAGAACTCGAACATCGACACAGCGGAGCAGTTCGTGAACCTGATCGAGGCGCAGCGCGGCTTCCAAGCCAACTCGCGCGTGATCACGGTCCAGAACGAGCTGATGCGCGACTTGACGCAGATCGTCTAGTCCTGATCGCCGTATCCCGGGGGGGATGCGGGCCGGAATGGCGCCGGGGGGCGCCCGATCCGGGCGGAAGGGCTCCACCCGGAGCCCTTCCGGCTTTTCGGGGGTCTCAGTGCGCGAGCTTCGTTCCCGCGGGTTGGTACTCGCCCAGCATGATCGGCGTGGCGATCTTCACCAGCAGCGTGAAGACGAGGAAGCCCGTCGCGAACACGCCTGCGGCGACCCACAACTCGGTGTGCGAGGGGAAGTACTCGTAGATCTCGCCCAGCGTGTCCGGCGTCATGCCCGGGATCACCAGTCCCATGCCCTTCTCGATGTACACGCCGACCCAGATCAGCGCGCAGCCGACGTTGAGCCAGATCGGGTTGCGGCGCGTCTTGGGCACGAGGAAGACGAGGAAGGCTGCGATCGAGCAGAAGACCGAGAGCCACATCCAGGGGACGATCGCGGTGTGCCCGTCGACGCCCTCGAACATGTAGCGCATGTGGATCAGGTGTTCGGTGTTCGAGTAGTAGTCCTTGAACACCTCCGCGCCGAGCAGGATCAGGTTGACGCCCATCGCGTAGGACATCAGCTCGGCGATCTTCCAGATCGCCTCGTTCTGGATCTCGAAGCGCGTGAAGCGGCGCAGGATCTGCATCAGCACGATCAGCACCGCGGGTCCCGAGCAGAACGCCGAGGCCAGGAAGCGCGGCACGAGGATCGACGTGTTCCAGAACGGGCGGCCGGGCAGGCCGCAGTACAGGAAGGCCGTCACCGTGTGGATGCCGATCGCAGCAGGGATCGAGAACAGCACCAGCGGCAGGAAGATCTTCTTGTTCGGAGCGCGGCCCGCGTGCAGCGAGAAGAGCAGGTACGTGACGATGATTACGTTGAGCACGAGGTAGCTGTTCAGCACCACCACGTCCCAGGCCAGCATCGAGCGCGGCAGATTGAGGTTGCCCAGGTAGGGGATCAGGTGCCACAGGCGCTCGGGGTGTCCGACGTCCACGGTCACGAACAAGCCGCACATCGTGATGGCCGAGATCGCGAGCAGTTCGCCCAGGATCACAACCTCCTTGATCGGCTTCCACTCGTAGACGTAGGCCGGAATCACGAGCAGCACGGCGGCCGCGGCGACGCCCACGAGGAAGGTGAAGTTGCCGATGTAGAAGGCCCATGAGACCTGGTCGCGCATGCTGGTCGTGATCAGGCCGCCGCGCGACTGGTGCACGTAGGCCGTCACGCCGGCGCCGATCAGGAGCAGCAGGAAGGAGATCCAGATCCAGTAGAGCCTGTTGCCGCGCGAGATCGCGCGCAGGCTGTCGGTGCCGAAGCGGGTGAAGAGTCGAAGGCTGTTCACGTGAAGGCGCCCTTTCTCACAGACCGTAGAAGTAGAAGAAGCGCGGACGCGTGTTGAGCTCGTTCTTGAGCACGAACACGCGCTTGTGCTCGAGGATGTAGCGGATCTCGCTGTTCGGATCGCTCAGGTTGCCGAACTTGCGCGCTCCCACGGGGCAGACCTCGACGCACGCGGGGTAGCGTCCCTGGCGCGTGCGCTGCACGCAGAAGGTGCACTTCTCGACGACGCCCTTCATGCGCGGGCGGTTCCCGAGATAGTGCGTCTCCGGGTTCATCTCCTCGGAGGGCAGGCTCGGATCGGTCCAGTTGAAGTGCCGCGCCCCGTACGGACAGGCCGACATGCAGCAGCGGCAGCCGATGCACCAGTCGTAGTCGATCACGACGATGCCGTCGGGCTCCTTCCACGTCGCGCCGACCGGGCAGCTCTTCACGCACGAGGGGTTGTCGCACTGCTGACAGGCGGTCGGCAGGTAGAAGTGCCCCGGGCGCGGCACCGTCTCGGCGTCGTAGTAGGCGTTGGCATGCTCGAAATCGATGCCCGCCTCCTTGTCCATCTCGAGCACGCGGATCCAGTGCACCTGCGGGTCGCGGCTCTGGTTGTTCTCCTTGACGCAGGCGTAGACGCAGCGGCGGCAGCCGATGCAGCGCGAGATGTCGAGCGCGTAGCCGAACTGCACGTCCTCGCGCGCGGGCTGCGTGCTGACCGTGACGGCCTTGCCGAAGCGCTCGCTGTACTCTTTCTCGAGCCCGGCGATGACGCTCGCGCGTTCCTCGGGGCCGAGTTCGCGGAAGCGCTTCTGGAAGAAGTTCGTGTGCGTGATCTCGCTGCACCCGCCCACGGTCAGGGCCGCGGCGCAGCCGGCGACGATGCACAGGAACTCGCGGCGCGTGGCCGCCTCGATCTCGGGATCGATCGGGCCGTCGGTGAGCGGGACTTCGAGGAGCTCGGCCTCGGACTCGCCGGCGCAGTTGCAGGCGTGTGCGCCGCAACCTGGACTGGAATGTGCGTTCGATTCGTGCTGGCTCACTGGTCACCTCCGTGGGGCCGCGGCGGCGGCGGCTTGGGTTGGAGCGGTTTGAAGGCGGGCGAGTGCGCGTTGTGGCAGTTGACGCACAGCAAGTAGGACTTGTGCCCGTCCCACATGCCGCTGCGTCGTCCGTGCACGCCGGCGCGCCAGTCGCGGTACTTGTCGCCGTGGCACTGGCCGCAGAGCTTGTACGACTCCGTGAAGTCGACCAGCTCGCCGCTCGCCAGGTGCAGCTTGTCGCGCTCCGTGGCCGAGTGGCAGTCCAGGCACCAGCGGTGCTCGGCGTCGTGCTGCAGCACGATGTCCTGGTGCGCCATCTGCAGCTTGCGCGGCTTGGGATTGAAGGGCAGCTCGGGGTCATGGCAGTCGGTGCAGGGGAAGACCCCCTCGGAGAACGGCGGCGGCGGGACCTCGATGTCTTGGGTCGAGGCAGGGGCCGCGCCCGAGTCGATCGAACTCCAGCGCGGCGCCTGCGTGTGCGAGCCACATGCGGCGGCGAGCGACCCGGCCAACGTGAGTACGAGAGCGGAAAGTGTTCGCATGGTTGCCTCGGAGCGGTGGAGGGCGCCGCAGGTCGCGCGAGGCCCGACCACGCTTTCGACAGCGTGATCGCGATCAAGGTATGGGTTGACCGAGCCCTGAGGGCCCATACGCACGGCGTAGTGCTCCACCGAGCTGTGCGTAGTCGGATGCGCTGTCGATGGGAGGCAGCTCGCGGCCCGGTGGGCTCGCCCCGCTTTCACGCCAGCCGCGCGGCTTGCGAGTCGTGCCCCAGGTCCTCCGCCGTCTACGCACTCGTACCCAGCCGCAGACCGACGCACGGCCCATCCCCCACGGGGGTCGCCAAAGGAGTGATCTACCAGCAGCGAGAACGCCCCCGAGAACCAGGACGTGAACACCTCGCAACCCGCCATGTCCTCACCAGCCATCCAGACCTCGAAAACTCGCGCCGCGCGACACGCGTGGCACGCAGCCCTGCTCGGTACGGCGCTCGCCGGTTGTGCGAGCCTCGAGCCCGAGACTTCGCCGTCCGCCGCCGCTCCCGCGCAGGGCACGCCCGCGCAGGCGAGTCCTGCCGAGCAGGAGGCCGGTGGCGCTGCCGCCGCGACTCCGGCGAAGTCCGCGCCGGCGGCTCCCTCGACGGTCGCGCAGCCCGCGCCGGTCGCCGAGACGGGCGCGAAGTTCGAGGGCTTCCTCTCCTCGAAGCTCGTCGCGCGCTGGACCGGCGGCGACAAGGACCTCGACTCGAACAACCTGGTGTCGGTCGGATGGTCCGACACGCGCTACCCCTGGATCAAGGCGCACATCACGACGCGCATCGCGGCCGACCTGAACGGCCGCCAGCCCGGGAGCGTCTTCAGCGGGCTCTCCGACCTCCACGACCAGGCGGTCGACTTCAAGCTCTACGACGCGTACGTGGACGTGCTCCCGCCGCAAGGCCTCGGTCAGCTGCGCATCGGTCGCCAGCTCGAGTACGAAACGCCGGAGATCGTGCACTACGACGGTCTCGCGTTCCGCACGCATCCGACCGGCAAGAGCGAGTTCAGCGCCGGCTTCTACGGCGGCATCCCGGTGCGCCTGTACCAGGGCACGAGCGAAAAGCGCTCGCTGCTCGGCGCGTTCGCGGAGGAACGGCCCTGGAAGGGCGGCCGCGCGCGCATCGACTGGATGCACATCGAGGACGACACGCTGGTCAACACGGGCAACGGGATCCTCGGACTCGGTCTGTGGCAGCGCTTCGAGAACGGCTGGTCCGGCGAGATGCAGTACACGCGCCTGGAAGACCAGGACCGCGACCTGCGCCTGCGCAGCCAGTGGACGAGCCCCGGCGCCGGCCTCACGCTCGCCGCGACCTACTACCAGCTGTTCCAGACGCAGAACGAGCTGCCCGAAGGCATCGATCCCTACACCTCGATCCTGCTCGCGCTCTATCCCTACCGCCAGTACGGGATCTCCGCCTCGACCGAGCTCAGCGACAAGATCCAGCTCGACTTCGCGGTCGACGCGCGGCGCGTGCGCGACTCGGCGGACATGGGCGAGTTCAACCGCGACTGGGAACGCTACCGGCTGACGACCGTCTTCAGCGACGTGCTCGCCGACCAGCTCGACCTCTCGCTCTTCGGCGACTTCTGGGACGGCGACGGCCGTGACACCACCGCGCTCGGCGCGGACCTCTCCTACGACACGCAGGAGCAGTGGAAGTTCGGCGCCGGGTCGTACTACTCGCTCTACAAGTACGACATCTTCCAGAACAGCGAGCGCGACGACGTGCGGACCTGGTACGCGCACGCCCAGTACAAGTTCGCGAAGAACCTCACGTTCGAGCTGTCCTACGACATCGAGAACGACAACTACGAAACGTACAACGCCTTGAGAGGAGGTGCCCTGTGGCGCTTCTGAACCGCTGGACCACGCTGGGCAAACGCGCCCGCTTCGCGTCTCTCACCGCGCTTCTCGGCCTGGCGGGCTGCGCGATCATCGGCTCGCTGCAGAGCGACGTGAAACCCTTCTCCTTCAGCCACAAGCTGCACATCGAGGACCAGGGCCTAGGCTGCACCGACTGCCACCTGAAGTCGGACACCGACGAACGGCCGACGATCCCGAACGCGAAGCAGTGCGCGCTGTGTCACAACGACATCGACGCGCAGAAGCCGCCCGAAAAACAGATCGCGCAGCTCTTCGAGGGCAACGAGTTCAAGGCGCACGACTACAGCCGGCAGTCCGAGGAGATCGTCTTCCCGCACCTGAAGCACGCCACGCTCGACCTCGAGTGCACGGCCTGCCACGCGGCCGTCGCGACGAGCGAGATGGTCACGCCCGAGTTGAAAATCGGGATGGACACCTGCGTCGCCTGCCACCAGCAGAAGAACGCGCCCACCGAATGCAGCACCTGCCACTCGAAGATCCGCGAGGACGTCCCGCCGCCGAACCACGGCGCGACCTGGCAGCGCGAGCACGGCCGCGTCATGCGTGCGAACAGCAACGACGTGCGCGCCGAGCGCTGCGACACGTGCCACTCCGAGTCCAGCTGCACCGCGTGTCACAAGAGCGAGCCGCCCCAGAGCCACAACGGCTTCTGGCGCCGCCGTGGGCACGGATTGTCGGCCAGCATGGACCGCAAGAGCTGCTCCGCCTGCCACGAACCCGAATCGTGCGAGGCCTGCCACAGCGCGACCAAGCCCATCAACCACGCCGGCTCCTGGGGTGATCCACTCGACCGCCACTGCCTGACGTGCCACGAACCTCTGCGCTTCGAGGAAAACTGCCAGACCTGCCACAAGGACACGCCGAGCCACGCGCTCGCCGCGCCCATGCCCGACGGGCACATCCCCGGGATGAACTGCAGACAGTGCCACGGAAATGGACAACCGCTCCCCCATGTCGACAACGGCTCCAATTGCCTCGAATGCCACCACTGATTCGATCGCGCGCAGCGCAACGCGCAGCGCGCTACCGACAAGCGAAGGGCCCGGCTCAGGTGAGTTGCGTACTGCGCTCGCCGGCCAGAAGCGCGATCCTCTGATGGAACGCCCAGCGCACCCCGAGTCCGCACGTTCACCGCTCACGACCGCTCAACACCGAACCGCTGCCGCAGATCCGCGGCACAAACCGACCGCCTCACGAATCTGCGATCACACGGAGAATGTCATGAGAGCCAATCAAAACTCGCTCGAGACCACCCGCAAGTCCCCGCTCTCCCCGTCCCTGATCCTGTTGCCGCTGCTCCTGCTCGCCGGCTGCTCCGGCAGCACCGGCCCTCGCGGAGCGGACGGGCCGCCAGGCGGGAGCCTCGCGACGGACACGAACTTGAAGCAGGGCGATACGACGCCCGGCATCGAGTTCAACATTCTCGAGCTCACCGGCGGCCATGCCGCGGGCGGCCGCTTCCGCGCCGGCGACACGATCGCGGTGCACTACACTGTCAAGAAGACCGACGGCTCGGACTGGGACATCGCGGAGCTCGCCAGCGGGCGCGCGCTCGTCTCGGGCCCGACGAGCAACTACCAGCGCGTAATCGCCGAACAGCAGGACCTGTTCACGGCCTCGGTCGCGCAGGACGACGGCTCCTACGTCTACACCTTCCCGGTCGCGATCCCCGCGAACTACATCGCGCCGCTGAACGACACGGCGACCTTCGGCGCCGCGGACGGCGAGCTCACCGGCCAAGCGCTGCTCGACGGGACCTACACGGTCGCGATCTACGGGCGCTGGAACTACACGATCGATGGAGCGGCGCTGCGCCTGACGAACGACACGGAGCTCGACTTCGTGATCGGCAACACCGGCACTGCGGTGGCGCGTGCCGTCGTGGGGCAGGAAAACTGCAACCGCTGCCACGACGAGCTCCAGGCACACGGCGGATCTCGCCGCAGTGTGACGCTGTGCCTGATGTGCCACACCGCGGGCGCCGAGGACAAGAACGTCCCGAGCGTCGCCGGCGGGACCCCGAACGTCACCATCGACTTCAAGGTGATGATCCACAAGCTCCACAACGCGGCGCACCTGCCCTCGGTCCTCGGTGTGAGCACGAACCCTGACGGTTCGCGCAACTACGCCGCCACGGCCGAGCCGTACGAGATCGTCGGCTTCAACAACTCGTTGAACGACTTCTCCGAGATCGAGTTCCCCGTCTGGCCGGCCGCGCTGGTCGCGATGCCGCGCGACCAGGGCTACACCGCGCTCTCCTCGACCGACAAGGCGACCGAGGACACGCTGCGCAAGGGTGTCTCGAACTGCCTGATCTGCCACGGCGATCCCGACGGCGCCGGCCCGATCGCGGCGCCCGCGCAGGGCGACAGCTACAAGACGAACCCCTCCGAGCTCGCCTGCTACTCGTGCCACGACGACGTGATCCCGGGCACGCCCTACACGGCCAACGGTCAGACGATGCCCGACACGGCGGACAACACCAACTGCGCGCTGTGCCACGTCGATCCGGGCACCCCGGTTTCGGAAGGCATCGAAGTGGCGCACACGCACCCGCTGCTCGACCCGACCTTCAACCCGGGCCTGCACGTCAACATCTCGGCTGTCTCCGAAGCCGGCACGAACGACGACGACGGCACGATCGATCCGGGCGAGAAGGTCGCGCTGACCTTCACGATCACCGATGACACGGGCACGGCGGTCGACCCGAGTACGCTGGGCAACTTCACCTGCGTGCTGAGCGGACCGACGAGCAACTACAACGTGATCGCCGACGCGACCGTGCCGGTGGGCATGGTCACTGGCACGCCGCCGTACACGGTGAACGTGCCGCAGCCGGTGCTCGTCGAGCGCGCCGGGATCTCCACCGCCGCGGCGGGCGAGGTCTTCCACACGCAATCGACCCCGCTCTGGAACATGACCGGAGCGACGACCACGGTCTACACGCGCACGGCCACCTCCGGCGGCAGCAGCACGCTGACCGCGGACGTCGTCTCGCCGGTCAACTACATCGACGTCGCCGACGCCACGGGCTTCGCACGCGACGACTACATCGTCGTCGACGACGGCCAGGGCGCCGAGGAGTACGCCAAGATCCAGACCGTCGACGGCACGCGGCTGTGGTTCGGAGCGAACGGCTCGACCACCTACCCCTACGGGATGCTGCACGACCACGCGAGCGGCGCCACCGTCAAGGAAGTCACCCTGACGACCAAGACCCTGACGACCGACTACACGCTGAACGCCGCGAACGGCGCGATCACCGAGGTGACCGAATTCGGCAACGGCAACGTCGTGCTGTGCAGCTACACGACCGACTTCGTCATGCCGGCGGTCTTCCCGATGACCCTCGACGACTCGCCTGACCAGGACGAGCGCACGGGCCAATGGACGACCAAGCCGATCGTCGACGGCACGTACTCGGTCTCGCTCTGGAGTGCCAAGACGACCGTCCTCTCGCTCTACGGAGAGACGAACAGCTACCGCTGGGCCAACGACGCCAGCACGACGGACTTCCTCGTGGGCGACGCGACGACGATCACGCCCTACGCGCTGATCTCGAGCGGCGACAACTGCAACGCCTGCCACCAGGACGTGGGCTTCCACGGCTACGGCCGGCGCGGATTCCAGACCTGCATCGTGTGCCACGGCGGCGCGGGGACCGAGGACCGCACCAACTACATCGCGCCGAACTCGCCGAACAACGCGGACACGACCGTGGACTTCCGGCAGATGCTGCACGCGATCCACATGGGCAAGGACCTCGCCTACCCGACGGGCTACTACATCGTCGGAGGCAGCAACACTGCCTATCCCAACAACTACGCGCTCACGACCTTCGAGACGGTCGGGTTCCCCTCCATGCCGAGCGGCGTGAAGAACTGCGCCAAGTGCCACGGCTCTACGAATACCGCCTGGCACGCACCCGCCGACCGGACCTATCCGGCCGGTCAGACCTTGCCCTTCCAGGGCTGGAAACTCGAATGCGGCGCCTGCCACGACGCCGACGACGCTCAAGCGCACATCTCGATCATGACCAGCACGGATGGCGTCGAGTCCTGCGAACTGTGCCACGGTGCGAGCGCCGAGTGGAACGTGCAGCGCATGCACAAGACCTACTAGGGCCCTCTCCAGCACAAACCCGAGAACAAGGAGAACGCCATGAGAGCCAACCAAGCACTGCGCGCGAGCGCCAAGAGCTCACTGCTCTCCCGCTCCCTCGCCTGTCTGTCACTCGTACTGCTCGCCGCTTGCGACGGGAGCACGGGGAACCAGGGATCGGCCGGAGGGCAGGGCAGCAACGAAGGCGACACGACGCCGACCGCCTACGAGCAGGGTGACACCCTGCCGGGAATCGTGCTCGCAATCAGCGAGGTCACGGGCGGTTCGGGAACCGGCGGGAACTTCCTGCCGGGCGACACGCTGAGCGTGCACTACACCGCCAAGAAGTCCAACGGGACGAACTGGAACATCACCGAGTTCGGGACCGCACGCATCCTGGTGTCGGGACCGACCAGCAACTACCAGCGCGTCCTCGCCGAGCAGACGAACCTGGCCACGGCCTCCGTGCGCCAGGCCGACGGCTCGTACCTCTACACCTTCACCGCGCCGATCCCGACGACCTACCTCGCGCCGCTCAACGACACCGTGTCCTTCGGGCTCTCAGACGGCGAGTTGCAGGGGCAGCCACTGCAGGAAGGCACCTACACGGTCGGGATGTACGTCGGCTGGAACTACACGCTCGGCACCGCCAGCGCGCGCGCCGCGGGCGACGCGGTGTTCGACTTCCTGATCGGCAACACCGGCAGCCTGCTGCCGCGCGAGCTCGTGCTGCAGGACAACTGCAACCGTTGCCACGAGTCGCTCCAGGCCCACGGCGGCCTGCGTCGCAACGTGACGCTTTGCCTCCTGTGCCACACCGCGGGCGCCGAGGACAAGAACGTCCCAGGCGTTGCGAATGGCACGCCCGGCGTGACGATCGAGTTCAAGGTGATGATCCACAAGATCCACAACGGCGAGCACCTCCCCTCGGTGCTCGGCGTCGGCACCAACCTCGACGGCACGCGCAACTACGCAGCCACGCCGCAGCCCTACCAGATGGTCGGCTTCGGCAACAGCGTGATCGACTTCTCGAGCGTCGCCTTCCCGGCCTGGCCGCAGGGCGTGATCGCGATGCCGCGCGACTCCGGCTACAGCTCGCTCTCCGCGGGCGAGAAGTCGCTCGAGGACACGCTGCGCACCGGCGTCTCGAGCTGCTACCTGTGCCACGGCGATCCCGACGGCGACGGTCCGCTCGGAGCTCCGGCGCAGGGCGACATCTACAAGACGCAGCCCACGGAAGCCGCCTGTGGCGCATGCCACGACGACATCGTCTGGGGCCAGGTCTACAACGCCAACACGCAGTCGATGCCCGACACGGCCGACAACTCGAACTGCATCCTGTGCCACACGGCCTCGGGCGCTTCGCTGTCGGTCGAGGACGCGCACATCCATCCGCTGCAGAACCCGAGCTTCAACCCGGGCGTCAACATCGAATTCACGGGCATCGCCGAAGCCGGAACCAACGACGACGACGGCACGATCGACCCGGGCGAGAAGATCGTCGCGACCTTCTCGATCGTCGACGACACCGGGGCGGACATCACGCCTTCGGCGGTCACGAACATCAGCGTTCTCGTGGCGGGTCCGACGAACAACTACAACTTCCTGCTCTCGAGCTCGATCCCGGTCTCGAAGCTGGTCGGTTCGCCGCCCTACACGGTCAACCTGCCGGCGCCGGTCTTCCTGGAACGCGTGGGCGTCTCCACGGGAGCCCTGGAGAGCTTCACGACCGCGCTCACCCCGCACTGGAACGTCACCGGCGCCGCGACGAGCGTGCTCGTGCGCACCGCGACCGCGGGCGGGAACAGCACGCTCGCGAGCGACACCGTCGCGCCGCAGAACTACCTCGACGTCGCCTCCGCGACCAACTTCGCCCGCGACGACTACATCGTGGTGGACGACGGGACGGCAGACGAGGAGTACGTGCGCATCCAGTACGTGGACGGCACGCGCCTGTGGTTCGGCCAGACCGGCTCGAGCACCTATCCGTTCGGACTCAACAAGGCGCACAGCACCGGCGCCACGGTCAAGGAGGTCACGCTGACCACCAAGACCGTCACCACCAACTACACGCTCGACGCCACGACCGGAACGATCACCGAGGTGACCGAGTTCGGCAACGGCAACGTCGTGCTGTGCAGCTACACGACCGACTACGTCATGCCGTCGGTCTACCCGGTGACGATCAACGACACCGCGACCATCGACGAGACCTGGGGCAAGTGGAGCGCCAAGCCGATCGTCGACGGGACCTACAGCGTCGGGCTCTACACGACCCGCACGACCGTGCTCTCGCTCTACAGCGAAACCAACAGCTATCGCGACGTCTCTGATCCGGCGGCGGTCGATTTCCTCGTGGGGGATGCCAGCACGGTGCAGCACTACTCGCTCATCTCGAGCGACGAAAACTGCAACGCCTGCCACCAGACCGTGTACGCGCACGGCTCCGGCCGCGCGGGCTTCACGACCTGCATCCTGTGCCACGGGGCAGCCGGCATGGAAGACCGTCCGCAGTATGTCGCGGCGAATGCTCCCGCGACCGACGGCGTGACGCCGAACTTCCGCACCATGCTGCACAAGATCCACGCCGGAGCGGAGCTCGCGCACGCCTCGAGCTACGAGATCGTCGGCTTCGGCTCGACGGCCTATCCCAACAACTTCGGGATCGTGACCTTCGAAGAGGTCGAGTTCCCGGTCTTCCCCAGCGGCGTGAAGAGCTGTGCGAAGTGCCACGGCACGAGCACCGCTTGGCAAGAGCCGGCGAACCGCGCGCACCCGACGGACCAAGTGCTCCCGATGAAGAATTGGGCCCCGGTCTGCGGTTCGTGTCACGATGCCGACGACGCCCAGTCCCACATCTCCGCCATGACCAGTGCCGGCGGTGTGGAGTCCTGCGGCGTGTGCCACGGAAGTGGAGCCGAGATCAACGTGCCGAAGGAGCACAAGGTCTACTGACGGCGGAAGGACGATGAACCCGAGCCAGCCCCGCGACCGCTCGCGCGCCACGCTGCTCCTCCTTGGAGGGGCGCTGGCGCTAGGCGTGCCGCTGGTCTGGCAGCGGGTTGCGATGCAGACCCCCTCGCCCCCCCTCCCGGCCGCCGCGCCCGAAGGGGTGCGGCCGGCCGGAACTGGCGCGGAACAACCCGAGCTCACGCGCGCTCTCGCCGAGCGCAGCGCGCTGCCCCGGGCGGAAGGTTCGGTGATCGAACTCGACGACGAGGATCTCGCGCCGCCCGAACGCGCGAGCGGCGCGAAGAAGGAGCGCGAGTACTACGCCGAATTCCTCGCCCTGGAGACCGACACGCCCGGCGCGCTCGACCTGCGCGCCCGCGACGTGCTCGCCTCGGCCGGCTCGGCCGCCGAGAAGGTCGCGCTGTTGCGCGCAGCGAGCCAGAAGGAGACCCCGCACGCGGCGGACTGGCTCGAGCTCACGCTGCGCACGAGCGAGGACCGGCGCGCGCGCGGCGGTTCGCTCGCCTCCTTCGCGCTCGAGCTGCTCGGCCGGCGTGCGCTGACTCACGAACACGACCGCGACGCGCTCGAGTCGCTGTGCCTCTCGAATCCGATCGAAGACCTCGCGCTGCGCCGCCGCACGACGGCGAAGTTCGCCGCGGCTGCGGACGATGCGGGCCTCGCGCGGCTCGCCGGCGCGCTCCTGCGCGAGCAGGACGATCTGGTGATCGCGAGCGCACTCTCCTCGTTGCAGGGCCGCGAGAAGACGGGTGAGGTGCAGCGCATCCTCGAGCAGTGGCCCGAACGCGCGGCCAAGGCCGCGGTGCACGAGCCCACGGAAGCGCCCTAGTTCCGCGCCCAGCCCGGCATCGCGGCAGGCGCCCAGCCCGGCATCGCGGCAGGCGGCAAGTTCCTCCCTGCCAGCGAAGAACCTTCCGGGGGCTGCCCCCTCGGCCGTCCTCCCGGTCCGCCGCTACGGCTGCAAGCCCTTGTTCCTGCACGCCTTCCGTGCGGACCCCGACTTGGCAAGCCGCTTGCGATGAGACCGTGAGATGGAAAACGGTCTTCAGAGCGGCGTCGATGCGCTGGGCGCCTCGCAGAAGCGCATGGAGTACATCGCGGCCAACCTCGCGAACCTCCAGGCGCCTGGCTACAAGCGCATCGGCAGCTTCACGCACGTCATCGAAGCAGTGAGCCAGGGTCGCAAGCGCGACGCGATGGACACCCAGAGCGAGATCGACTTCTCGCAGGGCGCCATCGAGCACACAGGCAACCCGCTCGACCTCGCGCTCGATGGCGACGGCTTCTTCGTGCTCGAGAACGAGGACGGCGAAACCTACACGCGCAACGGCCGCTTCCACCTCGACGAGCAGGGCGCCCTGCTCAGCGAAGACGGCAGCCGCGTCGCCTGGGAGGGCAGTCCGGCGCTGTTGCAGACCGTGGGCGAGAAGATCTCGATCGATTCCACCGGAGCGGTGACCCAGGGCAAGAACCCCGTCGGCCGTCTGCGCCTGGCGGATTTCGCGCAGCGCTCACAGCTCGCGCTCGACGGCAAGGGCAACTTCCACGCACCGCCGAGCGCCGATCCGGTGACGCCGACGGCGCAGGTTCGGCAAGCCTCGCTCGAGCGCTCCAACTCGAACAGCGTCGACGAACTCGTCTCGATGATCCGCGTGCAGCGCAGCTTCGAGAACGCCACGAACCTGATCCGCACGATCGACCAGTCGTACAAGCGGCTGAACACGCCGAAGTGAAGTCGCACACCCCCAACGGGAGCCAAGCAGCATGATCCGCGCACTGATGACCGCCGCCTCGGGCATGAAAGCCCAGCAGATGCAGGTCGACACGATCGCGAACAACATCGCGAACGCGAACACGCCCGCATTCAAGAAGAGCGAACTCTCGTTCCGCGCGCTCTTCTACCAGACCTACCGCGAGCCCGGCGCACCGACCTCCGCGACGCAGCGCGCGCCCACCGGCCTGCAGGTCGGCAGCGGCACCGAGATCGCCGGTTCCTCGAGCATCCAGGCGCAGGGAGACTTGCAGCCCTTCGAGGGCGACGTCCAGATCGCGATCCAGGGCGAGGGCTTCTTCAAGCTGCGCACCCCCGCGGGCGACTTCCGCTACACGCGCGACGGATCCTTCCACCGCGACGGGACCGGCACGATCGTCTCGAACGAGGGCCTGATCCTCGACGGCGCGCCGACGATCGCGACCGACGCGATCCATGTCATCGTCGGCGATGACGGCACTCTGTCGACGCAGAACACCGAGGGCGGGACGCTGTCCAACGCGGGCCAGATCCAGCTCTGGCGCTTCCCCAACCCCGCGGGACTGATGGCCACGGGCAACAACCTGTTCCTCGAGACGCCGACCTCCGGCACGGCGCAGGTCGGGACACCTGGTCAGACCGGCACGGGCGTGATGAAGCAGAACTACCGCGAGGGCTCCAACGTGCAGGTCGTCGACGAGCTCGTCGCCCTGATCGTCGCGCAGCGCAGCTACGAGGTGAACAGCCGCGCGATCAAGGCCTCGGACGAGATGCTCCAGCAGGTCAACAACATGGTGCGCTGATCATGGCCTTCGCATCCCTCCTCCTCAGCGGACTGGTCGTGGTCCTCGCGCCCGACGTGCACGTGCGCGGCACCGAGCTCGTGCTCGGCGCGCTCGCGGAAGTTCGCGGCGACGACGCGGCGCTTGTCGAACGAGCCAAGGCGCTCGAGCTCGGCTGGGCGCCCGCGCCGGGCTACACGCGCGTCCTGCAGGGCTGGCAGATCGAGCAGAAGATCAGCGCTGCCTTCGCGGGCACGAGCATCCAGCTCGAGGGCAGCCGCTGCTGCCGCATCGCGCCCGAGACCTCGCGCGTCGCCGGCGAGGATCTCGCCGCCAAGGCGCGTGCGGAGCTCACCGCGGTCTTCGGCGAGCGCGAGGTCGCGCTCGTCGCCCAGAGCCGCACCAACGACCTCGAGGTGCCGCTCGGCACGAAACCGGTCGAACTACGCTGCGCGATCGAGCGCCGCGAGCAGCGCGCCGGCGCCTGGTCGGTGCCGGTGCAGGTGTGGGTCGACGGCGCGCTCTACCAGACCTGCTGGATCGGCTTCAGCGCCGAGCTCTACGACCTCGTGCCGGTGCTCGCACACGACGTTCGGCGCGGCGAGGTGATCGGCAACGCGGACATCGAGCTGCGCCGCACGCGCATCTCCTCGGACCTGGGCGGGGAGCCGCTCGAGGCGATCGCGCTCGAAGGCGCGGTGCTGCTGCGCGATCTGGGAGCCGGCAGTGTGCTCGTCGACAAGGATGTCCAGCGCGCGAGGCTCGTGCGCAGCGGCGATGTCGTGCAACTGCAGGTGCGCAAGGGCTCGATCACCGCGCGCGGCAGCGCCATCGCGAAGGTCGACGGCTGTGCCGGCGACCGCATCCGCGTCTGGAACACGGACAAGACGCGCGAGCTCACCGGGACGGTGATCGCTCGCGGACTGGTCGAGATCGAACTCGGCTCGGCGCCCTGAATCCACGGAACACCACCATGACGAAGATCAGCCTCCTGCGCGCCCTCCTCGCGCTGCTCGCGCTCGCGAGCCTGCCCTCCTCCGCGCTCGCGCTGCTGCAAGGTCCCGTGCAGGGACGTCGCGGCTCGATCTACGACCCCGACCAGGGTCCCTACGGTCTGATCGCCAACAAGGTCGGCAGCCGCGTCGGCGATCTGGTCACGATCGTGATCAACGAGTCGCAGGACGTGAAGAACGAGGAGTCCTCGGACCTCTCGAAGCAGACGAACCTCTCCTACAAGCTCAACAACTTCGACATCAAGCCCAACGCGTTCAGCACGCTCCCGGGTCTCGATGCGAGCTCGGACGACGGCCTCAAGGGCACGGCCAACTACAAGAAGAAGGGCACCTTCATCGCGCGCGTGACCGCCGTGGTCGTCGACGTGCTCCCCAACGGCAACCTGGTCGTCAACGGTCGGCGCGAGATCCGCATCGACAAAGAGACCAAGCTGATCGAGTTCTCCGGGATCCTGCGCCGCTACGACATCGGGGCGGACAACAGCATCGCCTCGGAGCTCGTGGCCAACGCCAAGGTCTCCTACGTGGGCACCGGCCCGCTCACCGACAGCACCAACCGCAAGGGCCTGGGCGCGCTGATCCACAGCGCGATCGCCTGGGTCTGGCCCTTCTGATCCTGGAGCACGCCATGCTGTCCATCCTCCTGTGTGCGCTGCTGCAGTCCCCGGCTCCGGCCCAGACGCCGGCGCCGACCGCCCCGCCCTCTTCGGACAACGCCCAGACGCGCATCCTCGCGGGCGGAGTCGAGGCCCCCGCGCAACCGAACAAGCAGTCGACCTCGCACATGACGACCGGCGCACGCATCACGCCGACCTCGGGTGTGGGCCACGAGGGCCGCATGACGACGCCCATCGGCAGCCTGATCAGCGTGCGCGGCCAGGAGGACAACGTCGTGCTCGGCATCGGTCTGGTGACCGGCCTCGCCGGGACGGGCGATTCGATCACGGCGGCGAAGCAACTGCTCGCGAACCTGCTGCTGACGCGCAACATCAAGGTCGATCAGCAGGCGCTCGCGACGAAGAACATCGCGGTCGTGCAGGTCGAGGCTATCCTGCCCGCGGGCATCAAGCCCGGCCAGCGCGTGGACGTGACCGTCTCCGCGATCGGCGACTGCAGCAGCCTGCAAGGCGGCGCGCTGACCTTCACCGAGCTCACCGAAGTCACCGGCCGCGTGGTCTACGCCACGGCCTCGGGCCCGGTCACCGTCGGCGGATTCAACGCCGGCGGCCAGGGCGCGAGCGCCAAGAAGAACCACACCACGGTCGGCACGCTGCCCGAGGGCGGCAAGGTCGAACGCGAGGTCCCGACCGCGCTCGCGAGCGAGCACGGCTGGATGTACCTCGACATGCGCAGCGGCCAGGACTCGCTGACGAACGTCGTGCGCATCGTGCAGTCGGTCAATGCGTTCCTCCCCGGCTGCGCCGAGGCGCTGCCCGACGGCAAGACGGTCAAGCTCCAGGTCCCCGAGGGACTCCCGGTGTCCGAGCACGTCGCGTTCCTGAACAAGATCCTGCACCAGGAGGTCGAGTCCGAGGCGGTCGCGCGCGTGATCATCAACGAGCGCACAGGCGTGATCGTGATGGGCGGCGACGTGCGCCTGCGCTCCGGCGCGATCGCGCAGGGCGGGCTGACCGTGACGATCGCCGAGACTCCGCAGACGAGCCAGCCCGGCCCGCTCTCGAACGGAACCACGACCACCAACCCGCGCACCGACCTCAAGACGAACGAGGAGAACAAGGCGCTCGTCTTCGTCCCGCAGGCCGTGACGCTGCAGGAAGTCGTCGACGTGCTCAACGTGCTCGGCGCCACGCCGCGCGACCTGATCAGCATCCTGCAGGCGATGGCCCAGGGCGGGATGCTCGTGGCCGAGATCCGGAGGATGTGACGTGATTCGACCCGCACAAGACGTCTCCGCCGCACTCGCCGCCCAGGCGCTCGCCCGACCCGACCCGTCCAGTCAGGCGAAGCAGCTGCTGCAGCGCACGCAGTCGGGCTCGAACACGGCCGAGGATGCCGAGAAGAAGCGCGTCGCGGCCAAGCGCCTGGAGAGCCTCTTCGCGACGATGCTCGTGAAGGAGATGCGCAGCACGCAGTCGGAGACCGGAATGTTCGGCAGCGGCACGAGCGCCGACGTCTACGGCGGCTGGTTCGACCAGTTCCTCGGCGAGGTGCTCTCCAAGCACGGCGAACTGCACCTGGCCGACTCGATCAACCGTTCGCTCGGTGGCCAGGAGGGTCCCAGCTCATGATCCCGCTCCAGAACCTGCTCAACTCGCTCCAGGCCTGGGCTCAAGAGGAGCTCGCCGGACAGCGGCGCATGCACGTGCTGATCGAGCGCCAGGAGTCGCGGCTGTGCGCCAACGACCCCGACGGCTTGCTGCTCGCGACTCAGGCGCTCGAGCCCGAGCTCGAGGCGCAGGCCGAGCGCGTCGTGAAGCGCCAACGGCTCTTCGCGGCGGCCGCGCGCCACTGGAAGGTGGACCCGGGCGCGCTCTCGCTGACCAGCATCGTCGAGCGCTGCGCTCCGCAGCCCGGGCTCGCGAAGCTGCGCGATGAGCTGCGCGTCTCGACCACCGAACTCCTGCGCCGCAACCGGCGCTTCTCGGCGCTCGCCTCGTCGCACCGACGCTTCATCGAGGAGCTCGTCAACGCCCTGATCGAATCAGGCGACCCCAAGAGCACACGGCGCGGCGGCACGCTCGTCGACGCGGAGGCCTGACATGAGCAACGTTGGACTGAACATCGGCCTCAAGGCGCTTCTGACCGCGCAGACCTCGCTCGACAACGTCGGCCACAACATCTCGAACGCGAGCACGCCCGGCTACTCGCGCCAGCACGTGCTGATCTCCGCCGACCCGGCGATCACCGTGCGCGGCCTGGCGATCGGCAACGGCGTCAGTGCGCAGAGCATCCTGCGCACCGTGGACGCGCTCGTGCAGCGGCGCCTCGTGCAGCAGCAGGGCTCGATCAGCCAGCTGAACCAGCGCCTGACCGGCATGAGCCAGGTCGAGTCGCTCTTCAGCGAGCCGAGCGACAACGGCCTCAACAACCTGATGCAGGGTTTCTACACCTCGCTCTCGAGCCTGTCCTCCAGCCCGGACGACCTGGTGCAGCGCACCGGCGTCGTGCAGGCCGCGCAGAGCCTGACCGGCCGACTGAACGAGCTCACGAGCAGCCTCAGCTCCGCGCGCAAGGACAACGCCAGCGCCGTCGCGGCGCAGGTCAGCCAGGTGAACACGCTCACCACGCAGATCTCCAAGCTCAACCAGCAGATCGCGGCCTTCGAAGGCGGCGGAGCGCCGGCGAACGACCTGCGCGACCAGCGTGACGAGGCGCTCAAGAGCCTCTCGAAGCTCGTGAACATCAGCACCAACGAAGGTCCGGACGGCTACGTGACCGTGCTCACGAACGGCGCGCTGATCGTCGGAAAGACCAAGGCCTACACGCTCTCGGCAACGGTCTCTTTCGACGGAACCGTGACGATCAAGGCCGGCAGCAGCCCCAAACCGGTGAACGTCAGCGGCGGGAGCATCGGCGGCCTGATGTCGCTCTCGCAGAACTTCGTACCCGACCTGATGACGCGCCTCAACGCGCTGGCGCACAGCCTGATCGGCGCGTCGAACCATGCGCACTCGACCGGCATCCCCTCCGCCGGACCGTTCCAGTCGCTGACCGGCACCAACAGCGTGCAGGACAAGAACAACAACGGCGACCTCGGCGACGAGCTGCTCTCGAACGCGGGCCTGCCCTTCGACGTCCAAGGCGGCGCGCTGTACGTCAACATGACGAACCGCTCGAACGGCACGTTCACGAGCACGCGCATCGACATCGACCCGGCCTCGACGACCGTGCGCGACCTGCTGACGACGCTCAACTCCATCCCGCACCTCAACGCGAGCCTCGACAGCAACGGGCGCCTGCAGATGACCGCCAACAGCGGCTTCGGCTTCGACTTCAGCTCGCGCCTCAATCCGCATCCCGACACCGAGGGCACGCTCGGCGGGGGCGCGGCCTCGCTGGGAACGAGCGGGAGCGAGCCCTTCAGCCTCGCGGGCGGCGACACGCTGACGATCGGCGGTCCGGCCGGCGCCTTCACCGTCACGCTCGACCAGACGCAGTTCTCGGACATCACCAAAGCCACGGCCGCGGAGATCGCGGCTGCGATCAACTCCGACTCGGCGACCGCGACGAGCGGCATGCGCGCCGTCGCGCAGGATGGCCACCTGTTCCTGCAGTCGCTCACGACCGGCTCGACGACGAGCTTCACGGTCAACGGCGGGACGGCGCTCGGCGCGCTGGGCTGGAGTGCCGGCACGACCGCCACCGGCCAGGACAACTCTGTCAGCCCCACGCTCAGCGGCGTCTACACCGGCACGACCAACACGAGCTACACGCTCGTGCCGAGCATGGACGGCGAGATCGGCACGACGCCTGGCCTGACCATGGACGTGCTCGACGCCTCCGGCCTGCGCGTCGCGAGCCTCGACGTCGGCAGCGGCTACCAGCCCGGGACCTCGCTCGCGTTGCCGACCGGCCTCAACATCAGCTTCGGCGTCGGCTCGGTCTCGGCCACCAACGGCGACCAGCTCACGATCGAGGCGCTGGCGGACTCCGACACCTCGCACATGCTCGTCGCGCTGGGCGTCAACTCGCTCTTCACGGGCACGGACGCCGCGGACATCTCGGTCAACCAGTCGATCCTCTCCGATCCGCGCAATTTCGCCGCCTCCGGCTCGGGCGCGAGCAGCGACAACACCGCGCTGCGGGCGCTGATCGACACGCGCGACCTGCCGAGCAGCGCGCTCGGTGGCGTCAGCACGGGCGAGTACTACGGCAACGTGGTGGGCGGGATCGGTTTCGAGATCGACTCGACCTCGAACGCCAGCCAGGTCGAGCAGACGCTGCTCGACAGCCTGCAGAGCACGCGCGACCAGACCTCGGGCGTCAACATGGACGAGGAACTCGTGAACATGCTGCGCTTCCAGCAGACCTACACCGCCGCGTCGCGCTACATCACCGCAGTCAACAGCACCAACGACGACCTGATGAGGATGATCTGAGCCCATGAACATCCGACCTACGCAGAACGCGAACTTCGACCTCGTCAAGGCGGGCTTGAACGCCAACCTCGCGAAGCTCATCACGGCCCAGGAGCAGGTCTCTTCGGGCAAGAAGCTCCTGCGGCCCTCCGACAACCCGGTCGCCGCCGCGACGGTGCTCGCGCTGCAGCGCCAGCTCGGCGACGTGTCGCGCTACTCCGAGGCGATCGGCACCGCGCGGCCGCTGCTCGAGCAGGGGATGAGCGCGCTCAACGAGGCCAGCTCGATCATGACCGAGGCACGCGGCCTCGCCGTGCAGGGGTTGAACGGAACGCTCAACGCAGCTGACCGGCAGGCGCTCGCGCAAAACCTCAGGCTGCTCAAGTCGCGCCTGCTCGAGGTCGCGAACACCAAGCTCGGCGACCGCTTCGTCTTCGGCGGCACCGAGACGAAGAACATCCCCTTCAGCGAGACCGACGTGAATGGTCAGCCGCGGGTGGTCTACCACGGTGACGGAGCCTCGCGTTCGGTCGCGGTGGGCCCGGGCGTCGACCTCGCGGTGAACATCCCCGGCACGGAGGCCTTCGGACGCTTCGAGTCAAGCGGTGTGAGCTTCAATGGAACGAGCGGTGTCGCGCTCGGGACCTCGGCCAACGCCGGCACGGGCTACGGCTACTTGACGATTCGTCACGACGCGACGAGCGGCACGCCCGGCTCGGCGGTGACGCTCGCGAACGGCGGCGCGAACGACACGCTGATCGGCGACCGCACGCTCACGATCGACGCCGCGGCAGGCACGGTGCAATTGGGCAACGGGACAGCGGTCGCGATCCCCGCCGCGGGCAGCAGCGGCCTGGGCGACGTCAGCGTCACCGACGAGAACGGCGCGGTCGTGCACCTGGACTTCACGAACTACGACGGAACGGACTCGAGCGCCACGCTCAACGGCAGCGGCTCGGCCTCGATCGACGGCACGAACTTCACCGCCCTCGACCTCAGCGACGGCAACATGCAGCTGACGGATTCGAACGGAACCGTGCTGCACATCGACGCTCGCGGAATCGTGCAGGCGACGACCGACCTCTACTCCTTCGATGGCGCGGTCAACGCCTTCGACGTGATCCAGGGGATGATCGACGACCTCTCGAACAACAGCGCGGGCGACAACCAGGCGATGTTCGCGCGCCTGTCCTCGCGCCTCTCGGAGTTCGATCGCAACTTCGACAACGTGCAGATCGCGCTCGGAACGCTCGGCTCGCGCTCGCAGCGCATGGATTCGGGAAAGAACCAGCTCGACTCGCTCTCGATCAACCTGCAAGGCCTCGTCTCGGACAACCAGGACGTCGACCTCGCATCCGTCGTGCTCGACATGAACAAGGCGCAGCAGACGCTGGAGGTGGCGCAAGCCACCGGCGCCAAGCTGCTGCAGAACACCCTCCTCAACTACCTGGGCTGAACCCGTGGTCGACAACATCCAGAACAGCAATGCCGTGGGCCGCAGCGCCCCGGCGGGCAACCCCGGCAAGACCACGAACTCCGCGGCCAGCCCGGTAGCAGCCGGCGCGGCGTTCCAGGCACTGCTCGAGCGACTCGAGACGCACGCGCGCGAACTCGAAGCCCAGTCCCAGAGCGTCGAGAGCCGCAAGGACCTCACCGGCGCGGTCGACCGCGCACACGCCTCCCTCCAGGATGCCCTCTCCCTCAGCGATCGGCTCGTGGAGGCGTACCGCGAAGCGCTCACGCGCAACCAGGCGGCACCGGCCGCCGGCGTCCGTCCCAGCGGACAGGCAGGCAAGCCGTGAGCCCGGCATTGCGCCAGAGCTGTGATGCCGCACGCGGGCTGATGGAGCGCGTGCTGCGCGCGGGCGCGCCGATCGCGGCGGAATATCCGCTGGTCTTCGCAGGCTCGCGCCACGCGGCGTTCGTCATCGACGAGGCCGACGGCGAGGCGCGCTCGACCTGCGCGCTGCTGGAACGCGAACTGCTCGTGCGCGGCCGCAAACTGCACGCAGGCCTGATCGGATCGGTCGCCACGGACCCGCGTTGGCGCGGCCAGGGCCACGGTGCCTCCGTGCTCGCCGAAGCCGAACAGGAGCTGGCGCGCCGCGGTGCGCTGCTCGCGATCCTGTGGGCCGACGACACCGACTACTACGAGAAGCGCGGCTGGCGCCGCTTCGGCTGGGAGATCGACTTCGAGATCCCTTCCGACTGCGCCGCGAGCATGCCCGAGCCCTTCGGCGTGCGCGAACGGCGCCCCGAGGACGACGGCCAGCTGCACGAGCTCTACGAGCGCCACCCCGAGCGCATCGCGCGCTCTGCCGAGGAGACGAGCGCGCTGCTCAGCTGCCCCGACATGGAAGTGCTCGTCGTCGAGCGCTGGGGTCGCGTCGCAGGCTACTCCTGCCTGGGCCGCGGCGCCGACATGCGCAACGTCGTGCACGAGTGGGCGGGTGACGCGCAGGCGCTGCTCACCCTGCTGCGCGAACACTTCGCGCGTCGACGCGACCGTGGTGTCGAGGAGAGTCTCTTCCTGATCGCCCCGCCGTCGGCCGTCGACGTGGCCGAGCGTCTCGAAAAGGTCGGCGCGCAGATGAGCGAGGGCGTCGTCGGCATGGCCAAGATCCTGCGCCCGCAGGAAGCGGGCAGCCTGTGCGCCGAACTCTTCGACCGCCGCGCAGGCGTGCACTGCACGGCCGCGCACGAGGACGGCACGGTGGAATTCACGGGCCCCAAGGGCAAGGTCAGCTGCACTCGCGAAGTGCTCTTCGACCTGCTCTTCGCCCCGCTTGCTGACCGCGCCCTGGTCGAGCAGGTCGGCGGCAAGCTAGGTGTGCCCGGAATCGAACTGCCGCTGACGCCCTTCGTCTGGGGGCTCGACTCGATCTAGAACCCGCTCGCGGATTTCGGACGCCACGAGCGCCCGAGAACGAGAGTTGTCCTGGCGCGCGCGGCTCGTCCTCCCGGGCGGGCCGCGCGATTTTTCACCGGGCGCCCTTCAGCGCGCGTAGTTGCCGGGGAACATGCGCCGCTCGACCGCCTCGATCACGATGTGCAGCACCTTGATGTGCACTTCCTGGATGCGATCCGAGGTCTCCGCGCGCGGCACGACGATCGGGACGTCGACGAGAGCGCGCGCTTTGCCGCCGCCCTTGCCCAGCAGTCCGACCGTCAGGATGCCCTTCTTCTTCGCGGCCTCGATCGCAGCGAGGATGTTGGGGCTCGAGCCCGAAGTGCTGATCGCCACCAGCAGGTCGCCCGGCTTGCCGTAGGCCTCGACCGAGCGCGAGAAGACCGCATCGAAGCCGAAGTCGTTCGCGATGCAGGTGAGCTGGCTCGCGTCGCTGAACGCGATCGCGGGCAGCGCGGCGCGATCACGCCGGAAGCGACCGGTCCACTCCTCGGCGAAGTGCATCGCGTCGCACATGCTGCCGCCGTTGCCGCAGGCCATCAGCAGCCCGCCGCGCCCGAGCGTCGCGGCCGCGCGCTCGACGAAGAGCTGCACGCCCTGGAGACAGGCGGGATCGGCGAGGAAGGCGGCGAGCGTCGCCTGCGCCTCCTCGAAAGCGGCGCGCACGGGATCGGCGTGGGTCATGCCTGGATTGTGGCGGTCGTTCGCGCGCGCCACAACTGCGGGCCGCGAGTGCGGTCGCGCACTCATCCAAAAGCGACGGCCCCGGCGCAGGGCCGGGGCCGCTCCCCGCTCGCGGCTTGGAGAATCAGGATGCCGCGAGCCTAGTGAGTGGGGATTCTCTTTCAGTGCATTCCGTTCTCGGCGCGCTCGAGCACGGCGAACCGCTCGCCGTTGGCGCCGCTCACCCGCAGGCGCACGCTCTTGCCGGCCTTGCGCAGGAGATCGGCGCACTGGTCCACGCTGCTGACCGCTTCACCGGCCACCGCCACGATGCGCTCGCCCGCCTGCAGGCCGGCGCGCTCGGCCGGGCTCGACGGAGCGACCTCCGTGATCAGCACGCCGTCGGCATCGGAGAGGCCCAACTGCTGCGCCCGCGCGGGCGTCAGATCGAGCAGCGAAACACCCCAGTGGACGGAGTCGTCCGAGGGGCTCGCCGGGCGCGCCAGCGCCTGCTCTCCGTCCTCGGAGCGGTTGCCGAGTTCGACCGTGAGCGTCTGCTGCTTGCCGTCGCGCTCGACGAGCAGATCGACCTTCGTCCCGGGCACGAGGTCGGCCACGCGCTGGCGCAGAACCTTCGAGCTTTGGACCTGCTTGCCGTCGAGTTCGCGCACGATGTCGCCCGCCTGGAAGCCGGCCTTCGCGGCGGGAGTTCCGGGCAGGACCTGCGCCACGAGCGCGCCCTTCGCGTCCGAAAGCCCGAACGAGCTCGCCAGTTCGCTCGTCAGCGGCTGCAGCGAGACGCCCAGCCAGCCGCGCTCGACCTTGCCGTTCGACTCGAGACCGCGCAGCACGGACTGCACCGTCGAGCTCGGGATCGCGAAGCCAATGCCGTCCGAGCCGCCGGAGCTGGAGTGGATCGCGGTGTTGATGCCGACGACCTCGCCCTCGAGGTTGACCAGCGGCCCACCGCTGTTGCCAGGGTTGATCGGCGCATCGGTCTGGAGGAAGTCCTCGTAGGCGGCGATGCCCACCTCGCTGCGGCCCTTGGCGCTGATGATGCCCGAGGTGACGGTGTGGTCGAGGCCGAAGGGGTTGCCGACCGCGAGCACCCAGTCGCCCGGCTCGAGCTCGTCGCTCGAACCAAAGCGCGCGGCCTTCAGACCGCTGGCGTCGATCTTGAGCGCCGCGAGGTCCGTGTCGGCATCCACGCCGAGCAGCTTCGCGGGCAGCTTGCGCCCGTCGCTGAGCGTGACCTCGAAATCGCTCGCGTCCTTCACCACGTGCGAGTTCGTCACGATCGTGCCGTCCGTGCTGACGAGCACGCCGCTGCCCTGGCCGGTGTAGTCAGGATGGTTGCGCAAGAGCGGTTGTCCGCCCTGCGCGTCGGGGAACAGGAACTGGAAGCCCCCGTGGGGGTTCGCGCCGTTGCTCATCGGGATCGACTGCCCGCGATGTTGTGCGACGATGAACACGACCGACGGAGAGATGGTCTTCGCGGCCTCGCGGAAGGCCATCGACATGGCGCGCGCGGCCTCGATCGGACTCGGCGCCGTCCCGCCTGCGCTCGCGATGGACTGGGTGTTGAACGCGACGGTCGCTCCCGCGCCGCCGAGGAGCAGGAGACCGATCACGCCGGAGCGTGCGAGGAGACGATTGGTGCGTGTGCTGTGTGCTGTACTCATGATGAGCTGCCGTACGCACGCGGCTCGGCAAACGTGAGCGGTGCTTCCCCTGCGCCGCGTACGTGTGCAAGATCGAGCTGAGCACGGCGAGGACGATCACGATGTCCAAAGAACCCACCAACGACTGCGGCTGTGGCCCCGTAGCCTGCACACCGCCCACGCGCCGCGAATTCGTTTCCCTGCTCGGGCTCTCCGCCGCCGGACTGATCGGCAGCGCACGCATCGCGCAGGCCATCGCCGGCCCCTTCGCCGCCGCTGACCTGGCGCAGGGCCTTGTCCCGGAAGACAAGAAGTTCACGCGCGCGTGGCTCGACTCCCTCGTCGCGCGTGGCGCGCCCACGGAGTACCGGCTCTCGCGGAACGAGCTCGGTTTCATCGGCATGCCGGTCGGCGGGATCACCACCGGCCAGCTGTACCTCGGCGGCGACGGCCAGCCGTGGCTGTGGGACATCTTCAACCAGAAGCCGGAACCCGAGGCGAGCAGCGGCGCGGGTCCGCACTACGCGAAGCCGGAGGAGCCGGTCTCGCCGCTCTCGCACGGTTTCGCGCTGCGGACGATCTCCTCGTCCGGCACGCAGGTCGCGTCGCTCGAGCGCCACGGCTTTGCCGAGATCGTCTTCCGCGGCCAGTATCCGATCGCCTTCGTCGAGTTCCGCGACGGGCGCCTTCCGGTGGACGTCGATCTGGCCGCCTATTCGCCCTTCGTTCCGCTCGAACTCGAGAGCTCGAACCTGCCGGCGACGATCCTCGAGTTCCGCGTGCGCAACAAGACGGCCGACAAGCTGACCGTGGAGCTCGGCGGCTGGCTCGAGAACGCGGTCTGCCACGCGAGCGGCCGCGCGGGTGCGCTCGCGCGCTCGAACGAGCTCGTGCGCGGCTACGACCTCTCCTTCATCGCCTGCAGCGCGAAGAGCACGCCGATTCTCGAGCGTGTGCCGCAGCGGCCGCCGATCCTCTTCGCCGACTTCGAAGGCCCCGATTACGCGGGTTGGACCGCCACGGGAACGGCCTTCGGCGACAAGCCGCGCAGGAAGAGCGACATCGCGAGCTACCAGGGCGAGCTCGACATGCATGGCGAGGGCGCCGTCAACAGCCACGAGACGCGCCACGGCGAGGACGTCGCCGCCGGCGATCGCCACGCCGGCACGCTGACGAGCCCGGAGTTCGCGATCGAGCGGCCCTTCATCGCCTTTCGCATCGGCGGCGGGAAGCACCCCGGCGAGACCTGCCTGCAACTGCAGATCGACGGCAAGAGCGTGCGCGAGGCGACCGGCCGCGACGAGAACCGCATGCAGCGCGAGCACTTCGACGTGCGCGAGTTCGCGGGCCGGCGCGCGCGTCTCGTCGTGCTCGACCAGTCCAGCGGCGCCTGGGGCAACATCGGCGTGGACGAGATCACGTTTTGCGACGTGCCGCCCAGCGAACCCTACGTCGCGGAGGAGGCCGAGGACTTCGGCACGCTGGCTCTGGCGCTCGTGGAGGGTGAGGGCGACGTGTTCGGTGCTCCCGATGTCACGGGCCTACTCTTCGAGGCCGCGCTGCAGGACTTCGAGCGCGTCAACGGCCCGCAGGACCGGACGCGGGTCGCGAGCGAGGACATACCCTTCCCCGGCAAGCTCGTGGGCGCGCTCGGGACGCGTCTGCACCTGCGCCCGCACGCCGAGACGACCGTGCGTTTCGTGATCGCCTGGCGTTTCGACGGGCTCTGGCGCGAGTCGCTCGGCTTTCTCCCGGGGATCGAGCAGCGCCGCCGGCGCTACGGCACGCGCTTCGCCGATGCGCTCGGAGTCGTGCAGCACGTCCTGAAGAACTACTCGGCGCTGCGCGGGAGCACCTTCGCCTGGCACGAGTGCTGGTACGGCGGGACGCTGCCCTGGTGGCTGCTCGAGCGCACGCTCGCGAGCGCCACGACGCTGTGCACCTCGACCTGCCTCGACTTCGACGACGGCCGCTTCTACGGCTGGGAGGGCGTCGGGTGCTGCGCCGGCACCTGCACGCACGTCTGGCACTACGCGCAAGCCGTCGCGCGGCTCTTCCCCGAGATCGAACGTGGTCTGCGCGAGAGGGTCGACTACGGCCTCTTGTTCCACGAGGACACGGGAGCCATCGACTACCGCGGCGAGGCAGCGCGCTCGCTCGCGGTCGATGGGCAGACGGGCACGATCCTGCGCGCGTACCGCGAGCACCAGATGTCCGCCGATGCCGGTTTCCTGAAGCGCATCTGGCCGCGAGTGCGCAAGTCGATCGAGCGCCTGATGCAACTCGACCCCGATGCTGACGGCATCCTCTCCGGCGCGCAGTACAACACGCTCGATGCAGCCTGGTACGGCGAGATCGCCTGGACGAGCTCGCTCTACCTCGCGGCGTTGCGTGCGGGAGCCGCGATGGCGCGCGAGGCGGGGGACGCGGAGGACTTCGCCGCGCGACTCGACGCGATTGTGGAGAAGGGCAGCACGAACCTCGTCGCACGCCTCTACGACGGCGAGTACTTCGTGCACAAGCCCGACCCCGCGCACCCCGAGGCGAACAGTACCAACGCCGGCTGCCACATCGACCAGGTGCTCGGCGAGAGCTGGGCGCGCCAAGTCGGCCTCGCGCGCGTCGTGCCCGAGAAGGAATGCGTCTCCGCCCTGCGCTCGCTCTACCGCTACAACCTGACTCCCGACGTCGGCACCTACCGCGACGGGATGAAGGCGATCCAGGGCGGGCGCTGGTACGCGATGCCCGGCGAGGGCGGTCTCTTGATGTGCACCTTTCCCAAGGGCGGCGCCGAGCGCGCGACCGGCGAGGGCGGCGATGCGTGGGCCGCAAGCTATTTCAACGAGTGCATGACCGGCTTCGAGCACCAGGTCGCGGGGCACATGCTCTACGAGGGCCTGGTCGAGGAGGGCCTCGCGGTCGAGCGCCTGATCCACGACCGCTACCACGCCGCGCTCCGCAATCCCTGGAACGAGGTCGAGTGCGGCGACCACTACGCGCGCGCGATGGCGAGCTACGGCGTGTTCCTCGGCGCCTGCGGCTTCGAGTACCACGGGCCCAAGCGCCACCTGGGCTACGCGCCACGCATCCGCCCCGAGGACTTCAAGGCCGCGTTCACCGCCGCGGAAGGCTTCGGCACGATCGAGCAGAAGCGCGAGGAGAAGAAGCAGACACAGCGGATCGTGGTCTACCGCGGCAGACTGCGCCTGAAGACGCTCGCCTTCGAGCTCGCGAAGGAGGCCGCGAGCGTGAAGGTCGAAGCCGGCTACCCGCTCTCGAGCGAGCTCCACGGCCGGAGGCTGCTGGTCACGTTCAAGGACGAGCTGCTGCTCGAGCCCGGCAAGGACCTCAGCCTGCAGGTCAGCGTCGGAAGCTGAACACTTCGCCGCGCTTCATCGCGCGCTCGATGCGCCGGCCGTCGATCTCGAGCGCCAGCGGGCCCGCGACGCTGGCGCGCACCCGGGCTTGGCTCAGCCTCCCGCCGCTCCACTCGAGATCAACCTCGAACCCGCCGCGCGCGCGCAGGCCGCGCACCGAGCCCTCGCTCCACTCCTTGGGCAGCGCCGGCAGGAGCCTCACGACACCGCCGTGGCTCTGCACGAGCATCTCCGCGATGCCCGCGCAGGCGCCGAAGTTCCCGTCGATCTGGAACGGCGGATGCGCGCAGAAGAGGTTCGGGTACGTGCCGCCGTGGCCCATCACGATGCCGTGCTCGACCACGGGGCGCATCAGGCGCTTCCAGAGCTCGAGCGCATGCTCGCCGTCGCCAAGCCGCGCCCAGAAGGCGATCTTCCACGCGAGCGACCAGCCCGTGCCGTCGTCGCCGCGCAATTCGAGCGTCTTCCTCGCCGCTTCGCGCAAGCGCGGGTCGTCGGCGATCTCCTCGCCCGGGTAGAGCGCGTACAGGTGCGAGACGTGGCGATGGTGCGGCTCGCTGTCGGCGTAGTCCTCGAGCCACTCCTGCACGTCGCCCGTGGCGCCGACCTGCACCGGCGCGAGGCGCGCGCGCGCGTCCTCGAGGTCCGCGCGGAAGTCGGCATCGACGTCGAGGATGCGGCTTGCTTCGATCACGTCGCCGAAGAGCTCGCGCACGAGCTCCTGGTCGATCGTCGGGCCCATGCAGGTGTGCGCGACGCGCCCGTCGGCCATGACGAAGCCGTGCTCGGGCGAGTTCGAGGGCGCGGTCACGAGCCAGTGGTGCTTGCGTTCCTCGATCAGGATCGCGCGGTAGAACTGCGCGGACTCCCTCATGGCGGGATAGACGCGCGCGAGGAAGGCCTTGTCGCGGCCGAAGTCGTAGTGCTCCCAGAGGTGGTCGGCGAGCCACGCGCCACCGCTGATCGTCGAGCCCCAGCCCGCGTCCTCGCCGGGAGCGGTGAAACCCCAGACGTTGGTGATCACATGCGCAACCCAACCCGGAGCGTCGTAGTAGGCCTTCGCGGTCGCCGCACCCGGCTTGCGCAGCGAGTCGATCAAATCGAAGAGCGGCTCGTGGCAATCGGCGAGATTCGCGACCTCGGCCGGCCAGTAGTTCATCTGCACGTTGATGTCGAGGTGGTAGTCGCCGTTCCAGGGCGTCTGCGTCTCCTCGGCCCACAGTCCCTGCAGGTTCGCTGGTCTCGTGCCGGGCCGCGACGAGTTCATCAGCAGGTAGCGGCCGTAGTTGAAATCGAGCGCCGCGAGCTGGGGATCGCCGCCGCCCGCGGCGAGCCGCTCGAGGCGCTGGTCGGTCGGCAGCGCCTCGACCTCGGCGTCGCGCGTGTGCCGGTCACCGAGCTGCAGTGCACAGCGGTCGTAGAGCGCGCGGTGGTCGGCGACGCTCGCCTCGCGCAGTTCGACGTAGGAGAGCGCCAGTGCGCGGGTGAGCTTCGCGCAAGCGAGCGAGACGGCCTCACCACGCGGCGAGGTCGCGCTGGCCAGGCGGATCACCGCCTCGTTCGCGCCCTCGATCGAGAGGTGCTTCCCGTCGAAGACGTACTTGCCGCCGCGCGTGTCGATCTGAGCGCAGATGGCGTAGTCCATGCCCGGCAGCTTCCCGTGCAGCACCAGCGTCGGCTGCAGCTCGGGCAGCTCGAGTTGCACGCTCGCACCCTCGGGCCGATCGAGCGTCAGCTCGAAGGACAGGCCGCCCGGCTTGTCGCAGTGGAGATGCTCGACGAAGAGACCGTGCGGCTTGGAGACGAAGCACTCGCGCATGGAACGCGTTCCGTTGCGCATGAAGGTCGTGCGCACGATGCCGTTGCGCAGGTCGAGCTCGTTGCGGTAGTCCTGCGCTTCCACGCGCAGGGCGACTTCGCGCGCCATGTGACCCTCCCCGCCGACGTTCGTGACCTTGACCACGAGTTCGTTCGGTCCCTCGAGCAGCTTGCCGCGCACGTCGAACGAATACGCGCGCGACCAATCCTCGGTCCGGCCGAGGATCTCGCCATTGAGACGGATCTCGCCCGCATCGTCGATGGGCGAGAAGTCGAGCGAGAGTGCCCGTCCGAGCAGTTCTGCGCTGGCGCCGAACGTGCAGCGGAAAGTCTCGCTCTCGTGCGGCGCGACCTCCAGGCCGCTCGCGCTGGAATCGCGCGTCCACTGCGAGAGCTCGGGCAGCGCCGCGCCGAAGTCCAGACGCAGGTTGCCGAGCACCTGGTAGCAGCCGTAGGGGACGTTCGCGCCGTTGCCCTGGCCCGAACCGGCGCCGGCGCAGGTGAAGTGCTCACTCAGGAGTCTCTCCGCCTCGAGGTTCTTGCCCTCGAGCAGCAGCTTCTGGATCTGCGGCAGGTACTCGTGCGCGTCGGCGCGGTTGGGGTCCTGCACGGAGCCCGACCAGAGCGAGTCCTCGTTGAGCACGATGCGCTCGCGATCGACGCCGCCGAAGACGAGCGCGCCCATCGAGCCGTTGCCGAGCGGCAGGGCGCTCGTGAAGTGCTCGGCGGGGTGGTCGAGCCAGATCACGTGCGCGGCGTCGGGCGTGGGGACGACGACCGGGTCGGGGCCCACGCTGGCGCAGGCGCCGAGGAAGAGCGCGCAGGCGCAGAGCGCTCTCACAGCTTGCCGAAGGCCTCTTCCGCCGCGCGCACGACGTGGTCGATGGCCGCGTCGTCGTGGGCGATCGACACGAACCAGGCCTCGAAGGGCGAGGGCGGCAGCAGCACGCCACGCTCGAGCATCGCGTGGAAGAACCTGGTCCACTTCGCGCGGTCGGTCTTCATCACCAGCGCGAGGTTCGTGACCGGCACCTCGGAGAGGTAGGGACAGAGCATCGCGCCCTGGCGGCCGACGTGCAGCGGCACCTTGTTCTTCTTCGCGGCGTTCTCGAGGCCCGTCTGCAGGCGCGCGCTCTGGCGCTCGAGGCGCGCGTAGAAGCCGTGCTCGTCGGTCGCGCGCAGCGTCGCGAGGCCGCCGGCGATCGCGAGCGGGTTGCCCGAGAGCGTGCCAGCCTGGTAGACGTCGCCCGCGGGCGCGATGCGCGACATCAGGTCCGCGCGGCCGCCGTAGGCGCCGATCGGGAGGCCGCCGCCGATCACCTTGCCGAGCGTGATCAGATCGGGCTTCACGCCGCAGATCTCCTGGTAGCCGCCGCGCGCGACGCGGAAGCCGGTCATGACCTCGTCGAAGACGAGCAGCGCGCCGTGCTGGTCGCAGATCGCGCGCAGGCCCTCGAGGAAGCCCGCGGCCGGCCGCACGAGGCCGACGTTGCCCGCGACGGGCTCGACGAAGACGCACGCGATCTCCTTGCCGCGCTGCTCGAAGAGCGCCTGCACGCTCTCGAGGTCGTTGTACTGCGCGATCAAGGTCAGCGCGGCGAGCGCGGCGGGCACGCCAGGCGAATCGGGCGCGCCCTGCGTCAGTGCGCCCGAGCCGGCCTTGACGAGGAAGGAGTCGGCGTGGCCGTGGTAGCAGCCGTCGAACTTCACCAGCAGGTCGCGCTTCGTCGCGGCGCGCGCGAGGCGCAGCGCGGCCATCGTCGCCTCGGTACCCGAGTTCACCAGGCGCACCATCTCCGCCGGTGCGACGCGTGCGCGGATTTCGCGCGCCATGTCGAGTTCGGCCTCGGTCGGCGCGCCGTAGGCCGTGCCCTTCTCGACCGCCGCGTGCAGCGCGCTGCTGACGCGCGGATCGGCGTGGCCGAGGATCAGCGGTCCGTAGCTGAGCACGAGGTCGACGTACTTGTTGCCGTCGACGTCGGTGACCCATGCGCCCGCGCCGTGCGCGACGTGCACCGGCGTCCCGCCCACCGAACGGTAGGCGCGCACGGGGCTGTTGACGCCGCCGGGGATGAGCTTCTGGGCCGCTTCGAAGATCGCCTGGGACCGCTTCAGATCGGGCATGCGCCCATGATGGCAGAAGCGGCGCGGTTTTGCCGTACGCGCGAGGACGGAGCCTTCAGGAGAGGAAGCGCTCCTCGTTCGGAACGCCCTTCGCGAGCTCGTCGAGCCGGAACACCACGCGCGCCTGTTCGCGGCGCAGGCGGGCGAGCTCGACGGCGTGCGGACCGCTCGGGTCGCTCGCGCCCGAGGTGCTCGCGAGGCGCTGGACGCAGCCGATCTCTTCCAGCAGCACATCGAGCTCGCGCTCGAGGCGCTGGGCTTCCTGCGCGACGGACTCGCACGGCGGCGACTGTGGCTCGAGCACGCGGATGCGCTCGTCGATGCGCTCGACGGCGCCGCGCAGGAGCTCGAGGGCGCCGAGGATCTCGTGCACCATCGACTCGGGAACGGCGGTGGGGAGCGGAGCCTGGGGAGCGACACCGTGGCGCTGGCGACGGTGGGCGGGCAGGCCGCGAGCCGAGAACTCCTGCCCGCAATCGGGGCAGGGGACGCGACGCGGGGAATCGTGCGGCATCCGGGGAAGATCCTTTGCGAGACCTATCGGCCCCAGGGGCTCCCGGACTGGAATCCGGCCCCAGAATGGCCGTTTTCAGGCCTCGCACGCCCCCGCGGGCCCTCCTCCAGCTCAGCGCAGGAGCTTCGCGACCTCGCGGGCGTAGTACGTGAGGATCATGTTGGCGCCGGCGCGCTTGATCGAGAGCAGCGACTCGAGCATCACGCGCTCCTCGTCGATCCAGCCCTTCTGCCCCGCGGCCTTGATCATCGCGTACTCGCCGGAGACCTGGTACGCGGCGAGCGGCACGTCGAAGGTCCGCTTCAGCCGCTGCAGGATGTCGAGGTAGGGCAGCGCGGGCTTGACCATCAGGATGTCCGCGCCCTGCTCGATGTCCATGCGCGCCTCGCGCAGCGCTTCCTCGGCGTTGGCCGGGTCCATCTGGTACGTCGAACGGTCGCCGAAGGCCGGCGCGGAGTCCGCCGCGTCGCGGAACGGGCCGTAGAAGCCGCTGGCGTATTTCACGGCGTAGGCGAGGATCGAGACCTCCGCGTGACCGACCTCGTCGAGCGCGTTGCGGATCGCCGCGACGCCGCCGTCGAGCATGCCGCTGGGTGCGATCACCTGCGCGCCGGCGTCGGCGAGCGAGATCGCCTGCAATTCCAGGTTCGGCAGCGTGGCGTCGTTGTCGAGGTGCCCGTCGGGCGTCAGCACGCCGCAGTGGCCGTGGTCGGTGTACTCGCAGAAGCACAGGTCGACGATGCGCAAGAGCGAGGGCGCGGAGCGCTCCACGACCTCCAGGGCGCGCTGCACGATGCCGTCGGGAGCCCAGGAGATGCGGCCCTCCGCGTCCTTCTGATCGCGCGGCGGGACGCCGAAGAGGATCAGCGCGGGTACGCCCAGCTGCTCGGCGCGCTTGGCGGTCTCCGCCAGGCGGTCGAGCGACTCGCGGTACACGCCCTGCATGGAAGAAACTTCCTGGTAGACGTTCGAGCCCTCGACCACGAACAACGGCAGGATCAGGTCATCGCGCGTGAGCGTGTTCTCGCGCACGAGGCGGCGCAGGGCCGGATGCGAGCGCGTGCGGCGCGGACGGCGCACCAGGTATTCGGGCGGGAGGGGCGGGACCTCCTCGCCGGGACCGAAGTTCTCACCGGGCGAGTAGTTCATGATGTGGGGCGCAGATCGATGTGCTGGAGGGCCGCTGCGAAGGCGCTCGGCGTGGGCTCCGGGAGGGAGATGATATCGAAAAAGGGCAGCGTTTTCTCGCCCAGCAACGCCTCGAGCGTCGTCGGGCCGATCGCGAGCGCGCGCTGTGCGGGATGGTCCTTTCCAAGCTCCGACCAGGCGCGCACCGCGCTCGGGCTGGCGAAAAAGACGAGCTCGGTCCGGGGCGGCGGCTGCGAGGCGGGGCGCGGGCGGTTGGTGTACGCGAGCGGATCCTCGACGCGGATTCCTTCCGCGCGCAGCGTGCGCGCGAGCTCGTCGCTGCGGTCGCCGCGCGGCCAGAGCAAGCTCTTCGGCCGCGCCTCGCGCGCGAGAAGTTCCTCGACGAGGTTCTGCGCGCTCGCGTGCCAGTTGAGTTCGCCGCGGAAGCCGTGCGCGCGCAGACGGCTCACGCTGCGCTGGCCGACGACCGCGCAGCCGAGCGTGCGCAAGTAGGGCGCGCGCGCGCCCAGAGCCGCCAGGAACTCGATCGCGTGCGCGCTCGTGACGCACAGAAACTCGACCGGAGCGGCCGCGAGCGCGTCGGCGAGCGCCGCGTCGGGCGCGTGCTCCTCGATCGTGATCAGCGGACAGGCGTGCGCCTCCCAGCCGATCGCGCGCGCCGCGGCGCACCACTCGTCGAGGTACTCGACGGGGCCGGTGACGAGCACGCGCGGGACGCCCATCACGCTTGTGCCGCGCGCGCGCTCTCGATCAGGCGCTTGGCGCCGCGTTGCGCAAGGCGGCTGGCGAGCTCGCGGCCGATGCGCTCGGCCTCCTCGATCGAGCCGACGAAGGCCTCCTCGATGCACTCGCGGCCGTCGAGCGAGAGCACGCAGGCGCGCAGCGAGAGCGCGCTCTCGACGCAGCGCGCCTGGGCGCCGACGGGCGCGTTGCAGCCGCCGTGCAGGCCTGCGAGCAGCGCGCGCTCGGCCAGCGCCGCGAAGTACGAGGCCTCGTCGGTGATCCCCGAGAGCCGCTTCTGGGCCTCGATGTCCTGGCTGCGGCAGGTGAGCCCGACGATGCCCTGGCCGACCGCGGGCAGGAAGTGCTCGAGATCGAGCACCTCGGTGATGTGCGCGTCGAAACCCAGCCGCACCAGGCCCGCACGCGCCATCACGAGCGCGTCCGCCTCGCCGCGCGCGAGCTTCGAGAGGCGCGTGTCGACGTTGCCGCGGATGCCGACGATCTGGAGGTCGGGGCGGCGTCGGCGCAGCATCGCGATGCGCCGCACCGAGCCGGTGGCGACGCGCGCGCCGACGGGCAGATCCATGAGGTGCGCGCCGGTGCGCGAGACGAGCACGTCCTCGACCGGCCCGCGCGCGAGCGTTCCGGCGAGCACGAGGCCCTCGGGCAGGCTCGTGGTCATGTCCTTCAGGCTGTGCACACCGCAGCGTGCGCGGCCGGAGAGTACGGCGTTGTCGACCTCGGCAGTGAAGATGCCGGTGCGGCCGAAGCGCCCGAGCTCGCTCTTCTGGTCGGCGTCGCCGCTCGACTCGACCGTCAGCAGCTCGACGTTCTGTTCGGGGCGCGCGGCGAGCAGAAGCTCGCGCGTGCGGTTCGCCTGCCAGAGCGCGAGCTTGCTGCCGCGCGTCGCGATCGTGAAGGGGGTCGTCTCGCTCATGGGGGAGGGAGAGGATAGCGGCCGGGGGGGGTCCTTACCCGGTTCGCCTCCGCGTCGGGCCGTGCCGGAGGACAGGCCTCGCCCGGGGGAGCCTTGACGCGCAGGGGAGGCGCATGTCATCCACAGTCACGCCGAACTCCCCGAAAGGACCCTCCATGCCGACCCGCCGTGAAATTCTCCAGTGGGCTGCGGCCCTCGCGACCCTGCCCGCACTCGGCCGCGCACAGACGCCGGCCGAACGCGCCAAGAAGCCGCTCGACATCCTCTTCCTCGGGGGCACCGGCTTCCTCGGTCCACACCAGGTCGAGTACGCGCTCGCGCGCGGCCACCGCGTGACGCTCTTCAACCGCGGCAAGACGGCGCCCAACCTGTACGGCGAGCGCGCGGAGGTGCTCCTGGGCGACCGCGATTCGAAGACGGCTCCCGGACTCGCCGCGCTCGAGGGCACGCGGCGCTGGGACGTGGTGATCGACAACTCCGGCTACATCCCGCGCCACGTGCACGACTCCGTCGAGTTGCTCAAGGCTCGCTGCGGCCGCTACATCTACGTCTCCACGGTCGCGGTCTACGACCCGGCGAAGGGCACGAAGTTCGACGAGACCTCAGCGCTGCGCCCGGCGCCGGAGCCGGCCACGGAGAAGGTGACCGGCGCGAGCTACGGCCCGCTCAAGGCCGAGTGCGACCGCATCGTGCACGCCGCGCTCGGCGCCAAGGCGACCATCGTGCGTCCGACCTACATCGTCGGCCCGGGCGACGAGACCGACCGCTTCACCTACTGGGTCGAGCGCATGGCGCGCGGCGGCGAAGTGCTCGGTCCGCCGAACCCCGCTGCTGAGCTGCAGTGGATCGACGCGCGCGACCTGTGTCCCTGGATCGTGGACCTCGCCGAGCGCGACCTGTCCGGGATCTTCAACGCCGCCGGCCCCTCGACGGCGGTGACGTGGGAGAAGGTGCTGACGGAGCTCGCGAAGGGCTCCGCGCAGCCGGCAAGTGTGAAGTGGTCGACGAACGCGGCGCTGGACAAGACGGGTATCCAGCTCCCGCTCGTGCGCCAGCCGTTCTTCGGAGGGGCGGACTCGCTGCATTTCGACAGCAGCGCAGCGCTGGTCGCCGGTCTGCGCTTCCGCTCGCTCGAAGACACCGCCGCCGCGACGCGGGCGTGGTGGAGTCAGGAACCGCAAGAGCACCGCGCGAAACCCAAGGGCTGGCCGAGTGCAGCGCAGGAGCAGGAGACGCTCAAGCTGCTCGGGTGAGCGTGCAAGCGGGGCAAGCGCTCTGCTTCAGGGATACCAGGTCAAGAGCAGCGCGTTCGTCACGTTGAACGTGCCGCCGCTCGCGCAGAAGGTCTGCGACGGGTCGCGGTAGTACGTCTGGAAGTAGCGCACTGCTCCCGGCGCGAGCGGATCGCTGAGCGCTGCGGAGCGCACTGACACGCTCGGATCGCCGACGCCCGGCGCCGTCGCGACGCCCGCGACCGCGCTCTTCGTGTACAGGCGCTTGAGATTGCCTCCGACGCAGCGCAGGCCGTCTCCGAAGGCGATCGGCGCGACCGCGCTCGTGCCCTGGAGGAAGATCGAGAGCGCTGCCGGCAGCTCACCGCTCGCGGAGAGCGAAAGCGAATCGTTGCCGAGGCTCGCGTCTCCGCTGTCCATGAGTTGCCCGCTCAGATTCGCGGAGTTGACACAGCCCGACTGCAGGCCGACCTGGCTGTCGTTGCCGCACGGGCAGGCGAGTTGGAGGCCGTCGCCCAGGCAGAAGCTCTGCGACTGCGGCTCGAGCCTCTCCACGTGCACGGTCACGCTTCCGCCCCCGGCGGGAACGTTCACGAAGCCGGCGATCCACAACCTGCCCGACGCGTCGATCTGCATGGCCCGCAGCCACTGGCTGAGACCGTCGCCTTCGCCCTTCGCGTAGGACCAGCGCAGCCCGCCTGCGGAGTCGTAGCGCATGACCCGGATCGAATTGTTGCTGTTGCCACTCGAGTCGGGCCAACCGAGCTGGCCGCCCGAGGTCACATCGCCGTTGGGTTCGAGGAGGACATGCAGCATCTGGAAGTACTGCGGACCGGCGACGTGCAGATCGCGCTGCCACACGAGCGCGAGATTCGAATCGAGCAACGCGGTGAAGCCGGAGTGCCCATTCGGGTTCAACCAGCCGGTGGTCGCGACCCGTCCGTCCGCGGAGACGTCGAAGTCGAGCGGGACCTGGGCTGCGGCGGCGAAGCTGAACACGCCGGCGAGCTGTCCCTGAGTGTCGTAGCGTGCGACCTCGGTGCTGGTCCACTGCGGGCCCGTGTACACGCGGCGCAGCAGATAGGGCCGGCCCGACGAGTCCACCTCGAGGCCCTTCACGGCCACCATGGTCCCGGGAGCAGCAGGGAACACATGCAGCGCGGCGACCGCGCCGCTGCTCGTGATGTGTGCCAGGTAGGAGCTCGCTCCCTTGTGCGTGTCTCCGTCCATGTACCCCGTGACCCAGACCGCGCCCGCTCCGTCCGGGGCGATGCGGTCGGCGTTGTCCGCGAGCCCCGCCGCGCCCGGAATGACCGTCTCGAAGCGGAACTGGCCGCCGGAGTCGAAGCTCACGACCAGCGCGTCGATGTCGTAGAAACCCGGTCCGGTCGCCGCCAGGGCGCAGAGATACACGTTGCCCGCGGCGTCGAACACGGGCCCTTGGCCGAGCTCGAGCAACTGCCCCACGCCGTAGGGGCCATAGTATTCGGGGGCCTCCCACAGCAGCGAGCCTGCGGGGTCGAACTTCGCGACGCGCACCCCGCCGAACGCAATCTTTCCGGCCACCACGAGGTTGCCGTCCGAGGGCGAGAGCCCGACGTAGCTGGACGAAAAGGCTCCCGACAGCGTCCGCGACCAGGTGAGCGAGCCGCCGGCTTCGATCCGGGAGAGCTCCAACGGAATCAGAAACGTGCTCACGAATTGAGTCCCGACGACGAAGGACGCGCCATTGGAACCCAGGACGATCTGTTCCCCGTAGTGCACGGGGAACGGCGGCCCGGAAGGCGGCGGATAGTTCGTCGACCAGGCCTCGTGCACCTGCGCCGTGAGCGGTGCTGCGAGCAGACAGGAGGCCGCGAGAAGTGTCGAGAACGCGAATCGTGCCATGGAATCCTCCGCTGCGAGACGGGGCGCTTCTGCCGCGCCAGGTTTTCAGGAGCCGGGGCGAGTGTTTCACTCGAGGCACCCCGACTCTAGCACCCACTCGTTCGGGCGGGGGCTGAGGGCCGGATTTCAAGAGCCGCGTCGCAACTGGCCGCTTTTGAGGTGGCCGCCGAGGGCGCCGAGCTTCCTCGAGTCGAGCGCGATGGCGAGCTGCGGGTCGGAGCTTCCCCGCGGGTGCACTGGGAGCTCAGGAGCCAGGTTCACAACAGCGCTGCTGAAGCACACCAAGCGAGCGTCTTCGGAAGATCTGGAGACGGTCCGCGGCCGAACTCACTCCCTCTCCAGTGTCATTTCCATGAAGCGAGTCCAGGTCTCGCCGTCTGTGGTCAGGTCGCCCTCCTCGCGCCAGTGCTTCTCGTCGAAGTGAATCGCGAAACGCACTCGCGTCCCATGCGCGTCGACACCGAAAGTCCACTCGAGGCCCCCCTCCAAGGGGAGGACCTGTGCATCGACAGCGCCCCAGCCGCGATCGTGGCCGTTCCAGCGATACTCTCCCGACTTCGTGTCGAAGTAGACGAGCGCGAGCCCGTCGTGGGTGACGACTTCCTCTCCCTTGTCGTCCTTTCGCACACCGCGCCCTTCGATGAGCAGCACGGAGTCGCCGGCCTTTTTCTCGACGTGCTCACGGAGTTGGAACTCGACGCGCTGGCCCGGGACAAGGGATGTCCAGCCCTTGCCAGCCCAGGACCCCAGCCAGCGGTCGAAACGCCGCAGTTCCTCGATCCCGGCCGAGGCCGAGGGCTTTCCCTGCGGGACCGTCGCTGCGCCCGACACGAAAAGGCACGCGCAGACACCACTCGAGAGACTTCGTTTCCTCATCGCATCACGGCTCCTGCTCGGGTTCATCCAAGAGTTCGCCCAGTCGATCCAGGCGACGTGTCCAAGTGGTTCGATGGTCGAGGATCCAGCGGTCCAGGGCGGCGAATCCGGATGCATCGACGTGGCACGTGCGCGTCCGGCCAACCTTGACCGTGCGCACGAGCCGACTCGCCTCGAGCACGCGCAAGTGCTGGATCACGGCCGTGAGGCTGATCCGCAGGGGCTTCGCGAGGCTCGAGGCGGGCACGGATTCGCGGCTGAGCGCTTCGAGAAGCGCCCGCCGTGTGGGATCTCCCAGCGCGTGGAAGACGCGGTCGATGTCCGTCGCACGACGAGTCCCGACGCGTCTCACCCTGGTATTCCGGCTCATGAGCTCGAGAGCTCGGCCGAGAGTCGGGCGAAGAGCTTCTCCCACCCCTCGGCGCGGCGGGCTGGCCCATCCGAACCCTCGAAATACGCACCCTGGTGCGTGCACGTGAGGCGCGTTCCAGCGGGATCCGACACCAACTCGACGGACACGAGCGACGCGGAGAATCGGCGCCCGCCCATGGCCATGCTGGAGGCAATCACGATGCGCCGGTTGGCGACGATGTCGAGGTGCAAACCCTCGCTCTCGAGCACGACTCCCTCGAATGGCGTACCAGGCCGGAAGCGGTAGCGAATGCGCTCGAATCCGCCGACGCGAAAGTCCTGCTCGAAGCTCTCCAGGTCGTGGTGATCCGAGGCGGCGAACCAGCGGCGCTTCTGTGCGGCCTCGGCGAAGGCGCCGAAGACGCGCTCGAGCGGCCTGGGGTAGGTGCGTTCGAGAACGAAGGTGTCGTGCGTCAGGGGCTGTGTGTCCATCGGGTCCTCGCAGGGCAATAGTGAAGCGTCGCCTTCACTATGCGGGCGGCCCGGCGAGGTGTCAAGGGTCGTTCCGCGAAGCGTCTCTCGAGGGCCGCGTTTCGATCCCGGGCCGCCACCCGGTCCCAGCCGCTCAGAGGTTCTCGAGGAAGCGGCGGTACTCGTCGGAGAGCGATTCCTCGGAGCGCGTGTGGCGCGCGCCGAGCTTCATCGAATCGAGCGCGATGTCGAGCTGCTTCTTCGTCAGCTCGTGCGCGAGGCGTACCGTCTCCGGGCTCGACTGCGCGCCCGCGACGCTGTCGAGCACCTCGTCGCGCGCCTTCTCGAAGCGCTCGCGCATCTGCGCGATCGCGGGCGAGAACGAGGCGTAGGTGCGCAGCGCGAGGAACTTGTGCAGCTCGCCGACCAGGATGCTCGCGGTCGTGTCGGTCGCTCCCGCACGCCCGGCGAGGTTCTTCTGCACGACTTCCTGCAAGACGTCGAGGTCGTAGAGGATCACATTGTCGAGCTGCGCCACCTCAGGCGCCACGGCGCGCGGGACCGAGAGGTCGATCACGAGCAGCGGCCGGTCGCGGCGGCGCAGGCTGCGCGCGTCGAAGGCGGAGGCATCGATGCTGGCCGTCTCGGCCTCGATGCAGGCAATGAGGATGTCGGTCTTGTTCGTCAGCGCGGGCAGGTCGCTGAGCGGGAAGGCGCGCCCGCCGAACTCGGCCGCGGCCTGTGCGGCGCGCTCGAGCGTGCGGTTGGCGAAGACGATGTCGCCGACGCCCTTCTCCTTCAGGTGGCGCGCGACGAGCACGCCGGTCTCGCCCGCGCCGGCGATCAGCGCGCGCACGCTGCCGAAGCGGCCGAAGACGCGCTCGGCCATGTCGACGCCCACGCGCGCGACCGAGAGCGTGCCCTGGCCGACCTCGGTCTCGGAGCGCACGCGCTTGCCCACGTGCAGCGCCTGCTGCATCAGTGGCTTGAGCACGCTGCCGAGCGTCCCGTTCGAGAGCGCCGCCTCCATGCCGCGCTTCATCTGGCCCAGGATCTCGCTCTCGCCGATCACCACGCTGTCGAGGCCGGCGGCGACGCGGAAGAGGTGGATCAGCGCGTGCACGTCCTCGAAGGCGTACACCTGCTCGTCGGGCAGGTTGCGGAAGAGCTGCGCGCGCACGTGGGCGGAGAGGTCCAGGCCCTTGCGCCCGATCACGACCACCTCGGTGCGGTTGCAGGTCGAGATCACGCACACTTCCTCCATCCCCTCGACCTGTTTCAGCGCGCGCAGCACCTCGGGCAGGTCGTGCTGGCTGACCACGTAGCGCTCGCGCGTGCCCAGCGGGGCAGTGCGGTGCGAGAGGCCGATCAGCGCCAGGGAGACCTTGGAGTCCATCGACGCGCGGGGTCAGAGGTTCGAGTGGAACGCGAGTCTGGGGAAGAAGAGCAGGAAGGTCGAGAGCAGCAGCACGACCAGTCCGAGTGCGGCGGCGAGCGACGCGCGGCGCGCGCTGAAGCCCTTGATGCGCGAGGAGAACGCGATCACGCCGAAGTAGATCCAGACCAGGATCGAGAGCACGACCTCCGTCTCGCGGTAGTTGAAGCCCGGCCGCTGCTCGCGGTGCGCGAGATAGATGCCGATGTTCATGCCCACCGTCAGGCACAGGAAACCCACCAGCGCTGCGCCGCGCGTCATGCGCGCGAGCAGGTCGAGGTCGGGCAGGTGCTCGAAGACCGGGCCGAAGCTGCGCTGCTTCATCAGCCGGAAGAGCACGAGGTAGAGCATCCCGTGCACGCCCGAGAGCAGCAGCGATGCGGTCGCGATCACGCTCAGGCTGACGTGCAGGATCTGCGCCCCACCCAGCGGCGGAGTCGGCGGCCCCAGGCGCGGCTCGGGGTGCAGGTTGACGAAGGCCGAGGCCGAGAGCTGCAGCAGCGCCGCGAGGCCGAGCACCACGCCGCCCGAGCCCGCGTGCTTCACCGAGCGCGCCAGGAAGGCGTACAGGAAGGTGCTCGTGAGCACGACCGCCGAGACCGTCGTCGCGATGTCGACGACCGGGAAGCTCTGCAGCGCGTCGCCCATCGCCCAGAACCACAAGAGGTGCGCGAGCAGCGTGAGTCGCAGCACCCAGACCCGTTCACGGATCACGTGCGGGGCACGCACGCCGCCGAAAGCCATGCCGTGCAAGAGCGCCGAGACGAGGTAGCCCGCGGGAAGCGCGACCGCGAGCGGTTGCAGCATCTCCTTCAAGGCGCGGGCTCCGAGCTCGTTCCCTCGAGCAGCGCGCGCGCGACGCGGCGGCCGCGCGCGATGACCATCTCGACCGAGACGCCGTCCACCCACGGACCGGCGAGGTGCACTCCGCTCGCGCGCTGCGTGAGCGTGGCGCACAGACCGCGCACGCGCGCGCGGTGACCAGTCGAGTAGCGGGGGATCACGTTCTTCCAGCTCCGGGTGGCGCCGACGAGCGGCCGGGGCGGCTCGCCCAGGCCCAGCGCCAGCGCCAGATCGCGACCAGCCTGCGCGATGCGCGCGCTCTCGTCCAGCGCCTCGAGCTCCTCGCCGCGGTAGAAGCCCGCGACGGAAACGCAATCTTCCGGCGCGCGGCCCACGAAGAGGTTCGAGGCGAAGATCATCCCCAGCGCGCGCGGTCCCGGGCCCGAGCCGGCCTGTGGCGGCGGCACGAGGAAACCAAAGCCGCGCGGGAAGGAGGGCAAGTCCGCGCGCGCGAAGCCCGCGTGCACCATCACCACCTGGGCGTGGCGTACGAGGGCGAACTCGCTCGCCTGGATCCCGGCGCTGCGCAACAACTCAAGCGCAGGCAGCACGGGCAGCGCCAGCACGAGCTCGCGCGCTTCGTGGACGCCGCTCTTGGTCTTCACGCGCCAGAGTTCGCCTGCGCGTTCGATCGAGAGCGCGGCCTGGTCGAGCAGCAGACGCGCGCCGAGCTCCTTCGAGAGCGCGTCGACGAGCTCCTGCAGGCCGCCGGGGAAGGAGAGCAGGTCCATGCGCGGCACGTCGGGACCGGGGAGCGGCTCCGACTTCGCCTTCTTCTTGAACGCGAGGCCGCGCACGAGGCCGCCGTGGTCGCGCGCGGCGGCGTACATGCGCGGGAAGGCGCTCGCGGCGCCGAGGTCGCGCAACTCCGCGGCGTAGACGCCGCGCACGAAGGCACCGCCCAGGCGCAGCGCGGCCTCGCGGCCGAGGCGCTCGACGAGGAAGCTCTCCATGTCGGGCTCGCTGCCGTCGGCGGGAGGCGTGTAGCGGCGCAGGATCTCGGTCGCGATGCGCAGCTTGCCGCCCAGGCTGAGCAGCGGCGTCGTGATCATCGAGGGGATCGAGGAGGGCAGCGCGCGCAGCGCGCCCTGGTGCCAGAGGTAGCGCTCGCGGCCTTCGGGGCGCGAGGCGATCAGGCGCTCGGCCAGGCCGAGGTCGCCGGCGAGGCGGCGGAAGTTCTCGGAGGAGGCCTGCAGCGTGTGCGGCCCCATCTCGAACAGGTAGCCCTCGCGCGCGAGCGTGCCGACGACGCCACCGGCGCGCGGCGCGGCCTCGAGCACGCGCACGTCGCGGCCCGCGCGCGCGAGATCGAAGGCGCAGGAGAGACCGGAGAGGCCGGCGCCGAGGACGAGGACCTGGGAGGGCATGGAGGGCCCGACAGTGTCGCGCTCGCGGACCCCGCGGGGCAACTGCCGATCAGCTGAAGCGGATGTCGAGCGTCCGCAGCCAGGTGTGCAGGCCGGCGTCCTGCACCGGGAGCACGAGCGCGTTCAGCTTGGACTCGTTGTGGTGGCTGTGCCACAGGCCCGGGGGCGTCGTGAACGCGGCGCCGGGTTTCCAGTCCATGCGCACGGGATTCTTGATCCGCCCGTCTGCGTCGAGGCGCTCGCCGATCAGCGTGTAGGTGCCCGGCGCGGCGGCGATGCACAGATCCAGCGCGACCGAGTTGTGCCGGTGCGGCTTCTGCACGACGCCCGCGGGGAGCTCGTTGAAGAGCGACCAGAGCGAGTGCGTCAGCGTCTGCGAGAGCGGCGCGGCGGCGTTCGCGAGCAGCACGCCGTTGCGGTTGCGGCCGAGCGCTTCGGGCTGGCTGTTCACGCGCCGCAGTTCGGCCTGCATGGCCTCGGCCTTGTAGAGCGTCGGGCGGAAGCGTTCTTCGCGCGGGTCGGCGCCGAGGAAGCGCAGCAGCGGCTCGTCGCTGACGGCGTAGAGCGCGCTGTCCGCGCTGGCCTCGTGCACGAGCTCTCTCCCGCCGGGGACGACGAAGAGGTCGCCCGCGGACCACTCGAGCGCGCCGTGCTGCGTGAGCGTCGAGCCCGCGCCGCGGATGGCGTAGAACATCTGCGAGCTCGCGTGAGCACGCGTCTTGAGCGTCTCGTTTGGACGGATGCGCAGGAAGCTCGCCAGCAGGCCGGGCGCGGTCGCCGGCCAGGGCGTCTCGAGCTCGCCGGAGAGGTCCCAGGCGATCTCGCGCGTGGCGCCGGTCTCGTGCTCGCTCGCCGCGAGGACGGCGAAGGGCACGCGCGGCATGCGTGGGTCGGCGGCGGAGGAGTACTCGAAGTACTGCGCGTCGGCGCTCCAGTCGCGCACGGGAGGCGGGAGGTGATCGATGTGGGGCTTCATGTCGTGTGCGGGTCGCGCGCGGGGTGCTTCACTTGGGCTTGGATTCCTTGCCCTCGGTGTATCCGTACTGGTGCAGGCGCCAGTCGAGCTCGGGCGAGAGGTCGAGCGGTTCGGGCTCGGCGCGCAGTTCCTTGCGCAGCGCGGCATTCTCGTCGACGAGGCGCTGGAGCTCCTGCTTCCCCTTCACGACCCAGTCCTGCGAGAGGTCGAAGGTCCGGCCCTCGCCGCGGTCGCGCACGAGGTGGAAGCCGAAGGTCTGGTCGTACTTGCCGCGCCAGCTGATGATCTTCGACTCGGGGTAGCGCACGCCGCGCACGTCGTTCTGGTCCACGAGCAGTTCGAGCAGCGCGGGCGCCTCGGGCAGCGGCTTGCCGGTCAGCAGCGGCCAGAGGTTGCGGCCCTGCATGCGCGGCGGTTGCTCGACGCCCGCGACGGCGAGCAGTGTCGGCATGATGTCGATGATGCGCACCTGGTCGCGGATGAGCGTGTCCTTCTGCAGGTGGCCCGGCCAGTTGAAGATGAGCGGGATGCGCACGAGCTCGTCGTAGAGCGAGCTCTGGTGGCCCTTGTTGCCGTGCTCGAAGAACTCCTCGCCGTGGTCGCCGGTGATGACGAGCAGCCGGCCGCGGTCGGTGCGCTGAGCCGAGAGGTTGGAGAGGATCTGCGCCAGATTGCGGTCGGTGAAGTGGATCTCGCCGTCGTAGAGCGCGACGAGGTGCTGGCGGTCGCGCGCCGGCATGTCCTTTGCGATCGAGGGGTTCGAGTCCAGGTGCGAGAAGTTCGTGTCGCCGGTGTAGTCGCGGTCGAAGGGCAGCACGTCCTCGCGCGGCGGGTTGTAGTCGTAATGCACGTCGAAGAGGTGCACGAAGAGGAACAGGGGCCGGTTGTCGGACTTCTCGAGGAAGCGTTCGACCGCCTTGACCGTGCGCGGCCCGGTCACGTCCTCGTGCGCGGCCTCGCCGCCGAGATCGCCCTTCACGACGAGCTCCTCGGTCGCCGGGCTCATGCAGCTCTCCCAGGTGTCGAAGCCCTGCGCGAGCCCGTAGGCCGGGTGCAGGTACGGTCCGCCGAAGAAGCCCGCGGTGCGGTAGCCGCGCTCTTTCAGGCACTCCGCGAGCGTCTCGAGCTTCGGAGAAAGGCGCAGCCCGTTCGTCACCAGACCGTGCGTCGAGTCGTAGAGACCCGTGAACAGCGCGGCATGCGAGGGCAGCGTCCAGGAGGTCGTGGAGAGCGCCAGCTCGCAGCGCACGCCCGCGGCCGCGAGCGTGTCGATGTTGTAGCTCGTCGGTGCGGGATAGCCGTAGCAGCCCAGATGGTCGGGCCGCAGCGAGTCGATCGTGACGAGCACGATGTCGGGCAGCGAACCCGTCTCCACCGGCGCGCGCTGTGCGGGCGGCTTCGAGCAGGCCGCGAGCGCGCAGAGCGCGAACGCGAGGGCGCGGGAGGAGGACACGGGCGGCATGCGCTCCATCCTAGGCGCCGAAGTCCGGGCTTGCACGGCGCGCGCGAGCGGCGTCTGCTATCTCTCGCGCTCCATGGGAATCCCGATCTACACCGTCGACGCCTTCGCGCGCGAGCGCTTCTCGGGCAATCCAGCCGCCGTGTGCCTGCTCGCGACGCCGCGCGACGAGGCCTGGATGCAGTCGGTGGCGCACGAGATGAACCTATCGGAGACGGCCTTCGTGCTCGCCAAGGGCACGGACTTCCAGCTGCGCTGGTTCACGCCCAAGGCCGAAGTCGACCTGTGCGGCCACGCGACGCTTGCCACCGCGCACGTGCTCTGGACGAGCGGCAAGCTCGACCCGAGCATCCCGGCGCGCTTCCACACGAAGAGCGGGCTGCTCACCTGCATCCAGCGCGACGAGCGCATCTGGATGGACTTCCCCGCCAAGCCGCTCGTCGAGGCGCCCGCTCCCGCCGAGTTGCAGCAGGCCGTGGGCGCGCGCATCCTCTGGTCGGGCCGCAACGACATGGACTGGCTGCTCGAGTTGGAGTCCGAGCAGGCCGTGCGCGCGCTGCGGCCGAACCTGCTCGCGCTGCGCGAGCTGCCCGTGCGCGGCCTGATCGTCACCTCGCGCGCCGAGCAGGAGCACGACTTCGTCTCGCGCTTCTTCGCGCCGCGTGTGGGCGTCGCCGAGGACCCCGTGACGGGCTCGGCGCACTGCGCGCTCGGGCCGTACTGGGGTGCCAAGCTCGGCAAGACCGAGCTCGTCGGCTGGCAGGCCTCGCGCCGCGGCGGCGAGGTCGGCGTGCGCCTTGCGGGCGCGCGCGTGGTGCTCGTCGGGCGCGCGTTGACGGTGCTGCGCGGCGAGCTCGTGTGAGGCGCGCGCGGCGCTACTGCACCAGCAGCGATTCGCGGTAGATCGCGCGCACGCGTCCGGGGACGCCGATCGGGACCTTGCCGCTGAACTCGGGCTTGAGCTCGGTCAGGTTGACGTAGACCTTCTTGCCCGACTTGTCGTTGATCACGAGGTCGCGCTCGCGGCCCTCGTACTCGACCCACGGACCGTCGTCGAGGCGGATCTTCTTGCGCGCGTTGTCGATCTCGAGGTCGTGCTCGTGCAGCAGACCGCGGAAGTCCGACTCGCTGGCCGAGTCGCCGACCTTCACGCCCGAGGCCTTGTCGCCCTCGTGCGGCGAGTGCGAGTCGCCGGTGTAGATCGGGAACAGGATCGGATCGACCACCTCGCGCACGTCGTTGAGGAAGATGTCGATCGCGACCGGATCGGTGACCTGGTCGCGCGTCTTGGTCGATCCGAGCTTGAGCAGCGAGTTCTTGAGTTGCGCGGTGTAGATCGGGTCCTCGACCGGGGCTTCGCCGCCGTGCTCGCCACCGCCGTGTCCGACCGCGACGCCCAGGCGTCCGGCGACGTAGGCCTCGTCGTAGGCGAAGTACTCGGCCTGCAGGCGCATCACGAGGTAGCGCTTGTTTCCCTCGCCCGCGAGGTTGACCTGGATGTCGCTCTTCGAGAGTCCGACCACGAAGGGGCCCTCGAGTTCGGCGTGCTTCACCGGCTTGGGCACGGCCATGAGCGAGAGCATGTAGCCCACCGCGACCAGCGCCACGGCGCCACCGCCGAGCATCAGGGGCTTCTTGTTCTTCTTCGGTGCTTCGCCCTCGCCGGGCTTTGCGCCTTCGGGGGCGGCGTCTTTTTTCGCGTCGGCCATGGGGATTCCTCGTCCTACTTCTCGGGTTTCTCGGCCGGTTGCATGAGGCGCGCGTCCACGCGGCGCATCCGTTCGGCGTCCTGTTTCTCCATTTCGACCGCCGGTGCGCGCGCTTCCACGCGTGTCGTCACGAAGCCCAGCTCCTCGCACAGGTAGGTCTTCACGGCCTGCGCGCGAGCTGCAGCGAGCCGGGCGTTGTCGCCCTGGAAATTCGTTCCGGCATCGGCGGCGTGGCCCTCGAGCACGAGGATCTGGCCGTGGCCGGGGCGGAAGGACTCGGCCAGCGCGTCGAGATAGCTCTTGGCCTCGTCGCTGAGCGCGTCGGAGTCCTCGCGGAAGACGGCGAAGAATGGCTGGCGCATCTCGGCATAGGGCCGCAGCGCGCGCTTGATCAGCGTCTCGATGTCCTTCGCGCTCTTCACTTCGACCGCACCCAGGAGCAGCTCCTGCTCGGTCGTCGGCATCAGTCCGAAGCGCTTGCGCACTTCGTTGATCTTGCTGAGGGACTCCGCGCCGGTCATCGGCAGGTCCTGGCCCTTGTTCTCCATCGCGGCGATGAACGGGCCCATGCCGGCCGCGATCAGGCCCGCGTCCTGTTTGGGCGCCATCGTCACGAGCACGATGAAGAAGCACAGGAAGAGCGTCATCATGTCACCGAAGGAGATCAGCCAAGGCGGCACGCCGGGCGGAGCGTCGTGCTCGTGCACCTTGTGCTTCTTGTGCTCCTCGTGCCCGGCCTCGGCGGCGTGGCCCTCGGCGTGCGCTCCGTGTGCACCGTGCTCGTCGGGTTTGCCGTGCTCGCCGCTCATCGCTCAGCGCCTCCCCGGCCGCTGCGGCGTGTCGCCGCGATCGGCGTAGACCATCTGCGTGGACGCGAGCGAGAGGATGCGCACCTCGACGCGCCTGTTGGACGCGCGCCCGCCGGGCGTGTCGTTCGGCGCGCGGGGGCGGATCGAGCCCAGACCGGCGATCTGCACCTGTTCGGGCGAGATCGTCGAACCCTGCAGCAGCACCTTCGCGGCGGCTTGCGCGCGCGCGATCGAGATCGCCTCGGCGGTCGGGTACTGCGGCGTGGGCTGGAAGCGGTCGTCGGTGAAGCCCTCGACCACCACGAGCTGCGTGTAGCGCTGCAGGAAGCTGCCCAGCGTGCGCATGTTCTGTTCGAGCGCGGAGGTCGGCTCGGCCGAGCCCGGCGCGAAGGAGGAGGCGAGGTCGAAGCTCATCGAGAAGCCGTCGAGCTGCTCGCGCACGTTCGAGCCCGAGCCGTCCCTCTGCTTTTCGGCCAGCGCCGCGACGTCGCGCGCGACGGCGCTGACGGTCTGCGGGTCCACCTCGTCGTGCACCGGCATGTAGAGCTTGGTGTTCCAGATGCCGCCGCGGCCGCGCAAGAGGCCCACGCCGACCTCGCGCACGTCGGCCGAGTCCTTCGTGGAGAAGGTCATCATCATCAGGAAGAAGGTCACGAGCAGGGAGATCATGTCGCAGTAGCTGACGAGCCAGCTCTCGCTGTGCGCGTGCTCCTCCGGCTTCTTGCGACGACCCACGCTCTCAGGCCTCCAGCTTGGCGCGCTCGGCCGGCGCGAGGAATCCGGCCAGCTTCTCGCGGATCAGCGCGGGCTTCTCGCCCGACTGGATCGCGACGATGCCCTCGATCATGAGTTCGCGCATGCGCGATTCCTCCTTGGCGCGGATCTCGAGCTTGCCGGCCATCGGGAGCATGATCATGTTCGCGACGAAGGCGCCGTAGAACGTGCCGACGAGCGCGCCGGCCATGCCCGCGCCGATCTTGGAGGGGTCGGAGAGGTTCGAGAGCATCTGCACCAGGCCGATCAGCGTCTCGACCATTCCGAAAGCCGGCGCGAAGGTGCCGAGCTGCTGCAGCATCTGCTTGCCGACGTTGTGGCGCTGCTTCTCGACTTCCGCGTCGAGCTCGAGGATGTCGCGCACCGTGTTGGCCGAGAAGCCGTCGATCACCAGCTGCAGGCCCTTGGCGAAGAAGCGGTCGTCGACGTCCTTGACCTTGCCTTCGAGCGCGAGCAGGCCTTCCTTGCGGGCGAGGTTGGCGTACTCGACGATCTGCTCGATCTGCTCGTCGGGGTTCGGCAGCTTGTTGATGAAGTTCTTGAGGATGACCTTCATCACGTTCTTCACATCCCCGATGGGGAAGTGGATCAAGATTGCCGCGAAGCTGCCGCCGCAGACCACCGCCGCCGCGGGCGGGTGCACGAAGAGCTTCAGCGCAGCGAGACCGCCGCCGTGCGTCATCGACCAGAGAATCAGGCCGAAGCCGAGCGCGTAGCCGAGTACGGTTGCGATGTCCATGGGGGCTGGGGCAGTCTCGCGGAACGTGGGTCAGGCTCCGGCGCGGGCGCGTGGGGGCGCGCTGCCGGGGAATCCGGGGTCGTGGATTCCGCCGCATTCATCGGACTCGCGTGCCCCCGAACTGGAAACACAGGCGCGGCTTTCCACGCGAGGCAGGAAAGTTCTTCCGACTCAGGCGCGCTTGTGCGGCGGAGCCATCCGCGCGCCGTTCGTGGTCGCGGGCGGCTGCTTCCAGGCGGGCCGCTGCGGCAACGGGGGCTTCGGCTGTTCGAGGATCGGACCCTGGAACTTGGGCTTGCTTGGACGCCGCTGCGGACGCCAGACGAAGGGCTCCGACGCGACTGCAGCGCTCGGCAGTTCCTTGGGGGCGATCAGCGCGGGGCGCACACGCACGAAGAACCACACGATCAGGAGTGCCGAGACGAGCAGGCCGGCGAACACCGACCAGCGCTTGGCGTCGGGATCGGGCTGTTGCACCGCCGGCTGCGCGGGCTCGGAGGCGACGGGTGCCGGCGCGGGTTCGGGCGCGAGGACGGGCTCGGGCGCGGCTTGGGCTCCGGGCAGCGGCAGCGGCGAGTGGAACTGCGCGCCGTCGCCGTACATCGCGAGCGCACGGCGGTAGCTCGCATCAGGATCGACCTGCAGCGGCTCGTGCTCGCCGCGCGCGAGCCCGGGAGTGCGCGCGCGCAGCTCGTTGCCCTTTTCCTCGAGGCCCGAGATCGTCAGCGGTTCGCCCGGGTGCATCGCGGGGCGCGTCCGCTCGGGCAGCTTGGAGGTGTCGTTCGAATCCGGGCCCGGGAACTGCGCGCTCGCGAGCGCGGAACACAGGCACAGGGCGGCGCACACGCCGAGCGATCGGAGGAAGGGATTCACGGCAGCACCAGGTCCTTGTTCGGATCGGAATCCAGGGGCGACCAACGCAGGATCTCCGGCGACTGCAGCGTCTGCGGCAACAGGCGCGCGGCGCGGCCCGAGCTCCCGCCGAGCAGCCTGCAGTCGTAGTTGAACTCGAGCGAGGGCGTGCCGTACACGATGTCCTCGTTGCGGCTCACGAGGGCTCCGTTGATGCGCGCGACCTGGCTGCCGAGCACGGTCCAGCAGAACGAGTGGTTGGTGTAGAAGACCGCGTCGAGCGTCGCAGCGTTCATGCTCGCGATGCTGCGGTAGTTCGTCAGACCCGCGGCGGGCATGTTGCCCGACCAGTGAGCCGCGTCGAGCGGAGTCGTGAGGATCACGTTCGCGAGCGAGGCCTGTCCGTCGAAGGCGCCGTCGCCGTCGATGTCCTCGCCGCTGCCGGGGATGACGTCACCGACGTGCGCGCCGGCCGGAAGCAGTCCGAGATCGGCGTCGGCCTGCGTGTAGTGCTGCACGCTGAACAGGCCGTCCCCCTCGAGCACGTCGTCGTCCGCGGTGCCGAGGATGCCGTCCTTGCCCGCGCGCGTGTTCGGGATGCCGTCCGCGCCGCAGTCCTCGGCCGAGACGTTCATCGCGTCGCCCATCCACTGCGAGACGTAGCTCTGCCAGGTGGAGTTCGTGAAGTCGCCCACGACGATGTTCTCGCGTGCGAACAATCCCAGGAAGTCCTTGTTCCAGTTGGTGCTGAGCCAGGCCTCGTTCGCTGCCTGCGAGCCGTTGGCGGGCCGCGGGGCGGAGGGCGGGTTCTTGTACGTGACCGAGTTGGGGCAGTAGACGTTCCCGCCGGAGTAGATCGCGCCCTGCCCGGTGACGACGCCGCTGATGATCAAGTTGCCGCGCACGACCACTGGACCGTTGAGAACGATCGGCTTGGCCGAGGTGCCGACGAGGTAGAGGTTCTGCTTCTCGCCCGGCTCGTCGCCGACGACCGCGTTGGCGACCTGCACGCCGTCGATCGTGATCGAACTGTGTTGATCGACCGCGTTGGCCTCGTACATGCCGAGGTCCGAGAGGTTCGGCATCGGGATCGGATCCTGGAAGTCGTGCTGATTCTGCGCGTGGCCGCCGTTGCCCTGCAGGTGCTGCGCGCCAGTGATGTCCCAGCTCGACCACAAGCCCCCGTCGTTGCCGTCGAGCAGGCCGTCGCCGTTGTCGTCGTGGTAGCCGCTGAGCGTCGCCTGCGTGCCGTTCCAGCTGACGGCGTCGTACAGCGGCTGGCCGGTGATCGTCGGCGAATACCCTGCGACGTCGAACTGGCCGTTGGAGCGCACGTTGCCGTTGCAGGTGATCGTGCTGCCGTAGAACCAGCCCCAGTTGTTGATGAAGTAGCCGTAGTCGAAGACGTGGCTCGGCGCGAGGCTGTAGCGCACGATCGTGCGCACAGCGCTCCAGGTCGAGGGGTGCTGACCAGCGGCGAGCGACTGCGGCGCCTCGGGACGGTAGCCCGTCGCGTCGATCGCGATCGTGATGCTGGTGGCGTTCTGCTCGGTCGCGCGCAGCGAGACCGAATACGCGCCGACCTGCTGGAGACCCGAGGTGAGCGGCTCGGCCACGAAGGGCGAGAGGTGGTCGCTCGTCGCGAAGAGCTGGTGCAGACCGCGCAACGGATCCTGCTGCGAACCTGCGCGGGCGGTCTGTGCGAGGAAGTTGAGCGCGCGTTCGACGCCGGCCTCGGCCAGGTACTTCGACTGCACGTCCTCGACTGCACTGCGCGTCTCGTGCACCTCGACCACCGAGACGCGGCTCGTCGCGTACAGGAGTCCGAGCAGCGCCACCAGCACGATCAGCGTGCCGAGCAGGGCGTTGCCGCGACGCGCGCGGTGGCTCGAAGGACTAGTTCTGATTGCGTGCCTGGACATGGAACACCTCCTGGATGCCTTTCCCGCGGCCGTCGCGCGGCTCGGTCGAGAGCGTGATCTCCCACAGGAGCCCCTGCTTGCGCACCGTGAAGCCCGGAGGCGTCTGGGTACCATTGCGCACGCGCTCGAGGAGCAGACGCTGGCGCTGGAGCGCTCCCGTCTGGTCGAGTTCCTGGCGCAGCAGCCGGCGCGTGGTCTTGCCGTTCTGCGTCGTGCTCTCGACCGTGTAGCACAGGCTCCAGCCGGGGCGGTTGTGCGTGGCTTCCTCGGCGCCGAGCGAGGCGTCGTGTACGCCCCAGTCGAGGACGGTCCCGACCTCGATCGGAACGGCGAAGCGCAGCCTGTCGTTTCCATCGGGCAGGTGCTCGACCGTGATGCGCGCGTCGCTGCTCGAACGCAGTTCGTCGGTGAGCCGGCGCGCGATCGTGCGCAGCGACCGGCTGGCGTTGGATTCGTTGGCGACCGTGCGCTCGGCCTCCTGGCCCGCGCCCGTCGCCATGACGAGCGCCATCCCGACCGCGGAGAAGAGCACGAGCGACACGAGCATCTCGATCAGCGTGAAGCCGCGGAAGGCCGCATGGATTCGCGCGGGCGTTCTCACCGGCGACTCCGCAGCGTCGAGACGCGGCTGATCACCCGACCGCCGTGCAGCGCGGTCAACGTCGCGTCGACCTGCTCGAGGTCCACGCCGACCGGGAAGACCGCGAGGTCGACCGACCAGGTCGAGCGCTGCGCGGTCGGCTGGTCGTAGATGTGGTTGCCGTTGAAGCTCGGCAGCGCGTCGAAAGGCTGCGCCGAGAGGTCTTCCATCACGCTCTGGAGGAAAACCGTTCCGCGGCTGGTTCCATTCGCGATGTGCACCGCCTTCGCGCTCGTGAGGAAGGCGCCCGTCAGCGAGACGAGCACGGTCGAGACGATCAGCAGCGCGATCGTGACCTCGAGCACGGAGAACCCCGCGCGCGTGATCGCGGCCTGAGATTTCCCGCGTGAGCCCCTGTCCATTCCTGCCGCTGACATCGAAGCCTGCCGTCCTTGCCGCCTGCTCGCGGCGAGGTCTGTATCGGCGGCGCGGTAGCCGGGCGATTACAGGAAGGCCAGAAATGCAGCTTCGTATCGGTCGCCCAGGAAAAGGGCCCTTCCAGGCCTCTACAGGGTCTTCGAGAAGGCCGGCTTCTGGTCGCCGTCCTGCATCCGTCGTGCGTAGTAGCGGTCGAAGGGCAGGGCCACGTTGCGCAGGAAGAGCTGGCCGAGCTCGGTGACCTCGATCCGGTCGGGGTGCAGCGCGACCAGGCCGTCGGCCGCGAGCGGGCCAAGCTGCGCGAGCTCGGCCGCGAAGGTCTCGTCGAAGCGGATGCCGTGCGCCTTTTCGATCGGCGCCTTGCGCAACTCGCCGTTGCACATCAGGCCCAGGATCACGTCGCGGCGCAGGCGGTCGTCGGCCGAGAGCTCGTGACCGCGGTGGATCGCGTGGCCGTGCTCGGCAATCGCGGCCTTGTACTCGTTCTCGCGCGGGTTGGACTGCACGAAGCAGCCCGCGACGTCGCCGATCGAGGAGACGCCCAGCGAGACCATGTCGTCGCCGCGGCGCGTGGTGTAGCCCATGAAGTTGCGGCCGAGGTTCTTCTCGCGGTGCGCGACGGCCATCTCGTCACTGGGCAAAGCGAAGTGGTCCAGGCCGACGTATTCGTAGCCGGCGGCGCGGAACTGATCGATCGCGCGCAGGAAGATGGTCAACTTGAGCTCGCTCGAGGGCAGAGCCGCGATGTCCATCGCCTCCTGGTGGCGCTTGAGCCAGGGCACGTGCGCGTAGTGGAAGAGCGCCACGCGCTCGGGCCGGATGCGCAGCACGCGCTCGACCGTGTCGGCGAAGCCGGCCTCGGTCTGGTGCGGCAGGCCGTACATCAGGTCGATGTTGACCGAGCCCATGCCGCGTTGGCGCGCCGCGTCGACGATCTCGCGCGTCTGCGCCTCGCTCTGCTCGCGCTTGATCGCGACCTGCACCTGCGGGTCGAAGTCCTGCACGCCCATCGAGATGCGGTTGAAGCCCAGCTCGGCGAGCAGGCGCACCTGCTCGCGGTTGGTCACGCGCGGGTCGACCTCGATGCCGACCTCGGCGTCCTCCGAGAAATGGAAGTACTTCGAGAAGGCCTTCTGCACGCGCTCGATCTGCGCCAGATCCAGTTGCGTGGGCGTGCCGCCGCCCCAGTGGTACTGGCGCACCGCGCGCTTGCCGATCCCCGAGCGCCCGACGAAGTCGAACTCGCGCTCGAGCGCGTCCAGGTAGGCGTCGATGCGCGAGACGCTGTTCGAGACGATCATGTTGCAGCCGCAGAACAGGCACAGCTCGGCGCAGAAGGGCAGGTGCACGTAGACCGAGAGCGGGCCCTTGTCGGCCGCCGCGCGCTCGAGCAGCGCGGGATAGCGCTTGGGGTCGAAGTCCTTCGACCAGTCCACGGCCGTCGGATACGAGGTGTAGCGCGGCGCGGAGGTCGCGTACTTCACCAGCAGTTCGCGCGAGACGGCAGTCATGGGCTCATCCGCACCGGGGCGAGCGCGCCTGGCCCGCCGCCGCGCGCTCGTGGCGCCCGCGCAGCACGCGGAAGAGCGTGTCCATGCTCTCGACCGGTACGCCGGGCAGGATACCGCTGCCGAGGTTGAAGATGTAGCCGCGCTGCTCGCGGAACTCGTCCAGCACGCGCGTCACCTCGCGCGAGATCACCGCGGGCGGCGCGAAGAGCGTGCACGGATCGAGGTTGCCCTGCAGTGCCACGCGCGAGCCCACGCGCGCGATCGCGTCCGCCGCGTCCACGCGCCAGTCGATGCCGAGCACGTCTGCGCCCGAATCGGCCATCACCTCGAGCAGCTGCGCACAGCCGTTCACGTACAGGATCACCGGCACGCCGAGCTCCTTCGCGCCCGCAACCAGGCGCTGCACGTGCGGCAGGATCGCGCTGCGGTAGGTCGCCGCGTCGAGCGCGCCGCCCCAGCTGTCGAAGACCTGCAGCACGTCCGCGCCGGCCTCGACCTGCATGGCGAGGTAGGGGATCAGGTTGTCGACCAGACGCGAGCAGAGGCTCGCGAAGACCTCGGGCTCGGCCAGCATCAGGCGCTTGGAGTGCTCGAAGTTCTTGCTCGAGCCGCCCTCGATCATGTAGCTGGCGGTGGTCCAGGGCGCGCCGCAGAAGCCGATGATCGCGCGCTCCTTGCCGAGCTCCTTGCGCACGCTGCGGATCGCGTCGCCGAGGAAGCCCGTCGCTGTGCGCGCGTCGAAATCGACCAGGCGCTCGACGTCCGCGGCCGAGCGCACGCAGGGCGCAAGGCGCGGGCCCTCGCCCTCGGCGAAGCGCAGGTCCTGACCCATCGCGGCGCAGGGCAGCAGGATGTCCGCGAAGATCACGGCCGCGTCCATGCCGAAGCGGCGGATGGGCTGCAGCGTGACCTCGGCGGCGGCGCTGGCGGTGCGGCACATCGAGAGGAAGTCGTGCTGCTCGCGCACGGCGCGGTACTCGGGCAGGTAGCGACCGGCCTGGCGCATGACCCAGGCGGGCGGGACGTCGAGCGGCTGGCGGCGGCAGGCGGCGAGGAAGCGCTCGCGGGAGGTCATCGAGGCGTGCATGAGGGGCGACAGTCTAGAAGACGTGGCCGCCCGGCGCTCGCGCGGGTTCCTGGAGACTTCGGGCGAGCTGTCCTTCGGGCCGGTCAGCCCCCCTGCGCGGTCAGTCGCTGGCGCTCTCCGCGGGGAACCGAACGCGGGTCAGGGCCACCACGAGACGCTGCCGGCCTGCGTCGCGTTGAAGGTGCTCGCCGCGGGGCAGCCACCGAGCACGGCCGAGTCGCGGTAGTAGACCTGGTAGATGTGCGCTTGTCCCGACTGGATCGGGATGCCGAGCTGCGCGCAGCGCGCGGAGACCGTCGCGTCGCCGGCGCCGAGTTCGGGCGCCGTGATGCTGCCGTTGGCGGCCTGCTTCACGTAGAGGCGCTTCAGCACACCGCCGGCGCAGCGCACGCCCTGGCCGAAGGCGACGCCGTTCACGGCTACTCCCGAGCCCTGGAGCAGGATGCTGAGGGCGCTGGGTTTTTCGAGCAGCGTGGTGAAGACGAGGCTGTCGATCGAGACGTAGGCGTAGCCCTGCGCGGCGAGGATCGCACCGCCGGTGAAGGAGGAGTTGTCGCAGCCTTGGCCAGGGCCGGAGGGCGGGTTGTTGCAGGGGCAGGGAAGGACGTTGTTCGTGCCCGGGTCGCAGATGCCGGTGAAGCCGGAGGCGTGACGGTCGTGGATGAAGACGTCGCCCGAGGAATTCGTGTCTCCGGGGACGAGGTCGCTCGCTTCGCTTCCAAAGGCGACGTAGCGTCCATCGCGCGAAATGCTGGTCGTGATCGGGTAGGCGTTCGCAGTGCCTCCGACCGTCGGGGTGTCTACTATCTCCAGCGCATGGGTCAGTCGGTCGTAAACGAAGACTCCACCAAAAGTTGGAACACCTGCGCCGAGCAGATTGCTCGCCTGGCTCCTGAACGCGACAAAACGACCGTCACCGGAGATGTCCGGATCACTGCTGAAGAAGTCGCCCTCAACTCCAGACTGACCAAGGCTCACTCGCTCCGTCGTTCCAAGCACGAGATCGTGCACGAACACGTCGGCATACCCGTTCGAGTCACCTGCAACCAAATTCGCAGACAAGCTGGTGAAGGCAACGAAGCGCCCGTCATCGGAGAGGGCGGGCTGATCCGAATCCCCATCACCTTGCGTTCCATCCGAGGCGACGGTCACGAGGACGGTCGTCCCCATCTGGCGATCGCGAACGAACGCATCCCAATGGCCGTTCGTGTCACCCTGAACAAGATTTGAAGCCGCGCTCGTGAACGCTACATAGCGACCGTCCCGTGTGATGGCAGGCGAATTCGAGGCTCCGTTCCCCTGCGCTCCAAAACTGGACACGTTCACCCGCTGCGTGGAGCCCGTTTCCCGGTCTCGAACGAAGACGTCGAAGGTGCCGTTGGTGTCTCCGACGACAAGGTTGCTCGCGCTACTCAAGAAGGCTACGCAGCGCCCGTCATCTGAAACCGTAGGAGCAACCGACACCCCGTTTGCCTGGGTCCCTCCAGGCCCGACGCTCACCCGCTCCGTTGTCGCGTGCCGTCGGTCCCGCAGGAAGATGTCGGCGACGGCGTTGGTGTCGCCCGGGACGAGATCCGTGGCCTCGGCGCCAAAGGCGACGAACCGGGCATCGCTCGAGACCCACATGCCAAGGTTTGTGCTGGCGGCTTTGGGGACCCCAGATGCATCGACGCTGACACACTCCGTCGTGCCAGCTTGCCTGTCTCGCAGGAGGGCGACGTTGGCGTTCACGCTGCTCCCAGCGAGCTGTGCGCCGCACCCGAATCCTGCGTACCGTCCGTCGGCGGAGACGTATCGTCCGTGTCCCACCCAGAATGCTCCGTTCGGAGACTGCTGGTACTGAGGCCCCAAGCTCACACGCTCAGTGACCTGGGCGTGACAGACGGACGCCGACGTCGCGAGTGCTGCTGCGAGCGAGAGTACTTTCACGGGAAGCTCCTGCGTGCTTGCGAGGCCTTGAGTGCGTTTCGGTGCAGCGAGCTTGGTCGGCTTGCCGCCTCCACCAACTGCGGTTCACACTACCCGACGACCCAGGTCACGGGACCTGGATTTCAGGCGATCCGCCCCTCGTCCCGCCGATGAGCGCCCCGATGCAGACGCCCATTTGTGCAACCTGGCAAGCATCTCTTACCCCCCCCCTTACACCACTTCCTCGCCGCTCGCTGGTAGCGTGCGCCCGTGCTGGATCGCTTCCCGATTCCAACCTTGCCTCGAACGCCTTCCGCGCGGAGCTCCATGCCTCGCCGAATGCTATCCCGCTCGTCTGCGGATCGCATCGAACGGCGGTGCAATTGCCCCTTGGTGAACTGGTGGCTTGCAGCGGTTGGGAAGAGGGGTGCGTTCAGAACCACCCACCGGGAACTGCTGGGCGAGGCTTCCTGAGAGCCCCGCAGTTCCAGATCGATCGGCTCGCTGAGACTTGGCTTCCCATCTCCTTCCCAATTCCTTGAATCGGAGGTTGCTCATGCAACTCGCTCTGAATCGACATCGTCTCGCTTCGCTCGCCGCTCTGTTGGTACTCGTCACGACCGCTCTCGTCTTCTCGGTCTCCGCGCTGACCCCACCGGTGCCGACGGTTTGGCACGTGGATGTGCACGCGACGGGCAGCGGGAACACCGGACTCGACTGGACGAACGCGTTCAATACGGCGACGGCGCTCGACGACGCGATCCTGGCCGCAAGCCCAGGTGACAGCCTCTGGGTGGCCGACGGAAGCTACGTGCCAAGCAACCCGACCGACGGCTTTCTGATCACCAAGCAGCTGCTCATCTACGGCGGATTCGATGGCGGCGAGGGCTCGGTCGCTACCCGAGCCGGTTTGTTCAGGAATACCATCCTGGATGGCACCACAACCATGCGGGTGATCACTGTCAGCGGCGTCACACCCGTGCCCGTCGTGATCGACGGCTTCCAGGTTACGCGTGGCCACGCATCTGGCGGCATCGGCGGCGCGAATGGGGAGGAATGTTCTCGGAAGGGTCGGGGGTCGACCTCGCGAACATGTACTTCTTCGACAACGAGGCGGGCGGTGCGAACGGCGGAGGCTTGTACTTCACCGGGGCGCCTGGCTTCGAGCAGCGCCTGAACATCAAGACCTCGGAGTTCCGATCGAATCACGTGGAGTCGAAGGGCGGAGCACTTTTCGGGGCGTTCCTCAAGACCGGCGACATCGTCAACGTGCTCTTCAATGAGAACTACACGCTGCTCAGCGACGGCGGGGCGGTCTACCTGGAGGACATGGCTCCGACAAGCACGCTGTGGTTCACGAACTGCATCTACTACCGCAACACGGCGAATACGGGAGCCGGCGGGTCTGGCCACGGCGGCGGCCTTTGCCTGGGCACGGGCTCGAGTTTTCCTGGAAACGCGCAGGTGGTGAACTGCACGATGGTGTTGAACTCGGCACCGAGCACCGCGAATGGCCATGCCGTGTACCTCGGGACTGGAGCGACCTGCGAGGTGCACAACTCGATTCTCTACTTCAATCCGACCGCTGCTTCAGGGGCGTACCCTCTTGGGGGAACCGCCCCAGCCGCGTTGACCTACTCTGACGTCCAGGGAGCCACGCCAAATACCATCACCGTGGTCATCAACACGCTCCCTCAGTTTCGATCGCTCGTCTCCCCCGATACTCTGCACCTTCTCGGCCCGGGTCAGGCCACACCGCCATCGGACTGCATCGATCATGCCGACCGAACCAAGCTCCCGTTCGACAACCTCGACGTGAACGATGACGGCTTCACGACCACCCAGATCATGCCCGTCTGCTACACCGGTTCGGTTCGCAACGTGGACTGGCTGCCGTCGGCGAATCTGGGCGTTCCCGCGAATACCTACGTGGACATGGGCGCGTTCGAGAAGCAGTAGCACGCCGGGGGGCAGAGGGTTGGAGCAAGGACTGGGTCTCTGCTCCATCTCGACACCCTCCAGCTCAAGCATGAGCGCACGAGCCAGGGGCCTCGCCGCCTGACTTGTGCATCCATGGCGCGGGCTGCGTTCGAGTCGAGCGCAGCCCGCAGCTTGTCGGCGAAGCGATTTGTCCCTCGGGCCGGTCAGCCCCCCTGCGCGGTCAGTCGCTGGCGCTCTCCGCGGTCTGCTTCTTCTCGAGGTCGCCCTCGAGGGTGTCCATCACCGGGCGCAGCTCGGAGAGGAGCTTGCGGGCCTCCTGCATGTGCGCGGACTGCTCGGTCAGGATCTCCTGGTGGCGGTTCTGCTCGCGCTGGGCGACGTCGATCGCCTCCATCAGCTCCACCAGGCGCGACTTCTGTCCGCCGATGGTGTCGCGCGTGGAGAGCATCTTCGACTCGAGCGCGGCCACGCGGTTGCGCAGGCGGCCGATCTCGTCCTCGCGTGAGCGCAGCATGTCGGTCTGGGCCTGCAGGACCTCGCTCTGCTCGCTGGCGCGGGCCTCGAGCTCGGTGTGCTGCTTCTCGTAGCTCTCCAGGCGCGCACGGGCGCCGTCGAGCTCGCCGACGAGGCCCGCGCTGCGGGTGCTCTCCTCGTCCAGGTTCGTCCTGAGCTGGGCGAGGTTGCGCACGAGCTCCTCGCGGGCGCGCTCGAGCTCCTCGCGCGCGAGCGATTCGCGCTCGACGTGCTCGCGCTCGTTCTCCAGGTCGTGGCGCAGCGTGTTGAGCTCCTCGTTGGCGGTTTCGAGGCGGCGTGCGCTCTCCTGGTTGCGGTTCTCGAGCTCTTCGGCCTCGGCCTTGGCGCTCTCGACCTCCTCGTCGCGCTCGCGCAGGCGGCTGTCGAGCGCTCCGCAGCGTTCCTCGAGCGAAGCGCAGCTCTTCTCGAGCTCGGTGCGCTGGATCTCGAGCTTCGAGCGCTTGTTCTCGAGCTCGGAGCGCTGACTCTGGAGCTGGTTGCGCTCGCGCTCGAGTGCGTTGACGCGGGCGTGGTCCTTGGCCTGCTGCTCGAGCAGCGGCTTGCAGGAGGCGAGCGTCTCGCGCAGGCCGCTGATGCCGCCGGCACTGCGCTTCAGGAACTGCTCCAGGCTCGAGACGAGGTCGCGCGCGGTCTCCTCGGCCTTGTCGATGCGCTCTTCGAGCTCGGGGTCGATCTGCGCGTCGGAATGGGCCTCGGCGGACGGGCGGGCTTGCACGTCGAGCTCCTCGGCGTCGTCGAGCCAGCTCTCCTGGGCCTTCGCGGGCGCCGGAGCTTCGATGCGCTCGTGGCGCGTCACTTCCAGACGCGCCTGCGTCAGCGCTTCCTCGCGCAGGCGCACGGCGGTCGTGTTGGGCTCGAGCTGGCGCACGCGCGCGGTGAGTTCGGCGATCTGCTGGCGCTGGCGCTCGATCTCGTTGCGCTTCTCGTTCTGCGTGGCCTCGACCTTGCGCTCCCAGTTCTGCAGCTCGGCCTCGAAGTCGCGCGCTTCCCCGGTGAGCGTGATCGGCTGGGCCAGCACGTTCGCGTCGCCCTCGTCGAGCACGCCGAGGAATCCGCCGGGCGTCTCCAGCTCGTTGTTCTCGACACCCTCGACGGTGTTGAGCGCTTCTTCCAGGCTCTTGATCTGCTCGCGGCTCTTGCGGATCTCGATCTCGAAGCTCGATTCGAGGCGGTCGAATTCGCCCAGCGCGTCGCGCACGCGCTCTTCGAGTTCGATGTACGCCGCGTAGCGTTCCTTGACCTGTTTCGTCATGTGCGCCTCGAGGGCGCGGCGACGGCGTTCGAAGTAGATCGCGGAGACCGTGAAGACGGCGGCCGCACAGACGATGAGGTCGATCAGCATGATGGAGTGTTCCGAGTCGGGCCCTGGGGAGCAGGCGCCTTCTTGGATCGGCCATTTCGACGCTGTCCGTTGAGGCAGACTCGAAAGTCGTGCACCCGCGCTGCTCCAGCGCCCGGAAAACTCTTCCGCGTCAGTTCGCTTCCGCCGCGATCAGCTTGTCGAGCTCCGCGAGCAGGCGCGGCAGGATCGCCTCGTAGGAGTAGTTCCCCAGGCTCTCCTCGCCCTTCTTCAGATTGACGCTCGTCGGGCCGCACCACAGGCCGAGATCCGCGTCGTCGGTCTCGCCCGGGCCGTTCACGCGGCAGCCCATGATCGCGATCGTGAGATCGTGCTGCTTGGCGTAGCCGGTGAGCTGCTTCACGCGCGCGGCGAGCTCGATGAACTTCTCGTTCTCGACGCGCGAGCAGGAGGGGCAGGAGATGATGTTGAGCCCGTGGAAGAAGTTGGGCGGGACCGAGCGGAAGCGGCCGGCTTCGATGTCGGCCACGAGTTCGCGGCCGACCTCGATCTCCTTGCCCTTCTCGTCGAAAGGCAGCGTGAGCGAGACGCGCAGCGTGTCGCCGATGCCGCGGCTGAGCAGCTGCTCGAAGGCGATGCGCGTCTTCAGGATGCCCTCGGGCGGCATGCCGGCCTCGGTGACGCCCAGGTGCAGCGGCACGTCGGGGCGGGCCTCGGCAAAGCGCGTGTTGGCCTCGATCACGAGGCGCGGATCGCTGTCCTTGATCGAGACGAGGTAGTTCGTGAAGCCCAGCTCGTCGACCATGCGGCAGTGGTCCACGGCGCAGGCGACGATCGCGCCGACGTGGTCCTCGCCGAAGCGCGCCTGGTACTCGGGCGCGATCGAGCCGGCGTTGATGCCGATGCGCAGCGCGATCCCGTGAAGCTTGGCGATGCCGACCAGGTAGGCCACCTTCTCCTGCACGCTCTTGTGCTTCTCGTGGTGGTGCAGGTGGCCGGGGTTGTAGCGCAGCTTGTCCACGTGCGGCGCGACGAGCTCGGCCAGGCGGTAGCTCTCCTGCAGGTCGACGGAGAGCAGCGCCCTGGTCTGCTTGCGCAGCTCGGCCAGCGCGGCGACGTCCTCCTTCGAGTCGACGGCGATGCGGATCAAGTCCGCGCCGGCGGATTCGAGAATGCGGATCTGGCGCAGCGTCGCGTCGAGGTCGCGCGTGCGCGTGGCGGCCATGCTCTGGATCGCGATCGGCGCGGAGCCGCCAAGGGCCAGGTCGCGGATGCGGATCGTGCGGGACTTGCGCGGCGGGATCATCGTGACCCTCGATGCTAGCAGGTCGCGCGTCCGCGGTTGCGCGCCCCGTCCGCCCTACGAAAGGAAGCGGCCGAAACGGGTGGCCGCCCAGATGTGCACGAGCACGAGCAGGAACATCGCCAGGGCCGTCCAGCGGTGCAGCCAGCGCCAGGTCGAGAGCAGCGCCCGCAGGTCCTCGCGGTGCGCGGCCACCAGCGCCGAGCGCTGGGCATTGCGGGCCAGCGCCATCGCGTCCTCGATGCGGTCGTGGGTCAGGCCCTCGGCGAAGAGCTGGCGGCGCAGCGTGTCGAGCGACTCCTGTAGACGGCGCTGGGTCAGGACGAGGGCCTTCACGCGCCTGAAGAACGAGCCCTGCCAGCGACCCTCGACGTGCATGCGCTGCACCTCGGTCAGGATGCGCGCGGCGAGTGCCGGATTCAGGCGGTCCCAGCGGGCGGAAGCCTCGGCGGGCTTGGCGTCGATCTCGTCCAGCTCCAGCTCGCGTCCGTTCGCGGCACGTGGGACGAAGGAATAGAGGTAGCGCCCGATCGCCCCGCTCGTGACCAGGATGGCCAGACCGTAGAAAGCGTCGCCGCCGGGAGTGCGGCCGGGCGACATCGCGCCGTGCACCATCGCCATCAGCAGCGCGCCGACACCGGTCGCCACGTGCATGGTCATCCAGCGCCGCAGCGTCCCGGGCAGCCAGGGGAACCTGTTCGAGCGCCGCGCGAGGTAGGCCAGGTTGGCGAGGATCATCAGCGTCGCGAGGACCCCCGCGACCAGGCCGACAAGTCCCGTCGGCCGCAGCCACTCGTACTCGGGCGCCAAGGGGCGCTCAGCGTGCGGCAGCATGTAGTAGTGCCTGAAGACCAGCGTCCAGCCCAGCACGAGCAGCGCCAGCCCGAGCGCGATCGTGAAGCCGAGCAGCGTGCTGTCCACCGGCTCGTCGACGGGTGCCTTGGGTTCGCGCTCCGTGGGATCGAAGGTGATGCCGCAGTGCTCGAGCAGCGCGAAGGGCGTTTTGCCTCTCGTGAGGACGAGCACGTCGTCGTTGGCGATCACGCGCTCCTCGAGTTCGCTGACGCGCAGCCGGACGGCGCCCTCGCCGATCTCCAGGACCTCGCTCCCATAGAGCACCTCGACGCGCTTGCGACGGACCGCGATCTCGATCCGCTCCTGGTTGCGTGCGCGCAGTCGCGAGAACTCCAGCTTGCGGTACGACAGTGTGACCTGCGTCCCGTTCTGCTCGGCCAGCCCCAGCGCCGCCTCGACTGCGCTGTCGCCGCCGCCGACGACCAGAACGCGACGGCCCTGGTAGGTCTCCGCGTCGATCAGGCTGTAGGTGACCTTCGTGAGCTCCTCGCCCGGCACACCGAGCTTGTTCGGCGTGCCGCGCCGGCCGAGGGCGAGGCAGACGTTGCGTGCGTAGGTGTCGCCCGAGGTCGTGTGCACGACCAGGCCGCCTTCCGGCCGCGGCTCGACGCCCAGGAGCTCGACGCCGGCAGTCACCGGCAGTTCGTGCTTCTCGATGACGCTGGTCCACAACTCGAGCAACTCCTCCTTGGTGTAGCTCGTGCGCCCGAGTGTCCCGTGCAGGGGGAGCTCGACGGGCTGCGTCATCAGAAGCTTGCGGCGCGGGTACTTCGCCACCGTGCCGCCGAGTTCGGCCTGCTCGAGCACGAGGAAGGAGGTGCCGCGCAACTTCGACTGCAGCGCGCATGCCAGACCCGCGGGGCCGGAGCCGATGATCACGAGATCGAAGCAGTCCGGGCCCGCCCCGCCTTGCTCCTTCACGCGCTGCGCGACCTCGTCGGCGACCGCGGTGCCCTGGCTGATCGCCGTGCGGATCAGCGCGTATCCGGTGGCCTCACCCGCCATGAAGACGCCCGCCGTGCGCACGGACTCGAGCTTCTCGGTCAGCACCGGGATGTCCTTGCGCGTGGCGATGTCGCCCAACTCGACCGCGATCGCGCCCGTGGGACAGTCCTTCGCGCACAGCCCGTGCCCCACGCAGCGCGCGCCGTGCACCACCATCGCCTGACCATTCACGAGCTGGAGCACACTCTGCTCGGGGCAGGCCGCCACGCACGTGCCGCAGCCGATGCAGCGCGAGAGATCGATCTGCGGATGCTGCAGGCGCGCCTTGTGCGTCCCCGTGACCTTGGCGCGCGCGCGCTCGGCGACGATTGCCGCCTCACGCCGGCGCTCGGCCGAGCGCAAGAGCAAGTGCGCCACTGCCAGACCGAGGACCAACACGGCGGCGATCAGTAGGGACCAACTCATGCGGGGAAGCGGGGGGAATCCCCAATCTCGACCTCGCAAGCCGCAAGACTGGAGTGCGGCTGGAGTACCCGTGCCGCGGCCACGCCCGCTGCTTCGCCGCGGCGGCATTTCGAGGCCCTCAAGGCCAAGCGCGAGGGCTGCACCCCCCCGGGGAAGCGTGGGTTCACCGGGCCGGGCTCACGCACGGCCGAATTGTGCGCGGAGGCCGCATGGGCTCTGATGCGTGTCCGCATGAACACCCCGGATCTAGCCGCGATCCTGGAGGCGCTCGCGGGGCCTGAGGCTTTCCCTCATCCCGCGCCCGCGATCGAGATCGTCCACACGCACGGCTCGGCCGTGATCCTCGCGGGGGAGCACGTCTACAAGTTCAAGAAGCCGGTCGACTTCGGCTTCCTCGACTACTCCACTCTCGCGAAGCGCAAGGAGATGTGCGCGGCCGAGGTCGAGCTCAACCGGCGTCTTGCGCCGGGCGTGTACCTGGGCGTCGTGCCGATCAGCTTGGCCGATGGGCGGATCGCGCTCGACGGCGCGGGCGAGGCGATCGAGTACGCGGTCCACATGCGGCGCTTGCCGGAGGAGGCGACGCTCGCGCACAGGCTGCGCGAAGGGCCGCTCGACGCGCCGCTCGTCGCGGCGATCGGCCGGCGCCTCGCGCAGTTCCACGCGGCCGCTCGCGGCGGGCCCGAATGCGCGCGCTGGGCGGGTTTCGAGAATGTGGCCGCGCTCGCGCGCGAGAACCTCGCGTTCCTCGAGGCGCGCGCGGGCCTGGTCGCGCCGCACGCGGAGCTCGAGCGCTTCACGCGCTCCTTCGAGGCCGAACTCGCGCGCCAGCGCGCCTGCATCGAGCGCCGCGCGGCACAGGGACGGGCGCGCGAAACGCACGGCGATCTGCGCCTCGAACACGTCTACGTGCTGCCCGGGGACGAGATCGTGATCGTCGACTGCATCGAGTTCTCCGAGCGTTTCCGCGACGCCGATCCGGTCAGCGACGTCGCCTTCCTGGCGATGGACCTGCAGGCGCACGGCGCGTGGGACTCCGCGAGCGTGCTGCTCGAGAGCTGGCTCGGCGCGAGCGGCGACGAGGACGCGCGCGCGCTCGTGCCGCTCTACCTCGCCTATCGCTCGAGCGTGCGCGCCAAGGTGCGCGTGCTGCTTGCGGAAGGCGCTGGCGTGCCCGCGTTCGAGCGCGAGCGCGCGTTGCAGCTCGCACGCGCGCACGTGCAGCTCGCGGTGGGCGAACTCGCCCCGCCGGCGCAGCGGCCCTGTCTCGTGCTGGTCGGAGGCCTGCCCGGCACGGGAAAATCCGTGCTCGCCGCGGGTCTCGCCGAGCGCGCCGGTTTCGTCTGGCTGCGCAGCGATGCGATCCGCAAGGAGCTCGCGGGCCTGGACCCTACGAGCTCGGGCCGTGCGCAGGTGCGCGGCGGGATCTACACGCCGCAGTGGAACGAGCGCACCTACGGCGAGTGCCTCGCGCGCGCGAAAGAACTGCTTTTTTCGGGCCGGCGCGTGCTCGTGGACGCGAGCTTCAAGGAGGAGGCGCGCCGACTGGCCTTCGTCGACGCCGCGCGCGACTGGGGCGTGAGGGTCGAGATCCTCGTCTGCACGGCGGGGGATGCGCAGGTGCGCGCGCGGCTCGCGCGGCGCAGCGGCGATCCCTCCGACGCCGACTGGGAGATCTACCAGCACGTGCGCGCGACCTGGGAGCCCTTTGGCGCGCGTACGCGGCCGCTCGAGAGCGCGGTCGACACCTCCGGGACGAAGGCCGAATCGCTCGAGCGCGCGCTCCTCTTGCTCGCGCAGCGCGGGTTGGCCTAGCTCGACGCCGCCGCCGCAGCAGCCGCCTGGCGCGAGGCCAGGATCGAGCGCACTTGCAGTGCCGCCTGCGCACGGCTGAGCTTGCGCAGCTTGGGATCGCCGCCGACCAGTTCGAGGAAGGCGGTCGAGCAGGCGAGGCTGAAGCTCGCCTCGCGCCCGGGCTTGGGACGCAGTGCGGCGATCGGCTCGCGGTGCTCGAGCACGCGCCGTACGATCTCGCGCGGCGTGCGCGGTGCGAAGCACAGCAGCGCGACCTCGTCGTAGTCGCTGGCGAACATCTTCAGGCCCTGCGCCTGGAACTCCCGCCAGACAGCCTCGAAGCGGTCGCAGACGACCGAGTCGGCCTCCGGCGCGAAGAACAGCATCTGCGAGATCGGGAGCAGCCGCCCGCGCGAGCGGAAGCCGCGCTCCTCGAGGCGCTTCAAGATCTGCTCCACGCGGCGCGCGATCTCTCCGGCGGGGGCCTCGGTCTGCGAGAGCAGCGCGAGCGTGGGGTACTCGCCGGCGCCGAGCAGCCAGCGGTGGTCCTTGCGGACCTCGCGGAAGAGTTCGGCCAGGCGCGCGACTTGGGAGGCCGACAACGAGCTCCCGCTCTCTCGCAGGATCAGAAAGCCCAGCAGTTCGGCGCTTCCATCTCGCGGTAACCTATTGTCACGAAATAGCTTACGGGCACGTTTCCAGTCGGCGTAGAAGGCCTTCGAGCTCTCGCCCTGCGTAATCAGGGAAGCCGCGGCAAAGATCCGCAGCGAGTGGCTGAGGCCGTCCCAGAAGCTCGCCAGCGCGCGCAGCTCAGTCATTCGTGCGCGCATGTCGCGCACGAGCGACTCCGGTTCGCCCTCCGCGAGCAGCAGGCTCACGATCGAGTGCCTGAGGAGGGTCCAGTCTTCGAAAAAGGCCGCCACCCTGTCGCAGGGCGGCCGCGAGGGCGAGGAATCGGGGGAGGGCCGCGTCCGGAGGGGGGGGCTTCGCCATGGGAGACGATTCTACGCAGGTCTCCGCGCGGGGAGCTCCCCGGAACCGGGAGGGCCGACGTTGCGTCTCAGTCTCATTCCGAGGTTCGAGCGGTAGCCCTGGGATCCCAAGCGGGTAAGGGCTGCGTCCCCGAGAAGAGGATTGTTGGCAGGTTCCTCCGCCGGGGCACGTTCGTCGTATCCTCGATGCTCCAGCGATGAGTTCCCTTTTCTCTACCTACAGCGTGGCGGTCCTCCTCTCCGCCCTTCCCCCCGCCCCGACGGCCAACACCGACCTCGCCCTGGATCTCCAGGGAAACCTGGGGGTGCACACGCTCCAGGTCGGCCCCGGCCGGGTCGCCCACTACCAGGTGGTCGGCACGCTCAGCAACGCTTCGAGCGACGGCCTGGCGTACTTCAGCACCAACCTGTCGTTCAGCGGAGGCGCCCTGCCGCAAGCCACGAACCCGACCAGCGGGACGATGGCGAGCTTCGCTCCGCCCCTGGGTTTCTCGAACCCCGCGGGTTTCGGCGGCACGATCGTCGGCGGCGAGCTCGTCCAAGTCGGCGGCGCTCAGAACACGATCCGCAACACGATCGCGGCCGCGCCGCTTGGCAACGTCGTTCTCGGCGTCGCACAGCCCTCGGCCCCGCAGGTGCTGGTGAGCGGCGATCTCGCGGCGCCCTACGTCGTCGGCACGTACTCGCTCGCGGCGCACGGCTCGCGCGCGAATGTGATCCTGCCCGGCCAGACAGGGACGCCCTTCTACAAGGTCGACAAGGTCGGCAACACGAGCTCGAACGCGCTCGTGGTCGAGGTCCACGCGATCCTCGCGCGCCCCGGAGTCGTCTCGGTCGGCGTCGGCCAGGAGCAGACGCTCGCGATCGACGCGGGCCCCGCGAACGCGGGCCGCACCTACGTGTGCCTGGGTTCGCTGAGCGGCACGACGCCCGGCCTGATGCTGCCCGGCGGCGCGATCCTGCCCGTGCACCCCGACGGCTACACGAGCTTCACCGTCAATCACCCGAACACCGCGATCCTCCAGAACTCCATGGGCGTCCTGGACGCCAATGGTCGCGGACGCGTGGTCTTCCATCCGGACTCCCGCTTCGTCGGGAAGACCGTGAACCACGCCTTCTACCTCCCCAGCACCGGACTCGAGTTCGTCAGCGAATCCGAAGCCGTGCAGGTCGTTCAGTAAGCGCGCTCGCAGCCTGCGTACACCTCTCCTCGTCACGTCCCCGATCTCCAGCCTCCTCACCTTCATGAACTCGAAGCACATCACCACACTGTCACTGCTGGCCGCGGTCCTGCTCTCGCCCGGCGCGTTCGCCCAATTCGACAACACCTGGGTCAACTTCACGCCCGGCACCGGCCGCATCAAGGACGCCAACGGCGCCGATGCGAGCTACATCCTGAACGACGCGCAGGAGAAGGACTTCGCCGCCGGCGACCTCAACATGGACGGCTGGACGGACCTCGTCGTCATGCGCAAGCAGCCCTACACGACGGGCGGGATGTACCCGAACTACCTGCTGATGAACGAGGGCGGGATCCTCGTCGACCGCAGCGCACAGTACGCGAGCGACACCGACGTGCCCGGCGACCTGGGGTTCCTGACCGCGACCAACGACCGCGACGTGGTGATCGCGGACGTCAATCTCGACGGCTGGCCGGACGTGATCACCTGCACCACGCTCGGTGACGGTCTGCCGCACGCGATCAGCCACCCGCGCGTCTACATCAACAAGGGCTCGATCAATGGCGTTTGGCAGGGCCTGCGCTTCGAGGACGCGCGCATGCCGACCTTCTCCATCGCGCCGCACTTCTGCGGCGTCGCGGCTGGTGACGTGAACGGCGACGGGGCTCCGGACCTGTACTTCGCCGACTACGGCAACCTGAGCGACAAGCTGCTGATCAACAACGGCAACGGCTTCTTCACCGACTCGGGCACGACGCTGATCGGCGCCGCGATGCTCGACGCTGCCTTCGGCTCCGCGGCCAACATCCTCGACATGACCGGCGACGGCTGGAACGACATCGTGCGCAGCTCGGGCGTCACCGGTCTGGGCGCGGGCCCGATGGCCTCGATCGCGACCAACGACCCGAACAACCACGGTCACTTCCCGACGCTGCTCTACCAGTCGAACGAAGGCAGCGGCGCGACCTACCACGTCGACGCGGGCGACCTGAACCGCGACGGCCGTCCGGACATCATCACGAGTGACGACGGCGCGGACTCGTACCGCTACAACCTCGGCACGGATGGACTCGGTCGTCCGATCTGGGGCGCGCTGCACTTCTACAGCTTCGTGACCGGCGCGGACGACGGCTTCGGCGGCTCGTGCCACATCGTCGACCTCGACGGCGACGGCTGGCCGGACACGATCCACGCCGACGTGGACGTCGACATCGGCGGCTGCGGACGCCGCGCGCACATCTACCACAACCTCGGCGGCGCGATCGGCGGCGAGGTCGTGCTCAAGGAAGAAGCGGGCAGCGCGACGGGCGCCTGGCGCGGCGTCCAGGGCATGACCGCCAACGACCTGACCGGCACCTTCGACGTCGCGACGCTCGACCTCGACAACGACGGCGACCTCGACATGGTCTTCGGTCGCTGCAACGGCACCTTCGTGTGGATGAACCAGAAGGTCACCACGCCGACCGCTTCGACCTACGCCTACGGCAGCACGAACGTCAACTCGAGCGGCCAGAAGGGCAGCATGAGCGCGAGCGGCACGCCGGGCACGACCTTGAACGACTTCGTCCTGCGCGCCGAGGGTCTCCCGCCGCTGAAGACGACGATCTTCCTCTACGGCACCACGCGCCTTTGGTCGCCGGTTCCCTTCGGCGACGGACAGCGCTGGACGGCCGGCCCGATCCAGCGCCTGCCGGCCGTGACCTCGGATGCGAGCGGCACGGCCATGTTCCCGTGCGACTTCACTGCGAACCCGCTCGCGACGATCCAGATCGGCGCCGAGCGCGACGTGCAGGCCTGGTTCCGCGACCCGCCGGCGGGCGCGGGCCACAGCAACACCACCAATGCGCTGGCCTTCTGGCGCGTCGACTGAGGCGAACATGGATTCGATCCGCGAAATCACGGCACTCGCGGCCGCCAGTCTCGTGCTCTCCGCGCTGGGCTCCGCTCAGGAGATCCAGCCGCGGATGGGGGCTCCCTTGCCCGGCCTCGACGCCGCGCAACTCGCGAACTTCGCCGCGGGCAAGGTGGTCTTCGACACGCAGCTGACACCCGCGCAGGGTCTGGGCCCGATCTTCAACAACCAGTCCTGCAAGAGTTGCCACCTCGGTCCGCAGACAGGCGGTTCGAGCTCGATCTTCGTCACGCGTTTCGGCGTGGCGGCGACGGGCTCGACGCCCTTCGATCCGCTCGACAATCTCGGGGGATCGCTGCTCGAGTCCTTCTCGATCAACTCGCCCGGCTGCGACGAGGTCGTGCCGCCGCAAGCCGACGTCGTGATCCACCGGATCACGCCGCCGACCTTCGGGTTCGGGCTGGTGGAGGCGATCCTCGACGGGGACATCCTGGTCAACGAGGTCTTTCCGCCGCCCGGCGTGCACGGCCACACGCACATGGTCGCGGGGCTCGAGGATCCGCCCGGATCGCCGCTGCGCGTCGGCCGCTTCGGCTGGAAATCGCAGGTAGCCACCGTGCTCTCCTTCTCCTCCGACGCCTCGTTGAACGAGATGGGGCTCACCAACCGCTTCCTGCCGGTCGAGAACGCGCCCAACGGCGATCTCGCGCGGCTGGCGCAGTGCGATTCCGTGCAGGACCCCGAGGATCCGATGGATTCGAGCGGGAAGTTCCTGATCGACCGCATGACGGACTTCCAGCGCTACCTCGCGCCGCCGCCGCAGACGCCGCGTACGGGCATGCACGGCGAGCAGGTCTTCAATGCGGTCGGCTGTGCTTCCTGCCACCTCTCGGCGCCCTTCTTGGCGAGTTCACTGGCCGAGCCCGGCATCGCGAACGTGAACTTGAAGCCGTACTCGGACTTCCTCGTGCACGACATGGGGTCGCTCGGGGACGGGATTGCGCAGGGCGCTGCGACCGAGACCGAAATGCGCACCGCGCCGCTGTGGGGCGTCGCCTTCCGCGCCCCGGTCGCGCTGCTGCACGACGGCCGCGCATCGGGAGCCTCCCCGGGCGCCAACATCCAGAGCGCGATCCTGGCGCACGACGGCGAGGGCCTCGCCTCCGCGAACGCGTACAGCGCGCTCTCGGCGGCCGACAAGACCGCGCTGCAGAACTTCCTGCTCTCGCTCGGCCGGCTCGAGTTCGACTTCGAAGCCAACAACAACGTGGACGAGGTCGACTGGTTCTTCCTCTACCCGCTCGTGAACGGGCCCGCGCCTGCGGTGCCCTACACTCCCGACTCGGTCGGCGCTGTCGCCGACTTCGACCAGGACGGCGACTTCGACCTCGAGGACTTCGGGGTGCTGCAGCGCGCGTTCACGGGTCCTTGAGACAAGGCGCCCTCCGGAGACGGAGGGCGCTCTCGCAACGCCTTTTCCCCCGCCTTCCGCAACGAGGTGTGATGTGATCCGATCCGCGCAGTTCCTTCGTTCCGCTCTCGTCCTCGCGCTCGGTGCTCCCGCGGCGCTGGCGCAATTCGACAACCAGTGGGTCGCCTTCACTCCCGGCACCGGCCGCATCAAGGATGCGAACGGCGCCGACGCGAGCTACATCCTGACCGACCCGCAGGAGAAGGACTACGCCGCCGGCGATCTCGACAACGACGGTTGGACGGACCTCGTCGTCGTGCGCAAGCAGCCCTACACGACCACGGGCGCCTTCCCGAACTACCTGCTCATGAACGAGGGCGGGATCCTCGTCGACCGCAGTGCGCAGTTCGCGAGCGACAGCGACGTGCCCGGTGATCTGGGCTTCCTGACCGCGACGAACGATCGCGACGTGGCGATCGTCGACGTCAACCTCGACGGCTGGCTCGACGTGGTCACCTGCACGACCCTCGCCGACGGATTGCCGCACCACATCAGCCATCCGCGCGTGTACATCAACAAGGGTTCGATCAACGGGGTCTGGCAGGGTCTGCGCTTCGAGGACGCGCGCATTCCGATCTTCCCGACCGCGCCGCACTTCTGCGCGGTCGCTGCGGGAGACGTCAACGGCGACGGGGCGCCCGACCTGTACTTCGCCGACTACGGCAACCTCGACGACCGGCTGCTGTTGAACACCGGCAACGGCTTCTTCGTCGACACCGGGACGAGCAACATCAACGCGACGATGCTCTCCACGGGCTTCGGGACGGCGGCCAACATCGCCGACATGAACATGGACGGCTTCGGTGACGTCATCCGCAATCAGGCGGGGGCGACGAGCGTCGCCTACAACACCACCGCGAACCCGGGCTTCTTCTCGCAGGTGAGCTTCCAGTCGAGCGTCAGCCTCGGTTCGACGTACCACTCCGACGTCGGTGACCTCAATCGCGACGGCCGACCCGACGTGATCTTCAGCGAGGACGGGCTGGACGGCTACCGCTTCAACACCGCCACCGACGCGCTCGGACGCGTGATCTGGAACCCGATCCACAACTACAGCTTCGTTTCCGGTTCCGACGACGGGATCGGCGGGGCCTGCCACATCGTCGACCTCGACGGCGACGGCTGGCCGGACACGATGCACGCCAACGTGGACGTCGACATCCCCGGCTGCGGCTCGAGGCTGCACATCTATCACAACCTTGGCGGCACGATCGGCACCGACGTGGTACTGCGCGAGGAGGCCGGCAGCGCGACCGGTGCGTGGCGCGGAGTGAGCGGGATCCTGCCCGCCGACATGGTCGGCGTGTACGACACGCAGACGCTCGACCTCGACCACGACGGCGACCTGGACATGGTCTTCGGCCGCTGCACCGGGACAACGATCTGGATCAACCAGAAGATCACGACGCCGACCGATGCGACCTTCGCCTACGGCGCGACGAACCCGAACTCGACCGGCCAGCGCGCCGGCATCAGCGCGAGCGGAACACCGGGCGCGACGCAGAACGATTTCGTGCTGCGCGCGGACGGGCTTCCTGCCTCGAAGCCGACGATCTTCCTCTACGGAACGACGCGGCTGTGGTCGGGCGTGCCCTTCGGAGATGGCCAGCGCTGGACCGGCGGCCAGATCCAGCGCCTGCCGATCGTGACCTCGGATGCGGGCGGGACCTCGATGTTCCCCTGCGACTTCACAAGCGGCCCGATGTCCACGATCCTGATCGGGGCCGAGCGCGACGCGCAGGCGTGGTTCCGCGACACCGCCGCGGGCGCGGGGCACTCGAACACGACCAACGCAATCGCGTTTTGGCGTGTCGATTGAACGGCGGAGCCTGTCTACGGCGTCCTGCCAGACGAAACGCGCGCGGGGGAGACCCCGCGCGCTCGTTCGACCGCAGGTGTCCCGGATCCACGATCGACAGGAAAAGGCCATGATTCGCATTCCTCGCGCGCCCTGCGCGCTGCTCGCCCTCTCCCTCGCCGCACCCGCCGCCCTGGCCCAGTTCAACAATGACTGGGTCGAGTTCACACCCGCGAGTGGTCGCATCGTGGACTCCAACGGTGCGAGTGCGATCGGAATCCTCAATGATGGGGTCGAGCGGGACTTCGCGGCCGGGGACCTCAACGGCGATGGGTGGACAGACCTCGTGATCGTCCGCAAGACCCAGGCGCTCAGCTTCAATCCTCCCGCGCAGTTCCTGCTGATGAACGAGGGCGGGATCCTGGTCGACCGCACCGCGCAGTTCGCGAGCGCGAGCGATGTGCCGGGCGGCCTGGGCTTCTTCGACCAGACAACCAATCGCAGTGCGCAGATCGTGGACGTCAACCTCGACGGCTGGCCCGATCTCGTGACGTGTGGCTTCTCCTACACGCCGCGCGTGTACATCAACCAGGGGCGCGTGAACGGAGTCTGGCTGGGCCTGCGCCACGAGCAGGGGCGCATCCCGCCCTTCGCGCAGACACCGTTCTTCAACGCCGTCGCGGTCGGCGACGTCGACGGCGACGGTGCGCCGGATCTGTACCTTGCCAATGCGGGATTCACGGGCGACCGCCTGCTGATGAACGACGGCAATGGAAACTTCAGCGACAGCGGCACGACACGCCTCACGACCACGATGCTCATGGTCGGAGAGAGCACTTCCGTGAACCTCCTCGACATGAACATGGACGGACTGCTCGACGTCGTTCGCGGCTACGGCGGGGGGTGCAGCATCGCCTACAACACACCCGCGACCCCGGGGTACTTCTCGACCGCGAACTACCAGGTCGGCGTCAACCTCAATGGCTCGACCTACAACACCGATGCGGGTGACCTGAACAGGGATGGGCGGCCGGATGTGGTGTTCACCGACGATGGGGCCGACAACTACCGCTTCAACCTCTCGACGAATGCGCAGGAGCAGGCCGAGTTCGGGCCGATTCACCTGTACGACTTCCTGACCGGGAACGATCAGGACTGGGGAGGGAGCATCCGGATCGCGGACCTCGACGGCGACGGCTGGCCTGAGACGCTGCACTCGAGCCTGGACGTCAGCGCACCGACTTGCAGCCTGAGGCTGCACATCTACCACAACCTCGGCGGCAACCCCGGCGACGAGATCGTGCTGCGCGAGGAAGCCGAAAGCGCGAACAGCGGCTGGCGCGGCGTGAAGGGCATGCTGCCCGCGGACATGGCCGCGACGGCTGACGTCGCGACCCTCGACCTCGACAACGACGGTGATCTCGATCTTGTGCTCGCGCGCTGTTCGGGCACGTTCGTGTGGATCAACCAGAAGGTCACGACGCCGACGGCCTCGACCTTTGCCTACGGCAGCACGAACGCGAACTCGACCGGTCAGCGCGCGCGCATCAGCGCGAGCGGGACTCCGGGTGCGAGCGTGAACGATTTCGTGCTGAGTGCGGATCGCCTGCCGGCGCTGAAGACGACGATCTTCCTCTACGGCTCGAGCCGGCTGTGGCACAGCGTGCCCTTCGGCGACGGAAAGCGTTGGGTGGGGCCGCCGATCCAGCGCCTGCCGGTCGTGACCTCGGACGCGAGCGGGGTGGCGAGCTTCCCCTGCGACTTCACCAGCGGTCCGCTCTCCACGATCCTGATCGGAGCCGAGCGCGACGCCCAGGCGTGGTTCCGCGACCCGGGGGCGGGGGCGGGGCACAGCAACACCACCCCGGCGATCGCCTTCTGGCGCGTGGACTGAGGCGGGCGAACCCAAACCGCTCCCGAACAGGAGAGGGGGCCCCAGCCCGCCGCCGGCGACGCCCCCCGTTTTTTTCCACAAGTTTCTCCCCCTCGCCGCCCCCGGCCATGCGGAGATAGTTGCGGGAGTCGATCACAGGATCCCTCCGGGTTTGCGTTGCACGCTAACCCCTCACGCTGTGCACCGGCCCGGATCTTGGGTCGATCGACTGCTTCCAGTTCGGCCCCTTTCGACCTACCCGCAGGTCGAAAGGGGCTGTTTCTTTGTCGCTGCATGCCGCGCGACGCGGCGCGCGCTAGCATCGGCGCGTCATGCGAGCGAAGGTCCTCGTGATCGGTGGAGGGGTGATGGGCGCGGCGATCGCCTGGCAGCTCGCCTTGCGCCTGGACCCGCACGACGAACCCGTGGTGCTGCTCGAGAAGCAGGAGCTCGCCGCCGGCTCGTCCGGCCGCTCGGGCGCGATCCTGCGCCAGCAGTACTCCGACCGCGTGCTCGCCGCGATGGCGCGCGACAGCCTGCGCGTCTACACCGGCTTCGAGCGCGCGACTGGGCGCTACATCGGCTTCGTGCGCATGGGCGTGCTCACCCTCGCGGGCCCGGTACAGCGCGAAGAGCAGGAGCTCCTGCGCCGCAACGTCGCGATGCAGCAGGAGCTCGGCATCGAGGTCGAACTGCTCGACGCCGAGGGGATCCAGCGCGTCTCACCCGGCATCGCCGTGCGCGAGGGGACGCTCGCCGCCTTCGAACCCTCGGGCGGCGGAGTCGATCCGCTGCGCTGCGTCGAGGCCTTCGCGGCGCTCGCACGCGAAAACGGCGCAGCGACGCGCGTGGGTGTGCGCGTCGAGTCCATCGCGATCGAGAACGGCCGCGTGCGCGGCGTGCAGACCGACGACGGCTTCATCGAGGCCGAGGAGGTCGTCGTCGCGGCCGGCGCCTGGTCGCGTGCGCTGCTCGAGCGCGCCGGCATCGCCTTGCCGCTGCGCGCCGTGCGGCCCGAGCAGTACTTCAAGCAGATGCTCGAGGGCCCGATCACGCCCGAGGACCTGCGCGCGCGCGACGAGGTCGAGGCACGTTTCGCCTGGACGAAACCGCAGCTTCCGACGCCCTCGCACCCGGTGCTGCTCGACCTCGAGAGCAACTTCTACACGCGCTGCCAGCCGCACGAGGGCCGCACGCGCGTCGGGCGCATGGACTACTCGGAGGACGCGGAGATCGCCGACCCGGACATGCTCGACGAGAACGTCAGCGAGAAATACGTCGAGTGGGCGCGCGAGCGCCTCGAGGAGCGCATCCCGGCCTACCGCGCAAAGAAGGACGCGGGCACGGCGGTCGGTTTGTACACGCTCACGCCCGACGCGCAGGCGCTGATCGGCCCTCGCCGCGAGGCCGCGGGCCTGTGGGTCGTCGCCGGATTCAGCGGCCACGGCTTCAAGCTCGCGCCCTCGGTCGGCGAGGGCGTCGCGCAGATGGTCTGCGGACAACCGGTGAGCGCCTTCGATCCCGAATTCTTCGACCCGCACCGCTTCGACGGCAAGTCCGGCGCGGCGTGGGGCCGGGCTTTCGGGCTCTAGCCGCGCCGCTGTCGCAGCCGGTCGAAGAGCACCGCACCGAGCAGGATCAGCCCGCGCGCGACGTACTGCCAGAACGGTTCGACGTTCAGGAGGTTCATCGCGTTCTGCACGATACCCATGATGCCGACGCCGGCGATCACAGCGCTCATCGTGCCCACGCCGCCGGTGAGCGACACGCCGCCGAGCACGCAGGCCGAGATCACTTCGAGTTCGAGGCCCTGCGAACCGGTCGGCTGGCCGCTGGTCATGCGCGCGGCGAGTACGACGCCCGCGAACGCGGCGGCCAGGCCCTGCAGCACGAAGATCGCGACCTTCGTGCGCACGACGGGAATACCCGCAAGGCGCGCGGCCTCCTCGTTGCCCCCAATGGCGAGCGTGTCGCGACCGAAGACCGTGCGCGCGAGCAGCACGCCGAAGACGAGGAAGAAGAGTGCGCAGGTCCAGACCGGCACGGGGAGACCCAGGAAGTAGCCGCTTCCGAGCTGGAAAAAGCCCTCGTGCGCGATGGCGACGGCCTTGCCGCCGCTCGCGATGTAGGCGAAGCCGCGCACGATCTGCATCGTCGCGAGCGTGGTGATCAGCGGATTGATCGAGAAGCGCGCGACCACGACGCCGTTCGCGAGACCAACGAGCGCGCCGCTGGCGAGGGCGGCCAGGACGCCGAGGATCACGCTGTCGGTGCGCTGCATCGCCACCGCGGCGACCACACCGGAGCAGGCGACAACCGAGCCCACCGAGAGGTCGAAGTTTCCAGACGCGAGGCAGAAGAGCATCGTGCACGAGACCATGCCGACCGTCGCAACCGAGAGCAGCAGACCCTCGGTGTTCGTCCAGCTCGAGAAGTGCGGCACGAGGAGTGCGCAGCCCGCGTAGAGCAGCGCCAGCACGAGCAGCATCCCCGCGCGTTGCCAGAGCTTGTGGCTCATGCGAAAGACTCCTCGTGCACCGGCAGCGCGTGGCGCAGGACGGCTTCCTCGCTCGCCTCGCCTCGCGCAAGTTCGCGGCTGATGCGGCCCTCGCGCATCACCAGCACGCGGTCGGAGAGGCCGAGCACCTCGGGCAGGTCGCTCGAGACCATCAGCACCGCGACGCCGCTCTTCGCGAGCTCCTGCACGATGCGGTAGATCTCCGCGCGCGCGCCGACGTCGATGCCGCGCGTGGGCTCGTCGAGCAGAAGCACCTTGACCGATTCGGAGAGCCAGCGCGCGAGGATCACCTTCTGCTGGTTGCCTCCCGAGAGGTTGCGCACCGGCGTCGCCAGCGAAGGCGTCTTGATCGAGAGCTGCTGGATGTGCAGCGCGGCATTGTCGCGCTCCCAGCGGCCGCGCAGGAAGATCCCCAGGTCGAGTTTGCGTCGGCGCGCGCTGAGATTGACGTTCTCGAGCACTGAGAGAATCGGCACGATGCCCTCCTTCTTGCGGTCCTCGGGCGCGAGCACGATGCCCGCGGCGATCGCGTCGCGCGGCGAACGCGCTCGCAGATCCGCGCCGTCGACGAGGATGCGGCCGCCGTGCGCACGCGTGGCGCCAAAGATCAGGCGCAGGAGCTCGGTACGGCCCGCGCCGACGAGTCCGAAGAGGCCCACGATTTCGCCGCGGCGCACGTCGAGGTTCATCGGCTCGGCGAGACCCGGTCCCTGCAGTGCGCGCAGCTCGAGTCGCGCGGCGCCGATCTCTCGCGCTGACCAGCCGTGCACATCGGAGAGCTCGCGGCCAACCATCGAGCGTACGATCTCGGCCGCGACTTCGATCCGCGGCGCGTGGTCCAGGCGCGGGAGCGTGCGCACGAGTTCGCCGTCGCGCAGGATCGTCGCGGAGGTGCACACCGCAAAGACCTCGTCCATGCGGTGCGTGACGTAGAGGATGCCGTGGCCCGCCGCGGCGAGTTCGCGGATCAGCTCGAAAAGGCGCTCGGTCTCGCGCTGCGAGAGGCTGCTCGTCGGTTCGTCGAAGGCCAGGATGCGCGCGCCGCGCGCGAGCGCCTTGCCGATCTCGATCATCTGCCGCTGGCCGAGCGAGAGCGAGGAGAGGCGCGTGCGCGGGTCGAGCACGAGGCCCAGGCGCGCGAGAAGTTCGCTCGCGCGCGCATCGCGAGCGCGGGCGTCGACGAATCCTACGTGCGCGGGCAGCTGGCCAAGCAGCAGGTTCTCGGCAACCGTGAGCTCGGGCACGAGGTGCAGCTCCTGGTAGATCACGGCGATGCCGGCGTCGAAGGCCTCCTGCGTCGAGGTGAAGCGCTGTTCGCGGCCTTCGATGCGCAGCGTGCCCGAGTCGGGCGCGTGCGCGCCGGCAAGCGCCTTCAAGAGCGTCGACTTGCCCGCGCCGTTTTCGCCCAGCAATGCGCGTACCTCGCCGCGCTCGAGCACGAAGCTCACCTCGCGCAGGGCGTGCACCGCACCGAAGCTCTTCGTGACCGCTTCGAAGGCGAGGAGGGGCTCGTTCCGGGTCATCCGCGCATGAGTGTGGCGCGCGAGGGTCCCGGAGGGAAGCCCGGCGCGCTCAGTGCGTGATCCCCTGCTCCTTCAGCACCTGCTTGAAGTTGCCGCGGTTGATCAGCACGCCGGTCGTGCGCGTGTCGAACGGCGGCTCGACGCCGTCCTTGATCCAGTGGTAGAGCATTTCGCAGGTCTGGTAGCCGTGCTGCTTGGCGGAGAGCAGCACCGAGGAGTAGAAGCCGGTCGGGTTCTGCTTCTCGAGCTCGATGATGCAGTCCGTGCCATTGATGCCGATCGCGACCACGCTGTCGGCGCCGAAACCGCGGCCTTCGAGCGCGCGCACCGCGCCGAGCACGCAGTTGTCGTTCGGCCCACAGACGAGCCACTGCTTGACGTCGCCGTGCTGCGTGAGCAGCGCGTTGGTCGCGTCGAGGGCGGCGGGGATCTCGGGCTTCTGCGTGGCGGCCTTGAAGATGCGGTTCGCCGGAAAGCCGGCGCTGGTGAGCGCCTCGATCGCGCCGTCGGTGCGCTCCCGGGCGGTCGCGAGCTCGTCGAAAGTGACGGCGAGCACGCCCGTTTCGTCGGTCTGCCAGCCGCGCTTCAGCTGCTCGGCGAAGAGGGCGACGCCGACGCTCTGGCCGATCTTCCCGGCGGAGATGCCGAGGTAGTGAACGTCCTCCATCGGCTTGCCGTCCGCGCCGAGGAATCGGTCGTCGACCGCGAGCAGCTTCAGGTTCTTGGCCTTGGCGCGCGCGACGATCGCGGGACCCAGCGTCGTGTCGGGTGTGCAGATGATGAAGCCTTGCGCGCCCTGCGCGGCGAGGTTGTCGATCGCGGAGAGGACCTTCTCGCCGTCGGGCGTGCCGATCTTCACGAGGTCGAAGCCGAGCTTCTTCGCGGCCTCGTCGGCGAACTGCCACTCGAGCTGGAACCAGGGCTCCTCGGGCTGCTTGACGAGGAAGCCGAGCTTCACTTTCGCGGCGGGCGCGGAAGCGTCCGGCTGCGATCCGCCCTCCTTCGAGCAGGAGGCGAGGAGAAGAGAGGCGGCGACGAAGGCGAAGGCGAGGGGACGGAACATCACCTGTCAGTGTACGGGCTTGCCGTCCGACCAGTCGAGTTGCAGGTGCAGCGTACGGTCGGGGAGCTCGACCTTCCCGTGCTCCAGCGTGTCGTCGAAACGCGCGGCGCGTGGAGCGGAGCGAGCCAGTTCACGCAGCATCCCCCGTTCGTCGGGTGAAAGCCGGGTCAGATCGTCGCCTGCGAGCACCATCCCACCGCAGGCGAGTTGCAGGCTGCGGTGCAGTGCGAGCGTTTTCGGATCCAGGCCCGTGAGCAGCACGCAGTCGGGGTCGTTCCACCAAAGGCGGCCGTTCTGCCAGGCGCGCATCAGGTTCTGCCGGCCCGTTCGTGCGACGCTCTCCCAGCTCCGCTCGATGTCCATCGAACTGCGCGAGCCATCGATCAGTCCGAGCGAAGCCCACATCGGGTGGTTGCAGCCGAGGATGAACGAGTTGCCTGCGCCCGCGAGGACCGCCGCCATGCCGCGGCGGTAGGCCTCGACGCGCGTCGCCTTCGGATCGAAGTGCTGCGCAGCGTGGATCGCACCCCAGTAGTTGGCATCGAGCTTGAAGTACTCGACGCCCCAGTCCTCGTGCAGCGTCCTGAAGAGTGAGCTGAGGTGCTTCTGCGCTTGCGGATGGCTCCCGTCGAGGCAATACCACGGCCCCTGCCGCCATCCCCCGAAGCCGACCTTGTCCGAGCGCAGCGGCTTGCCGTCCTCGCCCCTCACGAACCAGTCGGGATGATCGCGGAAGAGCTTCGACTCGGCACTCGCGATGAACGGCGCGACCCACAGCGCGGGCTTCAGGCCGCGCTTCTTGATCTCGGCAATCACGTTCCTCACGTCGCCGCCGAAGGCCTTGCCTGTCTCGAGCCAGTCGCCCATCGTCGGCTGGTAGCCGTCGTCGATCTGCACGTAGTCGAGCTCGGGCAGCTCGTTCTTGATCACCTCGAGGTTGTCGATGACGTTCTTCGCCGTCACCTCCGGCCCGAAGCAGTACCACGAGCACCAGCCGCGCGGCGGGCTCGGCCAGGGGCGGCGCGGGTGGTTGCGCTCGATCCAGTAGGAGAGTCGCGCGAAGAGTTCGTCGCGATCCGGCCCACTCGCGACGACGAGGTCCTCGAGCGGCCAGGTCTCGCCCGGCTCGATCGCAACGCCATCCGCGTCGAGCACCGCGCGGATGCGCGTGGTCGAGACGTCGATGCGGCCGACGAACCTGCGGCACGACGCGAAGCCGACGAGCAGACGCGAGTCGGGGCGCGAGAACATCGCCACGCCGTACACACTGCGGAAGCCGGCGGGCTCGGGCAGCTTGTAGTGGCCGCGGTCGGTGTACTGCTCGAGGTCCTCCGGCTTCGCGATCGTTCCGGCGGTCTGGCTCAGCATCTGGAAGCCCTCGCCGTAGAACGCGGTGTCGCCGGGCAGCTTGTGCTGCCAGTCGAAGAGCACGATCTCGTGGACGGGGACAGCCTCTTCGCCCTCGTTTCGTAGCGTCGCAGTGGCGTGGTCGCCGCTCCACTGCAACTCAACCTTCAGCGTTGGCGCGTTCGCGACGCCGACGGGCGCGAGGCTGCGGACCTGGTAGGCGTCAGCTGCGGCCGGCGAGTCGCTGACAATGACCGGCAGCACCGTCGTCGAGCCGTGGACGAAAACGCAAGACGCGAGCGGAGTGAGCCCCAGCGCGAGAATGGTTAATACGGTGCCAGTCCAAAAATCACCCAATTGCCAGGACGGCTTCGGGCCTCCGGACCGTTGCGGGCAATTGGTTGATTTTTGGACTGGCACCGTATTAACCATTCTCGCCCGACTCGGTGAGGACGAGGCTGGCAGCGTCTGGGCGGGTTTTCGATTCACTGGCCGGGGAAGGGGGTGAGGCTGGTGAAGAGTTGGAAGTCCTTCACGCGGCCGTGGGGGGCGTCTTGGCGCGGGAGGTACTTGAAGCCGGTGAGCGTGCGCTCGGCGCCGAGGTCGATGACGAGGACGTGCGGGTAGGCGGGCGAGGCGCCTTGCCATTGGGTGTGCCAGAACGTGGCCTTGTCACCGTCGATGGCGTTGGATGCGTTGCCGTTCTCGCCTTCGGTCTCTTCGCAGTCGGCGTAGACGACGCTCATGCCGGCGAGCGGGAGCTCGGCGCCGTCCGCGCCGGTGAAGGCGAGTTCGGCGACGGTGGTCCAGGGTTCGGCGACGAGACCGTTCAGGGTCTGGAGCGCAACGTAGCGCGTCTGGGTCGGCGCGAAGGTCGCGGAATGCCAGTCGAGGGCGGGGGTGAAGGAGCCCTTGGCGACGGGGGTGAGGCCGTCGAGCACGAGCTTCTGGCCAGCCTTGCGGTGCGCGGTGGGGCGCGCGACGTCGTCGCCGAGCTGGTCGAGGATCGGGCGGTCGAGTCCGCGCAGCGTGAGCGACTTGGCGCCGCCGTCGACGTCGAGGACGACGATCTCGTTCTGGCCTTTGCGCAGCCAACAGCCGGGGAGGTAGAGCGTCTGCTGCGGACCGATGTGCCAGTAGCGGCCGAGCGCATGGCCGTTGACCCACACGGCGCCCTTCGAGAGCTTGCGGCAGTCGAGGAAGGTGTCGGCGATGTCCTTCATCTCGAAGTGGCCGCGGAAAAACGCCGGGCCGCCGCGCGAGGTGCCGCGGTGGAAGCGCAGCGAGGCGATCTCGGCCGAGTCGAGCGGGAGCGAGAAGATCTCGAAGCCGGTGATCTCGCGGTTGCCGATCGAGACGGTGCCGAGGATGCCCTTGCGGTCGTGCAGCTCGCGGCCGTAGTTGACGCGGCCCATGGCTTCGACGAGGAGATCCAGGCGCGCGTCGTTCTTGCGCTCGGGCAGGTCGAGCTCCTTCTGCTCGAAGCGCCGGTCGAGCGTGCCGACCAGACGACCGTCGAGGTAGACCCAGCACAGGTCGTGCAGGTTCTCGAGCAGCAGCTTGCCCGCGGGGCCGGCGGCGAGGCTCGTGCGGTACAGCGCGAGACCTTGCGGCTGGTTCATGGCCTCGAAGGCCAGCGGCCGTTCGCTGACGCGCATGGCGCCGAGCTCCTCGAAGAGCGGCGCGAACTCGTCGAGCGAGATCTCGCTCGTGCGCGTGACTCCGTAGGGCGGCGGGATCTCGGGCAGCGTCTCGCCCGGCGCGAGGTAGCGCTGGAAGAGCAGGCGCAGCGCGTAGAACTTCGAGGTCGGCCGGCCGGCCTCGTCGATCGGCGCGTCGTAGTCGTAGCTCGTCGTCTGCGGCCGGAAAGGCGGCGCGTTGGCGCCCGCGCTGAGGCCGAAGGAGGTGCCGCCATGCACCATGTAGATGCTGAAGGAGGCCTTCTTCTCGAGCATCCAGCCCAGGTCCTTGAGCACACCTTCGGTGCTGCCGGTGTGGTGCGCGGAACCCCAGGAATCGAACCAGCCCGGGTAGTACTCGCCGCACATCAGCGGTCCCTCGGGCCGCACCTTGCGCAGCGCGTCGAAGGCCGACTGCGGGTCGCCGCCGAAGTTGACCACGGAGAAGATCTCCGGGCGCGTGTCGTTGGGGAGCTGGCTGGGGCCGTCGCAGGTGAAAAGCGGCACGTCGAAACCCGCAGTGACGAGCGCATCGCGCACCGAGCCGATGTAGTCCTTGTCCTTGCCGTAGCTGCCGTACTCGTTCTCGACCTGCACCATCAGGATCGGCCCGCCGTGTGTGACCTGCAGCGGCGCGAGCTCGCGCCCGACGGCCGCGAGATAGGCGCGCACCGCGAGCAGGTACTGCGGATCACGCGTGCGCAGCTTGATCTCGTCCTTCTGCAGGAGCCACCAGGGGAAGCCGCCGAACTCCCATTCCGCGCAGGCGTAGGGACCCGGGCGAAGGATCACGTGCAAGCCGGCCTGCTGCGCGAGGCGCACGTACTCGGCGACGTCGTTCTGGCCGGTGAAGTCGAACTGGCCTTGCTGCGGCTCGAGCTGGTTCCAGAAGAGGTAGGCGCAGACGGTGTTGCAGCCCATCGCGCGCACCATGCGCAGTCGCTGCAGCCAGTACTCGCGCGGGATGCGCGCGAAGTGCATCTCACCCGAACGGATCACGATCGGGGCGCCGTCGTAGAGGAAGTCCTGCGCGCCGATCTCGAAGCGGTGCCCGGCGGGGGCGGCGCTCGCGGGCGGGGTGCAAAGGGAGAGGAGGAGAGCGAGGGCGGCGGAGAGGAACTTCATCGAAGCGGCAGTCTAGCGCGCGGGGCTGCGCGGGCCCTCCCTGCGCATGCCGCACGCGCGCTACGTCCTTGCGCGCAGCAGGGTACAATGCCCCGCTACCCTCCCGGGTGCACGAGAGACAGGCGCGACGACGCATGGGCGAAAATCAGATCACGGAGCAACTCGACCACGCCGAGATGCGCGGCTACGTGCGCGCGCTGCTCGAGGACGTCCACGCGCTCGAGCGCATGCTCGCGGAGGGTCTCTTCGAGACGGGCGTGCGTCGCATCGGCGCGGAGCAGGAGCTCTTCCTCGTCGACTCGAACCTGCGCCCCAAGGCGAGCGTGCTGCAGGTGCTGAAAGCGCTCGAGGGCCTGCCCTTCACGACCGAGCTGGCGCAGTTCAACCTCGAACTGAACCTCTCGCCGCAATCCTTCGGCGGAGACTGCCTCGCGCGTCTGGAGCGCGAGCTCGAGGACCTGCTCGGCCAGGCGCGCAAAGCCGCCGCCGGCGAGGACGCGCAGATCGTGATGTGCGGCATCCTGCCCACGCTCGAGAAGATGCACCTGGGCATCGAGTGGATGACGCCGATCCCGCGCTACTACCAGCTCAACCGCTCGATGGTGGCGATGCGCAACGGCAAGTTCGACGCCGCAATCAAGGGCATCGACGAGTTCTACCTCTCGCACGACAACGTGATGCTGGAGGCCTGCAACACGAGCTTCCAGGTGCACTGGCAGTGCGATCCAGATGACTACCCGCGCATGTACAACATCGCGCAACTCGTCACCGCACCGCTGCTCGCGTGCGCGGTCAACTCGCCGGTGCTGATGGGCAACCGCCTGTGGCACGAGACGCGCGTCGCGCTCTTCCAGCAGTCGGTGGACACGCGCTCGGAGGTCATGGCCCAGCGCGGCAGCCGCTCGCGCGTGAATTTCGGCGAGCGCTGGCTGCAGAAGTCGATCCTGGAGATCTTCCGCGAGGACGTGGCGCGCTTCCGCTCGCTGATCGCGGTCGCGCCCGAGGAATCGCCCAACGAGGTTCTCGACCGCGGCGGGATCCCGCTGCTCAAGGCGCTACGCCTGCACAACGGCACGGTCTACCGCTGGAACCGGCCCTGCTACGGCATGCTCGGAGGCAAGCCGCACCTGCGCATCGAGAACCGCATCCTGCCCGCCGGTCCGACCGTCGCCGACGAGCTCGCCAACGCGGCCTTTTTCTTCGGCATGATGTGCGCGCTGCCCGAAGAGTTCGGCGACGTGCGCCGCACGATGAGCTTCGACGACGCGAAGAACAACCTGACCACCGCCGCGCGCTACGGACTGCACTCGAAGTTGCGCTGGTTGAAGGGCAAGACGATCGCGACCGAGGAGCTGCTGCTGAAGCACCTCGTGCCGCTCGCCGAGCAGGGCCTGCGCGCCTCGAAGATCGACGCGGGCGACATCGACCGGCATTTTGGCGTGCTGCGCGAGCGCATCGAGCGCGGCCAGACTGGCTCGCAATGGGTGCTCGACTCGTACACGGAGCTCGGCGACCAGGGCAAGAAGAAGGATCGCTTCCGCTCGATCGCCTCGGCGATGAAGCGCCACCAGGAGGACGGCCTGCCGGTCGCGCGCTGGCCGCTCGCCACTTTCGAACCGACGGCGGGCGATCCGGGCAGCTTCAGGAGCGTCGAGCAGGTGATGACCTCCGACGTGTTCACGGTGCACCCCGAGGACCTCGTCGACCTCGCGGCCAGCCTGATGGACTGGGAGCACCTGCGCTACGTGCCGGTCGAGGACAAGGACGGCAAGCTCGTCGGTCTGCTCTCCTGGCGCGCGGTGCTGCGCATGGTTTCGCGCGGCGACGCCGACGAAGGCGTGCCCGTGCGCGAGTTGATGGAGGAGCAGCCGGTCACGATCGGCCCCGAGGCGAGCACGCTCGAGGCGATCCAACGCATGCGCGAGCACTCGATCAGCTGCCTACCGGTCGTGAACAGCGATGGCCGCCTCGTCGGCATCGTCACCGAGCACGACTTCATGGAGCTCTCGGCGACGCTGCTCGAGCGCTGGTTGAGCAGCAAATGAAGCCCGAGACGCGCGTTTTCGACGCGGGTACGCCGCGTCTGATCGGACAGCTCGGCAGCACGCGCCGGAGCGCTCCCTCGAGTCCCGGCGCGACACGCGCTGGCCTCGCGCTGGGCTCGGCTGGCTCTCCCGCCGCGCGCGGCGAGCCCGACGGCGGCCCGCTGCTGCTCGTCACCGCCGCGATCCACGGCAACGAGCCCGCCGGCGTGCACGCGCTGCGGCGCGTCTTCGCGCGCCTCGAGGAGCTGCAGCCGGTCTTCCGCGGTCGTTTCGTCGGCCTGATCGGCAACCTCGCCGCGCTCGTCGCCGGCCAGCGCTACGAAGAGAGCGACATGAACAGGCTCTGGTCCAAGCGCGCGCTCGCGGAGCTCGCCGCGGCCGATCCGGCGCTCGACAAGGCCGAGCGCAAGCAGCAGCGCGAGCTGCTCGCCGCGATCGAGACCGAGCTCGCGCAGGCGCGCGGCGAGGTCGTGCACTTCGACTTGCACTCGACCTCCGGCGACAGCCCGCCCTTCCTGGTGCAGAACGAGGACGCGCGCAGCTGGGAGCTCGCGCGCGAGCTCGGCGTGCCGGTGCTGCGCGGCCTGCTCAAGAACCTCGACGGCACCGTGCTCGACTTCGGCGCCGCTCGCGGGTTCACCTCGATCGTGCTCGAGGGCGGCCAGAACGAGGCCGAGTCGACCATCGAGCACCACGAGTCGGCGCTGTGGATGCTGCTCGTCTCGACGGGCGTGGTGGAGGAGACACCGGCGATGGAGCTCGCCGCGCACAAGCTGCGCATCGCGCGCAGCACGAGCGGTATCCCCGCCGCGGTCGAGATCGTCCTGCGCTACGCGATCGAGCCGAGCGAGCGCTTCACGATGCTGCCCGGCTTCAAGAGCTTCGAGCATGTCGTGCAGGGCCAGCTGCTCGCGCTCGGCGGCCCGAGCGGCCAACGCCCGATCCGCAGCCCGATGAGCGGGATCCTGATCATGCCGCGCTACCAAGGCCAGGGTCACGACGGCTTCTTCCTCGCGCGCCCGAGCCCGGTGGCGAGCGTCGCGCGCGTGGCTTGAGGCGAGCCTCTACGGACTCCGGATGGGGGAACCAAGCCCCGCAGGCTGCTGCGCACCCGCCGCCAGCTTCCGATTGGCCGCCAGCTCCCCAGCCGCCGCCTGCTCCCGATTGGACGTCCGCTCCCGACTAGCCGCCTGTTTCCGATTCGCCCCCTGCCTCCGACGAGCCCCCTGCCTCCCAGCGGCCGTCGGCTTCCCAGCAGCAGCTTGCTCCTGATTCGCCGCCTGCTCCGGACCAGCCAATGAAGCGCCCGCCACTACGGGCGAATTCTCGATCTCCGCGGATCTTGACCCTTCGAAGCCCCGCATCGAAGCCTTCGAGCGGATACCATCGAGCCCCCCCCGCGATGTCGCTGACCCAAGAACTGAAGGACACACTGGTACTGATCCTCGCCGGCGGCCAGGGCGAGCGTCTGATGCGGCTGACCTCGCACCGCGCGAAGCCCGCGGTGCCCTTTGGCGGCGCGTACCGGATCATCGACTTCACGCTCTCGAACTGCATCCACTCGGGCCTGCGGCGCATCATGCTGCTGACGCAGTACCAGGCGCGCTCGCTCGAGGAGCACATCCGCTTCGGCTGGAACTTCCTCCCGCGCCGCCTCGAGCAGTTCATCGGCGTGCTCCCGCCACACCACCTCTCCACCGAGGAGAAGTGGTACCGCGGCACCGCCGACGCGATCTACCACAACCTCGGGCTGATCGAGGACGAGTCGCCCAAGCACGTGATGATTCTCTCGGGCGACCACATCTACAAGATGGACTACGCCTGGATGCTGCGCGATCACCTGATCAAGCGCGCGAAGTGCACCGTCGGCGCGGTACGCATCCCTGCTTCCGAGGCCCCGCGCTTTGGCATCGTCGAGCACGACGCACGCGGCCGCGTGACGGGCTTCGACGAGAAGCCCAAGTCCGGCGCGAAGGAGATCCCCGGCGATCCGGGCTACTGCCTGGGCTCGATGGGCATCTACATCTTCGAGACCGAAGAGCTGAAGCGCCGCCTGCTCGAGAACGCCGAGCGCAACGAAGGCCACGATTTCGGCCGCAACATCATCCCCGCGATGGTGGACGAGGAGCCCGTCTTCGCGCACAACTTCCGCCACAAGGCGGGCGACGTGAATCCCTACTGGCGCGATGTGGGCACCATCGATTCGCTCTACGAGGCGAACATGGACCTCTGCAGCCTCACGCCGCAGTTCAACCTCTACGACTTCGACTGGCCGATCTACACGCTCTGGCACAACGATCCGCCGGCCAAGTGCGTCTTCGACGCCAAGACGCGCGACTCGCTGCTGTGCCCGGGCGTGATCGTCTCCGGCTCGCAGATCAGCCGCTCGATCCTCTCCAACCGCGTGCTCGTGCAGGAAGGCGCGCTCGTCGAGGACTCGCTGCTCTACCACGGCGTCACCGTGCGCCCCGGCGCCAAGCTGCGCCGCACGATCGTCGACAAGTGGACCGAAATCCCCCCCGGCGTCGAGATCGGCTTCGACCGCGCCCGCGACGAGAAGCACTTCACCGTGACACCCTCCGGGATCACGATCATCCCCTCGCGCTACAAGTTCACCTGAGCGGGCCCGGGCAGAACGGGCCCGGGCAGAACGGGCAGAACGGGCAGTACAGGGCGGGAAGTACAGGGCGGGAAGTACGGAGTAGGCCAGGATCGGACCGGGCGAATCCTGGACACCGCAGCCCGCCACGGTTTTCCATCATTCGCCCGCTCCCCCGCTCGCCGTCGTCCTACCTCGAGTCGCCGACGCCCTGGTCGTCAGCGTGAAAAAACCAGCCCGCCTGGTTTTTTGACGGTCCGTCGCCGAGCCTGACTCGCCCCATTTTCCAGGATTCCTCCATCATGGAGCGCGCCCCGCGGAACTGTGGGAGCGCCATGTCGATGGACACGCCCTGGATGGAGCAGGAACTCCTCGCACACGCCGCGTGGGTGCGCGAGCTCGCGCGCAGCCTCGTCGCCGATGACGCGAGCGCCGAGGACCTCGCCCAGGACACTTTCGTCGCCGCGCTGCGCGGCCAGCCGCGCGAGCGCACCTCGATGCGTGCATGGCTGAGGGGAATCGCGCAACGCCTCGCCTGGAAGCAGCACCGCGATCGGCCGCGCATGCAGATGCTCGACGAAGAGCAATTCGATCGCTCGAGCACGAGCAGCGCCGAGTCGATCGAGCGCCTGGAACTGCACGAACTCCTCGCGAAGGAGCTGCGCGCGCTGCGCGAACCGTTGCGCGCGACGCTGATCCAGCGCTACGTGCACGGGCGCAGCGCCGTGGAGATCGCCGAGCAGTCGGGGACTCCCGTCGCCACGGTGCGCTATCGTCTCAAGGAAGGACTCGAGGAGCTGCGCGCGCGCCTCGACCGCAAGTACGGCGAGCGGGAGACGTGGATGAGCGCGCTCGCGCTTGCCGCGCGACCCAAGGGGGCTGTGCTCGGGGGAGGAAGTGCCGTAGTCGGAGGAGGTCTGCTCGTGTCGACGCTCGCAAAGGTCTCGATCGGTATGGCCGCGCTGGTACTCGGCGTGTGGCTCGTGCGGCCGTTGATCGTGAACTTGGAAGCACCCGACGCCAGTCCGCCGCTGCTTGGTTCGACCGGCGTGTCCAGCGAACCGGCTTCGCAATCAGGCCTCGCGGCGGACGCCGGCCAGAAGTCCACGCGCGTCGAACAGCGAGTCACTCCTGCCTCCCCGGTCCTGCGCGACGAGCATCCGAGCGTCCAGATCCGCGGACGCTGCATAGACCAGGCCGGCCAGCCCGTAGCCGAAGCGGCGGTCTCGCTGACCTCGCTGTCGTGGTGGAACGATTCCACCGGCGTCCAGAAGTTCCTGCTCGCCGAGGCCCCCGGCGCGGCGGAGTACCTGCCCCGCGTTCGAAGTGCAGCGGACGGGAGCTTCTCGATCGCGACGAAGCTTCCGGAGGCGACTTCGTGGGGCGTTCAGGTCTGGATCGAGGCGCGCAAGCCCGGCTACTGCCGCGGGTTCCTGGATGCGACAAACGCAGTCGAGAAGAGACTCGACCTCGACGATCTCGTCCTCGGTCCCGGAACGCGCGCGGGCGGCTTCGTGCGAGATGCACAGGGGCGGAGCTGCGCCGGCATACACCTCTACATCTCGACCACGACAGTGGGCCGACGCTCGTACAGCGACGGTGCCCAGAGCACGAGCGACGGCAGCTTCGTCTTCGAGAACGCGCCTTCGGAAGCGTGCGAGGTCACGGCTCAGGCCGATGACCTGAGGTGCGGAAGGCTCAGCATCGATCTCTCCTCGGGCGAGCCCCGTCTGGATCTCGAGCTCGTGATCCCCACGCTGAACGGGCTCGACTCGATCAGCGGAGTCGTGGTCGACCCGCGAGGCTCTCCCGTCGCTCGTGCTCCACTGCTCGAGCGCACCGTCAGCGGCCCCGAACCCGCGCTCAATCTGATCTCGTCCTGCGACGATCACGGGCGCTTTCGGATCGACGGTCACCCCGATTCGGTCTTCGAACTCGTCGCCTACGACAAAGCGGGTGCATGGGCGCCCGTGCGCAGGAGCGACATCCCCTCGGGGACTCACGACATCGTGTTGCAACTGGACGGCGCACACACGTTTCTCCTGCGCGTGCACGACGCAACCGGAGCCCCGATCGAGAGCTTCGCCTGGGATCGACGATCCGAGGCGTGGATCTGGCAGGGTGGGAACAATGCGTCGGATACACACGCCGGTGGAGAGCTGAGGCTCCCGTCTGATCTCGCGCCCTTCTTTCTGCGTATCCGTGCGCCGGGCTGGCGCACGCGCGTGATCGGCCCACTCGATCCGACGACGAGGTCGGGGGTCGTCGATGTCGTCCTCGATCGTGCGTGCGTCTTGCGGGGAGTCGTGCAGTCGAACGATCCGCGTCCGGGTCACGCCTCGGTCCAAGTCGTCGAGCAGGAATTGAAAGACGCCGCGCAGTCCACCCCGATGGGACCACCCTGGACGGCGAATGCGATCTGCAACGCCGACGGCCAGTTCGAGCTCACCGTCGAGGGGACGGGAAGCGTGCGGCTCCAGGCACAGCGCACGGGGGCGATCTCGGAGTTCTCGGCTCCGATCGCGGTCGCGCCCGGTCAGGATGTCGACGGAATCGTCCTCGACCTCGCGCCGAGCGGCACGATCGAGGGCGTGGTGGTTCGCAGTGACGGGAAGCCCGCGAGCGGGATCCAGATCTCCGCTTCACGAGCCGGAGAGGTGATCAGAACGGTTCCGGCGGACAGCAAGGGACGCTTCAGGATCCAGGGCCTGTCGTCGGGTCGGTACGAGCTCTCTGCGACGGTTCCGCATCAAGAGATGCAATTCGAGACGGGCACCCCTCCCGAGGGATGTGAACCCCAGCGCTGGAGCTGTGACGTGGAGGCCGGTCACACCACGCGGATGGACCTGCACCTGCTCGAGACCGTGCGCCTGCGGCTCGCGCTCGATCTGCCGCCGCCGCCGGCGACGCAATGGAACCTGACCGTGTCGAGTTGTCTCCCGGGCTCGACACGCATCGACTTCGACAAGCGCGCGACAGCCGGACACGAGGACTTCGAGTTCGAGTTCGTCGACCCGGTGCACGCCGAGATCATCCTGGATTCCCATCTCTCCGGCTGGCCTCAGCTGTACCAACCGGGAAGAGACCTCATGCGCGGCGCGCACGTCTTGCAGGTCGCTTTCCGTGCGGGAAGGATCGAGGGCCGTGTCGCGGAGTCCGGAGTGAAGGCAGGAAGAGTGACTCTGAGCTGGAAGTCGGGTGCGCTGGGAGCCTGGGCGGAGGCGAGCGTCGACGACACCGGTCACTTCGTTTTCGAGTGCGCCCCGGCTGGGGAGTGCACGCTCGAGCGAGAAGGGGAGCCGGGATCCGCACGCGGATGCGTGGTGAAGCCCGGAGAGACGACATCTGTCGAGGGCATGTGAGCCCAGCCAAGCTCGGCCAGACTTTGCGAGGCATCGGCGCTCTTAGCATTCGCGTGGAAGATCCAGCCCGCCTGGGTTTTTCATCATCCCGAACCCTGGCCGTACACAGCACGCCGTCCACCCCGCCCACCCCGGCCGACGCCTCGCGACCCCGCAGCTCGCACGCGGACGCGCCCGCGCTACCTCGTCTCGCCCTCGAAGAGCGCGGTGTAGCGCCGTTGCATCTCCTGCGGCGTGACCTGCTCGATCGAGTGGCCGATCAGCCACTTGTGGCCAAAGGGATCGCGCAGGCGGCAGCCGCGCTCACCGTAGAACTGATCCGTGGGTTCGCTCTCGAGCGTCGCGCCGGCGGCGACGGCGCGCTTCGCCCACGCATCGCAGTCGTCGACGTGCAGGTGGATCGAGAAGCCGATCGTGCCCGCGTCCGCGGGCGCGGTGAGACCGAACTCGGGGAACGCGTCGCTGAGCATCAGCACGATGGGCCCGAGCTCGAGCTCGGCGTGGCCGATGCGGCCCGAGGGCTCGACGAGGCGGAAGCGCTCCTTCGCGCCGAAAGCCTTGGTGTAGAACTCGATCGCGCGTGCGGTGCTCGAAACGCGCAGATAGGGGAAGACTTCGTGGATCGTGGGCTTCGTGGAGGGATTCATCGCGGACCTCGCTCTGGGCGTGATCGTCGAAGGCTACACGCTCTCACGCTTGGCGTCGCGTAGAAGGACGGTAGAAGACCAAGTCTCGGTCGTCCCTCAACTGGCCTTCGCCCTTCACTTCGCGAGACAGCGCGCGAGCCACTCGCGCACGGCAGCGCCGTAGCGCTCGGGCTGCGTCGTGGCGAGCACCTCGTGCACGGCGTCGGGGAAGGTGACGAGTCGCGCGTGTGCTCCGGCGGCGACGAGCAGCGCATGCGCCTCCGCCGGCCGCGCGCGTGGATCGCGCGCGCCGTTCAGGATCAGCACCTGCGCGCCCGCGGGGATCTCGCCGATGTGCGCGAGCGGCGAGATCTCGCCCGCGTTCGCGATCAACACGCGACCGGCGAGCTGGATCCCGAGCGCGGCGATGCGATCGAGAACTGGCGGGAGGAAGAGCCGCGTGCGGTTTAGCACCGCCGTGTCGAGATCGCTGTAGGGCATCTCGAGCAGGTAGCCGCGCACGCGCGTGTCGAGCTCCTTGGCCGCGAAGACGGCCGCAGCAGCTCCGAGCGAGAAGCCGCGCACGAGCACCGGCAGGGCGGGGTGCGCGCGCTCGATCTCCTCCACGCCGGCGACGACATCCGCACGCGCGCTCCAGCCGATGTCGTTCACCTCGCCCGTGGAATCGCCGTGCGCGCGAAGGTCACGAGCAGGCAGTCGACGTGCTCGTGCGCGAGGATACGTGCGGTGCTCAGGCACTCGCTGCGATCGGAGTCATTGCCGTGCAGCAGCAAGGCGACGGCACGCGGCTCCGCTGTCTCGATCCACCACGCGCCGAGCTCCTCGGAGTCGAACGTGTGCAGCCGCAGTTCGCGAATGTGCGCCCAGTCGATCTCGGGGAGAGCCTCCGACGTGCGCGGGCCGACGCGGTGAATGAGCTTCCACGTCACGACCAGTGCGGAGCCGAACCACACGAAGAGCAGCGCGAGCCCAACGACGAGCGCGCGCCTCCAAAACCTTCTCGCGAGCTTGGGCATGAGTGCGATGAGGACCGCGAGACCCCCCGCGAGGTCCCCGCGAATCATAGACACCCCAGCCCGCCACGGTTTTCCGTCATTCGCGATCCCCCCGCCGCACATGCGCGCCTTCGCGGATGGTGCGAGCGGATGGTGCGAGCGACCACGGTCGCCGAGAAGGAGGAGCCGTGGGGCGACCCCGGGGGCATAGCAGCAGGCGGATCCGGCAGCCGACGTCTGGTCCCGCGCAGGACGGTGAATGATGGAAAACCGTGGCGGGCTGGGACGTCCATGATTCGCCTCGCGTGCCGAGCGAGTGTGAAAATCTCAGCCCGCCTGGTTTTTTGACGCGGGAACCGGCCTCCCCTCCGCCCCCGGGTCTGCCTCCGCCTCCGTCGCCGTCGCCGTCAAAAAACCAGGCGGGCTGGTTTTTTCACGGCGGGCGTAGCTCGCCCGGAGGCGTGTGTCGTCAGCCGACGAGTTCCTCGAGGTACTTCGGGAGCATGTTGCGCCATGTCGGCCAGTCGTGGTTCCACTCTTCGCCCCACTCGTCGACGCGGTTGGGGATGCCCTTGGCGCCGAGCGCGTTGGCGACCCACCAAGACTCCTCGGGCGCTTCCCACTTGCCCTTGCCGTGCGTGATCAGCACGAAACGCGAGCGCAGCTTCTCGAGATGCGCGTCGCCAAGTTGCGGGATGAAATCGAGCGGTGAGATGCGCTGGTAGTCCGGCGTCTTGGGGCCCTCGCCGAACTTCTTCCACAGGTCGTAGGTGCCGCTCATGCAGATCGCGTGCGAGAAAATGTCGGGCCGGCGGCAGATCGAGAGCAGCGCGTTGTACGCGCCGATCGACGAGCCCGCGGCGATGATCTCGATGTCGTTCGAGCGGCAGTCGGCGCGGACCGCCGGCACGACCTCGTTCTCGATGAAGGAGGCGAATCCGTTCTGGAACCAGGCCGCGTGCCCCGCGCCCTTCTCGCCCGCGATCCACTCCTGGCCTGCAAGCGAGTCGACGGAGTAGACCTTGATCTTCTGCTGCTCGAGCAGGCCCGCGAGCACGCGAATCATGTGGAAGCGCTCGATCTCCTCCGCATCGCCGGCAGCGGTGGGGAAGAGCAGCACGGGCTTGCCCACGTCGCCCCAGCGCGCGAGCAGGACTTCCTTGTTCTCCAGGCGCTCGGAACGCCAGCGGCTCGTTTCCTTGCTCATTGGGATGCTCAGCGCTTCTTCGAGGATTTGGAGGACTTTGCGGGAGCGGAGGAGGGCTTCGAAGCGGCGGAGGCCGTCGAGGACGAGGTCGCCGCAGTCGTAGCGCCGCCGACCGCGCTGCCTGTCGCGCTGCCAACGACGCTGCCGGCCCCCGACACGCTCGAGAGCACGTGCTGCGTGAGCTTGGGCGCGCGCGCAGCATCGCGCCCGGCCTTGTCATCGACACGCCAGGCCTGGATCGCCTGGAAGAAGTGCTCGGTGAAGTGTTCGACCTCGTGGCGTGGGAAGAGCAGCTCGACCTTCTTGCGAACCGCTTCGCGCGCGCGCTCGGATCCGAAGTACTGCCACACGACCTCGTCGAGGCTCGCGAGCTCGTTCGCGCAGAAGGTCTCGAAGCGCTCGGTGTCGAAGTGCGCGCGCGCGAGGCGGCCGTACTCCGCGATGCGCTTCTCGAGCGGCAAGTTGCGATCGCGCACCTCGTAGAACGGCGCCCAGTCGAGGTTCATGCGCATCTTGCGCTTGGTCGCGGCGATGAACAGCGCCCAGCGCAGCTTCGCGCGCACGAGCCAGGGGAAGTGGTAGTGCAGCGACGTCACCTGGCTGTCCGGGCAGGGGTTGGCGAAGTCGATCGGCCACCAGGTTCCCTCCTTGAGCAGCGCCTCGCAGCTGTTGAAGTCCCAGCCGAAGAAGGCGTTGATCGTGAGCGTGATGTCCTCGATGTGCTTGCGCTGCTCGGCGCTGACGAAGTCCTTGTCCGTGCGGTAGCGCTCGTGCAGCGGCGCGCTCGGGTCGTAGTTCATCAGCATCGTCTGCGGACCGAGGCCGACGCAGCGCACGAAGCGGTCGAAAGGCAGCACGCCCTTCTGCACGTGCATGAGGTCGAGCCCGCTCTTCTCGTACGCGTCGCGCAGGCCGGCCTGGTCGTCGCACTTGGTGACGCCGACCCAGCCTCCGCCGTCGTAGGGCTTCATGAAGCACGGGTAGCCGACGTCGTTGCCGATCTTGCCGAGGTCGAAAAGGTCCGCGAAGCGGTTGAGCGTGATCGCGAGATCCGGCTTGGGCTCGTAGTTCTTCGGCGGGATCATCCAGGTCTCCGGGATCGGGAGACCAAGCGCCATCATCGCGGCGTAGGCGGTGTGCTTCTGGTTCGACTCGATCGACCAGGGGTTGTTCCAGGTGTACGCGCCGTCCATCAGCACGGCCTTCTTGAGCCACTCGCGCGCGGGCGCGTACCAGAAGGTGAGCCGGTCGATCACGAGGTCGTAGTCGACCTTCGACTCGAGCGAGAAAGGCGCGATGCGCACGCGCTCGACTTCGAAGCGCAGTTCATCCTTGTCCGACTTCACGGTCAGGTCGAGGTCCTTCAGGATCTCCTCGAAGCAGATCGGCCAGCAGGTGTCGGCGCCGAGGGAGAGACCAATCTTGCGTGTGATCGTGGACACGGGGAGCTCGTCGGGATGGGGAGTGGAGGGGGGGCTGCGCGGCGGAGGGGACTCCGTCGCGCAGGCTCGGGCCGAGGGAGGGCGCAGCCGCGGATTGTACGGTGCGGGGGCCCCCTTTTCAGAGGCAGCCGTCGGGGTGTGGAGCCCTTAATCGGGGGGCGCAGGCTGGACGTAGGCTGGCCGTTGGTTGGCCGATCGGTTTGTACGGTGCCAGAGCAATCCTTCACCGATTGGAAGGCCACCGGCGCCTTCGGCACCCGAACGGGCAAGCGCCCCGCGCGGGCACCGGACTCCATTGCAGGATTGCCTCCCGCGCGGGCGCTACGAACCGCGCCCCACCCCGAGCGCCACTCACAGCGGACCGTTCGTGATCGAGATCACAAGCGGCGAAGCGACGCAGATCGTCTGGAAGGCCGAGTTGTGAACGGGCGCTAGGATGCGCCGTGCATGAAGCACGACCTCTCGCGCTCGATCGAGATCCTCTCCCGCACTCCCGCGACGCTGCGCGCGCTGCTCGGCGGAGTGAGCGAGAGCTGGACGATGGCGAACTACGGGCCCGAGACCTTTTCGCCCTACGATGTCGTCGGGCACCTGATCCACGGCGAGCGCGCGGACTGGATCACGCGCGCGCACTGGATCGAGGAGAAGGGTGTCCGCGAGCCGTTTCCGCCCTTCGATCGCTTCGCGCAGCAGCGCGAGAGCGTCGGCAAGGACATGGCGACGCTGCTCGGGGAATTCGAGGCGCTGAGAGCGAAGAGCCTCGTCGAGCTCGCCGCGCTGCGCATCGACGAAGGAACGCTCGGACTCGTCGGGCGCCATCCCACGCTCGGCACGGTGACGATGCGCGAGCTGCTCGCAACTTGGGTCGTGCACGACCTCGATCACACGGCGCAGATCGCGCGCTCGCTCGCCTACCAGTACAAGGACGAGGTCGGTCCCTGGCGCGCGTACCTGCCGATTCTGCCGAAGGCGTGAACTGGGACGCCTGACAGGGAAGGGCTTCGGCTGAGCAATTGTTGAATACGGTGCCAGTCCAATCCTCCCACTAATGCCCCGTCGCGCCAAGGAGCCCGTTCGCGTCCTGGGCATTAGTGGGAGGATTGGACTGGCACCGTATTCAACAATTGAAGGTGCCCCGCGCGCTGCGAGGTCAGCGCCACGCAACCGCGATCATCTGTTGCGCGGCGGGCGTGAGCGGCTCGCGTTCGAAGCCGGAGTGGATCTCCCAGCGCCTGTAGCCGGCGGCGCGGAAGAGGAGTTCGAGCTCGAGCTTGTGCGTCCAGCGCAGAACGGTGTGCGAAACGTGCGTGCGGAGGAGGCCGCCGTGCAGGTCGCGCTCCTCGATCTCGATCTGCGAGTGTTGCGTCTGCGCCAGCGGGTCCATGCGTCGCCGGTCGAAAAGGTACAGGCGCGTGGGCCGCGAAGGATGCGTGAACTCGCCTTCGAGCACGCGCTGGTCAGGTTTCGCGCTCCATACCTCTGGGCGCGGGAAGCCGAGGTCGATCGCGAAGGCGCCGTTTTCGGAGAGGTGCTCGCGCACGCAGGCCAGCGCCGCGATCTGCGCGTCGGTCTCGAGCACGTGCGCGAACGCGTTGAAGGCGCAGAAGATGCGCGCGTACTTGCGCGGCATGCGAAATTCGCACATGTCGCCCTGCACGAGCGCTGGGCTCTTGCCCGTCTCGCGCGCCTTCACGCTGCAGCGCGCGAGCATCGCCTTCGAAGCGTCGAGCCCATCGCCATCCAGGCCCGCCTCGAGCAGCGGCATGAGCACGCGCCCGGTTCCGCAGGCGAGGTCGAGGAAGGGGCCGCGTCCCTCGCGCGCAAAGGCCAGCCAGTAGGGGAGGTCGTCGTGGTGGCTGTCGAAGAGCGAGTCGTAGAGCTCGCCGTCGTCGTAGGGCGTGGGGTGTTGCGCGGGCATCGCGCGCAGAGCATCGCAACCGGCTCCGGGCGGAATCAATGGGCTTGTCCGGCACCGCACTAGGCGGCTGATCAGAATACGCCCCGCGCGCGGCGGCGGAACAGAACCAGGGCTGCTCGCGGCGGCGCAGCGGATCTAGGGCAGCTGAACGGTCTTCGTCTCGCCCGGCACGAGCTCGAAGCTCTTCACCTTGTCCCACTGGCTCTGCGCGTTCTGGGTCAGGAAGTGCATCGCGTCGATCGTGCCCGCCGCAATCATGGGCACGCTGAAGTGCCCCGCGGCGTCGGGTGCGAGGAAGTCGTCGCCGAAGAAAGGTGCATCCTGCGTGTTGAAGCGCCAGCGCTCGGTTCCCTCCGGATTCCAGCCCGTGATCGAGCCCTCGATGCGGCCCGTGTGGATGTCCTGGCTCCAACTGTTGGGCCCGGGCTGCAGCGTCTGATCGGCGCGGACCTTGAACGCGCTCGCGAGCTCCGCGGGCGGCGTGATCGTGAGCGAGTACTCACCCGGCTCGGAGGCCTCCATGCGCGCGTGGCCGTTCGAATCGGTGACACAGCTCGGAGGCGAGCCGTTGAAGGCGTTCTTGCCCTTGGGCCAGGCGGTGATCGTCCAGGCGCGCGCGGGTGCGGAGTTGTTCTTGAGGTCGATCTCGAGCGTGCACGCGCCCGACTCGCGCAGGTCGAGGTCCTTGTGCGTCGTCTGGCCGACCGCGATCGAGAAGTCCCTGCGCAGCGTCCCCGGGTGCACGTCGTCGCCCGAACTCGTCGAGGTGCTCGTCGCGCCGCGGAATTCCGCCTCCGCGCGCAGGATCTCCCAGCTTCCCGCGCTGAGATGCTCGAAGCGGAAGCTGCCGTCGGGGCCCACCAGTCGCGTACGCGGGTGCGCATCGCCGCGGTTGACGCCGACGACCACGCCAGCGGGACTGCGGCCGGGAGGCATCAACACTTTTCCCTCGAGCACGCCGCCCTCGTCGAGCGCGATCACGAGCTCTTGCAGCCCCTTCGCCGACTCGAGCGCGACCGGACCGTACTGCGCGAGCGCGTAGCCCTCGGCTTCGACGAGGATCGAGTACTCGCCGTCCTTCTGCAGCTCGAGCGTGAAGCTGCCGTCGTCCGCGCTCGTCGCCGTCGTTTCCGAATCCGGCTGCACCAGTGTGGTGAAGTCGTTGACGTGGATCTCCGAGTTACGCGGCTGCAGGTGCAGCGCGAGTTTTGCGCCGGGCACGGGCTTCTCGTCCGCGACGACACGCCCGTGGATTCCCGGCACCGTGCGCAACTTGACGAGCATCTCCGCCGGCAGCGCGCTGTCATCGAGCGGGCCGAGCTGCTCGGGCATGTGGCCGGGAGCCTCGACGCGGAAGTAGAACTTTCCCTCGCCGGGGGTACGTACGAGCGCGCGACCGTCCTTGTGCGGTTCGTCCACGTCCGCCTGCCGCGTGATGTTCCACTGCTCTCGGCCGGAGTGCACGCGGTAGTTTTCGACCGGCCCGTGCTCGTCCGAGACCGCGAAGCCGATCTTGCGCGGCTCCTCGAGGCGCACGACGAGGTCCTTCGTCCCCGGCTTGACGTCTTCGAGGTGCGCCTGCGAAAAGCGCTCGCCGGGGTCGGAGAAGTCGATCGAGATTTGCACGCCGCGCTCGCGGGGCTTCACGTGGAAGCGACCCTTCTCGTCTGTCGTGTTGCTCGATCCGTAGCTCGAGTTCTCGCGCTTCTGGCTCACGTGGAGCTCGGCGCGTGCGACCGGCTTGTCGTCGGGTCCCAAGACGACGCCCTCGATCTCGCTCAACTGCGGATCGGCCTCCGCCTCGGGAGCAAGGACGAGCACGACGTCGCGCAACTCGCCGCCCGCGGGCACTTCGATCGGCTCGCTCACCGCCCAGCGCTCCGAGCCCGACTTCGCCCACGCGCGCGTCATGCCGGCCGTGACGCCCTGCACGAGGAAGGACCCGTCGCTCGCGCTCTTCGTCGCCGGTGCTCCGCGCCAGAACGCCGGACCCCGGCTGCGCAACTGTTCCACATCGTTCGTGCCCCAGATCTCATGGTCATCCGAGACGACGACGTCCGCGTCCGCGACCGGGTGCTGCTCAGCGTCCAGCACGCGCCCGCGCACCGAACCTCCCGCGTGCAGCACGAGATCACCCAGGTGCAGCGTCTCTCCGGCCCGGGGGATTCCAGCGGGAAAAACCGTCCCGAAGCCGTCCGCTCCCGCGGCGAAGCGGCGCTCATAGTTGGCCGAGGCCGTCCACGCGAGCGTCGCGATCCCGTCGTTGCCCGTGCGCGCCTGCGGCCCCTTGGCGCCCGTGCTCCGCTGCCCGCCGTCGTCGTAGGGCCGCAGCCACGCGTTGACGATCGGCCGCAGGTTCTCGTCGACGATGTGCGCGACGATCTGCGCCGGCTCGTCCTTCGCAGCGCTCGGCTTGGGCTCGACTGCCGTCTTCGCCTCCTTCGGCACCGAGTTGCGCTCTGAGCTCGGCGACTCCGCCGCGAGCGCGTCCCCGGGCTCGATCTCTTCGGCGTGCGGCGCCTCGATCGCTCTCGCCGCGATCTCGTTGCGCTCGAGCGCGCGCGAGGACTGCGCCGGCCGCAGCAGGAGGAACGCCCCCGCACCCAGGGCTGCGAGCACGACGAGGGTCAGGACGAGCTTGAGAGCGGTGTTCATGTCGAGCCTCCGTCCACGGATCACGCGGAGCGGCTCCCATTGCACCGTGCGCGGGTCGAATCGTGCAAGGCGACGCCTGCGAGAACGCGCTTCCCCGTATGAAAGTCATGCGCAATGCGAACGACTCCCGAGTGCTCGTTCGGAGATCATCCGACCCGGTGGCGTGCTCACCGACTAGCCGATATCCTCTCCGCCCACGCCCCCGGTGCGCGCCGTTTCGCGCAGCCAATCGCTACCGCTCAGAGAACAAGAATCATGAAGAACCTCCTCCTTCCCGTTTCCCTCCTCGCGTTCACGGCCCTCGGCTGCACCTCCACGGGTGGCGGCTCGCAGAAGGAGCCGGATCAACAAGAAATGATGGCCGCGATGCAGCGCGCCGCGACGCCGGGTGCGCAGCACAAGGCGCTCGATGCGTTCGTCGGCACGTGGGATGCCAAGGTCACGTTCTGGATGGATCCCAAGGCGCCGCCGATGGAGTCGACCGGCACGATGGTCAACTCGTGGATCTACGACGGCCACTACCTCGAACAGAAGTTCGAGGGGGACATGGGCGGCATGCCGTTCCAGGGCACGGGCATGTGGGGCTTCGACGTCGCAGCTGGCAAGTACGTCAGCACCTGGTTCGACTCGATGAGCACCTCGATCTCGGTTGGCTCCGGCCCCGCCTCGAAGGACGGCAAGACCTTCCTCTCCGAAGCCATCAACACCAATCCGATCACCGGCGAGCCCTCCAAGGGGTCCGAGGTGATCACCATCGTGAGCCCGTCCGAGCACAAGATGGAGATGTTCGAGATGCACGGCGACCAGAAGGTGAAGACGATGCAGATCGTCTACACCAAGCGCATGTGAGCCGCGCGCACGAGCGCTGAAACCGAACAGGCGGGCTGGTGTGAAAAAACCAGCCCGCCTGGTTTTTTGACGCCCGGGAAGGGACCGAGGCCGCTGCCGCTTCTCTCGCGCGCCTCGGCCTTGCAGTCGTACAATCGCGATCCGATGCAGCGTGAGAACTTCGAGTTCTACCTCCACCACGCGGATGCCCCGGTCGAAGGCGTGGAGCTGGTCGCGTTCGAGCGAGTCTGGGATCTGCACAACTGCTTCGACTTTGGGGGCTTCGCGTTCGAACCGCTGCGCGACGAGCTCGTGCTCTCTTGGAACGCGAACGAGTACGCCCCTGTGCCGCGGGTGCGCGGGTGCAGGTTGCGCTTTCGAGAGGTGAAGAGCCTCGAGCTGACGAGTCGTGATGGCGAGTATCCGCTGACCTCCGCCGACCGGCTGGAGTGGATCGCCAAGGTCATCCCCGGCGAGCGTGAGTTTCCGCTGAAGGCGAACTGGGATCCGGGGGAGGACTTCGAGATCGAAATCGTCTTCGAGGACGAGCGTCGTATGCGGATTGGCGCGCGCTCGGCGGTGTTCGAGGTCGAGGTCTGACAAGGGGGGCGGGTCGGCGTCAAAAAACCAGGCGGGCTGGTTTTTTCACGCGGGCGTGGGCGCGGTGAATGATGGAAAACCGTGGCGGGCTGCGGTGTCCATCATTCGATCCTTGACGGATCGTCGATCACTCGTAGACGTACCAGAGCGGGCCGGGGAAGAGGCAGGTGAGGCCTTCGCGCAGGCGGTCGCGCCAGTTCTCCCAGTTGTGGCCGTCGCGTGATTCGCTGAAGCGCACCTGCATGCCGGTCTGTTGCAGGAGCGGGTAGAGCGAGCGGTTGTAGTAGATCAGCGACTCGTACTGGCCGCAGCTCATGTAGACGCGCTCGGCGGGGCGGCCGGGGTTGTCGCGGAACTCGTTCACGAAGCGCACGACCTGGTCGAAGAGCGGGCCGCGGTCGTGCGTGCCGACGTCGGTGAAGACGAAGGAGCCCGACTGCAGCATCAAGTTGCCGAAGTAGCTCGGGTAGCGCCACGCGGCGGAGAGGCTCGCGACGGCGCCGAAGGAAGCACCCATCAAGCCGCGCGCGGAGGGCATCGCAAGCAGCGGGTAGCGCTTCTCGAGGCTCGGCACGAGCTCGCGCACGAGGAACTCGGCGTGGCGCGGATCGTCGGCGTATTCGCGCAGGCGATCGGGCGACTGGATCAGCGCCACGACCATCGAGGGGATCTCGAGGCGGTGGATCAGGTTGTCGAGGACGGTCTTGAGGTTCGAGAAGCGCACGTAGTCCGCGCCGTCGTGCACGACGAGCAGCGGGTAGCGCCGCATCGTGCGGTAGCGCGCGGGGAAGTAGAGCTGGAAGGGGCGCTTCTCGCCGAAGACCTCGCTCGAGATCTCGTGCTGCTCGAGCGTGCCCTCGCGCGTCTCGGGATCGGGGTTGGTCCAGCTCGGGACCTCGTAGCCCGCGCCGTAGACGACGGAGTTGCCGCCGAAGGGATCGTGCGCCTGCGCGGGGTTGAGCGGGTCGTGCACGAGCTGCTGCCGCGCGCCGCGCACGATCTCGAGCTTGTACTCCATGCGCGAGTTCTCGGGCAGCTCGAGCGAGAGGTGCCAGATCTGCGTACCAGGGAAGCGCGTGAAGGCCTGCGAGGTCGAGAGGCCGAAGATCCAGTGGCGCAACAGCACGGAGTCGGCCGCGCCGTGGAAGACGAAGGTCAGGCTGCGGCCGTCGACGTGCGGGATGCGCTGCGTCTGGAGCCAGCGGTCGAGCGCGTGCGGCGCATCGTGCGCGTGCTGCTCGAGCTCCTGCAGAAAGGTGCTCATGCGCGCGGCTCCCCGGTGGGCACTGGGGCGAGCGATGCGACGACCGGCGAGGCAGACAGGCGCGTTGCGCAGGTTTCCTGGGTCGAGTGTTGCGCCGCGCACAGCGCGCGAGACGCAACCCGCGGTCGCGCGGAACGTACGGAGCCCGGCACGCCCTTCCCGCATCCGCTGGGAGCGAAAGAGAAAGAAGAGCAAAGGGCGGACGCGAGAAAAGCGAGCCAGGCACCGACGTTCCGCGCCCTGGGCTCGAGCGGAACTCTGCATCCGAAGCGCTGACTCACGACACGAGTCGGGCGTTTGCGGCCATCCATCAGGCTCGAAGCGCTCACGCGCCGGCCTCCACGAGTTGGCCGCCGGAGTCGAGCTTCTGCGTTCCGTCCTGCGCGCTCCAGCGTGTGCCGTCCCAGTCCAGGCGCGTCTTCGGCACGAGCACGGCGCACAGATCGGGTGCGAAACGGCGCGCGAAGAGTGCGACACGCTCGCGGTCGCCGAGTTCGAGGCGCTTGTCGGCGTGCGGCAACGGGACGATGCCGCTGCAGGCGGAGAGACCGAGCTCTGCGACCTCCGCGCTGCCCGAGCCCTGCGAGGGATCGTCGTGGAAGAGCACGACGCGCTCGGAGACGACCATCGCACCGGCGGACCAGGCGATGATCGGCTGCTCGTCGAGCAGGTCGAGCACGCCGAAGAGGCGCAGGCGGCGCAAGAGGATCGTGACGTGGCCGCCGGCGATGCAGAGCAGTTCCGCGTCGCCGAGCTGGCGCGCAAGATCGGCGCGGTGGCGCGCGACGAGATCGCGCTGCCAGGGTTTCCAGCGCGCGTAGAACTCCTCGTTGAGCTCACGGATGCGCGCGAGGTGCTCGCGGTCGAGCGTGCGCACGCCCTCGATCGCGGCAGCGCTCTCGGCGGCGTAGATCTTCTGGAAGCCCATCGGCAGGCCCTTGCGCAGGATCTCGCGCGCGGCCGACATCATGTGTCCAAGGCGCAGCTGGTAGAGCTCCTGTGCAACGCGCAGCTTCTCGTTGCGCTCGCGCACGGCGACATGCAACTCGCGGTCGCGCGCGTAGACGTCCTCGCCGCGCTCCCAGATGCGCAGGTTGAAACTCCGGCCGCCGAGGTGCGCGCTGAGCTCCTGGTCCTCGCCCTCGCGCTCCTCCCAGCCCGCGGTGACCGCGGCGATGCGACCGCGCAGGCCGAGCGACTCGACCGCCTGGTCGAGCGTCGGTTGCAGGCGCTGAGGCCCGAGCAGGACCACACGCCGCGCGCGCGTGGTCGTGCCGTCGCCGCTCTTCTTCGCGAAGGGGGACTGTGTGCCCTGGAGGCGTTCCTGGGGTGTGCGTTTCAAGCGGTGGGCTCGCGCGCGCGATCCGCGCAGGATAGCGAATCGCGCGCGAGAACGAAGAGCGGCGCGGCGGGCAAGCAGGAGATCGGCGCAGCGCGTCCAGGCTCCAGCGGCTCCGCGTTTCTGCGAACCAGTGACCCTGCGCTGCGCCACGACCCTGCGCTGCGCCGCAACCCTGCGCTGCGCCGTGACCCTGCGCTGCGCCGTGACCCTGCGCTGCGCCGTGACCCTGCGCTGCGCCGTGACCCTGCGCTGCGCCGCGAGCCTGTGCTACGCCGCGACCACGCGCAGATCTGTGCCGATGAAGTCGGCCATCTCGAGCGTCGTGGCGAGGTCGGGGTGGCGTGCGACGATCCAGCCGTCGCCGACGACGACTTGACGTGGGTCGCGCGGGGTCTGGCCGATCGGCGTGAGGTCGACGACGGGGATGTGCTCGCCGTAGCGGCGCAGCAGGTTCTCGAGACCCTCGTAGCGTGCGATGCGGCCGTTGCCGACAGCGCGCTTGAAGACGATCGCGCAGTTGTGGCGCTTCGCGAGGTTCTGGCTGATCTTGCCGTGGCACACGGCTTCGGCCGTGGCGGCGAAGAGGTCCGCGTCGCAGGAGTAGTTCATCGCGTGCACGATGCGGCCGCCGGGTGCGCGGCCGCCGATCTCGCCGAAGACGGCCTCGCCCTTGGGCGTGCGAAACCACTCCATGTGCGTCATGCCGTCCTGGAAACCGAGCGCCGCGATGACCTTGCGGCCGAGTTCGCAGCCGACGCGCACCTCGGGCCCGTCGAGATTCTTGAGTGCGATCGACTGCGGGCTGATCCAGGGGTTGAGGCGCGCGACGAGCGGCTTGGGCCGGTACCAGGAGACGTTCTCGAACAGGATCCTGCCGCCCGCGCAGACGGTGTCGTAGGTGAGCTCCTCGCCCTCGATGTACTCCTCCACGCTGACCTCGGGCACGTGGCGCGTCATCTGCACGGCGCGCTCGAGCGCGGCCTTATCGTCGCAGCGGTAGGTGTCGGCCGATCCCGCGCCGGCGATGGGCTTGATGATCAAGGGGTAGCCGATGCGCTCGGCCGCGGCCCAGACCTCGCTCGCATTCGTGCAGCGCGCGTCGCGCGGCGTGCGCAGGCCGGCCTTCGCGAGCACGGCCTTCATCGCGGCCTTGTCGCGGAAGGGGATCGACTGCTCGAGCGAGAGTCCGGGGACGCCGAGCGCCTCGCGCAGCTTCGCGGCGAGGAACATCACCGGCTCCCACAGGCACACGACGCGGTCGATCGTCTTGCCGCGCACCCAGGCGTGAACGGAGCGCACGACCTCCTGCTCGTCCTGCCAGTTGGCGATCTGCAGGTAGTCGGCGAGGTTGTGCTTCACGTATGCATCGAGACCGGCACGCGGCGTGTCGCCGACCCCGAAAACGCGCGCGCCCACGTGCTCGAAGCCGTGGGTGAAGTACTTCATCTCTTCGGGAAAGCCAGGCGAGAGGAAGAGGACGTTCATCGTGAAATTCTCAGCCCGCCTGGTTTTTCGACGGCTCGCTGCCGGGCCGAGTGGTTCGGGAAAGGGTGTGGAAGGTGGGTGCCGGTTGGGAATGCGGGGAGCCCGCGAGAGGAGGCAGCGACGCGAGGGTAGGGATGCGAGGGCGAGGATGCGAACGCAACGGTGCGTGGCCCGTGGTGACGAGGGCGGTGGGGGCTTCGGGGGTGGGTGTCAAAAAACCAGGCGGGCTGGGAATTTCACGCGAGCTCGACGCGGACGGTGGAGACGATCTTCTCGAGGCCGCGTGCGACGACCTCGGTTTCGGGGTGGCGCAGGATGAGGAAGCCTTCGCCGTCGTAGGCGCCGGTGGGGACCTGGCCGATGCGCGGGAGCTTCTGTTCGACGATCAGCGGGCCGAGTTCGCGTTGGACCGCCTCGAGGCCGTGGATGGCGACCACGCGGCCATTGCCCTGGCCGCGCAGGTAGGCCGCGCCCGCGGAGAACTTGCGCTCGGGCACGTCGAACTCCTCGAAGATGATCAGGCGCGCCCAGGCGGAGTAGAAGTCGTGGTCGTGCGCGAAGGAGAGCAGGGAGGTGAACTGCGCGCCGGGCGGGCGGGCGGCGACCTCGGAGATCGCGATGCCGCCCTTGGGCCGACGGAACCACTCCATGTGCGTCAGTCCGGTCTGGATGCCGAGCACCTCGATCGCACGCGGGCCAGCCTGCTTGATCTCGTCGAACTCGGAGCCGTCGATGCGGCGCGGGAGCTGCACGGTCCACTGGATCCAGGGCGTCTCGATCACCTCGAGCGGGCCGGGTCGGTAGCGCGAGATCGAGTGCAGCAGATGCTTGCCGTGCAGCGTGATCGTGTCGAAGGAGTACTCCTCGCCGGTGATGAACTCCTCGACCATCGCGGGCGCGTCGGTCAGCGGCGGATCGGAGCGCAGCCAGCCCTCGAGATCCTCCGCGCTCTCGACGCGGAAGGTGTTGCGCGAGCCCGCACCCGCCGGCGGCTTCACGACCAGCGGATAGCCGACGCGCGCGGCGAAGGCGCGCGCCTCTTCCGCGTTCGGCGCGAGGCAGTGACGCGCGCAGGGCAGCCCGTGCTCGGCCAGGCGCAGCTTCATCAGCGACTTGTCGCGGAAGTGGCGCGCCTCCTCGACGTCCATGCCGCGCACGCCGAGCTGCTCGCGCACCTCGGCCAGCGGCACCTGCAGCTGCTCGAGGATGCCCATCACGCGGTCGACTCGGCCGCCCCACTTGCGCGCGATCACCCGCACGCCCTCGACCAGCTGCGCGGAGTTCATCGCATCGGGGACGCGCTGGAAGGTGTCCACCAGCGGCCGCAGCTCCTCGGGCAGGCGCTCGGGCATGTCCTGCGAGAGGATCGCGAGGCGCACGCCGGGGAGCCGCCCCGCCGCGGCCGCGAAGCGCAGGCTCGATTCCAGGAGGAACGGCACGACGAACACGACATGGGAGGGGACCGCCATCGACCGGGCAGGATAGCGCCGCTCGCGCGCGGCCGCCACGCGCGAAAGACCCTGGGATGGGCGCGAAATCTCGCTAGCATGGGGAGAGCCATGGACTCGGATTTCGTCGAGTACGTCCTGCGCCAGTTGCGAATCCTCGGCCTGGTCGCCGCGCGCCCGATGTTTGGCGCCGAGGGCCTCTACTGCGATGACCGCATGTTCGGGATCGTCGACAGGGAGGTGCTGTTCTTCAAGGTCAGCGCGGTCACGCGCCTGGACTACGTGGCCGCGGGCATGGGCCCGTTCACGCCGCTCTCGAGCAAGAAGCCGATGGAGGGCTACTACGAGCTCCCGCTCGATGTGCTCGAGTCGCCCGAGAAGCTGCGCGAGTGGGGCCAGAAGGCCTTCGCGGCCGCGGGCATTGGCGTGGAGGAGCCCAAGGCCGAGCCCAGGCCCGCAGCGAAGAAGAGCGCACCGGAGAAGAGCGCAGACAGCGTCCCACGGAAAGCCACGAAGAACGCAGCGGCTCGGGACACGAAGGGCGCAACGACCCGGGACACGAAGGGCGCAGCGGTGCAAAGCACGGAGAGTGCGACGGCGGAGGGCGCCACGAACAAGTCCGAGGGCGGCGCGGCGCGGCCGGACGCCAAGCGCGCGCCGAAAAAGGCTGCGAAACCCGCGACGCCGCGCGCGACGAAGCGTTCGCGCTGAACGGGCGGCGCGGTAGAATCGCGCTCCCCGCCATGCGCCCTCTCAAGATCTGCCTCGTCTCCTCGGAGTGCACGCCCTTCGCCAAGACCGGAGGCCTCGCCGACGTCGTGGCCGCGCTCGGGCGCTTCCTCGGAAAGCGCGGGCACGACGTGCGCATCGTCGTGCCGATGTACTCGCGCATCAAGAACGGCGGCTACGAGTTCTATCCCGTGACCGAGGCGCAGGACGTGCCGGTGCGGCTCAACAACCGCACGTACTGGTTCTCGGTCTCGACGCTGCAGCTGCCGCGCTCCGCCGCGAAGCTCTGGCTGGTGCGCTGCCCCGAACTGTACGAGCGCGAGGGCATCTATACGCAGGACGGGGACGAGCACCTGCGCTTTGCGATGCTCGCGCGCGCGGCCTTCGCGATCTGCCAGCAGACGCAGTGGTCGCCCGACGTCCTGCACTGCAATGACTGGCACGCGAGCCTCGTGCCGATCTACCTGCGCGCGAGCTACGGCTGGGACCGCCTGTTCCAGAACACGCGCACGGTGCTCACGATCCACAACATCGGCTACCAGGGCACGTTCTCCGCCGACGTGATCCCGGCGCTGGGCCTGGAAAACGAGCGCCACCTGCTCTGGCAGGAGGACCTCTCCGAGAACCGCATCAACTTCCTCAAGACCGGCCTGATCTACGCCGACGCGATCACGACGGTCTCGCGCACCTACGCGCAGGAGATCCAGGGCGACGAGCTCGGCATGGGCCTCGCGCCGCTCCTGCGCCAGCGCGCCGACTCGATCACCGGCATCGTCAACGGCGTCGACTACGAGGACTGGAACCCGCGCGACGACGTGCTGATCCCGCACAACTACTCGCAAAAGGACATGACGGGCAAGCTGCGCTGCAAGGAGGCGTTGATGAAGCGCTTCGGCATGCAGCCCGACCTCGAGGCGCCGGCCTTCGGCATCGTCTCGCGTCTGACCTTCCAGAAGGGCTTCGACCTCCTGGCCGAGATCCTGACCGTGCTGCTGCACCGCGAGAACATGCGGCTTTTCGTGCTCGGCAGCGGCGAGGAGAAGTACGAGAACTACTTCCGCTGGCTGCAGGAGACCTTCCCGGGCAAGGTCGCCTACGACCGCGGCTACAAGGAAGACCTCGCGCACCACATCGAAGCCGGCACGGACATGTTCCTGATGCCCTCGCGCTACGAGCCCTGCGGTCTGAACCAGATGTACTCGCAGAAGTACGGCACGGTGCCGATCGTGCGCAGGACCGGCGGCCTCGCCGACACGGTCGAGCCGTGGGATCCGAAGGCGCGCAGCGGGACGGGCTTCCTCTTCGGCGAATTCACGCCCGACGCGCTGCTCAACACGATCCGCTACGCGCTGGAGTGCTGGAAGGACCGTAGCGGCTGGCAGGTGTTGCAGCGCAACGGCATGGAGCGCGACTTCTCCTGGGACCACCAGGGCGAGGAGTACATCGATCTCTACCGCCGCCTCGCGCCGGCCGAGAGCCGCGCGAGCGCCGGCGGGTCGAGCACCGCCTACACCGGCCTGGGCGAGCCGCCCGCGCCCAAGACGACCACGATCGTGCCGCTCGCGAAGACACTGATGCGCAGCGCACGCGAACTCGCCGCCGAAAAGGCGGGGAAGCGCGGCAAGAACCGCAAGTGAGCCGCGCGCGATGAACGTCCTCTTCGTCGAGCCCTTCTTCCCGCGCAACCAGCGCGAATTCGTGCGCGCGCTGCACGCGGTCGGCGCGCGCGTCACCGGCATCGGCGAGACGCCGCTCGCAGCGCTCGACAGCGAGCTCAAGGGCTGGATGACGCACTACGAGCAGGTGCGCTCGGTGGTCGACGAGAGCGCGCTGCTGCAGGCGGTCAAGCGCTGCCAGGCGCGCGAGTGGGTCGATCGGCTCGAGACGAGCGTCGAGGCGCACATCCTGGCCGCCGCCAAGGTGCGCGAGCTGTGCAGCATCCCCGGCACGAGCACGCGCACGGCCTTCCTGTGCCGCGACAAGCCCGCGATGAAGGAGGTGCTGCGCGAAGCGGGCATCGCCTGCGCGCAGTCGATCGGAACGGACAACGCAGAGGAAGCGCGCGAGTTCGCCGAGCGCGTCGGCTACCCAGTGATCTTGAAGCCGCGCGACGGCGCGGGAGCCTCGGGCACGCACAAGGCCTCGAACAAGGACGAGCTCGAGCGCGCGATCTCCGCCTGCGGCCTCGAGGGCGGCCGCAACGTCGCCGTCGAGGAGTTCATCGAAGGCCACGAGGGCTTCTACGACACGCTCTCGATCGAGGGCCGCGTGGTGCACGACTTCGCCTGCCACTACTTCCCCAACGTCCTCGAGGCCATGCGCACGCGCTGGATCTCGCCGCAGATCGTGTGCACGAACCGCATCGAGGCGGAGACCTACCGCGAAGTGCGCGAGATGGGCCAGAAGGTCATCACGGCGCTCGGCATCGGCACCTCGGCGACGCACATGGAGTGGTTCTTCGGGCCCAAGGGCCTCAAGTTCAGCGAGATCGGCTGCCGCCCGCCCGGCGTGCGCGTGTGGGACCTGTACAGCGCCGCGAACGACTTCGACATCTATGTCGAGTGGGCCAAGGCGATCGTGCACGGGCAGACGGACTCGAAGCCTTCGCGCCGGTACTCGACCGGCATGATCGCGCTGCGGCCCGACAAGGACGGCACGATCGCCGGCTACGAGGGTGCCGAGCAGCTGCAGCAGCGCTTCGGCCCGCACGTGATCGATGCACACCTCCCGCCGGTCGGCACGCCGACGCAGGGCGTGGAGGCGGGCTACATGGCCAACGCCTGGGTGCGCATGAAGCACACCGATTACGACGCGCTGTGTCGGATGATGAGCGCGGTAGGCGAGACGCTGAAGGTCAAGGCGCGCTAGATCCGCGAGAATTCGCGCGCGAGGCGCGACATACTGTGCGTATGCCGCTCCTCTCCGCTCTGCTTCTCTGTCTCCTCCTGGCGCAGGATCCCGCGCCGAAACCCGCCGACGCGCAGCCCGAGGCGCCGAAAGCGCTGCCCAAGGGTTTTCCCAAGCCCGACGAGGTGCGCGGTGTGAGCGTGAGGGAGTCGAGCGCACTCGAGGGCTACGTGCTGCTCGCGCCGCTCAATTCGAAGACGATCAGTCTGGTCGATCTCGACGGGAAGGTCGCGCACGACTGGAAGACGAGCAACGCGCCGGGAGCGGCGACCTACTTCCTCCCGAACGGCAACCTGCTGCGCTGTGGCCAGGTCGATCCCAACCCGCGCTTCCACGGCGGCGGCATCGGAGGCCGGATCCAGGAGCTCGACTGGGACGGCAAGGTCGTGTGGAACTTCAATCTCGACGACGACCTGCTCACGCAGCACCACGACGTCCACCTGTTGCCGAACGGCAACTTGTTGATGATCGCCTGGGAGTACCACTCGAAAGCGGAGGCGATCGCGCACGGCCGCATGAGCGATCTGGTCAACGAAGAGGGGCTGTGGTGCGACGCGCTGCTCGAAATCCAGCCCTCGCGACCGGTCGGCGGCTCGGTCGTGTGGATGTGGCGCAGCTGGGACCACCTCGTGCAGGACCAGGACGCGCAGAAGCCCAGCTACGGGAAGCTCGAGGAGCACCTGGGCAGCATCGACATCAACTTCGACTGTCGCTACCTGCCCAAGGAGCAGTCGGAAGAGGATCGAGCCAAGCAGGAAAAGCTCGAGCGCGAGATGAAGCGCCTGGGCTACGCGGGCGGCGACGACGACGACAAGCCCAAGAAGGGTGCGAAAAAGCCCGCGGATGCGAAGCCCGCGGACGCGAAGGTGGGCGCCGACAAGGCCGCCGATGTTCCCCCGCGCCCAAGGGCCCGAAGATCGAGGCCGACTGGATGCACATGAATGCGGTCGACTACCTCCCGGGCGAGGACCTGATCGTGCTCAGCTCGCCGCACATGAACGAGGTGTTCGTGATCGACCACTCGACCAGCACCGCCGAGGCCGCGAGCACGCAGGGCGGCAAACGCCAGCAAGGCGGCGCGCTGCTCTACCGCTACGGAAACCCGCGCAACTACGGCCTGGGGGCGGCGACCGATCGCAAGCTCTTCTACCAGCACAACGTGCAGTGGCTGCCGGGCGCGACGAAGGGCGAGCTGCACCTGCTCGTCTACAACAACGGCGCGGAGCGGCCGGGCAACGAGTACTCGAGCGTGGACGAGATCGCGCTGCCTTTCGACTCGAGGGCGGGCTTCCAGCGCGAGGCGGGGAAGGCCTTCGGACCCGCGCAGCTGGTCTGGAGCTACTCGGAGCCGGAGAAGTTCTTCTCGCCCTTCATCTCGGGCGCGCAGCGGCTTCCGAACGGCGACACGCTCGTGTGCGAAGGCGTGAAGGGCCGTGCCTTCGAGGTCAACCGCGAGGGGAAGATCGTGTGGGACTTCTGGAGCCCGCTGGGAGGCGACATCGAGCCCTCGAAGACGGGCGGGCATGCACCGGCGAACGCGCTGTTCCGCGCGACGTGGGTGCCGAAGGACTTCGCGGGGCTGAAGGGGAAGCTGTAGCGCCGCCTCAGCCCTCGAACTGATCGAACTTCCGCGGCCGCACGAGCACGTTCGCGACGAACAGGCCCGCGACGATCGAGATGCCGACCAGCGCGACGCGGAAGGCGGTCTCGACGCCGCTCAGCACGTCGCGCTCGAGCAGGTTGAACAGGCTGCGGAAGCCGATGCTCCCGGGGACGAGCAGCAGGATGCCCGGGATCATCGTCGTCACCGCGGGGCGGTCGAAGAGGCGCGCGTAGACGTTGCTCGCCAGGCCGACCATCAAACCGCCGACCGCCGCCTCCAGGCCGCTGCCGAGCACGTGCGCGCCCAGCTGCGCGCCGAAGAAGCCAGCGCGCTCGAGACGAGGATCCACCCCAGGTCGCGCGGCCGCGCGCGGAAGAGCACGCCGAAGCACAGCGGCGCCACGAGCAGCGCGAGGTAGAGCGTCCAGCCCGGGACCTGCGGCGCGCGCTCTCGATCGCGGCGATCGGCACCGTGTCGGGGAAGAGCTCGCCGAGCTGCGCGCCGAGCGCGGCGCCGAAGAGCATCGCGATCAGCGCGACGATCGAGCCGAAGAAGCGCGCCGTGCCGGCCGCGAGGTGGTCGAGCGCGAGCTCGATCATCGCGGTCGTGATGCGCAGGCCCGGCAGGAGCGTGATCACGCCGGCGACGACGACCTGCAGCGGCGTCGGCTCGCCGCGCAGGCCCGAGGCGAGCGCCACGATCGCTGCGGCGAGGAAGGTGGCCAGCGGCAGGAAGCCGCGCTTCAGGCGCGCGGAGTGCTGCGCGACGAGCGCGAGCAGTTCGACCGCAGGCCGACGCCGCCGGCGAGCGCGATCTCGAAGGCGTCGAGGCCGAAGAAGCGCGCGGCCGCGGCGATCAGCGCGGAGCACAGGAGCACCAGCGCGCGGCCAGTGCGGCGGGTCGGCGGCGACGGCGGCGAGCAGCACGCGGCCTTCCTCAGCATCGAGGCGCCTTGCGAGCACGTCGCGCAGGATCTCGTCCACGCGCGCGCTTCGCGAGGTCGGTGCCGCCGGCGACGCGCAGGAGGTGCGTGGTCGAGGCGCTCGCGGAGCTCTCGCTCTCGGCCAGGAACGAGGCGAAGATCGAGGTCGGCGTGGCGAAGAACTCGCCCGCGAGCGCGAGCTTGCGCGCGGCGAGCGTCATGGAGTACTCGATCTCGGGCGAGGAGGCGCCTTGGATGTGCAGCGCGCGGCCGAGCTCGAGCACGAAGTCGATCGCGGCGCTGCGGGTGGTTCTCTGCGGATCCGGCATCCTGCCGAATGGTACGCGGACGAGGCCGGTCGAGTCCCGGACGGCTACAGCACCCTCTTGCCCTCACACACGTTGATCAGTTCAGCCAGCGCGTACACGGTCGGCCGACGGCCCGATCCCTCACGGATCACCTTCAGAACCTTGCCCTTCTTCAGCGCCCGCAACAGGTTTGCGACCGCGGGCTTGCTTGGGGATCGATCTCCGAACTTCAGGTGTCCGCTCTGGAAGACCGGCCTTCGAAATGCCTGGTCGAGCAGCGGTACGGCGTACTGCGAGTGCGTCAGACCAAGTACCTGCAGCTTGAGGCGATCGTAGAGTTCCAGGATCGCCCTAACGATCTGCGCGTTCTTGACCGCCTGCTCCTCCACACCCTGGAGGAAGAACTCGCACCACGCTGTCCACGCAGCTCCGCCGTCGCACAGGGCGCGCAGTCGCTGGACATACTGATCCCGATGCGACTCGAGCCAGGCAGACAGGTAGAACGTCGGTCGCCTAAGCAGCTTCTTCTCGTACAGGAAGAGTGGGATCAGCATGCGGCCGAGCCTTCCGTTCCCATCCAAGAACGGGTGGATGATCTCGAACTGGGCATGGACCACGCGAGCTGCGCGAGCGCATCCGGTTGGTCGGAGTGGTAGTACCGCTCCAACGCTTCCAGGTGTTCGACGACGATCTCGGGTGGCGGCGGAATGAAGCTCGCTTCCTCGATCGGGCACCGCTTGGTGCCGATCCAGTTCTGCCTCGTTCGGAACCGGCCGGGCTCCTTGTCTTCTCCGCACGCCTTGCAACAGCACCCCCGTGCATCCCTCGCAGGATCTGCAGGCTGAAGGGCCGCCGCCCGACCTGCTTCTCCCCGGCCAGGAGTGCCTTGCGGTAGTTGAGCACGTCGTGGATGTCCTCCTCGCGGCCGGGTTGGCGTGGCTTCTCGCCCGCCTCGAATTTCAAAACGTCACCTAGGGTTGCCTGGGTCCCCTCGATCTTCGAGGAGAGCACTGCCTCCTGAGTTGTCAGGGGGGCAAGCAGCAGAGCCTGGTTGGGGATCGCCTCGAGGATCCCGGCGTAGGTCGCCAGCGCCCGGTTGGCTCTCCCGAGCCTCGGGATGAGGGCGCTCCAGTCGAGTGCTACGGAGGGAACCTGCTCAGGGACATAGGGTTGCATCGATGACCTCCACCAGGATAGCCAATGGATCTTGAGTAAAGTACAGTTGGCTTTGCCTTTGCTCAACGAAGATCCTCGTCAACCAGATGACCGCTACCCATCGGGCGAGTTCGGAGCAGTTCCGAGGAGCGATTGCCCGATCAAGGCGCCCGGAACACGAGCCAGGTGCGGCCGCGGGCGGGGATCTCGACCTCGAGCTCGGCCGACTCGTCGGCGCGCAGCGTGATTGCGCGCGCCGCGCCGTCATCCTGCGCGACGCTGGCCTTCTCCTTCAAGCCTGCGTAGTGCAGCGGGATCGTGAGCTTGCGCCGAATCGGCTTCTCGAGCGGGTTGTAGAGCATCGCGAGCGCGCGCTCGCGGCCCGTCGGATCGACGTGCACCCAGCCATCCCAGTCGCGCCCGTCCGCGCGGCGCAGGTGCACGATGTCGGCGTCGAGGATCGCGCGGTGGCGCTTGTAGAAGGCGACCCAACGCATGACGAGCGCCTTGGTCTCGTCGCTGTCGTACAAGCGCGGCCCGCGATAACACGCCTGCGCGCCGGCGCCGAAATTGTTCGCGAGGTGCGCCTCGTAGGCGTCGAGGTGCTCCTTCAAGGGGCTCGATCGTCGCCGCGGCGCCGCCGCCTGGTACTCGGTCAGCGGCACGAACATCCAGCCCATGCTGGGCGTCTTCTCGAAGGTGCCGTCGTAGAGGTTCTGGCGACCGTGCAGCACCTGCTGGGCGCGCGGCAGCGACCAGTTGGTCTCGCGGTAGCCCATCGCGCTCTTCGTCGAGCCGGCGAGGAAGTACCAGTCGGGCACGTTCAAGTACACGCCGCGCGCGCGGCAGTCGGCGTAGAAGTCGCAGATCGTGCGCCACTGTGTCCACTGCGAATCGGCCAGTCCCTGGTGTCCAGGATGCGTGCTCGAGGCGCACACGTCGCCGGGGTAGGAGCCGTCGTGCTCGAGCACGTCGAAGCCCGTCGCGGCGAGGAAGTTCCCGAGCTTTGCGGAAGTACTCGAGCCCCAGCGGCTGCCCAGGCAGGGCGAGTTGCCGAAGATCGCGTGGCCAGGCTGCCTCGACTTTGGATCGATCACGTCGTCCTCGGGTGAGATCGAGCGGCTCGCGAGCAGCGAGTAGCCGCCGAGCTCGACGTCCCTGGCATGCGCGTAGTCGGCGAGCTCCTTCATCTGCGCCAGGTAGGCGGGATCCTCGCTCTCCATGTCCACGCCGCTTCCGAAGGAGAGGATCAGCATCTCGAAGCCGACCGCGCTGCACTGGTCGATCGCGAGCTTGACGGCCTCCGGGCTGGCGTCGCGCGCGTGCATCAGGATCGGGTTCTCGGTGCACCAGGGAGCGATCGTGCGGTACATGCGGCGCTTCTCGAGGCCGCGGCGCTCGCGCTCGTGCGAGTCGTGCAGCAGCTCGAAGATCGTCGGCGAGCGCAGCGTCCCGAGTGCGACGCCTGGGCCGACCGGCGGACCGCAGACGAGGCGACAGGGCGTCTTCAGCGCGTAGTTGACCTGCGTCGTGAACTCGGGCTCGGTCTCCCAGCGCACGCAGCGCAAGCCCGTGCAGCGGTCCTGGCCGAACATGCCCATCTCGCTCTCGGCGTAGAGGTTCGAGTCGAGCCAGTGCGCGGGATCCTCGACGCAGGACTGCGGCTCGACGACGGCGAGGCGCTCGCATTCGAGCATGTCGAGAGTCGCCGGATTGCCCGTCGCGCTCGCGTCGACGACGACGGTCTTCGAGAACAGCGGCAGGCCCTCGTAGATCTCGTGCTGCACCTGCACGCGCAGACCTTGGTCGTCGGCGAAGGTCAAGGTGAGGCGCAGTCCACGCGGCGGCCAGGACCGATCCGAGCACGCGCGCACGCGCTTCCACGCGAGGCGCTCGGGGATCGGCCCGGTGTCGATCGCGACCAGAGGCAGCGCCTCGGGATCGATCGCGAGCGCGGCGACGTCGGTGGGACGCAGGAAAGCGCGGTCCGTCTGGCCGAGCAGGCCTCCGACCCGGACCACGCGGCCGTCGATGTGCAGCACGGCCTCGGGCTCGACCGCGCGCACGAAGGACTCCCCGCTCGCGAGCTCGTCGATCGCGGTGGTCGCGATGCCGAAGCGCAGCGGATCGCCCGGGTAGGGGACGAGCGTGAACACGCGCCGCGCGACGCCGTTGGTGAGCACGAGCTCGCGCTTGTCGGCGCTGCGGTAGACGCTGCAGGGGATTTGCGGGGTCTCGACCAGCCAATCGCCCGTAAAATGCGGCGCGGCCTCGTCGGCGAGAACGGGCAATTCTTCGAGTCCGCCAGGGAGCGGGAGCGACAACAAGAGCGCGGCGAGGGAGAGCATCGCCAGAGAGGATAGCGATGCGCGGGCGGGACAGACTCGAACGGTACCGCTTCCCGGCCAGGCAGCCCGAGCCTTGCTCGTCGCCGGGGCGCCGCTACTTCGCCGGCGTGAAGTTCCACTCCGCGATCGGGGAGGTCGTGCGCGTGGCGAAGGCCGCGCGTGCGCGCTTGGCGATGTCGGGGTGCTGCATGGAAACGTCGCGCATCTCGTCGGGATCCTGCGCGAGGTCGTAGACCTCGATCGGCCCGGGGATGTTCTTCTTCAAATTGCGGCGCACGGCCTTCCAGTCGCCCATGCGCACCGCCTGCCAGCCGCCCATGTCGGCGGTCTCCCAGTAGAGGAAGTCGCGCGGGGGAGGCGCACCGCCCTCGAAGAGCGGGACGAGGTTCACACCGTCGAGTCCCTCGGGCACGTGTGCGCCGCAGGCGGCGGCGAGCGTGGGCATCAGATCCCAGCCGGCGCAAGGAGTGTTCTCGACGCGGCCGGCCTGCGTGTGGCCGGGCCAGCGCACGATCAGCGGCTCGCGGATGCCGCCCTCGTAGAGCTCGCCCTTCAGGCCGCGCAACCCGGCGGTGCTGTCGAAGAACTTCGCGTCGACGCCGCCGGCGTAGGTCGGGCCGTTGTCGCTGGTGAAGACGAAGAGCGTGTCCTCCGCGAGGCCGAGCTTGTCGAGCTCCGCGAGCAGCACGCCGACGTCATGGTCCAGGCGCGTGATCATCGCGGCGTAGGCCGCGCGCGGCGTCGCGTGGGCAGTGTAGCCGCGCTTGCCGTCGTAGGGCTTCTCGGGGAACTTGCCGGCGTACTCGCGCAGCGAGTCCTCGGGTACCTGCAGCGCGACGTGCGGGACGGTGGTCGCGTAGTAGAGGAAGAAGGGCCGGTCGGCGTTCTTGCGCACGAACTCGAGCGCCTCCTCGCGCATCAGGTCGGGCGAGTAGCTCGCGCCGCTGCTCTTCTGCGGGTCGTTGCCCGGGAGCGCGACGCGCGTGCGGTCGCGGTAGAGCCACTCGGGATAGTAGGTGTGCGCCGCGCGCTGGCAGTTGTAGCCAAAGAAGTGGTCGAAGCCGCGGCGCAGCGGGTCTCCGACGGATCCGGGCGGCCCCAGGCCCCACTTGCCGATCGCCGCGGTCGCGTAGCCGCGCGCGTGCAGCAACTCGGCCAGCGTCGGGATCCCCGCGGGCAAGGGCTCCTGGCCCTCGGGCTCGAGCTCCTTGTTGTCGCGGATCGCCGAGTGCCCGGTGTGCATGCCGGTCAGCAGCGAGCAGCGCGAAGGTGCGCACACGGGCGCGCCCGAGTAGGCCTGCGTGAAGCGCACACCTTGCCTGGCGAGCGCGTCGAGAGCGGGCGTCTGGATCTTCGTCTGGCCGTAGCAGCCGAGCTCGCCCCAGCCCAGGTCGTCGGCGAGGATCAGCACGACGTTGGGCTGTTTGGACGAGCGCGCGCCGAAGCTGCGGCAGGCCGGCGCGAGGAGCGCGGCGAGGAGGAGCAGGAGCGGGGTGGAGCGCAGCAGCGCGCGGGAGAACCGTTGCATCACGGAGAGAGTAAGCATCGTGGCCCGGTCGGCGAAGTGTCTCGAGATTGGAACGCAGCCGGCCGCGCGCGACGAAACCGTCATCCGGACGCGTTCAGCTGCCCTGGACGCTGGTCACGCGCACACCGTACTTGTCGCCGATCGTGACGACCTCGCCGCGCGCGACGAGCTTGCCGCCGACGAGGATGTCGACCGGCTGGTGCGCGTCGCGATCGAGCTCGACGACCGAGCCAGGGGAGAGTCGCACGAGCTCCGCGAGCGTCATCTTCGCTCGGCCGACCTCGACGCTGACCTTGACGGGCACGCCCAGCAGGCCGTCCATGCCCATGGCCTCGCCTGCCGGCTTGTCGCCCTCGATCTTCGAGAGCTTGCCTGTCTGGACGGCGACGGCCGCGGTGGCCTCGTCGATCGCCTTCTCGATGTTCTGTGCCGGCTCGTCGCTCATGGCTTCGTGGTGGTGTTTCCCGGTTGGGCGCCGCCGCGCCGCGTGAATTCCGTGATGCGCAGTGCGATGCGGCCAGAGCGTTCGCCCCAGCGCGCGCTGCCGCAGGCTTCATCCTCGACGTACAAGGCGAGCGGGCTGTCCACCTCGACATCGAGGGGGATCACGTCGCCGGGTTCGATCGCGAGCACGTCCTTGAGCGGCAACTCGACGCTTGCGAGCTCGGCCGTGAGCTGCACCTCGAGGTCCGAGATATGCGCCGGCAGCGTCGGGCGGTGCTTGTCCTTGCCCTGCGCGGCGCCGTTCGCCGGTTCGAGCAGGCGCGGACCGCCGAGATAGACGCGGATCGTGCCCGAGCCGTACTCACCCTGCAGTCCGACCTGCACGCACAGGCGCTGAGGGTCGCCCTGGTCCTGCGCGTCCTGAACCGCGTAGAGGCTGACGAAGTCCTGCACGTAGCGCGGGTTCTTCGGCTCGAGCCCGAAGGCGCTGCCGAGCAGCGTCGTGATCTTGACCAGCAGCGACTGCACCAGCGAGCGCTCGACAGCGCTCAGCGCGCGCGGCTTCTGCTCCTCGACCTTGGTCGAGCCGAGCATGCGCTCGACGGCGCCGAGCGCGATCGAGATGTCCCAGATCGTCCAGCAGGACTGGCCACCGCAATCGAAGAGCAGCGCGGCGAAGGGCTCCTCGAGCTCGCGCACGACCTCGGGCATGCTCGCCTCGCTGACGCCCACGATCTCGGCCGGCGTCGGCACGCGGAAGGTCGCCTCGGCCAGTCGGCCGAGCTCCTTCTGCACGCGCTGCGCCGTGCGCTTGTGGCGCACGAGCTGCTCCGGCGAGAGGCGGCGCGGCTGGCGGAAGTCGCGCGGCTCGATCGCCGTCGCGGCGTGCCCGCCGGCGTCGCCGACGAGCGCGTGGACTTCCTCGGGGCTGAGATTGGAGGCCATGGGGGAGGTGTGTTTCCTTGTCGGCAGGAATCGCGAGTCCCTTGACCGCCGCGCGAGTCGCGGCTCGGCCCGGGATGCGTATTCCTGGCGGCGGGACGATCCTCAGGGGTTCTTCTTGCCCGTGTCGCGCGAGCTCAGCGAGCGGTAGGCCTCGATGTAGTCGCGGTAGTTCTGCTCGGGAAGCGCATTCACGAGGGCGCTGGCGCGTTCGTCGTCGAGCGAGCGCAGGATCTTGGCCGCCTCGGCGGGGGCGAAGGCGAGCAGCTTGCCGGCCATGTCCTTGGGGTCGCCCTCCTCGAAGAACTTCGAGATCTCCTTCCAGCTCGCGGCGTCGCGCGCGTTGCGCGCGGCGCTGTCGCGTTCGACTTCCGCGGAGAGCATCTGCAGCTCGCTCTCCTTGTCGGCGAGTCGCTTGCGCAGCGCGGAGAGCTCCTGTTGGCGCTCGTCGAGGTCGTGTTCGCGGTCGTCGAGCTCGCGTTCGCGCTGCGCGACCTTCGTCTCGCGCGTGTCGAGGTTGCGGTTCTTCGACTTCATCGCCTGTTGGATGTCCGTCAGTTCGTCCGAGCTGAACGGCGAGGGCAGCGTGAAGGCGCCGAGCACGCCGACCGACTTCTCGAGCGCCTTCAGGTCCTCTTTGGAGGCGAGCTTGGGCTGTTCGTGAGGCTCCGCGGCGGGTTCCGTCTCGCTGCCGTGTCCCTGTGTCTGGGGGTCGTGCTCCGCGGTGTCACCGCCGTGCTCGTTCGTGTCAGGCTCGGCGGGCTCGTCGGGCGCCTTCACGAAGTTCTTCAGGATCGCGATCTTGTGCAGCGGCTGGCCCGAGAGCGCGGAGAAGGTCACGAAGGATCCGAAGAGCAGGGCGATGGCGCCTGCACCGATGGCTGCGTACTTGACGACGGGTTTCATTCGAAGCTCCTCGAGCTAGGCCTTGTTTCGGCAGATTCCAGGCGCGCCTTGCGCGCGGCGCGGACAGAGGCGATTTCGTCGATCTCGGCCGCGGAAGACGCGCTCTCCGCGAGCCTCCAGGCGTTGTGGTCGCGTTCCTCGAGGCGTTCGAGGCCGTCGAGCTTGCGCTTCTGGCCCAGCCAGACGGCACGTTCGACGTCCGCCTCGGCGCGCGCGGCGCGCGCACGCTGCAATGCGGCTCCGCGACGCTGCACGAGCGCGTCGCAGGCGTCCTGGCGCTGCAGCAGTTGCGCGGGGACGAGCGCGCCGCGTTCGAGCTCGGTGCGCAGTGCCGCGCGGCCCGCATGGACGTCGGCCAGGGCGCGCTCGGCGGTCTCCTCGGCGGTGCGCGCACGGCGCTCGACGAGGGCCCACTTCTCGCGCGCGATCTGTTCCTCGATGGAACGCACGCGCGCGAGGCGCTGCAAGCGGAAGGCGAAGCGCTTCACGCGGCGGCTCCGGCGCTCTGCGCGATCAGGGAGAGCAGTTCGATCGACTCGGCGAGGCTCGTCGTCTCGTGCACGTCCTGGCGCAGAAACGCGTCGATCGCTTCGAGGCGCGCGAGAGCGACGTCCAGGCGCGGGTTCGAGCCCGGCTTGTAGGCGCCGATCTCGACCAGGTCCTTGCCGTCGCGCCAGGCAGACAGGCAGGAGCGCACGAAGCCCGCGGCGCGCGCGTGCGGCCCGTCGACCAGCGAAGGCATCAGTCGCGAGAGGCTGTGCAGCACGTTGACCGCAGGAAACACGCCACTCTGCGCGATGTCGCGCGAGAGGACGATGTGGCCGTCGAGCAGTCCGCGCAGCGTGTCCGCGACCGGTTCGTTGGGATCGTCGCCGTCGACGAGCACCGTCAAGAGACCGGTGATGCTGCCACGCTCGGTGCGGCCCATGCGCTCGACCAGCTTGGGCACGGTCGCGAAGAAGCTCGGCGGGTAGCCGCGCACGGTCGGCGGCTCGCCAGCCGCGAGTCCGATCTCGCGCGAGGCGAGCGCAAAACGCGTGACCGAGTCCATCACGAGCAGCACCGAGAGGCCCTGGTCGCGGAAGTGCTCGGCGATCGTGACCGCGACGAAGGGTGCCATGTAGCGCTCGATCGGCGCGCGGTCGGAAGTCGCGACGACGAGCACGGACTTCTTCATGCCCTCCACGCCCAGGACCTCGCGCACGAAGCCGCCGACTTCACGGCCGCGCTCGCCGACCAGCGCGACCACGACCACGTCGGCGTCGGTGCCGCGCGTGATCTGGCCCAGCAGCGTGGACTTGCCCACACCCGAGCCGGCGAAGATGCCCAGGCGCTGGCCGCGCCCGATCGTGTTCAATCCGTCGATCACGCGCACGCCGGTCTGCAGCGGCTCGTCGATCGCGGGGCGGCGCATCGGATCGGGCGCCTCGATGCGCGCGGGACGGCGTTCGCGCGACTGCAACTGCGGGCCGCCGTCGAGCGGGCGGCCGAGGCCGTCGAGCAGGCGCCCGAGCAGTTCGGGCCCGACCTGCACGGTGAACGGACGACCGAGCGCCACGACCTCCTGGTTGGGCGCGATTCCCGCGACGTCGCCGTGCGGCATCAGGAGCGTGCTCGAACCGCGAAAACCGACCACCTCGGCGTCGATGTCGGGCGAGCGGCCGCGCTGGATGCGGCACAGTTCGCCCATCGCGGCGGGGATGCCGGCCGCTTCGACGAGCACGCCCGAGACGTTCTCGACGCGCCCACGGTAGAGCGGGGCGGCCGCAGCACGGATCGCCGGCCGCAGTGCCTCCGCGTCGAAGAGCGGCCTGGTCGGATCGAAAGCGCGCTGCGTCTTCATGCGAGCAATTCCTGGCGCAGACGCTCGCCGAGCGTGTCGAGCGTGTGCTCGAGGTCGCGCACGAGCAGGCCCTGCGGCGTGGTGATGTGCACGTCGCCGGCGGGAACGGAGGGATCCGGCTCGATTTGCGTACGAGCGCGGAAGTGCGCGCGCTCCAGGCGCAAGGCGTCGGCGGGATGCAAATGCACCACGCAGGCGCCGCGGCCGGTGGACGAGGCCGCGAGCGTCTCGCGTACGATGCGCTCGATGTCGTGGCGGCCGGCCTTGGTCTCGCAGCGCACGAGTTCGCGTGCGATCTCGACCGCGAGTGCCGCGGCATCCTGGGAGAGGCGCGCCAGGGCGGCCTCGCGCAGCGACTCGATGCGCTCGAGGGCTGCGTCGAGCGTCGCAGCGAGGGCGCTGCGCGTCTCCTCCCGGCCCTGCGCGAGGCCGCGTTCGAAGCTCTCCGAGAGCGAGGCGTGCTTCCACTCCTCGCGCAGCTGGGTTTCGCTGCCGCCGAAGATCTGCACGCGGCTCGGCGCGCGGTCGAGGGCGATGCGGTTCGCGATGCGCTCAGCTGACAAGCTCTTCACCTGCCTTCGCGGGCTTGAACTCGCCGGCCTCCATGAGCGCGCGGACGTTCTTCATGATCTCGTTGCGCGACTCGAGGATCTGCGCCATCGGCAGGGCGCCCGCGAGCTCGCGCTCGTCGGCGACCATTGCGCGCACGCGCGCCGACAGGTTGGCCAGGATGTTCTGTTCGACGTCGGCCGAGCAGCCCTTGAGCGCGATCGCCAGCGTGCGCGTCTCGATCGAGCCCAGGATCTTCTGCATCCCGCGCTTGTCGACCTTGCCCAGGTCTTCCCAGGTGAACATCGCCTCCTTGACCTGCGTGAGCAGCTCCTCGTTGGCGGTGCCCAGGCCTTCCATGACGGACCCACCGACGGAGTCGCCGGCCATGTTGAGCATCTGCGCAACGGACTTGAGCGCGCTCTCCTTGGCGAAGGGGCGCGGGCGCTTGGAGAACTCGTTCATGCGCTCGCGGATCTCGTTGGCGACCTGGATCAGCGCCTCGGTGGGGGGCGGGGCGATCGCGGCGATGCGCAGCACGACGTCGAGCGCGCGCTCGGCGCCGAGCGCCGCGAGCACCTCGGCCGACTGGTCGGGCTTGAGGTGCGCGAGCACCAGCGCCACGACCGCGTTGGACTCCTCGGACATCGTCGCGCACAGGACCGGCAACGGCTCCTCGTCGAGGATCGCGAAAGGGTGCTCGACGCGGCGGCGCTCGTGGATCTGCACGATCACCGAGCGCGCGCGCTCGCGTCCGAGGGCGGTCTCGAGGATCAGGGTCAGCTCGCCGTCGTCCTGGGCGCGCGGGCCCACGCCGACGTTCAGGCGGCGCGAGAGCTCGCGGTAGAGCTGGTGGATCGCCTCGTTCTCCGACAGGCGCGGGTCGAGCACGGTCATCGCCGCGGCGACCTCGGCCATGGCCTTGGCGTCCATCTGCTTCAGCAAGGTTGCCGCGACCGGCTTCTCCAGCGTGAGCAGGAAGGCCGCGACCTTGTGCGCGCCGCTCAGAGGCGCATCCTTCTTCGTGGTTGCCATGGCGGGGGGCGATCAGACGCGCGCGGCGCGTTCCTCGTCGGCGGCCCAGCGCGAGAGGATCGTCGAGACGCGCTCGGGATCGTTGCGGATGAGCTCGTCGATCTGGCGTCGGGCGACCATCTCGCGCAGACGCGGGTCCTCGATCTCCTCGGCCGCCGCGAGCGCGGCGATCGGGTCGTTGCCGACGCTGCCGGGCTCGTCGGAGGTGAGCGAGCGCGGGGCGGTCTTCAGCGCGCGCAGCAGCACGAAGAGGAAGATCACTGCGGCGGCGATCTCGACGCCGCGCTGCAGCAGCATTTCCAGCGTGCGCGAGGGCGCTTCGACCTTTTCGGGCTCGACCGGCTTCTTGAGCTCGCCCTTGTCGTCGCGCATGGTGGCGAAGGGAGTCACCACCGAGGCGATCTTGCCGTCGCGATCGTCCTTGAAGCCGACCGAGTTCTTGACGAACTCCTCAAGCTGTGCCTGCTTGTCCTTGAGGCTCTCGTCGAGCATCAGCGAGACCGTCAGGCGCTCGAGCGTCGGTGCGTCATCGACGCTGTGGCTGGTCTCCTCGCCGACGGCGGTGGTCTGGCGCGATTCGGTGGTCGTGGCGGGGTCGGCCTTGGCGAGGGGCGCGCTGGCGTTGACTGGACCGATCGCCTGGTCGGAAGGCGTCGAGGACTTCTTCTCGTCCTTCGAGGTCACGACCTTGTTCGCAGGGTCGAGCGTCTTCTTGATGCTCTCGGTGCGCAGGTGGCTCCAGGTCGAGTCGAGCACGATGTAGGCCAGTCCCGGGCCGAAGGCGTGGTCGAGGGCCTGGTTCGTGCGCGCGGCCATCTCGGTGTCGTAGCGCGCCTTGTGGTCGAAGACGTCGTTGGCGGCCGCGGTGAGCTCGTCCTGCTGCGTGCCGTCCCACAGGCCGAAGCCGTTCTGGTCGGAGATCATCACGTTCTCGGGCGGGACGCCGAAGCGGAAGCGCACGAGCTTGGCGACGGTCGAGGCCTGTGAGCGGGTGAGCGTCGTGCCCGCGGCGACCTGCAGCATGACCGCGACGGTCAGCGGGTTCGACTTGCGCAGCACGCTGGATTCGGGGATCGAGGTGCTGACGCGCGCGCCTGCGATGAAGTCCAGCTGCAGCAGCTGGCTCTCCATCTCCTGCCACTCGCGCTTGAGCGCGTTCTGCGCGCGTTCGTTGGCCGAGAGGAACACGTCCTTGGCGCCGCTCTGGTTGGCCTGGATGCCACCGGGGGCGACCGACAGGCCGCCGGCGAGCGCGACCAGGTTCTGCGCCTGGTAGTACTGCGTGTCCTCGACGTGGACCGTGTACGGACCCGGCGGCTGGCTGACCTCGAAGCGGATGTTGCCGCCCGCGAGCGCAGCTTGCACGGCCGCGGCCTGCTGCGGGTCGAGGCTCGAGTACAGCAGCCGGAAGTGCGGCGTGCTGGCCGAGTAGGTCGCGAAGCCGATCAGGCCGGCGACGAGCAGCAGGCCCATCACGAGCACGGCCTTGGTGGCCGGCCCGGCGGCTTTCATCTGCTCGAGCAGTCCCTGGAGGAAGTCTTTCATGGTCCCGTTGCCTCAGCGATCAGACGCTCATCCGCATGACTTCGCGGTAGGCGTCGACGAACTTGTTGCGGACTTCGAGAGCGAACTTGAAAGCGAGATCGGTCTGCTTGAGCGTGGCGGCGACCTCGGCGAAGTCGTTCACCTGGCCCTCGATCACCTGCTGCGTGAGCTTGTCGCCGAGCTTGACCTGCGAGTCGACGTCGCGCAGGCCCTCTGCGAACGTGCTGGAGAAGTTCGATTCCTCGGCCTTGCGCGGCTGCGAGCCGTCGAGGGCCGAAGCCGCCTGCTCGAGGCGCTTCTGCGCCTCTGCCTGGCGCTTCAGCGCGGCCTCGATCGCGCTCTTCGCCAGCGATCCTTGTCCGATGCGGTCGATCATCTTGGTTCTCCAGTGCGGCTCGAGCTCACTGCGCGATGCGCAGCGCCCTCTCGGCCATCTTCACGAAGTTGTCTTGCGTGTTGAGGTTCGCCTCGTACGAGCGCATGGCCAGGATCAGGTCCGCCATCTCCTGGACGACGTTCACGTTCGGCATGAGCACGTTGCCCGTGGCCGGATCCGCGTCCTTGTGGCCGGGATCGTGCAGCACGGGAAAGGGCGTCACGTTGTCCGAGGTGATCGACCCGACGCGCGCGCCGGAGCTGCCCGCCTTGTCGAGGAAGGGCGCGAAGTTGACCACCTGGCGGCGGTAGGGACCGCTGCCGTCGGGCATGCTGGTCGATTCCGCGTTGGCGATGTTCTTCGCGATGACGTCGATGCGCGTGCGCTCCGCCGAGAGGGCCGAAGACGAGGCGCGCATGCCGCCGAAGAGTTCGTTGATTCCACCCATGGTCGTTGCCTCCTGGTTCAGCGCGATTCCCTGATCGCCGACTCGATGAGCCCCATGCGGCTCTGGAAGATCGTGGCGTAGAGCTCGAACATCAGCTTGTTCTCGTGCGAGTTCGTCGTTTCGACTTCGAGCACGACGTTGTTCCCGTCCGCGCCAGCCGGCGACTTCGTGTCCACGACCACCTCGGGCTTGACGGCGAGCAGGTTCGGGTCCTGGTGCGCGAGCTTGTCGCGCAGCAGCTCCTCGAAGTGCACGTCGCGGCGCTTGTAGCCGGGGACGCTTTGGTTCGCGATGTTGTTCGAGATCCAACGGTCACGCATGGACGTGGCCGTCATCAGCTTGATCAGTAGTTGTGTCTTGTCGCCGCCGATGTCCATGGTTGCCTCCTTTCCGATGCGGGCCGCCGCCTCAGGCGACCAGGCCCGTCGAGCGCCAGAGCTTCATCTTGTTGGAGAGGGTGCGAGCCGTGACGCCCAGGCGGCGCGCGGCCTCGGTCTTGTTGTTCTTGGTGGAGTTCAACGTGGCGAGGATCGCGACGCGCTCGATCTCTTCGATCGTGCGATTGGCGAGCGCAGGACCGAGGTCCTGCGTCGGTACGCCCGCCGCTGCGCTGAACGCGGCCGCAGCGACCTGCGATTCGGGACCGCCGGAGGAACCCTGTCCGCTCTTCGCGGGACCAAAGGAGAGGTCCGCCATGTCGATCGTCGACTGGCGCAGCATCACGACCGCGCGTTGCACGACGTTCTCGAGTTCGCGCACGTTGCCCGGCCAGTGCCAGGCCGAAAGGCACTCGTGGGCCGCGGGCGTGAAGTTCGGAACGTCGAGTCCGGCCTGCTTGGCGTAGAACTCGGCGAAGTGCTGGGCCAGCGGCACGATGTCCTCCGAGCGCTCGCGCAGCGGGCGGATGTGCACCGGCAGCACGTGCAAGCGGTAGTACAGGTCCTCGCGGAAGCGCCCGGCCTTCATCTCGGCCTGCAGGTCGCGGTTGGTCGTCGCGAGCACGCGCACGTCGACCTTGAGCGTCGAAGTGCCGCCCACGCGCTCGAACTCTTCTTCCTCGAGCACGCGCAGGAGCTTGGCCTGCAGCGCGGGCGTGATCTCCCCGATCTCGTCCAAGAGCAGTGTGCCGCCGTCGGCGAGTTCGAAGCGGCCCTCGCGCATCTTGTGCGCGCCCGTGAAGGCGCCGCGCTCGTGGCCGAAGAGCTCGCTCTCGAGCAGCTGCTCGGAGAGCGCCGCGCAGTTGACGCGGATGAACGGGCCGTTGGCGCGCGGACTGTTCTGGTGGATGTACTGGGCGATCTTCTCCTTGCCCGTGCCGCTCTCGCCGGTGATCAGCACCGTGCCCTTGGAGCGCGCGACGCGCGAGGCGTTGCGCAGCGTTTCGAGCATCGGCTGGCTCTTGGCGACCAGGCTCTGCGGCGTGGCGGAGGAGATCTCGCTGCGCAGGTACTGGTTCTCGCGCATCAGGCGCGTGGTGCGGTCGATGCGGCCGATCACGACCTCGATCGCGTCGGGCGTGCAGGGCTTGAGCAGGAAGTCCTCGACTCCGCTGCGCATCGCCTGCACCGCCGCCTCGATCGTGCCCTGCGCGGTGATCATCACCGCGGGCAGGTCGGGGTAGCTCGCCTTGAGCGCCTTGACGAGATCCATGCCGTCGAAGCCGGGCATGCGCAGGTCGGTCAGGACCAGGTCGGGGAGTTCCTTCTTCGCCTGCTCGAGTGCTTCGTTGCCGCTCTTCGCGGCGATCGGCTGGTAGCCGAGCTGCGTGATGGCTTCGACGAGGAACTCGCGGCTAAGGGTGTCGTCGTCCACGACCATGATGCGTTGAATGGACATCGTTCGGCTCACTTCGATTCGTTGATGGAATAGGGGAGAGAGAGGATCATGTGCGCGCCGCCGCCGTGCTGGCGGGGCGCCGGTGTGTGAGAGACTTCGAACCGGCCGCCATGCAGCTCGGCGATCGTGTGCACGAGCGCGAGGCCCAGGCCGGTGCCTTCGGCGCGCGTCGTGAAGAACGGGTCGGCCACGCGCCGGCGATGCTCGGGCGCGATGCCCGGGCCGGCGTCATAGACGTCGAAAACCACTTCGGCGCCGTCGAGACGGCAACCGACGTGCACGCTGCCGCCCACGGGCTGGGCCTCGAGGGCGTTGGCGACGAGATTGCGCAGCGCCTGGCGCAGCTTGATGCGGTCGCCAAGGAAGGCGGAGCAGGCGTTCTCGCTCGTGATCTTCCACTTCGCGGCATCGCTGCCCGAGGGCAGCGAACGGCGCGCGAGCGCGACGGCGTCTGCGATCAGCTCGCTGCCGTCGAGCGACTCGCGGCGCAGGCGCTCGGGAGCGCCGAAGCTCAGCATGCTCGAGATGATCGCGTCGGCCTCGTCCACGCCCTCGCAGATGCGCGTGGCCCAGCGACCGCGCTGCACGTCGCCTTGCGTGTCGCGGCGCAGCAGTTCGGCGAAGCCGCGCACCGCGTTCAAGGGATTGCGGATCTCGTGCGCGATCCCGGCGGCGATCGTGCCCAGCGCGGCCATCTTGTCCATCGAGTACAGGCGTTCGGTCAGGCGCACGACCTGCGTGCGGTCGTCGAGGATCTCGACCGAGCCCGCGTCGCTGCCCTGGGGCCCGCAGATGGGGGAGCAGCGTTGTTCGACGATGCGCACCGAGCCGTCCTCCTGCACGAGCTCACGCGACTGCCCGGAGCTCTGGCGCTCGAGCAGCAGCGGGTGCGTGCCGGCCTCGACGAGTTCGTGCTCGCGCGTCCCCAGGATCGCGCAGGCGACCGGGTTGGCGCGGCGGATGCGGCCCGAGCCGTCGCGCACCACGACACCGGTCGGGAGCGCGCGCAGCACTGCCTCGAGCTCGTCGTTGGTCGCCGCGAGCTGGCGCTCGATGCGCTCGGCGCGCGCGGCCAGCGTGGTGTAGGAGGCGAGCAGGTTCTCCGAGATGGAGGAGAGCGTCTGCAGCGCCTCGGCGAGCTCCGGCGTCTCGGCGACGACAGAGGCGAGGGTTGCGATCTCACCCGTGGTGGCGTCCTGGAGGGTGTTCACGGCTTCTTTGCTCCCGTGTCCTGGCCCGCGGCGGGCTGCTTGTCGCCCGCGAGCTTCTTGTTGAAGTCGATCTTCCACTCGAGGAACTCGAGGTCCTGCGTGGCACGCTTCTGAAGCGTGGAATCCTTGGGCGCGATCTGCGTCGCGTGGCGGTAGCACTCGAGTGCTTCGCCGTCGCGCCCGAGGCGCTCGAGCGCGCGCGCGCGCCACCACGCGGGTTCGGCCTGGTCCTCCAGGCGACGCAGTAGGTAGGCGCACTCCTCGTAGCGTGCGGCGCGGTAGAGCACCTGCGCCTGGCGCAGCGGATCTGCGGCGGCGGCGCCGGCGTCCTTGGGAGTGCTGGGGGCGGAGCCGCTCTCCTCGACGGGCGTTGTGCTGCGCGTGCCGCGCGCCACCGGCGTCGAGAGGCCGACGAGTTCCTCGCGCGCCTCCTGGGTGAGTCCAGTGGTGACCAGCACGCGCGGCGCGGATTCCTCGTTGCGGGCGGGGCTCGCGTTGAGCGTGCTCTCGACCTCGCGCGCCTGCGTGCTCGCACCCTGCATGCGATCGGACATCGCCTGCAGGCGGTTGACCTCATCGCGCAGCGTCACCAGGCGGTTGTCGCGCACGCGGGCTTCGCCGCTGACGGGCTCGGTGGCCTGCTTCACGAGCTCGATCGCCGCCGGATGGCGCGCCTCGAGGCCGCGCTGGATGCCGGCGAGCACTTCGATCGCGCGCTTGGTCTCGGCCAGCGAACGCTCGAGGCTCGCTGCGTTGTCCTGCGAACGCAGACCGGGCACGCACAGAGCCGTTCCGAGCACGAGCAGGAAGGTGGTGCGGTACTTGGGCATCAGAGTTGGCCTCCGAAAGCGCGCACCGCGTCGTCGTAGCGTTCAGCGGCCTCGTAGAGTTCGCCGGCGGTGCTGCAGAGGAGCTTGCGCGCGGCAGGCTCGGGGAAGGTGTCGAGGTTGCGGCGCAATTCGGCCACCGCGTCGTCGACGGTCTTTGCGCCGGCGAGGGCACGGGCGTAGAGCGTGACCAGTTCGAGGCGTTCGTCGGCGGAGCGCTCCTCGCGCCGCTGGTAGAGCGGCTCGAGCAGCGTGAGCGCCTGGCGCTGGTGTTCCTGGAGCAGCAGCAGCCGCGCCTGCGCCAGCGGATCGCCGCCGAGGCCGTGCAGGTCAGTGCTGTCCAGACCGAGGTCCTTGCGCGAGGACTCCGCCAGCGGCTCGATCGCGGTCGCCGCGTGCGTGCCGGCGGCGAGGCGCTGCACGGCGAGCACGCCCAGCGAATCTCCGGCTTGCATCGACTGCTGCGCAGCCTGGATCCAGGCGCGCTGCTGTTCCTGTCCTTCGGATTTCTGCGCGAGCGCGAGCCAGGCGCGCGCGGACTCGGCGCTGCGGCCGAATTGCGCGAGCACCTGCGCGCGCAGCTCCATCGCGTCCGCGTCCCACTCCTCGTTGCGGCCGAGCTCGTCGGCCAGGCTGAGCGCCTTGGCGGCTTCGCCTTCGCGCCGGGCAGCGAGCAGAGCGCGGGCGCGGACGTAGAGCCGCGACTGGCGCTCGCTGCTGAGCGAGGTGGGGAAGATCTTGTCCATGCTGTCGAGCACGAAGAGCGCCTGGCGCCCGTCGCCGCTCTCGGCCATGCAGTGCGCGATCTCGAGGCGCGCGCGCGCCTGGTAGGGGTGCTCCTGCGGCAGGTTCGCGAGCGTGCTGAACTGCAGCTTGGCGGCGTTCCAGTCTCCCATGCGCTCATCGATCAGCCCGGAGTGCAGCAGCGCCGCGGGCGCCTCTTTCGAGCCGGGAAAGCGCGTCGCGACGGCCGTGTACTCGCTCTCGGCCCGGCGCAGGTCGCCGTGCTTCTCGTGGATCGTGGCGAGCACCATGCCGCCCTCCGCGGCGCGCGGGTGATCGGGGTGCGCGCGGATCGCGCGCAGTGTGGAGGCGAAGCACTGCTCCTCGAAGGCGCGCGCGTCGTCGCCCCGGCCGAGATCGGGTTCGAGCGTGATGCGCGAGATGTTGAGGTGCGCGCGCCAGCCGGCGCAGGCGGCGATGGTCTGCACGACGTAGGAGAGCGGTCGCTCGTCGAGCCAGACCGGGATCAGATCGGCCGCGTCGTTCTCGTCGGGGCCCACGAGCACGCGTTCCGACTTGCGCGCGATCTCGGCGAGCACATCGCCCGGCTTGGCGCCGCGCGTGTGCACCGTGCAGACGACTTCGCCGTCGACGGTCTTGAGCTGCACGTCGATTTCCGGCGCGGGTGCCGCGGGCAGGAGCAGCGCGAGGAGTGCGAAAGCGGTCTTCACGGCGTCTTCTCCTTTTCCTGGGCGGCTTCGGCCTGTTGGCGGTAGGTGTTCGCGAGCAGGAACGAGGCTTCCGCCTCGATGTCCTCGCGTGACTCGGCCTCGATGCGGTCGGCGACGGCGAGCAGGCGCGCGAGCCGGCGGCGCGCCGCTGCGTATTCGCCGGCCTGGATCTCCTCGCGCGCGAGCTGCAGCGCGACCTTCTCGAAAGCCTCGAGCGGCACGGGTGCGTGCAGCGCGGGGGACTTGCCGTCCTGGTTCGTGTGCGCGGGCTCCGGTTCCGGAGGCGGCTGCATCAGCGCCTGGCGGCGCATGCTCTCGGCGATCTGCTGGCTCATCGCCTGCACGCCTTCGTGAAAGCTCTCCGAACTGCGCCAGAGGAAGAGCACGCCCAGGATGTTCGTCAGCACGACCAGCGCGATCCCGACGAGCGTCGGGGTGGGGCGACCGCCCTCGCGGCGAGCGTGCTTGCGCGGCTTGCTCTCGCTGCCGAGCACTTCCTCGATGTCGTCCACGAGCTGTGCGGCCTGCGCGACGTCCTTGTGCGCGGTCGGGGCTGCAGCTTTCTTCGATGGCGCGCTCGCCGTCACGGGTGCCACAGCCGGCGCAGTCGCGGCGGGCGTGGCGGGAGCGGGGGCAGCCGGAGCGGGGGTGGCGGCTGCTGCCGCGACGGCGGCGGGCACGCCGGTGACTGCCGGGCGCTTCGACGCGTCCGACTCGAACTTCATCTCGACGATGGGGAAATCGAACAGGTCCTCGTCCTCGGAGCTCGCCGGCTTCTTCGCCTGCGCGCTCACGGGGGCAGCGGTCGGCGCCGCCGCGGCCGCAGGCGTCGCCTGCTGCTCGGGACCGTCGTGGATGTCGAAATCGTCGAGCGCCATGCGTCAGCTCCACAAGGCCTGTTCGATGCTCGGGCGCGGATCGGGACCGGCGAGCAGCCGGCCGACCACGACCGCGAGAGCGGGGGAGAGGTGGAAGAGGTCTTGTTCCTTGCCCTGGCGCAGCGAGTTCAGGATCCGGCGCGAGAGCTCGGGGCCGAGGAAGTCGAGCTCGGAGAGGTCGATGCCGTGCTCCTCCTCGAACGCGACCTGGCTCGTGCGGAAGACGAGCAGCACGCGCGTGCCGCCCTCGGGGCGGCTCTCGATCTCGAGTTCCTCCGCGAGTGCGCGCGCGCGGGCGATGCCGTGGCGCAGCGTGTCGTGCAGGCCACTCGCGTCGAGCGCAGAGGCATCGAAGCCGATGCCCTGGTCGCTGATGCGCACGCTGAGGTCGGCGCCGTCGAGCTCGGCCTCGACGCGGATGCTGCCGCGCTGGCGGCAGTAGCCGTGCCTGCGCGCGTTGTCGATGATCTCGCTGGCCGCGCTGCCGATGCGTGCGCGCGCCGCGGGCGAGACGCCACAGCGCAGGGCGTACGCGGCGAGTTCGCGCGCAGCCTGCTCGACGCACGCGGGGCTGGAGGAATAGCTGCGATCGTGGATCGCGGGCTCCGCCTCCTGTGCGCGAGCGCGGCTCGGCACGGGGGCGGTCGGTGCACCCTCAGGCAGGGCTTCGGCGCTCGCCGCCTCGACCGCTCGGACCAGCTCGCCCATGCGGAAGGGCTTCGAGAGCAGGTCCGTCGCTCCCAGTTCGAGCGCGCGGCGGCTCTCGTCGAACGTGGGGCGCGCGCCGACGAAGACCACGCGCGCGCGGGCGCCGCGGCGGCGCAATTCCTCGAGCAGTTGCAGGCCGGAAGCGCCCGGGAGATCGAGGTCGCTGACGAGCACGTCGGCCGGCGCGGCCGCCAACGCGTCTTCCGCGCTCGCGACCAACTCGACCGAGTGACCGCGGCGGCGCAACAGGCCGGCGATCGCCTGACCCGCCGTGTGCTGGCCTTCGACGACCAGGATGCGCAGGCGCAGGCTCATCGAGCCACCTCCTCGCGCGTCGCGGCCGGGAAGTGCAGCTCGACGCGTGCGCATCCGCCCTCGAAACCCTCTTCGAAACGCGCACCCAGGCGCCGCGCTTCGTGACCCAGGAGCCGGCGCGAGAGCGAGAGCCGCTCGTGCTTCTCGCGAGCGCAAGGCCAGCTCAAGCTGAAGCTCGGTTCGCCGCGCTCCAGGCGCGTGCGCAGGAGAACGTGGCCGCCCTCCTCTTCACCGAGTTCCTCGCCCAGAAGCACCAGCGCGCGCACGAGCAGCGGTCCGTCGACGCGGAAGCGCGCGAGCGCATCCTCGAGCGCCAGGATCAGCCGCCCGGAGCCCGTACCGCCGAGGGCCGCACGCACCGCGACCGCGATCTCGCGCATCGAGCAGGTCATCTCCTGCAGCGGCGTGCTCGCCGTGCAATCCGCGAGCGCCTCTACCTGCCGTGCGATGGGCAAGGTCTGCCCGACCGCGCGCTGCATGCGCTCCAGCCGCGGATCCCCCTCCTCGAAGTCTCGCGCAAGCCCCTCGAGCGCGGCCCTCAACGAGGCGAGCGCGCTCGCGAGTTCACGCGCCACCTCGGGAACGAGCTCATCCGAGGCGCGTTGCCTCGGGCCACGGGGATCGTGCTGTGTGTGCGTCATGGGGATCCGGCACGCGCTTCCCTCGATGGAAAGCGCTTCCAGACGCTTGTCGTCACGACCCCCCCGATCGCTTGATACCCCGGCTCCCGTTTCCGGCACTTTTTTCCCCGAGGGGGCAGACCTTCCCGGTCAGGGCTTCCGACCCCCGCCTGGACGCGGAAACCGCTGCGTTCCAGCCCCAGAGGTGGCGCACCTGCTTCCCGCAGCTCGCGCGGGGCGGTGAGAAAGGGTCAGCCCTGTCGCGGGTCTGGCACCGGCTCGGCCGGGTTCAAGACAGTCCGTAGGACTTGAGCTTGTTGTAGAGCGTCGCCCGGTTGACTCCGAGCACGCGCGCCGCCTCGCTGCGGTTCCCGCCTGTCTCGGCGAGGACCTGCTCGATCAAGCTGCGCTCCATCCCTCTCAACGAGCGCTCGCTCGAGGCGGCACTGGGCCGGCGGGGCGTCGGCGGGGCGTCGGGAAAGAGGTGTTCGGGCTGGATCTGCGCTCCCTCGGAGAGGAGGACGGCGCGTTCGAGGGCGTTGCGGAGCTCGCGGATGTTGCCGGGCCAGGGCCAGGAGAGGAGCTTGCGGCGCGTCTCCTCGGCGAGGGCCACGGGGCCGCGGGCGAACTCGGTGCGGAACTGGGCCAGGAAGTGCGCGGCCAGCACGGGGATGTCCTCGGGGCGTTCGCGCAGAGGCGGCACGCGGATGGACATCACGTTGAGGCGGTAGAAGAGGTCTTCGCGGAAGCGGCCTTCGGCGACCATGGCGGACAGGTCGCGGTTGGTGGAGGCCAGGATGCGCACGTCCATGCGGCGGTCGGTCTGAGCGCCGACGCGGCGGAAGGTGCGCTCCTGCAGGACGCGCAGGAGCTTGGCCTGCAGCTCCAGCGGCAGCTCGCCGATCTCGTCGAGGAAGAGCGAGCCTCCCTCGGCGGCGGCGACCAGGCCTTCGCGGCCTTTGGGCAGCGCGCCGGTGAAGGCGCCGCCCTCGTAGCCGAAGAGCTCGGCTTCGAGCATGCCCTCGGCGAGCGCCGCGCAGTTGAGCGCGACGAAGGGCTTCTCGGCGCGCGCGGACTGCTCGTGCACGGCGCGCGCGACGAGTTCCTTGCCGACGCCGGACTCGCCGGTGATGAGGACGGTGGTGCGCGGGGTGCCGGCGACGCGCTCGACGGACTCGAGCACGAGGCGGATCGCGCGCGACTCGCCCAGGATCGGACCCGAGCGCAGACGCGCGAGCTCGCCGCGCAGGCGGTCGCGCTCGAGCCGCACGGCGCGGTTCTGGAGCACGCGGTCGAGCGCCTGCTCCAGCGCGTCGAGGTGGATCGGCTTCTGCAGGAAGTCGCTCGCGCCCGCGCGCATGGCGGCCACGGCGGTCGGCACGTCGGCCATGCCGGTCAACATCAGCACGCAGGGTGCGCCGGGGAGCGCCAGGAAGTCGGGCAGCGCGGAGAGCCCGTCGCGGTCGGGCATGTAGAGGTCGAGCAGCACGACCTCGGGCGCGTGCTCGCGCGCGGAGACGAACCCAGGCTCCGCGCCCGGGGCCTCCCAGGTCTCGTGCCCCAGGGCACGGCACAGCGCGGCGATCGCGGAGCGCGCCCCCTCGTCGTCGTCGACTACCAGCAAGCAGGCCATGTGCGCTTCATTCCAGCCGAGGCCGAGCGCCTAGGGAAGAGAGAACCTCGCCGGGAAGGCATTTCCCGGTGCGCAGCGGGAGGGGAAGCCATCACGCGGAATTCCTGGGCAGCTGCTCATGCGCTCCCGTGCAGCACCGAGAACACCCACGGTTCGAGCTTTACCGGGGCCCGAATCACCTCAATCAGCGAATCCAACTAGAGACCGGGAACACAGGAGCCTTCATGGGCCTTCGAGTCAACACCAACATCGCTTCGCTCACCGCGCAGCGCAACCTGTCAGGGGTCAGTACCCGCCTGCAGGGAAACTATGCCCGACTTTCGTCGGGGCTCCGAATCGCGACCGCGGCGGACGACGCTGCCGGCCTCGCGATCTCGGAACGCATGCGTTCTCAGATCCGTTCCTATGCCGCGGCTGGGCGCAACGCCCAGGACGGCATCTCTCTCGTGCAGACCGCCGAAGGCGCCCTGAACGAGGTGAGCAACATCCTTTCCCGCATGCGTGAACTGGCGATCCAGTCCGCGAACGGGACCTTGAGCACGACTGACCGCACGACCATCGGGTCGGAAGTCACGCAGCTCGTCTCCGAACTCGACCGAATCTCGTCCTCGAGCGAGTTCAACGGGATCAACCTGCTCGACGGCTCCGCGACCACGGCCAGCATCCAGGTCGGCATCAACGCCAACGAGACCATCGACATCTCGCTCCAGAACACCTCGACCAACTCGCTCGGCGTGGACGTCATCGACGTCTCCACCGTCAGCGCGGCCAACTCCGCGCTGCAGCTGGTCGACGATGCCATCGACCTGGTGAACACCAGTCGAGGCAACCTGGGTGCAGCACAGAATCGCCTGCAAAGCGCGGTCATGAGCATCGCCAATGCAGGTGAGAACCTTTCCGCAGCTGAAAGCCGCATCCGCGACGTGGACGTGGCCAAGGAAACCGCGGACCTCACTCGCAACTCCATCATGCAACAGGCTGCCGTCTCGGTCCTCCAGCAGGCGAACGTCCAGCCCCAGATCGCTTTGAAGCTGCTCCAGTAAACGGAGAACTCGGCCTCTAGTGCCGATCGCTGAGGGGGAGGGCCGTCGCAAGGCGGTCCTCCCGATTCAAGCCTCGAAAAGACAGCGATCCAGGGCACGCCAGGCCGGTCGAAGCGAACAGCGCTCTCTCTACAACTCAATAGATCAACCCGCGGAACGGCGCGCGTACTGCCTCAGCGACGCGCCTCTGCGGGTGTTTCCGCGTCCGCGGCGATCCCTGCGTGCCCAGGTCGATCGCCGCGGCTCCGCGGCCGGTGCCGTAACGCGCGATTCTTCGCGCGCACGGCGCCGGGTTCGTCCATCCAGGTGCCGGTGGGCGGATTGCAGGCCGTGCACACTCATCCTCGCTCGCGTCGACGTGCCATCACGCGAGCAAGGGTGCGGCCTGTGGTCCACCAAGGGGTAGGAGTCCGGCGCCTCGATGTCCGTCACGTGTGCGGTACCAACAGGATCCTTTTCCAAGGAACGTAACAATGGGACTTCGTGTAAACACCAACATCGCGTCCCTGACGGCGCAGCGTAACCTCAGCTCGGTTACCATGCGTCTGCAGGGCAACTATTCCAGGCTCTCTTCGGGCTTGCGAATCGCCACGGCCGCGGATGATGCCGCCGGTCTGGGTATCAGCGAGCGCATGCGCTCGCAGATTCGTTCGTTCCAGGCCGCGGGCCGCAACGCCCAGGATGGCATCTCTCTCGTGCAGACCGCCGAAGGCGCTCTGAGCGAAGCGAGCAACATCCTCGGCCGCATGCGTGAACTGGCAGTCCAGTCCACCAACGGCACGCTGTCGACGACCGACCGCGCTACCATCGCCACGGAAAGCACGGCGCTGGTCGCCGAGCTCGACCGCATCGCCGGCTCGACGAGCTTCAACGGCGTGAACCTGCTCGACGGGTCGGCCACGACGGCCGCGATCCAGGTCGGCATCAACGCCAACGAGACGATCGACGTCGGCCTGCAGAATACGACGAGCTCTCAGCTCTTCTCTGCGACGGTGGACGTCTCCACCTCCTCGGGCGCGAACACCGCGCTCCAGGTGATCGACGACGCGATCAACACCGTGTCGACCGCCCGTGGCGACCTGGGCGCTGCCCAGAACCGCCTCTCGAGCGCGTATGCGTCGATCCAGAGCGCGTCCGAGAACCTCTCGGCCGCCGAAAGCCGCATCCGCGACGTCGACGTGGCGAAGGAAACGGCCGACCTGACCCGCAACTCGATCCTGCAGCAGGCCGCGACGTCGGTCCTGGCTCAGGCGAACGTGCAGCCGCAGCTGGCTCTCAAGCTGCTGCAGTGATGCACCGCCCCGCGGGCCGGGCCTGAGCCGGCCCGCGGGCCACCGCTCTTTCCGCGAGGGGGCTCCGCTTGGCGGAGCCCCTTTCGTTTTTCACCGGGAAGGAAGTTCCGACGCGCACGAGACTCCGCCCGCGCAGCCGCTTGGAGCTAACCCCCCCGGCAGGGTGTACCGATAACAGGCGCAGGTCGTGCCGGCAGGCAGGGCTGCACGAGGACCGAACATGGCGCTCAACACCAACGGCATCAGCTTCAGCGGACTCGCGAGTGGAATCGACACCGCCTCGCTGATCCAGAAACTCGTCTCGCTCGAGAGCCAGCCGATCACCCAGATGGAGGGTCAGCAGAAGACCTTTCAGTCGAAGCTCTCGGCTCTGGGCACCTTCAAGGGCCTGGTGAAGGACCTGCAGACGAAGGCGAAGGCGCTCTCGACGAAGGACTCCTTCGCGAGCTACTTCACCTCGGTCAGCACCAACGGCCACCTCTCGGTGAGCGCCAGCGGCAGCGCCAGCCCGGGCACGCACACCGTCACGGTCAACCAGCTCGCCACGGTCGATCGCTGGACCTTCGACGGAGTCACCGACAAGACCGTGGACCTCGCCTCCGCCGATGGCCAGCACGTCGCGTTCTCGGTCAACGGGACGAACTACGACGTCGTGCTCACGGCCGGCCACTCGAGCCTCGAGGAAATCGCGGGGGCGATCAACTCCGCCGCGGGCGAGGACGTGGGCGCCTCGGTGGTCAACGCCGGCACCGACGCGAATCCCAACTTCCAACTCGTGCTGACCTCGAAGACGAGCGGCGAGGACAACCGCATCACGGGCATCGTGAGTGACGTCGCGGGCCTCACGATCGACGGCACGGGGCCCGACGGCAGCGGCAACGCGCAGAGCACGAACAACATCACGGTCGGGCTCAACGCCGTGGCCGTGATCGACGGCTTGACCGTCACGCGCGACACGAACGAATTCAACGAGGTGATCGCGGGCGTGAGCATCACCGCGCAGACCGCCGATCCCAGCCTGCAGCTGAGCGTTTCGGTCACCGCGGACACGGGTGCGATCAAGACGAAGATCAACGACTTCGTGACCGCGTACAACAACCTGATCGACTACGTCAACACGCAGAACCACTACACCAAGGACCAAGGCGCGGGCGGGCTGCTCTTCGGCGACCCGATCCTGAACCAGGTTCTCAAGCAGGTCCGCACGGCGCTCTTCAACGTTCCGCCCACCGTGGTGCAGAACGACACCGCCGGCTACTCGACGCTCTCGCTGGTCGGGATCAAGACGCAGAGCGACGGCAAGCTGCTCGTCGACGCGACGGTCCTCGACGACAAGATCTCGGCGAACCTCGACAAGTTCGCCGACCTGTTCGTCGACAGCGACGGATTCAACAACGGTGGCGCGCTGCCGAACACGAACGGCTACTACACCGACACCACGGCGGACTCCGGTCTGGCGGCGACGCTCGACCGGACGATCCAGCGCATGTTCGACACCTACACGGGTCCGGGCAACAAGACCTTCAAGGGCATCTTCGACACGCGCACCCAGACCTACAACGACAGCATCTCCAAACTGTTCAAGGACATCGCGGCCAAGCAGACGCAGGTCGACAAGTTCCAGGAGAGCCTGACGCTCAAGTTCGCGAACCTCGAGCAGCTGATGAGCGGCCTGCAATCGCAGGGCGCTTCGCTCGCCGCCGGCGTCTCTGGATTCTCAAACGGAGGATGAACATGAACCCCAACTCTGCCGCCAAGGCCTATCTGCAGTCCTCGATCGAGAACGCGCCGCCGGTCAAGATCGTACGCATGCTCTACGAGGGTGCGTTGCGCGCGATCGACCGCGCCGCCTCCTTCCATCCCGTGCGCGAACGCGTGGCCTTCAACCACTGGGTCGGCAAGGCGAACGAGATCGTGGCCGAGCTGCGCATCGCGCTCGAGCCGGGCCCTGCACCGGAGATCGCCGACGGCCTCGAGCGCGTCTACGAGTTCGTGCAGTTCGAGCTCTCGCAGGCGCTCGTTCGGCGCGACATCCAGCCGCTGGCCCACGCGCACCGCTCGCTCTCGACGCTGCTCGAGGGTTGGCGCCACGTCGAGCTCCAGACCTCGGACTCGCACTGAGCGCTCGATGGGAAGAACCAACGAAGGACTCGAGCACTACGCTGAGCAGCTCACGCGGCTGCTCGCGCAGGTGGGTACGGTCGATGTCGCCAGCGAGGGCTTCCAGGGTCTCGTCGCGGAATGCGGCCGATGCGCCAGCGGCCTGCGACGTGAAGTGCAGCGCCTGAACGAGGCCCCTGACGAGGACCGCGAGCTCGGTCGCAAGCAGCTGCGCCGCCTCGCCAGCCTGCACGCCATGGTCGAGGATGCCGTGCGCCGCGAGCAACGGCTCGTCGCCGTGCAGCTCGCGCAGGCGCGCAGCGTGCGCGATTCCCTGGACGTCGCGGTTCAGCTCGGCGAAACCGGCGAATCCTGCGACATGCGCGGCTGAGCCTGTTCCGGCCTGCGAGGGAAGAGCCGTCCGAAGTCGTCGAGCCAGCTGTAGGCGACCGGCGTCACGAGCAGCGTGAGCAGCAGCGAGAGCGTCTGCCCACCGATCACGACCACCGCCACCGCACGGCGCTCCTCCGCGCCCGGCCCGGTGCCGAGCGCGAGCGGAAGCATGCCCGCCACGAGCGTCAGCGTGGTCATCAGGATCGGGCGCAAGCGGTCGCGGTTCGCGCGCAGGATCGCCTCGAGCCGCTCGATGCCCTGCTCGCGCAACTGGTTCGTGTGGTCGATCTGCAGGATGGCGTTCTTCTTCACCACCCCGAAGAGCACGAGGATGCCCAGCGCGGAGTACAGGTTCAGCGTGTTGCCGCTCACGTTCAGCGACCACAGCGCGAAGGGGATCGAGAGCGGCAGCGAAAGCAGGATCGTGAACGGGTGCACCAGGCTCTCGAACTGGCTGGCGAGGATGATGTACATCAGCACCACCGAGAGCAGGAAGGCCCACAGGAACTCCTTGAACGTGCGCTCGAGTTCGCGCCCGCGGCCGGAGACGCGGGTCGTGTAGGCCGCCGGCAGGTTCATCTGCGCCACGGCGCCGCGCAGTGCGTCCAGGCGGTCTGCCAGCGCGTAGCCCGGCGCCACCGAGGCGCGCAGCGAGACCTGGCGCTGGCGATCGAGGCGGTCGATGCGCGCGGCACTCGTCGCGTTCTCGAGGTGCGCGACGTTGTCCAGGCGCACCAGCCTTCCGTCGCGCGCGGGCACGAACAGATCGCCTATGCGGCCAGCCGAGGAGCGTTCGCGCGCCTCCAGGCGCAGTTGCACGTCGTACTCCTCGTCCATCTGCCGGTCGCGGAAGCGCGAGACGCGCTCCTCGCCGCCCACGGCGATGCGCAGCGCCGTCGCGATGTCCTGCACATCCACGTCGAGGTCGGCCGCGCGTTCGCGGTCGATCGCCGCGCGCAGCTCGGGCGTGTTGAGGCGCAGCGTCGTGTCCGTGTCGACGATGCCGCCGAGCTCCTGCGCGCGGCGCTTGAGCTCCTCGCCGTACTGCGCCAGTGGCACGAGCTCGGGGCCAAGGATCGAGAAGTCGATCTCGAAGCTGCCGCCGCCGATGTTGAACGAGGGGGCGTTGCGCACCGAGCAGCGCAGGTCGGGGAGGGCCGCGAGGCGCTTGCGCAGCGCCAGCATCACGTCGCGCTGGCTGTAGTTGCCCTCGAGGGCCTTGCCCGGCGTCCCGTGCAGGAGCTCGCGCAGGAAACGCGGGATCGAGAAGACGCGCTCCTCGTGCGGCACGGTGCGCACGTAGAGCGAGCCCGAGGCGACTTGACCCAGGAAGCGGCCGCCGGTCGTGGCGAGCACCAGGCGCACGCCGGGCGTCGAGCGCGTGAGCTCCTCGACCTGCACCATGGCCTCGTCCATCGAGAACACGCTCGCGCCTTCGGGGCCGTTGATGTTGACCTCGAACTCGGACTCGTCCACGTCGGTCGGCGTGTACTCCTGCTTGACGCGCGAGTACAGCGGCACCGAGGAGGCGATCGTGGCCAGCGCGAGCAGCGCCACGGCCGCGCGCCAGCGCATCGCGACGCGCAGGACGGCCATGTAGGTGCGCTCGATGTGGCCGTAGAAACCGCTGCGTGAGGCCGGTTGTGCAGCGCCTTGCGAGCGCGGGCGCAGGCGCAGAAGCCGCGCGCTCATCGTCGGCGTGAGCGTGAAGGACACGATCATGCTGACGATCACCGCCGCGGCGGAGGTGATGCCGAACTGGTACAGGAAGCGGCCCGAGACGCTCGACATGAACGAGACCGGCACGAAGATGACGGCCAGCGAGAGCGTCGTGGCCATCACCGCCAGCGCGATCTCGGCCGTGCCCTCGCGCGCCGCGTCGAAGGCCGAAAGGCCCTTCTCCTCCGCGAAGCGGTAGATGTTCTCGAGCACGACGATGGCGTCGTCGATCACGATGCCGACCATGAGCACCAGGGCCAGCATGGTCACGCTGTTGAGCGTGAAGCCCAGCGCGTCCATCACGCCGAAGCTGGCGATCGTCGAGCAGGGGATCGCCACGGCGGCGATCAGCGTCGAGCGCCACGAGCGCATGAAGAAGAACACGACCAGGCTGGCCAGGATGCTGCCGAGAACCAGGTGCGTCTCGATCTCCTGCAGCGCAGCGCGGATGTAGAGCGACTGGTCGCGGATCACCTCCACGCGCAGATCGGCCGGCAGCTCGGGCCGCAGCGCGTCGAGCTTGCTCTGCACGCCGTCGATCACCTCGATCGTGTTCGATCCGGACTGCCGGCGCACTTCGAGCGTCACGCACGGCACGCCGTCCAGGCGCGCCGTCGAGCGGATCTCCTTGGTGCCATCCTCCGCGCGGCCGATGTCGCGCACGCGGACCGGCTGGCCGTCCACGGTCGCCACGACGACCTCGGAGAAGTCGCGCGGATCGGAAATGCGGCCCATCGTGCGCAACACGCTCTCGTGCTGCGCGTCGGTCACGTTTCCGCCGGGGATCTCCGCGTTCTGGCGCACGAGCGCCTGGCGCACCGCCGAGAGCGAGAGGCCATAGGCGTGCAGGCGCTGCGCATCCACCCAGACGTTGATGGCGCGATTGACACCGCCGACGATGCGCACCTCGCCCACGCCGGCCGAGCGCTCGAGTTGCGGGCGCACGAGCTTGTCCGCGATCTCGGTCAACTCGCGCAGCGGACGGTCGGCCGAGAGCGCATAGGTCAGCACCGGCGTCTGGTCGTTGTCGAACTTGCCGATGATCGGCGGCTCGGCTTCGGGCGGGAGGTCGCGCAGCACGCTCGCGACGCGCTCGCGCACGTCCTGCGCGGCGGCCTCGATGTCCCGGTTGAGCTCGAAGGTGATCATCACGAAGGACGACCCCGGTCCGGAGATCGAACGCAGCTGGTCGATGCCCTCGACGGTGTTGACCGCCTCCTCGATGCGCTGACTGACGAGCGTCTCGACTTCCTCGATCGACGCGCCGGGCAGCACGGTGCGCACCGATACGGTGGGCACGTCCACCGAGGGGAAGCGGTCCACGCGCAGGTGCAGGAAGCTCGCGATCCCGATCACGACCAGCGTCGCGATCAGCATCGTGGCGAAGACTGGCCGGCGGATGAAGGTCTCGACGAGCCGGCGCACGTTTCGCTCCTCCTTATCGACCGACGCGCACGCCGGCGCCGCCCTGCAGGTTGCCGGGTGCGAGCACGAGCTGCGCGCCGGCCTGCAGGCCCTCGAGGACCTCGACGCGCTCGCCTTCGATGCGTCCGACGCTCACGCGCCGTTCGACCGCCTTGCCGTCGACGACTTCGAAGAGCTTGTCGATGCCTGCAAAGCGCACCAGCGCGTCGGCGGGCACGACCAGCGCCTGGGCCGAACCGTCGAGCACGAGCTCGACGCGCACGAAGGAGCCCGGCCGCAGCGCTCCGCTTCCGTTTTGAAGTTCGCCCTCGACGAGCAGGGTGCGGTTGCGCGCGCCGAGCTCGGGGCTGATGCGCGCGACGCTGCCTTCGATGCGCGTGCCGTCCTCGAGCAGCGCGCGCAGCGCCTGGCCCTGTTGGATCGAGCCCGCGGCGTACTCGGGCACCTCCATGCGCAGTCGCAGCGGATCAAAGCGCACGAGCCGCGCGATCGAGGCACCGGTCGAGAGGTAGTCTCCCGTCCCCGCCAGGCGCGCGACCACCGCGCCGTCGAAGGGCGCCAGTACTTGCGTGTCCGCCAGTTGCGAGCGCGCGAGCGCGAGGTCCGCACGGCGCTGCACGACCTGCGCGCGGCGGTTCTGCACCTCCTCGAGGGAGTCTTGCAGCTTGCCCTGTGCGAGGAGCACGGCCGAGTGCGCGTTGTCCACCGCGGCTTGCGTCGCGACGCCGCTCGAGAGGAGCTCGCCGGCGCGCTTCTCGTCGCGCACGGCCTCGTCGAGCGCGGCGCGTGCCTGGCGCACGACCGCGACGCTCTCGGCCTCCACCTCGTCCTTGCCGTCGCCGTCCTGGAGCGGGAGCCCCAGCCGCGCGCGCGCCGCGGAGAGCGCCGCTTCGGCCTGCACGACGCGCAACTGGTAGTCGTGCGCGTCGACCTGCGCGAGCAGCTCGCCCTGCTTCACGCGCGAGCCCAGGTCGACGGCGAGCTTCTCGAGCCTGCCTGCGACCTTGGCCGAGAGTGTCGCCTGCTCGTAGGGCGCGAGCTCGCCCGAGAGCCGCAGGGTCGTCTCCCAGGGCTCCAGGCGAGCGGTCTCGATGCGCACGTCGCGCAACTGCGACTCGGCGGCCGAGCCCTGGGGCTTGGCGGTGGGTGCGGGGCCGCCAGGGGAGCAGGCCGCGATCACGAGCAGTGTGGCGCAGAGCAGGCGGGGATTTCGGGGGCGCGGCATGGGGCGGGAAGCGCGAGTATGACGAAGCCCGGCCCGTCGCACAGGCCTGGCCGTGGCCGATCCGGCCCCGGCGGCTCCCAGGAGGGCCCCTTCGCGCGTCCTAGCCCCTTGCCGACGAGGCTGCCCATTGGGGGGGGCTGTCACGTGGCCTTTGCATCAAGACTCCGCACCTGGACGTCCGATCGAACCCCGGTCCAGCTCTCCGTCCCCGCTGAAGACCGCCTCCCCATGCGCACGATCATCGCCCACAACGACGACGTCGATTCCCTGGCCGCAATCGAAGCCATCCTGGGGGAGTGCGAAGCGAAGCTCGCAGGCGCGGAGCCCAAGGGGGTGTTGCTGTTCATGACCAGCGAGTACGACTACGAACTCGTACTCGGGCGCATCCACGCGCGCTGGCCCCGCGTGCCGCTCGTCGGCGCGAGCACCGACGGACAGCTCTCCTCCGAGCTGGGGTTCCGAGGCGATTCGATCTGCCTGACGTTGCTCGTCGGCGATGAACTCGAGGTGATCGCGGGCCATGGGGCGCAGCCGAGTGTCGATCTGCCGGCGGCGATCGAGAGCGTGGTGGCGAGCCTGGAGGGCCGCAAGCCCGCGCTGTGCATCGTGCTTTGCCCCGCGACCTGCGGGAATCCCAGCGCCGTCATCCACGCACTGCACGAGCGCCTTGGCCCGGGAGCCTGCCCGATCGTCGGCGGCCTGGCTGGCGACCACGAGGTGCAGCCGACCACGCGCCAGTTCTTCGGGGCCACATCCACCTACGACTCGCTCTCGGTGCTGTTCCTCAGCGGTCCGATCCAGGTCAGCTGCGGCGTTGCCTCGGGCTGGTTCCCGATCGGCACGAAGCACCGCGTCACGCGCTCGGAGGGCAACAAGCTCTACGAGATCGACGGCCGGCCGGCGCTCGACATCTACGCCGGTTTCTGGGGCAACCGCGTCACGGCGAACCTGGGCGAGTACCCGCTCGCGGTGCGACCCAGCGAGGACAGCGAGGAGTTCTTCCTGCGCGCCGCCATGGCGGTCGACGCTGTCGAAGGCAGCGTCACATTCGCCGGTGACATCGTCGAGGGATCGATCGTCAGCTTGACCGAGGTCGTGCCCGAGGGCCTGCTCACGGGCACCGAGACCTCGATCCGGCGCGCGGTGGAGCACTACACGGGCGAAAAACCCGAGATGGCGCTGCTCTTCAGCTGCGCTGCGCGCAAGTGGGTTCTCGGCTCGCGCGCCGAAGACGAAATCGTGCAGCTCCTGAAGTCGATCGACGAGCTGCGGCTGCCGGCGATCAACCTCTCGGGCTTCTACGCCTTCGGGGAGATCTGCCCGATCGAGAGCGGTGGCCCGCCGATGCTGCACAACGAGACCTGCGTGACGGTGCTGGTCGGAAAATGAACTCGCGCCCCGAAGACGTCACGGCCAGAACGCGGCGCGAAGCCGAGCTCGAACGCGAACTGCGCCTGGCCCAGCGCAGCCTGCGCGCGATGCAACGCGACCGCGAGCGCGCGGAGACCTTCGCCCTGCGCAGCAAGCAGGCGATCCTGGGCACCAACCGCGAACTGCAGTCAACGATCCAGGACCTCGAGCGCACCCTGGCCGCTCTCGAAGAGGCCAAGCGCAGAGCCGAGCGCGCGAGCGAGGCGAAAGGCCGCTTCGTGGCCACGATCAGCCACGAGCTGCGCACGCCGATGAACGGGATCCTCGGGACAGCCGAGCTGCTCGCGCACTCGGAGCTCTCGCCTCAAGACCAGGAGCTCGTCGCGGTGATCCGGCGTTCGGGCCGCGCACTGCTCAGCATCATCGGCGACGTGCTCGACTTCACCAAGGCCGAGTCGGGCCGCATCGAGCTCGAGAGCCTGCGCTTCGACCTGCGCTCCACGTTGCAGGCGATCAACGACCTGATGATCAACGCGGCCAAGGCCAAGGGCGTCGCGCTCGAGCTGTGCATCGCGCCGAACGTCCCGCGCTTCGTGATGGGCGACCCGGTGCGCCTGCGGCAGGTACTGCTCAACCTGCTCGACAACGCCGTGAAATTCACCAGCTCGGGCAGCGTCAGCCTCGACGTGTGCCGTTCCGAAGGCGAAGAGAGCCGCATCTGGTTCGCCGTGATCGACACGGGCATCGGCATCCCGGCCGAGGTGCAGCAATCCGTCTTCGAGCCCTTCGTGCAGGCCGACAGCACGACCACGCGCAAGTACGGCGGTTCGGGGCTCGGCCTGGCGATCTGCAAGCAGCTCGTGGGGCTGATGGGGGGAGAGATCGAGATCGCGAGCGTCCCCGGCCAGGGCACGTGCTTCCATTTCGAGGCACGGATGCCGTGCGCCGAGGACCAGAGCGCCGACCTGACGCAAACCGGACTGCACCGCATGATCCAGACGCGGCTCGACCTGCACGTGCTGGTCGCCGACGACAACTCGGTCAACCGCCTGATCGCGGTGCGCATGCTCGAAAAGCTCGGCTGCACGGCGGTGGCGGTCGAGAACGGCCGCGAGGCGATCGAGTTCGCAAGCCGTGAGCGCTTCGACGCGATCCTGATGGACTGTTCGATGCCCGAAATCGATGGCTTCCAGGCCACCGCTGCAATCCGCAAGCTCGCGGCGCCCTGGAACGGCGTGCGCATCATCGCGCTCACCGCCTACGCGACGGCGGGTGACCGGGAGCGCTGCCTCGCCGAGGGCATGGACGACTACATCACCAAGCCCATGCGCCTGCGCGAACTCGGCGATCGGCTCGCGGGTCGCGCCCTCGCGCGCTGACTGACGAGAATCTCGACAGCTGTCGAGAAGCGCGACGGAAAGAACAGCAGGGGAGGCCGCCTTGCGCGCACGTGCGCCGCGATTCGGCTCGCGGCACGGCGCTTGCTCTTCGGGGAGCGCATGTCCCTCTCCACTCTGCCCCTCGTGCTGCTCGCGATCGCGCAGGACAAGACCGTGCCGCTCACCGCGGGCGGACCTGACCTGACGCGCTACCTCTCGGTCTGCGGCATCTTGATGCTCTCGATCCTCGCGCTCGCGTGGGGGTTCAAGAAGCTCGTCGGCGGTGCGGTGCGCTCACGCGCGGCCTCGCGTTCGCTGCAGGTGATCGACCTCTTGCCGCTCGGCGGCAAGCAGCGGCTCGCGGTGGTGCGCTGCTACGACCGCACCTTCGCGCTCGGCCTGGGAGAGAAGGAGGTCTCGCTGGTGGCGGAGATCGATCCGGTGCACGCGGCGGAGAAGAAGCCCTCCGAGCCGAGCCTCGCCGACAAGCACGCGTTCCTGCAGGCCCTGGGCCAGGCGCGCGAGCGTTTCAGCGGCAGCGGAGTGCACGCTTGAGGATCGCGCGCACTTTGCACGTCGGGACCGCGCTGGCGCTGCTCGCCGGCGCGGCCTCGGCCATCCAGGGCGGCGGGCCGATCGGGCCCGAGATGCCCGGCCCGCTGCAGCAGACCGTCGACGAGCTCTCCTCGGGCCGCGCTTCGACGGCGGTCGAGATCGCGATCCTGCTCACGGTCTTGACGCTCCTGCCGGCGGTGCTGGTGACGATCACGAGCTTCACGCGCATCATCATCGTGCTCTCCTTCGTGCGCCGTGCGCTGAGCATCAACGAACTGCCGCCGAATCCGGTGCTGATCGGCCTCTCGCTCTTCCTCACGACCTTCGTGATGGGGCCGGTCGCCAGTCGCATCTGGGACAAGGCCTATGTGCCGTACAAGGCCGGCGAATTGACAGTCGAGCAGGCCGGTTCGAAGGCCTGGGACGAACTCGCGGTGTTCCTCGTCGCGAACACGCGCAAGAGCGAGATCGACATGTTCGCCGAGATGGCCAAGGTCGAGGCGGAGCCGGAGAGCGGCCAGGTCGCGCTGCCCATGCGCGTGATCGTGCCGGCCTTCGTGCTGAGCGAGCTCAAGACCTCCTTCCAGATGGGCTTCCTGCTCTTCCTGCCCTTTCTCGTGATCGACCTCGTGGTGTCGAGCGTGCTGCTCTCGATGGGCATGTTCATGCTCCCGCCCGTGATGATCTCGACGCCATTCAAGATCCTCGTCTTCGTGCTGGTGGACGGTTGGCACCTGGTGTGCCAGTCGCTGGTCAGCTCGTTCGTCACGACCTGAGGCAGCGCGCATGTTCCTGGCCGATTCAACACTCGACCTCGCGATCACCGACCTGGCGCGTGACCTGCTCATGACGGTCATCGTGCTCGCGGGCCCGGTGTTGCTCGTGGGTCTCGTCGTGGGCGTCGCGGTGAGCTTGTTCCAGGCGCTCACCTCGGTGCAGGAACAGACGCTCTCGCTCGTACCCAAGATGTTCAGCGTGATGCTCGTCGTGCTGCTGCTGCTCGCGCCGGCCTTGCATCTGCTCGTGGACTACACGCACCGCATGCTCGACCGGCTCGTGAGCTTCGGACTCTCCTGAGACCATGGAACCCCTGCCGCCCGGCACGCTCGAGGCTTTCAGCCTGTTCCTGGCGCGCACCAGCGCGCTGGTGATCGCGTCGCCGCTGTTCGGGTCGGGCACCGGCTTCGCGCGCTACCGCATCGGCCTGATCTTCTCGATCGCCTTCCTGCTCTACTCGGTCTGCGGCGCGCCGCTCTCGCATTCCCCTGAACCGGTCGAGTACGGCTGCCTCGTGCTGCGCGAGATCTTCGTCGGCCTGTTCCTGGCCTTCGTGCTGCAGTCGGTGATGGTCAGCCTGCGCCTGGCGGGCGAGATGATCGGCACCGAGATGGGCTTCAACATGGCCTCGCTGGTCGACCCCTCGACCGGCCAGCACACGCCGATCATCACGCAGACCTACGAGGTCTTCTTCCTGCTCGGCTTCCTCGCCGTCAACGGCCACCACGTGCTGCTCAAGGCGCTCGAACACTCTTTCGCGCGCGCGCCCGTGGGCGTGCTCGAGTTCGGCGGCAACCTCGCCTGGAGCGCGACCGAGCTCTTCACGCACACCTTCGGGGCCGGGGTGGCCTTCGCCGCACCCGTCTTGGTGCTGCTCTTCATGGCTTCGCTGCTCGTCAGCTTGCTCGCGCGCATGGTGCCGCAGCTCAACGTCATGGACGTGGGCTTCTCCGCGCGCATCACGGTCGGGCTGCTCGCGCTGTTCGCCTTCGCGCCCTTCCTCGCGCCCGCGCTCGAGGGCCTTTACGACCAGTTCGCGCACGGGATCGACGGTGCGCTGGACGCGCTGGGAGCCTGAGCCTTGGCCGACGAACCCGACAAGGAGGAGAAGACCGAAGATGCGACGCCACGCAGACGCGAGGAGTCGCGCGAGAAGGGCCAAGTCGCGCTCTCCCAGGAAGTCGCCTCGGGCCTGATGCTGCTCATGGCCGTCATCGTTCTGATCGTCGGCGGGGCGTGGTTCGCGCAGGGCGCGGGCCGGCTCGTGGTCGAGACGCTCATCAGCCTGCCGACGCACGGTCGCGAATTGGCTACCGAGGCAGGCGCCGCAGGCTGGATCAGCGCCGGCGCGGCGGAGATGGCGCTCGCCGCGAGTTCGCTGATCGTGCCGATGTTCGCCGCGGGACTGCTCGCTTGCTACGGCCAGGTCGGCTTCCAGATCACGCCGCAGGCACTCGCGTGGGATCCCGCGCGCCTGGATCCCTTCAAGGGCTTCGGGCGCGTGTTCAGCACGCGCGGAGGGATGCGCACGCTGATGGCCCTGGCCAAGATCCTCACGATCACGATCACGGTCGTGCTGGTCGCCTGGGGACAGGTGCCGCACCTGGCGCGGCTCACCGGCGCGGAACTGGGCCCCGTACTCGCCGCCGCGGGCGGGGTGGCTCTGCGCTGCGTCTCGGCCGCGCTGGCGGCGATCCTCGCGCTCGCGCTCGCGGACCTTTTCTGGCAGCGCTTCCAGCAGGAGCGCGACATGCGCATGAGCAAGAAGGAAGTGCGCGACGAGGCCAAGAGCACCGAAGGCGATCCGCACGTGAAGTCGCGTGTACGCCAGTTGCAGCGCGAGATGGCCGCCAGCCGCATGATGCAGGACGTCCCGACCGCGACGGTGATCGTCACCAACCCGACGCACTTCGCGGTCGCGTTGCGCTACGAGCGCGACGAGACCGAGGTCAAGCGCGGCAAGCAGCGCCGTGGAGCACCCTACGTCGTGGCCAAGGGCGTCGACCACGTCGCGCAACGCATCAAGCAGGTGGCGCGCGAGAATGAAGTGCCCTGCATCGAGGACCGCCCGCTCGCGCGCGCGCTGCACGCGCAGGTCGAGATCGGCGAAGAGGTCCCCGAACAGCTCTACCAGGCGGTCGCGACGGTCCTGGCCCATGTCTACCGGCTCCGCGAGGAGGGCGCTCAGGCGCTCTAGGACTGAGTCATGACCCAGGCCAAGACGTTCACCGCACAGACCCAGGTCGCCGGCGCCTTCCTGCGTCGCTACGCGGACTGGGTCGTGGGCCTGGGCGTGCTCGGGCTGATGGTGACGCTGATCACGCCCGTCAATCCGTTCATCCTGGACGTGCTGCTCGCGGCGAACGTCACGATCTCGCTGCTGCTGCTGCTGGTCGTGATGAACGCGCGTTCGGCGCGCGAACTCTCGACCTTTCCGACGATCCTGCTCTTCACGACGCTCTTCCGCCTGGGCCTGAACGTCGCCAGCACGCGCCTGATCCTCACGCACGGCAAGGCCGGCAACATCATCCATGCCTTCGGCGAGTACGTCGGCGGCGACAACCTCGCCGTCGGCATCGTCGTGTTCCTGATCCTGGTCGTGATCCAGTTCGTGGTCATCACCAAGGGTTCGGGCCGCATCAGCGAGGTCGCGGCGCGTTTCGTGCTCGACGCCATGCCCGGCAAGCAGATGGCGATCGACGCCGACCTGAACAGCGGCCTGATCGACGCCACCGAGGCGCGCGCGCGCCGCGCGGCGATCGCCCAGGAGGCCGAGTTCTACGGCGCGATGGACGGCGCCTCGAAGTTCGTGCGCGGCGATGCGATCGCGGGCCTGATCATCACCGTGCTGAACCTGGTGTGCGGCATCGCGATCGCCACCTGGCAGGGTATGGCGATCGCGGACGCCGGCGACAAGTACTCCAAGCTCACGATCGGCGACGGCCTCGTGAGTCAGATCCCGGCACTCTTCATCTCCACCGCCGCGGCGGTCCTGGTGACGAAGAACACGAGCGACGAATCGCTCGGCACCGACCTCCTGGTGCAGGTCTCGGGCCGTCCGCGCGCGGCGCTGATCGCGGCCGGGATGCTCTTCGTGCTCGGGCTCCTGCCCGGCATGCCGCGCATCCCGTTCTTCGTGCTCTCGACGATGCTCGTGCTGATGTGGCGCAGCGGCCGCGGCAAGGAGCTCGCGGCCGAGCGCGAGTTCGCGGCACAGTCCGCGCTGGCCGAAGACGCCGCCGCTGGCGCCGCGGGCGAGAAGCACGACGAACAGAAGCCCGAGGAGCTGCTGCAGGTCGACCGCCTCAGCCTGGAGATCGGCTACCGCCTGATCCCGCTCGTGCAGGAGCAGTCCGGCGGCGGGATCCTCGAGCACATCGGCCAGCTGCGCAAGCGTTTCGCGCTCAACGAGGGCGTGGTGCTGCCGCCCGTGCGCATCAAGGACAACATCCGCCTCGGCCCGAATACCTACCGCGTGCTCGTCGGCGGCCAGGAAGTCGCGCGCGGCGAGATCGAGCCGGGCCAGGCGCTGGCGATGGACAGCGGCACCGTGACCGGCAAGGTCAAGGGCAAGAAGACCACCGATCCCGCCTTCGGCCTGCCGGCCTGGTGGATCGCCGAGTCGCTGCGCAACGAGGCCGAGATGCTCGGCTACACGGTGATCGACCCGGTCAGCGTGCTCGTCACGCACCTGTCCGAGACAGTGCGCAACTCGATCGGTGACATCCTCTCGCGCGACGACGTGAAGGACATGGTCGAGACGATCAAGAAGACCTCGCCCGCGGTGGTGGAGGAGCTGATCCCCTCGAAGATGGGCTACGGCGACGTGCAGCGCGTGCTCAAGGCGCTGCTGCGCGACGGCGTTTCGGTGCGCAACCTGCCCGCGATCCTCGAGGTGCTCGCCGACAACGCCGCCAAGGTCAAGGACCACGAGGCGCTGGCCGAGCTCGCACGCACGCGCATGGGCCGCATGCTGTGCGAGATGCACGCCGACGCCGACGGTGTCGTGCACGCGGTCACGCTCGACCCCGAGATCGAGAGCCGACTCGCGGCCGCCGTCGGCGGGTCACGCGATCCGGACAGTTCGGCAATCAGCCCGGCCTTCCTGCAGAAACTGATGGAGCAGACCGGCGCGGTCGTCGCGCAGGCCACCCACGGCGGCAAGAACGTCGTGCTCCTGGTGCGTTCCAACGTGCGCCGGTTCCTGAACGAGCTCGCACGCGCATCGCTGCCGAAGGTGGCGGTGCTCTCCTACAACGAAGTGGTGCCTGCGCGCTCGGTGGTGACGCAGGCCGTGGTCCGAATGGAGGAATGAGATGCAGATCCATCGAATCCGTGGTTCCAGCCTGAAGGAAGCCCTGCTGCGCGCGCGTCGCACGCTCGGCGAGGACGCCGTCGTCGTCAGCCAGGAAGTCCTGCCCGGCGGCGAGATCGCACTGGCCGTCGCGCAGCGCAACGACTCCGCGGCGGAGGTCGAGAGCTCGATCTTCCGTGCCCAGGGCGCGCGTGCGAAGGAACAGCCCGCGCTGCGCGAGCTCGAGCAGCGTCTGGAGCGCCACGGCGTCTCGGACAAGCTCGTGGCGCGCATCCTCGACGCGCTGCGCAAGCGCGGCGCCGGCGAGGGCCACGTGCTCGACGAGGCCGCGGTCGAGATCGGCCGCATCTTCCCGCCCGCACGCCTGCCGCGCCTGGAGAAGCAGACGCGCGTGCTGGCCTTCACGGGCGCCACCGGCGTGGGCAAGACCACGGGCATCGTCAAGTTCGCCAAGCGCCTGCGCGAATCCGGCCGGCGTGTCGAGCTCGCGACGCTCGACAGCGCGCGCGTCGGCGCGGTCGAACAGCTGCGCGCCTGGGCCAAGTCGCTCGAGATGCCGCTGACCGTCCTGAAGCGCGGCGTGCGCATGAACCCCGCCGCGCTCTCCGCGGGTTCGGTCGACATGGTGCTGCTCGACACGACCGGCCATCCGCGCCACGACGCCGAACTCCTGACGCAGCTGCGCAAGGTCTTCGAGCCGGCGCCCGTGCAGCTCGACGTGCACCTCGTGCTCGCGGCGCCTTCGAGCCGCCAGGCGCTCGAGGCGGCCTGGAAGCCCTTCGAGGCGCTCGCGCCGATCGCCTGCAGCGTCAGCAAGCTCGACGAGACCGCCGACAAGGCCATGGCGCTCGAGTTCGCGCTCGAGAAGGGGCTGCCGGTGGCCTTCGTCAACGACGGACCCGACGTGGACGTGCACTTCCACCGCGCCGGCGGGGAAACGATCGCCGACCTGTGGCTGCGCGGGAGGATCGGATGAGCGGCGCCAGCGCACTGCTCTCCGCTCGACCCGAGCACGCCTCGGGAACGCGCGCGCCGTTCCTGTTCGTCACCGGCGGCAAGGGCGGCGTGGGCAAGACGCTCGTCGCCGCGAACCTCGCGCTCGATCTCGCGCGGCGCGGCAAACGCGTGCTGCTCGCCGACCTCGATCTGGCGCTCTCGAACCTGAACGTGATGCTGCAGCTGCCCGCGACGCGCACGCTGGAGGCCTTCTTCGCGCGCCGCGCGCCGCTCCAGGAGTGCATCGTGACCGTGCCCGGCGGTCCGGACGTGTTGCCCGCCGCCTCGGGGGCGGGCGAGCTCGCCGCGCTGCCCGCGGCGGAGCGCCGCCGCCTGCTCGACGGCCTCTCGGCGCTCGCGCACAACTACGATCTCGTGCTCGCCGACGGCGCTGCGGGCATCGGCGCAGACGTGCTCTCCTTCGCCGCCGCCGCCGACCACGTGCTGCTCGTCACGACGCCGGAGCCGACCGCGCTGACGGATGCCTACGGCCTGCTGAAGGCGCTGCACATCCACGGTGAACACGGCGAGCGCGAGGTCCCGACGCCCGAGCTGGTCGTCAACCTCGCCACGGGCGTGGAGGAGGCGGAGTCGAGCGCGCGCAAGCTGCGTGGCGTGTGCGAACGCTTCCTCGCGCGCTCGCCCAAGCTCGCCGGCTGGCTTCCGCGCTCGCAGGGCGTCGCCCGCAGCATCGAGCGCCAGCAGCCGTTCGCGCTCGAGCGCGGGCGCGGGGACCTCGAGCTGCCGCTCGCCTGCCTGAAGCAGCTCGCGAGCCGCGTCGAGCGTCTCTGTCCTGGGTCTCCCGTGGCCGGCAACGCTCAAGCAGGTGGAAAACTTGGCCGATAGCCGCATGGAAGGCCCCAATCTGGAGGCCGCGTGGCTCGGCTTCGGCAAGAGCGTCGCGGTTGCGGGCGGGGCAGCCTTCGCGCTCCTTTCCCTCCTCTTTCACGTCCCCGTGTGGGTCGCCGCCTTGCGCGGGGGTCTGCTGTTCCTGGGCCTGATGCTCATCGTCCGCGCCACGCTTTGGCTGGTCGCCGCGATGCGGGCCGACACGCAACCCCGCGAACGACGCGCAGTCCCGCGCACGCCCGGAGGAAAGGGCGGCTGACATCTGGCGCGTGAGCGCCGGAGCCGAACCCACCGAACACCCATGAAGCAACGAGGCGCCAGACCCGATTGGGAGACGATCTCGCTCACCGGCGAAGAGTCGGAGCGCGACCGCCTCGTGCTCGAGCACGTCCCGTTGCTCAAGCACATCGTCGGACGCATGAACGCGCCCGCCGGCGTCGACCGCGACGATCTCTACGGCTTCGGCATGCTCGGCCTGATCGCGGCGGCGGACTCCTGGGAGCCCGAACGCGGCCTCAAGTTCTCGACCTACGCCTACCACCGCGTCCGCGGCGCGATCCTCGACGAAATGCGCAAGCAGGATGCGCTCTCGCGCGGCAAGCGCGAGTTGCTGCGCGAGATCGAGCGCGTCGTCCAGAGCTCCGAACAGGCGCACGGCATGGCCCCTCTGCCCGAGGAGATCGCCGCGGCGCTCTCGCTGCCGGTGGAGGAGATCGACGACGCCCTCGCCGCCGCGCGCAGTGCCAACGAGATCTCGCTCGAGTCCGACGGCGAGGATTCGCGCCTCTCCGCGCTGCTCGGCGACCCGCGCAGCGAGGATCCGGTCGGCAGCGCCGAGTTCGCCGAGATGAAGCAGCTGCTCGTCGACGCGATCAACGACCTGCCCGAGCAGGAGAAGACCGTCATCACGCTCTACTACGCCGAGGGCTTGCTGCTGCGCGACATCGGCGCGGTGCTCGAGGTGACCGAGTCGCGCGTGAGCCAGATCCACAGCCGCGCGCTCTACAAGCTCAACCGCCAGCTGACCGCGCTGACGGGCCAGGAGGAGGTCTGAAGCCGTGGACTCCTCCGTGCAGCGCATCCTGCCCGAACCCGTCGTCACGGGTTCGCATGGATCTGCGCGCACTCAGCAGCGCCGCCGGCGCGAGCACGACGAGCCAGACGCGGAGCACGCGCCCTTTCCCGTCGAGCCCGCGCCCGCGCTGGAACAGCACGCACACTTCGAACCGCGCTCCCCGGACGTGGACGGCCTCGGCGGAAAGCTGGACGTGACCGCATGAGTGAAGCCCAGAAGAGTCCGCTCGGGATCATCAAGCGCGAGCGTGTGCAGCTCGGCGGCCTCGAGCCCAAGAGCCTCGTGCGCGCCGCCGGCGAGCCCGCTTGCGGCAAGCAGAGTGCACGCATCCTCCAGCACGAGGGCCGTGCGCGCGCGATCGAGTTCACCTGCACCTGCGGCGAGACGACGCTCGTCGAGCTGGTCTTCGAAGGACAGCCCGCCGCGGGCCAAGCCGGAGTCAAGTCATGACAATCGCAACGAACACCATCCGCCTCGGGACACTCGCGCTGCTCGTGTGCGCCTGCACCACCGCGAACCGCACGCGCACGGACCTGCCCGCGGGCCCCGTGCCGGAGACGAGCTCCCCGCCGGTTCTCTACGCGCGCGACGGCTCGGTCGTGAAGACCGACGGCCGCCCGAGCACGACGCCCGCCGGCCCGGCCGCCGAGCGCTCGCTGCAGGAGGGCAGCCGCACCTTCATGCTCGAGCTGTACCAGCGGGCGATCGACGAGAAGGAAGCGCTCGCGCTCGAGATCAAGAACCTCGAGGCGACGCTCGAGAAGAGCCGCGGCGAGCTCGCCGCCTCGATCAAGGAGAAGGAAGAGCTGCAGAAGAAGCACGACGAGCTCGAGACCGAGCGCGTGCGCCTGCAGGACGAGAACTTCGACCTCGCTGGCCGCCTTGTGACGGCGCAGATCCGGCGCCTGGAGTCGGAGAAGATCCTGCTCGAATCGAAGATCGAGTGGCAGCGCCTGGCCGAGAAGACTCGCCCGGCCTCTGCCCCGCGCGAGGACGCGGGCGACAAGCCGGCCGCCGAGGAAAAGAAGCCTTGAAGCGCGCGCTGCTGCTCTCCGCCGCGTGCCTCGTGCTGTGCGCCTGCGTCAGCACGCGTGCCAACGTCGGCAACCTCGCGCGCGCGAGCGTGACGAGCGACTTCCACACTTACGCGCTGCGGCGCGTGGGCCTGCTGCCCTTCCAGGGCGAGGGGCTCGACCTCGAGAGCGCGCGGCAGTTGCAGGCCGCCTTCGCGACCGAGCTCTCGACCGGTTCGGGTCTCGAGGTCGTGCCGCTCGGCCAGGCCGACCTCGAAGAAGTCCAGAAGAGCGAGCCCTTCCGGCGCGGCAGCATCAAGCCCGCGACCGTGATCGCGCTCGCCAAGCGCTTCCGCCTCGACGGCGTCTTCACCGGCACCGTCACGGATGTGCGCGGGTACACGCCGCAGCGGCTGTGCGTCGACATGGACCTCGTCGCGAGCGAGACCGGGATCTCGATCTGGAGCGCGAGCGCGCATCTGGATGCGTCGGACGAGCGCGTGCGGCGTGGTCTGGAGCAGTGGATCCAGCGCAATCGCAGCGGCGCGGCCGGCAGCGAGGGCCCGGAGATCTACCTGATGAGCCCGCGACGCTTCGCGGAGTGCGCAGCGGCGCAGATCGCGGCGTTGCTCTGAACCTCAGCGGCGTTCGCCGACCGGAACCGCGCTGACGCACACGAGCGTCGTGCGGCCCGAGATCGTCGGCGACAGCATCAGCGCGAGGCATTCGCCCTGCGCGAGCGAGGTCTTTGACTCGAGCTCGCGCTTGGCCACGATGGGCTGCTTGAGCTTGACCTTCTCGCCGTTCGAGAGCGTCTTCTCGCTTTCCTCGGTCCACTGCACGAGCTGGCTGAGCTCGATCCGGTAGCTGAGCTCGAGTTGCGACGCGCGCAGCGTCGGCTCGATCGCGAGGGCGAGCCCGTGTTCCGCGCTCGCATGCACGGCCGACGCCTTGCCATCCGCGCCGACCGAGTAGTCCTGCACGTAGTCGGTGCTCGTCATGCTGCTGATCTCGGCCGTGCTGCCCTCGCGCACGCGGATCATCGGGCGCGATAGGATTTCGACGTCCGAGCGCGAGCGCGCCGCCTCACCCGCGCGTTCGAGCAGGCTCGCGGGGGCCGGCATGCCGCCCGAGGCCTGGTGCCCCGTCAGGAGCTGCGCGAGTTCCGTGGGCATCTCGTAGACACTCGTGCGGATCTCGTAGGCGCGGCCGGAGGGCGGGGTGGCGGCGCAACTTGCGAGGAGCACGACCAGCGCGAAGGGGAGGAGCTTCATGCCGAGAGTCTAGCGCCACCCGAAAATGCCAAGACCGATCCCTGCCGGGATCGGCCTTGTTGTGCTGTCATTCGTTTCCGGTCCGCGCGCGCGACTAGCTGGGCTTCAGGATCTCTCGGGCGGCCTTCTCCACGCGCTCGGGCGTGTTGAGCTTGCCTTCCTTGTGAAGCCTGCGCAGGTCCTGCACCTTTTCCTGGTGGGCGGTTTCAGCCTTGCGAGCATCCTCGGCACGGTTTGCGTCCGTGGCCGTCTTGGCTGCCAGGGCCTGGCCTTCCTCGGACAGCTCGATGCGGTCCGTGGAGTACTGGGCTTGCTGGAAGTCGTCGGTGCTGCGCTGAATCGCTTCCCTGTTCAGGCGCGTGAGGTCGATCGGCGACTCGCTCTGCGAGCGTCGATTCGGGCGCGGTCCCTGGATCGGTTGGTTGCTGATTTCCATGACTTGCCTCCCCGGTGAGGAGAACTTTCCAAGGGTAGGTATCGGCACCCCCCTCGCGAGCATGAGCGGGAAAATCGCCCGAATGGGCAAGTTGGTTGGCCTCCCCTTGGGTCTGGGTCCCTGTGGGCAGGAAAAACCTGCCGGGGGATGCCCCAGGGCGCTTGCCGGGGGGATTCCCGGCGGCGATCCTCGTCCTCCCATGAGCCCTCGTTCCCGGAAGGTCTGGAGGAGCGCGACCCTGCTGCTGGCGTTCGGCGCCTGGGCCGGGGCGCGCTCGGCCGCTGCGCAGACCTCGGGCGAGGCGCCCTTCCGCCCCGAGTACACGATCGAGGTGAAAGCCTTCCCCGACGAGCAGCGCCTCGAGGGACACGAGCTGCTCAGCTGGACCAACCAGAGCAAGGACGACGTCTTCGACCTGTGGTTCCACCTGTACTGGAACGGCTTCGCGAACAATCGCTCGACGCACCTCACGGAGTCGAAGGGCTCGCTGCGCGGGACGAAGCTCTCGGACGAGTGGGGCTGGCAGGAGATCACGGGCCTGCGCATCGACAGCGGCGACTCGCTCGCAAAGCTCGAGTGGATGGCGCCCGACGACGGCAATGCGCAGGACCGCACGGTGTTCCGCGTCAAGCTCCCGCAGCCGCTTTTGAAGGGCCAGACGGTGAGCGTCGAGATCGATTGGAAGGCGCGCATCCCGCGCGTGCGGCGGCGCACGGGACAGAAGGACGACTTCCTGTTCATGGCGCAGTGGTTCCCCAAGCTCGGCGTGTACGAGACCGGGAACGGCTGGAACTGCCACCAGTTCCACGCCAACACGGAGTTCTTCGCGGACTTCGGGACCTACGACGTCACGATCGACCTGCCGCAGCGCTATGCGGACCACATCGGCGCGAGCGGCGTCGAGTTGCTCCCCGAACAGCGCGCCGGCGATCGCGTGCGCGCGCGCTTCCTGGCGCCCTCGCTCACCGACCGTGCGCTCGCGGGAGCGGACGGGCGCGCGCCGCTGGTGCACGACTTCGCGTGGACGGCCGATCCGCGCTACGTGAAGTACGAGGACACCTTCCACTGGGCGGACTGGGCGCAGCGCTTCGAGGCGGACGTCTCGAGCACCGGCTTGGCGCTCGGGCGCGGAACGAGCGAACTCGCAGGCCGTGACGTGCACGTGACCGTGCTCTTGCACCCTGAGCACGCCGACCAGGGACTGCGCCACTTCGACGCGGCCTCGACCTCGCTCTTCTTCTACGGCCTGTGGTGGGGGACCTATCCCTACGAGCAGTTGACCGTCGTCGATCCGGCCTGGGGCGGCGGCGCGGCGGGCGGGATGGAGTACCCCACACTCTTCACCGCGGGCTCGCGCGTGTGGACCCTGCCGACTCAGCGCACGCCCGAGAGCGTGACCGTGCACGAGTGCGGCCACCAGTTCTGGTACGGCCTCGTGGGCAACAACGAGTTCGAGGCGGGCTGGATGGACGAGGGCTTCAACACCTTCGGCCAGAGCGAGGCGATGGCGCGCCGCTACGGGCTCAACCCGGTGACGACGAACTACGGACCGAAGCCCTTCGACGCCGCGCGGCAGTTGCAGCCCGCCGGCGGAGGGCTCGCCGACTGGTTCGCGCTGCGCGAGGGACCGACGCTCGCTGGCGTGAAGTGGACGCCGTTGCGCTCGAGCGCGCTGCTCGACTTCTGGCGTGACCAGCCGCTCGAGAGTTTCGGTCGCCTGCGCGACGACCCGCGCGCGGAGAACCGCAACGGCTACCTCGCCGATCCCGACAGCGATCCGATCGACCGCGCGGGCTGGCTCTATGTCGACGGCACGAGCTACCGCACCAACAGCTACCGCCGCACGGCGACGGTGCTGCGCACGCTGCTCGGGCTGGTCGGCGAGGAGAAATTCCAGCGCGCGATGCGCTTCTACTCCGAACGCTGGCGCTACCGGCATCCCTACCCCGACGATTTCTTCGCGGACTTCCAGGAGAGCCTGGGCATCGACCTCAAGTGGTTCTTCGAGGACGCCTTCCGCTCGGAGGCGACCATCGACTGGAGCGTCGACGTCTCGCAGCGCCGCGAGGCGCAGGACGAGGGCTGGTTCCCCGACGCGCAGGGCGTGTGGAAGCACGCGGACGAGCCGGAGAAGAAGACCGAGGAACGCGGCTGGATCCCCGAGGTCGTCGTGCGCCGCAAGGGCGAGTTCTGCCTGCCGCTGCCGCTCGAATTGACCTTCGAGGGCGGCGAGAAGGAGACGCTCGTGTGGTCGCGCGAGGAGCAGCTGCGCCAGGCGTGGTGGAAGCCGCTCGCCGGACGCGCGCCGGGCGAGAAGAAGCTCGTGAGCGCCGTGCTCGATCCCTCGCAGCGCTACTGGATCGATCTGGACCTCTCCAACAACAGCTGGCACGACGAGCGCGACCGCCAGACCCCGCTGCGCTGGTCCGAGCGCGCGCTCGCGCAGGCCGCGTGCGTGTTGCACTGGTTCGCGGGGATCGGGGGCTAGCATGCGCGCACTGCGTGGAATGGCTCTCGCGGGACTGCTCTGGCGCTGGTGGGCGCTGGCCGCGCTGCTCGAACTCGGGCTCGCGCTGCCGCCGGCGCTGCTCTGGCACCAGTGGCTCGGCGGCGCGCTCGCGAACCGCTACGCGCAGGGCGAGCTCTTCGCGAACCTCTCGAGCACCTTCCGCTTCGACCACCGCGCGCAGATCGGCGCGCTCGAATCGAACGCTTCGCTCTGGCTGGGCTGCGCCGCCCTGCTCGCGATGCTGGGGGGGATCTTCTTCGCCGGCGGCTGGGCCGAGCTTGCGCTCGACGGCCAGGAACGGCGCGTGATCGAGCGCGCGGGCTCGGGTGCGCGGCGCTTCTTCTGGCGCTACGTGCGCGTCTGGCTCGGCACGCTGCTGCTGCTCGCGCTGTGGTCGTGGACGCTCTTCGACTGGCCCTGGAACAAGGTCGTGCTGAGCTGGATCCTGCGCCTGCCCGAATCGAGCGGCGATCGGCTCGAGAACTTGACCTCGGAGTGGAGCGCGGTCGCGCTGCAGCTCGCGCAGGCCGGCGTCTACGCGCTCGGTGTGGCGCTCGTGCTCGCCTGCGCCGACTACGCGCGCTTGCGCATCGCGAACGCGCAAGGCCGCAGCGCGCTGGTGGGCTGGTTCGGCGCGCTGTGGATGGTCGCGCGCCACCCGCTGCGCACGCTCGGGCCGCTCGCGGGCATCCTGGGCGCCGAGGTCGCGCTCGTCGCGCTGGCGAGCTGGTACGCGCGCGGCCAGGAGGGCGTGCTCGTCGCGGGAACCTCGCAGATGCACGCGGTGTGGATCCTGGTCGCGACCACGGTGCTGCTCACCTTCCTGCGCTGCTGGTTGCGCGGCGCGCGCTATCTCGCTGGAGCGGAGGTCCTGCGCGAGCATGGTTTCTGAGACCGGATTCTGCGTGCTGCGCGCCGACGCGCGCGATGTCGAGGACTTCGCGCGGCTGCGCATCGAGCTCTTCGTCGAGCAGGCGCGGCCTGATCCCGTGCGTGAGCTCGACGCGCTCATCGAGCGCACGCGCGCGGCCTACCAGCGCGGGATCGGCGAGCGCACCTTGCTCGTGTGGATGGCGCGCGCCGATTCAGGCCGAGCGATCGGCGCGCTCGCGATGCACCTCTTCCCGCGCCTGCCCTCGCCCGCCAGCCCGACCGGCGAGGAGGGCTACGTCGTCAACGTCTACACCTCGCCCGACTGGCGCCGACGCGGTGTCGGCTCGGCGCTGATGCGCTCGCTGCTCGAGGAGTCGCGGCGGCTGCGCCTGGGTCGCTTGCGGCTGCACACGACGCGCGAGGGACGCTACCTGTACTCGCGCTTCGGCTTTCGCGATCACGCGGACAAAAGCGCGAGCAGCTGGCCGCCCTGCACGAGCTCGGCGTCGGTCGAGTAGTGCGCTTGCGAATCGAGCAGGAACCAGCCCGGCCCCAGGATCGCGCTGGCGTCGATCACGCCCGAGGACTCCTCGTCCTGTGTCAGGAAGTTCGCTCCACCCGCGAGGAAACGGCTCGGGTCGTGCTGCGCGATGCGCGTCAGCTGGTCCGAGTGCACGTCGTAGAACCAGATCGAGGCGAGGTGCGCGTTGTTGCCCGTGTCCTCCTGCAGGATGAGGTTGCCGTGCGCGTCGACGGCGAGGTTGTCGAGCATCTGCTGGCCCTCGGTGCCGTCGAGCAGCATCTCGATCGTCCCGCCCTGTTCGGGGTGGAGGAAGTCGCTGAAGCTGAGGCGCCACAAGCGGCTGCGGCCCACCTGGGAGCCCGAGTCGATGCGATCGGTGGTGTTGAAGTAGAACCGGCGCGGATCGTTCGGATCCCAGGCCCCGTCCTCGGGCCGCAGGAACTCGGTCACACCGGCGTTGACGCTCGCGGCCTGGATCGCCGCGCCGTTCAGCGCGGACACGTCGCCGAGGTTGGCGAGCTCGAACTGCGTCTGCGTGCCGATGCCCGTGACGCGATCCTCGAGCGGCACGCCCGGCACGCGCACGCCGAAGAGGAAGCCGTTGGTCAGGCCCGCGCGGTCGAGGAAGCTCCCGGCCGCGGTCTTGCGGCCGATGTAGATGTAGACCTGCCCGGGCGTGGAGTCGTCGAGGCCCGCGACGACCGTCGCGCGCGAAAAGCCCGGGCGTGCGACCTGGTTCTCGAAGTTGGCCTTGCCCAGGCGCGGCAGCTCGTAGGTCTCACCCTTCGAGGGTCCGGTCGGCACGTGCACGAGCGCGCGGCCCTCGCTGCCGGACTCCTCGCCGTTCATGAACAGCTGCACGTGGCTCGGGTCGTTGTCGTTGAAGTAGAAGGCCGAGCGTTGCGCCAGATCGCCCGAGCAGAAACGGGGAAAACGCGGGGCCGCCCGTCACCAGGTGCGTGTTCTGGATCAAGTCGGCGCCATCCAGCACCGCGAGGTCGCTGCGCCGGATCGACCACTCGGAGACGAAGGCTCCGCTCTGGCCGTGCGCGTGAACGCTGCCGGTGTTCGAGCTGAGCTCGTGGTTCATCAACAGCTGAAAGCGATTGCCCCCCGTTCCGTATGCGCCGAGTCCGTCCGGGACGCCGACCATGCGGTAGCTGGGGTCGGAAAGTGGCGTGTCACCCGCGGTGAGGATCGAGACGGTCAGCACGCCGGGTGCCGTGGGCAGCAGGTAGGGAGACTGCGAACTGCTCGGTCCCTGGACCTGTGCGGAGGCCGTGCTGGCGAGAAGCGCGGAGACGGCGAGGAGTGAACGAGGGTGCAAGCGCATGAGGCAACTCCAGCAGGGGTGGAGGCCCAGAATACACCCGACGTTCAGCCGGCAGCTTGTGCTCGCCCGTGACGTTCGTGCAATTCGAGGATCGGCCAGCCGTGCAGGCGCGCGTGGCGCTCGAGCACGGGGTCGGGATCGACGGCGACGGGATGCGTGACGCTGCCGAGCAGCGGCAGGTCGTTGTGCGAGTCGGAGTAGAAGAAGCTCGCCTCGAGTTCGTGCATGCGCAAGCCGCGCAGCGCGAGCCACTCGACGAGCTTCGTCACCTTGCCCTCGCGAAAGCACGGCACGCCTTCGAGCCGGCCGGTGAACCTGCCACCGACGCGCTCGGGCTCGCTCGCGACCAGGTGCGGGATGCCGAGCGCCTCGGAGATCGGCCGCGTGAGGAACGAGTTCGTCGCCGTGATCAGCACCAGCTCGTGGCCGAAGGTCTGGTGCTCGCGCACGAGCGTGCGCGCGAGCGGCGAGATGCGCGGGAGGATGCGCTCGCGCAGGAAGCGCTCGCGCCAGGCGAGCAGACGCGGCAGCGGGTGGCGCGCGAGGGGTTCGAGCTGGAAGGCGAAGAACTCGTCGATGTCCAGCGTGCCGGCGCGGTACTGCTCGTGGTAGGCGCGCGTGCGCGAGGCATCCTGCGCGCCTTCCTCGGCCAACAAGTCGCTCCAGGCGATGTCGGTGTCGCCGTCGAAGAGCGTATCATCGAGGTCGAAGAGCGCGAGGCGCATCCGATCCAAGGATACATCGGCCCGTGAACCGGGGAAGGAGCTGCGTGGGAGAAGCTGCTACGGAAGAGGTCGAAGGCGAGGGTGGGCGCAGGCCGCGGCTGCGCGCGACCTCGTTGCTGCTCGTGCTCGGACTGGCCTTCTCCATCGCGTGCTGGACGAAGCTTGGCGACGGGCCCTTCGTGATCGACCGGCACGCGTTCTGGGGCCAGCCCTGGCGCTTCTTCGCCGCGCCGCTCGTGCACCGGGACCTGCTGCAGTTCCTGTTCGGCATGGGCGGCTTCTGGGTGCTCGGCGGCGCGCTCGAGCGCCGCATCGGGAGCGGGCCGATGCTGGCCTTCGTGGCACTCGCGGCGCTCGCGACGGGTTTCGCCGAGCAGGCGCTGGACTTCGGCCGCACCGGATTCACGAGCATCGACTTTGGCATGTGGGCGCTGCTCGTCGTCGGTGGCTGGCGCTCGCCGGCCTTGCGCGGAGCGACGGGCGCAGTGCTGAACGCCGGCATGGGAGCTCTCCTCCTCGCGTGCATGGCGCTCCCGCCGCTCTTGAAAGGGATGCAGATCGACTTCGCGCTCCCGTTCTCCAACTACGGCCACCTGGCGGGCCTTGCCGTTGGCACGCTCGCCGCGCTGTGCCTCGACGCGCGCGGACGGTTCCACCAGGCGATCGTGCCGCTCTCCGCGCTGCTGCTCGCGCTCCTGGGCTGCGGCGCGACGCGCTGGCGCACGAGCTGGAACCGCGGCGGCGCGTCGGTCGAGTACGTGCGCGCGGGCTACGACGCGCTCGAAGCCGGCGACGAACCGGGCGCGGAGGGATTCTTGAAGACGGCGCTCGCCTTCGATGAGCGCTACGGCAAGGCCTGGTGGAACCTGTGCTTCGTGCTCGACCGGCTCGGGCGCAAGGACGAGGCCGCCGACGCCTGTTGGCGCGCGTACGAGAGCATGGGGCTGGACGCGAGTCAGCTCGCCTACCTCGCCGAGCTGCAGCGCGAACGCTATGCGCGCTACATCGACCAGCAGGATTCGCAGCAGGCCTTCACCTACGCCACGCGCCTGGCCAAGCTCGATCCGGACGACCTCACGGCTTGGGAGGCGGTGCGCGGGCTCGCCGACGAGCTCGGCCTCGACGACTGGTACGATCGCGCGGACGACGAGTGCAAGCGCATCGATCCGGCGCAGCACTGAGAGTTCCATCCCGCGAGCGCGCATGTCCGACCCCAATAGACAGGGCCCGAGCGGAGCGCTCGTCGACGTGTTGCGCGGCGCGCGAGCTACGCCCGCGACCTTCACGCTCTGCGCCACGGCGGTCGTGCTCTCGATCGCGGGCTGGACGAGCCCCGGGCTCGAGGCCTTCGTGCTCGACCAGAGCGCCTTCGGCAGCGAGCCCTGGCGCCTGATCACGGCGCACCTGGTGCACGGAAACTTCCTGCACCTCTACTTCAACCTGACCTGTGTCTGGTTTCTGGGCCGCGCGATCGAGTTGCGCCTCTCCGCGGCGATGCTGCTCGGCTCGACGATCTTCCTGATGCTCGGCGGCAGCGCGGCGATGCACGCCTTCGATCGCGGCGGCATCGGCATCTCGGGTGTCGTGTACGGCATGTGGGCGATGCTCTACACGGGTTCGCGCGGCTGCTACCGACTGCGCGGCGTGCTGACGCCGCGCATCAACAAGATCATGGTCGGGTGGTTCTTCTTCTGCATCCTCGCGACCTGGCAGGGCTGGCTCCCGATCTCCAACTGGGGCCACGGATCGGGAGCCGTGCTCGGCGCACTCGCCGGCTTCGCGATCACGCAGGAGGGCCGCTTCCGGATCGGCGCACTGCCGTTTGGCGCGGCACTGCTCGCGCTGCTCGCTGCGGGTGCGACCGTCTGGTGGCCGAAGTGGAATTTCGGCGGCGCCGCGATCTTCTTCGAGGAGCAGGCCGACGCGGCCCTCGACCGTTCCGATTGGGAGGAGGGCGTGCGCCTGCTGCGCGCGGCCGTCGACCTCGACTCGACGGACGGAAGGGACTGGTGGAACCTCGGCGTCGCGCTGGTGAAGCTCGAGCGCGAAGCCGAGGCCCTCGACAGCTTCTACCGCTCCTTCGAATGCGGGGGGCTCGACCATGAGCGCCTCGACGCGTTGCACGCACTCCTCGCCGCGCAACTTGCCCGCGAGACCCAGCAGAGCCAGACCAAGGCCGCGCTCCAGACCGCGAGCCGCGTGGTCGCGGTCGACCCAGACGACCGCCACGCCTGGGAGGCGCTCGAGAAGCTCGCCGCGCTGCTCGGCGACGCGCAGGAGACCGAGCGCGCGAAGAAGGAACTCGCTAGGCTCGACCAGAAGCCATGACCCAGCTCACGCTGCTCACCAACGCACTCGTCCACGCCCCCGAGCTCCTCGGACTGCGCTCGCTGCTCGTCGCGGGCGAACGCATCGTCTGGATCGGCGAGAAGCCTCCGACGCTGCCGAAGGAGCTCGCCTGCGAGACGCTCGACCTCGCCGGCGCGCGCCTCGTGCCCGGTCTGATCGACTGCCACGCGCACATCACCGGCGGCGGCGGCGAGATGGGTCTGCGCTCGAAGGTTCCGCCCGTTCCGCTCACGCGCTTCACGCGCGGCGGCGTAACGAGCGTGATCGGCGTGCTCGGCACCGACGACACCACGCGCTCGACCGCCGAGCTGCTCGCGCGCGCGCACGGCTTGAACGAGGAAGGCCTCTCCGCCTGGTGCCATACCGGCGGCTACCACGTGCCGCCCACGACGCTCACCGGCAGCGTGCGCGGCGACCTGGTGCACCTCGAACGCTGCATCGGCATCGGCGAGGTCGCGATCAGCGACCACCGTTCGAGCCAGCCGACGCTGGACGAGCTCCTGCGTCTGGCCGCCGACGCGCACGTCGCGGGCCTCATGACGGGCAAGGCGGGCGTCTTGCACCTGCACGTCGGCGACGGCGAGCGCGGCCTCGACCTCGTGCGCCGCGCCCTCGAGCATAGCGAGATCCCGCCGCGCACCTTCCACCCCACGCACACGAACCGCAAGCGGCGCCTCTTCGACGAGGCGCTCGCGCTCGCCGCGCAGGGCTGCACGATCGATGTCACCGCCTACCCGCTCGAGAAGGGCGAGGACGCCTGGAGCGCCGAGGACGCGATCGAACGCTTCCTCGACTCGAAGCTCCCGCGCGAACGCATCACCGCCAGCACCGACGGCGGCGGATGCCTGCCCGTCGTCGACGCCGACAAACGCATCGTCGCCATGGACGTCGGCGACCCCGCCATGCTCGCACGCACGCTCCAGAAACTCCTCCAACGCGGCCGCGCGCTCGAAGACATCCTCCCCGTCTTCACCAGCAACCCCGCGCGCCTCTTCCGTCTCACCCAAAAAGGCCGCATCGCCGTCGGCGCCGACGCCGACCTCGTCGTGCTCGACGCATCCGGCTCCGTCCGCGACGTCATGGCCCGCGGCCGCTGGCACATCCGCGCCGGCGAACCCCTCCTGCGTGGCATGTTCGAGCAATAATGGACACCGCAGCCCGCCACGGTTTTCCATCCTTCACCGCTCGCGCGTGAAAAATCCAGCCCGCCTGGTTTTTTGACGCCGCCAACGAGCGCAGAGGCGTGCGGGCGTAGCGTCAAAAAACCAGGCGGGCTGGATTTTTCACGGTGGTGGGAGAGCTTGCTATGGTTGGGGACATGCTGCTTTCGCTCGTTCTCGCGGCCGGGTGTGTTCCGCTGTTTGGTCAGGATTCGACGGCCGCGCAGCTGGCGGTGCCGGAAGGCCAGGTGTGCGGGTTGGGGAAGGCATTCCACGCCGGCCGGCGCGCGGCGCTGGTTGAGGCGATCGGGGCGCATGAGGGCGTGGTGCTGGTGCGCGGGCTTCCGGATACGCGCGCGTACACGCGTTTCGAGCAGGACAAGACCTTCTGGTATCTGACGGGCGTCGAGAGCCCGAACGCGGCGCTGTTGATCGATTTGAAGAGCACGCGCGCGATCTTGTTCCTGCCGGCGGCCTCGAGGATGAAGGAGACGTGGGAAGGGGAGCTGTGGGACGCGTCGGACGCCTGGGTGCCGCAGTTGACGGGCATTCCCGAGGTGCGCGCGAACACGGAGCTCGAGCAGACGCTCTCCGAGTTCGCGCCGAAGGGCAGCACGGTCTGGGTCAGCATGGAGCCGTACATCGAGCTCGCGGGCTGCGCGGATCGCGCGCGACCGGCGGACGCGGCGCAGGCGAAGGACGCGTTCGACGGGCGCGCGAGCCGCGAAGCCGCTCTGAAGACGAACCTCGAGACGAAATTCGGCCTGGTCGTGAAGGACTGCGCTGCGCAGCTCGCGGAATTGCGCCGGGTGAAGACGCCCGAGGAGATCGACGCGCTGCGGCGTGCCGGCCGCTCGGGCGCGCTGGCGATGATCGAGGCGATGCGCTCGACCAAGCCGGGCGTGGGCGAGTGGCAGCTGGATGCGCTGATGAGCTTCGTGCAGCGCAACGAGGGCGCGCGCGGGCCGGCCTACCACGCGATCGTGGGCTCGGGGCCGAACGCGCTGGCGCTGCACTACTCGGCCAGCTCGCGCGTGCTGCGCGAGAAGGAGATGCTGCTGATCGACTACGCGCCCGAATACGACCACTACGACTGCGACATCACGCGCTCGTGGCCGACGGACGGCGAGTGGACGCCGCGCATGGCGGAGATCTACGACGCGGTGCTCGCGGCCCAGACAGCCGGCATCGCGGCCGTCAAGCCGGGCGCGACGATGCGCGAGGTGGAGGCGGCCTGCCGCAAGGTGCTCACTGAGCGCGGCATGGAGAAGCTCCTGCCGCACGGCTGCTGCCACTACATCGGTATGGAGGTCCACGACGTGGGCGACGGCGGCAAGCTCTTCGTCCCGGGCGTGGCCTTCACCGTCGAGCCGGGCGTCTACGACCCCGCGAGCGGGATCGGCGTGCGCATCGAGGACGTGGTCGTGGTGACCGAGACGGGCTGCGAGGTCGTGAGCGAGCTCGTGCCCAGGGAGCGCGAGGCGATCACCAAGCTCGTGCGCTCGAGCGGGATGCTCGAGCGCGACGATCCGGAGCTACGCCGTCTCGTTCCCGGAGCATTTTCGCAGCCGCGCAAGAACTGACTTGGGTCCGGGCCGGACCCTGGCCGAAGCAGCGGGGGAAGAGGTTGGCGGCGCGGAGTCCTGCCGATTCCGCGTCGCACGGTCCTCGGGCCCTCCGCGCTGGACGCTGCGCAGCCGCGTGCTGTGTTCCTCCGGCCGGCATCCTCCGCGGACCTTTCCCTCCGCGCACGCGCGCGCAGCTGCGCCGTCGCGTGAGCGAAAGGTCCGCTCACCTTCACGGTGCGCGCGGGCTTCCCATCCGCGCTCGAAGCCCTACAATCCTCGCCCCATGGCATCGATCAAAGACCTCTCCGCGCGCATCCAAGAGCTCGAGGCCCGCTTCCAGCAGCTGAAGGAGAGTCTTTGACTACGCTTCCAACGAGAAGCGACTGAGGGAGATCGAGGAGCTCCAGAACGAGGCTGATTTCTGGGCCAATCCGACGCGCGCGCAGGCGGTCGTGGTGGAGATGAAGAACGCGCGCTCGATCGTCGAGCCGGTGAAACAACTCGCCTCGGGTTTCGAGGAGTTCGGCATCCTGGCCGAGATGGCGCAGAGCGAGGGCGACGCGCAGGTGCTGCCCGAGATCGAGGCGCTCGTGCCGCGCATCGAAGAGGGCATCCACAAGCTCGACTTCCGCGTGATGCTCGGCGGACCGCAAGACCACTGCGGTGCGTACATCCAGTTCGCCGCGGGCGCGGGCGGCGTCGACGCCTGCGACTGGGCTGGGATGCTCTTCCGCATGTACGTGCGTTGGGCCGAGCGCCGCGGATTCAAGGTCAGCGAAGTCGACCGTCAGGACGAGACCGAGGGCGGGATCCGCTCGGCGACGCTCGAGATCGACGGCGACTACGCCTTCGGCTACCTGCGCGCGGAGATCGGCGTGCACCGGCTCGTGCGCATCAGCCCCTTCGACAGCCAGGCGCGCCGGCACACGGCCTTCGCCTCGGTGGACGTGACGCCGCTGCTCGACGACACGATCAAGGTCGAGATCAAGGAGAGCGACGTCGAGATCGAGACCATGCGCTCGGGCGGCGCGGGCGGTCAGAACGTCAACAAGGTCGAGACCGCGGTGCGCCTGCGCCACCTTCCCAGCGGCATCGTCATCCGCAGCTCGACGCAGCGCAGCCAGCTCAAGAACAAGGAGCTCGCGTTCAAGCTGCTGCAGGCGAAGCTGATCCAGATGAAGGAGGCCGAGCGCGATGCCGAGCTCTCCAAGCTCTACGGCCAGAAGGGCGAGATCGCTTTCGGCAGCCAGATCCGCTCGTACGTGATGCACCCCTATCAGATGGTGAAGGACCACCGCACCGAATACGAGACGGGCAACATCGGCGCGGTGCTCGACGGCGAGCTCGACGGCTTCATCGAGGCCTACCTGCGTCAACGCGGCGGCGCGTAGCGGGGCGCACGACGGGGCGCACGGCGAGGCTCACGGGAGGGGGCGCACGATCCGGCGCGCAGTGAGGCCTCCAGCAGCTCCGCGGCGCGCGGCGCCGCGCGCGCTCAGTACCCCAGCGCCTCGAAACGCGTGTCGGGGTGCGGCCTGGGCGCGTGGACGCCGCCGACGAGCGCGCCCAGGCGTCGCTGCCATTCGGGCTTGTTCTGGCCCTGCAGCGGGAAGACGTCCTCTTGCTCGAGCGTGTCGCTGCGCAGGTCGTACATCGAGAAGCGGTTGGTCTGCGAGCCGAGCAGCAGCTTGAAGCGCTCGTCGCGCAACGCGAACACGGAGCCTGCGCTCTCGCCGGTGTGCGTCTCCGCGATCAATTCGCGCCGGCGGTGCTCGAGCAGCGTGCCGCCGCCCGCGCCCGGCATGGGGCTGACGTCGGAGAGGTCGAGCAGCGTGGGCACGACGTCCGCGAGGCGCGTCACGTCGGAAACCGAGAGCGCGAGTTCGGGTGCGCGCGAGTCGTCCTTCAGCGGCTTGATCAGGAGCGGGACGTGCAGGAACTCGTCGAAGAGCGCGTCGCCCCGGCCGAGCGCGTCGTGCTCGCCCAGCGCGAGCCCGTGGTCGGAGGTGAGCACGATCACCGTCTGCTCGTAGATGCCGCGCGCCTTCAAATCCTCCACGAGGCGTCCGATGGCGTCGTCCACCGCTTCGATCTCATGCCGGTAGCGCTTGCGGCTCGCCGCCAGCGAGGGCGCGTCGTGGAACCAGCCTTCGAGCTCGCAGGTGAGCGGATCCGCGTCGGGGTTCTCGACCGAGATCACGAAGTCCTTGCCGGGCTCGATCGCCGCGCCGCGCTCGAAGACGACGTGCAGCTGGCGCGCTCCGGACTTGGCGCCAAAGCGCAGGATGCGCATGGGCACATCGCCGTGGATCGTGAAGCGCGTGCGGCCGGGGGGCAGCGAGGCCGTGCGCTCCCAGAAGCAGCTGTCGCCGATCGAGATCGTCTCCGGCTCTTCGCCATCGCGGATCACCGAGGCCTCGACGCGGTCATCCTCGCCCGCGTCGAAGGGCTGGCGCGTCTCCGTGAACTGCAGCATCCCGAACCAGGGCCTCTTCTTCACCGCGCCGTCGAGGAATGCGTCGAAGCTGTCGAGCACGTCGCTCGCGTCGGCGAGCTCGTGGGGGAAGGTCACGACCCTTCCGAAGCCGCGGTCGAGGCCGTGGCCGCGGCGCGCGGGCGCGCTGCTCGCGAGCCCGAAGGCCGCGAAGGTCTGGTAGCCGCGCTTTCCGAGCCACTCGGGGAGCAGCGCCACGCCCTCACTGAGCTCGTCGCCGTTGTGCATCAGGCCGTGCTCGTGCGGCAGGCGCGAGGAGAGCAGCGAAGCGAGGGCCGGCTGTGTGGAGGGCGAGTGGCTGAAGCAGCTGCGGAACGCCGTGCCGTCGGCGACGAGCGCGTGCAGGTTGGGGGTCCGGGCGGCTCCGCTCGCGTTGCTGATCGCGTCGTAGCGCAGGCTCTCGACGACGACGAGCAGGATGTTCGCCTCCTTCCCCCCGTGGAAGAGGAAGCAGGCGGGGAGGCTTACGAGGGCCAGGGCACTCGCAAGCGAGAGGAGGAGACGGGCGCGCACAGCGGGGTCGGACTCGAGGGTTCAGCGTGTTCTTCGCCGCATCCACCCCGTTGCCTTGAGCCGCGCCGCATGGTCCAACAGGGGAGTGCCGCTCGCGCGCCCACCCGGGAAAAGACTTCCCGCGCGGCGTCCTGGCGCACGGGCCATGAATTCAGTGCAGCCGCATCCGCATTTCGACGACCGGGGGACCCTCAGCTGGCACCGCAGCTTCGAGGAGGCGAAGGCCGAAGCACGCGCCACGGGGCGCATGATCTTCATCGAGCTCGGGCGCGAGCTCTGCAGCCAGTGCCGCTCGTTCGTGCAGGGCGTCGTTCCGCGGCCCGACGTCGGGCCGATCCTGAAGCGGCACTTCGTCGCGCTCGCCGCCGACGCGGACGAGTGCGAACCCGAGGTGCTCGAGCTCGCCGCCCAGCTCGAGGACGCGGAGATGCTGCCCTTCGTGCTCTTCACCGATTCCGACGGCGGCTTTCTCGCGGGCAGCTCGGGCGTCGTAGAGCCCAAGCAGTTCGTGCAGACCCTGCAGCGCCTCGGCGCGGGGACCTGAGCGCGTATTGTCGGGCGCGCGCGCTGCGCTAGACTGCGGTTTTCCAGGGAACCCCAGCATGTCTCAACGCATCCAGCGCGCCCTCGTCAGCGTCTCCGACAAGTCCGGCATCGAAGCCTTCGCGGGCGCCCTCGCGCAGATGGGGGTCGAGCTGCTCTCGACCGGCGGCACCTTCGCCGCGCTGCGCAAGGCGGGCATCGCGGTGCGCGAGGTCTCCGACTACACGGGCTTCCCCGAGATGATGGACGGGCGCGTGAAGACGCTGCACCCCAAGGTGCATGGCGGCATCCTCGCGCTGCGCGACGACGCCAAACATGCGGCGGCGATGCGGGCGCACCAGATCGCGCCGATCGATCTCGTGGTGGTCAACCTGTACCCCTTCGAAGCCACCGTCCAGAAGAGCGGCATCACGCGCGAGGAAGCGATCGAGCAGATCGACATCGGCGGGCCCTCGATGGTGCGCTCGGCCGCGAAGAACCACCTCTATGTGGGCATCGTCACCGACCCGGCCGACTACGGCCGCGTGCTCGAGGAGCTGCAGCGCAACAGCGGGGTGCTGGGCCTCGACCTGAAGCGCGAGCTCGCCGCCAAGGCCTTCGGATTGACCGCGCGCTACGACGCCGCGATCGCGCGCTGGATGTTCGAGGCCGAGAAGCGCGATGGCAAGACGCAGAGCGCCTACCCGCCGAGCTTCTCGCTCGCCGGCGTGAAGGTCGACGAACTGCGCTACGGCGAGAACCCGCACCAGACCGCGGCCTTGTACCGCACGGGAGGAACGCAGGAGCCCTGCATCGCCGGCGCAAAGGTGCTGAACGGCAAGACGCTCTCCTACAACAACCTCGTGGACCTCGACTCGGCCCTCGCGCTGGCGAAGGAGTTCGACGCGCCCTTCGTGGCCGTGATCAAGCACAACAACCCCTGCGGCGCCGCCGCGGGCGACACGAGCGCCGCCGCGCTCGAGCTCGCCTGGGCCGGCGACCCGGTCTCGGCCTTCGGCAGCGTGCTCGCGTTCACGCGCCCGGTCGATCTCGCGAGCGCGGAATTCCTCGTCTCGGGAAACCGCTTCGTCGAGGCCATCGCCGCGCCCTCCTTCGACGCGGATGCGCTCAAATTGCTGACCGAGAAGCCCAAGTGGGGCAAGAACGTGCGTCTGCTCGAGGTGGGCGAGTTCAAGAGCGCCGCGCGCGACGAGCGTGACTTCGAGCTCAAGAAGCTCGTCGGCGGCTTTCTCTTGCAGGGTCGCGACCTCGCCGCGGCCGACGTGACGCAGGCCAAGGTGATGACCGCGCGTGCACCGACGCGCGCGGAGCTCGCGGGCCTGGACTTCGCGAACAAGGTCGCCAAGCACGTCAAGTCGAACGCGATCGTGCTCACGAAGGGCACGCGCGTGCTCGGCGTGGGCGCGGGCCAGATGAGCCGTGTCGACTCGGTGCGCCTCGCGGTGCAGAAGGCCGGCGCGGAAGCCAAGGGCGCCGTGCTCGGCTCGGACGCGTTCTTCCCCTTTGCCGACGGCGTGGAGCTCGCGCTCGAGGCCGGCGTGACCGCGATCCTGCAGCCGGGCGGCTCGGTGCGCGATGCGGAAGTCATCGCCGCCTGTGACAAGCAGGGCGCCGCGATGGTGTTCAGCGGCGTGCGGCACTTCCGGCACTAGGCCGACGCGCCGCTCACTTCACCGCAGCGGCGTTCGCCGTCGCGGGCTGCGCGTGCACTTCCGGCGCGACCGGCTTCGCCGGCGCCAGACCCGCGTAGTGCACCTCGTCGAGCCAGTCGTACATGGTCTCGATCGAGACAACGAGGCCCATGTGCGGCACGACGGTCGGCCGCAGCGTGCCGTGCGTGTAGATCTTCGAGAAGATGCCCATCAGCTCGTGCGTCTTGGCATCGAAGATCCCGCCGCCGGAGTTGCCGATGTAGGTCGGTGCGCTGATCATCCAGTAGCGCGCGCCGTCGACGATGTGGTCGGTGTCGGCGATCTCGCCGAAGGTCGGGATCGGGTCGTTGCCGAGCGGGCAGCCGACGGCGTAGATCTGGTCGAAGATACGCGCGCTATGCAGCCGCTCGCGCGTGGCGAGCGTTGCGCCGCACTCGACCCTGGCACGGCTGTCGAGCTCGAGCAGCGCCGCGTCGAGAGCGGGGTCGAAGCGCACGACGTGCGCGGTCTCGTTCTGGATGCTGCGGTCGGGCGCGTAGATCGCGACGGGGACCGGCGTGCTCGGGTGCTCGGGGTCCTTCTCGATGTCGCGCACGACGTGCCAGGCGGTCACGACGTAGGTGCGCCAGCCCTGCTTCTCGGGCAGCGGTTCGGAGGCGAGCAGCACGCCGCTGCCGACTGTCTCGTCGCCGGCGAGCTGCACGACGGGGCCGACGAGCTCGCGCCACATGCGCTCCTCGTCGCGCGCGAGGCCCTGCTCGATCTCGGTGCGCGCGCCCTGCGCAACGCCCAGCGCGTGTTCCGCGACGGCGGAGAGCTCGGTCCAGCGCTGGTCAAGGCCGCTGCGCAGTTCTTCGACGTGCGTCGAGACGAGCGATTCGACCTCGCGCGGCTGGTCGGTCTCCCACTCCTCGAGCTTGCAGCGCTGTACGTCGAGCTCGCCGGAGGCGTTCTGCAGGTCGCGCTCGAGCGCAGCGAGCTGCTCGCGCATCTCGCGCGTGCGTTCGCCCTCCTGGCGCAGCTGCGTGATCGAATCGAGCGCCTGCTGGACGGCCTTCTGCGTGTTGTCGAGGCTCGCGCGCAGACGCGCAACCTGCTCGGGATCGGCGCGCGGCGTCTGCTCGAGGCGTTCGACGCGCGAATGCATGTCGTGCAGCGTGACAGCCGCGCTGCACGTGATGATTCCGACCGCGAACAAGACCCAGAAGCGATGCATCGGTGTGGACGGTTCGCGGCGCCCGGGGCGGGCCCCTCGTTCCACGCTCGTTTTCGGACAGCCCGCCGCGGCAACTGAGCCGAAGTGCGGATTCCCTGGGCGTCTAGCGGCTGCCCCGGCCGGGCTGCACGCGGACCGAGAGGATCCGGTCGCCGACCTCGATCGCGTCGAGCACGTCCTCGCCCGAGAGGAGCTGGCCGAAGAGCGTGTAGCGGCCGTCGAGGTGGGGCGTCTCGCGGTGCGTGACGAAGATCTGGCTGCCGCCGCTGTCGGGGTCCTCGTTGCGCGGCATGCCCAGCGATCCGCGCACGAATTTCCGTGGGGTGAATTCGCCGGGCAGCAGATCGCCGTCCCAGGTCTTCCCCCCGTTGCCGTCGCCGCGATAGTCGCCGCCCTGGATCACGAAATCGGGCACGACGCGGTGGAAGAGCGTGCCCTCGTAGTAGCCGCGCCGCGCGAGCTCGAGGAAGTTGTGCACGTGCAGTGGCGTCTCTTCGGGGAAGAGCTCGAAGACCATCGTCCCGCGCGTGGTCGCGACCTCGACGCGCGGGTTCGCGTCGTAGTGCTCGAGTTCGCCGACGTGCGTGCGCCGGCGTGGCGCCTCCTTCAGGGCGGCAAATTTCGCGGCGCGCTCGCCCGAGATCTTCGCGGCGTTCCTGGAGAGGCCGGCCTTGAGCTCGCTCGAGATGTCGCCGCTCGCGCGCTTCCAGCAGGCCTCCATGGAATCGAGATCGGATTCGAGCGGCGCGTTGCGCAGCGACTCGACCGCGGCCAGCGCCAGGCCGTTGTCGCCGCCCTCGAGGACCTCGTGCAGGCGCGCGCGCGACGCATCGCCGAGGTGCTTGGCTAGGCCCTCGATCGCCGCGCCCGCGACGCGCAGGTCAGGGTCGCGCGAGAGTGCGACGAGCGCCGGCACGGCGAGCGCATCCGAGAGCTCAGCAAAGCCGGCCGCTGCAGCCAGGCGCAGGTTCGGATCCTTGTCCGCGCGGCGCTGCTCGAGCCCGGCCGCGGCCGCATCGCCGAGGAGCTTCGCGCCCGCGACGATCGCCGCGGCGCGCACGTTGACCGAGGGATCGTTGCGCGCCTGCTCGAGCGCCGCGACGGCCTGCTCGCGCTCCTGCGCCGTGCGGTAGTCGCGGAAATGGCCGAGCGCCTCGAAGAGGCAGCGCCGCACGTGCGCGCTCGGGTGCCCGGCCAGGCGCAGCAGCGGCTCGAGTGCGGCGGGGAGCGGATGCTCGCCGAGGGCGCGCAGGAGCTCGCACACCACGCGTGCGTCGTGGTCGCCGAGCGCGCCCGTGATCGCTGCCAACGCCGCGTCGTCGAGCGGGATCGCCGCGAGGCCCTGCGCGGCGTAGGTGCGCGCGCGCGGGTCGCGATCGGCGAGCGCCTCGACGAACACTCCGCGCGCGGCCGCGCACTTGCGGCGGGCGAGCGCGAAGAGCACACGCCAGCGCAGTTCGGGGTCCTTGCCCGCTGCCGTGCCCGGGCCGGCGGTCGCGAGCAGCGCCGCGTCGGCCGCCGGGGCGTCCTGGGTGTCGGTCTTCCAGCGCGCGATGCCGAGCGCGGCTTCTTCGCGCACAGCCGCGTGCTCGTCCGAGAGCGCGCCGATCACGGCGCTCCACAGGCTCGGGGCGTCGATGCGGCTCGCGGCTTCGACCAGGCGCGCGCGAACCTCGACCTCAGGCTCCGCGCCCGCGAGCCGTTCGGCGAGCGCCGCCGCGGTCGCTGGGTCCGCGCGCAGGCCGAGCGCGAAGGCCGTGGCTGCCCGCACGCGCGGGCGGATGTCGTCCAGGCCGCTCTCGAGAGCCCTCGAGACGCTCGCGCCCTGCTCGGGGAAAGGCATCCGGCCGAGTGCCGTGGCGGCGCGGACGCGCGCGGCCTCGTCGCCGCGGGCGAGCTGGAACTGGAGGAAGCCCTGGCCATCGCTGCGCGCGGCCTCGTAGCGCAGGATCGACGAGATCGGGTCCTGCGCCGGCGCGGGCTCGACCGGGGTCGGCGGGAGCGCATTCTGCCGTCCCGCGGGGAGCGGCGGGCGCAGCCCATCCAGGTTCCTGCAGGCGGGGGTGCAGAGGGCGAGCGCGAGGGTGAGGGTGACGATGCGGGTCCGGCTCATGGCAGTGGCTGGGATGGGGCTGCCTTCTTACCATGAAACGCTCGGCGAGCCCCGTTTCAGGGGCCCTGAGCCCACCCATGACGATCGCCACGATCCCCGAAGTTCTGGCCGAGCTGCAGGCCGGCCGGATGATCATCCTGGTCGACGACCCCGGCCGCGAGAACGAGGGCGACCTCGCGATGCTGGCCGAGTACGTGACACCCGAGGCGATCAACTTCATGGCGCGCGAGGGCCGCGGCCTGGTGTGCATGCCGCTCGCGCCGGAGCTGTGCGACGCGCTCGAGCTCGGCCCGCAGACGCCGCTCAACACGAGCAAGATGGGGACGGGTTTCACGGTCTCGATCGAGGCGGCGCACGGCGTCACGACCGGGATCAGCGCCCGCGACCGCGCGCACACGATCCGCGTCGCCTGCCGCGCCGAGGCCCGCCCGAACGACCTCGCCCGGCCCGGCCACGTGTTCCCGCTGCGCGCCCGCGAGGGCGGTGTGCTCGTCCGCGGCGGCCAGACCGAGGGCATCGTCGACCTGGCGCGCCTGGCGGGCTCGCGCCCGGCGGGGGTGATCTGCGAGATCATGCGCGACGACGGCACGATGGCGCGCATGCCCGACCTCGAGATCTTCGCGCAGCGCCACGGGCTCAAGATCTGCACGATCGAGAGCCTGATCGCCTGGCGCCGGACCAATGAGCGCCTGATCGAGCCGCTCGAGCTCGACGTGCCTATGCCGACGCGCTTTGGGACCTTCCTGACGCACATGTTCCGCTCGAAGATCGACGGGCGTGAGCACGTCGCACTCAGCCTGGGCATGCCCGAGCCGGGCCTCGACGGCCTGCGACCGCCCCTCGACGAGACGGTCTTCGTGCGCGTGCACTCCGAGTGCCTGACCGGCGACGTCTTCCACTCGCTGCGCTGCGACTGCGGCCTGCAGCTGGAGAAGGCGCTCGAGATCCTGGGCAAGCAGCCGCGCGCCGTGCTGGTCTACATGCGCCAGGAGGGCCGCGGCATCGGGCTGGAGAACAAGCTCAAGGCCTACCGGCTGCAGGACACCGGTCTGGACACCGTCGAGGCCAACGAGCGCCTGGGCTTCCCGGCCGACCTGCGCGAGTACGGTTTGGGCGCTCAGATCCTCCACTACCTGGGCGTGCGGAGGATGACGCTGCTCACGAACAACCCCAAGAAGATCGCCGGCCTGCACGGCTACGGTCTGGAGGTGGTCGACCAGCTGCCGCTCTCGACGCCTCCTAACTCGTCTAATATCAGGTACTTGCGTACGAAGCGCGACAAGCTTGGGCACCGCCTGGGCGATTTCGACCGCGGCTCGAGCCTGCCGGAGGGCCGGGAATAGCGAGCCGTCCGGGGCGTCCCTGGACCGGCATGCAACCGCGGCTCATGGAACGAGAAGCTCCCGACGACACCTGCCTCGTGGACGAAGTCCTCGGCGGCAGCCAGGCGTCGTTCCAGTTGCTCGTCGAGCGCTACGAGCAGCGCATCTTCAACCTGATCCGCCACTACACGCGCAACCCGGTCGAGATCGAGGACCTGGCGCAGGAGACCTTCCTGAAGGCCTTCCGCCGCCTCGCCTCGTTCCAGCGCCAATCGTCCTTCTACACCTGGCTGTACCGGATCGCGGTCAACACGATCCTCGACAGCCTGAAGCGCCGCGGCCGCTCGCCGGTGCAGGCGGTCGAGGACCTCGAAGCGGTCCCGGCCGCGCCCAGCGCCGCGAGCCCGAGCCCCTCGGCGACGCTCGAGCGCGAAGAGATCGCGCGCATCACGCAGGAGGTGCTCGAGGGCCTGCCCGAGATCTTCCGCACGGTGCTCGTGCTGCGCGAGTACGAGGACATGGCCTACCAGGACATCGCCGACCTGCTCGGGATCTCCATCGGAACGGTCGAATCGCGCCTCTTCCGCGCGCGCGCTCGCTTCAAAGAACGCCTGCTTCAGAAACACCCCGAGTTCGGCAACGAGAGCTGACTGGAGGGCAACCACATGGAATGCCAGAACGCACGATCCCTGATCCCGAGCTACCTCGACGGCGAGCTCACGCAGGCGCAGGCCGGCCCGCTGCGCCAGCACCTGCTCGACTGCCAGCCCTGCCGCGGTTCCGCGCAGGACGGCAAGAACCTGAAGCGCTGGTTCGCCGCCAGCGAGCCGGTCGCCGTGCCCGCGGGTTTCGCCGCGCGCGTCGCGCGCCGCGCGCTGCAAGGCGACACGGGCGAGTTCCCGCCCAGCCTCGCCGCCCCGCGCGCCGAGGAGGAGCGCGGCCGGATGCTGCGCTTCGTGCTCACCTGTACCGCCGCCGCCGCGGCGCTGCTGTTCGTGCTCTCGCTCGGCATGCGCCAGCTCGCCCTGCCGCACTCCGACCGCATGCTCGCCGACAGCTCGCCGCAGCTCAGCCGCGCGATCCAGGAGCTCGACCGTCTGAACGCAGCCGAGCGCAAGCAGAAGCGTGCCGAGCTGGACGCGGTGAAGACCAAGCCGAAGGCCGGTCCGGACGCGCCGCTGGAGTCCGGGAAGAAGCCGTGAACAACCTGCGCGTCTGGGTCGTTCTCTTGGCCCTGGTGAGCTTCGGCGCGGGCACCGCGGCCGGGGTCTGGGCCACCGCTTCGCGGCTGCGCCCCGAGCCCAAGGTCGGTCCCTTCGAGGACTACCGCCGCATGCTGCTCGCGACCTTCTCGCTCTCGCCGGAGCGCACGCAGCACCTCGAAACGGTGCTCGCCGCCTACGCCCACGACCTCGAGGACATCCAATCCAGACGCATGGCGGATACGATGAACCTCTATGCCTCGGAACTCGAAGAGCGGGGCCAGTACTATCGCAGCCTGATCCAGGACCACGTCCTGCCCGAGAACCAGCGCCAACGCTTCGAAGAGCTGGCTCAGGGCCTGCCCACGAACACCCACTGAATCCACATGGCCCGATCCTGCGGCATACGAATCGGCCCCCGGCGCTTCGAGCTGGTCGTCCTCGACGGCAGCCCCAAGCGCCACAAGATCGTCTCCTATGTGCTCGGCGAACTGCCGCGCGCGACCGGTGACGAGGTCGCGGACCTGAACGAAGCCGCCGCGGCCCTGCGCGCGGCCGCCAAGGAAGCCAACGTGCCGACCGACAGCGTCGGCGCGGCGATCGACGCGGGCATGGGCGCCTTCCGCACGCTGCACCTGCCCTTCGCCGACAAGGCGAAGATCGAGGAGGTGCTGAAGTTCGAGGTCGAGAACCTGCTCCCGCACTGGTCGATCGACGACGTGGTCGTCGACTTCCTGGTGGTCGAGGAGGCCAGCGAGTCCAGCGAGCTCCTGATCACTGCGGTGCAGAAGCGCGACGTGCGCCGGCCGCTCGCGGTGTGCGAAAAGGCTGGTGTCGAGCCCTTCGAAATGGAGCTCGAGACGACCGCGATGGTCAACGCCGCGATGCAGGGCGGCCTGTGCCCGATCGACGCCGCGCAGATCCTCGTGCACGTCGGCGAGTACAGCACCTCGGTGGTCGTCGTCGACGGCGGCAAAGTGCGCGAGATGCGCGCGATCCACATCGGCGCACTGACCTGGGAACTCGCGACGCCGCTGACCGTCGAGGAGGAGACCGCCGAGGGCGAAAAGCCCGTCAGCGTGCCCGTGGTCGAGACGCCCGCCGATCCCGCCGAGCGCCAGCGGCGCATCGACCAGGCGCTGAAGCGCATCCGCCGCGAGCTCGGCCGCACCGTCTCCGCCGCGCGCGTGGCGCACCCGTTGCAGTCGATCTACGTCTGCGGCTGGGAGCTGCCTGACCTCATCGGAACGAGCATCCTCGACGTGCCCGTGCGCGAACTCGAATGCTTCGACAGCGAGAGCGGCGCGCCGGCACAGGGTCGCGGCCAGCTCGTCGCGGCCTACGGCGCCGCGCTGCGCCAGATGGGCGGCGGCGTGCTGCATCCCTCGCTGCGCCGCGAAGAACTGCGCTACAGCGGCGCCTTCGAGCGCATCGAATTGCCGATCGCCGTCGTGTTCCTGCTGCTCGTGACGCTGCTCGGCGTGTGGAACATCTTCCTCTACAAGGACCACCAGGTCGCGGACGAGTCGCTGCGCTTCTGGCGCGAGAGCGCGATGAACTGGCTCGTCGGCGACCTCAAGAAGGGGCAGAAGGGCTACCTCGAGTACCCCTCCGAGAAGGTCGTCAAGTACGTCAAGGACATGGACCAGGACACCGACCGCGACCGCTTCGAGCAACTCACGGTCGTGCGCGGCATGCTCCTCTCCGAGATCAAGGGGCTCGAGAAGGAGCTCGGCCAGGACGCGGAGATCAGCTACCCGCAATCCTCGCTCACGGCCGCGACGCTCGTGCTCGATGTGCTCGAGAAGGGCGGCGAGGCGATGGGCCGTCCCTCGCTGCGCATGCTGCGCTCCACGTACCGCTCCGGCAAGGTTGGCGGGCGGCCGGACTCGGTGGATGTGAGCATGGACGTCTCTTTCTTCGCCGAGAACCAGGCCGATGCGACCGGCAACTACGAGGCCTTCCGCAGCGCCTTGAAGCAGAACCCCTGGTGCATCGAGGTCGAGGACCGTCCCACGAAGGCGCTCGAGAACGGCAAGGGCATCGCGGTCGCCTCGCTGACCGTGCAGGTGGATGTCTCGAAGGCCCAGATCACCCAGCTCGCCGCGGCGACGCCCGCGAAGTGAGGCGCACGAACCCATGAGCTTCTACCCATGAGCTTCTTCAAGAACATGAACCTCGCGCGCGGGATCATCCTCTTCTCGGTCGTGGGCTCGATCGCCCTCGGCGTGCTCGGCTACCTGCAGTACGACAGGCTGAGCAAGCTGCAGGCCGACCTCGAGACGAGCGGCGCGCACAAGGGCGCGAACGGCAGCTACGACGACAGCGACGTCGCCAAGCTCGTGCGCGAGATCGAGACGCTCGGTCGCAAGCACTCGCAGCTCACCAAGGTGAAAACCGCGGAGGGTTTCACCGAGACGGAGGGCCTGGGCAGCTACATCGAGCGCGCGATCACGGCCGACGGCGTCGAGCTCGGCGAGCACGACACGAGCCCCAACACGGTCAGCGTGACCAAGGGCATCGTCGACAAGAAGGTGCTGATCAAGCCCACCGCGCGCGACAAGGTCTTCCAGCGCTCGAAGATCGCGAACTTCCTCTACAAGCTCGAGGCCGACAGTCGGCGCATCCGCGTGACGGACTTCACGATCGAGCTCGGCGGCAAGAACCGTGTGCGCGACCACGAGATCCCCGAGGAGAACAACTGGACCTACTCGGTGGAGATCACCTCGCGCCAGCGCGACGAGGGGAAGTAGGCGGCACAACGGCGCGCGGGTAAACGCGCGCCTGGTGCACTGCTTGCGGCGCGCGCTTGGACGCGCGCCTTCGGTGCCTGTTGCGGCGCGCGCTTAGACGCGCGCCTTCTTGGGAATCCCCGTCGGCGCGTGGCGCTTGGGGAGCGTCTTGTGGTGCTCCTGCAGCGACTTGACGCTGTAGTCGGCGCGGTGCATCGCGGTCAGGGCGCTCACGACGGCGCTGATGCCGGCGCGCGTGGTGATGCAGGGGACCCCCGCGGTCACCGCGGCGGCGCGGATCATCGAGTCGTCGACGCGCTGCTGCTTGCCGAGCGGCGTGTTGAGCACCAGCGCGACCTCGCGGTTCTTGATCATGTCGACCACGTGCGGGCGGCCCTCGTTGACCTTGTTGACGCGCGTTACCGCGATGCCGTTCGACTTCAGCGCGCGGTACGTGCCGTCGGTCGCGAGCAGCTCGTAGCCCAGCTGCACCAGCGTGCGCGCCTCGGGCACGATCGCGCGCTTGTCGGAGTTCTTGACCGAGAGGAAGATCTTGCCCGCCTTGGGCAGCTTGAGTCCGGCGGCCTGGTAGGCCTTCACGAAGGCGTGGCCGAGGTCCACATCGATGCCCATGACCTCGCCGGTCGAGCGCATCTCGGGCCCGAGCGTGATGTCGGAGTTCGGGAACTTGTTGAAGGGGAAGACCGGCGCCTTGACGGAGAAGTAGGGCGGCAGCACCTCTTCGGTGAAGCCGAGCTCTTCGAGGGTCATGCCGCACATGACCTTGGTCGCGAGCTTGGCAAGCGGCACGCCGATGGCCTTCGAGACGAAGGGCACCGTGCGCGAGGCGCGCGGGTTGACCTCGAGCACGTAGACCTTGTCGTCCTTGATCGCGTACTGGACGTTCATCAGGCCGCGCACCTCGAGCTCCTTGGCCATCGCCTTGGTCGCGCGCTTGATCTCCTCGACGAGACCGGTCGAGAGCGTGTGCGGCGGCAGCACGCAGGTCGAGTCGCCGGAGTGGATGCCGGCCTCCTCGATGTGCTCCATCACGCCGCCGATCACGCTGATACGGCCGTCGCAGATGCAGTCGACGTCGACTTCGATCGCTTCCTCGAGGAACTTGTCGACGAGGATCGGGCGGTCGGGCGTGGCCTGCACTGCGTGCTGCATGTAGTGGTCGAGCGCGGCGTCGTCGTAGACGATCTCCATCGCGCGGCCGCCGAGCACGTAGCTCGGGCGCACGAGCACGGGATAGCCGATGCGGCGCGCGATCTCGAAGGCCTGGCCGGAGTTGCGCGCGAGGCCGTTCTCGGGCTGATGCAGGCCGAGCTTGCGCAGCACGGCCGAGAACAGCTCACGGTCCTCCGCGCGGTCGATCGACTCGACCGAGGTGCCGATCAGCGGCGCGTGCGACTGGTGCAGGCCGCTGGCGAGGTTGAGCGGCGTCTGGCCGCCGAACTGCACGATGATGCCCTCGGGCTGCACCTTGCGGACGATGTTCATCACGTCCTCGTGCGTCAGCGGCTCGAAGAACAGCAGGTCCGAGGTGTCGTAGTCGGTCGAGACCGTCTCGGGGTTCGAGTTGACCATGATCGCCTCGCGGCCGATCTCCTGCGCGGCGAAGGCGGCGTGCACGCAGCAGTAGTCGAACTCGATGCCCTGGCCGATGCGGTTGGGGCCGCCGCCGAGGATGACGATCTTCTTCTTGTCGGTGCGGCGCACCTCGCACTCGTCCTCCCAGGTCGAGTAGTAGTAGGGCGTCACCGCCTCGAACTCGGCCGCGCAGGTGTCGACGAGCTTGTAGGTGGGCTCGATGCCCCATTCCTGGCGCAGCGCGGTCACGTCCGGCTCGTTCGAGCCGATCGCGAGCGCGATCTGCTTGTCGGAGTAGCCCTTCTGCTTCGCCTCGCGCAAGAGCTCGCGCGTGATCAGCGCGCCGCCGAGTTCGGTCTCGAACTCGACCAGCTCGCGGATGTTCTCGAGGAACCACGGGTCGATCCCCGTCGCTTCGTAGATGTCGGTCGTGCTCCAGCCGGCGCGGTAGGCGCAGCGCAGCGCGACCAGGCGCAGTTCGTTCGGGATGCGCAAGAGGCGCGTCAGCGCACCGGGCTCCTCGGCGAGCAGCTTCTCGGCCGGGTCGCGCGGGTCCAGGCCCACACCCGGACGTCCGGTCTCCAGTCCGCGCAGCGCCTTCTGCAGCGCCTCCTTGAACGTGCGGCCGATGGCCATCGTCTCGCCGACGCTCTTCATCTGCGTCGTGAGCGTGCGGTCGGCGCCGCGGAACTTCTCGAAGGCAAAGCGCGGGATCTTGACCACGCAGTAGTCGATCGAGGGCTCGAAGCAGGCCGGCGTCTCGCGCGTGATGTCGTTCTGCAGCTCGTCGAGCGTGTAGCCGACGGCCAGCTTGGCCGCGAATTTCGCGATCGGGAAGCCGGTCGCCTTGGAGGCGAGGGCCGAGGAGCGCGAGACGCGCGGGTTCATCTCGATCACGATCACGCGGCCGGTCTTGGGGTCGATCGCGAACTGCACGTTCGAGCCGCCGCACTCGATGCCGATCTCGCGCATGACCTTGATCGAGGCGTTGCGCAGATTCTGGTACTCGCGGTCGGTCAGCGTCTGCGCCGGCGCGACGGTGATCGAGTCGCCCGTGTGCACGCCCATCGGGTCGAAGTTCTCGATCGAGCAGATGATGACGACGTTGTCGTTCTTGTCGCGCATCACCTCCATCTCGAACTCCTTCCAGCCCACGAGGCATTCCTCGACCAGGACTTCGGAGTTCATCGAGGCCGCCAGGCCGCGTTCCACGATCTCCTCGAATTCGTCGACGTTGTAGGCGATGCCGCCGCCGGTGCCGCCGAGCGTGAAGCCCGGGCGGATCACGCACGGCAGGCCGATCTCGGCCAGCACGCGGCGCGCGTCCTCCATCGAGTGCGCGACGCCCGAGCGCGCGCTGTCGAGGCCGCAGTTGCCCATCGCGGCGCGGAAGAGGTTGCGGTCCTCGGCCTTGCGGATCACTTCGGCCTTGGCGCCGATCATCTCGATCCCCAGTCGGTCGAGCACGCCGCGGTCAAAGAGCGCGAGCGCCGTGTTGAGGCCCGTCTGCCCGCCCATCGTGGGCAGGATCGCGTCGGGGCGCTCCTTCTCCAGGATCTTCGTCACCGCCTCGACCGTGATCGGCTCGATGTAGACCGCGTCGGCGGTCTCCGGGTCGGTCATGATCGTCGCCGGGTTCGAGTTGACCAGGATGACGCGGTAGCCCTCCTCGCGCAGCGCCTTGCACGCTTGCGTTCCGGAGTAGTCGAATTCGCAGGCCTGACCGATCACGATCGGCCCGCTGCCCAGGATCAGAATGCTCTTGAGATCGTCGCGACGCGGCATCTGGCGGCGATGTCCGTTGGCTGAGGGAGGTGCGCGGCGGGAGCCTCTCCCGGGGCGCGCGAGGGCGGCGGATAAACTGCCGAATTGAAGCAAAAAACGCGCCGTTTGTCGATGCCTCAGCGCGCGCCGAGGGACAGGTCGGCGAGCGCGCGCGCCCAGCGGACGCTCGACTCGTCGAGGCCGGCCAGCGAGGCCGCGTCCAACACCACGCGCCGGTGTGCAGCGCGGGCCGCATCGATCGCCTGCCGCAGTGCCTCGTCGGCCTCCGCGGGCAGCATGCGCACCTCGAGGCCATGGCGCGTGGCGAGCAGGTAGCGGTGCGCGGCCGAGCGTGTCAGGACGAGGTCCGAGGGCTCGAGGCGCTCCTGTGCGGCCTCGCGCCAGGCGCGCTCGGGGTCGGTTGCGCGCACCCAGACGAGCGCGGCCGCGCCGCAGGCGAGCGAGGTCGCGAGCAGGAGCCCCGTACGCCGGCCGCGCTTCTCGAGCTCGAGCACGCCCAGCCAGCCGAGCGGCGCGAGCCAGATCCAGGGCAGGTCGTATCCGATCGTGCCGCCCAGAGAGAGCGGCGCGAGCGGAACGAGCGCGAAGGCGAGGATCCAGGCCGGCGCCCCGCGCGCGAGCGCGACCAGGCCAGCCGCGGCGCCGCCCAGACCGGCGATCCACAGCGTCCACCAGGCGACGCATGGGCCCGGACCGCCGTCGAGACCGGCGAAGAGTTCGCTGGGGTGGTGCGGGAAGCGCAGCGCGAGGCTCGCGCCCACCAGCACGCCGCAGGCGATGGGCACGGCCCGGCCGCGTCGCTCGCGCAGGAGCCAGGCCGGCCAAACCCAGATGTTCCACGGGTGCAGGGCTGCGGCCGCGAGCCACGCGGCCCCGCGCACGAGCGGCGGCGTCTCCTCGCGCACGAGAACGACGAGCACGAGGCAGGCCCCGAGCCAGCCCGCCGCCGCGGGTCCGGGCGTCGTCGCCGCGAAGAGTACGACCGGAGCGCTCGCCGCGACCAGGCTCGCGCGCAGCGCTGGAGCGCTGTCCCAGGCGCTGCGCCGCGCGGCGCGCGCCAGCACCAGCCAGCCCAGCGCGAAGCACACCGCGGAGGCGAGGAAATGCACCCTCTCGTCCGCGCGCACCGGCTGTCCGAGCAGCCGCTCGAGCGGCAGGCCGAGCGCGAGCAGCGCCAGCGCCAGCGCGACCAGCAAGTCCTGGATCCACCCGCGGCGGTGTTCCGTGCGCAGCGCCTCGCCGACGAGCTCGTTCGTCTCCGCGCGCGGGAAGGCCTCGCCGTGGTCGTGCGCCACCGTTCAGGCCGCCTCGAGGACTGTTTCGAGCGCCGAATCCTCGAGCTCGATGCCGAGCGCGAGCTCGCCGACCGCCCGCGGGAGCACGAAGCGCGGCCGGCCCGCGACGCTCTTCTTGTCCAGGCGCATCGAGCGCACGAGTTCGGAAGGCTCGAGCTGCGCGTGGTAGCGCGTGCGCAGCGCCGCGAGCGTCGTGGGGATGCCGAAGGCCGCGAGGAGCGCCTCGACGCGCGCGCGCAGCGCGGGTTCGCGCACGATCTGGAGCCGCTCGGAGAGCCGCAGCGCGAGCGCGAGTCCGGTCCCGACCGCGACGCCGTGGGGGATCGCGCCGTAGCCTGCGACGCGTTCGATCGCGTGCGCGAAGGTGTGGCCGAGGTTGAGCTTCGCGCGCTCGCCCTTCTCGGTCGGATCGCGCGCGACGATCGCGGCCTTGGTGCGCACGCACTCGGCGACGACCTCCGCGAGCAGGTCCGGATCGCGCGCGGCGAGTTCCGCGCGTGCGGACTCCAGCCGCGCGAGCAGCGCCTCGCCCGCGACGAGCGCGGTCTTCAGCACCTCGCCCAGGCCCGAGCGGTACTCCTCCGCGTCGAGCGTGGCGAGCGTGCCCGTGTCGGCGAGCACCAGCGCGGGCTGGCGGAAGACGCCCGCGAGGTTCTTGCCCGCGGCGAGGTTGACCGCCGTCTTGCCGCCCACCGAGGAGTCCACCTGGGCGAGCAGCGTGGTCGGAAGCTGCACGAAGTCGATGCCGCGCATGTAGAGCGCCGCCGCGAGGCCGCCGAGGTCGCCCACGACGCCTCCGCCGAGCAGCAGCAGGCACGCGGAGCGGTCCAGACCCGTGCGCGCCATGAATTCGAGCGTGCGCTCGAGCTCGTCGAGGTTCTTCGAGCTCTCGCCGGGCGTCAGCAGGTGCGCGCGCGTCGCCTCGGGCAGTCCCAGCGCGCCTGCGTACAGCGGCGCGACGTGCGTGTCGGAGAGCAGCGCTCGTGCGGAGTAGTGCGCGCTGCGCGAGGCCGTCTCCGCGAGCAACCCGCGGCCGACGAGCACCTCGTAGCGCGGTTCCAGCGGGACGGCGATGCAGATCGTGGGCACTCGGAGCCTCAGGCGTGCGCGCCGAAGCTGCGCTTCTGCCCCGCGAGCGCCGACGCGTTGACGAGGCCGCGGAAGAGCCGGTCGTGCGGACTGCCCTCGGGTGAGAGCTCGGGGTGCCACTGCACGCCGATCGCGAAGGGGTGTTCTTCGCGCTCGATGCCCTCGATCAGGCCCTCGCGGTCGCGCGCACTGATGCGCCAGCTCGGGCCGACCGAAGCGAGCGCCTGATGGTGGCTCGACACAGCCGCGAGCGCGCTCTCTCCGGCGAGCTTCGCGAGGCGCGAGCCGGGCACGAGCTCGACCTCGTGCAGCACCTTGCCGCGGTGCTCCTGGCAGCCGGGCCGATCCTCGGGCAGGTGCTGGTGGAGCCGGCCGCCCTCGGCCAGGCCGAGCAGCTGCATGCCGTAGCAGATCCCCAGCACGGGCAGGCCAAGCTCGATGACCCGCCGCACGAGCGTGAAGTCCCAGTCCTGCTTGGCGGCGAGCACGGGGACGGCCGCGCTGTGCATCGGCCCCAGACCCAGGCGCGCGGTGTCGAAGTCGTCGCCGCCGGCGAGCAGCACGCCGTCGAGGCTCTCGAGCATGCGCTCGATGTCGCGCGGACCGCCGACCGGGACGAGCGCGAGCGGGATGCCACCGGCGCGCAGCACCGCGTCCGCGTAGCGCGTGGCGAGCGAGAATTTCGCCTCGCTCTGCTTCTCGAGCGATCCGTTGATGCCGATGCGCGGACGGTCGGGGTCGAGCATGGCGCCGATTGTAGTCATCGCGCGGCTGCCGGAGTGAGGGAGCGCCCTGGCTCAGTGCGATACGACGCGCACGATCAAGGGGTAGCGATAGCGCTCGCCGCGCGAAGCGTGCACGGCTGCGATCACGCACAGGACGCAGGCGACGACCCACAGGACGATCACGAGCGGCAGTCCGATCACCGAGGCGCCCAGGACGAGGCTCAGCACGGCGATGTTGATCTGGAAGTTGAGTGCTTCGCGCGCCTGGTCTTCCAGGAAGGAATCGTCCTTGCCGAGCAGTTGCCACACGAAGAAGGTCACCACGCCGCCGAGGAACACGGTCGGGATCGCGGCGAAGAGCAGCAGGTGCGAGGCGACAGCACCCCAGCGGCCCGGCTCGGCGCGCGGCAGGGCGGCGGCGACGGCGGGTGCTCCCGCGGCGGCGGCCTCGAACGGGGGCGTTCCCGCGGGCGGCGGGGGCGACGGGGGAGCGCTGGCGACCACGATCGGCCCGAGCAACTCCGCCGAGCTGCGCGGCGCGGGCGCGGGAGGGGGCGTCGCGGGCGGCGAATCGGGCATCGCGGGCGGCTCGGCGGGCTCGGGAGCGTCCGGCAGCGAGCCGAGGATCAGCAGCGGGGGCTCGAAAGGCACCGCCACGACCTCGATCGGCGTGGCGGCGGGCTCGGGCGGGCGGGATTCGGCGGGCGGCGGGGCGTCGTGCATGGAGGCTCCTCGGGCAAACGGGCCGCGCTTACGGCCCCTTCACGGGGGGATTTCCAGGCAAGTGCGATCAGATCGCGGGCAGCGCTGCACCGATCAGGCGGTAGAGCAAGCGCGCGCCGACGATCGCGTCCCAGGAGTCCTCGTCGCCGCCACGGAAGTCCATTTCGCCCGGGTTGACCTCGTTGAGATCGAGGCCCACGACCTGCTTGCCGCTCGCCTTGAGCTCCTCGAGCCAGAGCAGCGCCTCGGTCCAGCTCAACCCGCCCGGGACCGGCGTGCCGGTGTTGGGGCACAGCGCCGGGTCGAGGCCGTCGATGTCGAACGAGACGTAGAGTTTGGGCGGCAGCTCGGCGAGCGTCTTGCGCGCGAGCTCGCGCAGGTTGCCGCCCTCCTGCTTCACGCGCTGCCAGTCGGCGTCGAGGAGCGTGTGGATGCGGCCCTTCGAGGACTGGATCTTCTGCTGCTCGCGCTCGCCGAAGTCGCGGATGCCGACCTGCACGAGCTTCGTGACGCCCCTGATGCGCTCGATCACGTTGAACATGATCGAGGCGTGCGACCAGGTGAAGCCCTCGTAGGCCTCGCGCAGGTCCGCGTGCGCATCGAAGTGCAGCACGCCGATCGAGCCGTGTTTTCTCGCGCAAGCCGCGATCGCGCCGAAGGGCACCGAGTGGTCGCCGCCGACGAGCACCGGGAAGCGGCCGGCGTCGAGCAAGCGCGCGACCTCGCCCTCGACGTAGGCGTTGAGCTCCACGCCGATGGCGTTGACGCGTGCGAGCTTCTTCTCGAGCTTGGCGTTGCCGGCGATCGCGCCGCCCGCGGCGATGATCGGGTCTGCGTCGCCGCCAGCGTCGTCGTTCCAGGTGTGGACGCGCGCATCGGCCTCGATCCAGAAAAGCCCGTGCTTCCAGGGCCGTCCGAAGCGCGGGTCGTAGAGTTCGACCTGGCGGCTCGCGGCGAGGATCGCTTCGGGGCCGTCGGACGTGCCCTTCCTGTACGAGGTGGTGGCGTCGAAGGGCACGGGCAGGATCTGCACGCGCGCGTGCTCGCGGTCCTCGGGCAGTCCGAAGACACCGGTGCCTTCGAGGGAGGCGGCGTCGGGATCGAAGTCGGTGCTCATGCGGGCGCAGAGTATCGCCCAGGCTCGCGTGACGGAAAAGATAGAAGTCGCCAGCGCTGTGCGCGCGCGCTCAGCGAAAGCGCACACACGTCGTGCAGGCGTGCCGCGCGCGCAGCGAGCCTGCGCGGTGCGCGCGCTGGAACAGAGCTTGCCCTGCTCAAGACGCGGACCGAATCGGTCCGATGATCCCACAGGCAGACACCGGCACGTCCGGGGGCATCGAGGAGGAGTGCAGAATGGGTCGCGAGCTACGCTCGTCGGCCAAGGCCGCTGCCACGTGGAGTGCGGCTGCCTTGACGATCCTGTTGCAGGGGTGTTCAGGTGGTTCGTCGGGTTCCGGGCTGGTACCCGGTCCCGATCCGCCGGCGAGCGAGGCTCAGGCCGCGCGTTTCCTGACACGTTCGACCTTCGGGCCGAGCGCCGAAGAGATCCACAAGCTCTCGGTGATCGGCTACACGGCGTGGTTCGACGAACAGCGGAACGCGACCGTGTCGCTCGAACGCCCGCCGCTCTCGCAGCTGGACGCGCACGGCCACAACGTCTCGCAAGAGCAGCGCCTCGAGCAGTGGTGGAAGATCGCTCTGCGCGGCGACGACCAATTGCGCCAGCGCCTGGCCTTCGCCTGGAGCGAGATCTTCGTCGTCTCCGACGTCGCATCGGCGCTCGTGGGCGACCCGATCGGGGTGTCCGAGTACTACGACACGCTCGCGCGCGACGCCCTCGGCGACTACCGCACACTGCTCGAGGACGTGACCAGGACTCCGGTGATGGGCCGCTACCTGAGCATGCTCAAGAACCAGAAGGAAGACCTCGCGAACAACATCCGCCCCGACGAGAACTACGCACGCGAGATCCTGCAGCTGTTCTCGATCGGCCTCGTGAAGCTCAACGCCGACGGCACGCCACAACTCGACGCGTTCAACCAGCCGATTCCGACCTACGACCAGCCCGTGGTCGAGGGATTCGCGCGCGTCTTCACCGGCTGGAACTACGCCGGCGCGACGAACTGGGACTTCGCTGAGTGGAACTACCTCCCGATGGAGCCCTGGGAGAGCTACCACGAGGCGGGCACGAAGCTCCTGCTCGACGGCGTCGTGTGTCCCGCGGGACAGACCGCGCAGCAGGACCTCGCCTTCGCGCTCGATCTCGTCGCGTCGCATCCGAACGTCGGACCGTTCCTCGGCCGGCAGTTGATCCAGCGTCTTGTGACGAGCAATCCTTCGCCCGAGTACGTCGCGCGTGTCGCGGCGGTCTGGGCGGACGACGGGAACGGTGCACGCGGCAACCTGCTCGCGGTCACGCAGGCGATCCTGACCGACCCTGAGGCCGTGCAGGGAAACGTCACGCACCCGGATACCTTCGGCAAGCTCAAGGAACCGCTCCTGCGCCTGACCGCGCTCTGGCGCGCGTTCGACGCGAGCTTCCCGGGCAACAAGTACCAGTACTGGTATCCCGACGATGACCTCGGACAGGCGCCCTTGCGCGCAGGTTCGGTGTTCAACTTCTTCACTCCGAGCTACGCACCTCCGGGAGAGATCCAGGACGGCGGCCTCGTGGCTCCGGAGTTCCAGATCACGACCGAGCAGCGCATCACCAGCGCGACGAACCGCTTCTGGGAGTGCGTGTTCCACGGCTACCAGGGCTACTCGAATCCCAGTGCGGACACCGCTCTTCTGCACATCAACCCGGAGATCGGCATGGCCGACGATCCTGCAGCGCTCGTCGAGCACCTCGACCAGCTGCTGATGTGCAGCGAGATGTCGCAGGAGATGCGTGACATCGTCGTGTCCATGGTCACCGATACGGATCCAGCCGACCGGCGCCAGCGGGTGCTCGAGGCGCTCTACCTGATCGTCACCAGTCCCGAATACAGCGTGCAGAAGTGAGCGAGGAGCAAGCGATGCACAACCGATCCAATGGCAATCCCGGTCTCTCGCGGCGCCAGCTCCTGAAGCACGGCGCCTGCTCCGCGGCAGGAATCGCGGGGCTGCACGCGCTCTGGAACCTGGGCCTGGTCTCCTCGGCGGCAGCGCAGGGTCCAGGCTCGGTCAACGACTACAAGGCGCTCGTGTGCGTGTTTCTCTACGGGGGCAACGACTCCTACAACCTGCTCGTGCCGCGCGATGGGACGCACTACAACGTGTACGCCGCCACGCGCCAGAACCTCGCGATTCCGCAGGGAAACCTGCTGCCGATCACACCCAACACGAGCGACGGATCGCAGTACGGACTGCATCCTTCCTGTACGCAAATGAAGTCGCTCTTCGACGCCGGGCGGCTTGCGTTCGTGGCCAACGTCGGCTCGCTCTCCTACCCGATGACCAAGACGCAGTACCTGAACGATTCGGTGGCGAGGCCGCCGCAACTCTTCTCGCACTACGACCAGCAGTTCCAGTGGATGACCTCGATCACCGACTCGAACCAGGGTTTCGGCTGGGGGGGCCGCGTGGCAGAGCTCCTGCACACGCTCAACGGCTCGAGCGCGCTGTCGATGAACATCACGCTGCTGGGGGCGAACACCTTCCAGGTCGGACCGACCGTTGCGCCCTTCAGCATGGGAACGGGCGGCCCGCAGGGACTCGCGGGCTTCTGGGGCCAGCAGGGACAGCGGCGCTACCTCGCTTTCCAGCAACTGCTCAACCGCCAGACGCCCAACCTGTTCGAGAAGGCCTTCGCAGACACTCAGAAGCGCGCGATCGACACCAACGCGCTGCTCGAATCCGCGCTCTCGGGCGCAGCACCGCTCGCGACCGCGTTCCCGGATTCCTATCTCGGCGCGCAGCTCGCGATGATCGCGCGCACGATCCAGGTCCGCGACCAGCTCGGCGTGCACCGCCAGGTGTTCTTCTGCGGCATCGGCGGTTTCGACTCGCACGACAACCAGAACCAGGACCAGCCCGGCCTCTTCGCGGACCTGAGCGCCTCGCTGGGCGCCTTCCAGGCGGCGATGGCCGAGCTCGGAACGGAGAACCTCGTCACGACATTCACGTCCTCCGACTTCGGTCGGACGCTGACGTCCAACGGCGACGGTTCGGACCATGCCTGGGGCGGCATCCAGCTCGTCATGGGCGGAAACGTGCTCGGCAAGGAGATCTACGGCACGTACCCGAGCCTCGCGCTCGACGGCCCCGACGACATCGAAGGCGGTCGTCTCGTCCCCACGACGAGCGTCGACGAATACTCGGCGACGCTCGCCAAGTGGCTCGGTGTTCAGCCGGGCGACATGGCGACGGTCTTCCCGAACCTCTCGCGCTTCGCGCACCCCGACCTGGGCTTCATGTCCTGAGCGCGACGAGCGTCACGAGCCCGGCCGCGAACTCGTCGGTCTCGAGCGTGAAGCCGCGGGCGAGCAGCTTCTCGCGCACGCGCGCGGGCGCGAGGCGCAGCTTCGAATACGCGCTGCGTCGCTCGATCCAGCGTCCGTCGCGCCACTCGTGCAGGATGTCGGTCACGCGCACGCGCGCGGGCTCGAAGTCGAGCGCGCAGCTGAGCATGCACCCGGGTTCCTCGCGCACGCGGATCAGGCACTCACTCGGCCTGCGCTCGAGCGAGTAGTCGCGGAAGGTGAGCGCGAGCACGCCGCCGGGGGCAAGAGCACGCGCGCAGGCGTCGAAGAGCAGGTCGAGCTCGCGCTCGCTCGCCAGGTGCGTCAGCGTGTCACCTAGGCACAAGACGAGCTTCGCCCGCGCTCCGCCGAGGCGCTCTTCGAACGCGACGAGGTCGCCCGCGAAGGTGCGTACGCGCGGATCTCCGATCTCCGCGAGCAATTCGGGCGAGCTGTCGACGCCGAGCGTCTCGAAACCCGCGTCCGCGAGCGCCCGCGCATGAAAACCGGGCCCGCAGCCAAGATCGACCGCGATCCCCGGCGCGAGCTTCGCAAGCCCGCGCTGCTCGACCCAGGCCTTCGCCCGCGCCGCCGCTGCTTCCGGGCCGCCGAGCATCCAGACGTAGACCGGCGCGAGCAGCTCCGCGTAGTGCTGCTCCACTTCCTGGCGGCGATCCATCGGCCGCTGACCGTAGCTTGCGCCACGCGCGCCAGCTAGAAGGGCGCTCTGGAAGGAACTTCCCTCCCTTTTTCCCAAGAACCCTGGTTCCCCCGGCGTTCCTCACCCCGAAGACGGTTCATGAGCTCGGACTCGGACGGACAACTGCTGCGGCAATGGAAAGCCGGCCAACAGCCGGCCTTTGCCGAGCTGGTGCAACGCCACCAATCGGCGCTGCTCCGGCACGCGCGAGCGATCCTCGGCGCAGGCAGTCCCTACGAGGACGTGGTTCAGGACGTCTTCCTCAAGCTCGCCGAGTCGCCGCCGGATCTCACGGCGGAGGCACTCGGCGATCCCGAGCGCGAACGAGTGCAGCTGCTTTCCTGGCTGCACAAGGTCACGAGGAACGCCTGTATGGACACCATCCGAAGCGACACGAGACGCAAGCGCCGCGAACACGCGGTGGCATCGAGCGAGGCCGCCGACGGCGGACACGCGAGCATCGAGGAGCGCGACACACGCGCGCTGGTCGAACGGGAGCTCACGAAGCTGCCCGTCGACCAGCGCGAGGTGCTCGCGCTGCGTTTGATGGGCGAGCGCTCCTACAAGGAGATCGCCGAGATCACCGGCAAGAACGTGGGCACGGTCGGCTGGCTGATCAGCGTGGGACTGAAGGCGCTGGGCGAGGGGCTCGAGCCCCTGCTCGAAGGGCGCAAGAGCGCGCAGCGTGGCGGAACGGTGCGGATCGAGACGGGAATGGGCCTGGCCCAGGGAGAAGCGTCATGACGATGGAACAGAAGCTGCATGAACTGCTCTGCGCCTACGCGCTCGGCGAAGCCGACGCGGCGCAGAAGACCGAGGTGGAACGCGCGCTGGCGAGCTCGCCGGAAGTGCGCGCGGAGCTCGCGAAGCTCGAGGAGACGATCGGATTGGTGCGCGAGACGCTCGGCGGGAGCGAGTCGATGTCGGAGGAGGCCGAGCACGCCTTGATGTCGGCCGTCAGCCCCGCGCCGCGCGCGAACCCGTGGTACTCGAGCGGCTGGATGAGGCTGGCGGCGAGCTTCCTCGTGGTCGGGGGCGGAGCGCTGTGGATGCACCGACTGTACGAAGCGAACGAGGCACACATGGCGCCGGGTTCGGTCGCGGAGCGCGATGCGGGCGACCAGCGCAAGAGCCGGGTCGAGTCAAACTCCAAGGCAGACCCTGAGACCCTCGTTGCGCAGCTCGATCAGAAGGAGAAGGCCGACCGTTTCGACTCCAGAGAGGCGAACTCTCTGGACCAGCTCTCGCTTGGGTCAGGTGTCGGGAAGGATGCTCCACCGTCTGCACAGGCCGCCTCGGTCAATTTTGTGGAGGAGCAGGTTCCCGCGGAATCTGCACCGAAGGCGGAAGAGGCGCTCGCCATCGCCGAGCCGCCGCCCATCGCGCACCGCAGTCTGTTGAGCGCAACGGGCTACGCGGGAAACAAGCTCACGGACAGTGCAACGACGTCGTCGTCGGGCCCGGTCGACGGCACCTACCGCGGATCCGGGGACACCGTGCCCGCTGGCGGGGCCGGTGGCGACAAGACTTCGCCCGCACCGGCGGCTCCCGTGGTCGGCAGCGCTCCTGCACCGACGCTCCTGACTGGCCGCAAGAGCCTTACGTCGAGTGGTTCCAAGCTGGCACCGGGGAACGAGCGCCCCAACAACGCCAACCTCGGGTTGGCCAAGAAGGCCGCGGAGTCGGCACCCGGGGACTCGTTCGCCCCTTACACCTGGCGAGATACCCAGGCTTCGTCGCGTCCCGCCGCAGACGACGTCCAGGATCGCGTCGCGTTGCTGTTGCAGAGCGCCGAGAACGCGAAGGGCGAGCGGCTCGCGCGGCTCGAGGACAAGACGGCGCAGCTGAAGGGTCTCGGCTACACCAGCGGAGAACTGCGCGACAACGACGAAGCCACGCTGCAGCAGCTCTACTTCAAGCTCTCGCCCGCGGAGCGCGCGCAGGTTCTGGACCACGAGTGCCGCCGCGTCTTCGACAGTTGCCGCCGGCGGCCGAACGAGGCTCCGCGCGACATGTTCTTCCGCTACTGGGGCGACAATCCGTTCGAGATCACGGCCCTCGATCCGCTCTCGACCTTCTCGGCCGACGTGGACACGGCGAGCTACGCGCTCGCGCGGCGCTACCTCGTCGAGGGCAGGCTGCCCGAGAAGGCGCAGATCCGCACCGAGGAGTTCGTCAACTACTTCAAGGGCGACGTTCCGCCGCCGACGCACGGGACCTTCGCGATCCACACGGATCTCGCGCCGACGCGCTTCGCGCAGCCCGCGAACAGCACCTGGACGCTGCGCGTGGTCGTGCGTGGCGAGGAACTGGCCAAGGAGGAGCGCAAGCCGCTGCACCTCTCCTTCGTGATCGACTGCTCCGGCTCGATGCGCGAGCAGAACCGGATGGAGACGGTCAAAGACACACTGCGCCTCCTGCTCACGCAGCTCAACGCGGCCGACCAGGTCGGCATCGTGGCCTTCAGCACGGAAGCGCGGCAGATCCTGCCGCTCACCTCGGTCGCGAACCGCGGCCTGGTCGAGACGGCCATCGGCCAGCTCGAGCCGGACGGCTGGACGAACTCCGAGGCCGGGCTGCGCATGGGCTACGAGACGGCGCTCGCCGGGCTCGACGCCAACTCCACCAATCGCGTGATCTTCCTCTCGGACGGCGTCGCCAACAAGGGCGAGACCGACCCGAGCGTGCTGGCGCAGACGCTCAAGCCGATCCGCGAGAAGGGCGTCTACCTGAACACGATCGGCGTGGGCATGAACAACCACAACGACACGCTGCTCGAGCAACTCGCCGACAAGGGCGACGGCATGTGCAGCTACGTGGACGACATGCGCGAGGCCAAGCGCGTGATGCTCGACAACTTCATGGGCTCGGTCGAGACGATCGCCCGCGACGTGAAGATCCAGGTCGAGTTCGATCCCGCGCAGGTCACGAAGTACCGCCTGCTCGGCTACGAGAATCGCGCCATCGCGGACGCGGACTTCCGCAACGACAAGGTCGACGCGGGCGAGGTCGGCTCGGGCCACCAGGTCACGGCGCTGTACGAGATCGAGCGCAACCTGGCGAATACGAGCGAGAAGCCGCTGGCGGTCGTGCACCTGCGCTGGAAGGCCCCGCGCATCGTCAACGGGCCGGCCAACGAGGAGGCGACCGAGATCACGCAGCCGGTGCTCGGCTCGCAGCAGACGAGCTTCGAGGGCGCCAGCATCGGCTACCGCCGTGCGGTGATCGTGGGCCAGTTCGCCGAGTTCCTGCGCCGCAGCGTGCACGCCCGCGGCCGCTCGCTCGACGAGCTGATCGCCGAGGCGCACAAGCTCGAGGCGCAGATGCCCCAGGACGCGGACTTCCACGAGTTCGTGGCGCTCGTCGAGCGCTCCAAGCAGCTCGTTCTGGACAACCTGCCCAACTGCGACGAGCTGTGCCAGGCGATCGACGCCTACCGCATCTGCCAGATCCAGCACGCGCAGGCCGAACGCCTCGACCGCGAGCGCCAGCAGCAGATCGTCGACGACCTCGCGCGCCAGAACCGCGAGATGGAAGAGAAGATCCGCGAGCTCCTGCGCCGCCGGCTCGAGAACTCGCCCAAGTAGTCCGCGAAGGACGAAGGCCATCCGGGGGATGGGCACGCGCCGGGGACCACTGCCCCGGCCGCGTCGTTCTTGCACCGTCAAAAAACCAGCCCGCCTGGTTTTTTGACGACCCCCGCCTCCCACAAGGCTTGGCTTCGCCCCCTCGCGCGCGCGACAATCGCGCCGATGCCCGTCTCCCTGAAGAGCCCGCTCGCCGCGCGCGTCGCGATCGTCCTCGCGAGCGCGCTGTTCCTCTTCGCGCTCGTCGTGCGCGGAGCGAAGCCCGCGCCGATGCTCCGGCCCGAGGACCAGCCCACCGAGGAGCCGCGCATCGAGCAGCCGATGCAGCTGCTCGCGCGCGGAGCAGCGCTGCGCGTCGGCGAACTCGACCGCTGGATCACGAAGGAGCAGCTCCCCGAGTGGAAGGCGGTGCGCGGGAGCGTCTTCTCGCTCGCGGGCTGCCCCGAGACGCTCGACTGGATCGAGACCGCCGAGGGCCAGCGCTTCGAACGCTGCGTTGCGTCGCTGCGCTCGGGCACGCGCGACGAGGCCTTCGCGGCGCTGGTGCTCGTCTTCCAGCTCGCGCGCTCGACCGAGTGGAAGCCAGGGATGCTCGGCCACACGCAGCACGCCGAGCGCGTCGGCGCGCTGCTCGAGGGCTGGTTGCGCGCCTGGAGCGGCCGCGCGGCGCAGGATCCGCTGCTGGTCGAGCCCTCGCTCGCGGCGCTGCTCCTCTACGGGCGCGTGATGCGCGTCGCCTGGCGCGCGCCGGTCGTGGGCTACAACGCTGCGCCCTACGAGCGCGCGCGAGCGTTGATCAGCGAGGTCGTCGGCGAGAGCGCCGGCCGCACTGAATTCGGGCAAGCCTTCTCGACGCGCCACCCGACGGCCGCGCGCAGCCTCGCCTCGAGCCTCGACATCCTCGAAGGCTTCGAGGACGAGTGCGCGACGCTCTACCCGAAGCTCAGCGGAGATTGCGAGGAGCGATGAGCGCCCAGACGCACACGCAGGCCCTCGCCCGACCACTCCAGGCCGATCGCGCCGCCGAATGGCTGATCGCACTCGGGGCCTTGATGATCGGCAGCGGCGGCGTGCTGCTCGGTGTGCAGGTCGACGCCAACCGCGGCTTCAGCGGAACCGGCTACGCGGCCTTCGCGCTCGGCGGAGTCATCGCACTCGTCTCGACGATCGTGCGTGCGCGTGGCTCGCAAGGGCTGCCGCGCGACTTCCACGGAGCCTTCGCCGCGCTGGCGGCCTTCCTCGGCCTCACCTTCGTCGCCGGCGGCGTGCTCGCACCCGGCGGGCCGTGGATGTTCGCCGAGTTCGCCGTGCTGCTGATGCTCGCCATGCGCAGGCCGCGCGAGGGCTCGCGCTGGATCAGCTCGGGCGCGCTGTGGCTGATGGTCGCGCTGTTCGTGTTCCGCCTGTGGATCACCTACCAGGGCGGGCGCAACCACTGGCAGGTGCTCTCGGTCCCGATCCCGATCCTCTCCTGGCTGCCTTTCGACTTCCTCGCGCCGATCCAGAGCGTCTCGCTCGGTTCGTTCACGCCCTGGGAGCTCGGCCTGCCGCCCGCGGGCGTCGATTTCCCGATCACGCTCGGACTGTGGACCGGCGGTTTCGCGCTGTGTTCCGCGGGCATCTTCGTCGTGCAGCTCGCGGCGCGCGAGCACGAGAACGACCGCGTCCACGACGTGATCCACACGCTGCCCGCGCCGCTCGCGGGTCTGGTCGAGCGCCTGCTGCCCGAGGAGGAATGGGAGACGCTCGGCCTGCACGGCCTGGCGACGCGCATGCTCTGCAAGCGCATCGAGGCGCTCGTGCGCGAGCGCGCGCAGCGTCAGCGCGACATCACCGCGGCCGTGGACCGTGCGCACCTCCTGCGCCTCTCGCACACCGACGGCTTCTCCGGCTCGATCCAGTCGGCGATCGTGGACTTCGAATCGGGCGCGGATCGGCGCGCGGAAGAGTGAAGCATGAACGCTGACGAGCGCACGGACGGCTGGGTCTCGATCGGTGCGGCGCTGATGGCGCTGGTCGTGCTCACGGGCGCGCTCGGTGCGCACATGCTCGGGCCGCACTTCGTCGAGAAGGGGGCAGAGTGGTGGGGCAAGGCGGTGCTCTACCACGCACTGCACGCGCTCGGCGTGCTCGTCTACGGCCTGTACTTGCGCGGGCGAGCGAACCGTCCCTGGCCGGCCTGCTGCTTCGCGATCGGCATCCTGCTCTTCAGTGGTTCGCTCTACGCGATGGCGCTCGGCGCGCCGACTTGGCTGGGGATGATCACGCCCGTGGGAGGCACGCTCTGGATCGTGGCCTGGATCGGGTTCGCGGCGCAGGCGCGCCTGGCCTATCCTCGTGCGCCCAAGGCAACACGATGAGCACACCGAACGCGCACACGCCGGCCAAGGCGACGAGCTACTGGGACTACATCCGCGTCGAGCAGCTGCTCGCGCTGCAGGGCGGCCTCGAGAGCGACGATGCGAGCCTCGCGAACGAGGAGGTGCTCTTCATTACGGTGCACCAGCTCTTCGAGCTCTCCTTCAAACTCGTCCTGCGCGAGCTGCGCACGGCGCGCGAACTGTTCTTCCTGCCACACGTCGCGGAGCAGCAGCTCTCGGGCGGCGTGCGCAGCCTGAAGCGCGCGATGACCATCCTGCGCAACACGGGCCCGAACTGGGAGGTGATGGAGACGCTCACGACGCGCGAGTTCCTCGCCTTCCGTGACAAGCTCATCCCGGCGAGCGGCTTCCAGAGCGCGCAGCTGCGCCAGATCGAGATCCTGCTGGGCCTCGAGGAGCCCGAGCGCATCGCGCTGGGTGTCGAGGGCGGCTACCTCGAGGCGCTGCGCTCGCACGACGGCACGCCCTCGCCGGCCTACAAGCGCGTCGAAGCGCAACTCGCGGAGAGGCGCTCGGTGCGCGATGCCGTGCACGCCTGGCTCTGGCGCACGCCGATCGACGGTTGCGGGCCGAACGAGAAGGACGCGGAGGCGCGCCTCACGCGCTTCCTGGAGCGCTTCCTCGCTGCGCACGCACTCGAGGTCGACTCGACGGCAAAGCGCGCCGCATCGATCGCGCGCACGAGCGACGACGCGGACATGATCCACAAGCGCTACGAGGGCGAGAAGTCCTCCGTGCGCGCCTTTTTCACGCCCAGCGAGGCTGACGGCGGCTCGCGCCGGCGCCGCATCCGCGCCGCGATGCTCTTCATCGAGACCTACCGCGAGCTGCCGCTGCTCGCCTGGCCGCGCGAGGTGCTCGACGCGCTCGTCGAACTCGAGCAGCAGTTCGTCATCTTCCGCCAGCGCCACGCGCGCATGGTCGAACGCGTCATCGGCCGCCGCGTCGGCACCGGCGGCAGCGCGGGCGTCGATTACCTCGACAAGACCGCGCTCAGCTACCGCGTCTTCCGCGACCTGTGGGCGATCCGCACCCTCCAAGTCCGCCGCGACGCCGCCCCCGCCCTCGAGCACCCCGACTTCTACGGCTTCCGCAACGAGTGACGCGTCGGGCGGTGCGCTTCCAGGCAGTGTCAAAAAACCAGGCGGGCTGGTTTTTTTACGGTGGCTCACGAGTCGAGGTGGCCGCGGTTGGAGTCGCCCATCTCGACGCTGCCGGAGGGGAAGTAGTCGCGCCAGCGCGCGCTGACGGTCTTCGCGGTGGCGGGGTCGCAGAAGAGCTCTTCGGGGTAGCTCGCCTTGCGGCGCGCGTCGATCAGGATCGGCGCGTGGAAGCTCGCGTGCGTGCCGACGAGTTCGACCTTGGATGCGTGCACGTCGGAGGCGGGGTCGAAGCGCGTGAAGGTCGTCCAGAGGAAGTTGATCGTGCTGCGCGCGTGCTTGGCGGCATCGTCGCCGAGAACGAGCAGCGGCCAGTCGGCGAAGGCGGGATCGGAGGCGATCGCAGCGGCGGCGGCGGGATTCTCGGCGTGCGAGGGGCCTTCGACGACGAGACAGCCGGGCGAGAAGACCTGCACGCGGCGCACAGGCGCGCGCGGCGAGCCATGGAATTCGCGCGGCAGCTCGCGGCGTTTCGGTCCGACGCCGAGCAGCACGCCCTTGCCGCCCTCGTTGATGCGCGGACCGGCGTAGTCGAGCGAGTCCATCGAGAGGTTGGCGAAGAGGAACAGGTCGGTGCGCGGCTCACAGCGCTCGAGCACGGCGGTCAGCGTGGCCTTGAAGTCGCGCAGATCGACCGCAGCGTCGGTGAGCAGCAGGAACTTCGTCAGCGAGAGCTGGCCCTCGCCCAGGATGCGGAACGCGCTCGCCATCGCCTCGCGCTTGTAGCGCTCCTCGACGACTGCGGCCGAGAGCGAGTGGTAGCCGGTCTCGCCGTAGCTCCACAGGTCCTTCACCGCGGGCATCACGACCGGGAAGAGCGGCGAGAGCAGCTGCTGCAGGTAGTCGCCGAGGAAGAAGTCTTCCTGGCGCGGCTTGCCGACGACGGTCGCGGGGAAGATCGCGCCCTGCCTGTGGCAGAGGGCCTTCACCTTCATCCACGGATAGTCGTGCGTCTCGGAGTAGTAGCCGTAGTGGTCGCCGAAAGGCCCCTCGGGCCGGCGCGCACCCGGCGCGATCTCGCCCAGGATCGCGAATTCGGCCTCGGCGACGAGCGGCAGCGCCGAGAGCGGCGACTCGACGAGGCGCAGCTTCTCGCCGAGTACGAGGCTCGCGAGCAGCAGCTCGGGCACGTTCTCCGGCAGCGGCGAGATCGCCGAGAGGATCAGCGCGGGCGGTCCGCCTAGGAACACGTTCACCGGCAGCGCGCGGCCCGCGCTCTCCGCCGCCGCGAGGTGGAAGCCGCCGCCCTTGCCGATCTGCATGTGCACGCCGAGCGCGCTCTCGTCGAAGATCTGGCCGCGGTACATTCCGAGGTTTGGGCCGTGACCGCCCGGATGCTCCGTCAAAACGAGCGGCAGCGTGAGGAAGCGCCCGCCGTCGCGTGCCCAGGTCTTGAGCGCGGGCAGCGACGAGAGCCGCGGCGGGTCCTGCACGTGATCGAGCACCGGGCCGTGCCCGCTGCGTTTCATCCCGACCTTCGCGAGCGCCCCGAAGAGCGAGCGCTGCGCCCAGAGCTTCGAGAGGCTCGGCGGCAGCATCTCGCGCGGCAGCGCCGCGGCCTGGCGGATCAACTCCTCGGGCCGCGGCCCAAAGGCGAGCTCGACGCGCTTGCGCGTGCCGAAGAGGTTCGTGACGAGCGGAAACGGGCTCCCGCGCAGCTTCGTGAACAGCAGCGCCTTGCCGCCCGCCGCGATGACGCGCCGGTGGATCTCCGCCACCTCGAGCTCGGCGTCGACCTCGGCGTCGATCTGCACGAGCTCATCCTCGGCCCGCAGCCGCTCGACGAACGCGCGCAGGTCTCGCGGTGCGTGCGAGCGGGAGGCGGGGGAGGAGCTCACGCGCTCAATCGAGGATGCGCACCGCGGAGGCGTTGAACTCGTAGGTGTCGCTGGCGATCTCGATCTTGCCGCCGGCTTCCTGCTGCAGGTGCTCGGCGTCCTGCGCGCTGATCTTCTTCGGATAGAAGGAACCCTGCACGAGGATGCGCTTGCCGGCCGAGTCCTTCGGGAAGGCGAACTTGCCGCCGCAACCGGTCTCCCAGCGCACCCACGCGACGTGGCCGTTCTCCTCGATCTGCATCCAGCAGCCCTTCTGCTGGCAGACGGCCTTGACCGTGCCCTCGACGAGCAGCGTCTGGTCGAAGAACTTCTGCGGCGTCGCGTCGACCATCGCGAAGTGCAGGATCGGGCGTGATTCCAGCGGCATCCCGAAGTCGGCGCCCGCGGGGAGCGCCTGCGAGGTCCCGCTGGAGGAGCACGCGAGCGCGGCGAGTCCGAGGCCAAAGGCGAGCGCGAGGTTGCAGAGCAGGTTCGGTTTCATACAGCTTCTCTTCAGGTTTGGAGCGGTTCGTGAGTGGCTGGCGCAGGCGATCGAGCCATCGATCCTAAGCACGCAGCCGCTCTGTGGACAGCCCGCGGGACTTGGAGGACGATGGACGTACGGTGTCCAGCCTGCCCTGGCCGATGGGTGGAGCTTCCTCTGCATGAATCCGCTGCTCTTCACACTCCTCGCTACCCTGCCCCTCGCGCCGCAGGGTGACGCGCCCTCCCAGACCGCGATCCATTGGGACGCGCGTCATGCCGAGCACCTGCTCAACCGCGCCGGGTTCGGCGCGCGGCGCGCACAGATCGAGGCCGCGGTCGAAAAGGGCATGGCCACCTGTGTCGACGAGTTGATCGAGAAGCGCGCCGACGTCGATCCGGTGCTGATCCAACGGCCTGAGGAGCCCTCAAAGCGCGAGATGCGCGAGCTCGATGCCGACCAGCGCCGCAACGTGCAGCGCGAGGTGCGCGAGCGCGACCGCCGCCAGCTGCTCGAGTACACCGCCTGGTCGATGGGGCGCATGCAGAGCGGCGAGGATCCGCTCGAAGAGCGCATGGCGCTCTTCTGGCATGGCGTGTTCACAAGCTCTTCGGATCGCGTCGAACGCTCGTGCATGATCCTGCAGCAGGACCAGCTGATACGAGATCAGGCGCTCGGCAACTACGGCAAGCTGCTCGAGGGGATGCTGAAGGATCCCGCTCTGCTCGTCTATCTGGACAACCAGGCCAACCGCAAGGGCAAGCCCAACGAGAACCTCGCGCGCGAACTGCTCGAGCTCTTCTCGCTCGGCGTCGGCAACTACACCGAGGCTGACATCAAGGAGATTGCGCGCGCGCTCACCGGCCGCGGCGTCGATGGCCACGGCCTGTATTCCTTCAACAAGGGCGCGCACGACACTGGCGAGAAGACTTTCCTCGGCCAGAAGGGCAATTTTGACGGCGACGACGTCGCGCGCATCGTGCTCGCGCAGCCAGCCTGCCCGCGCTACATCGCGCGGCGGATCATCAGCTACCTCGAGGGCCAGGAGCCGTCGAAGGAGCGACTCGACGAGTACGCCGCGTTTCTGCGCGCGAGCGACTTCGAGTTGAAGCCCTTCCTGCGCAAGCTCTTCCTCGACCCGGCCTTCTACCGCGAGGACGTGCTCGGGGCGCGCGTGCAAGGACCGATCGAGTTCATGGTCGGCCTCTCGCGCCGACTCGGGCTCGAGACGCCGCCGATGGTCGTCGCCGCGGGCGCGTCGCTGCTCGGCCAGCGGCCCTTCGCGCCGCCCAACGTCAAGGGCTGGGACGAGGGCGAGGCCTGGATCACGACCTCGAGCCTGATGCAGCGCGGCAACCTCGCGGGTCTCCTGCTCGGCGTGGTGCAGATCGACGACGTGATCCGCGCCGACGACATCGAGATGAGCGACACGGCCGCTGGCGACGATCCGACGATGAAGGAGCGCGACGCGCTGAGAACGCGCAAGCCTCTCGACAAGCAGGCCGGGCTGAAGGGTGCGGGCAGCGCCGCCTACCAGGCGCTGCGCCGCGTGCAGGACTCGGGCTGGGCGCCGAACCTGAATTTCAGCGCGCGCATGCAGCGTGCGGGTGCGAGCACGGATGCGCAGATCGTCGCGTCGATGCTCGACGACCTGCTCGCGGTCCCCGCGCCGGCCGACACGCTCGAGCGGCTCGAGCTCTTCTTGGGCAACGAGCGCACGCTGCTGGGGCTGCGCGACGGCCATCTGTTCGACGGTGGCTACGGCGCGGAGATGGTGCTGCGCAGGCTCGCGCACCTGGTCCTCTCGCTCCCCGAAGCCCAGCTGGATTGAAGGAGACGCGGCCATGAAGAACGAAGACACGAACTCCGACGAACGCGGCTCCGGGCTCGACCGCCGCCAACTGCTCGCGGCGGGCCTCGGCGCACTCGCGCTCGCGAACAGCGCGCAGGCACGCATCCGCGTCTTCGCGCCCGCGGGCGGCGAGGCGGGCGACGCGCAGCCGCGCACGCTGGTGCTGGTGCAGCTTTCGGGAGGCAACGACGCTCTTTCGATGGTCGTGCCCTGGGCCGACGACGGCTACAACAAGGTGCGCGACGCGATCCGCATCGGCGCGAAGGAGGTGCAGAAGCTCGACGACTACCGCGGGCTGCACCCCGAGCTGAAGCAACTGCGCAAGCTGTGGGACAAGAGGCACATGGCGATCGTCGAAGGCTGCAGCTATCCGACGCCCAACCGCTCGCACTTCAAGTCGATGGAGATCTGGCAGACGGCCAGTCTCTCCGGGCGCACCGGCGGCGACGGCTGGATCGGACGGATGTGCGACGCGGCTTTCCCCGAGGGCGCCGCGCCCGAACTGATCGTGCACGTCGGCGGCGCGGCGCCGTACTCGGTCTTCTCGCGCACGCACCCGGCGATCGTGTTCCAGACGCCGTATTCGTACAAGTGGGTCGCGCCCGAGGACGAGGACCGCGAGCTGTACAAGGAGTCCGGCAAGGACGACATGGGCGGCGAGTCGAAGGGCCAGAAGCGCGTGCTCGAGCACCTGCGCGGCGTGCTCAACGACGCGAACGAGTCTTCCCTGCGCATCCGGCGCGCGGCGGCGGAATACGACCCGCGCGTCGAGTATCCCGCCGAGGACTTCGCCCAGACGCTCAAGGTCGCGGCGGCGCTCATCGACGCGCGCATCGGCACGCGCGTGATCTCCGTCGAGCTAGGCGGCTTCGACACGCACAACAACCAGCGCCCGGCGCACGATGCGTGCATGCGGCGACTGGATGCGGGGCTCGGCGCGTTCCTGAACGACATCATCGGCACGCAGGCGGGGCGCGACGTGATCGTCGTGTGCTTCTCCGAGTTCGGCCGGCGCGTGAAAGAGAACGGCTCGCGCGGGACCGACCACGGCGTCGCGGCGCCGATGCTGGTGTTCGGCGAGCAGGTGAAGGGTGGCCTGTACGGCGAGCACCCGAGCTTGACGGACTTGATGGACGGCGACCTGAGAATGACGACCGACTTCAGCTCGGTGTACGGCACCGTGATCGAGAAGTGGTTCAAGGCCGAGCAGGAGAAGGTGCTCGACGCGCAGTACCCGACGTTGGGGTTCGTGGAAGCGTGAGTACGGAGCCAGAGCAATCTTTCACGGATTCACCGCCGCGGTCCCGGGAGCTGCTTCGGTCCGGCGCGAATCCGTGAAAGATTGCTCTGGCTCCGTACACTCAGGCCGCGCGCAACAGCGTGTGCAGGCGCATGAACGCGGCGCGGTCGACATCGAGTTCGAGCAGCGGGTACGCGGCCGAGAACTCGACCCACTTGAACTCCGACCACCGCGGGTCGAGGCGCAGCGGGCGCGCGGGCGGGAGCGTCTTGAAGCCGTAGGTCCACTCGATGATGTCCTCGTCGCCGAAGGACACGTGCATGGGCATGTCCAGGTCGATCAGGTCGAGCGGCTTGAGCACGCCGGTCTCGTCGAGCACCTCGCGGTGGATCGCGGTCTCGAGCTTCTCGCCGAAGCCGATGTTGCCCTGCAGCGGTCCCCAGAAACTCTCCATCCGTTGCGCACCGCGCAAGAGCAGGTACTGCGGCTCCCGGGCGGAGTGCTGGAAGACGAAGATCTTGATGCGGTGGAGGAGCTCGGACATCGCGGCCGGCGTTTGGGAGGTCTCGCCTCCCTGGAGGAGGAAAGGAGTTCCTTCGTATAGCCTAGGCTGGTTATCGGAGCAGCACCCCCTGGCCTGAATGCGGAGCTCGAGAACCTGCGCATGACCTCATCCCGACTCGCGGAGGCACTCGCCCGCCTCGATGCGCTCGTGAACTGGGAGCGGCGCGACCGCGACGCGTCGATGCGCCGTGGGCTCGAGCCGATCCAGGGCCTGCTCGCGCGCATGGGCAACCCCGAGCGGAGCTTCCGGGCGGTGCACATCACCGGAACGAAGGGCAAGGGCACGACCTCCGCGCTCATCGAGGCCGGTCTGCGGCGTGCCGGCCTCGCGACGGGCCTCTACACCTCTCCGCACGTCGAGCGCGTGAACGAGCGCGTGCGCGTGCGCGGCGCGGAGGTGGGGGACGAGGAGCTCGCGTTCGCGCTCGAGACGGCGCTCGAGGCGCGCGCGTCGGCTCCGCCGGGTTCGCAGGCGGGCGAGAGCACCTGGTTCGACCTCGTCACCGCCGCGGCCTTCCTCGTCTTCGCGCGCGCGAAGATCGAGTGGGCCGTGGTCGAGGTCGGCCTCGGCGGCCGGCTCGACTCGACCAACGTCGTGCGCGGCGAGGTGTGCGTGATCACCAACATCGACCTCGAGCACACCGCCGTGCTGGGCAATTCGCGGCGCGAGATCGCGCGCGAAAAGGCCGGGATCCTGAAACCGGGCAGCACGCTGGTCACCGGCGTGCGCGCGGGAGAAGCGCCGCCCGAGGACGATCCCGCGGTCGTGATCGAGCGCGAGGCGGCCGGGCTCGAGGTACGCACCCTGCGCCCGCAGGTGTCAGATCCGGGCGCGAGCGCCTTCGAGCGCAACACGGCGCTCGCCTGCCTGGTGCTCGACGAACTTGGCCGGCGCGGGCTCACGCGGGCCTCCGCAGCCGGGGTTTCAGAGCGCGCGCCGGTCTCCGCTGCGCTGCTCGATGCCCAGACGCTCGCCTCCGCGCGCCTGCCGGGAAGGGCCGAGCGCAGGCGCGTGGGCGCGACAGCCGTGGTCCTCGATGCAGCCCACGTGGCCTCGAGCGTGAGCCTGCTGCTGGCCGAGCTGTCTCGCGAGCGGGAATTCCTTTCCCCTCCTGTGGTGCTCCTGGCGCTGGGTCGCGACAAGGACGCGCGCTCGATCCTCAAGGCACTGGAGTCCCGCGTCGATAGGGTCGTGTGCACCACGGTGGCCTCCGGGCCGCTGAGGGATGCAGAGACTCTGGCGCAGGAAGCTCGAACGCTGGGAATCGTGGCCGAAACAGCCGCAGACCCCGAACGAGGCCTCGCCAGGGCTCTCGACTTGACAGCCAAGGGAGGTTGGGTGCTGGTGCTGGGTTCGTTCTACCTGGTCGGTGCCCTGCGCCCGCGGACCAGCCCACTACAGCCAGCGCCCCCGACCGAAGCTAGCCGCCGATGCTGACCATCGTCTCCGATCTCCTCTTGACGGACAGCTTCCTGATCAAGGGCAACGTCGAGAACAAGTACACGAGGCTCTCGACGATCCTCGACGAGTACCGGCGCTACTTCATCAAGGTGCGCGACGCGACCCTGATCGACTTGAACAGCTGCGAGCGCATCACGACGCCGCTCCTGCAGGTCAACGTGGACGAGATCCTGCTCGGCCACGAGTTCCTCGACTCCGGCGGCGACCAGCATCTGCGCGAGCTCGCGAAGAACCAGGTCCTGCACCGCGTGCGCGTCTTCTACACCGGCGCGCTCAACGTCGAGTTCGGCGGCGAGGTCAAGCCCGGCGCCTACGAGGCCGACGACCGCGCTTCGCGACGCTTCTTCATCATGCGTAACCCGGTGGTGCGCGGTTTCAACGACCGCGGCGATCCGGACCTCAAGCTGCTGGCGAAGATGCCCTACGCGATCCTGAACAAGCTGCGCCTGTCGTACATCTACGACTTCAACTGAGCCCGGTTGCGGGCGAGCGGCCTTTGCCTCCAGAATGGGGGCGTGGCGCAGGAACAGACGATCACGAAGCCGCGCTCGAGCGAGCATTGGATCCTGCTCGCCGGATCCATCGCGGGGTTTTGCATCCTGCTCTGCTTCGGCCTGTTCGTGACGCCTGATCCGCGCGGCTACGGCACGCACACGCACCTGGGGCTGCCCGATTGCATGACGATCGAGTGGTGGGGCGTGCCCTGTCCGGGCTGCGGCGTGACGACCTCGGTGTGTCTCGCGGCGCACGGGCAACTGCTCGCGTCGCTGCACAACCAGCCGCTCGGGCTCGCATGCGCGCTGCTGCTCGCGGTCGCTCCGCTGTGGGCCGTGCGGCAGCACTTCGCGGGGCGCGATCTCTACGCGGAGGTCGGGCGCATCGTGTTCAAGCCCTGGCTCGTCGTCGGAGCGCTGTTCGTCCTCGGCGCGTGGGCCTGGAAGATCGGTCTCGTGCGGCACTGGTGGAGTTGAGTTCGGCGCGCGCGCCAACACGCGCACGGCCAGCGGCGTAGGCGGCGCATGCTCCCCGCAGCCCTGTGCCTGCTCGCGACCTCCGTCCTCTGCCCGCCCTCGGTCGCCGGGGACTCGCCGCAGTCGCCGATTCGCCTCGTGTACTCGGGCACGTACCGGCTCGAGGCGCACCTCGCCAAGCCGCACGACACGCTCGACTTCCAGACGCGCTTGACGCTGCTCGCTGACACCGACAACCGCGCGCGCCTGGACTGGGAGTCCTGGCCGAAGGGCCACGAAGAGCAGCGCGATCTCGACACGACGCTGATCGCGGGAACGCGTGTGTGGCGCCGTACCGAGACTGGCAAGCCCTTCGTCGAGGCGCGCGACAAGTCGGCGGCACTGCTGCGCGCGCGCGTCGAGAACTTGATCCCCTGGCGCACGCTGGCGCGCGCCCGCTCCGCGCCGCAGCGCGACCCGGCGCAGGAAGGCGGCGCGCTCGCCTGGACGGACTCCTCGGAGTTGGGGGGATTCGCGCGGCGTATCGACTTCGACGCCGACACGCACCGGCTCGCGAGGATCACCCGTCGCTTCGCGCACCCGCGCCTGGGCGATGCGGCGGACGAGGTGCTCTACCGAGCGTGGGAGGAGCGCGACGGCGTGCTCTTGCCATCCTCGCTCACCATGCGCGAGCTCGACGGGGGCAACTCCCTGCGCGCGAGCCCGGGCAGCTTCGAACTGCGGCTGGAGAGCGCCGAAGCGGTCGCGGACCTGACGCACGAGCTCGCCCCCCCGGCGGAATCCATCTCCGAGGCGGACCCGGGACCGGTCGTGCCCGGCGAAATCGAAGTGACCGAGCTCGAGCCGGGCGTGTTGTCCTTCGCTTCGAAGGAGCTCGACGGGCGCAGCTACGCCGTCGAGTTCGACGACTATCTGATCGCGATCGACGCGCCGCTCTCGAGTGCGCTGGGCGAGCGGATCGTCGCGGTGATGCGCGAGCGCTTCCCGAAGAAGCCCCTGCGCTACGTGCTCTTCGGGCATTTCCACCCCTGGTACACCGGCGGCTTGCGGGCCTTCCTCGCGGCTGGCGCGAAGCTGGTCGCGCCTGCAGGATGCGCCGCGTTCGCGGAGGAGATCGCGAAGCGCCCGTTCACGCTCGAGCCCGACGAGTGGGCGCGTGTGGCGCGCTCACCGGAGATCGAGCGCTTCTCCGGGACACGCGCGTTCGAGGACGCGCACCAGCGGCTCGAGGTGTTCGACATCGGGGCGCGGTCCGCGCACACCGACGAGTACCTCGTCTTCTTCCTGCCGCACACGCACACGCTCCTCGAGGACGACATCGGCTGGTCCGCCGCGAGCGACGGCAAGCTGAGCTTCGGCCGCAGGTCTCGCGGCCTGTACGAGTTCCTCGTCGAGCAGAAGCTCGAGGTGCGCAGCCTGTGGCAGAGTTGGCCCGTGGCCAGCCCGCGGCCGCGGATAAGCTTCGCAGAGCTCGAGCGCGGGGTCCGGACGCCGCGCTGACCCGCGCGCTCACTCCGATTCCGGACCGACGTCTTCGACGCCGTCGTCCGCGTTCGGCTCGCGCATCTCGTCGAGCATCTCGACGTAGCTCGCGTAGCGGCTGGCGGCGATCTCACCGTCTTCGACCGCGTCGAAAACCGCGCACACAGGCTCGTGGTCGTGCGTGCAGCTCATGTAGCCGCACTTGGACTGGAACAGCGCGAACTCGGGGAACAGGCCGCGCAGGTGCTGCGCGTCGACGCCGTGCAGCCGGAAAGTTCGGATGCCAGGCGTGTCGATCACGCGCGTGCCGGGCTCGAGCGTCATCAGCTGCGAGTAGGAGGTCGTGTGCCGGCCGGCGTCCCAGAACTTGCTAATCTTGCCGACCTTGAGCTTCAAGTCTGGCTGCAGCGAGTTGAGCAGGCTCGACTTGCCCGCGCCCGAGGCGCCGTAGAAGACGGTCGTCTTGCCGCGGATCAATTCACGCAGCTCCTCGAGACCGCGGCCATCCAGCGCGCAGGTCGGGAGGATCGGAACCTTGGCCAGCGAATAGGTGTCGACCAGCGCCTCGATCTCGTCCTCCTCCGCGAGGTCGATCTTGTTGAGCAGGATGCGCGCGGGGATGCGTCCCCACACGCAGGCGGCGAGGATGCGGTCGGTGCGGTTGCTCGAGAAACCGGGCTTGCCGAGCGAGGCGACGACGAGCAGCTGGTCGACGTTCGCGGCCAGCACCTGCTCGCGCGGGTCGTGCGAGGAGGCCGTGCGCGAGAGCCAGTTGCGGCGCGGAAGCACGCTCTCGAGGCTCGCGGGATTGCTCGAGAGATCGACCTCGACCTCGTCGCCGACGGCGACAGGGTTCTTCTGCTGGCGCTTGTCGCCGTCCTGGCCGTAGAGGATTCCGCGCGGTGCCGCCTGCACGACGCGCTCGCCGACCTCGACGTGGCAGACCTTCGCGTCGGTGCGCAAGACGAGGCCGCGCTCCAGGGGCGGCGTCACTTCACGGGCTCCGGTGCCGCGGACTTGGAGAGGCGCGTGGCGGAGGCGAGCATCGTTTCGATCGCTTTTCCCGAGAGTGTCCAGTGGTTCTCGAGCAGCGTGGCGGTGATCGCCAGCTTGCGGCCGGGCTGCACGAGCTGCAGCTCGAGCTGGCGCACCTGCACGCCGGAGTTCGACTGCGTGTACTCGATCCACACGCCCGGACCTGAAGCCGTGTCGGCGATCTGCGAGCGCACGAGTTTCGCGCTTGGAACGCTCTGAAAGCTCTGCCTCGCACCCTCGAGCACCTTTTCCGCGGTCGCGTCCTCTGGCAGCAGGTACTGGCGAAACGAGAGGTTGTCGCGAAAGCCCGCATCGGGCGGGCCGAGGTAGACGATCGGGTCGAACTGGAAGAACGCGAAGGTCGCACCTGGCGGGAGCTCGAGGGAGAGGTCCTGCTCGGGCAGCACGAGGAGCGAGCCGGCGACGTGCGGCTGCAGCGCGAGCTGCGCCTCCTGCTCGCGCGCCACGCGCGCGGCCAGCACCTCGCTCGGCGCGGGAGGAAGCGCGAGGGCCGCGAGTCCCTGCGCCAGCGCGGGCTCGCGATCGGGCCGCGTCGAGAAGCTCCAGTCGAGCACGCAGCCGCGGCGCGTGCGCGTCCCGAAGGCGTGCGCGCGCAGCAGTTCCTCGAGCTCCACCGCGTCGCTCTCGCGCGCGAAGACCAGGCGCCAGGCGAACTCGTGGTCGCGGTCGCCGTAGTCCCACACGCGCAGGCGGTCCGCGCAGAGCCCGATTGCAGCCTCGATCGAGCGCACGGGATCTGAACCGCAGACTGACAGAACGAAGCGCAGACCCAGCTCGCCGAGCGTGTCCTCGCGCGCGAGCTTCGCATCCTTGGGGTCGAGCGCCTCGAGCCCGGTCGGCTCGGCCATGCCGCTCGCGAATCCGTGCAGGAGCTCCATCCCGGTCTTCGCCCGTGTGCGCTGCTCCTTGGGCAGCGCTTCCTGGCGCGCGACCTCGGCCTCGCCGGCGAGTTCGACCAGCACGAACTCCGCGCGCCGCAATTCGCGTGCGCCGAGCGCCTCGCGCGTCGGGTAGCCGAGCGCGCGTCGCGCGAGCGTGCGCGAGCGACCGGTGATCCAGGCGCGGTCGCCGAGGAGCGCCTCGGTGTCCATGCCGGTGCGCAGTGCTTCCAGCCCACCCTCCTGCTGGTCGAAGCTCGCGAGGGCGAGCTCGTTCAGCACGACACGATCGAAGAGCGCGTCCTTCGAGTAGTGGCTCTCCTCGATCACGATCGACTTGCGCGAGGGGAGGTACCAGGCCGGCTGCGGCGGCGTCGTGAAGCGCTGGAAGTTGATCTGGAATGCATCCGCAGTCGGATCGACCGTCACGCCGCTGGCGCGCGCGACCAGCCAGAGCATCTGGTACCAGCCCGCGCCGAAGAAGTCGGCGTCGCGCTTGGCGACGACGCGCGTCGACTCGCCGGGGTCGAGCTTCTCCACCTTGAGCTTCGCGAGCTCGAGCGGCTGGCCAACCTTGACCAGCGCGTCGGCGTCGGCCTGGAAGCGGCGCATCAGCTCGGCCCAGTCCACCGCGGGGGCCTGCCCGGGTGCCTGTGCGAGCGAAAGGGCGAGGAATGCGACGAGTGTGAGCATGCGCGGGGCGCCGGAGACCCCATGCTATAACACGCCGCGATGTGGAACGAGGAGCCGATCCGCTCGCGCGCGAATTCGATCTGGAAGCGCATTGCCGAGCTCGTCGCGGGCAAGGACAAGCACCTGATCCTGCTCGAGGGCGAGCGCCTGGTCGCCGACGCGGCCGACGCGCGGCGCATGATGGGGCCGATCCTCGTCAGCACCGAGCGGCCTGAGCTCGCGCGCAAGTACGACCAGCTCGACTACCACGTGCAGTTCGTCGAGCCGAAGCTGTTCCGCGAGCTCTCGGTGCTCAAGAACTCGCCCGGCATCGTCGCGCTGTGCAAGATGCCCGAGAACCGGCGCCTGGACACGCTGCGCCTGCGTGCGCACTCGCTGATCGTCGTCGCGCACGGCATCTCGGATCCGGGCAACCTGGGCGCGCTGGCGCGCTCGGCCGAGGCCTTCGGCGCGAGCGCGCTGGCGCTCACCAAGGGCAGCACGGCGCCCTATTCCGACAAGGCGCTGCGCGGTTCGATGGGCAGCCTGCTGCGGCTGCCCGTCTCGCACGGCTGGGATACCGATGAGCTCCTGGTGCAGCTCTCCGGGCTGCGCTGCCGCAACGTCTGCGCCGCGACGCGCAAGGGCCGCGATCCGCGGGTGTTCGACTGGCGCGGGCCGACAGCACTCTGGCTCGGCGCCGAGACCGGGAGCTTGCCCGAGGCCGCCAAGCGCTTCGAGAAGCTCACGATCCCGATCTCCTCCAAGGTCGAGTCACTCAACGTCACCGTCGCGGCCTCGGTGCTGCTCTACGAGAGCATGCGCGCGCGGCTCGCCGAGGAGGGAGAGCGCCGTGGCTAGGAAGCCCGCGAACGAAGCGGCGCTCTTCCAGGTGCCGGCCGCAGCGCAGCCGCTCGCCGCGCGCATGCGTCCGCGCACGCTCGAGGAATACGCGGGCCAGGAGGAGCTGCTCGGCACGGGACGGCCGCTGCGGCGCGCGATCGAGCAGGGCACGCTCGGCTCGATCGTGCTCTGGGGACCGCCCGGGACGGGCAAGACGACGCTCGCGCGCATCATCGCGAGCGGCGGCGCGCGCGAGTTCGTGCCCTTCAGCGCGGTGAGCGAGGGCGTGCCGCGCCTGCGCGAGATCTTCGCCGAGGCGCGCGAGCGCGCGCAGAACACGGGTCGCGGCTCGATCCTCTTTGTGGACGAGATCCACAGGCTGAACAAGTCGCAGCAGGACAGCTTGTTGCCGGCGGTGGAGGACGGCACGGTCGTGCTGATCGGCGCGACGACCGAGAACCCGAGCTTCGAGATCAACGGCGCGCTGCTCTCGCGCTCGCGCGTGTTCGTGCTGCGTGCCTTGCGGGTCGAGGAGATCGAGTTGCTGTTGAAGCGTGCGCTCGACGACAAGGAGCGCGGCCTCGGAGCGCTCGAGGTCACGCTCGACGAGGGCGTGCTGGCCTTCCTCGCGCTGCAGGCCGACGGAGACGCGCGTCGCGCGCTCGTGGCGCTCGAAGCAGCGGCGCAGGACGCGGGCAAAGGCGGCACGATCACGCTCGAGTCCGCGCGCGATGCGCTCGCGCTGCGTTTCGCGCAGGCCGACAAGTCGGGCGAGGTGCACTTCAACCAGCTCTCGGCCTTCCACAAGTCGCTGCGCGGCAGCGATCCGCAGGCGGCGTTGTACTGGGCTGCAAGGTTGATCGAGGGCGGCGAGGACCCGATGGTGCTCTTCCGCCGCGCGATCGCGATGTCGGCGGAGGACATCGGCCTCGCCGACCCCGAGGCCTTGAAGATCGCGGTCGCGGCGCGCGACGCGTATCACATGCTCGGCTTGCCGGAGGGTCTGCTGCCGCTGACGGAGATGATCGTGTATCTCGCGACCGCGCCGAAGTCGAACAGCGTGGTGATGGCGATGGGCGCGGCGTTCGAAGCGGCAAAGCAGACGCCGGGCGCGGCGGTGCCCCTCGACGTGCGCAACGCGCCGACGGGCCTCTTGAAATCACTCGGCTACGGCGCCGGGTACAAGTACGCGCACGACTCGAAGACGCACTACCTCGCGCAGGAGTACCTGCCCGAGGAACTGCGCGGCAGGGTCTTCTACGAGCCGGCGCCTTCGGCTTCGAGAAGGAGATCAAGAAGCGCCTCGACTGGTGGGCGAAGCGGAAGGAAGAGGGCTCAGGCCCTTAGGGGAACCAGGTGATCAACCCGGTCTGCGTCACGTTGAACGTGCTCGCCGCCGGACAGCCGCCGAGCACGACCGGGTCGCGGTAGTAGACGAGGTACGCGTAGGGCAGACCCGGTTGAATCGGTGAACCAAGCGCCGCGGAGCGAGCCGCGACGCCCGGATCGCCCGCGCCGAGTTCGGGCGCCGTAATGCTGCCGCCGCTCGCGCTCTTCACGAACAGACGCTTGAGCGTGCCGCCCGCGCAGCGCAGGCCCTGGCCGAACACGAGCCCACCGGCGACGAACTGGTCGCCCTGGAGCACGACGCTGGTCGCGCTCGGCATCTCGCCGCTGGTCGAGAATGCCAGCGTGTCGAGCGAGAGGTAGGCCGCGCCCGTGGCGGCGAGCACCGCGCCACCGGTGTTGGCCGAGTTGTTGCACCCCTGCCCGGCGCCCGCGGGCTGATTGCTGCACGGACACGCGAGCATGCCGCTGCCGCCCGCGTCGCAGGCGCTCTCGAAACCCGAGGCCGCGCGGTCGCGCAGGAAGGTGTCGAGGAAACTGCCCGTGTCGCCGCTGACCAGCGTCGTGGCCGAGCTCGAGAAGGAGACGAAGCGCCCGTCGGCGCTGATCGAGCCCAGGCGCGCGAAGCCGTCGGTCTCCGCCCCGGAGCTGTCGAGCGTGACGCGCTCGGTCGTGCCGGCCGCGAGATCGCGCACGAAGACGTCGCGGTTCATGTTGGTGTCGCCGGCGACGAGATCGGACGCATCGCTGTCGAAGGCGACGAAGCGGCCGTCGGTCGAGATCTGCGCCAGCCCGCAGGCGCCGTTGCCCGAACTGCCGCCGAGCGAGGCGCTGACGACGTCCGTCGTGCCCAGCAGGCGGTCGCGCACGAAACAATCGAGGACGCCGTTCGTGTCTCCGGCGATGAGGTCCGCAGCGACGCTCGAGAAGGCCACGAACCTGCCGTCGGCCGAGAGCGAGGGATGCGCGGACGAAGCCGAGCCGCCCACGCCGGGTGCGGCGAGGCTGATGCACTCGACCGTGCCGGTCTGCATGTCGCGCAGGAAGATCTGCGTCGAGGACTGGAAAGAGCCGGCCACGAGGTTCGTCGCCTGGCTCTGGAAGACCATGTAGCGACCATCGGGCGTGAGGTCCGCGTCCCAGCTGGCGCCGTTGCCCTCGACGCCGCCCGTGGAGACGCTCGCGCGCACGGTCGTGCCGAGCAGCGTGTCGCGCACGAAGACGTCCCACACGCCGTTGGTGTCTCCGGGCACGAGGTTCGTAGCCTGGCTGCTGAACGCGACGAAGCGGCCATCCGGCGTGATCGAGGGCTCGAAACTGACCAAGTTGCCCTGCACGCCGGAGGAGTCTGCCGAGACGAGCACCGTCGTCCCGTTCTGTCGGTCGCGCAGGAAGATATCGATGGTGTTGTTCGTGTCGCCCGCGACGAGGTTCGTCGCGAAGCTGGCGAAGGCGATGTAGCGTCCGTCGGCCGACATGGCCATGCCGGAGAGACCCGAATCCCCGTTGCCCGGCGTGCCGCTCGTGCTGACGCTGACGAGCTCGGTGCTGCCGAGCAGGCGGTCCTTCAGCAGCACGTCGAAGGCGGAGTTCGTGTCGCCCGGCGCGAGGTTGCTCGCCCCGCCCGCGAACATCGCGAAGCGGCCGTCGGTGGTGGTCGCGGTGCGCGGCTCGCTGAAGAAACTGACGCCGTTGCCTTCGGCGCCCCCTGAGTTCTCGCTTAGGCGCTGGGTGACCTGGGCCTGAACGGCGCCGCCGACGACGAGCGGAAGGACGATGCGAGCGAATGTACTCATGGGGCCTCCTCTAGTTTCGAGGGTACCCCAGGGTCACGGGGCCCGGGAGGCCAGAATCCCGTTCAGGAGCGAAGATCTGCGAGCTTCTTCGCGAGCGCGCTCTCGCGGCTGCCCTGCTCGGCGTTGTCGATCGCCATGCGCAGCGCGCGCTTCGAGCCCACGAGCACGACGAGCCTCTTCGCGCGCGTCACCGCGGTGTAGAGCAGGTGGCGCTGGAGCATCACGTAGTGCTGCGTCACGAGCGGGAAGACGACCGCGGGGAACTCGCCGCCTTGCGAGCGGTGCACGGTGATCGCGAACGCGGGCTGGAGGTCGCCGACCTCGGCGCCGGTGTAGGGCACCTCGCGCTCGGGGAAGCGCACGACGAGCGAGTTGTCGTCGCCGACGCGCACGATCTCGCCCATGTCGCCATTGAAGACCTCCTTCTCGTAGTCGTTGCGCGTGTGGATCACGCGGTCGCCCACGCGCCAGACGCGCGCGCCCTGGCGCAGCTCGCGCACGGTCTTGAAGCTCTTCGCGCGCTCCTCGCGCAGGCGCTCGTTGAGCGCATCGACGCCGCACTCGCCCTTGTACATCGGCGCGAGCACCTGCACGTCCTTGGTCCAGTCCAGGCCGAAGGTCTGCGGGATGCGCTGCGTCACGACCTCGACCACGCGCTCGGCGCATTTCAACGCGTCGTCCGCGGGGAAGAAGTAGAAGTCCGACTTGCGGTCGCCCGGTTCGGGCAGCTCGGGCTCTTCGCCGTCGAGGATGCGGTGCGCGTTGGTGACGATCAGGCTGCCCTGCGACTGGCGGTAGATGTGCGTCAGGCGGTAGGTGGGCACGACCTGCGAGCCGAGCATGTCGTGCAGCACGTTCCCCGGGCCGACCGAGGGCAGCTGGTTCGGATCGCCGACGAAGAGGATGCGCGTGGGCGCGGCGACGGCTTTCAAGAGATGGTGCCCGAGCACGACGTCGAGCATCGAGATCTCGTCCACGATCACGAGGTCGGCCTCGAGCGGGTTCTGCGCGTCGTGCAGGAAGCCCTGACCGACCGGGTCGTAGCCCAGCATGCGGTGGATCGTCTGCGCGTCGCCGCCGGTCGCCTCGGAGAGACGTTTGGCCGCGCGTCCGGTGGGCGAGGCGAGCAGCACGCGCGTGCCGACCGACTCCGCGAGCGACACGACGAAGCGCACGATGGTCGTCTTGCCCACACCCGGGCCGCCCGTCAGCAGCGCGACGGGGGCGGCGAGCAGGCCGAGCACGGCCTCGCGCTGCAGCGGATGCAGTTCGATGCCCGAACGCTGTTCGGCCGCGGCGAGCGCGCGCGCATCCGCGAGCGGTCGCACGGGTGCCAGCGCGAGCAGGCGCGCGAGGTTCTTCGCGAGCTCGCTCTCGCAGTGGTACAGGTGCGGCAGCCAGAGCTTGCCCTCCTCCTCGACGAGGTTGCGCTGCTCGACGAGCACTCCGAGGGCGCTTTCCAGCGCTTCGAGCGGGATCGCGTCGCCGAAGAGTGCCTGCGCGTTCTGGAGCAGGCGTTCGCGCGCGAGCAGCGTGTGGCCCTCCTCGGAAGCGAGTCGCAGCGCGTGCAGTACACCCGCGCGCGCGCGTCGCGGGTCGTCGACCGCGATCTCGAGCGCCGCGCGCGCCCGGTCGGCGAGCGCGAAGCCGATGCCCGGGATACCGCTCGCGAGCACGTAGGGGTCGTTGCGGATCAGCGCCTCGCACTCCAGGCCGAGCTTGCGGATCACCGCCGCGCTCTGCTGCGGGCCGAGGCCGAGCTCGCGCAGGAAGACGTTCGCGCGGTGCGTGCCGGCTTCGGCGAAGAGTGCCCCGACGAGCGCCTCGCGCGTCTCGAGCTTCAGCCCGCGCACGCCGATGAGCGACTTGGGGTCGGCCAGGATCACCTCGAGCGCCTTGTCGCCGAGCTTCTCGACGATGCGTTCGGCGGTCTTTTCGCCGATGCCGGGGAAGCGGCTCGAGGAGAGGTAGCGCACCAGCCCGTAGCGGTCGCGCGGCTGCAGGACCTCCAGGAGCTCGAACTCGAACTGCAGACCGTGGTTCTTGTGCTCGGTCCAGCGACCCTCCAGGCGCACGCGCACGCCCTCGGTCGGGGCGTCGACCCGCCCGACGGCCGTGACACGCGTCGGGCGGAAGGGGCCACGGCCGGCTGGAATGTCGTATCCCTTTTCAGGGTCGATCTTTAGGACCGTGTACAGGCTCGTCGCATCGGCGTAGGTGACGCGCTCGACCGTCCCCTGGACGACCTCGCGTCCCGGGGAGGGGTCGCCCTCCCGCGCCGGCGTCTCGTCCCGGTTCATGCACCGATGCTGGCAAGCGGAGGGAGCTGAATCCAGCCGAGCCTTCCTCCCGCCCGAAAGCGAGGGTATCCTCTTCGGCCCGGAATCGCGCGTCAGCCGCCTGAGCGCGACCGCCCCGGTCTGCCCCAACGTACTGCCAAGGATTGACCCCGAGTGATCAAGGTCCAGGTTCGTTCCAACGAGTCCCTCGAAGCCGCCCTGCGCCGCTTCAAGCGCCAGTGCAACTACAGCGGCATCTTCCGCCTTGCCAAGGCTCACGCCTGGCACGAGAAGCGCTCCGACAAGCGCCGCCGCGAACGTCGCGAACGCCTGCGAGTGATCCAGAAGGCGACCCGTAAGAACGATCCGCGCGCCAAGCGCCGCACGAAGCGCACGACGCGCTCGCGCTTCGCCCGCGGCGGCCGTCCGGGTGGCGGCTTCGGTGGCGGCGGTGGCGGCTTCGGCGGAGGCGGCGGTGGCTTTGGTGGCGGTGGCGGTGGCGGATACGGCGGCGGCGGCGGTTTCGGCGGCTGAGCCTCGCTCTCGCGCATCGAGATACACGAGGGACCCGGGGTGACCCGGGTCCTTGCGTAACTGGAGGGATCACCGATCCTGTGGGACTGGAATGGGCATCTTCGGCAAGGAACGAGACCTCACGCGCGCCCCCGAGCGGGTCGAGCTGCGCGTGGACTGCAGCAGCCTGCGCATGAAGCGCGAGGATGTGGACATCCGCCTCGACGCCTTTCTCGCGCACCACCTCGACTGGCGCTCGCGCTCCTCGCTGCAGCACCTGATCCGCGACGGCTTCGTTCTCGTCGATCCCTCGACCCCCGACAAACCCGAGGGCCGCGGCGAATTGCAGGTCGAGACGCGTCCGGGCCGCAAGCTGCGCCACGGCTCGCGCGTCGCCGTGAAGATCCCCGAGGAGCTGCGCCTGCCGATGCTCGCCGAGAGCACCGACGAGCTGTGCGTGCTGTACGAGGACGAGTGCATGCTCGCCGTGGACAAGCCGGCGCCGCTCGTCGTGCACCCTTCCGGCCGCTACCTCTCCGACACGCTCATCCAGCGCGTGCACAAGCGCTACGGCGAGGGTTTCGAGCTCGAGCGCGGCGGCGCCCCGCGCCTGTGCCATCGGCTCGACCGCGAGACGAGCGGCGTCGTGCTGATCGGCAAGAACCCCATCGCCCACGCCGACGTGATGGGCCAGTTCGAGCGGCGCGAGGTCGCCAAGGAGTACCGCGCGATCGTGCGCGGCGTGCCCGAGCGCGACGGCGGCACGATCGACATGCCCATGGGGCCCGCGCGCGTGTCCAAGATCGAGCTCAAGATGACCATCGCGGTCGACGGCCAGCCCTCGCGCACGGACTGGCGCGTGCTCGAGCGCCTGGGCGACTGCGCGCTCGTCGCCTGCGTGCCCTACACCGGCCGTCAGCACCAGATCCGCGTGCACATGGCGGAGATCGGGCACCCGCTGGTCGGCGACAAGCTCTACGGCGAGGACGATTCGTTCTTCGAGCGCTCACTCGAGGGCGAGCTGACGCGCGCGGAGCTCGAGCAACTGGGCATGGAGCGGCACGCGCTGCACAACCACATGCTCGGCTTCCGCACGCCCGCGACCGGCGAGTGGGTCGAGGTGCGCAGCCCGCTGCCCGCGGATATGCAGGAGTACCTCGACCTGCGCCGCGGCTAGGACGACGCGCTCAGAAGCTCTTCGAGAGCGAGAAGAAGGTCTGGGACTCGCCGATGTTGTCCCCGAGGATCGTGTAGCCGGCGTCCTTCGTGTTCGCGTGCGAGTACGTGAATCCGAGCGAGAAGTCGTTGCCCAGCGGGTGTGTGAGCGTCGCCGAGTAGTCCGAGTAGGAGAAGAGCGAGTCGTTCGAGTTCCCGCCGTTGCTGCCGGTGTACTCCTGGTGGCCGGCGTGCAGGCCGAGCGTGAGCGCTTCCGAGATCTCGAAGCTCGCGGAAAGGTCCGCGTACCAGGTGCCCGCGCTGTTGTCGACGCCGAAGGTGTCGCCCAGGCTCGTGCTGACCTTGAGCATCAGCATCTTCCACATGATCGAGCCGTAGAGCTCATCGGTGTTCGGCTCGGTCGGGAAGCCGGAGTAGTCACCCGGATATTCGTAATGCAGGAAGCCGACGTCATAGCTCCAGTCGGTGCACAGCTCGTGCTTGAAGCCGCCGAACACGTCGAGCTCGAGGCTCGAGCTCGTGCCCGGGCTCGCGTCGGAGATCCAGCTCTCGTTCGAGCCCCACGTTCCCAGGTACCAGCCCTGCGGCAAGCCGACGTTGAATCCGCCTTGGATCGCCGGCTCGCGCGCGGTCTGCGTCAGTCCGCGGAAGACGTAGTTCGAAACCAGGCCGACCGAGCCGCTGGTCGTGAACCAGGGCTCCTTCGCCGGCGCCGGCTCCTGAACGGGAAGGGTGGGAAGGAAGGTGGTCGCGAGGACGGCGAGGAGGGGCATGCGCGGGATGCTAGCGCCGCCGATCCTGCAATGCGACCGCGCCGGCGAGCAATGCACAGACCAGGAGCGCCCGCGGGACCGTGGTCACGAACTGCTGGGCCATGACAGCCGCGAAGGTCAGGGCCAATGCGAGCCCCATCAGCGGCCCGCCCCAATCCATGCGCGTCTCGACCGCCTCGGGCTGTACGGAGAGTGGCGGGTCGCGCACGAGCAGCGTGTAGAGCCGCGGCAGCACGAGCAGCGAGACGAGGAAGCCCGCGGGTGCCATGCGCAGCGCGAATTCCAGGCTCGTCTGGCTCCAGGCGAGCGCGAACAGCAATGCGTAGAGCGGCAGCACGAAGCGCAGCGCCAGCGCCTTGCGGGCGCCACTCGCGAGCGCCTCGGGCGACACCGGGGCCGAGTCGAGGATCCAGCGCGCCGCCGCGCTGCGCGAGGCCGCGACGTGCACGAGCAGCACCGGGAGATAGATCGCCGGCGTAAAGCACAACAGCGCCAGCAGCCCTTCGCGTTTCATGCCCTCCTCGCCGCTCGCGCCCGCCACGAGGAACGCGAGCGGAATACCGAGCATCGGATAGCTGCGCAGCACGAACTCGCGCTCCTTCGGCAGGGCCTCGAAGACGAGCTCGAAGCTCGCTCGCTCGTCGCGCTTCACCCACACGCGCGCCGCGAGGGCGCGCAGTGGCGCGAGCGCGAGGCCCAGCGGCGTGCGGCCGCGCGCGGCGTTGCCCGCGCGCGGTGCGGGCAGCAGGAGCAGCGCGAGGAGCGCCAGCGCGGTCGCGCCGAAGGCCAGCGGCGCCGCTCCCGCGAACCAGGCCGAAGGCAGCAGGCGCGCGAGTCCCGGCAAGCCCTCGAGGCCCTGCACGGCGACCAGCTCGCGCGCCAGCCGGGGGCCGAGCACCACGCCGAGCACGATGCCGCCCACGAGCAGCGTCTGGAGCGACACGAGCAGACCCTCCGCGCGCGAGCCGAGCACGGATTGCACGGTGAGCAGCAGAGCCGCGAGCAGCGCCGCCTGGCCGAGCCCCGCGGCGAGGAACAACGCGCGTGCTCCAAGGTCGGCGTGCGGCAGGAAGTAGGCCGCGGGCAGTAGCGAGGCGAGCGCCAGCACGGCGAGCAGCGAGAAGACCAGCAGCGCGCGTGCGATGCGCAGCTCGATCGCGCGCACGGGCTGCGCCTCGATCCACTCGCCCGCTTCGTCGGCCGAGAGCAGCGAGCCGAACTCGCCCAGCAGCACGAGCAGCACGAGTCCGCCCGAGAGAGCCAGCGCGAAGAACGCGAAGCCGAAGGCCGGCAGCACGTCCGCGACGAGCGCGCACATCACGAACGAGACCGATCCGTGCATCACCAGCGGCGCGACGGGCCAGGCTCCCGAGCCCCACTGGGACTGGAAGCCCGCGCGCAGCAGAGCTCGAATGCGTCCAGACATCGCGCATCGCAGCCTAGAGCGCCTCTCGCGCGGGATCACTACACTTCTGCACCCGCATGAGCCTCACGATCCCCGGACCGGTCGGCCCGCTCGAGGCGAAGCTCGCGCGCCCCGAGGGCACAGAGCCGCGCGCGGTCGCCGTCTTCTGCCATCCGCACCCGCTCTACGGCGGGACGATGAACACGACAGCCGTCTTCCGCTCCGCGCGCGGACTCGAGGAAGCGGGCCTGGCCGTGCTGCGTTTCAACTTCCGCGGCGTCGGCAAGTCGGCGGGCACGCACGACGGCAAGGGCGCGGAGGAACTCGACTTGAAGGCCGCGCTCGACTGGATGGCGGCCGAGTTCCCCGGGAAGGAGCTCTGGGCCGGCGGTTTCTCCTTCGGCTCGCGCACCGCCGGCTCCTACGTCACGCAGGACGCGCGTGTCGCGCGCCTCCTGCTCGTCGCGCTGCCCGTGCGCGCCTTCGACTGCTCCTTCGTGCGCCGCGTCCGGCAACCGGGGCTGATCCTGATGGCCGAGAACGACGAGTACGGTACGCTGCGCGAACTGCGCGAGAAGTTCCCCGACCTGCCGCCGCAGCTCGAGACGGACGAGATCGATGGAACGGACCACTACTTCGTGAAGCGCACCCAGGAGCTGCAGGCGCGCGTGCGCCGCTGGGCGCTGGAGAGCTTGTCGAGAACCACATGAGCCAGACCCCCGACACCACCGAGTACCCCGCCACGCAACTGCCCTCGATCCGGCAGGTGATGATGCCGCGCGACACGAACGCGCTGGGCACGATCTTCGGCGGCGTGATCCTCTCGCAGATCGACTTGGCGGCCGCGATCGAGGCGCACAAGTACCACCCGGCGCGGATCGTCACGGTGTCGATGGACAAAGTCGAGTTCAAGGCGCCGGTGTTCGTCGGGGATCTGGTGAGCTTCTTCACGGAGAAGAAGCGGATCGGCACGACCTCGATCACGGTGCACGTGAGCGTGTGGGCGCAGAGAAGGTTTGGCGGCGGCAGGTTCGTGCACGTGACCGAGGCCGATGTGACGATGGTCGCGGTCGACGACGAGATGAAGCCCGTGCCGATCCTGCACCCGGACGGGACGAAGCGCTGATCAGCTAACCGAGCAGCCGCGCCGCCTGTTCCTTCGGGTCGGAGCTGTGCGTCAGCGCCGCGAAGACCTGTTCGAGCGTGCCGTCGCGGCCCGCCTGCGTGCGCAGCTCGTCGAGCGCGCCCTGCGCGACGACCTTGCCCTGCATCAGCACCGCCATGCGGTCGCAGACGCGCTCGACGACATCCATCATGTGCGAGGTGTAGATCACGGCGCCGCCGCGGTCGGCCCAGGCGCGCAGGACCTCCTTGAACATCGCGGTCGTCGGCGCGTCGAGGTCGTTGAGCGGTTCGTCGAGGATCAGGACTTTGGGCTTGGGCAGGATCGCGCAGGCGAGGGCGGTCTTCTGGCGCATACCGCGCGAGAAGCCGCCGACGGGGTCGTTGCGGCGGTCGTGGAGCTCGAGTGCGCCGAGCAGGCGTTCGCTCTCGCTCGCGATGCGGGCCTCGTCGAGGCCGTGCAGCCGGCCGACGAGAGCGAGGTGCTGCAGCGGGCTGAGGTTGGCGTAAAGCGGCGCGCCGTCCGGCACGAAGGCGAGCAGCTTGCGCGCGCCGAGCGGATCGGCGCGCACGTCGTGGCCGCCGACCTCGATCGTGCCGCTGTCGGGCTCGAGCAGGCCGCACAGGATGCGCAGCGCGGTCGTCTTGCCGGCGCCGTTGGGGCCGAGCAGGCCGAAGACCTCGCCCTCGCGCACTTCGAAGCTCGCGTCGGTGAGCGCGGCGAGTGCGCCGAAGCGCTTGGCTATGCCATTGAAACGCACGAGCGCCATTCGAGCGGCAGGTTAGAGCCCCGGGAGTCGCGGCGCCCTCTGTCGGGTGTGAAAAAACCAGCCCGCCTGGTTTTTTCACGCCTGGCACGGGCAGCAGGCGTCAAAAAACCAGGCGGGCTGGTTTTTTCACACCCGGCAGGGGAGGGGCGCTCAGCCGAGGACCGACGCGAAGGGCAGGATCGTCGCCTGGATGCCGGTCTTCTCGGCCAGCTCCGCGACGATCTCCTGCACGCGCGCCTTGGGGGCGGGCTTCAGCTTCTTGTTTTCGGGCTTGGCCTCGGGGTTGAGGATGAAGACCTCGCGCGGCTTGAGCTCGCCGAGCTTCTTCACCCAGGCCTTCACCTCGGCGTCCGTGGTGTTGTCGATCTCGCCCTTGTAGAAGCGGGCCTGGAGCGTGAGGCGTTCGATCTGGCCGAGCTGCGCGAGCAGCGTGTTGTAGTCGGCCGGCTTGCGGCCGGTGAGCGCGGCAAAAGTCTTCTGCGCGCCGGTCTCCAGACGCACGACCACTCGGTCGTAGACCCCGATCGAGTGGCGCACGTCGGGGCGCTCGACCTGCGGGTCGTCGCTGACGAGCCAGAGCTTGGCCTTGCTGAACCACTTGTTGCGCAGGTCCCTCAAGTTCCCGGTGATTTCCCGGAAGCCGGGGTGCATCGTCGCATCGATGCCCGAGCCGAAGATCATCATGGTCTCGATCTTCTCGCCCAGCTTCGAGACCCGGATGATGTGCCGCGCGGCGGTCGTGACCAGCACCGAGGCGCGCGGCATGCGCGTCTCGCGGCTGACCGAGAGCACCGGGTCGGGCGAGCCGAGGTCGACGCCGAAGATGGTCCCCAGTCGGTCGGCCTTCTTGGGGCCGAGGATCAGCGGGCTGTCCGGGAGGACGGGGAGGGGGGCTTCCAGGTGATGGGGAGAGGGCGCAGCCACGAGTATCGGATCTCCGCGGGTCGACGAGGGAGCCAGGCCGCATGATACACCAAAGCGAGCGCCATCAACGAGATAGGAACGGTTTCTAGCTCGACGGTGGCCCGCGGGAGGGCCTCGAGTCGGCCGCGAGAGACCACAGGAGCAGCGCGAGAGCAGCGGAGCTGCGCCAGGGGTGCCCGACGAGAATCCGCAGCCAGCGCAAGCCGAGCGGGTCGCTCCCCGAGGGCGGCGAGAGCTCGCACAGCGCTACGGAAGCTCCCACGAGCAAGAGACTTAGGAGGAGGGCTCCCAACCAGGTTGGGGCGCGCCTGGAGCTCAGCGCATGGTCAGGGGGATGGGGCTCCACACCCCGAAGACGCTCGGAAGGCCCGAAGGTGGCGCGCCTCAGCCGTTTTTCGAGCGCGGCGCGGCACAGCGCTCGAGCAGTCCGTCGAGCGGTGCGAAGACCTTCTCCCAGTCGTAGTTGCGCTCGACGAAGCTGCGCCCCGCCGCTGCGAGCTCGCGCGCGTGCGCGGGCTCCGCGAGCAGTTGGAGCACAGCGGCCGCGAAGGCCTCGGGCTCGTCGGCGACGAGGTAGTCGCGGCCTGCGCTGCCCTCGACGCCCTGCGTTGCGGGCGTCGTCCCGACCACCGGCAAGCCCATCGCGAGCGCCTCGAGCACCTTGTTCTGGATCCCGCGCGCGATGCGCAGCGGCGCGACCGCGACCGCGGCGTGGCGCAGGTACTCGCGCGTGTCGGGCACCGAGCCGGTGACGCGCACGCCGGGGAGCTCGGCCAGGCGCTCGACCTCGCGCGAGGGCGAGGAACCGACGATCGAGAAGCGCACCTGCGGACGCTGCGCGCGGATCCGCGGCAGGATCTCGCGCGCGAACCAGGCGCAGCCCTCGGCGTTGGGCAGGTAGTTCATCACGCCCGTGAAGACGAGCTCGCCCTCGAGCACTTCGTTCGCGCGCGGGTGGAAGCGCTCGAGATCGACGCCGTTGCGCAGGACGACGCTCGAGGCGCCGGGGATCTGCTGCTGGAACACGCGCTGCTCGAGCGGCGTGCAGACGACGTTCTCGGAGAAGGAGCGCGCGACGCGGCGCTCGAACTCGAGCAGCGTGCGCTGCTCGCGCGCATAGACCCAGCTCATCGGCAGCGCGCTGCGCTCGGCGTACTGGCGCCACTTGTCCGAGTCGAGCTCGCCAAAGTGCATCACGCGCGGCTTGGTCGCATGGCGCTCGAGGAAGGCGCCCATCGAGGAGGAGTAGGCGTAGGCGAGGTCGGCTTGCGCGATCTCCTCGTCGACGATGCGCTGCAGTTCGCTCGAGCCGTAGGCGCCGAGCGTCAGCGGCTTGCTGGTGAAGAGCAGCGGCGCCGCGAGGACGCGCGCGTAGAGGTCGTGGTAGGGCACGGTGCGGATGGAGACGCCCATGTCCTCGAGTTCGCGCGCTCCCTCGTCGTCCTCGGGCCCGTGTGAGAACGCGACGCAGCGCACGCTGTGCCGCCGGCGCATGCGCTCGATCAGCTTCGAGGTCGTGATCTTGTCCCCGCGGTTGGGCGGGAAGGGCACGCGCTGCGAGAGGAACAGGATGCGCACGGGCCCGCGAGCCTAGCGGATCCCAGCGAAGGTGTGCCAGCGTCCGCGCGCGCGCACTTCCTCCAGTTGCAGGCCCGACGCCACGATCGCGGCGCGCGTCGCCTCGACGTGTTGCAGCGGGCAGCCGCTGAAGGCGAACCAGCCACCTGGCTCGAGCGCCTCGCGCAGCTTCGCGACGTGCTCGATCACCACGTCGGAGTAGATGTTGGCGAGCAGGGCGTCGAACTTGCCGAGCGCGGGCAGGCACTCGAAACCGGCCGTGAGGAAGCGTGCGCGATCGACAGCGCCGTTCTTGCGCGCGAGCTGCTCGGCCCAGGGCTGCGCGTTGGGGTCGATGTCGAAACCGATCGCCTCGCGCGCGCCGAGCAGCGCCGCGGAGACGGTCAGGATGCCCGAGCCCGAGCCCGCGTCGATCAGGCGCGACCCCGGGCGCAGACGCTCCTGCAGCACTTTCATGCACATGCGCGTCGTCGCATGGCGGCCCGAACCGAAGGCGCCGCCGGGTTCGAGCTCCAGGCGCAGGTCGTGCGCGCGCAGTACGCTCTCCTTCCACGGCGCGATCACCGCCAGGCGGCCGACGCGGAACGGCTTCCAGACCTTCCGCCACGAGTTGGCGTAGTCCTCGGGCGGCAGTTCGCGGAACTCGAGCGCGAGACCAGCGAGCTCATCGATCTCGGCGCGCGCCGCGAGCTCGTCGAGCGAGTTGCGCACTTGCGCACGCAGTTCCGGCGTGTCCGAGGTACTCGCGACGAAAGTGCGCACGTACTCGAAGCCCTCGGGCGCGGGCGCGCTCGCAAGCGTGGGCCGGCCGAAGGCGACCGAGGAGCACGGGCCCAGGTTGAGCGTCTCCGCGACGAGCTCCTCCCAGCCCAGCGGCACGAGCACGCGGATCTCGGTCCAACCCAGGGTGCTCACGCGGATTCCTCGTCAGCCTGTTCCTCGGCGAAAGACCAGGAGAGTCCGCGTCGGCGCAACTCCTCGCCCAACTGCATGTGCTCGAAGGCCTCGGTCAGGCAGCGCTCGGTGTCGCCGCGCACCAGGCGCGCCTTGCGCACGCCCGCGGCGGGGTCGCGCAGCGTCTCGAACGGGTCCTCGAGCGGCAATTCGCGCAGGAACGCGCGCTGGCGCGCCTCGAGCAGGCGCGCGTCGAGCACGAACACGACGCCGCGGTCGCTCTCGCGGCGCATCAGGCGGCCGAAACCCTGGCGAAATTTCGAGAGCGCGCGCGGCATGTAGATGCGCTTTCTCTGCTCGCCCGCTCCGAGTGCGGTGCACTGCGCCTCGTGGTAGCGGTCGGGCACGCCGAAGGGGAGCTTGACGATCACGAGATACTCGAGCGTCTCGCCCGGGAAATCGGCGCCGTACCAGAACGTGTCGACGCCCAGCAGCACCGAGTCGACGCGCGCGCGGAAGAGGTCGGAGAGCTCTTCCTTCACGGTGCCCTCCTGGTTCTGAAACCAGATCGGAATGCGCCGCGCGCGGAAGAAACCGCCGAGCTCCTCGCCCACGCGGCGCGCGTCCTGTGCGTTGGTGAAGAGCACGAGCATGCGCCCGCGCGTGCGCTCGCCCAGATGCGCGACGAAGCGCCGCACGTAGTCGAGGAAGGCCTGCTTGCCGCCTTGCGCGGCGCTCGGGGCGTCGCTCGGGACGGCGACGAGCACGCGCCCGTAGTCGAAGGGATCGGGCGCGCGGAAGCAGCGCACGAGCATGCCCGGGCGCTCCTCGTCCTCCGCGGGAGAGGCTGCGCGATCCAGGCCGAGGTAGCCGCGTGCGGCCTCGAAACCGCCCGCGATCCAGGTCGTGGCCGAGACGAAGACCGCGTTGGCGAGCGTCGGGTAGTAGCTGCGGCCGAGGTACTCGTTGGGCAGCAGCACGCGCGAGGCGAGCACGAGATCGTTGCGCGCGTCGCGCTCCACGTCGTAGTACGCGCTCGGCCGGAAGCTCGGCTGGTCCTCCTCGAGCGGCATCCAGGCGTCGAGCGCTGCGGCGAGGTTCGAGAGCTCGACCTGTGCGAGATCGAGCTGGCGCAGCGGTTGCCAGAGCGCGCGCGAGGGCTGCGCCGCGACGCGCGCGGAGAGCTCGGCGAGGTCGGACTGCAGCCCGCGCAGCTGCGCGCCGAATCCGATGCGCGCCTCGACCAGCGCGCGCGCCTCGGGCAGTGCGACGAAGTTCGAAAGCTGCTTGGGCCCCGCGACACCGGTCTCTTCCTCCTGCGTCCGCCAATCGAGGAAGCCCTGCGCGGCGAGCGCGAGCAACTCCAGCGCGGAGGTCGCCTTGCGCCAGGTCGTGCGGCACTGCTGCAGGGTGCGCTCGCTGGCGGTCGTCTCGACCAGCTGGCGCGCGAGGCGATCGAGCGGCGCGCGCGAGCCCGCTTTGCCCGGCTGCGAGAGGCGCGCGAGCACGCCGCGAGCCGCGCGCAGCGAGAGCAGCTTGGAGCAGGCGTTGTGCGCCTGGTCGTGCAGGTGCTCGCATTCGTCGAACACGACGTGGCGGCAGAACTCCGGGACGGCGAGCGCGAAGGCCTGGTTGACGATCACGACATGGCTGCGCTCGGCGCGTGCGCGGGCGAGGTCCGCGGCGCAGCTCTGCTTTTCCTCGCGCCGCGTGCAGCAGGCGGTCTGCGCGCGCGCCGCGCGGCGCAGCTCGCTCGCGGCCAGGAAGAGCGGCGCGCTCGACTCGCAGGGCAGCGGCGGCCGCAGCGGCAGGCGGTCGAGGTCGCCCTCGAGGTCGCCCAGCGCGAAGAGCACGAGTTGCGTCCAGGCCAGCCACGCCGCGCCGTCTTCCTCCTCGGCGGGCAGTGCGAGGCGCAGCGCGCGCCAGCAGACGTAGTTCTCGCGGCCCTTGAGCAGGCTCACGCGCATGCCGCCAGGGATGCCCTCCTGCGAGAGCGCGGCGAGCGCGCGCGGCAGCTCGCGGTCGTAGGCCTGTTCCTGCAGCGCGCGCGTGAAGGTCGCGACGCCCACGCGCAACTCGTGGCGGCGCGTCCACAGGAGCAGCGGCACGAGGTAGGAGAGCGTCTTGCCCGTGCCCGTCGGCGCGTGCACGAGCAGCAGTTCCTCCTCGGCCAGCGTGCGCGCCACCTCGCGCGCGACCTGGTGCTGGCCGGCGCGGTAGCTCGAGCGCGTGGCCGGGTTCTCGCGCGCGAAGCGCTCGGGCAGGTGCTTCTCGAAGATGCGGTCGAGGCGCTCGAAATCCTCGTCGGGGAAGGGCAGCGGACCCTCGCGCACAGGCGGGAGCGGTTCGAGCTCGGCCCAGCGCGCGCCCTCGGTCTGGCAGCGCGGAGCGAGCTCGTCGAGCAGGTCCTCGAGGCTGCCTGCGTCGCGCGTCTGCGGCGGATCGCCGACCAGCGCGAGCGCGAGTTCGAGACGCTGGGCGAGCAGCGCGTCGCTCTCGCACAGACCGGCGCTCGCGCGCGCGTAGCCCTCGCGCGCGACGCGCCGCGCGCCCGCGGGCTGCGCACGCACGCGCGCGAGCAGTTCGGCCAGCGCGCGCGCGAGCTCGAGCGGCCCGAACGCGCGCGGACGCGCGAGCTTCTCGGGCAGGAGCTGCGAGACGAGCTCGTCGCGCCGCGCCGACCAGCGACCGGGCAGGAAGAGCGACGCGAGCTCGCACAGGCCGAGCGCCTTGGCCAGGCGCGCGTCGCCGCCGAAATGCGCGCGCCAGGCCTCGAAGCCCTCGAGGTCGGCGACGAGCAGCAGCGAGCCGCTCGCAAAGCGCGCGAGCTCCTCGAAGGCGCGCGCGGGATCGACAGCGCCGGAGAGGTCCTGCGCCTCGATCCCGAATTCGCGCCGCAGGCGCTCCTCGCAGCCCCAGCTCCCAGGCGGTCCGGGAAAGGGCGTGCACAGGAGGTCGATTTCCTGCTCCTCGGCCGCGCACACCGCGTGCAGGCGCACGAGGCCGTCCTGCGCGGGATCCGGACCGCTGGCCCAGAACGTGCAATGCACGAGCCGCGGCAGCGGCGCTGCGCCGCCTGCCGAGTCGAAAACGTCTGCGCGCGGTCGGAGCATCGGGCCGCCATCAGAACGGGAGCCGGGCGTCCTGCCAACATCCCGCCCGCGCTCTCCGGCCTGCGCCACGCGGCTACCTCGACGGCCCCGCCCTCCCTGCGTAGAATGCGCCCCCTTTTCACCGGGACCCAAAGCTCCCGAGCCCACTCCCTGGCCGCCCCTCCGCACGCGATGGAAACCACCGAGATCCAAGTCGACGGTTACGAGAAGGTCCTGCGCTGCCGTGACCGCAGCTCCGGACTGCACGCCCTGATCGCCGTCCACGACACCACGCTCGGCCCGGCGCTAGGCGGCATGCGCATGCTGCCCTACAGCTCGGAGGACGAAGCGCTCTTCGACGTGCTGCGCCTCTCGGAGGGCATGACGTACAAGTCGGCCTGCGCCGAGACCGGCCTGGGCGGCGGGAAGTCGGTCATCATCGGCGACCCCAAGACGCTCAAGAAGCCCGACCTGCTCAAGGCGATGGGCCGCTTCGTGCAGGTCCTCGACGGCAAGTACATCACGGCCGAGGACATGAACATCGGCATCGCCGACCTCGAGATCGTGCGCACGGAGACCAAGTGGGTCACCGGCCTGTCGCGCGAGTCGGGCAGCTCGGGGAATCCGAGCCCCTACACGGCGCACGGCGTGCTCGTCGGACTGCACGCGGTCGCGGAAGAGGTCTGGGGCTCGAAGGAGCTGAAGGGCAAGCACGTCCTGATCCAGGGCGTGGGCGCGGTCGGCGGGCGCCTCGCGGAGCTGCTCAAGGAGCTCGGCGCACGCATCACGATCTGCGACATCAATGAAGCCAAGGTCGCGGAGCTGAAGCAGTCGAAGGGCTACGAGACCGTACCCGACGCCAAGCACCTCGACGTCGCCTGCGACATCTACGCGCCCTGTGCGCGTGGAGCGGGCCTGAACGACCAGACGATTCCCAGGCTGAAGTGCAAGGCGATCGGCGGGGCCGCGAACAACCAGTTGCTCGAACTGCGGCACGCGCAGGCGCTCAAGGATCGCGGGATCCTCTACGCCCCCGACTTCGTGATCAACGCGGGCGGCATCATCAACGTCGGCGTCGAGCTGCTCCCGGGCGGCTACAAGGAAGCGACCTCGCTGAAGATGATCGAGAACATCCACACCAACCTGCGCAAGGTCTTCGAGATGTCGCGCAAGGACGGGGTCACGACGCACGAGGCCGCGTTGCGGCTTGCGCGCCAGCGGCTCGCCGAGGGCAAGAAGGCCCGCAAGGCCTGAAGCGGCGGCCGGGAAGCCGCGCACGCGCATGAACCAGAGGCTGCGACAGGTCCTGATCGTCGCGGCCTTCTTCGGAATCCCCGCGCTGCTCACGCTCAGCCTGATCGGCTCTGACCACGCCGAGGACGCGCAGCGAGGCACACAGCCGGGCGGCGTGGTCCACGGACGCGTGCTCGACCCCGAGGGTGCAGCCCTCGCGGGCGTGCCGGTGGTGCTGATCCTCGACCCGAGCGAGCATGCAGGCAGCGAAGACCTCTCCGGCGCCGAGACGGCGACGGCCGCCGACGGCAGCTTCACGCTGCAGGCCAAGCCCGTCGACGGCCGCTACACGGTGCTCGCCGGCGGCGGGATCTGGCAGCACGCGGCGCGCGCATACTCGTTCATCGGCCGCGACGAGAAGCAGGAGTTCGCGCTGCGCGTGCAGCCCGGCTGCGAACTCGAAGTGCGCTTCACGCGCGATGACGGCGGCGCGGTAGGCCCGGCGAGCTACACCTTCGAGGGTCGCGCGCCGGCCTCGTGGCTCTCGCTCTTTGGCCAACCGCCGCTGCGCCGGAAGGGGCGCATCGAGGACGGCGAGCTGCGCATCGGCGGACTGCCGCCGATGCATGCGCAGCTCTACGTGCGCTTCGACAACGGCCACAGCCTCGAACTCGCGCTCGAGCTCGAGCCGGGGCACACACTGAAGAACATCCAGCTCTGACGCGCGAGAGCGGGCCTCCGGCGCGCTCGCCGGAAGCCCGTGCCGCGACGGACCTGCCTACCAGGCGCCGGGCTCGCGCTTGGTACCCTCGTAGTTCCCCGACTGGTACTTGGCGAGCGCATCACAGTGGTCCGGAGCCATCGACTGGCCGGATCCCGTGTGGATCACGGGCGAGCTGTTCGGGAAACCACACGTTCCGCCGGGCAGCGGGCACGGGCCTCCGAGCTCGCCCCCGGGCTGACCCCCGGCGGGAGGCGGGTACTCGTAAGTGCGCTCGTGGGACCACTCGACGATGCCGACGATGTCGGGAGCCGAGCCCGGGCAGGTGAGCAACACATAGGTGGTGAAGCGGTACCGCACGTTGATCTTCGTCACGACGTCTCCGTTCTTCTTCGTGATCCAATCGTGCAGTTCCTCGCCCGTGAGCGGGTCCGGACTGAGCTTCGGAGCGTCCTCCATCGCCGTGGTTCTCGTCGGCGGGTTCGTGCCCGGATTGAGATCCGGAGGTTGCGCCGGATACTTGCCGTTCAACGGGATCGGCTGTTGGCAGCTGTCCGAATAGGTTCGCTCGCCGGTATTGTCGGTGGGCTCACCGTTGTTGCCCGTGCCACCCGGAGTCCCGGGCAACTGGAGAACGCACGGACCGCCCGCGGCGTAGGTCACCGACTGCGTGAAGAACTGGTAGAAGTCCACGGTGCACTCCGCCGGGTGCTCCACCTCGATGCGGATGCCGACATTGCCGCCCGGCCGAGGGACCTCCGTCACGCGGATGTCCACGCACGGCCCCTCGCCTTGCAGCATCATGTCGGTGCCGCCCGCATCGAGGGCGGTGTGATTGACGGCGATGCTCACGGATCCCGCCGTTCCGTCGAAGCTCCCGTGAAGCGCGTTCCAGTCGATCTCCAGCGAGAGGCCCACGTCCACGAAAGCCATGATGTACTGGCCGGCGCTCTCGTCGAGCGGAACGAAGAGCACGCCGCCGAACGGCGTCGAAGTCAGTGCCTCCCAGGTCGGGAAGCCCGGCACGGTTTCGGGCACCGCGGAGAAGCTCATGGCCGGGTACCCAGGCGCATCGACGTGAACGTCGATGCTGTTCCAGCCGAGGATCGCGGGCTCTGCCGGCGGAAGCGAGCTGAAGAAAACGGGATCAGGCGGCAACTGACCGAGGACGGTGGCCGCTTCGAGACGAGGCGCAGAAGTGGCGAGGCTCAGGATCGGACCGGCGATGGCCACGAGGGAATATCGCAATTTCATGAGAGGTCTCCGGATGGGTTGGACGGACGTCGCCTGATCGCCCGACGGCACCCCGGAAAGTTGCGACGAACCTGGCGCGCGAATACGGAAGACAAAAAAAACCGCGGCCGCGGTGATCGACCGCGACCGCGGGGTGTCCCGCGCGGGGAGACCAGCAGCTGCTATTCCTTGCGGAGGAAGTCGACCAGGTCGCGCTCGAGTTCCGAGAGCCCGTACTCGGGCACGGTCAGCGCGCGATAGACGATCTTCGCCAGCGGTTCGGGGGTGTTCGGGTTGAGGTCGCGCGGCGGGGGATAGCTGAGGAAGTAGGACAAGCTCATGCGCTCGACCTCTCCGCCCTGCTCGCGGCCGGCGTACTGCCAGGGAACCTCGTCGAAGGGCAGCACGCCCGTGAGGATCTCGTAGAGCATCACGCCGATCGCCATCACGTCCGCCTTGCTGTCGCGCAACAGCAGCGGGTTGTAGTGCGGCGTGGTCGTGATCACGCCGCGCTCGTCCTGGCGCAGCGCGGGGTCGATCATCACGACCGAGCCCGAGGGCTTGATCAAGATGTTCTCGGGCTTCAAATCGCCGTGGTAGGCGAGCGAGCCGGCGCGCTGCAGCTTCTGCAGCGTGCGCACGATCGTCAGGAACCAGTTGAGGCGGATGCCCTCGAGCGCGCGGATCTTCTCGCGCAGCGTCTTGCCGCGCACGTACTCGTAGGCGAGCACGGGACGGCCCTCGTGCTGGAAGCACTCGCGCAGCGTCACGATGTTCGGGCTCTTGAGCGTGCGCAGGAGTTCGACCTCGGCGCGCAGCAGGTCGTCGATCTCGTGCACGTCGAGGAAGTCGATGCGCACGCCGTCCTGGCGGAAGAAGATCGCCTCGGCGGGTGTCTCGTCGGGGCTGATGCCCTCGGGACGACGCTGGTTCGTGATCTCGAGGAAGCGCGTCACGTAGCGACCGCCACCGGCGACGTCGCCGATCTTCAGCGCGACCTTGCGGCCCTCTTCGTCCTCGGCCAGGTACACCAGGGAAAACCCGCCGCGTGCCAGGAACTCGACCACGCGGTACGTACCGATGGTCTCACCTGCTTCCAGCTTGATCATGAGGCAACTCGACTGTCGTGGAGGACTGGGGGTGGGGGTGGGCGCCAGGGGTGCGCCGGCACCGCTCTCTTCGATCGTTCTCGATTCCGGATTGAGACTTTCCTCGCGGCGCGGGGTCTACGTTCTCCGCAGAACTCGAGCCCGCGGGGGCAGGCTCTCGCCGGAAAAAGGAGTCGGGTCCGTCCTGGGTCGGGTGATCGAGCGCGCCGATCGGGAGCCGAATCGGGGAGTCTCTTCCCGATGTGCACGAGCGCACCTCCCGGCGGGGGAAGGACTTGCCTCGGCTCAGCGCTCTTCGCCCGGGGTCGGCAGCTGGGTCTCTTCGAGCCGCGCAAGAGCGCTCGTGCCGAGAATGCGACGCGCGCCTTCCACGACCGTCCCTGTGCCGAGCCACTCGGGCTGCTCCTCGTGGATGCGGTAGCGCCAGGCCCGGCCATCGAGATCGACCATCCCGAGCACCTGTCCCTGCGGGTTGCGCACGCTGTAGTACCCAGTTCCCCTGTGCTTGGGGTCCGCATAGAGCAGCAGCGAGCCCGCCAGACGCCCGTCGTCGCGGACCTCGAAGGCGCGCGTGGGGACCGTCATCGTGACGACCACGGACTTCGGACCCGGCCGCTCCGAATGCGACTCGGTGGTGCAGGAGGGGGTGGCGAGGACGGCGCAGAGCAGGGCCGCGGGGAGCGAGGTCGGGAGCTTCATCGGGAACCACACCTTTGTCGGCAGGATCGACCTCTTCTATGCTCCCCGGCTTGGACGCGCACGCACTCGACTGTTATCGCAAGGCCGGCCGGATCGCCTCCGAGTGCCGGGAATGGGCCCGGGAGAACGTCAAGCCCGGGGTGACGATCCGTTCCGTGCTCGAGACCGTCGAGGCGATGATCCGCGAACGCGGCGGCGAGCCGGGCTTCCCGGCGCAGTCGAGCCGCAACTCGATCGCGGCGCACTACTGCTCCAGCCCCGAGGACGAGCAGGAGTACGCCGAGAACGACTGCGTCAAGGTCGACTTCGGCGTGCACGTCGACGGCTACGTCGCCGACACGGCGGCCTCGATCGACCTCTCGAAGGACAAGCGCTGGACGCCGCTCGTCGAGGCCTCGAAGTCGGCCCTCGCGGCGGCGATCGCGACCGTCGGCGTCGGCGTGCCGGTGGGCGAGGTCGGCGGCGCGATCGAGCGCACGATCTTGAAGGCGGGTTTTCAGCCGGTGCGCAACCTGACCGGGCACGGGCTGGGGCGCTGGAAGGTGCACACCCCGCCGCAGATCCCGAACTACGCCGAGCGCGGTGGCGGCGTGTTCCGCAAGGACACCGTGTTCGCGATCGAGCCCTTTGCCTGCACGGGCGAGGGCATGATCCGCGAGGCGGGCAAGGCCGAGGTGTTCATGATGGTGCGGCCGCCGATGCGCGCGAAGGGGCTCGATCGCGACGTGCTGAAGGCGATCGAGAGCTGGCGCGGGTTGCCGATCGCGCGGAGGTACTTCAAGCACCTCGATCGCGCGCTGGTGGAGGACACGCTGCTCAAGCTGGCGCGGCAGGGATCGCTGGTGAGGTATCCGCCGCTGGTGGAAGAAGACGGCGTGATGGTCGCGCAGTACGAGCACTCTTTGTATCTCTCCGAGGCGGGCGTGGAGATCCTTACGGCCTGAGCGCGCCATGGGGTGGTTCGGCCGGAAGAAGCAGCTCACGCCGACCACCGAGGAGGTCGCGCACCGCGCGATCGCCTTGTGTCACGTGGTGAGCTACGCCCTGGTCATTCCCGAGCGCGACCGCATCAAGGACCCGGCCACCCTCCCGCCCGATGAACAAGCCCGGTTCCGCGAGGCCGCGAAGCGGATGCGCGACGAGTTCTGGGCGCTGCTCGGAACGTACACCGGTGCACTCACTCCCTGGGAGCGCACCCTTGCCGACACGACGATGTTCGACATGGAGGCGCGGCAGCAGGTCGCCGCTAGCTGGCGCATCGAGGCATTCCAGGTACTGATGTGGGCTCTGGGCCCGATCGACGAGTTGCCGGAATGGAACCAGCGTGCCCGGCACGAACTCGTGGACGCCCCGCTCTACAAACTCGGTCCGAAGTTCGTCACCAAGTGCCGGCTCCGGCCGAGTCGGGAGCTGGAAGCGGCGCGCAGCATGGCGGAGGTTTGGCACTGGCGCTCCCGCACGCGCCAGCTGATCGAGGAGGGTCGCGCGTTCGACCCGAGTCCCGAGATGACGAAGGCGGGTCTGGGTTCGTTCGACGCGATCGTGCGCTTCACTGCGAAGAAGCTGAAGGAGTCCGGCGAGCTGGCGCAGATCGTGGACGAGGACTTCGCGGTCGGGGGCAAGGCCTACCGCGATCTGTCTGCAGAGGAGTTCGCCGTCGTGACCTCGATCACGGTCGAGCGCCACTTCGCGCTCAACTGGCTCTGCGGTCGCTCGCCCGAGAATCGCTGGGACGAGACCCCGACGGATACCTAGCCGCGCAGCTGCTTCAGTTTGCGCAGCAGGAGCAGCGCCTCGATCGGCGTCGTGCGGTCGAGATCGACCTTCGCGAGTTCCTTCTCGAGGCGCGACTGCGGGCTCTCGAACAAACCGAGCTGCTGCGGTGCCATCAGGTCCACCGGCTTGCCCTGGTTCGCGATCTTCGGCGCGAGGCCCTCGTTGTCCTCCTCGAGGTCGACGAGGATCTGCCGCGCGCGGTCGATCAGCTCGCGCGGCACGCCGGCGAGGCGCGCGACCTGGATGCCGTAGGAGCGGTCGGTGCCGCCCTCGACGATCTTGTGCAGGAAGACGATCTCGTCGTGCCACTCGCGCACGGAGACGTTCATGTTGCACACGCCCTCGAGGCGCGTCCCGAGATCCGTGAGCTGGTGGTAGTGCGTCGCGAAGAGCGTGCGCGCGCGGATCTTCTCGTGCAGGTGCTCGACGATCGCCCAGGCGAGCGCGAGGCCGTCGAAGGTGCTCGTGCCGCGGCCGACCTCGTCCAGCACGACCAGCGAGCGCGCGCTGGCGTTGTTGAGGATGTTGGCGATCTCGATCATCTCGACCATGAAGGTCGAGGCGTTGCGGCCGATGTCGTCGGCCGAGCCGATGCGCGTGAAGATGCGGTCGACGACGCCGATCTTGGCCTCGGAGGCCGGCACGAAGGATCCGATCTGCGCCAGCAGCACGATCAGCGCCGTCTGGCGGATGTAGGTCGACTTGCCGGCCATGTTCGGGCCGGTCAGGATCGTGACCATGCGGTCCGAGCGGTTGAGCCGGCTGTCGTTGGGCACGAAGGCCTCGGCGCGCGGGTTGCGCTCGACCACCGGGTGGCGGCCCTCGACGATGCGCAGCGTGTCGCCCTCGTCGATCTCGGGCGCGACGTAGCGGTAGTCCACCGCGCGCTGCGCGAGCGAAGCGAGCACGTCGATCTGCGCCAGCGCCGCCGCGGTGCGCAGGATGCGCGCGATCTCCGCCGCGGCCGCGTCGCGCAGCTGGCCGAAGAGCTCGTACTCGAGGTCGCGCGCGCGCTCCTCGGACTTCAGCACCTTGTTCTCGAAGTCCTTCAGCTCGGGCGTGATGTAGCGCTCGGCGTTCTTGACCGTCTGCTTGCGGATGTAGTTCTCCGGCGCGCGCGAGACCTGGCCGTTGGGGATCTCGAGGAAGTAGCCGAAGACGGAGTTGAAGCCGACCTTGAGCGAGGCGATGCCCGTGCGCTCGATCTCCTCGGCCTGGAAGCGCGCCATCCAGTCCTTGCCGTGCGTGGCGATGTCGCGCAGCTCGTCGAGCTCGCTCGAGACGCCGGCGCGGACGAGGCCGCCCTCGCGCAGCGTGAGCGGCGGGTCGTCGGTGAGCGTGCCGAGCACGCGCGTCACGAGTTCGCGCAGCGGGTCGAGTTCCTGGCACAACGCGTGGAGACGCGCGCTCGTGACCTCGGAGAGCTTGGCGCGCAGCGGCTCGACGCGGTCGAGCGAGTGCACCAGGCCGAGCAGGTCGCGCGCGTGGGCGCGGCCGGTCGAGACCTTGGCCACGATGCGCTCGACGTCGAGCACGCCGCCGAGCAGCTCGCGCACTTCCTCGCGCAGGAACGGTGCGGCGGCGAACTCGGCCACGGCGCGCTGGCGCTCGAGGATCGGATCGACCTCGCGCAGCGGCTGCGAGACCCACTCGTGCAGCATGCGCGCGCCCATGGGCGTCAGCGTCGCGTCGAGCACGTCGATCAGCGTGCCCTCGCGCCGGCCCTCGCGCTGCGTGCGGAAGATCTCCAGGCACGAGCGCGTGGCGCGGTCGAGCACGAGGTGCTGCGACGCGTCGGCGCGCTCGATGCGCAGGATGTGCTCGCAGGCGCTGCGCTGCGTCGCCTCGATGTACTCCATCAGCGCGCCCGCGGCGGGCACGATGGCCGAGTCGTCCTCGATGCCGAAGCCCTCGAGCGTCGCGACCTTGAAGTGCTTCCCGAGCGTGCGCGCGGCGCTCTCGCGCTCGAAGCACCAGGGATCGCGCGGGCTGATGCGCGGGCCGAGCAGCTCTTCGAGCTCGGCGGCGAGCTCCGGCTGCGAGTCCTCGATCAACTTCGAGCACAGGAGCTCGGCGGGTGCGATGCGCGCGACCTCCTCGGCCGCGCGCGCGAGCGCGACCTCGCTCGTGCGCATGCGGCCGGTCGAGAGGTCGACCCAGGCGAGGCCCGCCTGCTCGCCCATCACGTACAGCGCGAGCAGGTAGTTGTTCTCGCGCGCCTCGAGCGCGTCCTCTTCCGTGAGCGTGCCGGCGGTGACGACGCGCACGACACCGCGCTCGAGCATGCCTTGGGTGTGGCGCGGATCCTGGAGCTGCTCGCAGATCGCGACCTTGAAGCCCTTCTTCACCAGGCGCATCAAGTAGAGCTCCATCGTGCGCACCGGGACGCCCGCCATCGGGATCGCGTCCTCGCCCTTGGAGCGCGCGGTGAGCGTGATCCCCAGTTCGCGCGAGGCGATCTTCGCGTCGTCGTGGAAGAGCTCGTAGAAGTCGCCCATGCGGAAGAAGAGCAGCGCGTCGGGCTGTTCCTTCTTGGCGGCCCAGAACTGCTCCATCATCGGTGTGGTGGAGCCCGCCTTGGGCCGGTCCTGGCCGCCCTTCTGCAGGTAGACGCTTTTCATCGGAAAGGGCCCCGAGTGGGGCGCGGAGTGTACCGGCGCGGGCTGGCTCGACGGATCGCGGTACCCGATTTGCTTAACCCCCGGGCCGGCTTGCATGGCGCCCGACGCCAGAGGAGCATGGCCCCCCCGAAACCCGCATGCCGCCCGCCTCGCACAGCCTTCCGATCCGGACTCGCGCCCCATGGCGCGCGCGTGCGCGGCACCTGCTGCCCTGCCTGTGTCTCCTCTTCGCAGCTTGCAAGGGGTATCCAGCGCGGACAGAAGCGGCCTTCAGTGACTTTCGCAGAGGACAGTTCGAGCAGGCGCTGAAGGCGTATTCCGATCCCAAGACGACCGGCGCGCCCTTCCTGCAGTGGTCCGAAGCGGGCATGGTCGCCCTGAGCGCGGGCGACTGGAAGCAGGCCACGGAGTGCCTGACCAAGGCCGCCAAGGTGGTCGAGGAGACCGAGCGCAAGGCGCTGGTCTCCCCGGAGAGCGCGGGCGAGACGCTGCTCACCTGGACCGTCAACGAGACCTTCACAGCCTACGAGGGCGAGGGCTACGAGCGCGTGATGCTGCACGCGGCGCTCTCCTTCGCCTATCTCGCGCAGGGCCTGCTCGAGGACGCGCGCGTCGAGATGCGCCAAGCCGACGCGCTGCTGCGCATGGAGGAGGCGCTCTACACCAAGGACTACAAGGCCGGCGGTCTGGAGCACTTCCTCTCGGGCGTCGCCTACGAGCTCGAGGGCCAGCCGGACGAGGCCTACATCGATTACAAGCGCATGGAGGCGACCGGCGTCGGTTCCGAACTCTTCGCGCCGGCGCTCGCGCGGCTCGCGCAGGAACTGGGTGACCACGACGATGTCGAGCTGTGGGAGAAGCGCTACCACGTCGAGCCGCAGGAGCACAAAGGCAAGGCCTCGGTGGTCGTGATCGCCGGCGTCGGTCTGGGCCCGTACAAGAAGGCCAACACGCTCACCATCCCGACCCCCACGGGGCTCCTGCAGTGGTCCGTGCCCTCCTTCGAGTTGCGGCTGCAGCCCTTGCCGGACGTCTCGTTGCAGGTGGACGGCGACCAGGGCGCGGTGCGCACGGTCGTGATCGAGGACGTCGGGCGGGTCTCGAAGGAGAACCTCGACGACCGCCTCGCCTGGCTCGCAGCCAAGTCCACCGTGCGCGCCTTCCTGAAGCGCGAGCTCTCGCGCCAGCTCACGAAGGACAACGGCATCGGCGGCGCGATCGTAGGCGCGCTCTTCACCCTGGCGACCGAGCAGGCCGATCTGCGCGCCTGGCAGACGCTCCCGAACACCTGGCAGGCCGCGCGCGTGTTCCTCGATCCGGGTACCCACGAACTTTCCTTGTCCGCGGGCCCCGCGAGCGCGAAGCTCGGTAGCTTCGAACTCGGCGCGAACCAGACGCTTTTCGTCTTCGCGCGCACGCTCGACCTTCGACTCGAGGCCTACGCGATCGGCGGCAAGGCCGTGGAGCAAGCTCAACCATGAGAATCGCACTCGCGCTCGCAGCGGCCCTCCTCGCGGGCTGCCGTTCGACCGCTCCCTCCGGCGCCGCGCATGCGGGCGATGCGCCCGTCGAGTTACGCGGCGACGCCTCCGTCGAGGCGCAACTCGAGATCGCCGACGCGCGACTCGAGCACGTACCCGGCGGCGTGCAGGCTGCCTTCGTGCTGCGCAATAAGAGCGGCTCGAAGCTGCGCTTCGAGTTCCGCGTGCAGGCCTTCGGCCGCGCGGGTGTGCCGCTCCAGGGGGGCCAGACGGCATGGGTGTTGCTCGAGCTTGGCCCCCACGAGGGCCGTCCGGTGCGCACCGCAGCTCTGCCCTCGACGACCGAATCCTGGCGCCTCGTCGCCCGCTGAGCGGGTGGGAACACGCGCCGGCCCACCCAACGAACCTCAACCACGGAAGACCGAACCATGAACCGCTACCTCATCGCCCTCTCGCTTTTCGCCTTCGCCGTGGCGCCGGGCTGCAGCTCGACGCGCTACGGAAACCCGGACGACCCCGAGACCATCAACAAGGACTGGGGCGCCACGGACCTGCAGCAGACCTCGCAGGAGATGGTCAAGTCGCTGCTCGAGGCGCCGCAGCTCTCGTACCTGGCCGACCCGAGCAAGGGCCAGGACCAGCGCATCCGCCTCTACATGGGCGGGGTCGCGAACAAGACCAGCGAGCACATCGACACCAGCGCGATCACGGACAAGATCCGTACGAACCTCTTCAGCAGCGGCAAGTTCCGCTTCGTCGGCGACGCGCAGGGCCAGCAGGAGGTGTCGGACCAGGTCAAGTTCCAGACCGAGGCCGGCAAGGTCGATCCGACCCAGATCAAGACCTTCGGCAAGCAGCTCGGCGCCGAGGTCGTGATCTACGGCTCGCTGCGCTCGATCGAGAAGAAGAAGGGTCGCTCCATCGAGTCGGGCGGCATCAAGACCGAGTACGTCTACTACATGCTGACCCTGAACTGCGTGAACGTGGAGACCAACGAGATCATCTGGACCAACGAGAAGGAGCTCACGAAGACCCAGCGCACGGGTCTCCTGGGCGGCTGAGGCCTGGCCTCCCCGGCCGCGCATTTTTTTTCGAAGAAGCCCGACCGGTTTTCTCGGAGGCGCGGCTCAGGGTGATGCAGCCAAGCGGCTGCGCTGGGGACACACTCTTCTCGAAACCACCAGCCCTCCGGCCTCGCCGGGGGGCTGGTGGCTTTTCCAGGACCCCCCCGGCAGCATGGGCGGGATGGCCACCTACCTCGTCACCGGCGGAGCCGGGTTCATCGGATCCCATATCTGCGAGGCGCTCCACGCCCGCGGGGACCGGGTCCGGGTGCTCGACGACCTCTCCTCGGGCCGGCTCGAGAACCTCGCGCCGCTCGGGGACGCCGTCGAGTTCGTGCGCGGGAGCCTGGTCGACCCGGCGGCCTGCGCCCGCGCGGTCGCGGGCGTCGCGGGGATCTTCCACGAGGCGGCGCAGGTCTCGGTCCCGCGCAGCATCGAGGATCCGCTGGCGAGCTATGCGATCAACGTCGATGGGACGCTGAGGCTGCTCGAGGCCGCGCGCGCGGCGGGCGTGCAACGCGTGGTCTTCGCCGCGAGCTCGGCCGCCTACGGCAACAGCGAGACGCTGCCCAAGACCGAGACGATGCTGCCGCAGCCGCTCTCGCCCTACGCCTCGGGCAAGGTCGCGGGCGAGCACCTTCTGCGCGCCTACGCGTGTTCCTACGGCATGCGCACGGTGGCCCTGCGCTACTTCAACGTCTTCGGCCCGCGCCAGGCCGACGACAGTCCCTACACGGGTGTGATCGCGATCTTCGTGCGCGCACTGCTCACGGGCAAGCAGCCGGTGATCTACGGCGACGGATTGCAGTCGCGCGACTTCACCTTCGTCTCCAACGTCGTCGACGCGAACCTCGCCGCGATGGAGCGCGATCTCGACGAGCCCGGCGCCGTGATCAACGTCGGCGGCGGGACGCGCATCACGCTGCGCCAGCTCTACGACGCTCTCTCGGAGGAGCTCGGCGTGAAGGTCGAGGTCCGTCACCGGCCCGAACGCGCAGGCGACGTGCGCGACAGCCTCGCCTCGGTCGAGAAGGCGCGCGCGCTGCTCGGCTACGAGCCGCGCGTCTCCTGGCGCGAGGGGCTCGCTCGGACGGTCGCCTGGTACCGGCAGCGGGCGGGCTGAAATACGCACAGGGATGCGGGAAAAGGCCCTTTCGTGCGAATCGGCGCGCCTTGCCGCCCTCGCGGAGCGCCGCTAGACTGAACGATTCCAGAGTCCAGATCCGAACACGCCCGCAAGGCTCCGCGGGAAAACACCATGACCCTGACCATCGACTACGCGAAGGACCTCGAAGCCCTCCTCGGCCTGAAGCACGTCACGTACAAGTACGGCCTCTCGAAGGAGGAGCTCTTCCACGAGGCGATCGCGAACGACCGCGGCCGCGTGCGCAAGGACGGACCGAGCAACGAGCAGAAGGCCTACGCGACCAAGCTCGGCGTGAAGGGTCCGCTGGTCTACTACACCGACCCCGACTGCACGGGCCGGCGCGTCAAGGACACCTACACGGTCGCCTGGCCGGAGGTCGTCGACCAGATCTGGTGGAAGGCCGACATGCAGCAGTACGACCCGGCCAAGTACCAGGGTCTCCTGAAGCGCGTCATCGAACACCTCAACGCGAAGAAGGCCACGCTCTACGTCAAGGACGTCTTCGTCGGCGCCGATCCGAGCTTCGCGATCCCGTACCGCTTCGTGGGCGAGTACGCCACGCACGCGATGTTCGCGCACAACATGTTCCCCAAGGACCTGCCCGGAGTGAAGGACGTCGAGGCGCGCCGCTGGACCATGATCAACGCGCCGAGCTTCACCTGCGTTCCCGAGCGCGATGGCTGCCGCGCCGAGGCCGCGATCGTGATCGACATCAAGAACAAGATCTGCCTCGTCGCCGGCCGCGCCGACTACTGCGGTGTGGTCAAGAAGACGATCTTCACCGTCGGCAACTTCCTCATGCCGCTCGACGGCCGCCTCTCGATGCACTGCTCGGCCAACGTCGGGCCGCGCGGTGACGCCGCGATCCTCTTCGGCCTCTCGGGCACGGGCAAGACGACGCTCTCGGCCGATCCCGACCGGCGCCTGATCGGCGACGACGAGACGATCTGGAGCGACAACGGCCTGTGCAACCTCGAGGACGGCTGCTACGCCAAGCTGATCGACCTGAACAAGGAGGCCGAGCCCGTGATCGCCGCTGCGCTCTCCAAGGCCGGCACGCTGATCGAGAACGTGCCGCCGCTCAAGGGCCGCAAGATGGCCGAACTCGACCCGCAGGAACTCGACTTGAACGACAAGTCGATCACGGAGAACACGCGCTTCTCCTACCCGCTCTCGGCCAACCCGAACGTGATGCCGAAGTCGCAGGGCCCGCACCCCGAGACGATCGTGCTGCTCACCGCCGATGCCTTTGGCGTGCTGCCGCCGATCTCGATCCTCGAGGGCAAGGACGTCATGTACCACTTCGTCTCGGGCTTCACCGCCAAGCTCGCCGGAACCGAAGTGGGCGTCACCGAGCCGCAGGCCGCCTTCAGCGCCTGCTTCGGCGCGCCCTTCATGGCGCACAAGCCCTCGGTCTACGCCAAGCTCCTGCGTCAGAAGATGGAGAAGCACCACGCGCGCTGCATCCTGCTCAACACGGGCTGGAGCGGCGGTGCCTACGGCATCGGCAAGCGCATCTCGATCAAGGACACGCGCGCGCTGCTCAACGCGGCGCTCAACGGCAACCTCGACAAGGTCGAGTGCGAAGTGCACCCGATCTTCAACCTCAAGATGCCCAAGAGCTGCCCGGGTGTGGACGCGAAGATCCTCAACCCGCGCAACACTTGGACCGACAAGGCGGCCTACGACGCTGCCGCGAACAAGCTGCGCGACATGTTCCGCAAGAACTTCGCCGACAAGAAGTTCGCGGAACTGGGCATCGAGCCGGTGATGTGAGCTAGAGTGGCCGCGTGAGCAACCCTCTCGAAGCGTACAAGGCGGGTCTCGCGCTCTTCGGCAAGAGCCAGTTCAACGAGGCGATCCTCGAGTTCCAGAAGGCACTCGAGGGCCGCCCGGCCTGGCTCGATGCCATGCACGCGCTCGCGACGGCGCAGAGCAAGTCGGGCGACAACGATGCGGCGCTCGCGACGATCGCCAAGGTGATCGCGAGCGATCCCGACGATCCCTTCGCCTACACGAGCCAGTCGATCTTCCTGCAGCGCAAGGGATTGATCCCCGAGGCGGAGAAGGCGCAGGCTCAGGCGCGCATGGCGAGCTGGAAGCAGGAGCTGAAGAAGAACCCCAACGCGCCGCCGCCGGATACCGGGCCGATGAAGGTCGTGCAGTAGCGCGGCGACCGCGCGCGCTCAGGCCTCGGGCTCTTCGTCGATCCCCAGCGCCACCCTGCCCTCGGGCGAGATCTTGTGCGGACCCCAGGCGGGCTCCCAGACGATCTCGATCTCGGTCCCGCTGATCCCCGGCAGCGCGTTGACGCGGCGCTTCATCACCTCGGGGATCGTGCGTGCTTCGGGGCAGGACTGCGAGGTGAGCGTCATCTTCACGTTGCACACGCCGCCTTCCTCCAACTTCACGTCGTAGACCAGTCCGAGGTCCACGATGTTGACCGGGATCTCCGGGTCGTAGACCTGGCGCAGTTCCTTGTAGACGTCTTCGATGGTCGGCATGGCGATGGGGCTCCGTTGGGGGCGAACATTCTAGTCCCTGCGCGCCCGGTCGAGTAGCTCGCACAGGTCAGAGGGCAGCGGCGCCTCGACTTCGAGCGCGGCTCCGCTGAAAGGATGCACCAGCGCGAGCCGCCAGGCGTGCAATGCCACCCTGCGGCTCCGGAAACGCACCTTCGCGTCCTTGCCGCGCGCGTACTTGCGCTCGCCCGCGAGCGGAAAACCCGCGTGCGCGGCGTGCAGGCGGATCTGGTTCTTGCGGCCCGTGATGAGGTCGATCTCGAGCGCGCTCGCCTGGCGCAGGCTCTCGAGCGTGCGGTAGCGCGTGAGCGACTTGTGCCCGAGCGCCGAGACACGGCTGTGCGCGCCCTCCTCGAGGATCGGGAAGTGCCAGGCCCCGTCGGCGGGCCGGACGACGCCCTGGGCGAGCGCCCAGTAGGTCTTCTTCACCGCGCGCTCGCGGAAGAGCAGTTCGAGCGCCGCGCGCATCTGTTCGTCGAGCGCGAAGAGCACGGCTCCCGAGACGTCCCGGTCCAGGCGGTGCACGGGGATGACAGAGAAGCCATCGCGCGCGAGCAGCTCCGGCAGCGAGCTCTCGCCCGCGGAGCGGTCGGGCACACTGAGGACGCCGGCTGGCTTGTCGACGACGAGCAAACGCTCGTCGCGCCACAGGATCGGGACGGAATCGGCCAAGGGCGTGGGAGGGTAGCAGAGACGCGGCTTTGGAAGCGTTTCCAGGGCCTCGGGAACAGGGGGGCGCGAAGACCGGGCTTGACACGGACGGCGGACTTCGCGTTCCGTTGGGGGCGATGCACAAGCCGCTCGTCATCGTCGAGTCGCCGGCCAAGGCGAAGACCATCGGGAAGTTCCTGGGCAAGAACTACGTCGTCGAGGCCTCGATCGGCCACGTGCGCGACCTGCCCTCGAATGCCTCCGAGGTCCCCCCCGCCGACAAGAAGAAGGGTGGCTCCTGGGCGCGCATGGGGGTCGACACGGACAAGGACTACGAGCCGCTCTACGTCGTCTCCAAGGACAAGCGCGGCAAGATCGCCGAGCTCAAGAAGAAGCTCAAGGACGCGAGCGAGCTGTACCTGGCGACGGACGAAGACCGCGAGGGCGAGGCGATCTCCTGGCACCTGCTGCAGCTCCTGCAGCCCAAGGTCCCGGTCAAGCGCATGGTGTTCCACGAGATCACCAAGGCCGCAATCTCGGAGGCGATCGAGAACTGCCGCGACATCGACGAGGCGCTGGTGGACGCGCAGGAGGCGCGCCGCATCCTCGACCGGCTCTACGGCTACGAGATCAGCCCGATCCTGTGGCGCAAGATCGCGCCGGGCACCTCCGCCGGCCGCGTGCAGAGCGTCGCCACGCGCCTGCTCGTCGACCGCGAGCGCGAGCGCATGGCCTTCGTCTCCGCCAGCTGGTGGGACGCGAACGTCACACTCGAGCACGAGGGCCAGCACTTCCCCGCCTCGGTGACAGCGCTCGACGGCAAGGCGCTCGCGCAGGGCCGCGATTTCGGCTCCGACGGAAAGCTCGGCCAGACCCGCAAGGTGGTCGTGCTCGACGAGGCGCAGGCGACGAAGCTCGCCACCGGCCTCCAGGGACAGCGGGCGCAGGTCGTCTCGGTCGAGGAGAAGGAGTACTCGAGCAGCCCCAAGCCGCCCTTCACGACCTCGACGCTGCAGCAGGAGGCCGGCCGCAAGCTCGGCATGGCCGCCAAGCGCGCCATGAGCGCGGCGCAGCGTCTGTACGAGAACGGCTTCATCACCTACATGCGTACCGACAGCATCGCGCTCTCCGAGCAGGCGATCCGCGCTGCGCGCACGCTGGTGGAGTCGAGCTTCGGCAAGAACTACCTGCCGACGAAGACGCGCGTCTGGCAGGGCAAGTCGCGCAACGCGCAGGAGGCGCACGAGGCGATCCGCCCCGCCGGCGAGAGCTTCCGCCATCCCGACGAGGTGCGCGGCGAGGTCGGCGAGGACGAGGCACGCGTCTACGACCTGATCTGGAAGCGCACGGTCGCCAGCCAGATGGTCGACGCGCGCATGAAGAGCGTCGCGGCGAGCTTCGAGTGCGCGCTCTCCAACGGCGGCAAGGCCGATCTGGTGGCGCGCGGCCGCACCGTGCTCTTCGACGGCTTCCAGCGTGCCTACGTCGAGGGCCGCGACGAGAGCGAGGACAAGGAGGCGCGCGCCGAGGAGGAAGAGGCCGTGCTCCCGCCGCTCGCCAAGGGCGATCGCGCGCGCGTCGCGAAGTCCGCGCCCGCGGGCCACTCGACCAAGCCGCCCGCGCGCTTCACGGAAGCGGGCCTGGTGCAGAAGCTCGAAGAACTCGGCATCGGCCGGCCGAGCACCTACGCCTCGATCATCGACACGATCCTGTACCGCGAGTACTGCCACAAGCGCGGCGCGGCGCTCGTGCCCGCACCGCTGGGCTTCGCGGTGGTGCAGTTCATGACGCGCCTGGAACCGCGCCTGATCGACTACTCGTTCACGGCCCAGATGGAGGGCGAGCTGGACCGCATCGCCGAGGGCAAGCTCGGGCGCAAGAACTTCCTCGACGGCTTCTACAAGGGCGACAAGCCCGGCCTGCACGCGATCGTGACCATGCACGGGCCGGAGATCGACGGCAAGGAAGCCAGTACCGTGCTCATCGCGATGCACGAGGGGCACGAGCTCTTCCTGCGCGTCGGTCGCTACGGCCCGTACCTCGACTGGAACGGCCAGCGCGCGAACCTGCCGGAGGGGATCGCGCCCGACGAGATCACGGTCGCCAAGGCGCTCGAGCTCTTCCACGCCGCGAGCCAGGCCGAGGAGCCGCTCGGCCACGCCGCGGATGGTCAGCCGGTCTTCTTGCGCACGGGCCGTTTCGGACCCTACGTGCAACTCGGCGAGACGCCCGAGGAAGAGGAGAAGCCCAAGACGCGGCGCAAGAAGGGCGATCCCGTTCCCGTGAAGGCGAAGCCGCGGCGCGCATCGCTGCTGAAGTCGATGTCGCCCAAGACACTCACGCTCGAGCAGGCGCTGCAGCTGCTCACGCTGCCGCGCGAGATCGGTCCGGACGTCGACGGCAACATGATCCGCGCGGCGCTTGGCCGTTTCGGGCCGTACCTGATCAAGGAGATCCCCGGAGCGGAGAAGCCGGACTACCGCAACCTGAAGCAGGAGGAGCAGCTCTTCTCGACCACGCTCGAGGAAGCGCGCGCGATCTACGCGCAGCCCAAGCGCTCGCGCGGCAGCCGCGGAGCTCCGCCGGCGCTCAAGGAATTCGGTCCCGACCCGGCGACCAAGCTCGCGATGACGTTGCGCGAGGGCAAGTACGGCATGTACGTCTCCGACGGCGAGACGCACGTCACGCTGCCCAAGGGCATGTCGCCCGATGACCTCACGCCCGAGAAGGCCATCGCGCTGCTCGCCGAGAAGCGCGCCGCGGGGCCCGCGAAGAAGAAGAAGACTTCGCGCAAGCGCGTGACGCGCAAGGCGAGCTAGGGGGCGCGCGGTGATCCGCTACGAAGGCCAGCTCTACCGGCCGCCGTCGGAGGCAGACAGCCTGATCCTGCAGGCGACGATCGGCTGCAGCTACAACCGCTGCACCTTCTGCGCGATGTACCGCGAGAAGCGCTTCCGCGTGCGCCCGCTCGAGGAGCTCGAGCGCGAGATCGCCTGGGCCAGCACGAACGCGGCTGGCTACGTGCGCAAGGTCTTCCTCGCCGACGGCGACGCGCTGATCGCGAAGACCTCGTTCCTGCTGGCGCTGCTCGAGCGGCTGCGCAGCGCCTTTCCCGACCTCTCGCGCGTCAGCTGCTACGCCTCGCCGCAGGCGCTCGCCGTGCGCAGCGTGGAAGAGATGCGCGCGCTGCGCGAGGCCGGCCTCACGCTCTACTACCTGGGCATCGAGAGCGGGCACGACACAGTGCTCGAGAAGCTCGAGAAGGGCGTCGATTCGGCCGAGATGATTCGCGTCGCGCGCAAGGCGGGCGAGGCGGGCGTCAAGCTCTCGACGATGATCCTGCTCGGATCGGGCGGCCGCGCGCTCTCGCAGGAGCATGCGCGCGAGTCATCGCGCGTGGTCAACGCGATCCAGCCGCGCTTCGTCTCGACGCTGGTGATGACGCCGGTCGAGGGCACGCCGCTCCACGAGCAGGCCGCGCGCGGCGAGGTCGACGAGCTCACGCCGCTCGAGCTCGCGCGCGAGCTGCGGCAGTTCATCGACGGGCTCGAGCTCGAGGGCTCGATCTTCCGCTCGAACCACGCCAGCAACTACCTCGCGCTCGCCGGCTCGCTGCCCAAGGACAAGGCGCGGCTGCTCGCGGGCCTCGATGGCGTGCTCGGCGATCCAGAGGGCGCACGCTTCCGCCCGAAGCGCCTGCGCGGGCTCTGAGGCAAGAACTCGCTTCCCAGATCGGCGAGGGAACGCAGAATGGGCGCCCCCCCGAGGTCCCCCGATGCAGCTCCTCTTCCGCTCGTGCGCCGTGGCCGCGTTGGCTTGCGGCGCTTCCGCTCTCCAGAACCCGCAAGCCTGGGCCGTCAAGGACGTGCGCCTCGAGGCGCGCGACGACGCGCCGCGCAAGACGCTCTTCCTGCGCGACGGCCACGTGGACGAAGTGCTCGAGGCCGGCGCGCAGATCCCTGACGGACTGCGCGTGCTCGACGGCCACGGGATGCTCGCGCTGCCCGCGTTCGTCGACGCGTACAGCTTCGCCGGCTGCCCGCCGCCCGCCATCGTCGCTCAACAGGATCTGCCCGTGGACGCGGGCTCGGACCTCTACATCGACATGCGCGCGGCCGACCGCAAGGGCATCGCGCCCGCCTACCGAGCGGCCGAGCATCTCGCGCTCGACGAGGAGATGCGCGGACGCTGGCGCTCGAGCGGCTTCTCGCACCTGCTCAGCGCGCCGCACGGCGAGTTGCTCGCGGGGATGAGCGCGCTCGCATGCACGCGCACGCTCGCGAGCCGCGATGCGATCGTGCGGCCAGTCGTGTTCGACCACGCGAGCTTCGAGTGCGACGGGCCGGGCTACCCCGGGACGCTGATGGGCGCCTTCGCGCAGCTGCGGCAGTTCTTCATGGACGCGCGCTGGGCCGCGGAGCTCGGGAAGCGTGCGGAGGCCGGCGAGAGCGGTCCGCGCCCGCCCTTCGACCTGGACCTGCAGGCGATCCTGCCCGCGCTCGGCAAGCAGCGCCGCGTCGTGTGCGAGGCGGAGACTGCGGCCGACATCGAACGTTGGATCCGCCTCTCCGACGAGTTCGGATTCCAGATCGCGATCGCGGGCGGGCGCGAGGCGTGGAAGCTCGCAGCGCTGCTTGCGCAGCACAAGATCCCCGTGTTGCTGACGCTCGAATGGGGCGACGAGCCCGAGGATCCGCACGCGAAAGAGAAGGAGAAGGAGAAGGACAAGGACAAGGACAAGCAGAAGGACGAGGATTCGAAGGCTGAGAAGCAGCCCGAGGACAAGCCCAAGGCCGAGGAATGGACCTACAGCGTCCCGCTGCGCGTCCGTGAAGAGCGCCGGCGCCTGTGGGAGGCCGACCGCGACGGCGCGCAGCGGCTCGCGCAAGCCGGCGTCGAAATCGCCTTCGTCACCGGCAAGTCGAACCCCAAGGACCTGCTCGAGCGCGTGCGCACGCTGGTCGAGAAGGGCCTGCCGCTCGCGCAAGCGCGCGCGGCGCTCACGAACAGCGCGTCAGAGCTGCTCGGCAGCGGAAAGCGCTTGGGTTCGATCGAGTCCGGCGCCGGCGCGAACCTCGCGCTGTGGACCGCGGATCCGCTCTCGGACAAGGAAGCGCGCCTGGGCTGGCTCTTCGTCGAAGGCTGGGTGCACGAGTTCGAACACGACTCGAAGGAGTTGCAGGGCAAGCCCGCCGAGGGGCTCGACGCGAGCGGCAAGTGGAACTTCACCTTCGAGGGCCCGCGCGCACAGCCCGGCACGGGCGAACTCGTGATGAAGGAGGACGGCAGCCTCTCCGCGACGCTGCACCTGCATCTGCCCGGCGAGGAGGCCGAGCAGCAAGTCGAGCTCACGGGCAAGGTGGCCGGCCGCAAGTTGCACCTCGAAGGCCGCATCGCGCTCGGGAAGTTCGAACTCGCCCTCTCGCTCGACGGGACGCTGGAGGCGGAGAAGATCGAGGGAACGGCGCACTGGAAGGGTTCCGAGAACGAGGACAGCGCCGCCTTCCACGCCGTGCGCGCGCCCAAGCGCGAGGAGCTGCGCTGATGTCGACACGCCTTCCGATCGTGCTCTGCACCCTGCTCCTCGCCGCCGGATTCGCGCGCGGCATGAACGACCACCCGAGCGAGCTCGACTCCGATCGCAAGCCGCGCCTGCACACGGGCGGCTCGTGCGTGATCCGCAACGTCACCATCCACAGCGCGGTTGCCCCGGCTTTCGCGGGCGACGTGCTCGTGAAGGACGGCAAGATCGTCGCGGTCGGCAAGGTCGACGCGCCCGCGAGCACGCTCGAGATCGACGGCGCGGGCGAGCATCTGGCTCCAGGCGTCGTCGACTGCCACTCGCACATCGCGATCGAGGGCAGCGTCAACGAGGGCACCGTCTCGATCAGCGCGGAGGTGCGCATCGCCGACGTGATCGACTCGGAGGACGTCTCGATCTGGCGCGCACTCGCGGGCGGCGTGACCACCGCGCGCCTGCTGCACGGCTCGGCCAACGCGATCGGCGGCCAGGACCAGGTGATCAAGCTCAAGTGGGGGCGCACAGCGGACGACTTGCGCTTCGACGCGGGCCCGCGCGGGATCAAGTTTGCGCTGGGGGAGAACCCCAAACGATCGAACGGCCGCGGTCGCAGCGAGCGTTTCCCCTCCTCGCGCATGGGCGTCGAGGCCGTCTTCGAGCGCGCCTTCGCCCGCGCCCGCGAGTACATGGCCGAGTGGCACGCCTACGCCGAGCGCAAGCAGCGCGGCGAGAATCCCGCGCCGCCGCGGCGCGACCTGCGCCTCGACACGCTGGCGGGCATCCTGAAGGGCGAGGTGCGCGTGCACTCGCACTGCTATCGCGCCGACGAGATCGTGATGCTGCTGCGCGTGGCGCAGCGCTTCGGCTTCCAGATCGCGACGCTGCAGCACGTTCTCGAGGGCTACAAGGTCGCGCAGGAGCTGGCCGAGGCAGGCGTGGGCGGCTCGACCTTCAGCGACTGGTGGGCCTACAAGATCGAGGCCTACGACGCGATCCCGCAGAACGCGGCGCTGATGGACGAGGCGGGCGTGCTCTCCTCGGTCAACTCCGACTCGGCCGAGCTGATGCGGCACCTCTACGAGGAAGCCGCAAAGTCCGTGCGCTACGCCGGCATGGATCCTGTGCGCGCGCTCGCGCTGGCGACGATCAACCCGGCGCGGCAGCTCGGCCTGGAGAAGCGCATCGGCTCGATCGAAGTCGGCAAAGACGCGGACCTCGTGCTGCTCTCCGGCGATCCACTCTCCGCGCTCGCGCGCGTCGAATGGACGATGGTCGACGGCGAGATCGAGTTCGAACGCCGCGATGCCTTCGGTCTCGACAAGGATCCGCCCAAGCTGCGCGAACTCGCGGAGCCCGCGCAGCCCGAGCGCGCGCTCGGTGGAGACCTGGTCGCCATCACGAACGCCGTGCTGCACCCGATCACGGGCCCGGCGATCGAGAAGGGCACGCTGCTCTTCGCCGCTGGTCGCATCGTCGCGCTCGGCGCGGAGATCCCGATTCCCGCGGGCGCGCGCACGATCGACGCGGCGGGCCGGCACGTCTACCCGGGGCTCGTCGCGCTCGACACGAACATCGGCCTGCTCGAGATCGGCTCGGTTCCCGCGACCGATGACCAGGGCGAGGACGGCGGCGACCAGCCCGACGTGCGCACCGCCGCCTCCGTGAACGCTGATTCCGCGCACATCGGCGTCACGCGCACGAACGGGATCACGCGCGTGCAGACGGCGCCCTCCGGCGGCGGCCCGCTGCTCGGGCAGTCCGCGGTGATGCGCCTGGCGGGCAGCACGTGGGAGGAGATGCTCACGCTCGACCGCGACATGCTGCACGTGCGCTTCCCGCGCATCCCCAACGAGCACAAGCAGGGCAAGGATGAGAAGGATCCCGAGGAGATCCAGACGCTGCGTCGCTCCTTCGAGGAGGCGCGCGAGTACGGCCGGCTGCGCGACCTCGCGCAGGCGGGCAAGGCCGTTGCACCGCGCTTCGATCCGCGTCTGGAGTCGCTCGTGCCCTTCGCGCTTGGCCTGAAGCCGGTCGCGCTGCACGCATCGAACGCGGCGACGATCCTGCGCGCGCTGCGCTTCGCGAAGGATCAGAAGCTGAAAGCCGTGCTCTTCGGCGCGGCCGAGGGCTGGAAGGTCGCCGACGCGATCGCGCGCGAAAAGGTGCCGGTCGCCGTCGGCCCCGTGCTCGCGCTGCCCGGAGCCCGCGAGGATCCCTACGATGCCGCGTACGCCAACCCCGCAGTCCTTTCGCGCGCCGGCGTCGACATCGCGATCACGGCCGCAACCGACGAGAACACGCGCAACCTCTCGTTCCACGCCGCGACCGCTTGCGCCTACGGGCTGCCGCACGAAGAGGCACTGCGCGCGATCACCTACTATCCCGCGCGCATGCTCGGTCTGGAGAAGGACTTCGGCAGCCTCGCACCGGGCAAGGTCGCCGACGTGATCGTCACGAACGGCGACGTGCTCGAGTCGACCAGCACCGTCGACTACGTCTTCATCGACGGCGTGCAGCAGCCGCTCGGAAACCGCCAGACAGAGCTCTACGAGCGCTACCGCTCGCGCATGTTGGCCTGGAAGCAGAAGCCGGCCGGCGCCGCGAAGTGACGCGCGTCACTGGCGCGCGAACAGGATCACCGTCAGCGCGAGGCCGAACCAAAGGACCAGACCGAGGATGCGCTGCGCGCGCTGTGCCCTGCGCACGCGCGATTCGCGGTCGAGTGCATTCGCGTGCAGTTGGCGAGTTCCGGCTTCGAGCATGGCCTGGGGTTCCTGTTGCCGTGCTCTAGGCGAGCCCGACATTGCAGATACGCTCTCTTTTCGCGCGCGGGGAAGTCCGCGACAGAAGACGTACAATCCTACGGTCGTCCCAGCCCAGCATCAACGCTCCAAGGAGCCGCGCCCATGTCGTCGAAGGAAGTCGAGGTCACCTGTCCCTGCTGTTCCACGCAACTCACGGTCGACGTTCGCACGGGGCAGGTGCTGCGCCGCAAGCTCGCTGCAAAGGGGGACGGGGACGCGGCGCCCAAGGACGCGTGGGAATCCGCACAGGAGCGTGTGCGCGATCGCACCGCCGAGAGCAAACGCAAGCTCGAGAGCGCGCTGGACTACGAGCGCACGAAGGAGGCGCGCTTCGACGAGCTGTTCAAGAACGCGACCGACAAGAACGCGCCCAAGGACGAGGACGACTAGGCCCGGGAGCGCTCAAGTACCAAGGCGCAAGGTGCGCAGGCGCAAGCTGTTGAGCACGACCGCCACGCTCGAGAACGCCATCGCGGCGCCGGCCCACTGCGCGTGCACTTGGAAGGGGATCCAGTGTTCGAGCGCGCCGGAGGCGAGCGGCAGTGCCGCGAGGTTGTAGCCGAAGGCCCAGACGAGGTTCTGGCGGATCACGGCCAGCGTGCGGCGCGAGAGCACGATGGCGCGCGGGACGAGCCGCAGCTCCTCGCGCAGGAGCGCCGCGTCCGCCGCCTGGATCGCGAGCTCCGCCCCGCGGCCCATCGCCATGCCGACCGAGGCCGCGGCCAGCGCCGGCGCGTCGTTGATGCCGTCGCCGACGAAGAGCTGGTCCTCGCGCGAGCCGAGCTCGCTCGCCTTCTCCTCGGGCGAGAGCTCGCCGCGCCAATCCGCGATCCCGAGCTCGCGTGCGACGCGTCCGACCGCGGCGGGGTGGTCCCCGGAGAGAACCTCGCTCGAGAGCCCGAGCGCGCGCAGCTCGTCGATCGCCGCGCGCGCGTCCTCGCGCGGCGCGTCAACGAAACCGAGCAGGCCCGCGAGCTGGCCATCGAGCGCGAGCACGACCAGGCTCATGCCCGCTTCGCGCGGCGCGCGCGCCAGCGCCTCGAGCTGCGCGGCGTCGAGCCCGCGGCGCAGCGCCGCGCGTGGGCTGCCGAGCCAGACCGCGCGTCCTGCGACGCGGCCCTCGACGCCCGCTCCCGGCTCGGCACGGAAGTCCTGCGCACGCCCGAACGAGAGGCCCCGGCGCTGGGCCTCGGCGACGAGCGCACGCGCGAGCGGCTGCTCGCTCCAGCTCTCGACCGCCGCGGCGAGCGCGAGCAGTTCGGCCTCCTCCGGCGCGCCGCGCGCGCCCACGAGGCTCTCGAGCACCGGCTTGCCGCTCGTCAGCGTGCCGGTCTTGTCGAAGCAGACGCCGCGCACGCGCGCGAGGCGCTCGAAGACGCGCGCGTCGCGCACCAGCAGGCCTTCCTTCGCGGCGCGACCGGTTGCGGCGACGATCGCCATCGGCGTCGCGAGCCCGAGCGCACAGGGACAGGCGATCACGAGCACCGCGACGGCGTGCGAGCCGGCGCCAGCCCAGCCCGCGCCCGCGAGCAGCCAGCCGGCGAGGCTTGCGAGCGCGATGCCGAGCACCAGCGGCACGAACACGCCGCTGACGCGGTCGGCCAGGCGCTGGATGTCGGCGCGCGAGCCCTGCGCGGCGCGGACCGCCTCGGCCACGCGCCCGAGCGAGGAGGCGCCGCCGACCGCGGTCGCGGTCAGCGTCAGCGCGCCGTCGAGCGCGAGGCTGCCGGCGCGCAGCGCGTCTCCCGGGCCACGCTCGACCGGGAAGCTCTCGCCGGTCCAGTGCGATTCGTCGAGGCGCGCCTCTCCCTCGAGGATCGTCCCGTCCACGGGCACGCGTTCGCCGGGCCGCACCAGCACCGTGCTGCCCACGCGCAGTTCCTCCAGCGCCACCTCGACCTCGGTGCCGCGGCGCAGCACGCGCGCACGCGAAGGCGCGAGGTCGAGCAACGCGCGCAGGGCTCCGCTCGCGCGGCTGCGCAGGCGCGCCTCGAGCCAGCGGCCGAAGAGCACGAAGGCGAGCACCAGCGAGGCGTCGCTCGCGTGCATCGGGCCGTGCGCACCCGCGCTGGCGAAAAACGCGCCCGCGAGCGCCGAGAGCCACGCGGCGCTCGTCCCGAGCGACACGAGCGTGTTCATGTCCGGCGAGAGCTGCAGCAGCGCGCGCAGGCCCGTGCGGTGGATGCGCCAGGCCGCGAAGAGCTGCACCGGTGCCGCGACGAGTGGCGCGAGCCACGCGGGCTGCGCGGGGGCGAAGAAGGCCGCCGTCCCGAACACGAGCGCGACCGCGAGCTCGAGAGAGAGGCGCTTGCGCTCGCGCTCCTCGGCGCCCTCGGCGTAGGCGAGATCGGCCTCGACCGAGCGCTCGCCGAGCACCCCGTCGGGCACGTCGTAGCCCAGCGGGCGCAGGTTCGCCTGCAGGACCGCGGACCCGACCCGCGCGGGATCCAGCTCAAGCGCTGCCGTGCGCGAGCCGAAGTTCACCTCGGCATGCCCGACCCCCGGGAGAGCGCGCAGGGTCTTCTCGACCTTCGCGGCACACGCCTGGCAGGTCATGCCCGACACGGGTACCTGCACCTTCAAGACGTCTGGCGGGCTCGATCGCATGGCGCGCAATTTGGCCCATGGATTGTCTCCCTGCGAGGCGTTCGGATATAGGGCTCGACCCCCGCGAAACAGGACCCCCCATGAGCGAGAGCCGCTTCCGCCCCGTCAAGGCGTACAAGAACGAGAACTTCATCGCCAGCCCGGACGCGCGGCCGCTGCGCATCCTGGCCGAGTACGTCGAGCCGCAGACGCGCTTCCACGAGCTGCGCGTGCGCGACACGATCGTGTTCTTCGGCTCGGCGCGCTTCTGTTCGCGCGAGAAGGCCGAGGCGGAGCTCGCCGCCGCGCGCGCCTCCGGCGGCGATGTCGGACGCGCGGAGATGCGCCTTCGGACCTCGCGCTACTACGAGGAGACGCGCCAGCTCGCCTTCCGGCTCACGCAGTGGTCGAAGAGCCTGACCGATTCCGAGCGGCGTTTCGTGGTCTGCTCGGGCGGCGGCCCGGGGATCATGGAGGCCGCGAACCGCGGCGCCTCCGAGGCGAAGGGCGAGAACATCGGCCTCAACATCTCGCTGCCCTTCGAGCAGAGCGACAACCCGTACATCACGCGCCGACTGGCGTTCGAGTTCCACTACTTCTTCATGCGCAAGTTCTGGTTCAGCTACCTCGCCAAGGCGATGGTGGTGATGCCCGGAGGCTTCGGAACGCTCGACGAGTTCATGGAGGTCGTGACGCTCGTGCAGACGCTCAAGATCAAGAAGCACCTGCCGATCGTGCTCTTCGGCACGGACTACTGGGACAAGATCCTGCACTGCGGCCCGATGGTCGAGTACGGCACGATCAGCCCCGAAGACCTGAACCTGTTCTACCGCACCGACTCGGTCGACGAGGCCTTCCGCTACCTCGTGCACGAACTCGAGACGCACGTGCTGCGCAAGCCGGGCAACAGCAGCTACATGAGCGACGCGCCCTGAGCGCGGCTCACTTCGAGTCGATGCTCGAGTGGTCGTGCACGACGCGCCAGCCCTGCGGCAGGCGCTTCATGACCAGCGAGAAGAGCCCGGCGTCGGCCGGTTTTTCGCTGTAGGTGAGCTTCCAGTGGCCGCGCACGAGCTGCGCGTCGGCGGCCAGCGGCTGGCTCTCGATGCCGAAGAACTCGAGGTGGCCCATCTCCGCGCCCGCGGACTTGTAGCGCAGCCGGTAGTGCTCGAGCGTGGCGTCGTAGCCCTTCGAGATGCTCCCGCCGGAGAAGAAGGTCAGCTCGGGCGAGTGCCAGTAGCTCGAGTCCATGTAGCCGTCGAGATCGCCGCGGTTCCACGCAGCCGAGGCCGAGCGCAGCACGGCCAGGATCTCGCCGGTCGCGCGCTCTTCGGGCGAGACACGCGCGCTCGCGTTCATCGGCGTGACGACGTCGGGGTCCGCGCCGTTGCTCTTGCAGGCCGCGAGGGTGAGGAGGGAGAGGACGAGGACGAGGTTGCGCATCGCGTTACTTGTCTCCACCGATGTATCCCAGACCCTTGAGCTTCTGCATCGCGGCCGGGTCCTTGGCCGATTTCGCCTGCTCCTCGACCTTCGCGCGGATCGCGAGCATCGCTTCCGACTTCGGGAAGGCCTTCACGCCCGCATCCATCACGTCGATCGCCTCGACCGTGCGGTCGCGGCGCAGGAACTCGCCCACGAGCGTGCCGAAGTCGCCCTCGCTCGTGCTTGCGGGGTTCGCCTTGGCGTAGGCGAGAAACTCCGTGCTCGCGCGCGCGGGATCGAGCCGCACGAGCGCCTGGAAGCGGCCCATGCTGGCGCGCGCGAAGTCGGGATCGCCGGGCTTCAGCAGGGCGAGCGCCTTCTCGAAGCTCGCCGCGGCCGCGGAGGCGTCGCCGGTGGCGAGCGCGCTCGAGCCCTCGTCGGTCAGGGCGCGCGGGTCGGAGCTGCCGCAGGCGGGCAGGAGGAGCAGGAGGGCGAAGAGGAGGCAGGAGGGCCGCATCGGGATCTTCCAGTCTGATGTATGTTCCAAATCCTAACCAGCCAGGATCTTGCGGAAATGCAACAACCTTGATCGGAGGGGCTGGGGCGGGCCCTGGGCCAGCCGGGGGGGTATCCTCGGAGGGCCACACCCCGGCCGCAAGGAACCCGCATGGGACTATTCGATTTCCTGAAGAAGAAGGAGCCCCCGCGCCCGGCGCGGACGAGCTTCGGTCCCGTCCGACCGGACCCCAAGGGCGAGAACAACTTCCTGATCGTGATCCTCGACTCGTGTCGCTACGACGCCTTCATGCAGGCGGCGCCGAAGTCGGTGATGAAGCTCGGGAAGGTCGAGAAGCGCTGGAGCTACGCCTCCTGGACCGCACCCTCGCACTACAACCTGCTGACCGGCCTGCTGCCGCACTCCAGCCCTCCCAACGTCTACGCCTCCGACTACTACAAGGAGGACTTCCTCAACTACAACAAGCGCCTGGGCACCAAGGGCATCGAGTTCGCGAAGATGGTGCCCTCGCTCTGGCTGCCGGGTTTCCTGCGCCACACGCTCGGCTACACGACGCACGCGCGCGTCTCGCTGCCGGTCTTGAACCCGAAGACGGGCATCAACCGCGACTTCGACTCCTTCCAGCTGATGGACAAGCACAACGACATGCGCTCGATGCTGCCCACGCTGAAGTTCGAGGACGGGCGCCCGAGCTTCTACCTGCTCAACGTGGGGGAGACGCACTACCCCTACGCCAAGCCCGACGAGGACTCCTCGATGTGGCCGCGCATCTCGGGCGTCAACGGCGTCTTCAAGGCGCTCGACAAGGAGACCGACGCGGATGGGCACTTGATCCAGGCCAAGGACGCGCCGGTGTTCTTCGACCAGGACAAGCTCGACCAGCTGCGCGAGCGCCAGATCGACGCCGTGCGCTATCTCGACGACGTGTTCACCGAGCTGTGGGACATCCTGCCCAAGAAGACGCACGTGGTGGTCACGGCCGACCACGGCGAGCTCTTCGGCGAGGCCGGGTACTTCGGCCACGGACCGATCATGCACGAGAAGTGCTTCGAAGTGCCCTTCGTCGAAGGCATGCTGCGCTGATCATGGCTGAGCGAGGATTCGTGCTCTGGTTCACGGGGCTTTCCGGTGCGGGCAAGAGCACGCTGGCGGAGTTCGTCGGCAAGCGCCTGAAGGAGCTGGGCCACAAGGTCGAGATCCTCGACGGCGACGAAGTGCGCGAGAACCTCTCGAAGGGCCTGGGGTTCTCGAAGGAGGACCGCGACATCAACATCCGTCGCATCGGGTTCGTGGCGAACCTGCTGGCGCGCAACGGGGTCGTGTCGATCACGGCGGCGATCTCGCCTTATCGCGAGGTGCGCGACGAACTGCGCGCGAAGGCGCAGGCGGCGTTCGTCGAGGTCTTCGTCGATGCGCCGCTCGCGGTGGTCGAGCAGCGCGACGTGAAGGGCCTCTACGCCAAGGCGCGCGCGGGCAAGGTGGCGCAGATGACGGGGGTGAGCGATCCCTACGAACCGCCGCTCAAGCCCGAGGTGGTGGTGAAGACGGGCGAGGAACCGGTCGAGGCCAGCGCGGAGCGGATCTTCAGCTACCTGCGCGGGCGCGGGCTGGTGGGCTGACCCCGGGGCTTCCAGGGCTATACTCGGCGCTTCAGCCTCCTCCGGGGGCGGACGATAGACCCCTCCCGATGACCCAGCGCCGCACGACCCTCCGCCTCCTCGCCACCGGCGTGGTCGCGCTCGCGCTCATTGCGCCCTCGGCGCACGCCTACATCGGACCCGGCGCCGGCTTCGCGGCCGCGGGCTCGGTCTTCGTGATGCTCGGGACCTTCCTGATGGCCTTCGGGATCATCCTGATCTGGCCCATCAAGGCGGTCTGGCGCCTCGTCACGCCGACGCGCCGCGGGCCGGCGAAGGCCAAGCGCGTGATCGTGATCGGCTTCGACGGCTTCGATCCGGGCCTCGCGCGCGAGTTCTCGAAGCAGGGCCTCTTGCCGAACCTCGCCGCGCTGGAGCACGAGGGCTGCTTCCACGAGCTCGCGACGGCTTGTCCTTCGATCTCGCCCGTGGCGTGGTCCACGTACACGACCGGCGTCGACGCCTCGCGGCACAACATCTACGACTTCCTCACGCGCGATCCGTGCAGCTACATGCCGGTTTTGAGCTCGAGCGAAACGGGCACGCTGCCGCGCACGCTCAACCTGGGCCTGGCGGAGATCCCGCTCGGCCAGCGCGCGTTCTACCGGCTGCTGCAGAAGAGCCAGCCCTTCTGGAAGCTGCTCGGTGAGAGCCGCGTGTGGAGTTCGATCATCCGCGTGCCGATCACCTTCCCGCCGCAGAAGTTCAAGAACGGCACGCTGCTCGCCGGCATGTGCGTGCCTGACATCCAGGGCACGCAGGGCTCGTTCGCGTTCTACTCGACGCGCGAGCGCTCCTCGGACAAGAAGATCGGCGGCCAGCAGTTCGTCGTCGTGCTGCGCAACCACAAGATCCAGTCGAACCTCGTCGGTCCGCCCGGCAAGGACCGCGAGTCGCTGCGCTGCCCGTTCACCGTCGAACTGCCCGACGACAAGGTCGTCGTGCGCGAGGCCAAACAGAAGGTCAAGCTCACGCTCGGCAGCGAGACCGTCGAGATCGGCCTGAAGGAGTACACGCCCTGGTTGAAGGCGGATTTCGAGGGCATCTCGGGCATCGTGCGCTTCTACGTGCAGACCTGGGAGAAGGACTGCTTCGAGCTCTACGCGACACCTGTGCAGATCGATCCCGAGGCGCCGGCGATGCCGATCAGCCAGCCCTTCGTGTACTCGATCTACCTGGCGAAGCTGCTCGGCACTTTCGGCACGCTCGGTCTGCTCGAGGACACCTGGGCGCTCAACGAGCGCGTGATCGACGAGCAGGCCTTCCTCGACCAGGCTTGGCTGTACTTCGACGAGCGCAAGAAGCAGCTCTGGGACGTGCTCGAGAAGACGCAGCGCGGCTTCGCTACGGTCGTGTTCGACACCTCCGACCGTATCAGCCACATGTTCTACCGCACGCTCGATCCCACGCACCCGGCCAACGCGGGCAAGGAAGTCGAGCGCTGGAAGCGCGTGATCCCCGACACGTACAAGCGCATGGACGAGCTCGTGGGCGAGGTGCGCGCGAAGCTCGGCGACGATCCGGACACGGTGCTGATGGTGATCAGCGACCACGGCTTCACCAACTTCCGCCGCGGCGTGAACTTGAACACCTGGCTGCGCGAGGAGGGCTACCTCGTTTTGAAGGACGGGGCCGAGACCTCGGGCGACTGGTTCGCGCAGGTCGACTGGGAGAAGACGCTCGCGTTCACGCTCGGACTCACGGGCCTGTTCATCAACCGCAAGGGGCGCGAGAAGCAGGGCATCGTCGCGCCCGGACCGGAGCTCGAGGCGCTGTGCAAGGAGCTCAAGGCGAAGCTCGAGGCGCTGCGCGATCCCGCGACGGGCGAAGCGGTCATCCACGAGGCCTTCCTGACGCGCGCGATCCACTCTGGTCCGTACGCGGACGCCGCGCCCGAACTCTTGATCGGCTACCACAAGGGCTTCCGGCACTCGTGGGAGTGCGCGACGGGCTCCGTGACGAAGGATGTCTTCACCGACAACACGCGCTCGTGGTCGGGCGACCACTGCGTCGATCCGCGCTTCGTGCCCGGCGTCTTCTGGTGCAACCGCCGCATCGCGACCGAGGAGCCCAAGCTGATCGACATGGCGCCGAGCGTGCTCGACCTCTTCGGCGTGCCGATCCCCGGCTACATGCAAGGCCGCTCGCTCTTCGCGAATTCCAGCGCACGCCCCGCGCCCGCGCGCGACCAGGCGGTGCACGCGTGAGGCTCCCGCGCTGGACGGTCTGGCCCGCGCTGGGCGTGCTCTTCGTCTTTGCGATCCCGGGCATTCCGCGGCGCGGCGAGCCGCAGCCCGGTTCCGCGCCGGCCGCCGGCGCGAGCTTTCCGCGTGTGCTCGTGCTCGGGATCGACGGCCTGGATCCCGACGTGCTCGCGCAGGTGATCGCCGACCACCCCGAACGCATGCGCAACTTCGCGGCCGTGGTGGGGGAGGGCGGCATCAACCGCCTGCAGACCTCGACGCCGCCGCAGAGCCCGGTCGCGTGGTCGAACTTCATCACGGGTCTGGATCCGGGCGGACACGGCATCTTCGACTTCATCCACCGCGACCCGCGCACGCGCGACGTCGCGACGAGCATCACCAAGGCCGAGGATCCGAAGAACCTCGAGCTCGGGAGCCAGTACCAGCTCCCGCTCGGCGGCGATCCGCAGAGCAACCGCACGGGCGAGGCCTTCTGGCAGATCCTCGCCGAGCACGGCGTGCCCGCCGATGTGTGGCGCATGCCCGCGAACTTCCCGGTCGTGGCCGCGGATGGCTGGTCCTTCTCCGGGATGATGACGCCCGCGATCGACTCGGCCTACGGCGAGTACCACCTGTTCACGACCGTGCCGAGCGCCGACGCCGTCGCGAGCGCGGGCAAGATCGAACTCGTCAACCGCTTCGGCAATCGCATCACCGCGCGCCTTCCTGGCCCGCCGAATCCGTTCCACCAGGACGGCAAGCAGGTGACGATCCCGATCGAGATCTCGATCGACCCGCAGGCCGGCGCGGCGGTGGTCGAGACCTGCGGCACGGCACTGGTGTTGAAGCCCGGCCAGTGGAGCGACTTCGTGCGCGTCTCCTTCCCGCTCCTACCCGCGGGCGCGAGCAGCGTCGCGGGCACCGTGCGCTTCTACCTGCGCGGCATCGAGCCCTTCGAGCTCTACGCCTCGCCGGTCAACATCGATCCGCTCGACCCGATCGCGCCGGTCTCCGCGCCCAAGAGCGCCAGCGCCGAGGTCGCGCAGGCGATCGGACTCTACTACACGCAGGGCATGCCCGAGGACGTGAACGCGCTCAAGGACCGCGCGCTCAGCGACGACGAGTTCATGCAGCAGTCGAACCTCGTGCACGACGAGGGCGCGCGCATGCTCGACTACGCGCTCGCACGCTGGAAGGCGAACCCGCGCGGCGGCTTCCTGTTCTTCTACTTCTCGGGCGTCGACCTGTGCTGCCACATGATGTGGCGCCACGAAGACGAGCAGCATCCCTTCCACGACACGCGCTTCGCGGCGGGCTCGGACGAAGACTGGACGCATCGGCCGGGCAGCACCTGGCGCGAGGTGCTCGAGGACATCTACCTGCGCATGGATCCCGCGCTCGGTCGCATCCGCGAGTCGATGCCGCGCGACACCCTGCTGGTCGTGATGAGCGACCACGGCTTCGCGAGTTGGCGGCGCAAGTTCAACCTCAACACCTGGCTCGAGAAACAGGGCTACCTCGTGCTCAAGCCGGGCGCGGCGCGCGGCAACTCGACCTACATCCAGAGCGACGTCGACTGGTCGCGCTCGCGCGCCTACGGCATCGGCTTCAACGGGCTGTACCTGAACCTCGCCGGCCGCGAGGGCGAGCCCGGCAAGGATCCCGGCATCGTGCAAAAGGGCGCCGAGGCCGACGTGCTGCTCGCGGAGATCAAGGCGAAGCTCGAGGCCGAGCGCGATCCGAAATTCCCCGATGCGCAGCCGATCCTGCGCGTGGACCGCTCGAGCGAGATCTACCACGGGGCGCGCCTCGAAGAGGCCCCGGACCTGCTCGTGGGATACAATGCAGGCTACGGGAACTCGGACGCATCGACGCTCGGGCGCATCCCGGAAGAGACCTTCGAGGACAACCTCGGGGGCACCTTCAACGGCAACCATCTGATGGCGCCGGAGGTCGTCGAGGGCACGCTGCTCACGAACGGCAAGGTGCTCCCCGGGCGTCACGGCCTCGAGGATCTCACGGTCGAGATCCTCAAACAGTTCGGAATCCAGCCGGGAGCGGGCATGCGCGGCCGCCCGGTGCTGCGCTAGCGCAAGGAGCGAAACGCATGTTCGGTGGCGGAAACAAGATCAAGCTCGAGAAGGACCTGCTGGAGCGCATCAAGGTGATCTCCAAGGCGGCCGGCTACGCCTCGCACGAGGAGTTCATCGTGCACGTGCTCGAGAAGGAGATCGCGAAGTTCGACGACGCCAAGTCGGACGCGGACATCACCGACAAGCTGCGCGGCCTGGGCTACATCAGCTGAGATCGCGCGAGGGATGAACGCGCTCAACGGCATCGTCAACGCGATCTTCGACTTCGTCTGCCGGCTGGCGGCGAGCGTCGGGTCGCTGACGTTGCTGATCCTGCTCTCGGGCGTCTTCGGCGTGCTCGCGCTGGTGGCCTTCAAGCATCTCTCCTTCCAGAAGCGGATCAAGGCCGCCAAGGACAAGATCAAGGCGCACATGATCGAGATCCGCCTGTACCAGGACGATCTCGCGATCGTCGGACGAGCGATCGGCAAGGTGTTCTGGCACAACGCACGCTACCTCGGGCTCAACATCGTCCCGATCCTCCCGCTGGCCCTGCCCTTCACCATCGTCGCCGCGCAGCTCGTGACGCGGTTTGGCTTCGAGCCCGCGCCCGTTCACGCGCAGACCCAGCCGCTGCTCGCCGGCGGCGGCACGACGCTCGCGATCGAGCTGCAGCGCGGCGAAGAGGGCCGCATCGCGAACCTCGAGGTGCACTACCCCGCCGGGCTCGAGCCCGTCTCGCCGCTCGTGCGCATGCCAGAGAGCGGCAAGGCCTGGCAGGAGTTCGTCGCGCGCAAGCCCGGCTGCTACACGATCGAGATCGCGCTCGACGGCGAGACACAGACCAAGCAGTTCTGCGCCGGCGTCGCGGCGCCGCAGATGCAACCCGAACGCGGCCGCGGCTTCGTCTCGGCGCTCCTGTGGCCGGCCGAACCGGTCCTCGAGTCGCGCTCCTTCTTCAAGGGCCTCTCGTTCCGCTACCCCGACCGCAAGCTGCCCTGGATGCCCGCGGGCCCCGAGGGTGTGCTGCTCTACTTCCTGCTCGTCTCGATGCTCTTCGGCCTGGCGGTGATGAAGCCGCTCAAGGTCCAGATCTGATGTTCTCGAGCGCGGTGGAGCGCGCGCTGCGCACGGCGATCGCAGCGCACGAGGGGCAACTGCGCAAGGGCCTCGAGCCCGTGCCCTACGTGACGCACTCGTTTCACGTGGCGCTGATCCTCGCGCGCGCGGGCCTCGACGAGGTGGTGATCCAGGCCGGCCTCTTGCACGACGTCGTGGAGGACTGCGAGGGCTGGACGATCGCGCGCGTCGAACAGGAGTTCGGCCGCGAGGTCGCGCACATCGTGGGCGAGCTGACCGAGAACAAGACGCACACCTGGCAAGACCGCAAGCAGCACCAGATCGACTCGGTCGCGACGCTCTCCGCGCCGGCGCTCTCGATCAAGGCCGCCGACAAGCTGCACAACCTCGCGACGCTCGCGGCGGACCTGCGCGCGGCGCAGGATCCCGGGCTGGTGTGGCAGCGCTTCAGCGGCGGCCGCGAGCGCACGCTCGAGATGAGCGCGCGCCTGGTCGCGGAACTCGAGCCGCGCGTGCAGCCGGAACTCGCGCGCGCGCTGCGCGAGGTGTTGCGCGAGCTGCAGTCGCTCGCGCGCGGCTAGGACCGTCTCAGGCCTTCGCGACGACCGCGCGGCGCTTCTTCAGGCGCGCCTTGTACTTGGCCTGGCTCTTCTTCTGACGCATCTTGAGAGAACAACGGTTGTCGCCACGAGCCATGTAGGGTCCTGCTGCTTCGAGTCCGGTGGAGGAGGGCGTTTGGGCGCCCAGGAGGGCAAAGAGTTGACCCCAGACGGCTCCGGGCGTCAAGCGCGGCGGCTCAACCCTCGCCCGGCGTGCTGTTCTCGGGCAGCTCCGCTTCCTCGGAAGCCTCCGCGACGAGATCCGGCGCGCCGAGCAGCGCGATCGCCGCGGCGCTGGGCAGTTCCTCGACGGACTTCAGCTTGCGCTTCATCACGTTCGAGCGCGAACGCGCGTCGTCGACGACGTTGGCGGCTTCCTGCAGCTTCTTCTGCACCTTGTCCATCACCTCGCCGAACTTGCCGAACTCGGTCTTGACGGCGCCGAGCACCTGCCAGACCTCGCTCGAGCGCTTCTCGATCGCGAGCGTGCGGAAGCCCATCTGCAGCGAGTTCAGCAGCGCCGCGAGCGTTGTCGGGCCGGCGATCAGCACGCGGCTCTCGAGCTGCAGGCGTTCGGCGAGCCCGTGCCGGCGCAGGATCTCGGCGTAGAGGCCCTCGGTCGGCAGGTAGAGGATCCCGAAATCGGTCGTGTGCGGCGGGTCGATGTACTTCTCGCGGATCGCGCGCGCCTCGATGCGCACGCGGTCTTCGAGCGCGCGCGCGGCGAGTTCGACGGCTTCCGGATCGGCGCGATCGGCGGCGTCGACCAGGCGCTCGTAGTCTTCCTTGGGGAACTTGGCGTCGATCGGCAGCCAGACCTGGCCGCCATCGAGGTCGCGGCCGGGGAGCTTGATCGCGAATTCGACGCGCTCGAGGCTGTTGGGCTTGGTCGCGATGTTGGTCGCGTACTGGTCTTTGGTCAGCACCTGCTCGAGCAGGCTCGAGAGCTGCATCTCGCCCCAGGTCCCGCGCGTCTTGACGTTCGTGAGCACGCGCTTCAGGTCGCCGACGCCGCTCGCGAGCGACTGCATCTCGCCCAGGCCCTTGTGCACGAGTTCGAGCCGTTCGCTGACGAGCTTGAAGCTCTCGCCCAGGCGCTTTTCGAGCGTGCCCTGCAGCTTCTCGTCGACCGTCTTGCGCATCTCGTCGAGCTTGAGCGAGTTGCTCTCCTGCAGCTCCTTGAGCTTGCCGTCGAGCGTGCCGCGCAGCATCTCGATCTGCTTGCCGAGCTCCTCGCGGTCGAGCTTGGCGTTCTCCGAGGCCTTCAGCTGCAGTTCCTCGAAGCGTTCGTTGGTCGCGTTGCGCATCGAGGCGAGACCGGCGTCGACGGTCTCCATCGCGCTCTTCATCTGCGCCGCGAGCTCCTCGCGCTGCTCCTTGGCGGCGCTGGCGGATTCGGTGCGGTTGCGGCCGAGCTCCTCGCGCAGGCGCGTCTCGATGTTGCCGCTCTCCTTGCGCAGGTCGTCGAGGCCGTCCATCAGGTCCGCGCCCCCGCCTTGCGAGCGGCGCACGAGCAGCAACTGGTAGAGCACCACCACGACCAGGACGAGGAGGGCGAACAGGAGAACGAAGAGGATTCCAGCGATGTTCTGCGGCATGGGGAGTGCCCGATTCTGTTCCCTGGGGGCGGTCAGGGAAAGTAGGGATGCCCGGCTATCGACGCAGGGCACCCGCTCCCTGAAGGGCAGCGAGCATTTTTTTCGTGTCAGCCGGCCGGCACACCAGGAATTCGTCGTGGTTGGGGTTCGGCTGGTTGTAGGGCACCGGCGTGCCGTCGAGTCGGCTCACGAACCAGCCCAGCGCGCGCGCGAGCACCTCGGGTGCGCAGGTGTCCCACTCCTTCAGGCCTTTGCGGTGCGCGTAGAGATCCGCGTCGCCCAACACCAGCAGCGCGACCTTCGCGCCCACCGAGCCACAGGGCACGAGCTGCGCGCCGAATTCGGCGGCGAGCGCTGGCATCCACGAGGGCGTGTGGCTGCGGCTGACCGCGATGCGCGGCTGCGCGGGCCCCGCTTCCTCGGCCGCGACGAGCCGGCCCGCGCCCTCGAGGCCCGAAAGACGCGCTCCGTCCTGGCACACGCCCCACAGGAGGCGCTGCTGCGCGGGCAGCGCGACCGCCGCGAGCGCGGGCTGGCCGCCGATCGCGAGCGCCACGTGCACGGCCCAGTCCGCGCGGCCCTGGCTGTATTCGCGCGTGCCGTCGAGCGGGTCGATGATCCACACGCGCTCGTTCGAAAGGCGCGCGCTCGAATCGGCCGTTTCCTCGCTCAGGATGCCGTCCTGCGGATATCGGCCGCGCACGAATCCCTGCAGGAAACCGTCGGCGGCCTGGTCGCCGATGTCGGCCAGCGTGGGCTCCTGCGTCCAGCGCCCGGTAGCGCGCAGCGCGAGCACGCGCTCACCCGCGCTGCGGGCGGCCTCGATGGCGAAAGAGAGGTCGGCGCGCTGCGCGGCCGGGACGTCGGCGAGGGTCATGCTGCGAAGTCTAGATGAGCGTCCGCCGCCGCCGCTAGAATGCTCCGCCCTACCGCACCACCAAGGAGAAGCTCATGACCATCGCCGTCGGAACGAACGCCCCCGATTTCACGCTCAAGACCCAGGACGACAAGGAGTGGAAGCTCTCGGCCCACAAGGGCAAGAACGTCGTGCTGCTGTGGTATCCGCTCGACTGGTCTCCGACCTGCGAGAAGGAGAACTGCAAGATCAGCACCCAGCCGGTGCTCGAGGGCGCGGACACCGTCGTCGTCGGCCTCAGCCGCGACTCGGTCTGGTCGCACAAGGCCTGGAAGAAGGCCTTCAACATCAAGCACGACCTGCTCGCCGACCCGATGCTCGACGTGAGCAAGTCCTACGGCATGCAGCACCCGAAGGTCCCGTTCATCAGCCAGCGCGCGACGGTCATCGTCGACAAGCAGGGCAAGGTCGCCTTCGTCGCGGTGCAGGAGAAGACCGGCGACGAGCGCGACTGGGCGCCGATCCAGGCTGCGCTCAAGACGCTGAAGTGATCCCGGATCGAGCGAAGGAATAGGGGCGCCTCCCACACGAAGGGGGCGCCCCTTTCCTTTCCCGCCTCGGGTAGGCTTGGAGGCATCCCCACGCGCCAGGAGGCCCCGTCCGTGCGACTCTTGCTCCCCCGCATCGCTCTCGCTCTCTCGTTCTGCACCGCCGCCGTCTCGGCCCAGAATTCCTTCGTCAACTGGGAGAGCGCACAGGTGCACCCGCTCGAGCTCACGCCCGACGGCACGAAGCTGCTCGCGGTGAACACCGCCGACGCGCGGCTGCTCGTGTTCGACGTCACGGGCGCGAGCCTCGTGCTGCTGAAGGAGATCCCCGTCGGGCTGGATCCGGTCAGCGTGCGCGCGCGCAGCAACTCGCGCGCCTGGGTCGTGAACCAGATCTCCGATTCGATCAGCGTCGTCGACCTCGCGGGCGGAAACGTGGTCGCCACGCTGCGCACGGCGGACGAGCCGGCCGACGTGATCTTCGCAGGCTCGCCCCAGCGCGCGTACGTGAGCTGCGGCGGCGCGAACAAGCTGCTCGTCTACGATCCGGTCAACCTCGACCTCGCGCCGAGCGAGATCCCGATCCTCGGCCAGCAGCCGCGCGCGCTGGCGAAGAGCCCGGACGGGTTGCGCGTGTACTGCGCGATCTTCGAGTCGGGCAACCGCTCGACGCTGCTCGGCGGCGGCGCGGTGACGAACATCGGCTTCCCGCCCAACGTCGTCAGCGATGCGAGCGGGCCCTACGGCGGCGTCAACCCGCCGCCGAACAGCGGCGCGGGTTTCAGCCCGCCGATCGCAGCCGGGTTGCCGCCTCCGCCGCGCATGGCGCTGATCGTGAAGAAGAACGGCGCCGGAGCGTGGATGGACGACAACGCGCACGACTGGACGGGGCTCGTCAGCGGCCCGAACGCTTCCCTCTCGGGGCGGCCGGTCGGCTGGGATCTCGCCGACGACGACGTGGCCGTGATCGACACCGGCAGCCTGGGCGTGAGCTACGCGCACGGCCTGATGAACATCTGCATGGGGATCGCGGTCAACCCGGTGAGCGGCGAGGTCAGCGTGATCGGCACCGAGGCGACCAACGAGGTGCGCTTCGAGCCCAACGTCAACGGCCGCTTCACGCGCGTGAAGCTCGCGCGCGTCTCCGCCAACGGCGCCAGCACGCTCGGCAACGTCGACCTCAACCCGCACCTCAGCTACGCGAGCGCCACGGTCCCGCAGTCCGAGCGCGACAAGTCGCTCGGTGATCCGCGTGGCCTGGTGTGGAACGCGGCGGGAACGCGCGGCTACGTCACCGGCATGGGTTCGAACTGCCTGATCGTGATCGACGCCAACGGCGCGCGCGCGGGCCTCTCCGACACGATCTCCGTGGGCGAGGGCCCGACCGGCATCGCAATCGACGAGCTGCGCGGCCGCTTGTACGTGCTCGACCGCTTCGAGGGCGCGATTTCGGTCGTCGACCTCGCGAGCGAGATCGAGAGCGTGCGCGTGCCCTTCTTCGATCCTTCGCCGGCTGCGATCCGCAACGGCCGCAAGCACCTGTACGACACGCACAAGAACTCGGGCCTGGGCCAGATCTCCTGCGCCTCGTGCCACGTCGACGCGAAGATGGACCGCCTGGCGTGGGATCTGGGCGATCCCTCGGGCCAGATGAAGTCCACCGCGGGCCAGAACCTCGGCGCGAACCTCCCGGGCCTCAACACGGGCTTCCAGGACTTCCACCCGATGAAGGGCCCGATGACCACGCAGACGTTGCAGGACATCATCGGTCAGGAGCCGCTGCACTGGCGCGGCGACCGCAGTGGCCTCGAGGAGTTCAACGGCGCGTTCATGAGCCTGCAAGGCGACGACACGCAGCTCACGACGGTCGAGATGCAGCAGTTCGAGGACTTCCTCGCGACGATCACGCTGCCGCCGAACCCGTACCGCAACCTCGACAACACGCTGCCCACGAACCTCTCGCTGCCGGGCCACTTCACGACCGGCCGCTTCGCGCCCGCCGGACAGCCGCTGCCCAACGGCAACGCGGCCAACGGGCTCGCGGCCTACCGCACGAACCTGCTCGACAACGGCACGATCCGCTGCGTCACCTGCCACACGCTGCCCACCGGAAGCGGCACCGACTACCGGCTGCAGGGTTTCACGCTCGTGCCCTTCCCGATCGGCCCCAACGGCGAGCACCACCGCGCTCTCGTCTCGGTCGACGGCTCGACGAACGTCTCGGTCAAGGTGCCGCAGCTGCGCACCGAGTACCGCAAGATCGGTTTCAACCTCACGCAACTGGTCAACACCGCCGGCTTCGGCGTGCTGCACGACGGCAGCGTCGATTCGATCGAGCGCTTCGTCTCGGAGCCCGTGTTCCAGGTGACCGGCGACCAGATGGTGGCGGACCTGACCGCGCTGATGCTCGCCTTCTCGGGCTCCGATCTGCCGCAGGGATCGCCTTCGAACCCCCTCGAGCCGCCGGGCGGCACGAGCAAGGACAGCGCGGCCTCCATCGGCCTGCAGACCACCGTCACCGACGGCTCCAACATCCCGCCCGCGCAAGCCGCGCTGCTCGCGACCATGCAGGGCCTCGCCGAGTCGGGCAAGGTCGGCCTGGTCGTGAAGGGCAAGCAGTCGGGCCTCGCGCGCGGCTACGTCTACACCGGCGGCGGCCTGTTCCAGTCCGACCGCGCGCAGGAGCGCGTCGGCCTCACCACGCTGACGTCGAGCGCGGCCGCGGGCAGCGAGCTCACCTGGACGATCGTGCCGCGCGGGACGCAGACGCGCGTCGGCATCGACCGCGACCTCGACGGTTGCCTCGACCGCGACGAACTCGACGGCGGCAGTGATCCCGCCGATCCCGCGAGCCACATCTGTGGCCCGGGTCAGCCCTACTGCTCGGGCGACGGCTCACTCGCCACGGCCTGCCCGTGCGCCAACACAGGCGCCGCCGGCCGCGGCTGCGCCAACAGCCAGCCCGGTTCGATCGGTGCCTGGCTCACGAGCAACGGCGCGGTCAACCCCGACACCGTGGAGCTCTCCGCTTCGGGCATGCTGCCCACCGCGACCTCGGTGTACTTGCAGGGCTCGGTGAGCAACGCGAGCGGCACCGTCTTCGGCGACGGAGTGCGCTGCGTCAGCGGCTCGCTCAAGCGTCTGGCGGTGAAGGCGAGCGTCAACGGCGCCTCGCAGTTCCCCGCCGCGGGTGATCCCTCGATCACGCTGCGCTCGGCGCAACTGGGCGACGCCTTCGGACCGGGCTCGACGCGCTACTACGCGACCTACTACCGCGATCCGAGCGCGTCGTTCTGTGCTGCGCCTCTCGGCAACACCTGGAACATCACCAACGGCCTCGAGATCGACTGGTAGCGCGCGCTACTTGGGCGCGGGCGCTTCCTCGGGCTTGGGGTGCTCTTTCGCGAGCAGGTAGGCCTGGATCTGCTTCTCGTGCGCGTCGTCGAGCCAACTCGCCTTGGGCGGGGCGAAGGAGATCGCCGCGTCGAAGCACGCACCCGCCTCTTCGTAGCGTCCGCGCGCCATCAGCACGTTGCCGAGGTGGTAGCTCGCTTCGGGCGGCTTGGGCGGGTACTTCGTCGCGTTGAAGAGCGCCTCCTCTGCCGCCGAGAGGTCCTTGATGCCGTTCTCGAGCACCAGGCCGTAGTCGAACCACAGCGCGCCGTTGGAGGAGTCGTCCTGCAGCAGCGCCTTGTACTCGGCGGCGGCCTCGGGGGCCTTGCCCGCGGCGAAGAGCGCTCGCGCGAGGTTCACGCGCACGCTCGTGTCGGGGTGCAGCGCCAGCGAGCGGCGGTAGTAGTCGATCGCCTTGGCGAAGTCGTGCGAGCGGTGCATCTCCATGCCCGCGCGCGCGAGCGCCTCGGGAGTCTGCGGCTCGCGGTGGCAACCGCAGAGCGCACTCGCGCACAGGAGCAGCGCGGCGGCGGTGTGTGAGATCGTCGGCTTCACACGCGGCAGGATAGCGGATCGCACCGGCTCAGCGCGGCTTCTCGCGCGGACCGTTCCACCCGGAGAACCCGCTCTCGAGGTTGAGGAGCTCGAAGTAGCCCTGCTCGGAGAGGTATTCGCACGCTGCAGCGGAGCGTCCGCCGCCGGCGCAGTACACGAGCTTCTTGCGTCCGTCCTTGGGGATCTCACGCGCGCGCTGTGGGAGCTCGTCGACCGGGATCAGGATCGCCCCGGGGATGATGCCGAGCGCTGTCTCCTGCGGCGTGCGCACGTCGATGATGCACAGACCGCCCTCGCGCACGAGCGCCGCGGCGCTCTGCGAGTCCAGGTCGCGCCACAGCCGGCCCTCGAGCACCATCTCGGCGGAGAGCTGCGATCCGCCCGCGAGTGCGGCGAGCATGCGCCGTTGCGCGACGAGCTCGGCCTCGAGCGTCTCGAAGCGTTCCGAGCGGCCGGAATCCGCGGCGGGGGTGCTCACCTGCGCCTTCGAGCCCGCCTTGGCGAGCGCGACGAGGGCGAGGAGCAGGGCGAGAACAGCGAGGGCGAGTGCGGCGTATTCCATGGCGCGAGAGATGCTAGCAGCCGCGCGCCCTGATCCGTCAGCGCGTGCGGATCGCGACGTCGCCCGAGCTCGAGTGCAGGCGCAACTTCGGGCCGCCCCCGCCGACCGCACCGTGCAGCTTGTGCGCTTCGTCGCCCTTGGCGCCGCCGAGCACGCCGGGCAGGTCCGCGCTGACCTCGCCGTAGTCCGTGCTCGCGTCGAGCTCGAAGGAAAGGCTCGCGGGCAGCTGCAGCGCGACTTCACCGTAGTCCGACTCGAGCTTCCAGCCCTCGCCGAGCGCGCTCCCCGCGAGGGCCTCACCGTGGACGGCTCCGGAACTGCTGCTGAGCTGGAGGCCCGCGAACACACCGCTGGCCGAGACCTCGCCGTAGTCCGAGTGCGCGACGCACTTGCCCGAGAACGCCGAGAGCGCGATCTCGCCGCTGCTCGTGCGTGCCTCGAGATCGCCGCGCAGCGTGCGCACCTGGATGTCGCCGTACTCGCTCGCAAGGCGCGTGCTGCTGGACTGGATCTCGCTCACCTGGATGTCGCCCGAGCTCGTGTGCAGCTCGAGCCGGCCGGTCTTCGCGCGCTCGAGCGCGAGATCGCCGTAGCTCGTGTCGAGGCTGACATCGCCGCCTTCGAGCTCGCTTGCGTGGATGTCACCCGAGCTGCTCTTCGCGCTGAGCGCACCGCGGATCCCGCGCAGCTCGAGGTCGCCGTAGTCCGAGGCCGCCCGAGTGTCGCCGAAGGGACCTTCGACGGAGAGGTCGCCCGAGCCGCTCTGGATCTCCAGCCGCGCGCCGGCGGGCAGCGTGAGCTCGAGGTCGATCTGGCCTCCGCCGTAGGTCTCGAAGATGCCGCTCCCCGCGTTGTCCTTCTCGCGCCCGCGCACCGAGTTCGGGCCGAGCTCGAGGCTCATCGCGGCGAGGCGCTGCTCGGCGTCCGCCTTGTCGCTGCCGAAGGCGCGCAGGCGCGCCGTGACGCTGGCTGTCGTTCCCGTCGTGCTGCGCACCCGGATTTCCCCGAAATCGACCTGCGCACGCAGCGGCTGGGCGGGATCGAAGGCGAGCTCGTGCGTCTCGACGCGGTTCGCCTCGATTCCGGAGCGCACCGAGTGGCCGTTGATCCGCAGGTGGCCGACGGCGCAGGCCCCGATCACGATCGCGCTCGAGACGAGCAGGAAGAAGAGGACGGCGACGACGATCAGGATCTTCGCGAGGGGCTTCATGGGGAGGGCTCCGTCGAGGGGGAAGGACTGTTGAGCGGCGGCATTCGCCCGCCGCGCTCCGATATTCTGACGCGCTGGCCTGCGCGCGAGCGAATCACTGCATCTGCGCGAGCAGGTAGGCCTGCCAGGAGCGCAGCATCAGGCTGTTCCCTGGGTTGCTCATCTGCTGCACCTTGGCCGCGCGCGTGGGCGCGGGGACGCCCAGGTGCAGCGCGCTCTCGAGGAAGGAGGCGTCCGCGCTGAGCGCGCTCACGGCCGCGAGGTAGGACTCGACCAGGATCGGGTCGCCCGTGTCCGTCGGCGGCTGGATCGAGGGCTCGCCGTAGCCGCGCTCGATCTTCGCGACCGGTTCGCCGCCGCGCGGCGCGACGACGAGGAAATGCAGCGGACCGATCTCGCCGTGGTAGGGGCCGGTCGGCGCCTTCTGGTAGAGCGTGCGCGCATGAGCGGGGAGGATCGTCGGGATCGGGATCTGCGCCTGCACGTGGAGCGCGAGCAGCCCCAGGCCGAGCACGGCCTCGTGCATCAGTGCGCAGACGTCGTCGGCCTTGCTCGCGTCGTCGCGGTAGGCGCGGCCGATGATCCCGTTTGGCATCTGCGTCAGCGTGATCGCCCCGACCATGCGCTTGGACCAGTCCTTCCAGCCGTCCGTCCAAGGCATGCCGGCCTTCTTGGCCTCCGCAGCCGCCCACAGCATCCAGCCGTGGTTGCGATCCCAGCCCAGGCCGTACTGCGGCGCGATCAGGCCGCTGTGCGGATGCTGCGCCGCGAGCACCTCCCACGAGGTCAGATTCCACGCGATCCAGCCGCCGCCGTGCGCGTCCTGGCCGCACTCGCTGAACTGCAGCCGCGCCGTCTCGGCGAGTTGGATCAGGTGGCGCCGCGCCAGGCGCGAGCCGGTCATCTCGTAGGCGGCCTGGCAGTAGCGCAGCACGCGCGGGTAGTGGCTGATCGAGATCGGCAGCCAGAGTGGATCGTTGGGGTCCTTCGCGCCGCCGAATTCGGGCGGCTTGATGTTCGCTTCGCTGGTGCAGTTGGGGCTCAGCTTGCCCGCCGCGCGGAACTGGTCGACGGAGAAGAACGAGCCGTCGGCGTTGTGGAAGCACCACATGCGGCCCATCGCGACCGCTTCGATCGCGCACGCAAGCCGCGCGAAGGGTTCGTTGTCCTGCCAGCCGGTCGTGTGGTCGATGCCGCTGCCTCCAGGAGCTCCCGGTCCGGGATCGGGAGCCGTGTAGCAAACCCACGGACCTCTCCACGCGGGATCCTGCTCGCCGTGACCTGCGTACAGACCGTCGAGCCAGTCCTGGACCGGATAACCGGTCTTCGTGCGCGCCGCGAGCGCCGCGCGCAACCCGGCGAGCTTCGCGGTCGCCCACGCCGCCTGCGCCGCGACGTCGGGGATGTTCGGGAGCGCGATCTCGAGCGGACCGAAGTGCCTCTTGCGCGCCTCCCAGTCCTCGTACAGCGGGAGCTCCTCGCCCACGCGGCCCGAGAGCGAGCGTCCCGCAGGCCAGGTCATTCCGACCTCGATGCGCTGCTTGGGATAGCCGGGCACTTCGATCGTCACCGCGCCCACGCCCTGCAACGGTGCGCGCGCGCTCAGCTCGTATTCGACCGTCCAGCCCGTGCCCTGCTTGCGCGAGGCAATCCAGACGTCGATCGGCCCCGGCGACCACTTCTCGAGCCAGTCGGTTGTCGCGGACAACTCGACTTCGCGGCTCGCGGCGTCCACGCGCAGCGTGACGACCGGCGCCTGCGCGAATCCCGGGACGGCGAGCACGAGGACGCAGAGCGGTGCGGCGAGCGATTTCAGCATGGTGTACCCATCTTGCAGCAGAGGCGGGTGCACCGGATCCGTCAAGGACAAAGGTCCTGCGCGCTCGCCGGGCGGGTGTGTTCCGTGCTCCTCGGCGTGCGTAGGATGGTGCGATCGGCATGGTCGAGTCCACCACGAGCAGGTTCGCGCAGGCGCGAGCCGAACCGGGCAAGGCGCTGCGCGTCCTGATGGAGCTCCTGCGCGGGAAGCTCGCGATCTGGCGCTGCCACCTGCTCGGCCGGCGCGTCGAGTGCGGGCGCAACCTTCGCATCACGGCCGGCGGACGATTGCGCCTGCAGGGACCCGGGCGCGTCGTGTTCGGCGACGACGTCACCATCGGCGAGACCGTCACGCCCTGGACGAGCACGCCCGAGGCCGTGATCACGGTCGGCAACCGCGTGTTGCTCAACGGCACGCGCTTTGGCTGCCATGCTTCGATTTCCGTCGGCGACCGCTGCTTGCTCGGCGACTGCCGGTTGATGGACTCGGACTTCCACGGCACCGACCCGAACGCGCGCGAGCGCTACGAGGCGGCGCCGGTCGCGATCGGCGAGAACGTCTGGATCGCGATCGGCGTGATCGTGCTGAAGGGCGTCACGATCGGCACGGGCAGCACAGTCTCCGCCGGCTCGATCGTGACGGGCGACTTGCCCGGCGACAGCATCTGCTGGGGGAATCCCGCCAAGGTGCTCAAGAGCGCGCTGCGCGAGCCGCCCGCGCGCAGCGGCTAGGAGCGCGCGCGGAAGAGCGCCACGCTGGCGGTGAAGCCGTGGACGAAGTTGTGCCCGCCGACCGGGCCGATCTCGCCCGCCGCGAAGAAGCCGGCCGCGGGCACGGGCTTCTCGAAGACCGATTGCACGCAGCCGATGTCGTGGTTCTCGCTGCCGAACATGCGCACGCCGCGGCCGTTGCACGAGAAGAGCAGCGCGCCCTGGTTCTCCGGCGCGCCGGTCGCGCCGCTGGCGCGCTCCTGCATCAGGTGCACGAGGTCCTCGCCGGCAGTCTGCGCGTCGCGCACGAGGAACTGCACCGTCATGCCGACGCGGATCGATCCGTCGCCGACAGCGATCGCGCCCTGCTGCGGGTCGATGCCCATCAGGCCACGCACGAGGAAGTCGCCGCGCGTGAAGACACTCTTGCGCGGATCGATCGCGAGGCCGAGGAAGGGCTGGCGCGAGAAGCGCTCGCGCTCGGCGTCGGAGAGCGAGCTCATCGTCTCCATCAGCACCTCGAGCGACTTCTTCGCCCCGAGCCTCAGCACGAAGTTGTCCTTGCAGGCCGTGATGACCCAGGGCTTTCCGATCGGCCGGCAGCCCTGGCTCACGATCGAACGCACCTCGATCTCGCCCTCGATCACGACCCCGATCGCGGCCGCGTCGGCGATGCCGTGCTCGGTGAAGACGAGGTTCTGGCCAGGGCCGGAACCGCCGCTCGCCATGCCGCCGATGCACTCGACGCCGGGGAGTTCGCTGTTCAGGATCTCGAGATACGGACTGGCGGGAAAGGCGAAGGGATCGCCGAGCAGCAGCAGGCTCGCGCGCGAGCGGTCGATCACCTCGGGCAGCGCGGAGAACGCGAGCGTGCCGGAATCCGTCTGGCCGACCTCGACCGTGAACGGGCGCACCTCGGTGCGCGGCAGCACGCCGGCCCAGAGCGAGAGCGCCGGACCGCCTTCGACCTCCACCGTCGAACCGACGATGCTCTCGCCCGTGCAGCCGATCACGTGCCGCGCGCCCGTGCGGTGGTGCAACTCCTGGCCGAGATGCTCGATCGCGCTGCCGTGGTGGTGCGAGACGAAGACCGAGAGCAAGTCGGGCTTGTAGCCGCGCAACCCGTGCATCAGTTCGCGAGCGGCCGCTTCGATCGCAGCCTTCGCGTCGGTCTCGCGCGAGAGCGCGCTGGAGAAGAGGGGCGCGTCCATGGGGCGACGCTAGGCGATCTTCTGGATGTCCCCGAGCCTGCGCCAGCGCACGACCTCCGCTGTCGGGAGCGAAAAATCTCGCTGCTTCACGTCGACGCCGTAGGTCGCCGTCTCCTGGATGTAGGGTTCGGGATCCGTGCCAGGTTGCGGTTCGTACACGTCGCAGTCGTGCAGCAGAATTTCGAAGGGACCTGCACTGTCGAATCTGCCGATGATCACGCGGCCGGAGCGCGTCTGGATCACGAGGTTCTGTCCGTGAGGTGCGTCGTGGATGCGTTCACTCATGAGGACGACATCGTAGCGCGCGAGGGGGGGCTTCCTACAATGCATCGGACCGGCCGGCACGAACCGAACTCCCGCGGCGGATGCGGCAGCAGGATCACAACATGAGCCATCGACCGTTCAGCGCGCTTCGCCGGGCTAGTTTCGTCGTCTTCCTCGGCGCACCACTTGGCGCCCAGACCACGACCGCGTGGGAGTACGTCGGTTCGCCTGGGATCAGCACGGGGGTCTCCGTCTGCACCCAGCTGACCTTTGATCCGCAGGGCAAGGTGTGCGTCGCGTACCAGGACCAGACGGGGCTCGGCGGGCACGCGGGCGTGCAGCGTTTCGACGGCACGAGTTGGTCCTCGATCGGCACGCCGGGCCAGGCGACCATCGCGGATGCCTGGTACGACCCGCTGCGTTTCGACGCGACCGGGAACCTCTACCTCGCCAGCCGCGACTACGGCGTGGGCGGCAGGCTCTCGGTGCGGCGCATCGCCAACGGCGCCTCGACCTGGACGAGCGTCGGACCGAATGCGGCGAGCCCGGACCAGGCGCACTACACGGCGCTCGCGCTCGATGCGAACGGCGTTCCCTATGCGGCCTTCGCCGATCGCGGCACGACACCGCGCGACAGGCCGAGTGTGATGCGCTTCAACTCGAGCAGCGGCGTGTGGGAGTTCGTCGGGACGCGCGGGATCACGTCGGAGCCGTCGAGCTACAACACGCTCGCCTTCGATTCCCAGGGCGTGCTCTATGCGGCCTACGCCGACCGCCGCTTCCTGGACGCGCAGGGCGAGGGCAAGGCCACGGTGATGCGCTATGACCCCTCCAGTGCGAGCTGGAGTACCGTCGGAATCCCGGGCTTCAGTCCACAGAGCGTCGCAAACCTCGTGCTGGCGATCGACCACCACGATCACCTCTACGTCGCCTACTACCGCTTCCACGACAAGCTCGTCGTGATGCGCTTCGACGGCGCGAGCTGGGTCCAGGTCGGGGGCTCGGCGAGCGACACGGACAGGCCCGCGGTGGAGAGCGAGACCTGGCGTCAGTGGCTCTCGCTGTGCTTCGACAGCCAGGATCGTCCGTACATCGCCTACGAGCTGTTCGACCTCGGCTTGCGCGCCGCCGTGCGGCGTTTCGACGGCGCGCAGTGGACGCTCGTCGGCCAGCACGGCTTCACGCCGGATGTCGCGGACTATCTCGCGCTCGCGCTCGACGGGAACGACGTTCCCTACGTCGCGTTCATCGACGGCAGCCAGTCGAGGAAGGTGAGCGTGATGCGCTATGCACCCTCGCCGCTCGTCTACGGCACGCCCTCTCCAAACTCCTACGGTTGCAGCGTCGCCATCGACGCGACGGGCGACGCGGGCTTCAGCGAAAGCCTTCCGTTCCACATCGAGGCCGCGCAGGTCGCGAGCCACCACGCGGGTGCGCTGCTGTGGAGCCATGCCCCGGCGAGTATTCCCTTTGCGAGTGGCACGCTCTACATACAGCCGCCGGTGCATCGCTCCACGCTGATCGACAGCGGTGGAACGCCGAACGTCTACGACTGCTCGGGCAGGTTCGCACTCGACTTCAACGCGATGCTCGCCACGGGCAACACCGGACTGCTTCCGGGCACGTACGCGTTCGCGCAGTACTGGTACCGCGACGCGGCCGCACAGGGCGGGAGCGCTCTCAGCGCCGGATTACGTTTCCGCATCGATCCCTGATTCCGCAGTGCGCGGCTTGCGGCCCCGCGCCCTTGCTCCAGAATCGAGCTCGCCTGGCAGGGCGAAGGTTCTCCGCGCGCGGTTGTGGCCCTGAAGGAACTCGCAATTCTCAAGATTGCGCGTTCGCTCGGCCGAGATCAGGTGCGGCAGTCGAGCAGGAGTTTGCGGGCGGCAGGCAGCCGTCCGCTGGCAGTACGCGGGAGGCAGGATGTCCAGGCAGCATTGGGGCGCAAGCTTCGTGGCCACGCTCGCGTTTTTCGCGGCTGGCTGCAGTGGCGGAGGTTCGGGCGGCATGAGCATGGTCACGACGACCTATCCTCTGCTCTTCTGCACGCAGGTTCCGCAGAGCGCGGACTTTGCGACGATCACTTCGAGCTTCGGCAACCAGTTGCCGGGGATCGGCGCGGCGCCGCGCGGCGGTGACCTGTGGATCCGCTACCCCGACGGCAGCTTGAAGAACCTGACGCAGGCCGCGGGCTACGGCGAGGAAGGTCTGCAAGGAGCGAACTCGATCGCGGTGCGCGAACCTTGCGTGCATTGGAGCGGCACCAGGGCGCTCTTCAGCATGGCGATCGGTTCACCCGCGCAGTTCCAGTCGGAGAACAGCCACTGGCAGATGTACGAGATCACGGGCCTGGGTGTTCAGGACACGCCCGTGATCACGCTCGTCCCCAACCAGCCGAGCAACTACAACAACGTCAGCCCAGCCTACGCGAGCGACGACGAGATCCTCTTCTCCACGGACCGCCCGCGCAACGGCGCGGCGCACCTGTACCCGCAGCTCGATGAGTACGAGGAAGCGCCCGCGCCCTCCGGCCTGTGGAAGCTCGATCCGGGCTCGGGCGCGCTGGTACTGCTCGACCACTCGCCTTCGGGGGACTTCGGGATCTCTGTCGACAGCTTCGGGCGCGTGATCTTCTCGCGCTGGGACCACCTCGTGCGCGACCAGCAGGCCGACGACGACAACATCTGCAACTGCGACCAGTTCGGCACGTTCAACTACACGAGCGAGGACGTGAACGCGACGAGCACGGGCAACAACGACGAGGTCTTCCCCGAGCCGCGCCCCCAGTGGCTCGACTACGTCAGCGTGCAGGGGTCCGGCTACACCGGCGAGCTCAACGGCTGGGAACCCTACCTGGTGGGTTCGGAGACGAACCACTTCTTCCCCTGGATGATCAACCAGAACGGCACGGCGATGGAGACGCTCAACCACATCGGCCGCCACGAACTGCACAACTACGTGCCCTACACGCGCTACGACGATCCGAGCATCGTCTCGCAGCTCTTCATGGGGCCGACCACCGCCAACCACAACCAGGCCTTCAACGTGATGCAGCTGCGCGAGGACCCGCGCGATCCCGGCACCTACTTCGCGACCAACGCGCCCGAGTTCTTCACGCACGGCGCGGGCCAGATCGTGCGCATCCACGGTGCGCCCGGCGTCAGCGCCGGGCAGATGACCGTCGACTGGATCACCCACCCCGACACCGCGAACTTCGATCCGACACCGAGCCACCAGCACTCGGGCATGTACCGCAGCCCGCTGCCGCTTTCCGACGGACAGTGGATCGTGTCGCACGCGAACACCACACAGCAGGCGGGCAACCTGGGTTCCCAGACCCATCCCAATCCGCGCTACAAGTTCCTGCTGAAGGAGCTTGTCGCAAGCGGCGCCTACTGGCGCGCGGGGCGCTCGCTCACCAGCGGCATCCGCAAGCAGGTCCAGTGGTACGACCCCTATGCGCTCGTCACCTACGACGGCCCGCTGTGGGAGCTGTGGCCCTGCGAGGTGCGCCCGCGGCCCGTGCCGCCGACCCCGGGAGCTTCGCTCGACACTCCCGAACAGACGATCCTTGCGCAGAAGGGCGTCACGCTCACGCAGTTGCAGAACTACCTGCGCGCGCACGATCTCGCGCTGCTCATCAGCCGCAACGTCACGCGCCGCGACAGCAACGACCGCCAGCAGCCCTACAACCTGCGCATCACGGGCACCGGCACCGAAACGCTCGGCACGAACGGCACGGTCTACGACGTGACGCACCTGCAGTTCTTCCAGGGCGACCAGGTGCGCGGCCTGACGATGGGGGGGCCGCAGCCGATCCCGGGCCGGCGCGTGCTCGCGCAGCCCGCGCACGATGGCTTCGGCGCCAACCCGCCGAACCCCTCAGGGCCACCGGGGAGCGTGCACCTGGGCAGCGACGGCTCGATGGCGGCGCTCGTGCCCGCGCAGCGCGCAGTCTCCTGGCAGCTCACCGACGACGAGGGCACGGGTGTCGTGCGCGAGCGCTACTGGCTCACCTTCCAGCCCGGCGAGGTGCGCACCTGCACCGCCTGCCACGGGCTTTCCAGCGAGGATCAGCTCGGCAACTCGCAGCCCACCAACCCGCCCGAGGCGCTCGGCACGCTGGTGCAGTACCTGCTCGACCAGGGCCAGCTCTGAGGAGACGGCCGGGGGAGTCCCCGGCCTGCTTCTGGATTATTGCTTGACTAGTCATGTATCTGTGGCGATGCTAGGGGAATGAGCCGCAAGGGAAGCGTTCGAGAGGCGATCCGCCAGGAGAAGCCGCTGCGTTCGCGGCGCCAGGAGGCCTTCCTCGCGCTGCTGCTCGCCGCCGAGGAGGTGCGCGCGCGCTTCGAGCGCCACTTCGCGACCGAGGACGGCCTGACGGCGCAGCAGTACAACGTGCTGCGCATCCTGCGCGGCGCCGGCGCGCAGGGCCTGCCGACGCTCGACATTGGCGAGCGCATGATCGAGCGCACCCCGGGCGTCACGCGCCTGATCGACCGGCTGGCGAAGAAGAAGCTCGTCGAGCGCGAGCGCTCGTCCGAGGACAAGCGCCAAGTCTGGTGCAGCCTCACCCCGCGCGGCCGCCAGCTGCTCACGCGCTTCGACGCGCCGATCGATGCGCTCGAGGACGAGGTCTTCGGCTGCTTCGACCCCAAGGAACTCCGCAGCTTCATCGAGCTCGCGGACAAGCTCCGCAACCACCAACCCTGAAAAGGAATCCGTCATGGACACGACTCTCGCCTCCGCGCAACACTTGACTAGTCATGTTTCTTGGCCCGCGCGCGTGCTCGCCAGCGCGCCGCAACTCTCGAGTCCGATCCTGCGCCTGGGCCTGGCGGCGGTGCTCTTCCCGCACGGCGCGCAGAAGCTGCTCGGCTGGTTCGGCGGCTACGGCTGGTCGGGAACGATGGGCTTCCTGACCGGCAAGATCGGCGTCCCGACGCCCGTCGCGGCGCTCGTGATCCTGATCGAGTCGCTCGGGCCGGTGTTCCTGCTGCTCGGCCTCGCGACGCGCCCGGTGGCGCTGGGCGTGATCGCGGTGATGCTCGGTGCGGTCGCGACCGTGCACGCGCCCAACGGCTTCTTCATGAACTGGAGCGGCGCGCAGGCAGGCGAGGGCTTCGAGTACCACCTGCTCGTGATCGGGATGGCGCTCGCGCTGCTCGTCAGCGGAGGCGGATCGTTCTCGCTGGATCGTCGGCTTGCGAAGGCCGCGAACGCGCGAGGATGATGCGCGCACCGCGTTGCCGCGTGAAGTAGAGCCAGATCCACTCGAACATCACCAACGCGCGGTTGCGGTACGAGATCAGGTAGAAGATGTGCACGAAGGCCCACAGGAGCCAGGCGACGAGACCGGAGAACTGGAAGCGCCCGAGCCTCGCGACCGCGGCCGAACGGCCGACGGTCGCGAGCAGGCCCTTGTCCTTGTACTGGAAAGGAAGCGGCGATTCGCCACGCAGCGTCCGCACTACATTGCGCGCGGCGTGACGGCCCATCTGCATCGCGCCCGGCGCCATGCCGGGCACGAGACCGTCCTTCCAAGGTACGGCTGCCGCGTCACCGATGACCTGGATTTCCGGGTGACCTGGGACCGACAGGTCGGGTTCGACCAGGACGCACCCCGCCCGGTCGAGCTCGCAGCCGAGCGTGCGTACGAGCGGAGTGCCCGCGACACCCGCGGCCCACAGGACCGTCGCGGCCTCGATGCGCGCGCCCCCGACCAACACTCCTTGCGCGTCGAGGTCCTCGACGCGCGAGGAGCAGCGCACCTCGACGCCCATCTGCTCGAGCTTGAGCTGCGCAGCGCGGGAGAGCGACTCGGGAAAGGTCCCCAGCAGCCGAGGGCCGCCCTCGAGCAGCACGATGCGCGCGCTCTCTGGACTGAAATTTCGGAAGTTGCGCGCCATCGAGACACGCGCGATCTCGGCCAGCGCGCCCGCAAGTTCCACGCCCGTCGGACCACCCCCGATCACGACCAGGCACAGCTGTCGCCTCCGTTCGCGCTCGTCGCTCGCGCGTTCGGCCGCCTCGAAGGCGAGCAGGATCCGCGCGCGCACGCTGAGCGCATCCTCGCCGTCCTTCAGGCCGAGCGCGAACTTGCTCCAGTGCGCCTTGCCGAACCACTGGTTCTGCACGCCGACCGCGAGGACCAGGTGGTCGTAGGCGAGTTCACCGTCCTCGAGCTCCAGCGTGCGTCGCGCGACATCGACGCTGCGCGCCCGAGCCAGCAGCACGGTCGTGTTGCGCTGGTCGCGCAGCACCCCGCGCAGCGGCACCGCGATGTCGGTCATCGCCAGGCCCGCCGTCGCGACCTGGTAAAGCAGCGGCTGGAACAGGTGGTGGTTGCGCTGGTCCACCAGCGTCACGCGCACGCGAGCGTGCGCGAGCTGCGCCGCTGCCTCTAGACCGCCGAACCCGCCGCCGACGATCAAGACGTGGGGGAGCGCCTCGTCCATCGCCCAGACTCTAGCGGCGCGTGCATGCCTGCGTCGATCGGCGTATTTTCCGGACCCAAACGTCAAAATTCCGGCTGCGGGCGGAGCGGCGGAGGCCGGGGCGACTCTATCCTGTTGCGATGAAGCTCGAGCCCTCCAAGGTCATCTGGTTCAACGGCGAACTCGTCCCCTGGGAGAAGGCGACCGTGCACGTCCTCACGCACGCGCTGCACTACGGCTCGGGCGTCTTCGAGGGCATACGCGCCTACAAGACCGTGCAAGGCACGGCCGTGATGGGCCTGAAGGAACACGTCGCGCGCCTCTTCCAGAGCTGCAAGCTGATCAACCTCCAGTTGCGCTGGACCGAGTCGCAGATCTCCGACGCGATCCGCGCGACCGTGCGCGAGAACGGCCACGACGCCTGCTACATCCGCCCGCTCGCTTTCAGCGGCTACGGCGCGCTCGGCGTGCATCCGGGCGACAACCCGGTCGAACTCGCGATCGCGACCTTCCCCTGGAAGGGTCACTTCACGCCCGAGAGCCTCGCGCAAGGCGTCGACGTGTGCGTCTCGAGCCGCCGGCGCATGGCGCCCGACACGCACCCCGCGATGGCGAAGTGCACCGGCAACTACGTCAACAGCATGCTGATCGTCGCCGAAGCGCGGCAGCACGGCTACGCCGACGGCATCGCGCTCGACTACACGGGCTACGTCTCCGAGGGCAGCGGCCAGAACATCTTCCTCCTCTACGACGGACGCCTGCTGACGCCGCCCGTGGGGGCATCGATCCTTGCGGGCTACACGCGTCGCTGCATCCTGCAGGTCGCGAAGGATCTCGACATTCCGACCGTGGAGCAGGCGATCCCGCGCGAGATGCTCTACACCTCGAGCGAGGTCTTCCTGTGCGGCACGGCGGCCGAGGTGCTCCCGGTGCGCAGTGTCGACCGGCGGCAGGTGGGCTCGGGCGCGCGCGGGCCCGTGACGGAGAAGATCCAGAAGCGCTTCTTCGCCACGCTGCGTGGCGAACTCGACGACAAGCACCACTGGCTGACGCCGGTCTAGCTAGCGCGGCGCGATCCAGGTTCCGGCGACGAGGTCTGGCAGGCCGCGGCGCGGGCGCCAGATCGCGAACGCGGCCCCGAGGGCGAGCAGCCCCATGGATCCCACGATCGAGGACCAAGTCGCAAGCGCGCCGAGCGGCTGGAAGAAGCGCGGCAGGATCCACAGGAGCAGCGGGCTCCAGGCCACGAAGGAGCGCAGCGAGCAGCGCAAGGCCCCGGCCCTGCGTCCGCGCGCATCGCGCAGGAGCATGCCGAAAACGCGCAGCGTCAGCCCGCCGCGCAGGATGAGTCCGCCGAGCAACGCGAGGACCATCCAGACGACCGCGCACTTGCCGAGCACGCGCGAGATGCTGATGTGCGCCGTTTCCCAGACGACATTGAATTCCTTGGGCGGCCGCGCGTGCTTGGCCTCGAGCCGCTCCTGGCCGGCGCGCATCGCGGCGGCGTCGATCGTCGGAACGGCCTGGAGGGCCGCTTGGAGACGCGCGCGCTCTGTCGCATCGAGCTCGGCCCTGAAGTCGCCACCTGGAAGCGAGAGGATCTGCCGCAGGGCGAGCTCGCGCGCATGGATGTCCTCGGCGTCGAGCACTTCCTGCGTAATCGTGCTGCGGCCGGCGACGAGATCCTTCAGGTAGACGTGGCCGCGCTCCTGCTCGTACTCGGAGACGCCGAGCAGGAGCATGGTCCCGATCACGATCAGGGCCAGCAGCGCCAGCGCACCGCCGGCGATGGCGAGCTGGATCGTCCGCTGCTTTCGGTCGACCTCGGGATGTTCGGCCCCGATCCCGCAGAGCGATGCGTGCACTTCGCGGGCATCGGCGAAGGGCTGTCCGCGTCCGAGGATCCGCCCGAGCACGGGTTCCGCGTTTCCCGGGAGCGAGCGCGGGAGCAGGCCGCCCTCGGGTACGAAGAGTTGTGCGCTTCGTCCGATCAATCCGAGCGCATCGAGCGTCGGGGGCGTGTGCGCGTCGAGCGGCGCGTCGAGCAGGCGCACCGTGCCCCAGCGGTCGATCCAGACCTGTTCGAGTGCGAAGCGCTGCGCGGGCGACTCGCGCTCCGTGAGCTCGAGCTCCTGTGCGAGTCCGGCGAGGATCTGCAGCACGGCGGACCACTCGAGTTCACCTTGCGCGTGCATCCACTGGGTGAGCGAGGCGCCGCCGGGCGACTCGAAGACCTCGAAACGAGCCTCGCCCTGGCGCGCCGAACCGAGCCAGTGCAGCCGTCCGCGGCGCGAGACCTGGCGCCGCGAAGCGTCGAGGGCCTGCGCAGCGTTTTCGCAAGCGCACAGCCACACGCGGCGCGAGAGCGCGGGATCCTCCGCCTCGCACAACTGGCCGAAGACGGTGTTTCCGACCAGGCCGCGCACCCGGTAGTTCGCGATGGTCTCCGGCACTCCCTGTGCGGGCCGCAACACATGTTCGACGACCGTCTTCGCGCGCCGCGGCAAGGGGAACGGGAGGGCGCGCTGGATGACGCGCGTCCGGCTCAGGATCTCGTGCAAGCCGCGCATGCCGTTGCGGCGCCGGGCGGTCGCGAGGAAGTACAGCGCGCGCACCGCGGACGGAATGAGGCCCGCCAGCGAGCCGATGCTCACCTGTGCGCCCGAGGAGGGCTGGAATCCGCCGCTCACCGCGAAGGTCAGCCCGACCGAGGCGAGCGGCGCGGTGAACAGCAGTGCGCGCAAGGAGGCGCCGGGCAGCGTGCGTTCGAGCCGCTTCGCGTCGACGGTGCGCAACCCCATGACCCACTTGCCTGGCGTCGCCCCCGCGAGACCCTCGAACAGGGCGAAGTAGAGGAAGCTCTCGAGGACGCCCACGTACGTCAGCCAGCCCATCTGGATCTGGCCGTCGCTCGCGTTGATCTGAAGGCTCCACAGTCCGAGGACCCCGAGCAGTCCGAAGACGATCGAGTTCAGCATCCCGACGCAGAAGTTGTCGAGGACGTGCGCGACCAGCCGGCGCAGGACGCCGCCGGCCGGAGCTTCCACGGAGAAGGGGTGCAGCGCCTCGCGGAAGGCCGCGAGGTCCTCGAAGCGGTCGTCCGGCTCGCGCCGCATCGCGCGCAGGATCACCTTCTCGAGCGCGCGCGGGATCTCGGGCCTGTGCGCACGCGGCGGCTCGGGCGGCTCGGTCAGGATGCGTGAGAGCACCTCGCCGAGGTTCGAGCCGCCGTAGGGCGTCTTGAGCGTCAGCAGCGCGTAGAGCGTCGCCGCCGCGGAATACATGTCGCTGCGCTCGTCGACCTTGCGGCCCTTGACCTGCTCGGGCGCGGCGTAGAGCGGCGAGCCGAGGAAGGCGCCCGACTGCGTCAGTTGCACGTCGGTGTCGAGCGAGCGCGAGAGCCCGAAGTCGCCGACCTTGACGTGGCCGTCCTCGTTGACGAAGCAGTTCGAGGGCTTGACGTCACGGTGCAGCACGCCCGCGCGGTGCGCGGCGTCGAGCCCCTCGAGCAGTTCGATCGTCCAGCGCACGGCCTGGCGCACGGGGATCTTCTCGCCGCGCTTGATCACCTGCTCGAGCGTCTCGCCGCGCACGAGCTCCATCGCGATCGCGGGCGAGCCTTCGAACTGGTGCGCGCCGTAGACGAACACGCAGCGCGAGTCGGAGATCGCCGCCGCGAGCACGGCCTCGCGCTGGAAGCGACCGAAGGCCTCCTCCGAGGCGCACAGCTCCGCGGGCAGAACCTTCAGCGCGAGTTCGCGCTCCGAACCGATCTCGCGCGCGAGGTAGACGACACCCATCCCGCCGCGGCCGAGCTCGCGTTGGATCTCGAAGCCGTCCGCGGTGCGCGGCAGGCTCTTGGGCGAGCTCTGGGAGGTCTGATCCAAGGGGGCGGGATTGTAGCGGGGGCCTAGTGCACGTCACAAAGCATTGTGGGGCAACGGGTAATGCAAGATCCGCCAAGCGGGTCAGCGAATCGTGAAAGGCGCTCGCTCTTGATTCCGTAGTGATATCATGCCGATAGCTGATCCCGCTAGGAAACCCATCCCAGAGATCCACATGCAGACACGCAATCCCTCCAAGGAAACCGCTTTCCACGCCTTCTCCGGCGCAGCGATGCTCGTCTTCGAGTTGCTGCTCTTCGCGGGCGCGCTGACCCTCCTGATCCACGGCGGCAAGAACCAGGACCCGTTCCAGATCCTGGCGGCGATCCCGCTGTTCCTCACATTCATCCTGTGCCTGCCGGGCTTCTTCATCGTCGAGCCCAACATGGGCCGCGCGATCGTGCTCGTCGGCCGCTACCGCGGAACCGTCCGCGCGAGCGGCTTCTACTGGACCAACCCCTTCACCTCGAAGAAGAAGATCTCGCTGCGCGCGCACAACCTGAATGGCAAGACGCTCAAGGTGAACGATCTGGCCGGCAACCCGATCGAGATCGCGGTCGTCGTCGTGTGGCAGGTGCACGACAGCGCGCAGGCGCTCTTCGACGTCGAGGAGTTCGAGCACTTCGTCGAGGTGCAGGCCGAGGCCGCCGTGCGACTTGTCGCGAGCCGCCACCCCTACGACGACGGCCAGTCGAGCGAGGTCGAGACCACGCTGCGCGGCAGCGCCGACGCGGTCGCGGCCGAGCTCAGCCGCGAACTGCAGTTGCGCATCGAACTCGCCGGCATCCAGGTGCTCGAGGCGCGCCTCTCGCACCTCGCGTATGCGCAGGAGATTGCGCACGCCATGCTGCAGCGCCAGCAGGCCGGGGCGATCATCGCGGCGCGCACGCGCATCGTCGACGGGGCGGTTGGCATGGTCGAGATGGCGCTCGAGAGGCTCAACGAGAGCAAGATCGTCGACCTCGATCCCGAGCGCCGCGCGACACTGGTCGGCAACCTGCTGGTCGTACTTTGCGGACAGCAGAGCGTGTCGCCCGTGCTCAACACCGGAGGCCTGTACAGCTGAGGTCCTGCGATGACTGAGCAGGACACGAGCGGCCGGGCGACACCGCCCGACAAGGAGCGCAAGCCCTTCCTGCTCCGGCTCCCGCCGGAGTTGATGGAGGACTTGCGCTCTTGGGCCGCTCACGACCTGCGCAGCTTGAACGGGCACATCGAGTTCCTGCTGCGCGAGGCCGTGAAGAAGCGCAAGGGCAAGCCGGGCGGGTAGGATCGCGCCATGACGCTCACCCGCGAAGAGGCCTGGACCCACTTGTGCGAATGGACGAAGACCGAGGCGCTGCGCAAGCACGCGCGCGCGGTCGAGGTCGTGATGCGCGCGGCCGCGGAGAAGTACGGCGCGGGAGCGCGAGACGTCGAGCCCTTCGGCCTGGCCGGGATGCTGCACGACGCCGACTACGAGGCCTGGCCGGAAGAGCACCCGAAACGGATCGTCGCCTGGCTGCGCGGACGCGGCGAGGAGAGCGTCGCGCACGCGATCAGCGCGCACTACACCAAGTGGGGCGTGCCCTACGAATCGACGCTCGACAAGGCGCTGCTCGCCTGCGACGAGCTGACGGGCTTCGTCGGCGCGTGCTGCCACGTGCGCGAGGGCGGGATCGCGACGCTCGAGGTCAAGAGCGTCACGAAGAAGTTGAAGGACAAGGGCTTCGCCGCGAAGGTCGAGCGCGGCGAGGTGCACGCGGGCTGCGAGCTGCTCGGCGCCGAGCTCGCGCAGCACATCGAGTTCGTGATCCAGGCGCTGCGCCCGCACGGCACAGAGCTCGGGATCTTGGGGCGCTCGAGCGCGGCGAGCTGAGCTACCAGTAGCGCTCGAAGCGCAGCCCGCCGATGCGTTCGGGCGTGTCGAGCGCGAAGCCGCGCGACTCGAGCAGCGTGCGTGCCTCGTCGATCATCGCGGGGTTGCCGCACAGCAGGACGCTCGCGCTCTTGGGCGTGAACTCGAGCTGAGCGAGCTCCTTCATGCGCTTGGCCTCGAGCATCTGATGCACCCTGCCCGCGAGCCCGCTCCAGCGCGCGGGATCCTTCTCGCGCGAGACGATCGGCAGGTAGACGAAGGCCGGATCCTTGCGCGCCGCCTCCTCGAGCTCCTTGCGGTAGACCAGATCCGCGACCTGCCGTACGCCGTGCACGATCACCATTCTGCGCCAGCGACTCTTGCCCGCGTAGGCGCGGCGCATCGCGACGTAGGGCGCGACGCCGGTACCGGTCGCGACGAGCACGAGGTCGCGCTCGGGCGGGAGACCCTCGAGCGTGAAGCGGCCGAGCGGGCGCGTGTCCAGGTACAGGCGCGCGCCGGCTTCGAGCTTGTGCAGCGCGGGCGTCAGGCGCCCCTGGTCGACGAGCGCGAGGCACAGCTCGTAGCCCTTGGGATCGCCGGGCGCGGAGGCGAGCGAGTAGGAGCGCTTCTGCAGCCGCAGGCGCATCACGCCCGAGCCGTCCTTGGCCAGCGTCTGGATCGGCACACCGGCCTGCACGAACTGCCCGGGCAGAAAGCGCGGGGGATCGCTCTCGTCGGGCTTCACGCGCAGCAGGAACACCGTCTCGCTGACGAGCTCCCGCGCGAGCACGGTTGCGTTGAGTTCGCTCTCCACAGGGAGAGGTAAGCGAACGCGAGGCGCCGGCGTCAAGACTCTCGCGCGGATCGCCGCCTCAGTACGTCGCCTGGATGTACGCGAGCATGCTCTCGAAGTAGGCGGGCAGCGTGTCCCAGGGATTGGGGAGCACGTCGTCGGTGACGTAGACCAGGCCGCAGTTCTCGGCAAATGCGTGGTCCACCGCAGCCTGCCAGCCGTTGGCGTGAATCGCGTAGGGGAGCGCGTAGAAAGCGCGCCGCGGAAAGCCCGCGACCCACGCATCGGAGTGCCAGGAGAGGAAGCCCGTGCCGGCCTCTTGGATGCAGAGCGTCGAGACAACCGGATGTCCCTGGTAGAGGAGATAGCTCGGGCTCGTCGAGACGCCAGGGTTGCCGACGACGGGCGCGCCGGGGAGCTGCGCGCGCACGTGCTGGGTGAGCGCCTGGTAGTAGGCCTCGTGTGCGCCGGGCGTGTTGTCCATCTCGTCGAGGAAGATGCCGTCGAGCGGGTACATCGCGATCCAGGCGTCGATGTCGGCGATCACGCTCGCGAGCGGTCGAGCCCCATAGCTCGTGTAGACGTAGCCGTAGAGCGTCCCGCCGCTGGCGCGGAAGTTCTGGAAGACCGCGGTGTAGCTCGGGTCGACGCTCGCGCCCGGCCCGTTCGCCGGATCGCCGATCGCGCCGATGCGGCCGGGGTACGCGGCCGCCGCGGCGCTGAGGCGCACCCAGGGCGAATTGGCGACCGGATAGAAGTACGCCGGAACGAGCACGCGCAGCGGCGGAGGCACGAGCCCGGCGATCGCGCGCGTGTGTCCTCCGGTCTGGCTCGCGGGGGCCGCGGGCAGCGGCTCGAGCAGCAGCGTGCCGAGCAACGCGATCGAGAGGATCCGGGAGCGCATCGAGTGCGAGTCTATCAGGCGTCCGCGCGCTACAACTGTCCCCGCATGCCGCGCGAGCGACTCCCGATCGACGAGGTGCTTCCGCAGCTCCTCGAGAGCCTGCGCGGGAGCTCCGCGGTCGTGCTGCGCGCGCCGACGGGTGCGGGCAAGACCACGCGCGTCCCTCCGGCGCTGCTCGATGCGGGACTCGCGGGTGACAAAGCCGTCGTGATGCTCGAGCCGCGGCGCATCGCGGCGCGCGCGGCGGCGCGGCGGATCGCCTTCGAACGCGGGGCGGAGGTCGGTGGCGAGGTCGGCTACCACGTGCGCTTCGAACGCAAGGCCTCGCGCGGCACGCGCATCCTGGTCGTGACCGAGGGCCTGCTGGTGCGCATGCTGCAGGAGGATCCCTTCCTCTCGGACTTCGGCGCGGTCGTGTTCGACGAGTTCCACGAGCGCAGCCTGCACACGGATCTCGCGCTCGCGCTCGTGCGGCGCGTGCAGCTGGACGCGCGCGCGGACCTCAAGCTCGTCGTGATGTCCGCGACGATCGCGACAGGGCCGGTTTCCACCTGGCTCGGTGGTGCGCCTGTGGTCGAGAGCGAGGGCCGCTTGCACCCGGTCGCGATCGAGTACGCGCAGGACGAGGACGACCGACCGCTGCCCGTGCAGGTCGCGGGGGGCGCTGCGCGCGCTCTCGGCCACGAGCGGCGACGTACTGTGCTTCCTTCCCGGTGTGGGGGAGATCAAGCGCACGCGCGCGGAGCTCGAGAGTCGCGCGACGAAGCTCGGCGCGCGCGTGCTCGAGCTCTACGGCGACCTGCCGGCGGAGCAGCAAGACGAGGTCTTGCGGCCCGCGCCGCAGCGCAAGCTGGTGCTCTCGACCAACGTCGCCGAGACCTCGGTCACGATCGCGGGCGTCACCGCGGTCGTCGATGCCGGCATGGCGCGCGTGCAGCGCTACGATCCGGGAGTCGGCCTCGACCGGCTGGAACTCGAGCGCATCTCGCGCGCTTCGGCGGATCAGCGCGCCGGCCGCGCGGGGCGCACGCAGCCGGGGATCTGTCTGCGCCTGTGGACCGAGCGCGTGCAGCGCTCGCTGCGCGCGGAGGAGGAGCCCGAGATCGCGCGCGTGGACCTCACGGGGCCCGTGCTGCAACTGCTCTCCTTCGGCGAGAGCGATCCCTTCGAGTTCCCGTGGTTCGAATCGCCTCCGCGGCCGGCGCTCGAGCGCGCACTCGAATTGCTGCGCGAACTGGGTGCGCTCGAACGCGCAGGCCTGTCGCCGACCGGTCGCGCGCTCGCGCGGCTGCCGGTGCACCCGCGCATCGGCCGGCTGCTGATCGAAGGCGCCGAGCGCGGCGTGCTCGAGGAGGCGGCGCTCGCGGGAGCGCTGATCGGCGAGCGCGATCCTTTCCTGCGCCGGCCCGGTCCGCCGCGCGCCTCGCGCCACCGTTCGGACTCCGACACCTGGGATCGCATCCTCGCGCTCGAGGATTTCGAGCGCAACGGCATCGGCGCGAGCCTCGTCGGCGAGCTCAACCGCGGCGCCGCGAGCTTCGTGTTGCGCGCGCGCGATGCGCTCTTGCGCGACGCCGAGCGCCAGACGGGCACGCGCGCCTCCGGACCCGGCGACGAGCTCGCTTTCCGGCGCGCGCTGCTCGCGGCCTATCCCGATCGCGTCGTGCGCCGCCGCGCGGGCGAGCCGCAGCGCGGCGTGCTGGTCGGGGGCCGCGGCGTGCGCCTCGCCGAGGAGAGCGCGGTGCACGACGGCGAGCTCTATGTCGCGGTGCAGATCGACGCCGGGCGCGCGGGCGAACGCGCCGAGGCGCTCGTGCGCCAGGCCTCGCGTATCGAGCGCGAATGGCTGCCGGCGGAGCTCCTGCGCAGCTCCGTCGAGACCGGCTTCGACGAGGCGAGCGGCCGCGTCGTCGGGTGGAAGCGCACGCGCTTCCTCGATCTGGTGCTCGACGAGGTGCAGTCGAACGTCTCCGAGGAGGACGCCGCGCGCGAGCTCGCCGCTGCTGCAGCGCACGACCTGCCGCGCGCTCTCGGCCTCGAGCGCGAGGAAGTCGCGGCCTACCTCGCGCGCGTGCGCTCGCTCGCGCAATGGATGCCCGAGGCCGGGATTCCCTCGCTGGACGAGTCTCAACTCGCCGCCTGGCTGCCCGAATTGTGCGCCGGCAAGCGCTCCTTCGACGACCTGCGGCGTGCGAACCTGGTCGAGTTCCTGCGCGGCCAGCTAGGCTGGAAGCTCGCGCAACTCGTCGAGCAGGAGGCGCCCGAACGTCTCACCGTCCCCAGCGGCAGCGCGATGCGCCTGGCGTACGAACCCGGCAAGCCGCCCGTGCTCGCCGTGCGCATCCAAGAGGTCTTCGGCCTCGCCGACACGCCGCGCATCGCCGGCGGCCGCGTGCGCGTGCTGCTGCACCTGCTCGCGCCGAACTACCGACCGCAGCAGGTGACCGACGACCTGCAGAGCTTCTGGAGCAAGGCCTACTTCGACGTTCGCAAGGACCTTCGTGCGCGCTACCCCAAGCACTCCTGGCCCGAAGATCCCTGGAACGCGCCGCCGCAACGCAAGGGCCGCTCCACCCCCCAATGATGGACGCCGCAGCCCGCCACGGTGTCCATCATTGGGGGGTGTCAAAAAACCAGGCGGGCTGGTTTTTTCACGCGCTCATCAGGCGGTTCATCCAGGCGCCGATGTCGACCAGCTCTTCCATGCAGACGCTGTGCTCCATCGGGTAGGTGTGCCACTCGACGCGGCAACCGAGCTTGGTGAGCGTGTCGCGCAGTTCTTCGCCACGCTTGGCGTGCACCATCGGATCGCGCGTTCCGTGCGCGGCGAAGACGGGGATGCCGCGGTTGGCCGACTGCAGCTCGGCGGGGAGCGTGTCGCCGCACACGAGGTAGGTCGAGAGCGCGATCACGCCTGCGAGCGGTTGCGGGTGGCGCAGCGCGGTGTAGGCCGCGATCGCACCACCCTGCGAGAAGCCCGCGAGGAAGACGTGGTTCGACGGCACGCCGCGCTCGATCTCGCGCGCGAGCAGGGCGCGCACCTGTTCGGCCGAGCGCGCGATGCCGACCTCGTCGTGCCGCGTGCGCAAGTCGCCGTCCCGGATGTCGTACCAGGCGGGCATGCGCATCCCGCCATTCAGGGTCACGGGGATGCTCGGCGCGTGGGGCAGGACGAAGCGAATCGGGTGGCGCGGTTCCAGTCTTAGGAATGGCGGAATGCTCTCGAAATCGTGTCCGTCGGCCCCCAGGCCATGCAGCCAGATCACCGACCACTGGGCCGCCTTGGGGGGGTCGATTTCGATACAGGAGAGGAGTTCGGCTGCCGACATGGGGACAAGAGTCTGGCGCCCGCTCGCGCACGTGTCCATTGCCGCTATCCTCCACGATCTCGATGCTGCCTGACCAACCCGCGCCGGTTTCCGCCGAGGAGCCCACGCCGATCGGACCGGCGCGCGCCTTCGTGGTGCGCACGCCGCGCAGGACCTGGGCGGTTCCGCTGCTGATCGCGCTGAACACGGCCGTGTTCCTGGCGATGTACTTCAGCGGCGCTTCTTGGAACGAACCCGGCCTGCGCGACCTGTTGCGCTTCGGGGCGAGCCATGGCCCGTACGTGTCGCAGGGCGATTGGTGGCGTCTCGTCGCGTGCGCCTTCGTGCACGTGGGATTCGTGCACCTCGCGATCAACATGGCGAGCCTGTTCGCGCTGCGCATCGTCGAGAGCTTCTACGGCAGCGGCGCCTTCCTGCTGCTCTACCTGATGAGCGCGCTCGGCGCTTCCGCCTGCAGCGTGCTCTGGCATCCCAGTGAGGTCACCGCGGGGGCCTCGGGTGCGATCTTCGGCCTGGCGGGAGCGCTGCTCGCCTTCTTCGGCAAGAACCGCAATTCGATCCCCGAACTGCTCCTGCGCCCTGTGGTGCGCAACCTGGTCGTGTTGATCGCGATGCTCATCACCTATGGCGCACTCGTGCCAAGCGTCGACAACGCGGCGCACTTGGGTGGCCTCGTGATTGGCTGGATCACCGGTCGCGCACTCGATCGCGATCCGCAGGGCAGCGCCAGGCTCGACAGCCGCCGGCTCGCGCGTGCGACGATCCCCGCGATCCTGCTCGGTCTGCTGTGCTTCTTGATCCCCTGGCGCTCGAGCAGCGCCAGCGACATCCGCCTCGAGATCGACGCAGACCAGGCGACGCGCGAACTCGGCCTTGGACACGCAGACGTCGCGCTGCGCATCGCCGAGGATGGCCTCGCGCGCGATCCCACCTGCGCGGATCTGCTCGGCGTGCGTGCACAGCTGCGCAGCCTGCTGGGCGACCCCCGCAGCGCGCTCACCGACCTCAACGAACTGCTCTACCAGCGCCCCGACGACGTGAAGGCGCACCGTTCCCGCGCGAACCTGCTGCGCATGCTCGGACAGCACGAGCAGGCACTCGAGGACGCCGAGTATCTCATCCGGCTGAGCCCCGACGAACCGGGGCCGCGCCAGCTCGCCGGCGAACTGCACTGGTCGCTCGGCCAGTGGCGCGAGGCCGCGATCGAGTTCGGGGTGGTCGCGCGGCGCAAGGGCGAGAGCGCGATCGAGGGCCAGCTCTTCCTGTGGCTCGCGCGCTGGCGCATGGGCGAGGAAGAGCAGGCCACGCGCGAATTGCGCCACTACCTCTCTACCCCGCGCATGGCCGAGGACCGCACCCTGGACGTCAACATCGCGGGGCTCTTCACCGGCCAGGAGAGCCTCGAGCTGCTCATCGCCGACTTCGACCGGCATTCGGCTCCGGCCGAGGAGCTCGGGCGTCTGTACTTCTTCGTTGGCGTGTGGCGCGAGCTGAAAGGCGACGCCCAAGAGGCGCGCGAATTCCTGCAGCGCGCAGTCGAAAGCAGCACGAGCGATCGCTCGATCTACCTGCTCGCCCGCCACGAGCTCGAAGCGCTCGAGAAGCCCTGAGGAATCCTGGCGCGCGACGCGCGGCGAGCCTATGGTCTCGCGCCCCGGGATGGAAAAGCTGCTCCATGGACTGAACGCGGCGCAGTGCGAGGCCGTGCGCGCGATCGAGGGCCCCGTGCTGGTGCTCGCCGGCGCCGGCTCGGGCAAGACGCGCGTGATCACGGTGCGCACCGGCTGGCTGCTCGCGCACAAGGTGGCACCCGAGAACGTGCTCGCGATGACCTTCACGCGCAAGGCCGCGGGCGAGATGCGCGAGCGCATCAGCAAGCTCGTGGGCGAGGAACGCGCCGAGAAGCTCACGATCGGCACCTTCCACGCCTTCTGCGCCAAGTACCTGCGCGCCAAAGCGCGCGCAGCCGGCCTCGCGCCCAACTTCACGATCTGCGACGCATCGGACCAGCTCGCCGCCGCGCGCGCGGCACTGCGCGAATTGCGCGTCGGCAACACGGTCATGCAGCCCGGCACGCTCCAGGCGCGCATCAGCCTGGCGAAGAACCGCCTCGAGACGCCCGAGAGCCTGCTCGCCAAGCCCGGCGACGAGAAGGACGAGCTCGTCGCGCGTGGCTGGCAGAAGTACGAGGAGCAACTCGCGCGCTCGCGCATGCTCGACTTCGACGACCTGCTGCTCGTCACCTGCCGTGTGCTCAAACAGAACGCCGAACTGCGCACCGAACTCGAGCAGCGCTTCCGCTACGTGATGGTGGACGAGTACCAGGACACCAACGGCCCGCAGTACGAGATCGTGCACGCGATCGCCGGCCGCCACCAGAACCTGTGCGTGGTCGGCGACGACGACCAGTCGATCTATGGCTGGCGCGGTGCCGATGTCTCGAAGATCCTCAGCTTCGAGAAGCACTTCCCCAAGGCGAAGGTCGTGCGCCTCGAGACGAACTACCGTTCGACGCAGCCGATCCTCGAGGCCGCCAATCGCCTGATCACGAACAACCCCAAGCGCCACGGGAAGACGCTCGTGTCCGCGCTCGGCCGCGGCGACCCGATTCGCTACCTGCGCGGCGAGGACGAGACCGGCGAGGCGGACTGGATCGCGCTCGACATCCAGGAGGGCGTGCGCGCGCGGCACTTCAACCACAACGACTGCGCCGTGCTCTTCCGCTCCAACACGCAGCCGCGCGTCTTCGAGCAGCAGTTCCGCGCGCGTGGACTCCCGTATGTGCTCGTCGGCGGCATGTCCTTCTTCGATCGCAAGGAGGTGCGCGACGTGCTCGCGTACCTGCGCCTGGCGGCGAACGCGCACGACGAGCCCTCGTTCCTGCGCGTCGTGAACTGCCCGCCGCGCGGTGTCGGCAAGGGCACGCTGGAGAAGGCGCTCGAGTTCGCGACCGCGCAGGGCATCTCGATCGTGCAGGCCTTCGAGCGCGCGAGCGAGGTCGAGGGCTTGAACCAGGCCGCGGTCGAGTCGGTGCACTTGCTGCGCGAGAAGCTCGCACGCTTCGGCGCCAAGGATCCCGGCCGCACGCTGGTGCACTGGATGCGCGAGCTGCTCGAGGCGATCGACTACAAAAGCGAGGTCGAGCGCGCCTACCCCGACGCGAAGATGCGCGAGGACCGCTGGAACGCAGTGACGCAGGTGCTCGACATGGCCGAGAACCACGTGCGCCGCAACGGCAAGGCGGGACTCGCGAGCTTCCTCGAGTCGCTGACGCTCTCCGCCGAGGACGAGCGCGACGAGGGCGACACGCAGAAGAAGGACGCGGTCGTGCTGATGACCGTGCACGCGGCGAAGGGCCTCGAGTTCCCGCGCGTGTACATCGCCGGCGTGGAGGAGGGCATCCTGCCGCACCTGCGCTCGGTCAACGAGGACACGGTCGAGGAGGAGCGGCGGTTGATGTACGTCGCGATCACGCGCGCGCAGCGGCTGCTCACGGTCACCTGGACCAAGTCGCGCTCGAAATACGGCACGCGCGTCGAGTCGATGGTCTCGAGATTCGTGTTCGAGATGCGCGGCGAGAAGCCGCCGAAGGGCTGGCGCGCTAGCGGCGCCGCGAAGGAAGAGCCCTCGAAAGCGGAGGCGGAAGCTCGCCCGCGGAAAGCCCGCGGTAAGGCGTCCAAGTCCACCAGTCCTTCCACTTCTTCGGCAGCGCCGGGATCTCCGCCTGCGCGACCGCGCAACGCAGCACGTCCTCGACGCAAGGGTCCTGCCGCGAGTTCGTGAGCTGGCACAGACGCGTGTAGAGCGCGTTCGGGTCCTGGCCCTTCAAGTCCGAGACCTGGCGGAAGCCGAGCAGCAGGAAGTCCTTCGCGCACGCCGGCCCGACGGAGCCGAGCTCCTGGAAGCGCTTCCACGCTTCGCGCTGCGCGGGATCGTCGGGTGGCGCGACGCGCTGCTTGTGCCGTTCCTTGCGTGTCATCGCCGTGGGCGCGGTGCACTCGGCGCGCTCGCTGCGCACGAGCGCGAAGAAGTCCTCCAGCGTCTGGCCGGGCTCGGGCTCGAACGTGCGCTTCGTCTCGACGAGGCTCTGCATCCGGTCGAGCCGGAAGCTGCGGAAGCCGTTGCGCAATTCGCACCAGGCTGCGACCGTCCACGTGCGGCCCCAGAAGAAGAGCCCGAGCGGACGGATGTCGCGCGCGGTCACCTCATCCAGCATGTCCGAGTAGACCAGGTGCAGCACCCGATTGCCGTCCAGTGCACGGCGCACGAGCTCCATGCTCTCGTCCTCGTCCCCGCGCAGCTGCGGCTCCGGCGCATACAGCCGGTTCTTCTCGATCTTCGCGGCGAGGCGCTCGGGGAGCACGTGCCCGACCTTGCGCAGGGCGCTCTTCGCGGACTCCGCCAGCGCGCGGTCGGTCCAGCTCTCGACCATGCGCGCGCCGAGCACGAGCGCCTGGATCTCCTGCGCGTCGAACATCAGTGGCGGCAGGTCGAAGTGCGCCGGCAGCGCGTAGCCCACGCCGGCCTCGCCCTGGATCGGCACGCCGGAGGAGACGAGGTCCTGCACGTCGCGGTAGATCGTGCGCTCGGAGACCTCGAGCTCGCCGGCGATCTGCGCCGCGGTCGTCGCACGACCACGGCGCAGGAGCTGGACGATCTGGAACAGGCGGTCGGCGCGGCGCATCGCGTCCTTCCTACCGCGCGCAGGCCTCGAACTCCACGGCGGCGGGGATCGGGTGCGTGATCGTGACCGCGACGCCGTTGGGATCCTTGACCACGAAGGCGCGCATGCCCCAGGGATAGTCGGTCAGTGGGGCGAAGATCGCCACGCCCTGGCTGCGCAGGCGCTCGTGCTCCGCGTCAGCGCTCGCGACGCGCAGGCACAGGTTGAGTCCGCCCGCGATCGGCTGCGGCGCTTCAGGGGAAGAAGGCATGAAACCGATCTCGGGCGCGCCCTTCGCGCCGCCGCGCACGCCGAGGTAGTGCTCGTGGTCGTAGGAGAGCTCGAAACCGAGCCGGTCGATCCAGAAGGCGCGCGTCTCGCGCATCTTGGTGGTGCTGATGCAGGGGATGATCGACTGCGTCTGGATGGAGGAAACGGACTGCGTGTTGGCTTGGGCTTGCATGATCAGCTTTCTGCCGCGGGCCCTTTGCCCGTCGGCGAGAGCCATCCTGCAAGAGCGCTCCTGACAACGTCCTGTCAGGAGGCTTCCGGAAAGCGCACGAGTTCCCGCGCCCGCAGCTGCCCGCAGCCGCCATCGACGTCCTGGCCGGCCGAGACGCGCAGCTTGGCGAGCACGCCGCGCTGCATCATGCCGCGGATGATCGCGCGCGCGCGCTCCTCGCGCGTGCCCGTGTGCGGCAGGCCATCGACCTGGTTCCAGACGATGAAGTTCACCATCGCGTAGTGGCCGCGCAGGAGCTCGGCGAGGCGATCGAGCTCGTCGTCGCCGTCGTTGACGCCTTCGAGCAGCGTCCACTGGTACTGGATCGGGTAGGTCGTCGTGCGCGAGTAGGCCTGCGCGAGCTCGACGAGCTCCGCCGGATCGAATTTGGCCGCGCGCGGGAGCAGCTCGGCGCGCAGGGCGGCCTTCGTGGTGTGCAGCGAGAGTGCGAGCGCGGGTTTCACGGGGCCCTGCGGCAGGCGTTCGAAGACGCGCCGGTCGCCCACGGTGGAGAAGACGAGGTTCTTGTGGCCGAGCGCGCCCTCGCTGCCGAAGAGCTCGATCGCAGCCATCACGTTCTCGAGGTTGTGCGCGGGCTCGCCCATGCCCATGAAGACCACGCGGCGGATCGTGCGGCGCGAGCGCGCGAGTGCGACCTGCGCGACGATCTCCGCGCTGCCGAGCTGGCGCAGGAGGCCGAGCGTGCCGGTCATGCAGAAGGTGCAGCCGACGGCGCAACCGGCCTGCGAGGAGACGCACACGCCGTCGTTGGGGAGCAGGACGCTCTCGATCGTCTGGCCGTCGGTGAGTTCGAGCACGAAGCGCGCCGAGCCGTCTGCGCCGGGGTGCTCGGAGCGGATCTGCGCGAGGTTGGCGAGTTCGGACTGGATCGCGGGGAGCTCGGCGATGAGCGACTTGGGAAAGGCCGAGTGCTTCTTCTGCGCGAAGGCATCGAGCGGGAGGCCGCGTACCCACGCGCGCAGGGCGAGTGTCTCGTGCCGCGGGCTCGCGCCGGCGGAACGCAGGCGCTGTCGGACGTCTTCGAGGCGCATGGGGAAGCCTGGATGCTAGCACGGGGTTTCGCTCAGGTGCGCGCCGTACAATCTCCACCCAATCCACATGGTCCTGCGCATTGTCAGGCTCGGTACCGCGCGCCTTCCCGGCGAAGGCACGCGCATCGGCACCGTCCGCCGGCCGCCGCGCGGTGTGCCGAAGGCGAAGTTCGCGTCGGAGAACTGGTACGACGTGTGGTTCCCGAACCTCGCGCCTAGTGTCGAGACGATGAAGCTCGGGCAGGGCGCGAGCTCGGCATTTGAATGGGCGAAGTTCGTCAGGAAGTACCGGCGCGAGATGGCGGTGCCTGAGAACGCGAGGACGATCGAGCTGCTCGCGGTGCTGTCGCGCACGGCTGACTACTCGGTTGGGTGCTACTGCGAAGATGAGGCGCGCTGTCACCGGTCGGTGCTGCGGGCGCTGCTCGAGGAGTCTGGCGCGCTGATCGCGCAGGCCGAGCGTCCTGAATCGAGAGTGCTACGGCAGAGGAGCTGAGCACGAGACGCGGAAGGTCGGTGCCTGGCTCGCCTTTCTCGCGTCCGACCTTTGCGCTTCTTCTCCTTTTACTTTCATCGGACGCGTGAAAGGCGTGCCTGGCACCGTACGTTCCGCGTCGGGCGGTCGCGCGGAACGTACCGAGCCAGGCACGCTTCCGCCGCGTCCGTCGGAAGATCAAGGGCAGAGAGGGGCCGAGGGCGGACGCGGCAGAAGCGAGCCAGGCACGGACCTTCCGCGCCGTCGCTCAGCCGAACATCGCCCGGCTCGCGTTCAGTCCTGCGTAACCCGCGGCGAGGCCTGCGAGCAGCGTGACCGCCGCGTAGCCGAAGGCCTTTGCCAGCTCGCCGGTCTCGAAGTACGAGAGCGTTTCCTGGTTGAACGCGGAGTAGGTCGTGAAGCCGCCGAGCAATCCCGTCGTCACGAACAGCCTCCAGTTGAGCTGGAACTCGGGCTTCACGCTCGAGACGTGCATCACCAGCGCGATCGCGAAGCAGCCGATCACGTTGACCGCCAGCGTGCCCCACGGAAACGCCGTGCCGAGCTTCGTCACGCTCCAGTGCCCGACGAGGTAGCGCGTGCCCGATCCGAGCGCGCCGCCGAGGCAGACGAGGAGCAGCTTTTCCATCAGCGCGTCGCGGGCCTCACTTGGTGATCGCCACCGGCGTTCCCTCGAGCGCGGTGTGGAAGACGCGGTCGATGTCGGGCTGCAGCATGCGCACGCAGCCGTGCGAGGCCGGTTGCTCGATCCAGTTCTTCGGGATGTCGCCGGTGAAGCCGTGCAGGCCAATCCCCGTGGTACCGAGCGTGTTGGCGTCGAGCGCGATCCAGTAGCCGCCGAGGATGTTCTTCGGGCTGCTGGCGGGGATGACCTGGTGCGAGTCGGGATCGGTCCACTCCGGATCGCGCACGCGCTTCAGGATCGAGGTCGAGCCCTCGGGCGTGGGCGAGTCCGCAGCGCCCAGGCCGACCGGCATGCACGCGAGCAGGATCGGCGCGTCGCCGCCGGGGATCGAGCGCCAGAGGAAGAGGCGGTAGACGCTCTTCTTCACCTCGAGATGCAGGCTCTTGTCGGAGAGGTCGAGCACGCGCAACTTCTGGCCGATGCGGATCTTCTTCTCGTCGTAGCCGGCGTTGAGGTACGCGAGGAGGCCGGCGCTCGTGCGCATGCGCTTGGCGATCACCGAGGGCAGCTCGCCCTTCTCGACGACGTGTGTGGTGACGCCGAGCGCCTCGGCGCCGGGGATCACCTCGCTCGAGAAGAACACGCGCTTGCAGTAGGGCTCGAGCTTGTCGCCGAGCTCGGCCGCCTGCTTCGGGTCGCTCGATTCGAGCTTCGCGAGCTCCGAACTGGCCTGAATCAGCAGCGAGGGGATCCGGCCGGGGTCCTTCTCGGCGGCGGCGAAGAGCGCCGGGAGATCGTCGGCGCGGAGCGATGCGAGCGAGGAGGCGAAGAGGATCGAGACGAGGATCAGGGTGCGGCGCAGCATCGCCGGAGCATGGCGAATCGTGCAGGCCAACTCAACGGCCTCGCGCGGACGCGCTCGCGCCCTCAGCGCCGAGGCCGAAAGGGCTTCGAGCGCTCGATCCTGGTCGTGCGGGCGCGCTGGCCGTCGTGGACGGTGAGCTCTTCGCCCTCGAGCTTGATCTTCCACTTGTTGTTGCGGTCGAGCGTGCCCGCGAGACCGTGCAGGAACTCCGCGCCGAGATCGACCACCTCGATCGCCTCGCCCTTGTGCACCGGCTCGTCGACCGGCATCCCCTTGGGCCCGCGGTGGGGGAAGACGAGCACGCGTTTCGCGGCCTTCGAGGCGCGGTGCAGCTTCTTCGACTCGGGGATCCCGATCTCGATCCAGGTCTGGATGACACCGTCGTAGCCTTTGATCGCCACCGACGGCTCGTCGCCCTTGCACAGGCCGGCCGAGAGCTCGATGCCGGTCTCGTGCAGCAGGCACCAGGCGAGCACGCGCGCGACGAGGTACTCGCCGACCTCCGAGGAGGCGCGCGCGACGCGCAGATCGAGCTCGTCGCGCCGCTTGGCCGCGGCGTCCTCGAACCCGATCTGAAAGCGGTGGAGGAGGCTGCCCTGGCTCATGCGCCGACCAGGCTCAGGATCTCGGCGTTCTTCTTCTCGAGCGCGAGATCGAGCGGCGTCTGGCCGAACTCGTTCGCCTTGCGCGGATCGGCGCCGCGCGCGAGCAGGAGCGCCACCGTACGCGCGTTCGAACTCCCGACCGCGGCGTGCAGCGGCGTCCAGCCGCCGTGCTGCTGGCTGTTCGGGTCGGCGCCGTGCTCGAGCAGCAGCTCGACACACTCGGGGCTGCGGCCGGCCGCCGCGGCGTGCAGCGCGCGCAGGTCCATGCCGTTCTTCGAGATCGCCTCGACGTTCGCGCCGCGCTCGATCAGGAGGCGCGCGCACTCGGGCTGCGCGAAGAAGCAGGCCAGCTGCAGGGCGGTGAACCCGTCGCCCAGGTAGGCCTCGGCCGAGGACGCGTCGCGCTCGAGCAGCTCGCCGAGGCGGCGCGTGTCGCCCACGGCCGCCGCGGTGAAGAGGTCGAGCTCGGGCCGCAGGGCGAGCAGCGCCTCGACGGCCTCGTTCTGGAATCGGTAGCGCGCGCGCAGCACCAGCGAGACCCCCTGCTCGTCGCGGGCGGCGGCGAGCGCGGGCTCCTCGGCCAGGAGCTCCTTCAGGCGGCCGACGTCGCCGCGTTCGATGGCGAGCAGTGCGTCGTAGGGGTGCGACATGGGGGGGAAGAGCTTAGCGCGGGCCGATGCGACCCACCAAGGAAGCGCGCGGGCCCGGGAAATCCGATTTACAGTCTTGACTGTACTAGTGCACCTAATACAGTTAGCCCCACGCCCATGCTGCTGCGCATCGACCCCCTCGCCGCCGAGCCGCTCTTCGAGCAGATCGCCTTCCAGGTCAAGGCCGCCGTTGCGCGCGGGGAGCTCGAGGCCTCCGACCGCATCCCGAGCGTGCGCGAGCTCGCCAAGGACCTCGCGATCAACCCCAACACGGTCGCGCGCGCCTACGACCTGCTCGAATCCCAGGGCGTGATCGTGCGCCGCCAGGGATCCGGCTGCTTCGTCACGGGCGAGACGAGCGCGCTCGAGCTCTCGCAGCGCAAGAAGAAGCTCGACGAGCTGATCCAGCACGCGATCACCGAGGCGCACCACCTCGGCTTCGACGGAGACCACCTGCGCGCGGCGCTCGAACGCCGCCTGAAGGCCGACCTCGCCACGGAGAAGAACTCATGAGCGATCCGATCGTCTTCGACCGCGTCACGCGCCGCTTCGGGAACCAGGAGGTGCTCAAGGGCCTCACGTTGAGCGTCAAGCAGGGCGAGATCTACGCGTTGCTCGGGAGGAATGGCGCGGGCAAGACCACGGCGCTCTCGATCCTGATGGGCTTCCTGCGCCCGATGAGCGGCGAGGCGCGCCTGCTCGGCGAGCGTTCGGACGAGCTGACAGATGCCTCGCGCTTGAACGTCGGCCTCGTCACCGAAGGCGCGCCGATGATCGGCTGAATGACGGTCAAGGAGGCGATCGCCTTCGGGCGTCGGCTTGGCGGCGCGGCTCGTGTTGCTGCTGATGATCCTCCTCGGCGGGGTCGTGGCATTGCTCTTCACGCGGCTGCTGCTGCCGCGCGGGCTCGCGAACACGCGCGCGAACGAGGCTGTATCCTGGACGGGCGCGACCCCGCGCCCGTTGCATGCCTCTTCCCCGCGATCCTGACACGCGCCTCGGCGGCTCCGGCCGCGCGTTTCCGGTCACGCGCCACTCCGCGATCGCGGCGGCGCGGAGCAGCGATGTGAAAGAGCGCACGGCGGGGCACGAGGCGCTGATCCGCGCCTACTGGAAGCCGTGCTACGCGTACGCGCGCATGCGCTGGCGGATGTCGAACGAGGACGCGAAGGAGCTGGTGCAGGAGTTCTTTACGGGTGCCTTCGCGGAGGGGTTGTTCGCGCGCTACGACCCCGCGCGCGGGCGCTTTCAGAGCTTCCTGCGCGGCTGTCTCGAGCTGCACGGGCGCAAGCAGCGCGAGCACAACGGACGGCTCGTGCGCGGCGAGGGCGCGCGGGCAGTGGAGATCGATACGGCGGGCGAGCTCTCGGACGCGGCCTCGGAGGAGCAGCGCGAGTCGGTGTTCCAGCGCGAGTGGCGGCGGCATGTGCTCGAACTCGGGGTCGAGGCCTTGCGCGCGCAGTGCACGGCGGAGGGCAAGACGAACGCGTTCACGCTGCTCGAGCGCTACGACCTGCACGACCCGACGCGCGGTCCGCGCCCGAGCTATGCGGAGCTCGCGCGGGAGCTCTCGATGCCCGAGACGACGATCACGAACCAGCTGCACTGGGCGCGCGGGACGCTGCGTGAGCTCGTTCTGCTCGAACTCGAACGCGTGGCGGGCGGCGAGGACGAGTGGCGCGCGGACGCGCGCTCGCTCTTTGGGGAGTCTGGCGCGTGAGCGGGATCTCGGACGGGGCGCTGGAGCACCTGCGCGCGGCGCTCTCGGCGACGCCCGAGGCGGGCACGCGCTACGAGCTCGTGCGCGAGATCGGACGCGGCGGGATGGGCGTCGTGTACCTCGCGCGCGACCGCGAGCTCGAGCGCGAGGTCGCGCTCAAGGTGCTCGCGGCGAGCCTCTCGACGAAGGATGCCGCGGACCGGCTGCGGCGCGAGGCGAAGATCGCGGCCGGGCTCGAGCATCCGGGCATTGTGCCGGTGCACGACGTCGGCGTGCTGCCCGACGGGCGGCCGTTCTACGTGATGAAGCACGTGCAGGGCGCGCGCCTGGATGAGATCGCGCGCTCGGCGATGCCGCTGCGCGCGAAACTCGATGTGTTCCTGCGCGTGTGCGAGGCGACGGGCTACGCGCACGCGCGCGGCGTGCTGCACCGCGATCTCAAGCCCGAGAACGTGCGCGTCGGCGGATTTGGCGAGGTGCTCGTGCTCGACTTCGGCGTGGCGAAGCTGATGGAGGCGGCGGAGCGCGCGGGGACGGTGGTGGGGACGCCCGGCTTCATGGCGCCCGAGCAGGCGCGCGGGGAGAGCGATCTCGATGCGCGCGCGGACATCCACGCGCTGGGGGCGATCCTGCGCGAGCTCGCGGGCCAGACACCGCCGCGCGCGCTGGCCGCGATCGTGGGGAGGGCCACGGCGCAGTTGCGTGACGAGCGCTATGCGAATGCCGAGGCGCTCGCCGCCGATGTGCGCGCCTACCTGTCCGAGGATCCGGTCTCGGCCTTGCCCGAGAACTTCCCGCGGCGGATGGCGCGTCTGGCCTCCCGCCATCGCGTCGCCTTGGCGCTCGTCGGCGGCTACCTGGCCCTGCGGGTCGTGATCTTTTTCGCCACGCGGACGTAAAGGATTCGGCGCGGGCGCGGGAGAGGCTGTCGGTGCCGCGAATCCACGGCAGAATGATCCCCTTCCACCCCTCGACACTCCCTCTCAGGAACATGAACAAGCCCCTGCTCGGCCTGCTGCTCGGCGGCGTCCTCGGCATCTTCGACGGTCTCTCGGCGCTGATCTCCGCACCCGAGGTGAAATCGCAGATCGTCGGCATCGTGATCGGCTCGACCTTCAAGGGCCTCGTCACCGGCGTGCTCGCGGGACTGATCGCGCGCAAGCTGCGTTCGTTGCCGCTCGGAATCCTGTGCGGCCTCCTGATCGGACTCGCGTTCGCCTACGCGGTTGCGGCGATGGGCGACGAGAACGGCAACCACTACTACTTGGAGATCATGCTGCCCGGCTCGCTGCTCGGCGCGATCGTCGGGTACGCCACGCAACGTTATGGACGAGCCGGGAGCCAACCCGCTCGCGCCTGAACCCCAACTTCCCCGAAAGGAACCGCTCCCGTGTCCAAGATCCAACCCATCCCCGAAGGCTTCACCAGCGTCACGCCGCACATCATCGTCAAGGACATCAAGAACGCCGTCGCGTTCTACCAGAAGGCGTTCGGCGCCGAGGCCTGCCACATCTTCCCCGGTCCGGACGGCAAGCCGATGCACGGGGACATCAAGATCGGCAACGCGCACGTGATGCTCAGCCCCGAGAATCCGCAGTGGCAGGCGCGCGGGCCGCTCGCCCTCGGCGGCACGCCCGTGACGCTCGCGCTCTACGTCACGGACGTCGACGCCTCGTTCAAGCGCGCGGTGGATGCGGGCGCGAAGCCCGTGATGCCGCCGGCGGACATGTTCTGGGGCGACCGCTTCTCGGTGGTCACGGATCCCGAGGGCCACAGCTGGTCGATCGCGACGCACACGAAGGATCCGAGCCCCGAGCAGATGATGGAAGAGATGAAGAAGATGGGGCCCTGCTGAGCGGGGCCGCGTGCGCGCCGCGCATGCGCGCAGGTACAGCGAAACGCGTGCAGGAAGAGCTGGGCTCCGCGGAGCTCAGCTCTTTCCGTCGATGATCGCGTCGGCCTCGATCTCGACCAGCATCTTCGGGTCGACGAGCGCCTTCACGACCAGCATGCTGGTCGCGGGCCGGATCTCCGCGAAGACCTCGCCGTGCGCGCGGCCGACCTTCTCCCAGTCGGCGGCCTCGACGATGTACATGCGCGTGCGCACCACGTCGGAGAGCAGCGCGCCCGCGAGGCCGAGCGCGTGTTCGATGTTCTCGAGCGCCTGTTTCGCCTGCGCGTAGGCGTCGCCGTCGATGATCTTGCCGTCGCGGCCGGTCGCGGTCGTGCCCGAGACGTTCACGAAGGGCCCGGTGCGCACTGCGCGCGAGTAGCCCACGATCGGTTCCCAGGGCGTGAAGGTCGTGAACTTGTGGCGTTGCATGCGGCCTTCCTCCGGGCGCGCGCTGATATCAGGGCTGGTAGCGCAGGCCGATCGCGATCGAGTTGAGGTCGTCCGACGTGGAGAGGTTCAGGCACACGCCGAGGTTCTGCGTGGCGCGGAAGATGGCGCCGACGTGCAGGTTCGTCTGCGAGTCGGAGTCGTTGAAGTCGCTGTAGCCCAGGCCGCCGTTGAGCTCGAACTGGTCGGTCGCGAGGTGGCGCAGCGTGACGTCGAAGCCGTAGCCGTCGCCGTTGGCGGCGCCGCCGGTCGCACCGGTGTTGGTGTGCGCGTGCGCGAGGTCGACGCCGAAGACGAGGTCGGTGCGCGGGTTGACCGGCGTGTGGAAGCCCAGGCCGATCGCGAGCACGTCCGTGTCGGGGCTGGCGTTGCCGACGTCGCCGCCCAGGTGCGTCCAACCGCCGAAGACGAACAGGCCCTGCTGGAACTCGTAGGCTCCGTGCAGGTCGATGCCGGTCGGCCCGCTGTCGTAGCCGTGGCCGTCGCCGCGCACGATGTCGAACTGCGCGTAGGTGTAGGAGAAGGGCGAGCTCGGCGTTCGCGCGGCCAGCTGCGGGGGCGGGGTGTTTTCCTGCGGCGCCTGCGACGAGGACTGCTGCGGGAGCGCACTGGGCGCGAGGGCGAGAAGAAGGCTGGCGATCATGGTCGGCGGGTCTCCTGGGTGAGACCCCGGATCCTAGCGATCGTCCCAGCCGCGTTCGACTGGCGATTCCTTCATCCGCGCACAGGCTAGATGTGCGGGCGCGTGAGGTTGCGGTGGCCTTCTTTGGTCACCAGCAGGTTGTCCTCGATGCGCACGCCGCCGTGCGCGAAGAGGAACTTGATCAGCTCCCAGTCGAAGAGCTCCTTCTTCGGGCCTTCGCGGTGCGGGCGCAGCAGCATCTCGATGAAGTAGACGCCCGGCTCGATCGTGAAGACCTGGCCTTCCTCGATCGTGCGCGTCGTGCGCAGGTAGGGATACTGCGGCGGCGGCGGAATCGTGCCGCCCTCGGGCGCCTTCTGTCGGCCGCCGATGTCGTGCACCTGCAGGCCGAGGAAGTGGCCCACGCCGTGCGGGAAGAACGGGTGCGTGAGGCCGGCTTCGACCGCTTCTTTGCCGCCGAGCTTGATCACGCCGGCGTGCTTCAAGAGGTCTGCGATCTTCTCGTGCGCGGCCTCGTGGATCGCGAGGTAGGGCAATCCGGGCTTGACCATCTTGCACAGCTCGAGCTGCACGAGGTCGAGGCCCTTGTGGATCTCGGCGAAGGCGCGCTCGATGCCGCGGCCGGCCCAGGTGCGCGTGATGTCGCTCGCGTAGCCCTGGAACTTCGCGCCGCAGTCGATCAGCAGCACGCGCCCGTTGCGCTGCGTGCGCTTGCCCGTGTAGTGCAGCGTTGCGCCGTGAGCATCGAGCGCGACGATCGACTCGTAGGGCAGCTCCTTCTCCAGGCAGCCGACGCCGAGCAGGTACTGCTGATGGATCTCGAGCTCGCTCTTGCCCTCGAGGAAGGCTCCGCGCGCGGCGAGGTGTCCCCTGCCGCCGAGCTTCGAGGCCTCGTCCATGCACGCGATCTCGTACGCGCTCTTCCGCGCGCGGTCCCAATCCAGGCGCGCGACGAGCGCCGAGGGATTGCAGCAGGCGGCCGCGATACCCTGCTTCTGCGCCGCCGCGGGCGTGTCGCCGAGGTAGGCGGCGTTGGTCTGCACGCCGACTTCCTTCCAGGCGGCGGCCTCGTCGGGCACTTCCTTGAAGTCGAACTCGGGGAGCCAGAAGGGCGCGCCGATCGGCGTCTGCTCGTACCAGTAGTCCTCGGGCTTCACGCGCACGAGCAGCGGCTTCTTGCCCGCGCGGATGCAGAGCAGATGCTGCGGGCCCTCGAGCGGCACCCAGTGCGCGAAGTGCGGCGTCGTCTTGAAGGGAGCGTCCTGGTCGTCGGAGTAGTACGTGAAGGGCACGCCCGACTGGATCACGAGCGCGTCGAAGCCCGTGGCCGCGAGCGCGGCTTCGGCCTTCGTCTGGCGCTCCTGGACGTGCGCGGGGTAGAGCTTGACGTGCGGATCAGCCATGGCGGTACCTCACTTCACTCCGTGCATCCACTTGTTGATCCAGCGCGAGAGCACGAACATCACGATCCCCACCACGAGCGCGGTGTAGATGATCGGCATGAAGGCGGAGGAGTACGTGAGCGTTCTCGATCCCGGCTTGTCCTTGGCCGCGTCGATCATCGTGCCCGCATCGGAGGAGACCTTGCCCGCGAGGTCGTTGCCTATGGCGATCGACACGAACCACGCGCCCATCACCATGCCGCTCAACTTCTCGGGCGCGAGCTTGGTCATCGCCGAGAGGCCCACCGGCGAGAGGCACAGTTCGCCGTTCGTGTGCACGAAGTAGAGACCCGCGAGCCAGAGCCAGCTGATCTTGCCGGCGGCGTCGGCGTCCTTGATGCCGGTGATCAGCACCACGAACCCCAGCGCGACCAGGATCAGCGCGATGCCGAACTTGGCCGGGATCGAGGGGTTCATGCGGCGCCTGTCGAGCCAGACCCAGAGCGCGGCGAAGATCGGGCCGAGCGCGACGATGAAGATCGAGTTGACCGACTGGAACCACTCGGCGGGCATACTCCACGATCCCGCCGTGAGCGGGTTGATGTGCTGCTGCGCGAAGAAGTTGAGCGAGTTGCCCGCCTGCTCGAAGCACATCCAGAAGACGGTGCTGCAGCCGAGCAACAGGATCAGCACGAACATCTGCTGGCGCAGTTCGCGCGGGCTCTTGAGCGCGATGCTGACGAGGTAGAGAACCATCAGGACACCCAGGCCGCCGAGGATGTAGGTGACCCAGTCTCCCTGGCCGAGCAGGAAGTAGGTGAGCGGAATCACCACCGCGATCCCGACCAGGACCTGGATGATCGAGCCGATGCCCTCGCGGCCCGCGGGTGCCTTGCCCTGGCCTTGCAGCAGGCCTGCTCCCCAGCCCGAAGCACACGACGCCGAGCAACACGCCGATGCCGGCCAGCATGAAGCCGTAGCGGTAGTCGGGCTGCCCGTCCGTGCCCATCGCGACCGAGACGGCCTGGCACGCGATCGGCGCGATCAACGCGCCGATGTTGATGCCCATGTAGAAGATCGTGAAGCCGCCGTCGCGCCGCGGATCGCCCGGGCGGTAGAGCTTGCCGACGATGGTCGAGATGTTCGGCTTGAAGAGGCCGTTGCCGACGATGATCGTGGCCAGTCCCAGGATGAACATGTCCTCGTGCGGGACCATCAGCAGGAACAATCCGGCGGCCATCACGATCCCGCCGACGACGATCGAGCGCCGGTAGCCGAGCACCCGGTCGGCGATCGTGCCGCCGAAGATCCCCAGCGCGTAGACGAGCGCCGTGAACGCGCCGTAGCGGATCGAGGCCTGTTCCTGCGGCTTGTGGAACTGCGCCACGACGTACAGCGCCAGCAGCGCGCGCATGCCGTAGTAGCAGAAGCGCTCCCACAGCTCGGCGAAGAAGAGCACGTACAGACCGCGCGGGTGGCCCAGCAGGGTCGGGCCGTCGAACTGGGAATCGGGTGCGATTGCAGGCTGGTTGGCCATGAATCCTCTCGCTGCTCGTGGGGGGGACGGGGAGCGCGGGATCGTACTGGATCGCGGCCGCGCTGGGAGCCCCCTTTTCGCTCGCAGCGCCGTTCGGGCTGCGTACCGCGCGTCCGCGCGCGTGATAGTGTGAAGTGAAACCGAGGCGAGTGATGACCCCGATCGACCCGATTCTCCCGTACCTGTGCCTGTTCCTCGCGTTGTGCGGCAGCGCGAGCGCGCAGGTCTCCGCGCTCAAGCCCGCGGGCTTCCTGCCCGCCGCGGCGCAGTGGATCGGTGAGCACGCCTCCGACTGGGAGCGCGGCACCTTCTTGCTCGAGCACCTGCGCGGCGCGAAGTCGGTCGTGTTCGTGCTGCCTCCGCAGGCCGGTGCGGGATCGCTCGCCGCGACGCGCTGCTTCGAGACGCTGCTCGCACGCGAGGAGCCGCCCTGTCTGGGATTCGCGACGAGTTGGGGCGATGCGTACGCGCTCGATCGTTGGCTCGGGAAGGGCGAGGGCCAGCTCCAGGGCCTGCTCGACAAGGCCGGGCTCGCGGGCTTCGCGCCGCAGCAGAGCGCCGTGCTCGCGCTCGCGCGCGCGTGGAATGCGGACGAGAAGCACACGCCCAAGCTGCGCGCGGTGGGTCTGGACTACCGCGTCACACCCGACCAGGCGATCGGCCTCGCCGAGTTCATCGCGCGCGTGGATGCGCAGCTCGACCAGCGCGCGGGCCAGCTGCTCGCGCCCTTCCGCCAGCTCGGCGCCGACGGGAAGAACCGCTATTCCGCGGTCGACGACAACTGGCGCTTTGCCGTGCGGCAGTTGCTCTCCGACTTCGCCGAGTCGGTGCCGGAGCGCCGCGAGGAATGGGCCAAGGCCGTCGGGACCGAGGCGCTCGCGGCCGGCCTGCGCAACCTGCAGCGCATCCGCCAGGCCGAAGCGGAGTACTCCAAACCCGCCGAATTCCGCCGCGGTGCCGCGCTGCTGGCCAACGCCGCCGCCGCGCGCGAGGAACTGGACTGCAAGGCCGGCATCGCAGTGTTGCTGCCCGCGGACATGGAGCTCGATGCGGAAGAGGCGCACAAGGCGCTTGGCGAGGGCACGCTGGTCGTGCTCGTGTTGACGCAGGCCGAATCGCGCGAGAACCCGGACTTCGTGGCGCTCACGGGCGTGCGCGCGAGCGGGGCGCTCGACCTGCGCGAGCTGCCGAAGGAAGGACAACTCGCGAACTGGTTCAGCCTGCACCTGGGAAAGCGCGCCGACGTCGTGCTCTGGGCCGGAGCGCGCTGACTATTCGTCGCGCGCGAGTTTCTTCTGCGCTCGGCCGAGGGCGCGCGCGACCGCGCACCAGGTCAGTGTCACCGGCACGGTGACCCAGGCGATCGGCCCGAGCGCGAGGCCGAGGGTGGTGAAGAGGCCGGTGAAGCCCCAACTGCCGAGCTGGTCGCCGAAGCGGTAGACGAAGGTGTCGATGAAGCCCTTCGACTTGTACTTCACCTCGCGGCCGACAACCGTGAAGATCATCTCGCGCGCGGGGCGCGTGGTCGCGTGCTGCAGCGTGCGCAGGATGATCTGCGCCGCGATCAGCACGCCCAGCGTGGGCGAGATCGCCATCGCGACCAGCATCACGACGGCCGCGACCGGCCCGAGCATCAGCGCGAAGCCGATGCCCATGCGCTTCACCAGGCGGCCCGTGACGAAGAGCTGCACCAGGAAGGTCGCGGCGTTGGTCCACACGTCGATCGAGGCGAAGGCCTGCGTGCGCGCCGCCTTGTCGGGGAAGCCCGCCTGCACGAGCTCCTTCTGTTCGAAGTACAGCACCGTGCCGATGCTGCTGGCGAGGAAGAAGTGCGCCGCGACCAGGCGCAGGAAGGGCGAGCGCAGGATCAGTCGCAGCCCGTTCCAGGCGTCGCCGACCTGCGCGGCCTCGGGCATGTTGGCCTGCTCAGCGTGCTCGAGCTCCTCGGGGCCGCGCAGGCGCGCGATCCAGAGCATGCACTGCGTCGCGAGCTCGAGCACGACCAGCGAGACGAGCAGCATGTTCACGTTGCCGACCCAGCCCACGAGCGAGCGCGTGATCTGCGCGCCGGTCACCGCGCCGATGCTGCCGCCGACCGCGATCAGGCCGAAGAGGCGCTTGGACTGCTCCTCGCGGAAGATGTCCGCCATGAAGCTCCAGAACACCGCGACTACGAACAGGTTGAAGACGCTGACCCAGACGAAGAACACGTCCGAGAGCACCTTGGCGGTCGCGGGGCCGCCGAAGCGCCAGAGCAGGAAGAAGAGCCCCAGGTTCAGCCCGAAGAAGCGGTAGACCCAGGGGATGAACACGCGCCGCGGCCAGCGCGAGACGACCCAGCCGTAGAGCGGCTGCATCGCGATCATCGTCACGCAGGTCGCGGTGAAGAGCCAGGCGAGCCGCGTCGAACTGCGTTCCGCGCCCTCGGCCTCGCGCATCGGCCGCAGGATGTAGTAGCTCGTCAGCAGGAAGAAGAAGTACAGGCCCGAGAGCAGCGTGAGCGCGATCTCGCTCTTCTTGATCTCGACCAGCTTCATGCGCGGGCGGAATCATCCGCTCCGCGCGCTCCGCGCGGAAGCCCGCAGCGCCCAATTGCGCGTAAGAGCCCGATCAGCCGCGAACGACCGCGAGCGCCCAGCAAACGCCGAGGATCCCGAGCGCGAGGCCGCCGAAGAGCACCTCGAGGCTGGTCGAAAGGCGCGGCAAGCGCCGTTTCCAGCCCAGTGCGGCGCCCAGCGCGGCGCCCGAGAGGAAGCCCGTGAAGTGCGCGATCACGTCGGTCTTCTCGAGCACGGCCTGCAGCTTGCGCGACTGCTCCTCGACCTCGCTCGGATCGTGCCACGCGCCGCCCAGGCCGAGCAGGCCCAGCAGCACCGCGCCGGCGATCAGCGGCACGCGCCGGCGCCAGGCCGGCCGGCCATCGCGGCGGCGCATGAACTCGTAGGCGACCTGCACGCCGAGCACGCCGAAGACCGCGGTCGAGGCCCCGACGGAGACGTGCGTCTGCGGCTGCACGAGCGCGTTGACGAAGTTGCCGGCTGCGCCGGTGAGCACGAAGCACAGGCCCGCGAGCCCCGAGCCGAGCGACCACGCGAGCAGCACGCCGAAGAGCAGCCCGAAGACGAGGTTGCCCGCGAGATGCACGAGGTCCACGTGCAGCATCAGCGCCGTCACGACGCGCCAGGGCTCGCCCGCCCCGACGCGCGCCGCATCCGAAGCGCCGATCGCGCCCCAGTCGACGCCGAAGAGCCCGCGCTTGTCGGCCAGGAAGCCGATCACGAGCAGCGCGGCATAGAACATCGCCAGGAACACGCCGTCGGAGTTCGAGTGCACGGCGGCCTCGCGCGGCGGCCAGCCGCGGTTCTCGCGTTCGTAGCGCCCGAGCTCATCGCGCGCCTGTTCGGCAGCCGCCTCTGGGACCAGCACCACCCAGAAATCCAGGTGGTAGGCGCTCGCGTGGGGGAGGCCGACGGACTGCAGCACGAGCGCCAACTCCTGGCACTTTTTTCGGTCGTTCGCTCTCGCGATCTCGACCCACGCCGTATGCAGCTCATTCACGCGGAGGAAGCCGCGATTCTAGCCCGTGAACGGCGCAATTCTTCCTGCGCTTCCTCGACCAAGCCCCCCTCTCCCCCCGATCGGGTAGTCTTCTCGGAGTCATGATTCAGACGTTCCTACTCGTCCTCTCCGCAATCCTCCCCCTCCACCCCGCCCCCGCGACGGCGGCCCAGGCCCCCCGGAACCTGCGCGTGGAGTACCTCGTCCAGCCGCTCGGCCTCGACGAGCGCAAGCCGCGCTTTTCCTTCGAGCTCGACGACGAGCGCCGCGGCGCGAAGCAAACCGCCTGGCAGATCCTGGTTGCGAGCTCCGAGGCTGAATTGGACAGCGACGCGGGCGGTCTCTGGGACAGCGGCAAGCGCGAGACCGCGGACACCTGCCAGATCGAATACCCCGGCAAGGACCTGCTCGCCTGGACGCACTACTGGTGGAAGGTCCGCAGCTGGGACGGCGACGGTCAAGTCTCGCCCTGGAGTGAGAACGCGCACTGGTCCACGGGCGCGCTCTTGCCCACCGACTGGCAGGCGCACTGGATCGAGGAGCCCACGCCCGCGCAGGAGTTCGTGCCCGGCAATCGCGGCTGGTGCAGCCAGTTCACCGACAAGGAAGACGACTACAAGTGGGTCAAGTTCGACCTCGGCGAGGGCGCGATCTTCGACACGGTCCGGCTCTACCCGGCGCGTTCGGAGGACGGCACGAACAAGCCCTGGTCGCTGTTCCCGATCCGTATCAACGTCTGGGGCAGCGACTACCCTGGATTCGACGACATGAAGCGCGTCTTCAAGGTCATCGATCAGAGCGAATTCGACATCAAATTGCCCGAGGACCCCGATGGGCCGCTCGAATTGCACACGCTCTCGCGCATGAAGATGCAGTACGTGATGATCAGCCTCACGAAGCTCGCGCACGACGAGAAGCGCGGCTACGGGGCCGCCTTCGCCGAGGTCGAGGTGGTCGACAGCCAGAGCGGGCAGGTCATCTCCTCGGGCAAGCAGGTCTGGGCCAGCGACTCGCGCGAGGAGGACAACTGGTCCGCGCGCAGCCTGAGCGACGGCATCACGACCTCCTCCTCGGGCGCTGGCGACATGCCGCTGCGCGAGCCGCGTCTGCGCCATGAATTCCAGGTCTCTCGACAGGTCACGCACGCGACGCTCGCCTGCACGGCTCTGGGCCTGTACGAAGTGCGCGTGAACGGCAAGCCCGTCACGCAGGACGTGCTCGCCCCGGGCTGGAGCGACTACCGCAAGCGCGCGGTCTACGACACGTACGACATCACGAACCTGCTCGCACAGGGTCCGAACGCGATCGCCGTGCAGCTCGCCGACGGCTGGTACGCCGGTCGTGTCGGCCTGGCGCAGATCTTCGTCGGCGGGCCCCAGCGCGGGCTCTACGGCCGCAAGCCGGCCTTCTACGGCCAGTTGACGCTCGAGTTCGCTGACGGGCAGCGCCAGACGATCCCGACGAGTGCGGACTGGAAGAGCAAGCTCGAGGGACCGCTCGTGAACGCCGACCTGCTCGACGGAGAGGTCTACGACGCGCGTGCAGAGGAGAGCGGCTGGGACCGTGCCGGCTTTGACGACCACGACTGGAAGCCCGCGGCCATGCTCCTGCGCGTCAGCACGACGCCCAATTCGCAGCGCGGCACGCCCGTGCGCGTCGTGGGCGAGCTCCCGCCGGTGAGCGTGAAGGAGCTCGGCCCCAACCGCTGGCTGTTCGACTTCGGCCGCAACATCGGCGGCTGGTGCCGGCTGCGCGCGCGTGCTCCGGCGGGCGCAGAGCTCGTGTTGCGCCACGCTGAGCTCCTGAAGGAGGACGGCTCGCTGTACACGGAGAACCTGCGCAGCGCGAAGCAGACCGACCACTACGTGTTCAAGGGCGGCGGCGAGGAGAGCTTCGAGCCGCGCTTCACGTTCCACGGCTTCCGCTACGTCGAGGCGAGCTTTCCTGGCGCAAAGCCCGGGGAGAAGCTCGAGCAGCCGCAGCTCGTGGCGCAGCTCGTCTCGAACTCCGCCGAGCAGAGCGGCAGCTTTCACGCGCAGCAGCCCGTGCTGACGAAGCTCTGGGAGAACATCGGCACGACGCTGCGCGCCAACATCCAGAGCCTGCCGACCGACTGCCCGCAGCGCGACGAGCGCATGGGCTGGATGGGCGACATCCAGGCTTTCGGGCCGACGGCGATGTACCACAGCAACCTCGCGGCCTTCTTCACGCAGTGGCTGCAGCCCGTGCGCGACTCGCTCTCGTCGGGACACCGCTTCTCCGACTTCTCGCCCAACCCTTTCAGCACCGAGACCGACTTCGTCGGTGCGCCGGGCTGGGCCGACGCGGGAATCTTCCTGCCCTTCGAGCTTTGGAAGAACTACGGCGACACGCGCGTGCTCGGAACCACGCTGCCCTTCGCGACGCGTTGGATGGAGTTCATCGACTCGAAGAACCCCGACGGCCTGTGGAGCGCGGAGCGCGGCAACGACTACGGCGACTGGCTCAACGGCAGCCAGATCCAGGCCGCGGGCTGGGACACGAACGGCTGCGAGGTGGACAAGGAACTCTTCGCCACCGCGTTCTGGGCGCGCTCGGCCGAGCTGACCGGGATGATGGCCGCGGTCGACGGCAAGACCGACCTCGCCGACCGCTACCTCAAGATGTCCGACCGCGTGCGCGCGGCCTTCCAGAAGGCCTACATCCAGCCCGACGGAACGATCAAGGGCGACACGCAGGCGGCCTACGCGCTCGCGCTGGCCTTCAACCTCGTGCCGAAGAATCTCGTGCCGCTGGTGCAAGCGAAGCTCTCGGTCTCGATCACCGAGAAACGCGCTGGACACATGAGCACCGGCATGCAGACGACGCACCGCATGCTGATCGAGCTCGCGCGGCGGGGCTACGAGGAGCTCGCGAGCCGCCTCGTGCGCTCGAAGGACTTCCCCAGCTGGGGCTGGCAGCAGGACCAGGGCGCGACCTCGATCTGGGAACGCTGGGACGGTCTGTATCCCGGCCGCGGTCCGCAGGACCCGAGCATGAACTCGTTCAACCACTTCGCCTTCGGCTCGGTGGGCGAGTGGCTGATGGGCTGCGTCGCGGGAATCCGCCCCGACACGGAAGGGCCGGGCTACGCGCGCTTCTTCATCGAGCCGCGCGCTGGTCTGCAGATCCCCGCGGCGGGCGGCAGCTACCACTCGATCCGCGGCACGATCGTGAGCGACTGGAAGATCCAGGGCGACAACTTCGTGCTCGACGTCACCGTCCCGCCCAACACGAGCGCGACGGTCGTGCTTCCCTCGCTCGGCATCGAGTCGGTGCGCGAGGGCGGCAAGAGCGTGCTCGAGGCCGCGCCCTACGTGCTGCCGCTCGATTACGAGAAGGGTCTGGTGGGCGCCGAGTTCGCGGGACGCGCGAGCTTCGACGTGCACGCGGGCAAGTACCACTTCGAGAGCCAGTTCCGGCTCCCCAGCGGCAAGTGATCCGAGCGCGGCCGCCTACCAGGTGATGACCTGGGAGTTGCTCACGTTCCAGGTGTTGCCCGCGGGTGCGGGGCAGAACGAGATGCTCGGGTCTCGGTAGTACGTCTGGTAGACGCGCGTCGCGCCGGGCGTGAGCGTGTCTCCTAGCGCTGCCGAGCGCGCACTGATCGAGAGATCGCCGCCGATCGGATAGCTGACGCTGCCCGCGCTCGCGTTGTGGCTCCCAAGCCGCAGCAGAGTTCCCGCGGCGCAGCGGAGTCCGTCGCCGAAGAGGACGCCCGTGGTCGTGTTCACGTCTCCCTGGAGGAAGATCGAGAGCGCGGACGCGAGTTCGCCCGACGAGCCCAGCACGACGGTGTCGGGGCTGATCGTGCCGCTCGCGACGAGTACGGCTCCACCCGATCCGATCGAGTTCTCGCAGCCGTGACCGGCGAGTCCGAAGTTCGCGCACGGGCAGGGCGTGATCAGCGTGCCATCACCGAAGCAGCCCGCGATCCCCGGACCCGCACCGAGGATGGTCAGGATCGTCGTGGCCGAGACCAGGTTCTGTCCGTCGGGGTTGGTGACCGTGATCGTGCGTCCGCCGGCCGAGGCCGCGCCCGAGACGCTGAGATCGAGCGTCAACTGCGTGGGGCTGACGAAGCTGACCGAGTTGACCGTCACGCCGCTGCCGCTGACGCTCACCGCGATGCGGTTGTAGCCCGGCTCGGTGTCGTAGAAGGCTGAGCCCGCGCTCGAGGCTCCGTCGAGCGTGACCAGCACGTTCGAAGCGCCCGCCGCGAGGCTCGGCGGCGTGCAAAGCGAAGGTGTCGCGGGAGGCGGCGCGAGCAACTTCACCGCGGCGACGCCCCAGGAATTGTCGGCGTTGCAGTATTCAGCGAAGGCCCACACGCTCTGGTCGTCGGTGGGATCGACCTCGGCGCGAGCCATGTCACCCCAGCGCTGCGTGCCGCCCTGGACGTTGTAGTTGTTCGTGCTGACCACGGCGAAGCTCGGCGCCTGCAGCGTGCCGAGCGGGTCGCTCGCAAGTCGTCCGCTGACCGCGATCCCCGCGTGGTCCGCGTTGCCTGCGTAGCTCGAGGCGAGGAACATGTGTCCCTGGCCCGTCATCGCGCTCGCGGCGAACCAGAATCCGCGCGGGTTGGTGCTCGCGGCATCGAACAGGGTGCCCGACTGCGTCAGTGTCGGGATGCTCGAGAGGTTCTGGAACTGGTACCAGCGCGTGCCGTTGCGGTTGCCGCTGCCGTTGGCGACGCCGCTCGCGTCGACCTCGAGTTGGTGGCTGGTCCACAGGCTCGGCGTGCCGGTGGCGCGGTTGCGGTGGATGATCGCGGCGATCAGACGATCGTCGATCGCGTCGAGCGCGCTGCTGCTGCCGAGCGCCGGCTGGTCCTGCGGGTTGCCCGTCATGGGCACCGTCACCTCGAGGTTGCCCGAAATGCTCGGGTTGCCACCCGGGTTGGAGATGCGCCGCAGCGTGACCACACCGAAGCCAGAGTTCGAAACGCCGACGAAGTAGCCCTCGGTGGCGCTGGGGTCGTCATTCTCGACTCCAATCGGGGACGAGGGGCCAGGGCCGATCGGTCCGCACATGCCACGGAACGCGGTCGCCTGGATCGGTCCGCCCGAAATCATCGAGCTCTTCTTGACCACGAAGCCCGTCGACCCCGTGAAGGCCGTGAGCGAGCTGTTGAACATGTTGACGCCGACGTAGTACGCGTTCGCGTCGACGCCGATCTTGGCGTAGTCGGCGAATTCGCCCGTGTTTCCGAGCGGGGTCACCTGGTCCTGCTGGAAGAAGAAGAAGGTGAAGCTCGACTGGTCCGTGATCGTGGACCCGCTGCTGACGGCCATCAACACACGATTGGGGACGGAGGTCGTGATCGCGGAACAGAAGAAGCGTCCGCTGGTGCGGTCGTAGCACACCTGCGGATCGACAGCCGGGGAGCCGCCGCGCACGGACTGGAAGAAGTTGTCGCCGCTCGTGTTCAGGCCGCCAAGGATTCCGGACTTGTCGAAGACCTTGATGCGCCCGTTCACGTTGAAAAGGATCTGCGTCGGACCGACCGCACCTTGGGAGTCCGGCGGAACGTACGGAGACTCGCTCGACTGTGCGCCCAGGAACCACGAGCCGACGGTCGCCGCGGGCGCGGGACCCGGTTGTCCGCCCGACGGCGCAGCCTGAGCCGTCGCCGCGGCGGGCGGCCACTGGGCGAGCGCGGGCGAAAGCGAATTCTGTGTCGCGTTCGCCCCGCGCAGGCTTCCGTGCAGCCGCACGTGCAGTCCTGCGTCCGCAGGAGGCAGGGCTGTGCGCTGCGCCTCGCGCTGCATGATCTCGTGAACGCTCTCGGTCACTCCGGGTGCGCCGACCCAGGGCGTGTACGGTCCTTCCTGTGCGAGGAGCGGAGCGGAGAGCAGGACAGAGAGAAGGAGCGACCACGGCGTCTTCATGGGGGTGACCTCTTGGTTGGGGGCGCGAGCCTGCCCCCGGAGGGTAGACGACTTTCTCGAATCGCGCTGCGATCAGTTAGCCTCTCTTTCGCGTGAGCGTCCGATCGAACGACAACCGTGAGCGATCCGCGAACCGCGCGGCGCGCCTGTTGCTCTCGTGCGCGCGGCTCCTGCCGGCGCTGATCGCCGCGACGGCCTGCGGCTCCGTCGAGCAGCCCACGCGGCCCGCGCAGCCGCCGCGCGCCGATCTCACGCTCGAGATCGCGCCCGGCGAACTCGCGCTTCCGCGCGAGCGGCTCGAGCGCTGGGTCGGCGACGCGCAGTCGATGGTGCGCGAGACCTTCGGCCGGTTTCCGGTCGCGGAACTCGCGATCACAGTCCAGCCGCGTCCGCGCTCGCGCGGCATCCGCGACGGGCGCACCTGGCCTGCCGGAACGGGCGCTGCGATCGAGGTCGGCGTCGGCAGCCGCGCGGGCGAGACGGCGCTCGAGCGTGACTGGGTGCTCGTGCACGAGATGATCCACCTCGCGGTGCCCGAGCTGCCGCCCGAGCAGCACTGGTTCGAGGAGGGCGTCGCGACCTACCTCGAGCCCTTTGCGCGCGCGCGCGGAGGCAAGCGCAGCGAAGAGGACGTCTGGCGCGAGATCACGCGCGATTACGCGCAGGGCGAGCCGCAGCCGGGCGAGGGCGGGATCGACGACACGCCGACCTGGGCGCGCACCTACTACGGCGGCGCGCTCTTCTGCCTGGAGGCCGATGTCGAGATCGCGCGCGCGACGCACGGCGCGAAATCACTGCGCGACGGCTTCGAGGGCACCGTCGCGCGCAGGAGGAGCATCCTGCAGCACACCGATCTCGCGAGCTTCGCGGGCGAGCTCGACCGCGCGCTCGGCGTCGCCGTGGTCGCGCCGCTCTACGCGCGCTGGGCCCACACCGCCGTGACCGTGGACCTCGACGCGCTCTGGCGCGAGCTCGGCGTCGTGCGCGAGGGACGCACGCTGCGCTTCGACGACACGGCACCGCTCGCCGCCTGGCGCCGTTCGCTGGTGGCGGTCCCCGCGGGCCGCGAGCCGCGCTAGGGCTGGCGCGCGCGGCACTCGCATTGACGCGCCGCGGCGCGCGGATACCTTGGGGCGCATGGAAAGCCGTGTCCCTCCCGAACACGCCGCCGTGAACGCGCTCGCGCCCTTCGTTCACGTCGCGGACGTGCTGCTCACGATGCGCTTCTACGAGCAGCTCGGTTTCGTGAGCGAGGACACGATGGCGCTCGAGGGCGTCACCTTCTGGGGTTCGATGCGCAGCGGCGCGGCGCGCATCATGTTCGCGCGCGCCGATCCGCTCGTCGAACCCGAGATGCAGGGCGTGTTCTTCTACATGTACTCGAAGGACGTGATCACGCTGCGCGAGCACTTGATCACCCGCGGCCTGCGCGAGAGCACGGACACGATGGGCGAGGTGGTCCCCGAGGAGACGGGTGTGATCTTTCCGATCGCGTACCCCGATCACATGCCCGCCGGCGAGCTGCGCGTGCACGATCCGGACGGGTATTGCGTGCTGATCGGGCAGAAGGACTAGCGCAGGTGCGGGCATGACGCGCAACACCTGGATCGCGCGCCTCTTGCCCGCGCTCGTCGCGCTCTTCCTCGCGCTGCCGCTCGAGGCGCAGAAGAAGCCCGAGACCTGTCCGTGGTGCAAGAACGACCCGGCTCTACTGCAGGCTTGCGGCGTGCTCTCGCACGGGCCGAGCCCGGTCGGGCCGAAGGGTTCCGAGGCGATCGTGCACGACCTGCCCGCGGGCCAGTGGCTCTTCGCCGAGACCGCGCACATGCGCTGGGCCTCCTCGCTCGGCCCGATGGTCGTCGAGCTCGACGACAAGAAGCGCGTGATGGCGGAGCTCGATCGGCTGCGCGTGATGCTGCCCGACGTTCCCAAGGAGCCGAAGAAGCTCGATCCCTGGCTGCGGCTGCACTTGATGGCGATGAAGGGCGAGGAGTTCTATGCGCGCTTCGAGAAGCTGCTCGATGTGCGCGACGAGGACTTCCCCGACGCGCGGCGCATGGACAAGCCCTACATGGGCAACGGCCGCTACCTGGGCGAAAAGGAGAAGTTCGACGTCGTCGTGCACTCGACACTCGCGGCGCACAACCTCTTCACCAAGGAGTTCACGGGCGCCTCGGTGACGGGCGCCTTGCGCTGGCACTTCAAGGAACCGCACAAGATGCTCGTCTCGGTGCCGGCCGAGGACCACGACCTGAAGAAGGATCGCTGGCTCTGGCCGCACATCGTGCACAACCTCAGCCACGTCTTCTTCTGCGCCTACAAGCACTTCTCCTACGACCCGCCGATCTGGATCGACGAGGGGCTCGCGCTCGCGCTGGAGAAGGAAGTCGAGCCCGAGTCGGCGACACTCGAGGGCGAAGAGGGCTCGATGCGCGACGGCAAGGGGCCGAAGGACTACGCCGCTGCCGCGAAGAAGCTCGTCGGCTCGGGCAAAGCGCGCTCGCTCGCGGAACTCACCGAGGTGAAGGAGTTCGGCGAGCTCTCGCCCGAGGACAAGGTCGCGGTCTGGTCGCGCGTGCGCTTCCTGATCGAGGCGCATCCGGCCGAGCTCGCGAAGTTCCTCGGCGGCATCAAGGGCCAACTCGACGCGCAGCAGCTTCCGACCGGCAGCGACTTGCCGGGCCTGCAGCGCAAGCTGCTCCAGGATCTCGGCTGGACGAGTTTCACCTTCGACGAGGCCTGGAAGAGCTGGGCGCGGTAGTACGGAGCCAGAGCAAACTTTCACGGATCCGCCCGCTGGCGGCGGCCGGGGCGAGCGGGCGGATCCGTGAAAGTTTGCTCTGGCTCCGTACACTCCGCTCCCCATGCTGCTCACCGCCCTCGCGCTCTGCCTGCTCCAGAATCCGCCCGCACCTGCCGCTCCGCCCGGGCGCCAAGCCCCGCCGCCGCCGGTCACGAGCGTCGAGGACATCCAGGCCGCCGCGCGCGTGATCGGCCTGGAGCTCAGCGACACCGAGCTCGGTCTGATGGCGCGCACGCTGGACGACCAGCGCGCGGGCTATGCGACGCTGCGCAACGTCCCGCTCGAGAACTCCGACCCGCTGTGCTTCGCGTTCCGGCCGCTCTTGCCCGGGATGCACGTGCGCGAGTGCGCGGTCGCGCCGCTCGTGCGAGCGTTCCCGAAGGTCGAGCGGCCCGCAAAGCTCGAGGACCTCGCCTACGCGCCGATTCCCGTGCTCGCCTCGCTGGTCCGCTCGAAGAGTGTGAGTTGCGCGGAACTCACCGAGCTCGCGCTCGCGCGACTCGCGCGCCTTGATCCCAAGCTGCACTGCGTCGTCACGCTCTGCGCCGATCGCGCGCGTGCGCAGGCGAAGCAGCTCGACCTCGAGCTGGCGCAGGGCAGGTGGCGCGGTCCGCTGCACGGCATCCCCTGGGGCGCGAAGGACCTGCTCGCGACCAAGGGTGTTCGCACGACCTGGGGCGCGAAGCCCTACGAGGACCAACTTCTCGACGAGGACGCCGCCGTGGTCGAGAAGCTCGACGCGGCGGGAGCCGTGCTCGTCGCCAAGCTCTCGCTTGGCGAGCTCGCGATGGACGACGTGTGGTTCGGCGGCCAGACGCGCAATCCCTGGAAGCTCGAGCAGGGCTCGAGCGGCTCCTCCGCCGGGCCAGCCGCGGCCGTCGCGTCGGGTTGCGTGGCTTTTGCGATCGGCTCGGAGACCTGCGGATCGATCCTCTCGCCTTCGTCGCGCTGCGGATGCTCGAGCCTGCGCCCGACCTTCGGCCGCGTCAGCCGGCGCGGCGCGATGGCGCTCGCGTGGACGATGGACAAGCTCGGCCCGATGGCGCGCAGCGCTGCCGACGCGGCGCTGGTCTTCGACGCGATCCAGGGCGCCGATGCGCGCGACGAGAGCACGAGCGATGTCCCCTGGCGCGATCTGGGCCCCGTGGACGTCAAGGGTTGGAAGGTCGGCGTGCTCGCCGGCAGTTTTCAGAATGCCAAGGACCAGGGTGCCTTCGAGGATGAGCTGCGCACGCTCGGCGTCGAGCTCGTGCCCTTCGAGCTGCCCAAGCTGCCGATCGATTCGCTGATGCCGATCCTGATGGCCGAGGCGGCGACCGCCTTCGACGGGCTCACCCGCAGCGGCGGGGACGATCTGCTCGCGCGCCAGGGCGAGGACAACTGGCCCAACGCGTTCCGCTGCGCGCAGCTGATCCCCGCCGTCGAGTACCTGCGCGCGAGCCGTGTGCGGCGCCAGGCGATGCTCGAGTTCGACGCGCGGCTGCAAAGAGTCGACGTGCTCGTGCACACGCCCGGCGACGGAAGGCTGCTCGTGCTGTGCAACCTCACCGGCCAGCCGGCCGTGGTCGTCCCGCGCGGCTGGCGCAGCGACGGCACGCCCAAGAGCGTCGCGTTCAGCGCCAATCTGTACGACGACGCGCGCGCGCTGGCGTTGGCCGAGGCCTGGCAGCGCACGACGCACTTCCACGAACAGCACCCCGATCTCTGAGACGAGGTTCGCCTGGAACATTCAGCCGCGAGGTCGGAGGACACGCCGCGGAGCTCGTGGACTGCGCCCGCGATCATCACGCTCGCGCTGTGCGTGCTCGCGTCCGCGTCCGCGCGTCCGTTCCATATGGACGACGCGATCTACCTCGAGTGGGCGAGGAGCATCGCGCTGCATCCGCTCGACCCCTACGCGGGCGAGATCAACTGGCACGGCACGAGCGAGCCGCTGGTCTCGGCGATCCGCAATCCGCCGCTGTGGGGCTGGGCGCTCGCGCTGCTGGGTTCGATCTCGGGCTGGAGCGAGCGCGCACTGCACCTCGCACAACTCGTTCCCTCGGCCGTGTTCTTGTGGGCGAGCCACGCGCTGGCGCGGCGCTGGTGCGCGCGACCGTGGGTTGCACTGGCGCTGGTCGCGTTCGCGCCGGTGTTCCTCCTGACGAGCGCCACGGTGATGGCCGACACGGCGCTCGCGGCCGCGTGGACCTGCGCGATCCTGTGCTGGTGCCGGCCGCCCGGCGAGCGCGGCACCGCGCTCGGCGTGCTCGCGTTGGCGGTGGCAGGGCTGCTCAAGTGGTACGGGCTCGCACTCGTACCGCTGCTGTACTGCTGGGAGCTCCTCTCGGCGGGCCGGCCGACGCGGCGCAGCGCGTGGCTGCTCATGCCGCTCGCGCTGGCGCTCGCGCTCGAACTCTGGACGCGCGCGCAGCACGGCGCGTCCCTCTTTGCGAGCGCGGAACAGCACTCGATCGGTGCCGAAGGCCTCGCGCTCGACGCCGGACTGCGCGCGTGGATCGGCTGCGCTTTCCTGGGAGGCGCGTGCGGCGGCGCGCTGCTCGTCCTTCCGCTGCTCGCGCGGCCGCACGGCCGGCTCGTCGCGCTCGCAGCAGCGGCGGGAGCGCTCGCGGCGTTCCTCGTGCGCGGGGAACTGCGGCGCTGGCCGAGCCTCGCGCAGGCGACGCAGGGCGAGAGCTGGGCGATCGCGATCCAGGCGGGCGTGTGGGGCTTCCTCGGGCTCGCGCTGATCCTGCTCGCGCTCGCGGAGCTGCGCGTGCGCACGAGGGAGGCGCGCCTGCTCGCGCTGTGGATCGGCGGCACGTGCGTGTTCGCGATCTTCGTCGACTGGGCGATCCTCGCGCGCAGCGTCCTGCCCGCGCTGCCTGCGTTCGCGATCGTGCTCGCGCGCGCGCTCGAGGGCGCGCGGGTGATGCAACGCGCAGCAGGCCGGACGCTGCTGGGGCTCGCACTCGGCGCCGGCGCGCTGCTCGGCGTCGTGCTCTTGAGGGCGGACACCGAGGTCGCCGAGGAGGCGCGCGCGAGCGCGACCGAGCTCGCGCGGGCGCCGTCGGGCACGCGCGTCTGGTTTCAGGGCCACTGGGGCTTCCAGTGGTACGCGCAGGCCGCCGGTGCGCGCGCGCAGGACCGCGCGAGGCCTGCGCCGAGCGCGGGCGACCGAATCCTCGTGCCGATGCTCAATTCGAACATCTTCGGCGTCGACGCGCAGCGTGTGCGCGTACTCGAGGAGCGCAAGCGCGCGCTGCACTCGCCGCTGGTGGTCCTCGGTCCGCGCTCGGGCGCGGGCTGGTGGGCGCACACGCTCGGACCGCTGCCCTTCGCCTGGAATCTGGGCGAGGTCGCGCAGACCTGGGTCTTCGAGCGGCGCTAGTGCGGCGGCTGGGAGCCGAGCGGCTCGCCCTGGAAGAAAGGCAGCGGTTCGGGCGCGCCGGGGTAGCGCGCGAGCAGGCGCGCTCCGAACGCGTGGCACAGCGGCACGCAGTCCTCCGCGTTCTTGCCGATGGCGCGGATGTGGGCGAGCTCCTCGAGCGGCGCGGGCAGGCCGAAGACCGCGAGCTTCTCCTCGCGCGTGCAGATCGAGACGCAGAAGGGCTGGCCCTCGCCGTGCGAGTGGTAGTTCAGGATCCAGCGCTCGCGCCGCGTGTGCGAGTCGCGGATCTTCTGCGCGTAGCTGGGGTGCTCCTGGAGCTTGTCGAGGATGCGGTCGAACCAGGCCAGGATCTGCTCGGGGATCTCGGTGGACATCGCGGAGAGTGTACGGAGCCAGAGCAATTTGTCTCCGATCCGGGGCCGCGCGCGGCGCGCGGCTCCGGATCGGAGACAAATTGCTCTGGCTCCGTACACGACTACTGGGCATGCGGGTCGGTGATCGGCCTCCAGATCCGACCCTCGAGCCCGAAGACCGAATCGAACTCGGCCGGATCGGCCGGAGCGCGCGCGCCGGCGAGGGCCAGGGCCGAGCAGGCGGCGTCGAAGGCGTCCTCGCTCGCCTCCGCGAGTTCGCAGAGCTCTCGCGCGGCGGGCAGCGGATGGTTGGCCAGGTGCAGCGCGCGTGAGCGGCGCACGGACTTCGCCAGCGGACCGGTGAACCAGCGCGGGTAGATCTCGGCCGCGAAGGGCGGCGTCGCGCGCGCGAAGGGCCAGATCGAGAATCCGGCGCGCTCGAGGACGGGCAGGAGCGGCATGCCGCGCAGCGATCCGGTGCCGACGGCGCCCGCGCCACCGATCTGGAACACGGACTTGGGCGCGATGCCCTGCAGCGCAGGGTGCTCGAGCTCGGTGCGCCGCCACAGCGGCCGCGCGGGATCCTTGGCAGGCCGGCGCGAGCCCTTGCGGCCGAAGAAGGGCGCCGGTGAGCGCGCGAGCCACTCTTCGCCGCGCTCGGCGGCCGCGCTCCATGCCTCGTGCGCGAGGCCCGCGCCGAGCTCGCGCGCGAACCAGGCGGGAAATCCGAACGCGAAATCGAAGCCGACGGCGAGCGAGGGCTCGCGCTGCGTGCAATCCGCGAGGTGGCGCACGAGTTCCTCGCGCGTCCGACCGCATTCCAGACGCAGCAAACGGCCTTCCACCACCTCAGCGAGCCAGATGCGCCGTTCCGCGCCGCGGGCGGCGCCCGACCAGTCGACGGCGATCGTGCGGCGAGCGGAGAGCATTCTGGAGCCGTGCGCGGGGCAGTCTAGCAGCGCACTCCCTGGCCGCGCCTTCATCCGACCCCTATCCTCTTCCGGCTCATGGCGCAGCAACTGGCTCGGCAGCTCGAACACGAATTCTCTCCCGTCCTGCGGGCGGAGGGAGCTCAGCTCGTGCGCGACGGTCGCGTGACGATCAGCGAGCAGCAGCGCGGATTCCTGCTCGCCGAGGTCGAGGACGGCGAGGTGTACGACGTCGGCGTGCGCTGGTCCGAGGAACAGGTGCGCACCGACGCGGCCTGCACCTGCGTGCGCTTCCGCGAGAACGGCAGCTGCCCGCACCTGTGGGCCGTGATCCTCGCGCAGTCCGAGCTCGAGCCGCCGGAAGCTGCGCTCGAGACCGTGGCGGGCGAGCCCGAGAGCGCCGACTGGCGCTTCCGCCTGCGGCTCCTGCGGCCGCCGCGCACGCGCAAGCTGCGCGATCCCTGGACGAGCATCCCGCCCGGATCCACGCGCATCGTGTTCGTCGTCGGCGTCGACAAGACGCTCAACGAGGCGCGCGTGGTACTGCGTCTGTACCAGGAGAAGCGCTTGCGCAACGGACGCTTCGGCTCGCGCAAGGCGCTCGACCTCGAGCAGTGGGAGCGCTCCGCGGCGCGCGACCCGCTCGACGCGAAGGTTCTCGGCCTGCTCGCCGGATCGCTGACCGACATGCCCGCGGGCGGCACCTCGCGCAACGCGCGCACGCCGGCTGCACACCTCGACGAATCGCAAGCCGAAGTGCTGCTGCCGCTCTTGTGCCGCAGCGCTCGCCTGTACCTCGAGGTGGGCGAGCGACGCTCGAGCGGTGCGCTCGCCTGGGACGCGGAGAGTGCCTGGGACCTGCGCTTCGAGCTGCAGCGCGACGAGGAGCTCGACCAGTGCCTGCTCGACGCGCTGCTCGTGCGCGGTGAGCAGCGCATCCCGATCCAGGACCCCTGGCTGTTCCTCGGTTCGAGCTGGTTCTTCACGGAGGACGCGCTGTGCAGCTTTCGCGCGCACGGCGCGGGCGTGTGGATCGAGTCGATCCGCCGCGACGGACCGTTGCGCGCAAGCCTGGACGAGGAATCCGAGCTGTTGCACGCGCTGCTCGAACAGTCGGGCACGCCCGCGGTCATCGCGGCCGGCGTGCGCTGGGCCGAGGAGTCGCCGCCGCGGCCGCACCTGTGGGTCGGCCGGCGCGGAACGGGGAGCACCAAGCTCGACGCGCGCGTGAGCTTCGACTACGAGGGCGTGCGCGTGCGCGCCAGCGACGAGCTGCACGTGCTCAAGAAGCCCGGCCTCGAGGGCGCGCTCGCGACGCTCGTGCGGCGCGACCTCTCGTCGGAGTCCGAGCGCCTCGCGGAGTTGCTCGCGGCGCCGGGCGTCGAGGCGCACGAGCCCGACGCACAGCGCGACGCGCTGGTGGATGCGGCACGCCTGGTCGATCTGGTGCGCACCCTGCTCGACGCGGGCTGGTCGGTGGACGCGGAAGGCCTGCGCTGGCGGCGCTCGGGCACGCTGCGCTACTCGGTGCGCTCCGGCCTGGACTGGTTCGACCTCGAAGGCGGACTCGACTTCGAGGGCGAGACCGCGAGCTTCCCGGCGCTGCTCGAGGCCGCGCGCCAGAAGCGCCGCACGGTCAAGCTCGGCGACGGCTCGATCGGCATCCTGCCCGAGCGCTGGCTCGAGGACTGGCGCCTGTTCGAGGCGCTGGGCGAGGAACAAGAAGACGCGCTGCGCTTCGAGAAGAGCCAGGGTTGGGTGCTCGACGCGCTGCTCGCCGGACGCGAGAACGTCGAGCTCGACGCCGGTTTCGAGGACCTGCGCGAGCGCATCGCGGCCTTCTCGGGCGTGCAGGCGCTCGTCGAGCCCGAGGGCTTCGTCGGCGAGCTGCGCAGCTACCAGCGCGAGGCGCTCGGCTGGCTGCATTTCCTTGGCCAGCTCGGCTTCGGCGGCTGTCTCGCGGACGACATGGGCTTGGGCAAGACGGTGCAGGTGCTCGCGCACCTGCTGCGCCGCCGACAGGAGCAGCAGGGCGAACGGCGCCCCTCGCTGGTCGTGACACCGCGCTCGCTGTGCTTCCACTGGGTGCAGGAAGCGCGGCGCTTCACGCCCGATCTGACGGTGATGGAGTACACCGGCAGCGACCGCCAGGGGAAGTGGAAGCGCATCGAGCAGCAGGACATCGTCGTCACGACCTACGGCACGCTGCGCCAGGACGCGGTGCGCCTCTCGAAGCTGCGCTTTGACACCGTCGTGCTCGACGAGGCACAGGCGATCAAGAACCCCGCCAGCCAGTCGTCGAAGGCGGCGCGCCTCTTGCAGGCCGATCGCCGCCTTGCGCTCTCGGGCACGCCGGTCGAGAACCACCTCGGCGACCTGTGGTCGATCTTCGAGTTCCTCAATCCGGGCATGCTCGGCAACATCGGCGCGCTGCGCGAGGTCGACGCGCGCACGACGGAGCCCACGGGCGACACGCAGTCGCTGCAGCGGCTCTCGCGCGCGTTGCGGCCGTTCTTCCTGCGCCGCACGAAGGAGCAGGTGCTCACCGACCTGCCCGAGAAGACCGAACAGACGCTCTTGTGCTCGCTCGAGGGCCGTCAGCGCGAGGAGTACGACGAGCTGCGCGAGCACTTCCGCCAGACGCTCGCGGGCATGCAGCCGGGCGAGGGGGTCGGCGTGCACGTGCTCACGGCGCTCTTGCGCCTGCGCCAGGCCGCGCCACCCGGGCCTGCTCGACCCCGCGCGCGTGGGCGACAGCTCGGCCAAGCTCGAGGCGCTGCTCGGCATGCTCGAGGACGCGCGCGAGGGCGGCCACAAGGCGCTGATCTTCTCGCAGTTCACCTCGCTGCTCGCGATCGTGCGCTCGAACCTCGACGCGCGCGGGATTCCCTACGAGTACCTCGACGGCGGCACCGACGACCGCGAGGCGCGCGTCAAGCATTTCCAGGAGGACCCGGACTGCCCGTTCTTCCTGATCAGTCTCAAGGCCGGCGGTTTCGGCCTGAACCTGACCGCGGCCGACTACGTCTTCCTGCTCGATCCCTGGTGGAACCCCGCGGTCGAGACGCAGGCCATCGACCGCGCGCACCGCATCGGCCAGACGCGGCGCGTGATCGCCTACCGCATCGTCGCGCGCAACACGATCGAGGAGCGCGTGCTCGAGCTGCAGGAGAAGAAGCGCGGCCTGGCCGAGGCGATCCTGCGCGAGGACCAGGGCGGCATGGGCACGCTGACGCGCGAGGACCTCGAGCTGCTGCTCTCCTGAGTCGCGCGGACGCGCAAGAAACACAGCGGGCCGCCCGGTCGCACCGGACGGCCCGCGTCGTACTCGCTCGTGGAGACGGGATCAGTGCCCGTGGCCCGCGTGCGCGCCTTCCTTCTCCTTGGCGGGGAGGTCGGAGACGAGCGCGTCGGTGGTCAGCAGCAGGCTCGCGACCGAGGCCGCGTTCTGCAGCGCCGTGCGCACGACCTTCGTGGGGTCGATGACGCCGGACTTGACCATGTCCTCGTACTCTTCGGTGGCGGCGTTGAAGCCCCAGTTCTTCGTCTTGTTGGAGCGCACGTTCTGGACGACGACCGCGCCGTCGAGACCTGCGTTGCTCGCGATCTGGCGCATCGGAGCTTCGAGCGCGCGGCGCACGATCTGCGCGCCGACCCGTTCGTCACCCTCGAGCTTCAGACCCTCGACGACCTCGATGCAGGAGAGCAGCGCCGAGCCGCCGCCGGGGACGATGCCTTCTTCGACGGCTGCGCGCGTGGCGTGCAGCGCGTCCTCGACGCGCATCTTCTTCTCCTTCATCTCGGCCTCGGTCGCAGCACCGACGTTGACCTTCGCGACGCCGCCGGAGAGCTTGGCCAGGCGTTCCTGGAGCTTCTCCTTGTCGTAGTCGCTCTTGATCGTCTCGATCTCGGCCTTGATCTGGGCGATGCGGCCGCGGATCGCGTCCTTGGAGCCGGCACCCTCGATGATGGTGCAGGTTTCCTTGGCCACGATGACCTTCTTCGCACGACCGAGGTCCTTGATCGTCACCTGCTCGAGCGGGGCGCCGGTCGCTTCCATGATCGGGTTGGCGCCCGACCAGGTTCGCGATGTCCTCGAGCATCGCCTTGCGGCGATCACCGAAGCCGGGCGCCTTGACGGCGACGCAGGGGAAGATGCCGCGCAGCTTGTTCACGACGAGCGTGGCGAGGGCCTCGCCCTCGACCTCCTCGGCGATGATCAGGAGCGGCTTGCCCGACTGGGCGACCTGTTCGAGCAGCGGGATCAGCTCCTTGATGCTGCTGATCTTCTTCTCGTTCACGAGCACGTAGGCGTCTTCGTAGACGGTCTCCATCGTGGTCGGGTTGGTGATGAAGTGCGGCGAGAGCCAGCCCTTGTCGAACTGCATGCCCTCGACCCACTCGACCTCGGTGGTGATCGAGCGGCCTTCCTCGACCGTGATCACGCCGTCCTTGCCGACCTTGTCCATCGCCTTGGCGATCATCTCGCCGATCTCGGTGTCGCCGTTGGAGGCGATCGTGCCGACCTGAGCGATCTCCTGGTGGCCCTTGACGTTGGTCGAGAGCTTCTTGAGCTGCGCGACGGTGGCGTTGACCGCCTTGTCGATGCCGCGCTTCAGCGCGATCGGGTTGGCGCCGGCGGTGACGTTCTTCAGGCCTTCCTCGAAGATCGCCTCGGCGAGCACCGTGGCGGAGGTCGTGCCGTCGCCCGCCTGGTCGTTCGTGCGCTGGGCGACTTGCTTCACCAGCTGCGCGCCCATGTTCTCGTAGGCGTCCTCGAGATCGACCTCCTTGGAGACCGTCACGCCGTCCTTGGTCACCGTCGGCGACCCGAAGGACTTCTCGATGATCACGTTGCGCCCGCGCGGGCCCAGGGTGACTTTCACCGCTCGGGCGAGCTTGCGCACGCCGTCGCGAATCTTCTCGCGGGCGGCGGCGTCGTAGCAGATCTGCTTGGCCATGTTGTCTTTGCTTTCTGGGTTCGGGTGTGCGGGAGGGTGGATCAGCCGACGATGCCGAGGATGTCTTCCTCGCGCATGATCAGGTAGTCCTCGCCGCCGAACTTCACTTCGGTGCCGGCGTAGGAGGTGAAGAGCACGGTGTCGCCGACCTTGACCGAGAAGGTCGAGCGCGTGCCGTTGTCGAGCGTGCGGCCTTCGCCGATCGCGATCACGCTGCCCTCCTTGGGCTTGTCCTTGGCGCTCTCGGGGAGCAGGATCCCGCCGGCGGTCTTGGACTCGGCTTCCGCGCGCTTGATCAGCACGCGATCGCCCAGCGGGCGGATCGAGCCGGACTTCTTGTTCGTGTTGGGCTTGGCTTGGGTCTTGGTGCTCATGGGTATCGAAGCTCTTCGAAGAGTGTGGTTCTGTGAGTCAGGGATGGTGAGGGGAAGGCGCTCCCGCGCGCAGGCGCGGAAGGCTTGGTTCAGTGCAGGGGGCGGTCCAGGCCGTCGGACAGGCGCAGCACGCGCGAGATCTCGGCGCGCAGCAGGGCCGGCTCGGGCGGCTTGCGGAAGACCGCCAACGCGCCCTCGTGCATCGCCATCGAGCGCAACGCCTCGGTGGCGTCGCCCGAGAGGACGATGCAAGGCACGCCCAGCGTCTCCCGGCGGACCAGGCTGACGAGTTCGAGCCCGGTGTAGCCCGGCATGTGCATGTCGAGCAGGGCGAGCAGCAGGGGCTCCCCGCGCAGGATCTCGAGCGCGGCGCTTCCGGTCTCGGCCTGGATGATCTCCAGCGGCCAGTCCCCAAGCAGATCGCAGACGCACGCGCGCAGGTCGCGGTCGTCATCGGCAACGAGGACTCGTCTGGAGATGGCCATGCAGATCCCGGGAATCGGGCACCTGGAAAAGCAAAGCGCATGCCGGGGCCCCCGGGAGCCCGACGGACCCATCTGGAGGGCCCTGGAGCCGCCCTGCGACTGTCAGCGTGGCAGCGAGGGGGGAGGCGGGCGCCCGCCCCTGTCAGGCTGACAGAGTGGCTCGGCCGCCGCCGGGCGCCTCTGGCTTGCGCGCCACGATGCTGTAGCCGAGCGCCACGGCGTCGTCCGTGGTGACCTTGGAGAGCAGATAGAAGGCAGTCTGGAGGAAGGCGGCGGCCGGGAACACGATCAGGCTCTTCCAGCGCGAGGGGATCACGCTGCCGTCGCTCTGGCGCTCGCTGGCCCCGAAGGAGCGCAGCAGGTACTGGGACCCGAGCGCGCCGAGCGAGGCCGCGAAATTGCCGCGCGGCTCGATCACCTCCACCACCAGGCCCGTCTCCTCGACCATGCGGCGCAGCGCGAAGGGCGTGTAGCGGTAGAAGTCCGAGGGGATTTCGTGCAGCGGCTGCATGAAGGGCACGGTGACGAGCAGCCGGCCACCGGGCTTCAGCACGCGCGCCATCTCTTCGACCACCGCGCGGGGAGAGAGCACGTGCTCGAGCACCTCGGTCGAGAGCACCGTCTCGAAGCTCGCGTCGGCGAAGGGCAGCCGCCGGCCGTCGCCGAAGACGTCCACCGAGCGCTTGGCGCGGTCGAGGATCTTCCACAGCTCGGGCTGCTTGTCGAGCAGCGCCGGCGGGTAGTCCAGTCCGACGTAGCGCGTGACGTAGGGCGCGAAGAGCTCGCCGTAGGGTCGCTCGGAGCAACCGACGTCGAGCATCACGCCCCGGGCGCTGGGCGCGAGCTTCTCGATCGCCCCGCGCAGGAACTTCCAGTCCAGCCAGTAGGGCGAGAGCGGCGAGCGCTTGCGCCAGGCGTTGAGCCGCGCGAGCAGCGGCGTCCGGCCGTGCACGACCCCGACCCGGCCGACGGGGGACTTCGGGGCTCCTGTGCTCATCCTCCCCATGCTACCCGGGGCGCGGCTAGGCTGGCGCGCTCCGATGAGCCCTGACCGAGCCCTCTCGCCGCGCGCCCGCGCCCTCGTCGCGCGCCGGCCGGTCTTCGACGCGCACGTCGACTCGCTGCAGCGCCAACTCGACCTCGAACACGACCTGGGAGTGCGCACGGAAGGCCACCTCGACCTCGTGCGCGGCGAGCAGGGCGGGCTGGGTTCGATGGTCTTCGTCAACTGGGTCGATCCCAAGTACATCGCCGCGGAGCTCGGCGGAGCCAAGCTGCGCACGCGCAACTTGTTGCGCGAGTTCCACCGACTCCTCGCGGCGCACCCCGAGCGGCTCGCCTTCGCGGGCAACGGCCGCCAACTGCGTGAGGCGCGCGCGGCGGGGAAGCTCGCCGGGATCCCCGGCATCGAAGGCGGGCACTCGCTCGAGGAGAGCCTCGACGAGCTCGTTTGGTTCTTCGAGCGCGGCGTGCGCGTGCTGACGCTGGTCTGGAACAACCACCTCTCGTGGATCCGCTCGTGCCAGAGCGGCGCGGGGCCGGAGGCGCCGGAAGGACTGAGCGAGTTCGGCCGCGACGTCGTGCGCACGATGAACGAGCTCGGGATGCTCATCGATCTCTCGCACGCGGGGGAGAAGTCGTTCTACGACGCGCTCGAGACGAGCGCGAAGCCCGTGATCGCGAGCCACTCGGGCTGCAAGGTGCTGCACGGCCACCAGCGCAACCTGACCGACGAACAGCTGCGCGCGCTGAAGCGCAACGGCGGCGTGTGCGGCATCGTGTTCTGCGTGCCCTTCCTCTCGGCCGTGGGGCAGCAGGAAGATCAGCGGCTGCGCGACAGCGAGGGTTTCAAGCGCCTCGCGGGCCGGAATCCGACCGAGCTCTTCCTGCGCCAAGGCGAGTATCTGCAGGAGAAGGCCGAGCCGCTGCCGATCTGGGTCGTGGTCGAGCACATCGAGCACGTGGTCGAGGTCGCGGGCATCGAGCACGTCGGGATCGGGTCGGACTTCGACGGCATCCTGCGCACGCCGCAGGGGCTCGAGGACGCGAGCTGCTACGGCAACCTGGTCGAGGCGCTCTTCGCGCGCGGCTTCGACGAGAGCGAGGTGCTCGCGATCTGCGGCGGCAACATGGAGCGCGTGTTCGACGCGGTCACGGGCCCGGGCACGCGCGCGCACGGTGCGGAGCTCCTCGCCTACGACTGATGCACGTCGCGGAAGCGCAGCATCTCCGCCAGCCGCTGTTCGCGCGCATCGTCGAAGCCGCACGTCGCGCTGAACTCACGCGGGTTCTCGTAGGTGCCGAAGAGCATGTCCCAGCAGACGAAGTCGCCGTAGTTGTTCTGGTGCCGGCCATGCTGGTGGTGGATGCGGTGCATCTCAGGCCGCTGGAACACGAATCCGACCCAGCGCGGTGTGCGCACGCTGGTGTGGTAGAAGAACTCGCCCAGCGCGGTGCAGGCCGTGTACACCGTTCCCGCCTCGAGCGAGAGACCGAGCAGCGCGTAGACGAGCAGGCTGCCGAGGATCGAGTTGGCGATCATCTCCAGCGGGTGCTTGTAGAACGAGGTCAAGAGCTCGATGCGCTGCGGGCTGTGGTGGATCTGGTGGAAGCCGCGCCAGAGGAACCCGACCGTGTGCCGCCAGCGGTGCCACCAGTAGAAGACGAAGGTGGCGATGAAGTAGGCCAGGAACCCGCCGACGAGCGGAGAGAGCTGCGCCGAGAGGTGCAAGAGCGAGGCGGAGGAAAGCCAGCGCTCCCAGCTCCAGCCCGCGAGCAGCACGACGCCCAGCTGCACCGCGTTCACGAGCAGCACGCGCGCGGTCCAGGTGCGCACGCGCGGCAGCTTCCAGCCCGGCGCGAGGCGCTCGAGCAGCATGCAGGCCGCAGCCACGATCAGGATCGTCTTCAGCATCGCCGCAAGAAATCCTAGCCGCGGACGCACAACCTTGGGGCCTTCCGAGCGTCTTTGGGGTGGAGGCAATGGCCCCGAACCCCAAAGACCCAACCATGCGCTTCGATTTCAGCTCCGTCGACGATGTCGAATCCTACGTCCACGTTCCCGAAGGCCTGCACAACTGCCGCGTCGCCGAGGTGCGCGACGGCCGCTCCCGCGACGGCAGCGTGCGCTGGAGCTACCGCCTCGAGGTGCTCGACGGCGAGTGGGCCGGGCGCACTGCCGCCTGGGACTCGCTCACCTGGAGCGAGCGCGGCATCTACCGCGTGAAGAAGGTGCTCGCGGCCTTGGGCCTCGACGTGAAAGGCGTGGTCGAGATCGTGCCCACCGACCTCATCGGCCTGCGCACGCGCGTGCGCGTCGAGCCCGAGGAGCGCGAGGATCCCTCGACCGGCCGGCGGCAGGTGCGCATGCGCGTGCCGTACCTGGGCTACGAGGCCTACGAGGCGCCGACGGATGTCGAAACGCCCGACACGCTCGCGCCCGTTGACGGCTGGCGGCAGAAGCGCGAGGCTGCCGCGGATGAAAAGCCGCCGGAAGACGACGACTTCGCGTTCTGAGGACCGTGGCCGTGCGCGTGCGCGGGACGTCGCCTCGGACCGCGACCTCCTGACACGGGCCCGCGAGGTCTCGCGCCGCGCGCACAGCCCCTACTCCGGCGTCCGCATCGGCGCAGCGCTGCGCGCCGCCGACGGACGCGTCTTCGCGGCCTGCAACGTCGAGTGCGCTTCCTACCCGCTCTCGGTGTGCGCCGAGCGCAACGCGGTCGCGAAGGCCGTCTCCGAGGGCGCGACGCGCTTCCGCGCGATCGCGATCTCGAACGCCAAGGGCCGGCCCGTGATGCCCTGCGGCGCGTGCCGCCAGGTGCTGCACGAGTTCGCGCCCAAGCTGCGCGTGCTCGTCGAAGGTCCGCGCGGGGCGGTGCTCGAGTGCCGCCTGGACGAGCTCCTGCCCGACGCCTTCGGCCCCGCGGACCTGGAGTAGCGCGCCTTTTCGAGGAGCCGATCGACCGCATGAGCCCGCAGAAGAGCGTCGAGAAGCGCATCGCCGAACTCCGCAGCGAGATCCGGCGCCACGACCGGCTGTACTACGTCGAGTCGCGGCCCGAGCTCAGCGACGCGGAGTACGACGCGCTCTTCTCCGAGCTCAAGCGCCTCGAACTCGACCACCCCGCGCTCGTGACACCCGACAGCCCGACGCAGCGCGTCGGCGCGCCGCTGCCCGAGGGCCAGGGCTTCGCGACCGTCGAGCACGTGGTGCCGATGCTCTCGATCGACAGCTTGTTCAACGAGGAGGAGGTGCGCGACTTCGAGGCGCGCATCGTGCGCTTCCTCGGCCTGCCGAGCGGCGACGAGCTCGACTGGGCGCTCGAGCCCAAGTTCGATGGCGTCAGCGCCGCGCTCGTCTACGAGGATGGCCGCCTCGTGCGCGGTGCGATGCGCGGCGACGGCGTGCAGGGCGAAGAGATCACGGCCAACCTGCGCACGGTGCGCAACCTGCCACTCGTGCTCGCGCGCGAGGGCCACGCGATCCCCCGGCGCGTCGAAGTGCGCGGCGAGGTGCTGATCGCGCGTGCGCGCTTCGCGCAGCTCAACGCGCAGCGCGCGCAGGCCGGCCTGCCGCTCTTCGCCAACCCGCGCAACACGGTCTCGGGTGCCTTGCGGCGCAACGATCCGGCCGAGGTCGCGCGCTATCCGCTCGAGTTCTACCCCTGGTCCGCGCCGCAGCTCGAGGGCCTCGACCTCGCGACGCAGACCGAGGTCATGGCCGCGCTGCACGCCTGGGGTTTCGCCGACGCCGGCGCGTCGCGGCGCGTGCGCGGGCTCGCGGCGGCGATCGCCTACCACGACGAGATCGAGCGCAGGCGCCTCGAGCTGCCCTTCGACATCGACGGTGTGGTCGCCAAGCTCGACCGGCTCGACCTGCGCGCGCGCCTGGGCTCGACCTCGCGGGCGACGCGCTGGCAGTACGCGCACAAGTTCGCGCCCCTGGAAGCCTCGAGCACGCTGCGCGCGGTCGAGACCATGGTCGGCAACGGCGGGCGCCTGACGCCGCGCGCGCACGTCGAGCCGGTCGAGGTCGGCGGCATCACCGTGCGCCACGCGACGCTGCACAACGCCGACTACGTCGCGGCGCTCGGCGTGCACATCGGCGACCGCGTCTTCCTGCGCCGCGCGGGCGACGTGATCCCGCAGATCACCGCGGTGGCGAAGGCTGCAGAGGGAGACGCACCCGCGGGCTGGGAGGAGGGCGTGCCCGAGGAACTGCACGACGAGCACGCAGCGATCCGCCCGGGCGTCGCCTGGCGCTGGCGCGAGAGCTTCGAGATGCCGAAATCCTGCCCGGTGTGTTCGACGCCGGCGGTCGCGGAGGGCAAGTACTGGCGCTGCCCGAACCTGGACTGTCCGCCGCAGCTCGTCGGCCGCACGCTCGTGCTCGCGGGCGACGGCGCCTTCGAGATCGATGGGCTGGGCGAGAAGCAGGTGGCGCAGCTCTTCGACGCGGGGATCCTGGGGTCGCCCGCCGATCTCTTCGCGCTCGACCGCGACAAGCTCCTCGGTCTGGAGCGCTGGGGCGAGAAGTCGATCGCGAACCTGCTCGAACAGCTCGGGCAGCGCCGCAAGATCCCCTTCGCGCGCTTCCTCGTCGCGCTCGCGATCCCCGAGATCGGTCCGGCGACCGCCGCGCTGCTCGCCAAGCACTTCGAGAACCTCGCCGAGCTCGAGGCGGCCTCGCTCGATGAGCTGCAGCACATCGACGGCGTCGGTCCGGAAGTCGCCGCGCGCGTGCACGGCTGGTTTCGCGACGCGGCGGGGCGCGCACTGCTCGAGCGACTGTTCGCGAACGGCGTCGAGATCGACTCCAGGCGCACGAGCACAGCGAGCGGCTTCTTCAGCGGCCAGACGGTCGTGTTCACAGGCACGCTGGAGAAGTTGGGCCGCAACGAAGCCAAGCAGATCGTCGAGGATCAGGGCGGCAAGGTCGCGTCCTCGGTCAGCGCCAAGACGCACTTCCTCGTCGTCGGCGGCAGTCCGGGGAGCAAGGCCAAGAAGGCGCAGGAGCTCGGCGTAAAGGTGCTGCTCGAGCCCGAGTTCCTGGAGAAGATCGGCAGGACCTGATCGCGGACGCGGCGTACCATGCCGCGATGCCGCTCCTCTTCCTGCTCCTGTGCGCCTGCAGCGCTCCGCAGGCCGCGCCCGCTCCCTCCTCGTCTCCCGTCCCGATCGTCCTGCGCGCCGCGCAGATGCTCGACGTGCGCGCGGGCAAGCTCGTCGCGCACCCGCAGATCGTCGTCTCCGGGCAGAAGATCGAGTCGGTCGGCAGGGCCGGCGATCCCGTCCCCGCGGGCGCGCAGATCGTCGATCTGGGCGAGCGCACGCTCGTGCCCGGGCTGATGGACATGCACACGCACCTCACCGGCTCGCTCGAGGGCGACTGGGTCAACGCGTCTGTGCACGAGAGTGCTGCCGACACCGCGCTGCACGGCGCGCACAACGCGCGCGTGACGCTGCTCGCGGGCTTCACGACCGTGCGCGACGTCGGCTCGAGCGACTGGGTGGACGTGGCGCTGATGAAGGCCGTCGAGCGCGGCGAGATCGACGGGCCCTGGATCTTCCCCGCCGGACACGCGATCGGGATCACAGGCGGCCACGCGGACGAGACGGGCTTCGCGCCCGGCATCCTCGAGCGCGATCCCGAGCACGGCATCGCCGACGGGCCCGAGGAGTGCGTCAAGGCCGTGCGCGCGCAGATCAAGTATGGCGCGAAGGTGATCAAGTGCATCGCGACCGCGGGCGTGCTCTCTTTCGAGGCCTCGGTAGGGGCGCAGCAGCTCTCCGACGCCGAGTTGAAGGCGATCGTCGACGAGGCCGCGCGCCACGGGATCAAGGTCTGTGCGCATGCGCACGGCCGCGACGGGATCCTGGCCGCGGTGAAGGCGGGCGTGGCCTCGATCGAGCACGGCAGCATCCTCGACGATACCGTGATCGACGAAATGCTTGCGCGCGGTACCTTCCTCGTCCCGACCTACTATCTACAGGAGCGCCTCGATCTCGCGCGCCTGCCCGAGCTCGTACGGCACAAGGCGCAGACGATCTTCGCGCTCAAGGACGAGAGCATGCACAAGGCCATTTCGCGCGGGGTCAAGATCGCCTACGGGACCGATGCCGCGGTCTACCCGCACGGCGAGAACGCCCACGAATTCGCCTGTCTGGTGCGACTGGGCATGACGCCCGCCGCTGCCATACGCTCGGCCACCCTGGCCGCCGCGGAGCTCCTCGGGGTCGAGGACCGGGGCGAGATCGCCCCTGGAAAGCTGGCGGACCTGATCGCAATCCCTGGGGACCCCCTGGCCGATGTCCGGCGCCTCGAGAGCGTCGAATGGGTCATGCACGGGGGACGGATCATCCGATAATCTCGACCAGCGCCTCGAGTCGCTGAGTGGTGGTGCCCATGGCAGAGCAGGGAAGCAACAAAGACGAAGACATCCAGGCGCTCGTCGTCCGCGCGAAGGCGGGGGACACGGATGCGCTGAACGAGCTCTTCGCGCGGCACCAGCCGCTGCTGCTCGACGTGGCGCGGCGCCGCATCGGCGCGCGCCTGAAGATGAAGGAAGAGCCCGACGACCTCGCGCAGACGACGTTCCGCGAGGCGACGCGCGACTTCCGCAACTACGAGTACCGCGGGCCCGATTCGCTCGTGCGCTGGCTGATGCAGATCCTGCAGAACAAGATCCGCGACAAGGCCGAGTTCTACTCGGCCAACAAGCGCGACCAGACGCGCGAGCGCACGCTCAGCGGCCCCGCGCAACCCGGTGGTGAGCCGACGCCGGGGATGGATCTGGCGAGCCCGGATCTCTCCGTGACGATGCAGGTCTCGCGCGAGGAGGCTTTCGGCCACCTGCGCCAGGCGCTCGGCGAGCTCTCCAAGGAGCACCGCGAGGCGATCACGCTGGTCTTCTTCGAGGGCCTCTCGCTGCGCGAGGCGGGCGAGAAGATGGAAGGCCGCTCCGAGGACGCCGTGCGGATGATGCTGCGCCGCGCGGAGAGCAAGCTCGGGGAGCTGCTCAAGGGCTCGCTCGGGCGGGACCTCGGCCCGGTCTAGCCTCGGCGGGCCGGGGACGCGCCCGAGACTTGTCGGCGGGGCCCTCCTCCGCTAGATTCTTCGCCCCACGGTGGGCGACTAACTCAATCGGTAGAGTGCCATGTTCACAGCGTGGAGGTTACAGGTTCAAATCCTGTGTCGCCCACCAACTCCACGCCGCGCATGAACGACAGCCTCCAGCAGCGCTACGCGCCGAACAACCGCTGTTTCGGCTGCGGTCCAGCGAACGAGAAGGGCCTGCGCATCCAGTCGCGCATCGAGGGCGACAAGATCGTCGCCGACTGGACGCCGGAGAAGCACCATGAGGCTTTCCCGGGCGTCGTGAACGGCGGGATCATCGGCGCGCTCTTCGACTGCCACTCGAACTGGACCGCGGCCTACCACCTGCTGCAGAAGAACGGCGCCAAGGAGCTGCCGAGCACGGTGACGAGCGAGTTCCACGTCAAGCTCAAGCGCACGACGCCCTCGACGCAACCGCTGCGCATCGAGGCGCGCGTGGTCGAGTCGAGCGACGACCGCGCGGTGATCGAAGCGGAGATCCTCTCCGGCGGAAAAGTGACCTCCACCTGTCGCGGCGTGTTCGTCGCGATCCAGGAGGGCCACCCGGCCTTCCACCGCTGGAACTGAGCGGCGCTCAGAAGAGCAGCTCGAAGCCGAGCACGGCGCCCTCGATTTCGAAGACGAGATCCGACTCGCTCGGACGCTGCTCGTCGTAGCGCCAGTCGCGCCAGCCGGCGAAGAGCGCCAGGTTCGCATGCGGCTGCACGCGCAGGCCGGCCTCGAACATGCGCAGCACGGGCGCGAGGTGGTTGTCGGTGTCGCAGTCGATCAAGTAGCGCGAGTAGAGCGAAACGCCGTCCATCGCCTGCCATTCGAGCTCGGCGCCTGCGGCGGGCAGCAGGAAGAAGTCGGAGTCGGAGACGTTCGCTCCGACACCGTCCAGGTGCAGGTAGCGGCTGAAGCCCGAGCCGCCGACGAGCACCGCGCCCTCGAAGTTCGAGCCCAGGGGCATCCCGCCGCGGTACAGCAAGGAAAACACGTCGAGCTCGAAGTCGACGTCGAGCGGGCCCGGGCCGGTGAAGTCCGTCTGCTTGAAGCGCAGCGTGTCGCCCGCGCCCAATTGCTGGCGCGAGCTCCCTCGCGCACGCGTGGCCTCAAGCACGAGCGCGGCCTGCGCTCCCGGCTCGACCGGCTCGCCGTCGCGGTCCGTGTGCATCGCAAGCGAGATGCGCGCCTGCGGAAACTCGACGTGGTAGTCCTTGCCCTCGATCGAATCGCCGCGCGAGAGGCAGCCTGCACATGCCAGGCCGAGGAACGCGAGCGTGATCGTGCATCGGGAACGCACGCGCGCAGAATAGCAGCTCAACTCGCGAAGAGCATGCCCTGCACCGACCTTGGCGCGCGTGGCTCTTCCTCCGGCAGGTTCAACCCCAGGCGCCGGCACTGGATCGCGAACATGCGCTCGATCGCCTCCCAGCGCGGGCCGCTGCCGCGCATGCGCAGGCCGAATTCGGAGCGGTTCCAGGCGCCCTGTTTCATCTCGCGCAGCGCGTTCTCGACCTTGCGCGCGCGCTCGGGCAGCGCGCTCGCGAGGCGCTCGCGGAAGACCGGCAGCACCTCGGCCGGCAGGCGCAGGAGCACCAGGAAGGCGCTCGAGGCACCCGCGTCCTTCGCACGCGCGAGGATGCCCGCGACGTCGCTCTCGTTCAGCCCGGGGATGAGTGGCGCGATCGCGACACCCGTGCGAACACCGGCCTCCGCGAGCAACCTCAGCGTCTCGAAGCGCCGCTTGGGCGTGGGCGCACCCGGCTCGATCAGGCGTGCGACGCGTTCATCGAGGAAGGCGATCGAGACGTGCACGCTCGCTCCAGGACCGCGCGCGAGCTCCGAGAGCACATCGAGGTCGCGGCGCACGAGCGTGCTCTTGGTGATGATGCCGACCGGCGTGCAGCGCGCGAGCGCGACCTCGAGGCAGCGGCGCGTGAGCTCGTAGCTCGCCTCGAGCGGCTGGTAGCAGTCGGTGTTGCCCGAGAAAGCGACGCACTCGCGCTTCCATGACGGCCGCGCGAGCTCGAGCGAGAGCAGCTCGTGCACATTGGTCTTGACCACGATGCGCCGCTCGAAATCGGTGCCCGCGCCGAAACCCAGGTACTGGTGCGAGGGCCGCGCGTAGCAGTACGCGCAGGCGTGCTGGCAGCCGCGGTAGGGGTTGACGCTCCAGCGGAAGCCGACGTCGGGGCTGTCGTTCGCGACCAGCGCCGAACGCGCGCGCTCCTCGTACACGTGGAGCTCGGCGGGCTGCGGTTCGTCGAGATACTCGACCTGCGTCGTGAGCCAGGGATTGGGCGGATTCGAAATCGGGCGCATGCTGCTCCTTGCGCCCCCGCTCCCCGCACCGCGGACCATGCTAGCCGCACAGAGGCGGAAACTCTTTCCGGGTCTCGCACTGAAATCGTGGGATAGGCTGAGGGGTCAGGGTCGTGCGGTCTTCCACGTCGGGAGGCCTTTCCCGCGCCCCTCCAGCCAAACCTCCATCCCGCATGATGCTCCCGTCCGATCGTCGCGAGGCCCAGGCCCTCGCGCTCGCCCGTGATCCGCGCGATTCCGAGCTTTGGTTCCAGAACCTGCCGGAGAATCGCCGGAGCGAGATGGTCGAGGAATACCGCACGAGCCTGCGGCGGACCTTCGAGATGCGTCTGGCCGAGCGCGACCGCGCGATCCGCGAGGCCGCCTGCATGGGCGGCGCCTTCCTCATCGCCGACGTCGTCTGTCCGGGCGGAAGCTTCTTCTCCGCGCTCGGTTCGCTCGTGCTCGGCGGGGCACTCGGCTACACCTGCAATCGACTGGACACGCACCAGGTGGTCAACGGCATCCTGGGCGTGTTCCTGTTCCTCATCTCGCAGTACGTGCTGCTCGACAGCGTGAGCATGTTCCACGCGGTCGCTTGCCTGCCCTTGGGCGTCTTCTTCGCGCTGCTCGGCTTCCAGCGCGAGGCACGTCGGGCCTTCTGAGCTGCGCTCGGGCTTCGGCGCCCGAAAATCGGCCTCGCGCGCGCGAGCAGTGTGGACAATGGGTGTCCATGAGCAAGATCCAGAGCCTCGCTCCCGCGCGCATGTGGCGCGCATTCCTCGAGCGCGATCCCGGTTTCGACGGCCTGTTCCTCGCGGGCGTGCGCACGACCGGGATCTTCTGCCGCGTCACTTGCCCGGCGCGCCGCCCGCTGCGGCGCAACGTCGTCTTCTTCTCAGGGCCCGCGCAGGCGCAGAGCGCCGGATTTCGCGCCTGCAAGCGCTGCAAGCCGCTCGAGCAGAAGCCCGAGCTCGTGCGGCGGCTGTGCGAGCTCGTCGAGCATTCCGGCGCGGCGCGCATCGGCGAGAAGCAACTCGTGCAGCTGGGCGTCGATCCTTCCACGGCGCGCCGGCAGTTCCAACGCCACTTCGGACAGAGCTTCCAGGCCTGGCAGCGCGCGCAACGCCTCGGTGCCGGCCTGCGCTCGCTGCAGCGCGGCTCACGCGTGCTCGAGGCGCAGCTCGCGAGCGGCTTCGAGTCCGCGAGCGGCTTCCGCTCCGCGATCGAGCGCCACTTCGGAGAAGCGCCGGCGCGCGCGGCGCGCTCGAGCAGCCTGTGTGTGCGCTGGGTAGACTCGCCGCTCGGCACGCTGCTGCTCGGGGCGGACTCGGATGGACTGCGCCTGGTGGAGTTCGCGGTGGAGCAGCGCCTCGCGCGCGAGATCGCTGAGCTCCGAGAGAGCCTCGGCGCGGTCCTCGTCCAGTCGCGCAACGCACACCTCGCCGCAGCCGAGAAGCAGCTCGGGCAGTACTTCGCCGGTGAGCGCGAGCGCTTCGAGCTCGAGCTCGCGCCGATCGGGACGGATTTCGAACGGCGCGTGTGGAGCGAGCTGCGCCGCATCCCGTTCGGACAGACGCGTGCTTATGCGGAGGTCGCCGCGCGCATCGGTCGCGCCGGTGCGCAGCGCGCGGTCGGCACGGCCAACGGCCGCAACCGCCTCGCGATCGTGATCCCTTGCCACCGAGTGATCCGCGGCGACGGCACGCTCAGCGGCTACGGCGGGGGAGTGGCGCGCAAGCGCTGGCTGCTCGAGCACGAGCAGCGCGCGCTAGCGAGGTGAGCGCGGGCGCGAGGCGAGGTACTGGTTCGGCCAGGGGAAATCCCAGTTGCCGTACTCCGCGGCCGCGTGGCGCGTGAGGTAGGGATCGAACAGGTGCGGACGCGCGAGCGCGCACAGGTCGGCGCGGCCTGCTGCGAGGATCGTGTTGACGTGATCGGCACCCTGGATGCCGCCGACCGCCATGACCGGGATGCCAGCCTCGGCGCGGATCTGCTCGGCGAAGGGCAGCTGGTACATGCGGCCGTAGACCGGCTTGGATTCGGGCGTGTTGCCGGCCGAGGAGACGTCGACCAGATCGCAGCCCAGGCGCTTCAGCTCGCGCGCGAACACGACCGAGTCGTTCACGGTCCAGCCGCCGCTCGCGTCGAGCCAGTCCGAGGCGGAGATGCGCACGAAGAGCGGTTTCTCCTGAGGCCAGGCTGCGCGCGCCGCGGAGAAGATCTCGAGCGGGAAGCGCATGCGGTTCTCGAGGCTGCCGCCGTACTCGTCCCTGCGCTGGTTCGATTTGGGCGAGAGGAAGCTCGAGAGCAGATAGCCGTGCGCCATGTGCAGCTCGACCATGTCGAAGCCCGCGCGCTGCGCCATGCCGAGCGCGCGCTCGAAGTTCGCGCGCAGTTCGTCCATGTCCGCGCGGCGCATCTGGCGCGGCACCGGCCAGTCGGGCCGGAAGGGCAGCGCCGAGGGTCCCATCGTCTGCCATGCGCGCGCGTCGCGCAGCGGGTCGTCGCCCTCCCAGGGCAGGTTGCAGGACGCCTTGCGTCCCGCATGTCCGAGCTGGATGCCGATCTTCGCGCGTGTGCGCGTGTGCACGAAGTCGACGATGCGCTTCCAGGCGCCGACGTGCTCGGGTGAGTACATGCCCGTGCAGCCCGGGCTGATGCGACCGTCCGCGCTGACGCCGGTCGCTTCCGCGATCACGAGCGCCGCTCCTCCGACCGCGCGGCTGCCCAGGTGCACGAGGTGCCAGTCCTCGGGCGTGCCGTCGGTGGCCGAGTACTGGCACATGGGCGAGACCACGACGCGGTTCTCGAGCTTCAGGCCGCGGAATTCGAGCGGCGCGAACATCGGCGGGGCGAAGCTGCCGTCCTTCGCACGCGCGATGCCGGTCTCCGTGGCGTACCACTCGCCGACGCGGCGCACGAGCTCGGGGTCGCGCTTGCCGAGATTGTCCCAGGTGATGCGCTTGGAGCGCGTCATCAGGTTGAAGGTGAACTGCAGCGGCGGCTGGTCGATGTAGCGCGCGCTGTTCTCGAACCACTCCAGGCTGGTCTGCGCGGCGCGCTGGATGCGCGAGACCTCGTCGCGGCGCGCGCTCGCGTAGGCGGCGAGCACAGCCGGCACGTCGGCGGTCCCGTGCTCGCGGAAGGCCTCGCACAGCGCGATCGCGTCCTCCATCGCGAGTTTGGTGCCCGAGCCGATCGAGAAGTGCGCCGTGTGCGCGGAGTCGCCCAGCAGCACGATGTTGCGGTAGTGCCAACTCTCGCAGCGGATGGTTGGGAACGCGCGCCAGATCGAGCGGTTGGCGATCAGGGGGTGACCTGCGAGATCCTCGGCGAAGAGTTTCTCGCAGAAGGCGACGGTGTCTTCCTCGCTCGCGTGGTCCAGGCCGGCGGCGCGCCAGGTGGCTTCGTCGCACTCGACGATCCAGGTCGAGCGCTCCTTCTCGAAGGGGTAGGCGTGCACCTGGAACAGACCCCACTGCGTCTGGCGGAATACGAAAGTGAAGGCCGAGAGCGGTTTGGTCGTGCCCAGCCAGCAGAAGCGCGCCTTGCGCCAGTCGATGCTGGGCTTGAATTGTGCCTCGTACTTCTTGCGCACGACGCTGTTGAGGCCGTCGACGGCGAGGATCAGGTCGTTGCCGGCGAGCTCGCTGTCGTCGTGGATCTCGTGCTGGAACTCGAGCACGACGCCGAGTTCGCGGCAGCGCGCGTGGAAGATCTCGAGCAGCTTCTTGCGCGCGAGCCCGCAGAACCCGTGGCCGGTCGAGCGCACGCAGGTGCCCGCGTGGTAGGTCTCGATGTCACCCCAGTAGGCGAAGTGGCGCCGGATCTCGGCGTAGCTCTGTGGGTCGGCGCTCTCGAAATTGCCCAGCGTCTCGTCGCTGAAGACGACGCCGAAACCGAACGTGTCGTCGGGCTGGTTGCGTTCGTAGACGGTGATCTGCGAGTCCGGGAAGGCCTTCTTCATCAGGATCGAGAAGTACAGGCCCGCCGGTCCGCCGCCGATGCTCGCGATGCGCATCCGCCCATCCTATCCTGGCGCCCCATCGTGCCCCACGCCCAGGACTGGATCGAGAAGCTCTCCGAGCTGCGCAGCGCGCGGCGCGCTTGCGCCATGGTCGTCGTGACGCAGCTCGCGGGCAGCGGTCCGCGCGAAGCGGGCGCGCGCATGCTCGTTGCGCTGGGGTCCGGAGGAGCGCCCGAGCTCGTGCACGGCACCATCGGCGGCGGCAACCTCGAGTTGCAGGCGCTGCAGCACGCGGGCCAGCTCCTGCGCGCGGGCAAGGCGCTCTCGGAGTCGGTCGACTATCCGCTCGCGGAGAAGACCGGCCAGTGCTGCGGCGGGCAGGTGACGCTGTTCTTCGAGACCTTCCCCTGGACGCGCCGTCGCATCGCGATCTTCGGCGCTGGGCACGTCGCGCAGGCGATCGCGGGCCTCTCGGCCTACCTCGACGCCGACTTGCTGCTCATCGACGCACGCGAGGAGCGCGAGATCGTGCCGGCGCTGCCGCGCACGCGGCCGTGGGAGCTCCTGTGCGTCGACAACCCCGAGGCGGAGGTCGATGCGCTGCCGCAGGACGCGCTGGTGCTGGTGATGACGCACAGCCACGCGCTCGATCTCGAGATCCTCGTGCGTGCGATCCCGCGCGCTTCCGCTATCTCGGGCTGATCGGCTCGGAGCGCAAATGGGCGCGCTTCCAGACGCGGCTCGCGCAGCGCGGGATCGACGCGGCCGGCATCGCCAGCGTGCGCTGTCCGATCGGCGTCTCCAAGCACTCCAAGGAGCCGAGCGCGATCGCGATCTCGGTCGCAGCCGAACTGCTCGAGCTCCTCGAGAGCCCGGCGCAGGGCTGAGGCTCAGGCCGCCGTCGGCAGCGCCGGGAGCGCCTCGCGCGCGCTGCCGTTCAGGGCGCGGCGGTAGACGAAGAACGTGCTCCAGCACATCAGCGGCAGCATCAGCGCGCCGACCAGCGGGATCGGCTGCATCAGGATCAGTCCCCAGTGCACGAAGCGCACCCAGATGCGCGCGAAGCAGCCCGTGACGGGCGGGATGTAGCCGCGGAAGCCGGTCACGAGGTTGAGCCGGTAGTAGATCACGCCCGGGATCACGCCCACGACCGGGATCGCGCTGAACAGGAGGCACACCAGCAGGGTCTTCGGAAGGCGCGAGTCGATCTCGCGGCGGTACTCCTCGAACTCGCGCAGGCTGGCGAAGGTGACCGTGCGGCACTCCGGGCAGGCCTGTTGCACCGCGCGCTTCACCAGGCGCGTCGCGCACACCGGGCAGCGCTTGCGCGCGATCAGCAGGAAGCGTTGCTGCGCGAGGTCCGTGGACTCCTTGGCCTTGGGCTGGCCGAAGACGCCCACCGCGCGCGGATGCTCGAGCGGCTGGCCGCACTTCTGGCAGCGCATTGCGTGCGGGAGCACCGGCGTCGCGCACTTCGAGCAGGGGATTCGGCTGTGCTCCTCCTGCTTCCTCGCCCAGCGCCGCGCGAACCACATCCCCGCTACCGCGAGCAGCGAGAGGAAGAGCGCGACGAGGGGCGCGATCACGAAGAAGAACACGCCCAGTACGACCCAGCTGTTCTCGGCCCAGCTGAGCGCCGTCTGCAGGCCGATGTCGTCGTGGTCGTCGATCTCGTGCACGATCGCGAGCGCGCCGCGGCGCAGCGTGGCGGCGCACCAGGTCGCGCCCGCGACGACGAGGCTCCAGGCGCTGTGCACGCCCAGGCCCTGGTGCTGGATGTGCTTGATCGTCTCGGCGTCCTGCTTGTCGATCAGCGCCAGCGCGACGAGCAACGCGACGGCCGACTTGACCCACGAGTCGAGCTCCTCCATCACCGCGCGCACCTCGGCGTGCTTGGCCGAGAGCGCCTCGCCGGTCGCGAGCGCGGCGAGCGCGAGGAGGCACCAGAAGCTGCGGAACCACTCCGGGCTCTGCGAGAGGGCGACGATCACATCCTTGTCGCCGAGCCAGGGGATGTGCGTGCCATAGCTCGCGAGCAAGGCCGTCAGGAACGCCGCCAGGAAGGGCCGCGACGCGAAGAGCGGGACGGTCGCCAGGCTGTAGAGGATGGATTGCAGCACGGGGGGGGGCCGTTACGCAGACAAGGGCTCAGGCTTCGAGCTTTTTTCCAAGGCTCCAGGCCAGGTGGTCGAGCTGCCGGCGCAGGCGCGCGGACTGGTCCTCGAGTTCGACGACTCGCCGTTCGAGGGCCGCGTGGTCCTCGCGGCGCACGAATTGTGCAGTCTCAGGCATGAGCACGGTCGTGACGGCGCTGGCACCGCTGCGCGCGGGGGCGGCTGCGCCCTCGGCGTGGGCCGCGGAGACCATCGCGCGAACCTCGATCGGGTGCGCGGCGGGAGCGATCGTCTGCACGTAGCGCTCGGCGCGCGATCCAGGCAGCGGATCGAGGCGGCGCACCTTGCCGTTTCCGAGCAGCGGCGCGAGTGCATCGGCGAGCGCCTGCTGCGACTCGATCGGGTGCATGCGTGCGACGCGCGAGCGCAGCTCGCCCGGCTGTTGCGGCCCGCGCAGCAGCAGTTCGGCCATGATCGCGAGCTGCGGTGGCGGGAGCTCGTAGAGTGCCGCCGCGTTGTGGCGGAACTTCTCGACGCGCGCGCCGATCGGATGCACGGAGCCGACGACGGTGCGCTTCACGAGCTTCTGCAGCGCCGCGTACACGTCCCCGTCGAAGAGCTCGAGCACCGGATCGCGGTTGTTCTTCTGGTTGCAGCCGGCGACGAGCGCGTTGAGCGTCAGCGGATACGCCTCCGGCGTCGTCAGTTCCTTCTCGATCAGCACGCCGAGCACGCGAGCCTCGAGCGCGTCGAGTTCCAGATCAGGGGTCATGGCGGCGGATTCTAGCGCGGACCAGCCCGCCGCCGTGCGTTCCCTCCTCAGGCCACCGCCAGCGCCTCCTCGACGAAGTCGCCGCCGACAAGCCTCCAGGAGCGCGTCTCGAGCACGCTCTGCGGCTGCGCCGCGACGTGCAGGTAGGACCAGCCCTCCCAGGCGAGGGCGTAGTCGGTGCGCGTCGGGCGCGCCTCCGCGCAAGCTCGGCCGATCCAGATCCCCACGACCGAAAGGCCGAGGTCCTGCGCCTTGCGCTCGGCGCGGAAGAGCGCGAGCGGATCGAGCTCGTACGCGCCCGAGGGCCGCTGCAGCGCGAGGTTCTCGGCGTCCACGACGCGGTTCACGATCACGCGCTCGAGCGTCGCCTGCCCGATGAGCACGCCGCACGAGGGATGCGGCAGCTGACGCTTCACGGCGCATTCGATGCGCGCGCGGAGGGCCGGCGGGATCCACAGGCTGCTGGAGCTCGTGCTCGTGTTGGGGCTCATGGCGCTTGGTTACGGGTCGGGGTCGAGTGGAGTGAGGCCGAAAAAAAACCCGCCCGGGTCTGCGTGACCCGGGCGGGAACTTGTTCGGCTGTCGCCGTGTCCGCCTAGGCCACGAGGGGAGGCTGCTTGTGCTTGTGGGCACAAAGCCAGCTCGAATTCAGGGCCAGACGAAGGGAAAGGTGCGACATCTGTTGGGAGGCTACTTGCGAGTGGCGTGGGCGTCAATACGTGCAGCGCAGGACAGTCTCGTCACGATTGTGTTGCGCGTCGCACGTAGCGTGGGGCCTAGAGTTTGCGGATCCAGATGTTGCGATAGCGCTCGGGATTGCCGTGGTCCTGCAGCGCGAGCGGGAGCTCGGCGGCGTGCTCCGTGTACTCCGGCGCGACGCGGTGCATGGTCGCGCCGAGAAGTTCCTGCGCGTCCTGCGTCAAGATTCCGTTCTGCAGCACGGTCACGCGCGCGGGCTTCGCGAGCTTGCCGTTCTCGAAACGCGGCGCGCGGAAGATGATGTCGTAGGTCTGCCACTCGCCGGGACGGCGGCAGGCGTTGACCAGCGGCGGGAACTGGCCGTAGAGCGCGGAGGCCTGGCCGTCGGCGTAGGTGCGGTTCTCGTACGAGTCGAGCACCTGCACCTCGTAGAGGCCCATCAGGAACACGCCGCTGTTGCCGCGGCCCTGCGAGTCCGACTCGACCTTCGCGGGCGTCGCCCATTCGATGTGCAGCTGGCAGTCGCCGAAGGACTCCTTGGTCTCGATCGATCCCGTGCCGTTCACCTCGGCGCAGCCACCCTCGACCTTCCACGCGGCGGCGTCGTTCGAGCCCTGCTTGTGCCAGGCGTCGAGCGACTTGCCGTCGAAGAGCACGACCGCGTCGCTCGGCGCGGAGTTGTTCGCGCCCGGCGTGACGACGCGCGGCAGCGGTCGGTCCGGATCGTGAACGTGCCACTTCGTGCCGGGCACGAGCGGCGTGTCGGTGTAGCCGGTGGGGTGCTTGTCCTGCAGCGTGTTCGCGAAGAGCAGCGCAGGAGCGAGGAGGAGGGCGGTGAGGAGCAGGAGTTTCATGCGATTCGGAGTGTACCGAGCCAGAGCAATCTTTCACGGATTGGTGGGCGAGGGCGTCCTTGGGCCGAAGCCGATGCAGCGCCGGAAGGCGTTGCAGCGGCCCGGCAGCTGCCAATCCGTGAAAGATTGCTCTGGCTCGGTACACTCCGAATCGTGGATCCAGTCGAGCGAGTGCGTCTGCGTGCGCGGGAGGACGGCAGCGAGTTCGAGCGCGAGGACTCGCTCGCTGTCGAGGAGCCGCTCGAGATCCGGCTGCACGCTCCCGGCGCCCCGGGGAACACGCGCTTCGTGACCACGATGCGCACGCCCGGTCACGACGAGGAGCTGGTCGCCGGGCTGCTCTTCGCCGAGGGGATCCTGCGCAAGCGCGCGGACCTGCTCGCGCTCGAGCACCTCGCCGATCCGCGCGTCGAGGCCGACTTGCGCGCCAACGTGCTCGTCGCCGAACTCGCGCCCGCTGCGCTCGCGCGCGCCGAGGGACTTCAGCGCGCGACGATCATGGGTTCGGCCTGTGGCGTGTGCGGCCGCACCGAGATCGGCCGCGTGCTGCCCGAGGGCACGCCGCCGATCGAATCCGCGCTGCGCGTGGGTGCCGAGCTCCTGCTCGCGCTGCCCGAGCGTCTGCGCATGCGCCAGTCGGTGTTCGCGGCGACCGGAGGGCTGCACGCGGCGGGCCTCTTCGACCAGCGCGGCGCGCTGCTCGAACTGCGCGAGGACATCGGGCGTCACAACGCGGTTGACAAGCTCATCGGCACGTACTGGCTGGCGGGGAAGCTGCCGCTCTCCTCGAACCTCCTGCTCGTCTCCGGCCGCGCGGGCTTCGAGCTGGTGCAGAAAGCGAGCTTCGCGGGCATCCCGCTGATGGCCTCGGTCTCGGCGCCCTCGAGCCTCGCGGTGGAACTCGCGGAGGCGGCGGGCATCACGCTGGTCGGGTTCCTGCGCGAGCGGCGCTTCAACGTGTACACGCACGCCGCGCGCGTCGCGGGCTAGCTCGCGGGCGAGAGGCCGTCGATCGCCGCGGCGAGGTCGAGGTCGCGCTGCGTGATGCCGCCCGCGTCGTGGCTCGCGAGCTCGATCACGACCTTGTTCCACGAGTTCGACCAGTCCGGATGGTGGTCGGCCTTCTCGGCCAGCAGTGCGACGCGCGTCATGAATGCGAAGGCTGCGGAGAAATCGGTGAAGATGAACTCACGGCGCAGCCTGCCCGAGCGCAACTCCCAGCGCGGGAGCGCTGCAAGTCCAGAGCGCAGATCCGCCTCGCCGAGCCTGGGCGAGCGCGCGTTCAACCCTTGGCCTTCAGCTCGCGCACGGCCTTCGCCAGCGCCGGCACGACCTCGAAGGCGTCGCCCACGATGCCGTAGTCGGCGACCTTGAAGATCGGGGCCTCGGCGTCCTTGTTGATCGCAACGATCACCTTCGATGTGCGCATGCCCGCCAGGTGCTGGATCGCGCCCGAGATGCCGACGGCGACGTAGAGCTGCGGCGCGACGGTCTTGCCCGTCTGGCCGACCTGCTCGGAGTGCGGGCGCCAGCCGGCGTCGACGACGGCGCGCGAGGCGCCCGTCGCGGCGTTGCCGAAGGCGGCGGCGAGTTCCTCGATCAGCGCGAAGTGCTCGGGGCCCTTCATGCCGCGTCCGCCGGAGACGACCACGGGCGCCTCCTTCACGTCGAGCTTGCCGCCCGACTTGGCCTCGATGCCCGTGACCTTGGCCTTGCCGCCGGCGCTCGCCGCGCGCGCGACGACCGCGCACGTTCCTGAGCTCTCGCTGGCCGCGAAGACGTTGGGGCGCGTGGTGGCGCAGAAGACCGGTGCGCTCGAGGTGAGCGTCGCGATCGCCTTGCCCGCGAGCCAGGGGCGCACGGCGGTGAAAGCGTCGCCCTGCGCGGAGAGCGCGGTGCAGTCGCTGAAGAGCGTGGAATCGAGCAGGGCCGCGACGCGCGGCGCGAGATCGCGCCCGGCGCTCGTGGCGGCGCACAGGAAGGCTTTCGCGCCCTCCTCCTTGGCGATCGCGGCGACGTCCGCGGCGAGCGCATCGCTGCTCGCTTCGCCGCCGCCAAGGACGATGGCTTTCGCCGCGCCGAAGCGCCCGAGATCGGCCGCGGCGCCGTCGGCGCCCGCACCGGCGAGCACGGCGCAGACATTGCCGCCCGCGGCGCGTGCGGCGCCGACGCACTCGAGCGACGCGCGCGAGACCTTGCCGGAGAACTGTTCGACGAAGACGAGGATGTTCGACATGGGGGCTGCTCCTAGATGACTCCGGCTTCGTTGCGCAGGGCGTCGACGAGTGCCTGCACGGCCGCGGCTCCCTCGCCCACGATGCGTCCGGCCTTGCGCGCGGGGGGCGGCTCGACCTTCTGCACCTGCTGCTGGTTGGGGACGTCTTCGAAGCTCTCCTCGGGAATCGCCTTGGCCTTGACCGCCATGATGCCCTTCAAGTTCGCGCGGCGCGGTTCGTTGAGACCCTTCTGGCAGGTGATCACGGCCGGCAGCGCGAACGCGACCGTCTCGATGCCCTGCTCGGTCTCGCGTTTGGCGCTGCCCTGCGTGCCGTTCAGCTCCAGCGCGACCACATCCGTGACGCAGGCCCAGCCGAGCATGGTAGCGATCATCGGGCCGACCGCGCCGTTGTCGCGGTCGGTGGCGAGCTTGCCGAGGAAGACGAGTTCCGCGCCGGCCTTCTGGATCCGCGCGCAGAGGATCTTGGCGGTCGCGCGCGCGTCGCGCGCGTGCCACTGGTCGTCCTTCAGGATCACGCCCGCGTCGGCACCTCGGGCGAGGAACTCGCGCACGTCCTTGGAGGCCTCGGAGGGCCCGAGCGTGAGCACGGTCACGTCGCCGCCGTGCTTCTCCTTGCTGCGGATGGCCTCCTCGACCGCGAGCTCGTCGTAGAACGAGGTCATCCAGGACAGGCCCGCCGTGTCGAGGCCCTTCTGGTCCGCGGAGACCTTGACCTGAGCCTCCGTGGTGGGGACGCGCTTGATGCAGGCGACGATTTTCATGCGGGATCTCCAGCTCGGATCGGCGTGCCGGCGCGCGATCACGGGGGCAAAGAGGTTATCGGGCGCGCTTGCGCACGGCAAGCAGCGTCCTCCCGCCGCAGGCGAGGATCAGGAGCGGCCCAGGATCTCGCGCAGGCGATCCTGGTCACGCGGGAGCTCGAGACCGCTGATCGTGTTCAGCGCGTGCCAGGCGGCTTCGCCCACGGCACCGTCGCTGTCGCTCAGCATGCCGAGCAGTGCTCCGCAGGCCGCGGGCGAACCCAGCCGTTCGAGCACGTTGATCGCCATGCCGCGCACCTCGGGCTTCCCGTGCTCGAGCAAGCCCACGACTTCCGAGGCGAGCTCGGAGCGGTGCGTGCGATGTTCTGCGTAGGCGCGCAGCGCGCTGAGCACGCGCGGGGTCTCGGCGCAGGCGAACTCGTCGCGCAGGTGCGGACGCTCGACCTTGTTCCAGTGCTCTTCGCTCTGGTACCAGCCGCGCCAGGGAGCCGGATCGGCCGGGAGTTGCAGGCCGGAGATGCGGCGCAGCGCGCTGAGCGATTCCTCGCGGATGCCGCTGTCGGGATCCTCGAGCTTCTCGATCAGCGTCGGCGCCCATTCGCCGTCATCGAGCAGGCCGACACCCATCAGCAGCGTGCGCGCGTAGCTCGGCTCGGCGGTCGGCAGCTCGCTGCGCACCCACTCCAGGTAGGCGCGATCGGTCTCCGCGTTCAGCGATGAACCGCAGGCGGGCACGAGGCTCGCGGCCTTCCAGGCCAGGCGGCCGTTCGAGCGTGCGGTGTCGAACAGAACCCCGAGCGCGCGCGGGTCGCGCGTGGATGCGACCGAGTCGAGCAGGACCTCGCAGGAGGGGAGATCGACCTTGCGCAGCGTGTCGGAAAGCGCCGTCCAGGCGCCGCGTTCGCGCTGCAGCAGTTGCGCGATCGCCGTGCGCAGTGCCGCGCGCGAGGCGAACGGCAGCGAGTGCTTTTCGTCGTTCAGCTTGCGCGGGGCGAGCTCGACGAGCTGTTGCATGTCCGCGACCGTGCCGATCGTCCCGAGCGCGTAGATCGCGCCGAGGTGGGCTGCGCGATCGTCGGGCGTCGCCGCCAGACGTGCCTCGAGCGCCTTGCGCACGGCTTTGCTCGGCATCTGCGCCAGCGCGCTGAGCAGCAATCCGCGCTGGGCCTCGCTCAAGACCTGCGGGCCGTCCTTGGGCGAAGTCTCCGGAACGCGCCCGCGCAGCAGGATGTCGAGCTGCGCCGGGATCGCGTCACGGCCTGATTCGACGATGCGCTTCAGGAGCAGCGGACCGTCGGCGGCACTCGCACGCCGCACGTCGCGCAGCGCGGTCGCTATGCGCAGGTGCGAGGGCGTGGTCTCCCAACTCCACGGCGCGAGTCGCGGCGGTGCAGCATCATCGGCGTCCTGTGCGCGCAGCAGGGGGGCAGCGAAGAGCACGGCCGCGAACGCGGCCGCGCGGACGAGAGGGAGCTTGGGGAGCGTCATGTGCGAAGCCTTCGTGGGATCAGTGGACGTAGGGGACCTCGAGCCAGGCCAGCGTCTCGTAGGTGGTGGCGCCGCTGGCCATGGCGCTGAGCAGGTGCTCGTCGAAGTGGAACTTGCAGTTGCTGTCGAAGCTCAGGTTGCGCGCCATGATCGCCCCGTAGAGCACGAAGGCGCTGTCGAGGAAGATGCGCGCCTCGGGCGCGTAGATGACGCCATAGATCGTGCTGTTCGAGCTGATCGAGACGGTGTCGAGCGCGACCACGACCTCGGGGTCGGCCACGTTGTCGCTGAGCATGTTGATGCGCAGCTTCGACGGGTCCTTGCTGATCGGCCAGATGTTCGAGTTCGAGTCCAGCTTGACGTTGTCGATGATCGTCAGCGTGACCGGACCGTTGGTGTCGTTGATCACGATGTAGGAGTTCGAGACCATCGTCAGGTTCGAGATGACGATGTCCGCCGGGCCGGTGATGGTGAGGGTCTTGTTCTCGTTCACCTTGATGTTCGTGTAGGTGCGGTTCTCGGCCGGGATGGTCTTGTTCGTGCTGACCGTCAGCGCACCGTAGGAGGTGTAGGTCGGTACGTTGATCGGCGGGAAGGTGACCTGCGAGGTCGCCGCTGCGGTCGAACCCGAGACGGTCGCTTCATGCAGCGAGACGCTGTGGCCGGGGCCAGGCGTCGCATTGCCGTAGACCTTCGTGCCCGATCCCGCGGAGATGTTGCCGTTTGATCCGACGGCGCCGTTCGAGAGCGCGTGCCCGCCGGAGACCTGCGAGGCATAGGTCCCAAGCGACGAGTTGTAGCTGTCGACCATCACGCTCGAGTCGAGCGAGACCGAGTCCTTGCCGAAGAGCGCGCGCGTCCACATGTTCGTGGGCACCGAGCGCACGACGAGCTGCTGGCTGACCCCGACGTTGTTGTCGAGGCCGGTCGCATTGAGCACGGTGATGTCCGTGCCGCCCGGCGTGGCGGTGACCCAGAAGCGGCCGCCACCCCAGGTGACGGGCTCCTGCTGCGTGCCTGCGCTGACGGTCACGCCGCTCTGGAGCTGGTACATGGCCTGCGAGAGCCCGGCCTGGCACAGATAGCTGGCCTGGCTCTTGCGCAGCTCCGCGCTCTGCTCGCGGTTGCTGCTCATGCCTACGGTCACCATCGCGGCGGCGAGGGCGGCCATGGCGGCGACACTCATGATGATCATGGCGAGGCCGCTTCCGCGTTCGGAATGGCTGGCCAGGTGCTTGCGAGCGGAGAGCATGTGGGTTGGCTTTCTGTTTCCTGAGCGATGCACCCTCCTCGGGGCGTGCATCGCGTCGGGCTTGTGTGAGGGTGAGGCTTCGATCAGTTGTGGAACGGAACTTCGCGCCACGAGACCATTTCGTACGTCACGCTGCCGCTCGACAGGGCCGAGAGCAGGTTCTCGTCGAAGTGGAAGTTGCAGTTGCTGTCCAGGTTCAGGCTGCGCGCCATCAGCGAACCGTAGAGCGAGAAGTTCGAGTCGAGCACGATGCGCGCTTCCGGCGCGTAGACGCAGCCGTAGATCGTCGAGTTCGAGCTGATGGAGACCGTGTCGAGTTGCACGATCACCTCGGGATCGGCCACGTTGTCGCTGAGCATGTTGATGCGCAACTTCGACGGGTCCTTGCTGGCCGGCCAGATGTTCGAGTTCGAATCGAGCTTGAAGTTGTCGATGATCGTCAGCGTCACCGGACCGGCGGCATCGTTGATCACGATCCAGGAGTTCGAGTCCATGGTCAGGTTCGACATCACCACGTCCGCGGGTCCCGTAATCGTGAGCGTCTTGTTGTTGCGCACGCGGATGTTCGTGTAGGTGCGCTCGCCGCCCGCCATGGTTGTGTTCGCGCTCACGTTCAGCGCGCCATAGTTCGTGTAGGTCGGCACGTTGATCGCCGGGTAGGTCACGAGCTCGGCGGAGGGCGCAATCGATCCGGAGACTGTCGCCTCGTGCAGCGAAACGGTGTGGCCCGGACCGGGCGTGGCGTTGCCCCACACGTTGGTCTGCGAACCGGCCGAGATGTTGCCGTTCGAGCCCACGCTGCCGTTCACCAGCGCGTGTGCGTGGATGCCCGCGCCCGAGGACTGCGAGGCGTAGGTCCCGAGCGTGGAGTTGTAGCTGTCGACCTTGACGCTCGAGTCGAGGCTGATCGAGTCCTTGCCGAAGAGCGCGTAGGTCCACATGTTGCTCGGGACGGCGCGCACGACGAGCTCCTGGCTCTTGCCGACGCCGTTGTCGAGGCCGTTGGCCGTGAGGCGCGTCAGGTTCGATCCCATGTCGACCGAGTCGACCCAGAAGCGGCCGCCGCCCCAGGCCTGCGGCTGGGTGCTCGTTCCGATGCTCGGGGCCACCCCGCGCTGCATCTGGTACATCGACTGCGAGAGGCCGGCTTGGCAGATGTAGGCCGCCTGGTCCTCGCGGTTCGAGGCCTCCTGCTCGCGCGAGCTGCCGAGGCCAACCGTCATCATCGCGGCCGTCAGCGCGGCCATGCCCGCGACGCTCAGGATGATCATGGCCAGCGCGGCGCCGCGCTGGTTCGAGTTCTCGTTCGTGAATCGCCGGATGCTCATCGTTTCCCCCTGTTCCTGTCCCTCGCTCAGTTGTGCAGCACCACCGAGGTCTCGAGCGTCGAGCTCACGACCTGTCCCTGATCGAGTACGCCCTGGACGGTGAGTCGCACCGTGAGCAGGTCGCCGACTTTGTGCACGTTGAAGCCGGCCTCGTCCTTCAGGCCGTTGCCGTTGTCGTCGAGCGTGTTGGCGGTCTCGCCTTCGGCGAGTTCGGGGATGCCGCCGCACAGCACCGTCGAGATCGGGTGTGCGCCGACGTTGTGCGTCAGCACCAGCTGGCGCTCGTCGATCAGGCCGTCGCCATCGTCATCGATGCCGTTGTCGGTCTCACCCGGCTCGAGTTGCAGCACGAGCGAGGACTGCGTGTCCCACGACACGACGCCGGTGTTCGAGACACCGGTCGGGTGCTGGTAGGTGATCGTGCTCGAGCCGTAGTCCGTCGAGGGGTCCGGGAAGAGCAGGCTGTGGCCGACGCCCTGCAGCTCCTCCGCCACGCGGTCGAGCGTGCGGCGACAGAGCGACTCCACCTGTTCGCGTTCCATGCTCACGCGCGAGGCATCGCGTGTGCGCATCTGGACCAGGCCGACGGCGCCGAGCACGAGGCTCAAGAGCGCCGTGGCGATGACGAGTTCGAGGAGCGTGAAACCTCCCCGCGTCTTGCGAGTGCGGATCGGAGTGCGCATCAGTAGTTCCCCAGCAGCGTGCGCAATTCGACGATCCCCGAGCCGCCGGCGCCGGTCCATTCGACGCGCACGCGCACGGGCAGGATCGTGTAGGTGGTCGAGTAGTCGGCGAGGTTGTTGATCAGGCCGTCGCCGTTGAGGTCGCGCGGCATGCCGAGCTTCGAGTCGACGGTGTTCTCGCGCAGGACGCCGGGCTCATTGGCAGGCGAGGGGAAGATCACCTCGCCCACGAAGCCGTCGGCATCTCCAGGCTTGGCGGAGAGGCCCGGCACGCTGAAGTTCTTGCCCGGCGCGGTCCCCACGCCGCCGGGATCGTCCTCGGGGGTGCCGTTGTAGGCGCGAAAGGCCTCCGCGAAGGACTGGGCCTGGATCGCCTCCATGACCTGGCGCGCCGCCTGCGTGGCGCGCCCGACCTCACGCGTGTGCTGCTGCGCCTTCTGCAGCGAGATCATCGCTTGCGCGAAGCTCAGCGCCCCAGTGACCAGAACCACGCACCCGACCGCGATCTCCACCAGGGTCAAACCCGAGCGGCGAGAGCGCCGGACATTTCGCTGCCAGCGACGTTGCATCATTGCCTGCCTGCCTTGCCTGGGACGGGAACTCCGTCCTTGGGCGCATGCATCGGCCGTCGCGTGGATACGCCTTCACATAAAAGCGCAATCCTAGAAAAGCGAGCTCTGTCGAGGGTCGGAAGGCGCTTCCGGCCCGCGGGCGCTAGTGGAACGCGGGTGCGGCTGGGCTGGCCCCCGCGAGCACGTACGCGAACAGATCGAGCAACGCCGCCTCGTCGAGCACGTCGAGCAGGCCCTCGGGCATCGCCGAGAGCTTGCTCGGAGCGCGCGAGGCAATTTCTTCCTTGTCGAGCGTGATGCTCTCCTCGACCGGCGCGCTGACGTGCAGCACGAGCGACTTCGCGTCCTCGGCCTCGATGCGGCCGACGAACAGGCGCTCGTCCTTGGTCTCGATCTGCGTCTCGCCGTACTGGTCAGCGATCGAGGCCGAGGGGTGCAGCACGGCTTCCAGCAGGTCGCGCTGGGAGAAGCGCGCGCCGGCGCCGGTGAGATCCGGCCCGCGGTTGCCGCCCTCGTTCGCCATGCGGTGGCACTCGATGCAGCGCGCGCGGGTGAAGGCGCGCTTGCCGTTCTCGAAATTGCGGCCCGAGCCCACATCGGCGAGCAACGGCACGATGGCGCTGTCGTTCCAGCGATTCACGATCGCCGGCGTCTCGCCTTCGACCTTGGCCGGGGCGGGTTCGTCGGCCAGCGCGCCGAGTGCGGCGCGCTCCTCGGGATTCATGCCCGCGAGCACATCGGAGCGCAAGTGGCGGAAGTACCCAGTGAAGCTCGCGCCGCCGGACCAGAGCGTCTGCGAGCGATTGAGCCACTGGAAGAAGCGCGAGCGCAGGCCGGGCGTCCAGCCCGCGTGCGCCGCGCGCAGAGGCCAGGCGCTGGCGAGCGCGCGCGCGCCGCTCTCCTCCTTCTCGGCGGCGTCGATCGCGAAGGGCACCACAGCGGGCTCGCCGAGGAAGACGAGCAGGTCGAGCAGCACGCGCCGGCTCTCGTAGTCGCTCTTCTCGAGCAGCGGGAGCATCCGTGCACGGGCGCGGGCGGCGATCGCCGCGTCGGGCATGCCGCCGCGCGCGAGTGCCACCTGCCACACGCGCAGCGCGTCGCGGCGGTCCTCGGCGCTCCAACGCTCAATGGGGAGTGCGTCGAGGGCCTGGAAGCTGCGCGCACCCGAGCTCTGCGCCTCGCTGCGCGCGAGTGCGAGCACCAGTTCGATCGCCGCGCGCGGCTTGCAAGGCTCGGAGAGCAGTCCGACCCACTCGCGCAGCGGCAGGTGCTCGATCGCCGTGCGCGCCGCGCCGCGCAGCCAGGGATCGTGCGACTCGAGAGCCGGCAGGAGCGTGCGCGGATCGGCTTTCGCGCCCGCGTGGAGGCGCTCGATGGCGCGGCGCTCGTCGCGCGCGCTGCGACCGACGATCGGCGCGGGCGTCGTCTCGACGTTCTCGCCCGTCCAGCGCACGCGGTACAGGCCCGAGCTCGTGCGGCGCCCGCCGACCGCGAAGTACAGCGCGCCGTCGGGGCCGAAGGTGAGGTCGGTGACGGGCAGCGGCCGGCCGCTCGCGAAGACCTGCCAGCTCCCGCTCCAGCCCGAGCCCTGCGGATCGAGTTCGATGGCGAGGATGCGGCCGTAGGCCCAGTCGCCGACGAACAGGCGCTCGCGCCAGGGCGCGGGGAAGTTCGAGTGGTGGCCGAAGGAGACGCCCGTGGGCGAACCGAGTCCGACCTCGACGGCCGGCGGCAGGCTGTCGGGTGCCCAGGCGGGGAACTTGCCCGAGCCGCGGCGCCAGCCGTAATCGGCGCCGCTCGCGAGGTCGAGGATACGCGTCGGCCGGTACCAGGGCAGGCCGACGTCCCACTCCATGTCCGAGTCGTAGGTGAAGGGCTCGCCCTCCTCGTCGAAGTCGAAGTCGTAGGAGTTGCGCATGCCCGAGGCGATCAGCTCCCAGGACTTGCCCTCGGGATCGGTGCGCGCGAGCCAGCCGCCGGGCGCGGGGATGCCCGCGGCGTGTCCGCCCGGATCCTCGACGCGCGGCAGGAGCTGGTCCTCCGCCCACAACTTCGGCACGCGCGAGCTCGCGAGCGGGCTCGGCAGCGAGGTGTGGTTGCCGCAAATCACGTACAGCGACTGCTTGTCCGGCCCGAGCACCACCGCGTGCGGACCGTGCTCGCCGCCGAGCTCGTCGAACTTCGAGAGCAGCTCGACCGTGTCGAGTTGGTCGTCGCCGTCGGTGTCGCGCGCACGGTAGAGCCCGCTCGCGAAGTGTCCGCCGCTCGAGACCACGGCGTAGAGCGAATCGAAGGCCCACAGCAGGCCGTGCGCCTCGCCGAGCTCGATCGGAACGCGTTCGACGCTCGTCACGGCGCTCCGGTCGGGCGTGAAGCTCGTGCGGAACAGGCCGCCATACTGGTCGCTCGAGTAGACGCGGCCCTTGGGATCGAAGGCCAGCGAGACCCACGAGCCCTCGAGCGCCTTGGGAACGGAGTACAGACGCTCGACGGTGAAGCCGGGCGGCACGTGGATCTCGTCGGGGTTGAGCGAGCCGGTCGCAGAGGCCTCGACGGCGTCGCGCGGGTTGCCCCAGGGCGCGATCCCCAGCGGGCCGATCTCCTGCGCGGCGGGGGCCGTGCCGAGCCAGTCCTGCGCGGGCTTGTGTTCGCTCGCGCGCCAGCTCGCGTCGCTGGGAATGCGCAGCGTGGAGCCGTCCTCGAGTTCGCAGCGGATGTCGAACCACGCTCCTCCGGGCCCGTCCTGGTTCGAGACGTGCGCCTCGAAGCGGTGGGGGCCCTCGGCGAGGCCCTGCGCGAGTTGGACCTTCACGGGGCGTTCCCAGTCGTCGCCCGCGAGCACGATCGCGCCGTCGAGCTCGGCCACGAAGCCGTTGTCGGCGCCGCCGACGACAAGGACGCTCTTGGCCTTCGAGGGCAGTTCGAAGCTCGTTCCGAGCCAGGCCTCGGAGTTGGCCTGCGCCGGCAGCGTCGACCAGATCCAGTGCGGTGTCCGGGGCTGCGCCTGTGTCTCGCCGCCCAGGTGCGCGAGGTGCAGGTTGCGGAACTGCACCTTCATCGGCATCCCCTGGTGCAGCTGCAGCGCGAGACAGCCCTGCGCGGCGGCGTACCGCGGGTCGAGGTCGTCCAGGCTCGTGGTCTTCGTGCCGTTGATCTGGAGCTCGATGTGCGAACCGACGGCGCGGATCCGGTACGTGTTCCACTCGTGCTCGCGCACGTGCGAGAGGATCTCGGCGGGGTCGCCGAAAGTCTCGACCGTGCGGTTGCCCTTGTCGTCGTAGTGCACGGCCTCTCCGCGCGTCGCGACCACGCCGCGGCCGTCCTGCTCGTAGACGCAACCCGACCAGTTCGGACCGTCCTCGAGGTCCGCCTGGTAGCCCGCGATGTCGAAGGGGCCCTCGCCGTGGCTGCGGAACTGCAGACCGGAGTTCCCGCCGACGAGCTTGAACTCGAGCGTGAGCTCGAAATCCGCCACCTGTGTCTTGGTGCAGACGAGGTAGGTCGTGCGCGAGGCGAGGTGCTCGGGCGTGCTCGTGCCGGTGATCGCGCCGTCCTCGACCGACCAGAAGCCCTCCTCGCCGCGCCAGCCCTCGAGCGTGCTGCCGTCGAACAGCTCCTCGCTGCGGACGGGATCCTGGGCGTGCAGCAGGGGGCAGAGGAGCAGAATCGCGGACAGCAGCGGGATGCGCATCGGTTTTCTCTAGGGTCGCTTGGGGTCGCTCTCGTCGTGGAAGATCGCGCGCTCCTCGGCTGCGGTGACGCCGAGCGAGATGGGCTGGTCGAAGGTGTGGCCGAGGTAGACGGCCTTGACCTTCTCGTCGTTGACGAGCTCCTGCGCGGTGCCTTCGCGCAGGATCTGGCCCTCGGCGATGATGTAGGTGCGGTCGGTGGACTTGAGCGTCTCGCGCACGTTGTGGTCGGTGATCAGGATGCCGAGGTTCTTCGCGCGCATCTGCTCCAGCAGCATCTGGATCTCCTGCACGTTGATCGGGTCGACGCCCGCGAAGGGTTCGTCGAGCAGCAGGATCGAGGGGCGCGTCGCGAGCGCGCGCGAGATCTCCAGGCGCCGGCGCTCGCCGCCGGAGAGCGTCTCGGCCATGCTGGTCGAAAGGTGCGTGAGCTCGAGCTCCTGCATCAGCCGCGCGGCCTCCGAATGGCGCTCCTTGCGCGAGAGCGGCATCGTCTCGAGCACGGCGAGCAGGTTGTCGCGCACGGAGAGGCGTCGGAAGACGCTCGCCTCCTGTGGCAGGTAGCCCATGCCCAGCCGCGCGCGCTGGTACATCGCCAGGCGCGAGCACTCCTTGCCGCCGAGCAGCACGACGCCCTTGTCCGGCTTCACGAGGCCAACGGTCATGCGGAAGCTCGTCGTCTTGCCCGCACCGTTGGGGCCGAGCAGGCCGACGATCTCGCCCGCCGCGACGCGGAATCCGACGCCCTTCACGACCTTGCGGCCGCGGTAGCTCTTCTCGAGGCCTTCGACCTCGAGCAGCGTCTCCCCGGGTTGGATCGCGTGGCCGCTCATGCGCACAGGATAGGCATCGATGTGCCCGGCCCGGAGCTCGTCAGGGAGCCGTTCGGGTTTGTGGACAAGCTGTGGGAAACTCGGTCCGTGCAGCGCCGGTTGCCGGAGGGGAGGACGAGGTCCGTGAAACGTCTCGCGGGCCGATTTTCATACCCAGATTTCGTAGCGGCGCGGCGCGAGCTCCTAAGTGCCATGATTCGCAGCGGGTTAGGTGCTCGGCTGCGATCCTTCGCCAGGTCTTCATGGATTCCGCGCTCCGTCCCGCTCTCGGGAGGCGCAAGAATCCCGCCTGCGAGCACACGCCACAGCGCGCGCGCGCCGTGGAAACCGCCCTCGCGCGCGGCTAGCGAGCCCACTTCAGCCGCCACACGTTCAGGCCGTTCATGGGGTTGTTCGGCCAGAAGACGAGCAGCGCGCGCCCGATCACGAGTTCGCGCGGGACGTAGGGGGCGGCGATCGAGCTGCCCTTCTCCGCGTCCTTCTCGAGGAAGTTGTGCAACTCGCCCCATTGGTCGCGGAAGAACAGGCGTGTCCCGCCCGGATCGCCGGTGACGCGGCGCGGGTTGCCGCTGGGGTCGTTCCCGCTGTAGTCCTCGCGGCTGTTGCCCTGGATCCACGGCCCATCGCCGCCGCGCATGCGGAAGCGCATCAGGTTCCACTCGCGGCTGTCGGCGGAGTCTTGCGTGTTGTCCCCGAGCATCACGTAGCAGCCGTGGGGGATCTGGAATGAGGTCATTCCGCGGTCCGAGGTGTAGTAGATGTCGCGGTAGGTCTCGAGGCCGTCGATCACGGCCGAGCCCTCGACCTCGATCCGAAAGCCGGAGTGCTGGTCGCTCTGTTCGGGGATCTCCAGCTCGAGATGCGTGCCCCCGAAGTCGAGCTGCAGCAGGTCGTCCATGTTCTGGGCCGCGAAGTTCGTCGAGCTGCCCGCCGCCAAGCGTGCGCTGCCCGCATCCTGGACGCTGCCGAGCTCGCCGCTGCCGTCGACGGCCCGGATGCTCGCGCGTTCGCCCGCGGGAGCCGCGGGGCCTGGGATCTCGAGCGTATAGCGGCAGGCGCCTTCGCGGAACTGCACGCGCACGTGCTTGCAGTCGGCTCCGGCCCGGATCGAGCCCGTGAGGCGCAGGTCGCCGACGGGATTGGAGCCGCTCGCAAGGCTCGGCCGCTGGCGCTGGAGCGACTGCTCGATCACCTCGCCCGTGCGGCCCGGATAGCCGTCGACGTAGCGGTCGAGTACCGAGCTGTCGTTGTTCGGGAGCGAGACCGAACCGCTGCCCGAGGCCTCGATGTGTGCGCGGCCCTCGAGCTTCCAGCCGCGCGCGCCCGCGTCGGGTTTCCAGCTGGCGTACTGCGGCGCGCGGGCGTCGAGCACCTTCCACTGCGCGTCCTGCACGGGTTTGGGACGGCGCAGCACTTTCCACGGCTGCGAGCCGTCCTTGCGCGTCCACAGGTCGCCATCCTCGATGCGCAACTCCTCGTCCGGCATCCCGCACAGGCGCTTGATGAAGTTCTTCGAGCGGTCGAGCGGGTACTTGAAGACGACGATCTCGAAGCGCTCGGGGTCGCGCAGGTGGTAGGAGAGCTTGTCGACCAGGATGCGGTCGAAGATGCCGGTGTCCTCGTTGCCCATCAGCGTCGGCTGCATCGATCCGGTAGGGATCTTGTACGCCTCGACGATGAAGTACTTGAGCATCACCGCCATGACGATCGCCATCGTCACGGCTTCGATGTTGTCGCGCCACGGCCGGCGGGGCGGGGCTTGCTTCTGGGCCTGGGCGCTCACGGGGGGGAACAGCGTAGCTTCGAGGGGAGCGGGCGCAACGACTTGACGGGCCGCGTCCCCGTCCGGGAGCATCCCGCGCATGCCGCGACCCTCCTTGTTCGAAAAGCAGGATCGGGAGAGCCTGCTCGCGCGCCTCTCCTCGCTCCGAGCGGACTCCGCGCGCCAGTGGGGCAAGATGGACGCCGCGCGCATGCTCGCGCACTGCCAGCAGCCGCTGCGCGTGGCGCTCGGCGACCTGCCGCTCAAGCGCGGCCTCGTCGGACTGCTGTTCGGCGGCATGGCGAAGCGCTCGCTGCTCGCCGACAAGCCCTGGAAGCCGAACATGCCGACCGCGCCCGAGTTCAAGCTCGCCGGCAGCGGGGACTTCGAGCGGGAGCGCAAGGCGCTCTTCGCACTCGTGCAGCGCCTCGGAGAGGGCGGGCCGGCAGCCCTGACGCAGGAGCCGCACCCCTTCTTCGGGGAGCTCAGCGTCGAGCAGTGGGACACGCTGCAGTGGCGCCACCTCGACCACCACCTGCGGCAGTTCGGCGCCTAGGCAGAATTTTCCGCTTGCGCGATCGGCTATTCGTATCTAATCTGGTTGCGCAATGACCACCAGCTCCCGCTATGCCGTCGCGCTGCACGTGCTCGTCGCGCTCGCCCACTTGGGCGGCGAGGGCGCGACCTCCGAGCGCCTGGCGGGCAGCGTCAACACGAACCCCGTGGTCGTGCGGCGCATCCTCGGCCTGCTCGCGGGCGCGGGCATCGTCGAGGGCAAGGGCGGCCGCGGCGGCGGCTACCGACTGGCGCGCGAGCCGCGCCGGATCCAGCTCGACGCCGTTCTGAAGGCCGTCGAGCCCGCCGGCATCTTCCCCGTGCACGAGAACCTGGAGAACAAGGCCTGCAAGGTCAGCTGCCAGATCAAGGAAGTCCTCGGCGGTGTCTTCGCGCGCGCCGAGAATTCGCTGCACGAGCGCCTGCGCGAGACGACCGTCGCGGACCTGCTCCGCCGCGTCGAGACCTCGCGCTGAATCGAATCCTCACGTCCCTTTCCGCTTCTCTTAATCCGTAACCAATACGGTTACCAACAAGGAACCCCATGTCCCGCAACCGTTTCCAGAACAAGGTCGCTCTCGTCACCGGCGGCAACAGCGGCATCGGCCTCGCGGCCGCGCAGGCCTTCGCCAAGGAGGGCGCGCGCGTCGCCATCGCCGGGCGCGACCCCGAGACCCTGAAGCAGGCGCACGCCACGCTCGGCGCGAACGCGATCGCGATCCAGGCCGACGTCTCGAAGCTTGCCGACATCGATCGCGTGCTGGCGCAAGTGAAGAAGGAGGCGGGCCGCATCGACGCCCTGTTCGTCAACGCCGGTGTGGGCCACTTCGCGCCGATCGAGGCGAGCGACGAGGCCTTCTTCGACAAGCAGTTCGCCACGAATGTGAAGGGCGCCTACTTCACGATCCAGAAGGCGCTGCCGCTGATGCCCAAGGGATCCTCGATCGTGATCAACGCCTCCTCGGTCGTGAACCTGGGCATGCCGAACGCCTCGGTTTACGCCGCGACCAAGGCGGCGGTCGCCTCGCTCGCGCGCACGCTCACCATGGAGCTCGCGCCGCGCGGCATCCGCATCAACGTGGTCAACCCGGGGCCGATCGAGACCCCGATCTTCGAGCGCATGGGCCTGCCGGCCGAGGCGCTGAAGGAGATGGGCGCGCAAATCGTCTCGCAGGTGCCGCTGCGGCGCTTCGGCTCGCCGGAGGACATCGCGGCGGCGGTGCTCTATCTCTCGTCGGACGAGGCGAGCTACGTGCACGGCACCTCGCTGGCGGTCGACGGCGGGATGACGGCGCTCTAGCGGATCGTGCGTCGCGGGGGAGCGCAGGCAGGCGCCTCCCCGCGGCGCGTCCCTACTTTCGTGTCCTCGCCGTCGTCCCCGAGCACCGCGAGGAAGGCCTTCTGCGGGATGTCGACGTTGCCGATCTGGCGCATGCGTCGCTTGCCTTCCTTCTGCTTCTCGAGCAGCTTGCGCTTGCGCGACACGTCGCCGCCGTAGCACTTCGCCGTCACGTCCTTGCGGAAGGCGGTGATCGTCTCGCGCGCGATGATGCGGCTGCCGATCGCGGCCTGCAGCGCGATCTCGAACTGGTGGCGCGGGATCTCCTTGCGCATCTTCTTGATCGCGGAGCGCCCGCGACGCTCGGCGTGGTCCTTGTGGACGATCGTGGTCAGCGCGTCGACTTCCTTCGTGTTCACGAGGATGCGCAGCTTGACGAGGTCGCTCGACTTGTAGCCGCTGATGTCGTAGTTGAGCGTGCCGTAGCCGCGCGTGGAGCTCTTCAGCTTGTCGAAGAAGTCGTAGATCAACTCGGCCAGCGGGATGTCGTACACGAGCTGCACGCGCGTGGGCGAGAGGTGTTCCTGGCGCACGTAGGTGCCGCGGTGGTCGGCGGCGATCTGCATCACGTTGCCGATGAACTCGCTCGGCGTGAGGATCGTGACGCGCGCGTAGGGCTCGAGGATCTCCTCGTACTTGTCGGGGCTGGGCAGCTGGCCGGGCGACTGGATCTCGCGCTCCTCGCCGTTCTCGAGGCGGATCTTGATACGTGACGGTCGGCGCCGTCTGGATCATGTCGAGGTCGTGCTCGCGCTCGAGGCGCTCCTGCACGATCTCCATGTGCAGCAGGCCGAGGAAGCCGCAGCGGAAGCCGAAGCCGAGCGCCTCGCTGGTCACCGCCTCGAAGGAGAACGACGAGTCCGAAAGCGACAGCGTCTCGAGGCCCTCGCGCAGGCCCTCGAAGTCGCCGGTGTTGGTCGGGAAGAAGTCGGCGTAGACCATGTGCAGCGGCGGGCGGTAGCCGGGCAGCATCTCGACCTTCGGCCCCTTGTGGATGCTCATCGTGTCGCCGATGCGCACGTCGCCGAGGGTGCTTGATGTTCGAGATGAAGTAGCCGACCTCGCCGGGCCCGAGCGCGCCGCTGCGCTTCATCGTCGGCGTGAAACGGCCGATTTCGATCGCCTCGTAGACCTTGTTGTTCCCGAGCATCTCGATCAGCTGGCCCTCGCGGATCGTCCCGTCGACGACGCGCAGGTAGACGATGATGCCGCGGTACTCGTTGTAGACCGCGTCGAAGATCAGGCAGCGCAGCGGTGCTTCGGGCAGACCCTTGGGCGCGGGGATGCGTTCGACGATCCGGTCGAGCAGCTCCGGCACGCCCAGGCCCGACTTGGCCGACACGCGCAACGCGTCGGCGGCGTCGATGCCGATCGAGTTCTCGATCTCTTCGCACACGATCTCGGGACGCGCGTGCGGCAAGTCGACCTTGTTCACGACCGGCACGACCGTGAGGTTCGCGTCGATGGCGAGGTAGGCGTTGGCGACCGTCTGCGCCTCGACGCCCTGGCTGGCGTCCACGAGCAGCAGCGCGCCTTCGCAGGCCTGCAGCGCCTTCTGCACCTCGTAGTTGAAGTCGACGTGGCCGGGCGTGTCGATCAGGTTGAGCTCGTACTTCGCGCCCTCGTACTTGTGGTAGATCGTGACGGCCGAGGCCTTGATCGTGATCCCGCGCTCGCGCTCGAGGTCCATCGAGTCGAGCATCTGCGCGCGCATGTCGCGCTTCTGCACCGAACCGGTGAGCTCGATCAGGCGGTCGGCGAGCGTCGACTTGCCGTGGTCGATGTGCGCGATGATGCAGAAGTTGCGGATGTGCTGGGTGTCCAAGGTGCTCCCGACGCAGGGGGTCGAGCCGCACATGGTATCCGAAAGCGCGCGCGGGAATAGGCGGGGCCGGCCCAGGCGGACCGGCCCCATCCAGGACTTCCCGGATTCAGTCGCCTACCACTGCACCTGCAACGCCGAGGTGATGTTGAAAGTCGCTGCGCCGGAGCAGCCGTAGTTGGCCGGGTCGCGGTAGTACACCTGGTACGCGCGCTTCTCGCCGAAACCGATCGGCGCACCGAGCGTCTGGCAGCGCGTCTTGATGCTCGGATCGCCCGCCTCGGGGTAGCCGCGGTTGCCGCTGCTGTTGACGGTCTTCACCGACAGGCGCATCAGCTGGCCGCTCGCGCAGCGCACGCCGTCCCCGAAGCTCACGCCCACCGAGTTGGAAAGCGCGCCCTGGAGAAACACGCAGGTGGCGTTGGGCTTCATGCCCGCGCCCGTGATCGAGACGCTGTCCGCGTCCGGGTCGCCCTGCCCGGCCATCCAGCCGCCGCCCGAGTTGGCCGAGTTGTTGCAGCCGAGCGTGGCGCCGAGCGGCGCGTTGCCGCAGGGGCAGGCGATCGTCTGGCCGCTGCCGGGGAAGCAGAAGGCCGCGAAGGGATCGGAGGTCATCCGCGCGCCATAGATGTCGCCTTGCCCGCCCGTGCTGCCGCGGGCGACGAGGATCGCGCGCCGCGGCGTGCCGGTGGCACTGCGCGTCGAGCACAGGCGGATCTGCTCTTCGATCAGCGGTGTGGCGAAGACCGTCTGGTACACGCCCGCGACGGAGAGCTGGTGGCCCGTCAGCACGACCGTCGACTCGTACACGTCCGTGTCGCTGGTCGAGCTGCCGGAGAGCTCCGTCCAGGCGACGGTGAAGTCGCGACCGTCGCTGTCGCAGGCTGACTGCAGCTGCATCTGGCCCGTCAGGCCGCCGACCGCGTCGACGAGGTCGATCGCATCGATCGTCGAGACGCCGCCCAGCGCGCGCACGACGATCGTCGGGTCCGAGCCCAGCGTCAATGCGCGCGTGTAGCTGAGCAGCACCGTGCGCGTCGCGTCGTCGAGCGGCGAGGAGACGCTCGGCGAGAATGTGATCGCGCTGGTCGTGTCGATCGGGAACGTCGGATTGGTGATCACGCCGTCCCAGTGCACGCGCGCACCGAAGAGATCGAAGCCGATGAGGCCCGTGGTGCGGCTCCAGACGATGGTCCAGTCCTGGCCCGAGGACGGGGCCCCGCCGTCGGTCTTCGAGATCACCGGTTCCTGGTCGAAGGTCCCGCCGGAGTTCTCGATCGTCACCATCGTCGAGCCCATCAACGTGCCGTCGCTCGCGATCAGGCGCCCGTAGATGTCGCGGTCGCCGGAGGCGAAGTCGAGTTCGAAGGCGACGAAGTAATAGGTCGGGCCGACGAGCAGGTTGTCCCCGCCGACGACGGGGTTGAGCAGGTCTGATCCCGAGTTCTGGATCAGGAACGGGCTGCCCATCGTGCCGGCATTGGTGACCAGCCGGCCGTAGATGTCGCGCGAGGCGCCCGCGACCAGGCCGTGCTGCGTAACGCACAGGAAGTTGTTGGCGAGGCCGTTGTTGGCCACACGCGGGTGCGCGACGTTCGTGCTCGTGAAGTCGAGGTAGTCGGAGAAGCCAGTCGCCCCGCCATTGACGTCGAGCAGGAACCAGTACACGTCGTGGTCCGTGGCGCTGAAGATGCGCTCGAGCACGACCATCTGGCGTTGCGAGGTCTCGTCCCAGGCGACGTCGGGCGAGAGATCGTCGGCGCTCGTGCCGGTGATCGCGTAGTTGCCGAGGAAGGGGTCGATCGTCAGCGCGCCGTGCGCCGAGGCGAGCGTGCTCGCGGGCACGACGATCTCGATCTCGCCGTCCTTCCAGGAGGTCGGCGCTGCGGCACGCGTGCCGTGCGCGTCGAAGGTGACCGCGCTCGAGTAGCGCATGCCGCCGAGTTCGTTCCCGAACACGAGGCCCTGCGCGTCGCTGCCGGGGGAGAGCTCGCTGTCGAGCGCGAGGCGCACGACGAGATCACCGCTGAAGGCGTGCTGGTCGAAGACGAAAGTCTGCTCGACGCCGTCCGCGGACATCTGGTAGACCTCGCGCAGCAGGCCGCGCTCGTAGACCACGCTCTCGCCCTGGCGCACCGGCAGCGCCTCGGCGTCGAAGCCGAGCGCTTCGCCGCCGGCGCGGATCGAGCTCAGCCGGAAGTGCACCGGGTAGTTCTGCGGCGCGTCCGAGCCGAGGAAAGGGATGTACGTCGCACCGCTCGCGTCGAAGCTCGCCTTGTAGCCCTCGGCGCGGGCCCAGAGCGTGCCGGCGTTGCTCGCGTCCCAGTGGACGCGTTGCGTGTCGATCACGCCGTGCCAGCCGTTCTCGCCCGCGAGCGGCTTGCGCGCGTCGGGGACGTGCACCGGGCGAGGGAGCACCGCTGCGGTGGCCTGCGCCGACTGCGAGACCGGCGGCGCGACCTTGGTGTCGACCGTCACCGGCAACGGTCGGGGGATCTTGGCTTCCTGTGCGAGCGCGGGTGCGCTCCAGGTCAGCGGGAGCAGGGAGAGACAGAGGACGGATGTCGAGTTCATGGGTAAAGACGCCCGGAGCGGGGACTGGAGAGCTCTTCTTGGGCATCCACCGAGGCGACGCCGCGCCGCGCGCGTGGCGCGCAATCCCCGGGTTCCGGCCACGATTCCCGGAATGTGCTAGTTTCGAACCCCCGAATGCAGGCCACGAACCAGGAACTCGTGCGCGACGCCTCGCAGGGCGATTCGGCCGCGGTGGGGGTGCTGCTGGAGCGCCATCTCCCCGGCCTGCTCGCCTACGTGCGCGCCCACGCCGGTCGGCAGCTCCTGCAGCGCGACGCGAGCATGGACCTCGTGCAGTCGGCCTGCCGCGAGGTCCTGCAGGATCTGGGCAAGCACGACTACCGTGACGAGGCCGGCTTCCGCCATTGGCTGTTCCTCGCCGCGGAGCGCAAGATCCTCGACCGCGCGAAGTACCATGGGCGTGACAAACGCAACGGCCTCGCCGATCTCAGTCCGAGCGTCGCCGAGGAGCGCGCGCTGCTCGAGGGCTACAGCGGGATCTGCACGCCGAGCCGCGCCGCGGCGGCGCGCGAGGAACTCGAGCGCTTGGAGACGGCGCTCGGAACGCTTTCCGACGAGCAACGCGAGGTAGTCGTGCTCTCGAAGATCGTCGGGTTGTCGCACGCGCAGATCGCGGAGCGCCTCGGGAAGACCGAGGTCGCGACGAGAAGCCTGCTGCACCGCGCGCTGGCGCGCCTCGCGCTGGAGCTCGGCGCGGGGCTGGACTGAGATCCAGGTCCCGAGCCGAGCCGGTCCGCGCCCCGGGGGCTCACCACTGAATTTGCACCGCCGAGGTGATGTTGAAGGTAGCCGCACACCCCACGCCCAGCGGGTCGCGGTAGTAGATCTGGTAGGCGCGCTTCTCGCCGATCGAGATCGGGGCGCCCAGCTGCGCGCAGCGCGTCTTGATGCTCGGTTCGCCGACCGTGGGATAGCCAGCGCTCGAGCTCGAGTTGGTGCTCTTCACGACCAGGCGCAGGAGCTGGCCGGTGGCGCAGCGCACGCCGTCCCCGAAGGCCAAGCCCACTGGATTCGTCGTCGCACCCTGCATGAAGACGCAGGTCGCGTTCGGCCGCAGGCCGTCGCCCACGAGGCCGACCGTGTCGAAGTCCGGATTCCCGGCGGCTTGGATCCGGCCGCCGCCCGAGTTCGACGAGTTGTTGCAGCCGAGCCCCGCCCCGAGCGGCGCGTTGCCGCACGGACACGCGATCGTCTGGCCGCTTCCGGGCGAGCAGAAGTACGCGAATGGACTCGCCGCGATCTCCGCGCCGTGGATGTCGCCAAAGTTCGGCGAACTTCCCTCGCGCCGGCAGGCGAGAACCGCACGTCGCGCGGTTCCCGTGCCGCTCCGCAGCGCACACAGGGCGACCTGCGTCTCGGGCTGGTTCGAACCGAAGAGGTAGTCGGCCACACCGGCGACACCGAGCTTGTCTCCAAGCTGCACGAGCGTTGCGCTGAACACGTCGTAGTCCGTGGTCGAACTCCCGTAGAGCTCGCTCCAGGAGACGAAGAAGTCGCGCCCGTCCGAGTCGATGGTCGCACTCGCCTGCGTCTGGCCGGTGAGCCCGCCGACGAGGTCGGTCACGTTCTGCGTGTCGAGCGGGGCCATGCCCTCCATCAGCCTGGCCATGATGTCGAGGTTGTTGCCGGAGTTTGCACGCGTGAAGCTCACGACGTAGCGCCGCGGTGCGTCGTCGGTGAGCGAAGAGACGCGCGGGAAGAAGTCCAGTTCCGGGCCGACGACGACCTGGTACGGGGTCAGGAACGGCATGCCGTTCCACAGGTACTGCGCGCCGGCGATGTCGTAGGCGAGGAAGCCGGTCTCGCGCATCCAGACCAGTGTCCAGCACTGCGTCGCGTAGGGCGGAGCGCCGTCGGTCTTCGATATCTCGGGCCGGATGTCGTTGAAGCTCGTGACGTCGACGAGGGTCGGCCCGCCGGTCTGCGGGATCCCGCTCGAGCTGACGCGCTTGGCGAGAATGTCGTGGTTGCTGCTGCTGACCGCGTGCTCGTAGGCGACGAAGTAGTAGGTCGGCGAGGCCGGGGAGTTGTCGCCGCCGATGACGGGGTTCAGGTACTCGCCGGGAGCGGCGTTGTCGATCGTGAAGGTCGCGCCCTGCGTGCCTGTGCTCGCGACCGTACGGCCGATGATCGAGCGCGCGCCGCCGCTGGGGTCCCCGGACGCGGCGACGCACATGAAGTTGTGTGCGACGAAATTGTTGGCGACGCGCGGGTGCGCGACGTAGGTGACCGTGGCGTCGACGTAGCCGAACGGGCCTGTGGGGGTGCCGTTCGGGTCGAGGAAACGGTAGGCGACGTCGTGGTCCGCGGCGCTGAAGACGCGTTCCCAGACGACCATCTGCTGCAGCGATGTCTCGTCATAGGCCACGTCCGGCGCGAGATCGTCGAAGGCGGTCGTGTCGACGGGATACACCGTGAGCAGCGGGTCGATCGTCAGCGTGCCCTGCGCGGCCGCAAGCGCAGCTGCGGGCACAGCGAGCTCGATCTCACCGTCCTTCCAGCGCGTTTCAACCGCGGCGCACGCGCCGTGCCCGTCGATCGAGACCGCGTTCGAGTAGCCGACCGATCCAAGCGCATTCGAGAAGCGCAGACCCTGCGCGTCGCTGGTGCGCTCGAACTCGCCCTCGGGCGCAAGGCGCACGACAAGCGTCCCTGCCCGGGGCAGGCCCTCGAAGACGAAGCTCTGCTCGACGCGGTCCGGGCCGAGGTCGTACACCTCGCGCACCACGCCGCGGTCGTAGACGACGCGCTCGCCCTCGCGCCGCGGGAGCGCGTCCGCGTCGAAGGCGACCGGTTCTCCGCCGATCTCGATCGAGCGGACGTGCAGGCGGATCGGGAAGTTGCGCGGCGCGCTTGATCCGAAGAAGGGCACGAAGCTCGCGACTCCCGGTTCGAAACCGGCCTTGTAGCTGCGTCCGACGGCCCACAGGCTGCCGTCGGGCCGCTCGTCCCAGCCGAGCGGGGTGTCCGCCCCGCCGAGCGCGCGGCCGGGCGCCGGGCGCTCCGGTTTCTGCGCCGCGAGGAGCGGCGCGTGGGTGGCGAGGGGGAGCAGGAAGAGCAGGGTAAGCAGCTTGGTTTGCATGGGGAGCCCTCCGGGGCACTTCCTCCCGCGCCGGTCCGCGCCGCGCGTGACGCGAATTCCCCGGGATCCCCGGTTTCCCGGGTTCCCCGCTCAGCCGCCCGGAGCTCGCTCGCGCAAAAGCTGCGGCAGCCGCCGCGCGAACTCGCGCAGCGCCCGCCCGCGGTGGCTGACCTCAGCCTTGCGCGCGGGGTCGAGCTCGGCGAAGCCCGAGCCGCTCTGCTCGAAGCCGGGCTCCGCGAACACGAACAGCGGGTCGTAGCCGAAGTCGCGCGTGCCGCGCGGCGCCTCGAGGATGCGGCCGCGCGTCGTGCCCTGCACCTGCAGCGCGATCTCGCCGTCGGGGCGCGCGAGTGCGAGCGCGCAGACGAAGCGGGCGCCGCGGCGTTCGGGCAGCAGTCCGCGCAGTTTCTCGAGCAGCAGCGCGTTGTTGGCCGCGTCGTCGCCGTGCACGCCGGCGAAGCGCGCCGAGAGCACGCCGGGCGCGCCGTCGAGCGCGTCGACCAGCAGGCCGGAGTCGTCGGCGAGGGCCCACAGGCCCTTGGCGAGCGCTGCGGAGCTCGCCTTCTTGGCCGCGTTGCCCGAAAAGGTCGGCGCGTCCTCCTCGACGTCGGGGATGCCGCCGAGCTCGCGCGGCAGCACGAGCTGGATCGGCAGGTTCGCGAGGATCTGCTCGAGCTCGGCGAGCTTCTTCGCGTTGTTGCTGGCCAGGAGCAGCTTCACGAGTGCGGACGCGGAACGCCGCGTTAGGCGAGCGTGGCGAGCTCCTGCTCCATCTTCATCACCCAGCCGAGCGAGCTCAGGTAGGCCTCGCGCATCGCGCCGGGCGTCGGGTCGCTGGGCGGCAGGCGCCCGAAATCGCAGCGCTCGTAGGCCAGCACGAGGTCGAGCTGCGTGCCGAGCTTCCCGCTGCGGTGCAGCAGCGCCGCGTGGATCTCCTCGTGCAGCGGCAGCGGGCCGATGACGTCCTTCAGCTCCTGGTCGACGAGCGCGTCGAGCATCGAGAACAGCCCGACCGTGAAGGCGCGCTGCGGTGCAGCCTCCTGGCGGCTGCGCGAGAGTTCCTCGCACATGCGCGCGCGCAGCATCGCGGTGACCATCAGCTCGCGCGGCTTGTCGTCCACGCGTGCGAGCAGCATCACGCAGGCGATGTTGCGCACCGCGTCGGAGCCGAGATAGACGACGACCTCGCGCAGCGACTCGATGCGCCGGCGCAGGCCGACTTGCGCCGAGTTGAGGAAGCGCACGAGCTTCAGCGAGAGCACCGGGTCCTGCGCGATGATCACCTCGAGTTCCTCGGGCGTCGTGTCGGGATCCTGGATCTTCGAGAGCAGGCGCAGCAGGCTCGAGCGGTCGACCGCTTGTGTGCGGCCACGCAGCATGTCGGGGCGCGCGAAGAAGTAGCCCTGGAAGAACTCGAAGCCCAGCCCCTCGCACTCGCGGAAGCTCTCGGGCGTCTCGAGCTTTTCGGCCAGCAGGCGCACGCCGTAGGGACGCAGGCTGCGCACCAGCGTCTCGAGTTGCTCCGTGCGCATCCCCAGGCAATCGATCTTGACGATGTCGACCAGGCGCAGCAGCTCTTCGTAGCGCGGCCGCATGCTCGTGAAGTCGTCGATCGCGAGCGTGAAGCCCTCGCGCTTCAGCCGCTTCGCGCCCTGCAGGATCTCGTCGGTCACTTCGATCGTCTCGAGCAGTTCGAGCACGACGCGATCGGGCGGCAGCGGCAGCGGGACCTCGCCGGTCAGGAATTCCGCCGTGATGTTGATGTAGGCCGGCAGCGCGCCTACCACGCGCTCGAGGCCGAACTCGCCCAGCGCCTCGACCAGCACCTGACAGGTGGTGACGTGACCGGGCTGCTCGATCGGGAAACTGCCCGAGGAGTCGCGAGCGAGCAACTCGTATCCACGCAGGCGCAGGGTCCTATCGAGGATCGGCTGCCTGGCGAGCAGGAGACCGGTGTGCATGGCTGGGTCGAGGCCGCCGCGAGCATAGCGAGCGCGAGCCGCACTACCAGGACGGGCCCGCGCTACTCCGTGGCGAGGGCCTCGCGTTGCACTTCGAAGATGCGCCGGATGGCCGCGCTGCCGAGCTCGAGCATCTGGTCGAGTTCGCCGCGGTCGAAGGGCGCGCCCTCGGCCGAGCCCTGCACCTCGATGAACTTGCCCTCGCCGGTCATCACCAGGTTCATGTCCGTTTCCGCGCGGCTGTCCTCGGCGTACGAGAGATCGCACAGCGCCTCGCCCGCGACCACTCCGACCGAAACGCCCGCGATCTGCGAGCGCAGCGGCCAGCCGCGGAGGACGCGCCTGCCTTCCATGTGCTTGAGCAGGTCGTGGATCGCGACCCAGGCCCCGCTGATCGCGCAGGTGCGCGTCCCGCCGTCGGCCTGGATCACGTCGCAGTCGAGCCAGATCGTGCGCTCGGTCAGCTTCTTGAACTCGATCACACCGCGCAGCGCGCGCCCGATCAGGCGCTGGATCTCGACCGAGCGGCCGTCGGTCGAACCCACGCGGTCGCGCTGCTTGCGCGACTCGGTGGAGGAGGGGAGCATCGAGTACTCGGCCGTCAGCCAGCCGCGACCCTTGCCCTGCAGGAAGGGCGGGACGCTGTCCTGCGCCATCGCCGTGCAGAGCACGCGCGTGTTGCCGAAGCTCGCGAGCACGGAGCCCGGAGCGTTGCGCGTGAAGTGGCGCTGGAAGGTGATCGGACGCAGGTCGGCCGCGGAACGGCCATCGATACGGGGCATGAGGATTCTCCGCGGCCGAGTATACGCCTCAGGCTCGCTCGAGCGCTTGCACGAGCTCGAGCGGAAAGCGCTCGCGGCCACGCGCGGTCGCGAGCTCGAGCGTTTCGAGATCGAGGCTCGCGAGCTGGCCCTCGTGCCGCGCGCCGCCGGATTCGATGCGCACGCGCAGGTCGAGCAGGCGCGTGGCAGCGAGCCAGTCGAGCGCGAGCTTGCGATCGGCGCGCTGCGCCTGGGCAAAGCGCACGGGCAGCGCCGCGCAGAGTTCCTCGAGTGCGCGTTCGGGCGCGAGCTCGAGCCCCGCGAGCGCGAAGCTCGCGACCGCGCGCTCGGCGAGGAGCTCGGGCGGAAACTCGCGCTGGCGCACATTCAGCCCCATGCCGACGACGTAGTGCGGACGCGCCGGGTCGAGGCCGCGAGTCTCGACCAGCACGCCGCCGAGCTTGGCGCCGCGCAGGACGAGGTCGTTGGGCCACTCGAGTCCCAGCCCGGGATCGGCGCAGTGCGCGCCGCGGAAGAGCGCCTGTGCGCAGTCCAGCAGCGCGAGTCCGCCGGCGAGCGTGAGCGCCACAGGCGAGAGCGGCGGCGGAGGCGGCAGCAGCACGAGGCTCGCGTACAGCCCCTCGTCCCTCGCGCTGTGCCAGCCGCGTCCGCGGCGGCCCCGGCCGGCGCTCTGGCCGCGCGCGACGTGCAGGTCGCCGTGGCGCGCGTGGCCCGCGGCGAGCTCGGTGAAGGCGCGCTCGCTGGTCGAATCGACGATCTCGTGGCGCAGGATCCGCACTTGCACGCAGCGAGGCTACTCCGCCCAAGGTCGCGACCGCAATCCGCGTGCAGCGCGGCGCAGCGCGCGGCACACTGCTCGTTCGTGAGCCAACGCTTCGTCCTCCTCTTCGGTCTGGGTCTGGCCACGCTCATCGCGTGCTCGCGCCAGACGCCGCCCGCGTCGTCCGCGCAGAACCCCGCCGCGCAGCCCGCGGATCAGCCGACCGCGCAGCCCGCCGCCGAGACGCGCGCGGAGGACGAGGTGCTCGCGAGCCTGCGCGCGGAAGCCTGCGGTGCGGGCACGATCGCGCAGCTGCAACTTCCCGAACCCTACCTGCGGCGCGTCGCCGACCGCGTGCTGCGCGCGAGCTACTTCGAGCGCTTCCGTGTGATCGTCGCCGACGGCCAGTCGGACGAGCCCGCGCCGCAGCTGCCCGAGGGCCCGCCGCCGCCGGTCGTGCAGCACGCGCACGAGCTCTCCGAGGCGTTGCGCAGCGCGCGCGCCGCGTACACCGAGGGCCACCCCGAGCGGCCGGGTTTCCGCGCGCGCTTGCGCAGCGCGGACCAGATCCCGCCGCAGCCTTCCGAGCGTGTGGATACCGCACTGGTCCCCGCGGACTTCGTGCTGCAGCGCCTTGCGCGTGACGGGCTGCTTGCCACCAGCGCGGCGCTCGTCGCCGAGCTGCGCGCGCACGCGAAGCCGATCGATCCTGCGGCGCTCGAGGCCTGCGGCCTGCCGATCGACTGGCTCGCGTACTTCGCGCCGCCGGGCGAGCCGAGCGCGGGCGACGCGCAGGCGATCACGAAGTGGCTCGAGGGCCGTGTCGCGGCGGGGCTCGCGCCCGAGGCGCTCGCGAGCGAGCTCGCGCGGGCCGAATTCACCTACCGCCCGAGCGCGCCAGGCTTCCGGCTCTCCAGCGAGAGTGGCGAGAACGTGCTCGCCGGAATACGCGTGCAGCTGACTCGCGGCGACGACTGGGACCGGCCGGGCGACGGCGGCTCGGTGGACCTCGTGCGCGAACTCGTCGAGCGTCTGCCAGGCATGCCGATCGTCGCCAGCCTGCAGTCGGAGAAGCTCGCGGCCTTCCTGCGCACGGCCGCGACCTGGCGCTGGGACGCGGGCCGACACTTCGACCTCCTGCTCGAGCCCGGGCCGCTCGCGCAGTGGGCGCAGGACAACGCCAAGACCGGGCGCGACGAGCAAGGTGCGCTGGTACTCGTGCCGCGCTTCGCTTCGCGCGGCGAGCTCGGCGCGCTGTTCGTCCCGGGCGAGAGCTTCGCGCCCGAGGCGCTCCAGACGCTTGGCCAGCGCGTGGTGAGTTCGCCGCTCTTCTTCCAGGGCGGGAACCTGTACTGCTGCACGAACCCGAAGACGGGCGAGCGGCTGCTGCTCGTCGGCGAGGCGGAACTGCACCGCAACACGAGCCTGGGGCTCGCGCAGGCACAGGTGCTCGCGGCCTTCCGCGCCGAGTTCGGTGTCGACCGCTGCGTCGTGCTGCCCGCGGTCTCGTTCCACATCGACGAGGAGCTCAGCGTGCGCGCGGTGGGCGGGGAACTCGTCGCCTTCGTGAACGACCAGAATGCAGCCGCGCAGATGATCGTGAACTGCGGTCTGGGCGCGCTCGCCGCGCACGGCGATCTCTCGGCCGCGGAACTCGAGCGCATCCGCGCGCAGCTCGCGCAGAAGCACCTCGCCGAGGCCTTCGCGATCCTCTCGCCGCTCCTGCGCAAGGGCTCGAACACGCAGGGCGAGTTCTCGCAGACGCTCGCGCGCGATTTCCAATCCGGCGCGGCCGACAGCGGGCCGGGCAACCTGCTGCGCTTCCTCGCGGCCGTCGACTACCTCTCGGGGCTGAGCGGCGCGGGCGAGCAACCCGGACTCGAGGCTCACACAGCGGCCTACCTGCGCTCCTTCCGCCGGCGCGAGCACGATCGCTTCACCTTCGTGCGCGGCCTCGAATCGCTCGGCATGCGCATCGTCCCGCTGCCCGGTTGGCCGGAGGAGACGCTGGGGATCACGCCCCTCAACGGCATCCACGAACGGACGCGGTATCTTCTTCCCACCTATGGCGGGCTCTACGCACCGCTCGACGAGGCGTGCGTAGGCATCCTCGCGCGCACGCTGGGACCTGAGGTCGAGATCGTCCGCCTGGGCTGCGCGGAGAGCCAGCGACGCGCGGGCGCCCTGCGCTGCTCTGTTTCACCCACGTTCGAGCCGCCCCGCTGAGGCCGTCCGAAGGCTCCCGCGTGGGGTAGGGTTTCGAGGACCCTTGCACCTCCTACCCACAACTCCCCAGCGGAAGTGAGGAACCTCCTCACTTGTTTGCTCGTCTCCGAAGGCCCGGTCGTTGACCGTTTTCGGGAACGTCGCGTACGATCTCCCGGACGCAACGGCGCTGGCAGCCTCGAGCGAGCTTGCCCGGACACCCGTACATACGCACTTCGAGACAGACGTGATTCGAACCCAAAGGACTTGCTGAAATGACGAACATCCTGAAATCGGTGCTCCGCACCGGCTCCGCCGTGGCCGGGGTGGCCGCGCTCTCCCTCGGCGCCTTCGCGCAGACCAACTGCAATGCCTCGGTCGGCCCCGACATCATCGTCGGCGACTTGCAGGACATCGCGAACTACGCCGGCCAGACGATCGGAAGCACGAGCTACGACGCGGTCGCCTTCGGGACCTACTCGTGCAACATCGGCACCGTGTGGTGCAACTGGTTCTCGAGCACGAACCAGCACCCGGTGATCGACAACAACCTCTACAAGCACAAGCTCGTCAACGGCGCCGGCCACTTCGAGCAGATCGGCATGAGCTGGCTGAAGCACGGCTTCTTCGCCCTCTCGAACAACCTGTGCTGCTCGGGCTGCCAGTCCACCGACGGCACGCACCTGGGCGTGCGCTGCTCCGACCCCTACACCGCCTCGCGCAACGGCGGGCAGAACGGCGCGGGCCCGCGCTGGCAGGTCAACGCCACGACCGGCGTGTTCACCTACCCGCCCGCGAACCCGAGCTACTCCGGCTCGGTCGCACGCCGCTGCCGCGTCGACACGGCTGACCTCGAAACCTCGGGCACGAGCGTCCACTACTTCGCCGAGGCGCAGTACGTCACGCAGGACGACGCCACGGCCGGCAACAACGACAACAACTGCTCCTACCGCCCCGTCGCCGCCACCGGCTCGGGCACGGTCTGGAACTTCTCGTACGCCGGCAGCACGGTGCGCGAGAACCCGGCCATCATGGCCTGGGCCACGGTCGAAGCCGGCGTGCAGACGACCAACATCGACATCCCCGGTGACGGGCGCGTCGTCCTCGGCTGGAACGTGACACCCCTCGGTGGCGGCCAGTGGCACTACGAGTACGCGCTGTTCAACATGAACTCCGACGCTTCCATCGGCGGCTTCGGCATCCCCGTCGGCAGCGCCAACATCACGAACATCGGCTTCCACGACGTCGCTTATCACGACGGCGACGGCCCGGGCAACGTGGACTTCAGCGGCACCGACTGGACGAGCTCGATCAACGGCGGCGTCCTCAACTGGTCGACCACGCCCTTCGCCCAGAACCAGAGCGCCAACGCGATCCGCTGGGGCACCATGTACACCTTCCGCTTCGACGCGAACGTCGGCCCCTCGACCTCGCAGGCCGTCCTGACCACCTTCAAGACGGTCATGAACGTCGCGACGACCGTGGACGCCCCCTCGGGTAGCCCGGGCGGCCCGATGGTCTCCTTCTGCGATCCGGGTACGTCCGGCGTGCTCCCCTGCCCGTGCAACAACCCCGCGGTGTTCCCGGGCCAGGGCTGCGACAACTCCTCCAGCACCGGCGGCGCCGCGCTGCTCGGCACCGGCAACGCTTCGCTCACGATCGACACGGTCGTGTTCAACACCCTCGGTGAAAAGGCCACCGCGACCAGCATCGTCCTCCAGGGCGACGCCTCCAACAACGGCTCGGCCTTCGGCCAGGGCGTGCGTTGCGCGGCGGGTTCGCTGAAGCGCCTCTACACCAAGAACGCGGTCGGCGGCTCGATCACGGCACCCGCCGTGGGCGACATGCCCGTCTCGCTGCGCTCGGCGACCCTGGGTGACATGATCACCCCGGGCGCGCACCGCTACTACCAGGTCTACTACCGCGACCCGATCGTGCTCGGCGGTTGCGCGGGCACTGCGACGTTCAACACGACGCAGGCCTTCGACGTCACCTGGAACCAGTGAGCTGAACGCTCCGCAAGGAGCGTGAGGACAAGCGAGGGGCGCCGCTCGGCGCCCCTCGCGCATTTCCGGCGGGCGCTAGGATGGAGGACCCGCACAGCCCCACATGCAGCCGCTCGATCCCGAATCCGAGGCTCTGCAAGAAATCGTGGCGGGCGTATTGTCCGACCTCGAGGAGCGCGGCGATTCCGCGATCGAGGAGGCCTGCCGCGCGCATCCTTCGCGCGCGGCGCGCATCCGACAGAGCATTCTCGCCCTGCGGCGGGTGGGACTGGTCGAGGGCTCGAGCGACCTCGAGGGAGGCGCGATTCCCGAGCGCCTGGGCGAATTCCGGCTGCTCTCGCGCATCGGCGGCGGCGGAATGGGCGTCGTGTTCCTCGCGCGGCAGGAGTCGCTCGGCCGCGAGGTCGCGCTCAAGATCGTGCGGCCCGAGCAGCTCTTCTTCCCCGGCGCGCGCGAACGCTTCCGGCGCGAGGTCGAGACGATCGCGCGTGTGCAGCACCCGGGCATCGTGCCCGTGTACTCGGTGGGTGAGGCGAGCGGCATCCCGTATTTCGCGATGGAACGCGTCGTCGGCTGCACGCTCGGCGATGCGCTCGCCGAGCTCGCCTCGAAGGACCCCGGCGCGCTCACCGCGCAGGAGCTCGCCGCGGCGATCCGCGCGCGCACTCCCGCCGCCGCGCAGCAGGCCGAGGACGGCGCGCTGAGCTGGGTCTTCGAAGGCGCCTACACCGAGGCCTGCCTGCGCATCCTGCACCAGGCCGCGTCGGCCCTCGACCACGCGCACCGGCGCGGCGTGCTGCACCGCGACCTCAAGCCCTCGAACATCATGATCACGCCGGGCGGACGCGTGATGCTGCTCGACTTCGGTCTGGCGAGCAGTTCGGGCGAGACGAGCAAACTGACGCGCACCGGCGCGCAGCTCGGCTCGCTGCCCTACATGCCGCCCGAGCAGCTCGCCGGCGAGCACGCAGCGCTCGACGCGCGCGCCGACGTGTACGCGCTCGGCGCGACGCTCTACGAGCTGCTCGCGCTGCGCTCGCCCTACTCGAGCGAGAACACCGAGACGACGCGCCGGCGCATCCAGGAAGGCAAGCCGCGGGCGCTGCGCGCATGCAACGCCCAGGTCAGCTGGGATGCCGAGACCGTCTGCTTGACCGCGATGGAGCGCGACCGCGAGCGCCGCTATGCGAGCGCCGCGGACTTCGCGCGCGACCTCGAGCGCGTGCTCGACAAGCGCCCGATCGCGGCGCGGCGCGCGAGCCTGCTGTTGCGCGCGCGGCGCTGGACGCAGCGCAACCCTGCGGCCGCCGTCGGTCTCGTGCTCGGCGGGCTGCTCGTCGTCGGCGGGCCACTCGGCTACGCGCTCGTGCAGCGCGAGGCGCGCGTGCGCATCGAGGAGAAGGAGGCGCGCGCGCAGAAGAACTTCGACCGCGCGCTGCTCGCGGTGCAGACGATGCTCACGCGCCTGGGCGAGCACAAGCTCGAGAAGGTGCCGCAGGTGCAGAGCGTGCGGCGCGACGTGCTGGCCGATGCGCTCGCGTTCTACCGCGGCTTCCTCGAGGAGCAGGGCAGCGACCCGCGCCTGCGCGAGGAGACCGCGCGCGTGCAGCACACGCTCGGCGAGCTCGCGGAGAAGCTCGGGCGTCCGGCCGAGGCGAGCGATGCCTGGAAGGCGGAGCGGGAGATCCTCGAAACCCTCGCGCGCGAGTTCCCCGAACAGCCCCGCTACCGGCGCGCGATCGCACGCACGCTCGCAGCGCAGGCCGACGTGCTCGAGAGCGCGGGCAAGGCGGCCCAGGCCGATGCGCTGCGTCTCGACGTGCTCGCCGCGCTCGATGCGCTGGGCGAGAAGCTCGACGCCGACGGGCGCAGCCTGCGCGCGGAGCTGCTCAGCCTGCGCGGCGCGTCCCTGCGCACGCAGGGCAAGCTCGACGAGGCGGCCGAGGCCTTCGTCAGGTCGATCGCGATCTACGCGGGCCTGCGCGACGCGGTCAAGGACGTGAACGAGAACGACCGCAAGGAGGCCTGGGCCTGGAGCACGCTCGCGAGCGTGCACCGCGACCAGCGCAAGGCCGCGGAGGCGCTCGAGGACCACCGCAAGGCCTACGAGCTGCGCACGAGGATCGTCGCGGCCGATCCGGCGAACACGAGCTTCCGCGAGGGCCTCGGCCAGAGCCAGATCACCTACGGCTGGCTCTTGATGAGCCAGGACCGGATGGACGAGGGCCGTCCGATCGTGCGCAGCGCGGTCGAAACCTGGCGCCAGCTGGCGAAGGAGAACCCCGATGTGCCGCTGTACTGGCAGGGGCATATCGTGGCCGCGACCAACCTGAGCTCGCTGCTGACGCAGGAGCAGCAGCTCGACGAGGCGCGTGAATACGCCGACCTCGCGGTCGATGCCGCGCGCGCGCTGCGCGGCCGCTACCCGGATGTTCCGGTCTACGCCTCGACGCTCGCGGAGACGCTCGACGCGAGTGCCGACGTCGTCCGCGCCCAGGGCAGGTTCGCGGAGGCGCGCACGCGGCAGGAGGAGAGCCTCGCGCTCTTCCGCTCGCTCGCGAAGGGCAATGCTGGCGACGCGACGCTGCTCGACCAGATCGCCGACGCACAGGTCGGCCTGGCGGAAGCGCTCCTCGGGCTCGGCCAGCACGCTTCTGCAGCCGACGCGCTGCGCGAGCTCCCGCCGGTGACCTCGCTGCGCGAGGACAAGACGCACTGGCTCGCGATCCGCGCGCTCGCGGGCTGCATCGGCGCCGCGGCGGCGGACGAGAAGCTCGCCGACGCGGAGCGCGAAGCGGCCGCGAGCGCCTACGCGAAGCTCGCGGTCGAGACGATCGCGTCGCTGCGCAAGCTCGACACCGAGATCTGGGAGATGTTCGAGCGCAGCCAGAAGGCGGCGCCGCTGCGCGCGCGGCCCGAGTACGTCGAGTTTCGCGAGCAGCGGATGAAGTAGGCGGACTCAGCGGGGGAGCGACCAGGTCGTTCCCGCACTGTGCGGACCTTCGGGCAGCGCCAGCGTGCAGCCCGCGCCGTCGCGCGTGTACGAGTAGCCGCGCCTGCTCACCGGCTCGATCGGGTGCGCGCCGAGTTCGGCGAGCTCGTCGGGGTAGCGGCCCGACTCCGCGCGCGCGATCGCGAGGCGCAGGGCGATCTCCGCGAGGTCGCGTGCGTGGCGTTCTTCGAGCACCCACGCACCGCCGAGCTTGGCGAAGCCCGCGCTCATCACGCGCGTTACCGGGTAGATCTCCGGCACCTCCGGCACGGCGAGGGGCTCCCAGGGTTTCGATGCGAGCTGCTCGCGCGCGAGCTCGGCCAGCTCGAGGTACTGCTTCTCGTCGAGGCGCCGCCAGGGCGCGAGCAGCGCGCGCTCGCCGACGAGCGACTCCCAGGCGGGTTCGGCGACCAGCACGCGCTCGCCGTCGAGGGCGCGCAGCACGTCGAACTCGGGGTGGAGGCGCTGCACGCTCGCGAGCAGCTGCCGCGCGTGCGCGGCGTCGAGCGGGAGCACGCCGAGGAAGGCGCGCAGTTTCTCGAAGCCCTGCGCTGCGATCACGCGGCTCAGCACCAGCGAGGCGACCAGCGGGTCCTCGCGCAGGTGCGCGGCGAGCGCGAGCACCGATTCGATTGCGGTCCACGCGCCGTCCGCGTCGCCGGCGGCCTGGGCCCGGTCCGCGGCGGGGAGCAGGCAGTCCTGCGTCAGTGCGGCCAGACCGGCGATCGTCTGCGCGTCGAGATCGCGCATGTCCGCGCGCCAGAGTCGGCAGGCGGAGAGCTGCGCCGCCGCGTGCATGCGCTCGCGCACTTGCGCCTCGTGCGCCGACTTGTCCGCGCCCGCGCTGGCCCAGCTCCGCGCGACCTGGGTGTAGATCGGACCGGCATCCTGCGCGGCGTCGATCGGCGGGAGCACCTGATTGGCGCCCTGGGGCGCGCCGCTCGCGTCCCAGCGCGCACGCGCCTCCTCGAGCACACTGGTGCTCCTGCGTTCGAGGACGATCCAGGCTCCGGCGAGGACGGCGAGCGCCAGCGCGCCCGAAACGAGCGTCTTCGCCAGGCAGCCCTTCACATCAACAGCGTTCCGGACTTCTGCCCGAGCAGGCCCTTCAAGCGGCCCATCACGTTCGAGTGGATCTGGCACACGCGGCTCTCGGTCAACGCGAGCATCTCGCCGATCTCGCGCATCGTGTGGCCGACCTGGTAGTACTGCTCGATGATGAAGCGCTCCTTGTGCGTCAAGGAGCGCGTCAGGAAGAGCAGCATGTCGCGCCGGTGCAGCTCGCCGATCGGGTCGGTGGCCTTCTTGTCCTCGAGGACGTCGACCTTCTCGATCGAGCTGTCGTCGTCGCGGTCTTCCCACTTCTCCGAGAGCGAGAACATCGCCTTGGCGTGCGCGCCGAGCATCTCTTCGGTCAGCTCGCCGTGCTCCATCGAGAGCTCGGCGGCCAGCTCGGAGTGCGTGGGTTCGCGGCCGTACTCGCCGGTCAGGCGCTGCAGGGCCTTGTCGATGCGGCTGGCCTTGAGCCGCACGAGGCGCGGGACCCAGTCCTGCGAGCGCAGCTGGTCGAGGATCGAGCCGCGGATGCGCGTCGTGCAGTAGGTCTTGAACTTGATGTTGCGCTCGGGGTCGAAGCCGCGGATCGCGTCCATCAGGCCGAACAGGCCGGCCGAGACGAGGTCGTCGAGCTCGATCGACTTGGGCAGCGTCTGCAGCAGGCGCTCGGCGATGTAGCGCACGAGCGGGTAGTGGCGCTCCATCAGCACGTTGCGCAGGCGCTCGAGCTCGAGTTCGTTCTTGGTCTTGCGCGCCTTCTTGTACAGGCCCCAGATGTCCTCGGTCGGCAGCTCGGCGAGGTCGGGCGCGTGGATCTTCTTCAGCTTCAGCGGCTCGGGGCGTTTGCTCGGCAGCGGCGCCGCCGGTTCGCTCTTGCCGACGGGCTTCTTCGCGGTCTTGCCGGTCGTGGGGGACTTCCGGCGCGACTGCGTGGGCTTCTTGGGGCTCATCGTGCTGTGCTGCCTGAGGCGAAAGGGGTTCAGTACCGGACGAGGGAGTGGACGGGGATGTCGAGGCGCTGCTTGCCTCCGAGGAAGCCGAGCTCGATCACGAAGGCGCTGGCGACCGGAGTGCCTCCGATGCGCCGCACGAGCTTGATCGCGGCCTCCATGGTGCCGCCCGTCGCGAGCAGATCGTCGACGAGCAGCGCCCGCTGTCCGGGCTTGAGCGCGTCGACGTGGATCTCGATCTTGTCGCTGCCGTACTCGAGCTGGTAGCTCTCGCTGGCGGTCTTCCAGGGCAGCTTGCCGGGCTTGCGGATCGGGACGAAGCCCTTCTTCAGCGCGTGCGCGACCGCCATGCCGAACAGGAAGCCGCGCGACTCGATGCCGACGACGATCTCGAAAGAGGCGGGGTCGACGAGTTTGGCGAGGCCCCCGATCGCGAGCTCGAGGCCCTTGGGGTCCTGCAGCAGCGGCGTGATGTCCTTGAAGAGGATCCCGGGCTTGGGGAAATCCGGGACATCGCGGATGTAGCTCTGGATCACCAACTCCTCCGGGGACCGCGACGCACGAACACGAGGGACTGGGAAGACTTTTCCCCGGGGTGAGGGAGAAGCTGCCTATGGGCGTCATCGGCGCGGGTGTGCGCCGACTTGAGCCCCTGCTCACATCTGTTCGGGAGCCCGCAGGCCAAGTAGACGCAAACCATTGCTGAGTACAGTCTTGGAAGCGCGTACCAAAGCCAGTCTCGAGGCCGAGAGGGCCGCATCCTGACCGAGTACGCGGTGCTCCCGATACCAATTATTGAGCTCGCGGCAAAGCCCCAAGAGGTACTGGGCGAGCTCGGAGGGCTCGCAGCGCTCCGCCGAAGAGCGCACGACGTCGGGGAAGCGCGCGAAGTGGAGCAGGATCGGACCCGCCTCCGCGAGCAGCGCGTAGTCGGGCGTGCCGCCGCCTTCTCCGGCGCTCGCGGCCTTGGCCAGGATGCGCGTGAAGCGCGCATGCGTGTACTGCAGGTAGGGGCCGGTGTCGCCCTCGAAGGAGAGGATCTCGGCCTTGTCGAAGAGCACGTCCTTGATGCGCTCGCGCTTCTGGTCGTTGAAGCACAGGGCGCCGATGCCGACGGCCTCGGCGACCTCGGCCAGCCTGGCCTCGGGCAAGCGCTCGGCGGGCTCCATCGCGGCCTGCTTCTCGCCCAGGATGCGCGCGGCCTCCTCGACCACCTCGTCGATGAGGTCGTCGAGCACGAGCACCTCGCCCTTGCGGCTGGCGAGCTTGACGCGCCCGGGGCCGAGCAGCAGGCCGAAGTCGATGTGCTCCACGCGCGGCTCCCAGTCGAGCTGCATGCGCTTCAGCACCGCCTTCAGCTGGCGGAAGTGCAGCTTCTGCTCGCCGCCGACGACGTACAGGCAGCGCTCGAAGTGGAACTCATCCCAGCGGTGGAAGAGGCCCGCGAGATCGCGCGTGGCGTAGAGCGTCGTGCCGTTGGACTGGCGCAAGAGGCAGGGCGTCTCGGCCAGCGACTTGTCGATCCCGCCGAGCGCCACGACCAGCGCGCCCTGCGAGACCTCGGTCACGCCGGCCTGCTCGGCACGGCGAATCGTGGGCTCGAGGAAGGGCTCGTAGAAGCTCTCGCCGCGCACGAGATCGTGTTCGATGCCCAGGCGCGCGTAGGTCTTGTCGAAACCGCGCAGCGAGACCTCGGTCACCCAGCGCCAGAGCGCGCGCACCTCGCCGTCCTTGCCGCTCTCGAGCTCCTGGTAGGCCGCGCGCGCCTCGCTCTCGAACTGCGGGTCCTCCTCGCTGGCCTTCTTCGAGCGTTGGTAGAGCTCGAGCAGGCCCTGCACGGGATCGCGCTCGAGGTCGACCTCGTTCTTCCAGCGCCGGATCGCGACCACCAGGCCGCCGAACTGCGCGCCCCAGTCGCCGATGTGGTTGATGCCGACCACGCGGTAGCCGAGGAAGGCGAAGAGCCGCCGCAGCGTCGCACCCAGGATCGTCGAGCGGATGTGCCCGACGTGCATGGGCTTGGCGATGTTCGGGCTCGAGAAGTCGATCACGACCGTCTTGCCGGCGCCGATCGCGGCCGAGCCGTACTGCGCGCCCTGCGCCTGGATCTCCGCGAGCACCGCGCGCGCGAGCACGCCGCGATCGATGCGGAAGTTGAGGTAGGGGCCGAGCGCCTTGACCTCAATGCCCTCGATCGCGAGCTTGCCCGCGAGCTCCGCCGCGACCGCGGGCGGCGGCTTGCGCAGCGCCTTCGCGACCAGGAAGCAGGGGAAGGCGAGGTCGCCATGCGCGGGGTCGCGCGGCAGCTCGATCTTGAGCTCGCTCTCCGCGAGGCCACTCGCTTGGGCGAGGGCACGGGCGATCTGATCCGCGAAAAGTCGCATGGGGGAACGCAGAGCGTAGGGAGATCGCGAAGGCGTTGGCAAGCGCGAGCGCGCACGCCTAGCCTGTCCAGCAGCCCGGGACCCACCAACCATGAACGCACAGCCCCTCCAGCTCCTCCTCCTCGCGATGGCTACCAGCTCTTGCGTCCACAACCCTCCCGCGACCTTCGCGGACGATCTCGCCTTCCTGAAAAGCCATGTCGAGACGATCGTGCTCAGCGATCCGAACGGAGGCGGCAAGGTCGCGCTCGTCCCCGCCTGGCAAGGCCGCGTCGTCACCAGCACGGTCGAGGGTGATTCCGGTGCGAGCCTGGGCTGGATCAACCGCGAGCTCGTCGCCTCGGGCAAGCTCGCGCCGCACATCAACGTCTTCGGCGGCGAGGACCGCTTCTGGCTCGGGCCCGAGGGCGGCCAGTTCTCCGTCTTCTTCGCCAAGGGCTCGGCCTTCGACTACGACCACTGGCAGACACCCGCCGCCTTCGACAGCGAGCCCTTCGAACTCGTGCAGCGCGGCCCCGAGCGCGCCGTCTTCCGGCGCGACTTCCATCTCAGCAACTGGTCGGGCACGCCCTTCGACGTCGGCGTCACGCGCGAGATCGCGCTCATCGATCCCGCCACGGTCCTGCGCTGCCCCCTGCCCGCCGGCCTGCACTCGATCGCCTTCGAGTCGCGCAACACGCTCCTGAACCGCGGCAGCGCCGCCTGGTCGCGCGGCACAGGCCTGCTCTCGATCTGGATCCTCGGCATGCTCAACGCGACGCCCGCGACCACCGTCGTGATCCCCTTCGACGCAACCGTTCCCGGCCAACCCGTCAACGACATCTACTTCGGCAAGGTCCCCGCCGAGCGCCTCGTCGTGAAGTCCGGCCACGCCTTCTTCCGCGCCGACGCCGCCTGCCGCAGCAAGATCGGCATCGCACCCAGCCGCGCGCACCCGATCCTGGGCGCCTGGGACGCGCAGAACTCCGTCCTCACCCTCGTGCGCTTCACCTTCGATCCCAAAGCCTCCGGCTACGTCAACTCGCTCTGGAAGCTCCAGGACGATCCCTACTCCGGCGACGTCGTCAACTCCTACAACGACGGCCCCAACAAGCCCGGCGAGCCCCAGCTCGGCCAGTTCTTCGAACTCGAAACCAGCTCACCCGCCCTGGCCCTCGCCCCCGGCGAATCCTGGACGCACACCCACTCCACCGTCCACCTCACCGGCGACCGCAAGACACTCGACTCCATCGCGCAAACCGTCCTCGGCGTCTCCCTCGCCGACATCGAACAGGCATTCCGTTAATACGGTGCCAGTCCAATCCCCCCACAAATCGACGCGGCATCCCGGCACTCCGCCGCACCTGCGCTTCCATTCGGCCGCGCCCTTCGGTGCCCCTCGCAATCAAACGCGGCCATTCCACCTCGATTCGCCACTTCGCACGTAGCTCAACGCGCGCCCGCCGCTGTGGAGAATCCCTCGCGGCGGCCTGTGCTGCACCTCCGCTCGTCTCTCGTCTCGGAGGTACAGCGCGATGGCACGCCACGCTCGCAACGACTCACCCGGCTCCTGGCACCACGTAATGAACCGCGGGATCGCGAAGCGCACGCTCTTCGAGAGCGAGCTCGACATCCGCACGTTCCTCGCACGCCTTGCATGCTCGGTCCGCGCGGGCAGGATCGAGCTCCACGCCTTCTGCGTGCTCACGACGCACTTCCACCTGCTGGTGCGCAGCCCGGAGGAGCGCCTCTCGGAAACGATGCAACTCGTGCAGAACGGCTACTCGCGCTGGTTCAATCGCTCGCGCCATCGCGACGGGCCGCTCTACCGCGGGCGCTTCCGGTCGAAGCGCGTCGATTCGGAGGAGTACCAGGTAGATCTCCTGCGCTACATCGACGACAACGCGGTGTCGGCGCGGCTCTCCGAGACGCCGGGCGCGTATCCCCACTCGAGCGCGTTCCACTACGCGCAACCGCGCGGCCCGATCTGGCTCGAGAGGAGCTGGGTGGAGGCCTTTGTGATGCGCCGAACACACGCGCGCGAGTACGCGCCGGCGGACTACGCCGCGGCCTTCGGTGCTCCGCTCCCCGAGGGTCTGCGCCGGCTCGTGGAGTGCCGAATCGAAATGCAGAGCGCGGGGCTCGACCCGCTGGGAGACTTGATTGGCGCGGCGCCTGCTCAGGTGCTCGAGTGGATGCGCCGCAAGGCGCAGCTTGCCGACGGGACCGAGGTCGGACTGCCCGTGTGCGACGACGCGGACGTCGCGGCGGTCGTCGCGGACGCGCGGGCGGCGCGCGGCGACTGGGCGCTGTCGAACCTCGGACGTCCCTCAGATGCGTGGAAGGTTGCGGAGGTCGCGCTGCTGCGGGAGCTGTGCGGTTCGACGTTCGTCGAGGCGGGTCGGCGCACGGGGACGTCGACCAACGGCGCGCGGATGCGCTTCGAGCGGCATCGCCGAGCGCTGGCCAAGGACGAGGCCTACGCAGCGACGGTGGGGGAACTCGCTGCGCGGGCGCTCAGGTGCTGCCACGGGCTGCGGGGCTAGGGCGCGCGGGCGATGGGGGCTGCGGGGGCGGGAGATAGTGGGAACTTTGGACTGGCACCGTATTAACTGACCCACTGTTCCCACTCGTCGTTGGATTGGGCGAGTTCGTGTTCGACTTCGGCGATGCGCATTTGCGTGTCGCGGAGCTTGGCGGGGTTGCGGTAGACGTCTTCGGTGATAGAGGCGGCGTGGAGCGTCTTGAGCTCGGCTTCGAGCGTCATGATGCGCTTCTCGAGCTTCTCGAAGAGGTAGGGGTTGCGGATCTTGCCGGGAGCGGACTTGGCGGGCTTTTCCTTTTCTTTGGGGGCGGGCTTCGCGGGCGCGGGCTTCTCGGCGGGCGTCTGCTGGGCGAGCTTCTGCCTGCGGTATTCGGAGTAGTTGCCGGTGAAGCGGCGGACTTCGCCGTCCTGCACCTCGATGATCTGGGTGCAGAGCTCGTCGAGGAAGGCGCGGTCGTGGCTGACGAAGATCAGGGTGCCGTCGAAGGCGGCCAGCATCTCCTCGAGCGCGGTGCGCGCGGCGAGGTCGAGGTGGTTCGTGGGCTCGTCCATGGCGAGCCAGTTGGGCGCGTGCGAGAGCAGGATCGAGAGCGCGAGGCGTGCGCGCTCGCCGCCCGAGAGCGATGCGATCGAGGAGTCGACGTCCTCGCCGCGGAAGAGGAAGCGCGCGAGCAGATCGCGGATCTGCTGGTCGGTCCAGTCACCGTGGTGTCGGCGCAGTTCGAGGTAGGGCGAGGAATCCTCGCGCAGGTCGGAGGTGTCCTGGTCGTAGTAGCCGCAGAAAGCCTTGTGACCCAGTTCGAGGCTGCCGGCGAGCGGTGCGAGGCGTCCGGCGAGGATGCGCAGCAGGGTCGTCTTGCCCGCGCCATTCTTGCCCACGATGCCGATGCGTTCGCCGCGACCGATGCGCAGCTCGACGTTCTGGAAGAGCCGCTTGCCGGGGTAGCCGCCGGTGAGGTCGCGCGCTTCGAGCACGCGCTCGCCCGAGCGCTCGGATTTCCGTGCGCGGATGACGGGCTTGCGCACGTCGTTGTGCGGACAGGGCAGGCGCGTGAGGTTCGAGAGCTTCTTCTCGCGGCCCTTGGCCTCGGCCGTGCGCTGCGAACCCATGTGCTTCTTGATGAAGGCCTCCTCCTTGCGGATGAAGTCCTGCTGCTCCTCGTAGGCGCGCAGCCCGGAGGTGAAGCGTTCCTCCTTGAGCGCGAGGTAGGCGGTCAGGTTGCCCGGATAGCGTTCGAGCGCGCCGTGCTCGAGCTCGTAGATGGAGGAGACGGCGTTGTCGAGCAGGCGCCGGTCGTGGCTCACGACGAGCACGGCGCTCTTCACGCGCGCGATCCAGTCCTCGATCCACTCGATCCCGGCGAGGTCGAGGTGGTTGGTGGGCTCGTCGAGCAGCAGCAGGTCGGCGCCCGCGACGAGCACGCGTGCGAGTGCCACGCGGCTCTTCTCGCCTCCCGAGAGCGTCGCGGCCTCGCGCTCCCAGAACTGCGGGCCCAGGCCGATGCCCGAGAGCACGACCTCGACGTTGCGCTCGGCGTCCCAGTCGGAGATCGAGTCGAGTTGGTGGTGCAGCCGGTCCTGTTCGGAGAGCAGGCGTTCGAGATCGACGCCCTGCGCGACGGAGACGCGCTCGTGCACCGATTCGAGCTCCGCGCGCATGGCGCGGATCGCGTCGAGACCGGACTCGACGAAGGCGCGCACGCTGACGCCGGGCTCGAACTCGGGTCGCTGGGGGACGTAGCCCAGGCGCGCGCCCTTGCGCAGTGTCACAGCGCCCCAGTCGGGCTGCTCGAGGCCCTCGATCATGCGCAGGAGCGTGGTCTTGCCACCGCCGTTGCGGCCCACGAGACCGACCTTCTCGCCCGGGTCGATGCGCAGGCTCGCGCCGCGCAGGACCTCGTGCGGGCCGAAGTGCTTCTGGAGTCCGTCGAGATGGAGCAGGGTCACGGGAGGGCGGAAGAAGATACCCGACAGCGGAAACGAGTGCGCGCCCGTGCTGACCAGTTGTTCACGGCGATCCCAGGACTGCAGGGGAATCGAAACCGAACGCTCAAGTTCCTGGAGGAGGGACCGATATCCGCAGTATGAACATCTCCAGCCTCACCAACATGGCCAGCAGCCTCCCGCAGGTTGCCCGCCCGAACACGACCTCCACGGAAGCCACCGGATCCCGTCCGCACGGGACGCATCACACCGCGAGCCGCAAGACGGCCGAGGGCAGTGAAGCGAAGGGCGTCCGTGAGAACGACGGCGACGGCGACGACAACACGTCGACGCGCGTCTCGAACCTCGCCGACAAGATCAACACGCGCCTCGAGAACGCGATCAACAGCGGAAGCCTGACGCCCGAGCAGGCCTCGGCGCTCAAGGACGCCGCCGCCAAGTTCACGGCGTTGATGAACCGCATCGCGAACGCGGGCGCGCAGGACGTCACCAAGCGCGCCGTGCACATGGCGATGAGCCAGCTGCACGAGCAGGTCCAGGGCATCTTCCAGGGCCAGGGCACCGACGACGTCGGCGCGAGCGAGGCCGCTGCCAAGAGCGGGACCGATCTCGCCGCGGCGATCACCGCCCCCACGGTCGACACGCTCGGCTGATCCAGGGAACACCGGAGACTGTTCGCGCGGGGCTGCCCGAGGGGGGCGGTCCCGCGTTCGTTTGGGCTCGCAATAGCGGACACGCGTACAGGTTGGCACGGGATCCCGCGGCCACGGAATCGGGGATCTGTGGCATGATGCGTGTCTCGCTATGTCTCCAAGCCGTTTTCCCGTCGGCCTGATCCTCACCCTGTTGCTCGCTGCGCCCGCGCTCGCGATCCAGCAGCACTCTGCACAGGCGCAGTGGACGCGCCAGGACGCCGCCGCGCTGCTCGAGCGCGCGACGCAGGGACCGCTTCCCGAAGAGATCGAGCGCGCCTTTGCCGACGGCCGCGCCGCGACCGTGGAGCGCCTGCTCACGCCCGGCCCGGGTAGCGCCTTCCCTCCCGCGCTCGCGCGGCCCGACTTGCGCGGCGGCCTGATCCCGCCCGACGCGCTCGCCGAGCGCCTCGACCGGCGCCGCGAGGGCTTCGTCGAGCTGTGCTCGGACCACGTCGCGCCGCTCGCGGACTTCGGCAACGAGTGGGCGCAGCGCCTCTACGCGGGCGAGGACCCGCTGCGCGACCGCATGCTCGTCTTCTGGCAGGGCCATTTCACGAGCTCGTTCCGCGACGTCGGCGACGCCTGGAAGATGATCGCGCAGACACAGTTCCTGCGTGCGCACGCCTTCGACCGCTTCGGCGTGCTGCTGCGCGGTATCGCGCGCGACAGCGCGATGCTGCAGTACCTGAACAACAACAAGAACGTGAAGGAGCACCCCAACGAGAACTGGGCGCGCGAGCTGCTCGAACTGTTCTCGCTCGGCGACGGCAACTACACCGAGCGTGACATCAAGGAGTGCGCGCGCGCCTTCACCGGCTGGCGAGACCGCGAGCGGCGCTTCGAGCCCGACCGCGTCGAGCACGACTACGGTCAGAAGACGATCCTGGGCGTGAGCGGCGAGCTCGATGGCGACCAGGTGATCGAGATCGTGCTCGAACAGCCGGCCTGCGCGCGCTGGCTGGCGCGCAAGCTGCTCGTGCACTTCGAGGGAGTCGAGCCGGACACGGCGCGCCTCGAGGCGAGCGCGCAGGCGCTGCGCGATTCGGGCTACGATCTGCGCTCCTTCCTGCACGGGCTGCTCGGCGATCCGGCCTTCCCGCGCGCAGAGCTGCGGGGTCATCGTGTGCTTTCGCCGCTCGAGTACTTCCTGGCGCTCTCGCGCCGCAGCGGAGCGCAGGCCGAGGGCCTGCTGCTCTTCGCGGCCTCCGACCTTGCGGGTCAGCGCCCGTTCTTCCCGCCCAGCGTGAAGGGCTGGGAGGGCGGTATGGGCTGGATCACGACCGGCTCGCTGCTCGCGCGCAGCAACGGCTGCGCGATGCTGCTCGGTCTGCTCGACGCGCGCGCTCTCGTCTCGGGCGAGGACGACGCGGACGCGATGACACGCGCGCTGCTCGAGCCGGAGAGCAATCAGGCGCGCACTGGCGGTCTGCCGATGCTCGAGTACGCGCGCGCCTGCGGCTGGACCCCGCACACCGCCCTCGCGAAGCGCCTGGGTACGCTGGGCGAGAAGGGCCGCGAAGAGGACGCCGCGCGCCGCTTGGCCGCGCTGCTGCGGCCGACGGAACAGGACGCGAGCGATCTCGCCGCGCTCGCGGACGAACTGCGCGCACTGCGCGAACGCGGCCTCGACGAGGAGCAGGTCTGGTCGCGCGCGGCGCATTTCCTGCTCAGCCTCCCGCAGGCAAACCTGGACTAGGCGCATGCAACTCGACCGCAGACATTTCCTCGGAGGCAGCCTGGGTGTGTTCGGCGCGCTGGCGCTCGGACGCGGCGCGCTGGCGCGACCCGGCGCGCCCCAACGCAGGCTCGTGATCGTCGAACTCGCCGGCGGCAACGACGGTCTCAACACGCTCGTGCCGATGGGCGAGAAGATCTACCTGCAGTCGCGCGAGCGCATCGGCTTCGCGCCGGAGAAGCTCCTGCCGATCAGCGCGGATCGCGCGCTGCACCCGCGCCTGGTCGGCCTGCAGAACCTTTTCGGCACCGGTGGCATCAGCGCGGTCGAGGGCACGGGCTATCCCAACCCCAACCGCTCGCACTTCAGCTCGCAGGACATCTGGTACACCGCGCGGCCGACCGGGCGCGCCTCGGGCGATGGCTGGGTCGGCCGGCTGCTCGAGGAGCTCTACCCCGACGATCGCGAAAAGCCGCACGCCTTCCACGTCGGCGCGGGCACGCCGTACTTCCTGCACAGCACCACTCGGCCTGTCGCCTACCTCGAGATCCCGGCCGCGTTCCGTTTCGCCGAGAACGCCGCCGCGATCGAGGCGGCGCTCGCGCGCAAGGACAAGCTGCACGGCGATTCGCCCGACGGACGCATCGAGTCGATCGCGCGCAGCGCGCAGGCCGCCTCCGGCGCGGTGCGCGAGGCTGTCGCGCGCTACAAGCCGCGCCTCCCGTATCCCAAGGTCCAGCTCGGCACCGACCTGCGCAACGCCGCGGCGATCCTCTCGGCCGACTTCGGCGCGCGCGTCGTGACCGTGCGCCAGGACGGCTACGACTTCCACGACGACCAGCTGCGGCGCCAGGACGTGCTGCTGCACGAACTCGACGCCTGCCTCTCGACCTTCTGGGCCGACTTCCTCGACACGAGCGCGGGCGAGAGCGTCAGCGTGCTCGTGTTCTCCGAATTCGGCCGGCGCGTCGCGGACAACGCTTCGGGCGGCACCGACCACGGCACCGCGGGTCCGGTCTTGCTGCTCGGCCGCTCGGTCAAGCCGGGCCTGCACGGCGCGCATCCCTCGCTCGCGGATCTCGACGAGGGCGACCTGCGCTTCACGACCGACTTCCGCTCCGTGTACGCCAGCGTGATCGAGAACTGGCTCGGCGCGCCCTCCGAATGCGTGCTCGGCGCGCGCTATCCGACCCTGCCACTCTTCACGTGATGCTGCTCGCGCTCCTCGCCCTCGCACTCCTGCAGCAGCCGCAGACGCGGATGCACGTCGAACACTTCCCCGACGGCAAGACGAGCCTCGAGCGCGAGGAAAAGCAGGACGCGCAGGGCCTGTGGGTCGCGACCGGCCGCAAAACGCGCTGGTTCTCGAGCGGCCAGAAGTCGAGCGAGGGCGCGCTCGCCGCCGGCGTGCGCGAGGGCGCCTGGAGCTTCTGGCTGATGAACGGGAACCTCGAGGCGCAGGGCGAGTACCGCGCCGGCAAGCACCAGGGCCCGTGGACGTTCTGGAACGAAGCGGGCAAGCAGCAGGGCGAGTTCGTCGAGGGCCGCGCGACCGGCGTGTGGACCTACTCCGACTGGCAGGGCAACCTGCGCGCGCGCGGTGCCTTCGCGGACGGCGCGCAGAACGGCGCGTGGGAGTACCACTTCGCGAGCGGACAGCTCTCGCAGCAGGGCACTTTCGCCGCCGGCCTCGAGGAGGGCGAGTGGAAGACCTTCCACGCGAACGGCAAGCCCGAGAGCGCCGGTGCGTGGCACGCGGGCAAGCGCACGGGTGCGTGGACCTTCTTCCACGAGAACGGCGCGCTCGAGAAGCAGGGCAGCTACGCCGACGGCCTGGAGAGCGGACGCTGGCAGTTCTTCTCCGACACGGGGACGAAGCTGCAGGAGGGCGAGTTCGAGGCGGGACTGGATTCCGGCGTGTGGGCGATCTGGCGCGCGGACGGCAGCAAGTCGGGCGCAGGCCCGCGCAAGCTCGGCCGCGCCGAGGGCGAGTGGACGCACTGGTACGCGAACGGGAAGAAGCAGAGCGAGGGCGTGTACGCGGCCGGGTTGTGCGAGGGCAAGTGGAGCTACTTCCGCGAGGACGGCACGCTCGAGCGCGAGACCGAGTACGCGCACGGCAAGCCCGTGAAGCGCTGAGCGGCGGCTGTTCCGAGTCGAGAGTTCCACGGCAGCCACAGCGAGTACGAGACGCGGAAGGTCGGTGCCTGGCTCGCCTTTCTCGCGTCCGCCCTTTCCCGTTCAGTTCCCCTGCGCTCGCAGCGGACGCGTGAAGGGCGTGCCTGGCACCGTACGTTTGGCTCGCCTTTCTCGCGTCCGCCCTTTCCCGTTCAGTTCCCCTGCGCTCGCAGCGGACGCGTGAAAGGCGTGCCTGGCACCGTACGTTTGGCTCGCCTTTCTCGCGTCCGCCCTTTCCCGTTCAGTTCCCCTGCGCTCGCAGCGGACGCGTGAAAGGCGTGCCTGGCACCGTACGTTCCGCGTCGTGCGATCGCGCGGAACGTACGGTGCCAGGCACGCCCTTCACGCGTTCGATGAGCGCGAAAGGGAACGAGAGCGAGAGGGCGAACGCGAGAATGGCGAGCCAGGCACGGACCTTCCGCGCCCGTGTCTCGATGGGTCGAGGGATGCGCGAGGACGCGCGTCTCTCCAGAAGACCCTGGCTCGGGACTCTAGCAGGCCGGCCCGCGCCCCGTGCGCACGCGCTGCGCGATCCAGTCGAGCTCGTTCGCGCTCATCTGCGCGCCGCCGAGCGGCGGGAACTCGCCCGGCTTGTCGGTCGGCACGAGGTGCACGTGCACGTGGCGCACCTCCCAGCCGACGACCGCGACGCACACGCGTTCGCAGGGCAGGTTGCGCTTCAAGAGCTCCGCGACCTTGCCCGCGGCCTCCCACAGCGCGCGCTGCTCCTCCGGCGAGAGTTCGAAGAGGTAGGGCGCGATGCGCTTGGTCGTGAGGATCGTGTGCCCCGCGTGCACAGGGTGCGTGGCGAGGAAGGCCAGGTGCGCCTCGTCCTCCCACACGCGCGCCACGGGCTGCTGGCCGCTGAGGATGTCTGCGAAGGTCTTCAAATAGGTCTCTCGCTCGCTATCCTACTCGCCCCATGCCGGCTCCCCCCAATGACGCGCGTTCCCGAGAGGGACAAGTGGTCTCGGTGCGGCCCTCGGGCTCCGACGGCGTGATCCTGCGCGTCGCGCTCGAGGAGCGCCTCCCGCCGCTGCGCGCCGCGCGCTTCTTCATGCTGCGCCGCGAGGACCGGCTCTCGCCCGCGATCCCGCGGCCCTTCTCGCTCTACCGCGAGACCGCCAGCGGCGAACTCGAGTTCATGATCAAGGTCATGGGCCAGGGCACGCAGGCGCTCGCGAAGAGTACGCCCGGAACGAAGCTGCGCGTCGTCGGTCCGCTCGGCAACGGCTGGCCCGCGCTCACGGGCGACGGAGCACCGTGGGTGATGCTCGCCGGTGGCATCGGCTCCGCGCCGTTCTACATGGCGATCGAGCAGGCGCTCGCGGGCATGGACGGCCAGGCGAAGTGCAAGCCGAGCGAGATCTTCTATCTCTACGGCGCCGCGAAGGCGGACATGCTCTACGAGCTCGCGGACTTCCAGAAGCTGGGCGTCGCGGTGCACACCTGCACGATGGATGGCTCGGCGGGAAAGAAGGGGCACGTGCTGCAGCTCTTGGAAGAGCTGCAGAGCGCGGGGAAGATCCCCAAGTCGGTGCGTCTCCTGGCCTGCGGGCCCGAGAAGATGCTCGAAGCGGTCGAGTTGCACGCGCGCAAGAACGCGCTCGAGTGCTGGCTGTCGCTCGAGACCTTGATGGGCTGCGGTGTCGGGATCTGCAACGGCTGCCCGGTGCCGACGGTGCCCGAGGGGCCGATGGGCGCCTGGCCGAACGCGAAGTGCTGCGTCGAGGGCCCGGTGTTCAAGACCGACGCGATCACGCTCTGCGGAGCGCACTGAGGCGCCGGCTCTACTTCCCCGCGAGCTCCTCGAGCCGTTCGCGCGCCTTGCGGCGCATGAACTCGTCCTCGAGCGCGGCCGCACCTTCGCGCTTGGCGACGGTGAGCAGATCCTCGAGCGCCTTGCGTTCGTCGTCGGTTCGCTGTTGCGCCTGGTAGAGCTGCGCGAGCGCGAAGCGCGCCTCGATGCTCGAGGGCAGCAGCTTGCAGGCCTCGAGCAGCTCCTTCTCCGCCTCGCCGAGCGCACCGCGGCGCTGCGCGAGGTTGCCGGCGAGCAACTGCACCTCGCCGCTCCCGGGTTCGACCGTCTTCGCGATCGCGACCCACTCGCTCGCGCCCGCAACGTCGCCGCGCGCGAGGTCGGCCTTGGCGAGGTCGACGGGTGTGCGCGCGGCGCGGAAGGGGATCGCGAGCAGCGACTGGCGCAGCGCGTCGGCGATCGGGCCGGGCGTGCGCAGCTCGTAGGCGCGCACGAGGTAGGGCAGCGCGGCGTCGGCGTCCGTGCTCGCGACGAGCGCGCCCATGTTGTAGTTGGCCTCGAAGCTCGTCGGCAGCAGCTCGCAGGCGCGGCCGAGGGCCTGCTTGGCGAGGTTCTGCTCGCCGCGCATGAGGCACAGCTTGCCCTTCAAGAGCAGGCCTTCGCCGTCGTCGGGGTCGCGGTCGAGCGCCTGCTCGACGAGCTTGCGCGCGCCGTCGAAGTCCTTCTGCTGCGCGCGCAGCGTGGCCTCGACGACGAGCGGTGCGGTCGACTCGGGGTGCGCGGCGCGCGCGCGGGCGATCCAGTCGCGCGCGGTCGGTTCCTGGCCCTGCTGCAGCGCGAGGCGCGCGAGCCAGATCTGGTCTTCGAGGTGCTCGGGGCGCAGCTCGAGCGCGCGTTCGAACTCCTTCACGGCCAAGTCGATCTTGCCGGTGCTCATCAGCACCAGGCCGAGGTTGTGGTGCGCTTCGGCGTTGCGCTCGTTGAGCGAGAGCGCCTTGCGCAGCGATTTCTCGGCATCCTCGAGCTTGCCGTGCTGCACTTGCGCGCTCGCCAGGCCGACGTGCGCCTGGTCGCTGTCGGGGTAGCGCTCGACGATCTGCTGGAACGCGTCCTCGGCGCCGTTCTGGAGTTCGCCGGTGAGCTCGCCCTGGTAGAGCAGGCACCAGGCGACGCCCATGTTGGTCTGGATGTGGTCGTTGACGGTCGCGAAGATCGAGCCGTCGCCGGGCTTCGTCGCGGTTCCCTGCGCACGGTGCAGGAGCTCGAGGCCGCTCTGGAAGACCTCGTCGGCCTCTTGCAGGTCCTGGACTGCACCCTTCGTGCGGTAGCGTTCGAGCAGGATGCGGCCCAGGCCCCAGTGCGCCTCGGGGACTTGCGGCGTCTGCTCGTGCAGCCTGCGGAAGAGCGTGAAATCGTCGTGCCAGAAGGGCGTGCGCTCGATGCTCTTCACCGAGTACAGCACGCCGATCGAAAGGCAGATGGCGATCGCGAGTGCGCGCGGCAGCCAGGTCCACGCGCTCCACGCGATCGCGAGCGCGAAACCGAACACGCCCAGGTACAGGTAGCGCTCGGCCAGCGGCGAGATGCCCAGCGACTCGACGCGCACGAGCGTGGGCAGGATCGAGACGGGCAGGAAGGCGAGCGCGTAGGCGAGCGTGCGGCGCTTGGATCTCCAGGCCCAGACGATCGCGGCGACGAGACCCGCGCTGCACGCGAGCGCGCGCAGGTAGAGCGGGTCAGAGCCCGGCAGCGTCGGTCGGAAGGGGTGGAAGAGCTGCAGCTCCACCGGCCACAGTCCGAGCCAGGCGTAGCCGCCGAAGAGCTCGATGCGCAGCTGCGCCAGGCGCGCGGGGCCGACGCCGAACCAGGTCGTCGTGCGGCCCAGGCCCGCGCCGAGCTCGCCGAAGACCGCCACGCGGCCCGCGTACCACAAGAGGCCCGCGGCAGCGAAGGGCAGCCAGTCGCGCGCGCGCAGCAGCGCCTCGCCCGGCTTGCGTTCGCGCGCGAGGTCGTAGAGAAGTGCGAGCGGCACGACCGCGACGCCGAGCTCCTTCGAGAAGAGCGAGAGGAGCAGCAGGATTCCCGCGCTCCAGGGCGTGCCCTGCGAGCCGCCCTTGCGCCAGCGCACCCAGGAGCGCAGCGCGAGCAGCGCAAAGAGCGCGAAGAGCGGGTCGTTGAGCGCGCTGATCCAGGCGACGCTCTCGGTGTGCGCCGGGTGCAGGCCGAAGAGCAGCGCTGTGAGCAGCGCCACCGGCAGCGAGCCCGCGAGCTCGAGCGCCAGCGCGAAGGCCGCGGCCGTCGCGGCCAGGTGCAAGAGCACCTCGACCCAGTGGAACGCGAGCGGCGAGCCGTGTCCGAGCACGTTGGTGAAGAGCAGCACCGTGCCGGCGAGCGGCCGCCAGTAGCCCAGGTGCTGCGCATCCGACGCGTCGAGGAAGGACCACATCCCGCGGCCGACCACGCTGGGCCAGTTCGCGAGCTCGGTCAGCGCGGGGTTGCGCTTCACGAGCAGGTTGTCGTCGTACACGAAGTCGCCGTAGAGGCTGCGCAGCCAGACTCCCAGCACGATGAGCAGCACGACGAACAGGCCTGCAGCGGCCCGACGGCGGCGAAGTGAGTCGTCGATCTCGAACATGGGTCCTCGCGCCCGGGGCGCGAACCGACAGTCAAGCCCGCGGGAGGGTGCGCGGGCAAGGGCGCGCCGCGGGATCCGCGCGGCGCAGTGGGCTCGATCGTCCGGGATGGATCAGGGGCACCAGATCCAGCTCAGGACATCTGCCGTGTTGAAAGACGCGCCGCCCGCGGCTGGGTCGCGATAATAGGCCGAGGCATGCATCGTGCTGCCCGGAATCATGTCGCCGCCAGGAGGCATGTGGTTGAGGTCCAGAGGTCGAGTCGCGATCCCCGTCGCATCCGAGGTGACCGCGGGGAGCAAGCGGTACAGCGGCCCGTCGATGCAACGCGTGCCGTTGCCGAAGGGGTAGCTGCCGTTCGCCGTGCGGCCGTAGTAGAAGATCGTGAGCTTCAGCGGGGGAGCGTCGTAGCACAGCAGAGTCAGGTCGTTCTGCGCGATCGAGTGCGAGCCCGAGTAGCCCATGTTGGCGCCGAAGGGACTGAACGAGTTCGGGTTCGGGCCGCAGCTGTTGCCGGGCGTCGTGCAGGCCGGGCCCGCGTTCACGTCGGCCGGCCAGGCGTTGCTGAGCGTCGCGAAGCCGGCACCCGGCACCTTGACGACGATGTCGCCGTCGCCCGCGCCGAAGGGCGTGCCGACCGAGAGCTGCGTCCCGCCGCCGGTCGAGCCCTGGTTGGGCAGCACGACCACCGGCCAGGCCATCGATTCGGCCGTCGGCACCTGCGGCGCGAACCAGATCTCGTTGCCGGTGGGCGCGAAGTTCTGGCCCGTGATCGTGATCGTCGAGCCGTTGACCGAGAGACCGGTGATCACCGGCTTGGTGCCGCTCGCGAGGTTGTAGATCGCGCGCACGCCGTCGATGTCATCCTGCTCGATGCTGCGCATCGGCACGCCGTTGGCGATGATCGCCGAGAGCATCGTCGCGCCGGCGACGCTCGTGTGGTTGAGGCCGAGCGCGTGGCCGTACTCGTGCGCCGCGACGCCCTGCAGGTCCGCGGTGCCCGCGCCGATGCTCGTTCCCGGGCCGTCGGCCCACTGCCAGGTGCTGTAGAAGCGGATGCGCCAGCCGTCCTCGGAGGGCACCTCGGTGTAGGCGAACACGCCGCCGCTCGAGCCCGCGATCTCGGAGAAGACGTTGTCGTCGGTCGTGCCGACGCCCGTCGCCTCGCCCGCGAAGACCGCGTCGAAGTTCGCGCCGCCCGAGCCGAGGTCGCCCGGCTGCGAGGGATCGCCCGTGCCGTCGCCGTGCAAGCGGCTGCCCCACTCGACGCAGGCCTTCCAGATCGCCATCACCGCACCCTGCGCGCCGGGGAAGTTCGGATCGGGCGTCTGGTTGTCGTTCGCGGTCGAGTCGGTGAAGTTGTTGTAGACGCGGAAGTCGCGCTGTCCGGTCGGCAGGCCCGTGCCGAAGACGACGTAGGCCTCGCTGTTCGTCGGCAACAGCACCCACGCGGCTCCGGCGAGCGCGAGCGAGGGAGCGATCCAGTTCTTGAGCTTCATCCTGCGCCTCGATTCGCTCACTTGGGCTGCGGCGCGAGCACCTTGATCTGCTTGGTGAGCTCGCCCAGTTCGATGTTGGCCGGGATCGCGTAGCCGTCGCCGCGGCCCTGCACGATCGTCTTGCCGCTGCGCGCCTCGAAGGTGCGGTACAGGCCGCCGTGCCAGGCGTAGAGCGCGTTGCCCGCGTGGTCGCCGCCCATGTTCGGCTCCCAGTGGTAGAACGCGACGACGTGGTTGCCGATCTTCTGGTCGTCGTCGCTGGGCGCCTCCGAATTGTGCACGCCGTGCTCGGGATCGACGAAGCCGCCGCCGAACCACACGTCGACGGTCACGTTCGAGTCGTCCTTGAGCGAGTGGCCCTCGATCGTGAGCGCGGTGAAGTAGAGCTCCTTGCCCGCGACCGGGTGGTCGATGCGGATCGTCTCCTTGTGCGTGATCGTGCCGACGACGGCGTTGTCCGCCGCCTTCATCATCGCGGCGAGATCGAGGCGCTGGATGCTGGCCCAGGCGAGCGTGGCGCTCGCGGCGAGGACTGCGCCGGTGGCGAGGAGCTTGTGGAGGCTGGATTTCATGGATCTGTTTGCGGGTTCGCGGTGGGTGCGGGCTGCGCTCGGCTCCGGGCGCTCCGTGTGGGACGCGATCGGGGAGGAAAAGGGTCCCGCCCGGCCAGGATCCGACTCCTCGAAGTCTAACCCGGACGCTGGAGAGGGGCGGCGTAGAGGGTGAATGGCGCGGTCCGCACACCCGCCCGCAGGCCGGGCCCCGGGCGGCGGGGGGGGGGGGGCGGGCGCCGGGCCCCCCCCCCGGGGGGGGGCCGGGGGGGGGCCCCCCCCCCCCCCCCCGGGCGGGGGGGGGCCCCCCCCCCCCCCCCCCGCGGCGGCGGCCCCCGGCCCCCGCCCCCCCCCCCCCCCCCGGCCGGGGGGGGGGGGCGCCCCGCCCGCGCCGCGGCGGGGGGGGGGCGGGGGGTGGGGGGGGGGCGGGGGGGGGGGGGGGGGGGGGGGGGCCCGCCGGGGGGCGGGGGGGGCCGGGGGGGGGGGGGGGGGGGGGGGGCCGCGGGGGGGGGGCCGGGGGCCCCGGCCCCCCCGGCCCCGGGGGGGGGGGGGGGGGGGGGGCCGGGGGGGCCCCCGGGGGGGGGGGGGGCCCGGCGGGCGCGCGGGGGGGCGGCGGGGGGGGGGGCGGCGGGGGGGCCCGGGGGGGGGCCCGGGCGGGGCCGGGGCCCGGGGGGGGGGCCCGGGGGGGCCCCCCGGGCGGGGGGGCGGGGGCGCGGGGCCGGGGGGCCGGGGGGGGGGGCGGGGGCCCCCCCCCCCGCCCCCCCCCCGGCCCCGGCGGGGGGGGGGGGGGGGGGGGGACCGGGGGGCCCCCCCCGCGGGGGGGGGCCGCCCCCCGGGGGCGCCCCCGCCCCGCGGGGCGGCCCCCCCGGGGCGGGCGGGCGCGGGGGGGCCGCCCCCCCCCGGGGGGCGGCCGGGGCCCCCGGGGGGCCGGGGGCCCAGGCCAGATGTCCAAGCCTCCCCAGACCCGCGGCCTGCTGGCCATTCCGCTCGCCTTCGCGCTGCTCGAGCTCGTCCTCCAGGTGACGGCGATCACGAACTACGGCTGGTTCCGCGACGAGCTCTACTACGTCGCCTGCAGCAAGCACCTCGCCTGGGGCTACGTCGACCAGCCGCCGCTCTCGATCGCGCTGCTCGCGCTGTGGCGCGGGCTCTTCGGCGAGTCGCTGGTCGCGATGCGCTGTCTGCCGGCGCTCGCGGGAGCGGGGACCGTGTTTGTGACGGGCGTGCTCGCGGCAAAGCTCGGCGGAGGCCGCTTTGCGCAGGCCGTCGCGTGTCTGTGCGCGCTCTTCGCGCCGGTGTACCTCGCGCTCGACCACTACTTCAGCATGAACAGCCTCGACCTCCTCTTCTGGACGGTCGCGGCGCTGATCGTGGCGCGCATCCTCGAGAATCCGCGGCCGCGGGATTGGATGGTGCTCGGCGTCGTGCTCGGGTTGGGGCTCCTGAACAAGGCCAGCATGCTCTGGTTCGGCGGGGCGCTGGTGCTCGGGTTGCTGCTCACGCCGCACAGGCGCCTGCTCGCGGGCCGCTGGCCGTGGATCGCGGCGGCGATCGCGCTCGCGATGCTCGTGCCGCACGTCGTGTGGCAGGTGCACAACGACTGGCCGACGCTCGAGTTCATGCGCCACGCCACGCAGGAAAAGATGGTGCACACCTCCTTCGGCGAGTTCTGGAAGCAGCAGCTGCTCGTGATGGGGCCGGCGATGTTGCCCGTGTGGATCGCGGGGCTCGTCTGGCTGTGCGCTTCGAGCAGGTGGCGCATCTTCGCCATCGTCTACCTCGCGGTCGCGGCGCTGCTCGTTTCGAGCGGCTCGAGCCGGCCGAACTACCTCTGCGTCGCCTACGCGCCGCTCTTCGCGGCGGGAGGTGTCGCACTGGAGCGCTTCAGCGCGCGGGGCTGGCGCACACGGCTGCGGCCGGTCGCGATCGGCTGGCTGGTGCTCGCCGGAGGGGCGATCGTGCCGCTCGCGCTGCCGCTGCTCGCTCCGCAGACGTTGATCCGCTACCAGCAGGCGCTGCACGTGAAGCCGAAGGCGCAGGAGAACACCGAGGAGGGCAAGCTCGGACAGTTCTTCGCCGACATGTTCGGCTGGGAGGAGCTCGCCGAGCGCGTCGCGCGCGTGTACCGCTCGCTCCCCGAGGCCGAGCGCGCGCAGTGCGGGATCTACTGCACCAACTACGGCGAGGCGGGCGCGATCGACCGCTTCGGCGCGCAGTACGGCCTCCCGCCGGCGCTCTCGGGCCACAACAACTATTGGCTGTGGGGGACGCACGGCTGCACGGGGGCGGTGATGATCGTCGTCGGCGGGAGACCGGAGGACACGCACCCGTACTTCCAGAGCTCGACGCTCGCGGACACGACGGACTGCGAGTACGCGATGCCCTACGAGAACGGGGCCGCGATCTGGATCTGCCGCGGGCTGGAGGCGCCGCTGGAAGAGCGCTGGCCGGCGTTGCGCCACTACCGCTAGAATGGCCGTGTGCTCCTCGCGGGTCCGATCCTCGCCGCACTCGCCCTCTTCGGAGGCGCCGAGAACGCACGCGACGTGTGCGCGAAGGACGTCGATTTCGCGCTCGAGGAACTCGGCAAGAAGTGCGGCACGTTGCTCGCGCTGAAGAAGATCGACTGGAAGGCCGTCACGACCGAGTTCAAGGCCGAGGCCAAGAAGGTCAAGGACGAGCGCGAGCACCTCGGCCTCCTGATCCGCCTGCTCGCGCGTCTGCACGACGGGCACTGCGCGGTGCAGCCGATCGGCAAGGGCAAGTCGATCAAGCCGCCCGAGGACATGTTCCCGCAGCGCGCGAGCGCCGGCTTCACGATCGTGAGGAGCGGCAAGAAGCTCTACGCGAAGTCGGTCTTCGGTAAGGCCGAGAGGTCGGGCCTCGCGCCGGGGATGGAGCTCGTGAAGCTCGGCAGGCTCTCCGCCGAGGAATGGCTCGCGCGGCGCGTGAAGGAGATGTCCGACGTCACGAGCTACTCGACCGAGCAGCAGGCCTTCTACATGGCCTGCAACTACGGCCCGCTGCTCGAGCGCGGGACGAAGCTCGAGGTCGAGGCTGTCGATGCGAAGGGCCGGAAGCTCGCGAAGACGCTCGACTGCGGCGTGCCCGACGTGCCGCTCCTCGGCCCGGCATTCCAGCCCGAGAAGCTCGAGGGCCAGCTGCCGGTCGTGTGGGGCCTGACCGCGAGGGGCTACGGCTACATCTGGCTGCGCAAGACGCCTGAGGACCTGCCCGCGCGCATCGATGCGGCGCTCGAGAAGCTGGGCGAGGTGCCCGGGATGATCCTCGACTTCCGCGGCAACGGCGGCGGAGGCTTCGACCACGAGGACTTCCTCGGGCACTTCCTTCCCAAGGGCGCGAAGCTCGGCGCCTACAAGTCGAGCGGCGAGCATCCCTACGGCGGGCCGGTGGTCGTGATCGTCGACGCGGGCGTGCGCAGCGCGGGCGAGACGGGCTCGGGCACCTTCAAGGAAGACGGCCGCGGCTGGATGATCGGCGAGAGCGCGACAGCGGGCATGTCGAGTTCGAAGGAGACGATCGAGCTCCCCTCGGGGCTCTTCGAACTCTACGTCTCGGTCGCCTCGAACAAGGGACGTTTCAACGGCGGCAAGGGCATCGAAGGCATCGGCGTGCCGCCGAGTGAGGTAGTCGAGTACGAGCCCGCGGATCTCGCCGCGCGCGTGGACACGCTGATCCGCGTTGCCGAGGAGCGCCTCGAGAAGTTCCCGCAGGCGAAGGTGCGCTACGACCCGGAGAAGGCGGGTTGGAAGGCGCCGAAGAAATAGGAGCGGATTCCATGGCCGCCAGGAAGTCGAAGAAACCCGTGCTCCTCACCGGCGGAAACCCGCGCATCGCGAAGGCCGACGGCGACGCACCCGTGCGGGCGTACATCGCGGCCATGCCGGGCTGGAAGCGCGAGGTCGGGCGCCGGCTCGACGCGCTCGTCACGCGCAACGTCCCGGGCGTGCGCAAAGCGGTCAAGTGGAACTCGCCCTTCTACGGCCTCGAGGGCCAGGGCTGGTTCCTCGGCTTCCACACGTTCACGAAGTACGTCAAGGTGAGCTTCTTCGCGGGCACATCGCTGCGGCCCGTCCCGGGCGGGGGCACGGGCAAGGACGCGCGCTGGATCGACATCCACGAGGACGATCTCGACGAGGTGCAGATGGCGAAGTGGATCCGCCAGGCAGCCCACCTGCCGGGCTGGGGCAAGTCCTAGGCGGCGTGCACGGAATTCGCGGAAGCCTGAACCGGAAGTAGGATCCGCGGGGACTCCATTCCCGTGAGCGTTCCTCCCTCCGACCGCGATCCGGCGCTCGTGCTCGAGCACGCGCCCTATGTGCGTGCGCTGGCGCGCTCGCTGGTCTTCGACCGCGAGCTCGCGCGCGACCTCGAACAGGACGTCCTGCTCGCGGCGCTCGAGAACGCTCCGCGCGATCCGCACTCGATGCGCGGTTGGCTCGCGGCGGTCGTGCGCAACCTCGCCTCGAAGGCCTACCGCTCGCGTTCGCGCCGGCAGGCGCGCGAGCAACGCGCCGCGCGCTCCCAGGACGCGGTGCCGACGCCCGCGGAGATCCTCGCTCGCGAAGACCTGCGGCGCTGGCTCGTCGAGCATCTCCTGGCTCTCGACGAGCCCGTGCGCTCGGTGATGATTTTGCGCTTCACCGAGGAGCTCCCGCCGCGCGAGATCGCGCGCAGATTGCGGATTCCCCTCGAGACCGTGCGCACGCGCGTGAAGCGCGGTCTCGCCGAATTGCGCGGACGGCTGGAGCGCGACGCGCGCGGCCGGAACGGCGCGTGGTGCCTCGCGCTCGTCTGCGGATTGAAGATCGAACCCCCGAGCCTCGTCGGCGCCGCGTTCACGCTGGTGGGCGGCGCCATTCCTGGAGTCCTGGCCTTGAGCACACTGAAGAAAATCCTCGCCGCTGCTGTGGTCGTCGCGCTCGCGACGACGGTCTTCTTCGTCTCCCGGCAAGTTGAGCCACTGCACCCGCCGTCCGCGCCGCAGGTTTCGGTGCCCGCTCCCGAGCAGCTCGAGTCGAGCGCGAACACCGATTCGGCAAGTGCTTCTGAACCTGAGCAGCGCAGCGAGGTCGCTTCGGAGCCCGTCTCGGCGCCTCTCCCGAGCGCGACGGACAGCAGCGTGCTGCTCAAACTGCACTGGCACGATGGAACGCCGGCGGCGGGCGTGGTCGCGCGCATCTACTGCAACGGCGCCGAGGATTTCTACGTTGACACGCACGACGTGCGCACGGGCGAAGACGGGACCTGCCTGTGCGAGGACCTGCCGCCCGGCCGCGTCTCGGCCTACCTCGATCGCGGCCCGGAAGGCAACTGCATGGTCAAGGCGGGCGAGCAGGCGACGATCGAGCTCACACTCCCGCGCGGCTTCGACATCTCCGGCATCGTGGTTGAGCACGACGGTCGGCCGGTCGCGGGCGCGGAGATCCTGATCGACGGCATGGGCAACGGCTGGAACGGCTACAGCGTCGATCGCTCGGCCAGCGACGGGACCTTTCACATCCGCTCCTACTCCAGCGGACTGTGCTGGATCACCGCACGCGCGCCGCTGCACGCGCCGAGCGCGCAGGTGCAGATCCTGGGCGAGTACGCCGACGTCGAGGGCGTGCGCATCGTCTTCGACGGCACGGGCGCCTCGGTCGAGGGCCAGGTCTTCGACCCGCGCGGCGAGCCTCTGCCCCACGCGCAGGTGCTCGTCGGCGATCCCGAGGCCTTCGAGCAGCGCGTACTCGCCGACGGCCAGCAGGGACGGCCTCCGGCAGCGCAGCTCGTGCTCACGGACGGCGCGGGCCACTTTCGCGCGGCGGGGACGCCCGTAGGGAAGCTGCAGGTGCAGGCGCGCGCCCGCGGCTGCGCGCCGTGGCGGGGCGAGGTCGAGACCAGCGAGGGCGCGAGCGCGACGCTGGTGATCCGCATGCAGAAGGGCACGACGCTGCGCGGCCGTGCGCGCGATTCCGAGGGCAAGCCGCTCAAGGTGGGGATCGAAGGCAATGGTGAATACGGGTTCGCCCAGCGCACGCGCACGAGCGACTCAGACGGCAACTTCAGCGTGAGAGATCTGCCCGCGGGCGCGTTCGACGTGAGTGCGAGCGCGACGGGCTTCGAGGACGCGCACGCGAAGCTCGTCGGCGCGCCCGGCGCGGAGCTCGTCTGGAATCCGGTGCTCGGAAAGGGCCTCGCGATCCGCGGCCAGCTCGTCGCGCCGGGCATCGACTTCTCGAAGTGGTGGATGTACTGCGAATCCGCCGACTGGGAGAAGTCCTCCTACGCGCAGAGCACGGCGCCCAAGGCCGACGGGAGCTTCGAGTTCGGCGGCTGCGCGGACGTGAAGTACAAGATCCGCGTGCACGCGCCCGACGCGAGCCTCTATCCGGTCGTCAGCTTCGAGGCGACGCCGGGCGGCGCGCCGCTGCTCGTGACGATCGATGCGGCGATGCTCCCGAGTTGTCGCGTGAGGGGGCGCTTCGTCGACGAGGACGGCAATCCGATCGCGGGCGCGAACTTCACCCTGATGCGCTCCGGCGCGAACATCTCGCCGACCTCGAGCGCCGGGCCGGACGGGCGCTTCGACCTCGGTCCGATGCCGGGGGGGGAGTACCTCGTCTACGCGAATCCGACGGGCTACTGCGTGCTGCGGACCGAGAAGGCGATGCTCGAGCCAGACGCGAATTGGGACTTCGGCGATCTGCACGTGAAGCGCGGCGGCCTGGTCTCGGTGCATCTCGCGCATGTCTCGGCGAAGTCGGTGGCCATCGAGCTCGCGCGCGAGGGTGCGGAGTCGGTGTGGATCCGCATCGAGGGCGACAGCGGGCGTTCCGAGGTGCTCGAACCGGGCGAATACGAGCTCCACCCGTGGAGGGACGGCCAGCGCATCGAGGCCGCGACAGCGTTCCCGCGCGTCAACGTGCGCGCCGGCGAAGAGAGCCCGGTCGAGCTCGAGTTGCCCTGATCAGCGAACGTGCGTGTTCTCGGGCTCGAAACCCTTCTTCGGCTCGGGATAGGGCCCCGGACCGAGGTAGAGCTTGAGCTCTTCGTCGCGCGGCCTGGCCTGCAGCATCTTCTCGACCAGCGTCTTGCCCTCGGGGTCGCCCGCGCGCACGAGCGCCAGCGCGAGCTTGCGCGTGCCCGCGGGATGGCCGGGCTGCAGCTCGCAGCACTTGCGCCAGGCCGCGATGGACTCGCTCGCGTGTCCGAGCTGTTCCTCGACATCGCCGAGTTCGACCCAGAAGTCGGGGTCGCGCGCCTGCTCGCTCTCGCGCAGCGTGTCGAGGCGCTGCTTGGCGCTCGCGAACTCGAGCGACTCGGCGTCGGCGCGCGCGAGCACGCGTTCGAGCGCGGGCCAGGGCGCCCAGGCCTTCGCGATCGGCGCGACGTACTCGTAGATCTGCGGGACCCAGCGCTTGCGCACGAGCACCTGCCCGAGCCATTCCCACATCTGCACGACAAAGCCGTTGGGCTTGCGTGCGAGCGCCGCGTCGCGCAAGAGTGTCAGGGCCTCGCTCGGCAGCTCGAAGCGCTCGGCCTCCGAATCGAAGGGCGAAGATCCTGTCTGCGCGGTGTAGACCGCGGCGAGGCCACGCAGCAGCGGCTCATCCTGTGTGCCGCGCGCGGCGAGCGCGAGGCGCTCGAACAGGCGCGCGCGCGCCAGGTCGCGGCGCTGCTCCTCGCTGCGTGCCATCCACGCGATCGGCAGCGGCGCGCGCGCGGGGCTTCCCGCGGCGACGAACTGCGGCGAGTACTCCTCGGACGCGTCCGCTTCACGGCCATGCACGACCAGGCCCACGCTCGGGTCGTCCAGACCCATCGCGCTGAGCAGGATGCGCGCGCCCAGGTCCGAGGAATCGAACCGGCTCGCCACGTCGAGCCAGGCGACGAGCACCGTCTTCTCCGGCAATGCGGGCAGCCGCAACTCGGGCGCCTCGCCGTAGACGCGCGGCAGGTAGACGAAGTCGTAGCGGCCCGCGTCGATGCGCTCACGCGCGACGCGCGGCGCGATGGCCTCGCCCTTGGGCCGGGGAAGTTCGCCGAAGAGCTCCTGCTCGACGCGCGCCATCGCGTCCCACCAGGCCGCGCTGCGGTCGATCTGCGTGAATCCCGCGCTGACGAGCTTGTGCGCGAGCAGCGGCGTCAGCTGCCCGACGACGAGCGCGCAGCGCTCTTTCGCGTCCGGCGAGGTCTGGGGGAGCCGTGCGAGCGCGAGATCGACGCGCACGAGGTCGGCGCGCGTGTCTTCGGGGCCGGGGACGAGCGTGCGCCGCTCGAGCGTGACCGCCTTGTTGAGCAGTGGCGACGCGCCCGGCGGCTGCAGCGGTCCCTCGACCGTCAGCAGTCCCTCCGCCGTGTCGAAGTGCAGGTAGGGCAGCACGGGAGCGCGCCTCCAGGGCGCGAGCACGCTCTCCTGCGAGACCTCGATCAGCCCCGAGGGCAATCCGCACGCGAGCGCGAGCAGGATCGCGGCCCAGCGCGGCAGCGAGGGCTTGCCCGGCAGGCACAGGATCGCGCACGCGCCCCCGCAGGCCGCGGCGATCGACGCGATCGCGAGGTACTGCGCTGCGAAGGTCTGCTTGTCGTCGGCGGTCGCGCCGACCGAGCCACTGAAGAGTTCGGGCACGAGGCACAGGCCCGCCGCTCCTCCGACGAGCAGCGCGAAAATGCGCTTGCGTCCCGAGAGAGAGCGCAGCGCGGCTCCGAGCGCGAAGGCGGGCGCGACGAAGAACGCGGCCGCGACCAGCGCGTCGTAGGCGGGCGTCGCGTGCTGCGCGGTGTCGAGCCCGAAGGTGTGCAGGTAGCTGCGCAGGCCGGCGTTGCTGAGCAGCGTGGCGATCGAGTGCAGGCTGATGTAGAGCGCCGCGCCCGCGGCCGCGAGCAGCACCCCCGGCGCGAAGCGCCGCCACAACACCAGGCGCGCCATCCACCCGAACGCGGCCGAGCCGACGAAGAGCAGCGCGAGCAGCACGCTGCCGAAGACCGAATCGTCGCCCGCGAGCTGTCCGCCGTGCAGGCGCAGGTGCCGCGCGACCATCTCCAGGCCCAGCGCGAGGCCCGCACCCGCGACCGCGAGTCCGAGCATCTCGCCGAAGCTCGCCGCGGGCATCGGCACGCCGCCCGCGGGCTCTTCCCGCTCGCCCATGCCGCGCGCGACCCAGACCAGCGCGAGCAGGCCGGCGACGGCGCAGACGACGAGCCCCAGGCGCGAGTGCGGCGCCCAGCCCGAGCCGAGCAGCAGACCGTGGCCTGCGTACCCGATCAGCGCGCCGAGCAGCATGCGCGAGGTGACCGCGCTGTAGACGTTCGAGAGCACGCCGCCCGCGATCACGACCAGCGCGACCGCGCGGATCCCCAGTGCCGTGTGCCCCTCGACGGCGGGGATCTGCAGGAAGTCGATGCCGAGCGGCGCGCGCAGCAGCGAGAGCAGCAGGCCGGCGAGGGCTCCGAAGAGCAGGTTGCGCATGCGGCCAAGGTACGTTTCCCCCGAGCGCACTTCGATAGGATGCACAGTCGTGCCGACACCCCTCGCCCCTCGCGCCCGAGCACGTCTCCTGCGCTGGTTCCGCGCCGAGCGGCGCGCGCTGCCCTGGCGCGAGCGCCGCGACGCGTACCGGGTCTGGATCAGCGAGGCGATGCTGCAGCAGACACGCGTCGCGACCGTGATCCCGTATTTCGAGCGCTTCCTGGCCCGTTTTCCCGACGTCGAGGCGCTCGCCGCGGCGCGCGAGGAGGACGTGCTCGCGCATTGGAGCGGCCTGGGCTACTACCGCCGTGCACGCACGCTGCACCAGGCTGCGCGCTCGATCGTCGCGGAGCTGGGCGGCGTATTCCCCAGCACGCGCACGGGTCTGCTCGAATTGCCCGGGATCGGCCCCTACACCGCCGGCGCGATCGCGAGCCTCGCCTTCGACGCCCCCGAGGCGCTCGTGGACGGCAACGTCGAGCGCGTCTTCGCGCGCCTCTTCGCGCTGCCGGGCGCCCTAGGCTCGTCGTCGCTCAAGGAGCGCGCCTGGGAGCTCGCGCGCGAGCTCGTGCCGCGCGCGAAGGGAGCGGGAGAGTGGAACGAGGCGCTGATGGAGCTCGGCGCGCTGGTCTGCCTGCCGCGCGAGCCGCGCTGTGGGCTTTGCCCCTGGGAGGCGGACTGCGCCGCGCGCGCGCTCGGCCGGGCGGCGGAATTCCCCGCGCCCAAGGCGCGCAAGCCAGGCCTGGAGGTCGAACTCGAGGCGCTGCTCGTCGAGCGCAGCGGGCGGATCCTCCTGCACCAGCGCGCCGCGCACGAAGGGCGCATGGCCCTGATGTGGGAGCTGCCGACGCGCGAACTGGGCTCCGAGCACCTTTTTTCCGCGCACTGGCCGCTGCAGGCCGGGCGCGTGCTCCTGCGCGAGGGCGAAGAGCTCGGTCGGCTGCGCCACACGATCACGCACCACCGCATCCAGGTCGTGCTTCGGCGCGGGGAACTCGCCGCGCAGCCGCGCGGTGCGGGCTGGTGCTGGGCTACCGCAGGGGACGCCTCAGGCCTGGCCCTGACCGGGATGACGCGCAAAGCCCTGCGCGGACGCTGCGCTTCTCCCTTGTCGCGTGCATGACTCGGCCCTCGCGCTCCGCTATCCTCCGCCGCCAGCCTCCACGGAGCCTTCCATCGATCCGGATCCCAAGCAGAGCCTGACCGCGCGCGGTGTCACCATCGTCGTGCCGGCCTTCAACGAAGAGGACGGCATCGAAGGCGTCGTCAGCCGCCTCGACGCGCTCGCGCTCGAGGTGCCGCTCGAGATCCTCGTCGTCGACGACGGCTCGACCGACGGCACCGCTGCCGTACTCGAGCGCCTGAAGTCGCGCTTCCCCAAGCTGCGCGTCGAGAAGCACCTCGCCAACCGCGGCTACGGCGCCGCGCTCAAGACCGGCTTCGCGCGCGCGAGCCACGACGTGGTCGTGATCACCGACGGCGACGGCACCTACCCCGAGGACATGATCGGGAAGCTGCTCGCGCGCATCGACGATGGCGCCGACATGGCGGTCGGCTCGCGCACCGGCGCCGAGGTCAACATCCCGCTCGTGCGCCGGCCGGCCAAGGCCTTCCTGCGCCGCCTCGCCTCGTTCCTCGCCGGCACGCCGATCCCCGACCTGAACTCGGGCCTGCGCGCGATCCGGCGCGAGCTCGTGCTCGCCTACCGGCCGATTCTGCCCAGCGGCTTCTCCTTCACGACCACGATCACGCTCGCGTCGCTGACGAACGACCACCGCGTGGACTACGTGCCGATCAATTACGCCAAGCGCTCGGGCGCCTCGAAGATCCGCCCGATCCGCGACACGCTGGGCTTCACGGCGCTGATCCTGCGGACCGTGATGTACTTCAATCCGCTCAAGGTCTTCGTCCCCATCGCGGTGCTGATCGGATTGGGTCTCGCGGCGTCGCTGTACTACGACTGCTTCGTGATCACGCCCGCGAACCTCTCCGACAAGACGGTGATCCTCTTCATCGCCTTCCTGCACATTCTCGCCGTCGGGACGCTCGCGGATCTGGTCGAGAAGCGCTCGCGCTTGTGAGGCGCGCGGAATAGGCTCCTTGCAACCCAGGAGCCTCCCATGCGCACGATTCTCGTCCTCTCCCTCTTCGCCCTCTCTTCCTGCTCCGTCTTCGGCCTCGGCCAGAAGACGGCGCACGCCGACCTGATCGACAACGCCAACAAGAAGGTCGGCCATGCCGAGCTCTCGCAGGTGCGCGACGGCGTGTGGATCGTGCTCGACCTGCACGGCGCGCCTCCCGGCACGCACGCGATGCACATCCACAACAACGGCGAGTGCCACGCCGGCGAGGAGAAGGCGTTCAATTCCGCCGGTCCGCACTTCAATCCCTACGGCCGCAAGCACGGGCTCGAGAACCCGGAAGGCCCGCACGCGGGCGATCTGCCGAACATCGAGGTCAAAGCCGACGGCACGGCGCACGTCGAAGTGCTCGCGCGGCTGGTCTCGCTCGAGGAGGGTGCCGTGAACTCGCTCTTCAAGGTCGGCGGGACGTGCGTGATGATCCACTTGCAGCCGGATGACAACAAAACGGACCCGACGGGGAATGCCGGCGCGCGCTTCGCGTGCGGGACGATCGTGAAGTAGCGAGCGGTCGCAGCGCAGGAGCGAGAATGCCGATCCGCTTTCCGCCCGATCACCGCCGAATCGAGACCGACCGCACGCCCGAGGGCGCCACAGATTCGTTCGCGGGGAGGGTGGCTGCGTACTCGCTATCGCTGGGTATCGCGCTCGGTAGCGTCATCGGCAGCCTGCTCATGCGGACGGCACTGCCGCTGTTCGGCTCGATCTTCAGCTGCATCCTGCTCCTGCCCGCTGGCCGCCGGCGCGGAACTGCGGGCGAGGAAGTCGTTCCACAAGCAGCAAGTTGCTGGCCGGCACGGTGTCGCCGATCAAGCATGGCGACGATCGCCCTCGCGGGCTTGCGCGCTCCGCACGACACGATCCGCCTTCGCAGGGGGGCGCAAACGGGCCCAGGGAACCGTCGCGACTACCACGGGCGCACCCGCAGCATGGGGGCGGGTCTCACGGTCGCCGAAGCGGAAGCGCGCCGACGAGTGGCGAAGCCGCGCCGCCGAAGCGGAAAGTAGCAGACGCGGCACTGTATCCTGGACACGCATGCAGCGCGCCAGCCCGCAACCGCCCGAACGAGGTCGAGCAGACCGACCACCCGCTGAGGATCACATCCCGGCGCAGCCAAGGTGATCGTCGCGCGACCGCGCGAGGAGCGGATGCCGGCGTGAAACGCATTCGCGTCGGCCGGCGAGGAGGAGCTGCGCATCACGATCCCGGCGCGCCGGCATCCGCTGATGATCCTGATCTTCGTGCTCTGGCGCGGGCCCCTCCCGACGCGCCAGGGCCTGCAAGGCCCGATGCTCGCCTGGGCTGGATTCTGCGCGCTGCCGGGGCTCGCGGGACTGTGCTGGATGGTGCTCGGACGCGAGCAGATCACGATCACGCATGAGCAGCTCGTGCGCAGGGTGCACGTCGGGCCGCTGGGCTTCACACACGTGTACGCGCTCGCCGACGCGAGTCACTTCAGGCTCACGCTGCTCCCGCCGCGGGTGCGGCGATGCGCGCCCCTTGGACCCGCGGCATCGTGCCTCGACTACGGCAGCGCTGGAGCGCCTCGGCCGCTTGCGAGAGGGCCGCAGTGCCGAGGTCCCCTAGCCCCTCGCTGCGAGCCCTCCGTGCGAGCGTCACGGCATGGACCTGTCCCTCACGGCGGAGCAGCAGAGGCAGGCCACTTGGGCGAGCGAGGTGCGCGAGAAGATCGAAGCGGGCTGGCAGCAGTCCGAGCGCGGCGAGAGGGTCGACCGGGGAGAGGTATTTCGCCGACTGAAGAAGCGACTCGAGGACCGCGCCGATCCCAGGCATCCGAAACAGTCCCAGTTCACAGCTGGCTGACCGTCACCGACCCGAACGGCAACCGCTGTACGTCGTGCGCGTGATCAGCGGCTGGCGCGATGTGCGTGCCGTGCGCGAACGGGACCCGCCTGTCTCTAGCGAAACATCGTCTTCACCACGCGCCGCAGGAAGTGCTCCAGCGCGCGGCGGTCGATGCTCTCGGGGTCCACTCGTGCGCCGAGGGCGGGGGCGCAGGCGCGGCCCTTGCGGTCGCAGGTGACGGGCACCTCGATGCGTTTCATCGGCGGCAGGCGGTCGAGCGGCAGCTGCGGGCCGAGTTCGCCGGAGGCGACGCTCAGCCAGCCTTCGTTCCAGGCGATCTCGAGCAGGCCGGGGGTGCCGTCGTCGCGCTGGACGCGGTAGCGCACGCCCTTTTCGACGGGGGCGTCGAGCGAGAGGCAGCCGGCGATTTCTACGCAGGCGCGGCGGCCGACGGCGACGGGGCCGCTCGTGAGGTTGAGATCGCGCAATTTGCGCAGCAGCGCGCGCGCTTTTTCCCCGGGCAGACGGTCTGTTCCGACTTCGATCACGTTCGTACTCATTCGCGACATGTGCGGCCGCGTCCACGTTCCCGGAAACTACTTCCGGGAGCTGCGGTATCGGCGCAGGCCCCTCCGAAGTTGACAGCCTCGCGCGCATGACTTCAGATCTGACCATGCTCTCCGTAAAGGTTTCCCGTTTTCGCATCCGCTCCGTCCTCGGTGGCCTGGCGGCGGTGCTCGCGCTGACGGCGCCGGTGCTCTTCTCGGCGCCGCGCCAGGATCCCAAGCCGCTCTCCGAGGCCGAGCTGATCGAGAAGATCAAGGGCGACGCGGACCGCGCGGAACCCAAGCTGCTCGACGAGCTCGCGGACCTGAAGACGCGCTCGGCGCTCGACGGGCTGATCGAGGCTTATCCGATCATGAGCACGATCTTCATGAAGCGCGAGATCGTGCGCCGGCTGCCGCGTTTCGACGGCGTGCCCGACGCCGAGCAGCCCGCGCTGCAGAAGCTGATGGATGTCGCGACCACGTCGGAGGACATCGAGTTGCGCACGGCGGCGGTGAGCGCGCTCGGCGAGTGCCCGTCGAAGGGCAAGGACTTCCTGGTGATGATCGTCGAGTCGCGCGCGGACGATGCGACGCGCGAGCTCGCGCTCGACCGGCACATCAAGCTCTCCGACAAGTCGGACCACGCCTGGTACAAGGAATTGTGGAAGTCGGGCAAGGACCGCGACGACACGGCGCTCAAGCAGAAGGCCGATCCCAAGAAGAAGGACCCCAAGCCGAAGGGCAAGGACAAGGACAAGCCGGCGGACAAGGGCGCTGACAAGGACGAGGGCGGCAAGAAGGGCGCGATCCTGAACAACATGCGCCTCTCCGCGTTCCAGCAGATCGCGGAGGAGCTCACGCCCGAGGAACTCTACGACGGCGTCAAAGACGTCTTCTGGAAGGTCCGCGTCACGGCACTCGAGACGCTCGACTCGCGCGGCGACAAGAAGGTCGCGGACGTCGCGCACGACATCTTCAACATGGGCATCGACCCCAAGGGCCAGCCCGAAAACCCCGAGGTGCGCACCGTCGGCGCGAAGATCGTCGCGCGCGCGCTCGGCCCGAAGGTGGCCGACGAGTTCCTGAAGAAGGCGACCTCGCTCGAGACCCCGCTCTCGCTGCGCCGCGGGCTGGCCGAGATCCTGATCGGGATGCACGACGAGGGCGTCGACAAGATGCTCGTCAGCGAACTCGGCAAGGGCAAGGCCGGCCAGAAGCTGTTCACGATGTGGGCCTGCAAGGGGATGCAGGACGAGAAGGTGGACAAGGCGCTGGTGAAGCTCCTGCAGGACAAGGACGGCGAGGTCGTCATCAGCGCGGCGAAGCTGCTCGCCGACCGCAAGTACAAGGACGCCGTGCCCGCGCTCGCGCGATTGGTCGGCAAGGGCAAGGACCGCGACCGCATGTTCGCCGCGCTGCAGGCGATGACCGAGCTGCGCGTGGGCGACAGGGCCTGGGTCGACGAGCTGGTCGCGATGACCAAGGGCGAGGATCCCGAGCTGCGCAACCTCGCGATCCAGGCGCTGGGCGGGACGCGCGACGCGAGCTACCTGCCGGCGCTGATCGCGGCGCTCGAGGACGCGAACTGGTCGACGCGCCTGGCGGCGCTCGAGGCGCTCGAGCACATGCGCTCGAAGGACGCGGTGACCGCGATCATCGCGCGCATGGCGAAGGAGGACGGGCGCATGCAGAACGAGTTCGCCAACACGCTCTGGCGGTTGACGGGACAGCCCTTCCAGGACAACGTCGACGGCTGGAGCAAGTGGTGGGAGAACTCGAAGGGCGGCTTCGCGTTCCTGACCGAGGACAAGCTGCGCGAGGTGCGCTCGGGCGAGGAAGAGTGGCGCCTGAAGCAGACCACGCACGTGAAGACCGAGTTCTTCGGGATCAAGATCATCAGCCACCACGTGATCTTCATCATCGACGTGTCGGGCTCGATGAACTGGGGCCTGTTGAATGAGTACCAGGGCATGTCGGGCCAGTCGCGCATCGAGGTGGCGAAGACGGAGCTCTTGAAGTGCGTCGGCGGGCTGGATCCCTCGGCGTTCTTCAACGTGGTCATCTTCTCGAGCGGCGTGGAGAGGTGGATCGACGGGAGCCTGGCTGCGGCGAGCCAGAAGAACCGCGACGAGGCCAAGTCCTACATCGAGCGCATCGGCGCGGGCGGCGGGACGAACCTGTACGGCGCGGTGAAGGAGGCCTTCGAGGACAAGGACGTGGACACGATCTTCATCCTGAGCGATGGGGAGCCGTCGGTCGGCGATGAGACCGACCCGGTCGTGATCCGCGAGCACGTGAAGGCCTGGAACGAGCACCGCGGGATCGTGATCAACACGATCCAGATCGCCGGGCAGTTCCAGGTGCTCGACTGGCTGGCCGAGGATTCGGGCGGCACGCACGTGAAGTACGAGTGAGCGTGGTGAAAGCCGCGCTTTGAAGCTGCTCCTGAGAGTGCTCGTGTCGCTCGCGGTGGCGGGCGTGCTCGTCGTGCTGCTCGCGCGCTGGAGCGGCGTGGGCGTCGAGGAGGTGCGTGAGGCGCTGGGGCGGTTGACGGCGGGTTGCTATTTCGCCGCGTTGGGCGTGCACGTCGCGATCTATGTGGTGCGCGCGTGGAGGTTCCAGGTGCTGCTGGGTGCGGAGGCGCGCGGGAGTTTTGTCGGGCAGCTGGGGGTGACGCTGGCGTACGGGATGGCGGGCATCGTGCTGCCGGCGAAGGTCGGGGAGTTGTCGTATGTCGCGTACTCGGGGCGCGCGCTCGGGGTGAAGGCGGGGACGGCGCTGGCGGTGCTGGTGGTCGCGCGGGTGCTGGATTTGGCGGTGTTGGCTGCGGGGATGGGGGTGGCGTGTCTGGTCGTGGGCGGACCTGGGTGGATGGTGCCGGTCGGGGTGTGCGGGGTCGGGCTGGGCGGTGTGTTGTTCGCGGCAGCGTGGCACGGCGAGTGGCTGGTGAAGGTGGGCGTGTGGTGCTCGAGGAAGCTGCGGCTGGACCGCTGGAGGGTCGGCGCGCGCGGGATCGAGAAGCTGGAGCGCATGGGTGCGGCGCTGCAGATCGCGGCGCAGGGGAAGAGGCTGGGGCAGGCGGTGGTGTTGTCGGTGCTGGCGTGGGTGGGAGTGTTCGTGTTCTGCGCGCTGTTGGCGCGCGGGTTGGGGATCGGGGAGGTCGGGTTTGGCGAGGTGGTGTTCGGGAGCGGGGTGGCGATGCTCGCGACGCTGGTGCCGGTGAGTGCGTTCGCCAGTGTGGGGACGCTGGAGACGGGATGGGTTGTGGGGTTTGGGGTGGTGGGTGTGTCGCGCGAGTTGGCGCTGGCGACTGGGGCGGGGCTGCATGTGGTGCAGCTGGTCAATGTGGTGGCCCTGGGTGTGGTAGGGCACTTGGTGATGGGAGTGGTCGGGGGGCGGAGGGCGGCGGGCGGGAGGACGGAAGGGCGCTGAGGGGGGGAGGGAAGTGAGTCGGGGCGGCGGAGCCGCCAGGACTCCAGGCGTTCGATTCGCGCGGCGGAGCCGCGCAAATCGAACGCCCGGAGTTCAGTTGGGGGAGGCGCGAGGGAGGTGGGGAGAGCGAGGGGAATGGAGCGGGGCGGGGGGCGTCAGGGGGTGTAGAGGAGGTCGAGGGAGTTGGTGGCGTTGAAGGTGGAGGTGGCGGGGCAGGCGCCGAGGACGATGGGGTCGCGGTAGTAGACGAGGTAGTAGCGGTGTTGGTTGGGGAGGATCGGGTCTCCGAGGGCGGCGGAGCGGGAGGTGATGGAGGCGTCGGAGGGTTCGGGGTAGGTGCTGGCGCCGAGGGTGGCGTTCTTGGTGTAGAGGCGCTTGAGCGAGCCGGCGATGCAGCGCAGACCTTGGCCGAAGGTGGCGGGGGTGGCGGTGGTGGCGTCGCCCTGGAGCAGGATCGAGGTGCCGGTCGGGCGCTGGTTGGCGGAAAAGAGGTGCAGGGTGTCGAGGGCGAGGGAGGGGTTGCCGGCGGCGGCGAGCGTGGCTCCGCCGGTGTTGGAGGAGTTGTTGCAACCGCGGTTGGGAGAGACGGCGGGGTTGGCGCAGGGGCAGGGAGTGCTGGTGGAGTCGCCTGAGCAGAAGGGCGTGCCGGTGGCCCAGCCGGCGGAGGAGGCGAGCGCGACGGCGCGGTTGTCGGCAAGGTTGAAGTACATGTGCAGGCCGCGCTGCCACCAGAAGGTGCCGTTGGTGCCGGCGGGAGATTGGGCCCAGTTCCAGTAGGCGAAGGCGATCGGCTGCTGGCCGAGAACGGAGACGAAGTAGCGCGTGTTCGCCTGGAAGGTGATCGGCGAGTTGAGCTGGACCTCGAACTGGTAGAGGGCGCCGCCGGCGGAGGATTGGGAGAACGTGCTGTGCAGCTCCTGGAGCAGCGGGGCGGAGCCGGCGGCGAAGATGTCGGGCTGACAGGCGGTGGTGTTCGGGTCCTGATTGAAGAAGGAGATCTCGAAGCCGAGCGCGGGCGGCGCTTCTCCCCACCAGCGGACGGTGGTGATCGTGGTGGTCTGGGTGAGGGTGAAGTTCTCCCAGGCGATCGCGTCGGAATCGAGATCGTTCTGGCCGGTGGGGTCGATCCAGAATTGCGAGGGGCGCAGGGTGCCGCCGTTCGGCGACATGGGCTGGACGTAGGCGGGGCCCTGTTGCGCGAAGGAGGTGGTGGCGAGGAGCGAGAGGGCGGCGAGGAGGAGGGGTGTCTTCATATGGAGTTCTGGAGAGAGAGGGAGCGCGCGAGGCGGAGCTCCATCGTCCAGCGGAGTGCGCGGCGGCGATATTGGACGCACTGCGTAGAGCGCGCGATTCGTGGTGACGATCGCGTCACACGGGCTCAGCGGCGGGTGTCGTGCGCGGGCGTCGCGAGTAGCGCGGCGGCGACGAGCTCGCCGACGAGGGCGCAGCCCTTGGGCGTGTTGTGGAGCTCGTCGTAGTAGTGCTCGAGATCGGCGGGGATGCGCGAGCGCAGCTCGATCGAGTCGGCCTGCAGTTCGCGCGCGACGCGCTCGGTGATGGCGTCGATCTGGCGGAAGATGGGGAAGATCACGGAGCGGTCGTAGTAGTCGGTGACGCGTTCGCGGTAGGGCTGACCGTCGCCGAACATCCAGAGTTGGGAGGCTTCCTCGGGCGAGAAGGATTTTTCGAACCAGGGCTGGCGGATGAGGACGACGCGCGGGGTGTAGCGTTGGAGCAGGCGCGTGAGCTCGCGCAGGTGCTGCTCGTAGTGAGCGAGCATGGGGGCGGGGTCAGCGATGGAGGTGAGGATGCGCGTGGCGTTCGCGCGCGAGGCGCGGTTGGCGGCCAGACGCTTGCCGGCGGTGTCGCGGCGCTCGATCGGGCGCAGGAGCGTGCGTTTGAGCGCGGCGGCGATGCGCCGCAGGGCGAGGGTGGCGGGCGTGAAGCCGAAGGGGCCCTCGGGATGGCGCGCGAAGAGGTAGGAGGTCGGGAGCGGCTTGTCGGAGAGGGTCGCGGGCGTGTGTTCTTCGAGCCAGCGCACGAGGTCGGAGGCGCCGGCCATGATCACGATCGCGTCGGCGCGCGGGGAGTGCGGCAGGATGCGCGCGAACATCTCGACCAGCGCGCGGCAGTCGGTCAGCGAGCGCGCGACGTTGCCGACGTGGACAGAGCTGCGCGCGAGGCGCGCGAGGTGCTCGGGGGTGGAGAGCGATCGGCCGAGGGCCTCGGGCCAGGAGGAGGGCTGGTCGAGGAAGAAGCACTCGGCCGCGGAACCGCCGCCGACGAGGACGCGGTAGGTGCGCGCGAGGTCGGGCGGGAGCGCAGCGCCGCGCTCGCCGGCGGAGTTGACCTCGAAGCGCACGAGCGCGTCGCCGCGCGGGAAGACGGCGGGGTCGAGCGGCATCACGGTGCGCGCGTGCGGCTCCCAGACGTAGTAGCGGCCGAAGCGGCGCAGGTAGAAGCGCGCGGCGAGCTCGGCGCAGAGGCCGAGGAGCAGCAGCGCGGCGAGGGCGTAGAGCGCGGGGAGCATCTCAGGCGGGGTGGCGCACCCATTGGCGCCAGGCGAAGAGACACAGACCGACGAAGACGAGCCCGGAGAGGATCAGGGCGGGCCAGTCGTGGACCGGATGGTGGTGCTCGTAGAACGCGAGCAGCAGCGCGAGCGGCGTGGCGGCGAGCAGCGGGCGCGCGAGCGTGCGCGTGAATAGCTCGCGCGGACCGATCGAGAGCTCGCGGCAGGCGAGCACGAGCGCGAAGAGCGCGAAGAGCACGTTGGGGATCGCCGTGCCGAGTGCGACGCCGTAGATGCCCTGCGATTCGACGAGCGCGAGACTGATCGCGAGGTTCACAAGGCCCATCGCGAGCAGCGCGATCGCCGGCGCGCGCGGCTTGCCGATGCCCATCAAGAGCGGCAGCGCCACGCCGCGCACGGGCAGGTAGAAGAGGAACGAGAGCGTCAGCACGCGCAGCACGGGGCCGGAGCGCTCGATGTACTCGGGGCCGACCCACACGCCGAGGAAGGCCGGTCCGAGCACGTAGAGGTAGGTTCCGACCATCAGCACGATCGAGAGCGCGATCTTCGACCAGCGCAGGAAGACCTCGCGCAATTCGCCGGCATCGCCGCTGGTCTTGAGGCGCGTCGCCGCGGGCATGATCACGGCGCCGATACCGATCAGGAACTGCGTCAGCGGGTCGAAGAACTTGTTGCCGAAGTCGAAGTCGGTGGCCGAGGCGGGCGGCAGGTAGGCCGTGATCACCAAACCGTCGAGGCGGAAGGCGAGCAGCGAGCCGACGTTGAGCAGCAGCGCGAAGACGGAGAAGGAGAGGATCGGTCGCACGCTCGCGCGGTCGAAGGAGCGCAGCGAGAAACGCGCGGCCGGGTGGCGCGCGCGGACCATGGCCAGCGCGCCGAAGAACTCGAAGAGCATGCTCGCGACGAGCACGAGCGCGAGCATCGGCAGTTCGGGCCGCCAGCGCAGGAGCAGGGTCGTCAGCACGACGCGCAGCAGGAGCTCGCCGGCCATGACGACGTTGCGGCGCAGGAACTCGCCGTGGGCCTCCAGGATGCCGTAGGGCAGGCGCATCACGAAGCCGCACGCGACCTGCGCGCCGAGGATCGCGAACGCCACCCGTGCGCCAGCGAGCGCCTCGGGGGTGAGCGCGGTGGCTGCCTCGCCGTGCAGCACGCTGGCGTCGAAGAGCGTGTAGAGCAGGCCCGCGGCCAGGATCGCGGCCGCGCCGAAAGCCAGGCAGATCCCCAGGCAGGTCGCGATCGCGCGCCGCTGCGCCTCCTCGTCCTTCTGCGCCACGGCGGTGGCGATCGCGCGCACGGAGGCCATCGGCACGCCCAGGATCAGGAGCGAGAGGATGCCGGTGTAGGAGACGATCGCGACCCACAGGCCGTTCTGGTCGGGCCCGAGCTCCTGCAGCACGAAGCGCGAGAGCCAGAGCATCACCCCCATCTGCAGGAGGTTGAGCGTCCAGTTGCTGGCGATGCTCTTGAACACGCGGCGATCCGTGGCGAGAGAGCAGCGAGCGCCTCAGGGGGCGAGCGCGCGGCCCGTCTCGCCGCCCTCCGTGATCAGCCAGCGCGCCAGCACGCGGTAGCCCTCGGGGTTCAAATGCAGCTCGTCGGTGGAGAGCGACTCGACCAGCAGCCCGTCCAGGCCCTCGATCGGCCCGCGCGCGGTCTCGACGAAGGTCAGCGCGTTCTCACGCGCGAGCACGCGCAGCGTGTCGTTGGCCTCGTGCAGCGCCTTCGTCGCGGCGGCGTCCATGTGGCGTGCGGGCAGGATTCCAAGCAGCGTGATCGGCAGATTGGGCCCGTAGCGCACGCGCAGTCGCTGCGCGAGGCGCGGCAGCCGGGCGAGCGCCTGCGCGAGGGGCTCGGTCGGCTGGCGCAGGTCGAGGCTCCCTTCGTAGAGCACGACGCCGAGCGGCGTGGCGGCAGGCAGGCAGGCGTTGAAGAGCCGTTCCTCGAGCTCGAGCGAGGTGTCGCTGAGGCCGTGGTTCACCACGCGCTTGCCGGGAAAGCAGTCCGCGAGGGGCCAGCGCTCGATCGTCGAGGAGCCGAGCAGCAGCACCGCGCCGCGCGCCGAGCCGGGCTCTTCCGCTGCGAAGGCGCGCAGGCGGCGGAAGACGTGCAGATGCGAATTGCGCACGCCCTCGACGGCGGGGTCCTCGAAAAAATGGCGCAGTTTCCAGCCGCCGGGGACGCTGTCGGTCCACGCGAGCATGCCGTACGCGCTCGCGCAGACGCCGGCGAAGGCCAGAGCACGCAGGAAGGGGGGCACGGGCACGCTCATGGAGTGTGCGCGACAGGGTAGACTTTCGCGCCTCCTCGCGCATGTCCGTCTCGAACGCCCAGTCCCAGATCGATCTGCACCGCGAGCTCGCGCCGCGTTACGCCTACCGTTACGGGCTCGAGTTCTCGCGCCTGTTCCAGCAGGACTGGCACGCCGAGATGATCTCGCACGTGCCGAGCGGCGCCCGGAGGGTGCTCGACCTTGGCTGCGGGACCGGTTTCTTCCTGGCCGAGCTCGACCAGAAGCACCCCGGCGCGGTGGGCCTGGACATCAGCTTCGAGATGCTCAAGGTCTCGGAGAAGTACATCCCGGGGGCGCGCCTGGTGACGGCGGACGCCGAGCGGCTGCCGTTCCGCATGGGCTCCTTCGACGTGGTGTTCTGCAAGGGCTCGCTGCACCACGTGCGCAACCACGTGAAGTTCCTGGCCAACTGCCGCGAGGCGCTGGGCAAGGAGGGCGTGCTGGTGATGAGCGAACCCTGCAACGACAACCCGCTGATCAAGCTCGCACGCGCGATCCTCTACAAGAAGAGCCCGCACTTCGACGAGGGCGACCAGGGCTTCACGCGCAAGGGCATCATCGGATTGTGCGAGCAGGCGGGCTTCGAGGTCGTCAAGGCGCGCAAGTACGGCGTGCTGGCGTACGTCTTCGCGGGCTTCCCCGACCACCTGGGGGTGCTCAAGTACATCCCGGGGAATGCCTGGATCACGCGCGCCTTCATCCGCATCGACCGCCTGATCTGCGCGCTGCCGCTCGTCTCGCTGCTGGGCTTCCACATCGTGATCGTGGCGCGGCCGCGGGGTGCGGGCTAGGTCGATGAACATCTAGCTCCGGCTCACGCAGGAGTTCAACGACAGACGACTGCGGGCGATCGTCACGCGCGGCCAGGCCGTCGTGCTGCCTCGCCTGGCCGTGATGAGCAAGGATGGCGACTGGATCCTGCGCGAGGACCAGGAGGCCCTCGAGCACGTGCTCGGTGTACTTGGACGCCATCAAGGAAGTTAGCGTTTCGGCGCCCCGCTCGACCTGCGCTGGCTGCGGCAGGGCTGGAGTTCGCACTTCGAGTTCAAGGCCGACGGCCTGCGGATCCGCACCGACTTCGTCACCCGGCCACCGCGGATCAGCGAGGCCGAGACTCGCCTGCCTTTCGAGGTAGCCGGAGGATGGCCGGGGTGAAGGACGAATTCCTGAGCGAGGAGGACCTCGACCTCGCGAACCTGAGCGACGAGGAGCTCGAGCGCGCTACTGGGATCTCTGGCTGCACCAGGCGCAGGCCTCGAACGACCTCGACGCCCGCAGCTACTCGCACGGCGTGTTCGTCGAGGAACCCCGCGCGCGAGCCGACGCCGCTCACCGCGCGCGAGCGGCGCATCCTCGACTTCCTGCTCGACGGCAGCGGCGAGGTGCTGGAAGCGCTGCGCGGGCAGATCGCAGAGGCGCGCGTGATCCGGCGTCTGCACTCGGGCGTCGGGTTCTTCGTGGACCTCGTTCCCGGCGGGGGAGTTCGGCCCCTCCCGGGACGGCCGTCGTTCTGGCTCGATGACGTGTTCGCCAGAGTGCAGGAGTTGGAGCCCGGGATGGGGCTCCAGCTCAAGGTGAAGGACGGGATCGCGACAATGCTCGAGGGCTGGATCACCGACAAGACGTTGCCGGTGGACTGGCACCTGCTCGAGCTGTCGTACTCCGCGCTCGGCCCCTCCGCACCGATCGTGCGACCGAAGCTCGCGTCGCGCACACACCCGGCACCCGGGTTCAACGTCGCGCGGGAGAAGCCGCCGCCCTACCCGCGAGGCTGACCCCGCTCAGCCCGCGACCGGCTCGATCACGAGCTCGACCGTGTCGCCGACCTTGACCTTCGCCTTCCGAATGAGCTTCTCGTCGGCGAGGATGAAGCGCCGGCCCCAGCGCGAACCGATCCAGCCCTCGAAGCGCGCGCCGGCGAAGGTGCCGCGGATGCGGAAGCCCTTCTGGCCGCCGGGCTGGTCGGCGACCTTGCGCGGCGCGATGCCCCAGACCTCTTCCGGATCGAAGGGGACGAGGACCGCGGCGCCCTTGTGGCCCATCAGGATCTCGGCTTCGAACTTCGCGGATATGCGTGTCATGGGAGTGGGAATAGGAACGGGGAGGGGGTGGCGGGCAACGTCAAAAAACCAGGCGGGCTGGTTTTTTCACGCGGGGTTCCACTCACTCTCCTTGAGCTTGTGCTTGCGCAGGTAGTAACCGAGGTTGCGCGGGTCGATCCCGAGCAGGTCGCAGGCCTCTTTCTTGACGCCGCGGCAGCGCTGCAGGGCCGAGAGCACCGTCTCGCGCTCGCGCAGGTCGACGTTGCGGCGCAGGTTGAATTCGGTCAGGCGCGCGAGCGAGCTGTCGGGGGCGCGCGCGGGCGGCTGCGCCATCACGGGTTCGAGGATCGAGCGGAAGACGTCGGCCGAGAGCTCGGCCGCGCCCGCGACGATCAGCGCGCGCTCGAGCACGTTGCGCAACTCGCGCACGTTGCCCGGCCACTCGTGGCTGGCGAGCACCTCGACGGCCTCGGGGGACAACGTGCGGGCCTTGCCGCCGCTCTTGGCGTGCTGCAGGTGGTGCGCCGCGATCGCAGGGATGTCCTCGAGGTGTTCGCGCAGCGGCGGGAGGCGCAGCGGCACGACTTCGAGGCGGTGGAAGAGCTCGGCGCCGAAGGTCCCCGCACGCACGCGCGCGGCGAGGTCCTCGGAGGTCGTGGCGATCACACGCAGGTCGGCCGTGCGCGTGCGTCCGCGCTCATCCTGGTATTCGCCGCGCTCGAGCAGGCGTGCGAGCGGCGACTGTGCCTCGGCCCGCAGCGTGCCCACGTCGTCGAGCAGCAGCGTGCCGCCCTCGGCTTCGGCGAGCCGCGCGGCGAGCTGCTCGGCGCTGCCGGAGGAGCGCGCACAGTCCAGACGCACGAGCAGGCGCGGCGCGCGTGCGCCGTGGTCGTGGATCTCTCTCGCGCAGAGCTCCTTGCCCGTGCCTGTCTCGCCGGTGATCAGCACCGTGCTGTCGGTCGAGGCGAGGCGCTCGAGCTGTTCGCGCAGGGCGCGCAGCGGCGCGGATTCGCCGATCAGCGCCTCCGCGCGGCGCAGGCTGGCGACCGAGCCGCGCAGGAGCTGCACTTCGCGCTGCAGCGCGTGGTGCTCGACGGCGCGCTTCACGACGCGCACGAGCTCGGCGGGGTGCACGGGCTTCTGCAGGAAGTCGAAGGCGCCGGCTTTCATCGCCTGCACGGCCTCGCCGACCGTGCCCACGCCCGTGATCATCACGATCGGGATCGAGACGCCGCGCCGACGCGCTTCGGCCAGCAGCGAGAGCCCGTCGCCGCGCGGCATGCGCAGGTCGGTGACGATTGCGTCGCACTCGCGCGTCTCGAGGAAGCGCACGGCCTCCTGCGCACCGGCAGCGGCGCTGGTCGCCAGACCCTCGTGGCGCAGGATCTCCTCGAGGGAGTCGCGTACGAACTCCTCGTCGTCGACGATCAGAACGTGGGGGGGCTTCATGCAGCAGATTCGCCAGGGTTGCGTGGCAGGCGCAGGACGAAGCGCGCGCCGCCTTCGGTTCGATTCTCGACCGCGATCGTACCGCCGTGGGCGCGCACGATTCCCCACGAGACCGCCAGACCCAGCCCGGTGCCCTCGCCGGCGCCGAAGAAGGGGTCGAACAGGCGCGCGAGGTTCTCGGGCGGGATGCCCGGGCCTTCGTCCTCGACGGCGAGTTCGACCAGGCCCTCGGCGGAGAGCTCGCGCGCGCGCAGCGTGATGCGCCCGCGGCCCTGCTGCGCCTTGCCGGCGTTGAGCAGCAGGTTCACGAGCACCTGCTCGAGCCGCCCCGCGTCGCCCGCGAGCCACAGCGGCCGCTCGAGGCCCTGCGTCGCGATCGCGACATCCTTGAGCGAGGCCGAGAGCGCCACGAGCTGGCTCGCGTTGGCGACGATCCGCGCAAGGTCGACGCGCACGCTCGCATGCGCCTCCTCGGGTCGCGCGAAACGCAGCAGGTCGCGCACGAGGTCGCGGATGCGCCCGAAGCCGTGCTGCACGAGCCCGAGGTAGCGCTGGCGCGTCTGCGGCGGCAGCTCTTCCTTCTCGAGCAGCGTCAGGTAGTTGCCCATCGCCTCGAGCGGGTTGTTGATCTCGTGCGCGACGCCCGCGGTGAACAGGCCGATCGCCGAGAGCCGCTCGCGCATGGCGAGCTCGCGCTCCATCGCGCGCTGGCGCGTGCGGTCGTGCAGCGCGACGAGCACGAGCGCCTCGCCCGCGATCGAGATGTGCGCGAGGTGCGCGTCGGCGACGAGCGTGCGAGCGCCGCTCGCGCGCAGATCGAGGTCCGTGAGCGTGCGCGTCTGGCCCGGCGCCGCTGCGCAGGCGCGCAGCTCCTCGGCCAAGGTCGTGCGCTGCGCCGCCCCGAGCAGGTCCTCCAGGCCGACGACCGGGCCGAGCTCCGCGCGCGACGGGGAGTTGCCCTCGCGGATGGCCAGCGTGCGCGGATCGACGATCAGCAGCATGTCGGCCGAACCCTCGAAGAGCGCGCGGTACTTGTGCGACTCGGCCTGGACCTTCTCGGCCCACATCGCCTGCTCCCGAGCGCGAGCGGAAGCGACAAAGATGCGTCGCAGCAGCACGCCGCCGAAGCCGAGCAGCGCCGTGAGCGCGATCAGCGTGACCGCGATGCGGCGTGCGTCCTCGAGCCGCACGAGCGCGCCCGAGGGCTCGCTCGCCTGCTCCATCCACTGCACCGCCACCCACGCGAGGGCGAGCGCGAGCAGGAGGAAGTAGAGCGCGAGTTTCTGGTGGCCGCGGGTGGGGGGCACGCGCTCTTCCTCAGTCGCGGCGGCCCTCGATGCCGCGCACGTCGATGCCTGCGCGCGCGAGCAGCGCGCTGGTGACCCCCGGACCGGGGACGAGCTCCCCGTCGGCGTGCGTGTTGCGCACGCCACATGAGGGCGAACGCTCCTTCAGGTACGCGCGGCGGATGCCGTGTTCGCGGCACACCTCGAGCGCGCCGCGCGCTCCGGCGAGGAAGGCGGGGCTCAGATCCGCTCCGGAGTCGCTGCGCACCTGCGCGCGGCCGTCGAGCACCGCGTGCGCGTCTCCGCCGTGGATCGACGCCGGCGGGCGCGGCGTGCCCAGGCCGCCGTGCTCCTCGGGGCAGAAAGGCACGGCGCGCTGATGCTCGCGCTCGAGTTCGCGCTCGAGCACGCGATCTTCGTTCGTGCGCCCGTCGTAGCGGCAGTAGCGCCCGATCAGGCAGGCGCTGACGAGCACGGGCTCGAGTGGATCAGGGGTGTCGGACACGAATCGGAGTGTACCGAGCCAGAGCCATCTTTCACGGATCGGGGGCCGTCGGTCCCGTTCGCCCGGAGCCGTTGCAGCGGCCGAAGGCGTTGCACGGCCCAGCAGCCGCCGATCCGTGAAAGATGGCTCTGGCTCGGTACACTCCGATTCGATGAGCACCCCTGAACGCGTCCTCGTGCCCCTCGCCGAGGGCTTCGAGGAGATCGAGGCGGTCGCGATCGTCGATGTCCTGCGGCGCGCGGAGCTCGAGGTCACGCTCGCCGGCCTCGTGCCCGGCCCCGTCCGCGGCGCGCACGGCATCCTGATCACCCCCGACGCGCACCTGGGCGAACTGGACCTCGCGCGCTTCACGCTGCTTGTCTGCCCCGGCGGACAGCCCGGGACGCGCAACCTCGCCGCGGACGAGCGCGTGCTCGCGCTCGCGCGCCGGTTGCACGCCGAGGGCCGGCGCACCGCCGCGCTGTGCGCCGCGCCACTCGTGCTGCACGCGGCCGGGATCCTCGAAGGCCTCGACGTCACCGCACACCCGAGCGTGCAGGGGAAGCTCCCCGGTGCGCGCGTCCATCCTCAGGCGCGGGTGGTGCGCGCGGGGACGGTGCTGACGAGCCAGGGGGCAGGGACGGCCCTCGAGTTCGCCCTCGAGCTCGTTTCGGACCTCGTCGGGCCGGTGCGCGCGGACGAACTCGCTCGGGCGATGATCGCTCGGCGCTGAGCCCGGGTCACAAGGGAGTCCGTCCGTCCCGAACCGGGGACCTCGCCGCGCCACAAGCGCACCTGGGGAGAGCGCTTCCCCTGTCGGGCCGCCGTCCGTCGCGTGCGCGCGCCTGTGGGAAACCTCGACCGCGTGCCAGCTCACGCGTTCGAGCGTCTCCTCCTGTGCCCGGGCAGCACGACCTCCGCCCGGGGGGAGAGGAAGCGACCCATGCACAGCGACACGATTTCCTGGGACGGCATCGAAGAGCACGCGGAGATCCTGCACGACTACCTCGCGCGCCGCTGCCGCGACCTGAACCAGGCCGACGACCTGATGCAGGAGACGCTCGTGCGCGCGGCGCGCTTCCGCCAGCGCGTGCAGGACGTGCGCAGCCTGCGGGCGTGGATCCTGCGCATCGGCTCGAGCGTCCTGCGCGACCACCAGAGGCAGGAGCGGCGGCGGCACACTTACGACTGCGGTGACGAGCTGCTCGCGGGCCGAGAGGCGCGCGATCCCGAGCCGGGCCAGTGGGACGAAGAGGAGCTCCTTTGTCTGGAAGGCTTCGCCGTCGAGCGCTCGCAGCTGATGGCCGAGGTCGATCTCGCCCTGGAGGAGGCCGAGGAGCGCGACCGAAGCGCATTCGCGCGCCTGTACGGGGCGGGCACGTACGGTGAGGCCGAGACCTGTCGCGAGTCCTCGGAGGACGAGGGCGCAGCCTTGCCGTGCGCGGCGCGGCGCAAGGAGCGCATGTGGCGTGCGCGCCAGCGCATCTACCGCAGGCTCATCTCGCGCGTGCGCTGCGTCGTGCGCTGCGGCGATGAATTCGCGCCCACGCGGCTCGCGGCGACATGCACCGGGGGAGGCGCTTTCGCACTCCCTCCGGAGGAAGACCTGTCCGGCGCGCTGCGCGCCCATCGAGGATACCCATGACCGACCGTTTCCTGTTCCGCGCCGCCCGCACACAGGCGGCTCTGCTTTGCCTCTGCCTCGCCGCTCCTGCGGCATGCTCCGCCGTGCCGGGGCACGGACTGCTCCCGCCGACCAGCGCGGCTTCGCCGAGCGCCGCAACCGGCGCGGCCTGTCGCGACGACGGCGTTCCGCGCTGCGACAACGCGGAGTCGCAACTTCGGCTCGCGACCGAGGCCCGCAACGCGCTGCGCGGGCTCGAGGGGGCCGAGCTCGAGGAGGCCCGCGCGCACGCACTGGCTGCGTGCCGGGCCGTGCGCCAGTTCTTCCCGAACGAGGGCTGGGCCTGCGCCGAAGCTTCGTTCCGCGCGGGCGAACTGCTGCGTTCGGCGGGGGATCTGGAGGGGGCGGCGAAGGAATTCCAGGCCGCGCGCGAGCAGCGCGGGGAGTCGCCGTTCCGCGTCAGGGCCCTGCTCGAACTCGGCCACATGCAGCGCCGGGCGAAGAAACTCGAGCAGGCGCTCGCGAGCTACGAAGCGGTGCTCGCCGACCGCGCGACGAGCGCGACACAGCGCGACGAGGCCGCGCTCTGGGTCGGCAGCGTGCACCAGGATCTGCACCATCCCGACGACGCGCGGCGCGCCTGGCAGCGCGTCGCCGACACCGGCGACGATCCGCTCGACCGCATCCGGGCCTTCGACCACATCGCCTCGCTGCTCGTCGATCAGGGAGACCTCGAAGGTGCGGCGGGCACGCTCGATCGCTGCCGCAGCGCGCTCACAGGACCCGCAGCCGAAGAGACGCGCACCGGTGAACGCGTGCGCAGCGCGCTGCAGAACATGCGCGCGATCGTCGAGCTGCAACGCGCGGTTGAACGCCGCGCGACCGATGGTGATGACGTGCAAGGACGCAAGCGGCGCGGCTCGAAGTCGGGAACGGACGGCGAAAAAAAAGAGCCGAGCGGCAAGCAGACCCTTTTCTTCGGCGCGACGATCGGGTACTGAACTACGTGACGTCCGGTTCGTCCGCTCTGTCTTCGGGTGTCGCCGTTAGGCGATGGGAGACAGCAGACGGCTGCGAACCGGCCGCCATGACATCATCGGGCGGTTCGTCCACCTCGTGTTGGACGGGCCGCCCTGTCGTTGGCGGAGTGCCTCGCGGGATGCGCCGCTCGCGAGCGCCGCTCCGCCGCGCACCGACGGGGTCAAGGCCCTTTCTTTCCGCCGGCGAACAGCCGCGCGCGTTCGATGTCGTCCTTGGTCGCGCGCGCGAGCAGCTCGCCCAGCGCCTTGAGCTTGCCCGTCTTGAGCGCGTCGATGGCCGTCTCGAGGTCCTGCTTCAGTGCTTCGTCCTTCGCTTCGGCGAGCGCCTTCTCGAGCACCGGATTCCAAGTCTCCGAGCGCGTCACCGCCATCGCCGCCAGAGCGCAAGTGCGCTCGTCGGGAACGCCCTTCTCGAGCTTTTCCTGGAGCAGCGCGGCGACCGCGGGGTCGGCCTCGAGCCAGCCCAGAGCCGCGATCGAAGCCGTGCGCACCTCGGCCTTCTTGTCGGAGACGCGTTTCAGGATCAGCGCGCGAACCTTCGCGTCCGAAGGGGCGCAGCTCGCGATCGCGCGCAGGAGCCGTCCCTGCACGAGCGCGGACTTCTCCTTGGCCAGCTGGTTCTGCAGCGGGCGCAACGCGTCGGGGGCACCGAGCTGTTCGAGCGCCACCGCGGCCTCCGAACGGAGCTCCTCCTCGTTGTTGTCGAGGAAGTCCGCGACCATCTCCCAGTAGGCCTGGGGCGAGAGGTTCCCGATCGCGTGCAGGATGCGCGCGTGCTTGCCGCCGGGTCCGCCGCCCCCCGGGAGGCCGCCGCCACCGCCGCCACCGCCACGTCCGCCGCCCGCACCGCCGCCACCACCTCCTCCTCCCCCGGCGCCGCCGCCGCCGCGCCCACCGAGCGTGTCCGAGCCCTTGAGCTCGAGGCCGATGAACTCGAGCGCCAGCGGATCGTCGGAGAGCAAGAGGCGCAGCATCATCGTGACGCCATCCTTGTCCATGCGCCCCTTGCGCAGCTGCTTGATCAGCTCCTCGATCTCCTTGTGCGTCGGGGGGGCCGCGCCGACTTCGCCGTTGGCCGGGTCGTAGACGCCGCCGAGCACCACACGCCGCGGCATGCGCGCGCGGGAGGGGAGGGCGATCTTGAGGTCGGGCGTCGCCTTCTGCATGGCGGTCGCGAAGCACCACTCCAGCTCCTCCGCGCTGACCTCGTAGGGCACGGAGAGGATCACTTTGCCGTCGGGGCCGAGGAAGACGTGCTGCGGCGCGACCACGGAGCCCTCCGCGTCGGCCTTGAGCAGCTCCTTGCGCGCCGCGCTGTCGGTGCGCCGGTGATCCATGCAGGTGATCCCGGGGAAGCGCGGACAGGGCTTCTCAGCACCGGCGTGCTCGGCGGCCGACGCGACCACGTTCAGCGTGTGCGTCGAGAGTTCGACCACGGTCTTGTCCGTGTAGACCTTCTCCGCCATGCGGTCGTTGGCCCGCTCACCGTCCATGTTGACCGCGAGGAACACGACCTTCTTCTCCGCGAGAGCGCGCTCCTGCGCTTTCTCGAGCGAGGGCAGCCAGGTGATGTCAGCCGTGGGGGAGCAGGCGAGGGCAAGGCTAGCGAGGAGTGTGAACATGGATGTCTCGTGTGCACTGACCGGAAGGAAACATGCGAAACCCGCGTGGCTCGCGCGCGTGCCGGGCCTGGACGGTACAACAAGACCTTCGCCCCCCCCGCTTCGAGGAGATTCCGATGGTCTGCGCACTTGCAGTGGTACTCCCCCTACTGTTGCAGAGTCCTGAAGCCGACGCGAAATCCGCGCCGCAGGCGCCGGCCGAGTCCTCCGCCGTCGCCGAGGGGCTCGGTCCGGACGAGGCGCGCAGTTCGATCCAGCGTTCCGCGCACTGGCTGCTCGGGAACCAGCACCCCGATGGCTCGTGGGGGACGGGCGCGATCGACTCGCTGCAGTTCACGAACTTCTCGGTCGAGACCTACTACGCCTTCCAGCTGGCGGCGAACGCGCTCGCCTTCTGCGCGCTCGACTCGCTCGACGACACTCCCGAGCGCCGCGCTTCGCTGGAAAAATCGCTTGGGTGGCTGCTCTCGACGCGCCTGCCCAAGCGCGGCAGCGACTGGGACGTGGACTGCAGCTGGCCCGCGGTCTACGGGCTGCAGGCGTTGGTCGTCGCCGCGCGCGATCCGCGCCTTGCGACTCCCTCGCGCAAGGCGGCGATCCAGGAGCGCGGGATGGAGTTCTACGCGCTGCTTGAGCACAACCAGGAGCCCAAGGGCGGCTGGGGCTACTACGAGGGTCCGGCCGTCTCGCAGCGGCCGACCTGGTCGACCTCCTTCACGACCTCGGCGGCGCTCGTCGCGCTGCTCGGTGCGCAGAAACTCGGCTGGAAGGTCGACGAAAAGGTCGTCGCGCGCGCCGTACGCTACCTCGACGAGTGCAAGTTGCCGACAGGCGCCTACACCTACGACCACTCGCCGATTCCCTGGGTCGGCGGCGAGTCGATCAACGACGTCAAGGGCTCGCTCGGCCGCATGCAGGCCGCGAACCTCGCGCTGCGGCGCGCGGGCGACAAGTCGATCACCGACGAGCGCATTCGCAAGGCGCTCGAGTCCTTCTTCACCGAGCACAAGTTCCTCGACGTCGGGCGCATGCGGCCGATCCCGCACGAGGCCTACTACTACGTCGCGGCCTACTTCTACTTCTTCGGCCACGCCTACTGCGGCCAGGTGATCGACGAGCTGCCGGAGGCCGAGCGCGAAGCCTGGCACCAGAAGCTGCGCGCACACGTGGTCAAGGTGCAGTGGAAGGACGGCTCGAGCATCGACTTCCCGAACATGAGCTGCATGCAGATCGCGGGGACCGCGTTCTCGATCCTCGCGCTGCAAGCCGGTGTCGCCGGCCACTCCTCTCTTTGAAACCAGCCCCCCCTACCCCATCCCCGATGGAGACCCGTCTCGTGAACCCCCGCACGATCCTCCCGATCGCCCTGATCCTCACCCTCGGCGCCTGCGCCTCGACCGGAAACCAGAAGGCTCCCGCTGCGGGAGCGCCCGAACCGGCGGCCGCCTCCAAGGACGACGCGAACGCCGACGCGCTCAAGAAGAAGGAGCGTGAGCTCCAGTATGCGAAGCTCCAGTTCCAGATCACCGAGCTCGAGCTGCAGGCGGACACGCGCGGGCAGCAGGCCTCGATCGCCGACGCCGAGCGCGGCGTCCGCAACGCCGAGGAAGATCTCTCCGACTACCTGAAGACGCAACGCGCGCTCGAGTCGACCGAGCGGGCGCTCGGCTCCGACCAGCAGCAGGAGGGCGTGCGCGAGTCGCAGCAGGAACTCGAGGAGCTCGAGTCGATGTACAAGGACGAGGACTTCGCCAACAAGACGAAGGAGCTCGTGCTCTCGCGCGGCCGTGCGCGCCTGGACTTCTCACGCCGCGGCTTCGAGCTCGCGAAGAGCCGGCGCGAGTTCCAGGAGGCCACCGCCGCTCCGCGCAAGGAACGCGACCTGCGCGAGACCCTCGACAAGGCCCGCCGCGGTCTCGAGGACACGCGCGCCTCCGCCGAGCGCAAGAAGCTCTCGAACCAGCTCCAGCTCATGCGCGCCAAGGACGGCCTCGACGACCTCGAAAAAGAGGTCGCGAAGCTCAAGCAGCCGGCGGCCTGATCCACGGCCGAAGCCCCCGCGCCTCGTTCAGTTCATACGGTGCCAGTCCAATTTCAACCCTATCCCCGCGCTCCCCGCGCTCCCCGCCCCGGGGGCGCGGGGATAGGGTTGAAATTGGACTGGCACCGTATGAACTGAACCGAACGGGCCGCGCAGGTCTTCCCGCCCCGCCCCACCCCACCGCGGCGCGGCCGTGGCGCGGCCGTGGCGCGGCCCCACCCCGGCCTTGGCGCAGCCCTGGCGTCGGTCAGACGCCGACGCCGAAGTACTCGAAGCCTTGGCGTTCGAGGGTCTGGCGCGAGTAGATGTTGCGGCCGTCGAAGACGATCGGCTGCTTCAGGAGTCCCTTCACAGCGTCGAAATCGGGGCGGCGGAACTCGTTCCACTCGGTGACGAGGACGAGCGCGTCCGCGCCTTCGAGGGCCTTCATCGGCATGTCGGTGTAGCGGATGCGGTCGCCGAGGTGGCGCTTGCGGCATTCCTCGATCGCCTCGGGGTCGTGCGCGGCGACGGTGGCGCCGGCGGCGAGCAGAGCCCTCGATCACGACCACCGCGGGCGCCTCGCGCATGTCGTCGGTGTTGGGCTTGAAGGCGAGGCCCCAGATCGCGAAGTGGCGACCCTTGAGGTTCTTGCCGAAGCGCTTCTGGATCATCTCGACCAGCAGCCCCTTCTGCAGCTCGTTGACCTTCTCGACCGCCTCCAGGATTCGGAACGTGTACCCGTACTCGGCGGCGGTGCGCACGAGCGCCTGCACGTCCTTCGGGAAGCACGAGCCGCCGTAGCCCGCGCCCGCGAACAGGAAGCGCGAGCCGATGCGCGCGTCCGAGCCGATGCCGCGGCGCACCTGCTCGATGTTGGCGCCCACGCGCATGCAGATGTTCGCGATCTCGTTCATGAACGAGATGCGCGTCGCGAGCATCGCGTTGGCGGCGTACTTGGTCAGCTCGGCCGAGGCGATGTCCATGTGCAGGATCGGGTTGCCCGTGCGCACGAAGGGCCCGTAGAGCTCCTCCATGACCTCTCTCGCGCGCTGCGTCTCGGTGCCGATCACGACGCGGTCGGGCTTCAGGAAGTCGTCGATCGCGGCGCCCTCCTTCAGGAACTCGGGGTTCGAGACCACGTCGAACTCGTGCTTGGCGACCTCCTTCACGGCCGCCTTGACCTTCTGGGCCGTGCCGACGGGCACCGTGGACTTGTCCACGATGACCGTGTAGCCGGTCATGTGCTTGGCGACCGAGCGCGCGGCAGAGAGGACGTACTTGAGGTCGGCGCTGCCGTCCTCGCCGGGGGGCGTGCCCACGGCGATGAAGACCACCTCGGCGCGCGGGATGCCCTCGGCGTAGTCGGTGGTGAACTTGAGCCGCCCGTCGTGCACGTTGCGCTCGAGGAGCTCCTTCAGCCCCGGCTCGTAGATCGGGATCTCACCCCGCTGGAGCTTCTCGATCTTCTCGCGGTCGATGTCGATGCAGACGACGCTGTTGCCGCTCTCGGCGAAACAGGTGCCCGCGACCAGACCAACGTATCCAGTGCCGACGACGGCGATGCGCATGTTGCAGGTAGGGGGGTGCTGGGGGTGGTAGGGGGGGTGAAGAGTGCTCCTGCCGGCCCGGCTCCGGGCCGAGTGGGTGGAGGCTTGCGGCCCAGCAGGATACCGTGAGAGACGCGTTCTGGAACCTGGGCGATTGACTCAGCGGTTAGAGTGCCTCCTTTACACGGAGGAAGTCGGGGGTTCGAATCCCTCATCGCCCACCAGGGACCGCGACTTTTCGGTTCGATCTTGCAATCACGGCGGTGCGCGTTCGACGCCGCGCTCGAAGGGAAGCCGCGGCGGGATCTTGCAGGTCTCGCGCACGCGGCGTTACTTTGCACGGGCATGAAGCGCGATTCACATCGACTCGCACTCAGGATCGCGCTCGTGTCGGAACAGGAAACCATGCGAACGCCCCCCCGTTCTGCGCGACCTCCGAGGCGCACGTGAATCCGATCCTTCTGCTCGAGGAAGATTCCGGTGACGCGCTCGTGCTCAAGAGCCGGCTCGCCGCCCACGACTACGAGGTTCGCCTTGCGGAGGCGGGTACGCGCGCGCTGGCTCTCGCCCGAGAGCAACCGGTGCGCGCGATCCTCGTTTCCGCTCGCCTGAAGCGCGGCCTCGACACGGTCGAGACGATCCGGCGCCTGCGCGCCGTGCCCGAGCTCAACCTGGTGCCGATCCTGGTCTACAACCAGGAGAATGGCGTGCCCGAGAACTGCGTGCGCATCTTCGAGGCGGGTGCGAACGCGCTGATCCTCGGCGACGAGCTGCCCACCCTCGAGCACGAGTTGCTGCTCGCGCTGCGCATGAGCGCGCGCGTGCTGGAGCTCACCGACGCGCTGCGGATCCTTCACGAAAAGCCACGCGTGCCCGGCACCGATCGCGCGCGCGGCGAAGCGGACGCGGGGCGCGGCGAGACGGCCGAGCACCAAGGCGCGCTGCGCGAGCTCGCGCTCGGCCGGCCCGATGGGATGCTCGTCGTCGACGGCCAAGGCACGGTGCTGCACGCCGACCGCGGTGCCTGCGAACTGCTCGGCTCGCGCCCCGAAGGTCGCCACCTCGGGAGCCTCGTTCCCGGCTGCGGCCTCGAGGCCTTCGTGCGCGACGCGCAGATCGAAACGCGCGAGGGCTTCCGCTTCGACCTCCCGGCGCGCAAGGGCCGAGGCCAGCGAGCGCTCAGCGCGACGGTGGTCCCGCTCGTCGCCCAGCAGGGCACGAGCGACCTCCCGCGCAAGGTCGTGATCTTCCAGGACAGCCTGCGCCGCCGTCTCGCGGCCGAGGCGTTGCGGACGCAGGAGCCGACGATTCCCCGCGCCGAGCTCGGCCCGCTGCTCGAGGCCGCCCGTGAGGTCTACCGCCCGGGCGCGCTGAGCGGCTCGAGCCCGCTGATGCGCGAGTTGCGCGAGGCCGTGGCGCGCGCGATCGCCTGCCGCGAGCCGGTGCTGATCCTCGGGGAGGACGGCACGGGCAAGGAGCGCGTCGCGCGCACGCTGCACTACAGCGGCGCGACGACCGGCGCTTTCCTGCACGCGCGCTGCGCGAGCATCTCGGCCGAGAGCCTCGAGGCCGAGCTCTTCGGCAGCGCCCGCAATCCCGGCCGAGGCCAACTCGGTGAGCGCCCGGGCCTGCTGCACCTCGCGCAGGACGGCCTGCTCTATCTCGACGAGGTCACCGCGCTCCCGCTCGCGGTCCAGGAGCGCGTGATCGAATTCCTGAAGACCAGCTCCGCCACCCGGGTGGGCAGCCCGCGCCCCGAACGACTCGAGGTGCGCATCGTCGCCTCGACCGCGCGCGAGCTCACAGCCCTCTCCGCTTCCGGCGCCTTCTTGCCCGAACTCGCCGAGCGCCTCGCCGCGAACGTCCTGACGCTGCCCTCGCTCGCCGCACGGCGCGAGGACCTCGCCGAGCTCCTCGCCGCGATGCTCGAGCGCTACGGCTCCGAGCGCGGCATCCTGGAGATCTCGCCCGAGGCCCTGCGCGTCCTGCACGAGTACGCCTGGCCCGGCAACGTCGGCGAGCTCGAGGACTGCCTCGAGCGCGCCTGCGCGAGCGCCGGCAAGCGCAGCCGCGACAGCACCCTGCGAATCGAGGACCTCCCGCACGAGCTGCAGCAACTCGCCGAGGACCTGCCGCCGCGCGATCTCGTGCCCATGCGCCGCGCCGACAGCGAACGCGTAGAAGGCACGCACACGGCCGGCACCGGCCTGCGCGCCACCGAGCCGCGCGGCGTGATCAACGTGCCGAGCTACCGCGAACTGCGGCCCTGGGACATCACCGACGAGGACCCGGTCAGCCTCGATCTCTACGAGAAGAAGGCCCTCCTGCGCGCGCTCTCGGTCGTCAACGGCGACAAGCTCAAGGCCGCGAAGCTCCTGAAGCTCGGCAAGAGCACGATGTACCGCAAGCTCAAGCGCTTCGGCATCCCCTAAAAGGGACTCTGCCGCCCTTCGCTGTGCAGGAAATCGGTCCGGCGCGCGCAACCTTGGCCTGATCCGAGCGTCTTCCGTGTGGACGCGCCTCTCCCGGGCGCGCCAAGGAGGATCGCCCGATGGAATTTCGCCCAGATCACTGCCCTGCGAAGAACCCAAATGTGCCGGCTCCGCCGGCTTCCAGTACCAACGCCGCGGCCACTACGCGCGCCTGCGACGGCCGTCGCGTGCAGCGCTTCCAGTGCAAGGCCTGCAAACGCACGTTCTCGACGCAGACGTTTCGCGTCGACTACGGCCTGAAACGCGTCTCACTCGACGTGAAGATCTTCCTCGCGCTGATCTCGAAGGTGACGCTGCGCCAGATCGCGAAGACGCATCACTGCACGCTGCGCACGGTCGCGCGGCGACTCGATCTGTTCGGCAAACAAGGCCGCGGATTCCACGAGTGGCGCATGCGCATGCGCGGGATCGCGACGCCCTGGGAGGGGCAGTTCCAGCTCGACGAGCTCGAGACCTTCGAGCACAACCGCCGCTTGAAACCGGTCACCGTGCCGGTGCTCGTGCACAAGCCCAGCTACTGCATCCTGCACGCGGAGGTGGGCACGCTTCCGGCGCGGAAGCCGCTCTCGAAAGCGAACTTGGCGAAGCTCGCGCGCTACGAGAAGCTCGAGGGCGACGTCAAGCGCAAGAGCGAGTCACGCGAGAAGATGACGCGCTGCTTCGAGGCGCTCGCGCGCGTTTGCGATCCGAAGGCGAAGGTCTTTGTCGGTACCGACGAGAAGCACACCTACGGCGTTGCGCTGAGGCGCCTCTTCGGCGAGCGCCTCGTGCACCAGAAGACGCACTCGAGCGTGCCGCGCAGCTACAAGAACCCGCTCTTCCCGATCAACCACACCTTCGCGATGCTGCGCGACAACCTGAGCCGCCTCGTGCGGCGCAACTGGGGCGCGTCGAAGAAGCGCGAGAAGTCGAGAGCCACCTGTGGATCTATCTCGCCTGGCGCAACTACGTGCGGCCGATCACCAATCGCAATCACACGCAGACCGCGGCGATGGTCGCGGGGCTTTGCCCGCGCATGCTCGAGGTGACCGACCTGCTCGCGGTCAGGATGTTCGATTCCAAGCGCGCACAGCGAAGGGCGGCAGAGTCCCCTAGCGGCTCCACTCGACCGGCTCTCCGACGAGTGCGAAACCCGTCTCGCCCCTTGATCCGGGATTGAGCAGCCGCGCCTCGATGCGCGTGACCTTGGCGGGGATGCGCCAGCGCATGAGCTCGACGTGGCGTTCACCGGTGTCGCTGAGCAGGAGGTCGGAGCGCGCGACGACTGGCCGCTCGCAGGTGTCGCCGGTCGGACGCACCCACAGCTGCGTGCCGGCCTTGTCCCAGGCGCGCAGGGAGAGGTCTGCAAGTTGCTCGTGCGTCTCACCGCTGACGTGCAGGACGAGCTCCGCGTGCTCGACTGTGAGCAGCAGGGTGGGTCGTCCCAGGAGTCGTTTGTGGCACAAGAGGAAGAAGGGCTCCATGCGCGGCTGCACCGGACCGCGAACGAAGGCGCGCAGTGGGACCGTGATCAGGGAGTAGTCGGCGAAGGCCTGCTCGATCGCCTCGATGCGTCCGGGCGTGTCGCCCTCGTGGTCGAACTCGCGTGCCCATTCCGCCGCGAGCTCTGCCCGCGTGGGCGGCACGCCCGAGCCGTCGATGCGCGGGATCACGTAGTCGCGCTGCTGTCCCAGGGCGGCGACGACATCGGTGCGCTCGCGGTGGATCCACGAGCCGCGAGGTGCTTCGCCCAAGGGGTTCGTGCGGCCGAGCAGGTCGGTGACCTCCATGCGCGAGAGGTAGGCGATCGACGAAGGCCAGGGGGAGAGCACGGTGGCGGCTGGGTCGATGTGGTCGCGCAGGAAGATCCCCGCGGAGCGCAGGTGGTTCGTGTTGCCGATCTCCTCGATCAGGCCTGCGCGCGCGAGCGGTTCGGTGTAGCCCGCGCGCGCGCTGGATCCCGAACGCATCCACGCGCGCAGCCAGCCGCCGACGTGCAGCGGGCCGACGTCGCCCGGTTCCTTGCTCGCGAGCGCGGAGAGCACGAGCACGCCGAACAGGCCGATCAGGCCGGCGCGGCGCACCAGCGTGCGCGCATCGAGGATCTCGATCAGCGACTCCTGCAACGCGAGGAACAGGAAGGGCAGCGCGGGCAGGAAGGCCTGTCCGAAGGGCAGCGGGGAGCGCCCGCCGAGGACCACCACGCCCGCGGTCGCGGCGGAGAGCAGCAGCGCGCGCCAGCCGAGTGGGCTCAGTTTTCGGCGCACGATGCACAGGAGCGCGAAGACGAGCAGCAGCGGGCTCGGCGCGATGCGCACGAAATCGAGCAGTGAGCGCCAGCCCTCCGCGGCCTGCCCCGATTGCGGTTCGGCCAGTGCGCGCAGAGTCGGGTGCCAGGCCGAGCCCGAGGAGTTCTTCCAGGCCAGCGCCTCGAGCAGGAACACGGCCCAGCCGACTCCGAAAGGCAGCCACAGGCGCCAGCCACGCAGCTTCGAGCCGGGCGCGAGCCCCAGCGCGAGCAGCAGCATCGCAAACACGCAGCCGTCCGCGCGCGCGAGCACGAGCAGCGCGAGCGAGAGCGCGAGGCGCAGCGGCCAGCCGCGCTCGATCGACCAGAAGGCACACAGGAGGCTCAGCGTGAGCAGCGTGTTCTCCATCCCGCTGCCGCACGCAGCGGCGACCGAACCGCTGAAGACGAAAAGCAGCGGCGCGATCAGGCCCGCGCTGCGGTTGGGTCGGAAGCGCGAGAGCGCGATGACCGCCAGCAACCCCGAGAGGATCGCAGCCGTCTGGCAGAAGAGATTGACGTAGCTCGAGAACTTCTCGCCGACCGCGGCGACGCCGATCCACAGGAGCGAGGTGTAGCTCTCGACGCCGCCGCCGTCGGTGCCCCACTGCGCGTAGCCGTACTGGATCAGGTTGCGACCCAGTCGGAACGCGGTGTAGGCCTGGTCGTAGGGGAAGGCGAGGTTCCCGTCGGCGTCGGAGTGGATCGCCAGGACGTGCGCGAGCAGCGTGGCCAGAGCCACGAAGAGCGCGATGCTGCGGTTCATCGGCGGGTCAAGCTAGCGCTCGATCCTCAGGATCTCCACTTCGGCGATCGCGGTCGAGACCAGGCCCTCGACGTCGAGCTCGGACTCGAAGCGTTCGCACTCGGAGGGGACCCCCCGGATCACGGGGTGCTCGGGGAGGAAGACCGTGCAGCAGTCGGGCTCCTGCACGTTGGAGATCTCGAAGGTCCCGATCCGCCTGGCGATGGCGATGATCTCCTCCTTGTCGAGCGCCACCAGCGGCCGGAGGACCGAGCGCGAGGCCGCCAGCTCGATGCAGCGCAGGTTGTCGAGCGTCTGGCTCGCGACCTGGCCCAGGCTCTCGCCCGTCACGAGCACGTCCTGGCCGTCGCGCTCGGAGATGCGCGAGGCGATGCGCTGCATCATGCGCCGGTAGAGGATCGTGCGGTAGCTCGCCGGCGCGCGGTCGCGAATCGCCAGCTGGATCGGGGCGAAAGGCACGATGTAGAGGCGCGCGCGCGACTGCCATTCGCAGAGGGAGCGCGCGAGCGTGATCACCTTCTGCTTGCTCGCCTCGCCGATGTAGGGCCAGGAGTGGAAGCCGATGAAGCTCATCGCAAGACCGCGCTTCATCGACATCCAGGCCGCGACCGGCGAGTCGATGCCGCCCGAGAGCAGGCACAGGCCGCGGCCCTGCGTGCCGACCGGTAGGCCGCCCGGGCCGGCGATGCGGCGCGCGAAGACGCTCACGCCCTCCATGCGCACGTCGACGCCGAGCTCGATCGCGGGCTCGTCCATCTGCACGCGCACGCCGTCGATGCCGCCCAGCACGCGGTCGCCGAGGTAGCGATCGAGCTCGATCGAGGTCATCGGGAAGCGCTTGTCGGCGCGGTTGGAGCGCACGCGCATGCTCGGCTCGACCCCGCGCGGGAGCTGTGCGAGTGCGTCGAGGAAGACCGCCCGCGCCAGGCGCGCGATCGCCTCGGGATCAGACGGACAGCCCCAGGCCGGCGAGACGGATTTCACGCCGAAGACGCGCGCGGCGCGCTCGGCGATCTCCTCGGCGCGTGCTTCCGGCGTCACCAGCAGCCGTCCGCGCTGGCGCTCGATCACGACGGGCGCGATGCGTTTCAACGCGTCCTTCAGGTTGCGCACGAGCGCACGCTCGAAGTCGACGCGGTTGCCGCCCTTGAGCGCGAGTTCGCCGTAGCGCACGACGACGCGTTCAGGGGCGCCGAGCGTGGGTTCGGCCTCGCTCATCGGGCGCTCCTCGCCGGTCGCGCGAGCTCGGTGTCCACGGCGCGCAGGGCTTCGACCACGACGCCCGGATCGCAGGCGACGCTCTCGCGCGAGAGCGAGAGGCGCAGGAAGCGGCGGATCGAGGCCTCGTCGAGGCCCAGTGCGGCGAGCGAGGGGCTCAGGTTCGCTTTCGTCGCCTGGCAGGCCGAACCGGCGCCGGTGAGGATGCCGCGCGCCTCGAGGTGGTTGCGCCGGATCTCCGAGGCGGGCTCGGGCGCGACGAGCCCCAGGATCGCGGGCACGCGCACTTGCGGTTCGAGCACGCGCCAGCCCCCGAGCGCGGCGAGGCCGGCGAGGAAGTCCGCGCGCCAGCGCTCCGCGGCAGCGCTGAAGCGCGGCCGTTCGCGCTCCGCGAGTTCTGCGGCGAGGCCGAAGCCGACGATCGCGGCCAGATTCTCCGTGCCCGGTCGCAGGCCGCGCTCCTGACCGCCGCCGAAGGTGATCGGGGCGAGCGGCCGCTCGCCGGAGAGCACGAGCGCGCCAGCGCCCTGCGGTCCGTGCAGCTTGTGCGCCGAGAGCGCGAGGCTGTCGGCGCCCAGTGAGAGCAGCGAGAGCTCGAGCTTGCCCAGCGCCTGCACCGCGTCCACGTGCAGGTGCGCGCGCGGCGCGCGCGAGCGCACGAGGCGCGCGAGCTCGCGCACCGGGTGCACCGCGCCGGATTCGTTGTGCACGAGCATCTGCGCCACCAGCACGGTGTCCTCGCGCAGGAGCTCCGCCGCGCGCTCGAGGTCGCACAGGCCGCCTGTGTCGAGCGCCAGCCAGTCGACCACGAAGCCCTCGCGGCCGAGCGCCAGCGCGCACTCGCGCACGCAGGCGTGTTCGGAGCTGCCGACGAGCACGCGCCGGCCGTGTTTCGCGCGCGCGCGCGCCGCGCCGAGCAGCGCGAGGTTGTTGGCCTCGGTCGCGCCGCTGGTGAAGACGACGCCACTCGCGCGCGCGCCGCAGGCGCGGGCTACGCGCTCGCGCGCCTCCTCGAGCGCCGCGCGCGCGCGCGCGCCGGGGCCCGAGCGCGTGGAGGCGTTCGCCGCGCGCTCGGTGAACCAAGGCAGCATGGCCTCGAGCACGCGCGCGTCGAGCGGCGTCGTGGCGGCGGCGTCGAGCTGGATCGGATCCGTCATGGGGGACCATGCAGCGTAACCGATGGCGTGCGCGCGGGGCGCAGCACCCGCACCCGCGCAGGGCTCCGCACCCGCACCCGCGCAGAGCTCCGCACCCGCACCAGTGCGCGCAGAGGGCTTTGCACCCGCACCAGTGCAGGGCTCCGCACCCGCACCAGCGCGGGGCGCAGCACCCGCACCAGTGCAGGGCTCCGCGATGGCCGGCCCGCTTCCCGTTCAGCGATCGACCGCCGGCGCGGGGTTCAGCGCTCGCCAGCGGGGGGCTCGAGCCGCAGCGGGACCTCGCGCTGCTCGCCTGGGCCGAGTTCGACCTGGCGCACGAGCGTCGCCCCGCCCGCGCGCAGCGTCAGCACGTAGGCGCCGTGCGGCAGCGGGTGCAGGCGGAAATGTCCCTGCGCGTCGGTCGACTGGGGGATCCAGATGCGGCCGGGGTCGCTGGCGAGCGCCAGTTCGGCCAGGGCCCCCTCGACCGGCGCGCCGCTGGCCTCCGCGAGCGTGCCCTGGATGCTCCCGAGCTCGAGCTGCACCGCGAGTTGCGCGCCTTTCGCGTGCGTGAACTCGTGCGAGGCCTTGCCCGCGACGCCCGCGACGAGGTCGGGCCAGCTCCCGCCGCGCGCCCAGGCGGGCAGCACGCGCACGAGGTACTTGGCCGCGATCAGGTCGTCGAAATGAAACGCGCCCTGTGCATCGCAGCGCGCGCGCCGCGGGAGCGCAGAGTCGATGCTCGTCGGCGCCTCGGGCTCGAGCACGACCTCGCAGTCGCTCGCGTCGAAGCCCGCGGGCAACTCGAGCTGCCCCGCGAGCGGCTCGTGCTCGACCCGCGCGAGCGTCGGCGGCGGACCGTAGGCCTTGGCGAGCGCGATCTGCGTGAGCTTGCCCGTGTCCTCGAGCGTCAGGTCCAGCGGCTCGAAACCCAGCGCGACGATCTTCGCCGGCCAGGGGCCGGGCCCGAGGTCGTCGAAGCCGAATGCGCCCTGCGCGTCGGTGCGCGTGAAACTGCCTTCGTCGCCGCTGCGCACCCAGACGAGCGCGCGGTCGAGCGCTTCCCCGCTCGGCGCGCTGACTCGCCCCGCGAGGCGATGTCCATGCACCGGCGGCTCGAGCTTGGCGAAGGTCGCGGGCGGCGGCCGCTGGATGTCGATCGGTGGATCGGGTTGCAGCGTCGCGCGTTGCACGGCGTAGCCGATCGCCAGCGCGGCCAGCGTGCCGAGCGGGATCGCGAGCTTGAGGAACGGCCAGAGGCGCATCTGGGCCAGAGGCTACGCCGCCGCGCGGCGCGAGTTCAAAGCCCAGCCCGGCGGAGTCGCTCGAGTTCGGCGACGAGCTCGCGCTGCAACCCGCGTGCGGGCTCGAACTCGCCGCAGTCGAGCTCGCGCAGCGTCGCCTCGAACTCCTCGAGGCCGGCCTGCCCCGTCCGTCGGTAGCCGAGGAGGCGCAGGCCCAGCTGCAGCCGGTCGCAGACACGCGTGAAGCGCGCCTCGCGGCTCACCCCGCGCGCGTGCTCCTCGAAGCGCTCGCGCGCGAGCGCCGAGAGCGGCCCGAGCACTCGTTCGGCCGCCCGCGCCTCGGCGTGGCGCTTGGCGCCCTCGGGCAGCAGCTCCGCGGCCGTCCGCGGCAGGTCGCCGAGCAGCGCCTCGGGGGCGTCGTGCACCAGTGCCAGGGCCAGGCAGCGCTCGCTGTCGAGCGGCGGTTCCACGGCCGGCCCGAGCGCCAAAACCAGCTCGCAGACGCCCAGAATATGCCCCGCGATCGTCTCTTGAGGCACGATCCCGCGCTGGATCCAGCCCGTCCGAGGCAGGTCCTGCAGGCACTGGAGCGTGAGCAGCGCTTCGAGGAGGGGGGACGCCATGAACTTGCCGGGTTTGACGGTATCCTGGTCGGACCTCATATTGTCGGGTTTCCGCTCCGTCCCCAAGAGTCTGCCGAGCCGCCATCCATGCTCCTGCGCCTGCGCCGGGCCCTGCCCGCCCCCCAGCTCGAAGCCATCCTCGGCCTGGCCTCCGAGCTCGGTTACCGCACGAGCTTCCTCGATTCGGGAAGTGAATTCCTGCGCCTGGAGGGCTCCGGACGGCCCGACCACCGCTCGCTCTTCGAGGATCTCGTCGGCGTCGCTGCGGTTCTGGAATCGGACAACGCCCGCGAGCGCCACGAGCGCGCGCCCGGCCAACCCGACACGCAGGTGCGCGTGCACGGCGGCCGTTTCGGAGGGAAAGAGCTCTCGCTGGTCGCCGGCCCGTGCGCGGTCGAGACCTGGCCGCGCCTGCTCGAGATCGCGACCGCCGTGCGCGCGCGCGGCGCGACGCTCTTGCGCGGCGGCGCGTACAAGCCGCGCAGCTCGCCCTACTCCTTCCAGGGACTGGGCGAGGAGGGCCTCGAAATGCTCGCGCGCGTGCGCGCCGAGACGGGCCTGGGCATCGTGACCGAGGTGCTCGATCCGCGCGACGTCGAGAAGGTCGGCGAGGTGGCCGACATGTACCAGATCGGCGCGCGCAGCATGACCAACGGGCCGCTGCTGACCGAGGTCGGCCGCACGCGCAAGCCGGTGCTGCTGAAGCGCAGTTTTGGCGCGACCGTGCGCGAATTCCTGCTCGCGGCCGAATTCGTGCTCGCGCAGGGCAACACGCAGGTCGTGCTGTGCGAGCGCGGCATCCGCGGCTTCGACAAGATCACGCGCAACCTGCTCGACGTGGGCGCGATCGCCTACCTCAAGAAGGCCACGCACCTGCCCGTCGTCGCCGATCCCAGCCACGCCGCCGGCCGCGCGGACCTCGTGCGCGCGCTCGCGCGCGCGGGCATCGCCGCGGGCGCGGACGGCCTGATCCTCGAGGTGCACACCGACGTCAGCGAGGTCCACTCCGACGGCGCGCAGGCGATCACGCCCGACGCCTTCGAGGAGATCGCGCGCGACACGGCGGCGCTCGCGGCCCTCGACGGCCGGCGCCTGGTGCATTTCGAGCTCAGCAAGGCGCTCGCCTCATGAGGAAGAAGTACATCGCGGGCAACTGGAAGATGAACCTCGAGCGCAAGAGCGCGCTCGCGCTCGTCTCCGTGTTGCGCGAACGCGCCGGAGCGCGCGAGGACGTCGACATCGCGGTCTTTCCGCCTTGCGTGTATCTCGCGGAGGTCGTGCGCGCGCTCGAGGGCTCGAACATCAAGGTCGGCGCGCAGAACTGCTGCGACCAGCCCGCGGGCGCCTTCACCGGCGAGATCAGCGCCGCGATGCTTGCGGACGTGGGCGCGGACGCCGTGATCCTCGGCCACTCCGAGCGCAGGCACGTCTACAACGAGGGCGACGAGCTCATCAACGCCAAGGTTCGGATCGCGCTCGCCGCGGGCCTCGAGGTGATCCTGTGCGTCGGCGAGACGCTCGAGGAGCGCAACGGCAAGCTCACCGAGAAGGTCATCGGCCGCCAGCTCACCGCCGGCCTCGCGCTCGTCGCCGCGCGCGAGCTCGGGCGCCTGACCGTCGCCTACGAGCCGGTCTGGGCCATCGGCACCGGCCTCAACGCGACCCCCGCTCAGGCGAGCGCCGCCCACGCCTACCTGCGCGGCGTCTTCGCCGGCATGTACCAGGAAGCGCCCGCCGAGCGGCTGCGCATCCAGTACGGTGGCAGCGTCAAGCCCCAGAACGCGCGCGAGATCCTCTCCGCGAACGACGTAGACGGCTGCCTCGTCGGGGGCGCGTCGATCCAGGCCGAGAGCTTCCTCGGCATCCTCGAGTCCCGTTAGAGTCTGAACCCGCCATGTTGCCCCTTCTCAGCACCCTCCTCTACATCCTCTTCGTCCTCTCGGCCATCGTGCTGGTCGTCGTGATCCTGCTCCAGGAAGGCAAGGGCGGCGGTCTGACCGGCGCGCTCGGCACCGAAGGCCAGCAGACCTTCGGCGTGGGCACGAAGGGCATCAACCAGTTCACCGGCTGGACCTGCGCCGTGTTCCTGATCTGCGCGCTGGCGATCCACATGGTGAACCGCGCCGAGACCGGCTCGTCGGTCGTGCAATCGAGCCCGGCGCTCAGCACGCCTCCGGCCGACACGAACACTGCGACTCCGCCCGCGGCTCCCGCCGACGCTGGCGGAAGCACGCCTCCCGCGGTCCCCGCCGAAGAGCCCAAGAAGTAGCCGCACGCCATGCTGGACGAGACACAGGTCCTCGATCTCTTCCGCTCCTCGGGCGCGATGCTCGAAGGGCACTTCGAACTCTCCTCGGGGCTGCACAGCGACCGCTATTTCCAGTGCGCGCTGATCCTCGAGGATCCCAAGCGCGCGGAGAAGCTCGCCCAGGCGCTCGCCGCGAAGCTGCGCGCGCGCGACCCCAAGCCCTTCGACGTGGTGATGGGGCCCGCGCTCGGCGCGGTGATCTGGGCGCACGAGATGGCGCGCGCGCTCGGAGCCCGCTGCCAGTTCACCGAGCGCACCGACGGCAAGATGGGCCTGCGGCGCGGCTTCAAGATCGGGCCGGGCACGCGCGTGCTCGTCGTCGAGGACGTGATCACGACCGGCGGATCCGCGCGCGAGGTGATCGAGGTGCTCAAGGGCTTCGACGTGCCCACCGTCGGCGTCGGCGGCATCGTCAACCGCTCGGGCGGCAACCCCTTCGCCAAGGACGGGCTCGAGCTCACGACGCTCTGCGCGGTCGCGGTCAACTCGTGGAAGCCCGAGGAATGCCCGCTCTGCAAGGCAGGCGGCAAAGCGATCAAGCCCGGCAGCCGGCCGAAGCCGGCCTGAGACGCATGGCCGCGCTGCGCTCGATGACCGGCTTCGGGGCCGCGACCAGCTCCGAGGCGCAGGTGCAGGTGCGCGTCGAGGTGCGCTCGGTCAACCACCGCTTCCTGCAGCTCAAGGTCAAGCTCCCGCCCGAGCTCGCGAGCTTCGAAGGCGAGGTCGAGGCCGCGGTGCGCAAGGTCCTCGAGCGCGGCTCGGTCTCGCTCAGCGTCTCGGTGGACGCAGGCGGCGGCTCGACCGTGCGCATCGACCGCGAACTCGCCCAACGCTACATGACCGAGGTCGAGTCGCTGGCGAAGGAGCTGGGTCTCGAAGGCCGGCCGAAGCTCGAGACGATCCTCGCGCTGCCCGGCGTGGTCGGCTCGCAGTCCGATCCCAAGCTCGCCGAGCGCGAGGCGCGCCTCTTGCGCGGCGCTGTGCGCGACGGGCTCGCGGAACTCGTCGCGATGCGCGAGCGCGAGGGCGCGGCACTGCTCCAGGACCTGCGCGCGAACACCGCCGCGCTCACGAAGGAGGCCGCGCGCATCGAAAAGCGCATGCCCAAGGTCGTCAAGGAGCACCACAAGAAGCTGCGCACGCGCATGCAGGACCTGCTCGGCGGCGGGATCAAGTTAGGGCCCGCGGAGCTCCCGCGCGAGCTGGCGCTGCTGGCCGATCGCATGGACGTGGGCGAGGAGCTCGCGCGCCTCTCGAGCCATCTCGTGCAGTGGAGCGCGCTGCTCGAGAAGGGCGGCGCGACCGGCCGGCAGCTCGATTTTCTCGTGCAGGAACTGCTGCGCGAGGCCAACACGATCGGCTCGAAGTGCAACGACGCCGAGGTCGCGCACTCGGTGGTCGAGGTCAAGACGCGCATCGAGCGCCTGCGCGAGCAGGTGCAGAACGTCGAATGAGCACGGGCGAACGCGGACGGATGGTCGTGATCTCGGGCCCCTCGGGTTCGGGCAAGAGCACGATCTGCAAGCGCCTGCTCGAGGACCCGCGCGTGTGCTTCTCCGTCTCCGCGACGACGCGCAAGATGCGCCCGGGCGAGGTCGACGGTCGCGACTACCATTTTCTCACCGTCGAGGAGTTCAAGCAGCGCAGCGCGCACGGCGACTTCATCGAGCACGCCGAGGTCTACGGCAACCTCTACGGCACCCTGCGCGGGCCGCTCGAGGATGCGATCGAGAAAGGCCAGCTCTACCTGCTCGAGATCGACGTGCAAGGCGCACTGCAGCTGAAGGCGCTGGGCGAACCGGGGCAGTACATCTTCATCGCGCCGCCCGACTTCGAGGAGTTGCGCCGGCGCCTGGAGCGCCGCAACACGGAGACGCCCGTCGTGCTCGAGCGGCGCCTGCACAAGGCGGCTGACGAATACCGCGAGCGCACCAAGTACGATCACGTCGTGGTCAACGACGATCTGGAGCACGCGGTGGCGCAGGTGCGCGGCCTGATGGGCCTGGACGCCCCGGCCGGGAAGGGACGCTGAACATGGCCAGGATCCTGCTCGCCTGCGGCGCGTCGGTCGCGATCTACAAGGCCTGCGATCTCGCCAGCAAGCTGACGCAGGCCGGTCACTCCGTGCGCGCCGTGCTCACGCACAACGCCGCGAAGCTCGTCAGCCCGCAGCTCTTCGAGGCCGTCTGCGGCGAACCCGCGCAGGTGGACGAGTTCGGGCCGGAGCGCCGCGGTGCGATGGATCACATCGAGCTTGCGAAGTGGGGCGAGCTCTTGCTCGTGGCGCCCGCGAGCGCGGGTCTCGTCGGCCGCCTTGCGCACGGCCTCGCGGACGATCTCCTGGGCACCGTCGCGCTCGCCTTCGACGCGAAGCAGTCGCGCATCCTCTGCCCGGCGATGAACCCGACGATGCTCGAGTCGCGGCCGGTGCAGCGCAACCTCGTGACGCTGCGCGAGGACGGCTGGGAGATCCTCGAGCCCGAGGCGGGCCACATGGCCTGCGGCGACGAGGGCAAGGGGCGCCTGGCGGAGCCGGCGCGCATCGTCGAGCGAGTCGCAAGGAAGCTTGCCCGATAGGCCTTCCAGTGGCCTAGAAGGCCTATCGGCTTACAGTTCTGCCCATATCCAGCCGAAAAGCTTTACACTTCGGCTGGATGTACACACGAATTCTGGAGCTACCGCCGACGCGATCCGTGCTTCTGCTCGGCCCGCGCCAGACGGGGAAGAGCACGTTCATGGCGGGGCAACTCCCCCCGGACGCATGGCGTCTCGACCTGCTGCACGCCGACCTGTTCCAGAAGTACTCGAAGGACCCCTCGCTCTTCCGTCTCGAGGTCGAGGAGCGCGTGCGGCGCGGCGTGAGCACGGTCTTCGTCGACGAGGTGCAGCGCATCCCGGCCCTGCTCGACGAGATCCACGGGCTGATCGAGCGCACGCCCGTGCGCTTCCTGCTCACCGGCTCGAGCGCGCGCAAGCTGAAGCGCGGCGGCGCGAACCTGCTCGCGGGCCGGGCAGCGGTGCTGCCGCTGCACCCGCTCGTCGTGCAGGAACACGGCGAGAGCTTCGACCTCGAGCGCGCGCTGCGCATCGGCGCCTTGCCCGCGGTCGTTAGTTCGAATGACGCGGACGCGCGCTCGCTGCTCGCCGACTACGCGAACACGTACCTGCGAGAGGAGATCCAGGCCGAGGCCCTGGTGCGCAACCTCGGCGGCTTCGCGCGCTTCCTCGACGTGGCGGCGGCGCAGAGCGGCGAGCTCTTGAACGCCTCGTCCGTCGGTCGTGATGCCGCGCTTCCCGGCCGCACCGTGAGCGAGTATTTCAGCATCCTCGAGGACACGCTGCTCGGTTTGCGACTCGAAGCCTGGCGCAAGAGCGTTCGGGCCAGGCTCGTCGCCCACCCGCGCTTCTACCTCTTCGACACCGGAGTGACCAACGCTCTCAACCGGCGGCTGACCGCCGAGGTCGATCCGATCACGCGCGGCCGGCTCTTCGAGCAATGGCTCGTGCTCGAGTGCCGGCGCCTGCTCGACTATGCGCGCTCCGAGGCGCGGCTCTTCTTCTGGCGCACCAACACCGGAGCCGAGGTCGACCTGCTGGTCGAGAAGCACGGCAAGCTGCGCGGGGCAATCGAGATCAAGACGGCACGTCGTATCGGCACATCCGATCTCTCGGGTTTGCGCTCGTTCTCCGCCGAGAATCCCGGCGTGCCTACCTTCCTCGTGACACCTTCCGCCGAGCCCCATCGACTGGGGGACTCGCTGGTTACGAACTGGCGCGACTTCCTCGCTCAGTTTCGCGAGTGGCTGTGAAGGTCACCCTGCGCGCCCGCTCCGCGAGGCGTTCGGCGCCCTTCACCAGCGCGCGTGGCACCCTCCAAGCGGCGAGTCGCCGATCGAGTTCCTCGTCGTCGGCTCCGACCACCAGCCCGACCTCGCGCTGGCAGCGTTCGAGCGCGAAGTACTCGGGGAACTCCTCGGGCGAGACGCGCGCGACGCGCTCGCCGGCGTAGAGCCAGCGCTCGTCGGGATCGCGCTCGCCCACCCCCGGCACGGGCGGGAAGGGCTGGTAGCGGCCCTCGTTCTCGAGGATGCGCACCATCGAGAGCGCGGCGAGCAGCGTCGCGTGCTCGAGCTCCTCGCGCGGCGTCTCGCTCTCCTGGATGCGCACCTGGAGTTCGGCCAGCGCCCGTTCGAAGCCCTCGGGCGCGCGCGCGTGGGCGCTGGAGGGCTGCCGAAGAGACCGAAAGCGAGGGCGGCGAGGGCGGCGAGGAGGCGGCGCATGGGGGAGCGGGCTGAGGCTGTGGGCGGGCGGGGAAGGTGGCGGCTACACTCGGCCGCCCGATGGCGCGCTCCAAGCCCCGAAATCCGCCGCTGCGCGTGCTCGTGACCGCCGGACCCACGCGCGAGCACGTCGATCCGGTGCGCTACCTGACGAACGAGTCCTCGGGTCGCATGGGCTTCGCCCTGGCGCAGGCCGCCGCGCGCGCGGGGCACCGCGTGACGCTCGTCGCGGGGCCGGTGGCGCTCCCGACGCCCCACGGCGTGGCCCGCGTGGATGTCACGAGCGCGCGTGAGATGCTGGCCGCCTGCCGCAAGGCCTTCCGCAGCGCCGACGTGCTGATCATGGCCGCCGCGGTGGCCGACTGGCGGCCTGCGCGCGTGCTCGCGGGCAAGTGGCGCGCGAAAGATGGCGGGGCGCAGCGCGCGAGCCTCGAACTCGTGCGCAACCCCGACATCCTCGCCACGCTCGCCGCGCGCAAGGGCGCTCGCCTGGTCTGCGGCTTCGCGCTCGAGACGGGCGCGGGCGAACGGCGCGCGCGGGCCAAGCTCGCGCGCAAGCAGCTCGACTGCATCGTGCTCAACGACGCCTCGGCGCTGAACGCCGAGCGCACGCGGGTGGTGCTGCTCGAGAGCTCCGGCGCGCGCGAGGAGCTCGCCGGGGGGAAGACGGCCGTCGCTCGTGCGCTCCTCGCCCGGATCGCCGCGCTCAGAACTTCACGGTCTTGAGGAAGGTCTCGGCGACGAGCTTGCCGAGCAGCCCCGCGCCCTCGGCCTCGAAGTGGCAGGTGTCGATGTAGATCTTCCCCGGGTGGTCGGCGTAGATCTGCGTCGCGTCGAGGAAGTTGACGCCGTGCGACGCGAGGTTGCGGCCGACTTTGCGCATGAGCGGGTAGGCCGCCGCGATCGACTCGCTCCAGAGCTGGCTCTTCTCGACGGCGAACTTCTCCTGGTCGGTCAGCGGCTTCGAGCCGGTGTCGCAGGGCGAGGGTTGCAGCACGTGCAAAAACGGGATGCCGTGGATGTTGCAGATGGCCTGGATCGCGAGCGAGCCCTCGCGCCAGGCCTGGATGCTGACCTGGCGAACGCGGGCGGGGTCCGGGTCGAAGGGCGGCCCGCCGACGGTGATCGACTTCGTGCCGGCCGACTTGTCCTGCTGCTGCTGCTGCTGCACCTTGACCATGGTGAGGCGTGCCTTGTTGACGGCGCGCTCGAGCGATTTCACCTGCCAGGTCCCGAGGATGGCGCTCAGGCTGCGCGGCATGACGGGAGGCTTGCATAGAGAGGCCTCGGCCTCGTCGCGGGCGCCGACCGCCCGACCGAGCAGTTCGAGGGCCGCCGCGTCGGTCATCGCGTTCCCCAGGCGCATCTGCATCTCGATCCAGTAGGGGAAGAGCGGGTTGACGCCCGCCTTGGCGTTCTCGGCTGCGACCGCGATCTCGTTGAAGCCGTCGAGCAGGATCACCGCGTCGGGGTGGTAGCCTTGGGCCAGAGCCCACTCGAGCGTGTTGACGTGCTGGGGCTGCTTGTGGCCCGGGCAGGCGAGCACGTGCACCCGAATCTTGCGCCCGGCGAGCCGCGGATCGGCGCTCAGGGCGGGCACGAGTGAGCTCCCCGAGTAGTTGCCGAAGACGCAGGCGACCGAGCCTCCGAGCAGCAGGATGTCGTAGTTCTGCTCGGCTTCCCTGCTCGAGAAGTAGTTCGCGAGCTCCTGCGCACCGCGCGTGAAGCGCCAGATGTGGTAGCCGGAGTAGGGGTGGATCGCGAGCCCGCCCTTGTCGAGCTCGGCCGAGTCCGACTTGGGCATGAACTGCGTGCCGCGCAGCTTCCCGAGGAGCTCGTCGAGCTGCGCCTGCGCGCTGACGGCGGAGTAGGGCCTGCCCGCGAAGGCGAGGTAGGCGCGGTATCCGCCCTCGGCGAACAGCACCCAGGCGATGCTCGCAAGGAGCAGGATCTGGAGCTTGCGCAGGCCCGGGCGGCGGCTGAGTGAGAGAAGTGACATCTCCAGATGCGACCTCCAAGCATGGCACGAAAACTGGTGTCAGGCGAGGGGGGCGACAGATCTTGCGCCGGCCACAGCTTGGAATCGTGCTCCCGACTTGGTATCCCCGCTCGCCGGGCGGCGAGGGGATCGTCGAAACGCCCGAGCGCGGGCGCGGGTCGCCCGTGCAACCGATCACACTCGATGGGACGCAAGCGACGTGCATCCGACGAGCGCTCCGGGCCGATGCCCGGTGGCGTATTGTCGCGCATCAAAGGATTCTTCTTCGGCCGTGAGGTCGACGAGGCGACGGCGGAACGCCTGCGCGAGATCAAGGGCATCGCCCTGGTCGCCTTCGCGCTGTTCCTGCACGTAGCCTTGCTGAGCTACGCGACTCCGCTCGAGGATCCGGCCTCGCGCGGCTGGAATTGGGCCGGACAGGTGGGTTGGTTCTTCGCCAACCTGCTGCTGCGCGGACTGGGCCTCTCGTCGCTGGTCCTGGCGTTGCTGCTGCTCATCTGGGGTGCGGTGCTCGTCGGCGGCAAGCGTGTCTCGCTCGTCTCGTTGCGCGTGTTCGGCAGCGTGACCTTCGTGCTCTCCTTCGCGTACCTGCTCGACCTGTGCACGGGCCCGAACCTCCCGGTGCAGCCCAACGAGGCCTGGACGAACATCGGCGCGCACCTGCCCTACGGGCCCGGCGGCTACCTGGCGCTCGCCTCGCGCGCGTTTTTCCTGGCGAAGTTCGGTGGCGCGGGCTTCTTCATCGTGCTGCTGCTCTTGACGCTGATCTCGTTCCTGCTCGCGACCGAGATGGGCTTCTATGCCTCGCTGCAGGGCTTCCGGGCCTGGCTCGGCCGGCGGCGCGAGGAGCGCGGACAGGGCTTCCTCGCGGCCGTGGGCGGACACCTAGGCAGCGTGATGCACGCGCTGTGGAACTTCGTGCGCGGTGCTGACCTGCGCGAGGGCCTGCAGCCGGCCATCGAAGGCGCCGGCGGCGGTGTCGCGCTCGAGGAGCCGCCCGCCGAGGGCCGGCGCAAGGCGATCACGCGCACGAACCGACCCGCCGTCCTGGATGAGGACGAGGACGACGAGGACGAGCCCGAACAGGACCTGCTCGAGGACGAAAGCGACGACGAGGAAGACGAAACCGAGGACGACGAGGACGAGGTCGCCTACGACGGCCTCGAGGACCGCGACGATCCGACGCGGCCCAAGCGCGGCGAGTACGACGAGGACGAACTCGAGGACGACTACGAGCAGGAGGTCGCCGACGAGGAGTTCGAGGACCTGCCGGACGAGCCCGTGCCCGCACCCGTCGCGGCCAAGCCGGCGATGCAGCCCAGGATGGCACAGACGCCGGTCTTCGACCCGCCCACGCCGCCGCCCGGTCCCTGGAAACTGCCGCCGATCGAGCTCCTGATCCGGCCCGAGAGCGCGGGCACGATGGACGAGAACTTCATTCGCGACTGCGCCCACAAGCTGGAGCAGACGCTGAAGAGCTTCCGCATCGAGGCCAACGTCGTCGGCGCGCAGGTGGGGCCGGCGGTGACGCTCTTCGAGCTGACCGTCGCGCAGGGCACGCGCATGAACAAGGTCACGCCGCTCTCGCCCGAGATCGCCGGCGTGCTGCGCGCGCAGAGCGTGCGCATCATCGCGCCGATCCCCGGTCGCGAGACGATCGGCATCGAGGTGCCGAACCAGAAGCGCCGCGTCGTGCGCATCAGCGAGCTCATCGTTGCGCGCGCCTACGACCAGAAGCAGATGGCGCTGCCGCTGTTCCTCGGCATGGACGCCGAGGGCACGCCGGTGGTCGAGGACCTCGCGCGCATGCCGCATCTGCTGATCGCCGGCACGACCGGCTCGGGCAAGTCGGTCTGCATCAACTCGATCCTCGCGAGCCTGCTGCTCACGCGCTCGCCGCACGACGTCAAGATGATCCTGGTCGACCCGAAGATGGTCGAGCTGCAGACCTTCGCGACCGTGCCGCACTTGATGTGCCCGGTCGTGACCGATGCGCGCACGGCGACGCAGGTGCTGCTCTGGACGATCGAGAAGATGGAGGGCCGCTACGAGCTCTTCAAGGACGCCGGCGTCAAGAACATCAAGGGCTACAACGCGCTCGGCGAAGAGGGCCTGAAGGAACGCCTCAAGGAGAACTTCGACCCCGAGCGCACGCCGCGCCACGTGCCCTACATCGTGGTCGTCGTCGATGAGATGGCCGACCTGATGATGACGGCCAAGAAGGAAGCCGAGCTCGCCATCACGCGCCTCGCGCAGAAGTCGCGCGCGGTCGGCATTCACCTGATCCTCGCGACCCAGCGGCCCTCGACCGACGTCATCACCGGCGTGATCAAGGGCAATCTGCCGACGCGCATCGCGTTCCAGGTCGCGAGCCGCATCGACAGCCGCGTGATCCTGGACGAGATGGGCGCGGAGAAGCTGCTCGGCAACGGCGACATGCTCTTCATGCCGCCCGGCGGAATGAAGCTGAAGCGCGTCCAGGGCGCGCTGGTCGAGGACTCCGAGCTCAACTCGCTGGTCGAGTTCGTCTGCAAGGATTCCGCGCCGAACTTCAGCCAGGAGCTGATCCAGGTCGCGAGCGGTTCGCGCCAGCCCGGCGAGAGCTCGGGCTCGATGCCCGACGAGGACCCGCTCTTCGACGACGCGGTGCGCGTGATCCTGAAGACCAAGCGCGGCTCGGCGAGCCTGCTGCAGCGCGCACTCGGTGTCGGTTACACGCGCGCCTCGCGCCTGATCGACATCATGACCGAGCACGGTATCGTGGGCCCGCACAAGGGCAGCAAGTCGCGCGAGCTCCTGCTCACGCTCGACGACTGGGAAAAGATGCACGGGGTGAAGGAAATCAGCGCCCCCAGGGACGCGGAGGATGGCGATGAGTGAGCGAGCGTTCGATTGGAAGCGTGACGGCGGCGGGCTGATCCTGTTCGGCGTCGGCGCCTTCGTGTCGGTCCTGATGGTGAAGTCGTTCTTGAGCGACCTCCCGCCCGACCAGGGCACGGGGACCGCGGCCCTCGCGGGACAGCTCGCGGGAACCTTCGGCGCCTTGCCTTGCCTGCTGATGGCGATCGGCGTCGCGGTGCTCGGCGCGCGCTCGTTCCTGACGGCGAGCGAAGCCGGCGCGCTGCGGCACGCCCTCGGACTCGTCGGCTGCACCCTGGGCCTCGCGATCCTCTTCGGCGCCTTCAGCGACACCGGTGGCGGCAAGTTCGGCCTGTTGGTCGGCGGCGGCATCGGCCTGGCGACGCACGCGACGCTCGGCGGTCTGCTCGGCCTGGTCGTGCTGCTCGGCTGCGCCTGGTTCACCTGGTTGCGCGAACCGCAGCTGCGCCAGGAGGAGGAGATCCGCTCCCCGGTCACCGAGCGCGCCCCGTCCGCGGATCCTGGGGTCACGGCGGCCGAGGCGGCCGGCCTGATTCCCGAAGATCTGCCCCCGCTCCAGGCCCCCCTGCGGATGCCTTCCGCGGTGCAGCCGCAGGCCGCCCCGCCCTCTCCCTACCCCGAGGACGTCCGCCTCAAGGGCCAGGTGCCCGCCGGTGCGCGTCCGATCGCCCCCTCGAATGCAGCCTCCCCGTACGCAGCCGCGCCTTTCGTTGCGCCCGTGCAGCCCGCCGAGCCCTTCGTGGAGCGCGTCGAGCCCCTCTCCCCTGGCGCGTATCTGGCTTCCGCCGCGCCTGCCGCAGCTGCCCCCGTCCCCGTTCCCGCGCGCGCGCTGCGTTCTCTCCCCGAGGGAGTCCAGCCGCTCGCTCCCGCCGACGAGGAGCTGAGCGCGGCGAGCGAGGACCGCGTCCGCATCGAGGACGCGCTTGTCGACACCGGCCCCGCGCGCCCCTCGTGGGAGCAGACGGGGCTGGGCGAGGACGACGAGCCGGTCGATGCCTACGGCACCCCGCGCTCGCTGATCGAGACGCTGCGCAAGGCGCGCGAGGACCTGGTCGCGGTCTCCGAGGAGCCGGTGGCCGAGCTCGATCCCGAGGAAGTGGTCGAGTCGGAGGAGGAACTCGTGCCCCTGGTCCTCACGGAGGCGGAGCCCGAGCTCGTCGACGAGGCCCAACTCACCGGCGAGCCCGAGCTCGCCGAGGACGAAGACTACGAGGACGCAGCGGAAGACGAGGACGAGGACGAGGCGGACGAAGACGAGGACGAGGACGAGGACGACGAGGAACTCGACGAGGACGAAGACGCCGAGCTCGAGTCCGGAAGAAGACGGCGTCGAGCTCTTCGGCGACAGCGAGGAGCTCGAACCCGAGGACGAGCTGGCCGCCGCGGTCCCACAGGCCGCGCGCGCCCCGCGAGAACTCGAGTCCGCTGAGCTGGCCGAGTCCGAGGAGTTCGCATCCGACGAGGACGAGGAAGAGCTGCTCGAGATCACCGAGGAGCTCGCGCCCGCCGACGAGCTCGCCCAACCCGTGGCGCAGATCGCGGTGCGGGCCGAATCGGTCGAGGAAGCCCTGCTCGAAGTCGCCGGGGCCAAGGCCCTCGAGCAGACGACGATCTTCGACTTCACGGACGAGCAGGCCGGCGTCGAGCTCTTCCCCGAGGGTATTCCCGAGCCCGCCGCCGTGGCGGAGCCCGCCGAGGAGCCGCTCGTGGTCGCCTCGGCCGAGCTGGAGAACGAGCCCGTGGGCGAGATCGAGATCGAGCTCGGCGAAGAGCCCGAGGTCATGCTCCAGCCGCAAGCCGCTCCCGCGGAGCGCGCCCACAAGCTGCCGAGCGTCGAGCCCGCGCGAGCGAAGCTCCTCACGGAGGTCGGCTGCCTCTTCGTGGAGCGCGGCCGCGTCGCGGTTTCGATGCTCCAGAGGCAGTACGGGATGGACTTCGACGAGGCCTGCAAGGTCCTCGACGAGCTGCAGGACCTCGGCCTGATCGGGCCGTACCTCGGCGGTCAGAGCCGGGATATACTCCTGACCCGCGACCAGTGGCTGGAGAAGGCCGGGGCCGTCTAGCTCCGAGCGCCTCCGCCATCCCGAAGGGGACCACGGGCCCAGGGCCGGTGGTCCCTCGGTTCTTCCAGGACCCCTCCCGCCCTCGCGATCGCCCGTGCCCAAGCGCCCGAAGAACGCCTCTCAGAACGTGTCGCTGGTCCACCTGGGCTGCGCGCGCAACCTGATCGACTCCGAGCTGATCCTCGGCCGCATGGCCGAGGAGGGGCTCGTGATCGCGGGCGATCCCAGCGACGCCTCGACGGTCGTCCTCAACACCTGCTCGTTCATCGGGCCGGCGCGCGAGGAGTCCGAGTCGGCGATCCGCGACCTCATCGCGCGCAAGCGCAAGGGTGAGATCGAACGCGTGGTCGTCGCCGGCTGCCTCGTGCAGCGCTACAAGGAGGGTCTCGCGGCCCAGTTCCCCGAGGTCGACCTCTTTGCCGAGATCTCGGACTACCGCGCGCTCGCGCGCTCGGTCAAGGCGCTCAGCGCGGGCGAGGCGGGCGTGCCGCGCTACCTCGCCGGTCCGCTCGAGCGCGAGCCCGAACGCGACGGCGCGCGGCTGCTCTCGACGCCGCGCTCCTACGCGTACCTGCGCATTTCGCACGGCTGCGACCACGCCTGCAGCTTCTGCGCGATCCCCTCGATCCGCGGCAAGCACCGTTCGAAGCCGCTCGAGGCCGTCGTGAGCGAGGCGCGCGAGCTCGGCGAGGCCGGCGTGCGCGAACTCGTGCTCGTCGCCGAGGACTCGACCGCCTGGGGCCGCGAGCACGGCGCCGATTTGCCCGACCTCGTCGAGGCGCTGGCGAAGCTCCCGGAAGAGCCGCGCATCCGCGTGATGTACGCCTATCCCAACCGCTTCCCCTGGCGCCTCACGCAGCTGATGCGCGAGCACGAAAACGTGCTCCCGTACCTCGACATCCCGGTCCAGCACATCGCCACGCCGATGCTGCGCGCGATGCGCCGCGCGGGTGAGGGAGACCAGGTGCGCCGCACGCTCTCGCGCCTGCGCGAGGAAGTGCCCGGGATCACGCTGCGCACAACGCTGCTCATGGGTTTCCCCGGCGAGACCGACGCGGACGCGGCCGAGGCGGTCGAGTTCGTGCGCGAATTCCGCCTGGGCCGCCTGGGAGCGTTCACCTACTCGCCGGAGCAGGGCACGCCCGCCTACGAGTCGGCCAGCCGCGTCCCGGCCGACGTCGCCGAGCAGCGGCGCCTCGCGGTGCTCGCAGCGCGCGACGAGGTCCTCGCCGCCGAACAGAGCGCCTGGATCGGCAAGGAGCTCGAGATCCTGGTCGACGAGAGCCACCCGAACTCGAAGAGCATCGTCGGCCGGCCCGCGATGGATGCGCCGGAAGTCGATCTGGTGGCGCTCGTGCGTGGCTCGCGGGCGCAGCCGGGGGCTATCATCCGCGCCGAGGTGGAGTCGCTGGACGCCGAGTCGAACCTGGTCTGCCGGGAGACGCGCAAGCGCTGAAAGCGGACCGCCTTCCACCATGGGCGTCTTCCAGCACTGGCCGAATCGCATCACCGCGCTGCGCTTCCTCGGCTCCATGGGGCTCTTCGGCATCTTCGCCCTGCACGGCATGCAGGGTGCCGAAGAAGTCCGCCAGGACGCGCGCCTGCTCGTGTGGGCCTTCTGGCTCTTCCTCCTGACCTCACTCTCGGACGTGCTCGACGGCTACCTCGCGCGCCGCGGCAACCACGTGACCGCCTTCGGCCGCATCGCCGATCCCTTCGTGGACAAGGTGCTCGTGCTCGGCGCGATGGTCTTCCTGGCCGTGATGCCCTGGTCGCGCGAGTGGTTCCCGGCCTGGATCGTGGTCGTCGTGCTTGCGCGCGAGTTCCTGATCACCGCCATCCGCGGCTACGTCGAGAGCCAAGGCGGGCAGTTCCCGGCCGACTGGTTCGGCAAGCTCAAGATGTTCGCGCAGTGCATCGCGGTCGGCGTGACCGTGGGCATGTTCGCCTTCCGCTTCGAGGGGTCGACCTTCGCGCTCTGGTCGCAGATCGCGCACATCGCGGTCTGGGCCACGCTGATCACCTCGGTGGGCTCGTGTCTCTCGTACCTGGTGAAGATCCGCCGCTTCATCCTGGAGGGCTCGTCGTGAATCGACTCAAGCTCGCGATCGTGTCCTGCGGTTTCCTGGGCTGCGCTCCGGTCGCGCCCGGGACCTTCGGCACGCTCGGCGGTGTCGCGCTCGCCTGGGCGCTCAGCGGCACGGGCGCGATGTTTCCCGTGTGGGTGCTCGTGAGCTGCGTGGCGCTCTACGCACTCACGGCGCCGCTCGGCCGCTGGGCCGAGGAGTACGCGGGCAAGAAAGATCCCGGCATCTTCGTCATGGACGAGGTGATCGGCTACCTGATCACGATCGCGTGGATGCGCGGGCCTAGCCTGTTCGCGCTGGCCGTCGCGTTCTTCGTCTTCCGCTTCTTCGACATCGTCAAGCCGCCGCCCGCGCGCCAGATGGAACGCATCGGCGGAGGACACGGGATCCTGCTCGACGACGTGATGGCGGGTTTCTGGGGCCTCCTGGCGGTGATGCTGCCCGCACGGCTCCTCTTCCCCGACGCGCCCTGGTTCGCAGGAGGCTGAGTCGCATGGCATCCAAGAAGACACCCGAACACAGGCTCTCCGGCACACGGCTGGGCACGCGCTTCTCGCTCACGATGACCGTCGTGCTCGCGATCGTCATGCTCGCGGCGGGGGCCTTCCTCTACGACCGCGTGGTCAAGGCGGCGCAGGACGTCCAGGAGCGCAGTTTCGTCGAGGCGGTCAAGCTGCACGGCGAGAACGTGCGCGAGTCGATCTACCAGCCGCTCTCCGGCAGCGGAGTGACGCGCTTCGACGGCCAGACGCCCAGCGACAAGGTCGAGCGCATCGACGTCGTGATGGTCAAGGGCAACGTGAAGGGCTGGCTCTACCGCGCCGCCGACACGAGCCGCCACCGCGCCGAGGACTCCAAGCGCTACGACAACAACCCCGACTACGACAACGGCTACGACGACGGCTTCAAGGACGGTCACCAGCTCTTCGTGCCCAACGCGATCCGCGACAGCGCGGGCGAGGGCCTGCTGCCGCTGATCCTGGGCGTGACCATCGCCGTGATCCTGGTGGGCGCCTTCGTCGCCTGGTTCATCGGGGGCACGGTCTCGCATCCGCTGGGCCTGATCGTCGAGGACATCGCCCAGATCGCGCGCGGGAACCTGCGCCACCGCACGCGCGTGCGCGCCGGTGGCGAGATCCAGCTGCTCGCGCGCTCGATCGACCGCATGGCCGGCGAGCTCGAGTCGGCGCAGGGTGCGGCGCTGGAGCAGTCGCAGCGCGAGCGCGAACTGGGCCTGGCGAGCGACGTGCGCGAAGCGCTGCTGCCGCAGACCATCCCGCAGATCGCCGGCTACAGCATCACGGCGCTGCACGTGGGCTCGCCCACGCCCGGCGGGGACTTCCACGACTTCGTCGAGTACGAGGACGGCCGCATCGGGCTGCTCGTGTGCGACGTCTCGGGGCGCGGCGTGCCCGGCGCCATGATCGGCGCGGTCGCGCGTTCGTACCTGCGCGCCGAGCTGGCGCACACCGACGATGTGCCGCAGGCTTTTGCGCGTGCGAATCGCGAGCTCGCGCGCGACCTGCGGCGCGGGATGTACGTCAGCGCGCTCTACGTGCTGGTCGATCCGCGCGAGGGTGTCGCGACCGTCGCTTGCGCGGGGCACAAGCTCGCGCTCGTGCGCTACACCGCCGAGGACAAGAAGATCCGCGTCATCCACCCCGAGGGCATCGCGCTCGGCTTCGACAAGGGCCCGGTTTTCGAGCGCACGCTCGTGTCGGTCAAGGTCCCGATCGAGAAGGGCGACCGGCTCGTGCTCGCGACCACCGGCGCGGTGCAGGTCCACAACGCCGCTGGCGAGGAGCTGGGCGAGAAGGGCTTCTTCCGTCTCGTGCTGCAGTGCGCGGGCCGACCGGCGCAGGCCATGCCCGAAGGGCTGCAGCAGGCGCTCGAGGCCTACGCGGAGGGCACGCCCTTCCCCAACGACATCTCCACCCTGGTGATCTCCCGCGAGGCCTGAGCCATGCAGATCGGCGAATTCCAGAAGCGCATCGAGGACATCTACTTCAAGCGCGACTCCGCGCGCGGTCTCGCGGGCACGCACATGTGGTTTTGCGAGGAGGTCGGTGAATTGACGCGCGCACTGCGCCGCAACCAGCGCGAGGAACTCGAGGGCGAATTCGCGGACGTGTTCGCCTGGCTCGTCAGCCTGGCTTCCATCTCCGGCATCGACGTCGAGGCCGCCGCGCGCAAGAAGTACGAACAGGGCTGCCCGCGCTGCCATTCGACCCCCTGCGCGTGCGCCTGATCGGAGGAGCTCCGTGCGCAGGAAGCCCGAGCCGACCGGACTGCTCTTCGAGGAGCCGGAGGAGGTGCTCGCCGCCGCGCCGTCGGTGTGCGGCGACTTCTACGCCGAGGTCGCGATCCAGCGCCCGCTCGATTGCCTGTTCACCTACAGCGTCCCGCTCGAGCTGCGCGCGCGCGTCGAACCGGGCGTGCGCGTCGCCGTGCCCTTCGGGCACAAGCGCGAGGTCGGCGTGGTGGTCGGCACGCGCGCTGCACCGCCCGCGGGCGCGCCGCGCCTGAAGCCGCTCTTCAGCGTGCTCGACGAAGAGCCGCTCTTCGACGCGGCGATGCTCCAACTCACGCGCTGGATGGCGGAGGAGTACGCCTGCTCGTGGGGCGAGGCGCTCTCGGCTGTCATGCCGAGCGCCCTGAAGCGCGAAGCCGGCGCGCGCCAGGTCGTGATGATCCGGCTGCGCGAGGAACTCGACGAGGAACGCGCCGCCGCTCTCGAGAAATCACAGCCCAAACAGTTTCGCATGCTGCGCACGCTGCGCGAGCTCGAGGGTCCGATCGAACTGCGCGAGCTCTGCCGGCGGCTCAACGTGACCGAGGGTGTCGGAAAGAGCCTCGCGCGCGGCGGGTTCGCCTGGATCGAGCGCGTCGTCTCGCGCAACGACCCGCTCGCGACGAGCAGCGTGCAGCGCCGCCGGCCTGACGCGCTCACGCACGAGCAGCAGGCCGCGGTCACCACGCTGGAAGCGGCGCTCGCGGACGGCAAGGGCGGCGCCTTCCTGCTGCAGGGGGTGACCGGCAGCGGCAAGACCGAGATCTACCTGCGCCTGATCGAGTCGGCGCTCGCCGCGGGCAAGGGCGCGATCGTGATGGTGCCCGAGATCGCGCTCACGCCGCAGACCGTGGGCTGGTTCCGCTCGCGCTTCGGCGAGGTGGCCGTGCTGCACAGCCGCATGACCGACGCACAGCGGCGCGCGATGTGGCTCTCGGTCAAGCACCGCCGCACGCGCGTGGTCGTGGGCGCGCGCTCGGCGGGCTTCGCGCCCGTGCCCGACCTGGGCGTGATCGTGCTCGACGAGGAGCATGAGCCGTCCTTCAAGCAGGAGTCGACGCCGCGCTACCACGCGCGAGCGGTCGCGCTGCGGCGCGCCGCGCAGGCGAACGCCGTGTGCGTGCTCGGCTCGGCGACGCCCTCGCTCGAGAGCTGGCAAGCCGCGCAGGAAGGGCGTCTGAAGCGCATCGTGCTGCGCGAGCGCGTGCAGGGCATCCGCCTGCCGCCGATCGAGGTGCTCGACCTGCGCCAGGAGAAGAGCGACCACCCGGGCCCGCCGCTCTTCACGCGCCGGCTGCTCGAGCTGGTCGGCGGCGCGCTCGAGCGCGGCGAGCAGGCGATCCTGTTCCAGAACCGGCGCGGTTTTTCGCCGGTGCTGTGGTGCGCCGCCTGCGGCGAGACCGTGCGCTGCTCGCAGTGCGACTCGAACCTCACCTTTCACCGCCGCATCGCACGCGTGGTGTGCCATTCGTGCTGCGAGGAACTGCCGGTGCCGCGCGCCTGCCCGATGTGCACTGCGCCCAACCCGCGCCACCTCGGAGCGGGCAGCGAGCGCGTCGAGCTGCTGGTGAAGAAGCTCTATCCGGCTGCGCGCGTGCAGCGCATGGACTCGGACACGATGCTGCGGCGCGAGGACTACGAGGACGCGCTCGAGCGCTTCGGCCGCGGCGAAATCGACGTGCTCGTCGGCACGCAGATGATCGCCAAGGGCCTCGACTTCCCGCGCGTGACGGTCGTGGGGGTGGTCAACGCCGACCAGGCGCTGCACCTGCCGGACTTTCGCGCCAGCGAACGCACCTTCCAGCTGCTCGCGCAGGTAGCCGGCCGTGCGGGCCGCGGCCTGCTCGACGGCCGCATCGTCGTACAGAGCGCGACGCCCAGCCACCCGGCGATCGTCGCCGCCGCCAAGCACGACTACGAGGGCTTCGCGCGTGCGGAGTCGCGGCTGCGCGCCGAATTGGGCTATCCGCCGCACGGCCGATTGCTGCGCACGGTGATCGACTCCGAGGACCTCGGCAAGCTCGACGAGGTCGCGCAGGCGGTCGGGAAACTGCTGCGTGAAGCCGTCGGCACGGCCGCCCAGGTGCTCGGACCGGCGGAGGCGCCGATCGCGCTCTTGCGCGGACGCCACCGCAAGCACGTGCTGGTCAAGGCGCGGCGCGACAGCGACGGCGTCGAGCGCGCGCGCGCCGCACTGCGCGCCTACGCGGTGCCGCACGCGAAGGTGCGCGTCTCGATCGACGTCGACCCGGTGTCGATGCTCTGAGGCGTGCGCGGCTCAGCGCTGTGCCGCGACCAGCTCGCGGAAGCGCATGAACAGGTGCGAGCTGTCGAGCGGGCCGGGTGCCGCCTCGGGGTGGTACTGCACGCTGAAGACGGGCAGCTTCTTGTGGCGCATGCCCTCGACCGTCTGGTCGTTGAGGTTGATGTGCGTGAGCTCCACGTCCTTGGGCAGCGTCTCGATCTCGACCGCGTAGGAGTGGTTCTGGCTCGTGATCTCGACCTTGCCCGTCGTGATGTCGCGCACCGGGTGGTTCGCGCCGTGGTGGCCGAAGGGCATCTTCTTCGTCTTTGCGCCCATCACGATCGAGAGGATCTGGTGGCCCAGGCAGATGCCGAAGATGGGCTTCTTGCCGACGAGGTCGGCGACCGCGTGGATCGCCGGCGTCACCGCGGCGGGATCGCCGGGGCCGTTCGAGAGGAAGACGCAGTCCGCGTCCATGCCGAGCACATCGCTGGCCTTGGTGTGATTGGGCACGACCGTCACGTCGAAGCCGCAGTGCACGAGGCTGCGCAGAATGTTGTGCTTGGCGCCGAAGTCGTAGGCGACACAGCGCAGGCGCTTGCCCGACGAGCTCACCGGCACGATGTCGGGGTAGGACTCGTCGTAGGCCTTCGTCCACACGTAGGGCTTCTTGCAGCTCACGCCGACGGTCAGGTCGCGCTCGTCGGTCGAGGGCATCGTGCGCGCCTTCTCGACCAGCGACTTCGTGTCGCCGTCGATCGTGGATACCACGCAGCGCAACGAGCCTCCCGTGCGCACCGTGCGCGTGAGCTTGCGTGTGTCGATGCCGTCGATCGCGACGATCTTCTGGCGCTTCAGCCAGTCGACCAGCGTCGCGGTCGCGCGGTGGTTGCTCGCCACCGCGGACATCTCGCGCATCACGAAGGCCTCGGCCCAGCCGCGCGCGCTCTCGGAGTCCTCGTCGGCGACGCCGTAGTTGCCGATCAGCGGGTAGGTCATGATCACGACCTGCCCGGCGTACGAGGGGTCGGTCAGGATCTCGTGGTAGCCGCTCATCGCGGTGTTGAACACGAGGTCGCCTCCCGACTCGCCTTCGGCGCCGACGGCGTTGCCCTGCATCACGAGGCCGTTTTCGAGGGCGATCCAGGCCTTCTTCATCTGCTTCCTTCCGGGATGGGGGACCGAGCCCCGGCGTTGATGCGCGCGGCCATCACGCCGGCGCCAAAACCATTGTCTATGTTCACGACCGCGATGCCCGCGGCGCAGGAGTTCAGCATCGCGAGCAGCGCCGCGATCCCGCCGAAGGACGCACCATAGCCGACCGAGGTCGGGACGGCGATCACGGGGGCGGAGACGAGTCCTCCGACCACGCTCGGGAGCGCGCCTTCCATGCCGGCGACGACGACCAGCGCGCGCGCCTCGCGCAGGCGCTCGGTGTGAGCGAGCAGCCGGTGGATCCCGGCCACGCCGACGTCCTGGAGGCGTTCGACGCGCGCACCCATGAGCCGCGCGGTCAGCGCAGCCTCGTCGGCGACCGGCAGATCCGAGGTGCCAGCGCAGACGACGAGCACCAGGCCCTCCTGCTCGATGCCCGCCTCGGGCTCGACGTAGAGGGCGCGCGCGCGCGCATCGTGCACGGCGCGCGGGATGCGGCGCCGCACGAGTTCGGCAGCTTCGGGCGCGATGCGCGTCACGAGCAGCCGGTCGTGGTGCTCGAGCAGCGCGACCGAGATCTCGAGCACCTGTTCGGGCGTCTTGCCGGCGCCGTAGACGACCTCCGGTCCGCCACAGCGCAGCTCGCGCTGGGTATCGAGCTGTGTGTGTCCGAGGTCGCGCACGGGGAAGGAACTCAAACGGCGCAGCGCGCCCTCGACGTCCAGGCGGCCGTCGCGGAGCGCTTCGAGGATCTCGCGCAGTCCGTTCTCACCCAAATCGGGCGGAGATTCTAGCAGTCGGGGCGCCGTCTGTCGCTCGCGGAGCTCCGGAACCCCCTTCAGCGCGGCGAGGCATCCAGGGCGAGCTCCTCGATCCTGCCGGCGCGGAAGATCTGGTAGCCCAGGCCTGCGATCATGGCTGCGTTGTCGGTGCAGTAGGCGGGCGAGGGAAAGATCGCCTCCAAGCCCTGCTCGCTCGCGCGCCGGGCCATCTCGCTGCGCAGGCGCCGATTGCAGGCCACCCCGCCGGCGACGAGGATGCGCGAGAGGCCTTCCCGCTTGGCGGTGCGCAAGCACTCCTCGACCAGCGCATCGACGACGGACTGCTCGAAAGAGGCGGCCACGTCGGCCCGATCGGGGATCTCCTCGGGCGGCGGCAGTGGTTTGCGGGCATCTTGCCCGCGCAGGTGGTAGAGCACGGCCGTCTTGAGGCCGCTGAATGAGAAGGCGGGCTCATCCCCGGAGCTGCGGAACTTCGGCAAGCGCAGCGCGCGTGGATGGCCGCCCTCGGCGAGTTTCGAGACCGCGGGCCCGCCGGGGTAACCCAGGCCGAGCATGAAGGAGACCTTGTCGAAGGCCTCGCCAGCGGCGTCGTCGCGAGTCGTTCCGAGCAGCTCGAGCTCGAGCGCGGTGCGCGCGCGGTAGAGCGCCGTGTGTCCGCCCGAGACGACCAGGGCGAGGCTGGGGTAGGCGAGCTCGGGGCGCTCCATCGTCGCCGCGTAGACGTGGGCCTCGATGTGGTGCACACCGACGAGCGGGATCCCGCGCGGCCACGCGAGCGCCTTGGCGGCCGAGAGCCCGACGAGCAGCGATCCGATCAAGCCCGGCCGCGTGGTCACGGCGATGCAGCCAATCTCATCCAGCGTCGTCCCTGCCTTCTCGAGCGCTGCGTCGACGACGGGCAGGATCTGTGCGAGGTGCGAGCGGCCCGCGATCTCGGGCACGACTCCGCCGTACGCGGCGTGGAGGCTCGCCTGGCTGTGGACTATCGACGAGAGGATCTCGCGCCCGTCGCGCACGACGGCAGCCGCGGTTTCGTCGCACGAGGACTCGATGCCGAGGACGAGGACACTCATCAGGGCCAAGAACCTAGCGCATGCGACCCCGGATGGGTGCACTGCGCTGTCCCTTCGAGGGGACGATCGCGCAGCTGGGCAAGAAACCAGAACCTCCTCAATTCCTTTGCAGAGCTTGGTTTGAGAGGATCAGGGGTGCGCGGCAGGCTGTGGCACGGCCTTCGCCTTCACCTGCGCGTCGTGAAGGCGTATTTCGAGGCAACGATCATGAACCCGACTCTCCAATTCGGCCTCCTGGCCACCCTGCTCCTCCCGAGTCCGGCCCTCGCCCAGGCCCGGATGTCCACGCTGGCCTCCGCGCTGGAGACCTTCACTGCGGTCGACCTCAACAAGGACGGCCGGCTCAGTCCGTCCGAGGTCACCAACGAGCTACGCCTTGGTCCCGCCGACACCCGTGGCGTGGACGCCGACCAGGACGGGTTCTGGTCGCGAGACGAGTTCCTCGTCTTCTATCGCCAGCGCCTCGCGGCAGCCAAGGTGCGCCCCGCTGCGGATCTCGAGGCCGAGGCGACCCGGATCCTTGCGGCACGCAAGGCGAAGGCGGGCGAACGCGGTGGCCAGCGCGCCCTCTCCGAGGCGCGCCGTGGTGCGAAGACCCCCAACCAGGTCGGGGCTCTCTCTGACGCGGTCGACGGGTTGGAGGTGAAGGCGAGCGCCGGCAAGGCGCTTCCCACCGACTTCGCCAAGGTGCGCGAGCTGCTCGTCTCCGAGGCCCGCACGGCCGACCAGGCAGCCAAGGGGGCGGACGCCGACGCGGGCGAGGGCTCTGAGTTCCACCAGAAGCTGCTCCAGTCCCTCGATCGCCTGCAGGCGGCCGCGGGCAGCGGGAACTACTCGCGAACGGACTACTTGGCCTTCCGCCAGGCGCTGGTCCGCCGGCTTCGCAACGCCGCCGAATCCGAGCAGCCCGCGGCTGGGGCGGTCTCCAAGAATGCCGATCTGCGTGGCATCCAGCAGGGCCTGGTCGACTCGCTCGACCAGCTCGAGAAGCGCGCAGTCGCAGGAAACGCCACGCGCGAGGACTTCGAACGCGTCCGTGACCAGCTGATCGCCCGTGCGCGCGCTGCCGCGAACGAAGCGAACACCCCGGGTGCCGCCGAGCAGGAGCTCCAGGGGCCGCTGCACCGCAAGATGATCCAGTCCCTCGACCGCATCCAGGCGGCCGCGGCGGCCGGCAACTTCACGCGCGCGGAGTACCAGGACTTCCGCGACTCCGTGCTCGCGCGCTTCCGCAACGCGTCCAACGTCGAGTCGTCGCCGGGCACCCAGGACCCCAACACGCATCTGCGAGCGATCGACCAGGGCCTCAACGACGCCCTCGACCAACTCGAGAAGCGCGCGGCAGCCGGCGGCGCCTCGCGCGAGGATTTTCAACGGGTGCGCGATCAGCTGATCGCCCGCGCCCGCGCGGCGGCACAGGGCGCGCCGGGCGCGATCCCCGCGGAGGCAGATGCCGGCAGCACCGAGTACCGCAAGCTGATGCAGTCGCTCGACCGTCTCGAGGCTGCGGCGGGCCAGGGTGTCTATTCGCGCGAGGAGTACCGCGACCTGCGTGCCTCGATGATCCACCGCGCGCGCGAAGCGGTGAGTGCGAGCCCGGCCGAGGTCCCCGGCGAGACCGACGACGCGAAAATGAGCCGGGCCGTGGACGAAATGCAGAAGCACGTCGACGGTGGACGGGTCACTCCCGCGGACTTCGAGAACCTGCGCCAGATCCTCGCGCGCAAGCAGCAGGCGCTGGCGGGCAAGTCGGATCCGGCCTCGGCCGATGAGGCTCTGGCCTACTCGAAAATGAAGCTCGCGATCGATCGACTGGAGAAGGCAGCGCAGAATGGATCGGTCGATCGCCAGGAGTTCGAGACCTTCCGCGCCTCGTTCGTGCGCCGCGCACGCAACATCGTGAACGAATCCAAGAACGCCGGCGAGGCGCCGTCGCGTGAGCCGGCCGCGGACCCCAAGCGTGGGGAACGTCCGGCCGCGACTCCGCCTGCCGTCCGTCCCGCTCCCGCCAGTGGTGGCGCGACGCGTCGCACCGATCCCAAGCCCCCGGCTCCTCAGCCCGCCCCGGTCTCGCGGCCGAAGCCTGAAAACCCGGAGCCCGAGAAGCCGCAGGCCCCGCCGCAGCGGCCGGCGAACGGCGGCGGTGGCGGACGCCCCTCCGGCGGCCGCGGCTGACACGCAGCACACGCAAGCACGCTACAAACTGCGACCCCCGGGCAGAGGCCCGGGGGTCGCGTGTTTCACGAGCTTGTGTCGGAGCGGAACCGTTCGCGGCTCAGGTCGCGGCGGCTGTCGCGGGGATGATCGCATCGAGCGTTCCGTCCCACGCGTAGCCGGCGTCAAAGCTGCCGTCCTCGCCAGGGATCAGCACGCGCAGCGGCCGATCCTCGTCGAGCGTGCAACCCAGCCTGGAGAGTTCGAGGCGCGAGAGCCTCGCTTCACGGCGCTGGTTGGAGAGCTCGGACTGGACGTTCAAGTATTCGTCGCTGGCCTTGCCATCCTTCCACGTACTGCGGAGAGCAAGGAGCTTTTCCTCGAGCGCTTCGATCGCGTCGCTGCGTTCGAGGATTTCGCTCGCGATGGAGCGGAGCAGCGGGAGCAGGTGTTCGGCACCACTTCGGTCGTAGGAGCTGAGCTTCATGTCTTGACCCTCCTTGGCCGCAATACGTAGCCGGGGCGCCCCGCAAATCCGACCTGGAAATCTCCGACCGAATCCACCACATTCGAGCAAGCCTGTGGGGGACAGCCCGCCGGGTTGGAAAAAACGTCCAGCACCTGGGGGCTCGAGCCGCTTCGGCGCGGGCTCGTTCGCCTGTCCGCGTCCGACGCTACCATGTGTGACCGTCGGGCAGCCCCCGGTCGCAGTGCCCCCCATGCCTCAACCCCTGGTCGAGATCACGCGTCGAGAGGTCTTCTCGGCTGCGCATCGCCTGCACGATCCCCGGCTCTCCGACGAGGAGAACCGGCGCCTGTACGGCATGTGCAACACCGAGCACGGCCACAACTACGCGTTCGAGGTCACCGTCCGGGGCGGCGTATCGGCATCCGGCATGGTGATGGATCTCAATCAGTTGATGCTCATCCTGCGCGAGGAGATTGTCAGCCACGTGGACCACAAGCACCTCAACCGGGACGTGGCTTTCCTGAGGGAAGTCATCCCCACCGCGGAGAACGTGGCCGTCGCTTTCTGGAACAGGATCGAGGCGCGCCTGCGTGCCTTCGAGCCGTGCCAGCTGCACCGCGTCCGCGTCTACGAGAGCCGCGAGAACTTCGTCGACTACCACGGGCAATCCGCGTGACGACCTCCGACCTCATCCGGCAACTGCTGCTGAACCTGGGCGAGGATCCGCAGCGTGGCGGCCTGCTGCGCACGCCCGAGCGCGTCGAGCGTTCGCTCTCCGAACTGACCGCCGGCATGCGGCAGACCCCCGAGGAGGTCGTTGGCAACGGCGTCTTCGAGGAGGACTGCTCCGAGATGGTCCTGGTCAAGGACATCGAGTTCTACAGCCTCTGCGAGCACCACATGCTGCCCTTCTTCGGGCGCGTGCACGTGGCCTACATCCCCGACAAGAAGATCATCGGCCTGTCGAAGATCCCGCGCATCGTCGACGTCTTTGCGCGGCGGCTGCAGGTCCAGGAGCGCATGACGATCCAGATCGCGAAGGCGCTCAACACGATCCTCTCTCCGAAGGGGGTCGGTGTCGTCGCGGACGCCTCGCACCTGTGCATGATGATGCGCGGGGTGCAGAAGCAGAACTCGACGACCATGACTTCCTGCCTCCTCGGCGGCTTCCGGACCGACTTCCGCACGCGCAACGAGTTCCTTGGACTCGTGCGCAACATGCGTTGAGCGCGAGGCTCAGCCGCGCCGGGGGACCTCGAGGTCTCGCGTGTCCTCGGAGTCGGGCGCTTTCCAGGCGCGCCAGATGACCTCCGCCACCTCTTCGGGCTTGTTCATCTTGGAGCGGTCCCACTCGCCGGGCACCTTGTCGAAGATGGTCGTGTCGGTGGGCCCGGGGTACACGGTCGAGACCCGGATCTTGTTCGGCGCGAGGTCGAGCCGCAGCGCATCCCCGAAGCCGCGCAGGCCGTACTTGCTCGCGCAGTAGGCGACGTTTCCCGGGAACGGTTGGCGCGCGGCGACGGAGGCGACGTTGAAGATGTGCGCGCGCTCGCCCTCCATCAGCGCGTCGAGCGCTTCGGAGGTCACGTAGAAGGCCCCGAAAAGGTTGACCTCGATCTGGCGCTTGAAGCCGGCGACGTCCAGCTTCTCGAAGGGCTTCACCTCCCAGACGCCGGCGTTGTTGACCAGCACGTCCATCGCGCCGCCGAGGAATTCGACCGCGCGGTAGACGGCCGCCTCGACCGATCCGTGGTCCGCGACGTTGGCCTGCTGTGCGCGGCCCTTGCCGCCGGCCGCGTCGATCTCGGCCACGACGGCGTCGAGCTCAGCCGAGCCGCGCCCGGCGATGGCGACGTGCGCGCCCTCGCGCGCGAAGCGCAGGGCGATGGCCCTGCCGATTCCTCGACTGCCACCGGTGATCAGGACTCTGGGCTGCGTCATGCTGGGTTCCTCGGAATGGCGCAGGATAGCCTGGAATTCAGCGCGGGGACACCCCGAGCAGCTCTTCGCGCAATTTGACCGAGTCCGAGACCGGCGCCTGGCACGCGTAGTTCCGGCACACGTAGGCGAGCGCTCCGCTCGCCGGTACGGGGCGATCGCGCAAGAGCGGAATCCGCTCGCCGCGTGCGCGCGGATCGGTGGCGGCGACGACGCGGCTCGGCAGGAAGTGTGTGCGCAACTCGCGCAGCAACTCCTCGCGCGCGGGGTCCCCGGCATTTCCCGTAAGGACGATCTCGAGCGGCCCGCGCTGGAGGAAGTCGACCGCGATCAGCATCTGGCTGAAAGCCGAGGGGTAGCGGTTCAGGAGCTCGGCCTGCGCGAGGATCGTCTCTTGGGCCCGGTTCGCGCAGCCCGCGTCGCCTGTGAGCTCCGCGAGTCGCAGCAGGTTGAGCGCGTGCACGCCGTTGCCCGAGGGCAGCGCGCCGTCCTGCGGGCCCTTGAGCCGGGCGATCAGGTCCGCCTGCCCCGCGGCCGTCGTGAAGTAGCCGCCGTGCTCGCGGTCCGCGAAGCGCGCGTCGATTTCGCGCGCCAGCAGCGCCGCTCGTTCCAGCCAGGAAGGGTCGAAGTCGGTCTCGTACAGGTCGAGCAGGCCCTGCAGCAGGAACGCGTGGTCGTCGAGCCCCGCGTCGATGTGCGCGCGACCAGCACGCGCGGTGGCGAAAAGGCGTCCCGCGCCGTCGCGCATCCCGTTCCAGATCGAATCAGCCGCGCGCCGCGCCGCTGCCGCATAGCGCTGCTCGCCGAGGACCTGGGCCGCCAGCGCGAGCGCGGAGATCGCGAGCCCGTTCCAGGCGACCAGTACCTTGTCGTCGGTGGCGGGCGCGATGCGCGTCGAGCGCGCGTCGAAGAGCCGCGCGCGGACCTCGCGCATCGAGCTCTCGAGCGCCTGCGGTTCGACGTGCAGCGCCGCGGCCACGCGCTCGAGCGGCTCGTGGCGCGAGAGCACGCTCGCCCCGCCCTCGAAGTTGCCCTGCTCCGTGACCCCGAACCAGGCCGCGGCGTGCTCGCCGAGCTTCGTCCCGAGCACGCTGCGGAACTGCGCGGGCGTCCAGCTGAAGAAGCGGCCCTCTTCGCCCTCGCTGTCGGCGTCCTGCGAACTGGCGAAGCCGCCTTCGGGGGTCGTCATCTCGCGCAGCATCCAGTCGCACGCGGCACGTGCGACGGCGGCAAAGCGCGGCTCGCGCGTCACCTGGAACGCCTCCAGGTACGCCGGCACGAGCAGCGCGTTGTCGTAGAGCATCTTCTCGAAGTGCGGGACGAGCCACTCGCGGTCCGTGCTGTAGCGATGGAAACCGCCGCCGAGCTGATCGTGGAGGCCTCCGCTGGCCATGCGGTCGAGCGAGACCAGCGCGAGGTCCAGCGCCAGCCGCTCTCCCGTGCGCGAGGCGTGGCGCAGGCACAAGCGCAGGTCCATCGAATGCGGGAACTTCGGTGCGTCCCCAAAGCCGCCCCAGAGCGGATCGAAGGATTGCTGCAGCGCCGTGAGCGAGTGATCCAGCACGCCGGGCTCGAGCTCGCCGCGCGAGTCGAGGCCGCCCTCGGCCGCGATGCGCTCGCGCAATCGGGAGCCCTGCTGCAGAACGCGCTCGCGATCTTCCTTCCAGGTGCGCGCGAGGCCCATCAGCAGGTCCGTGAAACCCGGCCGCCCGTAGGCGCCGTGCGGCGGGAAGTAGGTGCCGCCGTAGAACGGCTCCAGCCCGGGTGTGAGAAACACGCTCATCGGCCAGCCGCCCTGGCCGGTCAGGCTCTGGACGGCCTTCATGTAGATCTCGTCGAGGTCGGGGCGCTCCTCGCGGTCGACCTTGATGTTGACGAAGTGCTCGTTCATCAGGCGCGCGACGGCCTCGTTCTCGAAGGATTCGCGCTCCATGACGTGGCACCAGTGGCAGGCCGAGTAGCCGATCGAGAGGAAGATCGGCTTGTCTTCGGTCCGCGCGCGCTCGAGCGCCTCGGGGCCCCAGGGGTACCAGTCGACCGGGTTGTGCGCGTGCTGCAGCAGGTAGGGGCTGGTTTCGCGCGCGAGCCGGTTGGCGGGGTGTGTCGGGGCAGTGGCCATCGGCGGGGGAGTCTACAAAGGAAGAGGCCACGCGACGCGCGCGTGGCCTCTTGTTCGATCGGCCTCGGATCGCGACGCGCGCGACCCGCGACCGGTTCTCAGCGGATCATCAGAGCGTGAGGCTGAGGCCCAGGCCGACGATCGAAACGTCGCCCGAGGCGTTGTCGGTGGTGAACTTCTGGTACTGCGCGGTCCACTTGATGTCGTGGCCGGAGACGAAGTAGTTCACACCAACCGTCATCAGGGTGCTGTTGTCGACGTCGTCGAGGTCTTCGAAACGCACGGCACCTTCCCACATGTCGCTGAAGAGGTAGCTGCCCGTGATGTCCCAAGGGGTCGCGTCCGCGAAGTAGGTGGCGGGGGTGCCGCCCGTGACGTCGCCGACGCCGTTCTTGTCGAAGATCACGACTTCGCCCGCGAGGGAGAAGGGGCCCGAGGTCATGAGGGCCTCGACGCCGATCGTGCTGCTCTTGTCGACGTTCGAGTCGTTGAGGTAGGAGATGCCAGCCGTCAGGGCTGTGGCATCACCTGCGCCGTAAGCGCCCTCGACCTTGCCGATGCCGCCGCCCATGAGGTTGGCGGAGACCTTGGCCACGAGTTCGTACTCCTTGCCTGCGGCGTCCGTGCCGTTCTGGCCCGAGACGGTCAGGTTGATCGTGTCGTACGAGAAGGCCAGTTCGACGCCCGCGTCGCGCGAGTTCCAGGTCGGGATGGCGCCAAGGATCGTGCGGTCGAGGAGGACGAGCTTGTCGTCGCCCACGGTCGAGCTATGGAGGAAGTTCGCCTTGAACTGCCCCATCTTGCCCATGACCGAGTCACCGATCTTGAACTTGACGTAGGCGTCCTTCAGCGAAGCGGATCCACCAGCGAGGTCGAAGGAGACCTTGTAGGCGTAGTCCGAACCGGCGTCGCCCGAGACTTCGAGGCGGACGTTGTCAATCGAGAAGCCGGACAGGTCGTGGTTCTCGGCGTTGAAGTCATCGGCGACTTGGACGTCGCTCGAGCTTTCCCAGCGGGAGCGGACGTATCCGCCCACCTTGGGACCCGAGGCGTTTTGAGCGGAGAGGCTGGCGTTCAGGTTGTTGATCTCCTGGTCCAGGCTCACCCACCCGTTGTCGGTGGCGAAGGCCGATGCGCTGACAGCGGTCAGGGCGATGGCACTGTAGACGAGCTTGTTCATGCGGAATGCACTCCAGTGAGTCTGAGTTTGCGGTGACAGAGAGAAAACGAGTCGTTTCGTTCGGGGATGGGGCCCGTGTATGGCGCGTCACTCTGCCCACCCATTCCGGGCGTTTCAAGGGACCTGTGGCAAATCCGATCGGGCTTTCCGGGCCTCTACACACCCCCGCGGGCAGCCTGGAAGGTCCTTGCGAATCCGAATGAAGCCGCTAAGCCAAGGCCCCGAAGCAGCTTGGATGTTTGCGACTTGGCAGCTGAAGGGCTGTCCGGTCCCCGATCCCGAGTTTGCACCATCCTGCTGGGGCCGCGGGTCAGGGGGCCCAGGCACGGCGTTTTGGCGAGGGAATGCCACAAAAACAGGCTCCCGATGGAAGTTGCATCGAGCCCAAGGCCGCTCCCAGCCTCGCCGTGGCGGAGGCTAGCCCGGGGGGCGGGAGCGCAGGAGGGGCTCCAGGAGGCGGTCGGCGGCGGCCAGGCGTTCGAGCAGGGCGGGTTCGACCTCGATCGAGAGCGCTTCGGCGGCGCGCAGCCTGGCCTCGAGCGCCTCGCGCGCGTCGACGGTGTAGGTGAGGTCGTAGTCCGGGCGCGCGAGGAAGCGCGGGTCCACGGAGCGCACGTGTTCGGTCGCGGCCATGAGGATCTCGTCACGCACCGCGGCCAGCCAGTCGGTCTCGCGCGCGGCGACGATGGCGCGCAGGCGATCGACCAGTGCCGTCGCGCCGAGTTCGTCTGCAGCCAGGATGCGCTCGCCGATCGCGAGCAGGACTCCGCGCGCGTGCAGGCGGTCGATGCGCCCGCGCGCGGCGCAGGCCTGTGCCAGATCGGCGAAGGGTTCGGGTGCCTGGGATGAGTTTTGTGAACGGTGCTTCATTCGTCGAGGCTCCTGCGTGTGCGCTTCTTCTGCTGGTCGTGGCGCTTGCCCGAGAGGCGCCGCTCGCGTGAACCGCGCGTGGGGCGCGTCGCGCGCCTTGCCTTCCTCGGCTTCAGCGCGTCTCCGAGGAGGTTCGCAAGGCGCGCGAGGCCCGCCTCCTCGTTGCGCTCGCGGCTGGCGTACTCGGTGCAGCGCAGGATCAACTCGCCCGCGAGCGTGAGCCGTGAGCCGAGGCGCTCGGCGACGAGCTCCTTCTGGCGCTCGCTCAGCACGCTCGACTCCGCCGGCGTGAAACGCACGATCGCGCAGGTCTCGGCCTTGTTGACGCGCTGGCCACCCGGGCCGCCCGAGCGCGTGAACTCGATCCGGATTTCGCGCCGCGGGATCAAGACGCCGGGGGCCACCCGGAGGGCGTCGGCCGGGGGCATGCTCAGCTCGCGGGCGGCTCGAGGCGCCGCAGGTAGGCGAAGGAGAAGATGCCGGTGTGGTGGCCGTCGGAAAAGCGCATCGAGAGCGCGTAGTTCCCGACCAGGTTGAGGTCGGCCTGCGAGAGCTCGCTCGGCACGCTCTCAGGGTCGAGCATGCGCTCGCCAGTGAGTTCGTTGACGCACTGGGCGCAGGGGCAGTTGCGGCGCAGGAAGGCCGCGGGGAACGAGCTCCGCGCGCCGTCTTCCCACTCGATCTCCACCCGCGCGGGGTCGCTGCGGCGGATCACCTTGGGTTTCGCGCTCGACATTCGCTCGCTCCGCGTTGCGTTGGTGGGCAGGACCGGGATTGAACCGGTGACCCCGTGATTTTCAGTCACGTGCTCTACCAGCTGAGCTACCTGCCCGCAGTGGGTCCCGGGCGGAGACGCCCAGGGCTGGAAACGAGGGGCGGGATTATGTCGGCACGCGGCTCCAGCGTCAACGCAGGAGGATTCCCCGCGCCGCGCCGACGTCGAGCTCGATCTGCGCGCAGAGCTCGTCCAGGCCCCCGAAACGCCGTTCCGCCCGCAGCGGCAGGACGAATTCGAGCTCGAGGACCTCGCCGTACAGGTCGCCCTTGAAATCGAGCAGGTGGGCTTCGACGCGCGGCTGGGACGGCAGCGCGCCGCCCAGGGTCGGCCGGACGCCGATGTTGACCACCGCCTGGAGCGCCGTCCCGGTGCCCTGCTCGGGGCGCGTTGCCCAGCACGCGTAGACCCCGTTGGGTGGGAGCAATTCGTGGTGCGGATCGAGGTTCGCGGTGGGGAACCCCAGGCGCGCCCCGAGCCCGTCGCCGTGGATGACCTCGCCGTAGACCGTGAAGGGACGGCCGAGCATCTCGCGCGCGGCCTCGAGGTCGCCGAGTTCGACCGCCTCGCGGATCGCCGTGCTCGACGCGGCGCGTCCGCGCACGATCACCTGCTCGACCACCTCGACCTCGTAGCCGAGTCGCCGCAGTTCCTCGGGTGTGCCCGAGCGCGAGTTCCCGAACTTGCTGTCGAAGCCGAGCACCAGTCGGCGCGCGCCGAGCCCGCGCACGAGCACCTCCTCGGCGAACTCGGCCGCGGGCATCGCGCGCAGGCGCTCGTCGAACCCGAGCACGAGCGCGTGCTCGATGCCGGCGCGGCGGAAGAGCTCGAGGCGGTGCTCGAGGCTCGTCAAGGTGCGCGGCGCGCGACCGAGCAACAGCTGCTTGGGATGATCGCGGAAGGTGACGACGGTCGGACGCGCGTCGAGCTCCCGTGCACGCGCGACGTTGCGGCGCAGGATCTCGCGGTGGCCGATGTGCACACCATCGAAGACGCCGACGCTCACCACCGACCCGCGCGGGCCGGTGGCGGGGAGCTCGGCGAGGGAGTCGGTGACGATCAACGCGTCTTCGCGGGCGCGGCGCGCTTGTAGCGTGCGACCAGCTCCTCGAGCGCGGCGCGGTTGCGCAGCTTGTCCGTCGGCGACATCCGATCGACGAGCAGCACGCCCTCGAGGTGGTCGTACTCGTGCTGCACGATGCGGCTCACGAACCCGGAGTACTCGGCCTGGATCGGCCGGCCCTCGATGTCGAAAGCCCTGACCGTGCAGCGGTCCGGCCGACGGATCTCGGCGTAGATGCCGGGGAAGGAGAGGCAGCCTTCGTCGAAGAGCGTCGGGTCGCCCGAACGAGCGACGATCTCCGGGTTGACGAGCGTCAGGTCGTCCTCGGGCTCGCCCGTGGAGTTGAGCACCAGAATGCGCTGGTCGAGGCCGACCTGCGGCGCGGCGAGGCCCACGCCCTTGCTCTTGCGCATGCGCTCGTACATCGCCGCCACGATCGCGTGCAGATCCGCGTCGAAGGCCGCCACGGGCTTGGCGATGTGCCGCAGGATCGGCTCGGGATAGAGCGTGAGGCTGAAATCGAGGGGTGCGGTCATCGAGAAAGCGTTTGGCGGGTAGGCCCGCGAGCGCGTGAAGATAGCCTGCGTTGACGCTCCGGGAGCCCCCCCGTACCATTTTCGCCCCACATTGGACTTCACCAAGCAGATCCAGAAGGCCGAGGAGGCCGCGCGCCGTCGCAATTACGACTTCGCGGTCCAGCTCTACCAGCAGATCCTGGAGATCGATCCCGACCAGGGTGAAGCCCGGGCGGGACTTCGGCAGTCGCTGAAGAAGCGCTGGGACCTGAAGGGCGGCGGGAGTTTCCTGCGCTCGCTCTCCGGCGCCGGGCCGCTCGCGCTCGCGAAGACGCTGCGCAAGGCCGGCCGTCGTGACGCTTGCGCGAAGGCGCTCGAGAGCTACCTCGCCACCAACCCGGTGGACGAGGAAGCGAACCTGATGCTCGGCATGGTGCTCGAGGAGCTCGGCCACACGAAGTCCGCCTATGCCGTCTATGAGTTCGTCACCGAGGTTGCGCCCAAGAGCCCCGAGGGCTTCAAGCGTGCCGGTGCGATGAGCGCCCGTCTGGGCGAGACCGAGCGCGCGCTCGAATACTACGAGAAGGCGCTCGGGATCGACCCGCGCGACCAGGAAGCGATCAAGGCGCGCAAGGATCTCGCGGCCGAGCGCGCGCTGACCCGCTCCAACGCTCCCGAGGTGCAGCACAGCCGCGACCAGATCCGCAACAAGTCCGAGGCGCAGGAGCTCGAGCGCACGCAGCGCATGCACCTGTCCGACGACGAGCTGCGCGCGCAGGTCGAGCGGCTCGAGGCGCGCTACGCCGACGACAAGAGCCCCGAGCTGATGGCGCAGCTCGCGGAGACTCACGAGCGCCTCAAGGACTTCGAGTCGGCGCTCGACTGGGCCGAGCGCGCGCTCTCCTACCGCAAGGATTCGCTCGAACTGGCCGCCAAGGCCGGCGACCTGCGCGCACGCGTGATGAAGAAGCAGATCGCCGAGGCCGGCAAGCGCGGCGACGAGGCGCGGGCGAACGAACTCGAGCGCGAGATGCAGCGCTTCGAGGTCGAGGATCACCGCCGCCGCGTGGCCTTGCGCCCGGCCGACCCGGTGCTGCGTCTGCAGCTTGGAAAGCGCCTGCTGCGCCTCGCGGAGTGGGACGAGGCCATGGTCGAGCTGCAGAAGGCCGTCGCCGACCCGCGCGCCGCGCGCGAGGCGCGCGTGCTGCTCGCCCAGTGCTTCCAGGGCAAGGGTTACACCGATCTCGCCCGCAAGGAATACCTGCGCGTGCTCGAGGGCGTCACCACGCTCGATGAGCGCGCCAAGGAAGTGCTGTACAATCTCGGCGCGATCGCCGAGGCCGAGGGCAACTCGTCCGATGCCCGCGGCTACTACTCGAGAATCTTCGAAACCGACGTCGGCTACCGTGACGTGGCCGACAAAATGGAACGCCTGAAGTAAATGGCCCACACCAAGCAAGCAGCCAAGCGACACCGACAGAACCTGAAGGCTCGCGCCAGCAACAAGGCGAAGAGCACGAAGATGAAGTCCGCGATCAAGTCGATCCTCGCCGTGCAGGAGCTCGACGGCAGCGCGCCCAAGGTCGCAGCGGCGATGAAGGCCATCGACAACGCCGCCAAGCACCACGTGATCCACAAGAACACGGCCGCGCGCTACAAGTCGCGCGTCTCGCGCGCGGTGAACCGCGTCGCCAAGGCGAAGAAGTAGTCCGGGCTCAGCGCCCGGAAGCGCGCGGCGGCCAGATGTACGAGCCTTCGTACTGCTTCAGCCGCGCGATTCCGAGGCGCTGTTCGTCGAGCTGCTGCTGGCGGTCCTCGCGGATCTTCTGCTGCAGTCCCGGCGTCCGAAAGTCGGGGACCACCGCGCTCGAGCGCTGCACGAGGCGCACGATGCTCCACTCCTGCTTGCTGCCGTTTGGCGCAACGAGCGGGAGCAGGTCGCCATCCCTGGCCTGAGCGACGAGCTTCGCCAGACCGGGGTATTCGTTCGCCAACCCGGCTTCATCGATCGGCTCGCGCGGCGTGCTCGAACTGCTCGGGAGGGCGTACTGGCGCGCTTCGGATTCGAAGTCCGAGGCCCCCGAGGCCAGGCGCGCGCGAATCGCGGCGGCCGCTGCCTGCACCTGCGAGGTGCCGCCGACCTTGGCCGGGTCGACTTCCAGGATCTGTAGCACGACCTTCGAGGGTGAGCCGCCGATGCTCTCGACGCGGCGCGGATCGTTCACGATCTGCTGGTAGGAAAGGCGCAGGATCCCTGGGCGGACAAAGCGGTCGGCGACGATCTTGCCCTGCTGGTTGGGGCCCTTGCCGGTGCAGGACTCCTCCCAGTACCTGCGCAGCACGCGCTTTTCGAGATCCCGGCGCACGTCCTCTGCCGTCCGGTTCTCGTTTGCGAGCTTGAGCGCGTAGGGAACGGCGCCGCCGGCGTTGTCGATCAGCGCACGCTCCCATTCGCGCACGCTTCCGCGCACGCGCGCCTGATCGAAGCCCATCGCCTCGCCGGCTTGCGAGCCGACCGCGTCGAGCACGATCTCGCGCTGCAGCGCCTCGCTCGCGGCCTTGGGGTCGCCGCCGGGGTTCGCCTGGCGGAAGCGCGCGAGCTGGACCAGGAAGCCGCGCTCGGTGACCGTTTCGTCGTTGATGATCAGCGCGATGCCGTCGAGGTTCTTCCACTCCGAGGACGGAGCGGCAGGCTTGTCCTGGAGAGCGGGCAGCAGGGTGAGGAGCAGCGGGATCATGGGCGGCGGGATGGGATCTTCGCGCCCGGGCCGCTGCGCTGCAAGAGCGACTCGAACCACTCGAGCGCGCGCGCTGGCTGGCGCGAGCGCTCGGGCACGACCAGGTGCGCCAGGCCCGCCCGCACCGGCCGCAGTTCGGCGCGCGCGAGGTCGAGACCCTGCTCGAGCGCGATTCGGTCGCCGTATTCGATCACGTAGGCGTCGCCGCGGAACACCAGGCGCGTGATCGAGAGCCGCTCGAGCTGCGCCTTGAGGCGGAAGAGCCGCACGAGGTCGCGCGCCTCCTCCGGCACGCGTCCGAAGCGATCGTGCAGCATCTCGAGCGCGCGCGCCTCGTCCTGCGAGCCGTCGATCGAGGAGAGCTGACGCAGCAGTTCGATGCGCGCGCGCGGATCGGGCAGCCATTCCTGCGGCAGGAAGGCGCGGATCCCGAGCTCGAGATCGACGCCGGATTCCTCGGCGTGCTGTCCGGTGGCGTTCTCCAGGCTCAGCCCCGACTGCAGGTTCTCCACGCACTGCTTCAGAAGCCTGCAGTACATGTCGTAGCCGACCGCGCCGATGTTGCCCGACTGCTGCGGGCCGAGGATGTTGCCCGCGCCGCGGATCTCGAGGTCCTTCATCGAGATCTGGAAGCCGGCGCCGAGCTGATTCATCTCCTCCAGCGCCTTGAGCCGCTCGCGCGCCTCGTGGCTGAGCGGCTTCCACTTCTCGACCAGCAGGTGGCAGCGCGCCTTGTTCGCGCCGCGGCCGACGCGGCCACGCAGCTGGTGCAGTTCCGAGAGGCCGAAATGGTCCGCGTGGTCGATCATGATCGTGCCCGCGGCGGGGATGTCGATCCCGCTCTCGATGATCGTCGTCGCGACGAGCACGTCCACGTCGCCGCGCGTGAAGGCGTCCATCACGCGCTTCAACTCGCGCGCACCCATCTGGCCGTGGCCGATCGCGAAGGAGCACTCGGGCACGAGTCTCGAGAGCTGCAAGGCGCGCTGCGCGATCGATTCGACACGGTTGTGCAGGAAGAACAGCTGCCCGCCGCGGTTCTTCTCCGCGAGCAGCGCGGCGCGCAGTTCGTCCTCGTCCTCGACGTAGCCGAGGACGGTCTCGATCTCCTGCCGGCCCTCCGGAGCCATGGTCAGCGCCGAGATGTCGCGCACGCCGGCGAGCGACATGTGCAGCGTGCGCGGGATCGGCGTGGCGGTCAGCGTGAGCACGTCCACGCTCGCGCGCAGCTTCTTGAAGTGCTCCTTGTGCGTCACGCCGAAACGCTGCTCTTCGTCGACGATCACGAGCCCCAGGCGCGCGAAGGAGACGTCCTTCGAGAGGATCCGGTGCGTGCCGATCACGACGTCGACCTCGCCGCGGCCGAGGCGTTCGAGGATGCTGCGCTCCTCCTCGCCGGAGATGTAGCGCGAGAGCTCGGCCACCTCGACCGGGAAGTCCGCCATGCGTTCCTGGAAGGTCAGGAAGTGCTGCTGCGCGAGCACGGTCGTCGGTACGAGCACCGCGACCTGGCCGCCGCTGCTCACGACGCGGAACGCGGCACGCACCGCGAGTTCGGTCTTGCCGAAGCCGACGTCGCCGCACAGCAGTCGGTCCATCGGCCGCTCGCTGGAGAGGTCGCTGCGGATCTCGCGATCGACCGTGACCTGGTCGGCAGTGTCGGCGTAGGGGAAGGCGCCGATCATGTCGCGCACGAGATCGTCGTCGTCCTTCCAGGGGGAGCGCTTGGAGAGCGCGCGCCGCGCCTGCACCTCGAGCAGTTCCGAGGCGAGGTCGAAGAGCGCGCGTTCAACCTTCTCCTTGCGCCTGCGGAAGGCCTGGCCGCCGATCTTGTCCAGCGGCGGCGCGCTCGAGCCGCTCCCGACGAAGCGCTGCACGAGGTCGATGCGCGAGGCCGGCACGAAGAGCGAGACCTCGTCGGCAAAGACGAGCTTCAGGTGTTCCTCCTCGCCGCCCCCGCGCGCGAGCCGTTCCAGGCCCGTGAAGCGCGCCACCCCGTGAACCGCGTGCACGACGTGGTCGCCGGGCTTGAGCTCGAAGAAGGACTGGATCGCGCGCACCTTGTGGTGCGAGTGCACCTTCGTCGCCGCGCGCCGGCCGAGGATGCCCGCGAGTTCGCGGTGGTTCACGAGCAGCGTGCGCAGGCCGGGGATGCGGAAACCGCGCGCGAGCGAGCCGATGCGCGTCTCGATGCGCGCGCGCGCCTGGGCGCTGGCGCCCGCTAGCCCCTCGTCGAGCATGCCGCGGAAGCGATGCGCCTCGGCCTCGGTCTGGCACAGCACCACGGCGCGCGTGCCCTCGTGCGTCGCCTCGAGCAGCGCCGCGGGCGCCTCGCGCATGCCCACGGCGAGCGCCTGCACCGAGCGTGTGTCGAGGTCCAGGCCGCGCGCGGGCAGGCTCTGCAGATCGAGCGTGCGGCAGCCCTCGCGCTGTCCCGCGAGCTGCAAGAGCGCGCGCGCGTGGCTGGGCGACTGGATGCGCAGGCTCGCCTCGCGCTCCTCGATGCGCAGCGGCTCGACGCGCACCCAGACCGTGGAGCGCGCGAGCAGCGTCGGCAGCAGCACGCCATTGCCGTCCTCGATTCCGCCGCTGTCGGCGGCCAGACACAGGCGCGCTTCCTGCAGCGTTTCGACGCTGCGCTGGTCGAGCGGGTCGAAGGTGCGCAGCGACTCGATCTCGTCGCCGAAGAGTTCGACGCGCAGCGGGAGCTCCGCAGCGAAGGGATAGACGTCGAGGATCTCGCCGCGCAGGCTGACCTCGCCAGGCTTCTCCGCCAGCGGCGCGCGGGTGAAGCCGGCCAGCACAAAGCGCGCGAGCAGCTCGCCCGTGTCGACGTGCTGGCCGCGCGCGAGCACGAGGAACTCCTTTTCCAGGTCGGACGCGGCCGGCACCGGCTGCAACAGCGCGAGCGCCGAGGCGACGATCACGCGCGGGCGGCGTTCGGGCGGGCCGAGCTGGCGCTGCACGAGCTCGAGGCGCGCGCGTACCTGGTCGGGATCCGCGGCGGCGGCCCGTCCGCCGAGCGACTCGCGCGCGGGGAAGTGGCCGGCTTCCAGGCCGAAGAACGCGAGGTCTTCGCGGAAGGCCTCTGCCTCCGCGTCGGTCGAAGCGCACACGAGCCAGGGGCCGGCCGCGTGGCGCGCAAGGAAAGCCAGCGCGAAGGCCTGCGCGGAGCCCCACAGGTTGCCGACCGCGAGCGCACGCTGCGCGTGGAAGCGCTCGACGAGCCGCACCAGTTCGGGCGCGGCATCCAGCTCGTGCGCCTCGAAGGGCGCGCCGACGGGCGCTTCGCTCACGCGCGCTCTCTTTCGCGCAGGACCAGCAGCGCCTCGTGCGCGGCCCAGCTCTCGGCTTCCTTGAGCGTGCGGCCCCAGGCGGAGGGGAAGCGCTCCTCGCGCAGTTGAGCACAGACGAGGAAGGCGCGCGCGTGCGCCTCGCCGCGGCTCTCGAGCAGGTGGTAGACCGGCAACTCGTTCCAGCGTTGCTGCGTGCGGTGCTGCAGCTCCTGTTTGGGGTTGGCCGTGCCGCGGCGTGCGCGCGCGAGGGCGAGCGGCTCCTCGAGCGTCGTGTGCGTGAAGGCGCGCGCGGCCTCGAGCCCGCCGTCGAGGTACACGGCTCCGAGCAGCGCCTCGTACAGGTTGGCGAGCACCGAGGCGGGCAGCGCGCGGCGGCGCAGGCCCAGGCCGATGCGCGCCAGCGGCTCGAGACCGAGCTGGCGCGCGGCGCGCGCGAGCGTGGTGCGCGAGACCACGTGCGACTTCAACTCGGTCAGGTCGCCCTCGCGCAGGTCCGGGTGCGAGCGGAAGAGCTCCTCGGCGACGACCAGGTCGAGCGCCGCGTCACCCAGGTACTCCAGGCGCTCGTTGTCCTCGTCCAACCCGGTCGAGGAGTGCGTCAAGGCCAGCTCGAGCAGCGAGGGGTCGCGGAATTCGTGCGGCAGGACGGGCATCGGTGGTCGGGTGGCGCTGCGGACGCTGCTTTTCGAGAAGGATCCGCGCGGGTGGCTCCACAGTATAGGCAACCCATGCTCCCCCTAGGCAGCACACGCGGCGCTCCGGCGATCGAGGTACGCGGACTGGTCCGCCTCTTCGGCGAGCGCCGGGCCGTCGACGGTCTGGATCTCGAGCTCGAACGCGGGCAGTCGCTCGGCCTGCTCGGTCCCAACGGGGCGGGCAAGACCACCACGATCCGGGTGCTGTGCACGCTCTGCGCCCCGAGCGCGGGCAGTGTGCGTGTGCTCGGCCTCGATCCACAGCGCGAGGCGGCGGAGCTGCGCGCGCGCATCGGCGTCGTGCCGCAGGAGCTCGCGCTCTACGATCCGCTGCACGCCGACGAGAACCTCGAGTTCCACGGGCGCATGCACGGCCTGTCCGGGGCGCACCTGGAGCGGCGCGTGGACTGGGCGCTCGAACTGGCGGGGCTGCGCGAACGCCGGCGCGATCCGGTGTCGACCTATTCGGGCGGCATGAAGCGGCGCCTCAACCTCGTCACGGCACTGCTGCACGAGCCCGAGCTGGTCTTCATGGACGAGCCGACTGTGGGTGTCGATCCGCAGTCGCGCAACCACGTGTTCGAGATGGTCGAGCGGCTGCACGCGGACGGTCTGACGCTGGTCTACACGACTCACCAACTTGGCGAGGTCGAGCGCCTGTGCGACAGAATCGCGATCCTCGACACGGGCCGCGCCGTGGCGCAGGGCACGCTGGAGGAGCTGCGCCGCGGCCAGGCGCACTCGGCTGTACAGCGCTACGCACGCGTCGAGCTCGACGAAGGCACGCGCACCCGGCTCGAGGCCGCGGGCATCACCTTCCGCGTCGAGGAAGAGCTGCCCGACCTCGAGGCTGTCTTCCTGGCGCTCACCGGCCGCGCCTTGAGGGACGAGGAGTAACGCGATGATCCTGAGTGGAGCCTGGGAGGTGTGCCGCAAGGACTGGCGGCTGTTCTTGCGCGACCGCACGGCGCTGCTGCTCTCGCTCGCGCTGCCGATCTTCCTCGCGACGATCTTCGCCGCGGCGATGGGCGGCTTCGGAGGCGGGGGAGCGGCGCGCGTGCACCTGCTGGTCGAGGATCTCGATCAGAGCGCGCGCTCGCAGTCGCTCGTGCGCGGCCTCGAGGCCAATGCCTCGCTGCGCGTCGAGCGCGCGCTCGACACGCGCCGCCGCATCGCGGACGGCAAGGCGCCGGCGGCGCTCGTGATTCCCGCGGGCTGGGGTGCCTCGGTCGGCAGCGCACAGCAGCAGCAGCTCGCGCTCTATCGCGATCCGGGCGCGACCATCGAGCAGCAGATCCTCGCCGGCGCACTGCTGCCTGCTCTGCTCGGCTCGGGCGACGAGGAACTCACGCGCGGCATCGTGCTGCACGGCATGGGCGAGCTCGGCTTCTCCTTCGAGCAGTTCCCGGGCATGCGCTCGATCTTCGACTCGACCTGGGAGGCGATCTCGAAGTGGGCCGACGAGCACGCCGCGCAGGACGCGCTGCCGGGTGCGCCGCAGGAGGACTTCGACTTCGCGAGCTTCGTGCCGCGCCTCGTGGGCATGCGCGTCGAAGACGTCGCCGGCGGCGAGGACGCCACGCAGAAGTCGGCGATGCAGTCCCACGCGATTTCGGGCATCGCGGTGATGATGCTGCTCTTCGGCCTGGTCGCCGCGGGCGGCACGATTCTCGAGGAGCACGAGCAGGGGACCTTGCAGCGCCTGCGGCTCGCGCCCGGCGGCGGCTCGGCGATCCTGCCCGGCAAGTTCCTCTTCACCGCGACACTCGGCTGCGCGCAGCTCGCGATCCTGTTCGTCTTTGGCGGGCTTGTTTTCTCCGTGCCGGTGTTTCGCGACCCGTTGCCGCTCGTGGTGCTCTCGCTGGCGGTGGTCGCGGCCGCGACCGGGCTCGGGCTCGCGCTCGCGATGCTGGCCCAGACGCGCAAGCAGCTCGAGGGCTTTTCGACGCTCGTGATCCTGGTCATGAGCGCGCTCGGGGGCAGCTGGTTCCCGCTGATCGCCACGCCCGCGTGGTACCAGAAGCTCGGACACTTCACGCTCAACGCCTGGGCGATGGACGGCTACCAGGCCATTCTGTGGTACGGCAAGGGCCTCGGCGGCATCTGGCTCGAGGTGCTCGTGCTGCTCGCGATCGCGGCGGGGACGAGCGCGGTCGCCGCGCGAGCGTGGAAGCGCCGCTTCCTCAGTACGGACTGACGACGCGCCGCGGCGGCTCGAGCGTCGAGCGGCACAGGCGTGCGTGCTCGCGCTCGGCGAAGCGGTCGGTCATGCCCGCGAGGTAGTCGCACACGGCGCGCTCGAGTCCGACTTCGCGCGTCCAGACGCGGTACCAGGGCGACATCTCCCCGGGCGCGCGCACGTAGGCCCCGAAGAGCTCCGCGAGCAGGCTGCGTGCGTACTGCGAGAGCTCCATCAAGTAGGGGTGGCGGTAGAAGTTCTTGTACAGGAAGGCCTGCAGCTCCTGCACCTGCGGCTGGAGCTCGGGACCGTGACCGATCAGCATGCGCGGATGCGCGCGCACCGCGTCGGCGTCGTGCACGCCCGACGCGCGGATGCGCGCGGAGGAGGCGCGGATCAGGTCGTTGATGCAGGACTTGAGCAGCTGGTTCGCGACGCGCTTCACGCGCAGGCGCACGTCGCCGGTCGAGGAGAGGAAGCCGGGATGGCGCGCCTCGACCTCCGCGCGTGCCGCGCGCCAGAGCGCGGAACCCCGCTCGAGTTCCTGCTCGCTGAACATCTGCGCGTAGAGCCCGTCCTCGATGTCGTGCATGTCGTAGGCGGTCGAGTCCGCCAGGTCGACGACCTGCGCCTCGAGGCAGGGGTGCCGCGGGCGCTCCCCGAACTCGGCTGGCCAGTGCTCTCCGGTCTCGTGCTTCAACAGCGACTCGCGCACCTCGCGCGTCAGGTTGAGGCCGGCGTAGTCCGGGCTGCGGCGTTCGAGCAGGTCGACGACGCGCAGCACCTGCGCGTTGTGCCGGAAGCCCTCGTGCGCGGCCATGATCTCGTCGAGCGCGGTCTCGCCGCGGTGGCCGAAGGGCGGGTGACCGATGTCGTGCGCCAGGGCGATCACTTCGGCCAGCGCGTCGTTGAGGCGCAGCGCGCTCGAGAGGCTGCGCGCGACCTGCGCCACCTCGAGCGAGTGCGAGAGGCGTGTGCGGTACGAATCGCCCTCGCGGTTCAGGAAGACCTGGGTCTTGTACATCAGTCGGCGGAAGGCCGTGCTGTGGATGACCCGGTCCCGGTCGCGCTCGTAGCCCGTACGCAGCTCGTCCTCGGGCTCGGGATGCGCACGTCCATGGGTGCGCGCGCTGAAGCTCGCCCAGGGAGCGAGATCGCGCTCCTCGCGCACCTCTTTGGCGAGACGGTCGATCAGGCTCGAGTCTTCCCTCATGCTTTCCCTTGCGGCGGTCGAGATCCGACGCCAAGGCTATACAATGCCATGGTGCGTACAGCCTCCGCACTCCCCATGCCCCGCACGCGACACCTAGCACTCCTCGGCCTCGCCGCGCTCGCGCCGCTCGGCTGCGGCGGGAGCCAGGCGCCGGCCCCTGCGCCACTCGCGGATCCGGCGAACAGCCGCGAACCGGCGACGCTCGCGGGAAAGGTCGAGCTCTCCGCGGAGCTCACCGGGGAGCGGCGCGGCAGCGTCACGATCCAGGCCTGGGGGGAGGGCGAGGCCGGCCGCGCGGGCGCGGAGCCCTATCTCTCACGCATCTACGCGATGGACGATCCCGACTGGCTGCCCGGAGACAGCACGCTGGCGCACTACTTCGGCCTGTGCGAGGCCGATCGCGTCGGCGACCCTGCGCGCGGCCTGCCCGGGGAGCTCGAAATCGAGGCCAACTTCGATCCCGACGGCCTGCCGGGCACGCGCGAGGGCGTGGAGCGCGGGCGTGCGCGCGCACGCAACGGTGCGACGGACATCGAGATCACGATTTCGCCGCGGAGCGAGACGGCCAAGCCCGCGGTTCCCCGTAAGCAAGGCGGCTAGATGCCGGCCGTCCCCGCGGATCCCTGGTTCGTCGAGGCCTTTCGCGAGGGCTACGTGCGGCTCTATCCGCACCGTGACTTGAGTGCGGCACGGCGTGAAGCGGGGTTCCTCGTCGCGCAGGGCTTGCGCGGGCGGGTGCTCGACCTGTGCTGCGGCTTCGGGCGGCATACGCTCGCCATGCGCGAGTCGGGCATCGACGCGGTCGGCATCGACCTCTCGCCCGAATTGCTCGCACACGCCGCGGGCAGCCCGGGCTGGGAGCGGTTGCGCGGCCGCATCCTGCGCGGCGATGCGCGCACGCTGCCGTTTGCTGGCGCGAGCTTCGGCTCGGTCGTCAACCTGTTCTCGTCCTTTGGGTATTTCGGCGAGGAGGGCGACAAGCGCGTGCTGCTCGAGATCGCGCGCGTGCTCGCCCCCGGCGGATTCCTGGCGATGGACCTGATGAACCCGGCCTTCGTGCGCGCGCGCCTCGTGCCCTTCTCGCGCACCGAGCGCGGCGGCGCGCGGCTCGTCGAGTCGCGCTCGCTGCAGGCCGGCGGTCGTCTGGTAGTGAAGGACGTCGAGTTGCAGAACGAGTCCGGGACGCTGCGCTGGCGCGAGGAGGTCCGGCTCTATGAGCCCGAGGAACTGCTGCGCTGGCTCGATGCCGCGGGCTTCCGCCAGCGGGCCGCCTTCGGCGATTTCGACGGCTCGCCCCTGGGCGAGAGCTCCCCGCGTCAGCTGGTGATGTCGCAGCGGATCTGAGCGGGCGGGCGGCCCCCCGCTCTCGCTATACTCCGGCGCTTGCGGTCCTTCCATGCGGGCCGCAGTCCGATCCACCATGCCGAACGACATCTCTTTCAGCCCGTTGTGCAACGAGCTCGCCGACAAGGCGCGCGCGATCGCCCAGACGCACGTCCTCCCCAACGCCGCCAAGTACGACCGGCTGCAGGAGTACAACTGGGACGCGGCGCGCGCGTGCGCCGCGGCCGGCCTCTTCCGCACCTTCATCCAGCCCGAATACGGCGGCCTGGGTGCTGGGATCCTGGCGCTGGCGCGCGTCACCGAGGAACTCGCGCGTGCGGACTCCGGATTCGGCGTCGCCTTCGCCGTCAACGCGCTGGGCTCGTTCCCGATCATCGTCGGCGGTACGGAAGAGCAGAAGCAGCGCTGGCTGCCCTCGGTGGCGCGCGGAGAGAAGATGGTGGCCTTCTGCCTCTCGGAGAAGTTCGCCGGATCCGACGCCCAGGGCCTCTCGGTGCGCGCGGTCGAGGATGGCGACGACTACGTCATCTGCGGCGAGAAGAAGTGGACCACCAACGGCGGCGTCGCCGACATCTACTCGGTCTTCTGCGTCACGGACCCCAACTCGAAGTCGCGCCGTATCAGCGCCATCGTGGTCGAGAAGGGTACGCCCGGCTTCAGCATCCAGAAGGTCGAGAACAAGATGGGGATCCGCACCGTCCCCGTCGTCGAGACGCATTTCGATCACGTGCGCGTGCCCAAGGCGAACCTGATCGGCGGCCGGCCGGGCTACGGCTTCAAGCACGCGATGATGACGCTCGATCTCGCTCGCCCGGGCGTCGCGGCCCAGGCCGTCGGCGCCGCCCAGGGCGCGCTGGACCTCGCCAACGTCTACGCCAATCGCCGTCAGCAGTTCGGCGTCCCGATCAGCAACCATCAGCTGGTGGCCAAGATGCTCGCCGACATGGCGATGAAGACCGAGGCGGCTCGCTGGCTGGTCTATGCTGCCGCGGTGGCAGCCGAAAAAGGCAGTGCCGACACCTCCAAGATGGCCGCGATGGCCAAGTGCTTCGCGACCGACGTCGCGATGGAGGTCGCTACAGAAGCTGTACAGGTCTTCGGGGGCTACGGCTTCATGGAGGACTATCCGGTCGCCAAGTGCTTCCGGGACGCCAAGATCCTCCAGATCTACGAGGGCACCAACCAGATCCAGCGCATCGTGATCGCGCGCCACATGGTGAAGGAACTGGGCGCTCTCGAGCACCTTAAGCAGTACATCCCGACCGAGACGCAGAAGGACTACGGCGGGGCCCCCGTGGCCACCTGAGCCCCCCCCGGGGGCTCGCGGATCACGCAGCGGGAACTTTCCGCGCCTTCGTGCATCCAAGAAGTCGTCGCCGTCGCAAGCAGTTGCGCACGAGGACGCGAAAAGTCCGTACATCGATGTCTCCGAACATCGGTGCCGCACGTAGTGAGAGTCGGCCCGAGCTTTGCTGGCAGGCAGGCACGGGTGAGGGGACGAATACGAGCCCCAGCTCGGCAGTACCTAGAACGACCGGTAGCAGAACGGATGCCCCTACGGTCCCCATCGGACGGGCTTCCAGGAAGGCTCAGCATGCACGGCAAGATTGTCAGCCACGAAGAACTGGACGCGCTCCTCAACGAGTTCGCCCTCGACCCCGAGAACTTCTCGGCGCAGGCCCGCAAGCTCGCGAAGCGCTTCGACCGCCAGCGTCGAGACCTTGAAATCAGCGATCCACAGAGCTGGCAGCGTTCGGCGCCGGAATCCGTCGATCGTCCGAGCACGGACAGCCAGCTGCGGGCCGACATCGACCGCTTCATCCTGATCGGTCGTGAACCGGAGGCCCGGCTCGCGCGCCGCATCCAGTTCGCGCGCATCCGCCTCGAGCTCGCGCTCGAGACCGCGGACCTGGATTTCGAAGACCTGAACGGCGGCAAGGGCAGCCTGGCCGCGAGCCTCCCTGGACGCTCGAAGGTCAACTGCGAGGCCTTTCCGAAGGTCTGCCGTCGCTGGACCGAGTGGCACACCCTGCGCACCGAGCTCGTCGAGCGCAATCTGTACCTCGTTCTGATCAACGTCGAGCGCTACGCGCACACGACCGCAGGCCGCGCCGACCTGATCCAGGAGGGCTCCGCCGCGCTCTACCGCGCCGTGGACGGCTTCGACTGGAAGCGCGGGCTGCTCTTCCGGACCTACGCGGTGCACTGGCTCAACCAGGCCTTCCGCGCCTACCTCTACAACTTCTCGAAGACCGTCCGCGTGCCCGTCTACCTGCAGAAGGCGATGCGTCACGTGAACCAGGCGATCGAGAAGCTCGGTGACCCGGACGCGAGTCCGGCGGAGATCGCGAAGATCACCGGGCTGGGCGAAAACCTCGTCCGCACGGCGCTCGAATCGATCCGCTCGACCCGTTCGCTCGACGCGCCGATCTCGAGCCTCGACGACGGCGGCGGGTTGCGCGAGCTGCTCAGCTCGAGCGAACCAGGGCCCGACAGCCTCGTGTCCGAGGACATCTCGCTCTCCGAGGGCATCCACCAGGCGCTCGATCGGCTGAGCGATCGCGAACGCTATGTGATCGAGATGCGTTACGGAATCGACAAGGACCACGAGCACACGCTCGCGGAGGTCGCGGGCGAACTGGGCGTGAGCCTCGAGCGCGTGCGCCAGATCCAGATGCGCGCGATCGGCAAGCTGCGCAACCCGGCGCTGCGCAAGGTCGTCGATCCCTACCTCAACAACTGAGGTCGAGGAGCTCGGCGGAAACGCCGGACCCCGCGCGAACGCGGGGTCCGGCGTTATTCCGGCGTCTGCCCGCACGGCGCTATGATGATCGCGATGGCGCCGCGCATTCCGGGGTTGAGCCTGTTCTTCAACGTCTTCCTCGGCGTGGGCACCGAGTACGAGCGCACCGCGCAGGATGAGCCGGTGGACGCCCGCTCGCTGCGCTCGCTCGCGATCGACCTCCTCGGTCGTCCGCCGCTCTCGGCCGAGTGGCAGCGCTGGAGCGTGCTCCCGCGCGCGCGCCTGCTCGACGAACTCGTCGGCGGCGCGGACTTCTGGTCGCACTGGTTCGACGAGCAGCTGTACTACTTCCTGCTGGTGAACAACTTCCGGCCGCAGCAGGAGCGTCTCGCCGCGGCTCCGCGCGAGCTCTTCGAGAAGCGCCTCGAAGTGCGCGAGGCGCTGCACCGGGTCGCGCTCAGCTCGAGCTTCGACCAACGCAATCCGGGCGCGGACACCTTCGTCACGGTCGTGATGGAGCAGCTCGCGGGCCTCGAGGTGGCGAAGAACACGCGCGAACTGGAGATCGGCAAGAAGGTCTACGACGGCTCGGTCGGCACCTTCCTCGGTGCGACGGCGCAGAGCCAGGCCGACGTCGTGCGCAACGCGATCGAGAGCCGCTTCTTCGCCCCGCACTTCCTGCGGCGCGAACACGAGCGCCTCGTGCGCGCGAAGCCGGAGAGCGCCGAACTCGCGGCATGGAGCGCGCGCCTGGAGCAGGATCCGCGCAGCTTTCCCGTGCTGGTCCGCTCCTGGCTCGAGGGCCCGCTCTACGCCGCGCGACTCACGCAGGGCGCGCCGCTGGAGAACCGCGCCTTCGCGCGCGCTCTGTTCGTCGACCTCGCGGACCGCCTGCCGGCCTTCGAGGAGGCCGAGCCGCTGCGCGAGGCACTCGACTCGCTCGCCGACTCGGCCCCGCTGCGCTCGATCACCGCGCGCATGCTGCTCGACTCGGGCAAGCTGAAGCTCCCCGCGCGCGCCGAGTTGCCCGATGCGTCAGCCTGGGTGGGGGCGCAGTTCTCGCGCCTGCTCGGGCGCGCTCCAGCCGAGGCCGAGCTCGCGGGGTTCGTGAAGGTGCTCGACGAGCCCGGTGCAAAGGTCGAGACCGTGCTCTACGCGCTCGTGTCCAGTCCTGAATACAACCGCTGCTAGGGAATGAGCATGGACCGGCGCACATTCCTGAAGACAGCTGCCGCGGCCGGTGGCGTGCTGGCGAGCGCGCGCAGCGTTCAGGCGCAGCCGCTGTCCGCGCTCGGCCCGCTTGCCTCCGCGCGCAAGACCAGGCACCTGGTGCTGGTCGCGTTCGCGGGAGGCGTGCGCACACGCGAGACCTTCGGTTCGCCGCAGAACGTGCCCACGCTGCAGGCGCTCGCGGACGACGGCGTGCTCTACACGCGGGCGCGCACCTCGAACCTGGGGCACTTCGGCGCGGCGCTCGCGATCTTCACAGGGCTCGCCGAGCAGCGCGGGATCCGCGAGAACACGCGCAGCGACGACGTGACGCTCTTCGAGTACCTGCGCAAGGACCTGGGCTGGGGGCCGAACGAGGCCTGGATCGCGACCTCGGGTGGCGCGCAGCAGGTGAACTACGCCTACGGAACGCACTCCGACTACGGTTCGAAGTACGGCGCCAACACGCTCGACGGCGAAGGCATCTTCAACCGCGAGTTCAAGTCGCTGCTCGACACCTGGGGCCGGCCGCGCACCTGGAGCGAGGCCGAGGAGCGCCAACTCGCTGCACTGCGCGCCTGCCTCGCGAGCCGCAAGGGTGCAGCTGCCGCGCAAGCCGGCGCCGCGCAGGTGGAGCGCTTCCTCCTGCAGGAGTTGACGCGCGGCACTGCCGACCTCACCGGGCCGAACGCATCGGACGCGAAGGCGCTGCGCGTCGCGCGCAACCTGCTCGTGCTCTTCCGTCCGCGCATCACGGCGGTCGTGCTCCAGGACGCGGACATCGCGCATGGCAACTACGGCGGCTACGTCGAGGTCGTGCGCCGCAACGACGAAGCACTCGGCACGCTGTGGCAGGCGGTCAAGCAGGATCCCGAGCTGGCCGACTCGACGGCGATCATCGTCGTTCCGGAGTTCGGGCGCGATCGCGACCTCAACTCGCGCCGGGGTCTCGACCACGGCGACGGTTCGGAGGACCTCGCGTACGTGAGCTGCACCTGCTGGGGGCCCGACTTCAAGAAGAAGGCGATCGTGAAGGAAGATGTCGGCGTGGTGGACGTGACGCCGACGATCTGCGACCTGTTCGGCGCGAAATCGCGGCTCGCGCGCGGCAAGCGCCTGCCCGGCCTCTACGCGTGACCTATTCTCTCGCAGCGCTCCTGCTCCTCGCCGCACAGGGTGCGCCGCAGGAACCGGCCGCGCCGAGCGGCTGCATCGAATGCCACGAGGGGATCGAGGAGATGCACCCCCAGGCGCGGCTCTCGTGCACGGATTGCCACGGCGGCAACGCCTCGGCGCGCACGCTCGAGGGAGCGCATGTCGCGGCGCCACGCGGCTCGGGAGTCGACGAGCGCGTCGCGGGCCTCGAGGAGAACCTCGCCTGGCGCCGCTTCCAGAATCCGATGGACCTGCGCGTCGCGGTCCCGGTGTGCGGCGAGTGCCACGAGAAGCTCGTGCGTCATCTGCGCACGAGCCTGCACGGAACGACCGCGGGCCACCTCTCCGACGGGTTCTACGAGGCTGGGCTGCTCACGGCGAAACGCGCGCTCTACTCGGTCTTCCCCGTACGCGCGCCGGACAGCGAGCTCGAGTTCACGCAGCTTCCCAGGCTCCGCACCGATGCGCCCTTCGACCGCATCGCCTCGCACTACGCCGATCTGCCGCGCAAGGAGTGCATGCAGTGCCACCTGTACTCGCGCGGACGAGCCGTGCGCGGGCGCGTGGGCTTCGATGGCGACTACCGCGGCGAGGGCTGCGCTGCCTGCCACGTGCTCTACGCGAGCGACGGACTCTCTTCCAGCGCCGACCGCTCCGCGGTGCACAGCGAGCCCGGCCATCCCGAGCGCCACTCGATGAGCGCGAAGCCGCCGACGCAGACCTGCACGAGCTGCCACTACGGCGACGCGAGCATCGGTCTGGACTTCCGCGGGCTCGCACAGTTGCCGCCGGGCGCGCCGGGCGGCCCGGAGATCCCCGGCACGACGAGCCAGCTCTCGAACCGCCAGTTCTACCTGCAGGATCCGGCGATCGATCCACCGGACGTGCACGCCGAGCGCGGCATGGTCTGCATCGACTGCCACACGCTCGAGGACGTGATGGGGGACGGCCAGCTCTACGGAGCGATGGAGCAGCAGGTGGAGATCTCCTGCAGCGATTGCCACGGCACCTTCCGCGCGCGCGCGACACTCACGACGCGCCGCGGGCGGCCGCTCGCGAACCTGCGCGTCGAAGGCGGGCGCGTGCTCCTGACCGGCAAGGTCGACGGCCGCGAGCGCGAGGTGCGGCAGGTCGTCGACGTGCTCGACCCCGCGAGCCCGCAGCACGTCGAGCGTGCCGGCAAGGCGATGACCTCCGCGCACGAGAAGCTCGAGTGCTACACCTGCCACGCGGCCTGGAACCCGAACTTCCTCGGCTTCCACTTCGACCGCAATGCCTCGCTCACCCAGCTCGATCTGGTCAGCGGCGAGCGCACGCGCGGGCGCGTGACCACGCAGGAGAAGGTCTTCGCCACCTGGAAGAGCTTCTACGCCGGCTTCGACGAACGAGGTGCGGTCGCGCCCTACCTGACGGGCTTCTCGAGCATGGGCAGCTTCACCGACGAGAAGGGCGAGCGGCTGCTCGACCAGGTCATGCCGCAAACCTCGGCCGGCCTCTCGGGCATGACCATGATCCACCACCAGGTGCACACGACGCGCCCGACCGCGCGCAGCTGCGTCGAGTGTCACCGCACGAGTGCAACCTGGGGCATGGGCTCGCCCAACTTCCGCCTCGCGCGACAACTCGCCTGCGTCGCCGACGAGCGTGGCATCGAGATCGTCGCGCTCAACCGCCAGCAGCTCTCCGCCTCGCAGCCGCTCGCGAAGCTCGTGCTGCCCGACGTGACCGCGCTCGCGCTGCGCTGCGATCCGCTGCAGGGCCACGCCGAGCACCTCTTCGCCGCCGAAGGTGCGCGCGGAGTGCACGCGATCGACCTCTCCGACCCGCTGCACCCGCGGCGCGAATGCTTCGTCGCGAGCGTCGAGCCGCAGGCGCTGCTCGCCGCGGTCAGCTGGCTCTATCTCGCCGACGGCGAAGGCGGCCTGCGCGTGTACGACGCGCACGATCCGGCGGAGCTCGAGCTCGCGGCACAGGTGCCCACCTTCGACGCACGCGGGCTCGCGCTCTCCTGGCCCTGGCTCTACGTCGCCGACGGTGCGGGCGGGCTCACGATCCTCGACGTGCGTGACCCGCGCGCACCGCAGATCGTCTCGGTGCTCGCGACGGCGGAACCCGGCGGTACGAGCCGCATCCTCGCGGTGCAGGAGCTCTTTCAGTACTCGCGTCCGCGCGCAGCGAAGCAGAAGGATGGCTCGCTCGCCCCGCTGGACGCGCGCACGGAGGCGCGCCACCTGTGCGCCCTGCTCGACGAGGCGCGCGGTCTCGTGCTCGTCGACGTGACCGAGCCGACTCGGCCGCGCATCCTGTTTCCCGATCCGCGCCGTCGCAACCGCAACGAGACGCGCGTGGACGAGAACGTCGAGTACCGCGGCCTCGTGCTGCAAAGCCAGGTGGACCTTGCGCAACCGCAGGGCGGCTCGCGCACCGAGGAGCACGACTACGCCTACGTGCTGGCCGAACGCCGCGTGCGCAACAACTCGGACTCGAACCTCGGCGTGTGGGACGTCAGCGACCCGCTACGACCCAAGCGCGTCTCGAACCCGCGCGTGTCCTCGACCAGCGAGGGGCTCGTGCTCGGCAACCTGTACAACTCGCCCTTCCTGCAGCGCATGTTCTTCGTGCCCGGCGATCAGGGCGTGCTGGTCACCGACGCCTCGAACTCCGCGCAGCCGGCCTCGGTCGGCGCGCTGGGCGGGATCCGTCACGGTTACGCGATCGCGATCGAGTCCTTCCCGCTCGACCAGATGCTGGACGAGGACGGTCGGCCGCTGAAGGACGTCAGCCACGCGAGCAGTCGCTGGCTCGAGCGGCCCGAGATCCAGCGCGTGCTCTCGGTCGGCGCGGCGGCGCTCGGACTCGCGCCGCAGGAGACCAACGCCGCGGGTTCGGCGAGCAGCACCGCGCGCCTGGAGTTCCAGCGCCTCGACGCGGACCACTCGGGCTTCCTCGAGGGAGACGAGCTCGCCGGCCATCCCGTGCTCGAAGCGGCGGCGGGCAAGTCGCGGCTCTCGCTGCGAGCATTCACGAGCGCGATGCTGGGGGAGACGGGCGCTGCCGGCGAGACCTACGTCGATCCGACGGCTCCGGCGGTGCGCATGGCGCGCGTGCAGCGCGACGGCGACCTCGCGCGCCTGCTCGATGGCACCGACCCGCGGCGTTTCGACGCGGACGAGAACGGCAAGCTCGACCGCGCGCAGATGCAGCGCGCCTTCTTCGCGGCGCTCGACCTCTCGAGCGACGGCTTCCTCGACGCCGCGGAGCTCTCGCGCTGTCCGGGCGAGCTGCGCGAGTTGCGCTTCGGCGGCCCGCGCGCCGCGAAGCTCTTCGCCGCCGTCGACCTGAACAAGGATGGTCGCATCGACGCGCGCGAGTTCCGCCTGCGCGACGAGGACTGGCTCGCGCTCGACGCCAACGGCGACGGGAACCTGCAGCTCGCGCTCACGCGCGATTCGAAGGCCGGCAAGCGCGGCAGCGCCGCGCTCGCTCCCGAGTGGCCCGCGCGGCAGGTCTTCCGCTGGCCGCTGCCGCCGACGCTCACGCGCGAGCGTTTCCTCGAGCTCTTCCCGCCCGGAGCGCAACAGAAGATCACGCGCAAGGAGGCCCCGACGCGCCCCGATCTGCTCGTCGCCTTCGACGAGAACGGCGACAACCTGCTCGACGAGCGCGAGTGGCAGTCGCGCATCGGGCTGCTCGGTCTGTACGGATCGGAGCTCACCGTCGACGGCTTCGAGGAGCGCTGGGACCTCGACCGCGACGGCAAAGTGGCGCCGGCGGAACTGCCGCTGCCGGCGTATCTGCTGCTGCGGCTGGGGCTGCGGAAGCCATGAGGCGCGTGCTAGAATGCGTGGCCGTCCCTCGCCTGCCATGACGCCCGAGACCCCTTCGACGACGCCGCTACGCAAGCCCGCCTGGCTCAAGGTCCCGCTGCCCGGCGGCGAGGGCTACACGAAGCTCAAGGAGCTCGCGCGCGGCCTCAAGCTGCACACGGTCTGCGAGGAAGCGCGCTGCCCGAACATCGGCGAGTGCTGGAAGGGCGAGCACGCGACGATGACCCTGATGGTCCTCGGCGACGAGTGCACGCGCCGCTGCCGCTTCTGCGCGGTGAAGACCGTGCTGCAGGCGCCGCCGCCCGATCCGGACGAGCCGAAGAACGTCGCGCACGCGGTCGCGACGATGAACCTCGCCTACGTCGTGATCACGAGCGTCGACCGCGACGACCTCCCCGACGGCGGTTCGGCGCACTACGCCAAGTGCATCCGCGAGGTGCGCGAGCGCTCGCCGCGCACGGTGGTGGAGACGCTGATCCCCGACTACCAGGGCCGCGACCTCGAGACGTTGATGAGCGCGCGCCCCGACGTGCTCGCGCACAACGTCGAGGTCGTCAGCCGCCTGCAGCGCAAGATCCGCGACCCGCGCTGCTCGTTCGAGAAGTCGCTCGAGACGCTGCAGGGCGCGAAGAGGCTCGATGGAAGCGTGTTCACGAAGTCCTCGATCATGCTCGGACTCGGCGAGAGCCACGAGGAGATCGTCGAGTCGCTGCACAAGCTGCGCGGCGCGGGCGTCGAGTTCCTGACGCTGGGCCAGTACCTGCGCCCGGGCCCGAAGTACGCGCCGGTGCGCGAGTACGTCACGCCCGAGCGCTTCGACGCCTACCAGCGCCTGGGCCTGGAGCTCGGCTTCCTCTACGTCGCGAGCGGCCCGCTCGTGCGCAGCTCCTACAAGGCCGGCGAGTTTTTCGCCGCACGCCTCGTGCGCGAGCGCCGCGCGCAGTCGGCGGGCTGATTCACGCGCCGTCGGCGCGCGCCTGGACCTCGATCGACCATTCGAGCTCGCCGATCTTCACCAGGCCCTCGAGGCCGATCTGCGTGAAGGTGGTGTAGCTCGAATCGGGCCCCAGGCGCAGTCCCAGCGGCAGCCGCGCATCGCTCGAGTCCGTGCGCTCCGCGCCGGTCACGTCGCGGACCTGGATACGGATGTGCGCGCTCTCGATCCCGCGGCCGGTGCTGTTCAAGTACGTGTACTTGATCCAGAACTCCTCGTGGCCGGGCAGGCCGCGCAGGGCGCACTCGTGCACGATCACGGTGCCCTGGCCGGGGAACTCGATCTGCTTGGGGCAGGGATTGCGCTGCGCGAACTGCGCGCGCAGGTCCTCGTAGTGCTGCAGCTCGGCCTCGTGGCGCGCGGCAAGCATCTCGACGTCGCGGTGGCGCAGGGCGGCCTCGTCCGCGCATGAGCTGCCGAGGACGCAGGCGATCAGGAACAGTGCGGAGAGGGGCGTCTTCATGGGGGAGCCTTGCGGACGACGCTCCGGGAGCGATTCTTCCCCCTCGAGGAGCGAATCCGCGCCTCGTCCGGGCCCCCCTCCGCGTGTTATCCTCCTCGGCCTTTCCCACCGCCCTGGAGCGCACCTGATGACCCCCGCTGAACTCCGCACCGTGATCGAGCCCGATGGGCGCGTGAAGGTCCGCGACCTCGGCCTCTCCGACGCCGAGCTCCTGCACTGCTACCGCACCATGCTGCGGGTGCGCGCCTTCGACGACACCTGCCTCAAGCTGCAGCGCTCCGGCCGCATCGGCTTCTCGATCCCCAACAAGGGCGTCGAGGCGACCCAGGTGGGGGCGGCGAGCGCCCTGAAGAAGACCGACTGGATCTTCCCCAGCTACCGCGACTTCGGGATGGCGCTGTACCACGGCATCCCGGCCGTCGCGATGATGCACAACATGTTCGGCAATGCGGAGGACAGCGCCAAGGGCCGCCAGATGCCCGTGCACTTCTCCTTCACCGAGCCGATCAAGTTCGTCTCGATCAGCTCGCCGATCGGCACGCACATCATCCAGGCCGTCGGCGCGGCGCACGCGATGAAGCTGCGTGGCGAGAAGCACATTGCGCTGGCGAGCTTCGGCGACGGCGGCACGAGCTCGCTGGGCTTCCACTCCGGCTTGAACTTCGCGGCGGTGTGGAAGTCGCCGGTCGTGTTCCTGTGCCAGAACAACCAGTACGCGATCTCCTGCCCGGTCGAGAAGCAGACCGCCAGCGACGGCTTCGCGATCAAGGCCAAGGCCTACGGCATGCCCGGCATCCTGGTCGACGGCAACGACCTGCTCGCGGTGCGCGAGGCGGTGCTCGAGGCCGCCGAATACGCGCGCAAGGGCAAGGGCCCGACGCTGATCGAGGCCAAGACCTTCCGCATGGGCGGCCACTCGACCTCCGACGATCCGACGCGCTACGTGCCCAAGGAACTCGTCGCCGAGTGGGAGAAGAAGGACCCGCTGCTGCGCTTCGAGAAGTTCCTCGGCAAGCGCAAGCTCTGGAGCGAGAAGATGCGCACGCAGTACTACGACGAGGCCATGGCCGAGATCGACGTCGCCGCGAAGGAAGCGGCCGCGACGGCGAAGCCGGCTCTCGAGACGATCTTCAGCGATGTGTACGCCACGGTGCCCGCGCACCTGCGCCGCCAGGGCCAGCAGGCCTTCGAGGTCGCCGCGCGGCACGGCGAGGCCGAGGCCGGCGACGGCAAGTTCCCGCTCTGACACGACGAGACCCCCAGCGATGGCAAACCTGACCCTGATCCAGGCCGTGAACGACGGATTGCGCACGGCGATGCGCGACGACAAGAACGTGCTGGTCTTCGGCGAGGACGTCGGCCCCAAGGGCGGCGTGTTCCTCGCGACCGAGGGCCTGACGAAGGAGTTCGGCGAAGAGCGCTGCTTCGACACGCCGCTCTCGGAAGATGGCATCGTCGGCGCCGCGATCGGCATGGCGCTCAACGGCCTCAAGCCCGTCGCCGAGATTCAGTTCCAGGACTTCATCTTCCCGGCCTTCGACCAGATCGTGAGCGAGGCGGCGAAGTTCCGCTACCGCTCCGGCGGCCAGTACACGGTGCCGATGGTGATCCGCACGCCCTACGGCGGCGGCATCCGCGGCGGCCTGTACCACTCGCAGTCGGGCGAGGCCTACTTCTGCCACACGCCCGGCCTGAAGGTCGTGATCCCCTCGACGCCGCACGACGCAAAGGGCCTGCTGCTCGCCGCGATCAACGACCCCGACCCGGTGCTGTTCCTCGAGCCCAAGGCGCTCTACCGCGCCGTGAAGGGCGAGGTGCCCGAGGGCAAGTACACCGTCGACCTCTCGACGCTGCGCACGGTGCGCGAGGGCGCGAACGTGACCGTCTTCTGCTACGGCGCGATGGTGCCGGTGTGCCAGAAGGCGGCCGACAAGGCGGCCGAAAAGGGGGTGGAGTGTCTGGTGGTCGACCTGCGCACGCTGCTGCCGCTCGACGAGGAGGGCGTGCTGGACGCCGCCAAGCGCACCGGCCGCGTCGTGGTCGTCCACGAAGCGCCGCGCTTCTGCGGCTACGGCGGCGAGATCAGTGCGCTGATCGCCGAGAACTGCATCGAGTACATGGAGGCGCCGATCGTGCGCGTGACGGGCTTCGACACGCCCTTCCCGAACACGCTCGAGCACCACTACATGCCCGACGAGCGCCGTGTGCTCGACGCGATCGAGCGCGTCGCGAGCTGGTGAGCAGCCGCATGACGCTCGAGGTCAGGCTGCCCGAACTGGGTGAGGACATCGACAACGGCGAGGTCCTGCGCGTGCTGGTCAAGGTCGGCGACCAGGTCGCCGCGAACCAGCCCGTGCTCGAGATCTCGCACGAGGCCGGCACGGCCACGATCCGCGCGCCGCGCGCGGGACGCATCGCGCGCTTGTGCGCCGAGGCGGGCCAGTGCATGCGCAAAGACATTCTCTTGTTCGAGCTGGAGTAGCAGGGAGGAATCACATGGCACTCGAATTCAAGCTGCCCGACATCGGTGAAGGCATCGCCGAGGGCGAAATCGTGAAGTGGCTCGTCAAGGTCGGCGACGTGGTGAAGGAACACCAGTCGATCGTCGAGGTGATGACCGACAAGGCGACCGTCGAGGTGCCCGCGCCCGCGGGCGGCAAGATCACCGCGATCAAGGCCAAGGAGGGCGACACCGTCCCCGTCGGCAGCGTGATCTTCGTGCTCGACACGGCGGCGAGCGGCGCGAGCTCCGCGCCTGCGGCGCCGAAGCCCGCAGCTGCACCCGCGCCCGCTCCGGCGAAGGCGCCGGCCGCGCCCGCCAAGGCCGCACCCGCGCCTGCTCCCGCCGCCGCGCCTGTCTCGGGCGGCGCGTCGCTCGAGTTCAAGCTGCCCGACATCGGCGAGGGTGTGACCGAGGGCGAGATCGTCAAGTGGCTGGTCAAGGCCGGCGACGTGGTCAAGGAACACCAGTCCGTCGTCGAAGTGATGACCGACAAGGCGACCGTCGAGGTGCCCGCGCCCGCGGGCGGCACGATCACGAAGCTGCACGTGAAGGACGGTCAGACCGTCCCCGTCGGCACCGTGCTCTTCTCGCTCGCGACCGCGGGAGCGGCCACGGCCAAGCCGGCCGCAGCTCCGGTCGCAGCGGCGGCCCCCGCGCGCGCGCCCGCGATGGCGATGGCGGGTGCTCCCGCCGCGGTTGCCCGCGCTTCGGAAGAGAGGGTGCTCGCCGCTCCCAGCGCACGCCGCGTCGCGCGCGAGCTCGGCATCGACCTGCACTCGGTCGCGGGCAGCGGCCGCAACGGCGTCGTGCGCCGCGCGGACGTCGAGTCCTTTGCGCAGAACGGCGCTTCGCGCAGCGCGGCCGCGGCTCCCTCCGCCGCCCCGACGCGTCCGCAGTACGCCCCGATCACGCTCGCACCGGGCGAGCGCGAGACGCGCGTGCCCTTCCGCGGCGTGCGCCGCAAGATCGCCGAGGCGATGGTGCGCTCGAAGTTCACCGCGCCGCACTTCACGGTGGTCGAGGAAGTCGACATCACGCAGCTCGTCGCGCTCAAGGACCAGGCGAAGGCCATGCACGCGGCCTCGGGCGTCAAGATCACGTTCATGCCCTTCATCATGAAGGCGACGGCGATGGCGCTCGCGCAGCACCCGATGCTCAACGCGCACCTCGACGAGGGGGCGCAGGAGATCGTGCGCTACGGCTACGTCAACCTCGGCATCGCGATGGACACCGACAACGGCCTGATCGTGCCGGTCGTGAAGAACGTCGACTCGAAGAGCATCCTGCAGATCGCCGCGGAACTCGCGGAACTCGCCGAGCGCACGCGCGCGGGCAAGGTCAAGCCGGACGAGTTGAAGGGCTCGACCTTCTCGATCACCAACGCCGGCAACATCGGCGGGACGCTCGCGACGCCGATCATCAACTACCCCGACGTCGCGATCCTGGGCGTGCACCGCATCATGAAGAAGCCCGGCGTGGTCGAGACGTCGATGGGCGACCGCATCGAGGTGCGGCAGTACATGAACTTCTCGTGCTCCGTGGACCACCGTCTTGCCGACGGCGCCGACGGCGCGCGCTTCCTAGTGCTGCTGAAAAAGTTCCTCGAGAACCCGGGCCTGTTGGCGCTCTGAACGCGGAGCGAATCGAGTTCTCGATCCGACGGAGTTCGCGCGTGCTGCAAGACATCCTCCAAGCCAAGCACCTCGGCGGTCACAAGCTGCACCTGCGTTTCGAAGACGGAGTCGAGGGCGACGTCGATCTCGGGAAGTTCCTGAAGTTCACCGGCGTGTTCGAGCCGCTCAAGGATCCCGCGTACGTCGGTCGCGTGCGCGTCGAGCCGGAGTACGGCACGATCGCGTGGCCGAACGGGGCGGACCTCGATCCGGACGTGCTCTACTCGATGGTCGTGCGCGAGGCCATTCCGCCGTACGGTGATGCGTGAGCCGAAGAACGAGCCACCGATGAAAGCACAGCCCAAACAGTCGAGCTCCAACAAGCCTGCCGGCGGCGCTCTCACGCCCGCCCGCCAGCGCGAGCTCTTCGTGCACATGCTGCGCATCCGCTGCCTCGACGAGCGCATGCTCAAGCTGCAGCGCGCGGGACGCATCGGTTTCGTCGGCACCGCGAAGGGGCTCGAGGCGGCACTCGTGGGTCCCGCGTGCGCGCTCGAGGCGCAGGACTGGCTCTGGTCGGGCCTGCGCGAGGGCGGCGCGGCGCTCGCGCGCGGGATGCCGCTCGGCGACTACATCGCGCAGATGTACTGCAACTCGAACGACTCGGCCAAGGGCCGCCAGATGTGCAACCACTTCCAGCACAAGGGCACGCACTACCCGAGCTGGTCGAGCGTCATCGGCACGCAGATCCCGCACGGCGTCGGCGCGGCGTACGCCGCGAAGCTGCACGGGAAGGACGAGGTGCACTCGATCCACTTCGGCGACGGCGCGACGAGTTCGAACGGCTTCCACAGCGGGATGAACTTCGCCGCGGTATGGAAGGCGCCGTGCGTGTTCGTGTGCGTCGACAACGGCTGGGCGATCTCGGTCCCGAGCTCGGCCCAGACGGCCGCGAAGAGCTACGCCGACAAGGCCGCCGCCTACGGCATGCCGGGCGAGGACGTGGACGGCAACGACGTGCTCGCGGTGCAGGCGGCGGTCTCGAAGGCCGTCGAACGCGCGCGTTCGGGCAAGGGCCCGTCGCTCGTGGTGCTCAAGACCTACCGCATGCTCGGCCACTCGAGCTCGGACGACCCGACCAAGTACCGCGACGCGAAGGAGGTCGCCTACTGGGAAGGCCGCGATCCGATCGAGGGCTTCGAGAAGCAGCTCGTCGCCGCGAAGATCCTCGCGAAGGGCGAGCGCGCGAAGCTCGAGGCGCAGCTCTACGCCGAGATCGACGCCGAGATCCACAAGCAGGAAGCGGCGCCGAAGATGCCGCTCAAGACGCTGGTCGAGGACGTCTACGCCGAAGTGCCGCTGCACCTGCGCAAGCAGTACAACCAGTTCATCGCGATCGCCGAGCGCCTCGGCGAAGCGACGCCCGGCGACGGCGCGTTCCCGCTTTGAGCGCGAACCCGCCTCAGCCCAGCTTGCGGAACGCGATCAGGTCTTCGCCGCGCGTGTAGGCGATGCCGACCTGGCCGTTGGCCATGGGCTCGCTCGAGAGGCCCTGGCCGGGCCACTTGAACTCGCCCTCGCTCGTGTCGTCGAAGCGCAGCGTGAAGAAGTACAGCGTGCGCGCGCCGTAGCGGCCCTCGGGGTTGGTCTCGCTGCGGCGCTCGGCGACGATCGCGGGGCGCACGAGCAGCGGCTTGCCTCCGCTCGCGGCCGCGCGCGCGCCGGCGGCGGTCACGATCGAGAGGATGCCGAGCAGCGCCACGCCGTCGCCGACCCACAGCCAGGGGCTGCGCAGATCGATGCCCGAGCCGAGGAACTGCACCAGCAGCGCGACCGCGAGCCACAGCGCGCCGAAGATGACCAGCAGCAGGCCGCGGTTGCGCTTCTTCGCGACGACGCGCTCGACCTCCGGGTCCGGAGGCACGAAGGCCTGCGCGGCGGGGAAGTTCGCGTGCTCGCGCATGCGTTTCAGGCGCGCCGTGGTCTCGTCGTCGGCGACGGAGGCCCTTCCGCCCATCATGAGCGGCATGGCGCAGTAGGCGCAGAGCGAGAGATCCGGGCGCTTGAGCGCGGCTCCGCAGTTGGGGCAGTGGGTCAGTGCGGGTGCTTCGGCTGCCATGGGGGCCAAGAAGAATACAGGCAGTTCGAGCACTTGGCGACCCGTGGGGGCGCGGGAGCCTCGCGCGAGCTAGAATGCTGCGCCTTTTCGAGAGAGATTCCCGCGCATGAGCACCCCCCGCAAGGTCGTCGTCATCGGTGCCGGTCCCGCCGGCTACGTCTGTGCCATCCGCCTCGCCCAGCTCGGGCAGCAGGTGACGGTGGTGGAGAAGGAGTTTCTCGGTGGCTGCTGCCTCAACGTGGGCTGCATCCCCTCGAAGGCGATGATCGCGGCCGGTTCGCTGCTGCACCGCATCGGCGCGGCGAGCGCGATGGGGATCACGGCCTCGGACGTGAAGCTCGACCTCGCGAAGCTCGTCGAGTGGAAGCAGAGCGTCGTTGCCAAGCTCACCGGCGGGGTCGGGATCCTGCTCAAGAGCCACAAGGTCGAGGTCGTGATGGGCTCGGCCTCCTTCGTCGACAAGAAGACGATCTCGGTCAAGCAGAACGACGGCGCGACCAAGACGCTCACCTTCGACGACGCCGTGATCGCCACCGGCTCGACGCCGATCGAGATCCCCGGCTTCAAGTTCGACGAGGACAAGGTCTGGTCCTCGACCGGCGCACTCGTGCCCAAGCGCATCCCCGAGCACCTGGTCGTGATCGGCGGCGGCTACATCGGCCTCGAGCTGGGCATGATGTACCGGCGTCTGGGCTCGAAGGTGACCGTGCTCGAGGCGACCGCGGGCGCACTGCCGGGCCAGGAGCGCGACTGCGTCAAGATCATCGAGCGCTCGATGAAGAAGCAGGGCATCGAGCTCCTGACGGAGACCTTCGCGCAGGGCTTCACGCACGACAAGAAGAAGAGCACGGTCAAGGTCAAGACCAAGACCGGCGAGAAGACCATCGAATGCGACCAGATCCTCTCGACCGTCGGCCGCCGGCCCTACAGCGCCGGCCTGGCGCTCGAGAAGGTCGGCCTCGCCGTGGACGCGAAGGGTTTCCTCGCCGTCGACAAGCAGATGCGCACCAAGGTGCCGAACATCTACGCCGCCGGCGACATCGCCGGCCAGCCGATGCTGGCGCACAAGGGCTCGAAGGAGGGCCTCGTCGCCGCTGCGGTGATTGCGGGACAGAAGGAGGAGTACGACGTGCGCTGCGTGCCCGCCGTGATCTTCACCGCGCCCGAGATGGCCTCGGTCGGCCTGACCGAGGAGCAGTGCAAGGAGCAGAAGCTCGAGATCAAGATCGGCAGCTTCCCCTTCGCCGCCAACGGCCGCGCGCTCTCGCTGATGGAGTCCGAGGGCTTCATCAAGATCATCGCCGACGCCAAGAGCGATCTCGTGCTCGGCGTGCACATGGTCGGGCCCGAAGTGACCGAACTCGTGGCCGAGGCCGCGCTCGCGATCGAGATGGGCGCCACCTCCGAGGACATCGCGCGCACGATCCACGCGCATCCGACGCTGCCCGAGGCGCTGATGGAAGCCGCCGAGTCGGTGCACGGCATGGCGGTGCACATCTTCCAGAAGAAGTAGGACGGTCCGCGTGGGACTTGCGCCACTGCTCGAGGTCCGGCGGCTCGGCCGCACGCGCTACGAGGACGCGCACGCGCTGCAGGAAGCGCTCGTCGGCGCGCGCGTCGACGGCCACGTGAGCGACACGCTGCTCTTCACCGAGCACGAACCGGTCGTGACGCTCGGCCGCGGCTCGCCGCCGGGCGATGCGGCCGGCAGCGGCCTGCGCGTGGTCGAGATCGAGCGCGGCGGCGAGGCGACCTGGCACGGCCCGGGACAGATCGTCGGCTATCCGATCCGCCTCTTGCCCGAGGGCCAGCGCGATCTGCACGCGTACCTGCGCGATCTGGAGGAGGTCGTGATCCGCGCGCTGGGCGATTTCGGCGTCGTCGGCGGGCGCGTCGAAGGCAAGACGGGCGTGTGGGTCCAGGGGCGCAAGCTGTGCTCGATCGGCGTTGCCGTGCGCCGCTGGGTCACCTGGCACGGCTTCGCGCTCAACGTGCACGCCGACCTCTCCGATTTCCGCCGTTTCAAGCCCTGCGGCCTCGACCCGGCCCTGATGGCGAACCTCGACGAGTTCGCAGACGTTCCCGCAGGACTCGCGGCGGTCGAGCAGCACCTCGAAGCGCGCATACGCGAGGTGTTCGGATACCTGACTCCCGCGTGAGGCTGTGATTGCCCGCGCGACGCGCGCGAGAGAGAATCCGTGGGCCATGAGCGCCTCGAACACCTTCCGCATCCTCGTCACAGCCTCCGCTCTCGTCCTCGCCAGCGCCTGCGGCGGTGGAGGCAGCGGGTCCGGCCCGGCCTCGATCGCGGGCACGATCGACTTCCAGCCTGCGGGCACGACCGCGCCCTTGCAGGGGGGGACGGGCTCGCTCGACGCGGCGGCGGTGCACGGCCCCGTGAGCGCGGGGACGAGGCTCCACTTCACGACGCAGGACGACGAGACTCTGCACGCGCTCGATTTCGTCGCGCGCGAAGCGCTGCACGTGCGCGTGCGCGCGCGCGGGCAGGGAGAGCTCGCTCTCGCTGCCTACGATCCGGTCGCCTTGCGCTACGGCGCCCTCGCGCCCGCGGCGCAGCACCACACGCAGCTCGAATTCGACGTGCAGGGTTCCTTCGATGTCGTGCTGCGCGGCAGCGGCACGCTGGCGCTCGAATTCTCCGCGGCGGCCGGTCCCGCGGCCGGTCGCGGCATCCGCGGCGCAAACGCGCTCGATCCGGCGGCGGCGCACGCGCTCTTTGGCGCCTACGAAGAGCCGCGCATCGAGTGCCGCGCCGGGGAGCTCGTCGTCGCGCCCAAGACCGGAGCATCGCTCGATGCGCTGCTCGCCGAGCGCGGGCTGCGCGTGCGGTTGCGCATGCCGGACGGGCCGACACTGGTCGACTTCGATTCGCCCAAGGGCATCGAAAAACGCGCGGCGCACCTCTCGGTGCTACAACGCGTGCGCTCGCTCGCGGAGGACGCGCGCGTCGAGTACGCCGAGGCGAACGTCGTCTGGCGCGCGTCGGGCGTCACGCCCAACGACACCTACTACACCTACCAGTGGGACATGCCGCTGATGCGCCTGCCGGAGGCGTGGGGCGTCACGACGGGCTCGAGCTCGGTGATCGTCGCCGTGATCGACACGGGCGAGACGCCGCACCCCGACCTCGTCGCGCGGCAGATCCCCGGCTACGACTTCATCTCCGACGCGGCGAACGCGGGCGACGGCGATGGCCTCGACTCCGATCCCTTCGACGAGGGCGACGGCAGCGGGCTGCAGCCGAACTCCTTCCACGGCACGCACGTCTCGGGCACGATCGGCGCGTCGTCGAACAACGGCTCGGGCGTCGCGGGCGTCACCTGGGCGACCGGGCTGATGAGCCTGCGCGTACTCGGCAAGCAGGGCGGCACGAGCTTCGACATCGTCAACGCGATCAAGTACGCGGGCCGCATCGCGAACAGCTCGGGCACGCTGCCCGCGGTGCGCGCGAACGTGATCAACATGAGCCTGGGCGGGCCGGGCTCCTCGAGCACGGTGCAGACGGCCGTGACGCAGGCGCGCAACGCGGGTGTCGTGATCTTCGCCGCTTCGGGCAACGAGAACAGCTCGGCGCCGAGCTACCCGGCGGCGTACACGGGCGTGATCTCGGTCGCGGCGGTGGATGCGAATGCGCAGCGCGCGCCGTACTCGAACTTCGGTTCGACGGTCGATGTGTGCGCGCCGGGCGGCGACACCTCGGTGGACCTCGACCACGACGGCTACGCCGACGGCATCCTCTCGACGCTGATGGACGGCACGACGCCGCCCTTCACGCCGATCTACGCCTTCTACCAGGGCACTTCGATGGCCTGCCCTCACGCGGCGGGTGTCGCGGCGCTGATGCTCGCGGTCGATCCGCTGCTGACTCCGGCGCAGATCGAATCGCTGATGACGAGCACGGCGATCGACCTCGGTGCGCCCGGACGCGACAACTTGTACGGCTGGGGGCTCGTCGACGCCTACGGGGCGGTCAGCGCCGCCGACGGAATGAGCAGTGGCGTGCCGGTGCTCGCGGTGACGCCGCTGGCGCTGGTCTTTGGCAGCGAAACGACCTCGCTCTCCTCGCAGGTCTCGAACCTCGGCGCGGGCCTGCTCGACGTGACCTCGGTCGTGGTGAACACGACCAGCGGCGGCAACTGGCTGAGCGCGGCGGCGATCGCCTCGGGTTCGAGCTCGAGCGACACCTCCTCGATCAGCGTGGACGTCGACCGCACCGGGCTCGCCGACGGGAACTACACCGGCACGGTGACGGTCTCCTCGAACGGCGGGGTGTCGGTGATCGACGTCTCGATGAGCGTGGACACCGCGACGCTGCCGGTCGACGTGGACCTCTACGTGCTGCTGATCACCGCCGACACCTTCGACACGGTCGCGCAGGTGATCGTCAACCCGACGACGGGCCTGGACTTCTCGATGCCTGACCTGCCGGCGGGGGACTACCTGCTCGTGTGCGGCTCCGACGACAACAACGACAACTTCGTGCTCGGGCCGGGCGACATCTACGGCGGTCTCTACCCGACGATCGACCAGCCGGTCGTGATCTCGCTCGGCGAGCACGAGACGCTCAATGGGGTCGACTTCACCGTGGCGGACTTCAGCGCGCTGACGGCCGGCAGCAGCGCGGGCTACCGGTTGATGCGGCGCTGATCGACCTTCACCAGCAGCGGCCCGCTCGTGCGCGGGACGAGCAGGATCTGGTAGGGCTGCGTCACGACCTGCGGCACGACGGCGTCGCTGGGCGGCACGTCGAGGACCGCATCCACGTGCAGCACGTCCGCTTCGCGCCAGACCGAGTTCGTTGCGAGCACCCATCCGGCGCTGGGCTGGTCGCCCGCGCGCACGACGATCACGCTCTTCTCGGCGAAGTCGACCGCGGGCTCGGGCGCCGGCGGAATGCGCCAGGCCGAGTGGCGCTTCCAGAACGTGTGCCAGTCCTCGGCATTGGTGATCAGTTGGTAGCCCGGCGAGTGCTCGCCCGACTGGTAGCCCTGCACGAGGATCTCGAAGCCGGAATTCGGCGCAGTTGAGACCGCGGCCGAGCGGCATGCACACAGGACGAGGAGGAGGATTGCGTACTTCACGGCGGCTCCCGTCATACCAAGTTCGGGTTGGGTGAGCACGCGCGCGCGGCGCAGCCTGGGCGCTAGACTCTGCGCTCGACCTGAACCCTCCGGAGCCCCCATGAGCCAGTTGCGCCTCCTCCTCGCCCTCCCCGTCCTCCTCGCCCTAGGTTTCTCCGCACGCGCCGACGAGGGGATGTGGCCCTTCGATCTCGTGCCCACCGCGCAGATCCAGAAGAAGTACGGCTTCGCGATCAGCGATGCCTGGCTCGAGCACGTGCAGAAGTCCTCCGTGCGTTTCAACTCCGGCGGCTCGGGCTCGCTCGTTTCGGCCAACGGCCTGGTGATGACCAACCACCACGTCGGCAGCGGGATGCTCGAGAAGATGAGCACGCCCGGCAACAACCTGATCGAGAAGGGCTTCTACGCCAAGACGCGGGCCGATGAAGTGCCCTGCCCCGACCTCGAGGTCAACATTCTCTGGTCGATCGAGGACGTGACCGCGCGCGTCAACGGCGCCGTGCAGCCGGGCATGGACGACGCGGCGGCCGGCAAGGCGCGGCGCGAGATCATGAGCACGATCGAGTCCGAGTCGAAGGACAAGACCGGTCTGCGCAGCGACGTGGTGACGCTCTACCAGGGCGGGCGCTACTCGCTCTACTGCTACAAGGCCTACCAGGATGTGCGTCTGGTGATGGCGCCCGAGAAGGGCATCGCCTTCTTCGGTGGCGACCCGGACAACTTCGAGTACCCGCGCTTCGACCTCGACATGTGCTTCTTCCGCATCTACGAGAACGGCAAGCCGCTGCAGGCTGAGCACTTCCTCGCCTGGAGCAAGAACGGCACGACCGACAACGAACTGGTCTTCGTCTCCGGCCATCCCGGCCGCACCGAGCGCCTGTTCACCGTCGAGCACCTCAAGTTCCTGCGCGATGTCGCCTACCCGCTGCAGATGCGCAACCAGTGGCGCCGCGAAGTGCAGCTCGCGACCTTCCGCGGCCGCAGCCCGGAGAACGCGCGCATAGCCGAGGGCGAGTATTTCGGCGTGCAGAACTCGCGCAAGGCGCGCACGGGAATCCTCGAGGGACTGCAGGACGAGCGCATGTTCGCGAAGAAGCAGGAGGCCGAGCGCAAGCTGCGCGACGCCGTCGCCGCGAGCCCCGAGTACAAGGCGCAGTGGGGCGATGCCTGGGACGAGATCGCCGCCGCGGAGAAGACCTATGCGACCTTCTTCGAGCGCATGAACGCGCCGGGTGTCGGCAATGGCAGCCTGGGCGGGCTCTACGGCACCGCGCGCGGGCTCCTGCGCATCGCCGCGGAAGACCCGAAGGAGAATTCGCAGCGCCTGCGCGAGTACACCAACGCGCGCCGCGACTCCCTGCTGCAGCAGCTCTTCTCGCCTGCGCCGGTCTACCCCGAGCTCGAGATCGACCGTCTCGCGAGCGGCTTGCAGTTGATGACCGAGATGCTCGGCGCAGACGATCCTGCGGTAGTGCAAGCGCTCGGTGGACTGCCGCCGCGCCTGCGCGCGGAGCAGTTGATCCACGGCACGAAGCTCGGCGACGTGGCCGAGCGCAAGCGGCTCTACGACGGCAAGCAGGCCGCGATCGACGCCTCCAAGGATCCGCTGATCGCGCTCGCGAAGGCCTTCGACGCCGAGAACCGTGCCCAGCGCAAGCGCTTCGAGGACGAGGTCGACAGCAAGGAGCGTGCGGGCTACGCCAAGATCGCGCAGGCGCAATTCGCGATCTACGGCAACTCGCTCTACCCCGACGCGACCTTCACGCTGCGCTTGTCCTACGGGACGATCAAGGGCTACCAGCAGGACGGCCAGCAGATCCCGCCGTTCACGAATTTCGCCGGGCTCTACCAGCGCAGCGAAGAGCGGCACAACCAGTACCCCTTCGAGCTCCCGCCGCGTTGGGCCGGCGCGCGCGACATGCTCAACCCCAACACGCCGTTCAACTTCGTCTCGACCTGCGACATCATCGGCGGCAACTCCGGCTCGCCGACGATCAACAAGGCGGGCGAGGTCGTCGGCCTGATCTTCGACGGCAACATCCAGAGCCTCGTGCTCGACATCGCGTATGAGGACGAGGTCGCGCGCGCCGTGTCGGTCGACACGCGCGCGATCCTCGAGGCGCTGCGCAAGATCTACGACTGCCAGGCGATGGCGGACGAGATCGAAGGCAAGCGCAAGGGTTGACGCTCGCGTACCGCGCGGCGGCTCGGACTGCCGCCGGCCCGGTCTTGCACGGCGCTCGCGGGCCTGGAAATAGTTTCCGGCCCCGAGCAGGCCGGGTTTTGCCCCTTGGCGCAAGTTCACCGCCTCGGGACTCCGATGAAGCTCCGATCGAATCCTGCGACCGTCGCGCCCGCGGCGGACGTGGGAGTTCCCCTTCACACCGGAGCAGTCCATGGCAGTTTCCGACTCTTCAGGCTCGTCCCAAGACACCACCCAGGAAGTCATCGATCGCTCCGTGATCCACGGCCTGCGCGAGCTCGGCGGCGACGAGGAGCCGGGCCTGCTCGACGAACTGATCGATCTCTATCTCAGCGACGCCCCGCAGCGCATGCGCGACATCGAGGGCTCGCTTTGCTCGGGCGACTGGAAGCTGCTCGAACGCGCGGCGCACACGCTCAAGTCCGCCAGCGCGAACATCGGGGCCCTCGGGCTGTCCGCTCTGTGCAAAGAGCTCGAGAGCTCCGCACGCAGCCAGGACGGAAAGGTGTGCACCGACCTCTACCAGCGTTCCGCCGAATACTACGCGCGCGTGGAAAGCGCCCTGCGCGGCCTGCGCGACTGACACCGCGCGCTCCAGGACGCCTTCCGCTCAACCGGCATCCCAAAGCACACCACTCCCATGATCCGCCAGACCTTCGAAGAACTGAAGCTCACGAACCGCCTGCCCTCGCCGCCCGGCGTCGGGATGCGCGTGCTCGAGATCACGCGCGGCGAGGACTTCTCCGCCGATGACATCGCGAACGCGATCATGGCGGACTCCGCCCTGACGGGGCGCCTGCTCAAGATCGCCAATTCGGCGCAGGCCGGGGCAGGGGCAGGCGATCACCACCGTCTCCGAGGCGACGATGCGCCTGGGCGTGCGCTCCGTGCGCAACGTGGCGCTCGGCCTCTCGCTGATCTCAGCCAACCGCAGCGGCGGCTGCGAGAAGTTCGAATACGAGCGCTACTGGTCGATGTCGCTCGCACGCGGCGTCGCGGCGCAGTCGATCAGCCGCCTGCGCGGCATCGGTTCGCCTTCCGAGGCCTACGTGCTCGGCCTGCTCTCCGAGATCGGCACGCTGGCGCTCGCCAGCGTCTATCCGCGCGAGTATTCGGGCATCCTCGCGGCCCACCCGGGTGCGAGTGTCGCCGCCAGCGGGCGCTACGAGCGCGAGGCCTTCGACATCGACCACTGCGAGGTCGGCGCGTACATGCTCGAGGACTGGGGCATTCCGCAGTCGCAGGCGGAAGCACTGCTCTCCTACGAGACCTTCAACCCCAAGCAGCAGGAAGAGGACCGCCGCTCGGCCGCCACGACCGGCGTGTTGTGGTCCGCGCAGGCCGTCGCCGAACTGCTCTTCGCCGACGAGAACTCGGCCGCCGACGTCTGGAGCCAGCACGCGGTGCGGCTCGCGCTGGTGCGCGACTACCTCGGCCTGGAGGAACCGGCCTTCGCCGAGCTGTGCGAGTCGATCTCGCGCGAGTGGCAGGAGTGGAACGGCATCCTGAAGCTGCCCAAGCGCTCGCCGCTGCGCTACGAGCAGTTCTCCCAGCGCGCCGCGGCCGTCGGGACCCTGCCCGAAACCAGCAGCGCGCCGGCGGAATCCGGCGCCGCACCCGGCGCGAGCGTCGTCCCGGCTGCGCCCGCCGCGCCGACCGGACTGCACGTGCTCGCCGTGGACGACGACCCGATGTCGCTCAAGCTGATCGAGCGCACGCTGCGCAAGGCCGGCCACCGCGTCACCTGCGCCCGCGACGGGCGTGAGGCGCTGCAGATCGCGCTCGAGGTCAACCCGCAGGTCGTGCTCGCCGACTGGATGATGCCCGAGATCGATGGCCTGGACCTGTGCCGTGCGCTGCGGCGCATCGAGAGCGGCCAGGACATGTACTTCCTGTTGCTCACGGGTCGCGATGACGAGGACCGCGTGGTCGAGGCCTTCGACGCGGGCGTCGACGACTACGTCGCCAAGCCCTTCAACGCGCGCATCCTGATGGCGCGCCTCAAGGGCGGACAGCGCGTGATCGAGCTCAAGGCCAAGGTCGAGGCCGACCGCCAGGTGATGATGCAGCAGGTCGCGGAGCTCGGCTCGCTGACGCGCAAGCTGCGCACGGCGGCGCTGACCGATGCGCTGACCGATCTGCCGAACCGGCGCTACATCATGAAGCGCCTCGAGCAGGAGTGGGACGCGTCCTGCCGCACCAATCGGCCGCTTTCGGTGATCATGCTGGACATCGACTTCTTCAAGAAGGTCAACGACGTTCACGGCCACGATGTGGGCGACGTGGTGCTCAAGGAGAGCGCCAACGTGCTGCGCGCTTCCGTGCGCCAGGGCGAAGAGGTCGCGCGTCTGGGCGGCGAGGAGTTCCTCGTCGTGTGCCCGAACGCGAACGTCGCGCAGGCGCGCATCTGCGCCGAGCGCATCCGCCTCGCGATCGAGCGCAACGTGATCAAGTGCGGCAGCTTCGAGCGCAACGTGACGGTCTCGCTGGGCGTGGCCGAGCGCAAGCCGGGCACCGCCAACTACGAGGCGCTCTTCAAGGCCTCGGACGAGGCGGTCTACGCAGCCAAGAACAACGGACGCAACCAGGTGCGCATCGCGGACGAGACCTCGTCCGTGGCCAAGACGGCCTGAGGGAGACGGGAACCACGTGCTCGAGGAAGGATTCGAGGAATTCAGGCTCTCCGGAGGGCTGCCTTCGCCCCCGGGAGTCGGGATGGCCGTGCTGCGTGCAACGCAGCGCGAGGACGCGAGTCTCGAAGCGCTGATCCACTGCCTGGAGAGCGACCCGGCCTCCGTTCTGCGCGTGCTCAAGGCCGCCAACGCGCGCTGCGCGACTCACGGCCTCTCGGCCACGAGCGTGTTCGGCGCCGCAGTCGTGCTCGGTCCGCGCGAACTGCGCGCAACTGCGCTGCGCTTCACGCTGCTCTCCTCGAACCGCGCCAGCCTGTGCGAGCACTTCGACTACGAGGCCTTCTGGTCCTGGTCGCTCGCCAGCGCGTACGCCGCGCGGCGCCTCGCGGAGCTGAGCGGCGATTGCGATCCGGGCGAGGCCTACGTTTGCGGACTGCTCGCGCACTGCGGCGAGCTCGCGCTGGCCTGCGCGCACCCCAAGGAGGTCGATCGCCTGCGCGCGCTGCACGCACACGAGAGCCTCGAGGTGCTGCTCGAGGCCGAACGCGAGACCTTCGAGATCCACCGCTGGGAGGTCTCCGCCGCTCTGATGGGCGAGTGTGGCCTGCCCGCGCGCTTCGCGGCAGCGGCGCTGGCACTCGACCGCACGAAGAGCCCGGATCCGGAGGAGGACGAACTCACGCGCCGTCTCGGACTGCTCGTCGATGCGGGCACGCTCGCGGCCGACTGGATCACCGGGTCGCGCCTGCGTAGCGCCTCCCGCGACGAACTCTGGGAAGGCCTGGTCGCACTGGGTGCGAGTCTCTCGATCGACGAAGGCGAGCTGCGCTCGGCCCTCGAGGGCGCGCAGAAGAGCTGGGAATCCGGCCGCCAGCAGGCGCGCATCCACGCGCAGGAAGTCCCGATCCAGCCCGCGGTGATGCCGGTTGTGGAGGCCGAACCCGAACTCGCAGCCGCGGTCAAGGCCATCAAGGTGCTCGTCGTCGATGACGACACCAAATTGCGACGTCTGCTGACGCACCTGCTGCTCAGCGCCGGCTACCAGGTGGTCGAGGCCGCGGACGGCGAGGCCGGGCTCTCGCTCGCGCTGCAGGAGTCGCCGCAGATCGTCGTCACCGACTGGTCGATGCCGGGCATGAGCGGGCTCGAGCTGTGCCGCACGCTGCGGCGCATGGAGAGCGGCCGACGCACGTTCGTGTTGATGCTCACCGCGCGCGAAGAAGAGGAGCGCGTGCTCGACGCCTTCAACTCCGGCGCGGACGACTACGTCACCAAGCCCTTCAACCCGCGCATCCTGCTCGCGCGCGTGCAGGCCGGCCGGCGCCTGATCGAGTTGCAGCAGCAGGTCGAGTCGGACAAGGTCGAGCGCCTCAAGCAGGTCGCGGACATGGGCCTGTTGACGCGCAGATTGCGCACCGCCGCGTCGACGGACTTCCTGACCGAGCTGCCCAACCGCCGCTACGCGATGAGCCGCCTCGAACTGGAATGGCAGGCCGCCGAGCGACTCGGACGCCCGCTCTCGGTCGTGCAGGTCGACATCGACCACTTCAAGCGCATCAACGACGAGTACGGCCACGACGTGGGCGACCTCGTGCTCAAGGCGGTCAGTGACACGCTGCGTGCACGCACGCGGCGCGGTGACGTCGTGTGCCGCATGGGCGGCGAGGAATTCCTCGTGATCAACATCAACAGTGACCTCGCCGGAGCGTGGCAGTGCGCGGAGCGCCTGCGCGCCGCCGTGGAGCAATCGCTGGTCCACGCGGGCGAGTTCCACGGGCGCATGACGGTCAGCCTGGGCGTCGCGCAGCGCCATGCGGGCATGAAGGGTCCGCAGGCGCTGCTCAAGGTCGGCGACGCGGCGGTCTACGAGGCCAAGGCCGCCGGCCGCAACACGATCCGTGGCGAGCGCCCGCCGGGCGCGCCCGTGCGCGAGGCAGGCTGAGGTCATGTCCTCCTCGACTGGGCAAGCGGGCCCGAGCCCCTTCGGCAGCCTTGCGCTGGCCGCCATCGCGTCGGGTGTCCTGGCGCTGCTGACCCTTCTCGCCTGGCCTGAGGGCATCGCGAGCCGCGAGCTCGTGCGCGAGGACCTGAGCCAGATGCGGAACACCGAGTGGGCGCTCGTGCGCGGCGAACCCGGCACCGCGCAGGCCTGTCTCGCGCTCGGCCGCATCGTGCAGGACCTGTTGCTGTACGTCGACGACAGCGGCGTCTCCGATCAGCCCGCGCTGAGGGCGGAGCTCGAGGAGTACGCCGTGCAGGCCGACGCGCTCGGGGCGGGCCCACGAGCCAAGGACGAGCAGGTGGCCGAGCTGCGCGAGCACGGCCAGCGCATCGCCGGCATGTTCGAGTCGGGCATGACGCACTCGATCGTCTCTGCTTCGTGCTGGCGCTGGGCGCTCTTCGGCTGGTGCGCGCTGCTGGCCGCGCTGATCAGTGTCGGCGCACGCCGGCTCGCGCGGGCTGAGTCGGCGCTCGAGGGGGCGATCGCTGCCCCTGCGCCCAGCGCGGTTGCGGTGCTGGCGAGCTCCGCCAATGCTCCCGCGGGCGCGAGCGAAGCCCTCGCCGCGCGCCTGCGCGAGCTCGAGGCGGCGCTCGCAAAGAGCGAGACCTCACGCACATCCGCGGAATCGGCGCGGCGCATCGCGGAGGAGGCGAGTTCGCGCAAGAGCGCCTTTCTCGCCAGCGTCGGCCACGAGCTCCGCACGCCGATGACCTCGATTCTGGGCTTCGCCGAGCAATTGCTCGACCCCGGCTTCGATCCGAACGGCCGCGTCGAGTCGATCGGGATGATCCGCCGCAATGCGGACAACCTGATGCACCTCATCGACGACGTGCTCGACATCTCGAAGATCGAGGCCGGCCGACTGCAACTCCAGTCCGCGCCCTGCAGCCTGTTCGGAATCCTCTCGGAGGTGCGTTCCGTGATGGGGGCGCGCGCGGCGCGCAAGGGACTTGAGTTCCGCGTCGAGATCCCGCGGCCGGTACCCGACGGGATCGTCACCGACGACCTGCGCCTCAAGCAGGTGCTGCTCAACCTCGTCGGCAACGCGATCAAGTTCACCGAGCACGGCTTCGTGCGCCTTTCCGTGGGCTGCCGCGAAGCGCGCGCGGGCGAGGCGCGCCTGTGGTTCCGGATCGAGGACACCGGCATCGGCCTGGATCCGAAGACCATCGAGCGCCTCTTCGTGCCCTTCTCGCAGGCCGACGAGACGATCCAGCAGCGCTTCGGCGGCAGCGGCCTGGGTCTTTCGATCTGCGCGCACCTCGTCGAGCGACTCGGCGGCAGGATCGTGGCCGAGGGCAGTCCGGGTTCGGGCAGCACCTTCGCCTTCGACATCGAGGCGGGCCTCACCGAGGGCTGTCTGTGGCGCGGATCCGAGGGACTCGACGGGGCGAGCCCGCGCCTCTGGGAGACGCGCTACACCGCGCGCAAGCCGGCGCAGCCCGCGCGCGTGCTGCTGGCCGAGGACGGCGAGGACAACCGCCGCCTGATCGCGCACCTCGTGCGCCGTGTGGGGGTGGAGCTCACCTCGGTCGAGAACGGCGCGGAGGCGATCGAGGCCGTTCACAAGGCGCGCGAAGCCGGCCAGCCTTTCGACGTGCTGTTGATGGACATGCAGATGCCCGTGCTCGACGGCTACTCGGCCGTGCGACGCATGCGCGACGAGGGCCTGCGAACGCCGATCATCGCGCTCACGGCCAACGCCATGACTCCCGACCGTCAGCGCTGCCTCGACGTGGGCTGCGACGAGTTCTGCGCCAAGCCGATCGATTTCGACCAGTTCTTCGCAGCGCTCGAGCGCTCGCTCGCACTCGGCCGCGCGGAGACGCCCGCGGCGCTGCCGCAGCCGCGCCCCGCGCCGCGCATCGAGGTCAAGGACGAGAGCTTCACACAGCTCGTCGAACTCTTCGTGCGCGAACTCGGCGACGATCTGCAGGCACTGCGCCGGCACCTGGCGGAGGGCCAGCTCGAGGAGCTCGCGCGCCTGGCGCACCAGTTGAAGGGCAGTTGCGGCAGTTACGGCTATCCCGAGCTCAGCCGGCGCGCGGCGGAGCTCGAGCGCTGCGTCAAGGATCTCGCCGGTCACGAGGCGATCGAGGCAGCCTTGGGCGAATTCGAGAAGTGCTGCGCCGGAGTGCGCAGCTCGAGCTCGGTCTGAGCGCGTGCGAGCGGCGCGGGGCGTTCACGCCCGCGCGAGCGGAGAGTATGCTGGGAGGGCTCCGCAGGCCCCGCATCGTTCAACGCACGCCATGGATCACAAGAGCCTCCAAGACTTCGTCAACCGCACCTGGGATTCCTCGATCGTTCCCGCGCTGACCGAGTACATCCGCATCCCCAACAAGTCGCCCTTCTTCGACCCGGACTGGGTCGCGCACGGCCACATGGACCGCGCGGTGGCGCTGATCGAGAACTGGTGCAAGGCGCGCGAGATCGCGGGGCTCACCGTCGAGGTCGTGCGCCTGCCCAACCGCACGCCGCTGATCTTCATGGAGATCCCCGGCAGCGGCAAGGACACCGTGCTGATGTACGGACACCTCGACAAGCAGCCCGAGTTCACCGGCTGGCTCCAGGGCACCGGCCCCTGGGAGCCGGTCATGAAGGGCGATCGCCTCTACGGCCGCGGCGGCGCGGACGACGGCTACGCGGCCTTTGCCTCGCTCACGGCGATCGAGGCGCTGCAGCGCGCCAAGATCCCGCACGCGCGCTGTGTCGTGATGATCGAGGCCTGCGAGGAATCGGGCAGCTACGACCTGCCGGCCTACATCGAGCACCTCGAGAAGCGCATCGGCGACGTGAGCCTGATCGTGTGCCTGGACTCGGGTTGCGGCGACTACGATCGCCTGTGGAGCACGACTTCGCTGCGCGGACTGGTCGCGGGCAAGCTGATCGTCGAGGTGCTCAAGGAGGGCGTGCACTCGGGCGACGCGAGCGGCATCGTGGCCTCGAGCTTCCGCATCGCGCGCACGCTGCTCTCGCGCATCGAGGACGAGGAGACGGGCAAGATCCTGCTCTCCGACCTGCACGTGAAGATCCCCAAGGAGCGCGTCAAGCAGGCCGCCGCGACCGCAAAGGTGCTCGGCAAGGCGGTCTACTCGAAGTTCCCCTGGACCCCGGGCATGAAGCCCATGAAGAAGGACACCGCGGAGCTGATGCTCAACCGCACCTGGCGGCCGACGCTCTCGATCACCGGCGCCGCGGGCATCCCCGAGATGGGCAGCGCGGGCAACGTGCTGCGGCCCTTCACCTGCCTGATGCTCTCCGTGCGCGTGCCCCCGACCGGCAATGCCGAACTCGCCTCGAAGAAGCTCAAGAAGCTGCTCGAGAAGGACCCGCCCTACGGCGCGAAGGTGCTCTTCGAGCCGGAGAAGGGCGCCGCGGGCTGGAACGCGCCGGCGCTCGCGCCCTGGCTCGAGAAATCGGTCTCATCCGCCTCGAAGGCGAGCTTCGGCAAGGACGCCTGCTACATGGGCGAGGGCGGCTCGATCCCCTTCATGGGCATGCTCGGGAAGAAGTTCCCCAAGGCGCAGTTCCTGATCACCGGCGTGCTCGGCCCGCACTCGAACGCGCACGGCCCGAACGAGTTCCTGCACATCCCGACGGGCAAGAAGCTGACGGCCTGCGTCGCGCGCGTGGTCGCCGACCACTTCGTGCGCGAGGCGGCGGGGGCGGGCAGTGCCGGGAAGAAGACCGGCGGGAAGCGCAAGCGGAAGTAGTCCACCCGTTCCCGGGGAAGAGGGATAGGATCCGGGCCACACCCCAGGAGCGGAATGCCTCAACGCACTCCGTCAAACCATTCCATGTTCTCTGCTCTCTCTGTCCTCTTGTTCTCCTTCCTTCCCTCCGGCGGCCCACCGACCACCGTTCCCGGAATCGTCATGTGCGAGCCGGGCATAGGCCCCGTGATCGCCTGTCCGTGCGGCAACGTCCCCGTTCCGACGACCGGCCGCGGCTGCAACAACTCGCTCAACACGGGCGGCGCGTCGCTCACCGCGACGGGAATCAATTCGCTCAGCAGCGACTCGGTGCAGCTCAACTGCACCGGCATCGGCACCGCGACCGCTTCCTGCAGCGGTTCGAACACGAGCGTGCTCAGCGTGCTCTACGAGGGCTCGACGCCCATCGTGACCGGCATCCCCTGGGGTGACGGCGTGTTGTGCTGCAACGGGCCGTTCTATGTTCTCAACTTCCAGGCCGCCCAGGCCGGCGTCTACCACTTCCCGCTGCCGGGTACGACTGGCCTGAGCCAGTCAGCGATCTCCCAGGGGGATCCGCTCAGCGCCGGCATGACGCGCTGGTACTTCGTCGCCTATCGCGATTCGTGTCCGAGCTTCTGTCCGAGCTCGGTGCGCGCGAAGTCGAACAGCTACGAGATCACCTGGACCCCCTGAAACGCGTTTCGAGGCGCTTCCTGGGCCTCGCGCGTTGCCCAATTCCGGCCCGGGCGTTTAGCCTGGGTCGGAAGCCGCTCGCATGAACTTCGACACGCGCCCTTCCCTTTTCTCGCGCCTGCGCACGGGCGAGGACGACCACGCCTGGCGCGAGTTCGACGCGCGCTACCGCGAGCTCGTGCTGCGCTACTGCGCCGCGCGCGGTCTGCAGCCCGACGATGCGGAGGACGTGCTGCAGATGGTGCTGATGGGCTTCGCGCGCGCGCTGGCGAACTTCCGCTACGATCCAGGCAAGGGCCGCTTCCGCAGCTATCTGGGCCGCTGCGTCGCGCACGCGATCGCGCGGCTCAAGCAGGGCCGGCGCCTCGACGCGGGCCAGATCGCGGGCGAGTTCGTGATCGAGCTCGAGGATCCCGCGCAGAGCGAGCTCGACCGCGAGTGGGAGGTCGAGTGGACCGATCACCACCTGCGCCTGGCGATGGAGTCGGTGCGTTCGGAGTTCGAGCCGCGCTCGATCGAGGTCTTCGAGTATCTCAAGCAGGGCGCGAGCATCGAGGAGACGGCGCAGCACTTCGCCATGACCGTGGCGGCCGTGCACAAGGTCAAACAACGCGTGCGCGAGCGCCTGCGGGAGCGCGTCGCCGAGCAGATCGCGGCCGAGGACCCCGTTGATGCCCCCGGCGGATGAGGAGCTCGGCCGCTTCGGGCTCGAGGGCCCGGACGACGGATGGCTCGAACACCTGCGCCGCGCCGAGGCGCCGCGCGCGTTCGGTCGCATCGGTCCCTACGAAATCCTCGAGGAGCGCGGCCGCGGCGGACAGGGCGTCGTGTTTCGCGCGCGCCAGCCCGGCACGAAGCGCGAGGTCGCGCTCAAGCGCCTGATCGCGGGCTCCTTCGCCAGCGCAAGCGCGCGCCGGCGCTTCGAGCGCGAGATCGAGATCGCGAGCGAGCTCAAGCATCCGGGCATCGTCACGCTCTACGGCGTCGAGCTCGTCGATGGCCAGCCGCTGCTCGCGATGGAGTGGATCGAAGGCTTGCCCGTGACCGAGTGGGCGAACGGCGGCGCACGCCCGCGCCCGCGGCGCGCGGTGCTCGAGTGCTTTCTCGCGATCTGCGATGCGCTGACGCACGCGCACCAGCACGGCGTGCTGCACCGCGACCTCAAGCCCTCGAACATCCTCGTGGACGCGAACGGTGCGCCGCACGTGCTCGATTTCGGCCTGGCGAAACGCTTCGGCGGGGCCGAGCTCTCCGAGGAGGCGCTCACGCTCACCGGCGGCTTCGCGGGGACGCCGAGCTACGCCTCGCCCGAGCAGGTGCACGCGGGCGAGACACCCGCGGACGCGCGCAGCGACCAGTACTCGCTGGGCGTCGTGCTCTACGAACTGCTCGCGCGGCGCCTGCCCTTCGAAGGCGAGGCGAGCGTCACGCGCCTGGTCGCCGCGATCGAGAGCGTCGACCCCCAACCGCCCTCGCGCATCGTGCGCGGGATCCCGCGCGACCTCGACACGATCGTGCTCAAGGCGCTCGCGAAAGAGCCTGCGCAGCGTTACGCCAGCGTCGACGCCTTCGCCGCCGATCTGCGCCGCTTCCAGGCCGGCGAGGCGATCCTCGCGCACCCGCCGAGCGCGCTCTACCAGCTGCGGCGCTTCGTGCGCCGGCGCTGGCTGCCGGTGAGCTTTGCGGCGCTGCTCTTCGTGCTCGGCGTGTTCTACGCCGTCGACCGCGCGCTGCAGGCGCGCGAGCTGGCTGCCGAGCGCGACCACGCCGAGTCGATCCTGTCCTTCTTCGCCGAGGACACCTTTGCCGCGCACGATCCCTGGCAGACCGGCCAGCTGCGCACGCTCTCCGACGCGCTCGAGGCCGGCGCGCCGACGATCGACGAGCGCTTCTCCGCTTCGGCGCCCGACGCCGCGCGCGTGCACCAGCTCTTCGGCTCGGCCTGGCTCGGCCTGGGGCACCTGCGCGAAGCCGAGCAGCACGTGTTGCGCTCGCTCGCGCTCGAGCCCGCCGGAACGGGAGCCGCCGAAGCGCGTCGCGCCGAGCGGCTCTTGCTCTTGGGCGAGATCCAGCTGGCCGACATGCGCTGGCGCGACGCGGTCAAGACAGGCCAACACCTGCTGCCGATGGAGTGCGTGCAGGGCGACACGCAGGCGCGCACGCTGCTGCTCATCGCGCGCGGTTCGCGCATCGGCGCGCGCTACGCCATGGCACGCCAACGCTGCGGCGAGGTGCTCGAGCTCGTGACGCCGCTGCACGGCGCAGACTCCTACGAGGTCGGCATCGCGCGCGCCGAGCTCGCGGGCGTGCTGGCGGATTCGGGCGAGCTCCCCGAGGCGCGCGCCGAGGGCGAGCATGCGCTGGCGCTGTTCGGCAAGGCCGGCGTGCGCGCGGCCAGCGCGGCCGCCGCGCTCGAGATCGAGCTGGGCGAGATCGCGCTCTCGGAGGGCGATCCGGCCCAGGCGCGCACGCGCGTGGACCACGCGGTGGCCACGCAGCTCGCGCTCTACGGCCCCGACCACCCCGAGCGCGCGCGCGGCCTCGCGGCGCAGGTGGGCATCGACCTCGAACGGGGGGACGCCGCCGCCGCGCGCGCGGCGCTCGCCGAGCTCGAACGGCTCAGCCACAAGGCGCTCGACGAGGATCACCCGTTCGCGGCGGAGACGCTCGCGCGCCTCGCGGATCTGCGCGAGCGCGAAGGCGACTGGGCCGCGGCCGAGGACCTGCGCCGTCAGGTTTCGCAGCGCTTGAACCGGCGGCTCACGGGCAACAACCCGCGCGTCGGCCAGGCGCGCGCGGACCTCGCGCGCGTGCTGATCGAGGAATGGCTCGCGGGCGAACCGAAGGACTCCGACGAGCTGCACCAGCTGCTCGAGAGCTCGCTGCGCAACCGGCGCGACGTGCTCGGCCCCGAGCACCCCGACGTCGCGGAGAGCCTGTGGCTCCTCGGCCGACTCGAAGCGCGCATCGAGCACGATTTCGAAGGCGCGCGCGAGAGCTCACGGAGGCCAAGCGCCTGCTCGCGGAGCCCAAGCCGAAGTGGCGCAAGCTCGCTCAGAGGGTGGACGAGGAACTCGCGGCGCTGCCGTGAGGGCGGGCGCGGCGGCCTACGGCCACCACGAGATCGTCCCGGCCTGCGTCGCGTTGAAGGTGCTCGAGGAAGGGCACGCGCCGAGGACGAGCGGGTCGCGGTAGAAAACCTGGTAGACGTAGGTGGCCCCGGCTGGATCGGCAGGCCGAGCTGCAAGGAGCGCTGTGCGACGGTCGCGTCGCCCGCTGCGAGGTCGGGTGCGCGGATGCTGCCGCCCGCGGCGAGCTTCACGTACAAGCGCTTGAGCGTGCCGCCGGCACAGCGGATTCCCTGGCCGAAGACCGCGCCGTTCGGCACGAGGGCATCGCCCTGCAGGAGCACGCTCGTGGCCGTGGGGCGCTCGCCGGTGGTCGTGAAGACCAGGCTGTCGAGCGAGAGGTAGGCGATGCCCTGCGCGGAGAGCGCGGCGCCGCCTGTTCCGGCGGAGTTGTCGCAGCCGCGGCTCGCGCCCCAGGGAGGATTGCCGCAGGGGCAGGCGAGGACATTGCCGTCGCCCGGGGCGCACACGCTCACGAAGCCGGTCGAGTCGCGGTCGTGCAGGAGGATGTCCATCGCCCCGTTCGTGTCGTTCGGCACGAGGTTGCTCGCGTTGCTGCGGAAGACCACGAAACGGCCGTTGGCGGAGATCGAGGGGACCTCCGAGATGTTGTTGCTGAGTCCACCCGAGGTGGAGAGGCTTGCGAGTTCGGTGGTGTCGTTGCGGCGGTCCCGGACGAAGACGTTCAGACCGCCGCTGATGGGCCAGACGAGATCCAGGGCGTTGCTAGCGAATGTCACAAAGCGCCCGTCGGCAGAGATTGAGGCACTGAAGGGGTCCCCAAGGCTCTGGGCTCCACCGGTTGCCACGCTGGCGCGTTCTGTCGTGCCGGCTTGGCGGTCGCGGACAAAGACGTCCCAGCGGTTGTTCGTGTCGCCAGGGACGAGGTTCGTCGCCTCGCTCACGAACGCGACGAACCGCCCGTTGGCCGACGGCGACGCAGCGCCTGAGCTGGCGTTTCCCTCTTGCTGACCGCCACCGACGCTGACTCGCTCCGTCGTGTGATTCACGAGGTCGCGAAGAAACGCATCCGACTGACCGTTCGTATCCCCGGGGACCAGGTTGCTGGCACCGCTCCCGAAACCTAGGTAGTGGCCGTCGGCGGACAGGCTCGGCCCATCACTCCAACTGTTCGCTTGAACTGCGCCTGGCGCGAGGCTCGCGCATTCCGTGGTCGACCCAAGTCGATCTCGGATGAACACATCGGCAAACCCATTGGTGTCGTTGGCGACGAGATTGTCCGCATCGCTAACGAACCCGACGAAGCGGCCATCATCGGAAACCGATGGGTACCTGCTCCAGGCGTTGCCCTGCGCACCCGTCGAACTCCGGCTGATCACTTCGGTCCCTCCCGTCGATCGGTCGTGCAGGAAGATCTGGCCCACCCCGTTCGTTCCACCCGGGACGAGGTTGGTCGCGGTCGAGAAGAAGACCACGAAGCGCCCATTCGCGCTGATCGAAAATCCGAACTGCCCGCTGTCGCCGTTCGCCTGTGCTCCGTTGGAGTCGACGCTCACTCGTTCGATGGTCTGGGTCTCCCGATCTCGCACGAAGATGTCCCAGGCCGCGTTGGTGTCGCCCGGGACGAGATCCAGAGCGAAGCTGCGGAACACCACGTACCTGCCATCGGCCGAGACATGGCACCCCAGCAGCGAGAGCTCTGCGCCCCAGTTCGACTGGCTCGTGCCAGGCCCGAGGTTCACGCGTTCGGTGACTTGCGCATGCGCACCGACGGCGAGGACGGTTGCCGCGAACGCGCGCCCGATTGCGCAAGGGACTCGGCTGCCAGCTCGCAGAAGCTGGGTCCTGTCAGGGGTTGTCGTCATGGAAGTACTCCGATGGAGGGGAAAATGCGGGCGAGACCTTCAGCGGCGTCCTCAAGGGTACCCGAGCCCCGAACTCGTGGGCAGAGGCGTGGACTTCGTTGAGCAGCGCTCCTGCGAACGACCCTGACATGGACCAGGCGGAATCTCACGCATCCCGTGTGCCAACCGGCCGCAGAGGCCCACGTGGCGCGCGTGCTCGGGAGCCGTTGTGGCACACGTCCGGCGCCCCAAGGACTCCGACGAGCTGCACCAGCTGCTCGAGAGCTCGCTGCGCAACCGGCGCGACGTGCTCGGCCCCGAGCACCCCGACGTCGCGGAGAGCCTGTGGCTCCTCGGCCGACTCGAAGCGCGCATCGAGCACGATTTCGAAGGCGCGCGCGAGAAGCTCACGGAGGCCAAGCGCCTGCTCGCGGAGCCCAAGCCGAAGTGGCGCAAGCTCGCTCAGAGGGTGGACGAGGAACTCGCGGCGCTGCCGTGAGGGCGCGCGCTCACCACTTCGTCGGCTGGTTCGCGCCCACGCCCGGGCCGTAGACGATCGCGTTGGCGTACAAGCGCATCGTGCCGCGGAACCAGTTGCGGAAGTCCGGCGAGCACGCGAACAGGATCACCTGGCCGGAGCCCTTGCGCTCGCGCGTGCACCAGGCGGAATCCGCGATGCGGTCGCGCGCTTCGGGCCAGAGCAAGCCCGAGAGTCGCAGGCGATCGGCCGCGGCGAGTCGCACGGGCGTGTGCACGGGCAACTCGGAGAGCAGCGCCTGGCTGCCTTCGAAGAAGACCGGCAGCTCGGTGCCGCAGCCGTAGGTGAGCCACTCGTCGGTGTTCACCTCGCCGCGCAGGAGCACGCCGCGCGGAGAGAAGGTGCGCGCCCACTTGTCCCAGCGCGCGAGCTCCTCGGCGTCCTTCTTGGCGGCCGGCTTGTCGTCCTTCTTCGCGTCGCCGTCCTTGGGCTCGGCTTCGGGCGCGGGCTTGGGCGTGCCGAAGAGCGTCTCCGCGTCGACCGGCGTCTTGCCCGCCTCGCGCTCGCGCTTGACGGCCTCGGCGTATTTCGGGAGATCGGCGAGCGCTTCGGAGCGCGGGCGCACCGACGAGAAGCCCAGGTCCTTGCCGAGCAGCATCGAGGCCGAGGCTCCCGAGGCGATCAGCGTGCCGCCGGCTTGGATCCAGGCCTGGAGCGAGTCGGCGTTGTCCTTGAGGATCGTGCGCAGTTCGCCGCCGGCCTCGGGCAGGATCAGCACGTTGTACTTGCGCAGGTCGTAGCCGCCGAGCTCCTGCGCGTTGACGAGCGAGCAGGGAAGGCCCAGCTCGGTGTCGATCATGTGCCAGGTGTGGCCGAAGTTGTCGCTCGAGACCGGGTTGTTCGAGAGCAGCGCCACGCGTGGGCGCGCGAGCAGGTGGAACTTCTGGCCGCCCAGATCGGGGCCCTCGTCGGCACTGCGCGCGGTGCCCGCCGCGTAGGCCAGCACGCCCGCGGCCTTGGCGGCGCGTTCGACGCGTGCGGCGGCATCGGCCGTGTTCTCGTGGCGGCGCACGAGCAGGCTGCCGCGCACGCAGCGGCGGATCGGCTCGGCCTTGGCGTCTGCGGTCGCGCTCGACCAGATCGAGAAGGGCTCCTCGCTGATCTCGACCTGCAGCTCGAGCTCCATTGCCTGCACGGCGAAGTTCAGTGCGCGGTCGTCCTGGCCGTCGACGACCCAGCCGTAGACGGGCTGCTCGGCCTTCGCGAGCGGGGCGAGGCCCGACTTCGGCGGCTCGAGCGTCGTGACCTTGGCGCCCTTCACGTCCTGCGCATCGCACCAGAAGCCGTCCACGTCGAAGGCGTGCGCGGGCGACCAGGCGGTCACGTCGTAGGCCTTCGAGCTCTGTTTGCGTTCGAGCTCCTTGCGCTCGGCGTCGAGCGACTTCTGGTCGTAGTGCGGATCGAAGACGAGCAGCGCCTTGACCAGCGTCGCGAGCGGCTGGCGCGCCTGCACGACGAGCGAGCCGGCGGGGAATTCGCGCGCGTCCTGCTTCGAGCCGAGCGTGCTCTCGGCGTGCGCGCCCGCGAACTTCGCGTCGGCGCGCGTGACCTCGATGCCCTGGCCCGCGAGCATCTCGACCAGGCGCTTCTCGCGATCGGGATGGCGGCCGGGCACGAGCACGAACATGCGCTCGTTGCCGACGGTGTCGGCGGCGCAGTTCTGCTGCTTCTGCGCCAGGAAGCCGGCGAGGATCTCCTTGCGGTGCTTCGCGAGCGTGGTCGTGTTGCTCACCGTCGACACGGCCTGGTGCTGCACCGCCTCGCGGTAGGTCGCGATCTCGCCCGAGGCGCGGCGCAGCGCCTGGCCGGCGAAGCGCGCCTGCTCGTAGAGGATCCCGACGGCACCCTGGAAGGTGCCCCACGAATCGGTGTAGCCCGGATACCACGAGTCGGCCCACTCGCGCGTGTAGTAGCTCCAGCCGTACTTGTCGAAGGCGGCGCCCTGCTCGGCCGCGAACACGCGCCACCAGGTCTTCGTGTGCTCGGGAAAGTAGGGCGTGAAGGGATCCGTCGCGGGATAGAAGAGATAGGTGTCGAGGCCGCCCATCTCGTGCGCGTCGGTCAGGAGCTGCGGGTGGAACTTCTGGATCGCGGCCCAGCGCGCGCGCGTCTCCGGCTGCGTGCCCCACATCCAGTCGCGATTCATGTCGAACAGGTAGTGGTTGCCGCGGCCGTAGGGCCAGCGACCGCGCTGCATCGCGTCGTTGTCGAGGTTGGGCACGTAGCCCGCACTCTGCTCGAGCTGCGAGAGGATGCGCTCGCGCCCGTCGGGATTGAGCGCGGGGTCGATCACGACGACCACATCCTTCAGCACGTCGGTCACGTCCGCGCTCGTGCCGGCCGCGAACTGGTACGCGACCGCGAGCGAGGCGTCGGCGCCCGACATCTCGTCGCCGTGGATGCTGAAGCCCAGCCAGGCGACGGCGGGGGAGTTCGAGACGATCGAATCGAGCTCCGACTGCGAGACGCCGCGCGGATCGGCGAGCTTCCCGAGGTTCGCCTGGATCGAATCCAGGCGCGCGAGGTTCTCCGGGCTCGCGATGACGACACCGACGAGCTCGCGGCCCTCGTGCGTGCGGCCGAAGGGGAAGATGCGCATGCGCGGGCTCTTCTCCGCCATCGCGCGCAGCGCCGTGAGGATTTCCGCGTGGTGCGCGGTGAAGGTGCCCAGCGGCTGGCGCAGGAGCGAATCGGGCACGGGCACCTGCGGGTCGTAGCTCGTGCCGGGAAACATCGGCGCGAGCTGCTCGTCGCGCACAGAATCGCCGAAGCGGATCGTGCGCGTGGTCGCCGTCGAAGGCGCGGGTGCAGACTTCGGCGCGGCTGCGGGCTTGGGCGCGGGCGGCGGGTTCTGGGCGCTGGCGCAGGCGGCGAGAACGAGGAAGGGGACGACGTGGAGGGGGCGGGGGGGCATCGCGGCAGTGTAACAGCCCAAAAGGGGCTCAGAACGCCGGCGCGAGTACGAGATCGGTGCCGACACGGCGCACGTTGCGGGCGTGCTTGCGCGCGAGCGCCGCGAACTCCAAGGGGTGCACACACGCGGCCGTGATCTCGAGCGATTCGACGAGGCGCGGCCCGGGCCGGTTGAAGAAGGCGTTGCCGTCCGCGACGAAGACCCGGCCCGCGCGTGCGGCGGACCAGCTCGACCAGGGGAGTTGCGTGCGCAGGAGCTCGAGTTCGCTGCTCGTGCGCTCGAGCGAGAAGCCGCACGGCTTGATCAGCACGATCTCGGGGTCGAGCGCGGCGAGTTGCTCGAGGTCGAGTGTCGGTGCGTGATCCCCCGGGCGGGTGACGAGCGCTTCGCCGCCCGCGAGCTCGACCAGCTCGGGCATCCAGGTACCGCCGATCATGACCGGGTCGAGCCACTCGATCGTGAGCACGCGCGGGCGCGTGTCGAGCGTCGCCGCGCGCGCGCGGATCGCTTCGATGCGCGCTTCGAGCGATTGCACGAGCGAGCGGCCCTGTTCCTCGCGTCCAAGCGCGCGCGCGACGCGCAGGATGTCGCCCCACACGTCGGCGAGGCGCAGCGGGGAGAGGCTCAGGAGCTCCACGTCGGCGCGCGCGAGCTCGCGCAACGCCGTCCGCACGTCGTCGATCGAGACGGCGCAGACCTCGCACAGGTCCTGGGTGACGATCAACTCGGGCGCGGCCTCGCGCAGGGCGGCCGTGTCGACCTCGTAGACGGTCAACGCGTCGCGCAGGATGTCGCGCACCGCCGCGTCGATCGCGCCGCTCGCGCGCGGGAGCGTGCGCCGCGTGCGCGTGAGCACGGGCAGCTTCTCGACGCCGACGGGGTAGTCGCACTCGTGCGAGACGCCCACGAGCTCCGCGCGCGCCCCGAGGGCGCAGACGATCTCGGTGGCGGAAGGCAGGAGCGTCGCGACGCGCATGCGGCGCATGGTAGCGGGGCTGGCGGGGTGGCGAACGGCCCCCGTGGCGCAAGCTGGCGCAAGTTCTGGCGCAAGTTGGCGCAAGTTCAGCGGAGACCGGGCGCCAATCGGTAGACGACCCGATTCGTGGCCCCTTCGGAGGTGATCACGCCCTTCTCCAGCAGGGACTTGAGCTCGCGCTGGAGCGACCGCCGCGGGGTCTCCGGGAGCAGTTCCTGCACCTCTTCTAGATTGATTCCGGGATGCTGGAGCAGGCGCCCGAGGATGACCCGCTGAGGAGTCGACAGCCCGTGCTTCTGCGAGAGCACATCACGCAGGATGAGGGTCTCGCCGCGGTCCTGGACCTCTCGCATCTGCGTGGAGAGCCCCTCCGTGAAGTACTCGAGCCAACTGGTGAGATCCTGCCCACGCTCACGGACGCCCTGGAGCGCAACATAGAACGCCGTCCGATCCCGATCGTAGTACCCGCTGATCGTGAAGAGGCGCTTGAAGTCGTAGCCCGTGCGGTAGAGACACAGCGTCGAGAGCAGTCTCGAGGTGCGGCCATTTCCGTCCACGAACGGGTGGATGTCGACGAGCTGGAATTGTGCGATTCCGGCCACGAGCACGGGATGAATCTCCGAAGCGCGGCCAAGCCATGCAACCAGTTCGGCCATCAGGGACGGCACATCACCCGGCGGCGGAGGCGTGTACACCACGCGTCCGGTCGATGCCTGCGCCACGTAATTCTGCACGCGGCGGTACTCGCCCGGTCCGGCGCTTCCTCCCCGTACGCCACTCACCAGGCGCTTGTGGATCTCGCGGATCAGACCCTCGGTGATCGGCTCGCCGCTGCCGAGATAGCTCGCGACGAGCTCGAAGGCATCGCGGTAGTTGAGCAGCTCGCGCACGTCGTCGGGGCTCGCATCGGGAACCCTTCCGCCCGAGAGGACCTGCTCGGATTGTTCGAGGGTGAGCTGGGTTCCCTCGATGTGCGTCGTGTGGTGGGCCTGGATCAGGAAGGCCTCCTCGCGCATGCCCGGGAGCCACTCCTCGGAGAGCCTCGCCGCGTCGAGGAACCCGCGCGCTCGCTCGACCTTGGTGAGCGCGGCCGTGATGGCATGGGTGATCGTGAACCGCGGAGCGAATGTCATGGAAAGCTCGCTGGCAGAGGATAACTGCGCCGCAGGATGGACTCCAGGAACGCCGGCTCCTCCCCGTGTGTCAGCCGACAGCCGTGCTTGGTGCGTCAGCGCGGAGATCGTACGATTCCAGCGCGGGTCCTTAGCTCAGTCGGTTAGAGCAGGCCACTCATAATGGCTTGGTCCCAGGTTCGAGTCCTGGAGGGCCCACCAAGCGCGGCCATGTTCCCCCGACACTACATCGCCTTCTGCCAGGAGTGCGGCGAGACGACGCCGCACGAGGACCACAGCTTCGGCCGTCGGCTGTCGATCGCGCTCGGCGTCGCGGGTATCGCCGTGCTGCTGCTGCTCGATGGTTTCAGCTTCCATCCCTGGATCACTGGGATCTGCATCGGGATCCCGATCGCCGTGCTCATCCACCGAGGCGAGTGGTTCTCCTTCGACCGGCACGAGAAGCACGTGGAGCGCCAGTGCACGCGCTGCCGGCACAAGGCGCGCTCGGAGCGGCGGCGCGAGACGGCAGCGAGTCGGGAGAGCGCGCTCGCGAAGCTGCGCAACTCGACGATCGACATCGGCTAAGCGGCTCCGCGCGGTTCAGGCGGGTTTCGCATCCTCGACCGGATCGACGAGCGCGAGCAGCGTGTCTCCCGGGCTGAGCTCGAGCTCGTCGCGCGCATTCACCACGCGCACCTTGCCACCTGCCTGCTGCACGAACATCGGGATCACGGGCGCATCCAGGCGCTCGTAGCGCGAGCGGAAATCCTCGTAGCCGTACTCCTTCGTGATGCGCGAACTCTTGACGATCGCGCCCTCGCGGAAGCGGCGTTCGAGCGTCCAGAAGCTCACCGCGCGCGAGAAGAGCACGCGTCCGCGCAGGTGCCGCGGGAGCTCGGCCTTGTCGCCCTCGTCCTGCGCTGGCGCGAGCTGGTAGACGCTCGCGCGGCCGAAGGTGGGCACGAGGTGCAGGCAGGCGAGCGCGTTGGCGTGGTCGTTGGTCGTGAGCGCGAGCATCTGGCCCAGGTTCTCCATCGGCTGCGCGTGCAGCAGGTCGTCGGAGAGGGCGTTGCCGTAGTGTGCGTCGAGGCCTTGCATGCGCGCGGCGTGGATCTCGTGGCGGCTGGTGTCGACCAGCATGACCTCGACGCCCGCGTCCTTGAGCGCGAGCGCGATCCTGCGCGCCCACTCGTGCGCGCCGAGAAGCAGCATGCCCTGCGGCGCGGGGCGCGCGAGCTTGAGCCAGCGCGCGAGCGGCAGCGAGCTCAGGCCGTACACGGCCACGGTGCCGAGGATCACGAGGAAGATCACGGGCACGAGGCGCGCGGCGCCGGGCCGGCCCTGCGCGGTGAGCTCGAGGGCGAAGATCGAGGCCACGGCCGCGGCGACGACGCCGCGCGGGGCCATCCAGGCGATGAAGAGGCGTTCGCGGTAGTCGAGCGTCGTGCCCAGCGTCGCGAGGAAGACGGAAGCAGGCCGCACGAGGAAGAGCAGCAGCGCGAGGAACGCGAAGCCGCCCAGGTCGAAGTGCGTGAACTCCTCGAGCGGCAGCCGCGCGGCGAGCAGCAGGAAGAGCATCGAGAGCAGCAGCGTGCGCAGGTTCTCCTTGAAGGCGACGATGTGCTCGATCGAGACCTGGCGCTGGTTCGCGAGCAGGATGCCCATCAACGTCACGGCGAGCAGCCCGGCCTCGTGCTGCACGAGGTCGGCGCACACGTACGAGGCGAGCGCGACGCCCAGCACGGTGGCGGCCTGCAGGTAGTCGGGGATCTGGTCGCGGCGCAGCAGGATCACGATCAGCCAGGCGCCGGCGAGGCCTGCGAGTCCGCCGCCGAGGAGCGCCATGCCGGCGCCCTGCAGCGCGATGCTCTCGGTCTTCCCGGGCAGCACGATCGTCTGGAAGATCACCACGGCCACGATCGCGCCGATCGGATCCGTGACGATGCCCTCCCAGAGCACGATGCGGCCGAGCGATCCCGCGGGGCGCACGTGGCGCAGGAGCGGCAGCAGCACGGTCGGCCCGGTGACGACCATGATCGCGCCGAGCAGCATGCACATGTCCCACTCCAGGCCCAGGCACAGGTGCGCGGCCCAGGTCGCGAGCGCGAAGGTCACCGGCGGCCCGAGCAGGATCAGCTGGAACACGGCGCGTCCCGCGCCGCGCAGGTCGGAGATGCGCAGCGACAGCCCGCCCTCGAATAGGATCACCGCCACCGAGAGCGAGACGAAGGGCAGCAACGAATCACCGAGCAGCGCATCGGGGTCGAGCAGCTTCACCCCGAAGAACACGACGGAGAGCGGTCCGATCAGGAAGCCGACGACGAGCAGCAGCAGGATCGAGGGGATGCGCAGCCGCCACGCCAGCCATTGGGTGGCGACGCCGAGCAGGAGCAGGCCGGCAAGTCCGAACATGGGCGGGGCAGCGTCGCGCGGCGGAGGATGAGGGGAGCGGCCCGGGCGGGCCGCCGGCTAGACCTCGAGGTCCGGCCCGTTGCGGCCGTCCTTGTAGCTGATCTTGTACAGATCGGTGCGTCGGTCGTTCCAGTTCTGCACGCTGCCGCCCTGCTTGTGCCGGCGCAGCATCTCGATGTCGACGTCCTGCACGACGATCGTCTCGATGTTGGGCGTGCACTCGGCGGCGATGCCGTCGCGGGCGAAGGAGAGGTCGGCGGGCGTGAAGACACCCGACTGCGCGTAGTGCACGTCGGCGTTCTCGACGAAGGGCAGGTTGCCGACGCAGCCCGAGAGCGCGACGTAGAGGTGGTTCTCGATGCAGCGCGCCTGCGCGCAGTGGCGCACGCGCAGGTAGCCGTGGCGATTGTCGGTATTGAAGGGCACGAAGATGATCTGCGCGCCCTTGCTCGCGGCGATGCGCACGAGCTCGGGGAACTCGATGTCGTAGCAGATCAGGATCGCGATCTTGCCGCGGTCGGTGTCGAGCACCTCGACCTTGCTGCCGGGCCGCACGCCCCACCAGCGGCGCTCGTCGGGCGTGATGTGGATCTTGTACTGGCGCCCGATCGTGCCGTCGCGGCGGAAGAGGTAGGAGACGTTGCGCAGCTCGCCGTCCTCGATCGCGAACTGCGAGCCGCCGACGATGTTGACGTTGTAGCGGATCGCGAGATCGGTGAAGAGCTCGAGGTAGAGCGGCGTCATCTCGGCCAGGTGCCGCGCGGCCTCGGCCGGGCGCTTGGCCTCGACCAGCGTCAGGAGCTGTGTCGTGAAGAGCTCGGGGAAGAGCACGAAGTCCGACTTGTAGTCGGAGGCCGTGTCGATGAAGAACTCACACTGCGTCGCGAACTCCTTGAAGGAGTGGATCAGGCGCATCTGGTACTGCACGCAGCACAGGCGCACGTGCGAGACGCGCTGCAGGCGGTGGCGCGGGCCGGGCTGGTACTCGAGGTTGGTCCACTCGAGGAAGGTCGCGTAGCCGCGCGAGTCGAGGTCGCCGGGGAAGTAGTCGGGGATCAGGCGCTTCAGCACGAAGCCGTTGGCCGACTGCGTGGTCAGTACCGGATCGTACAGACCGCGCGTCGTGACCTTGTCGGCGTACTCGCGCGCGCTCATCTGGTCGGCGTACTTGCCGTAGCCGGGGATGCGGCCGCCGATGATGCTGCGCGCGAGGTTCATGCGTCGGCAGATCTCGCGCCGCGCGGCGTAGAGCCGGCGTGCGAGCTTCAGGCCGCGGAACTCGGGGTGCACCATCACCTCGATGCCGTAGAGCGTGTCACCCTCGGGGTCGTGATTGCGGATGTAGCCGCCGTCGGCGATCTCCTTCCAGTTCTGCCAGTCGGAGTAGTCCTCGAAGTCCACGACCAGTGAGCTCGCGGAGGCCACGATGCGGCCCTCGTGTTCGATCACAAACTGTCCTTCGGGGAAGATCGAGAGTTGCGATTCGATCTGCTCGCGCTGCCAGGTGAGCATGCCGGGAAAGCACAGCGCCTGCATCTCGATCAGGGCCTCGAAATCCTCGATCGACATCGGGCGCAGGCGCGTGTGGCGCTCGAAATCCTCGAGGCGGATGCGCGCTCCCGGAACCGAAGTAACTGCCTTCGAGGCCGTCATTCGGGGTTTGCGCGGCTCCTTCTTGCTCATACCGCTCAGTCTACAGGATCTCCGCTCCCGATTCGACTCGCGTCGCGCGTCCGCGGCCGCAGTGCGAAGAGCAGAGACAGCGCCGCGAGCCCGATCAGCGCGGGAATCGCGAACGCGCCGGCGTATCCGCGTTGTTCGGCAAGCGCCCCGCCGACACGTGAGCTCCACGATTCGCACAGATTCGTCGCGCCCATGTAGGCGCTGAACTGTGTCGCCCCGAGCGCGGGATCGGTGAGCGCCATGAAGAGCGCGTAGGTAGAGGCCGTGAAGAGGCCGATCGCGAGATAGACGGCGCACAGCGCGGCGATGAGCGCGAAGGTGGGCGCCTGTGCCTGCAGCAATGCCGAGAGCGCGAGGATCGCGCCGCCGAGCGCGAGGCCCGAGAACAGCACCACGCGCCGGACACCGAGTCGATCGCTCAGGCTTCCTCCGACGAGCGAGCCGAGCGCCATTGCGCCGACAGCGGGCAAGCCGAGGAACAGTCCGACCGTGCTCGAGTTCTGGCCGTGGTCGATCAGCATCGGCCCGGCGAACATGCCCACGACCTCGAAGCCCGCGCCCGAGGTGGCTGCGAAGGCGAGGCCGAACCAGGTCCTGCGACTCTTCAGTGCCTGCGCGAGATGCAAGCCGAGCGATTCTGTTCCAGCACGCAACACCGGCTTCAGGATCGCGCGGCCGCGCCAGGCGAGCGCCAGCGCGGTCGAGGCCAGTCCACCCGAGAGCAGCAACACCACGCCGCTGTCGCCGATCCAGCGCCGCGCCAGCAGCGCGCCGCCGCCGAAGACCGAGCGGCCGAGCAGCATGCCGAGCTGCATCCAGCCGTTGAGCCTTCCGCGCTCTGCTTCCGGCGTCGTGCGCAGCGCGAGCGAATCGATCGCGGCGTCCTGGCTCGCGGCGGCGAGTGCGTGCAGCACGAGCGCGGCTCCGATCCAGCGCATCCCCAGGCCTGCATCCACCGCGAGCACGGGCAGCAGCGTCAGCGCCATCACGAGCTGCATGGCGATGATCCACACGCGCAGCCCGCAGCCGCCGCCCGCGTCGAGCAGCGGCGCCCAGAGGAACTTGAAGGCCCAGGGCAGCACCAGCCACGAGGTCAGCGCCCCGATCTCGTCGATGGGCGCGCCGCGTTCCCGCAGGATCGTCGGCAGCGCCCACCACAGGAAGCCGATCGGCGCGCCTTCGCACAGGTACAAGCCGGCGAATACCAGCCGCCGGCGGGTGGACGGACTGGCCGGGCTCATGCGCGCAACGCGCTCCGCAGGGAATCCAGCAGCGCCGCGCGGCTGCGTTCGTCGAGTCCGCGCTCGATCACGACCACCTGCGCGCCGTGGAAGCCCGCAGGCGGCCGTGCGAGGCGCCGCGGCGGCGCGACCGCGTGCTGCGCGCTCTGCAGCACGAACACGCCGCCCGAATCGCGGCACTCGACGAGCGCCTTGATGCGCAGCACGCGCGGCCCGTCGATGCCGCACACCAGGCGCATCCACAGCTCCGCGGGCTCGATGCGCGCTGGCTCCGCGACCTCGACGCTGTGCGTGCGAAAGCTCGCCTGCCCGTGGCCGTGGTGCAGCCAGACGCGCGCGTCAGAGGCATCGCGCACGGCCCCGAGCGGTTCCTCCGCGAGCAGCCAAGCACGCTCGATGCGACCGGATTCGGCCTCGCGCAGCTCCGCTCCGGGAGCTTCGCGTCCGAGCAGCTCGCGAGCGCGCGCGAGGCGCTGCGGCGAGACATCGCCATGCGTGAGCACGATGCGGTCGGCGAAAGCCAGCTGGCGACGCACCTCGGGCTGCGTCTCGAGCAGTTCGTCGATGCGACTCGCGTCCGCGACCGCGATCACGCTCGCGACCCGCAGGCGCCGTGCGAGGCGCGGATCGCTCGAGAGTCCGTGCAGGATCGGCGCCGGATCCGCGAGTCCCGTTGTCTCGAGAACGATGCGCGCGGGCTCGAGCGCGAGCACGCGCTCGAGCGCTGCGTGCAACTCGCCGCGCACCGTGCAGCACGCGCAGCCCGAGGAGAGCGCCACGATGTCCTCGTCGATCGCCTCCACGAGATGCTGATCGAGCGCGATTTCCCCGGCTTCGTTGACCAGGACCGCGATGCGTTCCGGTCCAGGGTCTTGCAAGAGCCGCGACAAGAGCGTCGTCTTACCTGAACCGAGGAAACCCGTGAGGATGTGAAGCGGGATCATTCGAACGGACACCAATGAACCACAAGTACCTGATCGACGCACACGTCCACCTGAACAACTATCACGAGTCCGAGCGCATGCCGATCGCGGACCATGCTCGTGAACTCTTCGCCAAGATGGACGAGATCGGCGTAGACCACGCGGTGGTGATCACCTCCTACAAGGCCGATCTGGACCGGCCGAGCGTCGAGGAGCTGCTCAACCTGCTGACCGAGCACCCGCGCATCACGCTGGTCGAGGGCCTGCGCTGGCGCGGGGAGGCGCGTACCGACCTGTTCCATCTCGAGGAGCGCATCCGCGACGGCCTCGTGAAGGGCATCAAGCTCTATCCGGGCTACGACAACTACGCGATCAACGACGCCTCGCTCGAGAGCGTCTTCCGCATCGCGGCGAAATACGGCGTGCCCGTGATGATCCACACGGGCGACACCTACTCGAAGACAGCCAAGGTGCGCATGGCGCATCCGCTGCTGGTCGACGACGTCGCGGTCGACTACCCGGATGTGAAGTTCGTGATGTGCCACCTCGGCAACCCCTGGTTCCAGGACGCGGCCGAGGTGCTCTACAAGAACGACAACGTCTTCGCCGACATCTCCGGGCTCACGCTGGGCGAGTTCACCTACGAATTCGAGCGCTACGTGGCGATGCGTCTGAAGGAGATGATCACCTACATGGGCAACCCCGGGAAGCAGCTCATGTACGGCACCGACTGGCCGCTGGTGCGCATGAAGCCCTACCTGAAGCTGCTCGGCGAACTCAACTTCGACGAGGAGCAGTTGCAAAACGTCGCCTGGCGCACGGCCTCGAAGCTCTTCCGCATCGACGAGCAGCTGCTGATCGACAGCCGTGCGCGCAAGCCAGCCGCGCCAGCGTCCTAGCGCCAGCGCAGCACGTCGAACACGGTGCGCGCGGGTGCGAGGAGCTCGTAGCGCAGCAGCAGCTCCGCGCGCCCGTCACCGTCGACGTCGGCGCACTCGAGCGCGGCGAGGTGCGCCGTGTCGGGATCGCGCAGCTCGATGCGCCCATCGGGGTTCCGGCCGCCGGTGAGCAGCGCGGTGCGCCGTTCGGCGATGCCGCCCAGCCAGAGTACGACGCGGTCGATATCCCAGACCTTCTCGGAGTCCTCGAAGAGCAGCTTGCGCAGCAGCTCCTCGGCGTCCAGGGAGTTCGAGCCCGCGGCGGAATCCTCGTGCGCGAGCCAGACCTCGAGCGCGCGCGAGTCGCTCGAAACCAGCGCGACATCGCGCGTGCCCGAGCCGTCGAGGTCGCCCCAGACCGACTGGCGGAACCGATCGCGCACGTCCTCGAAGCGCTCGAGGATCTTCTCCGGCTGCTTGAGGATCGAGAGGATCGAGGGCAGGCGCAAGACGAGATCGCTCTTCAGGCTCGGCGAGGTCTCGAAGCCCTTGCCCTCGCGGTTCAGGTAGCCCGCGGCCGAAACGTCGACATCCCACTCGCCGAAAACGCCGCGCACGAGCGTCGCGATCGTCGGCACTTGCACCTTGATCAGCAGCAGATCGGGGAAGGCGTCGTCGTCCAGGCGCGCGAGCTGCAGCGCGGTGATGTCGTCGGCGGCCTTGAGGATCGCGGAGGGCTTCTGGAACTGCGGGCCGGCCTTGCTGCCGTGGAAGACCCAGACCTTGCGCCGGTGCGCGACCACGTAGTCGGGGATTCCGTCGCCGTCCAGATCGCGCGACTGGAAGCTCGCGGATTCGTCGAGCGCGAGCGTGTGGCCCGGGCGCACTTCGGCCGCCTCGGTGCTGTCGCGGAAGATCGAGAGATCGACCGCGACGTCGGGCTGCGCCGGGAAAGAGCCATCCTCGCGCTGCAGATGGAAAGCGCGGCGCGCGCCGTCGACGACGAGCAGATCGGGCCGCCCATCGCCATTCACGTCGCGCGTCTGGAGCGCGGGGATCGAGAACGAGCTCGCCAGCACGTCCGAGAGATCCGCACTCGCGCGCGTGCTCGAACTCGAGAGATCGACCGCGACCGTGGCGGCCTTGCGCCACGCGGGCCAGCGCGGCTGTGCACCGTCCTTGGCGCTCGGCAGGCCCTCGTTCAGCCACAGCTCGCAGGCCTGCGGACCGGGGATCACAAGATCCGGCCGGCTGTCGTTGTTCGCGTCCTGCACCATCGGCGCAAGCGTCGGCTGGCCGACGCGCAGCGTGAAACGCGCACGCGAGATGAGCGTCTCGCCTTGCGCCGCGAAGGCGCCGCGACCCTCGAGCGCGAAGATCTCGACGCCCGCGGGAGAGACGGCCAGCAGCTGCAGCGCGGTGGCGGGGGCGGAGAGCTGCGCCAGGTCGAGCAGCGTGTGGCGCGGGTCGGCGAGCTGCAACGTGCCCCGGGGCAGAGCCTCGAAGAGCGGCGAGCCATCCGCGTGCGCGTAGCTGCGCACCTCGCCCGCGCGGCCGAAGAGCGCGAGCTCGCTGCGCTTGTCGCCGTCGAGGTCGGCCCAGCGGTGCGCTGCCAGCACGAAGCCGGGCTCGAGTGTCTGCGCGAGCACGAGCCGCTGCGGTTCCTGGGCGGCCTGGCCGCCGGTGAAGAGCGCGCATGCGAGGACGAGGAGCATCAGCGGAACCTCAGGCACTGCACCTGGTCGTCGGCGAGCACGAACACGTCCGCGACGCGGCGTCCGGGCTGGCGCACGATGCGGATCTTCGCCGCGGGATCGAGCGAGAGTTCGAAGAGCGGTGTCTCGCCGAACTCCAGGCCCTCGCGCGTGCGCAGCAGCGGCAGCACGCGCAGGCGTTCGGGCCGATCGCGCACGAGCAGGTCCGAGCGCCCGTCGCCGTTCACGTCGCCGACGAAGCTCAAGGTCAGGTCGAAGTCCTTGATCGGGATGTTGACGCGCCAGGAGAGGTCGGGGCGCTTCGCGAACAGGCCGTTCTCGTTGCGATAGACGTACACGTCGGCGTCGAGGGTCTCGCTCGAGGCGCTGCGCAGCTGGTCGATCAGGTCGGGCCGCACGGCGCGCACGAAGAGATCGGGCTTGCGGTCGCCGTCGAGGTCCTCGAAGCTCGCGCCGGCGACGAAACCACCGAAGACGAGCAGCTGCTGCGGCAGGTTCTTGGGCCCAAAGAGCGGCGCCTCGGGCGTCTGTTGCGCCGCGCCGCGACCCGCGCCCTGCACGAAGAGCAGCAGCTGCGTGCGCACGTCCGAACTGCGCTTGTCGCCGGCGAAGATCGCGACGTCCGCGCGGCCGTCGAGCGCGGTGTCGAGCGCGTGCGCGCTGTAGGATGCGTCGAGCTCGCGCTCCCGGTCGACCGGCACGGGTAGCGGGTAGGAGCAGCTGGGCGCGCTCGTGAACGAGCCGTCGACCTTCTGCAGCCAGACGTAGAGCTGCGTGTTGCCCTGCGCGAGCAGATCGATCCGTCCGTCCGCGTCGAAGTCGAAGAGCTGCGGGGCGGGCGTCTTCTCCATGACGGAGAGCAGCGCGCGCGGCAGGCGCGCGTCGCTCTCGTCGCCGAAGCTCAGCTCGAGGCGTCGGCTACCGCGCGCACCCTGTTCCGTGCGCACGCCGTTGCGCAGCGAATTCGAGGCGAAGGCGTCGTCGGGCAGGCGCAGGTGGTCCACGCGCGCGAAGCCCGAGGAGGGAGCGTGCGCCTGCAGCGCGATCGCGTACCCGTTCGGCTCGGGCAGCACGAGATCGACGCGCCGGTCGCCGTCGAGATCGCGCAGCGCCGACGGCCAGGCGAAGCACTCCTTCGCGTCGGGCAACTGCCACAGGAACTCGAGTTCGCAAAGGCGCGCGAAGCGCTCCTCGGGCTTCGCCGCGGTGCGCCAGGCGAAGGCGCCGCGCGCGCTGAAGAGCAGCACTTCCTCGCCCGGCGCCGGGTCGACGTCTCCCGCGGCCCAGGCCACCACGTCGGGCGTGAGCTCGAGCACGGGTCCTGGGGCGCTCGAGAGCAGCGGGGCCTCCGCTCGCGCGCGAAACACGTTCAGGCTGCGCGCGAATTCCTTTTTCGGATCGGCGGCCGAGACGACCACGTCCAGGCGCCCCGCGCCCTCGAGGTCCGCGGTCCACACGTCCTGCGCGAGCTGCCCCTTCGAAAGCTGCAGCGTAGTCACCTCGCCCAGGCTGCGCGGGGACTGCAGCGCGAGAGCGCAGCTGGCGAGCAGCGCGAGCATCAGTAGCGCACCTTCTCGAGCTTGTCGGCGTCACCGCCGCCGAAGGAGATGAACCACAGGAGCCGCCAGTCCCAGGCCGCCTGCGTGTGGCGGTAGCGCAGCAGACCGAGCAGGATCGAGGTCTCGCTCGCCCCGCGCTGCTTCTCGTAGTCGAAGAGGATCGGGATGCTGATCTCCTTCAGCTCGCGCGCGCGCTGCGTGAGCGGCGCGTCGAGTTCCAGGCGCTCCGTGCCGCGTGCGATCGAGAGCCGCAGGCGCGCGTTCGCTTCGGCGCTGCGCACGCGGTCGAGCACCACCTGCGGATGTGCGACGGGCTCGCCGTCGATGGCCAGGATCAGGTCCTGGAAGCGCAGGCCGGCCTTGCGCCAGGGGCTCTCCTCGGCGAGGCCCACGACGACCGCGCCCGCGCCCGGCGCGAGCCCCGCCGCGCGCGCCTCGACCTCGGTCGGGTTGCGCAGCACGATGCCGACGCGCGCCTCCTCGCGCAGGCGAACGACGGGCACGCGCTCGGCGGGATGCACGCGCGGCACGAGCACGAGGCGCGCGTGCTGCTCGGCGCCCGCGCGGTCGTAGACGAGCTCGAGCGCGCTGCCCGGCGGGGTGCCGAGCTCGAGCGCGCGCCACTCCGAGGGCCAGTGCAGCTGCGTCTCCTGGCCGTCGCTCGTGCGCACGGAGAGCAGCACGTCGTCTTCCACGAGGCCGGCCGCGTCGCCGGGCGAATTCTCGACCACGAGCGCGATGCGCAAGCCCTGGGGATCGCCGAGCAATTCGTCGAGCGAGGCGCGCGCGTCGGCGACGTACAGCCCGCTGAAGGATCCCGTCGGCAGCGCCTCGCGCGCGGGCTCGTCCTGCGGCTCGTTCTGCAGCGCGAGCGGCTCCTGCAGGGCCACCAGCGGCGGTGACTCGCGCGGCAGTTCGCCCGAGCCGAAGAGCGAGCTGCAGGCGCCCAGCCCCGGGCCGAGGAGTGCTGCGAGCAGAAGTGTGCGCATGGATATCGACATCAGGGTACGGAGCGTCGCGAGAGGACCAGCACGGACAACGCGAGAGAGAGCAGCGCCCACGCCGCAGGCGTCAGCAGGGCAGTCGCCGCGAAATCGAAGTGCGCGTTGCTGACGCCCTGCGCGACGTCAGAGTAGAACGACAGGAACGAGGTGTCACCCAGCGGAGAGGGCAGATAGGCCGAGGGCAGCCAGCCCTCGAGCCCGAAGCCGCGCGCGAGCGTGCGCGAGAGGTCGAGCAGCGCGAAGAATCCCAGCCCGAGCGCGAGTGCTCCCGCCGCGCCGCGCGCGAGCGTGCCGGCGCACAATCCGAGCGTGGCGTAGGCGAGCAGCGGCAGCAGCGGTGCTGCGAGCGCATGCCGCAGCGCGGGCAGGAGCTCCTTGGCGGCGACCAGATCGAAGCGCTGGCCGTCGGGCAGGATCTCGGCCACGCCGTGGAACTCGAAGAACCAGCCCGAAGCCGCCAGGGCGACCGCCGCGAGCAGCGCGTAGGCGACGAGCGCCAGCGTGAGTTGCGCGAGCAGCTTTCCCAAGAGCGCCTGCACACGCGTCAGCGGGCGCAGCAGCAGGTTGCGCAGCGTGCCGCGCGCGAACTCGCCCGCGATCGACTGCGTCGCGAGGCCCACGACGATCGCGACACACAGCGGCAGTCCCGCCTGGAGCGCGCTGCCCGCCGACTGGAAGGCCGTCACCTCGGTGGTGCTGAAGAGCTTGCCTTGCGCCACTTGTTCGGCGAGCGCGGCCGCCTGTGCGTGCAGGCGCAGCACGTGCACGAGCGCGAGCGAGGCGGGGAGCGCGAGCAGTCCGAGCAGCTTGCCGCCGGCCCAGACGCGCTCGAGTTCGTAGCGCAGCACGCGCGCGATGGGGGCCTTGGCGGCGAGCGTGCGCGCCGGCCCCGCGGCGGGGGAGCTGTCCTCGGCAGGCGTCGGAGCGGCTGCCGCACGCGGCTGCTCGCTCGCGCTGTGCGCGTACCGCAGGTAGATCTCCTCGAGCGTGGGCGGATCGGGCGCGAAGCTGCGCACCGGCTTGCCGCTCTGCACGAGTTCGCGCAACACCTCGCTGGGGGAACGCGCCCCGAGCTCGAGGCGCTGGCTGCCGTCGGCGCCGTCGAGCTCTAGTTTGTAGCGGCCCTGCGCCTCGCCGAGCAGCACCTTCGTCTCCGCCTCGACCAGCAGCCGTCCCTCGTGCAACACACCGACACGATTGACCAGACCGGCGATCTGCGCGAGGTGGTGGCTCGAGAGCACGAGCGTCAGGCCCTCCTCGCGCGTGAGGCGCGTGAAGAGCGCCTGCATCTCGGCGATGCCCTGCGGATCCAGGCCGTTGGTCGGCTCGTCGAGCAGCACGCACATCGGCCGGCCGAGCAGAGCCTGCGCGATGCCCAGGCGCTGGCGCATGCCCTGGGAGTAGGCCGCGACGGGTTTCGATCCGGCGTGCGCGAGCCCGACCTGCTCGACCAGTCGTCCCGCCTCGCGCCGCGCGTCCGCGCGAGCGAAGCCCTGCAGCCGCGCGAGCAGGACCAGGTTGCGCGTGGCGTCGAGCGTGCCGTGGAAGCCGGGCACCTCGATCAGGCCGCCCATGCGCGCGCGCGCCTCGCGCGGATGCGTGCGCGCGTCGAATCCGTCGATCAGCACGCGCCCGCTGAAGCGCCGATCGAGGCCGAGCGCGATGCGCATCGCGCTGGTCTTCCCCGCGCCGTTGTGGCCGATGAAGGCGTAGCAGTCCCCGCGCCGGACGTGGATCGAGACGCCGTCGAGCGCGCGCTGGGCGCCGAAGCGGCGCGTCACGCCGAGGAGCTGGAGCACCATGGAGGAAGGCAGTGTTCCACAGCGGGTGCAAGTGTTCCAACCCGCGCTGCCTCACCACCGAAACCAAGCCGGCGCGTTGCGCATGACCGGAAAGCCCGGCAGCAGGCCGGGAAGGGGTTGCCGGTCGCCTTCCACGGGCGTGTTTCGTCCGCGGCCATCCGCAGCGTATCCTGTCGGGCTCGGGTATCCTGCCCGGGTTCGTCGTGTTCACCCCCCCAGACACGTTGTTCGAGACCGCGCACCGCTGAGCATGGATGCGACCCCCGCAACCGGCGGTTCCAGCGCGCCTTCCAGCGAGCACGAACTACGGCAACTGACGCCGCTGCTCGTGTGGGCGGTCGTCTTCTGCGACATCGGGACGTCGATCTACTACGTCCCGGGGATCCTCTACAACACCGACGGCGTCGGCAACCACGCGCCGATCTTCGTCTTCGCGGCCTTCATCGGCTTCCTGCTGCTGGCCTGGAAGTACGTCGAGATCTGCTGGCGCAACCCCGACGGCGGCGGCGTGGTCACGGTCGCGAACCAGGCCTTCTCGCCGATCGTGGGCTGCTTCGGCGGCTTGCTGATCAGCGTCGACTACTTCCTGACCAGCGCGATCTCGTCGGTCTCGGGCATCCACTACCTTTCGAGCGTCGTGCCCTCGCTGGGCGACCACATCGTCGCGCTCTCGGTGGCGACGCTGCTGTTGCTCGCGGCGGTCAACACGATCGGCATCCGCGAGAGCGCCTCGCTCGCGCTGGTGATGGCCATGGCGGGCTTCGCCTCGGGCCTGCTCGTGATCACGGCCGTGATGCTGCGCGCGACGCCCGCAGACTGGGCCATGTTGCGCGAGAGCCTCGCCACGGCGCGCGACATCACGCCGCGCGGCTTCCTGATCGGCTTCGCGGGCGCGTGGCTCGCGTTCTCGGGCCTGGAATCGATCAGCCAGCTCAGCCCGGCGATGAAGGTGCCGATCAAGCTCACCGCCGGTCGCGGCATGCGCTACGTCGTGTACACGATGATGGCGACCTCGCCGATCCTGACGCTGTTCTGCATCGCGCTGCTGCCGCACTCGGTCAAGATCGAGCACAACGAGGAGCTCATGAGCGAGCTCGGCGGCGCCTTCGGCGGTCCGCTGGTGAAGATCTCGGTCGTGATCACGGCCTCCTCGCTGCTGCTGCTCGCGGCGAACACGGCCATCATCGGCTGCTACCACGTCTTCCTGGCGCTGGCCGAGCGCGGCTTCCTGCCTTCGACCATCGGGCGGCGCAATCGCTTCTTCGGCACGCCGCAGATCGCAATCCTCGTCGCGACGCTGATCCCGGTGCTCGTGATCTGGCTCTCGGGTGGCGACCTGCAGTTCCTCGGCAGCCTGTACGCCTTCGGCCTGCTGGGCGCCTTCGTGCTGAGTTCGACCGGTCTGGACGTGATCCGCTGGCGCGACGGCAAGCGCGGATTCCGCTTCCTCGTCGGCCTCCTCACCTCGGTGATGGTCACGGTCGCGTGGGCCGTCAACCTGTATCAGAAGCCGGCCGCGACGGCTTTCGGCTCGGCGATCGTGAGCGTTGGCCTCTTGATGGCCGTCGGCACGCGCCGCAAGTGGTTCAGCGACCTCTTCTACCGCATGCCCTGGATCGCGCGGCACATGCCCACGCGCATCCAGCAGAGCGAAGAGGTGCTCGAGCACGAGGCCAAGGCCGAGATCCTGAGCCTGGCGCAGGCCGAATCGATTTCGCGTCTGTATCCCTCGAAGACGCTGATCGCGATGCGCTCGGCCAACCCCGGCCTGATCAACGAGGCGATCGTGCGCGAGCGCGGCACGGGCGGCAAGACGATCTACGCGCTCTACGTCGAGGAGTACGCCGGCCTGTTCGTCGGCGGGGCGCTGCGCAAGCCGACGCAGGAGGGCGTCGAGGCGATGCAGGCAGCGGCGCGCATGGCGGAGGCGGAGGGCCTGACGCTGATCCCGATCTGGACCGTGTCGTGGAACGCGGTCGAGGGCATCCTGCGCGCGGCCGAGACACTCGAGGTGAGCGCGATCATGATCGGAACGACGCAGCGCAGCGCGATCTACCACCTCCTGCGCGGACACGTGCTCGCCGGGCTCACCAAGCGGCTCCCGCCGGGCATCCGCCTGCTGATCTACGGCTGAGGTGCGCATGCCCGCCACGCTCAGCGAACATTGGGGCTGTGGACGGTCTTCGCGATCGTGATCGTGGGCGTGATGGCGCTCGATCTGGGCGTCTTCCACCGCAAGGACCGCGAGATCTCGGTCAAGGAAGCACTCTCGTGGACGGGCGTGTGGGTGCTGATCGGTCTGGGATTCAACCTGCTGATCTGGGCGCACATCGACCGCGTCTCGGGCTCGGCTGATCCGCTCTGGCCGCAGTACCTGACCTGCTACATCACCGAGTACGCGCTCTCGGTCGACAACATCTTCGTCTTCCTGGTGATCTTCACCTACTTCGCCGTGCCGGTGGAGAGCCGCCACCGCGTGCTCTTCTGGGGCGTGCTCGGCGCGCTGGTCTTCCGCGCGCTGTTCCTCGTCGGCGGCGTGGTGTTGATCCAGCGCTTCCACTGGGTCGTGTATCTGCTGGCGCTGATCCTGATCGTGACGGGGGCGAAGCTCTTCTTCTCCGGCGGCGACGAGGACATCGAGCCCGAGAAGAACTTCGTGCTGCGCCTCGCGCGGCGCTTCCTGCCGGTGACCGAGCGCTACGAGGGCCAGCACTTCTTCGTGCGCCGCGGCGGCCGGCTCTTCGCGACGCCGCTGTTCCTGACGCTGCTGGTGGTCGAGACGACGGACGTGCTCTTCGCGGTGGATTCCGTGCCGGCGGCGCTGGGCATCTCGCAGGACCCGTTCGTGCTCTACACCTCGAACGTGATGGCGATCATGGGGCTGCGCTCGCTGTTCTTCGCCGTCGCCGGCCTGCTCGAGTACCTGCACTACCTGAAGTACGGCCTGGCGCTGATCCTGTGCTTCGTAGGCGCGAAGATGGTGCTGCCCGAGGAGCACAAGTTGCCCGTGACGGTGGCCCTGGGCGTCGTGGGCGGGATCCTGCTCGCGGCGGTGGTCGCCTCGATCGTGCACGCGCGCAAGCAGAAGAAGGAGGAGCCGAAGCCATGACGATCCTGTGCGGAACTGATTTCACGCCCGCGGCGGCCGAGGCCGTGCGCGTCGCCGCACTGTGGTGCCGCGCGACCTCGGAGGAACTCGTGCTCGCCCACGCCCTGGGCGAGGAGTCCGACGAGCCGCGCGCGCGCATCGAAGCGCAACTCGCGGCCGAGTCGGCGGCGCTCGTCGAGGGAGGCGTCGGCTCGCGCTGTGCGCTCGGGACGGATCCGATCGACTCCGAGCTCGTGCGCATCGCGCGCGAGTGCGCCGCGACGCTGGTCGTGCTCGGAGCGCTCGGTCAGCGCGCGGGCGGCTCGTGGAAGCTCGGTTCGACCGTCGATCACGTGGCCATGGCATTGCGCGTGCCGCTCGTCGTCGTGCGCGCCCCCGCTCCGCTCCTGGAGTGGCTCGAGGGCCGGCGCACGCTGTCGGCTGCGATCGCCTACGACGCTTCGCCGGCGGCCGACGCAGCGCTCGCCTGGGCGGCGGCACTCGCGCGCATCGCGCCGGTCCGGCTCGTCGCGCTGCACTCCTACGGACTGAACGAGCACTGCCAGAAGCGCGGCATCCGCGGGCCGCTGCCGATCGGATTCGCCGACGCGCGCATCGAGGAGCCGCTCGCGCTCGAATTGGGCGAGCGCATGCGCGCCTCCGCGCCGGGGAGCCAGGTGCGCCTCGTGCTGCGCGGCGGCCTGGGCCGACCCGCGGACCAACTGGTGGACATGGCTGCGGAGTGCGCGTGCGAGCTGCTGGTCATCGGCAACCACCACCGTGCCAAGCTCGAGCGCGCCTGGCGGGGCTCGGTGACGCGCGGCCTGATCGAGCTCGCGCCGGCGAGCGTGGCGTGCATCAGCGCGGGGGAGTGAGCCCCGGCCTTGGATTCGCGCGCTTGCGCGCGCTAGAATTCGCGCTTCCATCGACGGCACCCAAACCATGAGCGACCCCCAGTTCCTGCCGTTCTGCCGCCCCACGCTCGAAGCCGAGGAGATCGCCACGGTCGTCGAGTCGCTGCAATCGGGCTGGATCACCACCGGCCCCAAGGTGCTGCGCTTCGAGGAGATGTGGCGCGAGCGGCTCAAGGTGCCGCACGCGGTCGCGCTCAACTCGGCCACGGCGGGCCTGCACGTCGCGATGGCGGGCCTGGACATCGGTCCGGGCGACGAGGTCATCACGACCTCGATGACCTGGCCCTCGACGGTCAACATGACCGAGGTGCTCGGCGCGAAGATCGTCTTCGCCGACGTGCTGCCCGGCACGCTGCTGATCGACCCGGTGGACGTCGCGCGCAAGCTCACGCCGCGCACCAAGGCCGTCGTTCCGGTGCACTACGCCGGCGCGCCGGCCGACCTCGACGCGCTCTCGCGCCTGGTGACGGGCAGCGGGGCGGTGCTGATCGAGGACGCCGCGCACGCCGCGGGCACGCAGTACAAGGGCCGCGAAACCGGCAGCGAGCAGCACACCGCGATCTTCAGCTTCCACCCGATCAAGAACATCACCACTGGCGAGGGCGGCGTGGTCACCACGCGCGACGACAAGCTCGCCGAGCGCATGAAGCGCATGCGCTGGCACGGTGTCGGCAAGGACTCCTGGGCGCGCTACGGCAAGAGCGCCACGCCGCGCTACGAGGTCGTCGAGCCGGGCTGGAAGTACAACATGCTCGACCTGCAGGCCGGGCTGGGTTGCGAGCAGATGAAGAAGCTCGAGCGCTTCAATGCCGCTCGCACGACGCTCGCCGCGCACTACGACCGGCTGCTGGCCGAGGTGGCCGAGGTGCAGCCGCTCGCGCGACCGGACTACGATCACCTGCACGCCTGGCACCTGTACGTCGTGCAGCTCGATCTCGAGGCGCTGGCGATCGACCGCGACGCCTTCATCGGCGAGATGGGCAAGCGCGGCATCGGCACGGGGCTGCACTTCACGCCGGTGCACCTGCACGCGTTCTACCGCGAGAAATACGGCTTCAAACTGGGCGACCTGCCCGTCACCGAGGCCGCCGGCGAGTGCATCCTCTCGCTGCCGCTGTATCCGCTGCTCACGCCCGAGGACCTGAAGCGCGTCGTCGCCGCGATCAAGGACGTCGTCCACACCCACAAAGCCTGCCGTGTCGCCTGAGCACGAGCCCGTCTTCCTCTCGGTGGTCGTCCCCGTGTTCAACGAGGAGGCCAACCTCGGGACGCTCTTCTCGCGCACGCTGCCGGTGCTGCGCCAGCTGGGCAAGCCCTTCGAGCTGGTGCTCGTCGACGACGGTTCGCGCGACGACACACTCGAGTTGCTGCTCGACGCGCGCGCGGCGAACCCCGAGGTCGTGGTGGTCTCCTTCGTGCGCAACTTCGGCCAGCACGCGGCGGTGATTGCCGGCTTCGCGGCCGCACGCGGCGAGTTCGTGGTCACGATCGACGCCGACCTGCAGAACCCGCCCGAGGAGATCCCGCGCCTGGTCGATGAGTACGAAAAGGGCCACGATCTCGTGGGCACGATCCGCGTCGGTCGCCAGGACACGCTCTTCCGCAAGCAGGCCTCGAAGATCGTCAACGCGATGACGCGCAAGATGTCGGGCATCAAGCTGCGCGACTTCGGCTGCATGCTGCGCGGCTACTCGCACGACATCGTCAAGCTGATCGCGGCGCGCGGCGAGATGGGCACGTTCATCCCGGCGCTCGCGAGCCTGTACGCGCGCAATCCGGTCGAGATCGAGGTCAAGCACGAGTCGCGCCATGCGGGCCAGTCCAAGTACTCGGTGCTCAAACTCTTCCGCCTGCACCTGGACCTCGTCACGGGCTTCTCGATGGCGCCGCTGCGCATCCTCTTCAGCGCGGGCCTGGTGATCGCGTCGATCGGGATCCTCTTCGGCCTGACGCTGCTCGTCGGGCGCTTCCTCCTCGGCGAGAGCTGGGCGGCGCAGGGCGTGTTCACGCTCTTCGCGGTCCTGTTCGTCTTCATCGGCGCGCAGTTCTTCGCCTTCGGGATCCTGGGCGAGTACATCGGCCGCATCTTCATGAAGGTGCGCGACCGGCCCACCTTCGTGCTGCGCGATCTCGACGAGGAGACGCTCATCCCGGTGCGCAAGCCGCGCACCGGTGCGCGCGCGGACGTCGAGGTGCGCAAAGTGAGCGCGGTCGTCTTCGCCTACCACGACGTGGGCTGCATGGGCCTGCGCACGCTCAAGCGCTTGGGGCTCGAGATCGCGCAGGTCTACACGCACGAGGACGACCCGCACGAGAACACCTGGTTCGGCTCGGTGCGCAAGACCTGCACGGAGCTCGGGCTGCCGGTCAAGGTCGCCGCCGATCCGCACTCGCCGGCCGAGCTCGCGCACATCGCCAAGCTCGCTCCGCGCGCGATCTTCAGCTTCTACTGGCGCGACCTGCTCAAGGAGAGCGTGCTCTCGCTCGCGAGCCAGGGTGCGGTCAACCTGCACGGCAGCCTCCTGCCGCGCTACCGCGGGCGCGCGCCGGTCAACTGGCAGCTCCTGCACGGCGAGCGCGAGAGCGGCGTGACGCTGCACCACATGGTGCGCAAGGCCGACGCGGGCGACCTCGTCGACCAGGAAGCCTTCGCAATCCTGCCCGAGGACAAGCCCACGGACGTCTTCGCCAAGGTGCTCGCCGCGGGCGAAAGAGTCCTCGCGCGCAGCGCGGTCGCGGTCGTCGAGGGCAGCGCGCCGCGCATCGAGCAGCTCGAGAGCAAGGCGACGCTCTTCGGCCGGCGCCGGCCCGAGGATGGCGCGATCCACTGGCGCCAGTCGGCCGAAGACGTGCGCAATCTGGTGCGTGCGGTGACGCGGCCCTACCCGGGTGCCTTCACCTTCGCCGCGGACAAGCGCGTGCTCGTGTGGTGGAGCGCGCACGACGTGCAGGGCGGCCGCGCGGGCGCGGCGATCGAACACGGCCGCGTCGAACGACGCGCCGACGGTGTGTACGTGACCTGCGGGGACAGGCGCCGCCTGCGCCTCACCGAGGTCGAGATCGAGGGCAGGAGCGGGGATGCATTGCAGTTCCCCGAACTGCTCGGCAACGGAGTCCGGCTCGGGCCGGCAAGCTGAGGAGCGAGACGATGGACATCCTGATCCTGGGCGTGAACGGTTTCATCGGCAGCCACCTGACGGCCGAAATTCTCGAGAAAACCGACTGGACCGTGCACGGCATGGACCTCTCGTCGGACCGCATCGGGAAGTGGGAGGGCCACAAGCGCTTCCGCTTCCTCGAGGGCGACATCGACATCAACCACGAGTGGATCGCCTACCACGTGCGCAAGTGCGACGTGTGCCTGCCGCTGGTCGCGATCGCGACGCCGGCCTCCTACGTCAGCCACCCGCTCGAGGTCTTCGAGCTCGACTTCGAGCACAACCTGCGCGTCGTGCGACAGTGCGCCAAGTACAAGACGCGCGTGATCTTCCCCTCGACCTCCGAGGTCTACGGCATGTGTCCGGACGACGAGTTCGACGAGGAGTCGAGCCCGCTCGTCTACGGCCCGGTCACGAAGAGCCGCTGGATCTACGCCTGCGCCAAGCAGCTGCTCGACCGCGTGATCCTGGCCATGGGCCGCGACCGCAACCTGCAGTACACGCTCTTCCGGCCCTTCAACTGGATCGGCCCCAACCTCGATTCGATCCATTCGGCCAAGGAAGGCAGCTCGCGCGTGGTGACGCAGTTCCTCGGCCACCTGCTGCGCGAGGAGCCGATCACGCTCGTCGACGGCGGCAGCCAGCGCCGCTGCTTCACGCACATCGACGACGGCATCGACGCGCTGATGCGCATCCTGAAGAACGACAAGGGCTGCGCCGACAGTGGCATCTTCAACATCGGCAACCCCAAGAACGACCACTCGATCAAGGAACTCGCGCAGACGATGGTGCGCCTGCTCGGCGAGTGCAAGGGCTACGAGAAGATCGCCAAGAACGCCCGGATCGTCGAGCAGTCTGCCGACAAGTACTACGGCGGCCAGTACCAGGACGTCGTGCGCCGCGTGCCCTCGATCAAGCGCGCGGGCGAGAAGCTCGGCTGGACGCCCAAGATCGGCTTCGACGAGGCCGTGCGCCGCACGATCGCCTCCTACACCGAGACGTCCACGCAGCCCGACACGAGCGAAGGCTGGTCCGTGGCTCGATGACACTCGGCGCGATCCCGCGCAGCCTGGTGCGGCATCCGTACCGGACGGCGGCCGGGATCGCGCTCGTCGTCGGCCTCGCGGGCATCTTTCAGCACTCGCTCTGGACGCCCGACGAGCCGCGCGAGGCCGAGATCGGCCGCGAGATGCTGCTCTCGGGCTGGAGCTCGATGCCCATGCTCGGCGGCGCGCCCTTCCTCGAGAAGCCGCCGCTGCATCCGTGGGTGATGGCCTTCTTCTACCGCCTCTTCGGCGTGAGCGAGGGTGTCGCGCGCCTGCCCGCGCTGTGCGCGAGCCTGGGCGCGGTGCTCGTCGCAGCGGCGCTCGCCCAGCGCCTCGCGGGCCGCAGCGCGGCGGTCGCCGCCGCGGTCGTGCTCGCGACGATGGTCGGCTTCGCCGACGTGGGGCACAAGGCGGTCAACGACGCCCTGCTGATCTGTTTCGTCGGTGCCGCGCATCTCTTCCTGCTCGAGCGGCGCACGCTGCCGCTCGCGGGGCTGTGCTGCGGCCTCGCGTTCCTGACCAAGGGCCCGATCGGACCGATCCTGGCGCTCGGACCGCCGCTCGTCGCGGGCGTCGTGCTGCGTGAGTGGCGCGTGCTGCGCGCGATCCCCTGGTGCGTCTTCGGCACGCTGCTGCTCGGCACGCCCTGGGTGCTGGCGCTGGGTCTCGAGCACGGCTGGGACAAGGTGCGCGTGTGCCTGGTCGACAACACGCTCGGCCGCAGCCTCGGCGGTCCGGACGGCAAGCCGACGAGCTTCGGCCACGAGCGCGGGCCGTTCTACTACCTGGGTGCCTTCCCGCTGATGCTCGCGCCCTGGATCCTCGTGCTGCCCGCGTGGCTGCGTTCGCGCGGGAGGAAGCGCGCGCTGTTCCTCGCGCTGCTCGTGCTCGCGGGCGGCTTGCTGCTCTCGATCCCTTCGGGGAAGCGCGAGCTCTACCTCGCGCCGCTCCTGCCCGCGGCGGCCGCGGTGGCGGGCGCGTTCCTCGTGCGCACGCGTTCGCGTGCGACGCTCTCCGCGATCGCGCTCGTCTACGCGCTCGGCGCGGCGGCGGTCGTCGGGTACGCCGTCACGCACGACCTCGCGCGCTACGCACCGCCCTTCGCGATCGCGGCGCTGTGTTTCGCACTGCTCGTCGCTCGTCCGCGCGTTCCCGCGCTGCTCGGGGCGGTGCTGGCCTTCACCTTCGTCGCGCAGCTCGTGCTGCGGCCGGTGATCGACCGACAGAAGAACATGCGCCCGGGCGTGCTCGAGCTCTCGGCCTCGATCCCCGCGGGCGAGGAGCTCGTGGGCTACGACCTCGACGAAACCACGCTGGCGGTCGTGCCCTTCTACTCCGGCCGGCTCTTGCGCGAGTTGCGCCAGGGCGGCGATCCTGTGCGCGTGCCCGATCCCAGCCGCTCCTGCCACCTCATCGTGCTCGAGAAGCGCCGCGCGAAACTCCCGCCCGAGCTCGCGTCGCGCTACGACTACGAACACACGGTCCAGCTCGTCGAGGGACGCGAGCTCGCCGTCTACCGCATGCGCGAGGAACGATGAAACGCCTGTGCCTCAAAGTCGACGTCGACACGCACGACGGCATGCGCGACGGCGTGCCGAAGCTGGTCGAGATCTGCGGGCGTCACGGGATCCCCGCGACCTTCTTCCTCTCCTTCGGGCCCGACAACGCCGGCAAGGCGATCTTCAACCTGCTGCGGCCGGGCTTCCTGAAGAAGATGCTGCGCACGAGCGCGCCCTCGATGTACGGCCTGCGCACGGTGCTCTCGGGCACGCTGTTGCCCGCGCGGCCGATCGCAACCAAGTTCCCCGACATCGTGCGCGCGACCGAGGCCGCGGGCCACGAGATCGGCGTGCACGCCTGGGACCACCGCCGCTGGCAAGACCACGTCTGGAAGATGGAGCCCTCCGAGATCTCGCAGCACTTCGAGCGCTCCTTCGAGGCCTTCGAGGCGATCCTGGGCCACCCCCCGGCGGGCATCGCCGCTCCCGCGTGGGCCGTCACGGCGCAGAGCCTCGCGCTCGAGGACAAGCTCGGGCTGGTCTACGCGAGCGACCTGCGCGGCGGTCCGATCTGCACGCTGCGCGCGGGCGGAGTCGAGCTCGCGACGCCGCAGATCCCGACCACCGGCCGCTGCATCGAGGAACTGCTCGCCGCGGGCGTCTCCGACGAAAACGCCGTGCTCGATGCGATCTTCGCTGACCTCGAGGGCGCCGAGCCGGCCGTGCTCGCCGTGCACGCCGAGGTCGAGGGCGGGCCTTTCGCCGCGCTGTTCGAGAAGCTGCTCGCGCGTGTCATCGGCAGCGGCGTCGAGATCGTGACGCTCGAGTCGATCGCGCGCACGCTCGAGCGCGCGAGCCTGCCGCGGCGCGAACTCGCGCACATCGAGCTCCCCGGGCGCGCGGGATTGGTCTCGAGTTCCAGCAACGGAGTCCACAAGTGATGAATCGAGTCGATCTCGCGCGTCTTGCGCGCCTCAGCGAAGCCGCGCGCCAGCATGCGCGACTGCGCCTCAACGAGAACCTGCACGCGATGGAGGATCCGATCCATCGCCTGCTCAACGCGACCGAGCCGGGTACTTACATCCAGCCACACCGCCACCTCGATCCTCCCAAACTCGAGACGCTGGGCATCCTGCGCGGACGTGGCGCTCTGCTGGTCTTCGACGACCGCGGCGGGCTCGTGGAACTCGCCCGTCTCTCGCCGGAAGGGCCCGATTTCATGCTCGAATTGCCGCCCGGGACCTGGCACAGCCTCGTCGCGCTCGAGCCCGGAACGGTCTGGTTCGAGGTCAAGGCGGGGCCATACTCAGCGCCCGTCCCGGCCGACATCGCGCCCTGGGCGCCGGCTCCGGGAACTGCGGAAGCTCCGCGCTATCTGGAGCACATGCTGGCGCTCGTTCGCTAGGATCGCGGCTTCCCAGGAGGAACCGCTATGAAGATGATGAAGAAGAATGCCTCGAAAGAGGCTCTGCTTTCGATGGCTGTCGCAGGACTTCTCTCCGGCGCATTCGGTGCCGGCTGCAGCAGCAAGGAAGAACCCAAGGCGCCTGCATCCGCAGTCGAGAAGAGCGCCCAGCCGGCTGCGATGGCGATGGCCAAGCACGCCTGCAAGGCGATGAACGAGTGCAAGGGCCAGGGCGGCTGCAAGGCCGGCGAAGCCGGTTGCGCAGGCAAGAACAGCTGCAAGGGCAAGGGCGGTTGCGCCACTGTCGACAAGCACAGCTGTGCCGGCGCGAACTCGTGCAAGGGCCTCGGCGGCTGCAAGACCGGCGACGCCGGTTGCGCAGGCAAGAACAGTTGCAAGGGCAAGGGCGGTTGCGCCGTGCCCGTCGAGCACTAGTTCCGGATCCTCCGCACGGAGGAAGCATGCTCTCGATCCTGTTCGCGTCCATCCTCCTCGCTCCCGGGGGCGACAGCCGTCCGCTCGACACCGTCGAGCTCACGAACGGCTCGAAGCTCACCGGGCGCGTGGTGTACGAGGACGCGGACGGGATCGTGCTGCTCAGCGGCTCGAACGAGCGCGAGATCGCCCGCGACAAGATCGCGCGCTGTGAATCGCGCGCGGCGGCCTCGCGCGAGGCCTTCGGGCTCTGGCGCGGGCTCTCCGAGGACGACCTCGCGGCCACGCTGAGCCTCGCGAAGGACTGCCGCGCGCGCAAACTCGAGGAAGAAGCGCAGCTCTTCGCCTGGCAGGTGCTCGCGCACGACGGCGCGAACGCCGCGGCCCACGAGTTCCTGGGCCACGAGCGGCGCAAGGACAGCTGGCTCGTGAACGACGGCGTGCGGCGCTGGCCGTGGGAGAAGCTGCTCGAGCTGCGCGCGGACTGGAAGGACGCCTGGGTGCTCTCGAGCGAGCACTACCGCGTGCGAACGAACCTGCCGCTCGTCGAAGCGGTTCAGTCGGTGCTGGAGCTGGAGGGCGCCTACGAGAGCTTCTTCGAGCTCCTCGGCCGCCCGCTGCGCTTCCACGAGCTCCTCGAGCCGCTCGAGGCGCAGGTGCACGCGGACGAGAAGTCCTTCCCCGAGTTCGCCGGCGACGCGCGCTCGTACTTCGCCTCCGCGACGCATGTCCTGTACGTCAACGCCTCGCGCGGCTTCGATCGCGGCGCGCTGGTGCACGAGGCGGCGCACCAGCTGCTCGACGCCTGCATCCAGACCACGCGCACGGGGCGCGGCGATGTGCCCGGCTGGCTGAACGAGGGCCTGGCCGAGTACATGCGCGCGACGACCCTCGGCCCGCTCGGCCGCCCGCTGTGCGATCCAGGGGCGCTCGACCTCGGCCGCTTTCGCGAGCACGCGGGCGCGAAGGAGCCCTACGACCTCGGGCGCGTGCTGACCTTCGACTCGAGCGACTTCCTCGGCAGCGTGAAGAGCTCGCTCAAGTACTCGGCCTCGTACACGCTCGTGTGCTGGGCGTTGGACAGCGAGGAACCACAGCTGCGCGAGCGCTTCTTCGCGTACCTGGGCAAGGTCTGCAAGGGCAACGGCTCCTCGACCGCCTTCAAGTCGGCGCTCGAGCTCGACGAGCGCGCGATCCAGAAGGACTGGGACGCCTTCGTGCGCGCGACACTGCAGGAGAAATAAAGGGAGTTCGCAATGGCCGGCACGCGCATCGACCGTTTTCACCCGTTGATCACGGTGCAGAACGAATCCACGCTGGTCGCCGACGCGAGCCTGCGACGCACGTTGCGCGCCTTGCAAAAGCAGATCCTGCGCGACTTCGCACCGGCCTGGGGACTGACGGCGAAGCTCGTGCTCGGCCCGCCGCGCGAGCGCGCGATGCGCGTCGTTCTGCGCGACCGCTCGGACGAGAAGGGCGACCTCGGCTATCACTTCCACGAGGGCTACCCGGTCACCTATGTCTTCGTGCAGGACGACATCGAGCAGTACGGCGAGTACACCTCGACGCTCTCGCACGAGTTGCTCGAGATGATCGCGGACCCGGGCGCGAACCTGTACGCGGACGGCTTCGTGCGCATCGCGCACGGCGGGCAGCGCAAGGCGATGATCCCCTATGAGGTCTGCGATGCGGTGGAGGAGAACCTGTACGAGATCGAAGGCGTGCGCGTCGCCGACTTCCTGCTGCCCGAGTGGTTCGAGCCCGAGCATCCGGGCCGCTCGCTCACGATGGACTTCCTGGGTGTCCTGCGGCGGCCTTTCGAGCTCGCGCCAGGCGGCTACACCGATGCGATCATCGGCAAGCGCTACCTGACGTTCTGGAGCAAGCGCAAGCCCAAGACGCAGCGCCATCGCATGCAGGTGCGCCGCGATCTCAGCGGATGCGCGTGAGCGGGAAGAGCTCCTGGCGCAGCGCGTCGCGCGGCTGCTCGCGCTCTCCCGGGTAGCCCAGCTGCGCCGGTGCGCGCTCGCGCGGCCAGAACGCCGTGCCGAAGAGCCAGTCCCAGAGCGAGAGCACGATGCCGAAGTTCTTGGCCGCGCCGCCTTCGTCGGAGAGGTCGTGGTGCCACATGTGCATGCGCGGGCTGTTGAACAGGCGCGCCAGCGGGCCGAGGCGCACGCGCAGGTTCGAGTGGTTCAGGTGGCCCCAGAACGTGGCGAAGACGGCCACCGCGAAGAGCGGGGCTGCGTCTCCGCCGAGGACGAGCAGCGGCAGGTAGAGCAGCGTGCGGTAGACGACGAGCTCCATCCAGTGGAAGCGGAAGCTCGCCAGGAAGTCCATCTGCTTCGCCGAGTGGTGCAGCTTGTGGAACTGCCACAGGAGCGGAACGCGGTGCAGCAGGTTGTGCACGCACCACTGCAGCAGGTCGGCGAGCACGAGGTAGACCACGAATTGCGCCGCGAAGGGCAGGCCGGTGAGCAGGCCGGTCGGCGCGAAATGTCGCTGCACGAGGGCGGCCAGCGCACCCGTGAGCGCGCCCGTCGCGAGCGCCCAGAGGTGGCCGTTGAAGACGAGGTAGAAGAGGTCGTTGCCGAGCTGCGGACGCAGGCAGGGCTGGCTCCGGCGCTCCGGGAAGAGCCGCTCGAGCAGCACGAACGCGGCCGAGATTCCGAGGAGCCAGGCGAGGTAGTTCACCTCCCGACCCTATCATCCCGCGCGCAGCCGCGACACATGAGCACCCAAACCGAACCCGGGAGACCACGCCTCGATTCGATCGACGTCCTGCGCGGACTCGTGATGGTCGTGATGGCGATCGACCACGTGCGCGACTACTTCAGCGGCGCGCACTTCGATCCCACGGATCTCTCGCAGACGACACCGGCCTGGTTCCTGACGCGTTTCGTCACGCACTACTGCGCGCCCGTGTTCGTCTTCCTGGCCGGGACGGGCGCCTACCTCGGCGGGACGCGCGGCAAGACGACGAAGGAGCTCTCGCTCTTCCTGCTCACGCGCGGGTTGTGGCTGGTGCTGCTCGAGCTGACCGTGATGCGCGTCGCCTGGAGCTTCGACTACGACGTGCACATGCTGCGGGCGATCGTGATCTGGGCCATCGGCTGGTCGATGGTCGTGCTGGCGGCGCTCGTCTTCCTGCCGCGCGCGGCCGTGCTCGTCTTCGGCCTCGTGCTGATCGCCGGGCACAACGCCTTCGACGGCGTGCAGGGCGGGACGCTGTGGAGCATCCTGCACGTGCAGAGCATGGTCGAGTATGCGCCCGGCTGGCATCTGTTCGTCTTCTACCCGCTCGTGCCCTGGATCGGCGTCATGGCCGCGGGCTACGCCTTCGGCGCCTACGCGGCCGGAAACCGGCGGCGCATCCGCGCGATCGGCCTCGCGTGCTGCGCGCTCTTCGTGCTGGTGCGCTTCGTGAATCGCTACGGCGATCCGGCGCCCTGGGAATCGCAATCGAGCGCGCTCTTCACGCTCTTCTCGTTCCTGAACTGCGAGAAGTACCCGCCCTCGCTCGACTACCTCTTGATGACGCTCGGACCGGCGCTGGTGCTGCTTTCGGTGCTGCCCGACACGGCGCGCGGGATCGCGAAGGTGCTGGTCGTCTTCGGCCGCGTGCCGCTGTTCTATTACGTCTTGCACGTACTGCTGATCCACACGCTGGCCGTGCTCCTCGGCGGCGGCGGCATGGGCCGTGGCGGCTACGGCTTGCCGGCGGTGTACGCCGTCTGGGCCGGCGTCGTGGCGCTGCTCTACTGGCCCTGCCTGAAGTGGATGGAGCTCAAACGGCGCAACAAGAGCGCCTGGCTCTCGTACCTCTAGTAGCCGGCCTGCTTGTCGACCACGTTCTCGAGCTTTTCGCCCGCGGAGAAGCGCCGCATGTTCTCCTTCACGACGGCCCAGGAGCGCTCGTCGGTGAGCTCGGCCTCGGCCGCGACGTGCGGCGTGATCACGACGTTCTTCATCGCCCAGAGCGGACTGTCCTTGGGCAGCGGCTCGGGGTCGGTGACGTCGAGGCAGGCGCCGGCGAGCTTCTTCGCCTGCAATGCCGCGACGAGTGCCTGCGTGTCGACGACCTTGCCGCGTGCGACGTTGACGAGCCAGGCGTCGCTCTTCATCAGGCCCAGCATCTTCGTGTCGAAGAGCTTCTCGGTCTCCTTCGTCAGCGGCACGCAGAGCACGACCACATCGGCTTTGGGCAGCAGCGCCGCGAGCTCCTCGGGCGGACCGACGTGTTCGATCCACTCCGCAGCCGGCGTCGCGGCGTTGCGTCGCGTCGCGATGACCTTCATCCCGAAGCCGTGCGCGCGCTGCGCGACCTCGCTGCCGATGCCGCCGAGGCCGACGACGAGCAGCGTGCGGTCCATCAGCACGAGCGGGCGCGAGCCGGAACCCTCGCGCGTCCAGCGCGACCCGGCCTGCTCGCCCGCGAAGAAGCGCAGGTCGCGCGTCTGTTGCAGCAGCATCGCGAAGACATGGTCTGCGATCGCCGGGCCATGCACGCCCTTCAGGTTGGTCAGCACGAGCTTGTCGTTGTCGGCGATGCCCGGGAGCCCGACATAGCGATCGACGCCCGCGCTCATCGCCTGCACCCAGGTGAGGTGCGGCGCCGCCTTCAGGAATTCGGGCGTCGCGAAGCGCGCGTCGATGCCGTCCGCCTCGGCCGCGTGCGCGAGCGCCTCCTCGCGCGTGGCGAGGTTCAGCACCTTGAGCTTCGGCGCGAGCGCCGCGAGCTCCGTGAGCTGCGCCGGCGTGAGGTCGCTGGCGAGGAAGACGAGCGGCTTCTGCTGCGGGACGAGGGCGAGCAGCGCGAGGACGAGCAGGCGGATAGCGTTCATGCCGCCAGTCTAGCGCCGAGCCACTTGCGCACCGAAGCGATCAGCACGATCACCGCCGCGAACATCAGCACGCCCGTGAGGATCGTGTCCACCCAGCCCTGCGTCGCGCGCGCGGGATCGTGCGTCATCACCAGGAAATTCCCCGTGATCGACATCCAGCCGGCCGTGAGCGTCGTGACCGAGATGAAGGAGAGCGGCAGGATCGTCGTCCAGGCGTAGCGGCCCTTGCCGGTGTTGAAGAGGATCGTGGTCGCCACGCACAGCGCCACGCAGGCGAGCAGCTGGTTCGCCACGCCGAACATCGGCCAGAGCGTCGAGATCGTCCCGCCCGAGATCAGCGCGCCCCAGGCGAGCACGATCACCCCGCTCGTGATCAGCGAACCCGGCAGCCAGTCGTGGCGCGCGAAGTCCTTCTTCACCGTCCTCCCGAGCGCCTCGCCGAGCAGGAAGCGGCCCACGCGCGTGCCCGTGTCGATCGTCGTCAAGATGAACAACGCCTCGAACATGATCGCGAAGTGGTACCAGTACTTCATCAAGCCCGCGAAGCCCGGGATGGCCTCGAAGATCTTGGCGATGCCGATCGCGAGCGTGACGGCGCCGCCGGTGCGGCCGCGCAGGTTCTTCTCGCCCGACTCCTGCTCCAGGCGCTCGATCTCGCGCGGGTGCAGGTCGAAGTCCGCGCTCGAGTGCTCCTCGACCATCTGCGCGTAGCGCGCCTGCTGCGCTTCCGTCTTCTGCAGCGTGTTGATCGCGAAGTAGTCGCCCGGGAAGAGCGCCGTCGCCGCGACCAGCGCCACGACGCCGACGACGCCCTCCATCAGCATCGCGCCGTAGCCGATCGTGCGGCAGTCGGTCTCCTTCTCGACCATCTTGGGCGTCGTGCCCGAGCTGATCAGCGCGTGGAAGCCCGAGATCGCGCCGCAGGCGATGGTGATGAAGACGAAGGGGAAGACCTTGCCCGGCACGACCGGTCCGCCGCCGTCGACGAAGGGCGTGAAGGCCGGCATGTGCAGGTCGGGGTGCACGAGCAGCACGCCGACGATCAGGAACGCGACCGTGCCGATCTTCAAGTACGACGAGAGATAGTCGCGCGGGCAGAGCAGCATCCAGACGGGCAGCACGCTCGCGACGAAGCCGTAGGCGCCCATGCACACGATCAGCTGCTCGCGCGTGAGCGTGAACGTCGCAGCCCAGCTCGACTCCGCGATCCAGCCGCCCGCGACGACACCCGCGAGCAATCCGACGACGCCGATGGCGCTCGCCTCGCCGATCTTCCCTTTCCGGAAGCGGTACATGTAGAGGCCCATGAAGAGCGCGAGCGGAATCGTCAGCCCGACCGTGAACGTGCCCCAAGGCGATTCCGCCAGCGCATTGACGACCACCAGGCCGAGTCCCGCGAGCGCGATCACCACGATCATCAGGATCGCGATGCCCGCGACGACGCCCGCGACCGGTCCGACCTCCTCGAAGGCGATCTCCGCCAGCGATCTCCCGCCGCGGCGCACGCTGGCGACGAGGATCATGAAGTCCTGCACCGCGCCGCCGAGACACACGCCGATCACGAGCCACGAGAGTCCCGGCAGGAAGCCGAACTGCGCCGCGAGCACGGGCCCGATCAGCGGCCCGGCGCCGGAGATCGCGGCGAAGTGGTGGCCGAAGAGCACCCACTTGTTGGTGGGGTAGTAGTTCTGGCCGTCGTACGCGTGCGCGAGGGCACCGCCGCGAGGTCGTCGAGCACCAGCACCTTCGCCGCCAGGAAGGCCGAGTAGTAGCGGTACGCGATCGCGATGCAGCACAGCGCGACGACGAGGACCGGGAGGGCGTTCATGGCCGGGAGGGAGCCTACCGCCGGCGGGCCAGGGGGGCGAACAGCTTTGGGCCGCGGGGTACGTGGCGGAGCTGCGCCGGCGCACGGATGCCTTGTGCGAGCACTGTGGCGGGGCGGCTTGCCGAACTGGAGCCGCGGCTTTGCGCCGCGCAGCGCGCAACCCTGGATGATGTCGAGCGTCTTCCTCCGGGATGGACCCGGGGAGAGGGGAGCAGAGACCCGCGCGCAGGCGCCGGGAGCCGGAGCGGAGCGTGCTGCATCGCGTCGTGCGCGAGCAGCTGGCGACGTTTCTGGCGCGCGCGGAGGAGGGGAGTGGGCCCGGTTTGCCGCGCTTCGTGCGGCGCGAGCTGCGGCGCTTCGTGGATTGCGGGATCCTGGCCTTCGGGTTCGCGCGCGTGCACTGCTCGAGTTGCGGGAAGGAAGAGCTCGTGGCGTTCTCCTGCAAAGGCCGCGGCTTCTGCCCGTCGTGCTGCGGAAGGCGCATGGCGGACAGCGCGGCGCACCTGTGCGATGACGTGCTGCCGCAGGTTCCGGTGCGGCAGTGGGTGCTCTCGCTGCCGTTTCGGATCCGCTACCTCTTGGCATACGACGCCAGGCTGTGTTCGGCGGTGCGGCGGATCCTGGTGCGCACGATCCTGGATTGGCTGCGCGAGCGCGCGAGGAGCGCGGGCGTTTTGGGCGGCCGGTCGGGTGCGGTTGTGCTCGCGCAGCGCTTCGGCGGCGCGCTCAACCTCAATCTCCACTTCCACACGCTGGTGCTCGACGGCGTGTTCACTCGGCCGGAGAGGTTCGGTCGGCCGGTGTTTCACGAAATGGCTCCCCTGACGGACGAGGACGTCGTGGCGGTCAACAGGCTTCTGCACCGTCGCATCCTGCGCTACCTGCGCCGGCGGGGGCGCTTGCCGCGGGACGAGCACGAAGAGCCACTCGAGGCCGAACCGGACGAGCCGTTGTTCGCGCAGCTGTGCGCGGCGTCGGTGCAGGGGCGCGTGGCGCTGGGATCGAAGAGCGGGGCGCGTGTGCAGCGGCTGGGCCGCCGGCGTGATGCCGATCCCGAACGTCCGCTCTTCAGGCCTGGGGAATTGTGCTGCGACATCGAGCAGTTCTCGCTGCACGCGAAGGTGCGGATCGAGGCGCAGGATCGCGAGGGGCTGGAGCGCCTCTGTCGGTACATCGCCCGCCCCCCGATCAAGGTCGAGCGCCTCTCGCTCGCTCCGGATGGCCGGGTGATCTACGGGCTGCGCAGGCATTGGCGCGACGGGACCTCCGCGATCGCCTTCGAGCCGCTGGACTTCATCGCGCGCCTGGCCGCACTGGTGCCGCGTCCGCGCGCGCACCTACGCCCTCGCGTGTGAGACGTGCGCTCTCCGGCGCGGCGCGAAGCCTCCGCCCAATCAACTCAGTCCGGCTCGGCCCGCACGGGCTGAGGCGTGCGCTCGGGTGTAGACTCGCTGGCATGCTAGCGCACACGCAGGAGCCGTGTGACCTCGATGATGCGCGCGCAATCCCCTCCATGGCGACGACTCCGAGCCCCTCCCCTCTCGCCGCACTCGCCTGGCGCTGGGCGAGAGGCGCGAGGTCCCTCGTCGCGCTGACGATTCTCGGTTGCGGCATCCAGACCGAGGGCTCGATCACGGAAGGCCGCGCATGGGTGCCGCTCCATCCCGCGACGCACGAGCCCGCGGTCGCTGCACTCGTGCTCTCGAGGGGCATGTCCGTGCCGGGCGCCGAACCGCAGGAGGACGCTCCGCTTTCGGTTGCGATCTGGGCCGACGGGACCGTGATCTGGAGTGCATCGCCGCAGGCCCGCTACGGCAGGCCTTACCGCGAGGGGCGCCTGGGTGCGGACGTGTGCGAGAGGCTGCGCTCGGACCTGCAGGCGCAGATGCTGCAGCGCGGAGATCGGCTCTCGTCCTACGGCGTCGCGGACGCGAGCGAGGAGATCCTGCTCGTCCGCGACGGCGAGCGCGTGTGGCGCATGAGTTCGTGCATCGACCTCTTCGAGGCGGGCGGGAAGGTCGTCGCCTTCGCGGGAGGAATCGCCCCGCGAGATTCGATGCCGACCCTGCGCACAGACGATCCCGCCGAACTCGAACTCCAGGAGTTCCGCGCCGCCTGGGCGAACGCGAAGCAACAGCTGCTCTCCCGCGTTCCGAACGCCGGATCCGAACTCCCCCTGCAGGAGTTCGAACTCCGAGCGATCGGCGCCGCCGGCCGCTAGAAGTTCCCGCATCGGGCGTGTCCCATCGCAAGCTCGCGGTGAGCCGAGCCGGAGAGAGCTCCGCCCAATCAAGTTCGGTCGACGGCGCGACACGCGTGTTCACTCGGCGCGTGCTCACGCAACGAGGACCATGGGACCAGCATCACGCGACGAGCATCACACGAGAGGCATCACACGAGAGGCATCACGCGCGAGGCACCACGCGCGAGGCACCACGCGCGAGGCATCACGCGAGGAGCATCGCCGACGAGCCGCACGCGACGAGTCGCGTCACTCGAGGAGACGTGCAGCGTGGCGTCTTGGATCAATCTCCTGTGCCTCCAAGAAATTCCGAAATCAGCGGCAACCTCAGCGCAACTCGAGCGTCTAAGAGATGTAGAACAGGCTCGTGGCGTGCGTGCCAAGTCGGCGCTGGGTGGGCGAGAGAATCGGCGACATGCGAGCGTCTTCCGCGAGCCTCCCCCTCGCCTGGAGCAGAACATGAAGCAGATGTCTGGTGGGACCTCGTCGCGCGGCAAGTCCGCGCGCGCACGCAAGCGCCGCCGCAAGACGCAGACGCAGGAGACGCTCCCCTTCCGCGCCTGGGGCGGCGCGCGGCCGGGCTCGGGACGCAAGCGCCAGGCGGATCGTCCGCGCGTGGAGCACAGGCCGCGCGGGAAGCACGCGCGCAGCGTTCCCGTGCAGGTGACGAGCCGCCTCGTGCCTGGGCTGCGCAGCCTGCGGAACCTGGCGGAACTCGCGATCGTGCGCGCAGCGCTCGCTCGTTCGCAGCGCGAGGACTTCCGGATCGTGCACCACTCGATCCAGTCGAATCACCTGCACCTGATCGTCGAAGCGGACGACCGCAGCGCGCTCACTTCGGGAGTGCGCGGCCTGCTCGTGCGCCTCGCGCGCGTTCTCAACCGAATCTGGAAGCGGAGCGGGAGCCTCTTCGCCGACCGGTTTCACGAGCGCGCGCTGCGCACTCCGCGCGAGGTGCGAAATTCGCTGCTCTACGTACTGCAGAACGCGCGCAAGCACGGCGTGTGGATGCGCGGTCCGGATCCGTGCTCGTCGGGCGCCGAGTTCGACGGGTGGGATGGGGTCGATCAGGCGGTCGGTGAGCTGCGGCGGAAGGTGAAGGGCTCTCGTCTCGCGAGTCCGAGGGCGGAGAGCAGGCCGTGTGCGGAGCCGAGGAACTCGAATCCAGGATCGGAGCCGTGCAACTCCAGCTCGCAGAACAGCTCGCCGCAGACGCAGAGCTGCTCGTCGGGCTCCGCGGCCGAGGTTCTTGCGGAACCCTGCTCTCCGGGTTCGGGACTCGAGCCCACGGCGGATTCAGCCGGCACACCGCTCGCCCTCGCGCACAAGCTCCGCCGCCCGACGCGCACGAGCTGGGCCGAGCTGATGAAGCGGGTGTTCGAGATCGACGTGCTGATCTGCCCGCATTGCGGTGGCCCGCGCAAGCTGATCGCGTTCCTGACGGACGGCCTGGTGGTGCGCAAGATCCTCAGCCACCTCGGTCTCCCGACCGAGCCTCCAGCGCTCGCGCCGGCCCGGGCTCCGCCTGAGCCGGAGCTCGCCTGGTAACTCGCGGCGCTGATCCGCGACCTCAGCCGGTGCCTTCGGGGGTGCGGGTGGGGGAGAGCTGCGTTCTGGCGGGAGGCAGACGGCCGAGCGGCGAGCGGAAGAGGCGCGAAACCGCTGTCTTTGGCCGTTGAGGTCCGCAGAGCCATGGCCGGGAGCGCCCGAGGCCGGGTCACGGCTGCCCCGGAAACGCCAGCGGTGGTAGGCTGGCGCTGTGGTAA
>JADJLZ010000001.1 GCA_016709875.1 Planctomycetota bacterium | reverse complement strand
CGAAGTCGAGGCCGACCGCGCCCAGGCGCGCGCCACGCGCGCCCGCGCACGGCTCTCCCTGATCGGCTCGCAGGCCTCGCTCGCCGCGGCCATGGGGCGGTTCAGCCGCCAGAGGTGATGCACATGCGACCTACACAACGCTGGTTCCTCCTGGGCCTCGCGGGCGGCGCGCTCGCCGGTTGGTTCGGCGCGCGCTTCATCTCGAAGCCTGCCGACGCGCCGCACGCCTCCGCCGCGCCGACGCCGAGCCTGCCCGCGCCCGCGCACGTCGGGAATGCCGAGCGTGTGAGCGTGCCCGAGCTCGAGTTGCTGCCCGCGAGCCTGCGCTCGCGGCGCACGAGCGTGCTCTCCTCCGAGCTGCAGGCGCGCGTGCTGCAGGTCGCCCACCGCGCCGGCGAGCGCGTCGCCGAGGGTGAATCGCTGATCGAGCTCGATCCCTCCGCGCCGCAGGCCGCGCTCGAGGTCGCCGAGCAGGCGCGCGTGGCGGCCGAGGCGGGTCTGAAGTCCGCCGGCGATGCGGTCGAGCTCGCGCAAGTGCTGCTCGAAGAGGCGCGCGCGCACCGCGCGCGCACCGACAAGCTCTTCGAGTCCAAGAGCGCGACCGCCGAATCGCTCGAGCAGGCGCACGCGCGCCACGCGGCGGCGCAGGCCGGCCTGGCGCAGGCGCAGAGCGGCGTCAGCGCGGCGCAGGCACAGCTCGCACAGGCCGCGGCTGCGGTCCAACAAGCCGGGCTCGCGCTCGCGCACGCCTCGATCCGCGCACCCTTCGCGGGCGTGCTCGCCGAGCGCAACGTCGAGCCGGGCGAGATCGTCGCGCCCGCTCGCGCGCTGCTCGTGCTCGTCGATCCCGCGCAGCTGCGCGCGGTCGCGATCGCGCGCGAGGAACTCGCGGGCGCGCTCGTCCCGGGCCAGACGCTCGAGGTCGAGGTTCCCGCGGCGGGCGTCACGCTCGCGGGCCGCATCGAGGAGCTCGCGCCGCGTGTCGACGAGCGCTCGCGCTCGCTCGAGCTGCGCCTCTGGCTCGACGCAACGCCGAGCTGCCTGCCCGGCATGTACGCCCGGGTGCGGCTCGCGCGCGGCGCGCACGACGTCGTGCTCGTGCCCGAGCGCGCTCTGGTGCGCGTGGGCCAACTCGCGGCGCTCTGCGTGCGCGAGGACGGCGTCTGGACCCGGCGCCACGTCAGCGTGGGCGCCACGCACACGGACGGCCGCATCGAAGTGCTCGCGGGCCTCTCCGGCGGCGAGACGATCGGCTGGGACGGCGAGGGCCTGTGAAACGCGACGCGGAACACCCCGAGGACGGCCTGCTCGGTCGGCTCGTGCGCGCCTCGGTCCTCGGGCCGCTCTCGCCGCTGCTGCTGGTCGTCGCGGCCGCCGCGGGCGCCGTGGCGCTGATCTTCACGCCGCGCGAGGAGGAGCCGCAGATCGTCGTGCCCTCGGCCGACGTGATGGTCAGCTTCCCGGGCGCCTCCGCGCAGGAGGTCGAGCGCCTCGCCGCGACGCCGCTCGAGCGCTACCTGTGGCAGATCGACGGCGTCGAGCACGTCTACTCGGTCTCGCGCCGCGGCGGCGCGGTGATCACGGTGCGCTTCTTCGTCGGCCAGGACCGCGAACAGGCGCTGGTGCGCCTGCAGTCGAAGATCGACTCGCAGCGCGATCAGGTCCCGCCCGGCGTGACGGGCTGGGTCGTGCGGCCCGTCGAGATCGACGACGTGCCGATCCTGGCGCTGACGCTGCACTCGAAGACCGCGGACGAGTACGTGCTGCGCCGCGCGGGCGAGGAGCTGCTCGCGCGCCTGGAGGGCGTCGCCGACGTCTCGAAGAGCGCGATCCTGGGCGGGTTGGCGCGCGAGGTGCGCGTCGAACTCGACGTCGAGGCGCTCGCCGCGCGCGGCATGACCGCGTTCGACCTCGAACAGGCGCTGCGCGCGGCCGACAGCGCGGCGGACATCGGCACGCTCGATCTGGAGGGCAAGACGCTGCCCGTGCGCGCGGGCCCGAACTTGCGCTCCGCGCGCGAGCTCGAGACGCTCGTGGTGGGGGCCTTCGAGGGCCGCCCGGTGCTGCTGCGCGACGTCGCGCGCGTCGTCGACGGGCCGGCCGAGCCGAGCGAGTACGTGCACGTGAACCTGGGCCACTCGGCCACGCCGGAAGCGGCCGTCACGCTGGCCTTCTCGAAGAAGAAGGGCACGAACGCCGTCGGTGTCGCGCGCGCGCTGCGCGAGCGCGCGGCCGAACTCGCGCCGCAGATCCTGCCCGCGGGGGTCCAGATGCTCGTCACGCGCGACTCGGGCCAGACCGCGGACGACAAGGTCGACGAATTGCTCTTCCACCTGGCGCTGGCCGTCCTGACCGTGATCGGCCTGATCGCGCTCGTGCTCGGCTGGCGCGAGGGCTTGATCGTGGCCGCGGCGGTGCCGGTCACCTTCGCGCTGACGCTGGTGGTCAACCTGGCGCTCGGCTACACGATCAACCGCGTCACGCTCTTCGCGCTGGTGCTCGTGCTGGGCCTGGTGTGCGACGACCCGATCGTGGACGTCGAGAACATCCACCGGCACCTGCTCAAGCGCAAGGGCACGCTCTTGCAGTCGGTGCTGCTCGCCGTGCAGGAGGTGCGCCCGCCGGTGATCGTCGCGACGCTGGCGGTGGTGCTCTCCTTCGTGCCGCTGTTCTTCATCACCGGCATGATGGGGCCCTACATGCGCCCGATGGCGCTCAACGTGCCGGTGGCGATGGCGATGAGCCTGCTGGTCGCCTTCACGCTCACGCCCTGGATGAGCTACCGCCTGCTCAAGGCGCACACGGGCGAGCACGCGAGCGAGGACGGCTGGTTCTCGCGCGCCTACCGCAGGTTGATCGTGCGCCTGCTCGATTCGAAGCTCTGGCGCGGCGGCGGACTCGCTCTGCTCGGCGGCTTGTGCGTGCTCGCGGGAGTGCTGGTCGTGACCGGTGCAGTGCCGCTCAAGATGCTGCCCTACGACAACAAGAGCGAGTTCGAGCTCTTGGTCGACCTGCCCGAGGGCACGGCGCTCGAGGACACCGACCGCGCCGCGACCGAGCTCGCCGCGGCGCTCGCGCGCCACCCCGAGGTCGTGCACGTCACCGCCTACGTCGGTCTCGCCGGCCCGATCGATTTCAACGGCCTCGTGCGGCGCTACGGCTTCCGCCGCTCGAGCGAGCTCGCCGACCTGCGCGTGGGGCTCACGCCCAAGCACGAGCGCTCCGAGCAGAGCCACGCGATCCTCCTGCGCCTGCGCGCGGAGCTCGAAGAGATCGCGGCGCGCCACCAGGCCGAGATCAAGCTGGTCGAGATCCCGCCTGGCCCGCCGGTGCTCTCGACGCTCGTGGCCGAGCTCACCGGCCCGCTCGACCTCACGCAGGCGCAACTGGTCGAGGCCGGACGCGAGATGGCGCGCCGCCTCGAGCTCGAAAAGGGCGTCGTCGACGTCGACGTGATGGCCGAGGAGCCGCACGCGCGCGTGGATTTCGAACTCGACCGCGCCAAGGCCGCGCAGAGTGGCGTCAGCAGCGCGGCCGTCGTGCACACGCTCGAGATCGGGCTCGCCGGCGCCGCGGTCGCGACGCTGCACGAGCCCGCCGAGCGCTATCCGCTCGAATTGCGGCTCACCCGCTCGCGCGCGGAGCGTTCGCACGAGTCCGATCTGGGCCGCATGCGCGTGCGCGCGGCCTCGGGCGACACGATCGCGCTCTCCGAGCTCGGCAGCACCTCGCGCTCGACCGAGGACCAGACGATCTACCACAAGGACCTCGAGCGCACGCTCTTCGTGATCGGCGAGATCGCCGGCCGTCCGCCGGCCGAAGTCGTGCTCGGGCAACAGAGCGATCTCGTGAAGCACCCCCTGCCGCACGGCGTGCGCGCCGCCTGGAGCGGCGAGGGCGAGTGGAAGATCACGCTGGATGTCTTCCGCGACCTCGGCCTGGCCTTCGGCGCCGCGCTGGTCGCGATCTACGTGCTGCTCGTGATGCAGACGGGTTCGTTCGGGCTGCCGATCCTGGTGATGCTCTCGATCCCGCTCGGGATGGTGGGGGTGCTGCCGGGCTTCTGGCTCTTGAACCTCTTCGCGAACAAGCAGATCGGCGGCTTCTCCGACCCGGTGTGGTTCACCGCGACGGGCATGATCGGCATCATCGCGCTCGCAGGCATCGTGGTGCGCAACGCGATCATCCTGCTCGACTTCATCCGCGCGCGCGAGGCCGAGGGCGCCACCCCGCGCGAGTCCGCGATCGACAGCGGCTTGAAGCGCGCGCGCCCGATCGCGCTCACCGCGGGTGCGGCGATGCTGGGGGCGTGGCCGATCACGCTCGACCCGATCTTCTCGGGCCTCGCCTGGAGCCTGATCTTCGGCATGCTGACCTCAACGGTGTTCACGTTGATCGTCGTGCCGGTGGTGTACGCGCACCTCGCGGAGCGCAAGGCGGCGCGGGCGTAGCCGGACGCGCCGGCGGTCCCGGACTGCTAGACTAGGGGGGCACCCGACCCCATGGCCCGCCTCCGCTCCGTGCTCGCCGTCGCAGCCACGCTGCTCGCGGCCTGCACGTCTCCCACGACTCCGAGCGACTCGAACGAGATCGTCGTGCCACGTCTGTGGGACGCGCAGGCGCTCGCGAGCTGGTCGCTGCCGCTTGCGAACGGTCTCGCGCAGGGCTACGTCTCGCCCGAGGTCTACTACGCGGCGCCGGTCGACAACCTGCGCACGTACCCGGTCTACCACCCCGACCGCGAACCGCCCGGCTACCGCGCTGCGCTGCTCGCGCTCGGGCCGCAGCCGCTGATCGAGCCCGAGAGACTGCACACGCGCCCGCAGTGGATCGAGGCCGGACGGCGCGTGTTCGAGGAGCTCGACACGCCCGCCTCGCGTAGCGACGAACCCGAGCTGCTGGCGCACTTCAGCGACGGCAAGGCCGTCGACAAGTACCGCGACGCGACCCACGACACCATGACCGCGGACGGCGTACTCCTGGACTACCGCTGGGTCGTCGAGCGCGATGGCAAGCTCAAGTTGAGCTTCAGCAGCTGCGCGGGTTGCCACACGCGCGTCCTGCCCGACGGAACGCTGCTGCGCGGAGCGCCTCGAACTTCGATCTCTCCGCCGCGCCGGCGACCGAGGTGATGTTCCGCAAGCTGAAGCTCGTGCCCGGATGGACGAGCGGGCAAGAGTTCTACGCCCAGCACGGTGTGCCCTGGCTCGCCGACGACGAACACGCCCGCCTGCGCGACCTGCCCGACGAGCAGCGCTCGGCGTTCCTCGCGCAGGACGACGGCGCCCCGCCGGGCACGCTCTTCGCGCGTTTCAACGGCAGTCCGCTCTACGCCACGCGCATGGCCGATCTGCGCGGCGTGGAGCAGCGCAAATTCCTCGACGCGACCGGCACGCACCGCAATCGCGGACCGGCCGACATCGCGCGTTACGGGATCCTGGTCGAGTCCGCGGAGAGCGGCGTGTTCGGCCCGCATCACATGCTGCCGGAGGACGCGCGGGTGCGGGTGCGGCCGCCGGACGAGGCCATGTACGCGCTTGCGCTCTACGTCGAGTCGCTCGGTCCCGCGCCGAGCCCGTACCCCTTCGACGAACGCGCGCGGCGCGGGCAGGAGATCTTCGCTTCCGAGGGCTGCGCGAAGTGCCACACGCAGCCGCTCTACACGAACAACAAGCTCGTGCCCGTGCCCGGTTTCGATCCGCCGCCGAGCGCGGAGATCTCGGAGCGCAGAGTGGGCACCGATCCGGGGCTCGCGCTGCGCACGCGCAAGGGCACCGGCTTCTACAAGGTGCCCTCGCTGCGCGGGGTCTGGTACCGCGGGCTCTATGAGCACGACGGTTCGGTGAACTCGCTGGAAGACTGGTTCGACCCGCGGCGGCTGAGCGAGGACTACGTGCCGAGCGGCTGGCGCGGGCTGGGCGTGCAGCAGCGCGCGGTGCCGGGCCACGAGTTCGGGCTCGAGCTCTCGCCCGAAGACAAGGCGGCGCTGATCGCGTTCTTGCGCACGCTCTAGCCGGGCGCGCTCGCGTCGGAGGAGGCGCACGGGGCCAGGGAGGAGTATTCTCCCGCTCATGCTGCCCGCCTCGCTGCTCATGCTTCTGCTCGCCCTTCCCGCGGGATCGGATCCAGGGCGCGTCGAGGCGCACACGAACTGGTCGGTCGACTACTCCGGGTTCCGCCGCATCGCGCCCGGGGACGAGCTCGTCGTACTGGCGCAGTCGGACGGCGTGTACGGCAACGATGCGGCGACGGGCGTCTCGCGCTGGGCGCGCAGGGACCTCGGTGAAGGGTTCGGCGTGCCGACGGTCGATGCGGCGCGCGTCTACGTCGGGGCGGCGAAGGGCGCGGACTCGGCGGTCACCACGGAGCAAGCGACGCACGCGCTCGACCGGACGACGGGGGAGACACGTTGGCGCAGTCCCTTCTGGGCCTACGAGGGCGTCGCCGCGGCCAGTGAACGCGTCGTGGGGATCGGGGCCATGTCCAGCGGAGGGAAGCTCGCCGTCGTCGCGCTGCGTTCGAACGACGGCGAGGTGGCGTGGAGCAGCACGCTCGACGGCCTGTGGAAGACCGCGCCGCGTCCGCAGGCAGCGGGGGAGCTCGTGCTGTGCCGTACACAACAGGGGATCGTCGCACTGCGTGTCGCGGACGGTGCCGTGGCGTGGCGCTCGGCGGCCAACGAGAGCTGGGCCGACTTCGGCGTCCACGGCGAGGTCACCGTCGTGCTCGGTGCCGACGACCGCCGTGGCCGGGCGCGCGGCCTGCGGACCGCCGACGGCGCGACCCTCTGGACCGCGCAGTTGTCCGCACCGTCCACGGGCCTCGCGTTCGTGGCGGACGACGCTCTCGTCTCCACCTGGGACGGCGAGGTCGTGCGCCTCGATCTCGCAAAAGGCGGCGAGCGCTGGCGCACGAAGCTCGCCGCCGGCTCGTCCGCGGATCCGCTCGTCGTGAGCGAAATCCTGCTCGTACGCCGAGACGAGCGCGCTGCGGGCAGCAAGAGCGCACGAGTCTGGTCAGCGCTCGAGCTCGCGAACGGTACGGTGCGCGGAGACGCGCTCGAGGTCGAGGACAAGGACACGCTCGTCGCGGACGCGCGCGGTCGTCTGTGGTGGTCGCGTCCGAACCTCGGCAAGCTGTGCTCGCTCGAATTGCGGCGCGTTCCCTGACCGGGATCCGCCGTCGGAAGACGCTCGCGCACAGTGCGCCAGCGACGAGTCTTGCACGCGTGCAGGTCGCGCTCGCCGCGATCCTCCTCGCGCGGGGCCGGCCGACGGCTCAGCCCCCGCACGAGCCTGATGCCCTGGACAGCTCCACGCACTCAGCGCGCCTTGCGGCCCATCACGTAGCCGATCTGCACCGCACCCAGCGTGAGCAGCCGCATCACGTGGGACAGGAGCTTCTGCACACTGCGCGCGGCGTCCTGTTCGCCGTCGCAACCGGCGTCGCGCAGTATCTGGGCATACTGGCGGAGGTGTCGGACATCGACGATCAGCACGCGTCCGCCGACCTTCAGCACCCGCGCGATCTCGCGCACGGCGGTCTCTCGTTCGCCGGCGTCGTAGATGTTGTGCAGCGCCGCGCTGGAGAGCACGACGTCGAAGCTGGCATCCTCGAACGGCAGCTTGCGTGCGTCGGCGGTCTGCGCCTCGACGCGCTCGGCCACGCCTTCGATCGTCGCGTTCTGCAACGGCGCCGAAGGTTGGTTGCCGCTGAGATCCTCGGCTTGCCAGATGTCGATCCCCATGGCCCGGCCCGTGGTCAAGCGCTTGGCCGCGCCGACGAGGAACAGCCCGCGCCCGCAGCCCACGTCCAGCACGCGCTCGTCGCCGCGCCATGCGAGCAGATCGAGATACTCTTCGCGCTCGCGCACCTTGCCGTACTTGCTCGACCAGATCATCCAGACCGCCATCACGCCGCAGGACAGGCCGGCCGAAATCAGCGGGCGGCCGAGCAGCGCGAAGGGCGACTCCCTGTCCCACACACCCGCCACCCGCGAGACGAGCGAGAGGACCCCGAGCGCGCAGACGATCAGCAGATTGCGGACCGCGGCCGGCGCGTCCACGCCGTAATCAGCTCGCGCGGGTTGGCTCATCGGCCCCAGCTTGATGCAGACAAGCCCGCGCTGGCAAGCCGGTCCGCAGATCCCTAGCTCAGCGCCGCCAGCGCCTTCTCCACACGCGGCAGCGCGGCCGCGATCTCGGCCGGGCTCACCGCGCCCACCGAAAGGCGGAACCAGCCCTCGTCCTTCTGCACGCCGAACGCGCTGAAGGGTACGATCGCAAAGCCCGCGGCCTCGAGCAGGTACTTGCGGATCTCTTCGGACTTCGCGAGCGTCGCACCGCTGGGCGTCTTGCGCCCGAAGGGGTGCACGCGCGCCGTGAGATAGATGCCGCCCATCGGCGGCAGGCAATCGACATCGAGGCCCTTGGCCTTCAGCGCGCCCAGGCCGTCCGCGAGCGCGCAGAGACGTGCTTGGACCGCCGACTGGAACGTCGCGTGGTATTCGCGGATCCCTTCGGTGTCGCCGAGCAGTTTCGCGGTCGCCACCTGCTCCGCGCGCGGAGCCCAGGCGCCGACGTGGCCGAGCACGGCGCTCATGCGCTCCATCACATCGACCGGTCCCACGCCCCAACCGACGCGCACGCCGGTCGCCGCGAAGGCCTTGCTGATCCCGTCGACGAAGATCGTGTAGCGCGCCATCTCGGGCAGGAGCTGCGGCGGCGTCGCGTGCTCGACGCCGCGCGCGCAGAGCATCCAGTAGATGTGGTCGTAGAGCAGGTACAGCGGGCGCGCCCCGCGCCGCTCGCGTTTGTGGTTCTCCTCGAGCACGAGCGCGCAGATCGCGTGCAGGCGCTCGGCGGGGAACGCCGTGCCGGTCGGGTTGAGCGGCGAATTGAGGCTCAGGAGGCGCGCGTCGCCGAGCACGGGCGCGAGCTCGTCCTGCGTCGGCAGGAACATGTGCTCGCGCGCGCACGCGACCGGCACGCCGACCGCGTCCGAGAGGTGCACGTAGTGGTTGTTGTTCCAGCTCGGCACCGGGTAGACGACCTTGTCGCCGCGGTCGAGCAGGCTGCGGTAGATGACATACAGCAGCGGCCGCGCGCCGCCCGCGATCAGGACGCTCTCGACGGGGTACGAAAGCCCGAGCTCGCGCGCGTAGAACTCCGCGACCGCCTTGCGCAGGACCGGCAGGCCGTCCGAGGGCGGGTAGTTCGTCTCGCCCTGCTCGAGCGCCTCGACGATGCCCGTCTTGAGACGCTCGGGGACCGGGAACTGCTTGGGATCGAAGTCGCCGACGGTGAGGTTGCAGATCTCGCGTCCGCCGGCGACGAGCGCGCGGATGTCGGCCGCGATCTTCAGGATCTCGGAGCCGATCAGCGCGCCGGCCATCGCGCCGACGCGCCGCTTGGGGTCGGAGCCGCGCTCGCGCGCCAGAACCCCGAGGTCGAGCGTGTCTTGCTTCATGGTGGTGCCGACTATGCCAGCTCGGGATGCACTCGCCAAGCGCGCGGACGTCCGATCCGGGGCGGTTCACGCCGGCCTCCGTCGACAGCCCCGAAGGCTCGAGCCTCGTGCGTACGACTGCGCCCTTCGCCTCGAGCCGCCCGGTCAGTACCGTTCAGCACAACCGAGGAGACACGCATGCCCCCGACCGTCCAGCACACCTTGTTCCTCGTTCACGGCGTCGGCCTGCATCCTGCCGACACGTGGGCGCAACCCGTCATCCAGAAGCTCGAGGAAGTCGCTGCGCGCTACCCCTCCTTCCAGGAAACACCGCTGTCTCAGTTCGTGCGGTACGTCCCGATCAACTACGACTTGTTCTTCGAGGGAGCGATCACCCGCTGGGCGAACGAGGGCGGGGCGTTCGCGGAGTTCGCGGCGAGGAATGAGCTCATCGACGCGGCAGACCTGTCGTGGATCGGAGCCTTGCAGGGCGAGGACCTGAAGTTCTTCCGCGAGTGCTTCGTCGACGTGATCCTGTATCGCTTCTTCAAGCTCGAGCAGAATCGCATCCAGGACAACGTGAAGCGCGATTTCGCGAAGGCGATCAGTGCGCAGCTCGAACGGAGCTCGGAATCGGTATTCTCCGTGCTCGCCCACAGCCTGGGCTGCGCGGTTGCGCACGACTCGCTCCACGAGCTCGCGCAGAGCACCCTCGGCGGGACGCCGAACGCGCTCTCCGCCCGCAACTTCGGCTTCAAATCAATCCACATGCTGGCGAATACCAGTCGCCTGTTGCAGACGCGGGTCAAGGCCTACGAATCTTCCGTGCACCCGGGTCCAAAGGACGGGGTCAAGAACTACTGTCAGCGCTACTACGACTACCGCCACGAGTGCGATCCGATCGTTCTCGTGCGTCGGTTCGAGCCGACCTGGAGCGAGGACTATTTCACGCAGCGCGTCGTGCGGCACTATCGCAGCTGGGACATCCACGCATTCCGGCACTACCTCGACAATCCGCGTGTTCACGTGCCGATCCTGACCCAGCTCGCGGGGTCGAGCGCGATCACCCGCGGCGAATACACGCAGGCCGTCGCGGCCTACGACCAGTTCGGGGGCGATTTCGCGTTCGTGCCCTCCATCCGTGGGAAGATCGGGCAACTCGCGGCGCTCCAGGCGCAGCTACACGAGGATTCGAAGCTCGAAGGCATGTTCCAGGCGTCGTTGCAGATGTTCGCGATCCTGCGCTCGATCTACGCCGAGCTCAAGGCGATCCACCCCGACATGGAAAAGGAATTCTGAGCCATGAAACGGACCTTGCACTTGTGTTGCTGCGCGTTCCTTGCGCTGTTCGCCGGGAATTCGGCCTTCGGCTGGCAATCGGGCGTCGTCGACAAGCTCCCGAAGCCCTTCACAGGGGAGGCCACGTCGAATTGGACGAAGGAGTTCCATCTCGAGCGGGATCCGCGCACGCTCGAGAACTTCACGAAGCTGCAGGCGAAGTACTATGAGGAGGGCCTCTACACGGCGCTGCTCCAGCGCGTGCTCGAAGCGGCACGCGCGAAGCCCTGGGCCACGCACGCGGACGTCTACCGCAAGGCCATCGCCAAGATCGCCGCGGTCGCGGATGCGTTCCAGGCCTCCATGGCGTCGGCCGTTCCCGACGGGAGCGCAGATACACCCCAGGAGTTCGACGCCCTGCTCGCCGCGCTCAATCAGCGCGGATTCGGCATCGACGAGTTCGCTCCGCGCGAGGTCGGGCAGGACAATCCCGTGTGGATCTACTTCGACGAAGCGGGGCATCCCGAGGAGCGCCTCGTCCTGTACAAGAACCTCTCGACGGATCTGGAGGAGCACTACGAGTTGCTGATCTCGGTCGAGGAGATGATCGACCTGCGTCTGTGTTTCGCGGTGATCCACGACGTCCTGACGAAGACCTTCGCGAGGGTGCGACAGCAGAACGTCGCGCAGCTCGACCTGGCCGTCGAGCGCTGGGCGAACTACCTCGACAACGGCTATTCGCAGTATCCGTGGGAGTCGCTGGTCAACGGGTTCGTGCTCGACATCCCCGACCTCGGACCGCCGGATCATCAATGGATCCTCTTGCATCCGGCGCTCGGCATCGAGCTCTCGACGGACAACTTCGGGGACATGCACGTCAAGGAAGCTCTCGATCTCGAGCTGCTCGGCTTCCTGAAGTACACCGGGAAGAAGTACGACAATTTCTACGGTGGCTCGCTCGCGCTGAGCTTCCGCGACGACATCGGGCCGGGCATCGGCGCGGTTGCGCATCTGGGCCGGAACTGGAACGTCGGGGTCTCGTGGCACGACACCGACGACGATGGGCGCTACTTCGATCAGGCGCCCTACGTGTTCTTCAGCCTCGATCTGTACCGCTTCGTCGGGAAGCAGGAATCCAAGCTGTCCGAGTCCATGCACCGGGATCTCGTGCGCCTGCCACGGGCACCGGGGAATTGACCCCAGCCGAGGTGCGGCAAAGCCCCCGCGGTGAGCCGAGCAAGGGAGCCGTCGATCGGCGCCAGATTTTGGAATTATCCATTCCACGTGACCTCAGGTAGTCTCGTTCTCAACACCTGGAGGAACTTGCTCATGATCCCGCATTCGCGTTCCCTCTCTCTCTTCCTGTTCTCCGCTTTGTGCACCCCGCTCGCCGCGCAGACGATGCTGCGCGCCAGTGAAGGTGCCGGTGGCGTCGAGGGCCTCGGCCACTGTGTGAGCGGGAAGCTCTCCGCGGACGGGCGCTACGTCGCCTTCGCGAGCTTCGCCCCGAACCTCGTCGCCGGCGACACGAACATCCACGCAGACGTCTTCGTGCGCGACCTGCTGCTCTCGACCACCGTGCGGGTCAGCGTCGACTCCTCCGGCGCCGAGGCCGTCGGCGGCGACTCCCTGGCTCCGAGCATCTCGAGCGATGGCCGCTTTGTCTCCTTCTGGAGCGCCGCGACGAACCTCGCCCCGGGCGACACGAACGGCGCCACGGATGTGTTCGTCCACGACATGCAGACCGGAGTGACGACACGCGTCAGCGTCAGCAGCGCGGGAGTCCAGGCCAACAACTATTCGTACACCAGCGACGGGAACATCAGCGGCGATGGCCGCTTCGTCGGCTTCTCGAGCTTCGCGAACAACCTGGTTCCGAACGACCAGAATGGACTCGCCGACGCCTTCGTGCACGACCGACTGACCGGCCAGACGACGCGCGTCAGCGTCGGGAACACCGGGAACGGGGCCAATGCGAGCAGCACGGGCTGCTACGTCAGCGACGACGGCCACCTCGCGACCTTCTCGAGCAGCGCCAGCAACCTCGTGACGGGCGACACGAATCAAACCGATGACGTGTTCGTCCGCGACCTCGTCAGCGGCACCACGCTGCGCGTGAGCATCGACCCCGCGGGCAACGAGGGCAACGGAGCCTCCAGCGGCGCCTCGCTGACCCCCGACGGCCGATTCGTTGCCTTTGCAAGCTTCGCGTCGAACCTCGCCGGAGTAGACACCAACGGAAATCGCGACGTCTTCATGCGCGATCTGCTGACCGTGACGACCGTCCGCGTCAGCCTGAGCTCGGGCGGCCAGCAGATCGGCCTGGATTCGAGCGGCGTCTCGCTCAGCGCCGACGGCCGCTATGCGGTCTTCCAGTCGGCCGAACCGAGCCTGGTGGCGGGGGACAGCAATGGTCTCTTTGACACCTTCGTGCGCGACCAGACGACCGGGGCCACTCGCTGCGTGAGCCTCACGCCCGCGGGAACGACCGGAAACCTCGAGTCGCTCGGCGGCAGCCTGAGCGCTGACGGCCAGCGAGTCTGCTTCCTCAGCGCCGCTTCGAATCTGATCCTCGGCGACTCGAACTTCCTCAGCGACATGTTCGTGCTCGATCGCGGCCAGCTCGCGCAGTCGCCCTTCTGCTTCGGCGACGGGACGCAGGTGACGGCGTGTCCGTGCGCGAACAGCGGTGCCGCGGGCCGTGGCTGCGAGAACTCGAGCACGAGCGGCGGATCGCTGCTCGTGGCCAGCGGATTCGCGGCCGATCCCGATTCCACGACGCTGCACGCGAGCGGCCTCGTGCCCAACGCCCTGACGATCTTCCTGCAGGGCAACGCACAGCTGGCGGGAAGCGTGTTCGGTGACGGCGTGCGCTGCGCCGGCGGAGCGTTGAAGCGCCTCTACATCGCGAGCGCGGTTGGCCAGGATGCGAGCATGCCCACGGGCTTCAGCCTCCCGCTGGGCCTGCGTTCGGCGCAGCTGGGCGACCCGATCGCCCACGGCACGAGCCGCTTCTACCAGGCCTGGTATCGCGATGCGAATGCGAGCTTCTGCGCCGCGCCCCTGGGCGGCACGAGCAACATCTCGAACGGCGTCCAGATCGACTGGTGAGCGCGCCCCGAGTGCGAACACACGCCCGGACGGCCAGCTGAAAGCCCGCGCGTGCTGCGGCCGAGGTCGATCCGCGATCTCGAGCCGTTCGGCGGGCGAGGCCGCGCACCCCGGGCTGCGGTGGAGAACCATTTGCCTGGGGCGTGCAGGAGTCGTGCTGCAGCAATGGACCGGATCCTGTACAGCTTCGCATGTCGGCTGCCGTGTGCGCTGCTGATCGGCGCGATCCGAGCGCGCGCCCGGGCTCAGCGGCTTCCGTTCGCTTCGGCGACGGGCTCGCCGAGGTGGCGCTCGACCCAGTCGATCCACAGGCGCGTGCGCTCGCGCGCGTTCACCGGATCGCTCGAGAAGTGCGTGCGGCCCTGGAAGCCGACGAATTCGGTCTCCACGCCGTTGTCCTTGAGCGCGTGGTAGAGCTCGAAGGCCTGCGTCGGCGGCACGCGGAAGTCCTCGAGGTTGGTCATCACCAGCGTCGGGGCCTTGATCGCTGTCGCATACGTGATCGGCGACTGTTCGCGGTAGGCGGCGGCGAACTCGCCCTTCCAGGGCGAGCCACCGAAGCTCCAGCGCATTTGCACGTTGCCGTCGGCGAGGTTGTACATGTCGATCCAGTTCGTGACCGGCGCGCCCGAGACGCCCGCGCGCCACTCGAGGGGGTACTTGCCGAGCAACCAGGTGGTCATGAACCCGCCGTAGGACCAGCCCGTGACGGCGCTGCGTGTCGCGTCGACGTAGGCGCGCTTGCGCAACTCGGCCACGCCGTCCATCACGTCGCGGCCCGGGCCTGCACCCGCGTCGTTCCAGATCGCGGCCGCGTAGGCGTTGCCGAGATTGTCGCTGCCGCGGTAATTGGGGCTGAACACGACCCAGCCCTTGGCGGCCATCAGCTGCGCCATGAGGTTGAAGGAGAGCTTCGAGGAGGAGGTCGGTCCGCCGTGGATCACGAGCACCAGCGGGCGCGGGGTGGAGAGGTCCGAGGGGAGCGTGATCACGCCGTCCTCCTCGAAGCCCTCGGCGCTCTTCCACGTGACGCGCTCTGCTTGCGCCATGCGGCGCGACTGCGTCCAGTCGTTGAAGTGCGTCAGGCAGCGCGGCTTCGCAGCCGAGGAGTCCATCACGTAGACCTCCGCCGCCTTGTCCGTGCGTGAGGCCGCGAAGGCGATCGCGCCGTTGCCCGCCACGCTGAGCTCGTAGCCGAAGGATCCGGAGACGACCAGTCCGTCGAGATCGAGTGCGCGCGCGGCACCCTCGAGCGGTTGGAGCCACACGCCCACGGACGCACGCTCGTTGCCCGCGACCAGCAGTTGCTTGCCGTCCGGCATCCACAGCGCCGTGTAGAGGTTGCGGTCGAGGTCGTGCGTCAGATTCCTCGCGGCGCCGTTCGGGCCGAGCGCGAGGTAGATGTCGTTGATGTTCTCGGGCTTGCCGTCGCGCGGGGAGTGGTAGACCAGCGCCGCGTCCGTCGGCGAGAAGGTCGGCGCAGTCTGCAAGCTTGCGATGTCGTTCAGCGAACGGATCGCGCCGGTTGCGACCTCGACGATCGCCGCATTGACCTCGTCGAACTTGCCCGAATCGGTGCTCGCCACGCGCGCGAAGGCGATCTGCGTTCCGTCTTTCGACCAGGAGAGCGGCGAAGCCCCGCTCGAGGGCGGCAGCACGTATTCGAGCGACCAACGCCCGCTCGTGAGGCGTTGGGCGGGACCGGAGCGCGTCGGCTGGATCCAGATGTGCTGCGGCTGCACCGCGTGGCGCAGGAACATGTCCTGGTCGCCGATCCGGATCGTGCTGATGTGCCGCGCTTCCCCTTCGAGCTGCGCTGCCTCGTCCTCGGCCGCGTAGGCGATCGCAGCGCCGTCGGGACGCCAGGAGAAGCGGTCCACACCCGTGGGGGAACTCGTGAAGCAGCGCGCTTCGCCGCCGCGGATCGGGAGCAGCCAGATCTGTGGCTCCCCGCCAGCGTCGGGTGCGAGGAAGGCGAGCGTCTGCCCGTCGGGGGACCAAAGCGGACCGGAAACTTGCGGTCGCGCGGAGGTGAGCGGCCGCGTGGCTCCGCTGGACGCGTCCACGGCGAACAGTTGCGCTTCGTTCTTGTTGTCGGCGAAGTTCGCACGCGAAGTGATCACGGCGAGCGTCGATCCGTCGGGCGAGATCTCGACGGCTGAGATCCCCACGAGCAGGCGCAGGTCTTCCATCGAGACGGGCTGCTGGGCGATCGCGTTGCCGGCGAGGGAGAGGAGGATCGAGAGTCCGATGCAGTTGCGCATGCGGCCAACGGTAGCGGAGTGGATCTGAAGCCGCGAGAGCGGTTCAACACGTGTGACAGCGGATGTACGCTCCGCAGTGCACACCGATCCCGGGGCTCTGCTGAGCGAGCCGGTCGAGAGCGGCTGGGGGAGGCCGTCAGCCTCGCGCGCAGCCACGCTCCGCCAGCGCTTCGAGCCGCTCGGTCCAGAACGCACGCGTCTCCTCGATCCGTGCGCGCGGAACGCGCAGCTCGCGCACGAGGACATCGGTGCCCGCGCCCGCGGCCTCGAGTTCGACCTTTACCAGGGTGTCGTCGAGCACGATGTGCTCACGCGAGACCTCGCGCGCGAAGCTCAAGCTGCGGCCCGGGACGCTCTCGAGCCTCTCGCCGTGCAGTGCGAGCGGCGGCGGGCCGGCCGCGGTCCAGTGGAGGCGTGAGCCCGGGAGTTCCGCCGTGCTCCACCAGCGCCGCAGGTGCGCGAGCTGCGTCCACGCGGCGAACACGACGCTCGGCGGAGCGTCGACGTGGCGCCGCACTTCGACTTCGGGCTGGAAGGCCAGCGCCGACCAGGCCGGCGAGCCCTCGTGCAGGAGCTCGTAGCCGAAGGAGCGCACGAGCTCCGCGTGCGGCTCGAGCACGCGCGTGCGGTGTTCGACCAGGCTGCGCGTGAGCGCGGTCTTGTCCTCGAGGCCTTCGCCGCGCTCGCCTGCGACGGCGCCCGCGGTCGAGCGCAGCTCGGGATCGAGCGCGCCGATCCCCGGGACGTGGGCTTCGATGCGCGCGGCGACACCTGCCGGATCGCTGCACAGCTCCTCGTAGGTGAGCTGCAGGAAGCGCGGCAGCGTGTGCGCGTTGTGGCGTTGGAAGCGTGCCTGCTCGAGCCAGTGCTGCGCGGATTGCTTGACCGCGTAGGGCGAGCGCATCAACCCGACGAAGACCACGTCGCCGTGGCGCGAGAAGAACTCGAGGATCGACTCGGCGCGGCACATGTTCGGCGGCGACTTCTCCGCGAGGATCGGCTTGGTGAGATCCCAGTGTCGATCCCAGACGGTCTTGATCTCAGCCCAGGGCATCTGCAGCGCCGGATCCCAGAAGCCGCCGACGCGCGGATCGGGGCCCTTCGAGGCGCGCATCCAGCGCGCCGCACCGGGCAGCGCCTGGCCTTCGCCGGCCCAGTTGCCGTGGCCGAAGAGCGTCGACACGTTCGCCGACGTTCCGATCAGCCGGTACAGCAGCGTGGACCCCGAGAACGGCGGCGAGAGCAGGAACAAGTAGGTCGGGCGCATCGCCCCCGAGAATGCCCGCGCGATGGGCTCACGGGAAGGGGGTGCGGTTCGACGGCGCGGCGCAGGTGAAGTGTTGCGCTGGCTCTTGCTAGGCTCTGGCGTGCAGTTACCGTCCTCGATGTCACTGTTCCCCTCCTCCCTGTTGCGCGCGCTCGCCCTCCTGCTCGTGCTTGCGGGTGTGCTGCGAGCGCAGGACGACGACAAGACACTGCGTGTGTTCATCTTCGCGGGCCAGTCCAACATGGTCGGGTCGGACTCGCACGCGGAGGACATCGCCCGCTTCCCGCCCTTCGTCGGGCTGGAGAAGCCGCAGACCGACGTCAAGTTCTCCTACTGCATCGGTCGCGAGGACAAGCTCGAATCCAAGGGCTGGGTCGACTTGGCTCCTGTCGACGGAGTCGTCGGCCCGGAATTGAGCTTTGCGCGCGAGCTGACACAGAACCTCGAGGCGCCGATCGCGATCCTCAAGATCGCCGCGGGCGGCACGCATCTGGGCGGCGACTGGAATCCCGACCAGCCGAGCGGCTTCAAGCTCTACCCACTGGCCCTCGACTGGATCCGCAAGGCGCTCGCCGACCTCGATCGGCGCAGGATCGCGTACCGGATCGAGGGTTTCATGTGGCACCAGGGCGAGAACGACATGTTCGAGGAGGGCTACGAGGCAAGCTACGGCAAGAACCTCGCGAACTTCATCGCGCACTGGCGCCGTGATCTGGGCCAGCCGAAGCTGCGCTTCTACATTGGCGAGCTGTGCACGAAGACGGTCTGGGGCATGGACATGCGTCCGCACATGTATGCGATCAGCCTGGGCCAGCGCGAGGTCACCGACGCCGATCCGTTGGCGGAGTACATCCCGACCTCGCACGACGCCGTTGAGATCGGAGGCGGCGCCGGGCTGCACTACCACTACGGAACGCTCGGGCAACTCGAGCACGGCGTGAACTACGCCGACGCGTACCTGCGCGACCTCGGCAAGCGGAAGCAGCCGGTGCGAGCGCTCGTACCCTGGCCCTACGCGAAGGGCAGCCCGGTCAAGCTCTTCATCCTCGCCGGGCACCGCAACATGGAGCGCGAGCGCGCCTTCGTGCAGGAGCTGAAGGCGCAGAAGGGCGGAGCCGCGCTGCGCAAGGACAACCCGCGCATCGCCTTCGAGTACAGCCTGGGCGGCGGATTCAAGCTCTCGGACGGCTGGGAACCGCTCGGCCCGGCGGGTGCCTACGACACCTTCGGGCCCGAGCTCAGCTTCGGCGCCGCGCTTTCGCGCAAGCTGCCGGGGAACATCGCCATCGCGAAGTTCACGCACAGCGGATCGCAGATCCTCGACTGGACGCCCGAGGGCAGCGAAGCCAAGTCGCGCAACCTCTACCCGAGCTTTCTCGCGTTCGTGCAGCAAGCGCGCAAGGAACTCGTCGAACGCGGCCAGGCGGTGGAGCTCGCCGGGATCTTCTATCACCTCGGCGAGAACGACATGTCCTTTGCGCCGCACCGCAAGCAGGCGGTCGAGCGTCTCGCCTCGATCATCGCGCAGAGCCGCAAGGACCTGGGCCTGCCGGAACTCGCATGGTTCGTCAGCCAGCAGCGGCCGACCGACGACGAGAGCGTCAACAGCATCGACGTCACCGCGGAACTCAAGCAGCTCGCCGCCGCGGATCCGCACCTCACGCGCGTCGAGGCCTTCGGCGTGCCCGGCCAGGAGCAGCAGCTCGTGATCACCACGCCCGGCATCGTGGCCTTGGGCGAGCTGCTCGCGTCGAGCTACCTGAAACAGAAGTAGCGGCGTGAGCGCGCGCGGCAGTACCTGCTTGCGCTGGCTGCGCTGTGGGTATGTGTCGATGGGAGCGCTCTCCGCGCCCACCTAGGTTGACGCGAGGGGAGTCTGCACACGGAGACGTGCGCGGCGCTGCCCGGTCACTCGAGCGCGCAAGAGTCGTCGCTCGGACGATTCCGCTCGTTGACTCCACGCGAGGTCTGCCAGGCCGCGCCTCGCTCGAGACCCGAAAGAGCACAGCATGTCCAAAGTCGTATTCTGCATCGTCCCCGGCCACTCCCAGGCCATGAACGTGGTCGAAGAGCTCAAGACCGCCAGCATTCCCAACCAGAACATCTCCGTGCTGCTGAGCGACAAGCGCAGCACGACCGAGCTCGCCGAGGCGACCCACACCAAGACGCCGCAGGCGGGTGCGGTCTCGGGCGCGAAGGTCGGTGGCGTCCTCGGTGGCGCGCTCGGTCTGCTCGTCGGCATCGGCACTCTGGCGATCCCGGCTGTCGGACCGTTCATCGCGGCCGGTCCGATCATGGGCGCGCTCACGGGCACGGTCTTCGGCGTGGCAGTGGGCGGAATCAGCGGCTCGCTCATCGGCCTGGGACTCACGGAACTCGAAGCCAAGCGCTACGAGACCAAGCTCAAGGCGGGCAAGGTGCTGATCGCCGTGCACCTGGATGCGCCGGAGCAGACGCAGCGCGTGCGCGACGTGTTTCAGAAGGCCGGCGCCGAGGACATCTCCGTCTCGACGGAGGTCAAACCGCGCGACGAGAAGAAGTCCGGAACACCGGCCGTCGCGCTGTAGTCCTGAACGATCGAAATGCGCGCTGCCGGACTCGGCCGCTCTCCTTGGGCGACGTCCGGCAGCGCGCACGTCGCCTTGCTCCCGCGTGCGTGCGGAATCGGCTCCAATGGGACATCGGAGCTCGAGTGGCTCCGGAAGCGGCGGAACGACCTGCCAGCGCGCGTCCCTCGCGCACGCGACGTGGTCCGCACTCTGGTTCAAGAACGGGCTGGAACCTGGGCGGCTACGACGATCGCAGGCATGCGATTCCTGCCACGATCAGCAGCACGGCGAAGACCCGCTGCAGCGTGATCGTCTCACCGAAGAGCAGCGCTCCCAACCCCAGCGCGAGTGCGGCCTCCAGGCCGAGCACGAGAATGTAGGTCGTGCCCAACCCCTTCCCGCGCATCGCCAGCGACTGGAACGCGGCGCCCAGCCCGAAGAGCGCGAGGAACCCGACGCACGCAAGCGTGTTGCGCAGGCCGTCGGCGTGCTTCATGAGCACGCCGCCGAGCGCGAAGGCGAACGCTGCCAAGGCTGCGAGTGCGAGGTACATGCTGCCGATCCTAGCGGCAGAGCACGCGCAGCGGAGGCAGGCCGTTGAAGCCGACCGAGGCGTAGGTGTACGTGTACGCGCCGGCTGAGAGGATGCGGACGCGGTCGCCGGCACGCAGATCGCCCGGCAGAAGGTAGGGCGTGCGCTCGTAGAGGATGTCGGCGCTGTCGCAGGTCGGTCCAGCGACGATCGAGGGCACGCGCGATGCATCGCGTCCTGGGGTCACGAGCGGATAGCGAATGGCCTCGTCCATCGTCTCGGCCAGGCCGCCGAACTTGCCGCAGTCGAGATAGACCCACTGGTGGGCGTCGCCGCGCGATTTCCGGGAGACGAGCAGCACGCTGGTTTCGATCACGCCAGCTTCGGCCACGAGCGCGCGCCCAGGCTCGATCGCGAGCGCGGGCATGCGCTCCCCGAAGTGCTTGCGCAGCGCGCTCTTGATGGCCGCCGCATAGGCGGAAATGTCAGGAATGGGCGTGGTGTACTGCGCGGGGAAGCCGCCGCCGATGTTGATCGTGCCCAGTTCGAGCCCATCCCGGCGCAGTTGCCTGTCCAGGTCGGCGCACAGGGCGATCGGAGCCTCCCACTGGGAAGGGTCGGTCTGCTGGGAGCCGACGTGGAAGGAGACGCCGCAAGGCTCGAGGCCGAGCGCCGTGGCCGAACGCAGGAGTTCCAGCGCCATGCTGGCGTCGCAGCCGAACTTGCGCGACAGCGGCCACTGCGCGCCGACGGTCTCGACGAGCAGGCGTACGAACACCCGCGCGCCAGGTGCGAAGCGCGCGACCTTCTCGAGTTCCTCGGCGCTGTCGACGGCGAAGCGCGCGATGCCGACAGCGTGGGCGAAGGCGATGTCTTCCGGCCGTTTGATCGTGTTTCCGAACGAGATCCGAGCACCCGGGATGCCGGCTTTCAGGCACAGGCGGACCTCCGCCGCGCTGGCGACATCGCAGCCGCCACCGGAGCGGGCGAGCACCTCGAGCACCTGCGGGAGCGGGTTGGCCTTCACGGCGTAGTAGAGCTGCGCGCCCTCGAACACGCGCAGCATGGCGGCGAGCCTCTCGGCCACCAGTTGCCTGTCGACCACCAGAAAGGGGGTGGGCAAGCTCGTGCGATCGAGGAAGTGCTCCAGCCGCGCGGGGACCGTGTGTCCCAGAGGCAGGGGCCGAGCGATCGAGAGGGCGGTGAGCATGAGCGGGGGGGCGCGAGTGGGGTTGCAGGCTGAGGCCATGATCCGCAGGGCGTCGACTGTGCGCCGCGAAGGCGACCTGCGCCCCTGTCTGCGCGCCACCGAAGCGGCGGACCGACATTCCTGGAAAAGTTCGCCGCCTGCCTGCGGAAGTTCACCGAAGGCGACCATCCCGTGCGAGAGCGGTGCAGCGGTCCCCCGGCAGTGGTCGCGTGGCCACGAGCTCACGCCCCCGTGCCGCTCTGGCCTGAAACGGCCTCCGACCCCGTTCGCGCCAGCACGCAGTCGCAGTCCCGCTGCACCCTGCACATCTGGGCTCTGTGAAAGCGCACCGACCGCGGCTGAGATCCGCGGCCGGTGTCCTGCGAGCGACGCGATCGTCACTCGGCCATCAGAAGTACTCGGACTGCAGGTTGCTCGCGACGAGCGCGCCCGCCGCGTTGAGGATCACGACCTGGGTGTTGAAGTACGACGTGAACGCGGGGATCGGCCCCACCGGCGGGTTGCTGTCGTCGTTGGCGTTCGCCCAGACGAACTCGCCGAAGGCATGGACTTGGGCTGATTGCCAGTTGACCCACGCCTGCGCCGTCGAAGTCGTCGAGACGTTCTGAGGCACGTAGCCCACGAAATCGAGCCAGATCGAGAACGGGGGGAACAACGTCGTGTTCGGGACCCCGACGCTGCCTGGCATGCTCGTCCACGCCCAAGGGAGCGGGGGGGTGGCGGGGATGCCGGTCACCACGTTTTGCAGCCGGAAATCGATGTTGATGAAGTGGAGCAGCGGTCCCGCATTGGGAGTGATGTAGCTGCGATTGGCCGAGCCCGCCGGCACGATGGGAACACCGGGGATCTCGAATCCCAGCGTCGGATTCCAGGGCTGGTAGTGGCTCTTCGTGTCGTTGCCGTACGAGCCCGCGACTTCGAGCACGTCGGTCTCATCCATTCCGATGTCCACGTCCGCGCCGCGGATACGCGGATTGCCGTTGCCCTCGCCGTCGAAGTCGAAGCTCTCCTTCAGCGACCCCCGGCTCTCCGAGTAGTCGAGCTGGTTGAGCGCGCCGATCGTCCCGCAGCTCGCGACGTATGCGGGCGAGGCGCCGCGGTCGACCAGCACGGAATCGGGCAGCAGGCGGAAGTCTCGGATCAGCGTGCCGCGCTGCAGCGAGAGGTACTCGCCGATGAAGCCCGGGTCCGCCGGGGCGAGGTCGACCACCGGCAGCGGCGCGATCGCCGGCAGGCCCATGATCCCCGTGTTGACGATCAGGGAAGTGAATCTCTGATTGGGTACGCTCGTCGTCCGTGCCATCCCTGCATCGAAGGCGTTCGTCGGCCGGGGCAGGGGGCCGGCGCTGGAGATCAGCACGTGCGCGTCGCCTTGGTCGATGCCCAGCATGGCTGCGCGCGGGTTCCCATCCAGGGTTCGGAACAGGTTGTTCTGGATGTCGTGACGATTGACGCCGCGCAGGGCGCCATCCTGGTCGAGCGTCTCCGCGAAGTCGCAGATGCCGACCGCGTCGAGCTTGGCGAGGTCCATCCCGATGCCCGTATCGGAGTGGTAGGCCATCGATCCCTGGATGAAGGTGTTGTTGAAGGCGTGCAGGTGATGCGGCACGTAGTGCTTCTCGTGGGCATCCGAGTCGATGTACGTGTGATTCGGGTCGTACACCGCGCAGATCAAGATCCCGAAATCGGGGCCGAGGAGCTGCTCGGCGCCCTTCTCGCGCATGTCGAACACGCAGTTCGAGACGCGCCCGCGGATGATGCCCAGTTCGCTCTCGAAGGAGACCTGGATTTCTGCCCCCTGGATCGTGAAGCCGTCGAGCATCGGGCCGGATTCGAAGTCGGGCACCTGATACACACCGGATCCGAAATTTGCGGAGCCGAAATCGACAGCCACCGTGTGCGGTTGGAAGCGCTGAGCGGCGGTCGAGTTTCGCAGGGGGTAGCGCTTGAGTCGGGTGGGGTCCGTGTCGCGAACACGCAGAACCGTCTCCTTCGCGCCAGCGCCCTGGAGGTGGACCCCGCGACTCATCTGAATCGGGAAGACTTCCTGGTTGGATCCCCAGGAATAGAGGCCCGGCAGCACGTGCACGATGCCCTCGTTCTGTCCGAGGACCCGGCTGTTGGCGACCCTGCTGATCGCGGCATTGATGTGCATGAAGGGATGGTCCTTGCCGTTCGAAGTGACGCCGATCTGGTCGACGGTGGCCGTGGCGTCGTCCCCGCGAACCGGATCGACCCAGGCTTCCCACTGCACCTTGAGTCCGTTGCCGCACTGCGCGTGCGCCTGGCTTCCGAGGATCGCGAGCGCAGCGAAGGCCGCGAGAAAGGGGAGGGCCCAGGAGAAGTGTCGGAGTTGCATGAAGATGCTCCTGAAAGAGAGTTGTCCCGCGCACCGGCCGGCAAACACCTGCTCGATCGCGCGCGAGCCTTTCCTTTGGCCCGCTTGCGGCCTGGATCGTTGCAGCACGCCGCCCGAGAACGCTGCCCCGTCGTTCCTGCTTCGCGCTCGGCCTCGCTATCCTGGGGTGATGATCGATCTGCTTTCGCGTCTGCGGTTCGGCTCGAACCTGTTCGCGCTCGCGCTCGCGAGCCTGCTGTCGAGCTGTTCCTCGCTGGCCGCTCCCGAGCCTGCGCACAGCGCAGGTACGCTGCTCGTCGTCGGCGGAGGGCTCGAGGACGATGCGCGCGCCGTGTACGAGCGGCTGCTCACGCTCGCCTCCGCGCACGGTCCCGCGCGCATCGTGATCGCGACCGCGGCGACCGGCGAGCAGGAGGTCGAGGTCGCGGACAAGACCGGCGCGCTGCGCTCTTGGGCCCCCGACGTCCAGATCGACGTGATCCGGCGCGAGACGCCGACCGACGCGACGGTCGCCGCGATCGATGCGGCGAGCGCGCTGCTCTTCACGGGCGGCGACCAGCAGCGCATCACGGATCGCTACCGCCCCGGCGAGCGCGAGACGCCCGAGTGGCTCGCGATGCGGCGCCTGCTCGCGCGCGGCGGCGTGATCGCCGGCTGCAGCGCCGGGGACGCGATGATGGGCCAGCGGATGCTGCTCGGAGGCGGGAGCGCGACCGCGCTCGGGATCGGAACGCCGAGCGCCGACGCGCCTCTGGGGCCGCGCGTCGGGCCGGGGATGGGCTTTGTTCCCTGGGTCATCACCGACTCGCACTTCTTCGAGCGCGATCGCGTCGGCCGGCTCGTCGCGGCGCTCGAGTCGAGCGGCCGGCGCCTGGGGATCGGCGTCGGCGAGGACGCCTGCGTGGAGATCGATCTCGCGAGCGGCGTGTTGACCGGCGTGAGCCCGAGCGAAGCGCTGCTCGTCGATGTCGCGCACCTCGAGCGTGCGGACCTCGCGCGGCGCGGCGTGCTCGCGCGCCTCATCGGTCCGGGCGAGCGCGTCTCGCTCGTGCAGCGTCTGGAGTCGCAACCTCCCGCGCCGCCTGCACGTCCCGCGGGTGCGCCGCGCGAGGTGCCCGTGGTCGAGCCGGGGCAGAACCGGCAGCTGGCCTCGTGGCGCTTGTTCCGCGAGGCGCGCACGGGGCCTGCGCAACTCGCGCTGGAAGACTGGCGCGCGATCGCCTGGCCCGCAGGCGACGGCGAGATCGCGTTCGATCTCGAGCCGCGCTAGCGGCGCGGCTGCGGCGGGCGTCACGCGCGGCTGAATCCTCGGGCCGAGGGGCAGACGCGGGCGCTGCGCGTGCGGCCTGCCGCGAACTCCGAGGTAAGGAACGCGCGCAGAATCGACTCGCTGCGCGCAACTCCAGGCACCGCTGAGGGGCCAAAGGGAGCGCAGGGAACGTCTCCCGGGCTGATCACACGCGTCAAGCGGATCGCGTGGGGTGCCTTCGCGCACGGCCTCGAGAGCTGCGCCCTGCCGTGCTCCTGGTTCGCCCGTGCGGGCGGACACTCTCTCTTCGTGTCCCTCTCTATCGAATGGAACGCTCCATGAATCGCAAACTCCTGTTCATCCTTCCCGTGCTGCTCGCGGCTCCCGTGCGCGCGCAAGGTTCCTACGGCCCCAGCGGAGTGACCGCCTTCGGCGAAGAGGTCGCCATCCTGAGCGATGTCGACGGCCTTGGCCGCAGGGATTTCCTCGTCAGCGCGCCGCCGCCGACCGGCGCGACGACGCTCTCCTCCGGTGCGGTGTACGTGATCTCGGCGGAGAGCGCGGGCCCCTTCGGCAACGTGCTCGCCACAGTCACGCCGTTCCAGGCCGGGATTCCGAATCTCGGGGCCGAATTCGGGCGCGCACTGGCGAACGTCGGTGACGTCGATGGTGTTCCCGGCGACGAGTTCGCGATCGCGACGCCGCGTCTCACGAACAGTCCCGGCCTGCGCGGCGAGGTCGAGATCTTCACCCTCCAGCCTTCCGGCGGCGGAGTCGTGCCCGTGTACGTGCGTTCGCTCTACAGCAGCTTTCCTGCGCTGAACGACTACAGCTTCGGTTCGAGCATGGCGGTGCTCACGGGTCAGAACACGGCCAATGGGCGCGCGCTCGCGATCGGAATTCCGGGCCTGAACCGGGTCGACATCTTCGATCCGAACACCGGTGTTCGCATGCGCTCGCTCGACGTCCAGACTCCCACCGGTTCGATCGGCGGGAACCTGGGCTTCTCGCTCGCGGCGGGGCCCGACAACGTTCTCGCGGCGGGAGCGCCGGATTACCGTCCGCCGAACGCTGCGGCCAACCAGTTCCGGTACGGCTACGTCGCCGTCTACGACCTCAATTCGGCGAGTTCCTTCCCGCGCTCGTTCCTCTACCGCGGGATCGCGTTCGAAGCCATCGGACGCGCCATGGCGAGCGTCGGTCAGCTGCCGGGCAATCCCGGTTCCACGCTGTCGGACTTCGCGGTGCTCGGCAGCGGCAGCACCACCGTCCAGTCCAAGGTGTATCTGTTCCACACTCCTCCCGCGCAGATGACCGGCCCCACTCCGACGACGGCCGTGGCCAACCTGACGACCGGGCTGATCACGCTGGCGAGCGACGGCCGGATGGCCGCGCTGAACGACATCGACGGCGACGGCGTCGGCGATTTCGCGGTGACGGCGAACGGGTTCCTCAATGTCCTCTCGACCCACGGGAACAGCTTGACGCCGACCATGTCGCCGGTCGCCGCGAGCACGAACTCGGGCCTTTCGAGCGGCCCCGATCTGCTCGGCGTGGGCGGCACCGACCTGATCATCGGGACTCCGAACCTGACCGCTTCCTCGGGGGGCGTCCGCGTCCTGTCGCTGGCGACCAGCGTCCGTCTCCCGAATCCCCCCGGCGTCAGTCTGGATGTCTCGCTCGCGCGTCCGCTGCTCGGCGCCTCGTATCCGCTGACCGTGACCGGAACGCCGGGGAACGCGGTGGCCCTGCTCGTGAACCTGGCGCCTTTCACGCCCGTTCCCTTCGGCGGCGGTTCCTCGCTCGCCTACCTGTCGACGACCGGAGCCGTCACGGTCGGGATCGCGGCCTCGCCCTCGACGTTCACCGTCTCGATCCCGCTGGCCAACCAGAATCTCGGACAGGCGTTCCTCTTCCAGGCGGTCCAGTTCGAGACCAACGGCAGCCTCACGCTCAGCAACGGGATCCTGGCGCGGCTGGGACTCCAGTGACCTGCGTGCCAGGGCGAATCACGCGAACCTGATTCGGCCGCAGCTCTCCCTCGAGCGGCGCACGGGCGTCCCCGGACGTTCGTGCGCCGCCCTTGCGTACCGCGCTGCGCGCGGTGCCCTCCGACACGGGCGTCCGGCGTCTCCCGCGCCTTCAGATTCATCGACGGAGAGGTCGATGGATCGGAGCATGCTGGGACTCGTGCTCGCGCTCCTCGGCCCGCACGCCGCGTTCGTGGCGGAGCGCCTGCCCACGCGTGGCCCAGATCTGCGCGGGACGCAGATCGTCCTGGTCGAGTGCAGCAAGGGCGGAGTGATTGCGCGCATCCCGCGTCGATTCGCGAGCTTCGGCTACGACTGGAATCGCGGCACTTTTCGTGCGGTGGAGTCGAGGGTGGTCTTCGCGCACGGAGCGAGGGAGTTGGAGCGATGCGCGGTCGATCTCGACGACGCACGCTTCCGCGAACTCGTCCGCGGAGTGCGCGATCTCGGCTTGCCCACGCTCCCGCTCGAGCAGCCCGCCGAGTCCGAGGACATCTACCGCCGCGATACGATCGTGCACTTCGTCCACGCCGGGAGGGTGTGGCAGAACCAGCTCCCCGGTGGCTGCGACCAGCCGGGGTCCAGGGTGCAGGCCGACGACTCGCAGCGCGCGGTCTTCGATGCGGTGATCGCGCTCCTGGACCGCACGCTTGCGGAGGGGCCGAGGCAGTCGGCGAGCGAGCTCGACCGCCTGCTCCTGCACGACTGGAAGGCCGGGGAGCTGCGCGCTTTCGCTTCCGCCGTCGACGATCTGCGCCGCTACGAGGACGTGCGGGAACAACTGAACCTCAACGCTGCGTGCTTGACGCCCTTGGGGGAGGGCGGTTGCTGCGTTGCGTTCCCGTACCGCTGCGACCAGCCAGTTCACGTCAGCGGCTGCGACCGTCTCCCGCCGCGTGCGGCCTGGAACTACCGCGTCGAACTCGGCGAGCGCGAGACGATATCGGTGAGCTCGAAGCCCAGGCTGCAGGGGCCACGGCCGAGCCTCGCGCAGCGCACGGCCTTTCTCGCTGCGCATCCCGAACTCACGGAAGCGCAGCGCGAACTCATCCGCGAGGGGTGGATCGGATCGGGCTTCAGCGAGGCCCTGATCCGTGCGGCGTGGGGGGAGCCGCTGCAGCGAAGCGTATCCGGAACTTCAGTGGAGCTCAGCTACGATCGCGACGGCCTCCACCAGGGCCCGGTCCTGGTCCCGCTGCGTCTGTACGACGACTGCTTGAGCCTCGACGAGTAGCGCGGACGCCGCACAAGACTGCACGGCCCGCCGGAGCGGGCCGTGGGGGGAACTCGCCGGGCGCGCCGGGCTCAGCCGCGCCGGTCGATCGACACGTACGGGCGCTTGTTCGCGCCGGTGTAGATCTGGCGCGGACGGCCGATGCGGAAGTCGGGGTCGCGGCGCATCTCGAGCGGCGCTAAGCCTCGAGCGTCGCGATTGCCGGGGAGCGGTGGAGGCTGCCGCCGGCGGGAAGTTCGCCCACGGGAGGGCTTGCGGGCTAAATACTGGGTATGTATACTCGGTAGAGTTCAGGAGTTCTCCGATGTCCGTCCGCCACAGCCTACTGGCCCTACTCGACCGCGAACCGACCCATGGCTACGCCCTGAAGGCCGCCTTCGAGGCGGGGACCGCGCACACCTGGCCGCTCAATGTCGGGCAGGTCTACACGACCTTGGCGCGCCTGGAGCGCGACGGTCTCGCGAGCCCGGCGGAGAACGCCGATGGGCAGCGCCAGACGTGGCGCATCACGCGCGAGGGCAGGGCGGAACTCGTGCGCTGGTTTCAGGCTGCGGTCGTCGAGGCCCCCCCGGCCCGCGACGAACTCGCGATCAAGGTCCTGCTGGCGATCGCAGCCCAGACCGAGGACGTCACCGCAATCCTCGATTGCCAGCGCGCGGCGACCATGGAGCGCCTCCAAGACCTGACGCGGCAGAAGGCGCGTGCCGACCCGGAACACGAACTCGGATGGCTGCTGCTCCTCGACGCGCTCGTCCTCAAGGCCGAAGCCGAGCTTCGCTGGCTCGACCTTTGCGCGGCGCGGCTCGCCGCCAGGGGCGCTCGATGAGCGCGCAGGCCCTCGACGTGCCGATCCTCGCACTCGAGGGCGCCGGACGCGTCCATCCGGGCCGCGGAGGAACCGTTCGCGCCCTGGGACCGGTGGACCTCACGCTGCGGCGGGGGGAACTGGTCGCGATCATGGGGCCCTCGGGCTCGGGCAAGTCGACACTGCTGGCGCTCTCGGGGGCGCTCGACCGCCCGTCGGAAGGGCGCGTGCGGCTCGACGGCCGCGATCTCGCCCTGCTCGCGCCTTCCGAACTGGCGCGCCTGCGGCGCCGCTTCGTCGGCTACGTCTTCCAGGACCTTAACCTGCTGCCCGGCCTCACGGCGCTCGAGAACGTGTCGCTGCCGCTCGAACTCGACGGGGCGCGGCTCGTCGCCGCACGGGACGAAGCGCGCGCCGCGCTCGAGCGCGTGCGCCTCGCGCACCTCGCGGACCGGTTCCCCGAGGAGCTCTCCGGCGGCGAGCAGCAGCGCGTCGCGATCGCGCGCGCCTTCGTCGGGCCGCGCGCCCTTCTGCTGGCGGACGAGCCGACGGGGCGCTCGACTCCGTGACAGGCGAGGTCGTCATGCGCCTCCTGCGCGCGCAGTGCGACGCCGGGCGCACCGCGCTGCTCGTTACGCACGACTCGGCCCATGCGGCCTGGGCGGATCGCGTGCTCTTGCTGCGAGATGGCCGCTTCGTCGACGAGGCCGCGGCGCCGCGGGCGCAGGCCGGCGCGCCCGCGCACACGAGCACCGGACGCGAGGCGTGGGACGCGTGAACGGAGTCCGCGCGTGAGCCTCGTCCCCGCGCTGCGCGCGCTGCTCCGCGCGGAGGGGCGCAGTCTGCGCCGCGACCGCGCGCGGTCCGGCCTCATCGTCCTGCTCGTCGCCGTGCCGGTCGCCGCGATGGCGGGCGGGAGCGCGCTCTTCGCGACCGTGCGCCGCACGCCGGACGAGGCGCGCGCGTCGGTACTCGGCGCCGCAGACCTGCGGCTCGATGCGCCCGCCACGCGCGCACGCGTCGCGCAGCTCCTGCCCGAAGCCAGCGAGTTCGAGCCGCTCAGGGACCGTCGCGCGGACGTGAGCGCGCCCGGGGCGCACTCCGTGGCGCGCGCCGTCGACCTCGCGTCGGGCGCGCTGGAGCCGCAGCGCCTCGCGCGCGGCTACCTGCGCGTCGTCGAGGGGCGTGCGCCAGCTTCTGCGGGTGAGGCCGGGGCTTCGCCCACCCTGCTCGCGGAGCTGCGCCAGCCGCTGGGCGGGACGATCCGGCTCGACGGCGAGTCCGCGCGCGTCGTCGGTGTCGTCGTCGACCCAGAGGATCTCGCCGCGCCGCTCGTCTTGCGTGCCCACGATCCGGCGCGCGACGGTCCCGCTCCCAGCTGGCTCGCACGGATCGGGAACCCCGAGGAAGCTGCGGCGCGACTGCGCTCGCGGGGCGCGGGCGCGAGCGCGCGTTCCGAACTCGGCGGCGAAGACGGATTCGAGACCGCAGCGCTGCTTGTCCTCGGGGGCTTCGCGTTCTTCGAGGCGGCGCTCGTCGTCGCGGCTGCTTTCGCGGTAGGGCTGAGGCGCCGCCAGCGCGAGCTTGGGCTGCTGGGTGCGTGCGGCGCAACGCGTGCCGGAATGCACGCGGCGATCGCGGCTTCGGCGCTGCTGCTCTCCGGCGCGGGCACGGCGATCGGGCTCGTGGTCGGACTGGGAGCCGCGGGTGCCGCCGTACCGTTCATCGATGACTGGAACGGACGCGCGAATGGCGAACTCGAGTTCCCGTTGCGGCTGCTCGCGACTGCCACGGCCTTGGGCCTCCTCATGCCGCTCGCAGCGGTCCTCCTGCCCGCGATCGGTGCGACGCGGCTCCCGGTCCGCGTCGCACTGTCCGCGCAACGGCCGGTGGCGGAGGGCACGCGCGGCTGGATGCTGCTCGGCGGTGGGCTCCTGGGCTGCGGCCTCTCGTGCGTCGCGTGGGGCGCGCAGCGCGAAGGCCCGGAAGCCGGCCTCGGAATCCTCCTCGGATCGGCGCTAGCCGTGCTGGGGCTCGGAGCGGCAAGTCCGTGGATCCTAGGCCTCCTGGCACGCGCAGCGGCGCCGCTGCCGCTCGCCTGGCGCCTCGCCGCGCGCGACGCCGGGCGCTTCCGCGCGCGCAACGCTCCGGTCGTGACGGCCGTACTCGCGGGCTCGTCGGTCACGCTGCTCTTCGCGGTCCTGGCGGCGAGCGTCGAGGAGTTCCTGCGCGCGCGAGGCCAGTCCGGCGACACCGAGTCGATGCTGTTCGTCGCGCTGGCGGCGTGCTTCGTCACGAGCCTGGTCGTCGTCCTGGCCGCGACAGCGCTCTCAACGGCCGAGTCCGCGGCCGACGCACGCGTGCTGCGCGCGGTCGGCGCGGATCCGCGCGTACTGCGCGTGCACGCCGGGGCGCGAGCGGCATACCTGGCGCTGCTCGGCGCTGCGCTGGCGATCCCGGGCGGACTCGTCCCCGGCGCGGGGCTGCTCGAACTCGCGAGCGGGGACCTGCCCTTCCGCACGCCGTGGCGCGAGATCGCGCTCGTCGTCATCGCCCTGCCGGCGTCCGCGTTCGCGCTGGCCTGGATTCTCGCGCAGCGCGTGTCCCGCGGAATTCGCGCGCGCGCGGCCCGCGACTGATGGAGACCGAGCATGATCCACCTCGCCCTGGCCCTCGTGTCCGCCGCTGCGAACCTCCTGCAGGAGCCCGCTGCGCCGGCCGTGCGCTTCGAGACTTATGCGACGACCGCCTCGGACGGCGCGCGGATCCGCGGCGAGCTTGGCCGCATCGTGGTGCCCGAGGACCGCGCGAAGCCGGACGGCGCGCAGGTCGAGATTGCGTTCGTGCGCTTCCGCACCCGGGCCAAGGACCCCGGCCCGCCCGTGTTCTATCTCGCGGGCGGGCCGGGCGCGTCGGGCGTGGAATACTGCGTGCGGCCTGCGACGGGACGCCTCGTGCGGCTCCTGGACCGGCACGACGTGATCGGGATCGACCAGCGTGGCACCGATCTGTCGCGTCCGAACCTCATGCAGGCCGGCCCGTTCGCCTAGGAGCTGCCGCTCGATCGCGCGCTCACGCGCGAGGAGCTGATCGCCGCGGCGACGCGCGCGGCGGGGCGCTGCGTGGCGCACTGGAAGGAGCGCGGCGTCGACCTCGCTGCGTACCACACGGATGCGAGCGCGGATGATGTCGACGAGGTGCGGCGCGCGCTGGGGATCGAGCAGCTCATCCTCTGGGGAGAGAGCTATGGCACGCACCTGTCGCTGGCGTACCTGCGCCGTCACGGCCTGCACGTCGCGCGTGCCGTCCTGCTGCGCGTGGAAGGACCGGACCACACGCTCAAGCTGCCGGGCACGACGCAGCGCCACCTGGAACGCCTGCACCAGCTCGTGGCGGCCGATCCGTCGATCTGCGCCGAGCTTCCCGACCTGCTCGGCGCCGTGCAGGGGCTCCTGGCGCGCCTCGCCGCGGAGCCCGTGCGTGTCGTGGCGCCGCATGAGGGCGGCGAGGAGTCCGTCGTGCTCGGCCCCTTCGACCTGCAGTACTGGCTCGCGAACGCGCTCGGGCTCACGTTCGAAATGCGCGACGTCCCCGCGGCGATCCTGGCGATGACACGCGGCGACTGGAGCACGCTGGGTGCCTGGGCGATCGACGCGCGGCGCGGGGAGACGGGCTCGGCCATGGCGCTCGCCATGGACTGCGCCTCGGGCGCGAGCGCGGCGCGGCTCGCGCGGATCGAGGCCGAACGCCGCGACCCGGCGAACCTGCTAGGAGACGCGGTCAACTTGCCCTACCCGGGCGCGTGCGCGCCCTGCGGAACCCCCGCGCTCGGCGACGGCTTTCGCGCGGCGTTCCAGAGCGAAGTGCCCGTGCTCTTCGTCAGCGGCGACCTCGATGCGCGCACGCCCCCGGAAAACGTCGACGAGATCCGCGCCGGATTCGTCTGCGGCGCCCACGTGCTCGTCAGGAACGCCGGCCACGAACCGATCGAGATGCAGTCGCTCGAGTTCCGCGCCTTGCTGCACGATTTCCTGGCCGGCAAGCCGATCGCGAGCCGGACGATCGAACTCCCGGCGCCGCGCTTCGGGCGCTGACCGGACCCTGGCGCTCGCGCAGCGGACGCGGCCACAAGCCTACCAACGACGCGGCCCGCCGAGGGGCGGGCCGCGCGAGGACGATCGCAGGGGTGCGGCTCAGCCGCGCCGGTCGATCGAGACGTACGGGCGCTTGTTCGCGCCGGTGTAGATCTGGCGCGGACGGCCGATGCGGAAGTCGGGGTCGCGGCGCATCTCGAGCCAGTGCGCGATCCAGCCCGGCAGGCGTCCCATCGTGAACAACACGGTGAACATGTTGGTCGGGATGCCCAGCGCGTTGAAGATCACGCCCGAGTAGAAGTCGACGTTGGGGTAGAGCTTGCGGCTGACGAAGTACTCGTCCTTGAGCGCGATCTCCTCGAGGCGCATCGCGATCTCGAGCAGCTTGCTCGACTTGCCCAGGCGGCTGATCACCTCGGCGCAGGTCTTCTTCAGCACCGCCGCGCGCGGGTCGTAGTTCTTGTAGATGCGGTGGCCGAAGCCCATCAGGCGCGCGGTGTCGTTCTTGTCCTTGGCGCGCGCGACGTACTTGTCGACGCTGCCGTCTTCGCGCGCGATGTGCTCGAGCATCTCGATCACCTTCTGGTTCGCGCCGCCGTGCAGCGAGCCCCAGAGGGCGGAGATGCCGGCCGAGATGCTGGCGAAGAGCGGGGCCTGCGAGCTGCCGACCAGGCGCACGGTCGAGGTCGAGCAGTTCTGCTCGTGGTCGGCGTGCAGGATCAGGAGCAGGTCGATCGCGCGCGCGGCGACCGGATCGATCGGGTAGTCCTCGCAGGGCGTCGCGAAGAGCATGTTGACGAAGTTCGACGTGTAGTCGAGCTCGTTGCGCGGGTACATGAAGGGCTGCCCGATGCAGTGCTTGTACGAGCAGGCCGCGATCGTGGGCATCTTCGCCAGCAGGCGGATGACCGAGGAGTGGATCTGGCGCTCGCTCTCGGGATCCTGGTAGTAGGTCGCCAGCGCGCCCACCGTCGCCGCGCAGACGGGCATCGGGTGCGCGTCCTTGGGCAGCGCGCCGAAGAAGCGCTTGAAGTCCTCGTGCAGCATCGTGTGCTGCTTGATCTCGGCCGAGAAGCTCGAGAGCTCGGTCTTGGTCGGCAGCTCGCCGTTCAAGAGCAGCCAGGCTACCTCGAGGAAGCTGGACTTCTCGGCCAGCTCCTCGATCGGGTATCCGCGGTAGCGCAGGATGCCGTTGTCACCGTCGATGTAGGTGATGGCGCTCTTGCAGGCGCCGGTGTTGCCGTAGCCCGGGTCGAAGGTCACCAGTCCCGTCGAACTGCGCAACTTGGCGATGTCGATGCCGACCTCGCCTTCGGTGCCGCGGTGGAGGGGGAGCTTGGCGCTCTTGCCCTCGAACTGGATGTCGATGTCCTGCTGGAGCTTCTCGCTCATCGCTTGCGTCGCCATGGCTGTGCGGTTCTCGGTCTCGTCGCGGCGGAGCGGCCCGCCGCGCACTTGTCCCGGTGGAGCTGGAATGCATGACTTTCGCTTCCTGGGGGCTCCGGTGCAAGGGCCGGGTGCTACGCGGTCGAGGGTATTTCGGCGTGGATGGGTGCGTGTCCGAGACGGGCACCACTAGTTCGTCATCCGGTTCCAGACCGCGAGGTGTGCGCGCGCGGAGTTTTCCCAGGAAAAGGCCCGCGAGTAGCCGATGCGCGCCCGGGATGCTTGCGGATCCCGAGCGGATTCGAGCGCCGCCTCGAGCGCATCCTCGAGCGGCTCCGCCCAGAAAGCCTGCTCGCCCAGCGCTTCCTCGAAGGCCGGCGCGCGCGGGAGCACCACCGGGGTCCCCAGGGCCAGGGCTTCGAGCGGGGTGACCGCGGTCCCTGCCCCCGGGTCCAGATGCACCAGGGCCGAGGCGGCGGCGACGCGCGCGGGCAACTCGGACTCCGAAAGTCCGAGCTCGCGGGCGAGGACGAGTTCGACGCGCCGGCCGGGGGAGGAGAGGTGCTCGACCGCCGCCCGCAGCACGTCGTGCGGGCCGGAATCGAGCGCGATCACCTGCAGGGGATCCGCCCGCGGGATCGGGGCGGGCAGGCGCCGACTCCAGTGCTCGCAGCCGACCGGGACCTGGTGGATGCGCTCGAGCGGCACGCCGAAGCGCTCGGCGACGCGCTCGCGGTAGTCGGCGCAAAAGACGAATACGCCGGCGGCTGCGCGCAGCTCGGCGGCCCAGGCTCGCTCGCGCCCACTGCCGCGCGCGGGCAGCTCGGCGATCGCGATGCATGTGCGTGCGCGCTCGAGACGCGGCGTCCCGGGCAGGATCCTATGGAACAGCTCGACGCCGCCCAGGGCACGGTCGGCTGGCCCGCAGCCGGGGAAGGGCAGCCCCTCGCGCAGGCCGCGCGGGAGCGTGCTCACGAGCCGGCGCACGCGCGCGCCCTCGAGTCCCAAGGCCTCGCCTGCGAACACCCGAGGCGCGCGGCCGACCTCGTACAGGCCGATTTCGGGCGCCTCGGGCAAGCGCACGAGCGCCCGCACGAGCTCGCGCGCGTAGCGACCCGGACCGCTCGCGTGCGAAGTGGCCGGCAAGTAGTCGAGCGCGAGCTTCAGGCGGGGGGCAATCCGTCGCGCGCGACCTTCTCCATCGCCTCGCAGAAGCGATCGAGCTCGGAGAGCCGTGTGTAGACCGTGGGCGAGATGCGCAGGCCCTCGAACTGCGGGTGCTTGATCCCGACCGTGAAGATGCGCTGCTTGGCCCACAGGTGCTCGTTCAGCTTGCCCGAATCGACGCCCTCGATCTCGACCAGCGCGACACCGGAAGAGCGCCCGGGCGCGAGGCTCGTGTGCAGCTTCACGCGCGGGTTCTGGAGCAGGCGCTTGGCCCAGTAGTCGCGCAGGTAGATCTGACGCGCGGCCTTGCGCGCGGGCCCGATGCGCTCGTGGAAAGCGAGCGCCTCCGCGATCGCCAGGCGATTGGCGAGCGGGTGCGTGCCGATCTCCTCGAACTTGCGGATGTCCTCGTCCTGCGTCTGGCCCGCGGCCATCAGCGGCCAGAGCGCCTTGATCTGCTCGCGTCGCACGTAGAGCAGGCCCGTGCCGTGCGGTGCGAAGAGGAACTTGTGCAGCGAGGTGCCGAAGTAGTCGCAGTCCAGGTCGTCGCGCTTGAAGTCGAGCATCGCGAAGGAGTGCGCGCCGTCGACGACGGTCCTGATGCCGCGCGCGCGCGCCATCTGCACCAGCTTGCGCACGGGCATGACCATGCCGTGCAGGTTGATCACGTGGCAGATGTGCAGCACCTTCGTGCGCGGCGTGAGGGCCTCCTCGAAGAGCTTCACGATGCGCTCGTCGTCCTCGCAGGGCACGGGCACCTGGATCTGCTTCAGCACGATGCCGTCGCGCCGCTCGCGCTGCTTCCAGGTCGTCAGCATGCGCGGGTAGTCCTGGTCGGTGGTGAGCACCTCGTCGCCATGCTCGAGGTCGAAGCCCTGCTGGATGTTCTCCAGGCTCTCCGACGCGTTGCGCGTGATCGCGACCTCCTCGGGATCGCAGCCGAAAACGCGCGCGAGTCCCGAGCGCACGGTCTCCTTCTGCGGGTCTTGCAGGCGCCAGAGCACGTACGCGGGCGCCTCGTTGGCGTGGTCGAGGTAGCGCTTCATCGCCGCCTGCACGACCAGGGGCGCGGGACACACGCCGCCGTTGTTGAGGTTGACCATCGAGCGGTCGGCGGTGAAGGCCGCTTGCACGCTGGCCCAGAAGTCCTCGTCGCGCGCGACGACCTCGGGGCTGCGCGCGTCGCCGTCGAGACCGGCCAGTTCGAGGCTCGCACCGGGCTTGAGCCAGGCGCACGAGGGCAGCGTCGCCGCGGCGGCGGGCCAGGTGATCGCTCCGAGGAAACCGCGTCGGTCGAGCATGTTCACAGCTCCTGGATCTCGAGGTTGTCGAATTGGGTGCGCGCGTCGGCGCCGGTCCACAGGCCGATCCGGCCCGGTGCCGCGAAGGTCGCGTCGGAGAACTCGCCCAGGCTGTGCTGGTCGAGCCAGACCTCGATCTTGTCGCGCAGGTACCAGACGCGCAGCCGGTGCCAGCCTGGCGCGGCGCCGAGTTCGCAACTCGCGATCTGTGTGTGCACGCCGTCGACGACCTTGTACGCGCGGACGCTCTTCTCGAGCGGGTTCCAGCACGCGAGGTAGTAGTTGCGCTCGTCGCGCGCGCGCCAGACGAGGCCGCCGCCGCGCTCGAGCGCGCCCTCGACCGGCCGCAGCATCACGCGCAGGTCCGCGTCGCGCGGCGCGAGGCTGTCGCACAGCGCGAGGTTGGACGTGTTCTCGGGGCTCGCGGCCTGCTGCATCCACGCACGCGGCGGGCTGGGAGCGTCGGCGACCTCGACCACGTTCCACTCGCCGGAGAGCGCGGCGAGCGGGGCCTCACCATGGAAGTCGAACTTCGTCTCGCGGCCGTAGAGCGGCACGCACGCGGCGCACAGGCTCGCAAGCAGCAGCAGGCAGGGGAGCTTCATCCCCCGAGAGCCTAGTGACCCGCGCGCGCCTCCGGAACGCGCGATCCGCTTCTCAGCGGAAGCCGCGCCGGCGCGGGCGGCTTTGGGAGCCGGCGGGGGAGCGCGAAGGCGGGGCCGCCTGAGCCTTGCGCGGCTGGGCCTCGTCGCGTCGCACCCAGGGCTCGCTCACCAGCGGGTCGGGGTTCTGGGCGCGACGGGCGCGGATGCGCTCCATCTCGCGCGGACCGGGGGGGCGCCCGAACACACCGCCCTCGTCGGCCAGCGTGTCGTCGAAATCGCGCCAGAGGGTGCGCAGGAAGGGCCACCAGATGGGGGCCGCTCCCACGAGCAGGATCCAGCGCAGCAGTTCGGTGTTGAGCTCCATTTCAGGCCTTGCCGACGATACAACCTATCGGGCCTTTGGCCCAGGGACCTTCACCGATGCTCGCTTGTCTCCTCAGCCTGCTCCTCGCGCACGCCCCGGCCCCCGCGCCCACCGATCCGCAGCGGGTTCACGGCATGACCATCTCCTGCCAGACCTGGGGCTGGGAGTGGGGCAGCGACGGCTTTGGCGGGGAGCTCGACGCGCTCGCCAAGCTGGGCGTCAACTGGGTCGCGATCCACCCCTACGCGCGCATCGGCGCTGACGGCAGCATCGAGTCGCGCGCGCTCGAGGGCGAGGAAGCACCCGGGTGGATCACGCGCCCGATCGCCGAAGCGCACGCGCGCGGCATGTCGATCCTCGTCATCCCGCACGTCGCCTACTGGGGCAGCCCCTGGAGCTGGCGCGGCGCGATCCAGTTCGACAAGCCCCAGGACCGCGAGCGCTTCTTCCGCACCTACGGCGACTTCCTCGAGAAGGTAGCACACGCCGCGCACGAGGCCGACGGCTTCTCGATCGGCAACGAGCTCGACCGCTTGATCGAATTCGACGGCGACTGGCGCGCGATCATCGCGCGCGTGCGCCAGCAGACGCACGCCAAGCTCACCTACGCCTCGAACTGGAGCGACTACCAGCGCGTGCCGTTCTGGGACGCGCTCGACGCGATCGGAGTCGAGGCCTACTTCCCGCTGTGCGACAAGCCCGATCCCTGCGCCGAGGAGCTCGCCGCGGCGTGGCTGCCGCGCCTCGCCGAACTGCGCGCGCTGCACGAACGCACCGGCAAGCCGGTGGTCTTCACCGAGATCGGCTACACGCTCTCGCTGGATGCGGCGAAACAGCCCTGGGCGGATGCGCGCGTGCGCGGCCCCGAGCGCGACAAGGCGCGGGCGCTGCAGGAGCGCTGCCTGGCCGCGGCGCTGGCCGCGATCGAGCCCGAGCACGAATGGTTGCGCGGCGCGTTCTTGTGGAAGTGGTTCGTCGGTTCCGGGCGCGGCGAGAGCTTCCACATGGACACGCCAAGGCTGCGCGAGGTGATCGCGCAGGCCTGGGCCAAGCGCTAGCCGCCGGCGCGTGCGAGGCGTTCGAGGCCGGCCAGGCTTTCGGCGTGGCGCGGGTTCGATTGCAGCGCGCGCTCGTACCAGCGCCGCGCGCCGGCTGCATCGCTCTGCACCTCGCGCATCACGCCCAGGTTGTAGGCCGCCGCGAAGCTCGAGGCCCCGGGCGCGCTCTCGCCGCCCTCGGGCAGCGTGCCCTCGAGCTCCAGGCAATTCTGGAAGAGCTGCTCGGCGCGCTCGAGCTCGCCGCAGTCCATCGAGAGCAGCGCCAGCACGAAGGTGCTGTCGGCACGGCGCGGATCCAGGCGTGCGCCGCTGAGCCAGCCGAGCGCCTGGCGCGAGCGGCCGAGCGCGCGCAGCGAGTAGGCCGAGGACTCGATCAGGTGCGCGGCGAAGGGCACGTCCTCGCGGCAGCTGGCGAGCGCGCGCTCGAAGGCCTCGAGCGCAGGGACGTGCTCGAGCGCGACCGCGCGCGTGCGGCCGAGCTGGTACCACAGGTAGGGATCCTCGGGCTGCTCGGCGAGCTCGCGTTCGAGCAGGCGCGCGTTGCGCTCGAGCTTGCCGCGCGCGGCGACGATCTGCGGCTGGTAGCCGGTGTGCTCGATCTCCAGGCCCGTGCGCGCGCGCGGGGGCTCGCGGCCCTCGCACAGGACGCGCTCGTGGATTCGGCCCGCGTAGCGCCACTGCGGAGCGAGCGGGAAGAAGCGCGTCAGCAGTGCGCGGCTCTCCTCGGGGCCGAGGTTGTGCACCAGGAGCTGGCCGGCCTGGCCAGGCGAGGCCGCCGCGAAGGCTTCGAGCAACGCGCGCGCCGCGCGCGGCTCGCGCACGCACTCGTCGGCGTCGAGCACGAGTGCCCAGTCGCCGCGCGCGTTCTCCAGGCCGTGGTTGCGCGCGGCCGCGAAGTCCTCGCTCCACTCGAAGTCGAGCACGCGCGCGCCGGCGGCGCGGGCGATCGCCGGCGTGCCGTCGAGCGAGCCGGTGTCGACCACGAGGATCTCGTCGACGAGCGGCGCGGCCGATTCGAGACAGCGCGGGAGGGCCTCGACCTCGTCGCGGACGATCATGCACAGGCTGATGCGCATCGTGCCCATGCTGGGACCCGCGGCGGTCCGGTACAAGCACACGCTTGAGCGGCGGGCCGCGGAAAGGTTGGATGGGAGCATGTCCCCCGGAGCCAGGCCCCCGCGCAAGCGGCGCATCCACAAGCGCGTCCCGCCGGGCAGCCGGCCCGGCACGTTGATCGCCGACCCGCACGGGTCGGCGCCCGTCGTGCGCGCCTTCGGATGGGGGCCCGGCGGCGGCGAGGAACTCGTGAACGCGAGCCTGGAGGACCTCGCGGCCCTGCGCCAGCGGCACGCGCTCGTGTGGGTCAACGTCGACGGACTCGGCGACGCGCAGGTCGTGCGCCGGCTGGGCGAGATCTTCGGGCTGCATCCTCTGGCGCTCGAGGACGTGCTCAACACGCACCAGCGCGCGAAGGTCGAGGACTACCCCGGCCAGCTGTTCGTCGTCGCGCGCATGCTGCAACAGGGAATGCCGCTCTCGACCGACCAGCTGGCGCTGTTTCTGGGCCCGGGCTGGGTGATCACCTTCCAGGAACACGCGGGCGACAACTTCGACCCGCTGCGCGCGCGCTTGCGTTCGCGCGAACCCGAGCTGTGCGGCCGCGGCGCCGACTACCTCGCCTACGCGCTGATCGACGCCGTGGTCGACGGCTACTTCCCCGTGCTCGAGGACCTCGGCGAGCGCGTCGAGAAGCTCGAGGAGGAGGCGCTGCACCGGCCCGTGCCGCTGACGCTGCACGGTATCCACGCCATGAAGGGTGACCTGCTGCTCGTGCGCCGCGCGGTCTGGCCGATGCGCGAGGCGGTGCACGGTCTGGTGCGCCAGGAGCGCGCGCTGATCACGGCCGACACGCGCCTGCACCTGAACGACTGCTACGACCACACCGTGCAGGTGATGGATCTCGCCGAGAACTACCGCGACATCGCCTCGAGCCTGGTCGAGATCTATCTCTCGAGCATCTCGAACCGCTTGAACGAGGTGATGAAGGTGCTGACCATCATCACCACGATCTTCATCCCGCTCTCGTTCATCGCGAGCGTGTACGGCATGAACTTCCGCGGCATGCCGGAGCTCTCGTGGGAGTACGGCTACCCCGCGACGCTGGTCGCAATGGGCCTTGTCGCGCTGGGTCTGGTGTTCTTCTTCCGGCGCAAGGGCTGGATGGGACGCGGCGCCCGCGAACGCGCGCGCGAGCAGAGCGAGATCGACCGGTTGTGAGCGCGCCGCACGAGCTCGAGCGTCTGCTCTCGAAGGCGGGCGCCTGCTCGCGCGTCGAGGCGCGCGAGCGCATTCGCGCGGGGCGCGTGCGCGTCGACGGGCGCGTGGTGCGCGATCCGGCGCGGCGCTTTGCTTCCAGTGTGCGCCTCGAGCTCGACGGGGAGCCGCTGCGCGCCGCCATGAGGCGCTACCTCGCTCTGCACAAGCCGCGCGGCTACCTGACGACGCGCCGGGACCCGCAGGGCCGGCCGACGGTCTACGACCTGCTCGAAGGCCTGGAGGAATTCGTCGTGCCCGTGGGCCGGCTCGATCTGGAGACGAGCGGCTTGCTGCTGCTCACCAACGACACGCTCTTCTCCGACCGCGTCACCGACCCCGCCTCGCACCTTTCCAAGACCTATCGCGTCGAGGCCCGTCCGCGCCTGGACGAGCTCGCGCTCCAACGCCTGCGCGCCGGCCCGCGCCTCTCCGACGGCCCGACGCGACCCGCGCGCGTCGAGAAGCTCGGCGACCGCGGCCCCGTGACGCGCCTGCTCGTCAGCATCGACGAGGGCCGCAACCGCCAGGTGCGGCGCATGCTCGAGGCCGTCGGCAGCCGCGTGCAGAAGCTGGCGCGGATCTCGATCGGTCCGCTCGAGCTCGGCGAGCTCGCCCCCGGGAAGTGGCGCGAGCTCGAGGCGGGCGAGCTGCGCGCGTTGCGCGCAGCGGTCGCGCGTTAGGCCTCGGGGACGCGCAGCTCGAAGGTGCTGCCGCCGCCGGGTGTCGGCCGGTACTCGATGGCGCCGCCCAGTTGGCGGGCGATCCGTTGGGCCGAGTACAGCCCCAGTCCACTGCCGGGCGCCGCATCGGGATGCAGCCGCTCGAAGGGGCGGAAGAGGCGTGCCAGCGCATCGGGAGCGATGCCGATGCCGTGGTCGACGATGCGCAGGCGCAGTTCCGACGTCGAGTCGGCATGCACGCGCTCGAGTTCCACGAGCACCTCGCCGGTCTCGCTGAACTTGAGCGCATTGGCCACGAGGTTCTGCAGGATGCGCGTCCACGCGCGCGGGTCGGAATCGAGCTCGAGTGCAGCGCCTGGCAGCCGCGAGCGCAGCCGCAGGCCACGCTCTCGAGCCAGCGGCTCGATGCTCTCCAGTGTCTCGCGCACGAGCGCGCACAGGTCGAAGCACACGTGCTCACGCGGCGCACTCGCTCGCTCCCCGCTTGCAAACTCGAGCAAGTCCTCGACCTGCCCGAGCATCGAGGTCGCGCTGCGCTGGATCAGGCCGAGTTGGCGCTCCTGCTCGGCGTTCAGGGGCCCGGGGAGGCGCGCGAGCAGCGTGCTGGTGAAGCCCAGGATCGCGTGCAGCGGCGTGCGCAGGTCGTGGACTGTCTGCGAGAAGATCTCGGCCGCGGCCGCGCGCGCGGCGGCGGGGACGGCGCCGGGGGGCTCGTTCACGCGCTGTGCTCCGCGTCCGGCGGCTCGAGGGCGGGAAGCGCGATCTCGAGCGCCGGCCGCGAGCCGGGGTTGGCCCGGATCCAGAGTGTTCCGCCGTGCAACTCGAGCCCGCGGCGCGCGAAGGAGAGGCCCGCGCCGGACTCGACGCTGTCGTTCGGCAGACTACGATCGCAGGCAGCGCTCGTGAGCGACAACCGCAGGCCGCCCACGTCGGCGCGGGCTGCGATGTGCAACACACTGCCTTCGAGGTCGCCGGATGCGTGCTCGAAGAGCTGGCGGAAGACCTCGCGCAGCACCACCGCGTCCCCGTGCACGAGCAGCGGCTCATCCTCGCACTCGACCTGCAGACCGAGCCTCGGATCCTCGCCGGCCATCTCGCGCAGCAGGCCGCGCAGGTCGAGCGGCTGGCAGTGGAAGAGCGCGGCGTCGAGCTGGCCGTAGCGTGCGAGTGCGTCGGCCATGCGTTCGAGGCGGCGCGCGGCAGCCAGGATGTTGTCCACGCAGCGCAGCGCATCAGGACCGAGCTCGCCACGGTGGCGCAGGTCGAGCACCTGTGCAAAACCGCTGATCGCCATCAGCGGCGAGCGCAGGTCGTGGTCCAGACCGCGCGTGAGTCGGCGGCAGGCGGGTGGGCTGCGCTGCGGCGGAGCCCAGGAGGAGGGCGAGGTTGCGGGTGTCTCGAGCAGCAGCAGCACGTGTTCGCGCGCCTGCAATGGAACGATGCGTGCGCGCACATCGCGCGCGGCGCCCGTCAGTGTGCGCAGTTCGAGATCCAGTGTCGTCTGTGCGCCGTCGCCTTCGATCTGGCAGGCCAGTCGGGCAAACGCATGGGTCTCGAGCAAGCGTTGCAATGGCACAGCGCAGAGCTCGTGCTCGTCTCGCGCCTCGAACAGTCGAGCCGCGGATCCGTTGCAGTCGCGGATCCGAGCGCGTGCGAGCGCGCCGGCGCAGGTAAATGGAGTGCCTGATTCGCTCGCAAGTTCGAGCAGGAGGCAGGCGGGCAGGGCGTCAGCGGCGAGCGTGTGCATGCGGGTGAGCGGCGCGAGCACGCCTTGGGGAAGCGTGTCCGCGCGCGGAGTCTAGCAGGCGCGCGCGCCACTACCTTTTGCATCTTGGGGAGCTGTCGGTCGAATTCCAACCGCAGTAGCAGGTGCGGACTACAATGTGCCCGGACACAGAACGCAGGCTTGCATGGTCCTCAAGACACGCATCCTCGTCGTCGATGACGATCCCGGTGTTCGCAACCTGCTCGTGGAGGTGCTGGGGTCTCACGATCTCGAAGTGCTCGCTGCTGAAAGCGGTGAAGCCGCGCTGTCGATTGCGCGTGATTCGCCTCCCGATGCGGCGATCCTCGATCTCGATCTGCCCGGCATTCAGGGCGTCGAGCTGCTCGAGCGCCTGAAGGCTGGAGACCCCGGCCTGCCCGTGTTGATCCTGACCGGGCGCGGCGACATCGCGACGGCCGTGCGCTCGACCAAACTTGGAGCGTTTGCCTATCTGGCGAAGTCCTCCGATACCAGGGAGATCGAGGTCGTGCTGCGCCGCGCGCTCGAACAGCGCGTGCTGCAGAAGGAGATCGTCAGCCTGCGTGGTCGCCTGCACGACGGTTGCGACCTCTATTCGAGCATGGGCCCTAGCCGACAGGTCCGGATGATCGTCGAGAGCGTGAAGCGCGTGGCGGACAGTGGCTTCACCGTCTTGCTGCAGGGCGAGACGGGCACCGGCAAGGAACTCGTCGCGCGCGCGCTGCACGTGGGCAGCCTGCGGCGCACGGCACCCTTCATCGCGCTCGACTGCGGTTCGATCCCCGAGGCGCTGATCGAGTCCGAACTCTTCGGCCACGAGCCGGGCGCCTTCACCGGCGCGAGTGATCGGCGCGTAGGGCACTTTCAGCTCGCGCAGGGCGGCACGCTGTTTCTCGACGAACTCGCCAACCTCCCGATCGCGCTCCAGTCGCGGCTGCTGCGCGTGCTGCAGGAACGCACGCTGCAGCCGCTGGGCGCCCGGCGCGCGGTTCAGCTCGACGTGCGCTTCGTGGCGGCTACCAACGCGGACCTGCGCGAGGCGGTTTCGAGCGGGCGCTTCCGCCAGGACCTGTACTTCCGTCTGGCCGAGTACACGATCCAGCTGCCGCCGCTGCGCGAGCGGCGCGAGGACATCGGGTACCTCGCCGGCCGTTTCGCGGAAGAAGCCAGCATCGAGCTGCGCCGTCCGGCACGCACGCTCTCGGAATCGGCGATCGAGATGCTCGAGCGATATGCCTGGCCGGGCAACGTGCGCGAGCTGCGCAATGTCGTGCGCCAGGCGGTGCTCGTCGCGGAGGAGTTGCAGATCTCGACAGCGCATCTGCGCTACGCGCTCGGCCTCGGTGACGCATTGCCTGCGCGCACGATCATTCCCCAGCCCGCTCCGCCGCTCGCCGGTCGCAGTCTGCGCGACATCGCCGCGAGCGCCGTTCACGACGCGGAGCGGGTCGCCATCCGGGCTGCTCTGGAGGCCACAGGCGGCAACAAGAGCGAGGCCGCGCGGCGCCTGAAGACCGACTACAAGACGCTGTACGTGAAGTTGCGGCTGTACGGTCTGCGATGATCGGCTGATGGGTTCGCCACCATGGTGCGCGCGCCAGCCTGCGGGGCGCGCCCACCAGGGCACCCACGGGCGGGCTGCTCCTGCACGTTGCAAGCCGCGCTCGAGCGCATGGCACCGCGCTTGCAATCGGACCGCTCCCCATTCCATGGAGCCCCCCCGATGCATCGCAAGCGACCCTCCGCCGCCCCGCGGACGCGCACGCGCACCGTGCGTGCCGGACACCCGCCCGGACCCACACAGCTTTCCGCCCCCCTGCCCTCGAAACGCAAGCCGTCCGCCTCGGACATCGCACGTCTGGCCGGTCCTGACTCGCAGGACCTGTGGGAGGGCTACCTCGGCGCGCGCGGGCGCGCGGGGAAGGATCCGGCGGAGTGCGAGCGCTGGCGCAATGCGCTGATCGAGCAGCACCTGCCGCTGGTGCGCTTCGTGGCCGAGCGGCTCGCGCGCACGCTCCCGCGTTCGGTCTCGATCGACGATCTCGCGAGCGCCGGTGTGTTCGGGCTGATGGACGCCATCCGGGGCTTCGACCCGCAGCGCTCGGTGCGCTTCAAGACCTACGCGACGGCACGGGTGCGCGGCGCCATCCTCGACTCGCTGCGCTCGGACGACTGGGTTCCGCGCTTGGTCCGGCTGCGTGCCTCGAAGGTCGAGCGTGCCCTGTCGCGGCTCTCGTCGCGCTTCGGTCGCGAGCCCACGCACGTCGAGATCGCCGAGGAGCTCGGGCTCGAGCCCGGCGACGTTGCCGAGCAGCTCTCACAGGCGCGGCCGCGCATCCAGCACCGTCTCGCGGACCACGTGCGCGACGCAAGCGCCGACTCCGAGCACGAGGCCGGACTGCACGACCTGAAGGCACACACGCCGCTCGAACAGCTCCTCGGGCGCGACTCCCTGCGCTCGCTGCGCGAGTCGCTCTCGCACAAGGAGCGCTTCATCCTGGAGCAGTACTACGAGGTCGGGCACACGATGCGCGCGATCGGCGAGATGCTCTCGCTGACCGAGAGCCGCGTGTGCCAGATCCACACCAACATCCTGGGTCGCCTGCGACTGCAGATCGAGCGCAGTCGGCGCGGGGAGGAGACCTGACATGCACGCTCGCAACGATACGGCGCGCTCTTGCGGGCGCCCTTCGCTGTGCTCGCCCGCGGCGCTGCTCGGCCTCGCACGCGCGAGCCTGGAACGCGAATCGGGCAGCGCGTTGGCGATCCTGGCCGTCGCGCCGGACGGGTTCTCGAGACTGCGCGACTCGATCGGGTACGAGCGCGCGGCGCGCCTCCTGGATTGCATCGCCGAACGGCTGCTGCAGTGCGCGCCGCAGCTCGCGATCGCGCGAGTGGGGGAGCACGAATTCGTGCTGCTCGTACCGTTGCGCGAGCGTGTGCACGACCTGGACGCGCTGTGGCACGAGCTGCGCGCGCTCCTGGCCCTGCCCTACGGTGTCGAGACCGGTGAAGTGTGCCTGCAGTTCTGCGCGGGAGTCGCGCGCATCGGGCTCGAGGAGCTCGCCGCTGGTGATGGCCTCGACGCTGCGGGCGCCGCCCTGCACCACGCGCAGAAGACCGGTCCCGGCCAGTACTCGGTCTTCCGGGCCGGGATCCTGCGTGAAGCGCGTGCGCGGGTGGAGCTGGAGCACGAGCTCCGGCTCGCGTTGGCGCGCCGCGAGCTGCAGGTGCACTTCCAGCCAGTCATGCACACACGCAGCGCGAAGCTGCGCGGAGCGGAAGCGCTCGTGCGTTGGAAACATGCCAGCCTGGGTTGGGTGCCGCCCGCGCGCTTCGTTCCGGTGGCCGAGGAGTGCGGCCTGATCCACGAACTCGGGGAGTTCGTCCTGGGTCAGGTGCTCGCGTGGCGCGCGCGCTGGCGCACGCGCACGGACACGCTGGCGCGTGCGGAGATCTCCTTCAACGTCTCCGCGCGCCAGCTCGACGACGATCGATTCGTCGAAGCGCTCGAACGCGCGCGCGCGCAGGGCCTCCTCGAGGGGCCGCCGCTCTGGATGGAGCTGACGGAGACGGCCCTCGTGGCCGATGGCCCAGCCGCGCGTGCGCGCCTGCTGCGCATCCGCGGGATGGGGCTGCGCCTCGCGCTCGATGACCTGGGCATGGGCTACTCCTCCTTGTTGCAGTTGCGCGACCTGCCCTTCGACGCGCTCAAGATCGACCGGATGCTGACCGCCGGCGTCGGAACGGAGCCGCTCGAGACGCGCTTGTTCGGGGCCATCTGTGCGCTCGCGCGCAGCATCCCGCTGTGCGTCGTCGCGGAGGGAATCGAGACGCATGCGCAGTTGGAAGTGCTGCGGCGCGAGGGCGTCGCCTGCGCCCAGGGATACCTGTGGAGCCCGGCCCTTCCAGCGGCGGATTTCCAACACTGGAACGAGCAGCGTGCACGATCTTCGGCATGAGGGACTGCGAACCTGGGCGCAGCGCAGGCGAGTGGCAGCCCAGCTAGAACGGACGCCCCACCCCGATGGCACGCATCCTCATCGTCGAAGACTCGCCCGAGGGCCTGGAGCTGATGGCCTATCTGCTCGAGGCTGCGGGCCACTGCGTGCGACGGGCCGCGAGCGCCTCGCGCGCGTTGCTCGAACTGCGCAACGGCCCGTTCGACCTGGTCGTCTGCGACCTGCAGCTCGGCGCGACGAGTGGCGTCGAACTGCTGCGCATGGTGCGCGCGGATCCGCGCCTGGAGAGCATTCCCTTCGTGGCTGTGAGCGCCGGCGCGGGGCGCGACCTGCCGGGGCGCGCGTGCGCGCTCGGCTTCGCGGGCTTCTTCGCCAAGCCGATCGCTCCCCTGCTCTTCGCTCGCGAGCTCGAGGAACTGCTGCAACGCGCGCACGCGCGGGCTCCCGCAGCCGCGGAGCTCAACGAAAGGCGCTGCGCGAACGAGCCCCGGCAGGGGCTGGCCGGCTGAGCAGCTTCCGCCCGAGCGCGTCGAAGGCCTCGCACTCCGAGCGCGCGGCGGGGCTCGACTCGTACTCGCTGGCGAGCAGCGACCAGACCATCCGGCTGCCACGGCTGCCGTCGCCGCGCTCGGAGCGGTCGCGCAGCGTGCCGTCGTGGTGGAAGCCGAGCTTGCGCGCGAGCGCGGCGCTGCGCGCGTTGTCCTCGTCGCAGTGGATCTCCATGCGCTCGAGGTGCTCGACCTCGAAGCCGACCCGCACGATCGCCGCGACGGCCTCGCTGCCCAGGCCCTGGCCCGCGTGCGCCTTGGCGATCCAGTAGCCGAGCTCGCGCGCCTCGCGCCCGCTGCGCAGGTGCAGACCCAGGCCGCCCACGAGCTCGGTCTGGGCTGCGTCGAAGATGCCGTAGTTCCAGTCCTTGTCGAGGTCGAAGCGCGCGCGGAAGCGGCGCAGCACCTCGGCTTTGGCCTCGACCGATTGCGGCTCCTCGCGCGCCCAGGGCAGCCAGGGCAGCAGGTGCTCGAGGCTGGCGTCGATGGCCTGCTTGAGCGCCGGTGCGTCGCGCGGGTCGAAACAGCGCACGTGCAGTCGCGGGGTGCGGATCGAGTAGGCCGGGCCGGCGGGCTGCATGCGCTGCAGCATAGCGCGGCGAACTCAGCGAGCGAGCCGGTAGACGAAGGTCTTGTCGGCCGCCTCGCGCCGGAAGCCCTCGTCGACGTTGAGCGTGGTCTCGGCCCCGCCCAGGAACATGCAGCCATCGGGGCGCAGGAGCTTGCGCACGCGGCCGACGATGTCGCGCTTGGTCTCGAGGTTGAAGTAGATCAGCACGTTGCGGATGAAGACCACGTCGCACTGCGGCAGCGCGGGCCAGTGGCCGGCCAGGTTGAGCTCGACGAACTCGACCATGTCGCGCAGCGGTTTGTGGATCTGCCACTCGGTGCCGCGCTTCTCGAAGTACTTGACGAGGTACCTGGCCGGCAGGCCGCGGTTGATCTCGAGCTGCGAATAGATGCCTTCGCGGCAGCGACGCAGCATCTCGGTCGAGATGTCGGTGGCGATGAAGCGCACGCGCCACTCCAGCAATTGCGGGAAGTGTTCGCGCAGCACCATCGCGATCGTGTACGGCTCCTGCCCGCTGGAGCTCGCGGCGCACCACAGGTTGAGCGTGCGCTCCTTGGCGCGCGCCTGGATCAGCTGGGGCAGGATCGTCGTGCGCAGCGCGTCGAAGGGGTTCAGGTCGCGGAAGAACGAGGTCTCGTTGGTGGTCATCGCCTCGACCACGCGCGAGGAGAGGCTGCCGCGCGGCTCGCTGCGCAGGCGGCTCACGAGCTCGCCCAGCGTCGAGAGGCCCAGGCCGCGCGCGACCGGCGCGAGGCGTGATTCGGCCAGGTACTCCTTGCCCGCGTCCAGGACGATCGCCGAGCGCTCGCGCACGAGGCCTTGGATGTACTCGAAATCCTGGGGGTGATCGACATGGCGTGGGCCTCAGCCCTTGCGCACCCCGGCTGCGCGCGACTGGGCCAGGATGCGCGTGATCTCGACCGGGACGCGCTGCAGCGGCAGGATCGCCTCGGCGACACCGCTCTGCGCCACGAAGCCCGGCATGCCCCAGACGACGCTGGTGGCCTCGTCCTGTGCGAGGATGCGCCCGCCGGCCGCGTGGATCTGCTCGCAGCCGCGCGTGCCGTCGCGGCCCATGCCAGTCAGCACGACGGCCAGCGTGGTCGCGCCGCAGACCTGCGCCACGCTGCGGAAGAGCACGTCGACGGCGGGGCGACAGGAGTTTTCGGGCGCGGACTGATCGAGCGCGATCGAGAGGCCCGTTCCCTCGCGCTTCACCAGCATGTGCCAGTCGCCCGGCGCGATGTAGACGTGGTTGGGTTCCAGGCGCATGCCGGCCTGGGCCTCGTGCACGCGCAGCGGACACTTGGTGTCGAGGCGTTCGGCGAGCAGGCGCGTGAACATCGGCGGCATGTGCTGCACGATCACGACCGGCACGCCGAGCTCGGCGGGCAGGCCTCCAAGGACGCAGTCGAGTGCGTTGGGCCCGCCGGTCGAGCAGCCGATCGCGAGCAGATACGAGGCGCGGGCGCGGAGCAGGCGCTCGCCAGACGCAGCGGGGCGGGCAGCGTCGGCGCGCGGCACGAAGCTCGTGGGCCCTGTCGCGGGCCGGTCAGGCGACCGCGGCGGCGCGGGAGCTGCGAGCTTGCGCGCGCAGAGCGCCTTGATGCGCGGCACGAGCTCGTCGATCACGGCCTGGCGCGCCTTGTCCATGCTGCCGGTGTTGCTGGGCTTGGTCGCGTAGTCGCTGGCCCCGCGCGCGAGCGCCTCGAGCGTCGTGCCCGCTCCCGCTTCGGTCAGCGTGCTGAACATCACCACCGGCAGCTTGGGCTGCAGCTTGCGGATCTGCGTCAGCGTCGCGAGGCCGTCCATCTCGGGCATCTCGACGTCGAGCGTGACGATGTCGGGCGCGAGGTCTGCGAGCTTCGCGAGCGCGATGCGACCGTTGGCCGCGATACCGGCGATCTCGATGTCGGGGTCGGACGCAAGCGCCTCGGAGAGCAGCTTGCGGATCACGACCGCGTCGTCGACGATCAGAACTCGGATCTTGGCCATGGTGGGGGAGCCGGCTGCGTGCGTCTCAGGGTGCCGAGAGGCCCAGGACGCCTAGTTTCTCGAGGATCACGTCCTTCGTGAACGGCTTCATCACGTACTCGTCCGCACCGGCGCTGAGCGCGCGCTGGACCTGCTCCATCTCGGTCTCGGTGGTGACCATCATGATCTTCATCGCCGAGTAGTCCGACAGCTTGCGCACCTCGGTGACCAGGTCGATGCCCTTCATCTCCGGCATGTTCCAGTCCACCAGCGCGAGGTCCACGCAGCCGGTCTGCTTCAAGCGTTCGAGCGCCTCGAGGCCGTGTGCAGCCTCGAAGACCTCGAACTGCAGCTCGCGCAGGATCTGTTTCAGGATCAGGCGCATGGCCCGGGAGTCATCGACGACGAGTGCGCGCATGGGAGGGTGTTCCTGGATCGGGGACGGGGACCTGGACGGTGGATCGTGCGCAGCTCAGGCGGCGGCGAGCGAGGCCGCCAGACTGAGCAGTCGGCGCGTGTCGAGCACGAGCAGCAGGCTGCCTTCGAGCTTGTAGACGCCGCGCACGAGCTCGCGCTGTTCGGCGGCGAGAGTCGGCGGCGGCTCCTCGAACTGGGCCTCGGAGACCTCGATCACGTCGCCGATCTGGTCCACCAGGAAGCTCACGGCGCCGTCCTCGGTGCGCACCACGACGTTCATGGGTTTCTGCTCGGTCGTACGTGGTTCGAGACCCAGGCGCGTGCGCAGGTCGATCGCGGTGACGATCTGGCCGCGCAGGTTGATCAAGCCGGAGACGACCGCGTGCGCGCGCGGGACGCGCGTCATCTCCTGGAAGCGGATCACCTCTTGGACTTCGTGCACGGCGACGCCGTACACGACCCGGTCGAGTTGGAAGGTGCAGTACTGGCTGGTGCTCATGGTTCAGGCTCCCGCGGTCGCGAGGACCGCCTCTTCGAAGAAGCTCGGATCGTTCTGGCGCACGAGCCCCTCGACATCGACGAGTTCGGTCACCTTCTGTTGCAGGATCGCGGCGCCCAGCGTTCCAGCGCGGCGTGTGCCGGCCTGGATCACGCAGTTCTCCTCGACGATGTCGAGGATCTGTTCGACGACCAGGCCCACGCTGCGACCCGCGCGCGTGTGGACCACGACCTGCAGGCTGGCCGACTCCTCGTCGCCGCCGGCGGCGCCGAACTGCTCGGACAGGCGCAAGAGCGGCATGATCTCGCCGCGGTACTGCACGGCCTCGCGGCCGCCGGCGAACTCGATCGAGCTGCGCGGGAACTCCTCCAGGCGCGCCACCGTCGAGAGCGGGATCGCCATGCGGCCCTCGCGGCCCGTGCGGCACACGAGCAGCGTGTTGCGCTCGTCCGCGGTGGCATTGGTGCTGCTCGCGGCGCTGGAGTGCGACTGCTCCTTCATTTCGGAGACGGCGTGCGACTGCTGCGCGAGGCCGGGGATGTCGAGGATCAGAGCGACGTGGCCGTCGCCCATGATCGTCGCGCCGGCGTAGACCTGGATGCCCTTCAGCTGCTTGGAGAGCGGCTTGACGACGATTTCCTCGGCGTCGTTGACTTCGTCCACGATCAGGCCGAACTGACGCCCGTCGGACTGCAGTACGACGATGTTGATCGCGTTCCTCGCCGCGAAACTCGGCCTTGGCGACGCCCAGTTCGCTGCCCAGGTGCACGAGCGGCAGCAGCCGTCCGCGCAGACGGTGCACCGGAACGCCCTGCACGTACTCGATCCCGGTCGCGAGCTGTTCGGGTTCCAGGCGCAGCAGTTCGAGCAGGCTCACCTGCGGGATCGCGTAGCGGTCGCCCGCGGTGGTCACGATCAGGCCCGGGATGATCGCCAACGTGAGCGGGATCTTGAGCTTCAGGCGCGTGCCCTTGCCGGGCGTGCTCTGCACGTCCACCGTGCCGCCGATCTTCTCGATGTTCGTCTTGACGACGTCCATGCCGACGCCGCGGCCCGAGATGTTCGACACCTGCGCCGCAGTCGAGAAGCCGGGCAGGAAGATCAGGTTGGTCATCTCGCGCTCGCTCATGCGCGCGGCCTGCTCGGGCGTCACGAGGCCGCGCTCGAGCGCCTTGGCCTTCACGCGCTCTCCCGAGATGCCGCCGCCGTCGTCGACGATCTCGATGTTGACCTGGCCGCCCTCGTGGCAGGCGCGCAGCAGGATGCAACCCTCGGGGTGCTTGCCCGCCGCCTGGCGCACCGCCGGCGTCTCGATGCCGTGGTCCACGCAGTTGCGGATGATGTGCGTCAGCGGATCCTTGATCGCTTCGATGATCGTGCGGTCGAGCTCGGTCTCCTTGCCCTCGAGCTCCAGACGCACCTGCTTGTGCGTCAGCTTCGCCAGGTCGCGCACGACGCGCGGGAACTTGCTCCAGACCGTGCCCACCGGCTGCATGCGCGTCTTCATCACGCCTTCCTGCAGCTCGGTCGTGACGAGGTCCAGGCGCTGCGTCGTCGCCGCGATCTGCGGGTCGAGGTCCGCGCTCGAGCGCTGCAGCAGCTGGTTGCGCGCCAGCACGAGCTCGCCGACGAGGTTCATCAGCCGGTCGAGCAGCGCCACGTCGACGCGGATGTTGCCATCGCTGACGTTGCCGCGGGTGGTGTTCTGCTGCGCCAGCGCCTCGTGCAGCTGCTCGGGTTGCAGCACGCCTGACTCGGTCAGGATCTGGCCTAGTTGGCGCGTGTCGCCCTGGGCCTGCTTGGAGAGCGCGTCCGCGACGTGCTCGCGCTCGACATGGCCCTGGTCGACGAGCATCCGGCCGAGCGGAGAGCCTTCGGCCGGTGCGCCCTTCGTGTCGGCCTTCGGGGGTGCGGGCGTCGGTGCGTTGCGCACGGCTGCCGGCTGCGTGCCCTCGTTGAGCGCCGTCAGAGTCGCGACGAGAGCGGAATAGTCCGCGCCGCCCTCGGCGCCCTCCTTCTCGATGCTCGTCTGCATCTCGCGCACGGCGTCGACGAGCGCGAGCAGCGCGTCGGAGATCGCTTCGTCGACGGTCAGCTTGCCCTCGCGCAACTTCGAGAGCAGGCTCTCGCCCACGTGCGCGACCGACTCGAGCTTGCCGAAGCCCAGGAAGCCGCACGTGCCCTTGATCGTGTGGATCGTGCGGAAGATGCTCGCGAGCAGCTCGAGATCCTGCGGCCGCTCCTCGAGCTGGATCATCTCGCTGTCGAGCCGGTCGAGATTCTCGTAGCTCTCGACCAGGAATTCCTTGACGACTTCTTCCATCTCACCCATGGGAGCTCCGCGCGCGGGGACGTTGCGATGCGATCGGAGCCCGCCGGGAAAGGTGGGTCGATCGCGGGACCCATCGGACCCATGCGGCACCTCACTTGAGATGGCCTGCTCCCGTGCACCTGGAATTCGTGCGTAGGGAATTCCTTCCGCGACGTGCGCGAGAGCCGGGTGTCCGCTGCACCTGACGCGCTTCGCACCGCTGACGGGGCGAGGTTGGCGCGCCCGGGTGGACTCGAACCACCGACCGGCAGATTAGAAATCTGCTGCTCTATCCACCTGAGCTACGGGCGCGCGCGAGGACGGGAGCCTAGCGCACGGCCCCCCGCGCTGGCGAGATCCTGCCGCCTGCTCACTTCCCGGACTTGCGTTCGACCTCGTCGGAGATGGTCTCGGCCCAGTGCACCAGGAACAGCTTGCGCTCCGAGTCGAAGAAGTTCTCCGAGCGCCCGAGCACGGGCCGCAGCGTGGTGGTCATCTGCAGGCAGGTGACGAGGAAGATCGCCGTCCACAGCGGCAGCAACCCGCCGCGGCGCGCTCTCCAGTGCTTGAGCCCGGCCTCGAGGATGCGCTCGCTCGCGAAGAGCGACACGATCCAGACGAAGTAGTGCAACGGCGCGAGCAGTGCGAGGCTGGTCGAGGACTGCGAGAAGATCCAGGCCACGGGCGCGAAGCCGACGAGCAGCACGCCGGTCGAGGCGAGCATCGCGAGCAGCATGCCGAGTACATGCCGCGCGCTGGTGTCAGCGCCGCTGCGCGAGACGAAGATGTACAGGCTCGGGAAACACAGCGCGGCGCTGAGCAGCGAGCCGAGCGCGATCTTGAGCGGTGCGGCCCACCATTGCTCGCCGCCCGAGAAGCTCCCGACCACCAGGCCGTAGCCGATGTGTCCGGCGAGCGCGAGCAGCGCGAGCTGGACAAGGCTCGCTCCCGCGAGCGGGCCGTCGAAGCGCGCGAGCAGCGCGGCGGGGCTGCGCAGGAGCTGGTCGAAGAGCGGGCGCGTCGCGTCGCGCGGATCCTCCTGCGCGTCGCGCGGATTCGGAGTCGGGGCCGGAGTGGGGGCGCTGGGTGCCGTGGTGTCGTTCATGTCGGCCTCAGAAGTGGAAGATCATCCGGAACACGGATTCGTAGAAGGTGCCCGCGAAGGGGTGCGGGCGCAGGAAGGCGACCTCGAGGTAGTGCGTGCCGAACCAGGGCCGCAGGTTCCAGGAGATCTGTGCTCCCAACACGAGGTTGAGCGCGAGCCAGAAGAGCACCACCGCGCCGCTCATGCGCGCGTGCGGGTCGAGTTCGCGCAGCCAGCGCGCCTGCTCGCGGACCGCGAGCACGCCCGCGAGCGCGACCGCGGCGACGTGCGCGAGGCCGAGCAGGTTGTGGGCCTGAAGCGCGCGCGGATCGGTCGGCCCCTGCAGCGCGAGTGCGAAGTAGCCCAGCACGGGCGCGAAGCCGGCCAGCACGAGCGCCGCGAGCGCGAAGGAGAGCAGCACGACGCGCAGGCACTCGGCGAAGGGCAGCGTGAGCCCCAGGCGGCGTCCCCAGAGCCCGTAGGCGAGCGCGTTGCCGAGCGCGGTGAGGAAGAGCAAGAGCGGCAGCTTGAGCGCGACGTAGAGCGCGAGCAGCGGCGCGCGCCAGGCGCCCATCGCGCCCCCGTAGACGGCGCCGCAGAGCGCGATCACGAGCAGCGGCTCGAGCCAGCCGGCGAGACCCGCCCGGCGCACCCAGCGCACGGCCGCCTGCGGCCGCATCTGCAGCACATCTCCCATGCGTCCGGCGAGCGCGGGCATGCGTCTACTCTACAGCGCAAAGTAGATCGCGGGGGAGGAAAAGCGGAAGCCCCCCGAGGAAAGCGCGCCTGCACGCCGCGTGTGTGGTCGGGGAGATGGGATTTGAACCCACGACTCGCAGCACCCAAAGCTGCGCCTCTACCAGCTGAGGTACTCCCCGGCGAGGCTGGAGCGTAGCGCGCCGCGTGCGCTCGCGCGAGCCATGCGCTCGCGACGTGGCGCCCGCGCCCGCACGACGCTACCCTGTTGCGCTCGGAATCGGGCACGCGGGTCAGGAACGAAGGGACAGCGTTCGAACCATGAAGGTCTTGGTCGTCGGAAGCGGTGGACGCGAACACGCGCTGTGTTGGAAACTCGCTCAGTCTCCGCTCGCGCCCGAGCTCCTCTGCGCCCCCGGCAATCCCGGGACCGCGCGCCTCGCGCGCAACGTGCCGGTGCAGGCGAACGACGTTCCGGGCCTGGTCGACCTCGCGCGGCGCGAGAAGCCGGACCTGGTCGTGGTCGGCCCCGAGGATCCGCTCGTCGCGGGCCTCGCGGACAAGCTGCGCACGCACGGCATCGCGGTTTTCGGGCCGGGCGCCAAGGGCGCGCGCCTGGAGGGCTCGAAGGTCTTCGCGAAGGAAGTGCTCGAGCGCCACCGCATCCCCTGCGCGCAGGACCGCGTCTTCGACCGCTCGGGCACGGCCAAGAGCTACCTGGAGAACTGCACGCAGTGGCCGCAGGTGATCAAGGCCGATGGCCTGGCCGGTGGCAAGGGCGTCGTGATCTGCCATGACCCCAAGAGCGCCTGCCAGGCGGTCGACATGATCATGGAGCAGAAGGCGCTCGGCTCGGCGGGCACGAAGATCGTCGTCGAGGAGTTCCTGCAGGGCGAAGAGGCGAGCGTGCTCGCGATCACCGACGGCGAGACGATCCTGATCCTCGAGCCGGTGCAGGACCACAAGCAGGTCGGCGAGGGTGACACGGGACCGAACACGGGCGGCATGGGCGTGTATTCGCCGGTCGCCTCGCTCAACCGCCGGCTGCAACGCCAGATCGAACAGCACGTGCTCGTGCCGACGCTGCACGCGCTGCGCCACGAGGAGATCGAGTTCCGCGGCATGCTCTTCGTCGGGCTGATGATGACCGACAACGGCCCGCGCGTGCTCGAGTACAACGTGCGCTTCGGCGATCCGGAGTGCCAGGCGCTCGTGCGGCGCATGAAGAGCGATCTCTTGCCGATCCTGCTCGCGACCGCGAAGGGCGAGCTCTCGAAGATCGAGCCGCCCGAGTGGGACGAGCGCGTGTGCGTCGGCGTCGTCGCGGCGGCCGAGGGCTATCCGGGCACGGTGCGCAAGGGCGATGCGATCGAAGGCCTCGATGCCGCCGAGGCGCACGAAGACGTGGTCGTCTTCCATGCGGGGACGAGTTCCGACAAGAGCGGGCGCGTGCTCACGAGCGGGGGGCGCGTGCTGTGCGTCAGCGCGCTGGGCGCGGATCTGAACGCAGCGCGCGAGCGGGCCTATGCGGGATACGACGAAGTGCGATACGCGGGCAAGTTCTGCCGCCGCGACATCGGCACGCGCCACCAGTCCAAGCCCGGGACCGAACCCGAGGAACGTCCGCACCGCCGTCCGGCGCGCGACCCGCGCGCCGCGGAGGCGATGCGCGCGCGCATCGAGCGGCGCATCAAGGCGGCGGGCAAGCCGCCCGCGCCCGGCAGCGCGGAGCCCGGGCCGACTGCGGCGGAGTGAGGCGGCACCGATTGCGGCGGAGTGAGGTTGGACGGGCGCCGGTGCAGTGAAACGGGGCGAGTACGGAGCCAGAGCAAATTTTCACGGATTGCCGGTGCAGCCGGCGGCCGCCGGCTGCGGCGCGGCAATCCGTGAAAATTTGCTCTGGCTCCGTACTCACCGATCGGGGATGCTCCCCGTCCCGTGAAGCGCGAATCGATCATCCGCGCCTTCGAGGAGTTCCTCAAAGGTCGCGGGCTCAAGCTGACCAGCCAACGAAGGCGCATCTTCGAGCGCGCCTTCGCGACGCACGAACACTTCAGCGCCGAGGCGCTCGTCGGCTGGCTCCAGGCGGAAGCGGGGCCGCGCGCCTCGCGCGCGACCGTGTACCGCACACTGGGCCTGCTGGTCGACGGAAAATTCCTCTCCGCGCTCGACGCGGAGAAGGGGGAGCTGGTGTACGAGCACGTGCTCGGCCACACGCACCACGATCACATGCTGTGTCTGGAGTGCGGCAAGATCGAGGAGTTCCACGACGAGCGCATCGAGGAACTCCAGCTCGCGGCGTGCCGCAAGAAGGGGTTCGAGCTCGTCAGCCACGACCTCCGCCTGCGCGGATACTGCCGTGGCTGTGCGCGCAAGCGCAGTCTCAGTTCTTCCGCTCGAGATCGCTGAGGATCTTGTCCTTGACCATGTTCGCGGTCGCGGTGTCGCGCAGCGCGAACTTGGTGGCGGAGACCTTGATCACGCTCTGGTCGAGGTCGTAGGCCTCGACCGTCACGGTGACCTTGGAGCTGTCGATCTCGGCGATCGCGCTGCGGCGCTCATCGTCGGTGTCGACCGGTTTCAGCGAGAGGTGCGAGAGCGTCGTCTTGGTCGAGGCCCAGGTGACCTCGACGCCGGTCTTGACCTGCACGATGTAGGTCGAGTCGTCCGTGGTGGTGGCGACGACGTAGCCGGCGCCGGCGGGCACGAGCAGTGCGCAACCGGAGGTGAGGGCGAGCAGGGCAGTCAGTGCAATTGCAGAACGCATGGATGTGAGACGTGGGTTTCGGAGACGGATCGGGACTACACCAGCGCGCCGCTCGCCGCTTCCACCAGCCGGCGGTAGAAGCGGACTCCTTCACCCTCCTCGCGGGGCGAGAGGCGCGTCCAGTGCGGATGATTCCAGGGAGTGAGATTGCGCTCGGGGTGAGGCATCAGACCGAGCACGCGGCCGGTCGGATCGCAGATGCCGGCGATCGCCAGCACCGAGCCGTTGGGATTGTCGGGGAAACTCTCTGCCGGCTGGCCGTCTGCGCGCACGTAGCGCCAGGCGAGCTGCCGGTTCTCCACCAAGCGTTGGAGCGTCGCGTCGTCGCGGACGACGAGCCGGCCTTCCCCGTTCGCGACGGGAACCGGCATGACCAGCCCGGGCTCGACCCAGGGCGCGGCGCAAGCCTGACCCTCGATCGCGACCCAGCGGCACTCGAAACGGTTGGAGGCGTTGTTGGCGAGCGCGAGGTTGCGCCGCGCCGAACCAGGCTCGAAGAGCCCCGACTCGACCAGTACCTGGAAGCCGTTGCACACGCCCAGCACGAAACCGCCGCGTTCGACGAACGCGGAGAGTTGCGCGGCGAGCGAGTGGCGCAGCTCCAGGCCGAAGACGCGTCCCGCGGACACGTCGTCGCCGTAGCTGAATCCGCCCGGGATCACGAGCAAGGAGACCTCGTCGAGCCGCGCGGGCTCGTCGAGAATGCGCTGCAGATGCAGGAGTTCGACGGACGCGCCGGCGAGCTCGAGAGCTCGCACGGTTTCGCCGTCGCAGTTGATTCCCGCGGTGCGCAGCACCAAGGCTCGTGTGTTCGTCATGGCGGAGTTCTCCGGTCAGCCGTGGAAGGTGCCCTGGTGGGCGGTCCGCAGCGCTTCGAGTCCGAGTTCGAAGAGCGGTTTGCCATCCACTCCGCGCGCGGCGAAGTGCTTCGTCGAGACGACGCGCGCGATCTCTGCCAGCGGCAGACCCGCGAATGCCCTCTCGAACGAAGCCGCAGACCCCTCAGCGACCTCGACCAGGAACCGGGAACAGGATTCGGAATACAGACGCGCGCTGTCGGGATCAAATCCTGAGCGGGATTTTCCGGAGGATTCCGAATCCTCGAACGGGACGCGCGCGAGCTCGAGCTCGAGCCCGAGGTCGCCGGCGAAGGCCATCTCGGCCGCCGCGAGCGCCAGCCCGCCCTCGGAGAGATCGTGACAGGCGAGCACGAGGCCGGACTGGATCGCGCCGTGCAGCGCGGCGAACAGGCGCGGGGCCTCGACCAGGTCCGGGCGCGGGACGCGTCCGCCCTCGGTCAGCGACAGGCGCAGGTAGGCCGAGCCGCCGAAGTCCGCGCGCGTCCGACCAACGAGGTAGACGCGCGAGCCCGCGCGCTTCAGGTCCATGCTGGTGCAGCGCGCGACGTCGGGGACGATCGCGAGGGCTGAGATCAGCAGCGTAGGGGGGATGGCCAGGGTCCGGTCGCCGACCCGGTACTCGTTGTTGAGGCTGTCCTTGCCCGAGATGAACGGCGTGCCATAGGCCTTGGCCGCCCGGTAGCAGGCCTCCGAGGCGCGCACCAGCGCTCCGAGCCGGTCGGGCTTGTCGCAGTTGCCCCAGGAGAAGTTGTCCAGGATCGCGGTGCGCGCGGGGTCGCCGCCGACGGCGACCGCGTTGCGCAACGCTTCGTCGATCACCGCCTCGGCCATCGCGCCGGCGTCGAGCAGGCCGTAGCCGGGGTTGGCGCCGCAGGAGAGCGCGATGCCCTTGCGCGAGCTGGGCAGCGGCTGGAGCACGGCCGCGTCGCCCGGACCGTCCATGGCGACCCCCACGAAGGGCTTGAGCACCGACATGCCCTGCACCTCGTGGTCGTACTGGCGCACGATCCACTCCTTGCTGGAGGAGTCGGGCGCGCCGAGCAGCGCCAGCACGGTCGGGCCGTGGCCCTGCGCGGGCGCCGGGCAGCCCGGGTCGGGCCACTGCGCGGGCGTGTAGCTCGCGCTGCGCACCGGCCGCGGCGTGCCCTCGTGCAGGAACGCCAGGTCGAGTTCGCCGACGAGCTCGCCGCGCGCGCGCAGGCTGAGCTTGCCGGTCGAGTTGAAGTGGCCGATCACGGTCGCTTCGACGTCCTCGGCGCGGAACACCGCGAGCAGCTCATCGAGCTTCTGGGGTGGGACGGCGAGCACCATGCGCTCCTGCGCCTCGCTGATCCAGATCTCCTCGGGGGAGAGGCCGGGGTACTTGAGCGGCACGAGGTCGAGCTCGACCTCGGCGCCGCAGGGCTCGCTCATCTCGCCCACGGCCGAGGACAGACCGCCCGCGCCGCAGTCGGTGATGCCGCGGTACAGTCCGAGGTCGCGCGCGACGAGCAGCGCATCGAGCACGCGCTTCTCGGTGATCGCGTCGCCGATCTGCACCGCGGAGGAGGAGAGCGACTCGGACTCCTCGTGCAGCTCGGCGGAGCTGAAGGTCGCGCCGTGGATGCCGTCGCGTCCGGTGCGCCCGCCGGCGACCACGATCGCGTCGCCGGGCGCGACGCTCTTGGTCGCCGCGCTGTGCGGCATCAGTCCCACCGTGCCGCAGTAGACCAGCGGATTGGCGACGTAGCCCTCGTGGAACCACACGCCGCCGTTGACGGTCGGGATGCCCATGCGGTTGCCGTAGTCGCGCACGCCGGCGACGACGCCGCGCAGGATGCGGCGCGGGTGCATGCAGCCCTTGGGCAGCGGCTTCTCGGCCGGCAGGTCCGCCGGCCCGACGAAGAACGCGTCGGTGTTCGCGATCGGCTTGGCGCCCAGACCCACTCCGAGGATGTCGCGAATCACACCGCCCACACCCGTGCCGGCGCCGCCGTAGGGATCGATCGCGCTCGGATGGTTGTGTGTCTCGACCTTGAAGCACACGTTCCAACCCTGGTCGAACTCAATCACGCCAGCGTTGTCGTGGAACACGCTCACGCACCAGGGCTTGGCGAGCTCGACCGTCGCGGCCTTGATCGTGCACTTCAGCAGGTTGTCGATGCGCACGCCGTCCATCTCGATGATGCCGGCGAAGGTCTTGTGCTTGCAGTGCTCGCTCCAGGTCTGCGCGATCGTCTCGAGCTCGCAGGCGCTCGGCTCGCGCCGCTGCGCGCGGTAGTGCGCCTGGATGGCGCGCATCTCGACCAGGTTGAGCGAGAGCCCGCCCTCGCGGCTGAGCGTGGCGAGGCGCTCGTCATCGGCGGCGCACAGCGGCACTTCGACGCGGCCGTGGCGCACCTGGCTGCTCGGCGCGTGGAAGTGCAGGCCTTCGTCTCCGACGAGCACGTCGTCGATGGTCTCGTTGCCGAGCACGCGCGCGCCGATCTCGGCCAGCGTCGCGGCGGAGACGGCACCGCGGACTTCGTAGGCGCGGAAGGTCGCGACGCGGAATTCGAGCGCTTGCGCCGCGGGCACGATGCCGGTGCGCACGAGCGCGCGCTGCACGGTCAGCGCGACCGGGTCCATCACGCCCGGCTTGCGCATGACCAGGATGCGCGCGCAGTTCGCGGGCGCGCTCGCCGGGCTCTCGCGCGGCGCGTAGACGCGTGCCTGGTCGAGCACCGGGTCGGCGAGGAATTCGCGCGCGGCCTCGAGCAGCGTCTCGCGCGCGAGCGCGGGCGAGAGCAGGAAGCCGCGGCCGGAACGCACCGACTCGACGCCCGCGAGGCCGAGCTCGCGGATCGCTCCGAGCACGCTCGTGCCCTCGGGGTCGTCCATCGCCGGCGCGCGGAAGACCTCCACGCGCCAGGCATCGGGCAAGGGGTTGCGTGTGCGGGTGGAGGAAGCGGGGGAGGCCACGGTCGGAATCGCCATGGGTGCTGCGCGGCGGGCAAGGCCGCAGATCGAGGATGGGGGGCGAAGTCGGCCATGCTAGCGCGAGGGTCGCGTCGGTCCCACTGCACGGGCGCTCTGTTCCTGCGCCGCGTTCGAAGCTAGGCTCTGGCCCCGTGAGCGAACCGTCACGCCCCCGCGCCGACAGCACCCCCCCCGGCATGGCCTTCGAGCGTCCCATCCGGGAACTCGAGTCCCAGCTGGCCGAGTTGGAGGAGCTCTCCAAGCGCACAAACCTGGACATCTCCGAAGAGGTCTCCGGCCTGCGCACGCGCCTGGCCGAGGAGATCGCCAGTGCCTACGCCGACCTGACCCCGTGGGAGCGCGTCAACGTCGCGCGCCACCAGGACCGGCCGACGGTCTCCGACTACATCGAACGGGCCTTCGACGAGTCCTTCGAGCTGCACGGCGACAAGGTCTTCGGCGAGGACCGTGCGATCGTCTGCTCGCTCGCACGCATCGGTGAGCAGCGCTTCCTGGTGCTCGGCAACCGCAAGGGCCGTACGACCAAGGAGCGCATGAGCTACAACTTCGGCTGCGCGCACCCGGAGGGCTACCGCAAGGCGCTGCGCAAGATGAAGCTCGCCGAGAAGCTCGGCTTGCCGATCGTGAGCCTGATCAACACGCCCGGCGCCTACCCGGGGATCGGCGCCGAGGAGCGCGGACAGGCGACCGCGATCGCGGAGAACATCCTGGCCATGTTCTCGATCCGCACTCCGATTCTGGTGATCGTGGTCGGCGAAGGCGGCTCGGGCGGGGCGCTGGGCATCGGGATCGGCGACCGCGTGCTGATGCTGGAGTACTCCTACTACTCGGTGATCAGCCCCGAGGGCTGTGCCGCGATCCTGTGGAAGGACGCCGAGCGCACCCCGGACGCCGCAACGGCGCTCAAGCTGACGGCCCCGGACCTGCGCGAGCTCAAGCTGATCGACGGGGTGATCCCTGAGCCTCCCGGGGGTGCGCACCGCAATCCGGCCGCCGCCCTGGCAGAGATGCGCCGGGCGATCGCACGCGAACTCGAGGCCCTGCAAAAGATTCCGACCGACGAATTGCTGGCCCTGCGGCGCCGCAAGTACCGCCGCGCAGGCGAGATTCCGGGCCGTTTTCCGGTCCTGGACTGAGTCGGACCCCCTTCCAACAAAGGCGGGGCGGCACTCGTACTCGGGCTGGAACCCGAGCGATGCACGAACACGCCGCCGCACGAACGAGCCTTCCGCATACCCCCCGAGCGCCCGCCAGGCGCTACCCTGGAGGTGTCGTGAGCGAATCCAAGGACCAGGACGCCCCGCGCGAGGCCGACACCGACCCGGTCGAGCGTCCCGATTCCGAGCTGCAGGCCTCGCGGGCGGAGGACCATGAGCTGGTCCGCGGCGCCCAGCAGGGCGACGAGCGCTGTTTCGAGGCCCTCGTGCGCAAGCACCAATCGCGCGCCTGGCGCGTCGCGCGCAACCTGGTCGGGAATGACGAGGACGCCTCCGACCTCGCCCAGGAAGCCTTCGTGCGCGTCTTTCGCAACCTCTCGGGCTTCGACTTCCAGCACGGCTTCACGACCTGGCTCTACCGCATCGTGACCAATCTGGCGATCGACCATCTGCGCCGCCGCCGTCCGGCCTGGAGCACCGCCGCGTCGGGCGAGGAGGACGGCGAGCACGAGCTCGTCGATCCGCGCGCTTCCTCGCCGGCCGAGGGACTCGAGCGCGCCGAGCTCGCCGCCGAGGTCAAGGCTTGCATGGAGGCTCTCGCGCCGCACTTCCAGTCGGTGCTGATGCTGCGCGAGATCGAAGGCTTGCCTTGCAACGAGATCGCCGAGATCGTGGGGGCTACGCACGTCACCGTACGTTGGCGCCTGCACCGCGGCCGAAAACTCTTCCAGGAGGAATGGGAGCGCCGCTCGCGCCTGCGCGACAGCACGGGGCACGCCTCCGGAGAGCGCACAAACATGGACGAGGACACGAACGTAGACCTGCCGGAGGAAGAAGGACTCCGATGAGCGAAGCGAAGCACTGCACGGCGATCGAGAACGAGTTGGCGCTCTACGTGGGCGGCGAACTCGCGGCGCACGTGCGCACGCAGGTGCAGGAGCACCTGCTGCACTGCGGCACGTGCACGGCCGCCGTCGCGCGTCTGGCGGCGGCGCGCAGCGCGCTGCGCGAGGGTCTCGAACGCAGCGGCGCGCGCGCTCCCGACCTGTGGCAGGGCGTGCGCGCACGGCTGGTCGAGAGCGGAACGCTCGCCGGCCAGCCCGCGGCTGCGGCTGCGCTCGCGAGCACGCGCCGTCCGCGTGCGCTGCCGCACTGGATCCCGGTCAGCGCCGCGGCTGCTGCGCTGCTCGGCATCGGCCTGTGGATGTTCAGCGGCGCGCAGGACGCGCCCGTGCGCGAGCGGGTGATCGCCGGCGTGCAGCCCGTGGCGCTTCCCGTCTCGGCTCCGACCGGGCTGCGCCGCCTCGGCAGCGACGAGACCCCGCTCTCCAACTCCGCGATCTCCATCGAGCAGCTCGAGTTCGAGAAGCTCATGCGCGCATCCGCGCAGCCTGGCGGCGTGGAAGCGGTCAGCCAGCACTACGGCATCCACTGACGCTCGAAGCACATCGCGGAGACAGGAACTCCGCGGCTTGGCCCCCCCAAGGACGAAAGCCATGAACCTGAATTGGATCCTCTGTTCCCTCGCTCCCCTGGGTGCCCTCGGCCTCTTCGCGCAGGACCAACCCGGAGGCGCACCGCGCAAGCTGACGCGCCTGCCCGCGCAGAACGCGCCGGCCGCGCCGGCCGCGCCGGCCCGTGCGCAAGCCACAGCGCTCGGGGAGTGGAAGCTGCGCCTGGGCGCGGCTGACCTCGACCAGCGCGAGCAGGCCTACTCGGAACTCGTGCAGCGCGCCCGCGGCGATGACGCGCTGCGTTCGACGCTCGAGGAATGGTCCCGCTCGGCCGACGCCGGGGAGCTCGCCTGGACGGCGCGCCTGGCACTGCGCGAATTGCGCCAGTCGACGCCCTCGGGCGCGCTCGTGCCGCGCACGGGCCTCGACGACCTGCGCCGGCGCTTCGACTCGCTGGAGCAGAACTTCGGCGGCATGGACTCGATGTTCGAGGACCTGCACGCGCAGATGGGCGAGATGCTGCGTGGCCAGCAGGGTCCGCAAGGCCTGCAACGACCCGCCCTCCCCGCGCCGACGCCGGGCGCCTCGAGCCAGTCGCGCGGCTACAGCCTGCAGGTCGGCCCCGATGGCGTGACGCTCGAGAGCACGCAGGATGTCGACGGCAACCGCGAGACCAAGACCTACAAGGCGAAGGACATGGACGAGCTGCTGCGCAACTACCCCGAGTTGCGCGACAAGCTCGGCGCCGGAGACGGCTTCGACCTGCACGGCTCGCCGGGCCAGAACTGGTTCTTCCTGCACGATGGGATGCCGCAGAACGACTGGCTGCGCACGCAGCGCGCGAGCGCGCAGCCGCCGACCGACGTGCTCGGCATCTACAGCCAGAAGCTCACGGCCGAGCAGGCGCAGGCGGCCGGCCTTCAGCCCGAACAGGGCCTGCGCGTCGAACGCATCGAGCCCGGTACGATTGCGCAGGTGCTCGGCCTGCGGCGCGGCGACACGCTCATCGAGCTCAACGGGAAGCCGGTCTACAGCGCCGCTGACGTGCGCCGCATCCTGCAGGAGCGCAAGCCCGAGGAGGACGTGCAGGTGACGCTGCTGGGCGAGGGCGCGAAAGAGCGCCGCACGCTGCGCTGGTCTCCGAGCGAGCCGCCCGCTCCCGCGCCGGTCCCGCAGCCGACGCCAGTACCCGCGGGCGAGCAAACTCCGCGCAAGCTCTAGGCGCGTCGTCGCGGTCCGCGCGCGTTCAGCGCGCGCCGACCTCGCGCGCCTTGATCATGCAGTCCGTGCGCAGCTGGTAGGCGCGCATGATGTCGGGGTCGCCGGAGCCCTTGGTGGCCGAGGCCAGGCGCAGGAAGGTGTCGATGTCCGCCTGCGCGAGCTGGTACTGGCCGAGCGACATGCGACTCTGCGCGCGGCGGCTGTAGGCGTCGGCGAAGTCGGGCTTGATCTCGATCACGCTGTCGAGTTCCGCGACCGCCTGCTCGTCGCGATCGTGCTTGTGCTGCAGGTCGGCAACGTGCATGTGCAGCGAAACCTCGAGGTCGGCCTGCGCGCGCGAGAGCTTGCGGAAGCGTGCCTCCTCGTCGGCCGAGATCTCCGGGCGCACGAGGCTCGTGTCCCAGAACTTGCGGTCGGCGCGCAGCAGCGTGATCAGCTTGGCCGCGCTCGCGATGCTGCCGTCGTCGTCGCCGAGCAGCGCGTCGACGCGCACGAGGCCGTTCAGCCCGTCGACGTTGTCGGGCTTCTGCTCGAGCGACTTCTCGAAGCGCTTGCGCGCATCCTGGAGATAGATCCCGGCGCGGCGTTCGAACTCGGTCGCGCGCGCCTCGGGGTCGGCCGCCTGCGTCAGGTGCTTGCCCGAGCGGATGTCGACCGCGGACTCGCGGTGCAGGATCGAGAGGCGCTCGAGCGTCGCGCCCAGGCCCACCTGCACCTGGAAGTCGTCCAGGTCGGCCTCCTTGAAGACCTTCTCGGCGCGCATCAGATCCTCGGCGCGGCCGCGCTTCAGCAGCGTCAGGCCCAGGATCAGCTCGAGCTTGCGATTGTCCTTCTCGATCGCCATGCCCTTCTCGACCTGGCCCTCGGCGCGGTCGAGGTCGCCCATGTTGAGGTACTGCTGCGCGCTCTCGATGTGGATCTCGAGCAGGCGCTTCTTCTCCTCGGCGCTGGGCTCGCGCTTGCCGCTGGAATTGCAGCTGGCGAGCAGGGTGAGGGCGAGGGTGGCGAACAGGGCGATCTTGGACATGGGACCTCCGGGATTCGGGGCGTCGAGCATACCTCAGGCGGCACCGCTCGCGGCTTCCTCGCCGCCCGCGGGCCCCCGGCGCGTGCCTAGTAACCGCTCGAGTCGCTCGGGTTGCACTCGGATCTCCAGGCTCTTGCCGCCCGAGAGCTGGACCAGGCCCGGCTTCGCGCCGCGCGGCTTGTGGACCTCCTTGCAGCGCGCGACGTGCAGGCGCGCGCGCCGGGCGCCGCGCAGGGGCGAGAAGTGCAGCGCGAGGTGCGCCGCGTCGAGCAGATCCTCGGGGTCGGCCTCGCTGCGCGCCTCCAGGCGCAGCACGACGTGGCTGCCGGGCGCGTCGGCGGTGTGCAGCCACATGTCGTTGCCGCGCGCGTGGCGGAACGAGAGCTCGTCGTTGTCCTTGGCGGTGCGTCCGACGCGGATCTCGGATCCGCCGGCGCCGGTGAACGCACGGTAGGGCAGGCGCGCAGCGGGCGCATCCGGCCGCTTGCGCGGATCGCCGATCTGACGCGCTTCGAGCAGGCCTTCGGCGACCGCGCGCGCGTCGAGCGCGAGCGGGTCCGGACTCGTGCGCGCTTCGTCCGCGAGCGCTTCGAGCGCCGCGACGCGCTCGGCGGCGAGCGCGATCTCGCCCTCGACCGCGGCGGAGGTGCGCTCGAGCTTGCGCGCGCGGTCGAAGGCGCGCTGCAGGTTCTCCTGCGGCGAGAGCTTCGGGTCGAGCGCGATACGCCGGCGCGGCGTGCCCTCGGCCAGGAAGTCCTCGACCTCGATCTCCTTCATTCCACGCGCGAGTTGCGTGAAGTTGGCCTTGAGCAGCTCGCCCTCCTCGCGCGCGTTACCCGATTCCGCGGCGGCGCTGCGGCGCTTCTCGAGTCCCTTGTGCAGCGCGCGCGCGCGTTCGAGCCGGCGCGCGACGCGCTCGTGGAGCGTGCGGCGCTCGGAGTCCGCGCGCGCGAGCTCGGCCTGTCCGCCGAGCGCGCTCTCGACACGCCAGGAGAGCGGCGCGAGGCCGGCGCAACTCTCCGGATCGCGCGCCGGATCGGGCAGGGCGCAGGCGAGCGGGGCGGGTTCGCCTTTGGGCGGCGAGCCGGGCGGGGGAACCCAGGGATGCCCCGGCAGCAGTCGCGCGACCGCCTTGCCCGGCTTGGCCTGCACGAGCAACTCGAGCACGCGGTCTTCGCGACCGAGCCAGGCGAGGTTCGAGTGGCGGCCGACCAGTTCCGCCAGCAGCGCGCGGCGCTCGGGCAGCTTTCCGCCGCGGAACTCGAAGCGCAGGATGCGGTCGCCGCGCACCTGCGCGAAGCTTGCGAGCTCCGCGCCGGGAAGTTCGTCCGCAAGGCGCCGGAAGAAGGGGCCGAGCGGGCCCTTGTGCAGCTCGATGCGCTCGTGCTGCAGGTGCACACGCGCGGCCTCGGGATCGGCCGAGAGGCGCAGGCGCAGGATGCGGCCGCCGCCCGCGGGCTCGAGCACGAGCAAGAGGTCGGCGGGCGGCAGGGCGTGCACATCGCGCACGAGCGCGTGCTCGAGCAGCGGAGCGAGCTCGCGCACGAGCTCGGCGATGTGCGGCGCCGCGAGGTTCAGGCGAGCTCTTCCTCGACGCTGTAGACCCACTCGAGCGTCGCAGGCGTCCAGTCGACGAGTTCGCCCGCGCCGGCGAAGAACAGCTTGAGTTCCTTCGCGGCCGACTCGGGACCGTCCGAGCCGTGCACGAGGTTGTTCGAGAAGGACATGCCCAGGTCGCCGCGGATCGTGCCCGGCTCGGCCTGGCGCGAGTTGGTCTTGCCGATCAGCTTGCGCAGGACCTCGATGGCGTCCTTGCCCTCGAGCGCGACCGCCACCACCGGCCCCGAGGTCATGAACTTGACCAGCTTGGGGTAGAAGGGGCGCTCCTTGTGGACCGAGTAGTGCTCCTCGATCAGCTTCAGGTCGAAGCGCCGCAGCTTGAGGCCGACGATGCGCAGGCCCTTTTGCTCGAAACGGCTGAGGATGTTGCCGATCAGGCCGCGCTGCACGGCGTCGGGCTTGAGCAGGACCAGGGTGCGTTCGAGCATGCGTTCCTCGGGCGGACTGGGGCGTGGGCGGTGGCGGGGCGGGGTGGAAAAGGGGCGAGCAGTCTAGCGGCGCCCGGGCAACGGGGCCAGCGCTGGGTTCGGCTCGTTTTGCCGAGCCGGGCGTTGACTTGATCTCTTCCATTCCTACACTCTTCGCCCCTGACCTTCGATCTCGCGGCCGCCGGTCGCGCGAGCGGAGGATGCTCTTCCAAGAAGCCAACGCATCCGCGCCCCCCGCGGATCGGATGCCACCGACAACCCCCGAGCGGAGATGGTCCAACTCTCCAACGATTTCGCGCGCTACGCCGGACTGGGAATCCAGTTCACGCTGACGCTCGTGCTCCTGGGGGCCCTGGGATGGTGGCTCGATTCCGTGCTCGGGACGCAGCCCTGGCTGCTCGTCGTCGGCGTCCTCGCTGGCGGCGCGCTGGCCTTCTACGTGGTCGTGCGCTCGGTCCCCCGAGCGCAGGACCACCGCCCCGAACACCCCTTCAACGACCGCCCCGAATGAATCTCACCAGCATCACGACGCTCGCCGGTCTCGCGCTCGCGAGCGCGGCTGCGTGGACGCTCGGCGGGAGCCAGGGCGCCGGCGTGCTGGCCGGGTTCTGCGCGGGAGCGAGCGTGGCCGGGTTGTGCCTGCTGCTGCAGCGCAAGACCGCACAGCACCGGCCGCAGTTCCTGGTGCAGGCCGTGCTGGCCGGGTTCCTGATCAAGGCCTTCGCGCTGCTCGTCGGCACGCTCGCCGTGCGCTACTACGCGCCGCTCGCGCAGGTGTGCGACGCGGTCACCTTCCTGCTCGCCTTCGCGGTCAGCGCGATCGCGATCCTCGTGCCCGCGACTCTCGACACGCTGCGCCTACTCGAAACGCGCCGCACCGCCGAGGCCACCCGATGAGCCAATTGCGCCTGCTGCTGATCGCGCTCTGCATCCTCGTCCCGGCCTGGGCCGGCCACCACTTCGTGGCCGAGCACGAGGCCAAGCCGGGCGACACGTTCATGCCGCTCTTCGAGCACCTGATGCCGGCGCCGCTGGTGTCGAATCCCGAGAGCGCGCACGCGCAGGGGCCGCACTACCTGCTCGAGGTCACCATCCCCGGTCCGGCGGCCTTCGACGCCGACGCGCACATGGAAGGCACGCAGATCGTCGCGACGAACCTGCAGCTGTTCCAGATCGCGGCCGTGCTGCTGCTCTTCGTGTGCTTCTCGGGCGTTCCCGGACACCTGCGCACGGGCAAGGGCGACTACGTCTCGCGCCTGTTCGCGGGCTTCGCGCTCTGGCTGCGCGACGATGTCGTGTACCCCGCGATGGGCCGCAAGATGGGGGCGAAGTTCCTGCCCTACTTCCTGGCACTGTTCTTCTTCATCCTGTTCATGAACCTGCTCGGCCTGGTGCCGGGCGCCGCGACCGCGACCGCCAGCGTGTTCGTCACCGGCGGACTCGCGCTCTTCACGCTGCTCGTGATGGTCTTCGGCGGCATGATCGTGCAGGGCCCGTTCACGTACTGGAAGACGCTCGTGCCGCACGTGCCCGTGCTGATCTGGCCGATCATGTTCGCGGTCGAGTTCATCGGGATCTTCGTCAAGCCCTTCGCCCTGATGATCCGTCTGTTCGCGAACATGACCGGCGGGCACATGGTCGTGCTCTCCTTCATGGGCCTGCTGTTCCTGATGGCCAACATGGCCGGGCATACCGCCGCCTTCGCGGCCTCGCCGGTGCTGGTGGGCTTCGCGGTGTTCATCATGATCATCGAGGCCTTCGTCGCGCTGCTGCAGGCCTACGTCTTCACGATGCTCTCGGTGATGTTCATCCAGTCCTCCTTGCATCCCGACCACTGATCCACCCCGAGCACGAGTTGCCCGGGATTCCTTCCATTCCAAACTTTTCAAGCTGACCCCCACTCCCCGATAGGGAACGAAACGATGATCCTCGAACCTGAAAACGCCATGGGTATTGCGAAGCTCGGTGCCGGTCTCGGCGCGGGCCTGGCCGTGATCGGATGCGGCATGGGTATCGGCCGCATCGGCGGCTCTGCCGCCGAAGGCATCGCCCGCCAGCCCGAAGCCGCCAACGAGATCCGCGGCGCCTCGATCATCTTCGCGGCGCTCATCGAAGGCGTGGCGCTCTTCGCCATCGTCATCGCGCTGCTGATCATCGTCCTCGAAGGCAAGCTGTGATTCGACCCGCGCTGCGCTCGCGCGCGTCCCGCTCCGGCGGCGGCGCGCACGAGCGGGGCGCGGATTCGAGCGGAGACCCGTCATGAACCTAGCCATCCTCGCGGAAGCCGGCGGTTTCAACCCGCTGGACCTCTCCCAAGGCGGCGGCCTGTTCTGGACCGTCGTCATCTTCCTCGTCTCGCTGCCCTTCATCTGGAAGATGGTGATGGGACCGATCACGCGCGCTCTCGAGGCGCGTGACGAGGCAGCTTCGCGCGCCATCAAGGCCGCGGAGGAAGCCAAGAGCGGCGCCGAGCGCGCGCGCTCGGAGGTCGAAGCGCAGCTCAGTGCCGCGCGCAGCCAGGCGGCCGGAATCCTCGACGAGGCTCGTTCCCGCGGCGAAGCCCGCGAGCGCGAGATGCTCGACACGGCCAAGAAGGAATCGCAGGCCCTGCTCGAGCGCGCTCGTACCGAGATCCGCTCGGAGCAGGACAAGGCCGTCTCCACGATCCGCAAGCAGGTGGTCGAGCTCTCGCTCAACGCCGCGAGCCAGGTCGTGAAGCGCAAGCTGGACGCGGCCGACGACCGCCGTCTGGCCGAGGAACTCGTCGCCAACGCGGGCGCCGCCCGCGAGGGACGCGCGTGATCCTCGACCCCGTCACGCTGCGCTATGCGGAGGCCCTGTGGGCCCTCGCCGAGCGCACGGGCCGCCTCGAGCGCGTGCGCGGCGACGTCGCACGCCTGGGCAGCGCGCTGCCGCAGGGCGCCCTCGAGCCCGGGATCGAGCGCGAAAAGCGCCGCGATCTGGTGCTCGCGGCGCTCGGCTCGGCCGACGAGTACGTGACGAACCTCGTGCGGATGCTCTTCGAGCGCCGGCGCGAGGAAGTGCTGCGCGGCCTAGCCGCCGCGTTCCACCGCCTCGAGCTCGCCAGCCGCAACACGGTCGAGGGCCGAGTCGAGAGCGCGCGCGCGCTCGGCGCGGACGTCCTCGCGAGCCTGGCGCAGAGCATCGGCTCGGTGCTCGGCAAGCAGGTCGTGCTCGAGAACCGCGTGTTGCCCGAGTTGCTCGGCGGCACGCGCGTGATCGTCGCCAACCGCATGATCGACTACTCCGTGGCCGGCAGGCTGGAGGGCCTGCGCCGCGCGATGCTGGAGGCGCCCGTGGGCGCCAGCCGCTAGACCGCTGCACCGACTCCCTCCGCAGATCCCCGTCCAAACACGCACCAACCGAAGTACGAGCGAGAAGATCTCATGGACCTCCGACCCGCAGAAGTGACCTCGATCCTGGAGAAGGAGATCGCCGGCTACAAGGGCGAAAAAGGCCTGCAGAGCGTGGGCACCGTGCTCTCCGTCGGTGACGGCGTGGCGCGCGTGCACGGCCTCGACGACTGCATGATGAACGAGCTGCTCGAGTTCGCCGGCGGCGTGCGCGGCGTGGCGCTCAACCTCGAGGAAGACAACGTCGGCTGCGTGCTCCTGGGCGACGCGACCAAGGTCAAGGAAGGCGACACCGTGCGTTCGACCGGCCGCGTCATCTCGGTGCCGACCGGCGAGCGCCTGCTCGGCCGCGTGGTCAACGCGCTGGGCGACCCGGTCGACGGCAAGGGCCCGCTGGGCACCGCCGAGAGCGACCTGCGCCCGATCGAACAGCCCGCGCCCTCGGTCGTGGAGCGCGAGCCCGTCAAGGAGCCGCTGCAGACCGGCATCAAGGCCATCGACGCGATGATCCCGATCGGCCGCGGTCAGCGCGAACTGATCATCGGCGACCGCCAGACGGGCAAGAGCGCGCTGTGCATCGACACGATGATCAACCAGAAGACCACCGGCGGGGGGGATCCCAAGCACCCCGAGCAGGTGATCTGCATCTACGTCGCGATGGGCCAGAAGCAGTCGACGATCGTCGACGTGCAGCGCCGCCTCGAGGCCGCGGGTGCCATGCCCTACACGATCATCGTGGCCGCCTCGGCCAACGACGAGGCCTCGATGCAGTACCTGGCCGCCTTCGCCGGCGTGACCATGGGCGAGCGCTTCCGCGACGAAGGCCGCCACGTCGTGATCTTCTATGACGACCTCTACAAGCAGGCGCTCGCCTACCGCCAGGTGATGCTGCTCTTGCGCCGTCCGCCGGGTCGCGAGGCCTTCCCGGGCGACGTGTTCAACCTGCACAGCCGCCTGCTCGAGCGCGCCGCGAAGATCAACCGCGACGCACCCAAGATCAACCCGCGCTTCAAGAAGGGCGGCGGCTCGATCACCGCGCTGCCGATCGTCGAGACGCAGGAAGGCGACGTCGCCGCGTACATCCCGACCAACGTGATCTCGATCACCGACGGCCAGATCTTCCTCGAGAACGCGCTCTTCAACGCCGGCGTCAAGCCCGCGGTGAACGCCGGCATCTCGGTCTCGCGCGTGGGTGGAGCGGCGCAGATTCCGGGCATGAAGAAGATCGCCGGGGGCTTGCGCCTCTCGCTCGCTTCCTACCGCGCGCTGGCGGCCTTCGCGCAGTTCGGCTCCGACCTCGACAAGGCCACGCAGCAGGAACTCACGCGCGGCGAACGCCTGGTGGAGATCCTGAAGCAGGGCCAGTACGTCCCGCAGCCGGTCGAGCAGCAGATCTCGATCATCTACGCCGGAACCAGCGGCGGCCTCGACGAGGTGCCCGCCAAGCGCGTGCAGGAGTTCGAGAAGCAGTTCCACCTCTACATGGCGGAGAAGCACCAGGCCGTGCTGGACGAAATCCGCACGACCAAGAACGTCAGCGACGCCGCGCGCGCCGCGATGGACTCGGCCGTCAAGGCGATCAAGGCCCAGATGCAGGTCGGCGCGAAGAGCTAGGACGGAGTTGAGCTAGGAAAATGGCCTCGATCCGCGATCTCAGGAACCGCATCAAGTCCGTCGGGAGCATCCGGCAGATCACGCGCGCCATGGAAATGGTCGCGACGACGAAGCTGCGTCGCTTCCAGGACAAGGCGGTCGCCTCGCGCCCGTACGCGCAAGAGATCGCCGGTCTGGTCGGCCGGCTCGCGGCGGCGCTCGGGGACGACGTCTCCGACCGGCCGCTCTTCCGCCCCGGCGCGGGGACTCGCGTCGCGGTCCTGCTCGTCACCTCCGACCGCGGCCTGTGCGGCGCCTACAACTCGAACATCCTGCGCCTGCTCGAGCAGTGGCGTCAGTCGAACCCCGGGGTCGAGGCCGACTTCTGGGTCTACGGCCGCAAGGGCTACCAGTACCTGCAGCGCCGCAGCCGTCCGATCGAACGCTTCCTGGTCGATCCCGTGCTGGAGCAGGTCGACTACCGCGCTGCCGCGCGCACCTCGCGCTACCTCGTCGAGGCCTTCACCTCGGGCAAGTACGCCAAGGTGCTGGTGTTCTACACCGCCTTCGAGTCGGTCGTGCGCTATGTGCCCACGGAAGTGCAACTGCTGCCCGTCGCGAGCACGATCGGCGCCGAGAAGACCGCGATGGCGGCCGACGCGCTGCTCGAGCCCGACGCCGCGACGATCTTCGACCGGATCGTGCCGCGCTACCTCGAGACGCGCATCTACAACGCGCTGCTCGAGTCGCTGACCAGCGAGTACGCCAGCCGCCGCGTGTCGATGAAGAACGCGACCGATGCGGCCAAGGACATCGGGAACCTGCTCAAGAAGATCTACAACCGCAAGCGCCAGGAAAACATCACCAAGGAGCTGCTCGACATCGTCGGCGGCGCCGAGGCCGTGAAGTAGCGAGTGAAGCCATGACGACCACCCTCTCCAAGACCACCGGTACCATCGCCCAGATCTTCGGGCCCGTCGTCGACGTGCGCTTCCCCGCGGGGGCGCTGCCGCCGATCTACAGTGCCCTCTCCGTCACGGACGAGAAGGCGGGCATCAGCGTCGTGCTCGAGGTCTCGCAGCACCTCGGAAACGACGTCGCGCGCTGCGTCGCGATGTCCACGACCGACGGCTGCCGCCGCGGCATGGCCGTCGTCAACACCGGCGGGCCGATCAGCGTGCCTGTCGGCGAGCGCACCAAGGGCCGCCTCTTCGACCTGCTCGGCAAGCCGCTCGACAGTCTGACCAAGGGCGCGCTCGCCGCCGGCGAGACCTGGCCGATCCACCGCCCGGCGCCCTCCTTCGACCAGCAGGAGGCGATCTCGGAAGTGTTCGAGACGGGCCTCAAGGTCGTCGACCTGCTGTGTCCCTTCGCCAAGGGCGGCAAGATCGGCCTGTTCGGCGGCGCCGGCGTCGGCAAGACCGTGCTGATCCAGGAGCTGATCCGCATCACGGCCGTCGAAAAGGGCGGCTTCAGCGTCTTCTGCGGCGTGGGCGAGCGCACGCGCGAGGGCAACGACCTGTGGCTCGAGATGAGCGAGGCGCAGTACAAGACCCCGGACGGCAAGACCGCGAGCGTGATCGACAACGCCGTGCTGGTCTTCGGCCAGATGAACGAGCCGCCCGGCGCGCGTCTGCGCGTGGCGCTCTCGGGCCTGACGATGGCCGAGTACTTCCGCGACGTGAAGGGCCAGGACGTGCTGCTCTTCGTCGACAACATCTTCCGCTTCGTGCAGGCCGGTTCCGAAGTGTCCGCGCTGCTCGGCCGCATGCCCAGCGCGGTGGGCTACCAGCCCACGATGGCGAGCGAGATGGGCGCCCTGCAGGAGCGTATCACCTCGACCAAGAAGGGCTCCGTGACCTCGATGCAGGCCGTGTACGTGCCGGCCGACGACATCACCGACCCCGCACCGGTCGCGACCTTCGCGCACCTGGACTCGACCATCATCCTCGACCGCGCGATCGCCGAGCTGGGCATCTACCCGGCCGTCGACCCGCTCAAGTCGACCTCGCGCATGCTCGACCCGCAGGTCGTCGGCGACGAGCACTACAACGTCGCGCGCGAAGCGCAACGCATCCTGCAGCGCTACGCCGACCTCAAGGACATCATCGCCATCCTGGGCATCGAGGAACTTCCCGAGGAGGACAAGCGCCTGGTCGCGCGCGCGCGCCGCATCCAGCGCTTCCTCAGCCAGCCCTTCTTCGTGGCCGAGCAGTTCACGGGCACGCCCGGCGTGTTCGTTCCGCGCTCGGAGACGGTGCGCGGCTTCAAGGAGATCATCGAGGGCAAGCACGACGACGTCCCCGAAGGCGCCTTCATGTACCAGGGCGGCATCGACGCCGTGGTCGAGCGCGCCAAGAAGATGAAGGGCTGAGCCATGGCCGGTACGCTCACCTTGCGCGTGATCACCCCCGAGCGCATCGCGCTCGACACGCTCGTGCAGTCGGTGCGCGTCCCGGGCGCGGACGGCTCGCTCGGCATCCTGCCGCGCCACGCCCCGATGGTGGCTGCGCTCGACACGGGCCTGCTGCACTTCCACACGGCGGACGGCGAGGCCGTGATGTTCGTCTCGGGCGGCTTCGCCGAGGTGCGCGGCGAGACGCTGCGCGTCGTGACCGAGGCCGGCGAACGCCCCGACGAGATCGACGAGGCGCGCGCCAAGGAGGCCGAGCAGCGTGCGCGCGAGCGCATGGCCGGCACCCGGCCGCTCGGCGAGGGCGAGGCCGTCGATCTCGCGCGCGCGGAGCTGGCGCTGCGCCGCGCCCTGTGGCGTCAGCGGGCCGTCGAATACTCGAGCCAATGAGCATGGATGCATCCTCGACCAGCACGGCCTCGCGATCGGACTGGCGACGGACGCACCACTGCGGCGCGCTGCGCAAGTCCGACGTCGGCGCGCGCGTCACGCTCAACGGCTGGGTGGACGCGCGCCGTGACCACGGCGGCATCTACTTCGTCGACTTGCGCGACCGCTACGGCATCACGCAGGTCGTGCTCGGGCCGGAGCAGGCCGAGGCCGCCAAACTCGGCGCGGAATTCACCGTCTCGGTGACGGGCAAGGTCGTCGCGCGCGACGCGCAGAACGTCAACCCCGAACGGCCCACGGGCGAGATCGACGTGCAGGTCGAGCGCCTGGAGATCCTCTCGCGCTCCGAGCAGCCGCCCTTCACGATCGCGGACGAGAACGTCGCGCTCGAGACGCGCTTCACGTACCGCTACCTGGACCTGCGCCGGCCGCAGATGCAGCGCAACCTGATGCACCGCTCGCGCTTCATCAACGCGATGCGGCGCGCCTTCGAGCGCCAGGACTTCGTCGAGGTCGAGACGCCGATCCTGACGCGCGCGACGCCCGAGGGCGCGCGCGACTACCTCGTGCCCAGCCGCGTGCACCCGGGCAAGTTCTACGCGCTCCCGCAGTCGCCGCAGCTCTTCAAGCAGATCCTGATGGTCGCGGGGATGGACCGCTACTTCCAGGTCGCGCGCTGCTTCCGCGACGAGGACCTGCGCGCCGACCGCCAGCCCGAGTTCACGCAGCTCGACATGGAGATGAGCTTCGTCGAGGAGGAGGACGTCTTCGCCACCTGGGAGCGCGTGCTGCAGGAGACCTTCCGCGAGGCGATGCAGCTCGAGGTCGCGATTCCCTTCCCGCGCCTGACCTGGAAGCAGTCGATGGAGCGCTTCGGCAACGACAAGCCCGACATGCGCTTTGGCATGGAGCTCGTCGACCTCGCCGCCTGGGCGAGCTCGAGCGAGTTCGCGGTCTTCAAGGGCGCGATCGACGCGGGCGGCCGCGTGATGGGCATCGCCGTGCCCGCGGCGCACGCGCTCTCGCGCAAGGACATCGAGGCGCTCGAGACGCTCGCCAAGGGCTCGGGCGCGAAGGGCCTGGCCTACTGGAAGGCCGGCGCCGCGGGCGGATCCGGTCCGCTGGCGCGCTTCTGCGTCGGCGAGCGCGCGACGCTGCTGATGCAGGCTCTGGGTGCCGCCGAGGGCGACACCTGCCTCTTCATGGCCGGCAAGCAGAGCCTCGTCTGGCGCGTGCTGGGGGAACTGCGCAACCACCTCGGCAAGCGCTTTGGCCTCGCGCAGGGCGCCTGGCGTTTCACCTGGGTCACGAGCTTCCCGATGTTCGAGTTCGACGAGGGGGAGGGCCGCTGGTTCTCCGCGCACCACCCCTTCACCGCACCGGCGGACTGGGAGATGGGCGGTGCGAACCCGGATCTTGCGAGCCTCGTCTCGCGCGCTTACGACCTGGTCCTGAACGGCTGGGAGCTGGGCTCGGGCTCGGTCCGAATCCACCGCTCCGACGTGCAGCAGAAGGTCTTCACGATTCTGGGTATCGGGCCGGAGGAGCAGCAGAAGAAGTTCGGCTTCCTGCTCGAGGCGCTCTCCTACGGCGCGCCGCCGCACGCGGGCTTAGCCGTGGGACTGGACCGGCTGACCGCGCTCAGCCTGGGCCTCGACAACATCCGCGACATGCTGGCCTTCCCGAAGACGACCTCGGCGACCGACCTGATGTGCGCGGCGCCCTCCGAGGTGGCCCCTGAGCAGCTCTTCGAAGTCCACATCCGCAGCGCCGTTCCGCCGCCCGCTCCCGGTGCGTGATCCGCGGCCGTCTGGCGCGCCTGGGTTCCGAGCACTATGCTCAAGCGCTCGAACCAAACCCTCCCGCCCCAGACCAAGGACCTGAGTGATCACTGACTACCGCGTCAACCGGCAGATTCGCATCCCGGAAGTACGACTGATCGACGAAAACGGCGCCCAGATCGGCGTCATCTCCACCGCCGAGGCGCTGAAGATGGCCGAGGTCGCCAAGCTCGACCTCGTCGAGGTTTCGCCGATGGCCAAGCCGCCGGTGTGCCGCATCCTCGACTTCGGCAAATTCAAGTACGCGCAGGCGAAGAAGGAGCGCGGACACCACAGCCGCGCCTCGCAGCTGAAGGAGCTGCGCGTGCGCCCCGCGATCGACAAGCACGACCTCGAGTACCGCCTCGACGCAGGCCGCAAGTTCCTCGAGCAGGGCCACAAGGTGCAGGTCGTGTGCATCTTCCGCGGGCGCCAGATGGCGCACCCCGAGCACGGCTACGCGGTCATGAAGCGCGTCGCGGAGACGCTCGGCGACATCAGCAAGATCGAGAGCCCGGCGCGCTTGATGGGCAAGCGCATGACCATGCTCTTGTCGCACAAGTAGCGCGGCGGGAACCCTCCAGATGAAGCGCTCTGCGCCCGCGCTGGTGCTCGCGCTCGCGGGCATCGCGCTGTGTGCTCTCACCTGGGGCACCTGGGGCGATGTGCAGGTCGACTACGGCGGCGAGGTCTACGCCGCCTGGCGCGTCTCGCAGGGTGCGGCGCTGTACCGCGACGTGGCGTACTTCACGGGTCCGCTCTCGCCCTGGCTGAACGCGCTCTGGTTCAAGCTCTTCGGCGTCGGGATCTGGACGCTGTACGCCGTGAACCTGGCGCTCGTCGCGCTCGACACAGCGCTCGTGTACGCGCTGGTGAAGCGCATGGCCGACCGCTTCAGCGCGACGGCGGCGGGGCTCGTGTTCCTCGCACTGTTCGCTTTCGGCCGCTTCGAGTTCCTGAACGACTCGAACTACATCGCGCCCTACAGCCACGAGGTCGTGCACGCGACGCCGCTCGCGCTCGGCTGTCTGCTCTTGATCGCGCGTTTCCCCGCACTCGCGGGCGCGCTCTTCGGCCTGGTGTGTCTCACGAAGGCCGAGTACACGCTCGCGCTGGGCGCCGCCGCGCTGGTGTGGCTCGTGCTCGCGCGCGCGGACTGGAAGACCTGGGCCAGGTTCGCGAGCGCGGCGCTCGTCGCGCCCGTGCTCGCCTGGGCCGCGCTCGCGAGCGCGCTCGGCGCGCGCGCGGCGTGTCTGGGCGTGATCGGCGCCTGGCGCTACGTGTTCGACACACGCATCACGCAGTTGCACTTCTACAAGTGGGTCATGGGCACGGACGAGGCGGGGGACAACCTCGTGCGCCTGCTCGAGTACGCCGCGGCGGAAGCGCTGCTCGTCGGTGCCTGCTGGCTCACCGCGCGCAGGCTGCCGCGCACCGAGCGCACGGTGGCCTGGATCGCGGGTGCCGCGCTCGGGCCGCTCCTGCTGCTGCTCGTGCCGCTCGACAAGTTCGGCTGGCTCGAGCTCGCGCGGCCCTGGCCGCTGTTTGCGGGCGTCGCGGCGCTGGTCTTCGTCGTGCGCGCCTGGAAGCAGCGCGAGCTCGCGCTCACGGCGAGCTTCGCGGTCTTCTCCGCGGCGCTGCTCGCGAAGATGGTGCTCAACAGCCGCGTGCAGATGTACGGTTTCGCGCTGGCGCTGCCCGCGACGCTGTTGCTCGTGTTGCTCCTCTCCCAGACGCTGCCGCGCCTGGCGGAACGCCGCGGCGGGAGCTTCACGCTCGCGCGCGCGCTCGGCTGCGGCGCGCTGCTCGCCTTCGCGCTCGGGCACCTGCGCGTGATGTTCGAGTACCAGAAGATCCCGACGGTCTGGATGGGCGAGGGGCGCGACGCGTTCCGAGTGGACGGCCGCGGCGGCGTCGTCGCGGCGGCGCTGAACGAGCTGCACGCGAAGCTGAAACCGGGCGAGAGCTTCGTCGTGCTGCCCGAGGGCGTGATGCTCAACTACCTCGCGCGTGTTCCGGCACCCGTGAAGTACATCAACTACATGCCGCCCGAACTGCTGATGTTCGGCGAACAGCAGATGGTCGCCGACCTCTCCGCGGCCGCGCCGGCGGCGATCGTGCTGCTGCACAAGTCGACGGGGGAGTACGGCTTCCCCTGGTTCGGCCGCGACTACGGCAAGCTCTTCGCGCAGTGGATCAACGCGGACTATTCGAAGGGCGCGCTCTTCGGCGACGAGCCGCTGCGCGACGGATCGCGCTTCGGCGCGCGTGTCTTGTGGCGCAAGGATCTGGGCGCGCGCTGAAGCTAGCCGCGCTTGCCCGCAATCGCCTGCACACCCTCGGGCAGGTGCTCGCGGATCCACTGCGCGAGCAGGCGGTGATCCTTGCCGCGCGGGTGCGTGCCGCGCCACCCGAGCGCCATCTTGCGCGTCGGCGCCGGCGCGGCGAAGGGCAGCGCGACGGTCGCTTTCCCGCCGCGCTCGCGCCCGATGAGCGCGAGTGCGGGCACGAGCGTCGTGCCCATGCCCGCCGCGACCATCTGGCGCAGCGTCTCGATGCTCGTGGCGCGGAAGTCGCCCTCGGCGTGCTCGCTCTGCGTGTGCGCGCGCTCGCAGACCTTGAGCGCCTGGTCGCGCAGGCAGTGGCCCTCCTCCAGGAGCAGCACGGGCTCCGACTCGAGGTCGCTCTCGCGCACGCTCTTCTTGCCCGCCGCCGCGTGCTTGGCGGGCACGAGCCAGAAGAAGGGCTCGTCGAAGAGCGGATCGGTGACCAGGCCCGAGGGAACCGGCAGCGCGAGCAGGCCGCAGTCGAGCCGGTGCTGTTCGAGCTCGGCCACGATGTCGTCGGTCTTCAACTCGCGGAAGACGAGCTTCAGCTCGGGGAAGCTCTTCGCGAGCGGCCGCGCGAGCCAGGGCAGCAGGTAGGGCGAGAGCGTCGGGATCACACCCAGGCGCAGCACGCCCGAGAGCGGTTCCTGGCCCTCGCGCGCGAGCTCGAGCATGCGCTCGGCGCCCTCGAGCACCTCGCGCGCCTGCTCGACGACGGCCGCGCCGATCGCGGTCGGGCTGACGCCGCGCGGGCTGCGTTCGAAGAGCGAGACGCCCAGCGTGCGCTCGAGCTTCATCAGCTGCGCCGAGAGGGTCGGCTGGGTGACGTGGCAGCGCGCCGCGGCGCGGCCGAAGTGGCGCTCCTCGGCCAGGGCCACGGCGTAGCGCAGTTCGCTGAGCGTGATCGCGGTGAGGTCGACCTTCATCGCGGGCCATCCTAGCGGGCCGTGGGCCGGCGCCATAGACAGCCTCGATCGCGCCGATGGACGGGCTTGAGGGGGGATTCGGACACCACTGGGCGATGATTCGCCTCCAACGAACACCCGCAACGACCCCCTGCACGAGGAAACCAGAACATGCTGACCATCGGTGACCGCCTGCCGTCCTTCAAGCTCCAGTCCGTCGTCTCGATCCAAGCCGGCCAGGAGTTCGCCGAGATCACCGACCACAGCCACCAGGGCAAGTGGAAGCTGCTCTTCGCCTGGCCGATGGACTTCACCTTCGTCTGCCCGACGGAGATCGCGGCCTTCGGCAAGCGCACGCAGGACTTCGAAGAGCGCGACTGCCAGGTCCTGGGCATGAGCAGCGACACGGAATACGTGCACCTCGCCTGGCGCAAGCAGCACCCCGACCTCGCGGAACTGCCCTTCCCGATGCTGGCCGACACCAAGCGCGAGCTCTCGACCGCGCTCGGCATCCTGCACAAGGAAGCGGGCGTGCCGCTGCGCGCGACCTTCCTGGTCGACCCCGACAACATCATCCGCTGGGTGTGCGTCAACGACCTCAAGGTCGGCCGCAGCGTCGACGAGGCACTGCGCGTGCTCGACGCGCTGCAGACCGACGAACTCTGCCCGTGCAACTGGAAGGCGGGGCAGAAGACGCTGGAGGTCGGTTGATGGAACTGCTGCGCGAACTCGCGGGAGGCTTTCCCGACGCTGCCAAGGACCTGCGCCTGAACCTCACGAGCGTGCTCGGCGAGAGCACGCTCAGCGAGGGCCAGCGCTGGCTCGTGGCGCTCTCCTGCGCGCTCTCGAAGAACGACCATGCGCTCGCGCGCGCGATCGTCGCCGACGCGGGAGCGGCGGCGAGCGAGGCGCTCGTCGACGACGCCAAGGCCGTCGCGGCGCTGATGGCGATGAACAACGTCTACTACCGCTTCCGCCACATGGTCGGGAAGGAGACGTACTCGCAGATGCCCGCGCGGCTGCGCATGAACCGGCTGGGCTCGCCCAAGACGAGCAAGGCCGACTTCGAACTCGCCTCGCTGGCCGTGAGCGCGCTCGCGGGCTGCGAGATGTGTGTCCGTGCGCACGAGCAGAACGTGCTCGCGCACGGCCTGGGCGAAGCGCAGGTGCACGACGCCGTGCGCATCGCGGCCGCGATCGCCGGCGCGTCGACGGCGAATTCGCTCGCGGGCTTCGCGCCCGCGGGCGTGTAGACAGTCTCCGCCTCTCTCTCTCTCTCGGCGGGGATCGGACGGGCGCCTCGGGACCGTGCGTGGCTCCGGGGCGCCCGCTTTTCACCCTCGGGTCGGGGGGGGCTTGCCCCCGGCGGGGGACTCGCTATCCTGTTCCCCCTCCAAGCCCCGGGTTCCCCCCGGGCCCCTGCAAGCGGCTGGCATGCCTGCGAACGGGGATTCGTCCCGCCACGAGGAAGTCCGATGCCCAAGCACAAGTCACGCAGCGCCGTCAAAAAGCGCTTCAAGGTCACCAAGTCCGGCAGGATCACCTGCAGCCACCCCGGCCGCGGTCACATGCACGCGAGCTACTCCGGCGAGACCGGACGCAAGCTGCGCAAGAAGATGATCCTCAACAAGACCTGGAGCGATCTCATCCGTCCGATGCTGCAGGGGGGCAACTGAGCCATGGTGCGCGTAACCATCGGTGCCCCGCGGCGGCGCAAGAAGAACCGCTATTTCAAGCAGGCCAAGGGCTACTGGGGCGGCCGCTCGAAGCTCTGGCGCACGGTGCGCGAGACGCTGCTGCGCGCCTGGGCCTACGGCACGCGTGACCGCCGGCACAAGAAGCGCATCTTCCGCCGTCTGTGGGTCGTGCGCGTCAATGCCGCCGCGCGCATGCGCGGGATGAGCTACTCGCAGCTGATCGACGGCCTCAACAAGGCCAAGATCGCGCTCAACCGCAAGCAGCTCTCCGAGATCGCGATCCACGATCCGAAGGCTTTCGACACGCTGGTCAACGAAGCGCGCGCGGCGCGCAAGTAGGACCGGGGTCGCAGATGAGCGACCGTCAAGCGGAGCTCGACGCGCTGCTCGTGCGCATCGCCGCGGCACCCGATGCCGAGGCGCTGCGCGCGATCGAGCGCGAGACGCTGGAGAAGGAGGGCGTCGTCGCGCGCCTGCTCGCTTCCATTCCCACGCTTCCGCCGCAGGAGCGCAAGGCCACGGGCCAGTGGGCGAACCAGATGAAGCGCGCGGTCGAGGAGGCCGCGAGCGCGCGTCGCTCGGCCTTCGAGGCCGCCGCGCTGGATGCCGAGCGCTCAGGCGCAGGCTTCGACGCGACGATCCCCGGCAAGCGTCCCGAGCGCGGCTCGCTGCACCCGGTGACGCGCGTCACGCGCGAGCTCGAGGACCTGTTCACCTCGATGGGCTACGTCGTGCTCGACGGGCCCGAGGTCGAGCTCGACTGGTACAACTTCGAGGCGCTCAACATCCCGCGCGACCACCCCGCGCGCGATATGCAGGACACCTTCCGCTGCGATCCGGAGGGCAACGTCGTGCTGCGCACGCACACTTCGCCGGGCCAAGTGCGCGCGATGGAACGGATGAAGCCACCCTTCCGCGCGATCGTGCCGGGCAAAGTCTTCCGCCAGGAGACCACCGACGCCTCGCACGAGCACACCTTCCACCAGATGGAGGGGCTGGTCGTCGGCCGGGACCTCTCGGTCGGACACCTGATCGGCGCGATGAAGACGCTCTTGCGCGGCGTGTTCGGGCGCGAGATCGAAGTGCGCCTGCGGCCGGGCTACTTCCCCTTCGTCGAGCCGGGTTTCGAACTCGACGCGCGCTGTCCGTTCTGCACGGAGGGCTGCAGCGTGTGCAAGCGCTCGCGCTGGATCGAACTGCTGCCCTGCGGGATGGTGCACCCCAATGTACTGCGCTCGGGCGGCATCGACCCCGAGGTCTGGAGCGGTTTCGCCTTCGGCCTGGGCCTCTCGCGCCTGGTGATGCTGCGCTACGGCATCGACGACGTGCGCCACCTGCTCTCGGGCGACCTGCGCTTCCTGGAGCAGTTCGCATGAAGATCAGCTACCGCTGGCTCGGCCGACACGTGGACCTCGGGGGGCTCACGCCGCAGCAGGTCGCCGAGGACCTGACGCTCTCCACCTGCGAGGTCGAGAGCCTCGAGCGCTTTCTGCCGCATCTTGCGAACCTCGTCGTGGGCTTCGTCAAGGCGCGCGAGAAGCATCCCGACGCGGACAAGCTCTCGCGCTGCACGGTCGACGTCGGCGACGGCACGCTGCGCACGATCGTGTGCGGCGCGCCGAACGTCGATGCGGGCCAGAAGGTGGCGGTCGCGCTGCCGGGCACGGAATTGCCCGGCGGCATCAAGATCAAGAAGTCCAAGATCCGCGGCGTCGAGTCCGAGGGCATGATCTGCTCGGAGCGCGAGCTTGGCTTGGGCGAGGAGCACAGCGGGATCTGGGTGCTGCCCGCGGACGCGCCGCTGGGCAAGCCGCTCGACGCGGCGCTGGGCCTCGACGACTGGGTGATCGAGATCGACAACAAGTCGCTCACGCACCGGCCGGATTTGTGGGGCCACCGCGGTTTCGCGCGCGAGATCGCCGCGATGCACGGCCTCGTGCTGCGCCCGCTCGCGAGCGCGCTGCCCACGCCCCTCGCCGGAGCGGCCGTGCCCGTGCACATCGACTCGCCGCACTGCTCGCGCTACCTCGCGGTGCCCATCGACGGTGTGTCCGCACGGCGCTCGCCCGACTGGCTGCGCGCGCTGCTCTTCGCCGTCGAGCAGCGGCCGATCGACCTGCTGGTCGACCTCTCGAACTTCGTGATGCTGGACCTGGGACAACCCAACCACGTCTTCGACCGCTCGCGGCTCTCGCCCGAGGGCATCGCGGTGCGCAATGCGCGCGCGGGCGAGACGATCCGCACGCTCGACGGCGTAGAACGCGCGCTCGTGCCGGCCGATCTGTTGATCTGCTCGGGCGACGCGCCGGTCGCGCTCGCGGGTGTGATGGGCGGCGAGGGCTCGAAGGTCGAGAGCGGCACGCAGTCGCTGCTGCTCGAGGTGGCGAGCTTCCACTTCGCGAGCGTGCGCCGCACTGCGCAGCGTCTGGCCTTGCGCACGGACTCCTCGACACGTTTCGAGAAGCAGCTCGACCCGACGCTGCCGCTGGCCGCCGCCGCGCACTACCTCGCGCTGTTGCGCGAGATCGAACCGCTCGCGCGCGTCGCCGCCCCCTGGACCGACGCCGGCCAGTGGACCGACCCCGCGCTCACGCTGCGCCTGCGGCCCGAGCGCGCGCGTTCGCTCCTGGGCGTGGCGATCTCCGACGAGCGCATGGCGCAGATCCTGGGCGGCCTGGGCTTCGGCGTGCAGCCGGCCGAGGGCGCGCTCGAGGTGCGCGTGCCGAGCGCGCGCGCGACCAAGGACGTCACGATCGAGCAGGATCTGATCGAGGAGATCGGCCGCATCCACCGCTACGGGAACATCCCCGAGCGGCAGATGGTGGGGGAGATCGCCCCGCCGCCGCGCGACGCCGCCTGGGATCGCCGTGTGTTGGCGCGTGCGCTGGCGGACCGCCTCGCAGGCAGCGCGCACTTCCACGAGCTCTTGAGCTACTCCTTCGTATCCGACGAACTCGTGGCGCTCGTGGGCGCGCTCGAGGAGCGCTTCGTCTGCGTCGTCAACCCGGTCGCCGACGGGCTCTCGAAGATCCGCCGGCACGTATTGCCGAGCGTGCTCGAGAAGCTGCTCGCCAACCGCCGCCAGTCCGCCGAGCTGCGCTTCTTCGAGATCGGCAAGGGCTACCAGCCCGAGTACGCGAGCACGCGTGGTGAGCCGCGCGAGGTGCACGAACTCGCGCTCGTCTGGGCCGGGGTGCCGCGCGAGGGAGTGCGCTTCGACGGGACGCGCCTCGCGGAACTGCGCGGCCTGCTCGACGAACTCGTCGCCGCACTCGGCTTCGAGGCGCTCGAGTGGCGCAGCGCTGCGCCCGAACTCGTGCCGAGCTGGGCGCACCCGGGCATGTGCCTCTCCGGCCGCTGCGGCGCGCAGGAAGACGCGCTCGTGACGCTCGCGCCGCTCGAGCCGGGTCTCGTGCGTCGCCTGGGTCTGAGCGCTGAGTTGCAGAGCGAGGTCGCGGCGGCGGAGCTCTCGATCGATGTGCTGCTCGCGACCCCCAAACGCACGAGCCACTACCGCCCGCTGCCGAAGTTCCCGCTGGTCAAGGTCGACGTCGCCGCTGCCGCGCCGGCCGAATTGCCCTCGGGCACGCTCGCCGCCGCGCTCGAACGGGCCGGCAAGGGCCTGGTCGACGCGCTCGAACTCTTCGACGTCTACACCGGCGCGAACCTGGGGCGGGCAAGCGCTCGCTCGCCTGGCACGTCACGCTGCGCTCGGACGCGCGCACTTTGACGGACGAGGACGTCGCGAAATACCTGCAGCGGGTCGAGCGCGAGCTCGCCCACGCCGGCGCCGAACTGCGGCGCGTCTGAGCCCCCCCCCGCGGAGGGTGTTTTCCCCCGACCGGGATTCTCGGGGTACGATTTCTTGCCCTCCTGTCCCCGGTTGCATCGGAATCGTTCCGCATGTCATCCCTGTCATGAGGAAGGTTATGAAGAAGTCCCTCTTCGCACTCCCCCTGCTCGCCCTCGCCAGCGCCTGCCACGGCTCCCACAAAGCCAGTGGCACCGTCGGCCTGATCGTCACCGACGCCCCGGTCTCCTTCGAGGAGGTACAGAGCGCGACGCTGCAGATCGACCGCGTGACCATCGATGGCGGCGCATTCTCGCTCGCCGCGCCGCGCGTGCTCTACAAGGGCGCTCCGGTCTCGGTGGAGCTCACGAGCCTGCGCAACGGCGCGGCGCGCCTGCTCTTCAGCCGCAAACTTCCGGTCGGCACCTACCGCAGGCTGCACGTGCACATCACCGGCGGGGAACTGCAGCTCACCGGGGGCCGCACCTTCTCCACTGCGGACGGTTCGATGCAGCTGCCGCAGACCGAGAGCACGGGCTTCGAGGTCACGATCGAGACGCCGCTCGAGGTCACGGCCGATCACTGGTCGCGCCTGATGGTCGACATCGACGTGCCGCGCAGCTTCCTGCCGCAGGGTTCGGAAGAGTTTCCGCTCGCGACGAGCGTGCTGCTGCAGCCGCTCTTGCACGCGGTGCGGCCAGGTCAGACGGGTGAGATTCGCGGCCTGGTCACGCAGGCCGACAAGCAGGGCCATCCCGCGCCCGTCGCGGATGCGACGCTCTTCTTCCTGCCCGCGGGCACGCAGGATCTCGAGCTCGCCGCGGGCTCGACCGGCACCGATGCGGACGGCTCGTACACCAAGCTCGGCTTGCCGCCGGGGACCTACGACGTCCTCGTCCAGAAGGCCGGCGCGAGCGCGACGTCCAACTCCTGCCTGGTCACCGCGGCCGGCTACAGCATCGTGGACATCAACCTGCCGTGAGGATGCACCGCCGAGAGGCTGCGCACCGCCGCGGACGCGCCGCGCTGCTGGCGCTGGCTTTCGCGCTGGGCCTGGGGGGAACCTGGCTGTTCCTCGCGCGGCCCGGCAGCGTCGCCGCGGCCCAGATGCACGGCCTCGCCCGCGAGGAAGCGCCGATCCCCGGCCCCGAGCCGGCCGAGGCCGTCGCGGAGCCGTTCGCGCCCGAGGCGGCTCCGCCGCTGGAGCGCGCGACCCCCGAGCAAGCCCTCAGCGCCTGGGTCGGAGAGCTGCGCGCCGAACTCGTGCGCCAGCCCTTCCAGGCGCGCGCGTACCGAGAGCGCGTCGCGGCCTGCCTCGAGGAGTGGGTCCCGGAACTTGGCCCGGTGTTGCTGCGCGCGCTGGAGAGTCCGCCGCGCGAGGACGCGGAGTTCGTCGCGCTGGCGAGCCTCGCGCGCGCCCAGGCGATCGCGCTGGCTCCCGCGCTCGCGTCGCGTCTGCGCCCGCTCGCGCTGCGCGAGGATCTGCCCTTGGGAGTCTCGCTCGAGTCCGCGCGCTGCCTCGTCGCTGCGGGCGGCGTCGCGGAACTGGGCTGGTGGTGCAACGCGCTCGAGACGGCCGACAGCCCGCGAGCGCGCTCGATCGCTGCGGGCGCGCTCGAAGCCGTGCGCGACGGCGCCAGCGAGCGCTACCTCGTCGAGCGCGCGCTCGAGCTCGTCGATCCGCGCGCTTCGGCCCGGTTGCTCGATGCGCTCGCGCGCTCGCTCTCGCAGGTGCAGGAACCCTGGGAGAATCCGGCGCGCCAGGCCTGCGCCAACCGACTCGCGGAGGTCGCGCTCGACTCGATGTCCGACGCGCGCCTGCGCGCGCGCTCGCTCGGCGTGCTGCGCAGTCTGGACCCGGACGCGGCCGCGCGCATCGGCGCGGAGTGGTTCCTCGAGCCGGGCGCGGGAGACGAGCGTCTCGAGTTCGCCGCGAGCAGCCTGCACGGCCGCGCGGGTGCGATTCAGACGCTGCGTCTGGCCTCCGAGGACCCGCGTTTGGACTCGTCGCGCCGCGCGCGGCTCGCCGAGTGCGTGCTCTTCGCCGAGCCCGCGGCGCTCGCGCCGCAGGTTCGCGACGAGGCGCTCGGCTGCATGCGTGGTCTGCTCCAGAGCCCGAGCGAGCCCGCGGCGCGGCGGCGCGCGCTGCACGCGCTCGCGCGCTTTGGCAGCGACGCGGACCGCGCCCTCGTCCAACAGGTGGCCGACGCCGACACGGACCTGCTGGCACGCGCCGCGGCGCGCAACTCGCTCATGCGTGAGACGAGCGAGTGGCGCTGACCACGGACGCCTCGCTCGAACAGGATGAGTGGACCGGGCTGCCTTGAGGTCGCGGCTTCACCTGCGCGCTGTGCCACGCGCGCATCTCACGCGGAACCAGCGCGAGCGAGGCCGAGCTGGATCAAGTCCAACCCGGCCTCGCACAAGTCGCTGTGTGAGTCCCGTCAACGAGGAGTTGACAGGTCCACCTAGATCAGGGAATCCAGAGCAGCAGCCAACCGTTGGTGAAGTTGGAGTGCTGGCCGCAGGGGCCGCTGAGATTGCGGTACCAGACCTGGTAGTAGCGCGTGGCGCCCGCGGGCGGGATCTGTCCCTTGACCGAGAGCAGCGGATCGCCGACACCCGGGAAGCTGGCCGTTCCGCCCGCGCCCGAGGGCTTGCCCGCGAGGCGAATCAGCGGCGAGCCGCCCGCGCAGACCAGACCGTCGTACGCGGCCGTACCCAGGCCCTGGTGGTTGGGGCTCGCACCCTGGAAGAAGAGCATCGTGATGTTTGCCGGGACGCTGTCCACGGTGAGCACGACGTCGTCGTTGCTGAGGAAGGCGTGGCCGAGGGCGGTCAGGTGCCCGCCGACACCCAGGCTGTTCGCGCAGCCCGAGTGCGCTCCGACCGTGGAGAAGTTCGAGCACGGGCAGGCCGTGCCGGAGCCGTCGCCAAAGCAGAAGGGCTGGCCGTTGATCGTCTCGCACTCGTCGGGGACGCCGTTGTTGTCGGTGTCCGGGCTGCTGCCCTGTGCGACGTCGCAGCCGTCGGGGACCGTGTTCTGGTTGCAGTCCGGAGCCCCGTTGGCGATCGCGCAGGCATCGCCGAGGCCGTCGCCGTCGCAGTCGTGCTGGTCGGTGTTCGCGAGCGTCGGGCAGTTGTCGCAGGCATTGCCGACGCCGTCGCCGTCCGTGTCGAACTGCAGCGGATTCGAGATCGAGTCGCAATTGTCGATGCAGTCGGAGACGCCGTCGCCGTCCGTGTCGAACTCGGGCGAGCCACAGCCACACTGCCCGGGCGTGATCTTGAGCGGATCCGTCGGGCAACCGTCGATGCAGTTGGGCGTGCCGTCGCCGTCGAGGTCGGTGTCGGGCACTCCGCAGCCGCACAGGCCCGGATTGACCTTGAGCGGATCGTTCGGGCACAGGTCGTTGCAGTTCGCCGTGCCGTCGCCGTCGGTGTCGGTGTCGGCGATGCCGCAACCGCACTGGCCGGGCGCCGTCTTGAGCGGGTCATTCGGGCACAGGTCGTTGCAGTTGGGCGTGCCGTCGCCGTCGGTGTCGATGTCCGCCACGCCGCAGCCACAGATGCCGGGCGCGATCTTGGCCGGGTCATTGGGGCACAGGTCGATGCAGTTGGGCGTGCCATCGCCGTCGGTGTCCGAATCGGAGACGTTGCAGCCGCACACGCCGGGCGCGACCTTGAACGGATCGTTCGGGCACAGGTCGTTGCAGTCCGGTGTCGTGTCGCCGTCGGTGTCCGTGTCCGCCGTGCCGCAGCCGCAGATGCCCGGTGCGACCTTGAGCGGGTCGGTCGGGCACTGGTCGAAGCAGTTGGGCGTGCCGTCGCCGTCGCTGTCGGTATCCGCCACGCCACAGCCGCAGGCGCCTGGGGTGATCTTGAGCGGATCATTCGGACACTCGTCGAGGCAGTTGGGCGTCCCGTCGCCATCGGAGTCCGTGTCGGGCACACCGCAGCCGCACTGGCCGGGCGCGATCTTCGTCGGATCCGTGGGGCAGCCGTCGGTGCAGTCGGGCGTGCCGTCGGCATCGGTGTCGCTCGTGTCGAGGGTCAGCGTCGCCAGCGTGCTCGTCACCGAGCCGCAGTTGTTGCTGACGACCACGTCGAACACACCCAGGTCGTTGGCGTCGACCGTGGTGATCATCAGCGTGGCGGAGAGCGCACCGCTGTAGTGCCCGCCGTTGGAGAGCGGGCTTCCGTTGCGACGCCACTGGTAGCTGAGACCGCTGCCGGTCGCCGTCACGCTGAAGACGGCCGTGGTGCCGCTGCACACCTGGGCGTTGTCGGGCTTGTTCGAGAGTCCCGGGCAGGTCACGACGCTGACCGAGCCGGCGGGCAGCGTGCCCGTGCTCCCGAAGCTCCAGTTGGCCGGGTTCGAGATCGACGTCAGCCACTGGTCTTTCGTCCCACTCGCCAGAGTGGCCGTGTTGAAGGCCATGAAGTTCTGGCTCGGCCCGTCCTGCAGCAGCGTCAGCGCCGTGTGGCTCGCGACGGAGATGCCCGGGGGCTGCGCGCCGGAATTGTCGTCCGTGGCGTGCTCGAAGCCGCCGGTGTCGTCGATGAGATACAGGTAGAGCTGGAACGCGGTGTTGAGCGGGTTGCCGATCGTGGAGTGTTGGAAGGCGCAGATCTGGTCGCCTGCGCTGGAGAGGTGCAGCGCACTGTAGCTGCCCGTGCTCGTGGCCGGGATCAGACCGGTCGTGTTCCAGTTGAAGGACGCGCCAACGTCCGTGGAAGAGATGATCGTCCCCGCGGGGATCGGCGCGAGTACCTGCAGCTGGATCAGCTGCTCAGCGCCGTTGCCGTCGCTGCTGCCGGCCGGGCTGCGGAATCCCGCGCCCGTCCAGCCGTTGTTCGTGAAGTAGATCAGTGTCCCCGGCACCCAGTCCGCCAGCGCGACGACCGTGAAGGCGTCGTCGGGGGTGCCGTTGTCCTGCCAGCCGATGACCGCCACGTCGCCGGCGGTCAGATTGACCTGCGCGGAGCACGGGGCGGCACTGAGCAGAGCGATGCCGAAAAGGGAAGTGAAGACAGACGCCAAGCGCGGGAGGGTGATCACGGTGAACTCGTTGCGGGAGTTATCCGGCAATGGGGGGAAAGTGCGGGAAGAGCGGAACTGCTTCCGTGAGTCATCCTTCGAACGGCGAGCACTCACGGTCGAGTGGGTGTCCGCGGAGTGTCACCGGAAGTGTCGAATTCCGCAAGACACGCGCCGACGCACCCGAACGCGGCTTCAGATGCAGCCCGGGCTGCGCTTGTTCCACGCATTCCGTGGGCGCGGGAGCGCGCCGAACGGTCCGAACCGGAATGCGCCCTTCCCGGCCCCGCCAATGGCATACACTTCACGCGCGGCCCTCCCGAGACTGGACGCCCGCCCTCAGCTATCCGATACCTAGTTTTCCTTGAAGATCGTCCTCGTCAACCCGCCCAGCCCTCCGGAATTCCGCGTCAGCCGCGGACTGATGGGGGGCTTTGGGATGGCCGTCAACCCCGAGCTGCTCTACCCGCCGCTCGAACTCGCGCACGTCGCCAGCGTGCTCGAAGCGGCCGGCCACAACGTCGCGATCCACGACTCCGACGCGCTCGGGCTCGACGTCGAGGACGCGCGCAAGGCGATCATCGCAGAGCGGCCGCAGCTCGTGTGCGTGGACTCCTCGAGCACTTCTCTCGACCAGGATCTCGCGCTGTGCCGCGCGCTGCGCTCTGAGCTCGGCATCCCGGTCGCGATCCTGGGTTCGCAGGTGACCTACACGCCGGGTGAGATCTTCGAGCGCGACAGCGTCGACGTCGTCGTGCGCGGCGAGCCCGAGTACACCGTGCGCGAGATCGCCGAGCGCGTCGCGCAGAAGCGCGACCTGCAGGGCGTCGAGGGCACGAGCTGGCGCGCAGCGGACGGCCAGGTCGTGCACGAACCCGAACGGCCCAAGATCGACGCGCTCGACGAGCTCCCGCTGCCCGCGCGCCACCTGCTCGACAACCAGCGCTACCGCTTCCCCGGTGTCGACGGACCGATCACCACCGTCAAGAGCTCGCGCGGTTGCCCGCTCAACTGCTCCTTCTGCGGCTACACGCTGGCGCAAGGCCTGCGCTTCCGCTTCCGCAGCCCCGAGCACGTTCTCGCGGAGCTCATCGACCTGCACCGCGTGCACAAGCTCAGCCACGTCGTCTTCCGCGACCCGATCTTCACCACGCGCAAGGACCGCATCCACGAGCTGTGCGCCGGCATCGTGCGCGAGAAGCTCGAGCTCGTCTGGCAGTGCGAGACCGCGATCAAGACGCTCGACCGCGAGGTCCTGCGCTCGATGGCCGCGGCCGGCTGCAAGCACATCTCGGTCGGTGTCGAATCCGGCAATGTCGAAATCCTGCGCAAGCACTGCGGCTCGAAGCTGCTCGACGGCCAGAAGAAGCTCGACCTCGCGCGCTGCGTCGAGGTCTTCGACTCCGCGCGCGAATTCGGCATCGAGACGCGCGCCTTCTGCATGATCGGTTTCCCCGAGGAGACGCCCGCGATGGTCGAGGAGACCTTTGAGCTCGTCGAACGCCTCGACCCCGACCAGGTGCAGTTCTGTGCCGTCACGGCCTACCCGGGCACGCCGCTGTACAAGATCCTGAACGGCAGCCGCGAGTTCGACTACGCCACGATGACGGGCTTCCAGGCGCTCGAGGGCAACGAGCACATGAGCGCCGAGGAGATCCAGGAGAAGATCCGCGAGGGCTATCGCCGGTTCTACCGGCGGCCCAAGCGCCTGATGCGCGAGATGGCCAATCCGGTGCGCTTCGCGGGCCGCATCGCGCGCTACTTCACGCTGTTCAAGAAACGCGCCTGAGGCAGCCGCGTGCGCGGAGCGCGGGCGCTGCACGCTCGCGGGCGATCTCCAAGGGACCCGCCAGGACGACGCCGTCGACTGCACAGGCATCCCGTGCTTCCAGGATGGGATCGCTCCCGACGAGCCGTTCGTGATGACGACCTGGCACGACCGAGAGTCGCCGGCGAAGGTGCTCTGCGGCGCATCCTCGCCGACCGTTGGAGGCCCGCAGCCCGTGTGAGCGATTGTCTGCCCTTTCAAACGCCTGCGGGCGGGCCAAAGGTCGATCGCATGCGAGCTCGTCTACGACGACCGGGCCGAACGCCGGATGCCCGAGAGGGCCGAGCGGGTGCGATTCTCTGGCCGTGTCGCGCGCGACTGCACGCCACTCCAGCAGCACGCGCACGCGTGTTTTCGCAATCGCGCTGGCGATTCCGGCGGCGCGAGCGCTCTTTTGAATAGGGGCCCACTTGATTCGGCACAAAACGACGCTCTGGATCCCGTGCTTGCTCGGCGCGCTCGGCCTGCACCTGCTCGTCGCGTCGTTCGCGGGCCGGGGCTCCTCGGGGGTCGAGATCGAGGCCGAGACGGCCGACTTCCAACTCGTCCTGAGCGCGCATCCCGCGGAACCGGACGCCGACGCGATCCTCGCGTGCCCGGAACCGATCGTGTGCGCCCGGCCATACTTCGATCTCGAAGGCGCGCTGTTGCCGGAGGTCGAGGACGAGATCGAACGGCTCGGTCCTCTGCACGCGTGGGCCGGCGACTACCTGGGCGCGACCCTGACGCGCCTCTCGATCGCTCCCGTGAGCGGGTTCTGGTTCGCGCGGCCCGGGAGAACCCTGAGCGGCCGCGTGTACGTCGGGCCCAACACGCTGGACCTGCAGGTGCACGGCCGCTTCGAAAGCTACTTCGCGGTGCACTGGGGCGAGCGGCGCTACCTCGTCCGCGACGACGACTGGCGCGAGTTCGAGAGCGCGATCGAGCGCGGCGAAGAGCCGCGCCGCGCAGCCGCGGGGAAGTTCCTGCTGCGCGAAGGCGACGAGCGGCTGGCAGTCGAAGGGACAGCGCTGCGCCTGCGGACACGACCCTGAGTTCGCCGTTCCCGATCGGAGGGACGAGCCTGCCCGCCGCGTTCGCGCCGCAGGATTTCGATACCCCGCGCGCGCTGCCGGCAGGCAGAGAGCCGCAGTGCACAGTCGACGCAGCCCTCGGCGCAGCGCGCTGTATGTCCCGGGTGAGTCGTGGTTTCTGCCGCGCGAGATCGCGAAGCACGCTCCCGAAGCGGAGGTAGCATGACCGGTGACACGCTCACGCATCCGGGCGCCGTGAGATTCCCTTCGCGCCCCGCACTCGTTCCACGATCGCAAACACCATGTCCCGACTCTCCCTCTCGCTCGCCGGCGCGCTCGCCGTGTCCGCTCTGTGCTCCCCGTCCTTCGCGCTCTCGCTGCCGCGCTGCACCTGGCTCCCGAAGTCGCCGGCGCAATCTCCCTCGCCGCGCGCGGCGATGGCTTCGGCCTACGACCCCTCGAGCGCGAAGCTCGTGATCTTCGGCGGCTACGACGCGGGCGCGTACCTGCAGGAAACCTGGACCTACGACGGGCTCACGTGGACGCAGGAGCAACCCTCGCTCTCTCCGACCGCGCGCGCGGCGGCGTCGATGGCCTACGACGCGACGCAGGGCACGCTGGTGCTCTTCGGCGGCTACGACGGCGCGACGCACCTGGGCGACACGTGGATCTGGGATAGCGCGAGCGCGACCTGGACGCAGGGGACTCCGACACACCATCCGACCGGCGTCTCGGGGCCGATGCTGTTCACCGATCCGGCCAACGGTCACGCGGACATGTACGGCGGCTACAGCGGGCAGTTCTACCAGCTCACGACCTGGCGCTGGACCGGCACGGACTGGCAGACGGTTCCCACCGCGCACACACCCTCGGCGCGCGCGGCGGCGGTCGTCGCGCTCGACCGCGCCGCGCACGAGGTCGTGCTCTTCGGCGGACTGGCGAGCGTCAACCCGTGGAACACGTGGACCTTCGACGGCAGCGACTGGACCCTGCGCTCGCCCGCGCAGCAGCCGCCCAACCGCTACAACTCGCGCGGAGCCTTCGACGGCGCGCTGGGCCACGTGGTGCTCTTCGGCGGCGGGGCGGGAGGCGCGGCCATCTCCGACTCGTGGCAATGGACGGGCAGCAACTGGGAAGAACTGCAGCCGGTTCACTCGCCGACGCCGCGCGAGTCCTTCGCGATGGAATGGTTCCCGCCGACGGGCAGCATCGTGCTCTTCGGCGGCGAGAACGGCGGCGGGCAGCTGGGCGACACGCGCTGGTTCGTGGCGCGGCCCTGAGCGCGCGGCACCGGGCGCGCACCCACCGCAGCGCGCCCGGCGCTACTTGCGGATCCCGGACTTGCGCGCGAGGCGCTCGAGGTCGACGTCGCGCAGGTACTGGACCAGGTTCTTCCACAGCGGGTGGAAGCCGAAGTCTCCCTGCGTCATCTCCGCAATCGCTTCTTCCTTCGTCCAGCCCTCGAACACGATGCGCGCGATCGCGGACATCATCCCGGTGCGGTCGGATCCCCATTGGCAGTGGACGAAGACCGGCTGCCGCGCGGGGTCGGAGGCCAGGCGCAGGAAGCGCACGACGTCCTCGTCCTCGGGGTGCCAGCTCTTGAAGGAGATGCGCTCGTACTTGAGGCCCGCGTCGATCGGGATCTGGTCGGCGTGGAAGGCGCGCAGCGAGATCACGCTCTTCACACCCAGGCGCGCGAGCTCGTGGAAGCCGTCGCCGGTGGGCTGCGCGCCGCGGTAGAGCAGCGGGCTCACGCGGTGCAGGTTCGGGAGGCCGGGGCGCTCGAGCGCCTCGGCCCAGGCGCGCGACACGGGCGCGCTGTGCGCCGTGTGTGCCTGCGGTACCGCGGCGCTGGCCTCGGTCGCTTGCAGCGCGCGCGCTCGCGGCGCGCAGGCGTTCGCGCCGAACGCGCTGCAGGCGAGCGGGAGGACGAGGAGGGCGCGAGCCGCGAGCTTCACGCTCCCAGACTAGCCGCTGCGCTCGCCCCTGGCATGCGATCTCTTCCGGCCTATCCTGGCCGGCCGGCATGGCACCGCGAATCCCCTCCGAGCGGCCGCGCGCCGGTCTGGCGCAGGCGCTGGCCGCGCTGCGCAAGCACTTCGGCGCGCCGCGCGCTCCTGTTCCGACCACACCCTTGGAGTGGGTGCTGTGGGAGAATGTCGCCTACCTCGTCAACGACGAGCGCCGCGAACGCGCCTTTGCCGCGCTGGGCAAGCTGACGCACTTCGAGCCCGAGCGCATCCTCGCCGTCGCTCCCGAGCGCTTGCTCGCGGTGACGCGGCTGGGCGGAATGCATCCCCAGGCGCGTGCCGAACGCTTGCAGGCGATCGCGCGGCTCGCGCTGGAACTCGGCGGGGGATCGCTCGAGTCGCTGCTCGAGCTTCCTTCCGCGAAGGCGGCCAAGGCGCTGGCGCGCTTCCCTTCGATCGGCGCGCCGGGCGCGCAGAAGATCCTGATGGCTTGCGGTCAGGGCGAGGAGCTCGCACTCGAGTCGAACGGTTTGCGCGTGCTCGTGCGCCTGGGATTCGGCGAGGAGTCGAAGACCTACGCGACGACCTACCGCTCGGTGCAGACAGCGCTCGCGCGCGAACAGCCGCGCAGCGCCAAAGCACGCCTGGCGGCGCACCAGTTGCTGCGGACGCTCGGCCAGACACTCTGCAAGCGCGGTGAGCCCGAGTGCGACGACTGCCCGCTCTCTGCGCGCTGCCCCGTTGGCTCGGCTGATCGGCCCGGCTAGGCTGTGCCGGACCCCGGAGACATGCGATGAACCAGATCGAGAACGTTCTGCACGAGAACCGCCACTTCCCGCCGCCGCCGGAGTTCCAGGCCAAGGCGCGCCTCTCGAGCGAAGCCGCCTACCAGCGGATGTACCGCGAGTCGATCGACCAGCCCGACGCCTTCTGGGGCCGGATCGCGCGCGAGCTGCCCTGGATCGAGCCGTTCCAGAAGGTGCTCGACTGGTCGAACGCGCCCTTCGCGAAGTGGTTCGTGGGCGGCAAGCTCAACGTCAGCGCCGTGTGCCTGGACCAGCACGCCTACGGGGTGCGCGCGCAGAAGCCGGCGATCATCTGGGAGGGCGAGCCGGGCGACTCGCGCACGCTCAGCTACGGCGAATTGCACCTGGAGGTCTGCCGCTTCGCGAACGTGCTCAAGCGCCGCGGCCTGAAGAAGGGCGACCGCGCCGCGATCTACATGCCGATGATCCCCGAGGCGGCGATCGCGATGCTCGCCTGCGCGCGCATCGGCGTCGCGCACTCGGTCGTCTTCGGCGGCTTCAGCGCGCAGGCGCTGCGCGAGCGCATCGAGGACGGCGCTTGCACGGCCGTGATCACCGCCGATGGCAGCTTTCGGCGCGGATCCGTGCTGGCGCTCAAGCCGCAAGTGGACGAGGCGGTCAAGGGCCTCGACGCGGTGCACACGGTCTTCGTCGTGCGCCGCGCGAAGAACCCGATCGAGTGGTCGAAGACGCGCGACGTGTGGGTGCACGAGGCCTGCGCCGAGGCGAGCCCGGAGTGCACGCCCGAGCCGATGGACTCCGAGGACCTGCTCTTCCTGCTCTACACTTCCGGCTCGACCGGACGGCCCAAGGGCATCGTGCACACGACCGGCGGCTACATCGTCGGCTCGTACCTCTCCACGCAGTACGTCTTCGACCTGCGCGAGGACGACGTCTACTGGTGCACCGCCGACGTGGGCTGGGTCACCGGGCACAGCTACATCGTCTACGGCCCGCTCGCCAACGGCGCGACGGTCGTGATGTACGAGGGCGCGCCCAACACGCCGCACCCTGGCCGCATGTGGGAGATCGTCGACAAGCACAAGGTCACGATCTTCTACACCGCGCCGACCGCGATCCGCGCCTTCATGAAGTGGGGCGACGAGTGGCCGGCGAAGTACTCGCTCGCCACGCTGCGGCTGCTCGGCACGGTCGGCGAGCCGATCAACCCCGAAGCCTGGATCTGGTACCACAAGCAGATCGGCCACGAGCGCTGCCCGATCGTCGACACCTGGTGGCAGACCGAGACGGGCTCGATCATGATCACGCCGCTGCCGGGCGTGACCTCGACCACGCCCGGTTCGGCGACCCGGCCGTTCTTCGGCGTCGACGCGGCCGTCGTGGACGAAGCCGGCAAGGAGCTCGGGCCCAACGAGGGCGGCTACCTCGTGTTGCGCAGGCCCTGGCCCTCGATGCTGCGCGGAATCTGGGGCGACGAGCAGCGCTACCGCGACAACTACTGGTCGAAGTTCAAGACGATGTACTTCGCCGGCGACGGCGCGCGGCGCGACGAGCACGGTTACCTGTGGATCCTCGGGCGCGTGGACGACGTGATCAACGTCAGCGGCCACCGGCTCTCGACGATGGAGGTCGAGAGCGCGCTCGTCAGCCACGCGAAGGTCTGCGAAGCCGCGGTGGTCGGCCGGCCCGACGCGCTCACAGGCCAGGCGATCTGCGCCTTCGTCACGGTCGACACGGGCCTGGAGCCCGACGACAGGCTCAAACAGGAGCTGATGGAGCACGTCGCGAAGGAGATCGGCAAGCTCGCGCGCCCGGCGGAGATCCGCTTCACGGATATGCTGCCCAAGACGCGCAGCGGCAAGATCATGCGCCGTCTCCTGCGCGACATCGCGGCCGGCATCGAGACCGTGGGCGACACGAGCACGCTCGAGGACTTCAGCGTGCTCGCGCGCCTGCGCGACAACGAGGAGTGAACCCGCTCTGGGCGATGCTCGAGCGCGCGGCCGGGCCGGAGTACGCCCGCACGCGCGCACGCGCCGAGCGCCTGCACGGCGCGCTCTCGGCGCGTGGGATGAGGGCGGGCGAGCGCTTCGCCGTGCTCTCCTGGAACACGAGCGACTACCTCGAACTGTATTTCGCCGCCGCGCGCGGCGGTTTCGTGCTCTGCCCGCTCAACGTGCGCCTCGCCCGGCCCGAGATCGAGGCGATCCTCGAGGACAGCGGCGCGCGTTTCGTGCTCGAGGGTGTGGCCGGGCTCGACGCGCTGTGCCGCGAGGTCCCGCCGGTCGCAAAGGTCGATCCCGAGGCCCCGGCACAGCTCTACTACACCAGCGGCACGACCGGGAAGCCCAAGGGCGTCGTGCTCACGCAGCGCAACGTCGAGGTGCATGCGCGCGCGGCGATCGCGGAGCTCGGGCTCTCCGAGCGCGACACCTGGGCGCACATCGCGCCGATGTTCCACCTTGCCGACGCCTGGGCGATCTTCGCGATCACACACTGCGGCGGGAGGCACGTCTACCTGCCGCGCTTCGAGCCCGAGTTGGCACTCGAGCTGCTCGTGCGCGAGCGCGTCACGATCACGAACCTGATCCCGACCATGCTCAATCTGATGGTGCGGCACCCCAGCGCCCGGGGCCGCGATTACTCGGGCCTGCGCGCGATCCTCTCGGGCGGCGCGCCGATCGCGCCGCAACTCGTGCGCGAGATCCTCGAGCTCTTCGGCTGCGAGTACGTCCAGACCTACGGCATGACCGAGACCAGTCCCTACCTGACGCTCGGCCTCTTGAAGCCGCACCTCGCGGCGCTGCCGCTCGAGGAGCGCGTGCGCTGGCTGGCGAAGACCGGCCGGCCCTTCCAGGGCGTCGAGTTGCGCGTGGTCGACGAGCAGGGCAACGACGTGCCGGCCGACGGGCAGAGCGTGGGGGAGATCCGCGTGCGCGGCGAGACGGTCACGCCTGGCTACTGGAACCAGCCCGAGGTGACGGCCGCGGCCTTCGACGGGCGCTGGTTGAAGACCGGCGACCTCGCGACGCTCGCTCACGAGGGCTACGTCGAGATCGTCGACCGCAAGAAGGACATGATCCTCACCGGCGGCGAGAACGTGTACTCGACTGAGGTCGAGCACGCGCTCTTCGCGCATCCGGCGGTGCTCGAGGTCGCGGTCTACGGCATGCCCGACGAGTTGTGGGGCGAGCGTGTGTGCGCCGCGGTCGTGCTGCGGCCGGGCAAGAGCGCGAGCGCCCAGGAGCTGCAGGATTTTTGTCGCTTGCGCATCGCCGCGTACAAGGTTCCGCGCGCGATCGAGTTCCTCGGCGAGCTCCCGCGCACGGGCAGCGGCAAGATCCAGAAGCACGCGCTGCGCGTTCGGGCGCGCCGCTAGCGCTTCTGCGCCGGCGCGAAGTGCTTCTTCCAGTCCTCCGGCAGCCAGCTCACCGGGTGCACGTAGCCCGCCTGGCCGCTCGCCATCTCGACCACCATCGTGGGGATGCCGACCAGCTTGCCGTGCTCGTCGAGCGCCGCGCCGCCGGAGTTGCCGCCGGTGATCTCGGCGTCGGTCTTGATCACCGAACCCTGCGGCGCGCGGTCGAAACCCGAGACGATGCCGCGCGTCACGTGCAGCGTCACGAGGCTCCCGAGCGTGCCGGTCGAGGGATAGCCCGCGAGCAGCAGCGGATCGCCGATGCCGAGCGCTGCGGGATCGCCGAGCTCGAGCACCGGGAAGGCGTAGCCCTCGGGAACCGGCTGGCCGTAGAAACCCTTGGTGATCTGCAGCAGCGCCAGATCGCGCGCCTCGTCGAACTCGCGCACTTCGGCGCGGAACAACTCGAGCGGCGCCTCGTGCGGATCGAGCGTGCAGGCGACGACGAGCTCGCGCTCGCGCCCGCCGCCCATCGCGGTCACGACGTGCGCATTGGTCAGGATCCAGCCGTCCTGCGAGACCAGCGTGCCACTGCCGGTGCTCTCGCCTGCAAAGAGCTCGACCACCGGCGGCAGCGACTTCCCGAGCGCACCGGGAAAACTCGCGGGCAGCGCGGGCAGCGCGGCGAGCTCGGGCGGGACCTGTGCGCCCGCGCGGCAGGCGATGCGGAAGCGCACGGGGCCTTCCTCCTCGCTGACGTCGACCACGTCGACGAACCACGGGCCCGTGCCGAGCGCCTCGTCGTCGCCGAGCACGAGCGTCTCGCGGCCGTACAGATGGCGCGCGAAGGAGAGGCCCGGCCCGATCTCGCCGACCGGGGCTCCCCTGCGCGCGTACAGGTCGAGGTCGCCCTGCACGCCGTCGAGGTCGATGCGCACGAGCTGCGCGCCCGCGGGCGGATCGACGCGGAAGCTCTGCGTGCCGCTGGAGTGCGGCGGGAGCACGGACTCCACCCAGCGTCCGTCGGCGAGCGGCGCGCCCTCGCTGGAGAGGTAGATGTTCGCCGCCAGCGTGCACTCGAGCGCCTCGAAGTGTCGCTCGGAGCTCGCCGGCTCGCCGCGGCCCTCCCAATCGAGCGCGATCGCGAGCCGGCCGTGTGCGAGCGGCGGATGGCTGAAGCGGTCGACGAGCAGTTCGGCCACGCCGCCGTCGCTCGCGGCGCGGTAGGCCGCGTCGGAGGGGTCGTCCGGCAACTCGTCGGGTTCGGCGTGCAGCGCGAGATCGTCCACGCCGGCGTGCAGCACCAGTCGCAACGCGATCGCGTCCTCGGGCACCTCGAGCACGAAGTCCGTGCGCCAGTCCTCAGCCTCGCGCAGCTTCACCTGTGCCGGCTTGCCGGGCAGGAGCTTGCGTTCCGTGCGCGCGGCCTCGCGCGGGGTCTCGGAGCCGAGCAGCGCCCAGGCAGCGCCGAGGAACAGCGCGGCGACGAGCAGCCCGGCGCGTGTCACGGCGCGCTCGCGCTCTCGTCCTGCCACCACGTGCCCTGCGCGACCTCGCGGATGCCCTCGCCGTAGGGCCGCGGCGCCCAGCCGAGCTCGTCGGTGGCGTTGGAGATGTCGTGCTCGTGGTGCAGATTGAAGTAGGCCGAGGCGCGCCGGTCCTCGGTCGTGTCCATGAACAGGCCCTTGAGCAGGATCGCGCGGTCGGCCCACTTCTTCGAGATGTTGCGCCGGCGCACTTTGCCGCCCGCGGCCGCGATCGTGAGATCGAGGAACTCGTTGTAGGGGACGCCCGCGGGGCCCGCGAGCTCGTAGACGCAGTCCACTCCGCGGTCGAAGTCGAAGAAGCGCTTCACGGCGTCGACCACGTCGACGACGTGCACCGGGTTGATCTTCGACTTGCCATCGTGGGGGACCCAGAGCGAGCCCGAGCGCTTCGCGCAGCGGCGCAGGAGCGGTGCGGTGTGGCGGTAGTCGCCGACGCCGTACACGAGCGTCGGGCGGAAGCTCGCCCAGGCGATGCCCGAGCCGCGGATGATCTTCTCCTGCACGCGCTTGGAGTCGCGGTAGTAGCTGTACACCGGTGCACCGATCACGGCCGAGGACACGACCCAGATCTGGAAGCCCTTGCGCGCGTTGCGCTTGGCCTCGTCGAGCAGCACCTCGGTGCCCTGGATGTTGACCGCGCGCATCTGCGCCTCGGTGAAGTGGTCGTGCGCGCTGGCGAGATGCAGCAGCAGGTCGATCCCGGCGAGGAAGCCCTCCATCGAGCCCTTGTCGGTCAGGTCGCCCTCGTGGAGCTCGTGCTCGCGGCCGGCCGTGCGCGGGGCGGCATCGCGGCGGCCGGGGCGGACGAGCAGCCGCAGGTCGTGGCCCATCGCGGCCATGCCTTCGACCATGTAGCGGCCGAGGAAGCCGGTGGCACCTGTGATCGCGATCTTCATGGGGCCGCAGAGGATAGCCGCACGCGGCTCTCGAATCCCTTCTTCAGCCACTTGCGCGGTCCGCCCCGCTCCGGTGAGCCTTGGGAGGTGAGCTCCTCTGACCCCAAGGCGCCCGTCGGGATCCTGTGCGCGCTGCCCGAGGAACTCGGCAGCCTGCGCGAGCGCTCGCGCGGCACCCGCACGCGCGCCGGCCTGGAGATCCACGAGCTCGATCTCGACGGTCGGCCGGCCCTGGCTTGCGTCAGCGGCATCGGGAAGGTGATGGCGGCGCGCGCCGCGGCGCTGCTCGTCGCGGAAGGCGCCGAGCGCGCGCTGCTCGTCGTCGGCACCTGCGGCGGTCTGCGCGCGGGCCTGGGGCCGGGGACGCTCGTGCACTGCACCACGGCGGCGCAGGTGGATTTCGCGCACCGGCACCTGCGCGAATTGCGCTCCGACGAACGGCTGCGCGAGGCCTGGCGGAAAGTTCTTCCGGGTGAGGCGGGCTGGTTCCTGACGGCGGACCGACCGGTGCTCTCGTTCTGGCGGCGCCTGCGGCTCGCGCGCGCCTTCGCGGGCCCGTGCGTGGCCGAGATGGAAACCGCGGCCGCCGCGGCCGTGGCGGTCTCCGCGGGAGTTCCCTGGGCCGCGCTGCGCGCGGTGACGGATCGCGCGACTCCCGGCGGGGGCGCCAGCTTCCGGCTACACTTCGGGGCCCAGGCACCCCGTGCCGCCGACAGCATCCCGCCCCTGCTCGCCGAACTCGAGCGCGGACCGGGCTGACTGGAGGCGCGGGGAGGCGGGGCGTATCCTGTCCGCCTCTCCACGAGGCTCTGCTAGAGACCCCGGTGCCCGCCGCGATAGCCCCCCAAGACCTGGCCCGAAGCCCGCAAGGCGCCCCCGCGCTCTCGAATCGACTCCCAAGAGCCGGTCCATGAGCGTCTACGGAACCTTTCTGCGCCGGCAGTTCGAGCCCATCGTGCTCTCCGTGCAGGTCGTGATCGACCTCGCGGTGCTGCTGCTCGCGTGCTTCCTCGGCTTCGAGATCGCCCGGCGCCTGGGTCACACGCCCGAGCCCGCCGGGGCGCTGATGACGCAGGCGCAGATGTACCGCGACCTCTCGGCGCTGATCGCCGCGGTGTGCCTGGTCACCTTCCACGCCTTCGGGATGTACAGCCCGACCAAGAGCCTGCTCAACATGGAGGAGTTCAAGGCGATCGCGAAGAGCACGGTGGTTGCCTTCCTGGTGCTGCTGACGCTGCTGATCTATCTGCGCGCGCCGCCGGCCACCGAACACGGCGGCTGGCTCTCGGAGTTCCACGACTGGATCCGGCCCAAGAACTTCGAGGTCGAGAGCCTCTCGCGCGTGGCGCTGCTCTACACCTTCGGGCTGATCCTGGTGCTGACCACCGCGAGCCGCTTCGCCTCCTTCAAGGTGATCCAGGGGCTGCACCGCGGCGGCATCGGCAACCGCAACGCGCTGATCTACGGCGCGGGCCCGGTCGGCCGCAAGCTGCTGCGCAAGTTCGAGCTGGTGCCGACGCTGGGCCTGAACCTGGTCGGCTTCGTCGACGAGGGGGAACAGCGCGTGGGCGAGCGCATCGACCGCTGCAGCGTGCTGGGCAAGACCGACGACCTCGAGCGGCTGATCGCGTTGCACAAGGTGAGCGAGGTCTTCGTCGCGACTCCCGAGCTCGAGGAGGAGCGCCTGCTCGAATTGCTCGCGCAGCTGGAGCGGCTGGGGGTGCAGGCGCGCGTGGTGCCGCGCTTCCACCACCTGCTCTCCTTCAAGGTGCGCATCGAGAACCTGGACTCGATCCCGCTGATCACGCGCGCGGAGACGCGGCCGGGACTGTTCGTGTCGATGGCGCGACGCCTGCTCGATCTGGGCGTGGCGCTGCTCGTGCTGCTCGCCACGCTGCCCGTGTGGCTGATCGCGGCGCTGCTGATCAAGCGCGAATCGCCCGGCCCGGTGTTCTTCCGCCAGATGCGCGTGGGCCGCGACGGCGTGCCGTTCCGGATGTACAAGTTCCGCACGATGCACCAGCACATGTCCGGTGACGCGCCGACGCCGCGCTCGCACGAGGATCCGCGCATCACGAACATCGGCCGCTGGCTGCGGCGCTTCAGCCTGGACGAGCTGCCGCAGTTCCTGAACGTGCTGCTCGGGGACATGAGCGTCGTGGGGCCGCGCCCCGAGATGCAGTTCATCGTCGACAAGTACAGCGCCCTCGAACGCGAGCGCTTGCGCGTCAAGCCGGGCATCACCGGCCTGTGGCAGATCTCGTATGCACGCCAGATGGCGATCCACGAGAACATCGACTACGACCTCTACTACATCGAGCACCAGTCGTTGCTGCTCGACATCGTGATCATCTCGCTCACCGCTTTCGCGGTGGTCAAGGGCACCGGCGCCTACTGAGGCCCGCAGGAAGCCTGCAGATGCGCGTGCTGCACGTGATGGAGGCCACGATCGGCGGTACGCGCCGGCACCTCTCCGACCTCGCGCTGGGCGAGCGGGGTGCGGGCCTGGACGTGCACGTCGCGGCGGCCAGCCTGCGCGTGCCCGATTTCGAGCGCGATCTCGAGCGTCTCGAGCGCGAGGGCGTGGGCGTGACGCGCATCCCGATGCGGCGCGAGGTCGCGCCCGCGCTCGACCGGCGCCACGCCGCCGAGCTGCGAGCGCTGCTCGAGCGCTTGCGGCCCGACGTCGTGCACACGCACTCCTCCAAGGCCGGCGCGCTCGGGCGCTGGGCCTCGCTGCGCAGTGGCATCGGTGCGCGCGTGCACACGCCGCACACCTTCGCATTCCTCTTCGCGAGCATGTTCGGGCCGGGCAAGCGCGCCTTGTACCGCGGCGTGGAGGGCTGGCTGGGAGCGCGCACGCAGCGCCTGATCGCGGTCAGCCAGGACGAGGCGCGCACGATCCGCGCGGCCGGCGTGGTCGCGGCGGAGAAGCTGCGCGTGGTCGAGAACGGCATCGATCCGCGGCCCTACGCCGCCGCGCGCGCGCTCGCGCGCGCCAGCCTGGGCTTCTCCGAGGGCGCGCCGCTGCTGCTCACGGCGGGCCTCTTGAACATCGCCAAGGGACAGGACCTGCTGGTCGAGGCGCTGGCGCAGCCGGGCCTGGAGCACGTCCAATTGGCGCTCGCCGGCGAGGGCGAGCTGCGCCCCGCGCTCGAGGCGCGCATCGCGGCGCTCGGTCTGGGCGCACGCGTGCGCCTCTTGGGTTTTCGTGCCGACATGCCCGCGCTGCTCGCCACCTGCGACGCCTACGTGCTGCCCTCGCGCTGGGAAGGCATGCCCTACGTGCTGCTCGAGGCGCTCTCGGCCTGCAAACCGATCGTCGCCACGCCGGTCGACGGCGCGCGCGAGCTGGTCGAGAGCGGCGCCTGCGGCGTGCTCGCACAGGGGATGGCGCCCGCGCAGATCGCGCAGGCCCTGCGCACGCTGCTCGCGCAGAGGGCACCGGAGCGCGAGCGCTTGGGCCGCGCGGGCGCGGAACTCGTGGCGCGACGCTACACGGCCGAACGCATGGTCGAGAGCACGATCGCGGTCTACCGGGAGCTCGCGTGAAGATCCTGCATGTCATCACGACGCTCGACGTCGGCGGCGCCGAGATGCACCTGCTCGCGCAGGTGCGCGGCCAGCGTGCGCGCGGCCACGAACCCAGCGTCGCCTTCCTGAAAGGCCACGGGACGCTGGCGCAGGACTTTGCGGCCGCCGGAGCCTCGCGCGTCGAGCGTCTGCCGCTCGGGCCGGGCTTTCCGCTGCGTCTGGCGCGACTCGCGCGCGGCACGGACATCGTGCACACGCACCTGCTGAAGGCCGACATGGCCGTGGCGCTGTGCGCTGGCTCGGCGCAGGCCCGCGCGCAGCTCATCTCGAGCAAGCACAACGACGAGCAAGTGCTGCGCCGCTCGCTCGTCGGCCGCATCCACGGCTGGCTCGGCAACCGTCCCGCGCGCACGATCGCCCTCTCCGACCACGTCGCGGGCTTCGTCGAGCGCTACGGCCGCGTACGGCGCGAGAAGCTCGTGCGCATCTACTACGGCCTGGATCCCGCGCCCTTCGAGGCCGCGCGCGCGGCGGCCGCGGCCCTCAAAAATGCGCTGCGCGCGAGCCTGGGATTCGGGCCGCAGGATGTCGTCTTCACTTGCGTCGCGCGCTTCGCGCCGCAGAAGGCGCACCATGTGCTGCTCCGCGCGCTCGCCCTCGCGCGGGAGCGCGAGCCGCGCCTGGCGCTGCTGCTCGTGGGCGACGATCCCTTCGGCGAGGGCCGCGTGCGCGCCGAAGCGCTCGCCGCCGAGCTCCGTCTGGGCCCGCGCTGCGTGTTCGCCGGCATCCGGCGCGACGTGCCGGCGCTGCTCGCCGCGAGCGAGGGCTTCGTGATGAGCTCACTCTGGGAAGGGCTGGGACTGGTGTTCCTCGAGGCGATGGCCACGGGATTGCCGGTGGTCGCCTCGGGTGTCTCGGCGGTGCCCGAAGTGGTGCTCGACGGCGAGACCGGCCTGCTCGTCCCGCCCAGCGACCCGGAAGCGCTTTCCCGGGCCTTGTGCGAGCTCGCGCGCGACCCCGAGCGGCGCGCGCGCATGGGGGCGGCGGGGGTCCGGCGCGTGCGTGCGGCTTTCGGGCTCGAGCGGATGGTCGAGGAGACCTTGGCGGTGTACCGTTCAGTCGCGCCGGGACACGATGAGCGAAGGCCAGCCTGAACGACGGAGCGGAGAGCCGCGCGAGCGCATCTACCGCGGTCCGGATCGCCGCAAGCGCGCGACCCCGCGCTTCTCGCTGTACTCCATCTGGGGTGGCCGGCGCACCGACCTGCGCCGCACGGACGAGCGCGACGGCACGTTCGTGGACGTCTACACGACACGCCTTTGGATGGTGGTGATGTGGGTCGTGCTGATGAACATCGCCGACAGCTTCTTCACGCTCGTGCACCTGCAGAACGGCGGCGTGGAGGCCAACCCGATGGCTCAGATGCTGCTCCAGACAGGCCGCGAGGGCTTCGTGTTCTGGAAGTGCGGCCTGATCGGCGTGGCCCTGGTGGTGCTCACGATCCACAAGAATTTCCCCATGGCGCGCCTGGACCTGTGGGTTTCGGCCGGGGCCTACACGCTGCTCCTGTGCTACCACGTGGCGCTCTTCTTCTGCTGAGGGGCGCGCTCGCCTAGACTGCCTCGTCGCGGAAGAAGCGCGCGCTCGCCGCGTCCTCCATCCCCATGCAAGCCCACGAGACGGTCCTCGTCACCGGCGCCGCCGGGTTCCTCGGCTCGGCGCTCGTGCGCGAGCTCCTCGGCCGCGGCCGCGCCGTGTGCGGCGTGGACGACCTCTCCTCGCGCGCCGGCCTGCCGCCCGCGCGCCTTCCCGCTGAGGTCGAACTCGTGCGCGGCGACGTGACGCAGCCGGGAGTGCTCGAGGAGGCGCTGGCGCGCTCGGGCGAGTGCGCCGCGTTCGTGCACCTGGCCGCGCGCGTCGGCGTGCGCGCCGTGCTGGCCGACAGCGAGGGCTGCGCCGTCTCCAACCGCGCCGGAGTCGAACGCCTGCTCGAGGCCGTGGCGGAGCTGCCCGCCGCGCGCCGACCGCGCGTCTTCTTCGCCTCCTCGAGCGAGGTCTACGCCGCGCGATCGGGCCTGCTGACGGAGACCGGTGCGCTGCGCGAGGAGCGCCAGGGTCGCTGGGCCTACGCCGCCTCCAAGATCGCCGGCGAGCACCTGCTGGCGCAGGCCGCGAGCCTGTGGCCGGCCGAACGCGCGCCGGTCTGCTGGCGCTTCTTCAACGTCGTCGGCCCGGGCCAGAGCGCGCGCTCGGGCATGGTCCTGCCGAACTTCCTCGAGTGCGCGCGGCGCGGCGAGCCGCTGCCCGTGCACGGCGACGGACGGCAAACGCGCACCTACGCGCGCGTCGACGAAGTGGCGCGCACGCTGGCCGACCTCGTGCTGCACGGGGAGCTCCCGGGCGGTTCCCTGAACGTCGGCGGGCGGGCGCGCGCCAGCGTGCGCGAGCTCGCCGAGTGCGTGCTGCGCCACTCCGGTTCGCGCGCGGGGATCGCCGCGGTCGATCCGCGCGCGCACCAGGGCGCGAGCTTCGAGGAGGTCGCCGAGCGCGCTCCGGATCTCGCGCGACTCGAGTCTCTGGGCGTGTTCTTGCCGCGCGCGAGCCTGGACGAGATCGTCGAGGACGCCTGGGCGCGGCACTTTGACGGGGAGGAGCGCCGGTGCGCATCGCTCGCGTCCTGACACGCCTCAACCTGGGCGGGCCCGCGCGCCAGGCGCTCGCGAGCGACCCGTTGCTCGCCGCCCGGGGCCACGAGCTGCGCCTCTACACGGGCACGAGCGGCCCGGGCGAGGGCGACCTGTTCGAAACGCTGCACGCGCGCGGACTCGACGTGCGCCGCGTGCCCGGCCTCGCGCGCGGGATCGCGCCCGCGGGCGACCTGCGCGCGCTCGCGACGCTGCGGCGCGAGTTCCGCGAGTTCCAGCCCGAGCTCGTGCACACGCACACGGCCAAGGCCGGCATCCTCGGCCGCCGCGCCGCGCGTGTGGTGCCCGGTGCCGCGCGCGTGCACACCTTTCACGGCCACGTCTTCGAGGGCTACTTCCCGCCCGCGGTGTCGGCCGCGCTCGTGGCGCTCGAACGCAAGCTCGCGCGCCAGACCGACCGCATCGCCGCGGTCTCGCACGCGACCGCGGAGGACCTGCTGCGCCTGGAGGTGCTGCCCGACGAATCCAAGCTCGTGGTCGTGCCGCCGGGGATCGAACTCGACGCGCTGCTCGCGCTGCGCGAGCGCCACGGTGCGCTGCGCGCGCAGATCGGCGCGCGCCCGGAGGACTTCGTCGTGGGCGTGATCGGCCGCCTCGCGCCGGTGAAGCGCAGCCAGTGGGCCGTGGACGTGTTCGAGCTGCTCGCCGTGCGCTATCCGGCGCTGCAGCTGGTCTTCATAGGCGACGGCAGCGAGCGCGGAATGCTCGAGCGGCGCCTGGGCGCGCTGGCGCCACAGTTGCGCGCGCGCGCCCACATGCTCGGTGCGCGCATGGACATGACGCCGGTGCACGCGGACCTGGACGCGGTGCTGCTGTGCTCGCACTCCGAGGGCCTGCCGATCGCGCTGATCGAGGCCGGCGCGGCGGGCAAGCCGGTGGTCGCGACCAGCGTTGGCGGCGTGCCCGAGCTCGTGGCGCACGAGCGCACCGGCTTCCTGGGCGAGAAACAGGATGAACTCGCGTTCGGCCTCGCGCAGCTGCTCGAGAACCGCGCCCTCGGCCCCGCGATGGGCCAGCGCGCGCGATTGCGCATCGACAAGCGCCACAGCGCCGCGGCGCTCTGCGAACGGCTCGAGGGACTCTACGCGCTGGCGCGCGAGGTGCACGCATGCGGCTCCTGATGCTCTCGGGCGACCGCCAGGTGAGCGTGGGGGACAAGGGGCCCTTCTACTCGCTGCAGCGCGAGTTCTCGCGCCACTTCGAACGCATCGACGTGCTCACGCCGCCGCCCGGCCGGCCGGTGACGGTCGAGACGATCTTCGAGCGCGTGCACTTCCATCCCGCACCGGTGACGCGGCCCAAGCTCGCGCGCTGGCTCGCGCGGCGCGGCGAGGAATTGATTGCCGAACACGGGGCGAGCCTGGTCGTGAGCCACGACTACGGCTGGTTCTACAACGGCACCGCTGCCGCGCGCATCTTCGAGCGCACGGGCGTGCCCTACCTCTCGGAGATCCACCACGTGCCCGGCTATCCCGTCGCGGAGAGCTGGCGCGAGCGCTTCGAGCGGCGCATCGCGCGGCGCTACGTGCGCTGGGCGATCCCGCGTGCGAAGGCCTTCCGTGTGGTCAACTCGAACGAGATGCCCGCGTTGCTCGAGCGCTGGGGCGTGCCGCGCGCGCAGATCGCGGTGATCCCCTCGCTCTACATCGATCTGGAGACCTTCCGGCCCGCGCCGCAGCCGCCGCGCACGCAGCAGGACGTGTGCTTCGTCGGTCGGCTGGTGGAGAACAAGGGCCTGCTGCGCCTGGTCGACGCGCTCGGCGCGCTGGACGAGCGCGGCCATCCGGCGAGCGTGCTCTTCGTCGGCAAGGGGCCGCTGCGCAAGGCGATCGAGGAGCGCCTCAAGAAGCGCAAGCTGCAATCGCGCGCGCGCTTCGTCGAGTGGGTCGAGAGCCCGGCCGAATTGGCCCAGGTCTACCGCGAGAGCCGCCTGGTCGTGTGCGCCTCGACCTGCGAGGGCGGTCCGCGCTTCACGGTCGAGGCGATGGCCTGCGGGACGCCGGTGGTGAGCACGCCGGTGGGTGTGATGAGCGAACTCCTGGCCGACAAGAGCGCCGGCACGCTGGTCGGCTTCGACCGCGCGAGCCTCGCCGACGGCATTCAGGAGCTGCTCGCCGACGAGGACCGCCGGCGCGCCGCGGGGGCGGCGGCGCACGCGCTCGTGCAGCGCTTCGAGTACGCGAAGGCGATCCAGTTCTACGCCGACGAGCTGAAGCGCCTGGCTGGGGAAGCGCGCGCGTGAAGCTGCTGTTCCTGACGCAGACGGTCGACGCCGGCGACGCCGTGCTGGGCTTCGTGCCGCGCTGGCTCGCGGGCCTGGCGCGCCACTGCGAAGAGGTGCGCGCGATCACGCTCGAGGCGGGCGACCTCTCGACGCTGCCGGAAAATGTTTCCGTGCGCGTGGTCGGCCGGCGCGGGCGCGTGCTGCGCTGGCTGCGCTACAAACGCTTCCTGGCCGAAGCGCTGCGCGAGGACGGCTTCGACCGCATCCTGGCTCACATGGTGCCGCGCTACGCGCTGCTCGCGCGTGGGCCGGCGGAGCGCGCGGGCGTGCCGCTCTACCTGTGGTACACGCACGCGGGTGTCGACCGGCGCCTCGAGCAGGCGGTGGCGTGCGTCGAAAAGGTCTTCAGCGCAAGTTTGGAATCGCTGCGGCTCGATACGCCCAAGCGTGTGGTGACGGGTCATGGCATCGACCTGGAACACTTCACGGAACGAGAAGAGCAAGCGTCCACTAGCCTGCGCATCTTGAGCGTGGGACGGCTTACGGCAGCGAAGGACCCGTTGACGGTCCTGCAGGCGCTGTCGTTGCTGGTGGGTCGTGGGCGTGACCTCTCTCTCGAATGGGTGGGGGGCGGCATGACGGCAGCAGATGTGGAGTACGGCAAGCAAGTGAGCGCGCGCGTGCGCGAGCTCGGTCTCGAATCACGGGTCCATCTGGCGGGAGCGGTGCCATACCGCGACGTGCCGCGGCGCTACCAGCAAGCGACGCTCGTGGTGAACGCCAGCCACACGGGCAGTCTGGACAAGACGGTGCTCGAGGCGATGGCCAGCGGCCGAGCGGTGCTCTCTTGCAACGAGGCGGTCCCGCCGGTGCTCTCGCGCCTGGGGGATGAGCGCAAGACCCTGCGTTTTTCGCCCGGCGATGCCGCCGAACTCGCCACGCGCATCGAGGGGCTGCTCGATCGCGGCCCCCTCGGCCGGGCGCAGCTCGGCCGACGCCTGCGCGAGATCGTGCGCGACGAACACGAAGTCGAGGCCCTGATGGCGCGCCTGGTGCGCGAGATGGAACAGGTCCCATGAGTTCGCTCTCGGTCGTCATCCCCTCCTGGAACACGCGCGAGCTCCTGCGCGGCTGCCTGCGCTCGCTCGAGAGTTCGCTGCCGCATTCGAGCGAGGTGATCGTGGTCGACAACGGCTCGACCGACGGCAGCGCGAAGATGATCGCGCAGGAGTTCCCCGGCGTGCGCCTGGTGCGCAACACACGCAACCTGGGCTTCACCGTCGCCTGCAATCAGGGCGTCTCGCTCGCGCGCGGGAACTACGTCCTGCTGCTCAACTCCGACACCGTGGCCCAGGGCGATGCACTGCGGCGCATGCAGCTGTTCCTGGAGTGCAATCCGTACTACGGCGCCTGCGTCCCGCGCCTGGTGGGTGTCGACGGCTCGACCCAGCGCAGCATGCAGCGCCTGCCGAACATCTGGACGCCGTTCTTCACCGGCACGCCCCTCGAGCGCTGGTTCCCGAACAGCCCCGAGCGCCGCCGCTGCCAGGCGCTGGATTTCAACTACGAGCGCGTGGGGGAGGTCGAGAACCCGCCGGCGGTGTGCCTGATGCTGCGCAAGCAGGCTCTGGGCACCGAGAAGCCCCTCGACGAAACGCTCTGGCTCGCCTTCAGCGACGCCGATCTGTGCCGCCGCCTCTGGTACACGGGCTGGCGCATCGCCTACCTGCCGCAGTCGCGTGTGCTGCACTTCGGCGGCGCGAGCGCGGCCCAAATGGTCGACTACGACGCGAACTGGCAGCGCAACCGCCTGGCCTATTTCCGCAAGCACCACGGCAGGTTCGCCAGTGCCTGGGTCAAGCTCTGCATGGGCCTCGCGGTCGTGGACCACTCCATCCGCGAGCTTTGGCGGCGGGCCCATGGCGACGAGGACGAGTGCCTGACGCTGGTCTGGTCGGAGTACGTGGCTTTCCTGCGCCATTGATCGGCGGGGACGCGCTCGACGACAATCGCGGCGATGCCGTCCCGTGCCCGACTGACCGAGGAGCTCCTCGAGCCGCTGCGTCGCGTGCTCGGCTGGCTCTGCAGCCTGCGCGACGCGCAGGGCCGCCTGGTCTGTCCTGAACACGGCGTCGAGCACACGGGCAAGAACGCCTACGTGATCGTGCTCTGCTGCGAGCTCGCGCGCCATGATCCGCGCGCTGACCGCGCGGCGCTGTGCGCGATCGCGCGCGGCCAGGCCCAGCGCCTGGTCGCCAACCTCGTGCGCGAGGGTACGAGCCCCTGCCACACCTTCCGGCCAGGCCGTCACGACCCGTTCAACTGCTCGAACAGCGTGATCGACGGCGGGGCGGCGAGCGACGCGCTCGCGCAGCTGGTGCACGAGTTCGGACCCGAGCTCCCGGCGCAGGAGCGCGAGGCGGCCGCCGCGGCGAGCCTGCTGCACGCGCGCAGTTACCTGCGTTACGCCGTGCTCGACAAAGGCATCCCGGCGCAGCGCGCCTGGGGGCTCACCGGCCTGGCGGGCGCCTGGTCGCTCGAACACGATGCCGATCTCGAGCGCGCGGCGATCGAGGCGGTCGGCATGCTCGAGGCGATCCAGCATCCCGACGGCAGCTACCCCTACCATCCGCTGGAGTGGGGTGCGGAGCATCCGGGCGCCGCCGACGTGTCGAGCTTCTACCACTCGCGGCTCCCGGCCTTCCTGATGTACGCGCTCGAGCGTCTGGGCCGCGATCCGCGCGACGAGCTCTTTCGCGGGCCGATCCTGCGCGCGCTCGAGTTCCTGCTCGCGCTCGTCGGTCCCGACGGCACGAAGCCCGGCCTGCTCGAGGCCAAGCCGTGGTACTGGGGAGCCGAGTACGAGGTCGCCTCGAACCCCTTCGACGTCTACGCGCTCGCGAGCGGCTGGCGACTCTTCGGCCGGCGTACGCTGGGCGAGTCCGCACGCGCCGCGTTCCGCGCCTGGGCCGCGCACCTCTCGCCCGAGGGTCGGCCTGCGAGCCATCATCCCGCCGCGGGCCGCGAGCGCAGCTACCAGTGCGCGGTGTTCTGGGCCGCGCACGCCGCGTGGATCGCGCGCGCCGCGCCGGCGCTGGCCGAGTGCCTGCAGTTCGCCGAGCGGCCGGTTCCCGGCCCGGGCGCGATCGAGATCAGCGTCAGCTGGTTCGCGGATGCGCAGCTCGCGCGCCTGGAGGACGCGGGCGTCGTCGCCTGGGTGCGCGGCGCGCGTGCGCCCTCGAACGTGCACCACGGCAGCCCGCGCGGCGCCGGGCTGCTGCGCGTGTGGTCCAAGCGCGAGGCGCGCGAACTGCTCGAGCGCAGCGGGCCCGGCGGCGAGGACGAAGCCGAGTGGCATGCGCAGGCGGGATCCTTCGCGCCCTCGCGCGGCTGGCGCAGCGGCGCGCGCGAGCTGCGCTTTGCGGGCTGGCTGGCGCGCGTGGACTGGCGCGCGGGCCGCTACACGACGGCGCTCGCGCGGCCCGGCCGGGTCTTCTCGCGCGGCGTGCTCGACTACGGCGCGCCGCTCGTGTCGAGCGCCTTCGACCGCGCACCGCGCGCCAGCCCGCGCTCGGACGGGATCGAGCTCTCGGGCCACCTCGCGCACCGCGATGGCACGCCGCTCGTTCAGAGCCGGCTCGAGCGCAGCTTTCGCATCGGGGGCGGGGCGCTCGAGGTGGAGGAGCGGGTGCTCGATGCGGGCGGAGCGCGCGGCCTGGAGTACCATGTTCCCCAGGCGGCCCGTGAGCTCGTGCGCGAGAAGCACAGCGTCCGCTACCACCTCGGATCCTGATGGCGCACGAATCGCTCTTCCGCAGACGGCCCGCGGGGCCCCTGACCACGATCTCGGCCGCGTTCTCGGCTGGCGCGCTGTGTGGCTCGCTGTTCGGCACGCTGGACGCGATTCTGGCGGCCGTCCACGGCACGGCGCACCTGACGATTTTCTCGTTCCTGGGCTGTCTGGCGGCTAGCGTGCTGCACTACGCGCTGCTCTTCATGCTCGCGCTGGCCCTGCTCGGAGTGCTGCTGCACCCGCTGCTGCGCTCGCGCGCGCGCGACCTCTCGCGGCGCTACGTGCTCTTCGTGTTCCTGGGCGCGGCGCTCGGGGCCTTCGCCGAGATCTTCTGGTGGTCGCGACCCTACGTCTTCTACGGTCACCCCGTGCTCTCGGTCGAGCGCCTGCTCTCCTCGGTGGGCCTCGCGCTCGTCGCGGCGGGGATCGGAATCCTGGTGGCGCGCGGCGCGATGCGGCTCTCGGATGTGGCGAGCCGCGCGGTCGCGCTGTACTGCGGCGTGTGCTGCTGCGTGGGCGCGCTCTACGTCTGGATCGATTCCGGCAGCGCGACCAGGCGCGGCGTCGTCGACGAGCGCACCAAGGACCAGCCCAACGTGTTGCTGGTCGTCGTGGACGCGCTGCGGCAGGACACGCTCGGCTGCTACGGCGACGCGCGCGTCCAGACGCCCAACCTCGACAAGCTCGCGGCCGAGGGTGTGCTCTTCGAGAACCATCGCACGCAGGTGCCTTTCACCTGGCCGAGTTTCGGTTCGCTGCTGACGGGCAAGTACCCGCGCCGGCACGGCCTGGTCAAGATGGCCCCGGGCTACCGCATGCCCTTCAACCTGACGCTGCCCGCGGAACTGAAGTGCGGCACGCGCGCGGACGGGCGCGAAATGCAGGACCAGGACTGGCTCGCGGCGACCTTCCACACGGGGACGCTCTCGACGGGCTCGGGCCTCTTGCGCGGCTTCGACCAGTACTTCGAGGCGATGGCCGGCCACGAGCTCGTGACGCTCGACAGCACCTGGAGCGCGTTCCGCTCCGATCTCCTGCTGTTCGTGTTCCGCAACAAGATCACGCAGCGCTTCGACAACGCGATCGTTGCCAGCAGCGCGCGCGAATGGATCGCGCAGCACGCGCACCAGCGTTTCATGACGATGGTGCACCTGTACTCGACGCACACGCCCTACGATCCGCCGCAGTGGGCGCGCGAACTGTACTGCGACAAGAACTACACCGGTCCGGTCAAGGCCTTCTACGCCGAGTCCCGCATCGCGATGGAGCGGGGCAAGTACCAGCCCACGCCGGCGGACATCCAGCAGATCCGCGATCTGTACTACGGCGGCGTGAGCCAGGCGGACGCGCTGATCGGTTCGCTGGTGGAGGAACTGCGTGCGCAAGGCGTGCTCGACGACACGCTGGTGATCGTCACCTCCGACCACGGCGAGTCGCTGGGCGAGGAGCAGGGCGACGGCCGCCTGTGGGAGCATGACCACATGGTCGAGACCAATCTGCGCATCCCGCTCGTCATGCGCTGGCCCGCCGCGCTGAAGGCCGGCACGCGCGTCGCCGCGCGCACCGACGAGATCGACGTATTCCCGACCGTGGTCGAGCTCGCGCACCTCGCGCCGCCGCCGCAGGCCGAGGTGAACGACATCGTCGACGGCAAGAGCCTGCTGCCGCTCGTGCGCGGCGATCTGAAGACTCAGCGCACGTACTCCTTCGCGGAGAACGCCCTCTTCGCGTCCGTCTGTGACGACCGCTGGAAGCTGATCGTCGATGTCGCGGATGCGCGCGGGGAAAAGGGCCAGTACGCCCCGAAGCTCTTCGACCTGCAGGCCGATCCGGGCGAGAAGCGCGAACTTGCCGCGAGCCAGCCGCAGGAAGTCGACCGCCTTCTGGGAGAGGTCCAGAAGTGGTCGAAGGAAATGCCCGTGCGCGAGATGGAGAAGTCCGCGCGCGACCTCGACCAGCAGTCCCTGCTCGAGCACCTGGGCTACACCGGCAAGGAACACGAGGCCAAGTGAACGCGCTCGTCCTCGTCGCCAACGCCCGCATGCCCTCGCCGCGCGCGCAGTCGCTGCAGGTGGCGCAGGCTGCCGGCGCCTTCGCGCGCGCGGACGTCGCGACGACGCTGCTCTACCCGCTGCGCACGAGCGCGACGCAGCTGCCGCCGGGCACCGACCTGTGGGACTACTACGGCTTGCCCAAGGGCAAACGCCCGAGCGCCGAGGCGCTGCGCTGCATCGACTGGATCGATCGCGTTCCGCGCGCGCTGCAGTACGTGCCGGCGCGCCTGCAGGAGTCGAGTTTCTCCAAGAGCGCCGCGCTGCGCGTCCTCGGCGGTCACAAGGACGCCGTAGTGCTCTCGCGCGAGGCCGAGTGCGCGCTGCTGCTGGTCCAGAAGAAGCGCGCGCGCGTGTTCCTCGAATTGCACCGTGTCCCGGGCGGGCGTCTGCGCCGGCGCTGGACGCTGGGCGCCTGCAAGGGCGCGGCTGGCGTGATCGCCATCTCCGGCGGAGTGCGCGAGGACCTCGTCGCACTCGGTGTGGACGAGTCGAAGATCACCGTCGAGCACGATGGCTTCGAGCTCTCGCGCTTTTCGGGCCTGCCGTCGAAGTCCGCCGCGCGCGAGGAGCTCAAGCTGCCCGCCGAGGTCCCGCTGGTCGTCTACACAGGCGGCCTGCTCGAGTGGAAGGGCGTCGACGTGCTCGTCGACGCCGCGCGCGAACTGCCGGACGTGTACTTCGTGATCGCGGGCGGGATGACCAAGGACGTCGCGCGCCTGCGCACGCACGCCGGCGGACTCGCCAACCTGCGCATCGAGGGCTTTCAGCCCCCCGAGCGCGTGCCGCTGTACCTGGCGGCGGGCGACATCGGTGTCGTGCCCAACCGCGCGCAACCGGCGATCAGCGCGCGCTACACCTCGCCGCTCAAGGTCTTCGAGGCCATGGCGGTCGGCCTGCCGCTCGTCGCGAGCGATCTGCCCTCGCTGCGCGAAATCCTGCACCACGGCGAGGACGCGTGGCTCGTGAAGCCGGAAGACCCCGCCGCGCTCGCGCAGGGAATCCGCACGCTGGTTGCGGATCCGTCACTTCGCGCGCAACTCGGGCGCACGCTCGCCGCGCGTGCGGGCGAGCACAGCTGGGACGCGCGCGCAGCACGAATTCGTGCCTGGATCGAGGCTCGCGGCTGAGGTACAAGCCTCGGGCATGAAGCCTCTCGCCAGCCTCTTCGCCGCTCTCTTCCTCGCCGTTTCCCTCTCGAGTTGCGGGACGATCTTCTTCAGCCAGCGTCAGAAGGCAGAGCACTCCGATCGCCTCGACCCGAACATCCTGATCCTCGACGCGGTCGGGCTGATCTGGATCTTCCCGGGCCTGATCGCCTACGGCATCGACTTCGCGACGGGCGCGATCTACCTGCCGCCCAAGGTGATGAAGGGCGAGGGTCCGCTCATCCGCGACGACAAGTAGCGGCGCGCACGAAGCCGGGAAGCGCGGGGCGTCGGCTAGCGCCACCCCTCGAGCAGCGTGCGCGCGCGCTTGGCGTAGCTCGATTCGAAGCTCTCGCGCCTGACGGCGAGCTTCTTGCGCAGCGTGGTGTCCTTCAGCTCGCGCTTGGCGGCGCTGCCGAGTTCCGAGGCGAGCTCGCGCGACTCCAGCCCGCCCGGCGCCGCGCTGTCGAAGCCCGCGAGCGCGCGGTAGTAGCCCTCCTGGCCCTGCACCTTCCTGCAGCCATCGAGCAGCGCGCCCGCGACTGCCGCGCGCTCGCGTGTGCCCCAGTTCGGCCAGCGCGCGAGCTTCGCGCCCCAGTCGTCGAGGAAGGGCCCGAGCGGCAGCAGCAACTTGTGGTTCGCGCGCAGGAGCTTCTGCTCGCGCAGCGGGTAGTGGCGGTGGCCCTCGCTCGCGAGCAGCTCGCGGTAGATCGCGGCGGCCTTGCCGAAGGCGCCGCCGTAGCGCTCGAAGCGCTCGCGCGCGAGGTCTGCGAAGCGCAGTTTCTGCTCGTCGCCGATGCCCTTCGTGCCCTTGCGCTCGATCGCCTGCATCACGTCGCCGACGTTGTGCGTCAGGATCGTGGCCAGGTTGCACAGCTCGACCTCGCGGCCGCGTGCACGACAGAGTGTGTCGAAGGCGCGCGCCTCGCGCTCGAGCTCGGCATCGACCGCCTGCTCGAAGAGCGCTGCGTCGCTCGCGCGGCCGGCGGCGAGCATGCCCATCATCCCGCCGCAGAGCACCGAGAGGCGCTCGCCATCGTGGCCCGAGACGGGGCCGCAGCCCTCGACCTCGACCACGCGCGCGCTGATGTGGCGGATCTCCCAGTTGCCGTGGTAGAGCGCGAGTTCGCGCATCGCGAACAGCTCTTCCTCGGGCAGGGGCTCGAACCACAACGCGTGGCGGATCTTGGCGTCGACGTCGGTGGGGACGTAGGAGGCGACGCTGGCGCAGTGGACCGCGAGGCACAGCGCGAAATAATCGGTGCGCGCGCGCGGCGTGGGCTCGTCCTGGGCCTCGAGCAGATCGGCGTGGCGCAGGATCGACCACCAGCCCAGCGGGTGGAAGCCGTGTTCGATCAGGCGTTCGCCGCGGGTTTCGGGGACGAGCTGCGAATCGGGGTGGCTGCCGTCGAAGAGCCAGGGGGCCGAGTTCTGGACCTGCGCGACCAGCGTGCGCGGCCCGATGAAGCCGCCGAAGGCACCGCGCTTTTCGTGGAGTTCGTGGAGCGGCTGCATGAGACCCGGCGCGCGATACGCTAGCGTATCAGCCCCCGCATGCGCGTCCTCTATCTCACCGATTCGCTCTCCGATCTCGACGGGGTGGGGCGCTACGCCGTTCGGCTCATCTCGGCGCTGCAGGAGCTCGAGCCCGCGCTCGAGCCGCACGTGCTGCTCGCACGCAAGCACCGGCCGACCTCGGAGGCGGTGCCCGCGAGCTGGAAGGTGGAGGTCGCGCTGCCGCCGGACTACCTCTTCTACATGACCCCGCTGCGCTTCTGGGCCAACTCGGCGCTGGCGATCGCGCGCGCGGCGCGCGCGGCGCGCTCCTGCGATCTCGTGCACGCGATCAAGGACTACCCGCACAACTGGATCGCGCTGCGCGCGGCGGAGATCGCCGGCAAGCCCTGCATCGCGACCGCGCACGGGACCTACAGCGTGCAGCCGCTGCAGGATCCGCGCCATTCGGCGCGCGCGCGCGCGGCCTACGGTCGTTTCCAGGCGATGATCAGCGTCAGCAGCTTCACCGCGGGGCGCATGCAGGCACTGCTCACGCCCAAGGAGCTCCCGCGCTCGCGCCTGCACGTCGTGCCCAATGCGGTGGACGCCGATCATTTCCTCGCGCGGCGCGCGATCGGGCCGCGGCCCTGGCACGGGCAGGACTTCTCACTCGCGATCGGCGAACTGAAGGAGCGCAAGGGCCACCACCTCTCGCTGGCCGCCTTTGCGCGCGTCGCGCCCAGCTTCCCGACGCTGCAGCACTACCTCGTCGGCAAGCTGAGCGGCGATGCCTACGAGGCCAGCTTGCGCGCGATCGTCGCCGAGGCGGGTCTGAGCGAGCGCGTGCACTTCCTGGGCAACGTCAGCGAGGACGAGAAAGTCGACCTGCAGCAGCGCGCGCGCGTGTTCCTGCACACGCCGGTCGATGCGGCCGACGGAGGCTTCGAGGGCTTCGGCCTGGTGTATCTGGAGGCCGCGGCCTGCGGACTGCCTTCGATCGGCACGCGCGAGAGCGGCGCCGCGGACGCGATTCGCGACGGGGAGACCGGCCTGCTCGTCGAATCGAACGTCGAGAGCGTGGCCGCGGGGCTCGAGCGTGTGCTCGCGGACGTGACGCTCGCGAGCCACCTCGCTGGCGGCGGCCACGCCTTCGCGCGCGCTTCGAACTGGACCGAGAACGCCGAGCGCGTTCTGGAGCTGTACCGAGCGGCGCTGAAGTAACGCCGGCCGCCATGCGCATCCTGTTCCTGAACGACCTGCACGACCCGCGCATCGGCTCCTCGGTGCGCCTGGTGTACCAGCTCGCCGAGCGGCTGCGCGCGCGTGGCCACTCGACGCTGCTCGTCAGCACGACGCAGGACCCGCAGCTGGCCACGCCGACGAAGATCGAGGGCCTCGAGGTCGTGCGCATCTGGTCGGAGTACCCGCTGCGCTTCCGCGCTTTCGTCGGCCTCGACAACAAGCGCGTGCGCGCGCCGTTGGCGAGTGTGCTGGCCGAGTGGCACCCCGACGTGGTGCACAGCCACCTGGTGCACACACAGCTCTCCTACGCCTCGCTCACACAGGCGCGCGAGGCCGGCGCGGGCGTGGTGTTCACCGCGCACGACGTGATGACCTTCTGCCACCAGAAGCTGACCTGCTTCCACGGCGGCGAGGAGCACGGCGGCACGCTGCACGACGTGCGTGCCTATTGGCAGAAGTGCCTGCCTTGCCAGCGCCTGCGCTGGAACCCCTGGCGCAACCGCGCGATCCGGCGCGTGCTCGAGCGCGACGTGCACCGCACCAGCGCGGTCTCGCAGGCCCTGGCGGGGATCCTGCGCGAGAACTCGATCCACGTCGACCGCGTGCTGCACAACGCGCTCGCCTTCCGGCCCGCGCTGCCCGACGCGGCGGCGGTCGCAGCCTTCCGCGAGCGCTTCGGCCTCTCGGGCGCGCAGGTGCTCGCGATCGGCGGCCGGCTGCACGAGCAGAAGGGCGTGCGCCAGCTCTTGCGCATGCTCGCGCGGCTCGCGCCGCGTTTCCCCGCGCTGCGCCTGCTCGTGCTCGGCAAGCGCGAGCTCTACGAGCAGGAGTTCGCCGCGCAGGCGCGCGAGCTCGGCGTCGACGAGCGCGTCGTGCGCGCGGGCTGGCTCGAGGGCGAGGAATTGCAGGCGGCCCTGGCGGCGACCGACGTCTTCGTCACTCCCTCGATCTGCTTCGACACCTTCGGGATGGTCAACCTCGAGGCGATGGAGCACGGCAAGCCGGTCGTCGCGACGAGCTTTGGCGGCAGCCCGGAGGTGGTCGAGGACGGCGTCACCGGCTTCATCGCCAACCCCTTCGACCTGGAAGCCTTTTCCGAGCACATTGCGCGCCTGCTGGCGGACCCCGAGCTCGCGCGGCGGATGGGGGCAGCGGGCCAAGTGCGGCTGCAGGCGCAGTTTGGGATCGAACGCCTCACCGACGAGTGCCTGGAGGAGTACGAATTCGCGCGCGCCGCGGCTCGGGGCTCCATTCCAAGAGCCTAGGCGGCCGATCCTGGCTTCAGTCGCAACCCAAGCCGGGAAGCCGATTTGCGAAAACCTCACGCCGAGGTTAGAGTTCGCTGCATACTCAGGACTGAGGATCTCTACACCTAGACGGCTCCCTCCATGCGCAAGACCCTCATCACCTACGTCAAGCCCCACGTCCAGGAGGACCCGCTCGCCATGGTCCTCGGCATCGCCTACCTCGGTGCTTCCCTGGAACGTGAGAAGATCCCGGTCGAGTTGTGCGACGAGCGCATCGTCAACGACTCCTACATGCGCGAGGCGATCGAGCGCAACGACGTGATCGGCTTCGACGCGCTGACGCCCAACATCCGCCGCGCGATCGCCTGGGCCAAGTACGCCAAGTCCAAGGGCAAGATCACGGTCATGGGCGGCCCGCACGCCTCCGTGGACCAGGGCATCTTCCTCGACTCGGGCCACTTCGACTTCGTGCTCAAGGGCGAGGCCGAGGAGACGCTGCCGCAGTTCTGCAAGGCGCTCGACGGCGGCAACTTCGACGACCTGAAGTCGATCCCCGGTCTCGCCGCGATGCGCGACGGCGCGCTCGCGATCGACAACCCCGCGCCGCCGCTGATCAAGAAGCTCGACGACCTGCCGCTGCCCGCGCGCCACCTGCTCCCGATGGACAGGTACTTCCAGCTCAACCCCGAGAAGCTCGTCTACGTCTTCACCACGCGCGGCTGCCCCTTCAAGTGCATCTTCTGCCAGAAGGAGCTCACCGGCCGCGGCTTCCGCGTGCGCTCGACGGAGCAGATCGTCGACGAGCTCGAGCACATCGTGAAGACCTACAACCCGGGCGTGATCCTCTTCGTGGATGAGATCCTCACGCTGCGCAAGAAGCGCATCCACGAGATGTGCGACGAGATCCTGCGCCGCGGCCTGAAGTTCGAGTGGATCGCGAACACGCGCGCGGACTGCGTCGACTACCCGCTGCTGAAGCACATGCACCGCGCCGGTTGCCGCCGCATCTACTACGGCTGGGAATCGGGCAGCCAGCGCATGCTGGACGTGCTCAAGAAGGACCTCACGCCCGAGGCCATCATCGAGGCCGCGCGCATGACGCGCCGCGCCGGCATCTGGGCCAAGGTGTACCTGATCGTGGGCTCGCCCGGCGAGACCGCGCAGGACATCGTCGAGACCGAGAAGGTGCTGCGTCTGGCCTCGCCCGACCTCGTGCGCGTCAGCGTGTTCAACCCGCTGATCGGCACGGAGAGCTGGGACGGATATCTGGCGAACCTCGACCTCTCCGACCTCTCGGAGAACTACGTCAGCTCGAACCGCTCGGCCTACAAGCACGAGCACTTCACGCAGGTCGAGCTCGAGGAGCTGCGCAAGAACATGGTGCGCAGCTACGAGCGCTGGTACTACGCCTACCCGCAGCGGGCCAAGCGCTTCATGGAGCGCGCGCTCTACTACATGGAGAACCCGCAGTTCGGCAAGAAGCGCCTCGGCCGCGCGCTCGGTCTGGTTCCGCCGCCCAAGAGCGAGAACGTGATGGACCGCGTGATGAAGCAGAGCGCCTGAGCGCTGTGGTGGGGCGGGCTCGGTCCATCGCTCGCGCTGCTGCGATCGCGGCCGCCCTGGGCTGCTGCTTCTCGCTGCCCGTCGCTTGCGAAGCCTCGACCGAGGACCGCAGCGCGTCCATCGAAGCGCTGATCGACTCTTCGCTGTCGACGGGGAGCGGCGACAAGTTCGGCGTGGCGGCCGACCCGTCCGGCGGCTGGCACGCGGATCGCGTCGTTCCGTCGACCCCGATCCTGATGGAGCGGACGGAGCTCTGGCTCGTGCAGGACTCTTCCGGACTGCACGCACGCGCACGCGTGTCGCGCTACGAGGAGTCCGAAGCGGTCTCCGGCGTCGTACGTGACGAAGTCGCGGGGCTTCACGGCCTGGTCCGCGTCAGCGCAGTTGGACTGCCGGGCGAGGGAGAGACGCGTGTCGTCGCGTACGTCCTCGACGGGCAACGCGCGGGAGAGCCCATCCAGCGAGCGGGTAGTTTCGAGTTTCGCGCCTCGGACGTCCGGCACTGACTCGAGAAGTTGGGCCGCGCGTTCTTTCGCGTGTCGTCCCACGACGGGAACCGTGCAGGAGCACACGCAAGAATTCTCCGCCCTTTCAGACAACCTGAGCGCATCCCGAGCGTCTTCAGAATGGAGGGAGAGTGATGAAGATGAGCGGATGCACGCGGAGTCACGTCGATCGTCGGATGAAGCCGAGCGGAAAGAAGAAGGTCCGGATCCAACAGACCGGGTTCGCGTTCGGGGGTCGTGGCGGTGCGCGCCCGGGTGCGGGACGCAAACCGAAGGGCGCACATGCGGGGCTCCCGCATCGCACTCGCGCGGCGCACGCAGCCAGACATCCGGTGCAAGCGACGACGCGGCTGGGGGCCGGCCTTCCGAGCCTGCGGCATGCACGTGAGCTGGTCGTCGTGCGCGGCGCGATCGACGCGGCCTCGACGGGCTCGAACTTCCGCGTGGTGCACCATTCCGTGCAGTCCAACCACCTGCACCTGATCGTCGAGGCGCGCGATCGCACGGCGCTCTCGATCGGCATGCGGGCGCTGCTCGTGCGCATCGCGCGGGCTCTGAACCGGCTCTGGGGGCGCGCGGGCTCTGTCTTCGCCGATCGATTCCACGAACGAGCGCTGCGGACGCCGAGCGAGGTGCGGAACTCGCTCGTCTACGTGCTCCAGAATGCGCGCAAACACGGAATCAGCGCAAGCGGACCGGACGCGTACTCCTCGGGACCCTGGTTCGACGGCTGGCGCGAAGTGCCGGGCCTGCGCGAGGCGCTCGAACGGCAGCGCGCGCGAATCGAAGCGCGCTTCGCGGAAGTATGGGGCGTCCTGACCCGCGCGCAGAGTCGCGCTCGACGGGATGCCTCGGGGCTGAAGGCGAGCGAGCCAACGACTTGGCTCTTGCGAGTCGGCTGGAGGCGCAGGGGCCTGCTCGGACCGGAGGAGCGCCCGCGCGCCGCTCACCTGCCCGAGGCGGGCAGGATCGCGCGCATCTGCAGCAGGGCGCCCGAGAGCGGGTCGTAGATCCCGTGCTGCACCCAGCCGTAGTCGAAGGTGCGCCAGTCGAGGATGCACAGCAGCGCTCCCGCCGCGGCGATCCAAATCCAGCGCGAGTTCCACTTCGCCGGCACGAGTTCGCACAGCATGCCCGAAGCGAACACGCACAGCGGCAGCTCGAGGATCAAGAGGTAGCGCGCGTTCTTGGTGAAGAAGCCCATCTCGAAGAGCAGCACGGCGGCGACGATGCCGAGTTGCACTTCCGCGCGCGCGGGCCGTTCGCGCAGCGTGCGCACGAGCAGCGCGCCCGCGAAGCCGAGCGCGAGCAGCGTCACGCCCGGCGAGAGACAGATGTAGTCGATCAGATAGCGGTACCAGGGCCCGGAGCCGAAGCGGATGGCGTAGGTGTTCGTCGAGGGTGAACCGAGCACGGTGCGCACGGTCTGCAGCAGCGGCCCGAAGCCGCCTGCCGCGAGCAGGAAGAGCGGTGCCGTGATCAGGCCCGGCATTGCGAGCTGCCAGACGAAGGGCGCCGCGGGCAGTTCGCCCGCGCGTGCGCGCCGCTCGACGAACCAGCCCAGCACGAAGGCCGGCAGGAGCAGCAGCGCGAGCTCCTTGGTCAGGATCGCGAACGCGAACGAGGCCACGAAGGCGATGCGCCACGCGCGCGAGCGCGGCTGCGCGAGCGTCTCGAGGAAGGTCCAGCACGCGAGCGCCATCCAGACGAGCAGGAAGCTGTCCTGCAGCGCCTGGCGTGCGGTGCCGAGCAAGAGCGGCGCGAAACTCGCGAGTGCTGTCGCGAGCAGCGCGCGGCGCTGCTCGAGGTGCCGGCGGGCGAAGCAGGCCGTGATGAGGATCCAGGCCGCGTGGCTCACGATCGAGAGCCAGGAGAGCGCGGGCAGCGTCGCACCGAAGAGCTTGACCCACAGCGCCGAGACGCCGACGAAGCCGATGCGCAGAGGCGAGGGGTAGATCCAGTTGCCACTGTCGCCATTCCAGGAGGCGAAGAGCTTGGGGAAGGCGCCCGGGCCCTCCTGCGCGATCGTGCGCGCGAAGGCGAGGTAGTAGCCGTCGTCCGACTTCGGTTCGTAGGGGACGTTCGAGAGCGTGCTCGCGAGCAGTCCGACGGCCACGGCCGCGAGCAGCAGCGCTCCCGCGGTGTAGAGCAGCGGCGGGCGTGCGGAGCCTTCAGCACTCATCGGTACGGGAGTCTAGCAAGGGGCCGCTGGCCGCTGGAGCGCGCTCTCCCTATCCTGACGGCCTTCATGCCCTCGAAAGGAACCCGCATGCGCTTCTTCGGAATGAGCTCACTCGCCGCCGTCCTCGCCCTGGTCTTCGCCGCCGCCCCCGCGAACGCCGGCACGAAGCTGCTGCGCTTCCCCGACATCCACAAGGACCGCGTCGTGTTCTGCTACGGCGGCGACCTGTGGGTCGCGCCCTCGACGGGCGGCGTCGCGACACGCCTCACGGCCGACGAAGGTCTCGAGCTCTTCCCGAAGTTCTCCCCGGACGGGGCCTGGATCGCGTTCACGGGCCAGTACGACGGCGACGAGCAGGTCTACGTGATCCCCTCGGGCGGCGGCATCCCGCGCCAGCTGACCTGGTACCCCGCGCGCGGTCCGCTGCCGCCGCGCTGGGGCTACGACAACCAGGTCTACGGCTGGTCGCCGGACGGCAAGTCGGTGCTCTTCCGTTCGCTGCGCGACTCCGCGGAACTGGTCGGCACGCACCTCTACACGGTCAGCCTCGAGGGCGGGCTCCCGGTGCAACTGCCGATGCCGGTCTCGGGCGGGGGTGATCTCTCACCCGACGGCCAGCGCGCGGTCTACTCGCCGCTGACGCGCGATTTCCGCACCTGGAAGCGCTACCAGGGCGGCTGGGCGCAGGACCTCTTCCTCTTCGACTTCAAGACGAGCTCGCTCGTGCCCGTGGCGAACTCGCCGCGCACCGAGCGCGATCCGATGTGGATCGGCAACCAGATCTGGTTCGCCTCCGACCGCGACGGGACGCTCAACCTGTTCGACTACGACATCGAGTCGCAGAAGGTGACCCAGGCGACGCACGAGACGCAGTGGGACGTGCGCTGGCCGAGCAAGGGCGAGGACGGCGAGATCGTCTTCGAACTCGGCGGCGAGCTGCGCGTGCTCGACACGCACACCGGAAAGGTGGCGCAACTCGACATCAGCGTGCCGACCGACGGCGTCGCGATGCGACCCTCGCGCGTGGCGGTCGGGAGCTGGATCGAGAGCGGCGGGCTCTCGCCCAAGGGCGAGCGCGCGCTCGTCGTCGCGCGCGGCGACGTGTTCACCGTCCCGATCGAGAAGGGCATCGCGCGCAACCTGACGCACAGCTCGGACGCGCACGAGCGCGAAGCGGCGTGGTCGCCCGACGGGGCGCGCATCGCGTACCTCTCCGACCGCAGTGGAGAGGAAGAGGTCTGGCTCGAGAACCAGGACGGCAGCGGCGAGCCCGAGCAAATCACGAAGGACGGCAGCTGCCGGCGCCAAGGCCTGGTCTGGTCGCCCGATGGCAAGTCGATCGCCTTCAGCGAGTCGACCGGCACGATCCGCTGCGTCGACGTCGCGGCGAAGAGCGTGCGCGAGGTCGCGCGCGACAAGAGCGGCAACGTCGGTGACTACAGCTGGTCGCCGGACAGCCGCTGGATGGCCTTCTCGCTGCAGGATGCGAACGCCTTCCGCTCGATCTGGATCTGGAGCGCGGCCGACGGAAAGCTCACGCGCGTCACGGGTGAACAGTGGAACGAGTCCGAGCCGGTCTGGGACCCGAACGGGAACTACCTGTGGTACCTCTCCGATCGTGAGTACGTGCCGCAGATGAACGCGCTCGAGTGGAACATTGCGACCAACCGCACGACCGGACTCTTCGCGCTGGCGCTGCGCAAGGACGTCGCGCATCCCTTCCCGCCGCAGAGCGACGAAGTCACGATCGACAAGCCGGACGAGGCGAAGAAGGACGGCGAGAAAAAGGACGGCGAGAAAAAGGACGGCGAGAAAAAGGACACGGACAAGAAGGACGGCGACGAGAAGCAGGGCGAGACCAAGCCCGAGGGTCCCAAGCCCGTCGGGATCGACTTCGACGGTCTCGCGCAGCGCGTCGTGCGCGTGCCGGTCGAGGCCGACAACTACTCGAGCCTCGCGGCCAACAAGGACACGCTCTTCTACATGCGCTCGGGCGCCTTCTTCTACGGCCGCGAGAGCGATCGCACGACCGATCTGATGGCCTTCTCGATCAAGGATCGCAAGCCCTCGGTGCTGGTCGAGGAAGCAGACGGCTACTCGGTCAGCGCCGACGGCTCGAAGCTGCTCGTGCGCTCGGGCGGCGGCTTCGGCCTCTACGACGCGTCGGCGAGCGGCAAGGGATCGAAGAAGCCCATTTCGACCGACGGCCTGTTCGAGGACCGCGTTCCGCACGAGGAGTGGGTCGAGGCCTTCGGGGAGGTCTGGCGCCGCTTCCGCGACTACTTCTACGTGCCCAACATGCACGGTTACGACTGGAATGCGCTGCGCAAGCAGTACGAGAGCTGGTTGCCCTACGTCGCGCACCGCTCCGATCTCAACTACGTGATGGGGGAGATGGTCGCCGAGCTCAACATCGGCCACGCCTACATCACGGGCGGCGATTGGTACCAGCCCGAGCGCCACCCCGTGGCGCTCTTCGGCGGTCGTTTCGAGCTCGACGCCAAGGCCGGTCGCTACCGAATCGCGCAGATCTTCGCCGGGCACAACTAGGAGGAGACCTACCGTTCGCCGCTCTCGAGGTCGGCGTCGACGCGAAGGTCGGCGACTATGTGCTGGCGATCGACGGCGTCGATCTCGCCGCGCGCGAGAACCCGTACCGACTGCTGCGCGACAAGGCCGGCCACGCGGTCGAGTTCCTGCTCAACGACAAGCCGACGATCGAGGGCGCACGCAAGGTGCTCTGGCGGCCGCTGCGCTCGGAGTCGAGCCTGATCTACCTCGGCTGGGTCGAGTCGCGCCGCGCGCTGGTGAACAAGCTCTCGGGTGGCCGCATCGGCTACATGCACATCCCCGACATGGGCCCGGAGGGCATTGCCGAGTTCGGCAAGTGGTACTACGGCCAGATCCGCAAGGAAGGCCTGATCATCGACGACCGCGGCAACGGCGGCGGCAACGTCTCGCAGATCATCCTCGAGCGCTTGCGGCGCACGCTGCTCGGCACGGAGTACGCGCGCAACAGCGAGTACACCGGCACCTACCCGCAGGCGGTCTTCACCGGCCCGATGGCCTGCTTGCTGAACGAGGACTCGGCCTCCGACGGCGACATCTTCCCCTGGATGTTCAAGAACGCGAAGCTCGGCCCGACGATCGGCAAGCGCAGCTGGGGCGGCGTGACGGGCATCACCAGTCACGGCCCGCTGATCGACGGCGGCTCGTGCAACGTGCCCGAGTTCGGACACGCGGATGCGAACGGGCAGTGGGCGGTCGAGGGCCATGGCGTCGACCCGGACATCGTCGTCGAGAACGACCCCAAGTCGATCCTCGAGGGACGCGACCCGCAACTCGAGCGTGCGGTGCAGGAAGTGCTCGCCGCGATGCAGTCGAAGAAGGCCGCGCTGCCTCCGCGTCCGCCGGCTCCCGTGAAGACCAAGTGAGCCAGAAGCCCCGCCAGGAGCCAGCGCCGCCGGACGTGCGTGTCCACGCCTGCTCGCCAAATGACCGCGGCGAGCAGGTGGCGCTGTTCAACGCGTGCTTCAAGAAGCCCGTCGACGAGCGCGCGCTCGCCTGGCGCTACGACGAGAGCCCGCACGGAACGAGCCTCTCGTTCCTCTCGCGCAGCGGGAAGGGCGAGTCGCTCGCGGGCTACGCCTGCAGTCCGCGCATCGCGCTCGCGCTGGGTGATCCCGAATCGCAATCCGCGATCGGCGAGACCGGCGATGTGATGACGCACCCGGATTGGCGCAAGCGCGGTCTCTTCAGCGCGCTCGACCGCGCTGCGATGCAGGCCTCGAAGGCGGCCGGCTGGCCGATCGTCTTCGGTTTGCCGAACCGCCGCTCGGCGCACATTTTCCTGGAGCTCGGCTGGAGAGAGGTCGGAAAAGTGCGACCCTGGACCTTCTTGCTGGGCGCCGGCTCGAGCGCGCGCGCCGTGCGCGCGAGCGAAGGCCGGCTGCGGCGCTGGCTCGCCCCCCTGCACGCGCGGCGCTGCGCCAAGGCGCGTGAGCGCCTCGAGCATTCGGTCGAGGGCTGGAGCCTGCGCCCGCTCGAGAGCTTCCCCGCAGCGGTCGAGGAACTCGCGCTGCGCGTCGCACGGCGCTTTGCGCTGATGGTGCGCCGCGATCCGGCCTACCTCAGCTGGCGCTTTCTCCAGGCGCCCTCCGGCCGTCACCGCTGCCTGGGCATCCACGCGCGCGACGGCGCCTTCCGCGGCTACGTGGTGGTGCAGCCCCCGCGCGAAGGCGAGAACGTCGGCTACCTCGTCGATCTGCTGGCCGACGAGGAAGCGGCTGTCGCGGCCGGAATCTCGGGCGCGCTCGCCGAACTCGAGGCGCTCGGCGCGCGCGCTGTGCGCGCCACCGCCATCGACGGCTCGTGGTGGCGCGGGCGCTTGGAGGAGGCCGGCTTCCTCCCGCCCAAGCCGGAGAACCATCTGAGCGTGATCGTGCACGTCCACGATCCGGCTCACCCCCTGGCACAGGCCGCCCTGGACGCCTCGCGCTGGTACCTCACCGACGGCGATCGCGACGACGAGACGATGGGGTAGGCTTCACGACCGCGCCATGCCGATCCGCCACGCCCTGAAACGCGCCCTGCGCGGGCTCTACGCGCGCGCCCTGTTCCACACCGGCGCACACGCGCTCGTGGACCGGATCATGCCGCGTCGCCTGCTGGTGCTCGCCGGCCATTGCGTCGCGGAGGCCGGCAACGCGCCGCTCGGGCCCAACATGCGCATCGGCGCCGCGGAGCTCGAGCGCATCCTGGCCTGGTTCGCCCGCCGCTACGAAGTGCTCGAACTGCGCCGTGCCCTCGAACGCCTCGCTGAACCCGGCAAGCGCAGTCTCGTCGCGCTGACGATGGACGACGGCTACCGCGACAACCTGACGCAGTTGCTGCCGCTGCTGCAGCGTCTGAAGCTCTCGGCCACGATCTATCTCGAGAGCGCGCCACTCGACGAGCGCCGACTCAACTGGACCCACAAGTACTTCTGGCTGCAAGAGCGGATCGGCCTCGAGCGCCTGACCGCCCTCTATCTCGAACGAGCCGCAGACTCGCGCACGAAAGAACTCCTGCGCCCCGGGCTCTCCGCCTACCACCACAAGCGCATCCTCAAGTACGAGGCGCCTGCGCCCGAGCGCACGCGCATCATCGACGAACTCTTCCGCCTCGAAGGCGGCGATGAGCGTGCGCTCTGCGACCAGCTCTACCTCACCTGGCAGGACGTGCGCGAACTCGACCGCGCCGGCGTCGAGATCGGCGCGCACACCGTCCACCACGAGATCCTCGCACGCCTCGAGCCCGCCGCTGCCGCGCGCGAGGTCGGCGACTCAAAGGACGCGCTCGAGCGCACCCTCGGCCGCCCCGTGACGAGCTTCGCCTACCCCTTCGGCCGGCGCTGGGACTACCACGCCGCCGCAAAGCAAAGCGCGCGCGACTCGGGCTTCACCAGCGCGACCACGACGCACGCGGGAACGAACAACCCCTCGACGGACCGCTACGAGCTGAAGCGCGTGATGATTGACGAGCATACGCAACTGCATCTGCTCGTGGCGGAGGCTTGCGGGGGGTTCGATCTGCTGCGCGGATTCGGGCTCGACCTTGCCGAATAGGGACTCTGCCGCCCTTCGCTGTGCAGGAAATCGGTCCGGCGCGCGCAACCTTGGCCTGATCCGAGCGTCTTCCGTGTGGACGCGCCTCTCCCGGGCGCGCCAAGGAGGATCGCCTGATGGAATTTCGCCCAGATCACTGCCCCTGCGAAGAACCCAAATGTGCCGGCTCCGCCGGCTTCCAGTACCAACGCCGCGGCCACTACACGCGCGCCTGTGACGGCCGCCGCGTGCAGCGCTTCCAGTGCAAGGGCTGCAAACGCACGTTTTCGACGCAGACGTTTCGCGTCGACTATGGCCTGAAACGCGTCTCGCTCGACGTGAAGATCTTCCTCGCGCTGATCTCGAAGGTGACGCTGCGCCAGATCGCGAAGACGCATCACTGCACGCTGCGCACGGTCGCGCGGCGGCTGGATCTCTTCGGCAAGCAAGGCCGCGGCTTCCACGAGTGGCGCATGCGCATGCGCGGGATCGCGACGCCCTGGGAGGGGCAGTTCCAGCTCGACGAGCTCGAGACTTTCGAGCACAACCGCCGCTTGAAACCCGTGACCGTGCCCGTGCTCGTGCACAAGCCGAGCTACTGCATCCTGCACGCGGAGGTGGGCACGCTTCCAGCGCGGAAACCGCTCTCGAAAGCGAACCTGGCCAAGCTCGCGCGCTACGAGAAGCTCGAGGGCGACGTCAAGCGCAAGAGCGAGTCACGCGAGAAGATGACGCGCTGCTTCGAAGTGCTCGCGCGCGTTTGCGATCCGAAGGCGAAGGTCTTTGTCGGTACCGACGAGAAGCACACCTACGGCGTGGCGCTGAAGCGCCTCTTCGGCGAGCGTCTCGTGCACCAAAAGACGCACTCGAGCGTGCCGCGCAGCTACAAGAATCCGCTCTTCCCGATCAACCACACCTTCGCGATGCTGCGCGACAACCTGAGCCGCCTCGTGCGGCGCAACTGGGGCGCGTCGAAGAAGCGCGAGAAGCTCGAGAGCCACCTGTGGATCTATCTCGCCTGGCGCAACTACGTGCGGCCGATCACCAATCGCAATCACACGCAGACCGCGGCGATGGTCGCGGGCCTGTGCCCGCGGATGCTCGAGGTGACCGACCTGCTCGCGGTCAGGATGTTTGATTCCAAGCCCGCACAGCGAAGGGCGGCAGAGTCCCTAGAAGATGTTGTAGAGGAACCCCGAGGGTGAGTCGCCGCCCAGGATGAACAGCAGCAGCAGCGCCACGACGATCAGCACGAAGGGCGCGGCGATGAAGAGCCAGTTCTCGCGCAGGAAGCCTGCGAAGCCCTTGCGTTCGGTTGTTTCGGTCACGGTTGGCTCCTTAAGGGTGGTAGGCGTCGGTGGGGACGTCGTTGCGCAGGGCGATCCACAGGACCAGGGCCGCGAGCGCGAGCACGGCGGCGAGGGCGACCCAGCGGCCGTTTTGTCCGAGCAGGCGTCCCATGGTCTTGGAAAAGGGTACCGCGGATCCGCCGGGTGTGCTCAGAAGAGTGTGTAGATGAAGGGCGCCACCAGCGGGGAGCTCGCTGCGACCACCAGCAGGCTGCCGATCGAGAGCAGGACGACGACCAGAGGCAGGAGGTACCAGTGGCCGCGCCGGGTGAACGCGAGGAAGAGCTCGAGGGTGGTCGCGACGCGGCGGCCGAGCTTGTAGAGCACGAAGATCAGGATCCCCCCGACGACCAGCACCGCGACGGCGGCGGCGATGTTGGGGGGCAGCATGCCGATCAGGTGCGAGCCGGTCATCGCGATCGTGAAGATCAGGCCCAGCATGCAGCCGACCTGCAGGTAGGCGCGCCAGGCGGGCTCATCGCGGTAGGTGAAGCGGTAGAGCGTGCCGACGGCGAGCCACAGGCCGACGAAGACGAAGGGCCAGCGTGGCAGGCGCGGCTCGGGCGTTTCCGTGGGCGGCTCGGCGGCGGGGGTCTTGGCCGAGTAGGCGGCGGGGAACACGCCGCGCTGGTCGAGGTCGTCGTGGAGGACGGCCGCGAAGGCGTGGTTGCCCCAGGGGTTGAAGTGCCAGTCGCGCTGGAAGTAGAGCGGTTCGCCGTGCTCGTGGAAGGTCGCGAGCGGCTTGCGCACGTCGATCGTCTCGAGCGAGAGCTGCTTGCAGATCGCGAGGAAGGTGTCGGTCGGCTGGTCGGCGGACCAGAGCGAGGGAGCGACGCCGATGTAGCGCTCGAGGGCTTCGCGCGCGTCGGACTGGATGCTCGCCTTGTGCGGGATCGGAACGACCACGAGCCGCGCCTTGAGCTCGCTGCAGGTCTGCTTGAGGTTGAGCAGCGCGCCCTGCGTGCGCTCGAGAGCCTCCTTCATGAAGACGGGCGGCTCGTGGAAGAAGGCGGCGGACTCCATGTCGAGGGCGTGGCCGCCGTCGGGCGTCCAGCTCTTGCGTTCGGCGGAGAACTTGCCGATCAGCGTGCCGAGCGCGGACTTCTCGAAGGTGTTCTTCTCGCCGGGGTCGGCGAGCACGCGCGCCTCGGGGTGTCCATCGGCGTTGATGCGCGGCTTCTGGTAGCGGTCGTAGCTCGTGGCCGCGTTCCAGTACAGGTCGTTCTCGTAGGGGAAGAGCAGCACGACGTCGGGCTCGAAACCGCGGCCGGGGCCGGCGAGCCAGAGCGCCTCCTGGTCCGTCGAGTAGCCCTCGGTGCCGGCGTTGATCACGTCGATCTCGCGGCCTTCGGCCTTCCACCAGCGCTCGAGGATGTCCACGAACAGGTCGTGGCGCTCGACGGTGTAGCCCTGGACGAAGGAGTCGCCGAGCATCAGCACGCGCAGTTTGCCGGCGGGCTTGGCCGGGCTCGACATCGGGTCGTCGCGCAAGCCGAGCGCGTTGATGTCGAAGTGCACGTCGAACTCGGAGGTGTGGCGGTGGATCGAGGCGCCGGGCGTCTTGACCCAGCCCAGTTGCGGGTCGAACTGACCGATCGTCACGGGCGGCCCGAGGCCGATGACGCGCAGACCGACCTCGAGCACGGCGATGCCGAGCAACAGGCTGACGAGCAGGGCGAGCAGTACGTTGATGGCGCGCATCGGAACCTCAGCTGACCATCGCGGTCACGGAATCGCCTTCGTGGCGCAGGTGGAAGACCGTCTCCGCGATCTTCTTCTTGGCGGGTGCGCGCACGACGTAGTTGTTCAGGAGCAGCAGGTCCATGCCGGACAGGCTGAATGTGTTGAAGGCGTGTGCCGGGGATTCGACGATCGGCTCGCCCTTCAGGTTGAACGAGGTGTTCATGATCACGGGCACGCCGGTCAGTTCGCCAAAGCGCCGGATGATGCCGTGGTAGGAGGGGTTCGTGTCCTTGAAGACGGTCTGCAGGCGTCCAGAGCCGTCGACGTGCGTGATCGCGGGCAGCACGTCGCGCTTCTCGGGCCGCACGGGCGTCACGTAGAGCATGAAGCGCGCGGGGAAGTGCTTCTCGGCCTGCGGGATGTCGAAGAACTCGTCCGCGCGCTCCTCGAGCACCGAGGGCGCGAAGGGCCGGAAGGGTTCGCGGAACTTGATCGTCGCGTTGAGCTTCTCCTTCATCTCGGCCCGGCGCGGGTCGGCGATGATGGAGCGCGCACCGAGCGCACGCGGCCCGAACTCGAAGCGCCCGCGGAACCAGCCGCAGACCATGCCGTCGGCGAGCTGCTGCGCCACGAAGTCGAAGAACTTCTCGTCGTCGGCGATGTGCTCGTAGGCGATGTCGTTCTTCTTCAGGAAGGCCTCGATGTCCGCGTCCGAGTGTTCGCTGCCCAGGTAGGCGTGATCGAGCGCGGGTCCGCGCGGCTGGCCGAGCAGGTGGTTGTAGGCCCAGTAGGCCGCTCCCACCGATCCGCCGTCGTCGCCCGGCGCGGGCATGATGTAGAGCTCTTCGAAGGGGCCGTTGCGCAGCACCTTGTAGTTGGCGACGGAGTTGAGCGCGACACCGCCCGCCATGCACAGGCGCTTGCTGCCCGTGAGCTTGTGCGCGTGGTGCGCCATCTTGAGCACGACCTCTTCGGTCACGCGCTGGATGCTCGCCGCCATGTCGCAGTAGTACGGATCGAGCGACTTGTCGCCCAGCTTGGGATCGCGCGCCGGCTTGCCGAAATGCTGGCCGAAGCGATCCGAGAGCGTGCTGTCGGTCGAGTACTGGTAGGCGAAGTACGACATGTCCTGCCACAGGCTGCCGTCCTCGGCGATCTCGAGCAGTTCGTGGATCTTGTCCACGTACTTGGGCTGGCCGTAGGGGTGCATGCCCATCAGCTTGTATTCGCCCTCGTTGACCTCGAAGCCGCAGTAGGTCGTGAAGGCCGAGTAGAGCAGGCCGAGCGAGTGCGGGAAGCGCAACTCCTTCAGCACCTGGATCTGGGTGCCCTTGCCGTGACCGATGGTCGAGGTGGTCCACTCGCCGGCGCCGTCGACCGTGAGGATCGCGGCCTCGTCGAAGGGCGAGGTGTAGTAGCTCGACGCGGCGTGGCTGACGTGGTGTTCGGCGAAGAGGATTTTCGAGGCCGGGATCTCCAGGCGCCGCGCCATGTGCGACTTGATCCAGAGCTTGTCCGAGATCCAGCGCTGCATCGACTCGCGGAAGACCGCCGAGGAGCGCGGGAAGGTCGCCATCGCGGTGAGCAACATGCGCTCGAACTTGACGAAGGGCTTCTCGTAGAACACGACGAAGTCGACGTCGTCGAGCGTGATCCGGCCCATCTTGCAGACGAACTCGATCGCGAGCTTGGGGAAGCCCGAATCGTGCTTCACGCGGCTGAAGCGCTCTTCCTCGGCGGCGGCGACGAGCTTGCCGTCCTGGACGAGGGCGGCCGAGGAATCGTGGTAGTAGAACGACAGTCCGAGGATGTTCATCGTCAATCCTGCCGGCGGGCGCGCGGGAGGGTGTCGTTCAGGCTGACCCAGGGGCTCCAGTTGCCCGCACGACGCCGGCGCAGGTGCAGCGGGTCGGCGACCAGCTGGTAGAGCAGGGCGAACGGGCCGAGGAGCACGAAATAGAGCACCGTCAGCAGGGTGCGCGAGAGCATCTGGCCGAAGCGCTCGCTGAAACGTAGAAGTGCGGCCGTCATCGTCGGGGGGGCAGGGGTCGGAAAGGGCTTCCCGCCCCTCCCAATGCGTGGTGGGGCTCCCCACAGAGTACCCCGGGTTCACGCGGCTGTCATCCGCGACCCCTTGCGGGATCGCCCCGATCAGCGCAGGGTCAGCAGGCCGCGGTGCAATTCGTCCTGCGAGAAGTGCCGGTTCCCGTCCAGGTCGCGGTACAGGTCGACGAAGATCTCGGACTTCGCGGGCAGCTCGGAGACGAGCCAGGCGAGCTGTTCGGGAGAGCCGACCATCAGCGAGCGCTCGCGGTCGGCGATGCTGACGTTGGGGTGCACCGCGTCGATCACGTCGCCGATCTTCATCCCGAGCTTGTCGGCCGGGCCGCCGGGCTGGACCTCGGTCACGCGCACGTAGGTGCGGTTGCCCAGGCCGACCTTCTCGCCCTTCATCCCCAGGCGTTCGAAGAGGATGCCGTTGGGTCGGTCCCAGACGCGCAGGCGGATCGAGCGCGTCTTGCCGTCGCGTTCGACCTCGACGTCGACCTCCTGCATGTTCGCCAGACCCACGCGGGCGAGTCGGTAGTCCTCCTGCTTCACGACCGGGCGATTGTTGAGACTCACGATGCAGTCGCCCTCCTGGATGCCCGCCTGCGCCGCGGGACCACCGGCGATCACGTTCTGCACCTTGAGGTGGTCGCCGACCTCGACGTCGAAGCCCAGCCAGGTCGGCATCAGCTCCTCTTCGAGCACGGCTTTCACGCGGTCGACGGGCAGCGCGAAGCCGATGTTCTGCGCCTGCGCGTTCATGGCCGAGTTGATGCCGATCAGGTCGCCGTTGATGTTGAGCAACGGCCCGCCGGAGTTGCCGAAGTTGATCGAGGCGTCGGTCTGGATCAGGTCGTCGAAGTGCAGCCCGTTGTTGGGGATGTTCACGTTGCGGTGCAGGCCCGAGATGATCCCCTGGCTGACGGTCAGCGTCTGGCCGTAGGGATTGCCGATCGCGACGACCGTCTCGCCGATCATCAGGTCCGAGCTCGTGCCCATCGGGATGGTCGGGAACTCGCGCTCGCCGCGGATGCGCAGCAGCGCGAGGTCCTCCTGCTTCACCGCCGAGATCACCTCGGCCTTGTAGTCGCTCTCGTCGTAGCGCTTGTCGAAGCTGACGGTGATGTTCGTCGCACCCTCGACCACGTGGTAGTTCGTGATGATGAAGCCTTCCTTCATGATCACGACGCCCGAGCCCGCACCCGCGCCGGTCTTCATCGAGAGCACCCGGCCCATCCAGTCCTGCACGTTCTTGAACTGCTCGGTCTGGATGTAGACCACCGCGGGAGCTGCGGCTTCGGCGACCTCGACCACCGGCGTCACCCGCCGCTTGTACTTCTCCTCGGGCGTGAGCGGGGTGATCGGAGTCTGGGAGAGGAGCGCTGCAACGAGGAGTGTGAGCATGGCCAGTTCGGTGGGGTGGGGCGCCCCCGGCCGGGGAACTACGCAGCGCCCGGAGGCTTGTGAGGGCCGAAGGGGAGCTGGTGGGCGATACTGGACTCGAACCAGTGACCTCCACGATGTCAACGTGGCGCTCTAGCCAGCTGAGCTAATCGCCCGGAGCCTCGGCTTCTGACCGAGGGGCGAGAAGGGTAGGCAAGAAGCGTAGGGCCGACAAGAGTTTTCCTGCGGCTCGCCGACGCTAGACTCTGGCCCCCTTTCGTGCCCGGACCCCCGGGTCCACCCTCCGTACCGCCTGTGAGTAACCCGCCGTGAAGATCGGTGTCGCCCGCGAGATCAAGAACAACGAGAACCGAGTCGCCCTGACCCCCGCTGGCGCGGACCGCCTGCGCAGCGCAGGACACGAGGTGCTGATCGAGAAGAACGCCGGCGTCGGCAGCAGCCTCCCCGACGAGGCCTACCTCAAGGTCGGCGCGAAGATCGCGCCCGATGCCGCGAGTGTCTGGGCCACGAGCGACATGGTGATGAAGGTCAAGGAACCGCTCGCCTCCGAGTGGCCGCACATGCGCAAGGGCCAAACGGTCTTCACGTACTTCCACCTCGCGGCCGACCGCAAGCTGACGGACGCGATGCTCGCGACCGGCTCGCACTGCTTCGCCTACGAGACGCTCGAGCACGGCGGCGGGCTGCCGCTGCTCACTCCGATGAGCGAGGTTGCCGGTCGCATGGCGATTCAGGCCGGCGCGAAGTATCTCGAGGCGCCGGCGGGCGGCTCGGGCATCCTGCTCGGCGGCGTGCCTGGAGTGCGTCCGGCGAAGGTCCTGATCCTCGGCGGCGGTGTCGTGGGCACGCAGGCCGCGCGCATGGCTGCGGGCCTGGGCGCGGACGTCACGATCATGGACGTCAACCTCGACCGCATGCGCTACCTCGACGAGATCCTGCCGGCCAACTGCCGCACGGTCTATTCGACGCCGCACGCGATCCGCGAGGCGCTGCCGGAGACCGACCTCGTCGTCGGCGCGGTGCTCGTGCCCGGCGCGGTCGCGCCGCGCCTGATCACGCGCGCCGACCTGAAGCTCATGCGCAAGGGCAGCGTGCTCGTCGACGTCGCCATCGACCAGGGCGGTTGCATGGAGACCGTGCATCCGACCACGCACGCCGAGCCGGTCTTCGTGATCGACGGCGTCGTGCACTACTGTGTCGCGAACATGCCGGGCGCGGTCCCGCGCACGAGCACCTGGGCGCTCACGAACGCGACCTTGCCCTGGACGGTCAAGCTCGCGCAGCTCGGCCCGGCCAATGCGGTGAAGCAGAGCCCCGAGCTCGCGAGTGCCGCGAACTGCCTGGACGGCAAGCTCGTCTGCAAGGCCGTCGCCGAGAGCTTTGGCATGCCGTTCACGCCGGCCATCGAAGCGGCCGCGTCGATCGCGTGAGCGTCGCCGCGGACGCGGCGGGGCTCGGGCTGCCGCAGGCCGCGCTGCTCGGCCTGGTCGAGGGCATCACCGAGTACCTGCCGGTCAGCTCGACCGGGCACCTGATCCTGGCGCAGCGCGCGCTGGGGATCGGGAACGACGAGGCTTCGCGCGCCTTTGCGATCTGCATCCAGGCCGGCGCGATCCTCGCCGTGCTCGGCGTGTACGCACCGCGCGTCGTGTGGATGCTGCGCGGCTTCGCGGGCGGCGACGCGGGCGGGAGGAAGCTCGCGCTGCAACTCGTGGTCGCATTCCTCCCCGCTGCGGTCGTCGGCGTGCTGTTCAAGAAGCACATCGAGCACTCGCTCTTCGGCTTGTGGCCGGTCGTGTGGGCTTGGGCCCTCGGCGGGGCGGCGATCCTGCTCGTACCGGTCCTGCGCCGCGGCGTGCAGGGCTCGCAGGGCCGCGCGCTCCTCGATCTTTCGTACGGGACCGCGTTCGCGATCGGCCTGTTCCAGTGCCTGGCGCTGCTGCCCGGAACGAGCCGCAGTTTGGCGACGATCGGGGGCGCCCTGCTGCTGGGTCTCTCGGGCGCGGCGGCGGTCGAGTTCAGCCTGCTGCTCGGCGTGCTGACGCTCTGCGCCGCGACCGTGAAGGAGGCGCACGACGCCGGAGGCGCGATGCTCGAGCACTACGGCGCCGCGCCGATCGTGGTCGGGGCGCTGGTGGCGGCGGTCTCGGCCTGGCTGGCGGTGCGCTGGCTCGTGAACTGGCTGCAGACGCGCGGCCTCGCGCCCTTTGGCTGGTACCGCCTGGTGCTCGCGGCCACGGTGGGGGTGCTGCTCGCGCGCGGGCTGCTGCCGGCGGGGTAGCGTGGAGTCGGGCGCTGCGCTGCCGCCGCCCGGGCTTGCTGGACCTGCGTCACGCCGAGCAGGGAGAGGAACACCGCGAGCAGGATGCTGGCGGGATCGCTGGGCACGCGGTGCTCGGGCTGCATGCGTGGGTGGCTCCCGGGAATGCTCGGTGGTCAACGGGCACACTTGCGTGCCTGCGCCTGCCGCAGGCCTCGGCGAACCGACTCTCGCGCTTCCCTGTTCTCGTAGAGCCAAGTCTCTCGGTCTGGGACGAGACGCAGCACGAACTCGTCTCTGCGCCGTTCCACGAGAAGCGTCCGGTTGGCAAGTGACATGCCCAGATTGACACGCCCCCTTGAGTCGGTGCTCTTGGTCTGGTTCCGGGGCCGCGGCATATCCCCAGGATTGCAAGTGACTCCTGGAGAGTGAAGCGGGACTCGGCGAATCAGCCTCGCATTTGCGCGAAGAAGCGCCACGTGCGATCGTCACTACCCGCATGAACCAGCGCCGCGCTCTCATCACCGGCATCACCGGCCAGGACGGAAGCTACCTCGCGGAGCTCCTGCTGGCCGAGGGCTACGAGGTCTTCGGCCTCGTGCGCCGTTCCTCCAGCGCCAACCTCGCGCGCATCCAGCACCTGCTCCCGCGCCTGCACCTCGTGCAAGGCGACCTGCTCGACCAGTCGAGCCTGATGCGCGCGCTCTCGGAGAGCCGCCCGCAGGAGATCTACAACCTCGCCGCGCAGAGCTTCGTCCCGACCTCGTTCGACGAGCCCGTGCACACGGCCGAGATCACCGGCATCGGCGTCACGCGCCTGCTCGAGTCGATGCGCCACGTCGCGCCCAAGGCGCGCTTCTACCAGGCCTCGACCTCGGAGATGTTCGGCCACGCGCACGAGACGCCGCAGCGCGAGACGACGCCCTTCCACCCGCGCTCGCCCTACGGCGTCGCCAAGGTCTACGCGCACTGGATCACGGTCAACTTCCGCGAGAGCTACGGCCTCTTCGCGACCAGCGGGATCCTCTTCAACCACGAGTCGCCGCGGCGCGGGACCGAGTTCGTGACGCGCAAGATCACGCGCGCGGCCGCGCGCATCGCGCTCGGACTCGAGCGCGAGCTCGTGCTCGGCAATCTCGACGCGCGGCGCGACTGGGGTTTCGCCGGCGATTACGTGCGCGCGATGTGGAGCATGCTCCAACAGAAGGAGCCCGACGACTACGTGATCGCGACCGGCGTGATGCACAGCGTGCGCGAGGTGTGCGCGCTGGCCTTCGAGGAGGCTGGCCTCGACTGGCAGGAGCACGTGCGCGTCGACGCCGCCTTCGAGCGGCCGGCCGAGGTGCACGTCTTGTGCGGCGATGCGTCGAAGGCGCGCGCCAAGCTCGGCTGGGAGCCGCAGGTCGGCTTCGAGGAATTGATCCGCACGATGGTGCGCGCGGATCTCGAAGCTGCGGGCGAGCCGGGCGACGCGCGCCCGTCCTCCACGCGGCTCAGTTCGCGTGGGCTGCCGAGTCCGAGCCCGAGCCCTTCCGGTACGCTTCCACCCAGGGCTTGAGGAACTTGCCCGGGCAGTCCGTGCTGCGGAAGTCGGCGTGCTTGTGCACCTCGCTGCGCGGGATGCGGTAGGTGCGGCGCAGATCGTCGAGCAGCTTGCGCAGGCTGTCGAGCGCTGCCTGCGTGGGCTTCTCCTCGTCGAAGTTGCCGAGCAGGCAAATGCCGATGTTCTGGATGTTGTTGTCGCCCTTGGCGTGCGCACCCTGCCAGGCGAGATCGCGGCCCTGGAACACGCGGCCCTCGGGATCGATCAGGTAGTGGTAGCCGATGTCGCCCCAGGGCGGCGTCTTGCCCTTCAGGTGCGAGCGCTGGATCTGCCGCAGCGCGGCGGCGGAGCTCGCGGCGCTGCCGTCGAGCGGCGTGGGATCGGCCTCGGCCGAGTGGTGCACGGTGATCTTCTTCCAGCCGCCGGAGTTCTTGATCATCAGCGCCGCGCGCGCGGGCGCAGCACCCCACTGCGCACGCGCGATCACCGGCACGCCGGTCGTCTTGCGCGATTGGCCGAGCTGAGCGAGCAGCGTGTCGGCGCTCGCGAGCGAATCCTGCGCGCGCTTCTGCTGGCTCTCGTCGGCGGAATCCTCGTGCGCGATCTTCTCGAGCGCCGTGCGCGCGTTGCGCACGCGCGAGGCCTGCAGCGCGCTCTGCGAGCTCGCGCCGCCGCGCCGCACTTCCTGCTGCACTTCCTGCAGACGGCCCATCGCGAGCTCGAGTTCGGCTTCGATCAACCAGAAGCTGCGCTTCTGCGGATCCTGTTCGCCGAGCCACAGCTCCGTCTTGTGCAGACGCTCCGCGCCGAAGGGTTCTTCGACCCACGGCGGCAACGCCTTGGGCGCTTCACTCGCGCTCGAGGAGAGCGCGGGCGTCGGAGGACGCACGCTCTGGGTGCGGCAACCACTCGTGGCGAGGGTCGCGGAGAGGACAAGGACGAGCGTCGTGGCGCGCGACAAGCTGAGCTTCATGGTCGGATGGGATACGAAAGCCGGAAGGCCGAAACAATGGCTGCGCGCGAGTCCTACAGGAAGCTGGCTTGGCTTGGGCGGCGCGGAGTGGTCGAATCCATGGGCATGAAGCGATCGATGGCAGTGCTGGCGGGGTGTCTCCTGGGCTGGATCTCGAGCGCCGCTCCGGCCTCGGCGCGGCCAGCGCGCGCTCAGGATCCCGCGGCCCAGTCCTCCGAGGACGCGGCGCTGGTCACCGAGGCGCTCAAGGAGGCGGACAAGGACCGCCGGCGCGGCGAGTTCCGCTCCGCGATCCGCGCTGCCGAGGAAACCCTGGCCGACACGCCCGGGGATGCGCGAGCGCTGCTCCTGCGCGCGCGCTGCCACGCGGACCAGGACGAGTACGAGGCGGCCCTCGCGGACGGCAAGTTGGCCCTGGAGGCTGCGCGCAAGGCCTGGCCGGCGGTCCTCCCGGCCGCGCTGCGCTCCCAGGCCGGGCTCTGCTTGACCCTCGGCCGCTCCGTGGAGGCTGCGGGACTGCTGGAGAGCGAGCACCTCGCCCCCGCGCTCGACGCCCGCGATGCCTGGGCGCTCGCGCGCGTCGCGGCCGCGAACGGCAAGCACGACGAGGCGCGCACCTACCTCGAAGCGGGTGCTGCGACCGGCAGCGACCAGGAGTGGGGTGGCCTGCTCGACAAGGCGCGCTGCCAGCGGCGCCTGGGCGACCTCTCCGGCGCCTCGGAGACGCTCGTCGCGGCCGACGAGAAGACGCGCGCGGAGGGTTCGAGCGAAGCGGACGTCCTGGTCGAACTCGCCGACCTGTATTTCGAGGCCGACAAGGAGGTCGCCGAGGGCGCGCGCCGCTCCGCCGGACAGCTCTACGAGGAAGCGCTGCGGCTGCACAAGACACACGAAGGCGCGACGCTCGGCCAGTACGAGCTGTACCGCTTCAACTGGCTGCGCCGGCGCAAGAACGCGGCGCTGATCCTCGACGAGTACCTGCTGATGCGGCCCGAATCGATCCCGGCGCTGGTCGCGGGCACGTCGGCCAACCTCGACGACGGCAATCTGAAGCGTGTGCGCTCGCGCCTGGCGCGTCTGGAGAAGCTCGCGCCGCAGCGCCGCGACGTGCGCGCGCTGCGCGCCGCGCTGGCCTGGATCGAGCACCGTACCGAGGACTGCCGCAAGGAGCTCGACGCGCTGGCCAAGGAGGACCCCGCCGATTCGATGCCCGCGCGCGAACTCGCCGCACACCTGTGCGACCTGTATCGCTTCGGCGAAGCCGTGCCCTTTGCCAAGGAAGCGACCGAGCGCGATCCCGCGGACTACGAGGCCTGGGGCATGCTCGGCAAGGCGCTCGCGAACACCGGCGACGAGAAGGGCGGCCTCGAGGCGCTCGACAAGGCGCAGGAGCTCGCCGCGCCGCGCCAGGACGCCTGGCGTGACAACACGCGCAAGGTCCTGAAGCGCATGAACAAGGATCTCCTGCGCACGGACGACGGCGACCTCAGCTTCGCCTGGGACCCGCGCGCGGCCGAGGTCTTCGCCACGTACCTGATGCCCTTCTACGGCCAGGCGCGCAAGGAGCTCGCCGCGCGCTACGGCTACACGCCCGGCCCGACCGCGATCGAGGTCTTCGGCAAGCACGCCGACTTCTCCGTGCGCTCGACCGGCTTCGAGGGCTACCCCGCGCTGGGCGTGTGCTTCGGTCCGGTCGTGACCGCCGTCTCGCCGTTGGCGGAGATGCGCGGCACCTTCTCCTGGGCGCGCACGAGCTTCCACGAGTTCACGCACGTGATCCACCTGGGCCTCTCGCACAACCGCTGCCCGCGCTGGATCACCGAGGGCATCGCGACCTGGGAGGAGGTCAACCACAACCCTTCCTGGTCGCGCAACATGCGCCGTGATCTGGTCGATGCGCTCGCCAACGAGCAACTGATCCCGGTGCGCGACCTGAACGCGGCCTTCCGCACCGACCGCATCATCTTCGCGTACTACCAGGGCGGACTGCTGTGCGAGATGTGGGTCGGAAGCCACGGTTTCCCCGCGCTCGTGCACCTGCTCGAGGCCTTCGACAAGGGGCTCGATCTCGACGAGGCCTTCGCCGACGTCTTGAAGCAGACGCCCGAGGAGGTCGACCGCGCCTTCAAGCAGCGCGTGCAGGAGATCACGGCGGATCTGAAGATCGAGCCGCGCTGGGATGCGGGTCGCGTCGCGCGGCTGCGTCTGTCGCTCGCGCCCAAGCCGCCCGCGGACGCAGCGCAGCTCGAGCGTTGGTGCGAGGACTGGGTCACGGTCGCGGTCGGCTCCTTCCAATCGGGCGCGCGCATCGACGCCGAGGAGGCGCTGCGCCACCTGGGTGCGGAGGAAGTGAAGCACCCGCGCGCCGCTTTCCTGCGCGGCGAGATCGCGCTCGCGGGCAAGGACACCGACGAAGCGGTTGTGCAGTACCAGAAGGCCTTCGCCCAGGGCGGCGACGACTTCCGCGCGCGCATGGCGCTCGCGTCGCTCTACAGGGCCGACGACAAGCTCGACCTGGCGCTCGCGCAAGCGCGAGCGGCCGAGAAGGACTTCCCCGGCTACCCCGAGAAGGAGCTCAACGCCGAGCGACTGGTCGGGGCCATCCTGACCGCCAAGGGCGACACCGACGGCGCCATGCAGGAGATCCAGAAGTGGCTCGACTGCGAGTCGGGCGACTTCGACGGGCGCATGGCGGTCGCGGCCTGGCTGATGACGAAAGCTCAGCCCGAGCAGGCCGCGCGCCGGCTCGACGAGGCGAACCAGATCGATCCGTTCCGCAGGAAGCTGCACGAGCAGTGGGCCGAGGCGCTCGTGGCGCAGAAGAAGTGGGCCGACGCGCTGCGCGAGTACCACGTCGGTCCGATCATCCCCTCCGAGATGGACGCGGACAAGCCGGCCGAGATGGGGGACAAGGAGAAGGCCCAGTGGATGGCGCACGAGGCGACTTGCCTGCGCGAACTGGGGCGCAACGCCGAGGCGCAAGCGAAGGCCGAGCAGGCGCTCGAACTCGATCCGGCCTGCGAACTCGCGAACGAGGAGCTCGGGAAGCTGTAGGCCCGCCGCGCGCGCCTACTTCGGCGGCTCGTTCTTCACTTCGCTGCCGTCCGAGAGCATGCGCACGAGCAGCGAGTCCTGGTACTCCTTGAGCAGCCGCTCGCTGCCGGCCACCGCGCTCGCGTAGGAGCCCTCGGTCGTGTCCTGCAGCACGCGTGCGAGCAGCTGCGCGGCGGCGAGATCGGTCAGGAAGAGCGGCGTCGCGCCGCCTGACTTCGCGGTCCAGGCCTGCGCGTTGTCGAAGCCCGCGAGCATCTCGCTCGAGTTGCCGGCAGTGAAATTGGCCTTCTTCGCGGGCTCGAACATCTTCTCCGCGACCTCGAGCGCCTCGGCGAGGGCCGTCAGGTGCATCAGCGCCATCACGTCGCGCGCTTCCTCGGCCGTGTAGTCGCGGTTCAGGCGTTCGACGAACAGGTGGCCGAGCGCGGTCGTGTTCCTGGCGAAGGCGGTCCAGGGCACGCGCTCGACGGCCCCGCTCGCGGTCTCGATCGACAGACCCTCGACATCGGCGCCCAGGGCGTTGCGCAGCGTCTCCGACTTGTCGCGCGGGTCGTCGACGAGCTTGCGCTTCCAGCCGTTCTGGTATTCGCGCGCCAGCAGCGCGAACGCGCGCTCGGCGCCCTCGATCTCGGCGAGGGCGGCCGCGAGCAACTCGCGCGTGCTGGGCGTGGTCGTCTTGGCGGCGAGCGTCTGGATGCGCGCGCGCGCGGCCGCGAGCTCGAGGCTGCCGAGCTCGCGCTCGAGCGCCTCGGGGCCGGCGAGCGACTGCGCGACGGCCAGCGTCTCCTCGCGCGACTGGCGCGTTTCGATCTGCGTCGCGATCAGGCCCAGGTTCGTGTAGCGCTCGCGCGCGCGGCGCCCGAGCTCGAAGAGCACGTCGACGCCCAGCGGCGCCTGGCCCAGCGGAAACTCGGGCAAGTCGAAGATCGGCAGCAACTGCTTCAGCTTCTCCTTCGCCAGCGCCTGCTCGCCCGACTCGAGGTCCTTCTGGGTTTCCTCGAGCACGCCCTTGGCGTAGTCGGAGGCTTTGTTGATCAGCCCTGCTGCAGGCGCCCGACCTCGCCCTTGTAGAGCGGGTCTTCCAGGTAGGCTTCCTGGCCCGCGACCGCGCGCATGGCGAGGATCGAACGGCCTGGTGCGGGCGGCATCTCGTCGGGCTTGGCCGCCTCGCGCAGTTTCTGGGCGAGTTCGAGCAGCGCTGCGTGGCGCGCCTCCTCGGCCTCCTGCGCGTGCGACTGCTCGTTCTCGAGCGCATTGGCCTTGTCGAGCGCCTCGGTCGCGGAGGTCGTGCCGTTGAACTTCTGCGCCATGTCGCGCAGTGCGGCGACGCGCTCGGCGGGCTCCATGCTGCGCGTCTTGATCTCGAGCAAGGCGACGCGTGCCTTGGTCTCGAAGAGCTCGAGCTCGCGGTCGTCGCTCTCGTGCGTGTTGGAGGACGCTGTGGGGGCCGGATCCGCGGGCGGCTCCGGCTGCGCGCCCGGATCGGGGAGCGCGGGCGCGGGGTCCTGGGCGATCGGCAGCGCAGGCTTGGGGGCGGTTCCAAGCGGCGGCTGCGCGCCTGTGCCGTTCGCGAGCGGCCGCGGCGTGGGCTCGGGTTCGTGCTTGCCGCGCAACGCGAACCAGCCGGCAGCCGCGAGCACGAGCACGGCGCCGCCGACGAGCAGGCCCTTCGAGGAACTCGCGCTCGGGGAGGCAGCGCGCGAGGCGGCCTGCGAGACACCGCCGCGCAGCGCTTCGATCTCGCGCAAGAGCACGTTCGCCGAGGCCGTGCGCTGCAGCGGATCCTTGCGCATCAGGCGCTCGACGAGCGCCACCATTTCGGCGGGAACGTCGGGCGCGAAGGTGCCGATCGGCCGCGGCTCCTCGCGCAGCAGCGCGCGCAGGATGTCACGGCTCGTGGCGCCTTCGAAGGGCGTGTGCGCGGTCAGCAGGCGGTAGGCCGTCGCGCCAAGCGCGTACAGGTCGCAGCGGTGGTCGACCTTCTCGCCGCGCGCCTGTTCGGGCGCGATGAAGTGCGCCGTGCCGAAGACCTTCTGGTCCGCGCCCGCGCGCTCCTCGGCCTCGATGTGCGTGGCGAGTCCGAGGTCGGCGATCTTGGTCGAACCGGCGTGGTTCTGCATCAGGTTCGCCGGCTTGAGGTCGCGGTGGACGATGCCGCGCGATTCCGCGTAGGCAAGGCCGCTGGCCGCGTCGCGCAGGATGTCGAGCACCGCCTTCCAGGGCAGCGGTCCCTCGCGTTGCACGCGCTCCTCGAGCGTGCCGCGGTCCATGAACTCCATCGAAAGGTAGTGCACGCCCTGGTGTGTGCCGACGTCGTACACGGTGACGACGTTGGGGTGGTTGAGCGCCGCGGCGGAACGCGCCTCGGCCTCGAAGCGCTGCACGAACTGCGCGTCGGCGGCGAGCCTGGGCGCGAGCACCTTGATCGCGACCTGGCGCGCGAGGCGCTCCTGCACGGCGAGGTAGACCTCGCCCATGCCGCCGCGGCCGATGCGCTTTTCGAGCTTGTAGCCCGGCAGCGGGGGCAAGCCCGCCGCGGGCGCGGCTGCGCTCACCGGTGTCATGCCGCGCGGCGGCGTCTCCTCGAGCTCGATCGCGGCGGTGTCGCTGGGCGAGAGCTCCGCGGGAGCCGCGGCGAGGGGATCGGCCGGGTCGACGATGCGCAGCACGACGCTGCCGAGCTCGATGCGGTCGCCCGCTCGCAGGCGCGCCGCGTCGACGCGCTTGCCGTTGAGCTTCGTGCCGGCCTCGGAGCCGAGGTCGCGGATCGCCCAGCCGCCGCCCTTCGCGCGGCCGATGGCGGCGTGCACGTCGGCGACGAGCGTGCCCTCGATCTGGAAACCGGCGCGCTCCTTCGAGGAGCCGAGCACCAACGTGCCTGCGCGCGGCAGCTCCGCGGGCGGCCGTCCGCCGGCCACGATCTCGAGCAGCAGGCGCTCGCTCATGTTCCGAGCTCCTCGAACAGGGCGCTGCCCACGCGCACGAGGTCCGCGCCCTCGAGCACCGCCGCCTCGAAATCCTCGCTCATGCCCATCGAGGTCTTGCACGAGGGACCGATCGCTCGCGCGCGCGCGGCGAGGTCGTGGAACACGCTGCGCGAGGCGGCCGCGCGCTCTTGGGGGTCGGGGAGCAGCGGACCCATCGCCATCAGGCCGGCAAAGCGCAGGTGCGGCAGCCGCGCGAGCTGCTCGAGCAGGGCGGGCAGCTGCGCGGGCTCGAGGCCGGTCTTCGACTCCTCGGGCCAGAGCTTGAGCTGCACGAAGACCTCAATGCGGCGCTCGGCCTCGGCCGCGGCCGCGTCGAGCAGGCGCGCGAGCTCGGCGCTGTCGAGCGAGTGCAGCACATCGGCGACGCGCGCGGCGCGGCGGACCTTGTTGCGCTGCAGGTGGCCGAGCAGGTGCCAGCGCGGGGCGAGGCCGCGCTCCGCGAGGGCCTGCGCCTTGCGCTCCAGTTCGTCGACGCGGTTCTCGCCCAGGTCGCGCACGCCCAGGGCCGCCAGCTGCGCCGCGCGCTCGCTCGTGACGGACTTTGTAACCGCGACGAGCGTGACCACGGAGCTCCCGCCTCGGCGGGCGGCGGCGCTCTGGATCCGCGCGCGAACCCCTGCCAGGTTGGATTCCAGCGTGGCGGTCAAAACGGAATGCATCCCCAATGGGTCGACGGGAGAGCGTACCCCTAGCGCGCCCCGAAGTCACCGTCGCGCCAGTGCCTCGGAGCTCCACCGGCGCCCTCGGGATGCAGGAGCACCAGCGAGAGTCGCGCGAGGGTCGTCGGGCCGATGGCGTAGGCGGCCGCGGGCCGCAGCCCCGCCACCCAGACGATGCGCTCGCCGTGCAGCACGAGCGGGACCTGCGCGCGCTCGGCAGCGGGGATCTCCTGGTCCTGGAAGAAGCGCGCGAGGCGCTTGCCGCCCGGGGCGCCGAGTGCCTGAAAACGGTCGCCCGGCCGCGGGTAGCGCACGTGTAGCTCGGGCCACAGGCCCAACGCGTCGGCCGAGATCTCCGCGCGCCAGTCCTCGTGCGGCGGCTCGCCGCTCGCCGAGGAGCGCTCGCACACGATCGCGCGGCCGCAGGGCAGGCGCACGAAGCTGCCCGGCGCGAGCGGGCGCTCGAACTCGGGCGCCGCGGGCTCGCGCGGAGGGTCGAGGGCCAGCCACTCGGCGCTGGCGCGCAAGCCCCAGCCGCCCGGGAGCGCGAGCGCGAGCAGGCGCTCGCTCGAGAGGGCCGCCAGGATCCGATCGAGCGTCGCGCGGCCGGGGATCGAGCCCGTGCGCTCGGCCAGCAGGCGCGCGAGCACACGCCGGGCGAGCGGCGAGGGCAGGGAGCGCAGCGCGGCGCGCGGCAGCCTCCCGGCGCCGGTGGCGCGCGCGGCCGCGTGGCGCGGCTCCTGCCAGGCGAGCCCCGAGGTGAAGCTCGCGCAGTGCTCCTCGAACTCCTCGACCGCGCGCGCGAAGCCGCGCAGGGATTCGAGCGCCGCAGGCCCGCCCAGCTCCGAGAGGCGCGGCAGGAGGCCCTTGCGCAGGCGGTTGCGCGCGAAGCGCGGCGAGGCGTTGCTCGAGTCCTCGCGCCACTCCACACCCCGCTCGGCGAGCAGCGTGCGCAACTCCTCGCGCCGCAGCTGCAAGAGCGGGCGCACGACGAGCACTTCGCCCTCGTTCTCCGCGCCGCGCACGAGCTGCGCGCGCAGTCCGGGCAAGCCGGCCGTCTCGCTGCCGCGCGCCCAGCGCAGGAGCAAGGTCTCGAGCGCGTCGTCGGCGTGGTGGCCGGTCAGCACCGTGCCGATGCGCGCCTTGCGCGCCTCCTCGACCAGCGCGTCGTAGCGTGCCTCGCGCGCGCGCGCCTCCAGTCCCGCGGGCCGCGGATCGAGCGTCAGCCGGCGCAGGACGAAGGGCACGTCCAGGCGCGCGCACAGCTCGCGACAGAACTGCGCGTCCTCGTCGCTCTCCGCGCCGCGCAGTCCGTGGTCCAGGTGAACGGCGATGAGTCGCGGCCGCTCCGGAGCCTGCGCCGCGCAGTGCAGCAGGAACACGCTGTCCGCTCCCCCCGAGAGCGCGACGAGTGCCGGCGCCGCGGGATCGAGCCCCGCGCCGCGCGCGAGATCGCCCCAACGCGCTCCGAGCGGCTCGGGGTGTCGACCGGGAGGCGGGAAGGGGAGTTCGGCGGCCATCGGGGCTCCAGAGTAGCGCTCCGGCCCCCCCCTGCGGCGGATGGATCCTCCGCGGCGCAAGGGGTAGGCTCTTCGACCTCGTTTTCTCGCCCTCACCCCTCTCCCGACCCGCTCAGAGACCCCCATGCGCATCGCGATCAATGGCTTCGGCCGCATCGGACGCCTCGTCTTCCGCAACCTGCTCTTGCACCCCGACATGCAGGTCGTGCACATCAACGATTTGACCGACCCTAAGACGCTCGCGCACCTGCTCAAGTGGGACTCCGTGCACGGCAAGTTCGAGGGCACGATCGCGGCCGACAAGGACTCGATCACGGTCAACGGCAAGCGCATCGCGATCACGGCCGAGAAGGACCCCGCCAAGCTCCCGCACAAGGCCAACGCGATCGACTTCTGCATCGAGGCGACGGGCATCTTCACCACGCGCGAGGCCTGCCAGAAGCACATCGACGCGGGCGCGGGCAAGGTGATCCTCACGGTTCCCGCCAAGGACGAGATCGACGCGATGATCGTGATGGGCGTCAACCACGAGTCGCTCAAGCCGACGGACAAGATCATCTCCAACGCCTCGTGCACGACGAACTGCCTCGCGCCCGTCGCGAAGGTGCTCGACGACGCCTTCGGCATCGAGCACGGTCTGATGACGACCATCCACGCCTACACCAACGACCAGGTGATCCTCGACTTCCCGCACAAGGACCTGCGCCGCGCGCGCGCCGCGGCCTGCTCGATCATCCCGACCACGACGGGTGCGGCGAAGGCGGTGGGCAAGATCCTCCCGCAGCTGAAGGGCAAGCTCGACGGCGTCGCCATGCGCGTGCCGGTGCCTGACGGCTCGATGACGGACTTCGTCTGCGTGCTGAAGAAGAAGGTCACCGTCGAGGAGGTCAACGCGGCCTTCAAGACCGCTTCGGAGACGAAGGGGCTGAAGGGCGTGCTGACGTACGAGACCGATCCGATCGTCAGCTGCGACATCGTCGGCAACCCCTCGAGCTCGATCTTCGACGCGCTCTCGACGATGGTGATGCAGGGCAACATGGTCAAGGTCGTCGCCTGGTACGACAACGAGTGGGGCTACAGCGCGCGCGTGGTCGATCTCGTGCGCTACTCGCACTCGCTGAAGGGCGCGACGGCGGGCGCGCACTGAGCGAGGCGCGAGCCTGGAGAGGATCGTTCCGGGCATGAACCGCGCTGACCTGCTCGCCTACCTGCGCGGGCCGCGCTACGCGGTCGAGGCCTCCGTCTCGGCCGCGGGCCAGCCGCAGGCCGCGATCATGGGCATCGCCGTCGGCGACGAGTTCGAGATCGTGTTCGACACACTCGGCTCGACGCGCAAGATGACCAACCTGCGCGCCAACCCGCGCATCGCGCTCGCGATCGGGAACCTCGCGGCAGGTGACGGGCGCGGTGTGCAGGTGGAAGGTGTAGCCGACGAGCCGGCGGGCGCGGAGCTTGCGCGCGTGCAGGAGTTGTACTTCGCGAAGTTTCCCGAAGGACGCGTGCGCCTGGGCTGGCCGGGGATCACGTTCGTGCGCGTGCGGCCGAGTTGGCTGCGGTATTGCGACTACCGAGGCGCGCAGCCGTTGATCCTGGAGTACTCCTCCGACGAGCTGCGCGCGCTGGAATAGGGCTTTTGGACCTGGCGCGGAGGGTCGATCGTTCGCTTGCACAGGCGTGACAGCATCGAGATGGTTTTCGGGGCGGCGGCTGCCGATAACCAACTCGGGCGCCGAGTCGAGGCTCGAGAGGCAGCGCCCGGAGGAGAAGAGGGATGGACATCGATGCTGCGATCCGGGTGGCGGAATCGCTGCTGCCGGGAGTGGGAGCGCTGGTGCACGAGACGGATCCGCGCTGGAAGGCGTTGCTGGGTGTGCGTCGGCACGTGGGCGAGGAACCCGGAGCGGTGTGGGACTTCGTGAAGCGCTGGGGGATCGCGCGAGAGCCGACGCTGCGGCACGCGGTGGCCGTGTGTCTGCTGCAGGAGTTGCTCGCGCTGCACTTCCTCGAGTACTACCCCGAGGTCGAGCGCAGGGTGCGCGAGGAGCACGTGTTCGCCGACACCTTCCGCCGCTGCGCGAAGCAAGGGCAGGCGGCGCTGCCGATGCAGGCGCAGGCCTTCGACGAGCTGGTGCGCTTTGCGGAGGCCTGGTCGGGGGCGGATCTCTCGGAGACGCGCTTCCGCGGGCGTGCATCGGTGCCCGGGCGGGAATAGGATCGGCGGTCTGGCGCGCAGGGCGCCGGAGCCGGATTCGAATGGAAATTGATCGCGCGATTCGCGTTGCAGAGTCCCTCTTGCCGGGGAGCGGGCCGATCCTGCTGGAGAGCGATCCGCGCTGGCAGGCGCTGATGGCGATTCGGCCCTTCGTGCAGGAAGAGCCGGAGGCGGTCTGGGACTTTCTGCGCAGGTACGGCTGCTATGCGGATCCGACGCTGCGGCACGCGCTGGCGTCGTGCCTGTTGCAGGAGCTGCTCGCGCTGCACTTTGGGACGCACTTTCAAGGCGTCGTGCGGCTGGTGCGCGAGAGCAAGGCGTTCGCGGATACGTTCGCGAGGTGCGCGAAGTACGGCCAGAGCGAGCAGCCGGGGAACGCCGAGGCCTTTGATGATCTGCGCAGCTTTGCGGAGAGGTTTCGCAGGGAGTCGGGGTCGGGCCAGCGTTGACCGGGGGATCGGGCCGCGACTAGGCTCGTGCGCCATGAAGCTCGACGCACGCAGTCTCGACGAAGTGAACTGTCAGGGGAAACGCGTCCTCGTGCGCGTGGACTTCAACTGCCCGCAGGAGGAGAGCGGCGCGATCAGCGACGACACGCGCATCCGCGCGGCGCTGCCGACGATTCGAGAGGTGCTGGCGAAGGGTGGGAAGCCGGTATTGATGAGCCACCTGGGGCGGCCCAAGGGCAAGGTTGTGGAGGGACTGCGGCTCACTCCGATGGGCAAGCGGCTGGGCGAGTTGCTGGGTGTGCCGGTGGTGAAGCTCGAGGATTGCGTGGGGCCGGCGGTGGTCGAGGCGATCGCGAAGGCGCCGGCGGGAGCGGTGGTGCTGCTCGAGAACGTGCGCTTCCACAAGGGCGACGAGGCGGGCGATCCGGCCTTCGCGAAGGAGCTCGCGAAGAACGGGAATGTGTTCGTGAACGACGCGTTCGGTGCGGCGCACAGGGATCACGCCAGTGTGTGTGGCGTCGCGCGCGAGCTGCCGAGTGCGGCGGGGAGGTTGATGGAGAAGGAGATCGCGGCGTTTTCGAAGGTGTTGGATGCGCCCGCGCGGCCGCTGGTCGCGATCCTGGGCGGCGCGAAGGTGTCGGACAAGTTGAAGGTGGTCGACAATTTGCTGGAGAAGGTGGATGCGCTGCTCGTGGGCGGCGGGATGGCGTACACGTTCCTGGCTGCGCAGGGGAAGAAGGTCGGGAAGTCGCTGGTGCAGCAGGATCAACTGGAGAACGTGAAGGCTGCGATGGCGCGGGCGAAGGCGAAGGGGATCGATATCTTGTTGCCCGTGGATCACGTGTGCGCGGAGAGCTTCGCGGAGGACGCGCAGGCAGTTGCGGTGGAGGGAGCGGATATTCCGGACGGGTTGATGGGGCTCGACATCGGGCCGAAGACGCGCGCGATGTACGCGGCGAGGATTGCGGGGGCAAAGACGGTGGTGTGGAACGGGCCGATGGGCGTGTTCGAGTGGAAGGCGTTCCGCGCGGGAACGGAGACGGTGGGGAAAGCGGTCGCGGAGGGCGCTGGGTACACCGTGATCGGCGGTGGGGATTCGGTGGCAGCGATCGAAATGCTCGGGCTGGCCTCGAAGATCAAGCACATCTCCACCGGCGGCGGCGCGAGTTTGGAGCTGCTCGAAGGAACGCTCTTGCCTGGCATCGCAGTCCTGGCCCGAGACTGAGCGCGGGTTCCGGGAGGGAGGTGCCTGGCTCGGTTTTCTCGCGTCCGCCTTTTTCTTTTCGTGGTGCCTCTCGCGTCCGACGGACGCGTGAAAAGCGAGCCTGGCTCCGTACTCCCGGAAGCCGCGCTGGGCCGCGCGCGTGCATGGGCCGCGTATCCGTTCGTACGGTGCCAGGCTCGTTTTTCACGCGTCCGTGGGAGCGAAGGCGCGAGAGACGAACAAGGGCGGACGCGAGAAAAACGGTCCAGGCACCGTACGAACGGATACGCGGCGGCGTTCGGCTGTCGGATGCGCGGCCTCCTTCGGCTGGCGGATGCGCGGCGGGGTTCGGCTGGCGGATGCGCGGCGCTGTTGGAATACCAAATGCGCGGCGTTGTTGGGTTGCCAGATGCGTGCCGGCGCAGTCCGCACTCTACGCGGAGTGCGGCTTCCGGGAGGGAGGTGCCTGGCTCGGTTTTCTCGCGTCCGCCTTTTTCTGCTCGTGGTGCCTCTCGCCTCCGACGGACGCGTGAAAAGCGAGCCTGGCTCCGTACTCCCGGAAGCCGCGTAGGGCCGCGCGCGTGCATGGGCCGCGTATCCGTTCGTACGGTGCCAGGCTCGTTTTTCACGCGTCCGTGGGAGCGAAGGCGCGAGAGACGAACAAGGGCGGACGCGAGAAAAACGGTCCAGGCACCGTACGACCGGATGCGCGGCCTCATTCGGCTGCCGGATGCGCGGCCTCGTTCGGCTGTCGGATGCGCGGCTGGACCCAGTCGGAAGTGGGGCGGGTCTTGCGTACAATCCCGGCCGATGACGAACACGTTGCTGATCGCGCCCTCGATGCTCTCCTGCGACTTCGCGCGCATCGGCGAAGAGCTCGCGCGTGCGGAAGCCGCGGGTGCGGACTGGCACCATGTCGACGTGATGGACGGGCACTTCGTCCCGAACCTGACCATCGGACCTCCGGTCGTCGCCGCGGTGCACAAGGTCGCGCGCGTGCCGCTCGACGTGCACCTGATGATCACCGAGCCTCTGCGCTACGCGGGTGAGTTCGCCAAGGCCGGCGCCCACGTGCTCACCTTCCACATCGAGACCTGCACCAACGAGGCCGCGGCGCGCAAGGTCATCGCGGGCTTTCGCGAGGCGGGCGTGAAGTCCGTCGGCGTTTCGCTCAACCCCGACACCGAGCTCACACGCATCCTCCCGATCCTCGACAGCGTCGACCTCGTGCTCGTGATGTCGGTCTTCCCGGGCTTCGGCGGTCAGAAATTCACCCCCTCTGTGCTCTCGAAGACCCGCGGCCTGCGCGAGCACGGCTTCACCGGCCGGGTCGAGATGGACGGCGGAATCAACGCCGAGACCATCGCCCGCTGCGCCGAGGCGGGCTGCGACACCTTCGTGATGGGCTCCGCGCTGTACGGAGCCCCCGACATGCGCAGCGAGCTCGCCCGCTGTCGCGAACTCGCCTCGAAAGCCGCGCCACGCGCCCTGCCCGCGCGCTAGACTGCGCCCCTCCCCACGTGCAACCGCCCCAAACACGCATGACCGAGAACGAGGACATCCCCAAGGTCGAGGACGACGCGCTCGACGACGAAATCGCGGGCGAGGGCCTCGGCCCGGCACCCGAGGGCCCGACGGCGACCGAGGAACGCCGCTCGCGCCAGCGCTGGAAGAAGCGCGAGGTGCCCGAGGGGTTGTGGCTCAAGTGCGAGAGCTGCGGGCAGATGATCTACCGCAAGGAACTCGAGGAGAAGGGCATGGTCTGCCCGGCCTGCGACTTCCACTTCACGCTGCCCGGCCGCGACCGCGTGACGATGGTGCTCGATGAGGGCAGCTTCGTGGAGCACTTCGCCGACCTCGGCGCGCTCGACCGCCTGCACTTCACCGACCAGATCCCGTACTCGGAGAAGGTCAAGAAGACCGAGAAGCGCACGGGCCAGAAGGAAGCGCTGATCTGCGGCACGGGCAAGATCGAAGGCCGGCCGATCGTGCTGGCCGTGCTCGACTTCACGTTCATGGGCGGCTCGATGGGCGAGGTCGTCGGCGAGAAGGTCTCGCTCGCGGCCGACATGGCGCGCCAGCGGCGCGAGCCGCTGATCATCTTCACCAGCTCCGGCGGCGCGCGCATGCACGAGGGGATGCTCTCGCTGATGCAGATGGCGAAGACCTCGGCCGCGCTCGCGACGCTGAACGAGTCGGGCGGCTTCTCGATCTGCGTGCTGACCAACCCGACTACCGGCGGTGTCACCGCGAGCTTCGCCAGCGTGTGCGACATCACGCTCGCCGAGCCGGGTGCCTTGATCGGCTTCGCCGGCCCGCGCGTGATCGCGACCACGCTCAAGCAGGAGCTTCCGCCGGGCTTCCAGCGCGCCGAGTTCCTGCTCGAGAAGGGCCAGATCGACTCGATCGTGCGCCGGGCGAACCTGCGCGCGACGCTCGCGCGGCTGGTCGATTTTGGCCAGGGCGCGTTCGTGAAGCGCTAGCGGGCGAACGCGCGCACTCGGCTCACCACACGCAGGGCAACAGCCGCCAGGTCTTCGCGCAGTGTTCGGCCCAGCGGCTGCCGAAGTGCGCGGCGAGCGCCTGCTCCTCCACGCGGATGCGCCACAGGAGCACGAGCAGGATCGGGACCAGCGCGGTGCACACGGCGGGCACGCTCTGCATCGTCGACGCCAGCCCGAGAAACGCGAGCAGCGCGCCGGTGTACGAGGGATGTCGCAGGAGCCGGTACGGTCCGCGTCGTACGAGCTCGTGATCCGTGTGGATCGCGACGTCCACCGTGAAGAACCGCCCCAGCACCGCGATCGCCCACCCGCGCAGGCCGACGCCGCCGACGAACAGCGCCAGCCCCGCCCCGTCGAGTGCCGTGCTGCGCTCATAGCGCCCGAAGGCCACGTTCCTTGCGACCCAGATCGAGGCTGGCAGCGCGAGCGCGATCACGACCCAGACGAGCGCGAGCGAACCGCGGTCGGACGAGCGGGCGCCGCGCGCTCGGGCGCGGGCGACGAGCGCCAGGCCGACCTCGGACAGGCCGTACGCCAGACCCAACTTGGTCGCATCGAGCATGCACGCGCGAGCCTATCGAGGAACTCCGGGTCGGTGGTATCTTCGACTCGCTATGCACCCCCTGCTTCTCGTGCTCGCGCTCCAGGCGACCCAGCTCCCCGCACATACGAACGCACGGCCGGACCCCTTCCTGGGGGTGATCCGCACGCAGCTCGCCGGCCACGCGCTCTCCGCCGCGCCGGGCTTCACCTTCGACCGCACCTTCGTCGAGGGCGGTCCGCTGCAGGTGTCCGTCGATCCGATCGAGCATCCCTCGATCCAGGGCGCGAACGGCTACCTGTTCGTCGTGCAGCACAAGACACTCGAGCAGTGGATCAACGACCGCACGCTGGTCGACGCGCGCGGCGTGGCGCAGACGGTCTGGTTTCCCGGCAACGATCTCGCCGGGAACGCGACCGACGTCCTGTTCGGCCCGGTGAGTGGCGACGCGGGCGACAGCTTCGGCGTCGGCTACGACCTCGTGATCGATCTCAACTGGAACAACGTGCTCGACGACGGGGATCTGATCGACGGGCTGCAGGCGCAGCCTGGCCTGTGGGTCGTCGCGCCGCCGCAGCTGCCCGGCCAGCACGCGGTCACCGAGGTGCTCTATTCCGGCGGCGCGTGGCTCGGACAGGACCTCTACTACCCGAGCGACATCGCGAACCTGGGCCAGCTGCCCGTGGTCGTCGTGAGCCACGGCAACGGCCACAACTACACCTGGTACGACCACATCGGCTACCACCTGGCGTCCTGGGGCTGCATCGTGATGAGCCACCAGAACAACACCGGCCCCGGTCCGGACTCGGCTTCGCTGACGACGCTTACCAACACCGACTACCTGCTCGGGAACCTGGCGACGATCGCGGGCGGAGCGCTGCAGGGTCACGTGGATTCGCACCGCATCGTATGGATCGGCCACAGCCGCGGCGGCGAGGGCGTCGCGCGCGCCTACGACCGCCTGTTCGACGGGACCGCACCGCTGCCTGTGAATTTCGGCATCGGCGACATCAAGCTCGTCTCGAGCATCGCGCCGACGGACTTCCTCGGCCCGGCCAGCGCGTTCCCGCACGCGGTGCCCTACCACCTGTGGGTCGGCGGGGCGGATTCAGACGTGACCGGCTGCGCGGACTGCGACATCTGCCAGTCCTTCCACCTCTTCGGTCGCGCGCAGGGCGTGCGGCACTCGATCTCGCTGCACGGGGTCGGCCACGGCGACTTCCACGACGGCGGCGGGGACGAGTGGCACGCCGGACCGTGCTGGGTAGGCCGCCCGGACACGCACGTGCTGATGAAGACCGAGCTCGTGCCGCTGGTCAAGTGGTACACCGAGGGCACGCAGGCCTCGACCGACTTCTTCTGGCGCCAGTGGGAGAGTTTCCAGCCGCCGGGCGAGCCCAACTCGCCGTGTGTCGTCGTCGACCGCGAGTACATCGAGGGACCGGAGAGCGGCAAGCGCGTCATCGACGACTACCAGACCAACACCGCGACCAACCTCTCGAGCTCGGGCGGCGGCGTCAGCGCCGACGTCGACAACCTGATCGAGAACCGGCTCGACGACCCGAACTCAGGCTTCAGCTACGCCGCGGGCGAGCAGATGAACGGCATGACGCACGCGAGTGGGGCGGACAACAATCCCGGCACGCGCGGCTGCTCCTTTGGCTGGAGCAACGCCGACCGGAGCTACGCGCTCGAGATCCTGCCCGCGCTTGGCGATCTCTCGGATTTCCGGCACGTCTCCTTCCGCGCTTGCCAGATGACGCACGACGTGAACACGATCCCCGTGCTGGGCGACCTCGCCTTCGGCCTGGCGCTGACCGATGCGCAAGGACGCACGGCGGAGATCAACATCTCCGCCTACGGCGGCGGGCTCGAGGAGCCCTACCAGCGCACGGGTTGCGGCACGGGCCCCGGCTGGGCCAACGAGTTCGAGACGATCCGCATCCCGCTCGAGGACTTCCGGCGCGTCGAGCGCGCGCTGGATCTCTCGCGCCTGCGTTCGGTCGAGTTCCGTGTCGGACCCTCGCACGGCGACGCGCTCGGACGCATCGGCCTGGACGACGTCGAATTCACCCGCGACTGATCGAGGAACACGAGCCATGCGAACCACGCTCCTCACGTTGACTCTCCTCGGACTCGCCGGTGCGGGCGGCCTGCTGCTCGCGACCAGCCAGCGGCAACCCATCGCCGTGAACCGTGTCGCGGCGCGCTCGCACGCGAGCGACGCGCCCGTGCGCAGCCTGCTCTACGCGCAGCCCTTCGCGCTCGAAGAGCCCGCGATCCACTGGTGGCGCGAGGAGCGCCCGACCTACCGCGCGGGCTGGCTCGTCGTGCTGGAGGTCGATCCGGCCTTCGTGCAGCCGACCGATCGCGCCGAACCGGTGCTCTATGTCGGCCACGAGACGGCCGAGCGCGTCAACCACGGCTGGAAGTGCGGGCGCGTCGTCGCCGTCGTTCCTTCGGCCACGGACGCCGATGGTTTTCCGACACTCGACCTGGCCCGCGCGAAGATCTGGTTCGGCGCGCCGGCGCTGCCCGAGCAGATCGACGCGACCGTCCTCGAAGCGGCCTTCGCCGAGGCCAGCGCCGCCAGCCCGTTCTCGTCCGACGAGATCGCCGAGGCGCGCGCGCACGGTGGCACGCGGATCCGCTTCCAGACGCGCGAGGAACTCGACCAGCAGGCGGCGTTGCTGGTGGCCGAGCACTGCCCGGACGAGCGCTAGCTAGCCCGGGCGTGAGAAGCGCAGCACCCAGCTGTCGAACGCGCGCGGCGACGAGCCGCCGAGCAGCGCGCCCGCGGCGCGATTGAGCGCGACCAGCGGCTTGTCGAGCGCGCCGGCGAGGCGCGTCTCGTTGGCGTGCATCAACTGCGGCATCGGCCAGGAGAGCTGGTAGCCGCGGCGCGCCTCCAGGCGCAGGCCGCGCCGCTCGAGCTCGGGCACGAGCTCCTCGGGTGTACAGGCGTTGAGCTCGCGGATCGGGAGCAGCGCGCGCTGCGCGCGGCGCTTGCGCATGCCGCGCGATTCACGTTGCAAGTCGCCGAAGACCAGCGTTCCGCCTGGCGCGAGCGCGCGCACGAGGCCGTCGAGGAAGCGCGCGTGGTCGGGCGAGAAGCTGACGACGCCCGAGCACACGACCAGGTCGAACGGCGCCTCGCCCTCGGCCGGGAAGGGCGGATTCTCGCCGAAGCCGGCGCGGCCGGTGAAGCTCGCGATGCCCGAGGCGCGCGCGTTCTCCTCGGCGTGGCGCACCATCTCGGGGCTGGCGTCGAAGGCCGCGAGCTCGCGTGCACCGCAGTGCAGCGCCGCTTCGATGCCGACCCAGCCCGCGCCGCAGCCGAAGTCGAGCACACGCGCGGCCTTGCGCTCGCCCGCGAAGAGCGCGACGTGCCGCCGCATCCAGCGGTAGTGCGCGTAGCCGGGCGTGCCCGGCGCGGTGTTCCAGCCGCCGGCGTTCTGGTCGAACTTCGCCTGCGTCGCGTCGGGCGAGAGCAGGTGCGCTCGTTTGCGCGCGACGATCAGCGAACCGCGCGCGCCGGTCGCGCCGCGCAGGCGCAGGTTGCCCGAGAGCGCGCGGCGCACGATGCCGTCCTGGCGCAGGTCGTAGATCGCGCCGACGTGCAGCAGGGGCCAGAGCGCGTCGCGCCAGCGCGCGAGCTCGCCCTCGCCGCGCGGGCCCTCGAGCAGCGCGAGCAGCAAGCCGCTCTCGGCGAGGTGCGTTTGCGCGAAAGCGATCAGCTCCTCGCGCAGGGCGGCGGGGTCGTGCACTGCGCTCGGCACGCTGATGAGCACGTCCCCAGGCGAGCTGTGCGTGCCGCCGGGCACGCGCAGGCGCTCGGGCGCGAGGTCGAGGTCCTCGAGCACCAGCGCCAAAGGGACGAGTTGGGGGGCTTTGAGCATGGGCGGCGGATTCTACGCACCGTTCCGCCGCGGACCAGCCCTCTCCTAGGACGCATGATCGGCGCGGATCGCGAGCGAGAGGCTGTAGCCCGCCTCGTCGCCCGCGCAGAAGACCGAGTGCATGGCGGTGCATTCCAGGCCGTGGTTGGGCAGCAGGATCGCGTCGCCGGGCTCGAGCAGGGCGGCGTGACCGGCGTCGGCGAGCAGCGCGCTGAATTCCGGGCCGTGGTTCACCAGCGCGCCGAGTCGGCCGCAGCCGGGCAGGCCGAGCTCGCGCTCGAGCGCCGCCGTGTCCTGCGCCAGGTCGAGCAGCGCGCGGAGGGAGCGCGCATCGGGCGCAAGACGCGCGCGCACCCAGTCGAGCTCGCCCGCGGCGAGCAGTTCGAGGAACTCCTGCACGCGCCGGCCGAGGTCCTGCGTCGAGAGCGCGAGCCAGAAGGTCGTGCCGCTGAGCTGCACATAGCACACGCCGAGCTGGCCCGTGCCGCGGCCGTCCTCGTGAAAGGCGTCGTGGTGGAAGAGCGCGCCGCCCTCGGGCGCGTTCCAGTACGAGATCGCCTGCGTGAAGAGCGTCGCTTCGCCGCACAGGCTCTCGACCAGGCCACGCAGCGGCTCGTGGCGTGCGAGCGCTGCCGCGCCGGGGAGCACCGCATCGGCCAGGCGCGCGACGAGCCGGTGGCGCAGCAGGTCTGCGCTCGCGTCGTCCTCGCGCTCGCTGCCGAAGGAGGCGCGCACGCGCAGCGAGCGGTCCTCCTCGAAGGTCGAGAGCCAGCCCGACTTGAGCCACAGGTCGTGCACCTTGCGCCCGCGCGCGCCCGGCGGGGGAGAGGCGAGGAAGACGCGCTCGAGGTCGCGCTCGGGGTCGTCGAAGGGCTGCGAGCGCGGCAGGATCTCGAGGCTCTCCCCCGCGCTCTCGAGCCGGCGCTGCGCCAGCGCGCGCAGGGATCCGCGTTCGGGCAGTTCGAGGAAAAGCTCGTCGGCGAGCGCGAGCTCGTCCGCCAGGCTGGGGAGCAGCGCGCGCGCGCTGCCTGGCAGTACGATCGGCCGCGCCGCGAGCCAGCGGCTGGCGAAGGCGGCGGGCGAGGGCTCGGGGCCGCGCGGCGCGCAGCCGGGGTCGAGCACGGCGAACTCGCCGTGCCATGCGCCGCGGCGCGACAGCTCGACGCGCGCGACCTGGACGCGCTCGAGCTCGCGCGCGAAGGCGGCCGGCTCCTGGCCCAAGACCGACACGACCGGGGCGCTGCCCGGGCAGTGGTCGCGGTCGGGGGCGCCGAGCAGCTCGTCGAGCAGGTGCATCGCCGCAATCTACGTCGCGTCCGGACGCCGCGCGAGCTACCGTGGCCGCCCCCGATGGACACCCGCTTCCTGCCCAAGAGCTGGCGCGTGCGCGGCCTCGAACTCCCCGTGGACGCGGATCCCGCGCTGCTCGCGGATCTGGTCGCGCGCGAGCTCGGCCTCGAGGCCGGCGTGATGCGCGCATTCCGCCTCGTGCGCCGCTCGCTCGACGCACGCCGGCGCGGAAGTGACCACCAGCTGCGCTTCGTCCACCAGGTCGAGATCGCGCTCGACCGCGGCTTCCGCGGCGGACGTTTCGCGCGTGCGCTGCGCTCGGGCTACGTGGCCGAGGCGCCCGCGTCCGAGAGCGCCATCCCGCTGGCGACGCACGCGAGCCTGCGCGGCGCGCGCGTGGCCGTGCTCGGGGGCGGCCCGGGCGGGCTCTTCGCGGCCTGGATGCTGGCGCACGCGGGGCTCGAGGTCGAGCTCTTCGAGCGCGGCTCGCCGGTGGAGCGCCGCGGACGCGAGCTCGTGGCCTTCCATCGCTCGCGTGTCCCCAACCCCGAGTCGAACCTGCTCTACGGCGAGGGCGGCGCGGGAACCTACTCCGATGGCAAGCTCTACACGCGCGTCGAGGACGCGCTCGAGCTGCCGATCCTCGAGGAGCTCGTCGCCTGCGGCGCGCCGGGCGAAATCCTCTTCGACGCGCGCGCGCACGTCGGCACGGACAAGTTGCACCGCGTGCTGCCGCGCCTGCGCGCACGGCTCGAGGAGCTCGGCGTGCGCTTTCACTGGAACACGCGCGTCGAGGGCCTGGTCGTCGCCGGGGCTGCGCCCGGTGCGCGCGTGCGGGCCCTGCGCACCAGCGCGGGCGAGACTCCCTGCGACGCGCTGTTCCTCGCCAGCGGCCACAGCGCACGCGATACGTGGAATTCCTGATCGCCGCCGGTGTCGAGCTCGAGGCGAAGCCCTTTCAGCTCGGCCTGCGCATCGAGCACCCCCAGGAGCTCGTCGACCGCGCGCAGCTGGGTTCGAGTGCGCAAGCGGCGCTGGTCGCGCCCTCGTACTACCAACTCGTGAGTCGCGCGGGCGAGGGGCGCGCCGCGGCGCACTCCTTCTGCATGTGCCCCGGTGGTCGCATCGTCGCGAGCGTCAGCGAGCCGGGTTTCCTGTGCACCAACGGCATGAGCAACTCGAAGCACTCCTCGCGCTACGCCAACGCCGCGCTGGTCGTGACGCTCGACCCGCGCGAGTCGGGCGGCGGCGCGCTCGCGGGCGTCGAACGCCAGCGCGCGCTCGAGCGGCGCTTCTTCGAGGCCGGCGGCGGGGACTACAGCGCGCCCGCGCAGCGCGCGAGCGACTTCCTCGCGCGGCGCGAGTCGCGCGGCGAACTGCGCTCGAGCTACCGCTTCGGTTGCGTGCCCGGCCGGCTCGATCTGCTGCTCGACGAGCCGCTGCGCGCGGCGCTCGAGCGCGCGCTGGCGCACTTCGAACGCTCGATCCCCGGCTTCTCGGGCGAGCAGGGGCTGTTCGTGGGCCTGGAGTCGCGCAGTTCCGGACCGGTGCGCGTTCCGCGCGAGCGCGAGACGCTGCGCGCGCGCGGTTTCGAGAACCTCTATCCCATCGGCGAGGGTGCCGGCTGGGCGGGCGGGATCATGAGTGCAGCGATCGACGGCGCGCGCGCCGCGCGGGCGCTGGTCTTGACCGGGCTCGCCAGGCCTGCCGCTCGAGGATAGATTGGGCCGGATGAAGTCTCGCTCCGCACCCGGCCCGAAGGAAGCTCCCGAACGCCGCAAGGTGACGACCAAGAGCCTGCTCTCGATGAAGCAGCGCGGCGAGCGCATCGCGGCGCTCACGGCCTACGACCAGCTGATGGCGGAGCTCGTGGACCAGTCCGGCATCGACGTGATCCTGATCGGCGACTCGGTCGCGATGGTCATGCAGGGGCACGAGACGACGGTCGGCGTGACGCTCGAGCAGATGCTCTACCACAGCTCGCTCGTGGCGCGCGGCGTCGAGCGCGCGCTGATCGTCGGCGACATGCCCTTCATGACCTTCCAGGTCAACGCCGACGAGGCGCTGCGCAACGCCGGCCGGCTGGTGAAGGAGGCCGGCGTCGAGGCGGTCAAGCTCGAGGGCGGCGCGCCGATCTGCGGCACCGTGCGGCGCATCGTCGACGTCGGCATCCCCGTGATGGGCCACCTGGGCCTGACGCCGCAGTCGATCCACCAGTTCGGCACCTACCAGGTGCGCGCGACGACGCCCGAGGAGGCCGACGAGCTGCGGCGTGACGCGAAGGCGCTCCAGGACGCGGGCGCGTTCGCGATCGTGATCGAAAAGGTGCCGGCCGACCTCGCGGCCGAGATCAGCGCCTCGCTCACGATCCCGGTCATCGGCATCGGAGCCGGCCCGGGTTGCGACGGCCAGATCCTCGTCTCGCACGACATGCTCGGCCTGTACACGCGCTTCCACCCGCGTTTCGTGCGCCGCTACGCCGAGATCGCGGGCGAGATGCGAAAGGCTTTCCAGCACTACGTCGGCGACGTGAAGGCGCGCGAGTTCCCCTCGCAGGCCGAGAGCTACTAGCCCTGCAGCGGAGTCCTTGGGCCGAAGTTCCCCCGGATGCGCTGCAGTGCGCGCGCGCGGCGGGCCGAAAGAGGGGCCGGAACAACCCCTTTCCTCGGAACCCACACGCCCATGAACAAGGTTTTGATCGTCGACGATTCCTCGACCATGCGCAAGATCATCATGCGCGTCCTGCGCCAGGCGGAGATCGCGGTCGACAACGTGATCGAGGCGGGCAATGGCGTCGAAGGCCTCGCGGCCCTCGGCGCGAACCCGGACATCGGCCTGATCCTCTCGGACGTCAACATGCCCGAGATGAACGGCATCGACTTCGTGAAGGCGATCCGCAGCTCGCACACCAAGGAACAACTGCCGGTGATCATGGTCACGACCGAAGGCGGCGGCGCGATGGTCAACACGGCCATGGAGCTCGGCGCCAACGGCTACGTCTGCAAACCCTTCACCCCCGACTCCATCCGCAGCGCGCTCGAGCCCTACGTGGGCTGAGCGCAAAGCTGCCAGCAACATGGGCAATCCCATCCATTGCAGCGCGGAGGAGATGGTCGCGCACCTGCAGTCGGCCGTCGAAGACGTGTTCCAGACGATGCTGAACACGATGATCACGCTGATCGACGCCGGCTGCGCGGAGGGCGCGCCGCGCGCCGCGCTCCCCAGCGGCGGCGAGCCCGCACGCGTGCAATTCGAGGCGGTGGTGCCCTTCAGCGGCCCGCGCAACGGCGCCGTGGTGCTGCAGTGCACGGCCGAGGGCGCGATGGACATCGCGCGCGGCTTGTTGATGCTCGAGGCGGGCTGCAGCGTGCCGCTCGAGGAAGTCCAGGACGCCATCGGCGAGTGCGCGAACATGGTCTCGGGCTCGCTCAAGACGCGCGCCCTCGACCCCTACGGCGTGTTCCACCTCGGTGTCCCGCAGTTCGGCACGAGCTCGGCCGATGCGTCCCGGCGCAGCGCGGGACAGCTGGCTTTCCGCATGAGCGAAGGCTGTGCGGCGGTCGAGGTCTGGATGGAAGAGTCCGCCGCGGCCTGACCGCCCGCTCCGCCACCATGAACGACCAGCAGCAGATCGACGAGATCTTCCAGCGCATCGCGGGGGACCTCTCGATGATCGCCGACCGCGAGCTCAAGGTGCAGCATGCCGAGGTGCAGCGCACCACGGCGCGCGTCGCGGGCGCCAAGCTGGTGCACATCTCGTTCAAGCTCGGCTTCGAGCACGCCGGCCAGATCACGCACGGCAGCCTGCTGATCCCGCTGCCCGATTCGATCGCGCTCGCCTGCTACCTGATGATGATGCCCGACGACGGCGTGAAGTCGAAGCGCAACCTCTCGAGCTTCGACAGCGGCACGAAGGACGCGATGCTCGAGATCGGCAACTTCATCGGCGGGGCCGCCGACGCCGCGCTGCGCAGCATCGGTCTGGACGACATCCGCGTGCGCTCCGAGAGCTGCCAGGGCGTCAAGGCCAATGTGCGCCCGGCCTTCGTGTACGACGAGGGCACGCCGCTGATCGTGGGCCGCGCAAAGGCGCAGCTGCACAGCTGGCCAGCCTTCGAGATGATCCTGATGCTGCCGGTGCTCGAGCCGGCGTCGGTCAGCTCTTCGGCGGCTGCTTGAGCGCCTTGCCCAGCAGGGCGCCGAGGTTCGTGCCGGCGCGCTTGGGCTCCTGGGTACGCATGGCCGACTCGATTTCGCGCGCGTCGACCGACTCCTCCGAGCCGATCACGGCGCCGCGCGGATCCAGGCGCGAGAGCGAGAGCCGCTGGCGCTCGGGTTCGACGCCGCTGACGCGCACCGAGATCTCCTGACCGGGCTTGAAGAGGTCCGAGGCGCGTCGCACCCGATCCTTGCCCATCTGCGAGACGTGCAGCAGGCCCTCGAGCCCCGGCTCGAGTTCGACGAAGGCGCCGAACTCCGTCAGGCGCGTGACGCGGCCGGTGACGACCATGTCCTCCGAGTAGCGCTGCGCCGCGCCCTCCCAGGGATCGGGCTCGAGCGCCTTCATCGAGAGGCCGATGCGCTTGCCGCCGTCCTTGATCTCGAGGATCACGACCTCGACGGTCTCGCCCGGCTTGAGTTCGCTGGCCGCGTTCTCGACGCGCTTGCGCGAGATGTTCGAGACGTGCACCAGGCCCTCGAGGCCGCCACCGATGTCGACGAAACCGCCGAAGGCCTCGACGCGCGTGACCTTGCCCGAGACGCGCTGGCCGGGAGCAAAGCGCCCGATGCTCTCCTGGCGCTCCTGGTCGCGCTCGCGGTCGAGCACGGCGCGGCGCGAGAGCAGCACGCGCCGGCGCGCGGGATCGATCTCGAGCACCTCGCACACGAGCGTCTGCGTCAGGAAGGCCGCGAGCGTCTCGCCGCCGCGCAGTCCCACGAGCGAAGTCGGCATGAAGGCCGCGAGCGGCCCGATGCGCAGCTCGAGGCCGCCGGTGTTCTGGCCCGAGACGCGCGCCTTGACGATCGATCCGACCTCGATGTCGGCCGCCTCGCTGAGCTCGACCGCGGCGCGCCGCGAGAGCTTCCACAGGTCGTCTTCGCGGCCGTTGAGCTTGAAGTCGAAGCTCTCGCCGACCTTGGGCGGCGTGTCGAACTCCGAGAGCGACGCGACGCCCTGCATGCGCGGGCCGAGTTCGACGAACACGTCGGGGCCGGTGACGCCGACGACCTGGCCGCGCATCAGCTCGCGCGAGGTGCGGCTCTTGCGCGTGTCCTGCTGGTCGACCTCCTGCAGGTTGACGCCTTCGAGGGCGGCGTCGATCTCAGCGGAGAGGGGATCGTGACGGTTGCTTGCCTTTGAGCTCATGTGTAGGGGGGCCGATTCTACGGGATCTCTCGGTCCGCCGTCATCCAGGGCGCCGGTGCACCTGCGTGGTGCTGGCCTGCGCCGAGGCCCAGATCACCAATTCGCCGACGTTGACGTGCGCGGGGCGCGTGACGGCCCACAAGAGCGCCTCGGCGATGTCCTCGGGGGTCAGGGCGTCGACGCCCTGGTAGACCGCGGCGGCCTTGGCGGCGTCGCCGCGCATGCGGATCTGGCTGAACTCGGTCGAGCCGACCATCCCCGGGTCGAGCGTCAGGAAGCGCAGGCCGCTGCCGAGGTTCTCCAGGCGCAGCGCCTCGTAGATCGCGCGCACGGCGTGCTTGCTGGCGCAGTAGACGCCGCCGCCGGGGTAGACCTGGCGCCCGGCGACGCTGCCGATCAGCACCACGTCGCCGTGGCCGCGGCGCAGCATGCCCGGCAAGAGCGCGCGCGTGACGTTGAGCACGCCCTTCACGTTGGTGTCGATCACGCGCGACCACTCGGCAGGGTCGCCCGCGGAAAGCTTTTCCACCCCGAGCGCGAGGCCCGCGTTGTCGACGAGCAGGTCGATCGGAAGGTCCGCGAGTTCGCGTTCCGCCGCTGCCGCATCGGCGACGTCGAGCGAGAGCGCGTGCGCCTTCGGAAGCTCGCGTGCGAGCTCCTGGAGGCGTTCGGCGCGGCGGGCGACCAGCCAGACCTCGGCGCCTGCACCCGCGAGGGCGCGCGCCGTGGCGGCTCCGATGCCGGCGCTCGCGCCCGTGACGAGCGCGCGTCGGCCGTGAAGCGGCGATTTCATGCCGCTGATCCTACGCCGCCGATGCGAGGAGGAAAGGCCCGCGTTCCAGCTTCAGAACCGCGCCGGGAATCCCCGATGAATGGGCACCCCGAGCCCTTCCCCGTGATTCCCTGCTGCCTGCGTCTACTCGCGGCCGTGCTCCTGGGCACGGGCGAGGTTCCCCCGACTCCAGTCCTGGAGCCGGCACACCTCTACTATGACGGGCGCATCCTGCTCAACGACTCGCGCGGCAGTGCCCGCAGCGCGCTGCTCGAACGCGATGGCCGCGTGGTTGCGGTGGGGACGCTCGAGGAGCTCTCGCGCCGCGTCGAGGCCAAGGGCGCGCAGCGCATCGACCTGGAGGGCGGCGTGGCCGTGCCCGGACTGCAGGACGCGCACATCGATCTGGACGCGATGGTCGAGAGCCTGGACTGGCTCGATCTCACCGAGTGCACGAGCTACGCGCAGCTGATCCAGCGCGTCAGCGCGCGCGCGGCGCAACTTCCGCCGGGCAGCTGGGTGCTCGGCCAGGGCTGGGACCAGAACAAGTGGGGCGACCACCAGCTCCCGCATCACCTGCTGCTCTCCGCGCAGGTGCCGAAGAACCCGGTCTACCTCGAGCACGCCGCGGGCGAGTTCGCGCTGGTCAACTCGGCCGCGCTCGAACGGGCGAAGCTCGACGGCCCGCTCGAGCCGCCGCCGCGCGTGCAGGGCGGCCGCGTGCTCGTCGACGAACAGCACCGTGCGAGCGGTCTCTTGGTGCAGGAGGCGCGTGGCCTCGCGCGCACCCTCTTCCCTGGGCTCTCGGCCGACCAGCGCCGCAAGAACCTGCTCGCGGTGCAGGAACAACTGCTCGCCGAGGGGCTCACCTGCGTGCACGACCAGGGCACCTCGCCCGAGCTCTTGAAGGTGCTGCGCGAACTGCGTGCGACCGACAAGCTCAAACTGCGCTTCGTGTGCTACCCGGAGGTCTCGGGCGACCTGCAGTCGTCGGATTGGCCCAAGGCGCCGGTCTTTGACGCGCCGCTGGACCTGCTCTCGATTCCGGGCGTGCACTTGTGCCTGGACGGCCCAGTCTCGGCGCGCTCCGCCGCGCTGCTCGAGCCCTACGCCGACCAGTCCAAGGAGCGCGGCGTGCTGCTGATGGACGAGGACCGCTTCTCGCAGCGCCTCTCGCAGGCGGCGCAGTCGCGCCTCCAGCCGGTGATCGAGGCGCACGGCGACCGTTCGGCGCGCCTCGCGCTCGACACGCTGCAGCGCTTGTACGCCGGCTACGGCTCGGCGCGCGCGCTGCGTCCGCGCATCGAGGGTGTGCAGGTCGTCGCGCCCAAGGACTGGCCGCGCTTTCCCGAACTCTCCGTGCTGCCTTGCCTGCAGCCCTCGCGCTGGCTGCGCGACATGGTCTGGCTCGAGGATGCGCTGGGCGAGGAGCGCTTCGCGGGCACGCAGGCCTGGCGCATGCTCGCGCCCGACCTGCGCCGGCTCGCGCTCGGCAGCGGTGCGACCGACCCGCGCTCGGCGAGCCCCAAGCAGACCCTCTACGCGGCGCGCGTGCGGCCCGGTTCGGAGATGCTCGAGGACCTGAATTCGTGGCAGCTGGGCGAGGCCGAGAGTGCTCTCAACGGCATGACCGCGGGGGCGGCCTGGGGCTCGTTCCAGGAAGAGCGCCGCGGGCGCCTGATGCCGAATTTCCAGTGCGACATGACGGTGCTCAGCACCGACCCGGTGCACGCCAAACCCAACGACCTGCTGCGCGCCCGCGTCACCCTGGTCGTCGTCAACGGCGAGATCGTCTACCGCCCGCGCTAGCCGACCGCGCGCGCTGCGGTGTACGCTGGTGCGCATGGTCGAGATCCAGATCCGCTACGAGGGCGGCTTGCGCACACGCGCCGTCCACGGACCGTCCGCCGCAGCGCTGCACACCGACGCTCCGCTCGACAACCACGGCAAGGGCGAGAGCTTCTCCCCGACCGACCTCGTCGCGACGGCGCTCGGCAGCTGCATGCTGACCGTGATGGGCATCGTGGCGCAGCGCCACGGCTGGAAGATCGAGGGCAGCCGCGTGCGCGTCGAGAAGAGCATGGTCTCCGACCCGGTGCGCCGCATCGGCAAGCTCGAGGTCTGGCTCACGATGGCCGGCGAGCACGACGAGCGCGCGCGTGCGACGCTCGAGCGCACCGCGCACACCTGCCCGGTGCACCAGAGCCTGCTGCCCTCGGTCGAGATCCCGGTGCACTTCGAGTGGGGCGCGCCCGCGCAGAGCGCTTGAGGCCGAGCGTGCCGCGCCTCTCCGCTCGCGAGCTCGCCTTCGAGTACCCCGGCCCGATCCGCGCCGTGGACGGCCTGTCGCTCGCGGTCGACGGCGCCGAGCTCGTGTGCCTGATCGGGCCCAACGGCTGCGGCAAGAGCACGCTCCTGCGCCTGTGCGCCGGCCTGCTCGCGCCGCTTTCCGGGCGCGTCGAGCTCGATGGGGCCGACGTCTGGGGACTCACTCCGCGCGAGCGCGCGCGGCGTGTCGCGCTCGTGCCTCAGTACCTGCCTGCGCTGCCCGAGGTGCGCGTCGAGGATTTCGTGCTCTCGGGCCGTTACGCGCACCTGGCGCGCTGGAACCGCGTCGCGGCGCACGACCAGGAGCTCGTGCGCGAGGCGCTCGAGAGTTGCGACGCCGCCGAGTTCGCGCAGCGCGGTCTGGGCGAGCTCTCCGGCGGACAGCGCCAGCGCGTGCTGATCGCGCGTGCTCTCGTGCAGCAGGCGCCGCTGGTGCTGATCGACGAGCCCACGAGCGCGCTCGACCCCGAGCACCAGATCCGCGTCTTCGAACTGCTCGAGCTCTCTCGCGCGCGTGGCAACACGGTCGTGGTCGCGACGCACGACCTGAACCTCGCCGGGCAGTTCGCGACACGCCTGGTGCTGCTGCGCCAGGGGCGTGTGGTCGCCGACGGTGACGCCGCCGCGGTCCTCTCGCCGCGCACGCTGACGCCTGTCTACGGCGAGCACCTCGCGTTCGGCGAGCGCGCGCTCGCGGGCGGCGGCACGCGTCCGTTCGTGATGCCCTGGAGAAACGCCTGATGTCCGAACAACCCTCGCTGGTCGACGCACGCCTCGGTCCGTACCTCGCGGCGCACGCGCGCGGGGACGACGACTTCCTCGTCGCGCTGAAGAGCGCGGCTGCCGCGCAGGGCATTCCGCCGATCTGGATCGCGCCCGAGCAGGCGGCCTTCGTCGCGATCCTGCTCGGCGCGATCGGCGCGCGCGAGGTGGTCGAGGTGGGCACGCTCGCAGGCTACGCCGCGATCCGCATGGCGCGCGCGCTCGGGGCGCAGGGCCGCGTGCGCACGCTGGAGCTCTCGCGCAAGCACGCGGCCTTCGCGCGCGAGTGGATCGCGCGCTCGGACGTCGCCGGACGGGTCGAGGTGATCGAGGGCGATGCGCGCACGAGCCTCGCGGCGCTGGCTGCGCGCAGCGTCGACCTGGTGCTCGTCGACGCCGACAAGGGCGGCTATCCCGCCTACCTCGAGCAGGCTGCGCGCATCCTGCGCCCGGGCGGGATCGTGCTGGTCGACAACGCCTTCGCCTTCGGCCAGCTCTTCGACGAGCAGCCCAGCGATCCGGACGTGCCGGCGGTGCGCGCCTTCAACGAGCAGATGGCGCGCAGGACCGAGTTCGAGAGCGCGATCCTGCCGCTGGGCGATGGCCTGTGGATCGGCCGGCGCATCTAGCGCGCCTCATTTCATTCCGAGCACGAGGTCGGCCAGCGCCAGTCGCTGCTCGAGGCTCAGCCCCGGATAGCTCGTCATCGGCAGGGAGTAGTGCGTCGCCTGCTCCTTCAAGCGCTCGTCGTGCGCGGCGTAGGCGGGAGAGTTCGCGATGTACTCAGCCAGCGTCTCGCGCGTCCACAGGCCCTGCTTGCCGTGTAGCGTCGGCGCGAGGTTCGAGCCGGAGCCGTCGGGGCCGTGGCATTGGACGCAATTCTGTTCGCGGAAGAGCGCCGCGCCGTCGACCGGGCCTGCGCTGGGCGCCGCCTTGGAGCAGGCGCCGAGGACGACGCCCGCGAGGACGAGAGCTGTGGTCGTGAATCGCATGGGTTCCTTGTAGCAAACACGCGCGCTAGACTGCGCGCACATGGCTGCCCGGAACAAGGATGACAGTGCGGACACGCCGCCCGACGCGGGCTTCGACCAGCGCCTCGAGCGGCTCGAGGCGCTCGTCGGCGAACTCGAGCACGGCGGTCTGGGGCTCGAGGCCTCGATCGCGCGTTACCAGGAGGGTGTCAAGCTCCTGCGCGAGTGTCGCACGACGCTCGAGTCCTTCCGCAAGCGCGTCGAGGAACTCGGCGCCGATGGCACGAGCGCGCCGTTCGCCGGCGATCCCGACGCGCGCGCGGGGGGCGGATGAGCCCGGCGGGCGAGCTCGCGGGCCGGTTCCTCGAGCTGCGGAAATGGACCGAGCCGCTGCTCGAGCGCGAGCTCGCGCAGGGCGACGTGCCCGAGCGCCTGCGCGAGGCGATGCGCTACGCGCTGCTCGGCCCGGGCAAGCGCCTGCGGCCCGCCCTCGTGCGCCTCACGTGCGAGCACTGTGGTGGCAGCGCGCAGTCCGCCGAGCTGCCCGCCGTCGCGGTCGAGATGCTGCACACCTACAGCCTCGTGCACGACGACCTGCCGTGCATGGACGACGACGACCTGCGCCGCGGCCGCCCGACCTGCCACAAGGTCTACGGCGAGGCGCTCGCGGTGCTCGTCGGCGACGCGCTGCTGACCGAGAGCTTTGCCCTGCTCGCGCGCGCGCCGCGCGGGGCCGAACTCGTCGTGGCGCTCGCGCGGGGTGCGGGCGCGGCGGCCATGGTCGGCGGTCAGGCGCTCGACCTCGAATCGGGCGGCGCCACGGCCTCGCGCGAATTGGTCCAGGCAATCCACCTGCGCAAGACCGCGGCGCTGCTCGCGGCCTCGGCCGAGCTCGGCGCGCTGGCCGCGGGGGCTCCAGCCGCGCAGGCCGAGCGGGCGCGAGCGTTCGGCCTCGCGCTCGGTCTGGCCTTCCAGGCAACCGACGACATCCTCGACGTCACGGGCACCGCCGAGGGCCTGGGCAAGACGCCGGGCAAGGACCAGCGCGCCTCCAAACCGACGCTGGTCGCGGCCCTGGGCCTTGCAGGGGCCCGCGCGGCCGCGAGTGAGCTCGCGCAGGCCGCGCGAGCGGCGGCGGGGGAGCTCGGCGTGCGCGCGGGCGAGCCGCTCGACGCCCTGGTCGAACTCGTCCTCGACCGCGAGCGCTAGAGGGGGGATACTGGGACTCCCGGCATGAAGTCCGAACCCACCCCGCAGCCCACCCTCGAGGGCCAGGCCCTGCTCGCGAGCCTGGCCAGCCCCGCGGACCTGAAGCGCCTGGAAGTCGGCCAGCTCCCGCGCGTTTGCAGCGCGATGCGCGGCTTCCTGCTCGACACGGTGCAGCGCACCGGCGGCCACCTCGGCTCGAACCTGGGTACGGTCGAGCTCACGACCGCGCTGCACTACGTCTTCGACTTCCGGCGCGACCGGCTGGTCTTCGACGTCAGCCACCAGTGCTATCCGCACAAGATCCTGACCGGCCGCCGCGAGGGCTTCGACCTCTTGCGGCAATCGGGAGGCATGTGCGGCTTCACGAACCCCGAGGAGTCCGAGTACGACCTGTTCCACACCGGACACGCGGGCACCGCGATCAGCCTCGCGCTCGGACTCTCGTTGGCGACGCAGCACGAGCCGCGCCCGCCGCAGGTCGTCGCGCTGGTCGGCGACGCTTCGCTCGGTGCGGGCGTGGCGTTCGAGGGCCTGAACCACGCTGCCGCGAGTGGCGCGCGCCTGTTGGTCGTGCTCAACGACAACGAGTGGTCGATCTCGAAGTCGGTCGGCGCGCTCGCGCGCTACCTTTCGAAAATCCGCTCCAACCGCCTCGTGCAGCGCGCGCAGCAGGAGTTCGGTGGCCTGGTCGCGGCGATCCCGCTCGTGGGCCGCAAGATCGACCGCGCCTGGCAGCAGATCGGCGAGGTGATGCGCCACGCGGTCGTGCCCGGCCACATCTTCGAGGAGCTGGGTGTCACCTACGTCGGCCCGATCGACGGCCACGACGTCGAGTTGCTGGTCGAGCACCTCGAACGCGTGCGCGCGCTCGACGGCGTCGTGCTGCTGCACATCCTGACCGAGAAGGGCAAGGGCCACCCCAAAGCGCCGACACACCCCGAGCGCGTGCACGGCGTGAAGGCCGCGGAGCCCGCGAAGAGCGCCGGCGCTGACTCCGCGAAGCTCGCGCCCGCGAACGGCCGCGTGCCGCGACCGGCGGGACCGGCCTACACCAAGGCCTTTGCCGACGCGCTGCTGCGCATCTCCGAGCGCGACCTGCGCGTGCACGCGATCACGGCCGCGATGCCCAGCGGAACGGGCCTCGACGCCTTCGCCGAACGCTTCCCCGCGCGCTTCCACGACACGGGCATCACCGAGCAACACGCGCTGGCGATGGCGGCGGGCATGGCCAAGGGCGGCTTGCGCCCGATCGCGGCGATCTACTCGACCTTCCTGCAGCGCGGCTACGACCAGGTCTTCCAGGAGATCGCGCTGCAGCACCTGCCGGTCGTGCTCGCGCTCGACCGCGCGGGTCTCGTCGGCGGCGACGGCCCGACGCACAACGGCGTGTTCGACATCGCCTTCCTGCGCACGCTGCCGGGCCTGGTGCTCGCCGCGCCGCGCGACGCGAGCGACCTCGAGCGCATGCTCGAGCTGGGCTTCCGACTCGACGGGCCCTTCGCGCTGCGCTTTCCGCGCGACAACTGCCCGGCCGAGGAGCGCATCCACAAGAGCGAGCGCGCGGCGATGGAGCCGGGCAAGGCCGAGGTGCTCGCGCAGGGCGAGGGCCTGGTGATCTGGGCCTACGGTGCGCTCGTGAACCAGGCGCTCGAGGCGCACGAACGCCTCGCGGCGAGTGGCTTGCACGTGGGCCTCGTCGACGCGCGCTTCGCCAAGCCGATCGACAGCGAGTTGCTCGCGCGTCACGCGCAGAAATACCGCTGGATCGTGACGCTCGAGGAGCACCAGCGCGCGGGCGGCTTCGGCTCGGCCGTGCTCGAGGCGCTGAACCAGGTCCCGGGCGCCCCACCGCGCGTGCGACTGCTCGCGCTGCCCGACCGCTTCCTCGAACACCGCACCACGCGCGAGGAACAGCTCGCCGACGCCGGTCTCGACGCCGAAGGCATCGAGCGCTCCGTGCGCTCGCTGCTCACCCCGGCGCACGTCTGAATCCATGAAGCACGTCAGCGCCACGGAGAGTTCGAGCCGCGGCGACGCGCGGGCGCCCATCGGCCGCGTGCTGGTGCTCGCCGACGGACGCAAGCCCAGCGTGCGCGACCTGCTGCAGCACCTGCGCGCCTGGCTGGCCAAGCGTGTCGAGGTGCAGGTCGCCGACGACGTGCGCGCCTTCGCGGATCTGCCGCCCGCGATGCGCGGCGCCCGCCCTGATCTGGTGGTCGTGCTCGGCGGCGACGGGACGATCCTCGCGGCCGTGCGCGCCTTCGCCGACGACCCGGTGCCGACGCTCGGAATCAACTTCGGCCGCGTGGGCTTCCTGACCTCGGCCGAGGCGCTGCACTGGCAGGAGGTGCTCGACGGCATCCTCGCCGGTGCGCGCTCGCTCGAGCCGCGCATGCGCCTGCAGGCCGAACTGCACACGCACGGCAAGGCGCCCACGCACGTGGTGGCGCTCAACGACATCGTGCTGACGCGCGGCGCCTTCCAGGGCATGCTCGAACTGTCGCTCTCGGCCGGCGGCCGCTGGGTGACCGACTACCGCGCGGACGGATTGATCCTGGCGACGCCCTCGGGCTCGACGGCCTACTCGCTCGCCGCGGGCGGCCCGGTGCTCTCGCCCACGCTCGAGGCGCTGGTCGTGACGCCGATCTGCCCGCACAGCCTCTCGCACCGGCCGATCGTGATCGAGCCCACCGCCGAACTCGTGCTCGAACTCAAGTACTCCAGCGGCATCGCGACGCTCGTGGTCGACGGCCAGGGCTTCTTCCCGGTGCAGCAGGGCGAGCAGTTGCGCGTGACGCGCCATCCCGTGCCCTTCCCCTTGCTCGCCCAGCCCGGACTCGATCCCTACCGCCGGCTGCGCGACCGACTGGGCTGGAAGGGCATGATCGAGGGCGAGGAACCCGCACGCGCGGGCCGCCCGACGCATCCCGCCGACGACGGCGCGCTCTAGCGCTGCGCGCGCAGGCTGGGGAAGAAGAGCCGGTCGGTCTTGACGAGATGCATCTGGACCACGTCGTGGGCGAGGTACTCGGCGAGCTCCGTGATACTGATCGTGCCGGCCTCGGCGTGCATTTCGAGCTCGTGCGCGCGCGCGAGCAGCGCCTTGTGCGCACGGCGGTGTTCCTCGAGGTGCTCGTAACCACACTGCGCGAGCACGCGTTCCTCGTCGGTGAAGTGGCGCACCAGGTGGACCACGAGCGCGTCCAGCGCCGAGTGGACTGCGGGGCGGCTGCTGTCGGGCCTGGCCAGCGCTTCGAGCGCGGCGTTGCCCAGCGCGAAGAGCTCGCGGTGCTCGCGGTCGAGCAACTCGTGGCCCGATTCGAGCTCCGGGCCGAGAATCAGACGGCCCTGCGTGGCCTGGAGCGAATCGAGCTTGGGATCCATCGCGTGGCGGCGGGAGGACATCGTCCAGCGGCACAGGGCGACTGGATACGCAGCTGGCGGTAGGCCGGGGGGGCCTCAGCCCGCCGCCGCACCCGGGAACGCCTCGGACTCGATCCGCCCGTCGCGCATCGTCACGACGCGCTTGCAACGCCGCGCGACGCGCTCGTCGTGCGTCACGAGCAGCATCGAGAGCGAGCGCTTGCGCTGCTCCTCGAGCAGCAGCTCGAGCACCTTCTCGCCGGTCGCGCTGTCGAGGTTCCCGGTCGGCTCGTCGGCGATCAGGATCGGCGGGTCGAGGAACAGCGCGCGTGCGATCGCCACGCGTTGGCGCTCGCCGCCGGAGAGCTGTGCCGGCCGGTGCTTGAGCCGCGTGCTGAGCCCGAAGCGCTCGAGCGCCGCCTCGGCGCGCGCGCGCAGCTCCTTCTTGCGGCCGCCGTACTCCATGGCGGAGTAGGCGATCATCGCGGGCAGGAGCACGTTCTCGAGCGCGTTCAGCTCGGGCAGCAGGTGGTAGAACTGGAACACGAAGCCGAGCTTGCGGTTGCGCAGGCTCGCGCGGCGCTCGACCGAGAGCTTCCAGGCGCTCTCGCCGTCGAGCTCGACCGTGCCGCTCGTGGGCGGATCGAGCAGGCCCAGGATGTGCAGCAGCGTCGACTTGCCCGCGCCCGACTGCCCGACCAGCGCGAGCAATTCGCCGCGCCGCAACTCGAGGTCCACGCCGTGCAGCACTTCGAGCTTCTCGGAGCCGATCTGAAAGCTGCGCGTGATGCCACGGGCGGCGAGAATGGTGTCCGGGGCGGCGGCGTTCGCCAGCGCAGGGACCGAGAGGGTCTCGGGATTCATTCGTACCTCAGCGCGTCGAGCGGGTGCAGGCGCGAGGCGCGCCAGGCGGGCCAGATCGAGAACACGAAGGTGCACACGAAGGCGCCCAGCACGATCAGCGCCACGGAGACGGGATCGACGACGCTGGGGATGTAGTCGAACAGGTACACGCTGCGGTCGAAGATCTCGACGCCGAAAGTGTGCGAGAGGAAGCGCTCGAGCGGATCGATCTGGATCGCGCCCCAGACGCCGATGACGGCTCCCAGGGTCGCGCCGAGCAGCACGTCCCAGAAGCCGATCATCAAGAACAGGATCTGGATGCCCGAGGGCGGCGCGCCGAGCGCGCACAGGATGCCGATGTCGCGGCGCTTCTCGGTGACCATCATCGAGAGGATCGCGTAGACGGTGAAGCCCGCGACGAGCAGCACCAGGCTGAGCATGATCGCCATCAGCACCTTCTCGTTGCCGATCGCGCCCAGCAGCGTCTGCTTGAACTCCTCCCAGGTGCGCACCTCGCGCGTGTAGCCGGCGGTCAGGCCGGCGCGGTAGAGCCGCTCGCCGAGTTCGTCGCGCACCGCCTTGCTGTCGCGCGCGTAGTCCTTGAGCTTCACGAGCACCTGGCTGAACTCGCGCGGCGGCCCGAGCAGGTCCATCAGCTCGCGCCGGTCCATGTAGATGCGCGCGAGATCGGTCTCGTTGTCCTTGGTGCGAAAGGTGCCCGCGACGAGGAAGAGCCGGTTGGAGGGCTTGAACTCCTTGTCGTCGGGCTGCGGGTTGGCCGTGACGATGTTGATCACCGAGCCACGGCGCAGGTCGAAGGCCTCCGCGAGCTGCACACCGACCACCACGCGCGGCAGCGGCTTGCCGTCGGGCTCGTAGTCCGGCGGCAGTGCGAACGGGTGGTCGGGATCGGCGACGGGTTCGGCGCCAGCGCCGTCGGCGACCAGGGCGCGGTGCAGTTCGCTGACCTGGAACTCGTCGGCCGGGTCGATGCCGAAGAGCATCACACCCGAGCGCGAGGCGTTCTGCGGGTCGAAGATCTGCACCGGCGCGTCGCGGCCGGTCGTGGTCAAGAGCCCGAACCAGGTCAGCTGCGCGCAGGCGCCCGCCACGCGCGGGTCGGCGCGCACCAGCGCCAGGACGCGCGCGGGGTCCACGGGCACCGTGCGACTGTCGCGGCGCGGCAGATTGCTCGGCTCGATGATCAGGTCCGACAGGCTGCCGCGCACGGTCTTGCGCGTCTCCTCGAGGAAGCCCGACATGATCGAGAGGATCAGGATCAGCGCCCCGACGCCGACCAGGATGCCCACGATGCCGATCAGGTTGACTGGCCGGCGCAGCAGGTAGCGCCAGGAGAGGAAGCTCTTGTACATGGGGGCCGGTTGCGCAGCTGCGCGCCGCTCATTCCTCCGCTTGCGGATCTTCCGCGGCGCCGCGCGGCAGCGGCTTCATGGTCGGGAAGAGCAGCACGTCGCGGATCGTCTCCGCGCCGGTCAGCAGCATCACCAGGCGATCGATGCCGATGCCCAGGCCGCCCGCGGGCGGCATGCCGTACTCGAGCGCCTGCACGTAGTCCCAGTCGACCTCGCCGGGCGCCTCGGGGTCCTTGGTCGCGACCTGTTCCTCGAAGCGGCGCGCCTGCTCGAAGGGGTCGTTGAGCTCGCTGAACGCGTTGCCGAGCTCCATGCCGGCCACGAAGACCTCGAAACGCTCCGCCAGACGCGGGTTCTCGGGCTTTTGCTTGGCGAGCGGGCAGATCTCGACCGGGTAGTCGGAGAGGAACACCGGCCCTTCGAGCGCGTCGCCGACCTTGGACTCGAAGACCTGGTCCATCAGCTTCCAGCGCTCGGTCGCGGGATCCAGGCCGAGCTCGGCCGCGCGCGCGCGCAGGCGCGGCTCGTCGTCGTAGGCGAAGCCCTGCTGTTCGCGGAAGAGCTCGGTGTACGACACCACCTGGTAGGGCGGCCGCAGATCGTAGCGCTTGCCGCGGAAGGTGATCTGGGTCGTGCCATTGACGGCGCGTGCGCAGCGCTCGAAGAGGATCTCGACCAGCTGCATCATGCGCCGGTAGTCGGCTTGCGCCTCGTACAGCTCGAGCATCGTGAACTCGGGGTTGTGGCGCGGCGAGAGGCCTTCGTTGCGGAAGTTGCGGCTGACCTCGAAGACGCGCTCGAGGCCGCCGACGATCAGGCGCTTCAGGTACAGCTCGGGCGCGATGCGCAGGAACAGTTCGACACCCAGCGCGTTGTGGTGCGTGACGAAGGGCCGCGCCGCGGCGCCGCCGGCGATCGGGTGCAGCGTCGGCGTCTCGACCTCCAGGTAGTTCTGCTCTTCGAGGCAGCGGCGGATCGTCGAGAGCACCGCACTGCGCTTCTCGAACACCTCGCGCACGCCCTCGGAGGCCCACAGGTCGACATAGCGGCGCCGGTAGCGCAGCTCCTTGTCGGTCATGCCGTGCCACTTCTCGGGCGGCGCGGCGACGGCCTTGGCGAGCAGCCGCACCTCGGTCGCCCAGATCGTCGGCTCGCCCTTCTGCGTGTGGCCGAGCACGCCGCGGATCGCGACCTGGTCGCCGCCGTCGAGCAGCTTGCGCCGCGGCCACCACTCCGTGAGCTTGTCGCGCTGCAGCCCGACCTGGATGCGGCCCGAGCGGTCGAGCAGCGGGAAGAAGATCAGCTTGCCGAAGTCGCGCAGGTTGAGCATGCGCCCGGCGAGCGTGACGCTCTCTCCCGCGAGCGGGCCAGGCTCAGCGCTCGTGCCCAGGCCCGCGAGGACCGCGTGAATCGGCCGCGCCTCGACGCCGCGGGCGGGAAAGGGGTCGATGCCCTGCTTGCGCAGCTCCTCGAGCTTGGCGATGCGGTCCGGTTGCGCGATCTCGGTCATGGGCCGAGGAGGATAGCCGCGAGCGTAGGCCAGAAACAGGGCGCGCCCGCCCGGCGGCTCAGGTGCCCGCGCGCAGACGGTGCGTGAAGAGCAGCAGCTTGCGCCAGACGAGCTCGCCCAGGAACTCGCGCCGCGCCGGCATGCGCAGCACGCCCGTGGAGCCGTAGCTCTGCGCCAACGGCAGCGGCCGGTCGAGCGCGACCACGACCTCGAAGTGCGCGCGCTCGGTCGAGCGCTGGCGGGCATCGAGTGCGATCGTGCCCTGCGAGGCCTCGGCCAACGCCAGGCTCTCCGCGTCGAGCTCGCGTGTGCCGCCCTCGACGACGCGCGTCACGCGCCCGGGGATCGCGTGCGCGGGGTCGCCAGCAGGCCGGAAGGCGACAGGCTGCCCGGGCAGGGGCCGCGAGAGCACGAACTCGTCCTGCGAGAGGATCGCGCGCACGCGCGGCTCGCCGGCGGAGAGCGTCGCGATCGGGCTGCCGCGCGGCAGGTAGCGGCCGAGCTCGCGCTCGTCGAGGCTGTGCACGAGCGTGCCCGCGGCGGTGCTGCGCACGTCAAGGGCATCCAGGCGCTCGGAGGCCAGTCGCAGCTCCTCGCGCGCGGACTCGAGGCGCTCGGCATCGCCGCGCGCTGCGTTGGGATCGTGCGCAAAGCTGTCGCGCTCCTGCGCCTGGATCGCGCGCACGCGCGCGCGGGCCTGTTCGACCTCGAGCTCCAGCGCGGGATCCTCCAGCCGCGCGAGCGTCCGGCCGGCGCCGACGAGCGAGCGCTCGGGCGGCGGGGCCTGGGCCAGCACGCCGGCTGTGGCGCTGCGCACCACGAACTCGCGCTCGGCGGTGACTGCGCCCGGCACGAGCACGCGCGCGGGCAGCGGGATGCACAAGCAGAGCAGCGGCCCGAGACCGAAGACGCCGAGGCCGACGGCGATGGCGCGGCGGCGGATCGGCCCGGTCTCCTTCGAGCTCCACAGGTAGGGGAATACGCGCGTGCAAAAGCGCAGCAGCGTGCGGCCGAAGTAGACGAGCGCGAGCAGGATCCCCAGCGAGTAGTAGCGCGAGGCGATCGCGGCGGAGATGCCCGTCACGAGCAGCAGCCGGTAGATCGAGGCGCTGATCCCGAAGGCCGCCAGCGCGATCCCCAGAGCGACGCTCGTGTGCGGGCCGGGCGTGCGCAGACCCAGGAACAGGCGCTTGCACTGCTGCGCGATGTACTGCGAGGCGCGCTGGTGCAGGTTGGGGATCTGCAGCAGGTCCGAGAGCGCGAAGTAGCCGTCGTAGCGCGTCAGCGGGTTGGCGTTGAAGCCGATCGTGACCAGGCTCGCGAGCAGCACGACGTTGTGCGCGAGGTTGCGCGCGAGGCCGGGCTCCAGCACACTCCAGGCGAGCAGTGCGAGCGCGGCGAGGAACAACTCGACGTACATGCCCGCCAGGCACACGAGCAGCCGCTGACTGTGCTTGGGAAAGGTCCAACTGCTCGAGGCGTCCATGTACGCCGCCGGCGTGAACATCACGAGGTTGACGCCCATCTCGGGCACCGAACCGCCGAAGCGCCGTGTCGCGTACGCGTGGCCGAACTCGTGGAAGACCTTGAGCCCGATCAGCGTGATCCACAAGAGCGGCAGGTTGCCGTTGGAGAAGATGTTCCCCAGCGGCTGCGAGAACTCGCCCTGGTTGCGCAGCGCGACGAACGCCGCGAGCGCGACGACCGCGAGCCAGACGAAGAAGGCCGGCCAGCTGAAGAGCACGCGGCCCACGATCGCGGTCCGGCGCAGGAATGCGTCGGGATTGCACAGCGGGACGGGGTAGTAGAAGAAGGCCGTCAACCACTTGGTGCGCTTCTGCTCGCGCTTGGCCTGCGCGCGCTTGTAGATCATCTTTTCGTCGGAGAGCGGCAGCGCCAGGAATCCCAGGCGGTGCAACTGGAAGACGAAGACGTAGAAGGATTCCTCCTCGCCCGGCGCGATGCGCCCCTGGCGCACGAGCTCGGCGCAGATCTCACCCAGCGTGCGGTCGGGGCGCAGTGCGACCAGCACCTGGTATTCCTCGATGCCCAGGCGATGGCTCCCGAGCGTCAGCGGATCGCGCACGACGTAGGCGACCTCGCCGCGGAAGACGATGCGCGCCGTCTCGAGGTCAGCGCGCAGGCCGACTTGCACCTCGCGCAGGCGCAGCGCGAGTCCGGGCGCGACCGTGGGGGCACTCATAGCCACACGTGCATGTGCAGCCAGTCGAGGGCTTGGTGCGAGAGCACCCACCACAGCGGACGCTCGCCGACCTCGATCAGCGCCATGCCCTCCATCCCCGGGCGCATCCAGGCTGCCTGTTCGACGCTGCCGGCCTCGACCGAGAAGACGGTCTGCGTGCCTTGCACCTGCGCCGCGGGCGCGATGCGCGTGAGCGTGATCTCCTGGCGGTCCTCGGGGCGCGCGAAGCCCGCGAAGCGCCCGGCCTGGCCGATCGAGAGCCAGCCGACGGAGCTCTCGGGCACCTGGATCTCGAGCGCGAGGTGGTCCATCGGCGCGACCTCGAAGAGCGCCTCGCCCTTGGCGAAGATCCCGCCCACGCGCTTGGAGAGGTCGCCCGCGAGTACGACACCCGAGACCGGCGCGCGCACGTCGGAGAGCGCGATCTTGCGCTCGACGAGCGCGAGCGCCGCGGCGGATTCAGCGGCGCGCGCATCGCAGACCTCGGACTGTGCGAGCTGCCCGGCGGCGAAGGCGCGCCGGCCTTCGATCTCGAAGGCCTTGCGCTCGTGTTCCAGGCGCTCGCGCTCGAGCTCCAGCTCGCGGGTGTCGAAGCGCGCCAGCAGCTCTCCAGCCTGGACCGAATCGCCCGCGCGCGCCTGCGCCTGCGCCAGCGGGCCCTCGAAGGCGGCGCACAGGTGCAGCGCCTTGCCCGGGATCACACGCGCGGGCAGCGAGAGCTGGTAGTCGCGCGTGCCGAAGGCGAGCCACAGGAAGGCACCTGCCAGCGCGACGAGCGCGAGCGCACGGCGGACGGTGCGCGGCGCGCGCAGGCGCTCGAGAGTTTCGTCGAAGGTGCGCCGCGCGTGCGCACGCAGTCCCTGGTGCGCGCGCTCGACGAGGTCGAGCGCAGGGCCGTAGGGATCGACGAGCCTGGCGATCTCGTCGAGTTCCTCGCGCGTGAAGGGGTGCTCGGCTGCGCGCCGCAGCGCGAGAACCGCGCTGATCCTGCCGCGCGTGCGCAGCGGCAGCGCGGCGACCGCGGCACCGCCGACTTCCTGGTGCCACTGGCGCACGAGGCGATGGCCAGTGGGATCGCTCGCTTTGCGGAAATCCTGCAGCTGCTGGTGCACGGTGCGATCGCCGTGGTCGAGGCATTCCTCCATGACACCGCGCAGCGCGACGACGCCGTGGCTCTGCTGCTTGACCTCGTCGAGCCCGGAGATGGAGAGCACCTCGACCTGCTTGCCGCGCACGAGGCCGAGCGCGACCTGGTCCGAGCCCGTCTTGGTGCGCAGGCTGTTGGTGATCGTGATCGCGAGCTCGAGGCGCGAGCTCGTGTCCGAGGCTCTGCGCAGCGCCTGCGGCGACAGCGCGTTCGAGCCCTGGACGGCGCGCGCGCTCTCGATCGAGTGCGCCGAGAGCCCGACCAGCGCCGCGACCGGCGACAGCTCCAGCGCGAGGCGCTCGGCCTCGGCCTGGTTGCGCACCGGTACGAGCAGGCACAGGGCCCCGGCCACGCAGGCGCGCGCGTCGAGTACGGGAGCCGCGACGATGGCCAGCGCGAGCTCGCCGGAGCGCTGGCGGAAGAGCTTCGTGTGCGGCTCGCCCTCCGCGAGCACCTCGGTCAGGCTCTGCTCGGCGGCGCTGTTCCAGAAGGCCGGATCGCCGTCCTCGGCGGTCCAGCTCTCGTTCAGCACCTGCGCGCTCGTGCGCAGCTCGATGCGCGCATGCAGCGCGTGGAAATGCCGGCCGGCGCAGGCCAAGGCCGCGCGGGCGAAATTGCCGGTCGTGTGCGCGCGGTGGGCGAGGGCGACCAGCGCATGCACGAACTCACGCGGCAGCTCGTTGGCCGCAGCCTGAGTCTCCTGCACGTGCTGGGTCGTGGCGGCGCTCATGCGGTGCGATCAGCCGAGCAGGTCGCTCGGGCCTTGCGAGAGGCGCGCGGGCAGCTCGATGGGGGCGAAGAAGCTGAAACCCGCCTCGAAGGCGTCCTCGCGCACGAGCCGGCAGCGCAGGCAGCGCGCGAATGTCAACGGGATGCGCTGTTCGCCCGCTTCGAACTCGATGCGGAACACGTCGCCGACCGCGACGGGCATGGGGAGGATCAGTCGGCAGCCGCCGCGTGAGAGGTCGGCGGTGAGGCCCTGGAGCTTGAAGCGCAGCGCCTCGCTCGCGTTGCCTGGACGCACCACGACCTTGAACTTGGCCTCGACGCGCGTGTGCGTGCGCGCCTTGGCGATCTCGTCGGACTTCTGGCGCTCGAGGCTGCCGAGGAGCTCGGGGTCGAGATCCTGGCGCAGACCGTCCTGGGTCAGGTCGTTGTCGAACATGGGGAACTGTGCGGACGAAAGGACCGTCCGCTCGGGGAGGAGGGATGCGGGGTACGGACCCGCATCGTCATCCGCGGCGCGCGCGGATTAGCTCTTCCGCTCGTCTTTGGACGACTCCGTCGGGAGCTCGGAAGGTTTTTCCGCCGTCGGCCAGCCGAGCGTTCCTGCGGCGCTCCGCAGCAGCCCGTACAGGCCCGCGAGCAGGCCGCTCTGCGCGAACTCGGGCGCGGTGTCGGGCTGCTCGGAACGCAGCCCAGGTGTGCTGGCCGCGCGCGTGTGCTCGCCGGCGCGCAGATCGTCTGCGCCGCCGACACGCTCGAAAGTGTTCTCGAAGCTCGTGCCGCGCTGCTGGAGCTCGGTGAAGGCGCTCTGCGAAGGCAACGGCGCCACAGGCTCGAGCGGGTCGAGCACAAGGCGTTCCACCTGCATGTCCTCGAAGCGCAGCCGGGAAGGATCGAAGTGCGCCGCGGTTGGCAGCGCGGGTTCGACCTGGTCGAGCGACGCATGGGAGAGATCCAGTTCGACGCTGAGACCTTCGACCTGCGGCGCCAGCACGGCCAGATCGTCCGAGCCGAACTCCGGCAGCATTTCGTCCGCTCCGGCTGGCGCGGCGACGTCCTGTGCGATGACCTGCGCAGCCGCGGGCGAGTTGCCCGCCGTTACCCCAGGCGCCGCGGAGCCCGCCTCGAGGGCCGCGCTGGCGGGCCCGACGACGACGCGCACCGTGTCGATCGAGGTCGTCGTCCCGTCGCTCACGGCGAACTCGAAGACGAGTTCGGTCGGCTGCGCCACGCTCGGAGCGACGAAGCTCAGGTTTGCACTGTGGGGATCCGCAATCTCGATCGCCGGGCCGCCCACTTGCTGCCAGGCATACTGCAGCTGCGCGCCCTCGGCATCGCTCGAGGAGCCCTCGATCGTCGTGCGCTCGCCGGCCTGCACTTCCTGGTCGGGGCCGGCCTCCGCCGTCGGCGCATCGTCGTTGGCGTGCACGAGGATCTCGACCGTATCGACGCTCGTGCTCGTTCCGTCGCTGACGCTGAGCTGGAACACGAGCGTCGTGTTCGAGACGAGCTCCGGCGTCGTGAAGCTCGGCGTCGCAGAGTGCGCATCCGAGAGTTCGACCGCCGGACCGGAGATTTGCGTCCAGGTGAAGCTGAGTGCGTTGCCGTCGGGGCTGGTCGCCGAGGCCTCGAGCGCGACCACGGAATTCTCGTCGACCGTCTGCACTCCGCCCGCGTCGACGACCGGCGGATGCTCGACGTCGTGCACTGCGACGCTGACCGTGTCGAAGCTCGTGCTCGTGCCGTCCGAGACGGCGAGCTGGAAAGTGAGGACCGCGTCTGCGCTCACCGCGGGCGCCGCGAAACTGGGCGAAGAGGCGTGGGCATCGTCGAGCACGACCGTCGGTCCACTCGTCTGCGTCCAGGTATACGTCAGCGATTGACCTTCGGGGTCGACGCCAGAGCCCACGAGAGTGACGACGTCGTCTTCGCCGACAGAAAGCGCGGGACCCGCCTCGGCCGTTGGCGCGTCGTTGTCCCGGTTGACGTCGATCGTGACCGTGTCGTAGCTGACGTTGGTCCCGTCCGAGACCGCGAGCTGGAAGCTCAGCGAGGTGTTCGTGAGGCCCTCGGGCGCCGTGAACGTCGGCGATCCCGCGTGCGCATCGTCGAGCACGACCGTCGGCCCGCTGGTCTGCGTCCAGGTGTACGTCAACGATTGACCTTCGAGGTCGACACCGGATCCAGCCAGCGTGACGACGTCATTCTCGTCGACGGATTGCGCGGGGCCAGCTTCGGCCGTGGGCGCATCGTTGTCGCGGTTGACGTCGATCGTGACCGTGTCGTAGCTGACGTTCGTGCCGTCGGAAACCGCGAGCTGGAAGGTCAGCGTGGTGTTCGTGAGTCCCTCGGGTGCGGTAAACGTCGGCGAACCCGCGTGCGCATCGTCGAGCACGACCGTCGGCCCGCTGGTCTGCGTCCAGGTGTACGTCAACGATTGACCTTCGGGGTCGACACCGGATCCAGCCAGCGTGACGACGTCATTCTCGTCGACGGATTGTGCGGGGCCTGCCTCCGCCGTCGGCGCGTCGTTGTCCCGGTTGACGTCGATCGTGACCGTGTCGTAGCTGACGTTCGTGCCGTCGGAAACGGCGAGCTGGAAGGTCAGCGTGGTGTTCGTGAGTCCCTCGGGCGCCGTAAATGTCGGCGAACCCGCGTGCGCATCGTCGAGCACGACCGTCGGTCCGCTGGTCTGCGTCCAGGTATACGTCAACGATTGACCTTCGGGGTCGACGCCCGATCCAGCCAGCGTGACGACGTCATTCTCGTCGACGGATTGTGCGGGGCCCGCCTCCGCCGTCGGCGCATCGTTGTCGCGGTTGACGTCGATCGTGACCGTGTCGTAGCTGACGTTCGTGCCGTCGGAAACGGCGAGCTGGAAGACGAGCGTGGTGTTCGTGAGGCCTTCGGGTGCGGTGAAGGTCGGCGAAGCCGCGTGCGCATCGTCGAGCACGACCGTCGGCCCGCTGGTCTGCGTCCAGGTGTACGTCAACGATTGACCTTCGGGGTCGACGCCCGATCCGGCCAACGTGACGACGTCGTTCTCGTTGACGGATTGTGCGGGCCGCGCTCGCCGTTGGCGCGTCGTTGTCCGGGTTGACGTCGATCGTGACCGTGTCGACGGTGGTGTTCGTGCCGTCGGAAACGGCGAGCTGGAAGACGAGCGCGGTGTTCGTGAGGCCTTCGGGCGCGGTGAACGTCGGCGAACCGCGTGCGCATCGTCGAGCACGACCGTCGGGCCGCTGGTCTGCGTCCAGGTGTAGGTGAGCGCTTGGCCTTCGGGATCGACGCCTGCCGGGCCAACGTGACGACGTCGTTCTCGTCGACGGATGTGCGGGCCTGCCTCGGCCGTCGGCGCGTCGTTGTCCCGGTTGACGTCGATCGTGACGGTGTCGACCTGACGTTCGTGCCGTCGGTGACCGCGAGCTGGAAGCTGATCGTGGTGTTGGCGAGGCCTTCGGGCGCGGTGAAGGTCGGCGACCGGCGTGCGCATCGTCGAGCACGACGGTCGGCCCACTCGCTGCGTCCAGGTGTAGGTCAGCGATTGCCCTTCGGGATCGACGCCCGATGGCCGCGAGCGTGACCACGTCGTTCTCGTCGACGAACTGCGCGGGACCGGCTTCCGCCGTGGGCGCGTCGTTGTCGGCGTTGACGGTGATCGTGACCGTGTCGACGGACGTGTTCGTGCCGTCCGACGGCGAGCTGGAAGCTCGCGAGGTGTTCGCGAGGCCCTCGGGCGCCGTGAAGGTCGGCGAGGCCGCGTGCGCATCGTTCAGCACGACCGTCGGCCCGCTGGCCTGCGTCCAGGTGTAGGTCAGCCCTGGATTGACCTCGGGGTCGACACCGGATCCCGCCAGCGTGACGACGTCATTCTCGTCGACGGACTGCGCGGGGCCCGCGTCGGCCGTCGGCGCATCGTTGTCGCGGTTGACGTCGATCGTGACCGTGTCGAAGCTCGTGTTCGTGCCGTCCGAGACCGCGAGCTGGAAGGTCAGCGTGGTGTTGGTGAGGCCCTCGGGAGCGGTGAAGGTCGGCGAGCCTGCGTGCGCATCGCTGAGCACGACCGTCGGGCCGCTGGCTGCGTCCAGGTGTAGGTCAGCGATTGACCTTCGGGGTCGACGCCCGGTCCGGCCAGCGTGACGACGTCGTTCTCGTCGACGGTCTGGTTCGGGGCCGGCTTCGCCGTTGGCGCGTCGTTGTCGCGGTTCACGTCGATCGTGACGGTGTCGACGGTCGTGTTCGTGCCGTCGGTGACCGAGCACTGGAAGACGATCGCGGTGTTCGTCAGGCCTTCGGGAGCGGTGAAGGTCGGCGAACCGGCGTGCGCATCTGAGCGCACGCTGTCGGTCCGCGCCTGCGTCCAGGTGTAGGTGAGGCCTTCGCCTTCGGATCGACTCCGGTCCCGCGAGCGTGACCACGTCGTTCTCGTCGACGGTCTGGTTCGGACCGGCATCGACCGACGGCGCGTCGTTGTCGCGGTTCACGTCGATGGTGACGGTGTCGACGGTCGTGTTCGTGCCGTCGGTGACCGAGCACTGGAAGCCGATGGTCGTGTTGGCGAGGCCCTCCGGCGCGGTGAACGTCGGCGAGCGGGCGTGCGCGTCGCTCGAGCGTGACCCTCGGTCCGCTCACCTGCGTCCAGGTGTAGGTGAGGGCTCGCCTTCGGGGATTGCGGTGGCCGCGAGCGTGACGACATCGTTCTCGTCGACGGTCTGGTTCGGACCCGCGTCGACGCTCGGCGCGTCGTTGTCGCGGTTGACGTCGATGGTGACGGTGTCGACGGTCGTGTTCGTGCCGTCCGACACGCTGCACTGGAAGGTGATCGCGGGTTCGGAGGCCTTCGGGCGCCGTGAAGGTCGGCGAGGGTGTCGCGTTGCTCAGCGTCACGCTCGGGCCGCTGACCTGGCAGGTGTAGGTCAGGCCTGCGTTTCGGATCGCTTGCGGTGGCCGCGAGCGTGACCACGTCGTTCTCGTCGACGGTCTGGTTCGGACCGGCATCGACCGACGGCGCGTCGTTGTCGCGGTTCACGTCGATGGTGACGGTGTCGACGGTCGTGTTCGTGCCGTCCGACACGCTGCACTGGAAGACGATCGCCGTGTTGGCGAGGCCCTCCGGCGCGGTGAAGGTCGGCGAGGCGCTCGTCGCGTTGCTCAGCGTCACGCTCGGGCCCGAGACCTGGGTCCAGGTGTAGGTCAGTCCCTGCGATTCGGGATCGCTCGCGGTCGCGGCGAGCGTGACGACATCGTTCTCGTCGACGGTCTGGTTCGGTCCGGCGTCGACCGACGGCGCGTCGTTGTCGCGGTTCACGTCGATCGTGACGGTGTCGACGGTCGTGTTCGTGCCGTCGGTGACCGAGCACTGGAAGACGATCGCGGTGTTGGCGAGGCCCTTCCGGCGCGGTGAAGGTCGGCGAGGTCGAGTGGGCGTCGCTCAGGACAACGGCCGGGCCGCTGACTTGCGTCCAGGTGTAGGTGAGTCCCTGCCTTCGGGATCGCCGCCGGTGGCCGCGAGCGTGACGACGTCGTTCTCGTCGACGGCTTGGTTCGCGCCGGCATCGACCGTCGGCGCGTCGTTGTCGCGGTTGACGTCAATCGTGACCGTGTCGACGGTGGTGTTCGTGCCGTCGCTCACGCTGCACTGGAACACGATCGCCGTGTTCGCGAGGCCTTCCGGCGCGGTGAAGGTCGGCGAGGCCGCGTGCGCGTCGCTCAGCGACGACGCTCGGGCCGCTCGCCTGCGTCCAGGTGTAGGTGAGGCCCTGCGCTTCGGGATCGCTGCGGTCCGCCGAGCGTGACGAGGTCGTTTTCATCGACGGTCTGGTTCGGGCCCGCATCCACCGACGGCGCGTCGTTGTCGCGGTTCACGTCGATCGTGACCGTGTCGACGGTCGTGTTCGTGCCGTCGCTGACCGAGCACTGGAAGACGATCGCCGTGTTGGCGAGGCCCTCCGGCGCGGTGAAGGTCGGCGAGGCGCGTGCGCGTCGCTCGAGCGCACGCTGGGGCCGCTGACCTGCGTCCAGGTGTAGGTGAGGCCTTCGCCTCCGGATCGCCGCCGTGCCGGTGAGCGTCACGACATCGTTTTCATCGACGGACTGCGCCGGGCCCGCCTCGGCTGTCGGCGCGTCGTTGTCGCGGTTGACGTCGATCGTGACTGTGTCGACGGTCGTGTTCGTGCCGTCGGTGACCGAGCACTGGAAGACGATCGCGAGGTGTTCGCGAGCCCTCCGGCGCGGTGAAGGTCGGCGAGCCTGCGTGCGCATCGCTCGAGCACGACGCTCGGCCCGCTGACCTGCGTCCAGGTGTAGGTGAGCGCTTGGCCTTCGGGGTCGACGCCCGGTCCGGCCGAGCGTCACGACGTCGTTCTCGTCGACGGACTGCGCAGGGCCGGCTTCCGCCGTCGGCGCGTCATTGTCCCGGTTGACGTCGATCGTGACCGTGTCGAAGCTCGTGTTCGTGCCGTCCGAGACTGCGAGCTGGAAGGTCAGCGTGGTGTTCGTGAGGCCCTCGGGCGCCGTGAACGTCGGCGACCCGCGTGCGCATCGCTCGAGGACGACCGTCGGGCCGCTGGCCTGCGTCCAGGTGTAGGTGAGCCCTTGACCTTCGGGGTCGCTCGCCGTCCCGGCCAGCGTGACGACGTCGTTCTCGTCGACGGACTGCGCAGGACCCGCTTCGGCCGTGGGTGCATCGTTGTCCCGGTTGACGTCGATCGTGACCGTGTCGTAGCTGACGTTCGTGCCGTCCGAAACCGCGAGTTGGAAGGTCAGCGTGGTGTTCGTGAGGCCCTCGGGCGCTGAAAACGTCGGCGATCCCGCGTGCGCATCGTCGAGCACGACCGTCGGTCCGCTGGTCTGCGTCCAGGTGTACGTCAGCGATTGACCTTCGGGGTCGACGCCCGATCCGGCCAACGTCACGACGTCGTTCTCGTCGACGGATTGCGCGGGGCCTGCTTCCGCCGTCGGCGCGTCGTTGTCCCGGTTGACGTCGATCGTGACCGTGTCGTAGCTGACGTTGGTCCCGTCCGAGACCGCGAGCTGGAAGGTCAGCGTGGTGTTCGTGAGCCCCTCGGGCGCGGTAAACGTCGGCGAGCCCGCGTGCGCATCGTCGAGCACGACCGTGGGGCCGCTCGTCTGCGTCCAGGTGTAGGTGAGGGTCTCGCCTTCGGGGTCGACGCCCGAGCCGGTGAGCGTCACGACGTCGTTCTCGTCGACGGATTGCGCGGGGCCAGCTTCCGCCGTGGGCGCGTCGTTGTCCCGGTTGACGTCGATCGTGACCGTGTCGTAGCTGACGTTGGTCCCGTCCGAGACCGCGAGCTGGAAGCTCAGCGTGGTGTTCGTGAGGCCCTCGGGCGCGGTAAACGTCGGCGAGCCCGCGTGCGCATCATCGAGCACGACCGTCGGCCCGCTGGTCTGCGTCCACGTGTAGGTGAGAGCTCCGCCTTCGGGGTCGACGCCCGATCCGGCCAACGTCACGACGTCGTTCTCGTCGACGGACTGCGCAGGGCCGGCTTCCGCCGTCGGCGCGTCATTGTCCCGGTTGACGTCGATCGTGACCGTGTCGTAGCTGACGTTCGTGCCGTCGGAAACGGCGAGCTGGAAGGTCAGCGTGGTGTTCGTGAGCCCCTCGGGCGCCGTAAACGTCGGCGACCCCGCGTGCGCATCGTCGAGCACGACCGTCGGTCCACTGGTCTGCGTCCAGGTATAGTGAGCTGACCTTCGGGGTCACACGTCCAGCCAACGTCACGACGTCGTTCTCATCACGGACTGCGCAGACCGCTTCGGCCGTGGGTGCTCGTTGTCCGGTTGCGTCGATCGTCACGGTGTCTGACGTTGGTCCCGTCGGAAACGGCGAGCTGGAAGGCCAGCGTGGTGTTCGTGAGCCCCTCGGGGGCCGTAAACGTCGGCGACCCCGCGTGCGCATCGTCGAGCACGACCGTCGGTCCACTGGTCTGCGTCCAGGTGTACGTCAACGCTTGACCTTCGGGGTCGACACCCGTTCCAGCCAACGTCACGACGTCGTTCTCATCGACGGACTGCGCAGGACCCGCTTCGGCCGTGGGTGCATCGTTGTCCCGGTTGACGTCGATCGTCACGGTGTCGTAGCTGACGTTCGTGCCGTCGGAAACCGCGAGCTGGAAGCTCAGCGTGGTATTCGTGAGGCCCTCGGGCGCGGTAAACGTCGGCGAGCCCGCGTGCACATCATCGAGCACCACCGTCGGCCCGCTCGTCTGCGTCCACGTGTAGGTGAGCGTGTCCCCGTTCAGGTCGGTGCTGCCGGTCGCATCCAGCGTCACGATCTGGCCCTCGTCTACGAGCTGGTCCGTCCCGGCGTGCGCATCGGGCGGGACATCCGGCGCTGCGCCGCTCGCGTCGAGCGGGCCGTCGGAGAACTGGAAGTGATCGATGTTCGAGTACTCGATCTGGAACGAGTTCCCGCCGCCCTGGTCGATCGTGACCAGGCTGTGCCCGTCGACGCTCGAGAGGGTCGCCTGCGAGCTGCTGAACTGTGAGAGATCGATCTCGTTCGTGCCGCCGCCGCCGTCGATCGTGTAGCTCTCGCCCGAGGCCGGCGCGCTGATGGTGAAGACGTCGTCGCCGCTGCCGCCGACGGCTCCCTCGATGCTCGTGAGCGTGTCCGTCCCGGCCGCATGCGTGTCCTGGGCGCTGGTGAGCGTGAGGTCGACGTGCACCGAGCTGGTGGCATCGGAATAGTCCGCGATGTCGTGTCCGCTGCCGCCGTCGAGCGTGTCGTTCCCCAGCCCACCGTGCAGCGTGTCGTCGCCGGCTCCGCCGCTGAGCACGTTGTTGCCGGAATTGCCGCTGAGCGTGTCGTCGTGGCTGGAACCGGTGAGGTTCTCGACCCCCGAGAGCGTGTCCACGCCGGCGCCGTGCGTGTCCTGAGCGCCGCTGTCCGAGAGGTCGACGGTCACGCCGCTCGAGGCGTCGGAGTAGTCCGCCGTGTCGGTCCCGCTCCCGCCGATCAAGGTGTCGTCGCCCGTCCCACCGTGCAGCGTGTCGTTGCCCGCGCCGCCCGAGAGCGTGTCGTTTCCCGCGCCCCCGTCGAGCACGTTGGCGCTGTTGTTGCCGCTCAGCGTGTCGTCGTGCGAGGAGCCCGTGAGGTTCTCGATGTGGGTCAGCGTGTCCACACCTGCGCCGTGGGTGTCCTGCGCATTGTCGTCGATCGACAGGTCAACCGTGACACCGCTCGAAGCGTGCTCATACGAGGCGGTGTCGAGGCCGCCCGCGCCGTCCATGTGGTCGTTGCCGTCGCCGCCCTCCATGACGTTTGCACCGGAGGTTCCGTCGAGTTGGTCGTTGTAGGCGGACCCGATGATGTTCTCGATCGAGGAGAGGGTGTCGCTCCCGGCCCCGCCGGTGTTCTGTGCAGCGGACTCGCTCAGGTCGACGTGCACGGCGCTCGTCGCGTCGGAGTAACTGGCGGTATCCGTGCCGCCGCCGCCGGTCAGCCGGTCGTTCCCCGCGCCGCCCTGCAGGAAGTCGTCGCCGTTTCCGCCCGTGAGCGTGTCGTTCCCGGCTCCGCCGTAGAGGAAGTCGTCGCCGTCGCCGCCGTTGGCGCTGTCAGCCCCGTTCGTGCCGGTGAACACGTCCGAGCCCGAGGTCGGCCCCGCGATGCTCTGCCCGCTCTCGGCGTCGGCCCAGGTACCCGACATCAGGATGCGTTGTTCGAGCGTCTCGATCTCGAGCGGACGCGGGGTTCGCCGCTCGCTCGCCGGCGGCGCGGGCTTCTCGGCGCCCGGCTTGGTGGTGGATTCGTCCGGCTGCTCGTCGTCCTCGAAGAGATTCATGGCGGAAGGGCTTCGCAGCGGCTCGGGTCAGTCGGTGAAGTGCACGCGGCAGCGCAGGCCGGAGGCGACCTCGAGCTTCTGGTTTTCGAGCACGAGCCGCACGGCGCAAGTGCCGCTGGCGGTGTCGACGACCTTGTCCACCTGCTTCACGCGTGCGAGGTAGACCGACTCGCAGGCCTCCGGGCGCACCTCGGCGGTCGCGCCGACCTGCAGCGTCGCGGCGCGCAGCGGCGGGACGTGTACCTCGACCTCGAGCGGGTCGATCGTCGCCACCCGGAAAAGTGCGCCGCCGTTGGAGCGGCTGACGTATTCGCCCGGCTCGGCGATGCGCTCGAGGATCACGCCGCGGATCGGTGAGCGCACGCGCGTGCGTTCGAGCTGGGCTTGCGCACGCTCGAGCTCGAGCGCGGCTTGTTCGCGGGCCTCCTGCGCCTTGAGCAGGTCGATCCCGGCCAGCGTGCGCTGGTCGCGCAGCTCGTCGAGCTCTGCACCGACGAGCGTGCCGTCGGCGTAGAGCGCTGCGCGGCGCTCGATCTTGCGCGAGAGCGTCTCGATCTCGACCGTCGCCGTGGCGCAGGCGGCATCGCTCTGCGCGCGCATGCGCGCCGAGCGCACGGCGAGCTCCTCGAACTGGTCGTCCATGCGTGCGAGCTCCTGGCCCTGCTCGACGAGGTCGCCGCGCTCCACCGAGCAGCTCGCGAGTCGGCCGTCGGCGTTGGCGCTGAGCAGCACGGTCTGGGAGGGGGCGATGCGTCCGCCGTACTCGCCGGGGACGTCGCGGACAGGGCGCGCGGAGAGCGCGAGAACCAGACACAGCGAAGCGACGAGCGCTCCGCGGAGGGGGCGGGGGATCATGCGGGGTCCGGGGACGGGTGGGGGGGGCCACCGGACTTTCGATCCCGCGCGCTCGCGTCCTGAAGCGGAAGGCGCGCCTTCCGGTCGAAAAAAAATCCGCCCGCGCGCTAGGCTGCGCCGCGGGCGGACGTGGGTTTGGTGGAGGATAGGGGGCTCGAACCCCTGGCCTCGACAATGCCATTGTCGCGCTCTACCAACTGAGCTAATCCCCCGCGGAACGCGCCGAGCGCGCCCGTGATTGGGCTGAGAAGAATGCCCAGCACCCGAGCGCGAGTCAACGACGCGCCGCCAACTTCGGTTGTCAGCGGGGTCGCGACCTGGGAAAGTGGGGGCGCATGAACCCCTACCGCCCCCAGGACTTCGAATCGCGCTGGCAGGCCTTCTGGGAAGCCGAGGGCTTGCACCGCGCCCTTGGGCCGGGCGAGCCGGGCTTCGATCCCAGCCGGCCCAAGTACTACGTCCTGGACATGTTCCCCTACCCCTCGGGCTCGGGGCTGCACGTCGGGCACGCCCTCGGCTACGTGGGCACGGACGTCGTGGCGCGCAAGAAGCGCATGGAGGGCTTCAACGTGCTGCACCCGATGGGCTGGGACGCCTTCGGTCTGCCGGCGGAGCAGTACGCGATCCAGACCGGCAAGCACCCGCGCGCGACCACCGACGAGAACACGGCCAACTTTCGCCAGCAGCTGAAGAAGATCGGCCTCTCGTACGACTGGTCGCGCGAGATCGACACGAGCCACGTCTCGTACTACCGCTGGACGCAGTGGCTCTTCGCGCGCCTGTACGAGCGCGGCCTGGCGTACCGCGCCGAGGTGCCGGTGTGGTGGTGCGAGGAGCTGAAGACCGTGCTCGCCAACGAGGAGGTCATCAACGGCCGCTCCGAGCGCGGCAACCACCCCTGCGTGCGCCGTCCGCTCAAGCAGTGGATGCTGAAGATCACCGCCTACGCCGAGCGCCTGCTGGACGACCTCGACACGCTCGACTGGCCCGAGTCGATCAAGATCCAGCAGCGCGAGTGGATCGGCCGCTCCGAGGGCGCCGAGGTGCGCTTCGCGGTCGAGGGCGAGCCCGAGCCGGTGACGGTGTTCACCACGCGGCCCGACACGCTCTGGGGCGCCACCTTCCTCGTGCTCGCGCCCGAGCACGCGCTGGTGAAGCGCATCACGAGCGCCGCGCAGCGTCCGGCGCTGGAGGCCTACCTCGCGGCGGCAGCCTCGAAGTCCGAGCTCGACCGCACCGATGCTTCGAAGCAGAAGACCGGCGTCTTCACCGGCGCCTACGCGCACAACCCGGTCTTCGAGAAGGGCGACCCGCGCGGCCGCGTGCCGATCTGGGTCGCCGACTACGTGCTCGCGCAGTACGGCACGGGCGCGATCATGTCCGTGCCCGGCCACGACCAGCGCGACTTCGAGTTCGCCCAGGCCTTCGCGCTCGAGATCCGCGAGGTCGTGCGAGCGCCGCAGGGTGAGAAGGGCCTCGCCGACGGCGTGTGCTTCACCGGCGAAGGTACGGCCGTGAATTCCGGGCCGATCGACGGCCTTGCGACCGCCGAGGCGAAGACGCGCACCTGCGCCTGGCTCGAGGAGCGCTCGCTGGGCAAGGCGCGCGTCACCTACAAGCTGCGCGACTGGCTCTTCTCGCGCCAGCGCTACTGGGGCGAGCCGTTTCCTCTCTTGCACCTGGAGGACGGCAGCGTCGTGCGCGTGCCCGACGAGTTCCTGCCCGTCGAGCTGCCGGTGATGGACGACTTCAAGCCGGCGAGCGACGGCTCCGCGCCGCTCGCGCGCGCGAAGGACTGGGTCGTGACGATCGATCCGCGCACGCGCAAGCCGGCGCGGCGCGACACCGACACGATGCCCGGTTGGGCCGGCTCGTGCTGGTACTGGCTGCGCTTCATGGACCCGCACGACTCCAAGGCGGCCTTCTCGAAGGAGGCCGAGCAGTACTGGGGCCCGGTCGACCTGTACGTCGGCGGTGCGGCGCACGCGGTGATGCACCTGCTCTACGCGCGCTTCTGGCACAAGGTCTTCTTCGACGCGGGCCTCGTGCACACGAGCGAGCCCTTCCAGAAGCTCTACAACCAGGGCATGGTCACCGCCTTCGCCTACGAGGACGCGACCGGCCGCCTCATCGCGAGCGACGAGGTCGAGTGGCAGGCCGAGAAGCCCGTGCGCAAGCCGGACGGCGAGCCGCTCAAGCAGATCGTGACCAAGATGGCGAAGTCGCTGAAGAACGTCGTCAACCCCGACGACATCATCGGCGAGTACGGCTGCGACGCGTTCCGGCTGTACGAGATGTTCATGGGCCCGCTCGACGAGTCGAAGCCCTGGAACACGCGCGACATCCCCGGTTGCCGACGCTTCGTCGAGCGCGTCTGGCGCCTGTTCGTCGACCCGGAGGCCGAGGCGAGCGTGCGCGAGAGCTTCGCACGCGACGCCGCGGAGAAGCCCATCGAGGGCGACACGCTGGCCGCCGAACGCGCACTCGCGCGCACGCTGCGCAAGACGGAGGAATCCTTCCGCCACTTCAACTTCAACACCGCGATCGCGGCGATGATGACCTTCCTGAACGAGGTCGGCCCGATCCAGGCCTCGCTCACGCGCTCGCAGGGATTGCGCTTCCTGGCTTGCCTCGCACCCTTTGCGCCGCACATCGCGGAGGAGCTCTGGCAGCGCATGGGCGAGAGCGGCAGCGTCACGCGCACAGCTTGGCCGCTGGCAGAGGCGCGCTACCTCGAGCTCGACGAGCTCGAGATCCCCGTGCAGGTGCTGGGCAAGCTGCGCGGCAAGATCACGGTCCCGAAGGCCGCGAGCCGCGCCGAGATCGAGCGCGGCGCGCGCGCTGCGGTGGCCCCGCACCTGGAGGGCAAAGAGGTCGTCAAGACGATCTACGTCGAGGGGCGCCTCGTGAATTTCGTGGTGCGCGGGTAGGGGGGCAATAAATCCGCTCGGGGACTCAACCGCCAAGCGCCCCGCGGCCGAAGGGAGCCAGAGTTCCCCGCCATGCTCCCCTTCTTCCGCAAGAAACCCAAGGACAAGCCCGAGCCGCCGCCCCCGCCGCGGCCCGAAGACCGCCGCGGCCACTACCGGGTCCAGCGGACGAATCTGCAGGGCATGACCGCGCGCCTGCTCGATTCGCGCGGCATCGGCCATCCTTGCGAGGTGCTCGACCTCTCGCTCGGCGGCGCGGCCATCAGCTTTCCCGCCGTCAAGGCGCCCGCGATCTGCCGCGGACAGGAAGTGACGCTCGAGTTCCAGTCGATGGCCCGCGAGCGCGATGTGCGCGGCCGCGCGCGCATCGTCGTCGTCGTCGCCGACAGCCAGCGCGTGCGCTGCGGGATCATGTTCACCGAGACGGGCGCGCTGCTCGAGCAGCTCGACGCCTACCACGCGCGCTTGTTCAACCGCCGGCGCTACCCGCGCGTGCTGCCCGACCTGCGCACCCGGCTCGCGCTGCAGCTCACCTGGGAGGGCGGCTCGATGGAAGCGCGCGCCCACGACATCTCCGCCGGAGGCGTCGGCCTGGGGCTTTCGCGCGAAGCGGCGAGCGAGCTCGCAGGAGTCGAGCAGATCCAGGTGCGCTTCGTGATTCCCGGAACCAAGCAGGAGGTCGAGGCCGCGGCGCGCGTCGCCTGCTTGCGGGCGCTCACGCGCGGCGTGATGGTCGGCCTGGAGTTCCTCGACGACGGCGGAATCGCCCCGCACCGCGCGCTCCTGGAGACCTTCGTCGAGGAGCGCATCAACCAGATCAGCCAGTGGAACGCAGCCGCCGAGCGCAAGACCGGCTGAGCGGACGACCCGCGCGCACGGAAGCGCGATGGGGTACCATCGCGGCCGAATGAGCCGCGAGCGCGAGGGTGAGGGAGCCAAGTTCCGCAGCTTCAAGGACCTGCGCCGCTCGCGCGGCGGCGAGGAGCCGGCTCCGCCGCCGCCCGCGCCCGATTCGGTCTCGGAGTTCGTCGAGGACTACGGTGATTCGGCGCTGGCCGAGACCTCGCGCGAGCGCATCGCGCGCCGGCCGCGCGCCTTTGGCCCCATGCCGCACGGGCCCTTGCCCTACCGCGACACCGACGGCGAGGAGATGCAGATCCTGGCCTCCTTCCGCGTGCGCACCGTGTTCCCCAAGGACGTGCTCGCGGAGCTCGGTTCGCTGCCGAGCGATCCTTCGCCCGCGGAGTTCGTCGGCCGTCAGGACCTGCGCGGCGAACTGATCTACACCATCGACGGCGAGGACGCGAAGGACTACGACGACGCGATCTCGATCAAGGAGCTCGGCGGCGGCGAGGTCGAGGTCGGCGTGCACATCGCCGACGTCGCGCACTACGTCGTGCCCGGCACGGCACTCGACGCGGAGGCGCTCGCGCGCGGCACGAGCGTGTACCTCGCCGATCAGGTCGTGCCGATGCTGCCCGAGGAGCTCTCGAACACGCTCTGCTCGCTCGTCGGCGGACGGCCGCGGCTGGCGTACTCGGTGCACATGGTCTTCGACGACAAGGGCCAGCGCGTCTCGGCGCGCGTCGCCAAGAGCGTGATCCAGAGCGTGCGGCGCAACACCTACAAGGAGGTGCAGGAGCTGCTCGACGGCCAGGACACGCCCGGCGCGCGCGCGCTGGCGCCGCTCGCGGCCTCGCTCAAACTCTTCCAGAAGTGGACCCACAAGCAGCAGCAGTTGCGCGACGCCAAGGGCTCGATGCGCATCGCCAGCGTCGAGAAGAAGGTGCTCTTCGACGAGCAGCACGAGGTGCGCGCGATCGTGGATGCGCCGCGCTACTTCTCGATGACGCTGATCGAGGAGACCGCGCTGGCCGCCAACCAGGCCGTGGGGGATCTCTTCCGCGAGCGCGGGCTGCCGACGATCTACCGCGTGCACCCCGAGAAGGATCCCGAAGAGATCGAGAAGGTCGCCATCGCGCTCGAGGAGCACGGGCTGCGCGTGCCCAAGAAGGACCGGCTCACCGGCCGCGACATCGCGCGCCTGATCCAGGCCGCGCGCAAGAAGCCCAACGCCGAGGCGCTGATCCAGCGCATCATGGGCCTCGTCGAGCGCGCCGTGTACGAGGTCAAGGACGAGAAGGACGTGGCCACGCACTTCGGCCTCGCGCGCAAGGCCTACCTGCACTTCACCTCGCCCATCCGGCGCTATCCGGACTTGATGGTCCACCGCTGGCTGTGGGCCATCGAGAGCCGCGGCGCGGAGGCCGAGCGCGAGCTCAAGATGGAGGAACTCGTGCACGACCTCACCGAGGTCGCGGCGCACTGCTCGATGCAGGCGGATGTCGCCGAGATGGCCGAAACGGCCATTTTCGACCTGAAAATCTGCCAGTTCCTGCACCCGCACATCGGCGAGAAGATCGACGCCGTGATCGTGCGCGTCTCTCCGCCTGGAATGGAGGTGCGCCTGGTGCCCTTCAACGTGACCGGCTTCCTGCCCTCGCGCGCGATCGGCGAGCGCGCCGAGGTGAAGGGCCCGAACCTCGTGATCCGCGCCGGGCGGCGCTCGCTCTCCTTCAGCGAGGGCCACCCGGTGCGGGTCAAGATCCAGGACGTCGACTTCATGCGCCTCTCGGTGATGCTCGAGCTCGGGTGAGTGGATTTCAGTCGCGGCACTCGCCATGCTCGGCGGCATGACCAGCCTCGAATTCGCGCTCACGGCCCACTCCACGCTCCGGTTGCTGCTCGCTGCGGTCTGTGCCTGGCTGTTCCTGCTGGGCTTGCGCGGCTGGTCCGGCAAGAGCGGCACGAGCCCGCTCGTGAAGCTGCTGATGCTGCTGGCCACGATCGCCGCGGACCTGCAGCTGATCCTCGGCCTGTTGCTCTACTTCGTGTGGAGCCCGGTCGCGAGCCAGGCGCGCACGGACTTCGGCGCGGCGATGAAGGACCCGACCCTGCGCTTCTGGGCCGTCGAGCACGGCGCGTCGATGCTGCTCGCGATCGCCTGCGTGCACCTGGGCAAGGTCAGCGCGGGCAAGGCCAAGAGCGATGCCAGCCGCCACCGCCGCATCGCGCTGTTCTTCGGCCTCGCGATCGCGCTGATCCTCGCGATGTCGCCCTGGCCCTTCAGCTCGATCGTGCGTCCGCTCTGGAGACTCGGAACTCCCTGACTCTTCGCGCGCTCTGGGCCTGGAGTGCCGCGCGCGGATCGAGTAAACCTGTAGGGAGCCCCCCAAGAACCGAAAAGGAGCAACGACCATGGCCTTCACCCTCCCCGAACTGCCCTACCCGAAGACTGCCCTGCAGCCGCACATCTCCCCGGAGACGCTCGACTTCCACTACGGCAAGCACCACGCCGGGTACGTGAAGAAGCTCAACGAGCTCGTCGCCGGCGGGAAGTTCGAGAACGCCAAGCTCGAGGACGTCGTCAAGCAGGCGGGCCCCGGCGCGATCTTCAACAACGCCGCGCAGATCTGGAACCACACCTTCTACTGGAACTCGATGGCGCCGGGCGCGGGCGGCAAGCCCAGCGGCGAACTCGACGCGGCGATCACCAAGGCCTTCGGGAGCTTCGAGGCTTTCCAGAAGGCCTTCGCCGACGCCTGCATCGGCCAGTTCGGCTCCGGCTGGGCCTGGCTCGTGCGCAAGCCCGACGGCAGCGTCGCGGTGGAGAAGACCGCCAACGCCGAGACGCCGCTCACCGGCGCGAACGTCCCGCTGCTCGTGTGCGATGTGTGGGAGCACGCGTACTACATCGACAAGCGCAACGACCGCGCGGCGTATGTCGCGAGCTGGTGGAACCTCGTCAACTGGAAGTTCGCGGCCGAGAACTTCGCCAAGGCCGGCAAGGCGACCGCCGCCGCGCGCTGAGCACGACTCGGCGCTCCGACGCTACAATCCGCGGCGCGCGTCAGTGACGCGCGCCGCGGTTCTTTTTGGCGTGCACCCATAGCTCAACTGGATAGAGCTCCGGTCTTCGGAACCGGCGGTTGCAGGTTCGAACCCTGCTGGGTGTACCAACCGCCGCTGTCTCCCGCGACGCAGCGGGACCGAGTTGGAACGAGTCCAACCCGGCCCCGGAAGGAAGCGAGTGGGCCCGCCGACTCGAAGTCGGCGATTCCGCTCATGGCGCAATCACGGACGCCAGATCACCTGGACAGTGTCCGTCGAGTTGAAGGTCAGGTTCGAGGCGCAGGAGCCGAGGACGGAAGGGTCGCGGTAGTACACGTAGTAGTACCGGGTCGAGCCTGCAGCGAGGGGATCGCCGAGCGTGGCCGAGCGGTTGTGAATGCTCGGATCGCCGCCCGTGGGCGCGGTGATCGAACCCGCCACCGCCGTCTTCGTGTACAGGCGCTTCAGCGTTCCTCCGGCGCAGCGCACGCCTTGGCCGAAGCTCACGCCGTTGGCGAGCAGCGCGTTGCCCTGGGAGACGATGCTTGTCGCGGTCGGCTTCTCGCCGGAGGTGACGAAGTACGCCGTGTCGACCGAGATCGACGCGCCGCCGAAGCCCTCGAGCGAGGCACCGCCCGTGAAGCTGCTGTTGTCGCAGCCCTTGCCGAGTTGGGAGATCTGAGAGCACGGGCAGGCGCTCACGCCATTGAAGCCGGGCGAGCAGATCTTCGCGAAGTCGCTGGTCCCGTAGGTACCGCCCTCGATGTTGCCCAGGTTCGTGCCCCCGGTGTCGGACCAGGCCAGCCCGAGCTCTCGGCCGCTGCCGCCCGCGCCCTGCCGTGAGCACATGCGCGGGAAGTCCTCGTGCGTGGTGGAGAAGGCGAGGTTCTGCTGGAATTCGCCCATCTGAAGCTGCGAGTTGACCGTGTCGACCGTGGCAACATAGATGTCGTAGTCGGTCGTGCTGGTCGAGAAGGCCTCGGAGTAGCTGTAGGCGAAGTGAACGCCGTCGGTGTCCGCAGCCGGGTGGATCTGGTCCTGGAACAGGTTGCCCGTGCCCAGCGCGGACTCCAGGTAGCTCAGGTTCTGGTTGTGGAGGACCGTGACGCCGCTCATGAGCGAGCCCATGATGTCGTGGTCGCCGAAGTCGTAGCTGTAGACGAGCAGCCAGTTGCCGGTGTTGTCGATCGGGGAGCAGGCCGGGGTGATCGTGTTGCCGCCGGACGTGATCAGCGTCGAGGCAATCGAAACCGTGCCGTCGTAGAGCATTTCGGCGCCGTAGACGTCGTGGTCGGTCGCGCTGATCTGGCGCTCCCACACGACGTGGAAGGTGCCGGGACCCTCGCAGGACTTCGCGATGCGCGGGAGGCGATCGAGCGTGCCGCCGCTGTTGTCGACCAGGATCGTGCTGGTTCCGACCAGTGCGCCAGTGGCGGTCACCCGCCGGGCGTGGACGTCGTCATCGGCGCCTGCGACGAAGATGCGGCGCCACACCACGGTGTACGTGTTGAAGCCGATCGCGGGGTCGCCACCGACACTGACATCGACCTTTTCTCCGGAGGAGTCCGCCGTGCTGATCAGCACGTCGGCGCCGAGCGCCGCAGTGGCAGCGTCGACGATGCGGCCATGGATCGTGCGTGTCCCGCTCGTCGGGAGACCGACCTCCGCGGCGATAAGGAAGGTGTTGGAGTCGTTGTTGTTGGCGACGTCCGGCTTGGCCCAGTAGGCCGAGAGGCTCGTGTCGACGTAGGCCCCGGACTGGAACCCGCCCGTCGGCGAGACGAAGGTGCGCACGACGTCGTTGTCGGTGGCGCTGAAGACCTCCTGGTAGGCGACGCAGTAGCGCTGATTGCTCTCGTCCCAGGCGATCGCCGGGGCGAAGCTGTCGACCGGCTCCGCGTTCCAGGTGATGCCGAAGGTGCTGAAAACCGGGTCGATCGTGACCGGGAAGCTCGCCGTGGCGAGGAACTCAGCCGAAACGCGCAAGGCGATGCTGTTGCCGTCGAGTTCTGTGGACGCGGGGGCGCTCACGCCGTTGGCGTCGACCACGGTGGCGGCGCTGTAGCGCACCGAGCCATCGGCACTGCTGAAGACGATCGAGTCGCCGTCGACGGATGCCTGCATGTCGGTCGAGACAGCCAGGCGCACGACGAGGTCGCCGCTCGAGGGCAGCGAGTCGAAGACGAACTCCTGCTCGATGGTGTCGAGATCGAGTTCGTATACCTCCGTGACGCCGCCGCGCGCGTAGCTCACGGTTTGGCCGGCGATCGAGGCGACGACGTTGGCGTCGAAGGCCACGGGCTCGGCGCCCGAGGTGATGCCCTGGATCTGGAAGCTCAGCGGGTGATTCAGCGGCGCTGCGGAGCCGCAGAAGGGGATGTACGTCGCGCTCTGGGGCGTGAACTCTGCCTTGAACGCGCGCGCGCGCACCTGCGGCGAACCGTCCGGCTGTTGCGAGACGTACAGCTGGTCGTGCGGAATGCGGTAGCCCGCATGCTGCGTGTCGAGTTCCGGCGACTTTGCGGGCGCGAGAGAGGGACGGATGCTGGTATTCGTCTCGCGCGTCAGCGGGGCCTGGTAGGGGGCCGGGGGCGCGGGCAGTTTCAACTGCGGATCCTGCGCCGGATTCACGGGAGCCGGGCTCGCCGGGCGCTGGGCCATGGCGAGAGAGGCGAGCAGGGGAAGGACGATCAGGCCTCGGGGGGCGAGGCTCTGGGGGGCACGCGGACTCATGGACGGGTCTCCGTTTCGAATGGGGTAGAAGCGTGACCCCGCTTGGATGGGGCCACCCTCTGCGAAACGAATCCGTCCTCTGCGGATCACGCCGATTCGGCGAGTTTTTCTAGCGCTTGCCCTGCACGCGATCCATCGCAGCGATGTAGGCGACGAGCGCGCGTGACAAGAGCACGCGCACGGCGTCCTCGCTGCGTCCCATCTCGACGGCGAGTTCGGCGTGCGAAAGTCCGACGATGCGCGAGAGCGTGATCACCCTGCGGTGGTCTTCGCTCAAGAGGTCGAAGGCGCGCTCGAGCGCCTCGGCGGTCTCCTGCGCGATCGCCGCCTGGCTCGCGGTGTGCACGCGGCAGTAGGAGTCGGAGAGGTCGCTCGCCGAGCGCTCGGGGTCACGCGCGGCGGGGTTGCGCCTTTCGGCGTGGTTGTAGCGTGCCCGGTCGCGAATCTGATTCAACGCGGTCTGGAACAGCCAGGCGCGAAAGCGTTCCTCGCCCAGGAACTGGAACTGGTGTGCGTTCTGGAGGACTTCGCAACACACCGTCTGGACGAGGTCCGAGTCCGATTCCTGCGCGCGTACCGATGCATCGACCCGCAGACGCACGAACGCCCGCAGGCGTGGCAGATGGCGCTCGAGCAGGCTGGCCAGGAAGGCCGCTTCGCCCTGCTGGAGTCGACGCAGCAGTTCCTGCGAGTCGGGGGGGGCCTCGGGGGACATGTCCTGATGCTAGCGATCCGCCGTGATCCTGGCAGGGCAGTCTCGTTCCTGAACGGCGGTCCGGCAGGACCCAAACCGGATCGACGCGCGGCGGGCGCGCAGGATGCAGGGCCCTGAGGCCGGCTGGGAGCCGGCCCCCGCGGGAGCTTTGCCGGCGCTTCGTGGAAGCCGCCGGTGAAATCCAACGGCGTTTCGAGCCACTGCGCGGCGCAGCCTTCGTGGCGCTGGACCGGGCAGACCGGCTCCCGCCGGGAATACCCGCATGGCTGGCTGCTTTCGAGAGCGTCCGGCGTGGCATGCATGGCCTGGACGCAGGCTTGCGCACGGCGGCAGGTTCGTTCGAAGCCGCGATTCGCGTGGCGCCGCGCGATCGCGCGGGGGGGGCTGCGGGCGAGCACGAGGCCGCGCGGGCGAGGGAGCCGGCTCCTACGAGTGTCCTCAGTGCAGTCGCAGGTCCTGCTTTCCATCGAGTGTGGAGCCGGCGATCGCGGGTAGTCCCAGCAACTGCAGCGCAACGTTTCCGCCCTCGCCGTTGCGGATCGGGGGCAGGCCGGCAGCATCCGTCGGCGGGTTCGCGAGGCTCGGGTCCTTGCGCGTCGCGGTGTTGAGCTCGTACAGGTCCGCGCGCGGTCCAGCGCCGGTCCAGACGAGGAAGGGGATGATGTAGTCCACCCACATCCCGTGCTGGTCGTGGCTCTTGAAGGGTGCGCCACCGCCGTGGTCGGCGGTGAGCACGATCGCCGTGCGTCCGCGCAGCGCGGGCTGCGCGTCGATCGCGGCGAGGATCTTGCCGAGCTCCGCATCGACCTTCTGCACCGCTTTCATGTACTTCGAGCCAGGTGTGATGTCCCAGCCCGTGACGTGCGCGGTGAGGTCGGTGACCGCGAAGTGCACAAAGAGAAAGCAGTGCCGCGAGCCGTCGCCGAGCTCGCGCAGGACGCCATCGCCGATCTCCTCGGTCTTCGTGGTGTAGACATAGTCGTCGAGCTTGTCGCGGCCGTCGTCGGGTCCGGTCGTGTCGGGCGCGCCGTCTTCGACGTCGTAGCTGTGGTCGTAGAGCGCGAACTTGGGCTTGCCGGTGAGCAGCGCGGTGTGCCAGCCGCGGTCGTGCACGACGTCGAAAGCGCTGGCTACGTACTGCCCTCGGTTCTTGTGCAGGGTCGCGTCCTCGGGCGCCTCGTCGTTCTGGATCCAGTGGTGCCCGTCCGGACCGAGCACGGGTCGCCCCGTGATCATCGAAGTGTGGTTCGGCAGCGTGATCGAGTAGTCGGGGTCGCAGCGCGCGTTCAGCGTGGAAGTCCCTCCGCGCAAGCGCGTGAAACTAGGTAATTCATCGGCGGGCAAGGCGAGGATTGCGTCGCTGCGCAGTCCGTCCACGCTGATGAGAATTGCACTCACGATGCCGGAATCCGCCGGAAGGGCGGGCGAATCCTGGACGGGGAGGGTGGCGATCGCCAGTAGCAGGCAGGGATGCATAGGGATCGACTGAGCATACTTTCTGCGCTTCCTGCCAAACAGGGCTACACGCGCGCGGTGGCCTTGCTATGCTCAGAACGGGAGAAACGCTCGCATGTCGATCCCGGGCAGGTGCTCGCGCCCTGCTGCCTGTGGCTTGTTCGTGGCCGCGGTGGCAGGGGCCCGAGAAATCAAGAGGCAGTGCCTCGCGGAGGGTTCGTGTCCGTCGCGCCTGCGCGGCCGCAGGGGGAATGTCGAATGATCGTCTCCCGCGTCTCCCGCGATTCAGCGCGCCTCCGGACGCACGAAGTGTGCATTCTGCTCGCGCTCGTGCTCGCCTGTCGCGCGCTCGCGCACTGGGCTCTGCCGCTGGGTGAGGACGCCTTCATCAGTTTCCGCTACGCGCGCAACCTCGCCCAGGGATCTGGGCTGGTCTACAACCCGGGCGAGCCCTGGGAGCCGGTGCTCGGTGCGGCGTCCGCGGGCTACTCCGCGCTGCTGGGGGTGTTCCTGCGACTGGGGCTCACGCCCGAGCGCGTGAGCCTGGCGCTGGGTCTTTCCTGTGCGCTGGCGAGTGCCTGGTTCCTGCTCGAGCTTCTCGAACGGCGTCGCGTGGGCTCCACGCTGGCGCTGCTGTGTTTTGCGCTCCTGCCGCGCTTGGGGATGCTCGACGCCGCAGGTGGCGAGGGCCCGCTCTTCACCGCGCTCGCGCTCGGCGCCGTGCTCGCGCTGCAGCGCGACCACGCGCGGATATCCGGGCTGCTCGGCGTGCTGGCGACGCTGGTGCGGCCGGAAGGTGCGCTCCTGATCCTCCTGCTGGGCTGGAGTGCGCGCGCCTCGCGTCCCACGCTGCGTCGGTTCACGCTGCCCGTCGCGATCCTGGGCGCGCTCTCGCTCGTCGGCGTGGTCTACACGTATGGCGATCTCATTCCGCACTCGCTGCGCTCCGCGCTCGGTTCCGCGCACGACACGCGAGCGGCGGGCTGGCGCGGCGAACTCCAATTCGTGATCGAGGTGTCGCGGGAAGCGTTCGTGCCGCACGCGCTGCTGCTCGTCGCGCTTCCGCTGGTGTTGCTCGGTGCCTGGCGCAGCCTCGGTCGCAAGGGTGCGCCGCGCACGCTGAGCCTGTTCGTGCTCGGGATGAGCGCCTGCTTCCTGCTCGCGCGCGTGCATCCCTGGTCCTGGCGCCTGCAACTGCCGCTGTGCGTATGGTGTCTGTGGCTCGCGGAGGGCGCGCAAGCACTGATCGCGCGCTGGGGCTCGCGCATCCCCTCGGACGCGCTGGCCCTCGTGCGCGAGCGCGCGGTCGTCTTCGGAGCCCCGCTGCTCCTGCTCGCTTACGGATCAGTCGCCGCCACGGAGCGCGAACACGTGACCGAGCGCGTGTACGCGCCGCTGCAGGAGTGGGCGCGCTCGATCGGCCGTGTCTCGCCGCGCGCGCGCATCCTCGCCGCCGACATCGGTGCGCTCGGCTGGGCCTGGAGCGGGACGGTGTTCGACTGCGCGGGACGCACCTGGCCGCTGGCATCGCAGTACACGCAGCCCAACCGGATGGCGCGCGATCTGCGGCCGGAGTACCTGCTGCTCGCGGTGGATTCGCACTGCATCGGCCACTTCTACTCCGATGCGGATCTGCGTGCGCGCTACGTGCCGATCGCGCGCTTCTCGCCGAGCGGCGCCCAGGAACTCGAGCTCGACCCGCGGGCGCTCGCCCAGAGCTGCGGGAGCGACTTTCTCGTTTTCCGGCGCAGGGACCTCGCCGACGGCTTCTCGAACTAGGCCGCGAAACGGCCGCCGCCCGTAGCGCTACCAGAAGGCCAGTTCGCGTCGCTTGCTCCACAGGAGCGCCAGGAAGAACGGTCCGCCGAGCAGTGAGAGCAGCACGCCGGGCGGGATCGAGCGCGCGCCCAGCACCAGGAATTGCAGGAACTGCACTCCCAGCAGGAACAGCGCGCCGAGCAGCGCCGAGGACCACAAGAGCACGCGGTGCGAGCGGCCCGAGAGCATCCGCGACAGGTGCGGCACGATCAGGCCGACGAAGGCGATCTGTCCGGCGACCGCGACGGCACCCGAGGCCGAGAGCGTCGCCGCGCACAGGGCGATCCAGCGTACGCGCGCCGTGTTGACACCCAGCGCCTCCGCGTCCTCGAGGCCGGTCTGCATCAAGTCGAGCTCGTAGGAGACGAAGGGCAGCGCGGCGAGGCCGAGCGCGAGGCCGCACCACACCAGCAGCGCGTGCGGCGCGGTGCGGTCGTCGAGCGAGCCGAAGCTCCACGAGAGAATGCTCTTCGAGAGGTAGTTGTCGTCGAGCACCGAGGACTGGATCCACTGCATCAGGCCGCCGAGGATCGTGTTGATCGCGATGCCCATCAGGAGCAGTGCGGGGATCGAGACGCGGCCCGCGCTGGTCGCGATACGGAATACGAAGGCTCCCGCCCCGATCGCGCCGGCGAACGCGCACAGCGGGACCATCCAGCCTGCGTCCGCGCCGCTGGGGAGCAGGAAGCTCTCGGAGTGCACCGTGCCCAGCATGACCACCGCGCCGACGGCGCCCAGGCTCGCGCCCGAGCTGATCCCCAGGATCGAGGGCGAGGCGAGCGGGTTGCGAAACAGGCCCTGCACCAGCGCGCCCGCGAGGCCGAGAGCCGCGCCGACGCCCGCGGTCGTCAGCGCCTGCCACAGCCGCAGATCGACGATCGGGTCGGTCGGGAGGCCGGAAGCCCAGCCGAAGTGCTGGCGCAACCCCGACCAGGCGTCGGCGGGGGCGATGCGCAGCCCCGAATTACCCACGCACAGGCTGGCAAAGCACAAGAGCGGGACGAGCGCTCCGCCGCACAGTGCCAGGCTGCGCGCCCCGAGCAGGGCACGCCGCGCGTGGGGAGGTTGGGGCGCGCTCATCGGGCGCAGCATGGGAACGCAGCGGAGCCCGAGTGTCAACGCGCTGGGCCAGGGCTGGACACTCGGGCACAATCAGACTGCATGGCCTCGCGCGCAGATCCGCTCGTCCTCTCTCGCGCCCAGGTGCGCGAAGTCGACCGGCGCGCGATCGAGGAGTACGGCATCCCGGGTGTGGTGTTGATGGAGAACGCCGGCGCGGGCGCCGCGCGCGCGATCCGGGAATTGGCCGCACGAGCCGGGCTCGAGCGCCCGAGCGTCGGGATCGCCTGCGGCGGCGGCAACAACGGCGGGGACGGCTTCGTGGTCGCGCGGCACCTCGCCAACGCGGGGTGGAGCGTGCAGTTGTTGTGTACGCGGGCGCTCGAGGAGCTGCATGGCGACGCGCTCGCGATGGCGCGCATCTGCTCGGCGATGCGGCTCCCTCACGCCTTCTCGCTCGAGGGATGCGAAGTGCTGGTCGATGCACTGCTCGGGACGGGATTTCACGGCGCGCTCGAGCCCGTGCTGGGCGCGCGCATCGCCGAGCTGAACCGCCTGCGCGCGTCCGGGGCGCGGCTGCTTGTCGCGCTCGACCTGCCCTCGGGCCTCGACGCGGACAGCGGCATCCCCAGCGACCCCTGCGTGCGCGCGGATGCGACGCTGACCTTCGCCGCGCGGAAGCCGGGCCTGCTCGCGGCCTCCGCGAAGCCCTTCACTGGCCTGCTCGAGGTGATCGACATCGGTGTGCCGCGCGCACTGCTTGCCGGTTCTGCCGCAGCGGAGTAGCGTGTGACCCCATGCTGCTTCGAATCTCTGCATTGCTGTGCCTGACTGCCCTCGCCAGCGTCGCCCAGCCCGGCGGCGTCGAGATCGGCGAGACCGTGCAGTACAAATTTCGGGAGTCTCCGCTCGGCAGCGGCGGCCTGAAGTCGATGGACGAACTGCACGGCACGCCCGTGCTGGTCGAGTTCTGGGGCACCCACTGACCCAATTGCATCGGGGCGTCCGTGCCGGCGTCCCTCAAGCTCCTGCAGCAGTATGGCGACGATCTGCAGGTCCTCTTCGTCGAGAGCCAGGGTGCGAGTTCGGCGGAAGCCGCGGCCTTTGCGCTGCGCTTGAAGTGGCTCGGCGTCCCGGGCGGCCTTTGGACGATCGAGCATCCCTGCGACAGCGGTTCGCGCGGCTTGCCCTCCGCGGTGCTCCTCGACAGCAACGGCAAGGTCGTCTTCAAGGGCGATCCGCTCGAGGGACACAAGCAGATCCTGCGTCTGGTCGACGCGGACATCGCTGCGCGCCACAGCGCGCCAGCGGATGCGCCCAAACCGCTCGAGCCCGCCTGGAAGGCCTTCGGCAAGGGCAAGTACGGCGAGGCGCTCAAACTCGTGGACGCGCTCTCCGAGAAGGACCGCTCGACACTCGGGGATGCGTGGAGCGCGACGCGCGCGGAGTTCCGCAAGCGCATCGACGCGCAGCTCGCACGCGCCAAGTGGGAACTGGAGAACGGCTATCCGACGCGCTGCGTGGAGCATCTCGAGGCGTTGGCGAAGGCCTGCGAGGGCAGTTCCGAGTGCAAGGCGTCGGTCGAGGAGCTGCGCACCCTGCTCGCCGCTCCTGCCGGAAGCGCGGAGCGCGAGGCGGCGAAGCTGCTCGAGCGGCTGGAGCAGAAGTTCTACGAAACGGGCGGCGACCCGGCGGCGCGCAAAGCCCTCGAGCGCGCCGTCGAAAAGAGCGCCTCGACGAAGGTCGCCGGGCGCCTGCGCGGCGTGCTCACGATCGGCGCACCCTGAAACGCGGCCCGAGTGCCGGGAATGGCCGCGCCCTTGCGCCGTAAGCGCGCCCCATGGACCCCATCCCGAGCGAGATCAGCCCCGAGGAGAAGAACTGGGGCATGCTGGCGCACCTGTTGACCTTGCTCGGCTACGCGGTGCTCCTCGGCCACTGGATCCCGCCGCTCGTGATCTACCTCACGAAGAAGGACACGCAGCCCTTCGCCGCGGGCGAGGCGCGGGAGTCGCTGAACTTCCAGATCACGGTCTTCCTCGCCTACGTGCTGCCGCTTCCGCTGCTGTGCCTGGTCGTGACGATCCCGCTGATCATCCTGTGGTGGATCGGGGTCGCAATCCTGCACTTCGTGCTGCCGATCCTCGCGGCGGTCAAGGCAGCGGACGGCGTGCCCTACCGCTACCCCTGGACGCTGCGTCTCCTGTCCTGATCAGGGGTGGTGCACGCGCAGGTCCACGCGGCGCGCGGGCGGCTGGAAGGAGCCTTCGCTCGTGCGCCTCAATCCACTTCCGCTTTCGAGTTCGAAGCGCGTGAGCAGGTGCGGCGTCTGGCCCTCGCCGGTGCTGCAGCCGTCGTCTTCGTAGAGCCATCCGCGCGCGCAGCCGTTGGGGTCGACGAAGGCGTGCAGCAGGATCGCTTCGGTGAGCGTGCGTTCCGCGCGCAGCCCAGGCGCGACGGTCGGGATGATCGATCCCGCGCGCGCGAACACGGGTGTCGTCCCGAGCGGCGCTGCGACGCGCACGCGCGGTTCGGTGAGCGGCGCGCCGCCTTCGGGGAAGCGATACCAGCCGCCGGCTGTCGGCGGCAGGAGCACGTCGCGCTCGGTCTCGCCTGCGCGGACGATCGGGGCGACGAGCAGGTCGTCGCCGAGCAGGAACTGGTCGTCGCAGGTGCGCAGCCATTCCTCGGCGGGCGCGGCCCAGAAGCTCGGCCGCGCGAGCGGGATGCCTGCGGCGAGCGAGAATTCGAGCTGCGTATAGAGGTAGGGCAACAACTCGTAGCGGCGGCGCAGGGCCGCCTGCACGAACGCCTCGATCTGCGGGCCGAAACTCCAGGGTTCCTTGCGGCAGGCGCTCTTCTCCGAGTGGCCGCGCGCGAAGGGCAGGTACGCGCCGAGTTCGAACCAGCGCGCGAAGAGTTCCGGATCCGGGTCGCCGTCGAAGCCGCCGATATCCGGGCCGCTGATCGGCTGGCCGCACACGCCCAGCGAGAGCACCATCGGGATCGACCAGACGAGGTCCGTCCAGGTCGCCTGGTTGTCGCCGGTCCAGGTCGCGGCGAAGCGCGCACCCGAAAGGTGGTTGGCGCGCGTCAGCACGAAGGGCCGCTCGTTGGGCCGCGCGCGCAGCAGGCCCTCGCGCGTCGCCTGCGCCATGAACTGGCCGTAGAGGTTGTGCCAGCGCGCGTGCGTTCCGCCGCCCTGGCCCCGGTGCAGCGCCTCGTCCGGCAGCGTGCGCCGCGCGGTGCGGAAGAGCGAGGGCTCGTTCATGTCGTTCCACAGGCCGTCGAGGCCCGAGATTTCGACGTGGCGGCGCACGGTCTCTGCCCACCACGCGCGCGTCTCCGCGCGCGTGAAATCGGGGAAGCAGCACATCCCCGGCCAGACGCGCCCGGCGACGGGCCGGTCGCGCGGATCGGTGACGTAGTGCTGTCCGGCGATCAGGCCCTTGGCGATCGGATCGTCGGGATCGAGCACGACCCCAGGGTCGAGGATCGCGACGCTGCGCAGGCCGCGTGCGTGCAGCCGCGCGTTCATCTCGGCAGGCGCGGGGAAGCGCTCGGCATCCCAGGTGAAGACGCGGAAGGCCTGCATGTGGTCGATGTCGAGCCACACGGCGTCCAGCGGCAGCGCGCGCGCATCGAACTCCTGCGCGAGCTCGAGGATCTCGTTCTGGCTGGCGTAGCCCCAGCGCGACTGGTGGTACCCCAGCGACCACAGGGGCGGCAGCGGAACGCGTCCGATGCGCTGCGAGAGCGCGAAATAAAGCGCCGGGAGGTCGTCGGCCTCGAAGACCAGTACGTCAAAGGGCTCGCCCTCGAAGCTGTACTCGACCCCGTCGGGTGCGACCGAGAGGCTGCCGCGCGTCGAGCTGTCGGCGAGCACGCCCAAGGCACGTCCTCCCGGGAGGATCGCGAGGACGAAGGGGTGCGACTGGTAGAGCGAGGGCGTCTCCTCGCCGTAGCGCCAGGCGTCACTGTTCCAGAAGGCGATCGTGCGCCCATCGCGGATCAGGCGGCCCGCGGCGAGTCCGCCACCGTAGAAATTCGCGCGCGGGTCGACGATCACCTGCGCGCGCAGGGCGCCACCGTCCCATTCGAAGCGCACGCGTTGATCGGCGCTGATCGAGAGGCTCTCGCGTTCGGGGTCCAGCGGCAGCAGCACGCGCGAGGGCACCGGCGGCTCGCTCTGGTCGAGCAGGCGCGGGCGGGAAGTGGTCACCTTGCAGGCGCGGCCCTGGGGATCGTGAAAGGTCGTCACGAAGGTCGAGACCGAGGCGATGCCGCCGCCGTCGATCGGCATGAGCGCGAGAGCCGGCACGCCCTGGCCTCCGTGCAGGCGCTCGCGCCGCGGCTTGGGGTCTTGGGTCAAGCCTGCGCTCCCTCGCTGGGGTGGAACTCGATCATGTGCTCGACAATCGTGTCTGGAGGGCCCGCGGGCAAGCGGATTTCGAGCCTTGATCCACGTCGAACCGCACCGGTGATCGTGCACGCGCGGTCGCAGCGGAAGTCGAGCTCGGCCTGCGCACCCGCCGGGCCGGCGACGCGCCAGAGCACGTGCGAGCCCAGTTTCTCGCTCCAGAGGATGCGCAGTGGCGCGTGAAATTCAGCCCAGGGCTCGGGCGCGCGCTCGCGCGCCGCGCGTGCGCAGGCCTGGATCAGCGCCGCCGAAGAGAAGATCTGGTGCGGAACTCCGCGCGCAGGTTCCTCGCGGCGGTCGCCGAGCAGATGTTCGGGCACAAAACCCAGCCCCGAGAAGCCATCGAGGGCAACGAGCTCGCGCAGCTGCTGCTGCGCGGCGAGCGGCTGGCCGTGCTCGAAGAGCGCGAGGATGTTGAATCCGGCCAGGTAGGGGAAGACGCTGCCCGTGTTGTAGTTCGCGGGGTCGTAGACGCTCGAGCGCGACGAGAACATGCGCGCGCCCCAGCCGGTCGCGAGTTCGTGACGGTTGAGCTGGCGTGCCGTCTTGCGCGCGCGCTCGGGGTCCCCGATGCCGCGCGAGAGCGGGTGCGCCGTGTAGGCCGTCAAGTCGTCGCACCGTGTGCCGTCGATCAGGTGCGCGAAGCCGTAGCGCTGTTCCTTCTCCGACCAGAAGGACTCGAAGCCGCGCTCGGCGTTTCGCAGCAGCGTTTCTGCGCGCGCCGCGAGCTCCGTGCGGCCGTTGGAGCGCGCCAGCGCCAGCAGGCCGCGCAGGCCGCTGATCCAGATGCCGGAGAGTAAGATCTCTGTCTCGATCCGGCCGACGAGCACTCCGGCCTCTACTGCGGCGATGCCCGCCTTGCGGTTGGAGATCAGGCCGCGCGCGTCGAGACAGCACTCGCAGAAGCCGAGCGCGCGCTCGGCCGCGGGCAGGAGCTCGCGCGCGAGCTCCGCATCGCCCGAAGTGCGCACCACGTGCTCGAGCACGGCCAGGAACGCGGGCGTGTTGCCGGCCTTGTAATAGGCGTAGGGGTACTCGCCGAGCCAGTCGCACAGCCGCGAGGAGAGCACGAGTTCGTGCATCAGCTTCCCGTCGGCGCGCTGGTGCCTGGCCGCGAAGCGCAGCACCTCCTTCGCTCCCTCGAAGTCGCCGTAGGCGCACATCGCCCGCGCGGCGGTCATGGCATCGCCATCGAAGAACCATCCGAAGCCTGGCCGCTCGGTCGCTCCGGCCTCGCGCAGGCCGGCGACGAGGCCGCGACCGAGTCCGTCGACCTCGACCCAGGCGCGTTCGATCGCGATCTTGGCCCACAAGCGCGGCCCTTCGAGCAGCGTCGTGCGCGAGAGGAACGAGCGCCAGTGCGCCTCCTGCTCGCGCGCGAAGGCTGCGCTCTGCGCCGCGGCGCGAAGCCACAGAGCACGTGCCGCGCGCACGGCCTCCTCCGCCCGAGCAAAGCCGCAGGCTGCGTCCCCCTCGCCCAGGCGCGCGGCCTCGCTCAACGGACCGGGATCGAGTTCCGCGCCGGCGATGGTGAAGAGCGCCTTGCCGCCAGGCTCGAGCGGCACGCGGATCACGACGGGGCCCGCGCCGAGTGAGTGGTCGGCGTCGAGTTCGAGCGGCAGCATGCTGCGCGCCCCGATCAGCGCGGCGAAGCGGCCGAGCTCCTCGGTCAGCACCAGGGCGCCGGTCTCCGGGTCGCACGCCGCGATGCGGCCGCCGAGGCCGGCCGGCCACTGCGGCGTGAAGTCGGGCGTGCAGCGCAGTTCGACGATCGCGGCTGGTCCCTCTGCGAGCTCGAACTCGACGAAGGCCGCGCGCTCGGCTCGCGCGGCAAAGAAGCGCGCACTCCAAACGCGCGTGCCCTGGACGCCGGAGAATTCGACACGCTCGGGCCGGACCTCGACGGAGAGGGGTGCGAGCGCCTGGCCCTCGGCGAAGAGTTCGATCCCGCGCGCGAGGCGCAGCGGCCACATCCACAGCTCGAAGATCCCGCTCTCGCGGCCAAGCCAGGCCATACGCGTCCCGGCTGCTTCGACGAAACGCCGTGGATCCGCGCGCGAGCGCAGGCAGGGGAGTTCCTCTTGCGGGGGCGGTACCATGCGCGCAACGTGGAGAGGCTAGCCTTCAGCGCAGGTCGGGGAAAGCTCGCGACGCTCGCTGTGCTCGCCTGCGCTGGGTTCGGCGAACGCGCCCAGGCAGCGCCGCGCGGAGACCGGCTGGTCGTGATGGCCGAGCAGCAGGTTCTCGAATCCTGGCCGCTGCTCGAAGAGATCGCGCGGCGCTTCGAGGCGGCCGAGCCCGGGCTCGAGGTCGACCTCTACGACGAAGGTGGTGCCGTCGGCGGCCGCGACAAGATCAAATTCCTGCTCGCGGGCGAGCTGCAGGTGGACGTCGCGCGCATCGACATCTCGGAGTTCGCCGCGTTCGTGCGCGAGGGCGCGCTGGTCGACCTGCAGCCCTTCGCCGACGCAGATCCGGACTTCCACGCCGGGGACATCTGGCCTTTTGCGCTGGATGCCTGCCGCGACGCGCGCGGGCACGTCTACGGGTTGCCGTCGACCTTCACGCCCTACGTGATGTACTACAACCGCGACCTGCTCGAGCAGGCCGGCGTGCCGCTGCCGCGCGCGGATTGGACCTGGGACGACCTGCTCGCCGCTGCGCGCAAGGTGACGCGCGACACCGACGGCGACGGGCGCATCGACCAGTACGGCATCTCGCTCACGCAGTGGCTGCAGGCGGTCGTGCCCTGGATCTGGCAGAACGGCGGCGAGCTCGTCAGCGCCGACCTGCAGCACTCGCGCCTGGGAGAACCGGAGGCGGTCGAAGCGTTCGAGTTCCTGCACCGACTGCTGCACGAGGAGCACGTCGCCTCCTTCGACGCAAGCTTCGCGAACCAGATCAGCCAGGGCCTGTTCCAGGCCGGCAAGGCTGCCTTCTACGGTCCGGTCGGCTACTGGGAGACGTACCGCTTCCGCTCGATCAGCGGCTTTCGCTGGGACGTCGCGCCACTCCCGCAGCGCAAGACGGCAGCGACGAGCGTCGCGATGACCGTCTATGTCGTGCCGCGCACCAGCGCGAACCCCGCGCGCGCCTGGCGCTTCCTGCGCGAGATGGTCGGGCCGGAGTACCAGACGCGCCTGGCGCGGATGGGCAACGGCGTGCCCGCGTTGGTTGACATCGCGCACTCGAACGCGTTCCTGAAGCCTGACGTGCCGCCGCAGAGCGAGCAGGTCTTCCTCGACGTGCTGCCGCACGCGCGTCTCTTGCCGCCGCTCGCCAATTGGAAGAAGATCGAGTCCCTGTGCCAGTCGGAGCTCGAGGGCATCCTGCTCGTGCGCGACACGGACGTGCCGGCGGCCTGCGCGCGCATGGCGGCGAAGACCGACGAGTTCCTGGCGCGCGAGCGCGTGCGCGGCGAACGCCCGCGTGCACCCTCGGGCGTGCTCGAGACGAGCCTGGCCGCGAGCGCCATCGCGCTGGCGGCCTTCCTGCTGCTGCGACGCGGCAGGCGCGAGGGGCCGCTCGCGCGCGCCGAGGCACGCTCGGCGGGCCGGCTGCTCGCACCCTGGGCGGCGGGCTTCCTGCTCTTCCTGCTCGGCCCGGCGATCGGCTCGCTGTTGCTCTCGCTGTGCGACTGGTCGCCGCTCGCGCCGCTCGCCGACGCGCGCTTCGTGGGTGCGGACAACTTTGCACGCCTGTTCCACGACGGGACCTTCGCGAGTTCGGTGCGCGCGACGCTCGTGTACGCGGCCGCGAGCGTGCCGCTCTCGCTGGCGCTCGCTCTGGGGCTCGCGCTGCTCTTCTCGAGCGAGGGCCGCCTTGCGGCGAGCGTGCGCACGCTGATCTTCGTGCCCGCGATCGTTTCGCCGGTGATCCTGGGCGCGCTCTGGCGCTGGATCCTCGACCCCGAGCGCGGCGCGGCGAACGCTCTGCTCGCGAAGTTCGGCCTCGAGGGCCCACGCTGGCTGCTCGACCCGCACTGGGTCGTGCCTTCGTTCGTGCTGGTCTCGCTGTGGAGCGTCGGCGCGCAGATGCTGGTCTTCGTGGCGGCACTGCAGTCGGTCGACCGCACGCTGGTCGAGGCCGCGCGCATCGACGGAGCGGGGCGCTGGCGAAGGCTGCTGCATGTCACGCTGCCGCAGCTCTCGCCGGTGATCCTGTTCAACGCGATCACGGGCACGGTTGCGGCCTTCCAGGTCTTTGCGCAGCCCTACGTGATGACGCAGGGCGGGCCCGGCGATGCCTCGCGCTTCCTGGCGCTGTACGTGTACGAGACCGGCTTCTTGCACTTCGACATGGGCTACGCGTCGGCCGTCGCCTGGGCGCTGTGCGTACTCCTGTGTCTGGCGCTGGGCGTGCTCGTGCTCTCCACGCGGCGTTTCGTGCACTACCGCGCCGGGGGCGGAGCCGCGTGAAGCCCGCGCGCGCTGCCTGGATCGCGAGCGCCCTGCTCGTGGCGCTGGCCTTCGGGTATCCGCTCTACTTCCTGCTCGTGACCTCGCTGCAGCCCGAGGGCCAGGGCCTGGACGCGGGCAGCCTCGCGCGGGCGACGCACTTCGAGAACTACGCGCACGCGCTGGCGCAGATGGGGGACTTCCCGCGCCTGCTCGGGAACACGCTGCTCGTGACCGTGCTCTCGATCGCGGGCCAGCTCTTCACTTGCTCGCTCGCGGGCTACGCGCTCGCGCGCGTGCGCTTCCGCGGCCGCGAGCTGTGCTTCGCGCTGGTGCTCGCCTCGATGTGCTTCCCCGACACGGTCGGCGCGATCGCTCGCTTCCTGCTCTTCCGCGCGCTGGGCCTGGTCGACACCTACGCTCCACTGGTGCTGCCGACGGTGCTCGGCGGGGCGCCGCTGTTCATCTTCCTCTTCCGGCAGTACTACCGTTCGCTGCCCGAGGAGCTCGGCGAGGCCGCGCGCGTCGACGGCTGCTCGCACTTTGCGATCTGGCGCCGGGTGATGCTGCCGCTCTCGCGTCCGATGCTCGTGACGGTCGGGTTGTTCACGTTCCTCGCGACCTGGAACGATTTCTGGGCGCCGCTCGTGTACCTGCTCTCGCCCGAGAAGCGCACGCTGTCGCTGGCCCTCGCGGGCTTCCAGCGCACCTACGACACAGCCGTCGAGTGCCTGATGGCCGCCTCGGCGGTCGTGCTCGTGCCCTGCGTGGTCGTCTACTTCGTCGGACAGCGGCTGTTCCTGCGCGGCGTGCGTGTCGCGGCCTCGAAAGGCTGAAACATGACGCGCCTCGAACTCGACCGCATCTCGCACCGTTTGGGCACGACGCAGGTGCTGCGCGAAGTTTCGCTCGCAGTCGAGCACGGCGAGTTCGTGACCGTGGTCGGCCCCTCGGGCTGTGGCAAGTCCACGCTCCTGCGCGTCGCGGCGGGCCTGATCGAGCCCGACGCGGGTGCGCTGCGGCTCGACGGGGTCGAGGTCAACGGCTGGGAGCCGCGGAGGCGCGACGTGGCGATGGTCTTCCAGAACTACGCGCTCTACCCGCACCTCAGCGTGGAGCGCAACCTCGCCTTCCCGCTCGAGAACGCGCGTCTCTCGCGCGAGGCGATCCGTGAGCGTGTGCGCGCGAGCGCGGAGTTGCTCGGCCTGGGCCCGCTGCTCGCGCGCAAGCCGGCCGAGCTCTCGGGGGGCCAGATGCAGCGCGTCGCGCTTGGGCGCGCGATCGTGCGCGACCCGCGCTACTTCCTGTTCGACGAGCCGCTCTCGAACCTCGACCCGCGCCTGCGCGCGGAGCTGCGCGTCGAGATCGCGGCGCTGCAGCGGCGCCTTGGGATCCCGACGCTCTACGTGACGCACGACCAGGCCGAGGCGCTCTCGCTCGGCTCGCGCGTGTGCGTGATGTGGGAGGGGGCACTCGAACAGGTCGGAAGTCCGCGCGAGGTCTGGGAGCGGCCGACGTCCACGCGCGTGGCCACGCTGCTCGGCAGCCCGGCGATGAACCTGTTGCGCCTGCGGATCGAGGCAGGGCGGGCCGTGCTGGGGGACCTGCGCCTGGAGGTTCCTCCCACGGCGCGGGGGAACCAGATCGTGCTCGGGATCCGGCCCCACGAGCTGGAGCTAGGCGGCGAACTCCAGCTGCAGGTGGAGTGGATCGAGGAGCAGGGCGACCGCCAGGTGCTCGAGGGGAGCGTCGGCCAGCAGCGCCTGCGCGTCGTCGGAGCGCTCGGGAACGGGCTGAAACCGGGGAGCTCGATCGGAATCCGGCTCGGATCCGCCCGCCGGCACTGGTTCGAGGCGGGCAGCGGAAAGCGCATCCACGCCCCGTGAGAGGCCCGTAGCGGGTCTCGGAGCGCCTGGCCAGGCAAAAACGCCCGCGGGCCGAGAAGAATGTGCTTTCCCCTGTCTCCCCAGGGTTCCCGCATGCATGGTAGATTTTCAGAGACCTCAGAGCCCGGAACCCTGGGAGCGAAACTATCGTCCAAGGGAACTGATGCTCACCCTGTGCCTGTCGCGACCGCGAGCGTGGAACCCTGCGGTCTCCACGACAGACAGAGGCGAGGCCTCACCTAGTGCTAGGTTCTCTCCAAAACTCCGACACTCTTTCAGGAGATCGTAAATGCTTCGTTCCTCGTTCTACACGGCTGGTGTGGTGCTCCTCGGCGCCTCCGCCTTCGCTCAGGGCAACCTCAGCGGCCAACTCCGTCCCATCACCGCTCCCGTCAAGTACGCCGGCGTCTACCACGTCGGCACCGGTACCTGGACGCACGGCACGCAGGCCAACGCTGCTGCCGCCGCGGCCGGCATCATCTATGACAACACCTGCAACACGGGCTACTACGCTGGCACCGAGACAGGTCAGAAGATCCTCGACGAAGGCCGTCTGCCTTCGACCTCGAGCCCCGTTCTCGCCAGCGCCAACGGTCTCGGCAACGACTCCGAAATCGGCTCGCAGAACAGCTACAACGTCGACGGTTTCCAGATCGCGTACTGCAGCTTCGAAACCGCTCTGACCTCCTACGACATCACGTTCAACGAAGCCTACGACGCCTGTGGCAACTCCCCGGCGACCTCCACCGCGGCCTTCGCGGTGACCGGTCTCCCGAGCTCCACGACGCTCGGCACCCAGGCTTGCTGGATCGTCGACCTCGACCTGTGCGCGGCCTCGCTCTCGTTCCCCATGCAGGGTGACGCGGACGGCGTGTACGTGGCCGGTACCCTGGGCGACACCTTCGGCTGGTCCTACAAGCTGACCTCGGTGACGACCAACCCCGCGCTCACGAACGGCATGATCATCGCCGGTGGCACGCTCCTGGGCGGCTCCCCGACGCTGTGCTCGGGTTCGGACGGCACCGTGTTCGACACGGGCACCGTCTCCCCCGTCTACCCGGCCAACTCGGAGGCCATCAACCTCGGCTGCGGCACGCTCGCGGCGGGTCTGACGCCTGAAGACGGCACGGGCATGGGCACCTCGGACCGCTTCCGTTCGGAAGGCGCCATCGGCCTCGCCGACGGTTGCTACTTCTTCGGCGGCAACCCGATCGGCAGCTTCCACCTGCAGCTGTACGACTCGAACGTCCAGGTTCCGACGACGAGCGCGATGACGGCCTACTGCGACCCGGCCACGGCCGGTGTCCTTGCCTGCCCCTGCGGCAACCCCGCCGCCGGTTCTGGCCGTGGTTGCAACAACAGCGCCGCCACCGGTGGTGCTTCGATCGCCGCGACGGGCGCCGCCAGCATCGCTGCTGACACGCTCGTCTTCACGACGGCCAACCAGCGTCCCTCCGGCACGACGATCCTGCTCCAGGGCAACGCGTCGATCGCCACGGGCGCGGTCTTCGGCCAGGGCGTCCGCTGCGTCGGCGGCACGCTGAAGCGCCTCTACACCAAGTCGGCCTCCGGCGGCAGCATCACCGCGCCTGGCGTCGGTGACGCGTCCGTCCACGCCCGTTCGGCCACGCTCGGCGACACGATCGCGCCCGGTACGCACCGCTTCTACGCGGCGTACTACCGCGACCCGATCGTCCTCGGCGGCTGCCCGGCCGTGTCGACCTTCAACATCACCAACTCGGGCGACGTTCTCTGGAACTGAGCCGCGGATGAGACCAGCCTGACCCGCGTGGTCTGGCTGGACTCGAACAAGCGAGGGGCAGCGCGCTGCGCTGCCCCTCGCCTTTTTTTGACTGCGCTCAGTGCAGACCCAGGTCGATCGAGATGCGTGCAAGTTCGGCGCTCGGGCCCGTCCGCAACTCGAGGCGCTGGTATTCGAGGCGCGCGGCCTCGGGGCCCTGCTCCTGCTTCAGGAGCCCGATCAGGCTCCCTGCGCAGCGCCAGTACCAACCCTGCTCGTCGGGCTTGCCGAGCGCTGTGAGCGCCGTACGCCAGGCCGTGAGCGCAGCCGCGGGATCGCCGAGCAGGCGCTGCACCTCGCCGAGGGCGAAGGCGGCGTTGAAACGCTCCTGCCCACGGGAAGGCAGCGCGAGAGCGCGCTCGAACTCATCGCGCGCGCGTTCGAGCTGCGGCCGGTCTTCGGCGGCGGGCGCCGCGCCCGCGCGGGCGACGCGCAAGCCCTCGAAGAGCGCTCGGCCGAGGTCGTAGTGCCCCGTCGGATGCAGAGGCAGCGCGGCGACGGCGCGCTCGGCGACCTCGAGCGCCGATTCGAAGCGCGGGGGCTGCGTGTTCGCGAGGAATGAGAACAACTCGCCGTAGTTCGCGGGGTCCCCTCCGTCGAGCTCCAGCGCACGGCGCAGCTCGCTCTCGGCCTCGGCTGAGCGGCCCAGGTGCGCGAGGGTGATCCCGCGATCGCGGTGCAGTCGCGCCAGGCTCGGATCGCGCGCGAGGGCGACGTCGAAGTGCTCGAGCGCGCGCGCGTCGTCGCCGTGCTGCGCGTAGAACACGCCCAGCTGCCACCAGCCCTGCGCGTCGTCGAGCTTGACGCCGCGGGGGACCTGGTGCACCCCGAACCAGAGCGCAGCGCAGGCCGCGACCCCAAGGGACAGCGCACCCAAGCGCCGCGCACGCAGGGCCGCTGCGCCTTGAACGAGCGCGTGCGCCGCGAAGACCGAGAGCGGGAGCACGATCGGGATGCGGAAGCGCGCGTTGACGAAGAACAGCACGACGCTCGCCGCATAGATCGGCACGAAGGCATACAGCGGGAACCACTCGCGCCAGCGGCGCACGCAGAGCAGCATCCCAACCAGCGCGAGCGGGAGCAGCAGGCCATAGCCGACCGGCAGCCAGCGCAGCACGGGTCCGAAGTGCAGCGCGAAGAAGCGCTCGTCCTGGTTGTTGCCCAGTTCCCGGTCGGTCACGAAGAGCCGCAGCTTCCAGGCCATCAGGTGCGCAGCCTGCAGCGGATGCTCGCTCCAGAACTCGCGCACGCGGCTCACGTAGGAGGCGGACACCTCCGAGGGACTCAGGGCACGGCCTTCGCGGGCCTCGGCCTGTTGGATGGCGTCCTGGTAGCCGCCCCACCAGTCTGCGCGCGTCCCCGGCACGATCGCGCTCGCGCCGTCGGCCTGCGGGTTGTTCCCGATCCACAGGTTGACGCCGCCCTGGGTGCTGATCAGCGTCCAATCGTGGCCGACGAGTCCGTTGTAGAGCGTGATCGGCGCGACCGGCAGCGCGAGGCCGAGCGCCGCGAGCGCGAGCGAGCGCCAGCGCGCCGTCGCAACCGAGGACGCGAGCATCCACACGCCGAGCGGCGGCACGAAGAGCAGGATGTTGGGGCGCACGATCGCCGCGACTCCCAGTGCGAGCCCGAGTTCGAGGGCGCGCCTCGCCGAGGGCTGTTCACGCCAGCGCAGTCCCCCGAGCACGGCGAGCAGTGTGGTCGGCACCTCGAGCACGGGCAGCAGCAGCTCCCCGTCGAAGTAGATCAGCATCCAGTACAGCGCGCCGATGCCCGCGGCGACGAGGCCCGTGCGTGAGCCGAAGGTACGCGCGCCCACGCGCCAGGCGAGCCAGCAGGACCAGGTGCCGATCGCGGCTTGAACCAGACGCACCGCGAGCAGGCTGCCTGCGCACAGGCGCAAGCACAGGGCCAGGAACCAGGGGTAGAGCGGTGCGCGGAAGAACGGGCCGGATTGGAACTCGCGGCCTTCGTTCAGCGCACGCGCCCAGTCCAGGTGGTAGCCCGCGTCCATCGTCGGCTCGGCGAAGAACGGATTCGCGCGCGACTGCAGCACGTAGACCACTCTCAGCGCGAAGGCCGTGAGCAGGATCGCGGCCAGGATCCAGCGCTCGCTGCGGCGCGCGGGTGCGGGCTCTGTCTGCTTCACTTGGGCTGCACCTCGCGCGACTCGCCGCCGTAGCCGGTGTCGCGGATGCGCTGCAGGGCCTCTTCCCCAAGCTGCGCGGGCGGGCCCATGCGCCAGTTCTCCTCGCGTGCCCGCGTGCGCAACTCTTCGACGCGCGCGGCCATGCGCGCGGCCTGCTCAGGACGTTGTGCGGCGAGGTCCTGCTGTTCGAGCGGATCCGAGCGCAAGTCGTAGAGTTCGACGCGCTCGGGCGCACCCTTGCGCGGGATCGAGATCCAGCACCAGCCGTCCTCGCGCAACGCCGTCCACGGCAGTCCCCAGAAATTGCCGAAGGAGAAACCCTCCTCGAGCAACTCGCGCGGGCCCGGCTCGGCGAGCAGTTCGGCCTTGGAAAAGCCCGCAGCCGGCTCGACCTCGCACAGCCGGCACAGGCTGCGGGCCAGGCCGACGAGCCCGACCGGCCGCGTCTCGACGCGCGCGGCGAGCACGCCCGGCCAGGAGAGGACGAGCGGGACGTGCAGCAGCTCCTCGTGCAGCGTGTGTCCGTGCTCGATGCCGCCGTGGTCGAGGAATTCCTCGCCATGGTCAGCGGTCAGCACGACGAGCGTGTCGCGCTCGAGACCCGCGGCGCGCAGCCCCTCGAGGAGGCGGCCGATCTCCGCGTCCACGTAGGCGACCTCCCCGTCGTAGAGCTTCTCCGCGCGTTCGACGCCGTCGCGGTCCGGAGGCGTCCCGGCGGAGCGCCAGGCCGAGATCTGCTCGCGCGTCCCGAAACGGAAGGCCTCGGAGTCCGTGTCGCGCGGGTCGGCGAAGCGGCGGCGGAAGGGCTGCGGCGGGCGGTACTCCGCGTGCGCGTCGAAGTAGTGCACGAAGAGCGCGAAGGGCGCGCTGCCGCGTGCCTCAAGACGCGCGAGCGCGGCATCGGTGGTCGCGCGCGCGTCCCGGCCGCGGGCGTTGTCCTCGCTGAAGCGCGCGTCGAGCGCGTCGAAGCCCTGCGTGACGCCAAAGGCGCTCGAGAGGAAGTCGACGTTGACGATCGCGGCGGTGGCGTAACCCGCGTCGCGGAAGCACTCGGGCCAGGTGCGAACCTCCGAGCGCAGGGCAAAGTAGTGGTCCGCAACGCCCCCGGCCCCGTGCTCGGGCGGGAGCTCGCCGCTGAAGATCGTGCCGAAGGAAGGCAGTGTCCAGGGCGCATGCGCGCGCGCTTGCGCGAAGCGCAGCCCGCCCGCGGCGAGCGCGTCGATGTTCGGCGTCAGGCCGCGCGGGTTGCCCTGGCAGCCCAGCCGGTCCGCACGCAGCGTGTCGATCGCGACGAAGAGCAGGTTGGGATGGCGCGGGCGGCTCGCCGGACAAGCGCCGAACAGGCATGCGAGCAGGACAAGGAGCAGGGCGCGCCGGGGCATCGCCGGCACGCTAGCACGTCCGCGGAGTCGAGCTCAATTGCAGAAGACGACGTGCAGCGCGTCGCTGGTGTTGAACAGCGCTCCGCCACCCGGGACGTCGCGGTACCAGAACTGGAAGTTCTTCACGCTGCCCGGAGAGATGCCGGGCAGACTCGTGAGGTTGGGCTGGTACAGGGCGTCCCCGAACGCGTTGGTGACGAGCGGGGGCTGGCGCACGAGGTTCGAGGCGATGCACAGGAAGCCGTTGCCGAAGGGTGTCTGTGCCTGTCCGTCGCCGTAGAGGAACAGCCCCGGCACGCCGGGCGGGCAGGTCACCGCGAGCAGGCTCAGGGAATTCGCGGTCAGGCTGCCGCTGCCCGAGAAGGTCATCGTCGCGGCGAAGCCCGTCGAGTTGAAGTTCGAGAGACAGTAGGTGTTGGGCGCGGTGCAGACGGCGCCGACTCGGTACACCTCGCCGCCCGCCTGGTCGACGATCAGGAGTTCGCCGAAGCCGTCCGCGCCGAAGGCCACCGGATTGGCGATCGAGTGGCTGACTCCGGGGGCCAGTTCGAGGGTGCGATCGACGAGTTGCGTCACGCTGCCGCCCGAGTAGACCAGCGTCCAGATGCGACCGCTGCAGTAGTCGGCGAAGATGTACGCACCCTGCAGCGCCGGGATGCCGGCTCCGCGGTAGACCTCGCCGCCGATGATCGCGCAGTTTCCGCCGGTGTGCGCGTACTCGTGGGCCGGCAGCGCGAGCCCGGCTGCGCCGCAGGTGCAGCCCGTGAGCCCCGTGCAGTGCGCTCCTTCCATGCAGCGCCAGCCGTAGTCGACGCCGCCGAGGCCTGCTGGTTCGACGTCGAGCTCCTCCCACGCGTTCTGGCCGACGTCGCCGAGGTAGAGCTCACCGGTCTGGCCATCGAAGCTGAAGCGCCAGGGGTTGCGCAATCCGATGTCCCACGCGAGCGGGATGGCGCTCGCGGGGAAGGGATTCCCCGCCGGCGGCACCAGGGGATTGGCCGGGTCGATGCGCAGCAGCTTCCCGAGGTAGGTGTTCATCGACTGCGCGTTGCCGGTCGTGTCGTGTCCCGCTCCCGTGTCGTTCGCACCGCCGCCGTCTCCCAGTCCGACGTAGAGCATCCCGTCGGGCCCGAAACGGATGCACCCGCCGTTGTGGTTGCTCTGCGGTTGCGCGAGCGGGCCGAATACGACCAGCGCGCTGGACGGGTCGGCGACGTTGGAGCTCGGCGGGAGGTTCGTGTAGCGCGCAACCACGCAGGCGCCGTTGTTGTCGGTGTACGAGACGTAGAAGAATCCCGTCGCGGAGTAGTTCGGGTCGAAGGCCAGGCCGAGCAATCCCTGCTCGTTGCCCAAGCTGCCCACGATCGGGTTGAGGTCGAGGAAGGGCGTCGGCAACACTTGCGTGCCTGCGATCACGCGCACGCGCCCATCCTGTTCGAGCGCGAAGATGCGGCTGGTATCCCCGGGGACACAGCCCACCCAGGAGGGCCGGCTGAGGCCGCCCGCGACGAAGGTCGACTTGAGCGTCTGAGCAGGGAGAGAGGGCGCGAGGAGCGCGCAAAGCAGGGCCAGACCTAGGATGCGCATGGGGCTCCAGTCTCGCCCGGATCCCGCACTTCGGCAAGGCGGGTTCGGCTGGCTCCGCAGCTCAGAGCGACTGGCTGACCCGCGACTCCACGCGCTGGGGCCCCGCGCAGAGTTGCTGCACGGCCTGGACCACCCGCGAGCAGCCGTCCATCGAGGGCAACGGCCGCGTCGAGAGCCCGCGCGTGAGCAGTTCCTCGACGCCGCTCAGCATCTCTTCGGGGGCGGCGCCCGCCTGGCAACTGGCGAAGCCATGCGCGGCGAGGCGCTCGGCGCGCAGCAGTTGCTCGCGGTGGGGGAAGCTGCGTGGGCAGAAGAGCGCGGGGATGCGGCTCTGCAGCACTTCGACGGCGGTGTGGTAGCCGGCGGTCGAAACGACGGCGTCGCAGCTCGCGAGCAACTCGGGCACGTCCGAGCAATTCGAGTGCACCCGCACGCGGTCCAGCCCGGCTCCGCGGCGCAGCAGCGCTTCGCTCTGGGGGGCAGGCAGGAACGGACCGAGGACGATCTCGCACTCGAAGTCGGGTTGCTGCTGCTCGAGCGCGTCGAAGAGGGTTTCGACGCACGCGCTGCCGCACTCGCCGCTGCCACTGGTGAACAACACGCGCGGAGCGCGTCCGGCGCGCGGCGGACGCGAGGGGACGTTGCGTGCGATGTAGCCCGTGAATTCGAGCCGGCGGGCCACTTCCTCGGGGAGCATGTAGGAGAGCCGCGGGTCGAAGATCTCGGGTGATCCGAAGACCAGGATGCGGTCGTACTCCTCGACCAGCGCCTTGCGCGTGCGCGGCTCGCGCCACTGCGTCGGCATCGCTTCGTTGCACGCGAACGCATCGCGCAGGCCCAGGATCGTCTTGAGGCCGCGCGCGGGGGCCTCGCGCAGGATCGGGTCCAACTCGTCGGCGAGGCCCAGGGGTTCCTGGTCCACGATCAGAATTTGCGGCGCCCAGGCACGGTGGACCTGCAGGACGAGTTGCTTGCGCAGGTCAGCCGCCGAGGGCGCGCCGGCCGCGTGCGAACGCGAGGACGCGGGGGCACGCCCGCCTGCGTCGAGCTCGGGGAGCTTCACCAACGTCACACCCTCGGGCGCGGGGAACCAAGTCGCGCAGGGAGAGCCGGTCGTCAGGAGCACCTGGCAGGTCGGAAAGGCGACCGAGAGCGCCTCGGCCAGGGTCATCACCCGCCGCAGCGGGCCCAGACCCGAGTCGACCGGACTGTGCAGATGGACCCGGAACGGGTGCAGATTTCTGGAGGATCGGATGGGCAGCATAAAAGAGATCCCTTGCCAGGTGACGCGCGCGGGGCAATCCCTGTGCCGCTCCCGCGCAGGGCGCCTGGAGTCTGAGACGCAGTCTCTGGATCCAGGGTGTGGATGATTTGTCCGGATTCTGAACTCTGAGGCGACTCCGCGGCCCTGCCCTGGCACCCCATCCGCTGGCACGGGAGTTGAAAGACCTCCCACAGAACACGCGCCTTCGAGGAGGCGCGCAACGACTGCCCGGGCGAAGCCAAGCCGTCCGGGTCTTGTGGGTGATGCTGGCAGAGGCGATCGGTGCCCCGGGGCGACGATCGCCTCTTTTGTAGACTCGCCGGATGCACTCCCGCCCCCCGCCGCCCCTGCGACGTGAGTTCGCTCCCTGCCCCGTGTGCCGTGCGGAAGGCGCTCGGCCCTACCGCCCGGGGATGTACCGCATCGGCGAGGAGCGCTTCGACCTCGTGCGCTGCGCCTGCGGAATGGTCTACGTCAACCCGCGACCCGATGGTGCGACCGTCGGGTGGATGTACGACGACCCGGACTACTACACGCACGGCTACAACCTCGGCGTCGAGACGGACAACTACTTCACTCGCCGCGAGGAACTGGTCGCGCAATACGAGGCCACCGCGCGCGCGCTCGCGCAGGAACTCGGAGGCGCTGGCGAGTTGTACGAGATCGGCGCAGCCGGAGGCTTCTTTCTCGAAGGCGCACGCCGCGCCGGCTTTCACGTGCGCGGCGCAGAACTCTCGCCGCCGGCGATCGCCTACGCGCGCGGTGAACTCGGCCTGGACATCCACGAGGGCGAGTTCGAGGATGCGCCGATCCCCGACGCGAGCCTCGACGTCGTCTACGCCGACAACGTGCTCGAGCACTCGCTCGCGCCCGACCTGGTGCTCGCGAGCGTCTGGAAGCGCCTCAAGCCGGGCGGGCACCTGGTCGTGATCGTGCCGACCTACGTGAACTCGCCCTACTTCCGCCTGCTCGACCGCGCACGGCGCTCGATCCCGCGCGGCCTGCTGGGCGGACCGCTGCTCAAGCTGCTCAAGCTCGACGCGCAGGGCGACAACGGTCTGCCGTACCACGTGCTCGAATTCGACCGGCGCGCGCTCGAGCGTCTGGTGGCCGCTGCCGGATTCTGGATCGTGCGCGCAGAGCGCTCGGTGCCGCTGCCCGCACACCTGTTCAAGGCCGAGCGTCCGGATCTGCGCACGCTGGCCTTGCGCGGCGTTTTCCTGGGCCTCGACCTGGGGATGCGCGCGGGATTCCTGCCGGGCGCGCGCGTCTGGCTGCTCGCGCGCAAGCCCTACGAGTAGGCGCGGCTCAGCGGGGCGTGCGCGCCTCGCGCAGCGCGCTGGCGTCCGCAGGCTTGAGCTGCGCCGCGAGCTCGTCGAGGCTCGCCTCGAGCGCCGCGGGCTCCAGACTCCAGGCACGGCGCAGCTCTCCGACGTAGCCGTCCCAGAAATTCGGCGCGTAGCGCGCGGGGAGTTCGAAACCGGCGCTGGGTAGGCCTGGGCCTTCGCCCTCGATCGCGCAGCCCTGCCCGAGTCCGGCGTAGAAATCGGGGAGGCTGCTCGCGGGCAGTTCGGCGCGGCGCCGCGCGAGTGCTGCGAGGTCGCTTGCGATCCCGCGCCGAGCGAGCTGGCCGAAGAGGAAGCCTGCGCCGCGGACGAGCGGGCGCAGGGCTTCCTCGGGCAGCGCACGCTCGCGCGCCAGGCCGATCAGCCCGTTGGTTGCGGCGGACAGCGCTTCCGTCTGCGTCGCGCGCGGCAGGGCGGGGTTGGCCGAGGCGAGGCCCTCGAGGAAAGCGGGTGCCAGCGCGGCACAGTCCGGCGAGTGCGCGAGGCTGCGGCGCACGGCAGGGAAGAGTGTGGCGGCCTCGTTCGGCCCGACGGTGAAGCGCGTGCCGATGCCCGCGCCACGGGCGATTTCGAAGCGCACGGATTCGGGCCAGCGCGCCGCGATCCCGCACACATCGGTGTACCACTCCTGCGCACCGTCCTTGCGGCGCGAACGGCCGATCTGAAGCACGGCGAGGTTGAAGCCGATCGCGCGCGCGACGCTCGCGCGCAGGTGCGGCGGGAAACCCTCGAGGTAGCGCAATTGCTGCGCACGCTCGAGGTGGTTGCGCCCGGCGAGCAACCCGCGCGCGGCCTTGGAGGTGTCGTAGCCCGCGTAGCGTGCTCCGACGCCCGCGTAGGTTCCGCTCCAGTCGACCAGGCGCAGGTTGGCGAGCCCCGGGAGCAGCACGCCCAGCGGGACGAGCAGCACGGCCGCGCGCCAGGCGCCGCGCGTGCTCCAGGCCTTTGCCGCCAGTACGGACGCGGAGATGATCCCGTACAAGAACCAGGGCAGGTAGTAGCGGTAGCCGCCGTACTCGGTGTCGCCGGAGTGCCCGCCGAGACGGAAGTTGGAGATGCCAAACGCGAGCGCCGAAGCGGGAACGTAGAGCACGCACAGCGCGAGCGGCCAGCCCTCGGCGATTTGCGAATCCGGCGCGCGCTCCGTTCCCGGCATGAGGAAGGTGCGCAACATCCGCCGGCAAGCCGCGTAGGCGAAGGGCAGAGCGGCGAGGAAGGCGCAGAGCAGCAGCGCGAAGAAGATCCGATTCCAGACCGCACCCGGGAAGAGCCAGCCGTCAGGGTAGGTCGAGGCCTGGGGCGGGACACTCCAGAGGTACTGTCCGATGCGATCGAGCACCGCACCCCCGGCGACGGCTGACTGCTCGCCCGCGAACTTGCTCTCCAGGAAGCCCATCCCGCGTCCGCCGGTGACGAGGTTGAGCGCGAGCAGCGGCAGTTGTCCCACCAGCAGGCCCACTGCGATCCAGGGCAGGTCGCGCAGCGTGCGCCGCAGCCCGCGGATGCCCGCGTGTAGTGCGCCGAGGATCCCGATCGGCAACAGCGCTCCGAGGAACACGAACAGCGCCCAACCCGACGCGAGTCCGAAGCCGAAAAGCCGTGCGCGCGACGCGCCCAGTCGGGTGAGGCGTGCGAAGGCGCTGATCGCGATCAGCGAGAAGAACAGGTTCTCGAAGTGATTGCCGGAGTTCGTGAGCGAATACTTGAAGAGCGTCGTCGGCGCCAGCGCGAGCGACCACGCAGCGAGGTTCGCCGCCAGCCGGCCGTACGTGTCGCGCAGCCAGCGCCAGGCGAGGATCAGGACGCCGATCCCCATCAGGAACGGCACCAGCTTCAGCGCCAGGTAGCTCGGCCCCAGGAGCGCGAAACAGGGCAGGGTCAGGAAGCCCGAGAGGATCTGGCCCGCGGCATTGTCGTAGTAGAAGCGCAGCGGGAAATCGACGCCGCGCTGCAGGAACTCGGCCATCGTGCCCATCGGGTAGAGCTCGTACATCCACAACGACACGGAGTCGAAGGCGGTGTACAGCACGAGCGCCCGCAGCCCGATGTACACGGCGAGTGCGCCGAGGAGACCCCAGGCGATGCGACGCCGCGCGGGAGGGACTGTGACGGAGTCTGCCACCTCAGAGCCTGCCCGTGAGGCTCAGCCAGCGCAGCCGCAAGACAGCCGTGTAGCCCTGCATCAGCGTTCGCAGCGTGAGCGTGGACTGGCCGTGCAGCCGGTTGCTGAACTCGATCGGGACCTCTGCGATCCCGATTCCCTCGCGAGCGGTCTTGTAGAGCAGTTCCTGGACGATCGCGGGGCCCGGAGAGAAGGCCTCGCTGGCGCGAATGCGCTCGAGTGTCGAGCGCCGCCAGCAGCGGAAGCCCGAATTGCAGTCGCGCACACGCACGCCGAGCAGCGCGCGGATGTAGAAGTTCGCCAGGCGCGTGATCAGGCGCCGCGTCCAGCCCCGGTCGGCGTCGAGTCCACCGGCGATCGCGCGCGATCCGAGCACGAGGCCGCAGCCGGATTCAGGCGGGCCGAGCACCTCGATCATGCGCGGGATGAAGCGCGGCTGGTGGCTGCAGTCCGCGTCCATCTCGATCACGATCCCGGCACCCATCTCGAGCGCGCGCGCAAACCCGTCGCGTCCGGAGCGGCCGCGTCCCCTGTCCTGCGTCCTGTGCAGCAGGTGCAGGCGCGGCTCCGCGCGGGCCGCCTCGCCGACGATCCTCCAGGTGCCGTCTGGGGAGTTGTCGTCGATGACCAGGACCTCGAATTCCGGTCCGAGCGCCAGCAACTCGCGCGCGAGGAGCAGAATGTTCTCGGACTCGTTGTAGGTCGGGAGCGTGCACACGACGCGCGTCGCACGGGACGTACCAGCGGCGTCCTGGGCGGGATTCCTCGGCTGCGGCATGGAAGGGGGGATCGGGAAGGAAATTCCGCGTGGGCTGCCCTTGCGAGGATAGCCGCACATCCGGGGTGCGGCAAACGGGGCGCGGACTCAATCGGGGAGACGTGGAAGCCGATACGTCTGGCGCATCCAGCCCGGCCCCTCGGCCGGCTGGCACTCCCCACGTGGCCATCCCTACTCCGAGTTCCTCGCCTGTCAAGCGCGCGCCACTGGGCGAGATCCTGATCGCGCAGGGGAAGATCTCATCCGCCGAACTCGAGGCAGCGCTGTCCTTTCGCCTCGAGCGCGGGCTCAAGCTCGGTCAGGCACTGGTCGCGCTGCGTCTGGTGACGCAGGAAGAACTTGCGAACGCGCTGCAGAGCCAGGGCAAGGTCCACTGCCTGCACCTCTCGCCCGAGATCGTCGACCGCAGCATTGCGCGCGAACTGGGCGAGGCGCGTTCGCGCCAACTGCAAGCGATCGCGGTGAACCGCATCGCCGGGGTGATCACGGTCGCGATGGAGGACCCCAGCGAGGTCTACAACGTCGACGCGCTGAGCCTGCAACTGCGCACGCCGGTCCTGGCGGTGCACGCCGAGCCCGAATCGATCCGCCGCTGCCTCGACGAGGTCTTCGCCGATGCGCACGCGCAGCGCACGCAGGTGACCGACCCGCTCTCGCAGTTGCTCGCCGCGGGCGAGAAGAGCGGCTCGGGTGTCGAGCTCGAGCCCGAGCGCGAGGAAGACAACGCCTCGCCCTCCGAGATCCAGGGCCCCGTGATCAGCATGGTGCGCGCGCTCTTCGAGGAGGCCTACGGCGCGGGCGCCTCCGACATCCACCTCGAACCACGCCACGACGGCCTGCAGGTGCGCCTGCGCGTCGACGGCGTGCTCTTCGAGCGCGTGATGCTGCCGCGCAGCTGGGTGCGCCCGGTGATCGCGCGCCTGAAGGTGCTCTCGAATCTCGACATCGCCGAACGCCGACTGCCGCAGGACGGCCGCGCGCAGGTGGAGATCAACGGCAGTCGGCTCGACCTGCGCGTCGCGACCACGCCGACGCTCTACGGCGAGGGCGCCGTGATCCGTCTGATGGATGGGGGCCGCAAGCTCTTCGACCTCTCGGCACTCGCGCTCGCTCCGGCGGAACTCGAGACACTCAAGCGCATGGTCGAGGGCGGCGAGGGGATCGTGCTCGCCACGGGCCCTACCGGCTCGGGCAAGACGACCACGCTCTACGCGCTGCTGCAGCACCTGAACGCACCCGACTCGAAGATCATCACCGTCGAGGATCCGGTCGAGAACCAGCTCGAGGGCGCGACGCAGATCCACGTCAATCCGAAGATCGGACTGACCTTCGCGCGCGGGCTGCGCTCGATCCTGCGCCAGGATCCCGACATCGTGCTCGTCGGCGAGGTGCGCGACGAGGAGACGGCGGAGATCGCAATGCAGGCCGCGCTGACGGGCCACCTGGTGCTCTCGACGCTGCACACGGTCGGAACCTCCGAATCGATCACGCGCTTGTGCGACATGGGCCTGGCGCCCTACCTGCTGGCCGACACGCTGCGCGGGATCATCGCGCAGCGCCTCGTGCGGCGCATCTGCCGCGCCTGCCGCCAGGAGTCGGCCCCGCGCGGCGAGCTCTTGACGCGCATGCAACTCCCGCCCGACCTGGTGTTCTACGAGGGCCTGGGCTGCACCGAGTGCGGCGGAACCGGATTCCGCGGCCGCCTGGCGTTGTACGAGATCATGAGCCTGGATGCCGAACTCGGGTCGGCCGTCCGGCGCCACGCCGGGGCGGACGAGCTGCGCGCGCTGGCGGTCGAGCACGGCATGGTGACGCTGCGCGAGGACGGCCTGCGGCGCGCCCTGGCCGGCGAGACCACGCTGGCCGAGGTTCACTACGCCACCGCGAGGGCATGAGCATGTCGACCGTCTACTTCGCGCACGACCGCCAGGAGAGCCCCACGCCGCGCAAGCTCGCGCTCGAGCTCGCCGGGTACAAGGTGACCCTGTTCACCAACGGCGTGGCCTTGCTCGAGGCGCTCGCGCGCGAACTGCCCGACGCAGTGGTGCTCGACGTGCTGCTCGAGGGTCGCAACGGCTTCGAGATCTGCCGCACACTGCGCTCGAAGTACCAGCCCGCGAGCCTGCCGGTGGTGCTGAGCACCGCGATCTACCGCTCGCGAGCCTACAGGGACGAGGCCGAGAGCGTCGGTGCGCAGCAGTACCTGCTGCGCCCTTGCGAGCCCGAAGAGCTCGCCACGGCCGTGACTGCGCTGGTCGGCGAGCGCGCCGGCAAGCCGCGCGATCGCGCGGCCTAACGCACGCCGGAGCGCGAGCGCGAGAGCGCCCACTCCGCGAAACTCCACTGGTCGGCCAGCTCCTCGATCTGCCTCGCGGTAGGCTTGCCGGCTCCGTGTCCGCCGCGTGTCTCGATGCGGATCAGCACGGGCGCGTCCCCTCCCTGCGCTGCCTGCAGCGCGCTGGCGAACTTGAAGCTGTGCGCGGGCACGACACGGTCGTCGTGGTCGCCGGTCGTGACCAGCGTCGGGGGGTAGTGAGTCCCCGCGTGCAGGTTGTGCAGCGGCGAATAACGCATGAGGTAGCGGAAGGCCTCCGGGTCCGCGGCATCGCCGTAGTCGGAGGCCCAGGCCCAGCCGATGCTGAAGTGCGTGTAGCGCAGCATGTCGAGCACTCCCACGGCTGGCAGGCAGCAGCCGAAGAGCTCGGGGCGCTGCGTCATGCAGGCACCGACGAGCAGTCCGCCGTTGGATCCGCCGCGGATCGCAAGGTGCGCCGCGGACGTGTAGTGGTTCGTCTCGAGCCACTGCGCGACCGCGATGAAGTCGTCGAAGACGTTCTGCTTGCGCTCCTTGGTGCCAGCCTCGTGCCACTCGCGGCCGTACTCGCCGCCGCCGCGCAAGCAAGCCAGCGCGTACACGCCGCCGCGCTCCATCCAGACCAGGTTGGCCACGCTGAAGCTGGGCTTGAGGCTGATGTCGAAACCGCCATAGCCGTAGAGCAGGCAGCGCGTGTCGAGGTCGGGCCGCAGACCGCGGCGGTGGCACAGGAAGAGCGGCACCTGCGTGCCGTCCTTGTTCGGGACGAAGATCTGGCGCGTGACGTACTCGTCGGGTGAGAAGCCCGTCTTGGGCGCGAAGACGCGCTCCATGGCACGCTGCGAGATGCGGTAGCGCCAGATCTCCGCCGGACGGGAGAAGCTCGAGAAGGAGAGGTACAGCTCGTCCTCGCCCGCGCGACCCTCGATCTCGGCCACCGACCCGATGCCGGGCAGCCCGGGTCGGCCCGCCGGTTTGCCATCGAGCTCGAAGTCGCGCAACTCGTTCTGCGCGTCCTTCATGTACAGACACACGAGCCGGCCTCCGGCCAGACGCGCGGATTCGAGCGTGTCTGGGCTCTGCGGCACGATCTCGCGCAGCGCGCGCGTGGCCAGATCGCAGGCGACCACGCGTCCGCGCGGGGCATCCTTGTCGGTCTGCAGGAAGAGCTCCCTGCCGACCTTGCCCAGCGGGCGGTACTCGGCGTCGAAGGCGTCGAGCAGCGGCACGACGCTCGCGCCGGGGGTGCGCAGGTCCTGGGTGTAGATGCGCGTGCGCTGGTCGGTGCCCTGTGAGACGCCGATCACCAGCAGTTCGCCGTCGTCGCTGACCGAGGCGCCAAAGCCCCACTCGGGCTGGTCGGGGCGTTCGTAGACGAGCGCATCCGCGCTGCTGGGGGTGCCCAGGGCATGGAAGCACAGGCGCTGGTTCTTGAGTGCGACCTTGCCCGTCGTGTCGTGCTCGGGGAAGGTGCTGTAGTAGAAACCGCGGCCGTCGTGCGACCACGAGAGCCCGGAGAACTTCACCCATTCGACGAGGTCGGGCAGGTCGGCACCGCTCGCCACGTCGCGCACGCGGATGCGGTTCCAGTCCGAACCCGCTTCCGCGAGCATGTAGGCGAGAAAACGGCCATCTTCGCTGAGCTCGGTGTCGCCCAGCGCCACCGTTCCATCTTTCGAGAGCGCGTTCGGATCGAGCAGCACGCGCGCGGGAGCCTCGAGCGCGTCAGCGACGCACAGCACGGACTGGTTCTGCAGGCCGTCGTTGCGCAGGTACAGGTACTTGCCGGCCTTGCGCTGCGGCACGCCCCAGCGTTCGTAGTTCCACAGTTGGGTCATGCGCTGCTCGATCTCCGCGCGCGAGGGCAGTGCGTCGAGAAAGGAGTGCGTGACCTCGTTCTGCGCGCTCACCCAAGCCTGCGTCTCCCGCGAGTCGGGGTCCTCGAGCCAGCGGTAGGGGTCGGCGACCAAGGTGCCGTGGTAGTCGTCGACGACATCGCCCTTGTGCGTCGCGGGGTAGCGCAGCGGCAGAGCAGGGAGGGCGCGGGGGTGCGGAGCGCTCGCGGGCGTGGGGGTCGACATGCAGCCGAGGATCGGGAGGAGGACGGCGCCGAGGACGAACAGGGAGGTACGGGCCAGCATGCACGCGAGCATAGCGAGTCCGGGATGGATTCAAAGTCGCGCGGCGGCTAGCGTCCTCGCACCGTGAGGCCTGCATGACCCAGCGCCGACTGCTCGAGCGACTCGCCCTGCACCGGCCTGAATTGCGTGCATGGGCGCTGTACGACTGGGCCAACTCGGCCTTCTTCACGACGATCGTGACGGCCGTGTTCCCGCTCTACTACCGCGACGTGCTCGCGGCGGGGCGCACCGACGTGCTCGAACGCTACACCGTGCTGACGGCGGCGAGCATGTTCGCGATCGCGGTCTGCGGCCCGCTGCTCGGAGCGATCGCCGACACCTCTGCGCGCAAGAAGCCGCTGCTCGCGCTTTTTCTCGCGCTGGGCGCGGGCGCGACCGCTGCGATGTTCTTCCTCGAACGCGGGGACTGGAACCTGGGCGGCTGGCTCTTCGCGCTGGCGAACGTCGGGGTCGCGGGGAGCTTCGTCTTCTACGACGGGCTGCTGCCCTCGATCGCGAAGCCCGACGAACTCGACCGCGTCTCGACCGCGGGTTACGCGCTGGGCTACCTGGGCGGGGGCACGCTGCTGCTGCTCGACGTGCTGCTGATCACGCATCCGCAGTGGCTGGGCGTCGCGCCGGACTCGACGCTGCCCGCGCGTCTCTCCTTCGTCTCGGTCGCGGTGTGGTGGGTGCTATTCTCGATCCCGCTCTTCCGGCGTGTGCGCGAGCCCGAGCGAACGCTCGAGAGCGACGAGCAGCCGGGGACTTCGAGCGTGCGCGCGGCGCTCGTGCGCCTGGCCGAGACCGTGCGCGAGATTCCGCGCTACCGCTCGGCCTTCCTGCTGCTGCTCGCGATGCTGATCTACGGCGACGGGATCAACACGATCATCCGCATGGCGACGCTCTACGGCGCGGACATCGGCCTGGAGGGCAAGGCGCTGATCGTGCCGGTGATGCTGGTGCAGTTCGTCGGTGTGCCTTGCGCGTTCGCCTTCGGCTGGCTGGCCTCGAAGATCGGCGCCAAGCGCGCGATCATGCTCGGCCTGTTCGTCTACATGCTCGTGTGCGTGCTGGCCTGGCGCATGACGACGGTCGCGGAGTTCTACCTCGTCGCGGGCGGCGTCGGTCTCGTGCAGGGTGGCTGCCAGGCGCTCTCGCGTTCGCTCTTCGCGAGCATGATCCCCGCGCACAAGGCGGGCGAGTACTTCGGGCTGTTCGGGATCCTCGAGCGCTTCAGCTCTGTGCTCGGACCCGCGGCTTTCGCGCTCGCGATCCAGTGGACCGGCAGCAGCCGCGCGGGAATCCTGCCGCTGATCGCGTTCTTCGGTGTCGGTGCGCTGCTGCTCTCGCGCATCGACGTCGAAGCCGGAAGGCGCGCGGCGCAGCAGGCCGAGAGCGAGCTGCGCCGCGGATAGTCGAGCGCTGCCCCGCGCTCAGCTGCCGGGCACCTTGGTGCCGCATTGGCCGCAGAACTTGGCGCCGGCTCCCAGGGCCGTGCCGCACTGTGTGCAGAACCCCGCGCCAGTCGCGGGGGCCTGGCCCTGCGCAGCCGGAGGCGCGGCGCGTTGCTGGTTCTGCTGGTTCATCATCATCTGCGCCATGCCCATGCCGACGCCCAGGCCCGCGCCCGCGAGCGCGCCTGAGCCTTCGCCGCCAGCGCCGCCGCCCTTGGCCATGCCCTCGCCGGCACCCATCATCGCCTTGCCCGCGGCGAACTGCTGGTACGCGCCGACGCCGCCGACGGTGCGCAGGTAGGCCGCGTCCGTGTAGAGCTTCTTCAGATTGGCGGCGTCTTCCTCGCGGATCGCGATCACGAAGTTGCCCAGGCGCACGATCTTGATGCCGTAGGTGGCGACGTGCGCGTCCAGGGCGCCGAGCGCGGTCTGTTCGACCTCCTCGGTGTAGGCGCCCGAGGTCACGTCGAGCAGCGGCCACTTGTTCTTGACGCACAGCTCGCTGATGCGGTCGCGCAGGACCTTCAGCACCTGCTCCTTCATCCAGTCGGGAACCTGGTCGCCGTTCGTCCGGCCGGTGCCGACCAGGCCGATCAGGAGTTGCTCGGGGTTCGTCACGCGGAAGCTGAACTCGCCGTGCACCATCGTCTCGACCGGGATCCCGCTCTTGGGGTCCTCGACGTTGCCGATCGGGCCGCCGAAGCGCACGCCGGTGTTCTCGCGCGTGGTGACGAAGAAGACCTCGGTGATGAACAGGCGCCCGCCGGTGAAGCTGTCGACGAGGTTGGACAGGAAGGGGATGTTCGAACTGTCGAGCGTGTGGCGGCCCGGTCCGAGCGTTCCCACGACCTTGCCGTCGCGCATGAACACCGCGAGCTCGTCGGCCATGACCGTGAGCTGCGACTTCATCGGGATGGTCGGGTCGGGGTGCTTCCAGACGACGAAGCCCTTGGCATCGTCGGGACGCGCGATCATCAACTCGCCGACACCGCGCTTGAACCAGTCGATCACACCCATCGCAAGACCTCCCGTTTGTCCTTGGCTGCCGGGGAATTCCCGGACGTGGCAAACCTACCGTCACGATACGGTTTCATTCTAGGGCCGGCCACGATTGAAGATCGGCGGGCGGACGCTGTAGTAGTCTCCTCGCGTGAGCGCCCCCCAGGATTCTCCTACGCCCCCGGTCGAAGGGCAGAACGTGCGCTTCCGTTGCCCCAACTGCGGCGCTGCGCTGCGCTGGGATCCGGACGCCGACGCGCTGCACTGCGACCACTGCGGCAAGACGATCGCCGTACCGCGCCTGGAGGGCACGATCGTCGAACATCCCCTGGAAGAAGCTTCCAGCGCGCCCGTCGGACTCGAGCTCGAGGTGCGCGTGGCGCGCTGCACCGAGTGCGGCGCGCAGGTCGCCTACGACGCCAACGCGACCGCCGAGCAGTGCTGCTTCTGCGGCTCGCCGCAGGTGCTCGAGCAGAGCGCGAACCGCCACGCGCTTCGGCCCGAATCGCTGATCCCGCTCGATGTCGGCCGCGCCACCGTCGAGCAGGGCTTTCGCAAGTGGATCTCGTCGCTCTGGTTCCGGCCGAGCGCGCTGGCCCGCACGCGCGAGTTCCAGGCCGTCGGCGTGTACGTGCCCTACTGGACCTTCGACGCGAGCGTCGACGCGAAGTGGTCGGCCGACGCGGGCTACTACTACTACGTGCCGGTCACGCACACCGCGATGGTCAACGGCCGCATGGTCACGCAGACGCGCATGGAGCGGCGCGTGCGCTGGGAGCCGGCGTGGGGGGAGCGCCACGACGACTACGACGACGTGCTCGTGCACGCCTCGCGCGGCCTCTCCGCTGCGCTCGCCGCGAAGCTCGGGGCCTGGGACATGCGCGCGCTGGTCCGCTACCGGCCCGAGTACCTCGCCGGATGGCGCGCCGAGGAGTACTCCGTCGACCTCGAGCAGGGTTGGAAGAACGGCCTGGCGACGATCGAGGGCTTGGAACGCGAGCGCTGCTCGGGGGACGTACCGGGGGACACCCAGCGCGACCTGCGTGTCCAGAACACGGTCTCGGGCGTGCGCTGGAAGCACCTGCTGCTCCCGATGTGGTCGCTCACCTATCGCTTCGGCGGGAAGAACTACGCCGTCCTGATCCACGGCCAGACGGGGAAGGTGGTCGGGGAGGCGCCGCTGTCCTGGATCAAGATCCTGGGCTTCACGCTGCTCGTCCTCGCCCTCGTGGCCGCGGGCCTGGCGATCCTGGCCAGCGCGAGCTCGTGATTCAGGTTCTTGCCCGATCCCGGCCGATCCAACTAGGATGAGCCCTACGCTCCCCCGCGCCGACCGCCGTGTGCCCTCCGCCGCCCCGCTCCTGACCCGAACGCTCGCGCGATGATGAACGTACGCAGCGGCGATCGGGTCCTGGTCCACTACACCGCGCGGCTCGCCGACGGTTCGGTGATCCTGAGCACGCACTCGGAGAAGGGCGGGGAGCAGCCGCTGGAGATCACCGCCGGTGGCGCAGACGTGATCCCCGCGTTGAGCCGCGCTGTGCTCGGCATGCAGACGGGCGAGAAGAAGCTGGTACCGGTCACGCCCGAGCAAGGCTTCGGCGTGCGTGACCCGCAACTCGAGCGGCGCGTTCCGCTCGCGGAGCTGCCGCCCGGTTCACGGGTCGGCGATCGATTCGAGGCCTCGGCTCACGGACTGTCCCTGCCGGTCTGGGTCCGTGAGATCGGCGAGAGCGGCGCGCTGCTCGACGCCAACCATCCACTGGCCGGTCAACATCTCTTCCTCGAAGTCGAAGTCGTCTCGGCGGATCCGTCGCAGACGCACCACTGATGTCCGCGAACAAGGTCTACGTCGGCAATCTGCCCTTCAATTTCTCCAAGGTCGATCTGCAGGAGCTCTTCCAGGGCTTCGGCACCGTGGTCAGCGCCGAGGTGATCATGGACCGCGAAACCGGTCGCTCGCGCGGCTTCGGGTTCGTAGAGATGGACTCCGCCGAGGCGCTGCAGAAGGCGGTCGCGGGTCTGCACGAGCGCAACGTGCAGGGCCGAAACTTGACCGTGACCGAGGCGCGCGAGCGTGCGCCGCGTGCGCTGGGCGCTGGCCCGCGCCCGGGCGGCGCAGGCGGAGGGGGATTTCGCCCCTCGGGTCCGCCGCGCAGCTTCAGCGGTGGCGGCGCAGGTGCGCCCCGCGGTGGCGGCGCCGGTGGGGGAGGCGGCTGGTCGGGCGGCGATCGCGGCGAGGGCCGCCCGCGCTTTGACCGCGGCGGCGGCAAGGATCGCCGCGACCGCGATGAGGACCGCGGCGGCGGCCGCAGCCGGCGCGGCAAGGACTGGGGCGGGGACGACGACGGGCGCTAGACCCGTCCTGAATTCCTTTCCGCACGCGGGCCACAGCTGCGGCATCCACTCCGCACGGCCGATCGTCCGATGAGGAAGTGGTGGACTCCCCGGCCCGCAATCTGATCGCCTGCCCGCGCTGCGCGCGCCAGTACGATGTCGGCGACCTGCGCTTCGGAGAATGCGTGCGCTGCCTGTGCGGCGAGATGTTGCGCTGGGTGCAGCGAGCCGCGCACGATCCGGAGCGCCGGCGCTGTCCGCACTGCGGAGCTCCGTGTCCCGCGCAGGCGCACGCGTGCTCGTACTGCAAGGCCGAGATCCAGCTGGACGACCGCGGCCTGGCCGAGGTCTGTCCGGGGTGCTACGCCCGGCTGTTGCGCGGCGCGCACTTCTGCATGGAGTGCGGGCTCTCGATCCAGCCGCAGGCCTTGCACGCGTTGCCGGTCGACCTCGCCTGCCCGCGCTGTCGAGCCGGACTGCGACGCCGCACGCTGGGTCGGACCGACGTGATCGAGTGCAGCTCCTGCGCCGGGCTGTGGCTCTCGCACGACACCGTCAAGCGCCTGGTCGAGAACGCCGAGCACGCCGACGTCGACGGCCTCGATCTCCCGCAGCAGCCCGTGGTGCTGGACGCGGACGCGCGGCCCGAGGGCTACGTCCCCTGCGTCGCGTGCGGGCAGTTGATGCAGAGGCGCAACTTTGCCGGGAGCTCGGGAGTGATCGTGGACATGTGCGGTCCGCACGGCGTGTGGTTCGACCACCGCGAACTCGAGCGCGTGCTCGAGTTCGTGCGCGCGGGCGGGCTGCGGCGCTCGCGGGAGCGCGAACTGGATCGGCAGGAAGAGCGACTGAGGCGTCTGCGCGAATCCGCGCCGCCAGCGGGCGGCCTCCCGGGCGAATTCCTGGGTCCGCCCGCACGTCCACCGTCCGATCTGCTCGATTTCTTCGGCGAAGCGGGGCGCGTCCTGGGCCACATGCTGCGCCTGGGCTGACCTGGCTTTACTCGCGCGCCGGCGCAATGCATGCTGCCGTGCGACAACTCCATGTCGATCCACTCCCGCCAGACCCTGGACCACGTGCGCCGAGCGAGCGGCTACACGCCGACCGGCCTCTTGCGCCTGCTCGCGCGCGTCGAGCACTGGTTCCACGCGAACGTCTTCGCGTACGAGCTCGAGAAACTGCCGCGCGGCCAGCGCCTCGTGAACCACTGGCTGCGCGTCGTCTACCTCGCCACGCGCGGCTTCTTCGAGGACCAGTGCCTCTTTCGTGCCTCGGCGCTGACCTACATCACGGTCCTCTCGCTCGTGCCGATGCTCGCCTTCTCCTTCGCCGTGGCGAAGGGCATGGGCTTCTACCAGGACTTGATCGACGGCACGATCCGGCCCTTCGTCGCGCGCACCTTCGAAGGCGGACAGGAGATGCGCCAGGCCTTCGAGAAGGTGCTCGAGTTCGTCGACGGCACGAAGGTCTCCGGTCTGGGTGCCGTCGGGCTGTTGCTGCTCCTGTACACGGTGATCAAGCTGCTCTCCAGCATCGAGGCGAGCTTCAACCACATCTGGGGCGCGCAGCGCTCGCGCTCGCTGGTGCGCAAGCTGACCGACTACCTGGCGATGGTGGTGGTGACGCCGATCCTGCTCTTCGCGGCCGCGGGGATCACGACCGCCGCGCAGAGCTCGGACGCGCTGGCCTATGCGCAGCGCGAGTTGCACATGGGCGCGCTCTTCGAGGCCTTCGTCAAGCTCGCCCCGCTGCTCTCGCTCTGGCTCGCCTTCGCCTTCGTCTACCTCGCGATGCCCAACGCGCGCACGCGCTTGCGCTCGGCCATCGTGGGCGCGCTGGTCGGCGGCTCGCTCTGGCAGCTGACGCTGCTCGTGCACATCCAGTTCCAGCTCGGGATCGCGCGCTACAACGCGATCTACTCGGGCTTCGCGATGGTGCCGATCTTCCTGATCTGGGTGCAGCTCTCGTGGGTCATGGTGCTGCTCGGCGCCGAGGTCTGCTTCGCGCATCAGAGCGCCGCGAGCTACTACCCCGACAGCCCCGAGGCGCACAGCCTGCGCGAACGCGAGCGCATCGCCCTGCGCGCGCTGGCACGCATCGGCGCGCGCTCGCTGCGCGGCGAGCCGGGCTACAGCGCCGCGGAGCTCGCGAGCGCGCTGGGAGTTTCGCTGCGGCCGCTGGAGCTGGTGCTCGCGGACCTCGTCGAGGGCGGGCTGGTCGCCTGTGCGCGCAGCGGGGGGGCGGACACCTTCCTGCTTGCGCGCGATATCGACCGCATCCAGGTGAAGCACGTGCTCGATTTGTTCCGCGGGCCGTTCGAGCGGCAGGGAAGCGCGCTCGCCGAACGCGTGGATGCCGAGGTCTCCGCCTGCCTCGTGGGGCTCGACGAAGCGCTCGGGGAGTCGCGCCACAACTTGCCGCTGCGCGTGCTGGCCGAACAGGAGCCCGCGTCCTCGCGCAGCGCCGAACGCGAACGCTCGAGCCGCTCCTAGCTTTCCTGCGCGCTCAGTGCGCCGCCGGGAGGCGTTCGGCGCGCTCGGCGACGAACCAGGCCATCGCAGAGAGGCACCCGGCCCCGAGTTCGAGCTCGCGCGGGTGCACCGCGTCGAGGGTATCGCGCACGCAGTGGTGGAAATCGAAGTAGCGCTGCGGATCGGGCACGAGCTCCATCACCGGCACGCCTTCCTTCGCCAGCGGCGAGATGTCGGCACCGCCGCCGCCCAGGCGGAAGTCGCCCGCGCCGGCGGGGGCGAGTTCGAGTCGCAGCGGTTCGAGCGCAGCGAGCGTCGCCGCTCCACCGGAGAACTCGAAACCGCGCGGAACGAAGCCTCCGCGGTCGGTCTCGATCGCGAGCACGTGCTGGCTGAGTTCCTTGCGGTGCGCGTCGCGATAGGCGAGTCCGCCGCGCAGGCCGTTCTCCTCGTTCATGAAGAGCACCACGCGCAGCGTCCTGCGCGCGCGCAGCCCGAGCGACTTCCACAGGCGCGCGGCCTCGATCGACTGCACGCAGCCGCTGCCGTCGTCCACAGCACCCTGGCCCACGTCCCAGGCGTCGAGGTGCCCGCCGACGAGCACGATCTCGTTCGGGAGTTCGCGCCCGCGCAGGTCCCCGACGACGTTGTGCGAAGGGGCCTCGCCGAGGATCTGGCAATCCTGGTCAAAACGCAGCCGCACGTTCCCGGCGCGCGCGAGGGCCGCGAGCCGCTCGGCGCCGGCGGTGCTGACGGCGGCCGTGGGCACGCGCTCCTGCGCATCCTCGTAGCGCATCGCGCCTGTGTGCGGCACGTCGTCCAGGCGCGTGGTCATCGAACGCACGATCGCCGCGAGGGCACCGACTTTCGCGGCCTCGACCGCGCCACGCGAGCGCTGGTCGACGGCCTTGCCGTAGGCGTCGAAGGGGTCGAGGTTGGTCGGGTCCATCGGGCGGTTGAAGAGCACGATCGCGCCGCGCGCGCGCTCGCCGGCCGCCGTGAGTTCCTCGAAGCTCGTCACGACGAGCAGCGGACCTTCGACCGGCTTCTCGCCGGTTCCGATGCTTCCACCGAGAGCCGTGATCGGCAGAAAAGTGCCGCCCGATGATTCGGGCTCGACGACGCTGAGATCCGCGCGCTTGCCGCGCTGCCAGACGGGCACACTGCACTCCTCGAGGTGCACGTTCTCGAGGCCGTCGGCCTCCATCGCCGCCTTGGCCCAGGCGACCGCTGCCGCGGCGCCCGGTGAGCCCGAGAGGCGCTTGGGCGCGCGCGTGCACAAGGCCTGCAGCTTGGAGTAGGCCTGGCCCGACTCGAGCGCTTGCGCGAGGATCCTCGCGGTCGTGGAGGCCGGGGGGATGGGCGCGGCGGGCGTGCCCTGGAGCAGCAGCAGACACAGCAGAGGGAGGCTCATTCGGGGCTCCGGGAAAGGGCTGCAGGCTAGCCGAGGATCTGTGCCGCGGCCATGGCGCATCGCGCTCGACTTTGGGATCACGCGCGGCCGATAGAACCGGGAGCAGACAGGCAGGCATGTTGACGATCGAGCAGGTGGCGCTCGGCGCGCTCCCGGGGCTCATGTGGCTCTACGGTTTCTGGATCAAGGACCGTCTGGAACCCGAACCCCACAAACGACTGGTGCAGGTCTTCCTGCTCGGCGGCCTGGCGGCCTTGCTGATCGCGTACGCGCGCCCCAGGCTCGAGTGGGTCCTCCCCGATCACCCCGGAGTGCAGTGCGACCTCGTCGATGCCTTCGTGGTCACGGCGCTGGCGGAGGAGATCGCAAAGCTGGCGGCCTTCCTGCTCGGTGGGTTGTGGCTGCGCGACTGCAACGAGCCGATGGACGGCATCGTGTACGCCGCCGCCGCCGCACTGGGGTTCGCATCCATCGAGAACGCCTTCTTCCTCGCCAGCGAGGGCGACGCGCGCCTGATCGTGGTGCGCGGATTCACCTCGACGCTGGCGCACGTCGTGTTCCTCGCGCCGGCGGGGTTCTTTCTGGTGCGCGCGAAGCTCGCTGGGGGACGCTGGCGCGGCGAGCTCGCGGCGCTGGCGGTCGTCGCGGCGGTGCTGCTGCACGGGAGCTACGACTGGATCCTGATGCACGGCCAGGGCATGGGGCGACTCGCGCTGGGCGGATTCATGGCGGCGACCGTGGCGCTGATGTGCTGGTTGATGCGCTGGTCGCAGCGCCACTCGCCCTTCGCGACGCGTACGGGCGAGGTCTAGGAGTCCGCCTCGTAGGCGCCCAGGTCGACCACGGGCGCGCTCCCCACTCCCGAGTCCCGCGTGGCGGGGTCGTCGCGGAAGCGCGGATTCCCGTCGAGGTCGAGTGTTTCGTCCTCGCCGAGCCGAGCGTTGTCACCCGCGTCGCGGCAGGCTGATCCGCTCCCCAGTCGCAGGTTCCCGCGCAGGTCGTCCTGGGTCGCCCAATCACCATCGGGACCCGCCTGCGGATCGAGCACGAAGTGCGGATCGATCCCGACCGAACTCTGCTCGAAGAGCACCTCCGCGCCGCTCCATTCGTCGGGGAAGTTGCTCCAACAGACCGTGTTTTGGAGCCGCGGAGCGCTCAGGATCGTCGCGGCGATCCCGCCGCCCTGCTGCAGCGCTGCGTTGCCCGAAAAGCTCGCGTTGACGAGCGTCGGCTCCGCGAACGCGATCGCGAACATGCCGCCACCTTGGTTCGCGCGGTTGCCCTGGAAGGAGCAGTTCGTGAGCCGTGGAACGGTGTGGTAGCCGGCCATGTAGCCCCCGCCCCAGCCCTGCTTGTCGCCGAAGGCGCTGTTGCCGACGAATTCGCAGCGGTCGAAGCTCGGCGCCTCGCCCTCGGTGTAGAGGCCGCCACCCCCAAGTTCCGCAGCATTGTCGACGAAGCGGCAGCGCCGGGCCGTCGCGAGCGAGAAATAGACGCTCATCCCGCCCCCGACGGAGAACCCGCCGCCCGCGGCGGTGTTGCCGAGGAACAGGCAGTCCTCCGCGGTGGCGGGGGAGTGCAGCACGTACAAGCCCCCCGCTTCGAACGCGAGCCCGCCGAGGAACTGGCAGCGGCGCACGAGCGCCAGCGTGGCGTCGCTCAGGTACACCCCCGCGCCGAAGGAGGCCGTGTTGGAGTCGAAGACGCAGTCCTCGATCGTCGGCGCGCCGACGCTGGCCCACAGGCCGCCTCCACCGCTGCCGCCGGAGCCTGCGCCGCCGTCCTGAACGTCGTGACCGGCGGAGTTGCCGACGAAGCTGCACTCCTGCACGAGCCCCGTACCGTTCTCGATGTACAGGCCGCCGCCGCCAATGTCCCCGACGTTGGCCAGGAACTCGCCGCGCGCGAGCGTCGTGGCGCTCCCCTCGGCCATGTACAGGCCACCGCCGCGCTCGGCCTGGTTGCCGATGAAGGTGCAGTCCTCCAGGCTCGATCCGGCGTAGCTGCGGCTGTACGCGCCCCCGCCTTGACCGGGTGTCCGGTTGCCGTAGAAGCGGCAGCGGTAGGCGTGCGCCTCGATGTCGCCGTGGAAATACAGGCCGGCTCCCAGGCTGCCAGCCCGGTTCGCGCTGAATTCACAGTCCTCGTAGGTCCCGCCGCCGTGGTCGTTGACCGTGCCGTGGTTGGAGGCCCAGTTGTCGACGAAACGGCAGTCGATCACGCGCGGGTGCGAGTGGTAGACGTTGAGGCCCGAGCCCTGGTCGCCGCTCTCGACGTGCGCTCCCAGGGCCGGCCCGTCGGCGTAGCCGCCGCGCACCGTGAAGCGCTCGAGCGTGCCCGACTGGATCATGTGCGCGACGAGGACGTGGTAGCTGTTGTCCGCGCGAGCACTGAAATCGGGCCCGTCGTCAGCGTCGAGGTCGCCATCGAGGATCGAGGCGGGCGCCTGCGGATCGCGCTCCTCTGGGCTCGCCTCGCCCCCCGAGAAACCGCCCCGCAGGGCGACTCCCTCACGCATCTGGAAGCTCTCGCCGCGCGGGCCTCCAGGGCCCGCGGGTCGGTACGTCCCGGAGGCCACCCAGACCTCGTCGCCAGGGCGAGACTGCTCCAGGATGGCCTGCAGGGAGCCCGCTGCATCGTTCCACGAGTTCCCCGCGCCTGTTCCGCCGGGGTGAACAAAGCGCACGCGCGCGCTGCTGGATGTCTTGGCGCAGGCGGCCAACGCGCACGCGGCGAGGATCGGGAGGAGTGTCTTCGTGCGCGCGGGCATGCCACGATTCTACTCCCTCGAACGCACTCGCTGGCAGGCAAGCGAGGCCTCGTTCGGAGCGCAAACCGGACTTCGGGGAGGGGGGGAGGCGCGCCGACCGTCTCCGAGAACGCCTGTTTTTCCGGAGAAAACCGCTACATGCTCGTTGATCGCCCTGTGGGCGTTTGTTACTCACGATGCCTGAGGGGCCAAAAACCCCTGGTTTTCCCGAAGAAAAGGCACCAACCGAACATGGCCAAGAAAAACAAGTCCCCGAAGTCTGCGAAGTCCGCGAAGTCTGCCAAGGCGGCGCCGAAGCCCGTGAAGGTTTCGCCCGCGAACAAGCCCCGCATCAAGGGCGAGTTCTACACGACGATTTCCGGTGTGACCGGGGTCCCGCGCAAGCAGGTCGCGACGATCTTCGACACGCTCGGCAAGGTCATCTCCGCCGACCTCTCGAAGAGCGGCCCGGGCGTGCTCAACGTCGGCGGCATGATGAAGGTCATCGTGGTCCGCAAGCCCGCCACCAAGGCTCGCAAGGGCATCAACCCGTTCACGAAGGAAGAAGTCATGTTCAAGGCCAAGCCGGCCCGCAACGTGATCAAGATCCGTCCTCTGAAGGCGCTGAAGTCGATGGTGTGAGCGACTGCCCGAAAGGGCAAGCTCCACGAAGCGCTGTCTCGACGCGAGACATCCCTGGCCCCGCTGGAACTTTTTTTCCGGCGGGGCCTCGCATTGAACGGACCCCTTTCCACGCTCGCCGGGGTAGGCTTGGAAATGGACCGCGCACCCCAGACAGTCGGAACCGAATGCCGCGCGGATCCGTCCCAAGGCCCGTACCTGGATCGGGCGTTCTGCCCCAAGGCGCCTTCGAGAGGCGCCTCCCCCCAGACCTCTGCATAGGTTTCACATCCTCTCATGCAAACTCGGATTCTCTCACTGGTAGCGCTCGCAGCGCTTTCGCCGATCGGATGGACCCAGGCGAGCGCGACGGCTCGCCCCGACCTCGACGCCGCGCTCGGCGCGTGGCGCGCCACGAACGGGTCGACTTGGAACTACGCGCTCGACCCGGAGACGGGCTGGGCTCAGATGGTGTACGGCGGCCACACCCAGGCACCGGCTGCGGCTCCGCGGAACGACGCCGAGTTCGCCGCGCGCGCGCTCGAACTCGCGCCGCTGGCTGCGAGCCTGCACGGTCTGGACGCCTCGACGCTCTCCTTCCAGGACACGACCTTCCTGCCGCTGGGCCAGGTCGGTTCGGGCGACAAGCAGACGGTGCGCCTGCGCCAGTCGGTCAACGGGATCCAGGTCGAGGGCGCGTTCCTCAACCTGCTCTTCTCCGCGAGCGGCGAACTGCTCTCGGTGCAGTCCTCGGGTCTTCCCGACACCGCCTCGATCGACTCGCAGCCCGTGATCGACGCGGGAGATGCCGCCGCCTTCGCGCGCACGGCCTTCTTCGACGCGACGAACTTCGAAGCGCTGCAGACGGGCGCCCCCGAACTGCTCATCGCTCAGATCCGCGTCGACGGCAGCCGCCGCGGACGCCTGGCGTACAAGGTCGAGTGCAATTGGTCCTCCGCCGACGCCGAGCCGCTGCGCAAGCTGGTCTATGTCGACGCGCTCGACGGCAAGATCCTGCGCATGGACGAAGGCATCCAGCACTTCGATGTGGGCGGCAACGTGACGGCGATGGCCTCGCCCGGACTCGCGCCCGACATCGCCTCCAACCCGGAGACCGCGCAGGTGATCAAGTACGGCCGCTGCCAGGCCGGTGCGACGACCGTCTACACGGATGCCTCGGGCCACTTCAACTTCCCGGGCCTGAACGTCAACACGAACGTCACGTTCACCTTCGTGGGTACCTACGCTTCGGTGAACTACTCCCCGGGCGCGGACTACTCGCTGGTCCTCTCGCTCCCGCCGGGGACGAGCAACGCCGCGCTGCTCAACCCCTCCTCGGCGGCCACCGTGACCCCGCAGGCCAACGCGTACATCGTCTCGACGATGATGCGCGACTGGATCCGCGGCATCAACCCGACGGATTCGCACGGCGACTTCGTGACGGTCGCGAACACCAATGTCGCGGGCACCTGCAACGCCTACTACAACGGCAGCTCGATCAACTTCTTCCCCGCGGGCGGCGGCTGCAACAACACGGCCTACTCGACCGTGATCACGCACGAGCAGGGCCACTGGATGAACGATCGCTACAGCACCGGCAACGGCAACGACGGCATGGGAGAAGGCAACGCCGACGTCTGGGCCATGTACATGTGGGATACGCCGATCGTCGGCCAGAACTTCGCCGGCAGCAGCTTCATCCGCACGGGCAACAACAACCGTCAGTTCTGCGGCGACTGCTGCGGCGGCTGCTACGGCGAAGTGCACAACGACGGCGAGGTGTGGATGGGCGCGGCGTGGAAGGTGCGCAACAACCTCAACACCGTGCTCGGCGGAACGCAGGGCGACCTGACCGCCAATGCGCTCTTCCTCGGCTGGATGAACGCGTACAACCAGACGCAGATCAAGTCGATCATCGAGACCCAGTGGATGACGCTGGACGACGACGACGGCAACATCTCGAACGGGACGCCGCACTTCACGCCGATCGACAGCGGTTTCCGCACGCAGGGATTCCCTGGCCTGACGGTCTCCTGCCCCTCGCCGACGAGCGTGTGCCTGAGCTCCATCAACAGCACCGGTGGCGAGGCGCTGATGGGCTACGCGGGCAGCAACGACATCTCCAACAACGACCTCGTGCTGAATGCCATCGGGCTCCCGGCGAACAAGACCGGCCTGTTCTTCTTCGGGCAGAACCAGACGCTGGTTCCCTTCGGCAACGGTTGGCGTTGCGTCGGCAACCCGCTCTACCGCCTGCCGGCGACCAGCTCGAACATGTTCGGGGACCTGGTCTGGACGCTCGACCTCAACACGCTGCCGAGCGGAGTGCAGATCCACTCTGGCGAGACCTGGTACTTCCAGGCCTGGTACCGAGACCCGGCCGCGGGCGGAGCGTTCTACAACGCTTCGGACGCGCTGCAGGTGCCCTGGTGCCCGTGATCGGCGAAGCTCGAACCTGATTCGACTGCCCGGGGCCGCCACGCGCGGCCCCGGTGCATTTCAGGCCAGCAGCTTCGAGACGACCTCGCCCTCGACGTCGGTCAGCCGGAAGTCGCGTCCCTGCGAGCGGTGGGTGAAGCGCAGGTGGTCGATCCCAAGCTGGCGCAGCAGCGTGGCGTGCAGGTCGTGCACGCTGACGGGATCCTCGACCACGCGGTAGCCCAGTTCGTCGGTCGCCCCCAGCGTGAGGCCGGCTTTCAGACCGCCGCCGGCGAGCAGCATCGTGAACGCGTGCGGATGGTGGTCGCGGCCGAGGAACTTCGAGCCGTCGCGCTCCTCGTTCATGCAAGTCCGCCCGAACTCGCCGCCCCAGACGAAGAGCGTGTCCTCGAGCATCCCGCGTTCGGCGAGGTCTTCGAGCAGCGCTGCGCTCGGGCCGTCGGTTTCCTGGCAGCGCCTGGGCAGCGAGGTGACGAGGTCGTCGTCCGGGCTCGTGCCGTGGCTGTCCCAGCCCCAATGGTACAGCTGCACGAAGCGCACCCCGCGTTCCAGCAGACGTCGCGCCAGCAGGCAGTTGTTGCCGAAGCTGACCTTGCCCGGCTCGACGCGGTAGCGCGCGCGCACCGACTCCGGCTCGGTCGAGAGGTCGGCGAACTCCGGCGCGCTCTGCTGCATGCGGAAGGCGAGCTCGTACTGCTCGATGCGTGTCGAGATCTCTGGGTCGCCCGTGCGCTCCTCGTGCATGCGGTTGAGCGCGCCGAGTGCATCGAGCGTGCGCCGCCGGCCGTTGCGGTCGAGCCCATCGGGATCGGCGAGGTACAGCACGGGATCGCCGAGCGAGCGCAGGCGCACGCCCTGGTGCACGCCCGGCAGGAACCCCGGGCCCCACAGCGAGGCGCCGCCGTCGGGACCGAAGCGGCCCGAGGTGAGCACGACGAAGGTCGGCAGGTCGCGATTCATCGAGCCCAGGCCGTAGGAGAGCCACGACCCGAAGCTCGGCCGCCCGACACGCGCGCTGCCGGTCTGGAGGAACAGCTGCGCAGGCGCATGGTTGAATTCGCTCGTGTGCATCGAGCGCACGATCGCCAAACGATCGGCGTTCGAGGCCAGGCGCGGCAGGAGCTGCGAGAACTCGCCGCCGCTTTGGCCGTGGCGCGCGAACTCGAAGGGCGAGGCGAGCACCTTGGGATGTCCCTTGATGAACGCGAAGCGCTCACCCTTGATGAAACTGTCCGGCACAGGTTGGCCGTCGAGCTGCGCCAGCGTCGGTTTGCGGTCGAACAAGTCCAGGTGCGAGGGCGCACCGGCCATGTGCAGGTACACGACGCGCCGCGCCCGGGCCGGGAAGTGCGGCAGTCCGTCGGGCTGCGCCTGCGCACGCACCTGCTCGCCGAGCAGACAGGAGAGCGCGATCGTGCCCAGGCCTACCGCGCCCTGGCGCAGCACCTCGCGGCGGCCGAGATCGATCGCTTCGTTTTCACCGCGGAGCTTCATGGCCGGCAAAGGGTCTCGTCGAGGTTGAGCAACACGTTTCCGACCGCCGTGTAGCGCATGGGCTCGGGCTGCGAGTCGAGGAGCTTGCGCAGTTCGGCGAGCTCGCTCGGCGCTGGCTCGCGAGCGGTACAACGCTCGAAGCCTGCGGAAAGCTGCGCGTCGCGATCACCCGGGGCGTGGCGGATCCACTCGCCCAGAGCGCGCGCGCACTCCACAAAGACGGGGTCGTTGAGCAGCGCGAGTGCTTGCAGTGGGGTGTCGGTGCGCGCGCGGCGCGGGCAGCAGCCCTCGCGGCTGGGCGCGTCGAAGAGCATGAAGTTCGCGTACGGCGAGGAGCGCTTCCAGAAGGTGTACAGGCCGCGCCGCAGCCGGTCGCCGCCACCCGACTCCATCCACTTGTCATCGCTGTAGACCGGCGTCCAGACGCCCTCGGGTTGCGGCGGGAAGACGCTCGGCCCGCCAAGCTGCGCATCCAGCAGCCCCGCGATCGACAGTGCGTTGTCCCGCAGCAATTCTCCGGAGAGCCGGCCGCGCGGCGAATGGGAGAGCAGTGCGGCGTCGGGGTCGAGCTCGAGCCTGCGCGCATCGGCAAGCGAGGACTGCTGGTAGCTCGCCGAACCCACGATCGTGCGCAGGAGTTGCTTCAGGCTCCAGCCATTGCGCAGGTATTCGAGCGCCAGCCAGTCGAGCAACTCACGGTGCGTGGGCTCCGCGCCGCGCGTGCCGAAGTCCTCCGAGGTCGCGACCAGGCCGCGGCCGAAGATCTGCTCCCAGATGCGGTTCACCTGCACGCGCGCGACGAGCGGATTGCGCGGGTCTGCGAGCCACAGCCCGAGCCCCAGGCGGTTCTTCGGCCAGGCGGGATCCATCGGCGGGAGGCAGGCGGGCGTCTGGGCGCTGACCGACTCCCCGAGGTTCAGGAAGGCGCCCTTCACGTGCACGTGCGTCGTGCGCGCGCTCGAGGCTTCCTGCATGACCATCGTGGTCGGGATCGAGGCGGCGAGCGCGAGCTCGTCTTGCCGGACGCGCCCGAGCTCTCTCGCGAGCGCTCTGCCCCGCGCGCTGACCTCGCGCCGAAAGTACGGCCCGATCACGTGTGCGTCGGGCGCCGGCGCGAGCAGCGCGGCCTCGATCGCATCCGGCAGAACATCGTCGCGGGCGCAGTCGAGGTACAGCCCACCTGGGCCGCCGCCGTTGTGCACCCGCAGCTCGAGCCGGTGATCGCCGACTCCGAGTTCGAGCACGACCCTGTGGGCATCCTTCATCACCGGATCCCACTGCGTCCCCTCGTAGACCACGCTCTCGTCGAGGGAGACGCGCAACTCGTCGTCCGCGCCGAGCAGCAAGGCGACGCGCTGGGGCTGGTCGACGTGGAAGTTCCGCTGCCAGAGCCAGCTCGTCTGCATCTGGGTGATCGCGCGCACGACGCCGCGTTCGCGCCCGGTCTCCGGCCGCCACTCGATCTGCGCGGGGATCTCGCCCGGGAACGGACCCGCGATCTCCCAGCCCTCGACGGCGTCGAAAGCTGGCAGGCGCCGCGCCGCGGCCGATGCGCCGGTGCTCTGGGCGAACTCGGCGCGTGTGCGGAGCTCCCAGGCGAGTTGCTCGGCGTCGAACAGGGCGTCGCCGTTCGCGAGCAGCCCCTCGAGATCCTGTGCACGCTGCGCGAGCTCGTGCTGCCTTTGCTGCTGCTCGCGGCTCGGTACCGACAGCACGGGTTCGACCGCATTGCCGGTGTCGGCGGACTGGTCGAAGAAGGCCAGCAGGCGGTAATAGTCGCGCTGCGAGAATGGATCGTACTTGTGGTTGTGGCACTGCGCGCAGGCGAGCGTGGAGCCGAGCCAGACGGTCGCGGCGGTGTTCGTACGGTCCACGACCGCTGCGTAGCGGAACTCCTCGGGGTCGGTGCCGCCCTCCTGGTTGACGAGCGTGTTGCGCTGAAACCCCGTGGCGACGTGCTGGCTGGTCGAGGCACCCGGCAGCAGGTCGCCAGCGAGCTGCTCGAGCGTGAAGCGGTCGAAGGGCATGTCGGCGTTGAGTGCGTCGATGACCCAGTCGCGCCAAGCCCAGTTCGAACGCCGCGCATCCTTCTCGTAGCCATTGGTGTCGGCGAAGCGCGCGAGGTCCAGCCACGGCAGCGCCCAGCGCTCGCCGAAGTGCGGCGAGGCGAGCAGTCGCTCGACCGCGCGTTCGTACGCGCCTGGGCTGCGGTCCGCCTCGAAGGTGTGCAACTCCTCGAGCGTAGGCGGCAGACCGACGAGATCGAGCGAGAGCCGCCGCAGGAGCATGCCCGAGTCCGCGACGCGCTGCGGCGCGAGACCGGCGGCGTCGAGTCGTTCGAGCACGAACGCGTCGATCGGGTTGCGCACCCAGTCGGGATCGCGCACGGCAGGGATCGCGACCTGCGCGAGCGGCTGGTAGGCCCAGTGTCCCTGTCCCTCGGGCCACTTCGCGCCCGCGGCGATCCATGCGCGCAGGACCTCGATCTCCTCAGGCGGGAGCGCGGGTTTGCCCTTGGGCATGCGTTCCTCGGGATCCGCGCTGATCAAGCGTCGGAAGAGCTCACTCTCCTGGGGCTTGCCCGGGGCGATCGCGCGCGTGGCTGAGGACGCCTGGTCCAGGCGCAGGTCGCCCTTGTGCTGGTCGGGACCATGGCACGCGACGCAGCGCTCGACGAGGATGCTCTGTGGGGTCGCTTCTCCGCCGAAGGGGAGCGCGAGCAGCAGCGACATGAGCGACATTGTCTCTGCGATACCCGCGGCCGCCTGGCAGCGCAAGCCCGCAATTCCTATGCGGCTGCGGCTCTGGTCGAGGCCTCGTTTTGCCGATACGCTGCGCGCGCTCATCGAGACCGGCGGAGGGACAGGCCCGACGATGCTGGGGCAACCACGGGGGAGACTCCGGAAGGTGCCAACTCCTGCGGAGACGTTTGCGAGGCCACTCGCGCACGCGACCGGAAGATGAGGGACCGTGGGACTGCGTCCCGTGGGAGTCCGCTGAGCACCACTCGGAGACTCTCATGACCACGACGAACGCAAATCCCTTCGCGCCCGCTGCGGCGCGCCCCACGCTCGGCCTGGCTTCCTCCGGCACATCGCCGGGAACGCCCGCGAGCCTGCACCTGATCGGTCTGGGCCAGGTGGGCCGGGCCTTCCTGCGGCGAGTGGATGCACGCTTCGTGCATCTGGTCGCCGCATCTGATTCCAGCGGCACGCTCGTCGACCGCCGGGGCCTCGACGCCGCCACGCTCGTGCGCACCAAGTGCGAGGCGCGCGCGCTCGCCTCCACCGGGCTGGCGGAAGACCTCCCGCTCGAGCTCCTGGTCGAACTCGTGCATGCCGAGGTGCTGGCCGACGCCAGCGCCTCGAACTTCGACGGCGGCGCGGCCGCACTCGAGCGCAGCGAGCGCGCCCTGCGCGCCGGATCGCGCGTGGTCTTCGCCTCGAAGGACGCGCTGGCGGCCGGTTCGCACGCCTGGCGCGAGGAGATCTCGACCGGGCGCATCGGCTGGAACGCGGCCCTCGGCGGGACCGGTCTGCGCCTGGCGCAGGAGTTGTTCGCGCTGGCGGACGAGGTGGACGAGATCGAACTGGTCGCCAACGCGACCACGAGCTGCATCTTCGAGGAGCTCGAGCGCAGTGCCGATTGGGATGCCGCGTTGCGCCGCGCGCGCGAGCGCGGGCTGTGCGAGGTCTCGGCCGAGGCCGATCTCGACGGCCGCGACGCCGCCGCCAAGCTCGCGATCGTCGCCGGCGCACTCTTCGGCCGCCCGATCGACGCGGGCGAGATCGAGCGCACCGACGCGCGCACGTTCGTTCCGCAGCGCCAACGCGGGCGCACGACACGACTGGTGGCCCGCGCCACGCGCGCAGGCGAATTCACGGTGCGCCCCGAATCGCTGCCGATCGGCTCGATCCTCGCCGCGCCCTGCGATCGCGTCGTCTACTCCTACCGCGCGCGCAACGGCGCCTGCCGCGTGCACGTCGGCGAAGGCCTCGGCCCTGCGCGCACGGCGGATGCGCTGCTCGCGGACGTGCTCGCGCAGGGAGGTGCCGCGTGAGTGCCGCCTTCACTGTCGAAGGAGACGTCTGCGTGCTCGCTCTGCCGGGGGACTTTGCGCTCGAGGGCGGGAGTCTGCCCGCCGCGCAGCTCGCGTACGAATGCCAGGGCAACCCCGACGGCCCGCTGGTGTGCGTGCTGGGTGGGATCTCGTCCGGACGTCACATCGCGAGCAGTCCTTCGAATCCGAGAGCGGGCTACTGGGAGTGGCTCGTCGGGGCGGAGCGACCTCTCGACACGCGCACCTCGCTCGTGGTCGGTATCGACTGGATCGGCGGTGCGGGATTGTCGAGCGGTCCAGCTTCCAGCGGTCTGGGCTGGTCCTTTCCGGCGGTGAGCACGCGCGACCAGGCGCGCGCGCTGCACGAGCTCTTGCCGCTGCTCGGCCGGACGCGCTTCGACACGCTCGTGGGCGCGTCCTTCGGCGGCATGGTCGCGCTGGCCTTCGCGGAACTCTTCCCGGAAGCGGTCGGGAAGCTGGTCGTCATCAGCGCGGCGGCGGCCAGCGATCCGTTGGCGAGCGCTTGGCGCTCGCTGCAGGCCTCGATCCTCGAACTCGGGCGAGCGAGCGGGCAGGAAGAACGTGCCCTGGCGCTCGCCCGCGGTCTCGCGCTGACGACCTACCGTGCGCGGGAGGATTGGGAACGTCGGGGAGGACCAGCTGGAGTGCGCAGCTACCTCGAGGCCCGCGGCGCGGAGTTCGTGCGCCGCTTCGACGCACCTTCGCTCGCCCTGCTCTCGCGCGCGACGGACGCGCATGTCTGCGACCCGGGAGCGATCCACACTGCGGCGAGCGTAGCGGGTGCGGACAGCGACCTGCTCGTGCCCTGGACCTCCGTCGAAGCCCTCGCACGAGGACTCGGCGGCCCCGTCGAGTTGCATCGCATCGTCTCCGCCTACGGCCACGACGCCTTCCTCAAGGAAGAAGCGCAGGTCGGCGCGATCGTGCGTGCGGGAGGTGTCGCGTGAAGCCCCGCAACGATTCGACCGTCGCGGCCCGTTCCGGCGTGTGCGCCGACACGCAGCACGGCGCCGTGATGCCGCCGCTGCACCTCTCGGCGAACTTCAGCTTCGAGAGTTTCGGAAAGAAGCGCGCCTACGACTACACGCGCAGCGGCAACCCGACACGCGACTTGTTCGCGGCGGCGCTGGCCGAGCTGGAGCACGGCAGCGGCGCCGTCGTCACCTCCACGGGGATGTCCGCGGTCGCACTCGTGCTCGAGTTGCTGGAGCCGGGGGCGCGAGTCCTCGCTCCGCACGACGGTTACGGTGGAACCTGGCGACTCCTGCGCGCGCGTGAGCGCCAGCGCCGCATCGAGGTGGAGCTGGTCGACATGCGCGACGCAGCGGCGCTCGCGGCGGCCCTCGCGCGCAGGCCGGCTTTGGTCTGGATCGAGACGCCCTCGAACCCGCTCCTGCGAATCACGGACGTGCGCAGCGTGGCGGCGGCGGCGCACGCGGCCGGCGCGCTCGTCGCCTGCGACAACACCTTCCTCTCGCCCGTGCTGCAGAAGCCGCTCGATCTGGGCGCAGACCTCGTCGTGCACTCGACGACGAAGTACATCAACGGCCACAGCGACGTGGTTGGCGGGGCGGTCGTGGCGCGGAACCCGGAGCTCGTGCAGCAACTCGCCTGGTGGGCGAACTGCACCGGCATCACCGGGGCGCCTTTCGACAGCTACCTCGCGCTGCGCGGGCTGCGCACGCTGCCGCTGCGCATGCGCGCGCAGCAACAATCGGCTGGCGAGCTCGCGACGGCGCTCGAGGGCCACGCGGGGGTGCGCGAGGTGCACTATCCTGGGCTGGGTGCGATGCTCTCCTTCGAAGTGGAGGGCGGCGCAGCGGCGGTCGAGCGCTTCCTCGCACCGCTCGAGCACTTCACGCTGGCCGAGTCGCTCGGCGGCGTGGAGAGCCTGGTCGCGCACCCCGCGACGATGACGCACGCCTCGATGGACGAGGCCGCACGCGCGACCGCGGGCATCACGCCGGGGCTCGTGCGGCTCTCGATCGGGATCGAGGACGCGCGGGATTTGTGGCTCGATCTCGAGCGCGGTCTCAGCGCAGCCGCAGCGTCGGATCCCCGTAGCAGAGGAACTTCATTCCCTGGAAGAAGATGCTCGGCGGGTACCAGCCCGCATCCGGTGTGAGCTGCGCGAGGCGCTCGTGTTCGAAGTAGAACGCGAGCGCCTGCTTCCAGGCATCGCCCACGCACTGGGCCGGATCGTCGGTCAGTGCGCGGCCGAAGCCCTCGAGCAGCGTGAGCGCGCAGGGTTGCGCACCGGTGCCGCAACCGATGTAGACGACGGCGCCACCGCTGGGCATGCGCAGCAGACGCTCGCCCAGGCCGGTCGAGTTGAGCGCCCCGGGTTGGTAGCAACTCGGCGGGGGAGGCGGTGTGGGGAAGACCTCGCCCGCGTTCGTGCCGCGGTGCGCGATCCCCGTCTCGTCCAGGTACGGCTGGTAGGGCGGCTCGTTGCACAGATGCGCCGTGCTGCAGCCGATCGAGAGGAACACGGCTGGATGCGCGGCGGCGAGCGCATCGCGCTGCGCTGGCCCCAGGCAGCGGTACCAGGTTTCTTCCGACCCGTGCCCGAGGTGCACGGCGAGGTCGACGCCAGCGAGCAGTGCTTCCTCTACCGAACGCGGAGTCGGGGGCTCGCCCTCGCCGGCGTACAACTGGCGCCGGACCTCGAAGCCCGAGTCCTTCCAGGCATCGGCCAGCGCACCCGCCTGCGCACGCGCGTCGATCCACTCCGGTGCGTGCACCAGGAGCGCGCGCGGGTGCTCGCCGAGCGGCTTCCAGGCCAGCGTCTTCGCGGCCACGGCCTGTGCCTCCGTGGCGCTCGATACGGGCCAGCGACCGACCGCGATCTCGGGCAGGTATGAGATGCGATCGAAGTTGATCGGCTCCTCCTTGTGGCACTCGCCGCGCACTTCGCCGAAGTAGCCGGCGTGGAAGCCCTGCTGCTCGGCGTTCCAGTCGTCGAAGCTCCCGTCCGCTCGCGCGAGGTCGGCGTAGTAGTGGTCGCTCGGATAGAACGCGTAGTGAAAGGCCGGCTCGGTGCAGCGATCGAGCACCATGAAGCGCACCGGAAAGGTGTCGGCGTCGCCCACCAGCAGCGCGTAGCCCAGGTGCTCTTCCTTCCAGCGCCGGTACAACTCGTGCTTGATGCGCTCGGGTGCGTCGTGACCCCTGTTGCGGGCCAGCACGTCCTCGAGCGCGAGGAACACGCACGGCCGTTCGGCCGCGCGCGCCGCCACGAAGGGCGCGAGCGCTGCCTCCCATCCGGCGGGGGCGATCACGACCAGTCCGGTCGCCTCTAGACACGCCGCGGGCAGGGCCAACATGCGCGCCAGTGTAGTGGCGATCGCTCGGGCCGTAGAGTGGGGGCGTGCATTCTCGGTCTTCGTGCTCACCGGTGCGGGTATCTCGGCCGATTCTGGCCTGCCTACCTTCCGCGACATGGGCGGACTCTGGGAGGGGGAGGATCCCTCGGAGGTCGCGACGCCGGAGGCCTGGGCGCGCGACCCCGCCCGCGTCTGGCGCTTCTACCAGGAGCGCCGCGCGCGGCTGCTCGAGTGTTCGCCGAATGCCGCGCACCGGGCCGTGACACGCCTGGAGGCGCGCCTCTCACAGCCTGCGCGGGAGCGCCACGAGCCGCCGGCCTTCACGCTCGTGACCCAGAACGTAGACGACCTGCACCAGCGCGCGGGCTCGCGGCCGATCCAGATGCACGGCTCGCTGCTGCGCTTGCGCTGCGAGGGCTGCGGCGCAACTGTCGAGGATCCGAGTTCGCTCGATCCCGAGCGCTTCGTGCCCTGCTCGGCCTGCGGCTACCCGCGCATGCGCCCGGATGTGGTCTGGTTCGGCGAACTGCCCTACGGGATGCGCGTGATCGAGCACGCGCTCGCGCGCTGCACGCACTTCGTCGCGATCGGGACGAGCGGACTCGTGGCCCCCGCCTCGGGCCTGTTGGCGGTCGCGCGCGCCCGCGGCGCGCGGACGATCGTGCACGCGCTCGAGCGGCCCGACAACCTAGACCCGCTCGACGAATTCCATGCGGGCCGCGCGAGCGAGGTCCTGCCGGCGTTGGTGGAGCGCTGGATGCGCGCCTGGGCCCGGCCCGCTGGCGAAGATTCTTCCCGCTCCGCGCGAGGGGACCCGGGAGCGTAGGCCGGACTCAAGAACGGGCCTGCCGAATCCCGATCGAAGGGGCGCACGAGTCGGCGCGCGCGGCGCGTCGGCGACGTGAACTCCTCCCGATTCGAGTCCGCGCACCCGCACGCACATGAGCGAAACTGCGTCCAAAGAGCCCCAGGCACGCACCGCGCCCAAGCTCTCGATCGCTCAGATGCTGGGCGTGATGCGCGTCGAATTCCACCGCGCGCGCACGCAGCGCTATCCGATGTGTGCGCTGATGATCGCGGTCGATGCGCTCGCGCGCATCCAGGAGAAGGAAGGCTGGAAGGGCAAGGACGAGGCGATTCGTCTGGCCTACGACGCGCTCAAGAACGTCAGCCGCAAGGGCGGCTTCTTCGGCATGGCGCTGATGTCGGGCGACCGCATCATGGCGGTCTTCCCGAACACGAGCGCCTCGCGCATGGGCGAACTCGGCGCGGCGCTCAACGCCGCCGGCCGCGAGCTGACCATCGACTGCGGCGGTGACCGCATCCCGCTCGCGCTGAGCCTGGGCGCGTCGCACAACCTGCTGGCCGAGACCAACTCCTCCTTCGAGGGCCTGGTGCAGGCCGCGGGACGCGCGCTCTACCTCGCCACCGAGGGCACCGGCGACCGCTACGTGATGTGGCGCGAGGCCGAAGCCGAGATCGACCTCCTGCGCGGCGAGCTGGAAGCACAACGCAAGAGCTTCCAGGCCGAGCAGGACCTGATGCGCGAGGAGCTCTCGGAGATCGGCGGCCTGCAGCAGGCGGCGATCATCGACAAGATCCAGAAGATGTTCGCCAGCGTCTCGCGCACGCCGGAGATCGAGACGCTCGAGAAGCAGATGATCGAGATGGCCGTGGCCGAGCTCTTCGAGGAGCGCCGCAAGGCCGTCGCGGCCCAGATGTCCGAGCACAAGTCGCAGATGGACGTCTTGGAACGTCGCATTGCCAAGCTGACGAGCCTCCTGGGCGTGACCGAGTCGGAGCTGCGGCGCGTCCTGGCGATGAAGAACATCGATGCCGGCGTGGCCTCGCTGTACCAGACGGTCCAGGGCCTCACGGACAGCGATCCTCAGGGCGAGAACAAGAAGGCGCTGATGGGAGAGATCTTCCAGCAGAACCTCCTGTTCCAGAAGCGCGACAAGCCTGAGGCGGCGACAGCCAGCACTTGAGTACACTCCGCCGCCCGCAGCGTGCGCGCGGTGGAGTCCCTAGGGAGAAGACGGAACCTTTCGGAGACTGATGACGATGAGCAAGAGCACAGTAGAGGAGGGCAAGGACTCGAGTCAGAAGAGCTCGATCACTGCCGCCATGAGCAATACGGAAGCATCCACAAACAAAGACCACGGCGTCCTGTACATGGGCATCGACCTCGGCACCTCGCGCACTTCGGTGGCAGCGAGCAACGGGGTTCGCGTGACCCTTTCGTCGCACGTCGGTTACCCCAAGGACGTCGTGTCCCGCAAGCTGCTGGGCAAGGACATCCTCTTTGGTGACGACGCGCTGAGCCACCGCCTTTCGTGCCGCTTCTACCGCCCGCTGGCCTCCGGCGTGCTGAAGCTCTCGAACAACAAGACGGACGACGTCGAGGGCAACATGAAGGCCGCGGCGGACCTGATCCGCGAGATCATCCGCCTGGCGAAGCCGCGCAAGGACGAACTCGTGTACGCCGTGTGCGGCGTTCCTGCCGAGGCCGCGATCCACCACAAGGACGCGATCATCAAGGCCGCGCGCGAGAGCGTGGACTCGGTCATGCTCTGCAGCGAGCCGTTCTCGGTCGCCTACGGCCTCGACATGCTCGACGACGCGCTCGTGATCGACATCGGCGCCGGCACGACCGACCTGTGCCGTATGCACGGCACGATGCCGGAAGAGTCCGACCAGATCACGACCACCTACGCCGGGGACTACGTCGACAACCAGCTCTCCATGCTGCTGGCGAAGAAGTTCCCGCAGGCGCAGTTCACGGTGCAGATGATCAAGGAGATCAAGGAGAAGCACTCTTCGATCGCCGACAACATGGCGCCGATCCTGGTCGAACTGCCCGTCAACGGCAAGCCGACGCAGTTCGACATCACCGAGGAAGTGCGCACGGCCTGCCTGTCGATCGTCAAGCCGATGGTCGATGGCCTCGCGAACCTGATCGCGAGCTTCGACCCCGAGTTCCAGAACCGCCTGAAGAATCGCGTGCTGCTCGCCGGTGGCGGCAGCCAGATCAAGGCCCTGGACCTCGCGATCGAGCGCGAGATGCACTCGCGCCTGGGTTCGGGCAAGGTCTTCCGCATCGAGGAGCCGGTCTACGGCGGCGCCAACGGCGCGCTCAAGATCGCGCACGACATGCCCGCGGAGTACTGGGAGAAGCTCAAGTGAGCTGAGCCCTCTGAAAGGGTTTCCGTCCCGGCCCCCGTGCGCGCCTGCGCACGGGGGCCGGTTCGTTTCCAGTCCGCGGATCTGCGCAGGATTCGAGTGGGAAGGAATCGGGCGCGGGCCCTCCGCTGCCGATACAGGGAAGCGCGACCACCTTTCAACGCCCGGTCACCCCCGCGATGAGCCAACAGGACAACCCGCAAGACAGCCAGGACAATTTCCCCGCCAGCGAGAGCGGGTCCTGGACTCCCACCCCCGCGACCAACCGCCCGGCCGAGGGAGCCACACGCGTCGCTTCGCTGCAGCAGGCTGAGCAGATCTGGCGCGCCGGCGAGGGCGCGACGGACTTCCTCGGTCTCGAGCAGGACGGCACGCCGGAGACTCCGGCGGCCGCGCAGCCTTCGGCTGAGGGCGCCCCCGCGGATGCGAATCCGACGCAGGCGTGGCTATTCCACATGGAGAACGAGTCGCGCGCGGCAGCGGGTCAGACCGCCGCCCCCCGCGCGAAGCCGGCGGCAGCGCCCGCGCCCTCGGACTGGAGCGCTGAGTCGCTCGTCGAAGGTCAGGACACGAGCGTCGCGACCGAACCCGACGCGTTCGCCGACGCACCGCTCGCAGGCGCGCAGGGCGAACTCGTCGGCGCCGTCGCGGGCGACGGGTTGGTCGACGAGGCGCTCTCCGACGGACGTGGAACCAAGTTCTCCGGTGCCGAAACGAAGCCCAAGCGCAGGACCCAATGGCTCGTGGCAGCGGGTCTGACCGCTGTGCTGCTCGGTGCAGGCGGTTGGCAGATCTGGAGCAGCGGCTCGCAGGGCGGCGGGAGCACGACGGTGGATCCGATCGCCTGGCGCGGCAAGCCCAAACCCAAGCCGACACCGGGCCCCGTGGAACACAAGCCGAGTGAAACGCCCGGCGAGGCACCGAGTGAGACGCCCAGCGTCGCGCAGACTCCGCCTCAGGAGACGCCCACGGAGCCGATCGCCAGCGCGACGACGCCCAGCGAGGCACCTATCGAACCCACTCCGGTCGAGAGCACGCCGCTCGTCGCCGAGTCGGGCACGGCCCCGACGCCGGCCCCCGCCGACCCCGAGAGCACGCCGGTCTTCCAGGCGCCCCTCGACTTCACGCCGATCGCGTTCTCCGGCGCGAGCGCGAGCGAAAAGGGGCCGCCACTCGCGACGCCCCGCGGTGCGCGCCGTCCGGAAGCAGCCGAGATCGCCGGTATGTGGATGCAGCGCTCGATCCCCTTCGACGCGATCACGGGCGAGTCGGAATTGCGCACGCCGAGCGTCGGCGCGGTGCGCGTCCTGCTCAAGAACGGCGAGCACTTGCAGGGCCGTCTGCACTCGGTCGGGCAAGGCCACGTGAGCATGGACATCGCGCTCGGCCGCATGTCGGTCGAGTACTCCGAGGTCAGCGACATCGTGCAGATCCTCGAGGCCGACCTTTCGAAAAAGCCGAGCAAGGGCCTCCCCGACGAGACGGCCGGCCTGATGTACGTCTCCGTGAAGGTCCCGGGCGGCCACCTCACCGGCTGGCTCGTGCAACGCACCGAGGGCAAGCTCACCCTGATCACCGAAGAGGCGAAGAAGATCACCGTCGATGACGACGGTTTCGAGCCCGTCTCACGCGGCAAGGCGCGCGTGGTCGGTACGATCGGTCGCGGCACCACCGAAGCGGTGACGCCGACGCCTCCGGCTTCGACGGAGACGCCCAAGCTGAAGAGCGGTCCCTCCAAGACGCCCAGCAAGCCCGCTGCGAGCCGTCCGGCTCCGCCGAAGCCGCGCGGCGCGAAGCCCAAGAACTGAGCCTCGCTGCCGTTCCGCGCTCGCGACGCGCGGTTACGCAGCGGGGACGACTTGGGCACGGTGAGCGTCGCAGCGCGTGATTGCACGCGCTGGATCACCGGCGGTACGACGATTGCGATGGGGCTTTCGAGGTCCCGACTCCTACACCTCGAAGGTCACATGAATTCATCGCACGCGCGTCGCCTGCTTTTCGGCGGCCTCGCATCCGTCCTGCTCATCGCAACAGCTCTCGGTCACGGCGGCACCTACCAGGGTCCAGGGGACACGGTTCCTCCCGGCGGCGGCGGAGGGGGAGGCGGAGGCGGCACGACGCCCGCGCCGAGCAACCCCGCCGGTGGTGGTGGCAGAGGTGGCGTCCCCACCGGTGGAAACCCGGCCGGTCCCGGAGGGAACAGCGGCGGTCCCGGCGGCCGCGGAACCGGTGCGACGACGGGCGAGGTCGCTCCGGATCTCACCAACTGGGAGTTTTGGTGGGCCTTCAACAAGAGCCAGTACCTGGGCCTGCGTCGCGCACTGTACGAGAGCCTGAGCACCGAAGACGTCTTCGGCGGCGAGGGGCGCGCGAGCACGCTCGCTCCGTCGCAGGCCGAGATCCGCGAGCGTGTCGTGCCGGCCCTGCGGCGGGCACTCGAGACCGAGCGCCAGAACGACATCGTCACCGGCGCGCTGGTCGCGCTCGGGAAGATCGGCGACGTGCGCGGCGAGGACGGGAGCTCGGCCTTCGTCGGGGTCTTCCAGGGCTGGCTGCCCGACTCTTCGCAGGAGATCTCCGAGACCGCGGCTGTCTCACTGGGGATCCTCGCCGACGAGAATGGTGTGCGCGCACTGACCGAACTCGCGTCCGACAGCGAGGCGGGTCGCAAACGGCTCGGCAAGGCGGAAGTGCCGTTGCGGACGCGTGCATTCGCCGCCTACGGTCTGGGCCTCGTGGGCGCGCGCAGTGCCTCCAACACGCAGCGCATGGAGATCGTCGACGTTCTCGCCGGGGTGCTCGCTGCGCCGCCGCTCGCTTCCCCGGACCTCGAGGTCGCCGCGCTCACCGCGATCGGCCTCACGCCCGTTGACTGGAGCGACACGGCCGGGCTGGAGCGCCAACGGGGCGCCTCGAGCACGCGCGCGGCCGAGGTCGAGTTCGTCTTGCGCTATTTCGCCGACGAATCCAGGCCGAAGCTCGTGCGCGCGCACGCCCCGGCGGCGTTGGTGCACCTCTTGTCCCACGAGCGTGCGCCGGCGGCAGAAGCCGGCGCGCTGCGCGAGCGAATCGTGCGAGAACTCACGCGCCGCATCGGCGAGCACACGCGCGAGGTGGAGGTCGTGCGCCAGAGTTGTGTGCTCGCGCTCGGCGCGCTGACCGACCTGGACTCCGACAGCGCGGACGCAGACGCACGCGCCGAGCTCCGCCGCGTGACCGACAAGGGCCAGGTTCAGGAGCGCGCCTTCGCGCTGGTGGCGCTGGGCCAGATCGCAGGGCGCCCGGGCAGCGGCACGGACTCGGGCACCGCACTCAATCAGCTGCGCGGTCTGCTCGTCCAGAATCTCGGAGGCGCTTCGCTGACCCTGCGGCCCTGGGCCGCGCTCGGCCTGGGGATCAGCGAGCGTGAACTGGACGAACTGGGTTCGAGCACCTTCACGCCCAGCCCGGACGTGCGCACTGCGCTGCGCTCCGCGCTGCACGGCTCGTCGCAGGAGGTCGTCGGCGCGTATGCCGTCGCACTGGGGATCGCTCGCGACCGTGAGGCCGCGGGCGAACTGCGCGTGCGGCTGCGCGAGGTCAAGGCTGCCGGTCAGCGCGGCTACGTGGCGCTGGGGCTGGGGATGATCGGCGCTGTCGACGCCAAGGCCGAGATCGAGCGCATCGTGCGCGATTCGAAGTACCAGCCCGAGTTGTTGCAGCAGGCTGCGATCGCATTGGGCCTGCTGGGTGACAAGACGCTCGTTCCCGAGCTGGTCAAGATGCTCTCGGAGGCCCACAGTCTCGCGAGCCAGGCAGCCGTCGCCTCGGCGCTGGGCTTCATCGGCGATGCGCGCTCGATCGAGCCGCTGGTGGCGATGCTGCAGGACCAGCGCCTGACCGGGACGGCGCGCGGCTTTGCGACGGTCGCGCTCGGGATCGTGGCGGACAAGGAGGAGCTGCCCTGGAACGCGAAGATCTCGATCGGGATCAACTACCGCGCGAACACGTCTTCGCTGACGACGACGCAGGGTACCGGGCTGCTCGACATCCTCTAGCGCCTGCGCTGTGGTTCGCAGGGAGGGTCGCCTTCGAAAGGCGACCCTCCTACTTCCATCGGCGCACAGACATCCGCTGAGGATGGCCTACGCTCAGGGTCGCGTGGCCGAGCTTGTGCGCGCCTGGAAGCGAGGACGAAGCGATGAAGCGACTCTTGTGGTTGGCGATTTCCCTGTGCTTGTGCAGTTCGGTTGCGGAGGCGCAGTGGACGCAGCGAGCGAGCGTCGACAGCTCCGGTGCACAGGCGACGGGCGCGAGCGCATATCCGGTAATCTCCGCCGATGGACGCTTCCTCGCGTTCGAGAGCTTGGCCTCGAACCTGGTCCCGGGCGACTCCAACGCGCGCTATGACGTGTTCGTGCGCGACTTGCAAACCGGGACGACCGAGCGCGCGAGCGTCGGCCCGAACGGCGTCGAGGGGAATGGCGACAGCACCTACGCGGCGATCTCGCCCGACGGCCGCTTCGTGGGATTCCAGAGCCGCTCGACCAACTTCGCGGCCGGCGATACGAACGGATTCCAGGACGTGTTCGTGCGCGATCGGCTGCTCGGGACCACCGAGCGCGTCAGCCTGGGCAGTCTGGGGACGCAGGGCAACAAGGACTGCATGGGGCCTTCGGTTTCCGCCGACGGTCGCTACCTAGCATTCATGAGCCAGGCCTCGAACCTCGTCACGCCCGACTACACGAGCACCTTCGACTGCTTCCTGCGCGATCGCGTCGCAGGCACGACCGTGCGCGTCAGCGAGGCGTACACCGGCGGGCCGGCGAACCTGTACAGCTACTGGCCGGTGCTCTCCGCGGACGGCCGCTTCGTCGCCTTCCACAGCGCGGCCTCGAACGTCACTTCGAACGACTTCAACGGCACCGTGGACGTGTTCCTGTACGACGTCGCGACGAGGGTCAACGAACTGCTCAGCGTCTCGAGCGGCGGCGTGCAGGGCGACTTTGCGAGCAGCTACCCCTCGATCTCCGCGGATGGCAGGTACGTGGCCTTCCACAGCATCGCGCTCAACCTGGCAGCCGGCGATACCGACGTGCTGCAGGACGTCTTCCTGCGCGACCGGCTCGCGGGCACCACCGAGCTCATCAGCGTGGGCCTCGGCGGCGCGCAGCCCGACGCGGACTGCGGCTGGGTCAGCCTCTCGGCCGACGGCCGCTTCGTCGTCTTCGAGAGCGCGGCCACGAACCTCGCTCCCGGCGACACGAACGGCGTCGTGGACATCTTCCGCGTCGACCGCCAGAGCGGGAGCTTGGAGCGCGTCGACCTCGGTCCGTCGGGAGTGCAATCGAACGCGCCGAGCTACGGCGGGGGAGTCAGCGCCGACGGTCGCTGGGTCTGCTTCGCCAGCTCCGCGACGAACCTCGTCTTGGGGGACACGAACGCGCTCGACGACGCCTTCGCGCGCGACTTCGACGCCGCCGGCTTCTCGAGCCTGTGCGCTGCCGGCAGCGCGGGTGTCCTCTCCTGTCCGTGCGGCAATCCCGCCGCGGGAGCGGGACGGGGCTGCGACAACTCCTCTTCGACGGGCGGCGCGACCCTCGCCGCGAGCGGAGCCGCGTACCTCTCCGCCGACGCGTTGCACTTTGCTACGAGCGGACAGAAGCCCAGTTCCACCAGCGTGCTGCTGCAGGGCGACACGCTCGTTCCCGGCGTGCTCTTCGGCCAGGGTGTGCGCTGCGCCGGCGGAGTGCTCAAGCGACTGTACGTCCGCCCCGCGAGCAGCGGGAGTGTCGCGCTTCCCGACCCCGCGTTCGGCGATCTGAGTGTCTCGTCGCGCTCGGCCGCGCTGGGGGACCCGATCCAGCCCGGCACGAGCCGCTTCTACGTCGTCTACTACCGCGATCCCATCGTGCTCGGTGGCTGTGCGCCGACGAGCACCTTCAACGCCACGCAGACGGGCGAGGTGCGCTGGAGTTTCTGAGTCGAGAGGTACGCGAGCGCCCTCAGCGCCAGCCGCAGAAGTTGAACACGTACCACGAGAGTGCCCCGACTCCGGCCGCGGCCGGAATCGTCAGCACCCAGGCCCACACGACGCGCGTCGCGACGCCCCACTTCACGGCGTGGATGCCGCGCGTCGAGCCGACGCCGACGATGCAGCCGGTGATGGTGTGCGTCGTCGAGACGGGGATGCCGAGCCAGGTCGCTCCGTAGAGCGTGAGCGCTCCGGCGGACTCGGCTGCGAAGCCGTGCACGGGCTGCAGCTTGCAGATCTTCTGGCCCATCGTCTTCACGATGCGCCAGCCACCCATCAGCGTGCCCAGGCTGATCGCGGCATAGCACGCGACCACCACCCAGTCCGGAGGCCCCGCCGCATCGGGGGGCAGGCGCCCCGAAGCGAGCAGCACGACGAAGATGATCCCGATCGTCTTCTGCGCATCGTTGCCGCCGTGGCCCAGACTGTAGGCGGCGGCCGAGACCAGCTGCAGCTTGCGGAAGAGCTTGCTCACGCGCGCGGGCGAACTGTGCCGGAAGGCCCAGTACGTGCCGACCATCGTCAGCCAGCCGAGCACGAGGCCCAGCATCGGCGCGATGAAGATGAACAGGCCGATCTTGAGCAGCACCGAGGGGATCAGCGCCGAGGGGCCGCCGTAGGCGAGCGCCGCTCCCGCGAACCCACCGACCAGCGCGTGCGAGGAACTCGAGGGCAGTCCGCGCCACCAGGTGAGCAGGTTCCAGAAGATGGCACCGACCAGCCCGCCCGTGACGACCGGCAGGGTGTAGAACTCGGGCGCGACTCCCTTGGCCACGGTCTTGGCGACATGCAGCCCGAAGACCCAGAAGGCCAGGAAGTTGAAGGCCGCGGCCCAGATCACCGCCCAGCGTGGCGAGAGCACGCGCGTCGAGACCACGGTCGCGATCGAGTTGGCGGCGTCGTGGAATCCGTTGATGAAGTCGAAGACCAGCGCCAGGGCGACGATGGCCGCCGGTAGCCACAGGTCATGCATTCTTCAGCACGATCCCTTCGATGACGTTCGAAACGTCCTCGCACTTGTCCGTGGCCGACTCGAGCACCTCGATGATGTTCTTCCACTTGATCACGTGGATCGGGTCGGGCTGGTTCTCGAACAGGCGCGCGAGCGCCTGGCGCTCGATCGTGTCGGCCTCGGCCTCGAGGCGGTGCACCTCGCGCACGCGGATGCGAATCTCCTCGGGTGAGCGCATGTTGCGCAGCAGCGGGATCATCTCCTGGATCAGCGCCGTCGAGCGCTCGAGGCAACGCGCGAGCTGGCGCGCCTCCTCCATCGGCCGGTCGAGCTTGAAGAGCACCACGCGGTCGACCGCGGTGTCGATGCGGTCGAGGATGTCGTCGAGGCGGCAGACGAACTCGTGGATGTCCTCGCGGTCGAGGGGGGTGATGAACGAGGAGTTGAGCCGGTCGATGACCTCGTGGGTGAGCTCGTCGCCGCGGTGCTCGAACTCCTTGATGCGCCGCATGCGCGCCTCGAGGTCGTCGAAGCGCTCGAAGAACTCGAGCAGCGCCACGGTGCACTGGTGCGCGTTCTCAGCAGCCTTCTCGAAGAGCTGGAAGAAGATGTCGTCCTTGGGGAGTATCGAAAACATGCGGACCTCCTGGGGGGGATCGGGCGGCCGGTCGGGGGACGAGGGCGCGGAGTTTACAAAGACAGGGTCAAGGAACCAGCCCAGGCCCCGGCGGTCCCCCGAAGGACTGGATGGCAAGCCCGCGCTCAATTCCTTGAGCCTCGGAGCGTTCGGCCTGGACGCAACTCCCGCTCAGCGCCGATGAGGCCAGGGAGCCTCCTGAGAGTGCGACGCCCGGTGGTCGGGGAACCCACCGGGCGACGTTCTGTGCGGGCTGGTCCCGAGCAAGAGGCCGCGAGCCTGCCCCCAAGATGCGTTGGGCGGGGTAGATTGGAGGGTTCCTGGCCCTCGCTTTCTTTCTGGTCTCCACCTCCATGCGCACAGCCCTCCGGGTCCTCCTCTCGGTCTCGATCTCCGCTTCCCTCGGTCTGCCTGCGTCGGCGCAGGGCGCCGACGATTGCTCCGCCGCGAGCCCGATCGCGGGGACGGGAACCTTCGCCATCAGCACGATCGGCTCGACTGACAGCCCACAGCAGACGGGCGCGTGCTCGACGATCCACCACGACGTGTGGTTCCTGTGGACCGCGCCCGCGACGCAGAGCATGCAGCTCTCGACCTGCAACGGGACGTTCGCGGACACGGTCGTCGCGGTGTACCCCGGCGCGTCCTGCCCGAGCAGCGGTTCGCAACTCGCGTGCAACGACGACGCTTGCGGACAGCAGTCGCAGGTGTACTTCAACGCGGTCGCGGGGCAGAGCTACCTGATTCAGATCGGTGACTGGGACCCGAACGCGACCTTCAGCGGCAGCTTTTCGCTCGCGCCCGGCACCTCGCAGTGCAACGTCTCGACGGGCCCCGATGTGATCGTGGGCGAGATCGTCGGCATTCAGAATTCGAACCCCTTCAACGGGCTGGACTCGTTCTCGCTCGGCACTACGGCCTGCAACGCGGGCAACGCGCTGATCAACTGGGTCGGGCCGACGAATCAGCACCCGGTGATCGGCGAGACCTTCTACAAGTTCAAGACCGTCGCGGGTTCGGGCCGCTTCGAGCAGATCGGCATGAGCTGGCTGAAGCACGGCTTCGCGTCCGACACGACCAGCGTGTGCTGCACCTGCCAGCCGCCGGCGGACAACCAGCACATGGGGGTCGGCTGCTCCGACACCTACAGCGCGGGACAGGCCGGTGCGCAGGGCAGCCTCGCGCCGCGCTGGCAGGTCGACGCGAACACCGGCGTGTTCCCGTACCCCGGCGCGAATCCGACCTGGAGTGGTTCGACCGCGCGGCGCTGTGAATCCTTGCTGAGCGAGCTCGAGCCGAGCTCGGCGACGGTCAAGTACTTCGCCGAGTGCACCTACACCACCGCGGACGACGCGCAGGCGGGCAACGGCAACAACAACGCGAGCTACGCCGGCATCGACGTGACGGGCAATGCGGTCAACTACACCTTCGCGATCAACGCTGCGACGCACCGCATGGAGAACGCGATCCGCGCCTGGGCGATGCTCGAGTCCGGAGTCCACATCACGCCGGTGCAGATCCCCGGCGAGGGGCTGTTCCTCGTCGGAGCGAAGGCCACCGACCTTGGCGCCGGGCTGTACCACTACGAGTACGCCGTCCACAACATGAACTCGAAGCTCGCCGGCGGTTCCTTCGCAGTGCCCGTTCCCCCGGGTGCGACGATCACGAACATCGGCTTCCACGACATCACCTACCGCAACGGCGACGGGTTGAACGGTGTCAACCAGACGGCTACCGACTGGCCTGCGCAGGTCAGCGGTGGAGCGATCACGTGGAACTGCGAGACACCCGCGCAGAACCTCAACGCCAACGCGATCCGCTGGGCCACGACCTACAACTTCCGCTTCGACGCAAACGTGCCGCCGGTGGACGGCAGCGCCTTGCTCGGCGTGTGGAACGTCGCGAGCCCGACGGCCTTCGCCTTTGCGACGTCGATCCCGGGTGGAAACGGCGCGCTGTTCGCTTTCTGCTCGGGCGACGGGGTCACGGGCGCCTGTCCGTGCGCGAATACCGGTCTGGCGGGCCGCGGCTGCCAGAACTCGGCCGCGACCGGCGGGGCGCTGCTGCAGGCGAGCGGGGTGCCGAGCCTCGCGGGCGACACGCTGCTTTTCTCCGCGAGCGGGGAACTCGCCAGCGCACTGAGCATCGTGCTGCAGGGCGACGTCGCGCTGGCAGCCACGAACTTCGGGGACGGCCTGCGCTGCGCGGGCGGATCGCTCAAGCGCCTGTACGTGCACTCCGCGGTCGGCGGGGCCCTCAATGCCCCGTCGGGGGCCGACCTCGGGATCTCGGCGCGCTCGGCCCAGCTCGGGGACGCGATCCCGCTCGGCGGCACGCGCGTGTACCAGGTCTATTACCGCGACCCGAACGCGGGCTTCTGCGCCGCGCCGCAGGGCGGTACCTTCAACGTCTCGGGGGCGATCTCCGCGACCTGGGGACCGTAGTCCAGGCGCCGGGAATTCCCGGCCGGCGCGGACGTCCCTCGAGCCGGAAGGCTGGAATCTGAGGACTCGCACGCGAGAGGATGGGGTGACGAGCGTCCTGCGCGGTCTGTTCACCGCCGGGCTGATCCTCTTTGTCTGGGCGGGCATCTCGCGCTTCGAACGCCGGTCGGACCGGACCGACATCCCGCGCACCAGTGCAGCCCTGCCCGAACCCGGGCATTCCAAGAGCGCCGCGCACCTCGTCGAGCGCGACGGACGCCGCGAGGTCCTGCTCACGACCGAGTTCCGCGGGCTCTGCGTCGATGTGCGCACCGACTGCGAGGTCGATGTACGCGAGTACGCCGATCTCGCGGACAGGCTGCTGCCGCGCCTGCGCGAGTGGTTCGCGCCCGAGCGCGCTCCTGATCCGCTCGCGCCGCGCTACACCCTCTTCTTGTGCAGCAGCGTCGAGTGCATGCTCGAGGTCGAGCGCCTGAGCGGCGAGCCACCCTCGGACTTCCCCGGCCGCAGCTTTGCGTTTCGCGGAGGGTTCTACTCCCGCTCGCGGATGGTCGTCGCCGAGAACCGGCCCACGGCCTGGATGCGCGCTTCGCTTGCGCACGAGTTGACGCACGCGGCCTTCTTCGAGCGTGTGGGGCGCAATGCGGACGTGTTCGACGAAGGGCTCGCGTGCCTCTTGCCGGACTGGCTGCTCGAGACGACCAGCGGCGCTCCGCAGGATCAGGATGCGAGCGACGAACGCTTCGAGACTCGCTGCGGAACAGCCGTCGGCGAGGCGCGGCCGCTGCGCCTGGCCTGGCTGTGCGGCCTGGACTACTGGGCGTTTCGCGACGAGCAGCTCGACGGCCTGGGTTTCGCGAGTTCCTGGGCGCTGATGAAGCTGCTGGTCGAGAGCCGCGAACCGGGGATCGGCGGCCACATGCAGGCGCTGTTCGACGACCTCGCCGCGGGCGGGAAGCCGCTCGAGGCGTTGGGCCGGCAGTGCGATCGCGCGCAGCTCGAACGGCGCTGGCTCGAATGCATGCGCGGCTGGTCGGTGTGGGAGGCCGCCTGGGGCAGCTGGCGCGATACTGGAAACGAATGGACGACCACGCTCGAGGGCTGGGGCTCGCACGTGCTGGTGGCGCGCAGCCGAGTGCCAGACAAGGGCTTCGAGCTCGGCTTCACCTGGCACACTCCGCCGACCGAGGGCATCGGACTGGGCTTCGTGGTCGGCCTGCGCAAAGGCGGAAACCTGTGTTCGATCGAAGTGCGCGAGGGTGCTCTGCGCGTGATCCTGTGCCGCGACGGCGAATGGCAACTCGAGCAGGTCACGCGGCTGCCCGACGAGCTCGTACTCGACTGCCAGCCCGTCTCGCTGCGCTGCGAACCGGACGGGCGCGCGAGCGTGCGCATCGGGAGCGAGGCTTTCGCGCTCCCTGGTCTCGACGCGGACGAAGTCGACGGTGACTGCGGGCTGGCCGTGTTCCGCCAGCCGACCGCACCCCGCCGCGTGGTCGCCGAGGTCGAGATCTCGAGTCCCTGGTTCGAGCAGTAGCGCCTGCCTCAGCGACCCCGCGCGCCGGGTTGGAGCGTCCCGCGCGCACGTTCGAGCGCGAGCCAGGCGAGTTTGCGCGCAAAGCCGGCATCCGCGAGGGCGAGCTCTGCCGCGAGCAGTTGGTCCTGTGCGACGAGTTCCTCGAGGTGCGTCGCGCGGCCTGCACGCGCGAGGTCGAGGCTCTGCTGGTAGGCCTCGCGCGCCGCGGCGAGCTGCGGCGCGAGCGCTTCGATGCGCTCGCGGCTCGCGCGCAGATCCGCGCAGCCGGTGGCAAGCTGCTGCTCGATGCGGCGCGAGACTTGTGACTCGGTGAGCTTCGCCTGGCGAAAGACGGACCAGGCGGCGCGCACATCGGCGTGGATGCGGCCGAAGCTGAAGATCGGCAGGTTGGCCGTGACGAGCGCGCTCCACAGGCTGTTGTCGGGAACGCTCTCGCGGTAGAGGAAGTAGGAGAGGTTGAGCGAGACACCCGGATAGTACTGGCCGACCGCGACGTCGACGCCGTGCAGGGCCGCGGCCGACTCAGCGCGCGCGCCGGCGAGGTCCTGGCGCGCCACGAGCGCGTCGGGCAGCAGAGCCTGTGCCTGGAAATCCTCGTCGGGAACCAGCAGCTCCTCGGAGAGCGGGCCCTCGAGCGTCGGCGCGCCGACGAGGTAGGCGAGCGCAGCGCGCGCGTCGAGCGCCGTGCGCCGCGTCTCGACCAGCTGGACACGTGTCGAAGCGGCTTGCGCACGCGCCTGCTCGACGTCGAGCGTACGCGCGAAACCGACCTGGCTCTGCGCCTCGACGTCGCTCGCGCGCTCGGTCTGCACCGAGAGCGCGCTCTCGAGCACCTGCGACTGGCGTTCGGCGCGCAGCACCGAGAAATAGGCCTGGGCCACCTCGAGCAGCAGCGTCGCGCGCGCATCCAGCAGCAGCGCACGGCGCGCCTCGACGCCCGCAGTCGCGCGATCCAGGCTCGCGACCTGACTCCAGGGCTGGAAGTTCGAGTAGCCTGCCTGCAGCGGCACGTCGAAGCGCCGCTCCTGGTTGCCCGGCACCGAGAAGCCAACCGCATGCTGGCGCACGAAGGCGCTCGGCGCAAGGCTGATCGCGGGGTAGAGCGCCGAGGCCTGCCGGCTGCGGTCGATCAGCGCCTGCAGGTAGTCCTCGCCCTTGCGCGCGAGGCCCTCTTCGAAGTGGGTGGCGAGCGCGAAGGCACGCGGCAGGTCGAGCGTTTCGCCCGCGGTGAGCGGTTCGACCTCTCGCGGCTGATCCTCGTCGAGAACGGCACGCCAGGTGTCGATCTCACGCTGCTGGTCGACGCTGCTGCGGCAGGCCGCGCTCGCGGCGGCCAAGAGCAGTGCGAGCATGATCACGGGGGACTTCATCGTGCTGCCTCGCGGTTGAGGCCGCGCTCGAGCAGGCGCACGAGGTGGCGCGTCACGCCGCGCTCGTCGAGCGTGCGCGGTCCGAAGAGCATCACCGAGCGCACCAGGCCGGGGATGCACAGCGCGGTCAGCTCGGGATGCGGATCAGAGAACTCGCGCCGGCGGATGCCGCGCCGCAGCGTCTCCTCGAGCATCTGCGTCAACTCGCTGCGCGCCTTCGAACTGCGCGTGCCCGGGCCGCCGGCGTTCGAGCGCATCAACTCGGCGAGGTGGGGGAATTCGACCGCGAAATGCACCAGCGCCGCCAGGATCGCGCGCAGCGCGGCGCGCGCCGAGCCCTGCGCCTGGATGTGACGCTCGCTGAGTTGCGCCACGAGCTGCGTGAAGCCCTCGTCCACGAGCGCGAGGTAGAGCTCCTCCTTGCCTGGGAAGTAGATGTAGATCGTGCCCTTGCCGACCCCGGCCTGCGCCGCGACCTCCTCCAGACGCACGTCGTGGAAGGGCCGCTCGGCGAAGAGGCCGGCCGCGGCGGCGAGGATGCGCCGGCGCTTCTGTTCATTCGGTTTCTGCATGCGGTTTCGCGCTCTTGCCAGGCCGAGCGCGGGCCCCTACGCTACCAGGGCGAAAACTGACCCGCCAGTATTGGCCGGACACGTCCAGAGGATCCCCGATGCGAACCCGAAATCTGCCGGCGCTGGCGCTGCTCCTTGGCTTGGCTGCCTGTTCGAAGCCCGGGCCGGCGAACCCCGCACCTGCCGGGCGCGCGCCTGCCGCCGTGCCGGTGCTCCTGCGCGCGGTGAAGACCGAGCCGGTCGAGGTCGAGGTGGCGGTCAACGGCACGCTGCACGGCGAAGAGGAACTCGAGCTCTCGGCCAAGCTCTCCGGACGCATCCTCTCGATCGAACACGATCTGGGAGACCGCTGCGCCGCGGGAGCGCTGCTCGCGCGCGTCGATCCCGTCGACTACCAGCTCGCGCTCGACGAGAAGGAACTCGCCGTGCGCGAGGCCCTGGCGAAGATCGGGCTCACCGAACTGCCCAAGGCGGACTTCGATCCCGCCAGCGTGCCCGTTGTGCAGCGTGCGCGCCTGCAGGCCGACAACGCCCAATCGCGCTTCGAGCGCACGCAGCAGCTCTACGAAAAGCAGCCGCCGCGTGTGACGCTCCAGGAGCGCGACGACGCACGCACCGAGGCCTCCGTGGCGCGCAGCAACCTGGATGTCGAGTTGCTCGGTGCGCGCGCGCAACTCGACGTGGCGCGCACGCGCGCGGCCGAGCTCGCCAGCGCCACGCAGCGGCTCGAGGACACGCAGATCCGCGCCCCCGCGAGCCCGCAGCGACCCTGGGCGGTCAGCGCTCGTTTGGTCTCCGCCGGAGAATACGTGCGCGAGGGCACGCCGCTCTTCCGGCTGGTCGACGATTCGCGCATCAAGCTGCGCGCCCAGGCGCCCGAGCGCTGCGCGAACGGAATCGCGCAGGGCCAGGAGGTGCTCGTCACCGTCGCATCCAGCTCCGAGGCGTTCCACGGCCGCGTGGCGCGCATCAACCCGCAGATCGACCCGCAGAGCCGCAGCTTCGAGGTCGAGATCGGCCTCGAGAACGAGCGCGGCCTGCTGCACCCGGGCGCCTTCGCGCGCGCGCGCATCCGCACGCGCGTCGATCCGAAGGTCGTCTTCGTCCCGCAGGAAGCGCTGATCAGCTTCGCCGGCGTGGACAAGGTCTTCGTCGTCGAGGACGGCAAGGCGCGCGCGATCGAGATCGTGCCGGGCGAGCGTTCAGGCGATTGGATCGCGGTGCGCCAGGGACTCGTCGGCGACGAGAGTGTGGTGGTCAGCGGGACCTCCAAGCTCGCCACGGGCGTGGCCGTCGACGCACGCCCCGCCGAGGCCGGCCAGTGAACCTCCCCGAGCTGTGCATCCGTCGTCCGGTGCTGACGACGATGATGGTCCTGCTGCCGGTGGTCGTCGGCATCCTCGGCTACATGCGCATGGGGGTCGACCTGTACCCCAACGTCGACCTGCCGATCGTGATCGTCACGACCACGCGCCCGGGCGCCTCGGTCGAGGAGATGGAGACCGGCGTCACCAAACGCATCGAGGAGGCCGTCAACACGATCAGCGGCATCGACGAGCTGCGCAGCACGACCAAGGAGGGCATCTCCACGGTCGTGATCCAGTTCCTGCTCGAGAAGAACCGTGACGTCGCGCAGCAGGAGGTGCAGGGCAAGATCAACACGATCCTCTCGCAGCTCCCCACGGGCACGGATCCGCCGATCATCGACAAGTTCGACATCGACGCCACGCCGGTGATGACGATCGCCGTGTCGGGCAAACGTCCGCTGCGCGAGGTGACCGAGATCGCCGACAAGGAGATCAAGGATTCGCTCTCGAGTCTCTCGGGCGTGGGCTCGGTGAGCCTCGTCGGCGGGCGCAAGCGCGCGATCCAGGTCACGGTCGACACAGACATGCTCGACGCCTACGGGCTCTCGATCGAGGACGTGCGCCGCGCGCTCGGCAACCAGAACCTCGAACTGCCCGGCGGGCGCGTGGACCAGGACCGGCGCGAGCTGGTGCTGCGCACGATGGGACGCATTGAGCGCAGTTCGCAGTTCGCGGACCTGATCGTGGCCAACAACGGCGGCAACCCGGTGCGCCTCTCCGATCTGGGACGTGTGGAGGACGGGGTCGAGGAGCCGCGCGGCCTGGGCCGCCTCGACGGCGACAACGCCGTGCTGCTCGTGGTCCAGAAGCAGAGCGGCACGAATACGGTGCAGGTGATCGACACGGTCAAGGCGCGGCTGGCCGTGCTGGAGGGCATCTTCCGCTCGCAAGGCAAGACCGACCTGCGCATGCAGGTCATCCGCGACCAGTCGCTCTTCATCAACGGCTCGCTGCACGAGGTGCGCAAGCACCTGCTGCTGGGTGCGCTGCTGGTCGCCGCGACGATCCTGCTCTTCCTGCGCGACTGGCGCACGATGCTGATCGCCTCGCTCTCGATCCCGATCTCGCTGATCGCGACCTTCATGGTGATGAGCTGGCTGGGCTTCACGCTCAACAACATCACCATGCTCGCGCTGGTTCTCTCGGTCGGCATCGTCATCGACGACGCGGTCGTCGTGCACGAGAACATCTTCCGCTGGATGGAGGAGAAGGGCCTCTCGGCCTGGGAGGCCTCGTTGGGGGCCACCAAGGAGATCACCTTGGCGGTCGTGACCACCACGCTCTCGCTGGTCGTGATCTTCCTCCCGATCGCCTTCATGAGCGGGCGTGTGGGACGCTTCTTCTTTTCCTTCGGCGTCACGACCGCGGTCGCGATCCTGATGTCGATGCTGGTCTGCTTCACGCTGACGCCGATGCTCTGCTCGCGCTTCCTGAAGCTCTCGCCCAAGGCGCGCGAGGCCGCTGCGCACGGAGTGAGCCACCACTCCGGCGGCCTCTACGGCGCGCTGGTCGAGAAGCCCTACCTGGCTGTGCTGCGCTGGTCGATGCGCCAGCGCTGGGCGATCGTGCTCTCCGCGGTCGCCGTCGTCGCGAGCATCTTCCCCGTGCCCTTGATCCACTGGCCGGGTCTCTCGCGCATGATCGGCCTGGACTTCCTGCCCAAGGACGACCAGAGCGAGTTCGAAGTCGCGATCACGACGCCCGAGGGCTGGACGCTCTCGCGCAGCTCCGACACTTTCACGCACATCGAGCAGCAACTGCGCGGGATGCCCGAGATCGTGCACGTGATGACGACCATCGGCGACACGACCGGCAAGGTCTCGAAGGCCCAGGGCGACGTCACGCAGGGCAGCATCTACGTGCGCCTGGTGGAGCTCGACGAGCGCGCGCGGAGCAAGGCCGGCGAATTCAGCCAGTCCGCGATCATGGCCCGTGTGCGCAAGCTGCTCGCGGCCGATCCGCTGCTCGTGGACCTGCGCACCAGCGTGCAGTTGCCGGCCAATATCTCCAGCGGCAGCGTCAATGCCGACCTGGAGTTCACGCTCACCGGGCCCGACCTCAAGGCGCTCACGGGCTACGCCGACCAGATCGTCCAGCGCATGCGCGGAACGCCCGGTTTCGCCGATGTGGACACCACCACCGCGCTGCGCAAGCCCGAGCTGCGCGTCGAGGTCGACCGCGAACGCGCGAGCGACCAGCAGGTCTCGATCCAGGCGATCGCCTCGACACTCTCGGTGCTCGTCGGCGGCCAGATCGTGACCGACTTCAAGGACGACCGGCTGGGCGAGCTCTACGACGTCTGGCTGCGCGCCGAGGGTGCGGACCGCGACGACCATGCTGCCGTCGAACGGCTCAAGATCCTGAACGCGCGCGGCGAGCGCCTCGAGCTGGGGAACGTGGCGCGGCTCTCGGAGGCGCGCGGGCCCTCGCAGATCGACCGCTTCGCGCGCCAGCGCAAGGTCACCTTGATCGCGAACCTCGCCGGCAGCACGACCAACCGCGGCGTCGAGGAGTTCCAGAAGGCCGCGGCGGAGCTGCACATGCCGCCCGAGTACCAGCTGATCGCCAGCGGTCGCGCCAAGACGCAGGCCGAGTCGAATTCCGCCTTCGTGGTCGCGCTGATGCTCAGCCTGGTATTCATGTACATGATCCTCGCGGCGCAGTTCGAGAGCTTCGTGCACCCGATCACGATCCTGCTGGCAGTGCCGCTGACGATCCCCTTCGCGCTGCTCTCGCTGATCACGCTGGGCCAGTCGCTGACGATCTTCTCGATCCTGGGCGTGTTCCTGCTCTTCGGCATCGTCAAGAAGAACGGCATCCTGCAGGTCGACTACACCAACGTTCTGCGCGCGCGCGCGCAGCAGGAGCCGGAGCTCGTTCCGATCGGCGTACGCGAGGGCGTGGCGGATCCGGAGCTGGGCGGCTTCGGCCGCTGGGCGAGCCGGCAACCGCAGGACAAGCGCCTGCGCCTGTGGGCCATCCTCGAGGCCAATCGCGTGCGGCTGCGGCCGATCCTGATGACCACGCTGATGTTGATCGCGAGCATGATCCCGATCGCGCTCGGCGAGGGCCCTGGCTCCGCGTCCCGCGCTTCGATGGCCAAGATGATCGTCGGCGGACAGGCCTTGAGCCTCTTGCTCTCGCTGCTCGTCACGCCGGTCGCTTACTCGATCTTCGACGACATCGGCCGGCGCTTCCGGCGCGGGCGCGCGGCGGAGCACAAACGCCCAAGACCGTAGTTGGGGCGCTTCCCTGTGCGCCCTAGACTGCGCGTCATGCGGAGCGTACGCGGATGAACGGCGAGGCCCTCTACCTCTGGCTGCTGCTCGGCGCCGCGCTCATCGCGCTCTACAAGGAGTGGCTGCGCATCGACCTGGTCGCGCTGCTGATCCTGGTCGCGCTGCTCGTGCCCTGGCGCAGACTCGGCGACGAGTGGGTCGGGGTCTTGAGCCTCTCGCAGGCGCTCTCGGGTTTCGGGAGTCCCGCGGTCGCGATGATCGCCTCGATGTTCGTGCTCTCGGCTGCGCTGCAACGCACAGGAGCCGCGTCGTGGATCGGCGAAGGCCTGCTGCGCCTGGGCTCGCGCTCCGAGCTGATGCTGCAGGCGACGCTGCTGACCGTCGTGACGCTCTTCAGCGCGCTGGTCAGCGACACGGCGACCGTGCTCGTGTGGATGCCGCTCGTGCTCGCAGTCGCCAAGCGCCGGCGCTACGCACCCTCGCGCCTGCTGCTGCCGCTCGCCTTCGCCTCGCTGCTCGGCGGCCAGTGGACGCTGATCGGGACGCGCTCCAACATCCTCGCCTCGGACTTCCTGCACGCACAGACCGGCACGGGCCTGGGCTTCCTCGACTTCACGCCGGTCGCTGCCTGCATCTGGGCTGTCTCGCTGGCGTACTTCCTGCTCATCGGCCGGCGTTTCCTGCCGCACGGCGGGCCGGGCCCTTCGCTGACCGAGCGTTACGAGGTGAAGGAGTTCCTGACCGAGGTGATGGCCAGCCCCTCCTCGAGCATGCTCGGGAAGACGCTGCGCGAGCTCAACCTCGACCGCAGCTTCGACGTCACGTTGCTGGGGGTCGTGCGCGCGGGCGAGAGCCTCGAACCCGACCCTGCGCTGCTGCTGCGCCAGGACGACGTGCTGATCGTCCAGGGACAGGCGCAGGGACTCGCGTCGCTGCTCGAGCAGCCCGGTCTGCAGGTGAAGGAAGAGCTCAAGCTGCGCGACCGCACGCTGCGGCGCATGGACCTGCGCCTGGTGGAGGCGCTGGTGGTCCCGCGCTCGCGCCTGGAGGGGCAGAGCCTGCTCGATTCGGACTTCCGACGGCGCTACGACCTCTCCGTACTCGCGGTCGGCCACCAGGGCCGCTCGATCTCCGAGCGACCGCTGGACCGCGAGCTCGCGGCGGGCGACTCGCTGCTCTTCGTGTGCCACGAGCGCGTGCTCGAGGAGTTGCGCGAGGAGCCGGACGTCGCGCTGCTCGAGAGTCGCCCGCTGCCGCTGAGCGGCAAGCGCCACGGTGCGCTGCTGCTCGGACTGCTCTTGTTCATCGTGGTGGCCTCGGCTTTGCGCCTGTTGCACCCGGCCTTCTGCATGCTGGTCTCGGCGCTCGTCGCAGTGCTCTCGGGCTGCCTGGGGGTGCGCGAGGCCTACCGCGCGATCGACTGGCGCATCGTGATGGTGCTCGGGGGCATGATCCCGCTCGGCCTCGCGCTCGAAACCAGCGGCGCCGCGCACGATCTCGCCCAGGCGATCACCTTCTCCGCGCCGAATGCGCAGCCCTGGGTGGTGTTCGGCCTGCTGCTGCTCGTGACGGTCGCCCTGACGCAGGTGATCGAGAACGCCGCCGTGGCGGTGATCCTCGCGCCGATCGCCTACGAGCTCGCGGTCGCGAGCGGTTCGAGCCCCGTGCCCTTTTTGCTCGGCATGGCGATCTGCACTTCAGCCGGCTTCAGCACACCCTGGGCGCACGAGAGCACGCTGCTCGTCTTCGCGCCCGGCCGCTACAAGGCGCGCGACTACTTCGTGCAGGGCTTTCCCTTCACGGTGATCACCTGGCTCGTGACGCTGCTCGTGGTGCCGCGCTTCTTCCCGCTCACGCCCTGAGCGAGCTCGAGCTGTTTCAGCAGTCGCGCGCGTGTCGGTTGCGCCAGCACGAGTGCTTCCTTCTCGGTCTTCGAGAGCTGCTTGAGCCTGCGTTCGACGCGCAGCGCGAGCCCGTGATCGCCGAGCTTGCGCGTGTACACGAGCTCCAGCGGTCCGCGGCCGCGCAGGAACTTCGCGCCCTTCCCCGCGCGGTGCAGATCGAGTCGCGCCTCGAGGTTGGTCGTGACGCCCGCGTAGAGCACCGCGCCGCGCGCGCGGACGAGGTACACGCGCCAGCTGGGCGTGAGCGGAGTGCGTCGTTGCGGCATGCTCGGGCACACACTCTAGACCGGAGTGCTCGCGGGGAGTATCACGCTCGGCATGCCGAGCGATCTCGGGGCGGCGGAGAGGCGCTGCCTGATGCTGCTTTCGGCGCTGCGCAGCGTGGACATCGCGCTCGGCGGTTCCGGCTGCGCGGCGCTGTTCTCGCCGCCGGGTTCGGCGCTCACGACGGTGGACACGCACGGCGTCGGCGGCGTGCTCTGGATTGCCGGGCTCCTGGCCGGGCTGGTGGCGCTGGCCGCGCACCGATCCGGGGGCGCGCTAGACTCGTGGCGTGAGTCGAGAGCTGCCGAGTGCCCGGGGTCGCTGGAGCGTGTGGGCGCCGCTCGCGGCCGCGGTGTGCATGGCGATCTCCGTCGTCTGGCTGCTGCGGGCGCCTGACCGCGCCGAGCAGGCTCTTGCGCCGCCCGCGGGGGAGCACGCGCGAGCGAACACGCCCCAGGCGAGCGAGATCGAGAGCTCGCGGGTCGCGGACACTCGCGAACGGGCGAGGGTCGCCAGTTCCCAGACGAGCGAGCCGCTGGCGGATATCGCGCAAGCGCAGCCTCGCGCGCCGGGCTCTGAAACTGCGCGGCTGATCGTGCGCGCCGTCGATGCACGCACCGGCGAGTTGCTCGACAGGGTGCGCGTTCGCGCGGCGAGCGCGACGCGCATCGCAGACCGCGAAGCGACCTCGGGCGGGGATCTGCAGTTGCAGCTCACGCCGGGAAGGTACGAGCTGCTCCTGCTCTCGCGCGGCTACGAGCCGCTGGCGCTCGTGCCTGTCGAACTCGCACCGGCTACGACGCGGGCGCTGCCGGAATCGCGCCTGCGCGAGGGCTCCGCGCGCGTGCTCGGCTTCGTCCGCGGCGATCCGAGCGGCTTGCAGGTCGAATTCACGACCTGTCCCAGGTGCGGCTATTCCAAAACGGCGACGCTGCGTCCCTTGGAGGCGGACGGCCGCTTCGATCTCTCGGGCCTCGCGGGCGGGCCCTACGTGCTGCGACTGGTCGATTCCAGACGCACGACGGTCGGCATGGCGCAGTCGTTCACGCTGGGTGAGGGGCAAGTGTTCACGCTCGACCTGGACGGGGCCTTTCGCAGGCTCGCGATCGAGGTGCTCGACGTCGACGGGTATTCCCTGTCCGCGGAGTGGGCGTCGCGCCTCGCGGCTCGACCTCCAGAGCAGCGGGAGGTCGAAGTGGTGGAGGTGGTGGGCGGCCCAAGCCTCCGTTTCGAGTGCACCTTCCGCTCGCGCGAGGGGGGATTCGCAAGCTCGGAATTCGAGGCGCCCACCCATCCCGGAGTGTTCTCGGCCTCCGGCCACCACGGAGTGCGCGTAGGATTCAGCGGCAGAAGGCTCGGTGGCGGGGGTTCACACGTGGACGACCGCCCGCGGGCTCCCACTGACGAACTCGCTCCGCGCACCCCTGCCCCGAACGTGCCACCGACCGTTCTCGAAGCTCACCTCGGCGAGGACGGCTGCGCGTGCTTCGAACCCTTGAGCACGTGCCCGTGGACGCTCGAGCTGCACTGCGGTCCTTACCACGCAACGCTGGAGATCCCTGCCGGCAGCGAGGCCGCTCGCTTGCAAGCGCGCCTCGCGCTCGACACGCTCGGAGACGAGCCCGCACAGACCTTCCTCGAGTGGGAAGCGCGAGGCGGAAGATGAGTTCGTTCCAGAAGACCTACAGTGCCGACGAGGCGCGGCGCTACCAGGAGCTGAAGAAGCCCGGGAAGCATCGTGCGGAGATGCAGCTTGTCGAGCGCGCCTTCGAACTCGTGCCGCGTGAGCACCGTGTGCTCGACGCGCCCTGCGGCTACGGGCGCGTGATGCAGCACCTGCACGCGCGCGGTTACCGTGTCGACGGCGCGGATCTCTCCGAGGCGATGCTCGAGCGCGCGCGGGCGAACCTCGCCGAGGCGGGCTGGTCGGGCACGCTCCAGCGCGAGGACCTGCAGCGGCTCTCCTACGCCGAGCGTGCGTTCGACAGCGTGGTCTGCTTCCGCGTCTTCCACCACTTCCCCGAGGCCGCGATCCGCGCGCAGGTGATCTCGCAGCTGTGCCGCGTGGCGCGGCACAAGGTGGTGCTCTCGTACTTCAACCCGGGTTCGTTCACGTCGCGGCTCTCGGATCTGCGCGTCGCGCTGGGGCTGAAGCGGCCGACGCGCTATCCGACCTCGCTGCGCGAGCTCGAACGCTACTTCGCGCCGCATGGCTTCCGGCTCGAGGGCGACTTCGCGCGCCTGCGCCTGGTGCACTCGCTGCACCTGTGTGTCTGGACACGTGAGCCCGCGCCTGAGCCATCGGGCGCCTAGCGGCCCGCGTCGAGCTTCGCTTTCCACTCCGCAGCCTTGGCTGCGCGCGCCGCGTCGGGCTGCGCGGCATTCCAGGCCTGGTAGCACTCGAACAGCGCTTGCGCCGCTGCGCGCGTGTCCTTGTGCGCCCCTCCACGCGTCGTGACGAAGAGCGAGTGCCCTTCGAGCAGCGCGGATTCCGCGAGCGGATACTCGCCCGTCGCGGCGTGCGCGCGACCGAGGCTGACCAGCAACTTCGCGAGCCAGCGTCCGTAGGCACCCGTGAAGGCCTGGCGCGCGGGCGCTTCGATCGGCGCGAGCAGTTCGAGCGCTTCCGCGGGGCGGCCGAGCCAGACGAGCGCTGTGCCGGTGTTGATCGTCGTGATGAACGTGTTCGGATGTTCGGGGCCGAGCACGCGCCGGCACTTCTCCATCGCGTCGCGGAAGTAGGGCTCGGCTTCGGCCGCCTGGCCCTCGGCCTCGAACAGCGCGCCGAGGTTGTTGATCGAGGTGAGCGTATCGGGATGCTCTTCGCCGCGCAGGCGGCGCTTCTTTTCGAGCGCCTCGCGCAGGAGCGGCTCCGCATCGGCGTAGCGCTCCTGCGCCAGGTACAAGCGGCCGAGGTTGCCGATCGAGGCCAGCGTGTCGGCGTGATCTTCGCCGAGGACCTGGCGGCGCAGGTCGAGCACCGTGCGCAGGTAGGGCTCGGCCTCCGTCAGCTTGCCCTCGTCCTGCAGGAGGAGGCCCAGGTTGTTGCGCGCCGTGAGTGAGTCGGGGTGCCGCTCGCCGAGCATCGCACCGCACTTCTCCAAGGCCTCGCGCTGCAGCACCTCGGCTTCGGCGAGCCGACCCTGGTTCTGGATCGAGAAGCCCAGGTTCTGGATCGCGGTGATCGTGTCGGGATGCTCGGCGCCGTGCACGCGGCGCTGGCGCTCGAGCGTTTCGCGGAAGAGCACCTCCATCTCGGCGAACCTGCCCTCCAGGGCGAGCGCGTGTCCCAGGTTGTTGAGTCCGATCAGCGTGAGCGGGTGATCCTCCCCGAGCGCGTGCCGGGAGCGCGCCAGCGACGTGCGGAAGAGCGCCTCGGCCTCTGCATTCTTGCCTTGGGAGAGGAGCAGGCGCGCCAGATTGTCCGCAAAGGTCAGCGTCTCGAGGTTCTCGGGCCCTTCGACGCGTTCCCCGTCCTCGAGTGCCTGGCGGCAGAGCGGTTCGGCTTCGTCGAGCTTGCCCTCGAGAAAGCACAGGTATCCGAGGTTCCCGCGCGCGGTCACGCAGTACGGGTGATCCTGGCCGAGTACGCGGACGCTCTTCTCGAACGCGTCGCGTGCGCAGATCTCGGCGCGCTCGAAGCTCGCCTGTGCGATCAAGATGCACACCAGGCGATTCTGCGAATCGAGCGTGTCCGCCTGCTCTGCGCCGAGCACCTGCCTGCGCGTGGCGAGCGCCTGCTCCTGCAGGGGCAAGGCGGCATCGAGCAGGCCCATGCCCTGGTACAGAGCCGCCAGGGAATGGCGCAGGCGCGCCGCGACCGCTGGCTGCGCTCCGAACTGTTTGTCGATGGCTGCGACGGCGGGCTTCAGGATCGTGCGATCGATCAGCAGGCGCGCGGTGTCGGTCGCGTTCACGCGCTGCCACTGCGCGGCGAAGCCCTCGGCTTTGGTCTTGCGCTGCTCCTCGGAGATCCCGTCGGCCGCGAGCGCCTGCTCATACCTCGTCTGGACGTCGGCGGCGAGCCACATCCCGGCCTGGCTCGGGTCGATCTGCTCCAGCATCTGCGACTGGAACGACGCGACCTGCTGCAGTTCGTCGGCGCGCAGGCGCGTTTCCTTCTCGGCCAGCACGGCGCGGTCGCGCTGCTCGCTGGCCAGTCGTGCTTGCCAGGCAAAGCCGACCGCGCCCACGAGCAGCGCCAGCGCCACGGCTGCGCCCGCGAACACGGCGCCGCGATTGCGGCGCACGAACTTGCGCAACCGGTAGGCCGCGCTGACGGGCGCTGCGTGCACGGCTTCCCCGCGCCGGAAGCGGCCGATGTCGAGCGCGAGACCGCTGGCGCTCTCGTAGCGGCGCGCGCGGTCCTTCTCGAGCGCCTTCATCACGATCCAGTCGAGCTCGCCGCGCAGCAGCGTGCCCAGGCGTCCGGGCTCGACGCGCCGGCGCGCAGCAATGCCGGCCAGCGTGTCGAGCGAGGTCGAGAGCCGCGTCGAGGGCTTCGGCGGCTCGACCTCGCGGATCATGCGCTGGATCTCGCTGTAGAGCGCGTCGCGCAGCGTCTTGGGGTCGAAAGGTGTGCTGCCGGTCAGGAGCTCGTAGAGGATCACGCCCAGCGCGTACACGTCGGTGCGCGTGTCGATGTCGAGCGAGCCCTCGGCCTGCTCGGGGCTCATGTACTGCAGCGTGCCGATCACCTGCATGTGTTCGGTGAAGAGCGTCTTGTCGGTCAGCTTGGCCGAGGTCGCCTTGGCGACGCCGAAGTCGATCACCTTGGCCTGCGCCTTGCCGTCCTGCGTCGCGACCAGCACGTTCGAGGGCTTGAGGTCGCGATGGATGATGCCCTTCTGGTGCGCGTGCTGCACGGCGGCGCAGACCTGCTCGAAGAGCTCGAGGCGCTCGGGGATCGAGAGGCTGTTCTTGTCGCAGTATTCGACGATGGGAGCGCCCTTGACGAGCTCCATCACGAAGTAGGGCCGACCGGTTTCCGTCGCGCCCGCGTCGATCACGCGCGCGATGTTGGGGTGGTCCATCAGAGCCAGCGCGTGGCGCTCCTGCTCGAAGCGCGCCACGACCTGGCGCGTGTCCATCCCGAGCTTGATGATCTTCAGCGCCACCTGGCGCGCGACCGGCACGCGCTGCTCGGCCAGGAACACGACCCCGAAGCCGCCCTCGCCTAGTTGCTGCAGCAGCTTGTAGGGACCCAGCTGTGTGCCCGGCCCCTCGCGCAGTGCATCGGAAGCCGACGAATCGTCTGTGAGATCAGTCATGGCTCGCGCGTCGCGGGTGCGGTCGGGGCGCGAAGTATACGAGCGCGTGCCTCAGGCCGTGTAGATGCGGTGCGAATCGTCGTGGTCGTCGATGCGCTCGAGGAAGTCTTCGTGCGCGGCGCGCTGCTCGGGCGTCAGTTCGGCCTTCTCCTTGGGACGGAAGCCGAGTTCCGACTGGGTGATGCTCCAACCGGCCTTGCGCAGCTCGGTGGTGACGGCATCGAGCACGGTGGGCTGCGTGTAGAAGCGCGCACCGCGACCCTCGGAGGGAGTCTCCTCGAGCGCCTCGACATCGTCCGCGCCCGCTTCGAGCGCGGCCGTTTCGAGATCCAGGCTTGCGTCCGGATGCGTGGCCTCGACGATCCCGAGGTGGTCGAAGAAAAAGAGCACCTTCGCGCCGAAGCGGCCGTCCTTGAACAGCATGCGCATGTCGGGCGCGGTGCGGTTGCGGTTGTCGGTCAGGCACTCGATGATCACGGGCACGTTCTGCGGAGACATGCCCTCGAAGGTCACGACCTCGAAGTTGGCCGAGTCCGCGCCCTCGCCGCTGCCCTTCTTGACCGCACGCGCGATGACGTCGTTGGATACCGACTGTTTGCGCGCGAACTCGATCGCGAGCGCGAGGCGCGGGTTGAAGGCCGGGTCAGGCGCACCCATCTTCGCCGCGACCGTGATTTCGCGCGCGAGCTTGGAAGTGATCTTGGCGCGCTTCTCGGCGTTGAGGCCGCGCTTCTTCTGGAGCCACTGTCGTCCCATGGATCGATTGTAGGGGCTCGAGGCGCGATTGCCCATGCTGAGGACGGGTGCAGTCGAGTAGCCTGCGGTCATGGCTCGCAAGCTTCTCTTCCGCTGTGTCGCATTCTGCGCTTCCACACTCCTCCCCGGCGCAGCAGCGCTCGCCCAGTCCGGTGTATCCGGGTGGGGTGTGCAGTCGTTTCATTCCGAGTGGAGCCACGAGTCCTTCGTGTCGATCTCCGCTGGAGTCAACCACACGGTCGCATGCCGCAGCGATGGGACGATCGCCATCTGGGGCTTCGGCGATCACGGACAATCTCCAACCCCGACTCTGCCGCCGGGTGTCACCTTCACGAAGGTTGCAGCTGGGGGGATGAGCAACGTCGGCCTTTGCAGCGACGGGACGGCGATCGTCTGGGGCACGGACCTCGCGCCCGCGCCGGCTCCGTCGCAGGGGACGAGCTTCGTGGACGTGACGACGAGCAGTCTGTGGTTCTACCCACCCTGGGGTTACTACACGAAGCCCCACGGCCTGGCGCTGCGGAATGACGGACAGGTCGTTGCCTGGGGCAACAATGCGTTCGGGCAGTGCGACGTGCCGACGTTGCCCACTGGGTTGTCCTACATCGGGATCGCCGAGGGAAGCTACCACTCCCTCGCACTGCGCAGCGATGGGTTGGTTGTGGCCTGGGGGCTCGGAGGGGCGCAGTTGCTGGTTCCGCAACTCCCACCAGGTGTCTCCTACTTGCAGGTCGCGGCGAGCGATGCGCACTCGCTCGCTCGGTGCAGTGATGGATCCGTCCTTGCTTGGGGAAGCAACCTCTTCGGCCAATTGAACGTCCCCGTGCTGCCTCCCGGGAGTCACATTCGTGGATATCGCTGCGGGTCCGCGACACTGCTTGGCCCGTTTGAGCGACGGGAGCATCGCGGGCTGGGGAGATGACAGCCATGGCGAGTGCGATGCACCTCCCGCGCCGCCGGGATTGACGTACGTGAACATCGCCGCCGGTCTGGGCCACAGTGTCGCGCGGCTCAGCGACGGAAGGGTCATCGGCTGGGGGGACCAGTCGCTGAGCCAGTGCAACGCTCCCGTGCTCCCGCCGGGGATCGCCGTGACGCAGATCGACTCCGGTGGCGCGGTCTCGGCCTGGTTCGGACTCGGACACACTGTGGTTCTGCTCAGCGATGGAAACATCGTGGCTTGGGGACAGAACGCTGTCGGTCAGTGTGACGTCCCCGCGCTGCCAGCGGGGATGTCGTACGTCCACGTCTGGGCCGGAGGCGAGCACACGCTGAGCTTGCGCAGCGACGGGGAACTGATCGCCTTCGGCAACAACAACCATGGCCAGTGCAACGTGCCCGCCTTGCCGCCTGGCACGTCCTGGCTCGACGCGGCCGCGGGAGACTTCAACTCTCTCGGGCTGCTCAGCGACCACAGCGTTCTCGCTTGGGGCTCGGGGCAGCCCGTCCCCACGCTTCCCCCGGGGATCTACTTCGTTTCCCTCTCATCCGGTAGCACTCATTCTGCTGGAGTGTGCAGCGACGGATCGGTCGTGGCGTGGGGAAGCAACACGTCCGGGCAATGCAATGTTCCGATGTTCCCCCCAGGCGTGGTCTGCCTGAAGGTGGAGGCGACGTGGAGAAACACGGTTGCTTTGCTCAGCGATGGGGTCGATCCTGGAGTGGGCGCCAACGGTGGGGAGAGTGCAACGTCCCGCCTCTCCCGACGGGCGTGCGGTACGTGGACTTGGCTTCGGGGTTCGACCAGTCCTGTGCGCTGCGCAGCGACGGCACGCTCGTCAGCTGGGGCGTGTTTCACGGCACGTACCAGCCTCCGTCACTACCCTCGGGAGCGCGGTACGAGCACATCGGCGCCGGCGGTCCCTTGTGCCTGGCGACGTATTCCATCTGCGCGGCCTGCTCGCCCTTCTGCCTCGGCGACGGTAGCGCGACCAGCGTGCCCTGTCCGTGCTCGAACGACGGCGCCCCTGGAAACGGCTGCGACAACTCGTTCGCGACCGGCGGCGCTCACCTGGCTGTCACTGGAACGGTGAACCCGGACACGATCGTGCTCTCCGCGACGGGCGAACTTCCCGTGGTGTTTTCGGTCTTCCTGCAGGTCGTCCACGCTGCCTGCACCAGCCCCCTTCGGCGACGGGGTGCGATGCATCGGCGGGTTGATTCGCAGGATCGGATGGAGGCTCTCAATCGGCGGTGCCGCCAGCTATCCGCACGCGGGCGAGCTTTCGATTCGCGAGAAATCCGCGGCCCTCGGTGATCCTCTGCTCCCGGGAGCGTGCGCTACTACCAGATCGCGTACCGCGATCCCGCGCCTTCGTTCTGCGTCCTACTCGGGGCACGTTCAACGTATCGAACGCCCTTGGCGTAGCCTGGTAGTGCGGGGCACTCGCGCTACTTCACCGACAACACCGCGGCGATGTCCACGTCGTACACGTAGCCCGCGCGGGTTTGGAAAATGAAGCTCGCCGGCCGACCGTCGAGTTGCTTGCCCTCGTAGACGTACGACGGGCCCTCGGAGTCCGCGTGGATGGAATCTGGATCACCGTAGCGGCTGCGCAGCTCTTCGGCCGTCCAGGACAGATGCGAGCTTTCCCAGCGGCGCACCGCCTCGCCCCAGGACTTGTTCCAGGCCTCCACCGCGCTGTCGTTTCCCGTGGTTGGCCGCACGCTCGTGAGCGCGTCGAGCTCATCGAAGAGCGCCCCTGCGAGAAGCGCTGCCGGGCGCCGCGATCGGATCGCGCACGCTCGGCAGGAGAGCGGCCCCGCCGCGTCGTTCCGCCTTGCGCGGCGGCCAATTCGCGCCGCAGGGCCTCGAGCGTCTCGACCAGTTCCGTCGGCTCCTGCGTCGCGGGCCCGAGCGCCACGCGCGTCGACGGTACGGCGGGACAGGTGTCGAGTGAATGCCCCAGGAGTCGCACCTCGAGCGCGAGCGACTGCATCGCGCGCACGAACTCCGGGGTCGACGGCCGCGGGGCCGCGCTCGGAGCGGGCGGTTCGGGCAACGCGAGCACGTCCGGCGCGGCGATCCAGTGGCGACCGAGCCACGCTCCAAAGAGCAGGCAGGAAAGGCTGGCGCCCGCCACGAGCAGCCGGGCGTTCATTTCGGTTCCGGCTCCGGCTTCTTCGCCTCGACGAAGGCCGGATCGTCCTTCCCGAGCAGCAGCATCACCACGCTGGTGTCCGTGGTGGTCTCCATCGTCATCGGCGGCTTGGAATCGTCGCCGGTCGGAAAGGCGATCTTCATCGACATCGACATCTCCGCCTTCGTCTCGAGGATCCGGCCGCGAGAGGTGCTGAACCATTGCGTCGTCTTGCCTCGCCGTCATCGAGCTTGACGTTGAACTTCGCGGCTGCCTCCGGCTTCGCGGCCTTCTGCATCGAGATCTTCGTGGCGACATCGATCTTCGCACACGGCTCTCCGGCGTGGTCCTCGATGCCCGTGAACGTGCTCTCGAGAGCGAACTGCATCGCGCCGATCATCGGGTTGGGCACGTCGAAGCTGCGCTTCCAGGAGTGGCCGGGCTCGATCGCCTCGGTGGGGAAGATGCTGAGCTCGACCATCTTGCGCAGTGAGGGCTCGCCGAAAACCTGCTTCATCATCTCTGCACTGCCCGGCGCCGAATCGCTGGGCATCCCTTGCGCGATCGCATCGATCATCTCCTGGAGTCCGGCGATGTCGGTGACCTGCCCCCGTCGGCTTCAGCTTCAGTTGGATCTTCGCCTTGAGCATCGTTTCGAAGGCCTTGGACATGTCCGCTCCGTCGCTGTCGGCGCCCGCCGCCGGCTCGCGCGAGTCGTAGTGCATGCTCGAGAAGCCCATGTCCATGTCCATGCGCACCGCCTCGTACGAGAGTTCGATCGAGGCCGTCCCGTCGGTCGCGACCTCGCCGACCTTCTCGTCGACCACCGCGACCATGCTCATCTTGACGCCGCCATCGGGCATCATCGACATCTGCGCGTGTCCTGCTCCATCGTCATCCGATAGCGCAAGGTCTCTCCCGCGGTCAGGTGCCAGCAGCGCCGTGGCCCCGGCGCCGATACGGGCGTCGCAAGAAGCGGGAGGGAGAGGATCGCGAACGTGAATGGAAGCGTCGAGAGGGTGCGGAACATGCCGGGGTCTCTTGTGCCGGGTGGAGGAGGGGCGCAGCGATTCTCGCTCGTTTGCGGGGCCCGTTCCACACTCGCGCGGGAATGCCTCCAAACCCGTGCGCGACCGGTGTACCGGCCGCGCGCGGATCGTGGGCCCCAAGCCTCACCAGTTCAGGATCACGCCGTTGGTCACGTTGAACGTTCCGCCCCGGGGCGCCGCGCAGAAGCTGGGGTTCGGGTCGCGGTAGTAGACCTGGTAGTGCGCGTCGAGCCCTGCGTGATCGTGTCGCCCAGCGCCGCCGAACGCTGCGTGATCGACGGATCGCCATCGTTCACCTGCGGAGCCTCGACCGAGCCCGCGCTGTCTGCATTCCGAATGTAGAGGCGCTTCAGGGTTCCGCCCACGCAGCGGATGCCGTCGCCGAACACGGCGGCGCTCGAAAGCTGCGCGTCGCCTTGCAGGAAGACGGACAGTGCGCCGGGAATCACGGCGCTGCCGGAGAGCTTGATCGTGTCGGGATTCGTCGCACCGTGGAAGTTCAGTTCCCCGCCTCCGGTCGCTGCCGAGTTGTTGCAGCCGCGGCCATTGATGCCGGTGTTCGCGCATGGGCACGGGCCGCTGCTCCCGTTGCCGAAGCAGAACGTGCTGTTCTGGGCGCTCGCGAGGCTGGAGAGGACGAGGGTTGCGGCGAGGGTTAGAGAGTGGAGTTTCATTGTCGTATCTACACTTCGGATGACGGATCGGGAGCGCGCCCTCTCGGACACGCGTGCTCGCGAATCGCACGAGCGACGCGGATCCCGTATCAAGCTGCGTGCCGAATTGCGGACGCCAATCCAATTGCGGACGCCAATCCAGCGCCTGGACGAATCGCCGTGCTCGTGGCGGCGCTTAGGGCGCCCAGGTCACCGCCACGCCGTTGGAGATGTTGAAGGTGCCGCCCGCGGGGCAGCGCGCAGAAGCTCGGCGACGGATCGCGGTAGTACGTCTGCAGGTAGCGCAGGGCTCCCGAAGCGAGCGGATCGTTGAGCGAGGCGGAGCGCGTCGAGACGCTCGCGTCGCCGGTTCCGGGCGCGCTCGCGACACCACTGGCCGCGCTCTTCGTGTAGAGGCGCTTCAGGCTCCCGCCCGCGCAGCGCAGGCCGTCGCCGAACGGAACAGCCGCGACCGACGCGTTCCCTGCAGGAAGATCGAGAGCGCCGAGGACAGTTCGCCGCTGGAGGTCAGGACGAGCGTGTCGTGGGCGAGGCTCGCCGCACCGCTCGCGACCAGGCGCGCGCCCGTGGGCTGGGCCGAGTTCGCGCAGCCGCGACCCGTCGCCCCACTGTTCCCGCACGGACAGGCGGCCGAACTCCCGTCTCCAAAGCAGAAGGGTGCGAGGTTCGCCTGCGCCGTGCGGTAGGCCTTGACGTTCGTCCCGACGCCGGCGACGACCAGTGTTCCATCGCGACCGATCGCGGGCGCGCCGATGTTGATATTGGGGACGGCGATCGACCAGCGCGGCGTGAGGTCCGCGTCGAAGGAGAAGAACCTGCCGTTGGCGAAGCCGCCGTTCGAGACGAAGACGCGCCCGAGCGCGTCGGCCGCGATACGCGGCGCCCAGGTGTCGTGCGCGAGCGGCCCACTGCTCGCCGTCGTCGCGCCGGTCGCAGGATCGAGCCGGTGGATCTCGTCGCCCGGAGCGAGGTGGTACACGCTGCCGTCCGGCCCGACGCCGAACTCGCTCGCGTACGAATAACCCGCGGGAACGTGCCACTTTTCGACCAGCGCGCTGCCGCTGTCCTGGAAGGCGAAGAAGAAGTCCACCGCGACGTTGTTCTGTACGCGCGAGAGGTAGATCGTCCCGTCGGGGCGACCATCGGCGTGGTCTGGATCGTGAAGCCCGCCATCACGGGGCTCTGGTAGAGAAAAAGCACCGCTGGCGAGATCGAACTTCTTGATCGCGTGTCCGCCGACCACCGCGTCCGCGACGTAGAGCGCGTCGCCTCCGATCGCTCCGCCGCAGTCGCCGCTCACCGAGCCGACGCGGCTCGCGCTCCACACGACCGCACCGCTCGTGTGATCGAAGCGCCAGATGTCGTGGAAGCTCGCGACGACCGGATCGCCGTTCGCGGCGAACACGACGCCGTCGTACGCGCCCGCGTTCTGGTTCACCGTCGAGACCCACAGCACCGCACCGCTGGCCGCGTCCAGACAGTACAGCGGCGCGGAGATGCTCGCGCCGTTGCCCGAGCGCGAGGCGTACACGCGGCCAGCATTCACGCCCGCGATCCAGGTCGTCCAGTCGCCCGTGTTCGCCGGCACGTTCGTGGCCCACAGTTCCGCGCCCGTGTCGAGATCCTGGCACACGACCGGCGAGCCCGTCGTCTCCGGCGGAAAGCTCGACTGCCGCACGAGAAACACGCGCGAGCTCTCGATCACGGGCTGCCACGCGATGATCGAACTGCGCCCGCCACTCCAGAGCACGCCCGCGGAATCGGGCCCGACCTCCGCGGAGAGCCCGTTGCGCCCGGCGTTGCCGCCGGCGTTGCCCCAGTCCGAGGCGAGCACGGGCGCGGCGAGAACGAAGAGTGCGAGGAGTCGTGTGGGCTGCATGTTGCGTGGCTCCGGTGAGGAAAGGGCACTTCGGAGTACCCGCGATCTGCGCGGGTGTCAACGCTGGGTGGCGTGCGCGGGTCGTCCATGCGCTCGCGGGATCCCGTGTTGCGGTTTCGCGCTCCGCGCAGGGGACGAGGTATCCTGCGCGAACCATGAACATCCGCATCCTGTACTGCCAAGCCTGAGGCTACCGCGAACGGGCAGCGAGTCTCGCTGCCGCCATCGATCAGGAATTCGGAACGTCGACCGAACTCGTGGTCGGCACTCCCGGCCAATTCGAAATCCAAGTCGACGGCCAGACCGTCGCGGCGCGCGGCGGGGGATTGTTGAGCAGGCTCTTCGGCGGCGGGTGGCCCGCGGCCGCTGTCGTCCAGGCCGTGCGCGCGAAGGTCGGCTCGGGGTCCTGATGCACGGCGAACACCGGGTTTGGCTATGATGCCGCGATGCCCAACACCACAGACATCGATTCCCTTGTTGCCCAGTTCGCCAGCGACCTCTCTCTGCTCATGCGCCGCGCCGCGCTGGAAGAGGTGCATGCCAAGCTGAGCCTCGTCATCGGTGACGTGAAGCCCACGCGCGCGGCGCCGCGCAAGAGCGCCCGTCCCCTCGCGCGCAAGCCCGCGGCCGCAACCGGCGCCAAGCGCAGCGCCGCCGACCTCGAAGCGTTCAGCGATCAGCTGCTTGCGCACGTGAAGGCGAATCCCGGCGCGCGCGGCGAGCAGATCGCGGCAGCGCTCGGTACCGATGTGAAGACCATGCGCCTCCCGATGCAGAAGCTGATCGCCGGCAAGAAGGTCAAGGTGAAGGGCCTGAAGCGCGGGACGATGTACTTCGCGAAGTAGGGGCGCGCGTTGGGATCCCAGTCCGGGGGCCGCCATGATCTGCGCGTACTGCGGGACAAGAACCTTCTTTGACCGTCCCACCTGCCCGAAGTGCGGACGATCTCCCTACTCGGTGGCGGGAGAACCGGTCGGCAGCGACGGCCCTGAGGGCCGTTCGACCGCCACCATCGGACCGAATCGCGAAAACACCGACGGCGGGGCAGTCTTGGTCCTTCGAGTGTGCGCCTGGATCCTGCTCTGCACCGGAGGCGGCGCCGCGATCTGGATCTGGTTCGCGAGCCCGTTCGCGGGCGGACCTTCCGGCCTCGACGATCCACGCTCGTGGTCGATCGTGGCGGAATCGCCGCGATCTTCCAGGGAGTCCTCGGCTGTGCCTTCCTTCTCGTCGTCGCAGGCATCGCAGAGGCCGTGAACGACATGCGACGTTGCGGGAGCCGCCCGGCGAGCGAGCGCCAGCGCCTGTAGCTTCGGCCTGCGGCATGGGGGGAATGCGGGCTGGGGATCCCAACGCGCGAGGCCCGCGGACCCCTCTCGAGCTCCAGCGACTGTGCGCTTCCTCCGTGCTGCGAGCCTGGAGCCCAGAGTGCTGCGCGGTGCCCCGGAATTCTCCTCAGGGAAATCGCCCGTCGCTCGCGCACGCATCCAGACGTCCGCGCGCGACCGATTCCAACACGGGTAGGCTGATCCATCGATATCTCTTTCCTGTCCCAGGCCCAGAGGAGTTCCGCATGTTCCGCTCTGCTCTCTCGCTTTTCCTCGCGCTCGTCGCCTCGCTCGGCTTCTCGACCGCAGAAGCGCAGGTCCGGCGCGTCACCGAGCTCAACACGACGCAGATTCGCGCGCTCGATCGCTCGAAGACCCTCGTGATCTTGCCGGGCGGAATCCTCGAGGAGCACGGGCCCTATCTGCCGGCCTACACCGACGGCGTGCTGAGCGAGCGCTTGACCGACGAACTCGCGCGCGGGATCGCCGCCCAGAAGCCGGGCTGGACCGTGCTCGTGTTTCCGCAGGTTCCGCTCGGTGCCAGCGGCTCGAACGAGCTCGGCGGGCACTTCAGTTTCCCCGGCACCTACGCCGTGCGACCGTCGACGCTGCGGGCAGCGTTCATGGACCTCGCCACCGAACTCGGCGACCAGGGCTTTCGCTGGATCTTCGTCGTGCACGTGCACGGCGCACCGCTGCACAACCGCGCGCTCGACCAGGCCGGCGACTACTTCCACGATGTCTACGGCGGCCGCATGGTCCATCTCTGGGGCCTGATCCCCGTGCTCGGCGGCTGGGGCAGCGCGCTCCAGGGACTGACGGACGCGCAGAAGAAGGAAGAAGGCGTCTCGCTCCACGCGGGCATGGACGAGACGAGCCTGTTGCTCTACCTGAAGCCCGAGTTGGTCTCACCGCTCTACAAAGAGGCGCCGATCGTCACGGGCGCGACACTCGCGCAAGCCTTCGACGCGACCAAACCCGCCAGTTGGCCCGGCTACCTGGGCTCGCCGCGCCAGTCGAGCGCAGCGCTGGGCGAGACGATCTGGAAATCCTTCGCTGCAGCCGCGCTCGAGGTGTCGCTCAAGATCCTCGACGGCGTCGATCCGGCGACGTTTCCGCGCTACGCGGACTACCTCGAGAAACAGCCGCTCTACCAGGAGTGGATCCGCGCCGCGAACGAGCGCGACGCCGCGCTCGAAGCGAAGCAGCGCGCCTGGCTCGAGAAGCAGAAGAAGTAGGGCGCGGAGCAGGACGGTGACGGGCGGGGGCGTGGTGGAGATCCGTCAGCGCGGGTCGGATTCTCGGACGGTCTTGCGCGCCTCCACAAACACGCGAAAGGACCCCGCGTAGCGGACTCAACCCAAGGATGGATAGACCATGAACACGACTAGCGCTCGCCCTGGTCGCCCTGCTCGCACCACAGCCCGTTCCCCCTGCCTCCGCCCCTGCACCCGAAGTGCTCGACAAGCGTTGGATCCAGGGACTCGGTACGGTCGCGCTCGCCACGCCCGGCGGAAACAAGCTCACGGTGGAGCTTCGCGGCGAGGCGGGTTTCGCGAGCACTCGCACTCTGGAGCTGGACCTGCTCGATCCCGCGGCGAGAGTCGTGGAGGCGCACTCCGCCTCCTTCCTTTCGAACGAGGGGCTGCTCGTCGGTCTCGCGGCCCAATCGGGGCCGACGACCTCCTACCACGCGCTCCTCATCCGCCGGATCGCGGATCAGCCTGCGGACGCGCGCACGAACGCACCGGTTGAGCAGGAGGGCAAGGTGCGCTGGGTGTTGACCAAGCCGATCTTCACTTCGAGTGGCACGCCCTACCGCATCATCGATGTCTATAATCCTGGCGGAGACGGGGTCGAGATCACTTTCCGGCGCGGGTCGGCGGAGCCTCTTGGGCGGGATGGCCGGCCACGCGTCGACGAGAGGATCTACGTGAACGCGTGTGCCGGAGGTGAGGATCCCATGATCTTCGGCTCGCTGCTGAGCGTCTCTGCGACCGGAGTTCCTCGATAGAGTGGCCGGGTCGTCGCTGCCGTGCAGGCGCGACGCTCGCGACCTGAAGGGGTTGGGAGGAGCACTCGCTGGGCCCCAAGAGCAGGGTATTCCTCGCGATCGGGAGGTCGCGCTGCGGGAGCCGATTCGGGTTGATCGGTGATCGACTGAGCAGCCTCCGGAACGATCGGGACGCGTGGTTTGACCCGTGTGTTCACTATTTTCGCCTTCCGTCCCGTTTCTCCGTTGCGCCTCGGAGACTCGTCTGGGGTCCGGGCGATTTGGTGCCGAATCAAGTGGGGGACCCGGACGATGCACGCGAACCAGAGACTGCGCGGCGCGCGGAAATCCTTGGATCCGCTGGGTTTCCTGCGCACCCGCGCGGCTCCCGTTAACCGCCCTGCGCGTCGCGCCGCGCGCGTTTCGCCGGAAGTGGCTCCCCGGGTAGGGCTCGAACCTACAACCCTGCGGTTAACAGCCGCATGCTCTACCATTGAGCTACCGGGGATCGTGCGGGGGCACAAGGGTACCCACGGCCTCGGTCAAGTCAAGCTCGGCCGGGGCAGCGCTCCATCGGCTGGCGGGGGCGCGGAACCGAAGGCTGAGGGCATGGGATCGGGGGCAATCCCAGGCCGGATCGGGCCTGGCGCTCAGGGGAGTCCGCGGCGCAGGCCGATCTCGTCGACGGAGGCGCCCCAGACGACCTCGGTGCGGCGTTCGCCGTCCTCGACCCAGCCGTCGAGCTGGTAGAAGCGCGCGGCGCGGGTGTTGCCTGCGAGCAGCCACAGGCGCGCGCTGCGCAGGCCGTACGCGCTCATGCGGGCGCGCGCGGCCCGGATCAGCGCGAGGCCGATGCGGCGGCCCCAGTGCTCGGGGTCGACGTGCAGCGCGCACAGCTCGCCGACGAGCGTGGGGACGCGCGTGGCGGAGTTGGCCTCGTCGCTCATGGCGCGCAGGGTGGCGAAGCCGACGAGCTCACCCTGCGCGAGGGCGACGATCGTGCGCGGGGAGGCGGGGTCCCCCAGACCGAAGGTGTAGCGCCGGGCGCGGTCTTCCGCGCGCATCGAGTCGAGGTAGGCGTCGGGCAGGAGTCCGCGGTAGGCCTGCTGCCAGGTGCGCACGTGAATGCGCGCGACGGCGTCGGCGTCGGGGGGCTCTGCGTCGCGCAGGAAGAGATCGGTGCTCATGGGAAGGTGGGCGGGGAGCGGGGGGAGTGCGGCGCAGCGACGCGGCGCGCCTCAGGCTAGCCTCCGAGCTCGACGAGCGCGCCTGCATCGATCCGCACGGGGTCTCTCGGGAGCTTGCGCATGTCGAAGTGCGGCAGGAGCTCGCGCGCGCTCGCGGGTTCGCGCGCGTCCATCCCGCTGCAGCGTGCGACCCAGGCGATGAGCGCGCGCGGGTCCACTCCGCGCGCGCGCAGCTGCGCGAGCGAGAGCGCGTCGGTGCGCTTGGCCAGACGCACGCCCTGCGCGTCGGTGACCAGCGGCACGTGCCACCAGCGCGGGTGCGGGAGGCCGAGCGCGCGCTGCACGAGGTACTGGCGCGCGGCGCTCGGGAGCAGGTCGTCGCCGCGCACGACTTCGCTCACGCCCTGGCGCGCGTCGTCGATGACGACGGCCAGTTGGTAGGCGACCGCGCCCGCGCGGCGTGCGATGGGGAAGTCGCCGGTCTGCGCGGCGACGTCGACGGAGAAGGGGCCGGCGAACTCGTCGTGCAGCTCGAGCACGCCCGGTTCGACGAGCAGGCGCACGGCGGGATCACGGCCGCTCGCGCGGCGCGCGTCCTCGAGCGAGGCGTAGCGGCCGCGGCAGGTGCCCGGGTAGCGCGACTTCTCGGCCAGCGCTACGGACTCGTGCGGCGCGCTCTGCGCTTGAGCGATCTCCTTGCGCGTGCACACGCACGCGTAGGCCAGGCCGCGCGCGAGCAGCGAGGCGACGGCTTCGTCGAAGGCGGCGGCGTGCTCGCTCTGCAGCCACAGCTCGCCGTCCCAGTCCAGGCCGAGCCATTCGAGGTCCGCGCGCGTGTCCTCGATCGAGCCGGGCTTGACGCGTTCGACGTCGAGATCCTCCAGGCGCAGCACGATCCGGCCAGCGCGCGAGCGCGCGTGCCACCACGCGAGCAGGAACGAGCGCGCGTGGCCCAGGTGCAGGTGGCCGGTCGGGCTGGGAGCGAGGCGGCCGGTCGAGGCGGCAGCCATCGCTCTCAGTAGCGGTAGTGACCCGGCTTGTACGGGCCTTCGACCGGCAGGCTCATGTAGGTCGACTGCTCCTTGGTGAGCTGCGTCAGCCTGGCGCCGAGCTTCTCCAGGTGCAGACGCGCGACCTTTTCGTCGAGGTGCTTGGGCAGCGTGTAGACCGCCTTGTCGTACTTCTTCGACGTGTCGGTGAAGAGCTCGATCTGCGCCATGACCTGGTTCGTGAAGGAGTTGCTCATCACGAAGCTCGGGTGGCCGGTGGCGCAGCCGAGGTTCAAGAGACGGCCTTCGGCGAGCACGATCACCGCGTGGCCGTCGGAGAAGCGCCACTCGTCGACCTGCGGCTTGACGTTGGTGCGCTTCACGCCGCGCACCTTCGCGAGGCCGGCCATGTCGATCTCGTTGTCGAAGTGGCCGATGTTGCCCACGATGGCATTGTGCTTCATGCGCGCCATGTGCGCCGCCGTGATCACCTGGTAGCAGCCGGTGGCGGTAATGAAGACGTCGGCCGAGTCGATCACGTCCTCCAGACGCACGACCTGGTAGCCCTCCATGCAGGCCTGGAGCGCGCAGATCGGGTCGATCTCGGTCACGAGGACGCGCGCGCCCTGGCCCTTCAGCGCCTGCGCGCAGCCCTTGCCGACGTCGCCGTAGCCGAGCACGACGCAGGCCTTGCCCGAGAGCATCACGTCGGTGGCGCGCATGATGCCGTCGACGCAGCTGTGGCGGCAGCCGTAGAGGTTGTCGAACTTGCTCTTGGTGACGGAGTCGTTGACGTTGATCGCGGGGAAGAGCAGCTCGCCCTTCTCGGCCATCTGGTACAGGCGGTGCACGCCCGTGGTCGTCTCCTCGGTCACGCCGCGGATGGCCGCGGCGATCTTCGTCCAGCGCTGGCCGTCTTCCTTGAGCGAGCGCGAGAGCGAGAGCAGGAACTCGCCGTAGTCCTCGCCGTCGGTCTTCTTGGGCGAGGGGACCTTCTTCGTGCGTTCGAACTCGACGCCCTTGTGCACCATCATCGTGGCGTCACCGCCGTCGTCGAGGAGCATGTTCGGCCCGCGGCCGTCCGGCCAGGCGAGCGCCTGCTCGGTGCACCACCAGTACTCGGCCAGCGTCTCGCCCTTCCAGGCGAAGACCGGCACGCCCTGCGGGTTGTCCGGCGTCCCGTTCGGGCCCACGGCGATGGCGGCGGCGGCGTGGTCCTGCGTCGAGAAGATGTTGCACGAGGCCCAGCGCACCTGCGCGCCGAGGTCCTCCAGGGTCTCGATCAGCACCGCGGTCTGGATGGTCATGTGCAGCGAGCCCGTGATGCGCGCGCCCTTGAGCGGCTTCTGCGCGCGGTACTCGTCGCGGATGGACATCAGGCCGGGCATCTCGTGCTCGGCGAGTTCGATCTCCTTGCGGCCCCAGGCAGCGAGGGAGAGATCCTTGACCTTGAAATCGGGTGCTGTTTTCGACGCGGTGGGAGACATAGGCGGCACTTTCGGCTCGAGGCTGGAACGAAATGCAGGGAGAAATTCTACGCGGAACCGGGCAGCGAAGGGCGCGCGCTCCTAGTCGAAATGCAGCGTGCGCACAGAGTCGATTTTCAGCGTGATCGGGCCGGTCGGGAGCGTCACCTGGACCTCGTCGCCGGGGCGGCTGCCGAGCAGGCCGGCAGCCAGCGGCGCGCGGTAGGAGACGACGTGCTCGCCCTGGTCGGTGTCCCAGGGGCCGAGGACCGTGATCTCCTGCACGGTCGCGCGACCTTGCTGCGTGTAGCGCACCGTCGTGCCGGGCGAGACCACGTTCTCGGGCAGGATCGCGCTCTCGATCAGCTCGACGTTGCGCAACTCGATCTCCATCTCGGAGGCGCGTGTGGTGAGGTTGCGCTGGTCCTCGATCGCGGCTTCCCACTCGGAGTTCTCCGAGAGGTCGCCCATCGCGGCGGCCTTGCCGATCGCATCGGTGTTGGCCGGGATCTTGACCTCCATGATGTGGCGCAGTTCGGCGCGGCGCTTCTCCAGGCCGGCCTTGGTGCTCCAGATGCGGCCGTCCTCCCAGAAGCGGTGGCCCTGCAGGCCGCTGCCGGTGTCCACGGGCAGGATGCGCGCGAACACGTCGGTCATGACGGAGTCGATCTCCTCTTCGACGCCGCGCTGCAGCGTGCGCTGCAGGCTCATCAGCGCGTCATTGTCCGCGCCCTCGAGCAGGCGCTCGATCAGCGGCTCCTTGCCCTTGGTCAGGAATTCCGAGAGGCGCGTCTGCGCGCGCATCAAGGTCGCGTCCTGGCGGCGGTTCACGAACAGGTAGGTCGCCAGGCTGAGCAGCGACTGCGCGCGTGCGAGCGGGGTTCCGAATTCGCCCTCGAGCTTGCCCGCCTCGGCCAGGCGCGCGAGCGCGATCAGCACGTCGGGCGCGCGCATCGGGCGCGCGAGCAGCTCGCTGTAGTGGCGCGCGAGATCCTCCTTGAGGCCCTCGGCGTAGAGCGCTTCGACCAGCGCGCGCGCCATGCCGCCCGGGGCGTGCTGCAGGTTGCGCGCGGCCTCGGTCTTCCAGTCGTCGGCGTAGAGGTCCTGCAGCGCCTGCACGCAGCGCTCCTGCTCGCGCGCGCCCGGAAGCGTGGCGAACAGCGCCCACAGTGCGGGCGCGTCGATCGCATCGGCGGGCGGCGGCGTGGCGGCGACATTGCGCAGGTGGGCGAGCAGCTCTTCCTGCGGCTCCTTGCGCTCGTCGCGCAGCAGCATCCAGGCCGCCAGCGCCGTGGGATTACCGGTCTTGGACTCCCGCACGCGCAGCTCGAGAGCCTCGAGCAGGACCAGGCGCATCTGCGGGTCCTTCGCGCTCGCGAGCTGGTCGCGCACGCGCGTGAGCACGTGGTTCAGCGTCGGCTGGTTGAGCATCTGCTGGCGCATGTCCTGCAGCGGGTCGCTCTCCGTGGCGAGCAACTGCACTTCGCCCTTCGTGGCGCTGCCCATCACCTTGAACCAGGGGCTGGTCTCGGCCAGCTTGCGCGCGCGGCGCCACCAACCCGAGAAGCTCGAGCCGTCGATGCCGATCTGCATCAGCGCGTTCTTGATGCCGACGTTCGAAGCGCGACCCTGGTGGCGCAGCAGCACCGCCTTGAGCACGTCGAGCGGTTCAGTGCGCACGGCCTTGCGCAGCGCGTCGGGATCGCGGAAGTGGCGCGCGCGCAGATCCTCCTCGGGCAGCGGGTCGAAGATGTCCATCGCCGCGGCGAGCGGGAAGCGGTCGCGCCGACCGTTCTGGAAGCGCACGACGACCTCCGCCGGCTCGTTCACGACCTCCTCGATCTCGCCCACGCCCCACCCGCCGGCGTGGTAGATCAAGCTGCCCTTCTGGAACGTGATCAGGCGCTCGAAGGCGGCCCACGCCTGGCGGCCGTCGGGCGCATCGGTGGCGAGGCCAGAGATCTCGACGTACTTCGGCCACCACGACTCGCTGCCCCAGGCCGCGGTCGCCTGCTCGAGCAGCGAGGGCAGGATCTCGCCCGGCGCTGCGCCGCCCTGCACGGCGGTACCGAGCAGTCGCGCCGCTTCGGCGGAACGCCCGTCCTTCGCGAGCTTCGCCGCGTGCTCCTTGACCGAGGGCAGGCAGCGTGCGAGGCGCTTCTTCTCGCCGACCAGGCGCAGCGCGCCGATCAGCTCCTCGACCGGTCCCGAGGACTTCATCAGCTCGCTCCAAGCCTGGTCGAATTCTTGCCACTTTTCTTGGCTGACGAGGAGGGTGAGGCTCATGTGGGGCTCCGAAATCGGTCGGGTCTGACGATGGCGCCCTCGCGGAGCCGGGGGGCTACGCAAGGGCGCGGGGCCAACTAGAATGGCGGATCGGCGACCGAAGATCCAGTGCTCTCGCGCACGGACTTTCGCTCGAAAGCGCTCAGTCGACGCAGACCAGGGCGCCCTTCAGGTAGCGCGAGCGGGCGAAATCGGGTCGCTGGGGGTGGTCCGGACCGGCTCCGAGCACGCCCAGGAGGCGAATCTCGCGCCCGGCGCGGCGGGCCGAGAGGAAGACCATGCCCATGAAGGCCGGCAGGTCGAGCGCGCCCGAGCACGAGAAGGTCGCCAGTAGACCGCCCGGCCGGACACAGCCGATCGCGAGCGTGTTCATGTCGCGGTAGCGCAGCATCCCTGCCTCGTACTGCGTCTTGCCGACGATCAGCTTGTGCGGATCGAGCACGACCAGCGAGGGCGGCTCGGAAGCGCTCTTCTGTGCGCGCAGGAAGTCGAAGGCGTCGGCATGGATGAAATCGACGGCGAGTTTGTTCTCCTGCGCGGCGCGCTGCGCACGCGCGAGCGCGACCTCGTCGAGGTCCACCGCGCGCACGCGGCGTGCACCCGCGCGCGGCGTGCAGTGCGAAACCGCCGAGGTTGCAGCACAGGTCGAGCACGTCGGCCCCGGAGGCGTAGCTCGCGACGAGCGCGCGGTTCTCGCGCTGGTCGCAGAACCAGCCGGTCTTGTGGCCCTGCGCGGGCAACACCGGATAGCGCAGCCCGTTCTCGGTGATCCACAGCTCCTCGGAGGCCTCTTCCTCGCCGCGCGGCTCGAAGCCCTCGGAGGCGCGCGCGCTCTTGGGCACGCGGTGGTAGATGGGGAAACCCGGGTAGAGCTCGGAGAGCGCCGAGGCGATCTCCTCGCGCAGGCGCCAGAAGCCCAGCGCGTGGTACTCGCACACGATCGCACTTCCGAGGCGGTCGACGACCAGGCCGGGCAGGTCGTCGCCCTCCGCGTGCGCGATGCGGTAGGCGTCGGACTGTTCGGGGATGCGCAGCGTCTTCTTGCGCAGGCGGTCGGCCGCGGCCAGGCGCCGCAGCAGGAACTCGCGCGGGTTGCGCAACTCGCTCTTCTTGCCGCGCGAGACCAGCCGCATGCGGATGTCGGAACGAGAGTTGAACAGCGCGTGGCCGACGAAGCGACCCGAGCGGTCCTCGACCTCGACCAGGGAGCCGTCCTCGGGGGGGGAGGCGAGCGGGCCGACGTTGCGCCCGAAGATCCAGGGCCCCGCGGGCAGTTCGTCGGTGTCCAGGCGTACCGTGGGATAGAGATCGGGCATGGGCAGGCTTTATAACCTCCCGCTGGCCCAAGGCGATCCAAGCATGCTGTTCACCCCGTTCCTCTTCGAGAAGATCGCCCTCGTCGGCGGCCTCCTGCACACGATGGTCCCCGGCGCGGCGCCCTTCGCGGGCACGCTCCTGATCGACCGCGGCCAGATCGAGGCGATCGGCGTGGGCATCGAAGTGCCCGCCGGCGCCAAGAAGATCGACATCACCGGCAAGCACGTGATCCCCGGCCTGATCGAGGGGATGGCGAACTTCGACGCCGACCACGACCGCTTGTACCTCTCGCGCGGCGTGACGCTCGTGCGCGAGACCGGCGCGGATCTGACACAGATGCTCGCCGAGCGCGAGCTCTACGCGCGCGAGCGCAACCCCGGGCCCTCGCTGTTCATCGCGGGCGCCGTGCTCGATGGTTCCCCGCCCGCGACCTACAACGCGGTGGTGATGATGAGCGCTGTGGAGGCCAACGAGAAGGCCTCGCGCCTCGTGCATCCCGAGGCCGGCTCGGGCATCGACTACTTCTCGTACTACGTCGGCCTGCCCAAGGAGTCCTGGCAGTCGGTGCTCACGCTGGCGCACGGCGACGCGCCGCCCTGGCAGGTCTGGGGCATGCTGCCGCGCGGCGTGACGCTCGACCAGGCGCTCAAGGCCGGGCAAGACGGGATCTTCCACATCGACTTCCTGCTGCCCTCGGGCAAGCGCTGGAGCGATCTCTCCGACGCGGACATCGAGGACATCGCGCGGCGCGTCGGCGAGTCGCGCACGGCGATCACTCCCACGCTCGCGCTCTACGCTTCGCTGCTGCGGCCGCCGCCCGAACGCGCGCAGGAAGCGCTGCAGTACCTGGGTCCGGTGCAGGCGGCGCAGTGGCTGCTCGTCGCGAGCAAGCGTGGGCAGGAACTGAAGGCGCAGCCCGAGCGGCTCGCGCAGGGCCTCGCCGATCTGAAGCAACGCGTGGCGCTCCTGCGCGCGCTGCACGCGCACCACGTCGCGCTCGTTCCGGGCAGCGACTGCGGCCTCGCGCCCTGGCTCGTCCCGGGGGAGTCGCTGCTCGACGAACTCAGCCTGTGGGCCGGAATGGCCGGGATGGGCGCCTCGGAAGTGCTGCACCTGGCGACGCATGCGAGCGCGCTGCGCATCGGCGCGGGCAAGGACCATGGCTCGCTCGAGGCGGGCAAGTGGGCCGACCTCGTCGTGACGACCCAAGATCCCGAGCAGGACATCCGGGCGCTGCACGACCCCGATTACGTCGCGATCCGCGGGCGCGTGTTCGACGCCAACGATCTCTCCGAGTTGCGGCGCGGGCTCGCGGCGCGTCAGCAGGAGTTGCAGGCGCTCGCCTGCAAGCCGCTCGAGCTCCCGCCGCCGACACAGCCCGCGGGTGAGCCGCTGCTCTCGGGCCTGGTGGAGACGCGCTACCAGGGCCAGCGCGTCTCCGGCGAGAGCTTCGCGGTCGCGCGCATGAGCGATGGCTCGATGGTCTACGCAGGCCGCGCGCTGACCTTCGGCACCGCGACGACAGCGGACACGCTCTGTGAACTGCGCGAACGCATCCTCGACGGGCGCCTGATCGAACTCGACATGAGCGTCACGCACGGGCCGCGCGTGTTCACGCTCAAGGGCACGCTCGCGGGCGGGACACTCAACATCGAGCGCTTCCTGAACGGCGTCCAGCAGGACATGCCGCGCATCCGCGAGAGCGTCGCGTTCCTCGACGCGGGCAGCGTGCTGACCGACCTGATCCTGGGCCAGAGCGTCAAGCCAGGCAGCTTCAAGGCGCTCTGGATGGACGACTACCAGATCGCGGTCAGCGACAAGTGGCAGCTCGCGGTCGATCCCTCGAACGGGCAGCACCTGTTGAACTCGCCGATCGGCAGCCGCGTGGTCGAGTTCGCGACCGATGGGGCTCCGAAGTCGAGCACGCGCGAGAGCGGGCGCGGCACGCTCGTGCGCACGCTGATCGAGGACAAGCCCGTCGGCGCGGGCCTCCCGGTTCCGAAGAAGGAAAACCCGAAGTAGCCGACGCGATGGCCGCCGGAGCGCGATTTTCCTCGCCCGAGAACCAGAGCGTGCCGCTCGCGGCGCCGGGCGAGTTCGCGTCGCTCTGCATCGGCCCGCTGTCGGTCTGGCCGCCGGTCGTGCTCGCGCCGATGGCGGGCGTCACGAACCTGCCCTTCCGCAGTCTGTGCCGCGAGTACGGCGCGGGCCTCTACGTGTCGGAGATGATCACCGCGCGCGCTTGGCTGCTCGGCAACCGCCGCACGCTGCTGCTCGCCTCCAGCGGCGTCGACGAGAACCCGCGCAGCGTGCAGATCTACGGCACCGATCCCAAGGACGTGGGCGAGATGGCGCGCGGCCTGGTCGAGCAGGGCGTGCACCACCTCGACCTCAACTTCGGCTGCCCGGTTCCGAAGGTCACGCGCCTGGGCGGCGGCAGTGCGGTGCCGCTCAAGCCGCGGCTGCTCGCGCGCATCCTGCGCGCCACGGTCAAGAGCGCGGGCGCCGTGCCGGTGACGATCAAGGTGCGCAAGGGCATCGATGAGACGCTCACGACCTGCTTCGATCGGCGGCGCAGCTGTACTCGGGCGAGGCCGACTGGAACGCGATTCGAGAGCTCAAGTCGCGCCTTGCGATCCCCGTGCTGGGCAATGGCGACATCTGGGAGAGCTTCGACGCGCTGCGCATGATGCGCGCCACCGGTTGCGACGGCGTGATCGTCGGCCGCGGCTGCCTCGGCCGGCCCTGGCTCTTCCGCGAGCTCGCGCAGGTCTTCGACGGCCGCGAGCCCGAGCTGCCGCCCGATCTGGGCACGATCGTGCGCCTGATGGAGGACCACGCCGCGCGCCTGGTCGCCTTCTTCGGCGAACGCGAGGGCATGCTGCAGATGCGCAAGTGGTGCGCCTGGTACACGAAGGGCTTCGCGGGCTCCGCCGCGGTGCGCGGCGCGCTCTCGACGCTCGACACGCTCGAGGACATGCGCCGCGAACTCGCGCGCCTGGACTCCGCCGAAGCCTTCCCGCTGGTCGCGCTGCGCGCGCACCGCGGCAAGGGCTCGCGTTCGCAGCGGGTGGCGCTGCCCGAGGGCTACCTCGACGCGCTCGACGACGACACACCGCCGCGCTCCCCGCACGGGGCGGAGGAACTCGCGGCCTGGGAACAAGCCCTGTCCGGTGGATAGAGGGAACCAACCGATGCAACGCTTCACGCTCTTCCTGCTCTCGCTCCTGGTGCTCGCCGGCCTTTCGGGTTGCCGCTTCGGGAGCTCCGGTCCCGACGACCGCGGCTACACGCTCGTCTACTTGAAGACCGGCGCGAAGACGCAGCTCACCGAGGAGGAGTCCAAGCAGATCTTCTCCGGCCACTTCGCGAACATGCAGCGCATGGCGGGCGAGCACAAACTGCTCCTCGCCGGCCCCTTCGGAAAGGACAAGCACGACGCCGCGCTGCGCGGCCTGTTCGTGCTCGACACCGCCGACCCGCAGACCGCGCGCACTTGGGCGGAGACCGATCCGGGTTTCATGGCGCAGGTCTTCACGCTCGAATACCACCCGCTGCGCACGCGCGCCGCGCTGCAGGCGCTGCTCGCGCGCGAGCTCGACCGCCAGGCGGCCGAGGCCGATGCGGGCGTGCACCCCGAGCCGGGCGCAAACATCCGGCCCTACGTGCTGCTCACCGCCACGCAAGGCGGCGCGATGCAGCGCGAACTCGCGGGCCGCACGTACACGCTGCTGCACGGCCGCATCGAGGACGGCATGGGCTGGGCGATCCTCGACGCGCCGAGCAACGACGCCGCGCTCGAACTGATCGGCGCCGGCCGCGAAGCGATGGGCACCGTCGTGCTCGATTCGTGGATGGCGACCAAGGGCCTCGAGGACCTTCCGACGCTCGTCGACGGCTGAGCGTCCGCTGGCCGTCAGCTGACCGTCAAAAAACCAGCCAGGCTGGTTTTTTGACACTCGCCCGCTCACTTCAGGGGCGTTCCCTCAATACGGGTGCACGATCCAGAGCAGGCCGACGGCGAGGCTCGCCCCGCTCGTGAGACCGAGCCACAGTCGCGCGTGCGCGCGCGGGAGTCGCCCGAGCACGGCCGCGAAGCCGGTCAGCGCGCTCAGGCATCCCGCGGCGTACCCGCCGAGGTAGAGCGCGGGCAGGAGCACGCCCGGCAGCGCGAGCGAGGGCAGCACGGCAAAGAGGTGGCTCAAGCCCGCGGCTCCGTGCACGAGGCCCAGACCGAAGGCCGAGTGCGTGTGCGCGGGATGCGCGCGCTCGCGCCGCAGTGCCGCGCGCAGGCCGATCGCGCCGATGACGCACAGCACGATTCCGACGATGCGCTCGGAGAAAGCGGAGAGCTGCTCCTCGAGGCCCGGAACGCGCGAGCGCAGCGCGAGTGCGATGCCCGCCGCGCACAGCGCGCCACCGGCGTGGCCGAGGCCCCAGCTGAAGCCGATCTTCCACGGCCTGCGCTCGGCGCGCGCCACGAGCGGCGCGACGCCCGCCATGTGGTCGGGGCCGGTGAGCGCGTGGTGCACGCCGGCGAACAGGCCCGCGCTCGCGACGGCCAGGATTTCCAGCTGCATGGGCGCGCATTCTGGCGCGCGCTTGCCGTTCCGGCGAGGGTTCGCCAGCATTCCGCCCCTTGAGCAGTGAACTCACGAGCCGGATCGTCATCGTCGGAGCGGGCGCCGCCGGTCTGTGGGCCGCCGGCCGCGCCGCCCGCGCTCTCGCCGCGCGCGGGGAGACCGGCGGCGTGCTCCTGATCGAGAAGACGCCGCGCACGGGCTCGAAGGTGCTCGCCTCGGGCGGCACGCGCTGCAACCTGACGACCACGCTCGGTCCCGCAGAAGCGGCCAAGCTCTTCGGCCACGCTGGCGAGCGTTTCCTGAAGCACGCCTTCCGCGCGCTGCCGCCGCAAGCCGTGCGCGCGCGCTTCGCCGAACTGGGCGTGCCGACCGAGGAAGCGCCGCTGGAGAAGGTCTTCCCCGTCAGCGGGCGCGCCGTCGACGTGCGCGACGCGCTCGAGCGCGAGGCGCGCGAGGCCGGCGCGCGGATCGAGTTCGAAGCCGGCGTCGAATTCGTGCGCCGAGTGGAGGGCGGCTTCGAAGTCGAGCTCGCCGGCCGGCGCATGGCCCGCTGCGAGCGTCTCGTGCTCTGCGCGGGTGGCAAGAGCTACCCCAAGACCGGCACGACCGGCGACGGCTACCGCTGGATCGCCGACCTCGGATTGCCGCTCGTCGATCCGGTGCCGGCGCTCGTGCCGCTCAAGAGCCCGGAAGCCTGGGCGCGCGAGCTCACCGGCATCGCGCTGCAGAACGCGGAGGCACGTCTCGTCGACGCCGAGCGCCGCGTGCTCGGCAAGCGCCGGCGGCCGCTGGTCTTCACGCACCACGGCGTCTCCGGTCCGGCCGCAATGGATCTCTCGGTGCACGTCGCGCGCGGCCGTGCGACGGCGCAGAAGAACAAACAGACGCCGCCGTGCTACACGCTCGAGCTCGACCTCGCGCCGGGCATCGAGCGCGAGAGGCTGCGCCTCCTGCTGATCGAGGCCGCCGGCAAGCCCGGCAACCCCGTGCTCGGCCGCGCGCTGGGGGAGTTGCTCGTCGCGCACGGCGCCGAAGTGCTCCCGCGGCGTCTGTTCGCGCGCATCGCCGCGCAGGCGTGCATCGACGTCGACGTGCGCGCCAACGGCCTCGACAAGGAGCAGCGCCACAACCTCGTCGAGTCCGTGAAATCGTTCGCCGTCTTGATCGACGGCACGCTCGGCTGGGACGAGGCCGAGGTCACGAGCGGAGGCCTCTCGCTCGACGCGCTCGACCCCGCGACCATGCAGGTGAAGGCGATCGAGGGCCTTTTCGTCTGCGGCGAGTTGCTGGATCTCACGGGACCGATCGGCGGGCTCTCGTTCCAGTCGGCCTTCGCGACCGCGGAACTCGCGGCGCGCGCGGTCGTCGGCTAGCGATCGATCTCGCGCGAGGGGCGCAAGCCCAGGGCGGGGAACCGGAACTCTGGGGAGTTGGTGAAGCGGGCACCTGAACGGCAGAGCTTTGGGCCCTGGCGCGCCGAGCCTCCGCGCGCGACTCGCGCGACGGGAACATCCGGGTCGCTGCCTGGCTCGGTTCCGTACTCGTACGCCAAGTTCGAGCACCACTCGATCGCATTGCCAAGTACGTCGTGGAACCCAAACAGGTTCGGTCTGCGGATCTCTCCGTTCGCTGTCCGCCCGACGGGGCCCATCCTTGCTTCACCATCTTCCCAGTCGGCCTTGTCCAGCGACATCGACTCGCCGTACTGCGGGAAAGCAGCGAAGCTCGTCAGGTCGAACACGTTTGCTGCGCCCTGGAGAGACTTGTCCTCGACACCGGTCCACCAGGGGGTCGTGGTTCCCGCGCGCGCGGCGTACTCCCACTGCACTTCGCTGGGCAGTTCGAGACCGAGTCGCCGCATCGCCTGATCGCACTCCGTCCAGCTGACCATGTCGATCGGGAAGAGCGGCCCCGGCGGTTCGTCCCCCGGGAATCCGCTGCCCCGTGCTGGACCGCCAATGCGCTCCCACTGCGCTCGCGTCATCTCGAACTTCGAAAGGAAGAAGGCGGGGACACTGTCGACGTGGAAGAGGGTCTCGCCGATCGTGGGATTCGAAACGTAGTACTGCCCCTTCGGGTTCCCCCTCTGCGAGCCCATCCAATACGAGCCCTGCGGAAGCAGGACCAGCACGATGCCGGACCCCTCCTCCAGCATCCAACCTCCCGTCTCGGGATCCCGAACGGGCTCCGATCCCGATTGAACGACGTAGAACTCCCAGAGCCCCGATGTGGGATCCGGACCCAGCGGCAACAGGCCCTTCTGTGGTTTCAGTTCAAGGCCGTAGTAGCGTTCGCTGGCCAGGATCTCGTCGTGCGCCTCGCGCCAGCGCGGAGCAGTATTCGGATCGCTCTCGGCGAACTCCATCTCTCTCGCACGGTCGATTCGCCAAGCCACGCAATAGCCGTGGTCCGGCGAGAAGCTCTCGGATGAGTCGAGGCCGCTCCGCTCATCGACCAGCGTGTCGAGGATGTCGACGAGGTCCCGCATCCACGCGTGCCGCCATTTGTCGTCCATCGACTCGAAGTCGTAGGTCTGGCGAGCAGAGACCCGCGGCTCGAGCAGCGGCATCTCGCGTTCGAAGACCTGAAGCTGGGCCTCGCATCTCAGGCGAAGCCTGGGAGGTAGATCGGGGTTCAGGTTGCGATCGAGCTTTTTCTTTCGTCCGTCGACCCACGCCTTCAGCTGCTTCAATCGCGCCGAGTCCGGCGCGATCTCGGGGTCGGAGCGCTGCTCTGCATCCGTCCAGGGCAGGGCGCGCGACTCGAGTGCCTCCAGTTCCCGCCGGTACTCTTCGCGGTGCGAGACGATTTCGTCCGCTTCCGCTTTCCACTGCTGCAGTTCGGGCAGGCGATCCGCGTAGGCGGGCCAGAGCTCGTCCGCCCGATCCACGAGTCTCTCCGCCCGCCGCAGTTCGGAGAGCGCCGAGAAGGCCGCTTCGACTCGAGCGCCCGCGACCTGGTGGACCAGGCCGAAGGCGGCGCCTCCGAGCGCTAGGATCAGCAGGGCCGCGGAGGTGACGCCCAGGCGATTGCGACGCACGAACTTGCGCGCGCGGTAGAGCGTGCCCGGTCTCCCGGCCAGCACCGGCTCGTGTCGCAGGTGCCGGCGCAGGTCCTCGGCCAACTCGGACGCGCTGGCGTAGCGCCGCGCGGGATCCTTCTCGAGCGCCTTGAGGCAGATCCAGTCGAGGTCGCCCGTGAGCTGGCGCAAAAGCGAGCGCTCGTCCGTTCCGTGCAGCGGCGCAAGGCGCGTGGCGGTCTTGCGTTCGCGCTTCAGGCGCGTGCTCGGCGTGGGCGGGTCGGTCTCGCGGATCGAGCGTTGGATCTCGGAGAGGGGGAGATCCGTCGCGAGGTGGTACTCGAAGGGCAGGAGCCCCGAGAGCACCTGGTAGAGCACGACGCCCATCGAGTAGATGTCCGAGCGCGTGTCGACGTCGGTGCTCGAGGGATCGGCCTGCTCGGGGCTCATGTAGTCGAGCGTGCCCACGATCTGGCCCATCATGGTGTGCAGCGTGCGGTCGACGAGGCGGCCCGTGACCGCGCGCGCGACGCCGAAGTCGATGATCTTGGGCAGCGCGCGGCCGTCCTGCTCGGTCACGAGGATGTTCGAGGGCTTGAGGTCGCGGTGGATGATGCCCTTCTGGTGGGCGTGCTGCACGCCCTCGCAGACGTCGAGGAACAGCTCGAGCCGCGCGCGCGTCGAGAGCTTGTGCTGATCGCAGTAGTCCGTGATCGGCACGCCGGCCACGTACTCCATCACGAAGTAGGGGCTGCCGCTGGGCGTCGTGCCGCCGTCGAAGACCTGCGCGATGTTGGGGTGCGACATGCGCGCCAGCGCCTGGCGCTCGGCCTCGAAGCGCGCCACGACCTGCGTGCTGTCCATCCCGGGCTTGATGATCTTGAGCGCGACACGCTGCACGATGGGCTCGCGCTGATCGGCGGCGTACACCTCGCCCATGCCGCCCTCGCCGATCCGCTCGAGCAATCTGTAGGGACCGACCTGCGTGCCGGCGCGCGAGGGCGGCGGGGCCTGCGCCTCGCCCAACAGGTTTTCGCCGGCGAGCCCCGCGAGCAGACGCGCGAGGTGCTCGCGCAGCGGACCGTTCGTGCCGCATTCCTTGTCGAGGAAGACGGTCTGATCGGCGAGCGGCAGTTCGCTGGCGCGGTCGAAGATCGACTCGAGCCGTTCTCGTTGTTCGAACGTGAGCTCGCCGCTCATGCCTCGGCCTCGAATTCCGCCAGGCGCCCGTTGAGCCAGGCGCGCGCAAAGTGCCAGTCGCGCTCGACCGTGCGCGGCGAGAGCTGCAGCACCTCCGCCACTTCCGGCAGCGAGAGCCCGCCGAAGAAGCACAGCGTCACGACCTCGGCCTTGCGCGGGAACTCCTTGCCCAGTTCCTGCAGCGCCTCTTCGACCGCCAACTCGGCGTCGCTCGGGCCCTCGTCCGACGCGATCTCCGCCGCGGTGTTGTCGCCCACGCGCTTGCAGTGCCCGCCGCGCTTCAGGCGGCCCTTGGCCTTCAGGTGGTCGGCCAGGATGTTGCGCATCGCGCGCGCGGCGGTGCCGAAGAAGTGCGCGCGGCCCTGCCAGCCCGGATCGGCGCCGCCGACCAGATGCATGTAGGCCTCGTGCACGAGTGCCGTCGCCTGCAGCGTCTGCCCGGGCGCGAGGCGCGCGATGCGCGCGGCGGCGAGCCTGCGCAGGTCGCTGTACACCAGCGTGAAGAGTTCGTCGGATGCCTGCGGCTTCCCGGCGCTGAGGGCGCTGAGAATGAGCGTGACTTGCCGCGAGGCTTCCCCGGAAGAAGGGTCGGCCATCGAAGGAATTGTCCGCCACCAACCGGTCCGGAGGTTGATGATTCAGGGAGAGAATTTTTGCCCGCGGAGCCCGGTGTGCCCGTTTCGCTGGATTTCCTGTCGGGATCGCCTTCGCCCCGTCGGGTGATCCCCTGGAAACGGTCCAACACCCCAAGCCAGACGGAGAACACCCATGCAACGCCTCGCACCGCTCCTCTCGATCCTGACCCTCGCCTCACTCACGTCCACGCCGGCCCAGGCCCAGTGGACGACGAACCACCTCTCGCTCGCCCGTCAGGGGATGGCGTCCACGAGTGCGGGGGGAAAGGCCTTCTTCGCCGGTGGGCGGATCAGCAACGCGATCCAGAGCCGGGTCGACATCTACGACGAGTCCACCGGGACTTGGTCGAACACCAACCTCACCTTCCAGCGCACGCTGTCCTCGGCGACCTCGCTCGGCAACTTGGCCTTCTTCGGCGGCGGCGGGATCAACTCCTCCGCCTCGACCGCGCTTGTCGAGGTCTACGATGCGCAGGCGGGAGCCTGGCAGAGCTCGGGCGTGCTCTCTCAGGCCCGCTTCGCTCTCTCGGCTGCGTCCGTCGGGACGAAGGTCATCTTCGCCGGTGGCGCCACCGGAACTCCAGCAAGTCCGGTGATCGTCGACACGGTCGACATCTACGATTCGAGCCTGGGCGTGCAATCCAACACGGCCGCATGGTCCGTCGCGCATCTGAGCCATGAGCGCGCGATGATGGGCGTGGCGGTCTGCGGCAACAAGGTCATCTTCGCCGGCGGATTCGACCTGGTCTCGACGCGCTCGGAGGTCGACATCTACGACCTCAGCACCAACTCGTGGAGCACGTCCACGCTCCCGCTCTCGCAAGCCTTCTACGGAGCTTCGGTCGGCGTGGGCGATCAGGCCTACTTCTTCGGCGGCATCACCGGTCCGGGCGCAAGCGCGGTCGTGACCGATGTCGTGCAGATCTACGACGCGACGAACGGGACCTGGACGGTCGACTCACTCCCGGCGGGCCCGCGCTCGCTGGCCGCCGTGGCCGCGGTCGGGAACATGATCCTCGTCGGCGGCGGCACCGACGGCAGCGGAGCGACCTTCGACGTGGTCGAGGTCTTCGACACGAGCACCGGGACCTGGCTCCCGGCGACGCATCTGTCGCAGGCGCGACTGGATCTGAAAGCGGCCAGCGTAGGCACCAAGGCGCTCTTCGCTGGCGGATCCCCCGGCGCTCCCGCGGTGAGCGACGTGGTCGACATCTACGACGGCCTCGTCCCGACGCCCTTCTGCTTCGGTGACGGCAGCTCGGGTGCTTGCCCCTGCGGCAACTTCGGCACGACAGGTCGCGGCTGCCAGAACTCGGGCGCCACCGGAGGTTCGCAACTGGGCTCCAGCGGCTTGCCGCTGATCGCCAACGACACGCTCGTGTTCTCCGCGTCGGGCGAACTCCCGAGCGTGTTCACCATCTTCCTGCAGGGCAACGCGCACATCGCGCCCGTCGCCTTCGGCGACGGCCTGCGCTGCACCGGCGGCGCACTGAAGCGGCTCTACTCGCACAACGCCGTCGGCGGCGTCGCAACAGCTCCGATCGGTTCCGACGCCCCGATCTCCGTCCGCGCTACGCAGCTTGGCGACACACTCGGCCCGGGCTCGGTGCGGTACTACCAGACCTACTACCGCGACCCGGTGCTGGGCTTCTGCCCGAGCGGCAGCAGCTTCAACAGCTCGTCCGCCTTGACGGTGGTCTGGCAGTAGGAATCGCGACACACGTGTTGCTCCAGGCGGGGCCGGGCTGGAATCCTCCAGCTCGGCCTCGCGCTACGTTCCCGCTCTACCTTCCCGCTCTACGTCTTGGCTCTACGGTCTCGCACCACGGTCTCGCACCACGGTCTCGCTCCACGCACTCGGACGGCACAGTCGGACGACACACTCGTAACGACGCACGAACCACGACCAGAAGCAGAGCCGCGACCCGGTGCCGAACTTCTGCTCGAGCCGCGGTAGCCTCAACAGCTCGTCCGCCTTGAAGCAGGCCAGGCGAAGGCCACGAACCGGGCCGCAGCGGTCGAATCCTACGGCCCGCTCTGCATTGGAGCGTGCCGGTGATCCACACACGACGGACACGTCTCGCCAGCGGCCTCATCGGCCATGCGCGATCGCCCCGAAGACTCCGCGCGGCACCTCGTGCTCGTGCAACAGCCCGTGCCGGCGCCAGCCGAGATCGAGGAGCCACGTCCATGCGCGGCGCTTCGCCCCGTGCTCGAGTCCAGCGGCCGCGGCAGGGGACGGACCTCGGTGAAGTACGTTGCCGATGTTCCCGACCTCCCTGACGTTTCGCTCGGCCCGCTCCTCGCCTTGGGTGCGTTGGGTGCGTTGGGTGCGTTCGTCGGCCTGGGTGCGTTGGCTGTGCTCAGTCCGAGCGATCCGAGCCCGCGGTGCACTTGATTGGGCGGAATTAGGCTCCGCCCAGCCGTCGAACTGCGCGCCAGACGAGCATGGATCCGCTCCGCGCACCCAGACGCCGTGTTTGCGCGCGTTCTGCAGCACGTAGAGCAGCGCATGGCGCACCTCGCGCGGCGTGCGCAGCTCGCGCTCGTGGAAGCGCTCGGCAAAGACACTACCTCGGCGGCGCCAGAACTGGTTCAGCGCGCGCGCGAGCCGGATGAAGAGACCGCGCAGACCCGTCGTGAGAGCCCCGCGGTCGTGCGCCTCGACGATCAAGTGCAGGTGGTTCGACTGGATCGAGTGGTGCACGATCTGGAAGCGCTCCGAGTTGGAACGGCACAGCGCAGTTCGGACCAGACCAAGTTCCGCGCCGCTGCGCAGGCTGCGCAAGCCAGCAACGACGCGGCTCGTCACCAGCACAGGATGGCGTCGCGCATGATCCACGCGGGCGCGGTGGGGGACCTGCGGCCGCGGCGCCTTGCGCTTCCGACCCGCTCCGGCCCGCGACCCGCCCCAACTGCGAAACGGGAGCGCCTGCTGCACTTGCTTTCTCTTCGGTGTTCGCGGTTGCTTCGGCGTTGCTTCGCGGCGGTTGCGTTTGCGTTCGCGGTTGCGTTTGCGTTCGCGGTTGCGTTGGCGTTCGCCCTTGGCTGCGCTCTGTCACTCGCGGTCGCAACTGCGTTGTGCCCGCGGACATCCGCCCCCTTACAGCCGTCTTCGCAAATCGCCTCATCGCCGATCCCTCCATACCTAAGACGCTCGGGGGACGCTGAAGTTGCCTGTGCGACACGGAATTCCGAGCACGATTCTCGGCGCGTACGCGGCAGGGTCACACGCCGGCAACTTGATTGGGCGGATGTGTGCGCGAGGCCCAGTCGCGGCCAGCACACGCAACTCTCGAGGGGTCCCCTGTTCGAGTCAGACGGGCGTTCGGACACGACACGCGATTTCGAGCGGCGTCATTGGGCTGCCACTCTCCTGCCACGGATCCCCGACGCGATGTCGGCGCTGAAGCCGCAGCGTTGGGGACGCGCATGGAGTGCCTGCACGACGGTGAATTCCGTGCGCGATTCTCGGCGCGTACGCGGCAGGGGGCCTTGCGCATACATCCGCCCAATCAAGTTGCCGAAGTGTCCCCGTCGCGGCCAACACATCCGACTCCCATCGGTCACCCGAAGTGTGAGAGGAACAGGGTCGGACTCGACCTGTGTCTAGGATCGAAGAAGCTGTAGCCAAACGTGGGCGCGTATGAGAAGCGTGCGAGCCTCTCGGCTAAAGGTGCGAGCCTCTCGGCTAAAGGTGCGAGCCTCTCGGCTAAAGGTGCGAGCCTCGAGGCGAGGTGCGTGGGAATCGGGCAAGCTGGACCGCATCGCGCGAGCTGGACGGCATTGGGCGGCGGTTGGCGTAAAATGCAACACGCCGCGGGGTTTGCCCGCGGCGTGTCCGAGCTCCGGCAGGCGTGGTGCCCGGGCGACTCGGTCTCGGCTCAGAGGCCGACGAGTTCCTTCTCCAGCGCGGTGCTGTACTTGCCGTAGCGCGCGGCGCTGTTCAGCTTCGCACGCGCGTGAAAGGCCTTCTGCCCCGCGGCGACGAGCTTCGGATCGCCCTTCCAGGCCTTGATCGCCTCGTCTTGCAGCGCGCGGCCGTAGGAGAAGCTGAGCGGCCAGGGGTGCGGGCCGCTGGCATTGATCGCGTTCAGGTTCGCGGTCGCGACGGGGCTCGACTGGCCGCCGGAGAGGAACACGATGCCGGGCACGGCGGCGGGCACGGTGCGGCGGAAGCACTCGATCGTGGCTTTGGCGACTTCCGCAGGCGTGTTCTGCTTCTTGCAGAGCTTGCCGGCGATGACCATGTTCGGCTTCAGGAGCATCTGCTCGAGCTTCACGTCGAGGCGCGAGAGCTCCGCAAACACCTCGGTCAGCGTCCACTCCGTGACCTCGAAGCAGCGCTCGAGCGTGTTGTCGGCGTCCATCAGCACCTCGGGCTCGACGATCGGGACGATGTTCGCCTCCTGACACAGCGCGGCGTACAGCGCCAACGAGCGCGCGTTGACCTCGATGCACTTGCACGAGGGGATGCCCGAGCCGATCGTGATCACCGCGCGCCACTTCGCGAAGCGCGCGCCCATCGCGTAGTACTCCTTCAGGCGCCCGCGCAGGCCGTCGAGGCCCTCGGTCATCTTCTCCTGCGACGAACCGGGCAGCGCGTGCGCGCCCATGTCGACCTTGATGCCGGGGATCGATCCGGCCTTCTCGAGGATCTTCACGAGCGGCGTGCCGTCCTTCGCCTTCTGGCGAATCGTCTCGTCGTAGAGGATCACGCCCGAGATGAACTCGCCGAAGCCGCCGGTCGTGAACAAGAGCTCGCGGTAGTCGCGGCGGTGCTCTTCGGTGTTGGCGAGTTGGATCGCCTGGAAGCGCTTCTCGATCGTGCCGGTCGATTCGTCGGCGGCGAGGATGCCCTTGCCGGGGGCGACGAGGGCCTGGGCGACCTGTTCCATGCTGCTCATGTCGTGATTCCTGTCGGGGGTCGTGTGCGGAGACGTCTATTTCGGGGCCGGAGGACGCTCCAGTTTCTGGTACGCGCCGAAGGCATGCAAGCCTTCGAGCACCTTCGTGCGCACGAGATCGGGGGCGCGGGCGAGCGTGTCGCGGCGCAGCTCGGCGGCGGCCCATTCCTCGGGCTGCTCGCGGCCCTCGGCCACCAGCGCGTCGAGGTATTCTTGCCAGGTCGGCCCGCGGGGCGCCGCGATCGGGGCTGCGCCCGCACCCTCCAACGTGCGCGTCGAGGGCAGCGTCTGCACCAGGGCGAGCGGTGTCGAGCGCGCCTTCTCCCAGGCCAGGTGCAGGTTTTCGAGCATGCCCGCGTAGGTGCCCAGCTCGGGCCGGCCGGCCAGGTACGACAGCGCGAGCGCGTGGCGCAGCCCGCGGAAACGATTCGCTTCGCGGAAGTACTCGCCGAGCGCTTCGTACAGCGGCCCTTGATTCGAGACCGGCGCGCGAAAACGCGACCAGTCACCGCGCAGGTCGTGGTAAAGGCCGAGCGTGTCGACGTCGGGCATCTCGATCTCCGCGCCCGAGGCCCAGGCGTCGAAGAGCGTCACCCCGGTGTACACGACACCCAGGCGGTCGGTGTACGCGTGGCCGAAGGCCTGGAAGACCTTCTGCTGCGAGCCGTCGTCGAGTGCGGCCTCGACCAGTGCCTCGGCGCGGTCGTAGTCGGGCTCGTAACCCGCGAGCGCGTTGCGCACGATGCGCGCGGGATCGTCCCAGCCGCGCTGGCGCACGACCTCGCGGCGCGCGTAGTCGTAGCTCCACGCGCTGTCGAGCGCGCGCCGCGCTCCGTGGCCCGCGAACTGCTCGCGCACCTCGCGCAGCCGGGAGTCGTTCGCGGCCAGCGGATGCCGCGGTGTCGGCTGCTCGGGCGCGTGCACCGCTGGATCGTAGAACGCCGGCTCGTGCGCCTCTGGGAAGCTCTCCGGCGCGCGCGCATCGCTGCGCAACACGAAGTGCACGAGCTCGCCCTGGAACAGGCCTTCCTGTCCGATTTCCAGGCGCAGGTAGTCCACGAAATCCTTGCGCTCCGACGCGTCGAGGTGCGCAAAGGCGGCCAGCGCGCGCCGGTCTTCGGCCGCGCGGTCATCGGGGGCCGCGGCAGCGGGCGCGGCGGGAGATTGGAGGACGAGCAGCGCGAGGGCGAGCACGCGCAGAGGATGCCACGGCCCGCGCGGGCGCGGAAGCGCGGGCAAAAAGGACAGGGGTCCGCAGCTTTCGCTGCGAACCCCCGTCATGGCTGCGGCCGCTGGCTGGAGGGGGAGGGGTCCCTCCCGGCCTGCGTGACGTCGCGTTGCCTGGCCCAGGGGCTCGCTCCTCCCGCGCGGGAGGTCGTACCCAAGCAGTCCTGGCTCCGCCGACTCCAGCCGGAACGCGTGTTTTCTCGCGCTGCGACCAGCGCCGGGGCGCCGGGCAAGTCGACGCATCCCAGAGGGGCGCAGCCGTCCTGAACCAATGGAACTCTACCCCGCGTTCGCGCGGCGAGCGGCGACGCGCGAATTCCGCGCGCTCAGACGCCGGGAGCGCTGTCGGGCGAGCGCCGGCCGCGCCGACGCGGTCGGCGGCGTCGGCGACGCGGGCCGCCTTCGCCCTCGGCTTCGGCCTGCTGCTGGGCAAATTCTTCCGGCGGAGCCTTGAGCGCAGCTTCGTAGCGCGCGCGCCAGCCCTCGTAGATGTCCCAGCCCTGGCCGCGCGCCGCCATGCGGATGCGGAACAGGTCGAGCGCCTCGGGGAACTCCTCGCTGCGCAGGAACACGAGCGGACGGAAGCGGCGGTTGGTCGGTTGTGTGAAACGCTTCTGATGCAGGATCAGGCGCTTGGCGCGGCTCGTGTCGCGGCGCGAGAGACGCGCGGTGATCGCGAGCGGGTCGAGCACTTCCGAGACGACGATGGCGAGGTCGGGCGGCGCGCCGCGCAGCGTGCGCGTGCGCGGATCGGCTTCGCGCTCGATCACGCGCAGCGCGAGCAGCGCCAGACACACAGGCGTCGTCGGCACGAAACCGGAGTGCACGTAGGAGTCCAGCGCCTCCATCAGGCGCCAGAACGTGTCCGCGCGCTCCTGGTCGGCGGCGTCGTCCTTCGAACCGAGGTAGGCGTCGACCTGCGGCAGGATCACCGAGAGCGCGCCGCACGCGCGCAGCATGCGCATCGCACCCAGCGCCGTGCCCGAGCGCAGGAGGCGCAGGATCTCTTCGAGCACGCGCGGTGGGGCGGAGCGCGAGAGGCTCGGCGCGAGTGCGCACATCGCTTCCCAGGTGGAATCATCGATGCGGAAGCCCAGGCGCGTGGCGAACTTCACCGCGCGCAGGATGCGCACCGGATCCTCGGCCAGGCGCACCATCGGATCGCCGATCGTGCGCAGGAGGCCCGCGCGCAGGTCGTCGAGCCCGCCGACGTAGTCGAGGATCCGGTTCTCGAGCGGGTCGAGGAACAGCGCGTTCACCGTGAAGTCGCGCCGGCGCGCGTCCTCCTCGGCCGTGCCGTACTCGTTGTCCTCGGTGATCAGGAGGTCGTCGGGCAGTTCCGCCTCCGCCGCGGGCTCGACCTCGCCCGTGCGCGTGGCGACGAGCTCGTCGGCAGCCTCGCGGCTGAGCGGATCGCGGCGGAAGGTCGCAGTCTCGATGATGTGCTGGCCGTAGTAGATGTGCACCAGCTTGAAACGCCGGCCAATGATGCGGCCGTTCTTGAACAGGCGCTTGATCTGGCGCGGGTGCGCGTCGGTCGCGAGGTCGAAGTCTTTCGGCGCGCGCCCGATCAAGAGGTCGCGCACGCAGCCGCCGACGAGGTAGGCCTCGTGGTTCATGCGGCGCAGGCGCGAGATCACGCGCAGCGCGTCCTGGTCGAGCATCGCGGGATCGATCGTGTCCGCGCGGACGGTCTTCAGGGTTGTCTTCGCGGGCCGCTGCACCCGCTTGTCGCTCTCGGGACGATCCATCATGGAGGCGGAAGACTCTAGCGCTGCCACGCGCGCGCGCCCAGGGGATCCGTGCAAGGCTTGCCCGGGCGCTCGCCCTCGGCTACCCTTCCCGCCCTCCTTCCAAGGGCAGTAGCTCCAACGGTTAGAGCGACTGATTCCAAATCAGTAGGTTGCGGGTTCGAATCCCTCCTGCCCTGCCAATCCCCGATCCTGCGAGTCCCCGCGCGTCCGTTCGATGTCCATCGGTCTGGAGAACGAGAACGATCCCCTGAAGTCGGAGCCCGGCGAAGGCACCGAGGAGACCGCGGCGGAGGATCAGGACCTCGCCGGCAGGCCCGACACGCCCATCCCTTCGCAGGATGAGCTGGTCGAAGCGATGCAGTGGGCCTTCGCCGGCGAGGAAGTGCACTTCGACCTGCTCGAACGTTTCGCCGCGCACGCGCGCTTCGTGCTCGAGAAGAATCGTGAAGTCAACCTGACCGCGATCGTCGGCGCGCGCGAGATGGCCGCCAAGCACTACCTGGATTCGTGGAAGGTGACGCGCTTCCTCGGCCTGTTCGGCAAGAGCGTGCTCGACCTGGGGAGCGGTGCCGGCTTTCCGGGCATCCCGATCGCGCTCGCTGACAAGGAAGCGCGCTTCACGCTGCTCGACTCGACCCAGAAGAAGGTCAAGGTCATCGAGGAGTCGATCGAGAAGTTCGGCCTCGGCCACGTGAGCGCCGTCTGGGCGCGCGGCGAGGACCACCTCGCGCGCACGCGCCACGACGTGGTGCTGATGCGCGCCGTGAGCTCGGTGCGCGAGAACGTGCGCACGCTGCGCAAGGTGCGCCACGCGCTCAAGGACCTCGTGATGTGGAAGGGCCCGTCCTGGTCGCGCGAGGTGCGCGCCGGCGAGCGCGAGGCGGAACGCCTGGGCTTCAAGCTCGACACCGTGTTCGAGTACAAGCTCCCCGAGGAGACCGGCAGCCGCGCGATCCTCGTCTACCGCGCGCCCGGCGCGCAGGGCAAGTAGGCCCGCCGTGGTCTTCGCGCTCGGCTGGGTCGGCTGGACGCTGATCGGCGCGGCGCTGCTGTTGCTGGTGATCGTCGCGGTCGGGATCGCGTTCTACCCGCGCGACAACTCCTTCTGAGTACGGTGCCAGAGCAATCCTTCACGGATTGCCACTCGCCCTCTGCACCGCCCGCGCGCCACCAGGCAATCCGTGAAGGATTGCTCTGGCACCGTACTCACTCCACCGGCACGTGGAACACGGTCTGTGTCGGGTAGGCGAACTCCACCTCGAGTTCGGCGAACTTCGCGAAGATCGCAAGGTTGATCTTCTGCTGCGTATCCATCATCACCGCGTAGTCGGGCTCGAGCACGTGGTAGACCGTCTCGATGTCGAGCGAGAAGCTGCCGAAGCCCTTGAAGTGCGCGCGCTCGAAGCGCGTCTTGGGCTGCCCCTCGATGATGGTGCGGATGATCCCCGGGATCTGCTCGAGGCTCTCGGCGCTGGTCTGGTAGGTCACACCGAGCGTGAAGAGAACGCGGCGCTCCTTCATGCGCTTGAAGTTGCGCACGCGGCTGTTCACCAGGTCGGCGTTGCCCATCACGATCTGTTCGCCGGTCAGGCTCTTCAAGCGCGTGGTCTTGATCCCGATGCGCTCGACCGTACCGAGGAAGTCGCCGACGATGATGAAGTCGCCGACGATGAAGGGCTTGTCGAGCAGGATCGCGATCGAGGCAAAGAGGTCGCCGAGCACGTTCTGCAGCGCCAGTGCCACCGCGATGCCGCTGACGCCCAGGCCAGTGAGCAGCGCCGTGGGAGGCTGCCCCATCAGGACGGACAGCACCTGCAGCCCCACGAGCAGCCAGACCAGCGAGCGCCCGACCATCCCGAGGATGTTCGCGCCCATGGCGCGCGCGGGATCGGCCTCTTCGCCCTTGGTCAGTCGGCCGGCGAGGTAGTTGACCACGCTCAGGCCCCAGAATCCGGCCTGGATCCAGAGCACGATGTGCAAACCGTGCAGCAGCGCTTCCTTCGACTCGGGCTTCAGCTCGAGGAAGCGCGACCCGCCCCAGATCCCCGTCGCGAGCATCGCGAGCGACTTCGTGCGACGCACGAGGTCCACGAGGAAGTCATCGACGTCGGTCTCGGTGCGCTCGGCGAGCTTCGAAAGGCGCGCGATGACCAGCGCCTTCGCGAGCGACAACACGATCAACGTGCCGAGCGCGACGCTAAGCGCGATCAGCCAGTCCGAGAGCGGGTTACCCCAAAAGACCTTTTCCATGAAACCGTGTGTGGTGCCCGGGGGGGGAGTCGAACCCCCAATGCCTTGCGGCACGTGGACCTGAACCACGCGCGTCTGCCAGTTCCGCCACCCGGGCCGGATGAAGGGGCAGGACGATACGAAGCTCGCGCGCCTCGGTCAAGCCGCCGCGCGCGCGTTCTGATCAGCCCGCCGTGACCGACAGCCCGTCCACCAGGGCGTAGGGCGCGCGCGCCCCGCCCCCGAGGCGTTCCTCGACGCTCGAGAGGCGCTGCAGCTGGTGCAGCAGTTTGTAGACGTTGCCCGAGAGCAGCATCTCGCGCACGGGACGGACGATCTTGCCGCCCTCGACCCAGCGCGAGGCCTTCGCGACGCCCGAGAAATCGCCCGAGGCCGCGTCCACGGTGCCCGAGAAGCGCTGCACGAACAGGCCGCGCCCCAACGCCGCGACCATCTGTTCGCGTGTCCCGCCGTCGCCGCCGCGCACGCAGAGCGCGTGGGGGCCCAGCCCCGGCACGCCGCGCGCGCCCCCGGAGGCGTGGCCGGTCGAGGTGCGGCCTTCCACCGCGGCCGCGTAGCCGTTGTAGAAGTAGCCCGCGAGCTCGCCGCGCACGACAAAGGGGAAGACCGCGGCCGGTTGACCCTCGCGGTCGAAGCTGCCACAGCCCGCCAGCGTGCGGTCGGTCGGATCGTCGACGATCTCGAGCAGCGCGCTCGCGACCGCGCTCCCGAGCTTGCCCGCGAGCGGGCTGCGGCCGCGCTGGACGGCGATCGCGCTCGCGGCGCTCACCAGCGGCGCGAGAAACACGTCGAAGAAGGCGTCCGGCGCGAAGAGCACGCTGCCCGCGTAGGACTCGCCGCGCGCGGCGGCGAGGTTCCCGAGCGCGGTCGAGGCGACGGTGTCGGCGACATGCTCGAGCGAGCGCTCGAGCTCGCCGCGCGTGCGCACGACATCGCCTTCGTAGTGCATCCCGCCGACGTCCTGGCCGTCAACCGCGAGCGCGCCGATGGAGCAGCTGAAGAGGCAGTCAGACTCGGCCGCGTGCACGCCGGTCGTGGTCCAGATCGAGTGCGTGCTGCGCGAGAGATCGACGCTCGCGGCGTCGATCGAGAGGCGTGCGTCGCGCGCCGCGACGCGCTCGACCACGCGCCGGCCGAACTCGACCACCTCCTCGACGGAGAGCGCGGCCAGGGCGGGGTCGACGAGTGGCGCCTGCAGCGCCAACGCGCGTGCGACGGGCAGGCGGTTGTGCTCGTCAGGCGGGGCGAAGCGCGCCAGCGCCAGTGCTTCCTCGGCGCAATGCTGCAGCGCGCGCTCGTCGGCCTGGTTGGTCGAGCTGAAGCCCAGGCGTTTCTCGTGGAAGATGCGCAGGCCCAGCGTCGAGCCTTCGTCGACCTGCGCCAGCTTCAGGTCGCCCTTCTCAAAGCGCACGGCGATCGTGCGCGAGCGCGAACCGAAGACCTCGGCCTCGTCCGCGCCGCGCACCTTGGCCGCGGCGACCAGGTGCGCGCAGCGCGCGCCGAGCTCGCGCTCGACCGCGGCGGGATCGAAGCGGGCGTGGGCGCGCGAGGTCGGAGCACTCGTGCCCATCAGCGGCCTCCCACCAGCACGCGGCAGGAGAGCCACGGCCCGCCCGCATCGACCTTGGCCGGCTGGCCCTTGCCGCAGTGCCCCGAGCCGAGATCCCAGCGGAACGCCGAGCCCACGCCGTCGACCGATTGCAGCACCTCGAAGGCCTGGCCCGAGATGTTGACGCCACGCAGCAGCTTCGTCTTCTTGCCCTTCTCGATCTTCCACGCCAGGCGCGTGCCGAACATGAACTCGCCGTTGGAGTCGGCCTGGCCGTTGGAGGCGCCCTCGAGCAGGTAGCCCTCGTCGATCGCGGCGATCAGCTCCTCGAGCGAGCTCGAACCCGGAGCGATGTAGGTGTTGCGCATGCGGATCAGCGGCTCGTTGTCGTACTCCCAGGCGCGCGCGTTGCCCGTCGGCTCGACGCCGAACTGCGCCGCGCTCTCGCGGTCGTGCAGGTAGGAGCTGAGCACGCCCTGGCGGATGATGGTCGTGTTGCGCGTGGGCACGCCCTCGTCGTCGACCGCGAGCGTGCCGCCCGCGCCGTCGTGGAACTCGGAGAGGCCCGAGTCGCAGAGCGTCACGAGTTCGCTCGCGACGCGTGTCCCGAGCTTGCCCGCCGCGCAGGAGCCCGCCGCGACGAAGTCCGCCTCGACCGTGTGGCCGATGGCCTCGTGCGTCAGCAGGCCCACGATCGCGGGCGAGAGCAGCACGCGCACACGCCCGCCCTCGGGGTAGCCCGCGTCGAGCAGGTCGACCGCCTGGCGCGCCGCCGAATCGGAGAGCTCCGCCGCGCTCTTGGCTGCGAAGAGGCACTCCCAGCCACCGGTCACGCCGACCATCTCGGCCCCGCGCTGCATGTCGCCGGCCTTCTCGGCCACGGCCACCACGCGAAACTCGGGGCGCACCAAGCGCGTCCAGGCCTTGGCGCCATCGCTGGTGACGATGCCCTTCTCCTCGAAGACCTCGCTGTAGGAGGAACTCGCGCTGCGAATCGAGCCGGAGGAGCCGCGCGTCTGCGCTTCGCTCTTCAAGGCCAGCTCGATCAGCGATTCCGTGCTGCGCGCGGCGGCTTCGGCGACGCCGGAGGACTCGAAGCGTCCGCGCGCCAGCGTCGTCGCGGCGGGGGAGACCGAGCGCTGCTTGCGTGCACTGGCACCCGCGCGTGCCGCCTCGCGCGCCTGGTCGATCGCGCGCCGGATCGAGCCGACCTCGGCCTCGTCGGTGCTGGCGAAGCCCCAGGTGCCGGCCTCGTGCACGCGCACGCCGACGCCGGTGTGCTCCGTGGACTGGGCCGTGTCGACGCGACCCTTCTCGACCACGACGGCACGCGAACGCTTCTTGTGGTAGCGCAGCTCGACGAAGCCGCCTTCCTTGGAACGCAAGGCCTCGCACAAGAGATCGGTCGGGTCCTGGGATTCGGTTTGCATTGCGCTCCAGGATCGGATGCGCGGGCGCCGGACTCCAAGGGCGCGCTAAGCTCTGCGGCTCGATATGGTCAAGGAAGACTCCTCGCTCCGGCGCATCGCGGACAACCGCAAGGCGCGCTTCGAATACGAGATCCTCGAGGAGCTCGAGTGCGGGGTCGAACTCACCGGGACGGAGGTCAAGAGCCTGCGCAACGGCCAGTGCTCGCTCCAGGAGGCCTTCGGGCTGATCAAGAACCACCAGTTGTGGCTGATCCACGCCACGATCCCCGAGTACACGCAGGGCAACGTGCACAACCACGTCCCCGCGCGCGACCGGCGCCTGCTGGCGCACCGGCGCGAGATCGAGGGCTGGTTCCAGAAGGTGCGCGAGAAGGGCATGACGCTCGTTCCGCTCGCGATCTACTTCAAGGAGGCGCGCATCAAGGTCCTGATGGGCCTGTGCCGCGGCAAGAAGATGTACGACAAGCGCGCCGCCACCAAGGAACGCGAGGACAAGCGCGAGATCGACCGGGCGATGAAGCGCGGGCGTTGAATTCGGCCCGGACGTGCTAGGATGGCGGCCGTTCGGGGGGCGCACCGGTTTCGATCGGTTTCGTCTGGGCCCGGGCTGCGTGTCGGGGATCTCAGGTCACCCCGTAAAATCCTCCCGAGGCGGCATTTGCATGCCAACAATTACTCTCTCGCCGCCTGATCTGATCAGGTAGCCGTCACCCCGGGAACGCCTGCGGCCCGGAAGTGACGCCATTAGCGGGCTGGCCGGTGCGCACTGCCTGGGGGCAAACCGGCGAGACTTTCCTGGGCTGGTGCCCGAAGAGCGCGTCCGTGCGCGACGAGGGGACGAGAACCAAAGCGCGGGACACACACGTAGATGCCTCGGTCAGGGTGATTCCGGGACGCGGGTTCAATTCCCGCCGCCTCCACCACTTCCTTCTTTCCAGGCGCGCCTGCGCCTGCCTAGACTCGCCCGGGATCCGTCCACTCGATCGATGCGTCCCGGCACCCCCCCGTCCCGCCACTTCCGCGCGCTTGTGGCGTGCGGGCTGGTGCTCCTCTGCGCGCTCGCCTCGTGCCGCGCGGTCGATGTGCGCGCCTACAACCTCGACGAACTGCACGCGGCGGATGGTCACCACCACTACTCCGCGGCGCTCGAAGGCTCGCTCGAGTACTGGTTCCGCCACGTGGTCGCCCCCATGCTCGGCCCGGCCCAGAGCGCGATCGGGAAGAAGTCCAAGAAGGCCGTCAAGGATCCGGCGCAGACCTGCCTCGAGGAGCTGCTCGCGCTCGGCAAGCTCGACATCACGGAGCGCTACAACCGCGCGCGTGCGATCCAGTGGAGCTCGCGCCTGTGCGTGGACGATCCTTCGCTGCTCTCGCGCGAACGCGCGCTGTACGTGCTCGCGCGCGCGGCGGCTCCGCTGGGCCGGATCCTGCCCGTGCCAGCCGACAAGCAGAAGCCCGTCGCGAATCCCGACGCGGTCAGCAGCGCGCTCGGCTCGCTGGTCGCGGCCTCGCGCCCGCTGCTGGGACTGGGCGAATGGACTGCGACGGCGGAGGCCGAGCTCGCGGGCGCGGTCGAGCTCGTGGGCGCGCTCAACCTCGACCTCGACGGTGCGCGCCGCGCGCTGGACGTCGCCTGTGGCCTCGCGCAGCGCGCGGGCTGGGAAGGCCGCGGACGCGGCCTGGGCGAACTCGTGACGCTGCTCGAGCGCACCTGCGTCTCGCGCGGCATCGCGCACGGCCTCGCGGATGAGGCGCCGCGCACGCAGGCGGCCGCGGTCGAGGCCGCGGAGTCGGTCGCCGGCCACGGCGTGCTCGCAGGGCTCCTGCTGCAGGGCGCGCAGCGCGCCTCGACGCCGCCACTGGTGCTCGAGCGCATCCTCGAGCGCCTCGCGGCGGGCGGCCTCGTGCGCGAATCGCCCGAACCCGGCGCGCCGCCGCCGGCGCAACTGGTCCAGGAGCAGTTGCAGGCGCTGTACCAGATCGCGCTCGGACGCGACGAGTCCGAGCTGCGCGTGGCGGCGATGAGCACGCTCTCGGCGCTCTCCGGCTCGGGCCTGCACAGCTTGCGCGAGGAGGACTGGCAGGAATGGTGGCTGCTGTACAGCGCACGGCCCGTCCAAGGAGCGCGCGGCCCATGAGCCAGCCCTCCAAGACGCGCGCGCGGCTGCTCTCGCTCCTGCGGCTGTGCTTCGCGCTCGCGCTGCTCGCGTTCGTAGCCTCGATGCTGCCCTGGAAGGACCGCCTCAACTGGGTCGCGGGCAAGTCCAAGCTCGAAGTCTCGGGCAAGATCGAAGGCAAGTGGCGCGGCGAGAGCATCGAGTTCGAGGCCGCGCCCGGCAGCGTGCTCCCCGCGGGATGGCCCGACCAGACGCGCGCGGCACTCGAGCGCGGCGAACGCGTGCGCGTCGAGCGCAGCCCCGACGAGGCGAGCGCGCCGCACTACGAGTGGCAGCCGGCGATGCAGCGCGTGTTCCGCGAGATCGAGTCGCGCTGGCTGTGGCTTGCGATGGGGGCGCTGCTCGTCTCGGCCGTGATGAGCGTCACGCGCTGGTGGCGCATGCTCGCGCTGGCGGGCTGCCCGACGAGTTGGCTGAACGCGCTGCGGCTCACCTTCCTGGGCTTCTTCTTCAACCTCGTCGTGCCCGGCCTGACCGGGGGCGACGTGATCAAGGCCGTGATGGTCGTGCGCGAGAACCCGCAGCGGCGCGCCGACGCGCTCGTGACGGTGATCGTCGACCGCGTGCTGGGCCTGATCGTGCTCGCGGGACTCGCCTCGCTGGTCGTGCTGATGACCGGCGACATGTTCCACGAGATGCGCTGGCCCGTGGTGCTGTGTTTCCTGGCGATGCTCGTCGGCACCTTCGTCTTCTTGCACCCACTGCCGCGCCGCGCGCTGGGCATCTCGCGCCTGCTCGACAAGCTGCCGCAGCGCGAGCGGCTGAAGTCGATCGAGCGCGCGCTGCTCGAGTACGCCAAGCACCCGGGCGAGATGCTGCTCGCGGTCGTGCTCTCGATCGTCAACCACTGCGGCATCGCCGCGGCGTTGATGGCCATCGGCACCGCCTTCGGCGCGCAGATGAGCTTCCCCGCGTACCTGGGCATCATGGCCATCGCGAACACCGTCAGCTCGCTGCCGATCGCACCCAGCGGCCTGGGTGTGGGCGAGGTGCTGATCGGCTACCTGTTCCATCTGCTCGGTTCGACGCAGCCGCTGGGAGTCGCGGTGAGCGTGACCTACCGCCTCTTGACCGTCGCGCTGAACCTCGCGGGCGGCCTCTTCCTGCTCCTGCCCGGCGGCAAGGAAGTGCGCGAGGAATTCGAGCACGAGCAGCAGGCGGGGTAGACTTTTTCGGAGCCCCCCATGTCCCTACTCGTCATCGGAACCCTCGCCTACGACTCCATCGAAACCGCCTACGACCGCCGCAGCGAGGTCCTCGGAGGCTCGGCCACCTACTTCGCCGCCGCGGCCAGTTCGTTCGGGCCGCTCGACCTGGTCGGAGTCGTCGGCCGCGACTTCAAGCCGGAGCACCGCGAGTTCCTCGTGCGCCGCGGCGTGGACGTCGCCGGACTCGAGGTCGCGCACGGCGAGACGTTCCGCTGGAGCGGACGCTACGAGGCCGACTGGAACACGCGCCACACGCTCGCGACGCACCTCAACGTGCTCGAGAGCTTCGACCCCAAGATCCCCGAGCGCGGCCGCAAGTCGGAGTTCCTGTTCCTCGCCAACGCCGAGCCGCGCGTGCAGCACAAGGCGCTCGACCAGGTCGAACACCCCAAGTTCGTGATGGCCGACACGATGAACCTGTGGATCGACATCGCCAAGGACTCGCTGCTGCACCTCTTGCGGCGCGTCGACGCGGTCGTGCTGAACGAGGAAGAGGCGCGCATGCTGACCGGCGAGAGGAGCCTGTTGCGCGCGGCGGGCGCGGTGCTCGGCCTCGGTCCGCGCTACGTGGTCCTGAAGAAGGGCGAGCACGGCGCGTTCCTGATCAGCAAGGACGTGCACTTCTCCATCCCCGCCTACCCGGTCGAGAACGTCGTCGACCCGACCGGCGCGGGCGATTGTTTCGCGGGCGGCTTCATGGGCTACCTCGCCTCGCAGAAGAAGCACGACCCCGCCACGCTGCGCAAGGCGATGGTCTTCGGCACCGTGACCGCGTCCTTCTGCGTCGAGGGTTTCAGCGTCGAGGGTCTCTCGTCGCGCTCGCGCACCGACGTGGACGCACGCTACGACGAGCTGCTCTCGATCGTCACCGTCTGAGGAGTTTCGCATGCCGCGGATTCTGCTCGCGCTGTTCCTGCTGCTCGCCCTCTTCCCGCTGGCACGCGCCCAGGAGACCGAGCAGGCCGTGACCTGGGTCGGCAGCGTCGAACTCCCCGACGGGAGTTCGCTCGATTTCTCGGTCGAGTTGAAGCACGACTCGGGCACGATCTCGATCCCGCTGCAGCAGGTGCTCGACCTGCCGCTCGACGGCGTGGCGGTCAGCGACAAGAAGCTTGTGTTCTCGATCGCGCTCGCGGGAGCCGAGTGGAGTCTGGATCTGGCGCAGGACGGGCAAAGCGCAACCGGCGTGCTCAAGCAGGGCGCCGAACTGAAGACGACGATGAAACGCCTCGCGCCTGGCGAGCACGCGCAGAAGACTCTGCGCCGGCCGCAGGAGCCCAAGACGCCGTTCCCCTACGAATCCGTCGAGGTCAAGTTCGAGAACAAGGAAGCGCACGCGAAGCTCGCGGGCACGCTCACGCTGCCCAAGGGCGCGGGCCCTTTCCCGTGCGCGGTGCTGGTCACCGGCTCGGGGCCGCAGGACCGCGACGAATCGCTGATGGGCCACCGGCCGTTCCTGGTCATCGCCGACCACCTGACGCGCGCGGGCATCGCCGTGCTGCGCTACGACGATCGCGGCGTGGCGAAATCGACCGGCAAGTTCTCCAAGGCGACCACCGAGGACTTCGCCAACGACGCGCTCGCTGCGGTCGCGTTCCTGAAGACGCGCCCGGAGATCGACGCCAAGCGCATCGGCATCATCGGCCACTCGGAGGGGGGCATCGTCGCGCCGATCTGCGCCGCGCGCTCGCAGGACGTGGCCTTCATCGTGCTGCTCGCGGGCACGGGCATGCGCGGCGCCGAGCTGATGCCGCTGCAGTCCAAGCTGATCAACATCGCTTCCGGCATGGCCGCCGACAAGGCGCAGGCGGAGGCGCACGACACGGCCGAGATCTACGCCAAGCTCGTCGCGGGCGCGAGCGACGCGGAGCTGAAGGAGTGCATCCGCGCGATGGCGCTGCGGCAGATGAAGAGCGCGCCCGAGATGAAGGACCTCTCCGAGGAAGCGCTCGCAAAGAAGGCTGACGCGGTCGTGGCCGAGCAGGCGCCGGAGCTGCTCAGCCCGTGGTTCCGCTGCTTCCTCGCGCTCGATCCGCGCACGAACCTCTTGCACGTCACCTGCCCCGTGCTGGCCTTGAACGGCGAGAAGGACCTGCAGGTGCCGCCCAAGGAGAATCTCGCGCTGATCCGCTCGGCGCTCGAGGAGGGCGGGAACAAGGATGTGACCATCCGCGAGCTCCCCGGCCTCAACCACCTGTTCCAGACCTGCACCACGGGCGCGCCCGCGGAGTACGCGCGCATCGAGGAGACCTTCGCGCCGGCGGCGCTCGAGGTCCTCGCGAGTTGGATTCGCAAGCACACCGGCCTGGAGTGAACGCGCGCCTCTTCTTCGCGCTCCAGCCTCCGCCTGAGCTCGCGCGGAGGCTGCACGCGCGCGGCGCCGAGCTGCTCGCACCCTGCGCGCAGGACCTGCGCTTCTACGCGGCCGAGGAGCTGCACCTGACGCTCGTGTTCCTCGGCGCAAGTCCGGTCCCAAGGCTCCCGCGACTGGAGCTGGAGCCGCTCGAGCTCGAGCTCACAGGCGGCGGCGCCTTTCCCGATCCCGTCCACCCGCGCGCCGTGTGGGCCGGCGCGCGCGAGGTCCCGGGCGCCGGCGGACGACTCGCGGAGCTCGCGGCGCGGTTGCGGGCCGGACTCGGCCTGCCCGCCGAGGAGCAGCCCTTCCGGCCGCACCTGACGCTCGCCCGTCCGCGACCTGGAACGCAGCCGCGCCTGCCCGCGGGTTTCGCCGCGCTCGAGTTGCCGGGCACCTGGCTCGCGCGCGAGGTGCGCCTGTTCGAGTCGCGGCCGGACGAGCGGCCGCGCTACCGGGTGCTCGCGCAGCTCGCGCTCGAGGGCTGAACGATTTTCCGCGCCGCGGGAAGCAACCCTGGCGCTCCCCGAGCGTCTTCTGGGGGGAGCGCCGCGTGCTTCCAGTGGCCCTCCGCCCTGGCTAGACTCCGAACACGCCCCAGAACCCGAGTCACGATGACATCCATGAGCCTTCAAAAGCACAAGACCGACAAGAACGACAAGACGCCCGCGGCCGCCGCGCCCGATCCCAAGCGCAGCGAAAAGGGCCGCGCGCTCGAGGCCGCGCTGGGAGAGATCGAGAAGTCCTACGGCAAGGGCGCGATCATGCGCCTGGGCGACGCTGCCGCGATCCGCGAGATCAACGGCATCTCGACCGGCTCGATCGGCCTGGACCTCGCGCTGGGCGGCAAGGGCCTCCCGCGCGGGCGCGTGGTCGAGATCTACGGGCCGGAGAGCTCGGGCAAGACGACGCTCACGCTGCACGTGATCGCCAACGCGCAGAAGGCGGGCGGCATCTGCGCCTTCGTGGACGCCGAGCACGCGCTCGACCCGGCCTATGCACGGCGCCTGGGCGTCAAGCTCGACGATCTGCTCGTCAGCCAGCCGGACACGGGCGAACAGGCACTCGAGATCGTCGAGGCGCTGGTGCGTTCGAACGCAGTCGACGTGGTCGTGATCGACTCGGTCGCAGCACTCGTCCCACGCGCGGAAATCGCGGGTGAGATGGGCGACAGCTTCGTCGGCCTGCACGCGCGCTTGATGAGCCAGGCGCTGCGCAAGCTGACGGGCGCGATCGCGCAGTCGGAGTGCCTGGTGATCTTCATCAACCAGATCCGCGAGAAGATCGGCGTGATGTTCGGCAGCCCCGAGACCACGACCGGCGGTCGCGCGCTGAAGTTCTACGCCTCGGTGCGCCTCGACATCCGCCGCATCGGCCAGCTGAAGGACGGCGAGGTCGTCGTCGGCGGGCGGACCAAGGTGACCGTGGTCAAGAACAAGGTCGCACCGCCCTTCCGCAAGGTCGAGTTCGACATCATGTACGACCGCGGCATCAGCCGCGAGGGCGAGGTGCTCGAGCTCGGCATCGCCGCGGGCCCGGTGCTGAAGAGCGGCACGTGGTTCTCCTTCAAGCACCCGACGCAAGGCGAAGTGCGCCTGGGCCAGGGGCTCGAGAAGGCGCGCACGTTCCTGGTCGACAACCCGGACCTGATGCAGGCGATCGAGCACGAACTGCGCGGCAAGCTGGTCGCGCCGCCGGTCGGCGCGCCCGAGTCGGAGACCCCCGCGCTGGCCGAAGAGACCTGAGCCAGGCCGAGCGAAGCAAGCACGCGGGGGCGCGCCACACAGGCGTGCTCCCGCGCTGCGCACCCCCCCGAGAAGCATGAGCCACAGCCCGAACACGCGCAGTGCGGCGCAGGTGCGCCGCGAATTCCTGCAGTTCTTCGCCGAGCGCGGTCACACGGTCGTGCCCAGCGCGGCGGTCTTCCCGCAGGACGACCCGACCCTGCTGTTCACGAACGCGGGCATGAACCAGTTCAAGGACGTGTTCCTCGGCACGGGTTCGCGCTCCTACAAGCGCGCCGTCGACACGCAGAAGTGCATCCGCGTCTCGGGCAAGCACAACGACCTCGAAGAAGTGGGCGTCGACACCTACCACCACACGTTCTTCGAGATGCTCGGCAACTGGTCCTTCGGCGACTACTTCAAGGCCGAGGCGATCCCCTGGGCCTGGGAGCTCCTGACGAAGGTCTGGGGCCTGCCGACCGAGCGCCTGTGGGTGACCGTCTTCGCCGGCGACGAGAAGGACGGCTTGCCACCCGACAAGGACGCCGAGCGCATCTGGATCGAGAAGGCCGGCATCGCACCGCAGCGCGTGCTGCGCTTCGGCCGCAAGGACAACTTCTGGGAGATGGGTGCGACGGGTCCCTGCGGCCCGTGCACCGAGATCCACATCGACCGCGGCGGACCCGAGACGAACCCGGCCGACGGCGCCGACAGGAAGATCGGCGTCAACGCCGGCAACGAGCGCTTCATCGAGCTGTGGAACAACGTGTTCATGGAGTTCAACCGGCTCGACGACGGCTCGCTCAAGCCGCTGCCGGCGCAGTCGGTCGACACGGGCATGGGCTTCGAGCGCATCCTCTCGGTGCTGCAGGGCAAGCGCTCGAACTACGACACCGACCTCTTCACGCCGATCTTCGCGCGCCTCTCGCAATTGGCGAACCGGCCCTACGGCGCATCGAATTCGCGCGCTGACATCGCCTTCCGCGTCTGCGCGGACCACGCGCGCGCGGTGACCGCGGCGCTCTCCGACGGCGCACTGCCTTCGAACACCGGCCGCGGCTACGTGCTGCGCCGCCTGGTGCGCCGCGCCGCGCGCTTCGGCCGCCAGGAACTCGGGCTCGAGGAGCCGTTCCTGTTCGAACTCGTGCCGACGGTCGCGGAAGTGCTCGGCGACGCGTTCCCCGAGATGCGCGCGCGCCTGGAGCACGTGCGCGAGATGATCAAGATCGAGGAGCTCTCGTTCGGACGCACGCTCGGCCGCGGTCTCGTGCGCTTCGCGGAGCTCGAGTCGGGCCTGCAAGGCAAGCAGACGATCCCCGGCGCCGCCGCGTTCGAGCTCTACGCGACGTACGGATTTCCGCGCGACCTGATCGAGTTGATGGCCCGCGAGCGCGGCCTGGGCGTCGACGCGGCCCAGTGGGACTCCGCCGAGAAGTCGCACCAGGACGCGAGCCGCTCGGAGGGCAAGTTCAAGCAGTTGCTCTCAGCCGAGCAGCTCGAAGGCCTCGCGCCGACGCAATCGACCTACCACGACGCGGGCGCTCGCTCGCTCACGCTCGAGAGCCGCGTGCTGTTCCTCGCCGAGGACGAGCCCTCGAAGCTCGTGCTCGCGCAGAGCCCGTTCTACGCCGAGAGTGGCGGTCAGGTCGGCGACCGCGGCCTGATCCGCGATCCCGCGGGCAAGTGGCGCTTCGTGGTCGAGGAAACGCGCAAGGTCGGCCCGATCGTGGTGCACCTCGGGCGTATCGAGGGGGCCCTGCCCGCGTCCGGCGCGACCGCGATCGCCGAAGTCGACTCCGGGTCCCGCGCGCGCACGCAGAAGAACCACACCGCCACGCACTTGCTGCACAAGGCGCTCAAGGAAGTCCTCGGCGAGCACATCGGCCAGGCCGGCAGCTACGTCGGCCCCGATCGCCTGCGCTTCGACTTCTCGCATCCCAAGGCGCTCTCGCCCGAGGAGCTCGAGCGCATCGAGGAGATCGTCAACGCGCACGTCTTCGCCAACCACGGCGTGCAGACGACGCTCGAGGAACTCGAAGCCGCCAAGGCGCGCGGTGTGACCGCGATGTTCGGCGAGAAGTACGACGCGCAGGTGCGCGTGCTCGATGTCGGCGGCTGGTCGATGGAGCTGTGCGGCGGCACGCACGTCTCCGCGTCGGGCGACATCGGCCCCTTCGTGATCACGCTCGAGCGCGCGGTCGCCGCCGGCGTGCGGCGCATCGAGGCGCTCACCGGTCCGGCCGCGGTCGAAGAGATCCAGCGCCAGCGCCGGCGAATCGTCGGCACCGCGCGCCTCTTGAAGAGCGCTCCTGACGAAGTCGAGACGCGCGTCGAGCAGTTGCTCGCGCAGCTCAAGGAAGCGCGCAAGAAGGGCGAGAAGCAGTCCGCCGGCGGCATCGACGCGGCCTTCGCGCAGGTGAAGGAGTCGCTCGGGACGAGCGGCGAGTGGCGCCACGGCGTGTACGCCTTCGCCGACCTCGACCAGAACGGCGTGCGCGAGCTCGGCGAGCGCGTGAAGAGCCTCGCGCCGAAGATGGCCGTGGCGCTCTTCGGTCGCGCCGAGGAACGCGTGCCCTTCCTGATCCTGTGTCCGGGTGCCGGGAAAGGCAGCCCGCTCGCCGCCGGGGAACTGTCCAAGCTCGTCAGCATCAAGCTCGGCGGGGGAGGCGGCGGGCGCCCCGACCTCGCCCAGGGCCAGGGCCTGAACGCCGGCCCCCTGCCCGAGCTCCTGAAGGAGCTCGCCGAACGCATCACGACCGCTCTCTCCGCCGTGGGAGCGCGTTGACAGCCCCAACCCGCCGGGCTAGCATCCTCGGCCTTTTCCACTTCTCCGCGGGGCCAAAGTGGCCCTCGAGCAACCATGCCGAATCCCAAAAGACGTCACTCCAAGCACCGCAAGCGCATCCGCCGCTCGCACCACGCCCTCTTGATGGCGCCTGCGAACCGCTGCGCCCACTGCGGAGCCGCCGTCAAGTCGCACCGCGTGTGCGACAACTGCGGTCGCTACGGCTTCGAGAAGGGTGGCCAAAAGGGCACGGCCGTTCTCGAGAAGCAGGAAGTCTAGGCCCCGGCGCCCACCCCCATGCCGAGCGCACGGATCGCTCTGGACGTGATGGGCGGCGACAAGGCCCCGGACGCGATCGTCCGCGGCGCCCTGTTGGCCGTCTCGCCGAAATCCCGGCAACCCTTGCCCGTCGAGCGCATCCTGCTCGTGGGTGACGAGGCACTCGTGCGCGCCAAGCTGGCCGAGTTCGGGGGCGACCCCGGCTTCGCCATCCGCCACGCGACGCAGGTGATCGGCATGGCCGAGTCGCCCGCGCAGGCGCTGCGCGCCAAGCCCGACAGCACGATCGTCAGCATGACGCTCGCCTGCAAGCAGGGCGAGGCGGGTGCAGCGGTCAGCATGGGCAACACCGGCGCCGTCGTCGGCGCCGCGACGCTGATGCTCGGCACGTTGCCGGGCGTGAAGCGCCCGGGCATCGCGGTCACCACCGCGCTCACCGGCAAGCCGCTGACCGTGATCGACATGGGTGCGAACATCGCGCCCAAGGCTGAGCACCTCGTGCAGTACGGCGTGATGGGCTCCATCTACGCCCGCGACTGCCTCGGACAAGAGGGCGCGCGCGTCGCACTGCTCAACATCGGCGAGGAAGAGGGCAAGGGCACCGATCTGCACAAGGAGGCCTACAAGCTCCTGCAGGCGGCGCCGATCGAGTTCGTCGGCAACCTCGAGGGCAACGAACTGCTCTCGGGCAAGGCCGAGGTGCTGATCACCGACGGCTTCACCGGCAACGTGATGCTGAAGCTGATGGAGGACCTCGCCGGCTTCATGGTCAAGCTGACGCTCAAGGAACTCGCCCAGCACGGCGTGCAGGCGCCCGCGCAGGCGCTCGCGAACATCAAGAAGTCGATCGACTACTCGGAATACGGCGGCGCGCCGCTGCTCGGCGTGAACGGCGTCGTGATCATCGGCCACGGCCGCTCGGACGAGAACGCCGTCGCGAACGCGCTGATCCAGGCCGCGCGCGCCCTCGACGCGGGCATGAACGAGGACATCGTCGCCGGACTCCAGAACCCCGGCTCGGGAGCGGGCGCGTGAACCGCGCGCCTCTCCGTGGTTAGAATCCTGGCTCCATGACCACCTGCGTCCGCGTCGGAATCGCGGGGACCGGCTCCTACGTCCCCGAGCAGATCGTCCCGAACAGCCACTTCGAGAAGTACCTCGACACGTCGGACGAGTGGATCGTCCAGCGCACGGGCATCAAGTCGCGCCGCTGGGCCGTCGACGGCCAGGCAACCTCCGACATGGCGCTCATCGCCGGCCAGCGCGCGCTCGAAGCGGCCAAGCTCGCGCCCGAGGATCTGGACCTGATCATCTGCGGCACGCTCACACCCGACCACCTGCTGCCCGGCTGCAGCGCGCTCGTGCAGCGCAAGCTCGGCGCGACGAAGGCCGGCGCCTTCGACGTCAACGCCGCCTGCACCGGCTTCCTGACCGCGCTCAACACCGGCGAGGCCTTCGTGCGCTCCGGGCGCGCCCGCCGCGTGCTCGCGATCGGCGCCGAGACGCTCTCGCGCTGGATCGACCCGCAGGACCGCGGCTCGTGCATCCTCTTCGGCGACGGCGCCGGCGCGGCCGTGCTGACCGCATACGAGGACTGCAAACAAGGCGAGATCCTGAAGACCACGCTGGGCGCGGATGGCAACGGTTACGAGCTGATCCACATGCTCGGCGGTGGTTCGCTGACGCCGCCGACGCACGCCAGCCTGGACCGCGGCGACCACTTCATCCGCGTGCAGGGCCGCGAGGTCTTCCGCTTCGCCGTCGAGCGCATGGGCAGCCTGATCGAGGAGCTCTCCGAGGGCCACGACTACGACGAGATCGGCCTGGTCGTGCCGCATCAGGTCAACCTGCGCATCATCGACTCCGCACTCGAGCGCATGGGGTGGAACAAGGACAAGGTCGTGGTCAACATCCAGAATTACGGCAACACCTCGGCCGCTTCGGTCGCCGTGGCGCTCGACGAAGCCGTGCGCGCCGGCCGCGCGCAGCCGGGCAAGCTCGTGATCCTGGCCGCCTTCGGCGCCGGACTGACTTGGGGCGGCACGCTGATTCGCTGGTGAGCACGATGATCCAGACGCAGGCGATCCTCTTCCCCGGACAAGGGGCGCAGTCCGCGGGCATGGGCCGCGATTTCGCGGAGCGCTTTCCCGAAGCCAAGGCGACCTTCGAGGAGGCCGACGGCGCGCTCGGCTTCGCGCTCAGCGACGCGTGCTGGAACCGCGGCGACGAGGTCAACCGCACCGACATCGCGCAGCCGGGCATCTACACGACCAGCGTCGCTGTCGTGCGCGTGCTCGAGGCGCGCGGGCTCGATCGCAGGCAGCTCGCCTTCGTCGCCGGCCTCTCGCTGGGCGAATACACGGCGCTGTGGTGCGCGGGCGCGCTCGATTTCGTCGACGGCCTGCGCCTGGTGCGCCTGCGCGGCGAGGCGATGCAGGACGCGAGCACGGCGAAACCGAGCTCGATGACCTCGCTGATGGGCGCCACCGAGGAGCAGGCCCGTGCGCTCGCCGCGCACGCCGCGGCTCACGGCATCTGCCAGGTCGCAAACCTGAACGGGCCCGGGCAGGTGATCCTCTCGGGCGAACTCTCCGCGCTCGACGTCGCCGAGGCGGCCGCGAAGGATTTCGGCATCCGGCGCACGCGCCGGCTGGTGGTCGCCGGTGGTTTCCACTCCGAGTGCATGCGACCCGCCGCGGAGCGGCTCGCGCGGGCCCTGGTCGAGGTGCCGATCCGCGCACCCCAGGTGCCCTTCGCCAGCAACGTCACGGGCGAGCTCTCGAGCGACCCGGATGCGATCCGCCGCCAGCTCGCCGACCAAGTCTGCTCGAGCGTCCTGTGGGAGAAGAGCATGCGCCTCGCGCTCGCGCAGGGCGTCAAGACCTTCCTCGAGCCCGCCCCGGGCGAGGTCCTGGCCGGGATCCTGCGCAAGATCGACGAGTCCGCGTCGATCCTCTCCATCGCCCGTCCCGAGCAGGTTCCCGCCTGATCTCGCGCGGCGCGCGGCGTTGAAGCTCCTGCCGGGCAGGGGTATAGTCGCCGCGAACCACCCCCCGGCCTCCACGCTTGTCTGCTCCCACCGAACATCGCCCGCTGCACGGCAAGGTCGCCCTGGTCACGGGCGCCTCGCGCGGCATCGGCAAGGCCATCGCCGTGCGCCTGGCCGCGAGCGGGGCCAAGCTCGCCTGCATCGCCACGGAGGCGGAGCGCGCGCGGGAGACCGCCAGCCTGTGCTCGGCCCTGACCGAGGGCGCGCAGGCCTACGGCTGCGAGGTGGGGGACACGAAGAAGGTCGCGGAGCTCGTCGAGCAGGTGCAGAAGGAGCTCGGCGGCCTCGACATCCTCGTCAACAACGCCGGCATCACGCGCGACCAGCTGCTGATGCGCATGAGCGAGGACGATTTCGACCGCGTGATCGCGGTCAACCTCAAGGGCGCCTGGAACTTCCTCAAGGCCGCGAGTCGGCCGCTGATGAAGTCCAAGGGACGCGTGATCAACATCAGCTCGGTCGTGGGCGTGATGGGCAATGCCGGCCAGGCGAACTACGCCGCCAGCAAGGCCGGCCTGATCGGCCTCACCAAGGCCGTGGCCAAGGAACTCGCCGGGCGCGGAGTGTGCGTCAACGTCGTCGCTCCCGGATTCGTCACCACCGACATGACCGCAGCGCTCGACGAAGCCGCGCGGTCCAAGCTCGTGGAATCGATCCCCCTGGGCCGCCTCGGCGGACCGGAGGACATCGCAGCTGCCGTCGAGTTCCTGGCCGGGCCGGGCGGCGCGTACATCACAGGCCAGACGCTGGTCGTCGACGGCGGCATGTGCATCTAGTCGCACGCTGTGCGAAGAGTGCCTCACGCGCGCCGATCCGAACCCAGTCCCACCCCGAAACCCATCCCTGAACGAGGACCGATAGGTGAGCAACCCCTCTGTTGAAGAACGCGTGATCAAGATCGTGTGCGACAGCATGGGCACCACGCCCGACAAGGTCACGCGCGAGACTTCCTTCATCCACGACCTGGGAGCGGACTCGCTCGACCAGGTCGAACTCGTGATGGAGCTCGAAGACGAGTTCGAGATCACGATCCCGGACGAGGATGCGCAGAAGATCCAGTCCGTCGGCAACGCCGTCGACTACATCACCTCCAAGTCCTGAACCCAGCCGGCGCGCCGAGTGGCTTGGCCGCAGCGCGCCGCGGATCTCTTTCCATGTCCGAACGCAGACGAGTGGTCATCACCGGCCTGGGCATGATCAGCGCCCTGGGCAACGACGTCGAGACGAACTGGTCGCGCATCCTGCGCGGCGAGAACGGCGTCGCTCCGATCACCCGCTTCGACGTGAAGGACCACACGGTCAAGTTCGCGGCCTCGGTGAACCTGGATGCCTCGCAGCACTTCAGCGTCCCCGACCAGCGCAAGCTCGACCTGTTCACGATGTGGGCCCTGCTCGCGACCGACGAGGCGCTGCGCGACAGCGGCCTCGAACCGTCGAAGCTGCCCGAGGCCGAGCGCGAGCGCATCGGCACGATCATCGGCACCGGCATCGGCGGCATCACGGGCATCGAGGAGCAGCACAAGGAACTGCTCGAGCGCGGCCCGCGGCGCGTCTCGCCGCACTTCGTGCCCAAGATCATGGCCAACGCCGTCAGCGGCCAGGTCGCGATCCGCCACGGCCTGCAGGGCACCTGCTTCACGACCTCCAGCGCCTGCGCTTCGGCCGGCCACGCGATGGGCATGGCCTGGCGTGCGATCCAGTTCGACGACTGCGACCTGGTCGTCACCGGCGGCGCCGAGTCCGCGACGACGCCGATGTCGCTCGCGGGCTTCGCCAACATGAAGGCGCTCTCCTCGCGCAACGACGATCCGGGCGCGGCCTCGCGCCCCTTCGACAAGGACCGCGACGGCTTCGTGATGGGCGAGGGTGCGGGCATCCTCGTCTTCGAGGAGTACGAGCACGCGAAGAAGCGCGGCGCGCGCATCTACGCCGAGGTCAAGGGCTACGGCTCGACCGACGACGCGCACCACATCACTGCGCCCGAGGAGTCCGGCCGGGGTCCCGCGCGCGCACTGCGCGAGGCGCTGCGCCACGCGCGCATCCCGCTCGAAGCGGTGGACTACATCAACGCGCACGGCACGAGCACGCCCTACAACGACCTGATCGAGACGCGCGCGATCAAGCTCGTCTTCGGCGCGCACGCGAAGAAGCTGGCCGTCTCCTCGACCAAGTCGATGATCGGCCACCTGCTCGGCGCCTCGGCGGCGGTCGAACTGGTCGTGACGGCGCTCTCCGTCTACAAGGGCCAGGTCCACCCCACGCGCAACCACACCACACCCGATCCCGAGTGCGACCTGGACTACATCCCGGGCTCCGCACGCGAACTCAAGGTGCGCAACGCGCTCTCGAATTCGCTGGGTTTCGGTGGCCACAACGTCTCGATCTGCATCGGTCGGCCCGAGTAGGGCTCCCTCAACAGCGAACAACGGAGATCTGCAGTGCAAACGAAGTTCAAGGAGCTGCTGCGGCAGTACAAGCTGGATGTCTTCCACCGCCAGCACGACAAGAAGAACGTCGAGGAGATCACGACCGAGTGCATGCACATCACCGACGATGTGCTCAAGCAGAAGTACCACTTCCACTTCCACACGCTGCCCAACGCCGACCGCGTCGAAGTGATCAACATGATCAACAACTACACGCGCGAAGCGATCCTCCCGCCGGTGATCGAGAAGCTCGTCCAGCGCCAGGTGCTGCTCGAGAAGCGCGTCGACGCGCTCGTGCACCTCACCGAGCAGTTGCTCGAGACGCTCTCCGGCGAAGGAACTCCCCGCAACGGCCACTAGTCCCGTTTCGCGCCTCCGCGGGACGGCGCGCAGGGTCCGATGAGCGAGCTCAAGCCTCTGCTGCGCGAGCGCATCCTGCGCGCGGGCGAAGAACAGCTGCTCGAGGGCTACGAGGCCCTCGACGCGGCCACGCAGAGCTCCTACGCCGCGGAACTCGACGCGCTCGACTGGCGGGAGATCGCCGCGCTGCGCGCGCTGCTCGAGGCGCCGACGGCGCACGTCGAGGGCGAACTGCTGCCGGCACGCGCCTTTCCGCTCGCGCGCGACGCAGCCCACGAATCCCAGGCCTCGCGCGCCCGCGCCGCGGGTGCGGAGTGGCTGCGCGGCGGCTGCGTCGCGGCGCTGACCGTCGCGGGCGGGCAAGCCTCGCGCCTGGGCTGGGATGCACCCAAGGGGGTTTTCCCGATCGGCCCGCTCTCGGGCTGGAGCCTGTTCGAGATCTTCGCGCGCAAGCTGCGCGCCAGCGGTGTGCGCCACTCGTTCCGGCCGCTGTGGTACGTGATGACCTCGCCGCAGAACGACGGCGCGACGCGCGCCTTCTTCGAGCAGCACGGGTTCTTCGGCCTCGAGCGCGAGCGCGTCTTCTTCTTCCAGCAGGGCATGCTGCCCGCGCTCTCGCCTCAGGGCCAGGTGCTGCGCGCGGCTCCCGGCAAGCTGTTCCTCGCGCCCACCGGCCACGGCGGTCTGCTCGACGCGCTGCGCTCCTCGGGCGCGCTCGAGCACGCGCGCGAGCACGGCATCGAGCGCTTCTCGTACTTCCAGGTCGACAACCCGCTGGTCGTGCCCTTCGATCCGCTGTTCCTCGGCCTGCACCGCCTCGAGGGCGCGCGCATGTCGAGCAAGGTGGTCGAGAAGCGCGACGCCGCGGAGAAGGTCGGCGTGCTCGCCTGGCAGGGCAGCCAGCTGTGCGTGATCGAGTACTCCGATCTGCCCGCGCAGCTGCGCGAGGCGCGCGACGGCGCGGGACGCTTGCGCTACTCCGCCGGCAGCATCGCCCTGCACGTGATCGAGCGCGAGCTGGTCGAGGAGCTCACCGGCAGCGGCCACGCGCTGCCCTGGCACCTCGCGCGCAAGAGTATGAGCGTCGTGGATGCGCTCGGCCGGGCGATCCAGGCGCAGGGGGTCAAGTTCGAGCGCTTCGTCTTCGACGCGCTGCGCTTCTCGCAGAAGAGCGCGGTCCTCGAGGTCGAGCGCGCGCGCGAGTTCAGCCCCGTGAAGAACGCCAGCGGCGAGGATTCTCCCGAGCAGGCGCGCGCGGACATCTCGCGCCTGCACGCGCGCTGGCTCGCCGCGTACGGCATCCAGGCGCCGCCGGCGCTCGAGATCGACCCGCTCTTCGCCGATGACGAGCACAGCCTGCGCGAGCGCCTGCCGTACTCCCCGCGCCTGGTCGGTGGAGGACACTTCTACACGTGAACGCGGCCAGTCTCCTTCCGCGCCGCTACGAGGCGCAGGCCGCGCGCCTGCGCACGACGCCCGTCGCCGTGCTGCTCGGCGGCCGTTCGAGCGAGCGCGAGGTCTCGCTCAAGTCCGGCGCCGCGGTGCTGCGCGCGCTGGAGGGCGGCCCGCTCGCGAGTCTGGTCGCACTCGAGATCGAGCCCGACGGGCGCTGGCAACGCGCAGGCCGCTCGCTGCGCGCGCTCGAGGTGCTGGCCGAGTTGCCGCGCGAGACGCTCTTCTTCCTCGCACTGCACGGCGGCGAGGGCGAGGACGGCAGCGTCCAGGGCCTGCTCGAGACGCAGGGCTTTCGCCACACGGGCGCCGGCGTGGGCGCCTCCGCGCTGTGCATGGACAAGCAGCACACGCGCGCCGTCCTCGCGGCCGCCGGCCTGCGCGTCGCGCGCGGCCGCCTCGTGCACCCGCTCGAGTGGCGCACCGAACGCGCGCGCGTGCTGGCCGAGCTCGAAGCGCTCGCCGTGCGCGGCTGTGTCGTGAAGCCCAACCGCGGTGGCTCCTCGGTCGACACCTTCGTGCTCGAGGATGCCGCCGGGATCCAGGCGCGCGTCGAGCGCGTGCTCCAGACCGGTGATCTCGCGCTGGTCGAGGAACGCCTGGACGGCGTCGAGGCGACCTGCGGCGTGCTCGGCAACGCGCGCGACGAGTTGCGCGCGCTCCCGCCGGTGGAGATCGTGCCCAAACCGGGCCGCTTCTTCGACTACGAGGAGAAGTACAGCGCGGCTGGGGCCGCTGAGTTTTGTCCGCCGCGCTCGCTCGGCGAGGAGCGCACGAGCGAGCTGCGCGATCTCGCCCGACGCGCGCACCGCGCGGCGGGCTGCGACGGCTATTCGCGCACGGATTTCTTCGTGCCGGCCGAGGGCCAGCCGGTCGTGCTCGAGATCAACACCCTGCCCGGGTTGACCGACCGCTCGCTGCTGCCGCTCTCCGCCGCGGTGGAGGGCTTCGGCTTCCCCGAGCTGTGCCTGGAGATCCTGGCCCTCGCCCTGGAGCGCGGCCGGTGAGCGACGCGCCCATTCCGGTCGCGGTCGTCGGCGCACGCGGCCGACTGGGCGCGCTCGCCTGCGAGGTGCTCGAGCGGGCGCCGGATTTCGAGCTCGTCGCGCGCCTGGATTCGGGCCACGTGCTCGAGCAGGCGCTGCCCCAAAGCGGCGCGCGCGTCGTGCTCGAGTGCACGCGCGCGGGGCTGGGCTACGAGCACGCGCGGCGCATCCTCGAACTCGGCCTGCGCCCGGTAATCGGCACGAGCGGCGTGAGCCTGGAGGAGACCCGTGCGCTGGACGAGGCCGCGCGCGCCCGCTCGCTCGGCGGCCTCGTGGTGCCCAACTTCAGCCTGGGTATGTGGCTGCTGCAGCGCGCCGCGCTCGAGGCGGCACGACATTTCCCGCAGTGCGAGATCGTCGAGATGCACCACGAGCGCAAGCTCGATGCGCCCAGCGGCACGGCGGCCGACACCGCCGAACGCCTGCGCGCCTTGCACCCGCAGGCCAAGACGCCACCGATCCATTCGGTGCGCCTGCCGGGAATGTACGCGCACCAACTGGTGATCTTCGGCGCGGCGGGGGAGACGTACACGCTGCGCCACGACATGTCCGGGCCCGCGGCCTTCGGGCCGGGGATCCTGTGCGCCGTGCGCCATGCCGCGAGCGCCGTCGGCGTCGCGCGCGGCCTCGACGCGGCACTCGCCGGCCGCTAGGCTGCACGGCGAAAGGCCGGGGTGGCGAAATGGCAGACGCGATGGATTCAAAATCCATTTCCCGCAAGGGAGTCGGGGTTCAAGTCCCCGCCTCGGCACCAGTCATGGCGGCCGACGAGCTGGCGGCAGCGCTGTTGCCGGCACTGCTGCACAAGCTCAACAACGTCACGCAGGTGATCGCGAGCGTGAACTCGCTCGCGCGGCTGACCGGCTGCGCTGCGCCGCTCGTGCAGTGCGCCTCGGACCTCGACCTGGCTGGCGGCGAACTCGCGCGCCTGGGCTGGCTCGTCGGCGCGCTCGCGCGCGGCGTCGGCAGCGGCATCGGCTCGCCGCGCCACGAGGAACGCGCGCTCGAGTGGCTGCTCGACCTGCTCGGAGAGACGCTGCGCCGCGACGGCTGGGAGCTCGCGCCAGGATCCGAGATCCCGCGCGTGGAGCCCGAGTTCGGCTTCGAGAGCAGCTGGGCGATCGCCAGCTGGATCCTCGCCTGCGCACACAGCGGAGCGCAGCGCGAGCCGCTCGCCTTCGCACTCGAGCGCGCGGGAACGGCGCTCGTGCTGCGCACCTCGCGCGCCCCCCAGCAGGCCGAGGGTCTGCGCACGCGCCTGGAAGCACTCGTACCGCGCTCGCACTTGCGCTACGAGGTGCGCACATGAGCTGGATGCACGAGCGGCTTTCGCGCTGGATCGCGGGCACGCAGACAGAGCCCGTGGGCGACCCCGCGCGGGTGAGCGAAGTCCAAGCGGTGCTCGACGAACTGCGCCCCGCGCTCGAGATCGACGGCGGCAACGTGCAGCTGCTCGAAGTCTTCGAGGACGGCGTGCGCCTGCGGCTCACGGGCGCCTGCGCCGGCTGTTGCTCGCAGGGCGAGACGCTGCGCCACGCGCTCGTGCCGCGCCTCACCGAGCGCCTGCCCTGGATCGAGCGGGTGGAGCAAGGCTAGGCCTGGCCGCGCCGAAGAGGCCCTGCGCGAGCTCGCCGACGAGCTCGCGCGCACGGACTCGCGCGCCGCAGCCCGGGTGAGCCGCGACGCGCGCAAGGATCTCACCCCTCCGGCGACCAAGCGCCGGATGGCCAAGCCGTCGCGCTCCTAGTTGAGCACGCTGGTCGAGCTGCCGACCGTCACGCCATTCGCGGCGCGCACGAGCGCCTGGAAGGCGTGCGTCCCGTTCAAGCTGCCCGGGTTCTGGTAGGTGAAGCTCGCGTGCCCGAGCGCGTCGGTCGGGAGCAGCACCAGCCGCCGCAGCGGGCTCCAGGCAAGACCCGAGTGCCACAGGAACCCGTCGGGGTGCACGCGCGTCGCCTCGCTGGTCGAGTACAGCCCTTGCGGGCCGAGCAGCAGCCAGGCGCTCGCGTTCGGCACGCAGCCGTCGAGCGCGAGCGTGACGCTGCCTCCGAGCGGATTGCCCAGTCCGGGCCCGCCGATCGAGGCCTGCGCGCGGCGCGGCTCGATGTGCCGCAGCTCCGCGTTGGTGCAGTTGGGGAAGCAGAAGGTCGTGCCGCGGTAGCTGAGCGTTTCGCCCGCGTCCGGCTGCCAGGGCGCAAAACAGCCGGCGCTCGGGCCGCTGTGCAGTTCGAGGTTCGAGATCGAATCGGGGCTCGTGGCCAGATCCGCCAGGCGCGTGCCGTCCGCGGCAAAGCACGCGATCGTGCTCGGCGCACCGAAAGGCGCGATCGCCAGCAGCACTCGCCAGTAGCCGAGCCCTGCACTGTCGTAGCGCTCGTCGATGCGCAACGCCGCCACGTTGGGCAGTCCCGAGGCGAAGACCTGCGCATCTGCGACGCCGAGCACAGCGCCGCTCCCGAGCTGGCTCGCCTCGAAGCGCAACACCTGGTCGTGGTCGGGCAGGGTGAGGTCGACCAGGCCGACGAAGAGTTCGCCGCTGCTCGCGCGCCGCGCGAAGGGTCCGGAGGGCCCGGAGAGCTGCGCCACGAGCGTCAGCGCTCCGTTCGAGAGGTCCAGGCGCAGGATCTGGTTCTGAAACGTCCCGCTCGTGTCCGCCGAAACGAGCACGTGGCCGGCATCCTCGAACAGGGCATCGTAGTTGAACGCGATCCCGCCCACGGTCGACTGCGGCGAACCGTCGAGCTCGAAGCGCTCGATGCCGCCGGTCGAGCTCTCGCCGACGAGGGCGAAGCTCTCGTCGGGCGCGAGCAGCACGAAGCTCGGGAAGACGTAGGCGGGATAGGAACCCAGGTGCAACAGCAACTGGCCGTCCGCGCCGACATGGTCGACGCTCAGGCCGTCGCTCACGACGCGCGTGCTGTCGTGCAGCGTCGCGTAGGCGTCGAAGGGGCCGACGGGCTGGGCTGCACCGAGCGCGAGGCCGGGTGCGCAGACGTCCTGTGCGTGGACAGACTCGGGAGAGACAAGGGCGAGCGCTGCGGTCAGGCTCGCGAGGATTGCGAATCGCTGCATGAGGAACTCCGTTCGATGCTTCGTCGAAGGGCCGTCACGGGCGAGCGGCGGCGGCGGAGTGCTCAAATGCACGTTCCGCGCGCGCGCCTTCGTCCGAGGCCGGCGGGTTCAGCGAACACAGCGGGTTTCCTGACTCATCGCGTTTCGGGATGCCCGAGCCTTCCCAGGGAGTGTTCCCCAGTGACACGGCGGAACTCGCGTTCCGCCCGAGGGCATCCGTACCTACGACTCACAGTGGCGGGACCGTGCAGGATTCGCACCTGACTTCCCCGTCCGCGTTCGCTTCGGTCGGGTTGTGAACGCCCGACAGTGGACGCGACGCCCGCGCTTTCGTCAAGCCCCCCGGCGAACGGCGCTCAGTGGTCCTCGGGCTCCGCTGCAAGCACTTCACCCGTGACGCGGCTGTTCGCGATCGGATCGAGGGCCAAAGGAACCGCGTGGGCCATGCTGACGACCAGGTCCTGCGCGCGCGACCCGCGCAGATGTGCTTCGACCCAGCTCTGCGAGGCGAGTTGCGAACTGCACACGAAGAGCGCTGTCACCAGCACGGCACCACTCGCCAAGCCCAGCAGCGCACCGCCGACGCGCTCGCCGCCGCTCAGCTCGCCGCCCTCGATCATCAGCCTTCCAAAGCGCACGACCAGGCCGACGATCAAGAGCCCTGCGAAGAGTGTCACGCTCCACACCAGACCGTTGGCGAACTCCGGCGAGAGTGCGCTGATCGCCTTCGTGAGACCGCTGGTGAGCCCCGGCGCGAGTGCGCGCGCGACGCTCAGAGTCGCGAGCAGTCCGAGCAGTCGCACGAACTGCCACCACACGCCGCGCCGCGCGCCGAGCAGCGTCGCGACGAGCAGGATCACCAGACACGCGATGTCGACCGAGGAGAAGCGGCTCGCCGATTCGGCACGGCTCGCGGGATCCTGGAAAGCGAAGAGGAGGCTCGTGAAGGGGCTCATGGCAGGGGGGGGCTCCGGCACGCTACACTAGGGGATTGTAGAGCCCCTGCCCAAGCCCAATGGAAGATCCCTCGACGAGCGTCGAACGCGCCTACACCGCCCTGCGCAGCTGGGTCCGCGACGAGCCACTGCTCGAGTCGGAGTTCCAATCGAGCGCACGCGAGTTCTTCGGAGCCCCCGCAGCGGCCCCGGGGACAGACCGCGAACTCTCCGAGCGCCGCCACCTGGAGTGGTTCGTTCTCGAGCGCGAGAGCGCCGCGCTCGGTGGCATGCCGCTGCAGATGCTCGCCGAGCGCGAGGAGGCAGCCGCGCGCGGCCTGGGCCCCGCGGAAATCGCCGCCTGGATCGGCTCCTTCGCGGGCGTGTTCGAGATCACCAGCGTGCGCCCGGGCGAGGGCCTGTGGCTGCGCGACCTCGCCGGCTCGGGCGAGTACCCGCTGGCCGAACCCGAAGTCTCGCAACTGCTCGCATCGGGCGACATGATCGCCGGTCGCATCTACCCGGTGGGGGACACGCTCTTCCGCGCCTCGCCCGCGGCGGCCTTCTTCCGGGATGCGGAACTGCTCGTGGCGCTGCGCAGCGACTTCGACCGCGAGCGCGAACGCCGTCGCGGTGTGCTGCGCCTGGCGCAGAGCGAAATCGAGCGGCTCTTCCACCGGCCGCGCGTCGAGCCGCAGACCGACCCGCTCGCGACCGTGCGCGCGCTGCTCCTGCAGGGAGGCGTCGCGAACGACGACGTCGACGAGATCTTCGAAGAGCTCGCGTCGGTGCCCTACTCAGCCGACAGCCTTGCGCCGGGCGCGGGCGACCTGCTGGGCGAGATCCTCGACCGGCTGGCGTTCGAGACGGATCTCGAACTCGAGAGCACGCGCGTCGCGCTGATCGCAGCCTGGCAACACCTCACGCGCAAGGGCCCGGGCCAGGGACCGAGCCTGCAGCCCGCGCCGCCGCCCGCGCGCGCGCGCCAGGCCGCACCCAAGGGCAAGGACCGCATCGCCGTCGCCGAGGCCCTGGCCAAGCTCGACCTGGATCGAGCCGCCGGACGTTCCGTGGACCAGTCCTTCGACGAACTCGAGCGGGCGCTCGAACTCGAGCCCGAGGTCGACCCCGACGAACTCGCGCCCGCGCCCGACTTTCCCGGCGCCGTCGCAGCGCTGGTCGAGGAATTCCTCTGGGACCTCGGCCGCCTCGAGGGCGAGGCCGCCGCCAACGCGTGCGAGCTCCTGCGCACGCTCGGCCGCTACGCCGAGCCGATCGGGATCCCCGACAACCTCGGCCTGCGCGCGCTCGCGGACTACGCCGCGCGCTGGGTGATCGACGAGGACCTGCTGCACGGCGCCGAGGACGCGAGCGTGCTCGTGCACGCGCTGCAGCGCTTCGTCGCCTGGGCCGAGGAGACCGGCGCGCTGACGCTCGAAGAAGGCAGCCGCGGGCTGCTCGAGCGGCTCGCGCGCGAGCTGCCGCGCATCGCCGAAGCCAATCAGCGCCGCACGCGCTCGGCCGAGTCCGGCGAAGGCGATCTGTTCGAACTGCTCGCGCTCGATTCGGGCGAGTTGCGACTGCGGCGCGACGGCGAGGAAATCTCCTTGCGCGCCGATCCGCAACTCGCGCTCTGGCTGCGCCCCGGCGATCTCTTGCGCGGGCGCGACAGCGAGGGACGCCTGGCGCTGTACGCCTGCTATCCGTGTCTGCCGGCGGACGCCGCCGGCGCCGCGAGCGACGCCGAGAGCGACTGAGCGCGGCTCAGGGCGCCATCCCGACCGGAACCTGGACTTCGCAGCGCAACTGCGACCAGTCGCGCACCGCGCCGGGCTCGACGAGGTAAATCTCGCGGATCGGTCCGGACACGGTCCAGTGCATCTTCTTCACGTACGCGAGCAACCCCGGGTAGCTGCGCGGAACCTCGGGGTACGCGCCGCCGACGAGCGCGTACGCGACCGTCGCGCTCTCGAGCACGTCGCCACGCAACGGCTCCGCCGGCTGCACGACACCCTCGACGGGAAATCCGATGCGCGCGCGCAGACGCTCGAGCGGAACCTCGCCCGGGTCGTCGTAGAACAGCGCGAAGGGCGGACCCGCGGCGACCAGACCCTGTTCGTGCATCAGGCGCGCGACCTCCGGCAGGCTGCGGCCGGTGAGCGCATAGCTGCCCGTGAGTTCGAGGAACACGTAGGGCTGATCCAGGCGCTCCTTGTAGGCGCACTCGACCGTGGCAAAGGGCGCCGTGCTGAGCGCGACGTCGGGCGTCGTGGGGAGATCGACCGGCGGCGTGCTGCCGCGCGTCGCCCGGCAGGCGAGCGAGAGCGTGGAGAACAGGAGGGCGAGGATCACGGTGGCGCGCATAGACCGAAAGAATGCGTTCCCGGCGCCGCGCGGACCAGATCCTTCCCCTCTGTGTGCAACGTCTGATAATGTCCGTTATGTTGCACTCTGGATCGTTTGCACGCGCGCCCGCCAGGGCTAGGCTTCTGCCCCCGATGGACGCCCAGCCCGTTTCCTCTCCGCGCGGACTGTGGTTCGACGAATTCGAGCCCGGCCAGTCCTTCCGCTCGGCGACGCGCACCTGCACACAGGCCGAGGTCGACGCCTTCGCCACGCTGACCGGCGACCACAACCCGATCCACACGGACGCCGCCTTCGCCGCGCGGACTCCGTTCCGCGGACGGATCGCACACGGTCTGCTGATCGAATCGCTCGCCAGCGGCCTCGCCTGGGACATGGGCATCTTCCGCGAGACGATCGTCGCGCTCTCGAAGATCGAAATGGAGTTCGTGGCGCCGCTGCGGCCGCCTTCGGAGATGAGCATGGTCTTGCGCGTGCTCGAACGCGATCCGACGCCGGGACCCAAGCGCGGCTGGGTGTCGTTCTCGACCGAGGTCGAGAATTCGTCCGGTGAGGTCGTCCTGCGCGGCAAGTGGCTGGTCGTGATGCAGCGCAAGCGCATGGAACCGGGCGGAGCTTCCCGCTAGCCTCTTGGCCCCGAACATGGAGACCCGTGCATGATGGCCTGGCTGCAGAAGCTCTTCGGCTCTTCGATCGGCAAGAAGCTCTGGATGGCCCTCACCGGCCTGCTCCTGCTGGGCTTCCTGGTCGTGCACCTCGCGGAGAACCTGCTGCTGTTCTCTGACCGCGACGGCGCCGCCTTCGACGGGTACGTGCACACGCTGACGTCGTTCGCCTGGATCCCGCTGGCCGAGCTGGTGCTGGCCGGGCTGTTCCTCGCGCACATCGTCCAGGCGATCCGCGTCAGCCTGCAGAACCGCGCCGCGCGCTCGACGCCGTACGCGCTGAACCCTGGCCACGGCGGGCGCACGCTGGCATCCAAGAGCATGCTCGTCACCGGCAGCATCGTGCTGCTGTTCCTGATCCTGCACCTGGCGCAGTTCCGCTTCGGCGATGCCGCCGCGCGCGAACGCATGGCGGCTCTCGTGCGCGGCGAGTTCGAGAAGCCGCTGGTGCTCGCGGCCTACCTGCTCGGCCTGATGGCGCTCGCGATCCACCTCAGCCACGGCATCCAGAGCGCGCTGCAGACGCTCGGCCTCTCGCACCCGCGCTACACGCCGCTGCTGCAGAAACTCTCGGTGCTGATCGCCGTCCTGCTGGCGCTCGGCTTCGCATCCATGCCCGTCTACTTCTTCGCCAGCGGAGCCTCCCGATGAGCGACACCACGAGCAAGAGCGGCGGATCGCGCCTGGACTCGAAAGTCCCCTCGGGCCCGATGGCCGAGCGCTGGACGCGGCACAAGTTCGACCTGAAGCTGATCAACCCGGCCAACCGGCGCAAGTTCCACCTGATCGTGGTCGGGACAGGCCTGGCGGGTTCCTCGGCCGCGGCCTCGCTGGCCGAGATGGGCTACCGCGTCACGGTGCTGTGCATCCAGGACTCGCCGCGGCGCGCGCACTCGATCGCCGCGCAGGGCGGGATCAACGCCGCGAAGAACTACCCCAACGACGGCGACTCGGTGCACCGCCTCTTCTACGACACCGTCAAGGGCGGCGACTTCCGCGCGCGCGAGTCGAACGTGCACCGCCTGGCCGAGGTCTCGACGCGCATCATCGACCAGTGCGTCGCGCAGGGCGTGCCCTTCGCGCGCGAGTACGGCGGACTGCTGGCCAACCGCTCCTTCGGCGGCGCGCAGGTCTCGCGCACGTTCTACGCGCGCGGCCAGACCGGCCAGCAGCTGCTGCTCGGCGCCTACAGCGCGCTCGAGCGCCAGGTCGGCGCGGGCCGCGTGAAGCTGCTCGCGCGGCGCGAGATGCTCGACCTCGTGCTCGTCGACGGCATCGCACGCGGCATCGTGGCGCGCAACCTGGTCACGGGCGAGTACGAGCGCCATGCCGGCGACGCCGTGCTGATGTGCACCGGCGGCTACGGCAACGTGTTCTATCTCTCGACCAACGCCAAGGCCTGCAACGTCACGGCCACTTGGCGCGCGCACAAGCGCGGCGCGTTCTTCGCCAATCCGTGCTTCACGCAGATCCACCCGACCTGCATTCCGGTCTCGGGCGACCACCAGTCGAAGCTCACCCTGATGAGCGAGTCGCTGCGCAACGACGGCCGCGTCTGGGTGCCTGAGCGCTCCGGCGACAAGCGCGCGCCCAACGAGATCCCCGAGAACGAGCGCGACTACTACCTCGAGCGCCTGTACCCGAGCTTCGGCAACCTCGTGCCGCGCGACGTTGCCTCGCGCAGCGCCAAGGAACAGTGCGACCTGAAGAAGGGCGTCGGGGAGAGCGGCATGGCCGTCTACCTCGACTTCCGCGACGCGATCGCGCGCGACAGCGAGGACGCGATCCGCGCGCGCTACGGCAACCTGTTCCAGATGTACGAGCGCATCACGGGCGAAGACCCCTACAGGGTGCCGATGCGCATCTACCCCGCCGTGCACTACACGATGGGCGGCTTGTGGGTGGACTACAACCTGGAGAGCACCCTCCCGGGCCTGTTCGTGCTGGGCGAAGCGAACTTCTCCGACCACGGTGCGAACCGCCTGGGCGCGAGCGCGCTGATGCAGGGCCTCGCCGACGGCTACTTCGTCATCCCGGCGACGATCGCCTCGCACCTGGCGGGTCGCAAGCTCGCGCCCGTCACCACGGACCACGCCGCATTCGCCGAGGCGGAGAGCAGCGCGCGCGAGCGCATCGCGCGCATCCTCTCGGTGCAGGGCAAGCGTTCGGCCGACAGCATCCACCGCGAGCTGGGCCTCACGATGTGGAACCAGTGCGGCATGGCGCGCGACAAGGCCGGCCTGGGCCAGGCGTTGGAGAAGATCCGCGCGCTGCGCGAGGAGTTCTGGGAGAACGTGCGCGTCCCGGGCGACTCGAAGAACTTCAACCAGACGCTCGAACACGCCGGGCGCGTGGCCGACTTCCTCGAGTTCGCCGAGTTGCTCGCACTCGACGCGCGCGAGCGCGAGGAATCCTGCGGCGGGCACTTCCGCACCGAGCACCAGACGCCCGACGGCGAGGCGCGCCGCGACGACGAACACTTCTCGCACGCCAGCGCGTGGGAGTTCAAGGGAGTCGGCGAGGCGCCAGCACTGCACAAGGAGCCCCTCAACTTCGAGATCGTGCACCCGAGCACGCGGAGCTACAAATGAGCGCACCCACGCACGCGAAGGGCCTGCGGATCACGCTGCGCGTCTGGCGCCAGAGCGGGCCTTCGGCCAGCGGTGCCTTCGAGACGCACGCCCTCGAATCGGTCTCGCCCGACATGTCCTTCCTCGAGATGCTCGACGTCTTGAACGAGAGCCTGGTCGGGACGGGCAAGTCCCCCATCAGCTTCGACCACGACTGCCGCGAGGGAATCTGCGGCGCCTGCAGCCTGGTGATCGACGGCCACGCGCACGGCCCCGACGCCGAGACCACGACCTGCCAGCTGCACATGCGCCACTACCGCGACGGCGCGACGATCACCGTCGAGCCCTTCCGCGCCAACGCCTTCCCTGTGGTGCGCGATCTGGTCGTCGACCGCAGCGCCTTCGACCGCATCATCGCCGCCGGCGGCTTCATCTCGGTCAACACGGGCTCCGCGCCGGAAGCGAACTCGCTGCCGGTCGGCAAGCCGCTCGCCGACGAGGCGATGGACAACGCCGCCTGCATCGGTTGCGGCGCGTGTGTCGCCGCCTGCCCCAACGCCTCTGCGATGCTCTTCGTCGCGGCCAAGATCAGCCATCTGAAGCTGCTTCCCCAGGGCGCCCCCGAGCGCGAGTCGCGCGCGCTGGCGATGGTCGAGGCGATGGACAAGGAAGGCTTCGGCAACTGCACGAACCACTACGAGTGCGGCGCCGCCTGCCCCAAGGGCATCCCCGTCTCGAGCATCGCGCGCATGAACCGCGAGTTCCTGCGCGCCTCGCTCAAGAGCAGCCCGCCGCGGGGCGCGGCTCCCGAAGGCGCCTAGGCCAGTCCGGGAATCCGGACCTCGAACTCGCACCCCACGCCGGGCTCGCTCGCCACGCGGATCGTCGCACGCAGACTGCGCGCGCACTCGAGCACCGAGAGCGAGCCCAGGCCCGTGCTGCCGCTGCCGCTCGAACGCGTCGCCAGGCGCGAGTCGATCTCTCCGCGCGCGAGGCCCGGGCCGCGGTCGGTGATCGTCAGGCGTGCGCCGCCGTCGGCTTCCCCCGCGAGCTCGAGCCGCACCGTCTGGCCCTGGGGCGTCGCCCGCAGCGCGTTGCCGAGCAGGTTGGCCAGCAGCCGTCGCAGCGCGGACTCGCCGCAGACGAGCGAGCATTCCCGCGGCAGCGAACTCTGAAGCTGGCGCCCCATCTGCGCGAGCGCCGCGGCGCGCGCTTCCTCCGAGCACACGCGCACGAGGTCGACCTGCTGCGGCGCGCGCAGGCCGAGCGCCTCCTCGCAGTACCCGCGCGCCTGCGCCAGCGCGGCGCGCGCACGTGCCGGCTCGCCCAGCTCCCATTCGAGCTCGGCGCGCGTCAGCAGGTGGCGCAGGTCGTGGACCAGCTGTGCACGCTCGGAGGCGGCGGCCTCCCCCGCCGCACGAGCGCGCTCCTCCCCCACCCAGCACTTGGGCCGGTCCGGCAGCCGACGCCAACGGTAGGCGTGCTCCTCGCGCTCGCGGCGCGGGCACGGCTGCGCGTCCTGTTCGTTCCAGGCGATGAAGCTGCGCTCGTGCACGAGGCCGGGCATGGACGGGGAGTCTGCCTACCTCCCCGCGGGGGGGACAAGCGACCAGGGAGGGAATTCCGCGTTACGAGGAAGGAACGCGAACGCCCCCGCCTCTGGGCCCAGCGACGCGACCATGCGTGAAACCCCAGGAAAAAAGCGCGTCAGGCGGTGTCCACGCCTGTACGAGCTGCATAAGATCGAGACCGGATCCAGGCGGCACGTGTCTTGCCAGTGATGGCCGCGATTCCCTCGCTCCGTTCCAAGGGTCCCCCGAACTTTCCACACCGCGACTCCCATGAACAAGTCAGTTCAATACGGCGCCCTGCTTCTCGCGGGCTGCATCGGTCTTCAGGACATCAGCTTCGCCCACGGCGGTACCTACCGCGGGCCCGGTGACACGGTTCCGGCCGGCGGCGGCGGCGGCGGCGGAGGTGGCTCCGGCCCCTCGACCCCCTCGCCTTCCGGCCCGAGCTCGGGCAGCCCCTCCGGTCCGACGAGCCCGACGCCCGCGGGCCCGGGCGCCTCGACGGGAGCGCCGGGCGGCCGTCCCGCCGGCCCCACCAGCGGCACGACCTCGTCCGGTCCCGACCTGACCGGTTGGGAGTTCTGGTGGAACTTCAACAAGGACCAGTACCTGAACCTGAAGGCCGCGATCTACAGCGGCGTCGTGTCGGGCAGCGACGACTTCTTCCTGCAGCAGGGTGACAAGACGGGCGCGAAGAATGCGCTCAAGCCCTCGCAGGGCGACATCCGCGAGAAGATCGTCCCGGGTCTGAAGTACGCGCTCGAGCACGAGCGCCAGAACGACATCGTGACGGGTTCGCTGATCGCGCTGGCCAAGCTCGGCGACGCCAAGAGCGAAGACGGCAAGTCCGAGTTCGAGGAGATCTTCAAGAAGTGGCTCCCGGACGGCTCGCAGGAAATCGCCGAGACCGCCGCGGTCTCGCTCGGCATCCTCGCGAACGACAGCTCCGTGCAGGTGCTCAAGGACCTCGCGGGCGACTCCGAAGCCGGCCGCAAGCTCGTCGGCTCGAACGAAGTCAAGTTCCGCACCCGCGCCTTCTCGACCTACGGTCTGGGCCTGATCGGTGCGCGCACGACCTCGAACCAGGTGCGCCGCGAGATCGTCGACTTCCTCGTCGAGCAGATCAACAAGCCCGAGACCAGCACGCGCGACGTCAAGGTCGCCGCGATCATCGCGATGGGCCTCACGCCCATCGACTGGTCGGCCGGTGCGGGCCTCGACCGCAAGGAAGGCGCCTCCAGTTCGCGCCAGGCGCAGATCGAGTACCTGCGCAAGTACTTCGACACCGAGTCCAACCACTACATGATCCGCGCTCACGTCCCGACCGCGGTCGCGCGCCTGCTCAGCAAGGACAAGGAACTCCCGGCCGACGCCAAGCAGCTGCTCGAGAACACGGTCAAGGACCTCGTCGGCGGCATCGCCGAGCGTTCGAAGGAGAAGGACGAAGTGCGCCAGAGCTGCGCCCTCGCCCTCGGCCAGCTGTGCGACCTCGACAACGACCCCCAGGACAAGGCGGCACGCGAGGCGCTGATGGCGGTCGAGAAGAAGGGCCAGCAGCAGGAGCGCTACTTCGCGCTCATCTCGCTCGGTCAGATCGGCGGCAAGCCCGGTATGGGCGAAGGTGCCGAGAAGAACGTCAACGAGATCCGCGGCTACCTGGTCGGCAAGCTGGACAAGGGCGTCACGGGCACCCGCCCCTGGGCCGCGCTCGCCGTCGGCGTCATGGAACGCGAACTGACGGACCTCGCCTCCACCGCGCTGCCGAGCAATGGCGACGCGAAGGCGGCGCTGCGCAACGCGCTCAAGGAATGCTCGAGCGTCGACATCATGGGCTCCTATGGCGTGGCGCTCGGCATCGCGAAGGACAGCGAAGCAATCCCGCTCATGCGCGAGAAGATGGACAAGTACCAGGACAACACCGCGCGCGGCTACATGGCGCTCGGCCTGGGCTTGATCGGTGCAACCGAGGCGAAGGGCCAGATCCAGGCCATCGTCAAGGACGCCAAGTACAAGCCCGTCCTGCTGCAGCAGGCGGCCATCGCGCTCGGTCTGCTCGGCGACAAGACGCTGGTCCCTGACCTCGTCGAGATGCTGCGCGACGCCAAGAGCCTCGCCGCCCAGGCGGCCGTGGCTTCGGGCCTGGGCTTCATCGGCGACTCGCGCTCGATCGACCCGCTCGTGGAGATGCTCAAGAACAAGGAGATCACGGGCACCGCTCGCGGCTTCGCCGCGGTCGCGCTCGGGATCGTCGCGGACAAGGAGCAGTTCCCCTGGAACTCCAAGATCTCCACGAACATCAACTACCGCGCGAACACCTCGACCCTGACCACGCCCGAGGGCACCGGTCTGCTCGACATCCTCTGAGTCGAGCGAGGAATCGCACTCTACGCCGCCCGTTCCCGCGAGGGAGCGGGCGGCTGCGTTTCCCCACCGCTCAGCGCGGCCGGCGTGCGAGCCCGGCGAGCAGGCACGCGGCGAGCAGCGCGCCCGCGGCACTGATCCACCCAGCACGTCGCACCCCCCGCGCGGCGCCGGCCTCGGCGCGCCTCAGTTCCACGAGGTCCGCGGTGGCGCGCTCCAGGCTCTCGCGCTCGGGGTCGCCGGCCTGCGCCTTCCAACTTGCGAGCGTGCGTTCGGCCGCCGCCCCACGGTGCAGCGCGAGCGCGATCTGCGTCGCTGTCGAGAGCAGCCAGGGATCTTCGGGCGAGGAGCGCAGGCCCTCGCGCGCCTGCATCAGGGCCCCGTCGAGGTCGCCGGCGTGGTAGCGCACGAAGGCGCGCGCCTGCGCAACCTCGAGCGGCGTGGTGCCCGCGTCCGCCAGCTTCCACGCGGCGAGGTAGTCTCCCGCGCGTGCTTGCGCCGCGGCCTGCTCGAAGTGCGTCGCCTGGACGGGAGCCGTCACCGTCGGGCCTCCGCGCGCGCCATGGCGGCGCGCTCGAGCGAGGCCTCCTGGAGGCGCTCGATCGGCACGAGATCGTCGGTCAGCACCCGCTCGGGGCCCGGTTCGACGAAGCGCCATGTACCCGGCAGGGAGACCTGGTTCGCAAGGCGCGCCAGACCGACGTTCCGCAGCTCCAGGAACGCTGGGGTGCCCGGCTCCGGCAGCTCGGCCCCGACGCGCCCCACGAGCGCCAGGTTGCGCGAGAAGGGCACGCACAGGAGCAACACGCGCCCAGCGAGCGCGCGCGCCGCCGTGCGCGCGAGCGCCAGTGCGACCGGGTCCTCCAAACCGAACCCACCGACGTTGGCGCTGATCCACCCGCCGCGGCGCAAGTGCGACGCGGCTGCCTCGAAGAACTCGAGCGTGGCCAGCTGCGGGGGGATCTCGACCTGGTTCGCGTAGGCGTCGATCACCAGTTGGTCGTAGTCGCCCCCGAGCGAGCGCAGCGCGCTGCGGCCATCCAAGCCGGCCCACACGCGGCGGCCGGGGGTCTCGCGCAGATCCATGTAGCGCCGCGCGAGCTCGACGACGCCCGGATCGATCTCGACGCCGTCGCCCTCGAGCGCGCGGCCCTCGCCCAGCGTGCCCTCGAGCACGCGCCAGGTGCTGCCTGCACCCAGGCCGAGCACGAGCGTGCGCCAGGGTCCGGAGCGCAGCGTGTCCCAGGCGGGCGGCAGCGCAAAGGCGTTGTAGTAGTAGCCGTCGGGCAGCAGGCCGGGGGCCTCCTGCCAGGCGGACTGGAAGGAGTCGAAGCCCTCGTTCACCTGCAGGAAGCGCAGCGTCGGCTGACCCTGCTCGCGGCGCTCGACGACGCGCACGGACTGGTAGGCCGTCTCGCGCTCGTCGAGCACGCGGTCGCCCTCACCCGGCGCGGGGCGTTCCCAGCGCGAGCCGAGCAGCGCACCGGCGAGCGCGAGCAGCGCGGCGAGTTCGGGGCCGGCGCGGCGCGCGCGCAGGCTCGCGAACGCGGCCAGCAGGCCGAGCAACAGCGCGCACGCCAGGTACGTGCGCGTCAGGCCCAGCCCTGGAACGAGGAAGTACGTGGTCGCGAAGCTCCCGCACAGGCTCCCGAGCGTCGAGACGCACAGGATGCGCCCTCCGGCCTCACCCGCGCTCGAGCCCTGCTCGCGCTGCAGCCACTCGGTCGCGAGCGGGGCGACGCAGCCGAGCACGAAGGTCGGCGGTGCGAAGAGCAACAGCGAGGCCGCGAGGCTTCCCCAGCGCAGGACGCCCGCGGCCTCGTCGAGCCCGAGCCCCTGCGGCACGAACCAGCCGCAGACAGGCTGCGCGAGCGAGGGCAACCAGGCGGTCGAGGCCGCGGCGATCCAGAACACGATTGCGAGCGAACGCTGCGGGCGCGCAGCGCGCGCGAGCCGCGCGCCGAGCAGATATCCCAGCGCCAGCGCGAGCAGGATCACGCCGATCACGTGCGTCCACACGCCGCTCGTCGCGCCGAACCAGGGCGCGAGCAGGCGCACCGCCGAGAGTTCGAGCACGAGCGCCACGGCTCCGCTCGCAAAGGCGAGGCCGAGGATCCAGCCAGCGCTCGGAGCTCGTTGGGCGCTCATCGGTACAGCCCGCGGGGGTCGCGCTCCCCGCCCGGGCCCGCGGGCCTACTTCTTCTCTTCCTTGGGCTTGGGCTTGGCGGGGACGTCGTAGTCCTTGCTGATCGTGAAGATCCGGCCCGGCTCGCTCGTCGCACCGTACATCCAGTCCATCGTGGCCCACAGGTTGCGGTGCAACTCGTCGACGTGCTCCGCGCCGTTGCAGATCACCTTGACTTCCTTGTCGAGGTCCACGAGCTCGTCGTTCAGGAAGATCGTGACGTGCGTGATCGCGTCGCTCGCGTCGACCGTGACCGTGTTGGTCGCCTTGTCGGCCTTGGCGCGGATGTAGTCTTCCGGCTTGTAGGCGCTGCGCGGGACGGCGATCCAGTAGGCCTTGTTGGAGCCCGAGATCCCCGGGTAGAGCACGGCCTCGGCCGGATTGGAGCTGCGCTTGGTCGCCTGCATCCAAGCCCAGATGTCGGCATCGCTCGCCTCCGGGTTCAGCTTGCAGTTGTCGTGCCCCGCCTTGGTGCACTTCTCCGCGAAGGCGGTCGCGTTCGCGCCGGCGCCGGCGAAGAAGGTCGGGAGGTTGGCGAAGTTCTCCGGGCCGGGCCCGTTCGCGTCGACGTCGCCGGAGCGGCCGACCACGCCGGCGAAACGATCGGGCGCGCGGCCCGCGATCGCCACGGCAGCAGGCACGCCCGCGCCGCGTCCGGTGAGATACACGCGGTCGTAGTCGATGGCGTACTTGGCGCGGATCTCCTTCATCGTCAGGAGCACGTTCGCAAAGCCGCTCGGCTGCTCGGGCGAGCCCGCCTCGCCCCACTGCTTCTCGTCCTCGGGCATCGTGACCGCGACGATCAAGGCGTTGTCGCGCGTGTCCTTGTCGGTCCACTTGTCCGTGATGTGCACCTCGGGCTTCACGCCGGCCTCGGGGATGCACACGATCAGCGGATAGGCCTTGCGCGGGTCGTACTTGGCCGGGACCCAGACCGCGTAGGACAGCTGCGACTTCTCGCCGTAGTAGCCGTCCTTGAAATCGATCGTCTTGACCTTGCCCGCCGCGATCCCGCGCGTCGTGTAGTCGAAGGACTCCCAGAGCGCCTTGCCCAGGTCGCCGCACAGCGAGAGCGGATCGCGGCCTTTGAGCTTCTTGCCCAGGCCGTCCATCTCCTTGGCGAGATCCTCCTTGGCCTTGTCGATGCCCTTGTTCTCGCCTTTGGCCTCGAAGTACTTGGCGATCTTCTTGCCCAGCGACTCGTGGTCGGCGGGCTTGAGCACGTCCTCCATGGACGCGGCGAGGGCGGGCAGCGCGCAGGCTCCGGCCAGGGCAAGTGCGGAAAGCAGTCGGGTTCGCATGGCTTGGAGTAGCTCGGGGCTAGGGTCTGGTTTCCCCACCGGGCGGACGGACGGCGGGAGGGGCGTCTGGAGACGAGTCTGCGCTTTGGGGGGGCAGTTGCGCCAGTGCGAAGCCAATCCAGGCCCTGCGGCGCGGTTCGCGGCCCTGCGCAGCGCTCGCATCCAGTTCGCCTGCAAGCCAGCGTGCCGCTGCGGCAGATCGGCGCTCCTCGAGTTCCAACCAGGCGATCTCGACCAGCGCACGGCTCGACCCCAGCGCCAGCGCTCGCCCGAGCGCGCGCCGCGCGGCGCCGGGCTCCTCGCGCGCGAGTGCGAGCTGCGCGTCGAGCAGGTCGAATTCGATCGCAGCCGCGACCGGTGCGCCCTGCTCCCGCGCGGCGACTTCGCGGCGCGCATCTTCGACGCGCCCGGCAAGGCTCGCACTGCGCAGCCACAGCAGCGCGGACTCGACGTCGCCGAGGTCCTTCGAGAGCGCTTCGCCGAGCGCCAGCGCGCCCTCGAGCCGGTGCGCCGCGTATTCCTGGTAGGCGACCTCCAGCGCGAGCTCGCGCCGGCCGGTGCCGCGCGGATCATCTGGATCGCCGAGCGCGTGCAGCGCTGCCTGCGCTCGCGCCGGTCCTGGGCCGAGCACCTCGGCCGCGAAGCGCGCCTCGCGCGGCCCGTAGTCCAGCTCCACGCCCGGAGGCCCGAGCGGTCGCGGCGAGCTGCCGCGGAAGCGCGTGAGTTCGGCGGCGAGCACGCGCGCGCGGAAGGCCTCGGCCTTGTCGTGCACCTTGCGCGCCTCGCGCTCGCGCGAGCTCGAGAGCGCGGAGAGTTCGGCTTCGAGGCGCCGCGCCGGCTCGCTGCCGGGGACGAGCGTCTGCAGGCGTTCGAGGTCGTCCCAGGCCCCGCGCCACTCGCTGCCCGGCGCTGCGCACAGCGCCAGCGCCAGGATCGCGCTCAGTGCGACCAGCGCACGACTCCTTCGGGGCCCTGCGCCGCTTCCGTGCGGCCGATCTCGAGCACTGCTTCGCCCTGCGCCTGGAGCGCGGAGCGCACCTCGCGCTCGTGCGCGGGCTCGACGAAGAGCACCATGCCGATACCCATGTTGAAGACCTGGTAGCGCTCGTCCTGGGCGACGTCGCCCTGCTCGCACAGGTAGCGGAAGAGCGCCGGCGGCTCCCAGCTCGTGCGGTCGATCCACGCGTCGCAGCGGCCGAGGACGCGCGGCACGTTGTCGACGAGTCCCCCGCCCGTGATGTGCGCCAGCGCGCACAGGCGGTCCTGCTCGAGCAGCGGCCAGAGCAGCTTGTAGTAGGAGCGGTGGATCGCGAGAAGCGCTTCGCCGACGGTCGCTCCGCCGAGCTCGCGCGGCTTGTCGCCGATCGCAAGGCCGAGCTTCTCGAAGAGCACCTTGCGCGCCAGCGAATAGCCGTTCGTGTGCAGTCCCGAGGAGCGCAGCGCGAGGATCTTCTGCCCGGGTTTCACGCGGCTGCCATCGAGCAGCTTCTCGCGCGCGACCGAACCGACGATGAAGCCGGCGAGGTCGAAGTCGCCCGGCGTGTAGAGCCCGGGCATCTCGGCCGTCTCGCCGCCGAGCAGCGCCACGCCGTTTTCCTGGCAGGCCTGTGCGCAGCCGCCGATCAGCGCGCTCGCCATCTGCGGGTCCATGATGCCGACCGCGACGTAGTCCATGAAGAACAACGGCCGCGCGCCCTGCACGAGGATGTCGTTGATGCAGTGGTTGACCAGGCAGCGACCGACGGTGTCGTAGACGCCCGCGCGCTTGGCGACCTCGAGCTTGGTTCCGACGCCGTCCGCGCTGGCGACCAGCAACTGGCCGCCGCAGCCGACGCGCGCGGGGTCGAACAGGCCGCCGAACTGGCCCACGTCCCCCACCACTCCGGGCGTGAAGGTCTTGCGGATCGCCTGCGTGGCGCGCTCGACGGCCTCGTACTTGCGGTTGATGTCGACGCCGGCTTCGGCGTAGCGCGAGGGTTGGCTCATGGGGTACCGAAGGGCGAGCCTAGCATCCCCGGGCCCGCGGCAGAAGCGCGCCTCAAGGCAGGCTGCGGCGCAGGCGATCGAGGATGCGCGGGCCGTTGTCGAAGGCCAAATCCAAGGGCAGCGCGTCGAGGCCGAACCAAGCCGCTTCGAGCGCGTCCTCGCCCGCCTGCAGCCGGCCCCCGACGGGCCGGCAGAGGTAGATCGCGACGTTGGCGGGCCGGCGCAGGTCCTCGGGCACGAAGATCAGGTCGTGCAGCGAAAGCACCTCGACCTCGATGCCCGACTCCTCGCGCACCTCGCGCACGGCGGTCTGGGCGGGCTCCTCGTCGATCTCCTGGTAGCCCGCGGGCAGCGCCCAGCGCCCGCGGAAGGGCTCGATCGCGCGCCGCACGAGCAGCACGCGGCGCTCACCGTCGAGCACCAGCCCGGCGGAGGCGGCGGCCGGGTTCTCGTACAGCACGAAGCTGCACACGCTGCAGTGCACGCGCGCGCGCCCCTCGAGCGCGCCTTGGACCAGGGCCGCCGCGCACAGGGGACAGTGCTTCGCTCTTCGTTGCCACATGACCGGTGGACGGGGTTTCCATGCGGCACCCCTCGCGGCCTACACTAGATGCAGACCCGCGCGCCGGCAACGCCGCGCCCGCACCTCGTCGCCCCACCTTCATGCAATCCTTGCTCGTGCTCGGGAGTACCGGCTCCATCGGGACCCAGACCCTGGAGCTCGTCGGGGAAAGCCCCGGAGAGCTACGCGTGAGCGGCCTGGCGGCCCGCAGCTCCTCCGAGAAGCTGCTCGAGCAGTGCCGGCGTTTCCACCCGCGCTGGGTAGCGCTCGAGGACGAGGCCGCCGCCGAGCGAATCGCTCCGCAGCTCCCCGTGGGTACGCACCTGCACCGGGGTCCGCGGGCGCTCGAGGCGATCGCGGCCGAGTGCGAATACGACATCGCCGTGCACGGCGTCGTCGGCGCGGCCGGCCTGCCGGCCTCGGTGCGCGTGCTCGAGCGCGGCAAGACGCTCGCCCTGGCGAACAAGGAGTCGCTGGTGATGGCGGGCGCGCTGCTGATGCCGCTCGCGCAGCGCCACGGTGCGCGCATCGTGCCTGTCGACAGCGAGCACTCGGCGATCTTCCAGTGCCTGCGCGGCGAGCGCATCGAGCGCGTGCGGCGCGTGATCCTGACCGCCAGCGGCGGCCCCTTCCGCAAGGCGACGGCGGCCGAGCTCGAGCGCGCGACGCCCGAAGCGGCGCTCAAGCACCCCAACTGGAGCATGGGCCCGCGCATCAGCATCGGCTCGGCGACGCTGATGAACAAGGCGCTCGAAGTGATCGAGCTGCAGCACCTCTTCGGCCTCGAGCGCGAACGCATCGAGGTCGTCATCCACCCGCAGTCGATCGTGCACTCGCTGGTCGAGTTCGTCGACGGCTCCGTGATCGCCCAGATGGGCCCGCCCGACATGCGACTGCCGATCCACTACGCCCTGCACCATCCCGACCGCGCGAGCGCGCCGCGCACCGGCTTCGATCTCGAACTCTTCCGCCGCCTGGAATTCGAGGCGCCCGATCACGCGCGCTTCCCCGCGCTCGAACTGGGCTACCGCTGCGTCGACCTGGGGCAGGACTCCGGTGCGGTGCTCAACGCGGCCGATGAGGTGGCCGTGGAAGCCTTCCTGAAACGCCGCATCGGATTCACCGACATCGCGCGCATCAACGCCGCCGTGCTCGAGCGCCGCGCCGGTCGCTGCGCGAGCGTCGCGGATCTCGTCGAGGCCGACGCCAGCGCGCGCCGTGACGCGCGCGAGGAGATCGAGTCCCGCTCGGCCGCCAAGGAGGCCTCGTGAACGATCTCGAGCGCAAGCTGGCGATGGTGCTGGGCATCGGCCTGGTCATCTTCGTGCACGAGCTCGGCCACTTTCTCGCGGCGCGCCTGTGCAAGGTGCGCGTCGACGTGTTCAGCCTGGGCTTTGGCCCGCGCCTGCTCGCCTGGCGCCGGGGCTCGACGGTCTACCAGCTCGCGCTGCTGCCGCTCGGCGGCTACGTGCGCATGGCGGGCGAGGACAATCTGGATGGCCGTGCGCCCGCGCCCGACGAGTTGCAGTCGAAGTCGGTCGGCCAGCGCTTCCTGATCTACGCCGGCGGCGTGCTGATGAACGTCGTCTTCGCGCTGGTCGTGTTCCCGATCGTGCTCGCCGTGGGCGTGCCGATGGTCGAGCCCGTGATCGGCTCGACCGAGCCTGGCATGCCCGCCTGGACCGCGGACGTAGAGCCCGGCTCACGCGTGCTCGCGGTCAACGGCCACGCGGTGATCGGCTTTGACAACATCACGCCCGAGGTCGCGCTCGGCCCCTCGGATGGTGCGGAGCTGCGGCTGCTCGCGCCCGGGGCGAAGGAGCCGCACACGGTCGTCGTGCCGCCGGTGTACGACAAGGGCCTCGGCATCAATGTGATCGGCATCCGCCCGCCGGAGGACCGCGGGCGCGAGATCCAGGTGACCGAGGGTTCCCCCGCGTGGAAGTCGGGGTTGCGCGACGGCGACCGCATCGACTCGGTCGAGGGCGCGCCGCCGGGCCTGTCGCTCAGCGAGGAGGTGCGTTTCGCTTCGCGCTTCTACGGACCCATCTCGCTGCACTACACGCGCAAGACGGCCGCTGCCGCCGACCAGACGGGCGTCGCTCGCATCGAACCGACACCCATCCCCGGCAAGGGTCGCTCGATCCTCGGGCTCGCCCCCACGAGCAACCGCATCGCTGCGCTGCGCACGAACGCCGACGCACAGGCGCTCGGCCTGCAGCAAGGCGACGTCTTCTTCTCCGTCGACGGGACGCTGATCCGCACCGAATCGGATCTGCTGTACGCCCTCGACGCGCCGCACGATTCCACGCACATCGTGGTCGGGCGCGGCGGGAAGCCACTCGAACTCCAGGGCCCCGCGCTCGACGCCGCGCGCGGACTCGCGCTCTTCCGCGACATCGACCTCGGCTTGGATCCCGCGAGCGCCCGCATCCAGGTCATTCCCAAGGGAGCCGCAGCGGAAGCCGGGATCCAGACGGGCGACGAGATCGTCTCCGTGGACGGGAAGCCGATCGCGCGCTTCGAGGACATCACTCCGGTCCTCGAGCAGGCGGGCAGCTCGAAAGCGCTGGCCGTCGTCGTGCGGCGCGCCGGCGCCGAGGGCGAGGCCGCGCAGGAACTCGAGTTCTCCGTCCAGCCCGCGATGCTGCCCGGCGCGGACTACGGGATCGACTTCCAGGCCGCCAACTACACCTACCAAGCGCCCAGCCCCGCCGAAGCGCTGCGCATGGGCGTGCTCTCCTCGTGGCGCTTGATGGCCGATTCCTGGCTGACGCTGAAGCGCATCATGACCGGCCAGGTGAGCGGCGACAACGTGGGCGGGATCATCACGATCGGCCACGTCTCGTACACCTGGGCCGGCCAGGGGCTCTCGAAGCTGTTCTATTTCCTGTGCATGCTGAGCGTGAGCCTCGCGTTCCTCAACGTGCTCCCGATTCCGGTGCTCGACGGCGGACACTTGTTCTTCCTCCTGATCGAGAAGATCAAGGGCTCGCCCGTCTCCGAGCGCGTGCTCTCCTACAGCCAGATGGTCGGGCTCGTGCTGCTCGTGTCGCTGGTGGTGTATGTCACCTTCAACGACATCCAACGCTGGTACTTCAAGTAGCCCGCTGCTCGCCTTCGGCGCGCTGCTGCGGCTCTCGCTGGCGACCACCGCCGCGGCCGACATCGTCGCGGGCGCGGTGTTCGCGAGCCGCGGCACGTGCGCCTGGACGGAGCTCGTGCGCCCGGTGATCGGGTCCCTGTGCGTCTACCACGGCGGAATGGCGCTCAACGACTGGGCCGATCGCGCGCAGGACGCGCGCACGCGAGCGCAGCGGCCGATCCCCTCGGGCAGGATCCGCGCCGGGACGGCGCTCGCGCTCGCGCTGGTGTTGCTCGCCGGAGGACCGCTCCTCGCCGGGAGCTGGGCGCTGGGCGCCGTCGCGCTGCTCGCGGCGCTCTACGACGTCGCCGGACGCGGCGCGTGGCGCGGACCGGTGCTGCTCGGACTGTGCCGCGCGGGCAACCTCTCGGCGGGCATGCTGGCCGTCGGCGCCTTCGAGTCGCAGGGAGCCTGGCTCGCCGCCGGCTACGGCGCGTACGTGTTCCTCGTTTCGCGCCTGGGGCGCATGGAGGACGGCGACGAGGCGCGCATCGGCCAGCGCCCGCGCGCGCTGTTGCTCGCCGCGGGCGCCTGCCAACTCGTGCCACTAGGCTTCGCGCTCGTGCCGACCGCGCCGATCGCTGCGCTGCGCGTCGGCTGGCTCGCGCTCTCCACGCGCGCCTGGCCGCGCCCCAAGATCATGCAGTCGATGGGCGTCGCGCTGCGGCTCCTGCTCTTCTACAGCGCCTCGGTGGCCTGGGCCGGAGGCGGTCCGTGGGTCGGGCTGGCGATCCTGGGCGTCGGCTACCCGCTCGCCTGGGGCCTGCGTCAGGTGTTCCCGCCGTCCTGACCCAGGCGCGCACGCAGCCAGTCGAGCGCGCTCTCCACGCTCGTGATGCGTTGGTCGAGTTGCGCTTCCTCGGCGGCGTCGAGGAGCTCGCGCCAGCGCGGGCCCTTGGGCACTCCGGCCGCTTCGAGGTCTTTCGAACGCAACCATGGGCTCGGGCGCAGGCCCTCGGGACCGAGCGCGAGCTTCTCGGCCGCGAGTTGGTCGAGCAGGCGCCGGTCGAAGCCCTTCGCGCCCGCGACGCGCCGCGCGATCTCGAATCCGGGCCGGCGCTCCAGGCGCACGCGCCGTGCACGGCGGGTGCCGTCGAGGTCGCGCAGGTCGTCCAGGCAGCTCCAGGCATCGAGCACGCGCTGGCGCGTCTCGCGGCTGACACGCAGCTCTTCCAGGCGCTTCTCCCCGGCCGCACGGTCGCCACCGAAAAGCAGCGCGAGGCCGCATTCGAGCCCAGGCGCGTCCGGCAGGCGGTCGAAGGCCCACAGGCGCTCCTCCCCCAACACCAGGCCGGGGAAGACCTGGCCCGCGAGGCCGGCGCGCGCGAAGAGCTCGATCGCGCGCGCGTGTCCCGGGCGGGCAAAGATGCGCTCGAGCTCGCGCAGAACGCGCTCGGGCGCCACGCCCGCGAGGGTCGCACGCGAGGCGATCGCGGCCTCGAGCATTCCCGGCGCGGGTTCGAGACCGAGCGCCCCGGCGAAGCGCGCCATGCGAACGAGGCGCAGGCCGTCCTCGCGGAAGCGCGCGAGCGGGTCACCCACGCAGCGCAACGTAGCCTGCTCGAGGTCCGCAAGGCCGCGCTGCGGGTCGGCGAAATCGTCGCGCAGCGGGTCGAGGTAAAGCGCGTTGCAGGTGAAGTCGCGGCGCGTCGAATCCTCCTCGACGCTGTGTCCGAACTCGACCCGATCAGGGCGGCGCCGGTCGCTGTAGCCCGTCTCGGAGCGGAAGGTGGTGTGCTCGACGGCCAGCCCGTCCTGCACGATCAGGATCGTGCCGAAGGCCTTGCCGACCGGGATCGTCTGCGGGAAGAGCTCCTCGATCTCATCGGGGAGCAGCGCCGAGGCCATGTCGACGTCCTTGGGCGGACGACCGAGCGCGAGGTCGCGCACGGCACCCCCGACGATCCAGATGCGCGCGCCGCGGCGGGCCGCGCGCTCGGCAATCTCGCGCGCAGTTCCCGCGAGAGCCCCGGAAAGGTCTTGCATCGCGGGCCGCCGGATCATGGATTGGAGCGTAGCACGCGCGCACACGGATCCAGAGCGCGGCGAGGAACCCCATGACGAGCGAAGCGCTGGCGAGGACGGGTATGCGGACCGCAGGTCGGGAGGGCGCGCGCGCGCGCGTCGGACTCTCGACGGTCGACTACCTGACGCTGTTCCTGATCGGACTGGTCGTCGTACTGGTCTCTCTGCCGCGCCTGCGACGCTTCGCCCTGCGCGAGAACGAGCTCGACGCGATCGCGCTGCTCTCGAGCCTGGGCCAGGACCTCGACGCGAGCGCCCTGGGCCTGCGCGAAGGCGGCCTGGGCGGCCTGCTCGCGGCCAATCCGCGCCACGAGAGCCGCTTCGAGGATCTCGAGCTGCTCAGCGGCGGAAGGCTGCGCCGGCACGGCTACCTGTTCGACGCGCAACAGCTCGAGACCGGCGAGTGGGTACTGCGCGGCTGGCCCTGGGAGCACGGCCGCACCGGCCTGGGCAGCTTCGTCTATCTGCCCGGCGCGGGCCTGTACGGAAACGCCAACGAGGACGCGGCCAGCGACGGTCCGACCCGGCCGCCGCGGGCGGAGCCAGCGCGACTGGGCAAGGGAGACTGGCCGGCGATGCGCCCCTGAAGGACTCTGCCGCCCTTCACTGTGCGTCTTCGGGATCAAACATCCTAACCGCGAGCAGGTCGGTCACCTCGAGCATCCGCGGGCACAGCCCCGCGACCATCGCCGCGGTCTGCGTGTGGTTGCGATTGGTGATCGGCCGCACGTAGTTGCGCCAGGCGACGTAGATCCACAGGTGGCTCTCGAGCTTCTCGCGCTTTTTCGATGCGCCCCAGTTGCGCCGCACGAGCCGGCTCAAGTTGTCGCGCAGCATCGCGAAGGTGTGGTTGATCGGGAAGAGCGGGTTCTTGTAGCTGCGCGGCACGCTCGAGTGCGTCTTCTGGTGCACGAGACGCTCGCCGAAGAGGCGCTTCAGCGCCACGCCGTAGGTGTGCTTTTCGTCGGTGCCGACGAAGACCTTCGCCTTCGGATCGCAAACGCGCGCGAGCACTTCGAAGCAGCGCGTCATCTTCTCGCGTGACTCGCTCTTGCGCTTGACGTCGCCCTCGAGCTGCTCGTAGCGCGCGAGCTTCGCCAAGTTCGCTTTCGAGAGCGGTTTCCGCGCTGGAAGCGTGCCCACCTCCGCGTGCAGGATGCAGTAGCTGGGCTTGTGCACGAGCACGGGCACCGTAACCGGTTTCAAGCGGCGGTTGTGCTCGAAGGTCTCGGCTCGTCGAGCTGGAACTGCCCCTCCCAGGGCGTCGCGATCCCGCGCATGCGCATGCGCCACTCGTGGAATCCGCGGCCTTGTTTGCCGAACAGATCGAGTCGCCGCGCGACCGTGCGCAGCGTGCAGTGGTGGGTCTTCGCGATCTGGCGCTGCGTCACCTTCGAGATCAGCGCGAGGAAGATCTTCACGTCGAGTGAGACGCGTTTCAGGCCGTAGTCGACGCGAAACGTCTGCGTCGAGAAAGTGCGTTTGCAGGCCTTGCACTGGAAGCGCTGCACGCGACGGCCGTCGCAGGCGCGCGTGTAGTGGCCGCGGCGTTGGTACTGGAAGCCGGCGGAGCCGGCACATTTGGGTTCTTCGCAGGGGCAGTGATCTGGGCGAAATTCCATCGGGCGATCCTCCTTGGCGCGCCCGGGAGAGGCGCGTCCACACGGAAGACGCTCGGATCAGGCCAAGGTTGCGCGTGCCGGACCGATTTTCTGCACAGCGAAGGGCGGCAGAGTCCCTAACGGCCGCGCGCACGCGCCTGCGCAACCCCCGCGAAGTGCTGCGCGAGGTCGTTCATGCCCAGCAACCCGAAGACCTTCGAGACCGTCGCGAAGTCGCGCGAGACGAACTGCGCCCAATCCCCGCCGAGGAGCGCCTCGGTCCCCTGCTTGACCGGATCGATGCCCGCGGTGAGGCGCGCGTCCTCGAGCAGACGCGCCCCGTCCGCAGGTGCGCTCTGCACCTCGACCAGCGAGCCGCCGCGGTCGAAGAGGAGCGCCAGCGGCTGCGGCAGCGACGGGAAGGGGCCGAGCACTTCGACCAGGCAGACCTCGAGCGACTGGCGGAAGCGCTGCTGCGCGAAGCCGGACTCCGCCGCGAGCCCCAAAGCCTCGATACCGCGTCGGGCCGCGTCGGTTTGGGATCCCTCGTCGAGCAGCGCGCAGCGCACATCGCAGCCGGCCGCCGCGAAGCTCGCGCGGGCGCTCGCGAGCCACTCGAGGAAGGCGCGCGAGCGCGGATCGGACCAGGTCGCGACCACTACGAGCAGCACGCGGCCCGCGTGGTCGGCGACGCGCTGGGGTGGGCCGTCGAAGCTCGGCAAGGTCAGCGGTTGGAGCGGCATCTTGTCGTACAGCACGACGCGCGGCTGCGCGCTCGCCTGCACGTCCACGCGCTCGCCTGGCATGGCCGCGAGCGCGTCCGAAACGGCGCGTTCGCGCCGTTCGAGCTTGCCGCTGCCCTCGAGCACGCGGTAGCGCTCGTTGGTGCGCACGGACTGGAAGGCCTCGCGCTTTCCGTCGGGCCAGACGATCTCGAGCTTGTCGACGCTCTGCGCGGCACCCAGGCCGAAGTGCAATCGGCGCGAACTGGCGCACAGGAAACCCTGCGAGATGTGCACGCTCTGACGGTAGTGCTTGCCCGCGATGTCGAGGTGCACCTGGGCGCCGATCGCGTCGCGGTTCTTGCCGGGCGAGGAGAGCTCCAGCTCGAGGAAGTGGTTGTTGGTCTCCTGCGCACCGAGCAGGAGACGCAGCCGCGGGCCGCTGCGATTGCGCAGCAGCAGGTCGGTTCGCCCGTCGTCGTCCCAGTCGAGCGTGACCGCCGCGCGGCCGTCGTCGAGGAAATCCAGGCCTGTCGCCGCCGAGACGTCGGCGTAGCGGCCGTGGCCCAGCGCAAGGTACGCGTACTCGCGCTCCCAGCCGTTCCAGCTGCGCCCCTCGAACATCGCGAACTGCCGCACCGCCTCCCAGGCGTGCTCGTATTCGGGAGTCACCGGCGGCGCCGCGGGCGAGCGTGCGATCACCTCACGCCAGAAAAAGCTCTCGAGGTCGTCGTGGTTCTCGTTCGACACGAATCCGTTGGGCACGAAGATGTCGGGCCAGCCCGAGTTCGACCAGTCGAGGAAGCGCGAGCCCCAGGCCCAGCCTGCGGGCGCGACGCCGGCGCTCTCGGTGACGTCCTCGAAGGTGCCGTCACCGCGCGCGCGCAGCAGCGTGTTGCCGCGCGCGTGGCGCACGTAGTCGCCCCGCAGCTCCGGATGCGCGGGCATCCAGGCCGGCTGCGAGGCGATGCGCCCGCCCGCCGGCGAGTGCATGTTGGTCACGTAGAGGTCGAGCAGCCCGTCGCCATCGACGTCGGCCATGTCGGCGCCCATGCCTGCGGCCTGGTCCGTGAGACCCAGTTCGGGCGCGACGTCGTGGAAGTGGCCGTGGTCGTTCTTGTAGAGGCAGTTGCGGCCAAAATCGTTGACCACGTACAGGTCGACCCAGCCGTCCTCGTCGAAGTCCTCGAAGTACAGCGCGAGGCCGTAGCGCTCGGCGTGCTGGTCGAGTCCGACTTCCGCGAGCGCCTCCTGGAAGTGCCGCGCGCCGTCGTTGCGCCAGAACAGGTTGCGCGCGCCGTTCTGCGCGTTGTGGTACGGCACGGGCGCGCCGCCGACGACGCCGCCCGCCACGTAGCGGCAGGCGAAAAGGTCGAGGTCGCCGTCATTGTCGACGTCGGCCGCGCCCATGCTCGTGATCTCTGCCGGATCCGCGGCGATCAGCACGACGCCCTCCGAGAGATGGCCGTGGCCGTCGTTCCAGCGCACGACGATGTTGCCCTGCAGCCCGATCGCGAGGTCCTCATGCCCGTCGCCGTCGAAGTCCGCGATCAGCACCGGTCCTGTGTTGTCCAGCAGCGCCACGCCGCTCTCGACCGAGGCGTCGCGCAGGCTGCCGTCCTTCTGGCGCAGGAACAGGCGATTGGGCTGTCCGCCGGGCTGGCCGAGGTAGATGTCCTCGAGCCCGTCGCCGTCGATGTCACCCACCGCGATGCCGTGCATGCCGAGCACCGGCTGCTTCGAGAGCCGATCCTGGTGCAGGTGGTAGTCCGCCGCGCCGCGCAGGAGCTCCTCGGGATAGCACGCCAGCGGCCCGAAGACCGCGCGTGTCACCTCGCGGAAGACGGGCTTGCTCGCGAGCACGTTCTGCGAACGGCGCAGCTCCAGCCTCAAGAGGCGCGGCGGCGCGGCGCCTGCGCTGGCCGTCCATTCGGCGCTCCAACCCAGATTCTGTTGCAAGGCCCGCGGACCGTTGCGCACACACACGCGCAGGCTGAGCTGCGTGCGCAGCACATGTTCGGGGAGTTCCTCGACGCCATCGACGTGCAGGTCGAGGCTCTCGAAGGAGAGTCCCGCGAAGGCGCCGCGCCACAGCTCGAGGCGCTCGGCGAATTTGTCAGGCTCGCACAGCGCAGGAGACAAGCCCGCGGCCGGCTCCTCGACGCGCAGCGTGCCGTCGTCGAACACGATCCTGCGCTGATCGGCGCACAGCTCGGTCGCGCCCGCGAAGCCGGGGGCCACGAGCGCCTCGGCGCACTCCGCAGCACTCGTCTGGCCACGCAGGAAGGATTCGAGCGTCCGGCGCAGCAGGTCCTCCACCGCGAGCGCTCCCACCTCGCTCGTCCATCCGTCGCGCCGCGGATCGATGCGCTCGCGGAACTCGTCCCCCCAGGCAGGCAGCGCGAGCGTGCGCCCCTTGACGAGCGCAGCGGGCGCGGGGAGCTCGGCCAGGCGCGGCAGCGACGCCGGCTTGGGGTCGTCGCGGCAGGCGCCCAGCAGCGCCGCCGCGAGCAGCGCCGCGCCGCGCATGCGATGGCCCCCTCGCGCGAACTTCACGGCTCGAGCCCGTACCAGTTCCAGAGCAGGTTGTTGAAGGCCGGCCGCACGTCCTTGTCGCGTATTTCGAGTGCGAGACGCTTGAGGCGCGGGGCGACGCGTTCGGCGGGCCCCATCGAGGCGAGTTGTTGCGCGGCGTAGAGGATCTCGAGCGGTGTCATGCGAGCGCTGTCGAGCGCCTGCTCGAGGAACACGCGCCCGTCCTCGCCGCGGTCGTAGCAGCTCGTGTTGAGCAGGTCCATGCGTCGCTCAGGGTCGGCCTCGGTCTTCCAGGCCTCGCGCACGAGCTTCCAGCCAGCCTCGCCGGTGTTGCCGATCTGCATCAGGAACCAGCGGTGCGCGCTGAAGTGCTTGTCGGGCGAGGGCTGATGCGCCATCTCGTCGAAGAGGATGCGCGCGGCGGACTCCAGCGGGACCTGCGAGATCGCGCGCCAGATCGAGCTCCGCTCGACGCGCAGCGGCCCGATCGAACCCGTGCGCAGCCCCTCGAGCACGGCCAGTACGCGTTCCGCGAGCTCCTTGCGCTCGGTCATCGGATCGCGCAGCACGATCAGCGCGCGCTCGAGGTCCGCGCGGTCGCCCTTGAGCAGCGCGAGCGCTTCGTTCTCGCCCGCCGCGTCGCCGGCCTTGACCAGCGCGGCGAGCGCCATCGCCTTCACCTGCTCCGCCGGATCGCCCGCAGCGCTCTCGAGCGCCTCGCGCACGTCGTTCTCGAAGGGGATCTCCGAGAGCGCCTGCACCGCGACCAGGCGCACGGGGATGTAGCCGTCCTCGCGCAGGCTCTTCACCAACTCGTGCTGCATCCCGCCGTCGTGCAGGACCTTGGCCGCCAGCTCGCGCCGCGGCGCGACCGTGTCGGTCAGCATCAGGCGCAGTTCGTCCAGGCACTGTTCGTCGCCCGCGTGCGCGAGCGCGCCGAGCAGGCGTGCGCGGAATTCCGTCGAGACGACGTCGAGCAGCGGCTTGAGCGCGAGCAGCGCGGCCTTGTCCTCGTAGCGCTCGAGGTTCTGCCCGAGCGGCAGGATGACCTGCGCCGGCATCGAACCGTTGATCCAGCTCGCGAGCTCGCGCACGACGCGGTCCTTGTCGGCGCACCAGAGCGCTTCCGCGAGCTGCACGTGGCCCTCCGAACCGGTGACCGCGGCCACGATCTTGAGCCGGTCGAAGTCCTCCGGCCGCGCCTGCTTGCCCAGCCCGCGCAGCGCCGAGAGGCGCACGCTGCCGACCGGGTGGTCCAGGCCGCGCACGAGCAGCGGTCGGCCGATGCCGTCCTTCATCATCGTCGCGGTGTCCAGCGCGTTCATCATGCGCGCGGAGAGCGCCTCGTCCGAGTAGCAGGCGTCGAAGAAGCTGCGCAGCGCGGGCAGAGCGCGCTCGCCCATCGCCGCGAGGTCGACCTTGGCCTGCCCCAGCGCGTCCGACTTGCCGCTCGCCAGCTTGCTGATCAGGGCCGGAATGAGGTCGCTCGTGTCGCTCAGGAACGGTTCGGGGTGCGTGCGGCTCGCGAGCAGCCAGGCGATGCGCTCGTCGGCGGCGAGCCCCGTGGGCTTGGATTCCAGCGCCGGAGCGGGAGCCTCTCTCGAGCAACTCGCGGCGAAGAACGCGCCTGCGCCAAGGAGCACGAACAAGCCGAACGCGTGCCTCACGGCCGATCCCCAAGGATTCCCTGCGCGTCCTTCAGTGCGACGAGCGCCTTGGCGAAGTTCGCGCGCGCGGCGCGCTCGGAGGAGAGCGCGGCGACGAGATCCTGCTGGAACTTGAGCACCTGGAAGTTGGTCGTGATCTCCACTTGTCGTCGAGCCTCCTCGGCCTTGAGCTGTTCACGCGCGAGATCCATGCTCTTGCGCGCGGCGCGCACGGACTCGGCCTGGTAGAGCACCTGGCGCACGGCCTCGCGCACCTCGGCCGCCACGTTGGACTCGAGTTGGTCGTAATCCAGGCGCGCCTTGCGCAGGTTGACCCAGGCGGCCTCGAGCGCCCAGCGCGCCGTGCGATTGCCGATCGGGATCGAGTAGTTGATCTTGGCCGAGAGCGTCGGATAGTTGTACGAGAACGCGTCGTCGAGCGAGGTGCTCGTGTCGCCGCTGAAGCCCTCGCCGGTCGCTCCGAGCTCGAGGCTCAGGTTCGGGCGCTTGTCCGAACGCCGAAGCTCGTGCCGCAGCGCCATGATGTCGATCGTGAGGCGCTGCTCGCGCAGGCTCGCGCGGTGGTCGAGCGCGACGTCGAGCGCACTCGTCCAGCTGGGTGTGTCGTCGGCGCGCGCTTCGTCGGGCAGCGGAGTCTTGGGCAGGATCGCCGTCTCCCAGCGCCCGCGGTCGCGGCCCGCGAAGAGCAGCGCGCGCAGCTTGTCGGCCGCAGCGCGCACCTTGACGTCGGCCAGCAGGCGCTCCTGCTCGCGCGTGGCGACCTGCGTCTCGGCCTGCAACACATCCAGGCGCGTGCCCACGCCCGCGTCCAGGCGCCGCTGCTCCTGGTCCACCTGCGCCTTGGCGAGATCTACACCCGAGGTCTTGACCTCGAGGTCGTCGCGCGCCGCGACGAGGTCCCAATAGGCGTTGCTGACGTCGAGCAGCAGCTTCTGGCGCGCGGCGCGCTCCTTCTCCATCTGCTGGCGCCAGGTGAGCTCCGCCTCGCGCTGCACGGCGGTGTTGTACTCGCGCCAGGCGCCGCGCAGGATCGGCTGCGTGTAGGTCAGCGAGACCAGGTCGTGCGTCGAAGGGTTGAAGGTCGTGATCGTGCTGTTGGTCTTCGTGTTGGCCGTCGAGAACGCGGCCTTGAACGTGCCGCCCGTGTCGAACAGGCGCGTGAAGTCGAGGTTGCCCGACTGCGTGTTGACGTTCTCGCCGCCGAAGACGCTCTGCGGCTGGCCCTTGGTGTCGTTCCAGGCGCCGCCAGCGTGGAAGAGCCAGTCGAAGGTGCCGTAGCTGCCGCGGTAGTTGAACAGCGCGAGGTCTGTGTTGAGCGCCTCGGACGCCAAGCCGAGGTTCTGCTGCAGCGCGAGCTCGCAAGCGCCCTCGAGCGTGACCTCGAGGCCCTTGCCTGCACCGTAGAGGTCGGCGGCCGCGGAGGGCGGATCCTGGCGCAGCACCGCGGGCGCGAGCGCGGGGGGGAGGGCGAAGAGGACGGCGGACGCTGCTGCGGCGGGGATCATCGAGGGGAGAGGATAGAGGACCGGAGGGGGTGCAAGCCACATGCCGAAGCCCTTCTTGCGCGGCCCCTACTCGGTGCTTTCCTCCAAACCCTCGCGCGCAGGGATCGCAGCCACGAGTTCCGCCAGCGCGCGCGCCCTCGGGCCGTCGCCGAGCACGCGCAGACGCAGGCTGCGCGCTTCCGCGCCTCGGTGCGCGAATTCGATCGCAAGGCGCTCCTCGGGCAGCCACTCGCTCACGCGCTCGGCCCACTCGACCACCGCCACGCCCTCGGCGCCCAGCCACTCCCAGCCGCCCTCGGCGAGGAAGGAACGCTCGCGCCGCTCCATCCAGGCGTCGAAGTGCGCGAGTTCGAGCCGGCCCGGGTAGGTCTGCAGCAGCGCGTAGGTCGGGCTCGTCACGGGCCCGGCGACCCCCAGGCCGCGAGCCAGCGCGCGCACGAAGGTCGTCTTGCCCGCCCCGAGCTCACCGTCGAGCGCGAGCACGCTGCCCGCGCCAACGCGCTCGCCCAGCCAGTATCCGAGCGCCTCGGTCGCCTCGGGCGTGTGCGCGAGGAAGCTGCGTCCAGGATCAGCCATGTGACCAGCCTCCCTCGCCGCGCTTCCAGCGCCGCGTCGCGCCGCGCACGTCGCGCAGCAGCAATCCCTCGCCCGCGAGCACGCGTCCGACGACGCGCATCCTGGGAAAGCGCCGCCGTGCGCGCGCCGCGCAGCGCTTCCAGCGCGCGGGCGCGATGCAGGCAACGAGCTCGTGGTCCTCGCCGTCGTGCAGCGCGTGGTCGAGCGCGGAGCCCGCGCGTCGTCGCGCGTCGCGGTGCAGCGGTACGCACTCGAGTTCGAGTTCGATCGCGACACCGGCGGTGCGCGCCAGGCGGAAGAGGTCCCAGGCCAGGCCGTCGCTGATGTCCATCAGCGCGTGCGCGCCCTGCTGCGCGAGGAAGCGGCCCTCGGCGAAGCGCGGCGTGAAACGCAGGTGGCGGCCGAGCCGGCTGCCCCCGAGCGGGCCGCTGACGAGCAGCAGGTCGCCCGCTCGAGCGCGCGCGCGGCCCGGCGGTGTGCCCGCGAACTCGTACTCGCCCAACGCGCTGACCGAGAGATGCAGCGGCCCGCGGCAGCAGGCCAGATCGCCACCAACCAGATCCGCGCCCGCGCGCCGCGCCGCGCCGCGCACGCCCTGGATCAGCGCACGCAGCCGTGTTTCGCTGGCCGTGCGTGGCGCCGAGAGGGCGAGCAGCAGCGCGCGCGGTCGCGCGCCGGTCGCCGCGAGGTCCGAGAGCGCGCGCCGCGCCGCCTTGCCGCCGACAAGGCGCGTGTCCGCGCCGCGCTCGAAATGCACACCTTCGATGCAACTGTCGACGCACACGACCGGACGGCCGCGCAGGGCGCGCAGCACCGCCGCATCGTGTCCGCGGCTGCCCGAGAGCCCGCGCGGCGCGGGACCGCGCGCGAGCCAGCGGTGCAGACTGTCTTCGTCCCAACTCATCGCAGTGGTCTAGCGCGCGCGCTCCCAGGCGTCCAGATACGCGCGCGCGGCGATCTGGGGATCGGCGCTCCCGAGCACGCCCGCGAGCACGGCCATCCCCTGCGCCCCGCGCTCGCGCACTTGCGCCGCGTGTTCGGGCCGCAGGCCGCCCAGGGCCCACGCCGGACGGCGGTCGCGCTCGAGTTCGCGCGCCAAGCCCTCAAACTGCAGCGGCTCGAGCAGGCCCTCCTTCGAGGGCGTGCGCAGCACCGGCCCGACGAGCAGGAAGTCCGCGCCCGCGCGCGCCTCCGGCGCGTCGTGCGCGTGGGCCGAGAAACCGATCGGCAGGCCCTCGCCGAGCAGCGCGCGCGCCTCGCGCGGCGGAAGCGAGCGGAAGCCCAGCTGCACGGCGTCGGCCTCGAGCAGGCGCGCAAGGTGCACGCGGTCGTGCACGATCAGGTGACGCACGCGCCGGCGCAGCTGCGCCCCGAGTTCGAGGAAGGCGCGCTCGGAGAGCTCGTGCTCGCGCAACAGCACGCACTCCAGACCGCCCGCGACCGCCCGTTCGACGCGCGCGAGGAACTCCCCCGCCGCCTGCGCATTCAGGTTCCCGGGCGAGAGTGCGACGAGCGGCGGCAGAGCGAACACGGGGTCAGGCCTCGTCGAGTTCCACCAGCCAGCCCAGATCGCGCAAGAGCGACTGCAGGCGCCGCAGGGTCGAGCCGGGCTTCATGCGCAGCGCGCGCTCGGTCAGCGCGCCCCCGACCAGCGGCTTGACGCCCGGATCGGCCTGGAAGCGCTTCAAGAGCTCGGGATCCTCCGCGCGCACCACGTAATCGCTGCCCAGCTGCATCAGCCCGGCCTGCTGCGCTCAGTCGCGGATCGAGTAGAGCACGTTCTGCGGCACGGGCGTGCGCGAGTGCAGCTCGAGCGTGTTCAGGATGCGGCGCAGGAACATGCCTTCGGAGAGCGCACGGTGCACCGAGCGCTCGTCGATGCGGAAGTGCATCACGGCGCCGCCCGCGCCGCGCTTGCAGAAACGGTCCAGGTCGTGGACCAGCTCCGCATCGTCGCCGGTCGGGAAGAGCACCACCTCGAAGTCGGGCGTCACGACCAGCGTTCCCACGCGCGGCTCGCCCTCGGGCGCGTCGTCGGTGACGCCCAGGAGCCGCGCACCGATGCGCGTCAGCCGCATCGCGACCGGCCGGCCGGGTTTGTCGTAGCCCAGGTCGACGATGCCGAGCAGGTACAGCCGATGGCGCACCCAGCTGACGATGTTCCAGGCCATGCGCTGCACGTCCTCGTGCGGCACGTACTGGCCGGCGGAGAGGCGCGCGCCGAAGTGCGACTCGACCTCGAGTTCGTCCAGGCTGCACAGGTAGGTGTTGCGTGCCAGGAAGGGCCCGTACATCAGGTCGTACCACACGCCCGGCTCGATGCGCTTCAAAAGACGCATCAGGATGTGGCGCATGCGCACCTGGTGGAAGGGCTCGCCCGGCTGCGCGCGCTCCTCGATCGCGTAGTCGAGCAGCGAGCGCAGCTTCTGCTCCAGGCTCTGGCTCTCCCAGTCTCGGCCGTGCGCGGTGAGCGCGAAGGTGCGCTCGCCGGTGGACTCGATGATGCGCTCGTGGCGCGCGAAGGCGTAGATGAAGTCGAGCACCTCGGTGCGCGAGAGTTCGCGGCCGGGGTTGGGGATCAGCTCCTCGAGCAGGCGCTTCTCGGTCGTCTTGAAGATGTCGCCGCGCACGGTGAAGCGCACGTTGTGGTCCAGGATGAAGCCCAGGAAGCGCGAGATGTTCGAGACGAGATCCACGCCCAGCGCGGCCTCGTCGTGGGGCCGGTCGGGGTCGCCCGGCACGGCGACACGCTTCAGCCACGCCACCGCGACCTCGTTGAAGACCAGCAGCGTCTCGTCGTTGTGCTGGATGCCCTGGCGCGAGAGGTCGAGACGCTCGACGGTGCCGACCAGCGACTCCTCGAGCACGTGGCCCCAGCGCCGGCCGCCCCATTCCTGGGTCGTGTCCATGCGCTCGTAGAGGCTCTTGGGGAGGATGCCGCCGAACTCCATCACGGCCTTCTCGACCAGCGCGCGCAGCTCGGGCGGCAGACGCTCGACGCGCGCTACGGCCGCAGCATCGTTGACGTACATCTTGTAGAGCTCGCGCTGGCGCGAGGGCGGCGTGCGCGCCGCGCGCGCCGGATCGTCGTAGAGCCGGTCGAGGTAGCCGCGCAGGCTGAAGATGTCGATCACGCCGCGCCGCCGCGCGCGGCGCGAGCGCACGAGCGCGTCGCCCAGGTCGGCCGGCACCGAGAAGGCGCGCACGCCGTACTCCAGCGCGGCCTGGCTGCGGCTCTCGACCACCAACGCATGGCGCTGCAGAGCCTGCAGCGTCGCCTCGAGGTCGTAGCTCGAGAGGTACGAGAGCGAGCGTGCGTTGACCAGCTCGGGGAAGCTGCACTGGTAACGCGGCGCGTCCAGGTGGTGCTCGAGCACGGCCTGCATGCGCTTGCCGAGTTCGGCCACGCGCTCGGTCACGATGCGCGCGTCGTTCATCCACTCGAGCACCTGCCGGCGCAGGAGCTCGCGGTCATCGGGGACGCGTGCGCCGCGCTGGCCGGACCAGAAGCGGTAGAGCTCGGGGAGATCGCCCTCCTTGAGCGCAGCGATCGCCTCGGACGCGCGCGTGCGCGCGCTGCGGACTTGCCCGTTCGTCTCGGACGGCTGCTTGCCGTTCTTTTCGTGCTCACCCTGCGTCATGGAGTCCTGGTCTGTGGCTTGGAATCGAGCCCCTGGCTCTCGACGATCTCGTAGGCGTAGCCCTGCTCGGTAAGGAACAGCTGTCGCTTCTGCGCGAAGTCCTGGTCGCGCGTCCCGAGCGTGACGACCGAATAGAAGACGGCTCCCGAACCGTCGGATTTCGGGCGCAGCACGCGCCCGAGGCGCTGCGCTTCCTCCTGGCGCGAGCCGAAGGTGCCCGAGATCTGGATCGCGACGTTCGCGTCGGGCAGGTCGATGGCGAAGTTGCCGACCTTGGAGACGACCAGCAGCGGGATCTCGCCGGTCTTGAAGGCCGCGTAGAGCTTCTCGCGCTCGGCCGTGGGCGTCTTGCCGGTGATCAGCGGCGCCGCAAGATGGCGCGAGAGCGCGTGCAGCTGGTCGAGGTACTGGCCGATCACGAGCACGTGCGCGCCGGCGTGGCGCGCGACGAGCTTGTCGATCACCGGCAGCTTGGCCGGATTCTCGCTCGCGATGCGGAACTTGCCGCGCGCGTCGGCAGAGGCGTAGATCGAGCGCAGCGTGGGTTCGAGCGGCACGCGCACCTCGACGCAGGTCGCGGGCGCGATGAAGCCCTGGCCCTCGAGCACCTTCCAGGGCACGTCGAAGCGTTTGGGCCCGATCAGACAGAAGACCTCGTCCTCCTTGCCGTCCTCGCGCACCAGCGTCGCGGTCAGGCCCAGGCGCCGACGCGCCTGCAGGTCGGCCGTGACGCGGAACACGGGCGCCGGCAAGAGGTGCACCTCGTCGTACACCACCAGGCCCCAGTTCTCGCGCGAGAAGAGCTTGAAGTGCTCGAACTCGCCCGACTTCGAGCGCCGCCAGGTGAGCATCTGGTAGGTCGAGATCGTGACCGGGCAGACGCTCTTCTCGTCGCCGGTGTACTCGCCGACCTGGTCGGGGCGCAGGTTGGTCTTGTCGAGCAGTTCCTCGCGCCACTGCCGCACCGCGACCGTGTTGGTCGTGAGCACCAGCGTCTTCTCGCCCACCAGGCTCATCACACCCAACGCGACGACGGTCTTGCCCGCGCCGCAGGGCAGCACGATCACGCCGTTTCCGCCGCCGACGCCACCGTCGGCGTGGAAGGCCTTGGCCGCGCTCGACTGGTAGCCGCGCAGGCCGAAGGGCCGGCCCGTGCGCGTCGGGTCGCGCAGCTCGATGCCGAGCTTGTCCCCGACGAGATAGCCGCCGCGGTCGTCGACCGGATAGCCGATCTTGATCAGCGCCTGCTTGATCGTCCCGCGCGAGAGCGGTGTGAGATACACGCGGCCCTCCTCGCGCACGACGAGCTTGCGGATCGCCTCGTGACCGAGCACGTCGGCCAGCGCGTCGGGGTCGTTCGTGACCAGCTCGAAGCGCTCGTCGGAGCCGGCGACGCGCTCGATGCGCAGCTGGCCGTAGCGCCCGATCCACGAGCCGACCTCCTGCAGCACGTTGCGCGGCACGGGCACGCACGAGAGCTCGTCGAGGATCTCGGCGATGCGCTGGGCGGTCATGCCGATCGCGGCCGCGTTCCAGATCGAGATCGGCGTGATGCGGTAGGTGTGCAGGTAGTCGGGGCTCTTCTCGAGCTCGGCGAAGAGCGCCAGCTGGTCGCGCGCCTCGGCGTAGCGCGGGTGCTCCTCGGTCTGCGGGCGGCCGTGTTCGTCCTTGACAGGCCGCCCGGAGGCGTCGACCAGCGCGCGCACCGTGTGCAACATCAGCGAGCGGTCGCTCTGCACGATCAGCGGGTTGTCGGGCCGGATCATCGCAGCGCCTCCGCGCGCGTGCGCTTGCGCCGCGCCGGCGCGGGCTGCAGTTCGCGCGCCAGGTAGGGCCCCGTGATCGAGGCCGGATCGCGCGCGAGTTCCGCGGGCGTGCCACGCGCCACGAGACGCCCGCCTTCCGCGCCGCCGCCGGGGCCGAGCTCGACGAGCTCGTCGCAGATCGCGAGCAGGCCCAGGTGGTGCTCGATCACGATCACCGCATCGCCGCGGCCCGCCAGGCGATCGAGCACCGCGGCGAGATACTTGACATCGCTCTGCGCCAGGCCGGTCGAGGGCTCGTCGAGCACGATCACGCTGCGCCCGCCGCCCTCGGCGCGCGCGAGCTCCGCGGCGAGCTTGACACGCTGCGCCTCGCCGCCCGAGAGCGTGGTCGAGCTCTGGCCCAGTTGCAGGTAGCCGAGCCCCACGTCGCACAGCGTGCGCAGCACCGGCACGAGTGCGGGCTGGTGCTCGAAGAAGACCAGCGCTTCCTCCGCGGTCAACTCGAGCGCGTCGGCGATCGAACGGCCGCGCCAGCGCACCTCGAGCACCTCGGGCGCGTAGCGTTTGCCGTTGCACTCCTCGCATACCAGCCACAGGTCGGCCAGGAACTGCATCTCGACCTTCGTCGAGCCCTTGCCTTCGCAGGCGACACAGCGGCCCTTGGTGCTGTTGAAGCTGAAGCGGCCGGCGTCGAAGCCGCACGCGCGCGCCTCGGGCGTGCGCGCGAAGAGTTCGCGCAAAGGCTCCATCAGCCCGGTGTAGGTCGCGGGGATCGAGGCCGGCGTGCGCCCGAGCGGCGTCGCGTCGACGACCACCACGCGCGTGTGCGCGGGCAGGTGGCTGAGCTTCTTCCAGCGCCCCTGCGGACGCTCGCCCGCGAGTGCGGGCACGAGACAGTCGAGCACCAGCGTCGACTTGCCCGATCCCGAGGGCCCGCACACGCCGGTCAGCGCGCCGAATTCGAAGCCGAACTCCAGACCCGCGAGGTTGTGCTGCTTCGCACCCGTGAGCAGCACGCGCTGTGGACGCGGTCCGGTCGCGGCGGCACGCGCCTCGCGCGCGAGCACGATCTCGCCGCGCAGCGCCGCCGCGGTGCGCGAGGTCGGGTGCGCGTGCAATTCCTTGGGCGTGCAGCTCGCGACGACGGTCCCGCCCTCACGGCCCGCGCCCGGGCCCATGTCGACGATCCAATCCGCCTGCTCCATCACCGCCGGGTCGTGCTCGACCACCAGCACGCTGTTGCCGCGCGTGACGAGCTCGCGCAGCGCACCGGTCAGCGCGTCGGTGTCGCGCGCGTGCAGTCCGACCGTCGGCTCGTCGAGCACGTAGCACACGCCGGTCAGCTGCGAACCGAGGCTGGCCGAGAGCCGCACGCGCCGCGCCTCGCCGCCCGAGAGCGTGGCCGTGCCGCGTTCGAGCGTCAGGTAGCCCAGGCCCACGCGATCGAGCAGCGCGAGGCGCCCGCGGATCTCCGCCACGACGGCGCCGACACTCTGCACCAGCTTGGGCTTCTCCGCGAGCTCCTGCGACCACAGATGCGCGGCCGCGACCGAGCTCTTCAACAGCTCCGGCAGGCGCAGTTTTCCGACCGTGACGGCGCAGTACTCCGGGCGCAGGCGCTCGCCGTGGCAGCTCGTGCAGGTCTGGCGCACCATCACCTGCTCGAGGATCGCGGCCCACTCGGGGTCTTCGGTCTTCTTGTGCCAGGCGTCGACATGGCCGCACAAGCCCGGCCAGGCAGCGCGGAACTCCTCGGCGATCTCGGCGTTCTCTGTCGTGCGAGCGATCTTGACGTGGTAGCTCTCGCGCGCACCGGTCCCGTGCGCGAGCAGCGCCTGCTCCGCCTCGGAGAAGCTCTCCCAGGGCTTGCGCAGGTCGAGCTTGTGCGCCTTCGCGACCGCGCGCAGCAGGCCCTCGTAGTAGCCCTTGCCCTTGGCGAGGTAGCGGCCGAGCTTGCCGTGCAGCGCACCCTCGAGGATCGAGAACTCCGGATGCGTGACGAGCAGTTCGATGTCGCTCGAGAGGTGCTCGCCCAGGCCGTCGCACTCCTCGCAGGCGCCGACGTGCGTGTTGAACGAGAAGTGCCGCGGCTCGAGTTCGCCCTGCGGCACGAAGCCGCACTCCGGGCAGGCGCCGTGCGTCGAGTAGACGCGCTCTTCACCGCCCTTGGCGCGCACGCGCACGCGGCCCGACGAGAGCGCCTCCGCCGCGCCGATCGCCTCGGCGATGCGCGCGCGCGCGGCCGTCGCCACGCTGACGCGGTCGATCACGAGTTCGAAGCGCGCATCCTCGGAGAGCTTCGGCAGCGCGCCGTCGAGGCGCACCTCCGTGCCGTCGACCAGCGCGCGCACGTAGCCCGCGGCTTTCCACTGCGCGACGCGTTCCTTCAGGCCGGCGCCCATCGGCACCGGCGCGGCGATCCAGACCGATTGGCCGTCGAAGTCGGAGAGGATCGCGCGCGCGACGCGCGAGGGATCGCCCTTCTCGAGCACGCCGCCGTGATTCGGGCAGCGGCGCGTGCCCGCGCGCGCCCAGAGCACGCGCAGGTGGTCGAGGATCTCGGTCGTGGTCGCGACCGTCGAACGCGGCGAGGAGCTCAAGCCCTTGGCCTCGACCGCGACGCTCGGGCCCAGGCCCTCGATGCGATCGACCGGCGGACGGTCCTTGGTGCCCAGGAACTGCCGCGCGTAGGTCGAGAGCGACTCGACGAAGCGCCGCCGGCCCTCGGTGAAGATCGTGTCGAGCGCGAGCGAGCTCTTGCCCGAGCCGCTGGGCCCCGTGACGACCGTCAGCGCGTTGCGCGGGATGTCGACCGAGACGTTCTTCAGGTTGTGCGTGCGCGCGTTGACGACGCGGATCTGGTCCGGTTCGGCGATGTGCACGTGGTTCGCGGCGCGGCGTTTCCACGTGAGGCGCGTGCGAAAGCTCGCCAGCGCCTCGCCGGTGTGCGAGCCCTGCGTGCGTTCGACCTCCTCGGGCGTGCCCTGCGCGACGAGGCGTCCGACGCCCGCGCCGCCCTCCGGACCGAGGTCGATCACGTGGTCGGCCGCGAGCACGAGGTCGAGGTTGTGTTCGATCACCAGCACGCTGTGGCCGAGCTCGACCAGTTGCTGCAGCGCCGCGGCGAGCTTCTGCACGTCCTGCATGTGCAGGCCGGTCGTGGGCTCGTCGAGCACGTAGAGCGTGTGGCCCTTGGGCCGCTTCTGCAGCTCGGTCACGAGCTTGATGCGCTGCGCCTCGCCGCCGGAGATCGTGGTCGAAGGCTGTCCGAGCGTCAGGTAGCCCAGACCGACCAGGCACATCATCTCCAGCGGCCGCGCAATCTTCGGATGGTCCTGGAAGAGCGCCAGCGCGTCCTCGGCCGTCAGCGCGAGCACGTCGGCGATCGAATTGTCCTTGTAGCGCACGTCGAGCGTCTCGAGTTGGAAGCGCTGGCCGCCGCACTCGTCGCAGGGCACGGTCACGGGCGCGAGGAACTGCAGCTCGACCAGCTTGGCGCCGGCGCCGCCGCAGGCCTCGCAGCGGCCGCCGACGACGTTGAACGAGAAGCGGCCCTTCTCGTAGCCGCGCATGCGCGCCTCGGGCAGCTTCGCGAACAGGTCGCGGATCGGGTCGAAGACGCCGGTGTAGGTCGCGGGGTTCGAGCGCGGCGTGCGGCCGATCGGCGCGGCGTCGATCGCGATCAGCTCGTCGACGTGCTGCAGGCCCTCGATCGAGTCGTGCTCCTCGGGCGGCGCGGCCTCGCGGCCGAGCTTGCGCGCGAGCGCGCGCTCGAGGATGCGCTGCACCAGCGTCGACTTGCCCGAGCCCGACACGCCCGTCACGACCGTGAAGGTCCCGAGCGGGATGCGCACGTCGATGTCCTTCAGGTTGAAGGCGCGCGCGCCGCGGATCGTGATCGACTTGCCGTTGCCCGGGCGGCGTACGCCGGGCGTGCGCAGCACCAACTCGCCGCGCAGAAGCTTCGCGGTCGCCGTGTCGGCCTGGGCGAGCTCCTCGGGCGGCCCGCTGGCGACGATGTGCCCGCCGTGGCGGCCGGCACCCGGCCCGACGTCGATCAGCCAGTCCGAAGCGCGCAGCGTCGCTTCGTCGTGCTCGACGACGACCACCGTGTTGCCGCCGTCGCGCAGACGCTCGAGCGCACCGACGAGGCGCGCGTGGTCGCGCGCGTGCAGGCCGATCGAGGGCTCGTCGAGCACGTAGAGCACACCCGAGAGGCCCGCGCCGAGCTGCGCCGCGAGCCTGATGCGCTGCGCCTCGCCGCCCGAGAGCGTGTCGGCCGAGCGCTCGAGCGTGAGGTACGAGAGCCCCACCTCGAGCAGGAACTCCAGCCGCCGGCGCACCTCGTTGAGCAGGTCGCGCGCGATGCGCGCCTCGCGCGGCGTGAGTTCGAGCCCGTCGAGCTTCGCGCCCAGATCCTGGATCGGCAGCGCGCACAATTCCGCCAGCGACACGCCACCGAGCAGCACCGCCGCCGCCTCGGGCCGCAGGCGTGAGCCGCTGCACGCTTCGCAGCGCTCGCTGGCGAAGAGCTTGGCCAGGTGCTGCTTGTGCTTGCCCTCGCGCGCAGCCTTTTCCAGCGCGGGAATCACGCCCGAGAAGCGCCGCTGCCACTTCACCGAGCCCGAGAACTTCTTGCCCGCCCAGCCCTTCTCGTCCTCGAAGCGCTCCTCGCCGCTGCCGTGCAGGATCACGCGCTGCGCCGGCTTCGAGAGCTCGCGCCAGGGCGTGTCGAGATCGAAGCCGTTCGCCTTGGCCACCTTCGCGAGGAATCCGAAGTCGACGTTGGGGAACACGAAAGCGCCGCCCGAAGCGCGCGTGACGGTCAACGCTCCGTCGCGGATCGACTTCTTGGGATCGGCGACGAGCGCCGCGAGCGAGGGCTTGCGCCGCTCGCCGAGACCTTGGCACTCCGTGCACGCGCCGTGCGGCGAGTTGAACGAGAACAGGCGCGGCTCGAGCAGCGGCAGCTCGCGCCCGCAGCCCGGGCAGTTGCGGCTGGTCGAGTGGCGGCGGTCGGCCGAGTCGGTCGCGACGATCACGTCGCCCTTGCCGAGCGCGAGCGCCTGCTCGAGCGCCTCGCGCAAGCGCCCGACCTCGCCCTCGCTGGGCTTCAAGCGGTCCACCACGACCTCGATCGAGTGGCGCACGTAGCGTTCGAGCTCGGCGACGTCTTCGAGGCGCTGCAGCTTGCCGTCGACGCGCGCGCGCACGAAGCCCTGTTTGCGCAGGCCCTCGAGCAGCTCGCGGTGGTGGCCCTTCTTGTCGCGCACGAGCGGCGCGAGCAGCAACACGCTCTGTCCTGCGTGCTCGCGCAGGATCGACTGCACGATCTCTTCGGGCGTCTGGCCCTCGACCGGCTGCTTGCACTCGGGGCAGTAGGCCCGCCCGGCGCGCGCGTAGACCACGCGCAGGTGATCGACGATCTCGGTCAGCGTGCCGACCGTCGAGCGCGCGCCGCGCGCGATCGAGCGCTGGTCCACGGCGATCGCCGGCGAAAGGCCCTCGATCGATTCGACGTCGGGTTTCTCCATTTCCCCGAGGAACTGCCGCGCGTAGGCGGAGAGTGTCTCGAGGAAGCGCCGCTGCCCCTCGCGGAAGAGCGTGTCGAAGGCCAGCGAGCTCTTTCCAGACCCCGAGACGCCCGTGATCGCCACCAGGCGATTGCGCGGGATGTCCACGTCGACGCTCGCCAGGTTGTTCTGGCGCGCCTTTCGGATCCGGATCTGACCCTCGGTCATACCGTGGGAAGCGGGATTCGGGGTTGAGGCTGGGGATGGGGCCTGCCGGGGCGTGTCCAAGCGAGGGACACATCCCGGCCACGATGACATGAGTCGAGCCCCGCCACTCTAGCGCGAGGTGGGGAAGGGCGGGAAGGGGTTCGGCGTGCATTCATTCCTTGCAATCCCGCGACACTCATCGCGCAAGGCGCGCGGATACAGTCCCGCCCCCCATGAGCCGTCCCCAACCCATGAAGACCGGAATGCTCCTTCTCACGACCTGCGTCCTCGCCTGCGCCACCGCGCCCTCCGCCACCACCCCCGCGGCCGCTGTCCACGCCGCCCAGCTTGCGTCCCCCGCAGCCGCCGCCTTCGTCCAGCCCCACGGCGGGATGCTGCGCTACCCCGCGGTCAGCGCGACGCAGATCGTGTTCGTCTACGCCGACGACCTGTGGCTGGTCCCGCGCGCGGGCGGCGTGGCTACTCCGCTTGCCAGCCCGGCCGGGGTCGAGCTCCTGCCGCGCTTCAGCCCCGACGGGAGGACGATCGCCTTCGTCGGCAACTACGACGGCTCGAAGGACCTGTACACGATCCCCGCCGTCGGCGGGATTCCGACGCGCGTGACGCACGGTCCCGGCGTCGAGACGCTCAGCGCGTGGACCAGCGCCGACAAGCTGCTCTTCTTCTCCAACGGCCTCGCCGGCCGGGACCGGCAGACGCTGCTCTACCAGGTCTCGCCGCAGGGCGGGATGCCCGAGAAGCTGCCCGTGCCCTACGGCGCCTTCGCCGACATCTCGAGCGACGGCAAGTGGCTCGCGTACACGCCGCACACGGCCGACTTCCGCACCTGGAAGCGCTACCGCGGCGGGATGCAGACCGACATCTGGCTCTTCGACCTGCAGTCGCACGCGGCCAAGCAGGCGACCGATTGGGAGGGCACCGACACCGCGCCGATGTGGAACGGCGCGCAGCTCTACTACTTGTCGGACGACGGCCCGAGCCACCGGCTCAACTTGTGGACGCTCGATCCTTCGACGCTGAAGAAGAAACAGCTCACGACTTACGCCGACCACGACGTCAAGTGGCCCTCGATCGGTCCGGGCGCGTCGGGCGGCGGCGAGATCATCTTCCAGCACGGCGCGGAGCTCGCGCTCTTCGACATCGCGAGCGGCAAGACGAGCGTCGTGCACATCACGATCCCCGGCGCGCAGCCCAAGCTGCGGCCGCGCGAGGTGGACGTGTCGAAGTTCCTCTCGAACTGGGACATCTCCCCCACCGGCAAGCGCCTCGCGGTCGGCGGCCGCGGCGACGCCTGGTCGCTGCCCGCCAAGGAAGGCAGCCCGCGCAACCTGACGCGCACGAGCGGCGTCGCCGAGCGCGACCCTTCGTTCAGCCCCGACGGCAAGTCGATCGCCTGGCTCTCCGACGCGACCGGCGAGTACGAGATCTACCTCGCGCCCGCGGACGGCGTCGGCGAAGCCAAGCAGCTCACGCACGACGGACACGCGTTCCGGCGCCTCTTGGGCTGGTCGCCGGATTCGAAGTGGATCGTCTTCAGCGACAAGACCGGCACGCTCTTCGTCGAATCGGCGCAGGGCGGGGAGCCGCGCACGATCTCGAAGGATCCCTGGGCGGGCGACCTGATCTCCTTCCCGCCCTCGTGGTCGCAGGACAGCCACTTCCTCGCCTTCAGCGAGACGGCCGCGGACACGACCAACGCGCACCTCGTGATTTGGGAGGTCGAGAACGGCACGCGCCACGATGTCACCTCGGGCATGTTCGACGACGCGCAGCCGGCCTTCGACCGCAAGGGCGACTACCTCTACTTCCGCCGGCGCGGGAACTTCTCGCCGCTCTACGGCGAGATCGAACAGAGCTTCATCTACGCCAACACCGGCCAGCTCGTGCTCGTGCCCTTGCGCACCGACGTCAAGTCGCCCTTCGCGCCCAAGAGCGACGAGGAGGAGGAGAAGAAGGCGGAGGACAAGAAAGACGAGAAGAAGGACGACGCCACGGCCAAGCAGGACGGCGACGAGGAAAAGTCCGACGACCAGAAGGACGAGGCCAAGAAGGACGACAAGCCCGCCTGGAAGATCGACTTCGACGGCTTCGAGCGGCGCGCGGTCCTGCTCCCGACGGAACCCGGTGTCTTCGGCCAGCTCGCGGTCAACGATTCAGGCAGCCTGCTCTTCCTGCGCGGCTCGCCGCAGGGCGACGACTCGCCCACCACGCTGAAGATCATCGACGTCAGCGCCGACAAGCCCGAGGAGAAGCAGATTGCGCAAGCCAACGCCTTCGCGCTCTCCGCCGACGGCAAGAAGCTGCTCGCGCTCGCGCCTGGCGGCCCGCAGATCGGCGACGCCAAGGCCGACACCAAGCTCGAGGCCGTGCCGCTCTCGGGCATGCTGGCGCAGATCGACCCGCGCGCGGAATGGCGCGAGCTCTTCGACGACGCCTGGCGCATGTACCGCGACTTCTTCTACGACCCGAACATGCACCACGTGGACTGGAAGAAGGTCCATGACCAGTACGCGGCGATGCTGGCCGACTGCGCCTCGCGCGAAGACCTCTCGTACGTCATCCGCGAGATGATCAGCGAGCTCAACGTCGGCCACGCGTACTACAACGGCGGCGACGTCGACTCGGAGCCGCACGCGAACCTCGGTCTGCTCGGCTGCGACTACGTGCTCGACTCGGGCGCCTGGAAGATCGCGAAGATCCTCGAGGGTGCCGCCTGGGACACCGACGCGCGCGGTCCGCTCTCGCAGCCGGGCGTGGACGTCAAGGCCGGCGACTACCTGCTCGCGGTCAACGGTGTTCCGCTCGATCCCAAGCTCGATCCCTGGACCTCCTTCCAGAACCTCGCCGGCAAGACGGTCACGCTGACCGTGAGCGCGAAGCCTGTGCGCGACGAGAGCGCGCGCAGCGTGGTGGTCGAGACGCTCGGCTCCGAGCACGATCTGCGCTACCGCGACTGGATCGAGGGCCACCGCAAGTACGTCGAAGACAAGACCGGCGGCAAGGTCGGCTACGTCTACGTGCCGTCGACGGGCCTCGACGGACAGAACGACCTCGTGCGCCAGTGGCAGGGCCAGTTGCAGAAGCAGGCGCTGATCGTGGACGAACGCTGGAACTCCGGCGGACAGATCCCGACGCGCTTCATCGAACTCCTGAACCGCCCGCTGACGAACGCCTGGGCGCGCCGCGACGGCAAGGACTGGCCCTGGCCGCCGGATGCGCACCAGGGACCCAAGTGCATGCTGATCAACGGCCTCTCGGGCTCGGGAGGCGACGCGTTCCCCTACTACTTCCGTCAGGCGGGCCTGGGCAAGCTGATCGGCATGCGCACCTGGGGCGGACTGATCGGATTGTCGGGCTATCCCAGCCTGATCGACGGCGGCGACGTCGAGGTGCCGAGCTTCGCCTTCTACGAGAAGGACGGGACCTGGGGGATCGAGGGCAACGGCGTCGAGCCGGACATCCTGGTGGTCGACGATCCCTCGAAGATGGTCGACGGCGGCGATCCGCAGCTCGATGCGGCGATCGCGGAGATGCTGAGCGAGATCAAGTCGCACCCCTTCACGCCGCCCAAGCGGCCGGCGTACCCCGATCGCAGCGGGATGGGGCTGGATCCGAAGGACAAGTAGCGCCCGTTTCGACAACTCTCCACGAGCGCACGCGCCCGCGTTAGACTCGGGGCGTGCTGCTCGCGCTCCTCTTCTTCCCGGCCATCGCGTCCCTGACGAGCCCGAAAGACCCGGTCGTGCCCGCACGGACGGCGCTGGCGGGGCGTACGGTGCATTTGGCACCCGTCACGCCCTTCGATGCACATCTCGACGGCTGTTCGCGACTGCGCAGGACGCGCGGGAGCCTGTGCGCGATCGGGCGGCACGAGTCGTTCTGGATCGAGGGCTGCTGCGAGACGTGCGCATCCCACATGAGCGTCGACGAGCCCGGTACCGTGCTCATCGATGCGACGAGCTGGGGCAAGCACAGCGCGGAACTGCGCCTCGCAAAGGACGGCACGTTCCGCATCGACGCGGATCTCGGCGACGGGTGGCGTCCGCGTCCGCTCCCCCCAGAACTGCTCGCGTACACCGATCCGAGTCTCGGTACGCGCTCGCGCGCGCGAGCCTGCATCGCTGGTTCGGGCGAGACGCTGGTGTTCGTCGCCGATGCGTCGATCTACGAGCTCGAACAGGACGCCTGGAAGCGCGTGCCGATCGCTTTCTCCCAGATGCCTTACACGGGAGGCCTGAATCACGCGCTCCTGGATGGCCGCACCCTCTACCTGGGGAGCGACGACGTCCTCGACGGGGGCCTGTTCGACATCGATCTCGACAGCGGTGCCTGCGTGAGCGCGAGCACCTCGTTTCCTCCGGGCCCGAGCAACGTGGCGGATATCGAACGCGACCCGCGGGGCAGGATCTGCGTGGTGTGCCGCGAAGCCAGGATGATCGGCGCTGGCAGCCGGGTGCTCGAACGCGACGGCCGCAAGTGGAGGGAGGTGTTGCGCACCCGCGTGATTCCGCTGACTTTCGTGTGCCTCAATGCGCCCCCCGAACCGGAGAAGCCGTTGTCGCCCGCGGAAGCCGCATTGCTCCCGCCCGCTTACTTCGACGCGTTGGCCTTCGACGACGAGGGGCGAATGTGTGTCCTCGCTGGCTCGCTCGGGATCCTGCGGCAGGATCGCGACGGAACATGGAGCTGCATCACGCCGGGTTGGGCCGAGTCGGGCGCGGAAGCGTGCGACCTCGTGATCGATGGGCACACCGCGGTCCTCGCGTCAGGGACAGCGGGCGTCGTGACCCTCGATCTCGACACTCTCGAGGGGCAGCGGATGCGCACCCGACCATGAGGTTCGCACAACTCTTGCCGCTGCTCTCGCTGGCCTGCCCGCAGGTGCCGATCGTGCGCACGCCGGAGGCGGCTACGACCGAGCCGCGGTTCCACTGGGCCTCGCCCGGACTCTTCGACGCGTACGTCCCGAGCGATGAGGAACTCTTCCTGCTCGATGAGGGGCGCCTTGCAGTGAGTACGCGGCACGCGTTCTCGATCGACTATGGTCCGCGCGGAGCACTCGCCAGCGAGCTCCAGCAGCAGTGCCCCACCGACACGCTGCTCGATGCCGTTCCGTGGAAGAGCGGCCTCGTCTGCTTGCTCTCGGACAAGTACGGCAACCTTCGGCTCGAGGCGGGCCACGCTCCGGGAGCCGATCCCCTTCCGAGCCCGGAGCACGGCCTCGATCCGCGCATCGTCGAGGGCAGTTCGCACTGGGTTCCCGCCCCGCGACTCGCGGCCGATGGCGACACGCTGGTGATCTTCGCGACGCCGCTGATTCATCGGTTCGAAGCGGGCAAGTGGGCTTCGGTGAAGCTCGACCTCGGCGATGCGCAGCTACTGCATCATCCGGACCGTGCCCTCCTGGTCGGCCACAGGCTCTATCTCGGCGTCGACAAGGGCGAGTGGGGCGGTCAACTCATCGTCGCCGACATCGACACCGGTCGCGCCACCATCGCGAGTGAGAGCTGGTCCGGCGGGCCCCGGCAGGTGCACGACATCGATCGCGGTCCCGACGGGACGATCTACGTCACTTGCGGGCTCGCGCACGGCGGCGAGGCCTCGGCGGTCTGGACCTTCGACGGGACGCAATGGAGCCGAGTCCTCTGGTCCGATTCGCGCGAGGGCCTCGGTCGACTCGACGTCGACACACACGAAGACTCCGACGGGGAACCCGTGTTCATCCGAAACAGCGACGAGCAGCGCATCGCGAAGGTACGCGAGTCCATCGTCCGCCACGGCAGCGTCACCAGCGTCGCGAGCATGGACCTCCAGGCGCTCGCCTTCGACGATGAAGAGCGGCCGTGCGTGCTCTCCCACGATCTCGGCCTGCTGCGGCAAGAGAAGACGGGCGACTGGATCTGGCTCACGCCCGGCTGGCCGCGCGAGGGAGCGTGGGTCACGGACCTCGCCTTCGTCGGGAAGAAGGCCGTGATCACGTCGCGGGACGCCGGCGTGATCATCGTCGATCTCCAGACGCTCGCGGTCGAGCGGGTACGGATGCACTGAGCACGAGCGCCGTCAGCGCTCCGTACGCACCGACGACACGCTGTCCCCCACGAAGTGGAAGTAGATCCCGCGCCACTTCGCATCCACATTCTGCGGGCGCAGGTACATCCACGTCCCGTCGTCGTGCGTGATCCCGTCGGGCACCCCCGCGCGCTGCAGCAACTGGTCGAAGGTCAAGAGGCGCGCCTTCTCGTTCGCCGCGCTCTCGTCCTGCAAGCAGAGCTCCGCGAGCCCGCCGAGCCAGGCCCAATCCACCGGCCGGCGTGCCGCGCGCACTTGCTGGATCGTCGGGAGCTCGAAGCTGGGCTTGACGCGCTCCTTCCACGCCGCCGCGAGCTGGTCGATGCGCTCGCCGAGCAGGTCGAGCTGTTCGCGCAGGCGCTCGCTCTGCGTCGCGGGCAGCGGAGGCGCGTCGTCCGGCGGCGAAGCCGCGGCGCGCTCGCTCACGCCCGGCTGCGCGTGCTGCGCGGACTCGATGCGCGCGAGGCGTTGCTCGATCGAGGCGAGTTGCTGCGCGACGTGTGTCAGCGACTGCGCCCGCTCGTCTCCCTCTCCCACCGGCCTCGCCTGCGGCACGGGCAGAGGCTGCAGTGTTCCGCGTGACTCGCGCAGCAGCAACGCCGCGAAGCAGGCCGCGGCCACGAGTGCTCCGCCGAGCAGCCCCGAAAAGAGGGCCGCGAGGTCGATCCGGCCCGAGCGAGGCGGCCTGCGCATGACCTCCTTTGTACTTCCCCGGCGCGCGACGGTCGATCCGGCGCCTCGTGCGAGAAGCGTGAACCCTACGGGGGCCGGGAACTCGTGCGAGGATCGTGGAAGTGCGCGCAACTCGCTTCAGTGCACGATCCGCTCGCGGATCAGCGGGTGCAGCGTCGCATTGGCCGCGACCACGTGCCCCTGACGCAGCCAGTCGTCGCCCCCGTCGCAGTCGGTCACGATCCCGCCCGCCTCGCGCACGAGCAGCGCGCCCGCGGCGACGTCGTGCGGCGAGAGATGCAGTTCCCAGTAGCCGTCGAAGCGGCCCGCCGCGACGTACGCGAGGTCCATCGCCGCCGAGCCGAAGCGCCGGATGCCGCGCACGTCGAGGAAGAAGCGGTTGAAGTTCGCGAGGTTGTTGTGCTCGAGCTCGTTGCGCCGGTACGGGAAGCCCGTGGCGAGGATCGAGTCGCGCAGCTGCGTGGTCGGCGAGACGCGCAGCGGCTGGCCGTTCACGAACGCGCCGCCGCCCGCGATCGCGGTGAACATCTCGCCGAAGAGCGGGATGTAGACGACGGCGAGCTCGGGCTCGAGCTTGTGCGTGCGCTCGCTCCAGGCGTAGTGCCCCATCGAGACCGAGAAGGCCGGGAGCTTGTGCACGAAGTTGACCGTGCCGTCGAGCGGGTCGAGGAACCAGCGCGGGCGCCGGTCGAGCGCGTCCTTGACCTCTTCCTCGGCCTCGATCGCGTGCTCGGGAAAGCTCGCGCGCAGGCGCTCGACCAGCCGGCGCTCGGCGGCGACGTCGGCGGCGGTGACGAGGTCGCGCTCGGCGCTCTTGGAGTGGATCGCGGCGGGGTCGAGCTTGCCGAAGTGCTGCAGCAGCACCGAACCCGCCTCGCGCGCGGCGGCGGAGGCGACCGCGAGCACGGCCCTGAGCTGCTCGAGAGCGCTCATGCGCGTCTCAGTTCGAATCCCAGCCCGAGAGCAGCTTGCAGATCGAGTCCTGCATCGGCTTCCAGCAGTTCGAGTTGAGGCCGTCGAAGTTGGGGTACTCGACGAGGATCGAGAAGACCAGCGTGCGGCCGGCCTTGGTGTCCACCAGGCCCGAGAGCGCGCTCGTGCCCGCGATGAAGCCCGTCTTGGCGCGCACGTGTTCGTCGAGGCCGCGCTTCTCGAGCGTGCCAGTCGCGCCGCCGACGGCGAGCGAATCCACGTAGGCGTGGGCGACCTTGGGATTCATACGCAGCACGGCATCCACCAGCGCGGTGATCATCCCGGCGCTGACGCGGTCGTCGCGCGAGAGGCCCGAACCGTCGACCTGCGCGAAACCCTCGACCGGGATGCGCAGGCGCTCGAGCGCGGCGCGCGTCGCGCGCGCACCGCCCTCGCGCGTGCCGGCCCCACCGCGCGCGTGCCCGAGCGCGAGAAAGACCTGGTCGGCGCAGGCATTGTTCGAGTCGGTGTTGATCGGCTGGAGCAGATCCGTCAGCGGTGTCGCGATGCGGGCGAGCTCGCGGCCGGCGGGAGCGTTGCGCTCGCGGCGCACGCCGCCCGCGATTTTGACGCCCTGCGAACGCAGCGCCCCGAGCGCGGCGCTCCCGAAGAGCTCGACCGGGTCCGGCGCGGCGAAGCGCACCTCGTACTCCGAAACGCCGCGCGGGATCGCCCCCGCGACGAGCAATTCCCCGTTGCGAGCCTGCACGCGCAGGTCGAGCTTGCCCCGCGCAATGGTGTTGACCGAGAACTTCGGCCTGAGTCCATGCCAACGCGGTTCGATGTCGATGTCCGCCCCTTCGAAGCCCTTGTCGGGGCGCACGAGCGCCGTCAGGCAGCCGGCGTTGGCCGAGAAGCCACCGGAGAGGGCACAGTACTCCGTCCAGTACTGGTTCGAGGGCGGCCAGGCCGGCCCCGGACCCGGCTCGAGAAAGTCACCTTCGTCGAGGACCAGCGCGCCCGAGACGCTCTCGATGCCCGCGTTCTTCAGGTGCCGCGCGAGCTTGGTGAAGAAGAAATCGATCTTGCCGCGGCCCAGCGGGTCGAAGAGCGGATCGCCGCCCGCGCGCACGACCAGGTCGCCCTTCAGCACACCGGCCTCGATCGGGGCCGCGCTCTCGAAGCGCGTGACGAAGTTCCAGTCCTCGCCCAGCGAGCAGAGCGCCGCCGCGGTCGTGAAGAGCTTCAGGTTGGAGGCCGGTCGCATCACACGCTCCGAGTCGAGCGCCACGACTTCGCCACCGCGGCCCGCCTCGCGCACGTGCACCGCGACGTGCACGTTCGACGGCCCGACCTTGCCCTTGGAGCGCTTGCGCGCGTTTTCGAGCGCCTCGCCGATCAACTCGCGCACGTGCTCTTCGAGCGCGCGGTCGCGCGTGCGCGGCTCGGGCGCACTCGAGAGCGTGATCGAGAGCGCACCCGCCGGCGAGGCCCGGCGCAGTGCGCGCTCGTCGATCGAGCCGTCCTCGGGGCCGTCCACGGGCCCCGCACCCGACGAGTCGAGCGCCCAGGCGCGGCCGGAGGCCTCGACGGGCAGGGTCTCGTCGAAGAGCGGACGGAACGCACGCCAGAGAACGAACAGGCACAGCCCGTTCGCCAGCATGAGGAACGTCACTCTCGCGAGCGAGGGGGGCGATTGTCGTCGTTGGCGAGGGTCCATGCGGTTTCGTACACGAGCACGCTGGTCCGGCGCATCTTCTCGACGTCCAGCTTGTCGAGTGTGTCGCGCCAGGTGTGGTAGTCGGGGTTGCGCTCGATGGGCAGCCCCTCGAAGAAGAAGAGCACGGGCAGGCCGATCTCGTGGAAGGAGAAGTGGTCCGAGCGCTCGAAGAGGTCCTCGCCCTGGCGCATCACGATCTTCTGCACGAGCGAGGGAGCGAGGCGCTTGGCGCGCTCGATCACCTTCTCCAGCGCGGGATTCTGCACGATGCCGAGCACCGCGACCTCGTCCTTGTCGCCGCGGCCGATCATGTCCATGTTGAGCATGGCGACGATGCGCGCCTTGTCGACGGGCAGGCGCTGCGCGAGCGCCTTGGAGCCGAGCAGGCCATCCTCCTCGCCGCTGAACGAGCAGGCGAGGATCGAGCGCCGCGGTCGCGCCGCAGCGAGCGTTTGGGCGATTTCGATCAGGCCTGCGCTGCCCGAGGCATTGTCGTCCGCGCCGAAGCCGACACGTCCGCGCGTGTCGACACCGATGTGATCGTAGTGCGCGCCGATCACGACGACTTCCTCGGCGAGTTTCTCGTCGCTGCCCGGCAGCCAGGCGACGACGTTGTCGAGCTCGACCTCGGCCTCCTCGCAGCGCGAGCGCAGCAGCACCGCTCGGCCCTTCCAGTTCTGCTTGTTCGGGCGCGCGCTCTTGTCCATCCCGCGCTCGAGCGCAGCGAGGTCGACGCCAGCGAGGGCGCTGGCGCAGTCCATGCTGATCTCCAGGCAGGGCAAGGTCTCCTTGGGACGTTCGTCGGGGCGTTCCTGGTTCCACTCCGCCCAGGTCGAGCGGAAGGAGAGGCCGGGTTCGTCCCAGGTGTCCGCGTCCTTGCTCTTGGGATCCGCGGCGAGCGGCCGGCGCACGAAGAGCACGCCCGCGACCTGCGCCGCGCGCAGCGCCTCGACCTTCTTCCACAGCGAGGCGTCGGGCGTGAGCTCGGGCCCGTCGAAGCGCTTGGGGTGATCCGGTTCGCCCTCGAAGACCAGCGCGACGCGGCCCTTGAGGCGCACACCCTCGAGGTCGTCGTAGGACTCCTTCTTCGCCTCGATCGCGAAGCCCGCGAACGCCAGTTCGCCCTTGACCTCGCCCTCGCAGCGCGCGAGCGGGACGAAGTCCGTGCCCAACACGAATTCCTTGGGCGCGCCGGCGCCCAGATCCAGCCGCAGGTAGCACGCCGCGCTGTCCGGCCGCGGCAAGCGGCGCGTGTAGGGCCGCAGGTACGTGCCCTCGGGCGCGGTCGATCCCGCCGTCGCGACCGTGCTCTCCGGCAGTGGCGGCAGCGGGCGTTTCGAAAGCGCCTTCCAGACCTCGACCGAATCGGGCGCGGGCAACCAGCCCGCATCGCGGTAGCACTGCTCGAGGAAGCGCGCGGCTTCCGCTTGTCCTTGGCTCGGCGTGTCGCGCCCCTCGCGCTCGGGGCCGGCGAGCACGCGCAGGTGCGCGGAGAGGTCTTCCTTGCGGATCGTCGCGAGACCTGCGTCGAAGCCTCCGCCGACGGCGGTGGCCGTCGCGGCGAGGACGAGGAACGGGGTCGGGGCGAAGCTGCGAATCAAGCTGGGGATACCCTCGCAAGCCGCGCGGGTTGCTTCAAGAAGAGAGACCGTGACGACTCCGATCCGAGGCGACCTCGATCGTACCGGAGAACGTGAGCGCCGCGCGCAGCCGCGCGTTTTCCGGCTCCATTGCGGGATAGAAATGCGTGAGCAACAAGCGCCGCACTCCCGCCGATTGCGCCATGCGTCCTGCACCTTCGGGCGACAGATGGTGCGGCATCGCGCGCTCCTCGGGGAAGGACGACTCGCACACGAAGAGCTCCGAGCCCTGCGCCAGCGCCGCCACCGCCGGATTCTCGCCGCTGTCGCCGCTGAAGGTGACAGAAATGGAACCTCCTAGCTCGGCGCGCCACGCGAGCGCTTCGGGTGCGTGCAGCGTCGCGCACCAGCCGAGCTTCAAGCCGTCGAGTTCGATCGTCTTGCCGCTCGCGGCGGGATCGACCTCGCGGATGCTGACGTTCTCGAAGCGTGTCCAACCGCGGCTGGGGTACACGGCGGCGCCGCGCTCGAGCAGCGCCTCGAGCCCCGCGGGCCCGACGAGCTCGAGGTGCGGCGCCTCGACCTCGGGGTTGCGGCGCGCGAACGCGAGCGCGAACAGGTCCCAGCAGTGGTCGGGATGGAAGTGCGAGAGCACCACCGCGCCGATGTCGGCGACGCCGAAGCCGAGCTCGCCGAGCTGGCGCATCGTCCCCGGCCCGCAGTCGAAGAGCACGAGCTTGCGCGCGTCGCGCCGCAAGGCGTAACCCGCGCAGCCGTGGCCCGCGCGCGGCAGGATCGATCCCGATCCCAGCACGATCCATTCGCTGGCCATGCGGCTAGTGCGCGTACCCTTCGCGGTGCTTCGAGAGGAAGTTCCAGGCGTCGCGCACGATCTCCTCGATCCCCGCGCGCCGCGGCTTCCAGCCGAGCAGGTCGTAGGCCAGCGTGCCACCCGAGTAGAGCTCGGGCGGATCGCCCGGCCGGCGCGGCTCGATGCGCACCGGGATCGGATGGCCCGTGACCTTGCGCGCGGTCTGGATCACCTGCTTGACGCTGAAGCCCGTGCCCGTGCCGAGGTTGCACAGGATCGGCGCGCGGCCCTCCTGCAAGCGCACGAGCGCCGCGAGGTGCGCGCGCGCGAGGTCCTCGACGTGCACGTAGTCGCGGATGCAGGTGCCGTCGGGCGTCGGATAGTCGTCGCCGAAGATCGCGATCTCCTTGCGCTGGCCGAGCGCCACCTGCAAGACGAGCGGGATCAGGTGCGTCTCCGGATCGTGATCCTCGCCCAGGTCGCCCGCCTGCGACGCGCCCGCGGCGTTGAAGTAGCGCAGCGCGGCGAAGCGCAGGCCGTACGCGCGCGCGTAGTCCGCGAGCATGTGCTCCATGTGCAGCTTGGTCTTGCCGTAGGGCGAGATCGGCAGCTGCGTGTGCTCCTCGGTGAGCGGCAGCTTCGTCGGCTCCCCGTAGGTCGCGCAGCTCGAGGAGAAGACCAGATCCTGGATCCCCGCCGCGCGCATCTCCTCGAGCAGATGGAACGTGTGGATCACGTTCTCGCGGTAGTACTTCGCGGGATCCGTGACCGACTCGCCCACGTAGCACTTGGCGGCGAAGTGCACGACCGCGCAGGGCTGGTGCTTGGCGAGCACCTTCGCGATCGCCGCGCGATCGGAGAGCTCGCAGTGCTCGAAAGGCACGCGCACGGCCTCGCGATGGCCGGTCGAGAGGTTGTCGAGCACGACGACCGGGACCTTGCGCTGCTCGAGCAGGCGGACGGTGTGGCTGCCGATGTATCCGGCGCCGCCGACGACGAGTACCGGACCCGCGGGATTCGCGCGGTCGGGGTCGATCGGAGGCCATGCGGGGGGCGTGTGCATCCCCCCTGAGTATCACCGCGCCGCGGCCGAATCCATCCCCTGGTTGCGCGCGTGGTCGGTGTACCCGGCCGGGTTGCTCATCCCGGTCGTGTGGCACCAGCCGAGGGTGTGCCCCATGTTGTTGGCGCCCGGGAGCTGGCCGCGGAACTGCTCGACCACGCCGTCCTCGGGCGCGCTGAGGAAGAGGCTCGCGAGAAAGTTGCACACCGAGCCCGAGTTCGAGGTCGTCCAGTACCAGACCTCGGCGCGCTGCGCGCTCGGGATGCCCGCGAGCCAGGTCGCCGAACCGCCGGGGGTCATGTCGTTGTTCACGCCGCACGAAAAGCCGCCCAGCGACGCGAGCGGCGTCCCTGGTAGGGCGTCGCGAGGCTCTGGATGCGCCGGCCGCCGATCGCGAAATCCAGACCGCTCGTGTAGTAGGTCAGGAGCTGCAACGCCGCGGCGCCACCCTGGCTGTGCGCGACGACGCCGAAGGACGAGAGCCCCGCCGCCTGCGCGCGCGCGGCGATCAGCTGCGCGAACTGGTCGTGCGTGCGATTCGCGTTCGGGTCGAGGAATTCGAGCTTGGGCTGCGCGAAGTCCGCCGCGGGCCAGATCGAGCCGCCCGAGCAGTAGCCGTGCACGAGCATCAGCGCCGGCTGGAAGCCCGTGACGTTCGCACGCGTGTGCGGACCCGCCTGCTGCGCGAGCGCTCGCGGAAACTCGTCCACGATCGCAAGGCGCGCGAGACGGTCGTAGACCACCTCGGAGTCCGGGTCCTGCACGCGCAGCTCGCGCAACTCGAAGGGCACCGTCGCCTGCGCGGCGGCGAGGAAGGCCGGGTCGAGCTCAAGCGCGAACTCCCAGCGCTCGCCCGCTCGGCGCGGCTCGAGCATGCGCGAGAGCCAGCACACCGGGATCGGCTCGTCGCGCGCGTCGCGGCCCCACAGCTCGGCCGAGACGTGCAGCCGCGGCGCGGGCGCGAGCGGCAGCGCGCCGATCAGGATCTCAGCGCCCTCGATGCGCACGCGTCCGTCGAAGAGGCAGGCGCGCGGCCGCAGCGGGAACGTGAGCGGCGTGCTGCGCACGAAGCGCGCACCGTCCGGCAGCTGGCCGCCAAACTCGACGCGCGCGCGCACCTCGCCGCTCCAGCCCGCGGGCACGGCCGCGCGCCAGGGCTCGCCCGGCGTGAACGCGACGTCGGCCGTGCGGCCCTCGCACTCGAGCGTGAGGCGCGTGAAATCGACCTGCGTGCCCGTCGGAGCCTGCGCGAGGCGCGCGGCGACGCCGACCGGTCCGTCGCTCGTGAGCTCCTGCGTGTCCACCCAGCACTCGAGCTCGAGCGTCCCCGCGCCGCGCAACACCGCCCAGCACTCGGTTGGCGTGCGCTCGCCCCGGCAGGCTACGTGCAGCGCGAGCTCGCCCGCGGGAGCGTCCGCGCACTCGCCCGCGAGCAGCATCCAGCCCGGGAAGTCCTCACCCGCGGAGAGCAGCTGCGTGTGCAGCGCGAGGCCGTCGATCTCGAGCGCGAGGTCGGCGGCACCGGGCGAGAGCAGCGCGATGCGCAGCGGGCCGCGCTGTTCGAGCGCGAGGTGTGTCTGCGCGCTCCAGCCCTGCGGCCCGCGCTCGAAGGCGAGCGGTGCGAGAAAGGCAGAGGTGCGGGTCGGCGCGCTCGCGGGATCCGGGAGACGCACGATCCCAGAGAGGATGTCGGCGGGCGGCGCGACGACCTGCTTGGGCGCGGGGCCGGACTGGGAGGCGAAGAGCAGCGCGGCGAGGAGGAGGATCACGCGCTCAGTGTACGCGCGCGCCCCTCCCGCGCTTCGGCGTGGTCCGAATCCGAAGCCGCCGGCAGATCAGGGCTGCGCTCCGCGCAGAAAGACATCCTCGCGGCCGTTGGCATCGCCGCCGATCAAGGCCGCGTCCGTGGACGAGAAGGCGATCCAATGGCCATCCGCGCTGATGGCGGGACACTGCGTGCCTCCATCCGGCGTCTGTTCGGGTGCGGGAGCGACGACGTGCACGGTCGTGTTGGCTACCAGATCGCGCACGTAGCACCACGCACTCCCGGGCGGCACGTATCCGTCGTTCAAGTTTGCGGCCTCGCTCTCGAACACGACGTAGCGCCCGTCGGCCGAGATCGCCGGTCGGCTGCTCGGACCATTCGGCTCGATCCCCGCCGGACCCAGACTCGCGCGCACGGTCGTGCCCGCGACCACATCGCGCACGAAGATGTCCTGCTGGCCATCGAGATCGCTTCCGACCAGATCGGTCGCCAGGCTGGCGAACGCCACGCATACCGACCGTCGGCGGAGACGGCGGGCTGGGAGCTGAGCGAGTTCCCGCGCAGTCCTGCCGTGTTGGCGCTCACGCGGATCGTGGTTCCAAGTTGTCGGTCGCGGCGGTAGATGCACCAGTATCCGCTCTCGGCGCTGAGCGTCTCCCCCGCGATCAGGTTGGTCGCCGAACTGGCGAAGACCACGTATCGGCCGTCGGCCGACAACGCCGGGCTCGCGCTCGCATCGTTGCCTGGAACACCAGCGGGAGCTGCGCTCACGCACTCGACCAGGCCGGTCTGCAGATCGCGCACGAACACGTCCGCGACACCGTTCGTGTCGTTCGAGACCAGGTTCGTCGCACGGCTCGCGAAGGCCACGAAGCGCCCGTCGGCCGAGAGGCAAGGCGCGGCGCTCGCCCCGTCGCCCTCGCCTGCGGCCCCCGCGCTCGCCCGCGTCGTGGTTCCGGCGATGAGATCGCGCACGAACACGTCCGGTTGTCCATTCCGTGTCGCCCACCACGAGGTCAGCCGCCTCGCTCGCGAAGGCCACGCGCGCCCCAGCGCCGCTGATCGAAGCGGCGTAGCTCTCGCCCTGCGCAGGACCTCCGGCCGCGTTTCGGCTGGACGCACACGACCCCGCCCTCGTTGCTGGCAACTTTCGTTCGGCGAACCCCATCTGGTCGCGGTCTCGGCGCGCGTCACGATGCTGGTCATGGACCGCCGACGGAGAGGTGCAGCGCTGGCTCGCGCTGCGTGACAGAGAGGGGCTGACCTACCGCGACCTGTCCGCGCGCAGCGGGCTTCCCGCGAACACGCTGGCACACTGGGCGTGGCGACTGCGGCGCGAGGAGCGTTCAACTCGAGAGTCCGCACCCTTCGTCGAGTTGGTGCCCGCGCAACGTCACGAGGATTCGGCGGCGGGTCGCGTAGAGATCCTGCTTCGAGGTGAGCGTCGCGTGGTCGTCGATGCCGCGATCGATCCCGCGGTGCTCGCGCGCCTGCTCGTGGCGATCGAGCGATGCTGAACCTCGGCTCGCGGGTGCGGATCTTCGCGGCGACCGCGCCGATCGATTTCCGCAAGGGCTTCGATGGCCTAGTCGCGATCGTGCGTGACAGCTTCGGCGAGGATCCGTTCGCGGGCGACCTCTTCTGCTTCTTCAACCGCCGGCGCGACCGCGTGAAGGTGCTGGTGTGGGACCGGAACGGATTCTGGCTGCACTTACAAGCGGCTCGAGCGCGGGACCTTCGAGCGGATCGAGGGCAGTGCGAAGCGCCTCGAGATCGATCGCGCGCGGATGTCGATGCTGCTCGAGGGAATCGACACGAGATCGTCGAGATTCCGCAAGCACTTTGCGCGCGACGTGCGTATCGGCGATCGTGACGATCGTCATGAACCCGCGCGAGTTGCCCAATGACGTCGAGGCGCTGAAGGCGATCGTGATCGCGCACCGCGCGGAGCTTGCGCAGCTCGACGAACAGGTGCGCCTCCTCGAGAGCGAGAACCGCCTCCTGCGCACGGAGCGCTTCGAGAGGAAGAGCGAGCGGCGCGCCTCGGACGGCATCCAGCTCGAGCCCGCGCAGATGCACCTGCTTTTCCCCGAGCTGATCGAGGCCGCCGAGCGTGTCGCCGACGAGAAGAACGTCAAGGGCGAGGTCGAGATCCGCGAGCCGCAAGAGAAGCGCGTGCCCAAGCGCCGCAAGCATTTCCGCCGCACTTGCCGGTGATGCGCACGAGCTACGAGCTGCCGCTCGAGGAGCGGCGCTGCGGTGCGGCGCGACGATGGAACCGATCGGCGAGGAGATGACGCGGAGCTGGAGCGACTGGAACTGGCGGTCGTACACGATCGCGCGCAAGAAGTACGCCTGCAAGGCCTGCGAGTGCAGCGTGAAGACGGCTCGGCCCCGACCGCGTGATCGACAAGGGCATTCTGGGCGTCGGCTTCCTCGCGCACGTCCTGGTCGAGCGCTTCGCGCACCACATGCCGTACAACCGGCTCGAGTCGAAGTACGCGTCCGAGGGTTCGACCTCTCGCGCACGGTCTTGTGCGAGTCGTCGGGTCGCTGCGGCGAACTGCTCGAACCGATCGCCGAGCAGATCCTGCAGGACGCGCTGGCGACGGGCGTCGTGCAAACCGACGACACGCCGGTGACGATCCAGGAAGACAGCAAGCACAACTCGCGGCAAGGTCGCGTGTGGGTCTACCGCGGACTGGGCGGCCAGGTCTTCTTTGACATGACGGAATCGCGCAGCCGGGAGGGACCTGCGTCGGTGCTCGATGGTTTCGAGGGCTACATGCAGGCGGACGCGTATCCGGCGTACGACGCCTTTACAAGAGTGGTCGCGTGATCGAGGTGGGCTGCTGGGCGCACGCGCGGCGGTACTTCGTAAAGGCGGAAGAACAGGAGCCGAAGCTGGCGGCGGAAGCCATCGCGCGGATTCGCGAGCTGTACGCGCTCGAACGCCAGGCGAAGGAAGCCGGTCTCGACGCAGAGCAAGTGCGCGCGCTGCGCCGGGCCGAGTCGATACCGCGTCTTGAGCGGGCTGCGGGACTGGATGGCTGCGACGCGGCCAAAGGTGCTCGACAAAGGGCGGCTCGCGCAGGCCATCGACTACTCGCTCTCGAACTGGACAGCGCTCATGCGCTACTGCGAGGACGGCCGCTTGGACATCGACAACAACGCCGCGGAGCGCGCGTGCGCACGATCGCGGTCGGCCGCAAGAACTGGATCTTCTTCGGCAACGAACGCGGCGGGAAGACGGCGGCGGTGATGTACTCGCTGATCGCGACGTGCAAGGAGCACGATGTCGACCCGAGGACCTATCTGCGCGACGTGCTGCTGCGGATCGGCAAGGTCGCAGACGTGCGCGAGCTGACGCCGTACGGCTGGAAGCAGAAGTGGGCGCCCGTCGTCGAGGCCCACCGCGCCAGCATCATCGAGAGACTCGCGCTCAAGATCGCGCGCTGAGGCCGATCCGACGCCGGCCGTCAGGCAACCGACGGGGTGGGGATCGCCGAACGGTTACTTACCAGTCGAAGAAGCCCCTGCAGAAAGCGCGAGCATCTTCGATCGAGCCGAAGCGCTCAGGGAAGTCCGGGCGGTACTTGATGGTCTTGAAGTGCGCCTCGGAGTACGGATTGTCGTTCGAGACGTGCGGCCGGCTGTGCGTCTTGATTACGCCGAGATCGGCGAGGAGCAGCGCGACTTCCTTCGACTTCATCGAGGATCCGCGGTCCGCGTGGATCGTGAGCTGCCCCGGCTCGATGCCTTCCTTTTCGATCGTGGCCTGGATCAGCCTCTTCGCGAGCTCAGCGCTCTCGCGCTCTGCGACCATCCAGCCCACGACCTTGCGGCTGAAGATGTCGATGATCACGTAGAGGTGGAAGTAGTTCCACTTCCGTGGGCCCTTCAGCTTGGTGATGTCCCAGGTCCAGACCTGGTTCGGCCCGGTCGCGAGCAGCTCGGGCTTGGTGTACACCGGCCGGCGCAATTGATCGCGCCGCTCGCGCACCTCGTCGTGAGCATCGAGGATGCGGTACATCGTGCGCTGCGAGCAGAGATACCGGCCTTCGTCGAGAGCCGTGGCCCAGACCTGCGGCACGGAGAGATCGACGAAGCGCGGTTCGTGCACGAGATCGAGCACGCTCCTGCGTTCGACGCTCGAAAGCGCCCTCGGCGAAGCCACGCGCGAGCGTGCTTCAATCGGCGAGCCCGGTGCTCCGCGCACAGCACGGGCCTGCGCGCGATACCACGTCGCACGCGGCAGGCCCAAGGCGTCGCACGCCGCCTTCACCCCAAGCACTCCGTGCACCTCTTCGACGGCCCGCATCAGTCGTCCTCGTCGAGCTCGTGGCTCTTCAGGGGGATCCCCAGGAGCTCGTGCACTTTTTTTTGGAACTCGATGACGGCCTCGGCCTTGGCGAGCTTCTTCTCGAGCTTGCGCGTCTTGCGCTCGAGCTCGATTTCGCGCGCGCCGTACGACGCCAGGCTGTGTTCGGCGGTGCGGCGGATCCTGGTGCGCACGCTCCTGGATTGGCTGCGCGAGCGCGCGGCGAGCTCGGGGGTGTCGGGCGGCCGGTCGGGTGCGGTGGTGCTCGCTCAGCGCTTCGGCGGCGCGCTCAACCTCAATCTCCACTTCCACACGCTGGTGCTCGACGGCGTGTTCACTCGGCCAGAGAAGTTCGGTCGGCCGGTGTTTCACGAAACGGCTCCCCTGACGGACGAGGACGTCGTGGCGGTCAACAGGGTTCTGCACCGGCGCATCCTGCGCTACCTGCGCCGCCGGGGGCGGCTGCCGCGCGACGAGCACGAAGAGCCGGCCGAGGCCGAACCCGACGAGCCGTTGTTCGCGCAGCTGTGCGCGGCGTCGGTGCAGGGTCGCGTGGCGCTGGGGGCGAAGAGCGGGGCGCGTGTGGAGCGCTTGGGCCGGCGGCGTGAGGTCGAGTTCGAACGGCCGCTCTTCCGGCCTGGCGAACTGTGCTGCGACATCGAGCAGTTCTCGCTGCACGCGAAGGTGCGGATCGAGGCGCAGGATCGTGAAGGGCTGGAGCGCCTGTGTCGGTACATCGCCCGCCCCCCGATCAAGGTCGAGCGCCTCTCGCTCGCGCCGGATGGGCGGGTGATCTACGGGCTGCGCAGGCATTGGCGCGACGGGACCTCGGCGATCGCCTTCGAGCCGCTGGACTTCATCGCGCGACTGGCGGCACTGGTGCCGCGTCCACGCGCGCACCTTCTGACGTACCACGGAATCCTCGCGCCCGCGGCGGAGTGGCGCGACCTGGTCGTGCCTGGGCCGAGGGCGAAGAGCTCGCCGTGCTCGGAGCCGGGGAGTTCGAGTCTGGGTTCGAAGACCTGCACTCCGCTGTCGCAGAACAACTCGCTGCAGGCGCAGAGCTGCACCTCGGGCTTCGCGGCCGAGCCTGCTGGGGAACCCTGCGCGCCGGGTTCGGGAGCCGAGCCCACGGCGGAGTCAGCAGGCACACCGCTCGCTCTGCGCACAAGCTCCGCCGCCCGACGCGCACGAGTTGGGCCGAGCTGATGAAGCGGGTATTCGAGATCGACGTGCTGATCTGCCCGCACTGCGGCGGCCCGCGCAAGCTGATCGCATTCTGACGGACGGCCTGGTCGTGCGCAAGATCCTCAACCACCTCGGCCTCCCGACGGAGCCCCCAGCGCTCGCGCCTGCCCGGGCTCCGCCTGAGCCGGAGCTCGCCTGGTAACTCGCGGCGCTGATCCGCGACCTCAGCCGGTGCCTTCGGGGGTGCGGGTGGGGGAGAGCTGCGTTCCGGCGAGAGGCAGACGGCCGAACGGCGAGCGGGAGAGGCGCGAAACCGCTGTCTTTGGCCGTTGAGGTCCGCAGAGCCATGGCCGGGAGCGCCCGAGGCCGGGTCACGGCTGCCCCGGAAACGCCAGCGGTGGTAGGCTGGCGCCGAGGTCATGCGCTTCGATGTCCTACGCCCTTCGGAGAACTGGTCCTGGGAGCGACCAGGCGGCTGGATCTTCGTGAGCCGGCGCGACTGGTCGAACCTCACGAGCGCTCAGCCGCTCTACGTACGCTTCCACCTCTACGACGGAGCGGAACCGCTTCAGAGATGCGCGCGGGGCTTCGTGCGCGTGCCTCAGTGATACCTGCGCCCGCGATTTCCAGGAATTGCGCCGCACTCCGCCGGGCCGCGGCGTCATCCTGGAACACTCCCCATCTGGAGTTCCGCCGATGAATGCCCTCGCCTCGAGATCCTCGCTACTTCCCCTCGTGTTCGTCTTCGCCGCATGCCAGCAGACTCCGGCTCGCGTCGAACCGACTCCGGCCGCCGAGAAGACCGCCGTCGAGGCGCAGGCTCCGCGCGTTGCGAGAGACGGACTCGACGGCTGTTCGGCAGACCCTTCAGGCCCGTCGATCGGAGATCCGGGCCAGTGCGTCACGCTCGTCGCGAACGATCCCTTCGGCTGGTGCTGGAGCTTCCGGCGCGCGGCGAGCGGAGTGGGGCTGGAGAACGGGAAGCCGGTCAACGTCGCGGCCGAGATCGCGTTCGACGCCTACCAGCCTGACTCCTTCACCATCGGCATCTCGGGTGGAGAGAAGGGCGCGATCGTCGACCTTGGAACCGCCGATGAACTTGCCTCGCGATTCCACTACTCCGAGCGCAAGGGCGGCGCACGCGGCTTCGCGTCGATCCGGGTCGCGAACGGCGGGCTGATGATCTGCGCCAGCGACCCCAACAGGCCGCTGCAGCCTCTCGCGGGCCCCGACGCGGAACTGCGCAAGCTGCAGAGCAGCGCGAGTGCGCCCGTGCACGAAGGACATCTCTACCTCGTGCATCTCGAGAATCCGGATTGGGCGGGACCGATCACCGTCAAGCTCGTCGTGCTCGACCACCAGGCGAACAAGTCGGTGAGCTTTCGCTGGCTGCCGGTCGAGGACACGGCCGGAACGGCGCGCTTCGCGAGCGCTCGCCGCTCGCCGTGGGACGCCGATCCTTCGGGCAGCGTGACCACGCTCTTCGCAAACGATCCGCTGCTCTGGGCGCTCGACCTGCGCACTGGCGGTGCGGGCCAGATGATGCAGGACGGCGAAGTGCGCAACCGCGACAGCCACCTGTGCATGGGCTACTACCCCGACTGCCTGACGGTCGGCATCCAGGGCGGCGAGACTGGCGCGATCGTCGATCTCGGCACGCTGCAGGAGGCGGGCAAGCAGCTCGGACTGCCGTATGTCGGCAACAGCGGCAACGCCTACGCCGGGCTCGGCCTGCCTTGGGTGAAGGCCCACAAGGGGCTCGAGCAGACCGCGGGCGTCGCCCATGCGCCGATCCAGGTCGGCCACCTCTACATCGTGCGCATCGCCAATGCGGACAAGCCCGACCTCTTCGCCAAGCTCGTCGTGCTCGACTTCCAGCCGGGAGCGAAGGTGACGTTCCGCTGGCAGCTGCTCGAAGGCTGAGCGCCGCGGCTCAGAGCGGGAACGCGCCGTCGCCCGGCGTCGCTTCGCCGAGGCGCTCGGCGATCGCGTGGAACTGGTTGTACTGCTTGCGCAGGTGCAGCGGCACCTCGGCGTACACGTCCTCGACCAGCGTCTTGAGCGGCATCTTGGGCGCCGCCTCCTGCTTGTGGATCTCGGCGTCGATCTCGATGACGAGCTCGGCCTCGATCTTCGCGCGCTCGCCCTTCGCGATGATCTTCGCGGCGAGCAGCTTCTTCTCGAAGCCCTCGATCGGGTCGCGCGCCTCCCAGTAGGCGAGCTCCTTGGCGTCGCGGTACTTGGTCGGGTCGTCCGAGCTCGAGTGGCCGAGCATGCGGTAGGTCTTGAGCACGACGAGGCTCGGGCCCTTGCCGGCGCGCGCGCGCTCGACGGCCTTGGTCATCGCGGCGTGCACCGCGAGCACGTCGTTGCCGTCGACGTCCTCGCCCGGCATGCCGTAGGCGAGCGCCTTGTCGGCGTAGCTCTTCGCGGCCGTCTGCTTCGAGCTCGAGACCGAGATCGCCCAGCCGTTGTCGACGCAGACGAAGACGCAGGCGAGCTTGAAGACCGCGGCCCAGTTGAGCCCGCTGTGGAAGCCGTTCGAGCTCGTCGCGCCGTCGCCGAAGTAGATCGCGTGAACCTCGTCCTTCTTGCCGCGCAACTTCGCCGCGTGCGCCGCGCCGACGTGCCGGGATCTGCGTGCCGATGACACTCGACCAGCTCGGGTAGTGCGTGCCCTTGTGCTGGAAGTGGTTGCACATCTGGCGGCCCTTGGCCGAGTCGTTCGAGTTGCAGTACATCTGCGCGATGTAGTCGCCGAGCGGCATCCCGCGCGCGAGCGCCGCGCCGCCTTCGCGCAGGCCCGACCAGAGCCAGTCCTGCTTCGAGAGCGCGCAGGCCGGCCCGACGAGCGCCGCCTCGAGCCCCTTCGCCGTGCCGACGAAGCCGATGCGGCCCGCGCGCTGCAGCTTGAGCATGCGCTCGTCGAGGCAGCGGATGCGCAGCATGTGCACGAAGAGCTCGCGCTGGCGGGCGGGAGACAAGGCTCCCGCCGGCTTGCTGGCCGCGGGTGCGCTCTTCGGGCGTGCCTTCATCGCGTCGATTTCAGAGCGCCAACAGGCCCGGGTTCTCGAGGATCTTCTTCAGCAGCACGAGGAAGCGCGCGCCATCCGCGCCGTCCGCGAGACGGTGGTCCACCGAGCAGCTGAAGTTCATGTACTGGCGCACTTCGATGCGATCGCCCATCGAGGTCTCGACCACACCCGGCTTCTTCATGATGCGGTGCACGCCCAGGATCGCGACATCCGGGTAGTTGATGATCGGCGTCGCCAGCGTCCCGCCGATGTTGCCGGCGTTGGTGATCGAGAAGGTCGAGCCCTTCAACTCGTCCGGCTTGACCTTGCCCGCGCGCGTGCGCTCGGCGAGCTCCGCGAGCTCCACGGCGATCTGCAGGATGCTCTTCGAGTCGACGTTCTTCACGACCGGCACGATCAGGCCGTTGTCGGTGTCCATCGCGATGCCGAGGTTGACGTAGCCGTAGCGCACGATCTCTTGGCTCCCCTCGAGGTGCGCGTTGAGCATCGGGTGTTGTGCGAGCGCCATCGCGGTTGCCTTCATGATGAAGGGCATGAACGTGATCTTGACGCCCGAGGCCGCGTGCATGGCTTTGGCCTGGTCCTTGAGCGCGACGAGCTGCGTGATGTCGACTTCCTCGACGACCGTGAAGTGCGGCGCGGTGAACTTCGAGCGCACCATCGCCTCGGCGATCTTGCGCCGCACGCCGCCGTTGAACACGATCGTCTCGTCGAGACGGCCGAGGAACTCGGGGCTGAACTGCCGTTCGAGCGCGTCGATCGCGAGCTCGCGCAGCTGCACCTTGCCGATCGTCGTCGGGCGGTTGAAGCCGACCTGCTTGCGCGCCTGCGTCATCTCGGGCGCGCCGGCGTTGCTGGTCAGGATCACCAGGCAGTTCTCGAAGCTCACGCGGCGGCCCTTGGAGTCGGTCAGGGCGCCCCAGAGAACGCGGCCACCGACGTGCTCAACCAGATCATGACGAGCCAGATGCTGAGCCGCTTCGTGCTGCAGGGCTCGACGCGCATCGTCTTCGCCGACTCCGAGGGCTGCCAGTTCAGTGCCAGCACGAACTTCGACAGCACCTACAGCGCCGAGGGCCTGCACGCGGGCAAGTGGCACACGATCGTCACGCACGACGGCAAGCTCTGCCGGCGCCAGGATTTCGAGATCGAGAAGGACGAGCACCAGCACAAGCTCGACCTCGCGCTCGACGACGCGCTCGCGGTGCGCGTCAAGTTGCGCACGCCCGACGGCCGCGAGCTCGGAGCCGAGATCGCGGCCGATCCCGAGCTCGCGGTGCACGTGGCGCTCTCGCCGGTTGCGCTGCGTCCGGGCTCGGCGGCGCGCTATCTGCCCGACGGCGACAACCAGAACTTCGGCTGCGGTACGTACCAGGCGCGCGCGCAACTCGACGAGAAGCGTCGTGCGGAAATCGGCGAGGCTTCCGGCGTGCTGACGATCACCGAGGCGCCGCCGCTCGAGATCGGACTGGTGATGTGCGGCCAGCTGATCGCGCGCCGCCCGCTCTCGCCCGGCCAGGAAGAAGTCGAGTTCGTGCTCTCGGTCGAGGATTTGCGGCACTTCTTCGCCACGGTGGTCGTGCACGTCGTCGACGCGCAGACGCACGCGCCGATCGCGGGTGCCAGCGTGTCGATCGACGGCGTGCGCACGCTGGTCGAGGCGCCGACCACGTCCGCCGAAAGCGCCGCGAGGGTAGCCGAGATCCAGAAGCGCTTCATGCTGAGCAAGATGGAACTCGACCAGCAGCGCGCGAAAGACGACCGCGCTGCGGACGAGGCGCGCGCCGCGAGCACGGGCCCGGTGACCGACGCGCAGGGCAGCGTGAGCATTCCCTGGGTCATGCCCGGCAAGCGCCGCGTCTTCGTCGCGGCCCAGTCCCACTCGGCCTTCAGCGGCCGGCTCGAGATCGAGGGCGGCGGCACCTGCGAGCTGCGTCCGATCGAGCTCACCGGCCACGCGCGCATCAGCGGGCGCGTCTTCGATCCAGAGGGCAAGCCCGTGCAGGCGCGACTGCAGCTCGTGCCGCTCGACCGCTTCGACGAGACGCGCGAGGACCTCACGAACTGCATCTGGGAGAGCTCGGACAGCGGCGCCTTCGAGATCCCGCACCAGCGGCGCGAGCGCTACGTGCTGCGCGTGGCCGAGGGCGAGAACATGCTCCTGCCGATCGTGGTCGACACGACGCAGGGCGACGTCGGCGATCTCGAGTTGCACCTCGTGGCGCCCGGGCAGGTGCAGCTGAGTCTCACGCGCGAGCCGAAGGAAGGTGCCGAGCTGCGCATCACGACCTCGGCGGGATTGCCGGTGCTCGAACGCGATCTCTCGGGCCTCGCGCCGATCGATCTCTCGCTCGCGCCGGGTTCGTATCTCGCCGAGGTGCGCGAGGGCGCGCACAAGTCGGGCAGCCTGCGCTTCGTGGCGGGCAAGGACGAGTTGCGGGCGGTGTTGACGCTCGATTGAACGCGGGCGGCCGGGGGATTCCGGATTCCGCCTAGAATCGCGGGACGCTGGAGGGGCGCGCGCCCTCTCTCCTCCAGCACGCGATGGAACCCGCACACGAAATCCCGAGCCTCGAGCTCCTGCTGGCGCAGGAAGGCTGGGTGCGCGCGCTCGCGCGCAAGCTCGTCAGCCGCGAGAGCGAGGCCGAGGACGTGGCGCAGTCGGCGCTGGCGGTGGCGCTCGAGCATCCGCCGCGCTCGGGTGAGAGCGTGCCTGTGTTGCGTGCATGGCTCGGGCAGGTCGCACGCCGGCTCGTGATCGGCGGGCATCGCACGGAGTCGCGGCGCCTCGAGCGCGAGCGACGTGCCGCGCGAGCCGAGGCCTTGCCCTCCGCGAGCGAGATCCACGCGCAGGAAGAAGAACGCCGCATCGTGGTCGAGGCGCTGCTCGCGCTCGGCGAACCGTTCCGCACGACCTTGCTCCTGCGCTACTACCGCGGCCTCGAACCGATCGAGATCGCGCGCGCGATGGACGTGCCGGACTCGACCGTGCGCAACCGTCTCGCGCGCGGCCTCGCGCAGTTGAAGCACAAGCTCGAGGCGCGGCGGGGCTCCGACTGGCGCGCCGGCTGCGCGCTGCTCGCCGGCCCGCTCGTGCCTGCGTCGAAGGGCGTGCTGATCGGAAAGGGAGTCGTGATGGGCGTCAACTTGAAGATGGCGATCTCGTGCTCGGTGGTGGCACTCGCGGGACTCGCGTGGTGGGGGGTGCGCGGAAGCGGAACGGAAGCGCCCAAGCCCGCACAACTAGAAGTCTCGAGCGTGCAGAAGCTCTCGAGCGAGACGGACAAGCCGGCCGAGGACGCTTCGAATTCACCCGCGCTGCGCGCGAAGGTCGAGCCGGATCCGTCCGCGACCGGCGCGACCGCGCTCGCCGTGAACGACCCGGTCGGGATCCTCGTGTACGGTGCGGTGCGGGAAAAGGACGGGAGCGCGCCCCGCGGTACTGCATGGCTGCGGCTGCTCTCTCCCGAGGGGAAGGAGCACACGAGTCTTGCGCGCGCGAAGGGAGCATTCGCATTCACAGGCCTCGAAGCGGGCAAATGGAAGCTCACCGCCACGCTCACCGGCTACCACGAACAGACCGTGGATCTCCTGCTGGACAATGCCCACCCAATCCGCCGAATCGATCTGGAACTCGAATCGCGCACGCAGATCCCCGTGCGGTTCGTGACACCTGACGGACGCCGGTTGAAGGATGCCCTGCGAGATCTCAAGCCGGCCGGGATGGGGTTCGATCTCGAAATCGGCGTCGTGGCGAGCGAGCACGAACTGCCGCCAACGATCCAAGAGAGCACTCAGTCGCTACCAGCCATCCGCACTGGGCGCCTTCTACCCGACCGAGAGCGACAACTTCATCGGCATGTCAGCCCAGTCGATGGCGGACGACGGGGTCCTGGTCGTCGAGGATCGCTTCCCGATGTTCGTCAGCGCCACTTGGCGCACTGCCGTGCTCGATACCCGGCGATGCGAGAAGGCTCCGGAGGCACTCGTCTTCACGATCGAGCCGGGGCAGGTCCTGAATCGCATCGGAGGCTTCCGGGTGCGGCTCCTGGATGCGGGCGACCACACCCGCTGAAGGCAAGCCTCCTCAGTCTCTACATGCGCAGCTACGGGGCCACGATGGGTCCGGGTCCGGTCGAGATGGGGTGGTGCAGTACACACCTGCCTCCCGGCACGGTCGAGCTCAGTCTGTCGTGTCCCGACTACGAGCGTTTCACCGAGATCGTCGACATCCAGCCAGGAATCGTCCTCGACCTCGGCACTCGAGAACTCGCTCCAACCCTCCCGTGCGAGGTGGAGGTCGTGGATCCTGCGGGGAAGCCGCTTGCGAGCATCGCATTCTGTCAGCTCGATCCAGCGACCTTGACAGCTACGCGACCTACCGAACCAGGGGGGTATATCGCCACCGACTCGGCCGGGGTGCTGCGCTGCCGGTGCGGTCCCAGCGCGAATTGGATCGTGCCGCACGATTCCAACTGGACGGCTGAGCCAGTGCTGCTGGACAGTGGTCGACGATCAAGGATCGTGATGCAGCACGGCTCGGAGCTGGTCTCGACCGTGGCTGCTACAGTCCCCGACGACGCGTTGCTCATCGTGCGCGACCGGAATCACCGATGCCTGGTGATCGAACAAGCCAGACCCGGCTTCCTCATCCGAAGCTGTCTCCTTCCCGGCAGCTACGAGGTCGAGCTGGTCAACTTCAGCGGCACGCTGCTCAAGAAGTCGATCGAGCTCGGCGAGAAGCCGCTCGTGATCGATCTCGCGCCGTGAGCGCGCTGCTCAGAACTTGAACAGCGCGAACTTGCGCCGCAGCTGCAGCACCAAGGCGTCGGGGTCGACGGTGACGAGCTGCGGTTCGAAGGCGCAGTGGATCACGACCTCCTTCGACTCGCCGGCTGCGAGTGTGACGCTCGTGCGCGAGTCACGGTAGGGCTCGGGCGCGTCCTTCTTCTTGGCGGACTGCTCGGCGGCGGCGACGACGTTGGAGTCGCTCGGTTCCTCGGGCTGCTTCTTCGCGGCCGGCTTCTCGTCGGGGAAGCGCTCGCCGCGCGAGGCGCAGACTTCGACGGGCATCGTGGCGCTGCCGGCGTTGTGCAGCGTGAGCTTCACCTCCCAGCCGCTGTCGCCGGGGAGCAGCTTGTCCTTCATGTGCTCGAACCAGGTTACGCCGGCGGAGCCCTGCTCGCGCGTGACGTTCTCGAGCTTGTACTCGGGGATCACCACCTGGTGGTACCACTGCTCGACGAAGGCGTCGTAGGCGACCTTGTCGGGCGCGAACTCGCGGATCGCGGGCGTGAAGTCCTGCAGTACCGGGTGGTCGGGACCCTTCTCGTACTTGCGGATGAACTCCTGGCACCCGCGCAGCATGTTCGCGCGGCCGACGAGCTGCAGCATCATCCAGGCCGACCATCCGCCCTTTTCGTAGAGCACGACGCGGTCGCCGGGACGCGAGCCGTCGAGCTCGATCATGGGCTTCTCGGAGTCGACCTGCCGGCCGTCGCCGTAGCGTTCCTCGAAGCGCTTGCAGAGCTCGATGCGTTCGCGTTCGCCGCGCATCTCGCCAGTGAGAAGGATGGTCGAGAAGTGCGCCATGCCCTCGGAGAGGATGTCGCCGCCTGGGCCTTCGCCGGGCTCGAGGATGTTGCTCCACCACTGGTGCGCGGATTCGTGCGCCGTGACCATGAAGGCGGCGTGCGCCTTGGGGTCGCTTTCGGTGAGGAAGCCGATCGATTCGGAGAAGGTGATGTTGGTCGGGAAGCCCTGCGCGTAGCTCGCGATGCCGGGGAACTCGGAGAGCTTGAGCTCGTTCCAGGGGTAGGGATAGAACCACTCGGAGTAGTGCTGACGCGCGCCGTCGAGGCACTCGAGCATCTCGTCGACGTTGTACTCGTGGCCCGGGTGGTAGTAGATCGCGGTGCCCTTGCCGCGCTTGACGTTCCACTTGCCGGCGACGACGTTGAAGAAGTTGACCGGGTGGTCGCTCTGCCAGACGCTCGTGCGGATGCCGTCGGCAACCGTGTCGCTCGTGAGCGTGCCGACGGAGTTGAGCGTATACTCGGCGGGCGCGTGGATCGTGATCTTGGTCGTCTGCGGCAGGTTGTTGCCGAAGCTCGCGCGCGTGATGCCCTCGTACCAGTCCTTGGACCAGACCTTGGGATCGGACTTGTTGTCGTCGTCGACGCCGACGCTCTCGCTGTAGCCGATCATGGGCACGAAGTCGGGGCCGAAGCTCGTCAGCACGACGCCGGAAGGCAGCACGAAGTCGCTCGTGCCGCCGCCGTTCTTCGTCGCGCCCTCGGGGAACGTGCCTTCGAGCTCGAAACCGAGCTGCAGCGAGGCACCCGGCGCGAGCGGCGGCTTGGGCGTGAAGATTTCGAGGCCGGCACGGTCCTCGGGTGTGTACTCGGCGCCCGCGAGCGTCCAGTGCACGTTCTTGTAGTGCGGTCCCTTGGACACCGGGAAGCGCTCGAGCGGCTTCTGCGTGTCGTTGAAGAGCGTGTACTCGCCCTTGCTGTGCAGGAAGCCGCGCGCGGGCTCGAGCACGAGGTCGACCTCGGCCGCGACGATCGCGGGCTTGGGCGCGTCTTTCCACGTGGCGATGTTCTTGCGCCAGTAGTCCTTGGCGAACTTTTCGTAGCGGTCGCTGGCGACGTTCCTGGCGCGCGCGGAGGCGGGCAGTGGCCCGGGTTGCCGCGCTTCGTGCGGCGCGAGCTGCGGCGCTACGTGGATTGCGGGATCCTGGCCTTTGGGTTTGCGCGGGTGTACTGCTCGGATTGCGGGAAGGAGGAGCTCGTTGCGTTCTCGTGCAAGGGCCGAGGATTCTGCCCGTCGTGTTGCGGAAGGCGCATGGCCGACAGCGCGGCGCACCTGTGCGATGACGTGCTGCCGCAGGTTCCGGTGCGGCAGTGGGTGCTCTCGCTGCCGTTTCGGATCCGCTACCTCTTGGCATACGACGCCAGGCTGTGTTCGGCGGTGCGGCGCATCCTGGTGCGCACGCTCCTGGATTGGCTGCGCGAGCGCGCGGCGAGCTCGGGGGTGTCGGGCGGCCGGTCGGGTGCGGTGGTGCTCGCTCAGCGCTTCGGCGGCGCGCTCAACCTCAATCTCCACTTCCACACGCTGGTGCTCGACGGCGTGTTCACTCGGCCAGAGAAGTTCGGTCGGCCGGTGTTTCACGAAAACGGCTCCCCTGACGGACGAGGACGTCGTGGCGGTCAACAGGGTTCTGCACCGGCGCATCCTGCGCTACCTGCGCGCGGGGGCTGCCGCGCGGGCACGAAGAGCCGGCCAGGCCGAACCCGACGAGCCGTTGTTCGCGCAGCTGTGCGCGGCGTCGGTGCAGGGTCGCGTGGCGCTGGGGGGCGAAGAGCGGGGCGCGTGTGGAGCGCTGGGCCGGCGGCGTGAGGTCGAGTTCGAACGGCCGCTCTTCCGGCCTGGCGAACTGTGCTGCGACATCGAGCAGTTCTCGCTGCACGCGAAGGTGCGGATCGAGGCGCAGGACCGCGAGGGGCTGGAGCGGCTGTGTCGGTACATCGCCCGCCCCCCGATCAAGGGCGAGCGCCTCTCGCTCGCGCCGGATGGGCGGGTGATCTACGCGCTGCGGAGGCATTGGCGCGACGGGACCTCGGCGATCGCCTTCGAGCCGCTGGACTTCATCGCGCGACTCGCGGCTCTGGTGCCGCGGCCGCGCGCGCACCTTCTGACGTACCACGGAATCCTCGCGCCCGCGGCGGAGTGGCGCGACTTGGTCGTGCCTGGGCCGAAGGTGAAGAGCTCGCCGTATGCGGAGCCGAGGAGCTCGAGTCCGGGATCGAAGACCTGCACTCCGCTGTCGCAGAACAACTCGCCGCAGGCGCAGAGCTGCACCTCGGGCTTCGCGGCCGAGCCTGCTGGGGAACCCTGCGCGCCGGGTTCGGGAGCCGAGCCCACGTCGGAGTCAGCGGGCACACCGCTCGCTCTCGCGCACAAGCTCCGCCGCCCGACGCGCACGAGTTGGGCCGAGCTGATGAAGCGGGTGTTCGAGATCGACGTGCTGATCTGCCCGCATTGCGGTGGCCCGCGCAAGCTGATCGCGTTCCTGACGGACGGCCTGGTGGTGCGCAAGATCCTCAGCCACCTCGGTCTCCCGACCGAGCCTCCAGCTCTCGCGCCGGCCCGGGCTCCGCCTGAGCCGGAGCTCGCCTGGTAACTCGCGGCGCTGATCCGCGACCTCAGCCGGTGCCTTCGGGGGTGCGGGTGGGGGAGAGCTGCGTTCTGGCGGGAGGCAGACGGCCGAGCGGCGAGCGGAAGAGGCGCGAAACCGCTGTCTTTGGCCGTTGAGGAACGCAAAGCCATGGCCGGGAGCGCCCGAGGACGGGTCAGGGCTGCCCCGGGAGCGCCAGCGGTGGTAGGCTGGCGCCGAGGTCATGCGCTTCGATGTCCTACGCCCCCGCCGGCGCGAGGGCGTGAGGTTCAGCTGCGGCGTCTTCACGCTCGAGGACGGCGAGCGCATCGTGCGCCGCTGGGCCGGCGGCGTGCCCGATCCGGTGGGCTGCGGCTCGCCGGGCTTCCTTTTCCCGCGCGGGCGGGCGTGACCCGCAGGCGACCGGCAGCTACGGTCGCCCGTCATGCTTGCGCTGCTGCTCGCCCTCGCCCTCGGAGTCTCGGACGCGCGCACCGAGCTGCGCGAGCTGCTGAGGAAGGAAGAGCCCGCCTACCGCGAGCGATCGCTCGCGATCAATCGCGAGCTCCAGACACTGCGCGCGGATCCGTGGGCCGGGACCTACGGCGGGAGCGGTGGCCTGGGGAGCAACCTGATCTCGCTCGCACCCCGAGCGGGCATTGGGTTTGCCCGGCGTGGCTGCACCGGGATCCTGAACCTGAACCACGGCGAGATTCGCAACTTCGGCGCGGACTGGGTGGAGGTCGAGTGGAAGATCGATCCGGCGCTCGACACCATCGACTATCTCGGCAGGCAACAGCCTCGTTTCGGTTCGAAGCTGCTCGTGATTCCGTGGGGCGATGAACAGTACCTGGTCCCCGAGCCACGCCTGATGGAGTTCGTCAACGCGGTCAATGCGCGCGAGCCGATCCTCGTCTCCTGCTTCTGGAAGCGCCGCGTACAGGAAGACCTGGAGCAAGGGGAGCTCCCGCCCGGATTGCCGATTGTTCCCGTCGCCCTGCGGAGCAGCCTGCTCGAGACCCCGCTCCATTGCCGCTGCACGGCCGCACGGGACGTGGCTGATCCGCACCCCGTCGACCTGCCGCGCATCTGGCGCGAGTTGAAGGTCGACTCGGGTGCGCAGCAGAAATTGCGCGTGGGCATGTGCCTCTTTGCGGGCTCGCGGTGGGGGGCCACGGGCGAGGTTGTCGAGGTCGTCGGCCGATTCGCCAAGGTCGAGTTCCGCACCCTGCTGAACGAAGCGCAGCGCTCGGCGCTCCAAGCAGGGATCGAACTCTCGACGCGTCCTCCGAAGGACTGAAGACGCGGCCGTCGCGACTCTGACGAGATTTCAGCGCTTGTGCGCGACCGCGAGCTTCTGCGGCGTCGCCGAGGCCTCGCTCCAATCGAGAACGAGGTCGACGTAGGGCGAGCGCACGTCCTTGCCCTTCTCGAAGCCGAACTCGATGCGGTAGCGGCCGGGCTCCAGATGCAGAGTGAGCCGCCCGTCCTTGTCCGTTGTCTGCACGCGCGAGGCAGCGATGTCCTCGTCGGGCACGACGAGCAGTTCTTCGTGCGCGAGCGGCGCCCCGCTCGCCGCATCGACGAGTTGCAGCTCTCCCTCGACGATCGGCGCGTCGAGCTCGAGGTGCAGCGTCTGGCCGGGCACACCGCTCGCTCTCGCGCACAAGCTCCGCCGCCCGACGCGCACGAGTTGGGCCGAGCTGATGAAGCGGGTGTTCGAGATCGACGTGCTGATCTGCCCGCATTGCGGTGGCCCGCGCAAGCTGATCGCGTTCCTGACGGACGGCCTGGTGGTGCGCAAGATCCTCAGCCACCGTCAGGGCTGCCCCGGAAACGCCCGGCGATGCTAGGCTGGCGCCGAGGTCGTGCGCTTGGAAGTCCTTCCATGAGAAGGCACCTAGCAGTCAAGGGGGAATCGTCAGTTGTTTGGCCGGTCGTGACCGGCGCGGTCAGTTCGAGTCACGCACGCTCCCACCCTGTTCCGCTGGCTTCCATTCGCACTCGACGAGGCGCCACTTGTGGGCGCGGTGCATGCTGGGGTCCGACCGGCCAGGTGCTGCGATCTATGCGGCGTGCTCGAGGCACAAGGACATCCGCGCAGTCACCCGGACGGGCGGTGTACAGGGTGGGACCTGCGCCGGCCGGTGTACACCAGGCCCGAGCTGCTCGCGACCGGGCCGAACCAGGTCTGGACCTGGGACATCACCAAGCTGAAGGGCCCTCGGGCCTCAGTCCTCGCGCTCGATCGCGAGCCCCTCGGACTCGACGCGCACGCGCAGCAGGCCTTCTTCGCCCTTCGCGCGGCCGATCATGCGGCGCGAGAGCGGGGTCTCGACCTCGCGCTGGATCACGCGGCGCAGTTCGCGCGCGCCGTAGTCGGGCGAATAGCCCTTCGAGGCGATCCACTTGGCCACCGCGGGCGTGAAGGCGACCTTCATCCCGCGCCTGCGGGCGCGTGCAGCCAGCTCGGTCAGCTGACGCTGGGCGATCTGCTGCGCGGACTTCAGGTCGAGCTCGTTGAACACGATCGTCTCGTCGAGACGGCCGAGGAACTCGGGGCTGAACTGCCGTTCGAGCGCGTCGATCGCGAGCTCGCGCAGCTGCACCTTGCCGATCGTCGTCGGGCGGTTGAAGCCGACCTGCTTGCGCGCCTGCGTCATCTCGGGCGCGCCGGCGTTGCTGGTCAGGATCACCAGGCAGTTCTCGAAGCTCACGCGCCGGCCCTTGGAGTCGGTCAGCGCGCCGTCCTCGAGGATCGAGAGCAGCAGGTTGTGCATGCGCGGGTGCGCCTTCTCGATCTCGTCGAAGAGCACCACGCTCTCGGGGTTCTTCAAGACGAGCTCGGTCAGCTGGCCGCCGTCCTCGTGGCCGACGTAGCCCGGGGGCGCGCCGATCAGTTTGGAGTACTCGTGCGCGAGCGCGTACTCGGCGCAGTCGATGCGCACGAGGCCCTTGTGCGACTCGTCGCCGAAGAGCTCGCTCGCGAGCGACTTCGCGAGCTCGGTCTTGCCCGTGCCGGTGCGGCCGAGCAGCAGGAAGGCCGAGAGCGGCCGGCCTTCGCTCGAGAGTCCCGCGGCGGCCTTCTCGACGGCGCGCACGACGGCTCCGACGGCCTCGTCCTGGCCGATGATCTTGCGCTGCAGTCGACGTTCGAGGCTGCGCGCGCGCGTGCGCAGGCGTTCGAGGAATTCCTCGGGGTCGCGCACCTGGCGCAGCATGTCGGCGGCCGTGCGCGCCTGCGCGACGCCTTCGCGGCGCGGTTCGCTGGCGATGCGCACGGTGTGGATGTCGAGGCTCGGGTTGACTTCGACGCACAGCTGGTAGAGCAGGTCCTCGGCCAGCAGCGGATCGTCGGGCAAGAGCTCTTCGAGCCGCTGCGAGAGATCCTGCTTGAAGGCGGGCATGCAGCCTTGCACGACCAGCCGCCGGTACGCGGCGCGGTTCAGGCCGGGCTTGACCTCGAGGTCGAGCGAACCGGGATCGACGACCAGGATCTGGACGAAGGTGTCCGCGGGCTCGAAATAGCGATAGACGCTGCGGCTCTTGACGGGATTCACGTGGGGGCGTGGGGCGCGAGTCGGGGGTGGGGGCTCCTTCGGCCGGGCGCTCTCGCGGACTTGAAACCGGCTCGAATTCCCGCACGGATCGGCGCAGGTTTCGTTCTCGAATTGCAGTTCGTGCACGCGCGCTGCCGATCGAACGCGGATGTCCACGCCCCCCCGTGCATCGCGCCAGACGGTCGGTATCATCCGCCACCTCATGACCGTCTCTTCCGACGTGGAGTTCCTGGCCCTGCTCGTCCACCGCGGCCGGCTGGACCGTGCGCAGGCGGAGGCGTTGATGGCGCGCATGCAGAAGGGCGGCGCCGTCCTCGACCGCCTGCTCGAGAGCGAGCTGGGCTGGAGTGCGGAGAAGGTCGAGGGACTGCGGCGCACGAAGGCCGGCGCGGTGCCCGAGATCCCCGGTTACGAGATCCTGCAGGAGCTCGGCCACGGCGGCACCGCCGACGTGTTCCGCGCGCGCGAAAAAAAGACCGGGCGCACGCTCGCGCTGAAGGTGCTGAAGCCCGAGTCCGCCGAACAGCCCAAGATGCTCGCCTCCTTCGTGCGCGAGGCGAACCTGCTGAAATCGCTCGAGCACCCGGGCCTCGTGAAGGGCTTCGGTCCGGCCAAGTTCGTGCCCAAGGAGGGGCCCGAGATCTACTTCGCCAAGCTCGAGTGCATCGAGGGCGAGACGCTGCTCGAACTGCTCGACAAGGGCCAGGAGTTCCAGGAGGAGGTCGCGCTCAAGCTGATCCTCGCCGTCGCGGAGGTGCTCAGCTACCTCTCCTCGAAGGACCTCGTGCACCGCGACGTGAAGCCGGGCAACGTGATGCTCGACCACAACGGTCGCGTGAAGCTGATCGACCTGGGCTTCGCCGCGGACCAGGGCGCGAAGACCTCGCAGGAGGGCAGCGCGACCGGCACCGTGGCGTATCTCTCGCCCGAGGAGGCGCGCGGCGGTGCGCAAGCCGACCTGCGCAGCGACGTCTACTCGCTCGGAGTGACGCTCTTCCAGGTCGCGGTCGGCCGGCTGCCGTTCCAGAGCTCGAACGACGAGGACCTCTTGCGCAAGCAGGTGCAGGAAGCGCTCAACGCGCCCGAGCTGAAGGGGCGCGGCTTCTCGCCGCACCTCTCGTACTTCATCCAGAAGATGATGGCCAAAGAAGCGGACGTCCGCTACCAGAGCTGGGAAGAGCTACTGGAGGACATCCGCGAGCAGCTGAAGGGCCGCGAGAAGCTCGACTTCACCAAGGGCGAGGCCGCGGCCCCGCGCCAGGCCCCGCGGCCGCGGCGCAGGTTCTAGGGCTGCGGGCCTGCGAGGTCCTCGATCGAGCCGTTTCCGGTGCCGTAGCGCTCTCGCAGAGAGCGGATGACCTCGCCGTAGGAACGGTGCCGGCCGGCCTCGACGTCCTCGAGTCCCTCGCGAACCTGATCGACGGCTTCCCAGCGCTCCGCGAGGTGTTCGAGCCTGTGGTACGCCACCATGCCGAGGACGACGACGGTCGGCTGGCCCTCGACGGTCAGGACTCTCGGGCGTCCGGAGGCGAGGAGCTTCTGGATGAACTCCGTCGAGTGCTGCGTGAAGTCGCGCAGAGTGTGCACATCCGTCGGTCGCGTCATGGGGTCGGGCACTCCCTTGTGTGAGTCCGCGCAGCGTTCGCCGCGCCCGGACCGCATTGTGCCAGGAACCCCGGCTTTCGATAGGCTCGCGGCGCATGTCCGCCCCCGCCTTCCGCTTCGCCTGCACGCGCTGCGGGCACTGTTGCAGCGGAGGTTCGGGCCACGTCTGGATCGAGGAGCCCGAGATCGAGCCCATGGCGCGCGCGCTCGGCATGAGCGCGGCGCGTTTCGCCGAGCGCCACCTGCGGCGCGTCGTCGATCCGAACACGGGCGTGGAGCGCCTCTCGCTGCGCGAGGTCGCGAACGAGGGCGGACGCTGTGCGCTGCTCGTGGGCAAGAACACCTGTTCGGTCTACGCGGCGCGTCCGCAGCACTGTCGGCAATTCCCGTACTGGGAGCGCGTGCTCACCGATCCCGCGGCCTTCGAGGCTGCGCGCGCGACCTGTCCGGGAATCGCGGTGATCGTCTCCGCCGAAGTGCGCGCGCGCGCGGCGGGGGAGTTGCGCGCGCTGTACGCCTCGATCCCCGAATGCGCGAGCACGGACGAGCGCTGCTGTCTCGAGCGCGCACCCGAGGAACTCTTCGCGACCGGCATGGAGGCCGACCACGCGCTCGACGCGCGCGGCGTGAGCGATGTGGCGGCTCCGCACTGCCGCCTGGGCGCGGGCCGGCCGCTCGCTTGCCGTGCGTCGCGCGCAGGCCTCGCGCCGGAAGAAGTCGAGGCCCTCCAGTCGCGACTGCGCGCTCTCGAACGCCAACTTTCCTACCCCGCGAGCTACGCGCGGGTGGAAGAACTCTTGCGCTCGCGTGGGGGCGCTGACTGATCCGTGCGCAGGTCAGAGCGGTGCGAGATCCTGGAGGAGGCGGGTCGCCGCGAGCGCGCGGATGCCCTCGGCGATCGGGAAGGTGCGCTCGCCCGCGTGTACGACGTCGAGCCGTTCGAGGTGCAGGTCCCGCAGCGCCACCCGCATCGAAGCCGTCACCAGGGGCGCGTCCGTGCGCTTGATCTCGAACCCCAGCCGGCGCTCTCCGCGTACGACCAACAGGTCGAGCTCCGCTCCGGCGTGCGTGGCCCAGAAAAAGGCCTCGTCGGGCTGCGCACCCAGCCGGCGGAGGACCTCTGTGATCAGGAAGCCCTCCCACGAGGCTCCGACCTTGGGGTGTCGCGCGAGATCGGTCGCGGTCCGGATCCCGAGCAGTTGGTGCAGGATCCCGGTGTCGGCGACGAACACCTTGGGTGCCTTCACCTGCCGCTTTGAGAGGTTCTCGCTCCAGGGCTGAAGTTGGCGCACGAGGAAGGTCGCGCTGAGCACGTCGAGGTAGCGGCGGACCGACACGTCGGAGACGCCGAAGGCGCGGGCGAGTTCTGAGCCGTTCCACGTCTGGGCGTGGTAGTGCGCGAGCATGGTCCAGAAGCGCCGCAGGGTAGTGGATGCGATGCGGATCCCGAGCCCGGGCAACTCGCTCTCCAGCAACGTGCGAACGAAGGACTCGCGCCACTTCCAGCTCTCCTGCTCGTCTCGCGCGAGAAACGCGAGCGGGTAACCGCCGCGCAGCCAGAGTCGCTCCAGGGCACCGATCCCGACCTCCTCGAGCGAAAGTCCATCGAGTTCGTGGTAGTGCACGCGCCCGGCGAGCGATTCGGAGCTCTGACGGAGGAGCTCAGGCGCCGCGCTGCCGAGCACGAGGAAGCGCGCCGGAAGCGGGCGGCGGTCGGCCAGCACGCGCAGCATGGGGAACAGGTCCGGCCGGCGCTGGATCTCGTCGAGCACGATGAGTCCGCGCAGTTCGCGCAGCGCGAGGCCCGCTTCGCCGAGCTGAGCCGACTGAGCCGGGTCCTCGAGGTCGAAGTGGTGCGCCGTGCCGCGGAATCCTCGGGCCACCTCGCGCGCCAGGGTCGTCTTCCCGATCTGGCGCGGACCGAGCAGGCCCACCACTGGGAAGCGCCGCAGCTGGCGCAGGATCTCGGCCGTGCGCCGCGCACGACGGAGCTGCTTGGGGGGGCGGGGGACGCGAGCCATCCTTGAATTGTCGAAGTCTGGGTTCGGAAATGCAAGAGTAGCGCGGAGGCGGCCCCTGGAGCGAGTTCCCAGCCTCGCCTCCGAGCGGAGTTTCGGGGCGGTGGCTTGCGCTCGCGTGGGGGAAGCGACGACATAGGAGCCGCATGCGCGCCCGCGACGCCCTCCTGACACTCTGCTTCGCCGGCGCCGGTGCGTACGGCGCGTGGACCTGGTGGGAGCAGCGCCAGCCCGAGCCCGCGCCGCGGCAGGACCCCGCGCAGCCCGCCTTCGCCGCCCCCGACCTGCCCGAGGTCTCCGGTCACCGGCGCGACATGGCGCAGGTCGAGTTGAAGAAGGGGCCCGCGCAGGAGCCGCGCGGTGCGCCGATCGAACTCGTGCGCAAGAACCGCCAGGCGATCGACGCGCTCGAGGCGGGCGACTACGTGCGCGCGATCGAGCTCTTCGAGGCCTGCCACGCGGCGTTGCCGGCGGACAGGGTCTTCGCCGAGAACCTGGCCGAGGCGCTCGCGCGCAAGGCGAACCACGACTTCGACTCCGCCGACGACGAAGAACGCGCGCAGGCCCAGAGCGCGATGCGGCGCGCGCACGAGCTCGCGCCCGCGCGCAAGGACATCGAGTCGCGCCTGGATCAGATGGAGCGTCTCGCGAAGTCGGAGGCGGGCTTCTGGAAGGACAGCTCGGAGCACTTCGACCTCTCCTACGACGGCGACCGCGACGACCTGCTCGGCGGCGCGTTCCTGATCACGCCGCTGCTCGAGCGCGCCTACCAGCAGTACGGCGAGCTCTTCGACACCTGGCCGGTCGAAAAAGGGAGGCCCAAGATCCGCGTGGTGCTGTACCGCAAGGAGGGCTTCCACGATGCGACCGGCATCGGCCACTGGGCCGGCGGCCTGTTCGACGGCACGGTGCGCGTGCCGGTCGAGAACATCCAGAAGGAGAAGAACGACCTCGAGCGCGTGCTGCGCCACGAGATCGCGCACGCCTTCATCTCCTCCTCGGGCGGCGCCGGCGTCCCGGGCTGGCTGAACGAAGGCCTGGCGCAGTACCTGGAGTACGAGAGCCTCCCCGCGCGGGCGCAGCGCGTGCAGAACGCGCGCGAACGGTTGCGCGGCAAGCCGCTCCTGCCGCTCGCGGACTTGCAGAAGAGCCTGGCTGAGATCGGCGACGAGGAGCAACTGCAGACCGCCTATTCCGAGGGCCTCGCGCTGGTGGAATGGATCGACCGCAACTTCGGTGAGCGCGTGCCCTACCAGATGGTCGCGGGTTGCAAGCAGCAGAAGAGCGCAGCCGACACGTTCGAAAAGCGCACCGGGCAGTCGCTCGAGAGCGTGCTCTCCGACCTCGCGCTCGCACTCGAGAGGTGAACGAGCGCGCTGCGCGGGGTAGGATGGACTCCCACACCGAGGAGCCACCCATGAACGTCGAACAATGCATGACCAAGAACCCGCGCGCCTGCACGCCGGGTGACACCCTCTCCAGCGTCGCTCGCCTGCTCTGGGAGCACGATCTGGGAGCCCTGCCCGTCGTCGACGCGGCCGGGATGGTGGTCGGCATGATCACCGACCGCGACGTGTGCATGGCGGCCTACACCTCGGGCGCACCGCTGCACCTCTCTGCGGTCGCGCGCCACATGTCGCACACGGTCTTCTCGATCGGCGCGAAGGCCGACGCGGCCAAGGCCGCGGAGCTGATGAAAGCGCGCCAGGTGCGCCGCCTGCCCGTGGTCGAGAACGGCCGCCTGGTCGGGATGCTGACGCTCTCCGACTTCGCGCGCTCCTCCGCGCGCAAGGGCAAGGGCCGCGCGCTCGGCCACAAGGAGGTCGCGCGCGTCCTCGCCTGCATCTGCGAGCCGCGTGCGAGCGCGAAGCCGTCCGCCGAGGAGAAGGGGACACTCCAGCCGAGCCCGCGCCAGGCCGCGCCGGCCCCGAAAGTCGCCGCGAAGTCCACCAGCAAGCCTGCCGTGAAATCCGCCAGCAAGTCCGCGCGCCAGCCGCGCGCCCGCGCCCTGGCGAAGAAGCGCTGAACGGCGCGAGGGGGAGCGCCCCTTAAAAGGACAAACGGCCGTGTCAGGAGCACGGCCGTTTGTGCAAGTCCCAAAGCTCGCGACCGAGATCGCGAGCCCCCGCCCACGGGCTTGGAGTCAGGGCTTTTCGCCGCGCTCAGGATTCGCGACGAAGGGCAATCAACCTCCAGGAAAGATCAGGAACTCCGACTCTGGCGGTAGGACAGGAAGAAGATCAGGACTTCCACGGCCCACAGCCCGAGCAGGATCCACCCAAAGGTGGGCAGCGTTGTCATGCGGGTCGAAACCCGCGTAGGGAGACAGCGAGGAGCATCAAGGACTACTTCGGTGAACTCCCGGGGCGGCGATTCCGTGCAACGCCGGAGAATTTGGTGCAGGTACTCTGCAAATCCGTTGGCGTCTCCCAAATGAGAAACGTTCGCGACGCGCAACCTTCGCTTGGTCCGAGCGTCTTCTGTGTGGGGCGACGAAAACGATGCAACCGGCCACGGACGAACTGGGAGCTCTCACCGAGCTCGATTTGATCGAGAAAATCAGCGCGGATCAGCCCTGTGCGCGGCGCGTGCGCGAGGTCGGGCTCGCGCGGCTCTCGCGCTGGACGATCGCGCGGGTACAAGACGAGTGCGGGCTCGACGCCATCGGTGCAAGGCGCCTCGCGGCGGCCTTCGAACTGGGTCGGCGCGTCGAACGGGCGTGCGCGCCGCGTCGCGCGCGCTTCCCGACGCCGCGCGCGGTGTGGGAGCACGTGATCCCCGAGCTGCGCGGTCTGGAGCGCGAGCGCTTCTGCGCGCTGCTGCTCGACGGCAAGCACCGGCTGATGCGCTCGCTGCTCGTCAGCGAGGGCACGCTGAACTCCTCCCTCGTCCATCCGCGCGACGTCTTCGGCCCGGCGCTGCGCGAGGGGGCGGGCGCGCTGATCGTGGTCCACAACCATCCCTCGGGCGATCCCGAGCCCTCGGCCGAGGACCTCGCGATCACGCAGCGGTTGCACGAGGCGGGCGAACTGCTCGGCGTGCCCCTCGTCGACCACGTGGTCGTCGCCGACAGCGCCTGGGTTTCGCTGCGCGAGCGCACGCAGCTCGCCTTCGCGCTGCGCTAGGTTCCGGGGCCAGCCGCCGGCGCGCGCCCGAGTCCTGCGGCGAGCACCGCCGCCGCCGCTTCGCAGGCGGTCTCGATGCGCAGCACGTGCGGTCCGAGCCACAGCTCGCGCGCTCCGCGGGCGAGCAGGCCGGCGCGCTCCAGGGCCGAGAAGCCGCCCTCGGGCCCCGCGACCAGGCACAGCGGCCGCTCTGCGCTCCAATTCCGGCCGGACTGCGCCGCCGTCCAATCGAAGAAGCGCTCGGGAGTGCGCGGGGAGAGCAGCAGCAGCTCCCGCTCGGCCAGCGCGAGCAGCTGCGCGAGCTCGAGCGGCTCGGCGATCTCGAGCGACCACAGGCGGCCGGATTGCTTGAGCGCCTCGGCGGCGAGGCGTTCCAGCCGCACGCGGCGGTGGCCGCCGAACTCGCGTGCCGCCTCCGCGCTGCGACCGGCGACGAGCGGAACCAAGCGCGCGACTCCCAGCTGCGCCAGCCGGCCGACCAGTTCCTCCGCCCGCGCGCCCTTCGGCAGGCTCGCGGCGACCTCGATCCAGGGCAGGCTCGCGCCGGGTTCCCCCGGCCGCAGCTGGCCGGGGAGCTCGCGCAGGACGCGCAGCGGCACGCCGCGGCGTTCGAAGGCGCCCAGCTCGAGTTCCCAGGCGTGCCCGCGCCCGTCGATGCCCTCGATCCGGTCGCCGGCCGAGAGGCGCAGGACTCGCCGGGCGTGCTCGAGGTCCTCGGGGGCGAGGACCGCCGCGCAGGCGGGGCCCGGGGTGGTCGCGAGGAGGAATCGACGCAGTCGCTCGCTCATGCGCGGATTCTGACGCCTGCGACCTGGATTCCTCAACACGCGAGCGACCCGTCGATGCAGGCGAGCGGGCGAGCCGCTAGGATCTGCGTCCCCCCAAGGTGGCCCCGCGGTCGTTACAGCCGCGGTCCGGCCGGGTAGAGCCCTGCTGCCCCGGCCGAAGGCCCTCCCTCACCCCGACCTCCTTCACCCTCCGGCCCCCCCCCCGACGTCCCAGACGATGGAACCGCGCTATTCCTTGCGCTTCGAGAACGGCGAGCGGAAGGGCGAGACGATCCCGGTCCCCGACAGCGGGCTGACGGTCGGACGCAAGCCCGGCAACACGCTCCAGATCGTCGACAACTCCGTCTCGGGCTCGCACGCCGAGCTCGCGGTCGACAAGTTCGGGGTGACCGTCAAGGACACGGGCAGCACCAACGGCACGCGCGTCAACGGGGAGCGCGTGCTCGAACAGCGCCTCGCGCAGGGCGACGCGCTCGCTTTCGGCACGGTCGAGCTCGCGTTCACCGAGATCGGCGCGCCCGTGGGGGCTCCCGCGGCGTTCTCCGCCTCGATCCCGCAGGCCGGCGGCGGCGAGGGCCTCGAGCGCATCAGCCCCGAGCTGCTCGCGCGCTCGCGCAAGGTCTCCAAGCCGGGCATCCTCGTCTTCGTGCTCGCCGTCGCGGGCGCGGGCGTGTGGTGGTGGCTCAACCGCTCCGCGCGCGCCCCCGAGGCGACGGTCAAGCCGGTCGAGGTCGTGCCGGGCAACCTGCTCGGCGACGAGTCCTCCTTCGAGGCCGAGCGCGACTCCTGGAGCGGCGCCGAGGGCGCACCGCAGGCCTTCCTGCGCAGCCCGCGCGCGGCCGCGACGGGCCTGTACGGCATGGGCACCGAGCTTGGACCCGACGAGTGGGCGCGCGCGCGCTCGAAGGCGGTCGCGGCGCCGGCGGAGAAGGAACTCGTCGCGCGCGCGAGCCTGCGCGCGGGCGAGGGAGTGCGCATGCGCGTGGGCCTCGAATTCGGACACGCAGCGGCCGATCCGGGGCTGTGCGCGCCCTTCATCGCCTGGAGCCGGCCCGCCGAGGAGGGTTCGGGCGCGGGTGCGGTCGAGATCGCCGCCGACGTGCCGCCGGGCTACGACCGCGCCTGCGTCGTGGTCGACGCGCGCTCGAAGAGCGGCGCTCGCGCGGACTTCGACGACGTCAGCCTGCTCGTGCGCGGACCGGCGAGCAAGCCCGCAGCCGAGGCCGGCGAGGCGCGCCTCCTGCTGCACGGGGATCCGCACAGCCTGGGCCTGCTCGCGCGCGGCGCGCGCGTGCTCTTCAGCGCACTCGAGTTCGTGCGCGAAGGCGAAGCCGGCGCCGTGTCGATTGCCGCGCGCGCGGACGGAGCGCGCATCCTGGTCGTGCCCGCACCCGGGGAGGCGGCGAGCCGCCACCTCTCGCTGCTCGTCGACGGCGACCTCGCGCGCGAGGGCATCGCTTCGCTGGGCGCCGAGAAGAGCGGCAAGGACTCGGGCTACCGCTCGCACGGCGCGGGCGATTTCGAGCGCGCGGGCGTGGGCACGCTGCTCTTCGGCACGGGCCACGACCTCGTCGCGCTGCGCTGCGGCGCGCCCTTCTCGGTCAAGGCCGTGCGCGAGGAGAGCGGCGTGCGCGTCGCGCTCGAGTTCGCAGAGGCGCCCGCCGAGCTCGCGCTCCAGACCGATTTCCGCGACGAGCGCCGCGAGGCGGGCAACGTCGCGCACGATGCGCGCGCGGCCGAGCGCAAGGGCGACCTGGGCGAGTGCCTGCGGCTGTGGAAGTCGCTGCTCGACGACTATCCCTTCGAGGAATTGCTGGTGAAGGAGGCCGAGGAGGCGCGTTCGCGCCTCGTGCAGCAGGGCCTCTCCGAGTTGCGCCTCGTGCGCGCCGACATCGAGCGCGCGAAGTTCTTTCGCCTGCCCGAGCTGTACCAGCGCTGCCGCGATCGCGCGCTCGCGATCGGCACGCGCTACGCCGGAAGCGAGGTCGACGGCGAGGCGCACGAGTCGCGGCCTCGCTCGAGAGCGATCTCGAGGACGCGCAGGGTACGCGCGCGGCGGCCGAACGCCAGCGCCTGTCCGCGATCCTGAAAGCGCTCGAAGCGACCAAGAGCACGGGCCTCGCGGCCGAAGTGCAAGCGGCGCTCGCCAAGCTCGGAGGCTCGAAGTAGATGGCCAGGATCGTCACCGGGATCGATCTGGGTTTGCGCAACGCCAAGCTGCTGCGCGGCCACGCGAAGGGCAACACCTTCCGTGTCACCGATTTCGCGCTCGTTCCGCTCGCCTCGGCCGAGATCGCCGACGGCTGGAAGGGCCTGGGACTGCCGTTCAAGCCGACAGGTGCGCGCATCGGCCTGACCGGGCGCGAGGTCAACATCCGCTACACGCGCGTGCCGCGCGTCCCCGACTGGCAGCTGCGCAACCTGATGCGCTTCGAAGTCGAGGAGATCGGCGACCAGTCCGGCTCGGGCGTCGCCTCCGACTTCAACCTGCTGCCGACGCTGCCCGAGATCGAGGGCGAGGACGTCGTGCTGCTGGCGATGGCGCGCGACGGCCTGCTCGAGGCGCACGCCGAAGGCGTGAAGAGTGCGGGCGGCTCGGTCGAGTCCTTCACACCCAACGCGATCGCGCTCTACAACGCCTTCCTGCGCTACGGCGTGGTGCAGGAAGAGACGGTGCTGCTGGCGAACATCGGCTACGACAACACCGACGTCGTGATCATGCGCGGCGCCGATCTGGTCTTCGCGCGCAACCTCGCCGGCGGCTCGCGCCTGTTCGAGGACGCGATTGCCCAGCGCCTGCAGGTCTCGCCGAGCAAGGCCTGCGAGATCAAGGAGACGCTGGTCGACCTCGACCCGCACGCGCGCCCCAGCGAAGCGCTGGCCGAACGCGCGCGCGACGCGACCAAGGGTGCAGCGGGCCAGCTCTTGGGCCTGCTCCAGTCGACCGTGCTCTTCTGCAAGAGCCAGATCAAGATCTCGAGCCTCAAGCTCGACCGCGTGCTCCTGTGCGGCGGCGGCTCGGCGCTCGCGGGCCTGCCGCAGTATCTCTCGAGCGGCCTCTCGGTGCCGGTCGACTACTTCGATCCGTTCCGCGTCGTCGACGTGAGCGCGCTCGCGCCCGAGAAGCAGCAGGAGCTCGAGCAGTACAAGCTCGAGTCCGTCGTGGCGCTCGGCCTGGCCACGATGTCGGCCGACTCGGCCACCTGGGCGATCGAGATCCTGCCCAGCGCGCTGGCGAAGAAGCGCGCCTTCGCGCAGCGCCACGCCTGGATGATCGCAGCCGGCGTGCTCGCGCTCGGCTGGCTGGGTTTCGACGCCTGGAACACCTCGCAAAGGCTGGCGGTCGCGCGACGGCAGGCGACCGACCTGCACACGCGCCTCTCGAAGGCGCAAGGCACACACCAGAAGACCGAGCAGTTGATCGCACAGAACGAGCGCCTCGCGACGCTCTCGAGCGCGCTCGAGTTCACCGCCGGTTCGGGCGAGCAGCTCGCGCGCGCGCTCGACCAGCTCGAGACGCGCCTGCCCGCGGACTTCTGGCTGACGCGCCTCACGAGCGACTGGAAGGCCGATCCCGAGCTGCGCGTGCCGCGCGGCGCCGAGCGCCCCGTGCTCTCCTTCGAGGGTCGCGCACGCGAGGGCACCAACTCGCTCGCGACGCTCTACCAGGCCTTCGTGAGCGAGTTCCGCGCCGGGCAGCCCAAGACCGCCAGCATGCGCGAGCACCTCGCGCCCAACGGTGCGCGCTTCAACATCGACCTCTCGGTCTTCGCCGATCCCGCGCCCGAATCCAAGGCGGGGGAGAAGTAGCATGGCCTTCAACGACTACTGGCAGGAGAACAAGCGCTTCGTCGTGACCGTCGCGTCCGGCGCGATCCTGTTCGTGATCGGCTCGATGGTGGTCTCGAGCTTCTTCGGGAGCGAACTGCAAAAGCAGGTGCGCGCTGCGAACTCGGACGAGAGCAAGCTGCGCACCACGCCGATGTTCGGCACCAAGGAGCTCGAACTCGCGCAGACGCAGAACGACGAGCTGCAGTCCGCGATCGACAAGCTCTCGGGCATGGTCGAGTGGAAGACGCGCCCGCGCTTCCTGCTCGACGAGGCCAAGGGCCCGGCCTCCAACCAGTACTTCGGCATCGTCTCCTCGGTGCGCGAAGAACTGCTGCGCGCCGCGGGGCGCGCCAACCTGCGCCTGCCCGAGGACCTCGGCTTGCCCGCGCTCTCGCCCACGCGCGAACAGGAGATCCAGAAGACGCTCGAGGCGTTCGATCTGGTCGAGCGCGTCGTGCACCTGGCGCTCGACAGCGGCGTCGAGCGCGTGGACCGGATCGAGATCAAGCTCGACCCCGGCCTCGCCGCGCGCAGCGGCGTGGGCGAGATCGAGCGCACGCGCGTGACCTTCGTCGCCTCCGGCGCGCCGCAGCCGCTCGTGCGCCTGCTGCTCGCCTCGCAGGCGCGGCCCGCGCCCGGCGCCGACGCGCTGCAGCCGCTGGTCGTCGAGCGCTGCGAGCTCGTGCCCGCGCGCAACAAGGAGGACGAGGCCACGCTCGAGGCCGTGTTCTGCGTCGTGCGGCTGCATCCGCACACGGGCGAGGAAGCGTCCGACGGCGCTCGCTGACATCCAAAGGAAACCGTGCAGATCCGCAAGGAACAATTCGTCCTCCTCAACACGCTCGACGTGATCGGCCTACTCGCCTGGCGTTCGCTCGGCCCGCAGCCCTCGCGCAGTGTGCGCGCCACCGGCGAGCCGCCGGCCTTCGTCGAGCACTCCGCGCCGGATCCCGCGCGCGTCGCTCCCGCCGTACGCGGCACCACACCCGAGCTCGCGCGTGAACTCTTCGCCGCGCCGCGCGACACGCGCCCGCTGCCGCCGCTCGAGTTCCAGCCGCCGCCGTCGGTCGCGCTGCCCGGTCTGCGGCCGCCCACGCTGCCCGGTCCCGCGCCGGCGCGCTACGGCAAGCTCTTGCGCGCCGCGCTGCCGGCGCTCGATGCACCCGATTTGTTCGCGACCGAGGCCGTGGGCGAAGCGCTCGGCGGCGCCGCCGCGGATGCGCCCGCGAACCTGCCGCTCGCGCAGCGCATCGCGAGCTTCAAGCGCGTCTACGACTGGGTGCGCACCAACGACTTCAAGTTCGGCCAGATCGTCAACAAGGACCGCTTCAACCTGCAGCGCCGGCCCAACGAGCCGATCCTGTTCGTGGAATACGTTCCCGAACGCGGCGCACCGCTCATCGCCGGCGCCGCGCCGGTTCCGTACGAGCAGAAGACGGTCAACGAGTTCGGATTCGCCGACACGGTCCCCAACCAGATCGAGATCCGGCGCGCGGCCTTCGGCGACACGCTCGCCGCGGCCGAGTACGACTCCGCGCTGGCCTTCGCCGACTGGTGCGTCGAGAAGCGCCACGAGGCGCCGCGCGCGCTGGGGGTGGCCGAGGAGGTCTACCGCCGTGCTGCGGCCGTGATCACCACCGACCCGATGCCGCGGCTGGGTCTCGCGCGCTGCTACGAGGCGGGCTTCGAGTTCGAGAAGGCTTTCCAGGAGTACCGCGCGCTGCTGGGCGCGACCAACAACAACCAGCGCGTGCTCGCGCGCCTGGCAGAGCTCGAGGCGCGCTTCCGGCTCTTCGACGCGGCGCGCGCGCACCTGGAGGAGGCTGCGCGCGGCGGGCGCACCGACTGGCAGGTGCAATTCGCCTACGGCCACTTCCTCGCCACGCGCGGCGAGTACACGGCGGCGATCGAGCACCTGCGCCTGGCAAACCAGTTCGAGCCCAGCGCCGCCGAGGGCAAGCGCGACCGCGCGCGCCTGCGCGTCGAGCTCGCTTCGGCGCTGCTCGCCGACGGCAACACCACCGAGGCGCTCGAGTGGGTGGACAAGGCTCTGCAGGCCGATCCGGCCGACGCGCGCGCGCAGGCAGCACAGCTCGCGCTCGTCGCGCTCGGCGCGCTGCCCGCGCCCAGCACGACCACGCCGCCCGACGATCCGGGCACCTTCGAGCTGCTGCTCGCGCGCGGCTCGACAAGCTGCGCACGCGCGACGCGCAGAGCGCGGCCCAGGCCGAGAACCTGCTCGAGCAGGCTGCACAGGTCGATCCGCTGCGCGCCTCGCTCGCGCTGCGCGCGCTCTCGTGGCTGGCCGAGACGACCAACCACCCCGAGCAGGCGCTGCACTACGTCGAGTCGGCGCTGGAGAACGACCCGCTCGATCCCTGGGCGCTGTACCAGAAGGGCCGCCTCGCCGCCGCGCGCGACGACCTCGACGGCGCGCAGGACGCATTCTCGCGCGCGCTCGAGCTCGAACTGGACTTCGGCGACGCGCTGGTGGCGATGGGCGAGCTGCAGCACCGCCGCGGCGAGTACCTGGCGGCTGAACGCTACTTCGAGCGCGCGCTGCTGCTCGAACCCAAGCGCGCCGACGTGCTCGCACTACGCGGCATGAACCAGATCCAGATGGGCGCGCTGCGCGACGCGGAGGACTCCTTCCACGCCGCGCGCGCGATCGACTCCGACCAGCCGCAGGCGCGCGCCGGGCTCGCCTGGTGCGAGTACCGCCGCAACGACCCGACGCAGGCGATCGCGAGCCTGCGCGACCTCGACGACAGCCGCCGCACGCTGCCCGCGACCGATCCCTTGCGCGCCTGGGTGCAGGAGCAGATCGACCGCCTCCAGGACCACATGCAGAAGGTCGCCTGGACCGACCACTTCAACCGCAGCACGCTCATGAACGGCTGGGAGGTGGACGAGAAGAACGGCCCGCAGGTCACGATCCACGACGGGATGGTGACGCTCGCCGGAGTCTTCAAGGGCGGAGGCGAGAAGCAGAAGGCGCGCATCTGGCGCGAGATCGGTGCCTCGGCCTTCGTCTCGGTCGAGATGAAAGTGACGGTGCACGCCGAGACCAACGCCGAGCTCGGCCTGTCCGTCTCGCGCGAGACGCAGCGCGGCGGCGAGATGCAGGTCGACGCGGAGGCGGTCGTGCGGCGCCACTTCGAGCCGGGACGCAACACCGTGCAGACGCGCCTCATCAGCCGCGGGCACGAGGACGATCCCTGGCCCGACGTCGTCGGCCTGGAATGGAAGTTCGACCAGCCGATGGTTGTGCGCATCGAGCGCACCGGCGACTCGAGCGACACCAAGATCCGCATCCTCGTCGATGGGTTCCCGGTCGTGGACGGCAAGCCGATGCCGACCTTGGGCCGCGGCAGCAATCCGCTGCGGCTCTCGCTCTTCGCCGAGGGCGGCACAGGCAAGAAGGTCGCGGTGGACCTCGACGACGTCGAAGTCGTCTACCGCGAGAGCAAGTAAGGGGGTTCGACATGAACGACAGAGCCGACCGGTTCCGCGCGCAGGCGGGCGCCGCGGGTTTCACGCTGATCGAGCTGCTCGGGGTGATCGTGATCCTGGGCATCCTGTTCGCCTTCCTGGTGCCGATCCTGGGCAAGTCGGAGGACACCGCGCGGATCATGACCGCCAAGGCGCGCCTGGAAGAGCTGCGTTCAGCGATCGCCGAATACGAGACCAAGATGGGTGACTACCCCTCGAGCAGCTGGAAGGACGAGTGGGGCAGCCCGCCCAACACGACCAACATCGGCGCCGAGGCGCTGGTGATCCAGCTCTTCGGCACGCAGTGGCAGACCACGCTCTCCGAGGACCTGCTCTCGAACACCGACTCCGACGAGTCGCGCAAGGCGCTGGCGCGCTTCCCCAAGGCCTCGCTGTTTGAGATCAAGGATCCCTGGGGAAATCCGATCGCCTACTCGCACCGCCGCGACTACGAGCACCCGCAGGTCTACCTGCTGCAGGATCCACACACCGACGAGCTGGGGGAGTCGACCTTCAAGGCCCACAAGAACGAGAAGACGGGCGAGTACTGGATGCCGAAGAAGTTCCAGCTCGTCTCCGCCGGTCCGGACGCGGAGTTCGGCACCGACGACGACATCACCGCCTGGGACGAACGCTGAAAAAACGATGAACGCGCGCGCACGCTCCGGTTTCACGCTGATGGAGCTCATGGCGGTGATGATGATCATCGCCGTGCTGCTCGGCGTCGGCGCCGGCATGTTCCGCCGCATCGACTTCTCCGACCGCGTCGCGCGCCCGCTGGTGCAGAGCGTGCTGCGCTCCGCGCAGAACTGGGCCGTCGCGCGCGGGACGCCCGCGCTGGTGCGCATCGACAAGCAGGCGGGCACGCTTTGCGCGGAAGGACAATTGGTGGTCGGCACCTGGCACTTCGAGCGCCTGCCGATCGTGGGCGCCTTCGGCCTCGACGGCACGCAGTTCGGCGGCCAACTCGTCGACGACGGCTTCCAGGGCAAGGCGCTCTCCTTCGTGGGCGAGCCCGCGCGCTCGAGCGTCGAGATCGCGGTTGCGCAGGACCCGGCCTTCGATCTGCGCGACGGCTTCTGCGTGCGCTGTGCGCTGCGCATCCAGCCCGGCGCCTCGGCCGCGGTGCTCTCGATCGGCGACGTGGTCGGACTCGACGTCGAGGACGGCGGCGCGCTCTCGGCCTGGTTCGTCGCCGAGCGCCTCGACGAAGAGCAGCGGCCCGTGCGCGGCGGGCGCATCCCGCTGCGCGGCGGCGTTGGCGCGCTGGTGCCGGGTCGCTGGGAGCAGATCGAGCTCTCCTACGACCGCACGGCCTTCGAGCTGCGCGTCGACGGCGTGCGCATCGCGAGCACCAGCGAGGACGCGCGCGTGTGGCACCTCGAGGGTCCGCTGCGCATCTCGCCGGGCCAGACGACCTTCGCGGGCGCGCTCGACAGCCTGGTCGTCAGTGCCGTGGGCGCGAGCGAGGTCTCGAAGCTGCCGAGCGACTCGCACTTCGGCCCCGACACGCCGACCGAGATCTATTTCCAGCCCGGCGGTGGCCTCGACCGCGCGCGGCACCCCGAGGCGCTGCGCATCCGCCTCCTGCGCGACGACGGCCCCGAGTCGCTGGTGATCGTCCAACCCTACGGGACGGTGGAGTGATGCAGCCCCTCGGCCGTGCACGCGGGAAGGCTGGATCGCGCGCGGGCTTCGCGCTGATCATCGTGCTGCTCGTGCTGCTCGCGCTGCTCGTGCTGTGCGCACCGTTCCTGCTCGGCGCGCGCAACGCCGACCGCGCGAGTTCGGAGTACTCCGACCGCATCGACGCGCGCCAGACGCTCGACGCCGCGCGCAACCACGCGCGCGGCGTGCTGCAGGAGTCGCATCCCGCGCTCGACCGCACGCCCTACTGGGACGACGAGGCGGAGCTGCGCGTGCGCGACGACTTCCCCGAGGGTTTCCTCGCCGCGAACGACGAGCACGGCGCGATGTGGCGCGCTGAGGCGCGCGACGTCTCGGGCAAGATCGACCTCGACAGCGCGCCGCCGCAGGTGTTCGCCAACCTGCTCGGCATGAGCACGCGCTTCACGCGCCCGATCAAGCCCGACGACAAGGAGTTGCCGGTCTCCTCGCTCTCGGGCTTCGAGCCCTCGGGCATGCTCTGGTGCGAGGGCGAACTGATCCACTACGGCGAACTCGGCGACAGCGACTTCAAGAAATTCGCGCGCGGGATCGCGGCCAATCCGGGCGAGTGGTTCGGCGGCCCGCGCCCGCCCTCGACGCATCCGGCCGGCGCGCCGCTGCTCGACCAGCGCGCCTTCGCCGTGCCGCTGTGGCGCGCCGCTGGTCCGCAGGGCGGCTTTCGCGAGCTCGACGAGATCGCCGCGCTGCGCCTGTGCGGCGACTTCGCGCTCGCGCGCGCGACCGAGACGACGCAGACGCGCAAGGACGAGCTGTGGAACGAGCAGGTCGTCTCGCCGCTGTTCGTGAACGGCAGCGTCTACGCACGCGCGCGCGCGAGCCAGACCTGGATGCGCTCGGTGCGCCTGGTCGCGCCGGTCACCGGCGGCAAGGACGGTCGCCTGCGCGTCGAGAGCACGCGCTGGATCGGCCCGGGCAGCACACTGCAAGTCTACGACGGCGAGTCGCTCGAGACCGCGATCGTGGTCGAGGTCACGCGCGACGGCTACGTCTACCTCGACCGCATCCTGACCAACGACTACCGCGAGTGGCGCTCCGAGGTGCGCGTGCTCGCGCGCCGGCCGGTCAACCTCAACAGCGCCTCGAAGGCCGTGCTCGAGGCGCTCTTCGTCAACCTGCAGGTGCGCGGCCGCAACTCGCGCATCAGCAAGGACGAGGCGCAGACGCTGGCCGAGGTCGTGCTGGAGTCGCGCCCGCTCAAGGGCTGGGAGGACTTCATGACGCGCGTCGTGCTGCCCGCCTGCGGCATGGCCAAGCTGCCCGCGGATGCGCCGGCCGTGCCGGGCGCGCTGGCTGCGGGCCAGGGCTTCCTCGACGAGCTCGACGCGCTCGCCCTGTACCGCAATGGCCTGAATGCCAACGACGGCGAGCTGGCCTACTCGACGCTGCCCTTCTGCTTCCGCTCCAGCGACGTCTACGAGCTCGAGCTGCGCGCGACGGTCAACGCGCCGAGCGGCGTCGAGCGCCTGACGCTCGTGCGCGACGAGGTCGACGTGATCGCGCCGCAGCAACGCCTGATGCAACTGTGGACGACGCAGGAGGATTTCGACGACGAGCTGCGGCTCACGCGCCAGGCGCCCTTCTGGTCGACCGCCCCGCACGCGACTTCAATGTACGACGCGCTGGGATCGAACCCGCCCACGCGCCTCGCGCCGCACTGGGGCACGTTCAAGGACGGCCTGTTCCTGCCCGGGACCGCCGCGGCGCAGGGCGCCTCGCCCGAGGACCAGCCGCAGACGACCGCGCGCATCTTCGCCTCGCGCGAGAACACGGCCTGGATCCAGCTCTGGGCCGCGCGCGTCGAGGAGGCCGGCCGTCGCGCGGGCCGCATGATCCACTTCGACCACGAGACGCGCGATCCGGAGGGACGCTACCTGCCCGACCAGCCCGTGCTGCGCGCGCCGAACGACAAGCAGATCGGTTGGGCAGACGCGCCGAGCGCCTCGAGCTCGGGCGGCAGCGCCGCGCTGATGCTGCCCGCGGCTGCGTCGATGTGGCTCAAGCCGCGTTCGAGCGGCGACTCGTGCCTGCTGGATGTCGCCGGCGGCAGCGCCGAGGCCGACCGCATCGCGCTGTTCTTCGAGAACGGCGACCTCGTGCTGCGCGTGTGGGATGGCACGGGCGACCACCCCGCGACGAGCGAACTCGAGGCGGGCGAGGCGCACTACTCCTTCGCGCCCGGCCAGAACGCGCCGGGCATGCCGCTGGACGTGTGGAGCCACATCGCCTTCGACGTGCGCGGCACGCGCCCCGACCAGCTGACGCTGCTGGTCAACGGCAAGGCCGACGGCGTGCGACGCTACGGTCTGACGCGCCTCTCGAACACGATCGACATGAACACGACGCAGATCACGGTCGACTCGGTCGCGGGCTTCCCCGCGCACGGCGTCGCACGCATCGGCGACGAGCTGATCGAGTACACGCTCGGCTCGAAGAACGTGCTCGACGCGACGCCGATCGTCGCCGGTCCCTACGCGGGCTTCGGCGGCCGTCTGGCGCGCGAGCGCACCGTGCTGCAAGGCGGAACGCGCGTGCCCGAGGTGCTCTTCGGTCCGGGCGGCAGCGGCGGACAGGCGCCGGCGAACGTCGGCAATCACGACGCAGGCACGACCGTCGAGGTCTTCGGCTACTCGATGCCGCTGCGCTCGAACGTGCCCAGCGGCGCTTCGACGCTGCCCTCTCCGATCGGCGCGTTCTCGGTCGGGCTCGTGACGCGCGCCGTCGGGCAAAACGCCTCGCTGCCGGGTGAGCCGATCACGGTCACGGGTGTGGGTGGGGGCGGCGGCGGACCGACGTCGGTGGACCTGGGCTACGGCCTCGACGGGACGCCTTCGACGATCACGGCCTTCGAGCTCAAGCCGGCCGACTCGGAGTGCACGCAGGAGCAATTGATGTCGGCCTTCAATCCGGCCGGCGGATGGGCGTTGATCGCACAGCGGCGCATCGGCTCGCTGCGCGTCACGACGCAGAGCGGGACCTTCCAGCTGACCGGCGTGCACAGCTCGCACAACGCGCAGCTCGGCGGCATGGAATTCATCTGGTACAGCGGCGTGCAGGGCAACCAGCTGCTGCTCGACATGAGCCGTCGCGGCAACACGGCCGGATTCAAGAACCCGAGTGAGGCGCTCTTCCAGCACGCCTACGTGGTCGACTACTCGCAGAGCTTCGTCGTCTCGAACCCCGATTCGCCCGCGACCGCCGTCGACCCGGACACGCGCCTGGAATGGGAGGTGTACGTGCTCCCGATCTCGGTGCCCGCGTCGAACGCCTCGACGCACTTCCTCGACCCGCGCACCTCGCAGCCGCCGGTGTCGGTGCTGCAGGAGACCAACAGTGGCACGGGCCAGGTGCAGGTCTACCGCTCCGAGTACGCGCAGTTCACCGAGCCGAGCAACGAGAACACCGAGTGGGTGCGCTACGACGAGATCGCCGGCGACCAGCTCGTGCGTACCGAGGCGGGTGCGCTCTACGCCGCCTATGGCGCCGTCACGCGCACGCACTTCAGCGACGTCGAGGACGGCACGCTTCCGGTCGGCTCGGGGGGCGGAGGCGGAGGGACGGGAGGAACCGGCGGCACGGGTGGCACGGGCGGTGTCGGCGGCACGGGCACAGGCTCGGGCTCCGGCGGCGTCAGCGGTGGTGGTGGTGCGCCGAGCGCGATGCTCTCGGCCAACACGCTGGCCCCTGCGCCGCAGGGCTCCTCGACCGCGGGCTCGTTCTGGACCGAGGAGGTCGGCGCGCCGCAGGCCTCCGAGGGACCGATCACGCGTTCGGTGCGCAGCTTCCTGCAGTTTCGCGGCGTGATGGGCACCTACTCGCACCCGCACGCTGCGAACACGACGATCCTGCCGGTCGTGCGCATCCTGCGTCGACCGCTGGGCATCGCCAATGGTCAGGCGGAGCCCGATGCGGGCCGGCCCGGCGTCGGCGACCCGGTCTTCTTCGTCGAACAGGATCCGCAGCTGCTCGGCAACCCCGCGATCGTGCAGCGCGCGTACATCCCGTACCGCTACAACACTTTCCACTGGCGCCAGAGCGGCCCGACACAGCTGATCCCCGTCGCCGACACGCAGGTGGGGGAGAAGCAGTTCTTCGACACGCAGCCGGCGATGGTCAACCCCAACGGCTTGCTGATCGACAACCCGGTCGACGGCAACTGCGTTTACGTCGCGCTGCGCGAGGCGCTGCCGATTCCCTATCCCTTCGATCCCGCCGCGGCGGGCGTCGGGGCCACGGGCGCGCTCGCGGACATCCGCACGCGCTACCGCATGACCAAGCACCCCTCGGGCGAGCGTCCACGCATCGTCGCGGGACTGAAGGTCGGCGGCGCGGTGGTGCAGTCGCAGAGCGGTGCGGTGCCGAGCGCGGTCGCCGACGAGATCTGCTTCGGCGGGACGAGCTTCGCGCGCAATGCGTCGGGCCTCGCGCCCGAGAGCGCGCAGGGCGCCTCGCTCTACCTGAGCGGTGAAGCGGCGCAGGCCGCGACGACCTTCTATGTCGAGGCCAAGGCGATCCGTACGCCCGACGACCTGCACTTTGCGGGCCAGGAGTTTCTCGACGAGCTGCCCTCGGACGCGGGCCTGCTGCAGATCGGCGACGAGATCGTCTGCTACAGCTCGCGCACGGCCTCCGCGGGCCTGATCCAGATCGCGACCGCCGGCCGCGGCCTGCTCGGCACGCTGCCGCAGCCGCACCACGCGCACGAGGCGGTCGAGTTCCTCGAGGACTGGCCCGTGAGCGTGCTCTCCTCGGGCATCAGCGCGACCGATGCGGAGATCCCGATCGCGAGCACCCAGGACTTCCCCAGCGAGGGCCTGCTGCTCGTCGACGACGAGCTGATCCACTACACGCACGCCGAGGGCGCCTCACTGGTGATGCCGCGCGCCTCGAGCGAGGCGGGCAAGATGGACCGCAAGGGCGGCGGGCTCTTCCGCGGCCGCTTCGGCACGACGCCCTCCGCGCACGCGAGCGGCACGCCGGTGATCCTGTTCCCCTTCCGCTACTGGGACCGCTGGGCCGAGCGCGCCGACGCGCCCGAGCTGGCGCACTTCGACCTCGCGCTCGACCAGCCCGCGGCCTGGTGGGAGTCGTGCTTCTTCCAGAAGACCGACGTCGAGGGCGCTCAGATCGGCGTGCTCGAGCGCGACGACCCCGACGCGCCCTGGGACGGCGATCCCGAACACGACCAGCGCCTCGTGCTGCGCTGGAAGGGCGACGCCGAGGGCGCGCCGCTCTCGATCGGCAAGCAGTCCGACTCGCTGCGCTGGCGCGTGTTCGTCAAGTACTCCGCGGACGCCTTCGATCCCAAGCTCTCCCTGCGCCACGGCTGGCGGCAGACGCCGCGCCTGGAGCGCTTCGGGGCCTTCTACTACGCGCCCGAAGCGGTGCTGCGGAGCGTGGAGCGATGAAGCACGCACAGCACGGTCAGAGGCGCGCGGGCCTCACGATGGTCGAGCTCATCTGCGCGCTCGGCATCCTGGCCGTGCTGATGGTGCTCGTCTTCAAGCTGATCGAGCGCACGCTGACCGTCTGGCGCACGAGCGAGACGCGCCAGAGCGTGCTCGAACAGGCTTCGAGCGTGGGCGATCTCTTCGCGCACGATCTGCGCGGTCTGGAGAACGGTGCGCAGGGCGACGTCGTGCTCGAGTGGGTGCGCTTCGACACCGACGGCGACGGAGTGCTCGAGTCGAAATGGCCGCGCCTGCGCCTCGTGCGCGCCGCTTCCTCGGCCGAGGTCGCGCGCCTGACCGAGCAGCAGCGCCGCGCGAACGGCGAGCCGCAGACCGGCGAGGCTCAGTCGGGCGGCGTGCAGGCGCGCGTCCTGCGCGCCTCGCAGGGCCTGGTCGAGGTGATCTGGCTGGTCGCGCCTGCCTCGCTCACCGATCCGGACGCGCGCGCGGAGGGCATCCTCTGGCGCGGCGAGCGCCTCGTTGACGATCCCGCCACGAAGTCCTTCTTCGCACCCGACTTCCTGGGCAGCTCGGGTCGTCCACCCGCGGGCGCGACCGAGGAACTCACGACGGGCATCCTGTGGATGCGCGTGCTGTGTGCCGCGCAGACCTCGGTCGTGCACGACGGCTGGAAGCTCGGCAACGAGCCCGCCGACGCGACAGCGGCCTGGGATGCGTGGGGCAAGCAGCGGCCCGACGCGTCCTCGGTCGGCTGGAACCAGGTGCACCCGGGCATCGTCGTCGCGAACGGCCGGCCCGCGCTGCCGCGCCGCGTGCGGCTCGAGCTCGAGGTCGAGCGCGCCTCCGATCGCCTGCGCCGTACGCGCCTCGTGCAGATCGTCGACAGCGCCGACGCACGCATCGCGGTCGACGATGGAGAGCGCCTGCCCGCGCCGGGGAGCGCGATCCTGATCGACTCGGAGTGGATGGAACTCGGCGCCGTGAGCGGCGATTCGGCGGCCGTGAAGCGCGCTGTGCGCGGCACGACGGCGCGCTCGCACACAGCCGGTGCGCTGGTGCACTTCGGCGCCCCGCTCGCGCGCGAAGTAGTGGTCTCGACCGCTCGGGAGAACTGGAACCCGTGAAACGCGCCCTTCGAAAGACGCGCGCCGCGCGCGCGGGATTCACGCTGATCGAGGTGCTCGTGAGCCTGGCGATCCTGCTCTTTGGCATGACGGCAGTGCTGGGCCTGTTCACCTTCGGCGCGGCGCTCTCGCGTTCGGCGCACCTGCGCACGGTCGGATCCTCGGCGGCCGACGCGGTCGTCGCCGATCTGCAGGAGACGCTCTTCCCGCTCGACGCGCAGGGCGAGGCCGGCGAGCCGCGCAAGCTCGAGGAGCGCGAGGTGCCCGGCTATCCGGGCCTGGTGTACTCCGCCAGCAGCAGCCCCAACCCCGACCGCCCGATCGAGTACAAGGTCGTGGTGCGCATGCACTGGACCAGCGGCGGCGTGGAGCGCGAGCGCGTCTTCACCACGCTGCTGCTGCGCGAGGTGCCCTTCGGCGAACGCCTGCGCCGGCGTTTCGTCGAGGGTGTGCACGAACAACCGCAAGAGCAGTCCCAGATTCCCGCCGCCGGGGGCCCCACTCCCGGCTCCGCGCAACCCGGGCAACCGCCGAGGTAGACTGATGCCGCACATGAAACCCGCTTCCCTGATCCTTGCGCTGCTCCTCGGACTCGCGGCCCCGCTCGCTCCCGCGCGTGCGCAGGAGGCGAACCCCGACGTGATCATGCTGCAGCTGCGCGACGGCGCCTTCCGCTTCGGCAGCGTGCAGTCGCACGACCCCGACGGGATGGTATTCGCGCGCCTGGACAACGGCGGCATCGCGCACATCCCCTGGTCGCTGCTCGAGCCGCGGCAGTCCGACGAGCTGCGCCGCCGCTTCGGCTACGTCGACCTCGCCACCGAGGAGGTGCTGATGATGGCCGACAAGCTCAGCACCGTCGACGGCAAGGAGGTGATCGGCCTGATCCTCGACCGCACGGCCAACGAACTGCTGATCAAGATCGCCGGTTCGACGCTCACGCTGCCCAAGGACCGCATCGCCGGCGCCGCCGTCCCGATCGAGGTGCCCGCGCGATTGGTGTACACGACCGACGAACTCTACGCGCGCGAACTCGCCGCCGTCCCCGGCACGGACGCCGCGGCCAACTACGAGATCGCGCAGTACTGCGAGAAGGTGCTCGACTTCGCGCACGCGGCCGAGCACTACCAGAAGGCCGCCACGCTCGACCCGAGCTTCCACTCCGACGACATCCGCGCCGCGCTGCAGCGCACCGCCGAGAAGGCCAAGAACGCCGCGCAGCTGGAGTATCTGGGCGACGTCGACACGCTCATCGCGCGCAAGCAGTACGACGAGGCCCTCGCGCGCGCGGACGCCTTCGCCGAGCGTTTCCCGGGCTCGCCCTACGTCAACGAGGCGAAGAAGAAGCACGAGCGCGTGCTCAAGGCGCGCGATGCCTACATCGCCAGCCTCGTGCGCGTGCGCTTCCTCGAGACCGCCGCGCGCCTCGCGCGCACCGCCTCGACCAAGTTCACCTTCGAGCAGACGATGGGCTACCTCGAGTCGACCATGAAGACCGAGCTGCTCGCCTCCGTGACGAAGGACGTGCAGGTGCTCACCAAGCAGCTGGATTCCGACGCCGTGCACAAGCTCTTCGCGCAGCGCGACAAGAAGAAGCTGCGCTGGGAGCGCGCCTCCTACGGCTACGGCACGTGGCTCCTGGGCAAGGAGCGCGCGCTGAAGGGCGAGCAGATCGCCGAGAACCCCAAGGAAGGCGAGAAGAAGCCGCAGACCGCGCTCGACAAGCAGCGCGCAGCCCTCAACGAGCAGATCCAGCGCTACCTGCAGAACCGCGAGCTGGTGCAGAAGGCCAAGTCCGACGGCGAGAAGTCGGAGGACCGCGAGGCTTTCTGGCGCGACTTCAGCTCGACCGGCCGCTCGCAGTGGATCCTGGCCTACTTCGCCGAGTACGGCGGCGAGTTCGAGGTCAGCCCCAAGCCGCTCTTCGACAACTGCCGCGAGTGCGGCGGCACGGGCGTGCGCATCATCTCGCTCGCGGGCGCGAATGTGGCGCAGACCCAGGGAAATCGGCCCTCGAGCACCGAAGAGAAGCTCAACTGCGAAGCCTGCCACGGCCTCGGCCGCGTGCGGCGCATCTCGTACCGCTAGGCGCGCGCCGCGCCCTCAGCCCAGCATCCCCGCGTCGTCCGCGCTCGGCCCGTAGATCGCGAGCAGCGGCACGTCGAGCATGCGCAGGTAGACCGAGAGCTGCCCGCGGTGGTGCACGAGGTGGCTCAAGACGAAGCTGCGCAGACAGGTCGTGCGCGGCAGCGTGAAGAACTTCTTGCCCGCCGCCATCAGCGTCCACGGGCCGTTCAAGCACTCGTCGCTCGCCCCCGCGAGCGCCTTGCGCGCCTTCGCGGCGTTCGCGTCGAGCGCCGCGAGCAGCTCCGCGCGCGTGTGCAGCTCGACCGCTTTCATCGGCTCGCCGTCCGGGGCGAGGTCGAACTCGCTCACCTCGAGCGTGCGGTTCACCCACGTGAGCAGGTTCGCAAGGTGCGTCGCGAGCGCGCCCAGGCTCATCGACTTCGCGTGCGGCTTCCAGTTGAGCTTTCCCTCGGGCAGGCGCTCGAGGCATTTGCGCAGGCTGGAGACTTCCTGGTCGAACTCGGGCAGCAGGGCGGCGGAGAGGCTCATGATGCGCGCGAGGATAGCGGGACGGGTCCTCGGAGGCAGCCTGCGCACCCCGCGCTTCCTTGCGCCGGGCCGTTGCGGCAGACTCGTGCGCCCAAACTCTCCGATGAAGGTCACGCGCATGCTCTCGATCCTGTTCCTCGTGTCGGGCCTCGCCTGCCAGGGCGCCATTCCGAATCCCGAGCCCGTGAAGCAGCCCGCCGCGTGGGCGGCCGAGCGCGAGAAGGCGCAGCGCGAGAGCACGCCGGTGGCGCAGGCTCGCGCGAGTGCGCCCGCGGACGAGCCTCTGGAGCACTCGCCCGCGCCCCTGAAAGATCCACCCGCGCCGCTCGCCGCGCCCAAGACGCAGACCCAGACGCCGACGCCGACGCCGACGCAGGGCGCGTCCTCCAACGACGTCGTGATCGCGCGCGTCGCCGGCGAATCGATCGACGTCAGCGAGCTCCTGAAGCAGTGGATGCACCGCGACCCCGCGGACGTCTTTCAGCAGGTGAACCGCCTGGTTGCGAACCGGCTCGTGGGTCTGGAGAGCGCGCGCCTTGCGCTTGTGCCCGACGAGGCGCAGATCGAGCAGCGCTACAAGGAGGCCGTCGACGACATCGAGAAGGCGATCCAGAAGAAGTACGAGGGCGTCCAGCTCGACAAGTTCGTGGACTCGGTGCTCGGCCTGGATCCGCTCAAGTACCGCGAGACGATCCGCTCTGACGCGCGCCGCGGCTGGTTCGCCGAGCGCTGCGTGCGCGCCTTCGTGCTGCAGAGCGAGCACGCCAACGTGCGCCTGATCGCCGTCAAGTCCGAGGACGATCTCAAGCAGTGCCAGGCCGAACTCGCTGCGGGCACCGCCTTCGAAGAGGTCGCGAAGAAGCACTCGATGGACAGCTCGGCCAAGGAAGGCGGCCGCATCGCGCCGGTCGTGAAGGGCGAGTCGCCGATGGGCAAGCTGGCCTTCAACACCCCGATCGGCGAGGTCGGCGGCCCGCAGTACGAGCAGGGCGCCTGGCTGCTGGTGAAGATCGACAGCCGGCCCAAGCCGCTCGAGGGCGACTGGAAGACGGTCGGAGCCGAGATCGAGAAGAGCCTGGCGGGGAACCAGATCGACGACATCGAGTACAAGCAGTGGGAAACCGCCATGCAGAAGCGATACCAGATCGACCTCTCGCCGATCCTGAGGTTGGTGGGGGAGCCGCTGCGCTGAGCGCAGTCGAGCTCGCGGAGGCGGTCCTGGGAGCTCGCCTCGGGCCCCGCGGAACCCAGAGACATTCGTCGCCCTGACCTTGCGCTCATGGCGCATCGTGGTAGGGTCAGAAGGGTCCTGCCACGCGCTCGGCGTGGTGCGGCAGCCCCGGTCCGCGTCCTCCCGCGGACCTTGGAAGGAGAAACGTGATGCTCGCTCGCGCTGGAATTTCTCTCTCTCTCTCTCTCTCTTTGCGTGCTCGCTCCGCTCGCCCGTGCGCAGGCACCGCTGCACACGCTCGTGTCCTGGTACACGCCCGGTGAGCAACTGGGGCTCGAGGTGACCCCCGACGGATCGCGAGCCTTCGTCGCGCGCGGGTCCACGATCTCCTTCGTCGACCTGCTGCATCTCACGCAGGTGCCGCCGATCCAGAATGTGCAGATCGACGAATTCTCGATGCGCGAATGCCAGCCACTCGCGCTGCGCTACTACCACCAGCTGAGCCCGGCGCAGGACTACCTCTACATCGCGGGCGGAGCCACGGGTGTGTGGCGCCTGGAGCTCTGCCCGAGCTTGTTCAACGCCCAGAATCCCGGCTCGTGCTCGAACTACCACGAGCTCCAGGTCGAGGCCCCGATCGAGTTTGGCTACTTCGAACGCAAGCGCTGCGTCGACGTGGAAATCCTCGAGCACCACAACCCACCGATCTTGTTCGCGCTCTTCGGTTCGCGCAGCGACCAGTCGAGCGTCGGCGACGTGACCGAGCTGCGCGCGTACGACCTCGGCGGCGCCACTCCGGTTCCGATCGGGAGCATGCCCTTCGACTTCGCGACGGCCCCCAATCCGGTCCAGGTCGGCACCTCGCTGGCAGCGGATCCGGGAGACGACGACTCCGTCTACGTGGGGATGGGAAAGGGCGGGATCTGGCGCGTCGATCTCGCCGGCAGCGCCGGAAGTTGGTCGCTCGCGCGCACGCAGATCTGGACGCCGGGTCTGTGCGGGGGCGCCTCGCCCGAACATGTCCGCGATCTCGCGATCGTGCGGGTTGGCACGCCCCCGACGCAGAAGGCGGTGCTCTACGGCGCGCTGAACTACGGCGAGGTGCTCGAGATCCCGAACCTCGCGGCGAATCCGCTGCAGTGCAATGTCATCTCGCTGGGAAATCCCTCGGCCGGGCACGTCCTCGGCTACCCAAACAAGATCGCGGCCATCCGCAACAGCGGCGACAAGGTCTGCGTGGTCGTCGCTCCAGCCGGAGACGACGGCAAGAGCCAGGACGCGCTCGCGCCGCGAAAGCCGAACAGCACGTGGAACACCATCTGCCTGGGATTTGGAGAGCTCGATCCCGATGCACCGCCATTGGACAGCACGTATCCGACCGGCCTTTGGATCTACGATCACGACTTCGGTGTGGCGGGGAGCAGTCTCACCCTGCGCGCGATCCAGCCCTACTCGGAGGATGCGCTCTGGAACAACGTCGTGCTGCGTGAGCAGTCCGGGGGAACCACCAACAGCCTCTTCAGCAACTCCGAGCTCTTCGCAACGGACATCTTCAACCTTCCGGTCGGGTCCGGTTCTGTGTCGACGGCAACAGGCTCCCCCTGGCGAGGAAGTGCCTTCCACGCCCAGGACAGCGTGGTGTCCACCGTCAACCCTGGGGTGGTGCTCTTCTCGGCGGAGTACCCGCTCGATGCCACGCTCGCAGCGGAGAAGATGGTCTACGTCGATCCGATCTCGAGCACGGTCACGCCAGTTGCACAGACCGTCAACTCCCCTTGCGTAGGTCGGACGCCCTTTGCTCCGAACTGTCCCGACTACTCAGTGCATGCTGTGCGACCGCAGGACCCCGGCCTGTACGAGGCCAGTCTCCTGGACGAAGCGCACTGGATCGATCCGGCGAACCCGAACAACGAGTACTTCCTCGCGGGGCGCCAGCTCCTCGACCGGCACGACCCGAGCGGGGCAGGTTGTCCGACGATTCTGGACTGCGATTCGAATTTCGCAAATTGGTGCGACTCGAACGGCGATCCGAAGTGGAACCTGCAGAAACGCGCGATGCCCAGGGTCGGGTGGCACTTGATTCGGTTGACGCTTCCAACGCCGCCGCTTGCGCCGCCGAATGGTCCATGGATGCAGGCGAAGAGCTGGCGTTTCGAGGACCCCGTGGAACCGGCGAGCGGGGTGCTCACTTGGCAATTTCTACGCCCCGGCAGAGCTGAGCTCACCAACCGACGATCGATTGCAGTCGGTCGCGGATCCGCGATTGAAGAACGGTCTGCCGACTGCCGTCTACCTCTCGCGCTCGGGGACCTCGCACGGAGTGACGGCGTTCCGCACAGAAGACCTGATGAACGCGGCTGCGGCGAGTTGCCACGTGCTTCCACACAACGGGCTTGGGGAGATGCTGAATGGGCTCAACGGAAAGGCTGTCCTGACTCACCAAGAACTTGAGTGGAATCTCGACGCGGATGCCGCAAATCCGTCACAGGATGGATATGGGTGCAGGCCGATTCTCAATTGCAATGGACACTATGTTGCTGGCGAGCACCAATTGCCAACCGACCGGACGGATCTCTATTTAACGCATGACTCTGGCGGCGCGCCCATGTGGGTGCTGGCGATTGCAAGCGGGTTTGTGGCCAGCGACAACGACCCGAGTGCCGTCCCCCCTTCCAACAGAGCCCAGTACGCGTCCTGCAAGTGGGGAGCCTACGCAAACCTCCCGATGCTGACTCTGGTTGACGTTACGAACACAGGAGATTCCGTGCTGTTCAGGAAGCCAAAGGTACTTCGCATCGCCCTTGGAACGCCGTCGCCGGGCATCACTCCACCCACGGCTCCCCAGCCCGGCAACGCCTTCACGGTCAAGACGAAGACGGTGGGTAGAAAGACCTACGCATACGTCGGCGACATCCTCGGGCGGCTCTACGTATTCGACGTCTCCGGGACCGCTCTGCTGCCTGCGCCGCCGGCAAACACACCCTACCTCAACGCGGCCTTTGGCGGCGTTGATCAGGACTTTCTCTATGCCAAGGCCACGATCCCCTGTCCAGTAGACCCATACGATGGTCAGGCGGCCGGGTGCATCGATATGGAGATCGTGGGCAACTACCTGTACTGCGCGCTCGGGAGAACCGGTGTGGGGGTGTTCGATCTCACCCACCCAGAAATGCCGATACTGAGCGAAGTCTTGGATACTCCTGGGCTTGCTCTCGGTCTTTCGGTCCGGTCAGTCATGAGCGGTTCGAGTACGGTCCAGCAACTGATCGTCGGCGATACAATGTGCGGAGTGAGGATCTACCAATGACGCGTTCCAACTGGCTCTCAGCTCGGATGGCAGCGATGATCACGCGCAAGTTCTCCGCTTGGCGCGTAGCTCTGGTCATCTCGACAGTCCTTGCGCTCACCGCGCACACCGGGAGCGCACAGTGCATGCACTGGTCAGCGGCGGGGATCCCTCCTCTTGGGGGATCGGGGACGGCCATCGCCAAGTACGATATGGGGACGGGCCCCCAACTGTTCGCGAGCGTAGACAACTGGATCTATCGCTGGACCGGTTCCACCTGGGCCTTTGTCGACCAAGCGTACTTCGACGACTACGTCACCACGATGTGCGGCTACGACGACGGCCAGGGACCAGCTCTCTATGCAAGCGGGTACTTCACGCACTCGCTGTGGACGGGCGGGTCCATGAGCCACCTCGCGATGCAGCGAGCCGGAACCAATGATTGGGTCAATATCGGCTACCCGAGCTCGGACCAGAATGAGCTCGCCGTGGACATGAAGGTGTTCGACGATGGATCAGGCCCGCAACTCTATGTGACCGGCTATCCCACGATGGGTGTGTTCCAGAACTCGCCAGGAATTGTCCGCTGGAATGGTTCTACGTGGAGCGGTGTGGGTGGAGGTATCCCTGGCGCCGCCAGGGTCGGCTTCCTGCGGGTGTTCGACGACGGATCGGGCGCCAAGCTCTATACTACGGCGGCCTTCCCGTTCGGCGCCGGGTTCATCTCTTCAGTCTGGCGCTGGAATGTCAATTCATGGTCGCAGGTCGGCGGAGACTTCACAGTGAGTGGACCTGCAGGCGCAGTACTAGGCCAGATGGAGGTCTTCGACTCAGGAAGTGGACCAAGGCTGTACGTGTGCGGCAGATTCTCGCTCGCAGGTAGTGTGTCCGCGAACGGAATTGCAAGCTGGGATGGCACCCAGTGGGAGGCATTGCCCGGCGTCCCGTCGGCTCCCCAGGCGATCATTGGCGCCTTGCTCACTCACGACGATGGAACGGGACCCGCTCTGTATTCGTTCTCTAATAGTGGCCCACCGGCTACTCTCGGGCTCAGCCGCTGGGACGGACATCAGCGCACCTCTTGCGGAGCTTCGGGAGCCCTGTTCGCAGGCATGGAATCCTACGACGACGGCCAGGGCGGCGGCCCGGCGCTCTGGGTGGTCGGAGGCTTTAGCCTCGTCGGAGGCAACCTCTTCTCCCCGCACGTGGCGCGCTGGTACGGCGCATGCACGCACACGATCGATCCGATGTGCTTTGGCGACGGCACCTTCGCCTACTGCCCCTGCAACAACTTCGGCTCCAGCCTGCACGGCTGCGGGAACTCCGCGGCCCCCGCTGGCGCGCTGCTCTCCGCCTCGGGCACGACGGTGCCCGACACGCTCGTGCTGAGCTCGTCCTCCGAGCCCTTTGGCGCGACGACGATCTTCCTCCAGTCGAGCGAGATTCCCTACCCGCGCTGGCTCGGCGGCGGAATCCTGTGCCTGGGGGGGCAGATGCGGCGCATGTACGTCGGCACGGCCTTCTTCAGCACCGCGCAAGCGCCACGAGTCGGCGACCTCTCGATCACGCAGCGCTCGGCCCAGCTCGGCGATCCGCTCTTCCCCGGCTCGGTGCGCTACTACCAGGCCTGGTACCGCGATCCAAACAGCTGCACCGCGGCCCCCGACAACGTCTCCAATGGCCTGCGGGTCGTGTGGTGAGCAAGTGGGAGGAGTGACGATCACATCCAGACGTGAACGTGTGAACGAGCTGCGCAGGGCGCTCAAGCCCGCAGGCTGCCTTGCGACTGCGAACGGTACGGCTACGGTCCCGCAGCTGATTGTTGGTGACACCATGTGTGGAGTGAGGATCTACCAATGACGTACCTGAGCACGTTCTCGAGTGGGATGACGGGCACAATCACACGCAGATCCGCCGCTTGGCTCAGAGGTGTGCTGGGGCTGGCCGCTGTCGCGCTCATCACGCACACCGCAAGGGCGCAATGCATGCATTGGGAGGCGGCTGGATTCCCAACTTCTGCTGGGGATTCCAATGCCTCTAGCGTCTACGACATGGGAACGGGGCCCCAACTGTTCGTGACCGTGGAGCACTGGATCTATCGCTGGACGGGTTCTACGTGGGCTTTTGTCGACCAGGCGTATTTCGACGACCTGGTGACCACAATGTGCGGCTACGACGACGGCCAGGGACCAGCTCTCTACGCCGGCGGTTATTTTACGCACTCCTTGTGGACGGGTGGGGCCATGAGCCACCTCGCGATGATGCGGGCTGGAACGAACACCTGGGTCAATATCGGGTTCCCGAGCTCGAACCAGAATGAGCACGCCGTGGACATGAAGGTGTTCGACGATGGATCGGGCCCGCAGCTCTATGTGACCGGCGATCCCACCATGGGCGTGTTCCAGAATTCCCCAGGAATTGTCCGCTGGAACGGTTCTGTATGGAGTGGTGTGGGTGGAGGGATCCCAGGCGCCGCGAGGGTCGGCTTTCTCCAGGTGTTCGACGACGGATCAGGCGCCAAGCTCTATGCTACGGCGGCCTTCCCGTTCGGCGCCGGGTTCATCTCTTCAGTCTGGCGCTGGAATGTCAATTCATGGTCGCAGGTCGGCGGAGACTTCACAGTGAGTGGACCTGCAGGCGCAGTACTAGGTCAGATGGAGGTCTTCGACTCAGGAAATGGACCAAGGCTGTACGTGTGCGGCATATTCTCGCTCGCAGGTAGTGTGTCCGCGAACGGAATTGCAAGCTGGGATGGCACCCTGTGGGAGGCATTGCCCGGCGTCCCGTCGGCTCCCCAGGCGATCATTGGCGCCTTGCTCACTCACGACGATGGAACGGGACCCGCGTTGTATTCGTATTGCCTTGGCGGCCCACCCGCAGTGAGCGGTCTGACCCGCTGGGACGGGCATCAGCGGACCCCATGCGGATCCGCTGGCGCCGCCTCCTCATTCGAGTCCTTCGACGACGGCCAGGGCGGCGGCCCAGCACTCTGGGCGGTCGGGTCGGGCAGCCTCGTCGGAGGCAACCTCTATTCCCCGCACGTGGCGCGCTGGTACGGCGCATGCCAACACACGATCGATCCGATGTGCTTTGGCGACGGCACGTTTGCCTTCTGCCCCTGCAGCAACTTCGGCTCCAGCCTGCACGGCTGCGGGAACTCCGCGGCCCCCGCTGGCGCGCTGCTCTCCGCCTCGGGCACGACGGTGCCCGACACGCTCGTGCTGAGCTCGTCCTCCGAGCCCTTTGGCGCGACGACGATCTTCCTCCAGTCGAGCGAGATTCCCTACCCGCGCTGGCTCGGCGGCGGAATCCTGTGCCTGGGGGCAGATGCGGCGCATACGTCGGCACAGCCTTCTTCAGCACCGCGCAAGCGCCACGAGTCGGCGACCTCTCGATCACACAGCGCTCGGCGCAACTCGGCGATCCGCTCTTCCCGGCTCGGTGCGCTACTACCAGGCCTGGTACCGCGATCCCAACAGCTGCACCGCGGCCCCGACAACGTCTCCAACGGCCTGCGGGTCGTGTGGTGAGCAAGTGGGAGGAGTGACGATCAGATCCAGACCTGAACGTGTGAGCGAGCTGCGCAGGCGCGCCCAAGTCCGCACGCTGCGTTGGACTGCGAGCGGTACGGCTACGGTCCCGCAGCTGATTGTTGGTGACACCATGTGTGGAGTGAGGATCTACCAATGACGCGTTCCAACTGGTTCTCAGCTGGGATGGCAGCCATGATCACGCGCAGTTCTCCGCTTGGCGCGTGGCTCTGGTCGGCCGCTCCTTGCGCTCACCGCGCACACCGGGAGCGCACAGTGCATGCACTGGTCAGGCGGGGATCCCTCCTCTCTGGGGATCGGGGACGGCCATCGCCAAGCACGACATGGGGACGGGCCCCAACTGTTCGTGACCGTGGAGCACTGGATCTATCGCTGGACGGGTTCTACGTGGGCTTTTGTCGACCAAGCGTATTTCGACGACCTACGTCACCAAGATCTGCGGCTACGACGACGGCCAGGGACCGCCCTCTACGCCGGCGGGTACTTCACGCACTCCTGTGGACGGGTGGGGCCATGAGCCACCTCGCAATGATGCGGGCTGGAACGAACACCTGGGTCAATATCGGGTTCCCGAGCTCGAACCAGAATGAGCACGCCGTGGACATGATGGCCTTCGACGATGGATCAGGCCCGCAACTCTACGTGACTGGCGATCCAACAATGGGCGTCTTCCAGAATTCTCCAGGAATTGTCCGCTGGAACGGTTCTGTATGGAGTGGTGTTGGTGGCGGATCCCAGGCGCCGCGCGGGTGAATTAGCTCCTGCGCCTTCGATGACGGATCCGGCGCCGAACTCTACGCATCTGCTGCCTTCCCGTCGGGGCCGGGTACGTCTCTTCTGTCTGGCGTTGGAATGGAAATTGATGGACCCAGGTTGGCGGGGACTTCACGATGAACGGGCAGCCGGGGGCACTGCTAGGCCAGTTGGAGGAATTCGACTGATGGCACTGGTTCAGGGCTTTCATTTGCGGTCGTTTTCGCTGGTCGGTAGTGTCGCTGCCAACGGATTTGCCAAGCTGGAACGGCCTGAACTGGGAGGCCTTGCCCGGCATCCCGGCCAGCTCCGCAGGCTGATCGGAGGCCCTTGCTCACTCCCACGACGATGGAACAGGACCCGCGTTCTATTCGTATTCGCTTGGCGGCCCTCCGGGGACGTGAGGGGTCTGACCCGCTGGGACGGACATCAGCGGACCCCCTGCGGAGCCGCTTCGGGAGCCCTGTTCGCATGCAGGAATCCTACGACGACGGCCAGGGCGGCGGCCCGGCGCTCTGGGCGGTCGGAGGCTTTAGCCTCGTCGGAGGCAACCTCTTCTCCCCGCACGTGGCGCGCTGGTACGGCGCATGCACGCACACGATCGATCCGATGTGCTTTGGCGACGGCACCTTTGCCTACTGCCCCTGCAACAACTTCGGCTCCAGCCTGCACGGCTGCGGGAACTCCGCGGCCCCGGCTGGCGCGCTGCTCTCGGCCTCGGGGACGACGGTGCCCGACACGCTCGTGCTGAGTTCGTCAAGCGAGCCCTTTGGCGCGACGACGATCTTCCTCCAGTCGAGCGAGATACCCTACCCGCGCTGGCTCGGCGGCGGAATCCTGTGCCTGGGGGGGCAGATGCGGCGCATGTACGTCGGCACAGCCTTCTTCAGCACCGCGCAAGCGCCACGAGTCGGCGACCTCTCGATCACACAGCGCTCGGCGCAACTCGGCGATCCGCTCTTCCCCCGGCTCGGTGCGCTACTACCAGGCCTGGTACCGCGATCCCAACAGCTGCACCGCGGCCCCCGACAACGTCTCCAACGGCCTGCGGGTCGTGTGGTGAGCAAGTGGGAGGAGTGACGATCAGATCCAGACCTGAACGTGTGAGCGAGCTGCGCAGGCGCGCCCAAGTCCGCACGCTGCGTTGGACTGCGAGCGGTACGGCTACGGTCCCGCAGCTGATTGTTGGTGACACCATGTGTGGAGTGAGGATCTACCAATGACGCGTTCCAACTGGCTCTCAGCTCGGATGGCAGCGATGATCACGCGCAAGTTCTCCGCTTGGCGCGTAGCTCTGGTCATCTCGACAGTCCTTGCGCTCACCGCGCACACCGGGAGCGCACAGTGCATGCACTGGTCAGCGGCGGGGATCCCTCCTCTTGGGGGATCGGGGACGGCCATCGCCAGTACGATATGGGGACGGGCCCCAACTGTTCGCGACCAGGGAAAACTGGATCTATCGCTGGACGGGTTCTACGTGGGCCTTTGTCGACCAAGCGTACTTCGACGACTACGTCACCAAGATCTGCGGCTACGACGACGGCCAAGGACCGGCCCTCTACGCCAGCGGGTACTTCACGCACTCCCTGTGGACGGGTGGGGCCATGAGCCACCTCGCAATGATGCGGGCTGGAACGAACACCTGGGTCAATATCGGGTTCCCGAGCTCGAACCAGAATGAGCACGCTGTGTACATGATGGCCTATGACGATGGATCAGGCCCGCAACTTTACGTGACTGGCCATCCAACAATGGGCGTCTTCCAAAATTCTCCAGGAATTGTCCGCTGGAACGGTTCTACATGGAGCGGCGTTGGGGGCGGATTTCCAGGCTCAGCACGGGTGAATGAGCTCTGCGCCTTCGATGACGGATCCGGCGCCGAACTCTACGCATCTGTTGCGTTTCCATCGGGGACCGGAAACGTGGGTTCTGTCTGGCGTTGGAATGGAATAGTGTGGACCAAAGTTGGCGGGGACTTCACGATGAACGGGCAGCCGGGGAGCACCGTAGGCCAGTTGGCTGAATTCGATGATGGCACTGGTTCAGGCCTTTTCATTTGCGGTCGTTTTCGATGGTCGGTAGCGTCGCTGCCAACGGCTTTGCCAAGTGGAACGGCTTGAACTGGGAGGCCCTGCCCGGCATCCCGGCCAGTCCGCAGGCTGACGGAGGCCCTCAACTCGTCCACGACGACGGAACAGGGCCGGCGCTCTACTCGTACTCGCTTGGCGGTCCTCCGGGGACGGTAGGGCTCACCCGCTGGGACGGACTTCAGCGCACCTCCTGCGGAGCTTCGGGAGCCCTGTTCGCAGGCATGGAATCCTACGACGACGGCCAGGGCGGCGGCCCGGCGCTCTGGGTGGTCGGAGGCTTTAGCCTCGTCGGAGGCAACCTCTTCTCCCCGCACGTGGCGCGCTGGTACGGCGCATGCACGCACACGATCGATCCGATGTGCTTTGGCGACGGCACCTTCGCCTACTGCCCCTGCAACAACTTCGGCTCCAGCCTGCACGGCTGCGGGAACTCCGCGGCCCCGGCTGGCGCGCTGCTCTCGGCCTCGGGGACGACGGTGCCCGACACGCTCGTGCTGAGTTCGTCAAGCGAGCCCTTTGGCGCGACGACGATCTTCCTCCAGTCGAGCGAGATACCCTACCCGCGCTGGCTCGGCGGCGGAATCCTGTGCCTGGGGGCAGATGCGGCGCATGTACGTCGGCACAGCCTTCTTCAGCACCGCGCAAGCGCCACGAGTCGGCGACCTCTCGATCACACAGCGCTCGGCGCAACTCGGCGATCCGCTCTTCCCCGGCTCGGTGCGCTACTACCAGGCCTGGTACCGCGATCCCAACAGCTGCACCGCGGCCCCCGACAACGTCTCCAACGGCCTGCGGGTCGTGTGGTGAGCAAGTGGGAGGAGTGACGATCAGATCCAGACCTGAACGTGTGAGCGAGCTGCGCAGGCGCGCCCAAGTCCGCACGCTGCGTTGGACTGCGAGCGGTACGGCTACGGTCCCGCAGCTGATTGTTGGTGACACCATGTGTGGAGTGAGGATCTACCAATGACGCGTTCCAACTGGCTCTCAGCTCGGATGGCAGCGATGATCACGCGCAAGTTCTCCGCTTGGCGCGTAGCTCTGGTCATCTCGACAGTCCTTGCGCTCACCGCACACCGGGAGCGCACAGTGCATGCACTGGTCAGCGGCGGGGATCCCTCCTCTTGGGGGATCGGGGACGGCCATCGCCAAGTACGATATGGGGACGGGCCCCCAACTGTTCGCGACCAGGGAAAACTGGATCTATCGCTGGACGGGTTCTACGTGGGCCTTTGTCGACCAAGCGTACTTCGACGACTACGTAACCCAGATGTGCGGCTACGACGACGGCCAGGGACCAGCTCTCTATGCAAGCGGGTACTTCACGCACTCGCTGTGGACGGGCGGGTCCATGAGCCACCTCGCGATGCAGCGAGCCGGAACCAATGATTGGGTCAATATCGGCTACCCGAGCTCGGACCAGAATGAGCTCGCCGTGGACATGAAGGTGTTCGACGATGGATCAGGCCCGCAACTCTATGTGACCGGCTATCCCACGATGGGTGTGTTCCAGAACTCGCCAGGAATTGTCCGCTGGAATGGTTCTACGTGGAGCGGTGTGGGTGGAGGTATCCCTGGCGCCGCCAGGGTGGCTTCCTGCGGGTGTTCGACGACGGATCGGGCGCCAAGCTCTATACTACGGCGGCCTTCCCGTTCGGCGCCGGGTTCATCTCTTCAGTCTGGCGCTGGAATGTCAATTCATGGTCGCAGGTCGGCGGAGACTTCACAGTGAGTGGACCTGCAGGCGCAGTACTAGGCCAGATGGAGGTCTTCGACTCAGGAAGTGGACCAAGGCTGTACGTGTGCGGCAGATTCTCGCTCGCAGGTAGTGTGTCCGCGAACGGAATTGCAAGCTGGGATGGCACCCAGTGGGAGGCATTGCCCGGCGTCCCGTCGGCCCCCAGGCGATCATTGGCGCCTTGCTCACTCACGACGATGGAACGGGACCCGCTCTGTATTCGTTCTCTAATAGTGGCCCACCGGCTACTCTCGGCTCAGCCGCTGGGACGGACATCAGCGCACCTCTTGCGGAGCTTCGGGAGCCCTGTTCGCAGGCATGGAATCCCCTACGACGACGGCCAGGGCGGCGGCCCGGCGCTCTGGGTGGTCGGAGGCTTTAGCCTCGTCGGAGGCAACCTCTTCTCCCCGCACGTGGCGCGCTGGTACGGCGCATGCACGCACACGATCGATCCGATATGCTTTGGCAACGGCACCTTCGCCTACTGCCCCCTGCAACAACTTCGGCTCCAGCCTGCACGGCTGCGGAACTCCGCGGCCCCGGCTGGCGCGCTGCTCGGCCTCGGGCACGACGGTGCCCGACACGCTCGTGCTGAGCTCGTCCTCCGAGCCCTTTGGCGCGACGACGATCTTCCTCCAGTCGAGCGAGATTCCCTACCCGCGCTGGCTCGGCGGCGGAATCCTGTGCCTGGGGGGGCAGATGCGGCGCATGTACGTCGGCACAGCCTTCTTCAGCACCGCGCAAGCGCCACGAGTCGGCGACCTCTCGATCACACAGCGCTCGGCGCAACTCGGCGATCCGCTCTTCCCCGGCTCGGTGCGCTACTACCAGGCCTGGTACCGCGATCCAAACAGCTGCACCGCGGCCCCCGACAACGTCTCCAATGGCCTGCGGGTCGTGTGGTGAGCGGATCCGCCGCGCGGCGCGATCCGATCCGGAGCGGCCCCTGATTCCTCACTCCCTTCCCAGGCCTCCTTCCACTCCTGAGCTGTCCCATGCCTGCCTCGCACCGAATCCAGCGCCAGAGACTCGCCCTCACACTCCTTTTCAGCGCCGCTACCTGCTCCGGCCTGTTCCTCGCTCGGGCCGCGCGCGGCTCCGACGATCCTCCGCCCTCGACGGTGCTGATCAGCCGCAGCTCGGGCGGTGCGCAGGGAGCCGACGCGAGCCACTACCCCGCGATCTCCGCGGATGGCCGTTTCCTCGCGTTTGCGAGCGACGCTTCGAACCTCGTCTCGGACGACACCAACGGCGCGGGCGACATCTTCGTGAAAGACACGCAGACCGGGTCTCTGGTCTGCGCCAGCCGGAACTCCTCGGGCGGGCCTGCTCAGGGCGAGAGCTACGCCGCCTCGATCAGCGCAGACGGGCAGCGCGTCGCATTTGCGAGCGCGGCTCCGGATCTCGTCGCGGGCGACACGAACGAACTCCCCGACGTCTTCGTGCGCGATCTCGCCGCGGGGACGACGCAGCGGGCGAGCCTCGGCCTGGGCGGAGCGCAAGCCGACGGCGCGAGCGGGGCGCCGCGCCTCTGCGCCGATGGCCAGTGGGTGGTCTTTGCCAGCCGTGCCTCGAACCTGGTCGCCGACGACGGCAACGACTCGTCCGACGTTTTCGTCTGGAGCACCGCTGGTGGCACGCTGGAGCTGGAGAGCCGCGGGGTGGGTGGCGCCCCGTCGGACGGTGCGAGCGAGGGCGGCGCGCTTTCGGCCGACGGGCGCTACGTGGTGTTCGCGAGCACGGCCCGCGACCTCGTCGCGGGCGAGAATGCGCAATCCGTCGCCCGCTCCTGGAACGTCTACCGCAGGGACCGGGTGTCCGGGCTGTGCGCGCTGGTCAGCGCGACCCCGACGGGGTTGCGTGGGAACGGCTCGAGCCACTCGCCCGCGGTCTCCGCGGATGGCCGCTACGTCGCTTTCGCGAGCCTCGCGAGCGACCTCGTGGCCAGCGATCTGGACCAGAGGCTCGACGTGTTCGTGCGCGATGTCGTCGCCGGGACGACGTTGCGCGTGAGCGTGGGAGTAGGCCTCTTCGAGCCGACCGGCCCGAGCTCACTCCCCTCGATCAGCGCCGATGGCCGGCTCGTCACCTTCGAGAGCGCGGCAACCAACCTGGTGGACGGTTTCGTGCCGTCGGGCAGCAGTTGGTGCTACGTGCGCAACCTCGCGACGAGCACCACCCTGCAGGTCGTCTCGGCCTCGCCCGAGCCGGCCGCGGACGGCGGGACGGTGTCCCCCGCGATCTCCGCCGACGGCCGCTGGGTGGCGTTCTCCTCGACCGAGCCGGCGCTCGTCGGCAGCGATGCGAACGGCCGCGAGGACGTGTTCCTGCGCGGACCGTTGCCGTGAGGGGGGAGCCGCTGCGCTGACCCTTGACCCTGGCGCATAGGGCCGCGATGCTCTGCCGCCATGGATCAGACGAGCGCGGAGACCGTCTTGGAGCCCGACGAAGTGCAGGACGCGCCCGCGGAGGGCGAAGGCGAACTCGAGGGCGAGCAAGAGCACGAACTCGAGGCGCAGGGCGCGGCCGAGAGCGCCGAGTCGCTCGCGCCCGCCGAGGCCGAAACCCAGGCGCAGCCCGGGCCCCCCGAACCTGGCATCGACGCGGAGCCCGGCGCGGGCGAGCAGCTCTCCGACGAAGAGCTCGTCCAATCGGTCGTCGCGCTGATCTTCGCCTCGCCCGAGCCGCTCTCGGAGCGCCGCCTCGTGCAACTGCTCGAGGGACCGCGCATCGAGCGCGTGCGCAGCGCGCTCGCCACCGCACGCGAACGCCTCGCCGCGGCCGGCCTGCCGATCGAATTGCGCCTGCTCGCCGGCGGCCACCAGCTCCTCACGCAGCCCGAACTCGGCCCGCTCGTGCAGCGCCTCTTCAAGGCGCGCAAGAGCGAGCGCATCTCCGCTGCCGCGCTCGAGACTTTGGCCGTGATCGCCTACCGCCAGCCCGTGACCAAGGCCGAGATCGAGGCCATCCGCGGCGTCCAGGCGGGGCCGATCCTGCGCACGCTGGTCGACCGCGGCCTCGTGCGCGTCGACGGGCGCGCGGATGTGCCCGGCCACCCGCTGCAGTACGGCACCACGCGCACTTTCCTCGACCGTTTCGGCCTGGGAAGCCTCGAGGAGCTGCCGCGCGACTCCGAGCTGTCCCGCGACTAGATTCTCACGCACCAGAGCCCCTCCCCGGGCGCCTTGCTTGCGCCCTCTGGCGCCCCGCCCGTACACTGCCGGGCCGTTTTTCGTACCGGCGAGACCCGTCGAAGACCCCCGATGGCCCAGCAGAACCCGAGCACCGAACCCGTCCCGTCCAAGCCTCACGACGAGGACGAGATCGTCCACACGCCGACGCCACACCGGGCGCGCTGGATCATGGGCATCCTGCTCCTGATCCTGATCCTCACGACCTTCACGGTCGGCGACGAGATCACGAAGCTGATGACGGGGCAGAGCCGCAGTTCGGCCTACGCGACCTGGAACCGTCCGGGTGTCGGCGAGCAGTCGATCAGCGGCGAGGACTGGCAGGGTTGCATGCGCTCGCTGAGCAAGCTCTACAGCGTGCTCGGGAAGCCCCTGCAGGAAGATGACCTGAAGGAGGTCGTCGCGCAGACGCTGCTCGTCAGCGCGATGGCGCAGGACGCGGGAATCGCCGTCACCGACAAGGAGCTCGGCGACTTCATCGTCCGCTCCTTCGGCAGCGGCCAGAACTACCAGCTGATCCTGCCGCGCTACCGCGTCACGCCCAAGGAGTTCGAGTCGATCCTGCGCCAGGTGCTGATCGTCGAACGCTACACGACGCTGCTCGCCGACGCCTGGAACACGCCCGACATCGCCGCGGTCGAGAAGAGCTGGAAGGCGCAGCACCAGGAGTACGCCTTCGACTACGTGATGCTGCCGGTCGCGAATGCGCTCGAGGAGGCCAAGAAGGCGCCGATCACCGACGAGGAGCTGCACGCCTACTTCGACGCGCTCTCGCAGCCGCGCAAGGACAGCTTCCGCACGCGCGAGAAGCTCGCCGCGGAGCTCATCGGCCTCGCCTTCGAGAACGCCGCCGACGAGGCGCTCTTCGCCAAGTACCCCAAGCCCGCGGACGAGGCCGAACTCGAGAAGCTCGCCAAGGACTACTTCGACGCCTACGGCATGCGCCGTTTCCCGGGCAAGACCTACGACGAATCGAAGGACGCCGCGCGCACCGAAGCGCTGGCCTACGCCTCGATGCAGGCCTGGCTGAAGGACCTGCGCGAGCGCCAGGACAAGGGCCAAGCGATCGACCTGGTCGCGGAGAGCGCCGCCCTCGGCCTCGCGCTGGTACCGGTCCCGACGCCGCTCGAGCAGTCCGAGTGGCTGAGCCAGAAGCCCGCGCCCTGGATCGGAACGCAGACCCCCGCGCTCGTCTTCGGCAACGCGACCGACGTGCTCGCGGGCAAGCTCTACCCGGCCGTGATCGTCGACGACGGCGGATTCGTCGTGGTCGAGCCGACCACCAAGGTCGACCCCGCCATGCCTGCATTCGAGGAGATCTCGGACAAGCTGCGCGAAGAGATGTGGCAGAAGCGCGCGCGCGACTTCGCCTCCGTGCACCTCGAGCTCCTGCGCGACAAGTTCGGCACGCGTCCGCCGACGGAAGAAGGCAAGCCCGCGCCCGCCTTCATGCCAGAGACCGACGAGGAGACCTTTTACAAGGTCGCCAAGGAGATGGGCTTCGAGCCCCAGCTGCGCGACTACGAGGAGCGCTCGACCCCGTTCAAGCCCGACGCGCCGCCGATCGACATGTACGCGAAGACGCAGCCGCTGCTCTACACCTCGCCGCCGAACACGGTCCTGCCCGCCAACACGAGCTTCGATGGCAAGAACGCCTTCCTGGTGCGCGTGCGCGGCGTGCGCGACCCCGATCCCGCCCGCATGACCGCCGGCGAGTTCGCCAACGTCTCGGGCGGACTCAAGGCAAGCGCGACGACGGAGCTGCGCACGAAGGAATTCAGCTTCGCGGCGCTGCAGTCGCGGTATGGGTTGAACATTCGCGAGCAGAACGGCGAATAGGGACTCTGCCGCCCTTCGCTGTGCAGAAAATCGGTCCGGCACGCGCAACCTTGGCCTGATCCGAGCGTCTTCCGTGTGGACGCGCCTCACCCGGGCGCGCCAAGGAGGATCGCCCGATGGAATTTCGCCCAGATCACTGCCCTGCGAAGAACCCAAATGTGCCGGCTCCGCCGGCTTCCAGTACCAACGCCGCGGCCACTACACGCGCGCCTGCGACGGCCGTCGCGTGCAGCGCTTCCAGTGCAAGGCCTGCAAACGCACGTTCTCGACGCAGACGTTTCGCGTCGACTACGGCCTGAAACGCGTCTCACTCGACGTGAAGATCTTCCTCGCGCTGATCTCGAAGGTGACGCAGCGCCAGATCGCGAAGACCCACCACTGCACGCTGCGCACGGTCGCGCGGCGGCTCGATCTGTTCGGCAAACAAGGCCGCGGATTCCACGAGTGGCGCATGCGCATGCGCGGGATCGCGACGCCCTGGGAGGGGCAGTTCCAGCTCGACGAGCTCGAGACCTTCGAGCACAACCGCCGCTTGAAACCGGTCACCGTGCCGGTGCTCGTGCACAAGCCGAGCTACTGCATCCTGCACGCGGAGGTGGGCACGCTTCCAGCGCGGAAACCGCTCTCGAAGGCGAACCTGGCGAAGCTCGCGCGGTACGAGAAGCTCGAGGGCGACGTCAAGCGCAAGAGCGAGTCACGCGAGAAGATGACGCGCTGCTTCGAGGTGCTCGCGCGCGTTTGCGATCCGAAGGCGAAGGTCTTCGTCGGCACCGACGAAAGCACCCCTTACGCCGTCGCGCTGAAGCGCCTCTTCGGCGAGCGCCTCGTGCACCAGAAGACGCACTCGAGCGTGCCGCGCAGCTACAAGAACCCGCTCTTCCCGATCAACCACACCTTCGCGATGCTGCGCGACAACCTGAGCCGGCTCGTGCGGCGCAACTGGGGCGCATCGAAGAAGCGCGAGAAGCTCGAGAGCCACCTGTGGATCTACGTCGCCTGGCGCAACTACGTGCGGCCGATCACCAACCGCAATCACACGCAGACCGCGGCGATGGTCGCGGGGCTTTGCCCGCGCATGCTCGAGGTGACCGACCTGCTCGCGGTCAGGATGTTCGATTCCAAGCGCGCACAGCGAAGGGCGGCAGAGTCCTGTTAGGGACCGGGTTCCTCGGCGAGCTCGAAGGTGACCCTGAAGAGCGTGCCCCCGCCCTCGCGCTCGAGCGCCTCGACCTTCGCGCCCATCGCCTCGGCCTGCAGCGCCACCAGGTGCAGGCCCAGGCCGGTGCCCTTGCTCGCGCGGGTCTGCTCGTTGCCGATGCGGTAGAAGGCCTGGAAGATGCGGCTGCGTTCCTCGAGCGGGATGCCCGGGCCGCGGTCGAGCACTTCGAGGCGCACCTCGCGCTCGAAGAGTGCGACGCGTACGCGGATCGGCTCGCTGGCGGGGTTGGCGAGGTCCACCGGCGCGTATTTGCGCGCGTTCTCGACCAGGTTGGTGACGATCGAGCGCACGCATTCGGTGTGCAGCATCACCAGCGGCAGGCCTGTGGGCAGTTCGAAGGTGAGGTCGCGCGCGGGGTCGGGGCCCTCGCCTACCTCGAGCAGTGGGACCAGCGGCTCGATCGCGCGCACGAGGTCGCCGGGCTCGGGCTCGAGTTCGTTGCGCGTCAGCTGGCCTTTGTGGAGCACGCGCTCGACCAGCGTCTCCAGACGCGTCGATTCGCGCAGGATGCGGCGGTAGTACTCCATGCGCTTGTTGTCGTCGCTGACCCAGCCCTCGGCGAGCATCTCGCCGTAGAGTTTGATCGCGGAGAGCGGGGTGCGCAGCTCGTGCGTCACGGCCGAGACGAAGTTCTCCGTGCGGCGCGCGGAATCGAGGTCGCGCTGCACGCTGCGGAAGAGCAGCACGAGGCCTGTGCCCAGCGAGAGCACGAGCATCCCGGCGACCGAGAGGAAGGACAGCTCGCGCGAGCGCAGGCGCGCGTCGAGGCTGCGCTGGTCGATCGCGATGCGTTTCACGTAGGGATCGGCGTCCTCGCGGTGGGGGATCTCGAAACCCATCTCGCTCAACAGGTCGAGGTTCTCGACGTGCGAGCCGGGCGGGGGCGCCTCGTTCTGCTCGAGCAGGCGTTGGCTCGGATCGAGGGCCGTCAGCGCGAGTGCATTGGGCAGGCTGTCGAGCAGCCAGAGCGGGTCGAGTTCGAAGCCCTGGATCAGGAAGTCGCCGCCCTTCACGACCTGGAAGCAGGAGGGCATGTTGCGCAGCTCGCGGTGGCCGCCGACCGCCACCATGCGCGTGGCCATGGCGTGCGGGGCGCCGGTGACGTCGAGGAAGAAGCGCACGTGGAAGACCGTGGTCTTCACCTGGATGATCTGCGACTCGAGGTCGCGCAGAGCGGGCAATGCCTCGCGCAGGCAGGCGACATCCTTCTCTTCGCTCAGGTTGACGGCGACGACGGGGATCTCCTGGCCTTCCTCGTGCCAGGTCCCGTGCCGGCCGGTCAACTGCGTCAGCCGCTGCCAGTACTCGCGCGGCGAGCTCTCGCGGTCTTCCATCTGCCGCAGCAGCACGACCGAGTTCAGCAGCTCGGCGCGAGCTTGCGGCCAACTCTCCAACTGCTGGCCGCTGCCGCCCAGGATCTCGGTCGCCTCCGGGCTCTCGTGCCAGCGGTACTGGAACCAGCCGAGGATGCCCATCGGCGGCTTGTCGGTTGCCAGCGGCGAGGGCACGAAGACCAGGTCGGCGCCGATCGCCCCTGGCGGGAAGTAGGTCTGGCCGTACTCGAAGAACGGACGCCCGCCCTCGGATTCGAGCAGGCTCGTCAGGTTCTTCTTGTAGGCATCCGAGAGCCGCCGCACGGCGTCCTGCGCGTCGCGCGGGATCGAGGCGATGTCGCTGTCGTGGTCGAGCCGGAGCTGGCGCCACTGCAGGGCGCCGAGCACCACGGTCGGGAGGACCAGTAGTACGCAGTAGAGGACGAGTGCGGTGCGCTTGGTTCCTAGCTGTACCAACGGTAGCCCTTGCCACGCACGGTCTGGATCAGCGTGGGCTCGGCGGCATTCGGCTCGACCTTGCGGCGCAGCCCGACGATGTGGATGTCGACCGTGCGCGTCTCGACGTTGGCGCTCTTGTAGTGCCAGACGTCGAGCAGCAGGTCGTCACGCGTCACGACGCGGTGGTGGTTCTTGATCAGGTAGGCAAGGATGTCGCCCTCGCGCGGGGTGAGCGGCAGCACCTGGCCGTCGCGGTGCACCTCGAGGCGCGAGAGGTCGACCTTGATGCCGCCGGGCAGGTCGAGCTCGACCGGCCGGCCCTCGTCGACGGCCTTGTGGCGGAACTGCGCCTCGACGCGTGCGACGAGCTCGCGCGGCGAGAAGGGCTTCTTCATGTAGTCGTCGGCGCCCAGTTCGAAACCGCGCACGAGGTCGTTCTCGCTCGTCATCGCGGTCAGGATCACGACGCGCAGCATGCGCTTCTCCTTGCGCAGCGTGGCCAGGATGTCCAGGCCGGTCATGCCGGGCAGCATCAGGTCGAGCACGACGAGATCGGGCTGCTCGGCGCGGATGCGTTCGAGCGCGCGCAGGCCGTCGTGCACCACGTCGGCCTGGAAGCCGGCGTGCTGCAGCGCGTCGCGCACGCCCAGAGCGATGCTCTCCTCGTCTTCCACGACCAGGATGCGATGGGTCTTCGGTTGGGCAGGATTCATCGTGGGGGAGAGCTGGTTCATGGCGCCTCTTGGAGGCCGGGGGAGAAGGGAAGGCGCGCTCCCGGCCGGAGTGTTCGCGCGCCGGCGCGCGTACGCTCCGCATCCCCGAGCCGGTCAGGCAGGATCTCGTAAAAGGCGAGGACACGATTCTAGCTCCCCGGCCGCCGCGCGTGCGACCATCGCGCGCCGATGCAGAGCCGTGCGCGCTGGTCCCTCGTCGCCGCCGGGTGTGCACTCGCACTCGGCTCGGCCCTGCTCCCCTGGCCCGAGGCACGGCTCGCGCTGGGTGGAATCGGCGCGTTTGTGTGTGCGCGCGCGTTGGGGCTGGCTGCCGCGACGGGCGCCTTCGTCGCCGCGGGCTACGCGGGCTCGGCCGCGCTCGCCTGGATCGGGCCACGCGGCGACCACGCTTCGTACGCGAGCTTTGCAGAAATCGGGACCGGGATGGCGACCCTGGCGCTGCTCCTGGCCTGGCGGCGCACGAACCCGCCGGCGCAAGGGCCGCGCTGGGCGGGCGCGCTCGGAATCCTCTTCGCGAGCGGCGCGTGCTTTTGGAGCGCGCGCAGCAGCGCACCGGACGGACAGGCCTCGGGCTGGTTCACGGTCTTCGTCGCGGCGCCGGTGTGGGTCTTCGCGCTCGCGGGCTGCGCCAGCGCGGCGGGCGTCCTGCGCCGGCGCGGCCTCGTGCAACTCGCGGCGCTCGTCGCCACGCTGCTCGCACTGCGCTACCCCGCGGGCTGTGCGCTTACCGCGCCGGTCGGAGCGCTCGCGCTCGCGCTGTGCGCGGGCGACGCGCTCGAATCCGCGCCGCGCGCCGCGCGCACCCTGGGTGCAGCGGTCTTCGCGCTGCTCGCGGCGCTGGCCTGGAGCGGGCTCGCGGCTCCGCCCGGCGCGGGCGGCGGCGAGCCGCTCGACACGCACGACGAATGGGTGCAGTGGCAGCGCCTGCCCGCGCTGCCCGGGACGCTCGCCTACGCGGTCGAAGTCGACGCGCGCGTGCCGGTCGCAAGCGTGGTGCTGGCCTGCGTCGGCGAGGACGACGGTCGGCGCGTCGAGTGGCCGATGCGGCGCGAGGCGTTGCCCGCGGGCGCGCGCTTCACGCACGCGCCGGTGCGGCTCGCGCGGCTCGCCGAGCGCGGCTGGCGCGTCGAGCTCGAGCTCTTCGGCAAGAACGGAGAGCGCACGGGAGTGCGCGTGATCGACCGGCTGGTGCTGCCGCAGGCACCCGCTTTCTCGTTCGGGCTGCTCGCGTTCGTGCTCGCCGGTCTCTTGTGCGCCGGCCTGCTGCGCAGCGCCGCCGCGCGCACGGCGCTGGCCGCGGCGCTGTGCAGCGCGGCGCAGGCTGTCTGGTTCTACGCGCGCGGCTGAAGTGCGGGACGCTCGACGCGCCACCACCAGGCGGCGAAGGCGATCGCGCTGCCGGCGTAGACGAGATCGAGCACGTCCACGTTCTCGTGCAGGACGAAGGCCGCGAGCATCAAGACGAAGAGCAGCAGGACGCGCGCGTCACGCCAGCGGCGCAGCGTGGTGAGCACGACCGCGAGTGCGGCGAGACCGCCCGCGACGAGCGTGGCGAGTGCCAGGAGGCGGCCCGCGTCGCTCGAGGTGAAGCTCCCGCCGTCGCGCGCGGACCAGCCCGGCAGCGACTCGAAGGTGCGCCAGAAAGCCATCTCCAGCGCGAGCACGAGGTGTCCGCCGAAGACGAGGTTGCCGGCGCGGCGCGAGAGCCCGGGAGAGGTCACGCACCCATCCTAGCGCGGCGTTTCGAGCAGCGGCTCGAGCTTTCCGTGCGCCCACTCCGGCAGCCGCGCGAACTCGTCGCGTGTGGGCTCGAGCCCGTCGAGTTCGCTGCGCGCTTCCTCGGTCTTGCCGTCCTGCGCGAGTGCCGCGGCGAGTTCGAGCCGAACCGGACGCGCGCCGCCCGCGAGGTACTCGGCCGAGACGTGCAGCTCCTGGCGGTAGCTGCGCGCGGCAGCGGTCCAGTCCCCCGCGGCAGCGTGCTCGCGCGCGTAGCCGCGCTGCGCCGCGCTCTCGAGGCAGTCGGCGAGCAGCTTCTCGCCCTGCTGGCGCTCCTCCTTGGCGCGCGCGAAGCACACGCCGGGCAGCTCGGGCAGCGTGAACACGCCGCTGCGCTCGAACAAGGCGCGCGCAGACTCTTCGTAGCCGGCGAGCGAGGCGAGTGCGCCGCGCTGGGCGATCCATTGCGCGGACTGGGGGTGCGTCGACTGCAGTTCGGCCAGCGCGGAGAGCGCGAGCGGCGTCTGGCCGAGTTCGCCGAAGAGCGTCACGAGGTTCTCGAGCAGGCCGGGATGGCTCGGGTCGAGTCCCGCTGCCTGCGTGAAGTCCGAGAGCGCCTCTTGCCGGTGTCCCGCGCGCGCCGCGAGCGTCCCCAGTTGCATCCAGGCCTCGAAACGGTTGGGCCGCAGCGCGAGCACCTGCTCCCAGGTCGCGCGCGCGAGCTCGGGATCGCGCTGCAGCGCCGGCGCGTAGCGCGCGCGCAGCGAACGCGCGGCCACCGAATCAGGACAGGCCTCGAGTGCGCGGTCGATCCCGCGCTCGAGTGTTCCCGAGGCCAGATCCAGCGAACTCCAGGTCGGAGAGCGCCTGGCCGTGGCGCACGAGCGCCCAGGCGCGCGGGAGCTGGACCAAGCACAAGGCCAGCGCCGCGAGCGGCAGGAAACGCCGCGACCAGCCCACGCTGGGCCGTTCCTCGCGTGCGAGCAGCGCGCCGATCGTCGCAAAGGCCAGCGACGACGAGACGGCATCGAAGGTCAGCACGCCGTGGGCCGCGGCGTTGCCGAGCAGTGCGAGCGCCGCGGCGGCGAGCGGCTCGGGTGTCGCCAGGCGCCGCAGCGCCATCCAGCCTGCCGCGATGAGGAACGCGATCCAGCACAAGCCCGCGACCAGGCCGCTCTCGACGAGCGGCAGGATCCAGTCGTCGTGCGGGTGCTCGACCTCGGTCTCGGTGTCCAGGCGCCGCTGGTGCGTCGAGATTTCGATCTCCGCGGGATCGCGGTAGGGCGGGAAGCGCGCCGCGAACTGGCCCGGGCCGACGCCGAAGACGAGGTTCGCCTGCACGAGGCGCAGCGTGCGGGCGAGGATCTTCGTGCGCACGGCCAAGCCGCCCGTGTCGCCCGCCGCGGCCACGTGCAGACCCGAGGGTGCGGGAGCGGCGGGGGCTTGCGGGGCGCGCCAGGGGTGTGCGAAGGCCAACAGGGCGAGCAGCGCGCCCGCGCAGAGGCGCAGGTTGCGCGCGCGCAGTGCGGCGGCGAGCAGCACGAGCGCCAGCACCACCGCGCCCGCGAGCACCGGCACGCGGCCGACGTAGCCGACGAAAGCGCACACGGCGAGCGCGCCCAGCGCGCGCCACGCGCCGCGGTCGTAGACGAAGAGCAGCGCTCCCACCGCCGCACCCGGGAGCGCCGACTGCGAGATGCTGCCCGTGTTGCCCAGCGCGCCTGTGTTGCCGCGCGCGCCATCGAGCAGCGCGGGCAGGAGCAGCGCGAGCGCGACGACCACCAGCCCGCGCGCGAGGATGCGCCTGCCGCCCGCGCGCAGGCTCGAGCCTGCGACGAGCAGCGCCAGGCCCGCGAGCATGACGAACAGCGCACGCGAGGCGTCGAGCGTGTCGCTGGGGGAGCCGAAGGAGATCCAGCCCACCTGCACCAGCAGCGGGACGAGGAAGAGGGTCAGCAACTTCACGCCGCGGAAGGTGCCGCCCGCGATGGCGAGCGCGAGCGCGGGCAGCGCGAGCAGCAGTTCGAGCCCCGCGCCGGCGTACTGCGGCCAGGGATCCGAGCGCAGCAGCGCGCCGGGGCCGGGCCAGGCGCACACGAGCGCGGGCAGCAGGCAGGCGAGCGCGCAGAGCGCCTCGATCGGGCTCGCGGGCTCGTGCTCCTGCTTCACGATGCGGGCTCGAGCAGCGCGCTCACGAAGGCCTCGGGCTCGAAGACCTCGAGCAGTTCGAGCTGCTCGCCGGTGCCGATGTAGCGCACGGGCAACCCGAGCGCCTGCTTGATGCCCAGCAGCGCGCCGCCGCGCGCCGTGCCGTCGAGCTTGGCGACGATCAGGCCGGTCACGGCGACGGCGGAGGTGAAGAGCTTGGCCTGCTGGATCGCGTTCTGGCCGTTGGTGCCGTCGAGCACGAGCCAGGTCTCGTGCGGTGCGCCCGGCAGGCGGCGCTCGATCACGCGCCGCAGCTTCCCGAGCTCGTCCATGAGCTTCTTCTGCGTGTGCAGCCGGCCCGCGGTGTCGATCAGGATCACGTCGACGCCGCGCGCGATGCCCTGTTCGAGCGCGTCGAAGGCCACCGCGGCGGGATCGCTGCCGGGCTTGCCGCGCACGATCGAGGCGCCGTTGCGGCTGGCCCAGATCTCGAGCTGGTCGGCCGCCGCGGCGCGGAACGTGTCGCCCGCGCCGAGCAGCACGCTGCGGCCCTGCTGGCGGAAACGGTGTGCGAGCTTGGCGATCGAGGTCGTCTTGCCCGAGCCATTGACGCCCACGACCAGGATCACGGTCGGCTTGTGCTCGAAGCGGATCTCGGCCGTGTCCTGCGCGACGCGCTCGAGCAGCATCTGGCGCAGGCGCGCGCGCACGTCCTCCTCGCCCTTGATCTCGCCGCGCTTGTGTTCGCGCGCGAGCTCGGCGACGAGCGTTGCGGCGAGCGGCCCCAGATCCGAGGTGTAGAGCAGCTCCTCGAGCTCGCCGAGCAGCTGCTCGTCGATCTGGCGACCGCCGCGGAAGAGCCCGCTGATGCCGTCGGAGATCGCGCTGCGCGTGCGCGTAAGTCGTTGCTTGAGCCGGTCGAGGAGTCCCACGCTGTCGAGCCTCCCTCGCGCCCTAGGCGCGCGGCGCCGCCTCCGGCCGTTCGTCGCCCTCGGAGAGTTCCTCGGCTTCGCCCTCGGGCTGCGGCGCCTCGCGCGCGATCAGCACGTCGCGCTCGGCCTCTTCGGGCTTCAGCGCGGGCTTGCGGTTCATGATCTTGTCGAGGATGCCGTTGATGAACGCGCCCGAGTTGGCAGTCGAGAAGCGCTTGCCGAGCTCGATCGCCTCGTTGACCGCGACCTTGGGCGGGATGTCCGGGCAGTGCAGCAGCTCGTAGGTCCCCAGGCGCAGCACGTTGCGGTCGATCACCGCCATGCGCGCGATGTTCCAGTTCTGCGCGACGGCCTGGATCGTGCGCTCGATCTCCTCCCAGTTCTCCCACACGCCCTCGACCAGGCGCGTCGCAAAGCGCAGCGTCTCGACGTCGCGCTCCTCGGTGCGCAACCACGCGTCGCTCTCGGCGAAGAGTTCGTCGCCGCGCAGGTCGAGCTGGTAGAGGAACTGCAGCGTCAGCTCGCGGGCCCGGGTGCGTTTCTTCATGGACGTGTCTTCCGGATCAGGCGCAGGGCCGCGAGCGATTCCAGGGCGGCGCGCGCGACTTCGACGCCCTTGTTCTTCGCGCGCGCACGCGCCTGGGAAAGCTTGGCGCAGGTCAGGATGCCCAGCGCCAGCGGCTTGCCGGTCTCCAGGGTCGCCTGCATCAGACCGCTGACCGCGCCGTGCGCGACCCAGTGGTCGTGCGTGGTCTCGCCGCGCAGGACCAGGCCGAAGCACAGCACGGCGTCGATGTCCTTGCGCCGCGCGAGCTCGCGCGCGAGCAGCGGGATCTCGAATACACCCGGGGCCTGCACCAGGCGCGTGGCGACGGTGCCCGCGCGGCCGAGCTCCTCGAGCGCGCTCTCGAGCATCGCGCCGGTGATGGCGCCGTGGTAGCTCGACACGACCACTCCGATGCGCGCGCGCACGGGGCGCGTGCGAACTCCGTTTTTCGATCTGCGATCGATGGACATGGCCGTGTTGGCAAGGAGCGGGGGCTGGCCCGCGAGGGTGAGTGGGTGCCTGACGAAGTGCGGGCGAAGGATTCTAGCGGCCTTCGCGCGCCAGTCCAGCCCCGCTCTCCTGCACCACGGGCGAGGGGCGGCGCAGGGCCCAGCGCAGGTGGGCGAGCAGCGCCAGCCACAGGTCGTCGAGCAGCGTGTACATCAGCGGCAGCACCCACAAGGTGAGCACGGTCGAGAAGGCGAGCCCGCCGGCGATGCAGGTCGCGAGCGCGCGGTAGTCGATGCTCTCTCCCGGCGGTTCGCTGATCGCGAGCGGGATCAGACCCAGCACCGAGGTCAGCGTCGTCATCAGGATCGGCCGCACGCGGTTCTTCGCGCCCTCGATGATCGCGGCGCCGCGTTCCCAGCCTTCGCGGCGCAACTGCTGGATGCGGTCGATCAGCACGATGCCGTTGTTCACCGCCACGCCGACGAGGATGATGATCCCGATCCAGCCGACCGAATCCATCGCCGTGCCGGTCAGGTACAGCGTCCAGTAGGCGCCCACACCCGCGTAGAGCGGGACGGTGCAGATGATCGCGAAGGGCAGGAAGATCGACTCGAAGGTGATCGCCATCACGATGAAGACCAGCACGAAGGCGAGCAGGAGCGCTGCCTTGAGCGTGCCCATCTCCTCCGACTGGCGCTGCATCAGCGAATCCTCGCTGGCGATCGAGTAGCCGCGCGGCAACTCGAGGCCCTGCAACGCGCGCAGGCCCGCGGCGTAGAGCTCCTGCGACTTGAGCCGGATTCGTGATCTTGGCGCGCAACTCGATCGTCGCCTGGCCATTGTGGCGGTAGATCGTCTGCTGGCCGGCTGCAAAGCCCATGCGCGTGAAGGAGGCCAGCGGCACCATGCTGCTGCCATTGAACACCTGCATGTCGCGCAGCGTGTCGAGTCCGGCAACCTGCGCGCTGTCGTACTCGATGATCAGCGGCAACTCGCGGCCGGGCTCCTGGAAGGGCGGCAGCTGGAAGCCCGCCAGCGCCCAGGAGACGTTCTCGAGCGCGGTGCGCGCGTTGACGCCCAGGCGCTGCGCGACATCGGAATCGATCGAGAGCTGCACCTGGCGCCGGTCGCCGTCCTCGGGCGCTGCGACCGTGCCCAGGCCGTTGACCCCGCGCAGGAGTTCGACCGCCTGCGGAGCCAGACGCGCGAGTTCGTCGGAATCGGCGCCCTGGATCGAGAAAGCGATCTCGGCCTTCTGCGGCGCGCGCGAACCGGACTCGTCGTCGGTGAAGCGCAGCTTGTGGCCAGGAAAGCGCGGCAGGTCGCGGTGCAGCTCGGCCGTGATCTCGTTCAGGTGCTGCTCCTTCTGCGCGTGGTCGAAGAAGAGCCGGATCTGGCCGCCGGTGCGGCTGAAGCGCGCGGCGAGGTGGTCGAAGCCGTACTGCGCACGGCGCGGCTCGAGCAGCTTCTCGTAGCGCTCCATCTCCTCGCTCGCCTGCGCCAGCGTGAAGTTGTCCTCGAGTTGCACGTTGAAGGACAGGCGCGTCTTGGCCTGGTCCTGGCCGAAGGCCGCGACGGTCATGTTCGTCAGCGGATAGATGCCCGAGAGCACGACCAGGATCGAGAGCACAGCCGCCGCGAGGCGGTGGCGGATGGTCCAGGCAGTCAGCCAGCCGTTCGCGCGCACGATGCCCTCGACGATGCTGCGCACCGGCGCTTCGCCGCTCGCGACGGGCGCGATGCCCGGAGCGAGCGTGGGCCGCGCGCGCCAGCGCGGCAGGCCGAAGACGAGCACGAGTGCGCCCGTGAGCGCGGCCAGGCCGTACACGACCGGCAGCATCTTCGCGACGCCCAGCGAGCCGTCGTCGGCGAGCGTCGCCGGCACGCCCAGGCTCGATGCGAGGCCCGCGAGCGGCCGCGCGACCCAGAAGGCCAGCGCGAGAAGGCCCAGCGCGAGCGGCCAGCGCAGCGGCGCGAGCACGAGCAGCGCCGCGCGCTCGAGCTTGTGCAGCAGGGCCAGCAGCACGAGCAGCGCGCGCTGCACGATTCCGAGCGCGAAACCCAGCGTGCGCGCCGGCAGTTCACCCAGCGGCCGCATGCGGTCCGCCACGCGCTGCAGCCAGCGCGGGCGCTCGCCCAGCAGGCGCTCGGCCGCGACCGGCAGGAAGACCAGGCTCACGACCAGACTGAAGCCGAGCGAGATGCACAGCGGGATCCCGAGCTCGCCGAACATCAGGCGCAGGATCGGGTTCTCCGTCATGAAGATCATCGGCATGAACACGACCACGGTGGTGAGCGTCGAGAGCGCCACCGCCAGGGCTACGTCGCTCGCGCCGCGCACGACGGCGTCGCGCGCGCTCGAGCCCTCCGCGCGCAGGCGCGTGATGTTCTCGATCACGACGATCGCGTTGTCGACCAGCATGCCCATCGCGAGCGTGACGCCGGTCATGGTCAGGATGTTGAAGCTCCCGCCACGGAAGAAGAGCCAGGCGATGGCGAAGATCACGCTCAGCGGGATCGCCATGGCGACCATCAGCGTGAGCCGCACGCGCCAGAGGAAGACGAACAGGATCAGGATCGAGAGCAGGCCGCCCTCGAGCGCCGTCTGCATCAGCTGGTGCAGCGAGGTCTCGATGAACTCGCCCTGGTCGAAAACCGGCAGGAACTGGAACTCGCCACGCAGCTGCGGATCCTTTTCGAGGTCCGCGAGCGCGAGCTTGAGCCGCTTGCAGGTCTCGACCACGTTGGCCTGGCCGTCCTTGCGGATCTCGCCGAAGTAGGCGAAGCGCCCGTCGATGCGGAAGAGCGCGTTGCGCACCGTCTTGACGTCCTCGACGTGCCCGATGTCGCCGATCGAGAGGCCCTTGCCGATCGGGTACTGCTCGATCTCCGCGCTCGAGCGGAAGCGCATGTCGGCGCGCAGCATGATGCGCCGGCCGCCGTCTTCCAGTTCGCCCATCGGCAAGGCGAAGTTGTCGGCCTGCAGGCGCGTGATCAGCGCGCCGAGGTCCAGGCGCGCAGCCTTCACCTTCTGCTCGTCGAGCAGGATGCGGCGCGAATCGTCGAGCAGGCCCCAGACCTCGACCTTGCCCACGCCGTCGACGGCCTCGAGGCGGCGCTGGATCACCTCCTGCACCAGGAAGTCCGTGCGCGCCGAATCGCCCGGGTGCATCAGCGCGAAGAACATCGCGGGCATGTCACTCTGGTTCCAGGACCAGATGCCGATCTGCGAGACCGTCTTCGGCAGTTTCGCGCGCGCGCGCTCGACGCGGTCGCGCACCTCGGCCTTGGCGAGGTTCATGTCCATGTCGGCGCGGAAGCCGACTTCCATCGAGACCGAGTCGTTGCGCGCGCGCGCGTCGATGTCCTCGACGCCCGAGAGCGTGCGCAGCTCCTCCTCGAGCACGCGCGCGACCTGTTCCTCGTTCTCGGGCGCGCTGGCGCCGAGGTTCTGCACCCAGATCTGCAGGCCCGGCTCGACGATGCCGTCGGGCATCATCTGGATCGGGATGCGCGACCAGGCCAGGAGGCCGATCAGCACCAGCGTCAGGCACACCGTCAGCAGCATCACCGGCCGGCGCACGAGCGCCGCGAAGAAGCCCGCGCCGCGTTCCTGGACGTTCATGCGATCCTCCGCGCGTCCTGGTGGCGCAGCATGACGAGATAGATGCAGGGAATCACGACCAGCGTCAGCAGCGTGGCGCTCGTGAGACCTGCGACGACCGTGACCGCCAGCGGTTCACGCAGCTCCGCGCCCTCGCCCGTGCCGAGCGCGCCGATGCCCGGCAACGAGGCCAGCCAGCCGGTCATCGGCAGGAGGCCCAGCACCGTCGTCGCGGTGGTCATGTAGATCGGTCGCAGGCGCGTGGCGGCGGCCTCGAGCAGCGCCTCGCGCACGGAGAAGCCACGCGCGCGCGTCTGGTTGACGCGGTCGATCAGCACGATCGCGTTGTTCACCACGATGCCCGCGAGCAGGATCAGGCCGATGAACACGATCACCGAGAGCGGGATGTCGAGCAGGTCGAGCGCGAAGAGCACGCCCACGGCCGCCAGCGGGGCCGTGAACATCACGATCAGCGGCTGCACCAGCGACTCGAACTGGCAGGCCATCACGGCGTAGACCAGGAACAGCGCCAAGAGCAGCGCGAAGCGCATCGAGCTCTGCGCCTCTTCCATCTCGCGCTTCTGGCCGCCGATCTGCAGCGCGACCTCGTCGGGTGTGCGCAGGTCGGCGAGCGCCTTCTCGATCGCATCGGCCGTGCCGCCCAGATCCAGGCCGCCGGTCGAGGCGCTGACGACCACCGCGCGCGTGTTGCCGATGCGGCGGATCTCGGCCGGGCCCTCGACGGTCTCGACATGCGCGACCGAGGAGAGCGGCACGGGCTTGTCGGAGAGGGGATTGACCTCCAGCGAGAGCACGCGGTCGAGCGAGGACAGCAGCACCTCGTCGCCGATCACGCGCACGTCGATGCGCTCGTCGCCCTGGACGAAACGCGTGCTGACGTTGCCCTGCACCTGGTCGCGCACGAGCGTCGCGATGGCGTTCAGGTCCAGGCCGTACTCGAGGATCTTGTCGCGGTCGAAGCTCACGCGCGCCTCGGGGTGGCCCGGCCGCAGCGTGGTGCGCACGTCGGAGAGCCCGGGGATGCGCTCCAGGCGCTCGCGCACCTCGCGCGCGACCTTGGTGATCTCGTCCAGGTCGTAACCGAGCACCTCGACCTCGACCGGCGCCTCGAGCGCAAAGGGCGTCGAGCGCTTGATGTCCACCGAGCGCACGGCGGGGTCGTCGGCGATCAACTTGCGCGTGGCGGCGACGACGCGCTCCTCCTCGACCTGGTTGGCCTTGCCCTGCACGAGGCGCACCGAGAGGCGCCCGGTGTGCTTGCCCTCGATCTCGCGTGTGAGCGTGTCCTTCTCGACGCCCACGGTCAGCGCGGTGAGCTCGACGCCGGGGATCTCGCGCACGCGCGCCTCGAGCTTGCGCAGCACCGTATCGGTGGTCTCGAGCGGCGTGCCGACGGGCAGGCCGACGTAGGCTGTGAACTCGCCCTGGTGCACCTCGGGCAACAGGTCCAGGCCCAGGTGGCGCACGCGCAGGAAGGACCAGCCCGCCAGGCACGCGACGAAGAAGAGCACCGTCCAGGGGCGCGCGAGCGCGGCGCCGAGCACGCGCGGATAGGCGCGCTCGATCAGCCCCCAGAGCTTGTCGTGCGCCCAGTGGAAGGGCCACAGCAGCGTGCCGAAAAGGCTGAAGCGCGAGTTGCGCTGCAGGCCGTGCACGCGTACGGCACCGCCGAAGAGCCACAACCACACGCGGCCCTTGAAGCGCAGCAAACTGGGCACGATGCCGGCCCACGTGCGCTGGAATCCAGCCACCGGCGAGGGCGGGCGCGAAGGCGCCGTCTCTTCGCGGCGGTCGCCGAAGAGCCACTCGCGCGAGGCGAGCATCGGGATCAGCACCAGCGCCACGATCAGCGAGACGAGCAGCGAGCTCACGACCGTCAGCGCCTGGTCGCCGAAGATGCGCCCGGCGATGCCCTTCACGAACACGATCGGCGCGAAGACCGCGACCGTGGTCAGCGTCGAGCCGGTGATCGCGCCCGCGACCTCGCGCGTGCCGCGCACCGCGGCGGCGAGCAGCGAATCGCCCTCCTCGCGGCACTTGGCGATCGACTCGAGCACGACGATCGAGTTGTCGACCAGCATGCCGATGCCCAGCGCCAGGCCGCCGAGCGACATGATGTTGAGCGTCACGCCGCTGGAGTACATCGCGGCGAAGGTCACGACCACCGACACCGGGATCGAGATGCCGATGATCAGCGTGGGGGGCAGGCGCCGCAGCGCGAACCAGATCACGACCATCGCCAGCAGCGCGCCCAGCCAGGCCGAGCTCTTGACGTCGTCGATGGCCGAGCGGATGAAGGTCGACTGGTCCGAGAGCGGCTCGAAGTGCGCCTCCTTGCGCATCGTCCAGGCCAGCTGCGGCAGGTTCTCGCGCTCGGAGAAGGCCAAGTTTCCGCCGCCCGCGTCCTGCTGCATCTTTGCGCGCTGCTGCTGCTCGGGCGTGCCGAAGATGCGCGCCTTGACGGCGTCGGCGAGGCTGACGATGTTGGCGCCCGCCTCGCGGTAGATGGCGATCTCGACCGCCTCGTGGTCGGCGATGCGCGTCACGACCTCGCGTTCGGCGTGCGTGCGCTCGACCGTGCCCACGTCCTTGATGCGGATCACGGCGTTGCCGCGGCGCACGAGCGCGAGGTTCTCGATCTCCGCGACGTCGCGGAACTCGTTCAGCGTGCGCACGAGGTACTCGCTCGAGCCCTCGCGGATCAGCCCGCCCGAGGCGTTCAGGTTCTCCTGCGCCAGACGCGTGCCGAGCGTCGCGGGATCGAGGTTCTGCGCCGCCATGCGGAAGGGATCGACGCGGATGCGGATCTCCTCCTGCAGGCCGCCGCGCACCTGCACCGCCGCGATGCCGGGGATCGTCTCCAGCTCGCGCTTGATGCGCTTCTCCGCGAGCCAGCGCAGGTGGATCAGCTCTCGCTCGCGGTCGCCGCCGAAGGCCTTGCTGCCCTCGGGCAGCGTCACGCCGACGCGCAGGATCGGGTCGAGGTTGGGGTCATAGCGCAGGATCAGCGGCCGCTCGGCGTCGCGCGGCAGCACGACGCTGTCGAGCCGGTCGCGCACGTCCTGCACCGCGAAGGCCATCGAGGTGCCCCATTCGAAGTCGAGCACGACGTCCGAGACCTCCGCGCGCGAGAGCGAGGTCGAGCGCACGATGTGCGGCAGCGTCGAGAGCGTCTCCTGGATGCGCTCGGAGATGCGATCCTCGACGTCTTCCGGCGCAGCGCCCGGATAGCCCGTGCGCACCGTCAGGGTCGGGTAGCTGATCTCCGGCAGCAGATCCAGGTGCAGCTTCGAGAGCGAGACCACGCCGAACACGGCGATGGCCAGGAACATCATCATGATCGCGACCGGACGGGTCGTGACCAGCTCGAAGAAGGCGCTGCGCGTCCCTCCCGTCGATTCGCGCTCCTCGGCGGCCATGCGCTCAGCCCTTCTGGGGCGCCGGCGCCGCGGCGTTCTCGGCCGCGGGCTTGTCGGCTGGCTTCTCGACCGGCTTGGGAGCGCTCGCTTCGAGTTCGACCTCGGCGCCGTCCTCGAGCTCGCGATTGCCGACCACGACCACCGCCTCGCCGGGGGCGAGCGTGAAGCCCTCGTGCGGGATGACCTCCTCGAACTGGTCGTCGGTGAACCCCTCGTCGACCTCGACGCGCCGCGCGTGGCCTTCGCGCACGACGAAGAGCAGGTTGGCCTCGCCCTCGCGGCGCAGCGCGCGCTTGGGCACGACCAGCGCGCCGGGATGGCGGTCGGTGACGATCGAGAGCTTGACCAGCATGCCCGGCAGCAGCTTGCGCGGCTCGTTCTTGCCGCCCGCGGTCTCCAATCGCGCGGTGACGCGGAAGTTGCCCGATTGCGCGTCGATCGAGGGCGAGACGAGCTGGATCTGGCCGCGCAGCGCGACGCCGGGCAGCGCCTCGGCGCTGGCGCGGATTTCGATCGCCGAGAGGCCCTCCTGCTGGCCGGCGGCGGGCTGGAACAGCGCCAGCTCGCGCTGCGGGCGGTAGAAGACCGCGCGCAGGTTCTGCGCATCGGTCAGCACGAAAGCCTGCGTCGCCGGGCTGACCTGGTCGCCGACCTTGACACTGCGCTGGGCGATCACGCCCGCGAAGGGCGCCACGACCTGCGTGTAGGAGAGGTCGAGCTGCGCGCGCTCGAGCGCGAGGCGCGACTTCTCCTGTGTGGTCTTCGAGGCCTTGGTGTCGGCCTGCGCGCGCTCGAGGGCCAGCTTGGCCGCGTCGAAGTCCGAGCGCGAGGTGTCGCGCGCCAGGCGCAGCTGGTCGAGCGCCTGCTCGGAGATGATTCCCGCGGCCTTCTCGTTGCGGTCGTACTCGCGCACCTTCTGTTCCATGCCCAGGCGCGCGCTCTCGACCTTCGACTGCGCTTCGCGCTCCTGGATCGCGAGCTTCGCGTCGCTGTCCTGCGCCTCCTGCAGCGCCACGCGCGCCTCGTCGACCTTGGCCTGCGCCTCGCGCGCGTCCAGGAGCGCGAGCACGGCGCCCGCCTCGACGGAGTCGCCCTCCTCGACCTTCATTTCGAGCAGCGTGCCGCTCGCGCGCGGGAAGAGCTTGATCTCCTTCTCCGACTCGACGACGGTCGTCGATTCGAGCGTGCGCACCATCTCGCGCTGCACCACGGGCTCGGCGCGCACGCGCGGGGCCTCGCGCTTCTTCAGCGCGGCGGCGGAGGCGCCCGGGTCGGCGGGGGACTTGCCGCTGCAGGCGGCAGCCAGGCAAGCGAGCAGCACGAGGGCGAACACGCCGCGCGCCTTCTTCTCACGGGGACGGCTCATGCGGATGGGGAGGACTCGAACGGGGGCGGGGGCTAGACTGCGACCCCCATGCGAACACCGGAGGAGGCTATTGCCCTGATTCTAGAGCGCGTCACCCCTGTGCGCTCATGGGATCGTGTTCCGCTTGAGCAAGCCCTCGGGCGCGTGCTCGCGCAGGACGTGCTCTCCGACCTGGATCTGCCGCCCTTCGAGAAGAGCGCGATGGACGGCTTTGCGGTGCACAGCAGCGACTTCCAGGGCGCGGCGAGCGTGCGCGCCTTCGCGCTCGCCGGGGAGTCGAGAGCCGGCACTCCGTTCCGCGGCCGCGTGGGCCCGGGCGAGTGCGTCGCGATCTCGACCGGCGCCGAATTGCCCGCGGATTGCGATGCGGTGGTGATGGTCGAGCGCTCGCGGCGGGCCACCGAGGGCATTTTTCTCGACGACCGGCCCGTCGCGGGCCAGCACGTGTGTCACCGCGGCGAGGACCTCGCGCGCGGCGCAAGCGTGCTGCACACGGGGCGCCGCCTGCGCGCGGACGACCTCTCGGTGCTCGCCGCCGTCGGCTGCCAGCCCGCGCCGTGCTTCGCGCGTGTGCGCGTCGCGCTCGTGACGACCGGCGACGAGCTGGTTCCCGCGAACGAGAAACCCGCCGCGGGACAGATCCGCGAGGGCAACACGCTGTATCTAGCCGCCGCGCTCGCCAGCGCCGGTGCCGCGGTCACGAACCTGGGCATCGTGCGCGACGACGAGCACGCGCTCGAGGCGCGCTTCCGCGCGGCGCTCGAGGAGCACGACGCGCTGGTGACGACCGGCGGCGTCAGCATGGGCGCGCACGACCTCGTCGGCCGCACGCTCGAGCGCATCGGCGTCGAGCCGGTGCTGCACAAGATCGCGATCAAGCCCGGGAAGCCGCTGTGGTTCGGCCAGCAGGGCGGGAAGCCCGTCTTCGGCCTGCCCGGCAATCCCGTCTCGTGCCTGGTGGGCTTCCACGCCTTCGTACGCCGCGCGCTGAGCCGCATGTCGGGCGCCGAGGCGCTCGAGTGGGAGCGCGAACGTCTGCCGCTGGGGCGCTGGCGCGGCGCGGCGCTCGCTGCCAACCCGCGCCAGCAGAACCACCCCGTGCGCGCGCGGCAGGCGAGCGACGGTCTGGTCGAGCTGGAGCCGCTCGCCTGGCGCAGCTCGGCCGACATCGTCGGCGTCACGCGCGCAGACGGTTTCGCGGTCGTCGCCGCGGGCACGAGCGCGGAGGAGGGGACGATCCTCCCCTGGCGGCCGCTGTGAGGGAGCTCGCGCCGCTCGCGCGTCTTGCGTGGGTGCTCGGAGCGTGGGGGCTGCTATTCCTCGGCACGCCGGGGAACCTCTTCCCCGACGGATCGGGGCTGCTCGCGATCGCCGGGATCGCGCTCTGGGGCTGCTCCTCCTGCCGGCCCGGGCGCAAGGCCTTCTGGATCGAATGGCTCGCGGCCGCGATCGGCATCTCGGCCATCTGCTGGTGGACCACGCTGGTCGTGCTGATCACGCTGCTGGGCGTCGCGATCGTGCCCGCGCTGTACATGGGGCTCGCGGGTGTGATGCTGCGCGCGCTCGCGCGGCGCATCCCGCTCGCCTTCGCGGTCCCGCTCGCCTGGGTCGGGTTCGAGACCGCGCGCGCCTGGATCGAGCCGCCCTTCGGCTTTGGCTGGCTGCGCTTGGGGCACTATTTCTCCGTCACGCCGTTCGCGGGCAGCGCGCGCGTGTGGGGCGTGATGGGGCTCTCGTTCGCGGCTGCCGGCTGCGCGGGCGCGCTCGCCGACCTCATCTCGAGGCGCTTGCGGATGACCGGGCAGGCCGGCGCGCCTAACGGGCGCGGCCAGGCTGCACGGGCTTGGATCGCGCGGGCGTTGGCAACGGGACCGCTGGCGCTCGCACCCGTGATGAGCCTGGCCACTTCCCCTCCTCCGATGGAGCCCGGCCCGCGCCTGCTGCTGGTTCAGCCCTCCTTCGAGCAGCACCGCAAGATGGACAACGGCGATCTGCTGCCCGAGCTGCTCGCGCGCACGCGGGAGGGCGCGGCGGCCTCGCCCGCGCGCGGCGGACGGCCCGCGATCGACCTCGTGTGCTGGGGCGAGTCGCTGCTGCAGGAGTACTTCGAGTCCGAGGGCCTCGAGAGCGCACTCACGCGCGGGGAGCACCCCCCGGTCTGGGACCGCAGCTTCCCCGGCCTCGCGTCGCTGCGCGCCAACGAGCGCGGGGTGCGCGACATGCTGCTCTCGCGCAAGGTGATGCCCCCGGGGGCCGCCTTCGTCACCGGCACGGACGTGTACCTCTCCCGCGGCGGCGAGATCCGGCGCACGACGGTCGCGATGGTGTGGGGGCCCGACGGCCAGCGCCTGGGCTGGGGGGCCAAGCACCACCTCGTCCCGGGCGGCGAGACGATGTGCGGCCTGGAGCGCTGGGCCTGGGTTCGGGACGCCGCCTTCAGCCTCGCGGGCTACATCCCCGACCTCGTGCCGGGCGAGCAGACCGGGGTGCTGACCCTGCCCGTCGCGGGCTTCCGGTCGGTGCGCCTGGGCCTCAGCATCTGCTTCGACAACACCTTCGACGACCCTTATACCGAGCCGCTGCGGAACGGGGCGCTGGACGCGCATCTCGTGCTCAGCAACGAGGCCTGGTACGAGGAGACCAACGAGTACGACCACATGCTCGCCTTCTCGCGTTTGGCGGCGATCGAGAGCGGCCGGGCCATGGCGCGCGTCACCAACTCGGGCATCTCGTGCCTGTTCGCGGCCGACGGGAGCGAGATCTCGCGCCTGCGCGTGGGGGGGAAGGACCGCATGGTCGGGGGCAGCCTGCTGGTCGATGTCCCCGTGCCTGTCGCCGGCCACGAGGGCGACCGGACGCCGTACGTGTGCGCCGAACCGTGGCTGCGCTGGTTGCTCGTGCTCGCACCCTGGCTAGTCCTCCTCCTTTGGCGACCCCGCGCGGTTACACCGTAGCCAGGCCTGGATAGGAGGGCGCGAGAGCGCTTGACCCCGTCCTGGGGCCTCGCTAGACTCTCGCCCCGCGCTCTGTCCTCGCGGCAGTGCCGTCCAAGATCCTTGCCAATCAAGGCCTTAGGTCAACCGATGCGCGTCACGCGCGCGTCACCCCCCCTGACCTCGAGCCCTTGTCACATCCGAACGTTTCGATCCAAGTAGGGGCCCCTCCACCCCCCCCTCCCCACTCGGAGAAGCATGAGCACCATCGCCAAAATCTTCACGGTCCTGAACGTGATCCTCGCCGCGGCCTTCCTCGGATGGGCGGCCAACACCGTCCAGCTGAACAACAAGTACAAGTCGGACTGGGAACAGGAGGTCAGCAAGCGCGAAGGCCTCGAGAAAATGATGGGCGAGGAGAAGTCCGCGCTCGCCGCCAAGCTGACCGAGGCCAATGACGCCCGTGGTCGCCTCCAGCAGCAGCTCGAGGACGCCAAGTCCGAGGCCTCGCGCGTCGACAACGACAACAAGACCAACGCCTCGAAGCTCGAGACGATGGAAGCCGACTACAAGAAGATCGCCGGCACCCTCGAAGGCATGCAGGCGGACTCGAAGTCGGCTCACGACGCGCAGATGAAGGCGCAGGCCGCGCAGTTCGACGCGGAGAACAAGGCCAAGGAAGCCGCCGCCGCCCAGCTCGCCGCCGAAGCCAAGGCTTCGGATCTCGAAGGCAAGCTCGTCGAGGCGAACTCCGACATCGCCAACAAGGAGAAGCAGCTCGCTTCGGTCGAGAAGGACCGCGAGAAGATCAAGACCGAGCTCGCCACCGTCGTCCAGGTGACCGGCTACAAGCTCTCCGACATCCAGGCGATGCCGCTGATCGAGGGCAAGATCCTCGCGGTGGAGATGGGCGTCGAGCCCGGCCTCGTGTCGATCAACCGCGGCTCCTCGGCCAACGTGCAGCGCGGCTACACCTTCGAGATCTTCGATGGCTCCACCTACAAGGGTCAGGCGCGCGTCGAGTACGTCTACGCCGACATGTGCTCGGCCGTCCTCGTCCGCAAGGTCAAGGGCGAGACGATCCGCCAGGGCGATGGCGCCGCGACGCACCTCTGAGCCCACGGGAGGCAAAACACCATGGCACGTCGTACTACTGTCAGCTCCCGCACGACCACCACGCGTGGTCCCAGCGCCAGCTCCGTCAAGGGCACCGAGGCTGCGGCTCCGGCCGCTCCCGGCATGGGCCTGGCGGAGACCCTCGCGATCCTCAGCACGCTCATGCTCCTCGCGGCATGCCTGCTGACCGATTACTACATGGGGCACAGCCTCGGCTCGGGCCTGTTCTTCAAGCCCTGACCGATCCGGTCGCACACACCCGCGGGCCGCTCAGCCACTCGCTGCGCGGCCCGCGCTCGTTTGCAGACTCCTATTCGGCCCACGCTCGACGCCCGCTGCGCGCGAGCACTCGCGCTCCACAACACTTTGTGTCTGCTTGATCCGGCAGCCCCGACCGCTAGACTGCGCACGAAATCCATGAAGCGCGCGACCTCACGCCCTTCCATCCCCCCCGAAGCCGCAACGAGAGAGCGAGGCTGACGTGGTCTTCAAGCCGCTGGAGTGGGCCCTGGGTCGATTTTCGATCGACATGGGCATCGACCTCGGCACTGCGAACACGCTCGTGAGCGTGCGCGGCCGGGGCATCATCCTCAACGAACCGAGCGTGGTCGCGGTCCGCAAGGACACCGGCGAGGTGCTGCTCGACGGCATGGCCGTCGGAAATGCGGCCAAAGCGATGCTCGGCAAGACGCCCGGCAACATCGAGGCCATCCGTCCGCTGCGCAACGGCGTGATCGCCGACTTCGACGTGACCGAGAAGATGCTGCGCTACTTCATCACGAAGGTGCACGAGGGCCGTCGCCGTGTGAAGCCGCAGGTCGTGATCGCGGTCCCCGTGGGCATCACCGCGGTCGAGCGCCGCGCCGTGATCCACTCGGCCGAGCGCGCGGGTGCGCGGCGCGTGTTCCTGATCGACGAGCCCATGGCGGCGGGCATCGGCATCGGATTGCCGGTGATCGAGGCGCACGGCTCGCTGATCGTCGACATCGGCGGCGGCACGACCGAGATCGCCGTGCTGGCGCTGGGAGGCATGGTCACCTCGACCTCGCTGCGCGTCGCGGGCGACGAGCTCGACGACGCGATCTCGAACCTCTTGCGGCGGCACCACAACCTGCTGATCGGGGAGCAGACGGCGGAGCGCATCAAGCTCACGATCGGCTCGGCCTGGCCGATGGAGCAGGAGCTCTCGATGGAGGTCAAGGGTCGCGACAGCGTGACGGGCCTGCCACGCAAGACCACGGTCACCTCGATGGAGGTGCGCGAGGCGCTCAACCACCCGGTGCGTCTGATCTGCGAGGCCGTGCGCGGCGTGCTCGAGGAGGCGCCGCCGGAAATCTCGGCCGACCTGTGCGACTCGGGCGTCACGCTGTGTGGCGGCGGAGCGCAGCTCTACGGAATCGCCAACGCCGTGGGCGAGACGCTCGGCATCCCGGCCAAGGTCGCCGACGATCCGCTGACCGCAGTCGCCCGTGGCACGGGAGTCTTCCTCGAGAAGCTCGAAGTCTTCGCGCGCGTGTTGTCCTCGGAAGAGGAAGATTCGTAAGCTCGCGCCGGCGATAGGGACGGCGGGTGCGCGGCGGGAATCGTGCACGACAGCCGTGGGGGGGATGCATGGGCAGGAGCACGATCGTCGTGATCTGGCTGGCGCTGGCGGCGCTGGCCTTTCGGCCCATCGGTCTGGTCGAGCGACTCGCGGATCTGTGTTTCGAGCCGGCGCGGCAGCTCGGCCGGATTGCGCTGCCGCTCTCGTGGTTCTCGAGCGTGCACGCCTCGAGCGATGGTGAGAGCCGCGCGCGCGTGCGCGAACTCCTGATCGCCGAGCAGCAGGAAGCGCAGCCGGCGGACGCGTCGCTCGTCGCTCGGCGCGGTCTCGTGCACGCACAGGTGATCGACCGTTCACAGGAGCGCGCCGATCTCGTCGTCGTGCGCTTTCCGCCCGAGGCGTCGGTCCTGCCCGGCATGCCGGTCGTGTGCGGAGACGTCTACGTCGGCAGCGTGCTCGAGGTCGGCCGCGCTGCCAGCGGCGCGCTCGCGCGCGGCGAGGCGCGCGTCGAGCTCGTCACCGCTTCGCACGCGCGCGTGGGCGCGCGCGCGGGCGAGCTCGAACTCGTCGTGGGCGGGCTCGCGCGGGCGGAGCACTCGGGCGGGCACTCGCGCCTGCTCGCCGTGCGCGCGCTGCAGAGCACACCGGGCGCGGAGCGCGAGCTGCGCGTGCACGAGGACGCGGCCGCGGGCGGCGAGTGGAGCACGCTCGCGGAGGGCTACCGCCTCGGCACGCTCGTGCCGCTGGAGCTTGGCACGCGGCGGGCCTGGGCCGTCGAGCCGGTGCTCGACTACAGCGGCGGGTTCAGCCAGGTCTTCGTGCTCTGCCCGCCCGAGCGCGCGCCGGCGGGCGAGCTGCTCGCGCAGGACCCCTTCGATGCCGCGGCGTGGATTCCGGTACGCGCCACGCTCGACGGCATGCTCTCGCCCTGGAGCGAGACGCGCCAACTGCTCGGCGGATCGCGCACGGGCCTGCGCGAGGGCGCCGCGGTTGCGCGCGGCCCGGAGTTCGTCGGGCGCATCTCGCACGCGGGCCTGTTCTCGAGCGAGGTCGAGTGCCTGGGCAACCCGGGCTTCCGGCTGCTCGTGCTCGCAAGCGTCGAGGACCGCTACGGCCCGCTGCACCTGGGCCGCGTGCTCTCGCTCGGCTGCGACGTCTCGCGCTCGCTGGTCTACCTCGCCTGGGAGGAGAGCGCGGAGCTCGCACGCGAACTCGGCCAACACGCGCGCTCCGCGCAGCTCTACACGAGCTCGGGCGAGCGCGGCATCCCGCCCGGCTTGTACCTGGGCAGCGCCGAACTCCCCGTGGGCGAGGGCGCCCACACGCTGGTGCTGCGCAGACCGGCGGCCGGCCGTTTCGGGACCGCGCTCGAGGCCTGGACCGGGGAACGCCTCGGGGGAGAGGAGCCGTGAACGGCGAACGACGCCTGGCCTGGGTCGCCTTCGGCGCGTGGCTGCTCGTGTGTTTCGCGCTGCAGGGCCAGTTCGCGCGCGGGGGGACCGCGATGTGGTTCCCCGAACTCGGCCTGGTGCTGCTCTTCTCGCTGCTCGCGCGCATGGAGGAGCGCGACGCGTGGATCGCGGGCGTGCTCGCGGCGCTGGTACGCTCGGCCTTCTCGAGCGAGCCGCCGCTGGTGCAGCTCTCGGGTCTCTTGGGCTTCGCGCTGCTCGTGATGGCGCTGCGCTCCTCGCTCGAGATCAGCGCGCCGCTCTTGCGCGGAGTCGTCGCGGTGCTGTGCATCTTTGCCTGCGATCTGTGGATCTTCCTCGCCTGCTGCGCGCGCACCTACTGGGCGCACGGTTCGCTCGCCGGCTTCGAGCCGCCGGTGCTGCCGCTGGCGCTGATCGCGCTCAGCTCGGGCGTGCTGGCGCTCGTCGCGGGTCCGTTGCTCGCGCAACTTCCGGGGCTGAGCCCGCTGCGGAGCCGCCGGTGGTAGCGCAGCGGCGCGTCGGGCCGTTGCTCGCGGTGCTCGGGCTGGGGCTGCTCGTGCTGCTCGGCCGCGCGTTCCAGGTGCAGGTGCTCGAGCATCCGGTCTGGGCCGCCGAGGCCGCTGGCATGCTGCAGAGCTCCGAGCTCGTGCCCTACCACCGCGGCTCGATCCTGGACCGCAACGGCAGCGTGCTCGCCCGCGACGAGGACCGCTTCGAGTTGCGCCTGTGCTACCGCGACTTCCGCCGCGGCAGCCCGGTCGCGCAGATCGCGCACGCGCGTTCGACGCTCGAGTTGCGAGCGGTCGGGCTCGCGGAGGCGGAGGCGCATCTGGAGGACTGGGCGCGCCAGCTGGTCGAGCTCACGCCGCAGCAGCTCTACGCCTTCGCCAAGGGCGCCTCGCTCGATCCGCGCTCGAGCGCCGAGCTCACGCCCGAAGACGCGCGATTGGAGTTGCGCGACCGGCGCGCGGGCGATCTGCGCTTCTACGCGGCCGAGTTGCTCGAGCTGCCCGCCCGACAGCGCAAGTGCCTGACGCCCAAGCCCGAATCGCCCGAGGTCGGCTGGACCCTGCTCGCGCTCGCGGCGCACTCACGTGGCCTGCCGGCGAGCGACCTCGAGAAGGATCTGCTCGAGCGCCTGCGCGTCGCGCGCGAGCGCCTCGCGCACCTGGCCGAGCTCGTCGAGCACGACGGCGGACGCACCGGCGACGGCGCGACGCCGCTCGCGCGGCTGCTCGAGCTGCTCGAGGGCGAGCGGCGCGCGATCGAGGACGACGCGGCCAACGCGCTCTTCCGCGAGGCGGCTGGCTTCGACCCCGGACGGCTGCGCACGCAGCTGCTCGAGGAGTTCTTCGACACGGCCTGGATCGGCCGCGCGCTGCGCTGGGATGCGGCGCGACTCTCGGAGTGGAGTTCCACGCGGCGCGAGCGCTGGGAGCGCATCGCGACCAGCGTGCTGTTGCCGCGCGTGCTCACGCGCACGCAGTCCGAGCCGATCGTCACGCGCCGCGCGGATCGGATGCTGTCCGAGCTCGCGCTCTTGTGGGCCTCGGGCGATCAGGATCTGCGCGGCACGGACGACCGTCCGCGCTCGTGGCGCGAGTTCGATGAGCCGTGTGTCGAGTTCGAACTCGACTCGATCTTCGAGGACGTCCCCGGCGCAGGCGATTCGTCCTCGCGCCGCGCGGCGCTGCCCTTCCAGAGTCAGGGGCTCGAGGACCTCGCGCACGAGGAAGATGACCGCTGGCGCCTGGTCGGCGCGCTGACCGACCTCGCGCACGGCACCGAGCTCACGCCGGAGATGACGGCCGTCGCGCCGGACTGGAAACCGCCGGTCGGGTCGCTCGAATCGGCCCAGCGCTGGCGCCGTTTCGCGTCGCGCGGCAGCCGGCTCGACGGCGACGAAGCGCGCATCGAGCTCACGGGCCTCTTCTTCGCGCTCGAGTCGCACTTCCAGGACGAGCTCGCGCGCGACCTCGAGCGCATGCGCGAGCAGTCGGGGGTGCGCGGACCTTTCGCCTTCGCCGAGGAGCGCCTCTCGCGCGCGACCGACGCCGAGCGCTTCCTGCTGCTCGACCGCAGCACGCGCCCCGCGGTGGTCTGCAAGCAGCCGAGCTGGGACCTCGTCGAACTCGTCACACGCGGCGCAGCGGACTACGACGGCTTCCGTGCCATGCCCGTCACCGTGCGCGTGCATCCCGAGCAGGATGCCGCGGGCGTCGGTGTCGCGACCGGGCTGGTGGGGAACGTGCGCCGTCCGCGGCTCTCGGATCTGCTCGCGGAACGGCGCGAGCGCGGGCGATTGGCGGAGCTGCGCGCCAAGCTCGTGCGCAGCAGCGAAGAGCAGGCCGAGATGCGCGAGCTCGCGACCGAGCTCCTGCGCCAGGACGATTGGACCGGAGGGACAGGTGTCGAGGCCTGGCTCGACAAGCAACTGCGCGGCCGCGACGGCTATGAGCAGTCCTTCTCGCTCGCCGACGAGGCGCAGGCCGCCGAGGCGGATCTCGTGCGGCCACCGGTCGACGGCGCGGAGGTGAAGCTCACGCTCGACAGTGCGCTGCAGCGCGCGGCGCAGGCGGTGCTCGAACATCCCGTGATGCCGAACGGGGACGAGAGCGATCAGCTGTGGTGCAAGTTTCCCGTCGGCGCGATCGTGCTGCTCACGCCCGAGGGCGATCTGCTCGCGGCCGCGAGCGTGCCCAGCCGCGGCGGACTGCCGCGCACCCCCGGCCGCGACGCCGAGCACTCGTTCCTGCGCGAGCGCACGCTCCAGATGCCGACCTCGAACCCGCCGGGCTCGTGTTTCAAGCCCTTCGTCGCGGCGTACGCGCTCGACCGGCTGGGCCTGACGGAGGGCACGCAATTCGGCTGCCTGCCGCTCGAGAAGGGCTGGGGTTACCGCACGATCCACTGCCACCACCACGGCGTGCTCGCGCTCGAGGACGCGCTGGTGCACTCGTGCAACGCGTACTTCGGGCAGGTGGGCGAGAAGTTCTACACGCCCGAGCAGTTCCTCGCGATGGCGCACCTGTTCGGCTTCGACGAGCCGACGGGCATCGGCGATCTCGCGGGCGACGGGGGCCACGGGATCCACGAGGACTTCCACATCCCCAAGCCCGAGGCGCTGCCCGGGGAGCTTGCGGACCTGAGCACCGCGATGCGCTTCTCGTGCGGGTTGATGCCGATGGAGGCGACGCCGATGCAGGTCGCGCGCGCGACGGCGAGCCTGGTCACTGGCGAGCTCCCCGACGTGCGCCTGGTCGCCTCGATCGGCGGGCACGAGGTGCCGCACCGCGCGCGGCCGCTGGGGATCGCGCCCGACGTGCTGGCCTTCGTGCGGCGCGCGATGGTGGGCGTCGTCGAACGCGGCACGGCGAGCGCGGACCCGTTGCACGACCTGGGTTTCAGCTTCGCGTGCAAGACTGGCAGCGCCGACCTCGGCGCATTCAAGGACTCGAAGGAGCTGACCGACGCCGATCGCGCCGACATGCTGGCCGACAAGTCGCGCAAGCACGCCTGGATCTCGGGCTGGTTCCCCGCGGAGAATCCGCGTGCGATCGTGGTCGTCTACCTGCACGAGGTCTCCGAGACAGCCAGCAAGAGTGCCGTGTGGGTCACGGCGCAGCTCCTGCACGAGGAGGCCGTGAAGCGCTACGCGCTGGGCGAGGACGTGCAGCGATGAAAGAGGCCTCCGAGCGCCGGCGCGGGGCCTTCGCGCACATCGTTTCGCTGCGCGCGGTGCGCTGGGGCTCGCTCGACTGGCACGTGCTCTTCCTCGCGCTCGTGCTCTTGTGCCTGGGCTTGGCCTTCGTGCACGCGATGCACACGGCGGACATCCTCTACGACCGGCCGCCCAAGGAATCGGTCGACTTCGACAACCACGTGGTCAAGGTGCTGCTGTCGCTGCCCTTCCTCGTGCTCGGCCTCTCGCTGCGCGCGCGCTGGATCGCGCGCCAGGCTTGGCTGGTGTACGCGGCCTGCCTGGGGCTGCTCGTCGCGCTGCCCTTCGTCGGCCACAGCTTGAACGGCGCCAAGCGCTGGATCACGGTGCCCGGGACCGGTTTCGACCTGCAGCCCTCGGAGCTGGCAAAAATCGGCGTGGTGCTGATGCTCGCGCGCATCCTGTACAAGAACAAGCTCGCGAAGCCGCGCGACTGGGGGCCGCCGCTCGCCGTCGCGCTCGTCCCGATGGCGCTCGTCGCGCGCCAGCCCGACCTGGGCACCGCGCTCAGCCTCGTGCCGGTGACGCTCGGGATGCTCTACATCGCCGGCGCGCGCGCGGGGGTGTTGGCGCGCTTCCTCGTGCTGGCGCTGCTGCTCGGCGCGGGCCTCGTGAAGTTCCACTTCGTGCACGAGTACCAGCTGCGGCGCGTGAACACCTGGGTGCAGAGCTTCGCGGCCGAGGACCTGATCGACGGCAAGAGCGGCGCCGCCTTCCACGCCTACCACGCGCGCGTCGCGATCGGGAACGGCGGCCTCTCCGGCGCGGGCCTGGGCGAGGGCATCGCCAACACGGCCGGCCACCTGCCCGAGCGCGACTGCGATTCGATCTTCGCCGTGGTGTCGGAGGAATCGGGCTGGCTCGGCACGACGTTGATCCTCGGTGTCTACGCGCTGCTCGTCGCGGCGATCCTGGGCAGTGCGAGTCGGCTGCGCGATCGTTTCTCGCGCCTGGCCGTCGCGGGCATCGGCCTGTACTTCTCGGCGCACCTGTTCATCCACGCGGCCGTGAACCTGGGTCTGGTCCCGCTGACCGGCATTCCGCTGCCGCTCTTCTCCACCGGCGGCTCGTCGATGATGGCGACGATGCTCGCGCTGGGCCTGTGCCTGGGCCTCGCGGCCAACCGCGAACCCTCGCTCGACCGCGACTCGTTCCGCGCCTGAGCGCGGCTCAGCGCTTGCGCAGTCGTCGTTCGGTCTCGCGCGCGTGCTCGAGCTCGTCGCCGAGCGTGTCCGCCGCGCGCTTCTCCGATTCCTTGGGGTCCAGGCAGAACAGGTCCCAGGCCTCGCCCTTCAGCCCGTGTTGGCGCACGTGCCAGCGCCCCGACTTCGAGCGCTCGAGCGGGAACACCACGCAGCGCCAGGGCTTGTAGCGGAACTTCTCGCCCTCGGCGAGGCCGACCTTGTGCAGCACGCAGCCCTCGTTCTCGAACACGCACCAGCCGTCCTTGACCGCCAGCGTCGGCAGGCCTTCCTTGGTGCGGCGCGTGAGGAAACCATCGGCCTCGACCACCTTGCGCGAGGCCGGCCGCAGGTGGGGGAGGAACTTGGGCAGGTTCTTCTGGATGCGCTGTGCCTCGGCCGCTTCGACCGCGGGGCGCCCGTTGCGGCAGCAGATGCCGCCACAGGTCGGGAACACGCATTCGAAGCGCGCTGTCTGGAGGTTCTCGACCGGGAGTTCGTCCTGCTTGTCGTGCTTGTTCATGCAAACCTCCGTGCGTAGACGAGCTTGCCGTCGCCCGGCCCGTAGTAGTGCGCGATGTGCGCCTCGCGCGCGTAGCCCAGGCGCTCGTAGAACGCGCGCGTGCTCGCGTAGGCCGGCTTGTCGGAGGTCTCGACCAGCAACAGCCGGCCACCCTCACGCTCGACCTGCGCCTCCGCCTCGTGCATCAGCTCGCGGCCGATGCCGCGCCCGTGCAACTGCGGATCGACGGCGATCCAGTACAGGTCGAAGGTGCCCAGCGTGAGCGGCGCCCGGCCAAAGCAGCAGTAGCCGGCGGCGCGTTCGTCGCACTCGGCGACCAGGAAGCGGTAGCCCGCGGCCTCGCCTGCGTCGATCAATTCGAGCGCGACGGGGATCTCGTCCTCGCGGAAGGCCCGCGTGGCGCGCAGGATCGCCTCGAGCGGCGCGCGGTCAGCCTCGCGCAGCGCGCGCAGGCGCACGCTCGAGGGCGTCGTGCAGGATCGTGTCGACGAGTCGTGCATAGCTCAGGCCTTCGCGTTGGGCGGCGCGGGCGAGGCCGGCGTCGGGGGAGAGATCGGGGTTGGGGTTGACGTCGAGGACCAGCGGCCGGCCGTGTGCATCCAGGCGCAGATCGACGCGGCCGTAGCCCGCGAGGCCCAGCGCGCGGTAGGCGCGCAGGGCAGCCTCGCGGATGCGCGACTCGAGCTGCGGTTCGAGGTCCTGCGCCGGCACGGACGGCGAGCCGCGGTATTCCGCGCTCGACTCGATCCACTTCGCGGCGTAGGTGACGAGCCGGGGTTGGCCGGCGGGGAACTCGCGAAAATCGATCTCCGCCAGCGGCAGCACGCGCGCGCCGTCACCGCTGCCGAGCAGCGAGACGTTGAACTCGCGGCCCTCGATGAACTCCTCGACCAGCGCCGGCTGCGCGTAGGTGCGGCACACGTGGCGCACGCGCGCGCGCAGCGCCCCGAGTGTGGAAACGACGCTTTCGAGCTCGATGCCGTGGCTCGCGTCTTCGTGCGCGGGCTTGACGAGGTAGCGGCCGGGCCCGTACCAGGCAGGCAGCGCTCCCTGCTCGTGCTCGAGCACGAATCCGCGCGGCAGCGCGACGCCGCCCGCCTCGAGCAGCGCGCGCGCGCGCGGCTTCTGCAGCGCATCGGCGAGCGCGCGGGCGGGCGACCCGGTGCAGGCGAGCTCCAGGCGCGCGAGCATGTCGGCCACGAGCGCCTCTCCGCGCGCGTCGCCCTCGAGCGACTCGACGCAGTGGAAGACAAGCTCCGGCCGGCGCGCGAGCAGCGTGTGCGCGGTGCGCGCGAGGTCGGGCTCGGCCTCGACGCGCAGCGGCACGTGTCCGAGCTCGACCAGCGCGCGTTCGAGCGCGTCGAGCTGCGTGTCGAGCGCTTGCACCGCCAGCGCATCCTGCGCGCTGCCGTGGGCGAGCGCTTCGTCGCGGCTCGCGAGGATCACGACGCGCAGGCTCACGCCCGGACTCCGCTGCGCGCGAGCGCCTCGTGCACCACGCGCGCGACGAGTTCGTCGTAGGGCATGTGGCTGCGGCGCGCCAGGATCACCACGTCGCCCGTCTCCGGGTTCAATCCGGGCAGCGGGTTGGCCTCGAGGAAATGCGGCGCTCCGTGGGCGTCCAGGCGCAGGTCGATGCGCGAGAGGTCGCGGCAACCCAGCGCGCGGTGGCAGCCGAGCGCGAGCGCGTGCGCAGCGCCGATCGCTGCCGCGGGCAGGCGCGGGGGGACGTGGTACTCGACCTCCTCGCGCCAGTTGCGCTTGGATTCGAGCGAGTAGACGAATTCCGCCGCGGGCGCGCGCCGCGGGCCGATCTCCATCATGCCCAGCACGCGCGCGGAGTTCCCGCTGCCGAGCACGCCGACCGTCAGCTCCGTGCCGGTGAGGAACTCCTCGACCAGCACGGGCTGGCGGTAGTCGCCCAGCATGCGCTCGACTTCCCGGCGCAGCGCGCTGCGGTCGGCCGCGCGCGAGCTGTTGCGGATACCGATGCTCGAGCCCTCGCACAGCGGCTTGGCAATGCAGGGAAAGCCGAGCGCGAGCGTGTCGAGCTCACGCGTGTGCTCGATCACCGCAAAGCGCGGCGTCGCCAGGCCGTGCGAGGCGACCACGCGCTTGGCGAGCGCCTTGTCGAGCGTCAGCGCGAGCGTGAGCGGGTCGCTGTGCGTGCAGGGCACGCGCAGGAGCTCGCACACGGCCGGCACGTGCGCCTCGCGCGAGCGCGTGAGCGCGCCCTCGGCCAGGTTGAAGACCAATTCGGGCGGGCGTTCGAGCAGCGCGGCGACGAAGCGCCGCCCGCCGCCGAGGAGCTCGACCTCGTGGCCGCACTCGCGCAACGCGGCCTCGATCGCCGCGACCGTCGCCGGCGAGTCGTACTCCTCGAGCAGGTCGTCCGGTCCTCCCGCGCGCGCCTCGTGGTCGGCCTTCAGGTCGAAGGCCAGCCCGATCCTCACGTGGATTCACCCTGAGCTCGCTGCTGGCGCTCCTCGCGCGAGTGTCCGCGGTGGACCCAGTGACTCTTGCCGACGACCTTGGGTTCCGCGGGCGCGGGCGCGGGAGCGCTCGAACGCCCCTGCGGCTCGACGTACTCGAACAGCCGGCCCTGGTAGTTGCGCAGCGTTGCGCGACCCGCGACCGGATCGTGGTCGAGCAGGTAGGTCGGACTGACGGGAATCTTGCCGCCGCCGCCGGGCGCGTCGATCACGTACGTGGGCACCGCGAGGCCACTCGTGTGGCCGCGCAGTCCCTCGATGATCTCGAGGCCCTTCTGGATCGGCGTGCGGAAGTGCTCCGCGCCGCGCACCGGGTCGCACTGGTAGAGGTAGTACGGCCGCACGCGCATGCGCATCAGGCCCTGCACCAGGGCGCGCATCGTCTCGAGCGAGTCGTTGACGCCCTTGAGCAGCACGGCCTGGTTGTTGAGCGGGATGCCCGCGCGCAGCAGCTTGTCGCAGGCCTTGGCAGCCTCGGGCGTCAGCTCGCGCGGGTGGTTGAAGTGCACGTTGATCCACAGCGGGTGGTAGCGCTGCAGCATCTCGACCAGTTCGTCGTCGATGCGCTGCGGCAGCGAAACCGGCACGCGGCTGCCGATGCGGATGATCTCCAGGTGCGGGATCGCGCGCAGTTTCGAGAGAATGCTCTCGAGCTTCTTCGTCGAGCAGGTCAGCGGATCGCCGCCCGAGACGACCACGTCGCGCACCACGGGTGTGCGCGATGTAGTCGACCATGCGATCGATCTCGACCTCCGGCACCGCGTCCTCGTACATGATCCGCTTGCGCGTGCAGTAGCGGCAGTAGATCGCGCAGTTGTTCGAGATCACCATCAGCACGCGGTCGGGATAGCGGTGCGTGATGCCCGGAACCGGCGAGAACTGCTCCTCGCCGAGCGGATCCTCCTCGCCGAAGGCGCGGAAGGTGTACTCCTCGACGATCGGCGCGACCTGGCGCAGGATCGGGTCGTGCGGGTCCGCGGGATCGGCGAGCGCGATGTAGTAGGGCGTGATCCCCATGCGGAAATCGCGCAGCACTTCGCGCCTCTGCGCGAGCTCGGCGAGCGGGATCGGGAACAGGCGCGCGAGCTCGTCGAGCGTCGTCACCCGGTTGCGGAACTGCCAGCGCCAGTCGTTCCACTCCGCGTCGGTCGCCGCGGGGAAACAACGTTCCCTGCCACTTGGTGGCGGATGTGGGGGGCGGGCTTTGGCCGGGGAGGCGGAGGAACTTTCGTCGGAAACGATCGTGTCCATGGTGTGTCTCGAGAGGACGGGATGGGGCGACGGGGCGGAGTTCTACTGTTCGCGGGGCCCGGGCGGAAGCCCCCTGTTGCGATCCCGCCTCGGCGGCCGTGCCCTGGGCCATCCCTGGGACGGATTTCGCCCCCGCCTCAGTCGTAGCGGAACGCGCCCACGAAGCTCTCGAGCTCCCGCGAGAGGTTCGCCAGCTGGTCGGAGGCGCTGCGCACCTCCTGCGCCCCGGCCGAGGCGCTCTGGGCGGAGAGCGCGACGTCGGCGATGCCGCGGTCGATGCCGCTGGCACCCTCCGCCGCCAGTGTGACCTCGCGCCCGATCTCGACGCTGGTGCGCACCTGCTCGCCGATCGAGCCGCCGACCGTCGCCTGCAGTTCGACGATGCGGTCGATCACCCTCGCGATGCCCGTGATGGCCGCCATGGCCGAGGCCGCATCCCGGCGCAGCGACTCGATGCGTGTCTGGATGTCGCTCGTCGCCTGGGCGGTCTGCTGCGCGAGCTCCTTGACCTCGTGCGCGACCACGGCGAAGCCCTTGCCGCTCTCGCCCGCGCGCGCGGCCTCGATGGTCGCGTTGAGCGCGAGCAGGTTGGTCTGCGCCGCGATGCCGGTGATCAGGTCGACCACCTTCCCGATCTCGGTCGAGCTCGCGCTGAGCGTCTTCACGGTCGCGTCGGTGCGGCGCGCCGCCTCGAGGCCTCGACGCCCACGCGCCGGCCCTCTCGATGTGCGCCGCGGTCTCCGAGAGCCGGGCGTTGAGCTACTGCGAAGTGTCCGCAACCCGGCCCATGGCAGCGGCGAGCTCGCGCGCGGAGTCCGAGACGAAGCGCGCGCGCTCCGAGCTCTGCTCGGCCGAGTCGGTCATCGTGCGGCTGACGCTGGCGCAGGTCTCGGAGGAGCCCGCCAGCGCGCGAGGTGGTCGCGATGCGCGCGATCCCGCCGCGCAGGTCGGAGAGCAGCCGCCGCAGGCCCTCGCCGATGCGCCCGACGCCATCGCTGCCCGAGACGGCGAACTCCTGGTTGAGCTCGCCCTCGGCTGCGCGGCCCACGATCTCCAGCAGCACGTCGACGCGCTGTTCGAGCTCGCGCGCGCGCTGCGCCTCGCGCTCGCTGGCTTCCAGCTCGCGCCGGCGCGAGCCCTCGAGCGTCTCGAAGGCTTCGTCGAGCGCGCGCGCGATGCGCGCGAGGCCGTTCGTGCCCTGCGTGCGGAAGCGCTTGCTGAAATCGCCGGCCTCGATCGCGTGCACGACGGGCAGGAAGGACTCGATCTGCGCCTCGAGCTCGCCCGCACGGCGCGCCTCGGCGTCGGCGGTCTCGCGCTGGCGCTGCTGCGCCGCTTCGAGTTCGCCTGTGCGTTCGTGCACGCGCGATTCGAGCGAGCGGTTCTGCGCCTCGACCTCGATCCGGTGCCTGCGCGAGGAGCACAGAAATCCGAAGAGTCCGCCCGCGGAGAGCAGCGAGATCAGCGCGCCGCCGATCGCGAATTGCCGCGCTGCGCGCATCTCGGGCACGTCCTCGAGTTGCGCCTGCGGCCGTCCGGACCAGAGCAGCCACTTCTGGCCCTCGTCGCGCACCCCCAGCTCGAGTGCCTGCGACCAGGCGAGCTCGGGGTCGGGCTCGCCCGCCTGCACCTTCGCCAGGCTCGCGCTCCACGTGCCTGGCTGGTTGGCCCCGGCGACGTAGTGGTAGCCGGGTTCGGTCAGCGCGTAGCCGGCGTCGGGCAGGAGATCGGAGAGCGCGTGCGTCAGGATCACACCCGAGATGCAGCCCTTGAGCTTGCCGTCGGGCGCGAAGAACGGCACCGAATACACCAGGCCCGAGCGGTCCGCGTCCCTGGGCTTCGCCGCGGAGTAGCGCGAATTGTCGCAGGTCACGACCTCGGGACCGCACAGCGCGGGGAAGTCGAGACCCTGCACGCTGCTCTCGTCGGCGCAGTGCTCGCGCAGCCACGCGAGCTGCTGCTTCATCAGGCGGTACTCGAAGATCTCAATCTCGACCTCCGGTCCGCCTGGAGTCGCCGGCCTGCTCCTCGTCGGCTTGCCCACGATCAGCTCGTCGTAGGTGAGGATCGGCGCGCCCGGTTGCTGCGTGTGCGGATCCACGGCGTCCGGCTCGAGATCGAGCGGGACGATGTACACCTCGCTCATCGCGACGTTGGTCGCGAGGTTGTTGTAGATCTCCTGCACGCTGGTGCGCGCATCGGCGTCGAAGTGCTCTGCGTAGCGGTCGATCGCGCGCACACCCGGGAGCCGCGCGATCGTGCGCAGGCCCCGGTAGATCTGGCTGAAGGCGCGCTCGAGTTGCTGGCCGGCCTCGGCGCTCTGCGTCGTCGCGCCCGCCTCGAAGTGCTCGCGCGCCATCGAGGAGTCCGAGCGGTACTTGGCGAAGACGCCCGCGAGCAGGAGCGGCAGGAGGGTGAGAACCCACCAGGGGCGGGAGTAGGCGGGGGAATCGTTCATCGGGAAAGCGAGCGAACGGGATGCGGGAATCCGATGCATCGGCGTTCCCCGGGCGCCCACTTGAGGCCGGGCCGGAGAGCCTTTCCTCAAGACTCGACGCGCGGAACCTGGCGCCTACTCCTCGGGCCAGCGCGCGCGGAACGCGATCTGCGCCTGCCTGTCCGCGATGCGGGTCTTCTCGGGGTCGACGAGGTACTCGTAGGGATACCCCGGCGCCATGCGCAGCACTTCGACCGCCTCGCCCTCGACGGTGAAGTACACCCGCCAGGCGCCGCACGACATCAGGAAGCCCTTCTCGTGCCGGCGGATGCGCCGCGTGCGGTGTGGGTTCGGGTCGGCACGCAGCCTGCGCGCGGCGTCCTCGATGATCTCCAGACCCCACTCCTGCTCGAGATAGTCGGCCTGGGCCTCGGCCAGCTCCGAGAGCGTCACCTGGAACCGCGCGGGCTCGTCCTGCGCGCGCTCGATCTCATCGACCCAACCGGCCTTGCTCTGCGCGAACGAGTCGATCGCGGGGATGTAGGGCTTGATGTCGAGGATCGGTGTTCCGTCGATCAGATCGACTTCGCCCACGACGAGCTTGCGCTTCTCGACACGGATGAGCTGCACCGGCGTGATGCCGATCGGGTTCGGGCGGTGCGGCGAGCGCGTGGCGAACACACCGCGCTTGCGCTTGGGACCGCGGGGCGGGAGCACCTGCGGCTTCCAATTGCGGTGGCGGTGAAACCACCACACGAGCCAGACGCGCTCGAAGCCCGCGAGATCGAGCAGCGCCTGTTCGAACTGCTTGCCCCCCAGGAGCTCGACGACGTTGCGCTCGTCCTGCTTGCCGATGGGCTGATGCGGAAGGGAGAACTTGCTGCGTTTGCCGCTGCGGAGGAAACCGATCGGTTCGGCGCGCAGCGCGGCTTCGTGCTCGGGTTCGATCCAGGTCCCGCTGGACTTGGAGGCGCGGCTGTTCTTCTTGGGGACCTCGTTCTTCATGATCGCCGCGCGACCAGCCTGCTGCCCACGCGCTCGACGCGCATCGCAAAGTCGAAGCGGTCGATTGCCTGCGCGCACTCGAGGTCACCGGGCGTGATCCAATCGACCGTCGGGTCGAGCGCCTTCTGCCCGGCGCGCGAGTCGCGCACGCGCCTGCGCACGTCCTCGAGGTCGAGCTCGCCGCCCGCGAGACGCGTTTCGAGCAGTTCGGCGCAGACCTCGTCCTCGTCGCCCGGCCCGCCCTTGGGCGAGCCCATCGCGAGCAGCGTGACGTCGTCGCCGAGCGCGCGCACGGCCGCGACGGTCGCGCGCGCGACGACCAGGCTGCCGAGCAGGATCGTGCGCGCGTTCACGCCGCCGACGACGCCCTGCGTGCCGGCACTCGAGCGCAGCACGAGCTTGCGGCCCGCGAGATCCGCGGCGAAGAGTGCGGGAGGGGAGTTGCCGAAGTCGAAGCCCTCGACCTTGCGCCCGTCGGTCTCGCCCACGAGCAGCGCGCGCGGATCCTCGCGCCGGCGCGCGAAGGCCTCCTCGATCGTCGCGACGAGTTCGATCTGGAGCGCGCCACGCGCGAAAGCGTGCGCCGCGGTCGTGAACGCGCGCAGCACGTCGATCACGACCAGCGTGCCGCGCGCCTCCACCGCGGCGGCGAGCCCGGAGCGGCGCTCGACCTTCATGTGCTGCGCGGCCGCCAGAGCGGAAAGATCAGCGCGCCGACCGCGAGCACGGCAGCGGCCTGGGAAACGCGCGTCAGATCCGTCAGGTTCCCAACCAGCACGTAGAGGGCGATCGCGAGGTAGACCAGCGGTGCGAGCGGATAGAGCGGGCTCTTGAACGGCCGCGGCAACGCGGGCCGGCGCCAGCGCAGGAGGATCAGGGCCAGCGCCACGAGCGCGTGGAAGATCCACTCGGAGAAGACCACCGAGTCGGCGAGCGTGCTCGCGTCTTTCCACGACAGGTAGCCGAAGGTCAGCAGCGCCTGCAGGCACAGGGCCAGGATCGGCGCGCCCGTTTTCGGATGCAGGCGCTCGAAGCGTTTGAAGAACAGGCCCTCGCGCGCCATCGCGACATACAGCCAGGGCGTGGCGATCACGTTGACCGTGTACAGACCGATCGCAGAGACGGCCATCGCCGCGATCAGCACGCGCGAGCCGCTCGGGCCGAAGACCTGCACGGCGATCTGCGTGGCGAAGCCTTCGTTGCCGGCGAGTCCCGCGACGCCGAGCACGTGCAGATAGCCGATGTTCGCGGCGAGATACACCGCGACGACGCCCAGCACCCCGAGCACGATCGCGCGCGGCAGGTTGCGCTCGGGGTCGCGCACCTGCGGCGCGATGTAGCAGACCATCTGCCAGCCGCCGTAGGTGAAGAACACGGCCAGCAGCGCGGGTGCGAGCCCGCCCGCGAGCGAGCCCGACTTCGGCGCGGGCGGCGCGCTTGCGACGCCCGAGCCCGCGAGGGCCAGCGCACCGACCACCAGCGCGGCGATCGCGAGCAGCTTGACCAGCATGCAGCCGTTCTGGAAGCGCGCGCCGACCTTGACCCCGAACATGCTGATGCCGGTGATCGCGGCGATGATCAGGCCGCCGACGGCGCGGCCTCCCGCGCTCGCGGCCGGCTGGATCAGGTCGGGGAAGAGCTCGTGCAACCGGTCGACGCAGAAACCGAGTACGACCGCCATCGAGCCGGTCGAGATCGCGAACAGCACCACCCACGCGAAGAGGAAGGCGGGGAAGCGGCCGAAGGCCTCGCGCAGGAAGACGTACCAGCCGCCCTCCTTCGGAAACGTGCCGCCGAGTTCGGCGAAGGTCAGCGCGCCGCACATCGCGACCAGGCCCCCAAGCGCCCACACGAGCAGGATCGCGGGTCCGGAGGGAAGCTCGGCGGCGACCGCGGCGGGGCGGAAGAACAGCCCCATGCCGATGATGCCGCCCATCACCATCATCGTCGCGTCGAAGAGGGAGAGCTTGCGCGGCAAGGTGCGCGAGGATCGCCTCGAGGCGCCCGGAGCGCAAGGGGCGGCCGCGGCTGCTCAGCTGCGCGCGACCTTGAGGCGGAAGCTGAGCTTCTGGACGGCGTGCACGCGCTCGCGGTCGGTGAGGCGTGCGAGAGGCTCGAAACGCCAGCGTTTCAGCGTGCGCACGGCCATCTGGTCGAGCGCGCGCGAGCCGCTCGAGAGCAGGACTTCGACCTCGCTGACGCTGCCGTCGCGCTCGATCGTCAGGCGGCAGGTGACCGTGCCCTCCTCGTTGCGGCGGCGTGCGTCCTCGGGGTAGGAGGGCTTGTCGGAGCGCAGGACGCGCAGCGCGTCGCCGAGGTCGTCCTCGTCCGCGCCGGAGGCCGGGCCGTCCTGAGCTTTGGCGGTGGACGGCCCGGATTCCGCGGGTGCTGCGGGCGCTGCATGTAACGGCGGTCCGCTCGGTCCGCGCAGCGCGGCTTGGGCCAGCGTCGGCGCGGCTTGCGTCACGGGCGCGAGTCGCGCGGGAGGGAGCGGGACACTCGTCGGCTCGGACTCCGCGCTCGCAACGGCCTCGTCGCTGGTCGTCGTCACCACGGGCGCGACGGGCTCGGGTGAGGGCTCGGGTTCGATCTCGGGCAGAGTCCGTGGCTCCGGCTCAGCCTGCGCGAGAGGCGGGGCTGGCGGCGCTGGCGGAGGAGGCTCGGGTTCGGCTTGCGCGAGCGTGAGGGTCGAACGCGCGCGCACGTTCAGCTGGATCACGTAGTCGTCCTCGGATCCCTCGTCGTATTCGGAGACCACGCCGTGCGAGCAGGGGATCAGGTTGAGCATCGCGAGCAGCGAGCCGTGCGCGAAGACCGAGATCAGGGCGAACGCGAGACCGCTGCGACGGCGGTGCGGGCCGCTGTGCGTACGGAGTTCGGCGGGGGATGACTTGCGCTCGACCATCGCGTTCCGCGGCGATAGCGCGAAGAGCAGGAGAAGTCACGCGCGCGCGTGTGACGGCGCGTGATGCGTCGACTAACGGCCCACCCCGTCGAGACCACGAGTATGATCCTCACCGTCGTCGTCCACGCGCTCCTCGCGCTTCCGCTGTCACTCTGCGCGCAACGCCAGCAGCAAGACGAGCCAGCCGTTCTCGAGAAGAAGCCCGAACAGGAGGCGACCCTCGACACGGTCGTCGTGACCGCCGAGCGCGGCGTCCCGATCGCCTACCCCGGCGGCCGCGACGTGATCGAGCCGGAGACCAAGGAGACCTACCCCGACCAGGCCATCTCGAGCGTGCTGCGGCGCGTCCCGGGCGTCTACTTCCTGCCCGAGAACGGCAACGATTCGCGCTTCACGGTCGGTCTGCGCGGCAACGATCCGCGCCGCTCCGGGCTGACCGCGGTGCTCGTCGACGGCATCCCGGTCTGCGAGGCGCCCTACGGCAACACGGACCTCGACGGCCTGCCGATCACCTTCGAGCGCATCTGGCGCACCGACGTGATCCGCGGCGGCGCGTCGATCCGCTACGGGCCGAACTCCGCGGGCGGCGTGATCAACTTCCTCACCGAGCCGGTGCCCGAGACGCCCTTCGTGCGCTTCGGATCGCGCTACGGCAGCGACAACGACTGGTCGGAGTCGCTCGCCACGGGCGGCACGTACGGCGACTTCGGCTACCTCCTCAGCGGTGTGGTGAAGGGCGGCGACGGCTTCCGCGACAACAGCGAGTACAAGGACGAGGACGGCGCGCTGAAGTTGCGCTACGCGGTCAGCGACACCGGCACCCTGACAGCCTACGCGAGCCGCTTCCTCGAGCCGCACGCCGAGCAGCCCGGCGGCTTGACGCAGGCGGCCTACGACGCGAACCCCGACCAGTCGCTGCGCGACGGCAGCTACTTCAGCTTCGACACCAACCGCTACGTGCTGGCCTACACCGAGCAGGTCGGCGAGGACAGCAGCCTGCAGCTCAAGGCCTGGTACCAGGGCGGCCACCGGCTGCTCTACGACTACCGCCCGATCGTCCAGCCCTTCACGCAGTACCGCGTGCAGGACTCGACCTTCGACTCGAGCGCGCTCGAGGGCAGCTACAACTGGCGCGGCCGGATCTTCGGTCTGGAGCACCGATTCTTCCACAGCCTGCGCTTCCTCTCGGAGACCAACGACGAGTTCTACTACCGCGGTCCTGTCGGCGGCGGGCCGATCGAGACGCCTTACGAGTTGCACGCGCTCTTCGAAGGGCGCGCGTTCTCGAGCTTCAACGAGGATGTGATCGCGCTCAGCGAGAAGCTCGACCTCGCGCTCGGCTTCCGCTACGAGTCGCTCGACATGTTCGGCCGCTCGCGCGACGACGGCAGCCAGATCTTCCAGACCTACACCGAGCTCCTGCCCGAGACGAGCCTGACGTACAGGCTCGACCCGGACACCGCGCTGTACGCGAGCTACCAGCGCAGCTTCTTCCCGCCGCAGTACGAGACCGGCTTCGATCCCGCGAGCGTGCTCTACGCTCCGACCAAGCCCGAGCACTCCGACGCCTTCGAAGCCGGCGTCCGCACGCGCGCCTTCGAAGGGCTGGAGTGCTCGCTGGCGGCCTTCGACACCGAATTCCACGACAAGATCGACTTCATCAACACGCCCGAGGGCAAGATCCCGATCAACACCGGTCTCGCACGCGCGATCGGCGCCGAGTTCGGCGCGAACTACGACTGCGGCGCGGCGGCGCGCTCGCTCGACGGCCTCGCGCTCTACGGCAGCCTGACCGCGCAGCGCTCGCGCATCGAGACCGGCGACAACCAGGGCAACGACACGCCCAACTCGCCGCACCTGCTCGCGAGCTGGGGCGCGCAGTACGACCACGAGCCGACCGGCCTGTGGACACGCATCGGCGGCTCGTACTCGGCGAGCTCCTACAAGGACCCCGAGAACACGCCCGTCGGAACGGCCGACGGCATCAACGGCCCCGAGCCGAGCTACACGCTCTGGGATTGCGCCGTGGGCTGGAACCAGCACCCCGACCGCAGCGGCTTCGCGCTCTCGGTCGGCATCACCAACCTCTTCGACCACGACTACTACCGGCGCTTCGTCTCGGGCATCTACCCCGGCGCGCCCAGGCAGGCCTTTGCAGCGCTCTCCTACACGATCGGCTTCTGAGCGCGCGGCGGGCGTGCTCATCGCGCTGCTCCTCGGCGCCTGTTCGCACGAGGGCGACCTCGCGCAGACGGCAGCTGCACGTCCGCAGCGTATCGTCGCGCTGACCGTCGGCGCGGCCGACACGCTGGCGCTGCTGGGCGAGCTCGAGCGCGTGGTCGCGGTGGAGGAGGACTGCTTCGTGCCTGGCACGGAGAAGCTCGTGCGCATCCGCAACGACGACCACGCCGGGCCCTCGAAGGCGCTCAACGTCGAGGCCGTGTTCGCGCTGCACCCGGATCTGGTGATCGCCAAGGAGGACCTGCAAGCGGCGCTCGGCGGCCGCGGCATGGACGTCCTGTGGGTGCCGCAGGCGAGCGATCTGGCCGCGATCTGTGGCATTGTCGAGGAGATCGGCGCGCGCCTGGGCGTGAAGGAGAAGTCCGACGCGCTGCTCGCGGAGTTGCGCGAGCGCGCGGCGCGCATCCGCGCGCGCGTCGCCGGCCAAGCGAGCGTGCGCGTCTACTACGAGGCCGGCCGGCCCGGGCGCACGGCGGGGAAGCACACCGTGATCGACGAGATGATCCGCCTCGCGGGCGGAGTCAACATCGCGGGCGACCAGGAGCTCGCCAACCCGACGCTCAGTTCCGAGGCGATCGTCGCCGCGGACCCCGAGGTGATCGTGCTCTCGCCCTGGTCCGACACGCCCGAGCAGCTCGCGCAGCGGCCGGGCTGGAGCGGCATGCGCGCCGTGCGCGAGGGCCGCGTGTACCAGATCCCCGAGCGCGACCGGCAGGTGCAGTATCCCTCGCCGAGCTGCGTCGAGGGTTGCGAGCGGCTGCTCGTGCCCTGGTTGCACCCGAGCGCGATGGGGGGGAAGTGAGCCGTGTCCGCCTCGCGCGCCACGCTCGTCTCGACGCTCGGGCTCGCGCTGCTCTTCGTGTGCGTCGCGCTCTCGCTCGCCGCCGGCGTGATCCACGTGCCGCTCGGCGAAGTGTTGCGTGCGCTGCGCGGGGGCCTCGAGGGCAGCTCGGACGGCTCGCTGTCGCGCACGCTGGTGCTCGAGATGCGCCTGCCGCGCGGCCTCGCGGCGGCCAGCGTGGGAGCGGCGCTGGGCACGGCCGGCTGCCTGCTGCAGGCATTGCTGCGCGATCCGCTCGCGAGCCCGACGATGATCGGCACGGCGCAGGCCTCGGGCTTCGGGCGCGTGCTGGGCGTGTACCTGGGGTTCAGCTTCGCGAGCTCCGTGGCGCTGGCTTTCCTCGCGGCGACGCTCGGCACGCTGCTGGTGCTGTACGTCTCGCGCGCGCGGCGCGGCTTCGCCTCGCAGATCGTGCTGCTCACGGGCATCAACGTGGGCATGCTCTTCATGGCGCTGATCGGACTCGTGCAGTACAGCTCGCGCGACGAGGGCCAGCTCTCGCGCATGGTGCTGCTGCTGCTGGGCGGCCTGTGGCAGGTGAGCTGGGAGCCGCTGCGCTTCGTGTTGCCGGTGACGCTCGTCGCGGTCGTGCTGGCGCAGTTCGGCGCGCGCTCGCTCGACCTCTTCAGCCTGGGCGAGGCGAATGCCGACCGCCTGGGACTCGCGACGCGCCGCGCGGGGCCGGCGATCCTCGCGCTGGCGTGCCTCTTGACCAGCCTCGCGGTCTCGATCGCGGGCGTGATCGCCTTCGTGGGCCTGATCGTGCCGCACGCGGCGCGGCGCCTGGTCGGTCCGGCGCACGCCGTGCTGCTGCCCGCGAGCGCGGCGCTCGGCGGCGCGCTGCTGGTCCTGATCGACTGCATCGCGCGCACGGCCGTCGCGCCCAACGAACTCCCGCTGGGTGTGCTGACCTCGCTCGTGGGCGTGCCGCTGTTCCTGATGCTCTTGCGCTCGATGGCGCGGAGGGGGGCTGCGCGATGAGGCTCCGCGCGTCCGGGCTCCAGTTCGACTACGGTGGCGCGCCCGTGCTCGCGGGCGTCTCGCTCGAATTGCGCGAGGGACAGCTGCTGGGCCTGGTCGGCCCCAACGGCGCGGGCAAGTCGACGCTGCTCTCGTGCCTGCACGGCGGATTGAAGCCGTCCACGGGCAACGTGCGGCTCGAGGGAGTGGAGCTCGAGCAGCTCTCGCGGCGCGAGGTCGCGCGCGCGATCGCGGTCGTCCCGCAGCGTTGCGAGGTCGCGTTCCCCGTCAGCGTCGAACACTTCGTCGGTCTGGGCCGCTTCGCCTATTCGCGTTTTCTCGGAGGCCAGACACAGGCCGACCTCGACGCGGTCGAGGTGGCGCTCGAGCGCATGCAGCTCGAGCGCCTGCGGAGGCGCGCGGTGGACCAGTTGAGCGGCGGCGAATTCCGGCGCGTGCTGATCGCGCAGGCGCTGGCGCAGGAGCCGCGCATCATGCTCTTCGACGAGCCCGTGCAGCAGCTCGACCTGCGCCACCAGCTCGAGGTGATGGAGTTCGCGCGCGAGTTCGCACGCGGCGCGGGCCAGGCCGCGCTGATCGTGCTGCACGATCTGGGCCTCGCCGCGCGCTACTGCGACGAGCTCGCGCTGCTCCACCGCGGCCGCATCGTCGCCAGCGGCGCGCCCGCCTCGGTGCTGACCGAGACGGCGCTGGGAGAAGTCTGGAACGTACGCGCCGCGATCGAACGCAGTCCCGCGACCGGCGCGCTGCAGATCGTCGCCATCTCACCCCTGCACGAGGTCTCTCCATGAAGGTCCCGAGCCTATTCCTTGCGTTGCTCCTCGCCGGCTGCGTCACCACTGCGCACGAAGCGCGCTGGGAAGCGAGCGTGTGTTTCGAGGCCAAGGGAGCGATCGAGCGCATCCGCTGCGGACGGCCCGACGCGAGCGATCCTGACCTGCAGGCGGTCAGCGTCGACCAGGCCGGTGAGGTCGCGCTGATGCACTTCCACGGCGGCGTGCCGAGCTCGGAGGTGATCTACCGCAATGGCGTCGAACTCACGGGCCTCGCGATCGGCGACCTCGATCCCGAGCAGCCCGGCGTCGAGATCTACGTCAGCGGCTGGGCGCACAACGACCAGGGCCAGGAGACCGGCGGCGCCGTGTACCAGATCGTGCTGGGCGAGCCCACGCGCGTGCGCCAGCTCTTCGCGGCTCCGGTGTACATCCACTCGCTCGAGATCCTCCCCGGCGCGCGACTGCTGGTCTCGACCTACCAGGGCGAGATCCACGAGCTCACGCCCGGCGCCGGCCTCGCGCCCTGGACCGACCGCATTCTGCACGCCGAAGGGCCGCTCGCCGATCCCGAGGCGCCCAAGATCAAGGACGTCGGCCTGCTGGCCGAGCCCGGCGGCGCGCCGCGCCACCGCGCGCTGGTCGCGATGAAGGCCGGGCGCCTCTTGTACATCGATCTGGACCGGCCCGAGGAGGCGCGCCTCGTGCACGAGGAAAGCGGCGGCCTCTCGCGCATCACGCCCGACGCCGATGGCGGCGCGTACGTCACGGGCTACGCGGGGCGGCTGATGCACTGGACGAGCACGGAGGGCGAGTGGAAGTACGACGTGCTCGACCAGGAAGGCGTCGACAGCGGCCTGCGCGGCGCGGTGATCGGGCGCTTCCCCGCGGGCGAGGGCGTAGCGCAGCTGGTGGTTTTCGGCTTCCACAAGCTGTGCCGCGCGCTCGTGCCGCGCCTGGGTGTGCTCGATCCGGTTACGCTGTACGTGGACCTCGACCGCGGCCACACGATCGAGGCGGCGGATCTCGTGCCGGGCAACGATGCGGACGAGCTGCTCGTCGGCGGCTATTCCAAGCGCGTGACGCTGCTCGTCGCGCGCTCTGTCAGCGCAGGATCTCGAAGCCCGTGATCTCGATCTGGGGCGCGAGGTAACCGGGCTTCGGCGCTTCGATCGCACCCAGCGGCCCCGAGAGATACTTGCGGCTGCAGTCGGCGAAGACCGTCGTCACCGCGGCGCCCGGGCCCTGTTCGAGCGCCACTTGCACCGCGCCGACGAGGTTCGCGCCGGAGCTGATGCCGAAGCCCAGCCCGGTCGAGCGCGCCAGCGCCTGCGCCATCAGGATCGCGTCGCCATCCCACACGTCGACGACGCGCGCGAGCGTGTCGAGCTCGAGGATCGCGGGGATGAACTCGTCGCTGATGCCCTGAATGCGGTGCGTGCCCTCGCGCGCGCCGGTGCGCAGCGTGGGCGAGTTGGCCGGCTCGAGCGGGTGCACCGCGAGCGGTCCGAAGTGCTCGCGCAGCGCCGCTCCGACGCCCATCACCGTGCCGCCGGTGCCGACGCCGGCGACGAAGGCGGTCGGGCGCACGCCGGCCCACTCGAGCTGCGTCGCGAGTTCGGGGCCGGTGCCTACGCGGTGCGCCTCGACGTTGGCCGGGTTGTCGAACTGCTGCGGGCGGAAGACGCGCGGGTTCGTGCGCGCCCACTCGTCGGCGAGGCGGATCGATCCGACGAAGCCGCCTTCCTCGCGACTCACGGGCACGAGCGTCGCGCCCAGGCTGGTGAGCAGGAGCTTGCGCTCGTTGCTCATCCAGTCGGGCATGAAGATGCGCACGGGCGAGTCGAAGCGCCGGCCGAGCGATGCGAAAGCGATGCCGGTGTTGCCGCTGGTCGCCTCGGCGATCTCCTCGCCCGGCCGCCAGGCGCCCTCGCGCCAGGCGCGCTCGAGGATGAAGAGCGCCATGCGGTCCTTGATCGAGCCGGTCAGGTTGCGGCTCTCGTCCTTGGCCCATACGCGCAGCTTGCGGCCGCGCACGAGCAGGTCGAGCGCGAGCAGCGGCGTGCCGCCGACCATGCGACGCTGCTGCGCGAGTCGGCGTGCGACCTCGGTGTCGTCAAGCGGCGGCGCGGGCACGGCGATCGCCCCCGCGCTCAACGGGCGGCCCCCGCGCGCTCGGGCGTGCGCTCGAACTCGGCACGGAAGTGGCGCAGCACCTTGGGGCTCTTCGAGATGCGCACGCCGCGCACGCCCTCGCGACGCTGCCAGACGGCCTGGATCACCTCGAGCACGTAGTCCATGTGGCTCTGCGTGTAGGTGCGGCGCGGGATCGCCAGGCGCACGAGTTCGTGCTGCGCGGGTTCGAATTCTCCGGCGCCGTTCGTGCGGCCGAGCATCACGCTGCCGATCTCGCAGCTGCGGATGCCGCCCTCCAGGTAGAGCTCGAGCGCCAGCGCTTGTCCGGGGAATTCCTGCACATCCAGGTGCGGCAGGAATCGCCTGGCATCGAGGAACACTGCGTGGCCGCCCGCGGGCCAGGCGACCGGCACGCCAGCAGCGCGCAGACGCTCGACGACGTAGCGGATGCTCGCGTGGCGGTACTCCAGGTAGTCCGGATCGAGCACCTCGCGCAGGCCGACGGCGATCGCCTCGAGGTCGCGACCCGCCAGGCCGCCGTAGGTCGGGAAGCCCTCGGTCACGACCAGCCGTGTGCGCAGCTCGTCCGCCATCTCCGGGTCGCGCAGCGCGATGAAGCCGCCGATGTTCGCCAGACCGTCCTTCTTGGCGCTCATCGTGCAGCCGTCGGCGAGGTCGAAGAAGGAGCGCGCGATCGCGGCCGGCGTGCGGCCGTGCTGGCCCGGCTCGCGCGCGCGCACGAGCCAGGCGTTCTCCGCGAAACGGCAGGCGTCGAGGAACAGCGGCACGGCATAGCGGTCGCACAGCGCGCGTACGCCGCGCAGGTTGGCAAGGCTCACGGGCTGTCCGCCACCGGCGTTGTTGGTGATCGTGACCATCACCAGCGGCACACTCTTGCCGGCCGAGTGCAGCACGCGTTCGAGCGCCTCGAGATCCATGTTGCCCTTGAAGGGCTCGTCGGAGTGCAGGTCGGCCGACTCGCGGCAGGGCAGATCGGCGGCGCAGGCGCCGCCGATCTCGATGTTGGCGCGCGTCGTGTCGAAGTGCGTGTTGTTGGGGATCATGCGCCCGGGGCCGCCGAGCAGGCCGAAGAGCAGGTGCTCGGCGGCGCGGCCCTGGTGCGTGGGGATCACGTGTTCGAAGCCGGTGGTCTCGCGCACTGCGGCCTGGAAGCGGTCGAAGCTGACCGCGCCGGCGTAGGTCTCGTCGCCGCGCATGATCGCGGCCCATTGCTCGCTCGACATCGCGCCCGTGCCGCTGTCGGTGAGCAGGTCGATCAGCACCTCGGCTGTGTGCAGCGAGAACAGGTTGAGCTTCGCGCGCGCGAGCCAGAGCTCGCGTTCGGTGCGCGTGCTGGGACGGATCGGTTCGACACTCTTGATGCGGAAAGGTTCGATGATCGTGTGCATGGGGGATCTCAGCTCATCTGTCCGCCGTCGACGCGCAACACCTCGCCCGTGACGTGGGCTGCATCGTCGCTGAGCAGGAAGAGCACCGCTCCGACGAGGTCCTCGACGCTGCCCAGGCGCCCGGTGGCGGTCTCGGCGAGCGCCTTCTCGAGCACCGGTTGCGGCAGTTTCTCCGTCATCGCGGTGAGCACCAGACCCGGCGCGACGGCGTTGACCGTGATGCCGAGGGAACCGAGCTCGCGCGCGGCGCTGCGCGTCAGGCCGATCAAGCCGGCCTTCGAGGCGCTGTAGTTGGTCTGGCCGAACTTGCCGCGCATGCCGTTGATCGAGGCGATGTGGACCACGCGGCCGCGGCCCTGCGCGCGCATCTGCGGCACGGCGGCGCGCAGCACGCGGAAGGCGCCCGTGAGGTTGACCGCGAGCACCTCTTCGAAGTCATCGTCGGAGAGCTTCCAGAGCACCTTGTCACGCGTGATCCCGGCGCACTGCACGAGCAGGTCGAGGCGCGCCTCGGCGGCGACGATGGCCTCGACCACGCGCGCGGGCCCGTCGCGGCGCGCCAGGTCGCACTCGTGGAAGACGAAGCCCTCGCCCGCGGGCGGTGCAGCGCGATCGAGTACGTGCACGCGCGCACCGGCGCCGACCAGGGCGCGCGCGAGGGCGAGGCCGATGCCGGAGGACCCGCCCGTGACGAGCGCCACCTCGCCGGAGAAATCCACGCGGATGCGGCCCACGCGCTATGCGCTCCCCGCGCTCGCGGTGAGCTTGCGCTGGCGGTAGGCGCCCCAGATGCCCGCACCGATCGCGCCCGCGTAGGCCGAGTCGGGCTGCGCCACGAGGTCGAGCGCGATGCCGAGCTCGCCCGCGCTCTCGGCCATCGCCGCGAGCAGGCCCGTGTCCGCCGCGAGTCCGCCGGTGACGACCACGCGACCCTCGGCGCCGGCCGAGCGCACCAGGCGCAAGAGCCGGCCGGCCATCGAAAGGTGGATGCCCTTCAGGATGTCGGGCACGGAGATCCCGCGGCTGACCATGTTGATCACGTCGGTCTCGGCCAGCACGGCGCAGACGCTCGAGACCGCCTCGGGATGCGCGCCGCGCTGCGAGAGCGGGCCGATCTCCTCGAGCGAGATGCCCAGGTAGCGCGTGATGTTCTCGAGGAACTGTCCCGAGCCCGAGGCGCACTGGCTGGTCATGCGGTAGCCCAGCACCTTGCCGCGCGGATCCATGCGGATCACCTTGCCGTGCAGGGCGCCCACGTCGAGCGCAGCCAGCGCGTCGGGAACGAGGTGCAGGCCGCCGCGCGCGTGGCAGGTCATCGAGTAGAAGTGGCCGGTGCGGAACGGGACGTTCTCGCCCTCGCCGGTGGTGGCGATGTAGGCGAGCTCGCTCTCGCGCACGTTGGCCGAGGCCAGCGCGAGCTCGAAGGCGGCGCGCACGACCTCGTCCAGTTCGCCGCCGCGCACCTTGAGCTTGCCGCGACCGAGGATACGCGGGGCGGCACTCGTCTCCTCGAGCACGACCGCCTTGACGGCGTTCGAGCCCACATCGATTCCGGCGGTCAAGAGCATGCGGCACCTCCCACGAGGATCGGGGCGGCCTCGGCTCCGGGGCGGTCCTCGCGCAGGGCGAAGATCGCGGCTCCAAGCGCCCCGGTGTAGATCGAATCGGCCGAGATGTTGAGCGTGCGCGTCCCGTAGCTCTCCTGGACCAGCGCGCGCAGTGCGCGCACGGCCGCGGGGTTCTTGGCCACGCCGCCGGTGAAGGTGAACTGCTCGTGCACGCCACCCGAACGCGCGAGCAGCGACATCGCGCGCAGCATGATCGCGCGGTGCAGGCCGTCGAGGATGTCCTCGCGCCGGTGGCCCGAGGCGAGGCGGTCGCGCAGCTCCGCGCCGGCGAAGACCGTGCAGGTCGAGCTGACGCGCACCGGCTTCTTCGACTGCATCGCGATCGGACCGAGCTCATGCAGGCCGATGTTCATCTCCTCGGCGATGTAGCCCAGATAGCGTCCGCAGCCCGCGGCGCAGCGGTCGTTCATCTGGAACGAGGTCACCACGCCGTGCTCGTCGACCTGGATCGCCTTGGTGTCCTGGCCGCCGATGTCGAGCACGGTGCGCGTGTCGGGGAAGGCCGCGTGCGCGCCCAGGCCGTGGCACAGGATCTCGGAACGGATGCGCTCCTTGGGGAAGGGCAGGCGCGCGCGGCCGTAGCCCGTGCCGACGCTGATCGCCTCGACCAGGTGCATCTCGAGTGCCTCGCGGCAGGCGGCCTCGAGCTCGTGCGCCAGGCGCGCGCTGGCGTGTTGCGAGATGCTGCGGTGCACGGCGGACTCGAGCAGCTCCTGGAAGGCGGAGGAGGCGAGCGTGTTCTCGACGCTCAGGATCGACTTGTCGTACATCGAGACGAGCAACTCGAAGTCGAGCCCGCTCGAGGCGGCCTCGCCCTTGGCGAGCTGCGCGAAGCGCGAGCCGGCGAGGTCGCGGAAGAAGTCCGAGCGCGCCTTGGCGCCGGGCGCGTAGAGCGCGGCGGCTTCCTCGCGCATCGCGCTGAAGATCCGGCGCAGTCCCGGCACGAGCTCCGCAGGCGCGCCCACGCTCGCGAGCTGCCCGGCGAGCACCAGACTCTTCGCCTCGAGCTCGCCGAGCGAGTTCAGGTACTGCTCCAGGCGGAAGTTGCGCCGCAGGAGCGCCAGGAAGTCGTCGCGCGTCGCGGCCAGCTCCGGGCTCTTCGCGAAGAGCTCGCCGAAGATCTTGAAGCGCGCATCGGCCAGCGCCTCGCCGCGCGCGATCTCGCAGGCGACGTCGTAGTTGGAGCGCGAGTTGGTGATGCCGCGTCCGAAGATGCGGCCCTGCTCGTCGAGCACGACGGATTTCGTCGTGGTCGAGCCGAGGTCGATGCCCACGTAGACCTTCATCGGGCGAGCGCTCCTTCGCGCTTCTGGGCCAGCATCTGGAAGTAGGACTCCAGGCGCGTGCGGACGTTGGCGGGGGAGAAGTAGCGCGGATCGACGAGGTCGGTCTCGATGAACGCGCCGGCGAGGCCGGTGCGCTTCTCGATCTCGCGCAGCATCACGAGCTGGCCCGAGCTGAACGAATCGCAGCTCTTGACCGAGTTGATCACGAAACCGTCGGCCTGGTAGTCGCGCACGTACTCGCTGATCAGCTCGACGCGCCGCGGCAGGCCCAGGTTCGTGTAGCAGCCCAGGCAGTATTCGGCCAGCGACTCCAGCGGCCGGTCGGGATCGTGACGGAAGCCGCGGTCGTACAGGCCGCCGACCTTGGTGTAGGTGCTGGCGAAGACCACCGCGCCCTCGTCGTGGAACATCTTCCAGAACTCGCGGAAGTGGGTCCAGTTGGGCGGGCCCTCGACCACCAGGCGGAAGCGCTCGTCGGAGACCTGGCCCTCGGGCGTGATCGGGCCCTCGCCGCGCGCCATGCGCCCTTCGACCTCCTCGCGCAGCTCGCGGTAGTAGTCGACGGCGTCCTGCGTGCCGCGGAAGGCCGTGAAGAGCGGGCCGATGTAGTAGACACCGCCGAAGTAGGAGTCGATCGGCGAGGGCCGGTGCTTGGCCGACTCGAGCACGGTCACGAGGTCGTCCTCGGCCTTGGCCGAGAGCTTGAGCATCTCGCGCAGGCGCTCCTCGTCGTACTTCTTGCCGCTCGACTTCTCCAGCGCGGGGATGATCACGTCCTTCAGTTGCTTGACGACGTAGTCGCGCGACTCCTTCGTGATCACGCCGTCGGGCATGTAGGGCACGTGCAGCATCGCCGTCGGGCAGCGGTACTTCTCGCGCAGGAGCTCGAACCACTTCATGAAGGTGAAGCAGCCCGTGTAGGAGAGCAGCAGCACGTCCGGCGGAGGCATCTTCTCGCCCGTCGGGCCGGTGTTGCCCTTGAGCATCATCCCGATGTCGCACTTGACGTAGGTGCAGACGTCCTCGGAGTGTCCGGCGCGCTCGGCCTCGGCGATGTAGTCGCCCGAGAGCTTGCGCATCGCGTTCTGCAGCGCGTTGATCTCGGGGTAGACCGGCAAGAGGTCGAAGCTGAGCATCAGCTCGGTCAGATTGCCGGGCACGAAGGTGTAGGCGACCTTCTGCCCGCGTTCCTGCGCCGTGCCGAGCTTGTGGTAGTGCCCCGCCACCATGTCCTTCTGGCGCAGCATCGAGGGTTCTTTGGCGATCGTGGGCTTCATGCTTCTCCCCAGAGCTTGATGGAATCGGCGAAGGTCCCGGCCTGCTCGCGGATCGGTTGCATCTGGCCCGTGTTCTCCGCGTACTTGAACGAGGTGAAGGCGATGCCCGAGCGTTGCAGAGCCGCTTGCAGCATCGGCCGGTCGAGCAGCGCCGGATCGCAGAAGCTGGGCGTGGCGAAGATCACGCCCTCGGCCTTCGCCTCGCGCGTGCTGTCGACCAGCGTGCAACCCTTCTCGCTGCCGTCCTTGACGAAGCGCGAGGCGGCTTCGCAGGGCGTCGCGAGCCACGAGGTCACGAGCGCGTCGAGCGGGTCGCCCTGCTCGCTCACGTCGGCGGAGGGCCAGCGCAGCATCGGCAGGAAGTCGTCCTCGACCACGTAGCAGCCGGCGCGCTCGAGGGTCTGGATCAGCGCCAGCGGCGGCTGCTCGCAGAAGGCGCCGCGCAGCGCGATGCGCGCGTTGTCCAGCGGCCGCACATCGCGCGCCTTGCAGAGCTGGATGTACTCGCGCAGCACGGTGGTGTGCTCCTCGACCGGCAGCACGAGCCCCGCGCGCAGCACGAGGTAGCTGTCCTTCGCACCGAACTTCCAGGGCTCGGCCGCGCGCGCGGCGTACAGATCGCCGACCAGGCGCCGGTTCTCGTTGAAGAGCCGGACCGAGGCACGCAGGCATTCCGTGTCCGGCGCGAGACCGGTCATGGCGCACAGCTCGGCGTACATCTCGTGCAGGATGCGGCGGTAGAAGACGCCGCCCATCTCCGGCTCGAAGTTCTGCGGCAGGTCGAGGTAATGGGTCCACTTCCCGGGGAAGCTGAGTTTCCAGATCCCCGAGAGGTTGCGGATCACGTCGCAGGTCGAGGGGAAGATCATCCCCTCGAGCACGTCCAGGCGACCAGTCAGCGCGAGCTCGATCACCGAGCGCGGCAGGTGGCAGATGTAGGACTGGAAGCACGCGTCGCCGCGCACGATCTCCAGCTCTTCGCCCGCGCCGACGACGCCCACGGGCAGTCCGCCCGCGGCGTGCACGATCTCGCGCGGTGCGTAGATCGGCAGGTAGCCGATCGCGATGCCGCGCGGATGCGCGGCCTTCCAGGCCTTGACGTTCGCAAGGTCGAGGTCCTCGACCAGGTCACGGCAGCGTGCGATGAGCGGCTCGAGCTGTTGCATCACTGGTCCTTCCAGACAGGTGGCCGTTTGGCGAGGAACGCGCCGATGCCCTCGGGCGCGTCGTGGGTCTGCATTAGACGCTCGAGGTAGAGCGCCTCGGTCGATTTGAGCTCGCGCGCGAAGGCCTCGACGTCCCAGCCACGCAGAGCGTGCAGGGCGATGCGCAGGCTGCTCGCGCTGCGCGTGGCGAGGTGCTTCTTGGCCCAGGCGAGGGCCGCCGCTGTCGGATCCTCCGAGAGCGTGTGCACGAGACCCAGGCGCTGTGCTTCCTCGGCGCCCAGGTTGCGTCCCGAGAGCAGCAGGTCGGCCGCGTGCCGCGGGCCGATCACGCGCGGCAGGATCACGGATCCAAGCGGTGCGAAGACGCCGAGCTGGATCTCGGGCTGCGCGAGCACTGCTCCGGGTGTCGCGAAGACGAGCGTGGTGCACTGCGCGAGTTCGAAGCCTCCGCCCAGGCAGCGGCCGCGCACGCAGGCGAGGACCGGCACGGGGAAGCGCAGGAGCGCCAGCGCGGCGGCGTGCAGGCGCGGCAGCATCGCGCCCACTTCGGCCGGCGTGTGCTCCTGCACGCTCGCGCCGAAGGAGAAGTCCGTGCCGGCGTGGTCGAGCAGCACAGCGCACAGCGAGCGGCGGTGTTGCGCGTCGTCGAGCGCAGCGCGCAGCTCGTCGGCGACGTCGCCGGTCACGACGTTGCCCTTGCCGGCGTCGAGCACGAGGCGCAGCACGCGCCCGTTCTCGAGCGGTTCGACGCGGAGGTGCTTCTGGATCGCGGTGGCGGCCATTTCAGTTCGCCTTTCCGCTCTCGCGCGGCAGCAGGGCCTCGATGAACTCCTCGCTCCAGCGTCCGCCCTCGGAGAGGCGCCGGCGCAGTTCGAGGAAGTCCACCTCGCGCTTGTCCTTGGGGCCTTCGTGGAAGGCGCGGAAGCCCAGGTTCGCCTCGCTCAGCATGTTGAGACCGAGCCAACTGCGATTGGATTCGCGGTTCTTGTCCCAGTGCGCGAGCTTGTGCTTGCGCACCGATTCGATCGTCTTGCGCAGGCAACCGGGCATCGTATCGGCGAGCTTCGCGACGAGCGCTTGCACGCACAGGTCGAGCGGCGCGAGGTCGATCTGGCTGCTCTTGAAGATCTCCTTGCCGCGCGCGAGCGCCTCGCCGGTCTTCGGGGCGCCGTGCACGACGCGGCCGGACTCGTCCAGCCAGCGCTCGGTGATCACCATCGGGTTGGGGATCACGCGGCCTTCGCTCTTCAGCACGGGCACGACGTCGGTCACGAGGCCGTAGCGCAGCGCCTCGTAGGCGCTCCAGGTCTCGCACAGCGTGCAGCTCTGCATCGCGCGCTCGACGCCGGTGAAGAGCGGCAGGAAGTCGGTCGATCCGCCGTCGGGCGCGGATCCGTGGCGCGGCCCGGCCTGGCCGAAGATCGCCAGGTCGCTCGCGACGGTGAAGTCGCAGGCCATGCCGATCTCCTGGCCGCCGGCGATGCGCATGCCGTTGACGCGGCAGATCACGGGCTTGTCGCAGTGCAGGATGGCCGTGACCATGTCGTTGAACAGGCGCATGTAGCGCAGGTACTCGTCGGGCTGACCGGAGTAGTACTCGCTGTATTCCTGCGTGTTCCCGCCGGTGCAGAAGGCGCGCTCGCCCGCTCCGGTGAAGACCACCGCGACCACGTCGCGCGCGTTGGAAGCGTGGCGGAAGCTGTGGATCACGCCCTTGATCATCTGGGTCGTGTAGCTGTTGAGCTGCGGCGTGTTGTCGAGCGTGATCCAGGCCGTGAAGAGGCCCGGCGCGAGCTTGCCGCGGCGGTCGACGAGCGGCTTCAACTCGTAGCGCACGCCTTCGAAACGCGCGTCGGCGGGGGCGAGATCGAAGTCCACGAATTCGGGGGCGGTCATCGGTGCGCTCATCGCTTGTCTCCGGGAATCAGCACGGGGCGTTTGTGGATGCGGTGTTCGTGCACGCCGGCGAGCACTTCGCAAACCTCGTCCATGGGGAAGGTCTGTACGAAGGGTTTCACGGCCACGCGGCCCTCGAGCACGAGCGCGAGCGCCTCGGGGTAGAGCTCGGGCACGCAGCCCCAGTTGCCTGCGGCGGTGGCGTCGAAGGCCATCAGGTTCGAGAGCCGCACTTCGAGCTTGTCCATCGTGAAGCCGACGACGGAGAGCCAGCCCGCGGGGCCGAGCAGGCGCCAGGCGAGCGCTTGTCCGCCTTTCGATCCGGAGCATTCGAAGATGCGCCAGCCACTGCCCGAGAGTCCGTGCTCCTTGGCGAAGCGCCGCGCGGCTTCGACCGCGGCCTGCTCGCCTGCGTGCACGTCGACGCCGAGGTCGAGCCCGTGTTCGGTCAGCGCGGCGAAACGCGCGGGATCGAGGTCGAAGCCGATCACGTGTGCGCCCAGCGCCTTGGCGATCTGCACCGCGTAGCCGCCGACACCGCCCAGGCCGATGACCAGCGCGAGGTCGCCTTCGCCCAGACCCGAGCGGCAGATCGCCTGGTAGGGCGTGCTGACCGCGTCGGCGATCACCGACAACTCGGCCAGCGTGCAGCCGGACTTGCCCAGCGTGCGTCCCTCGAGCGCGCCGGGTGCGTCGACGACGCACAGCCCGCGCGCGGGGACGACCACGTGGCTCGCGAACCCGCCTTGCACATCGTTGCCGGGCATGATCTGGCGCTTGCACACGGCGGCGCGGCCCTCATGGCAGTCCTCGCACTCGCCGCAGGGCGTCACGGCCGGCACGATCACGGCCTTGCCGAGCAGTTCGGGGTAGCGCTCGCCGACCGCGACGACCTCGCCCGCGATCTCGTGGCCGAGCGCGAGCGGCGGCGCCTTGCGCGTGCGCACGCCGTCGTACAGGTAGCCGAGGTCGGTATGGCACACGCCGCAGCCGACGACGCGCACCACCGCCTCGTCCGCGCGCGGCTCGAAGTGCTCGACCCGGGTGCGTGTCAATGCGGTGCCGGGAGACTGCATCTCCCAGCGCCAGCCTTCGATCTTCGTCACGGTGGCAGACATGCGTAGCTCCTCGAGTCGCAATGGGCAGCGCCCGTACTACTGCGGATGATGGTCGTCGAAGGGCGCCGGAAGCGGCATACGGCACTAGGGGCACGGCGCTGACGAACGCCTGCGTAGGCCGCTGCACGCTGTGTTGCGTAGCTCACGCGCGCGCACGAACGGCGGCTGCGCTACGCTGGTGCGCTCCGCATGGGCACCCGCACGTTCCTTGCACGCACCGCGCCCGCGCTCGCGCTGGTCGCCGCGGTCTGCGTGCTCTACGCACAGACGGCCGGGCACGAGTTCATCGACTACGACACCGGGACCTATCTCACGGCCAACCCGCGCGTCCTGGCCGGGCTCACGGGGGAGGGCCTGCGCTGGGCTTTCGACAATACGCTGGCGGGCAACTGGCACCCGCTGACCTGGCTCTCGCACATGCTCGACGCGCAGCTCTTCGGCCTGCGCCCGGCCGGCCACCTGCTCGAGAACGCCGCCTGGCATGCCGCGAACGCCGTGCTCGTGCTGGCGCTCTTTCGCGGGCTGGGTCTCGCACCCGCATTCGCGTTCGCGGGCGCGCTCTTCTTCGCGATCCACCCCCTGCGCGCGGAGTCGGTCGCCTGGATCGCCGAGCGCAAGGACCTGCTGAGCGCCTTCTTCGGCCTTGCGAGCCTCCTCGCCTGGCTCTCCTGGTCGCGCGAACCGCGCGCCGTTGCGCTCCTCGCGGCGCTCGCGCTCTACGCCGCGAGCCTGATGTCGAAGGCGATGCTGGTGACGCTGCCGGGCCTGCTCGTGCTGATCGAGGTCTGGCCGCTGGGGCGAAGCAGCTGGCGCCCGCGGCGGCGCGATCTCGCGACGCTGGCCTTCCTCGCGCTCGCGCTCGGCTGCGCGCTGCTTACCGTGCACGCGCAGAGCTCGGCTGGCGCCGTGCAACAGCTCGCGACGCTGCCGCTCGCGCTGCGCGTCGAGAACGCGCTCGATTCGTGTCTGTGGTACCTGGGGAAGACGCTCTGGCCGTCGGGGCTCGCGTTCTACTACCCGCTCGAGCCGCACGCGGCGCGGATGGGTGAGATCCTGCTCGCCTCTGGCGCGCTGCTCGCGCTCAGCGCCGCCGCCTGGCTCGCGCGCCGCGCGCTGCCGGGCGTGCTCTTCGGCTGGCTGTGGTTCCTGGGCACGCTCGTGCCCGTGATCGGCCTCGTGCAGGTCGGCGGACAGGCACACGCGGACCGCTACACCTACTTGCCCGGCCTGGGGCTCGCCTTCGCGCTGGCCTGCGCGGCGCAGCACGCGCTGCTGCCGCGCACGGGAGCGCGCGTGTTGGGGATCGTGGGCGCGCTCGCCGCGCTCGCGCTCGGCGCCGCGGGCTGGCGCCAGATCGCGACCTGGCACGACACCGAAACGCTCGCGAACCAGGCGCTCGAGGTGACCGAGCGCAACCACGTCGCGCTCGACCTGCTCGGCGCGTACGACACCGAGCACGGCCGCGTCGAGGAGGCGATCCCGCTCTTGCGCGAGGCGCTGCGCATCGCGCCGACCGACCCTGACGCGCTCTCGAACCTCGGCGGCACGCTCTTGCGCGCGGGAGAGCTCGCGGAGTCCGAGAAGCTGCTCGTGCGCGCCAGCGAACTCGTGCCCTGGCGCGCGCAAACCTGGAGTCTGCTCGGCGGGCTGTACTACACGCAGCGACGCTATCCCGAGGCGCTCGCCGCGCTCGAGCGCGCGCTCGAGCGCGAGCCGGCCACATCGGCGCGCTCTCGACGCGCGGCCTGGTGCTCGAGGCGCTCGGTCGCTACGACGAGGCGCTCGAGACGCTCGGACGCGCGACCGCGCTGGGCGGCAACAACTGGAATGCGCGACTCACACTCGGTCGGCTGCTCTTGCGGCTGGAGCGGCCCGCGGAGGCGCGCACGCATTTCGAGCGGGTGATCGCGCACGATCCGGCGAACTTCGACGCCTGGCGCGGCCTGGAGCGCGTCGAGCTCGCGCGCGGCGCGCTCGAGGAGGCCTGGAAGTGCGCCCAGGAGGCCGCGCGCTTGCGCCCGGGCTTCCCCGCGATCCTGGCCGACCAGGCCTGGATCCTCGCGCGCGCGGAGTCGGGGCCGCTCGCGCAGCCCAAGCAAGCGCTCGAGCTCGCCGAGCAGGCGCTCGCGCGCGGCGGCGAGCAGCCCGCGCTGCTGGACGCCTTCGCGCTCGCCGCCGCCGCGAACGGCGACTTCGCGCGCGCGATCCCCGCGCTGGAGAAGGTGCGCGATCTGCTGCGCGAAGTCGACCCCGGGTGGTCCGCGCGCGCGAGCAGACGACTGGCGGCCTGCCGGGCGGGCCGCGTGGACCGGGAGACCCCGCGATGAAGACGATCGTGCGCGTGCTGCTCGGGCTGGGCGTGCTGGCTTGCCTTGTCTGCGTCGGCGCGTGCATTGCGCTGCACTCGCTCGAAGCCGCCTCGAAACGAGCACCGCAGGACTTCGCGCCGCAGGCCTCGCCCGCCGCGCGCGAACTCGCCGCACACGCCTTCGAGGGCCTCGATCCCGCGCGCATCCTGGACTACCACGTGCACCTCGCGGGACTGGGCAGCGACGACAGCGGCTGCGGCGTGGACAGCCGCGTGTTCTCCTGGCTGCACCCCAGGAAGCGCGTGCAGTTCCTCTTCTACCTCGATGCCGCCGGCGTGAAGGACCGCGCGCACGCCGACCGCGAGATGGTCAGGCGCCTGGTCGAGCTGGCGCGCAACTCGCCTGTGCCGCTGCGCTGCGCGCTGCTCGCCTTCGACCAGGCGCACACGGAAGCGGGCGAGCCCGATGTGGAGCGCAGCGAGCTCTACGTGCCCAACGAGTGGACCGCGCGCATCGCCGCCGAAGAGCCCGAGCTCTTCGTGCAGGCGATCTCGGTGCATCCCTACCGCAACGATGCGCTCGAGGAGCTCGAGCGCTGGGCCGCGCGCGGCGTGCGCATCGTCAAATGGCTGCCGAACTCGATGAACATCGACCCGGCCGACCCGCGCTGCGAGGCCTTCTACGACTGCCTCGCGCGCCACCACATGGCGCTGCTCGTGCACACGGGCGAGGAGCAGGCGGTCGACGCGGCGCAGCAGCAGGAGCTCGGCAACCCGCTGCGCCTGCGACGCGCGCTGGCCCACGGCGTGCGCGTGATCGCGGCGCACTGCGGCTCGCTGGGGGAGGGCGAAGACCTCGACCACCCCGGCCACGAGAAGCAGGCGAATTTCGACCTCTTCTTGCGCCTGATGGACGAGCCGCGCACCAAGGGCGAGCTCTACGGCGAGATCTCGGCCTCGACCTTCCGCAACCGCGACCCGCGCGTGCTGCGCACGCTGCTCGAGCGCACCGACCTGCACGCGCACCTGGTCAACGGCAGCGACTGGCCGCTGCCCGCCCTGCACGTGCTGATCTCGACCGCGCGCCTGGAGGAGCAGGGCTTCCTGACGCACGCGGAGAAGCTCGCGCTCGACGAGATCTACGACTTCAATCCGCTGCTCTACGACTTCGTGCTCAAGCGCACGCTCCACGGCGCGCACGGCGAGCGTTTCGCCGACGAAGTCTTCCTCGAGCGTCCCTGAAGCGGGAAACGCGTCTGCCCACAGTCGCGCGCCGTTCTGCCTCGTCGGTCGCATGGGGGAGTGTGCGGAGATGGACCAGGTTGAACCTGTCCATCACTTCGGCTCGCGGATCCCCACGAAAGGTGGGTTGCCCATGAAACGCACAACACTGTTTGTTCTCGCCGCCAGTCTCCTCCTTCTCCCCAGCGCGATGGCGCAGAACGAGCAACCCTCCCAACCGCGGATGGGGGTGCTCGTCTGGGGCGACAACAGCTTCCAGCAGTGCGAAACACCAGCGCTCCAACTCGATGCCAAGTTCGTGCAGCTCGCCATCGGCAACGACCATGTGATCGCGATCCAGAGCGACGGTCAGCCGATCGCCTGGGGCTCGAACGTCTATGGGCAGGCACAATCGCTCCCGCCGGGCGCCGGAGCGAACTACGTGCGCCTCTCCGCCTCTGACCACAACCTCGCTCTGCAGAGCGACGGCACCCTGCGGGCCTGGGGTCGAAACGACTTCGGCCAGTGCGAGGTTCCGATCCTGCCGCGTGGCGTGCAGTGGACGGGGATCGCCGTCGGTGCGTTGCACTCCGTCGGCCTGACCAGCAATGGCCTGGTCTACTGCTGGGGTGATGACTCGGCCTTCCAGTGCGACGTGCGCAAGCCGACGCTCGGAAGGACCTACATCGCCGTCGCGGCTGGCGGCAATCACACGGTCGCGCTGCGCAGCGATGGCCAAGTCGTGTGCTGGGGCGACAACACTCGCGGCCAGTGCGAGCCTCCGCTCGCCCCCGAGGTCAGGTACGTCGCGATCAGCGCCGGCCTCGGCCACACGCTCGCGCTCACGGATCAGGGGCGCGTCGTCGCCTGGGGGGCCGTGGACGGAGCCCCTGTTGTCGTGCCGCCGATGCCGCTCGGCCACCGCGTGGTGCAGATCGCCGCGGGCGCGCAGCACGACCTCGCGCTGCTCGACGACGGCTCGATCCGCTGCTGGGGCAACAACGAGAGCGGGCAGATCATGCCGCCGATGAAGCTCGCGAACTTCGAGGCGGTGCGTGTGAGCGCGGGCGGCCGCAACAGCGCCGTGCTCTTCCAGGCCTACGCGCCCGACATCGTTCCGATCTGCCTGGGGGACGGTTCCTTCGAGCCCTGCCCGTGCCGCAACGATTCGGAGGCAGGCGGCCTCGCGGGTTGCCTGAACTCGGGCGGCAGCGCCGGCAAGCTCACGGCGATCGGATCGCCGCGGATCCTCGGCGACGGCCTCAAGCTGCAGATCCAGGGCCTGCCCGCGGGCATCGCGCTGATCCTGCAGGGCGTCACGTCGCCCTACGGGGGTTCTGGGCTGCAGGCGCGATTCGGCCACGCCCAAGGCAACGGTCTGATGTGCCTGGAAGACCCGATGCGACGCCTCGGCGTCGTGTACACGCACGGCGGGATCTCGAACTTCCCGAGCGGCCAGGGTCCGCTCTCGCAGCTGGGCGGGATCCTCGAGCCCCAGCACGTGAGCTACCAGGTCTGGTACCACGACGCACGCAGCCTGTGCGGCTCGGACTCTTCGAACTTCACCAACGCACTGCGGGTGGGGTGGACACTCTGAGGGAAGGGGACAGCTCCCGCTTCCCAGGCGCGCGTGGATCGGCCATCCTCGATGGCCGCCATGCGCGCCATTTTGCTGCTCGATGACCCGCTCCCCGACCGCGCGCGACTCGCCGACGAGTTGCGCGCGCGCGGTTTCGAGGCTTGCTGGCCGGAGGCTCCCGCACGCGAGGTCGAAGCGCTGCTCACGGTCACCCAGCCGGTGAGCGCAGAACTGCTCGAAGCGCACCCCGCGCTGAAGCTCGTGTGCGTCGCCTTCACGGGTTTCGACCACGTCGATCGCGAGGGCTGCCGCGCGCGCGGCATCAGCGTGTGCAACGTGCCCGAGTACGCGACCGCGGCGACGGCGGAGCTGGCGCTGGGCCTCGCGCTCGCGCTCTTGCGCGGAATTCCAAGAGCCGACCGCCGGCTGCACGCACTGGAGTGGAGGCCGCAGGCCGGCGGCGAATTGCGCGGACGCACGGTCGGCATCCTCGGCACCGGGCGCATCGGCTGCCACGCCGCACGCCTCTTCCAGGCCTTCGGCGCGCGCGTGATCGGCTGGAGCCGCCGCGCGAGCGCGGAGTTCGAAGAGCTCGGCGGCACGCGCGTCGAGGCGCTGGGCGAGCTGCTCGCGGCGAGCGACCTCGTCTCGCTGCACCTGCCGCTCACGGAGCAGACGCGCGGGATCCTCGGCGCGGGCGAGCTCGCACGCATGCGGCAGGCGGCCTTGCTCGTCAACGTCGCTCGCGGCGCCCTGGTCGATGCGCAGGCGCTGCACGCAGCGCTGCGCAAGGGCGCAATCGGCGGCGCAGCCCTCGACGTCTACGAGCGCGAGCCCTTCGCGGGCGATCCGCCGTTCCAGGAACTCGAAAACGTGATCCTGCTCCCGCACCTGGGCTTCCGCACGCGCGAGGCGCTCGCGCAGCGCTGGAGCGTCACGCTCGAGAACCTCGGGGGCTTCTTCCGCGGACAGGCGCGCAACCTCGTCGCATGAAGCACCTGCTCCTCGCCCTGCTCGCGCTGCTCGCGGGGTGCACCAGCACCGGGCACGAAGACCTGCGCCAGAGCGCGCGCTCGCAGCTCTTCCACGTGCACGCGCTCGAGCGCGCGACGGCCGAGCGCGTGCTCATGGAGTGCGAGGCGCTTGCGCCGCTCGTGCTGGCGCAGCCGACGAGCGCCGCGGCGACGCCGGTCGAGATCTACTGCGTGCCGGTGAAGAAGCAGTACGGCGAGGGTCGCAACCTGACCGAGGGCGATCCCGAGCTGCGCCAAGTGAGCTGCATCGAGATCGACATCGGCCGCGAACTCTCCTGGGAGCGCTTCGTGATCGCGCACGAGCTCGCGCACAGCTGGCTCGCGCCGGAGTGGAATCCGCTGCCGCAGATCCTCGAGGAGGGACTGGCTGACATGGCCGGCAGCGCAGCCGATCCGCAGGCGGGCGTGTGCCGGCGCCTCTTCCACGGCCTGCGCCTGGTGACCTGGGCCGGGATCGGCTACCCGTTCTCGAGCGAGCACGACGGCCGGCGCGAGGCGGGCATGCTCAAGCTCGGCCAGCCGACCGCCGGCCTGCCGACGCTGGCGCAGATGCTCGAGCTCGACGCGACGAGCTACCACGACGTCGGCGGCGACCAGAACGAGAACCTGCTCTACGCGGTCGGATTCGCCTTGGTGCAGCAGATCGGCGTGCCCGCGCTGAAAGCGCTCTGCGCGCGCGCGAACGCGCAGGGCCTCGCGCAGATTCCCGCCGACTGGCTGCTCGAGGCGGCCGGGCTCACGCGCGCGACCGACCAACTGTGGGCGATCTGCGGCATGCGCCTGATCGGCACGGCCGAGGAGGAGCTCTTGCAGCACTGCCTGCGCGACGAAGGCCCTTTCCGGTTCGGAAAACCATGAGCGCGAGCCGTTCCCGCATGCTCGCGGCGCTGCTTGTGTGCCTGGCCTGGGGCTGCGCGCTCGAGAGGCCGCGCCCGATGCCCTTCGAGGCCGATGCGCCGCCCTTCCGCGTGCACGCGCAGGACGCAGCCAGCGCGCAGGGAGTGCTCGCCGATGCGGCCAAGGCGCTCGCGGCCGCGCGCACGCTGCCCGGCATGCGCACGCGCGAGTCGATCGACGTGCGCGTCACGAGCGCGCAGGGCAAGGCCGCGGCCGGCTCGACGCGCTGGCTGGGCGACCCGCGCCGGCGCGAGGGCGCGTGGATCGAGCTCTCGCTCAACCAGGATCCGCAGGAGCAGCGCTTCCTGCTGGGCCACGAGCTCGCGCACGCGCTCTTCGACGAGACCTGGCAGCTCTTGCCGCAGATCGTCGAGGAGGGCCTGGCCGACCACGCGGGCGAGACCGCGAGCCCCGCCTGCGGCGCCGCGCGCCGTCTCGCGCACGCGATCCGCCTGTGCTCCTGGACCGGGCCGGGCCTGGAGCTCGTCGAGAACGGGCGCGTGGTCGAGACGCTGCGCGCGCGCCTCGAGCCCGACTCGCTGCCCGAACCGGCGCGCATGCTCGAGCTCGACGGGCGCAGCTACCACGACGTCAAGCCCGCCGAGAACCGCGAGCTGCTCTACGCCTTCGGCTACCTGATCGTCGAGCGCATCGGCGTCGTGAAGCTGCGCGAGCTGTGCGTCGCGGCGCGCGCGGCGGGGAGGAAGCGCCTCGCACCCAAGGAGCTGCTCGAGGCCGCGCGGCTCGACCCGAGCGACCGCCGGGCCTGGATCCCCGCGATCCAGGCGCTGGTGGGGGAGCGCGAGCTCGCGGCCTATCGCCTCAGGCGCCCGGCCGCGCGCTGACGCCCGCGAGCGCGAGCAACAGGTCGGTCTTCGTGATGCTGCCGAGCAGCTGCCCGGCCGCGTCGACCACCGGCAGGCGCTCGATCGGATGCGTGGTGAAGAGCTGCAGCGCTACCGCCAGCGTCGTGTGCGGCTCGACGCGCGGGAACTCCTCGCGCAGGAAGTCGTGCGCGATCGTGATGCGGTGCAGCTCGGGGTCGTTGAGCATGCCCTTGATCTCGTGCAGCGGGATCACGCCCTGGAACACGCCCTGGGCGTCGACCACGTAGAGGTTGTTGTGCCGGCGGCCGACGAAGGCGTCGAGGATCTCGCTGAAGCGCGCCGTGTCGGAGATGCGCGGCGGGTCGGGGCGCAGCAGTTCGGCCACGGTCTTGGTCGCGAGCGTCTCGCGCACCGGCGGGTCCTCATGGCGCACGCGCCGCGGCACGGCGTAGATCGAGCTCGAGCGCAGCGATTGCGAGACCACGTACGCGCCGACGCAGGCGAGCATCAGCGGCAGCACGATCTCGTGCGCGAGCGTCATGTCGAACATGATCAGGATCGCCATCAGCGGTGCGTGCGTGGTCGCGGCGAGGAAGGCACCCGCGCCGACGAGCGCGTAGAAGTGCGGCGCGCCGGTCGACTCGGGCGCGAAGCCGTGCACGAGGTTGCCCACGACGCCGCCGATCACGGCGCCGACGAGCAGCGTGGGCGTGAACACGCCGCCCACCGCGCCCGAGCCGATCGTGGCCGCGGTGGCGGCGAGTTTCAGCAGCAGCAGCACGAGCAGCGAACTCCAGACCCAGTCGCTGCCCAGGATCTGCAACAGCGCGCCCTGGCCGTTGCCCCACACATAGGGGTGCTGGAGCGAGATCGCGCCCACGATCAGGCCGCCGAGCGCCATGCGGGCCCACAGCGGCATGGGCAGCCGCGCGAAGAGCCGGGTGCTCGACTCGAGCATCCACAGGAAGCCGGGCGCGCACACTCCGGCGAGCAGTCCCAGGCCGAGGTAGGCGACCAGTTCCTGGGCCGAGACGAGTTCGAAGGCACGCATCTCGTACAGCGGCGATCCGCCGGAGAGGGTGTGCGTGATCACCGTGGCCATGAACGAGGCGAAGAGCAGCGGACCGAAGCTCTCCATCGCGATCGAGCCGAGCACGATCTCGGCCACGAAGAGCGCGCCGCCGATGGGCGCGTTGTAGGCCGAGGCGATGCCGGCCGCGGCGCCGCAGGCGATCATCAGGCGCAGGCGCGGCCGCGGCATGCGCGCGATGCGTCCCAGGCTCGAACCAAGCAGCGCGGCGAGCTGCACCATCGCGCCCTCGCGGCCGAGCGAGCCACCCGAGGCGATCGAGAAGATCGACGAGCCGATACGCACCAGCGCGGGCCGGGCGCGCATCTCGCCGTCCTCGAGCGCGACTGCCTCCATGTAATCGGTCGCGCGCAGACCCTTCCACAGGCGCGCGCCGAGCATCAGCACGATGCCCGCGAGCAGGCCGCCGACGGCGGGCACCAGCAGTCGGCGCCAATCGGGGAGGTCGTTGGCCGCGTCGACCAGGTTGAGCCGGTTGCCGACCAGCAGGTACTGCAACTCGCTGCACACCCAGCGGAAGCCCGGGCCGCTCGCGCCGCCGACGAGGCCGACCAAGCCGGCCCAGAAGTAGGTCGAGGGCGTGTCGCCAGAGCGGAAGCGTTCCGCGAGCCAGACGCGCAGGCGCAGCAGCCGGTAGACGCTCGTGCGCCGCATCCGCGCGAGGATACGCAACCGGGGGGCGCGTCGATAGCTTCACGGGAGGTTCCCAAGCTGGAGTCAACTTCGCTCCAAGGGTATGGCTGCTTCCGATTCGTCGCCCTCGCCGTTGAGATCGCCGGGCGCGGCGATACACTCCGCGGCCGCGCCGAGACTGGGCCCCTCCTCACACCCCCGCGGGCTCGAGGCGCGCAGACGAGTTCCAAATCTCCATGAAGCCGACAGCTCTGGGAATGGTCGAGACCAAGGGTCTCGTGGGTGCGATCGAAGCAGCGGATGCGATGGTCAAGTCGGCCATGGTCGAGCTCTTCGGCAAGGAGAACGTCACCGCCGGCTACTGGACGATGTTCGTCGTCGGCGAAGTCGGCGCGGTCAAGGCCGCCACCGATGCCGGCGCCGCCGCCGCGCGCCGCGTGGGCGAGCTCGTGAGCGTGCACGTCATCCCGCGGCCCCACGACCAGCTCTGGCGCATCCTGCCGCCGATGACGCCGGTCCAGCCCGCGAAGAAGTAGCGCCGACGCGCGCCCGCGGGCGCGCGATTCTGCCGTGCAGTCCCTCGATCCCGATCTGCGTGCGCTCCAGGAAGTGCGCGACATGGTTGCGCGCGCGAAGGCCGCGTGCGAGGCGATCCATGGCTTCGATCAGGCGCGCACCGACGCGCTGTGCGCCGCCATGGCCAAGGCCGCCGCGTCCGCCGCGCTCGATCTGGCGCGCCTCGCGGTCGAGGAGACCGGCATCGGCAAGGTGCACTACAAGGTGCTGAAGAACCTCTTCGGCGCCGAGGGCACCTGGAACTCGATCAAGGACGAGAAGACGGTCGGCATCGTCTCGCGCGACGAGAAGAGCGGCGTGGTCGAGATCGCGACCGCCTCGGGTGTCGTCGCGGGTATCGTCCCGACCACCAACCCGACCTCGACCACGATCTTCAAGGCCTTGATCGCGATCAAGGGGCGCAACTCGATCGTCATCAGCCCGCACCCGCGCGCGCGGCGCTGCATCGGCGAGACGGTCGAGGTCTTGCGCCGCGCGATCGAGCGCGCCGGCGGGCCGCCCGACCTCGTCGTGTGCCTCTCGAACCCGACCATCGAATCGACCGGTGCGCTGATGAAGCACCGCGACGTGGCGATCATCCTCGCCACCGGCGGCACGGGCCTGGTCAACGCGGCCTACTCCTCGGGCCGTCCGGCCTACGGCGTCGGTCCGGGCAACGTGCCCTGCTACATCGACCGCTCGGCCGACATCCCCTGGGCGGCGCAGTCGATCGTCACCAGCCAGAGCTTCGACAACGCGACGCTGTGCTGCTCCGAGCAGGGCCTGGTGATCGACAAGCCGATCGCCAAGCAACTGCTCGACGAACTCGTGAAGCGTGGCGCGCACCTCTGCGACGAGCAGGAAACCGCGCAGCTCGCGAAGCTCTGCAACGTGCGCGGCCACATGAACGCCGACGTGGTCGGCCTCGATCCAGTGCGCATCGCCGAGATGGCGGGCTTCCACGTGCCGCGCGACACCTCGCTGCTCCTCGCCTGGCAGGGCGGCGTCGGCCGTGATTTCCCGCTCTCGATCGAGATCCTCGCGCCGGTGCTCTCGCTGCATCTGGTGGACGGCTGGACCGAGGGCTGCCAGGTCTCGATCCAGATGCTGCGCTCGGACGGCCTGGGCCACACGCTCGGTATCCACGCGCGCGACCAGCGCGTGCTCGAGGCCTTCTTCGTCGAGAAGCCGGCCAACCGCATCATCGTCAACGGGCCCTGCTCGCAGGGCGCCGTCGGCTACAGCACGCTGCTCGTGCCCTCCTTCAGCCTGGGCTGCGGTCCGCAGGCGGGCAACATCACCTCGGACAACATCAGCGCGCGGCACCTCGTGAACATCAAGCGCGCGGCCTTCCCGCGCCGCGACTGGGCGCAGATCGAGGCGCGCGACCACCAGCGCGTGGTCGAGCTGACGCGCGAGGGCGCGCCGCGCGGCTCGGGGATCAGCGGCGATCCGGCGCTCACGCTGCGCACGAGCCCCGCGAGCTCGAGCGCGTTCACGCCGGCCCCGAGCTCGAACTGGCAGGGCAACCCCGCGCTCTCCGAGAAGAGCGGCGGCAGCCACGCCGCGAGCAGCGCCACGCCGCGGCCGAAGGCGCCGCCGATGAGCTTCGGTGCGAACGCACCCGCGCTCGCGAGCTACACGGTTCCCGCGCGCGCGGCGACGCCGCCGGTCGTGCCCGTGGCGCCGGCCGCGCCGCCCGGATCGGGCGGCGGCAGCGCGCGCAAGTCGGGACCGTACGTCGGTGCTGCCTTCGACGCGCGCGAGATCCGGGAGCTCATGACGCACGCCGGCGCCGGCTGTCCGCTGGGCTCCTGCAAGGGCTGCCCGCACCACGAAGTGACCACGGGTTCGTGCAGCGCATGAACCTGATCCACGACCACAAGGAAGGACCGAGACGATGGATACCCTGATCGCACTGGGAATGATCGAGACCAAGGGCCACATCGGCGCCATCGAGGCCGCCGACGCGATGCTCAAGGCCGCCAAGGTCACGCTGATCGGCAAGGAGTCGCGCTCGGGTGGCGCGCTCGTGACCGTGATGGTGCGCGGCGAAGTCGGCGCGGTGAAGGCCGCCGTCGAGGCCGGTGCCGCCGCGGCGAAACGCGTGGGCGAGCTCGTCAGCACGCACGTGATCCCGCGCCCGGCGGTCGACATCGAGAAGTTCCTCCCCAAGCTCCCGGAGCCGAAGTAGCGCGGGCTGCGTCGCCGTCGCGCTCGCGCGCGGCGGACTCGCGCTCCTCCTCATGGCTTCGTCCTCGAACATCGAGCTGCGCGGCGCGGTCTTCATCGACCAGATGCAGCCGCAGTTCGCCGCCACCGTGGCGACCAACTCGGACGGGTTCTTCCCCGTCTCGGGCGAGGCCGCGTTCTGGCTCGAGGTGCAGCCGGGGATCGTGATCAACCGCCTGATGGACGCCGCGCTGAAGAGCTGCGACGTCAAGCCCGGCGCGCTCGTGACCGAGCGCTCCTACGGCACGCTCGAGGTGCACTCGCCCGACCAGGGCATGGTGCGCGCGGCGGGGGCGGTGATCCTCAAGGCAGCGGGTCTCACCGCCGAGGACGGGCTCGCGCCCAACCTGATGACCTCGGAGATCATCCGCAAGATCTCCGACCACCAGGCGATGATGATCAACCGCACGCGCGCGGGCATGCTCGTGCTCGGCGACGACACGCTCTACACGCTCGAGGTGAACCCCGCCGTGTACGTGACGCTCGCGGCCAACGAGGCCGAGAAGGCCTCGCCCATCCGCCTCGTCGGCCTGGGCGCCGAGGGCGCGGTCGGCCGCCTGCGCCTGGCGGGCTCGGATGCGGAGATCGAAGAGGCCGTCAAGGCCGTGCGGCGCGCGCTCGAGGGCGTGCGCGGCCGCGTCAACACGGGGACGAACTGATGTTCCTCGGACGAGTGGTCGGCGAAGTCTGGGCGACGCGCAAGGTCGGCGACCTCGAGGGGCGCCGCCTGCTGGTCGTGCAGCCGCTCGACGAACGCCGCGAGCCGGGCACGCCCAAGGTGACGCCGGTCGTCGCCGCCGATCCGCTCGGCGCGGACCTCGGCCAGCGCGTGATCGTGGCCTTCGGCAAGGCCGCGCGCGTCGCGACGCTGGGCATGGACGGCGACTTCGCTTTCGAGGCCGCAATCGTGGGCATCGTCGACGAGATCGACGCGCCGCTCGCGCCCGCACACTGGAACGAGGAGCACGATCCCGTGCGGGGAGCGCCCTGATGCTGATCGGCACCGTCGTCGGCACCGTCTGGGCCACCAAGAAGGATCCCACGCTCACGGGCGTGCGCTTCCTCGTCGTGCAGCCCTTCACGCTCGACGGCAAGCCCAGCGCCGAGACGCTCGTCGCGGCCGACCCGCTGGGTGCGGGCATCGGCGAGCGCGTGCTGGTCGTCTTCGGCCGCGCCGCGCGCCACTCGATCGGCAAGGGCCACGACATCGGATTCCAGTGCGCCGTGAGCGCGATCGTGGACAAGATGGAACTCGAGGACGGACGGATGATCGGTCCCGTAGCCGCAGAGGACCAGCCCGCGCCCTCGCGCAAGGCTTGAAGGAAGGAACGGACATGCAGCGCAACGACCAGAACCCCGAGATGCGCGACGACGTCGCGCTGGAAGTGTGCATCGGCCTCCTGGAGCTCTCCTCCGTGGCGCGCGGCGTCGAAGTCGCGGACGCGGTGCTCAAGGAAGCGCGCGTCGAGATGCTCTGCGCCTCACCCGTCCAGCCCGGCAAGTACGTGATGCTCTTCACCGGCGGCGTGCAGGACGTGCGCGCCTCGATCGCGCGCGGTGCCGGCATCGCCGCGGGCGACCTCGTGGACCAGCTCTTGATCCCGCAGGTGCACGAGCAGATCGTGCCGATGCTGCGCCGCCGCGGCGGCACGATCAACGGCAACCTCGACGCGATCGGCGTGGTCGAGACGACCACCATCGCGAGCTCGATCCTCTCCGCCGACGCGGCGCTCAAGACCGCCACCGTGGACCTGATCGACTTCCGCATCGCCAACGGTCTGGGCGGCAAGAGCTTCTTCACGCTCACCGGCGAGGTCAGCGACGTGCGCTCGGCGATCGCCGCCGGCGCGCGCTCGGCGCAAGAGCGCGGCCTGCTCGCGCGCGAGGTCGTCATCCCGCGTCCGCATCCCGAGCTCGTGCGCCACCTCTGAAAAGGAACGGGGAACACCGATGCCGCGTCGCTTCCTGACCGTCGAAGACCTCGTGCGCAGCAACGCGCGCGAGATCCACGTCGACGACGACACGCTGGTCACGCCGCAGGCGCAGGAGTGGGCGCGACAGAAGGGCATCTCGATCGTCAACGGGCCCGGCGGCTACACCGAGCCCGCGCCGGACCGCGGGCCGGACGCCGCGCGCGCCTCGCAGTCGCTGCCGCACCTGCCCGAACCGGTGGACGCGAGCATGGGTTCGGGCATCGTCGTCACCGCGGCGGGCAAGAACCGGCCCGGCGTGCTCGGCGAGGTGACGGGCGCCATCGGACAGTTCGGCGGCAACGTGCTCGACGTCTCGCAGAAGATGGTCGAGGGCTACTTCCACATGGTGCTGATGGTCGAACTGCAGCCGGGCGCCAATGTCGCGCTGGTGAAGCAGACGCTCGAGTGCCTGGGTGGGCCGGACGACTACGTAGTGCGCGTGATGCACGAGCGGGTGTTTCGCTTCATGCACCGCATCTGAGATGCGGAATCGCAGTATGCTGTGCGCATGCCGCGTCTCGCACCGCGCACACTCGTCGCCTGGGGCCTGTGGGCCATCCCGGCCCTGTGCGTGGCGAGCGTCGCGCTCGCGAACCTGATCCACCTGCGCACGGCCGTCCCCCTTCCCGCGGCCTCCGAAGCGGCCCCCGCACCCGCACCCGCCCCCGCGCTTCCCGCGTTCCGGCCCGAACTCGAGAGCGTCGAGTTCCTGCCCACGCTGCATCTGCGGCCGGGCGACGCGCTGAGCTACGCGCTGCGCTGGGTGAACCGCGGCACGCAGCCCGCCGCGCGCAGCGAGACGGTCTTCCTGCACTTCGAGTCGCCAAAGAAGGGCTGTGCGCAACTGGCCTTTCAGCAGGACCACGAGCTGCGGCTCTCGACCGACATGTGGCAGCCGGGCGAACTCGTGCTCGACGGGCCGCGCGTGGTCGAGATCCCGTACGAGACGCCGCCGGGCGACTACCAGATCCACGTCGGCCTCTTCGACCGCGACGGCACGGGCGCGCGCAGCTACGAGAAAGTGATCGGCCGGCTGCGCGTCGACCCGGCCGCGCCCTTTTCCTCGGAGTGGTCGCCCGAGCCCGCGCCGCAGGCCGAGCTCGACGCGGCGCGCGCGGCGTTGCGCGAGCGGCTGGTCGAACCCGTCGCGCTCCAGACGCCGGAGTGGAGCTTCGCGCTCGACCGCAGCTGCGGCGCGTTCCTGCTCGAGGACAAGCGCAGCGGCGTAATGTGGTCCTCGAACCCCGACTCGCAGTCCTTCGGCCGCGTGCGCTGGAAGCAGGGCGAGCGTTCGCTCGACCTTGCGATCGACCGCTTCGACTCGATCGTGCTGGAAGAGACGCAGCTCGTCGCGCGGCGCGCCTTCGGTCCCGGCGGCGCGCAGGGCTCGGTGGAGTTCCGCTTCGCGCGCTCGCCGACGACCGGCGGCCTGCGCCTTGCCTGCGACGCTCAGCCGCCTGCGGGCTGGGAGCTCGAGACGCTCACACCGCTCGAGCGCGCCTTCACCACCAGCGACGCCGACGAGGGCTACACGATCGCGCCCAACTGGCTCGGGCAGCTGCAGTACGCCGCGGGCGGGCTGCCGCGCGACCGCTGGTACGGAGGCGACGACGTCTCGATGGCTCTCTCGGGCGCGGTCAAGCAGGGTTCGGCGCTGCTCGTCGCCTGGCTGCAGCGCGACGCGTCGCTGGTGCTGCACGCCTCGCTCGAGCATTCACCGCTGGTCGCGGGCCGGCGCACGCAGAGCCTCTCGGTCGTGCTCGGGCCGCGCGCGCGGGAGCTCGAGATCGTGCCGCTGGGCGCGGGCAGCTATGTCGAGATCGGCAAGGCCTACCGCGCGATCGCAGAGCAGCGCGGCCTGCGCCGGACCTGGGCGCAGAAGCGCTCTGGGCAGCCCGAGCTCGAGCTGCTCGAGGGCGCGAGCGAGTTCCGCTTCTCGTGCTTCTCGCGCCTTGCTCCCGGAACGCGGCACAACGCCGGCGAAACAGGTCTGGAGCGGCGCGAGACGAGTTTCGAGGAGGTCGAGCGCTGCGTGCGGCACTGGCACGACGACCTGGGCATCGAGCGCGCGCAGATCCTGGTCTCGGGCTGGAACCGCGGCGGCTACGACAACGGGCTGCCCGACGTGCTGCCGGCCAACGAGGAGAGCGGCGGCAACGCGGGCCTGGCGCACTGCGCCGCGCTCGTGCGCGAGCTCGGCTACGTGTTCACGCTGCACGACAACTACGCCGACATGTACCCCGACGCGCCCTCCTGGGATCCCGCGTGCATCGTGCGCGGCGAGAAGGGCGAGCTCGTGCGCGGCGGCGAATGGCTCGGCGGGCGGGCCTGGCGCGTGTGCGGGAAGAGCCAGCTCGCCTTCGCGCAGCGCAACCTGCCGCAGCTCGAAGAGCTCTTTCATCCGCAGGCCGTCTTCCTCGACTCGACGCTCACCTGCCCGCTGCAGCACTGCTTCGACGCGCAGCACCCGATGGATTGGTGGCAGGACCAGGAGCGGCGCCTGGAGCTCTTCCGCTACGCGCGCACGACGATCGGCATGCTGGGGCTGGAGGGCGGCCGCGAATGGGCCGTGCCCGACGCGGACTGGTTCGAGGGCCTGCTCACGCAGAAGACGGTGCACCGGCGCGACTGGACCATCGCGCCGCTGTTCCTGCTCGTCTACGGCGACTGCGTGCAGATGCTGCCGATGCAGGCCGACCGCCTGCGCCCGCGCGACGCGCGCAAGCTGCTCGACCTGCTGCTGTGCGGACAGATGCCCTCGGCCGCATTCGGCGCGCACGCCTATTTCGAGGACCTCGTGCGGGGTGCGTTGCCCCTGGTGCCCGAACTCGCGGCCTTCCACGCGCTCGGGCCGAACGAGTTCCGGCTGGCGCTGAAGTGGAAGCTCGGGGGCGATCTGCACGAGGACGACAGCGTCTTCGTGCATTTCACGCGGCCTGGAGCGAAGAACCGCGAGGGCATCGTGTTCCAGGCCGACCACGCGACTGCGGAGCCGACCTCGAGCTGGCGGGCGGGGGAGACGCACCAAAGCGGCGGTCAGATCGTGCGCGTGCCCTACACCGAGTCGGGCGAGGAGCAGTGGGAGGTGCGCGCGGGCCTCGCGCGCGGCGGCGAACGCCGTCCGCTCGCCGCGCCGGACGCCGACGATGGCATGCTCACGATCGGAATCCTGCGCCGCGAGAACGGCATGCTCGTGCTCGAGCCCGCCACGCGCAGCGTGGATTCGACCTTTGCGCGCGCGGATGGCGGCTGGGCGGAGGGACTGCTCGCCTACGATCGCATGATCAAGAACGCTTGCGAAATCCTCGGTCCGGTCAACCGCCGTGCGCTGGCGAAGGGGATGACGAGCCACCGCTTCCTGCGCGCGGACCGCAGCGTCGAGGAGTCGCGCTTTGGCGATCTGGTCGTGACGGTCAACTTCGGGGAGGCGGAGTACAGTGCCGGCGAGGTGACGCTCCCGCAGTACGGATTCCTGGTCGAGTCGCCGGAGTTCCTCGCCTTCCACGCGACGCGACGCGCAGCGCTCGAGTATCCCGGCGGGGCGCTCTTCACGCTCCGCGCAGAGCAGGGGAGCACGCTCGCGAACGCGCGCAGGATCCGCGTGTTCCACGGCTTCGGAGCGGCGGATGTGGATCTGGCCGGCGGACGCTACGCTGTGCCTCGCGAGCGCTGGATCGAGATCTCCAGGTAGTCGGCCGCGGCCCGGGCCGTCCGAAACCCGGGACTACGCACATTGGCGGGCCACACTTCTTCCCCCTGCGCAGTGATCCGCAGGCGCCCGGAATGCGACCATTCTCCCTGTCCCTTCCTCACCAGGAGCTGAACCCATGAAAGCCATCCGATCCATGCACAAGAGCCTGATCTCCGCCCTGGCCATCGCCATGCTTGGAATGGTCACCCTGTCCCTGGCTGCCACGCCGAGCGCCGAACCGGTGCAGAAGGCGAAGATCAACCACTACATCGGTGCCGCCAAGTGCAAGAACTGCCACAACGTCGCCGAGAACGGCGCGCAGTACGACTGCTGGACCAAGTCCAAGCACGCCGAGGCCTTCAAGACGCTCGGCGGCGACGAGGCGAAGAAAGTCGCGACCGAGAAGGGGATCGCGGACGCGCAGAAGGATGAGAAGTGCCTGAAGTGCCACGAGACCGGCTTCGGACTCGCGGCGGACCAGTTCGACAAGAAGTTCGACAAGACTGCCGGCGTGCAATGCGAGACCTGCCACGGCCCGGGCGAGCAGCACATGAAGGCGCGCCTCGCAGCTGCGGCGACGGAAGAGAACCCCGATCCGAAGGTGCGCAAGAAGGTCGCGGAAGGCGAAATCGAAGTCCCGACCGGCCCCAAGCTCTGCGAGGGCTGCCACAACAAGGAATCGCCGAGCTACAAGACCTTCGAATATCCGGAGTTCCTGAAGAAGATCGCGCACTACGACCCGCGCAGCGATCGCAAGGACAAGGCTCCGAAGACCAAGGACGAAGAAAAGAAGTAGCCCCGCGAGGGCGATCGCGTCCTGTTCCACGTCCGCCCGGGCGAGCGAGCCCGGGCGCTGATTCCCGCTCCACCCACGCGCTCGCCAGCGCCCCCCGACGATGATCCTCGTTCTGGCACACGACTGCAGCCAAACCCAACTCGACGAGATCCTGAGCGAGTGCAAGTCGCTGGGCTGGACCTGTGAGGTCTCGCGCGGTACCGAGCAGACGATCGTCACGCTCGCCGGCAGCGCTGATCCCGCCGCACTCGAGGAGCGCTTCGGCAAGCGCACGGATCTGGACCTCGTGCCGATCCTCTCGCATCGGGAATACCGCTACCTGCGCACGCGGCGGCGCATGCTGGCCGGCATGGCCGGCGGACTCGGCGTGCTGACCGCGATGGGCGCGGGCATCCCCGTGCTCGGCTTCCTCATGCCGCCCAAGGGCGTGATCCCCGACCGCGACCTGGTGCGCGTCGCCGCACAAGCCGAGATCAAGGAGCACTCGGGCTGGCGCGTGACGCTGCTCGGCCAGCCGGTGCTGCTCGTGCGCCTGGAGAACAACCGCTGGTTCGCGCTCTCGGCGATCTGCACGCACATGAACATCTGCCACCTCGACTGGAACGAGGAACGGCGCGAGCTGGTCTGTCCGTGCCACGGCGGCGCCTTCGACGTGTACGGCAACGTGGTGCAGGGCCCGCCCGCGGTGCCGCTGGAGTCCTACGGGGTCGAACTCGTCGGGCCGGACGTCTTCGTCCGGAGGAAGGCCTGAGGTCCACGTGCGCGCGCGCGATTCCGGCATGTTGAAGACCTTCTGGTCGCTCCTGCGCAGCCCGGTGCCGCCCACGGAGCGCGCGGACCTGCTGCTCGCACTGGTGATCCTGTTCCTGTTCTTCCTGCAGGTAGCAACGGGGATCCTGCTCGCGTTCTTCTACCAGCCCTCGCCTGTGACGGTCGCCGACAGCGTGCAGCTGATCATGCGCGACGTCGACTGGGGCTGGGTCGTGCGCGGCCTGCACCACTGGTCGGCGCACGCGATCCTGGTGCTGTGCGGCTTCCAGGTGCTGCGCATCCTCTACTTGGGAACCTGGCGCGGTCGCGCGTCCTCGAGCTGGAACCTGGGTCTGCTCGTGCTGCTGTGCGCGATCCTGCTCTCGTACACCGGCGAACTGCTGGTCTGGGACCAGTCGGCTTTCTGGCGCATCACGCGCGCGCTCGAGCAAGTCGAGTCGGCGCCGATCGTCGGGACCTGGGTCGCGCACGTGCTGCGCGGCGGCGAGGAGGTCAGCGCGACCACGCTCAGCCGCGTGTTCTCGGTCCACAGCCTGCTGCTGCCCTGGGTGCTCTGGGTGCTGGTGGTCTTCGAGGGCTGGTTCTTCGCGCAACGCCTGCGCGTGGCGAAGGAGGCGCGCTCGTGATCCTCGTTCTCAAGCCCGGAACGCAAGGCCCTGAGCTCGCGGAGGTCCTGCGCGAACTCGAGAAGCGCGGCATCCAGGGACACGTGCTGCCGGGCGGCACCAAGCCGCTCGTGCACCTGGTCTCCGGCCCGACGCGCCGCGCGCGCAAGCTGCTCAAGCTCGAGCAGGTCGAGGCGCTCGTGCCCACCTCGGGGCCGCGCGTGCGCCTGTCGGGACGGCGCTTCTACCCGTACCACTTCACGAACCTCGCGGCGCTGTGCCTGGTGCTCACTGGCGTGCTGGTGCTGCTCGCGGGGAACTTCCCGCCCGGACTGGGCGACGCGATCGATCCGCAGCATGCGCCCGAGTCGCTCTCCTATCCCTGGTACGTGCGTGCGCCGCTCTCCTTCGTGGCGCTCTTCCCGCACAGCTGGGCCTGGCTCGGATGGATGTGCCTGTACGCGCTCGGCCTCGCCGCGCTGCTCATGCCCGTGCTCGATCGGCCCGGCGAAAAGGCCGCCTCGAACTGGCCCAGGATCGTGGGCACGCTGGTCCTTCTGGGCTGGCTCTACCTGACCTTCGGAGGCGCCGTCCGATGAAGATCCTCGCGCGCATCACGACCCTCGTCCTGCTGGTTTCCGCAAGCGCGTTCGCGCGCGCCGAGCAGGAGCCCGCGCCGGAGCAGTGCATCGTCTGCCACGGCAAGGAAGGCCACGACCTCACCCAGAGCATCCACGCCAAGGCGGGGATCGGCTGCACGAGTTGCCATGGCGGCGACGCACAGGCGCTCGAGGTCGAGGCTGCGCACGGCAAGGAGCTCAAGCGCTTCAAGACGCCGCGCGAGGCGCTCGAGGCCTGCGGCAGTTGCCACTCCAGCGTCGAGCAGATGCGCATCTACGGGCTGCGCACCGACCAGCTCTCGCTGTACTGGACCAGCAAGCACGGCCAGAAGCTCGCGCAGGACGGGGATCCCAACGTCGCCACCTGCATCAGCTGCCACGGAGCGCACGACGTGTTGCGCGCCGCCGACACGCGCTCGCCGGTGCACCCCTTCAACCAGGTCGCGACCTGCGGGCGCTGCCACGCCGACGAGAAGCTGATGCAGCAGTACAAGCTCGACGCCAGCGTCGTCGCGCAGTACCGCAACTCGATCCACGGGCGCGCGCTGATGGAAGCGGCGCACCCCTCCGCTCCTGCCTGCGCCACCTGCCACGGCTCGCACGGTGCGAACCCGCCGCGCACGAGGGACATCGAGCAAGTCTGCGGCCAGTGCCATTCGGTCGTGCAGGGACACTACGACGACAGCCCGCACGCCAAGGCTGCAAAACTCGGCAAGAGCAGCGTGCAGTGCAACTCCTGCCACGGCAGCCACTCGGTCCAGCAGCCCTCGCCCGAGATGTTCCTCGGCGACGCCGAGGGGCACTGCGGCTCGTGCCACATGGACGAGAAGGACGCAGCGCGCGGCATCGCGAACAAGCTTCACGACGGCATCACGCAACTGGGCGCGCAGATCGACGACGCGGAGAAGGACCTGCGCACCGCCGCCGGGCGCGGCCTGTTCCTTGGGCCCGAGAAGGGCTACCTCGACGAGGCCCGCGGCCTGCTGGTGCGCGCGCGCGCCTCGACGCACAAGCTCTCGCCGCCGGCGCAGGCCGACATCCTCGACCGCGGCGCGGCCTCGGTGATGCAGACGCGCGAGGGACTCGAGACCAAGGGGCGCATCTTCCGCGACCGCAAGATCTTCACAGGCATCTTCTGCGCGCTCACGCTGATCTTCGCCGTCGTGCTCCTGATGTACGCGCGCATCATCCGCGGCGGCGGCAAGCACTGGGCGGCGGCAGACCTGGAGGCGGACGATGAGCGTTAGACGCCGGCTCAGCCGATTGCGCGAGCGCATGCTGCGCATCTTCGGCACGCTGCTGCTCGTCGGGCTCTTCGGTGGCGCGGCCGCGGCGCTCGTGCTCTACACGGCCGTGCACCACACCGCGCAGCCGCAGTTCTGCAACTCCTGCCACATCATGGAGCCGTACTACCAGTCGTGGCAGCGCTCGGTGCACCACGACGTCGCCTGCATCGAGTGCCACTACGAGCCCGGCGCGGTCGAGACCGCCGAGGGCAAGTTCAAGGCGCTCTCGCAGGTCGCGAAATACGTCACGCGCACGCAGGGCACCAAGCCCTGGGCCGAGGTCAGCGACCAGAGCTGCATGCGCTCGGGCTGCCACTCCGTGCGCGCCCTCGAGGGCCGCGTGCAGTTCGGCCGTGTCTCCTTCGACCACACGCAGCACCTGCTCGAGAGCCAGCGCGGCCGGCGCCTGCGCTGCGTCACCTGCCACAGCGGCGATCCGGGCGGCGTGCACATCGCCGTCTCGAAGGCCACCTGCTTTGCCTGCCACTTCAAGCCCGGCGAGGACGGCAAGGCGCCCGAGAAGCAGAGCGACTGCCTCCTGTGCCACGGGCCGCCGAAGGAGCCCGTGCTCGTCGACGGACGCGCCTTCGTGCACGATCCCTACGTCGCGCGCGGGGTCAACTGCCGCGAATGCCACAACCCGGTGATCCAGGGCGACGGCCAGGTGCGCAAGGAGCGCTGCCACTCCTGCCACACCGAGGTCGGGCACGTCGAGCGCATCGGCGAGAAGGCCTTCCTGCACGAGATGCACGTCACCGAGCACAAGGTCGAGTGCTTCGAGTGCCACGACGAGATCCAGCACGGACTCTTGCCGCTGCAGAAGCCCGGGCCCGCCAAGAGCGAGGGCTGCGGCGCCTGCCACGCGAACTCGCACGACGCCGCGCTCGAGATGTACTCGGGCACGGGCGCGCTCGAAGTCGCCGACCGGCCGAGCCGCATGTACCAGACGCGCGTCGTGTGCGCCGCCTGCCACACCGGGCGCACCGGCTACCTCGCGCAGACCGAGCAGCACACGCCCGCGCACGTCGCGCACGCGGCGGGCGCCGCGGGGGTCGTCGCCGCCGCGGGCAACGCCGACTGCATCCACTGCCACGGCACGAGCTACGACGGCCTGCTCGGGCAGTGGAAGGCCGCCGTCGGCGAGCAGCTCGAGCGTCTCGAGCCGCTCGCGGCCGAGCTCGCCAAGGAGCTCGAGACGAAGAAGAGCGCGCCGGCCTACGCCGCACTGCAGGACGCCAAGCACAACCTGCTGCTCGTGGCCCTCGACGGTTCGCACGGCGTGCACAACGTGAGCTACGCGCTCGACGCGCTGCGCGTCAGCGCCGCGAAGATCGACAGCGCGCGCGAGCTGATCGGCGCGCCCGCCGCGGTGCCCGCGGTCGAGGGCTTCCCCTTCGAGTCGAAGCAGGGCTGCACGACCTGCCACGCCGGCGCGGGCCGGCCCGACACGATCTGGCCGCCGGAGAAGGTGTTCCCGCACCAGCGCCACCTCTTGAAGGCCGGCCTGGACTGCGACGCCTGCCACAGCACCACCGAGCACGGCAAGCCCGCCTTCCCGCGCTCGGAGTGCGCCAGCTGCCACCACAAGGAGCCCGCCGAAGGCGACGCGCCCGGAGTGCGCGAGCTGCCACACGGCGCAGCAAGCGATGCTGACCGGCAAGATCTCGGGCTTCCCCGACAAGCCCGGCGCGATGTCGGAGATGGAATGCAACGAGTGCCACGGCGACATCCCCGCGATCGTGCGTCCCAAGCCGAACTCGTGCGTCCTGTGCCACAAGCCCGGCTACGACGACATGTTCCTCGGCTGGCAGAAGGAGCTCGCCGCGCTCGAGGCGAGCCTGGAGCAGGCGCTGGCAAAGCCCGCGCCGAGCCTCGCCCCCGAGGTGCTCGAGCGCGCGCGCGCGGCGCTCGGAGCCGTGAAGAAGGACGGCTCGGGCGGCGCACACAACTTCGAGACCGCCAAGGCGCTGCTCGCGGAGGCGCTCGCAAGCCTGGCGCCCCAATAGTTGAATACGGTGCCAGTCCAATCCTCCCACTAACTCCCGCTCCAGCCGCGGCGTGGAGCGGGCGTGGAGTTAGTGGGAGGATTGGACTGGCTCCGTATTCAACTATTGCGGCCCCACTCGGCGCCTCGGTTCCGGAGCCCGACAGCCCGACAGCCCGCTGCGCGCGAAGCGCGAAGCGCGAAGCCGCGACGCTCGCATCCGATCCAGCCGTCCGGCGCGCCGCGGTGCGCTTGATAGGCGAGCGCGGGACTGCGCGGGATTGCGCGGCCCCCGAGCATGGGCTCGAGACGCCGATGCCGACGACGCCCTAGACTCCGCGAATACCCCTCCAGCACCCTCCGGAGGGCACCTGCGGCGATTCGGAGCCCTATTCGCCGCAGAATCTACGGCGATCGAGCCGGAGGGGGGCCTGAGTATGCCTTGACACGACTATACGTGCTGAGGCATACTAAGCCCATGCTCCAGACGCTCAGCGCCCTCGCCGAACCCAACCGCCTGCGCATCGTCGAACTGCTGCGCGATGGTCCGCGGCGCGTCGGCGACATCGGCGAGCTCCTGCACCTGAACCAGCCGCAGGTCTCGAAGCACCTGCGCGTGCTCAAAGAGGCGCACATCGTCGAGGTCGAGCCGCGCGCGCAAGAGCGCATCTACGGACTCGCCGCGGAACCCCTGCGCGAGCTCAGCCAATGGCTCGAGGGCTACCGCCAGCTGTGGAGCGAACGGATGGACCAGCTGGACACCCTCGTCGGGGAACTGACCGAGGGCCCGAGTCGGGGCGCGTCGCTCCGCAAGAAACCGAAGCGAAGGAAATGAACCCATGCACGTGACTCCCACTTCCCTGGAACGCACCTCCGACACCGAGATCGTCATCCGGCGCACGTTCCGCGCGCCCGCGGCGGTCGTCTTCGACGCCTGGACGAAACCCGAATACGTGCGGCGCTGGTGGGCTCCGGTCTCGCGCGGCGTGACGCTCGTCGTGTGCGAGGCCGAATTGCGCGTCGGGGGCGCGTACCGCTACGTGATGGCGCGCGGGGGGGAGGAGCGGATCGGCTTCTCGGGCAAGTACCTGGAGATCGAGCGGCCGACGCGCCTGGTCTACACCCAGGGCTTCGATCCGATGCCCAATGCCGATGCGATCGTGACCGTCAGCTTCACCGAGCTCGCGGGCGTGACCTCGCTCGTGGCGCACGAGCGCTACCCGTCCAAGCAGGCGCTCGAGGGCGCGATCGGCGCGGGCATGGAAGCGGGCATGCGCGAGACCTTCGAGCTGCTCGCCGAGCTCGTCGAATCGATGGGCGACTGAACCGGAGAGTGCCCCATGCAAGACAGAAGCCAGAAGAGGATCGAATACAGCCGGCTTACGGGGTCGATCGCCTTTGCGGGCGCTTCCACCGCTCTGGCGAGTTTCGCGCTGCTGCACGTCCTGCGGTCCGACCTGGATCCGGGCTGGCACGTCGCGAGCGAGTACGCGCTCGGCGAGTTCGGCTGGCTGATGACGCTGTGCTTCCTCTCGCTCGCGGCGGGTTGCGCGGCGCTGGCGGCGGGACTCTTCCCGCGCGTGCGCGGGATCGGAGCGCGGATCGGTCTGGGGCTGCTCGCACTCGCGACGGTCGGGCTCGTGCTGGCCGCCCTGAATCCGATGGACCTGCTCGCGACGCGCCCCGAGGCCGCGACGCTCTCGGGCAGGCTGCACGAGCTCGCCGGACTGCTCGGCGTCCCGGGTCTCGCGGGTGCAGCGCTGCTGCTCGGTCTCGTGCTGCGCGGCGATCCGCGCTGGGGCGGGGTGCGCAAGCCGCTGGTCGCGCTCGCGCACCTCAACTGGATCAGCATGCTGCTGATGTACGCGATCCTGGCGCTGCTCGTCGCGGGCTTCGGAAGAGGCGGGCCCGGCCTGATCGGCTGGGCGAACCGGCTCTCGATCGTCGCGAACTGCACCTGGGTGATGACCGCTGCCTGGCCGCTCGTGCGCCGGGCTGGGCGAGAGTTCCATGGCGCAAGGAGGATCCGATGGCGAACGTTCCCTCGAAGCGAAGCTCCGCGAGCCAAGTGAGCGCGAAGCGCGAGGCGTACCGAAGGCGCTCGCGCCTCTCCTGCGCAGGGAGATGAAGCAGCTGCGCGCCTTGATCCACGCGGCGGCGCCCCAGGCGCGGGATGCCTGGAGCTACGGGATCCCGGCCTTCGAACTGCACGGCCGCATGCTGGTCTGGTACGCGGCCTGGAAGACGCACATCGGCCTGTACCCGGTGGGCGCGGAATTCGTGCGCGCGCGGGGCGGCGGTGCGAAGGGGACGATCCGCTTCCCGTTCGGAGAACCGCCGACGGCCGGAATACGGTGCCAGTCCAATCCTCCCACTATCTCCGCGCCGATCCGCGCCGATCCGCGCCGATCCGCGAGGGAGGGCGGAGATTGTGGGAATGTTGGACTGGCACAGTATCGCTGTAATTGCGGGTGATCCCGCTGGAGGTGGGCCGCTCCGTGGCTAGGACCTCACCAGCGCGTACAAGATCAGCGCCGCGAGCGTGAGGCCGATCGTGAGCGCGGTCATCCCGAACACGCGCACCAGCTTCGAGAAGGCCGGCGACGGCGGATCGACGAGGTGCTTTTCGAGCTCGCCCGACTGCTTCAGGCGCTCGTAGAGCTCCGGCCGGTCGTGCTGCAGCTCCGCGAGGCTCATGCTGCCGGTGAAGATCACCGGGTCCATCGGGAACTTCTCGGGGCGGAAGTGCGTGTTGAAGAAGTGGATGGTGAAGATGAAGCCCGTCGCGAGCAGCGCCTCGTCGCTGTGGATGATCGTGGCGATGTTGATCGACCAGCCCGGCAGCACGCGCGTGAAGAGCTCGGGGAACCACAGGCACAGGCCCGTGCTCCCGATCACGACGACACCCCAGAAGACCGCCATGTAGTCGAACTTCTCCCAGTAGGTCCAGCGGCCGTAGCGCGGCGCGGGGCCGCGGCCGAGGAACCATTTCATGGTCGCGATGAACTCGCCGATGTCGGAGAACTTCGGCACGAGCGAATCGGGCCCGAAGGCGAACTGCCACACGCTCTTGCCGCTGGCCCGGAAGCGCTTGGCGACGTCGAAAAGGTGCAGCGACATGTAGCCGAAGGTTGCGATCGCGCACACGCGGTGGATCCAGCCCGCGCCCTGGATCCCGCCCAGGAAGCGCGCCAGCACGTGCGCCCACTGCGAGTGCGAGAACTTGAGCATCATGCCCGTGATCGCCAGACCGAAGAAGCTGAGGATCATCGTCAGGTGCAGCGCGCGCTGGTAGGGCGTGAAGCGCCGGAACTGCTTGGCACTGTCGCCGATCTCGGCCACGTGCTTGCGGTAGGCATCGCGCAGCTTCCACGAGCGCGGCAGCCAGACCAGCGTGTGCAGCCCGAAGAAGGCGAAGGTGCCGACGAGCAGCGCGGTCATGCCGACGAAGACCCAGTACAGGGCGGGGTACTTCTCGCGGTCGGTGTGCGTGGCGTGCGTGAGGTAGCCGGCGAACTGCGCGTTGGCGTTCTCGTGGCACTTGGAGCAGGTCCCGACGATGTTGGCCGGCGAGAGGTGCGAGGCCGGAGCCTGGGGCGGCAGGATGTCGTGCGCGCCGTGGCAGTCGTAGCACTTGGCCTTGGCGACGTCGCCCAGCGTCGAGGCCTTGCCGTGGTAGGTCTCGAAGTAGGTCTCGGTGATCGCGGCGTGGCACTTGCCGCACTGCTCCATGATGCCGAGCTTGAACTCCGAGAGATCCGTGCGCCGCATCGTGTGCGAGGAGTGGCAATCGCTGCAGTCGGGCAGCTTGGGCATGCCGCGCAGCGCGACGTAGTCGGGGTTACCCAGCGGCGAGTGGATGCTCTTTTGGAATTGTTCGAGGATTCCGTCGTGGCAGTTGCCGCAGGTGGCGGCGATGTTCCCGGGGTGCACGGTCGACTCGGGGTCGCTCGCGGGCAGCTCGCGGTGCGCGGTGTGGCAGCTGGTGCAGACGGCGGTCACGATCAGCCCGCCCTGCTTCAGGCCCTCGCCGTGGATGCTGCTCGAGTAGTTCTCGATGATCATCGTCTCGGGGCCGGTGTAGCGCCGCGCGGCGGGCGCGCCGTCCTTGTGGCAGCGCGCGCACAGCTCGGGCACGTTGCGGCTGAAGGTGGGGGAGCCGCGCACGAGCTGCTTCAGGTCGGCGGTCGCGTCGGGCGCGCTCATGTGCTCGAGAATGCCGTGCTCGCCGTGGCAGTCGGTGCAGGTGGGCGCGTTGAGGTCACCCTTGGCGTGCAGCTGTCCGTGGATGCCGCGTTCGTAGTCCTTGACCTGGCCCTCGTGGCAGGTCGAGCACTGCACCTTGGTGGTGATCGTCGCGCAGGAGCGCTCGAGCGAGGCCGTGGCGCCCGCGTGGCACTGCGCGCAGGAGACGCCTTTGCGGCCGTGGATCGAGCGTTCGTGCTCGGCCGGATCGACCTTGAGCGAGCGGCCGTCGGAACTGGCCGCAATCTGCGTCGCATGGCAGCGCAAGCAATCCGAGTTCGCCATGTTGATGTCGTAGAACACCTTGCGGATCTCGTGCGGTGAGTGACACTCGACGCACAGCGGCACCGAGCCCTCCTTCTCCCACAGTTCGCCCGCGATGACCTTGCGGTGCACCTCCTCGATCTTGCCGTGGCACTTCATGCACGTGGCGACGAGGTTCGACTTGTGGATCGAGGACTTGGGATCCGTGTGCGGGCGCACGTTGTGGCCCGTGTGGCAGCTGGTGCACACCGCGGTGACCGTCAGGCCCTTTTCGTACAGGCCCTTGCCGTGGATGCTGTCCTTGTAGCGCTGGAAGACCTGTTCCTCGGGCAGCGCGTGCGTGCGCTCGACCGGCGAACCCTCGGTGTGGCACTGCGCGCACATCGCGGGCACGTTGAAGGGCGAGATGGCCGAATCGGGGCTGCGCAGACGCTTGATTTCGTGGTTGCCGTGGCAGTCCTGGCACAGCGGCGCGAGCTTGTCGCCCTCCGACGCGCGGCGGCCGTGCGTGCTCTCGCGGTAGGCTTGCACCGGACCGTCGTCGTCGTCGTGGCACTCGGTGCAGTCGACGCGTGCGAGGCCCTTCTTGTGCGGAAAGGTCGTCACGCCCGAGAGGTCGGTGTGGCAGGCGACGCAGTCCTGCTTGCCGTGCACGCTCTGGCCGAAGCGCTCGGCGTCCACTTGCAGCGAGACCTCGTGTCCGTCGCGCTTCATCACCAGGCCCTCGGTCTCGTGGCACTCGATGCAGGCGGAGTTGTCCTGCGCGCGGGCCGCGCCGCCGAGCGCGAGCAGCGCCGCGAGGAGCAGCAGCGGGGTGCGCGCGCGGCGGCTCTTCAGCAGTTCGAGGTATTCCTTGGGGTGGTGGTGGCGCAGTTCCTCGCGCGAAATGCGGCCGTCGAGCCAGATCCGACTCATGGGGAACACTCCCGGACGAAGATGCACGTGGTACATGTGCCAGATGATGATCGCGAGGAACGCCAGGGTGGCCTCGAAGCCGTGCACAATGCGGCACACCTCGAAGGTGAACGCGGGCATCCAGCCGAGGAACCAGTCGGGCCGCCAGAGGATCGCGCCGGTCGCGATCATCACCAGGTTGCCCCACACGACGGCGCCGTACTCGAGCTTCTCGACCAGGCCGTAGCGGCCGAAGGCCGGGCGCTCGCGGCGCAGACCGAGGTCGAAGAGCATCTCCTGCGCGAACTCGAGCACGTCGCGCGGCCGGATCATCATGCGCGCGAACCAGCCGCGCGCCCCGGAGAAGAGGATCAGCGTCGCCAGGTGCCAGAGCGAGAGCCCGATCAGCGCGAAGGCAGCCCCGCGGTGCAGCAGGCTGCGCAGGTGGAAACCGCCCTCCAGGTCGATCAGGCGCTGCATCCAGGGCGTGTCGTGCAGGAACACGGGCAGGCCCGTCAGCACCAGCAGGCTGAAGGAGACGATCAGCAGCCCGTGCTGCAGGCGGCTGTGCAGGCTCATGCGCCGGAAGCTCTCTCCGGGCTTCACCAACTCGGCCTCGTCAGGCCATTCGCTCGCGCGTACGTGCTGCGTGTCGGGCGGACCCCAGTGCATGCGCAAGCGCAGCCGGCACCACAGGTCGGCCAGGATGAAGAGCACGAAGGCGCCGATCATGCCCGTGACGAGCACCGCGTAGACGCGCTGCACCCACCAGGGCACGGGGTTCTCCGCGCGGTCGAGCACCGAGTGCACCGGGATGCGCGCGAAGGCCGCGCTCGCATGCACGTGGCAGCTGCCGCAAGTGCGGTCGAGGTTCGCGGCGTTGACGCGTGAGCGCGGGTCGCTCGAGGGCAGCACGTCGTGGAAGCCGTGGCAGGAGGCGCAGTTCGCCACGGCCCTGTCGCCGAAGGCGGTCGCGATGCCGTGGTAGGAGCTGCCCCAGGAGCTGCGCACCGAGGAGCGGAAGCCGTAGCGCTTGGCGAGTTCGTCGTCGGCGTGGCAGCGCGCGCAGGTCTCGGCCACGAGCTCCTTCGAGACGCTCGATCCGGCGAGCGCCGGGTCGCTGACCGCGTGCTCGGTGTGGCAGTCGGTGCACACGGGCACGTCCTTCGAGCCGTTCTTGAAGTCCGCGCCGTGCACGCCCTCGAGGTAGGTGGCGAGGATGCCCGCGTGGCACTTGCCGCAGGTGGTGGGGATCTGCCGCCGCGCGGTGGGCGCGTCCGGCGCGTCAGCCTTGCGCACGTCGTGCGCGCCGTGGCAGGAGGCGCAGGTCGCGCTGACGATCAGCCCGGAGCGGCGCAGCGCCTGGCCGTGCACGCTGGTCTCGTACTGCTGGGCCTGCGCGCCGCCGGGGGCGGGGTGCTCGGGCGAGGGATCGGGCTTGTGGCAGCTCTCGCAGGTGTCGGGCAGGCGCAGCGGGTAGACGCTCGAGTCGGGATCGGTGCGCGCGCGGATGTCGTGCACGCCGTGGCAGTCGCTGCAGCTCGCGGCGACGTGGCCGTTGCCTGGGTCCTGTGCGTGCAGGCTCGCGCGCCAGTGCGTTGCTGCGTCGACGTGGCAGCTCTCGCAGGCGGAGGCGGCGTCGCGCGCGGGCGCGTCGGCCGGAGGGAGAAGGCCGATCGCGTGCGGTTCGTGACACTGCGCGCAGGCGGCCTTGCCGGCGTGCACGCTGTCCGCGAAACTCGCGGCCTGCTGCGCGTGGCAGCTGGAGCACTCGACCTTCGCCAGCGGCGTCTCGTGGTCGTCGCCGGAGAGCGGGTCGAAGCTCCTGAGGGCGGTGTGGCAATCGACGCAGGCCACCTGCGCGTGTGCGCGCGCGTCCTTGGACGCATGCGCCGTCACGACCGTGGTGTGGCAGGTCCGGCAGAGCTTGTCCTGCGCAGGAGCCTGCGACGGCTCCTGCGTCGCAAAGGCGCTCGGGAGGAGGAGGAGGAGGAGCGCGCAGCCGATCGCCCGGGAGGCGAAGCGGAGTGGTGAGCGGAACATCTGGGCTTCCCGGGGTCGAGCGGGGGCCTTCGACGCCCCGGGAACACCTGTGATCGTCGGCGTTTGCATGCCCTGGAACCATGACCCTTTGTGCGCAGCGGGACGATTCCTGCTTCCTACTTGCCGACTACCTACTTCGCACCAGAATGGCGCGCCGCATGCCGTTCACCGACCAAGAGATCCTCGAAACGGTGCGCATGATCGAGCTCGAGACGCTCGACATCCGCACCACCACCCTCGGCATCAGCCTGCTCGACTGCGCGGACCCGGATCCGGCGCGCGCCTGCGAGAAGGTCTACGCGAAGATCGTGCACCACGCGCGCGATCTCGTCGCGGTCGCACAGTCGATCTCGGCCGACTACGGCGTGCCGATCGTCAACAAGCGCATCGCGACGACACCCATGTCGCTCGTCGCCGCGGCCTCGGGATCGCGCGACCTGGTGCCCTTCGCGCGCGCGATGGATGCGGCGGCCGAGGAGGTCGGTGTCGATTTCATCGGCGGCTTCAGCGCCTACGTGCACAAGGGCTTCACGCACTCCGACCGCGCGCTCTTCGACTCGATCCCCGCCGCGCTGGCGCAGACGCGCCACGTGTGTGCCTCGGTCTCGCTCGCGAGCACGCGCGCGGGCATCAACATGGATGCGGTCAACCTCTTCGCCGAGACGATCCTGCGCACGGCCGATGCGACGCGCGCGAGCGGCGCCCTGGGCTGCGCCAAGCTCGTGTGCTTCTGCAACGCGGTCGAGGACAACCCCTTCGTCGCCGGGGCGCACCTGGGAATCGGCGAGCCCGAGACGGTGCTCAACGTGGGCGTCTCCGGTCCCGGCGTCGTGCGCGCCGCGCTCGCGCGCCTGGGGCCCGACGCGGACCTCCTTGCGGTGGCCGAGACGGTCAAGCGCACGGCGTTCAAGATCACGCGCATGGGCGAGCTCGTCGGCCGCGAGGCCGCACGGCGCCTGGGCACGACCTTCGGCATCGTCGACATCAGCCTCGCGCCGACGCCCGCCGAGGGGGATTCGGTGGCCGCGATCCTCGAGCTCGTCGGCGTCGACATGACCGGCGCGCCGGGCACGACCGCGGCGCTCGCCCTGCTCACCGACGCGGTCAAGAAGGGCGGCGCGATGGCGAGCTCGAGCGTGGGCGGCCTCTCGGGCGCCTTCATCCCCGTCTCCGAGGACGCCGGGATGATCCGCGCGGTCGAGCAGGGCGCGCTGAGCCTCGCGAAGCTGGGCGAGATGACGGCGGTGTGCTCGGTCGGCCTCGACATGGTCGCGGTCCCCGGCGACACGCCGGCCGCGACCATCGTCGGCATCATCGCCGACCAGATGGCGATCGGCATGGTCAACTGGAAGACGACCGCGGTGCGCCTGATCCCCGTGCCCGGCAAGGGCCCGGGCGAGAAGGTCGAGTGGGGCGGCCTGCTCGGCACCGCGATCGTGCAGGATCCCGGCCGCTTCTCCGCGAAGCTGCTCAGCGCGCGCGGCGGCCGCATTCCGGCCCCGTTGCAGAGCTACAAGAACTGAGCGCCTGGCAGGCGGCTCAAGCTCATCCGCGCGGCGGCTCGAAAGGGAGGGCATGGATTCCCCCGAGCTCGCACTGCGTGTCCAGCGTCTGCAGCGCATGCTGCGCCTGGCGCTGTTCCTCGCCATCGTTCCCTGGTTCGCTCTGGGCGCCGCCGCCTGGATGCTCACGCGTGGGCGGATCGAGCTGCCGGGGGTGCTCCGCGCGCGCGCTTTCGAGGCGCGCTCGGAGTCCGGCCAGGCGCTGGCGTCGCTGTGCGCCGACCACGGGATCGGGCGCGTCCAGGTGAAGTCGGAGGACGGGCGCGAGCTCGTCTACCTCGGCGGTGAGCCCACCGGCGGCGGCAACCTCTCGCTCAAGACGAAGGAGGGCAAGATCCTCGCCGTCGCGCGCGACAACGGCGACGCGCACGGTGTGTTCACCGCCTTCGGGCCGGGCGAGAAGCCGGTCGCGTTCCTCGGCTGTGGCGCGCGCGGCGACGGCGTGCTGCAGACCTGGAACGGGAGCGGCGCGCCGCTCGCGCAGCTGTGCACGAACCAGTTCGGCCAGCCCTTCTTCGAGCTGACGACCCGCGAAGGTCATCCCGCGTGCCAGCTGGGAACGCGCGAGCGAGGCGAGATCGACTTCACGCTCTTCGGGCCGAACGCGAAGACCGGGACGAGGCTCGCGGCCGAGGCGATCGGCGGTTCCTGCGGCCTGTTCGACGCCGACGGGCGCGAGCGTGTGCGCTCGGGACTGTGCGAGGAGCACGGCAAGGCGACGCTGCGCATCTTCAACGCCGCAGGCGACACGATGACGGCGCTCGGCGAGCACGACGACTACGCTGGCGGCTTCTTCCGCGCCTACAATCCCGGCGAGCAGGCGGCCTTCTACGCCGGCGTGGACGACCGCACGAGCAGCGGACGCATCTCGCTCTACCACCCCAACGGCGCGCGGATCTTCGGCGTGGGGCTCGCGCTGGACGAGCTCGGCGGATCGCTCTACACGAGTGACATCGACGGCAATGCGACCTTCATCTTGCCGGACCTCGAGGCGCTCGGGGCGAAGTGAGCCAGCCGCCCACCGCCCGCGCGTCGCGGGGGGGCGGCCCCCGGGCCGGGGCCCGGGCCCCCGACCGAAACGGAAGCGAGAAAGGGGCCCCCCCCGAAAACCCCCCCGCCCCCCCCCCCCCCCCCCCCCCAAAACCAAAAAAAACCCCCCCCCCCCCCCCCGGGGGGCGGGAAAAACCCCCCCCCCCCCCCCCCCGCCCCGCCCCGGCCCCAAACCGGGGGGGGAACCCCCCCCCCCCCCCGGGGGGGGGGGGGGACGGGGGGGGGGGCCGGGGCCGGCCGCCGGAAACCCCCCGCGGGCCCCGGCCGACCCCGGCCGGCGGGGGAGGGAAAAAGGAGAAGGGGGAGGGGGGCCCCCCGGGGAGAGAGGAAAAAGGGGGGGGGGGAAGCCCCGCCCCGGCCGGGGCCCGCCCCCCGCCCCCCCCGGGGGGGAAAAAGGGGGGCCGGGGGGGGGGGGGGGCCCCGGGGGGGCGGGGGGGGGAGGAGGGGGGGGGGGGGGGGGGGGGACGGGGGGGGGGGCGGGCGGGGGGGGGGGGGGGGGGGGGGGGGGGGGGGGGGGGGGCGCCCGGGGGGGCCGGGGGGGGGGGGGGGGGGGGGGGGGGGCCCCCCCCCCCCCCCCCCCCCCCCCCCCCCCCCCCCCCCCCCCCGGGGGGGGGGGGCGGCCGGCCCCCCGCCCCCCCCCCCCCGCCCCCCCGGCCGCGGAGGGGGCCGCCCCCGCGCCCCCGGCGCCGGCCCCGCCCGCCCCTCCCCCGCCCCCCCCGCGGCGGCCCCCGCGCCGCGCCTCTGGCCGGGCCTGCGGGCCCGGGCCCGCGCCCTGTCGCGCCGGCAAACACGCGCACACCCCCCCCCGTGCGGCTTGGCTCAAAGTCCGGGCCCAGCTCCGCTGGGGGGGGGGTGCGTGCGCTCGTGGGCGGGCTGTGTGTGCGCCGGGTGGGCGTGCTCCCTTCGTCCCCCCCCCCCGGGCCGCCGGGTGTGGGGTGGGCCGGAACTCCCTTCCCTCCCCCTGAGCAAAACTTTCGTCAGCGCAAGCCGAGCGCGAATCCTCCGAGAACCGGGTAGCCGCGCTCCCCGCCTTGCGCGTGCTTCCCCTTGCACCCCGAACAATCGAACAAGCAGCGCATCCTGATCGTCGGCCTCCAAGCCGCGGTCGACCCCGGTTGCAAGCGGCTGCTGAGCGAGCGCTACCAGGTCGCGGAAGCCCGTGACCGTGCGAGCGCGCTCGACCTCGCGCGCGAGCAGGGCCCCTTCGCGGTGGTCGTCGCGGAGGAGAACGGCAACGGTTGCGGCGGCCTCGAGGCGCTGCGCGAGTTGCGCGCGGCGAGTCCCGCAAGCGTGGGCGTGCTGCTCTCCGACGGCGTGCCGGTCGAGACGCTGCTCGGCGCCGTGCAGGCGGGGGACGTATTCCGCTGTCTCGACGCGCTGGCCTCCGACGAGCACCTGCTGCGCGCGGTCGACGAGTCCTTGCGGCGCCACGCCGAAATCGAATCGCTGCGCCTGGGCGAGGACGAGCTCGAATTCGTGCGCGAGGCCCTGCGCAGCCTGAACGAACGCTTCGGCGAGCGCATCGCCGAGCAGTCGAGCCTGCTCGAGCGGCTGCACCGGTTCGCGGTGGACCTCTCCGGCGCAGACTCGATGGCCGCGATCGCAGATGTCACAGCGCGCGCCGTCTCGGGCCTGATGCAGGGCCGCGGTGTGCACGTGCAACTGTGGGGCGAGCGCGAGCTCGCGGTCGAGGCCTTCCACGGCCCGGAGATGTCGTCCAACCTGCACGAGGAGCCGCTGCTCACGCGCGACGGGATCCTGGGCGAGATCACGATCGATCTCGGCACCCGCAACGATCGCAAGCTCGACGAGCACGAGACGCACGTGCTGCGCTCGATCACGACCTCCTGCGCGGTCGCCGTGCGCAACGAGTTGCGCCGCGGCCAGCGCGAGCACGCGCAACAGGCGATGATCCTGGCGCTCGCACGTCTCTCCGAACAGCGCGACGAAGCCACAGGCAAGCACCTCGAGCGCGTCTCGCTCTACTGCAAGCTCGTGGCCGAGGGGCTGCGCGAGGACGGTCGCCACGTCGACATGATCGACGATGCCTTCATCGAGAACCTCGTGCGCTCCGCGCCGCTGCACGACATCGGGAAGGTCGGGATTCCCGACGCGATCCTGCTCAAGCCGGGCAAACTCTCGCCGGAGGAATGGCAGATCATGCGCACACACGCCGAGATCGGCGCGCAGACGATCGAGAGCGTGATGCGCGACTTCCCCGACCAGGGTTTCCTCGTATGCGGTCGCGACATCGCGCGCGGACACCACGAGAAATGGGACGGCAGCGGCTATCCCATGGGCCTCAAGGGCGAAGCGATTCCGCTCGCGGCGCGCATCGTCGCGCTGTCGGATGTCTACGACGCGCTGACCTCCGCGCGGCCCTACAAGCAGCCCTGGACGCACGCCGATGCGCTCAAGTGGATCGTCGAGCAGACGGGCAAGCACTTCGATCCGCACGTGGTCGAGAGCTTCGCCAAGCGCGCCGAGCAAGCCGACGCGATCCGAGCGCGCCTGCGCGATGCGCAGGACGAGGCCGCGGCGCAGAGCGCGCATCCGGCTGCGGACGCCCGCTAGGAGGCGCGCCTCAGCCGTTCGCGAGCGCGCGCAGCGTCGCTGGCGCGAGCGACTGCACGAGGCGCATCCCGCCCGGGCGCGCTTCGCCCTCGAGTTCGACACTCCGCCCTTTTTCAGGCCCAGCGCAGGCCCACCGCCGCCCGTCAGCAGTGCCGCGAGCGTCGAGAGCCAGGGCTCATGGCCGACCAGCGCGAGAGCATCGCCTGCGAGGCTTGCGACGAGCCGCGCGTCGGGCGGTGCTGCGAGCCGCGGGTCGACCTCGAACTCGCCCTCGAGGAGCGGCGCGAGCAGTTCGGCCGTTTCAAGTGCGCGGCGCGCGGGGCTGAAGCGCACGCGCCCCAGGCGGACTCCGAGCCGCACGAGTCCGCGCACCTCCTGTTCGAAGCTCACGCGGCCCTCCGCGGTGAGCGGTCGCGCGGGATCGGGCTCGCCCGGTGCGGGGTCGGCGGCGATGGCGTGGCGCACCAGGAAGAGCTTCACGACGAACGTCCCTCCTTTGTGATCGCGCGCCAGAGCTTGCGCGCATGCCCGCTCTCGGGCGCTGCATCCTCGCCGAGCGCGGCGCCGGCCGAGCGCGCGCGCAGGCGCGCGGCCTCGGCGTCGCGCAGCCGGCCGAGTTCGTCCTGCAAGGCCTGCTCCGGGCTGCTGGGCTGGCCCATCCATTCGAGCGCGTAGCGCACGCCGCGCACGCGCTTGCGCAGCGTGTGCAGGTCCGCTGAACGCGGAGGATCGAGGGAGAATGCCTGCGCTGCGGCGTCGTCGGCCTTCGCGCGCAACTTGGACAGGCGCTTGCGCGCGCGTGCCTCGTCGAGCGCGGGAAGGTACTCGAGCGCCTGCAGCAGCCCGTCGAGGCGTGCAGACGCGAGCTCGGTGTGGAGCGCGGCGGCGGCCTCGCGACGCTCGCCGACGAGGGCTGCGCTCCAAGTCTCGGCGCCGTGCTGTGCGAGCAGAACGTCGAGGTCGCGTACCCGCGCGGCGCCGCGCCGCAGCCAGCGCAAGTCGTCGCGCAGAGCGCGCCTTCGCGCGAGGCGCAGCCACACGACGAGCCGACCCGCGGCAACGCGCAACTGGTGGACGTGCTCGGGGTCGGGGCGCTCGCGCGCGCTGTGCGCGTGTCGCGCAAGCGCGTCGATCCAGGGCCGCGGGCGGATCATGGAGGCGTCCATCCTACGCTTGCGAGCGGATTCCGGAGCGGGAAGTGAAGATCCAGTGAAGAACAGACGATGAAGGCTCTTCGCACTTCGCTTGCCGTGGCGCGACCGCGCTGGCTTTGCGAAGATCTCCCGCGCACACCATGGCTTCCGAACCGCAGCACGATGCTCCCGCCCCCGGGGAAGGCGCACCCAAGCCGGTGCCGACCTTCACGCTGCTGCCCGCCGCGCGCGTCGAGACCCCCGCGCCGGTCGAGCCCGCGCCCGACCTGCGCGATCCGGGGCTGTTCCAGAACCGCGAGCTCGCGCTGCTCGAATTCAATTTGCGGGTGCTCGAGCAGGCCAAGGATCCGGCGACGCCGCTGCTCGAACGCCTGCGCTTCCTGACGATCTGCAGCACCAACCTCGACGAGTTCTTCGAGATCCGCGTCTCGGGCGTGAAGCAGCAGGTCGCCTTCCACGTCACGCAGGCCGGCGCGGACGGGATCGCGCCCGAAGAGCTCATGCGCCGCATCAGCGAGAATGCGCACGCGCTGGTCAACGAGCAGTACCGCGTGCTCAACGAACAGCTGCTGCCCGAGCTCGAGACGCAGAACATCCGCGTCGTGAAGCGCGCGCAGTGGACCACGCGCCAGCAGCGCTGGGTGCGCAAGTACTTTCTGCGCGAGGTGCTGCCGGTGCTGACGCCCGTGGGTCTCGATCCGGCGCACCCGTTTCCGCGCATCCTGAACAAGAGCCTCAATTTCGTGCTCGAAGTCGAGGGCCAGGATGCCTTCGGCCGCACGGCGGGCTACGCCGTCGTGCAGGTTCCGCGCGCGCTGCCGCGCTTGATCGCGATGCCGCAGGACATCGGTCAGGGGCCGCACGACTTCGTGATGCTCTCCTCGGTCGTGCACGACCAGGTGGGCGAGCTCTTCCCCGGGATGGCGATCAAGTCCTGCCACCAGTTTCGTGTCACGCGCAACAGCGACCTGTGGGTGGACGAGGAAGAAGTCGACGACCTGCTGCATGCCATCAAGGGCGAGCTCTCGACGCGCAACTACGGCCAGGGCGTGCGCCTGGAAGTCGCCGACGATTGTCCGCCGGAGCTGGTCGAGTACCTGCTCGACCGCTTCCAGCTCGAGGGGCAGGACCTCTACCGCGTCAACGGGCCGGTCAACCTGCACCGCCTGGTCGCGATCTGGGAGCTCGTCGATCGCCGTGACCTCAAGTACCCGCGCTTCACGCCGCGCGTGCCCAAGCGCTTCGAGCAGGCCGAAGATCCGTTCGAGTGGATCCGCAACGGCGACGTCGTGCTGCACCATCCCTTCGAGTCCTTCCTCCCGGTGATCGAGTTCGTGCGCGCCGCTTCGGAAGACCCGGCCGTCCTAGCGATCAAGCAGACGCTCTACCGCACCGGCAGCGACTCGCCCTTCGTCGAGGCGCTGGTGCAGGCCGCGCGCAACGGCAAGGAGGTCACGGCCGTGATCGAGTTGCGTGCGCGCTTCGACGAGGCCGCGAACATCCAGGTTGCGACCCGGCTGCAGGAAGCCGGCGTGAAGGTCGTCTACGGCGTCGTCGGCTACAAGACGCACGCCAAGCTGCTGCTCGTCGTGCGCCGCGAAGGCGCGCAGATGCGCAACTACGTGCACCTGGCGACGGGCAACTACCACGCGGGCACCGCCAAGGCCTACACCGACATCGGTCTGCTCACCTGCGACAAGGACATCGGCGAGGACGTGCAGCGGCTCTTCACCGAGCTCACGGGCCTGGGCCGCTCCGCGCGCCTGAAGCGCCTGCGCCAGGCGCCGTTCACGCTGCAGAAGAACCTGATCGCATTGATCGACCAGGAGGCCGACCTCGCGCGCGCCGGGAAGCCCGCGCGCATCGCGGCCAAGATGAACGCGCTGGTCGAGCCCAAGATCATCCAGGCGCTCTACCGCGCCTCGCAAGCCGGCGTCGAGATCGATCTCGTCGTGCGCGGCGTGTGCTGCCTGCGGCCCGGCGTGCCCGGCGTGTCGGACAAGATCCACGTGCGCTCGATCATTGGCCGCTTCCTCGAGCACAGCCGCGTCTTCTACTTCGAGGCGGAGGGCAAGGAGCTCGTCTTCTGCTCCAGCGCCGACTGGATGCAGCGCAATTTCTTCGCGCGCGTCGAGGTGATGTTCCCCGTTCTCGACGAACGCCTCTCGCAGCGCGTGTACCAGGAAGCGATCGAGACCAACCTGGCGGACAATTCGCAGGCCTGGCTGCTGGGGCCCGACGGCAAGTACAAGAAGGCCAAGCCCGGCAACCAGAAGCCGCGCGTCGCTCAGGAAGAACTGCTGCAGCGCCACGGCTGCGTCTAGGCGCGCCTCTTGCATCCGGTCGGTGGCTGACGGATGCTCCGCGGCGGCATGGCTGCACCCGCCTTCTTCGTCCTGGGCGTCGGACGCTCGGGCACGAGCATCCTCGGTTACGCGCTGAGCCTGCACCCGCGACTCTTCGTCAGCCACGAGCTGCGCGTGCTCGAACTTGCGCTGCTCGCGGCCGCGCTGCTGGACCGCGACGGTGAGCCGCTCGAGGCGCAGCCGCCGGGATATTCGCCGCTCAGCTTGGCCTTCGCGAGCGCCTTCGCCGAGGCGCTCGGCGCGGCGCAGCTCGAGCACGAGGGCAAGCCGGACGGGGTCTACGCCGACAAGTACCCGCCCTACAGCTCGCGGATCGGCGCGCTCAAGGCGCTCTTCCCCGCCGTGCGCTTCGTGCACATCCTGCGCGACGGCCGCGACGTCGCTTCCTCGGCGGCGCGCGCCTTCGTCGTCGACCGCGGCTGGCGCCGCGAGCGCGAGGTGCCGGGGATGGCGGCGCTGGCGCTTCACTGGGCGCGCGAGGTCGCGCTCGCCCGGCGCGAGGCGCGCGCGCTCGGCCGCGCGCGCTATCACGAATTACGCTACGAGGACCTGCTCGCGCGCCCCGAGCAGGTGCTCGGCCTGCTGCTCGATTTCCTCGAGCTGCCGCGCGACGATTCCCTGGCGCGCATGTGCGCGGTGCTGCGTCCGGGGCCCGACTGGCGCACGACGCTCTCCGCGGCGGAGCTGGAGTCCTTTGACTCGGTCGAGCCGGCCCGCGCGCTGCTCGCGGAGCTGGGCTATCCGGCGAGTGTGGCGGGGGAGGCGAACCGCGCCGTGCTGCTGCGTGAGGCCGGCCTGCGCAGCCTGCGCGATCTCGCCGACGGCCCCGAGCGCCGCGCCGCAGCACTGGCGCTGCTCGAGCGCTCCTCGAGCGCCGAGAGCCTCTTCGCCGCGCTGCACGCGCGCTCCGACGATTCGCCAGCCGCGCGCGCGGCGCTCGGGCGCTGGGCGCACTCGCGCGGGCTAGACTCTGCGGCGGCGCACGCTGTGTTCGAAGTCGAGGAGGCTACAGCGTGAGCGCCTTGACGCTGCTCTGCGGCACGCCCGGGAGTTCGCTCCTGTTGCTCGCGCGGGAGCTCGACGGCGCCCCGTTCGCGCGCGTGCTCTTTCCCTGGAACCTCGGCGGCGCGCTCGAGGAGCTCGCGCGTGCGACGCGCGAGCGCGCGCAGGCTTGGCGCGGTCCGCTCGCCGAGGGCGTGCCCTGGATCGAGCGCAGCCTCGAGCTCGCCGCGCCCGCGCTCGTCGAGGCGCTGCTCGAGCGCGAACGTGTGCAGCGCGGGGCGATCGAATGGTTCGGCATCGGCCACTTCGCGCTCGCGCGGCACGCCGTGCGCCTCGCGCGCGTGCTCCCGCAGGCGCGCTTCGTCCTGTGCGGCGACGATGGCCGCGTCGCGCCCAGCGGGCGAATTCCCGAGCAGGCGACGCAGCGCGAGCGCGCGCTTGCCGGTTTCGAGTGGGGCGAGCAATGGAGCGCGTCCGTCGGTCCCTTGCTCTCGATCGCCGAGGAGCTCGGTCCGCGCCTGGTCGTGCTGCGCGAGGAGGAACTCGTGTCCGACCCCGAGGCCGTCGAGGCCGCGCTGCTCGGCCGGGAGGAGCGCAGCGCGTGGCGCACGACGCGCCCCTGGAAACGCGAACGCCTCGAGGGCGACGCGCTCGCGGGCTTTGCCTGCTCGCGCGCGGCGCGACTGTGGCAGCGCGCGCTCGGGCACGAGCTTCCGGAACCCGGCGCGGATGTGCTCGCCGAGCCCGAACTCGCCTGCGCCCGCGCCCTCGTCGCGCTTGAAGACGGTGATCCTGCGCGTGGGGAGGATCTGCTCGCGCGCGCGCGCCCGGACGAGCTCGCGCTCTCCCAGCCGGCGGCCGCGCGGTTCGAGTTCACGCGCGGTCGAATCGCGCTCGCACAGGGAGACCGCGCGCGGGCGCTGCGCTCCTGGCTGCGCGCGATCGACGTCGATCCGGTGCAACCGGAGAGCTGGGAGCAGGCCTTCGAACTGCGCGAAGCGCCGGAGCTCGAGCGCCTCGCTGGGCGCGCGCGCCGCTCCGAAGTGCCGCGCGTGCGCCACGCCCTCGCGCGCTGGCTCGTCGCGCGCGGCCTCGACGCGGAAGCGGCGGAGCTCGTGGCCGGAGTCGAGCACCAGCCCTGGGCCCAGAGCGGCAGATAGTGGGCGAGCGCGGGCAGCCGAGCCGGTGCCCGCCCGAGGCTTGTGCGTGGGCGCGTTCCCCGATCTTCACGAGCGAAGCGCCGCGCGAGCCACCTCCTGCCGCGCGCATGTCCTTGCGCGTGCGTCCGCGTTCGCGAAGTGGCATCGCGCGCTTGCGTGCGCCTCCGGCCTCCCCGGCGCTCGGCGTCCCGAACATGATTCGGCACATAAGTACGCGCGGGGGGGGAGCCTGCTCCTGGCCCTCCTGCACCCCTACAGCCGCACGGGAAGTGTCACCCATGTCCCCGGACAGATGTGCCACCCATGTGCCGGGTTGCACACGAGCCATCACGCAGCGCCGGAACGCAACGACACCGCGCCACGACGCTGCGCCACGACTCTGCGCAACGACTCTGCGCCACGACCGACGTCAGCGCGCGGGTTCAGAGGGCCTGTCCGGGCAGCGTCGGATCGAGCGCCGGCTCAGCGCAACTCGAGCTCGTATCCGATCGCCTGCAGGCGTTCGCGTTCCTCGTACAGGTCCGCCTGGCTGAGGGGGTTCTGCTCGAGCCAGCCCTCGGGAAACGCGAGCATGTAGCCCGTCTTGCGCGTGCGCAGCGCGACCGGCGGCGCGGGCTGCGCGCCACGGCTGCGATTGAGCAGCACGGCGATGCGCAGGAGCAGCACGAGGCGCAGCGCGGTGCGGCGCAGGGCGGCGGGCAGCCTCTCGATCGGCTCCTGCTCGAGCTTGCGGCGGTGGTCCTGGATCAGGGCCGCGAGCAACTGCTGGTCCTGGCGCGAGAAGCCGGGCATGTCGGAGTTGGCGACGATGTAGGCGCCGTGCTTCTGGTAGCCCTGGTGGCTGATCGAGAGGCCGATCTCGTGCAGGCGCGCGGCCCAGGCGAGAAAGCTCGCGGAGGCCTCGCGCGGCAACTCCCACTCGTCGCCGCACTGGCGCAGGAGGTCGAGCGCGGTGCGCTGGACGCGGCCGGACTGCACGAGGTCGATCGAGTAGCGCTCGCCCATGCGGCGGATCGTCTGCTCGCGCAGGTCGACGTGGCGGATGCGGCCGACGAGGTCCCACAACACGCCTTCGCGCAGCGCGCCGAGCGATCCGTTCAGGCTCTCGATACCCAGGCCCTCGAAGAGCGCGATCAGGATCGCCAATCCGCCGGGGAACACGCCGCGGCGCTCCTCGGCCAGTCCCTTGAACATGAGCTTGTCGCAGCGGCCGGCTTCGAGGACCTCCTTTTTGAGCTTTCGGAGGCCCTTCTCGGAGATGCCGTTGCCGTTCCAGCCGTTCTCGTGCAGCACCTGTTCGATCGAGAGGATCGTGCCCGAGGAGCCGATGCACTCGCTCCAGCCCAGTGCGCGGTAGTGGCGCTCGAGCGAGCGCACCTCCAGGCGCGCGGCGAGCACGGCCCTCTCGAAACGCTCCTTGTCGATCTCGCCGCGCGGGAAGAAGCGCAGGGACCAGTTGACGCAGCCCATGTGCAGGCTGTCAGCCTCGATCGGCTCGAAGCGTTCGCCCAGGATGCACTCGGTCGAGCCGCCGCCGATGTCGACCACCAGGCGTCGGTGCGGGCCCTCGGCGAGGTCGTGCGCGACGCCCAGGTAGATCAGGCGCGCTTCCTCCTGGCCCGAGATGATCTCGATGCGGTGGCCGAGGACGTCGCTGGCCTTCTCGAGGAAGGCGGTCGAGTTGCGCGCGATGCGCAGTGCGCTCGTGCCGACGGCGCGCACGCTGCCGAAGGGCATGCCGCGCACGCGCTCGCCGAAGCGCGCGAGGCAGGCGAGCGCGCGCGCCTGCGACTCTTCGTCGAGGCGCTTCTTCTCGCCCAGACCTGCGCCGAGCTGCACGCGCTCGCGCAGCCGGTCGAGGATCGAGAGCTGGTCGCCGAGCAGGCGCGCCACGACCATGTGGAAGCTGTTCGATCCCAGGTCGATCGCGGCGACGCTGTCGAAAGGTTGGGCCTCTTGGCTCACGCGCCCCGTCTTACGCGAGCGACGTGCGCGCTTCAACGGCGGGGCGCGCGCGCGTACACTTCCATCCGCCGCAAGGAGCGCATGTCGATGACCCGCATCCCGAGCTATGCCAGCGTCGTGGTACTGACGGACCTCTCCGAGCGCGCCGCGCGGGCGCTGCCGCACGCCTGCGCGCTGGTCGCCACGGGCGGAACGGTGCACCTCGTGCACGTGCTGGAGGTGCCGGACGTGCCGAACCCGGGATATGCCCACTACGGACCCACGCCGGGGACGCCGGCGGAGAAGTCCCGCCGGCGCAGGGAGGCGGAGTCCGAGCTCGCCCAGGCCTTGCGCGTCTTCGGCGCTCCCGAGGGCCTGAAGATCGCGACGCACGTCTACGAGTGCGGCCCGACCGAGCTCGTGGAGCGCCTGCTCGAGGTGGCGCGCGAGCTGCGCGCGGACTTGATCTGCATCGCTTCGCACGGCCGGCGCGGCCTCGCGCGCGTGCTGCTAGGCTCGGTCGCCGAGGGCGTGCTGCGCCGCTGCGACGTGCCGACGCTGGTCGTGCGCGTCCCCGAGTCGGAGCGCCAGGCGGACTAGGGCAGCACCCGCGCCCTCAGTCGTCTTCGGGGAAGACCCAGGCTGCGCGCAGGCTCTCGAGCACCGCGCGGCGGATCAGCGCCGGCTCGAGGCGGCTCGCGCGTTGCGCGTCGTTGTGCTCGGCGAAGGATTCGAGCTCGGCGATCCCAAACCACAGCTCGGGCGCGGGATTGTCGGGCGTCTGTGCGCGCCAAGCCTGCGCAGCACCCCTGGCGACGCCCTCCTGCGCGTTCAGCTGCGCCGCGAGGGCCGCGAGGTCGGGCCGCGGCAGCGCGCCGCGCGAAACGAGCTCGAACCACGAGCTCGTGTTCACGATCAGGCGCGCGCGCGTCAGCGCACCCTCGCGCTCGAGCAGCAGCGCGCGGTCGAGCACGCTCGTCCCAAAGAGCGCGTGCCGACCCGGCTCGATGCGCCGCTCGCTGGTCCAGACGGCGAGCTCCAGGTGCACGATCTCGTCCTTCGTGGCCGTGCGCAGCTCGGCCAGATCGGCGCGCAGGCGCTCGAGCCGGGGCTTCCACACGGCTTCGAGTTCCTCCAGACCGCCCGCGAGGATCCAGGGCAGACGCTCGACGAGCTCGCGCACGAGGCGCTCGTGCTTCTCGCGGCCGCGCGTCCCGCGCCAGAGCTCCTCCCAGGGCGAGCCGGGCTCGGCCAGGCCTGTGATGAGCGCGTCGAGCGCGAAGGCGCGCTCGCTCGGAACGCGGAAGAGGTCGCCCGCGGCGGCCGCGTCGAGCAGGAAATCCGCGTGTGCGAGCGCCTCAGCGGGCCGCGCCAGTGCGAAGAGTGCGAGCACGCCGTCGGTGTCGTAGTGGTTGTTGGCGAGCGCCGTGCAACCGCGCGCGAGCTCGGCCTGGTGCTCCTGCGGCAGACGCGCGAACGCGAGCGCGATGCCGGTCGAGAGGTCGTGGCGCAGCTCGGGCGGCGTCTTCTGGCCCGGCCAGTGCGAAAGGTTGAGGCCCGGCGCGCCCCAGGCGCCGTCGACGGAGAGCACCGGCTCGGAGGGCAGGCCCTCGAGGATGCAGATCGGGAGCTCGCAGATGCGCACGCTAGCCCTGCGTCTTGATGCCCTTCTCGAGCTTGGCGAGGTTGTTCTTCGAGTCGCGCAGCGCGACCTGGTACAGCTCGCGATCGGCCGTGCTGAGGCCCTTCTTCTCGAGCAACGCGGCCGCGCGTTCGGCGGCCTTCTTGTAGAGCTCCTTGGCGCGTTCGGGATCGCGGTCCAGGCAGTAGTGCAGCATCACCGCGGTGTCGTTCAGGTAGTTGGGATGCTCGGGTTCGAGCGCGAGCGCCTTCTCGTAGTCGACGAGCGCGGTCTCGTAGTGCTCGCGCATCAGCTTCTGGTCCGACTCCTTGTCGCTCTTGCGCAGCGCGTCGCCCGCGTCGCGCCAGAAGAGACCCGCGTTGTTCCAGTAGCGCGAGTCCTCGTTGGCCGCCAGGCCCGCGCCCGCGAGTCCTTGCACCTCCGAGAGGCGCGCGGCGTTTTCGATCGCGCCCGATTCGGCGCAGGTGCCGACGAGCTTGTCGAAGATCGCGAGGTAGTAGCGCGCGTTCCCCTGCAGCGTGCGCACGAGGTCGTCGCGGTCGAGCGAATCGTGCTGCAGGATCGCGGTCACTGCACCCTTGAAGTCCTGGCGCGAGTAGCGGCAGATGCCGATGTAGAACCACGAGTTCACGTACTGCGGCCACTTCTTCACCGCGCCGGCGAAGGCGGTCTCGGCCGTGTCGAACTGCTTCTGGTCCATGCGCGCCCAGCCCAGCCACCACAAGAGCGTCGCGTCGCCCGCGTTCTCAGCACCCCAGGTCGAAACGAAGGTCTTCTCGGCGGTCTCCATCGTCTTCAGGAAGACCTCGCCGTACTCCTTGTCGAAGCTGCCCGCGATCTGCGGATAGAGCTGGTCGAGCTTGGCCACGTTGGGATCCAGACCGAGCGCGCGGCCGTAGGCCTCGCTCACGGCCTGCTTGTCCTTCATCCACGAGGCGATGTCGCCCAGCTGCTTCTGCGCCTGCGCGCGCGCCATGCGGTCGGCGACCTCGGCCGAGGGCGCGAGCAGCGCATCGGCCTTCTCGAAGGCGGCGCGTGCGGCGGCGATGTGCGCCTGCGCGGCGTCCTTCTGCGCCTCGTCCTCGCGCAGCGCGATGTACTGCGAGAACGCGATCTGGCCCAGCATCTGGTAGGAGGGTGCGTCCTTGGGCTCGGCCGCGGTGGCCTTCTCGGCGGCGTCGCGCGCGACGGGCAGGTCCTGCGCGTACCAGGCCGATTCCGCGAGCGGCAGCCAGGCGTCGAAGTAGCGCTTGCCGTCGGCGGCGGTGGCCTTCTTCAGGAAGTTGACCGCGTCGGCGAAGTTCATCCCGATCACGGCGCCGCCCGCGTTCTGCGCCAGGCGGTCCTTGGCCGTGAACCAGAAGCCCATGCCGTACAGGTAGTCGATCTCCGGCCCCTTCTCGGTCTTGGCGAGCTTGTCGATCTCGTCCAGCGTGTCGTTGATCCGGCCCAGCTGCAGCTGGCAGCGCAGGACCCACATGTGCGCGCCGATCGCGTGCTTCTCGAGCGCGTCGGCCTGCTCGAAGAGCGCCAGGGCGTCGGCGGCGCGATTCTGCGAGAGCAGCGTGCGGCCCTGCTCGACGAGCGCGGCGGGCGTGTCCTGCACGGCGGGGGAGAAGAGACCGAGCACGCTGAGTGTGAGGGAGAGGATCATGTTCATGTTCGCGTTCACTTGTCCTTGCAGGGCGCGGCCCAGCGCGTCGCGTCGTCCACGCGCGGGTCGATTCCGTGTTCGAGCGCGGCGTGCGCCGTCGCGAGGTACTGGTTGACCTCGGTGCGCGGGTCCGGGCCCATCCCGCGGCAGCTCTCGAGGTAGCCGAGCGCGGTCTTGGCGTCGCCGCGCAGGGTGAGGTAGAGCACACCGAGGTTCTGGCGCGCGTCGCCCACGATCGTCAGCTGGCGCTGGTGCGCGAGGCTGCGCTCGCTCTTCTGCTCGGGCTCGAGGCCCTCCTCGGCCGCGGCGGCGGCGAGACCGGAGAGCGGCGCCTCGGCCAGCTCGAGCACGTGGCGCAGCATGCGCTCGGCCTCGTCCGCGTCGCGCTGCAGGTGGTAGACCAGGATCAGCGCGCAGTCGTTGAGCAGCCCCGGGTCCTCGGGCGCGAGCGCGACCGCGTCCTGGTAGGCGCGCAGGCTGCGCTCCATCTCGTCGCGCGCGCGCGCGAGCAGGTGCTCGGCGTCCGCGCCCGCGCCGCGCGTGCAGGCCGAGCGGCCCGCGCGCTCGAGCGCGACTGCGTCGTCGCGCAGCGCGAGGCCCGCGTCGTTGGCCCAGCCCGCTTCCTGGGGCGCGAGGCGGTGCAGCTCCTCGAAGAGCGCCGCGGCGCGCGCGCTGTCCGCGTCGGCGCACTCGCGCGCGATCCGAGCCAGGCCCGCGAGTCCGCTCGCCAGGCCCGCGGGCAGTTCGCGCGCGAGCGTGCCGGGCGCGAGCGCCTCGGCCGCGCGGAATTCCTGCTCCGCCGCGCGCCCTTGGCCCGCGACCAGCTTCGACCAGCCCAGACCCACGCGGCAGGCCGCCGCGTACTGCGCGCAGGACTCCTGGATCGAGGCGTCGAGTGCCTCGGCGCGCGCGAAGAGCTCCTGAGCCGCCGTGAACTCCGCCGCGCCCTCGCGTTCGGCCGCGAGCGCCTCGCAACCGGCTTCGTAGTGCTGCAGCGCGGGGTACCAGGCCGCGAGCGCAACCTCGGGATGGCGGCGGGCGAAGGCGGCGTAGTCGGCGAGCACGCGCTCGCGCCCGCCGAGCGCGAACGAGAGGCGCGCGTAGCGCGCGTGCAGCAGCGCGTCGCCGGGCGCGAACTCGAGCGCACGTGCGGTGGCGTTCTGGGCGCGGCCGGCGAGCTCGTACTGTTCGTAGAGGGCCGTCAGCTGTTGCCAGGACCACAGATCCGCGGGCGCGAAGCCCAGGTACTCCTCGAGCGCGCGTTCGGCGCGCGCAGCCGTCGCGGCGAGCTCCTCGGCGCTCGATCCGCCCTGCGCGAGCGCCGTGAGCTCGGCCACGCTCGCCTGCGCGCGCGCACGCTCGGCCTCGCCGTCGCTGCGCGAGGCGGCGCGCTCGACCGCCTGGTCGGAGTACTCGCGCGCGGCGCCGACCTCCCCGAGCCAGAAGGCGGCCTCGCTGGCCTGCGTCCAGTCCTGGGGGCCGCCGCGCGCGCGCGGAGCGCAAGCCGTCCTCGAGTGCCGCCTGCACGAGTTCCTTGCCGTCCGCGCCCTGCGTGATGCCGACGAGGTAGCGCGCGCGGGCGCGCAAGCCGAACAGGCGCGGGCTCTCGGGACTGGTGCGCGCGCAGCGGTCGAGCATCGCCAGGGCGCGCGCGGGGTCGCCCGAGTCGAGCACCTGCTCGCACTCGTCGAGCTCGCGCGGGCCGAGCAGGCCGACGAGCAGGTCGCGCGCTCCCTGGAAGTCGGTCGCGGCGAGCGCCTGCTCGGCCGCCGAGCGCACCTCCTCCTCGTGCGGGTTCGCCGCCGGCGTCGGAACGGTGGTCGGCGGGACGAGCGCGGCCAGCAGGCTGGCGCGGTCCACGGGCTGGCTGGCCTCGGGAAACCAGCGTGCGAGCAGGTCCTGGGCGCGTTTTTCCGCCTCCGCGGCGCGGGCGGAGGCGCTCTGGCAGGCGCCCGCGAGGAGCGCGCAGGCACCCGCGGCGAGCGTGAGAGATGTGGATCGCGGCATCGATCGAGGTGGGGGCAGGGGATTCTAGCCGCGGCCCGCCGGAGGCGAGCGCAGATACCCACCCCCAGAGAGTGGGTCACAGCGGGAAGAAGCGCACGCTCGGCGCGTCCGTGCCTCGCTCGCGCCGGCGACACCCTCCTGCTAGCCTCGTCCCGAACCATGTACCGCACGCAGCGACTCCGCATCCTCGCCCTCTCCCTGCTCGCCGGAGCGGTCCTGTGGCTGCCCGGCTGCGACAACCCGGCCTGCGTGTTCGGCGGGAACTGCTTCGGCGGCAGCGGGAACGGTGCCCTGGGCTCGAGCCCGGCGAGCTCGCCGGCGGACAATGAGTGGGTCACGCTCGAGGCCCCGAGCGTCAGTTCGGTCTTCCCCAACGGCAGCACGACGGTCGATTCGCGCACGCCGATCATGGTCACGTTCAGTGAATCGATGTCGACGAGCGGGATGTCGACGCTCTTCCTGCTGCAGGGCTCGAACGGGGCGCCGCAGGCCTACGTGACCGCGCTGATCGGCGATGGACGCGTGCTGGTGCTGCTGCCGGCGACCACGCTCACCGCGGACGAGGCCTACACTCTCAGCTACAACCCCAACGCGAACGTCCAGGACCACAACGGACAGCCGCTGGTCGTGCCGAGCGACCCGCAGCTGGCGAGCTTCACGGTCTCGGCCAGCAACTCGAACACGCCCAAGCTCGTCGCGACCTGGCCGCCGGACAACGCGATCAACCAGGGCGGCAAGGGCGAGATCCTGGCGCTCTTCGACCGGCCGCTGGATGCAACGACCCTCGACGCCTCCTCCTTCCACGTGCAACTCGGCGGGGTCGACCTGCCCGATCCGATCGAGCCGCTGCCGCTCGCGCTCGCCGGCGGCGTCGCGACCGACACGCGTGTGGTCCGTTGGCGCCGGGTGGACACCGAGGGCAATCCGCTCGCGCTCGGGCTCAACGCGGCGGTGACCATCGAGCTCTCGCCGTCCGGTCACGTGATCCTCGATGAGGCCACGCACCCGGTCGCCCACGCGACCTTCGACTATCACACCGCGGCCTTCGGCTCGCCCACCGCCGGCGCGATCACCTCCGACCCAGACGACGCGATCGGGATCGACGCGATCAGCGGTCCGGAGAACCTCGCCGTGCGCGTCGAACTCGACGGCGCGCAGGACGGCGACCACCTCGTCACCTACCTCTTCGGCACGGAACCGGACGTGCTCACGAGCCCCAAGCTGATCTCGCTCGTGCGCGACGTGAAGCTCGTTGCGCCCTTCACCGACTTCACGCTGACCGCCGCGGAGCTCGAGCTGCGCGCCTCGCTCGTGCCGCTCAAGGCGCGTTTCGCCGAGGGCACGCTGCACTTCGCCTTCCAGCTCCGGCGCGGCAACCTGCTCAGCCCGGTCAAGCTGCTCGACGTGGACGCCACGCAGTCGGGCGAGCAGGCGCCCGTGCTCGACATCACGCCGCCGACGCTGCTCGGCCTTGGGCCGAGCGGGACGGTCACCTCGAGCTACACCTCCGACATGCGCGATCTGGTCGTGGTCGGCCGCGCGAGCGAGGCGCTGCGCGCCGTGACGGTCGAGACCGCGCTGGGGGACAACACCGGCGGGGGAGCCAGCGCTCCGACGGTCGCCGGCGCGAACGGCAGCGGGCTCTTCGTGGCCCGGCCGGTGCCGCTGGGGATCGTCGATCCGGCGCAACTGCCGCTCTCCTTCGACCTGACGCTCTACGACCGCGCGCTCAACCGCGCCGGGCCGCTCACTTCGAGCTTCCAGCAGACCGGCACCGTCGGGCCGGGAAACACGAGCTACACCGAGATCGCCGTGCGCGTCTTCGACGCCAATACGCGCGCGCCGCTCGCCGGCGCGCAGGTCCACACGCACGAGTGGGATCCGCTGCTGCTGAACGTCTTTTCGGTCGCCGATCTCGCGACCGACGCCAACGGCTTCGTGCTCATGCCCGCCTCGCGCTTCGGCGGTCGCAACATCCTCACGGTGGACGCGGCCGGCTACGAGCTCTTCACCTTCGACGGCGTGACCGTCGATCGCGTGGATGTCCCGCTGCACCCGCTGCTCGACGCGGGGGCGACGGTCGAGGGCACGGTCTCCGCCACCGCGCCGGAGATCGCGCTCTACACGAACCTCGTCGCCGACTCGCGCCTGGACCACCCCGGCCAGAGCTTCGAGCCGGTGGGCACCTGCAGCTTCACCGGCAGCGGACAGCTCCTGGACTGTCCCTACGATCCCTACCCGATCCTGCCGCACGTGATCGGCGCGCAGTCGGCGTTCGCGATCTTCCCGCCGCCCAGTGTGCTGCTCTACACCGCCGCGGGCTTTCTCAAGGCCGCGACGCTCGAGCTGCCCGTCTCGCCGGCCTCCTCGGGCGCAGCCGTGGTGAACGACCAGTCGCACCGCATGCTGCTCGACGATCCGAGCCTCGACCCGGAACTCGCGGCCATCGACGCACCGCCCGTGCTGCTCACGAGCAGCGCCTACCCCTCGCTCGCGGCGGATCCGGTCGTCAGCGTCGAGGCGCTCTCTCCGGGCATGCCCGGGAGCGTCGTGGTCGGCGTCGGCAAGGCCTTCACCGACGCGCTGCCGCCCGGGAGCTTCGCCGTGCGCGCGGCCTACCCCGGCTCGGTCGACGGGATCCAGGACAGCCCGACGGACCTGCTCGGCGATTACGTCGTGGGTGGGACGATCGAGGCAGACCTGCGGCTGCACATGCAGGTCGAGGACAGCGACGGAAACCTCGGGGGCGTCCGGCCGCGCCTCTCGAGCGGCCCGGTGGCGGAGGACCCGCCCGCGGCCGCCGACCTGGGCGTGATCCCGATCGAGCTCGACGGCCTCGGCCTGGCCGACACGCTCTGGTTCACCGACGTGCTGCCGGACTCCGTCGGTCAGCCCGGGCTCTACAAGGTCGTCCTGACTGACGTCGCCGGCGGCCGCTGGGTGATCTGGACCACGGATCCGCCGGATGTGGACGGGCCCGAGGTGCCGGTGCGCCTGCCGCTGATCGGGTCGGGGCTGGGCTTTCCGCTTGCGGCGGGGGACCTCGACTGCCGCATCTCGCTCTACGCCTGGCCGGCGCTCGACACGGCGAACTTCCTCTGGAGCGACGTCGAACGCGAGTACGCGCTCTTCTCGCGCTCCAAGCCGCTGGTCGTGACGCCGCCCTGATCCTTTCGCCCCGCGGAGCTTTCTTCCGGCGCGGCCGGTCCCTAGAATCCGGCCACGCCGCCGCCGCGCACGATCCGAGGGGATTGGTCGCTGGATCGCACGCGCCGGCACTCCCCCGGAGGAAGTCACCGTGTCTGCGCGCCTACTCGTCCCGGTTCTCAGCCTTTTCTGCCTCGCTACGGCCTGTAACCAGCTGCCCAAGCGCCGCGGCGAGTCCGTGGTCCCGGGCTCCTCGAGCACGCTCGAGCAGCGCAGCCCGATCGAAGTCGCCGTCGCGCCGATCAGCGACAGCTCGGGCAACGCGGAGCTCCCGCGCGGCGATTTGCGCCGCGCATTCCAGGCTGCACTCCTCGAACGGCGCTACACGCCGATCTCGCTCGACCTCGTCGACAGCAAGGTCGTCGACGCCGCGTACCGTCCGGGTTCGCTCGATGAAAACGCCGTGCTGCTCGTCGACGTGCAGCGCTGGGACACGCACCTGTGGGACACGCGCGATGTGATCGAGGTCACGATCCAGGCGCGCATGGTCGACCCCAGCTCGCCCTCCTCGAACCTGTGGTCGGGCGTGCTCGAGAAGCGCTTCGACTTCTCCAACTCGGGCGACCTGTACTCGACGAGTTCCGCGCTCTGGCGCCATGCCTGCCAGACGATCGCGAGCGAGCTGCTCGAGGCGATGCCCGCGCGCCAGCCGGTGCCGGGCCGCGCGACCCCCTGAAGAGGGGGATCTGGCGAGGGGAATGGGGCGAGCTTGCCACTTCGAGGGGCGGCTCTGTAGACTCTTCGCCCTCTAACGGGGTTCTGAAGAGCCCCACTGCCTGCCCCGAGAGGGGCGTGGCGCACCCGGACCGAGGGACCTTGCCTTCGGACCGCGGCAAGTCCCCAGAAACGCCATGAACAAGGAGTTCCCATGGCCGTCCCCGCAGCACAGAAGTCCGAAGTCGTCGCCAAGTTCGCCCGCGCCAAGGGCGACACCGGTTCGCCCGAGGTCCAGGTCGCTCTCCTGACCGCGAACATCACCAACCTGACCGAGCACCTGAAGACGCACCGCAAGGACTACACCTCGCGCCGCGGTCTGCTCGTGATGGTCGGCCAGCGCAGCAAGCTCCTGAAGTACCTGCGCAACGAGCACCCCAGCCGCTACTCGGAGCTGATCGAAAAGCTCGGCCTGCGGCGCTGATCCCGGCCTTTTCGCCGGCCCCTCGTGCGGACGCGCCCCCTTTCCTCGAGGCGGCGTCCGCGCCAGAATGTCCACACCAATCGAGAAACAGACACAAGACAAGTGAGATCTTTGACCCGATGAAGTTCAACCACGTTCGAGTCGAGCGCACGATCGGCGGCAAGCAGATCGTCCTCGAGACGGGCATCGTCGCCCGTCAGGCGCACGGCGCCGTGATCGCCACCCTGGGCGAGTCGATGGCCTTCGCCGCCGTCGCCACCGGCACCCCCCGCATGGAGCAGGACTTCTTCCCGCTCACCGTCGACTACCGCGAGAAGACCGAGTCCGCGGGCAAGATCCCCGGCGGCTTCTTCAAGCGCGAGGGACGTCCGACGACCAAGGAGATCCTGACCATGCGCCTGATCGACCGCGCGGTCCGGCCCATGTTCCCCGACGGCTTCAAGAATGAAGTCCAAGTGATGAGCCACGCGCTCTGCTACGACGGGATCCACAACACCGACGTGCTGGCGATGATCGCCTCCTTCGCCGCGGTGCGCATCTCCGGCCTGCCGACCGACGCCACCCTGGGCGCGGTGCGCATCGGCCACCTCGACGGCGCGCTCGTGGCCTTCCCCGGCGACGACCGCCGCCGCACCGAGTCGCTGCTCGACCTCGTGGTCGCCGGCCACAAGGAAGGCATCTGCATGGTCGAGTGCTCGGCGCAGGAAGTGCCCGAGGAACAGATGCTCGAGGCGCTCGAGATGGCGCAGGGCCTGATCCACCAGATCGTCGAGATGGTCGAGGAGCTGCAGGAGAAGGCGGGCAAGCCCCCGATCGCCTGGAACGTCCCGGTCCGCGACGAGGCCCTGCACGCCGCCGTCAAGGTCTTCGCGCCCGCGCTCGAGACCGCCGTCTTCACGCAGGGCAAGCACGAGCGCTACGCCGCGATCGACGCGATCAAGGCCGAGTGCATCGAGAAGCTCGCCTCGGGTGTGCTCGACGAGAAGGAAAAGGCCGCGCGCACCAAGGCGGTCAAGGCCGCCTACGAAGAGCTCGTGACGAGCGTCGAGCGCGAGATGTGCCTGCAGGGCAAGCGCATCGACGGGCGCAAGCTCGACGAAGTGCGCGACATCATGATCATGCCGAACTTCATCCCGCGCCAGCACGGCAGCGTGCTCTTCACGCGCGGCGAGACGCAGGCGCTGGTCACCGTGACGCTCGGCACGCCCGACGACGAGCAGATCATCGACGGCATCGACGAGGAGTACCGCAAGAACTTCTACCTGCACTACAACTTCCCGCCCTACTCGGTCGGCGAAACGCGCCGCATCATGGGCCCGGGCCGGCGTGAGATCGGCCACGGCATGCTCGCCGAGCGCGCGCTCGCCGCGGTCGTCCCGCCGCGCGAGCCCTTCCCCTACACCGTGCGCATCGTCTCGGACATCACCGAGTCGAACGGCTCGTCCTCGATGGCGAGCGTGTGCGGCGGCTGCATGTCGATGATGCTCGCCGGCGTCCCGATCAGCCAGCCGATCGCGGGCGTCGCGATGGGCCTGATCACCGACGGCACGCGCAGCGCGATCCTGACCGACATCCAGGGCTCCGAGGACCACAACGGCGACATGGACTTCAAGGTCGCCGGCAGCGGCGTCGGCATCACGGCCCTGCAGATGGACCTCAAGGTCAAGGGCGTCAGCCGCGACCTGATGAGCAAGGCCCTCGCGCAGGCGAAGGAAGGCCGCAAGCACGTGCTGCGCAAGATGCTCGAGGTCGTCCCGCGTCCCAAGCGCGAGATCAGCGAGTACGCACCGCGCATGGAAGCGCTGCAGATCCCCGGCGACAAGATCGGCTTCCTGATCGGCCCGGGCGGCAAGAACATCAAGGCGATGCAGGCCCAGTACAAGGTCCGCATCTCGGTCGTCGACGACAACGGCAACATCCAGGTCTTCGGCAGCGACTCGAAGCTGGTGCAGGAATGCGCCAACGCGATCGTGGCCATGTGCGAGACGCCCAAGATCGGTGCGCGCTACAAGGGCACGATCAAGAGCGTGCGCGACTTCGGCGCCTTCATCGAGATCCTCCCCGGCGTGGAAGGCCTGTGCCACATCTCCGAACTCGCGGAAGGCTACGTCGAGAAGGTTGCCGACGTCGTCAACCTCGGTGACGTGATCGACGTGGTCGTGATCAACGTGGACGACCGCGGCAAGATCAAGCTCAGCCACAAGCAGGCGCTCGAGCCCGCTGCCAACTGAGTCCGGATCCTGGTGCGACGCACGAGCGAGCCGGTTCCCCGCGCGGGGGCCGGCTCGCGTGCGTTGGGGGGGGGAGCAGGCGCGACCTGCGCCCTGGTGCGCAGCCCGGCGTGCCGAAGATCTTTCCCGAATTCCACCCACGTCCGGGGCGGAAGTTTCGTTCTCGGATCGGTGTCCGGAACTTCGATCGAAGGGATCACTTTCCCGCCGGATGCTGTCGATGAGTCGCATGGAGCGGTCGAGAAGCCGTGTCGAGCCGGGACAAAGGACTTTCGGGGCAGCCGAAAAATCCTCCGGAACGCCACACCCGGCGGACGGGCCGTTTGCTACAACCGCAGCGGACCCAGTCACGCATCCGGGTGCCGAGGCATGAGACTCACGTGAGTCTCGAGCTTGGCCATCCCCAGCCTGAGTGCCGCGACCAGGGCCCGACGATGACACTCAACTAGACGCTGTTACCGGATACTCGATAGGTTCGATCATGATGAAGCTGATTCTGGCCCTGGTGTTCACTCCAGTGCTGCTGCTTCCCTGCGCCGCGGGCACCGCGATCGCGCAGGACAGTGCCACCTCCGTTGCTGCGAGCGCACAGCCCGCGGGCTGGGTGGTCGACCGCGCCGACAACATCTGCGGTCTCGATGACGCGAAGATGCTCTCGAAGCCCGCGAAGGTGGACTACGACGTGTTGCTCAAGGCGACCGCGCAGTACAAGAAGATCAAGGACAACAAGATCGATCCCAACTCTCCGGAGGGGATCCAGTTGCGCCAGGAAGCTGCGAACAAGGTGCGCGACGCCTGCGACAAGATCCGCCAGCAGGACGGCTACTGCTCGGTCTGGAAGTCGATCAAGCACTCCGACGGCCGCGCCGTCGCCGACATCACGGACCTCGTGAAGGCCCAGCTCTAGGCCCCAACTCCAGCGAACTCCGGGCGCTCCGCCGCCCCATGCGAACCCACGCCGCACCGTTCGTTGCCCGCACGACCTCCGCCCTGCGCGGGGGTCTGCTGCTTTTGGCGCTCGCGCTCGGCTTCGCGACGGGCTGCCACTCGAACGCTCCCAGCGAGCCGCCGCCCGCGCCGGACAAGCCCGACGCGACGCTGACGCTGCAGAAGTTCCAGGAGCTGATCTCGCAGGGCGCGCTCAAGCCGGTCGAGGCGATGGAGGGCGATCCCTTCGACCAGGCCAAGCCGGACATGGAGGAGGACGTCTTCGCCAAGGCCGTCGAGAAGCTCAAGGCCGGCGAGGCTCCCGACCCTGAGCAGCCGGCCGCCTCTTCCGAGTCCGAGAAGAGCAATGTCGAGCCCGCGCCGACCTTCCCCGAGAACCCCTACCTCGCCTTCGGCAAGCGCATCCAGGTCTACCCCGAGTCGGGACTGATCACGAAGCCCTTCCCGCTCAAGGTCGGGACGGGCAAGAAGCTCCTCGAACTCGTCCAGACCTACGGCAACTTCCCGCTCTTCGACCCCAAGGACGGGCCGCAGAAGCCGGCCCAGGTGCGCCTGGACCTGCAGGAGAAGTGGGACCTCGAGATGCTCGTCCCCGACCTGCGCGTGCCGATGACCACCGACGGCGTGGAGGTCCACCTCGCCGACTGGCTGATCGTCACCGCCGGCTTCGAGCGCCTCAAGGAGGTCGAGAGCTTCATCAACATCTTCGCGGCCGGCGTGCCGCAGATCGAGATCGAGGCCAAGATCGTCGAGGTCTCGACCACCGACACGCTCGACTACGGCGTGCGCCCGATCGACACCAACACGCCGATCTTCGGCTTCCCCGACCACACCTTCGTCAACCAGTTCAACTACAACCTGCCCAACACGGCGAACTTCAACACCGGCGACGCGCTGCTGCAGCTCGGCGCGGTGCAGGACGGGCTGAAGTTCAACGCGATCCTCGAGGCGCTCGCGACCTTCGAGAACGTCTCGATCAACTCGCGGCCGAAGATCGCCGTGCGCGAGGGCGCGCGCGCCGAGATCGTCAACACGCTGCTGATCCCCTACGCCACGGTCACCGGCATCGACGCGGCGGGCCACATCGCGGCCGGCGTCGCCAACACGGAGGTCGGCGTCAAGCTGTACGTGATCCCGCGCGTCGTCGGCACGCGCACCGTGGCGCTCAACATCGACATCGAGGCCTCGCAGCAGTCGGGAAGCGCCACGACCTACACCCTGGGCTCCGGCCAGACGATCTCGAACCCGATCATCGCCAAGCGCGCGGCGAAGACGATCGTCTACCTCGAGCCCGGCCAGGCCGTGATCCTGGGCGGCCTGATCGCTGAGCGCACGGTCGAGGACATCAGCAAGGTGCCGCTCCTGGGAGATATCCCGCTGCTTGGCCCGCTGCTGTTCCGCTCGACCTACAAGCGCAAGGAGCTCACCAACGTGCTCTTCTTCATCCGCCCGCGCATCCTGCAGGGCAGCGACCTGCATACCGAGTTCTAGGCCCCCGATTTCCTCCGGCCCCGGGAAGAGCCGGGGGGGGCGGCCGTCCCATCCCACCGATCGCCATGCGCCTGCGTCCCACCCATGTCCACCCCGGCCGCCAGGGCGCTGCCCTGCTGATGGCCGTGATGATCCTGATCGTGCTGGCCGCGATCGTGTTCCAGCTGCACGTCGCGACCCTGACCGAGGCGCGCGTGGGCCGCAACGACGTGGCCATCAGCACCCAGGAACTGGCGATCGAGTCGGCCCTGCTCGAGATGAACGACAAGCTGAAGACCGACGGAGAGTCGGCCGACAGCGCGGGCTCGGGCGGTGCAGGCGGTGCCGGGGCGGCCCCTGGAGGCGCCGCGCCGGCCGCGGGCGGAGCCCCAGGTGCGGGCGGCGCGGACCAGTCTTCCGCCTGCGATTCGCACCGCGACGAGTGGAGCCAGCCCGCGCGCACGGAGATCAACGACATTCGCATGCGCATCTTCGCGCAGGACGAGGACAGCAAGGTCAATGTACTCACGCTGCTCGTGCGCGACGAGAAGGCCGCCAAGGAGGCCTTCGAGCGCGTCGTGCGCGTGCTCGACCGCTGCCGCGAGGGCACGACGGCCGACATCGATTCACGCACCGCCGAGGAGATGACCAAGGCGATGCTCGAGTACATGACCAAGGGCAAGCAGAGCGAGCTCCCGCGCGCGGTCCAGATCTCCGACGACCCGGGGCAGCAGGACCTGCGGCTGCCGCGCTCGCTGCGCGAGTTCCAGGTGCTGAAGCCCTTCGAGCCGAACATGTTCCGCGACTTCCGCGACGAACGCGGCGTGATGGTGCACTCGATCGAGAGCTACGTCACGACCTGGTCGGCGCTCGAAACGGCCGGCGACAAGCCTCCGTCGGCGAGCGGTGCGAGCGCAGCGCCTGCCTCGGCCAGCTCGAACGGCGGCGCGGGCACGGGCGGCGCGAGCGACTCCAAGGGCTCGGGCACGCCGGGTGGCTCGTCGACGAGTCCGAGCGGCAGCGGGAGCTCCGGCGCGGGCACGCAGCCCTCCGCGGGCGGTGCGGGCGGCGCGGCCGGCGGCGGCAGCGGCGCTGGCGGCGGCTCGACGCCGAGCGGCGGTTCCGGAAGCGGTTCGGCCACCGACACCGGCGGTTGGCAGGTCAACCTGAACACCGCGACACCCGCCGTGCTGAAGTCGCTCTTCGACGACCGCGAGGTCAACCCGCGCTTCTGGGACAAGGTGATCGAGTACCGCAACCTCGAGGAGGAGAAGGATCCCAACGCCGCTCCCGCCGACGACCAGTCGCAGGCCGAGCCGGTCTACGACGAGTACGGCCGCGAGGTGGTCCAGCGGCGCATCTTCGAGAACCTGCAGGAACTCGACGAGGTCGACGGCTTCAAGGACCTCTCGAGCGAGGTGCAGACGCGCATCAAGTCGATGCTGACGGTGCAGTCGCGCGTGTTCAGCGTGATCGTGGTCGCGCGGCGCGCGACGGCGGCGGACGACCAGGCCTCGATGGGCGGGGACCCGCAGGCGATGCGCCTGGCGGAGGAGCGCGGCGACAGCCTCGTGCGCGTGGTCCGTTCGGTCGTGTGGCGCCACAAGGTCGACGACGAGATGCAGATCACGCCGCTGGTGCGCTGGGAGACGCTGGACAGCGTTCCCTTCGAGGTCCTGGACTACCCCGAAGACACGCACTGAGAGTCCTCGAGAGGGGCCTTTCCCCGCAGCGTTTTGTGCTTGTTCGCGCGCGGGGGGCGCGCAAGAATCCCCGACCCGGCACCCCCGCCGGGACGTCCACGCACCCCCCCGTCCCCGTCCGAGTCGAAACATGCCCACGACCAGCGTTTTCGGTGCCCAGTGGGGCGACGAGGGGAAGGGCAAGCTGATCGACCGCATGGCGCGCGATGCCGATGTGATCGTCCGCTACCAGGGCGGCGCGAATGCGGGGCACACGGTCGTCGTCGGCGGCGAGAAGTACGTCCTGCACTTGATCCCCTCGGGCATCCTGCACCCGGGCAAGCTCAACGTGATCGGCAACGGCGTCGCCGTCGATCCGCTGAAATTCCTGGAGGAGATCGAGGGCCTGCGCAAGCGCGGGCTGCACGTCGACGGCACAGGGCTCAAGCTCTCGTCCTCCGCGCATGTGATCTTCGAGCACCACCGCCTGATCGACCAGCTCTCCGAGCGCTGGCGTGGCGAGGGCCGCATCGGTACGACGGGCCGCGGCATCGGACCGTGCTACGCCGACAAGGCCGCGCGCACCGGCCTGCGCGTCTCCGACCTGCTCGACAACGATTACTGCCGCTCGCGCCTGCGCGCGGCGCTGGCCGAGAAGAACGCGCTGATCGAGAAGGTTCACGGCGAGGCGCCGCTCGATCTGGAGGGCCAACTCGACCGCTACACGGCGCTCGCCGAGCGCCTGCGCCCCTTCGTGTGCGACACCGGCGCGCTGGTGCGCAAGGCGTACAAGGCGGGCAAGCGCATCCTCTTCGAGGGCGCTCAGGGCGCGATGCTCGACATCGACGCCGGCACCTATCCCTTCGTCACCTCCTCGAACACGGGCGCCAACGGCATCCCGGCCGGCGCGCTGTTCCCCGCGCGGCACATCGAGCGCGTGATCGGCATCGCCAAGGCCTACTGCACACGCGTCGGCGAGGGCCCCTTCCCGAGCGAACAGCTGAACGAAATCGGCGAGCGCATTCGCAAGCAGGGCAACGAGTACGGCTCGACCACCGGCCGTCCGCGCCGCTGCGGCTGGTTCGACGCGGTCGCGGTGCGCTACGCGCTCGAGATCTCGGGCGCCGACGGCTGGATCGTGACCAACCTCGACGTGCTCTCGGGCTTCGAAACGGTGCAAGTCGCCACGCGCTACAAGAGCGGCGGCGGCGAGCGCCGCGACTGGCCGGCCGACCTGCCGCGCTTCGCCGGTCTCGAGCCGGTCTTCCAGAGCTTTCCGGGCTGGAGCGAGGACATCACGCAGGTGCGCAAGTACGCCGAGCTGCCGGCCAGCGCGCGCGCCTACGTCGAAGCGCTGGAGCGCGAAGTCGGCGCGCCGATCCTGATGCTCTCCGTCGGTCCCGAGCGCGACCAGGTGATCGACCGCGGACTCTAGGACATGGGCAAAGCGCGCATCGTCCGTCCGGACTTCGGTGGAGCCTTCCCGGCGCACATCGCGGTCATCATGGACGGCAACGGGCGCTGGGCCGAGCGCCGCGGCATGCAGCGCATCCTCGGCCACCGCGAGGGCATCGCTTCGGTGCGCGAGATCACGACCGAGTGCGCGCGCATGGGCGTCGAGAGCCTGACGCTGTACGCCTTCTCGGCAGAGAACTGGAAGCGTCCGACGCTCGAGGTGCGCACGCTGATGCAGCTCCTGCGCCTGTTCCTGGTCAAGGAGCGCGCGACGCTGATGGAGAACGACGTGCGCCTGTCGGCCATCGGCCGCCTCGAGGAGTTGCCCAAGGCGGCGCTTGCCGAGTTGCGCCGCACCGAGGAGCAGACGCGCGCAAATCAGGGCATGCGCCTGCGCCTCGCGCTCAGCTACGGCAGCCGCAGCGAGGTCGCCGACGCACTCAAGAAGGTGATCGAGGACGCGCGCGCGGGCCGCCTCGACGCTGCCGATGTCGACGAGGAGACGCTGCGGCGCTACTTGTACGATCCCGCGACGCCCGACCCGGACCTCGTGATCCGCACGGCGGGGGAGATGCGCCTCTCGAACTTCCTGCTCTGGCAGGCGAGCTACTCCGAACTCTACGTCTCGTCCGTGTGCTGGCCCGAGTTCCGCAAGGCCGAGCTGCACGAGGCGCTGCGCGCCTACGCCTCGCGCAAGCGCAAGTTCGGCGGTCTGGACCAGGACGGCCGCGATGCCGACGCGCGCGCGCGCCGCTCGCGCCGCGGAGCCTGACTCACGCGATGGCATCCCAGAAGGCCGCGCGCATTCTGAAGCGCACGCTCTCCGGCGGCGCGCTGGCAGGTAGCCTGGCGCTGCTGCTCTGGTGGAACACGCGCGTGCCCGGCGGCCTCGTGCTGCTCGCCTCGGTGACGCTCGTGCTCGCGGCGGGAGCCGTCGAGCTCGCGCGCATGGGCAGCCTGCGCGCGCTCGGCCTGTGTGCTCCACTCGCGTGCGCGGCGACGGCCTCGGCCGGCCTGGCTTTCGCAGCGCGCGCGCACTGGATCGCGGCGGGGGAGATCGCTGACCCCGCGCGCGGCTTCGACATCCCCGAGGCGCTCGCGGGTGCCTTCGGCGGCGGCTACGGCCGGCCCGCGCTGCTGGTGCTCGTGCTCGCCGCCGGCGTGCACGCGCTCGCGATCGCGCTCGGCCGCTTGCGCCCGCTCGCCTGGCTTGCCGGTGCGGGCGTGCTGTTCTTCGTGCTCCGCGATCCGCTGCTCGCGGGCAGCCGGCTCCTGCCCGGGACCGTCTTCGCCGCTGCGCTGCTCGTGCCCGCACTGCCCGGCGTGCTCGCGGCCCCTCGAGCGCGCGAGCTCGCCGCGGTCGCCGGACTGGCGCTGTGGCTCGCGCCGCCGCTGCCGTTCCTCTTCAGCATCTTCCACGCCTACCAGACCGCGGGGCTCGTCGCGCTGCTCGTGCTCTCGAAGATCGGCGACACGGCGGGGTACTACGGCGGGAGCACCTTCGGCAAGCGCCACCCCTTCCCGGGCATCAGCCCGGGCAAGACCGAGTGGGGCTGCGTGTGCTCGTTCCTCGCCGCGACTGCGCTCGCAGGGGTGCTCTACCAGGCCGGCGTGCTGCCCCAGAGCCCGCTCGGCCTCGCGGGCGGGCTGCTTGCGGGCGCGAGTCTCAACCTCGCCGCGCAATCGGGCGACCTGTTCGAGAGCTGGATCAAGCGCCGCGCCGGAGTGAAGGACTCCTCGGGCTGCTTCGGACCCTCGGGCGGACTGCTCGACCAGCTCGACAGCTTCCTGTTCACGATCCCGATGGCCGCCGCGACCTGGCCCTGGATCTTCCCCGGTCGTTGACAGCCCGCGCTCGCGGGCGGATCCTCTGGCGGGCGAAGGGCCCGCACCCCCGGCTTGACCGAGATCACCATCCCGCTGCGTTCGCACGACGAGGCCATCCTGGTCCTGGGTCCCTACGATCGCTACGCGAAGCTGCTGCGCCAGGATCTCGAGATCGAGATCTTCACGCGCCGCGGCAACCTGCGCATCAAGGGCGAGGACGAGGACGTGCAGGAGGCGCGCCGGCGCATCGAGCATCTGCTCGGGAAGAGCCGCAAAGGACGCGAGCTCGAGAACTCCGACATCGAGTCGATCCTGCTCGGCAACGAGCCGCCGAGCACCACGCCCGTGAATCCCGCCGCGCGCGCGCCCGCACGCACTCCTTCGCGCATCCCGGGTGCGCGCACGCCCGCGCACCTGCGCGCGTCCGCGCCGCGAGCCGGATCGGCCTGGCGCGCGCGTCCGCCCGCCGAGCGCGCGGAGGATCCGGCCGCGCCGCCCTGGATGCAGCCCAATCCGCGCGCCAACGCACGCGGCCTGCGCGTAGCTCCCTTCGAGCCGCGCACCGAGAACCAGCGCCACTACCTCGAGCAGATCGAGAAGAACCACCTGACCTTCGGCGTCGGTCCAGGCGGCACGGGCAAGACCTACCTCGCGGTCGCAGCCGCGGTGCGTGCGCTGCGCAACGGCGAGTGCCGGCGCCTGATCGTCACGCGCCCCGTGGTCGAGGCGGGCGAGCGCCTGGGCTTCCTGCCCGGCGACCTGCAGGCGAAGCTCAACCCCTACATGCGCCCGATCTACGACGCGCTCTTCGATCTGGTCGACTTCGATGAAGTCGCGCGCCTGGAGGAGAGCGGCATCCTCGAGATCGCGCCGCTCGCGTACATGCGCGGCCGCACGCTGAGCCACGCCTTCGCGATCCTCGACGAGGCGCAGAACACGACCCCGGGCCAGATGAAGATGTTCCTCACCCGGCTGGGGGAGGGCTCGCGCATGGTCGTCACCGGCGACCCGAGCCAGAACGACCTCGAGCGCGACCAGCGCAGCGGCCTGGTCGACGCGCTCCCGCGCCTGCGCGGCCGGCAGGACATCGGTATCGTCGAGTTCGGCCCGCGCGACATCGTGCGCCACCCGCTCGTCGAGCAGATCGTGCGCGCCTACGAGACGCCGCTGCGCGATCCGCGTCGGGAGAACGAACGCCCGTGACGCGCCGCCGCGCGCCGGCCAGCGCCCGGCGCGGAACCCCGATCGGAGGCCGAAAAGCCGCTCGAAACGGGCGTCCGCCGTCGGTGCAGATCGACTGGCGCGTGCGCGGGCGGCTGCTCCCCCAGGCCGAGGTGCGGCGCATCCTGCGCGCAGCCCTGAACCACGGCCGGCGCGAGGGGATCGCACTCACCGTCGTGTTCCTGACCGACGCCGCCCTCGCGCGCATGCACGAGCGCTGGCTCGCGGATCCAAGCCCCACCGACGTGATCACCTTCGATCTCTCCGATGAACACTCCCAGGCGGGGGAGCTCTACATCAGCGCCACCCGCGCGCGGCGCGTCGCCGCAGAACGCGGCGTCGACGCGCGGCGCGAACTCGCGCTGTACCTCGTGCACGGCGCTCTGCACTTGTGCGGTCACGACGATCACCAAGTGCGCGCGCGCGCGCGCATGCGCGTCGCCGAACGGACCGTGTTGCGCGCGCTCGGCTATCCCGACGACACACTTCCGCATCCCTGACTCTTCGTCCCACGTTTGCAACGCGCGCGGAAAAATCCCGCGTGCAGCGCAAGAGCGCTTGCAACGCGCACGTGAATCGGGCATCCATTCACTTGGCGCAACTCTCTGCGCCTCGCGGTCCCCCCGCGCGAGCACGTGAACAAGATGACGACCGCCGCCAAGGCGCAGAAGACCAGGCTCGATGCCGGTGCTGACGCTGCAGGAGCGCCGCCAAGCCGAACGCGGCGAAGCACGCGCGCCAGCACCATCGACACGCTCTGGCGCACCTACGAGCGCAAGCCCGGTGACGAGTCGCGCAACCGGCTCGTCGAGCACTACCAGCCGCTCGTCTCCGACATCGTGCGCCGCTTCGCCGCACGCCTGCCGCGCCTGATCGACCGCGGCGACCTCGACACCGCCGCCAACTTTGGCCTGATCGCGGCCATCGAGGGCTTCGACCCCGCCCGCGGCGTGCGCTTCGAGACCTACTGCGAGCGTCGCGTCCGCGGCGCGCTGCTCGACGAACTGCGCAGCCAGGACTGGCTCTCGCGCCCCTTCCGCTGGCGCCTCGAACAGATGCGCCGCGTCAGCGAAGACCTGCGCTCCCGGCTCGGCCGCGAGCCCTCCGAAGCCGAGATCGCCCAGGAACTAGGTCCCCTCGAGGCGCGCCGCGCCCCGATCCCCGGGATGAGCTCCGGCTTCTCCTCGCCGGTCCTGAGCGGCCACGCCGACGACTCCGGCGAGGACTCGATGGCCGGCCTCGATGTGCTCGCCGACCCCGACTCCGACGCACCCCGCGAACGCCTCGGCAGCGACGACCTCTACCGCCTCGTCGCCCAGAAGCTGACCGTGCAGGAGTACCAGATCGTCTACCTGCGCTACTGGGAGGACTTGTCCCTGCGCGAGATCGGCGAGGTGCTGCACCTCTCCGAGTCGCGCGTGTGCAAAATCCACACGCGGCTGCTCGAGCGTCTCAAGGAACGGCTCGCGGCGGCCGGCTAGGATTCTGGCTCCGCTCGTTGTGCGGACTCCGAGCCGGGACCTTCCACTGCAGCAACTCGCTGACCTCGAGCATCCTGGGCGCGAGGCCCGCGACCATGGCGGCCGTCTCGTTGGGTCGCGCGTTGGTGATCGGTCGCACATAGTTGCGCCAGGCGGCGTAGATCCAAAGGTGCCACTCGAGCTTCTCGCGCTCTTTGGACCCGGCCCAGGTGCGACGCACCAGCCGGCTCAGCCCGTCGCGCAGCATCGCGAAGGTGTGGTTCACGGCGAAGAGCGGGTTGCGAAAGGTCCGACGCACCTTCGAGTTCGTGCGGGAGTGCAGCAGCCGTTCGCCGAATCGCTCCTGGAGGAGCGCGCGATAGGTGTGCTTCTCGTCCGTGCGGACGGCAACCGCTCCGGACTTCTGCGTGATCGCCTCCAGCACATCGAAACACTCCGCGACCTTCGTGCGTGACTCGCTGCGGCGCGTGCCCTCGGCCCGCTCAAGCGCCGCGAGCTTGCGCAGGTTGGCCTTCGATAGCGGCCTGCGCGGCGGGAGCTTTCCGACCGTCGCGTAGAGGATGCAGTAGCTGGGCTTGTGCACCAGAACCGGCACCGTGAGCGGCTTCAGCCGGCGGTTGTGCTCGTAGGTCTCGAGCTCATCGAGCAGGAAGCACCCCGACCAGGAGAGCGAGGACCCGCGCTCGAAGATCATTTGCTCATGGAAAGCACGGCAATGCATGCCGTAGGTCTTGTTGCGCCGCGCGACTAGCCCGCGGCTGCAGTGCAGGTCCCGCGCAGCCTGCCGCTGGGTGACCTTTGAGATCAGCGAACTGAAGACCCTGCGCTCGAGCGCCGGTTGCCTGAGGCGATAGTCGACACGGAACGTCTGCGTGGAAAACGTGCGTTTGCATCGCTTGCACTGGAAGCGCTGCACCTCGCGGCCGTCACAGGCACGCCGGAAGCGCCCGCGGCGCTGATACTGGAAGGAAGGGCTCGAGTCGCACTCGGGCGACTTGCAGGGGCAGCGGGTAGGCTGAAACTTCATGGGTGATGGCTCCTGGGCGAGGCCGGGAGCACCCGCCCGAGAGATGACGCTCGGAGGCCCTCAGGGTTGCGCGGGGCGCTTCGATTTCCCGCACAACGTGTGGAGCCAGAATCCCAAAAGGACGAGAGCATGAGGCGCGGCCCCATGCTCTCGTGATTTCCGGCCGACCCCCGGAGATGAGCCGGGTGTCTGAAACCGCCGTACGACGCTAACGCATCGCACTCCCCATGGCGGATGAAACGCGTCCCGAAGGACGCACAAGCCGGAAGGCGCCGCGCGCAGACCCGTCCCCACAGGTCCGCGACGAGCGCATCTCCTCCTCAACGCACGCCAGGCTTCGTCCCCACAAAGCCGGGCGCACTTCTCCTTCAAGGACAGGGCCGCTGGTTCCCCAACCCGCGGACCCGACCTGTTCCTGCGAGTGAGCGCAGGAAACTCTCTGCCAAGCCACCCCTGCCGGGATGCTCGAATAGGGGCGAACGCCAGTCCAGGCTCGGGCGACCACCCTCACGGCGTCCATGGACGCGGGTCTCTCCATCCGCGTGCCTGCGCCTGATCGCATCGTGCTATGTCCCATTGGATCCACTGGAGTCGGCGTTCGCTGTGGAACAGCGCGACTCGACGGGGAGGTAGGAGCAACCAGGCGCGGGCATGGCGGCTCGACGGATCCCGAAGAGGCGTGCGTGTTCCGTTGCCCCTCGGATGACGTCCGTGACCGGATCGACGACGTTCGGTAGCTCGGCTGCCCGCTTGCGGGGGCCCGTGGCTTTGCGTCCCAGCCTCTCAGCTGGTTTGCCCTTGTCGCGTCATCGTCGGAGCCCAGCAGTCTACATACGAATTTGCATTCGGGCAAACGGGAGCGCCGAAAAACAGCGCGAACACGGGCTTTTTCTCGCGCGCTGGAAACTCTTTCCTCGTGTCAGTGTCCCGCGGGTGCGCCCTCGGTGTAGCCGAAGCCGCGCAGGTCGCGGCGCGTTTCGTCGTCGAGCGCGCGCGGGACCCCTGGAAGATTCTTCGCATCCGGGCGCGCGAGCCCGAGTTGGTGTCGCTCGAGCAGCTCGCGCACTCGTCCGGGTTCGCTCTGCGCGAGATCGGGTTCGCTCGGCCGCGCGAGATCGAAGAGCTGCGCGGGTTCGCCCGCGCACAGCCGCAACTGCCAGCGGCCGTCGGTGACAGCGCTCCATTGCCGTCCGCGCGAGGCCGCTCCGAGCCACTGCTCGGCGATGCGCCCCTCAGGCAGCGTCGCGCCGAGCAGCGAGCATCCACGGTTGTCGTGCGCGGGGAGTCCGAGCGCCTCGAGCACGCTGGGCCACACGTCGAGGTAGCTCGTGAGCCGCGGCTCGCGCCGGCTCGCGCTCGTGCCCAGCATGCGCTCGCGCAGCACGCGTGGCGGCCGGACGACGAGCGGCACGTGCAGCAATTCAGGCTGCAGCGTCTCGCCGTGGCAGAACCACCAGTCGCCTTCGCCCAGCGACTCGCCGTGGTCGGCGGTGAAGACGAGCAGCGTGTCGTCGAGCCAGCCGCGCGCGCGCAACCCGTCGACGAGGCGTCCGAACTGCGCGTCGAAGGAGTGGATCTCGGCGTCGTAGCGGTCGACGTACTCACCGGGGCGGCGCTCGCCCGGCTGAATTTGGTAGTCGGGGATCTGGCCGTACCCCGAAGCGTCCGAGCCCTGCGGGAGTTCGACCTCGGACTCGTGCGGCCGCTCGAAGAGGGCGCGCTCGGCCGTGGGCGGCGTGTAGGGGCCGTGCGGATCCTGGTAGTGCACCCACAGGAAGAAGCGGTCCTCGCTGGGCTTGCGAGCGCCGAGCCAGCCGAGGACGGCGTCGGTGCAGGCCTCGGCGCGGCGCTCGCGCACGGGCCGGTTGGATTCGTAGGAGCTGAGCGTGTCGTCGTAATGCGCGAAACCCTGCGCGACGCCGATATCGCCCTGCTTCGCGGGCGGTCGCGTGAGCACGCTGCTCGAGACGAAAGCGGCGGTATCGATGCCCGCGTCGTGCACGACCTCGGCCAGCGTGCGTACCTGCGCGGGCATGCGCTGCATGTTCGTGCGCGAGGCGGCGCCGATCTCGTCGGGCCGTCGTCCCGTGAGCAAGCTCGAGAGCGAGGGCACGGTCAGCGGCGCGGCCGACCACTGGTTTTCGAAGAGCACGGACTCCCTGGCGAGTTCGTCGAGTCGCGGGCTCGTCGGCCGTGCGTAGCCGTAACAGCCCAGGTGGTCGGCGCGCAGCGTGTCACAGGTGACCAGTACGACCCGTCGCGCGGCGGGCTCGATCGCGCGTGAGCAACCGGACCCGCACGCGCACAGCAGCGCGAAGCTGGCCCATCGTACGCTCGCGGGCGTGGTCAACCGCCCGCGCCGCGCACAGCGCGGTGCACGGCGAGCACGCCGTCGAGGATCGCGGGGAACTCGTCGAGCACGATCATGTTGGGGCCGTCGCTCGGCGCACGATCCGGGTCGGGATGCACCTCGAAGAACAGGCCGTCGACGGATCCGGTCGCGACCGCGGCACGCGCGAGGCCGGGGACCTGCTTGCGATCGCCGCCGGTGCGGTCGCCGAGCGCGCCGGGTTGCTGCACCGAGTGCGTGGCGTCGAAGACGACAGGATGTCCCGCTGCGGAGAGGTGCTCGAAGCCCGTCATGTCGACGACCAGGCGGCCGTAGCCGAAGCTCACGCCGCGCTCGGTCAGCATCAGGTTGGGATTGCCCGCGCCGCTGAGCTTGCGCGCGACGTTCTGCATGTCCCAGGGCGCCATGAACTGGCCCTTCTTCACGTTGACGGTCTTGCCCGTCGCGGCGGCGGCGAGCAGCAGATCGGTCTGGCGGCACAGGAAGGCGGGGATCTGAAGCACGTCGACGTATTCGGCGGCGCGCGCGCACTGCTCGGGCTCGTGCACGTCGGTCAGCACGGGCACGTGGAAGCGCTCGCGCACCTCCGCCAGCCAGGCGAGCCCGTCGATGCCCGGCCCGCGCACGGCCGCGCCGCTGGAGCGGTTGGCCTTGTCGAAGCTCGACTTGAAGATGAGCGGGATCCCGCGCGCGGCGCACACCTCGGCCAGGCGGCCGGCGACCGCCAGCGCGAGTTCGCGCGTCTCGAGCACGCACGGACCGGCGATCAGGAACAATTCGCCGCCGCCCAGGGTCTGGCCGGCGACTTTCACGGTGGGACGGCGCGCGCTCATGCGCTCAGGGTACGAGGAGGGTGAAGCCCTGCGCCAGCACCTCGATCTCGAGCGGGGTCTCGCCGCCGAAATCGCCGTCCACCTGGAAGGGGACCGGCTCCTCCGCGCGCACGCGCATGCGCCGCGCCCGCCGCCGCTCGCAACGCGCGCTCGGGAAGCCGCCGAAGAGGGCCCGCAGCGCGTGGCCGACGAGGCCCAGGCGGCTGCAGCCGGTGAAGAGGTAGGCCTCGAAGAGCCCGTCGTCGAGCTTGCGCTCGCGGCTCAGCACGCGCGAGCCGCCGTAGTGGATCACGTTGCTGAAGAGCACGAAGCCGAAGCGGCCTTCGACCGGCGCGCCGTCGAGTTCGACTTGGAGGCGCGGTTCGCGGTAGCGCAGGAAGACGCGCAGGCCGGCGAGCACCCAGGTCCACTTCGAGATCGGGCCGCGCCGCACGCGCTCGAGTTCGCGCACGATCAGCGCATCCAGGCCCGCGCCCGTCACCAGGAACGAGAGCGAGCGGCCGTTGACGCGCGCGACGTCGAGCGCCTGCAGCCGGCCGGTGCGCAGAACCTCGAGCGCGCCCGCCGCCCCGCGCGGCAGGCGCAAGTCCAGCCCCATCACGTTGGCCGTGCCCATGGGGAGGATCAAGATCGGCAGCTCGTGCCGCGTGAGGCCCTCGAGCACCTCGCTGACCGTGCCGTCGCCGCCGACGACCACCAGGCGCTCGAGCTCCGGGCCGATGCGCGCGGCGCGATCGCGCGCGTCGCCCTTGCGCGAGGTCGCGAACAGCTCGACCGCGACACCCTCGCGCTCGAGTGCCGCCGCGAGCTCGCGCGCGGCGCGCTCGGCGCGGCCGCGACCGGCGATCGGATTGACGATCACGAGCGCGCGCTGGAAGGGGAGGGAAGGCATGCGGCACGCAGAGGATAGCCTGCGCGGGTGCCGCAGAACGAGCAGGGCGCCGCTCGCGCGACGCGCTTCCGCCGCTCGAACGTGTGCAGCGCGCGAGCGACTCCCTGGCCGAGGAGGAGCTCAGGGGCCCGAAGGGGCCGGCGAGGCGCGCGCCGGGCGCGCCGGATCCCCGACCTGCACGATTTCTCCCTGGCTGACTGGAACTCTCCGGGTTCCTGCGTTCGCGCGATCCAGGGTGCAACTCCCGGCCCGCATTCTTGACGCTGGCACGGCGCGCCGTTGAAGTGGTCGGCCTTCATGGAACTCTCGACGCGCTACACGCCCCAGGACTTCGAAAAGGCGATCTACCAGCAGTGGCTGGAGAGCGGCGCCTTCACGCCCGGACCTCGGCGCGAGGGAGAGAAGACCTTCACGATCATGATCCCGCCGCCCAACGTCACGGGCGTGCTGCACATGGGACACGCGCTCAACGGCGCGATCCAGGACATCATCGTGCGCCAGAAGCGCATGCAGGGCTGGACCGCGCTGTGGATGCCCGGCACCGACCACGCCGGCATCGCCACCCAGGCGGTGGTCGAGCGCAAGCTCTACGAGGAGGAGAAGAAGACGCGCAACGACCTCGGGCGCGAGGCCTTCCTGGCGCGCATCTGGGCCTGGAAGGAGCAGCACGGCAACTACATCCTCGAGCAGTACCGTCGGCTGGGCGCCTCCTGCGACTGGACGCGCACGCAGTTCACGATGGACGAGGGCCTCTCGCGCGCCGTGCGCGAGAGCTTCGTGCGGCTCTTCGAGAAGGGCCTGATCTACCGCGGTGCGCGCCTGGTCAACTGGGACTGCGTGCTCGAGACCGCGGTCAGCGACGACGAGATCGAGTACGTCGCGCGCAAGGACAAGCTGTACCAGATCCGCTACCCGGTGAAGGGCCGGCCGGGGACTTTCGTCACGGTCGCGACCACGCGGCCCGAGACGCTGCTGGGCGACACGGGCGTCGTCGTGCACCCGCAGGACGAGCGCTACACCGAGTTGCATGGCGCGACGCTGGTCGTGCCCTTCGTCGAACGCGAGATCCCGCTCGTGCTCGATGACACCGTCGAGCGCGATTTCGGCACGGGTGCGGTCAAGGTGACCCCCGGCCACGATCCGGCCGACTACGAGCGCGGCGCGCGCTTCAAGCTGCCGATCATCAACCTGTACGACAAGCAGGGCGTGCTCAACGAGAACGGCGGCCCCTTCGCCGGCCAGACGCGCGAGAAGGCGCGCGTGGCGGTCGTCAAGGCACTCGAGGAACTCGGCCTGCTCGGCAAGGTCGAGGACTACACGCACAACGTTGCGCTCTCCGACCGCTCGAAGAGCGCGATCGAGACGCTCGTGAGTGAGCAGTGGTTCGTGAAGATGGAGCCGCTCGCCAAGCCCGCGATCGACGCGGTGAAGAGCGGCGCGCTCAAATTCCGGCCCGAGCGCTGGTCGAAGGTCTACCTCGACTGGCTCGAGAACGTGCGCGACTGGTGCATCAGCCGCCAGCTGTGGTGGGGGCACCAGATCCCCGTCTGGTACGACGAGGACGGCGTTGCCTGCGCCTCGCGCACGGACCTGGAGATCGGCGCGCCGCACCCCCAGAGCGGCAAGCCGATCGTGCGCCGCGACGAGGACGTGCTCGACACCTGGGCCAGTTCGTGGCTGTGGCCCTTCGCGACGCTCGGCTGGCCGGACATCACGCCCGACCTCGAGCGCTTCTACCCGACGCAGTTCCTCTCGACCGCGCGCGAGATCATCTACCTGTGGGTGGCGCGCATGGTCATGGCCGGCTACGAGTTCATGGACCACCTGCCGGAGGGACAGCGCTGTCCCTTCGAGGTCTGCAACGTGCACGCGACCGTGCTCGACGCCAAGGGCAAGCGCATGTCGAAGTCGGCCGGCAACGGCATCGACCCGATCGAGATGATCGACAAGTACGGCGCCGATGCCGTGCGCTACTCGCTGGTGCTGCTCACCAAGGAGGGCCAGGACGTCAAGCTCGCGCCCGAGCGTTTCGAGGACGGCTTCCGCTTCGCGAACAAGGTCTGGAACGCGACACGCTTCGTGCTGCTCAACATGCAGGGCGAGCGCAGCGACGGCACGAGCGCTTCGGCCGCGCGCCTGGAGGACCGCTGGATCCTCGCGCGCCTGGAGTCCACGCGCGCCGACGTGACGCTGGCCTTCGAGGAGTACCGCCTCAACGACGCCGCCAAGCGCCTGTACCAGTTCGTCTGGAACGACTTCTGCGACTGGTACGTCGAGCTCGTCAAGCCGCGCCTCACCAACGCGAACGATCCGAGCGCGCCGGCCGCGCGCGGCACGCTGGCGCGCGTGATCGCGGATTCGCTGGCGCTGCTGCACCCTTTCACGCCCTACCTGACCGAGGCGCTCTGGAAGGCGCTGCACGAGACGCTCGGCGAGCCCTGCGGGCAGCTGATGAGCGCAACCTGGCCGACGGGAGCGGGCCTGGCCGCCGACCCCGAGGCGTTGGCGCAGATGCAGGTGATCATGGACGCGGTCGTCGCCGTGCGGCAGATCCGCAACCTGACCACCATGGGCGACCGCACGCCGCTCGCGGCCGTGATCCGCGCGCCGCGCGAGAGCGAGCGGGCGGTGCTCGAGGAGCACGCCGCGACACTGCGCGCGCTGGCTTTCCTGGAGAGCTACGAGATCGCCGCGGACCCCGCGCAGCCGCCGCACTCGGCCTGCGGCGTCGTGGGCGGTGTCGAGATCTTCGTGCCGCTGCCGGACTCGGTCGACCGCGTGAAGTTGAAGGACGTGCTCGAGAAGCGCGTGGAGAAGGTGCGCGCGGGCATGCGGTCGCTCGAAGCCAAGCTCGGCAATCAGGCCTTCATCGAGCGCGCCGACCCCGAGATCGTGGCCGAGGAGCGAGCGCGCTTTGCCGAGATGGGTGTCGAACTCGGACTGCTCGAGCGCAACGCGCGCGGGTTCTGAAGCTCGCGACTGCCCGAAGGTCCAATTGCGGCCGGGATCGATCTGGTGATGCTGGGGAACGATGGCGGGGGATGCGCTCCCCCGCGCACCTCCCCAACTCGGCACAAGGATCGATCGAGATGAACACCTCCGGCACAAAGGGAACACGGGCCTTCGCGCTCGCTTCAGGAATCTTCTGCCTCACGGCCGGTGCGCACGCCCAGGGACTCATGTCCACGCACGGCGTGCTCGTGGCCACCGACGGCGATGCCGTTCCCGATGCCACCGGAGCACCGATCCCGAACTTCAGCTTCGGTGGTTCGAGTGCGCTCGGCAACAACTGCGTGCTCGACGCGAACGGCAAGGTGCTGTTCCTCGCGCGCTTCCTCGACAGCACAACCACGCTCAACACCTGGGACGACAAGGCGCTCTTCTACGGCTCCTCCCGCAACGACCTGAAGCTGGTCATCCGCGCCGCCGACCAGGCCCCGACCTTCGCGCCCGGCGTGCTGCTGCGCACGACCAGCGGATTGAGCTCGGGCATCAGCTCGAGCCCGCGCATCAGCCCCGACGGCCAGTTCCTCTGGGGCAGCTACCTCTACGACGGCGGCGTCAACATCACCGCCGCGAACGACGAGGCGATCTTCGGCGGTCCGCTTGGCAACCAGACCTTGCTCGTCCAGCAGAACGACGTCGCGCCCGGAACGGGCGGCGCGCAGTACGCGCAGGCCTTCTCCTCGCCGAGCCAGCAGTATATCGGCATCAACCGCGAGGGGCGCGTGTACTTCCAGGCCACGCTGGTCAACGGAACGGGAGTCCCGCCGGTCAACACCACCTCCGGCACCAACAACCAGGCGGGCCTCTGGAGCGGCATGCCGGGCAACTTCGAGCTCGTCGCGCGCAAGTCCGACCCGGTCGACGGCATGAACGGCGAAGTGGCGATCGACACGGCCACGAGCCTGGGCTCGGTGATGCAGATGAACAACTCGGGCCAGCTGCTGTACGAGATCACGCTCTCGAACACGCAGGGCTCGCCGATGGCGACCGTCACCAACGACAAGGCGCTGATGGTCCACACGCCCGGCCAGGGCAGCCAAGTCCTCGTGCGCGAGGGCGACAACGCTCCGGGCACCTTCGATCCGAACACCAGCACCTTCGCCACCTTCAACGCGATCACGGGCGACGGCTGGTCGGCCAACGTCAGCAGCAACTGCTGGACGCGCGACGGCGTGTGCTTCTTCGCCAGCGACCTGCGCGGCGGCGACGTGATCCCCGGCCAGAACGACCGCGGCCTGTTCATGGGCGGCGTCGGCACGCTGGCGCTGATCGGTCGCAAGAACGACCCGGCCCCGGGCACGACGGGCTTCTTCACCAACTGGAACACGAGCAGCCTGCTCGAGAACGCGAGCGGACAGATCTGCCTGCAGGGCATCCTCGGCGGCGCGACGACCGCCGACGACACCGGCATCTGGGCCGGCGCGCCGAACGCGCTGCAGCTCGTGCTGCGCGAAGGTGATGTCCTCCCGGGCACGGGCGGCAGCATCGCCGGTTCGCTCAGCGGGACCGGCATCTACTTCAACGACCGCGGCCAGGTGCTCTTCAACGTCACGCTCTCGGGGGGCACGGTCACGGGCGGTTCGCTGTGGGCCTGGGATCCGGTGCTGGGCCTGATGCCCGTGATCCTGAACGGCGACCAGGTCGAGATCACGCCCGGCGTGTTCATGACCTGCAGCGGCAGCTTCGGCGGCGTCTCGTTCAACAACACCGACGGCGCCTCGCTGCACTTCAGCCAGGACGGCCGCATCGGCCTGCGCGTCGGCTTCGTCGGCGGCACGAACGCGATCATGACGCTGGCGCTGCCCTCGGGCGTGCCGAACGCATTCTGCTTCGGCGACGGTTCGCAGTTCGAGCCCTGCCCATGCGGCAACAGCGGCGCGGCCGGCCGCGGCTGCGAGAACTCGGCGAGCACGGGCGGCGCGCTGCTCTCGGCCAGCGGCTCGATCCAGCCCGACTCGATCGTGCTGACGAGCTCGGGCGAGCTGCCGCACTCCTTCAGCATCTTCCTGCAGGGCGACGCGCGCACGCTCACGCCCTTCGGTGACGGCCTGCGCTGCGCGGGTGGCACTCTGAAGCGGCTCTACAACGCGAGCGCCGTGAGCGGTGTGGTCTCGGCACCCAACCTCGCCGGGGGGGATCCGAGCATCACGCTGCGCTCCGCCGCTCTCGGCGACCCGATCGCGCCGGGCGACGCGCGCTTCTACCAGGTGTACTACCGCGATCCGAGCGCGAGCTTCTGCCCGGCTCCCGCGGGCAGCACCTTCAACATCAGCAACGCGATCGAGATCTTCTGGCAGTAGGGATCCCGCTGCGGTCCGCGCGAGCACGCGAGCCGGGGGAGGGGCGACTCTTCCCCGGCTCGCTGGTCTTCAACGGGCGGGTGCTGTGCAGCCGGAGCGGCCGCAGGTGATACTGGGGGCGATGCATTCCCGCTGGAACTGGCGGCACTCCGCGCTCGCGCTGCTCGCGTCCTCCGGCCTGCTCGCGCCGCACGCGCGTGCGCAGTCGGGCGAACTGTGGCCCGAGAGCTACCACGCCGAGATCTGGACCATCGCGCGCGGTCTTCCGCAGGGATCGATCAACGATCTCGTGCAGACCGAGGACGGCGCGCTGTGGGCAGCGACCTTCGGCGGCCTGGTGCGCTTCGACGGGCTCGAGTTCCGCGTCTACGACCTCGACAACGTGCCGGAGATGCCCTCGAACCGCGTCACCGCGCTCATTTCGGACGCGCAGGGCGGACTCTGGGCGGGATTGCAGAGCGGGCACCTGATGCACTTCCGCGACGGCAAGGCGCTCGAGGTGCTCACGGTCCCCGGGCCCGATGCGCAGCCGCTCTCGATCGTGCGCGACGCGCAGGGCGCACTGTGGGTCGAGTGTCTGGGTGGGAGTGTGCAGCGCTACGCGCAGGGCGCGTGGTCGAAGCTCCTGCCCTCGGGGACCGCGGGCAGCTACGAGGGCGTGTGCCTCAACCTCGACGGCAGCGTGTGCGCCGCGGCGGGACAGGAGCTCGTCGTATTCGAGCCCGACGGGAGCGAGCGCGAGCGCATGCGCGCTCCCGCGCGCATCCTCTCGCTGACGACCGGCGACCAGCACGGCCCCTGGATCGGACTGGTGGACGGACTCGCGTACGTGAGCGATGCAGGCATCGAGCGCGATCCGCTGACGCTGCCGCGCAACCTCGGCATCCAGTGCATCCTGCCGGCCAACGGGGGCGACCTGTGGCTCGGGAGCCAGATGGGGCCGATCCACGTCAGTCCGCGCGGCATGCCCGCGCGCCCCGCGCAAGTCGAGTCGGGAGAGCCGATGCCGCGCCTGGGTGTGCGCGCGATGCTGCGCGACCGCGAGGGCAACATCTGGGTCGGATCGGACGGCACCGGGCTCGTGCGGCTGCGACCGCACCGGCTGCTCGCTTTCGGCGAACGGCAGGAGCGCTCCGGCGTGAATGCGATCGCCGAGGACGGCGAGGGCGGTGCGTGGATCGGACTGGGGTGCTACGGCCTCTATCACATCCCCGACGGACACTGGCGTCCGACGCCGGCCAGCCCGCCCGCCCTCTCCGGGCGCGTCTGCATCGAGTCGCTGCTGCGCGACAGCGAGGGGCGCATCTGGCTCGGCGTCGCCGGCAAGCTGATGCGCCTGGACCTGCACGTGTCGTCGGAGTTCCAGCCGCTGCCCTTCGAGATCGCGGCGCAGGGCGGCCTGGGCCCGATGGCGAACGGCCGCGCCGGCGGAGTCTGGATCTCGAGTTCGAGTGGACACATCGTGCACCTCGCACCCGACGACCGCGTGCTCGAACAGTTCGACCTGCCCGGCAGCGTGACGTCGCTCTCGACGGCGCCCGACGGGACGCTCTGGGCCGGCGGCGACGGCGTGCTGTGGGAGCTGCGCGCGGGCGCGATCGAGTCGCACGGCCCCGGCAGCGGTCTCCCGCGCGGCGTGCTGCGCGACGTGCTCTGCGACGAGGATGGTGGCGTGTGGGTCGCGAGCTACGGCGGGGGGCTGGGGTACTGGAAGGACGGCCGCGGCGCGACGATCTCGCGCGCCGAGGGGCTCGTCGACGACTCGCTCACCGCGATCCGCGCAGACGAGCGCAACCGACTTTGGATCCTGAGCAACCAGGGCCTGATGGTCGCGCAGCGAGAGGAGCTGCTCGATCTGACGCGCGGCCGCATCCGCAGCTTCCTGCCCGTCGTTCTCGGCCCGGAGGCGGGCATGCCCGAGTCCGAGTACGGCGCGCCGGCCGCGGTGCGCGACGCGCTCGGGCGGTTGTGGTTCGGGACGATCACCGGACCCGTGCGCGTCGATCCGGCGGAGTTCCCGTTCAACAAGACACCGCCCAAGGTGCAACTCGAGAGCCTGCAAGCCGACGAGGTCGAACTCCCGCATTCCGGGCGCGTCGAGATCCCGCCGCTCACGCGCCGGCTCGTGCTCGGCTACACCGCCTTCGCGCTCACCGCGCCCGAGCGCACGCGCTTTCGCTACCGGCTGGACGGCTTCGACGAGGGCTGGGTCTACCCGGGCGCGCAGCGCTGGGTCGCGTTCACGACGCTCGCGCCGGGTGACTACGAGTTCCACGTCGCGGCGCGCAACGAGGACGGCGTTTGGAGCGCGCAGCCCGCGCGCTTGACGCTGGTCGTGCTGCCGGCCTGGTGGCAGCGGCTGAGCGTGCGCTTCGCCGCGCTCGCGGCCGTGCTCGGAGCGCTGCTGCTCGCGCACCGCCGGCGCGTGCAGGTGATCCGCGGCCGCGCGCAGGTGCTGCTCGAGGCGACGCAGGGCCGCGCGCGCGCCGAGGAGCGCGAGTCGCGTCTGCGCGAAGAACTCGCGCACGCTGGCCGCGTGGCGACGGCCGGCGAACTCGCGAGCTCGCTCGCGCACGAGGTCAATCAGCCACTCGCAGCGATCGTCACCAATGCGCAGGCGGGCCGGCGCTACCTCGCGCGCGAGCCGCTCATGCGCGAGGAGCTCGACGAGGTGCTCGGCGACATCGCGCAGCAGGGTCAGCGCGCCTCGGAGGTGATCCGCCGGCTGCGCGAGTTCCTGCGCAAGCACGAGATGCAGCGCCTGCCGGTGAACCTGAACGCCGTGCTGCGCGACACCCTCCCGCTGGTGCGGCGCGAGATCGAGGACCAGGGCGTTCGCACACGCCTCGAACTCGAGGAAGGGCTCCCGGCCGTGCTCGCCGATCCGGTGCAGATCCAGCAGGTCCTGGTCAACCTGGTCAAGAACGCCTGCGAGGCGCTGTCCGGTCGGCCTGACCCCCGGGAGATCGAGATCCGCTCCCGACGGTACGATGGGCGCGTGCAAATGGACGTCTCCGACAACGGCCCCGGGCTCGCACCCACGGTGGCCGACCGTCTGTTCCAGCCCTACGTCACGACCAAGACGAATGGGATGGGACTGGGCTTGGCGATTTGCCGTTCGATCATCGAGGCGCACGGCGGCCGGCTCGGCGCGAGCACGCGTCCGGCTGGCGGCATCTGTTTCCGAATCGACCTGCCCGTCTCCCCCGGAGGATCGAGATGAATCCCAAAGGCCGCGTGTATCTCGTCGAAGACGACGACGCCCTGCGCAAGGCGACCACCCGACTGCTCGCATCGCACGGCTTCGAGGTGCGCGCCTTCGCAACCGGCGAGGAATTCCTCGACAAGTACGATGTCGCACACTCCGGCTGCCTGCTGCTCGACCTGCGGCTGCCCGGCCAGAGCGGGCTCGAATTGCAGCAGACGCTCGAGCTGCGAGGCGCGACGCCGCCGATCGTGTTCCTCACCGGTCACGCGGACGTTCCCACCAGCGTCTTCGCGATGAAGCGCGGCGCGATCGACTTCCTCGAGAAGCCCGTGCGCGAGGAAGAGCTCGTCGCCGCGCTCGAGCGCGCGCTCGAACGCGACACCAGCACGCGCAAGGAGCAGCAGCAGCTCGCGCGCGTGCAGGCGCGCTACTCGAGCTTGACCGCGCGCGAGCGCGAGGTCTTCGCGGAGATCATCGCCGGCCGGCTCAACAAGCAGGCGGCGTTGACGCTCGGCATCGCCGAGCGCACGGTCAAGCTGCACCGCTCGCGCGTGCTCGAGAAGATGGAAGCGGATTCGGTCGCGGATCTCGTGCGCATGGCCGAGGCGCTCGAGCTGCGCCCCGCCGGCTCCTGACGCGCCCGGCGCGCGCCGTGCACCTATGGGCAGTGGCGTGCTGCCCGGGAGTGGTGCACGATTCGTGCGCGAAGTCGCGCCATGGACGGCACCCAGCAGACAGCACACGGCGCGACCGTGTTCATCGTCGACGACGATGCGATGGTGCGCCGCGCGCTCGCGCGCCTCTTGCACTCAGCGGGCCACCAGGCGGAGACCTTCGAATCGGCGCGGGCTTTCCTGGCGCGTACGCCAGCCGCGGAGCAGGGAATCGTGCTGCTCGACGTGTGCATGCCCGGCCGCAGCGGCCCCGAACTGCAGCAGGACCTGCTCGACCGCGGCTCGCGGCTCGAGATCCTGTTCATGTCCGCGCTCGACGATGCGCACGTGCGCGAGCGCGTGCTCGTCGCGGGCGCACGCGCCTGGCTCACGAAGCCCGTCGACGCCGAGCAGCTGCTCGCGCTGCTCTCGGGCAGGCGTGAGATGCGCCAGGGCGCCGGCTGATGCGCTCTGCCCCTAGGGGCAGTAGGCACGGACGCCCGGTGCATGGAGGATGCACGCACACTCCTGCCGCACGACGCGGTCTGGAAACGTCGCTGCGCGGATCGCGCACGAACGGAACACCTCGAAGGAACGAACTCATGAGCACGATCAACTGGAAGCACGCACTGGCGCTGGGCGCCGCGCTGCCCTTCTTCGCCGCGGCCGCGAACGCGCAGAGCCTCGCATCGACCTCGGGTAACCTCGTCGCCACTGACGGCTGGAACGCGCCGGGACTTCCCGGCGTCACCTTCGGCGGTTCGGGCAACTTCGACATCCCGGTCATCGACGCGAACGGCACGCTGCTCTTCCGTTCACGCCTGATCGGCACGAGCGGTCCGATGACCGAGCGCGCGCTCTTCTACGGCACGACCTACGCGAACCTCGCCGTGCTCGTGCAGAGCGGCGACCCCGCCCCGACGCTCGCGGGCGTGACGCTCAACACCGCCTCCGGCCAGGGCCTCGGCGGCAGCCCGCGCATGAGCGCGAACGGACTCACCTTCTGGTGCAGCTCGATGTCGGGCGCGGTCACCACGAGCGACGACACCGCGATCTTCGGCGGTGCGCCGGGCAGCCTGGGCATCCTGGTGCGCGAGGGCGATGTGATGCCGGGTACGACCGGGGCGACACTCACCACGAGCTTCAGCAACCTGAGCCAGCAGCCGACCGGCATGCAGAGCGGCGGACGCATGCTCTTCCAGGGCAGCCTCGCCGGCGGCGACGTCAGCGGCACGACCAACAACACGGGCTGGATCACCGGCACGCCGGGCAACCTCGAGTTCGCGATCCGCAAGGGCGACACCGTCCTCGGCGGTGCGGTGGTGAGCGCGCTGGGCTTCATCAGCCAGATGAACGATTCTGGCCAGGTGCTGCACGAGGAGACGCTCTCGCAGACGCTGGGCTCGAACCCCGCGACGGCCTCGAACGACAAGGTCCTGTTCGTCTTCACACCCGGCGCCGGCAACAGCGTCGTGGTGCGCGAGGGCGATGCGGCTCCGGGAACGGTCGGGGCGACCTTCAACATCGCCTCGAACTCCTGGTCCGTGAACACCGGGGCGTGCACCTTCAACCGCAACGGCGACACGATCATCAGCGCCGACCTGCTCAATGGCGACGTGATCGCGACCATCAACGACCGCGGTGTGTATGTCGGCGGCACGAGCGGTCTGCAGCTCGCAGTGCGCCGCGGCGATGCCGCCCCGGGCACCGATGGCAACATCGACACGGTCAACAACACCAGCCAGTGCCTCAACAACGCGGGCCAGATCGCCTTCGAGGCCACGATCGTCGGCGGGACCGCGACGACGGCCGACGACAGCGGCATCTGGGCCGGCTCGATCGGCGCGCTGCAGCTCGTCGCGCGCGAGGGCGATCCCGCCCCGGGCACGAGTGCGGGCGAGCTCATCGGCCAGACGACCGGCTGGCAGGAAATGATGAACGACCTCGGCCAGGTGCTGTTCAACAACAGCCTCACGGGTGCTGCCGCCGGCACGAGCAGCGCACTCTACGCCTGGACCCCGGGCCTGGGGCTCACGCTCGTCATCCGTGGCGGCGACCAGATCGAGACCTCGCCGGGCGTCTTCAAGGACGTCGGTTCCTTCGGCGGAAGCCAGTTCAACAACGGCGACAGCGCGGGCCTGTCTTTCTCGCACTTGGGCGTGGTCGCGCTGAAGGTCACCTTCACCGACGGCACCGGCGGCATCCTCACGGTGCAGTTGCCGGTTCCCAGCGGCGTCAACTTCTGCACGCCTGGTGCGGGCGGCGTCGCGAGCTGCCCGTGCAGCAACCCGCCCGCCTCCGGCGGCCGCGGCTGCGACAACAGCTCGGCCACGGGTGGCGCTTCGGTCAGCCCCAGCGGCGTGCCCTCGCTCTTTGGCGACACGCTCTCGTTCACGACCGCGGGCGAGAAGCCGACGGCCGCGAGCATCCTGCTCTCGGGCACGACCACCATCGCGGGCAGCGTCTTCGGACAGGGCATCCGCTGCGCGAACGGCGTGCTGAAGCGCCTGTACCTGCACAACGCGAGCGGCGGCAGCGTCAGCTTCCCCGGCGTGGGCGATCCGAGTGTCTCGGCGCGACACCTCGCCAACGGGGATCCGCTCTCGGGCGGCATGCACCGCTACTACCAGGTGTACTACCGCGATCCGATCGTGCTCGGCGGCTGCGTGCCGACGTCGACCTACAACGCGACGGACGCGGTCGACGTGCTCTGGCTCCCGTGAGCTGAACGAGCGCCGCACTCGCGGCTGCCCAACGGCGCGGCGTCCTCGGACGCCGCGCTTTTTTTCGTCTCAGCGCGGCCGGGTGTCGCCGACCCACGCTCCCGAGAGCGAACCGGGCGCGCCGACGAGCCGCAGGTCGAGCAGGAAGCCCTTCTGCGCCGTGCGGCAGGCGATCGTCGCCGCGAGGTGCGCGACACGCTTGTCCTCGGAATCGGTGAGCTCGATGCGCGGCTCCTTGGCGTTCACGAACTCGAGGCTCGCGCGCAGCGCACGCAGCGGCGTCCCGCGCAGGTCGGAGAAGATCACGTGGTCGAAGCTCACGTCGATCTTGAGCAATTCCTCGAGCGGTGCGCCCTCCGGCGCAGGCTTGCCGGCGCGCTTCTCGGGTTCGAGCGTCGAGAGGAAGCGCGGCACGCCGCGCTGGCGGTAGGACACGAGGTAACTCCCCGGCGCGAGCTCGGGATCGACGAGGCCGACCGTCGTCGCGAGGAAGCCGATCTGCAGCACGCCTTCGTCGGCGCACAGCTCCTTGAACGTGCCCGGGTCGATGGCGTGGATCTGCTTCACCGGGCACCAGACGATCTCGTCGTGTCCCGCGACGATCGCGTAGCCGGGCACGAGCGGCTGGCCGGGGAGTTCGCGCAGCGGCGCCGTGCGCCAGCGCTCGAGCGCTGTCGCGCCGAGCGGCTCGTACGCGACGAGTTGGTCCTCCTCGCGCGGCCGCCAGAACTCCGTCAGCTCGTGTTCGAGCACGTAGCGCGCGGAGTCGACGCCGCTCGCCGGCGTGCGCGCACAGCGGAAGCCGAGCGCGTCCGTGGAGGTCTTCTCCGCGACGTCCTGGCGCGTCGTCGCCCGGCACATCAGGTTGCGCATCTGGTACGAGCCCCCGACGACGACGCGGCGCGTGTCGTCGAAGGCCGCCAGCGCGTTCACCTGGCGCACCTTGCTGCCGTAGCCGAACTCGAAGACCTTCCTCTCGTAGCCGGGGAAGGCCGTGTAGCGGCTGCTGGTCCACTCCCAGACGTTGCCGGCGAGGTCCATCAGGCCCTGCTTGGTCTGGCCGGCGGGGAAGCTGCGGACCACGAAGGGCCCGCCCTTGCGCTTCAGGAGCTCGGTCGCCGCGTACTTGTCGTTGTCCCAGAGCTCGCCCCAGGGGTACTTGCGCTCGCTGTCGCCGCGCACCGCGCGCTGGAACTCCTCTTCGGTGAGCAGCCGGAAGCCGGCCCAGCGCGCGTAGCGCGTCGCCATCTCGTAGTCGACCAGCACGACCGGACGGCGCTCGTCGCCCGGCGGCACGCTCCAGGTCGCATTCGGCCAGTTTGCGTCCCACCACGCGCGCGGATCGAAGACCGCGGGCTCGGGCAGCGGCAGTCCCTGTGTGGTCGCGTCGGCCTTGGCCTGGTCCTGTTCGCGCTGGAACTGCTGCGAACCGGCGCGGATCGCGTCCTCACCCCAGGTCTGCGGCGGCTTGGTGCCATTGGAGCGCACGAAGGCCTCGTACTGCTCGTTCGTGACCTCGGTGGGCATCGCGTAGAAGCTCTCGAGCAGCACCTCGTGCTCGGGTGTCTCGGCCGAGAGCATCCCGGCGTAGCGTTCCGAGCTCGGATCGACCGAGAGCAGGCGCTTCAGCTCCTCCTGCGTGATCCCGATGTGCGTGCGGCCGCCCGGCACGAGCAGCATGCCCGGCGGCGTCTCCTCGCCAGCGAGCGCTCCAGCGGGCGCAAGCAGGGCGAGCAGCGGCGCGGCAAGGACGCCCAGCATGCTCAAGCCTCGAGCGCGAGCCCGGCGGCGCGCAGATCCTCGGCAGGCGCGCGCATCCAGCGCTCGCCGTCGCGCTCGAGCATGGCGAGGAACGGATCGAGCACCAGCGGGTCGAAGGCCTTCCCGCGCTGCTCGGTGAAATAGGCCTGCACCTTCGCCAGCGGCCAGATGTCCTTGTAGGAGCGCTTGGTCGCGAGCGAATCGAAGACCTCGACCACGCACAGGATGCGACTCTCGAGCGCGATCGCGTCGCCGGCGAGACGGTTGGGGTAGCCGGTGCCGTCCCACTTCTCGTGGTGCTCGGCGACGAAGCGCCGCACCTCGGCGAGTTGCGAGTGGTGGCCGAGCTTCTTCGCGCCCAGCTGCGGGTGGCGCTGCACGGCCTGGAACTCGGCCTCGGTGAGCGGGCCCTTCTTGGTCAGGAAACCCAGGTCGTCGAGGTAGATCTTGCCGTAGTCGTGCGCGATCGCCGCGAGCTCGAGGTGTTCGGTGCGCTCGCGTTCGAGGCCGAGCTTCTCGGCCAGGAAGCGGCAGTACTTGCGCGTGCGCGAGCCGTGCCCCGCGGTGTAGGGGTCGACGCGTTCGATCGTGTTCGCGACCATGGCCGAGAGGATCTCGATCAGGTCCTTGAAGACGAGGTTGGGCCGTTCGATCTCGCGCTCCTTCAGCGCGCGTTCGAGGAAGGTGCCGAGCATGATCCCGTCGACCGGCTTCTGGATGTAGTCGAGCGCGCCGGCCTTGATGGCCGAGACCGCACCCTCGATCTTCGGATAGCCCGTCATGAGCAGGATGATCGCGCGCGGCTGCAGGTCGCGCGCCGCGGCGAGCACCAGCGAGCCCTCCGCGTAGCCGTCGAAGACCACATCGGTGACGACGGCGTCGAAGCGCAGCGTGCGCAGGAGCTCGATCGCGGCCTGGGGGGTGGCCGCCAGGCTGGTCTGGAACCCCTGGTGCTCCAGGACGGCGCCGAGGAGTTCGAGGGTTCGGGGCTCGTCGTCGACGAGCAATACGCAGGGACGGGCTTCGGTCATGGGAGGGTGCCGGGCCGGGACGTGCGCGATCTTGCCAGCAGCCCTGCTAGAGTGGAAGGCCACGATGGAAGTCTCACGCGAACAGAGCTTCGAGCTCGGCAGCGACACCCGCGGCCAGCGCCTCGATCAGGTCCTGGTGGCGCGCATGCAGGGCTGGTCGCGCACCCGCCTGCAGGAGCTGATCCGCGAGGGCCGCGTGCGCCTCGCGGGCGCGGAGATCCTCAAGCCCGGCCACTTGATCGAGGGCGCGGGCGAGGTGGTCGTCTCCCTCCCGCCCGAACAGGGCAGCGTGATGCCCTCCGGGCTCGAGCCGCGCATCCTGTTCGAAGACGCACACCTCGTCGCGCTCGAGAAGCCGGCCGGCATGCTCAGCCACGCGAACGCGAACGGACGCGAGGGCGGCGTCTCGGAATGGGCGGTGGAGCGCTACGGCGAGCTCCCGAGCCTCGCCGACGAGGGCCGCGCGGGCCTCGCGCACCGTCTCGACCGCGACACGAGCGGCGTGCTGCTGGTGGCCAAGTCGCAGGCGGCGCTCGAGGGCCTGAAGGCCGCCTTCCAGTCGCGTGCGGTGCAGAAGACCTACCTGGCGCTCGTGCAGGGCACGACGCGCTTCGACAGCGAGTGGATCGAGAACTGGCTCGGCCGCAGCGAGCGCTCGCGCGACCGCATCCGCGTGCTGCCGGAGAACGAGGGCCGCTTCGCCTCGACCTACTACGAGACACGCGAGCGTTTCCAGGACTTCTCGTACCTGGCGGTGTTCCCCAAGACGGGCCGCATGCACCAGGTACGCGTGCACATGGCGCACATCGGCTTCCCGCTGCTCGGCGAGCACGTCTACCGGCCCGCGCGCAAGCACCTCTCCCCGCTGCCGCCCGAGGCGCCGCAGATGACGCGCCACGCGCTGCACGCGAGCGCGCTCGATCTCTCGCACCCGGTCAGCGGCGAGCCGCTGCACTTCGAGTCGCCGCTGCCCGAGGACATGGCGGCGGTGCTGGAGTGGTTGAGGAAGAACCGCGCGGAGTAGGGGCGCGGCGCGTCACTCGACGCGGATCGTGAGTTTTCTCTCGGGTTGACCCGTCAGGCTGACCGGCTTCGAGCCGTTCTTGCCGTCCGACGTGCGCGCCGTGACCGTGTACTTGCCCGGCGGCAGCGGGCCGACGCGCTGCGTGGTGAAGTCCAGGCCGTTCTTCGTGAACTGCTCCATGATCTCGGCCAGGCCGAACATCCCGCTGCTTTCGTGGCCGCGCGAGTCGAGCACGCTCAGCGCCGCCTGCACGTTCTTGCCCTCGCTGTCGACGGTCTGCACGAGCAGCGTCGTGCCACTCTGCAGCACGAGCTTGACGTTCTTCGTCTCACCCTCGGCGAGCTTGACGTTCGCGCCTTCGGCGCTCGCGCGCACGTCCATGCGCGAGCTGAAGCTGTACTCGCCGGGCGCGAGCCCGCCGTAGTGTGCCAGGCCGCTCTCGTCGGCCGAGACGAGGCTCAGGCGGTCGAGCAGCGTCCCGTTCGCGTCGCGCGCAAAGACCGCCGCCTTCGCGATCGGCTGACCGTCCTCGCCGACCACGAGCACGTCGACTGTGGCGGGCTGCTTGAGGTGGAAGTCGATGTTGCGTTGCCAGTCGCCCTCGCTGAGGCGCAGGTCGGAGCGCAGCTCGCGGCCGTGCGCGGCGTTCGAGCCGAAGATGCCGCCCATGCTCATGCCGCCCGCGCCCAGGATGTACTCGCCCGGGCGCAGCGACTCGAGGTCGTACTTCCCTTCGCCGTCGGTCAGCGTGTCGACGTACATGCCGCCCCAAATCGTGCCGCCGATCAGCGCCGAACGCGGGTTGAGCGAGACGCGCTCGCCCTTGGCGGGCTTGCCCTCGGGATCGTAGACGGTGCCGGAGATGCGCCCGGTGGGCATCTCGAGCGTGAGTTCGTAGCGCTTCTCCTGGGGGATCTCGCGCACGAATTCGACCGTCTGCTGCTGGCCCATGCCGCCACTGATGCGCTGCACGGAGACGGCGTAGCGGCCGGCCTCGTCGAGGCGCACCTCGAAGCCGCCCTGCGCATCGAGCGAGACGTTCTTCATGTGGCCGATCACGTCCTTGCCCTCGCGCACGAAGCTCACCAGCGCGCCGGTGTAGGGCGCGCCTGCGTGCGTCACGCGGCCGACGACGAACACGGGATCGGAGGGCGGCGCGCCGAGCACGACGTGCGTGTCCTCGCCCTCGCGCACCTCGCAGGAGCTCATCTTCATGCTGCTCATGAAGGCCGCGCCCTGGTCCGAGTTCGCGCCGCTGAGCGCCTTGCCGGGGAAGGCCACGACCTGGTACGTGCCGGGTTCGAGGTGCTCCATGCGGAAGCGGCCCTCGCCGCTCGAGTTGTCCATGTGCACGTCGTAGTGCGCCATCTCGGTCGCCTGCACGAACATGCCTGCGAGCGGCTTGCCCTGGTCGTCGAAGATCTCGCCGCTGATCGAGCCGCCGTCGAGCAGCGTCAGCGTCACGCCCTTGGACTCGACGCCCGCGCTGAGCGCGACGGGCACCGCGGGGCTGCGCGCGTGCTCAGGCGCGCTGGCGATGAGCATCACGGCGCCGGGCCGCAGCCCGTCGAGCCGGAAGCTGCCGTCGGGACCGGTCAGCGCCTCGGGCGGGGGCGGCGCGCCGCTCAGCATGCGCTGCCAGTTCGCGCCCTTCGTCTCGGGGCCGACCTTCGCGGCGGCGACGGGTGAGCCGTGCGAGTCGAGCACGTGCCCGCTCACGAGCGCGGAGCGCTCGAGCGTGATCGAAAGTTCGGGCTCGGCCGGCGCGCGCGGCAGCGTGACCGACACGGGCTCGCTGCTCGCGAAGCCCTCGGCCTCGACCCACACTTTCCAGGGCCCCAGCGAGAGACCGGCGATCGCGAAGCGGCCCTGCGCGTCGTCCACCGAGCGCTCCTGCGTGTCCTGGCCGATCGCGCCGAGCGCGCCCTTGCCCTCGTGCTGCGCGTGCAGCTTGAACTTCGCGACCGGCTTTTGCTCGATGTCGAGCACCACGCCGCGCAGCCCCTCGCCCGCGCGCAGCAGCAGCTCGAGGTTGCTCGTGCCGGGCGTGACGCCGTCGGCGCGCGCGCGCCACTTGAGCTCCTCTTTCTGCTTCTCGTCCGTGGGCGCCGTTCCGGCGGGCAGGCTCGAGGCGCGCACCGTGAAGGGGCCCTTGCCCAGGCCGCGGATCACGAACTGGCCCTGCGCGTCGGCCGTGTCTTTGCCCTCGGCGCCCTCGAGCGCATTGAAGGCGCTCATGCCGCTCATCTGCGAGAGATCGAAGCTGAGGCGCACTTCCGCTCCACTCGCGGGCTTGCCGTCGGCGAAACGCACCACGCCGGAGACCGACTGTCCCTCGCGCAGCACGAGCAAGGCACCCTCGGTCACCACACCCGCTCGCAGGTCGATGTCGAGCTTCTCGCTCTGCAGGTAGCCCGTCGCGCTCGCTTGCAGCTTGAGCGCACCCGCGGGGACGTGCGCGAGCTCGAAGGCGCCTGCGCTGTCGGTCTTCGCGCTGCGCACCTCGTGGTCGTCGACGCCGAACCACTCGCCCGCTCGCGCGGCTTTGACTTGCGCGCCCTCGAGCGGCTTGCCGTCGCTCGCTTGCACGACGCCGCGCAGCGTGCCGCCCGGTTCGAGGGCGAGCTCGACCGCGAGCGTCTGGCCCGCGGTCATGTGCTCGACGGGAAGCTCCACATAGGCGTAGAGATCCGAGTTCCCGGTCAGCCGGTAAGCGACCTCGACCGGCACCGCGCGCAGCTCGAAGCTGCCCGTGGACGCGGTCGTCTCGAACTCGGGCGGCCGCTCGGGGTTCATCGCCATCGAGCCGCGCACGACCGGACCCAGGCCGATGTGCAGGTCGTCGAGCGTGCCGATCACCTCCGATTCGGGCAGCTTGACCGTGCCCTGGATGCAGGCGCCAGCCTTCGTCACGAGCTCCAGCGGCGCGCGCCGGCGCAGATCCACGTCCAGCGAGCGTTCGACGTACACGAAGCGGCCCTGGGCGAGCAGGTGCGCGCGCGTCGTGCCCTCGAGCAGCTGCAGCTCGAAGCTGCCGTCGGGCGCCGCGTCGCAGCTCGCGAGGAAGGAGCGTGTGTCGTCCTCCGGCTTCGTACGCTTGGCGTCGCGCGCGAGACGGCGCACGAGGTCGCGGTAGATCGCACGTTCGTCGAGCGCGTAGACGTGGATCGGCCCGGGCTCCTGGATCCCGGCGGGGATGCGGATCGTTCCGCGCAGCTTGCTCGCGGGCTGCGCGAGCATCTCGGCGCTGCGCGCGGAGGCGGACTGCGCTCCGTCGGCGCTCGGGCCCTCCAGCGCGACCTCGCGATCAGCGGCGGTGCGCGAATCCTCCTGCTGGGGTGTGATGCGCTCGGGTGCTGACTCCGGGCCGTGCGAGGCGAGCAGCCAGATCCCACCGCCCAGGCCGGCGAAGAGCACGATCAGCAGGAACAGGGGCAGCAGCAGTCGTTTCATGGTCACGTTCCTTCGACGAACGTCGCGGAGGGGGGGGCGCAGCGCCGGATTCTCCCATCCAAGCGGCCGCGGGCGAAGACTTCGCCGCGCGGGCGCGCATCTTCTATGAAAATCCCTACTCCGGGCGGCGCAGCAGCGTCCGCTCGACGGGGTCGTAGATCCAGGACTCGACTCCTCCGAGCGCGTGCACGAGCTCGCCGTCGCGGGCCCCGAGGTCGCGCGCGAAGACCAGCGCGTCGCCTTTCTCGAAGGGCGGCAGCGCGAAGCGGCTGCGCGCGTAGGCGTTCTCGAGCTTGACGAACACGATACCACGCTCGATCCCCGCGGCGCGTGCCGCCAGGCGCGGCGCATTGCGCAACTCGAGCTCTTCGCGCGCGAGCGAGAAGTGCTGCTGCAGGAGCCACGCGCTCCCGGCGAGGCCCGCGCAGGCGAGCACGCGCAGCGCGAGCGTCCCGCGGCGCTCCTCGACGAGCTCGAGTCCGCGGGCGGAGAGCAGCGCGAGCGCGGGCAGGCTCGAGGCGAGGTACACCGGTCCGCACCAAGGGATGCCCTGGAACGGATGCAACACGTAGAGCGCGAAGAGCGACGCGGGCAGCGCCGCGAGCAGCCAGCCGCGCCGGGGCCAGGGCCGGCGCGCGAGGCCGCAGGCGGCGAGCAGCAAGCCCGGCGCGACGCCGTGCACCCAGAACGAGAGCCGTCCGAGGTTGAAGGCGGCGATCGAGAGCGCCTGCGCGGGCGCGACCGCACCAAAGCGCGAGTTCGCGGCCTCGTTGAAGCGGCCGTAGGCGGTCTGGAGCGCCGCACCGGTCAGCGCATGGTTGACGCAGAGGAAGAAGATCGCCGCGGGCAGCGCCGCGAGCAGCGCGCAACCCGCGAGCTTCAGCCAGCCGCGCGGGCGCTCGCGCAGCACGAGCAGCGCGACCGGCAAGGCGATCGCGATCGCGGTCACGGGCCGCGCACTGAACGCGATCGAGATCGAGAGTCCTGCCAGCGCCGCGAAGCCGAGTGCCGCGGCGCGCCGCGTCGGGACGCGGTCGAGGGCCTCCAGCGCGCACCAAGTGAAGAGCAGCGTCAGCGGCAGCGAGGTGCCTTGCGACAGCGCCAGCGATTCGAGCCCGAGCAGCGCCGGCGAGAGCGCGAACATCCAGGCCGCGAGCACCGGTCGCGCGAGGCCAAAACGCCGCGCGAGGCTCCACACGAGCAGCACCGAGAGCGCGGCGAGGAGGCGCGGCACGAGCAACGGCCAGCCCGCGAGCACGCCCGGCGCGAGCACGGCGGAGTGGCCGGGCGGGTACTTCGAGAAGATCCGCCCCGCCTCGATCTGCGTCTGCGCCGAGGGGAAGAAATCCGCCAGCGGACCGAGCTGATCGGCCATCTCGCCGCGCGCGAAGAGCTCGGCCTGGAACAGGTAGGCCTGCTCGTCGTTGGTGAGCTGCGGGCCCTCGCCCTCGAAGGGCAGGACCAGCGTCGGCAGCGCGAAGGCGCACAGCATCGCCAGCGCCAGCGGCAAGCCGCCGCGCGCCGTGCCTGGATTCGGGGCGAGTTCGCGCGGCGCGCGCGGCAGGCGCGCGAGCAGCGCCAGCGCGAAGAGGCCGATCCCGAGCGCGCGGAACAGGTCGCCGATGGCGAGGTAGCGCGGCGCCGAGAAGGACTGGCGCTGCGCGACGAAGACCACCACCCAGGGATCGAGCGCGAGCGCGCAGGCGAGCATGCAGCCGAGCGTGAAGAGGCGACCTGGAGTGTGCTCTCCCGGAGCGCGCAGCGCGCGCGCGACGAGCCAGCCGCCGAGCGCCGCGAGCAGCAACGCGCCGAGTACGAGCAGCGGCATGAGCTCGACCGCGCGCGTGGCGAAGGGCTCGGCGGGCATGGACGCGTGGATCCACTCCGCGGGCCGGCCCCAGAAGCTCCAGACCATCCACGCGCCGTCGACTCGCGCCTGCGGCCGCAGGTCAAGGCCCGCGAGCGCGAGGCCCGCGACCCCGAGCAGCAGGGCGAGCAGCGTGCGCTGCGCGAGCGGCCGCGGCGCGTCTCCTTCCGGGTTCGGCATCTGGGAGCGCAGCCTATGCGGACCCCGGCGTGGACTCCACCCGGTTTGCCGCGGCTTCGGCCCGGCCCTACAATCGTCCAACGCCGCGCTCGCGGCGATCCTCGATCATGAGCGAACGCAGCAGCGAAGGGCTGGAGGCCTGGGAGAAAGGGCCTTACGCCCGCGCGCGCGCGCGTTTCCCCGAGCGCAAGGAGCGCTTCCAGACCAGCTCGGGAATCGGTCTCGATCCGCTCTACGGCACGGCCCCCGACGGCGGCTTCCCGGGCGAGTTTCCCTACACGCGCGGCGTGCGGCCGAGCATGTACCGCGGCCAGTTCTGGACCATGCGCCAGTACGCGGGCTTCTCGAGCGCGCGCGAGACGAACCGCCGCTTCCACCTCTTGCTCGAGAGCGGGCAGACCGGTCTCTCGACCGCCTTCGACCTGCCGACGCAGATCGGCTACGACTCCGACCACGCGCTCGCCTGCGACGAGGTCGGCCTCGTGGGCGTGCCGGTCAACAGCCTGCGCGACCTCGAGCGACTGTTCGAGAAGATCCCGCTGGGCGAGGTCTCGACCTCGATGACGATCAACGCGACGGCGCCGATCCTGCTCGCGCTGTACTGCGCGCTCGCCACGAAGCAGGGCGTGCCGCTCGAGAAGCTGCGCGGCACGGTGCAGAACGACATCCTGAAGGAGTACGCCGCGCGCGGGAACTACCGCTTCCCGGCCGGACCTTCGATGCGTCTGGTGACCGACCTGATGGGCTTCGCCGCCGCGCGGGTGCCGCAGTGGAACACGATCTCGATCTCGGGCTACCACATCCGCGAGGCGGGCTCGACCGCGGTGCAGGAGCTGGCCTTCACGCTCGCCAACGGCCGCGCCTACGTGAAGGCGGCGCTCGCCGCGGGCCAGGTGCTCGACGAGTTCGGCCCGCGCCTGTCGTTCTTCTTCAACGCGCACAACGACCTCTTCGAGGAGGTCGCCAAGTTCCGCGCCGCGCGCCGCATGTGGGCGCGCATCATGCGCGAGGAGTTCGGCGCCAAGGAAGAGAAGAGCTGGATGCTGCGCTTCCACACGCAGACCGCCGGCTCGATGCTCACGAGCCAGCAGCCCGACAACAACGTCGTGCGCGTCACGCTGCAGGCGCTTGCGGCCGTGCTCGGCGGCACGCAGTCGCTGCACACCAACGGCCGCGACGAGGCGCTCTCGTTGCCCACCGCCGAGAGCGCGCGTCTCGCGCTGCGCACGCAGCAGATCCTGGCCCACGAGTCGGGCGTCGCCGACGTGATCGACCCGCTCGGCGGCGCGCCCTTCGTCGAGGCGCTGACCGACGAGATCGAGGCGCGCGCGCTCGAGTTGATGGCCGAGGTCGAGCGCCGCGGCGGCGCCGTGCAGGCGATCGAATCCGGTTTCGTCCAGCGCGAGATCCACAAGAGCGCCATGGCCTGGCAGCGCGCGGTCGAGAGCGGCGAGCGCGTCGTCGTCGGTGTGAACCAGTTCCAAGTCGCCGAGGCGCCGGCCCGGATCCAGAAAGCGAGCGCCGACGCACGCGCCGAGGTGCTCGCCGATCTCGCCGAAATCCGCCGCACGCGCGACCCCGCGAAGGTCGAAGGCGCGCTGCGCGCGGTGGGGGAGGCGGCGCGCGCGCCGCGCACGAACCTCGTCGATCCGATCCTCGCCGCCGTCTCGTGCTACACGACGCTGGGCGAGATCTGCACCACGCTCGAAACAGCCTTCGGGCGCTACCAGCCTCCGGAGGTGCTCTGATGGACGCCCCGCACGCGCTGCGCGGCGTGACGCGCGGCCTGCACCACGTCGCGATCGCCGTCCCGAGCCTCGCCGACGCTCGCGCGATCTACGAAACCGCGCTCGGCATGCGCGCGCTGCCGGTCGAGTTCGTGCCCGGCCAGAAGGTCAATGTGCTCGTGCTCTTCTCCGACACGCAGCGCATCGAGCTCGTCGAGCCCGCCGCCGCGGACTCGCCGATCACGAACTTCCTCGCCAAGCGCGGCCCGGGCATCCACCACCTCGCCTGGCGCGTCGAGAACTGCGCCAAGGCCATCGCCACCCTCAAGCAGGCCGGCCTCCAGCTCATCGACGACACGCCCAAACCCGGCTCGCACGGCACGACCGTCGCCTTCGTGCACCCCAAATCCACCGGCGGCGTGCTCATGGAACTCGTCGAAGACCCCCACTCGTGAAAAAACCACCCCGCCTGGTTTTTTGACACCCGCCCCGCCCCACACGCAACACCTGCCTATGGCTCGATCCGATCACATCTGTCCCAACTGCAAGGAGGAGATGGAGGAGGGCCTGCTGCTCGACCGCGGGCACGGCAACCGTCCCGTCCCCCAGGAGTGGCTCGAGGGCAAGCCCGAACCGAGCTTCTTCATCGGCCTCAAGACCAAGAACAAGCGCAAACGCCGTGTGATCGCCTACCGCTGCCCGAGCTGCGGCCTGCTGCAGGAGTACGCGCGCTAGTGTGAAAAAACCAGCCCGCCTGGTTTTTTGACGCATCCACCATGGCCAACATCAAGCCCACCGATCCCAAGCCCACCCCCGCCCCGATGACGAAGTCCAACCCCGAGACCCCGATTGAACGCCTGCAGCGCATGCGCGAGCTCTCGCTCGCCGGCGGCGGTCCCGAACGCGTCGCCGCGCAGCACAAGAAGGGCAAGCTCTCCGCGCGCGAGCGCATCGAGTTCCTCGTCGACGAGGGGAGCTTCGTCGAGCTCGACCGCTTCGTCACGCACCGCTGCACCGACTTCGGGATGCAGGAGCAGCTGATCCTCGGCGACGGCGTCGTCACCGGCCACGCGCGCATCGACGGGCGCCCGGTCTACCTCTTCAGCCAGGACTTCACCGTCTTCGGCGGTTCGCTCTCCGAGTCGAACGCGACGAAGATCTGCAAGGTGATGGACATGGCGCTCAAGGTCGGCGTGCCGCTGATCGGCCTCAACGACTCGGGCGGCGCGCGCATCCAGGAGGGCGTCGAGTCGCTCGCGGGCTACGCCGAGATCTTCTGGCGCAACACGCGCGCCTCGGGCGTGATTCCGCAGTTGAGCGCGATCATGGGCCCCTGCGCGGGCGGCGCCGTGTACTCGCCCGCGATCACCGACTTCATCTGCATGGTCGAGGGCACCTCGTACATGCACATCACCGGCCCGGACGTGGTCAAGTCGGTCACGCACGAGGAGGTCACGAGCGAGGACCTCGGCGGCGCGCAGGTCCACGCCGCGCGCTCGGGCGTCGCGCACTTCGTCAGCCCGAGCGACAAGAGCTGCATGATGCTGCTGCGCCGGCTGCTCAGCTACCTGCCGCTCAACAACGCGGAGGACGCGCCCTTCGTCGCGACCGAGGATCCCTCCGACCGCATGGACGCCGAGCTCGACACGCTCGTGCCGACCGATCCGCAGAAGCCCTACGACATGCAGCGCGTGATCGAGCGTATCGTCGACGCGGGCTCGTGGCTCGAGGTGCAGCCCGATTGGGCGCAGAACCTGATCATCGGCTTCGCGCGTTTCGGCGGACGCGTCGCGGGCATCGTCGCCAACCAGCCGGCCGTGCTCGCCGGCTGCCTCGACATCGACGCCAGCATCAAGGGCGCGCGCTTCATCCGCTTCTGCGACGCGTTCAACATCCCGCTCGTCACCTTCGAGGACGTGCCCGGCTTCCTGCCCGGCACGGTCCAGGAGTTCGGCGGCATCATCCGCCACGGCGCGAAGATGCTCTACGCCTACTGCGAGGCGACCGTGCCGAAGATCGTCGTGATCACGCGCAAGGGCTACGGCGGCGCCTTCGACGTCATGTCGAGCAAGGCGATCCGTGGCGACGTGAACCTGGCCTGGCCGGGCGCGATGATCGCGGTGATGGGCGCCGCCGGTGCGGCGAAGATCATCCACAAGCGCGAGATCGACAAGGCCGCCGATCCCAAGGCGCTCGAGGCGCAGAAGACCGCCGAGTACGAGCAGACCTTCAACAACCCCTACAAGGCCGCCGCGCGCGGCTTCATCGACGACGTGATCGAGGCCAGCAAGACGCGCCCGCTGCTGATCCGCTCGCTCGAGCTCCTGAAGAGCAAGCACGAGGAGAAGCCCGTGCGCAAGCACGGGAACATCCCGCTCTAGCGCCCTTCTCGCGACGAAACCACCGGTTCCTCTTCTCACCTCCCGAGCGCGCTGCGTACACGCGCGCCGAACGAATGGGGGACGCGGACCATGGTTTCTCACAGCAACAAGGGCAGACGCATCCTCGTCGTCGAGGATGAGCCCGACGTCGCGGGCCTGCTCAAGGCGCGCTTGGAATCGAGCGGCTACGTCGTCGAGATCGAGCACGAAGGCCGCAAGGCGGTCGAGCACGCGGAGGTGCTGCGCCCGGATCTCGTGATCCTCGACCTGATGCTGCCCGACATCGACGGCTACGCGGTCAGCGAGCACCTGCGCCGCGTGTACCACTCGTGCATGGTTCCGATCTTGATGCTCACGGCGAAGAGCCGGGCGACGGACAAGCTCTACGGCTTCGGTGCTGGCGCAGACGCGTACATGACCAAGCCCTACGACGCAGCCGAGCTGCTCGGCACGGTCGAGAAGCTGCTGCGCGATGCCGGTCTGGACTGAGGCGCAGCCGCGCAGCTCGGCGCGTTCGCGTGCGCTGATCGGCGCGGGCTCGGTCATGCTCGTCGCGCTGATCGGCGCGATCGACTACTGGAGCGGCACGGAGATCGCGATCACGATCTTCTACCTCGTGCCGATCGCGCTCGGCGCCTGGTTCGTCGGTTCGCGCACGGGCTACGCCCTGGCGCTGCTCGGCGCGTCGGCGTGGCTGCTCGCCGATCTCTACGGCGGACATCCCTACAGCAGCCCGATCGTTCCGCCCTGGAACGCGATCGTGAGCCTGGCCTTCTTCCTGCTCACGGCCTGGGCGCTCGCCGCGCGCCGCCGCACAGAGCAGCGCCTGGTCGAGCTGATGGACATCAAGTCGGAGCTGACCTCGATGGTCAGCCACGAGCTGCGCACGCCGCTCTCGTGCATCAAGGAGGGCATCGACATCGTCGCGGACGGGAGCTGCGGCGAGCTCAACGCGCAGCAGCAGACGCACCTGCGCACGGCCAAGCGCAACGTCGACCGCCTCGCGCGGCTGCTCGACCAGGTGCTGACCTTCCAGAAGCTCGAGGCGCGGCGCATGTACGTCGAGATCGAGAACGCCGACATCGGCCGGCTCGCGCGCCAGGCGCTGGAGGAGTTCGAGCTCCCCGCGCGCAAGAAGGGCCTCTCGCTCGCGCTGGAGCTCGCACCGAAGCTGCCGCAGGTCGCCTGCGACCGCGACAAGATCGCGCAGGTGCTCGGCAACCTGCTCAGCAACGCGGTCAAGTTCTGCGATCACGGCGCGATCCGCGTGCGCGTCGCGAGGCTCGACGGTCACGTGCGCGTCGAGGTCGCCGACCAGGGCCCGGGCATCCCCGCCGAGGACCTGGAACGTGTCTTTCACGGCTTCACCCAGCTCGCGCAGGAGCCCGGCAAGCACGTCGAGGGCACAGGCCTCGGCCTCGCGATCGCGCAGCAGATCGTCGAGCTGCACGGCGGTCGCATCGGCGTCGATTCGCGCCCGGGGGCGGGGGCAACGTTCCACTTCACGCTGCCCGTGCGCGAGAAGGTTGCAACCGAGCGTTTCGTCGCGGCGCTGGCACGAGGGGCCTGAGTGGCTGGGGCGGGCGGCGGCTAGGCTAGTCTCTGCTGCCCAGCCATGCCCGGACCCGCATCTCGACATCCCGCGATCTTCCTCGCCCACGGCGCGCCACTCCTGCTCGACGACGCGCTGTGGATGCGCGAGCTCGCGGCGTGGGGCCGCGCGCTGCCGCGGCCGCGCTCGATCCTGATGCTCTCGGCGCACTGGGAGGAAGCGCCCGCGGCGCTCTCGGCGACGACGCCCGTGCCGCTCGTCTACGACTTCTACGGCTTCGACGAGAAGTACTACCAGGTTCAGTACCCCGCGCCGCCCGCACCCGAGCTCGCTGCGCGCGTGCGTGCGCTGTGCTCCGCCGCGCGCATCCCGAGCGCGGACTCGCAGCGCGGCCTCGACCACGGCGCGTGGGTGCCGCTCGTGCCGATGTATCCCGAGAGCGACGTGCCGGTGCTGCAGCTCTCGCTGCCCAGGCTCGATCCGCGCACGCTCTTCGCGCTCGGCCGCGCGCTCGCGCCGTTGCGCGACGAGGGCGTGCTGATCGTCGGCAGCGGATTCCTCACGCACAACCTGCGCGCGATCGACTGGGAGGGGCAGGCGCCGCCGCCGCGCTGGGCCTCCGACTTCGACGAGTGGACCGCGGATGCGCTGCGCCGCGGCGACCTCGATGCGCTCTTCGACTACCGTGCCAAGGCCCCGGGCGTGCGCGAGTCGCTGCCCACGCACGAGCACTTCATGCCGCTCTTCGTGACGCTCGGCGCGGCAGGGGAGACCGAAGAGCCGACTTTTTCGATCGAAGGCTGGTGGCTCGGCTCGCTCACGAAGCGCAGCGTGCAATTCGGGTGAGCGGGCGCGCCGCGCGCGCTATCCTTCGAGTTCAATCCCCTGGAGCCACTCGCATGAAGATCGCCATCCTCGGAACGGGCAACGTCGGCGGAGCGCTCGCGAGCGTCTGGACCCGCAAGGGCCACGAAATCGTGTTCGGCACGCGCGAGCCTGCGAGCGTCAAGGTGCAGGACCTCGTCGCCACGCTCGGCAAGCGCGCCAAGGCCGCGACGCTCGCGCGCGCCTGCGCGGACGCGGAGATCGTCGTGCTGGCGACTCCCTGGCCGGCGGCGCGCGAGACGCTCGAGAGCTGCGGCAAGCTCGCGGGCAAGCTCGTGATCGACTGCACCAACCCGCTCGCGCCCGATCTCTCGGGCCTCTCGGTCTCCGGCGGCACCTCAGGCGGCGAGCAGGTTGCGCAGTGGTGCGGCGCGCCGGTGTTCAAGGCCTTCAACACGACCGGCGCGGAGAACATGGCGCGAGCGACCGAGTTCGACGTGAAGCCCGTGATGTTCTACTGCGGGAACGACGAGGCCTGGCGCGAGACGGTCGCGACGCTCGTCGAGGACGCGGGTTTCGAGGCGGTGGACGCGGGACACCTCTCCAGCTCGCGCTGGCTCGAGCCGCTGGCGATGCTCTGGATCCACTCGGCCTACAAAGCGGGGTTGGGCACAGACTGGGCCTTCGCACGGGTGAAGCGCGGGAAGTAGCGCTCGGGTATCCTGTCGCCCCCCATGTTCCAGCGCATCCTGATCGCCAATCGCGGCGAAATCGCCCTGCGCGTGATCCGCACCGCTCGCGAGATGGGCATCGAGTGCGTCGCGGTCTACTCCGACTTCGACTCGCGCGCGCTGCACACGCGCATGGCGCACGTCGCGGTCCCACTCGGCGGGAACCTGCCCTCGCAGAGCTACCTCGTCGCCGAGAAGATCATCGCCGCGGCGAAGGCCACCGGCGCCGAGGCGATCCACCCCGGCTACGGCTTCCTCTCCGAGAACGCGGGCTTCGCGCGCGCGGTGCGCGAGGCGGGTCTGGTGTGGATCGGTCCTCCGCCCGAGGCGATCGAGGCGATGGGCGACAAGATCAAGAGCCGCCAGCGCATGCAGGCCGCCGGCGTGCCGGTCGTGCCGGGCTTGACCGAACCCGTCGCGGACGCGAAGGCCGCGGTCGCGCGCCGCGGAATCGATCGGCTACCCGATCGCGATCAAGGCCGCGGCCGGCGGCGGCGGCAAGGGCATCCGCATCGTGCGCGAGCCGGCCGGCATGGAGAGCGGCTTCCGCACCGCCTCAGGCGAGGCCAAGTCGAGCTTCGGCGACGGGCGCGTGTACCTCGAGCGCTACCTCGACAAGCCGCGCCACATCGAAGTGCAGCTGATGTTCGACACGCACGGCAACGGCGTGCACTACGGCGTGCGCGAGTGCTCGATCCAGCGCCGGCACCAGAAGCTGCTCGAGGAATGCCCCTCGGTCGTGATCGACGACAAGACGCGCGACGCGATGGGCGAGGTCGCGCTCAAGGCCGGACGCGCCGTCGGCTACCAGAACGCGGGCACGGTCGAGTTCCTATGGTCGAACGGGCAGTTCTACTTCCTCGAGATGAACACGCGCCTGCAGGTCGAACACCCGGTGACCGAGATGGTCACAGGCACCGACCTCGTGCGCGAACAGCTGCGCGTCGCGGCGGGGGAGAAGCTCGGCTACGCGCAGAAGGACGTGCGCTGGAACGGCTGGGCGATCGAGGTGCGCTTGAACGCCGAGGACGTCTTCCACGGCTTCGTGCCCTCGACCGGAACGATTCAGAACCTGCGCATGCCCGGCGGGCCCTTCGTGCGCCTCGACCTGGGCTTGTACCGCAACATGGAGGTCGGCGTGAACTACGACCCGATGCTCGCCAAGCTGATCGTCTGGGGTCCCGATCGCGCGCAGGCGATCGCACGCATGCGCCGCGCGCTGCAGGAGCTCAACATCGGCGGCGTCAAGACCAGCGCGCCCGCCGCGCTGGCCGTGCTCGAGCACGAGCGCTTCCAGAAGGGCGACTTCGACACGCACTTCCTCGAGAGCCTCGACCTCTCGCAGCAGCACACCGAATACGACGCGCTGGTCGCCGCGGCGGCTGCGATCTGGCGCCACCGCAAGGCCACGCGCAAGGCGCTCGCGCAGGACGCGGGCGAGCGCGCGGGCTGGACCGAGCGCGGCCGCGCACGGGAGGTCCAGTGAAGTACTTCGCCACCGTCAACGGCCGTGCGCACGAGGTCGAACTGGTCGAGCGCCTGGGCGAGCTCGTCGTGCACGTGGACGGCAAGCCGCTCGCGCTGCGCTACGAGCAGGTGGACGAGTACGGCCAGGTGGTCGCGCAGTGCGAGGGCAAGAGCTACGCGCTCTCGGTCGAGGGCAGCGAGGCACGTGTCGCCGTCACGCTCGCGGGCCTCTACTACGAGATCGAGCTCGAGAACGAGCGCGAGCGCGCCGCGCACGCGGCCGAGCGCGCGGCCGGCAAGGGCGGCGGTGTCGTTAAGGCGATCATGCCGGGCGTGGTGGTCGAGCTGCTGGTGAAGAAGGGTGACGTGGTTGCGAAGGGCCAGCCGCTCTTGATCCTCTCGGCGATGAAGATGCAGAACGAGATCGCGGCTCCCCAGGCGGGCGTCGTGAAGGAGCTGCACGTCGCCGCCGGCCAGGCCGTTGCGGCGGGCGCGAAGCTCGTTTCGCTCACGCTCGAAGAGGCCTGAACGGTCTTTCGACCCGTCCGCGCGTGGCGGGGGTAGACTGGCGTGAATGCGCCGCTTCCGTTCGATCCTCGCGCTGGCCCTCGCGAGCACGCTGCTCGCCCTGCCCGCGCGCGCCACCTGGTCGATCCTGATCGTCAACACGCGCACGGGCGAGGTCGCCATCGGCTCGGCGACCTGTCTGGACGGCTTCGACCTCGAGCACTACCTGCCGGTGGTCGTGCCCGGCGTCGGCGTGGCGGCGGCGCAATCGGCGATCGACGCCAGCGGGCAGAACCGCCAGCGCATCTGGAACCTGCTGCACGAGGGAGCGGATCCGCAGGTGATCCTCGCGCGCCTGGCCGCGCACGACAACCAGCACCAGAGCCGACAGTACGGCATCGCCGACTTCACGCACTTCCCGGCGAGCTTCACTGGCACGAACTGTGGCCAGGCCTGCTGGAGCATCGCGGGCGAGTTCGAGGACATCCGCTACGCGATCCAGGGCAACGTGCTCGCCGGCGTGCTGCCGCTCTACGACGCCGAAGAGGCGCTGCTCAGCGCGCCCGGCGACGTCTCGCAGAAACTCGTCGCCGCGATGGAGGCCGCGCGCGCGGACGGCGGCGATGGCCGCTGCTCGTGCAACCTGTTCGCGCCGACGAGCTGCGGTTCGCCGCCGCCGAGCTTCACCTACTCGGCCTACACGGGCTTCCTGATCGTCGCGCGCATGGGCGATCCCGAGAGCTTGTGCAACGTGGCGAACGGCTGCGCGGGCGGCGACTACTGGCTCAACCTGAACGCGGTCAGCGGGCCGGGTGGCCCCGAGCCCGTGCTGCTGCTCGAGACGGCCTACGCGAGTTGGCGCGCGTCGCTGCACGGCCGTGTGGACCAGGTGCGGAGCATCGCCACCCCGCTCGCGCAGTCGATGCCCGCCGACGGCGCGACGCGCACGCAGGTCGAGGTCGAGCTGCGCGATGTCGACGGAGGTCCGGTCACGATTCCAGCGACACTCTCGCTCGAACTCGATCCGTCGAGCCCCTTCGTCGATCTGGGGCCGGTCGAAAACCTCGGCGGCGGCCGCTTCCGCTTCGCGATCGGCGCCGGAACGCAGACCGGCAGCGCGAAGGTGCGCCTCACCGCGCACCACGCGACGCGCTCGTTCCTGCTCTGGCCGCCCGTTTCGGTCGAGGTCGAGCCGCTCGCGCCCTTCGCGTGCGGCTACCAGGAGCTCTCGGCTTCGGCCGGCGCCAGCGTCCCGCTGGTCGCCAACTTCGGCGCGAGCGAGGCTGGCGCTTCGTACCTGATGCTCGCGAGCGCGTCGGGCACGCAGCCGGGCACCTTCTTCGGCGGCGTGCAGGTCCCGCTCAACGCGGATGGCCTGTTCTTCGCCAGCGTGAACGGAGCGAACGGAGCGCGCTTCGTGCACACCTTCGGTCTGCTCTCGGCCGCGGGCCGCGCGCAGGGGGCCTACAACGCTCCGGCGCTCTCGCTCAGCGGCGCGATCGGCCAGCACTTCGATTTCGCGGCGCTGCGGCTCGCGGACGCGAGCGGGCCGGCGCTCGCGACGAACGCCGACGGCTTCCTCGTCGTGCCCTGATCAGGGCTTGTGCGGCTCGATCACGAGGTGATCGAAGTCGATCTTCGCCTGGGCGCCCTTGGCGCTGAGGCGCACGTGCTCGGGGAACCAGACTTCGCCTTCGTGCTGCCAGCTGAACTCGGCGTGCGAGGCGGGCGCCATCTTCGAGTCGAGGTCCAGGCTCGCCGGCACGAAGTGGCCGCGCGTCGCCTCGGCGTAGGCGATGCCGATCGTCATGCGCGGCAACTCGATTTGGCGCGGCAGGCCGCTCTCGCGCGAGATGTGCAGCACGGTCGTGTCCCCCGGATGCATGCCGTTGCTGGTGACGACGTGCTCGTCGGTCGTCTCCTCGGCGCTGCTCACGGCGGCACCCTTGCGCAGCAGCGCGGGGTCCTGCAGCGGCAGGCTCGCGAAACAGCCCCCGATGGTCGCGCGCAGGCGCTGGCGAACGGTCTGGGCTGCGGCTTTCGCGCGCGCGTCGGACTCGTCGAGGTCGATCTTGATCTCGGTGTCGTACTTGCCTGTCGCGGTGTCGATCGAACCGGAGATCTCGAGCTTCTCGAGCGCGGCGACGAAGCGCGCGCCGGCTGCGTCGGGCTTCTTCTCGAGGTCCTGTTTCATCGCGTCGATCAGCGGCGCGAGTGCGTCGGTGTGGACCTGGAAGCGCACCGTCGCGTGCGGCGCGGGCCAGCAATAGAGCTTCGCCTCGGCGTCCTTCACCCAGGCCGCTCCGTCCTCGACGGTGGCACCGGGAAGGGCGAGAGCACAGAACGAAAGGACGAGAATACGCAGCATGCTGGAGGCCTCCGTGCGCGCTCGTCGGGCGCGGAGGTCTCCAGACTTGAACCTCGGGCGGAAATGGGGCTCTAGCCGCCCAGTTTCGCGCGCACGCTGGCTTCCTTGGCCTCCAGCGCCTTCGCGCCGTCGGCGTCGCCGAGCGCCTTGGCGAGGGCCTGCGCGTCGTGCACGAAGACCAGCGCGCGCTGCCAGCGCTCGCCCGCGATGCTCAGGTCGGCGAGCAGGCCGAGCTCCTCGTACTCGTCGCCCGAGAGCCCGAGGTCGTGGTTCAGAAGGCGCGCCTGGCTGAGCGCGGTGATCGCGTCGTCCATACCGCCGAGCGCTTGCGCGGCGCGGCCGACCGCGTCGTAGCCCATCGCGGTGCCCCACCAGTCGCCGAGCGCGCTCGCGCGTTCGACGCACTCCTTGCCCTTGGCCAGCGCGCCGGCGTTGTCGCCCTTCTTCAGCGCAGCGCCCGACGCGCCGCAGACCTTCTGCCCGTCGCGGAACTGGCGCTTCTGCTCCGCGTTCCAGCCTACGAAGGAGGAGGCGTAGTCCAGCAGGATCGGATGGCCGGTCGCGATCGTCGCGCACTCGGCGCCGAAGAGCGCGCGCGTGTGCTGCTCTTTGACCTTCTCCATGTTCGGCGGATTGCCCTTCTCCTGCTCGCGCAGGCTGCCCTCGAGGTCGGCGTCGATCGCGGGCAGCACCATGCCCGGGTTCGCCTTCCACAGCGCGACGACGGCGTCCTTGTCGTGCTTGCCGGCGAGCTCGACGTACTGCTTGCGCACCTCCTTGAAGTCGGCGCGCGCGGGGAGGGAGGGGGCGATGGTGAGGAGCAGGGCCTGGAACAGCATGGGGGACTCGCAGTGGGAGGGAGGGATCGAGGTGCGTAGGATAGCGTGATCTGCGTATGGAACGAGACTTCAAGACGTTGCTCGACTGGATCGCGATCCCCTCCGTCACGGGCGCGGAGGGCGACTACGGCGACGCCCTCGCGCGCGAGTTCTCTGCCCTTGGCCTCGCCGTCGAGCGCCAGGAGCTCGCGCCCGGCCGTTTCAACGTGCTCGTGCGCGCCGACGCACCCAGCGTCGTGTTCTGCACGCACCTGGACACGGTGCCGCCCTACTTCGGGCCGCGCCCCGAGGGCAATTGGATCCACGGCCGCGGCGCCTGCGACGCGAAGGGTCAGGCGCTCGCGATGCTGCAGGCCGCGCGCGCGCTGCTCGCCGCGGGCGAGCGCCGCTTCGGCCTGCTCTTCACCGTCGGCGAGGAGACCGACAGCGCGGGCGCGGCGCTCGCGAACGCCCGTCTTTCCGAGCCCTGGAACCCGCACCACGTGATCGTCGGAGAGCCGACCGGCAACCGTTTCGTGCGCGCAGGCAAGGGCACGCTCAAGGGCAAGCTCGTCGCGCGCGGCGTCGCTGGCCACAGCTCGCAGAACGTCGGGCCGAGCGCCGTGCACGAGCTCGTGCACTGCGCGCACCGCCTGCTCTCGCAGACCTGGGGCGAGCACCCCGTGCTCGGGCCGGGCTCGCTCAACATCGGGATCATGAAGGGCGGTGTCGCGGCCAACGTGGTCGCCGAGGAGGCCGAGGCGGACGTCATGATCCGCACGGTCGAGCCGCTCTCCGATGTGCGCGCACGTCTGGAGCGCTGCCTCGGTCCGAACGTGCGCGTGGCGGAGAACTCGAAGGGCTACGCGCCGGTCGAGTTCGAGGTGCCCGCGGGCGAAGAGAGCATCACGATCGCCTTCGGCACGGATGTGCCGCACATGCCGCGCTGGGGGACCCCGCTGCTCTACGGGCCGGGTTCGATCCTCGATGCGCACACCGACCACGAGAAGGTCAAGACGAGCGACATCGAGGAAGCGGCCGTGCGGCACGCGAAGACCGCGCGCGAGCTGCTCGCGAGGAGCAAGGCATGAAGACCTGCAAGGGAATGGAGCTGCTCGACGCGCTCGAGCGCGGCGAAGTGCGCGTCGCCGAGCGCGCGAGCGACGGGAGCTGGACGATCCACGCCTGGGTCAAGGAGGAGATCCTGGCGCTCTTCCGTTCGAGCCCGGTGGTCCAGCAGGGCCCTTCGTTCCGCGACAAGCAGGCCTTCCCCGTGCGCAGCTGGAGTGAGCAGGACGGAGTGCGCGTCGTGCCCGGCGGCTCGGCCGTGCGCCGCGGCGCGTACCTCGCGCCCGGCGTCGTGTGCATGCCGCCGATGTACGTCAACGTCGGAGCCTACGTCGGCGCGGGTTCGATGATCGACAGCCACGCGCTGGTCGGCTCGTGCGCGCAGATCGGCGAGCGGGTGCACCTCTCCGCCGCCGCGCAGATCGGCGGCGTGCTCGAGCCCGCGAACGCGCGCCCGGTGATCGTCGAGGACGAGTGCTTCGTCGGCGGAAACACCGGCATCTACGAGGGCGTGCTGGTGCGCAAGGGTGCTGTGATCGCCGCGGGCGTGATCATCACCGCGAGCACGCCGGTGTTCGACCTCGTCAAGCATGTCGAGCTGCGCGGCACGCGCGAACACCCGCTCGAGATCCCCGAGCGCGCCGTGCTCGTGCCCGGATCGCGGCCGATGGGCGGCGTGTGGGGCTCGGCGAAGGGCCTTCACGCCGCCTGCGCCCTGATCGTCAAGTACCGCGACGACAAGACGGATCGCGCGACGGCGCTGGAGAGCGCGCTGCGCGAGGGAATTCCGAGTTCCTGAGCGTTCCGCGAGATCACCAGATCGTCTCGACAGCGTACCGCGCGAAGGCGCGGTCCATCGAAACGATGCCGAGTCCCTCGACCTGTGCCTGGGCGATCAGCATGCGGTCGAACGGGTCCCAATGGTGTCCGGGCAGCTCGAGTTGCGCGAGGGCATGTCTGGCCTCGATCGAGAGACTCTGAATCCCCGCATGGTGGACGCTTGCATCGAGGAACTGAGGCAGGGGGAGCGGGAGCTTGAGCTTGCCGCGAGAGATCTTCAGTGCGAGCTCCCACGTTCCAACGACGCTCCACACGAGCTCCGTGCGATCGTCGTCCAGCAGTTCACGCACGCGCGGCGAGAGGCGTCCGGGCTCTCCGGTCCACCACATGAGCGCGTGGGTGTCGAGCAGGAGTTTCACGGGAACTTGCTGTCGTAGAACGAGTCGATCACGTCCTGGGGGGTCTCCATGAAGTCGTCAGCCATCCAGATCTGCCCCGCGAACTTGCCCGTCAGCGAGCGACGCGATCCTGCCGCGAGCGGCACAAGACGCGCACACGGCTGTCCGTCGCGGGCGATGATGATCTCCTCGCCGGCCTCGGCTCGCTCCACGAGCTTCGAGAACTGAGTCTTGGCCTCGTGGATGTTCACTTGGCGCGGGGCAGGACGGGCCCCGGAGCGCGATCGGGTCTTGGGCTTGCGTGCCATGCGGTCAGTGTGGACTAAGGTATGGACTAAGGCAATCGTCATTCCGGGAGGCCGGGCTTGAGCCCGTTCCCTCAGGGATGTTCGACGACCAGCTTGCGGTCGATCGCGACGTCCGCGATCGGCTGCACCGTCCCATCCGGCCAGCACACCTCGAGCGCGACCTTCGACGCGTCCACGAGGCCGAAGTGCGCACGCATCGAGTTCGCGGCCTGGTAGCTGCCGCCGCTGAAGATCCAGCGCGTCTGTTTCGAACTGCCCGCGGTGAGCGTGATCTTTGCGCCCAGGCCGCGGTGGTTCTTCGAGCCCTTGCGAGCGTCGTGCAGCGCGACCTCGAGCCAGTGCCCACCGCTCGCGTCGTTGCGCAGGACGCGCAGCTTGCCGTCGAGCTCGCCCACGATCACGTCGAGGTCCCCGTCGCCGTCGAGGTCGCCGAAGACCGCGCTGCGGTCGGCGTGCACTTCGGCGAGCCAGTCGCCCGCGGTCTTCGCCTCGACGCGTTCGAAGCGCGCGCCGTTGCGCGCGAACAAGAGCGGCGTCTCCTTGAAGTCCGCGTTCATCGTCGCCAGCGTCGCCTGCGGGTAGACGTGGCCGTTGAACACGACCAGATCCTCATCGCCGTCGAGGTCGTAGTCGCCGAACCAGGTCGCCCAGCCGACGAAGGGCCGTGATACCGCGCCCAGGCCGAACTGGCGCGTCGCGTCGCTCCACAGCGCGCGGCCGGGCACGGAGACGAAGAGCGTGTTGGTGTCGTCCGCGAAGTTGGTCGTGAACAGATCGGGCTGCCCGTCGCCATTCACATCGCCGACCGCGATGCCCATCGTCGCCTGCGCCGCACCGTCGGCGTTGACCGCCAGGCCTGCGCGCACGCCGACGTCCTCGAACTTCATCTCACCGAGGTTGCGCAGCAGGAATTTGGGCGTCGAATCGTTGCCCACGAACACGTCCTGCTTGCCGTCGCCGTCGAAATCGAGGATCAGCGCGCCCAAGCCCAGCCCGGGCTTCACCGAGCGGATGTTCGAGCTCTCGCTCGCATCGCGGAAGCGTCCGTCGCCGAGGTTCTCCCAGAGCATGTCGGGTTGCGGCGTCTGCGAGAGCGGCCCGCCGAAGACCTCGACCTGGTGGTAGCGCTCCTTCGCCGGCGGATGCTTGGGATCGAAGACGAGGTAGTCCGACACGTACAGGTCGAGATCGCCGTCGCCGTCGAGGTCGCCGAAGGAGGCGCCGGTGGACCAGTAGGCATCGTCGAGGCCCGCGGCTTCGGTGACGTCCTCGAAGCTTTTGTGGCCGGTGTTGCGCAGCAGCCGGTTGCGCCCGAAGCAGGCGACGAACAGGTCGTCGTGCCCGTCGCCGTCGTAGTCGCCGACCGCGACGCCCTCGCCCCAGCCGTGGAAGCTGATGCCGGCCTCCTTCGTCACGTCGCGGAACTGCAGGTCGCCGAGGTTCTCGAAGAGGCGCGCGCCCGGGCCCGCGTCCGGCGCATCGAGGTAGGCGCCGTTGGGCACGAAGAGGTCGAGGTCGCCGTCGTCGTCGTAGTCGACGAGCGCGAGGCCGCCGCCCTTCACCTCCAGGATCTGCGTCGGGGGAAAGCGGCCGCTGGTGAGCGTGAAATCGATGCCGCTGTGCGCTGTGAAGTCGGTGAAGTGGATCGAGCGGCCGCTCGCCGCCGTCGGAGCGGGCGCTCGCGCGCTGTCTGCGCCCGCGCGTTCGAGTTCGGCCACGTGCGCGAGCTTCGCGCGCGGTTCGTCGAGGTCGGGCAAGAGCTTGACCGACTCTTCGAGCGCCGTGCGCGCCTTGGCGAGCGCGCCGGTGCGCGTGTACACGTCTCCCAGGCGCGCGAGGTAGCGGCCGAGGTCGCGCCGTGCATCGGCCTGGTCGCCCGGCTGCGCGAGGCGCGTGCGCACGAGGGCGATGGCGTGCTCGAAGTGCGCCGCGGCGTCCTGCGGGCGGTCCTCCTCGATCTCGACCAGCCCCAGGCCGAAGAGCGCCTCGGCCTTCTCGGGTTGCACGGCCAGGTAGGTCTCGAACGCGCCGCGCGCCTTTGCGAGCTGGCCCAGGTCGAGTGCTGTCATGCCGCGGTAGTACTGGCTCGCGAGGTAGCCCGGCTCGAGTTGCGCGCAGCGGTCGAAGTGCGCGAGCGCCTCGCCGTTGCGCTTCTCGTCGCGGAAGGAGAGCCCGATCAGGAACTCGGCCTGCGCGGGGCGCGCTCCGCCCTTCGCGACGTACTGCGCCGCGAGCTCGCGCGCGGCCGCGAACTGGCCCGCGCTTTCGGCGTGGTAGGCGGAGTTGAGGTCGGGATCGAGCTTCTGGTCGACGGGCAGCGGGGCCTGCGGCGCGTCGGGCTTGCAGCCCAGCGTGCAGCACAGGAGCAGCGCGAGAAAAGCAGCGCGGATCACGCGCCCATCCTAGCGTTCAGTAGAGCTTCGGCGCGCCGTTCACGACGGTCAGCGCCTCTTCGCAGTTGAAACCAACCAGCTGCGCGTACTCGCGGATCGAGTGGAACCTCGGCGGCGCGAACTCCGCGGCGCGCGCGAGCCCCTGCTCGCGCGTGAACTGCCCCTCGCGGATCTGGTTCGAGATCATCACCTCGTCCTCCGACCAGCCCGCGATCGTCTGGTAGATGTAGTTGTACCAGGCCGCCGAGCCGTCGCCGATGCGCCAGGTGCTCTTCGTGTCGGTCGCGGATTCCCAGTCGTACTCGCGCTGGATCGTGCCCACGACCTCCTCCTCGGTCCACGGGAGATAGTGGAAGAGATAAAGGAAGTCGTCCTTCTGCACGAAGGTCGCGTAGAAGGCCCACATCGTGTCGAGCAGCGACTCGTTGATGTAGCTCGGGTTCTTGACGTAGTTCCTGAAGTAGTACCACAAGAGCGCGATCTCATTGCGGAACGAGAGGCCCGTGAGCGTCATGCCGTGGTCGTCCTCGAGGATGCCGCACAAACCGGTCTTGTAGGGTGTGTCCTCGATCATGTTGCCCGTGCTGAAGACGACCAGCTTGATGCCGGTCTCCTTCCGCAGCTGGCGCGCGTAGTGGTAGAACTCCTTGTCGCCCGCCGTGAACAGCGTGACCATGCCCAGGTCGGGGTTCTTGAGCCAGGCCTCGACGTTCTTGCGGATGAAGCGCCGCTTCTGCTGGATGTTGGCCGAGCGGATGATGTGCTCGACGCCCAGCTTGCCGCACAGGCGCGCCTGGTTGCGGCGCGCGAGGTCGGTCACCATGCCCCAGTCGTAGGTGAAGGCGACCGGGTTCATGCCCAGCACCTTCTTGAAGTAGTGCAGGCCGTAGCACGAATCGCGCCCGCCCGAGAAGGCCACGATCACATCGGGGCTGCCATCCTTCGAGCGGTAGGGCTCGACCATCGCGGCGAGGGCGTCGGCGCCCTTGGGCACGATCTTGCGCCACTTGCGGCAGTAGCCGCAGACGCCGTCGGCGTCGAAGCGCATGAAGGGGTAGCTCTCGGGCAGGATGCACTTGGTGCAACGGCGCAGATCGCCCGGGTGCTTGGTGTGGTCGACGATCGAGAGCGCGTTCGCGCGCGGATGGACCTCGATTTTCGGGGGCGCCTCGCCGGCCGCGGGCACGCACGAGAACTCCTGCAGCGAGAGGTCGCGCAGCGAGACCAGCAGCGCGCGCCCGGCGGCGAGCTGGTGGATCTCGATCCGGCCAAGCGTGTTGGCGAGATCGGCGTTCTCGGCCAGCGACTGCAGGATGAAGCGCTCGGAGGCGAAGCACAGGAAGCTCGCACGCTCGTTGGTGAGCACGAACAGCGAGCCGGTGTTGGTCGCGAGCAGCAGGTCGTCCTGGTCGTCGAAGAGCACGCCGGTCGAGGCGGCGCCCTCGATCTCGCGGAACAGGCGTTGCACGCCGGCGGCGAGGTCGCCCGCCTCGTCGCGGTAGCGCCGCAGGAGCGTCACGAGGATCTCGGTGTCGACGTCCGAGCGGCGCGCGAGCTCGGGGTGGCGGCGCCACAACTCGGCGTCGTTGACGATGATGCCGTTGTGGATCGCGACGGTGCCGAGCGCGACGACGGGCTGGTTGTTGTCGGAGTTCGACTGGAAGCCGTTGGTCACCAGGCGCGTGTGCCCGGTCCAGGCCAGGCCCACGGGCGCGTTCGACTCGCAATTGCGGTGGTACAGCTCGAGCGCTCGCTCGCGCAGCTCGTGGTACTTGCGGCTCTCGAGGAAGCTCTCGACCGAGCCGGCCTGCTTGAGCACGTCGATCGTCTGGCCCTGGAAGGAGACCAGTCCCGCCGCCTCGCTCCCGCGCGTCTGCGAGAAGCGGTAGAGCTTGTCGATCAACTGGCCCGCGAAGGCCGCTGTGATCCGTGTGTCCTTGCCGAAGACGACGCCGAAGATTCCGCACATGCTGGGTGACCCGAGCCCGTTATTGTAATTGAGTGCGCGGCCCCGGTCGCGTGCTGCCTTCGATAGGCCGGCGGCGCAGCGGGGGGGAGAGCGGCCGGCGCGGCACGCCCTGGATGTCGAGGGCGGCGGCCTGCAGCAGCAGTTGCACCCCCAGGATGATCGGCATGGCGGCCAGCATGACGTCACCGGCGGGCGCGACTTCGCCTGCGGCACGGTTGCGGGCCATCCAGTAGAGCGCGTAGCCCACGCCGAATGCGATCAGCGGGATCCCGAGCAGCAGGTAGAGCGAGACGGCCGAGAAGTCGTGCACGAAGTAGCGCCAGAAGACGCGCCGCACGAAGCCCAGCAGCAGGCGCGGCGGGAAGCCCAGCAGCGTGCGCGGGATCGAGAGCGAGGAGCGCTCGTCGCCGTAGCGCGCCGGCGCGGCGACGTCGAGCACGACGGCGCGCTGGATTCCGAGCGCGATCAACAGGCCGCTCTCGAAGAAGTAGCGCCGCGGCAGGCGCTCCAGCTCCAGGCGCTCGATCACGCTCGTGCGCAGTGCGACGTAGCCGTTGGCGGGGTCGAAGTTGTTCCAGTAGCCCGACGCGAGCTTGACCAGGAACGTCAGGCCCGCGTTGCCGATGATGCGGATCACGGGCATCTGCTTGAGCGAACTGAGCGAGCTGTAGCGATTGCACTTGGTGACGTCGGCGTGGCCTTCGACGAGCGGCGCGAGCAGGCGTGCGAGGTGCGCGGGGTCCATCTGGTCGTCGCCGTCCATCTTGACCACGATGTCGAGCTGCTGGCGCAGCGCCTCGCGGAAGCCGGTGCGCATCGCGGAGCCCACGCCACCGTTGCGCTCGTGCACGATCAGCGTCACGCGCGGATCGGCGAGCTTCTCGACCGCCGCGCGCGTCCCGTCGGGGCTCGCGTCGACGACGACGATCAACGCGCTGATCTCCTCGGGGATGCCGCGGATCACCGACTCGATGTGGCGCTCCACCTTGTAGCAGGGGATCACCACGCCGACTTTCACTCCGCTGAGGTCGAGAGCTTGCATCGGCGAAGGGGCGGGGAGGGGCGCGGACGGGGGATGGGACGCCTCGGGATCGATCGGAATTCCGCGGCGGCGGGTTGAGGGGACGGAAAGGATTTCCGCGCGCGCCCCCGGACGCAACCCAGCCCCGGGAAATGTACCCGAAGATCCGTGCGGGACGCGTCTCGACGGGGGCAGTGCGCGCTCCTACCTTGGGTTTCCCTGACCATGAATCCGAGCACGCACGCAGCCCCCCGGCCGGAGAGCTCCTCCGGGACCCGCGTCGGCCTCGCGCTGCTGCTCCTGCTCGCGCTCATGCTGCGTCTGGTCGGTCTGGAGCACGGCCTGCCGCATTCGACGGAGCCCGACGGGCTGGTCTTCGCCTCGCAGACGGCGCTGATCCGCGCCGGCGACCCCGAGCCCGAGCGCGTGCGCGAGTGGGGCTACTACCCGCAGCTCGTGCCGCGCCTCGCGGCGCTGCTGCCGGCCCCCGCGCGCGCCCAGAACGCGCCCGCGCAGCTCGACGCGCAGCTCGAGGAGGCCGCGCGCGATTGGCGCGATCCGCGCCTGGTCGTGGCGCTGTTCTCGCTGCTCGCCGTGCCCGCGACGTTCCTGCTCGCGCGGCGTTTCCTCCCGGGCGGCTGGTCGCTCGTCGCGGCTGGGCTCGCGGGCACGAGCACGCTCACGCTCTGGTTCGCGCAGCAGGCGCGGCCGCACGCGGCGGCGGCGGCATTGGCGCTGTGTGCGGTGCTCGCCGCGCTGCGCGTGCTGGAGAGCGGCGCCTGGATCGACGTGCTGCTCGCGGGGCTCGCAGCGGCTCTCGCGCTCGGCTCGCTGCAATTCGGCGTCTTCACGCTCGGAGCCGTCGGGCTCGCGCTGCTGCTCGCGCCCGGGCGCGGCTGGGGCTGGCGCCTCGCGGCCGGTGCGAGCGTGCTGCTGCAGGTCGCGCTCAGTGTGCTCGCGTTCTATCCCTTCCTCTTCGCGCGCAGCGCGCCGGCGGGCAAGCTCGGCCTGGGCGGCGGAGAAATCGAGCTTTCGGGCCACGTGATCTACGGCGGGCTCTTCAACGGCCGCGGCGCCGCGACGGTGCTGCGCGCGCTGGCTGACTACGACCCCTGGATCGCGCTCGTCTCGCTCGCGGGCCTGGTCGTGCTCGGCGTCGCGCTCGCGCGCGGCGAGCGGCCCCGGAGGGAGCGCACGCGCGCGTTGCTGGTCGTGCTCGGCTACGTGCTGCCCTTCCTGCTCGCGATCGCGCTCTACCAGCGCACCTACCAGCGCTTCGTGATCCCGCTCGTGCCCTTCCTGGCGCTCGCGGCGGCGGCTGGCGCGGCGCGCGTGGCGCCGCGCGGGATGATCGCACGCAGCGTGCTGGCGCTCGCGCTGCTCGTGCCGCAGGTTGCCCTGGGTGCGCGCCTCGCGCAGCTGCGCAGCCGGCCCGACACGGTCGCGCAGGCCGCGCGCTGGCTCGAGGAGCACCCGCAGCTGCGCGAGCAGCGCGTGCTCTTCCTCCCGACGCAGGACCTGCCGCTGCCGCTCGACGAACAGGCGCTTGCCGCGAACGCGCGCATGATGGACACGCCCGCCCGGCCCTGGTTCACCTACCAGCAGGCGCTGCCACCCGAGCGTCGCGTCACGCCGGGTTGGAAGCTCTTCAGCATGCCGCTGCAGGCCGCGGCGCAGAAACAGCTCGCGCAGGACGTGCTCGGCTATCTGCGCGCGCTGCGCGCCGACTACTTCCTCATCGAGGTCTACACCGGCGGCCGCAAGCCCGTGCTGCTCGCGCCGCTCTACCCCGCGCTCGCCGCGGTCGCGCAGCGCGTGGTGCGCATTGCGCCCGAGGACGGCGACGAGAGTGACGACCTGCCGCTCACCTGGGCCGACGACGAGTACCCGCGCCAGGAGTGCTGGGCGCTGCGCTTGTTCCAGGCGGAGCGGCTCGGTCCGGTGATGGAGATCTGGCGCGCGATGCCCTAGAGCCGCAGCCCGGTGCGCGCGCGCACCGCGCCGGCCAGCACGAAGACGCCCAGGAACATCGAGCTCGCGGTCGCGATCGCGGCGCCGGCGAGGCCCAGGCGCGGGATCAAGAGCGCATTCCCCGCGACGTTGAGGCCCACCGTCGCCACCATGTAGAGCGTGTGCGTGCCCGGGAAGCCCGCCATCAGCAGCGTCTGCGCGAAGGGCACGTAGCCGGCGCACAGCACGATGCCGAGCATCAGCCAGCGGAAGGGCACGACGCTCTGCGCGAAGCCGGGCTTGTCGATCAGGAGCTCGACCGCGGTCGGGTAGCACAGCACCGCCAGCGCCGCGGCGGCGGCCATCCCCAGGTAGGTCCAGCGCTTGCCCTTCTGGATCGTCGCGTGCAGCTGCGCCAGGCGCCGCGCGGCGATCTCGCGCGCGAGCACCGGGTTGTAGAGGTTCTGCAGCACCATCAGCAGCTGGTACACGCCCTCGGTGATCATCGCCGCGAAGGTGTAGATGCCCACGTTGCGGTCGCTCGAGAGCCAGCCGATCATCAGCACGTCGACGCGTGCGTTGAGCTCGAGCAGCACGCCGCTGCCGACGCTGCGCAGTCCGTAGTCCAGGTGCGGCCGGATGTGCGCGCGCCAGCCCTGCTCGAGCGGCCCGCGCAGCTGCACGAAGACCTCGACGGCGAGCACGAGGAACAGGCTTGCTTCGGCGCAGCTGAAGACGCCCGCGAGGTGCGCGGCGTGCTCGCGCGCCCCGTCCAGCAGCGCGAAACCGCCGAGCGCCGCGAGGATCAGCACGTAGCGCAACGCCTGGTAGACGGCGAAGGCGCGCATGCGCGAGAGGCCGTTGGTGGTGGCGAGCAGCACCTTGTTGAGCGCGAAGAAGAACAGGCCCGGCGTCGCCCAAGCGATGCCCTCTGCCGTGCCCGGGCTCTCGAGCCAGGCGCCGATCGGCACGCGCGCGAACCAGAAGGCGAGCGTCACCAGGCTCGCGAGCGCCAGCGTCGGAAGCAGGCCGGCGACGACGGTGCCCGCCACGCGCGCGCGGTCCTCGGCCGCGGCCGCGACCTCCTTCAGTACCGAGCGATCCAGTCCGCCGACCGCCGCTTGCGAGAAGAAGATGTAGGCCGCGAGCGCCTGGTTGAAGGTGCCCAGGGCAGCCTCGTCGTAGAGCTGCGCGATGAGCACGTTGAGCGCGATGCCCGAGACGCCGAGCACCGCCAGGCTGCCGAAATTCCACAGCATCGCGGCCTGGAATCCGCGGCTGGAAGGGGGGGGCGTGTTCGCCAAGCGCGGGTCATTGAGACAGCCCGCGCGCCGCGGGGCAAGCACGATCTCACTCCAGGGCCGCGCGTACCTCCGCCGCGCGCAGGATCCAGCGGAAGGCGCCGTGGCGCAGCATCAGCCGGTTCGTGCCGGGCACGTCGAGTTCGAAGTAGAAGCGGTTCTCGCCGGTGCGCGTGTCGAGTCGCAGCGCACTGCCGCGCTGGAAGTCGGCCTGCGCGGCGCTGGCGAAGAAGATGCAGCCCGCGACCTCCTTGGGCGAGTACAGCTCCAGACGCAGGATCGCTCGGCCGCTGCGTGCGGGCGGGAACACCGGCAGCTGCAGCATGTCGAGCGCGGTGCTGCCGACGACCTCGAGCCCCTCGGGTCCGGGGTGCAGTTCGAGCCTGCCGCGCGAGGCGGCCGGCGGCTGGTCGTGCTGTGCGTCGTAGGCGAGCAGCACCTCGTGCGAGGCCTCGAATTCGCGTGCGAGCCGCTCTTGTTCGGCGCGCTCGGCGGAGCGGCCGGAATCCACGGCGTCGAAGAGCTCCGCGATCTGCGCGCGCCACTTCGAGGCCTGGGGCTCGAAGGGCTGGGCATAGTGCATGCCGGCCGGGACGCCCGCGCCCGGCAGTGCCTCGAGGAAGCGCACGAAGAGCAGCGTGTGGGCCCCGACGACCAGCGCGGTGGCGGCGAGCAGCGGCAGGGGGCCCAAGCGGCGCGTGAGGTGCCAGGCGAGCCACAGCGCGGCGAGCAGCGCGAAGGGCACGAGCACCGCGTAGTAGTGCGGCACGGGCCCCACACGCGCGCGCGCGAAGGTCGCGAGCAGCACGAGTTCGAAGAGCGCGCCGAGCGCCACGAGCTTGTCGAGCGGCTCGAGCTCCCGGCCGCGAGAGGCGCGCCACGCGAAGAAGGGCGCCGCCAGCGCGGCGAGCAGGCTCGCGGCCGCAACGAATCCGCGGAAGCCGAACGCGACCGCGCGCGCGGCCGACTCGCCGGGTCCCGCGCCGGGAGCGCAGGCGAGCAGTCCGCCGTCGCTGACGGACTCCAGCGCGGCGCGTGCGTGGCGCGCGAACACCGCGAGCACTCCCTCGGCGGGCGGGCCGAGGCTCTCGCGTACGCGCGCGAGGCTGCGCGGGTCGTCGAAGCCGCTCGAGACGAGGAACCACACGTAGGGTGCGAGCAGGAGCGCCGCGCTCGCCGCGCCGATCCACAGGCCGCGGCGTTCGAGCGGCACGCGGAACACGAAGGCCCAGGCAAACACGCACACGAGCAGCGGGGCCGTCGTCAGGTGGAAGCCCAGGAGCAGCGTGCAGAGCACGCAGACCGCGATCGTCCATCCGCGGCGCGGTTTTTCGAATTGCAGCGTCAGCGCCAGGATCAGGCAGGCGACGGCCGCGGGGATGAAGTCGGGGTTCCAGATCTTGCGCGAGAAGAGCAGCGCACCGGGCGTGCTGGCCAGCAGCGCCACGCCGCACAGCGCAGCTGGCGCGGGCAGGCAACGCAGCAGCGCGCGCGCGAGCACAGACAGCCCCACGAGATTCCACACCACGATGAACCAGACCAGCTGCGTCGGCTCGCGCGTGATCGTCACGGGCAGCGCGAGGATGTAGACCAGGAAGTTGGGCGGCGAGATCCCGGCCGAGGTCAGGATGCCCTGCACCGCGAAGCGCTCGTGCAGCGCGCGGTAGGGCTGGTACATCGTCATCAGCTCGTCGCCCGCGAACTCCATCCACTCGAGCGCGTGGACGCGCAGGTACAGGCCGGGAAGCACGAGCAGCGCGGCCAGGGCCGCGTACACGCGCAGGCGCGAGCGTGCGTGCTCGGGGTTCACGTCAGGCGTGGAAGCGCGCGCCGCTGCGGGCCTTCTCGATCAGGCTCGCCGCGGGCGTGAAGCGTTCCCGGCCGCCCGTGCGCGCGACGATGTCGCTCTCGGCGGCGATGCGCTCCAGGCGCGCGACGATCTCCTTGGGGCCGAGCGTGTCGGCCCAGGCGCACAGGCCGCCGCGGAAGGGCGGGAAGCCCATGCCGAAGACGGTCGCGAGGTCCAGCTCGCGCGGCCCGACGACGACCCGCTCCTCGAGCGCGCGCGCCGCCTCGTTGAGCATCGCCAGCAGCGCGCGGTCGAGGATCTCCTGGTCGTGCAGTTGCGCGAGCCGCGGCGAGCCCGAGGGGATGTAGCGCGCGAGGTCGTGGGCCAGGACGGGCTTCTCCTTCGATCCCGCCTCGGCGGAGTGCACGTAGAAGCCGCGGCCGGACTTCTTGCCCACGCGCTTCTCCGCCAGCAGTGCGCCGAGTGCGCGCGCCGGCGTCATGCGCGCGCCGTAGGCGGCGTGCAGTGCTGCAGCCGCGTGCGACGCGATGTCCAGGCCGACCTCGTCGAGCAGTTCGAGCGGGCCCATCGGCAGGCCGAAGCCCGCGAGCAGCGCCTCGAGGCGCGCGGGCTCGACGCCGCCCTCATAGAGGCGCACGCATTCGTCGAGATAGGGCCCGAGCAGGCGGTTGACGAGGAAGCCCGCGACGTCGCGCACGACGACCGGGGTCTTGCCCAGTGCGAGCGAGAGCGCGGCGCAGCGCGCGACGGTCTCGTCGGAGGTCGCGGGACCGCGCACGATCTCGACCAGCGGCATCTTCTTGACCGGGTTGAAGAAGTGCACCCCGACCACGCGCTCGGAGCGTGTGCAGGCCCTCGGCGATCGCGGCGACCGAGAGCGAGGACGTGTTGGTCGCGAGGATCGCGTCGGGCGCGAGCTGCTTGGCGAGTTCGCCGAAGACCGCGCGCTTGACCTCGAGCTTCTCGGCCACGGCCTCGACGACGAGTTCGCAGCGGCCGAAGCCCGCGAGCGTGCGCGAGATGTCGAGGCGGTCGATTGCGCGCTCGGCCTCGTGTTTCTCCAGACGCCGGCGCTTCTTCTTCTCGAGCACCGCGTTGCGGTGTTCGACGAGCGCCGTGTCGAGTGCCGCGGGCGCGATGTCGAAGAGCCGCGTCCACAGCCCGCGTTCGGCCGCCAGCGCGGCGATGCCGCGGCCCATGACGCCCGCGCCGAGCACGCCCATGCGCGACATCGAGGCGGCGCTCGTTCCGTCGGGGAGCAGCTTCGTCTTCTTGGCCTCCTCGGAGAGGCGGAAGATGCGGATCAGGTTCTTGGAGACCGGGCCGACCGCGAGGCGGCGCACGGCGTCCACCTCGGCCTCGAGCCCGTGTGCGAGCTCGGTGTGCGGCGCGCGCGCGACGATTTCGAGCGCTTCCAGCGGCGCGGGGTAGAAGCCGCGCGTCTTGGCTAGCACCGCCTTGCGCGCCTGGCCCGCGATCAGACGCGTGGCGAGCGGGTTCTTGTCCACCGCCAGGCGCGCGAGCACGCGCTCCTTGTGCTCGAGCTTCTCGCGCCGCAGCGCGATGCCGTGCGCGATGCGCAGCAGGTCCTCGGGGTTGGTCGTGCGGTCGGCGAGTCCCAGCTTCAGCGCCTGGCGCGCCGAGTAGAGCTTGCCGTTCAGGATCGCATCCAGCGCGGCGGGCACGCCGATCTTGCGCGGCAGGCGCTCGCAGCCGCCCCAGCCCGGGACGATGCCCAACTGCACCTCGGGCAGGCCGATCTTGGTCTCCTTCGAGTTGGCCAGCACGATGAAGTCGCAGGCCAGCGCGAGCTCGCAGCCGCCGCCCGCCGCCGCACCGCCGATGGCCGCGACGCTGGTGAAGGCGTGGTTCGTGCGCGAGAGGCGCGCGATGCGCTCGAAGACCTGCTGGCCGAGCTGAACGAGACGGCCGACGAGCACCGGATCGGTCAGGCTCGCGATCGCGTCGATGTCCGCGCCGGCCGCGAACTGGCGCGTGTTGCGGCCGGTGATCACCAGGCCGCGCACGAGCGGATCGCGCTCGATCACCTCGAGCGCCGCGTCGAGGTCGCGCAGGAGCGGCAGGTCGAGCACCGCCAGCGAGCGGTGCGGCGGATCGAGCGCGAGCTCGACCAATCCGCTCTCCGGTCGCGAGGCGCGCACACAGGCGCCCGGCGCGGGCGCGTTCGGCGGCAGCGGCAGGCCGGTGATGTCGATCACGCGCCGCTCCTTTCGAGCACGAAGGCTCCGCCCTGTCCGCCGCCGATGCACAGGGTCGCGAGCGCATAGCGCTGCTTCTTCGCGGCCAGCTCGTGCGCGGCGCTGAGCAGGAGCCGCGAGCCCGTCGCGCCGACCGGGTGGCCAAGCGCGATCGCGCCGCCGTTGGGGTTCAACTTCGCGGGATCGATCCGGCCGAGCGCGCGCTCGCGTCCGAGCTTCTCGCGGCAGAACTCCGCGGACTCCGACGCGCGCGTGCAGGCCAGCACCTGCGCAGCGAAGGCCTCGTTGAGCTCGATCACGTCCATCTGCTCGAGCTCGAGTCCGGCCTTGTCGAGCGCCTTCGCGCTCGAATACACCGGACCCAGGCCCATGCGCGCGGGATCGAGGCCGGCCCAGGCGAAGGAGAGGATGCGTGCGAGCGGTTCGATTCCGAGCTTCTCGGCGCGCTCCTCGGTCGTGATCAGCAGCGCGCACGCGCCATCGGTGATGCCGCAGGAATTGCCCACGGTCACGCGGCCATCGGGCTTCTCGAACACCGGCCGGAGCTTCGCGAGCGCCTCGAGCGTCTGCCCGTCGCGGATCGAATCGTCGTGCTCGAGCGCCGCCGTGCCGGGCTTCGCGGAGAGTGGCAGGAGCGGCAGGATCTCGCGCGCGAACCGGCCGATCTCGCGTGCCGAGCGCGCGCGCTCGTGGCTCTCGAGCGCGAAGCGGTCCGCGTCCTCGCGCGAGATGTCGAACTCGCGCGCCAGGAGCTCGGCCGTCTTGCCCATGATCAGGCCCGGGATCGGATCGGTCAGGCCTTCGAGCAGCGCGATGCGCGGCGTGAACATCGCCGGCCGGAAGTGCGCCATCGCGCCCAGGCGCGCGGCGGCGTTCTTTGCGCGCGAGAGTTCGCCGAAGACCGCGGTGGCCTTGTCGCTGAAGATCAGCGGGTAGCGGCTCATCACCTCGACGCCCAGCGCGAGGATCAGGCTTGCGTCGCCGGCGCGGATCGAGGTCATCGCGCAGGCGACGGCCTCCATGCCGCTGGCGCAGTTGCGCGCGACGGTGCGCGCGGGCACGTGCTCGGGGATGTCGGCGCGCAGTGCGATCACGCGGCTGACATTGGCCTGGTCGTGCGGCGGGCCGGCGATGCCGGTGATCACCTCGTCGAGCGTGCCGGGATCGAGATGGGTGCGCGCGATGAGCTCGCGCGCGACGAGCGCGCCGAGGTGGCCCGCGTCCTCGCGCGCGAAGGCGCCCCCCGAGCGCGCCCAGGGGGTGCGGATGCCGGCGGCGAGGACCAGAGGGGAGCGATCGGCCACGAGGGCTCGATGCTAGGCCTGCGGGGAGGCGGAACTCAAGCTCCGAGGGGGGGATACGCACACGGGCTGGGGAGGGGGAGCCGGGGGCTGTCAGGATCACCCGCAGCGTGGGTGATTCGGACAGGACACATCACCTCGGCCTTGGATCCACGAAGCGCTTCTCCTTCAGCTCGGTCTCCATCCCGGGCAGCTCCATGCTCCGCGCGCCCCCGCGCGCTCAGGGCCCGAACGTGATCGACAACCCGTTGGAGAAATTCGAGCCGCTCGCGCAGGGTCCCGCGTTGTCGCGGTAGTACAGCTGGAAGTACGCGGTCGTCCCCGCGCTCCAGCCGCCGATGAAACCCAGGCCCGAGGCCTGGTAGACGACGCCCGTCGCGAGTGACTGGCGCGTGCCGAGTCGGTGCAGCGCGCCGCCGACGCAGCGCAACCCGTCGAAGAGCCGCACGCCGCCGCCCGCGCCGGCGGTCTGCGTCCCGGTGAAGAGCACCGTCGTCACCCCCGGCGGGAGGTCGTGGGACTGGAACCAGGCATCGTCGGCCGAAGCCGAGTTCGTGCCGAAGGACTCGAGCAGCGCACCGGCGCCGATCGAGTTGGCGCAGCCGGCTCCCGCGGCGCCGTTGTTGGCGCACGGACATGCCGTCCCGGAGCCGTCGCCGAAGCAGAAGCCCGAGCCCACCGGCTGCGGCGTCGCGTCGGTGTAGACGCGCGCTTCGCCGTGCACCGGGGCGCCGTCGACCGCGTAGGGAATGGAGACGGCGAGGTCGGCGCGCCCGTCGCCGTTGACGTCGCGCACGAGCGCAGCGCGGATCGCAGTCTGATGCCCCAACTGCGAGAGGGGTGAGTGGATTTCGTAGACGAGATGCCCGTTCGCGCCGCTGTAGGTGCGCGCGTAGCCGCCTTCGTCGGAGCCGATGGCGAGATCGGACACGCCGTCGCCGTCGACGTCGCGACCGCCGCCGAGCGAGGTGCCGAACGCGTCGAAGCCGCCGTCGCCGAGGAAGCTCCGCAGGACGAGGCCGCTCGTCCCGCTGAAGACATGGACGACACCGGCGGGCGCGCCTGCGCCGTAGGCGCTCGCCGCGAAGTCCGGCGTACCGTCCTGGTCGACGTCGCCCGTCCCCGCCACCCGGCCGCCGAGACCTGCGTAGGGCACGCTTCCGACGATCATGCGCAGGATCGACCCGTCGACGCCCGAGTGGACCGTGACGCGACCGAGGTAGCTCGCCCCGAGCTGCGAGTAGGTTGCGCTGCCGACCACGAAGTCGTCGGTGCCATCGCCGTCGACATCGCCCGTGCTCGCGACCGAGCTGCCCAGGAAATCCTGGGGCGCCCCGATCAGCGTGTACAAACTCGCGCCGGTCGCGCCGGAGATGACCTCCACCCGGCCCGCCTGGGGCTGAACGCTCGAGTCGCTCTCCGCGCTGGCGATCACATCGGCGTGGCCGTCGTGATCAACGTCGCCTGCGCCGCAGATCGCGGCACCGAAATACGAGCCGGCGGGTCCCGTGAAAGTGAAGAGCAGCACCCCGCTCGCCCCCGAGTAGGCGCGCACGCTCCCTCCGCTCGGCGCGCCGCTGGAATCGCCGGGGGCTCCGATGAGCAGGTCGCCGATGCCGTCGCCGTCGACGTCACCTGCGTCCGCCACGGGAGAGCCGAACTGCGCGAAGGCCATCGGGCCCTGCCAGCTGCGGATCAGGCTGCCATCCAGACCGGAGAGCAGCTGCGCACTGCCTGCCCCGAGGAACGCGCTCGAGTCGCTCGGGGAACCGACGAGGACGTCCGGCACTCCGTCGCCGTTGCAGTCGTCGACGCCGGCGATGGACGCGCCGAAGGTCGTGGTCACGAGCGGACTCGAGACGCGCCACCAGGGCGCCTGCGCGCCGGCGGATGCGGCGCAGAGGACGAGTGCAAGGAACGAGCGGCCGAGAAGCATGACGAGAGTCTCCATGCAGCCCAGGCTAGGCCCCTCGTCCGGGGTCCGCTACGGCTATTTCGGCCGCAGATCCAGGAAGCGCTTCTCCTTCATCTCGGTCTCCATGCCGATCAGCTCGAGCATCTCTTTGGTGCTGTGGAACTCGATGCGGTTGGGCGAGACCTCGGTCGCGTCGACGATCATCTGACGGATCTTCTTCTCGCTGGCGACCGGGTCCGCGCCGGCCTCGAGCGAGAGCCGTAGGACGAACTCGTCGAGCTCGTGCGGGTCGTCGTGGATCTTCTTCAGCACGACCTGCCACTCCTCGACCTCCGCGATGCCCGACACGACCGTGCCGATGTGCGAGAGGTCGACCAGCGTGCCCTTGATCTTGGTCAGATCGAGGTCCTTCTGGTCGCTCGCGCGGCGCAGCTCGTTCGAGATGCGCGGCACGCTCCGGCCGCACCACTTGCACGGTTCGTAGCTGATCCCGCCGACCGCGAGATCGCCCGTGCGGTAGCGGCACACGACCGTCCCGTGGCCGCCGAGCGGCGTGAAGACGAGCTCGCCGGTCTCGCCTTCGCCGAGCACCTTGCCGCTCACGGGGTCGATCACCTCGAACACGCCCAGATCGGGATAGGTGTGGTAGCCCGGCGACTCCTCGTAGGCCGCGGGGCACTCGCCGAAGGCCATGCGCGCCTCGGTGAAGCCGTAGGTGCCCGAGATCACGACGTCGCGCGCGCCGCAGGTGGCGAGCGCCTCGGCCATCTTGAGCTTCAGCCCCGGCGTAACCTTCTCCGCGCCCAGGATGACGAGCTTGACCGCGGAGAGATCTGCGCGCCGCTCGGCAGCCTCGCGCAGCAGGTGGTAGACGAAGCCCGGCACGCCGAGCATCACCGTCGGCTTCATACGCTCGGCCATCTTCAGGTTGCCGGCCGTGCCCATCAGCTTCCCGCCGCCCGTGGGCAGGATCAGCCGCCCCGTGCGGAAGCCCGCGAAGGTCACCTGCCAGAAGGCCAGGTGCGGCGCGAAGGGGAACATGTTCAGGATGCGCGCCTGCCTGTCGTGGATCGCGTGCACGTCGAGCATGCGCCCGCCGATCTCGCCCATGCGCTCGAGATCGTGCGGCGTGTAGGCGAAGCCGACGGGCTCGCTCGAGCGGCCCGTGGTGAAGGTCAGGAAGTTGGGCGTGTAGTCGAAGGCGACGCCGTCCTTCGCCGCCTGACCGCCGAAGAGCAGCCCGAGCTTGCGCCGCAGCGGCCAGTGGCGCTTGATCGCCGTGGGGGAGGGGATCAGCACGAAGTCGCGCTTGCGCTCGGGATCGATCTGCGCCTCGAGCAGGTCCTTCTTGGTCGTGAAGGGCAATCGCGCGAGATCCGCGACCTCGCGGATGTCGGTCGGCTTCACGCCGGCCGCGTCGAACATCTTCCGGTAGTGCGCCGAGAAGGGGTACAGCTCCTGCGTCACGTAGCGGCGCAGTTCGGCGCGCTGCAGCGCCTCGAGCTCGGCGCGCGGGAGGTGCGAGATGCGAGGCCAGGGGGAGGCTTGTTGCGGCACCCGCACAGGCTGCCAAGTGCGGTGGGCGATTGGCAATGCGCGTGAGCAGCTCGTCATCCGGTCCTAGATTGAGCCGCGAGGCGTTCCGCGCTAGATCGGTCCTCAACCCCGCGCCGACTCCGGCCGAAATCCGTACCGTAGCCCCGCCGTCCTGCCTCCGGTCCACCCCGTGTCCCTCGACCTCTCCCGCACCGCCTACGCCCTGCGCCACCCCGGCCAGCATTCGGCGCACCGTCCGCGCACGGTGCTCGTGCTCGGCGGCGGCGGGATGCGCGGCATGGCGCACGTCGGCGTGCTCAAGGCGCTGCGCACGCTCGGGATCCAGTACGACGCGATCGTCGGCACCAGCATCGGATCGCTCGTCGGCGCGATGGCGGCCGGCGGCTACTCGATCGAGAAGATCGAGGCGCTGATCGCCAAGGTGCAGAAGGAGGACTACTTCAAGCTCAACTTCTTGAAGTTCCTCTTCAAGGGCACGCGCGCGCGCAGCATGTACCACGGCGAGACCTTCCGGGCGACGCTCAAGAAGATCCTGCCCGACGTGCCCTTCGGCGGCATGAAGGTGCCCTTCTACTGCAACGCCGTGCGCCTGGAGACGGGCGGCTCGGTCTTCTGGGGCACGCCCGGGATGCAGGACATCGACCTCGTCGACGCCGTGTATTCCTCGTGCGCGCTGCCGGGCGTCTTCGAGCCGCACGAGAAGGACGGCTACAGCTACATGGACGGCGGCATGGTCGACTCCGTGCCGCTGCGCTTCGCGAAGACCCTCAACCCCGAGCTGATCATCGCGGTCGATCTCTCGCTCAAGGGCACCTTCAAGGCGCCGGACTACAAGAACAAGCTGCTCTCGACGCTCTACCGCACCTTCGAGATCGTCGAGGAGGTGCTGGTCGAGCAGTCGCTGCACATGCACGTGGATTGGCGCGTCGCGCTGATCCAGCCCAAGGTCAGCCACACCTCGCGCTTCGACTTCAACACGGTCTCCGAGGTCGTGCGCGAGGGCGAGAGCGAGGCCTTGAAGGTGCTCACCTCGCACGCCGCGACGCGCGAGCTCGTCAGCACGGAGGTCGTGGACGGCTTGACCTGCCCCGTGCGGCCGCGCGACTACGTCTCGATCCGCATCGACGCCGAGCGCTGCATCGGCTGCGGGATGTGCGAGATGGTCTGCGAGACCGAGGCCTTCTGGGCGCACGGCGAGAAGGCCACGGTGAGGAAGCTCTCGAACTACGAGTGCACGCGCGACCACACCTGCGCGCGCAACTGCCCGACGAACGCGATCAGCCTGGGGAATCTCTGAGCCGGAGCGGGCCTCAGCGCTTGCGCACCTCGAGGTCGAACGTGTGTGTGCTCTCGCCCTCGTCGATCGTCACGAGCGCCGACCCCGCCTGCTCGGCGAGCTTCAGCGGGTAGGTGGTCAGCGCCCATTGCCCAGGCTCGAGGCCGTAGAACACGTAACGCCCCTGCGCATCGACGCTGACCGTGGACGGCGAGGCCCTGCTGCGCAGAGCTTTGGCCCGGATCTGCAGCACGCCCGCATATCCCGTGAGCGCGGCGCGCGTGGCCTGGTCGAGGACAGTGCCTGAGAGCTCCACGCCAGAGAGCACCAGATCGCGTTCGAGGCCTTGCGCCGAAACGCTCACGCCAGAAGGCTCGACGGCTTCGATGCCGCGGCCGCCGAGCATCAGCCGCACGTTCCACTGGCCCGGATCGAGAGGCACATCGAACTCGCCGGTCGCGGGGAAGCCGACCTGCGTGTGCACGTGCAGCTTGGGCGAGTCGAGCCAGAGGCTGCCCGCGCTCTGAGCAACCGCCCCGGCCTTCGTGCGCACGCTGCCGATCCAGTGCGCGGCGCCCTGCGGCGATCCGGCGTTGCAGACGAGGTTCTGGTCTTCGTCGAGGTTGAGCTTGCACATGCGCCCGGGCCAGGCCTGCGTCCAGTCCTTGCCCGGAGCGTTGACGAGCAGCCAGTAACCGCCGGCGGGGAGATCGTCGAAGGAGTAGCTGCCGCCCGCATCGCTGGTGCGCACGCTGCGCAGCGGCGAGGGCTGCCATTCGCCCGGGAGCGACTGGTCGACCGCGGTGTCCAGGCGCAGCACGACCTCTCCGAAGGGCGCACCGCCGAGGTCGTAGATCCTGCCGTGGATCCGCGCGCTGCCGAACACGAGCGAGAGGCGCGGGCCGCGCGCCTTCTCCGAGACCTCGGCCGGGACCTCGCGCACGGAGTCCTTCGAGCGCGCGCGCACGGTGTACTCACCGGGCGCGACGTGCGGGAAGCGGAAGAAGCCGTCTTCGGCGGTGCGGCACTTGGCGAGCTCGGGCAACTCGAGCGCAGCCAGCGGCTCGTTCGGATCGTAGCCGGGGTGCAGCGTCACGAGCGCGCCGGCGATTGGCCGGTCCTCCGCCTTCGAGCGGCGCAGCACGAAGCCCTCGATCGTGCCTGGCGCGGGCGGGGGGCGCACGGCGGGCGTCGCCGCCGACTCGACCGGCTTCTTCGCGGGCGCTTCGGACACCGCCGAGCGCGCGAGCGCGTCGGGTGTGACCTCGAGTTTCGCTCCTGCCGCTGCGCTCGTCGGCACGGGCAGCTCGAGCGGCGGCGCGCTCGGTGCGTGGCTGGGCCAGAGGATCCAGCCGCACAGGGCCGCGGCGCACACAGCGAGCGCGAGTTTCGTTCCGGTTCCCACGAGAATTCCCCCTGTGATGCTAGCGAGCGCCGCGGCGCCCGGTTTCAGCGGCACGAGCGGCCAGAGCGCGCTCATCCATTCGGCTCCGCCCTCGCGCTCCAGGCGCGCGCGCAGTTGCGCGAGGCCGCGTTCCAGGCGCGTGCGCACGGTCGAGGGGTTCGTGCCTTCCGCGCGCGCGATCTCCTCGGTGCTCCAGCCGTCGAAGTAGCGCCGCAGCACGGTCGTGCGGTAGGGCTCGGCGAGCTCGAGCACGGCGCGCGCGAGGCGCTGCGCGAGCTCGGCGCGCTCGACCGGGTCATCCTGCGGGCGGCTGCGCGTGGCGCTGGCGCGCTCGCGCTGCGACCGTGCGCTCTCGGAGCGCGAGCGTTGGCGCGCGAAGTTGCGCAGCACGCGCGCGAGCCAGGGTCGCGCGGGTGTGCCCGGCGCTGGCGGGCGGCTCCAGGCGGCGACGAGCGTCTCCTGCGCGAGGTCCTCGGCCGTCCCGGGGTCCGCGACCAGGCGCGCGGCGAGGCTGCGCACCCAGCCGGCGTCGGCGAGGAGCTCGTGCAGCGGGTCGGGTCGAGGCGTGGGTGTCATCGCGCGGCATCCGATGCACTCGGGGGCCCGATCGTCCCAGAAATCCGGAGGAATTGCGCGCGCGGCGGTCTCCACGGCCCGCGCGGCTGCGCTAAGCTCCCGCGCACATGCCGCACGTCAGCGCGACGACGATCCAGCTGCGACCGCTCGACGAACTCGGGCCGGCGTCGGCCGGGCATCCGCGCGGCGCGCACGAGGAGCGCAGGCGCAGTGCCGGCGTGGCGGGGCCCGTGGGCGTGATCGAGATGCTCGACCTCTCGATCGACCTCTTGCGCGAGCGCTTCGCGGTGATCGTGGGACTCTCGGTGATCGCCTGGTTGCCGGTGCGCGCGCTGCAGCCGATGATCGGCGCGCACACCTGGGATTCGGGCACGAATCCTTTCATGCTCGTCGGCGCGGGGCTGAGCTCGGTCGTGAACGGCATGGGCGCGGCGCTGGCGCAGTTCCTGTGCCTCGCGCTGATCGCGCGCATCGTCTACGCACAGCTCGAGGGCCGCACGGAGAGCCTGCGCGAGGCAGTGGTCGTCGTGTTGCGCCGCGTGCACGTGGTGGTGCTGGTGGCGATGATCAGCGCACTCGCGACGGGACTGGGGACGCTGGCCTGCTTCGTGCCGGGGATCTGGTTCGCCTGGAAGCTCTCGGTAGCGCCGATGGCCTGCGTGATCGAAGGTGCCGGCATCGGCGCGAGCATGAGCCGCAGCTTCCTGCTCACGCGGCGCGGATTCTGGCGCTGGGTGCTCGTCGCGCTGGTGTCCTTCTGCTTCGGGCTGCCCTTCGCGGGCCTGGGACAGCTGCTGGAGTACCCGGGCATGCACGCGCGCGTGATGGCCGCGACGGGCCTCTCGGCCAGCGCGCTCGACCTCTCCTGGATCCTTGTCAGTTCGCTGATGTTCGGCGCGTCGGTCGCGCTACGCTCGTGCGTGCTGACGGTCTACTACGCCGACTGCCGCATGCGGCGCGAGGGCAGCGACCTCGTCGCGCAGCAGGCACGCCTGGCGCGTGCGGAGGCTGCCTCTTGATCGGCCCCTGGCTGCAAGGCCGTGCGCCCGCGGATGCGGCCAGCGTCGCACGCGCGCTCGATTCGGTTCTCGGAGACGAGGGCCTGGGCGAGCAGCAGCCGAGCTGGTGGAGCCGACTCTTCGAGCGCTTCGTCGACTGGCTCGGCGACCTGTTCGACGTCCGCGGAGGAGACGGCGGCGGGACGCTCGCGGTCGTGTTGTACGTCCTGCTCGGCCTGCTGATCGCGTGGCTCGCGTGGCTGGTCGTGCGCTCGGTGCTCGCGTCGCGCAGCGCGCGCGCGGCCGCACGCGCGGCGCTGCCGCCGCCGCCGGAGACGCTCGCGGAGCGTCTCGCGCGCCTGCTCGCGGAAGCGCGCGCTGCCGACGCGGCCGGCGACCACCTGCGTGCGCTGCGGCTGTACTTCTGGGCGCTGGTCGTCGGGCTCTCGCAGAAGGGCGAACTGGCCTACCGCGACGCCTGGACCGCGCGCGAGATGCTCGAGCGCGGGAATGCTGGCGCCTCGGTGCGCGCGCGCCTCGCGCCGCTGGTGCGCGAGATCGACAAGAAGAGCTTCGGCGGCGAAGCCTGTGTCGCTGCGGACAGCGCGCGCCTCGAGGCGGTCTGCCGCGAACTCCTGGGGGGCGCGTGAAGCCGCGCCGGCGCATCGAAGGCTGGTTCTCGCTGGCGGTGCTCGTCGCCGTGCTCGGGCTCGCGCTCGTGGCACAGAGCCTGCGCGACAAGCCGCACGGCGAGAGCCACAGCGTCACGAGCGCCGAAGGCGACGGACGGCGCGGCTACTTTCTGCTGCTGCAGGAGCTCGGCTTCCAGCCGCTCGAGTGGCGCAGCGCGCCGGGCAAGCTCCCGCGCGGCGAGAACCTGCTCTGGCTGCCGCGGCGGCCCGAGCCTTGGCGGCCGCGCGAAGAGACCGAGCCCGGTCCCGACCAGCCAAATCTGCTGCCCGGTCACGCGCTCTCGAACTACCGCAACTTCGTCGCCGACGGCGGCACGCTGGTCGCCGCGGCGAGCGACACGCTGCTCGAGTTCCTGAAGGAGGAGCTCGGGATCGCGGCCGTGGACGAGGTCTCGCTGCGCGCGCAGGGCGAGCGCTCGAAGCACAGCGTGCGCCTCGAATCCGGCGAGCAGCTCGCGCTCGAACTCGACGAGCGCGGGCTGATGCATCCCTTCCCGGCGCATTCGCCCTGGCGCGAGCTGTGGATCGTCGAGAACGAGGAGAGCGAGCACGGCCCCGAGGACCTCGCCGCGGCCGAGATCCCGTATGGCGCGGGGCGCGTCGTGCTGCTCGCCGACGACTCCTTCCTCGACAACGACGAGCTGCGCAAGGAGCAGAACGCGCTCGCCGGCGTGCGCCTGGTCGAGCAGCTCGCGCGCGGCGGCCGGCTCTACTTCGACGAGTACGCGCTCGGCACCTGGGAGCCCGAGTCGGCGCTCTCGCTCTCGGCTTCGCCGCAGGTGTTCCTGTTCAGCGCGCACGCCCTCGCGCTGCTGGTGCTGTTCCTCTGGGCGCGCGCCTACGCCCGTGCCTTCCCGCGCGACCCGCCGCCGCGTGCGAGGGCCTCGCCGCTGGAGCGCGCGGAGGCTTTGGCGCGCTTGTGGAAGAGCAGCGGACGCACGCGGCTCGCCGCGCAGGCGCTGCGAGCGGCCGCGCAGCGCTGGAGCGGGCCGCGCTCGGCCGCGGCGGAGCTCGAGGCGCTCGCGATCGAACTCGAGCGCAAGGGAAAAGGCCGCGGCGCGCGCGGTTGACAGGAGACCATCCCGACCCGGATGCTCTGAGAATGGAGAGCCCCGAGACCCAGCCGATCCCGTACCCCGCGCGCGAGCTCGCCGAGCGCGTGCGCGCGCAAGTCGCACGCGTGCTCGTCGGCCTGGAGGGCGAGATCGAGCACTGCCTCGTCGCGCTGCTCGCGGGCGGCCACGTGCTGCTCGAGGGCCCGCCCGGTGTCGCCAAGACGCTGCTCGTGCGCACGCTCGCGCGCGCGCTCGGCGGCAGCTACTCGCGCGTGCAGTTCACGCCCGACCTGATGCCGGCCGACATCACCGGCACGAGCATCTGGCGCCCCTCGGAGTCCGCCTTTCGCTTCCAGCCAGGCCCGATCTTCGCGCACTTCCTGCTCTGCGACGAGATCAACCGCGCGCCCGCCAAGACGCAGTCGGCGCTGCTCGAGGCGATGCAGGAGGGCTCGGTCACCGCTGACGGCGAGCGCCACGCGCTGCCGCTGCCTTTCTGCGTCTTCGCCACGCAGAACCCGATCGAGCAGGAGGGCACGTACCCGTTGCCCGAGGCGCAGCTCGACCGCTTCCTGTTCAAGATCGTCGTGGGCTACCCCGCGCCCGAGGTCGAGGCGCAGTTGCTCGAGGCGGGACACCGCCGCGCGCCCAACGCGACGCCCGAGGAGCTCGGTGTCGTGCCCGTCTGCACGCCGTCGGAGATCCTCGCGCTGCGCGAAGCGGTCCTGAAGATCGCGGTGCGCGAGGACCTGCCCGCCTACGTCGTGCGTCTCTTGCGCGCGACGCGCAGCGACGCTTCGTTCCTGCTCGGAGGCAGCCCGCGCGCGGGCGTGATGCTGATCGCGGCCGCCAAGGCGCGCGCGGCGCTCGACGGGCGCGAGTTCGTGACGCCCGACGACCTGAAGAGCGTCTTCCTGCCCGCGCTGCGCCATCGCGTGGTGCTCGATCCGGCCGAGGAGCTCGAGGGCGGCACCAGCGTCGACGCGCTCAAGCGCATCCTCGACGCGGTCGAGGTCCCGCGCTGAGGCCGCGCTGATGATCCCGCGCGCGCGACTCTCGTGCTGCCTCGCGCTGGCGCTCGCCGCCGCGGGCTGGGGCGCCTTCGACACGCGCGGCAGGCTGCTCGCGATGGCGCTCGACGCGCTCTTCTTCGGCCTGGCTTTCATCGACTTCGCGCGCACGCCGCGGCCGCGCACGCTGCGCGTCGAGCGCACGCTGCCCGCGCGCGCGGGCCTGGGGATCGACTTCAAGCGCACGCTGCGCCTGGAGAGCTCACTGCGGCGCGCCGCGGGGCTCGCACTCGAGATCGACGAGGAGTTCGGCCCCGACCTCGAGGTGCGCACACCCAGCGAGGTGGGCGACCCCAGCGGCGGCCCCGAGCGCGCCGTGCTGCCCGCCTCGGGCGCGCTCGAGCTCGTGCGCAGCTACCGCTCGCGCCTGCGCGGCGTGCACCGCATCGGCCACGTGCGCGTGCGCATCTCGAGTCCCTGGCGCCTGTGGTGGCGCCAGGAACGCCTCGGCGGCGAGCAGACGATCGAGATCGAGCCGCCGCTCCTGGGCTTGCGCCGCACGCTGCAGCTGGCCGAGAGCGAACGCTGGCGCGATCCGGGCGTGCGCAAGCTGCGCCGCCGCGGCGGACAGTCCGAGTTCGAGTCGCTGCGCGAGCTCGTGCAGGGCGACGATCTGCGCCTGGTCGACTGGAAGGCCTTCGCCAAACGCGGCCGGCCGATCGTGCGCCAGTTCCAGGAGGAGCGCGGCCAGGAACTGATCCTGGTGTTCGACGCGGGCAGGCGCATGAGCGCGACGAGCGCGGACGGGGCGCTCGGCGGCTGGTCGAAACTCGACCACGCGCTCGACGCGGGTTTGCAGATCGCGGCGGTGGCGCTGCGCCAAGGGGACCGCGTCGGCGCGCTGGCCTTCGACAGCCGGGTGCTGCGCTGGATTCCTCCGATGCGCAGCGCGGCCCAACAGGAACGACTGCGCGATGCGCTCTTCGACCTCGAGGCCACCGACGAAGAGAGCGATCTCGAACGCGCGCTGCGCGAGCTCGGTCTGCGCCACCGCCGGCGCGCGTACGTGGTGATCCTCTCGGACGTCGCCGACCCGCTCTCGATCGAGCGCCAGAAGCGCGCGCTGCGCGCGGCCTCGCGCCGGCACAAGGTGCTCTTCGCGGCGCTCGACGATCCCGCGCTGCGCGAGCAGGCCGCGCACGGCGGCGACGACGCGCTGCTGCGCGCGGCGGCGGTCGAGCTGATGGACGAGCGCGCCACCAGCCTGCGCGCGCTCGCCGCGCCGGGCGTGCGCGTGCTCGACGCCTTGCCGGCCGAGGCCGCGGCACCGCTGCTCGCAGCGTGGTTGTCGATGCGGCGCGGGGGTTAGAAGGGCCTGTCCAGGATCCCTCCCGACCGCGCTAAAGTGGCCGGAGGAAACCATGATCCGAATCTGCACCCTCGTGCTGGCGCTGTGCGCGCCGGTTTTGCCCGTTTCCGCGGACGTCCTGGTGGTAGATCCGGCGGGAGGTGCCGGCATCTATACCCAGATCCAGGCGGCCGTCGACGCGGCGCAGGAGGGGGATGTCGTGCTCGTTCGCGGGGGTGTCTACAGCAGCTTTGCGGTCGAGACCAAGTCGCTCTCGGTCATCGGCGCGACGAACGGCAGCGTGACCGTCCAAGGCGGCGTGCGCGTGCGCGCGAGCCTCGCGGGGGGCACGGTGCTGCTCGCGAATCTCACGGCGACCGGCATCCCCGACACGGGTTCGGCTTCCTACGGCCTGTGGTGCTCGGACAATCAGGCCTTCGTGCGCGTCGAGCACTGCTCCTTCACGGGTGCTTCGAGCGTTGGATTCTTCAGCAACGCCTACGACGGCTGGGCCGGTGCACACGTCTCGCTCTCGCCGTACGTGAGCCTGGTGGACACGCGCTTTGTCGGTGGTGGGGGGCATGCAGGCTCCTCCCCGGCGATCGGGTTCTCCGGCCCAGGGCTCGAAGCCTCGAGCGCTTCGGTCTCGCTCTACGACTGCACGCTGCGTGGCGGCGCGGGTGAGGACAATGGGCTCGGGTCCCCCGACGCGGGACACGGTGGCGACGGCTGCCGCGCGAGCGGGAGCACACTCTACTTCTCGGGTTGCGTCCTCGAAGGCGGCGACGGGGGAGTCGGCTGGCCGCAGTTCGCGCTGGGCTTCGCGCTTGGCGGCAATGGCGGCGATGGCATCGACCTTGGGAACTCGCTTGCGCGCGTGCAGGGGTCGTCCACGACCGGCGGGACCGGCGGGATCGGCGACCCGCAGGGCTGGAGCGATGGTCTCGACGGACTGGCGCGCAGAGGCGTCGCCACCCAGTTCGTCGATCTCGTGCAGCCCGCGGTGCACGCCGCGCTGCCGACGCCGGTTCCCGAGGGCACGAATCCCCGGCTGCAGATCCACGGCCAGCCGGGCGCGCACGCCTACTTGTTGATGGAGTCGACCCCGGCCTTCACGCTGGCGACGCAAGCGCTCGGGATGCGCCTGGTCGCGAACTCGCAACCCTCGCCGATGCTGTTCCTGGGCGACATCCCCGCGAGCGGGACGTTGATCACGCGCATCCGGCAGTCCGCGCTGCCCGCGCAGGTGCTCTCGCGCACGATCTACACGCAGGTGTTGCTCGAAGACGCGAGCGGCGCGCGCGTCTATGGCCCGACCGGATCGATGCTCGTGCTCGACTCGATGTTCTGAGCGCCGCGGCCGCCGAAGCCGAACCAGAGCACCATCAGCACCAGGCTCACCGCCGCCACCGCCACGCGCACTTCGAGCGGCGCGTGCGGGCTGACGAAGGCCTCGATCGTTCCGGCGCAGAACAGCATCGGAAAGACCGGCGCGAGCAGGCGCAGCGCACGCCTGGATTCGAGCGTCAGCGCGTGGCGCCGCGACCACGGGCCGGGCGCGATCCAGGCGCGGGGGCTAGGAAGTCCTGTCCAGGACCCCCCCCGACCGCGCTACAGTGGCCGGAGGAAACCATGATCCGAATCTGCAGCCTCGTGCTGGCGCTGTGCGCGCCCGCTTTGCCCCTTCAGGCCGACGTCCTGGTGGTCGATCCTGCGGGAGGCTCGGGCGTCTACACGCAGATTCAGGCAGCCGTCGACGCGGCTCAGGAGGGCGACGTCGTGCTCGTCCGCGCGGGTGTTTACGACTCCTTCGCGGTCAACTCGAAGTCGCTCTCGGTGGTCGGCGCGACGGACGGCAGCGTGTCCGTCCAGGGCGGCGTGCGCGTGCGTGCGAGCCTCGCGGGCGGCACGGTGCTGCTGGCGAACCTCTCCGCGACCGGCATCCCCAACACGGGCTTCTCCTCGTTCGGCCTGTGGTGTTCGGACAACCAGGGCAGCGTGCGCATCGAGCACTGTTCCTTCACGGGTGCCTCGAGCACGGGCCCACCGTTCAGCGCTTTCTCCGGTTGGGCGGGCGCGCGCGTCTCGCTCTCGCAGTCCGTCAGCTTCGTGGACACCCTGCTCACCGGCGGTGTCGGGTATCCCTCGGACGGGTTCGACGTGGGTGTCTCGGGCCCCGGGCTCGAGGCATCGAACGCGTCGGTCTCCCTCTACGACTGCACGCTGCAGGGCGGCCGGGGCGCGGACAACAGCGCCGGCTATCCCGACGCGGGGGGCGGGGGCGACGGCTGCTACGCGAGCGGGAGCACGCTCTTCTTCTCCGGCTGCGCCCTGCAGGGCGGCGACGGGGGCTTTGCCTCGGGGCAGTTCGTGATCGTCTACGCGGTCGGCGGGGACGGCGGGGACGGTCTCGATCTGTGGAATTCGCTCGCGCGCATCCAGGACTCCACGACGCTCGGCGGAGACCTCGGCCTCGGGTTCCAGGGCTTCGACGGCGACAACGGCTTCGCGCGCCGGGGCGCGGCCCCGCAGTTCATCGATCTCGCGCCGCCCGCGGTGCACGCCTCGCTGCCGACGCCCGTGCCCGAGGGCACGAACCCCGAGCTGCAGATCCACGGCCAGCCGGGCGCGCACGCCTACTTGTTGATGGAGTCGACCCCGGCCTTCACGCTGGCGACGCAAGCGCTCGGGATGCGCCTGGTCGCGAACTCGCAACCCTCGCCGATGCTGTTCCTGGGCGACATCCCCGCGAGCGGGACGTTGATCACGCGCATCCGGCAGTCCGCGCTGCCCGCGCAGGTGCTCTCGCGCACGATCTACACGCAGGTGTTGCTCGAAGACGCGAGCGGCGCGCGCGTCTACGGCCCGACCGGATCGATGCTCGTGCTCGACTCGATGTTCTGAGCGCCGCGGCCGCCGAAGCCGAACCAGAGCACCATCAGCACCAGGCTCACCGCCGCCACCGCCACGCGCACTTCGAGCGGCGCGTGCGGGCTGACGAAGGCCTCGATCGTTCCGGCGCAGAACAGCATCGGAAAGACCGGCGCGAGCAGGCGCAGCGCACGCCTGGATTCGAGCGTCAGCGCGTGGCGCCGCGACCACGGGCCGGGCGCGATCCAGGCGCGCACGAGCACCAGCCCGCCGGCGCCTGCGAGCAGGAGCGCCTGGATCTCGAGCATGCCGTGGCACCACAGGATCGAGGAGATCGACCAGCCCTGGCCCCAGTGCATCGCGACCGCGGTGTAGCTCCCGAGCATCAGCCCGTTCACGCACAGGAGCACCAGGAACAGCGGCGGCACGAGGCCCGCGCCGAAGAACATCAGGCCCACACCCATGTTGTGCGCCATGATCCAGCCCGCCGTGCCGGGCGACTCGCCCAGGCCGAAGGTGAAGTTGCCGCGGAAGGGGTGGCCCTCGCTGGTCTGCGCCAGTTGCGAGATCTCGTGCGAGATCATGTCCGGTGAGCAGAGCGAGAAGGCCAGCTCCAGGTCGTGGTGGACGAGCAGACCCGAGACGATCGCCAGGCCGTACATCAGCGCAAAGGAGCTCGCCACGAGCTTCCACTCCGCGCGCACCGTGCGCGGCACCTCGATCAGGTACAGGCGCGCGAGCGTGCGCAGGAACCCGCGCGCCCCGTTCGTGCGCTGGCGGTAGAGCGCGTGCGCCTCGAGCAGCAGCGCGCGGCGGCGGCGCAGGAGCAGCTCGTCCTGGCCGGCGGTCTCTTCCTCGGCGACGAGCGTCGAGACGCGGCGGTACAGGCGCGGGAAGCTGGCCAGCTCCTCGTCGGAGAACGAGCTCCAGCCGGACCTCTGCGCGCGCTGGACGAGCGTGGAGAGGCGCACGAGCGCGTCCTGCGTCGGGTCGGCGGCTTGGCCTTGCATGCCGCGCATTCTGCTCGGCGCCCGCGTGCGCTGTCCACGACCTCTCCTTGCGCCCGGCGCCCGCGGCCGGGATCATGCGCGCGTGGCAGTCTGGATCACGCGCACGGCCGAAGGAGTGGAGCTGCGGCAGGATCTCGCCGGGGCGGGCAGCCGCTCGCTCGCGGCCGCGATCGATCTGGGAATCCTGGTTGTCGCGCTCTGGGTGGCGATCTTCGCGCTGGCGCTCCTGGGACAGCTCGACGCCACGGGCTCGACCAAGTTCCTGATGGGCCTGGTGGTCGGCGGCTGGCTGCTCCTCATCGTGGGCTACTTCGTCGTCTTCGAGATTTTCTGGGGCGGCCAGACGCCCGGAAAGCGCGCGCTGCGCCTGCAGGTGCGCAGCCTCGACGGCGGTCCGGTGCAGGTGCTGCAGTCGATCTTGCGCGGCGCATTCGTGCTGCTCGACCTGCTGCTGCTGCTCCCGCTGCCGCTGGGGATCGTGCTGGTCGCCGCGACGCCGCTCTCGCAGCGCCTGGGCGATCTGGCCGCGGGCACGATGGTGGTGCGTCTTCCGCGGCGCATCGGCGGCGAATTGCGCGAGCCTTGGCCCGGGGAGCGCTGGTCGGGACTCGCCTCGCGCAGCCTGCCGCTCGTGCCCGCGCTCGCCTCGCGCTTCTCGCGCGCAGACCTGGCCTACCTGCGGCACCTGCTCGCGCGCGGCGAGCCGGCGCTGCTCTCGGACCTCGATCCGCAGGCGCGTCGTCGGCTGTACGTCGAGGCCGCGCGCGATTTCGGCGCGCGCATCGGGGTCGAGCGCTTCGAGGACGCGCGCGTGCTGCTGCGCGAGCTGTATCTCTTCCTGCGCGAGATGAACCCGGGCTCGGACCGCGCGGTTCAGCGCACGCGCAAGAGCGGCAGGTAGTAGCGGTAGTAGACCTCGAGGCTGAGCACGCACATCGCGCTCGTGTAGCTCTTGTCCGACGCGGAGTCCTTGGCGTAGCGCGCGTAGGGTTCGATCGGCTCCCACGACCCGTCGCGGCCCTGCGCGGGCAGCAGCGTGCGTTTCATGGCCTCGTTCCAGCGCTTCCAGTCCGCTCCGCCCGCGCGGAACAGCGCCAGCGTGCCGTAGTACCAGAAGTACAGGTTGCCCGCGCCGCGCAGCACGAAGTCGTCGTCGCCCGAGTAGCGGTAACCATCGGGCGCGCGCTCGAGCACGTAGGCGCGTGCGCGCTCGTAGTCCGCGCTCGCGAGGTCGTCGCCGAGCAGCGAGAGCGCGAACATCGCCGCGGGCGTCGAGGCCGGCAGCGTGGCGAAGTCCGAGCGCAGGCGCTGCGGGTCGTGGTTGTAGCGCCAGTTGCCCGCCGCCTCGTCGCGCGCGTTCTCGAGGAAGCGCCGCGCGCCCTCGAAGGCCGCATCGGGCACGCGGAGGCCCGAGAGGCGCGCGGACTCGAGCGCCATCACCTGCCAGGCGCTGATCGCCGTGCGCGGCCAGCGGTCGAAGACGTGGCCGTCGGGGAAGTAGTAGCTCCAGCCGCCAAAGAGGCGCGGATCGGAGCTCGTGTTCTGCTCGGAGAGGATGTGCTTCAGCGCGGGCTCGAGCGCAGCGCGCACGCGCGCGTCGCCGGTCATGGCGAGGTCCTCGGCCAGCGCGTAGGTCGCGATGCCGTGGCTGTAGGCGTCCGAAGTGCCGAAGTGCCCGCTCGAGGGATCCTGCAGCGCGAGCAGTGCGTCGACCGCGCGCGCGACGACCGCGGAGTGCTTCGTGTCCGAGACCTGCGTGTGGCCCGCGCCGAGGAAGGCGAGCAGCGCGAGGCCGGTCTTGCCCACCGCGACCTGGCCGTACTTCTCGTCGAAACCCTCGAGCCGGCCCCAGTTCCCGCCGCGCTGCTGGATGCGCGCGAGATAGTCCAGGCCGCGCGCGACCGCTTCCTCGGTGTGTGCATCGCCGCCGTGCAGTTGCAGCGCGCGCGCCTTCTGCTCGGGCGCGCGGTTCTCGTAGGGCGTGTGGTCCCAGCTCTTGCGCTCCGCACCCGGATCCGCGCGCGGCGTGTCGGGCAGCTTGACGAGCGAGTCGAGCACGGGCTGGGGCGTGTCCGCGTGCGCGGGTGCGACCTCGGGCCGCGCAGGTCCCTCCAGCGCTGTTCGCGGACTCGCGGCCGAGCCGAGCTCGAATTCCGGCGCGGACTGCGCTCGCGCGGGAGCGTGCTCGCCGCTCGGTTGCGCGAGCGCGACCGACGGCAGCGGGGCGCTCGCGATCGGCGCCGCGGGAGCTGCCGCCGTCCGCGCGGGCGCCGCGGGGCTCTCCTCGTGCGCGGGCGAGCCGAAGTGCCAGGGTCCGGGCTCGCTCGCGCCCTCGCGCGCGGTCGCACTGGCCGAAGAGAGCGAGGGGCGCTCGGGCCCGGACGGGGATGCGGGAGCAGCGCTCTGGAGCCCGAGGCCGGGCGCGGGTGCTGCGTCGTGCTGCGGGCGTTCGACGCTCGGTGCGGCGAGCGCGACCTCCGCGCGCGGCGTGGCGTTCGACGCAGCAGCCCGGACGTCGGCGCGCGTGGGCGCGGACGGCGCTTCGCTGCCCGGCGCCTGGAGTGCGACGCCTTCGAGCGCGGACGAGGAAGTGCCGCCGCTGGCGAGCTCGGGATGCGCGGGAGCGTCCGCACCGCGCGGAGCGTCGGCCTCGATCGCGAGCGCGGGCGCGGAGCCCTTGCGCGTGTTCTGTGCACCCTCGCGCGGTGCGGCCAGCGCGACGTGCGCGGCGCTCGCCGGGGCGCTCGGCGCCGCGCGGTCCGCGCTGCGTCCCGGGGCCGTCTCCTCGTGCGCAGCCGGAAGGGCGAGCGCCGGTCCCTCGAGCGAGGAGGAGGCCGTCTGCGAGGGGGCGAGCGCCGCCCGCGCGGCCTCGCTCGCCGCCGTGCGCGCCTCGAGCGGCAGCGCGGGCGCCTGGCCCGTGCGCGTGCGCAACTCCTCGCGCGGTTCCGCGAGCGCCACGGACGGACTCGGAGCCTCGACCGCCTCGCGCTCGAGCGTTCCGCGTTCGGGCGCGCTCGCGGGCTCGCTCGCGGGCGTCCGCACCAGCGCCTCGAGCGCGCCGGGCAGCGCCGGCGAGGCGAGGCTCGCGAGCTCGACGTGCTCCGCCGCGGGACCGCGCTCCGCGACCGGCTGCGCGCGCGCGCTGGGCACGAAGCGCACGCGGTGCGTGTCGCTGCCGTGCGCGGGCATCTCATTGCCGCCCAGGAACAGGTACTGCATCAGGAACAGCAGCAGCAAGTGCAGCAGCACCGAGATCAGCAGGCACTTGTAGATCAGTTCGAGCGCGGGCCAGCGCCGCGCGAGCAGCGCCATCAGCGCCAGCGCGAGCAGCGAAGCGACGACGGCGCTGTCCATCCAGGTCCAGGGCCGCCCGGGCAGCACGTAGACCTCGCGCGAACGCGCGTGCCACAGGTGCGGCGCGGCGCCCGCCTGCGCGCGCGTAAAAGTGAGCTCGAAACCGTTCGCGGCCAGGCACGGTCCGCCCTCGTCGGCCGGGCTGTCGAGTTCGTCGACGCAGCGCGCGGGCTGCCAGCTCTCGCGCAGCCAGAGCGCGCGCCAGAGCGCGCTGCTCGTGCCTTGCGCGGCGCGGAACCAGAGCACGCGTCCGTCGGCCGAGAGCGCGGGTTCGCGCGCGTCGGCGGGCGCGCCCGGGAGTTCGAGGCGCGGCGCGGTTTCACTCGAGCCGGGATGGCCCTCGAAGAGCGCGCTGCGCCGACCGTCGACGCGCGCGAAGACGAGCGTGCCGTCGTCGCGCGTCGGCGCGGGGTCGGTGTCGTCGGCGGGGGACTGCAGAGCTTCGTCGAGGCGTTCGGGTTCGCCCGCGCGACCGTTCTCGAAGCGCGCGCGGTACAGGTCCAGACCGCCGGCGCCGCCCGGGCGGTCGGAGGCGAAGTAGAGGTACTCGCCCGAGAACGCCGGCGCGAGCTCGTCGGCGCTCGTGTCGAGCGCGGCGAGCGGCCGTGCGGCACCGGGCAGACCGCCCGCGAGCGTGCAGACGAAGAGGTTCGCGTCGGAGCCGCGCGCGCCGCTCGCGAAGACCAGGAAGCGACCGTCGGGCGAGAGCGCGGGGCGCGACTCGCCGCCCGCGGCCTCGAGCGCCGGCGCGAGCTCGACCGGCGCCTCCCACAGCGCGTGGCGCACGAGCGGCTCGTCGAGCGCTGCCAGCACGGCTCGGCCGTCGCCGAGTCGGCCGGCGCCCTGCGCGTCGGAGCGCACGCGCTGCACGGCGACGTAGCCCGCGGCCGCGAGCAGCGAGGCCACGATCACGATCTCCTTGCTGCCTACGCGTGCCATCCTCGTGCTCCTCAGTGCGTGTCCAGCGTGCCGATCGCCAGGTTCGTGAGTCCCGCGATGCCGCAGGCGTCCATCACCGCGACGATGTCCTCGTGGTGCACGAGGCGGTCGCCGCGGATCGTCACCGGCAGGCGCGGGTTCGCGCGCGCCAGCGTGCTGAGCTCGCCCTCGAGCGCCGAGCGCTCGAGCTCGTGGCCGCGCAGCACGAGGCTGTCGTCGCGGCGCACGTCGATCACGAGCTCGTCCAGGGGCTCTGCCGGCGCGCTCGCCGACTGCGCGCTCGGGAGCTCGAGCTCGAGCTGCTTTTCCTGCGCCCCCCAGCTCGAAGCGACCAGGAAGAAGACCAGCATCTGGAACACGACGTCGATCAGCGGAGCCATGCTGAACTCCGGATCGGGCATCGAGTCGTCGTCACGCACTCGCACGGGGCACCTCGCGCGGCACGAGCAGCGGATCGATCTCGCCGTAGAGTTGTTCGAGGCCGCGCGCGAAGTTCTCGATGCGGCCCTTGAAGTGGTAGTAGGCGACCACCGCGGGGATCGCGATCGCCAGGCCGGCGGCCGTCGTCACCAGCGCCTGGTAGACGCCCGCGGCGAGCAGTTCGGGCCGGCCGAGCGCGTTCTTGGTCGCCACGGTCGCGAAGGCCTCGATCAGGCCCCACACGGTTCCGAGCAGACCCAGGAGCGGCGCGACGACGTAGACGATCATCAGCGGGCGCAGGTTGCCCGAGAGGCGCTTGGTCTCGAGCGCGGCGAGGTCCTCGACGCGCTTCTCGCGCTCGCTGGGCGAGGCGCTGGCCTGCTCGAGCGTGGCGGTCACGACGCGCGCCTGCGGGGTGCGCTCCGCGCGCGCGAGTTCGAGCGCCGCGGCCGTGCCCGAACTGCGCAGCGTGTCGACGATGCGCTTGCCCGAGAGCTCGGTGCCCAGCGCCGCGCGGCGCAGGCGCAGCGCGCGCTCGACCACGAAGGCGAGCGCGATCACCGAGCACAGACCCAGCGGCCACATCAGCGGTCCGCCGCTCGCGATCAGTTCCCAGAGCGAAGGCATGGCGCCGCCGTGGGCGGCCTGGACGGGATTCATCGATGTTCCTCCTGTGGCGGTTTTCTAGCGGGATCCGAGCGCGTCGAGGCGCTTGCGCGCTTCGCCGGCGTAGCGGGCCTGGCCGTGCTTGGCGAGCACCTCGCGGTACTGCTCGAGCGCCTTGTCGGGCTGCTTCTGGTCCTCGAGCACGCGTCCGGCGAGCACGAGCGCCTCGGCGACCTCCTCGTCGGCCGCGTACAGCACGGCGACCTTGAGGAACTCGGCCAGCGCGCCGTCGAGGTCGCTCGCGGAGTAGTCCAGCCGGCCGAGCTCGAGGTGTGCGCGCGCGGAGAGCACGCCCTGGTCGAGCGCGAGCACGCGTTCGAAGCACACGCGCGCGCCGCGAGCGTCGCCCAGTTCGCCCAGCGCGCGCCCGCGGCCGAGTTCGGCCTCGGCCTGGTTCGCGAAGTCCGGGTTCGCGCGCAGCAGCGCGCCGAGCACCTCGGCGGATTCCTTCCAGCGTCCGAGCTCGCCCTGCGCGAGGCCGAGACGGAAGAGCACCTTGGGCAGCAGCGGATGGCGCGGCGCTTCGCGGCGCACGCGCTCGAGGTTCGCGGCGGCCTTTTCGAACTGGCCCTCGCGGAACTGCGCCTCGCCGAGCAGGAACAGCGACTCGTGGAAGAACTCGCTCTGCGCGTGCTCGTCGACGAGCTTCTGGAAGCAGCGCTGCGCGCCTGCGCTGTCGCCCGCGGAGAGGCGCGCGAAGCCGGCCTTGTAGAGCGCGCGGTCGGCGATGGGGGAGGAGGCCTCCTGCGCGGCGGCGTCGTAGAGCTCGAGCGCGTGCGCGGGGTCGGAGAGTTCGGCGCGCTCGAAGGCGGCGCGCGCGCGGCCGGCCGGTGTGCGCGCGGACTTCCCGAATTCGCTGACGACCGCGCGCGCGTCCGCCTCGCGCTTGGATTTCGAGAGCGCCGCCGCGAGCGCGGAGACGAGCGTGCCGGCGCGCTCTTCGTCGAGGCCCGTGCGCGCGAGCTCCCTCCAGCCCGCGAGCGCGTGCTCGAGGTCGCCCTGCTGCAGCGCACACCACACGGCGAGCTCGCGTCCGGCCTGTTCGAGCGGCGCGCCCGAAGCGGAGTTGCCGAGCACGGTTTCGAGTTCGCGCGCGGAGTCCGCGTACTGCTTGGCCTGGTACAGGCACCAGGCGCGCTCGTAGTGCACGCGCGCGGCGAGTGCGCCCTCGCCGAAGTGTCCTTCGAGTGCGGCGAGCCGTTCGCAGCGCGTGCCGGCCGGCGCGAGCAGCACTCCGCGCAGGCTGGCCTCCTCGGCGTGCGCGCCGCGCGGAAAGCGCTTTCCGTAGCGCTCGTAGCCCTGCGCGGCGGCGGCGTCGCCCGCGTCCTCGCGCGCGCGAGCGGCCATGAAGCAGGCCTCTTCGATCTCGGGCGCTTCGCCCTTGCCCTGCGCGAGCGTGTCGAAGGCCTGCGCGGCGCGCGCGAACTCGCCGGACTGGTAGGCGCACCAGGCCCCGCGCGAGCGCGCGCGCAGGGCGCGCGCGGGATCGGTATCGGACTGCGCGGCCGAGGCGAAGGCCGCCTCGGCCTCCTTCCATTGGCCCGCGCCATAGCAGCCCTCCGCCCGCGCGAGGCGCGCCTGGGTCGCGAGCTGGCTCTGGGGGAAGCGCTCGAGCATGCGGCCGGCCAGATCGGCGGCCTCTGTGAAGTGCTTGGCCGAGAGCGCCGCGACGCTGGCCGCGAGCAGCGCGCGGTCGTCGCCCACCCTTTCCCAGATGCGCTGCGCCTCTGCACCCCGGCCGAGGGCGGCGAGCAATTCGGCGCGCTGCAGCGCCAGAGCCTGTTCGCGCTCCGCGGACGGATGCAGGGCGAGCGCGCGCTCGACGCTGCTCAGTGCGGCCTGCTTGTCCCCGGCCGCGTCCTGCGCGCGCGCGCGCCAGGCGAGCGTATCCGCGTCTGCGGCGCAATCGGGGGAGGAGAAGGCCTGCACGGCGGCCGGCGCATCGCCCGCGCGCAAGAGCGCCACGCCGCGCTGCAGCGCGCATTCGGCGCGCAGCGGGCTCTTCGGGAAGCGCTCGAGCAGCGCGCCGAAATCCTTCGCGGCGCCCTGCGAATCGCCGAGCTCGACGTGCGCGAAGCCCGAGCCGCGCAGCGCCGCGTCGGCGTAGCTGCCCTCGCGCACGTTCGAGAAGGCCTCGAGTGCGCCCTGTGCGTCGTGCGCGTCGAGCAGGCTCTCGCCGAGCAGGAAGCTCATCTCGCCCGCGCGCGCGGGCGGGGCGGAGGCGAGCGCCGCGCGCGCGGCCTGCGCGGCCTCGCTGGCGCGCCCCAGGCCTTTCAGACACCAGGCGCGGCCGCAGCGCGCGTCGGCGGCGTAGTCGCCGACGTCCTTGCGCGCGAGGAGCTTCTCGAAGTGCTCCAGCGCGTGCTCGTGGTCCTTGCGCGCGAGCTCGGACTGCGCGAGGAGCGCCAACGTCGGCGCCGCGAGGTACTCCTTGCGCGCGGCGAGCACGCGCGCGAGCGCCTGCTCGGCCGCCTCGCGCTCGCCGCTCCCGAGCAGGCACTGGCCCAGGCGGAACTGCACTTCGGCGGCGAATTCGAAGTCCGCGCGGCGCGCGAGCTCCTGGAACACGGGCGCAGCGTCGCGCTCGCGCTGCAGTTCGAAGAGCGCACAGCCCAGGCGGTAGCGCACCGTGTCGGCCTTGGGGTGCTCCGGGTAGGCGCGCAGGAAGCCCTGCGCCTCGCGCGCGAGCTGTTCGTTCAGGCCCTTTTGCGCGAGCGCGGCGACGTAGGCGTACTGCTCCTCTGCCTTTTGCTGCAGCGGCGCCGCACACAGCGCGAGTACCAAGACGAGTCCGAGCATCCCCCGTTCCTCCCTGGCCGGCCGTGCGCGCGACCCCCGCGCGAGCGACCAACTACTACCGCGGTAGTATGTCGAGCCGTGCGCCGCGCGGGAAGGGCGCGCGTGTACGAGACACGCTAAGGATCAGCGCTCGTCGGAGCGCGAGTCGCGGATGCGGCCGCGGAAGCGTTCGAGCGCTTCGATCTCCTCGTCGCTGAAGCCCGCGGTCGGGCTGACGGGCGAACTCGGCCTGTCGGCGTGGCGCGCGCGCACCGCGGCGAGCTCCTGGCTGCCGCTGTACCAGACGAAGATCCCGACCAGCGGCAGCGCGAGGTTTGGCGCCAGCCAGGGCCCGAAGCCGGTCACGCCCGCGACACACAGGAGCACGGCGAACCAACGCCCGATGCGCACCGCGCGCTCGGTCGCGAGCAGCCAGCGGCCGTTGCTCCCAAGGAGCGCGCGCAAGAGCCGTCCGCCGTCCATCGGGAAGGCCGGCAGCAAGTTGAAGAGGCCCATCAGGAGGTTGACGAAGGCGAAGGGACCGCCCCAGACCCCGCCCGCGAGGTGGCCCAGGCCCGCGAGCAGGAAATTGACCGCGGGGCCGGCGAGGGCGATCAGGCCTTCGATCAAGGTCGATTCGGGGATGCGGCTCATGCGCGCCATCCCGCCCAGCGGCCAGAGCGTGATGTCGACGACCCTTATCCCGAAGGCCAGCGCGACCAGGCTGTGGCCGAGTTCGTGCAGCAGGACGCAGCCAAAGAGGATCGCGTAGATCAGCGGGTCCTGGCCCCCGACGATCAGCACCCCGAAGAGCACCAGCAACAGGATGTGCAGGCGCAGGGTGATGCCGAGGATGCTGCCGATCTTGATCGAGCCGTTCACGCGGGTGCCTGGGGGAGATCGTATGCTTTTTGGGCCCGCTCGCGGCCGCATGCAACACCCCGGGATCCTGATCCAGAAGACTGCCGCCCTCGGCGACGTCCTGCGCACGACCTCGATCCTCCCGGGGCTGGCCGCGCGTTACCCCGGCGTGCCGATCACCTGGGCGACCGCGCCGGGCGCCGTGGACCTCGTCCGCACGCACCCGCTCCTCGCCGAGGTCGTGGCGCTCGACACGCGCTCACCGGCCGCGTTCGCGCAAGCCTCCGCGCACCTCGTCGAGAGAGGCTGGCAGTGGGTGATCTCGCTCGACGACGAGGAGCCCTTGTGCGCGCTCGCTTCGCGCCTGGCGACCGGGCGGCTCTCGGGCGCGCACCTCTCGCCCGCGGGCGAGCGCGTCTACACGCGCGATGTCGCCGCGTGGTTCGACATGGGCCTGCTCTCGGTGCACGGCAAGGCCGAGGCCGACCGGCTCAAGGTCGTGAACCAGAAGAGCCATCCGCAGATCTACGCCGAGATGCTCGGGATCCCGATGGGCCAGCCCGAGCTCGTGCTCCCCGGAGAGGTGCGCGAGCGCGCGCGCGCGTTTGCGCAAGGACTTGCGCTGGAGCCGGGTGTGCCGCTGGTGGGGCTGAACACCGGCGCGGGCGGCCGCTGGGTCTCCAAGCAGCTCCCGGTCGAGCGCACGGTCGAACTCGCGGCCGGGATCTCGCGCGCGCTCGCGGGGCGCGTCGCCTTCCTCGTCCTGGGAGGCGAGGCCGAGGCGCAGCGCATGCAGGCCATCCTCGACGGACTGCGTACGCACTCTGACCGACCCCGCGGAATCGACGCGGGCAGTGGCAACGGCCTGCTCGACTTCGCCGCGCGCGTGGAGCTGTGTTCGCTGCTCGTAACCAGCGACAGCCTCGCCCTCCACATGGCTACGGCACTGCGCCGACGCGTGGTCGCTTTCTTCGCTCCGACCTCCGCGGCCGAAATCGAGCTCTACGGCCTGGGAGAGAAGCTCTGGAGCACGGCGACCGACTACTGCTCGTACCGCCCCGATGCGGACAATTCGTCCCTGACCGCCGAACGCCTGCTGCCCGTATGCCTGCGGCAGCTCGAGCGTGCGCGCGGGGGGTGAACGAAGGGCAAGGAATCGGCCAATGGTGGGGGGGGGCAGAAAAAATCTCCGCCCTGAAGGAACACGAGAGGTCCCCACTCCCTCCACATGTCCGCTATAGTTTGAACGACGCGTGCCGCGGGAGCTCCACCCCGGGGCAGGCGTCGCCGTCCTTCTACGCCACGTTCCTCCTCTCTGTCCCCTCTCTTGCGAATCGACATGGCACGACTCAACCGCATCCAGACCCGCGCCGGCTTCCTGCTCGGCGGCCTTGTCCTCTGCGCGCACGCGAGCGCGCAGCAACTCGTGCACAACACGACCAGCGTCCCCTCGAGCTCGGGCTACACCGAGAACGTGGACTTCGCGGACATCGACAACGACGGCGACTGGGACGCGGCCTTCGCGGAGGGCGGCGACTTCGGCAACCAGCAGAACGTGCTCTGGCAGAACCAGGGCGGCGCGCAGGGCGGCACGGTGGGCGTCTTCACCAACGTCACCACGACCCAGTTCCCGGCCGTGCTCGACGACAGCCGCGACATCGAGTTCCTCGACATGAACGCGGACGGCGACAACGACATCTACGTCTCCAACACGGCGCAGATCTCGAATCAGAGCAACCGCTGGTGGGTCAACATGGGCGGGGCCCAGGGCGGTACGACCGGCTTCTTCCAGGACCAGACTGCGGCGCACTGGAGCAACCTCGGCGGAGCGGGATCCTCGATCGCGCCCTCGCAGCTGATCGGCGGCGGCTTCATCGACTTCTCCTGCGACTGCGACTTCGCCGACCTCGACAACGACGGCGACCTCGACCTGTTCCACTCGAGCTACGGCGGAGCGCTCGGCGGAAACGTCCCCAGCCGCATCTTCCTCAACGACGGCACGGGCGTGTTCACCGAGTTCAACCCCTCGGGCTTCCAGCTCCCGGCCCAGAACATCACGAACGGCGTGCCCGGCGTCTGGTGCCAGGGAACGCAGCTTGCGAACACGACCAACGCGACGGGCGTGAACTGCGACATCGCCTCCAGCGCGCTGGACATCGACCTCCAGGACATCGACGGCGACTTCGACCTCGACGTGCTCCACGGCGCGCGCCAGGAAGCGCCGCGCCTGTTCCAGAACCGTTTCGCCGAGAACGGCAACGTGCTCGGTTTCCGCGATGTCACGGGCTCGAACCTGCCCGCCGGCTACTCGACGGGCAACGGCCACTACGAGCAGGAGTTCGCGGACCAGGACGGCGACGGTGACATGGACATCTACGGCCTGAACTGGCTCGTCAGCTTCACCTTCGACGACATCGTCACGAAGAACAACGGCAGCGGCGTCTACGCGCCGGTCGTGACGCTCTCGAACTCCGGTTCGGACGACAACGAAGGCGACTACTTCGACTACGACAACGACGGCGACCTCGATCTGTTCGTGGCCAACTTCTCGGGCCAGGATCGCGTCTACCAGAACAACGGCACGGGCACGTACACCTACATGGCGACGGGCACCGTGATCCCCGCGGACGGCACGACCTCGCTCGACGCCGACACCTGCGACGTCGACGAAGACGGCGACGAGGACGTGTTCGTGGCCAACGACGCGAACCAGGCCGAGTGGTACCTGCAGAACACGACCACGGCCAACGACACCTTCGCGCCCTACCTGCCGCGCCTGGAGCAGGCCCCGAACCGCGTCGCGGGCGCCGCCCCGACCGTCGTGCGCTTCTGGGTCGGCGACAACCACGCCTACTACATCATCCCGTACTACAGCGCCTCGGTGGACGTGTCCGTGAACGGCGGACCCGTGACGACCTACCCCGCGCGCACGATGTGGGGCCAGCAGTTCCGCTGCGAGATCCCGGGCAACCTGGTCGGCAGCGTGAGCTACACGGCGCACTGCACTGACCGCTACGGCAACACGGGCACCTCGGGCTCGCATGGCTACACCGCGACCGCGGGTGGCTCGAGCCCGATGACCTCGTACTGCAACCCGGGTGTCTCCGGCGTGAACGCCTGCCCGTGCGGAAACCCGCCGACGGGCACCGACCGCGGCTGCAACAACAGCTCGAGCACCGGTGGCGCGCAGCTCTCGGCGATCGGCACGGCCTCGCTGGCCAGCGACACCGTGGTCTTCACCTCGGCGGGCGAAAAGCCGACCGCGACCAGCATCGTCCTCCAGGGCGACGCCACCAACGCGGCCGGGGTCACGTTCGGCCAGGGCATCCGCTGCGTCGCGGGCAGCCTCAAGCGCCTGTTCACGCACAACGCAGTCGGCGGCTCGATGTCCGCACCGGTCGGCGCCGACCTGTCGGTCTCGGCGCGCTCCTCGGCGCTCGGAGACAACATCAGCGCGGGCTCGACGCGCTACTACGCCGTCTACTACCGCGACCCGGTCGTGCTCGGCGGTTGCGCGGGCACGAGCACCTTCAACCTGACGCAGGGCGGCTCGATCGTCTGGCAGCCCTGATCCGGAGCTGATCAAGTGTGATCACGGCGGGCGTCGCGCAAGCGGCGCCCGCTGTGTTGTCCTGAGCAGTAGAATGCAGCGCTCGTGAACGCCCTGCGCTATCTGCCCTTCGCCGCGCGGACGCTGCGGCGCAGCGGGCCGCCGCTGCACCTGACGCTCTTCGTCACGGGCGCCTGCAACCTGCGCTGCCGGCACTGCTTTCACTGGAAGGAGGTCGCGGCGGGCGTCGCCGGACCCTCGCTGGCGCAGATCGACGCGCTCGCAGCCTCGTGCGAGCGCATGGGGCCCCTCCTGTGGGTCTCGCTCGGCGGGGGAGAGCCGTTCCTGCGTCAGGATCTCGCGCAGGTCGCGCACAGCTTCGCCGCGCGTGGGCTGCGGCACCTGGCGATCCCGACCAACGGTCTGGTCGAAGAGCGCCTCGAGCCCTTCGTGCGCGAGGTGCTCGGCCGGCACCCGCAGCTGCAGCTCTCGATCTCGGTCTCCTTCGACGGCCCGCCGGCGATCCACGACTCGATCCGGCAGGTGAAGGGCGGCCACGCGCGTTCGATGCAGGCCGTGCGGCGCCTGGTCGCGCTCAAATCCGAGTTCCCGAACCTGGGTGTCGGCATCCTCGTGTGCGTGACGCGCGAGAACCAGGACACGCTCGCCGAGCACGCCGAGGAGCTCGTGCGCGAGTTGCACCCGGACAATTTGACGATCAACCTCGCGCGCGGCACGGCGCTCGATCCGAGCCTGCTCGAAGTGGACATCGCGCGCTACGAGGAGCTCGTGGCGCGCAAGCGCGCGCTGGTGCGCTCGGGCGCGCTGCCGTACTTCGACTTCCCGCTCGCGCGTCTAGCAGTGGCGCGCGACGAGCTGATGTACGAGCACGTGGCGCGCGTGGCGCGCAAGCAGGATACGCCGCACCTCGCCTGCACTGCCGGAACGGTCTCGGCCGTGATCTTCGAGAACGGCGACGTGCAGCCCTGCGAGGTGCTCGGCGCCTCGCTCGGCAACCTGAACGAGTGCGCCTGGGACCTCGGCGAACTGTGGGATGGCCCCGTGGCGCGTGCGCTGCGCGAGCGCATCCGCCGCGAGCGCTGCAAGTGCACCTGGGAGTGCGCGCAGGCCGACAACGTGCTCTTCCGCGCGCGCAGCTGGCCTGCGCTGGCGAAAAAGGTGCTCGCACCGTGAAGCTCGGCGTGCTGATTCCCTGCCGCAACGAGGCGGCCGTGATCGAGCGCAAGCTCGCGAACCTCGCGCACTGCGAGGGCGCGGCCGCGGCGCGCGTGGTCGTCGTGGACGACGGCTCGGAGGACGACACGGCGGAACGCGCACGCGCGGCGGGCGCGCGGCTCGCACTCGAGCTGCGCGTGGTCCCAAACCGCGAGCGGCCGGGCAAGCCGGGCGCGCTGCGCAGCGGGCTCGCCGAGCTCGCGGGCTGCGAGCTGCTGGTGCTGACCGACGCCGACGTCGAGCTCGACGTGCGCGCGCTCACCGAGCTCGAGCGCGCCTTCGAACGCGAGCCGGCGCTTGCGATGGCCTGCGGAGCGCAGCATTTCACGAACGGCAGCACGCGCTATGACCGCTGGACGGCGCGCGTGCGGCGCCTGGAGTCGCGCTTTGGCGCGCTCTTCTCGGTCCACGGGCAGCTGCTCGCCTGGCGCACCGGCCTGGGCCTGGTGCCGACGCTCGGGATGGCGGCCGACGACCTCGACTTGATGCTGCAGGCGCGGCGCAAGGGCCGCGTGCGCCTGGTCGCCTCAGCGCGCTTCCTGGAAGAAAAGTGCGCACCCGGCGTGCTCGCCGACGAGCAGGCACTGCGCCGCGCGCGTGCCTACGTGCAGCTCGTGCGCGCGAGGCACGCGCCGCTCTCGGGCCTCCTTGGTTCGCTGCAGTGGCTGTTCTACCGCCGCGTCCCGCTGCTCGTGCCGGCGCTGCCCTTCGCGCGCCGCTCGCGCACCGTGCGCCTGATCGCACGCGCGATCGAGCTCGAGGATCGCTCGAGCCTCCCGGAACGCTGGGACATGGCGCGCTCCTGATCGCGATGCGGACCAAGCGCTTCGAGCTGGTCGTGTTCCTCGTGGCGCTCGGGCTGCGCCTCGTGGCGGTCTGGCAGTACCAGCAGGGCCATCCGAACGCCTTGCACCCGGTGATCGACGAGGCGAGCTACGACCGCTGGGCGCGCGCGATCGCGGGCGGAGACTGGCTCGGCCACGAGGTGTTCTTCCAGGAGCCGCTGTATCCCTACGCGCTCGGCGCGCTCTACGCGCTCCTCGGGCCGGTGCTGCTCGTCGCGCGCGTCGCGCAGTGCGGGCTGTGGGCGCTCACGGCGGTGCTCTGTGGCCGCATCGCACGGCGCGCCTTCGGCGAGATCCCCGGGCGCCTCGCCGCGGGTCTCGTCGCGCTCTACGGGCCGGGGATGATCTTTCCCGCGCTGCTCCTGAAGGAGAACCTCTTCCTGCCGCTCTTCGCGCTCTTCGCGCTGCTGCTGCTCGACGCGCAGCGCCGGCGGGCGTGGTTCGCGCTGGGCGTGCTCGGGGCGCTCTGCGCTCTGCTGCGCGGCAACATGCTCGTGCTGCTGCCGCTCTTCGCGCTCTGGCCGCTCGGACGCGAGCGTTCGCGCGCGGCGCTGCTGCGCGGACTGGCCTTCGCAGGCGGCGTGCTGCTCGTGCTGCTGCCGGTCGCCTTCCGCAATCAGCAAGTTGGCGGAGTATTCGCGCTCACGACCGCGGGCGCGGGCACGAACCTCTACGGCGGCAACAACAGCGAGAATCCCTGGGGCCGCGCGAGCGAGTTCAGCTTCGTGCGCGGCGTGCCCGAGCACGAGGCCGACGACTGGAAGCACGAGGCCGAGCGGCGCAGCGGACGTCAATTGGACCGCGGTGAGGTGAGCCGCTTCTGGATGGGGGAGGCCGGGCGCTCGCTGCGCGCGCAGCCGTTGCTGCACCTCTCGATCCTGTGGAACAAGTTGCGCCTCTCGCTCGGGCGCTACGAGGTGCCCGACAACCACTTCCTCGAGTGGGACGCGCGCTACGTTCCGCTCGCGCGCCTGCCCTGGCCCGATTTCGGCGTCGTGGGAGCGCTCGGGATCGCCGGGATCCTGCTCGTGCTGCGCAGCGCTCGCGCGGGGCGCGAGCTGGCGCTGCTGTTCCTGCTCTATCTGGGCACGATCGTGCTGACGGTCACCAGCGACCGTGCGCGTCTGCCGCTGCTCGTGCCGCTCGCGCCCATGGCCGCCTTCGCACTGCTCGAAGTGTGGCGTGTAGCGCGGCCACGCGCGGTCGCCGCGCTCGCCGTCGGGGCGTTCTTCGCGCTCGTGCCGGCGCTGCCGCCGGGCGAGCGCGCGCACGATCTCGATGAGCGCGACTACAACCTGGCGGTGCAGCGCCTCTCCGAGCCGGGCGGCCTGGGTGAGGCGCACGAGCTCGCGGATTCCCTCGCACAGCGCCAGCCGCGCAGCGCACGTGTGCGGCTGCTGGGCGCGCAGGTCGAGCTGCGCGCGCGCGGCGAGGGTGGCGCAGCGCGTCCCACAGCCGAGATCGAGCGCGAGCTCGAGCCGCTCGCAGCCGACGAGCGCCTGCGTGCGCGCGAGCGCTTCCACGCGGCGGCGCTGCTCGGCGAGCTCGCGCTCGAGCGCCACGACTTCGAACGCGCGGCACGCTTCCTGGCGCAGGCGCGCGCCTTCGACCCCGGGGACCCGCGCCTGCGCCTCCAGGCCGCGACGGCGGAGTGCGGCGAGCTCGAGCTCGCGCCAGCGGATCTCGCGCGCACGCAGGCGGCGCTGCACGAGCTGCTCGAGCTCGACGCGCTCGCGCTCGATGCGGAACTCGCGGCCGCGGTGCGCTGCGCGCGTTGCGGCGCACAGTTTCTGCTCGGCCGCGCGCTGCTGCACCAGGATCCGGCCGACGCGGGCGGCCAGGCCTTCGTGCAGGGCGCGCTGGAGGGCCTGAAGCAGCCGAGCCTCGACAAATCCCTCGCGCCGCCGCTGCGTGCGCGCGCTCGGCGCCTGGCGGGCACGATCCAGCTCTACCTGGGCAAGCTCGAGAGCGCGCAGAACCACTTCCGCGCGGCGCTCGCGCTCGAACCGGGTCTCACGGAGGCGCGAGTGGGGCTCGCCGAGACGCTGCTGCTCGGCGCCGAGAAGGGCGAGTCGCGCGACAAGGCCGAGATCGAGAAACTGCTCGAGGGTCTCGAGGCGCCGGCGTTGCGCGAGCGGCTTTCGAAGCTGCCCTAGCCGGCGGATTCGGCGAACTGCAGCCGGTGCAGGCGTGCGTAGATGCCGTCTTGTGCGAGCAACTGCGCGTGCGTGCCCTGCTCGCGCAGCTTGCCGCGGTGCAGCACCAGGATGCGCGTCGCGCGGCGCACGGTCGAGAGGCGGTGGGCGATCACCAGCGCGCTACGGCCCTCGAGCAGCTTGCGCGTGGCGCTCTCGATCTGCGCCTCGGTGTTCGAATCGACGCTGGCGGTGGCCTCGTCGAGCACGACGATGCGCGGATCGCCCGCGAGCGCGCGCGCGATCGCGAGCAGCTGGCGCTCGCCGGTCGAGAAGGTCGCGCCGCGCTCGGCCACGGGGTGCGCGAGGCCGCCGGGCAGGCGCGCGACGAGCTCGTCGGCGCGGCTCGCCGCGAGCGCCTCTTCCAGCGACTCCTCGGTGACGCTTTCACGCTCGAGGATCAGGTTCTCCTTGACCGTGCCGGCGAAGAGGAAGTCCTCCTGCAGCACCAGGCCCACCGCGCGGCGCAGGCGCGCGGGATCGAGCTCGGTGAGGTCGTGGCCGTCGATCGTGATGTGCCCCGAGGAGGGCTCGTAGAAGCGCAGCAGCAGGTTGACGAGCGTGCTCTTGCCGGCGCCCGTGGCGCCCACGACGGCGACGGTCTCGCCGGGGCGGATCTCGAAGGACAGGTCGTGCAGGACCTCGGTTCCCTCGGTGTAGGAGAAGGAGACGTGCTCGAAGCGCACGTGGCCCCGGAGCGGGAGCGTCGAAAAACCAGGCGGGCTGGTTTTTTCACGCTCGGGCTCGAGGGTGGGGCGGGTGTCGAGGATGTCGAAGATGCGTTCGGCGGAGGCGAAGGCGCTCTGCAGGATGTTGTAGCGCTCGCCCAGCTCGCGGATCGGGGCGACGAGCAGCGCGAGGTAGAACCAGAACTGCACGAACTCGCCGTAGGAGAGCTGCGCGCCGGCGATCGAGAGGCCGCCCGACCAGAGGGTCGTGCCCTGGATCGCGCTGACGACGAAGTCGATCACGGGGAAGAAGAGCGCGAAGAGGAAGATCGTCTTCAGGTTCGCCGCGAGGTAGCCGTCGAGGTGCTGCGCGAAGCGCGCGGAGACGGCCTTCTCGCGCCGGAAGACCTGCACGACGCGGATGCCCTGCAGGACCTCCTGCAGGTAGCCGTTGAGGCGCGAGAGGCGCGCGCGCACGGCGCGGTGCGCGCGGCGCGCGCCGCCGCGGAACACCAGGCTCACGCCGATCAGGAAGGGCGTGCCCGCCGTGACGACCAGCGCCAGGCGCCAGTTCAGCCAGTACAGGAACGCGAGCACTCCGACGATCTTGACGAAGTCGAAGAGCAGCACGACCAGGCCCGAGGTGAACATCTCGTTCAGGTTCTCGACGTCGCTCGTGACGCGCGTCACCAGCGCACCGGTCGGCCGGCGGTCGAAGAAGACCAGATCCAGGCTCTGCATGTGGCGGAAGAGCCGCGAGCGCAGGTCGGCGATCACCGTCTGGCCGGTGCGGTTCAATTGCGCCACCTCGTGGTAGCGGAAGACGACCGAGAGCGCGACCAGCAGCAGATAGCCGCCGACCCAGTACCAGAACTGGCGCACGAATGTGCCGATGTCGGCCGCGGGGTCCCGCTCGCGCGCGCTCACGGCGGCGTGCACCGGTCCGTCGAGCGCGTGGCGCCAGATCCAGGGCCCGAGCATGTCGAGCATGAACAGCATCGCCAGCACGCCGAAGCTCGCGTAGAACAGCCGCGCGTGCGGCTTGGCGTAGCGCGCCAGGCGCAGCAGGATCGCGTTGTCCCAGGCCTTGGAGCTGACGAGGTCGTCTTCCTCCGGATCCAGATCGGTGCTGCTCACAGTACGGAGAGCTCCTTCTGCGCCTGCTGGCGCTGCCAGGTCTCGCGGTACCAGCCGGGGCGCTCGAGCAACTCGGCGTGCGTGCCCTGCGCCTCGACGCGGCCGTCCTTGCCCAGCACGAGGATGCGCTCGGCGCGCGCGACCGAGGAGAGCCGGTGCGCGGCTACGATCACCGTGCGGCCCTCGCCCGCGCGCCGCAGGTTCGCGAGCAGCTGCGCCTCGGTCTCGGTGTCGACCGCCGAGAGCGCATCGTCGAGGATCAGGACGCGCGGATCGCGCGCCAGCGCGCGCGCGATGCACGTGCGCTGGCGCTGGCCGCCCGAGAGCGTCACGCCGCGCTCGCCCACGAGCGTCTCGAGGCCCTTGGGGAAGTGCGCCACCTCGTCCTTCATGCAGGCGAGCTCGACGAGCTCTTGGATGCGCGCGTCGCTGAGCTCGGTGTCGGAACCGAAGGCGATGTTGTCGCGGTAGCGCTCGGAGAACAGGAAGCTGTCCTGCGGGACGTAGCCCAGGCAGGCGCGCAGGTCCGAGAGCGCCAGACGTCGCACGTCGATCCCGTCCAGCTCGAGTACGCCCTGCGGCTCGAGCAGGCGCCCCAGGCACAAGACCAACGTGCTCTTGCCCGAGCCCGTCGGCCCGACGATGCCGAGCACGCTGCCCGCGGGCACGTCGACGCTCACGCCGGAGACGGCCGGCTTGGCGGCGCCCGCGTAGGTGTACGAGAGTCCGCGCAGCGTGAGCGCGCCGCGCGGGGAGCTGAGTCGCAGCGCGTCGTGCGGATCGCTGAACAGCGGCTGCTCGGCGAGCAGCTCATCGATCCGGCCCGCGCTGGCGTAGGCGCGCGGGTACATGCCGGCGATCCAGCCCAGCGCGATGATCGGCCAGAAGACCTTGAAGGTCAGGTCGATGAACTTGAACAGGTCGCCCGCCGGCAGCGAGCGGTCGATCATGGCCCAGCCGCCGAGCACCAGGATCGTGACGAAGGTGAGGTCGTTCGCGGCGTGCGTCAGCGCGTGCGTCAGGCCGCGCGAGCGCCCCAGGTTGACCTGGTTCTGCCGGTTGCGCTCCGAGGCCTCGTCGAAGCGCGCGCACTGCTGCGCCGCGAGGCCGTAGCCCTTCACCACGCGGATGCCGGAGAAGTTCTCCTGCGCACGGCTGGAGATCTCGGCGATCGACTCCTGCACGGCTTCCGACCAGCGGTGCAGGTGCGGCGTGAAGAACTTCATGCCGAAGCCCATCAGCACCAACGGCAGGATCATCGTCAGCGCCAGCGGCGCGTTGAGCGTGCACAAGAGCGCGATCGAGGCCGGCACCATCACGACCGCGCCGAGCGTGTACATCACGCCCGGGCCGAGGAACATGCGGATGTTCTCGACGTCCGAGGTGACGCGGCTCACGACGTCGCCCGAGCGGCTCCGGGCGTGGAAGGCGAGCGGCAGCGAGACGAGCTTGTCGAAGAGCTCCTGCTTGAGTTCGTTCTCGACGTAGCGCGAGACGGCGACGATCCACCAGCGCTGCAGGTAGCGGAACACGCCCTTGAAGGCCGAGAGGCCCAGGATGATCCAGAAGATGCCGGCCAGGAAGTCGGTCGGGCTGCCCGCGCGCAGGCGGTCGAGCGCGCCGCCGATCTTGACCGTGATGGCGATGTCCGCGAGCTGCGCCAGCGGAATGCACAAGAAGCCGCCGATGAGCTGCTTCTTGTGGCGCAGGAAGCGCCGGAAGAATCGCCACAAGCGTGCCATCGGGTCAGCGCTTGGGCGGGACCAGCGCGCGCACGGTCGCGGCCAGCCGGTCGACCTCGGCGTCGAGCGCGGCGGCGCTCTCTCGCGCGGCCAGGCGCAGCGTGGGGAAACTCTCGGAGGCGTAGCCGTTCTCGAGTTCGGGCGCCCAGAGCGGGTTCTTGTACCAGGGTCGGCCGGGCAGGCCCTCGCTCAGCGCGAGCCCGGGGTACAGATTGCGATTGCGCTCGGGCGTGTTCTCGAGCGCCGCGGCGAGCTCCTCGAAGGCGCCGGAGATCTTCCCGGCGCGCAGCACTCCCAGCCAGGCGTCCCCGTCCTTCTGCTCCGCGCCGGCCGCGCGCGCGACGATCGCGAGCGTGCGCGCCGCTTCGACGGCGTCGAAGCACGGCTTGCCGCGCAACGCGAGCTCGCCGAGCAGGTCGGCGCACAGACTCGCCGCGGCCTCGTGGCCCTTGAAGCCCGGGTCGAAGTAGCGCTCGACGAAGGCGAAGTCGTCGAAGGTCGTGTGGTACTGGCCGCCGTGGCCGCCGCCGAAGCCGAATTCGAGCACGGGCAGCGAGAGGTGGTGCACGAACACCGCGAAGTCCGAGCCCGAGCCGGGCAGGCCGAGGTCCGGCGTGTCCTTCGAGCGCTTCATCCACTCTTCCCACAAGTTCTGCGCGCCCTCGAAGCCGCTCGTCGAGGGTGTGCGCTCGCACACCGCACGGCCGACCGCGAGCATGCCCGGCGTGCCCGAGAGGCCGCTGAACTCCACGCCGCTGACGTTCGCGTCGGCGTTGACGTAGGCGATCGTGTGCGTCGCGAGCCAGGCGCCGTTGGCTTCGCCCCACTCGGTGCTGCCGATCATGCCCCACTCCTCGGCGTCCCAGAAGCAGAGCGTGATCCCGTTCTTGGGCTTCCACCCCGCGCGCGCGCGTGCACCGAGCAGTTGGCCGGCGCGCAGCAGCATCACCGTGCCCGCACCGTCGTCGTTCGCGCCGCGCACCCACGCGTCGCGGTGCGCGCCGGCGATCACGCTGTCGAGCTCCTCACCCGGCAGACGCGCGATCACGTTGCGGATCACGCGCAGGTCGCGCGGCTCGTCGAGCACGAGGTCGGCCAGCACCGGACCCGGACCGATCGGCCGCGGCGAGCTCGCGCCCTTCGCGTCGGCCAGTGTGCGCGTCGAGAGGTTCGCGAGCAGCGTGGCCGCCTCAGCGGCGCCAATCGGGATGGCGGGGATCGAGGGCAGCGCCGCGTCGTATTCGGAGGGGGAGAGCCGTCGTGCGCGCGCTTCGCCCGGGTGCGGCGAGGCCCAGCCGGGCGTCGACGGATCGCCGGGCGAGCCCGCGATCGAGGAGATCGAGCCGCGCTGCGCGTCCCAGTCCGGCTTCCACGGACCCTCGGGCCAGACCGGGCCCTTGCCCGCGCCGTCGTCGGCCGGATCGCTGAAGAGCAGCGCCGCGACGCAGCCGTACTGCGCGGCGAGGTCGACCTTGATGCCGCGGTAGCAGCGGCCGTAGCGCGCGAGCGCAACCGTGCCGCGCAGTTCGATGCCCGCCGCCACGAGGCGCTCGAAATCCGCGCGCGTGCCGTAGCCCGCGTCGACGACCGGGCCGCGCGCGCTGCCGCTCTTGGCCCAGCCCAGGCACTTGGGCACGTCGGTCGGCGGCAGCGCGTCGGGGTCGAAGCTCTCGCCGCGCTCGAGCAGCGGGTGCGTGTCGTTGGGACCGCGCAGGACCTGGAAGTGGATCGAGCGCGGCAGCGCGAGCAGCACCTCGCGCTCGTCGATCTCGACCTCGAAACCGGCCGCGCGCATCACACGCGCGACGAAATCGGCGCCGGTCTTCGAGCCGGAGGTTCCGGCCAGGCGGCTCGAACGGGTCAGCTCGAGCAGCAGCTCGCGCGAAGGCGGGCCGCCGGCGGATTCCTGGAGGGGGGCGAGGAGACAGAGCGTCGCAAGGAGGGTCAGCATGGGCGCGGGGCGCCCAGGATAGGGCGAGGGGCGCGCCCTCCCAAGCCGCGCCTGCTAGGCTCTGCGCCAATGGATCCTACGATCCTCTTCGACGGGGTGGTCTTCGACCTCGACGGCACGCTCGTCGCGACCGACCGTTTCTGGGTCGAAGCGGCCCGCACGGGGGCTCGGAGGGCCTTCGCCGAGCTCGGCCTCGCGCGCGAACTGCCGACCGGGGCGGAGTGGATGAACCTCGTCGGCATGCCGCTCGCCGAAGGATTCGCCCAGCTGTTTTCCGACCTCGAGCCGGCGCAGCGCGAGCTCGTGATGCGCTTGTGCGTCGAGGAAGAGGAGCGCGCACTGCGCGCGGGACAGGCGGCGCTGCTCCCCGGCGTGCCCGAAGCGCTGGCCGAGCTCGCCGCGCGCGGGCTCAAGCTGGGCATCGCCTCCAACTGCGGGCGCGACTACCTGCGCACGATGATGGTCGAGCTCGACCTGCAGCGCTTCGTCGAGGAGGCGCGCTGCCTGGACACGCCCGGCATGCGCACCAAGACCAGCATGGTGGGCGACCTCCTGCAGACCTTCGGGACGCGCGCGGTGCTGATGGTCGGCGACCGTCAGAGCGACCGCGACGCGGCCTGGGCCAACGGCCTGCCGCACGTGCACGCCGCGCGCGGCTTCGCACAGGCGGGCGAGGAGGTCGCCTGCGAGGCGCGCATCGAGGACATGGGCGAGCTCGTGCCGCTGCTCGAGCGCCGCGCGAGCTGGATGGCGGAGGGCCTGCGCTCGCTCGGGCTGCTCGAGCCGGGCGGGCCGCGCTCGCTGGGCATCACGGGACACTCGGGCAGCGGCAAGACGATCTTCGCGCGCGACACCGCGCGCGTGCTCGCCGCGCACGGCCGAAACGCGGTGGTCGTGGCGCTCGACCTGTTCTTGAAGCCCGAGGCGGACCTCAGCGCGACGAGCTTCTGGCCGCTCGACCGGCCGCTCGAGCACCTGCAGCAGGGTTTCGAGGCGACCGAGCTCGTCGAGGCGCTGATCGCGCCGCACGCCGCGGGGCAAGCCGTGGACTACCAGCGCGGCGGAACGCGCATCCAGATCGCGCCCCAGGACGTGCTCGTGCTCGAGGGCCTGTTCCTCTTGCATCCACTGCTGCGCGCGCGCCTGGAGCGCGTGCTGCAGCTCGACGTGGCCGACAACGTCTGCCTGCGGCGCGTCGCCGGTCGCGACGCGCGCGAGGGCGCGGAGGCGCTCATGCGTGTGCGGCGGCACTTCCTGCCCGTGCAGCGCGCGTTCGACGAGCGCGTCGAGCCCGCGCGCAACGCGGATCTGGTGCTGCCGGGCGGCAACGTCTTCGGAGTCTGAGCGGCGTGGCGCGGGGAGGGCTGCCACGCCTGCGCGCACTGCTGCTGGGCCTGGGCCTCGTGCTCGCCTGCTGGCTGTGTTTCGCGCCCGCGCTCTCGGGCGGCTTCCTGCTCTGGGATGACGCCGACCTGTTGCTCTCGAACGCGCACTGGCGCGGACTGGGCGCGAGCGAGCTGCGCTGGATGTTCACCACGACGCACCTGGGGCCCTACCAGCCGCTCGCGTGGCTCTCCTACGCGATCGACTGGGAGTTGTGGGGTCTGGATGCGGCGGCTTTCCATCGCACGAACGTCGCGCTGCACGCGCTCGACGCGCTGCTCTTCTTCCTCTGCGCGCGCGAACTCCTGGCGCAAGTCTGGCCGGAGCTGCGCGGGCGCGCGAGCCTCGATCTGGGCGCGGCGGCCGCGGCGGCGCTCTTCGCGCTGCACCCGCTGCGCGTGGAGTCGGTCGTCTGGATCACCGAGCGGCGCGACGTGCTCTCGGGCTTCTTCCTGCTGCTAGCGCTGCGCGCCTGGCTCGCGCACACACGCGCAGCGGGGCGCCGCAGCGCGTACGTCGCCGCGCTCGCGTTCTACGCGGCGAGCCTGCTCTCCAAGGGCAGCGCGATGGGCTGGCCGCTGGTGCTGCTCGCGCTCGACGCGTGGGTGCTGCGCCGCGGCACGCCGCGCACGCGAGTCCGCGAGCAGCTTCCCTTCCTCGCCTGCGCGCTCGCGGCCGCGGTGGTCGCCTACTTCGGCCAGTCGCTGCACGCCGGGATGTTCGGCTGGAGCGAGCACGGCCCGCTCGCGCGTCTCGCGCAGACCTGCTACGGCTGGCTCTTCTACCCGCTGCAGACGCTCGCCGTCGTCGGCGTGCAGCCGATCTACGATCTGCCGCGGCCGCTCGATCCCGCGCAGGCGCGCTTCGCCGCCGCGCTGCTGCTCGCGCCGCTCGCGTTCCTGGGAGCGTTTGCCCTGCGGCGGCGCTTCCCGGGTGCGTGGACGGCGCTGCTCGCCTACTCGCTGCTCGTCGCACCGGTGCTCGGTCTCGCGCAAGCCGGGCCGCAGCTCGTCGCGGCGCGCTACAGCTACCTCTCGTGCATGCCTCTGGCGCTCCTCGCGGGAGCGTGGATCGCACGCCGCTCGACTGTCCTCGCGGGCGCGGCGCTGCTCGTGGCCTTGCTACCCGGCCTGCGCGCGCATTCCGACGCGCGCGCCTGGCGCAGCGACCGCGAGCTCTGGACGCGCGCCCGCGAGTTGGATCCCACGAGCCGCGTCGCGCTGCGCAACCTCGTAGGCGCGGTGTACGGCGAGGCGCGCGCGAGCGAGCTCCCGGCGCTGCGCCGCGCGCGCCTGGAGGAGGCGCTCGAGCTGTGCGCGCGCTGGCAGGCGCTCGCGCGCGATTGGGAGCTCGCGAACGCGCGCGGCGGAGTGCTCGCCGCGCTGGCCGAGGTCGAGCCCGCGCGGGCGCCGGAGCTGCGCGAGCAGGCCCTGGCGTCGCTGCACGAGGCGCTCGAGCTTGCGCGCGCGTCGGACGACGATGTCGACACGCCGCAGTCGAACCTCATCACGCTGCTCGGCCGCATGCAGCGCATGCGCGAGGCGCTGCCGCTGTGCGAGGACTGGTGCGCGCGCTCACCCGGCGACGCACAGGCCTGGGAAGCGCTCGGACACGCGCATACCGAGCTCGGCGCGGCGCAGCCCGCGCTCGCGGCGCTCGCGCGCGCGCTGGAGCTCGACCGCGACCTCTCGGGCGCATGGCTCGACCGCGGGCTCGTGCTCGCGGCGCTGGGCAGGGACGCGGAGGCGCGCACGGCCTTCGAGGAGGTGCTCGCGGCGCGAGGCCGCTTTGGCGACCTGGGCACCGAGCACCCCGACGCGCTCGAGGCGGGGCTGCAGCTCGGGCGGCTTCGAAAGAGGCGCTGAGGCGCGTCCCAAGGCCGGAGTATCGAGCGCAGAGGGGGCTGCGAAGAATCGGGCTGGGGGATAGCATCGGGCCTATCAGGCGGCTCGCGCCCGATGGAAGAGCCCCCAGCTCCCCCCGAGTTCTTCGCGAGTTCGCCCACATCACCTCAGGAGATTTCCGATGAAGCTGTTTCACACTCTCGCAAGCGCGGGGGCCCTCGCCGCTGTTGCCAATTCCGCCTTCGCACAGGTCATTGAAATCGAACCCAACGATTCCAAGGCCACCGCGACACCGGCGCTGGGCCTGACTTCCGGCATGTTCCTCGACGGCCTCTCGACGAGTGCGACGGGAACGGGACTGGACTACTGGCGCGTGGGCACCGCGCCCGCGGCTCCCGGCATCTACCGCCACGAACTGGTGATCACGACGACCGGCGGCGTTGGCCACACCGGCTACATCCGCGGCCTCAATCAGACGAGTGGCGTCACCGGGGTCTGCCCCGCCAACGGCACGGCGCCTGTCGCGGGCACGACCGACTCGGCAGTGCAGACGAGCTCGACGGCTTCCACGCCCCCGCGCATGAACGCCTGGTACGGATTTGGCAAGGGTGAGTCGATCTATTACGAAGTCACAGGGGCCGCCGCGACCACGGCCAACTACCACTCGACGCTGACCTCGACGCCGGTCGTGCCGATCGTCGTTCCGGGTACGTTCGCCGCGGGCCCGATCACGCTCACCACGACGGGCCAGACGACGGCCGACACGGACATCGCGCTCTTCGATTCGAACTTCAACGTCGTGATCAATGCCGAAGGGCCGGCCACGAACGACGACGAGCACTGCCACCCGGGCACGACGCTGGAGTCGTGGCTGACGCGCACGCTCCCGGCCGGCACCTACTACCTCGCGGTCGGTGGCTACAACACCTGCACCAACCTGCCCTCGCCCACCGACGAGGACTTCATGACCGGCCTGATCCTCGACCTGCCGGATTCGCTCGCGTGCTCCTCGACGCTGGTGAGCTCCGACCGCGACTTCCAGATCACGGACGGACAGAACACCTACACTTCCTCGGGTGTGCTCACGACGAAGTACTTCGACGTGATCTGGGTCCAGTTCACGGTCGGCGGCGGCGCGGTCGCCTACTGTGATCCGGGCACGGCTGGCGTGAGCGCTTGCCCCTGCTCGAACCCGCCTTCGGGTTCGCTGCGCGGCTGCAACAACAGCGCGGCTACGGGTGGCGCTTCGCTGGCGGCGAGCGGCAACTCGAACCTCGCGAGCGACACTCTGACGCTCGCCTCGAGCAACCAGACGCCCAATGGCACGACCATCATGCTGCAGGGCACCTCGTCGAACGGGACCGGCGTCGCGTTCGGCCAGGGCATCCGCTGCATCGCGGGTACGCTCAAGCGCCTGTACGTGAAGTCGCCCGGCGGAGCCGGCGGCATCACGGTCCCGGGCGCTGGCGATCCGACGGTCTCGGCGCGCTCCGCCGCGCTCGGGGACGTCATCACGGCGGGCCAGCACCGTTATTACATGGCCTACTACCGCGACCCGGTGGTGCTCGGCGGTTGCGTGGGTACCTCGACCTACAACGCCACGAACTCCATGGACGTGCCCTGGAACTGACGCGCAGTTCCTGAGTGCAATCCGGGGCCGGCGGAGCGTTCCGCCGGCCCCGGTTGTTTCTCGGCCAGCGCGTCGGATCCGCTAGGATGGGCGCTCCGGCCAACACGAGCGCTCCCTCGTCGTATCGGCCCGACCCCCGAGGCTCGATCCCGCATGTCCGCACCCACCGTACCCGCCCAGGAAGAGGTCCAGCGCGCCTCGGCCTGGATCCAGGAACTGCGCAACTCCGTCAACCAGGTCATCGTCGGCCAGGAGAACCTGCTCCAGGGCCTGCTGATCGGCCTCCTCACCGACGGCCACGTGCTGCTCGAGGGCGTGCCCGGCCTGGCCAAGACGCTGGCCGTCTCGAGCCTCGCGCGCGCGGTGCACGGCAGCTTCACGCGCCTGCAGTTCACGCCCGACCTCCTGCCCTCGGACCTCGTCGGGACCGAGGTCTACAACTCGCGCGAGGCCAATTTCACGGTCCGCAAGGGCCCGATCTTCGCCAACTTCGTGCTCGCCGATGAGGTCAACCGCGCGCCCGCCAAGGTGCAGTCGGCGCTGCTCGAGTCGATGCAGGAGCACCAGGTCTCGATCGGCGGCCAGACCTTCCCGCTGCCCAAGCCCTTCCTGGTGCTGGCGACGCAGAACCCGCTCGAGCAGGAGGGCACGTATCCGCTGCCCGAAGCGCAGCTCGACCGCTTCGCGCTCAAGATCATCGTCAAGCACCCCAAGCGCGCGGAGGAACTCGAGATCCTCGACCGCATGGCGAGCACGCGGCCGAAACTCGAGATCCAGCCGGTCGTGACGCTGGATCAGGTCTTCCAGGCGCGCGAGGTGATCGATCAGGTCGCGCTCGACGCGCGTCTGCGCGAGTACATCGTCGACCTGGTGATGGCCACGCGCGATCCCAAGGCCTACAAGCTGCCCGAGCTCGTCGGCCGCATCCAGTACGGCGGCAGCCCGCGCGCCACGATCTGGCTCGCGCTCACCTCGCGCGCGCACGCCTTCCTCGCCGGACGCGGCTACGTCACGCCGGCCGACATCAAAGCCGTCGCGCCCGACGTGCTGCGCCACCGCGTCACCCCGACCTACGAAGCCGAGGCGGAAGGCCTCTCCTCGGACGCACTCGTGCAGCGCGTACTGGAGACCGTCCCGGTTCCCTGAGCCATGCCCGCGCCCGGTCTGTTCAGCACCAGACGCGCGCGCGCGGCAGCGCGCGAGGCGGCGGCTCGCGCTGCCGACGACCGCGCGCTGCTCACGCGCGAGCTGATGGCGCGCGTGCGCGCGATCCAGATCCGCACGCACAAGCTGGTCAACACGGCGCTCTCGGGCGGCTACCGCAGCACCTTCCGCGGCTCAGGCGTCGAGTTCTCCGAAGTGCGCGCCTACACGCCCGGCGACGACGTGCGGCGCATCGACTGGAACGTGACCGCGCGCACGGGCGAGGCCTTCATCAAGACCTACGCCGAGGAGCGCGAGCTGACGCTGCACCTGGTCGTGGACCAGAGCCGCTCGATGGACTTCGGCAGCGGCGAGTGGACCAAGCGCGAGGTCGCGGCCCAGCTCGCCTCGCTGATCACCTTCGTCGCGCTGCGCCATCAGGACCGCGTCGGGCTCTCGCTCTTCGGCGAACGGCCAGGCATGCACCTGCCGGCGAAGAAGGGCAGCCAGCACCTCTTGCGCATCGTGCGCGAGGTGCTCGCCTCGCGCGCGACCTCGCCCGGCAGCGATTTCGCGGCGGCGCTCGAGCAGGAGGAGCGCCTGCTGCGCCGCCGCTCGGTGGTCTTCGTGGTGAGCGACTTCCTCGAGGGCCCCGGCCAGCGCACGCGCGACTGGACGCAGCCGCTCGCGCGCCTGGGCCTGCGCCACGACCTGATCGCGGTGCGCGTCTTCGATCCCTTCGAGTCGCAGCTGCCCGCGGCGGGCATGCTCGAGTTCCGCGAGCTCGAGGGTGGCGCGCTGCGCGAGCTCGACACGCGCTCGGCCGCCGTGCGCCAGATCTGGGCCGCGCGCGCCGCCACGCGCCGCGAGGAGCTCGTCGCGACCTTCGCGCGAGCGCGCGCCGACCTGCTCGAACTCGACACGACGCGCGACGTGGGTGACAGCCTGCGCGCCTTCTTCCGCCGGCGCGTGATGGCGCGTGGAGCTCCGCGCAGATGATCGCGGTCTTCTGGCTCGCCCTGTGCGTTCTGTCCACCGGCGCTCCCAGCGCGCGTTGGACGGCGACGCCCGCGCGGGCGCGCATCGGCGAGCCGGTCGAGTGGAAGCTCGAGATCCGCGCGCCGCTCTCGAGCGACGTGCTGCTGCCGGACAAGGACCCGCCGCTCGACCCCTCCTGGCTCGTGCTCGAGCCGCGGCGCGTCGAACGCGCCGAGCGCGAGGGCGAACGGGTGATCGACCTCGTCTGGTCGCTCGCCTCACTCGAGCCGGGCAAGCGCACCCCCTTCGTCTTCGACGTGCCGGTCGAGGCGCCCGCGGGGCGCGTCATGCTGACGCCTGCCAGCGCCGAGCTCGACGTGCTCGGCGAGCTCGGCGCGAACGAGGACGCACCGCGGCCGGAGAAGGGCTTCCTGCCGCTGCCGCCCGAGGCGCCCTCGCGCGTGTGGATCGCCTGGACGGTGCTCGGGTTGCTCGCGGCCTGTGGCGTCGCGATCCCGCTCGCGATCCGCTGGCGCCGCCGCGCGGCCCTGCGCCGTCGCGTGCCGCCCCCGACCGCGCTCGAGGAACTCGCGGCACTCGAACGCGCCTTCGCCGCCGAGGAGGCGCGCGGCCGCGAAACGGTCTTCGCGCTGACGCACCTCGTGCGCGAGCGCACCGACGCGTTCCTGAAACAGCCGCGTGCGGCGCTGCCCGACGAGGAGTGGATCCGCGTCGTGGCGGGGGATGCGGGCCTCAGCGCTCCCGCGCGCGCCGCCGCGCAGCGCCTGCTCGAACGTGCGGATGCGGTCAAGTACGCGCAGGCGACGCCCTCGCGCTTCCTGGTCGAGGAATTGTGCGCCGACGCGCGCGCGGCACTCGCGACCGAGGAGCTCGCCGCGTGATCGCCGTGCTCGCGCTGCAGGAGACCGGAGACGCGGTGCGCAGCGCCGCCGAGGAGGGCTTCAAGCTCTGGGGCGACTACTCGCTCGCCGACCCGTGGTTCCTGCTGCTCGTGCCGATCGGCCTGGCGGCCGTGCTCTGGGGCCGCACGCGCGCGGGCCGCGACCGCGCGCGCGTGCCGGCGCTCACCGGTGTCGCCGCCGGGCGCACACTCGCGCAACGCAGCGCCTTCTGCGTGCCGCTGTTCGAGTTCGGCGCGCTGCTCTTCGTCGCGGTGGCGCTCGCTCGGCCGCTGCGTGGCAGCGAGGAGACGCTCTCGGAATCCGAGGGCGTCGACATCGCGATCGTGCTCGACCACTCGGGCTCGATGGAGCGCAAAGACCTCGACCCCAACGCGACACGCCTGGACGTGATCAAGGACGTCGTGCACGACTTCGCCGTGCGGCGCATGTCCGACACCGAGGGCGCCGCCGACAATGTCGCGCTGATCGCCTTTGCGGCCTACCCCGAGATGCTCTGTCCGTTCACGCTCGACGTGGACGCGATCACGGGCTTCCTGAAGGCGCTCAAGCCGGTCGACAACCGCGCCGAGGACGGCACCGCGATCGGCGTGGGCCTCTCCAAGGCCGTCAAGGTCCTGATGCCCTCGAAGGCGCGCTCGCGCATCGTGATCCTGCTCACCGACGGCGAGAACAACATCGACGGGATCACGCCCGAGGACGCCGCCAACCTCGCGGCGGAGAACAAGATCAAGGTCTACACGATCTTCGCCGGGCGCTACGTGTACGTGCCGGACATGTTCGGCAATCCGCGGCCGACCGAGCGCGAGATCGACACCAGCGAGCTGCAGGAGATCGCACACAAGACCGGCGGGCGCTTCTACAGGGCGCGCAACCGCGAACAGCTCGAGAAGATCTACGGCGAGATCGAGCAGCTCGAGCGCACCAAGCGCGTCGAGCACCGCTACACGCAGACCTTCGACCTGTATCCCTCGTTCCTGGCGCTGGCGCTGGGCCTGCATCTGGCGGCCTGGCTGCTCGGCGCGAGCTTCCTGCGGAGGCTGCCGTGAGCCGCCACGCGAGCTTCCTGGGCTTCGAGTGGCTGCACCCCGCCTGGGCCTGGGCCCTCGCGGCGCTGCCGCTGCTCTTGGCCTTCGGCGTGTGGTCGCTGCGCGCGCGTGCGCGGGCGCGCCTGGCGCTGGTCAGCGCGCGCCAGCAGTCGCGCTTCCTGCCGCTCTTCTCGGAGAACCGCGCGCGGATGCGCCTCGCGCTGGCCTGCGCGGGGGCGCTGTTCCTGGCGCTGGCTCTCGTGGGCCCCGTGCGCGGCTACACGCTGCGCGACGTGCAGCGCAAGGGGCTCGACCTCGTCCTGTGCCTGGACACCTCGCGCAGCATGCTGGTGCAGGACATCAAGCCCGACCGCCTGTCGCGCGCCAAGCGCGAGATCACCGGGCTCCTGAACTCGCTCGAAGGCGACCGCGCAGCGCTGCTTTCCTTCGCAGGGGATGTGCGCGATGTCGCGCCGCTGACGCACGACCGCGAGACACTCGACCTGTTCGTGGACGCGCAGAGCCCCGAGGACAACCTGCGCGGCGGGACGGACATCGGGGGCGTGCTCGAGAAGGCGCTCGCGCTCTTCGACGGGCGCACGGGCGCGCACGAGGCGATCGTGCTGCTGACCGACGGCGAGGACCTCGAGGGCCGCGGCCTGGAGGTCGCGCGCAAGGCGCAGCAGCGCGGCATCCACGTCTACGTGGTCGGCATGGGCACGGCACAGGGCGGCAAGATTCCCGACGGCCGCGGATTCGTGCGCGACGAGCAGGGCAAGGAGGTCGTCTCCGCGCTCGACGGCAAGAGCCTGAAGGAGATCGCCGAGATCACCGGCGGCGCGTACCTCTCGGCCGAGGGCTCGGCCTTCCCGCTGCAGGAGATCTACGAGAAGCGCATCTCGAAACTCGAGACGCGCGAGCTCTTCGCCGGCAAGGAGCGCATCCCGCACGACCGCTACCAGTGGCCGCTGGTGCTCGGCGCGCTGTGCCTGCTCGGCTCGAGCGGGCTGCGCGAGCGCCGTTCACGCGAGCCGCGCGTGTACGCCCCGGCGCCGGGCTCGCGCACACTCGGAGGTGTCGCGTGATCGCGGCGCTCGTGCTCGTGCTCGCCCAGCAGGCCCCGGCCGCGGAGCCGGCCTGGAAGGGCACGCCAGCGCAGGCGCTCGCGCGCATCCAGGAACTCGCCGACGCGGCGCAGAAGGACGAGGCGCTCGCCTTCGCCAGGGAGCTGCTCGCGCCCGACGAGGGGCCGCTGTGGAAGCGCCGCGCGCGCGAGTGGCTCGGCCTGGCGAGCTTCTCGAGCTCCGACCGCGCGGCGATCGAGTACGCGCGCGGCGTCGTGCACGCCGGCGCGAAGGAGCGCGACGCGGCCGCCGAGAGCTTCCAGCGCACGCGCGCCGACGGCGCGGGCGAACTGCGCCTGGCCTCGATCTACAACCTCGGCTCGCTGGCGCTCGAGGCCGGCGAGGAGTGGTACCACAAACTGCCCGAGGTCTCCGGCAAGCAGCCGGGCGCGCAGCCGCCCGCACCCGCGCCCGCCGCAGGCCAGCCCGGGGCTGCGGCTGCGCCCGATCCGCTCGCGGAGGCGCGCAAGCAGTACCTCGCGGCGCGCGAGCACTTCGTCGAGCGCCTGCGTGCGCAGTGGAACGACGCGGACACGCGCGCCGACGTCGAGCTCGTGCAGCGGCGCCTGAAGCGGCTCGACGAGATCGAGCAGCAGCGCAAGCAGGAAGAGCAGAAGAAGCAACAGCAGCAGTCCAAGAACGACAAGCAGGACGACAAGCAGAAGCAGGATCAGAAGGACGACCAGAAACCGCAGGACTCCGACTCCAAGGACAAGGACAAGGAGAAGCAGGACCAGCAGCCGCAGCCGGATCCACAGGACAAGGACAAGCCGCCGGAGCAGGACAAGGACAAGCAGGACCAACCCAAGCCCGACGAACAGAAGCAGCCCGGTGACGAGGACAAGCCGCAGCCCAAGCCCGACGAGGGCCAGGAACAGCAGCTCTCCAAGGAGGAGATGACGCGCCTGCTCGACAAGCTGCAGCAACTCGAAGAGCAGGCCGCCAAACTGCGTGCGCAGATCCACAAGGCCCGGCGCGTGACGGTGAAGAAGGACTGGTGATGCAGACCGGAATTCGAAGACTCCTCGCGCTGTGCGCGCTCGCCCTCCCGCTCGCCGCGCTCGCGTCCGCGCAGAACGGCGTGCAGGTCAACGCGCGCCTCACCAGCGGCATCGTCAAGCTCGGAAGCTCCGCCGCGCTGCTGCTCGAGGTCGAGGGCGCGAACCAGGCGCAGCCCGCCGAAGCGCCCGAGGTGGAGGGCTTGCACTTCGGCCGGCCCGGCAGCCCGTCGCGCCAAAGCTTCTTCAGCTTCGCGGGCGGCGTGCGCAGCTCCTCGAGCACGCTCACCTGGAGCTTCCCGATCACGGCCGACCACAAGGGCGAGTTCAAGATCCCGCCCTTCGAAGTCAGCGCCGACGGGCGCACGTACCGCTCGAACGAGCTCTGGTTGCGCGTGGTGGAGGACCTGCAGGGCGAGCAGCTCGGCCGCTTCGAGATCCACGCGCCGAGCACCGTCGTCGAGGGTCAGCCCTTCACCGTCGAGCTCGATTTCGGCTGGGACACGCGCGCCGACGTCAACCGTGCGAACCTCTCCCTGCCCTGGTACGGCGAGCTCGGCGGCGTGGTCGAGCTCGACCCCCCGGTGGCCGAGCCCGGCGCGCGCAAGATCACGGGCGTGATGATCAACAGTGGCGGCGACTACGCGGCCGAGGCGCTGCCCAACCAGCGCACCGACCAGGGCGAGTTCACGCAGCTGCGCATCCGCCGGCGTTTCCTGTGCTCGCGCGCGGGCAAGCTCGAGTTCCCGACCAGCCACTTGGAGTTCGGCAAGGTCACGCAGGACTTCCTGCTGCAGCGCGAATCCAAGCTCTACTACAAGCGCTTCCCCGATTTCACGATCGACGTGGTGGCGCTGCCGGAGAAGGACCGCCCGCTCGACTTCAGCGGCGCGGTGGGGGAGCTGCACGCGAGCGCGCGCGCCGACCGCACGGACGTGGACGTGGGGGATTCGATCAAGCTCAACGTCGAGTGGACCGGCGACGGCAACCTCGAGTTCTTCACGCCGCCCGAGCTCGACCGCCTCGACGCCTTCGAGGGCTTCCGCATGTTCGGCAAGACCGACCGCAAGACGGCCGACCGGCGCGTCGTGACCTACGACCTCGCGCCGACCCACGACCGGCTGAAGCAGATCCCGCCCGTTCCGCTCACGGTCTTCGATCCCAAGCAGGGCGCCTACGTCACGATCAGCACGCCGCCGGTGCCGATCCGCGTGCGGCCGCTCAAGAACGCGACCACCCTGGGCGAGGAGCGCGTCACGAACGCCGGTTCGATGGACATCCAGGACATCCAGACCGAACCCGAGAGCGCCAGCGCGCCCTTCGCCCCGAGTCCAGCGACCGTGCTCTCGCTGCTCGCGTTGTGCTCCTTCGGCTGGATCGGCGCGCGCACGCTCGTGCGCCGCAACGGCGACCCGGCCTCGCCGATCCTGCGCGCCCGCCGCCGTGCTCGCCGCGTACTGGAGCGCGAGCTCTCGCGCTCGCCTCGGGCCTCCGAACAGGCCCAGGCGCTGCACCGCTTCCTCGCCGCGCGCACGGGCGAGCGCAGCGAGGCCTGGGTCGGCCGCGACCTCGAGGCCTGGCGCGAGTCGCGTCCCGAGGAGACGCGGCCGCCTACACAGGCTGCGCTGTCGCTCGCGCAACTCGAGCGCGAACTCGACGAGCGCATCTGGGCTGGCTCCGACGCGCCGCTCGAGCGCGCGCGCGTGCTCGCGATCGCCGACGAGCTGCTGCAAGGAGGGCTGTGATGCGCGCATCGTTCCTGCGAGTCCTCGTGCTGCTGCTGCTCGTGCTGCCGCTCTTCGCCACGGCGCAGGAGCCGCTGCAGGCGCAGGCGCAGCCCTACCGCGAGCTCGACGCCGCCGCGGTCGAGGCCTACCGCAAACAGGATCTCGGCACGGCGCGCCAGTACTGGGAGCGCTGCCTCGAGGACCCGCAGTTGCAGGCCTCGCGCGCCGAGAAGGGCCGCATCCTCTACGACCTGGGCAACGTCGCCTACCGCGACAAGCAGCTGCTCGAGGCCGTCGGCTGGTACACGGCCGCGCTGCGCGAGCGGCCGCGCGATTCCGACACCTGGTCGAACCTGGAGCAGGCGCGCAGCGACGCGCACCTGGAGCCGGCCGACCGCGGCGACCTCGTCTCCTCGCTGGAGCGCCTGGTGAGCTCGCTCACGCTCGAGGAGTCGCGCGCGCTGGCGCTGTACGCTGGCCTGGTGTGGGCGCTGTTCCTCGCCGGCGAGGCCTTCTTCGGCGGGCGCACCTGGGCCTGGCTCGCGCGCATCTCGACGCTCGGGATGCTCGCCTGCCTCGTGCCCTGGGTGGTGCAGGGCGCGCGCGCGGGCGCGAACGAACTCCTGGTCATCGCGCCGCAGCCGCTCGAGCTGCGCAGCGAGCCGCGCGCGGACGCGGCGCGCATCCTGGAGCTCGCCCCGGGCGCGCGCGTCGTCTACCAGGACGAGCTCCCGGACTGGATCAAGGTCGACGACGGCAGCGCGCACAGCGGCTGGGCCCCGCGTGCGGCGCTCTTCCCGCTCGCGCGCTAGTGGGGAGGAGCTTGTTCCGCCGCCCGCGGGAGCGGATGCTCTGCGGCGTGAACCGCGGCACGCGACTCCTGCTCCTCGCTAGTGCGCCGGCGCTCGCGCTGGCGGCCGCACCCGGCTGCACGCGCGCGCCCGCGGGACGGCTGCCGGTGGGCAACGGCGTGCTGGTGATCGCGGTCGATGCGCTGCGCGCCGACCACATGCACGCCTACGGCTACGACCGCGAGACCACGCCGCGCATCGACAGCTGGGCCACGCAGGGCTGCACCTTCCTCCAGACCTTCTCGCCCTCGCCCGAGATGCAGGGCGCGCACACGGCCCTGCTCACCGGCACCGAGCCCGCGCTGGCGCACCGCAACCTCGCACCGACGGACGACCCGGTCGCGCGCCTGGCGGAGTGGTCGCTGCCGCAGGGCCTCCCGCGTCTGGCGCGCGAGTTCCTCGCGGCGGGCTACACGACCGCCGCCTTCGTCGACCACTTCGGCCTCTCGAACGTCTACGGCTACGCCTCGGGCTTCGAGGACTTCCAGTGCTTCGCGCCGGACTCGAGCGAGAGCTCAGTGGGCTACGAGGCGGTCTCCGCGAAGCTCTTCGCCTGGCTGCGCGAGCGCTCGATGACCGAGGACTGGTTCGCCTACGTGCACGTCAACGATCTCGAGCGCGTGTGGGAGAACGGCAGCTCGGAGGAACGCTTCGACACCTTCTTCGCCCCGCGGGCCGAGCTCGACTCGGTGCCGCCGGTGGCGCAGGCCGAGCGCAGCTTCTTCGCCATCCCGCGACCGCGCTGGCGCAATGCGACGCGCACGATCGGCGAGTACGAGGCGCTCTACGACGGGGCGCTGCGCAGCCTGGACGAGAAGTTCGGCAAGCTCTTCGACGAACTGCGCAACCGCGGGCGCCTGCGCAACACCACGGTCGTGATCGTCGGCACCTACGGCATGGGTTTCGGTGAGGCAGGGCTCGTGCTGGACAGCGGCACGCTGGCCGACTGCGACCTGCACGTGCCGATGATCGTGCGGCCGGCGCCGATCCTGAACTGCCGCAAGAACGTGCGTTCGTCCGACCTCGCGAGCCTGTGCGACCTCGCGCCGACGCTGCTCGATCTCGCCAAGCTGCCGGTCCCGCGCGGCATGACCGGCTTCTCGCTCGTGCCCGAGCTCTTCGGCAGCGGCACGAGCCCGCGCGAATTGTGCTACGCGCGCGGCGGCGTGCACGGCGGCTTCAGCGTGTTCGATTCGCGCTGGTGTTTCGAGAGCATCGACCCCGCGGCGGGCGGCTCGCCCGAGCTCGTGCGTTCCTGGACCGGCGAGGACCGCAAGGCTTTGCCGCGCCAGCATCTGCACGACCGCACGCTGCCGGGCGACCTCGGCCACCTCGGCGAGAGCGCGCACGACGACGCGCGCGCGGCGGGCATGGAGCTCGCCGGTCGCGAGTGGTACGAGGACGTCGACCTCGCCGGGCGCGTCCTGCGCGGTTCCCTGAGCGTTTCCGACCTGCAGCCCGCGCTGCGCAAGCGCCTCGTTGAGTCCGGGTTGCTGGCCGAAAAGCCCTGAGCGCGGCTCAGCTCTCCGGTGCCGAGGCCGACTCGAGGTTCTGCGCCTCGAGCCTCCAGCCGCCGGGCGCGTCGACGATGCGCGCCGCGTGCGCGGGGTCGTTCTGGAAGGCGAAGCTCTCGTGCGCGCGCCAGCCGAGCGCGCGCGTCACGAGCACGCGGATCACGTTGTAGTGCGAGGCGAGCGCGAGCGTTCCCCCGCGCGCACGCGCGAGCGCCTCGAGCAGCGCGGGCCAGGCGCGCGCGAAGACCTCAGCGTCGCTCTCGCCGCCGTGACCCTTCCAGTTCCAGGGATCGGCGAGAAAGGCCTCGCGCTGCAGGTCCCAGCGCCGGCGGAACTCGGCCGAGGGCAGGCCCTGCCACTCGCCGCGCCAGATCTCGCGCAGGCGCTCGTCGATCGCGAGCGGGGCGCCGGTCGCGGCCGCGAGCGCAGCGCCCATCGCCTTCGCGCGCGCGAGCTGCGAGGAGACCACGAGATCAAGGCGCACGCCGGTGAAGGAGGCGCCCATCGCTTGCGTCTGCTGCTCGCCCTTCTCCGAGAGCGGCACGTCCGTGTTGCCGTAGGCGCGCGCGTGCCAGTCCGGGTGCACCTCCGCGTGGCGCACGAGCCAGATGCGCGTCCCGCTGCCAGGGGCGGGTTCGGGCGCGGGCCGCTCACCCGCGGCGTCGGGGATCGGGAAGGGCGGCGGGGCGATGATGCGCATCGAGGGCGAGCCTAGCAGGTCCGCGCGGGAGCTCCGAGGGCGGGCTTGCCTCGCCCGCGCGAGCGCGTACATTGCCCGGGTACGTGGCCCCACCTGCGAGAAGCCCATGCCCAAGATCACTCTGTTGCGCAACGGCCAGACCTACGAAGTGCCCGCGGGCACCTCCTTCCTCGACTTCTGCCTCGACCACACGGCCCCGCACGACTTCGGCTGCACGGCCGGGAGCTGCGGCGCCTGCGTGTGCGTGCTCGAGGAGGGCGCAGGAAACGTCAACCCGGTCTCGGATGACGAGGCGGAGACGCTCGAGATGTGCACCACGCACAAGGGCGCGCGCCTGGGCTGTCAGCTCAAGGTGCTGGGCGACATCAGCGTGCGCCAGCTGGACTCCTAGCCAGGTCCGCGCGCGGCTAGGGCTTGTCCGGCCAGACCCCGCCGTCGAGGAACAGGCGCTCGCTGGCCCTCGCATTGGCGGTCGTCGCCTCGGCGCCCGCGTAGCCGGTGGCCTTGATCTCCTCGAGGTCGCTCGGGCTGAGACTTTGCGCCGCTTCGCCGCGCGCGGGCAGTGCGGCGCGCGCGGCGAGGAACAGCTTGCGCAGTTCCGCGAGCTCCCTCTGCAGCCGCTCGCCCTCGGGACCCCCGAGGTCGAGCGGAATCCCCGGGCCCGAGCCGCTGGGGTTCTGCGCGAGGTCGAAGCGCACGCCAGCCCAGGGAGCCGTGCCCTGCGTGTTCAGCACGCGCATCTCGTCGCCGCGGATCAGCGTCAGGTAGCGCTGCGGGACCGTGCTGTTCAGGAACAGCGAGAGCGAGGAGAGGTACAGGCGCGCTGAGTTTTCGACCTCGCCGCGCGCGATCGGGAGCAGATCGGTGCCGAGCACGGGACCCTTCATCTTCACGCCCGCCGCCGCGCACAGCGTGGCCGCGATGTCGATGTGTCCGGCGTTGCCACCGATCGCTCGGCCCGCAGGCAGCCCCGCGGGCCAGCGCATCACGAGCGGGACGTGGATGTTCTCGCAGAACAGGTGGATGCGATGCGAGCCGAAGCCGTGCTCCTCGAACTCCTCGCCGTGATCCCCGGTCAGGACGATCAGCGTGTTCTCCGCGAGGCCCAGCGTCTCGAGCCGCGCGAACAGGCGCGCGAGCCCCGCGTCGACGCCGCGGATCTCGCCGTCGTAGGCGGCCTTCTTCACTTCGATGTCCTTCGCGCCCGGCGCGGCCTGGAAGAGCTGGTCGAAGGGCGGCGGCGGCGCGTAGGGCTCGTGCGCGTCGAACAGATGCATGAACAGGAAGAAGGGCTGGCCGGCGTCCGCGCGCTCGTGCTGCTCGACCCACTGGATCGCCCGATCGACGGTCTCGGGGGTCGACGGCCGATGCGCGTCGAAGAGTTCCGGGTAGGTCTCGCGCAGCTGCTTCAGCTGTGCGACATCGCCCGTGGCCTTGATCTTCTCGTACAGCGGACCGACGACCGGGTGCGAGTAGAAGCGGTATCCCAGCCGCTCCCACGTGTCGAAGCCCGGCCCGAAGCCGTACTTGGTTCCCAGCCAGCCCGCGGTGAAGAAGCCCGCGGTGGCGTAGCCGGCCTCGTGCAGGACCTCCGAGACGAACGTGCCGCGCATCGGCACGGGCAGTTGATGCCCCTCCTCGTCGTAGCGCATCCACAGACGCTCGTCGTCGATGCCGTGCACGCTCATCGGCAGGCCGGTGAGCATCGAGAGGTGCGAAGGCACGGTCCAGCCCGAGGCGGAGAACGCGTGCTCGAAGCGCACGCCCTCGCGCGCGAGCTGGTCGATCGCGGGCGAAGTCTCGCGAGCGTAGCCGTAGCACGAGAGGTGGTCCGCGCGCAGGCAGTCGACGCTGACGAGCAGCAGGTTGGGCCGTCCGTGCGGGGTCTTGCTCTTGCCGCAGGCAAGGCACGCGGCCAGCGCGACGAACAGCAGCAGGCTCATCCGCGCCCCTCGAGGGCGAGGCGGACGCGGGAGTGCCGAGCTTTCCGATTTCCGAGCCACCGGGGGTATCCTACCACCCGGGTTCGGGCCAAGGATCCGCGACGGAGGGGAGAACCGCCGTCGACTCCGCGGGTTGCAGCGCGACCCCGCTCGTCCGCGAGTGGAAACGCACCCACTTTTCCTACGCACGAGGGATTACGCACTCGATGGGAACACTCCTCCACACGCTCGGCCTTGGCTCGCTGCTCGCCGCGGTCCCGCTGCTGTCCGAGGACGGTGCGACGCCGCACACCGGCGTGCTGGGCCAGGTTGCGCCGCAGTCGGCCGACGTGCGCCTGCTCGACGCGGTCCCGCACCAGGACGACCACGGCGGCACGCTGCAGCAACTCGTGTGCGCGGCTGGCTCGAAGGCGGGCTTCACGCTCCTTTGGCGCGACCACCGCGAGGGGATGATGGGGCTGTATCTGGGCCACTACGGCCACGAGGGCGAGCTGCTCGCGCCCGAGGGTCCGATCCACCAGGCCTACGCGAGCCGGCGCCTGCAGCCGGCGCTGTGCGAGGACGCGCAGGGCGCGGGCATCGCGCTGTGGGTCGCGGACGTGCTCAACCTGCCCGTGCTCTACGGCCACAGCTTCGACGCGAAGGGCCAGTGGCTCGGCTCGGACCAGACGCTGAGCGAGGTCCCGCAAGCGCCGCACGATCCGAGCGAGCGCACGCGTGGCGTGCAGCTCCCGAGTGCCGCGCCGCTCGAGGGCGGCGGCTTCGCCGTCGCTTGGACGATGCGCGGAGCGGTGTGGTGCACGGAGATCGGCCCCGACGGAATGCGCCGTGGCGAGCCGCGCAGACTCAACCCGCGCGAGCAGGCGGCGGAGGCGGGGGTGCAGTTGTGCGGCACAGGCGCGAAGAACCCGCTCGCCGTGTGGCAAGCGCAGGGACGGTTGTGGTCGCTCCCGCTGCGCGCGACGCGTGCCGCGCCGCGTGACCTCGGCCCTGGCAAGCTCGTGCGCTCGATGTCCGAGGACGACGGCAGCGCCTGGCTGCTGCTCGCGAGCGAACAAGGCAGCCTCGCGCGGCGTTTGCGCGAGGACGGCAGCCCCGACGGCGAGGCCTTCGCGGTCTGCGGTGCGGGCGAGCAAGCGCTCGACTTCGCCTCGCTCGGATCGCGCCTGGCGGTCGTCGTGCAGACGCAGGGCGCGAAGCTGAGCGAGACGCCCGGCCGCGGCCGCGGCGGCCGCACGAGTCCGACCAGCGCGGGCGCGAGCTTCGTGCTGCGCATCGTCGACCCGGCGCAGTCCGCGCGTGCGCCGTCGATCGATTTTCTCTCGGCCCAGGCGCGCATCAGCGGCACGCCGCTGGTCGCCTTCGACGGTCGGCGGCTGCTGCTCGCCTGGACCGACACGCGCGAGGGCGACCCCGACATCTACGCGCGCCTCGTGACGCCGGCGGCCGAACCCGCGCTCGGGCCCGATCTGCGCGCCAACACCGACCGCGCGAGCGCCGACCAGCTGCGCTACCGCATCGACGCGCAGGCTTCGACGGGCATCGTGGCCTGGATCGACCGGCGCGACAGCCTGCCGCGCGCCTACGCGCGCCGCATCGCGGCCCCGGGCTCCTTCACGGGCGACGAGTTCCCGGTCCCCGGCCTTTCCGAAGGCGCTTCGGCGGCGGCGGTCGTACCGTGCTTTGGACCACAGGGGAGCTGCGCTTATCTGTGCGAGGAAGTCGGTGGCGCGCTGCGCGTCGCCGTGCAGGATGCTTCGGGCAAGCTGCTCGGTGAAGCGCGCACGCTCGAGGCCGCCGGTGCGCACGACGGCGTGCTCGTTCCGCTCCCCGCTGGCGCGGGCTGGTTGTGCAGCTGGATCGGCGCCAGCAACGCGGTCTGGAGCGTGTGCCTGGACACCAAGGGCGTGCCCGCGGGCGAGAAGCAGCGCGCGAGCCGCGACTCCGCGGCGCCGATCAGCAACCTCGCCCTGTGCTCCCTCGGCGGACGGCGCTACGTCGCAGCGTGGGACGTGCATGCGGGCGACTGGAGCCTGCACGGCGTGTTCCTCGGCCAGGACGGCTCGGCCCAAGGCCGCGAGTTCGAGCTCGAGGCCTCGCCGCGCCACCAGGACTGGGATCCCGCGCTGGCGAGCGCGCCGGGCGGCGGTTTCGTGGTCGCGTGGACCTCGGGCACGCCCGACGACCGCTCGCGCGACGTCGTCGCGCGCTTCTTCGACGCGCAGGCGCGCAGCAGCGGACCGCTCTTGTGGATCAGCCCGAGCTTCAACGAGCAGGACAATGCCGACATCGTGCCGCTCGCCGACGGGACCTTCGCCGTCGGCTGGGAGGACGACGTCTCCGGCTACGACCACACCTACGTGCGCCGCATCCAGAAAGACCGCCGCAGCGTGGGGCCGATCGTGCGCATCAACCAGCTCGAGACGAAGTCGATCCCCGGCCGCGTCGCGCCGCGCCTGGCGGCTTTCGGCGACGGGCTCCTCTTCGCTTTCGGCGACCGCGCGCGCTCGCTCGGCTGGGACGTGCGCGTGCGCATCGACGGGCCGGGATTCGACGACGTCGGGAAGAAGTAGGGGGGCTTCGGACGCGGCAGGGGTCGGGCGAGGTGGAACGACTTTCCGCCTCGCGCGAGCGCTCCGCCTCAAGCCCGGCCCGCGCGCGCGCCGATGCGGTGGCTCTCCCCGTGCTCCTTCGGAGATCTGCACCGCGCATGAGCCTGTCCAAGAAGACCCTCGCCTTCCTCGCGCTCTCGATCGCGGCCTTCCTTGGAGCGACGCTCTGGACCCTCGATCGCCTGGTCACGTCCAAGCTCGCGCGCGTCGAGCGCGAGCAGATGTCCGCCGAGGTCGCCGATGCGCGCGCGCTGCTCGTGCATTGCGCGCGTGAGTACGGCGAGCGACTCTCGGGCTGGTCGGACTGGGACCCGATGGCGGAGTTCCTGCGCGACGGCAACCAGGCCTTCCTCGACCAGAACGTGCAGCTCTCGACGCTGCGCGACGAACTGCACGCGGACGTGTTCGTCATCGCGCGCGACGAGGGCGCACCGGTGTACTCGGGCCAGCTCGACGCGGCGCGCGGCTCGATCCAGGCCTGCTCGAACGAGTTCCTCGAGCAGCTCACGCCCGCGGGCCTGATGCGTCCGGGCGCGGCCTTCACCGGGCTCCTGGCGCTGAGCGAGCACAGCTACATCGTCAGCTCGCGGCCGATCCACACGACCGCCGGCGCCGACGGGCCCGTGCCCGGCCGACTCGTCGCGGCGCGCGAGATCGATCCCGCCTGGCTGCAGAACCTGCACGAGCTGAGCTCGCTCGCGCTCGAACTGCGGCGCACCAGCGAGGCGCCCGCCGACGAGCTCGAGCACGCGGCGCGCGAGGCGCTCGCCTCGGGCGCGGGGAGCTTCGTCGCGCAGAACGGCGAGCACTGGGCCTCGGCCTACGGCACGCTGCCGGACCTCTACGGTCGGCCGACGCTGGTGCTGCACGTCGCGCGCGAGAGCAGCGTGCGGCAGGGCGGGCGCGAGATCCTGCGCGGCGTGCTGCTGACGCTGGTCGCTGGCGGGATGCTGCTGGGGATCGGGCTCTTTCTCGCCGCGAGAAGGGCGCTGGTGGACCCGGTGGAGCGCCTGCTCGGCTGCACGCGCCGGCTCTGGCGCGGCGAACGTTCGCACGTGATCCTGCGCAGCGGGGACGAACTCGAGGCGCTCGCGAGCGACATCAACCGCATGACCGATGCCGTTTTCGAGATCGAAGAAGCGATCCAGAACGCGCACGCGGGTCCAGCCGACACGACGGCCCCGGCGCTGCCGGGGCAGCCGGCGCAGTACAGCCAGCGTCCGGGCTGAGGGGGCGCGGCGCGCGCCTCAGGCGCGCATCCAGGTCATCCAGCTGGGCAGCTTCTCGAGCAGGAACACGTCGGCGCCCGAGCGGCCGGAACCGCGCGCGCTAGCGCAGCTTGTTCACGGGATGGTGCTCGACGAACACGCTGTCCAGCTGCCGGCGGAAGAGGAAGAGCAGCGAGCCATCGCGCCCCGAGACCACCTGCGCGAGCCCATGTGCTGTGCCGTCCGGACCCTCCATGGTTCCGAGGACAAGATCCGCTGCCCCGTCGCCATCCAGATCGCCGACGACCCCGATGCGGTAGCCGAGATGGTGCACATTCTCGCCGAAGTCGCCTTCGACCCTCCACAGCTGGCGGCCGTCCTTGCCCGATCGCGCGACTACGGCGCCCTCATAAAGGCCCGGATCGTAGATGCCGTACACCAGATCCGGAGCGCCGTCACGATCGAGATCTCCGGGTGATGCGAGCGAGCATCCGAAGCCCTCGCCCTCCTCGGACTTCGCGACGAAGTGAAGGCGGGCTTCCGCGCTAGCGTCCCGAACGACGTCCACGGTGTTCTCGTGCGCCGCGACGAAGTCTGTGCCCGCAAGCAGCGCGAGCACGGCGTTCGTACCGTACTGTCCTCGCGGCCATGGGCGCTGCCAGACGCGCGAGCCCTGGTCCGAAAGCAGTTCGAGTGTGGAGCGTGGGGCCACTCTTCCATCCTCGTCCGTCTCGAGCAGCACGGCGAAGCTGGCTGGCGACTTCGACCCGCGTGCGGGGACCTCCAGGAACGAGCCGACGCTCGTTGCCCCGATGTTCTCGAACGGAAGGGTACGGATCGGTTCGCCACTCGAGCCCGAGTAGAAGACGATCGCCGCATGCCGCTCTTCGTGGCCCGGATCGAGCACAGCTAGGTCGCACATGGAGTCGCCGTTTCGGTCCTGGACAATGCGCAACCACCCGCTGGAACTGTGTCCGTGGGTGCGGATGGCGCGGCTCGCGCGGATCTCGCCCGAGCTCCCCGACAGGATCCACAGTGTCGCTGCGTACCCAGGATCGGACGTGCGCACCGCAAGTGCGAGATCGGGGACGTGATCGCCATCCAAATCGACTCCGCCGTCGAGCGCGAAGTCCTGGAATCCCGTCGGCTGCGAGCGGTCCACCGGGAGCGGCGTGCGGCGCAGGACGCGGCCGTCCTTTCCGGAAAGGACCCAGATCATCGGCGGGGAGCCCTCGTGCGAACTGGCCCGGTCGCCGACGACGATGTCCGGCATCCCATCTCCGTCGACGTCCCCCGCCCGGCCGACGATCGATCCGAAATACGGGTACCCGCGCAGGTCGTAGGGCTCGAGTGGACGCGAGAGGGGCGACTGCACCGCGCTCGCGGGCAAGATCGCGAGCAGGAGGGGGATCATGCTCGCGGTTCAACCCCGCCGAGTCGGCGCGGTTCCGCGCCTCAGGCGCGCATCCAGGTCATCCAGCTGGGCAGCTTCTCGAGCAGGAACACGTCGGCGCCCGAGCGCATGCCCGCGCGCGACATCGCGCACGCCAGGCAGCACACGCACAGGAGCAGCGCGAGCACCTGCTCGGTGCCCTCGGTGACGAAGAACACGTTCGCGAGCAGGAACGCGAGCAGGTAGCCGAAGGGCCGCGTCAGCGCGCCCAGGAACAGGCACGCTCCGCCTACCAGCGCCCCGAAGACGGCGAGCTTCGAGAAGAACCACGGGTGCACGAGCACGACCGCTTCGCCCCAGCTCTTCACGATGCCCGGCGAGGCGGCGTAGGCGTCGCGCGTGCCGCGCACGAGTTCCTCGCCGACGCCGTGCTTGAGCATGAACCAGGCCTTCACGCCCAGGATTCCGCCGACGAGGATGCGCACGAGGACCAGGCCCCAGCTCGGGAGATTTTCACCCATGGGCGGATAGTCTGTGCATCCAAAGGAGCCTCATGCAAGCCACCCGTCGCACTCTGCGGATCCAGCTCTGGTCCGGCCCGCGCAATGTCTCGACCGCCCTGATGTACTCCTTCGCGCAGCGCGGGGACACGCGCGTGGTCGACGAGCCCCTGTACGCGCACTACCTGCGCGTCTCGGGCGCGGACCACCCTGGGCGCGACGAGGTCCTCTCCTCTCAGGAGCAGGACGGCGAGAAGGTCGTGCGCGAGCAGTTGCTCGGGCCCTGCGACCGGCCGGTGCTCTTCTGCAAGCAGATGGCACACCACCTGGTCGAGCTCGACCGGCGCTTCCTCGCCGAGTGCGCCAACGTGATCCTGACGCGCGATCCGCAGGAGATGCTGCCCTCGCTGGAGCAGAACCTCGCGCAGCCGACACTGCGCGACACGGGCTACGCGATGCAGACCGGCCTCTTGGCCGAGTTGCGCGCGCTCGGGCAGGAGCCGCCGGTGATCGTCGCGCACGAGCTGCTCAAGGATCCGCGCGGGGTGCTGGGGGAGCTGTGCGAGCGCCTCTCGATCCCCTTCGAGGAGGGCATGCTCTCCTGGGAGCAGGGCGCGCGGCCCGAGGACGGGATCTGGGCCCCGCACTGGTACGCCAACGTGCACCGCTCGAACGGCTTCCAGAAGTACGAGCGCAAGCGCGCGCCCTTCCCCGAACGGCTGGGACCGCTGCTCGAGGAGTGTCGGCCGCACTACGCGGAGCTCGCGCGACTCGCACTGACCGGCGGAGGTGCGCGATGAGGTTTGCGCTGGCGGGGTTGCTGCTGGCGTGCCTGCCTCAGGCGGCGGCGAAGGACGCGTACGAGCTGCGCGAACTGCGCGGCTGGAGCGTGCACGTCGAGCGCACGCTGCTCGAAGAGGGCGAGTGCGGCGCCGAGGCGCTCGAACTGCTCGACGTCAAGCTCTACGACGTCGCGCGCATGGTCCCCGCCGGCGCGCTGGCGAAGCTGCGCGCGATCCCGATCTGGCTCAGCCGCGCGGACTCGGTCGCGCCCTGCTCGTGCTACCACCCTTCGGCGCAGTGGCTGAAGGAGCACGGACACGATGCGCGCAAGGCCAAGGCGGTCGAGATCACGAACGCGAAGACCTTCCTCGAGTGGACACACGAACAGCCCGCGATGGTGCTGCACGAGCTCGCGCACGGCTACCACGACCAGGTGCTCGGGCAGGACGAGGCGAGTTTGCGCGCGGCCTTCGAGTCCGTGAAGCAGTCGAAGCAGCTCGAGGACGTGCTGCGCTACGGCGGCTCGCACGGCAAGGCCTACGCGCTCGAGAACGTGAACGAGTTCTTCGCCGAGATGAGCGAGGCCTGGTTCGGCACGAACGACTTCGCGCCCTTCGTGCGTCCCGAGGTGCAGCGCGATTTTCCCGAGGTCGCGCGCGCGCTCGTGGGCTGGTGGGGGAAATGAACGTGCGAGCGTCAAAAAACCAGCCCGCCTGGTTTTTTGACGCTCGCACGCTCGCAGCCGGCCTCAGGGCGTCTGGAGGCTCGCCGGCGGCGTGTCGAGCACTTGCAGGTCGCCCATCGGGCGCTTGTCGCCGCGGCTGGCGGCGAGCTGGATGCCGCCGTGCGGGCCCCAGCCGGTCCAGGGCGTGTCCATCTTCGGTTCCTTGTCGGCGCGGTGCTCGAAGTACTGCCAGCGCTCGACGAGATGCGTGTCGCGCGCGACGAACACGAGGTAGCGGTTGTCGGGCGTGTCGCCGACGGCCTGGAAGCTGAGCTCGAGCACGTCGGCCTTGCGACCGTCGGCGAGATCGCCCTCGCCGCTGTACTTCAGCGTGAGACCGCTGTCCTTCAGCTTGTAGGGCATCAGCAGCCAGTAGCTGTCGTTGATCCAGACCGAGCGCGCGCGCTTGAGCTCCGCCTCGATCTCCTTGGCGTCGGTGATCTCCGCGCCGTGGTCGTAGACGCGGCCCTTGCCCGTCTCGAGGTTCATCAGGATCACCTTGTTGCCCTCCTCGAGGCGGTAGTCGCCGGTCTGGCGATCCCAGACATGCGAGCGGCGGCCGAAGAAGTTCCAGCACAGGACGCGCGCCTTGTCCCAGGCGGCGCGGCCGCCGAGCGCCTGCATCACTTCGTCGGCGATCGCGATCGCCTTGGGATCCGAGCCCGCGCTGTCGAAACCCGGGCAGGCCGGGTTGGCGTCGGCCGCGGGCTGCGATTGCGCGCGGCATGCGCCCAGCGCGAGGGACAAGCAGAGGAGGAAAGCAGCGGCGAACTTCGTCATCATGCCCACCATGGAACCCAAGCTGCCCGATCCGCGCAACGAGAAGATCTGGATCCACGTCGGAGGCGAGCTCCTCCCGCGCGAGGAAGCCAAGATCTCGGTCTTCGACAGCTCGGTCCAGGGCGGGGACGCGGTCTGGGAAGGCCTGCGCGTGTACGACGGTCGCGTGTTCGCGCTCGAGCAGCACCTCGAGCGCCTGGAGAACTCGGCCAAGGCCTTGTGCTTCGAGCGCGTTCCGCCGCGCGCGGAGATCAAGCGCGCCCTGTTCGAGACGCTGGCGAAGAACGGCATGCGCGACGGCGCGCACGTGCGCCTGACGCTCACGCGCGGCAAGAAGACCAGCTCGGGCATGAGCCCGAAATTCAACCAGTACGGCCCGACGCTGATCGTGCTCGCGGAGTGGAAGGCGCCGGTCTACGGTTCGGGCGGGCTGAAGCTCGTCACCTCCTCGGTGCGCCGCGCGCCGCCGCAGGTGCTCGACTCGAAGATCCACCACAACAACCTGCTGCACAACATCCTGGCCAAGATCGAGGCCAACGTCGCCGGCGCGGACGACGCCGTGATGCTCGACATCGAGGGCTACGTGGCCGAGACCAACGCGACCAACCTGTTCCTCGTGAAGAAAGGCCAGCTCGCGACGCCGCTCGCCGAGCACTGCCTGCCCGGCATCACGCGCGCGCTCGTGATCGAGCTCGCGCGAACGAACGGGATCGCCTGCGTCGAGCGGCGCTGCTCGCTGATGGAATTCCACACCGCCGACGAGGTCTTCACGACCGGCACGATGGGCGAACTCTCGTGGGTGAAGGAGATCGACGGGCGCATGATCGGCGGCGAACGCGGGCCGCTCACCGCGCGCATGGTCGAGCTCTTCACCGCGCGCACCGCGGTCGAGGGCGAGCGCATCCCAGGCTGAACGAGGATGCGCAGTCCCTCAGGAGGTCTCGTGCTCGCCCTCGACCAGGGCGGCCAGTCCAGCCGCGCCTGCGTCTTCGATGCGCGCGGCGAGATCGTCGCACAGGCGAGCGTGCCCGTCGCGGAGTCGCGGCCCGCGCCCGAGCGCGTCGAACAGGATCCCGAGGAGCTCGTCGCCTCGCTGCGGCGCGCGGGCGAGGAGGCGCTCGCCGCTCTCGGCTCGCGCGCGGCCGAGGTGGGCGCATGCGGCCTTGCGACGCAGCGTTCGAGCCTCGTGGCCTGGGATCGCACGGACGGCCGCGCGCTCTCGCCGGTGCTCTCCTGGCAAGACCGGCGAGCTGCGCAGGCGCTCGTGCGCCTCGAACCCTTCGCGCGCGAGATCGAGCGCCGCAGCGGGCTGCGCCTCTCGCCGCACTACGGCGCGAGCAAGCTCGCCTGGATGCTCGAGCACCTCGAGCCCGTGCGCGAGGCGCGCAAGGCTCGTGCGCTCGCCGCCGGGCCGCTCGCGAGCTTCCTCGCCTTCCGGTTGCTCGAGGAACGGCCCTTCGTCGCCGACGCGGCCAACGCGACGCGCACGCTGCTCTTTGGCCTGGAGCTGCTCGGCTGGGATCCCTGGCTGCTCGAGCGCTTCGCGATCCCGCGCGAGGTCCTGCCCGACTGCGCGATGACGCGCGCGGACTTCGGCACCTTCGTCTGCGGCGGGCGGCGCCTGCCGCTGCGCGTGCTGACGGGCGATCAGGCTGCGGCGCTCTTCGCCTCGGGCGCGCCGCGCGCGGATGAACTGCGCGCAAACCTCGGCACGGGCGCCTTCGCGGCGCGTCCCTGCCCCGAGGGCCTGCGCGTCGAGGGACTCTTGACGAGCCTCGTGCGCCTCGAGCAGGGACTGCCCGAGTTCGTGCTCGAGGGCACGGTCAACGGCGCCGCCAGTGCGCTCGCGGAGCTCGGCCTGCCGGACCCGGTTGCGGCCTTCGAGCGCGGCCTGGCGAGCGAGCGCGGGCTGCCGCTCTTCCTGAACGGCGTCTCGGGCCTGGGCGCGCCGTTCTGGCGGCCTGATTTTCGCACGCGCTTCGTGGGCGAGGGCACGCCGGACGAGTGCGCCGCGGCGGTCGTCGAGAGCGTGCTCTTCCTGCTGCTCGAGATCGAGCGCGCGATGCGGCCCGCACTGGGGGTGCCGCGCGCGCTGTGCGTCAGCGGCGGGCTCGCGCGCAGCGACGCGCTGTGCCAGCGCCTCGCGGACGCCGGACGGCTCGAGGTCGAGCGCGCGAGTGAAACCGAAGCCAGCGCGCGCGGCCTCGCGCGCCTCGTGCGCGGAGCGGACTTCGAAGGCCTCGCGCCGCTCGCCGGGCGCTTCGAGCCGCGCACCGACGACGAGCTCCTGCGCCGCCACGCGCGCTGGCGCACCGCGCTGGGGACCGCGCTCAGGGAGCGACCGTGATCGTCGCCAGCGGTCCGGTCGGCAGGCGCAGGGTCGCCGTGTCGGCCAGGCGCTGCACGTCGGGCAGCGTGCGCCGCAAGAGCGCGACGACCTTCGATCCCGTCGCGCGGTAGCCGGTCAGCTTCCCGCCGTAGATCGCGATCGTGCGCGGATGCAGCTCGTCGTCACACACGAGCTGCGTCTCGCGCCGGCGGTGGAAGGCCGTGTCCTCGCTGTGCGGCAGCACGCGCAGGCCGGCCCAGCTGTCGAGGAGTTTTCCCGATGCGTGCGGGAAATACGCCGAGAGCGTCTCCTGCAGGTAGCCGATCTCCTCAGGCAGCGGCTGCACGACGCGCGGATCGCCGCGGTAGTTCGTCTCGGTAGTGCCGACCAGCACGCGGTTCTTCCAGGGCATGAAGAACACCGCGCGACCGTCGCGCGGGGCCTCGGTGTAGTAGATGCCGCGTTCCAGCCGGCCCTCGAGCTCCAGGTGCGTTCCAGCCACGAGGTCGATCTCGAGTCCGGGCGGCACCGGATCGATGCGCTCGCGCACGGTGTTGATCCAGGGCCCGGTCGCATTGATCAGCGCGCTCGCGCGCCAGGCGCTGCTCTTGCCCTCCTGCGCGAGCTCGATCTCGTAGCCGGCTCCGGTGCGCCGCGCGCGCACGAAGCGCGCCGGACAGGCGATACGGCCGCCGAGTTCCTCGGCCGAGCGCGCGACGGCGCGCACCAGCGCCGCATCGTCGGTCTGGCCGTCGTGGTAGCGGAAGACCGCCTCCAGGCCGTCGGTCGCGAGGCCATCGAGCGTGTCCCACTCGCGGCGCGGGAGCCTCTCGAAGCGCGCGGCCGGCTCGAGGTCGCCGAGCAGCGCGTAGAGCGAGAGCCCGCCGCGCACGAGCCAGGGCCGGCGGCGCGTGTGGCGGTAGATCGGGATGTGGAAGGGCACGAGTTGCACGAGGCCCGGCGCGATCTCGAGCAGCGTGCGCCGCTCGGCCAGCGACTCGCGCACGAGAGCGAACTGGCGCGACTCGAGGTAGCGCAGGCCGCCGTGGATCAGCTTGCTCGAGCGGCTCGAGGTGCCCGAGGCGAGCGCGCGTTCCTCGACCAGCGCGGCGCGCCAGCCGGCCGCGGCCGCGGCCTGCAGGACGCCCACGCCCTGGATGCCGCCGCCGACGACGACCAGGTCGAACTCCTCCGCGGCCGAGTTCATCGGGCGGGGCCGCCTTCGCGCAGCGCCGCGGCGAGGCCCGCGACCTCGAAACTCTCGACGAACTCGACTCCGCGCTCGGCCAGCGCGCGCGCGATCCGCGCGTCGTCCACCTCGTAGATCGCGATGCGTGCGCCCGCGTGCTCGAGGCGGCCCTGCGCCGGCAGGCCCTCGAGGTCGCAAAAGATGAACTCGGGCGCGATGCGCGCGACCTGCGGCGCGAGGCGCTCCTCCCAGCGGTCGAACACCGCGCCCAGCGGCAGCGCGCAGTGCGCGCGCGCGTACTCCAGGAAGTCGAGCGAGAAGCTGATCAGCACGCAGCGCTGCGCGACCGCACGCAGCGGCTCGAGCGTGCGCGCGAGCACGCGCTCGGATCCGAAGCGCTCGAGCGCGACGCGCTTGATCTCGACGAAGGCGCGTGCACCAGGGTGGCGCTCGAGCAGCTGCGCGAGTTCCGCGACGCGCGCGATGCGCGTACCGGCGAAGCGCTCGCCGAAGCGTCCGCGCTCGCAGCAGGAGAGCCGCGCGAGTTCCTCGGAGCTGTGCTCGTGGATCGCGCCGGGCGCGCCGCACATGCGCTCGAGCGTGCGGTCGTGGAACAGCAGCGGGACCAGGTCGGCGGAGAGCTGCACGTCGAGCTCGATCCACTCGGCTCCCTCCTGCAGTGCCTGCTCGAGCGAGGGGAGGGTGTTCTCGGGGCAGCGTGCGGCGAGCCCGCGGTGGGCGACGAGCGTCGGTGTAGGCATCCTTGGCAAGCAGCCTAGGCATGCTCCGACGTGCTTTGCAACGCGCCTGTCGGGCGTACCCGGGCGCTCGCGCAGGGAATTTCCTTCCGGGGTCAAGTCGCACGTGTGGCGTGTCGAAAGCTCCGATGCAGAGAGTCCCAGAGGTTCCCCGTGAAAAGCTACATCTTCGGCGTCGTCGTCCTGCTCGGTTCGATCTGGCTCGTGCTGCTCTATTCGAGCGGGGCGCCGCTCGAGAGTTTCCACGGACCCGGCGGGCCGATCACGAGTGAGGAACAGGAGGCGGCCGACCGTATCGAGGCCACCGTCCAGACCCTCTCGCAGGACATCGGTCCGCGCGGAGCCCACGCGCCGGGCTCGCAGGACGACATCGACCGCTACTTGCAGCGCGAGTTCACGCGCATCGGAGTCAACGCGGTCGAATTCCCGCTCGAGGCCTCGGGCAACCTGGGCAAGGCCTTCGAGGTCGTGGTCCCCGGCCGCGGGCTCGGGCGCGAGACGATCCTGCTCACGGCCCACCTCGACAGCGCGGCCGGCTCGCCCGGCGCGGACGACAACGCGAGCGGCGTGGCCGTGCTGCTCGAGATGCTGCGCACGCTCTCGGTGGGCTGCGACCGCACGCTGCGCGTCGTGTTCTGGAGCGGCGGAGCGGCTCCGCTGGGGGGCACCGAAGGCTCGACCGCCGCGGCCTACGCGAACCGCCTGCACTCGCGCCACGAGAAGGTGGCCGTGGCCTTCTGCTTCGACTCGCTGGGCGTGTTCTGCGACGCGGAGGGCACGCAGTCGATTCCCTTCCCGTTCGAGTTCTCATTCCCCGCCCGCGGCGACTTCGTGGCCTTCGTGGGGGACTGGGGCACGCGCGGCGCGATGGACCACGCCGTCGAGCAGTTCCGCGCGGCTTGCAAGTTTCCCTCGGAGGCCATCAGCCTGCCGAGCAGCTTCGGCTTCATCTCCGAGTTCGACGACGGCGCGCTGCGCGATTCGGGCTATCCGGCCCTGCGTGTGACCGACACCGGCACGCTGCGCAATCCCGTCGTAGGCACCCATGCGGACCTCCCGACGATCCTCGACTACCCGCGCATGGCGCGCCTCTCCCAGGGGCTCGCCGCGATGGTTCTCGGCCTGGGCAAGCGCACGATCACGCTGATGTGAGCCGACTGGCAGCGTCTGCGTACTGGAGCCGAGTCCCCGGAGCGGTTCTAATCCCCCGTTCCACAGCGCGCATCCCGTGAGCGAAACTGGGCCCCTCCTCCTCCACACTCGTCTCCAGCGCGCATCCGCTCGAAGTGGAGGCGCTCACGAAGACCTACGAGCGCACGCCCGCGGTGGCAGAGCTCGGCTTCCACGCCGCGCGCGGCGAGATCCTGGGTCTGGTCGGTCCCAACGGGGCCGGGAAGACGACCACGCTGCGCTCGATCGTCGGGATCCTGCCGCTGCAGCAGGGCAGCGTGCGCATCGCGGGCCACGACCTCGCGCGCGAGGAGCGCGCGGCCAAGCAGGCGCTGGCCTGGATCCCCGACGACCCGCAGCCCTTCGACAGCCTGACCGTCCACGAGCACCTGCGCTTCACCGCGGCGCTCTACGGCGTCGAGGACTGGGAGCCGCGCGCGGGCGAACTGCTCGCGCGTTTCGAGCTGGCGCACAAGCGCGACGCACTGGGCGGTGAGCTCTCGCGCGGCATGCGCCAAAAGCTCGCCTTCGCCTGCGCCTGGTTGCACGAGCCGGCGGTGGTGCTGATGGACGAGCCGCTCTCGGGGCTCGATCCGCGCGGCATCCGCTCGGCCAAGACGGCCATCCAGGAGCTCGCCTCGCGCGGGACCGCGGTGGTGCTCTCCTCGCACCTGCTCGAGCTGATCGAGGAGCTCGCGCACCGCATCCTGATCCTCGACCGCGGGCGCAAGGTCTTCGCGGGCACGCTCGAAGAGGCGCGCGCGGGGCTGCAGTCGCCCGCGGGCTCGAGCCTCGAGGAGATCTTCTTCGCGGTCACGCACCCCGCGCCGGAATCCGCTGAAGGCTGAGCAGATGTTCGGCCCGCCCGCGCTGCGTCTGCTCTTGCGGCTCAAGCTGCGCGGTGCTGTGCGCGCGCAGGTGCGGCGCCTGCGCTCGCCGCGCAACTGGATCTTCCTGCTCGTCGGCGTCGTGCTGCTGCTTGCATGGACCGGCTACTTCCTGTTCCTGCCGCGCCTGGGGGGGGCGCGCCTCTCCGACCCCGAGGCGAACCTGGCCTGGACCAGCCTGGTGATCCTGGTCATGTCGGCGCTGACGCTGATCGGCTCCTTCAACCACCGCGGCCTGTACTTGCCGCGCCAGGAGATCGAGCTCGCCTTCAGCGCGCCGGTCTCGCGCAGCGATCTCGTGCGCTACCGCATGCTCACGAACCTGCTGCGCTCGCTGATCGCGGGTGTCGTCGTGGGCTTCGGCGCGGCGCGGCGGCTGCCGAACCCGACGTACGCTTTCCTCGGGACCTTCGCGCTGCTGATGTTCCTGCCGATCCTCGGCCAGGCGACCGCGATCCTGCTCGGCGACGCGGAGAACCGCTGGGCGCGGCTGGCCAGCAAGCTGCCGACGCGCACGCTCTCGGTGGTCGGCGCTTTCGGCCTGGTGTTGATCGTCGTGTACCTCGCGACCGGCCAGGACGAGGCCCTGAGCGAGTTGCTGCCCGGCTCCGAGGCCGGCCCGATCCAGGCGCAGGCCTGGTTCCAGTCCGGCCTGGTGCAGGCGCTGATCCTGCCCGTCCAGCCCTGGGTGCGCGCGATCAATGCCGAGACCGCGGGCGAGTTCCTGCAGTGGTTCGGTCTGTGCGCGGCGATCTGGGCCGCGAGTTTCGAGCTCACGGCGCGCCTGCCGGTGGACTTCCGCGAGCTCTCGCTCGCGACCTCGGCCGACATCGCGCGGCGGCTGCAGCGGCTGCGCCGCGGCGGGGCGGGCGTGGGCGGCTCGAAGGCCGAGAAGCTCGCGCTCACCTGGCGCGTGCCCTGGCTCCTGGGCCGCGGCCCCTTCGGCGCGATCGCCTGGATCAAGTTCGTGGCGATGCTGCGCAAGGCGCGCGGCACGCTGCTCTTCTCCGTGCTGGTGGTCGCCTTCGTCGCGGTCGGCTTCCCGCTGTTGATGCACATGGAGGGTCCCGATGTGGAGCTCTTCGGCGCGGTGATGATCGCGGCGGTGGGGAGCATGTACCTCTCCGCCGGCTTGCGCTTCGACTTCCGCCAGGACCTTGAGCTGATGGACCTCGTGAAGACCTGGCCGGTCGCATCCTCGCGCATCTTCCTCGCGACGCTGCTGCCCGAGGTTCTGCTGATCAGCGCGCTGCTCGCCGCCGCGATCCTGGTCCGCTCGGCGCTGCTGGGCTTCCACACCGCGATCGTCGCCGTGCTGCTGTTCCAGCCGCTGGTCACCTTCGCCTGGCTCGCGGTGGACAACGCCGTGTACCTGTACTCGCCGGTGCGCTTCACGCCCGGCCAGGAAGGCGCGCTGCAGCACATGGGCCGCTCGCTGCTGCTGATGATGCTGCGCCTGACGCTGCTGGGCGGGGTGCTCGCGCTCGCAGGCGGGCCGGCGGTCGGCCTCATGTACACGGCCGACGGCCTGGGCCTCGAAGAGGGTCTCGCGCGCGCGATCGCGATCGGCTACGCCTGGGGCGTGCTCTTCGCGCTCGACGTGGCGCTCGTGTTCGCGGGCGGCTGGATCCTGCGCCGCTTCGACGTCGCGCGCGACCGCGGTTGAGCGCGCCTAGCTGGCGGCGATCGCGGCCGCGAGGTGCGGCGCGAGGCGCGCGCGGGTCGCCTCGTTCACCCAGCCGACCCAGGAGACCGGCGTGCTGACGTCGAGCGGGAAATCGAGCTCGCTGCCGTCGACCGCGGTCACCACGCAGCCGGCGGCGCGCGCGCACACCAGCGCGCCGCAGATGTCGTAGGGCTTGGTCGTGAGCGTCGGCTTGCCTCGGCGTTGCGCGAGGAACGCGCGCAGGTCGGCCAGCATGCGGTAGGTGCCCAGCGAGAGCAGCGCGAGCTGTCCGCCGTTGCAGATGTACTGGTCGTCCCAGCAATTGCGCGGGTCCGCGCCCAGCTCGCGCTCGAGTCGCTCGAGGAAGCGCGCCTCGATCTGCGCGATCTGCGGCCGCATGTCGGCCATGTACTTGAAGAAGGGGAAGTAGCCGTGGTCCGCGCGATCGTCCGTGCCGGTGCCCAGGTTGAGCGGCTTCACGATCGGACCGCCCTTGAAGAAGGTGCGCTCCTCGAAGTGGCACGCGGCGCCACGCGTCGCGGACAGGCGCCGATAACTCGCCGCGCGCGTGTCGGGGATCTCCGAGAGCAGGCCGAAGAGCACCTCGCGCTGGCGCGGGATCCCCGCGCCGGGTCCGGCGAGGCCGACGACACTCCAAGCCGGGCGCAGGTCCGTCATCAGGTTGCGCGTGCCGTCGACCGGATCGACGACGATGCGCGGGCCACCGTGGTCGAAGCCTGCGAGCTGGCGCACGCCGTCGGGGCCGGGGCCCAGGTGGCGCCAGCCGGTCTCCTCGGAGAGCAGCGAGAGCGGCTGCACGCGCGCGACCTCGTGGAACCACTCCGTGAGCGCGGTCTCGGTCGCGCGGTCCAGGCCGTAGCTCGTGTCGCCCGCGCCCTGGCCCACCTCGCGCGCGACGCTCGAGAAATCGCCGCTCCTGCGCGCCGCGAGCAGCGCTCCGCGTGCAGCGCCGCGCATGCGCTCGCACAGGTCGAAGAGCGGCAGGATCCAGTGGTCGAGGAGTTCGGAGGAGGTCGCGTCCATGCAGTGCCGCCCCCCTTTTGCCCTTCCCGGGCGCGCCGGTCAATGCGCGACCCTGATCCGCACCCCGGCCGGGGTGGACTCCGGGCGCGTGCGGCCTACACTGCGCACCCTTTTCCCCCGACACCCAAGCTCCTCCGATCCCCATGAGCGACGTGCGCGACGTGATCATCATCGGCTCCGGCCCCGCCGGCTACACGGCGGCCATCTACAGCGCCCGCGCCAACCTCAAGCCGCTGCTCTTCCAGGGCATGCAGCCCGGCGGCCAGCTGACGATCACCACCGACGTCGAGAACTACCCCGGCTATCCCGAGGGCGTCATGGGCCCGAAGATGATGGAGGACTTCCTGGCCCAGGCGCAGCGCTTCGGCACGGAGATCAAGTTCGAGCAGATCATCGAGGTCGATCTCTCGAAGCGTCCCTTCACGATCAAGAGCGACTTCGACACCTTCCAGGCGCAGAGCCTGATCATCTCGACCGGCGCGAGCGCCAAGCTGCTCGGGATCGAGAGCGAGTCGCGCCTGATGGGCCACGGTGTCTCGGCCTGCGCCACCTGCGACGGCGCCTTCTTCAAGGGGAAGCACGTGATCATCATCGGCGGGGGCGACACGGCGATGGAGGAGGCGAACTTCCTCACGCGCCACGCGGCCAAGGTCACGGTCGTGCACCGCCGCGAGGACTTCCGCGCCAGCAAGATCATGCTCGAACGCGCGCAGAAGAACCCCAAGATCGCCTGGCACCTGAACCAGGCCGTGGTCGAGGTGCTCTCGCTCGAAGGCAAGAACAAGGTGCGCGGCGTGCTGCTCGAGAACACCAAGACCGGCGCCAAGACCGAGTTCGCCTGCGACGGCGTGTTCGTCGCGATCGGCCACCAGCCGAACTCCGACGTCTTCAGGGGCAAGCTCGAGATGGACGAGGTCGGCTACATCAAGGTCAAGCCGGGCAGCACCTACACCAGCGTCGAGGGCGTCTTCGCCTGCGGCGACGTGACCGACAAGGTCTACCGCCAGGCGGTCACCGCCGCGGGTTCGGGCTGCATGGCCGCGATCGACTGCGAACGCTGGCTCGAGGCGCAGGGCGGGCACTGAGCCCGTCCCGCGCCCGCGTGCTCACTGGTCACCCAGCGGCACCCAGAGCATGCGGCGCAGCTTGACCGCGAAGGGGTTCGGGATGTCGAGCAGGTCCTTGATGCGGTCGTCGTAGTTGAGCGTCAAGCCGATCTTGTAGGGCGAGCCGGGCAGGTTCGCGCTCGTGCCCTGCGTGTTCGCGCTCTGCTTGCCCGGGACGAGCAGGCCGAGGTCGGCGCAGATCATCGAGCCGTTGACGTTCATCGCGCCCTCGAACTTCGCGTTGCGGTGGATGCTGCCGAGGATCGCGTTGTTGGTGTACATCAGGCCGTCGACCTTGAAGGGCGTGCCCTGCGCGAGCGAGTTCTCCCAGTTGCTCGTCGCGTTCTCGTAGACCTGGTCGGCGAGCCAGCCGCCGGTGGGCGTGATCTGCAGGATCGTGGCCTTCGGCGCGAGGGTCGCCTGGTCGTAGAGGAAGGGCACGCTCGTGTCGGCCGGGTTGTAGACCGAGATCATGTTCATGTCCCACGAGAAGGGCGTCTCGGGGCCGCGCCAGGTTGCGCTCGCCGGATCGAAGTAGAGATTGTTGCCCTTGTTGTAGACCGGGATCGCGTCACCCGGGCCGAACTGGTAGAAGCGCGGGATGTAGTCAGCGCCCTTGTAGAAGGGATTCACGACCGTCCAGCTCGCCGGGTTGCTCGTGCTCTGACCCTGGCCAGGGAGAACCGGCTGCGTGTACATCCATTCGGTGCGGTTGAAGTTGACGAGCTCCGAGACGGTGAAGTTGAAGTCGGTGGCGTTGGTTCCGTCGATGATCGCGTTCTGGCCGCTCGAGTTCCTGTTGCCGTTGCCCGAGCCGCCGGGCGCGAGGAAGTCGCCGATCATCAGGTTTGCGCCGGCGGCGTAGGCGACCTCGTTCAGCGTGCCGTCCTGGGCCACGCCGAAAGTGCGCGGACCTGTAGGAGTGCCCGGCAGGTCGCCGGGCAGGTAGGTCTTGCCGTCGGCGTAGGTGACGCTCGCGGGCATGTAGAGATTGCCCTTGGCGAGGATCACGCCCTTGCCCTTCACGACGCCCTGGATCACGACGTCGCCGTCGATCGCCACGGTCCCGTCGATCAGGATCGGATTGGCGTTCGTGCCGGTGAGGATCACGTTGCCGTGCGTCACCGGCGTCAGGCTGGGCGTGTTGCCGGTGCTGGTCGCGCTGCTCCAAGCCGCGTCGGTGGTGATCGTCTGTCCCGCGGCGAGTACCTGGATCACGCCGCCGCTGATCGTGCCGCTCGCGTTCAGCGACGCAGCGTAGAACTCGTTGGGATCGATGCGCTTGTTGCCCGCCCCCGAGGGCGTCTCGAGCCCGGTCGCGGGGTCGAGGCCACCGTCGTCCGCGAAGGGCGGGGGGAAGTCCTCCGGCAGCACGCCGTCGATCATGTGCTGCATGTCGAGCGGGTAGTTGAGGTACAGGTTCTCCAGCGGCTGCGTCAGGCTGCCGGGGGAGAAGAACTCGGGCACCAGGTTTCCCAACAGGTCGGGAATGAGCTGCCCCTGGTTGTCGAAAATGGTCGACCGCATCGACTGCAGCGTCCAGTCCGTGATCGGCACGCCGGTCGCTCCGTTGGCCGAGCCGGTGTAGGCCGAGCCGCGCACATACAGCGTCCCGGCCAGCAGCGTGTCGGCGTCCTGGTCGGTGATGCCGTTCTTGCCGTCGTTGCGGATCTCCATGCTTTCGAGCGTGCCGACCTTGGCGCGCGCGAACGTCCCGGCGAGCGCCGGGTTGGTGTTGAACGCGCGCTTGGTGGTGTCGATCTTCGTGTGGCAGAAGATGCAGTTCACGTTGCGCGTGAGGATCGCGTAGTCGAAGCCCTCGAAAGCCTCGGGCTGGATGCTGTAGACCAGCTGCATCGTGCGCTGCTTGCCGCCGTGGACGTGGCCTTCGCCGCGCCGCGTGGCTGCCGTGACGGTGAAGAAGAGTTCGGTGTTGTAACCCTGGTCGCGGCGCGTGAGGGTGAGGGCCGTGATGAGTGCGTGGTCCACGCCCTGCGCCTGCGGCAGCGAGACTCGCGGCGCGAAATCGAGCGCGGCGCCGAAGGCGCCGTTCGCGCCGGCCGCGATGCCCTGCGTCACCAGGAAGCCACGGAAGCTGCCGATGTCACCCGCTGCGCCGCCGTTGTCGCGCAGGTAGGCGGACCAGAGGTTCTCGACGGCGAGATTGCCAGCACTCTCGGCTGCGCTGCGCAGGCGGTAGTCGTCGTCTTGCTGCATGGCGACCTGCGAGCCCGAGAGGCCCGACGAGAGCAGGCACATCGTGAGCATGCCCATCGCCGTCAGGATCAGCAGGGCCGTGAGGAGCGCGATACCGGAGCGGGAAGTCGACGAGTGTGCGAGTCGGAGTTGATTCATCGGCGAGAGTGGCGTGGCGAGGGTCGTGCTCGGCAGGGCCGGAAGGATGCCTGCGTGCGGAGCGGACTCGAAGTGGCGTCCTTCGGGGAACCCTATCCCCGAATCAACGGCCGGGCCACCAGCCAGTGAATTCGTCGAACGGAATGCGCGCGTCTCGAAACAAGTGCTGAATCTACCGTCATCTGCGCCACTGTCGATTCGAATCGACGTGTGCGCGCAGGTTGTGGAAGAAATGTCCGGCGCCGCCGCGAAATGAATCGCCCGCGCGCGCTCAGTCGTTCCCCATCGGGACCCAGAGCATCCGGCGCAGGTGCACTTCGAACGGATTCGGGATGTCGAGCAGGTCGGTGAGGCGCGCGTCGTAATTGAGCGTCAAACCGATCTTGTAGTCCGAACCCGGAAGGTTCGCGCTCGTACCCTTCGTCTTCGAACTCGAGACGCCCGGGGCGAGCAGCCCGAGGTCCGCGCAGATCATCGAGCCGTTGATGTTCATCGCGCCGTCGAACTTCGAGTTGCGGTGGATGATGCCGAAGATCGCGTTGTTCGTGTACATCAGGCCGTCGACCTTGAAGGGCGTACCCTGCGTCTGCGCGGCTTCCCAATTGCTGGTCGCGTTCTCGTAGGTCTGGTCCGCGAGCCAGCTGTTCGAAGCAGTCAGTTGCAGCACGGTGGCTTTCGGCGCGCCCGTCTTCGCGTCGTAGAGGAAGGACACCGTCTTGTCGGCCGGGTCGTAGAGCGAGATCATGTTCAGGTCCCACGAGAAGGGCGTCTCGGGACCGCGCCAGGTGGCGTTCGCCGCGTCGTAGTACAGGCCCTTGCCCTTGTTGTAGATCGGAATCGAGTCGCCCGGACCGAACTGGTAGAAGCGCGGGATGTAGTCGGCGCCCTTGTAGGTCGGGTTGACCACTGTCCAGGTCGCGGGTTTGGTCGGGTCCTGGCCCTTGTCCGGCAGCAGCGGCTGCGTGTAGGTCCACTCCGTGCGATTGAAGTTCGCGAGTTCGGAGAGCGCGAAGTTGAAGGTCGAACTCGGCGTTCCGTCGACGATCGCGGTGTTGCCGCCCTTGCCCTTGCCGCTGTTGCCGCCGCCACCGCCCAGCGTTCCCGCGCCAAGGTAGTCGCCGATCATCAGGTTGCCGCCCGAGGCGTAGGCGATCATGTTCAGCGTGCCATCCTGCGCGACCCCGAAGGTGCGCGGGCCGGTGGGCGTGCCCGGCGAGTCGCCCGGCAGGTACTTCTTGCCGTCGGCGTAGGTGACGCTCGCGGGCATGTACATGTTGCCTTTGGCGAGGATCACGCCCTTGCCCTTGATCACGCCCTGGATGACCACGTCGCCGTCGATCGCGACGGTGCCGTCGATCACGATCGGATTCGCGGCGGTGCCGGTCAGGATCACGTTGCCGTGTGTGACCGGGGCGAGGCTCGCGGTGTTGCCCACGGTGCTCGCCGCGGTGAAGCCTGCATCGGTCGTGATCGACTGTCCGGCGCTGAGCACCTGGATCACGCCGCCGCTCAGCGTGCCTTCGGCCTTGAGCGTTGCCGCGTAGAACTCGTTCGGGTCGACGATCTTGTTGCCCGCGCCCGCGGGGGTCTCGAGCCCGGTCGCAGGGTCGAGGCCGCCGTCGTCCGCGAAGGGCGGCGGGAAGTCCTCCGGCAGCACGCCGTCGACCATGTCCGAGCTCGCGAGCGGATAGTTGAGATAGAGATTCTCCATCGGGCCGGGGGGCGAGCCCGCGGGCGTGAAGAACTCGGGGACCAGATTGCCGAGTAGGTCGGCCTGGAGCTGCCCGGACTTGTCGAAGGTGCTCGAGAGCATCGACTGCAGCGACCAGTCGGTGATCGGCACGCCGGTCGCTCCGTTGGCGGAGCCCGTGTAGGCCGAGCCGCGCACGTAGAGCGTGCCGGCGAGCAGCGTATCGGCGTCCTGGTCGGTGATGCCGTTCTTGCCGTCGTTGCGGATCTCCATGCTCTCGAGCGTGCCGACCTTGGCGCGCGCGAAGCTGTTGTACTGGGCCGGGTCGGTGTTGAAGGCGCGCTCGGTCGTGTCGATCTTCGTGTGGCAGAAGATGCAGTTCACGTTGCGCGTGAGGATCGCGTAGTCGAAGCCCTCGAAGGAGGCGGGCTGGATGCTGTAGACCAGCTGCATCGTGCGCCGCGTGCCGCCCTTCGCGCTGCCCTCGCCGCGGCGCGCGCTGGCGGTCACGGTGAAGAAGAGTTCGGTCGAGTAGCCGCGATCGCGGCGCACGAGTGCGAGCGCGTCGATGCGCGTCTGATCCATGCCCTGGGCCTGCGCCACGGGCACGCGCTTCAGCAGGTCGACGCTGGCGCCGAACGCATTGTTGGCGCCGGGCGCGATGTTCTCGTTGGCCAGGAAGGCGCGGAAGGTGGCGATGTTGCCCGCGGCGCCGCCGTTCTCACGCAAGTAGGCCGACCACAGATTCTCGACGGCGAGGTTGCCGGCGCTCTCCGCCGCGCTGCGTAGCCGGTAGTCGTCCTCTTGCTTGACGACGACCTGCGAGCCGGACATGCCCGCCGAGAGCATCGACATGATCAGCACCGCGACCGTGGTGAGCATCAGGAGCGCGAGTAGCAACGCGGATCCCGAACGAGAGTGACGCAGTTGGTGCTTGGGTAGCATGTGAAGGTTCCAGTCGATCGGAATTCCAGCGGCCGCAAGTGGAGCCATCCGCCGATTCCCCCTCGGCAGTCTTTTCTCGCTCGGTCGGACGCACCGACTCTTCTTCCCGCGCGCGAAGGCCTCGAGCCGGGAATCCGCTCGCGGAGCACGCCCAAGCAGAGCGGCCCGGGAACTTTCGCCCCCGGGCCGCTCCCGTTCAGGAACCTGGAGGGTGCTAGTTCGGCGCCGCCGCAGGTGTCATCAGCGAGCGGTGCATGCTCACCTGGTTGGGATTCTGCACATTGAGCATCGCCTTCGTGCGCTCGTCGTAATTGAGACGCAGGCCGATCTTGAACGGCGAACCCGGCAGGTTGGCGTTGGTGCCCATCGTGCCCGCGCTCGCCTTGCCCGGAGAGAGCAGGCCGAGGTCGGCGCACACGAGCGAGCCATTGACGATCAGCTGGCCGTCCATCACGTCGCTGCGGTGGACGATGCCGAAGATCGCGTTGTTGGTGTAGAGCAGGCCGTCGATCTTCATCGCGGAGCCCGGAGTGAGCGTGTTCTTCCAGGCCTCCATCGCGTTCTCGTAGACCTGGTCGCCAAGCCAGCCGCCGGTGGGCGTCACCTGCAGCACACTCGCGATCGGGGCGCCCGTCGACTGGTTGTAGAGCAGCGGGTTGCTCGTGTCGTTGGGATTGAGCACCGTCAGCTTCGACATGTCCCAGGTGAGCGCCGTTTCGGGGCCGCGCCAGGTGCTGCCGTCGAAGTACAGGCCGCCCTTGTTGAGGATCGGGATCGCGTCCCCGGGCCCGAACTGGTAGTAGCGCGGGACGTAGTCGGTGCCCTTGAAGTAGGGGTTCGCCACGGTCCAACTCGCGGGATTGTTGATGTTCTGGCCCTGGCCGGGCAGGAAGGGCTGAGTGTAGGACCACTCGTTGCGGTTGAAGATCGAGATCTCGGCCAGCGTGAAGTTCCACGACGTGGCCGGCGTGCCGTCGACGATCGCGTTGTCGGCGTGGTTCTGGAACACGCTCGGATCGAGGTAGTCGCCGATCAGCATGTTTCCGCCGGCCGCGAGGCCGAGCGCGTTCAGCGTGCCGTCCTGCGCGACGCCGAAGGTGCGCGGGCCGGTGGGCGAACCCGGCTGGTCGCCCGGGTTGTAGGCCTTGCCGTCCGCGTAGACGAGGTTGCTCGGCACGTACAGGTTGCCCTTGGCGAGGATCACGCCTTGGCCCTTCACCACACCCTGCAGCACGACGTCGCCGTCGATCGCGACCGTGCCCGAGATCAGGATCGGGTTGGCATCCGTGCCGGTGATCACGACGTTCCCGTGCGTCACCAGCGGAGCGCCGTTCGCGTCCACGCCGCCGAGCGAGCTCGTGTTGCCCGTCGTGACCGCGGTGGACCAGCTCGCGTCGGTCGAGATCGACTGGTTCGGACCGACGACCTGGATCACGCCGCCGCTCACGGTTCCCGTCGCCGTCTGCGTGGCGGCGTAGAACTCGTTGGGGTCGACCTTCTTGTTGTTCGCACCGCTCGAGGTGTGCTGGCCCGTGACCGGGTCCACTCCGCCGTCGTCAGGGAAGGGCGGCGGGAAGGAGGTCGGCAGGCCGCCGTCGACCATCTGCGAGTACTGCTCGGGATAGCCCAGGTACAGGTTCTCGCCCGGCTGCGGCGGGTTCGGCGAGGGCAGGAAGTTCTGCGTCGAGAAGTTGCCCACCAGGTCCTCGACGATGTGCCCGTCGGTGTCGAAGACGCAGGACTTGGCCGACTGGTTGTTCCAGTTCGAGATCGGGATGCCGCCCTGGTCGAAGGCCTGGCCGCGCGTGTAGAGCGTGCCCGCGATGACCGAGTCGGCGTCCGAGTCGCCGATCGAGACGCTGCGATCCGAGCGCAATTCGAGGCTCGAGAGCGCGCCGACCTTGACCTTGGCGAAGGTGCCGAAGAGTGAGCTGTCGTGGTTGTACACGCGCTTGGCGTTGTCGATCTTGGTGTGGCAGAAGATGCAGTTCACGTTCTGCGTCAGGATCGCGTAGTCGAAGCCGTCGAAGGTGTCCGGCGCGACGTTGTAGACGATCTGCACGGCGCGCGCGGTGCCGCCGTGGGCCTGGCCCTGGCCGCGCGTCGAACTGGTCCCGACGGTGAAGTACAGCTGCGTCGTATTGCCCTGGTCGCGGCGCGCGAGCGCGAGCGCGTCGACGCGCTCGTGGTCGAGGTTGCCGGCCTGCGGGAGGTTGACGTGCGACAGGTAGTCGCTCGGCGCGGCGCCGTCCTGGATGCCGCGTGCCGCGAGGAAGTTGCGGAAGCTGGTGATGCTGCCGGCCGCGCCGCCCTGATCGCGCAGGTAGGCCGACCAGAGATTCTCCGCCGCGAGGTTGCCGGCGCTCTCCGCTGCGCTGCGCAGGCGGTAGTCGTCGTCTTGCTGGACGGCGACCTTGCTCCCCGAGACACCGCTCGTGAGGAAGGACAACACGAGGATGCTGAGCGCCGAGAGCAGGAGCAGTGCTGGAATCAGCGCCATGCCCTCACTCGAACGACTCGCGAACTTCCGTCCCCACGGATTGCGTGCGTAACGATTCATCCGACTACCTCTTCTTCTCTTCTCGACCTTGTCTCTCTCCCAGAACTGCCTGCGCGGACCGGACGGGCCCTAGCCCCCGTCGGAGTTGCGCAGGAACACCATCGATTCGACGCGGCGCACGGTGGGGTAGCCCTGCGTGTTGCGGCCGAGCACGAACAGGCGCAGGTGCAGCCGTCCGCTGACTGGATCCCAGAGGAAGATCGGATCGCCGAAGCCGTCGCCGTCGAGGTCCGAGCCGTAGTGGCAGCGCTCCTGCAGCACCACGCTGGGACCGATCGCGATCACGTTCGGAGCGCCCGCGGGGTTCGCGGTGCTCCAGCGCGCGCGGTGGATCTGCCCGATGTCGAAGACGTCGGTCTTGTCGCCATCGTGGTTGAGATCGATGCCCGACTGCGACTCGTCGTAGCTGCCATCCGGCACGTAGTACAGCGCGCACCAGCCCGTGAGCATCGGCGTCTGGTCCACGGTCGCGCCCCACTGCAGCTGGCCGTTCGAGAAGAAGTCGTTGCCGCCCGTGGGGTCGGTGGGCATGCGGTAGGAAAGACCCGTGCCGTCGCCGCGGAAGTAGCTCGGGCCGGTCGACTCGAGCGACTGGCCGTCGTAGAGATCCGCCGGCGGGTTGCCCGAGAGCGCCAGCACTTCCGCGAGGCCGCTCCAGAGCACCTCGGCGTTCTGTGCGTGCGCGACGGGGGTGCTGCACGCGACCCCGCGCGTCAGGTTCGAGAGCGTCGTGCCGTCGGCCGAGAGCGTCGCGTAGGCGATGTGCTCCGAGGCATTCGTGCCGCGGTCGATCGTGACCATCCCGACCGTCGGCATGCCGGCCGTCGAGTCGAGCGTGATCACGCCGCCCGCGCCCGCGCCGAGCGCGCCCGTGAGCGTCGCCACCGGGCGTTCGCCGCGCGCGTTCGAGAGCTCCTTCTCGAGCGAATAGATCAGCGTCTGCGCCTGGTTCTGCGCCACCTGCACGCTGATCGAGCTCTTCGAGACCTGCATGTCGTGCGAGAGCAGCAGGATGCTGCCGAGCAGCACGACGCTGATCACGCCTGCGGCGAAGAGGACTTCGACGAGCGAGAAGCCGGAGCGGTTGAGTCGTTGGGCGAGCATGATCAATATCCCAGGATCCACAGGCCTTGGGTCACGCGCTGCTGTCCCCATTGCGAGGTCCAGCGCACTTCGAGCACGACGGGCAGCAGCCGCGCGGTCGCCGAGACCGCGTTGTTCGAGGCCAGGCCGTCGCCGTCGAGGTCGCGCGGCAGGCCGAGCTCGACGCCCAGGTCGGCGTCGCTCAGGGTCTCGTCGGTGATCAGTCGCACGGTGCCGACCGAGGCCTGGCCCGGCACGTTCGTCAGGCCCTCGACCGGGAAGGTCGCCAGGGCCCCGACCGCGTTCGAGACGTGGATGCCCCAACCGAGCGGGTCGGAGAGGCCCGCGCGCGAGATCGAGCGCACCTCCTCGGCTTTCGCGCGCAGCGCGTTCTGGGCCGCCATCCGCTCGCGGGCGGCGCGCGCCAGGCCCTGGACGCGCACGGCCGAAGCCGAGAGCGCCAGCAAGCCCACGAGCAGCACGATCACCGCCAGGGCGACCTCGACCAGCGTGAAGCCGCCGACTCCGCCCTTGCCCCGCCGGATCGAGCGCTGCCCGAGCCGAGCCCTTCGACTGCCATTTTGTTGGTTCACAAGCATCCTGCAATCCACTGCGATGGTTCTCGATCGACCATGGGAGTGGCCTACTTAATAAGAATTCCCATTTGAGTCGTTCGGGCGGCGGGCGCGCCCTCGCCGTGCGCGCCGCGGCGTTGCACAATGCGCGCATGACGCCCCAGCGCCGCCGGTTCGAAGGTCTGCACGTCGCGGTCACCGGAGCGGGGACCGGCATCGGCCGCGCCATCGCGCTGCGCCTCGCGTCCGAGGGCGCAAGTCTTTCCCTGCTCGCCCGCGACCGCACGCGCCTGGAAAAAGTTGCGCTCGAGATCGCAGCCGCGGGCGGCGTCCCCGCGCGCGCCTTCGCCTGCGACCAGCGCGACGCGGCCTGGGTCGAGCACGCTTTCGGCGAGTGCGCCCGGCAGGGCGGCGAGCTCTACGCGCTGGTCGCCAACAGCGGCATCGGCGGCGGCAACACCCCCGGCGCGCAGGACCGCTTCGAGGAGCTGGTCCAGACGAACCTCGTCGGCACCTACCGCTGCCTGCGCGCGGCGCAGCAGCACCTGCTGCCCGGCCCGCGCACGCGCCACCTGCTCGCGATCGCCTCGATCCTCGCGCGACTGGGGGTGGGCGGGTACTCGGGCTACTGCGCCTCGAAGGCCGGCCTGCTCGGCCTCGTGCGTTCGCTCGCGGTCGAGCTCGCGCCGCAGAACGTGCAGGTCAACGCGCTCCTGCCCGGCTGGGTCGAGACCGAGATGGCCCAGAGCGGCATCGCGGAGATGGCGCGTGGCATGAACACGAGCACAGAGCAGGCGCGCAAGATCGCGCTCTCGGCCGTACCGCTGCGCCGCATGGGCCAGCCCGAGGAGGTCGCGGGCATCGTCGCCTGGCTGATCTCGGACGACGCGCGCGGCGTCACCGGCGCGTCGATCGACGCCAACAATGGCGCGCTGATGAGCTGATCCGAGCATGAGCGCCCCCCGCACCAGCACGCCGGACCCCGCGCAGGAACGCGCCGCCCGACGCATGCGCCTCGAGGCGCTGCCGACGCGCGCGCTCGCCGCGCGCTGCCTCTCCGGCCTCGCGCAGCTCTCCGAAGTGATCCTCGGGCCGCGCGCACGGCACGACGAGCTCGTGCTCGAAGCGCTGCTTTCCCGTGCGCGCGCGGGAACGCTCGACGCGCTGCAGAGCGAGTTGCTCGGCACGCGGCGCGAACTCGCCGAGCGTTGCAGCACGATCACCGCGCTCGAGCGCGCGCAGGTCGCCGGCGCCGAGCGCGAGCGCGAACTGCAGCATGAACTCGAGGACCTGCGCTCTTCGCATGCGCAGGCGCAGGAGCGCGCGGAGTCCAGCGCCGAGGAGCGCGATGCGCTCGAGCTCGGCCGCCGGGCGCTCGACGAGATCGAGCGCGAGCTTGCGACGCTGCGCGAGGAACGCGACTGGCGCGCCGCGGAGATGCAGGCCGCCGCCGCTGCGCTCGAGGGGCTGCGTTTCCGTTTCGTCGCTCCCGCGCTGCAAACACGCGCGCGTGCCTGGAAGGCTGGCCGGCCGTGACGCGCCCGGTCACGATCGTCGTGCGCGGCGCCTGCGCGCGCGAGGAGCTCGAGGCTTCGCTCGCGGCGCTGCTCGGCGAACTGGAGTGGCGCGCGGCCGGCGACGAGGTGCTGCTGCTCGACGAGGAAGGCCGCGGCGAACTCGAGGGCTGGGCCGCAACGCGCTTCCCGCCGCCGGCTACCTTCGAGCGCGCGAGCTTCGAGCTGCGCACGCTGGTGCGCACCCGCGGCGGCAGTGCCCCGAGCGCGCTGCGCGCGGCGCTCGCGGAGGCGACGCACGAGCACGTCTTCGTGATGTCACCGCGCCTGCGCGTGGGCGCGCAATTCCTCGAGCCCTTGTGCGCGGCCCTCGAGGACGAGCGCGTCTTCGCCGCGGTTCCCGCGCTGCGCGGAGCCGGCCCGGAACTCGGCGTGGAGGCCTTCTGGCGCGCGGGCGAACTCGATCTTGGCCCGCCCGCGGATCCCACGAGCGCGGAGCTCGCCTTCCTGCCGCTCGAGGCGCTCATGGCGCGCCGCGACGAACTCGTCGCGCGCCCGCTCGACGGGCTCTTCGACCACGGCCCCTGGCTCGGGCGGGATCTCGCCTGGCGCGCGCGCCGCGAGGGCCGCGCGATCGTGCGCGTCGCGGCGGCGAGTGTCGAACTGCCGCCCGGCGGCGCCGTCGAGTCGCCGCTCGAGGAAGCCTGCGGCCGGCTGCTCTTCACCTGGAAGCACCTGGACGAGGAGGAGCTCTGGCGCGAGCACCAGGCCGCGCTGCTCGCGCGCACCGTGCGCGCCGCCGAGGAGGAGGACCGTGATTCGCTGCTCGCGCTCGCACTCGCGCTCGATCAGCTGCCCGCGCTGGCGCGTTCGCGGCCGAGCGGCAGCGCGCGGCTGCGTTTCCGCGCGCTGCTAGGGCGCGAGGGCGAAGGGCGCGAGCTCGACGCCTGAGCAGGCCGTGCAGATTCCCGCGGGAATCACGAACTGCGACTGGCAGCGCGGGCAGTAGCACAGGCAGTCCTCGCCCAGGCGTTCCGGCGGCGCGTCGAGGCGCTCGGGGTCCAGATCCTGCGCGCGCAGGAAGCGCTCGAGCGCGCGCTGTTCGCGCTCGCGCGCCTCGGCCAGCAGTTCGCGCGGTTCGTTCTCGCGCGGCGGAGGCGGATGCCGCGCCGCGCGCAGCGCGCGACCGGCGGCGCGCTCGAAGTCCGCGCGCTCGAGCAGCACGCTCGCGACCGCCAGCGGTGCCGCGCCGCAGTACAGATCGCGCGTGAGCAGGTCCACGGCGCGCATCAGGCCCGGCGGCGAGATCGCGACCGAGGCGAGCGCGGCGCGGCGCTCGAGCGTGGCGGCGGGTTCGAGCCGCGCATGCGTGCGCGCGAACATGACCACGCCGCTGAGCTGCACTCCGACCAGCGCGACGAGCAGCCAGGGCAGCGCCGGAACGAGACCCACGCGAGCGATCGCGAGCGGCACGAGCAGAAAGCACAGGAACACTTGCGCCTGCGCGAAGGGCATGAGCCGCGCCTGCTCCCGCGCGGCCGCGGCGCGGCGCTCGGCGACCCAGCGCGTGTCGTAGCGCGCTCGCTCGCGGTGCTCGAGCTCCTTTGCGCGCGCCTCGGGCGAGAGGGCCGCGAGTTCGCGCAGGTTCGCGGCCCACAGCGCGGCCTGGCGCGCCGAGCTCGCGCGCACGTAGCGGCGCGGGCCCTCGTGCAGGTGGCGGGCTTCCGCGCGGACGCTCGCGGCGACTTCCCACTCGAGCAAGCGCGACCCGTACACGCCCTGTGCGCCGAGCGCGAGCACGGGCACGTCGCACACGTGGAGCGTGCCCAGCGGCGGCAGCGGCCAGGCGAGGTTCCATCCGAACTCGGAGTTGCCGAAGAGCGCGCCGCCCTCCTGCAGCCTGAAGCGCTTCCAGCGCGCGACGAACACGCGCGCGTCGCGGCGCACCCCGTGCAGGCAGTCGACGAGGTAGATCGCCGCGAGGAGGACGTAGAGTTCCTGGAGGTCGCTCAAGCTCCCGGGCCCGAGGCCTCCTCGTTCGGCCGCTTCCTGCCGCCGAAGAACTTCTTCAGCCAGCCGCCGAGCGCGAGGATCGGGATCAGGATCAGCTTCCAGAGCTTGGCGAAGAGACCGGTCTTGAGTGCAACGGCGCCCGCACCGCCGGCGATCAGCGCCGCGAGGCCGTAGTCCGCCAGCTTGTCGCCCGAGGTGAACTCGGCGTACTTGTGGCCGGAGTTGAACTCGAAGCCCTCGAGCAGCGACCCGAAGATCGGCAGCGCCGCGTCCACGCGTTCGGGGCCGAGCACGAGGTCGACGCTCATGACGCCCTCGCGGCCGAGCAGGCGCGTGGACCAGTTGATCGTCTGTTCGCCCTCGGCCTCGACCAGCTTCGACCAGGTGAGGTTGTGCGTCCTGGGGTCGTAGAACGGCGCCTTGTGCCAGCCGAGGAGTTGCATCTGGGGCCAGCCGCGCTTCTGGCGCTCCGCGTTGCCCACGTCGGTCGCCTCCTGCATCTGCTTCAGCAGACCGTCGGCGTCGATGTCCGTGTCGTCGTCCTTGATGTAGCCGTCGTTCGAGAACTCGAAGAAGACCCACCAGCTCTGCTCGGGGCCGCCGCCGGTGTGCCACAGCGCGCCCAGCTCGGTTCCCGAGGTCAGGTTCTGGTTGAGCTCGAGCAGCTTGCGCGCGTGGTCTCCGTCGAGGAAGTAGAAGCCCTCGGGTACGGCGATGTGCGCCTGCGCGCCGAGCTGGCCGTCGCAGGGCCCCTGCTTGAACTCGAGCCCCTCCTGCTCGTAACGCGCGACGATGTCTTCGATCGTCGGGAGCGCTTGCTCGGCCGTGGGCTCGGGCGGGTCCTGGGCGAGCAGACACAACGCGAAGGCGAACGCGGGCAGTGCGAGCATGGGGGACTCCTCGGCTTCAGCCGATCGACATCAGGAATTCCGCGTTGACACGGGTCTTCTTCATCTTCGAGACCAGGATCTCCATGGCCTCGACGGGATCCATTTCGTTGAGCAGCTTGCGCAGCATCCAGATGCGCTTGATCTCCTCGGGCGTGAAGAGCAGCTCTTCCTTGCGCGTGCCCGAGCGGTTGATGTCGATCGCGGGGAAGATGCGGCGATCGGAGAGGCGCCGGTCGAGCACGAGCTCCATGTTGCCGGTGCCCTTGAACTCCTCGAAGATCAGCTCGTCCATCTTGGAGCCGGTCTCGATCAGCGCCGTGGCGAGGATCGTCAGCGAACCGCCGCCCTCGATGTTGCGCGCGGCTCCGAAGAAGCGCTTGGGGAACTGCAGTGCGGTCGCGTCCATGCCGCCCGAGAGCAGCTTGCCGTTCGAGGGCGCCTCGATGTTCGACGCACGCGCCAGACGCGTGATCGAGTCGAGCAGGATCACGACGTCCTCGCCGGCTTCCACCAGCGAGCGCGCGCGCAGCATGACCATCTCGGCCACCTGCAGGTGGCGCGCTGCGGGCTCGTCGAAGGTCGAGCTGACGATCTCGCGCTTGCCCTCGGGCAGCATGCGCTCGAAGTCGGTCACTTCCTCGGGGCGCTCGTCGACGAGCAGGATGATCAGGTGCGCGTCCGGCGCGTTCTTGACGATCGACTTCGCCAGCATCTGCAGCAGGATCGTCTTGCCCGTGCGCGGCGGCGCGACGATCAGGCCGCGCTGGCCGCGGCCGATGGGGGTGATCAGGTCGACGATGCGCATCTCGAGCGGGTTGTCGTCGACGCCTTCGAGGATGATGCGCTCCTCGGGGTAGAGCGGCACGAGCTCCTTGAAGGGCGCGCGCATCTTGGCTTCTTCGGGGTCGTTGCAGTCGATCTCCTCGACCTCGACCAGCGCGAAGTGCTTCTCGCCCTCGCGCGGCGCGCAGCTTCCCACGCAGGCTCATCCCGGGCAGGAGCGCGAAGCGCTGCACGACCGAGGCGGGGATGACGATGTCGTCCTGCGCGGGCATGTAGTCGTAGCAGCTGGCGCGCAGCATGTGGTGCGGGCCCTGCTGCGCGACGACGCCCTCGACGATCACCGGCACGTGGTTCTTCAGGCGCTGGGTCGTGATCTGGAAGATCACGTCGCGGCGGTTGCGCGCGCTCTGGATCTCGACGCCCTCGTTCTCGGCGACCTCGAAGAGATCGGCCAGGTTCTTTTCCTGCAGTTCCTTGTGCTCGACGGCCTTGGGCTTGCGCTTGGGCGCCGCTTCGAGCGTCTGGGCCAGCGCGGCGAGGCCGGCCTCGTCGAGGTCCGCGGGGAAGCTCGCGAAGTCGAACACGACGACCTCGCTCTGGCCCGCGGGCAGGCTCGGCTGGCGGCGAAAGCCGCGCGGCTGTCCCTGCTGGTGCTGGCCGCCGCCCCCGCCGCCGTCACCACCGCGTTCGCGATCGCGGAAGTTTTTCCACTTCTTGAAGCGCTTCTTGTGGTGCTGCTGCTGCTGGTGCTGCTGGGGCTGCTGCTTGTCGGGAGGACCCATCGTCTCGGCCATGGAGGATCAGGTTGCGCGAAGATCGAGCTGCGCAAGGTAGCGGTGGACTTGTGATTCGAGCTCCTCGAGGCCGCCGTGATTGCGGATCACGAAGTGCGCACGCGCGCGTTTGGCTTCGAGGGGCAACTGCTGGGCTTCGCGGCGCGCCACCTCTTCGAGCTTCCAGCCCCGGCTCGCGGCGGCTCGCCGCGCACGTGCCTGTGGGTCGGAATCGACGAAGAGCAGCTGGTGACACTCCTCGACCAGGCCGTGGGCGGCCTCGTTCTCGAGGAGCAGGGGGACGTCGAGCACGACGCGCGGAACGCGCCGCGCGCGGGCCCCATCCAGGAGCGCGCGTATCCTGGCACGGATCCGGGGGTGGGTAAAGGATTCGAGCCGCGCGCGCTCGGCGGGGGAGGCGAACACGCGCCGCGCGAGCTCCTCGCGATCGGGCTTTCCGTTCGGGAGCAGGATCTTCGGCCCGAACGCGGCGACGAGCTCCGAGGAGACCTCCGGGGACTCCAGGACCTCGCGCGCGATGGCGTCGGCGTCGATCAGGACCCCCTCGCTGCCCGCCAGCGCTCGCGCTACCCACGATTTTCCCGAGGCGATGCCGCCCAGCACGCCGATCACGAACGGAGGGGGAGCGGCAGGGGGCATCGTGGTGGGGAAAGCAGAAACCTCGCGCTCCGGAGGGGGTAAGCAGTGCCCCTGGATCCCGGTCCGGGGCAGAGACTCCACTCGTACCGGTCGGAGCTGGCCGCCGCAAGCGCCGGAGCCTACTTGCCGCCGGAGTGGCGTTTCGGGTATCAAGGTGCGCCCTCGCGCCCGGGACGAGGGAATCCCTGCCCCCCCTCGGCGGCTCCCCCTGCCGCCCAACGACTCTCCCCCCGAGACCCCGACATGAAGCGAACCCAGCGTGGTGCTGCGAAGGTGAGCGTGATCTGGCTGGTCGGCCTTGTGGTCGCCTTCCTGATCGCGATCGTGATGTTCTTCCTGACGAACCAACAGGCCACCGGGTCCCAGGAAGAGCTGAGCGCCAAGGTCAAGGAGATCGAGCAGCTCAAGGACCAGAACAAGGAGCGCACCACCAAGATCCTCGAGATCTCGAAGGTGCTCGGCTTCACCGACCCGGCGAATCCCAGCCAGAGCGACCTCGAGGCCGCCAGCAAGGCGATCGCCGAGACGCTCAAGGCGATCCCGGACGCCGACCAGGGCGCGAAGGACTTCCAGTCGATGACGAAGAGCATGATTCCGCTCCTCGCCTCGAAGGACGCGCGCGTCAAGGACCTCCAGAGCCAGCTCGACACGGCGATCTCCGAAGGCAAGTCGCTCGGCAGCCGCATGAACGATGCGCTCGCCGCGGCCGAAAAGGAGAAGACGGACCTGCGTCAGCAGCTCTCGGACACCGAGAGCCGCCTGAACGACACCAAGACCGACCTCGAGCGCCGCGTCGGCGAAGCGACGGAGCTCTACAAGACCTCCGACGCGACCGTCAACCGCCTCAAGCAGGAGCTGGTCGACGCCCAGGCGGGTTTCGACACCGACAAGCTCGCGCTGCAGACCCGCATGGACGAGCAGGGCCGCAAGCTCAACCCGTTCATGAAGGAGCCTGAGCACGCCGACGGCAAGCTGCTGCAGGTCTCGAAGGACCTCGGCCTGGGCTGGATCGACATCGGCACCAAGCAGCGCCTCTCCGCCGGCATGAAGTTCCACGTCGTCTCGGGCTCGCACGGCTCGAAGACGCTCAAGGGCTGGTGCGAGGTGACCTCCGTCAAGGGTGACATGGCCGAAGTGCACTTCTTCGACCAGACCGACCCGATGGACCCGCCGGTCGCCGGCGACGTCGTCTACAACCCGCTCTTCGACCCGCGCGGGGATCGCTCCGCGCTGCTGATCGGCCGCCTGGACAAGAACCAGATCGAGCCGCTCTTGAAGGGCATGGGCATGAACGTCCAGACCAAGCTCGACAAGTCGACCGACTTCCTGATCGTCGGCGGCGAGATGTACACGGACGAGAACGGCCAGCCGGTCGAGACCCCGATCCAGCCCTCGGACCTGCCCGTCTACAAGGACGCGGTCGCCCAGGGTGTGCAGATCGTGCTGGTCAAGGACCTGCGCCAGTACTTCATCTTCTGAGCCAGGCTCGGAGCTGGAACGGGCGGGCGGGTTCGCACTGCGAACCCGCCCGCTTCATTCGTACAGCACCTGCGCGTCGTACATAATCGCCGCCCTCCCGCCCCATGGCTGACGTACGCAAGGACCCGCAGGTCGAGGACACGCGCATGTCGCTCGGCGAGCACCTGGAGGAACTGCGCAAGCGGCTCTTCCGCTCGGTGCTCGTGCTCTCGATCGCGTTCGGCGTCGCCTGGTGGTTCAAGGAGGACATCGCCGATTGGGTGCTCTGGCCCTACCGCGACGCGGCGCAGCAGATCAACGCCTCGCTGGTCGAGACGGCGGAAGCGGAGCTCGCGCTGCCGCAGACGACGAAGAAGCGCACGGACTTCTTCCAGAGTGCCGATCCCGCGGACAAGCGCCTGCTCGATCCCGTGGACGAGCGGCCGGTCATGTTCGGCATCGGCGAGAGCTTCTTCTTCGTGCTCAACAACTCGCTCTACTTCGCACTCTTCCTGGGCGGGCCCTTCGTGCTGTGGGAGATCTGGCAGTTCGTCGGCGCGGGCCTCTACAAGCACGAGAAACGCTCGATCGTGCGCTACTTCCCCGCCAGCGTGCTGCTCTTCGTCTCGGGCGTGCTGTTCTGCTTCTTCCTGATCATCCCGACGGGGATGTTCTACCTGGCCACCACGCTGCCCTGGGACAAGGTCAAGCAGATGACGCAGCTCGAGAAGTACATGAACTTCCTGACGACGATGTGCCTCTCGATGGGGGCGATCTTCCAGCTGCCGATCGCGATGATCTTCGCTTCACGCCTGGGGTTGATCGAGCCCGCGACGTACTCGAAGTACCGGCCGCACTTCGTGATCGGCGCACTGTTCGTCGCGGCCGTGATCACGCCCGGCCCCGATTGGATCTCGCAGGTGCTGATGACGGCGCCGATGCTGGTGCTCTACGAGGTCGGCATCATCGTCGCGAAGCTCGGCGCACGAGCGCGCCGCAAGCCCGACGGGAGCGCCGCGTGAGCGCAGCCGTCCGCGCCTGGATCGTCGCCAGCGGTGACGAACTGGTGCAGGGCCGCGGGCTGGACACGAACTCTGCCTGGCTCGCGCGCGAGCTGGGCGAGCTGGGCGTCGAAACGCGGCGCATGCTCGTGATCGGCGACGACGAGGCGGGGCTGCGCGCCCTCGCCGAGCAGGCCGGGCGCGAGCTCGAGTTGCTGGTCGTGACCGGTGGCCTCGGGCCGACGCTCGACGATGTGACGCGCGCGGCGCTGGCGGCGGCGGCGGGCGTCGAGCTCGTGGAGGACGCGGGCGCACTCGCGACGCTGCGCGAGTGGCTCGCCGCGCGCGGCCGGCCCTTCTCCGAGTCGAATCGGCGCCAGGCCTTCCTGCCGCGCGGCGCCGAGCTGCTGCCCAACGCCGTGGGAACGGCGCCGGGCTTCCTCTTGCGCTGCGCGGGCGCGCTGGTCGCGGCGCTGCCCGGCCCGCCGCGCGAAATGCAGCGCATGTTCACCGACGAATTGCGCCCGCGACTGGAGCGCGCACTGCCGCCGCGGCCAGCACGCGAGCTCGCGCGCTTCTACCTCTTCGGCCTGCCCGAATCGAACTTCGCGGACCGCTGCGGCGACTGGATGGCGCGCGATGCCGATCCGCTCTTGGGCGTGACGGCGCACTCGGGCGTGCTCAGCGCGCAGCTCGCCTCCGCCGACGCGGCGCGCCTCGCCGCGCGCGCGGACGAATTCCGCGAGCGCTTCGGCGAGTGGATCTTCAGCGAGAAGAGCGGCGACCAGGCGCGCGTGCTCGCCGACCTGCTGCTCGAGCGCGGCATCACGGTCGCGACCGCGGAGTCGTGCACCGGCGGCCTGCTCGCGCAGCGCCTGACGCAGTTCCCCGGCATCAGCGCCGTCTTCGGCTGGGGTTTTGTCAGCTACGCCAACGCGGCCAAGCAGGACCTGCTGGGCGTCGATCCGGCGCTGCTCGAGGAGCACGGAGCCGTCAGCCTGCCGGTCGCCGAGGCGATGGCGCGCGGCGCGGCGCAGCGCTCAGGGGCGCGCCTCTCGATCGCGATCACGGGCATCGCCGGGCCGGAGGGGGGAACGCCGGAGAAGCCCGTGGGCCTGGTCTGCTTCGCCACCTGCCTCGACGGCGTGCTCCAGAGCACGGAAAGGCGCTTCGTGGTGCGCGGGCGCGACCTGATCCGGGAATTCGCCGCGCAAACGGCGCTCGACCTCGCTCGCCGGCGTCTGCTGGATTGACCCCCCCGGCCTGCTTCGATATCCTGCCGCGCCTTCTTCGCCGGGCTACCCCGTGGTGTAACGGTAGCACAAGAGGTTCTGGTCCTCTTAGTCAAGGTTCGAATCCTTGCGGGGTAACCAATCCCGGCGCGCAGGTCTCCGCCAGCTCTACCCCGTGGTGTAATCGGTAGCACAACAGGTTTTGGTCCTGTTAGTTCTGGTTCGAGTCCAGGCGGGGTAACCAGCGCGCAGAGCGGAAGATCGGACGCGCTCGCGCGTCGATCCCGGGCGTCTCCATCCGTAGCCGAGGATCCCCCGCATGCTGACCTGGCTCACGCGCCTCGTCGCGCTCTTCCTTTTCGCCCTCCCCGCGTCCGCACAGAGCACGCTGCAACTCAAGCTCGACGGGCGCATCGCCCCCGAGAGCGGCAGCACGATCGACATCGAGATCGTCGCCACGCCGCCCGAGGAGGGGGCTGGACCGCGCAGCGTCTCGCTGCACATGGTGCTCTTGCAGGACACGATGGCCGCCGACGTCGCGAGCCTGCTCGACCTGCGCCTGCGCGACGCGAAGATCCGGCACGTGCTGCCCGCCGCCTCGGCCGACCGGCTGCACGCGAGCCTGTTCGTCGAAGATGCGACGCGCATCCTCGTGCGCGTCAGCGACGGACTCACCGCGCGCGTCGGCCTGACCGAGCGCGGACCGACGAGCGTGCTGCTGCTCCCACCGGTCGCGCACGCGGGGGCGGCGAAGCTCACCTTTCACGGAACGACCTCCGATGCGCGGCTGCGCACGCGCGGCGCGATCGACTTCGCGATCGATCTGCGGGCCGACACGAGCCCGACCCAGGCGGTCGAGCTGCTCGCGAACACCTGCGCGAGCGCGAACTGGCTCTCCGAACGTCCGAGCCACGATACCTGGAAGCCGTCGGTCTCCTTCGAGGGCCTCGAGCTTGTCGGAACGAGCTTCTCTCTCGAGCCGGGCAGCTCCGACTGGGGCCTCGAACTCGTGCTGCCCTAGTAGCCGAGCGCCTTGAGGATGCGCAGCGTCTCGGGGTCGCTCGCTTCGAGCTCCGCGCGCTGCGCCGCGAGCCGCGTCGCGAGGTCCCCAAAGCGCACGTCCGCTGCGGAGAAGCGCAGCAGTTCGGCCTGCAGGCGCGCGAGCGGAGCCGACTTCGGCGGCGCGGCGGAGAGGTCGTGCTCCTCGCGCGGATCCGCGGCGAGGTCGTAGAGCTCTTCGCCCGCGATCACGAGCTGCTTGTTCTCCGGCGTCGCCGCGTCGAAGACCTGCGCGTAGCGCCGCACGTATTTCCAGTCGCCAAGGCGCACGGCCTTTTCCTGGATCGCCTTCGAGAGATCCGGCCGCTCGATCTTCTCGCAGAAGACCGGCCCGCCCGCGAGCGGCGCTGCGCCCAGGCCGAGGAAGCCGAGCAGCATCGGCTCGACGTCACAGAGCGAGACGGGGCGCGCCTCGCGCCCGCGCGCGCCGCGGGGCACGCGCACGAGCAGCGGCACGGCGCAGCAGGCCTGCGAGACGTTGCGACCGTGCTCGAAGTAGTACTGCTGTTCGCCCAGGCTCTCGCCGTGGTCGGCGGTGACGACGACGATCGTGTTCTCGAGCAGGCCCGCCGCGCGCATGCGCCCGAACAGGCGGCCGAGCTCGTGGTCGACGTAGCGCACCTCGCCGTCGTACAGCGCGCGCACCGCGGCGGCGTCGATACGGCCGTCGGGCAGGCGCGCGCTCGCGGGCACGTTGTACTGCGCGACGGAAGGCTTGTCCTCGCCCGACTCGTCGATCGGATCGGGCGCGGCAGCCGCGCGGCGGAATTCCTGTGGGGGATCGTAGGAGCCGTGCGGGTCCATGTAATGCAGCCACAGGAACCAGGGCTTGCCCTGCGAGAGCGCGCTCGCGCGCGGCAGCGGATCGCCCTGTTTCCAGGGCTCGAGGCCCAGCGCGACCAGCGCGCCGTCGGTGAGCGAGCGCGCGCGGCGCTCGGGCACGTCGTCGGGCGGTACGCGCTGCACGTCGGGCAGGTCCTCGGTCCACTGCTCGAAGCCGCGCGCGAGGCCCGAACGCGCGTCGCCGAGCACCCAGTTGCCCACGATCGCCGCCGTGCTCCAGCCCGCCGCGCGCAGGCGTTCGGCGAGCACGGGAATCCTGGGCGAGAGCGGCTGCAAGAGCTCGCGCACGCCGTGTTCGTGCGGGTAGAGACCGGTCAAGAGGCTCGCCAGCGCGGGCGTGGTCTTCGCGCGCGGGCTCTGCGCGTTCTCGAAGACCAGCGCGTCGCGCGCGAACTCCTGCAGCTGCTCGCACTGCGGCAGGCGGTCCGCGCGCAGCGTGTCGATCGAGACGAGCAGCACGTTCGGCCGCTCGTGCGCGGGCGCGCAGGCGCACAGCGCGAGCAGGAGCAGCGCAGCGAGCCTCACCGGCGCCTCACGAAGGCCGGGTCGACGTAGCGCAGGCCGAGTTCGCGGGCGCGCGCGCGCTCGTGCGGCTCGGGGATCGCGGACAGGAGGCGCAACTCGAGCTCGCGCTCGAGGGCCGCGCGCAGGAGCGGCGCGAACTCGCTCGCGCGCACCCGCTTCGCGCTCTCGCGCACGTTGGCGATCGAGCCCTCGAAGATCGAGCTCTCGAGCTTGATCGAGCCGTGGTGCAGCACGCGGCCGCGCGTACGCCGCTGCGCCGAGCCGACGCCCTTCTTCGCGCCCCAGACCAGATCCAGCGCACTGGACTTGTGGAAGCACATGCCGGTCGCGGGCACGTCGGACTCGAGCGCGCGCGCCCCGCGCAGCTCGGCCGTGATCCCGAGCTCGGCCAGCGCGGCGGCGATCGCTGCGTGCACGCGCTCGTAGGACTCCGCCAGCGAGCCGCGGTAGATGCGCTGCGTGAGCGGCGCGACGAAGGAGAAGGTCAGCTCGTGCACGTGGTGGATCGCCCCGCCGCCGGTGATGCGCCGCACCAGCGCGCCGGGCGTGCGGCCGTCGATGCCCGAGGCGGCGGGTACGTCGGCGAAGCGCTGGAAGTAGCCCAGCGAGAGCGTGTCGGGCTCGAAGGTGTAGAAACGCAGCGTTGGCGGCGCGACCTCGTCCTCGAGCAGCGCCTCGTCGAGGCCCATGTTGAAGCCCGGATCGGCGCCGAAGGTCGTGATGAGCCGCCAAGTGTCCATGCGCGAGCGCTAGAACGTACCGCGCCGGGCGAGGGATGCGCCATGCGCGAGCGCTCAGCGGGCCGGCTTGGGCGCTTCGCTGGGCTCTTCGTCCTCCTCGATGCGGCGCCGGCGCAGGGCCACGAAGGCCCACAAACCGCCCAGCACGAGGAAGGGCCCGGCGTAGATCAGGAGGTCCCAGCTTCCGTAGCCCGGCGGCGTCGCCTCGACCTCGATTTGCCGCTCAGCGTTGCCGAGCGAGCCGTCGACATGCAGTTTCACCTGCCACATCTCGCCCCGGTCGAAATCCACGCGCGCGATGTAGCTCTCGTCCCTCTGCCGCGGCGCGTCGAAGCGCGCCGGCGGCAGCCGGCCGCTCGTCGGCCAGGCCTCGATCCACACCCGGGGATCGCTGTCGCTCTTCCACGCCGGCGGATCGAAATTGACGAAGAAGGTCCCGACGCCGATGTCGGGGTCGGCGTAGAGGGTGGTCGTGTACGGCCCGACCTTCTCGTTCACCAGCACGGGGAAGGGCGGGCCCTCGTGCGCGCACAAGAGCGGCGCGAGGACGAATAGCGCGGCGAGCGGCGCGAGCAGGCGGCGTGTCGTCATTGGAGGAAGGTCCCGCGCATCTCCATCGGCTGCTCGAAGAGCCAGACCGCGGCTCCGGCGAGCAGCAGCACCAGCGCAGCCCAGGGCAGGAAGGCGGCGAGCGTGCGGCGCGAGGCACTGCGCTCGGCGATGCGCCAGGCGACGACGCAGGACGCGATCACGCCCAGGCTCAGCAGACCGAGTTCGATCGGCAGCGCGGCGGATTTCGGCAGGCCGCCCAGGCGCCAGATTGGCTGGCCGAGGATCGGCGCGCCCAGGTCGCAGAGCGCCTTCTGCAGCACGGGCACGAAGGTCAGTAGCCCGGTCAGGAAGTGGAACGAGTAGTGCGCGATCCAGATCCCAAAGCCCAGCGGCGCGAGGCAGTAGGCATGCCGCACGCCGAGCGTGAGCAGGCTCTCGTGCGAGCCCGTGGCGGCGCGCGTGGCCCAGCACGCCAGTCCGAGCAGCACGAGCGGCTCGACCACGAGCGCCACGCCGAAGAGTGCCGTGAGCACCGGCCACTCGCTCTCGACGTGCATCACGCCGGCCATCCAGCGTTGCACAGCGTAGACCGGACTCACCATGCCGAAGGCGTTGAGCAGCGCGCCGAAGCAGAAAACCGTGACCAGCGCCGCCAGGTCGGGCCGCTTCGAGAAACGCCCGAGTCCCGAGCGGTGCGGATCCAGGCCAAGGTCGTCCGCGGGCTCGTGCCGCGCCAGGGCGACGTTCTCGTGCGGGCAGGCGTGCACGCAGTCCAGGCAGAAGGTGCAGTCCATGTTGCCGCGCTTCTCCGGGACGAAGAGCGCCAGTTCGCAACCGCGCGAGAGCTCGCTGCCCTTGATGCAGTCCTTGGTCGTGCAGGTTTCGCATACTCTCGCGTCCGCGGCGCGGATCTCGAGTGGCGAGATCGTCGAGGCGGCGAAGTTGAACTGGCCGATGGGGCAGACGAACTTGCAGAAGCTGGCGTGCTTGAAGACCAGGTCGACCGCCAGGATCGCGCCGAAATAGGCCACGATCAGCCAGGCCGTCGCGCGCGGGTCGCCCCACCAGTCGAAGAGCTCGTAGCCGAAGAGCACGCCCACGAGCATCCCGATCGAGAGCCACTTGTTGCGCAACGCTTGCGGCCAGTCGAAGCGCGGGTGCACGAAGCGCCGCGCGAGGTCGCGCAGGGCGAGCATCGGGCAGCCCATGCAGAAGAGGTTCCCCGCGACCAGCAGCACGAGCACCAGCGCGCCGCGGTAGTGCACCCAGACCATCACGGTCGCGAGGTTCATCGGCGCCAGACGCGGACCGAAGAGCCCGTGCAGCACGAGCACCAGCGCGACGAGGAACAGCGGCACCTGCAGCAGCAGCCGCGAGTGGCGCCAGCGCAGCAGCGCTCCGACCAGCGGCCACTCGAGAACGCCGCGCGAGCGGCGCCTTCTCGCTGGCGCGGCCGAGGTCACTTCGAGGCCACCCCGGGCATGGGCAGCGTGCGCTCGAAGCTGCGGCCGTCGGCGAGCTTGCCGTCGACGATCAGGATCCAGTCGCCGCCCATCGTGAACTCGAACTCGGCCTTGTAGTGTCCCGCGCCGAGTTCGGTGACGCGTGCCTGGCTGGGCACCATCCCGGCGTGGTTCATGTTGCCCTGCACCGTGAGGCTGGCCTGCTCGAGCGGCCGGCCGTCCTCGCTCAGCGTGAGCTCGGCCAGCGCCGGCCCGACGTGCGCCGGGCTGGGCGAGAGCTGCAGCGAGCACTGCACCTTCGCGGAAGCATCGGCCGAGGGAGCGCAGGCCACAGCGAGGAGGAGCGCGAGGGGCGCTGCTCGCAGCAGCACCCCTCGGCTCGGGCTTCTCTTCCTCGGGACCCTCATGCGCTCGCGTGCGCAGAGTTCGACTTGTGCGGCTTCAGCGCGCACGCGCACTTCATCTGCGAACGCTCTTCCTTGTTCGGAAGCAGGTGGTAGTACATCGCGATCACCATCGGGACGAACACGACCGAGTTGTAGAACAGGTGCAGCTCGACGCGCGGGATGATGAGCTGGACGATGCTGGTCGGGACCGGCTTGCCGAACAGGTTGTGCTGGAAGAGCACCTGTCCCTGCAGCAGCGCGTGCTCGATGTGGTGCCAGAACTGGATCCAGAAGGAGATCATCCACCACGTGTGCGAGCGGCCGACGAAGCCCTTGCGCAGCAGCCACAGGCCGATGAGCATCACGAGCGCATAGCCGTAGTGCAGCGACTCGGATTTCACCAGCCAGGGCCAGACCATGCCGAGCATTCCCAGCGCCTGCGGGCGCGGCATGCCCATGACGTAGATCTGGTAGGCCTGCAAGAGGTGCTCGCCCCAGTGTCCGATCACGATCGCGGCGAAGAACCAGTTCGCCTTTTCGTGCCAGGTGGAGTTGAGCTTCTCCATGAAGGAGTCGCCGTGGACGCCGGCGTGCTGCATGGAAGCCGAGGAAGCGGGAGGGGGCATGGTGTGGCTCCGGAAGGGGAACTTTCGAATTGCGCGGGGCTCCGGGGCGCTGCGAATGCGCCCGGTCCTGCGTCTGGATCGAATGCTACTTCGACCCGTTCGGAGCGGGACCGCTTTCGCAATTCGAGCGCTCATACGGGCTACGTCGCGCACATAGGAATTCCGCGCGCGTCAGGCGAGGCAGCGCTCCCTTGTGCGCCTGCAGCACGTGCGCGATCCTTCAAGACATGCGAATCCACGCCATGCTCGCGCTGCTCGCGCTCCTTTCTCCGCTCCCCGCGCAGGACGCGCCGGCCACCACGATGAAGGCCGTGCGCATCCACGCCTACGGCAAGGCCGACGTGCTCGTCTACGAGGACGCTCCGCGCCCCGAACCCAAGCCGAACGAAGTGCTGGTGAAGATTCACGCGGCGGGCATCAACCCCGTGGACTGGAAGATCCGCGAGGGCGCCTTCGGGAAGTCGAAGTCGTTCCTGCCGCGCATCCTCGGCGGCGAGATCGCGGGCACGATCGCGAGCTGCGGCGCGGACGTGCAGAGCTTCAAGCCCGGCGACGAGGTCTGGGCGCTGCTCTCGCTCACGCGCATGGGCGGCTACGCGGAGTTCGTGTGCGTGCCCGAGAAGGAGCTCGCGCGCAAGCCCAAGTCGATGGACTTCGTGCACGCGGCGGGCGTGCCGCTCGCGGCGCTCACCGCCTGGCAGGCGCTCGTCGACACCGCGGGCTTGAAGGAGGGCCAGAGCGTGCTGATCCACGCCGGAGCCGGTGGAGTGGGCCACTTCGCGATCCAGATCGCGAAGGCGCGCGGCGCGAAGGTCTACGCGACCGCCTCGGCGAACCACCTCGAGTTCCTGAAGCGCATGGGTGCCGATGTCGCGATCGACTACAAGGCGCAGAAGTTCGAGGACGTTGCCAGGGACATGGACGTCGTGTTCGACATGATCGGCGGCGAGACGCAGGCGCGCTCGTTCGCGTGCCTGAAGAAAGGCGGCTTCCTGGTCTCGATCGTGCAGCCGCCGGACGCGAAGAAGCTCGAGGAGTTCGGAGTGAAGGGCGCGATCTTCCTCGTGAAGCAGGACGTGGAGGAGCTCGACCTGCTCGCGAAGCTGCTCGAGGCCAAGCAGCTCGTCTGCGAGGTCAGCGAGACGGTGCCGCTCGCGGAGGCGCAGCGCGCGCACGAACTCTCCGAGACCGGCCACACGCAGGGCAAGATCGTCCTGCAGGTCGTGAAGTAGCGCCTAGCGGTAGCTCTCGACGCTCGGGCAGGCGCAGACGAGGTTCTTGTCGCCGTAGGCGTTGTCGATGCGCCCGACGGTCGGCCAGAACTTGTGCACACGCAGCCAGGGCGCGGGGAAGCCGGCCTGTTCGCGCGAGTACGCGTGCTTCCACTCGCTGGCGGTGACTTCCTCGAGCGTGTGCGGCGCGTTCTTGAGCGGGTTGTCCTTCTTGTCGAGTGCACCGCTCTCGACCGCGCGGATCTCCGCGCGGATCGTCTGGAGCGCCGTCACGAAGCGGTCGAGCTCTTCCTTCGACTCGCTCTCGGTCGGCTCGACCATGAGGGTCCCGGGGACCGGGAAGCTCATCGTCGGCGCGTGGAAACCGAAGTCCATCAGGCGCTTGGCGATGTCGTCCACCTCGATGCCGGCGGACTTGAAGCCGCGCGTGTCGAAGATGCACTCGTGCGCGACGAAGCCGTTCACGCCGGTGTAGAGCACCGGGTAGTCGCCGCCGAGCTTCTTCGCGAGGTAGTTCGCGTTGAGCACCGCGACCTGCGTGGCCTTCTTGAGGCCGTCGGCACCCATCATGCGGATGTACATCCACGAGATGGGCAGGATCGAGGCCGAGCCCCAGGGTGCCGCGGAGACGCTGCCGGCCTTGCCCGGCAACTGCGCCAGCGGATGTCCCGGCAGGTGCGCCGCGAGGTGCTTGCCGACGCAGATCGGACCCATGCCCGGGCCGCCGCCGCCGTGCGGGATGCAGAAGGTCTTGTGCAGGTTGATGTGGCAGACGTCCGCGCCGAGTTCGCCGGGCTTGAGGATCCCGACCTGCGCGTTGAGGTTCGCGCCGTCCATGTACACCTGGCCTCCGTGCTTGTGCACCAGCGCGCAGATGTCCCTGATCGACGCCTCGTAGACGCCGTGCGTCGAGGGGTAGGTGACCATCAGCGCGCCGAGCTTCGCGGAGTGCAGCTCGACCTTCTTGTGCAGGTCGGGAAGGTCGATGTTGCCCTGCGCGTCGCAGTCGACGACGACGACCTCGAAGCCGGCCATCACCTCGCTCGCCGGATTGGTGCCGTGCGCGGAGTGGGGGATCAGGCACACGCTGCGCTGCGCGGCGCCGCGCTCGGACTGCCAGCTCTTGATCGCGAGCAGGCCGGCGTACTCGCCCTGCGAGCCCGCGTTGGGCTGCAGCGAGCAGGCGTCGAAGCCCGTGATGTCGCACAGCCAGCGCTCGAGGTCGCGGAAGAGCTGTTGGTAGCCCTGCGTCTGCGAGGCGGGCGCGAAGGGGTGCAGCCGGCCGAAGCCGGGCCAGGTGATCGGCAGCATCTCGGCCGCCGCGTTGAGCTTCATCGTGCACGAGCCGAGCGGGATCATCGAGGTCGTGAGCGAGAGGTCGCGCGCCTCCAGGCGCTTCAGCCAGCGCATCATCTCGGTCTCGGAGTGGTAGCTCGTGAAGACCGGGTGCTCGAGCACGGGCGTCGTGCGCGCGAGGGCGCCGTAGTCGCCCTGCCGCAGCGACTTCTCGAGCTGCTCGAGCTCGGAGAGGCCGCAGGGCGAGCCGCGGAAGCACTCGATCACCTGGCACAGCTCGAGCTCGGTGGTGGTCTCGTCGAGCGAGAGCCCCAGGCCGTCCTCGTACTGGCGCACGAGGAACTGGCGCGCCTCGAGCGCGGCCAGCGTGCGGCGCTGCTCGCCGGGCGCGAGGTCGATGCGCAGCGTGTCGAAGACCTGGCCCTCGCGCACGCGCTTGCCGGCGCCGCGCAGCGCCTCGGCCAGCACCTGCGTCTGGCGCTGCACGCGCGCGGCGATGCGCTTCAGGCCCTCGGGGCCGTGGTAGACCGCGTAGCAGGCGGCGATCACCGCCAGCAGCACCTGCGCCGTGCAGATGTTGCTCGTGGCCTTCTCGCGCCGGATGTGCTGCTCGCGCGTCTGCAGCGCGAGGCGCATCGCCGGCTTGCCGTGGCGGTCGATCGAGACGCCGATCAGGCGGCCGGGCATCGAGCGCTTGAAAGCTTCGCGCGTCGCGAAATAGGCCGCGTGCGGACCACCGAATCCAAGCGGCACGCCGAAGCGCTGCGTCGAGCCGATCGCGATGTCCGCGCCGAGCTTGCCCGGCGATTCGAGCAGCAGCAGCGCCAGCGGGTCGGCGGCCATCACCACCAGCGCGCCGGCGGCGTGCGCGCGCTCGATGAAGGCGCGCGGATCGCGCACGCCCCCGTCGGTCGCGGGGTACTGCAAGAGCGCGCCGAAGACCGGCGTCCGGAAGTCGAACAGCGCCGGATCGCCGCTCACGACCTCCAGGCCGAGCGCGTGCGCGCGCGTGCGCACGATCTCGAGCGTCTGCGGGTGGCAGTCAGCGGCCACGAAGAAGCGCGTGCGCGAGTGGTCTTTGCACACGTCCAGGCAGAGCGACATCGCCTCGGCCGCCGCGGTGCCCTCGTCGAGCATCGAGGCATTCGCGATCTGGAGCCCGGTGAGTCCGATCACCATCGTCTGGAACGCGAGCAGCGCCTCGAGCCGGCCCTGGCTGATCTCGGGCTGGTAGGGCGTGTACTGCGTGTACCAGCCCGGGTTCTCGAGCACATTGCGCTGGATCACCGGCGGCGTGACGCAGTCGGAGTAGCCCAGACCCAGGAACGAGCGCCAGACCTGGTTCGTGCCCGCGATGGCCGCGAGCTCGCGCAGCGCGTCGCGCTCGCTCGCGGCCGGCCCGGTCGCGAGCGGCACGCGCAGGTGCAGCGCCTTGGGCACCGCAGCCTGCGAGAGCTCCTCCAGGGAGCGCAGCCCGAGGAAGGCGAGCATCTCCTGGATGTCACGCTCGCGCGGCCCGATGTGGCGCTCGGCGAAGCAATCCTGGTCGGAGAACGCGCGGACCTTGTCGTGGGTCGAATCGCGCTGGGCCTGCGTGGCGGTCGGAGTCGCTGCGCTCATGGTGTGCCTGCGTTCTTGGATCAGTGCGGCTGGCTGATGAACTTCTCGTATTCCTCGGCACTCATCAGGTGGTCGAGGCTCTTGAGCGTCGGCTTGATGCGAATGAGCCAGCCCTGGCCCCAGGGATCCTTCGAGAGCACCTCGAGGTGGTCCTCGATCGTCGGGTTGATGTCGAGCACCTCGCCCGCGACCGGGCAGTTGAGATCCGAGACGGCCTTGACCGACTCGATCTCGCCGAAGGTCTGGCCCGCTTCGAGGATGCGGCCCGACTCGGGCAGGTCGCAGTAGACGAGGTCGCCTTCGTTGCCGTTCGAGAGTTCGCTGACGGCGAAGTCGGTGATGCCGATCAGCATCGTTTCGCCTTCGTTCTTCACCCACTCGTGGGTTTCCGTGTACTTGCGGTCGTTGGGGCGCATGGGATTCGTGGAGTCTCTGAGGTTGTGGAGCCGCCGCGGATGCGGCGGAGATTCATTTGCGGGTGCGCGAGAAGAAGGGCAGCGCGCAGAAGCTCGCGGGCTGGCGCTTGCCCTTGATGTCCAGCTCGCAGCTCTCGCCGCTCGTGCCGACGCCGACCGGCACGTAGCAGGTGCCGATGTTGGTCGAGAGCGTGGGGGAGACGCTGCCGGAGACGACGTAGCCGATCTCGCGCGCGCCCTGGAAGAGCTTGTAGCCCTGGCGCGGGACGCGCGGGCCGTCGGTCTTGATCCCGACCAGCTGGCGCTTGGGCGCCTTCGAGAGCGCCTCGAGCGGCGTGCGGCCGATCCAGTCGCCCTTCTCGGGCGCGAACGAGACGCCGAAGGAGAGTCCGGCCTCGATCGGATTGTGCGTGGCGTCGATCTCGTGGCCGTAGAGCGGCATGCCGGCCTCCAGGCGCAGCGTGTCGCGCGCGCCCAGGCCGATCGGCTTCACGCCCTGCGGCGCACCGGCCTGCGCGAGCGCGTTCCAGCAGCGCGCGCCCTCCTTGGCCGGCACGTAGACCTCGAAGCCCTGCTCGCCGGTGTAGCCCGTGCGCGAGATGCGCGTGTTGCGCAGGCCGCAGAAGGTGCCGAAGCCGAACTTGTAGTAGCCGAGCTTGGAGAGGTCGATGCCCTCGCACAGGGGCTGCATCACCTGCGTCGAGACCTGGCCCTGCAGCGCGATCATCGCCTGCGCGTCGGAGAGGTCGTCGATCACGACGTCGAAGCCCTGCGCGTGTTCGCGCATCCAGGCCAGATCCACGGCGGTGTTCGACGCGTTGACCACGAGGTAGACCTCGTCGCTGCCGCGGTACACGAGCAGGTCGTCGATCGGGTTGCCGTCCGCGCGGCAGAAGAGCGAGTAGCGGATCGAGCCGAGCGGGATCTTGCCCACGTGGTTGGTGCAGATGCGCTCGAGGTAGCGCAGTGTGTCCGGGCCCTTCACGTTGACGCGGCCCATGTGCGAGAGGTCGAACAGGCCGGCCTTGGTGCGCACGCACTGGACCTCTTCCAGGATCGGCCCGTACTGCACCGGCATGTACCAGCCGCCGAACTCGACCATCTTGGCGCCCAGGCGCTCGTGCACTTCGCGGAGAGGGGTGTCCTTCATACTTGGCTCGACCGCCTTGAAAACGACACAGGGGCGCTCTGGCTCGTGCCGTGCGCCCCTGTCGTCGGGGCTCCACGCCGATGCGCGTGGAGCGAGTTCAGGAGAGTCCACCAGGTCCGTGTCCTTAGTACCTGAGAGTTTCGCGCTGGCTTCCAGCGCTTGCCCCTTCGGCGTCCCGGTTGCGCCGGGAGCTCTCCATGGACCTGGGTTTCAAGTTGTGCGGGGCGCAGACTCTATTGCATCCGGGGGGCGCCGCCAAGCCCGTCCGTCCGGCCCGTCCGGGGCGGGGTAGATTTGGGAGTGCAGCCACCCTCCGTTCCCCGCCGGAAGGCCCTCCCCGGCCTCCCCGCAGGCCTGTCGATGCTCCTCCTGGCCCTGCCTGCCGCCGCCCAGGACCCCTTCCAGCCCGGCCTGCGCTGGACCCGCGAGGCCGACGCCGGCGATCCTTGGATCCCGCGCGCGCTCGCGCTCGGAGCGCACGCGAACGAGGTCTGGCTCGCAGCACCCAGCGGCAACCGCCACCTCGAGCTCGTCCCCGTCGCCGGCAGCGGCACGCAGCCGGCGCTGCAGCGCGACGACAGCGTCGCGAACACGCTGGGCGCCTTGGCGGTGTGCGCGGGGAGCGAGGCGAGCGCCTTCTTCGCGCTGACGCAGCTGCCGGCGCCCGACAGCGCACACCGCAGCACGCTCTGCGCGCGGCGCGACCCGGCCTTGCAGTCGGGCAACGGCGCGAGCGCCTGGTCGCACGACGCGGGCTTCGTGACCAACGGCCCCGCGCGCATCGCCTGCGACGCCGCGGGAGAGCGCGTCGCGCTCGCGGTCTGGGACTCGGCGCTGCTCGAGGTGCAGCTGGACCTGCTCGAGGGTTCAAGCGGTGCGCTGCTCGTGCGGCGCCGCTTCCCCGCGCTGGCGCTCGACGAGCTCGCGCTCTCCGCCGACGGATCGCGCCTGGCGCTCGCCGCGGGTCTGGACTTCTACCTGCTCGACGCACAGCTCGTGACGCGCCACCACGAGGCGCTCGCCACCTCGACGCACGCGTTGGCGCTCGACGGGGACGGCGGGCTGTGCGCGCTCGGCGGCTCGGGCGAGCTGAGGCTCTTCGAAGCGGCCGCCGGCGGCGGCTACGCGCTGCGCTGGTCGCATCCGGCCGCGACGGGCGAGCTCGCCGCGCGCGCCGGGCTCTCGCGCGACGGCCGCAGCCTCGCGCTGGGCTGGTGGAACGCGCAGAACGGCACCGCTGTGCGCCTGCAGCTCCTCGACACGAGCGCGGGAACGACGCTGTGGGAGAAGTACCAGCCGGGGACCCCCGGTGGTCTGCAGAACCTGCCCGAGGCGCTGGCGCTCTCGGAGGACGGCGAACGCGCGGCCTTCGGCCTGTGGGGCGACGGCTCGGGGGCGCCCGAGCTGCTGCTCGTCGCGCGCACGGGCGGTGTGCTGCTGTCCGCCAACCTGCCGGGCAGCGCGCAGGGCCTCGCGCTCGACGCGCGCGGCGAACGCCTCGCGGTCGGATACAAGCTCGTGCACGCGAACGTCTTCGGCTCGCTCGGCGGCGTGCGCCTGTACGACACGGGCGAGCGCGAGCTCGCGCAGCTGGCGCAGGCGCGCGTGGGCAGCCCGCTGCCGCTCGCCGCGCATCGGCCGGGTGCGGGGGCGCTGTTCCTGCTCGAGGGCCAGCCGAGCTCCGTGCCGCTCGTGTTCCCGCGCGCGCTGGGCGAACTGCTGCTCGTGCGCCAGGGTCTGCGCGTGCGCCTGGCCAAGGCCGCCGCGGACGGCCGCGCCGATTTCACGCTGCCTGTCCCCGCGAATCCGCTGCTGATCGGCAGCGAGCGGCACTTCCAGGCGGCCTGGCGCGCGGGCGGCCTGCTGCACCTGGGCCGCACCCGCGTCGACGCGCTGGTGCTCTGACCCGCCCTCAGGACACGGAAGCGCTTTCCGTTTCCGCGCTCGTGCACGGCTGAACCCGCGCTCGCGCTCAAGAGCGGCGCATGGACTGCCCGATAGCGTCGGCAGTTCGCGGGCTCATCGGCCCGCGGATCCCCGCAGTCCATCCACGCCCCGCCGACTCCCCGTCGGCCGCACGTCCGAGGATCCCCCGTCATGAGTCTTGGGAAGCACCTGGGTACCTGTTTCGTCCTGCTCGCCGCGTTGGTCTTCGCCGGCTGCTCCGCAGGGAGCTCCAGCAGCATGAACTCCATCCAGACCGCCGTGCAGGACCTCGCGCAGGATCCCGACGGCCTGGTGACGGTGATCACGCTCCACGGCACGGGCGGACTGGGCAGCGCCACGACGGCGAATTTCAGCGCCTCGGGCGGCCAGCTGGCGACCGACGTGCAGGTCGTCGACTCGGTCGCGACCGTGACCTGGGACGCGCGCGTCTCGCCGGCCGACACGGTCGCGGTCACGGGGCTCTCGGGCATCAGCACGGCGCAGCACGCCGTGACGAGCTCGGACGCGAGCGCGCCGACCTTCACGATCACGAGCGCCGACATGAACACGGGCCTGGGGGCGGACGTGATCGTGGTGCAGTTCGCCGGCACGAACATCGTGCCCGCAACGGCGGAGGACACAGCCAACTGGACGCTCAGCGCGGGCAGCTTCACCTTTGACCTCACGGGTTCGACGCTGAGCTTCGACGCGGGCACGCAGTCGCTGACGATGAACCTGGGCACGGGCGCGAACGTCTGGCCCGACTTCACGCTCGCGGCCACGGGCGTCACGGCCGTCTCCGAGACCGCGGTCGACGCGACGGGCGTCGACGGCACGGGCAGCGGCGACGCCACCGCGCCGACGCTGGTCTCGGCCGAGCAGAACCTCACCGAGGACATCGCCGGCCGCGTGATCGACTTCACCTTCGACGAGAGCATGAGCCCGCTCGTCTTCACGCAACTCGGCCGCTACGCCGGAACGGGGCCCGACCTCGCGATCAGCGCCGAGGCGCTCTCCGAGACGGTCGTGCGCGTGACCTTCAACAACCCGATCGTCCCGGGTCTGGACACGATCGACCTGAACGGGCTCTACGACGCGCACGGCCTCGAGTTCCCCGACACGACCCAGGCGATCACGCAGCCCAGCCCGATGAGCAACGCGCTCACGCAGCCGGCCGAGGCGGTGACCGTGCCCAACGGCGGAAACGACTACATCACGTTCATCACCGACGTGCCTTTCGACCCGGATTCGGCCGAGGATTTCAACAACTGGACGCTGCACGTCGCGGGCAACCTGATCGACCTCTCGACGCAGACCTTCGAGTACGACCTGGCCACGCAGACGACGACGATCACGCTCGATTTCAACCTGCAGAACGGCCAGAGCTTCACGATCGCGGCCACCAACGTGGTCGACGTGGACGGCGTGTACAGCGGCCTGGGCGACTTCCAGACCGTGGCCGGCGACGCGACCGCGCCCAGCGTCTCGAGCATCGTGCAGAACCGCAGCGTCGACACGACCGGCTCCACCGTCGATGTGAGCTTCGACGAGGACGTCGACCAGAGCGAGGCCGAGAACCTCGCCAACTGGGCCTCCGCGGGCACGCAGAACCTGCTCTCCGCGACGCTGCAGCAGAGCGCGACCGTCGTGCGCCTGGTCTTCGACGCGCCGCTGGTTCCGACCATCGACGGCATCGTGTGCAGCTCGATGAGCGACCTCGCGGGCAACACGATGAGCTTCTCGCAGAACGTGGGCGCCTCGACCGACACGACCGCCCCGAGCGCCACGAGCTTCTCGGCCAATGCGCTCGCGGGCGCGGGCAACGACACGCTCGTCGTGAACTTCGACGACGCGATGTACGAGCCCGAGCTGGTGGACACCTCGACCTGGACGGTCGAATCGCCCATCGGCAGCGGCCTGAACCTCACGCCGAGCTCGGTCGTCTACGACAGCAACACCCACAAGGCGACGCTGACCCTCGAAGCGAGCGACGCGAACCTGCAGAACGGCGACGACTTCTCGGTCGCGTTCAGCGGCGTGCACGACATCGCCTACAACGCGATCTCCAGCAGCGCGAACAGCGGCAGCGTGACCGCCGAGACCACCTCGCCGACCGTGGCCGACGCCTACATCGACAGCGTGGTCGCGGACGAGGTCGTGGTGACGTTCAGCGAGCCCTGCGCGCAGCTGGACAACCTCTACGACGTCTCGACCAACCCGACCGGCACGCGTTTCCTGCTGCGCGACAGCCTGGGCGGCCTGCGCGGCAGCGCCACCGCGGCGAGCGTGCTCACGAACGGGCTCTCCGTGCGCCTGTCCTTCGGCCTGACGGTCGATCCGAGCGACACGCTCGACCTGATCGGCGTGAGCGACCTGGCGGGCAACCCGCTCTACCCGGTGCTCGCGCACGCGCTCTCGAATGAGGACAGCAGCGCTCCGACGCTGCTCTCGGCCGTCGGGACGACGGTCAGCGGCGAGTCCAACGACACGCTGGTGCTGACCTTCGACCGCAGCATGAGCGCCTTCGGCGTCACCGACGTGACGCACTACACACTGGCCATGACCAACACCGGGGCGGTCGGCCTCGGCCGTGCGACCGCGAGCTTCGACGGCGACGCGACGGTCACGATCACGCTCGCGGGCACCGGCACGAGCAACCTCGACACGAGCGACACCTTCAGCATCAGCGCCACGGGCCTGTACTCGGCGCAGGGCGTCGCGATCAGCGGCAGCACCGCGCTCCTCACGCAGGCGCTCGCGGGCGACCTCGTGGCTCCCAGCGTGGGCGTCAGCAGTGTGCGCGTCGATCCCTCGACCGACGATTCGCTGCTGATCGAGTTCAACGAAGCACTCAACACGACCGACGCGGTCGTGCTCGCGAACTACGACCTGAACGGCGGCAACCTCGCCAGCTCGGCGGCGCTCGTCGGACCGCGCGTCGTGCGCGCCACCTTCGGCGTCACGCCGGCGCCGGGCGACACGCTGGACGTCTCGGGCACCGACCTCGCGCACAACGCGAGCGGCGTCTACACGCGCAGCGTGCAGTCGGCCGACAGCACTGGCCCGCTCGTCTCCTCGGTCGCCGGCATCGCGACCAGCGGCTACGGCGGCGACGTGGTCAGCATCACGTTCAGCGAGCCGGTCAAGTCGAACTCGGCGCTCAACCCGGCCAACTACGTGATCACGAGCAACGGCACCACGATCTCGCTCCAGGGGGTCACCTCGAGCTACAGCTCGACGACCAACACCGCGCGCTTCGTGCTCGCCAGCGGCCAGGAGCTCGACTCTGCCGCCAGCGTACACGTGACGATCAGCGGCGTGCAGGACGTGGCCGGCAACGCGATGGCGGCGCCCGTCGCCACCACCGGCGCTGTGAGCGGCGACACGACCGCGCCCACGATCGCGAGCGCCTACGTCAACTGGATGGCGGACGCGAGCGGTGCCACGCTGGACATCGGCTTCGACGAGGACGTCAGCACGAGCGGCCCCGGCTCGATCCTGAACTGGGGCGCGAGCGGCAGCGGCAGCGTGAGCTCCGTGCTGCGCCTCTCGGACAAGCACTACCGCGTGGTCTTCGCCGCCCCGCTCGGGACGAGCGAACAGGTCACGCTGGCCGGGGTCGTCGACCCCGCCGGCAATGCCGTCGGCGGCAGCCTGAGCGTCGACCCGCTGGAGTGAAAGACCTGCCCGCTCCGGATTCGTCCCCCGGCCAGGCCCCGCGCGAGCGGGGCCTGGCTGTTTTCACGGGCCGGACTTCAGGAGCGGGGCCGCAGAGCCCGATACGAACTCGCCACGACCCGCCCCTCCGGGGCAGGGACATCCCCTTGGGACCGACCTCCACCGATCGCCCGTTGTTCGTCGAAGACGTCATCACCGCCATCACCGGCGGCATGGGAGGCGTGCCCGTGCGCTCGCTGCGCACGAGCATGGAGCGCGCCGCCGTCGAGTTCGACGAACGCACCGCCGAAGCTTTTGCGCGCGCACTCTTCAGTGAACTCTCGCAGAACCCGCAGGACCTGCGCGGACTCGAGTCGCTGATCATCCTCGGACTGGCGCACCCGCGCATCCTGGCGCGCCACGGCATCTCGCTCGAGACCGAGGCACGCCGCCTGGCGGTGGTGCTCGAGCGCTCGGGACAGAGCGAGCGCGCGCAGCAGATGCTGGAGATGCTCGCCGCGAGCCTGCCGCAGGGCACGAAGGATGCCGAGGCCACGCTCGAAGAGGACTCCAGCGTGGCCGAGCGCGTGGCCACCATCGAGGCCCTGCTGCGCGACGCGGACAAGTGCATCCACCGCGGCCGCCGGCGCGAGGCCGTCAAGCACCTGCAGGCGATCCTGCGCCTGGACCGCGACCGCTTCGACGTCGCGCGCATGATCCGCGATCTGCGCCGCGAGGACCAGAGTCGCCGCGAACGTCGCATGACGGTGGCCAAGATCGTGCTCTCGATGTCGATCGTGGGCTTCCTCGGCTATACGCTGGTGCTGCGCGAGCAGCACGTGCGCGAGCGCTGGGACGCGCTGCCGCAGGCGCTGGCCGGAAACCTCGTCTCGCAGCAGTCGCGCCTCGAAGGAGTCGAGACGCTGCTGGCCGACGAGCACGTGTGGTTCGGGATGCTGACCGCGCTGCGCGAACGCGACCAGCTGCGCGGCCAGATCGTGCGCAGCCAGGACGAGGCCGCACGCGCCGCGCGCGCCGCCGTGCTCCAGAAGAAGGAGCGCATGCAGGATGCCGAGGACGTTCGCGTGCGCGCGATGATGAGCGTCAAGAACGGGCGCTTCGAGGACGCGCTGGTGGACCTGCGCAAGTCGCTCGAACTGGGCGGGGAACACTGGGACCAGCGCGGGCGCGTGCTCGCGGACATCGGAGCCATCGAGGCCTGGAAGGCGAAGAAGCCGTGAGTTCCAGCCTCCGAATGCGCCTCGAGCAGGCAGGTGTCGCATGCGCTTGATCCAGCGTTGGCTGGCCTCGGGCAAGGTGCGCAGCGCCTCACGGCGTCTGGCGGACGACCCGAACGCGCGGCACTACGCCGAACTCGCGCAGCTCTACGCGCTGCAGGGCGCGCTCGACAACGCACTCGAGGTCGCGACCGAGGGCCTGCGCGCCTATCCCAAGGACACGGAGCTGCGGCGCCTGTTCGATCGCACGCGACAGATTCTGCGCGAGGGACGCACGCGCGAGCTCACCGAGGAACTCGCTCGCAGCCCGCGCCCGGCGATCTGGCGCGAGCTGGTCGAGATCATGCTCGAGGACGGCCGCATCCCGCGCGCGGAGGAGTTCGCCGCGGAGTGGTTCCAGGCCACCAAGAGCGCCGACTCGATCTACTGGCGCGCCCGCGCGCGCGCCGAGCGCTATTTCGTCGACCGCAACCGCGAGGACGGGCGCTTCGCGCTCGAGCTGGCGCAGTCCGCGCGCGAGGCGATGCCGAGCGATGAACGCCCACTGCGCCTGATGCTCGAGATCCTGTGCCGCGTGGGCGGCTGGGGCGATGCGCGGCGCGTGCTCGCGCGCCTGCTCGAGCTGTGCCCCGGCGATCCGTACCTCGAGGCGCGCTTCCGCACCGTGGCCTCGATGGTCGCGAGCTCCAAGGACCTCGAAGCCTGCCTGCGCGACGTCGAACGCACGGGCCGCTTCGCTGACGAGTCGGAGGAGGCCCAGAGCTCCGCACCGCAGAACGCCGGCCTGACCGTGCGCCCGCTGCTGCAGGCGTTGACGCGCGAGAAGGGCGTCCTGGCCTCCTTCTACGTGCGCGGCCAGACAGCGCTCGTGCAGGGGCCGCGCGGCTACACCGCGGAGCGCACCGCGCGCGGCGTGAGCGAGATCCTCTCGGCCTCGCGCACCGCCGGTCGCAAGCTCGGCCTGGGCCAGGCGCTCGAGGTGCGCCTGGAAGGCAGCTTCGGGACGCTGGTGATGGCGCCCGGCGAACTGGGCGCGGGCGCAGTTTGGCTCGAGGACACGCAGCTCTCGCGCAAGCTCGAACAGGGCCTGCAGGATCTGTCCTCGCTCACGGGCCTGGGCCGGGAGCCGCAGGCTTGAAGCAGTTCCTCGAGACGCTCGCGCGCATCCCGGGTGTGCGCATGACCGCACTCGCGACGCCGGACGGCGTCCCGATCTGGCACCTCGCGCTCGCCGACGAGTCGCGCGCCGCGCAGGCGCAGCCGATCGAGGGTGATCCCGAGGGCGGGCAGGGTCTCGACATCCACGCGCTCTCGGCGCTCGCCACCAACTGGGTGGTCGAGGTCGGCCGCTGCTGCGCGCCGCTCTCGTGGGACACGCCGCGCCGCCTTGTGCTGCGCGCCGCGCGCGGAACGCTGCTCGTCCAGGAGGCGCCTGGCGCGGTCCTGGTCGTGCTGCTCGAGGGCGGCGTCCGTCCCGAGGATCTGCGCCTGCCGATGGATTCGGTGGTGGCGCGCATGCAGCGGCACTTGCGTTCGATCGAGACGATCGACGAGCAGCGCGTGCCCGGGGCGATCCCCGGACCCCTGCCTTTCCGAGACACGAACGGGGCCTCCGGCTTCCCGGGCGCAATTCCAGCGCCCCAAAGGAACTTTGGCTCCAACCCGATGCACCCGCAGACCGACAACCCCGGCTCGATCCAGAGCGGAGACTGATAGAGATGGTTCAGATCAATTTTGCGCAGAAGCAGGTCAATGCCAAGATCGTCTTCTACGGCCCGGGCATGTCGGGCAAGACGACCAACCTCGAGGTGATCCACCAGCGGGCACCGGTTCCGAACAAGGGCGAGCTCACGAGCATCAGCACGGACGGCGATCGCACGCTGTTCTTCGACTTCATGCCGCTCGACCTGGGCACGGTCGCCGGGATGCGCACCTGCTTCCAGATCTACACGGTGCCCGGCCAGGTCTACTACAACTCGACGCGCAAGCTCGTGTTGCAGGGCGTGGACGGCGTCGTGTTCGTGGCCGACTCTTCCGCCTCGATGATCGAGGAGAACCTCGAGTCGATGCGCAACCTCGAGCAGAACCTCAATGAGTACGGCAAGAGCATCACCTCGATCCCGGTGATCCTGCAGTACAACAAGCGCGACCTGCCCGACGCGCTGCCGGTCGAGGAGCTGAACCGCATCCTCAACCCGCACGGCTTCCCGATCTTCGAAGCGGTCGCCAACACCGGCCAGGGCGTCTTTCCGACGCTGAAGTCGCTGGCGGCGAAGGTGCTCGAGTCGATCCACGGCGGCAACAAGCCCGCTGCCCCGACGCCGGCCCCCGCGGCGCACACGCCGCACCCTGCGGCTCCGGTCGCGAGTGCGCCCGTGGCCGCTCCGACCCCGGTCGCCGCCGCGGTCGCGCAGACCGGATTCCATCCGCAGCCCGCCGCCGCCGGTGGACGCTCGCTGACGCAGACCGCCTACCAGCGCGGCTTCCAGCGCCCCGCGGCCGCCGCGGCTCCCGCCGCGAACACCGGCCTTCCGCCCGTGCCGACCTTCGGCGGCAAGGAGCCGCTCGCACGCACGACGATCCACGCACCGCCGCAGCAGCCCCAGCCGCAGCACGCCCGTCCGGCTCCCGCGCAAGCGCAGCAGACGATCAGCCTGAACTCGGCGCAGGCCGCAGCGGCGCAGGCTCCCGCGCAGGCGAGTCTCTCGATGGCTTCGGCGCCCGGGCAGGCCCCGGCGATGCAGCCGATGCAGCAGCAGTACCACGCTCCGCGCGCGGCCGCTCCGGCGCCCGCTCCGGCTCCGGCACCCGCGCCCGTCCAGGAGGCGCGCGGTCTGCCGACTCCGCGCACGCTGGGTGCTCAGCCGCGCAGCGCTCCGGCCCCGCAGGCCGCAGCACGTCCGGCGCCGACCGCACGTGGACAGCGCGCTGCCGCCGCGGCTCCCGCGCCGACCCCCGTCGCTCCGAAGAAGAGCAAGTCGCTGATCTACACGATGGTCTTCGTCGTCGCCGCGCTGGTGCTCGGCGGGGTGGTCGCCAAGTTCGTCTTCTCGCTCTTCTGAGAGACCCCGCAGGAGAACCGCAATGGGACAGATCTCCGATGCCAAGCTGCGCCAGGAACGCCTGGTGTTCTACGCCAAGGACGTCACGCGCCTCGACAGCGAGCTCGACGGCTTCCTCGAACTCTCGGGCGCCCGCTGTGCGCTCCTGATCGACAAGGAAGGCCACCTCGTGACGCGCCGCGGCGACGTGCCGGCGAGCTCGCTCGAAGCGGTCTCCGCGCTCGTCGCTGGCACCTTCGCTGCGACTCGCGAACTCGCGCGCCTGATGGGGGAGGAACAGTTCACGACGCTCTTCCACCAGGGCAACCGGGACTCGATCCAGGTCTCGCTCGTCGGCGACCGCGCCCTGTTCGCGATGGTCTTCGACCAGCGCACGAACCTCGGACTCGTCCGGTACTACGCGGTGGAGACCACGCGCAAGCTGCAGCGCATCCTGGATGCGATCGCCGCTTCGCCCCAGCCGCTGAACCCCACCGAAGGCCTGGCTTCGAACTTCGGCGAGAGCGCCGCGGCGGCCCTGGACAAGCTCTTCTAGGGCTTCCGGGAGGGGGCTTGCGGGCCGGGGAAGGGTTGGATACCCTCTTCGGCCCTCGTTTCGTAAGCCACCTCTCCCCGAGTCGATTTCCACATGGCACGCGTCTGTTCCTACTGCGGCAAGCGCACCGAATCCGGCGGCCAGATCGCACGCCGCGGTCTCGCCAAGAAAGACGGCGGCGTCGGTCTCAAGACGACCGGCCACACGCTGCGCAAGTTCAAGCCCAACATCCAGACGGTGCGCACCGTGATCGACGGCGCCGTCCGCAAGGTGCGCCTGTGCACCCGCTGCCTGAAGTCGGGCAAGGTCCAGAAGAAGGTCCGCACACCGGCCGCGACCTGATCGCGGATCCTGCGACGGCGCGCGAGACGCGTCGCCCGCACTCGTGAAGGCGCCCGATCGGGCGCCTTCTCCGTTTTTTTCGGATCCCAGGAACGGGAAGAACGCTCGCGTGCCTGCGATCCCGCTCTCGGAGCGCTCGCGACCGCTCGCACGAGCCCACGCCCTGCGCTCTCAGCGGGCGCGCTCCCGGGCCCTCACGCCGATCTCGCGGATCGCTGTTTCGTTCGAAAATTGCTGCGCCGAATGCAACTCGCTCGAGCGCGAAAGCAAGTTCCCAATCCGCGCGCGGCGCGCACAGCGCGCGCTCCCTCGCGACGCCACGATTGAAAGCTCCTGCGAGCGGATTCGTGCAGGGCGAAGCAGGTCGGAGAAACGCTCTCGGTCAAAAAGTTCCAAAGTGGAGGGCAAGGAGTCTGAACACCCCGCCGAAGTAACTCTTGATGTCGTGGCGTCGCCCATACCGGGCGCAACCCATCGGACTTTTCGTCCAAGGAGACTGACACATGGCCATGAAGAAGAAGACCCGCAAGAAGGCAGCTCGCAAGGGCGCTCGCAAGGCCGCCCGCAAGGCCGCCCCCCGCAAGGCCCGTCGCAAGAAGAAGTGAGCTGAGCGCCCAGGGAGGCTCGAATGAACAAGAGCCACCTGATCGATCTGGTCGCTGGTGAGCTGAAAACATCCAAGCTCCAGGCCGCGCTCCTCGTGGAGACGGTGCTGGGCGGGATTCGCAAGGGCCTGGAGTCGGATCAGAGCGTCACGCTCACCGGCTTCGGCACTTTCGAGCTCAAGGCGCGCAAAGCGCGCGTCGGGCGCAACCCGCACACCGGCGAACCGATCCAGATCGCTCCTGGGCGTCGCGTGGGATTCCGAGTGGGCAAAGCCCTCAAAGAGTCCTTCTGACAGCCTGAGCGACTGCGCCTATCGCATTCGACCGGTCCTCGGATTCCTCCGGGGGCCGGTCGACCGCATTTCAGGTGCCCAGTCGGGCGACTTCCGCGGCGACGGTGGCGTCGTCGAGCTTCGCGAAGAGCCCCGAGACCGTGCCGAGCTTCTGTCCGGCGGCGAGCGAGCGCCAGCGACCGGCGCAGGGCAACTCCGGCCAGCCCCCGGCTTCGACCCTGCCCGTGTTGCCGAGCATTTCCCAGATCGCCTGGGCCTTGCCGGGCATGAAGGGCACCATCCAGCGCGCGAGCAGGGCGATCCAGTCGCAGCAGATGGCGAGCACCGCGCCGGCGCGCGCGGGGTCGGTCTTGCGCAGCGTCCAGGGTGCCAGGCGGTCGACGAAGACGTTCGCCACGACCGCATTGGCGACCAGCTGCTCGGCCGCGCGCCGGAACTTGAACTCGCGCACGAACACGGCCGGATCGCCGATCGGGCCGCACTCGGAGAGCAGCACGCGCTCGAACTCCGCAGCGGTCGCATCGTCGCAGGCGGGGACCTGGCCTTCGTAGTTCTTGTCCAGGAAGCGCAGGATGCGCGTGACGAGGTTGCCGATCTTGTCCGCCAGCGACGCGTTGACGCAGGCCTGGAAGTCCTCCCAGCGCCAGTCGCTGTCGGCCGTCTCGGGCGCGGAGGCGAGCAGGTAGAAGCGCGCCGCCTCGGGGTCGAAGCGCGCGCAGAAGTCCTCGATCGGGATCGTGCGCTTCTCGGAGGTCGAGAACTTGCCGCCCTGCAGGTTGTAGAACTCGTTCGCCGGCACCTGCCAGGGCAGCACGTACTGCTGCTTCACCCCGAAGAGCATCGAGGGGAAGATCACGCAGTGGAAGGAGATGTTGTCCTTGCCGATGAAGTGCACGAGACGCGTGTCCTCGGACTGCCACCAGCGCTTCCACTCGTCGGGCTTGCCTTGCAGGCGCGCCCACTCCTGCGTGAACGAGACGTACCCGATCGGCGCGTCGAACCAGACGTAGAGCACCTTGCCGCGCTCGCCGCCCGCGCGATCCTCGGGCACAGGCACGCCCCAGCTCATGTCGCGCGTGATCGGTCGCAGGCCGATCTGCGAGAGCTGGTTGCCGATGAAGCCCGTGACGTTGGGTTTCCAGGGATGGTCCGCGAACCAGGCGCCGATGTGCTCGTCGCGCAACTGCGCGAGGTCGAGGTACCAGTGCAGCGTCGGCCGCTTCTCGGGCGTCGTGCCGCAGATCTTGCAGCGCGCGACCTTCATCTTGAGCGGCTCGAGCTCCTGGCCGCAGTTGGGGCACTCGTTGCCGCGCGCCGACTCGTGGCCGCACAAGTAGCACGTGCCGAGGATGTAGCGGTCGGCCAGGAACATCTTGTCCTTGGGGCAGTAGAGCTGCTCCGTGGATTGCTTCTGGAGGTAGCCATTCTGGTCGAGCCGGCGGAAGAACTCCTGGCTCGTGGCCGCGTGCTCGGGGCAGATGCTCGTGCCCGACCAGACGTCGAAGCGGATCCCGAAGCGGTCGAAGGTGTCCTTGATCGCCGTGCGCCAGCGCGAGACGTACTCGGAGTAGGGCACACCCTCCTGCTCGGCGTTGATCGTGATCGCCGTGCCGTGCTCGTCGCCACCGCAGACGTAGAGCACTTCCTCGCCCTGCATGCGCAGCGTGCGCACGTAGACGTCGGCGGGCAGGTACGCCCCGGTGACGTGGCCGAAGTGGATCGGGCCGTTGCAGTAGGGGAGGGCGCTGGTGACGAGGTAGCGGGGCATGGGGACCTCGCAGTCTAGCGCTGCCGCTTGGCCGTCGACTACCCTCAGCCGCAGGCCCGGAATCGAGCTGCACCTCGGCGACAACCTCGAGATCCTGGCGCGCTTTCCCGACGCCCGTTTCGAGCTTGTCTACATCGATCCGCCCCTGGTGGAACACGATCGTCAGCCCGACCGGCAAGGAGAAGACCGGCTATCCGACGCAGAAGCCGCGGGCGATCCTCGAGCGCACTGTGCGCGTGCACTCGCGGCCCGGTGATCGCCGGCTGGACTTCTTCACGGGCAGCTTGACGCTGGGCCAGGCCGCCGCGCGCCACGGCCGCTCGGCGGTGCTGATCGACTCGAACCCGCAGGCGCTGGCGGTGATGCGCGAGCGCCTGGCCTTCGCGCTCGCTCAGGAGGTGAGCAGCGTCGATCGGTCGCCGCTGGTCTCCGACCCTGGCGCGCGCCGCGGCAGGAGCACGCGGAAGCGCGCGCCGCCGAGCGCGGAGTCGCTGACCTCGATCGTGCCGCCGTGCTCGTCCACCGCCATGCGCGTGAGAGCCAGGCCCAGGCCATAGCCGATGCGCCTTCCGGCGGCCTGCGGGCCGCGGAAGAAGGGCTCGAAGATGCGTACTCGCAGCTCCGGCGCGACCCCCGGGCCGGCGTCCTCGACCAGGATCTCGATCCCGGTCGCGACACCGCGCACGGAAGCGGTCACGCGCGAGTCGGACGGGCTCCACTGGATCGCGTTCGCGACCAGGTTGCGGATCATGCGCAAGAGCGCCTCGCGGTCGCACCAGATGCGCGTGTCGCCCTCGACCGTGAGCTCCAGCTGCACCTTGTGGCGCGCGCCCTGCGTGCGCTCGCGCGCGAGGCGGATCTGCGCTTCCTCGCCCAGGTCGACCAGCTCGCGCGGCTGCCTGCGGCCGGCGTCACCCGCGGAGCAGATCGTGACCAGGTTGTCGATCGCGTCGCCGAGCGAGCGGAGCTCCTCGAGGTGCGAGGTGAGCACCTTGCGGTAGGTCTCGCCGTCGCGCTCGCGCAGCAGCGCCACCTCGGTCTCGCCCACGAGGTTCTGCACGGGCGAGCGCAGCTCGTGCGCCAGGCCGGCGGTGAAGATGCGCGCCTGGTCGGTCTCGCGGCGCACCTTTTCGAGCATCTCGGAGAGCGCGTCGGCGATGGATGCGATCTCGGTGGGCGCGTGGTCGACCGTGATCGCGAGCGGCTCGTCGAGGCTGCGCACCTCGCGCGCGCGGCTGGCGACCTGGCCCAAGAGGCGCGAGACGCGCACGAAGAAGAAGCGGCTGAAGACCAGCGCGAGCGCCATGCTGGCGAGGATCAGGATCAGCGCGTAGAAGAGGTACGTGCGCATCACGCCGTAGCGTTCGGTCGCATCGAGCATCAGGCCCATGCGGTAGCCGCCGGCGAGCTCGTCGGTCTGCCAGATGCGCGCGTGCGCGACGGGGAGGTTCTGCTTGGTCGGTCCGTAGCCAGGCTCGGTCGGCGTGAGCATCCAGGCTTCGCCGAACTCGCCCATGGGTTCGGGGACCTTGCCCTCGGTGCCCTGCAGCGGCCCCCAGAGGCGCCAGCCGAAGTGGCAATCGCGGTGCTCGTCCGCAAGGCGCTGGACCTTGGCGGTGATCTCCTCGCGCGTGGGCCAGCCCCGGGTGTTCTCTTCCGGCAACGGGCTGCGCTCGTCGGTTGGCGGTCCCTTGCGCTCCCAGAAGCTCGCCATCTCGTCGAGCTCCTCGCGCGCGAGGTTCTCGACCTCGCTGTCCACCGAGCGCTCGATGAACATCGCGCTCGTGGCGCTGATCGCGACCACGAACAGGGACGTGCTGACCAGGAACAGCGTCGTGAGCCGCCTGGCGAGCGACCAGGGTCTCGCCGTCCGCGCTGCGTCCGGTTTCAAGCCCGGGGTGCCTGCTGCTCCCATTCGGAGACCGGCGCGATGCGGTAGCCCTCGCCGCGCGAGGTCTGGATCACGGCGGCTCCGGTGCGTTCGAGCTTGCGCCGCAGGCGCGCGACGTGCACGTCGACGACGTTCGTGCCCGGGTCGAAGTCGATGCCCCAGACCTCGAGCAGCAGTTCGGCGCGCGAGAAGACCTTCTCGGGCTGCGTCAGCAGAACGCGCAGGAGATCGAATTCACGCGGCGAGAGGTCGACCTTCAGTCCGGCGCGGACCACGCTGCGGTGCGCGAGGTCCAGGCGCAGGTTTCCAAGCTCGATCGGCGCGAGCGACTTGCGCCGGCGCACGACCGTGTCGATGCGCGCGATCAGCTCCTCGAAGGCGAAGGGCTTGATGATGTAGTCGTCGGCGCCCAGGCGCAGGCCCTTGACGCGCTCTTCGACGGAGTCGCGCGCGGTGACGAAGATCACGGGCGTCTCGCGCCCGCGCTCGCGGATGTCGTTCAGGAACTCCCAGCCGTTCTTCACCGGCATCATCACGTCCAGGAGGATCATGTCGAAGCCCGGCGCGTTTGCCTGCGAGAGGCGCTCGAGCGCAGCGCTGCCGTCGGGGACCGTTTCGCACTCGTTGCCGGACTGCTCCAGGCCTGCAGATACGAAGGCGCGGAACTTGGGATCGTCATCGACAACGAGCAAACGCATAGGGGAGAACCTCCCCCAGAGGATAGGGATTCCAGGGCCCGCGAGGAAGTGACCCGCCTGTCACGCCCGTGCGCTGCGCGTCGGCGCGCGCAGCGGCGCCTTGTCCAGGCGCACGAAGAGCCACAGGCCCCCGATCGAGGCGACCGGCACTCCCACGAGGGGGCCGATGAACGGCAGCACGAAGCACAGACCGCTGGCGATGCCCAGCGAGATCCACTCGGGCAGGTTTGAGGAGAGGAAGCGCAGCCGCTGGCGCAGCGTCCAGCGCCGGCGCGAGAAGGGGATGTCGAGCAGCGTGAGCGCCGTGGCGAAGCCCGCGACGACGGCGAAGATCGGCACGCCGAGCAGCGGGATGAACTTGACCCACACGAAGGCGATCAGCACGAAGAGTGCGAGCAGCGAGGCCTTGATGCTCGTGAACCAGGTCGAGAGCTCGCGACCGACGCGTCGCGCGAAGGTCGGACGTGCGCCCGCGTCCTCGAGCACCGCGCGCGGATCGCGGCCGAACCAGCGCGCCTCGATGCGCGCCTGCACCGAGTCGAGGAACGGGCCGCAGAGCGCCTCGTAGACGACCGAGAAGCACCACAGGAAGACCAGGCTCGCGGTCAGTGCCAGCACCAGGAAGGCGAGCAGCCGCGCGGACACCAGCAGCGCACCGGTGTGCAGCAGCCAGCCGACGACGGGCTTCAGGAGCGCGGGCAGCTGGGCGAGCTTTGCCTCGAGGTCCTCGTCGAGCGCGCCGAGGACGCCCGAGATCCACGACCAGGCCCAGGCGAAGACGAGCACGAAGACCGCGCTGGTGAGCACGAAGGGCGGCACGAGCAGGCGCTTGGTGCGCGGGGTCGTCGCGAGCAGGCGCAGGCCGTGCCCCAGCGCCCGGAAACCCTCGCCAAAGCGCGCGATCCCGCGCGCGCGCGGGGCCAGGAGCGAGGCTTCGCGCGGCCTCTGGCTGCACAGCGGGCAGTCCTCGCTCGTGGAATGGTAGCCGCAGGTGCGACAGGGGATCGGGATCATGGGCGGGTACCGCGGCGGCGCCGGGGACGATAGAATGCACCCTTTACCGCACCGCCCCGCAAGACATTCCAGCCCCCCTTCGGAGTCCGGATGAGACCCTTCCAGCAACTCGACTACATCCGCCTCGACGACCAGTTCTCCGAGGACGAACGCATGGTGCTCGACACCGTGCGCAGCTGGGTCACCGAGCGCTACTTGCCGCTGGCGATGGAGCACTTCGAGGCCGGCACGTTCCCGATGCAACTCGTGCCCGAACTCGCCGAACTGGGCGTCTTCGGCCCGACGACCCCCGCCGAGTACGGCGGGGCGGGTCTCAACAACGTCGCCGCTGGCTTGATCTACCAGGAGCTGGAGCGCGGCGACTCCGGCCTGCGCTCTTTCGTCTCCGTGCAGGGCGGCCTGGTGATGTATCCGATCTACTCCTTCGGCAGCGAGGCGCAGAAGCGCCGCTGGCTGCCGCTCCTCGCGAGCGGCAAGGCGATCGGTTGTTTCGGCCTGACCGAGCCCGACTTCGGCTCGAACCCGGCCGGGATGCTCACGACCGCCAAGAAGGACGCCAAGGGCTGGGTGCTCAACGGCCGCAAGATGTGGATCACCAACGGCACCGTCTCCGACGTGGCCGTCGTGTGGGCGCGCGCCGAGGGCCAGATCCGTGGCTTCCTCGTGCCCAAGGGCACGCCGGGCTTCAGCGCGCCCGAGCAGAAGCACAAGTTCTCGCTGCGCGCCTCGGTCACGAGTGAACTCGTGCTCGAGGACGTGCACCTGCCCGAGGATGCGATCCTGCCCGGCTCGGGCGGGCTCAAGTCGCCGCTCGCGTGCCTGACGCAGGCGCGCTACGGCATCGCCTGGGGCGCGCTCGGCGCCGCGCACGCCTGCTTCGACGAGGCGCTCTCCTACTCGAAGGCGCGCGTGGTCTTCGACAAGCCGCTCGCCGGCTTCCAGCTGCCGCAGAAGAAGCTCGCCGACATGGCGACGCAAATCACGCTCGGCCAGCTGATGGCGCTGCACCTAGGGCGCCTGAAGGACCAGGACAAGCTCACGCCCGCGATGGTTTCGATGGGCAAGCGCAACAACGTCATGCTGGCGCTCGAGACCGCGCGCGTGTGCCGCGACATGCTCGGCGCGAACGGCATCAGCCTCGAGTACCAGACCGGCCGCCACATGTGCAATCTCGAGTCGGTCGTGACCTACGAGGGCACGCACGACATTCACACTCTCGCGATCGGCCACGAGTTGACCGGGATGCCGGCCTACCGCTGAAGGCGCGGGCGAAGGAGCCCGCATGGCGGCCCGTGGCAACCTGTACCCGAGCTTCTGCTACACCGACGCGCCGCGCGCGATCGAGTTCCTCGTGCGTGCCTTCGGATTCGAGCAGCGCCTGGTCGTGCCCGGCCCGGACGGAACCGTGATGCACTCCGAGCTCGAGTACGAGGGCGGCGTGATCATGGTCAGCTCGCCCAAAGCCGAGCGCAATTGGGCTGGCGCCTCCACGCTGCCGCTGCGCAGCAGCGCGCTCAGCGTGCACGTCGCCGATCCCGATGCGCACTGCGCGCGCGCGAGGGCCGCCGGAGCGCAGATCACGCGCGAGCTGCAGGACGAGGAGTACGGCTCGCGCGGCTACATGGCGCGCGACACGGAGGGCAACGACTGGTACTTCGGCACCTACGTGCCGGGTGGTTACTGGGAGAAGGGCGGCGCTTGAGGCGTTCGCTCGCGCGGCTCGCGGGCGCCGTGTACGTGCTTGCGTGGTTCGTGCCGGTCCTCAAGGACGGCTCGACGCTCTCCGATGGTGTGCTGCCGGGCTGGGAGGCGCTGCGCGCGGCCTTTTCGCCGATCTGGCCCGGCGATTTCGGCGGCACGCAGCTCCAGGGCGCGCTGTGCGTCGGCACGGGCCTCACGAACCTCGTCTTCCTCGTGGCTTTCACGCGCCTTGTGCGGCGCGAGGCGCCGCGTACGCGGTTGTGGAGCTGGAGCCTCTTCGTCGCGGCGGCGCTGGACACGTTCTGGATCTTCGCCGAGGGCGCGCCGCCGGGCTTGAGCGTGGGCTACTACCTTTGGCTTGGATCGTTCGTGCTGTTGGGAGTCGCCGCGTGGCGAGCTCGCGCAAGCTGAGCAGGCTCTGACGCGAGGCCGCGCGCTCGGGGGAGCCGCGCATCGGTCAGCGCAGCTGCAGCCGGAGCGCTTCGCCACCCGTGTAGGTCACGAGCAGCGAGACCCGGATGCCTGGAGACTGCTTCACGCGCGTGCCGCCCAGGCTGAGGAATGAGGAGTGTCCGCCTTCGTTCCAGCGCAACTCGTCGAGCACGGCACCCTGGCCGTCTTCGAAGCGCAGGACGGCCGATTCGATGCCCACGCGGCCATGCGCGCCGATCCAGATGCGCTCCAGGACGAGTTCGCCGCCCTCTTCGCGCACCGGACTCCACTCGATCTCGCCGCGATCGGAAGGCGGAGGCAGAGCGCCCAGATCGAGCCCGCCGGGAGTCGTGCAGGTGCAGCCGTTCAGTGCGAGCGGGAAGAGAAGAGCCAGCGTGATCCAGTTCATCTGCATGTGTCGTGCCCTGGGGTGGGGTTCCGCGCCCCCTCGGGGAGGGGGCGCGGAACGAGTGATGGAGTGGAGCTCGGGATGCGCGTCCGATCAGAGCTCGAGCCCGCGGTAGAACACGGCCGAGTCGATCTCGCCCATCCCCTGGCCGGCGTTCCAGGCGAGGACCGTGTAGCGCGCACCGGGGACGAGGAGGAACTGGGCGTCGGCGACGACCAGGCTCCACGTCGAACCGTTCTGCTCGAACAGGGCATCCTTCGTGCGGCTGCCGATCTCCTGGCGCAGGACCACGCGAACCGGCGAGGCCTGTCCGTGCAGATGCGCGGCGTACTGCGGGGGGGGCGCGTAGGGCGAGAGCTCGAAGAGCCGCTGGCCGTTGCCCGCGCTCACGACGAGTTGGAGTCCGTGGATGTTGTCCTGCGAGCGCAACTCCTCCGTGAGGCCGATGGACTGTCGAGTGGAGGTCCCCGGTCCGCTCTGAACGGACGGGAGTGCGAAGGCATCGGTGTGTGAGACGGAGGCAACTCCGCGCGCGGCCGCGAAGGCGGCGAACAGGCTGGCTGCGAGGCCGAGGGCGATCGAAAGTTTCATGGGAATGTGGTCCTTGCTTGCTGACGTGTCTGGGAAGGAAGGTCGGGCATCAGTCGAGAGTCTTGGATTCGTCCTTGGAGACGAAGGGCTGGTCGGGCTGGTCGGAGCGGCCGGCCTCGTAGTGCATGATCAACTTCTTGCCGTGGTCGGCAGGGGAGATGGTCAGATTCGCGTTGGCCGCGGTGACGCAGAACTGTCCGCCCGGGTGTTCGTCGTGCAGGTTCAGCGTGACCTCGCTCGGATCGAGGACGCCGTTCCCGTTCTGGTCGATCCCGGCCTGGACGGAGCAGTTCTGGAGCTGTGGGCAAGAGACGCCCAGGCGGCGGATGCACAGACTCGAAAGGCTCGCCTGGCCAGTGCTCCAATCGAAGTCGAGTTCGCCGAAGGTCACCTCGAAACAGCTGGAGCGGTATCCGACCGCCGTACAGGCACCGGCGAGCGTGGCGAGCAGCAATCCGGCGCAGAGCAGCGAGCGTTGCATGGTTCTCCTCCTCGGGGGAGTGATCCTGGGGCCATGCGCACCCGCGCCGGTCCCGACTCCTCCGTTCACCCCGAAGACGCTCGGACCCCCCCCGAGGTTGCTCGCCCCGGACGGATTTTCTTTTCGAAACGCGCGCGTGTCAGTTGCGCCGGCCCGCGAGCAGCGGCGTGACCTTGGCGCGCAGCGCGGGCGGGAGCTTCGCGTCGAGGGCGGCGAGGATCTCGCGACTCGAATAGCGCTCGCTGAAGTGCGTCAGCAGCACGGCCTGGTTGCCGAACAGCTCCGCGCGCTCGACGATCTCGTCCAGGTGCACGTGGCCCATCGCACGCGCCTCTTCCACGCTCACGCGCTCGTCGACGAAGCTGCACTCGAGCACGAGCACGCGTGCGCGGCGCACGGACTCCTCGCGCTCGAGCACCTCGATCAGCGTGTCGCCGCAGAAGGCGACCAGCGGCGTCTCCTGCTGCTCGAACAGCTCCGTATCGCCCGCCGCGCGGCGCTCGACGATCTGCGGGCCGCTGAGCGAGCGGAACTCGGCGCGCAGCTTCTGGCGCCGTTCGCTGATCACGTAGCCCTGGCAGGGGACGCGGTGGTAGGAGCGGAAGGCGCGCGCCACGCGCTGGTGGCCGAGCTCGAACTCCTCGCCCGGCGCAAGCGGGACGAGCCGGTGCGGCATGCGCGAGCCGTCGAGCTCGCGCCAGGCCTCGAAGAGCTTCTGCAGCGGCTGCACGTACTCGGGCCCGACCACGTAGGTCGGTTCGCGCATGCCGCGCATCGCGCGCGTGGCGCAGTGCCAGCCGATCGCGCCGAGGTGGTCCATGTGCGGGTGGGTGAAGAGCACCAGCGGCCGGGCCAGGGCGAAGTACTGCGCACGGCCGAGGTCGAAGCACAGCTTCCACTCCGGCAGGTCGATGCACGTCTCCAGGCCCGCGATCGACACCCCGGAGACTTCGATGCCCGCCAGTTGCGCCATTCCGGGAGCCTAGCGCCCGCGCGCGGGCCGTGCGATCCCGCGCAATTCCGTCTATGCTGCTCTGCCCCATGCGACGAGCCCTGCTGGCCCTCCTCCTCCTCTTCCCCGGCCTCTTCGCGGCCTGCAGCAAGCCCTCCTTCGAGCCCGCCGTCCTGAACCAGACGCGCGAACTCGACGCCGAGGTGCTCGCGCTGGTCGAGAGCAAGGTCGCCGCCGTGCGCGCCGCGCCCGGCGACGCGCAGGCGCACGCGGACCTCGGCCTGGTGTACGAGGCGAACGGTCTGTGGGACGCAGCCGAGCAGAGCTTCGCTCACGCGCTCTCGATCGAGTCCTCGAAGCCCATCTGGATCTTCCACCGCGCGCTCGCGCTGCGCGAGGGGGGCCAGAGCGAGCAGGCGCTCGCGGCCATGCGCGAAGCGGCTGCAAAGCTCCCGAATTCGCCCGCGGTGCAGCAGCGCCTGGGCCAGTGGCTGCTCGACCGCGGCGAGTTCGACGCAGCGCAAGCGGCCTTCACCCGCGCGCTCGCCGCGCTGCCCGACCAGCCCGAGTTCCTCACCGGCCTTGCGAACGTCGAGATCGCGCACGAACGCTGGGACTCGGCCTACGCGCTCGCGCGGCGCGCGCTGCGCGGCAATCCGGCCTACGGCCCGGCGCACTACGCCGCGGGGCAGGCGCTGCAGGCCCTGGGGCGCACGGAAGAGGCCAAGCAGAACCTCGCCGCGGGCCTGAACGCACGGCCCGCGTGGTGCCCCGACGAGCTCTCGAACACGTATCAGCGCTATCGGCTCACGAGCAGCGCGCTCAGCGACGACGCCAACTCCGCCATCGCCTCGGGCGACCGCGCACGCGCGGTCACGCTCTTCGAGAAGCTGCTCGAGCGCCGGCCGAAGGACGCCGACCTGCTCAGCAACCTGGGCGCGAACCTGGTCGAGCTGCAGCGCTTCGAGCGCGCCGAAGCGGTGCTCCAGCAGGCACTCGAGCTCGCGCCGGATTCCTTCGCCGTGCTGCTCAACCTGAGCGTGATGCACATGTATCAGAAGAAGTTCGAAGTCGCGCGCGACGAGGCGGCGCGCGCGGTCGAGCTCGGCGGCACGGTCGGCCGGACACACTTCCAACTCGGACGCATGCTGGTCGTGCTCGGCGACCTGCAGGGCGGCTACCGCGAGCTCAAGGCGGCGGTCGACCTCGACGCGCGCGATCCGAACATGTTCCTGGCGCTCGCGAACGTGTGCTCGCGCCTGGGCCGCGTCCCCGAGGCGCGCGGGAACTGCCGCAAGGCGATCGAACTCGACGGGAACTCGGTTTCGGGCCGCGGCATGCTGGGCCTGCTCGCGCTCGGCGCGGGAGACGTCGAGGAGGCGCGCGCTGCGCTCGACGCGCTGGAGAAGATTGCTCCGCAAGACGAGCGCACGGCCACGCTGCGCGCGCAGCTCCAGAAAGCCGGACACTGAGGCTCCATCCGATGTCCATGCGCACGTCCGCCATCCTGGCGCTCGGCCTGCTCGCCGCCTGTTCCCCGGAGAAAAACAGCGCGCCCACCGGCGGCAGTGCGAACGCACAGCCCTGGTTCGAGGACGTCGCCACTTCGAGCGGGCTGGAATTCACGCACGTGCGCTGCCTGACGCAACGCTTCTGGTTCCCCGAGATCATGGGCGCGGGCCTGTGCTGGATCGACTACGACGGCGATGGCCATCCCGACCTGTTCGTCGTGCAGAGCGGCGATCTCGAGCCCGGCTCGGCGAGTGTCCCCGGCTGCCAGCTCTTCCGCAACCTCGGCGATGGCCGCTTCGAGGACGTCAGCGCGCGCGCAGGCATCGCGGGACACGGCTACGGCATGGGCTGCACGGCGGGCGACTACGACGGTGACGGGCACGTCGACCTGTATGTCACGAACTACGGGCGCAACACGCTCTGGCACAACCAGGGCGACGGCACCTTCCGCGACGTGACCGATGCGGCCGGCGTGGGCGATCCGGGCTGGGGTGTCAGCTGCGGCTTCTTCGATTGCGACGGCGACGGCGACCTCGACCTGTTCCTGGTCAACTACCTGCGCTGGACGAAGGAGACCGAGCTGCCCTGCAAGTCGCCCTACGGCGAGCGCGACTACTGTGCGCCCAACAACTACAACGCGCCCTCGCAGTGCGTCTTGTACGTGAACGACGGCGACGGCCACTTCCACGACGGCGGTGCGGCGGCGGGGCTCGCGGCGGCCTTCGGCAACGGCCTGGGCCTCGCGCTGGCGGACTTCGACGGCGACGGGCGCACCGACGTGTACGTGTCGAACGACGGCATGCCCAACCAGATGTGGATCAACCGCGCCGGCGGCAAGTTCATCGACGAGGCGCTCGTGCGCGGCTGCGCGGTCAACCGCAACGGCGCCAGCCAGGCCAGCATGGGCACGGTCGTCGCGGACTTCGACCAGGACGGCGATCCCGACATCTTCATCACCAACCTGCGCAACGAGTCGACCACGCTCTACGACAACGACGGCAAGGGCAACCTGCGCGACGTCAGCGCGCGCACCGGCATGGCGACTTCGAGCCAGCCCTTCACGGGCTTCGGCGATGGCGCGTTCGACTTCGACCTCGACGGTGTGATCGATCTCTTCATCGCCAACGGGCGCGTGGGGTTCTGGAAGCCGTACTACAGCGAGACGGACCTCTACGCCGAGCCCAAGCAGCTCTTCCGCGGGCTCGACGGCAAGCGCTTCGAGGAGGTGCCGCACGGCGGGCTCGCGGCGGACCTATTCGGCACCAGCCGCGGAGCCGCCTTTTGCGACTTCGACGACGACGGCGACATCGACGTCGCGATCAACGAGAACAACGGCCCGCTGCGCCTCTTGCGCAACGTCGCGCCGCGCAAGGGACACTGGATCGAACTCGACGTGCGCAACCGCGCCGGCGCGCCCGCAGGTCCTGCGTCAGGGCAGCGGCCAGGCCGCGCGCTGAGCATGGAACTCGCAGCCCTGCTCGAGCGTGCGCTTGCCGCGCGCACGGGGCTCGCGGCCCGCCTCGCGGCGCAGGGCAGCGACTGCCTGCGGCTCTTCCACGGCTCCGCGGAGGGCCGCGAGGGGCTCGCGATCGACCGCTACGGCGATCTCGCGTTGCTGCAGACATTCCGCGAGCCGCTCGAGCGCGAGGAGTTCGCCGTGCTCGAGTCGGTGCTGCGCGAGCGCGTCGCCGGGCTCGCGCACTGCGTCTGGAACCACCGTGGCGTGCGCGCGACCGAAGCGCAGCCTGCGGGCTCCGAGGTCGAGGAGGCCGCGCTGGCGGAGCGCACGATCCACGAGCGCGGGCTGCCGCTGCTCTTCCGCGCGCGCCACCGTGGCCAGGATCCCTGGCTGTTCCTCGACCTGCGCGAGGGCCGGCGCCGCTGCGCGGACCTGGCGCACGGACGCAGCGTGCTCAACCTCTTTGCCTACACCTGCGGGGCGGGTCTCGCCGCGGCGCACGCGGGCGCGAGCGAGGTCTGGAACGTCGACTTCGCGCAGAGCGCGCTCGAGGTCGGCCGGCGCAGCGCAAAGCTCGCGCACCTGGATCCCGAGCGACTGCGCTTCGTGCACGAGGACGCGCTCCCGGTGCTGCGCCAGCTCGCGGGCCTGCCGGTGAAGGGCCGCGGCAGCGCACGCTCGTACCAGCGCTTCGAGGCGCGCGAATTCGATCTGGTGTTCCTCGATCCGCCGGCCTGGTCGAAGGGCCCCTTCGGCGCCGTGGACGTCGCGCGCGACTATCCGAGCCTGTTCAAACCCGCGCTGCTCGCGACCGCCCGCGGCGGGACGCTCTTTGCGACGCAGCACCTGCCCGCGACGACGCGCGCGGAGTTCGGCGCCATGCTCGAGAGCTGCGCGCGCAAGGCCGGGCGTCCGCTCGCGGGGATCGAGTTCCTCGGCCCCGACGAGGACTTCCCCGCGCGCTCGGGCGAGCCCGCGCTCAAGATCGCCGTCTGCCGCGTGGCCTCTTGAAGGGCGAAACGTATCCTCTGCGCATGCCGTCCAGCGAGCCGAGGACCCGCGGGGAGCGCGTGCGTGCGCTCGCGTTCAGCTGGCTCGTCGGCAGCGCGGTCGGCGTACTCGCGGGCTGGAGCTGGATCAGCAGCCTGCCACTTTCGAGTTCCAAGGCCTGGATCTTCGCGCACGCCGCGCTCGCCTCGACGGCCGCCACGCTGGCGGTGATCCCGCTGCTCCTGCTCGCGCCGCTCTTCCTGCGCCCGCGGCCTGTCCCGGGCGCCGCCTGGATCCAGGCCTTCGTCTGGTCGCTCTTTGGCTTCGCGGTCTTCGCCGACACGCGCGTGTTCGCCCTCTTCCGCTACCACGTGAACGGGATGGTCTGGAACCTCGTCACCACCGGTGGCGCCGGCGACGCCGTGCAGATCCCGCTCTCGAATTGGCTCGTCGCGCTCGGCGTGTGCGCGCTCGCGTGCGTGCTGCTCGCGCGGCTGTTCGGTGCGAGTGCGAGCTGGTGGAGCGCGCCGGGGCGTGCCGCGCGGTGCGTGCGCATCGGCGCCTGGTCGGTCTTCGCGGTCGTGCTGCTGGAGAAGGGGCTCTTCGCGCACGCCGACCTCTTCCGCGAACGCGAGGTGACCGTTCTCGCGCGCTGTTTCCCGCTCTACCAGCGCCTGACGATCGAGCGCCTGGCGGTGCGCGTCTTCGGCATGAATCTCGCCGCGCGGCCGAGTGTCGCGCTCGCGGGCGAGGGGCTGTTCCTGCACTATCCGCTCGCGCAGCCGACGCCGGACCCCGCCGGTCCGCGCCCGAACGTGCTGGTGGTGGTGATCGACTCGTTGCGCGCCGACGCCTTCCGGCCGGAGGTGATGCCCGAGTTGACGCGCTTCGCGCAGCACGCGCGCGTGTTCCAGAACCACCTCTCGGGCGGGAACGCGACGCGCTACGGCCTGTTCACGCTGCTCTACGGCCTGTACGGCTCGTACTGGATGCCCGTGCTCGACGAGAATGCGCCGCCGGTGCTGATCACGACGCTCGCGCAGCAGGGCTACGACCTGCACGCCTTCTCCGGGCCGACGCTCTCCTCGCCCGAGTTCCGCTCGACGGCCTTCGTCTCGATGGAGGCGCAGGTGGACGACGCCTACCCGCAGAAGCAGAAGTACGAGCGCGACGAGTACCTGGCCCAGCGCTTTCGCGACTGGAACCGCACGCGGCGCGCGAACGGCGCGGCGCGGCCCTTCTTCGCCTTCGCGCTGCTCGACTCGCCGCACCAGGCCTACTCGTATCCGCCCGGCGGCGAGGTCTTCAGGCCCAGCGCGGGCGACGTCGACTACATGGCGATGTCCTCCTCGCCGAGCCCCGAGCAGATCCAGGCGGTGCGCAACCGCTACCTGAACGCCGTGCACCACGCCGACCACGTGCTCTCCGAGTTGCTCGCCGACCTCGAGGCGAGCGGCGAGCTCGCCAACACCATCGTGTGCGTCACCGGTGACCACGGCGAGGAGTTCCTCGAGCACGGCTACTTCGGGCACACGAGCAACTTCACGCCCGAGCAGGTGCACGTGACCTTCGTGCTCGGCGGGCCGGGCATCGAGCCGGGCGTCGAGACACGGCCGACCTCGCACCTGGATCTCGCACCCACGCTGCTCGAACAGCTCGGGGTGCCTGCTTCCGCGCGCGGCGATTACTCCAACGGCCTCAACCTGCTCGATCCTCCCGCGCAGCGCGTGCGCGTCGTCTCGGGCTGGGACGAGGCCGGCATGTGGATCGAGAAGGGCATCCTGCGCGTGCCGCTCGAGGGGCACCGCGGCGCGGTCGAAGCGCTCGGATTCGACGGCGAGCCGTACCCCGACGAGGATGCGCTGCTCGAGAAGAGTGCGCCGCTCTTGCGCCAGCTGGCCGAGGACTGCCGGCGTTTCCTGCGCTGATCGGCGCGCGCAGTAGACTGGGCCACGCGCCATGGCCTCCCGCAGCGATTCTCTCCTCGTGCTCGGATTCTGCGCCGCGCTGCTTGCGCCCGCGCTCGCCTGGCGGGCGCACCCGGAGGCCTGGGTCGACCTGGGGCGCGAAAACCGCAAGCCCGCGCCCTTCCCCGAGCTCGCGGGAGGCGCGAGCGTGCTCGAGCTGTTTCCGCGCGGCTTCGAGGCCTGGCAGAGCGACGTGCTCGGCCTGCGCTCGCCGTTGCTCGCGTGCAACAACCTGCTCGAGCTGCGCGGCTGGGGCCGAGCGCCGACGCAGACGCTGCTGCTGGGACGCTCGGACTGGATCTTCTACACCGGCGACCACTCGCGCGAGATCTGGCGCGGGCTGTACCCGATCCCCGGCGACTTCGCTGACAACTGGCGCGCGGCCTTGCGTTCGCGCACGGCCTGGTTCGCGCGGCGCGGGATCACGTACCTCTACGTGATCGCGCCCAACAAGGAGACGCTCTACCCCGAGTTCCTGCCCGCGGGCGAGGAGGCGCTCGGTCCGACGCTCTTCGACGCGCTCGACGATGAGCTCGCGGCGCGGCCCGAGCTCGCCTTCTGCGACCTGCGCCCGGCGCTGCGTGCGGAGCGCGCGCACGACCGACCGGAGGCGGGGGACTTCGTCTACCACCCCTTCGGGACGCACTGGACCTCGCGCGGGGCCGTGGTCGCGGCCGCGCAGATCGAGCGCCGGCTGCGCGAACTCGAGCCGGACCTGCGCTGGGCGAGCGTGCCGCCGCGCGAAGAGTGGGCGCTCGAGGAGCGCGCCGACACGCTCGAGGACACCTGGGCGACGAGCCTGCACATCGAGGGGAGTTTTCCCCAGCGCGTGTACGACTTGCGGCTGGACGAGCCGCGCTCGCACAGTTGCACGGCCGGCTCCGAGGACCAGAACACGCGCGAGACGGTTTTCGAGCGACCCGACGGCGAGGGCGAGCGCGTGGTGCTCGTGCACGACTCCTTCGGGCCCTGGCTGCGCGGTCCGCTCTCGGAGTCGTGCTCCTACCTGCATGGCCTGTGGGAAGAAGATCTGCCGCTCGAGCGCATTCTCGCCGATGCTCCGCGCGTCGTGATCGAGGTGCGCACGGAGCGGCGCCTACCCGACAGGCCGGTGTGGCTCTACGACGCCTTCGAATCGCTCGCGCAGGAGAGCTTCGACGCGCTGACGCCGCTCGAAACCTTGCCCGCGCTGCCGAAGTCGATCGGCGCGGTCGCCTCCTACGGCGGCAGCCGCGTCGAGCGCGACGAAGCCAGCGGCGGAGCGCGCATCTCCTCGCCCGAGGGCGGCTCGCGCGTGCTGCTCGCGGGCTGGAAGACGGCTCCGGGCGGGCGCCTCGTGATCGGCCTCTCGATCCGCGCGCCGCAGGCGACGCAGGCGACGCTCTGGTACCAGACGCACGACGAGCCGTGCTTCCATCCGCGGCGCTACAACGTGATGCAGCTCGACGCGGGCCTCAATGAACTCTGGCTGCGGCTGCCCGAGGCGGGCATCGAAGGGACGCTGCTCCTCCAGCCGGGTGCCGTAGCCGGGGACTACGTCCTCGAGCACGTCGAGGGACGCTCGGCCCGCTAGGACCCCTGCGCGAGCTTCGCCAGCGCGTAGTCCAGGTCGCGGATGCTCTTCTCGAGCTGCGCGTCCTCGTCCTCGTCGAGGTTGCCGCGCGTCTTGTCGCGCAGCATCTTGAGGTCGTCGACCAGCATGCGCGCGCTGTCGAGGTCTACGCGGCGCGAGCTGGTGAGCGGGTTCTCGAGCATGCCCAGCGAGATCATCGCCTGGAACGCCAGACGCGTGGTGAAGAGCCGGAAGTTGCCGCCAGGCAGCGGGACCTCGCTGGCCTTGCGCTCGAGGGCCATCTAGGCGTGCTCCATGCTGCGCAGCCGACCGCGGCCGCCGTTGCGCGAGCGCGCGAGTGCCGCCGCGATGAAGCCGCGGAAGATCGGGTGCGGCGCGAGCGGCGTGCTCTTGAACTCCGGGTGGTACTGCACGCCGATGAAGAACGGGTGCTCGGGGATCTCGACGATCTCGACCAGGTCGCGCTCGACGTTGCGGCCGGTGAGCTTCATCTTGGAGGCCCCGAAGAGCTCGCGGAAGTCGTTGTTGAACTCGAAACGGTGGCGGTGGCGCTCGGAGATCTCGGATGTGCCGTACAGGCGCTCGGCCAGCGATCCGGGCGTCAGCGTGCAGGGATAGGCGCCCAGGCGCATGCTGCCGCCCTTGTCGAGCAGGCGCTTCTGCTCCTCCATCAGGCTGATCACCGGGTGCGGCGTGTGCGGCGAGTGCTCGAGCGTGTGCGCGCCCTCGAGCGCGAGCACGTTGCGCGCGTACTCGATCACCGCGCACTGCATGCCCAGGCAGATCCCGAAGAAGGGGATGCCGTTCTCGCGCGCGTAGCGGATGGCGTTGATCTTGCCCTCGATGCCGCGTTCGCCGAAGCCGCCGGGCACGAGGATCGCGTGCACGCCCTCGAGCAGGCTGGTGCCCTGCGCGAGCACGTCCTCGGCGCGCACCTTGCGCACCTCGACCTTGCAGTGGTTGGCGATGCCGGCGTGGCTGAAGGCCTCGTAGATCGACTTGTAGGCGTCGTGCAGTTCGATGTACTTGCCGACCAGCGCGATGGTGCAGGTCTCGCGCGTCTGGCGGATGTCGCTCAGCATCGCGTGCCAGTCGTCGAGGTTCGTGGCCTCCTCGCGCGGCAGCCCAAGGCGCTCGCAGATCAGCTGGTCAAGGCCCGCCTGGACGAGGTTCGTGGGCACTTCGTAGATCGAGAAGTCCACGTCGCGCTCCTCGACGACGGCCTCGGGACGCACGTTGCAGAACAGGCTGATCTTCTGCGCCATCTCGCGCGTCATCGGCTGCTCGGTGCGGCAGATCAGGATGTCGGGCATGATCCCGATCTCGCGCAGCTTGCCGACCGACTGCTGCGTGGGCTTGGTCTTCATCTCGCCCGAGGCGCGCAGGAAGGGCAGCAGTGTGAGGTGCACGAAGAGCACGTCGCCGCGCGGTTGCTCGAGCGCGAACTGGCGCACGGCCTCGAGGAAGGGCAGGCTCTCGATGTCGCCGACCGTGCCACCGATCTCGGTGATCGCCACGTCGACGGGCGCACCGGTGACCTGTTCGGCGCGCGCGACGCCCTCGTGGATCGCCTCCTTGATCGCGTCGGTGATGTGCGGGATCACCTGTACCGTGCGGCCGAGATAGTCGCCGTGGCGCTCCTTGGCGATCACCTGGCTGTAGATCTTGCCGGTCGTGTAGTTCGAGGCCTTGGTCAGGCGCGCGTGCGTGAAGCGCTCGTAGTGGCCGAGGTCGAGGTCGGTCTCCGCGCCGTCGTCGGTGACGTAGACCTCGCCGTGCTGGAAGGGGCTCATCGTGCCCGGGTCCACGTTGATGTACGGGTCGAGCTTCTGCATCGAGACGCGCAGCCCGCGGCGTTCGAGGATCATCCCGATCGCGGCCGAGGTGAGGCCCTTGCCGAGGCTCGAGACCACGCCACCGGTGATGAAGATGTGCTTGGTCATGCCTCTTGCTTCCCTCGTTCCAGCCAGGACGGCCCGGTGCGCAGGCGCAGACGTTCCACGAAACGCTCGAAGTCGGCCTGCGTGTCGATGCCTTCGGGTGCACGCGTGGCGGGGACCACGCGCATCTTCTCCCCGGCCTCGAGCCAGCGCAGCTGTTCCAGGTTCTCGCGCATCTCGTGCTCGCCCCGGGGCAGTGCGCAGAACTGCTCCAGTGCGGCCGGGGCGAAAGCGTACACGCCGACGTGCCTGCGGTGAATCGTCTTGTCCGGTCGGGGCGCGTTTTCCGTCCGCGGATGGCCGTCAGCCGGGATCGCCGCGCGCGAGAAGTAGAGCGCATCCCCGTTGCGGTCGGCCACGACCTTGACCACGTGCGGGCTGGCGGCCTGCGCGGGATCCGAAAGCGGAGCGGCCAGCGTCGCGGCGCGCACGCGCGCGTCCCCGAACGCCGCCACCAGCGCGGCGAGGTCGCGCGGGTCGAGCTCCGGCTCGTCGCCCTGCACGTTGACCACCACTTCGGCCTGCTCGCCCGCGCGCCGCAGGGCCTGCCAGGCCTCGTGGATGCGCTCGGTGCCGCTCGCGTGCTCGACGCGCGTCGGCAGGGCCTCGATCCCCAGGCTGCGCGCGCGCTCGAGGATCTCGTCGGAGTCGGTCGCGAGCACGACGCGCGCGAAGGCGCCGCTCGACTGCGCGTTGCGCACGGTGTGGGCAAAGAGCGGCAGACCGCCCGCTTCGAGCAGCATCTTGCGCGCCAGCCGGCTGGAGGAGAGCCGGGCCGGGATGATCGCCAACGCGCGCGGCATCTCTAGTGCTTGGTGGGCAGCCCGGGCTTGGGTTGCGACTGCCAATCGGGTGCGTGGTCCACCGCCTGCAGCCCCAGGATGCTGCTGTACAACTGCACGAAGTCCATGCTGCAGGCGTTGAAGACTTCGCGTTCCTTGGGCGTCGACGCGGGGCCGAGCGACATGTGCTTGCGGCCCGCCTTGCGCTCGACCTCGAGCGTCATGGTCCAGGCGCTGCCCCCGGCGTTGGGGGAGGGGCCGTCTTGCGCCAGCTTGAAGAAGCCGTTCTGCTCGAAGCGCTCGACCAGCGCCGCGACGACCTCGTCGTGGCCGATCTTGTTCATCGAGTCCTCGAGCTTGCGCTTCTCCGAGTACTGGCCGGCAGGGTCGGTATGCGACTCGTTCAAGAGCCCCAGGCGGCGGTTGCTGCGAAAGTCCGTGAAGCGCACGGCGAGCGGGTCGCCGTGCGGACGCGGGGCTCGCAGCTTGTCCCATTCCTCGTCGCTGATCGCCTCGGAGCGATTCGCGCGCGGGTCCTTGTCCGCGGTGTCCTTCGCGGAGCCGCCGGGGCTGCTGCACGCGGCGCCGACGAGGAGCAGACAAGACAGTGCGATGCGGCAGGGATTCCTCACGGTCGGCCAGAATATCCGGCGCGGCGCGGGGATCCAAGGCACCTAGGGCGCCTGCGGGATCGGCTTGCCGTCGTCGGGCACGCGGACGGCTGTCTGGACCGGAAAGAAGAAGCTCCCGACGCGCAGCATGCCGTCGCCGCTCCACTGCGTGCCGTCGGGGCTCTGGAGCGTCCCGTCCCCGTTGGGGGTGAGCGGCTCCTTGGGGCCGGCAAGGCGCGGCGGCAGCTCGTCGAGGACGACCGCGCGCTGTTCTCTCTGCGCCGCGGGGTCGTAGTACAGGATCCGCATCCACAGGCGCAGCGGGATGAGATCCCCGCGCCGGTAGCCCATTCCAAGCGGGCGGTAGCCGGAGTTCGCGGCGTAGGGGTCGGCGGCGGGCACGACCGGATAGCCCTCGCTCACGCGCGTTCCCTCGGGCCAGTTCCCGCTCGGCCGCGTGCTCCAGGCCGGCTGGTGGTTGTTCTGCCAGGACATGCTCTCGTCGGGCGCGGTCAGGCGGTCGAGCAGCGTCCAGGGCGTGCGCAAGCCGGTGGGGGTGTGCCAGTGGTAGGTGATCCAGCCCAGTCCTTGCGGCGGCAGCGTGCGGAACTCCCAGCCCAGCAGGTCGAGCTCCTCGCTGCCGTCCTCGCGCGCGAAGGCGCGGCTGTCCTGCAACCCGCGCTGCGCCGCGAAGCCCCGCGGATCCGCCTCGCGCGCGACGTCGAAGAAGAGGTTCTCGCTCAGCTCGCCGTGGCGGCGCGCGAGCACGAGGATCGGGCCGAGCTCGCGCTCGTAGGTGCGCTTGTCGTAGAGCAACCCGATCACCTGGAAATGCGCGCTGACCGACTCGAAGAGATCGGGGTTGGTCGAGAGCACCGGCTGGTGCACCACGAGCACGTCGAGCCCCGGCAGCATCGCGAGCAGCTCCTGCTTGCGGGCCTGCGAGAGCGCGTCGGAGCTCCACAGGCTGAGCTGCGCGGGCAGTTTGACGAGCTCCACGAGCGGCGACTCGCGCTGGAACACGGCCCAGTTGTAGTCGAAGGCGACGCGCACGCGTTCGGGCGGCGCGCCGGCGAGCGTGTGCTCGGCTTGCGCACTGCGCGTGGGATAGGACTGCTCGACGACCTGGTTGACGAAGTCCATCGCCTGCCAGTAGCCGCCGTACTCGCGCCGATTGAGCCCGAGGAAGGGCGTCAACGCGAGCACCGCGGTGCCGAGCGCCATCGCGCCGGTGAACGCGCGCCGCCAGAACACGTTCTCGCGCGCCCCGTGCCGGCGGCCTCCGAGCGCGCTCCATCCGAAGCGGCCGCCGAAGGCGCACAGGGGCGCGACGAAGGGCAGGATCGGCAGCCAGAGGCGGAAGTCCTTCGACGGGTTGAAGCTCATCACCGCGAGGTTCGCGGCGAACACGATCCAGGCGAAGGTCGCGAGCGGATTCGGGCGCCGGATCACGCGCCACAGCGCGCACGCGAAGAGGAAGAGCACTGGCCAGACGAGCATCTCGGGCAGGTGCTCGAAGTACCAGCCGAAGGGCTGTTTGGAGTGCAATTCGCCGCCCAGACGCCCGGCCGCGGCGAGCGTGTCGACCGCGGTCCCCTGCGACTCGAACACGGCGCGGCCCACCGCGATCGACCACTCGTGCAGGACCTCGACGTGCGTGACGCGCGAGAGACGCATCAGGATCGAGCTCAGCAGGCCGCCGCCCTTGAGCACGATGTACGTGCCCAGGCTCGCTCCGAAGCTGCCGTACACGAGCTTGTCGAGCACGAACTGCAGCGCGAGCGCGAAGAGCAGCGCGAGGCACAAGGTGCGCAACACGCGCAGCGATCTGCCGCGGTCGCGCCACACGATCGCGAGCGCGATCAGCGCCACCGGCAGCGCGCACTGGAAGATCATCAGCACCGAGGCCGCGAGCCACAGCGAACCGATCCACTCGCGCCGCGCGTTCCCGCGCTCCCAGAGCGATTCGAGGCCGAAGCCGATGCAGACCGCCGCGAAGATGCCCGAGATCGGCATCGCGCAGTAGGTCAGGAAGGCCGGGTTCGTGCCCACGAGGAAGCCCGCGACGAGCCCGGTGCGCCGGCCGGCCAGTCGCGCTCCCAAGCGCACGCAGACGTACACGAGCAGCAGGCCGCAGGCCACCTGCACCAGGCTGATCGCCCACAACACGGGCCGTGGATCGAGCACGCCGATCCAGTCCGCGAGCAGGAACACCGGTGCGAGCACCAGCGAGAAACCAAAAGGCCGGATCTGCCCCGAGTCGAGGATGCGCTCGCCGCGCACGAAGCCGCGCGCGCGCTCCATGAACTCGACCGAGTCGGCGATCGGATAGCCCTCCGCGTAGTGCCACGCGACGAGCTCGAGCAGGAGCACGAAGGCGAGCAGGATCCACACGCCCTTGTCGCGCAGCCCGGGCAGATCCTCACCCGAGGCATCGAACAGGGGCGAGGCCTTCTCACTCGGCAGCAGCCAGTCTCGGAGTCGCGCCATGGGGCGCGCGCATCCTAGCGGGGAAACCCGACCGGGGGAGGCGTCTGGGGCCTTTCCCCAGCTTCTCCACATGCCCCCGGATCATGTGTTGGGTGACCACTTGGACACCTCATCTTGTGGAATCCGTGCAAAATCCATCGGTTTCTCTTTGACGGTCGCGAGCGCCGTTTCCCATAACCGAACCGAGAGTCGCCGCACGCGTGATGCGCACTCGATTGATCAACACAAGTCATTGCCCACAAAGGGCTTGACGGAAAAGTACTGAGCACACATGGGTAAGGTAGAGAAGTTCGCCGTCCTGTCGGTCCTGTTCCTGATCGCCGTGATCCTCGTGGTTTCGATGACCACCGACAATCCGGTCGACAAGGCCAACGCCGCGCTGCTCGGCGAGAAGCCGGCCTCCGCGCCGCGCGACTCCGAGCCGCCGGTCGTGCCGCCGGCCGTGCAGCCGGAGTCCAAGCTGCTCTCGGCGAACCTCGGCTCGCAGGAGCAGCCCCAGACCCCGGCGGTGGCCAAGTCCGAGCCGGAAGTTCCTGCGCCGCTCACAATCCCGGCCGGCTCGCTGCTGAAGAGCACGGGAGGGCTGGTGCCCGGCTACGACTCGCAACGCTACCTCTATCCCTGGCAGTCGGGCGACTCCTACGTCGCGCTGGCCAAGCGCTTCTACGGCGAGCCGACCAAGTTCACGCTGATCCAGAACGCGAACGAAGGCCGCGAGGGCGTGCTTCCGGGCGAGAAGATCCTGATCCCGATCTTCGACGTCGAGAGCGTCGTCGAGGCGCCCGCTGCCAAGCAGGAGCCCGTGAAGACGGCCGCTCCCGTCGGCGCGAAGAGCGCGAGCAGCGCCGCGAGCGGCCGCATGCACACGGTCAAGAAGGGCGAGAGCCTGTGGCTGATCTCGAAGGCCGAACTCGGCAGCGCCGCGCGCTGGAAGGAGATCTACGATCTCAACACCGACAAGCTCAAGTCGCCCGAGTCCCTGCGCGACGGCATGACGCTGCGCCTGCCCTGAGCGACGAACGCTTTCGCTGCGCGCGTGGGCCGTCGGAGGGGCGGCCCGCGCGCGTCGGCTTTTCCGGGGAGCGCGCGCCTACTTGAGGCCGAAGCGGTCGAGCTTCTTGTAGAGGTGGCTGCGCTGCATGCCGAGCTGCTCGGCGGTGCGCTTCACGTTGCCGCCATTCTCTGCGAGCCTGAGCTCGATGAAGCGCTTCTCCGAGAGGTCCTTGAACTCCTCGAAGGTCTTGGCGCCGAAGGGATCGCCGGCGAGCGCGGGGCTCGCGGGCGCGGGAGCGGGAGCGGCGAGGCCCGGGCCGGTCTCGAGGATCTGCTCGAGGTCCGCGCGCGTGATCTCCGCGCCCTGGGCGAAGACGTTCGCGCCCTCGAGCAGGTTGCGCAACTGGCGCACGTTGCCCGGCCAGTCGAGGCTCGCGAGCAGCGCGAGTGCGTCGCCCGCGAGCGTGCGCGCCGAGCGGCCCGAGCGGCTGCCGATCTCCAGCAGGAAGTGGCGCGCGAGCGCGGGCACGTCTTCGCGCCGCTCGCGCAGCGGCGGCAGGTGCAGCGGCACGACGTTGAGGCGGTAGAAGAGGTCGCGCCGGAAGAGCTTGGCCTCGACCGCCGCGGCGAGCTCCGCGTTGGTCGCGGCGAGGATGCGGATGTCGACGCTGATCGGCTTGCTGTCGCCCACGCGCGTGATCTCGCGCGTCTCGAGCGCGCGCAGCACCTTGGCTTGCGCGGCGAGCGGCATGTCGCCGATCTCGTCGAGGAAGAGCGTGCCGCCGTCGGCTGCTTCGAAGTGGCCGATGCGCCGCTCGTGCGCGCCGGTGAAGCTGCCCTTCTCGTGCCCGAAGAGCTCGGACTCGATCAGCTCCTCGGGGATCGCGGCGCAGTTGACAGTCACGAAGGGCCCGCCGGCGCGCGCGCTGGCGAGGTGCAGGTTGCGCGCGACGACTTCCTTGCCGGTGCCGTTCTCGCCGGTGATCAGCACCGAGGCCTCCGAGGCCGCGACCTGCTCGAGCTGCGCGCGCAGGCGCTCGATCGGCGCACTCGAGCCGAGGAGCTCCCAGCGCTCGCCGAGCTGGCGCTTCAGGCGCTGGTTCTCGGCGGACAGGCGCGTCTCGCGCAGCGCGGCGCGGATCACGACGCGCACGCGCTCCTCCGAGAGCGGCTTCTCGAGGAAGTTGAGCGCGCCGCGCTGGATCGCCTCGACCGCGGTCTGGATGTCGCCGTGGCCCGAGATCAACACCACCGGCGGCGGATCGCTGCGCTCGCGCAAGCGATCGAGCAGCTCGAGCCCGTCCATGCGCGGCATCTTGAGGTCGGTCAGCACCACGCCCGGTCGCCGGCCCTTGCCCGCCTCGCTCTCGACGCGCGCGAGCGCCTCGGCGCCATCCTTGGCGGTCCAGACGGCGTAGCCCTCGTACCCGAGCAGCATCTCGAGCGCGAGGCGGATGTCCGGATCGTCGTCGACGACCAGGACCACGGTGCGATTCTCCTTCTCCGCGGCGCTCATGCGGGCAGGATGCCAAGGGGCGCTTCCCGGCGCCACACGCGCAGCCTAGGCTCGCGCGATCGATGCACCCGCTGGCCCGACTGGCAGAGCTCTTCGAAACGCGCGGCGCGCTGGTCGCGGGCGTGCTCTCGGGCACGTCGGCCGACGGCATCGACGTCGCGTTGTGCCGCATGCGCACGCGCGGCGGCGTGCTCGAGCGGCCCGAATTGTGCGCCTTCCAGACCTTCGCTTTCCCCGCGGACCAGGCGCGCGCGCTGCGCGCGGTGCTCGACGGTGAAGTCTGCCTGCTGCGCGAATCGGCGCTGCTCTCGCGCGATCTGGGCCGCAGCTTCGGGGCAGCCGCGCGCGCGCTCGCCGAGCGCGAAGGGCTCGCACTCGACCTCGTCGGCAGCCACGGACAGACTGTCTACCACCACGACGGCCGCGAGGAGAGCGGGCCTGCGAGCCTGCAGCTGGGCGAGGGGGACCACGTCGCCGAGGCCGCCGGCTGCGCGTGCGTCAGCGATTTTCGCCAGCGCGATCTCGCGGCCGGGGGGGAGGGCGCGCCGCTCTCCGCGCTCGCCGACGGACTGGTCTTCGCTCACCTCGCGCGCCCGCTCGCACTGCTCAACCTGGGCGGGATGGGGAACCTGACGCTGCTCGAGGAGGACGGCGGCGTGCTCGCCTTCGACACCGGGCCCGCAGGCAGCTTGCTCGACGGCTTGGCTCGCGCGCTTCTGGGGCGCGACTTCGACCCGAGCGGGGAGACCGCTGCGCGCGGCGTCGCCGACCCGCAGCGGGTCCGCCGCTGGCTCGAGCACCCCTTCTTCGAGCGCCCGCCCCCGCGCAGCACCGGTCGGGACACCTTCGGGGCGGAATGGGTCCGCGCCTGCCTGGCGGAGGGAGGTCGAGCCGAGGACCTGCTTGCGACCGCGGTCGAGTTCGTGGCCACGACGGTGGCCCAGGGGCTCGAGCGCTTCGCCCGCAGCCGGCCGCGCGAGCTCGTCGTCGCCGGTGGGGGAGTCCACCACCTTCCGCTGCTCGGCCGGATCGGCGCCCTCTCGGGCCTGCCTGTCGCCAGCAGCGCCGAGCGCGGGGTGGATCCGGACGCTCGCGAGGGACTCGTGTTCGCGGTCCTGGCCGCCCGGGCGGTGCTCGGGACGCCGAGCACCCTCCGCTCCGCCACGCGGGCCGCGCCCGGGCGGGTGCTCGGGAAGATCAGCCTTCCAAGCGTTGCCGACGCGACCACGGGGGGTAGGTAAGCGCTCGGTCGAGCATTCCTGCCTTGACCTCGAATCGGTCCCCGTTATCATCCCGCAACCCTTTGCTGCGCCTTGGCTTGACCGCCCCCCTGCGGAGGCCACCCGGCGCGCTAGGCCCTCCCCCCCCCGCCCCGCGTTCAACGCACTCAGCGACGCTAAAGGACTCCCCATGACCGGACTGCGCCGGACGTTCTGCATCGTGGCCGCCCTGGCCGCTCTCGAAGCTTCTCCCTGGATCTCGAGCGCGCGGGCTGACGAGGTTCAGGACACCTTCTCCCAGGGCGTCGATCTCCTGCAGCGCGGCCGCCGGGAGGAGTCGCTGGCCGTGTTCAAGAAGCTGCTCGGCATGAGCCCGACGCAGGAGCAGGCCTACGCGCTCTGGAAGAGCACCTCCTCGGAGATCTGGACCGACCTGCTCGTCGAGGGCGGCGACTTCCAGCTGATCGCCAAGCGACTGATGGAGCTGTCGATGACCGAGCGCAACGCGCGCAAGGCCGACAAGGACGCGATCCTCGAGCTCGTCAAGGTCGCGACCGACGACGGCGCCGACCCGCTCGCGCGCACGCAGGCGATCCGCACGCTCTCGAGCGAGCACGGCGAATACTCGGCGCAGATGCTGCTCGGGTTCCTCACCAGCGAGCAGCAGGGCGAGCGCCAGCGCCTCGCCATGCACGCGCTGATCCAGCTCGGTCCCGACGTCGTGGTCCCGCTGATGGCGGGTCTGCACAGCTCCGACGCCGTCCAGCGCCGCAACATCGCGCTCGTGCTCGGTTCGATCGGCGACGTGCGCACGACCGCGGTGCTGCAGTTCCTCGCCGCCATGGACGCGGACGAGACCGTCAAGGGGGCCGCCTCCGAGGGCCTCAGCCGCATGAAAATCAAGGGCGACGCCCTGCACTCCTTCCTCAAGCTCGGCAACGACTACTTTCTCGGCCATGACAACGTCCTCTCGGACGACATGCGCAGCGACGTGATCTGGGGCTGGGGCTCGAACAACATCGAGGCCACGCCGATCCCCGCGAGCCTGTACTCCTCCGAGATGTCGAAGCTCTGCTATCTGCACGGGCTACACCTGGATCCGACCTCGAACGATGCGCTCGCGGGTCTCGCGCGCGCCTGGTGCGACGAGCAGCAGAAGCTCGCGCGCCTCGAGGCCGCGGGCACGGACGTCGGCCCCTGGAAGGCGCGCTCCGAACAGGCGCTCGCCGCGATCCACGCGGTCGGAATCGACGGGCTCGACCTCGCCCTCTCCTGGTCGGTGAAGACCGGCGACTCGACGACCGGCGGCGCGCTGTGCCGCGTCCTCGGCCCGCTCGCCGCCAGCCCGACGCCCGGCCTCAACGCCGCGCTCGCCAGCCACGACGGCGCGATGCGCTCGGAAGCCGCGGTCGCGCTGGGCATGATCGCCCTGCACTCGGGCAATGCCGCCAGCGAGAACGTCGTCAACATCCTGGCCGAGTCCGTCGGCCGCGAAGTGGCGCGCATCGCGCTCGTGATCGACGCCGACGCCGACCGCGCCGCCAAGGTCGGTTCGGCCCTCGGTGAATCGGGCGTGTTCGTGACGACCGTCGCCAAGGGCACGCTCGGCCTGCTGCAGGCGCGCCGCGCGGCTGGTCTCGACGTGATCCTCCTCGCGGACTCGCTCCCGGACGTGACCACGGCCCAGGTGCTCGACGAGCTCAAGGGCGACGAGCACCTGGCCAAGATCCCGGTCGTGCTGCTCGCCGCCAACGCCGAAGAAGCCGCCGCGACCTACGGCGACCGCATCCAGGGCTCGATCGCGAACGCCGACGACATGAAGCCGGTCCAGGACGCGCTCAGCGCCTCGATGACCGGCGACCGCGCGCTCGCGGAGGACCTCGCGGCCCGCGCGGGCACCGTGCTCGGCCAGCTGTGCCACTCCGGTCGCGGCTCCTGCTCCCCGGGCGTGATCGCCTCGGTCAGCAGCGCGATCAGCAACCGCCCCGACTCGGTCAGCGTCCCGGCCCTGGGCATCCTGAGCAGCTGCGGCGGTGCCGAGCAGGTCGGCTCCGTGGTCGCGATCCTGGCCGACGAGGCGCGCTCCGAAGGTGCGCGCAGCGCCGCCGGCCTCGCGCTCGCGGGCATCCTCGCGCGCAACAGCTCGGCCGCTTCGGCGGAGGCTCTCGCCCAGGTCGGCGCGGTCGCGGTTTCCGCGGCGCCCGTCTCGGTGCGCGAGGCGGCTTCCCGCGCGCTGGCGCTGGCCAAGATGGACGCGGCCGAACGTGCCAAGATCCTGAGCAAGCTGCAGATGAGCGCCAAGTAGGCGTCCCGCGGCGAGACTCTTCCGAAAGTCGAGCGTGCCTTCTGGCCAGGAGGCGCGCTCGACGCTCAAATAGGAGGCCTTCTCTTGTCGAAAGAGAGGTCTTCCAACTGGCCAGAGTAGCACAACGGTAGTGCGCCGCTTTCGTAAAGCGGAGGTTACGGGTTCAAATCCCGTCTCTGGCTCCATCCAAGTGAACGCGCTGCGCGAGCTCGAGGTCTCCCACGCGGAGTTCGGCCCAGGCTGCGCCGAGCGCAAGCTGCGCTGCCTTGCGCGCCTTGCGCGCGCGAAGCTCGGCTCGGCGCGCGAACTCGAGCGCGCGCACGAGCTCGCGCTGTTCCTGCGCGCCTATCCCGACTCGCCCGCGGTGCTCGCCGCGGCGAGCGTGCTGCTCGAAGGTTTCGAGCGCCGCGGCGACCTGCGCCGTTTCGCCGCGCAACTTGCCGACAGCGGCATCGCCGGAACGGCGACGCGCTACCGCTTCTTCCTGCCGACCGCCGCGCGGCTCGCGCGCGCGCACCCCGCGGCGCTCGAGGTGGATTGGGACGAGTGGGACCCGGCGCAGCACGCCCGTCTGGACGCGCTGCTGCCGCTGCTCGCGCGGCCGCTGGAGTGCCCGGCTCTGGACGCGGGCCTTGAGGGCCGCGAATTCCTTGCGCACGCGCGTGCGCGCGGGGAGGCACAGGGCGCGTTCCTCGCGCGGCGCTTCGCCGAACTCGACGCCGCGCCGGAGGTGCGTGCGCAGCTGTGGGACGAGCTCGATCCGCCGCTGCGCCTGGATCCCTGCCCGGGCGCGCCGACGCGCACCACCGCCGTCGCACGCGGCCGGCGGCCCGTTTATCAGCGCGAGCCGCTCTCCCGCACGCGACCCGACCTGCGCCGCGCGGCACGCGTGCCGCCGCTCGCGGTCCGACGCGTGCGCGGCGCGGCGGCGCGCGCGCTCGTCGAACTCGCACAGGACGCGATGGCCGCGCGCGCGCGCGATCTGGACGCCTTCATGCACGCCGACGCGCGCGATGTGCGCCTCATCGACTGTGGCGGCGGGCTGGGCTTCGCGATGTTCGGCGTGCAGCCGGAGCAGCGTCTCCCGCTCGAAAGCGTGCACGCGTTCCTCACGCTGCACAACGGCGTGCCGATCGGCTACGTGCTCGCGAGCGTGTTCCTCGGCTCGGCCGAGGTCGCCTACAACGTCTTCGAGACCTGGCGCGGCGCGGAGGCCGCGCACGTCTACGGACGCGTGCTCGGGATGCTGCACGCGCTCTACGGCGCGGACAGCTTCGAGATCGATCCCTACCAGCTCGGCCACGAGAACGAGGAGGGCATCGCTTCGGGCGCGTGGTGGTTCTACCAGAAGCTCGGCTTCCGCCCCGACGAGCGCGGCGTGCGCGCGCTGCTGCGGCGCGAGCTCGCGCGCTTGCGCAAGCACAAGGGCGCGCGCAGTTCGCCCGCGACGCTGCGCGCGCTCGCTCGTGAGCCGCTGTACTTCTTCCTCGGGCGCGAGCGCGAGGACGTGCTCGGACGCTTCCCGCTCGAACGCCTGGCGCAGGCCTCGATGCGCGCGCTCGCCGAGCAGGGCGGCCAGCCCGGCTGTGCCCGGCGCGCGCTCGCGCGCCTGGGCCTGCGCGCGCCGCCCGCGCGCAGCGCGCAGGAGCGCCGCGCTTTCGAGCGCTGGGCTCCGCTCTTGTGTGCCCTGCCCGGCCTGGAGCGCTGGAGCCCGGCCGAGCGTCGCGCGGCGGCGCTGTGCGCCTGCCGCAAGGGCGCGCAGGACGAGCTCGAGTACGTGCGCACGCTCCAGGGCGCGCGCAGCCTGCGCCGCGCCCTGTGCGCCCTCGCGCGCGTGCGCTCGAGCGTCTAGCATTCCTGGCGCATGCCGCAGCTTCGCTTCGAGCACGGTCCGGTCCTGATCGGTGTCGTGCACCTCGCACCGCTTCCAGGATCGCCGCGCGGCGGCGCGGGCCCGAGCTCGTGGCTCTCTGCGGCGCTGCGCGACGCGCGCGCGCTCGCGCGCGGGGGCTGCGACGCGCTGCTGGTCGAGAACTTCGGCGACGTGCCCTTCTACCCCGCGAGCGTGCCGCCCGAGACGGTCGCATGCATGGCACGCGTGCTGGGCGAGGTGCGCGCGGCGCATCCGAAGCTGCCGCTGGGCGTCAATGTGCTGCGCAACGACGCGCGCTCGGCGCTGGGGCTGTGCGCCGCCTTCGATCTGGAATTCCTGCGCGTCAACGTGCACGCCGGCGCCGCCGTGAGCGACCAGGGTATCCTCGAAGGCCGGGCGCACGAGACGCTGCGCGAGCGCGCGCGCTTGTGTCCGCGCGCCGCAATCCTGGCCGACGTGCACGTGAAGCACGCCACTCCGCTCGCGCAGGAGAGCCTGGCCGAGGCGACCGCCGAACTCGTCGGACGCGCGCTCGCGGACGCGGTGATCGTTTCCGGCCGCGCCACGGGCTCGCCGCCCAGCGCGCGTTCGGTGGCCGAGGTCGCCTCCGCCGCGGGCCGCGCGCCGGTGCTGATCGGTTCGGGCCTCGACCTGCGCAACGCGGAGAGCCTGCTCGGTGAGTGCAGCGGGGCGATCGTCGGCACCGCGCTCAAGCGCGGCGGCCGCGTCCGGGCGAGGGTCGACGAGGCGCGCGTGCGAGCCTTTGCGACGCTCCTGCGGCGCCTGGCCCGGGAGCGCGTTTCGTGAGCGTCGAGAAGCACAAGCAGGAGTCCAAGGTGCCGCTGCGCTTCGCGGTGATCACGATCAGCGATACGCGCGACGCCTCGACCGACAAGGGCGGCCCGCTGATCGTCGAGACGCTCGAGCAGGCCGGCCAGCGCGTGACGCAGCGCGCGATCGTGCGCGACGAGCCCTTCGAGATCGAATGCGCGGTGCGCGCAGCGGTCTCGAACGCGGAGGTCGATCTGGTGCTCACCACGGGTGGCACGGGCATCGCGCCGCGCGACCAGACCGTGCCGACGCTCGAGCGCCTCTTCGACAGCAGCATCCCCGGCTTCGGTGAGCTCTTCCGCTGGCTGTCGTACCGCGAGATCGGCAGCGCAGCGATCCTCTCGCGCGCTTGCGCGGGCCTGATCGGGCGCAAGCCCGTGATCGCGCTGCCTGGCTCGCCCAAGGCGCTCGGCCTCGCGCTGCGCGAGATCATCCTGCCCGAGGCCGGACACCTCGTCAGCCAGGCGCGCGGACCTACTTGATGATCCGGCGCAAGAGCGAGATCGTGACCGTGAAGTAGCGGTCGCGCTGGTACACGACCGGAATTCCCGGGAGCTCGAACTCGACGCTGACCGTGTTGAAACCGCGCGTGAAGTAGAAGTCGTAGTTCGCACCGAGGATCAGCGAAGGCACCGAGATGTTCGTGATCTCGTAGTCGGTGCCGACCAGCGCGTCCTTGACGCAGCCCGCGATCATGTTCCCGACCTCGCCGATCGCGTCGAGGCTGCTCTCGTTGAACTCCTTCTCCTCCTCGCCCGTCAGCGTGCTGGCGATGTGCAGCATGGCGCGGTTGGAGAGGTTAAGGGTGAGCGTGCCGTTCGACTGGCCGCAAAGTCCGACGAGCACCGCGGTCGGCTGCGAGGCGCCGAAGAGCTTCGAGGCGCCGACCGGCGGCGGTTTGAGCCCCGTCATCGCGAGGCCGCCGAGGGTGCCCTCGATCACCGCGTTGAGCAGGACGGGGTCGAGGTCGATCTGGAGCTTCGCGGTCTCGAGCTGCGTGGTCGTCATGGGGGGGGATCCCTGGGGCCTGGGTCTCGATGGGATTTCGAGATCGGTCCCCGGAGATCTTGAGCACGCGGGAGATTCTTGCCTCCCCGAGCACCTGGAATCCGATTCCGGGTCTAGCGCGGCGCGACGGGCTCGGGGCCCGCGCGGCGGATCTGGTCTGGCCGTTCGAGGCGCACTTCGAAGCCCCTGCCGGCGCGCTCCAGCTTCCCGCGGGCGTAGAAGTAGTTCTGGTGGTACTCGCGGCCGAAGTCGCCGATCCGGGCGGCCGAGAGGGCCTCGCGCGCGGACTCGGGCACCACGAGGCGCAGCGGCTGGCCGCGCTGCGAGCCGAAGACCTCGTACTCGAGCGCGCCGTGCCACTCGCGCGGCTTGCCGCTGAACTCGCCGAAGAGCTCGACCTCGCTGCCCACGTGCTTCTCGAGCGCGTCCAAGTCGGCGAACTCGAGCGGCGCGTCCGTGCCCGCGGCACGGCGCCGGGCGAAATCGGCCAGCGCGGCAGCGCGGGCGTTCCACCAGGGCAGGAGCCGCGCGTAGGGTCGCTTCACGGCCGGCACGCCCGGCGTCGCCGGTTCGTTGGTCGCGGGATTCCAGATCCCGAGCTTCCTGCGCTGCGCCTGCGCCTGCGCCTCGACGAAGGCGCCGTGCGCGACCTCACTGTCGCCGTACTTGTTGAAGTAGGGACTGCGGCCGCTGCGCACGAGCTCGAGTTCGTAGTCTCGGCCATCCGGCAGCACGACGTGGGCGAGCAGCCGGCCGTAGGCGTCGAGCTGCTCGCGATCGTGGGGGAAGCACAGCCCCACGCGCAGCGCTTCGCCCTCGTGCGCGAGTCCGGCGAAGAAGGCCTCGGCCCACAGCGCCGTCTCCTCGCCGAAGACCGTCTGCGGCTTGCTGCCCGAGGAACTCTGGCCGGGATGGAAGCGCTCCTCCGTATCGACGCACAAGAGCCGCAGCTTGGCGATCGCGCCGGCGCGGCGCACCTGCAGCGTGTCGCCGTCGACCACCTTCACGAGCTCGACCCACTCGTGCACGGGGAATTGCGCTGCGTCGGCCTTCGCAGCCGAGGGCCGGACCGCGCTCGGGGCTTCCTGCGCGTGCGGCGCGGGGAAGGCGAGGGCGGCGAGTGCGAGGAACGCAGAGAGACACGGGTGCGGCGTGAAGGCGAGCATCAGGCCCGCTAGGATAGCCGCTCTCATGAGCGAGAAAGTGCCTGCGACACCCGCGAGCCCCGTGCACGACGGCGGCAAGACCCCGGGCGGGATCCAGTTGAAGGGCACCTGCGTCTCGCCAGGCCTGGTTCTGGGGCCAGTCCACATCAAGGACTACGAGCTCTCGAACGCCCCCCGCCAGCGCGTGCCGCTCGACCAGGTCGAGCGCGAGCTGAACCGCTTCCACAAGGCGCTCTCGGACTCCAAGCGCCAGCTCGAGGACCTGAAGACGCGCCTGCAGGGCAAGGTCTCGGCTGACCACGTGCGCATCCTCGACACGCACGCGGCGCTGCTGCGCGACGGCGTGTTCCTCTCGGACGTCGAGAACCTGATCATCAACGAGCAGATGGCGCTCGAGGCCGCGATCGGCAAGGTCGTCGCCGACTTCGACCGCATCTTCCGCCTGGTGAAGAGCGACACGCTGCGCGAACGCGCGGTCGACCTGCGCGACGTCGGCATCCGCGTGCTGCGCAACCTCGAGCGCGTCGCGGTGGACGAGAAGGCGGCGCCTGCGCCCGACTACGTGCTGGTCGCGCGCGAGCTCTCAATCGTCGACATGTTCAACCTGGAGAACGAGCACGTGCTCGGGATCCTGACCGAGGCGGGCGGCCTGACGAGCCACGCCGCGATCCTGGCGCGTTCGATGCGCATTCCGACGCTGACCGCGGTCGCGGGCCTGCTCGAGAAGGTGCGCGAGGGCGACTTCGTGATCGTCGAGGCGACCGAGGGCAGCGTGCGCGTCAACCCCGATGAGCTCGTGCGCGCGCAGTTCCGCGCCTCGAGCGCGATCGCCAAGCGCGAGGCGGCGGCGCAGCCCGAGGCCGGACGCCAGACGCTGCTCGCGCGCCGCGGCGCGCGCACGCGCGATGGCCAGCCGATCGCGCTCAGCGCGAGCTGCGGCAACCTGCCCGAGGTGGACCAGGCGCTCGAACTGGGGCTCTCGGGTGTGGGCCTGTACCGCACCGAGCTGCTCTACCTCGTCGAGCGCGAGCAGCCCTCGCTCGAGTCGCTCACAGCGCACTACGCGGCCGTGCTCGAGCACGCGCGCGGCGAGAGCGTCACCTTCCGCCTGCTGCACGTGGATTCGAGCCTCGAGGTGCCGTATCTGCACGAAGCGCGCGAGCTCAACCCCGGCCTCGGTCGCGCGGGCGTGCGCATCCTGCTCGCACGCGAACAGGTGCTGCGGCGCCAGCTGCAGGCGCTGCTGCGCGCCGCGCCCGCCTCGAGCAACACGCGCGCGCGCATCGTCGTGCCCTTCGTCACCGACTGCGCCGACCTGCGGCGCGTGAAGGAGATCCTCTTCGAAGAGCGCTACGCGCTGCGCAAGGCGGGCGTGCCCTTCCAGGACCAGGTCGAGCTCGGTGCGGTGATCGAGACGCCCGTCGCGGCGCTCGGCGCGCGCGACCTCGCACGCGAGGCCGACTTCCTCGTCCTGAGCCTGGATTCGCTGCTGCAGTACCTCGTCGCGGCCGACCGCGAGAACCACGAGCTGCGCCACTGCTTCGAGCCGATCCATCCCTTCGCGCTGCGTCTGATCCTGCAGATCGTCGAGGTCTGCGAGCAGTCGGCGCGCTCGCTCTCGGCCTTCGGCGTCACGGCCGTCTCGCCGATCAACCTGCCCTTCCTGATCGGCGCGGGGCTGAAGCAGTTTTGCATCGCGCCCGTCGGCCTCGAGGACTTCCTGACGCACCTCGAGGCGGTCGATCTGCGCGGCGCTCGCCGCAGCGCCACGCTCGCCGCTCGCGCTTCCTGCCAGGCCGAGATGCAGTCGCTCGTGCAGGGCTACCGGCACGGCTACGCGCGCGAGTAGTCGAAGCGCGGTGCGCCATGCACCGCCTCGACCACGCACGCGGTCGCGGCACCATTTGCGCGGCGCAGTTCCGCGCCGAGCGCGTCGGCCACCGCCTGCGCGCGCTCGCGCGGAGCGATCGCCACGAGCGCGGAGCCGCTGCCGCTGATCGTCGCGGCGCAGGCGCCCGTGGCGCGCGCGGCCTCGAGCGCCTGCGCGCCGCCGCGAATCAGCGGCAGGCGGTAGCGCACGTGCAGCCGATCCTCGATCCCGAGCGCCAGCAGCTCGGCGTCGGCCGTGCGCAGCCCCTCGAGCAGCAGCGCGAGGCGGCGCGGGTTCTCGACCGCGTCCCCGAACGCGACCTGCGCGGGGAGCACCGCGCGCGACTCGCGCGTGGGCAGTGTCTGTTCGCTCCAGGCGAGCGCGAAGCCGAGCTCGCTCGAGAGCTGCGCGCGCACGACGCGCAGCGTGCCGTCGCCGCGCGGCACCGCGAGCGTGCAGCCGCCGAGCAGCGCGGCGCTCGAGTTGTCGGGATGGCCCTCGAGCTCGAGCCCGAGCGCCAGCAAGCGTGATTCGCCGGCCGGTTTCCCCGCGGCGCGCTCGGCGAGCAGCAGTCCCGCGGCCACCGACGCGCCGCTCGAGCCCAGACCGCGCGCCATCGGGATCTGACTCGTGACGCACAGCCGCAGCGCGGGGACGCTGATCCCGAGCGCGCGCGCGCCGTGCGCGAGCGAGCGCAAGAGCAGGTTCTCCTCGCCGCGCGGCCAGTCCTGGGCGAGGCCCGTGCACTCCAGCAACTGCGGCCCCCCGACCTCCTCGCGCGACTCGACACGCACTTCGAGGAAGAGCGCGAGGGCCAGGCCGAGGAAATCGAAGCCCGGCCCGAGGTTGGAGGTCGAGGCGGGGACGCGCAGGCGCAGTCCACTCCACTCAGATGACTGTGGATTCATGGTGGGAAAGTCGGTGCGGCGGATTGTGCGCGCGCGTTGTGCGAGCGTCGAGTGCGAGGGCGGCGACTCGAGTGCTTCCCAATCGCGGGAAGCATCCACAATTCGACAACAGCCCCACGATCTGGCGCTTGAGGGGTCGTGAGACACTAGATACCGTAGCGCCCACGCCCGTCCGAGGGCGGGGCTGGAGGAAAGCGGTCGAATCGTGGGTTGCAGGACCTGCGGATCGCGACCTCCGGACCCCGATTTCGGGGAGGGAAGAAACGGCCCCTGGACATCCCGGGGGGTCGAACTGGACCGGCGGGGGTGGGCTGACGCGAGGGGATGCGCTGCTGGCAGAGGGCCAGCGGGCATCGCGGCAGCCCACCGATCCGCTTCCTGGCCACTCCGGAGTACCCATGTTCATCGAAGAAAAAGACCGCTTCTATTCGCGCCTGGCCACGATCCCGGGCATCCGTCCGATGCCGTCGGTCGGCGATTGGATCCTGCTCCACGTTGCACATCCGCAGGAGCTCGCCCGGCGCGTGAATCGCAAACTCTCTCCGGGGATCGTCAGCATTCCGCGCCAGGTCAACGGCGCAGTGCGCATCCAAGTCGCGGATCCGCGCACCAACGAGGCGCTCTTGCGCACGCTCAAGGAAGCGGTTCTGCAGCGCTAGTCGACGCGCGCACGCACGTCGTCACCGCGGCCCGGGCTCTGGTAGCCTGGGCCGCATGCTTTTGCTCACCACCGTCGCCACGCTGCTCGCGCTCGCTCCGCTCCAGACGGCCTACGACGGACCTCCGCTGCCGAAGCTCGCGCCGGAGATCACGCGCGCGGAGATCGAGCAGCACGTGCGCACGCTCGCGAGCGACGCGCTGCTCGGGCGCGCGACCGGTTCGCCCGAGTCGGTGACGGCGGCGCACTACCTCGCCGAGGAGTTGAAGGGCTGCGGCGTCGCGCCGGCGGGGGACGAGGGGGGCTACCTGCAGCGCGTTCCGTTCTCTCGCCCGGGTCTCGTCGGTACCCCGTCGCTCGAGCTGGCGACGAGCGACGGCTCGAAGCCGGCGCTCGTCTACGACACCGACTGGCGCTTCTCGAAGCTCGCGTTCGCCAAGCGCACGCTCGGAGTCGCCGTCGCGCGCTCGGCGGAGGAGATCCCCAAGGAGGGTCTCGAGGAGAAAGCGCTCTTCCTCGACGAGTCGGACCGCGCGAAGCAGCGCGAGTGGCTCAAGAGCTCGGGACACGTGAACGGCCAGGGCCTGGGTCTGCTCGTCGTCCCCGCAGGCTCGGGCATGCTGCCGCGGCGGCCGCCGACGCTCGCTCTCGAAGGCGCGCTGCTCGAGAGCTTTCGCGCCGGCAAGGCCGGGAGTCTCACGCTCGAGGTGCGCTACGAGGACCAGGAGCAGCCGGCCTACAACGTGGTCGGAATCCTGCGCGGCGAGGGCCCCGGGGCCAGCAAGGCGATCGTGCTGAGCGCGCACTACGACCACCTCGGCGGCGCGCCGGCGAAGCCCGGCGACACGCAAGACCACATCAACAACGGCGCCGACGACGACGCCTCGGGCTGCTCGGTCGTGCTCGAACTCGCCGGTGCACTGGCGCGCGAGCCGCATCGCGCGCACACGATCGTGTTCCTTCTCGCGACCGGCGAGGAGATCGGTCTGGTCGGCACGGATTACCAGATCGCGCACCCGGCGGTCCCGCTCGAGGACACGCTCGCGAACCTCAACTTCGAGATGCTCGGCCGACCCGACCCGCTCGTGGGCGGGGCGGGGAAGATGTGGCTCACCGGCTGGGACGAGACCAACCTCGGCGCGGCGCTCGAGGCCGCGGGGATCCCGATCGCGGTCGATCCGCGGCCCTCGGAGAACTTCTACCAGCGCTCGGACAACATCGCCTACGTGCACAAAGGTGTCGTCGGACAGACCTTCTCCACGTACAACATGCACCGTGACTACCACACGGTGAAGGACGAGGCCGACGCGATCGACTTCGAGCACCTCACGAGCTGCGCGCAGACGGCGCTGCGGGCCGTGGACCTCGTCGCGAGCGGCAAGGTCACGCCGGTCTTCACGCCCAAGTCCGCACCCCCCGACACGAAAAAGCCCCAACGCTAGACGCATGGCCCGACGCACCGCACGCCGACCGATCACCGCACGCAACGCCGACCGCTACGCGCTCTACCAGGAAGCGGTCCAGTCCCCCGAGGACGACTTCGCCTTCCTGCGCCGCATCTACCGCCGCCACAACGGCCGCGAGGCGCTGCACCTGCGCGAGGATTTCTGCGGCACCGCGTACCTCTCCTCGACCTGGGTCAAGCGCTCGCCTCAACACACTGCCGAGGGCTTCGACCTCGATCCCGAACCGCTCGCCTGGGGCAAGCAGCACAACCTCGCGCCGATCGGCGACGCGGCCAAGCGCGTCACGCTGCACAAGAAGGACGTGCGCGAACCCGGCCTGCGCAAGCCCGACCTGCGCCTGGCGCAGAACTTCTCCTACTACGTCTTCCAGACGCGCAAGGAGCTCGTCGAGTACTTCACCGCCGCGCGCAAGAGCCTCGCGAAGGACGGCATCTTCGCGCTGGATGTCTACGGCGGCACCGAGGCGGTGGCCGAGGTCGAGGAGCCGCGCTCGATCGGCCGCGGCGTGCGCTTCGTCTGGGAGCAGCACCGCTACTGGCCCGGCACGGGCGAGTACCTGTGCTTCATCCACTTCCGTTTCCGCGACGGGTCGAAGCTCGAGCGCTGCTTCCGCTACGACTGGCGCTACTGGTCGATCATCGAGGTGCGCGAGGCGCTGCACGAGGCCGGCTTCCGGCACGTCGACTCGTACTTCGAGCAGACCGACACGCCCGACGGCGAGGGCAACGGCAAGTTCAAGCTCGACCAGCGCGGAGGCTCGGGCCGCGACTGCATCGGCATGGTCGCGTACCTCGTCGCGCGCGCCTGAAGCGGGGCTACTTCGCGGCCTCGAGGTGCTCGCGGTCGAGCGCTGCGGTCACGTTGCCGCCCTCGACCGTGATCTCCCAGGGCGTCTCGAGCACGACCTGCATGCCCGCGGGCAGTTCCGCCAGCGTGACGTGCGCGCCCGTGGGCATCGCGTCCACCGCGCGGCTGTCGCGCTCGTCGTCGCGGATCTGCACGAGCAGGATCGGGTGCTCGCCCTTGTCGCCGTTGGCCAACTCGCGCAGATGGTCGGCGCAGTGCGTGCAGCCCTGGCGCCAGATCACGATCTGCCCGTCGGTCGGGAGCTTCTCTTCGGGGACCCACTTCGTGAGCTCGGCGATGTCGTAGACGCTCTTGCCGACCCATTTCTCGGGGTGCAACTCGATCCAGTCGGGGGCCTTCGGGGGCGCGGGCGTCTGTCCCGTGCCTCCAGGCACGTCGACGACGGCCGGGCCCTCGCTCTGGCGCACCTGGATCCACACCGCGGGCAACGCGAAGGCCAGCAGCAGCGTCACCAGGACGAGGCCGATGCCCGCGCCGCGGCGACGCACCGAGACCCAAGGCTTGGTGACGAGCAGGAACAGGAGCAGCGCGCTGTCGACGCCCATCATCAGCGCGGGCGAGACCTTCAAGCCGCCACCGAAACAGCCGCAGGATTCCGCGCCTGCGCGCATCTGCGTCGTGAGCACGAAATCGAAGAACAGGAACAGCGCGACGAACAGCGGCCAGGCCTGCCGCGGGCGCAGGAACGCCAGTGCGACCAGCGCGAACTCGATGCCGATCACCAGCGTGTAGGTGAGCTCGAGCGAGAGCGGCGTCGAGTCGCGGATGATCTGCGGCAGCAGCGCGGGCGTGCCGTAGAACAGCTTCGCGACGGCTCCGGCCGCGAGCCAGACCGCGCACAGGCGCAAGGCCCAGCGCGCGAGAGGGGAATCCTGATCGGTCGTCTGGCTCATCGTGGGGGAGATTGTACGGGCTCTGTCTACGCGGCCGCGTGCGGGCCGTGAGCGCTCGCTCAGAAGATCGACACCCGGCTGCCATCGGTGGCCACGGCGCAGGGCTGCGCGGTGTGCTCCAGACGGCCGAAGAGGCGCCTTTCCTGAGCCCGAAGCCTACCCCGCGGCCGCGCGACGTGCGCGCGCTCGGGCGCGAGCCCGAGACCTCGCAGCCAGCTTTCCCAGAGCTCCCCGCGCACGCCGCGGCGCTGGTGGATTCCGTCCCAACCGATCGCCTCGGCCGGGATGCGCTCGAGCCGCGCGCCGCGCGCGCGCGCGATCTCTGCCAGGCGCTGGTCGAGCTCACGCGCCTGCGCGAGCACGTGTTCGCGCTCGAGCGGTCGGCCGCGGAACACGAGCAGGCGCACCGTGTGGAAGAAGAGCGGCGAGAGGCGCTCGAGGCTCTCGAGCGGCAGCGCGGTCAGGCTCACGCGTCCCTCGAGACGCGCGAGCACCTCGTCCACCCAGCCCGCGATCGTCGCCGCACTCGAACCGTAGGCGAGGTCGTTGCCGACGTCCGTGACGAGCGCGCAGAGCGGCGCTCCGCCGCGCGCGAGCTCCGGCTACAGACCGCACTCGAGGATCGAGGGCAACTCGCGCGCGAGGTAGCGGCTGGAGTGGCCGTACGAGCGTCCGTGCCCGGCGGCGACGAAGACGTCGCGCGGCCCATCGAGCGCGCGCAGGACCTTCGGCAACGCCATCCAGGCGTTGCTCGCACCGATCACGACCAGAGGCGGGCGAGTCTGCGCCACAGCCACTCCTCGCGACCCCAAACGGGGTCCCAGATGCTCCAGTAGACTCCGCGCCCGAGCTCGGCGAGCGCGGCGCTCCCGACCGCGCCGCGGAAGAGCTCGAGCTCCTCTTCGAAGGCGTTGTGGCCGGCGAGGACGCGCGCTGCGCCGTCGCGGCGGCTGACGGCGACGCCCGCCCTCCCGGCGGCTCCGCGGGAGAAACAGCGCGCGCCCTTCGCGCTCAGCCTGCGTGCGTCGCGCGCGCTGCAGAATCCGCTCGCGAAAGCGCGCTGCTCGCAGCCGTCGACGCCGCGCAGCGTACCCGGCTGCGATGCGAGCGTCAGGAAGCCCGCGCGATTGAGCGCCGCGAGCGCGGGCACGAGCGGGAGGCTCTCGGCGTCGAGTCCTCGCGCTCCCCAACCCGGAAAGCTGTGCTCGCGGCCCTCGACGAAGCGCGCACCGAGCTCGCACAGCCCCTCGAAGCTCTGCGCGCGTTTCCAGCTCGTCCGGCTCACTCCGGCGATTCTAGGCTCTTGCGCTAGGCGACGCGCGTCTGGCATCGTCCCGCCCCATGTCCTCCAAGGCTCGCGCCCGCCTGGCGCTCGTCGCGGCCGCGGCCCTGTTCTCCACGGGAGGGGCGGCCATCAAGGGCACGAGCTTTCGCGGCTTCGAGCTCGCGGGACTGCGCTCGGCCGTCGCGGTGCTCGCCTTCCTCGTGTTCCTGCCCGCCGCGCGCGCGCGACCGAGCCCGCGCATCATGCTCGTGGCGCTCGCGTACGCGGCGACGCTGATCTGTTTCGTGCTGGCGAACAAGCTCACGACCTCGGCCAACACGATCTTCCTGCAATCCACGGCGCCGCTGTATGTGCTGCTGCTCGCGCCGCTCTTGCTGCGCGAGCGCATCCGTCCGCGCGACCTCGTGATCCTGGTGGCGATCGCGGGCGGCATCTGGTGCCTCTTCCTCGACGAACTCGCTCCGCAAGCGAGCGCCAGCGATCCCGCGCTGGGCAACAAGCTCGCACTGATCTCGGGCTTCACCTGGGCGCTGACGATGATCGGCCTGCGCTGGCTGGCGCGCGGAGGAAGCGATTCCGCAGCGCTGGGTGCGGCGGTCTGGGGCAACGTGCTCGCCGCCTGCGTGTGTCTGGGCGGTGCCGCGCTGCGCCACGAGCTGACGCTCTCGGAAGCCGGAGCACAGAGTTGGCTGCTGGTCGGATTCCTGGGCGTGTTCCAGATCGGCCTCGCCTACGCGCTCGTGACGAGCGCCGTGCGGCATCTCGAGGCTTTCGAGGTCTCGCTGCTGCTGCTCTGCGAGCCCGTGCTCAATCCGCTGTGGAGCTTTCTCTTCCAGGGCGAGCGCCCCGGTTTCCACGTGCTGCTCGGCGGGGCACTGATCCTCGGGGCGGCGCTGGCGCGCTCCTTCCACGAGGCGCGTTTGCGCAGCCTTTAAGGGACTCTGCTGCCCTTCACTGTGCACGCTCAGGATCGAACATCCTGACCGCGAGCAGATCGGTGACCTCGAGCATCCGCGGGCACAGACCGGCGACCATCGCCGCGGTCTGCGTGTGGTTGCGATTGGTGATCGGCCGCACGTAGTTGCGCCAGGCCACGTAGATCCACAGGTGGCGCTCGAGCTTCTCGCGCTTCTTCGAGGCGCCCCAATTGCGGCGCACCAGGCGACTCAGGTTGTCGCGCAGCATCGCGAAGGTGTGGTTGATCGGGAAGAGCGGGTTCTTGTAGCAGCGCGGCACGCTCGAGTGCGTCTTCTGGTGCACCAGACGCGCGCCGAAGATGCGTTTCAGCGCGACCGCGTACGTGTACTTCTGGTCGGTGCCGACGGATACCTTCGCATTCGGATCGCAGACGCGCGCGAGCACTTCGAAGCAGCGCGTCATCTTCTCGCGTGACTCGCTCTTGCGCTTGACGTTGCCCTCGAGCTGCTCGTATCGCGCGAGCTTGGCCTGATTCCCTTTCGAGAGCGGCTTCCTCGCAGGCAGCGTGCCGACCTCCGCGTGCAGGATGCAGTAGCTGGGCTTGTGCACGAGCACGGGCACGGTGACCGGTTTCAGGCGACGGTTGTGCTCGAAGGTCTCGAGCTCGTCGAGCTGGAACTGGCCTTCCCAGGGCGTCGAACTCCCGCGCGTGCGCATGCGCCACTCGTGGAAGCCGCGGCCTTGTTTGCCGAAGAGATCGAGCCGGCGCGCGACCGTGCGCAGCGTGCAGTGGAAGGACTTCGAGATCTGACGCTGCGTCACCTTCGAGATCAGCGCGAGGAAGATCTTCACGTCGAGCGAGACGCGTTTCAGCCTGTAGTCGACACGAAACGACTGCGTCGAGAAGGTGCGGTTGCAGGCCTTGCACTGAAAGCGCTGCACGCGGCGGCCGTCACAGGCGCGCGTGTAGTGGCCGCGACGCTGGTACTGGAAGCCGGTCGTACCGGCACATTTCGGCTTCTGGCAGGGGCAGTGATCCGGGCGAAATTCCATCGGGCGATCCTCCTCGGCGCGCCAGGGATGGGCGCGTCCATCAGGAAGACGCTCGGATCAGGCCAGGGTTGCGCGTGCCGGCCCGATTTTCTGCACAGCGAAGGGCAGCAGAGTCCCTTTGACTTGGGCGCGCCGGGCCCCTAGGTTCCGCCGCCATGCACGATCTGATCGTCACCTGGTTCGAGTGGGTCCACGACTGGCACTACTGGGGCGTCCTCCTCCTGATGGCGATGGAGTCCTCGATTCTCCCGGTGCCGAGCGAACTCGTGATCCCGCCGGCGGCCTACTGGGCCACGCGCGGGGACAACGGCACGACCCTCGTCGGCGTCGTGCTCGTCGGCACTGCGGGCTCGTACCTCGGCGCGGCGATCATGTACGGGCTCTCGCGCTGGCTGGGGCGGCCGCTGGTGCTGAAGTACGGGCGCTTCGTGCACATCACGCCTGCGAAGCTCGAACGCGCGGAGCGCTTCCTCGCGCGCTACGAGCGCGGCGGGGTGTTCTTCGCGCGCCTCCTGCCCGTGGTGCGACACCTGATCGGCATTCCGGCGGGCGTCGTGCGCATGCCCTTCCTCTCCTACAGCGTGATGACGATCCTGGGCTCGGGCATCTGGTGCGCGGTGCTCGCCTGGTTCGGGCAGAAGGTGCTCGGCGGGGATCCCAAGCTGATGGAGGATCCCGAGGCGATGAGCCACGCGATCAAGTCGAACATGATCTGGATCGTGGGCGGGATCGTGGTGCTCGCGGTGCTGTACTTCGCGATGCTGCGCCTGACCCAGAAACGCGAACAGCCGGCCGCCTGAGGGCGACCGGCCGTTCGGATGGGGGAGTGCCCCCGAGCGTGATCAGTTGCTCTTGATGCGCATGGCGTAGAACGAGCGCCACACGAAGACCGAGGAGATCAGGAAGCAGCCCAGCGCGAGTCCGTGGACCAGGTTCGGGTTGTCCTTCATCGCCACGGCGAGTTCGACGGCCAACAGGCCGAAGAGCGTCGTGAACTTGATCACCGGGTTCATCGCGACCGAGCTCGTGTCCTTGAACGGGTCGCCGACCGTGTCACCCACGATCGAGGCCGCGTGCAGGGGCGTGTTCTTGGCGCGCAGTTCGGTCTCGACGACCTTCTTGGCGTTGTCCCAGGCTCCGCCTGCGTTGGCCATGAAGATGGCCTGGAACAGACCGAAGAGCGCGATCGCGATCAGGTAGCCGATGAAGAAGAAGGGGTCGTAGAACGCGAAGGCGAGCGTCGAGAAGAACACCGTGAGGAAGATGTTGAACATCCCCTTCTGCGCGTAGACCGTGCAGATCTCGACCACCTTCTTGGAGTCCTCGGTCGAGGCCTTCGCACCGTCGAGCTTCATGTTCTTCTTGATGAACTCGACCGCGCGGTAGGCCCCGGTCGAGACGGCCTGCGTCGAGGCGCCCGTGAACCAGTAGATCACCGAGCCGCCCATGATCATGCCCAAGAGGAAGGCCGGGTTGAGCAGCGAGAGGTGCTTGAAGAAGTCCGTGCCGTAGGCCGGGTCCTTCTGCAGCGCCATGATCGTGGCGAAGATCATCGTCGTCGCGCCGACCACCGCGGTGCCGATCAGCACCGGCTTGGCCGTCGCCTTGAAGGTGTTGCCCGCGCCGTCGTTCTCCTCGAGGTACTCCTTGGCCTTCTCGAAGTTGATCGCGAAGCCGAAGTCCTTCTGCACCTGGGCCTTCACGTTCGGGACTTCCTCGATCAGCGAGAGCTCGTAGACCGACTGCGCGTTGTCCGTCACCGGACCGTAGCTGTCGACCGCGATCGTGACCGGGCCCATGCCCAGGAAGCCGAAGGCGACCAGGCCGAAGGCGAAGATCGCCTCGTAGCCGACGATGCTCGAAAGGTCGGCCGAGAGCCACCAGGCGGCACCCATCAGGATCGTGAACACGACGCCCATCCAGTAGGCGCTGAAGTTGCCCGCGGTGAGGCCGGCGAGCACGTTGAGCGACGCTCCGCCTTCCTTGGAGGCCTCGACGCACTCGCGCACGTGGCGCGACTCGGTCGAGGTGAACACCTTGACCACTTCCGGGATGATCGCGCCCGCGAGCGTGCCGCAGGTGATGATCGCCGAGAGCTTCCACCACAGCGTGCCGTCGCCCAGCGTGGGGATCAGCAGGTACGAGGCGGCGAAGGTGATCCCGATCGAGATGAAGGAGGTCAGCCAGACCAGGAAGGTCAGCGGCGCTTCGAAGTCGAAGTGGTCGGCGTTGCCGAAGCGCGCCTTGGAGACCTGCTCGTTGATCAGGTACGAGATGCCCGAGGCGACGATCATCATCACGCGCATGGCGAAGAGCCACACGATCAGCGAAGTCTGGATCATCTCCTTGCCCGCGCCCTCGGGTACGGCCAGCAGGATGAAGCTGATCAGCGCGACGCCGGTGACGCCGTAGGTCTCGAAGCCGTCCGCCGTCGGGCCGACCGAGTCGCCCGCGTTGTCACCCGTGCAGTCGGCGATCACGCCCGGGTTGCGCGCGTCGTCTTCCTTGATCTTGAAGACGATCTTCATCAGGTCGGACCCGATGTCGGCGATCTTGGTGAAGATGCCGCCCGCGATACGCAGCGCCGAGGCGCCCAGCGACTCGCCGATGGCGAAGCCCAGGAAGCACTTGTAGGCCAGGTCGCTGGGGATGAAGAGCAGCACGAACAGCATCAGCAGCAGTTCGATCGAGATCAGCAGCATCCCGATCGACATGCCCGCCTTGAGCGGGATCTGGTAGACCGGGTAGGGCTTGCCGCGCAGCGCGGCGAAGGCCGTGCGCGAGTTGGCGAAGGTGTTGACGCGGATGCCGAAGGCCGCGACCAGCACGCTGCCCGCGATGCCGATCAGCGAGAAGCCGATGATCAGCGCCAGCTCGCTCGCCGGCTTGTGGTGCACCAGGCCGAAGTAGGCCAGGATGATCGAGCCGATGAAGACCTCGAGCACGACGATGAACTTGATCTGCGTCATCAAGTACGTCTTGCAGGTGGCGTAGATCAGCTCGGAGATCTCGAGCATCGCCTTGTGCACCGGCAGGTCGCGCAGCTGCTTGTAGCTGACGAGGCCGAAGACGATGCCGAGCACGCAGATCCCCATTCCCCAGAGGAGCAGCGTGTGGCCATCGAGCCCAAGGAAGTTGGCCTTGGAGAGGTCGGGGAGGGCGAGGTCGAACTCGCTCTTGGTGTGCTCCGTGGCCTGGGCCAGGGGGGCGAGGGCGCTCGTCATGAGCGCCAGGGTGGACGAGAACATCGTGGCGGAATCTCCGTCAGTCGAATGGGGGCCCTGCCGGAAGGCTCGGGGCCCCCCGGGAAACGAGGCCGAAGGTTGTACAGGCCCGAGGCCCGGAAGCCAAGTCCTGACCTCCTCCGGGGGCCCCGGGAAGCCCGCAACCCTCCCTGGGGGGGGCCTGGAACGGCCGAGGCCGCCCCCTAGGGGACGGCCTCGTGAAGCAGGACAGGGCGGCGCCTTCGCGGCGGCCCCCTCGGGACGGGCGGCGCCCCGGGGGGGGCGTCGCCGCGGGCAGCTCAGGGCCGCTTGTTCGAGCGCAGCTCCTTGTACTTGAACGTCGTGATCTTCATCTCGCAGTCCTCGGAGAGCTCGAAGCCGATCGAGCCGAAGCGTTGCTTGGTCGCGGAGACCTGCTCCTCGAAGGGCGGGACGTCGGTGTTGGGGAACTTCACCGAGAGCGTGCTGCCGATCGCGCTGATGTTCATCGTGTAGGTCTGGCCCGGCTTGAGGTTCGGATCCTTGCCCATCGTGTTGAGCGAGTAGGACTCCGAGCTGCTCATGCGGTTGTAGACGCGGAAGTACAGGTTGGCGTTGCCCTTGATGGGGGTGAACTCGACCTGCGCCACGAAGTCCTTGAGCTGCAGACGGTCGCCCACGGACATGCTGCCCAGGCGCCCGCTGCCAGCCTTGGGACCGACCACGTGCAGCTGGCCGTCCTTGACCTGGAAGCCGACCAGGTTGTCGCTGTGCAGCCACTCGGACTCGCTCGAGAGCGCGTCCTTCCAAGGCTCGCCGTCGACCGTGCCCTGGTTGAAGACCGACACCGCGGCCGCGTCCGAGTCGGAGAGGAGCGTCTTGTAGAGTTCCTGGTACCAGGTCTTGCGCTCGGGGTCCTTCGAACCACTGAGCGTCTTGTCGAGCGCGTTGCGGATCTCGATCTCGGCCATCGTGAAGGCCGTCAGCGCTTCGCGCGTCTGGCCCTTGTCCTTGGCGTCCTTCAGGAGCTTGGTCAGGTAGGCGCGGTCGACCTTCTCGCGCGCGGTCGTGACGCGCGTCTTGAAGTCGTCGTCCATGATCGAGGCCTTGTCGGCCAGATCCTGCCCGGTGCGGCGCGCCGACTTGATCGTGTCCATCGGCTGGCTGTCGGCCCCGTCGGCCGTGCGCGTCAGCTGGTCGAGGCGTTCGAGCAGATCCTTGCGCTCGGTCGCGCTGTCGATCGTGCGCTGAGCCTGGCTCATCTTCCCCGCGACCTGGCCGTCGATGCGCGAGCCCTTGTAGAGCTCCTTGTTGGAGGAGAGCGCGCCAATCTCGAGGATCTTGGTCGCATCCTCGGCCTTGAGGGCATCGTAGTGGTTGAGGTCGGAGAGCAGGTTGTCCAGCGACTGCTGGTACTGCTTCTCCTTGTCATCCAGCACCTTGCGCTGGTAGAGCGTGTTGCCGAGCACGCCGCCGGCGGCGAGGAACAGCACGCCGCAGACGATCCACACGTAGGTCATCGTCTTGTTCTCGCGCTGCTTCAGCAGCTCGACCTCGCGCTGCAGATCCGGCGAGAGGTCGGTGTGTTGCTGGCTTCCGCGGCGGGCCTTGATGCGCTCCGCTGCGGCGGAGGCGCCGCCTGTGCGGGACTGGATCTCGGCGTGGCGCGCTGTGGCGGCCGCGGCGGAGGGCTTCGGGGCCGCCTTCGGCGCGGCGGCGGGGCGCCGCTGCGGCGGCACGCTTGGGATCGGCTGCGCCGGAATTCGCGGCGGCCTCGGCTTCGGCCTTGCGTTGCGCCAGCAGGCGCTCCTTCATGCTCGGACCCTTGTCCGAGCCAGGCTGCGTGGATTCACTCTTGTCCATGGACATCGTCGTCTTCTCGCTCCGATCAGGAGGACGGGGGGGGAGTCGGGGGAGAGGTCTTGCGCGCCTGCTGCAACGTCATCAGCCGGCGGATCTGGTCGCTGGCGCCGCGGGGGGCGGGGCGCCTTGTTTTGGCGAGCAATAATAGCAGCCGGGCCAGGAACAGCGCGAGCCCGACCACCGCCATCAGCACGATGACGGGGTATTTCATGATCCCCAGGCGGCTCGGGGCCTGGGCGGGGTGGATCGCCTTCCCGATGATGTACGGCATCTCCTGGACGCGGCCCATGCTGTCCTCGAATTTGACCGTGCGGTAGAAGACTCCCTCGATGTCCCAGGCATCGTAGTTGGGCCGGGCATCGCTCGGAGGCTGGGTCAGCAGGTCGAAGACGATCTTCTCGCTCTGGTCGCCCTGGCACAGGAAGCCGCGCCAGACGTCCTTCACCCCCAGCACGGGGGTCTGCAGCCGCTCGGCGCGGAAGCCAGCCACCAGACCGCGGTCGCGGATGAACTCGCCGCGCCAACCGTCGGGGTCCTTCATGGCCGAGTCGTAGTTGAGCCAGCGCGTGGACTTCGCGGCGACCTCCTCGGGCGTATAGGGCTGGAGCTCGCGCAGCAGGTTCGTGTATCCGGAGCTCTCGCGGAAGTCGTCGCCGTTGTTGGTGTCGGCGAGCGCGCCCTGGAAGAGCGTCGCCATGCGCTGCTCGCGCAGCGCCGGGTCGGGCAGGACGGGCGCCCCTTCGAGCTGCTGCGCGGCTTCCTCCTGCGCGACGTTCTGCTCCTCGTTGCTCTTGCTCCAGAAGATCACCAGGCCGGCGATCCCGAACATCACGAGCAGCAGCAGCAGCGCGCCCATCCGGCGGAACTCGGGCGTCGCCCAGAAGGGAGTCTGCGGGGGAGGTTCGAAGAGGCGCCGGCGAGCCTCTTCGAGCCGCTCGGAGCTCTGGGGCGCTGGGGCTCGAGGGCTCCAGAGGGGTCTGCGGGTCGGTCATCGTGTCGCTCCTGCTAGCTAGTTGCCAAACGGCCCCGGTGTACGGAAAAACCCCCGGGGCGGGAGGCGCCGGGCGCCTACTGTCGCCTGCGGGGGGCACAAACGCCAGCGCAGCTTGGCTGCGCACCCTGTAGGGCGTTGCTAGGGCGGATGACAGCCTCTCGCCTTGGCTGCGCTAGGGCCGCCGTGCGGCGGCGAGTTCGAGCTTGTAGACGGCACTGCGCGCGGCGCTCTCGAAGAGCGCCTGCACGCAGCCGTAGGGCGCGTGCTCGTCGGCGCGCACGAGCAGGTGCAGCGCGGAGAGCTTCGATCCGGCGCTGTCGCGGCCCGCGTCCGCAGCGGCGCCGGCGAGCTGCGATTCGAAGGCCGCGGGCGTGAGCTGGCGGCCGAGCACCGAGCGCTGCCAGTGCGCGGGATCGCGGCATTCGCCGCCGTTGCGCGCGGGCGCACCCGAATCGGCACGTTCCGACCAGCGCGCTCCCCGCCGCACAGCGGCGGCGCGACCGCGCGCAGAGTGAGCAGCTCGGCTTCGCGCACGCTCATGTCCGCGCCGAGCATGAAGAAGAGCAGCAGCAGGAACATGATGTCGATCAGCGGAACGACCTGCAGTGCGAGCTCGCGCTGCGGCGCGCGCTCCTTGCGACGTGAGTTGTGCATCGAGCGGCTCCTTGGAGAGAGACCGCAGGAACTAGACATGCACCTCCGCGCTGCTACTGGAATTCCCCGCCTCAAATGCAGCGGGCCGGGAGGTCCCGGCCCGCGTGCGTCCCCGGCCCCCAGTGGCCGGTGCTTCCTCGTACCGGCTACTTGGCCGGAGCGTCCGCGGTGCCCATCGCGAACTCGAGGTTCTTGATCTCGAGCGCCTTGCCGATGTTGACCACGGTCATGACTTCCTTCCACGGAACGTTGGCCCCGCCGTCGATGATCAACGGGATGTCGGGCTTGTTCTTGGCGACGAAGTCGTCGTGGGCGTCCTTGATGATGCCCTGCAGCTCGGCGTCGTCCTTCACCTGGCGGTGCAGGTACTGGCGCGTCAGCTTCGACGTGGTCTGGTCCCAGGTCATGATCACGCGCATTTCCTGCAGCGGTCCCGGGTCGGGAGCGCCGCCTTCGCCCTTGTCCTTCGGGAGCCACGAGTCGAACTTGCCTTCGGTCTCGCGGAACTTGAAGGAGCACATGAAGAACACGCACAGGCAGAAGATGACGTCCACCATGGGAACGACATTGATGGGTAGAGGGTTGTCTTCTGCTTCGCCGCCACCGGCCATGGGATCACCGCTTCGTGGTTCAGGTTCAGTCGATCGGGTTCGGATCCAGGAGGGGCTCCCGGATCACTTCTCCGGCAGCGGCTTGTTGGCCGCCAGCTGGATCTTGTAGATGCCGGCGAGGCCGGCGTACTCCGTCAGTTTCTGCACGTCGCCGTAGGGCGCGCGCTCGTCCGCGCGGACGAGGAGAAAGAGTGCTGAGAGCTTCTTCTTGGCCACGGGATCCTCGACGGGGTCGAGGTTGTCCTGCGCCATGATGACGAGCTGCTTCTTCATGTTCTCGCGGTCGTAGTCGACCCCGAGGATCTGCCATTGCCAGTGTCCCGGCTCGCGGCAGATGCCCCCGTTGTCGTTGATCGGACACGGGGCGCCCGTGGGAGTCGCGTGGTGGATGTTGACCGTGAGGGTGCGCTTGTCCTTCTCGTCGAGCTGTTTGGGCTCAGGGACGCTCTTGGCCTTCGGAATCTGGATCTCGATCGATTCACGCTGGCTCATGTCCGCGCCGAGCATGAAGAAGAGCAGCAGCAGGAACATGATGTCGATCATCGGCACCACGTTCGGCGAGATGTCTTCCTTCAGCTTGGCTTTCTTGGTCTTTCTGTGCATGGCCGGAATCCTCGGTTGGGTCCGGGACCGCGGGCGGCTCGCGCCCGCGGAGCCCGAGCCGGATCAGTGCTTCCCGTGGGACGCAGCTTCCTTGTCGGCCAAGGCGCGCATGAGTTCGACCGCCTGCAGGTTCATCTGCAGCGACATGCGCGTGACCATGTTCTTGTAGATGAAGAAGCAGGTGAGGAAGGTGATGCCGATGAACAGACCCATGGTCGTGTTCACGAGCGATTCGTACACGCCCGACGCCAGGTCCTTCGGGGTCGGCGCCTTCAGCTGCTCGATGCGCTGGAAGGCCGTGATCATGCCCGTCACCGTGCCGAGCAGGCCCAGCAGTGGCCCGATGTTCCCGATCAGCGACAGGTAGGAGATCTTCGCCTGCAGCTTGAAGGACTCCTCTTCCGCGGCGAGACCGACGCTGTTGATCACTTCCTCGTAGCCGAGGTTGCGCATCAGGAGACCGGCCTTGACGAGCGTGGAGACGTAGCCGCCTTCCTGCTCGCACATCTCGATCGCCTCGTCGTAGGAGCCTTCGCTGATCAGGGCCTCGAGGTCCTGGATCAGCGGCGTCGGCGCCAACTTCTCGCGGCGGATGTTGACGACGTGCTCGATCACCAGCGCCATGCCGGAGACCGAGCAGAGCACCATCAGCCAACCGACGATGCCGGTGTGCTGGAAGAGTTCCCAGGCCGACTGCGTCTTGTGGGCTTCCTGCGCAAGCGCCAGGGTGGAAAGGGCAACCATGGCCAAAGCGGCCAGGGACACGGACTTGATGCGTGACAGGTTCATCGCTTCTGGAGCACTGGGGCTGGGGGGTGGGGGGTCTCGAGTGCGGGCTGTCGTGCGCCCCACGAGGGCGCGCGCGCCACGCGCTTACTTGGTGAGGAAGGGGGAGTTCGGGTATTCCTTTTGGAGCTGTGCGCGGCGTTCGACCGCACTGCGGGCGTAGCGCGCCTTCAGCTCCTTGTTGCTCTCGACCTGCGAGAGATTATCGAAGCACTCGGCCGCGCCGGCCAGTGCGCGCTCGTATTCGGAGCTGCTTTCGCCGGGGACGGGCCCGTACTGGACCACGCCGCGCAGGTACATGTAGAGGGCGTCGAGCAGCACCGCGGCGTCGCGCTTGTCGCGGCCTTCGGCCTTGGCGATGTCGCCCAGGCCGTTCCAGGCGCCGGCGAGGATCGAGTTGGGGGCGTCCTCGCCGCTGATCTTGCGGAAGATGGTCTGCGCGTCGGAGACCTTCTTCTGCTGCAGCTGGCAGCGCGCCTGGCCCAGCCGGGCCTGCTGCGAGGCGAGCGAGGTGACACCCGAGGTGCTCTGGGCCGCGTTGTAGGCCGAGAAGGCCTCGGACCACTTCTGCTGGCGCTCGAGGATCTGGCCGCGCTGGATGGCGATCACGGCCGAGAAGTTGGCCTCCACACCGGCCGTGATCGCGCCGCTGTTCAAGTCCTCGAGGGCCTTGCCGGCGCCCGTGAGGTCGTTCTTCGCGCTGTAGGCCCAGACCAGGCCCTCGGCGACCTCGGGCAGGTAGCGGCTCTTCGGATATTCCTTGAGCAGCGCCTTGTAGCCCTCGAGCGCGTCGTCGGGCTTGCCCAGGCGGTTCTCGACCGTCGCGAGCAGGTAGAGCACGTGCTGCTTCAGCATCCCGCGCAGTTTGGCCTCGGGCTTGAGCAACTCGTTGAGCTTCGTCTGTGCTTCCTCGAGGTTTCCCTGGTCGACGAGGCTGCGCGCCTTGTCGAGGTCCTCGCCGCCCTGGTAGGTGATCTGGGCGACGTCGCCCCAGGCGACCGTGTGCGGCGTGCCCTTCTCCGGATCGAAGGTCAGGCCCCCGTATTCCTCGCTCTTGATGCGCCCGGACTCCTCGGTGTTGTCCTTCCGCAGCTTGATGACGTCGGTCTTGGACTGCGGGCCGCTGGGCGCGCTCGCCGCGGAGAAGCCGGGCAGCACGAGGGTTGCGAGAGCGAGGATCGGCGCGAGCGAGCGGCGCGCGCGGGTCTGGAGCTGGGTGCGTCGGATGTTCATGTTCGGGATGGGGGCTTCGTTTGTGCTGGGCGGGCAGGAGCGCATCACGGGCACTTCTTGTCCACCTGCTTCTTCAATTCGACGAACGCGGGCACGAGGCTCGTTTCGCCACCGAGCCGGTTCACGGAGCGCTCGATGCGCTGGAGCAGATCGCAGGCCTCGCGGTAGCTGCCGCGCTCGTAGCGCACGCGCACGAGGTAGTAGCTCGAGTACCACCACAGCGTGGAGTCGACTGGCAGCGCCGCGTAGAGGCGGAAGAGCGTGTCTTCCGCGAGGTCGTAGCGGTTCTTGTCGTTGTCGCCCGTCGCGACCATCATGTCGCACGCTCCGCGTTCGATCGTGGCGAGGATCGCGTCGGGGCGCGGCGGGTTGCTGAGGCGCTTGGCGTCGAGCGGATCGAAGACCGAGCCGACGCCGTTCAGGTACTCGCCGTAGGCGTCCGAGGCGAGCTTCCAGCGGCCGAGGAAGGCCGAGATGCGCGCGAGGTTGAGCTGCGCGTCGGTCGAGGGGGAGACCTTGAGGCCGGCCTGGTACAGGTCGGCGGACTGCTCCCAGAGCTTCGAGTCCTTGAGCTTGCCTTCCCAGCCAATGAACGTGTCTTGGCCCTCGGGCACGCCGTTGAAGATCAGGCCGATCACGTACAGGCGCTGCGCGATGTCCTCGACTTCACGCGGGCGAATCGTGTCGCCCTTCAGCAGCGCGCGGCCGCTGAGACCGTAGTAGGTCGCGGCGCGCTTCCACAGGTCGTTGGCTTCCTTGGTCTTCTTCGCGGCGGACGCAGCCGAGGCGAGCTGGTCGATCTCGCGCGCGATCAGGCCCGCGCCGCTGGCGACGGCCTTCGAGTCGGGCTCCTTGGCGACGAGCGCGTCGAGCAGCTTGATCGCGTCCTCGAGCTTGCCCTGTTCCTTGAGCGCCCGGATGCGCAGGCCCCAGACCTGCGAGAGCGTGTCGGGGTCGTTCGCGTACTTGCTGTCGGCGCCCTCGAGCAGCGGCAGCACCTTGTCGAACTTGTTCGTCTGCAGATAGAGGTCGGCGAGCTGACGGCGCGCGTTGAAGCCGTTCTTCTCGTAGCGCGAGAGCTTCTCGAGGTCGAGCGTGCCGCTCGAGGCGAGTCGGTCGAAGTCGCCGATCGACTTCTTCAGGATCGTCTCGGCCTGCGTGTAGTACTGCGCGGCCTCGGTCTTCTTGCCGTCTTTGTCGAGCGTGCGCGCCTGCATGTAGTAGCAGGAACCGATGCGCAGCTGCGCGTCGTAGTAGCTCGGGCTCGAGGCCTGGATCTTGGTGTAGGAGTCGACGGCCTCGAGGAATTTGCCCTCGCCCATCATCCCGTCGCCCTCGACGAGCTGCGCGTAGGCCGCGCGGTCGTGGGTGGGGTACTTGGTGGTGAGCGCCTTGCGGCGTTCCTCGACGCGCGTCTTGAAGATCTGCTTCTTCTCGGCCGAGGCGAGCTGCACGTACTGCATCAGCGCCTGGTAGACCGCCTCGGGCGCCTTGGCTGCGTTGGGGTAGCGCTCGGCGCAGGTGTCGAAGGCGAGTGCCGCTTCCATCGCCCAGCCGCGCTGCGCGTACACCGCGCCGGAGAGCAGCCACGCATCGACCGCGTTGGCTTCACCGGTCTTGTCCGAGTTCTTCTCGCCCTTGGAGGTCTGGATCGCCAGGCGCGCGAAGGGCAGCGCCTTCTCGCCCAGGCCCTTCTGCGCGTAGCTCTGGGCGATCTTGAGCAGCTGCGCCGAGTCCATCTCCGCGCCCGCCTTGGCGAGGTTGCCCTGCAACTCGCGCCCGACTGCGCCCCAGGGGCCGCCGCCGTCGAGCTCGATCAGCTTGTCGGCCGTCTCCATGCACGCCTTCGGATCGACGGCGAGCTGTGCGCGCCCCATCGAGGCGAGGATCGCGAGACCGTTGAGCGAGTCATAGGGCTCGAGGATGGTCGCGAAGAAGTCCTTGGCGCAGTCGATCGCGCCGCGCTCGTCCTTCGCGTCGACGAGCGTGTTGACCTTCTGCAGCACCGCCTTCGAGATCACGTCCGCCGCGGCGGGGGAGGTCTGGTAGACGCCCTTGGCATCCTTCTCGAAGTAGTCCTCGCGCAGGCGGATCGCCTCGTTGAAGGACTGCTTGGCGTCCTCGACCTCGCCCAGCTCCTTGTAGCACAGGCCGCAGTAGGTGCAGCCCTCGTAGTTGAGCAGCGTGTCGTTGTAGTCCAGGCCGAACTCCTGGAAGCCCTGGACCGCGTCCTCGAGCAGCTTCTTCTTCGCGAAGTCTCCCGCGGGGTACAGCAGCGAGTGGAAGTAGTAGGTCTTCGGCAGGTTGAAGCGCGCTGAGATGTACGCGTCGGCGAGCGTCGGGTCGTCCTTGTGCTCCTCGAGGGTCTCGATGCGCGACTTGATCTTCTCCTCGGCTGAGGTGAAGGCCTTCTGGCCTTCCTGCTGCAGCTGGGCGATCAGGTTGACGTCCTTTTCCTTCGCGATGCAGGCGAGTAGAGCCGCTCCGAGCAGGCTGTAGGTGTCCGGGAGCGTGAGCGCCGTGTCGGAGGCCACGCTGGTGCCGGAGTACTGCTTGACCAGGTCTTCCTTCTCCGTGATGACCTGCTGCAGGAGGTCCTTGCGCTTGTAGGGATCGTTCTCCCGCTGCGCGAGGTCCAGGCGCACGGCGAGGTGCAGCGCCTTGATGTCGGCCTGGTCCTTGGGCGCGACCTCGCCCTTCTCGATCAGCGCGACCAGCTTCTCGGAGAGGTCGGTGTAGCCGCGCTCGAAGAGCCTGCGGGCGAAGGTGGCGTCGTCACGGCCGAGCACTGCGCCGGTCTGGGCGAACAGCGGACTCGGGGACAAGAGGAGGAGCGGGAGCAGGATCGGGCGGACGTTCATCAGGCCAGGTCGGAGGTCGAGGTGCGCGGGGGGATCGGCTGCGGTTCGTGGTGGGTCGGAACGGCGGGTGGCGGGCATCGCGGCCGCCCGCCGGGCACGCGGCCCGGGAGAGGCCGCACCGGCCACGCGGGCCGGTGCGCCATGGATGTCATGGGAGAGTGTGTGGCTCGTGTCCTGCCGCCGCCGTCGGCTGCGAGGTCAGGCGCTCAGTTGCGCTTGCCTCCGCCGAAGGCGTTCTCGTAGCGGTAGTAGACCTCGAGCGTCAGGACGTTGATCGCGGTCGAGTAGATCGGGCCGCCGGCGTAGGCCCAGCGGTCGGGCTGGATCCAGCCGCCACGGTTGCAGGAGCGCTCTTGCGTGTCCTGCAGGCCGACGACCGCGTCCACCATGGCCTTGTTCCACGGGCCCCAGTACTTGCCGCTCTTGCGCGGGCTGTCCGGGCCGTCGAGCTGGTTAAGCGCGAGCGAGCCGTAGTACCAGTAGTAGTAGTCGAGCTTGCGGCGGTCCTTGTCGACCGTCGGCAGGTCCTTGATGATGCGCTGAGCGGCCGGCTCGAAGAAGGCGTCGTTGGGATCGTGCTCGCAGAAGATGCGGATGCAGATGCCCAGCGAGCTCATCGAGGTCGCGTGGTAGTCGAACTTGTCGTCACCGCGACCCTGGACCGTCAGACCGGCGTTCTTCGGGTCGTTGTAGCCGACCAGGCCATCGTTGGCGGTGCACCACTTCGTGAAGGCGAGGCCGCCGTCCATCGAGTTCTTGTCGACCTCGAGGCCGGAGATGATCGCCGACTTGAGCGCCATCACGACCCAGCCCGTGACCGAGACGTCCGAGTCGAACAGCTCCTTCTTGCCGGCCTCGTCGATCGAGCCACCGGGGAACTTCTCCTCGATCGACTGGCGCGAGGCGTAGCGCCAGCCCCAGTTGCCCGAGCCGCTCGGGTTGGGGCGCTGCGCGCGCTGCAGGAAGTTGATCGCCTTCTGGGCGGGCTCCTTCCAGTAGCGGTTCTGCGACAGGCCGTAGGACTCCGTCAGCGCCAGCGCGCAGAGGGCCTCGTTGTACATGAAGGCCTGGTCCTTCGAGAAGTAGCCCTGATCGTTCTGGCGGTTCTTCAGCCACTGCAGGCCGTTCTTCACCACCTCGCCGATCCGGTAGCGCTTGGCGCGCGCGGTGTCGACGATGTCCTGCTTCGACTCGTGGCTGTAGCCCGCGCCGAGGAAGCACAAGAGCGCCATCGCGGTCAGGCCCTCGTCGTAGTGGTCGGTGTAGGTCTCCTTCGGGTCGTAGCAGGGCTTGTCCGGGTCGCAGATCGACTTCAGGCTGACGATGCTCCACGAACCGTCCGGGCGCTGGTGGCGCACGAGCCAGCGCAGACCTTCGAGCACGGCCTTTTCCGTGCCCTGCGTCGCGCCGCCGCCGCGGCCGGTCTTGCCGCCGCCGAGCTTGCGGCCGGCGAAGCCCGGGCGCAGGCCGTGGTGGCCCGTCGTGCCGACGCCGATCGCGGTGCCGCCGGGCTGACCCGCGGTGAGGTTGTCGACCGACTCGGGGTCGCCGCGATCCAGGTGCAGGTCCTCCGTCGGCTCGGTCGGCATGAAGACGTCTTCCTCGAAGGTGACGATCTCCGCTTCCTCGTTCTTCGGGATGGACTTGCGGTCGAGCACTTCCGGCGGGAGAGCGATCTCTTCGGGCGTCGGATCCTTGGGCTTGGAGAGCGTGACCGTGGTCGGCGTCTCCTCGACCTTCGGAGCTTGCTTCGCGAACTGCCAGATGGCCAGGACGGACAGTGCGATGACGTGCACTGCGATCGCCATGAAGACCCAGGGCGAGTTCTTGATGAAGTTGCGCAGTGACGTGGCGGGGTTGAATGCCATCGAGGGTCTCCTGGTGGCCCCCCAATCGGAAGGGTCCACGCTCAAAGGGGGGGCTCTACCCTCCCTGGGGCTCCGAGGAGCTATCCAGGAAGGGCGGGGATGTTACCCGATTTTGACCGCCTGGCAACCGCCTATGGCAGAGCCCTTGCACCAAGGTGGCACCAGGCGTCCGGGATGTGATGTGTGTGCTCAGTGGCGCCGGCCGCCGAAGGCGTTCGCGTAGCGGTAGTACACCTCGGCCGTCAGGACGTTGATCGCGGTCGCGTAGATGGGGCCGCCCGCGTGACACCAGCGATCGGAGATCAGCCATCCACCGTCGTGGCAGGTCTTCTCCTCGTGGTTCTGCGTCGCGAGCAGGGTCTCGACCATGGCCTTGTTCCACGGCCCCCAGTACTTCCCGCTCGCACGCGGGCTGTCGGGCCCGTCGAACTGGTGCAGCGCCAGCGAGCCGTAGTACCAGTAGTAGTAGTCGCACTCGAGGCCGTTCGAGCCGCGCTTGGGCAGGTCGGTGACGATCCGCCGCGCCGCCGGCTCCAGGAAGGGGTCGCTCGGATCGTGCGCGGTGAACGCGCGCACGCACATCGAGAGGGCGGACATCGAGCTCGCGTGGTAGTTGAACTCGTCGCCGACACCGCTGACCTTCTGGCCTGCACCCTTGGGGTCGAGGTAGCCCGCCTGGCCGTCGGGGAGGCTGACGAACTGCGCGAAGGAGAGCGCACCCTCCAGCGCGTGCGGGTCGACCACCAGGCCCGAGAGCTGCGCGCTCTTCAACGCCATCACACACCAGCCGGTGACCGAGAGGTCCGAGTCGAAGAGCTCCTTCTTGCCGGTCTCGTCGATCGAGCCGCCCGGGTACTTGGACTCGATCTCCTGCCGTGAGGCATAGCGCCAGCCCCATAGGCCCGTGCCCGAGGGGTTCGGGCGCTGCGCGCGCTCGACGAACTCGATCCCGCGCTGGGCCGGCTCGAGCCAGTAGCGGTTCTGCGAGAGCCCGTAGGCCTCCGTCAGCGCCAGCGCGGCGAGTGCGTCGTTGTAGAGAAAGGCGCGGTCGCGGCTGAACGAGCCGTCTTCGTTCTGCCGGCTCTTCAGCCAGCGCAGGCCGTTCTTTACGACCTCGCCGACCTGCCAGCGCTGCATGCTGACCGGGTCGAGCAGCCACTGCTTGGACTCGTGGCTGAAGCCCGCCCCGAGGAAGGAGAGCAGGGCCATGCCGGTCAGGCCCTCGTCGTAGTTGCGCGTCCAGGACTGCTTGGGATCGGCGCAGGGCGCGTCGGCGGTGCAGTGATCGCGCACCCCCAGCGCCGTCCACGATCCATCGGCGTTCTGGTGCCGCGCGAGCCAGCGCAGGCCGTCGAGGACCAGCTTGTCCATCTGGATTCCACCCTCCGTACCGCCCCTGTGGCGGTCCGGCCCGATCGGGCCATCGCGCGTTCCAAACGGATCGTGCCCGGGGCCTCGGTGAGAGCCACCACCAACCCCGATCGCGCCTGGCGCGCGGAGGATCGAGGTGAAGGCGTCGTGTTCGCTGGGATCCCCGGGCGTCGCGTCGAACGGCGGCGGCTCGATGGGATCCATGGGCGGGCTCGTCGGATCCACGAAATCCGGGGTGAGGAACCCGACCTCCTGGGGCGGGATGTTGTCACGCTTGATGACGTCCGGCGGGAGGATCACCAGCTCGGGCTCGAGAGCCTTCGGCGGGCCGACGACGATCGTGATCGGCTCGTCGAGGAAGGCGTTCGTCTTCGGCTTGCCGATGAACCAGATGGCGAGGATTGCGAGCGCGATCACGTGCACACAGACGGAGATCATCACCCAGGGTGAATTGCGGAAGGTCGCGGCCACGATCTCGAACGGATTCCTGGTTCTCATCGATCGATTCTCCCGTGAAGCGCAGGGCTCGCGTACTCGGTCGTGGGCCGCACGACTCGCGTTGCGCAACGCGCACCTGCTGCGTCGCTCTAGTGGAGAGTATCGGTGCTGTTACGCGCGTTTGGTGCTTGAAAACAAGCTGTTTTTGGCGAACTTGCGTGTTCGGAAGCGCGCGTGAATCGCGCTTTTGGCGCGGATCCGCTCACGGATTGCGCGTGCTGCGAACGATCGAGAGGTCGCCGAGCGAAATCGGAACGAATTCGCGAGGACGCTTGTCGATCCACTCGCGTGCGGCGCTCTTGTCGCATTCGACGAATTCGAAAAGTTGGAGATTCTCTTCGCGGTCGGGCCGCGCAGGACGCTCGCACAAGAGCCGCAGCGAGCGCCTCCCGAAACCCGTGAGCTCCAGCGCGTTCCGACCCGGGAGCACGGTCGTGCTCCGCCCCTCGCATTCGAGCGCGCGCGGCGTCCAGCCCTCGGGCAGGATCAGGATCATCCGGCGTGCGTCCGCGGGCGAGGCGAGCGCGATCTGCGCGGTCCCCGCTGCGCTGCCGGCCTGGCTCTCGAACTGGGGGTGCGCGACCTCCAGGCGCGGCGCGGGGCGCGTGAAGAGGCTGCGTTCCGCTCGCGCGGGGCCGAGCGGTCCGAGCTCGGTGCGCGTGAAGTCTGCGGCCAGTGCGCGGGGCAGTTCGCTCTCGAACGACTCCAGGATCCAGCGCGCCTCGCCCCCCGAACTCTCCTGGTAGTGCTGCAGCGTGAGTGGAGCGGGGTGATCCTCGGTCCAGGCGGGCGAGCGCCGCGCACCGAAGACGCAGGCGATCGCGAGCACGAGCGCGGCCAGGGCGATCGCGCGCGCGCTGCGCGGCGCCTCGGCCGCCATGATCCACAGTGGCAGGAACACGAGGCCCGCGAGCAGGCCGAGAGCGGCGCTCACGCGGAACTCGAAGACCCACTCGAGCGCGACGAGCAGCGGCCCGCTGACGCCCGCGCTCATCACGAAAGCCGGCGCGGCGAGCATCCAGGGCTTGCCCCGCGGCTTGCGTTCGCGCGCGATCTCGTGCATCGAGAAGCCCATCAGCGTCAGCACCAGCGGCAGGATCGCGAGGTAGCTCGCGGCGGGCAGGCCGAGCGCCAGGCCGATCGCGAAGAGCGCGAGGAAGACCGCCGTGCCGGCCCAGCGCTCCTCGAGCGTCGCCCGCAGGTTCCAGGGGGCGCTCGCGAGCGCGAACCAGGCCGCGACCGCGCCCGCGAGGAGCGCCACGCGCATCCAGACGGGTTCGGCGGCGTGCGGCCAATCGCTCGAGCCGCCCGCGAGCGCGAGCGCCTGCAGCCCCGCGGCCACACCCGCGGCGAGCAGCAGCCCGCCGAGGGCCGTCCCGGCACAGGTGAGGACCGGCAAGAGGCGCCAGCCGCGGTCGCGCCTGCGCGTCCAGAGCGCGAAGGCGATCGCCAGCGCGAGGCCCAACGCGATCGGCAGGTTCGAGCGCTGGTTCCAGTGCAGCAGCACCAGACCCAGGAAATCCGCGTAGACCGCGCGTCCGTGTGCCTGGGGGTCGAGCAGGTCGTTCGCCATCCCGCGCACGAGCGCGAGTGCGTTCGTGCCCATCTGCTGGACGCTCTCGGGCGAGAGGTGCGCCGCATCGTCGCAAGGCGTGTGGTAATGCCGCAGATCGCGCAGGAACGCGAGGTTGTAGCCCTGCCAGCCCTGCTGCTTGAACACCGTCAGATCGGTGTCGTTGGGCATGCGCTTGTAGACCTCGTAGGAGGCCGACCAGGCAGAAGGCTGCGCGAGCACCCTCGCGGCGAGCGTCAGCAGAGCCGCGTTCTCCTGGCTGGTCTCGAACAGGAAGCACGGACCGCTCGAGCCGCGCGCCTCGAGGTTCACGCACAGCGCGACGTCGCGCGCCCACTCGTGCTGTTCGCAGAAGGCGTGCGCGCCGAGCAGGCCGAGCTCCTCCGCGTCGTCGATGAGCAGGATCACGTCGCGCTCGAGCGGCGGGCCGCTCTTCAGCGCGCGCGCGATCTCGAGCACGCTCGCCGCGCCGGCGCCGTCGTCGCCCGCCCCCGGCCCGGCCGGCACGGAATCGTAGTGCGCCGCGAGCAGGACCGCACCCTCGTGAACCTTGCCCGGGATGCGCGCGAGCACGTTGCGCACCAGGCCTAGCTTTCCCGGCTGCGAAACGACGGTCTCCTGGACCTGCGGTTCACAGCCCAGCGCACGCAACGCCTCGACGATCCCCACGCGCAGCTCCTCGTGCGCCGGGCTCCCGACCGGATGGGGGAGCGCGGTTCCGGGCAGCGCGCGCCAGCGTTCGAGCGCACGCTGCGATGAGAATTCGTTCGCGGGCGCGTTGGATGCGCGCGCGGGCGCGGGCTCCATGCGCAGCGCCACGAGCCACCAGCCGCCGAGGAACAGCGCGAGTGCGAGGAGCGCGCGCGGCGTGCCCTGCGAAGGCTGCTCGGGTCCCGACATCGCGCGCGAGCCTACCAATCCTGCGGCTTCGGGGCCTGGATCGCGGCGCAGGGGTGCGCGATCCGGCTCGGGAACGTATCCTGTTTGCCCCCGAACCTTCCAACCGAAAAGATCCTCATGCAGCTGTCGGCGATCGAATTGCGCAAGGGCTTCCTGGTGAACTACCAGGGCCGCATCAACACCGTGATCCACTGGAACGCGTGGAAGTCCGACCGCCGCAGCAAGATCCAGATGAAGGTCAAGGACCTTCTCACGGGCCGCATCAGCGAGATCACCTGCCAGGCGGACGACCGCTACGAGATCCTCGAATCCGAGCGCATCTCGCTCTCGCACAGCTACCTCGACGTCAACGACGAGGTCTTCTACACGCCCGAGGGCGTCGAGTACCGCTGCCCCGCGGCCGCCGTCGAGGACGTGCTCAAGTGGAAAGCCGAGAGCTACGACGGCCTGCTCGTGGACGGCAAGCTCGTCACCGTCGCCGCGCCGGCCTCCGTCATCGCCACCGTGGTCGAGACCACGCCGCCGATCAAGGGCGTGCTCAACGGCCTGAAGGAAGCCGTCCTCGACAACGGCCTGACCGTCAAGGTCGGCATGGTGATCAACATCGGCGACCGCGTGCGCGTCGACACCGAGACGATGGAGTACAAGGAACGCGTCAACAAGTAAGGCGCAGCCGCGCCAGGAAGTAAGGCGCAGCCGCGCCAGGAAGTGACGCGAAACCGCGCCTGGAAGTGACGCGAAACCGCGCCTGAAGGTGACGCCACCCCGCGGCTGATCGGTGAATACGGTGCCAGTCCCAAAATTCACCGATTGCCGCCGGCTCGAACGGCGGCTGTTGCGTCGCAGGGGCAATCGGTGAATTTTGGGACTGGCACCGTATTCACCGATCAGCCGCCGATGAACAGCTTGCAGCTCGGACAGTGCGTCGGTCCCGCGCTGAAAACCGTCAGGCAGGCCGGGCAGGTCCGCTCCGCGCTGTCGAAGTCGTTCGTGATCCCGGCGCAGGCGCGCGCTTCCTCGGGCAACTGGTCGATCCAGTTCTGCTCCATCGCCTGAGCCGCCGCCGGCGCATCCGGGCTCGCGACCGCGAGCCAGAGGGTCGTCCCTCAGGAGCCGCACTGCCCCTTCGGTGGCTGCATCAGCTCGGAGGCGATCCCCCGGCCGTTCAGGAGCCTCTGGATGTCCCGCAAGTGCGAGAGGCCTCCCTGGGCGATGACTTGGACGTCGGTTTCTCGATGCATGGGTGTCCTCGGAGGCGGGCCACCTCGGCCGCTCCCCGCAAGTCTAGCCTCCCCCCCGGGGGAGGCAGGCTTGCCGGATCGTCATCCTCGGAATACTCTTCAAGAGCGTGAACCCCAGACCCCAGCGCGCCGGCTCCGACGTCACGACCGAAGGCATCCGCGTCGAAGCCTCGGCCCACTACATCCCCAAGGACTCGAATCCCGAGGGACATCAGTACGTCTACGGCTACCGCATCACGATCACGAACGTAGGCACGCGCCGCGCGCGCCTGCGCTCGCGCCACTGGGTGATCCTGGACGCCGACAACAACCGCCAGGACGTGCGCGGCCAGGGTGTCGTGGGCCAGTTCCCCGACCTCGCCCCCGGCCAGCGCTTCGAATACACCTCCGGCTGCCCGCTGCCGACCAAGTGGGGCACGATGGAGGGCAGCTACACCTTCGAGCGCGAGGACGGCTCGCGCTTCGAGTCCGCGGTAGGCCGCTTCTTCCTCGCCCCGAACGCCCCGCGCGTCGCGACGGCCGCGGGTTGAGTTCGGCGGTTGCCCGGGCAGCCCGGCCGGGTAGCCTCGGAGCATGCTCGCGCTCGCCGCACTGCTCGCTTCGGCCCTGAGCTCGACCCAGGAGCCACCCCCGACCGCGATCGCGGGCCGCGTCGTGGACGAGCAGCATCAACCTGTCGAGGGAGTCTGGCTGCTGTGCGAGTCGACGCTCACGGCCGACAACGCATCGGCCATCAGCGAGCGCGACGGGCGCTTCGAGCTCCGCACGCACTTCACGGGCCCGCACGTCATCCGAGTCGATGCACGCGGGCTCGAGCCGAGCGACATGCCGCGCGTCGAGGCCGGCACGCGCAACGTCGAGATCGTGCTCCCCGCGCGGGCCTTCCAGACCTTCCGCGTGCTCGACGACGCGACCGGAAAGCCGATCGAGCTCGTGGAGATCGAGACCATGGCCGCGGGGAGCATCGATTGGGGTCCGATCACGAGAGAAGTCCCGCGCGACTACCGTGCGACGCCGGGAGGCCTTCAGCGCGTGCCCGTACCGGCCGGCACGAGCGTCTGGTTCAGCGTGTACGCGGCTGGCCACGCCCCGCGCGGCGGCGACGTGCGCCAGGACCTCCCCGACGGCGTGCCCCAGGAAGTGCGCCTGCGCGCCGGAGCGCAGCTGCGCCTCACAGCCAACGGTCCGACCGGGCCGCTAGCCGCTGCGGACGTCCGGCTGGAGCAGATCCACCCACGCGGCGCCTCGCCCGACGACCGCGGCCCGATCGAGCCCGAGGTGCGCGTTCGGCGCACGGACGCGCAGGGTGTGTTCCAGGCAGGCGAGCTCTACGGCGGCACCTACACGCTGCGCGTCACTGCGCCCGGCCTCGCGCCGCTCGAGCGCCACGAACTGCGCATCGAGCCTGGGCAGACGCTCGATCTGGGCATGATCGAGCTGCGCTCCGGAGGCAGTTTGTGCGGGCTCGTGCGCGTTCCCGCGGGAGCGGATCCTTCGCGCATCCGCCTGGTGCACGAGGAGCGCGGGCAGGATCTGCCCGTTCCGATCGAGAAGGACGGCAGCTTCCGGCTGCTCGGGCTCGGGGCCGGCGAGGTCACGCTGGTGGTGCCCGCGCAGGAGCGCGCCACGCTCCTGCCTCGTCGCTTCGTTTTCGAACTCGCACAGGACGAGATGAAGAACGTCACGCTCGACCTGACGACGAGTTGGCCCAGGCCGCTGCGCGTGCGAGTGCTCGACCGCGCGAAGCCGCTCGAGGGCGCGCGTGTGTGCAGCCGTGGGGACGCGCCGCGGCTCTCGAACTGGATCGGTGAGACCGATGCGCAGGGGGGTGCGAGCGGCCTGATCGAGCCCGGGCGGGGCGCGCAGATCGTGATCATGAATTGCTTCGGGCTCGAACTCGACGACCGCGGGCTCGACCCGTTCCTCGCCCCGGGCGCTGCCGTCGAGGAGACCTTCGAGCTCGCGACCGGCAGCGCCAGGCTCGAGTTCGACGCGGACTTCGTCGCACCGTCGAACGCGCGCGTGCGCATCGACTTCACGCGCAGCGACAGACCGGAGACGCGACCCTTCTGGACCTTCCTGCGCACGGGCGAGGATTCGCTGCTCGAGAAGAGCAGGCTGTTCGAAGGCCGATCGATCGACCTGGGGATCCTCTCGCCGGGCGACTACGCCGTGCGCCTGCGCTTCGAACGCTGGGAGGCGAGCCCCGGGCGGCCCGGCGCCTACCGCGCACTGCCCGAGCGCTACGGCGCAAGCTTGCGAGTGCACACGGGTGAGGCGTGCTCGGCACACCTCGTACGCGAGCCGTAGTGCCGCGCTGCGCAGCTAGCCCGCCCACGCCGGCAGCGCGTCCGCCCACGCAGGCAGCGCGTGCGCCCACGCAGGCAGCGGGTCCGCCCACGCCGGCAGCGGGTCCGCCCACGCAGGCTGCGCGTCCGCCCACGCAGGCTGCGCGTCCGCCCACGCAGGCAGCGCGTGCGCCCACGCAGGCCGTGCATCCGCCCGCGCGTTGCGAGCCCGGACCCAAGGCCGTAGCGTGGCGCGCATGAAGCGCTTCCTCCTGCCCGCTCTCTCCCTCGCCCTTGGACTCTCCGCCTTCGCGCTCGCGCGCCAGGATCCGCCGCCCGCTCCTGCACCGGCAGCGAAGCCCGCGAAGGAGAAGGCGAAGGTCTACGACGAGACGGCCGACGGCGCGCAGCAGATCGCGACCGCGCTCGCGAAAGCGAAGTTCGCGCACAAGCGTGTGCTGATCCAGTGGGGCGCGAACTGGTGCGGCTGGTGCCTCAAGCTGCACGCGCTCTACCGCTCCGACAAGGACATCGCGCACGAGCTGCTCTACGAATACGAGCCGGTTTTCGTCGACATCGGCCAGTGGGACAAACACCTCGACCTCACCGCGAAGTACCAGGTCGACCTCAAGGCGCACGGCGTGCCGTACCTGACCGTGCTCGACGAGGACGGCAAGCTCGTCGTCAACCAGGGATCTGACGAACTCGAGGTCAAGGACAGCGACCACCACGACCCTGCGAAGGTGCTCTCCTTCCTGCAGAAGAACCAGGCGCCGCAGACCAAGGCCGACGAGCTCCTCGCCGCCGCCCTCGAGCGCGCGAAGAGCGAGAAGAAGCCGCTCTTCCTGCACTTCAGCACGCCCTGGTGCCACTGGTGCCGCGAACTCGAGGCCTGGATGCGCGAGCCCGCCGTCGCGCCGCTCTTCGAGCGCGAGTTCGTCGATCTGATGCTCGACGCCGAGCGCTACGCGGGCACGACCGAGATCCTGAAGCGCTACACCGCGGAACAGCCGGGCTGGCCCTGGACTGTGATCCTCGACGGGGAGGGACACGCGCTCGCTGACAGCTACGCCGCGAAAGCCCAGAACATCGGATTCCCCGCCTCGGAGGCGGAGATCGCGCACTTCCTCGAGATGCTGAAGAAGTCGGGTGCGCACCTTTCAGCAGCGGAGCTCGAGAGCGTGCGCACCTCGCTGGTCGAGCGCCGCGAGAGGTCCAAGCAGCAGGCTGGCCGATGAGCCGTCTGTCTGCATCCGTGTTGCTCGCCCTCGCAGCTTCGTGCAGCGCGGCAGGCACCTCGAACGACGCGGCCGCCGTGAGCGCTCCGTCGAGCACTCAATCGAGCGCTGAGTCGAGCACTGCGTCGAGTACTGCGTCGAGCGCTGCCCGCGAGGTGTCCAGCGCTTCCCGCAAGGCGTCGGCCGCGCCGCAGGAATCTTCGGCGTTCGACGCACGGTTCACCGGCGCGACGCTGCGCTTTGACTACCACCACACCGGTTGTTCGACCGAGGAGCACATCGCCCCGGCCGGCTTCCGGCTCGAGGGCGCCTGGCCAGGCAGTCGCGGCGGCTTGCTCGACGATTCGAACACGGGCCGCTACCTCTTCGTGGTCGAGGACGCCGCGACGCACACGCCGCTCTATTCGCGCGGCTTCTGCAGCGTCTACGGCGAGTGGGAGACGACGGGCGAGGCAAAGAGGACCTGGCGCGCGATCGAGGAATCGCAGCGTTTCCCCGAACCGCGCAAGCCGGTGGAGCTCGTGCTCGAGAAGCGCGAGGAGAGCGGTGGCTGGAAAGAGATCTCGCGCACGAGCCTCGATCCCGCGAGCCGCTTCGTCGACCGTTCGCCCATTGCGCACGCGGGCGAGCTCGTGACGCTCTCCGAGAACGCGCCGCCCGCGCACGCCGTCGACCTGTTGATCCTCGCCGACGGCTACACCGCCTCCGAACAGCAGAAGTTCGTGGGGGACGCCAAGCGCCTCATCGACGTGATGTTCTCGACGCCGCCCTACGACCGCCACGCGCGCGACTTCAACGTGCGCCTGCTCTTCGTCTCCACGCCGCAGTCGGGCATCTCGAACCCACGCAAGGACGTCTGGCACGAATCGGTCTACGGACTCTCCTTCAACGCCTTCGACAGCGACCGCTACGTGCTCACGCTCGAGGATCGCAAGCTGCGCGAACTCGCCGCACAGGCGCCCTATGACGCGCTGATCCTGCTCTTCAACGACCGCAAGTACGGCGGCGGCGGCATCTACAATTTGTGGTGCACCTGCGCCGCCGACACCGAACCCGCCGCCTACATCTTCGTGCACGAGTTCGGCCACTCCTTCGCGGGACTCGCCGACGAGTACTACACCTCGCAGGTTTCCTACGAGGACCTGCAGCCCGCCGAGAGCGAACCCTGGGAGCCGAACGTCACACGCCTCGCCAATCCTGCGCGCCTGAAGTGGGGCGACCTGGTAGCCACGGGCACGCCGTTGCCGACGCCCTGGCGCCAAGCCGAGTACGACGCCGCCGATCTCGCCTATCAGAAGAAGCGCGCCGAGATGATCGCCGCGCGTGCTCCCGAGGAGGCCTCCGAACAGCTGATGCGCGAGGTCAAGCTCTCCTCGAGTGCCTTCCTCCAGGCCGAGCGCTGGTTCGGCAAGGTAGGCGCCTTCGAGGGCGCGATGTACGAGGCCAAGGGCCTCTACCGTCCAGAGCCGGACTGCATCATGTTCACGCGCAATCCGACCCGCTTCTGCCACGTCTGCGAGCGGGCGGTCGAGCAGGCCATTCTGCGCCAGTTGCGCTAGGACTCCCGAAGAGACCCTGCCCCTCGCCGCACCGAAAGCGCTAGACTCGGGCCGGGGCGGTACCTCGTGGGAGAGGGACGGCCGCCCCGAGGAGCACGCGATGATCCCGGACGAAAACGATCCTTACCATCTGCCTGCCAACCTGGATGCGCCGCTCGACGACGGCGCCGCAGGACACTTGGTCGGCCTTCCGCTCCCGAACCTGAAGCTCTTGAGCACGCGCGACCGCGAGCTCGACCTGCAGGACCTCGAGCGCGCCATCGTGTTCTTCTACCCCCGCAGCGGAAGGCCCGGCGAGCCCGCTGGTGAGGAATGGGATCGCATCCCCGGAGCCCGCGGTTGCACACCGCAAGCTCTCGGCTTCCGCGATCTCTACCCTGCCTTCCGCGAACTGGGCATCGAGGTCTTCGGCATCTCGACGCAGACGTCGGGCTACCAGCGCGAATTCGCGTCGCGCAACCGCCTGCCCTTCGAGCTCCTCTCCGACTCGCACCTCGTTTTGACCCGCAGCCTGCGCCTGCCGACCTTCGAGTTCCCCGTCCAAGACGGCGGCTCGAGCACCCTGATCAAGCGCATGGTCTGGTACGTCGACCGTGGCCGCATCGAGAAGCTGTGGTACCCCGTCTTCCCTCCGCACGAGAACGCGCGAGAGGTGCTGGCGTGGATGCTCTCGCTCGCGAATGAGAGTGCGACCGAGGCCGGCTAGGACTCTGCCGCCCTTCGCTGTGCAGGAAATCGGTCCGGCACGCGCAACCTTGGCCTGATCCGAGCGTCTTCCGTGTGGACGCGCCTCTCCCGGGCGCGCCAAGGAGGATCGCCCGATGGAATTTCGCCCAGATCACTGCCCCTGCGAAGAACCCAAATGTGCCGGCTCCGCCGGCTTCCAGTACCAACGCCGCGGCCACTACACGCGCGCCTGTGACGGCCGCCGCGTGCAGCGCTTCCAGTGCAAGGCCTGCAAGCGCACCTTCTCGACGCAGACGTTTCGCGTCGACTACGGCCTGAAACGCGTGTCGCTCGACGTGAAGATCTTCCTCGCGCTGATCTCGAAGGTGACGCTGCGCCAGATCGCGAAGACGCATCACTGCACGCTGCGCACGGTCGCGCGGCGGCTGGATCTCTTCGGCAAGCAAGGCCGCGGCTTCCACGAGTGGCGCATGCGCATGCGCGGGATCGCGACGCCCTGGGAGGGGCAGTTCCAGCTCGACGAGCTCGAGACCTTCGAGCACAACCGCCGCTTGAAACCGGTCACCGTGCCGGTGCTCGTGCACAAGCCCAGCTACTGCATCCTGCACACGGAGGTGGGCACGCTTCCAGCGCGGAAGCCGCTCTCGAAGGCGAACCTGGCGAAGCTCGCGCGGTACGAACAGCTCGAAGGCAATGTCCCGCGCAAGAGCGAGTCACGCGAGAAGATGACGCGCTGCTTCGAAGTGCTCGCGCGCGTTTGCGATCCGAAGGCGAAGGTCTTCGTCGGCACCGACGAGAAGCACACCTACGCCGTCGCGCTGAAGCGCCTCTTCGGCGCGCGGCTCGTGCACCAGAAGACGCACTCGAGCGTGCCGCGCAGCTACAAGAACCCGCTCTTCCCGATCAACCACACCTTCGCGATGTTGCGCGACAACTTGAGCCGGCTCGTGCGGCGCAACTGGGGCGCATCGAAGAAGCGCGAGAAGCTCGAGAGCCACCTGTGGATCTACGTCGCCTGGCGCAACTACGTGCGGCCGATCACCAACCGCAACCACACGCAGACCGCGGCGATGGTCGCGGGGCTTTGCCCGCGGATGCTCGAGGTGACCGACCTGCTCGCGGTCAGGATGTTCGAAACCAAGCGCGCACAGCGAAGGGCGGCAGAGTCCCTGGGGGGCGCCATGGAAACAGAGCTGGCTGCAAGGCTCATGCCTCACAGCCAGCTCGTTTCAGACCGCTGCAAGCCTCGTCAGGTGCAACCCGACGAGGCCGCTAGCATCACGGCTGCCAGACGACCTGGGCCGTGTTGGTGATGTTGTAGGTCGAGGTCGCGACGCAGCCACCGAGGACGATGGGGTCTCGGTAGTACACCGCGTACCAGCGGGTGGTGCCCGCACCGATCACGTCTCCGAGGGCGGCCGAACGGGCCGGGATGCTCGGGTCACCGCCGCCGAGGTTCGGGGCAGTGATGCTGCCTCCGACCGCAGTCTTGGTGTAGAGGCGCTTCAGCACGCCCGTGACACAACGCACGCCCTGGCCGAAGACCACACCCGTCGCGTTCGACGAGTTGCCCTGCAGCAGGATCGAGGGCGAGGTCGGGCGTTCGCCCGCGGTCGTGAAGGCCACGGTCGGGGTCGCCAGGGAGTTGTTGCCGGCGCCGGTGATGGAGGCACCACCGGTCGAGGCGCTGTTGTTGCAACCGCGACCACTGCCCGAGGGCGGGTTGGCGCAGGGGCAAGAGATGGCGCCCGCGCTTGCGGGATCGCACAGGTAGGTCGCCGGGCCGGTGGAGCAGTTGGCGCGCACCAGGAGCTGGCACGGGAAACCGATTTCACCGAACGTCAGCGGGGGCTGGATGTTCGCACCCGGGTTCGCGTAGTTGGCGACGGGCGACGAGTTGTCGCCGAAGAACCACGCGAAGCTGGACCAGGTGCCCGTGGTCTGGTCCATCGGAGCGACGAACTGACCGGCGTTGTGCGCCTGGTGCGAACCCACGAAGTACACGCCGGTGATGTTCAGCGGCGCGATCGGGTAGTGGACGTACGTGTCGGTGTCCACGTTCGAAACCGTCGTCGGAATCGTCAACAGCAGGGTGGCGTCCGTGGGGTCACCGTCCTGAGAAGCGCCGTCCGCATAGATGAAGATGTCGGTCGCAGTGCCGTTGCCGGGGTTGAAGCCCGGGAACGCGGCCGATCCCCATGCCACGTCGATGGAGCCGATGGTGTTCGAGGCGCCCGGCGTACCGAAGCGCATCAGCCAGACCATGTCGCCGCCGGCCGTCCAGCCGAGCAGGTTTTCGGTCGAGCCATCATCGTAGGGCGTGCAGGGCGGGAACATCGAGACGCTGAACGAGCCAGGGCCACCGAGGGCGCCCGGGAAAGTTCCCATCTGGATCGTGTAGGTCGCACCCGCCGTCGCCGCGAAGACCGCCGTCGACTGGAAGCCGGGGCAAGCGTCGTCATTGCAAGCGATGGCCGAGCCGGCCGTCGGGCAGCCCGCGCCGCCGTAGACGCCGATCTTGGTGTCGATGCTGGTCAAGCCGCAGGCGTCGAGGATGGCGAAGCCGGCCGAGGGGGCAACCCAACGGAACCAGACGTCGTTCTCGACCACGGGGTTGCCGTATTCAGCCGCACAGAGCGATTCGTTCTGGCCTTCGCAACCCGTCGTCGCCGCCGAGTTGTCGAAGGGGAACACGCCCAGGCCGGAGATCACGGTCGCGCTCGAGCACGAGTCGTTGCCGACACCACCCGTCAGCTGGGTGATGTTGAAGCTGCCCGAGCCGCCGGCGGCGCCAGGGAAGCAACCGAGCTGGACCAGGTAGGTCTGGCCCGCGGTCGCCGTGAAGCGCACGGCGCTCTGGAGACCACAGCTGTCGTCGTTGCACGCGACCGCAGTTCCGGCCGCCGGGCAGCTGCTGGTGTTGTACACGGCGATCTTGGTGTCGACCGTGTTGCCGCAGGTGTCGAGGATCGTGCAGGCAGTGGCCGGCGCGGTCCAGCGATACCAGACGTCGTGGTCGATCGTCGTGGAACCGAAGGAGAGGCACAGCGCTTCGGTCTGTCCCTGCGTGCCCGTCGAGGCGACGAGGTTGCTGAAGGGGAACGTGCCGGTGCCGCTGATGACGGTAGGCGTGCTGCAGTCATCGTTCGGGGGAGGCTGGACGACGCTCAGGGCGATCGAGCCGACACCACCGCTGGCGCCGGGGAACGTACCGAGCTGGATCATGTAGGACGAGCCTGCCGTCACGGGGACGATCAAGGTCGTCTGCACACCGCAGCTGTCGTCGAGGCAACCGAGTGCCGAGCCCGCGGTCGGGCAAGCGGTGCCCGCGTACACGGCGATCTTGGTGTCGACGGTCGTCAGACCGCAGGTGTCGAAGACGCCGATGCCGGTCGTCGGTGCGGTCCAGCGGAACCACACGTCGTTTTCAACGGTGGGGTTGCCGTACTGGACGGCGCACAGAGCTTCGCTCTGCCCCGAGGTGCTCGTCGTCGCGTAGGTATTGTCGAAGGGGAACGTGCCCGAGCCGCTGACCACGGTCGGAGCCGTGCAGTTGTCGTTCACGGGGGGCTGGACCACGTTGATGCTGAACTGGCCCGCACCACCGACCGCGCCCGGGAACGTTCCGATCTGGAGCGTGTAGGTGGAGCCAGCCGTGCAGGGGAACAGCGCCGTGGACTGGAACGCCTGGCAGGCGTCGTCGCGGCACGCGAGCGCGGAGCCCGGGGCGGGGCAACCCGAACCGGCGTACGCGGCGATCTTGGTGTCGGTCGAGGTCAGGCTGCAGGTCGTGAACGCAGCGAGGCCGGTGCTCGGCGCCGTCCAGGTGTACCAGACGTCGTTGTCGACCGTGGTGTTGCCGTATTCAACGGCGCAGAGCGCTTCGCTCTGGCCTTGCGTGCCCGTCGAGGCGACGGTGTTGTCGAAGTTGAAGGGGCCCGCGCCGACCACGTTGACCGGCGTGGCGCAGTTGTCGTTGGCGGGCGGGGTGAGCACGCTCAGCGTGAAACTGCCGGCTCCCGTGGCGCCCGAGTAGCTGCCGAGTTGCAGCATGTAGTGCTGACCGCCGACCACGGAGAAGAGCAGCGTGCTCTCCAGGCCGCAGCTGCTGTCGTCGTCACACGCGATCGCGCCGCCGACCGGGCAGCCGGAGCCGCTGTAGGCCGCGACGAGCGTGTCGATGCCCGCGAGGCCGCACAGCGTCCAGTTGCAGATGCCGCTCGACGGAGCGGTCCAGTCGAACCACACGTCGTTGAAGGCCGAGCCCTGGCCGCAAGATAGGCCCTGCTGCGGGCTCGTCGTCGCGAGCGTCGTGTCGAACGCGAAGGATCCGACACCGGTGATGAGATCGGCGGTGCTGCAGTCGTCGCTTCCGCCGAGCGTGAGCGTCGGCGGGAACGCGCGCGGGTTCGCCTGCTGCGAGCCCTGCAACATCGACTGCGGCATCGACTGCGACTGCAGCGTCGCGGCGAGCTTCTTGCGCGCGAGCTTCTGCGCTGCCTGTCCCTGGGGATCGAGCTTCGCCTGCTGCTCGGCGGTGAGTTCGTTGGCGTCGACCGGGCCGGCCGACTTGGAGGTCATGAGTTGCTTGCCGACGTGATTGTTCACGCTCGGGTGCGCAACGTACGGCTTCTGCGCCGTCTTCGGATTCGCCGCGGATGTTTGATCCGCAAACGCAAGCGACCAAGCAGAGCCCGCGACGAAGCAGGCTGCGATCAGGGGGATTTTCATCTGGAATCTCGTAGGGGGTCTTTCCTGAGGTTCAGGGAGAGAACGAAGCCAGTCCGGTCGATGCGGAAAAGACCGCACTTCCCCGGGTACCCTTACCTTACAAGGAAACCCGCTTTCGGGCAGTCCCCTACGCACGATTCCAGAGGGCGCCCTGGGGGGCTGGCTGGGAACGGCCCAGGGCCGTCGATCGAAAGCGCTCTCGGCCTCCCGGGCGCCTGCCGCGGGGACGCCGGTCGGTACCCCCAACGAAGCCGGGGCCGACCCTTTCGGATCGGCCCCGGAGTTCATCCGAACCCGGCCGATCACTCGGCCGAGCTCGCACGCGTCGTCACTGGCTCACTGCCAGACGACCGCCGCCGTGTTGGTGGCGTTGTAGGTCGAGGTGCCGACGCACCCGCCGAGGACGATCGGATCGCGGTAGTACGTGAGGTACCAGCGCGTCTGACCAGCCAGGATGGTGTCGCCCAGGGCCGCGGAACGAGCGGGGATGCTCGGGTCGCCGGCGCCGAAGTTCGGGGCCGTCGCGCTGCCGCCGGAAGCCGTCTTCGTGTAGAGACGCTTCAGGGTGCCGCCGACGCAGCGGACGCCCTGACCGAAGGCGACGCCCGCGTTCAGGACGGCGTTGCCCTGCAGGAAGATTGACGTCGCCGTCGGCTTCTCGCCGGCGGTGGTGAAGACCAGGGTCGGGGTGGCGAGCGTGTGGCCGCCAGCCGCGGTGATGGACGCGCCGCCGGTGGCGGAGCTGTTGTTGCAACCGCGCAGGCTACCCGTGGGCGGGTTCGTGCAGGGGCAGCTGATCACGCCCGAGACGCCCGGATCGCACAGGTACGTGGCCGGAGCCGTGCTGCAACCGACGCGGGCGAGAACCTGCGCGGGGAGGCCGATCGAGTCGAACGTCGCCGGCGGCTGCACGTTGGCACCCGGGTTGGCGTAGTTCGCCGTCGGGCTCGTGTTGTCGCCGAAGAAGTACGACACGGGGCCGTAGGGGTGCGCCGTCTGGTCCATCGGGGCCACGTACTGGCCGGCGAGGTGCGCGGCGTGCGAACCCACGAAGAAGATGCCCGTGATCGTGACGGGCGCGATCGGGTACGTCACGAAGGTGTCGGTGTCCACCGCCGAGATCGTGGTCGGGATCGAGAGAACCAGCGTGGCGTCGGAGGGATCGCCGTCCTGGGAGACGCCGTCCTGATACAGGAAGACGTCCGTCGCGGTGCCGTTGCCCGGGCCGAGGGCCGGGAAGGCCAGCGAGCCCCAGGCGACGTCGATCGAGCCGATCGTGGAAGGAACGCCGACCTGGCCGAAGCGGTTCAGCCAGACCAGGTCGCCGCCGGCCGTCCAACCCAGGAGGTTGTCGGTGGAGCCGTCATCGAGCGGGGTGCACGGGCCGGGGGGCGGGAGGATCGAGAGGTCGAACGAGCCGATGCCCAGGGCGGCCGCGCTGTAGCCGCCGAGCTGGAGCATGTAGTTCGTGCCCGCGGTGACCGGGAAGCTCATCGAGCTCACCAGGCCGCAGCTGTCGTCGTTGCAGCCGATCGCCGTGCCGGCGATCGGGCAACCGGACGCCGCATACGCGGCGATCAGCGAGTCAAAGCCGACGCCGCCGTTGCACAGCGAGTAGACGGCGATGCCCGTCGTGGGGGCGGTCCAGCTGAACCACACGTCGTTGTAGGCCGTGGCGCCGCCGCAACCCAGGCTCTGCTGCGGGCCCGTCGTCGCCAGCGTCGAATCGAAGGGATAGGTGCCGGTGCCCGTGATCACGACTGCCGCGCTGCAGTCGTCGTTGCCCATCGGAACCGAGACGTTCATCGTGAACGTGCCGCTGCTGCCGAGCGCGGTCGGGTAGTTGCCGAGCTGCAGCATGTACGAGCTGCCGCCGGTGACGGAGAAGCTGATCTGGCTCTGCAGGGCGCACGTGTCGTCGTTGCAGGCCAGGGCGGTGCCGGCCGTCGGGCAGCTCGATCCGGCGTAGGCCGCGATCTTGCTGTCCATCGACGCGCCGCCGCAAAGCGACATCAGCGCATTGCCGGTGCTCGGCGCCGTCCAGCGGAACCACACGTCGTTGGTGACGCCCGTCGTGGCGAAAAAGTTGCAAAGGGCTTCAGTCTGGCCCTCCGCTCCGGTCGTCGCGAGCGAGTTGTCGAACGCGAAGGTTCCGTTGCCGGAGATCACGTCGGGCGTTGCGCAGCTGTCGCCGCCGCCGAGCGCGAGTGTGCTAGGCATGCCTGTCGGATTGCCCTGCTGCATTCCGCCCTGCGACATCGACGAGAGTTGCTGCTGCACCGCGGCCTGCTTCATCGCGAGCATGCGCGCTTCGTTTTCGCGCTGTGCTTGGATCTTGCGAGCCTGGTAGGGGACCTGCTGGGTCTTGGGGTTGACGGCCGTCGTGACATCGGCCGATGCGATCGAACACGTCGTGCCCGCCACCATGAGAGTGGCCAGGAAGCGAATATCCATGAGAACGATCTCCTGAGCTGAACTTCTGCGGGGGATGACTTGCAGGCCTTGGATTGGAACTGCACCCGTGGCGCGCCTGCATCGCTTCGGGGGCTCGCACCACGCTACTTCAGAACCGCCAAAAAGGGTGACTTCCGTTCGGATTCCAACGCCCACCCCTGTACCTAGAAACACTCCGGGGCCAGCCCAAAGGCCGGCCCCGGAGGTCGAGGTCGCGCGGGACGCTCGTGCGCCCGCGCTCCCTGCGGTCGTGTCAGGCGATCACTGCCAGATCACTTCCGCCGTGTTGGTGACGTTGAACGTCGCCGTCGAGGCGCAGCCGCCGAGGACGTTGACGTCGCGGTAGACCACCGAGTACCAGCGCGTCGCACCCGAGGTGAGCGTGTCACCGAGGGTAGCCGAGCGGGTGGCGATGTCGGGGTCGAGCGCGCCCGGGAAGCTCGCGCTTCCGCCGCTCGAGAAGTGCACGTACATGCGGCGGAGGGTGCCTCCGACGCAGCGCACGCCCTGGCCGAAGGTCGTTCCGGCGGCGGTCAGGGCGTCGCCCTGAACGAGCATCGAGAACGAGCTGGCGACCTGGTTCTGCGTGTTGAACGCGAGCGTCGACGCGGCCACGTTGGCCGAGCCGCTCGCCACGAGGAACGCACCGCCGGTGCCGGCGCTGTTGTCGCAACCACGGCTCGAGCCCGAGGGCGGGTTCGAGCAGGGGCAGGACATCACGCCGCCGAGGCCGGGTTCGCACAGGTACGTCGCGGGACCGCTGCTGCAGTTGACGCGCACGCACAACTGGCCGGGGATGCCGATCGCGTCGAGCGAGATCGGGGGCTGCACGTTCGCGCCCGGGTTGGCGTAGTTCGCCGCCGGGTTCGCCGGATCACCCCAGACCCACGACACGTTCGAGAACGGGTGCGCGGTCTGGTCGGTCGAGGCCGGGAACTGGCCCGTGGTGCACGACTGGTGCGTACCCACGAAGAACACGCCGGTGATGGTGCGCGGGGCGATCGGGAAGTTCGCGTACGTGTCCGTGTCCACGTTCGAGACCGTCGCCGGGATCGAGACGAGCAGCGTCGCGTCGCTCGGGTCGCCGTCCTGCGTCGGACCGTCGACCCAGATGAACACGTCCGTCGGGCTACCGTTGCCCGGGTTGAGACCCGGGAAGAGCGGCGAGCCCCACATCACGTCGACCGAGTCGATCGTGTTGACCTGGCTGGGAGCGCCGAAGCGGTTGGCCCAGACGAGGTCGTTCGAGATGGTGTTGAAGCCGATCAGGTTCTCGGTCGTGCCGTCGTCCCAGGGCGTGCAGGGAGCGGGCGGCGCGACGATGTTGACGTCGAACGAACCCGAGCCACTGCCCGTGCTGAAGGCGCCGATCTGGAACATGTAGCTGTTGCCGCTGATGGCGTTGAAGCTCAGCGCGCTCACCAGGCCACAGTTGTCGTCGTTGCACGCGAGGGCCGCGCCGCTCGGGCAACCGGAGCCGTCGTACACGTTGATCAACGAGTCGAAGGCCACCGCGCCGTTGCACAGGGTCAGAGTGCACACGCCGGTGCTCGGAGCGGTCCAGTCGTACCACACGTCGAGGTTCGACGTGCCGCAGGCACCGCCCTGCTGGGCGCTGGTGGTCGCGCCGGTCGTGTCGAAGGGGAAGGTCCCCAGACCGCTGATCAGCGTCGCCGCCGAGCAGTTGTCATTGGCCGGGCCGGAGGTGACGACGTTCATCGAGAAGGAACCGACAGCACCGGTGCCGCCGGGGAAGTTCCCGATCTGCAGCATGTAGGTGTTGCCGGCGACCGCGGCGAACGTGAGCGAGCTCTGCAGGCTGCAGGAGTCGTCGTTGCACGCGAGGGCCGCGCTGCTCGGGCAGCTCGAGCCGTCGTAGACGGCGATCTTGCTGTCCATCGTGGAGAGCGTGCACAGCGAGAAGGTCGCGGTGCCGCTGTTGCCGGCCGTCCAGGCGTACCACACGTCGTTGTCGAGCCCGGTAGAACCGAAGAACAGGCAGGCCGCTTCGGACTGACCTTCCGTGCCGGTCGTCGCCGCGCTGTTGTCGAAGGGGAACACGCCGTTGCCCGAGATCGCCGTCGGCGTCGAGCAGTCGTCGGGGTTCGCCGCGGGAGCGACGTTCACCGAGAAGGTGCCCGTGCCGCCGGACGCACCGGGGAAGGTGCCGAGCTGCAGCATGTAGCTGCTGCCGCCGATGACCGGGAACGTGACCGAGCTCTGCAGGGCGCAGAAGTCGTCGTTGCACGCGAGGGCCGAGCCGGAGGTCGGGCAGCTCGAGCCGGAGTACACCGCGATCTTGCTGTCCATCGAGCTGCCGCCGCAGACCTCGTAGGTCGCGGTGCCCGTGACCGGCGCGGTCCAGGCGTACCACAGGTCGTGGTCGATCGCCGTCGAGCCGAAGAACAGGCAAGCCGTTTCGGCCTGGCCGTCCACGCTCGTCGTCGCCGCGGTGCTGTCGAAGGGGAACGAGCCGTTGCCCGAAATGGCGGTCGCGGCCGTGCACTCGTCGTTGGCAGGGCCGGTGACGCTCGTGGAGAGCGAGAAGGAGCCGGTCCCGACAGACGCGCCGAAGCCGCCGACCTGCAGCATGTAGTGGTTGCCGGCGGTCGCAGCGAAGGTGGTGCTGCTCTGCGCGCCGCAGGAGTCGTCGTTGCACGCGAGCGAGCCACCCGCGGGGCAGCCGGCGCCGTCGTACACCGCGATCACGGTGTCGAACGAGGCCAGGCCGCAGGTCGCGAAGGTGACGGTGCCCGTGGCGCTGGCGGTCCAGTCGTACCACAGGTCATGGCCGGAGGTCGCGCACGAGCCGCTCTGCTGAGCGCTCGTGGTCGCACCCGTCGTGTCGAAGGCGAAGGGGCCCGCACCGCTGATCGCCGTCGGCGTCGAGCAGCCGTCGTTCGCCGGGCCGCCGCCGCCGCCGGTCACGTTCATCGTGAACGTGCCGCTGCCGCCGGTGCCGCCGGGGAAGTTGCCCAGCTGCAGCATGTAGGTGTTGCCGCCGACCGCCGTGAAGGTGGTCTGGCTCTGCAGGCTGCACGAATCGTCGTTGCAGGCGATCGCGGCGCCGGCCGGACAAGTCGCGCCGTTGTACACGGCGATCTTGCTGTCCATCGTCGTGCCGGTGCAGAGCGAGAAGGTCGCGGTGCCGTTCGACGGAGCGGTCCAGGCGAACCACACGTCGTTGTTGAGACCGGTCTGGCCGAAGAAGAGGCAGCTCGCCTCGGTCTGGCCCTGGGTGCCCGTCGTGGCGAGTGAGTTGTCGAAGGCGAAGCTGCCGTTGCCAGAGATCGCGTCCGGCGTCGCGCAGTCGTCACCGCCGCCGAGGGCGAGTGTGCTGGGGAGATTGCGCGGGTTCGCCTGCTGGTGGCCACCGCTCTGCGCGAGGGGCGCGGGCTGGCTGGCGATCGCGGCGAGCTTGCGCTGCAGCTGCTGGGCGTCGTACAGGCGCTGCTTCTCAGCGGGGCTGATCTTCAGCAGCGCGGATTCCTTGGCGGTCGGTGCGACGCCCTTCAGGACGCGCTCAGCCGCAACAGGCTTTTGGTAGGGCTTCTGCGCGGTCTTCGGATTTGTCGACGCGGGGCCGCTGGCAAAAGCCAGCGTGGCCGTCGAGCTTGCCACCAGGAAGGTGGTCATCCAACGAATGTTCATCTTGCAGTCTCCGGTCTCGTGGGGTGGGGAAGCGCAGGCGTTCGAAAGGGGTCCGGCAGAGTGCACCTGCTCACAGGATGCCGGATGCTTCACCATACCGGGAGTTCCTGAAAACGGGCCTGCTTGGCTGTTTTCAGGAAGTTTTTTTTGTGATTGGGGGGTGTCCCGGTAGGCCGCGGGCCTGCGCTCCCGGGCTCGGGAGCTTTTGTTTGTGCAGGAATCCTGGAGGTCGATTGTGAATCTGGAACCGCCCGGGATGGAGGGCGTAGAGCGCAAACGAAGGCGCCCCGCGAGGTCCGGAGACCGCGCGGGGCGCCGTAACGATCCCAGTGCGACTACTGCCAGGGCACTTCGGCCGTGTTGGTGCAGTTGTAGGTGCTCGTGGCGGCGCAGCCGCCGAGCACGATCGGGTCGCGGTAGTACGCCAGGTACCAGCGGCTCTGGCCCGCGCTGATCGGATCGCCCAGGGCGGCCGAACGAGCCGGGATGTCCAGGTCGCCCGCGCCGAAGTTCGGCACGGTCACGCTGCCGCCGGAAGCCGTGCGCGTGTAGAGGCGCTTCAGAACGCCGGTCGCGCAGCGCACGCCCTGGCCGAAGACCAGGCCGGCCGCGTTCGACGCACTGCCCTGCAGGAAGATCGTCGTGGCGGTCGGCTTCTCGCCGGCCGTCGTGAAGACCAGGGTCGGGGTCGCGAGGGCGTTGCTGCCCGCACCCGTCACCGACGCGCCGCCGGTCGCGGAGCTGTTGTCACAGCCGCGGCCGCTGCCCGAGGCGGGGTTGCCGCAGGGGCACGCGGTGACGCCGACGCTGCCCGGATCGCACAGGTAGCTGACGCCCGTGCCACCACCGGGCACGTCGACCGTGAAGGTGCCAGTGCCAGGAGCGCCGCCCGGGAAGTTGCCGAGCTGCAGCATGTAGGTGCTGCCCGCGGTCACGGCGAACTGGATCTCGCTCTGCAGCGCGCAGGTGTCGTCGTTGCAAGCGAGCGCGGTGCCCGCGGTCGGGCAGCTCGAGCCGGCGTAGGCCGCGATCTTGCTGTCCATCGTGGCGAGCGTGCACAGCGACATGGTCGCGGTGCCCGTGGCGGTAGCGGTCCAGCGGTACCACAGGTCGTTGTCGACCGCGGTCGAGCCGAACGCGAGGCAGGCCGCTTCGGTCTGGCCTTCGGTGCCGGTCGTCGCGCCCGTGTTGTCGAAGTTGAACGTGCCGTTGCCCGCGATGACGGTCGGCGTGCTGCAGCTGTCACCCGCGGTGGGGGCGGAGATGGTCACGCTGAACGAGCCGGGGCCCGAGTTCGCGCCGAAGCCGCCGATCTGCAGCATGTAGTGGCTGCCGGCGACGACCGGGAAGATCACTTCGCTCTGCAGACCGCAGCTGTCGTCGTTGCAGTAGCTCGTGCCGCCGACGGGGCAGCCCGCGCCGACATACGCCGCGGCGACGGTGTCGTAGGAGTTGCCGCACAGCGAAAGCAGCGCGTTGCCGCTCGCGGGCGCGGTCCAGTCGTACCAAATGTCCTGGCCCGCCGTGGCGCAGCCGCCGGACTGCTGCGAGCTCGTGGTCGCACCCGTGGTGTCGTACGCGAAGGGGCCGTTGCCCGTGATCGCGACCGCCGTCGAGCAGTCGTCGTTCGCGGGGCCCGCGCCGCCGCCCGAGATCGTGAACGAACCGCTGCCAGCCGTGGCGCCCGGGAAGTTGCCGACCTGGAGCATGTAGGTGTTGCCGCTCGTCGCGGGGAACGAGACCGAGCTCTGCAGAGCGCAGGAGTCGTCGTTGCAGGCGATCGCGGCGCCGCCGGGGCAGGTCGAGCCGTTGTACACGGCGATCTTGCTGTCCATCGTCGCCGTGCCGCAGAAGGAGACCGTGGTGGTGCCGGTGGCCGACGCGGTCCAGGCGAACCAGACGTCGTTGTTGATGCCGGTCTGGCCGAAGAAGAGGCAGATGGCCTCGGTCTGGCCCTGGGTGCCCGTCGTGGCGAGCGTGTTGTCGAAGGCGAAACTGCCGGTGCCCAAGATCGCATCCGGCGTGTTGCAGTCGTCACCGCCGCCGAGGGCGAGCGTGCTCGGGAATCCCGTCGGGTTGCCCTGCTGCATGCCGCTCTGCGCGAGCGGCGCGGACTGGCTCGCGATCGCCGCGAGCTTCTGCGCGAGGAGGCGTTCCTGCTTGCTCTGCTCGGCGGTCAGCTTGACCGCCGGGTTCTGCTGAGCCTGCACGTAGGGGACTTGGCGGGTCTTGGGGTTGTTCGAAGCCACGACGTTCGCCGAGGCCAAGGAACAGGTTGTGCCGGCCGCGAGGAGGGCGGCCATCAGACGGGTGTTCATCAAGGAGCTCCTGAAAGTACTGTCGAGTAGAAGAGTCTGCAGGTTCGAAACCAAGCCGGCGCCGGCGTGCCTGCACGCGTCGGGCCGAAGCCTCCACGATACCAACGAGCCCGAGAATCGGGGGACCCTTGCCCCCGATTCCCGGGCCCGAATTTTCTCACGCCCGGCCGTGTTTCCCGAGATATGGGTAGCGCAGCGTGGGCTTGTGGCGCCCTTTCAGGGCCTCACTGCCAGAGCACGGAAGCGCTGTTCGTGCTGTTGTAGGTGGCCGACGTCGAGCAGCCACCGAGCACGATCGGATCGCGGTAGTACGCCACGTACCAGCGCGTCTGGCCCGCGAGGATCGGATCGCCCAGCGCAGCCGAGCGCACCGGGATGCTCGGATCTCCGCCGCCGAAGTTCGGCACGCTGATGCTCCCACCGACCGCGGCACGCGTGTACAGCCGCTTCAAGAGCCCGGTCGCGCAGCGCACGCCCTGGCCGAAATTGAGGCCGGCGGGGTTCACCCCGTTGCCCTGCAGCAGGATCGTCGTCGCCGTCGGCTTCTCGCCAGCGGTGGTGAGGACGAGCGTCGGCGTTGCGAGCGCGTTGCTCCCAGCTGCGACGATCGACGCGCCACCCGTGCCTGCACTGTTGTTGCAGCCGCGACCGCTGCCCGTGGGCGGGTTCGCGCACGGGCACACGATCACACCGCCGGTGCCCGGATCGCACAGGTACGCCACGCCGCTCGTGCCACCGGGGACGTCGAGCGAGAAGAAGCCCGCGGCCCCGAGTGCGCCAGGGAAGTTCCCCAGCTGCAGCAGGTATGTGCTCCCGCTCGTGACGGGGAACGTGACCTCGCTCTCGAGCACGCAGCTGTCGTCGTTGCAGGCGAGCACGCTGCCCGGGGTCGGGCAGCTCGAGCCGGCGTAGGCCGCGATCTTGCTGTCCATGCCGGAGAGTCCGCACATCGAAAAGACGGCGTTGCCCGTGCTCGAGGGCGTCCAGCGGAACCACACGTCGTTGTCGAAGCCGGTCGTCGCGAAGAACAGGCAGTTGGGTTCGGCCTGTCCCTGCGTGCCGGTCGTCGCCAGCGTGTTGTCGAACGCGAACACGCCGTTGCCCGCAATCGCGGTGGGGGTGGCACAGTCGTCGTTCGCGACCGCGCTGTTGACGCTCAGCGTGAACGAGCCCGGCCCCGAGGCCGCGGTGAAGCCGCCGATCTGGAGCGTGAAGACGCTGCCCGCCGCGCAGGGGAAGCTGACCTGGCTCTGCGCCGCGCAGAAGTCGTCGTTGCACCAGTTCGTCCCGCCCGCGGGGCAGCCCGCGCCGGCGTAGACCGCGGCGATCGTGTCGAAGGAGGTGCCGCACAGGGAGAGCGTCGCGACCCCCGTGCCGGTCGCGGTCCACTGGTACCAGACGTCCTGGCCGGCGGTGCCGCAGGTGCCGCTCTGCTGCGCGCTGGTCGTGGCGCCGGTCGTGTCGAACACGAACGGGCCTGCGCCGCTGATCGCGATCGCGCTGGCGCAGTTGTCATTCGACGGCCCGCCGCCGACGACATTGAGCGTGAAGCTGCCCGGGCCGCTATTTGCGTTGTAGCCGCCGAGTTGCAGCTCGTACACCGCGCCGGCCGTGCAGGGGAAGGTCACCGCGCTCTGCAGTGCGCAACTGTCGTCGTTGCACCAGGCGGTGCCCGCCGCCGGGCAGCCCGCGCCCGCGTAGACGGCGATGATCGAGTCGAACGAGCTCCCGCAGAGCGAGAGCGTCGCGGTGCCGCTCGAGGGCGCCGTCCAGGCGTACCAGATGTCCTGGCCCGCCGTCGGGCACGAGCCGCTCTGCTGCGCGCTGGTCGTGGCGCCCGTCGTGTCGAAGTTGAAGGGGCCCGCGCCGCTGATCGCGATCGCGCTGGCGCAGTTGTCGTTCGAGGGCGCACCGCCGATGACGTTCATCGTGAACGTGCCGCTGAGCGGGCTGGCATTGAAGTAGTTGCCCAGCTGCAGCATGTAGTTCCCGCCAGCGTTGACGGGGAAGGACATCGAGCTCTGCAGTCCGCAGCTGTCGTCATTGCACGCGATCGCGCTGCCAGGCGCGGGACAGGTCGCCCCGGCGTAGGCCGCGATCTTGCTGTCCATGCCCGTTCCGCCGCACAGCGTCATCGTCGCCGTGCCGCTCTGCGGCGCGGTCCAGACGAACCACACGTCGTTCGCGATCGCCATCTGGCCGAAGGACAGGCACAGCGCTTCGGCCTGTCCTTGCGAGCCGGTCGTCGCGGCCGAGTTGTCGAAAAAGAACGTGCCCGTGCCGGAGATCGGGTCGGGCGTCGCGCAGCTGTCGTTGCCGCCGAGCGCGAGCGTGCTCGGGAAGGAGCTCGGCGATCCGGCCTGCAGTCCGCCCAGCGTCGCGGCGCCGGAGGGAGCGCTCGCGCCATTCTTCAGCTGCGCGAGCGCGATCTGCTTCTTCTGCTCCGCGCTGCTCGCGGGAGCGGCCTTCAGCGCCGGGGCGCGGTAGGCGTAGCTGCGGGTCTTGGGGTTCGGAGCGGACGACACGTCGGCCGACGCGAGGGAACACACGGAGCTCGCGACGAGCAACACGGCCAGGGAGCGGGGGATCATCGAGGCAACTCCTGAGCGAGACTGCGTCCGCAGGCTCGCTCGGCAGAGGGGGGTGAGTGGGACGGGCGCAAGTGCCCGCGCCGCCAAGATACCCGAGCCTGGGCGGAACGGGGTGAGAGCCCGCGTACCCGCGTGCAAGACTTGTCCCCGAGCTAGGGCAGGAAGCCCTTGCGGTTCGCCAGCTTGCGCGGGAGGTACTCCTCGAGCACGAAGTTGAGGCCCCACTTCGCCAGCGCCTGCTGCTCGGCGCGCACGCCCATCTTGAGCATCTGCTCGATGGCCTTGATCCAGGGCTTGTGCGCCATGAAGAAGGGGTCGTTCTTGAGCGCGTCCTTGGCGCGCTTGATGTCGACCTCCTGCAGGGGGTGCGTCGCGTCCTCGAGCTTGAAATCCAGGATGTCCTGCGGTGTCACGCCCAGGTACTGCGCCTGCGGCACGCAGAAGAAGCGGTTGATGTGGGCCATGTTGCCCGAGCCGACCTTGAGCGTGCGGTAGATGTTCGCGATGCCGTACGGATCGCAATCGACGAAGGCGTAGACCGGGATCTTCTTGTCGTCCGCGAGACGGCGGATGAAGCGCCGCGTGGCGCGCGTGGGTACGCCGGCGGTCTCGATCAGGATGCACGAGGCGCTCTTCCAGAACTTGTGGTTGTTCAGGCGCTGGAACATGCCGCCCGTCTCGATCGCGATCACGAACTTCGCCTCGGTCTTGAACTTCAGGTGCTCGACCGAGTGCGGGATCGAGTACGAGCCCGTGCCGAAGCCGGTGCAGTCGATCTCGAGCTCCTTGCCGGTCTCCGAGTCGATGTCGATCACGACCAGGTTGCCCGCGACCGAGCCGCCGTGCTCCTCGGGGAAGTAGCGCAGTTGCTCGCGGCTGAGCCCCACGACCGAGGCCATCGCCTCGATGTCGTCCATCACGGTGTCGGACTCGGGCTGCTCGTTGAACTTGGCGTCGCCCCAGTTCTTGGAGACGTAGTAGGCCTCTCGCTTGGTGGCGAAGTCGTTGTTCTCGACCATCTCCTTACTGATCGCCATCAGGCGCAGCGTCTGCGCGAAGCTCTTGACCGTGTTGACCGAGAGCGCGCGCGCGCTGGTGCCCTTGCCGAGCTCGAAGTAGCCCACCTTGGTGTCGTACTTCACGTTCGAGAGCGAGCGCGTCGGGAAGCGCAGCTCCGGCAGCACGCGACCGTCGATCGACTTGCGCACGCGCAGCGCCGTGCCTTCGATCATCTGGAGCGTCTTCTTGTCGAGCTCGTCGAGCTTGCGCGGCGCGCGCTTGACGGAGGAGAGCTTCGGTTCGGGCTTCTTGCGTTCGGCCATGGTGCTCGTGGATGCGTTGGAGATGCGGGCGTGAGGCGCATTGGTAGAGGAGCGGCGCGGCCGTTGCAAGCGTTGCGCAAACCGGAAAGCCTTTCGCGCGGATTTCGCGACTTGGCTCAGGAACGGCAGATGAGAGCGCCGACATCCGTGCCTCGCTCGCCCCTGGCAGGGGGCAGGGAATCACGGGCTCCCAGGAAGCTCGATCGGCAGGGGTGAGATTCCGCAGCATGATCCAGAACCGCTTTTTTCGTTCTTCCGTCTTCTTGTGTCTTGCGCTGCTCGCGCCGCTCGCGGCCGGGGATGCCCAGTCCGCATCCGCGGACGCACAGCGGCAGGTGGCCGCGCTCGTCGACGAGTTCAAGCACGAGGTCACACAGCGCGCAGTCGACGATGCGCACGCAAAGGAGCTGCTCGAGCGCCTCGCGGCCCAGTTCGCCGTCGCGGGCACCCGCGAGCGCGGCGTGATCGTGCGCGGCCTCGAGAAGGGGCTCTCCGCCAAGGAGAAGGGTCAGCCCGACAGCGACGTCGTGTGTCTGACGGCTCGCGCGCTGGCTGCGATGGCACCCGAGTCGCTGCCCGCGCTCGAGCGCGCGGCCGAGAACCGCTCGTTGCTGAAGGACAAGGAGATCGGCCGCACGCTCGTCCTCGCGCTGGGCAAGACGCGCGACAAGTCGGTCGTGAAGACGCTGCTCGACTTCCTCGACAGCAGTGACGATGGACTGGTCGCCGCAGCCTGCGAAGCGCTGGGCGAGTACGACAGCGCGCCGCTCGTGCTGCGCAAGCAGCTCTTCGGCGAAGTCCTGAAGTCGCTCATGGAAGCCAAGGACCAGAAGGAGTCGCAGGCCCAGCCGACGCTCGATCCGAACGCGGTCCACGACGACGCTGCGCAGCGTCGCTACGACGCGATCCAGGCCGCCTGCGGCACGACGCTCGAGCGGCTCTCCAAGCAGGATTCCCGCGAGGCCGATCTGTGGCAGCGCTGGTGGAACAAGAACAAACGCGCCGACTGGGACGACAAGTCCAAGTTGAGTTGAGCGGGGGAAACCCGTTCAGCGACGCGAGCGGCCCGCGAAATGGGCCGCTCGCTGCGTTTGCGGTTGGGCGGGGGCTGCTCACTGCGCCCAGACGACGAAGACGCCCGAGGAGATGTTCCAGCTGTTGCCTTGCGGCGTGGGGCAGAAGCCCAGCTGCGGGTCGCGGTAGTAGGTCTGGTAGTAGCGCGTCGCGCCGTTCGTGAGCGCGTCGCCGAGCGCCGCGGAGCGAGCGGAGATCGACGGATCGCCCGCCTGAGGCAGGCTGATCGCGCCGCCGGTTGCGTTGCGGACGTAGAGGCGCTTCAGCGTGCCGCCCGCGCAGCGCAATCCGTCGCCGAAAGCGATCGGGGCGACCGCGGTGCTGCCCTGCAAGAGGATGCTGAGCGCGGTCGGCAGTTCGCCGGTCGAGTTCAGCACCAGCGTGTCGTTGGCGAGCGAGGCCGTCCCCGTGCCAGCGAGGATCGCGCCGCCGGTCGAGGCGGAGTTCTGGCAACCGCGTCCGCTCGTGCCGTTGTTCCCGCACGGACACGCACCCGCGCCGCCGTCGCCGAAGCAGAACGGGGTCGGGGGCGCGGAGAGCGTCCACTTGACCGCGTGGAAGAAGCCGTTGGCGGCGTTCGCTTCGCCGACGATCTCTCCGGCCGCGTTGATGCGTCGCGCGCGGCTGATGTTCCCTCCAGGCAGCGTGCCAAGGTTGATCGGCAGGCCGTTGTGCCATAGCACGCCGACCTCGGTCGGGAATCCGGCGCTCGCCGTAGCGATCATGTCGCCTGCGTCGTTGATGTCGATCACGGGCGTGAAGGCCGAGAGTCCGGCGGGCATCGCGAGCGCCTGCACGGAGCCGTTGCGCCAGAGCGAGGCGACGCTTGCGTTGAGGCCCACGATCTCGCCGGCGTTGTTGATTGCGTAGGCCCACGAGCTGGCGCCGCCGCCGGTCCAGGTGCTGAGGTCGGTGTACTGGCCGTTCTGCCACAGGAACGCGTGCTGGTTCGTGCTCGCCACCGCTGCCACGCCGACCACTGCGCCGAGATCGTTGATGCCGTAGGCGTTCGAGTACGTGCCGCCGCCCATGAAACCCAGGTCCGTCTGCACCGTGCCCTGCAGCCAGACGACCGCGTGCGCGTAGCTGTTCGGCGCGCCCTCCTGCGAGTAGCCGACGATCTGGCCCGAGGCGTTGATCGCGTGCGCCCAGTTGCTCGCGCTCGAACCGCCGGGGATCCCGGGCAGCGCGCTTGGGTTGTTCTGCGCGTCCCACCAGACGGCGTAGTTGATGCTGCCGAACACGTGCTGGTGCCCGGCGCTCTCACCCGCGTCGTTCAGGTCCTCCGGGATGGAGAGTCCGGCGCCTCCGCTGAACGTGGGTAGGATCGAGATCTGCCCGTTGACCCACTGTACGTTCAGGAAGTTGCCGCCCGCGTCGTTGGCGACACCGACGATCTTGCCCGTGTCGTTGATCCCGTACGCGGACGCGTAGGTGCCGCCCGGGAGCAGCGGCAGATCCGTGATCGTGATCTGCGGTCCCGACTGCCGTGCCTGTGCCAGGCCGGTGAGCAGCGAGAGTGCGAGGACGGTCGGGATCGAGGTGTGCGTGTTCATGGTTGTGTGCCTTCGTGTCGTCTCACTGTGCCCAGAGGATCGAGAGGCCGGAAGAGATGTTCCAGCTGTTGCCCACAGGGCTCGGGCAGAAGCCGAGCTGCGGATCGCGGTAGTAGGTCTGGTAGTAGCGTGTCGCGCCGCTCGAGAGCGTGTCGCCGAGCGCCGCAGAGCGCGCGGAGATCGACGGATCGCCCGCCTGCGGGACGCTGATCGCGCCGCCGGTTGCGTTGCGGATGTAGAGCCGCTTCAGCGCGCCGCCCGCGCAGCGCAAGCCGTCGCCGAAGGCGAGCGGGGCGACCGAGGTGCTGCCCTGCAAGAGGATGCTGAGCGCGGTCGGCAGTTCGCCGCTCGACTGGAGCACCAGCGTGTCGTTCGCGAGCGAGGCCGCGCCGCTGCCGGCGAGGATCGCGCCGCCGGTCGAGGCGGAGTTCTCGCAGCCGCGGCCGCTCGTGCCGTTGTTCGCGCACGGGCAAGCTCCCGCGCTGCCGTCGCCCAAGCAGAACGGGGTTCCCGTGCTCGGCGCGTCCTGAGCCGTCGTGCAGGCGCTGAACTCGGAGGTCGATCCGCTCGCCGAGGTCACGGTCGCCGTGACCGACCAGCCCGCGGCGATGCTTGCGGACAGGGTGACATCGAAGCTCGCGTTGCCGCTCGCGTTGGTCGTGGCCGGCGTCGAACCGAGGAACACCAGGCCCTCGCCGAACCCGCTGGCGTCGCAACCGGGCGAGGCGAAGAACTCGAGCGTGAAGGCGGACGAGGCCGTGCTGTTCAGCGTTCCCTGCACCCGGAGCGTCGAGCTCGTGCGCGTCGCGGATTGCAGCACCGGGAAATTCTGCAGGCCGTTCGCGCCCGAGTCCGCATCGAGCGCGTCGTTCGGGGAAACACCCTGCAGGAATCCGGCGTTGACGAGGTCGATCCCGATCTCGCCGTTGTCGTGGATCGAGTTCCCGGAGAGGCGCACGCCGCTGTAGCCGTTCGAGAGCAGGATCCCCTGGCGGTCGTTGCCGGCGAGCTCGTTGCCTTCGCCGGCCGCGCTGCCGCCGATGACGACATTCTGCTTCTGTCCGAGGTAGAAGTTGACCGTCGCGATGCCCGTGACGCTGCCGAGCAGCGGCGGTCCGTTCGCGTCGAGTCCGATGGTGTTGCCCACGATCGTGAGGCCGTTGCCTCCGCCGTCGATCACGATCCCCGTGCCGACGTAGTAGGAAGGACCGTGCGTCGGCAGCGCCAGCGCGTGGATCCCGGCGATGCGATTGTTGCGCAGGACCGTGTTGTCGTCGACGTTGCCCCAGACCGCGATCCCGATCGTGGTGTAGGGGTTGCCCTGCGCGAGACCGTCGGGCGTCGTGCCGATCCAGTTGTTCTCGATCGTCGTGCCGGAGGCGTCGAAGATCTCGACCGCGATCCCGCCCGGGATGCCCTGGCTGGAGACGGAACCGTAGCCGGTGATGAAGTTGCGCTCGGCGAGCGTCGGCCCGCCGATGCGGTTGTTGAGTGTGGGGGGGCCGTTTCCGAGCACGCGCACACGCCCGGTGGTGTTTCCGACGACGATGGCGTTGGTCGTGCTGGCGAGCTTGATGAAGCCGCTGCCCGTGTTGGCCTGGCCGGGACTGGTGCCGCCGATCAGGATCGACGCGGAGTCGAAGACGTCGAACCCGCAGTCGCTGTTGCCCTGGAGCACGTTCGACGATCCGCCGGCGAGGTAGATCACGCTGTTGGCGAATCCGCGCACCTCGCTGCCGACGCTGTTGTTGAGGTAGATCGAGGAGAAGATCACGACCTCGCCGCCCGTGGGGTTCGTGTCGCCCGTGAACGCGGTCTGCGTGGTCGCGTCGAGGATCACCGGTTGGAACAGCGTCAGTCCGAGGAAGATCGTCAGTACCGCGCGACCCGGATAAAGCCACTGGTACTGCCACTCGTTCTGCGGCACGTGGAAACCGATCGTCTGCACGCCGGGCGTGTTGTCGGAGGCGAGCGCGGCCTCGGCGAGCGAGATCCGGCCGTCTGGGCCCGGCAGGTTCGCGACGAGCTGCGCGCCACCGAAGTCGATCACGTCGGCTGCGGTGTCGACGTAGATGGTCTGCGCGCTGACCGTGGTCGAGAGGAGCAGGACGAGCATTCCCAGAATTCGAGCGGTCTTCATGTCTGTTCCTTGGCTGGGCGGCAGGCACGCCGCTCCAGGGGTGAATGCGCCCTCGCGGCGCCGGACCGGTCAGGATTCACGCGAATCCCTCCAAGTTGCGCGGAATCGCACGCTCCCGCTACGATCGCAGGCGCGCGGCTCGCATGCAGGCAGCCCGTCCATCGATGGCTGACCTCAACCGCATCCTCCGTTCGGCCCAGGCCGGGGATCCGGGCGCAGCCGCGGAACTCGAGGCGCTCCTCTACGGCGAACTGCACGAGCTCGCGCGGCGCGAGATGGCGGCCGAGCGCGCCGGCCACACGCTGCAGCCGACGGCGCTCGTGCACGAGGCCTACCTGCGCCTCGCGCGGGACGAGCAGGGCGCCTTCGCCGACCGCGAGAGCTTCTTCGCCGCCGCCGCGACCGCGATCCGGCGCGTGCTGGTCGACCACGCGCGCCGCCGCGCACGTGAGAAGCGTGGCGGGGGACGCGTGCGCGTGCCGCTCGAGGGCCTCGAGGTCGCCGAGCCGCTCGAGGACGAGGAGCTGCTCTCGCTCGACGAGGCGCTCGCCGCGCTCGCGGCGCTCGATCCGGCCAAGGCGCGCCTGGTCGAACTGCGCTTCTTCGCCGGGCTCTCGGTCGAGGAGCTCGGCAAGGCGCTCGGCGTCTCCGCGTCGACGGCGCAGCGCGAATGGCGCATGGCGCGCGCCTGGTTGCGCGCGCGTCTGGACGGTTCGCGTGAAGCCTGAGCGCTGGCGCGAGCTGCAGGCGCTGTTCCACCGCGCCGTCGATCTCGACGAGCGCGGCCGCGCGGATTTCCTCGAGTCGGAGTGCGCCGGCGATGCCGAGCTGCGCCTGGACCTCGAGGCGCTCCTGCGTGGCGACCGCGAGGGGAGCGACGCGCTCTCGCGCCTGGAGGCGCACACGAGCGTGGCGCCGGTCGATCCGCTGCTCGGGCGCGTGCTCGGCGCCTACCGCATCGAGTCGCGCCTCGCCGCCGGCGGGATGGGCGTCGTCTACCTCGCGCAGCGCGCCGACGGGCTCTACGAGCAGCAGGTCGCGGTCAAGCTGATCCGCGCCGAGCACGCGACCGAGTGGATGCTGCGGCGCTTCGAGTTCGAGCGGCGCACGCTCGCGGCGCTGGCGCACCCCTCGATTGCGCGCGTGCTCGACGGCGGCACGACGCCCGAGGGCTGCCCGTACTTCGTGATGGAGTACGTGCGCGGCGAGGCGCTCGACCGCTACTGCGAGCGCGAGCGCCTCGGGCTCGCGGCGCGGCTGCGCCTGTTCGTGCAGGTCTGCCGCGCGGTGCACTACGCGCACCAGAACCTGGTGCTGCACTGCGACCTGAAGCCCGCGAACATCCTGATCGACGAACGCGGGGAACCGCGCCTGCTCGACTTCGGCATCGCGCGCCTGCTGGAGGAGGGGCCGAGCGAGCAGCCCGCCGCGGCGGCGCGCACGATCGCGAAGGTGCTGACGCCCGAGTACGCCAGCCCCGAGCAGCTCGCGGGCGGCGCGCTGACGACGGCGCTCGACGTCTACTCGCTGGGCGTGATCCTGTACGAGCTCGCGACCGGCCGGCTGCCCTTCGAGAGCGAGAGCCGCAGCCCCGCGACGTGGGAGCGCCTCGTGCACGAGCAGCTGCCCGAGCGGCCGAGCACGCGCGTCGGCCGCGCCGAGCGCACGCACGAGCCCGGCCCGCTCGCGCAGCGCTTGCGCAGCACGCCTGCCGGCCTGCGCCGCGCGCTGCGCGGGGACCTCGACCGCATCGTGCTGATGGCGCTGCGCAAGGAGCCCGAGCGGCGTTATTCCTCGGCGCAGGAATTCGCCGACGACCTCGAGCGGCACCTCGCCGGCGAGCCGGTGCGCGCGCGCGGCAACTCGCTCGCGTATCTCGCCGCGAAGTTCGTGCGCCGGCACCGCGTCGCGGTCGGAGCCGGGGTTCTCGTGCTCGCAGCGCTGCTCTTCGGCCTCTTCACCGCGCGACGCAGCGAGCGCATCGCGGAGGAGCACGCACAGCACGCCGAGATCGAGGCCGAGTCCTTCCAGGGCGTCGCGAGCTTCCTGATGGAGGCCTTCCTGCCCGCGCAGCCGGCGCAGGATCCGGCCTGGCAGCAGCGCGCGCGCGAACGCGTGCTCGAGCAGGCCGAGCGCGTGCGCCGGCAGCACGCGCAAGAGGATCACATGCGCGCCAACCTGCTCGACACGCTCGGGCAGGTGTGCCGGCGCCTCGACCTCTTCGACGACGCGCGCGCGCTGATCGAGGAGGCGCTCGCGATCCGCGAACAGGCCTACGGCAGGCAGAGCCTCGAGTACGCGCTCTCGCTGCGCAGCCTCGGCCAGCTCGAGTTCCAGAGCGGCGACTTCGCCGCCGCGGCACAGCACCTCGCCGATGCGCTGCCGATCCACCGCGCCGCAGGCAACCAGACGCACGCCGACGTCGCTTCGATCGCCAACGACCTTGCCGCCTGCCTGCGCAACCTCGGCCGCGACGGCGAGGCCGAGGCGCTGCACCGCGAGGCGCTCGCGCTGCGCCGCGCACGCGACCCGCGTTCGCTGCCGGTCGCCGAGTCCTTGAACAACCTCGCGGGCGTGCACCTCGGCCGCAACGAGCTCGAACCCGCCGTCGCGGAGTTGCGCGAGGCGCTCGAGATCCGCGCGTCGATCCTCGGCGAGGGCCACCTGCTCGCGCTGCAGACGCTCTCGAACCTCGCGGCGGCGCTCTGGCGCCACGGCGATGCGGACGAAGCGCGCGGGCGGATGCAGAAGGCGGAGACGGGCTTCCGCGCGCTCGGCGTCGACGGCGAGGACGGGCTCGCGCTCACGCTCGCGAACCTCGGCGCGATGCAGCTCGCGGCGGGCGAGCGCGACGGCGCGGCCACGAGCCTCGAGGCGGCGCTCGAATTGCTGCGCCGGCGCCTAGGTCCCGACCACCCGCAGGTCGCCGCGAGCCTCGCGCAGCTCGCCGCGCTGCAGCACGCGCGCCGGCGCGACGCCGAGGCGCGCGCGCACTGGGCCGAGGTGCTGCGCATCCGCCGGCTCGCGGGCACGCCGCCGCGCGCGCTGGGGGAGGCGCTCTACGGGCAGGCCGTGTTCCTGCTCGATCTCGGCGAGCTCGGCGAGGCCGAACGCGGCGCGCGCGACGCGCTCGCGCTGCAGTTGGCCGACGAGCCGAGGGATTCGCTCGCGCTGGCGCGCACGCGGTTCGTGCTCGGCGCGTGCCTCGCGCGCCGCGGCCAGGCCGAGGAAGCGCGCACGCACTGGCTGGAGAGCGCGCGTCTCTACGCCGCGCAGCCCGGCGCGAGCGAGGCCGAGGTCACGCGCGTGCAGCGCAGCCTCGAGGGCCTCGATCGGCCGGCGGCGAAGTGACTCGCGCTCAGAACGAGATCCGCGCGTTGAGTCCCCACTGGCGGTCCTGCTCGAGGAACGAGTAGGTCGCACCCACGCTGAACATCTTCAGGAAGTGCGCGCGCGCACCGACCTCCCACGCGCCGGTCTTCTCGTCGCTCGCGAAGCCCTTGAGGTCGATCCAGCGGTAGCCGCCGTTCCACTCCAGGCCGCCGCCGTCCCAGGGGACAGCCAGCACGCGCGCGCCGGCCAGAGCGGTCCAGCCGGTGTTCGACTCGTCGAGCGTCGTGAGATCGCTCGAGATGTCGTTCGAGAGCCAGGCGGCCTCGCCGACGAGGTCGATCTTGGGTTGCAGCGGGATGTGTACGCCCGCGCCCAAGCCGTAGGTGTCGCTCTTCGAGTTCTGGAAGTCGGTCGTCTCGTTAGCGTAGTCGAGGAAGACATAGGCGAAGCCGAGCAGGCCAAGCGAGGCGCGCCCGCGCAGGCCCTTGGCGTCGTCGTCGAGTTTGTCGAGGTTCGTGCTGCTGTAGCCGAGCTCGAGATAGGTGTAGCTGAAGTGGAAGGTGCCGTCGTCCGTGCCCGTTTCGTAGAGCGCGGCCAGTTTGGGCGCCTCGAAGGACGGGATCGGAGCAGCGGGGGTGGCCAGGGCGAGGGTGGTCAAGAGGGCTAGCATCGGGGGGACTCCTCCTCGGAGTGCAGTGCGCAGCCACGAAGATCGTGAGCCGGCGTTCGATGCGCACATCCTAGGTCCACGCTCGAGAGCGCGTGGCGCGCGCGCGCACGCGCGACGAGCCTGCGATCGACTGCGATCGCCGCGCAAACAGCCGTGCGGGCCGTCGCACTACACAGCAACCCGGATTCGAGCGCGGATCCCGGATTGTTCGTCCGATGCCTAGAACTTTCGACTCTGCTGCAGCACGTCGTCGAGCGTGTTCACCGTGCCGTCGCGCTCGGGATCGGTGAGGTCGAGGATCTCCTGCAGCGCGATGCCGATGTGCGGGATGTAGTTCTCGATGTACGAACGCCGGTGCTGGAACGGAACGAGATCGGCGCGGCGTTGCACGCAAAACGCGATGGAGGCCGGAGGCCACATGGCGCCCCGGCCTCCGCGGATCAACCGGCTGGAGGGGCGGTCACATGCTCATCACTTCGGAGACTGCCGCCAAGCCGGAGTCGTTGGTGCCTGCGCCCACTCCGGAGATCACGTCGCCGTCGATCAGGACATGCAGCAGCATCCGGTCGGAATCCACCCAGGCCTTGGCACCCTGAGCCAGGAGGCCGCTCCTCAGTTGCTGCAGGAGTGTCAGCCGGCGCATGCCGGCTGTCACGGTGACCGAGACGAGTCCCTGATTCGTGATCACCGAGAAGCTCGCCGGGCCGCTCGCGGCCTGGCCCGTGAGATCACCCGTCGCGCTCACCGTCGCGACGGCCGGCGACTGCCCAGGGGGGGTGACCTTGTCGTTCTCCTTGGTGTTCTTGTCGTCGGTCGTGATCTTCGTGATCTTGGCCTCGGTGAACGGAGGAGGGTTACCGGTTGCCGTGGCCGGGGCGACCTGCATCACGTCTTGCCCCGCAATGCCTCCCGTGGTCGCGAGCGACTGGCCGCCGACCTGATTGGCCGGCAGCGCGAGCGCGGCATCCAGGGCAGCTTGAACCGCCTCCTTCTTCGTGATCGCGGTCATCGTGTGCGCGATCGTGGTCGTTGCCGCGACCTTCTTCTCCTTCTTGACGCCCTGAGGATCGGTGTAGGAGACGGTGACGGTGATGGTCTGGGTCCCGTCGTGGTTGGGATCATCGAAGTCGATCGAGTAGGTGTTGCCCTGCTGCAGGAGCGCTGTCGCTGCCAATGCGAGGGAGACGAGTGCGAGTAGGGCCACGCTGGCCCATGCGAGTTTGCGAACCATGGAAGGACTCCACTTGTTGCGATTCGGCGGACGCCGTGAGGCGCAGCAGGGGGGGCATGCGCCCGACCCGGTTGGAAGGCCCCCGAGCAGCCGAGGTTGATGGCGAGCGTATCCGCTTGTTGCGCTGGCGCAACTCTCGATACTGAAATTCTCACAGATCACGCCGGGAGGCCCGTGCGTGCGGCACGAGCGGGCACGGATCGAGCGCGAGCGCGGCAGCTCGGCCTGGCGCAATGCGCTGGCGGGGCTCCCCACCCCGGACGGGTTCCGAACTCGCCTCACGGTCGAGTGGATTCGAACTGCACCGCCGTCAGAACTTCCGACTCTTCTGCAGCACGTCGTCGAGCGTGTTCACCGTGCCGTCGCGCTCGGGATCGGTGAGGTCGAGGATCTCCTGCAGCGCGATGCCGATGTGCGGGATGTACTTCTCGATGTACGAGCGCTTGTCGAACTCCGCGCGCAGGCGCTTGCCCTTGCGGATGTACTGACCCAGCCTGCGACCGGCTTCCTGCAGACCCAGGCGGATCTCCTTCTGGATCTCGTCGTAGTTCGCGATCGCTTCCTTCGACTCGGAGGTGAACGGCACCCAGACGCTGGCGATGTGCACCATCACCGCCATCGGGCCGAGCGGCAGCGCGCCGCGCGGATGCTGCAGCCCGTAGGCCTTCCAGTTGGTCGCGATCACGGCCTTCGTCACGGCGCAGGCCGACTGCTGGTGCAGCAGCGGCACGCGGTTCGCGAAGCGCAGCACGCGGATCGGTTCGTCGGCATTGCCGACGAGGTCCTCGGTCACGACGACCTTGGCCGTCTTCTGGATGCGGCCTTCCTCGGTCAGCTCCAGGCCCACGCCGCCGGGCTTGCCGAAGGCGATGCCGACCTCGATCTGGAAGGGGTTGCCGCGGTAGACGGCCGGCGGGCGCGTGACCGAGGCGTAGAAGTCGGCCTCGACCTCCTTCTTGAGCCCCGCGAGGATCAGTTCCTCGCCGATGGGCGAGATGCAGTCCGTGCTGGGCGCCATGATCTTCGACTTCTGGATCGAGGCGTGCAGCGCCGAGGCCTCCTCGCGCGCGATGCGCGCGGGGTGCGCCTTCTCGCTGACCTTCGCGCCCTTGCAGATCTCGAGCGCGACCTTCGGGCCGACGCGCGAGAACTCCTCCTGCAGGAAGCCCGAGAGCGTGCGGCTGGCGGTCTCCTTGGCCATCTGGATCAGGCGGCCGAGCTCGACGCCGTGCGGGTGCGGCTTGATCTCGATCGTCTCGCGCGGGAGCACCTTCGTGCCGCGCTCGTAGACGAACTGCTCGCCGCCCGGATCGGTGTAGCGCACGGTGACGTGCGGGTTCGCGACCGCGGTCAGCTTCAAGTACATGTCGACCGAGCGCAGTCCCTTCTGGTAGCGCGCCTCCATCTCGATCTCGATGCGCGTGCCGTGCTCGGGCTCCCACTCGATCTCGCGCTCGTCGTGCACGTCGGGCTTGTTGCGCGCCGTGTCGACCGAGAGATGGAACTCGTGCGCCTTGGCCTTCTTCCCCGTGCGCGAGACGATGCGCGCGGGCTTGCCGGTCGTCAGCTGCCCGTACATCACCGCGGCCGAGATGCCGATGCCCTGCTGGCCGCGCGTCTGGCTCAGCTTGTGGAACTTCGAGCCGTAGAGCAGCTTGCCGAAGACCTTGCCGATCTGGTCCTTGATGATGCCCGGACCATTGTCCTCGATCGCGACGCGGAAGCGGTCCTCGGCGATGGCCGTGATATCTACCGAGATCTCGGGCAGGATCCCGGCCTCTTCGCAGGCGTCGAGCGAGTTGTCGACGGCCTCCTTCACGGCTGTCAGCAGCGCCTTGAGCGGCGAATCGAAGCCGAGCAGGTGCCGGTTCTTGGTGAAGAACTCGGCCACCGAGATCTCGCGCTGCCGCCCGGCCATCTCGTCGGCACTCGCGCGGCGGCCGGGTTCCTTCTCCTCGCTCGACTTCGCCTTCGCTTCCTTCGGCGCGGCCTCGTCGGCGGCGGGCTCGTCCGCGCCACCCTCAGCCTGCGCCGCTTCCGCCTCCTCGATCAGCGGTTCCGCCGCCTTGGGCTTGGGCTTCGCGCGCGGCGCTGCAGCTGCCTTCTCGGAGCTCGTCGGTTTCTTCTTCACCACGGTCTTCGCTGCCTTGGTCGCGGGCGCCTCCTCGATCTCGTCGAAGAGTGTCGCCCCGGGTGTCGTCTTGGAGTCGGTCACGGGGTCCCTCGTTGGTCGGATGGGCTGGGATAGAGACCGCGGAGGGCGATTGCAAGGGCCGACCGCCGTGCGCTGGGACCGCGAGCAGGGCAGCTCCAAATGCAGGTTGACTTTCGTTTGGGGCTACCAAACGCAATTCTGGTTGCGTTTGGCTCCGGGGTACAACAGCGCACGGCGAGCACCCCGCGGGAGGCGTTAGGCTGCGAGGGATGCACCTCGCGATTCAGCTCCTAGCCCTGCCGCTCCTTGCCCTGCAGGCGCCCAAGACACCCGCGCCCGACCTCACGGTCTGGCCCAACGCCGTGAGCTCGGCCAACTCCGATCGCTGGCTGGTCGAGCACCACGACGAGATCCGGCGCCTCGAGCCCAGGGTCCTCGTGCTCGATTTCGTGAACGGCGTGCCGCTCGCGGATGTGCGCAAGAAAGTCGACGAGCTGATCACGGCGCTCGCCGAGAGCTCGCGCTACCACGGCTTCGAGGACCCGGCGGCGCCGGTCTTCCTGCAGTACAAGATCGCGAAGCTCGCCGATCTCACCGATCCCGCGCCGATCCCGAAGACGGTCGACGGCAGCTCGACGAAGTACCCGCGCCTGCCGGACGTCAAGACGGGCTTCAACTTCGACTACGCGGCGCTGCACACGCAGGAGTTCGCCGAGTACTACGGCTTCCGCGACCCCAAGGACTCCAAGCGCTGCCTCACGCTGCGCGAGCTGCTCGATTCCGGCACGATCAACGAGCTTTGGTTCGTCGCGCGCCAGAGCGAAGCGGGCTGGCCCTTCGAGGCCATCGAGCAGAAGCCGGTCTATGACGCGAACTTCGCGCGCGTCGGCAGCGAACACCGCCAGTGCGGCAACGGCGGCGACGACCACGAGCCGTGGGAAGGCCGCAGCCTGCGCGTCAACTACATCAACTACGACCGCGGCATCGGCTGCGTAATGGAGAACTTCGGCCACTGCCTCGAGGCGATGGCGCACGCCGACGTGATTCCCTACTACAAGAAGTACTTCCACGAGTTCGGGGACTTCGATCTCGACAAGCGCTGGGGCTTGCCCGTCGGCTCGCTCTACGAGATCGACGGCGGCGGCAAGGACAAGGCCGAGTACCCGGATGCGCACACGCTGGTCGTGCACCACGCGGGGAAGGAGCTGCGCTTCGAGAATTTCATCGCCAACGCCGGCAACGTGCACTTCCCGCCCAACGGCAGGCACGACTACGACCTCGACAACCCGGCGCCCGTGCTCTCGACGATCGAGCACTGGCGCAGGTTCGACGGCGAAGGCGGCAAGGACAAGACGATCGAGTTCACGCCCGCGAAGTTCGCGAAGTACATCGAGCTCGCGCCGGATTGCATGGGCCCGTGGCTCGTGTATTGGCGCCAGAACATGCCGGGCCTCGACAACAAGAGCCTTGACGACGAGCGGAAACCGATGAAGAACTGGTGGCCGTTCCTCTTCTACTGAACGCGCGCGCCGCTCTCAGCGCGCGAGCTCGATCACGAGCGGCTCCTCGGCGACCGAGAAGCTCTGCGCAGACAGCACGGGAGCCTCCTCGAGCGATCGGATGCGCAGTTCAAAGTCGCCCGGCGGCAGTTGCAGCGCGTTGGGTGCGCGGCCGAGCAGCAGTCCGTCGCGGTAGGGCAGCCCGTCACAAGTCCAGACCTCCCAGCG